>NZ_CP096456.1:0-4335855 GCF_054792695.1 Arthrobacter sp. Z1-9 | reverse complement strand
GCCCTTGGCGTCGCGGCCGGCTTCCATCAGCTCGTACGCCTTGGCCCGGTACACGCGGCCGAGGTTGGTGAAGAACAGCAGCCAGTGGTGGGTGGTGGTGACGAAGAAGTGCTCCACCACGTCATCACCGCGAAGCTGGGCACCCTTGATGCCCTTGCCGCCGCGCTGCTGGGACCGGTAGTTGTCGCTCCGGGTGCGCTTGACGTATCCGCCGCGGGTGATGGTAACAACCATCTCCTCTTCAGGGATGAGGTCTTCCATGGACATGTCGCCGTCGTAGCCCATGAGGATCTTGGTTCGCCGGTCATCGCCGTGCTTCGCCACGATCTCGCCAAGCTCGGTGCTGATGATCTCGCGCTGACGCTGCTCGGAGCCAAGGATCTCGTTGTACTCCGCGATCAGCGCTTCGAGCTCTGAATGCCGGTCCTGGATCTTTTGGCGTTCCAACGCGGCCAGGCGGCGCAGCTGCATGTCCAGGATGGCCCGTGCCTGCAGTTCGTCGATGTCCAGCAGTTCCATCAGGCCGTCGCGGGCTGCTTCGGTGGTGTTGGAAGCGCGGATGAGGGCGATGACCTCATCGAGCATGTCCAGTGCCTTCAGGAGCGCCCGCAGGATGTGGGCTTCCTCCTCGGCCTTGCGCAACCGGTACCGGGTTCGCCGGGCAATGACATCCATCTGGTGGGTTACCCAGTGCCTGATGAAGGCATCCAGGCTCAGGGTCCGGGGCACGCCGTCAACAATGGCCAGCATGTTGGCAGAGAAGTTGCTCTGCAGTTCGGTGTGCTTGTAGAGGTTGTTCAGCACCACCTTCGGCACGGCATCGCGCTTCAGGACGATGACCAGCCGCTGGCCGGTCCGGCCGGACGTTTCATCACGCAAGTCGGCAATGCCCTGGATCTTGCCGTCCTTCACCAGTTCCGCGATCTTGATGGCAAGGTTGTCCGGGTTCGCCTGGTACGGCAGCTCGGTGACCACAAGGCAGGTGCGTCCCTGCAGCTCCTCCACGTTTACCACCGCCCGCATGGTGACGGAACCGCGGCCGGTCCGGTAGGCATCCTCGATGCCCTTGTGGCCAAGGATGGTGGCGCCGGTGGGGAAATCCGGGCCCTTGACCCGCAGCAGGAGCTCTTCCAGCAGCTCTTCGCGGCTGGCTCCCGGGTTGGCCAGGTACCACTGCACGCCCTCCGCTACTTCACGGAGGTTGTGCGGCGGAATGTTGGTGGCCATGCCGACGGCGATGCCCGAGGATCCGTTGACCAGCAGGTTGGGGAACCGGGCCGGCAGGATGGTGGGTTCCTGGTTCTTGCCGTCGTAGTTGTCCTGGAAATCGACGGTTTCCTCGTCGATATCGCGGACCATCTCCATGGCAAGCGGCGCCATCTTCGTCTCGGTGTAACGGGGCGCCGCAGCACCGTCATTGCCCGGTGACCCGAAGTTGCCCTGGCCGAGGGCCAGCGGGTAGCGCATGGTCCAGTCCTGGATGAGGCGGACCAGGGCATCGTAGATCGCGGTGTCGCCGTGGGGATGGTACTGGCCCATGACCTCGCCCACCACGCGCGCGCACTTGTTGAAGGAGCGCTCCGGGCGGTAACCGCCGTCGAACATGGCGTAAAGCACGCGGCGGTGGACCGGCTTCAGCCCGTCGCGGACGTCCGGGAGGGCGCGGCCCACGATGACGGCCATGGCGTAGTCCAGGTAGGACCGCTGCATTTCCGTCTGCAGGTCCACCTGCTCCACGCGGTCAATCAGCACATCGCCTTCAAGAACGGTGTCCGGGTTCCCGGCCTCGGGGGCCGGGTTCTCGGGTGTTTCGTCGGTCATTTTCTATTTCCGTTTCAGGTATATGTCAGTTATGGAATATGCAGCGCGGGTGCGCTAGATATCCAGGAACCTGACGTCCTTGGCGTTCTGCTGTATGAAGTTACGGCGTGATTCCACGTCCTCGCCCATCAGCACAGAGAAGATCTGGTCGGCGGCGAGGGCGTCATCCATGGTGACCTGCAGCAGCGTGCGGTGGTCCGGGTCCATGGTGGTGTCCCACAACTCGGTGTAGTCCATCTCGCCAAGGCCCTTGTAGCGCTGGATGCCGTTGTCTTTCGGGATGCGGCGTCCGGCTGCCTGACCAGCAACCAGCTTCGCGTCGCGCTCCCTGTCGCTGTAGACGTAGTCGTGAGCCGCGTTGGACCACTTGATCCGGTAGAGCGGCGGCTGGGCCAGGTAGACGTAGCCGTTTTCGATCAGCGGGCGCATGTAGCGGAACAGCAGGGTCATCAGCAGGGTGGTGATGTGCTGGCCGTCAACATCGGCATCGGCCATCAGGACGATCTTGTGGTACCGCAGCTTGGAGAGATCGAAGTCCTCGCCGATGCCCGTGCCGAACGCGGTGATCATGGACTGGACCTCTGCGTTGCCCAGTGCCTTGTCCAGGCGGGCGCGCTCCACGTTCAGGATCTTGCCGCGCAGTGGAAGGATCGCCTGGGTTTCGGGGTTCCGGCCACGCTTTGCGGAGCCGCCTGCGGAGTCACCCTCCACAATGTAGACCTCGCACTTCTCCGGGTCTTTGGAGGAGCAGTCGGACAGTTTGCCCGGCATGCCGAACGATTCGAGCGGGCTCTTGCGGCGCGCGTTGTCCCTGGCTTTCCGGGCCGCCATACGTGCCTGTGCCGCCGAAATGGCCTTCCGGATCACATCCCTGGCAGGACCGGGGTTGCGCTCCAGCCAATCGCCGAGTCCGTCGGTGACAACGCGCTGGACGAAGCCCTTGACCTCCGAGTTGCCGAGCTTGGTTTTGGTCTGGCCTTCAAACTGCGGCTCGGCGAGCTTGACGGAAATGACGGCGGTGAGGCCCTCACGGATGTCATCACCGGTGAGGTTGTCGTCCTTTTCCTTGATAATCCCCTTTTCGCGCGCATAGCGGTTGATCAGGGAGGTCATGGCCGCGCGGAAACCCTCTTCGTGCGTGCCGCCCTCATGGGTGTTGATGGTGTTGGCGTAGGTGTGGACGCTTTCGGAGTAGGCATTGGTCCACTGCATCGCCATTTCCAGGGCTATCCGTCGGTCCTTGTCCTCGGTCTCGAAGGCGATGACGTCCTCATGGACAACTTCCACCTTCTTGCCGGAGTTCAGGTGCTTCACGTAGTCCAGGAGGCCTTCGTCGTACTGGTAAACCACGGTGCGGTGCTCGGCGCTTACTTCGCCTTCGGTAACAACAGCATCAAGGTCCAGGTCGGCGTCCGCTTCGTTGTCGCTGGCCGAGGTGCGCTCGTCAGTCAGCGTGATGCGCAGGCCCTTGTTCAGGAATGCCATCTGCTGGAAGCGGGCGCGCAGCGTCTCGAAATCAAATTCCGTGCTCTCGAAGATCTCGGCGTCCGGGTAGAACGTCTGGGTGGTTCCCGTACGGTCGGTTTCCTCACCCTTCACCAGGCTGCCCTGCGGCTTGCCGCCGTCGGCAAAGGACATCCGCCAGACGTGGCCCTGGCGGCGGACCTCGGTGTCCACCCTGCTGGAAAGGGCGTTAACAACGGAGATACCCACACCGTGCAGGCCGCCGGATACGGCATAGCCACCGCCGCCGAACTTGCCGCCGGCGTGCAGGATGGTCATGACCACTTCGACCGTTGGTTTGTGTTCGGTAGGATGCATGTCCACCGGAATGCCGCGGCCGTCGTCCACGACTTTCACGCCGCCGTCGGCCTGGAGCACTACTTCGATATGGGTGCAGTAGCCGGCCAGGGCCTCGTCCACGGAGTTGTCCACCACTTCGTAGACAAGGTGGTGGAGTCCGCGGGGCCCGGTGGAGCCGATGTACATGCCCGGGCGCTTCCGCACTGCCTCAAGGCCTTCAAGCACGGTGATGTCGCTGGCGCCGTACTCACGTGGAGTGGCAGCTTCCCCCGGGGTGTCAGGCGTGCGGGCATCCTCGACTGCGGGCTCAGCTGCCAGAATATCTGTATTGTCGTTAGCCACAGGTGCTGTCGACTCCTCTGTTCTCGATGATGGCCGGCTGATTCTTTCCCCAGTTCCATCAGGAAAGTCATCTGCCAACAGGCACAAACTTATAGCGCCGGTTACTAGCTGATGGCGGAATCCGAAGTCCGCGTGCTGAAAGCGTGCGGAAAACGGACTCAGTCAACGTTTAACCCGCGCCCAGTTATCTCCAACGATTCTACCGCGAAACGGGCTGTATCCCCGCATTCCAGGGGCGTGGATGGCAGTCGATGTGCCCTTTACAGGCCGTAGACCGTGCCTTGGGCGCTCCAACGGTCCGGTCTCCGGGTGCCTATACACCCTCCGGCCCTTCCAGGGCGCTACACGCCAATCAGGGGATTTTCAAGAGTCCGACGGCGGACTATCCGTAGGTGTCCCGGGGTCCCCGGCCGTTGACGGACCTGCCGCCCTTGCGCCAGCTGGGCGCCGAGGGGCCCAGGACCTGGATGCTGGTGACCACGCCATCGCCGAGCTCCACCCGGAACTTCTCCAGCAGGCTCATGCTGAGGAGCCGCAACTGGGTGGCCCAGGCGGTTGAATCGCACCGGACGTGCAAGGTGGTGCCGGTGAAGCTTTCGGGCGTGCAGTGGGCGGAGATTTCCGGTCCCACCAGCGTGGCCCACTCTGCCATGACGGAACCGACAGCAACCGGTGAGGTCCAGCCGCGTTCGGCCACCAGGCGGCCCACTACTTTGCCGAGGCCGAGGGGATCGCGGCCGGTGGCGTGGAACTGGCTGAAACCGCGGGTGTCACGGATGCCCTTTTTTGCCTTTTGGGATCCGGGGCGCGGTGCGGCCCGGCGGATTTCGCCCCGTGCTGCAGCGGCCTCCCGCATTCTGTTCAGTGCGGCCTGGGGTGCGTCGATGTTGTCCGGGGTGCGGCCGTCCGCGTCGCGGCCCGGCGCTTTGCCGCCGGCGCTTTCGTCGTCCCTATTCATCGATACCTCCCGCGATGACCTTCACCCGCCGCCCGGACAACTCTTCCGGTATATCGGCGTCGACGGCGGCGGTCACCAGGACCTGTTCCGCGCCGGAGACTATTGCCGCCAGTTTACGCCGGCGCAGGACGTCCAGCTCGGCAAAAACGTCGTCGAGGATCAGGATGGGGGCTGAGCCTCCGGTCCGGGAATCGTCCAGCATCACATAGTACGAAGCGAGCCGCAGCGCGAGGCACATGGACCACGTTTCTCCGTGGGAGGCATATCCCTTGGCTGGTGCCTGGCCCAGGACCAGTTCCAGTTCATCGCGGTGCGGGCCCACCAGCGAAATGCCCCGTTCCAGTTCTTTTTTGCGCGCATCGGCGAAAGCGCGCACGTACCGTTCGGTCAACTGCTCCACAGTCAGCTGGCGCAGGTCTTCGCGTTCTGCCGGAGTACCTCCGGCGTTGGTGCCGGCAGCGTGCGCCACGGGGGCGCCGTCGTCGTCCATCTGGTCCTGAAGGCTGGAACGGTAGACGGCGTCAGCAGGCTTGGACCCGTCCGTCAGCTCAGCGTAGGCCCGCGCCAGGTGCGGGCGGAGGCGTTCCACCAGTTCCAGCCGCGCGTACAGCAACCCGGCGCCGGCCTTGGCCATGTGCTGGTCCCACACATCCAGCGTTGCCTCGTGGGCGGAGGTGAACTTCCCGGCCCGGGCGGACTTCAGCAGGGCGTTGCGTTGTTTCAGCACCCGGTCATAGTCGCTGCGCGTGGCCGCGTGGTGCGGAATGAGGCTGGCGAGCAGCTCATCCAGGAAACGGCGCCGGTTTGAGGGGTCGCCCTTGACCAGTGCCAGGTCTTCGGGGGCAAAGAGCACTGTCTGGCAGATGCCCAGCAGATCGCGGGCCCGCACCGGGTTACTGCGGTTGATGCGTCCGCGGTTCGCGCGCCCCGCGTTGATTTCCAGTTCCAGGACGGTGGTTTGCCCGGCGCGGACCAGCCTGGCCCGGACCAGCGCGCGGTCAGTTCCGAAGCGCAGTAGCGGTCCGTCGGAGCTGACGCGGTGGGAGCTCATGGTGGCCAGGTAACCGATGGCCTCCATGAGGTTGGTCTTGCCGATGCCGTTGTAGCCCACCAGGACAGTGACACCCGGGCCCAGGGCAAGGTCGACCTGCGCGTAACTGCGGAAGTCAGTCAGGGAAAGGTGTTCTAGGTACACGCGGTTTTCGGCAATTCTGGGAACCTCTCGGGTTCCCGGTGGAAGCTACTTGGCGGGACGGGTTGCGTGTCCGCCGAACTGGTGGCGCAGTGCTGACACCATTTTCATGGCCGGGGAACTGTCCTCGCGGGACTCGAAGCGCGCGAAGAGCGCGGCCGTGATGGCCGGCGCGGGAATGGCGTTGGCGATGGCTTCTTCCACTGTCCACCTGCCTTCACCTGAGTCCTCGACGTAGTCGTCGATGTTCTGCAGGCCAGGGTCCTCGTCAAGGGCCTTGACCAACAGATCCAGCAGCCAGGAGCGGACCACTGTGCCCTTTTGCCAGGCCCGGAAAGTGCCTGGCAGATCAGTGATGATGTCCTTGGAGGCGAGCAGCTGGTACCCCTCGGCGTAGGCCTGCATCAGGCCGTACTCGATGCCGTTGTGCACCATCTTGGCGTAGTGGCCCGCGCCAATTCCGCCCACATGGACAAAGCTGTCCTCGCGTTCGCCTTCGGGGCGCAGGGCATCAAACACCGGAAGTGCCCGTTCGATGTCGGCTGCATCGCCGCCGGCCATCAGTCCGTAACCGTTCTGCAGGCCCCATACGCCGCCGGACACACCACAGTCCGCGAAGCGGATCCCCTTTTTGGCCAGGAGTTCCCCATGCTTCTGGTCTTCAGTGAAGCGGGAGTTGCCGCCGTCGATGACGAGGTCGCCCTCGTCAAGCTTTTCGCTGAGCTCCCTGATGACGGCGTCCGTGATGTCACCGGCGGGAACCATCACCCAAATCAGCCGCGGACTTGGAATAGCGGCGAGGAGTTCATCGATGGAGCCTGCGTCTGTGACGTCCGGGTTGCGGTCATACCCGGTAACGTCCACACCGCCCTTGCGCAGGCGTTCGCGCATGTTGAATCCCATTTTGCCAAGGCCGATCAGTCCAATGTGCATGGTGGAACCTCTTTCTGCGCTGGGGGTGGGAAATTCTCTGGCTTGCCCAACTGGGTAGCTCTATGTGTCGTTTTGGGCGGTCAAAACGACACTTGCCGCGACTCAGTTGGGGAGGCGGACCGGCATCACGAGGTAACGGTAGTCATCCTGGTCCTCGCCGTCCGCATCAGCCTGGGCGGTGATCATGGCAGGTTTCGGTGCCGTGGTGAAGGAGAACCGGACGAACTTGGTTTCGATGACGCTCAGGCCTTCCACCAGGTAGTGGGGGTTGAAGGCTACCGTGATGTCGTCACCGGAGAGCTGGGCTTCCAGCTCTTCCGACGCCTGGGCATCTTCGCCGGTGCCTGCGTCAAGGTTCAACAGGCCCTGGGTGAAGGCAAGGCGGACAGGTGTGTTGCGTTCTGCCACCAGTGACACGCGGCGTACTGCCTCAACAAGTTCCTGCGTCTGCACCGTTGCGTGGATCGGGGTTGAATCCGGGAAGAGCGAACGGATTTTCGGGTAATCACCGTCCACCAGCAACGACGTGGTGGTGCGGCCGCCGCTTTCAAAGCCGATCAGGCGGCTGTCATCATCTGAAAGGGCTAGGTGGATGTCGCCGCTGTTGCCCAGGGTCTTGGCTACTTCGTTAAGTGTTTTTGCCTTGACCAGCGCGCTGGTTGAGATTCCGGGAGTGACCGGCTTCCACGGAACCTCGCGCATGGCCAGGCGGTAGCGGTCCGTGGCGAGGAGCGTGATGAGGTCATCCTCGATCTCCATCCGAACGCCAGTGAGGATGGGCAGGGTGTCATCCTTGCTGGCGGCAATGATCACCTGGGAAACGGCCTGGGCAAACGAGTCGCCCGGGACGGTTCCGCTGACGGCGGGCAGCGCCGGAAGCGGCGGGTACTCGGCTTCGGGCATGGTGGCCAGGTGGAAGCTGCTTCGGCGGCAGGTCAGGGTGACTTTGTTGCCATCGGTCTCGACGTCGACGGGAGCCGAGGGCAGGCTGCGGCAGATGTCGGCGAGGAGGCGGCCCGACACCAGGATGGTGCCTTCGTCCCGGATGTCAGCGGCGATTTCGAGGCGCGCGGAGGTCTCGTAATCAAAGCTCGAAAGGCTGACCGTGCCTGCTTCAGCCTTCAAAAGGAGGCCGGAAAGGACGGGGACGGGCGGCCGCGGAGACAACGAGCGGGCTGTCCAGGTGACGGCTTCTGCCAGGACGTCCCGATCGACTCTGAACTTCACGGAAGGGTGCCGCCTTTCATTGCTGCTGCTTTGGTGTTCGACGGGACTCCCCGGAGGAAGTCCCAAAAGGAGTTGCCCCGGTACCTGAACTTGCATGGTCCGTGGGTGTCCGGACCACGCGGAATCCCGAGGATGGGAGCGCTGCTGACAGCTTAGCCGGAAGACCAGCGATTAACCCATCCCCACCTGGCAGCGCCAGGTCGCTTTGGGCCGCTGGCCCCTCGGTGCGGCGCGGGAGATCGAACTTGTTATTTGAGGGACTTCGAATTTTTGGGATTAGTAGTGTTAATAACTGCTGTGGAAACTGTGGATAACTGCCTCCCGCCCCGTGATCCGGCGGTTAAGCCCTGTTCATGGACTGTGGGTGGAGCAGGTTTTAAACAGGGTGTGGATGGGGACAACATTTTTCGGCATTTTTCGAATCCACAGGCGCCTTAAGGGTTTTAAGCCCATTAACCGCGGTTGTCCCCTTAAGTATCCACAGGCTTATCCACATGCACCTGTTAATAAGGTATAGATGCGCCGCTAGGAATCGCGCTGTTGCTGCTTGATCCGGTTGGTCAGCTCTGTCACCTGGTTGTAGATCACACGGCGCTCGGCCATCAGTTCGCGGATCTTGCGGTCCGCGTGGATCACGGTGGTGTGGTCGCGGCCGCCGAGTTCCTGGCCGATCTTGGGAAGCGACATGTCCGTCAGCTCCCGGCACAGGTACATGGCGATCTGGCGTGCGGTGACCAAGGTCCTGGTGCGCGACTTGCTGCAAAGCTCTTCCATGCTGAGCTTGAAATAGTCCGCAGTCTGCGTGAGGATCTGGCTCGACGTGATTTCCTGGGCGCCGTCGTCGGTGATGAGGTCCTTGAGGACCATCTCGGCGAGGGCAACGTCCACGGGCTGCCGGTTGAGGCTGGCGAAGGCAGTAACCCTGATCAGGGCGCCTTCGAGTTCACGGATGTTGCTGGAAATCTTGGACGCGATGTACTCCAGTGCGTCATCCGGCGCGGAGAGGCCTTCGCTGAGGGCCTTCTTCCGCAGGATGGCAATTCGGGTCTCGAGCTCCGGCGGCTGGATGTCCGTCAGCAGGCCCCACTCGAACCGGGATTTCATGCGGTCTTCGAAACCGGCGAGCAGCTTCGGCGGCTGGTCCGAGGTGATGACCACCTGTTTGTTGTTGTTGTGCAGCGAGTTGAAAGTGTGGAAGAACTCCTCCAGCGTCCGGTCCTTGCCGGCCAGGAACTGGATGTCGTCGATCAGCAGTACGTCCACGTTGCGGTACGTGGTCTTGAAGCTGGCGCCCTCATCGTCGCGGATGGAGTTGATGAAGTCGTTGGTGAATTCTTCCGAGTTGACGTAGCGGACGCGGATACCGCTGTACAGCCGCCGGGCATAGTGGCCGATGGCGTGCAGCAGGTGAGTCTTTCCCAATCCCGAGTCGCCGTAGATGAACAGCGGGTTGTAGGCCTTCGCCGGGGCTTCAGCCACTGCGACGGCGGCGGCATGGGCAAAGCGGTTGGAGGAACCGATCACGAAGGTGTCGAAGACGTATTTGGGGTTCAGCCGGCCGAACTCGTGTGACGTGCTGGGCAGCATGGGCTGAGGCTTCTGCTCAATGAGCTGGTCCGGCGAGAAGGAAGGTTCGACGACGGGTTCGGGCTCTTCGTGGACAGGCACCAGATCGGTGTCCACGTCGATGGCACAACGGATGTCTTCGGAGAACACGTTGTGCAGGGCATCGTCCAGCGCGTCCTTGACCTGGGTCTGCAGCACTTCCCGGGTTAGTTCATTGGGAACGGCAACCAGCAAGGTGGAGCCGATCAGGCCCTGGGCCTGGGCGAGGATGACAAAGCCACGCTGCCGTGGTGTGACGCGGTGGTCCTGCTCCAGCAGGGTGACAACGCGCCGCCAGGAACTTCCGACAGTATTGGCGTGGTTGGCTTCGTCTACTGTCATCAATCGGTTCCCTCAAAACTTGCTTTGCCTGCATTGCCTGCAGCCGCAAGTCTTGAACCAGGATGGGTTCAGCTTCATCCACAGGGTTATGCACAGCACGTGGATAATCGGCTACTGGGCCACTCTAGGGGATCAAAAGCCTAGAAGATAGCTGGCCAGTAGCTTGTGGATAATTACACCGTTGTTGTTCGGAAAGCGGCCCTGTGAGCCACTTCATCCACAGGCTGAAAGGGCCCCTTGGCCACAGTTGTGGATAGCGACCGTGCCCTGCTCCGGTTTGACTCAGGGGCTTAAATTGCCCTAACGTTGTGAAGTCCTTTGTGTCCGCTTTTTGGCCCCATCTGAACTCCCAGACGCAGTGCGTTTGGGCAGCCGGGGGAAGCGTGCATATACAAAACTTAGCGTCGGCCAGTTCTTCCCCTTTACTGATCGGGTGGGCGCACCTTTGATCCACTGGAGTAACTAACGTGAGCAAGCGGACTTTTCAGCCGAATAACCGCCGTCGAGCCAAGAAGCACGGCTTCCGCCTTCGTATGCGTACCCGTGCCGGCCGCGCCATCCTGGCAGCCCGTCGTGGCAAGGGCCGCACCGAACTGTCGGCCTAAATACTGACTCGTCGGTAGACATTTCTTTGCGAGTTTAAGGTGCTGGCCACCCGTAACCGTTTGAGGACTGCAACCGAATTTTCAACAACTGTACGTTCCGGTGTCCGCAATGGACGCCGGAACGTAGTGTTATATACGGCAGCCCTTGCTGCTGACGAACCAAGCCGGATCGGGTTCATCGTTTCCAAAGGTGTCGGGAACGCTGTGGTCAGGAACCTCGTTAAGAGGAGACTGAGAGAAGCCGGTGCTGCCTCGCTGCGCGAGTACGGTACCGGGTTCGCCATAGTGGTCCGGGCGCTTCCTGCGTCCGCGTCTGCAAGCTGGGAACAGTTGCTGTCGGATTACAACGCGGCATTGGCAGCGACCATGACCCGGCTGGCCAGCCGCCCATTACGGGCTGCTGCTAACGGTTCGGCCGGTACAACACAGGAGGGGACACCGCGTGCGTAACGCCACCGCCGTCGTCGTCACCTCTTTCCGTCCTGTAGCTGCCGCTGCCGGGAGGTTCCTCTGGAACCTGCCCCGCAATATCCTCATTCTTCTGTTGAAGGCCTACCGCAAGGTGATTTCTCCCTTGTACGGCCAGGTCTGCCGATTTTTTCCTTCATGCTCGGCCTACGCCCTTGAAGCGATAACCGTCCATGGTGCCGTCAAGGGGAGCTGGCTTGCCCTCCGCCGTCTCGGCCGCTGCCATCCATGGAATGCCGGTGGTGTGGACCATGTCCCCGCCAGCCGCCGGGAATGGCCAGTAAGCCAGACCCCCACAATTGTTGTGCTGAACAACCCGGACAAGTACCTGGCTGCTCGGACTGATGGAGAAGGCCGCACGGCGGCCTGACGAATAGGGATAAGTATGGACTTCTTTGAAACAATCATGTTTCCGTTCAAGTGGCTTGTGTCCATCATCATGGTGGGTTTCCATGAGGGCCTGAGCACCATTGGCATGCCTGAGGCGTCCGGCTGGACCTGGACTCTGTCCATCATCGGCCTGGTACTGGTGATCCGTGCCGCCCTTATCCCTGTGTTCGTGAAGCAGATCAAAGCCCAGCGCGGCATGCAGCTGCTCCAGCCTGACCTGAAGAAGCTTCAGGACAAGTACAAGGGCAAGACTGACCAGCTGTCCCGCCAGGCCATGGCGCAGGAACAGATGGCCATGTACAAGAAGCACGGCACCAACCCGTTCTCCGCGTGCCTCCCCATGCTGATCCAGATGCCGTTCTTCTTTGCGCTGTTCACGGTGCTCTCCGGGATCAGCGGCGCCGCCGCAGCCGGCAACGGCATCGGAGCCATGAGCCACGAGCAGGTGGTTCAGTTCGATGACTCCACCATCTTTGGTGCCACGCTTTCTGCGTCCCTGCTGCACGGCGGTGAGGGAAACCTGACGGCTGTCTGGATTCTCTCCATCGTGATGATCCTTGCCATGACTGCCTCGCAGTTCATTACGCAGAAGCAGATCATGGCCAAGAACATGTCGGAAGAAGCCATGGCCAGCCCGTTCATGCGCCAGCAGAAGATGATGCTCTACATCCTGCCCATCGTCTTCGGTGTGGGCGGCATCAACTTCCCCATCGGTGTCCTGATCTACTGGACCACCACCAACCTCTGGACCATGGGCCAGCAGTTCTTTGTGATCCGCCGCATGCCGACGCCGGGATCCCCCGCAGCCAAGGCCCTCGCCGAGCGCCGTGCCGCCAAGGGCCTGCCGGCCCTCTCGATCCTGACTGGTAAGAAGGACGAAGATGCCGACGCTGCTGCCGCCGCGGCAGCCGTCGCCCAGGCCAAGGGACAGCGCATTCAGCCACAACGCAAGAACAGGAAGAAGAAGTAATGTCAGCCGAGAGTACCGAACACGCCCTTTCCGAAGACATCATCGACGATCAGGACGAGTCCGCTGCGCAGGACAGCTCCGCCCCCAAGGCCTCCTCAACCAGCCGGCTGGAGGAAGAAGGGGACGTTGCAGCGGATTACCTCGAGGAACTGCTGGACATCGCAGACATCGACGGCGACATCGACATCGAGGTCCGGAACGGCCGTACCTACATCTCCATCGTCACCGAGGAAGAGTCCGACAGCCTGGACAACCTGGTGGGCGAAGACGGCGAAGTCCTGGAAGCGTTGCAGGAACTGACCCGGCTCTCGGTCCTGTCTGCAACGGAAAACCGCTCCCGGCTGGTGCTGGACATCAACGGCTACCGGCAGGAACGCACCGGCCACCTGCAGAAGATTGCCGAAGATGCGGCGGCCGCTGTGAAGAAAACCGGCCAGGCTGTTGCCCTGGAACCGATGAGCGCTTACGAGCGGAAAATCGTTCACGACGCTGTCGCTGACCTGGGACTGGTGAGCGAGTCCGAGGGCGAAGGCGCCGGCCGCCATATTGTTGTCTCCGCAGACTAGAGAATTGCGGATTCGCTAATCATGGTTGACATCACGGCAGCTGAACTCCTGGCAGCTGAGAAGATTTTTGGCGACCGCCTGGACCTCGCGCAGCGCTACGTGGAACACCTCGCCACCTCCGGAACTGAACGGGGGCTTATCGGCCCGCGGGAGATCCCCCGCCTGTGGGGGCGGCACGTCCTCAACTGTGCCGTCATCGAAAGCGAGATTGCCCAGGGCAGCCGTGTTGCCGACGTCGGCAGCGGCGCCGGACTGCCAGGCCTGTGCCTCGCGATCGCGCGCCCGGACCTGGAACTCACCCTGATCGAACCGCTGGAACGCAGGGTGATCTGGCTGCAGGAGGTAGTCGACGATCTGGGCCTGGACAATGTGACGGTCATGAGGACCAGGGCTGAACTGGCAGTTGGCCACGTGGAGGCTGACGTCGTGACGGCACGGGCTGTATCGGCTCTGGCCAACCTCGCCGGCCTCACCATCCCCTTGCTGGGAGGCCATGGCGAAGTGGTTGCCATCAAGGGCCGCAGTGCGGCTGAGGAAATCGAGAAGGCGGCGAAGGTTATCCGCAAACTGGGGGGCGTTCAGACCTCTGTGGTCACGGTTGGCGACGAACTGCTGGAAGAACCCACCACTGTAGTACGCATCGTTGTAAACAAGTCCCAAAAGAAGGCCTAGGGTAGGCCCGGCGGCCACAGTCTGCCGGGGTAAGCAGTTAGGCTAGTCAACGGCAGCAAAAATAGCTGAACGAGAGTGAGTGTGCCCCAGTGACCAGTAGCGAAGCCTCCACGCAACGGATACCGCCGTTCGTGTCATTGGGGTCAGCACGTTCTCTCGCTGGTGCTGTTTCGGCTGCCTCCGGTTTGCTGGGAAATCAACCCCGGTCGGTAGCTAAAACTTCCCCCGTGGCGGTTTCACGTGAAACAACTTCTACCGGCAGAGCCAACATCATTGATGCGATTGATGATTCCAGTCCTATCGCCCGTGAACTGGCGCACGAAACCCGCCGGCGTGAGCGCCTTGTTGGACGGCAGTTGCCGCGTCCCGAGAAGACGCGGGTCTTTACGGTTTCCAACCAGAAAGGCGGCGTAGGTAAGACCACCACCACGGTCAACATTGCTGCTGCCCTTGCCGCTGCCGGACTCAACGTCCTGGTCATCGACATCGACCCCCAGGGCAACGCTTCCACTGCTTTGGGCATTGAACACCACGCGGATGTAGACAGCATTTACGACGTCCTGATCAACGACGTTCCCCTGGCTGATGTGGTCGCGCCTTGCCCGGATATCAACAACCTCATCTGCGCTCCAGCCACCATCCACCTCGCCGGTGCGGAAATTGAGCTTGTGTCTCTCGTGGCCCGCGAGCAGCGGCTGCGCCGGGCCATCGATGTCTACGCAAAGACACGTGAGAAGAAGGGCGAGCAGCGCCTGGACTACATCTTCATCGACTGCCCGCCGAGCCTGGGCCTGTTGACGGTCAACGCGTTCTGTGCAGCGAGTGAAGTCCTGATTCCTATCCAGTGCGAGTACTACGCACTGGAGGGCCTGAGCCAGCTCCTCAAGAACATCGAAATGATCCAAAAGCATCTGAATGCGGACCTCGTGGTCTCCACCATCCTGCTCACCATGTACGACGGCCGGACCAACCTTGCTGCCCAAGTCGCTGCCGAAGTCCGCCAGCACTTTCCCGAGCAAGTACTGTCCGCGGTTGTGCCGCGCTCGGTCCGTATCTCCGAAGCGCCGAGCTACCAACAAACCGTCATGACCTACGACCCCTCATCCAGTGGAGCCCTGTCCTACCTGGAAGCCGCTGCTGAAATAGCAGAACGCTAAAACTTCAAGAACTGCAACAACTGGGGTCTGGCAAAGCCGGGCTCTACCACTGGAGGGATTTACCCATGAGCGAGAAGCGACGGGGCTTAGGCCGCGGTCTTGGCGCACTGATTCCGAGTTCCGCCGGTGCAAACGGCGCGGGGAACGGCGTAGCGGTTTCACGTCCAGTCGATCTCTTCTTTCCGGAGGGGCGCAGGAAAGCTGTAGAACCAGAGGCAGCAGCGGAAACGTCCCTGGCAGCCGAAGCCCCGATTCAGGGTGGTGCCGCCACCAGGCCAGCGGGTGCCAAGGATTCTGCTTCTAAAACTTCTACCGGTCCTTCGCGTAAGACGGCTGCCACCAAGCCGCCGGCCGCCCGGCGGGCCGCTGAGGCAACGGTCACTGCTAACAACTCCGGCAGCGCCTCTGCAGGCAGTGGCTCTGCAGGGAAGACGGCTGGGAGCACCAAAACCCCGGACGCTTCTGGGCCCCGCAAAGATTCCGCATCTGAAGACACCGCCAATACCGACGCACCGGAAGTCCTGGACACCGCGGCCAGCGATTCGTTCGCGTCGGGTACAGACGTAGAACTGGTGCCGGTCCCGGGGGTCCGGTTCGCAGAAATCCGCGTTTCTGATATTCATCCCAACCGCAAACAGCCGCGGGCTGTCTTCGATGAAGACGACATGGCGGAGCTTGTACACTCCGTGCGCGAAATAGGCGTCCTTCAGCCAATTGTTGTCCGCAACTCAACCGAAGAGGGTGGAGAACCGTTCGAGCTCGTTATGGGCGAACGGCGCTGGCGCGCGGTGCAGGCCGCCGGCATGGAAACTATCCCGGCAATCGTCCGGGATACAACTGATGACGACCTTCTGCGGGATGCGCTGCTGGAAAACCTTCACCGGAGCCAGCTGAACCCCTTGGAAGAAGCCGCAGCTTATCAGCAGCTGCTCGAAGACTTTGGTACTACCCACGAACAGCTGGCTGACCGCATCGGCCGCTCGCGCCCCCAGGTCTCCAACACCCTGCGGCTCCTGAAGCTGCCCCCGTTGGTACAGCGACGAGTGGCGGCAGGAGTGCTGTCTGCAGGCCATGCGCGTGCCCTGCTGGCACTTCCTGATGCGGCAGCCATGGAACGTCTGGCACAGCGCATCGTGGCTGAAGGAATGTCCGTGCGGGCCACCGAGGAAGCTGTGGCCATGTACCAGGACCCGGCAAAGCCGGCGAAGAACAACATCCCCCGTCCCGGTGCACGCCACGAGCGGCTGGACTACCTTGCGTCCTCGCTTTCCGATCGCTTGGACACCAACGTCAAGATCTCGCTGGGTGTTCGTAAGGGCCGAGTCAGCATTGAATTCGCCAGCGTGGAGGATCTCAACCGCATCATGGACGTCCTTGCACCAGGGGCAGATAACTAGTCAACGTCGGGCCGGGCTATAGTTAGCCCTCCTCGGGTTCCTCCCGGTGTCTGGTCATGCTACCACCATAAAAGGTGCAGCGCTGTGCACATCCACGGGTCTAAGTTTGTGGAGCTAAAGATGTGGGCATTCAGACGTCACCTTTTTCGCGTCTAGTTTTCAAACCGGCCCATTCAGTTATCCAGCACTCGTCGTAAATAGACTTTCCAGCGCTCTAGGTGATGGTTCGTGCGTTGGATGGACCACCGTGCCGACCGGCAGTTTACACACAAAAGTGCGGACGCTTCCCGTAGCTGTTCCACGTGAAACTTCTGCTAGGAGGCTGGATGCCGGCGATCATGTCCGTCTATGCAACATCATGGCCCGGAGGCCATTTGCCGGCGTTCTTCATTGACTCCGTGGATCTAAAATTGCGCAGATGGAGCAGGAGTGCTTGATTCCCGCGGTGACCACTGTCCACTGGCTAACAATGTCCTGAGCCTTTGCTCCGACGCCGATATAGCTCATTTGGAGTACTCGCCGTAGTTCCCACCAAAGCTTTGTGTACACTTACAAGCCCGGCTGCCGGCGATCTAACAATTGCGGACGAGAGGTCCAGTACCAATGCGCAACGTCTTCCGAGGACGTGCGTGCACCACGCCCTCTGCAACCAATGCCATCTCCTAAATCCTTCAACGAGCCCTACGAGGAACACAATCGCGACGCCACACAGTCCTTCCTAGGAGTCAGGTTTCCCGCCGCACCAAGAGATGGAAAGGTGGGTCAGAACTGCCGGGGCGAGCTAGCCAGAAGGCAGCCAGCTGCTGAAGTTGTTTCACGTGAAACAGACCGTAGGAGCGGTTATGACCAGTGGGCTGTCTGTAACCAGGGGCGTTTCTTGGATTCACTCAAGCGTCGCGGTGGCGCAATGATGCGCTGAAGACGTGAGCATTCAACCCATGCTCGCAGCCAGCCCGCACTGCCTCTGACCGGCTAACCAGCAGGACTTAGTGGCGCAATGGAAGAACTGGGAGGTCTGCCCAACGGGGATAGCGGTATGGGCCGGACTTCGAGTCGCAGAACGATCCCAGATAGCTGTGCCGAGTCGGATTCCGCAGCCCCCCGCAGCACGTCTTCGCATTTCAACTAGCGCCGCCCTCCAGTCCCGCAACGTAGTCCTGCGGTCCACCGAAAATCCTGGTTTCAACAGTCTGAAGTATGCCCAGTGCATCCCGCAATGCGTGTTCCCTTGAGGATCAGCTGTAGGTCGCTTCACAGCCCCGAATAATGCCGTTCTGCGGCAGGACCTCTAGTTGAGCCCACTGTGCTTGGCGGTCCCCACCTGACGATTGATTTGTCTTTTCGAAAAGCGTTATCGAGAACAGGCGGGAACGAGCTTGGGCTTGGTCCCGATGCTCAATGTCGATCTCTCAGTATCCCAGTAGTCCCGGGTGGGGTCGCTCTACTCGCGGGATAGGGCGCGTCCGATGCTTGTGCCTAGAGCCGGGCATCTTGTTTGAGAGAGAGGAATGATTTTTTGCTGCCGGCTCCGAACGTCTGCGTTCCCATGCTAATTAGAAGCAGCTTCATCTACCCTCCTCCAGCCAGGGGACCCGACGGATGTTTCACGTGAAACGAGGCCGGTCGCACTACGAACAGCTGCTAGGCGCGAGGAGTTGGTCGGCTAGTCTAGCCTGTGATTAAGAACTGGCAGGGAGGACATCTCGCCCCTCCACGATCGACTGCAGGATGATCCGCCTAAGCGCTGGCTTGCGGCGTGCGCGAAGGCCAAACCGCCCATACTCCGAGTTAGGACTACGCCGCATGCTTACCATCCTGGCGGTAACCGAATACCTCCTTGCCATGGAGGCTCGAAGCGGCCCCCCCGACCGGCGCCACGTAGCTTGAGCCTATCCCCTGGTCGTGCGTGCAAGCCCAAAGCCTTTCCCTAGGAGGAGGACTGTAGTAGCTGTGTTTCCATCACCAGCCGCCTCCTGAACTTTATATTTCACATTAGAATCCGTGGGCGCGAACCTTCGGTGCTTATCAGGTGGACGAGGTGCCGGCACGAGAGTGGTACGCAAAAGCCGCGTTCTGCTTTGCACTCGGATCGCGCCGACGTACCCGTGCCCGTCGATGGTTGGGTGCATACGTTTGCATAGCGAGCTCCGGCCGACCGGTCACGCGCAGCCGGAAACTGCATCGTGCCGGGCAAGAAATGTGGCGCTGGAAGCAAGACCTGGCAGTGGATATCACTGTGGATAACTTTGTGGATAGGTGGGCTGCTCATTGTGGATAGCGCGATCTCGGCGGTAGGCACGACTGCGGGGTCTGCACGTAACGACGTGGAGCGCTCCGCTCACCGCTACTGGTGTTTCACGTGAAACAGAACAGACCATGAACATTCCCCAAAGTAGGCCCGCGTTTTCCTCTCCAACAACTGAAATTGGTATGGCGGCGGGGCCGAAGGCGCTCACGTAGGCAAAAATTGCTGCGCTCCAGCTGCGATCTACTATCGGGCCCGGGCAAGAAGAAGTGGCCTCGGATGGAGAGGCCGCAGGGCCGTACGAGGTGACCATCTGTGGAGCGCCGCTAAGGCTGTGGATAACAGTGGGGATAACCAGTCGTGGCACCTGTGGAAAACCCGGGGATAGCGGGAGCCAGAACTAGGACGGAAAGCAGTGATTGATGTCTAGGGTGTCAGTACTAGCCGCTCCCGGTGCTGGCGCTTGTGGGTCGTATCGAGGGCACAGGGACCACCGCAACGCGGCACTCTCGACTCAATCCTTCGCGACGCAACACAGTCTTCTACAGCACCGCCAGGGGGTGGTGTCCATGGTCCCGTCCCTTTCCGCGGGGGGGGTGGGGTCGCAGCTGCAGCGTCCGAAGCGTTAGCATCTTAGGTCGCTAATGCCTGAAGACCCTGGGCGGATCAGTGATTGCTGCAGTGGGCCATGGCAAGGCTAGCAACCTTTAGCCTTGAAGCCTGCGCGAGTAAAGGCGGCTCCAGAACCGTGGGTTGAGAGGCATGAAGTTACCGCCGGTAAAACCGCCTATCGCGCGAACGAGGACCTAGAGGACAGCCGTAGTTCTTGCAAGGGCTCACGAGCTACACGTGTTTCACGTGAAACGGTGACGATGAATTCGTTCGAAATCAGGTATCCGTTGAAGGCCGCAAAGACCTTGAGCGGCCGTTGCTTGCTCTGTGGATTCATCGACACGAAGGTTCGCGCGATCGCACGATTCCGTTGTTCCCTCTGCGACTCGATCTGATGAACCACTGCCCCGGCCGAGCGACCGAGGTGGTTCTATCCAGAGTGAACCAGGCTAGTGGGATTATGCACAGTCGGCGGGTGTCTCCCCCCGTGGTCCCTGCCGCATCCCGCCCGAAGCAGCAGTGCGATTTCAGTTCGCTTATCCACACTGGAAACCTGCCGCGCTCATCGCTGCCTTCGTCCAATCGGCGGGATGGCGCAGCCGGCGATATCGGGCTGCATTTCCAAAGCGCGTGAGTTCTACACAAGGCGCCCTCCCCTACCCGCGCTTCCACGCAGAACTGTTTCACGTGAAACAGCAGGAGCACCTGCGCGCCGTTGCGCGCTCCAGATCATCGGACTTGAAGGGCGTAAGGGCAGGACTGCCGGAGGCTGGTGTCTCGGTGTACTGCAGGGACGCTTGCGTGGGGCTATACGAGCCGGGAATAACAGGCCGGACAAGCGGTAATGCTTGATGGGACTGGGCGGTACGCCAACTTGTTGCGCAGAACGCAGGACAGTGGCACTGACGATTACAAGCTTGCGGCTGTCCCCTCCAGATCGAATAGACTATTGATTGGTTTGAGAGCGGCGTAGTTGATCCATGAGCAGTGTCCAGGGCGCGGGGCGGCGCCGATTCCCGTGTCCAGACACCTACCGGGCCCAGGAGCCTCACAGGATTAGTGGGGCTCTGCTTCAAGTTATGACCGGTTTTAGATTGCGCGATGTCGGGAGAAAGCACCTCTTGCAGTGTTGGGTAGCGTCGAAGAGAACATTTGCCGATGCCCGTCCGTGACTGTTAGCTCGGCCGTAGAGGGCCGCTCTCGCGTAAGTACGACGCGTCAGTATAGGTAGTGTCGCGCTGGTGCTCCTACCGGCACTGCCTTTTGGCGAACTTTCTGCTGCCGGTACCTACTCGACACAACGCATGTGGTCTCACAAATTTTCGGAACTGGTGGATGCTGAGGCACGCACCTACACTGAATAGGCGCTATCGCTTCTGTTTTGACCAATCCTTTCATGCGTTTGGCCTTCCTGCTTGAGGGATCTCCGCTGGCACCTTACGAATTGGCATTTGGTTAATCTGCGTAAGCAGGAGTGCGCAAGGGCTTCGGAGTCAGGCGATTCCAACTCCATGGGGGGAGGTGAGTGACAGGGACGCGCCCATGCGCGGCTACCTGAGGCAAGAGCCTCGTCCTCCTTGTGTAGCTCCAACTGGTGTTACAAGAGGAACGGCGCCGCGCCCGAATGTCTCCTCCTGTAAGGAAGGACGGGCTGTTTCACGTGAAACAACGGGTAGCGCAGCAGCTGCCTACTTGGGACCCGTCGTCCTCGTGTCACAATATTGACTGCTTCGGGGGCAAATTGACATCCAAAATAGTCGTGCTGACGACCCTTCCGGGCATCAGCGGCGGCAAGACGGCGCTGGGCGCCGGCACACAGGCGCGGACGTGAAGTTGCCCCTGCGTTCTTCGATATTCCAGGTTCCCGGGGATTGCGCCGATGTGTGGCGCTCCTTCTAAAGTCGGGCACGCAGGGGTGTTTCACGTGAAACGAGGCGTTAGGGCCATGACGGATCGGCAGCACCATCCCTAAAAACAGCACTGAACATGGGGCACGGTACCGGCTCCTGTGCGTTCGGCGCCCAGGTCCGACCCCAATCCGCTTACGAAAAATTGTCGACACAACCACGCGGTAAGAACCACGCGGTAAGCCAGGCGGGCACCCTCTCACGTTGTGGGGGTACAAAAGAAAAGTGGCCACCGCTCTCGAGCGGTGACCACTTTGCACTAACCGGGCAAGAGCCCGGGACCAACGGGGCCTAGGAAAGGACGTCGGCGAATTCCTTCTCGAAGAACTGCTTCGGCTTTGCGCCGATGACAGTGCTCTTCACTTCCCCACCCTGGAACAGGTAGACAGCAGGAATCGAAGTAATACCGTATTCTGCTGCAATCGCCGGGTTGTCATCCACATTCAGCTTCACGACGTCCACTTTTTCGCTGTACTCCACCGAGATCTCGTCCAGGATAGGGCCGAGCTTCCGGCAGGGTCCGCACCATTCAGCCCAGAAATCCACGATTACCGGCTTATCCGAGGACAAAACGTCCGTACCGAAGCTTGCGTCTGTTACGTCTTTTGCATTGCTCATAGTTTTATCTCTCTCTTCGTAGCGCTTGCGAAATTATTCGGGCAGGTCTGCGAGGTAGTGCTCAACGTCAATCGCCGCGACACATCCGGAACCGGACGCGGTGATCGCTTGCCGGTAGGTGGGGTCGATGACGTCGCCGGCTGCGAAGACGCCTGGCAGGCTGGTCCTGGAACTCCGGCCTTCGACGGCGATGGTTCCCTCCGGCGTCAGGTCCAGGACTCCCTTGACGAGATCGGTCCGGGGGTCGTTGCCGATGGCGACAAAGACACCCGTAACCGCAAGATCAGAAATGGAACCGTCAACAAGGCTCTTCAACTTCAAGCCGGTGACCTTCTGGTCGCCAATGACGTCGTCCACGGTGCTGTTCCAGATGAAGTTGATCTTTTCGTGGGCCAGAGCACGGTCGGCCATGATCTTCGAGGCTTTGAGCGTATCGCGGCGGTGCACAACCGTTACCGATTTCGCAAACTTGGTGAGGAACAGCGCCTCTTCCATGGCCGAGTCTCCCCCGCCGATAACAGCGATGTCCTGATCCTTGAAAAAGAAACCATCGCAGGTTGCACACCAGCTCACACCGTGCCCTGAAAGTCGCTTCTCATTCGGGAGGCCCAGTTCACGGTAGGCGGATCCGGTGGAAAGGATTACCGCCTTGGCGTGGAAGCTTTCGCCGGTGCCGATGGTGACCGTCTTGACAGGCCCTTCAAGCTGTAGCGATGTAACGTCCTCGAACTGAATTTCAGTGCCGAAGCGTGCCGCCTGCTTCTCGAAGCTCTCCATCAGGTCCGGGCCCATGATGCCTTCCGGGAAGCCCGGGTAGTTCTCGACCTCGGTGGTGTTCATCAGTTCACCGCCGGCAGTGACAGAACCTGCCAGCAACAGGGGCTTGAGGTTGGCGCGGGCAGTATAAACAGCTGCCGTGTAACCAGCCGGGCCGGAGCCGACGATGATGACATCACGTACTTCTGACGTGGTGTTTTCTGTGATGGTCACTGAACGGTGAACCTCTTCCTTATTTGACGCGCCCCGCTTTGGAGGCCGGCCACATGGCACAACTGATACTGCAGGCTGAATATTCCGCCCCCAGGCACGGCTGATTGCCGGCGAACAGCAGTAAGCGAACTCCGCGAGACGCTCTTTCCAGATTACCGTCCCATGGCAAACCGGAGCACCGCCGGGGATTTAGCCAACCCCGCGGCAGTCGCGAACCGGCGCAGAGGCAGCGGGTTACTGGACCTTGATCTCCGCCAACCGGAGGCCGTAGCCATAGCGTGTCTTCGGTGCAGCCAGCCGGGGAAGCGAGTTAATGGACACGATCACGTACTCGGCCTGTACAGGCTCCGCGAGTGGCACGTTCAGATCGGTTGAGGTAAAGCTGCTCGTCCCGACTGCCTTTGCTCCGTCCAGGGACGGCCGGTCGTTCGTGTAGACCGTGATGTTTCCACCCGAACCGCCCAACTGCGAAAGGGTCACTGATGAAACGGTGGCAGTGTTCTCGAGCTTCACCACCAGCGGTACACCCTGGGCAGCCAGACCGCCCCAGTTTTCCGAGGCGAATTCCATGTCCGACCAGTAGCTGGCTGCGTTACCGTCGTAGGCCTTGACCAGGTCACCGTCAAAGGTGGCGGCAAAATCGAAGTTACCCTGCCGGCTGACGCTTTCGATGGCTGGCGGGACGGCGGGCGGGGCCGTGGTGGGAGCCTGCGTTGGTGCGGCAGAGCCTGCGGGAGCGCCGGTGTTGGCGGGCGGAGCTGAGGGATTGGCCTGCGGCTCGGAGGAGAGGAGGCTGCCAAGGTTGGTCAGGGTGAAAACCAGCCCCGCAATCAGGACGACGGCGAGCAGCCCGCCCACCAGCCAGCGCATGGACCGCGGTTCGCGTGCCGGTGCCTCCCGGTCGTCGTCATAGTCGCCCTGCTCAGTGTAGGAAGGGCCGGCCGGAGCGACGGCACCGCCCGCGGCTGCCGGGCGTGCAAACACCGGCGACTTTTTCTTAACCGGCTTTTCATCGTCAACCCGGGAGTCTTCGTACCGGTCCTGGTCTCCGGCGCTGGCGTAGTCATCTTCCGACCAGAGAGACACCTTTGGCTTTCCAGTGTTGGGCGCCTCCGGCTGGTTCCTTGAGTTGGAGGCGAAGCTGGCAGGTGCCGGTTCTGCAGCGGGCCGTGTGGATGGGCCTGCGGGGCGTGCAGAAGCGTTCGCTGCAGCGGCTCCGGCTGCAGCTCCGGCTGCGCCGCCAAGAGCTGCTCCCCCCAGCGGGGACGAACCGGACGGCTTACGGCCGGCGGGTGCAGTCGCCGGACGGACGGGAGGTCTCGGTGGCACTGCGGGCGCAGCGCGGTAGGGGTTTACCTGGCTTGCGTGCGTGTCGCCGTAGTTGATGTACCCGGCATCCACATGATCTTCGTCGTCGTAAGGTTCCGGTTCATGGGACCGCGGCTGCCCGAAGATTTCGCTTCCGAGGGTGTCCGTAAAGAAGGGCTCCACATAGGGAGGGTTGGACGCCACCACAAGGTCCAGCAGGTCGGCAGCGGACGTGTGGTTGGTGATGAGGTACGTCGCGGCCTCGGTCACGCCGAGGTCCAGAACCTGGACCGTGCCGGGGCGTTCACCGGTGGCAACCTCGCGGGCGCTCTGGGCGACCTGCTCTGTGTTGTCTGGTCCGGCAACCAGGATGCTGACAGGACGGTTAAGCACCTGGTCCACACCATCCAGCACCAGATCGTGGTCGTGCGAGGCCAATACAGTGGCTGTGACCTTGTAGCGGCCGCCCAGTACTGATCCGACATCGATCGGGTTGGACACGTGTTCCTCCTAGACTGTCCGGTATTGCCGGCATGGATGACGCAACCACCGTTCAAGGGGCCGCCGGGGAGGCTGAACCTTGAATGCAACTACCCCTGTTCCCTTTCGATCCTAGCGGATTGCGCCTCCCGCACCGTCGACAAAGACAGCGGCGGACCGCGCGGGCATCACTTTTTCGGGGGCCGCCGGGGCTTGAAATGGGGGTTCTCGCCGGCCTTCCCCTGGAAGGTCCGGCGTCCCGGAAGCGGGATCTGGTCGCGCAGCAGTCCGCCGCGTGCGGTGCTGGGCTGATCCTCGCCGGGGAGGTAGGTACCGCCGGAGCCGTCGCCGCCATCGCCCTGTTCACGGTGCCCTGCCTCGCGCTCCGGAACGGGACCGGCCCGGAAGGAGACGGCGTCGAACTCGCCTGAGATGCGTGGGATAAGGCCGGTGTCCACCGAGGTGGTGGCCCGCTCCGCCGGGCGCCGCCGACGGTCATCCGAGGGCGCACCAGGTGAATCGTCCGACGGCGGGGCCTCGTCTTCGGAGGCAGGCGCAGCCGGCACGCCGCGCCCCAGCCTTCCCAGGAGGGGGCGGAGCAGGTCGCGCAGTTCAGAGACGCGGAACAGTTTGAGCAGGAAGAAGTAGGCCACCAGCATGATGGGACCCACCACGATTACTGTTACGAGCGCGGTCAGGCGGTCGCGCCAGGCGAACCCGTCAGGGCTGTAGCTGCCCATCAGCCACAGCGCTCCTGCGCCTGCAATCGCGGAACCCAGGGCCGCGTAGCCCATCCGGATGTAGGAGCTGGCAATCCGCGGGCCGTCCAGGTGCCCCAGGAGGCGCCGCAGGAAAACGGCACTGATAACCACCGAGAGGATGTTGCCCACCATATAGAGCACGGCGATGGCGTAAATGATCTGGGTCACGGGCAGGAACTGGATGGCGAATGCCCCGGCCACGTACACCACCGCCAGGAGCAGCTGGACGTAGAAGGGGGTGCGGGCGTCCTCGTTCGCGTAGAAGACCCGGGACATCATGAAGTTGGCACTCATGAACGGCGTGCTCAGCGCGAGGATGGTCAGCGTCTGCGCCAGCATCACACCGTCCTGGCGGAGGCCCCCCGAGAAGAACATCCCCAGCGGTCCGGCAAGGGCGAAAAGGGCCAGCGCACCGAATACGGTGGCCACGGCCATGGTTCGGAGTCCGTGGGAAAGGGCATCGCGCAGTTCGGCGCGGTTGCCGTCCTGGGACGCACGGGTCATCCGGTTGAAGAGGACCGTGGCAAGGGACAGGGCAATGATGGAGTGCGGCAGCAGGTACAGCTGGCTGGCCACTTCCAGGACGGCGTTGCCGGGCAGCATGTTCGCGGCAGGGTCGCCGGCCTGCTGGAGCCGGATACGCTCGGCGCCGGGAATGGTGGCAATACGCATGACGTACAGGAAAGCGAGCTGCCCGACGGCGGCAGTGAGCAAGGTCCAGACGCTCAGCTTGGCTGCCTGGCCCAGTCCCACCCCCCGCCAGCCGAACCGCGGCCGGAGCCCCAGTTTCAGCCGGATCACGGGAATCATCAGGATGGCGGTCTGGGAAACCACGCCGATGGTGGAGAATCCGGCCACAAACAGCGTCTGGGTGTCACCCCAGTTGTCCAGGGTGTGCGGATTCAGTTCGTTGGCGCCGAAAATCCAGATGAACATCCCCAACCCGGCGATGGCCACCAGGTTATTAAGGATGGGTGCCCACATGGCTGGACCAAAGGCGCCGTTGGCGTTGAGGACCTGGGTGAGGAGAGCATAGAGGCCGTAAAAGAAAATCTGCGGCAGGCACCAGAAGGCGAAGGCCACGGCCAACGCTTTCTGCTGCGGGGAGTATCCCTGGGTGGTGAGTTCGATGACCCAGGGCGCCGCCAGGGTGACCAAAGCTGTCAGTCCCAGCAGGAGCAGGACTGCCAGTGTCAACAGCCGGCTGATGTAGTCCGCTCCCCTGTCCGGAGCCTTGCTGGCCTTGATGATCTGCGGCACGAGCACGGCGTTGAACACGCCGCCGGCCACCAGCAGGAAGATCAGGTTGGGCAGGTTGTTGGCGTTGATGAACGTGTCATTGACCGTGGAGCCGAGGCCGAGAGCCGTGCCCAGCATCCAGGTCTTACCGAATCCCAGGAAACGCGAAACAAGCGTTCCGGCGGCCATGATGGCGCTGGACCTGGTTTCACTCGCCTGCTCAGCGCCCGCTGGTCCGCCATCCAGGGGAGAGCCGTCGGCGGGTGCCGTGAGGTGGGCGGTTTCCGCGGGGGCGCTGTCCTGCGTTGCGCTGTCCAGGGGTGCTGCACCCTGCGGCGCACCGTCGAGGGGTACGCCGTCGGCAGGTACGCCCTCAGGAGCGCCGCCGGCCCGGCCGGCCTGATCGGAAGGAAAATTGGAAGCTGACATCGAGTTCATCGTCTCACCTGCAGGCGCTGGTCACCGCAACGCCGGCGCCGGCCATGCCGCCCTAAAGGTGTTCGGGCAGGACTTCGCGTGCCAGATCGGCAATGCGGCGCTCATTAGGGAAGGACAGCTTGCGGGCGAGTTCCTGGATGGGAACCCACGCAACGTCCACCGCTTCCTGGTCCGGATCGTTTTCGATGGTCAGCTCGCCGCCCGTGGCCCGCAGGAGGTAGTGATGGACCGTCTTATGCACGCGGTGGCCGCTGACGGTGAACCAGTAATCGATGCTTCCCAGCGGCGCGAGGATATCGCCTTCAATGCCGGTTTCTTCCGCAATTTCACGGACCGCCGCCTGCTCGTTGTTTTCCTTGCCTTCCGGATGGCCCTTGGGCAGGCACCACTCCAGGCGTCCGCCGCGGTTAAGGCGGGCGATGATCGCCACCCTCAGTTCGGCGTCGGAGGTGTCCACTACTACCCCGCCGGCGGAGACTTCCTCCACCGTGGGCAACGAAGCCGGTGCCGAATGCTGGGCAGGCGCAACGTGCGCACCGATCGCCGACGGCAACGGTGCGTTCGTCCTCCTGCCTGGAGCGCTCGGTACTGGATGGGCCATGGAGTCCACTCTAACGACTGTTGCCCGTTCGTGATGACCGGAACATGACACCAACATGGACTGGATATGACGCGCTTTGCCGGCGCCGGACGGAATGAGCAGGATCTTGACAGTATTTTGGCCTGCGCCGCCGCTGGTTTCTGACAAGCTTAAGTAACTATGGCGCACCCACATCACAAGACTGAATCCCACACCGTCGATTTCCAGGTGGACCCGGTGGTCCTGGAGCTCGGCCAGCGTTTTGTGGACGCCGGCCACGAACTGTCGCTGGTGGGCGGTCCGGTGCGTGACCTTTTCCTGGGCAGGACCTCCCCGGACCTGGACTTCACCACTGACGCCACACCTGACCAGACGGTGGCCCTGATCAAGAAGTGGGCGGACAACTTCTGGGAGATCGGGCGTGCCTTTGGCACCATCGGAATGCGCAAGGCCGGCTTCCAGATCGAGATAACCACCTATCGGGCCGAGGCTTACGACCCTGAGTCCCGGAAGCCGGTGGTGGCGTTCGGCTCCTCGTTGATTGACGACCTGCTCCGCCGCGACTTCACCATCAATGCCATGGCACTGAAACTGCCCTCCTTGGAACTGGTGGATCCTTTCGGCGGGGTACGCGACCTGCACGCCTCACTCCTGGCCACTCCGGGAGCCCCTGAAGCGTCCTTCTCGGATGATCCGTTGAGGATGATGCGGGCGGCCAGGTTTGCGTCGCAGTTGGGTGTCTCCGTCCACGACGACGTCCGGCAGGCCATGACCCGGATGGCGGAACGGATCACGATCATTTCCGCGGAACGGGTGCGGGACGAACTCACCAAGCTCATCTGCGGCCGCCACCCCCGCGTTGGCGTGGATTTGCTGGTGGAAACCGGCCTGGCCGAGTTCGTGCTGCCGGAAGTCTCGGCCCTCCGGCTTGAATCGGATGAGCACCACCGGCACAAGGACGTCTACCAGCATTCGCTGCAGGTGCTGGAACAGGCGGCGGAACTGGAAACAGACGCTGACGGCCCCGTGCCGGCGCCGGATTTTGTACTCCGTTTCGCAGCATTGATGCACGACGTCGGCAAGCCGGCTACGCGCCGTTTTGAACCGGGCGGTGCCGTCAGCTTCCGGCATCACGACATGGTGGGTGCCAAGCTCACCACCAAGAGAATGAAGGCCCTGCGCTTCGACAACGACACCATCAAAGCCGTTGCACGCCTGGTGGAGCTTCACATGCGCTTTTACGGCTACGGTGACGCCGGTTGGAGCGACTCCGCGGTCCGCCGGTACGTGACCGACGCCGGGCCGCTGCTGGAACGGCTCCACCGGCTGACCCGCTCGGATGTCACCACGCGCAACCAGCGGAAGGCCGAGCGCCTTGCCTTCGCCTATGACGACCTCGAGGCCCGGATCGCGGCGCTGCGGGAACAGGAATCGCTGGATGCGGTGCGCCCTGACCTGGACGGTGCCCGGATCATGGCCCTCCTGGACCTTAAATCTGGCCCCGTGGTGGGCCGCGCCTATAAGTTCCTGCTCAACGAGCGGATGGAGCACGGGCCCCTGCCCACCGAGGAAGCGGAAGCCAGGCTGCTCCGCTGGTGGACGGAGCAGCCGGAATCCGCACCTGCCGAACCTGGGGACGGAACGTCTCCCGCCGCCGTCGACCTTTCCTTCAAGGAGTCCAAGTGACCAATCCCGCCCTTGCCCCCCGGCCCCAGCTCTGGATCCTGCGCCACGGCGAGACTGAGTGGTCCAAGAGCGGGCAGTACACCGGACTCACTGATCTGCCCCTCACTGTTGAAGGCGAACAGCAGGCTGTGGAGGCCCGGAAGGTGCTGGACCCTGTCGATTTTGACCTGGTGCTGACCTCCCCCTTGCGGCGGGCGCGCCGGACGGCGGAACTCGCCGGCTTCCCGGACGCCCAGCATGAGCCCCTCGCCGTGGAATGGAACTACGGCGATTATGAGGGCATCAGCTCGGACCTGATCCGGAAAGACAACCCCGATTACCTGATCTGGACGCATGGCGTGCCCAACGGCGAGACGCTGGACGAAGTGGCCGCCAGGGCGGACAAGATCATTGGGCGCGTCTTGGAATCGGGTATGGACAACGTCCTCATTGTGGCCCACGGGCACTTCTCCCGGATTCTCACAGCGCGTTGGCTTGAATTGCCGCCAACCGAGGGGCGCCACTTTATTCTCGGAACCGCGAAAGTGTGCACCTTGGGTTGGGACAAGAAAACCCCTGCAATTGTCCGTTGGGGCCTTTAGCGGCTCCCGCAGGCACTCTTCCAATGGTGTCCGTCAGCGGCGGTAAGCTCAATGCCATGGAGGAGACCCAGCCGCCGGAGCACCGAGGGCGGACCCGCCTGGTGGTTCCCAGCCGCAGTGACGTCCTGCTGCGCAACTTCACCGAAGTTATCGGCGGTCCCCTCGGATCGAGGGCCGCCCCGGGCATCGTCTCGCCCGGCATTTTCACCGTTGAACGCGTGCTGATACTTCTCACGGTCCTGGCCGCCTTTGCGGGCATCCTCGTGAAAGGGTACTGCCGCGTCAATGGCTGGGAATCCCCCACGCAGTTCTACGCCACCTGCTACTCGGACTTTCCCGAGCTTTTCCGGAACCGTGGCCTGGCAGAGGGAACGTTTCCCATCCTTGGCACCGGAAGCCAATTTGAGTACCCGGTTCTGATCGCCCTGATCGCGGGGGTAACGGCCTGGCTTGTCCCCGGGACCGGGATAGCCCACTCACGTGTGCTCGCCTATTTCGACATCAATGTTGCACTTCTGGCCGCGGTCACCGTGGTCACGGTCCTGGCCACCGCCCGGATGACCAGCCGCCGGCCCTGGGATGCCGCCATGGTGGCCCTCGCCCCGGGCATCGTTCTGGCCGGCACCATCAACTGGGACCTATGGGCAGTAGCCTTGCTTGCCCTGGGCATGTACTTCTTTTCACGCGAACGGCTGGTGCTCGCCGGGCTCTTCATCGGACTGGGCGCGGCCACAAAGCTGTACCCGCTGTTTGTTATCGGCGCGATCCTGCTGCTGGCCCTTCGGACCGGACGGTTCCGTCCCTTGCTGGTGACGGCGGGTGCGGCCGCCGTCTCGTGGCTGGCCGTCAACCTGCCCTTCGCCGCTGCCAACCCTGCCGGCTGGGCCTACTTCTTCCAGTTCAGTTGGGACCGCGACGCCGGGTACAGCTCGCCTTGGTTTGCCTACAACCTGGTGGCGAACCGGCTGCGATGGACGGAACTCAGCCCGGCCGCCGTCGACCTCTTGTCCCTTGTCCTTTTTCTGCTGTCCTGCATGGCTATTGCAGCCGTTGCCCTGACCGCCGGCCGCCGCCCCCGCCTGGCCCAACTGGCCTTCCTGATCGTGGCGGCGTTCATCCTGACCGGCAAGGTGTATTCGCCGCAGTTCGTGGTGTGGCTGATCCCCCTCCTTGCACTGGCGCGGCCGAGATGGCGCGACTTTTTGATCTGGCAGGGAATCGAAGGCCTGCACTGGGCAGCAGTGTGGATGTACCTTGGACAAGTGACCAGCGCAGGCTCTTCCCAGCACAACCTGGATATGCCCTACTACGTCCTGGCCGTGGCGGCACACATGGCTGCGGTGGGCTACCTCATGCTGCGCGTGACCTGGGACATGTACAACCCGGACTACGACCCCATCCGCCGGCACCACCTTGATGATCCCCACAGCGGTCCCTTCGCCGGCGCGCCTGACTGGTTCCGGTTAAAGCCCCGAGGACGTTCACAATCCCTCCTGCCGAGGAGGGCAGGTTCCAATGCCTGACGTGGCGGTGGTGGGCGCGGGCCCGAACGGGCTTGCAGCCGCGGCGGTGATGGCCCGGGCCGGGCTCTCCGTGGAACTCTTCGAGGCCGGCAAAACCATCGGGGGCGGGACCCGGACCAGCGAATTGATGCAGCCCGGACATTTCCACGACGTCTGCTCCGCCGTGCATCCGATGGCAGTGGCCTCACCGTTCTTCAAGGCCTTCGAACTGTCCCGCCGGGTGAACCTGATAACCCCCGATTTGTCCTACGGGTCCCCGCTGGACGGCGGCAGGGCAGCCCTCGCCTACCGGTCGCTGGACAGGACAGCTGACGGGCTGGGCCGCGACGGTGCCGCGTACCGGCAACTGATGGCACCTCTCGTGTCCCGCATCGACGACATCATGGACTTCACCCAGAACCAGCTGCTCCGCATCCCCCGCAATCCCCTGGCGGCAGGGCTGTTCGGGCTGAGGACTGTGGAGCAGGGAACCGGATTGTGGAACACCCGGTTCAAGGAGAAATATGCGCCTGCCCTGCTGGCCGGGGTTGCCGCGCATGCCATATCCCATCTGCCCTCCCTTGCCGCGTCCGGAGCGGGTCTGATGCTGGGGGCGCTTGGCCATGCCGGAGGGTGGCCCATCCCGGAAGGGGGATCAGCGTCCATAGCTGCCGCTTTGGCGGAGGACATTACGGCGCACGGGGGTGTTATCCACACCGACGCACCCATCGGCCGGCTGGAGGACCTTCCGCCGGCCCGCACCATCTTGTTGGATGTTGCCCCGCAGGGACTGCTGAACATGGCCGGTAATGTCCTTCCCGCACGGTACCGGGGGGCGCTGGAGTCGTTCAGGTACGGGAACGGCTCATGCAAAGTTGATTTCATCCTCTCGGGGCCCGTGCCGTGGGCGGCAGCGGAATTGGCCGACGCCGGCACGATCCACCTGGGCGGCACCCGGGCCGAGGTGGCACGCGCTGAGAACGACGTCGTGAAGGGCAAGCACCCCGACCGCCCTTACGTTTTGGTGGCCCAGCAGTCACGCTTCGATTCGGGCCGTGCCCCCGCCGGACACCACACCCTGTGGGCCTACTGCCACGTCCCCAGCGGATCGACACGGGACATGACTGAAGCCATTACCGCACAGCTTGAACGGTTCGCGCCGGGGTTCCGGGACGTTGTGGTGGAGTCCAGGGCCATCACCGCCGCGGGGCTGGCAAAGTACAACCGGAACTATGTCGGCGGGGACTTCAGCGCGGGCACCATGGACGTGCTGAACCTTGTCCAGAGGCCGGTCGTATCGCCGGTCCCATGGCGCACCCCCTTGCGCGGCGTCTACCTGTGTTCGTCCTCTACCCCGCCAGGTCCAGGCGTTACCGGTATGCCCGGCTTTCACGCCGCAAGGTATGCCCTTCGGGACATGTTCGGCCTCCCCGTCCCAGCCCTGGGCATGGCCGGGGCATAGGATCGCCGGCTCCCGTCCCGCGGCACCGCGGAACAGGACGTGTCCAAGGGACCTCAAAACCGGGGATAATGGCCCGATGGGGATATCAACAAAACTTTCTTTGGGCATCGCTGCCGTCATTCTCGGAACATCGCTGGTTGCCTGCGACGACGGCAGGAGCGGAGCTGAAGCGGCTGCGGGTCAGCTGGCCACGGCGGTAGCCGGATTGGATGTGGGCTCGGTGCCCTTTGACGGCAAGGACCCAGCAGCTGCCAATGACCAGCTGAAAAAAGTCTTTGCGTCGCTGGATCCCCAGAAGCCGGCCGTTGAAGCAGGTGAACTGGCCCTCGACGGCGACAACGCGTCCGCACCGCTCAACTACACCTGGAACTTCGGCGGCGCCGAGTGGAAGTACACCGTCTCGGCCAAATTCAAAAAGTCCGGGGACAAATGGCTGACGGTCTGGGATCCGGCCACCCTGGCGCCGGACCTGGCCGACAGCGAAATCCTGACGAAGGGCTCCCAGTCACCCCAGCGTGCGGACATCCTGGGCGCCGGTGACGTACCCCTGGTGACCTACCGGCCTGTGGTGAATGTGGGCATCGACAAGCCCCAGCTGGGTGCTGCGGATCCTGCGGATTCAGCCACCAAGCTGGCAGCACTCGTGGGAACAGACCCGTCCGCCTACGTCCAGCAGGTACAGGCCTCCGGCGCCGAGGCCTTTGTCTCCGCGATCACCCTGCGCGAAGAAGGCCGCACCATCACCAACGAGCAGATTGCGGCGATTCCCGGAGCCCGCGCCATCCCGGCCTCGATGCCGTTGGCTCCCAGCCGCACGTTTGCCCGCGCCGTCCTCGGCTCGGTGGGCGAGGCCACGGCTGAGCAGATCGAAGCATCCGGCGGTGAGCTGACTCCCGGTGATGTCACCGGCGTCGGCGGCCTCCAGCAGCAGTACGACGACCAGCTCAGGGGGACGGACGCCGTCGTTATCCGTGCACAGCGCGCCGACCTGACGAGGGAACAGATCCAGTCCGCCGCAACAGATCCCCGCCGGGTGCTTTTTGAGGTGAAGCCCACGCCGGGAACCCCGCTGAAAACAACCTTGGATCCCGCGCTGCAGTCGCTGGCGGAAAGCACGCTGGAAGGTGTGGAGCCCGCATCCGCCATTGTGGCGCTTCGCCCTTCCACCGGGGCCGTCCTGGCGGCCGCGTCCGGCCCGGGTAGCAACGGCTACAACACGGCGATGCTTGGCCAGTACGCGCCCGGCTCCATCTTCAAGATGGTTGATTCGCTGGCGATGTTCCGCAACGGACTGACCCCCGAGTCGAAGGTCGAGTGCACACCGACTTTGACCGTGGACGGACGGACTTTCAAAAACGCTGAAGGGTACCCGGCGGGCTCATTGGGTTCAGTGACGCTCCGTGACGCCTTTGCCCACTCATGCAATACAGCATTCATCGCCGCCCGTGACAAGGTCTCCCAGGGGCAGCTTGAAGCAGCCGCGATGGCGATGGGCCTCGCCGTCGAGGCGCCGACGCTCGGCGCCGCCGCTTTCCTTGGCTCCGTCCCGGGCGAGGCCGCCGGAACAGAACACGCCGCCTCGATGATCGGCCAGGGAAAGGTACTGCTGTCGCCGTTGGCCGCCGCCATGATGGCCGGCTCCGTGGCCAAGGGCGCGCCGGTTGCCCCGCAGCTGGTGTTGAATCCCGACGCCGGTGCTGCCGCCGAGGGAACGACCAGCGGTTCCACTGCTCCCGCTGCCCAGCCCTCCGCCACGGCGACTGCGGAAGCTCCATCCCGGGCGTCCGAGAACCCGATTACTGCTGAAGAGGCGGCATCCCTGGCGGACATGATGCGCGCCGTGGTGACGTCCGGGCACGCAGGCTTCCTGTCCAGCGTTCCCGGTGCCCCTGTGGGAGCCAAGACCGGCACCGCCGAGTTCGGCAAAGAGACTCCACCAAAGACGCACGCCTGGATTGTGGCCGTGCACGGGGATCTCGCCGTCGCTGTCTTTGTGGAGGACGGAGGCCTGGGGGCAACAACCTCGGGGCCACTGCTGCAAAAGTTCCTGACCGCCGCGGGCTAGAGCTGGACAAAAATTCGAGTGGGCGCGCCGTGGGAAGATGGAATACGTGGCCCATATTGACGTTTCCGGTATCGATTACTTCCTTTCCGACGGCACACAGCTGCTGAACGGGGTGACGTTCAAGGTTCCGGATGGCACCAAAACGGCCCTGATCGGCCCAAACGGTACTGGTAAAACAACCCTTTTCCGGATCATCGCCGGGGACCTGGTTCCTGATGAAGGCGTGATCGGCCGCTCCGGAAACATGGGCATCATGCGCCAGTTCGTGGGCCAGGTCCGCGATGGCTCCACCGTCCGTGACCTGCTGGTCTCCGCGGCCCCGCCCGCCTTGGCAGCTGCGGCGCGCGAGGTGGACGACGCCGAGCTGGCCATGGTGGAGCACGACGACGAACCCAGCCAGATGCGCTACGCCCAGGCCATCGTCGACTGGGGAGATGCCGGAGGCTACGACGTCGAGACCGTCTGGGACGAAGTGTGCATGGCCGCGCTGGGACTCCCCTTTGACCGCGCCCAGCACCGCCCGGCGTCGAGCCTTTCCGGCGGTGAACAAAAGCGGCTGGTGCTGGAAGCCCTTTTTGCCGGCCCGGATGACCTGCTGCTGCTGGACGAGCCGGACAACTACCTGGACGTGCCGGGCAAGCGCTGGCTCGAGGACAGGCTGAACGAATCGAAGAAGACGGTCTTCTTCATCAGCCACGACCGCGAACTGTTGAACAACGCCGCAGGGCGCATCGTCACGCTGGAGCCGGGGATCAGCGGCGCCGGCGCCTGGGTCCACGGCGGCGGGTTCGGCTCCTACGTGGACGCCCGGGCCGACCGGAACGCCCGTTTCGAGGAACTCCGCAAGCGGTGGGACGAGGAGCACGTCAAGCTCAAGGAACTCGTCAACATGTACAAAAACAAGGCCGCGTTCCGCTCCGACATGGCCAACCGATATCACGCAGCCCAAACCCGCCTGGCCAAGTTCCTGGAGATCGGGCCGCCCGAGGCGCTGCCCATCGAGCAGAATGTGAAGATGCGCCTCAAGGGCGGGCGGACCGCAAAGCGCGCCATCGTGGCGGAGAATCTTGAACTCACCGGGCTGATGAAGCCGTTCTCCACCGAGGTTTGGTTCGGGGACCGGGTAGGTGTGCTGGGTTCAAACGGTTCGGGCAAATCGCACTTCCTGCGGCTGCTGGCCACGGGCGGCACCGATCCGGAGCGGGAGCACCTGCCTGTGTCCGACGTCGAAATCGCCGAAGTGCCGCACGAGGGCACCGTGAAACTCGGCGCCAGGATCCGCCCCGGGTTCTTTGCCCAGACGCACGTCCGGCCCGACCTGTTGGGCAAGACCCTGCTGGAAATCCTGCACCGCGGTGACGAACACCGGTCCGGCCTGGGCCGTGAGGCAGCAGCAGGGGCGCTGGACGGCTATGGCCTGGCGGGGCAGTCGGAGCAAAAGTACGAGTCCCTTTCCGGCGGGCAGCAGGCCCGGTTCCAGATCCTGCTCCTGCAGTTGAGCGGTGCCACCCTGCTTCTTTTGGATGAGCCCACGGACAACCTGGACCTGCACTCCGCGGAGGCGTTGGAACGGGCGATTGACCACTTCGAGGGCACGGTGCTGGCCGTGACCCACGACCGCTGGTTCGCCCGTACGTTTGACCGCTTCCTGGTGTTTGGATCGGACGGCAAAGTGTACGAGTCAGCCGGGCCGGTGTGGGACGAGAAGCGCGTGGAGCGCGCCCGCTAACCGGACGCTCTCTCACTTAATGCGCTCAAACGGCTAACGCTCTCGCACCGGTGCGGGAGCGTTAGGGCTTAAGCCGCATCAAATGCGAGAGCGTCTGTGATCAAATGAGCAAGACTTGTTATCATTTGATCATGAAGACGGACGAGCGGCACCGCGCCATCGCCGAAATGCTGCGCCGGCGCCACGAGGTGACGGTGGACGAACTGACAGTTGCCTGCGACGCTTCAGGAGCAACCATCCGTCGGGACCTCGAAGTCCTGGCAGCAAACGGCGTTCTCCGGCGCGTCCACGGCGGGGCGCGGAGCCTCATCGGCCGCGGCGAAACTCCGGGCTACGGCCAGCGCGAGCTGGAGGACCAGGACACCAAAAAGCGCATTGCGGCCGCTGTAGCGAACCTTTTGCGGGACCGTGAGCATGTCTGGCTGGACAGTGGAAGCACTGCAACGGAGGTGGCCCGGGCCTTGGCCGGCAGGGAACTGACTGTCATGCCGATGTCCCTGCGGTCGCTCAACGTCCTTGCAGGTGAGGAAGCTGCCGCCGGGACCCGCCCCGCGCTGCTTCTGCCTGGCGGAAGCCTCGTCCCCGGCGAGCTGAGCTTCCGCGGCCCGCTCGCGGAATCCAACATCCGCTCGCTGCGCTTCGATACCGCAGTTGTCACGCCCTGTGCGGTGGATCTCAAGGACGGGCTCCTGGCCCACGACTTGGATGATGCGGCCGTGAAACGAGCGGGTGTCGAATCAGCCTCCCGCGTTGTGGTCGCCGCCTCGGCAGCCAAATGGGAGGCGGTTGCCCGGGCCCTTGTGGGCGGCCTTGATCGTGTGGACATCATGGTCACCAACAAACAGTTCAGTCCCGAAGAACAGCGACGACTCGATGACAACTCTGTGGAAGTAGTGAATGTATGAGCATAAATACCGGAACGGCACAGCAGGCCGGACTGAAAGCAGCAGCTGCGGCCACCTTTGTTGTCTTCGGAATTAACGGCCTGGTTTTCGCCAGTTGGGCAGCGAGGATCCCTGCGGTCACCGAAACCCTGCAGATAACCTCCGGCCAGATGGGAACCCTGCTTCTTTGCACCGCCATCGGCTCTTTGCTTGCCCTGCCTACGGCTGGCTGGGTGGTTGGCAGGATCGGTACAGCCAACACCGTGCGCTTCGGCGGGTTGCTGGCCTCGGCGGCCGGGGTGGGGATTGCGCTGTCCCTCTCCATCGCCTCCATTCCGGGCACGGCTGTCGCCCTGTTCTTCTTTGGCATCGCCATTGGGCTCTGGGATGTGTCCCAGAACCTTGAAGGAGCCGACGTCGAACACAAGCTCCGGCGGACCATCATGCCCCAGTTCCATGCCGCCTTCAGCGGCGGAGCCTTCCTCGGCGCGCTGATCGGAGCCGGCCTTTCGAACCTGGGAGTCGGGCTGCCGGTGCACCTGCTGGTCATTGTGGGCATCGTGCTGGTGGTAACGATGATTGCTCCGCGCTACTTCCTTCCGCATATCGCGGCGCTGACACCGGCCGAGGGCGAGGCGAAGCCCGCCAAGGGGCCGTCGGCCTGGCGGGACAGCCGGACGCTGCTCATCGGCGTCGTTGTCCTCGGGGCCACCCTTACCGAAGGTGCGGGCAATGACTGGATCGCCAAGGCCTCAGTTGATGGTCTCGGCACCTCCGAGTCCACAGGCGCCCTGATGTTCGCCCTCTTTGTCCTGGCCATGACGGCGATGCGTTTCCTCGGCGGCCGCGTCATCGACAAATACGGCCGGGTTGCCGTCCTCCGTGCCAGCATGGCCGCGGCAGCCGCAGGCCTTTGCCTCTTCGTGCTGGCCGGCAACATGTGGCTCGCTGCTGTGGGCGCGGCACTCTGGGGTGTAGGGGCAGCCCTGGCCTTCCCCATGGGGATGTCCGCTGCCGCCGACGACCCCCAGCAGGCAGCGGCAAGGGTTTCTGTTGTGTCCACGCTCGGGTACACCTCATTCCTGGCCGGTCCCCCGCTGCTCGGGTACTTGGGCGACCTCACGGGCATCCACCTCGCACTGTTGGCGATCCTTGCGCCCATCCTCCTGGCGCTCCTGCTCGCCGGCGCCGCGAGGCCGCTAAAGGTCAAGTAACGCCTGCCGAGCGCGCGGCACCCTGCCGGTGGAAGCGGCGGCTGCAACGGTAGGGTGAGGGCATGCAGAGGAAATGGCGTCGGGGACAGCAGTGGATCAGCCGGACGGACAGATACCTTGTACGGCATGTATCGAAGCTGCCGGGCGGAAACCATGACGAGTTCTTTCGCCGTCTGTCCGCATCTGCCAACCACGGCAAATTGTGGATGGGCATCGCGGCCGTCCTCGCCACCATCCCGGGCAGGCCGCGCCGCGCCGCGCTTCATGGTCTGATTGCACAGGCTGTGGCGTCCGCCGTTACCAACGGAATCTTCAAAACCCTGTTGCCCCGTGCCCGTCCGCTTCCGGAACACCTTCCCGTGTTCCGGTTTGTGCATCCGCAGCCGAAAAGCTCGTCTATGCCGTCAGGTCATTCAGCCTCGGCTGTAGCGTTCGCGGTAGGGACAGGGCTGGTTAAGCCTTCCCTGGGCGCGGTGCTGGCCCCGGCGGCGCTGGGAGTGGCATATTCCCGGGTTCACACCGGAGCGCACTGGCCCTCGGATGTGCTGTTTGGTTCGGCGCTTGGTGCGGGTGCGGCCCTGGTCACCAGGCGCTGGTGGCCGCTCCGCCCACCGTTTCCGAGGACAGCCAGGACCTGGACCACGGCGCCCCAACTGCCCGAGGGCGAAGGGTTGGCAATCGTGGTCAACACGCTGGGCGGCTCCTTCACCAAAGAGACAGCGGCCGCACTTCAGCAGGTATTCCCCAAGGCGCATATAAGGACAATTCAGCCGGACGAGGACCTGGTAGCCGCCATCAACGAGACCTCAGATCTTCCCGGGACCCGTGCCCTGGGTGTGTGGGGCGGTGACGGGACGGTGGGAGCGGCGGCCACAGCCGCCGTCGAGCGGTCACTCCCGCTGCTGGTCCTGCCCGGCGGAACCATCAACCACTTTGCCCGCGACGCCGGAACGGGGAGCCTCAAGGAAGCCCTGGCAGCGGCGTCGAAAGGCGAAGCTGCCCTGGCCGATGTCGGGACCGTGACAGTTGAGCGGGGCCTGGCCGCGAAACCCGAAAAGGCGGAACTGACGATGCTCAACACGTCCAGCGTCGGCCTGTATCCCAACTTTGTCCGACGTCGGGAACAGTTGCAGCCGGCACTGGGAAAGCCCCCGGCAGGAGTAGTGGCAATGTTCCGCACCTTCGCGGCCGGCACTCCCACCACCCTGACGGTGAACGGCAGGCTGCACAAGGTGTGGATTGCCTACGTGGGACGGGGCCGGTATTACCCCCGCGACCATGCCCCGCTGCTGCGGCCGGTGATGGACGACGGCGTTCTGGACATCCGCATGATCACAGCAGATGAGTCTTTCGCCCGGCTGCGTTTGCTGTGGGCGGTTCTGACCGGCACGGTGGCCACGTCGCGCATCACCCACTTGTCGGAGGCAAAGGAAGTACGCATCGAAGCAGGCGGAGCACCGATGGTCCTGGCCGTTGATGGCGAGGCACTGGCCTGCGTCCGCAGCGTTGAGTACAGGGTGCGGCGCCGGGCGCTTGTCTACTACTCCCCACGCCCCTGACGGTGGCTTCCGCTGCCGGTGCCTTTCGGTGACGTCTCTGTCCCCTGACGGCTGTGTCCCCTGAGGGAACATGCCGCCGACGCCGGATCATCCAGGGGGACTACCCCGGTTTACCCCTGAATCATCCCTGAGACCGGCGAAAACAGGGCTGCGCATCGGTAGCGTGGTGGATATCCAAGCGACCCCAAACATCTGCCGCAGCCACGCGCTGCCGTCCGAAGGAACCATCAATGATTGAGGCACAAGGCCTGACCAAGGTTTACGGCGGAAAAACCGCCGTGGCAGGGGTCAGCTTCACCGTCCAAGCAGGGCAGGTTACGGGCTTTCTGGGCCCGAACGGGGCCGGCAAATCCACCACCATGCGCATGATCATGGGACTGGACCGGCCGACGTCGGGCTCCGTCACCGTGAACGGCCGGCCGTACGCAGACCACAAGGCGCCGCTGCACGAGGTGGGTGCCCTGCTGGACGCCAAGGCCGTGCACACCAGCCGGAGCGCGTACAACCACTTGCTGGCTATGGCCGCCACACACGGCATTCCCAAGACCAGGGTCCATGAGGTCATCGAGATGACGGGCCTGGAGGCGGTAGCCCGCAAGAAAGCCGGCGGTTTCTCGCTCGGCATGGGCCAGCGGCTGGGAATTGCCGCTGCGCTATTGGGGGATCCCCAGACGCTCATCCTGGATGAGCCGGTCAATGGCCTGGACCCGGAAGGTGTCCTGTGGGTCCGCAACCTGGTCCGGTACCTCGCGAACCAGGGCAAAACCGTCTTCCTGTCCTCGCATCTGATGAGCGAGATGGCGCAGACAGCTGACCACCTGATCGTTATTGGCCGTGGCCGGATTATTGCCGATGCACCGGTCAAGGAAATCATCGCCGGAACCCGGCAGGCCAGGACCCTGGTCCGCACCAGCGCTGCCCTGCGACTGTCCGCCCTCCTGGCCGGCGATGGCGTCACGGTGGACCAAGGCGAGGCTGAAACCCTTGAAGTGACAGGAATGGATTCCCGCCGGATCGCGCAGGTGGCATTGGACCACGGCGTTTTGCTGTACGAGCTCACTCCGCAGATGTCCTCCCTTGAAGACGCGTACTTCGACCTCACCAAGGACGAAGTTGAATACCACTCGCACCTGACCGGCGGACCCGAAATGGCCGCCCCGGCAGCGGCAGGAAAGTAAGGACGATGAGCACCATGACTGAAACCCGTAGCGCCCCCACGCGGTCCTCTGCGGGATCGCGGGGCGTAACCTTTGGCGGGGTCCTGCGGTCCGAATGGATCAAGCTTTGGTCGCTGATGTCCACACGCATCCTGCTGCTGCTGACGCTGGTGGCCATCGTCGGAGTCGGCGCACTGACCGTCCTGATCCGCTACACCTACCTGGACGAGATGATCCGCAGCGCCAGGGAACAGGGACAGACGATGACGCCCGAGATGCTCGAGGCGTCCTTCCCCCCGGGCTCGGGCTTCGACCTTTACAACCTGCCCAACGCAGGCCTGCAGATCGGCATCCTGATCCTCGGATCACTGGCGGTGCTGTTTATGTCCTCCGAATACGCCACCGGAATGATCCGTTCCACCATGAACGCCGTACCGCGGCGCACTCCCGCCTTTGTGGCCAAAGCGATCATCCTCGCGGTCATTTCCTACGTCATCACCACCATCGCCGGAGCAGCAACCTTCCTGATCGCCATGCCGGTATTCCAAGGCATGGGCTTCAATCTGGACTGGTCCACCGACGGCGTCCTTTACAGCATCTTCACCGGCGGCCTCTACGTTGCCGGCGTTGCCCTGATCGGCCTTTCCCTGGGCACGCTGCTGCGCAACTCCGCCGGCGGCATCACCGTCCTGGTGGCCATGTTCTTCGTCCTGTCCATCGCCGCAGGCTTCATGACCCTTATCCCCGGGGAATTCTGGAAGTACGTTCCGCAGTACATTCCCAGCGAAGCCGGGGGACGGTTCCTCTCCATCGGCCACACCGACGGCGTGATCGACCCCTGGCACGGCGGCCTGATTTTCCTGGGCTACGTGCTGTTGTTCCTGATCCCGGCAATGATCGTCTTGAAGAAACGCGACGTCTAAACGGGGACCAAGAACCAGGACCATGACAGAAACGGCAGTTGGAAAGGACGCGCCGGCCGGACAGGCCGACGCGTCCTTTGCCGAGCTCACCGCCAGGCGCCGGGGGCGTATCCGCCGCTACCTGCACAGGCACCCGCTTGTGATGGACGCTGTAGTGGCCGTCAGCTACAGCCTGCTGGTGACGCCCACGGTGGCGGACGCCACCAGGTCCGGCAACTGGCCCGCGGTCGCCCTGCTGGCGGCGGTGGCCGGGGCGCTGTTCCTCCGCCGTCGCTACCCGGTGGGCCTCGTTGCCTTTGTGGCAGTGGCGGAGGTGGCCGTGACGCTGCTGCATCCGTGGGGTTCCAACGTGTCGGCCGGGCTCTGGTTCTCGTTGTACGCCGCGGCAGTGGCGCACACCCGCCGCTTCGCGCTCATCACCATGGCGGTGGCCACGGCGCCGCTGGCCCTCCTTTACCTGCTGGCCGCCGTCGGGCCCATGGAGAACTCCTTCGTCCACGACACCGGAGTCAACCCCGGCGACTTCCACCTGCTGACCAGCATCGCCACCGGGGCCACCATCGCCCTCTCCAATGTCATCGCCACGGGCATTGGCATCTCCGTCCGGCAGCGGCGGGAACACGAGCAGGAAGTGGCCGCGTGGGCGGCCCGCACCGCCCGGCTCGCGTCGGTGAACGAACGCAACCGGATCGCCAGGGAAATGCACGACGTCGTGGCCCACTCCCTGACGGTGATGATCAGTTTGTCGGACGGCGCCGCCGTCGTGGTCCGGAAGAGTCCGGCGCGCGCGGGCGAGGTGCTGGGGGAACTGTCCCGGACTGGCCGGACGGCCCTTGCCGACATGCGGCGGGTCCTGGGTGTCCTCCGTGATGATGCGGGATCTGCGGCGCCCCCGCTGCCGCTCGCTTCCGGGGACGGCCTGTCGACGCTGCTGGAGGGTTTCCGCACGGCGGGCCTGCCCCTGCACTATTCCCATGCCGGTCCGGCGCTGCCCGACGACGCCGCTTTCCAGCTCACCGTGTACCGGATCGTCCAGGAATCTCTGACCAACGTGCTCCGCTACGGCCATTCGCTGGGGCGGGTGGACGTCTCGATCGCCCGCACCGGATCAACGGTCACCATCGACGTGCTCGACGACGGCGCGGGGGTGCCGGGGCATCCCGCCCCTGACGAGGGCGCGGCGCCTGCCCCGGGGCACGGCTCCTACGGCAGCGGCCAGGGAATCCCGGGAATGGCTGAGCGGGCAAGGATCTACGCCGGCACAGTGGAGGCCGGCCGCAGCGGACGGGGCTGGCGGGTGCGCGCCGTCCTTACCTGGCCGGGCGACGATGTTTCCGGGTCCCTCAGCAACTACGAACTGCAAGGCAAAGCATGACCAATAATCAGGCCATTACCGTCCTGCTGGTGGATGACCAGCCGCTGCTCCGCATGGGTTTCCGGCTCATCCTTGAGGGCGAGGATGACCTGCGGATCCTGGGTGAAGCGTCAAACGGCGCCGAGGCGGTCCGCCAGGTCCGGGAACTGAATCCCGATGTGGTGCTGATGGACGTACGGATGCCGGTGTTGGACGGCATCGAGGCGACGCGTGCCATCACGGACTCCGGAGCCTGCTCCAGGATCATCATCCTGACCACCTTTGATGTGGATGAATATGCCTTCGCGGGTCTCCAGGCAGGCGCGTCCGCGTTCCTGCTGAAGGACGCGGCGCCGTCCGAATTGATTAATGCCGTACGGGTGGTGGCCAGCGGCGACGCCGTGGTGGCACCCAGGATCACCCAGCGGTTGCTGGAAACCTATGTCCGCGGTGCCGCCGAGCCCACGCCGGTGGCTCCTGCCCCTGATCCGCTCCTGGCCGACCTGACGCCCAGGGAGACGGAAATGCTGCAGGCGATGGCCGAAGGACTGTCCAATGCGGAGATCGCCCACCGGTACTTCCTGTCCGAGGCGACGGTTAAGACGCACGTCCGGCGCATCCTCACCAAGCTCCACCTCCGCGACAGGGTCCAGGCAGTGGTCTATGCGTACGAAACCGGCCTGGTGGTTCCCAGCAACCCCGACTACTGAGGGTGCCTGGCACAGGAACCCTATGCAGGCAGTGCGCAGGCGGGTTGGATAGTGCCATGACCAACCGTGTCCCCCACCCGAACCACGATCGCGGCCTCGAATTCGACCTGTCGACCATCATGAGCCGCCGGTCCCTGGGCATGTTCTTTGGCGCGGGCGGCGCCGCCGCTGCCTTGGCTGCCTGCACCCCCGGTGGGCCGAACCCCGGCGGGCCAACCCCCGACGCCGGCCCTTCGGCGTCGTCCGCCGCCCCGGCAACTGCTTCATCGGGCGGTGCTGCTGCCGTAGGGTCGCCGTCGCCCACCCTGACCCGCGCCATTGCCGAGTGCGGCGTGGAAATTCCGCGGGAAACCGCCGGGCCGTTTCCGGCCGACGGCTCCAACGGGCCGAACCTGCTGGAAGCGTCGGGAGTAGTGCGGCGGGACATCGCGACCAGCTTCGGAACGGGGACCGCCAGGGCCGAAGGGGTGCCGCTGACCTTCACCCTGACGCTGCTGGATAACGCCAATGGCTGCGTCCCGCTGGCCGGTGCCGCCGTCTATGCGTGGCACTGCGACCGGGAAGGCAGGTATTCGATGTACGACCCGGAACTAACCAACGAAAACTACCTGCGCGGCGTCCAGGAAGCGGACGCGAACGGCCAGGCAACCTTTACGTCGATTTTCCCCGGCGCCTACTCCGGACGCTGGCCGCATATCCACTTCGAGGTGTTTGAGTCCATGAACAACGCGACGGCGGCAGGGCAGGTTCTGGCCGTTTCGCAGATTGCGCTCACCAAGGCGTCCTGCGACGACGTTTATGCCACACCGGGCTATGAAGCCAGCAGGCGCACCATGGGCCGCACCACCCTGCAGTCGGACAGCGTATTCAGGAACGACGGCGGCATCTACCAGCTCGCCACCATGACCGGATCAGCCGCGGCAGGTTACACGGCGGGGCTTAACGTCACCCTCTAGACTCGGGAGCATGCCTTCTTCATCCTCCGCTGCAGACCACATCCGGGACCTTGGCGCCTACGTCCGTGCATCGCCGTCGAGCTTTCACGCGGTGCACGAAGCGGGCCGCCGGCTGCTGGACGCCGGTTTTGTCCGGCTCGATGAGCTGGAACCTTGGGAAGGCGGCGCCGGTTCCTTCTTCATCATCCGCGACGGCGCGCTGATCGCCTGGGTGGTCCCCGAAGGCGCCGGACCCGCCACCCGGTACAACATCCTGGGGGCGCACACTGACTCGCCCTCCTTCAAGCTCAAGCCCAAGCCCACCATCGGTGCCCACGGTTGGCTGCAGGCGGCGGTGGAGGTGTACGGCGGGCCGCTGCTGAACTCCTGGCTGGACCGGGAGCTGCAGCTCGCCGGGCGGCTGGTGATGCTCGATGGTACCGAGCACCTGACGGCCACAGGGCCCATGCTTCGTTTCCCGCAGTTGGCCATCCACCTGGACCGTGCCGTGAATGACGGCCTGACGCTGGACAAGCAACGGCACATGAATCCGGTATGGGGGCTCGGGCATTCCGGGGATTTTGACCTGCTTGCGGTGCTGGCTTCCCATGTTCCCGGCGCTTCCGTGGATCCTGCCCGCATCGGCGGGTACGACGTCGTCATTGCAGACACACAGGCACCTGCGGTTTTCGGGGGCAACGGGGAGTTTTTCGCGTCGGGGCGGCTGGATAACCTTTCGGCCACCCATGCGGGGCTGGCGGCGCTGATTGCGCACGCTTCTTCTGTTGGTGGTCCGGCTTCTAATGGTCCTGCTTCGGGTGCGCCAATTGCCGTACTTGCGGCCTTCGATCACGAGGAGATTGGCTCCAACTCGCGCTCAGGGGCCTGCGGGCCCATCCTCGAGGATGTGCTGGTGCGCATCTCTGACGGTCTCGGCGCTACGGCGAGCCAGCGGCGGCAAGCGTTCGCGGCGTCGTTCTGTGTTTCGGCCGACGCCGGGCACGCTGTCCACCCCAACTACGCGGAGCGGCACGACCCCGCCAACCACCCTGTAGTTAACGGGGGCCCACTGCTGAAGATCAACGCCAACCAGCGCTACGCCACGGACGCCAACGGGGCAGCTTTTTGGGCCCGGCTTTCCGGAGAAGCCGGGGTGCCGTACCAGGAGTTTGTGTCCAACAACGCGATCCCCTGCGGCTCGACCATCGGCCCACTGACGGCCACGCGCTTGGGAATCAGGACGGTGGACGTCGGCGTTCCGCTGCTTTCCATGCACTCTGCCCGGGAGCTGTGCGGGGTGGAAGATCCGTGGCGGCTGGCCACGGTCACGGAGTTGTTCTTCCGCACGGCTTTTAGCGGCTAGGGGTATACGTAGCCGGTTTGGACCGCTACGCGGGTCTGCCGGCTGGTTTTCGGCCGGGTGTTCTGCTGTGGGTGCCAGTAGGCCCTAGGTATGTAATAGGTAGGCCAGTGGGCCTGACCCATATTCGTGCTGTTTCTGATGGGAATTGACGTACCCCGCCGGCGTTCAGGCAAGCGTCGACGCCGGAAATAGCGACGGCCATACCTGAAATGCGAATGCTAGGCCGGAAACAAATAATGCGCAAGGAAACCCCTATACCCATATTGCCGGGACGCGCTAAACCCCCTATGCCCAAGTATTAATTTGAGCGAAAACCCTATACCTAAGTGACGGACTGTACCCGAACCCCGCTACTTACGTAGAGGCGGCGGATCCTGCCGGGAAAAGGGAGTACAGGCTACTCGTGACACCCCTTTGCGGCGAAACATAGGCTCTTACGACACGGACAAAGTCAAGGGCTGAGTGAGCTGGGGCTACAGGCCAGGCCGAGACCGACAAGCGCTAGTGTCGCGCATTTTGGAAGCGCGACGTCGTCTAATAACCGGTAATTGTCATGAAGTGGTGATGCATTTGTCTATTTCCACCCAGCTTCCAATGTCCTTGTCCGAGCCGACCATCTCGTCACCAAGAGCGTCAGTAAGCGTGGTTATTCCTACCCTGAACGAAGCGATGAATCTTCCCTGGGTGCTTCGCCGCATGCCCTCGTACGTGGATGAAGTCGTCATCGTGGATGGGCGCTCCCATGATCACACGGTCGACGTTGCCAGGGCGCTTCGCGTCGACGTCGTTGTGGTGGACGAGAAGCGCAAGGGCAAGGGCGTGGCCCTCCGGGCGGGGTTCGCTGCAGCTTCGGGAGACATCATCGTCATGCTGGACGCTGACGGAAGCATGGATCCCCAGGAGATCGGCTGGTTCGTCTCCCCGCTCCAGCACGACTATGACTTCGTGAAAGGGTCCCGATACGTCACAGGGGGCGGATCCGAAGACCTGACCTGGTTGAGGAGCGCCGGCAACCGCGCGTTTACGTGGATGGCCAATGCTGTACTGCACAGCAACTACTCCGACCTCTGCTACGGCTACATCGCCTTCCGCAAGGAATGCCTGGAGGTTTTGCAGCTGGAATCCGACGGGTTCGAGATCGAGACAGAGCTGATTGTCCGGGCAGCCAAGGCCGGCCTTCGTATCGCCGAGGTACCCAGCATTGAGCTCGACCGCATCTCGGGAGCCTCCAACCTGCAAACGTTCCGTGACGGGTGGCGGGTCCTGGGGACGCTCGCACGCGAATGCACACTCTGGGAAGCGCCGACTGCCGGAGCCCGTCCCGAGGCCCTCAGGCGTGTGAAGTATGCGTACGAAAACGTCAGGTTTCCGCGCACACCTACTGATCCGCAAAGCCTTCTTTCCGTAGTTCAAGGACTTTGACATGGGCACGAATATCGCACCTCCGACAGTCTCCGTGGTCATTTGCTGCTACACGATGGCGCGCTGGGACAGGTTGCTGGACGTCATTAGCTCCGTCCGTGCACAGACGGTTGTCCCACATGAGGTTTTTGTGGTCGTCGACCACAACCAGGATCTCTATAAACGCCTCATCGCTACCGTTGACGACGTGACGCTTGTGGAGAGCAGCGGCGCCCAAGGGCTCTCCGGGGCCCGGAACACGGGAGTAAGCCTTTGCACCTCCGATGTCGTGGCCTTTCTCGATGACGACGCTGAAGCGGCTCCTGATTGGCTCGAAAAGCTGATCACCTACTATGACGATCCGGATGTACTGGCTGTGGGCGGGCGTGTTGAACCAGTCTGGGAAGCTGGCCGTCCCTCGTACTTCGGTGAGGAGCTGGACTGGATCGTCGGCTGCAGCTACAGGGGCCTGCCCAAGGTCGCCTCCGAGGTCAGGAACGTCATTGGCGCGAACATGTCCTTCCGCCTTGAAGTGCTCCGCCAAGTAGGCGGCTTCAACCTTGACCTTGGACGCCAGGGCACAAAGCCCCTCGGCTGTGAAGAGACGGAGATTTGCATACGTTCGAGGATGGGCACACCGGGGTCACGCATCGTCTACGAACCCGCAGCCCTGGTACGCCACCACGTGCCGGCCAACAGGGGAACATTCCGCTACATGCTGGCCAGGTCCTGGTCCGAAGGGATCTCCAAGGCGCAGGTCAGCCAAGTCGTGGGTCACAAGCGGGCACTTGGCCCGGAACGCCGTTATGTCCGCAGCGTCCTGCCACGCGCCGTTGTTTCCGGAATTTACGACTGGAGCAAAAACCGGGACGGGGGAGGACTTGGGCGGGCAGGGGCCGTTGTTTCGGTTCTGGCCACCACCGCCGCAGGTTATGTCCGCGGACGGCGCTTGGCCCACGTCGCGCCGCTTCCGGGAAGCACGGCTCCCGTGGACGTTGCCTGGAGGGAAGTCCAGTGAGTGAACGCGAGAATGAGCCGCTCCCGGCCGCTGACCGCGGTGGAACGGCACTGCCAGGTCTTCATAGCTTGAACTTGCGGGAGGATGAACATGAATAACCAGATTGCGCGCGAAGATACAGCCGGGGGCGGTTTCGTCGATGGAACTGGCCGTCGTCTCCGGGGGCCGCGGAACCTACGGCCACACTCACTGCTGGCAGCACTGCTGACTGCGCTGCTGCTTGCGGTGAGTGTTGTTGTAGTGGTGCCTGCGGCGTCGGCTGCCACGGGTGATGTTGGGATTGAGGGTCCGGCGCATACCGGGACAGGGACGCCGACGGGCACGAAGCGGGCCACGAGCGGGTTGTGGTTCAACGCCGGAAGCTGGTGGGGGAACCTGTGGGACACGGCCAGTTCGGATTTCCATATCTTCCGCTTCGATGCTGCGACGAGCAGGTGGGTTGACACGGGCGTGGCGACGGACACCCGGGCTAACACACATCATGACGTGCTGTGGGACGGGACGACCTTGTATGTGGCGAGCTATCGGTTCGTTAACGACGGGCTGCCGGCCGAGCCGAACTACCCGACGACCATGCGGCGTTACAGCTACGACTCGGCTGCAAAGACGTACAGGCTGCTGGGTTCTTCCAACATCAACAACCACCGCGTTGAAGCCCTGACCATCGACAAGGACTCAACTGGCCGGGTGTGGGCCACGTGGCAGCAGGGGAACCGCATTTATCTGAACGTCACTGCCACGGACGGCAGGACGTGGGGGACGCCGTTCGCACATCCTGCGCCGTTGAGCAGCGTGTCTGTGGATGACACGTCCGCTGTGATCGCGTTCGGCGGGAACAAAATAGGCGTGATGTGGAGCCGGCAGGTGGGCGACGCCACCGACGGCATGTACTGGAGCTACCACACCGATGGGGCAGCGAGCAACGCCTGGACCACTGCGCAGCCCGCAGTATCGGGGCAGCGCAGCGGTGATGACCACATGAACCTGAAGTGGCTGGACTCCTCGGGCGGAAGGGTTTTCGCCGCCATCAAGACGTCGAACACGACATCTACGCAGCCGCTGATCCAGCTGTTGGCATTGAACGCGACGACATCGGCCTGGTCGGCCCACACGATCGCGACTGTGGCGGAGTGCCCGAACCGGGTGATCGTCCTGATTGACGAGAGCACGCAGATGCTGCGTACCTTCGCTACCTATCCGAAGACGAGTGCCACTGGCGTCACGAACGCCGGTGTCTGCACCAGTTCGGGAGGTGCGATCTACGAAAAATCCACGCCGCTGAACTCGATCAACTTCACCACTTCGAAGACGGCCCGCATCGTGGACGCCGACCAGTATGTCCACAACGTGACATCGACCAAGCAGAACCTCAACAATTCAACGGGCACGGCGAACAGCGGCCTGCTGTTGCTCGCGGATGTGAACGCCACCAGCAGGTACTGGCACCACTACGAACGCTCCAGTGGCACTGTTGTTAGTGATACGCAGGCTCCTACGGTCACGGCTACGTCGCCGGCCGCTAATGCGACTGCTGTGGCGGCGACGACGAATGTGACGGGGACGTTCTCGGAGGCTATGACTGCCTCGAGTGTTTCATCGAGCACGTTCACGTTGACGGGCCCGGGGACGACGTCGGTGCCGGCAGCTGTGACGTATAGCAGCACCGGCAACGTTGCGACGTTGAATCCTACTGCGGATCTGGCAGCCAGTACGACATACACGGCGACGCTCAAGGGTGGCACCAGCGGCGTGAAGGATGCTGCAGGTAACGCTTTGGCGGCCGACAGGACCTGGACCTTCACCACGGCGCCTGCTGCGTCCGGCGGCGATACGACGCCTCCGACGGTGACGACTACATCTCCAGCTAGCAATGCGACTGGTGTGGCTTTGGCGTCGAATGTGACCGGCACGTTCTCTGAGACGATTGATCCCTCGACGGTCACGGCGAGCTCGTTCACGTTGACGGGGCCGGCGGGTACGGTCCAGGCGACGTACAGCGGTGCGGGCAACGTTGCGACGTTGAATCCTACTGCGGATTTGGCGGCGAGTACGTCGTACACGGCGACGCTCAAGGGTGGCGCCAGCGGCGTGAAGGATGCTGCAGGTAACGCCTTGGTGGCCGACAGGACCTGGACCTTCACCACGGCCGCTCCGGTTGGCGGCGGCACGACGACGACCGTCACGGTCACTGCCACCGCTGACAGCTACGTCTCGGCCGGGGCGGTGACGGTGAACAATGGCACCAGTACCATGCTGGGCGTAGACGCCAGCACAGAGGAGATCACGTACTTGAAGTTCAACCTGTCGGCTTATGCAGGCAGAACGTTGCAGAGTGCAGTGTTGCAGCTGCGCAGCGCCGGGAGCGGGTCCACGGGTACGCAGAACGTCAAGCTGGTTGCTAATGACAGCTGGACCGAGACAGGCATCACCTACAACAACAAGCCAGCGCTCGGCACCAGCATTCTCGGCACGCTCGGCCCAACAGCGATCAACACCAACTACGACGTTTCGCTGAACGCCACCGCTGTGAACGGTGAGCTCGGCGGAGAACTCTCACTTGGTATGGACTCCAGCAGCAGCGACGGCCTGGACCTTAACTCCAAGGAGGCCAATGGTGGATCGTACACACCCAAGCTGGTACTCACGCTGGCGAATTAGCCGGACGCCGTCCACACCGACCGACACCATCCATCAACACCATCCAACCGACACCACCTACCAGCAACACCATCTAAAAGACACCAACAAACAGGGGACAACAATGCACAAGCAGACCAAGACCAACTCCAAGGCACTGCACTTCGACATCCATGGCCGGATCACGCTCCGCGTCGACGCTGAGGCGCCGTCAGCGCCGCAGCTGAGGAGCATGTTGGCGTGTTTCGCTACTGACACCGAAAGGCCGGCAGACATCACAGTGGATGACCGACTGGAGCCAATGCCGGATGCGGGTCTGCTTGAGCACGAGCTCGCGTACACGGAAACTGGCGTGCGCTTCCAGGCCGAGAAGCTCCAGGTCGTGAGGGACGGAAACCAGTGGCGCATCCACGGTCCGGGCGAGCTGTTGACCTCCGTGGTTCCCGTTCTGGATGCCGCCATGGTGGCTCGAGGAGCGGGCATGATCCACGCGGCAACGATGGCGTACAAGGGGCACGCGATCGCGCTCCCGGCCGCCGGCGGAACCGGTAAGACGAGTACCGCCGCCAAGCTGATGCGGCGGGAGGGGTGGTCGTTCATGGGCGATGACTGGGCCTTCCTCTCCGAGGACGCCACGTTGCTCGGGTACGCGAAGCCGATGTTCATCAAGCCGCACCACCGCGCCATCTACCCGCACCTGTTTGAAGGTGTCCGCAAGCCCCTCGTTCCGCCGCAGCTCTCGAAGAGCGTTGGCCGCCTCACAACGGTGGTGCATCCGTACGTCATCCGGTATCCGCGCCTCGCGGAGTTCTCCCGGCGCTGGTCCCCGGAGCACCGCATGGTCGATGCCGGGACCGCGTTTCCGGGCCGGGAAGTGACCACCACGGCCCCGCTCGCGGCGGCCATCTACATCGAGCGCTACGAGGGCTCCCGGTCCCGGATTGTCGAGCGGACCACCGATTGGATGGTGGACCGGATGCTCGGCAACTTCCACATCGAGATGGCGGGATTCTCGCAGCATGTGGTGACAGGCCTGGCCGCCACGTCCGTCGTCCCGTGGCGCGAGCACTTCGCCGCGAAAGGGGTCGTGCTGAGTAAAGCCCTGGACGGACGGCCCTGCCACCTGCTGCAGGTGCCTGCCGCGTACAGCGCGGACGAGGCGTCGGACGATATTGTCCGGTACCTCGAGGAGCTGCTGCCGTCGGTCCTCGACGAGCAGATCTGAGGGGGTGGACAGAGTGGGACCAAGCCCTTCCGAGATCACCGCGGTTGTTCCGGCCCGCAACGCGGAGCTCATGCTCCCGCGCTGCCTGGAAGCCCTGCGCCAGTCCGGCGTCGCCGAGATCATCCTGGTGGACGGATGCTCTACCGACCGGACCGTCGAAATCGCCCTCGCGGCCGGTGCCCGGATCCTGAGTGACGAGGGCCGTGGCCTCCCGTGGGCCCGAACACTGGGGGTGCAGAACAGCAGCACCCGCTGGGTCCTGCTCGTTGATTCCGACGTCGTGTTCGGGCCAACAGGGGTCGCAGACCTGCTCACGGAACTGGTCGAAGGCGGTTACGACGCACTCCAGGCCGGTCTGGAGAGTGTCGCCGGGCCCGGCTACTGGGGGCAGGCGCTGGCACATCACCACCGCACCGGCCGCAGCCGCAACTGGTTCGGGCTCGTGGCGACGGTCGTCGACCGGGAGCTGATGCTGGGTGTGGGCTTTGACGACAAGTTCAAGTCGGGGGAGGACATCGAGCTGCGTTGGCGGATGCGGCAGTCAGGGCTGCGAACCGGCGTGTCACAGCGGGTCGTTGTTGAACACCGCTTCGCCGCGGACGACTTCGACTTTGCGCTCGACCAATTCCTTATGGACGGAACGGGATTGGGACGGATGATCCGCAAGCATGGCTGGCGGGGTGCGAGGTTGGCGCTGCTGCCCGCCGCCGCGGCAGTCCGCGGCAGCGCCCTAAGCCTCGCCTCGGGCCAGCCTCGGTGGCTGCGTTACTACCTCGCCTTCTGCTGGTACAACTATGCGGGCTTAGCGAAAGGTCTCGCGTCATGAGTGCCGAGGTCGGGACTGCTGTCCCGGACCCCGTGACTGAGCGGCACTCCGCCTTGCGGAGCTCCCTCGGCCTCATCGTTGGCAAGGGCGCCCAGATTGGCTGGGGTTTTGCCTTCTGGGTTGTGGCGGCGCGTGCGACGTCAGACCGTGAGGTTGGGCTCACCATGGCCGCGGTTGCTGCAGTGATGATCTGCACGCAGCTCGCGGTGCTGGGTGCCGGATCGGCGGTGATCGTCGCGGTGGGGCGGGGAGAGCCACCCGCACGGGTGCTGGACGCGGCGTTCGCCATCGTGGGGGTAGCCGGCACCGTGCTGGCCGTCGGCTACCTCGTGCTGCAGTCGGCTGTGGCGCCGGACACGGCATCGGCTTCGGTTCTCTTCTGGCTTACGTTCCTTGCGGCTGCCGTCACCGGCACCCTGGTGATCGTGCTGGACCAGGCACTCGTGGCGTTGGGCCGCGGTGCCAGCGCGAGCTTGAGGTACGCGTTGGGCGGCGGGGTTTCTCTCGGGGCGGCAGCGCTCGTGGCCTGGCAGGCCCACGGCGCCTCCGCCGACGTGGTGATGGCCTGCTGGACCCTCGGGAATGCGGTGGCGTGCGTCGTCGGTGTGGTCCAGCTGCGAAAACTGATTGGCTACCGGCCGCGGCCGTCCTTGCGCCCGGCGCGGGGCCGTCCTCTGTTGGCGGTGGGTATTCCGTACCAGCTCCTCACCCTCACGGAGCGCGCCCCCGGGCTGGTGCTGCCGCTCCTGCTCGCCCACACGGTGGCACCGGAGACCGCTGCGTACTGGTATCCCGCATGGATGATGGCTTGGGCCGCCTACTCCGCTCCGATGCTGATGGGCATCGTCCAGTTTTCCGAGGGTGTCCGCGACCCGCACCGCCTGGTCTCGACGACCTGGGCGAGTCTTCGTTGGTCGCTCGCCATCGGAGGTCTGGCGGCAGTCGTCCTCGTCCTCCTCGCTCACCCGCTGCTTAGCCTGCTGGGCGAGCGGTACGCGGACGCATCCGCTGACGCTTTGCGGTGGTTGGCCGCCGGACTGGTGCCGTACGCGGTGCTGCAGGCCTACAACGCCGTGTGCCGGGCTCTCGGCCGCTACACGGAGCCAATCGTGGTCGGCGTGACGATCGGCATCGCCCTCTGCGTTTCAGCGCTGTTTGTCGCCGAAACAGGCCCCGGTGCCATGGCCCTTGCGTGGCTGGTGGTGCTCTCCATTGGGGCCGTTGCGGTCGGCCTACGGCTAGTCGCCGTTCTCCGGCGCATTACTAAGGAGTCACGATGACCACCACAATTGATGCACCCCAGCGCATCCAGGCAGGCTGGAAGCCCCGCGACGTGGGGTGCGCACTGGCGGGCGTAGTGTCACTGGCGCTTGTCGTCTGGGCCGCGTCCACGGTGGCACTGCCCGTAAACAGCGACCTGGGGCTTATCGCCGTCCTGCCCTATCCGTTCTGGGTGGGGCTTCTGGTCCTGAACATCGCCTTTGTCGTGGCGCTGCGCGGAGATGCCGAGGGCCCGGCGCGCCGCCCGGTCATGTTGTGGCTGGTCGTGGTGCTGGTGCTCGTGCTCTTCGGCACCGCAGCCTTCGTGACGGACGTACCGCGGGGTGAGGTCGCGTTCCGCCACCTCGGCATTGCGGACGCCCTCTCGACCACCGAGGGGGTCAACCCGGACATCGATGCCTACTTCAACTGGCCGGGGTTCTTTGCCCTCCTGGCAACGGTGCTTAAGGCGACAGGTCTTGACCCGGTGACCGTTGCCCTGTGGGCACCGGTGATCAACATGGGTCTGTGGCTCGCTGCCCTCAGTGTCCTGACGGGTTACCTGACGCGCGATGCGCGCCGGCGCTGGCTCGTGCTCTGGATCTTCTGCCTCGGCAACTGGCAGGACCAGGACTACCTCTCTCCCCAGGCCTTCGCCTTCTTCCTGTACCTCGTCGTCATCGCGCTGGTCCTCGGCCCGTTGGCCGCGCGGACCCCCAGGTTCCTCGGCTTCGGACGCGCCGACCTGGCGGAGTGGTGGCGAGGGCGGTCGCCCGCCGACCACCGGCCGGGGCACCGCTTGACCGCCCTCGCGGTGACCCTCCTGCTCATCACGGTCATCTGCGCGAGCCATCAACTGACGCCGTTCCTGGTACTCATCACCATCACTGCCCTCACCCTGAGCGGACGTGTCTGGCCCAGCCGGCTGCCCCTGATTACCGCGGTCGTGCTGGCGCTTTGGCTCGTCTTCCCCGCCAGCGCATACCTCGCCGGGAACCCACCCCTGGCGGAAGGAGGACTGCTGGCCGCGATCGACGCCAACGTCGTCGACCGCGTGAGCGGGACTGCCGGCCACGTGCTGGTAGTGCAGGTCCGGGTCCTTCTTACCCTCGTGCTGTGGGCGCTCGCCACGGCAGGGGCCGTGCGCGACTGGCGCAGGGGGCGTCTGGACATCCGGGTGGTCCTCCTCGCCGTCACCCCGCTGCTGCTCTTCCCCGTGCAGTTGTACGGCGGGGAGATGCTCATCCGCGTCTCGCTGTTCGCGCTGCCCTTCATCGCCCTGCAGGCATGCTCGGTCCTGCTCCCCGCGGACGGCAGCACCCGCCCCTCCCCCCGTGCCGCGGGAGGCCTCGTGCTTACGTGCCTCCTGTTGGCCGGGATGACTGTGACAGGCAGGTTCGGGAACGCCCAGTATGACGTCTTCACCGACAACGAGATCGCTGCCGTTGCCGCTGCGCAACGCCTCGCGCCCCCCGGCTCGATGATGATCTCGGCGTCCACCCCGACGCCGTGGCGCAGCGAGGGATACCTCGAACACAAATACCGGACGATCGATTTCCTGTGCAAGGCCGACTTGTCGACGCCGACGTGCGGGCCGCTCGTCTACGAAGACGCCAGGGACAACCCTGCCGGTGCCGTCGTGCTGCTCACGCGCTCGTCGGAGGCGAGTCTCGTGGTCCGGGGTGTCAGCAGCGAGGGCAGCTTCGATGAGCTGGAGGCGTGGTTGAGCGCGCAGGACGGCGTGGAGCTCGTGTTCAGCAATGTTGACGCACGCGTTTACCAGGTGAAGCCATGATCGCGGGCATCAGCCGGCCCACCGCGGTGCTCGGTCTCGCGGCCGTCGCGCTGTCGCTGGTGACGCTCGTCGGGCTGCCGACACCGCTGCAGGCGGTTGCCGCGATAGCCATCCTCATCCTGCTGCCGGGGCAGGCGCTGGCCAGACTCACGCCGGTTACCGACTTCGCGCTCAGCGCGCTGCTGGTCCTGGCGCTTGGCCTCGCCGCGCTCACGGCGGTTTCCACGGTGATGTTTTACCTCGCTGTGTGGTCGTGGCAGGCATGTGTTGTCACGATGGGCGTCATCACCATCCTCGCGTGCGTAGCACGCGCACGACAGGAGGCAGTGTCATGATCGATCTGTCGGTACTGCTGGCGACGGCGGCGCTGGTCGTCACCCTCGCCTTGCTCGTTACCCTCGTCGGGCTTGAGGTCCGACGCGTTGGACCTCAAGGCGGGCAGCCCTCGGCACGTCCGAGGTTACTCGGCCGGACAGTGAGCCGCAGGGTCGTGGCCGTCATGTGGATAGTGTCCTTGCTCTTCTTCCTTCCACGTGTGTTGGAACTGCTGGCGTGAGCCGCGAGGCCCGCTGGTGGCTCCTCAGCGACCTGCACCTGGGTGTGTCCGACGACGACCCCCGGCGCCCCGGCCAAGTGCTGGCCGACTTCCTGCGCCGCGAGGTGCTCGCAGCCTCCGGTCTGCAGCAGCACGTCGTCTTTGTCGGGGACACGTTCGAGCTGGCCGGGTTCGACGAGGACGAGAGCCTGGCCCGGCTCGAGTCCATCCTCGTCCGGCATCCCGACGCGTCCCGGGCGCTGGAGGCGTGTGCGGCGCGCGGCGTGCACCTGCACTTCGTGTGCGGGAACCATGATGTGGAACTGGCCCGGCCCTCGGTTGCCGCCCGCCTGTCGGCGCTGCTGTCCCCCGCCGAGCCCACGCGGGTCCGGGTGCATCCGTGGTTCCTGCACGTGCCCCACGTGCTCGTGGCCGAGCACGGGCACCAGCACCACGCCCTGCACCGGATTCCCGAGGTGCTCCGGGCGGCGGTCAACGGCACCGACGAGCTGGACCTTCCGCCGCTCGCCGCCTGGCACGCCCATCCGTCGAGATCCCGTCTGGGCCGTGCCGGGGCCGTTGCCCGCTCCTGCCTGGCGTCTGAGTTGGCGGAACGTCGCATTCGGGAGCCGGCGTACGACGAGCTGTTGCAGGGCGAGTCACTGCGGCTCGCCCTCGACAAGGCGGCCGTTCGGGACCTGGCGCGCCTGTCCCGGTTCCGGACGGTGTCGGCGCTTCCGCGCGCCGCCACCCGTATGGTGCTCGCGGCCGCCGGACGTACCATAGCCGTGGAGGAGGCTCCTGCGGCAGCGGGGCAGGTCGCACGTACTCTCGAGGAGCACGGTTCCGGGGTGGCCTGGTACATCTCGGGCCATACGCACCGGGCCCTCGAGTCAGCGCTGGAGACGTTCCCCACCCGGTACATCAACACCGGCACGTGGTGCTCGGACGTCCGCGGCCGCGGAGCTGACCAGTCGGACCGCCGGGTGTTCCCGTACGCCGTGGTCGACGTCAGCCGCGACGGCGCCACCAGCGGCGGGCTGAGGTACTGGCGTCCGGACGGCAGCTAAGCCTCATCCTCCCAGGAGAGGCATTCCCGATCCGCGGTTCTCCAGCCGCACGGGCAATGGGTTGGCTGATCCATCGTCCACGATGGCCAACGTCAACATTCGCTCACCGTCCACTCCCAAACCCAAAGGCGTCCCGGTCGATTTCGTGGGCCGGGACGCCCGCCCAGGTCTCGCCGTCGGGCACGTTGCTGAGTACGGCGGCACCCATGCCAACGGTGGCGTAAGCCCCTACCGATGTCCGTTCCCTGACGCTGGAGTTCATCCCCAGGTAGGCCGCCCGCCCGATCCGTACCCCGCCGCCCAGCGACACGCCGGCGGCGAACGTGGCGAAGTCCGCCACGTTGTCATCGTGCGTGAAGGTCACCGAGGGCATGGCCACCACATGGGACCCCAGGGTGACGGACGCTGTCAGAGTGACGTTCCGCAGCAGGATGCTGCCCCGGCCGATCCTGCACCCCTCGGGGGGCTGCACGGAGGGATCGATTGCCGTGGCATAGCGGGCCTCGTGCAGGCCCATGCCTGCCAGGCGCTCCACCACTGCCTCCCTCGACTTTCCGGAGTCGATGCATACAAGCACAAACGCGTGTGTGTACTTCGGTGCGTCGTCGATGGTACCCAGGACCGGCGCGCCGTCCACGGTGACGCCCGCCATCTCCTTGTCGTCGTCGAGCAGGCCCACGACGTCGTACTGGCCGCTGCTGCGCACCATCGCCAGGACTTCACGGGCCAGGCCGCTCGCGGCGATAAGGATGAGCTCGCTCACGCCCGTGCACCGGCGGCCACACCAATAAAGGCAAGGGAAGGCACGACGACGCCGTCCCCGGCTCGGGTGCCGGCCCCCAACAACGGGCACCCGCCAACTGATACCTCTACCATGATTACCCCTTCCAGGCGTGACGGCTTTGCACTCTGTCCCTGATGCAAAATTAGTCCTGGAAAGGCGGCTATGGCAGAGAAAGGCAGGGCCTCTGTGGATACGGGAAGGGAACAGTGCGGAAACTGCGGGTACCTGCAATTGCCCGCTTTCGCCAAGCTTCGCCTGGTGCCTGACTAAAGGACGGGCAGGACGTATGGCTCCCGGGCCGCGGCTTCCTTGCCTGCTGCCAGGGCCGTCAGCTGGGCGCGTGATTCGACGCCAAGCTTGCGGTAGATCGCCGTGAGGCGCACTTCCACGGTCCGGACGGACACGTAGAGCGTGGCTGCGATTTCCTTGTTCCGCATCCCTCTCGCCACCATTTTTGCCAATGCCCGTTCGTGGTCAGCGAGCATCAACATGGCCGGGTTGCCAGGGGCGCCGACGGGTTCCACCCGTTCGTCCAGCAACAGGGAATCCACGTGCTGGGTCCAGGCATCGGCCCCGGCTTCGTCGAACATCACTTTCGCACGCAGCAGCCCGTCCCGGGCTTCGCGCAGCCGCCCAAACGCACCCAGCCGCTCTGCGTAGCAGAGCATCGTCCGGGCCCGCTCCAGCATCGACTCGTGAGCGATCCTGCCCTCCAGGGCGTGGCTGAACAGCTGAAGGGACTGTTCGCCGTCGGCCAGCATGGCCCGGCTGCGGGCAATGGCGGACATAAGCCAGGGTGAGCGTACTCCCACGGACCGGCTCTCCAGGCGGAAAAGCGCCTCGGTGGCTTCCCGGTGCCGTCCCAGCCGTACCAGGACCTCCACCAGGTCCGCCTCGCATCGCAGCAGTGCTGGGTTCCGGAAGGCCAGCCCGATCTCAGCAGCCCGGGACAACTGCGCGAACGACTCCGCAAGGTTGCCGCGCATAAGGGCGAACTGGCCCTGGCACGCGGCCAGTTGGGCCGCCATCGCCGGATGGCTTTCAGCGCCAAAGGAATGCTGCGCCTCCGCAACATAAACACGTGCCAGCGCCTCGTCACCCAAAGCCTGCGCCCGCCACACCCGGAAGATGTGCCGCATCCCGCGATGATATTTGGTCTCCGGCTCAGAAAGTTCCAGGTCTTCGATGAGCTTTATGGCCGTCCGGACATTCCCGGCGCGGATCTCGTTGTCCACTGCAAGGATCTCTGCGGTTTCCCGCCAGTTGATGTTGCTCGCCTCAACAGAGTTCCGGACCATGGTGAACGCCTCCTGGGCAGGTTCATGGTGTCCGGCATAGCTCAGGGAGCGGCCCTGGACCAGGAGCGCCGCCACGATGCGGCTTCCGCCGGCCTCGTGCTTACGGGCCAAGTGTTCGGTGTTTCCGCCGATAACCTCGATCAGCAGCTTGGCGCGCCCGGCAATTTCCAGGCAGTCTGCGGACGCGGAATCCCGAAACTTTTCGATGTACTGCAACAGGCCGGCCGCATCCTCCAGCTCCCAGCGCTCCGCGTAGTACAGGGACGCCATGGCCAGCAGGCCGGAGGCGAATGGGGGGTCGTGCCGGCCGAATTCCTTCACCAGGCGCAGCACGGCGCTGGAGCGCACCGCGGCTCCCTGGATGAACTGGATCTCGAAGGCAAGCCCGGTCAGGCGAAGGATCAGGGCAGGGTTGCGCGTCACCCGTTGCGCCCAGGCCAGGTAACGCTTGGCGTAGACAAACTCAGCCCTGTTGAACAGCATTTCGGCTACAGCGGCGAGGCGGGCGGCTGTCTCAGGCTCCCAAGGGTTGATGGTGAGGGCACGTTCAATGTATTCGACGGCGAAGGCGATTTCCCCGCTGCGGATGAGGTCAACGGCGAACCCGAGGAGGCCGAACGGCGTCTGCCGCTCCAAAGCGGTAAAGCTGAGGTGCCACCGCCGGGCATAGGGGTCATTGGGATGGGCCGCTTCGGCCATGGCGCGGTGGTTGGCGGTCCGCGATGCCGGAGTCATTGCCGCGAAGACATAACCGCGGAGCAACTGGTCCTGAATCCGAAGGTGCGGTCCTGTCCTGCTGACAATGCCGGTGGCCAGGAGTTCGTCGATCCCGGGCCACAGCTGGCTGTACACCTTCTCCAAAGTCGCGATGTCGCTCCGGCAGGACAACGAAAGGAGATCCAGGACGCGGCGCGCATCCTGGGTCAGCCCTGCGACGGTCGCAGCGAACTCGGATTCGAAGCTGCCCCTGCAGGGCAATGGCACCGGAAGGGCGTATTTCCCTTCGGTCTGCCGCTCAAGCAGGCAGGTGTAGAGCTCAACGGCGGCGAGCGGATTGCCCTGCGTCGCCGCGGCAACCACATGGACGGCCGCCGGAGCGGTCTGCGGCGCCGGGATCGACTCGAGCATCCGGACGGTGTCGGTGTAGCTCAGTGGCTTCAGGTGAAGCGCCGGCAGGCTTGCGAACGGGCTGTCAGGGGCTTCTTCGTGCACGCCGATGAACAGGGCCAGGTCCGTCCGGGCAAGGCGGCGCGCCAGGAATCCGACCACCGCCTGGCTACTTGGGTCCAGCTGGTCAGCGTCGTCCATAACAATGACCGTTCGCGAGGACGTGCGCTGGTGCAATCCGTTGAGGAGCATGGTGGAAAGCGTGGGAACGTCCATGGCGCCGTTGGAACCCCCAGCGCCGTTGAATCTGCCGAGCAACTCGTCCGCAAGGCGGTTAAGGACGGGATCATCGATCCCGTTCAGGAGCGCTGTGAGTCCGGAGAACGGCCAGTCGGACTCCGATGCGCTTGCCCGCAGGAAGACCGTCCGGTAGTCGGAAAGCCTGGGGATCTCGGACAGCAGCGCGGTTTTTCCCACACCTCGCCGGCCGACGACGACCAGTGCGGACTCCTTGGGTCCCCGGATCACGGAAAGGATCCGGTCCAGCTCCCTGCTTCGGCCAACTAACGACATGTGGTCCCCATCCATCGAAGAAGGAGACCTGTATTCCTTTGTAGTGTTCTGTTCACCCGTCCCGGCCGCCAACCACCTGCGCCATCAGCGGATGAACTGCCTGTCCGCTTGTGGCGTTCAGCACGGTACCCAGCCGTTGCCTGCCAATATAACCCTGATCCAGGATCCGCACCAGAGAGATTTGAGCGTTCAAGTACTCATATTTTGACGAGCCTTCATGACGGTGAACGCCGGCGCCAGTGCCATGGTTTTCCACATAGCCGCATTCGCCGTGCCGGGTGGGCAACCATGGCCGATAACCTGGAGTCAAGCGCAAATCGCCTATCCGGTCCAAATGCACTAAGATATTGAAGTCTGTGCTGCGTCCTGCCTCCGATCCGGCGGCGGGGCCTGGCATCGCATCGCAAATGAACCTCCTGTTACGGAAATGCCGTAACCGCTTAGCCCAAAGGAGGTGGGTTCACATATGCGTCCTTACGAATTGATGGTAATCATCGACCCCGAGGTCGAAGAGCGTACCGTTGAGCCGTCGCTTCAGAAGTTCCTGAACGTCATCACCAACGATGGTGGAACCATCGAAAAGGTTGACATCTGGGGCCGTCGCCGGCTGGCTTACGACATCAAGAAGAAGTCCGAAGGTATCTACGCCGTGGTGAACTTCACCGCCAAGCCGGAAACCGCCAAGGAACTTGACCGCCAGCTGTCTCTTAACGAGACCATCATGCGCACCAAGATCACCCGCCCCGAAGAGCAGAAGGTTGTTGCTGAGTAATTTCAGCCCAATTTTCATTCTTTACCCCGCAGGAAACGCACTCTTCACCCAGGATCGAACAAGGAGGCAGTAGATGGCAGGCGAGACCACCATTACGGTCATCGGTAACCTCACCAATGACCCGGAATTGCGGTTCACACCGTCCGGTTCGGCAGTAGCGAACTTCACCATCGCTTCCACCCCCCGCACCTTTGATCGCCAGTCCAACGAGTGGAAGGACGGGGAAACCCTGTTCCTCCGCGCCGCTGTCTGGCGTGAAGCGGCCGAGAACGTCGCCGAGTCCCTTACCAAGGGCATGCGCGTGATTGTTACCGGGCGCCTGAAGAGCCGTTCCTACGAAACCAAAGAAGGCGAGAAGCGCACCGTTATTGAGCTTGAGGTCGATGAAATCGGCCCGAGCCTGCGCTACGCCAATGCCAAAGTCAACCGCACCCAGCGCTCCGGCGGTCAGGGTGGCCAGGGTGGTTTCGGTGGCGGCAACAGCGGCGGTGGCTTCGGCGGCGGCGCGCCTGGTGGGAACCAGGGCGGCAACTCCGGTGGCGGCTGGGGCGGCGGCAACCAGCAGGCTGCACAGGACGATCCTTGGGCGACGCCCGGTGTCTCCAATGCAGGCGGCTGGGGCAACGGCCCCGACTCCGAACCTCCCTTCTAAAAACCCATTAAGGCCCGACGCCGGGACCACCGGAAGTGCCGGAAGGCACGAAGGTGATTGCCGCCGTCGGACCACCACCATCCCGTGGATCAATATCCACGGGCTCCCTAGAATAGGAGCTCCACGATGGCTAAGGCTGAACTCCGTAAGCCCAAACCAAAGTCCAACCCCTTGAAGGCCGCTGACATCACTGTCATCGACTACAAGGACGTAGCATTGCTGCGCAAGTTCATCTCCGACCGCGGAAAGATCCGCGCCCGTCGCGTCACTGGCGTCACGGTGCAGGAACAGCGCAAGATCGCACAGGCAATCAAGAACGCCCGCGAAGTTGCCCTGCTGCCTTACTCCGGCGCTGGCCGCGGCTAAGGAAGGGATTAACTAACATGGCAAAGCTCATTCTGACCCACGAAGTAACCGGTCTCGGTGCTGCTGGCGATGTTGTAGAGGTCAAGGACGGTTACGCACGTAACTACCTGCTCCCCCGCAACTTCGCCCTGACCTGGTCCAAGGGTGGCGAGAAGCAGGTTGAGTCCATCAAGACTGCCCGCGCCGCCCGCGAGCACGCTTCCCTGGAAGACGCTCAGAAGCAGGCTGCTGCACTTTCCGCAAAGCCGGTCAAGCTCGTTGTCAAGGCTGGCGAGACCGGACGCCTGTTCGGAACCGTCAAGCAGGCAGACGTCGCTGACGCTGTTGAGGCCGCTGGCCTTGGCCGCATCGACAAGCGCAAGGTTGAACTGCCGGCACACATCAAGTCGGTTGGTTCCTACCAGGCCAACGTCCGTCTGCACGACGACGTTGCTGCTGTGATCGAACTCGACGTAGTGGCAGGCAAGTAGCCCATAAGGCTCCTGGTCCTGAACTGCACAAAGACCCCGTCGCCGGATTCCGGCGGCGGGGTCTTTTGTCTGCGGCGTAAGACGGCACTAGGGGCTGGAAAGCTCGGCCATCACGTGGTGAAAGCCCACGGCAGCGGCATCGCTTTCCGGCCGTCCGCCGGCCGGCACCCGGTGATAATCTGCACCGGTGACCTCACCATCCCCGCGCAGCCGTCCATTCCACCAGGTTGATGTCTTCTCCCGTGAGCCGTACCGCGGCAACCCCCTCGCCGTCGTTGTTGACGCGGAGGGACTGTCTTCGGAACAGATGCAGCAGTTCGCCAACTGGACCAACCTCTCCGAAACGGCGTTCCTGCTGCCACCGACAGATCCCCGTGCCGACTACCGCGTGCGGATATTCACGGGCACCGAGGAGTTTCCGTTCGCCGGGCATCCGACGCTTGGTTCGGCCCACACCTGGCTGGAGTCCGGGGGCGTGCCAAAGTCAGACGGCTTTGTGGTGCAGGAATGCGGTGCCGGTTTGGTCCGGGTGAAGCACGACGCCGGCCGGCTGGCCTTCGCAGCCCCGCCGCTCACCCGCTTCGGCCCGGTGGAGGACGCCCTTCGGCGGCAGCTGGCAGCCGCCCTGAGGCTTCCCGAATCCGGGATCCTTGATGCGTCGTGGCTGGTTAACGGTCCGGAATGGATCGGCGTGCTGTTCGAATCTGCGGAGCAGGTGCTGGCCGTCCAGCCGGAATTCGCGGCGATGGGTGGGTTGAAGGTGGGAATCGTCGGTGCCCACAAACCCGGAGCCGATTCCGACTTTGAGGTGCGGACTTTCCTCCCCGGTGATGCCATCACGGAGGACCCCGTTACCGGCAGTTTTAACGCCGGAGTGGCGCAGTGGCTGATGGGCAGCAACCGGGCCCCGGCCGAATACGTGGCCGCGCAGGGAACCGTTCTCGGGCGGGCCGGGCGCCTTCACATCAAGGCCGAAGACGCCGACATTTGGGTGGGCGGACATTCAACCACGTGCATTCGGGGATCAGTGTTGCTGTAAAACGGGCAGCGGGAATACCTGAAGAGCACCCACCGTTCAGAAGATAGATGCATACGCATGTATGATGGAATGAACGAGCAACAGGAGAATGCCATGGAGACCCGCCGCATCACAGTCCTTTCTGCCGGACTCGGTGTACCGTCATCGAGCCGCCTGCTGGCGGACCAGCTGGCCGCCTCCGCTGAGCGGCAACTGCGTCTGGGAGGCTTCAGTGTGCAGATTGACGTCGTGGAGCTCCGTGACCTTGCTGTGGATATCGCCAACAACTTTGTGACCGGTTACGCGGCCCCCCGCCTCGCCGAGGTGATTGCGGGCGTGGAAGCCTCAGACGGGATCATCGCTGTGACGCCGGTCTTCAGTGCCTCCTACAGCGGGCTCTTCAAGTCGTTCATCGACGTCCTGGACCCCAAGTCACTGGACGGCAAAGCTGTCCTGCTGGGTGCCACCGGCGGCACCGACCGCCACCAGATGGTCCTGGACTACGCCCTGCGGCCGTTGTTCAGCTACCTTCGCGCGCGGATTGCAGCCACTGGCGTCTTCGCCGGCCCCCAGGACTGGGGCACCGCGGACGACGGCGGCTCCAGCCTTGCCGAGCGCATCAACCGGGCCGCCGGCGAATTTACGCGCCTGCTTGAAGGACCTCAGCCCGGGCGGAAGCCGGCCCCGATGGAATCCCTGCCCTTTGAACAGCTGCTGGCAGGCATCTCCGGAGCCCGCTAAGCCGGCCGCACCGAACTTTCGGGCGGCACCGGACGTTGTGTGGGCATGAAATGTCCTGTGGATTCAGTGGAACTGTTGATGACCGAGCGCAGCGGGGTGGAGATTGACTACTGCCCGCAATGCCGGGGGGTGTGGCTCGACCGCGGGGAGCTGGACAAGATCCTGGACCGGGCGGCGGATTCCATGCCCGCCCCTGCCCCGGCACGTCCATCAACGCCCGCTCCCGCGGTAGCACCCCCGCCCCTGTATCCCAACTTTGAACCGCGCCGGGAGCAGCGCGGCTACGACGACCGCCGGTATGGCAAGCAGGACTATGACCGGGACGGTGACCGGCGGCGGCATAAAAAGAAGGAAGGCTGGCTGGGGGAGATGTTCGACTTCTAGGCAAGTCCCTGCCGGTGCCTGCCCGGCTTGGAAGGCTGCCGGCACCCTGCCGGTCAGTCGTCCAGTAGCTCGATGAATTCCCTCGCCTGCTTCAGGGTGATGTCCGAGTGCCGGGTGAGGGCGGTGGCCGCAGCTTCAGTGTCGCCGCTGCGCGCCAGCGTGCGGATCCTGCCGTAGATCTCGTCATTGAGCATGTTGCTGCTGACTTCCCGGGTCACGTCGCCCTTGCTGGCAATTGCCCGGTAGCGGTAGGGGAAGCGCTCCGGCTCTTCGTCCTCGTCGTCCTCAACGGCGGCAGGGGGCGCCTCCGTGCCCCGGTAGGGCTGGGGGTGCGCCGCAAGTGCCCCGACGGCGTCACGGGACGCCCGCAGGCCCTCTCCGGTCACCTCGTAGTACAGCTTGATGGCCGCCATTGCCTGGCCCTGTGCGATCAAGGCATAAAGCCTTCGGTGTTCCTCCTCGGAGAGCTTGGCGGCTGCTGTGCGCGCCAGCTCAGCGGGGGTCACGGCAGGTTCCGCCGGTTCGGCGTTGCGGGCGGCCTTCCGCCTGCTGATGGCGCGGGCAGCCAGCGTTACTCCGGCAATGACTGCCAGGAGGATAAGGACAGGGGCCACAAGCGATTCCATTGTCTAAAGCCGTTCTATGTGCTTCCTGGCAGCAGCCAGGTCTGATTGCTGTGCCTGGGCGGTGTTCTGGCTGGGCTTCGTATTCCGTTCCAGTCGGGCGCGGGCAGCGGTGGCAGCCTGGACCTGGGCGGCGTAGTGCTGCGCCGAACGCTCCGCCAGGTCGCGCTGGTACTTTTCGGCGTCGGACATTCCCGAATCCCGGGGGCTCAGGGCCGTGAAAAGACCCCAAATGAGCACCACCAAAACAATTGCAGGCAAGAGCATCAGCAGTAGTTCGCCCATGCATAGAGCTTATGCCAGATCCGGGTTATCCACAGCAATATTCGGCACCGTGCATAGAGGCCGACAAGGGGCCGGGTCAAATCGGCAGCATGGAATATGATCACTGCCACAAAGGCGCTCGCCGTACCCTCCGGGGTCCCTTTCGGCACTCCTCCCTGCCCCGGCCCGCCATGCAGGCTGTGGATGAAATTCCCCAAAAGAAATATTTACTCCACATGCCGAAGGCCGCGTTTCCGCAGGTCAGACGCCTTAGCCCAAGCAAAGTTTTTTATTTTCCACAGCTTTCCCCACAGGCTGTGCACAAGCTATGCCCGGTACTGCACAGGTTATCCACAGGTGCCTTAGCATGCTGGCTTTGAGGCTGAACGCCTGGCGGCTAGCGTAGCGGGGTACCTGTTCTTCGGTGCCCCGGAAGGCTTTCGGAAGGGGGGAGAACGGTACAGGGCGGACCGCTGCATCCTGCAGCTGCGGCCAAATGTGGAAAACCTGTGGATAGTGGGGATAACTCCGGCGAAGGCCCGCGCACCTGCGGGCTGCGCAGGATTGTCAGACCCCGCCGGTAAACCTGGACAGGTGGCGAGGCGCAGCTTGTGCGGCGCAACGCCTTTAGCAGGATGGTTAGCCACCGGGCACCGCGGTCCCCGGTACACAGTGGAGGACGGCAGCTTTGTCAGTAGCGCATTTGGACCCGATCGAGGCCACCCGCGGATCGGACGTGAGCCGGAAGCCTCCGCAGGACATCCCCGCAGAACAGTCTGTCCTCGGCGGAATGATGTTGTCCAAGGACGCCATCGCCGATGTCGTGGAGATCCTCCGCGGCCAGGACTTCTACCGGCCTGCCCATGAAACCATTTATGAAGCCATCATCGACCTTTACGGCCGCGGTGAGCCCGCGGACGCCGTCACAGTCTCCGATGAGCTCACCAAGCGCGCCGAGATCAACCGGATCGGCGGCCCCGCGTACCTGCATGAGCTGATCCAGACCGTTCCCACCGCGGCCAACGCAGGGTATTACGCCGAGATCGTTGCTGAACGTGCCGTCCTTCGCCGCCTGGTGAATGCCGGCACCAAGATCGTGCAGCTGGGCTACGGCTCGGACGGCGAGGTGGAGGACCTGGTGAACCAGGCCCAGGCCGAGGTCTATGCCGTGGCAGAGCGGCGCACCGCCGAGGATTACGTGGTGCTCAAGGACGTGATGGAGTCCACGGTGGACGAAATTGAGGCGTCGGGTCACCGCGGCGAGGGCATGACCGGTGTACCAACCGGCTTCTACGAACTTGATGAGCTCACACACGGGCTCCACCCCGGCCAGATGATTGTTATCGCAGCGAGGCCCGCAGTTGGTAAGTCCACCTTCGCCCTGGACTTTGCCCGCTCCGCCGCCATCAAGAACAACCTGGCTACTGTTATGTTTTCCCTCGAAATGGGCCGCAACGAGATCGCCATGCGCCTGCTCTCAGCCGAAGCCACCATCGGCCTGCAGGATCTCCGCAAGGGAACCATCAAGGACGAGCAGTGGTCCAAAATCGCCACCACCATGGGCCGGATGAATGATGCTCCGCTGTTCATCGATGACAGCCCCAACATGTCCCTGATGGAAATCCGCGCCAAGTGCCGGCGGCTGAAGCAGCAGCATGACCTTAAACTCGTCATCCTCGACTACCTGCAGCTGATGAGCTCCGGCAAAAAGGTGGAGTCGCGCCAGCAGGAAGTCTCGGAGTTCTCCCGTGCCCTGAAGCTGCTGGCGAAGGAACTCCAGGTCCCGGTTATTGCCCTGTCCCAGCTCAACCGTGGGTCGGAGCAGCGCCAAGACAAGCGGCCCATGGTCTCGGACCTTCGCGAATCCGGCTCCATTGAGCAGGACGCGGACATGGTGATCCTGCTCCACCGCGAGGACGTCTACGACAAAGAATCACCGCGCGCGGGTGAAGCCGACATCCTTGTGGCCAAGCACCGTAACGGCCCCACCAAGGACATTGTGGTGGCCTTCCAGGGCCACTACTCCCGCTTCGCGAACATGGCGGCCGACGCCGGCGGCGGAGGCTTCTAGGGCCCGGCCCTTCCCTGCGGGCCCGGGCCAATCCATCGGACTTTTGCCCGCTGGTCCTCAGCCCTGCGCCAGCAGGTGGTTCGGCAGCCGGTTTCCCGGCGCCGTTCCCCTGATTTCCAGCAGTTCGCGGGCATGGGCGTGGAGCCTTTTATCCTCTTCGCTGACAGGCACCCACGCCGGGACGGGCACGGAGTTGCCCTCGGCGTCGCGCGCCACCATCACGGTGAGGCAATAGGTGGTGAGGTTCAGTTCGCCGCCCTTGGGATCGCCCGAGCGGACGTGGACGGCGATATGCATGCCCTTGGTCCCCGTGTAGACAAGGCGCGCTTCAACCTCAACCACGTGGCCGATCAGCAGGGGGCGGTAGAACCGGACTCCTCCGGAGAACACGGCCACAGTGTCCATCCCGCAGTAGCGGGAGGCGCAGACGTAGGCGGCTTCGTCAATCCACTTCATCACGATGCCGCCGTGGACTTTTCCGCCCCAGTTCACGTCCGTAGGAGCAGCCATAAACCTCAGCGTCACCCGCTCGGCCGTACCTGCATCGGTATATTCCTGGCGGTTCATGGCTTCGACGATCTGCTCGCGGATCCTGATACGGGCAAGGGCATGGTCCCGCTGCTCGATCTCTTCAGCTGTGACGGGCTCGAACTGCTTGACGGGGATGGGCTTTCCATCCTCACCCACGGCAACGAAGATCACCATGCACTGGCTGCGCATGGTGGCCGGGCCGCCTTTGGGATCACCCGAGGACACTACGGTCCGGATATGCATCGACGAACGCCCGGTGTACACGATGGTTGCTTCCACCTCCACCATGTCGCCGCTGTTCACGGGGTCGGCGAAGTGGATGTTCCCCACATAGGCCGTCACGCAGTAGGACTTGGCCCAGCCCACGGCGGCAGCGTAGGCAGCCTTGTCCACCCACTCCAGGACTGTCCCGGCGTCCACTGAGCCGCTGTGGCCCACGTCCATGGGGGCGGCCAGGAAGCGGAGGGTCACGGAGTTGGGGGTAACGGCATCAGTCATGGTGCGATCTTACTGACGCCACTGGTTACCCATCGGTTGGGGATGCAACATTGGAGCCAACAGCAATGCCCCGCCCGCGGAAAGGCGGACGGGGCAGAGCTGATCACCTCAGTGCGATCGGGGCAAGTCAGCCGGCGGAGGGGTACACAATGTCCGGCTGGGCAGGAAGCTCCATGCCTTCTCCGATGAAGAAGCCGGGGTGCGGCGGCTGGTTGTAGGCGATGTTCTCGCGCGCCACCGAAAGGCGGTATACCGGATCATGCATCAGGGTACGGAGCCGGACATCCGTGGCTGCGGAGGTGGTGTAGATCCGCAGCTCGGTGCTGTCGGCCGAAGGCCACGCCAGTTCCTCCCGCCAGTCACCCAGGAGATCCGCCTGGATGGCAGGGTTGCCCTTGGTGCTGTTGTTGGTCTTGGCGCCGGCTGCTGTCAGCAGCCGGTCGCTGGATGCCGTCTCCCAGTTCCACTTGGCGATGCTTGGGGTGCCCGTGTTACTGGCGGCGTTCCAGTCATGGTCCACGATCTCGCGCAGCAGGTCGCCGTCCCACCAGGCCATGAAGTTGGCCGCAGGAATCTTGTTGGCGATCAGCTGGCCCTTGGCGGAGCGAAGCTCACCGACAGGGGAGTTCCAGGCGGCGTCGCCGCCGATGGCCCAGCCTTCGGCACCCGCATGGCGGGGGTCGATATCTCCGGCTGCAGCGCGTCCGGTGTCCTTGGTGGCCGGGATGCTCCACAGCACCTCACCGGTCCGTGAATCCCGGAAGGTAGCACCCTTGTTGCCGCTGGAACCCATGTCCTCGTGGGCGGCGAACGTCTCCAGCCCCGGGCGGGACGGATCGAGGTCGCTCGTGTGGATGGCGTCGCCGTGGCCGAGGCCTGTGTTGTACAACGGCTTGCCGTTGTCGTCGATGGTCATGGACCCGAAAACAAACTCGTCCTTGCCGTCGGCGTCAACATCCGCAACGGACAGGTTGTGGTTGCCCTGGCCGCGGTACTGCCCGCCGGCAGCGTCCGAATCGAAGACCCAGCGCTTCACGATCTTGCCGCCCACCAAGTCGTACGTGGCGAGCACGGCCCGGGTGTAGTAGCCACGGCTGAACATCATCGAGGGGTGCTCGCCGTCCAGGTACGCTACGGCACCAAGGAACCGGTCCACGCGGTTGCCGTAGGTGTCGCCCCAGGCCCCCACATCACCGCGGGGAGGATCGTACTTCACCGTATCCATCACGGTGCCGGTGGCGCCGTGGAAGACGGTCAGGAATTCATCGCCGGTCAGCACGTATCCGGTGCTGTTGCGGTGGTCGGCGCTGGGGTTGCCAATCGCTGTGCCCGCCGCATCCCGGGTGCCGTCGGCCGTCTTCATGGCGACCTCAGCCTTGCCGTCACCGTCGAAGTCATACGCGAGGAGCTGCGTGTAATGGGCGCCGGCACGGATGTTCGGCCCCATGTTGATGCGCCAGAGCCTGGTGCCGTCCATCCTGTAGGCGTCCACGTAGACAGTGCCGGTGTAGCCCGCCTGCGAGTTGTCCTTGGAATTGGACGGTGACCACATCTGGATGACTTCGTAGGTCCCGTCGCCATCCAGGTCCGCCACGCTGGAGTCACCGGCGGAGTAGCTGTAGGGCTGGCCGTCCTTGGTGTAGTCGTCGGCAGGCTTGTCGAGCTTGATGGACAGGTAGTCCTGGGCCAGCGGCGTGAACTCGGCGGTGAGCTGGTCCCCGCCGTTGCCCACGGTCTTGATGACGTACTTGGAGGACGCTGTTCCAGCGGGATCCAGGTAGGTGGTGCTGCTGCGGATCGGCTCGTCCGTTAGCTGGACGCCGTCCCGGATTACATGGAAGCCAATCTGCTCAGGGTCCAGGCCCAGCATGCGCCAGCCCACCCGGACGCCGTCACCGGTCAGCAGGGCCACGGGGGCGCGGTCCAGCTTCTCCATCTGCCGGTTCACTATGGTGACCTTTTCCGTTCCCACCACGGGGGAGGGCACGGATTCGCCGCCCTTGTTCACGGTGGTAACGCGGTAGTAGTACTTGATGGTGGTCAGCACGGTGTAGTCGGTGTAGTTCACCTCGGTGGCACGGCCCACGTAGTCAAAGGGGCCGTCGGGTGAGGTGGACCGGTAGACCTGGTACGCGGCAGCGCCGGAGACTTTCTGCCACTTGAGCGTGACACTGGTCTTCTCGACGGCCTTGACGTCCACCTTGCTGGTGGCCGCCGGGACGGGCGTGCCGGGATCCACCAGGGCGGTCTCAACAGTGTTGGAAGGCACCGATTCAAGTCCCGTGCTGTCCAAAGCGGTGACGAAGTACTTGTACTTCAGGCCGGCGAAGGCAGTGGTGTCCTGGAAGGACGCTGTGGTCACGTTTTCGGCGATCAGCTGCGGCTCAGCTTCAAAGGATGCCTGGCGGAACACCTTGTAGGCGGCGGCGTCTGCCACAACATCCCAGGCGAGGTCCACGGTGGGCGGTTCTGCGGCGGCGTTAACCGCGGCCGTGTGCAGGTTGGTGGGTCCCACCAGCAGCGGGGTAACCTCCAGGCCGTTGAGCCGCTGGCCCGAACCGCTGATGGACAGGTTCAGCTGTCCGTCGGAGACCAGAACCTGGTTGATGATCTTGGTTGCCGAGGATGCCCGGCTGGAAGACACTTGGCCGAAGGGAGTGCCCTCGGCGGCGACGTCCGTCCGCGTGGAACCGATCCAGTCGCTGTGGTACGTCTTCAGGGCGTAGGTGCCGTTGGGGACGTCGAGCTGGAATTCGAAGCTGGGGCTGCTGAGGACGAAGTCGCGCAGCAGGTTGCTGGTCACCGCTCCCCGGTCCCGGTCGCTGAGGACCGAGATGTCCTTGAAGCCGAAGCCCCGCTGCGGGGTGTACGCCATGGTCCGGTTGACTTCGGTATAGCCGGCTTCAAGCGGTGCCCCCACGGGTCCAAAGTCGAACTTGTATTTCGCCTGCTTGGTGGTCACGTTGAGGGTGTCGCTGGGGGCCGAGAGTCCCTTGCCGTTCATGGCGGCGACCCGGACGCTGTAGGCGGTGCCTTCGGCCAGTCCGCCCAGGTTGGCGGTGGGGACAGTGGAAGTGGTGGTGAGCTTGTAGGCGCTGTCCGGCTCGGAGGCCAGCTTGCTGTGCACCTTGTACATGTCCGCGCCTTCGACAGGCTGCCACTTCAAAAGTGCCCCCGCGTTGGAGACGCTTCCGGCCACCAGTCCCTGCGGCTTGGCAGGAACGGACGACGGCGCCGCCACCTCTTTGACGCGCGAGGCGAGCGGAACGCTAAGCTCCTTGACCCCGCCGGCCACCAGGCGCGCGATCTGGATGGCGCCGTACTCCTGGAAGTGGGTGTTGTCCACCGTGCCAGTGGGGCGGTTGGGGTAGACGCCGGCGTCGACGTGCAGGAAGACCGACTTGGTGTCCTCCGGGCCGATTGCGTCGTAATAGGCGCGGCTCGAGGCTGAGAGGTCCACCAGGGCCACGTTTTCCTCAGCGGCCAGTTCCTGCATCTTGGCCACGTACTCCGGGAAGCTGACCCGGAACTTGCCGGTGGCTTCGTCGTAGTCCCGCCGTCCCACGGGGGTGACCAGGACGGGGGTGGCGCCACGCTGGCGGGCGCCGTTGACGTACGTCCGCAGGTATTCCTTGTAGTCGGCCGGGGAGGCGTAGCGGTCGTCGACGCCCACGGTGGCGTCGTTGTGGCCGAACTGGACCATCAGGTAGTCGCCTGGATTGATGACGCGCAGGATCTCGTCCAGCCGTCCCTGGCTGATGAAGTTCTTGGAGCTCCGGCCGCCGATGGCGTGATTCTTGAAGGAGACGCTGTCATCGAAGTACCGGTCGATCATCTGGCCCCAGCCCGCTTGGGGGGCGAAACCCGGGTCGTAGGTCTGCACGGTTGAGTCGCCCGCGAGATAGACGCCGGGGTCGGTAGTGGCAGTGCGCGGAGCACGGGCCGCGATGACCAGGGAGTTGATCCTGGCCGCCGTACCGGTGAAGTCGAGGTTAAGCTGTCCGTCCACCAGGGAGATGGGAAATTCCATCTCCAGATACTGGCCGGCGGGCTTGTCCGTTGCCTGGACCTTGGCCATCTTCTCGGCTGTGATGGCGATGTTGGTGGCTTCCGCCGCGTCGCCGGCGATGAGCTTAACGGTGTAGTCCCCGTTGGGCAGGTCCACCAGGAACGAGCTCCCCTGGGCCTGGACAAAGTCGGACCGCAACGGATCGCCGGTGCCGCGGTCAACGCCGGAGGTGACGGAGGTATCCGTGAAACCGAACTTGGTGCCCGCCGAATACTGGGTGCCGGCGGCTACGGCTGTGTAGCCGTCTGCGGTGGTGCCGGGGCCAAAGTCGAATTTGAAGCCGCTTCCCACCGGGGGCAGGGCGGTATCGGCCTGGACGGCCGGAAGCCCGGTGAAAGCGATGGCGGCGGAGGCCACGGCTGCTGTGACTGCTTTCGCTCCGGCCGGGAGCCTGCGCTGGCGCGGTGGCGGAGCTTCCTTGGAGAGTGGGGGCATTTGCGGGGGTGTGTTCACGGACATCTCCTTCGATGAGCGATGGCAAAGCGGTACCCAGGAAGGTTGGAACGATTCAAAGCAAAAACGCGCTGCGGGTAGCAGCGCAATTGGAGCTAAGGGAGTTGGCCGGGGTGGCCGGCCGCGGGACTGAGACCTGGGATGGAGTGATGCAGCTCTCACTGCAGCACTCATTGGTTTATCAGTCGGGCCCGGCTCCTGGCAAGCGTTTTCCCAACTTTCCCGTGAGTTTCTGGTCCCGGATGTTCCGGTTTGTTCCCCGCAGGCTGCGCTGCGGTCACGCGCCAACGGCCGGCCTCCTTGTGACCTGGCCAGTTAACGCGCGACGGCGGATCGGCACCAGGTGCCCATCCGCCGTCGCGCGCTTCCCGGCCGTAGCCGGACGTAATCGGTTAGGCCAGGACGGCCAGTTTTGAGTTGCTTCGGCCAAAGACGGCGCGGTCCACGGAGAGGCGGCCGGCACCGGTGAGGGCCAGGGCGAAGGCTGCTGCCGCGAGGAGCAGGACCAGTTCGTAGCCGCCGTTCGCGGCGAAAACGCCGGCAGAGGCGTGGACCAGGAACAGGGCGCCCAGCATGTCCAGGGCCAGGAGTGCTGCAACCACGCGGGTGAGAATGCCAAGGATCAGGGCGATTCCGCCGGCCAGTTCCAGCACGGCGATGGCCGGCGCAGCAATTTCCGCTGCCGGGACTCCCATTTTCGCAAATGACGCCTGGGTGCCTGCGATGGTCCATTCGTTAAACTTCTGCCAGCCGTGGGCTGCAAAGAGGAAGCCGAGGACAATCCGGAGAGCGGTAATGGCGGTCGTGGTAAGTCGTGACTGGTTCATGGGACTTAAGTCTTCCTGCTAATACTTGAAGTGTCAACCAACCGCGTCACAATGTGGCCCTTGTCATGCCCTCGTGGTCACACCCGGAACGAGCATTAAGCTGGCTGGGTGCCCCAATTACCTGCTCCGACGGCGGCCGCGCGACCGAAGGGACATGCCCGCGAAATCCTCCGGCTGGCTGTGCCGGCTTTCGGGGCGCTCGTCGCCGAACCTCTGTTCCTGCTGGCTGATTCGGCCATCGTCGGCCACCTGGGCGTCGCGCAGCTCGCGGGTGTGGGGCTGGCCTCGGCCGTGCTGCACACCGCCGTCGGACTGATGGTCTTCCTGGCCTATTCCACTACCCCCGCCGTGGCGCGCGCCATCGGAGACGGCCAGCTGGGCAAGGCCCTGGCGGCGGGGCGCGACGGCGTCTGGCTGGCCCTGCTGCTCGGCGCCGTCCTCGCCGTGGCCGGCTTCCTGGCCGCAGACCCGTTGATCGGCCTGCTGGGAGCGGACGGTGAGGTGCGCACTTTCGCCGTTGACTACCTCCGCTGGTCCATGCCGGGGCTGGTGGCCATGCTCCTCATTTTTGCCGGCACAGGACTGCTTCGCGGCCTCCAGGACACGCGGACGCCACTGGTTGTGGCCACCGCCGGATTCGCCCTGAACATCATCCTGAACCTGTGGCTCGTCTACGGACTGGGGTGGTCCGTCACCGGTTCCGCCGTGGGTACCAGCCTGGCGCAATGGGCCATGGCGGCCGTCTACCTGTTGATGGTGAAGCGGAATGCCCAGCGCAACGGCGTCAGCCTCCTGCCGAGCTGGCGTGGGATTCGGAGCATGACGCGCGTTGGGTCCTGGCTGATGCTGCGGACGCTCAGCCTGCGCGCGGCCATCCTGGCGACGGTGGTTGTGGTCACCGCGCAGGGACCAGTCAACCTTGCGGCCCATCAACTTGCCATGACCATCTTTTCTTTCCTGGCCTTCGCCCTGGACGCCCTGGCCATCGCCGCGCAGGCTCTGATCGGTAAGGAGCTCGGCGCCGCCAATCCTGCCAAGGCGCGGCTCCTGACCAGGACCATGACCCGATGGGGACTCGGCTTCGGTGCGGTCACTGGCGGGCTCCTGGCGGTGGCCGCACCGTGGGCGGGGGCCCTCTTCAGCTCCGATCCTGACGTGCATAAAGTCCTGGCCGTCGCCCTGTGGATCCTTGCCGCCGGCCAGCCTATAGCCGGTTATGTCTTTGTGCTGGACGGGGTGCTGATCGGCGCCGGTGACGCCAAGTACCTGGCGCTCGCCGGGGTGGTTAACCTGGCCGTGTACGCGCCACTGATGGTTGCCGTAGCCCTGTCAGGGGCAGGGGGCGCGGCGGGCCTGGGCTGGCTTTGGGCAGCCTTTGCCCTGGGCTACATGGCGGCCCGTGCCGTCACACTCGGCGCCCGCGCCCGGTCGGACCATTGGATGGTGCTGGGTTCGCCCTAGGCCGGCGCGCCACTAAACTGGATCGGTGACCCAACCGAGAACACCCGCAGGTACTGCTTCCGGAACGGCTGCCACGGCTGACCTGTGGAAGCCGGTGCTGCTCCGTTCTGCGGCGGCGCTGGTTTTTGGGGCCGTGACCATATTCTGGGCGGCGCCGTCCGTGGAGGTTATGGGCTGGTCCGGGGGGCTCTACCTGCTGGCAACCGGACTGCTCCTGATGTGGGGTATTTCCGCAACGGGCTTCCAGCGGGACAGCAGGGCGGGCAAAATGCTTTCCGCAGCAGGCTCCGTGCTTGCCGGCGCCGGTTTTGCGTTGGAGGTGCTGCACGGGGACCTGCTGTTCGGCGTCATTGCCGCCCTCGGCCTGGGCGTCGCGGGAGCGCTGGAGCTGTTTTGCGGGCTGAAGTTCCGCGGCCGCCACGTGCTGGCCCGGGACTGGATCGCCTCCGGAATCATTGGCCTCGGCACGGCCGTTATCCTGCCCTTTTTTATCAGCCTCGGGGCGCACGCGCTGCTGGGTGTTGCCGGCGGCGGAGCCATCATCTCCGGGGTCCTCTGGGCCCTTGCCGGGCTGACCGTCCGGCACGATGCCCGTACCGAAGCGGGAAACCCGTAAACTAGGAGTAGTCCGGTTCTACTTCTCGTAGAAGTTGACCCGGCGTACTACCGAAAGACATTAACCCAGGCCGGCCGGCGCGCCGCCTGCAGGGAGGAATCACCGTGGCAGACCAGCAACCAGGAAATCCGCGAAAGATGCGGACCTCGGTGAAGGGCCCGCTGATGTTCTCCGCCTTCTGGGCCGTGATCGCCTTCGTCGCGGTCGTAATTTTCGCCTCCGGCGGCAGTGCCCGTGCCCCCCGCTTCGATCTGGCCTTCACCGCTGCCGGCATCGCCTTTATCGTCACCCTGGTGATTGCCGCGATGCTCTCGATGAGCCACAAGGATAATGCCGATTACCTGGGCAAGGGGTCCGGTGTAAACCTCAGCTCAGCTCCGAAGAAATCCCACGGCTTCGGCGGCCCGGGCCCGCAGGACCCGGCCTCCCCTGACGAATTCGGCAACCCGGGCCCCCGCTAGGCATCTAACCTGTTGCCGCCTGGCGTGCCCGGTACGCGGCAACGTGGGCGCGGTTGGCGCAGTTCCCGGTATCGCAGTACCGCTTTGACCGGTTCCTGCTGAGGTCCAGCACCACAGCGTCGCAGTCCTCCGACTCGCAGGTGCGCATCCGGTCCATCTCCTTGCCGCGGATCACGTCCGCCAGGGCCATGGCGGCTTCCGTGCTCATCCTGTCCACCAGCGGGGCCTCGGGGGTGGTGGCATGGAGGTGCCAGTCCCAGTCGTCGTGCTTCACCAGCTGCGGCAGGGCCCTGGCTTCGCGCAGCAGGCGGTTAACCGTCTCCACTGCAGAGTCTTCGTCTGCGCTCCACAGCGCGGCGAGCTGTTGGCGCAGCCGGCGGACACTCCTTAGTTCGTCGTCGTCCCGGGTGCGTGAGCCGCTGAATCCTTCCGCTGCCAGGAAGCGGTCCAGGTCCGCTGTGGATGCCAGTCCCTCGCTTCCGTTGGCCGCTGAATTGACCAGATTTACTACGCTGCGCAGGGCCACCTCAGTGTCAGGGGCAAAAACCATCTTGACTCCTTACAGGGCCGGCGCGTACTGTCATGACCATAACCCCACTTTACTCCTGACAGAAGGCAACGATGACTGCTGCAAGCGACCGCACGCCCGGCCTGAGGGTGCCCGCAGGCAAACGCAGCTTCCTTGCCTCCGGCCTCGGCATTGCGCTGTTTTCGTCTGCTGTTTTTGGTCTCTCCGGATCCTTTGCCAAGGCCCTGCTGGAAACAGGATGGTCCCCGGGGGCTGCTGTCACTGCCCGGCTCACCGGTGCTGCCCTGATCCTGGCCGTTCCTGCGGTTCCGGCCCTGCGCGGCCGCTGGCACCAGCTCCGGGACAACTGGGTCACCATCCTGCTCTTCGGCCTGATCGGCGTCGCGGCCTGCCAGCTGTTCTACTTCAACGCTGTGGCCAGGCTTTCCGTGGGTGTTGCACTCCTGCTTGAGTACTTGGCTCCGGTGATTATCGTGCTCTGGCTGTGGGCCGCCAGCCGGAAACGGCCACGGATGCTGACCTTCGGCGGAACCTTGCTTTCCCTCGCCGGCCTGGTCCTGGTCCTGGACCTCACGGGCGCGGTCAAGATCGACCTCGTGGGGGTCCTCTGGGGCATGGCCGCGGCAGTGTGCCTTGCCATCTATTTCTTCATCACAGCCAGGGAGAACGACTCGCTTCCGCCCATCGTCCTGGCCTCCGGCGGACTCCTGGTGGGGGCTGCCGTCATGTGGCTGGCGGCGGCTACCGGCCTGCTGCCCATGTCCTTCAGCGCGGCCGACACCAAACTCGGCCCGTGGATCACCCCCTGGTGGGTTTCGCTGGCCGGGCTGGTGGTTCTGGCGACGGTCCTGGCCTACGTGTCCGGCATTATGGCCGCCCGGTCCCTGGGCTCGAAGGTGGCGTCCTTCGTGTCGCTGACCGAGGTCCTCTTTGCCGTGGTGTGGGCGTGGCTGCTGCTGGGCGAACTTCCCGGCGCCATCCAGCTCCTGGGAGGCGCGCTGATCGTAGGCGGCGTCATCCTGGTCCGGCTCGATGAACTGCGCGGCCCAGCCCTCCCGGCTGCCGGAGCGGGTGGGGCCGAAGCACCCAGGGCGCCGTCCCCGCTCGAACACGCGAACGACGTCGAGCCCGTCCCGTAAACCCCTGCCGGGGAGGGGTCGATCGCACGCGCCCCAGCGCCTAGCATGGCTGTATGTGCCGGAATATCCGAACCCTTTACAACTTCGAGCCGCACGCGACGTCCGAGGAAGTGCACGCCGCAGCTTTGCAATATGTGCGCAAAGTCAGCGGAAGCACCAAGCCTTCCAAGGCTAACCAGGAGGCCTTCGAGGAGGCGGTGCACGAGATTGCCCACGTCACCCAGCATCTCCTGGACTCGCTGGTGTCCCAGGCGCCGCCCAAGGACCGGGAGACGGAGGCCGCCAAGGCCAAGGCGCGTGCCGCAGTGCGCTACGGCGCCGCCTGAGGCCTCGGCTTCAGGGCCTGCTCCCTACGCCTTTTTTCCGAAGCTCCGCAGCCGCAGCGAGTTCGCAACCACCAGGACCGAGCTCGCCGCCATCGCGGCACCGGCCACCATCGGGTTGAGCAGCCCCAGTGCCGCCACCGGAATGCCCGCCGCGTTGTAGAAGAACGCCCAGAACAGGTTCGTTTTGATGGTGGCCAGCGTCCTGCGGGACAGTTCGATGGACTGGACCACCTGCGAGAGGTCATTGCCCATCACGGTGAGGTCGGCCGCCTCGATGGCCACGTCAGTGCCGGAGCCCATGGCGATGCCAAGGTCAGCCTGCGCAAGCGCTGCGGCATCGTTGACGCCGTCACCGGCCATGGCCACGGTGGCGCCGCCGGCCTGCAGCGCACGCACCACCTCTACCTTGCCTTCGGGCAGGACCCCTGCGTAAACATCTGCGGGATCGATGCCGACGGCGGCGGCCACCTGCGCAGCTACGGCGGCGTTATCGCCGGTCAACAGGATGGGCCGCAGGCCCAGGGACTTCATCCGTCCGACGGCGGCCGCAGAGCCGTCCTTGATGGTGTCCCTGAGGTTGATGATGCCGGCAGTGGCACCGTCCACTGCGAGCCAAATGGCAGTGGAGCCCGCGGCTTCCGCCGCTGCCAGCACCTTTAGTTGTTCCGGCGCTACGGCGATGCCGTTTTCCTGCAGCCAGCCGGTGCGGCCAACGGTCACAAGCCGCCCCTCGACGGTTCCAGCGACACCGCCGCCCGGAGCGGAACGGAAGTGCTGCACGGACGGCAACCGCACGCCGTCGAACGCTGTTTGAGCGGTTGTGCCAGCTTCCCGGGCAAGTGCCGCTGCAGCAATAGCACGGGCGATGGGGTGCTCGGACGCCGCTTCCACGGCGCCGGCCAGCCGCAGCACTTCGCGCTCCCCGAACCCATCGAAAGCACGCGTGGAGTCAACTGCCAGAACTCCGGTGGTGACGGTGCCGGTCTTGTCCAGAAGAATGGTGTCCACGGTGCGCGTGTCCTCCAGGACCTGCGGGCCCTTGATCAGGATGCCCAACTGGGCGCCCCTGCCGGTCCCCGTGAGCAGGCCGACGGGAGTGGCCAGCCCCAGCGCGCACGGGCAGGCGATCACCAGGACGGCGACAGCGGCGGTAAAAGCCGAACGCAGCCCTCCGTCTTCCGTTCCTGCCAGCAGCAGCCAAAGCACAAAGGTGAGGGCGGCGATTGCCAGGACCACGGGAACAAACACGGCGCTGATCCGGTCCGCGAGGCGGGCGATAGGGGCCTTGCCCGTCTGTGCCTGGGACACAAGCCTCGCCATCTGCGCGAGCGTAGTCTCCGAACCCACCCGGCTGGCCCTGACCAGCAGGCGGCCGGAGGTATTGATGGTTGCGCCGGTGACGTGGCTGTCCGGCCCCACTTCCACCGGTACTGATTCGCCGGTGACGAGCGAGGCGTCCACGGCGGATGTCCCGTCAATGACCACGCCGTCGGTGGCGATCTTCTCGCCGGGCCGGACCACCAGGACATCTCCTACCTGGAGCCGTTCGGCAGGGACCCGGTGCTCCCTGCCGTCGCGCACCACGGTGGCGTCCTTTGCGCCGAGGCTGAGGAGGGCGTGCAGGGCGTCGCCCGCCTTCTGCTTGGCATTGGCCTCCAGGTAGCGCCCCAGCAGCAGGAACGTGGTGACCACGGCCGCGACCTCAAAGTAAAGGCCGCCCTGCTCCATGCCCTCCATGCCCGGGTGCTGGGTCATCAGGGGATCCGAGAAGAGCTGCCAGGCCGAGAAAAGGTACGCCGCTGCAACGCCAATCGATACCAGTGTGTCCATGGTTGAGGCGAAGTGGCGGGCGTTGATGGCTGCTGCCCGGTGGAACGGCCACGCTGACCAGGTGACCACCGGCAGGGCAAGCATGGCCGCCACCCAGCCCCACTGCGGGAACTGGAACACGGGGACCATGGAAATCAGGAACACCGGCACCGTAAAGACGGCGGCGAGGATCAGGCGCGGGCGAAGCTGGGCCGCAGCACCGGTTGCACCATCGTCAGTCATGCCGACACCGCCGGCGACGGGTTCGGCTTCCACCGCCGGGGAGCTGACTTTTGCTTTGTATCCGGCCGCGTTGACGGTTTCTACCAGCTGCTCATCGGTGATTCCTGCCGGCACCGTGACGTGGGCGGATTCCAGGGGCAGGTTGACCAGCGCCTGTACCCCCTCGAGCTTGCCGAGCTTCTTTTCCACCCGGTTGACGCAGGAGGCGCAGGTCATGCCCTCGATGTCGAGTTCCACCACCCGGGTTTCGGGCTGGTGGAGAAGTTCCTGGTTGCTCATGCTGCTCCGGGGTCCGTGGTGAAATTCAGGCTTCGTTCGCGACGACCAGGTAACCGGCCTCCGCTACGGCTTCGCCGATCTCCGAGGGTGACAGTTCGTTGCTTGAGGTGATGGTGACAGTGGAAATGCCGCCGGCGTTGAGTTCGACGTCCACGGCCTCTACGCCTGCGAGGGACTCAAGTTCTTCACTGACGGCCGAAACACAGTGTCCGCAGGTCATGCCGGAGACGCTGACGGTGGTGGTGGTGGGGGAAAGGGTGCTCATGTGCTGCTCCTTGTTGTTGGGAAGGCGTTATTAGTGGTGCATTACCGGTGCCGGAAAAGGTGGGCGTTACCGGAGGAGCCGGCCGATGGCATCGGCTGCTTCCTTGACCTTGGCATCGATGGCTTCCGCCCGCAGTTCGGGATCCGGTTCAGACGCCGCACCCACCACGCAGTGGCCGATGTGCTCTTCGACGAGTCCTAAACTGACGGCGTGCAGCGCCTTGGTGACGGCCGAGACCTGGGTGAGGATGTCGATACAGTACTTGTCCTCATCCACCATGCGCGCGATTCCCCGCACCTGGCCTTCGATGCGCTTTAGCCGGCGGAGGTAGGCCTCCTTGTTCCCCGTGTAGCCATGCTCCAGTGCGGCTTGGTCTGCAATGATTTCCGGGAGTTCTTCATCGGTTGCGCTCATAATTCAACCGTATACCCGGTGGGGGTATCGGCGCAAGTACCCCCTGGGGGTATGCGCATGCGCACAGGTGGCGTTTTTGGGCAACAAAAAGCTCCGGAGTGCGTTATTGGGGGATACGCACTCCGGAGCAGCCTTTGGGCAAACCTGGCTTCCACGTCTGTGGGACCGGCCTGCTTCACTTAGCTTACTGGCTGGTAGGCCACTCCGCCAGCACCCTGAATAACTACTTTCGCTTTACTTTCTTTGCCGGGATTTCTGCGTGCCGGAAGGGCTTTTCGCGGGTCATGCACGGTCCTCGTGGGCGGCCATCCGGTACGGCACAATGAGCACGGGCCTGCTCTGGTGGCGCGTAAGCCAGGCACCTACCGACCCACTGAGTGCTTCCGCCAGCCGGTGGGTCAATCCCCGCTCAGAGGTGCCAACGATGATCATCGGCGCGTCGGTTTCCGCTGCTAGCTGGGCGAGGGCGCGGGCAGGGTCCCCCGTCAGGGTCTGAAGAGTCCATTCGGCAGCCGCGGTCCCCGGCGGCACTTGGGCCACCGCGGCTTCTATCGCCGCCTTAAGCTCCATCGTCACTCCGCCGATGTCCTCTGCGTCAGCGTCAGGGTGCAGGGAGAGCCGGTGCGCGGACCGTGCCGGGTCCCATTCCACCAGGTAGCTCGCCTCATCCACGTAGGCGCAGAGCAAACGGGTCCCCAGCCTCGCGGCGAGGGAGGCGGCGGTGTGCAGGACCTCCGGATGCTGCCTGGGAGCCACTCCTACCAGCAGGGGAGAAGTACCGTGCATGTGTTCTGACATAGTTCATTCTCACCTCCTTGGACACTCTTGAACAGCGGCATTACGCCATGGAAGGTCAGGGCGTGGCAGGCGAAGCCGTGACCACCACGTTTTTGCCCCAGGGGTCTTCGGTAAAGCAACTGATCAGGACCAGCCGGTTGGGCACGATGTCCCAGATGGGGCTGTCTTTCAGGCTGGACTTCAGGTACGTCGTCACGCTGTCCACTTCATAGGCAATCGTGCCGGTTGTGGTGTCCACTTCGAACCGGTCGCCCACGCTTGCTGCTGAACTCAGATGGTTGAAGGGTGCCTCCGCACCTTCCCAGCTGTGGCCGATGACGTAGGTTGTGTTGGCGGAGTCATGTCCCGGGGTGCCGAATGGGCTCAGCCAGTAACCGTCCTTAGTGGCCGGCGGCACGACGGTTTGGCTGGCCCGCGCGGAGTCGTCCAACTCCAGCGCATGCACAGGCACATCGAAGGCGGCAGACGCGTAGCGGATCCGAACCGGTTTAGCCGCCGCCGGAAGGGCAGGAGACGGTATTTGTGGGGCAGGGGCCTCCACCGGGGCTGGCTTCTCCCCGTTCAGTGTCCCGGTTGCGGCGATCGATGCAGGTTCTGCGGAATCGATGTCGGAGGGCGTTGATTCGATCACCGTCCCGCCTCCGCCGGCGATCAGTTGCCCCTGATGGGACAGGGGGGCCATGAAGGTGATGGACAAAAAGGCCAGGACACCGCACAGGAGAATGACCAGGTCGCCCCGGTTCCAGCGCCCCCGCCTGGGCGCTTTTCGGGCCGCCCGCCGGCTGTGTTCCTTTGCCATGCTGCTCCTCACCACTTGTAACGGGTAGGAAGGCGCCCCGCCGGGCACTGGCGGGACGCCTTCCTGTCAGGTGGCCGCGTGCTGCGGCGCAGCCGGGGTCAGCCGGCCAGGGGCAGCGTGCGGGACCTGCGCCGGAACGCTACTGCCGCGCCCGCTGCAAACAGTGCACCCAAGCCCGCCAGCCAGGAGGACGGACTGTCAGAACCGCCGACGGCGGTCTGGGCGTTGTACCCCTGGTTGGTTCCCAGGCTGGTGGTGGCAGCTGGCGCCACGGCTGCCCGCTGTGGAGCAGCGGCCCTCGGCTGGGCTACTTCCGGCTGTTGGGGCACGACGACGGCCGCTGCGGGAGGCGCGACGGCCGCAGGTGGGACAACAGGAGACTGCTCAACCACAGGTGTAACAACCTGCGGCTCGACGACGGGCTGGTTAACACCACCTGGGTTTTCGACGGGGGTGTTTCCGGCAGGCGGGTTGACGGCGGGTGGGTTCTCTACGGGAGGGTTGCCTGCTGGCGGATTCTCCAGGGGTGGGACCACGACCGTCGAGACCTTGCACCCATTGGCGTGGGTGGCGCTGCCAGCGGCCCAGTTCTGCCCCTGTTCCATGCCGTGATGGGGCGGGATGATGTCGGCGGGGTGGTTGTCATGGCCGTTCAGCCCCGGGAGGGCAACCATATTCTCGGTGAAGTGCCCGGAGTTGGAGCCGGAACCGGCGTGGCAGATGACAATCTTGTCGTCGTCGGATCCGCGGTCCGCTACGGCCGGAGCCGCGACGGCGAATGCCGCCAGGCCCAGCACCCCCAGCGTTGTGATGGCACGTTTCATGATGATTCTCCCCAGTTGTCGATGTGAAACGGACCATGGCGAGGAGGATCAGCGAATGCGCCGAATGCCCCAGCAGCACGGTCAGCTTGCTTGAGTTTTCAGGCTAGGGTTGGCCACTGCGGCCAGTCGCGAGTAGGGGGTACTCGTCTTTCGCTTGCAACCGGTGGCCCGGTTACTTGCCGGTACCCGAAAAAACCGGCCCACCACTTGGTGCCTCCGCAGTACCTTGTAGCCCGACCGGCCCGCGCCTACCGTTGAAGCAGGCGACGAAAGGGCGTGGACGGCATGGAAATTTTTATGTGGTGGCTGGACCTGGACCTGGCGAGCAAGGAATGGCTGCGGGAGAACCTTCGGGCCGAGGAGCTTCCGCTTCCTGTGCTGCAAGGTATCGTGGCAGCCGGTGGACCCCATTCGGACAACCCGGCGGCAGTGCTCACGGCGGCGGACTGGGACTTCATTGAAACCCAGTCGGAGTTCGTGGACTAACAGCCGCCAAGGGTGAGCCGGCAACCAAGAAAACCGTTGCGGGCGGCCCGGGGCGGTGGTTGCATGGTGGACATGACAACCGAAGAGAGTTTTGTCTTAGCCATCGGTACCAAAAAGGGCCTGTGGCTCGCCTCCAGCCAGGACAGGCGCGAATGGTCCTTCACCGGCCCGCACTTCCTGATGAGTGAGATTCCCAGCATCGGGATCGACACCAGGAACGGCCGCACCCGGATCATGGTGGGGGTGCGGAATGAGCATTGGGGACCAACGGTGGCCCATTCGGACGACCTTGGCAGCACGTGGTCCGAGCCGGAGCAGGGCGCCATCAGGTTCCCGGAGGACACCGGCGCGGCATTGGAGCGGATCTGGCAGATCCATCCGGACGCCGAATCCCGCCCGGGCGTCGTCTGGGCAGGAGCGGAGCCCATCTCGGTCTGGAAGTCGACGGACGGCGGCGAACACTTCGAACTTAACCGCGGACTGTGGGACCACCCCCACCGCAGCGAATGGGGTGCGGGTTACGGCGGCGCAGCCGCCCACTCCATCGTGGTCCACCCCGCCCGCCAAACGGTGCATGTCGCCATGAGCACCGGCGGCGTTTACCGCTCGCTCGACGGCGGCACCTCCTGGGAAGCGCGGAACCGGGGCATCTCGGCCTACTTCATGCCGGACCCCAACCCGGAATTCGGCCAATGCGTACACAAGATCGCTGCGGATGCCGCCGTCGACGGCCGGCTCTATGCGCAAAACCACCACGGCGTCTACCGCACGGACGACAACGCGGAAACCTGGAACTCCATCGCCGAGGGCCTGCCGGCCGACTTCGGATTCGTTATGCTGACCCATCCACGAAGGGAAGGTACTGCCTGGGTAGTCCCGCTCAAGGCCGACGGCGAGCGTATCCCGCCCAACGGCGAGCTGGCAGTCCACCGCACGGACGACGCCGGCGGCTCCTGGAAGAGGCTCAGCAGCGGGCTGCCAAGCGGCGAGTACAACAGCGTCCTGCGGGACGCCGCTTCCGTGGACACAGCGGAGCCGGCCGGCGTCTATTTCGGCACGCGCGGCGGCACCGTCTACGCCAGCGCGGACGAGGGGGAAACCTTTACCGAGGTGGCGGCCCACCTGCCGGACGTGCTGTGTGTGCGGGCGGCAGTGGTGGCCGGTGCCTGACAGTACGTTGCCGGGCAGTGCGTCGCCCCAAGGCGTGATGCCGGCGGCCGGTGGCAGCGGGCAGGCCGCCGGTGCGCCCGGTATTACCGTAGTTCTTCCGAGCATCCTTCAGCCCTTGGCCGGCGGGCAGTCCATACTGACTGCGCCCGCCGACGGGCATGTGACGGTTGCGGAACTGCTGGACGCCGTTACGGCCGACTACGCTGTGCTGGCCAGACGGCTGCGTGACGAGACGGGGGCGTTGCGGCGCTTCGTAAACATCTACGTGGATGGTGACGAGGTGCGGCGGCTGCAGGGCTTGGATACCGAGGTGGCACCCGGCCAGGAGGTGCTGGTCATCCAGTCAGTGGCCGGAGGCTGACGTGCTGCCCGTGCGGGGCGGCGCTCGCGGGCGGCGGGCAGTCCTTACTGACTACACCCGCCCCCGCCAGGCTGCCGGCCCCGCGCACAACTGCACAGGAGCATGCGTCAAGCGACCCGCCAGACGCTGCACTCGTCCGTATTGATGGCTTTGCGCAGGCCCGTCATTCGGTCCAAAATCCACACCACCCCGATGCCGGGTGCTGTCTCCTGGACAGCGCCGCGGCGGATCACTACGTCATCGTAGGAGGGGCCCACCGAGAGCCGGGCTTCGATTTCGTCGCCACGGTGGAGCTGGTCCAGGGCGCGGACTCTGGTTACATTGGCTGCTGCTTTCTTCAACATGGCGGGGCCTCCTGGCTGGAGCTGGTGCCGGCTCTTGCCTGCACTACCTAGTGTGGGCGGCCAATGTTGCGCCCTGGTTTCCTCGCGGTTAGGCGCCGGTTAGTTCTTGAAGCCGGAACTGTTTCCCGGCGGTCTGCAACAACCGGGACCTAAGGTGGTGCCATGGAGATCGTTGGAGGGATCTGGGCCGCCCTGCTTGGTGCGGCGGCGATAGCGCCGCTGGCGACGTTCGGCGTGGTCCTGGTGGCTTACCTGACTTACCGGCAACGCTCGCGTGCGGACAGGAGGGACCAGTGGTGGAAGCGGGCGCAATGGGCCATCGACTCCGCACTGAACGACGCCGACCCGCAGCGCCGCCTGGCCGGCCTGAAGGTGTTGGTCCAGCTCATCGGCAGCGACCTGGCCACCGCTGAGGACGCAGAGCTGATGAGCGCCCTGGCCGTGGGCATACGCGACCAGGAACAGGACGGCCGCCGGACAGTGACGGTATCCCCTCCCGTGAAAGAACGGATTTTGGCGGAAGCTGACCGGCTGTTCCAGGCAGCTTCCACCCGCTGAGGGTGTCCCGGCCGGCGCACAAACTGTCGTCCGGACTGTCGAGTGTCAGCTTCACCTAAGGGGCCAGCCGGTCCCCTTTTCCGTGCACCCGGAACCACCGGTAACCGTAACGTCCCAGCTCAACGGTGAAGCCGCCGTCGGGCTCCAAAGCCACGTTGTCGCCGTCGAACAGGTCCAGCAGGATCGCGTCCTTGTACGCCTGCCGCGGCCCGTCCTCCTGGCCAACCTTGCCGGCGACCTTCACCGGGTCCTCGCCAAGGTTGTGCAGGAGGACCAGGATGCCGCCGTCCGAGCTGCAGGTGTGCGCGAAGACCGCCGGCTCCGGCTGGTCGATGATGCCGAACTTGCCCCAGCCCAGCTCCGGGGATTCCCGGTAGCGGCTGATCAGGGTCGCCATGAAATTGAACAGCGAGTTGGGGTCCCGTTTGGCGGCTGCGGCGTTCACGCGTTCCGGGCCATACTCCCCGCGGACCAGTGGCACCAGGAGGTCCGCTGCTTTGGCCGTGGAGAAGCCCCCGTTTTTTGCGTCGTTCCACTGCATGGGGGTGCGCACCGCCGCCCGGCTCTTTTGCCGGAGGTCCTCGCCCATACCGATTTCCTCACCGTAGAAGAGCACCGGGGTGCCGGGGAGGGAGAACATCAGCGAGTACACCATCCGGAGGCGTTCCGGATCACCGCCCAGCATCGGGGGGAGCCGGCGGCGCAGGCCCCGCCCGTAGATCTGCATGTTTTTCTCCGGCCCGAAGGCGGCAAAAACCTCCCCGCGCTCGCCGTCGCTGAGCTTGTCCAGGGTGAGCTCGTCATGGTTGCGCACGAACACGGCCCACTGGTTGTCGGGATGGAGCGGCGGGCGGCTCTTGAGCGTCTCCGCCAAAGGCCGTGCATCCTGCCGGGCCAGGGACAAATAGAGGTGCTGCATGGTCATGAAGTCGAACTGCATGTTCAGCTCGTTGCCGTCCGGTCCGCCGAAGTACTCCAGCTGCTCCTTGTATGGCAGGTTTACCTCGCCCAGCAGCACCGCACTGCCGTTCCGGCGGCTGACGAAACTCCGCAGCGCAGTAAGGTAGCCGTGCGGATCCAGGTTGGCCGCCTCGTCCTTGGGCTGGCCGCGGGTCTCCAGGAAAAAGGGCACCGCGTCCAGCCGGAAGCCGTCCAGCCCGAGTTCCAGCCACAGGCCCATCGCCTTGGCAATTTCGTTCCGCACCCTGGGGTTGGTGACTTTCAGGTCCGGCTGGTGTTTGGCGAACATGTGCAGGTACCACTCCCCGGTGGCGTCATCCTGGGTCCACAGCGACGTTTCCTCGCCGGGAAACACCACCTCCGAAGAGGTGTCCGGGGGAGTGTCGCTCCGCCACACGTAGAAGTCCCGGTACGGGTTGTCCGTTGATTTCCGGGCCTCAACGAACCAGGGGTGCTGGTCTGAGGTGTGGTTGACCACAAAATCGGCGATGACACGCATGCCCCGGTCCTTGGCCGCCCGAATGAACTCCACCAGGTCCCCCATGGTGCCCAGCCGGGGGTCTACGGTGAAGAAATCGGTCACGTCGTACCCGTCGTCACGGTCGGGCGAGGGGTAGAACGGCATAAGCCAGATGCAGGTCACGCCCAGCGCAGCGAGGTAGTCCACGCGCTGGGTGAGGCCGGCGAAGTCACCGGTTCCGTCGCCGTCGTCGTCAAAAAATGTCTCAACGTCGAGGCAGTAGATCACCGCGTTCTTCCACCAGAGGTCTGAGGTTTCGGCGATCCTCATGCCCGGGCGTCCGACGCCGGTTCGGCTGCGGAAGCGACAAGCTGCGGCTCAGCGGCGGTTCCGGCAGTGGTGCTGCCGGGAGTGCGCAGCTGCGGGAGGACCTCCGCGGCGAAGGCGTCGATGAAGGGAACCTGCTCCTGCCCCACGAAGTGCAGGTAGAGCTCGTCGAAGCCCAGGTCCGCGTACCCGCCGAGCCAGTCCACGTGCTGTTCCAGGCTCGCGGATATGTTGACCGTCGTCCGGACCTGCTCCTCCGTCACGTGCTCGCCCACCAGGTCGAAGTGTCCGGCCGTGGGCAGGTCCCAGGGGATGGGCGGATCATAGGTATTCGTCCGCCACTGGTCGAGGGCAACCGCAACCGCTTCGTCCTCGTTTCCGGCCCAGGACAAATGGACCTGCAGGACAGCCTTGCCGCGCCCGCCGTTGTCCCGGTACGCGGCCAGCATCTCCCTCAGCTTGCCCGGAGGCTGGTTCACGGTCACCAGGCCGTCAGCCCAACCGGCCGCACGGCGCGCGGTGTCCACGCTCACCGCGGGCGCAATAAGCGGCGGGGGATTCTCCGGAACGTCCCAAATCCGCGCCTGCTCCACGGTCACGAGCCCGCGGTGGGTGACCTCCTCGCCGCGGTGCAGCCGCCGGATCACGTCAACACATTCCTCCAGCCGGCGCTGGCGGATGTCCTTTGCCGGCCAGCCGTCACCCGTGATGTGCTCGTTCATGTTCTCGCCGCTGCCGGGCGCGAACCAGAAGCGGTCCGGGAACATGCCGGCAAGGGTGGCCGAGGCGTGGGCGATGATGGCCGGGTGGTACCGCTGGCCTGGCGCCGTCACTACGCCGAAGCGGAGATTGGTGGTTGCCATCGCTGCACCCAGCCAGGACCAGGCGAACCCGGAGTGCCCCTGCCGGGCGGACCAGGGCTCGATGTGGTCCGAGCACATGGCCGCATCGAACCCGGCGCGTTCCGCGTGCTGGACGTCCTTGAGCAGCTGGCCGGGACTGATCTGTTCGTGGGAGGCGTGGAAGCCGACAGTAACCATCGTTAACCTCTACAGTCCGGCGTGGCGCTGTGTCGAGGTTTTTTTGGCGTGCGTCGCCGGGCGGTGCTGGCGTTCCGGCGGCAAGCCACTTGTCAGATAAGTTTGTAACTTGTAGTACTGCGCTTCCCGGAACTCCTGCGCAGGCGGCGGAACTGGAAGGAAGTACCACTCGTGGGCGGTGTGCTGATCGGGCTGGCGGTGATCGGCGTCGTCATTGCAGTGGGGTACATAGCCGCGCGGTGCGGGCTGGGCGGGGAGCCCACGGTTTCGGCCCTGACCCGTACAGCCTTCTTCATCACCAACCCCGTCCTGCTCTTCACGGTGGTCCTGGAATCGGACCTCACCGTGGTCTTTTCCGCGTACGTTCCACTGGCCCTGGTTACCGCTGTTGCCACGGCCCTGTTGTATGTGCTGGCCAGCCGGCTGTGGTTCCGGCGTCCGCTCGCTGAGACCACTATCGGTGCGATGGCCAGTTCCTACGTCAACGCCAACAACATCGGCATCCCCATCACGCTGTATGCCCTCGGTGATGCAACTCCCGTGGCCCCCGTCCTGCTGGTCCAGCTGCTTCTGTTCGCCCCGCTGGTCCTTACCGTGCTTGATCTCTCCGAAGCCGGCCGGTTTTCGCCCCGCCTGCTGCTAACACAGCCGTTCCGGAACCCCATGATCATCGCCTCCCTCCTGGGCGTGGTGCTGGCCGCGTTCAACGTGGAACTTCCTGATCCGGTGATGGCGCCGCTGACACTCCTGGGTGGTGCGGCGGTCCCGGTGGTGCTGCTCGCCTTCGGCATGTCGCTGCACGGCACCCGCATGCTGCAAAGCGGCGGGCACACGGCGGAGATCCTCACCGCCACCGCGCTCAAGTCCGCGGTGATGCCAGCGCTGGCGTTCGTCGTCGGCCGCTTCCTGTTCAACCTGGACCAGCACATGCTCCTGGGCGTGGTGCTGATGGCGGCCCTTCCCTCGGCGCAGAACGTGTTCCTGTTTGCCGGCAAATACGGGCGCGGCGTCGCGGTGGCCCGTGAAACGATCCTCCTCTCGACGGCGGCAGCAGCCCCGGCGCTGATCCTGATCGTTTGGTTGCTGGCCGGGTAAAGCCGCCCGGCTTTCCCTGCGGGGCGGTGTGGGGTTCCGCGCGCGGCTGCCTCCGGGCAAGAATGGGCACATGGAACTTCCCGTGATGCCGCCCGTCCCGCCCATGCTCGCCAAGGCCGTCAGCGGCATCCCGGAAGGGGACCTCAGTTATGAACCAAAATGGGACGGCTTCCGGTCCATCATCTTCCGCGACGGTGACGACCTGGAGATCGGCAGCCGCAACGAAAAGCCGATGACCCGCTACTTCCCGGAGCTGGTGGCGGCGCTGAAGGAAAACCTGCCGCCGCGCTGCGTCATTGATGGGGAGATCATCCTGGTGGGCGCCTCGGGGGACCGGCTGGACTTTGATGCCCTGCAGCAGCGCATCCACCCTGCCGCGAGCCGGGTTAAGCTGCTTGCTTCCCAGACACCTGCCTCGTTTGTGGCGTTCGACCTGCTGGCCCTTGGCGGCGACGACTACACGGCCCGGCCCTTCACCGAGCGGCGGGCAGCGCTGGAGAAGGCCCTGGCGGCCAGTAACGCTCCTGTCCACCTCACGGCGGCCACAACAGACAAGGACACGGCGGAACAGTGGTTCAGGCAGTTCGAGGGGGCCGGCCTGGACGGCATTGTGGCCAAGCCGCTGGACGGCCGCTACCAGCCGGACAAGCGGGTGATGTTCAAGACCAAGCACGAGCGCACCGCCGACTGCGTGGTGGCAGGCTACCGGCTGCACAAGAGCGGACCGGACGCCATCGGTTCGCTGCTGCTCGGCTTGTACAAGGACGACGGCGGCCTGGCCAGCGTCGGGGTTATCGGTGCCTTCCCCATGAAGCGCCGGCAGGAGCTGTACGAACAGCTCCTGCCCCTGGTGACCGGCTTTGAGGGCCATCCGTGGGCCTGGGGCAAGCAAGAGGAAGGGGAGCGGACCCCGCGCAACGCCGAAGGCAGCCGCTGGAGCGCCGGGAAGGACCTCTCCTTCGTGCCGCTGCGCCCGGAACTGGTGGTGGAGGTCCGGTACGACCACATGGAAGGCGACCGGTTCCGCCACACGGCACAGTTCAACCGCTGGCGGCCGGACCGGGACCCGGAATCATGCACCTACGCCCAGCTCGAGGAGCCCGTCAACTTCGACTTGGCGTCGGTGCTGGAGACCGGCCGGCCCTAGCTCCTAGGGCTTCGCCACGTCCAGGACGCTCCACAAGCCGTCCGCGCGGCACGGGATCGAGGCTTCCACCAGCGCTTGGCTGTGCGGGTGCCGCGGTGCCGCGAAGAAGTCCTTGGTTTCCGCCACCTCGACGACGCGCCCCTCCAGCAGGACGGCAACCCGGTCGCACATGTACCGGACCACATCCATGTCGTGCGAAATGACGATCAGGGACAAGTTCCGTTCACGCTGCAGCCGCAGCAGCAGGTTCAGGATCGTCCGTTGCGTGAGGGCGTCCAGTGCCGAGGTGGCTTCGTCGCAGATCAGGACCTGCGGTTCCAGCAGCAGTGCCCGCGCGATGGTGGCGCGCTGCAGCTGGCCGCCGGAGCACTGGCCCGGCCGCTTGTCCAGTAATGCTGCGTCCAGTTCCACCTCGGCCATCACCGCCGCAATCCGCCCGTCCCGCTGTTCCGGCGAAAGATCAAGGCGTGGGCGCAGCGGTGCCTGCAGGCTGGTGCGCAGCGTCATCCGCGGGTCAAAAGCGCTGTGGGGTTCCTGGAACACCAGCTGGACCGCGGTGGCCTCACGCGGACCCGTAGCGTCCAGCTGCCGTGAGATGGTGCCTGTGCTCGCCGTCTCCAGGCCGACGATGGCCTTGGCCAGGGTGCTTTTGCCGGACCCTGACTGGCCCAACACACCGAGGATCTCGCCACGCTTGAGGGTCAGCGAGACATCCTGCAGCGCGGCATGGCCCAGCTTCCGCCGCGACCCGAAATGCTTGCCCACGCCGTCAAGCACCAGGATGTCGCGCTCCCGGGAAGGCGGACGACGGCGGGACTCCGGCGCCAGGCGCGCGGCCGCCAGCAGCTCGCGGGCGTAGGAGGTCTTGGGCCGGGTGAGCAGCTCACCAACAGGACCTGCCTCCACAATGCTGCCCGAGTTCATCACCAGCACCCGGTCCGCGAAGGCGGCAACGGACGCGATGTTGTGGGTGATGTAGAGAATGCCCAGGCCACGTTCCCGGCGTTCCCGCTCCAGCAGCTGCAGGATCTGGCGCTCGAGCACCTTGTCCAGCGCCGACGTCGGCTCATCCGCCAGCAGCATCCCGGGCTGCCCGGCCAGGGCCAGGGCAGTCATGGCGCGCTGCGCCATGCCGCCGGAGAGCTGGTGCGGGTAGGCGCGGATCCCCTTTCCCGGATCGGCGAAACCCACCTCCTCAAGCAGTTCCAGTGCCTTGCTGCGCGCCGTGGAACCGCGAAGGCCCGCGTGAAGCCGGAGGGGCTCCTTGAGATGCTGCCCAATGGTCCGGTTCGGGTTGAACATACGCTTGGGCTGCTGGAAGAGCATTCCCAGCCGGCCGCCGCGCACCGAGGTGAGCTGGTGTTCGGAAGCGGTGGTCAGGTCCAGGCCCCCGAGCCGGATGGAACCGCCGGTGATGCCAAGGCCGGGCGGCAGCAGCTGCAGGCAGGACATTGCGGTCAGCGTCTTGCCGGAACCGGAACTGCCCACCAGGGCCACAAACTCACCGGGCTCCACGGAGAGGGAGACACCGGTCAGCAGGGGCCTGCCGGAAGCGCCGCCGTCGGAGGTTGTGTGGCTGACCTGCAGGCCGTCCAGGACCAGGCCCGCGTTCATAGGGTTCATTTTTCCGCCAGCTGCGGCATGAGCAGCGGGGCTGCGGCCATGTGGGCTGCCCGCTGGCCGATCAGGGTCACGCAGAGGGCAACCGTGAAAATGACCAGGCCCGGGGCGAGGATCCCCAGCGGGGCGCGGTCCGCGAAGGGTTGGGCCGCTGCCAGCATGGAGCCCCAGTCCGACTGCGGCGGCTGGACGCCCAGGCCCAGGTAGGAGAGGGCACCCACGCTGATGAGCAGGTGCCCGAACCGCAGCGTCGCCTGGCCCAGGATCGGGGCTGCAAGGTGCGGCAGGACGTGCCGGAAGATAATGAACGACGGCGTGCAGCCCACCACGCGGGCAGCGTCCACGAAGCCCCTGGCCGAGACGTCGTAGGCCAGCGTGCGGGCCAGCCGGGCGAAGGGCGTCCACCCGGTGACCACGAGTGCGAGCAGCAGCGGCCCGAAGCCCGTGCCCAGGGCGGCCACAATGAACAGCGCCACCACCATCTCCGGCAGTGCCAGCAGGACGTCATTGGTGCGGGTCAGGAATTCATCCACCCAGCCACGCCGCCTTGCACTGACGATGCCGATGCCCACGCCCAGAAGGCAGGTCAGCAGCGTGGCCAGGGCGGCCACGGACATGGAGAACCTGCCCCCTTCGAGGATCCGGCTCAGGGTGTCCCGGCCCAGGTTGTCCGTTCCCAGCCAATGCCCCGCTGAAGGTGGAGCCAGGCGTACGGCAAGGTTCTGCTCCGCGGGCGGGTAGGGCGAGATCCACGGGGCGAGCAGGACCGCCAGCACAATCAGGGCAAGCACCGCCGCGGCCAGCGTGGTGATGTTGAACCATTTACGCAAGGGAAGCTCCCACCGTGCGGCTGAGGAACCGGTGCACAAAGTCTGCCAGCGTGGTCACGCCGACGGCGAGGGCCACCACCACCACCACGCCGCCCTGGGCGAGCGGGATGTCGCTGTTGACGACGGCGTCGAAAAGCAGCCTGCCCATGCCGGGCACGGCGAAAATGACCTCCACAATGACCGACCCGCCCAGCAGGCCGGCGAACCAGACGGCGAACAGGGTGGAGAGCGGCACCAGCCCATTCGGCACCACGTGGCGGAGGATCGCCTGGCCTTGGCTCAGCCCCCTCGCGCGGGCGGCGGGCACGTGCTCGGCGGCCGCCGCATCGAGGATCCCTGCCCGTACCGCTGAGGTGAAGAAGCTGATGGGACGCAGGGCAAGCGTCAGTGCGGGCAGGACGGCGGACGAAAGATCGTTCCAGCCGGCCGTGGGCAGGACAGACAGCTTCAGGGCAAAGACCAGCACCAGGACGGGGGCAACCCAGTATTCCGGCATGGCAATGAGCGCCTGGGTGACGGCGGTAATGGCCTTGTCCGCGGTGCTTCCGGGCCGCAGTCCCGCAATGATCCCCAGGGGGAGCGATACGGCCGCGGCCAGGACCAGCGCCATGGTAACCAGGCTCAACGTGACGGAGAGGGCCGGGAGCACCTGCTCCGCCACCGGCGTGCGGCTGACGAAGGACAGTCCCATGTCACCGCTGAAAAAATCCCCGAGCCAGCGGAAGTACTGGACCGCCAGGGGATCGTTCAGGCCCAGGCTCTCGCTGAGGCCCTGCACCGCGGATTCGTCGACGGCGTCACCCGCCACCCGGGACCGGATGATCTTCCGCACCGGATCACCGGGCGTGAAGTACGGGATCAGGAAGACCGCAAAAGAGGACACCACAACGGCGGCCACCAGGGTGGCCGTCCGTTTGGTGATGAACTGCAGCATTTGCGGCGGGTGTCGGGGTGGCTTAGGACGCGGCCTTGCCCGTCCTGGCCGTCAGGACGTAGCGGGACAGCGGGTCCTGGACGTAGGAGAGGACGTTGGTGCGGATCGCGTCGGTGGCCTGTTCATTCACGAGCCACGCGTTGACTGCCTTGTCCTGGAGGATCTGGCCTGCCTCGGCGTACAGCTTGTAGCGCTCGTTCGTGTCAACGGTTTTGGCGGCTTCGGCGATGATCCGGTCGTACTCCGGGTCGCAGAAGTGGCTCAGGTTGTAGGTGCCCTTGCAGGTGTAGTCGGCGGTGAGGAACCCGATGGGATCGGCGATATCGATCAGCCGGTTCCGCTGGCTGAGCAGCATGTCGTAGTTGCCGGCCAGGACGTCCGGCTCGGCGGAGGCGTATTCCTTGGACTGGATGGAGACGGGTATGCCGATGTTCTTCAAGTTTTCCTGGACGACGGCGGCAACGTCGGCGAATTCGGCGCGCTCCACGATGGCGATGATTTCCAGGGGCCGGTCGGCGGTGTAGCCGGCACTGGCGAGCAGCTTCCGGGCTTCCTCAAGGTTCTGCTGCTGCTTGTCCTGCTTTTCGCCTGCCCAGGGCTCCGAGGGCGCGAAAGGTCCGGTGGCCGGGAGGGCAGCACCTTCGTAGACGCTGGCTGCGAGGGCCTCAAGGTCGAGGGCCTCCCGCACCGCCTTGCGGACGTCAACGTTGTCCAGCGGAGCGCGGCCGTTGTTCATGTAGAGCGTGGCAGTGCGGGGGGAATCGGCACCCAGCACGGAGACGCCGTCGTCCGCCTTCAGGGCCGCGAGGCTCGCGACGGGGATGGAGAGCGAGATGTCAGCTTCGCCGGTCTGCACCTGCGCGGCACGCGTGGCGCCGTTGGTGATGAAGCGGATCTCGGCACCCGCAAGCTGCACGTCGCCGCCCCAGTAGTTCTCGTTGCGGTCCAGGGTGAGGGACTGCTTCGCCTTCTCCGAGACGGGGCTGAAGGGCCCGGTGCAGTGGCCGAACGGGTCCAGGCCCTCGGCCTTGTAGGCGGCGGGCGCCAGGATTCCGGTGTTGACGCTGGCCAGCCGGTACGGCACCAGCGGGTTCTCGGCCGGCGTGCTGACCCGGACGGTCTCGGCGTCCAGCGCGGTGACGCTGCTGATCATGGTGCGGTTGAAGGCGCGGGCGGGGACCTTTGCATCCAGGACATGATTCAGTGCGGCCACCACGGACTCGGCGGTGAGATCGGTGCCGTCCTGGAACTTGACGCCCTGGCGGATGCTGAAGTCCCACTCCAGGGGTGAGGTCTGCTTCCACTCGGTGGCCAGCGAAGGCAGCACCTTGCCTTCGGCCTGGTTGTACGTGGTCAGGGTTTCCAGGCAGCCGGACAGGGACAGGATGTAGGCGGCGTCGGACTCGACGGCCCAGTTGGCGACGGGTGCCCGGAAGTTGTCCACCACGATCCGCTGGCTGGTATCAGCCGCAGCGCTGGACTGGGTGGACTGGGTCTGGGTGCCGCTGAAACCGCAGCCGGTGAGGGCCAGGGTGGCCGCCGCGGCCAGAAGGACGCGGGGACGGAGGAACGAACGCACAGGAAACCGCCTTGCAGGACTGCCGTGGGGAGGGGCAGGAATAAAAAAGGGGACGACTTAGGGTAGCCTTCCCTTCCGGCAAAAGTGGAATCGATGACGTGCCTGCTCAGGACCGGGAACGGGGGCCGTAAGCCTACGCCGGGCACCCGGCGTCGTACGTTCCCGCCCGCTGGTACCCCGCCTGCTGCCGCCTGGGCACCGGAAAGCCCGCCACTCCTGGGGAATGGCGGGCTTGACCGGCAACCGGTAAGGAGCCTGGAGCGCTCCCGGAATCTACTTCAGGCCGAGCTGCTTGGTGGGGACCTTGAATGTTTCCTTGGCGGTGAGTGCGGAGATGGCTGCCACTGTGCAGATGATGGCGGTGAAGATGCTGATCTGGACCCAGCCGCCGGGCTTGATGCCGCCCATGGCGGCGACGATTGCGGGGGCGAAGCCTGCCATCAGGAAGCCGAGCTGGGTGCCGATGGCGAGGCCGGAGAAGCGGACCTTGGTGCTGAACATTTCGGCGTAGAAGGAGGGCCAGACGGCGTTGGAGGCTGCGTAGCCGCAGGAGAAGAAGCCGATGGCGGCCAGGAACATCAGCGGGACGCTGCCTGATTCCAGGCTGAGCAGGAAGACGGGCGTCAGGGCGGCGCTGGCTAGGGCTCCGTAGATGAAGACGGGCTTGCGGCCGATCTTGTCTGCCAGCATGCCGAACAGCGGCTGGGTGCCGAGTGCTACGAGGTTGGCGCCGACGACGAGCCAGAGGGTGGTGGTGCCGTCCACGCCGGCGACGGTTTTGGCGTAGCTGATGGCGAGGGTGCCAAAGACGGTGGAGACCGCGGCGATGAAGGCGCAGCAGATGACGCGGAGGACGTCGCGCCAGTGGCCCTTGAGCAGGTCGGCGACGGGGAGTTTGGAGATCTGGGCGGTTTTCTGGGCTTCCTCGAAGGCCGGCGGCTCGTGCAGGGTGCGGCGGATGAAGAATGCGACGACCACCACGACGGCGCTGAGCCAGAAGGGGATGCGCCAGCCGATGCCGTACTTGATTTCGTCCGGGAGGGCGAGGACGGGGATGAAGACGAGGGCGGCGAGGATCTGCCCGCCCTGGGTGCCGGTGAGGGTCCAGGAGGTGAAGAAGGAGCGGCGGTTGTCCGGGGCGTGTTCCAGCGTCATGGAGGAGGCGCCGGCCTGCTCGCCTGCGGCGGAAAGCCCTTGGCAGAGTCGGGCGAGCACCAGCAGGGCCGGTGCCCACCAGCCGACGGTGTTGAAGTCCGGGAGGCAGCCGATCAGGAAGGTGGAGGCGCCCATCAGGAGGAGGGTGAACATCAGGACCTTCCGCCGGCCTACCCGGTCACCGAAGTGGCCCAGGATAACGGCGCCGACGGGGCGGGCGACGTAGGCGAAACCGAAGGTGGCGAAGGACATGATGGCCGCGTTGGCGTCAGCATCCGGGAAGAAGACCGTGGGGAAGATCAGGGCGGCGGCGGAGCCGAAGATGAAGAAGTCGTAGTATTCGACGGCGCTGCCCAGGAAGCTGGCGAGGGCTGCCTTCTTCGGCGTCCCGGCCGGGGCATCAATGCCTGGCTCGGCGGACGGAAGTATCTGGCTCATGGAGTTCCTTTGGTGTGACGACTTTGTCGCGGATGGATCAGGGGCTCGCAGCCGGCGCTGCCGGGGGTGGTGGCCTGGCGCGGCACGGCTGGAGGTGCGGGAAAAACCCGGACAGTAGCCACATTGTGGGAGCTACTTGTGCGATACAGCAATAGTGGCTGTGAGGGCAGTCACTTGTCAAGAAAATAATCGTTCACTGGCAATAGCTCTCACATTGTGGCAACATCGATGTATGAGTGTGAACCAAGACACAGCGCCCAATGATGTTGCCGCTGAGGAAAACTCCCCAAAGGCCGGGCGGTCCGACCGCACCGACATGGTGGGCAAAGCCCTGGGTCTCCTGGTTCTGCTTGGAGATGAACCGCGCGGCGCCAGTGCGGCAGAGATCTCCCGGCGGGCCCAGCTGCCCTTCAGCACCACCTACCGCCTCCTGGGCTCCCTCACCAGGGACGGCTTCGTGGACTACGAGCCCGAGGGCCGCCGGTACCACCTGGGCCTGCGGATTTTCCAGCTGGGCCAGCGGGTCTCCAACCACCACGGCTTTGCGGGTGCGGCGCTGCCGGTCCTCCGGCGCGTCACGGAACAGACCGGCGAGGCCACCATCCTCAGTGTCCGCGACGGCCACCACCACCTCACCGTGAACAAGGTGGACGGTCCGCAGACGTTCCGCGTCACCAGCGATCCCGGCCACCTGGGCTCCCTGCACACCACGTCCGTGGGCAAGGCGCTGGTGGCATTCGCGGAGGACTCTGAGCGCGAAAAGCTGCTGGCCGAATTGCCGCTGGAGCCGCTCACGCCAAAGTCCATCACCGACAGGGACGCCTTCCGTTCGGAGATCGAGCTGATCCGGCGCCGCGGGTTCGCGGTGATGGATGAAGAGAACGAGACCGGGATGCGTGCCGTCGCAGTCCCGCTCTTCAATGACCAGGGCCACGCGTTCGCCTCGCTGGCCACGGCGGTCCCCGTCTTCCGCCTGAGCCTTGAGGACCTGGAGGCGCATGTCCCCCTGCTGCAGGAAGCGGCCGCAGAGCTTGCGGCCAGGCTGCCGCAGCGGTAGCTGAAGTGGCCCGACGTGCTCACTATCTTTTCGTTCCCTCGTTCGCATTACGAACAGTAGTGCGGAAAGAGAACAAATGATGTACCGTAATTTCCATCACCCCGGCAGCGCGTTCTCCGCAAGGAAGCTGCCCGGTGCCGTATCAAAGGAGCTGCACGGATGAGCAATCGAACTGAGTCCTACCTCGTGGGACTGGTCGGCGATGGCGTGATGCCGTCACTCACCCCGCCCATGCACGAACGCGAAGGGGATGTGCAGGGCCTGCGCTACCTTTACCGCCCCATCGACCTGCTGGAACTGGGCCTGCCGGGCGAATCCGTGGGGCAGCTCCTGCAGAGCGCACGCAGCCTCGGCTTCAACGGCTTGAACATCACCCACCCCTGCAAGCAGCTGGTCCTGCAGCACCTCGATGAGGTGTCCCCGGACGCCGTGCGGCTTGGCGCCGTAAACACCGTGGTGATCCAGGACGGCCGGTTCGTCGGCCACAACACAGATTTCTCAGGCTTCGCCGCCGCCCTCGCCTCCGGCCTTCCCGGTGCGCGCCTGGACCGTGTGGTGCAGCTCGGGGCAGGCGGTGCGGGTTCCGCCGTCGCCTATGCCCTGCTGACCGCCGGGGTCCGCCACCTGGACCTCGTGGACATGGATGCTGCCCGCGGCGCAGCCCGGGCGGAGGAACTGGCCGGCTTCTTCCCGGACAGCACGGTCACGGCGCGTACGACGTCGGAGCTGCCGCAGCTGATGCCGCTGGCTGACGGCCTGGTGCACTGCACCCCGGTGGGCATGGCCGCCCACCCCGGCGTCCCGCTGGACCTTGGCCTGCTGGAATCCCGGCACTGGGTGGCGGATATCGTCTACCGCCCCATCGACACCGAACTCGTCCGCAGTGCCCGCGCCAAAGGCTGCGACGTCCTGGACGGCGGCCGGATGGCAGTAGGCCAGGCAGCCGACGCCTTCCGCATCTTCACCGGCCTCGAACCTGACCCGGAGCGTATGCGTTCGCACTTCCTGGAACTCGTCGCCGCCGAGGAGGTGGCTGCCTGATGCGCACCGGAATCGCCACTGTCTGCCTGTCCGGCACGCTGAAGGAAAAGATGCAGGCCTGCGCCATTGCAGGCTTCGACGGCATCGAGAACTTCGAGCAGGACCTGGTCACCTCGCCTCTGAGCCCCGAGGACGTGCGCACCATGGCCGCCGATCTTGGCCTGGGATTGGACCTCTACCAGCCGTTCCGCGACTTCGACGGCGTGACGCCGGACCTGCTGAAGGCCAACCTCCGGCGGGCTGAGGCTAAGTTCAAGCTGATGTCCCGGCTGGGCATGGACACCATCCTGGTCTGCTCCAACGTTGCCACCGCCACTATCGACGACGACGGTCTCCGCGCCGCCCAGCTCACCGAGCTCGCGGAGCTGGCCGGGGACCACGGCGTCAAGGTCGCCTACGAGGCGCTGGCCTGGGGCAAGTACGTCAACGACTACGAGCACGCGTACCGCCTGGTGGACATGGTGGACCACCCCAACTTCGGCACCTGCCTGGACTCCTTCCACATCCTGTCCAGGGACTGGGACACCGCACCTATCGAAAAACTCAACCCGGAGAAGATCTTCTTCGTCCAGGTTGCCGACGCCCCCAAGCTCTCCATGGATGTGCTGTCCTGGAGCCGGCACTATCGCGTATTCCCCGGCGAGGGCCAGTTCGAGCTCGCCAAGTTCATGGGCCACGTGGTCCGCGCCGGCTACACGGGGCCGGTCTCCCTCGAGGTCTTCAACGACGTCTTCCGCCAGTCCGACGTCGAACGCACCGCCGTGGACGCCATGCGCTCCCTCATCTGGCTGGAGGAACAGAGCGCCAAGTGGCTGGCCGGCAATACAGCGGAAGGTGCAGCCGGCAACGGCGCCGCCTCCCGCCGTCGTTATCCGATGGAACTGGCCACGCTGCCCAAGGTGAGCGAACCGGCCGGCTTCAACTTCGCCGAGGTCAAGGCGGACGATACGGCGCAGCTTGAAAAGCTGCTGGGCCAGCTCGGCTTCGCCTTCGAGGGCCGGCACCGCACCAAGGACGTCCAGCTCTGGACCATGGGCCAGGCGCGCGTGATCATCAACGAGCAGGCGGCCACGCACGCCGAGCCGGCCATCGCCGCCCTGGGGTTCGACGTCGATTCGCCCGTAATTGCCTCCGCCCGGGCCCAGCAACTCAAGGCACCGGTGGTGGCCCGCAAGGTCCAGGCCGACGAGGAAGTCTTCCAGGGCATCTCCGCCCCGGACTCAACGGAGATCTTCCTGTGCCAGGGCAGCCCGGACGGCACGGCGGCGTGGACGCACGAATTTGGCGAAGGGCTGGAACACCCGCGGCAGGCAGGGAACGCGGTGATTGACCACGTCAACCTGGCCCAGCCCTGGCAGCACTTCGACGAAGCCGTCCTCTTCTACACCAGCGCACTCGCCCTCGAGCCGCAGCCGTTCGCGGAGGTGCCCAGCCCCAGCGGCCTGGTGCGCTCGCAGGTCATGCAGACCTCCGACGGCGCAGTACGGCTGGTCCTGAACCTGGCGCCAAACCAGCAGGCCCCGGCGCAGCAGGTGCACAAGACGTACCAGGAACACATCGCGTTCGCCGTGGACGACCTCGTGGCCGCTGCCCGCTCCGCCCGTGACCGCGGCCTGGAGTTCCTGCACATTCCGGCCAACTACTACGAGGACCTGGACGCCCGCTTCGACCTTGACCCGGGTTTCCTGGCCACCCTCCAGGAGCTCAACCTCCTGTATGACCGGGACGCCGACGGGGAATTCCTCCATTTCTACACCGCCACCGTGGGCAGTGTGTTCTTCGAAATGGTGGAACGCCGCGGCAGCTACGACGGCTACGGGGCGCCCAATGCGCCGGTCCGCCATGCCGTCCAATATGACCTCGCCCGACTCTGAAACCCATCAAAGAAACCACCTACGAAAGGAGCCAGCCGTGCCGGAAGACATCAATGCCGAGCTGGAATTGGAAGAGCTCGTGCCGCCTGCCGAGCCGAAGGCGGCGCACCTGCCCCTGGACCGCGCCGTCGAGACCCAGGCTGACCTCAGCGCAGAGATCAACGGCCTGGCCGACGCCTATGCCCGTGCCTTGAAGGACGGCGCAACGGCCGAGACCCAGCCCCGGCTGGACTACCCGCCGTACCGCAGCAGCATCCTGCGGCACCCCACCAAGAGCCTGCACCACGCGGACCCCGAGACCATCGAGCTGTATTCCCCGGCCTTCGGCCACCAGGACGTGCACACCCTGGAGTCCGACCTGACCATCCAGCACAACGGCGAGCCGCAGGGCGAGCGGATCATTGTGGCGGGCAAGGTGCTGGACGGCAACGGCCGCCCCGTGGCAGGCCAGCTCGTGGAGATCTGGCAGGCCAACGCCTCCGGCCGCTACATCCACAAGCGCGACCAGCACCCCGCACCGATCGACCCCAACTTCACGGGCATCGGCCGCTGCATCACCGGCCCTGACGGCTCGTACCGTTTCACCACCATCAAACCCGGCGCCTACCCGTGGAAGAACCACCTCAACGCCTGGCGGCCGGCCCACATCCACTTTTCGCTGTTCGGCACCGAGTTCACGCAGCGGATCATCACGCAGATGTACTTCCCCGGCGACCAGCTCTTCCCGCTGGACCCCATCTACCAGACCATCGTGGACCAGGACGCCCGGGACCGACTGGTGGCCAACTACGACCACAACCTCACCGAGCCGGAGTGGGCGCTGGGCTACAACTGGGACATCGTCCTGACCGGCCCCAAGCGGACCTGGACCGAAAACGAAGCGCTGGGCGCAGAGGGCGACGAGGAGTAAAGACATGAGCAACCAGACCACGCAGCTTGTCCCCACCCCCGGCCAGACCGTGGGCCCGTTCTACGGCTACGCGCTGCCCTTCGAGAAGGACAACGAACTCCTGGCCCCCGGCTCGCCCGGTTCCATCCGTCTCCAAGGCACCGTTTACGACGGCGCCGGCGAGACGGTTCCGGACGCGATCCTGGAAATCTGGCAGCCCGACGCCGAGGGCAACATCGTCCAGAAGACCGGATCCCTGGTCCGTGACGGCTACACCTTCACCGGCTGGGGCCGCGGCTCCGTGGGCTACAGCGGGGTGTTCACCTTCACTACCGTCAACCCCGGCCCCACCAAGCAGCTCCCCGGAAAACCAGCCGCGGCACCGTTCATCTCAGTGGCCATCTTCGCCCGCGGCCTGACCAACCGGCTCTTCACCCGTATCTACCTTCCGGAGAACGAGGAGGCGCTGGCCAACGACCCGCTGCTCAGCTCACTGGACCCCGAGCGCCGCAAGACGCTGATCGCCCGGCGCGATCCCGACGGCGGACTCACCTTTGACATCCGCCTTCAGGGTGAGGGCGAGACAGTCTTCCTGGACTTCCAGTGACGAAGGCGGCCAGTTCAGCGGGCGGGGCAGGTGTTTACGGCGCCGCCGCTTTCGGGACCGACGGCGACGTCGGCCTGCTGAGCCCCGTCTCGGCGTCGCCTTTGGTGGCTGCGCTGACCGGGGACCGGGCAGTGCTGGGGGCGATCCTCGCCGTCGAGTCTGGCTGGGCTGCCGTGCTGGAGAAGGCGGGCCTGGCGCCTGCCGGCTCTGCCGCCGTCGTGGCCTCTGCTGCGGAGGCGGGCCGCTTCGATCCCGCCGATATCGCCCGCCGCGCCCAAGGCGGCGGCAACCCCGTGATCCCGCTGCTGGCCGACCTCCGCAAGCACGTCGCAACCCTGGACAGTGCCAACGTCGGGGCGGGGAAGGCGGTCCACACCTCCCTGACCAGCCAGGACGTGCTGGACACGGCGCTGATGCTGGTGGCCCGGAACACCGTCGAGGCGCTGCTGGCTGACCTGAAAGGCACAACGACGGCGCTAGCCACCTTGGCGAAGCGCCACGCGGACACGCTGTGCGTGGGCAGGAGCCTGACCCAGCATTCGCTCCCGTTCACGTTCGGGCTTCGGGCGGCGCAATGGTTCCACGGCCTCGCTGCCGCGGGACGGCAGTTGGAAGGGCTGGCGCTCCCGGTCCAGTTCGGCGGTGCTGCCGGTACCTTGGCAGCCGGAACCGTCCTCACCTCAGGTTCACCGGCAACGCCCTTCAGCCTTGCCGACGCCCTGGCCGCCCAATTAGGCCTCGCCGCCGCGCCCGCACCCTGGCACACCAACCGGCTGGTTATTACGTCATTGGGCCATGCCCTGGCCGCCGTGCTGGATGCGTTCGGCAAGATCGCCGCGGATGTCCTGTTCCTGAGCCGCCCCGAGGTCGGGGAGCTGGCCGAACCGCGGGCCGCGGGCCGCGGCGTTTCCTCCGCCATGCCGCAGAAGCAGAACCCAGTGCTGTCCGTGCTGGTCCGCAGCGCCGCGCTCCAGGCCCCGGGCCTGGCAGCCCAGCTGCACCTGGCGGCCGCGAACTTCAACGACGAGCGCCCGGACGGCGCGTGGCATATCGAATGGCCGGCACTTCGGCAGCTGCTTGCCCTGGCACTTGGCGCCGCCGACCACGTCCGGGAGCTCGCCGAGGGGCTGCAGGTTTTCCCGGACGCCATGCGCCGCAACCTGGACCTCGCCGGTCCGCTGCTCCTGACCGAAGGCGTGGCCGCCGCTGTCGCGCCCCTGCTGGAGGACAAGGACGGCCGCAACGGCAAGCAGCAACTGCAGGCCGTGGTGGACCAGACCCTCCAGGCACCGCCGGCGGAGCAGGCTGCCACCTACCGCAAGCTGCTCCGCGAAGCCGTCCCGGCGTCGGCCCTTCCGGACGTCCGGCTGGAGGAACTCCTCAACCCGGCCGGCTACCTCGGCGAGGCCACCGGGATCGCGCGGCGGATTCTTGCCGCGTACCCGGACTTTGCCAATTCACCTGCCCGCACTGATGCGAATGGAGCTTCCCGTGGCTAAACCAGTCCTGAAGGCAGCGCTGCTGTCACCCCAGCGACCCCTGGGCGGGCACCCCCTGCTGGTGGTGGGCCCGTCCCTGGGCACCTCCTCCATCCTGTGGAACAGGGCTGCGTCCCTGCTGGGCACCGACTTTGACGTCGTGGCCTGGGACCTGCCCGGTCACGGGGTCTCACCTGCTGCAACGGAAGCGTTCGACGTCGCGGCGCTGGCGGACGCGGTGGTGGACCTGATTGAGTCCATCGCCCCCGGCGAGTCCTTTCACTACGCCGGCGTCTCCCTCGGCGGAGCCACCGGCCTGCAGCTGGGCATCAAACACGGCGAACGGCTCAAGAGCCTCTCCGTCCAGAACAGCGGAGCCAAGATCGGCACCCCTGAGGGCTGGCTGGAGCGGGCCGAAACGGTCCGCGCCCAAGGCACCCCGGTGATGATCCAGGGCTCGGCCCAGCGCTGGTTCGCCCCCGGTTTTATGGACCGCGAGCCCGAACTGAGCAGCAGGTTACTGCACGCCCTGCGCGACGCCGACCGCTTCAGCTACGCCTTCTGCTGCGAGGCCCTGGCCGCCTTTGACGTGCGCGGCGAACTGGGCACCATCCGCGTCCCCACGCAGGTCATTGCCGGGGCCCTGGACGGCGTTGCCACGCCGTCGATGGCCGAGGAAGTGGCAGCGGGGATCACCGCGGGCGGCGGAACCGCCACCGCCGTCACGCTCGAGGGCGTAGCCCACCTTGCCCCTGCCGAGGCGCCCGCCCACCTCGCGGAGCTGATGCGCGGTCTCCTTGCCTGGGCCGAGTCACGGGAGGTGGCCAAGTGAGCGGGACTGAGAGGCACGGCGTGGTCCAGCCCGAAGCCACCAGCCAGGAGATTTACGACGGCGGGATGAAGGTCCGGCGCGAAGTCCTGGGCGACGCGCACGTGAACCGGGCCAACGCCAACAAGGACGACTTCACGGAAGACTTCCAGGACATGATCACGCGGATCGCGTGGGGTGGCATCTGGACCCGGCCGGGCCTGACCCGGCAGATGCGCTCGGCCGTCACCATCACGGCGATGGTGGCGCACGGGCACTGGGAAGAGCTGGCCATGCACATCCGCGCGGCCCTTACCAACGGGCTGGGCAGGGACGAGATCAAGGAAATCCTGCTCCAGACCGCCATCTACTGCGGAGTCCCCTCCGCCAACACCGCTTTCAAAACCGCACAGCAGGTGTTCCATGAAATGGACAACACCGTCCCTGACAGCATCGCCCTTGACAGCATCGCCCTTGACAGCACTGCCCCCGACACGACCCCCACCACGAGCCACGTCCCACCCAACTAGCCCCGTCCCACCCAACTAGGTAGCGCGAAGTGTCGTTTTGAGCCCCCAGAACGACACTTAGCGCTACTTAGTTGGGATCACCAGACAGAATTCGAGGAAATGATGAACCAGGCTTTTGTGTACGACGCCGTGCGCACCCCGTTCGGCAAATTCGGCTCCGGCCTCGCCGCCGTCCGTCCGGATGACCTTGCCGCGCATGTGATCAGGGAGTCCGTGAAGCGCGCCCCCGCCCTTGACCCGGAGCGGATCGACGAGGTGGTGTTTGGCAACGCCAACGGCGCCGGCGAGGAGAACCGCAATATCGCCCGGATGGGCACCCTGCTGGCCGGCCTCCCGGTGTCCATCCCGGGGACCACGGTCAACCGCCTCTGCGGCTCGTCATTGGATGCGGCCATCATCGCCTCACGCCAGATCAACACCGGTGACGCCGAGCTGGTGCTGGTGGGTGGTGCCGAGTCGATGTCCCGTGCCCCGTGGGTGCTGCCCAAAACGGAAAAGCCCTACCCTGCCGGGGACATGACCCTGGCCTCCACCACCCTTGGGTGGCGGCTGGTGAACAAGGCGATGCCGAAGGAGTGGACCATCAGCCTGGGCGAGGCCACCGAACGTCTGCGTGAGAAGTATCGTGTCACGCGGGAGCAGCAGGACCAGTTCGCCGCAGATTCCCACAACCTCTCCGCCGCCGCGTGGGACGAGGGCTTTTACGACAACCTGGTCACGCCCGTGCCTGGCACGGACCTGGTCCGGGACGAGGGCATCCGCCCCGGTTCCACGCCGGAGAAGCTCGCTGCGTTGAAGACGGTGTTCCGTAATGAACCCGAAGGCGCCGAAGTGGGCGGCACGGTCACTGCCGGGAATGCTTCCCCGCTGTCGGACGGCGCCTCCGCGGCCTGGATCGGATCCGAGGATGCCGCCGGGCTGCTGGGCCTGGAGCCGCTGGCCCGGATCGCGGGCCGCGGCGCGCACGGGAACGATCCGCAGTACTTCGGGTTCGCCCCGGTGGAAGCGGCGAACAAGGCCCTCGCGAAGGCGGGCATCGGCTGGGACCAGGTGGGCGCCGTCGAACTTAACGAAGCCTTTGCTGCACAGTCTCTGGCGTGCATCAGCGCCTGGGGCATCGATCCCGCCATTGTGAACCGGCACGGCGGGGCCATCGCCATGGGCCACCCGCTCGGCGCTTCCGGAACCCGGATCCTCGGCACCCTCGCCCGGTCCCTTCAGGCCTCGGGGGAACGGTGGGGCGTCGCGGCGATCTGCATCGGCGTGGGGCAGGGCCTGGCCGTCGTGCTTGAAAACGTAACTGCTCGAAAGGCGTAGGGGAATGCTGAACTTTGTAGATTCGGTCCAGGAGGCCGTGGCCGGGATCAAGGACGGTTCCACCGTGATGATCGGCGGGTTCGGCAACGCCGGACAGCCGTTCGAACTGATCGACGCGCTGATGGACTGCGGCGCCACCGACCTGACCGTGGTGAACAACAACGCCGGCCAGGGCGACCAGGGCCTGGCCCTGCTGATCAAGGAAGGCCGGGTGCGGAAAATGATCTGTTCCTTCCCGCGGCAGTCCGACTCCTGGCACTTCGACGCCAAGTACAAGGCCGGCGAAATCGAGCTGGAACTCGTGCCGCAGGGCAACCTGGCCGAGCGGATCCGCGCCGCCGGGGCCGGGATCGGCGGGTTCTTCACGCCAACCGGGTACGGCACCATGCTCGCCGAGGGCAAGGAAACCAGGATCATCGACGGCCGCGGCCAGGTCTTCGAAACGCCCATCCACGCCGACGTCGCCCTGGTCAAGGCCCTCAAAGCCGACGGGAAGGGCAACCTCGTCTACCGTAAGACCGCCCGCAATTTCGGGCCCATCATGGCCGCTGCCGCGAAGCACACCATCGTCCAGGTGTCCGAGGTCGTCCCCACCGGCAGCCTGGACCCGGAAAACATCGTCACCCCCGGAATTTACGTCAACAGCATTGTCCGCGTAGCCGGCAGCAGTGCAGAGAAGGTGGCCTGAGATGAGCACCGCAACGTCCATCCAAACCTCGGAGACGGCGATGGGCCGGGATGACCTCGCCCGCCTGGTGGCCCGCGACATCGCCCCGGGCTCCTTCGTGAACCTCGGCATCGGCCAACCCACCCTGGTGTCCAACTACCTCACCGAAGAGCAGAACATCACGCTCCACACCGAGAACGGGATGCTTGGGATGGGCCCCGAGGCCAAGGGCGACGAGATCGACGGGGACCTGATCAACGCCGGGAAGATCCCCGTCACCGAGCTCCCCGGCGCCTCGTACTTTCACCATGCCGACTCCTTCGCCATCATGCGGGGCGGGCACCTGGACATCTGCGTGCTGGGCGCGTTCCAGGTCTCGGCCACCGGCGACCTCGCCAACTGGCACACCGGCGCTCCCGGGGCCATTCCCGCCGTCGGCGGCGCCATGGACCTGGCCACCGGGGCCAAGGACGTGTTCGTGATGATGACGCTGCTCACCCGCGAAGGTGCCTCCAAGATCGTTGAATCCTGCACCTACCCGCTCACCGGCGTCGGCTGCGTCACCCGCGTGTACACGGACAAGGCCGTCTTCCTGACCGGACCCGACGGCGTCTCCGTCCGCGAGACCTTCGGCTGCACCTTGGAGGAGCTGCAGGAGCTGGTGCCCGTCCCGTTGAAGGCCGCCCCGGCATCCTAAGGCGGGCCCTAGGATTGATAACCATGACCGACGCAGCAGTAGCGGGTGCCCCGCAGGCCAGTGACCAGTACGTCCAGTCGCTGGCCCGCGGGCTCGCCGTCATCCGCGCGTTCGATACCGACCATCCCGTGATGACCCTGACCGAGGTTGCGGCCCGGACCGACCTGACCCGGGCTACGGCACGAAGGTTCCTGCACACCCTGGTGGAACTGGGCTATGTGCGGACCGACGGCAAGACGTTCGCGCTCACGGCCAAGGTCCTTCAGTTGGGGTACGCCTACCTGTCCGGCCTGTCCTTGCCCCAGCTCGCGCAGCCGCACCTCGAGGAGCTCTCCCTGAAGCTGGGGGAGTCGACGTCCGCCGCGGTGCTGGACGGCACGGACATTGCCTACATCGCCCGGGTCACTACCCGTCGCATCATGAATGTCGGCATCACGGTGGGCACCCGGTTCCCGGCCTATGCCACCTCCATGGGCAGGGTGCTCCTCGCAGGGCTGCCGCCTGCAGACCTGAAGGCGTACCTGGCGGCCGCGGACATTAAGCCGCTGACTCCGCGCGGCCTCGGAACCGCCCAGGAGCTGCTGGCCGTCCTTGACACCGTCCGCGCCCAGGGCTGGTGCCTGCTGGACCAGGAACTGGAGCTGGGCCTGATGTCCGTAGCCGCACCTGTCTACGACGGACCCAAAGTTGTTGCCGCGGTGAACGTGTCACTCCAGGCGCAGTCCGTGGCGGCGCAGCCGGACCCGGAGGCCTACCTGGCGTCGGTGGCGCAGGAAATCGTGGCGACGGCGAAACTGGTCTCCGCGGATCTCAGCGCGCGGGGCTAGTAGTGGCCACCGAGGATGACGTCCGGGACGCTGCCATGGCGCTGCCCGGCGTAACTGAACGGCTGAGCTGGGGCCAGCCGGCGTGGTTCGCCAAAACCCTGATGGCCCGGATCTGGGAGCCCGGGGTCCTCACGGTCAAAACGCAGGAGCGCGAAGCCCTGGCCGGAACCGAACCGGAAACCTACTTCTGGACTCCCCACCACGAGCGCTCTCCCCAGCTGGTGCTGGTACGGCTGGACCGGATCGACGCCAAGCTGCTTGAGGAACTGCTGCAGGATTCCTACCGGCTCGCGGGAGGCAAACCTGGCATGCATTAGTTGTACCGGGCAATTGCGCGGAGCCGAAAACCTCAGCGGGTTTGCGCGAACAGCTGGCGGAGAGTGAAGAAGCAGCCCAGCGCACTGAGCAGGAGGGCGAGCAGGAAATCGCCGGCGTAGCCATTCACGAGCTCACGATTGGTCTCCAGGTTGTAGGCCAGGAGGTCCCAGGTCTGTGTATCAGCCAGCATGGTCAGGGGCGATCCGCCACCGAGGAATCTTGCCGCATCCAGCAGCATGCTTCCCAGAAAACTCAGCAGGAGGGTCACGATGGTGACCCCAGCAACTACCCAGACTCCGGCGCGGCTAACAGCTCCTCCGGTGCCAAAGGCGTAGAGGCGGGCCGCTCCGGCAGCAGCGATGAATGCCACAGCCGATGCAATCCAGCCCATCTCCCACAGAACCAGCCAAGCGATGACACCCAAGGGGATGACAGCCAGGGAAAACACCGCTCCACGGACTACATCTTCTCTACTGTGCCGAGCAGGGGCTGGGGAAACAGGGGAGGCTCCGGGCGGCGGCGTCCATGCTTCCGGTGCACGCTGTCCGTACCGGGGCGCCGGAAGAGTGCTTTCCCCCTCTCCGTTGGGCTTGGTTGATTCAAAATCGGCGCGCTCAGACAAGGGTCCCCCAATATGTTGATGTGGATTCAAAGAATCGTGCCCATTCTGGCATGTGCATCCTTCGCCACGGCAGCATAAAAGGAAATTTGTTTCCACCCCGGCTCGCTTTGCTCGTTCCTGCCGGGGGCGGAAAGCGCCTAAGGTAACTGTTTGCCCTCCAAGCCGGCCGCCCTACTCCCGCGGCAGCGGTACGGGCCATAGACTCTAGCCAACTACGTGCAGCAACGCCGCTCCGCGAAGCCCTCTGATCCAGACGGACACGGCCCGGCAGGGCGGCGCTGCCGCACCCGTGCAGCGAGGGGAGTCGGCGGGTGAAACTGGGCATACCGCGGGAACGACGTGAGGGTGAACGGCGGGTGGCCGCCACACCGGAGACGGTGCAGCAACTGGCGGCGCTGGGCGTGGAAATACTTGTTGAGGCGGACGCGGGTGCAGCCGCCGGCCACCCGGACGCGGACTACCGCCAGGCCGGAGCCCACATCGTTCCGCAGCTCGATGAAGCCCAGCTGGATGTCCTCACCCACGTCCGGCCACTTGATCCGCACACGGCGGGGTCCCTGAAAAGGGGAGCCGTGACGGTGGGACTGGCGTCGCCGTCGTCGGAATTGCCCACCGTCCAGGCGCTCGCGGACGCGGGCGTCACCTCCTTCGCCCTTGAGCTCGTGCCCCGCATCTCCCGGGCCCAGTCCATGGACGCCCTCAGCTCCCAGGCGCTGGTGGCGGGCTACCGCTGCGTCCTGGAGGCCGCCATCCGGCTGCCCCGGTTTTTCCCGCTGTACATGACCGCCGCCGGCACCGTCCCGCCCGCCCGTGTCCTGGTGCTGGGGGCGGGCGTGGCAGGGCTGCAGGCCATCGGCACCGCAAAACGACTGGGCGCCCGGGTCTTCGCCAACGACATCCGGCCCGCCTCCGCAGACGAGGTGGCATCCATGGGCGGCACGTTCATCCGGCTGGACCTTGAAACCGCGGAGGCGGCCGGCGGCTACGCCCGCCAGCTCAGTTCCGACGCCGGCACCCGGCAGCGGCAGCTGCTGGCCCCGCACGTGGCCCAGGCGGATGTCCTGATCACGACGGCGGCCGTCCCCGGCAGGCGGGCCCCCCTCCTGGTCACCACGGAGATGGTGCAGGGCATGCGGGCCGGGTCCGTCGTCGTCGACCTCGCTGCCGAGTCCGGCGGCAATGTGGAAGCGGTGGTGCCGGGGCAGGACATGCCCGTTCCCACGGCCGACGGCTCCGGCTACGTCACCCTAGTGGGCCTGCAGGACGCACCCTCAGCGATGGCATCCGACGCCTCCCGTTTGTACGCCAAAAACGTCGCCAACCTGCTGGCCCTCATGATCCGGGACGGTGCCCTGGCGCCCGATTTCGACGACGAGGTGCTGGCAGGGGCCTGCCTGACGCACGACGGCAAGGTGCGGCACCAACCCACCGCGGAGCTGCTTGCAGCCAGAGCCGGCAGCCGGCGGGAAGGGGTTCTCTGATGGACGGGATGAGCCTGCTGACCATCACGGTCCTGGCAGTGTTTGTGGGTTTCGAGGTGGTGTCCAAGGTCTCCAGCACCCTGCACACGCCCCTGATGTCCGGAGCCAACGCCATCCACGGCATCATCCTGGTCGGTGCCATCATCGTTGCCGGCCAGGCAGCGGACCCGTGGGTGCTCGCGGTGGCCCTGCTCGCCGTCGTCCTGGCCACGGCGAACCTCGTGGGAGGTTTTGTGGTGACCGACCGGATGCTGCACATGTTCCACGCGCGCAAAGAGGTCAGTACCAAAGGCGCCGCCGGGAAGGTGGACCGCACATGAGCGTCCTCGACCCCGTGTGGACCTCGCTCCTGTACCTTGCGGCCGCCGTCTTCTTCATCCTGGCGCTGCGCGGCCTCAGCTCGCCCCGCACCGCGCGCCGGGGAAACCTCATCGGCGCGCTCGGTGCCCTGATCGCCGTCGTCACCGTCTTCCTGTCCTCGCGGCTCGAGAACATCCCCTGGATTCTGGCAGCAATAGCCGTCGGATCAGCGGTGGCTGCCCCTGTGGCCCGGCGGGTCAAAATGACGCAGATGCCCCAACTCGTGGCACTCTTCAACGGCGTGGGCGGCGGTGCTGCGGCGCTGGTGGCGCTCCTGGAACTGAGCCATACGGATGACCCCTGGGTCCGCCTCGCCATTGTGTTCACCTTGCTGGTGGGTGCCGTTTCCTTTGCGGGCTCCGGGGTCACCTTCGCAAAACTGCAGGAACTGATGACCACGCGGCCGGTGGTGTTCAAGGGGCTTCCGGCGGTGATGGGCCTGGTGCTGCTCGCATCGGTGGCGGCCGGCGCGGCCGTCATCCTCACCGGTTCCGCCGCGCTCGCGGTGCTGCTCCTGGTCCTGGGGCTGGCCGCCGGGGTGCTCCTGGTGTTGCCCGTGGGCGGCGCGGACGTCCCCATCGTCATCTCGCTGCTGAACGCCTTCACCGGCCTTGCCGTGGCGGCGTCGGGCGTGGTGCTGGGCAACGTGCTGCTGGTGGTGGCCGGCACGCTGGTGGGCGCCTCGGGCACCATCCTGACCCGCGCCATGGCTGCGGCCATGGGCCGCAGCGTTGCCGGTATCCTGTTCGGCGCCTTCCGGGGAGGTTCGACGGCGGGATCCACGGCCGTGAGTGAGCGTCCGGTACGCTCTTCCAGCGCTGAGGATGTGGCGGTTCTCCTGGGCTACGCGCAGCGGGTCATCATCGTTCCCGGCTATGGGCTGGCCGTGGCGCAGGGCCAGCACACGGCGGCCGAGCTGGCGCAGGCGCTGGAGGCCCGCGGCATCGAGGTGGATTTCGCCATCCATCCCGTGGCCGGCCGGATGCCCGGCCACATGAACGTGCTCCTGGCCGAAGCCAACGTGCCCTACGAATCGCTCAAGGAAATGGGCGAGATCAACCCGCAGTTCAAGACCGCGGACGTGGCACTGGTGGTGGGTGCCAACGACGTGGTCAACCCGGCGGCCAAGACATCCTCGGGATCGCCCATTTACGGTATGCCGATCCTCGAAGTGGCCGACGCCCGGCAGGTGGTGTTCCTGAAACGGTCCATGCGGCCGGGCTTCGCCGGGATCGAGAACGACCTGCTGTACGAACCCCAGACGTCCCTGCTGTTCGGCGACGCCAAGGACTCCCTCGCCCAGGTTCTTGGAGCAGTAAAAACGCTGTAGCCGCCAAGCTGCTGACCTGCCCTCGGCAGTCAGGCTAGTCTTCTTTCAGAAGTAGCCTTTCCATTCGCCACCGAAGGACGCCATGACTGCCAACTCCACTGCCCCTCAACGCGCAGCCATCATCATCAATCCGGCCAAGACGGTGGACATCGATGTGCGCGAACTGGCAGCCAAGCACAGCGCCGAAAACGGCTGGGGCGAAACGCTCTGGTTCGAAACCACCAAGGAGGACCCCGGCGTCGGCCAGGCGAAGGAAGCCCTCGCGCAGGGGGCCGACATCGTCATCGCCGGCGGCGGCGACGGGACGGTCCGCTGCGTGGCCGAAGTACTCTCCGGGGGCGATATACCCATGGGCTTGCTTCCCTTGGGCACCGGCAACCTGCTGGCCCGCAACCTCGGCATGGATATCACGGATTACGACGGCGCCATGGCCGGCGCGTTCGCTGGCACCGAGCGGAAGATCGACGTCGTCCGTGCCCGCCGCAGCGACCCCGAGAAGGAGCAGCTCTTCCTGGTGATGGCCGGTGTGGGGTACGACGCAACCATCATGGCCGACACCGATGAGGAGCTGAAGCACAAGGTGGGCTGGCTGGCCTACGTGGATGCCGGCATCCGCAACCTGCCGGGAAAGCCGATCAAGGCGACCATCGTGATCGACGGCCAGCAGGCCGTGCGCCGCGGGGTCCGCAGCGTCATGGTGGGCAACTGCGGCAAGGTCCAGGGCGGCCTGGAGATCTTTCCTGAAGCCAAGATGGATGACGGGCTGCTCGACGTGGCGGTTCTCGCTCCCCACCACGGCCGGCTTGGCTGGCTCTCGGTGATCGCCGGAATGATCGGCAAAGGCCGGGGCAAGGACACGGCCGTGGAGTACTTCCAGGGCAAGACCGTGGAAATTACCTTGGAACACAATGACGACTACCAGCTGGACGGTGACCACGAAGGCCAGGGCAAGCACGTCCTGATGTCTCTGGACCCGGGCGCCCTCACCATCCGGATGTAACTAGTTGGGCGTGCCGGCCGCCCGCCGGTGCGACAGGATTTCGGCGAGCTCTGCGAGCCGGTGGGCGCGGGCCGATTCCGCCGGCGTGAACGGTTCCCCGGGCCTGGCAAAGATGATGGGGCCGTGCCATGCCGTGGGAATCTTGAGCCGGGTGCCGGCGTCGTCCTTTTCCAAAGCGGCCGCCGCAGGGGTGAGGATCCGCGCCCGGAGCAGCTCCGCCACTGCCAGCGGCAGCTCGTCCGGTGCGTCCACGATCCGGGCCGCAAGGCTGAGGGCCCTGGTCTGCCCGTCCGCCATGGCCAACGCGGTGGTGGGCCAGACATGCGAACGGGTGCCGCCGCCATCGTGCAGCGCGTCCAGGATCCCGCGCTCGCCAAGGTGCCCGGGGGCTGAAAGGACAAACTCGTCCAGCACCCCGTCCGCTACCGGATGCACATGGATGCTGAGGATGTTGGTTCCGCTGCGTGCCAGTGCCTGGGTGACCTTCTGCAGGGAACCGGGCTCGTCGCGCAGGACGGTCCGCGCCCGCCACAGCGCAGGTGCTGCCCCCAGCTTCCTTCGGTGGCGCAGCGCCGGCGCGTGGAGCCAGCCGCGCAGCATCCGGGCCGCCGAGGGCTCGGCCACCCAGATCACCAGGACAGTGGCGGTAAGGGTGAGCACCAGGACCTTGGCCACATAGGGCAGGTGGGTCTCGACCACCAGGGCGTGAACCAGGAGCTCGATGGGCAGCATCACGGCCACGTTGGCCAGGGTGAGGCGCGCCTTGGGGGGTTCGGGCATCAGGCCGCAGACCTCGCAGCTCAAGTCGGCCGCGGGCGTATTCCGTGCAGGAGGCTTCATTCCTCAAGCATCAAGTGGTGCTGTTTCAACCGTGTTGCCCTGCGGTTCCATTCATGGGAACGTCGTGGCCGGCAGCGGAGGGCTGCAACGTAGGATTTAGCAGGAACGTCAGCGCGGCCGCCCGTCAGAACTCACCCGCAGGAAGGCGCTCCTTTTCGTGAAGCTGCTCGCTGAGATGTTCAGCATTGGTCCCGGCAACAAGGACCACCACCCCGCGCTGAGATGCGCCGTGGGCGTCTTCGTTCCGCTCCTCACGCTGGTGCTGCTGGGCCGGCTGGACCTGGCAATCTTCGCCTCCTTCGGCGCCTTCACCGGGATCTACGGCCGCGGCGAACCCCACGGAACCCGGTTCGCACTGCAACTGCGGGCCGGGCTGCTGATGCTCGCAGTCATTCTCCTGGCCACCCTGGCGGCAAGGGCGGCGGCGGCCCTTGAACTGGACGGCACCGGCACAGCCTGGCTCCTGGTTCCTGCCACCACTCTGGTGGCAGGCGCCTGCTCATTGATCATTTCCTGGTGGCGGATGCGTCCGGCCGGCTCACTGTTCCACATCTTCGCGTTCGCGGCGATCGCCTCCATCCCAAACCAGCCTCCGCTGTGGCAGGCCATGCTGGTGGCCGTCCTCACCACAGCGTTCTGCCTGCTGGTCGGCTTTTCCTCCAGGATCCTCCCCAGCCGCCGGACCCCCTGGATCCGGCCAAAGCCCGTCCGCCGCACGCCGAACGAGAGGCGGGCCGCCTGGCTGGAGGGCCTCGGCTACCTCATCGCCGCCGGCCTGGCCGGGACCCTGGCCACCTGGGCGGGACAGCTCCTGGGCTTCGGGCACAACTACTGGGCCATGGTGGCCGCCGTTGTGCCGCTGGTAGGGCACACCACCCGCCACCGCATCCGCCGCGGCGTCCAGCGAATCATCGGCACGGTCCTGGGCCTGGTGATCCTGGCCGGGATTGTGCTGCTGAACCTGGAACCCTGGCAGACGGTGCTAGTCATGGCACTGTGCCAGTTTGGCGCGGAAATGTTCATCATCCGCCAGTACCTGCTGGCCCAGCTCTTCGTCACACCCCTCGCCCTGATTTCCACCCTCCTGGTGGTTCCGTCCCCGCCCGCCATCCTGCTCCGGGACCGCATTATCGAAACGGTGATCGGGGCCGCCGTCGGCATCGCCGTGGTGCTGGCCCCGGAGGTCTGGCGCCGCGTTCGTGAACGGACGACGGCGGGGGTTTAGCGGGTGCGCCGGCCCGCGCAGGCGCCGCGGCGGTAGGCTGGAAACGTCCCGTTGAACGGAAGGGCGGTGCGTGGTGGCCAATTCCGCGTCAGGTGATTCAGTGGTGGACAGGATTGTCCGCCTGATCGCTGCCTTCCCCCAGGATGTCCACGCCCTTCAGCTCTCGGAACTTGCAGAACGGGCCGGCCTTCCGCTGACCACCACCCACCGGCTGGTCCGCCAGCTCGCCGGACACGGACTCCTGGAAGCCGGACCGGGCGGCACGGTCCGGCCCGGACTGCGGCTGTGGGAGCTGGTCAACCGAACCTCCCCCACCCTGGCGCTCCGGCAGGCAGCGATGCCCTTTATGGAGGACATCCAGCAGGTCCTCAACCAGAACGTCAACCTGGCGGTGCTCGACGGCTGGGAGGCGCTCTTCGTGGAGCGGCTGTCCCGGCGGGGTTCGGTGGCCAACCGGGCCCAGGTGGCAGGCAGGATGCTCATCCACGTTTCCTCGGCGGGGCTGGCGCTGATGGCCCACCAGGACAAGGCCCTCCAAAGCCAGTACCTGGACCAGTTTGCCGACCCGGACGGGAAGGTCAGCCGAGACGCCGTCCGGGGGTTGCTGGCCGAAACTGCCCATCAGGGATTCGCCCAACTGAAGGGCGTGGTGGACCAGGATACGTGGGGGATCGCTGTCCCCGTCCTGAACCCCCGCCAGCGCGCCGTGGCGTCGCTCGGCGTCGTGGTGCCCCTGCGCGAGATGCGCCTGCAGGCGCTGGTGCCGGCGCTGCAGACCGCCGCCCGCGGCATCGCCCGCCGCCTGCCCGATTCCTAACCTGCTGCCATTCAACGGAATCGGTGTGCCGCCAGTCACGCCGCGTAGCGCACACTGGGTGCCAGACCAGCAACCCGGCACCGCCCCGCGGAGCCCGCAATGAAGCGAGACAGCGCCATGGCAACACGAAAAATCATCACCACCCAGGTGGCCATTATGGGAGCCGGACCTGCCGGGCTGATGCTCTCCCACCTGCTGGCGAAATCCGGCATCGAGTCCACGGTGATTGAAGTCCGCAGCCACAAGGAGATCTCCGAGACTGTCCGGGCCGGAATCCTGGAGCACGGCACCGTCAACATGCTCGTGGACAGCGGCGTCTCGGACCGGGTGCTGCGGGACGGTGACCGGCACGACGGTATCGAATTGCGCTTCAACGGCGAGAGCCACCGCGTCGACTTTAAGGAATTGGTGGGGGAGTCCGTGTGGCTGTACCCGCAGACGGACGTGTTCCTGGACCTCGCCGCGCGCAGGAACGCCGACGGCGGCGACGTCCGCTACAGCGTCACGGACACGTCCGTGCACGACCTCGAGGGCAAGCCCAAGGTCCGGTTCACCGACGAAGAGGGGGTGGAGTACGAGATCCAGGCGGACTTCGTGGTGGGCGCGGACGGTTCGCGCAGCCATTGCCGGTTCCAGATCCACGAGGCGCACCGCAAGTGGTACTTCCACGAATACCCCTTCGCCTGGTTCGGCATCCTCGCAGAAGCCCCGCGCAGTTCCGACGAGCTGATCTACGCCAACTCCGCCAACGGTTTCGCCCTGATCAGCCAGCGTACCGAGACGGTCCAGCGGATGTACTTCCAGTGCGACCCCAAGGAAAACGTTGCCGAGTGGGACGACGACCGGATCTGGGCCGAGTTCCGGAGCAGGGTCAACGGCAACGGCTTCGAGCTGAAGGAAGGCCCGGTCATCGAGAAAATGGTCCTGCCCTTCCGGAGCTTTGTCCACACCCCCATGCGCCACGGCAACCTGTTCCTGGCCGGCGACGCCGCACACACGGTGCCGCCCACCGGCGCTAAGGGCCTGAATCTGGCGATCCATGACGTCAAAGTCCTCTTCGAAGGACTCGACAGCCATTACAACTCCGGCTCCGGCCGCCTGCTGGAGTCCTACAGCGACCGCGCCCTGGAGCGGGTGTGGAAGGCGCAGCAGTTCTCCTACTGGATGACCACCATGCTGCACACCCCGGCCGACGCCGATGACTTCTCCCGCGCACGGCAGCTCGGCGAGCTGCACTCCGTCGTTTCATCCCGGCACGGCATGGCCTACCTCGCCGAGGCGTACACGGGCTGGCCGGGCCAGGCCTGACAAAACTCCGGGGGGTACGACGGCGGGCCGGGCCGCCTGCTTGGGGGCAGGTCGCCGTCGTGGGCGGTGGGGAAAGGGCGCCTCAGGGTGCCAACAGCCGCCGGACTGCTGCGGCGATGGCGGCAGCGTCAGGCTGCTCGTCCCGCCTGACCGTGAGCAGGTGGAGCAGGACGCCGTCGCCGTAGTCCGCCACGTCCCGGGCCCGTGCGGGCGCATCAGTGATTCCCAGCACGGCGAGGGCCTGCTCGAGGCCGCCCACCAGCCGGAAGTGCCCGGCTGTTACTGACTCGGGCTGGTCCAGTGAGAGGGCAAGCCGGGCGCGGGTGAGGCCCGCATGCTGGCCAGCCAGGGCAAGTACCAGGCTGGCCAGTTGGGCTGCCAGCTCCTCGATGGTTTGCGGCGGGCCGGCCGGTCCCTGTTCCTGCAGGAGCGCGGCGTCCAGCTCCAGCAGGCGCTCCAGCACCGCGTCGACCAGGGCCGCGCGGTTCCGGTAGTAGTTGGAGGTGGTGCCTTGAGGCAGTTCCGCCGCCGCGTCCACGGCCCGGTGGGTGAGTCCCTTCATGCCTTTGTCCGCCACCACCTTCAAGGCGGCATCCATCAGTTCTGTACGGCGGTCAGGCATGGGCCCAGTGTATGGCCCCTTCCCAGCCACTACAAAAGTAGTAGAGTGGCCCTTATGGAGACGATAGCGATTGTTGGGGGCGGAATTGCCGGCCTGGCGCTGGCCTCCTGCCTGGACCCGGACCGCTTCGACGTGACCGTGTACGAGAAGCGGCCCGGGCTGCCCGCCGTCGGCAATGCGCTGGGGATGTGGCCGAACGCCCAACGTGCGCTCGCCCGGATCGGAGTGCTCGAGGAGGCGCGGGCCGTCAGTCCCGTGATCGGCAGCGGCTCGGTCCGTAACGCCGCCGGTGAGCCCTGGGTCACTGTCGACGGAGGAGAAATGTTTGCGATTTCCCGGGTTGACCTGCTGCGGCTGCTTGATGCAGCCGTACCCGGGACGGTGCACCGGGTGGCGGGCAATGTCCAGGCGCTGCCGGTCCACGACGGCCTGGTGGTAGGGGCGGACGGCGTGCATAGCGTGGTCCGCCGGGAGGTGTGGGGTGCCGGCAGCGCTGCCAAACTCACGCCATACCTTGCACTGCGCGGGACTCTCCCTTTCCCGGTCCCCCCGGACGTGGTGGGCGAGTACTGGGGCCGCGGGGACTTGTTCGGGATCGCCGCTGCACAACGTGGTTTGTTCTGGTACGCCAGCTACCGGTCCGGGCTGGGTCCCCATGGAATTGACGCAGGGCAAGCCCTGGAGCAGGCCCGGGAGCGCTATGCCGGGCATGCACCAGCCATACGCCAGGTACTCGCTGCCGCCACGCCTGAGGGCATTTTGGTGCAGCGGATCTGGACCGCGCCCCGTCTCACGTCCTTCGTCCGCGGCCGGTTTGTGCTCATCGGCGACGCCGCGCACGCCATGGCCCCGAGTCTCGGCCGTGGTGCGTGCGAGTCATTGGTGGACGCGGTAACCCTGGCTGACCTCCTCAATACACTGCCCAGGGATGCGGCACTTCGTGCGTACAACCGGCGGCGCCTGCTGCGGACGCGTGCCTTGAGCCTGGCCTCCTCGGCGCTCGTGCGTGTCGCCCTGGCGGACGGTGCCCAACCGCTGCGGGACGGTCTGTTAAGGCTGGCCCGACGCCGGAACCAGCGCGCCGCCGTCGGCAGCGGTTCGGGCGGCTGATCAGCGAGCGGCAGCTGCCGGTTGGGTGGTGTCCTCGGCGGGCACAGGGGCGCCGGCGAGAGTGGGCCCGGCAGCGGGTGCGGCAGGCGGGATGCCCGGCAGCCGCTTCTTTGTTGACCCGCGCCGGCGGGACCGGCCGTAAACGAGATACATGGTGACGCCCGTGATGACCATCAGGAGCACGGTGTAGACGAACGTATTGGCCACGCCTTCCACGCCCTCGGCCCCGTCCGTGTTGGCCTTGATGACCAAGCCGAGGGGCTGGACCAAGGGGTGGGCCAGGAAGATGGCTGTGTCGTAGTCGTCCAGCAGGCTGTTGAAGTTCAGGGCCGCGATGGCAGCCGCTGCAGGCAACACCAGCGGCAGGAGGATCCGCCGGAACACGTAAAGGGTTTTGGCGCCCATGATGGCTGCCGCTTCCTCGAGCGACGCATTCACCGAGGCGAAGGACGCCTTGAGCATGCGAAGCGTAAACGGGATCTTTACGGTGACAAAAGCGATCAGCAGAATCACGGTGGTTCCAGTAAGAACAGCCCCGCCCACCAGTGGATTCGGATGGTCGTAACTGATGATCAGGCCCAGGGCCAGAAGGGCCGACGGCAGGACCCAGGGGATGTGCAGCAGGTATTCGACGACAGCCGACACCCAGTTTCTGTACTTCTGCAGCAGCCGGGCCACGAAGAGCAGGCCGCCGACGGCGATCAGGGCGGCCAGCGCGCTGTACACCACACTGACGACGAACGGACGCAACCCGGACTGCTGGGTCAGGACCCGGACATAGTTGTCCAGTGTCAGGCTCCCCAGCGTGAGCTGTCCGGTTTGGATGGCGGCGCCGTCAGCGAATGAATACAGAACGATCAGCAGCACCGGCAGGGTGTACACAGCAAAAAGCAGGTACGCCACAGCATGGACCGCCACGTTGGCCGCCGGATTGGTGATGTCCTGCTTCTCCAGCGCTGATGAAACCTTTGACACCGAAAAATAGGTGCCGCCTTTTTCGAGGCGGGACATCACCGCGAGCATCAAAATGGTGGCCACGCCCAGGATGACTGCAAGCAGCGCCGCCAGGTCGCGTGAGGTGGGACTGTTCGTAAACGTCAGGATCATCGGCGTGATCGTTTGGAAATCCCGGCCGCCCAGGACCTGCGGGGCGCTCAGCGCACCGAGGCCGGTGAGGAAGGAGAGGATGGTTACGGCGAACAGCGTTGGCTTGAGCATGGGCAGCACAATCCGCCGCAGGATGGTCCAGGTTGAGGCGCCGAGGTTCCTGGCTGCCTCAATGGTCTGGTAGTCGATGCCCTTCAGCGCGTTGGCCACGAAGAGCATGTGGTTGGTGGTGGTGGCAAAAGTCATCACTACCAAGACGGCGAAGAAACCGGAAAACCATGCCGGATCCATGGCCGGGAAAACCTTTACGAGCAGGGACGTGACGATTCCTTTGTCCCCGTAAATGAACTTGTAGCCGGCGGCCAGCACGATGCCGCCGTAGATGAAGGTGGAGGCGTAGCCGAGGAAAAGGATTCTTGAGCCCCGGATACAGAAGTAGTGCGTCACCAGGACAATGAATATGCCCACCAGGTTCACCGTGATGGACAGGGCGACGGCGAGCAGGAAGCTGTTTCCCAGGGCTTTCATGGCGCGTTGCGAAGAAAAGAGTTTTTCCGCCGCACGTCCCGAAAAATTGCCGTCCGGGAAGAAGGTGGCGATCAGGACGTTGACGTTGGGCCACACCAGGAACGCAGCGATGAACCACGTGAGGACAACCCCGACAATCAGGACGAAGGGGGAGCGGGCCATGCTGCGGACCGGTGTCCCGCCCATCACAGGGATACCGCCTGGTCTTCCCGTTTGAGTACGGCACCGGTCCCCGGGTGATATTGCAGCACGTGGGCAGGCTGAAGGTAGATGGTGGTTTCCGTGCCCGGCTCAGGGTGGGCGCCTCCGTCCTCCTTCACCAGCAGGCGGATATCCGCGCCATGGCTCCTCACCACGTAGCGGCTGTGAAGGCCGTGGTACGTGCGGGACGTCACCGTGCCGGGAAGTCCGACGGCGGTACTCCCGTCCGCCGCCGGGTTCAGCGACGCCTTTTCCACCCGGAGATAGGACTTGGCATCCGTGCTGAGCCCCGCCCCTGACAGCCGGTTCAGTTCCGCCACGAACTCAGGCGTCAGGGCGGAGCTGTCCCCGATGAAGTTGCAGACGAACTCGGTGAACGACTGATCATAAATCTCCTGAGGTGTTCCCACCTGCTCCACTACGCCCTTGTTGAAGACAGCCACGCGATCGCTCATCGCCAAGGCCTCGTCCTGGTCATGCGTGACGTAGACAGTAGTGATCCCGAACTCGCTTTGCAGGTCCTTCAGCTGCTGCCGCAACTGATGCCGGAGCTTGGCGTCAAGGTTGGACAAAGGTTCGTCCAGCAGCAGGATCTTGGGCCGCAACACGAGTGCCCGTGCCACCGCCACCCGCTGCTGCTGGCCGCCGGACAGTTCAGCCACGTTCTTGGACAACTGCTCATCGCTGAGCTCCACCCGTCCGGCAATGTCCCGGACCAGGCGGTCACTGTCCGCTGGTTTCTCCTTCCGCACCCGCAACCCGAAGGCAATGTTCTCCCACACACTCATGCTGGGGAACAGGGCATAGTTCTGGAAGACCATGCCCACCTGCCTTTTGTCACTGGGAAGCCGGGTCACGTCCTTGCCGTCCACCTGGACTGTCCCCGCCGAGGGCTGGATAAAACCAGCCAGGGTCCGTAACGCCGTCGTTTTGCCGCAGCCTGAAGGCCCGAGCAAGGTGAAGAACTCGCCAGGCCGGACGTGCAGGTCCAGATGCGGAATGGCGGTGAAGTCACCAAAGGATACTGTGATGTTGTCCAAGCGGATCATGGCAAAACCTGTCTGGTGAAGCGGGTGGGAGGGCCGGAAACCGCGGGCTAGGTCATGTACTCGAGCTCGATTTTCTCCACCCACGCGCCCATGTTCTCCTGCACGAATTCCCAGTCGATATCCTGCTGCTTGAGGTCCGCGAAGAAGTCCACCACCTCGGGGTTGGCCTTCGCTTCAGCAGATTTGTTCACCGGCATGGAATTGAACTGCTGTGCGAACTCGCCCTGGACTTCGGCGCTGCCGAACCAGTCGATGAACTTTTGGGCCTGCTCCTTCTTCTTCGTGCCCTTCACAAGCGCCACCTGCTCCACGGCGAGCGGGACACCGACGGACGGGATCACCGTTTCAACGTTCACCTTGAACGACTTTTCACGCTCGGCGATGATCGAGGACGGCATCTGGCCCATGTCCACTTCGCCCGATGCAATGCGGGCAAAGAGGTCGGTCTTGGCGACGGCGGGACTCCCGTTCTGGAAGTACTGTTCCACCTGCTTCCAGCCTTCGTCGGAGATGCCCAGGTCGCCTGAGTCATCCCGGTATCGGCTCAGGATTCCCGCGAAAACGAGTTGCGCAGTGGCAGTGCCCAGGCCCGTGACCCGCTCATAGCGGGCCTTGAACTCGTCCTTCGTCCAAAGGTCCGTCCAGTCCTGCGGCGCGGCGTCCTTGGCAAACTTATCGGAGTTGTAGCCCAAGAGGATGGCCTGCTTGACCAGTGGCCAGTAGGTTTCGCCGTCGCCCAGTTCCTTGTCCACCTCGCCGGCCCAGGCGGGCTCATAGGGTTCAAGGGCATCCTCGGCTGTGAGCTGGGAGAAGTACATGTTGTTCAACCCGAACGCAACGTCAGCGATGGTGTTGTTCTTCTCTGCGATTAGCTTGTTGGTGGCGTCTGCGCCGCCTGCACCGACAAACCCGATGTTGAAGCCGGCCTCCGCTGCTTTTGTGGTCAGCCACTCCCCGCGGCCTTCACCGTTGGAGTTCGTATAGATAACCAGGGTTTCCCCTGAACGCCCTGCCGGGGCCGAGGAGGCATCACCTGAGGCGGCTGGTGTTGCTGTGCCCCCGCCGCATCCGGCGAGGAGGGTGACGGCGACGGCGGCGGCAACCAAAGTCTGCAATTTACGCACGATCAGGACTCATTTCTGGACTGGAATCGGAGCATGTCCGGCAAGCCTATAGCCGGGCATGGCGAAAGTCGGGCGTTATTGCTATCGATTTGATAAACAGCCCGACTGTCCAGCGTGGTCCAGCGAGGGAAACGTCCGGCGCCGGACGGGCAAACCTGGGGTTAACGATTGCCGCGGTGCCGCTGCCGTTTCGTCTTGCAGGACGGCAGTCCTCCTTATGCCTCGATCCGCCCGCCGGTCAGTCCTGCTGGAGGGTGCCTGTCAGGTGGTGCGTGGGGATCCGGTCCCTGTCGTAGGTGATTTCGGTGTAGCCGTGCGGCTCCGGCTTGCCGGACGCGTCCAGGTTCACGAAGACGATCTCTTCGATGGTGAGGATGCTCTGGCGCGTAATCATGTTGCGGACCTCGGCGCGCATGGTCAGGGACGTCCGGCCAAACCGGGTGGCCGTCAGCCCCATCTCAATCAGATCGCCCTGCACTGCGGAGCTGACGAAGTTGATTTCCGAGATGTACTTGGTGACGGCGCGCCCGTTGCCGAGCTGGAGGATGGCGTAGATGGCGGCTTCCTCATCGATCCACTTCAGCAGGCTGCCGCCGAAAAGGGTACCGTTGGCGTTGAGGTCCTCGGGACGGACCCACTTTCGGGTGCGGAAGGTGATGTCTGCTGATTCCATAGGCCGAGGTTAGCCCAGCCGCACGGGCGGCACCGAGTGTGACGAAACCGCGGTTCCCGGCAGCTCCTGCTACGCCATGGCAGTATGCGCAGCGCTGCGGGCATGGATGCTCTTGGCGTAGCAGTAGGAGTGCGCAACGCCAACGTAGGGGCCGAAATTGGGCACCGGCTCGAAGCCGGAGTTCTCGTAAAAGTTGCGCCCGTCGGGCTGGGCGGACCCGGCCTCCGCTTTGATGCGGGTGATCCCCTGCTTAAAGGCCTCGGCTTCCAGCGCCGCCAGAATGGAGCTCGCCACTCCCGATCCCCGGGTGTAGGGGAGAACGTACAAACGCTTTATTTCTGCTGTCCTGTCATCGAGGAGCCGCAGGCCGCCGCAACCCACGGGCTGACCGGATCCCTTGTCATAGGCCACCAGGAACACGCCGCAGTCAGCCCCCGACGGCGGGGTGCCGGGTTCATGGTCAGGGGTACCAAATCGGGCATCGAGTTCGGCTTGCTGGGCGCGGCGCAGGTCCGCACCAACCGGGTTGGACCACGTGACCTGCCGGATGTTCAGACGCGGATTGGTCTGCATGTCTGCCTCGATTCGCCGAAGGGATATGCAAATCAAGAATAGAAGCGTGCGGTTACGCTGGTGTTTCTGCCCGGTAAGCGCGCGGATAACGCCGACGGCGGCAACTCACTCGGTTGTCTAGATACCAGTTGATCTAGAATGTTTCCATGCGTTCCACCGGTAATGAAGCTTCGGGCTATTGGTACGGGCCTGACGGCCAGTTGGATTACGGCGCGGCCGTACTGAAGTCCCTGCGGGATTACCGTGCTGCTGAGACAACCGTCCGGCGCTCCACCCGTGACTCCATGGGCATGGGTGAGACCGACATCCTCGCCCTGCGCTACCTCCTTCGCGTCCAGGCCTCCGGCGAGGCGACGGCCCCAAAGGACCTGAGCAAATTCTTAGGGATCACCAGTGCCTCCACCACATCGCTGATTGACAGGCTTGTGCGGAGCGGGCACGTCCGGCGTGAAGCCCACCCTACGGACCGGCGCTCCGTGGTGGTTGTGCCCACAGTTGAGTCGGACAAGGAAGTCCGGGTGACCCTCGGAGCGATGCATCGGCGCATGATGGCGGTTGCCGAAGGGCTGAGCGCACATGAGGCGCAGGTTGTTATCGAGTTCCTGCAGCGCATGACTGACGCCCTGCAGGACGTTGGTGAGGGGCGCGGAGAAAAGTGACCCGGGCGTACTAGCTAGACGACCTAGTAATATGTATGCTTACGATCATTCCTGAACTTACTTCGGCTGGAGTCGTGAGTGCTTTGGTAACTGCTACTGAAATTGGCGCCCCAAATGCCTGCGCCAACAGTGTTTGGCTTGAGGATGCGGGGCAGCTTGCTCATCCAGAAGAAACCCATAGCGCGGCCCTTTCCGCATGACTTCCGCCCCAACAGAGACACTGCACAGCGTCGGTGCCCTTCTTTCCGGGAAGCCCCTGACCGCGGGCCGCTACCACCTCAAGGAACGTTTGGGCCGCGGGTCACTGGCCGAGGTGTTCCGCGCTGCCGACCCCCAGGGCGGCCCTGATGTCGCCGTCAAGGTGGCTGTGGGCAGCTCCAAAAAGCACTTCGAGAGGATCAGCAAGGAAGCGGAGGTCCTGGCGGCACTGAACCACCCCTCCATCATCAAGTTCATTGCACAGGGCGTGATGCCGGCCGGGACGCCGCTGGCCGGCCGCCCGTTCCTGGTTGAAGAGCTGGCCCTCGGCGCGAGCCTGTCGGAGGCAGTCCGCACGGGCCGGCCCCGCTCCGGTGATGTTGCAGGTTGGGCGCACGGCCTTTTTGGGGCACTTGCCCATCTGCATGGGCAGGGATTGGTCCACCGCGACATCAAGCCCGCCAACCTGATGCTCAGCGGCTTGCGGAGGAGCCCGGTACGCATCGTTGACTTCGGCATCGTGGCTGCCACCGGTTCGGCTCCGGAGCCAGGCATGTCATCAGGAACAGTGCACTACATGAGCCCGGAGCAGGCTGCGGGCGGACCCGCCCGGGCCTCGTGGGACATCTATGCCATGGGCCTGGTCCTGCTGGAGCTTCTCACTGGGTCCAAGGCCTTTCCGGGCACCACCATCGAATCCCTGGTGGCCAGGACGCTTCGCAGCCCGGCCATTCCGGACTCGCTGGGTCCCGAATGGTGCAACTTCCTCGGAGCCCTTACGGCCATGGACAGCGATGCACGGCCGACGGCGGCTGAGGCGGCCGTGTTGGCCGCTCAGCTTTTGCCCACGGCAGCAGGTGGCGAGGCCGACAGCAGCTGCCGGAAGATGGCTGTGTTCCCCGCCCGAAGGATCAGGCAGCTGCTTTAGGGCTCCTCCGCATTCCGTCCGGTGGGGTCCTCAGCGGTGGGATCGGCAAGTGCCAGCCCGCCCACCGGGCTGCCGTCCCAATGGACAAGCCTCCACCCGCTCTCCGCGTCGCCCTCAAGCGCCACAATTCCGGTGTTTGCCAGTACATGCTTTGCTGCGAACTCGTGGTCGGCGTCCTTGGCCCGCCGCCCGGCCCAGGTGCGGATGGCAGCGCCGTGGCTGACAACTGCCGCCGTGGCCTCATCCCCGGACGCACGTTCCAGAACCCGGGCGATGGCAGCATCAAACCGGTCAAAGAAGTCATGGCCGTCCGGGCCGGCCGGCATTCGCTGGTCAAGATCTCCGGCCGCCCAGGAAAACACTGTGCCCATGTACCGCTTGTGCGACTCGTGGTCCGTCAGCTTTTCCAGTGACCCGGCCTCGATTTCGTGAAGGCCGTCCATGACTTCGACGTCCAGGCTGTGCAGCCGGCCCAATGGCGCCGCAGTGATCTGGGTTCGAACCAGGGTGGAGGCGTACAGGGCCTCGATCGGCTCGTTGGCCAACGAACGGGCCAGGGCCTCCGCCTGCCGCTCACCCAGTTCAGTAAGCCCGGGGCCGGGGTGGGCAGTGTCCAGTTGGCCAAGCACATTGCCCGGGGTTTGTCCGTGGCGGATGAGGAGCAGCTTCATTCCTCCAGTTTCGCACCTTGGAACGGGCGCTTTGCCCGGCCACGGGAGAGCCGGGAAAGAAGTAGGCGCCGGGCCTTCCCAGGCCCGGCGCCGCCGTCGTACGTCTACTTCAGGTGGTCCACCAGCTGGTCAGCGATGCCGGTGTACTTGCCGGGGGTCAATGCGAGGAGGCGCGCTTCGGCTTCGGGGGAGAGGCCAAGGCCCTGGACGAATTCCTGCATGCGGGCGGCATCCACGCGCTGTCCGCGGGTGAGGTCCTTGAGCCGCTCGTAGGGGTTCTCCATGCCTTTGACGCCCGCGATGGCTTCGGCGCGCATGACCATCTGGATCGCTTCGCCCAGGACCTCCCAGTTGGTGTCCAGGTCTCCGGCCAGGACGTCCTCGGCAACGTCGAGGCGTTCCAGGCCCTTGGCCACGTTGGAGATGGCCAGGAGTGAGTGGCCAAATGCCACACCGATGTTGCGCTGGCTGGAGGAGTCTGTGAGGTCGCGCTGCCAGCGGGAGGTGACCAGCGTGGATCCCAATACGTCCAGCAGCCCGGAGGAGATCTCCAGGTTGGCCTCGGCGTTTTCGAAGCGGATGGGGTTGACCTTGTGCGGCATGGTGGAAGATCCCGTGGCGCCGGCCACGGGGACCTGCGCGAAGTAGCCGATGGAGATGTAGCTCCAGATATCCGTGCAGACGTTGTGGAGGATGCGGTTGAAGCGCGCGACGTCGGCGTAGAGTTCAGCCTGCCAGTCGTGGCTTTCAATCTGCGTGGTCAGCGGATTCCAGGTCAGGCCCAGGGCCTCCACGAAGGATTTTGACACCTGCTGCCAGTCCGCGCCCGGAACCGACGCAACGTGGGCGGCGTAGGTACCGGTGGCGCCGTTGATCTTGCCCAGGTATTCGGTTTTGGCGATGCGGTCGAGCTGGCGCGTGAGGCGGTGCGCGATAACGGCCAGTTCCTTGCCGAGCGTGGTGGGGGTGGCGGGCTGGCCGTGAGTGCGCGACAGCATGGGGACAGCACGGTTGTCCTGCGCCATCTTGCTGATCTGGGCCACCAGGGCGCGCGCTGCCGGAAGCCACACGTCCTCCACGGCGCCCTTGACGCCCAGTGCGTAGGAAAGGTTGTTGATGTCCTCGGAGGTGCAGCCGAAGTGCACCATGGCTGTGAGGTTCTCGATGCCGATGGCCGGGAGCCGGCGGCCGATGTAGTACTCCACAGCCTTTACGTCGTGGACGGTTACGGCCTCGATGTCAGCCAGCTCGGCCACCGATCCGGCGTCGAATTCGGTGACGATGGCCCGCAGCTGGTCCTGCTGCCCGGGTGTCAGGGGGCCGGCGCCGGGAAGCACGTTGTTGCTGGTCAGATGGATGAGCCATTCAACTTCCACTGCCACGCGGTCGCGGTTGAGGGCTGCCTCCGACAGGTAATCCACGAGCGGGGCGACGGCGGACTGATAGCGGCCGTCCAGCGGGCCGAGCGCGATTTTTTCCGGGGACGCGGCGAGGGCCAGGCGTCCTGAGGGCGTACGGGTGTCAGCTGTGGCGGCAGTTTCAGGCATGTGCTGATTCTTTCACGAACTCCCGCGGCCGCTTTAGCCGTTCCCGCAGGATTACTTGTCCACATAGCCGACGGCGGCGGTTGGGCCGGGAGGTTGTCCTCCGTAGCGTTCACTTCAGTAGTTCAAGGGGCGTCCGGAGCTACCGGACGGTCCGGGAAAGGGAAAGGCAATGGGCAGTGAGCCGGCAGGGGTGAACCTGCAACAAGATATGTTGCGCGCTTCCCAGGTGGAGCAGTTGGCGGACCGCGTGGGCTATTGCGTTGGTCGCGGTGAGGACGTGCTGGCAGGCTTTAGGAATATTCAGATGCTCGATTGGGAGTCACCGGCCGGCCGTGCGTACCGGGACGCGGTATCGCTGCAGTCTGCTGCCTTGCGGCGCGCCCTTGAGGCGCTCGTTGAAGCAAAGGCTGCTGTGGAGCGGCATGCCCGCGAAACCTTCACCGCTGATTGCACTTACCCGGGCCGGCCCTGATGACCGAAGTTGCGCCTGCGGGGAGCGGCTCCATCAGGGTGTACGGTCCTCCTGACGACGGGCCCCTTACCATCCGTGGCGGCGTGGGCGGCATCAGTTTCCAGCTGGAGGAACTGGCCGGAGGTGCCGAAAGGGTGGATGACCTCGCCGCCAGGCTTGCCGAACTGGAGGTTGAGGCGCGCCGCATCTGGGAGGACCTCGTTCCCTTCCAGAATCTGCCCAGGTGGTCCGGGACCATGGCCCTCAGTGCGGTTGGTGAGTCAGAGCGGAGCCTTCAGGCAGTGCGGACCGAACTGCAGCGCATCAGCAGCGAGGTCCGCGCCTGCAAACGGGAGTACGAGATGGCGGAGTCACTTGCCAACACTGCCCGGTGGATGGGCATAGTCAGTCCCACAGATGTCCGCGATTCGTTGGCCAATATGGCAGCCACGCACTTTCCTGATGACAAAACGATGGAGTCGATCACGGCCAGCCTGGGGCTCGCGGCCGGTGATGTGAAGCGGCGGGTTGCGGAGGAAACCTTGGTCTGGGATGCCCTTGCGCGTTCCGGCACCCTCAGCCGTCCGATTGACATTCGCCTGGAGGAGACCGTTCCGGTGAGCCTGGACGCTTCTCCGGCCGGCCTGCTGGAACGTATCCGACTTATAGATGCGCGCGGTGCCGGCTTTATCGAGGTCGTCGAAATCGTCAACGGAGGGGAAAAGGCCTATGTGGTTATAGTCCCCGGCACTCAACCTGCTGGTTTCGGGGTCGGCGGGGAAAACCCTTTTGATGAAACCGGAGTAGCGGAGGCAATGGTCTACAGCTCGGACGAAATGAGGGTTGCCGCGCTCCAGGCCCTCAATGCGGCGGGCGCCGAGCACGGAGCCCCCGTGGTGGCGGTGGGGTACAGCCAGGGCGGTATCCATGCCATGAATCTGGCTGCGGATCCGCGGTTTCTCCGGGATTACGACCTGCGGTACGTGCTGACTGCCGGCTCCCCAGTCGCCGGCGTTAATCCCGTGCCAGGAGTGCAGTCACTGCACCTTGAACATCGCGCCGACTGGGTGCCGGGCTCGGACGGGGCCCCAAATCCGGACACGAGGGACCGTGTGACGGTCTCCCTGAGCAACACGCCGAGGGCCGCAGAAGGCGAAGGCGGGATCGGAATCGGCCACACTCTCAGCACTTATCAGGACGGCGCTCGGCTCGTTTCAGCCAGCAACGACCTCTCCTTGGCCGGGTCCACCGCCGCACTGGGGGCTGTACTGGGAGCCGGCGGCGCGGCCACCGCTACCCGCTTTTCCCTGGCCCGGACCAAGGCTCCCGCGCCAAACCTCCACGCAGCAGATACCCGCAGGCAGGAGCGCGGATATGGCGGACGGTAGCGTGGCCGGGACGCGGCTCCAGCACCTGCCGTGCGCGCAGTCCCCGGGAATTCAGCTACCTTCGGGTTCCAGCAATCCGGCCGGCCACCAACGAGATCAGCGTGATGATGATCGCCGCGAAAACAGCAGTCCAGAAGAAGGAGTCGATGGTGAAGTGCACCGGCGTGTAGCTGCTGATCCAGGATGTCAGGTAAAGCATCGCCGCGTTAATGACAATCGTGAACAGGCCGAGGGTGAGGATGGTGATGGGCAGCGCGAGGAGGCTCACCAGTGGGCAGACCAAGGCATTCACCAGGCCGAAGATGGCGCCAATGAACAAGTAGGCGAGGACGATCCCAATGGTGTCCGTCCCTTGCGTCACACCGGTTTGCGCCACTGCGTCGGTGGCTGCTGAGCTGGAGATCTTCAACCCCGGCAGGATCCAGCCGGCCACCCAAAGGGCAAGGGCATTGATCAGTACCCGGGCAATCAGTCGCATAACCCAATGGTTGCACATGGCCCTGAAGGCCCTGCGGGTAGCGCTGATGCGTCGACCCGTTCCGTGCGTCAAGCACCGGCCCCGGTGCCGCGGGTACGCGTGACGGCCGCCCGAAAGCCCGTGTCAAATATCAACTAACCCTTGACAAGAAGAAACCGTTTTCCCATAGTTGAGAAATCGCTTTCTGACGTGCTGGCGCTTCGAGGCCAGCACCGAAGCGTGGTTCATTCCAATGGAGGAAGAGAGATCATGCGCAAGAAGATGCCATTCGCGCCCGTATCGGTCGCCGCGGTCATCGCCGTATCCCTGCTCGCAGCACCTGCCCATTCGTCAGCATCCCCGTCCCCGCAGGCGGATCCAACAGCCCAGACCGCACGCCAGCCCCTTGAACGCCAAGTTCTCCCCCAGAACGACGGCTGGGCAGCCTCGGGGGCCGGCACAACGGGAGGATCAGTGGCTGCGGAAGACCGGGTCTACGACGTCTCCAACAAAGGACAATTCCTCGCGGCCCTCGCTACGGGCATGGAGCCCAAAATCATCAGGGTCCACGGGGACATTGCTGCGAACGCCAGCGTGGACGGCGCACCGATCAGCTGTGAAGATTACGCCAGCGGTACTGGCTACTCGCTGGCCCAGTACCTCCATGATTTCGACCCGACCCGCTACGGAACCGCGAAAAAGCCGGAGGGCACGCAGGAGAACGCGCGGCGACTGGCCGCATCCAAGCAGGCCGCCGCCATCCGCTGGGACATCCCCAGCAACACGACGATCGTGGGGGCCGGCCCGGACAGCAGCATCACCGGAGCTGCCCTGAGGATCAGCGGAGCCGAAAACGTCATCTTCCGGAACCTCACAGTGCGGGATGCCGCCGACTGCTTCCCCGCGTGGGACCCTACGGACGGTGCCACCGGCAACTGGAACAGCGAGTATGACCTGCTGCAAATCATCAACGGCTCGAAGCACGTGTGGGTGGACCACTCGCACTTCACTGATGCCCCGAACCTGGACAGCGCCCAGCCCAGCTACTTCGGCCGGCCGTACCAGGTCCACGACGGAGCAGTGGACGTCACCAACGGCTCCGACCTTGTGACGATGTCCTACAACCGGTTCTCCGAGCACGACAAGCTCCTGCTCATCGGCTCGACGGACTCGACCAACCGGGGAGACGCCGGCAAGCTGCGGGTGACCATCCACCACAACGTTTTCGAGAACGTCGGCCAGCGTGCACCCCGGGTCCGTTTCGGACAAGTGGACGTTTACAACAACCACTTCAAGACAACTCCGGATTCGGATATCCCGTATGGCTACACCTTCGGGGCAGGTGTTGAGTCCCACCTGCACGCCGAGGCCAACGCCTTCACACTCCCGGCGGACATCCCCGTGCAGTCCCTGATTTCCTACTTCAAGGGGAAGGTCATCACCACCAGCGGAAACGCAGTCAATGGCAAAATCGTCGATCTCCGCGCCGCCTATAACGAAACTGCGCCTGCGGACAGGCAGTTGAGCGCCGATGACACCTGGACGCCTGTACTGCGGACGCACGTCAACGCCGCCCAGGCCGTTCCCGCACTCCTGGCGGACGCCGTCGGGCCCGTCTTCACGGCAGGGGATGCCCGCTGATGCGGGGCTTCCAACCCACGCGCCGCTCAATGCTCGCGGCTGTGGCAGCTGGAGCAGTGACCGCGGCCGCGGGCCTCGCCGGGCCAGGGGTTGCCCGCTCGGAAGCCGCAGTCCGTGCCGTGGCGGTCCCCCCAACGGCAAGAACCAAGCCCGTGATATTCGTGGTGGGCGATTCCACTTCCTCCGCCTACCAGCACTCGGAGCGTCCCCGGGCCGGCTGGGGGCAGGCCCTCCCGCTGTTGCTGGGACCACAGGCTGACGTCTTTGACTACGCCTGGTCCGGAGCTTCGTCCAAGAGCTTCGCCGATGCCGGCCTGCTGGACGAGGTGGTGGCCTTGCTCCAGCCTGGCGACTACCTGCTCATCTCCTTCGGGCACAACGACGAGAAGGTGGAGGACCCCGCCAGGGGAACCGATCCGCAGACCACTTTCAAGGAGTACCTGCAGAGGTACGTCGACGGTGCCGCCGGCCGTGGCGCGAAGGCGATACTGGTGACGCCCGTGGAACGACGCCGGTTCAGTGCCCTTGGCATCGCCCAGGACTCCCACGGCGCCTACCCGCAGGCTGTCCGTGAACTCGCGGCCGCCACCGGGACGCCGCTTGTGGACCTCACCGCTTCTTCGAAGGATCTGTGGCAGCAGCTCGGCGCAGAGGGAACCAAGTCCCACTTCCTCTATGCCTCGCCGGGCCAGTACCCGCAGTACCCGCAAGGCGTGACCGACAATACGCATTTCCAGGCGCAAGGCGCCCTGGCCGTGGCCAGGCTGGTTGCGTCTGAACTACGGGCACAACAGGCACTTCCCCCCGGGTACTTCCAGCACCTCGACGCCCGCTTGGATGCTCTCACGGGCATCTACTGGCCCAGTGAACGCCCTGTGGACAAGCCCGTCGTCCTGGACGTGGGCAGGGGCCAGGCGTTCGCGACAGTCCAGGCAGCCGTTGACGCGGTTCCGACAGGCAGCACCCGCCGAACCCTTATTCGGATCCAGCCGGGCATCTACCGGGAAGCCATCAGGGTGCCGGCCAACAAGCCAAGAATCTCGTTCCTCGGGCTCGGCGGGAAAGCGGAAGACGTTGTCCTGGTTTACAACAACGCCTCCGGCACGCCCAAGCCGGATGGCACGGGACCCTACGGGACGGGCGGAAGCGCAAGCGTTCGAATTGACGGACCGGACTTCACCGCTGCCAACATCACGTTCAGCAATGACTTTGACGAGGCCGCCAACCAAGACATGAAGAACCGCCAGGCGGTGGCGCTCTTCCTGGCAGGAGACCGTGCCGTCCTTAACAACGTCCGGTGCTTGGGCAACCAGGACACTCTGCTGGTTGATTCCCCTTCCCGCGGGGTACAGGCGCGCTTCTTCTTCAGGAGCTGCTACATCGAAGGCGACGTGGATTTCATCTTCGGCCGGGGCACGGCTGTCTTCGCAGACAGTGAAATCCGCTCCCTTGACCGTGGTTCCGGCAGCAACAACGGCTACGTCTCCGCCGGCAGCCTGAACATTGGGATCAAGCACGGGTATTTGTTTACCGGCTGCCGCTTTGTCTCCGACGCCGCCGCTGGTTCGGTCCATCTGGGGCGCCCCTGGCATCCCAGCGGGGATGTGGAGGCCATTGCCCAGGTGCTGATCCGGGATTCCTGGCTCGGTGCGCACATTTCCGGCACACCCTGGACGGATATGAGCGGATTCTCCTGGCGAGATGCGCGCTTCCACGAGTTCAACAACAACGGTCCGGGGTCCCGCATCACCCCGGAAAGGCCACAACTCGAACCGGGGCTGGCGCAAGAGTTCACGTTGGACGCCTATCTCCAGGGACTCGACGGTTGGGCTCCCCAGTTGGCAGGCACCCGTTTGGACAGCACTCCGCGGGTGTAGGTGCCTGCTAACAGGGAGCGAGGAGGAGGGGCAGGTGGCCGGACGGGGTCTGCGATTAGCGCCCGTCCGGCCCCGTGCCACCACGCGGGGGCTGAGGCATCGGTGCGCCGAATGCCTCCTTCCGTCCTGCGGCCGGAGAAGTAGGCTGGTTTGCATGACTTCATCAGATACCCTCGCCGGGGGCATCCAGCCGCGCCCAGTAGTGGCAAAGCTGCCACGCTACGCCGCTGGCAAACCTCCCGTCGCCGTGGACGGACTGACCAGCTACAAGCTGTCCTCGAACGAAAACCCGCTGCCCCCGATTCCGGCAGTCCTTGAGGCAATTACGCGGCAGACGGACTTTAACCGCTACCCGGATCCGCTGAGCAGCAGGCTTCGTACAGAGCTCGCAGCGTTCCTCGATGTACCCGCCGAAGATATCATCACCGGCGCAGGCAGCCTGGGCGCCCTGAACCAGCTGCTGGCCGCATTCGCCGGACGGAACGAAGACGGCAAGCCCGATGAAGTTATTTATGCCTGGCGCTCCTTCGAGGCATATCCCATCAGCGTTGGCCTCTCCGGTGCCGAAGGCGTCCCCGTTCCGCTGGGTCCCGGCGGCCGCCACGATCTCAAAGCCATGGCGGCGGCAGTCACAGCCCGCACCAAGGTGATCCTCCTGTGCACCCCCAACAATCCCACCGGTCCTGCCCTGGCTGCGGCCGAGACGAAGGCGTTTATCCGCTCCGTCCCGTCTGACGTGGTGGTGGTGATCGACGAGGCATACCAGGAGTTCGTTCGGGCAGCGGATGCGGTCGATGGGATCGCGCTGTACCGCAAGTACCCCAACGTTGTTGTGCTCCGGACCTTCTCAAAGGCACACGGGCTTGCCGGCCTCCGGGTGGGCTACAGTGTCTCCAATCCTGTGCTGACCCAACACCTGCGGGTGGCAGCCACCCCGTTCGCCGTGTCGCAGATTGCAGAAACTGCCGCAATTGTTTCCCTGCAGAATTACCCGCAAGTTGTGGAGAGGGTACAAAAACTGGTGGACGAACGGGAACGCGTCATGGCAGGGCTGCGGAGCCTCGACTGGGCTGTTCCAGATGCCCAGGGGAACTTCGTCTGGCTGGATCTTGGCGATGACAGCACCGGGTTTGCCGAGCTGGCTGCCACGCAGGCGTTGTCCGTGCGGGCGTTTCCCGGCGAAGGCGTCCGGGTCAGCATCGGGGAGGAAGAAGCCAATACGCGTTTTCTTGCTCTGTGTGCGGACTATACAAAGGCCCCGCGGGGTTCCTAGCACTTAACAAGTAGCCTCGCGGTTACTTACTGAAGATAAAGTTAGGATCAGTAAGCCATTATATATGCCGCAGGAGGAATCCATTCCCCTTGCGGCATATATCCCAGCGACATTTGCATTGCATCCGGATGCGGCAAGCAAGGAGACGGTATGGGCGCACATCTGCCTGCCACCGAGTTCGATGGAACAGCTGTAGACGACCAGCGCGAGGCTGATGCCGAAGCTGTAATGGGCGAGCCTCCGGCGCAGATGGTCCAGCTCCTCGGCCCCGACGGGAAAATGGGTTTCGATCCTGTCTTCACCGGCTACGCCGAAAAGCTCACCCCGGAGAAGCTCCGGGGGCTCTACGCCGACATGGCCGCAATACGCCGGTTCGACGTCGAAGCCACAGCCCTGCAGCGGCAGGGCCAGTTGGCGCTCTGGGTTCCGTTGACCGGCCAGGAAGCCGCCCAGATCGGTTCGGGCCGGGCCAGCCAGCCGCAGGACTACATCTTCCCCACATACCGCGAGCACGGTGTTGCATGGACCCGCAATGTGGACCTGGCCGAGCTCCTGCGCCAGTTCCGCGGTGTCTCCAACGGGGGATGGAACCCGAAGGACACCAACTTCCACCTCTACACCCTGGTGCTGGCCGCCCAGACGCTTCACGCGGTGGGCTACGCCATGGGTATCCAGCGGGACCAGAAGCTCGCCGCCGCAGGTGCCGGGGCGATCAACGTCGGCGGGCCCGTCAACGAGGCTGCCGACGCAGCGGTGATCGCCTACTTCGGCGACGGCGCCAGCTCCGAGGGTGACGTCCACGAATCCATGGTGTTCGCCTCCTCCTACAACGCGCCCGTGGTGTTCTTCTGCCAGAACAACCACTGGGCCATCTCCGTCCCCACCAACGTGCAGACGCGGGTGCCGCTGTCCAACCGGGCCAAGGGCTACGGCTTTCCCGGCATCCGGGTGGACGGCAACGACGTCATCGCCGTGCACGCCGTCACCGAGTGGGCCCTGGAGCACGCGCGCCAGGGCAAGGGCCCGGTCCTGATCGAGGCGTTCACCTACAGGGTTGGTGCACACACGACCGCGGATGACCCCACCAAATACCGCGAGTCGGCGGAGGAGGACGCCTGGCGGGCCAAGGATCCACTGATGCGTCTAGAGAAGTACCTGCGCTCCGAAGGCCTCGCCGATGAGGCGTTCTTTGCCAAGGTGAAAGCTGACGGCGACGAGCTGGCAGCCTACGTCCGGCGCACCACCCATGACCTGGAAACCCCGGATATTCGGTCCGCGTTCGCCAACACTTACGTGGAAGCCCATCCGCTGGTGGCAGAGGAACTGGCCTGGTTTGAGGAGTACTCGGCGGGCTTCGCAGGTGAAGAACCTGCAGGAGAACCCGCCCGGCAGGCAGCAACCGCGAAGGCATCCCAAGAGGCAGGCCACTGATGACGAGCATGACCATCGCCAAGGCCATAAACGAAGGCCTTCGAGCAGCACTAACGGACAACCCCAAGTCACTGCTGATGGGTGAGGACATCGGCGCCCTGGGCGGCGTGTACCGCGTGACGGACGGGCTGATCGGAGAGTTCGGCCCCGACCGCGTGGTGGACACCCCGCTGGCAGAGTCGGGCATCATCGGCACTGCGATCGGCCTCGCACTGCGCGGCTACACCCCGGTGTGTGAAATCCAGTTCGACGGGTTTGTTTTCCCGGGCTTCAACCAGATCACCACCCAGCTGGCCAAGATGCATGCCCGCAGCAACGGCAACCTCACCGTTCCGGTGGTCATCCGCATCCCCTACGGCGGCGGCATCGGCTCGGTGGAGCACCATTCCGAATCTCCCGAAGCGCTCTTTGCCCACACGGCGGGGCTGCGGATCATCACCCCGTCCAACCCGCATGACGCGTACTGGATGATCCAGCAGGCGGTGGACTGCCAGGATCCGGTGATCATTTTCGAGCCCAAGCGCCGCTACTGGCTCAAGGGCGAGGTTGACGTCGAGGCGCCGGGCCTGGCGGCGGACCCGTTCAAGGCCCATGTCCTCCGGGCCGGGACGGACGCCACCATCGTGGCGTACGGGCCGCTGGTACCGGTAGCGCTGGCCGCGGCGAACGCGGCGGAGGAGGACGGACGCAGCGTTGAGGTGATCGACCTGCGCTCCATCTCGCCCCTTGACTTCGATACCGTTACGGCCTCGGTGAAAAAGACCGGACGGCTGATTGTGGCCCACGAGGCACCCACCTTTGGCGGAATCGGCGGCGAAATCGCTGCCCGGATCAGTGAGCGGGCGTTCCATTCCCTGGAGGCGCCGGTGATCCGCGTGGGCGGCTTCCACATGCCTTATCCCGTTGCCAAGGTGGAGGAAGACTACCTTCCGGACATCGACCGCATCCTCGAGGCGCTGGACCGCGCCCTCTCCTACTGAGGACACCATGACTCTGAACAAGTTCAACCTGCCTGACGTCGGCGAGGGCCTTACCGAGGCGGAGATTGTCTCCTGGAAGGTCAAGCCCGGTGACGCCGTCGCCATCAACGATGTCCTCTGTGAGATCGAGACGGCCAAGTCCATCGTGGAGTTGCCCTCGCCGTTCGCCGGCACCGTCAGCGAACTGCTGGTCCCCGAAGGCATCACCATCGACGTCGGCACCGCCATTATCAGCGTCAGCAGCGAGGTGGCCGGGGTTCCCACACCGGCTGACGTCCGTGCTCCCGAGACGCCCGTGCAGCCGCTCTACGGCACGCTTCCGGGGTCCGACGGCGACGCAACGGAAAGCGCGCGGGCGGCGGGTCCGCTGGTGGGTTCCGGTCCCAAAGCCGACGCCGTCAAGCGCCGGCCGCGGATTTCTACCGGTTCAACCACTGGCGGCGCTGCCGGCGCCCTGACAGCTAACGCCCCGGAAGTCGAGCCCGTCCAGCCCCACACCCCTGCTGCCGTGACCGCCGAACCACCGGCAAGCACAGCACATGCTGTGCAGGCGGCTGCCGCCCATACCGCCGGCGACGCCGTCGACACCCGTCCAACGCTTGGCGGCACCATCACGGGCCTGGTGAACAAGGTGCTGGCCAAGCCCCCGGTCCGCAAGATCGCCCGCGACCTTGGCATCGACCTGGCGGACGTGGTGGCAACGGGCTCACGCGGAGAGGTGACGCGCGAGGACCTGGTCAGCTACCAGGCCCAGCGGGACGCCGAGCTGGACAAGGCGGACGGCTTTTGGGGCAAAGCAGGAAAGCCGCAGGACCAGCGGGTGGAACGGATCCCCGTCAAGGGCGTCCGCAAGGCCACGGCGAAGGCGATGGTGGACTCGGCCTTCTCGGCACCCCACGTCAGCATCTTCGTGGACGTGGATGCCAGCCGCACCATGGAGTTCGTCAAGAGGCTCAAGGCCTCGCGCGACTTCGAAGGCATCCGGGTATCGCCGCTGCTCATCCTCGCAAAGGCCGTGATCTGGGCAGCCGCCCGGAACCCCAGCGTCAACGCCACCTGGGTGGACAACGGCGAAGGCACCGCCGAGATCCAGGTCAAGCACTACATGAACCTGGGCATCGCAGCGGCAACGCCGCGCGGCCTGATGGTCCCGAACATCAAAAACGCGCAGGACCTGTCCTTGAAGGAGTTGGCGCTGGCCCTGAACAACCTGGCCACCACCGCCAGGGCAGGCAAGACCCAGCCCGCCGAGATGCAGGGCGGGACGCTGACCATCACCAACATCGGAGCCCTGGGCATCGACACCGGCACGCCGATCATCAACCCCGGCGAGGTGGCGATCGTCGCCTTCGGAACCATCAAGCAGAAGCCCTGGGTCCTTGACGGCGAAGTGATTCCCCGCTGGATCACCACCCTTGGCGGCTCGTTCGATCACCGTGTGGTGGACGGCGACCTGTCGGCCCGCTTTATGGCCGACGTCGCCGCCATCCTGGAGGAACCGGCGCTGCTGCTGGACTAGGAACTGACAACTGTGGTGACTGATGCCGGGCGTATCCGTGCCAAAAACAGGGCAGCCAGATGGATCACGGAGACGTTGCAGCCGCCGGTGGTGGTGAGCGTGCAGTTGTTGATCAGTCCCCTGACGCAGGCCGGTTTTCCCGAAACGATGGCCTACGGCGCCCTGGCGGCGCTGTTTGTCTGCGTGATCCCACTGGTCCTGCTGCTGGTCCTGGTGAGGCTGGGTAAAGTCACCGACCATCACGTGAGCGACCGCAAACAGCGGGCGCCCGTACTGCTGATGGCGCTGGCTTCAATTGTGGCCGGACTGCTGGTGCTGAACGCGGCGGGAGCCCCGCAAAGCGTCGTGGCCATGGTGCTGGGAGTGGTAGCCGGCGTGGTTGTGCTGGCAGGCGTCAGTCCATTTTGGAAGATCAGCGGGCATGCTGCCGCCATTTCGTCTTCTGCGGTGATCGCGGTGCTCATGCTCGGAGCGCCGTGGCTTCCGCTGCTGCTGCTTATCCCGGCGGTGGGGTGGTCGCGGGTAGTGCTGCGCGCCCACACCCTCGCGCAGGTGGTTGCCGGTTCACTTTTCGGCGGCCTGGTGATGGCCGGAATCTGGTGGGCACTGCAAGGCTGGATGGTGCCTTAGGGAGTGCCTCAGTAGATGGCGTAGGCCGAGAGCATTTCAATTGCGGTGGGATTCGCCATTGTTCCCAGGGCAACTGCTGCTGTCACCATCAGCGCACCCATTCCCGCAGCCACGGCTCCGCAGACGGTCAAAATTTTCCAGTCCTCGCGCATCACGCTGCCCACTGTGGCGGGAAGCTCCAGGCCCGGGGCGATCAGGTTCGGTGCGCTGTCCACGGTTCCGTCATCCAGCAGCGCCACCACCCTGCCGTTGCTGCGGTCGACGCGCATGGAGCAGATGTGGTTTCCGTGGCGGGCCAGGAGGATGTCGTGGCCTACGAGGTGGCGGCGCTGGAGAGTGATCAATGGTGCCCCTTGATAAGTGTGGATGCTGGGTGTCCGCTCCATTGGGGGCTTATCCAATTTTATCGTTGCGCCCGGGCCCACACTGGCCTATCAGGCGTGAGAACGGACACCCCCCGGAGCGACCTTTGCCACCTCAGGGAGTGTCCGCAGTAACGTCTAGTCGGCGTCGTAGGTGTTGGCGATGTAAACGTCGCACGGAGCGTTGTGGGCTACGCTGTTGGCCACGCTGCCAAGGACGCGCCCAATGCCCTGCATCCTGCGGTTTCCCACCACGATGATGCGGGCTTCCATCCGCAGCGCCTCCTTGATCAGGGCGTCGGCCGGGCGGCCACGGGCTGCGGAGTAGGTCACCTTGATGTCGCGGCCCAGGGATTCAGCGACCGTGCGGGCCACGTGCTCGGCGGCATCAGCGTCGGACACGATCCACCGGTCGCTGCCGCTGCCGAACACTTCCGTGCGGTCGCTGTCGAAGGCTGAGACCACGTGAAGCGAGGCTCCCAGTGCTGCGGCGAGATCCCGGGCCGACTCCGCCGCCTTCTTGGCTGTACCGCTGCCGTCAACCCCTACAACGATGATTCCGCTCATGTGTTGCTCCTTTGCTTGGTGTGCGGCTTAAGTCAGTGAGCCCAAGGCTACAGCGCGGCGATGGCTTCCTGCAGCACTGGCGCAAGGCGCCGCACACCTTCGGTAATGGCCTCGGGCGGGACGGCGCTGTAGGCCAGGCGCAGCTTGTTGGAGGGCTCGTCTGACGGCGTGAAGGCGGCGCCGGGGATAAACACCACTCCGGCGTCGATTGCCTTTTGCAGCAGCGGGTAAGTGTCCAGCCCCTCCGGCAGTGTCACCCAGACAAAGAACCCGCCCTCCGGGCTGGTCCAGCTGGTCCCGGCGGGCATGTGTGCTTCCAGGGCAGCGAGCATCGCCCGGCACCGCTCCGCATACAGTCCACGGTACGTTTCAATCTGGCCCCGCCAGTCGTAGTCGCGCAGGTACGCGGATACCAGCATCTGGTTGAGGGCCGGCGGGCAAAGGGTTACCGCTTCGGCCGCAAGGTAGTACCGGCGTTGCAGGTGTTCGGGCACCAGCGCCCAGCCGATGCGGAGCCCGGGCGCGAAGATCTTTGAGAAAGAGCCCATATAAATAACGTCGGCCGGGTTGTCGGCGCGGAGGGGTGGCAGCGGTTCCCCATCAAAGCGCAGGAGTCCGTAGGGGTTGTCCTCGAGGATCAAAATATTCGCGTTGCGGCATATGTCCACGATCTTCTGCCGCCGCTCCCGGGCTAGGGTGATTCCGGACGGATTGTTGAAGTTGGGGATGGTGTAGAGGAACTTCACGCTCTTGCCGGCGAGTTGCAGGGCGGCGATCCTGGCCTCGAGGAGATCCGGAACCAGGCCGTCCCCGTCCATCTCCACCGTTTCCACCTGGACCTGGTACGCCTCAAAGGTATTCAACGCACCCACATAGGTGGGGTCTTCCACCAGCACCACGTCCCCGGGATTGCAGAAGACCTTGGTGGCAACATCCTGGGCGGACTGGGATCCTGCGGTGATCACCACGTTCCGGGGCAGGGCGTCGAGAATGCCCTCGGCCGCCATCACTTCGCAAATTTGGGCCCGCAGCTCTTCGGTGCCCTGGCCGCTGCCGTACTGGAGGGCCGCCAGGCCGTCCTCGGCGATGATGGTTGCCGCAGTGGCGGCCAGCCGGTCAAGGGGGAGGGACTGCAGGTAGGGACTTCCGCCTGCAAGGGAAACCAGCCCGGGGCGCAGGGAGATGTCGAAGACGTCCCTGACGGCGGACTGGCGGATGTTGGCGGCGCGCTCTGAGAAGAGTTCCTCATGGCGGTGGGCGGACGTTGCCGCCCGCTCGATGGCATCAATGGCTTCGGCAGGCAGCGTCTGTGCTGCGGCGTCGAGTGTCTCGTGGCTCACATCAATCAGGATACAGGCGAGTGTTGCTAAATAGGCAACACTCGTTGAGCAAAGACGTGCGGCGGCGCAAGCAGCCGTTAGTCCTGCCGTAAGGCCTCGGCCAGGCTTCGCCCGTTGATATGGATCTCCGCCCGGACGGCCCCGACTGCGGAAACCGCCGTCTGGGTCAGCTGGGCTTCCACCCGCGGGGCGTCGCAGACGCCTCCCATGCTGAGCGTGCCGGCGAGGTACACCGTGACGGTGGTGCCGTCGAAGCTTCCTGAAAGGAAGGTCAGGTCCGAGTCTTCGAGCGCGTTGTAGACATCGGGGGAGGGCCGTGAGGCTTCTGCATCGGCCGGCGCAGTCAGGAGCGCGCGCACGGCGGCGGGGAGCGGTTCCTCTTGGGGGGAACTGGTATGGGCCACCCCCACCAGGCTGTCATTGCAGCCGAACCGCACTCCGTTGCTGCCGCCGTCGTCCAGGAGCACGTAGTAGGCGGTTACTGTCCGCTGGGCGGCAATACTGCCCGAGGGAACCGGCTCGGACGGGACGGGGGCCGCCGACGGCGGTGCTTCCGGCGAGGGTGAAGCTGTGGACCCGGCACGGGGCGGGGTTTCGGCAGGGCTGGGCGTGGCGCTGCCCTGCGTCTCGGGGGCTGTGCCTTCCGGGGGTGCAAATTGAGGCTGGGGAGCGGGTGCGGTGGGTACGGTTGCGCGGGTGGGGGTGGGACCGGCGTCGACGAGCGGGGCCGAGGAAGGTGGCGGTGTTTGTTGAGGAGGCGGGCTGACGCAGCCGGCGGCCCACAACGGAAGCGCCAGGGCGGATGCCGCCATGACAGCGCGCCCGCCCGTCATCCGCCTTCCCGCTATCGCCTTTCTTGCCATCCCTGCACCGCAATCCCGTCCCGGTACGTCCGTGGATTAACGTTACGGCGCGCCCGTCCGCTAAAGAATGTCCGTGAGGTACCGGTTGGGATAAGAGTTGGTCACAGCATCAAAGGCCAGGGCTGTGGTCCCCGGGTCAGGATCCCGGGCGCCCAGGCCACTCCCTGCCCGCCCAGGGGTCATAGTCGGCGACGAGTTTCTCCTGCGGCGGACGCTCCGCCTCGGGCACGTGCTGCAGGTTCACCCGCACCCGGTACCAAAGGGAACTCGATCCGCGCATCCCGTCCACCAGCACGTCCGCAGGGTGCAGGGCCGGGACGAGGTCCGCATGCCGGGACTTCCATTCGTCGAGCGCCGCGAGGGCTTCAGGCTTGCTTTTGGTGCGGGCCACCTCGATGAGCGGCATCACCGACTGCCGGCGGCCGGAGCCGTCACCGCTGCGCGGCGCTTTCTCCGCAGGCCCCAGTTCCTCCGCCAGGGCCAGGAGCTTGTCCAGTTTGCCTGCGGCCTTGTCAATCCCTGCATGGGGGTCGCCCACGTCCTTGAAGCGCGCGGGCACTGTGAGGACCGTGAACTGATCCGGATGGGCGGAGCGCACCTCTTCCCAGGAAAGCGGCGTTGAGACCCGCGCGTCGGGGAGGGGCCGGACTGAATATGCGGATGCCACCGTACGGTCCTTGGCGTTCTGGTTGAAGTCCACGAACACGCTCTCGCCGCGTTCCTCCTTCCACCACCGGGCGGTGGCGAGTCCCGGGGCCCGGTTTTCGACTTCACGGGCAAGGGTCTCGGCGGCGAGCCGCACCTCACGGTAAGACCATTCGGGCTCGATGCGCACCAGGATGTGGAGTCCGCGGGAGCCGCTGGTCTTCGGCCAGCCCACCAGTCCCGTGTCCCCGAGTACCTCCCTGGCTACATAGGCGACATCTACGATTTGCGACCAGTCCACTCCCGGCATCGGATCGAGGTCGACCCGAAGCTCATCGGGGTGCTCGAGGTCCTCCGCCCTTACCGGGTGCGGATTGAGGTCGAGGCAGCCAAGATTCACCACCCACGCCAACCCTGCGGCATCCCGGATAACAGCCTCCTCGGCCGATGTGCCGGACGCGTAGTGCAGAGTCGCCGTATCGATGAAGCCGGGATGGTTTTCGGGCACGCGCTTCTGGAAAAACGGTTCGGCGTCGATGCCCTTCGGGAAACGCTTGAGCACCATGGGCCGCCCGCCGGCGCCGCGCAGGGCGCCATCCGCGACCGCGAGGTAGTACTGCACCAGGTCAAGCTTGGTGAGCCCTGGCCCCGGGAACACCACCTTGTCCGGGCTCGAGATGCGAACCTCCGTGCCGCCGATGTCGAGGATCTCGGCCGGGGTCTTCGAGGGCGTCATTCCGTCACGCTAGCAACGATTGGATCCCGCAGCCAGAGTTGGGCGGGACACATCGTATCGGCTGTCCCCGCCGCCGGGCACAGCGGTGCCGGGACACGAAGGTGCCCGGCTTAAAGCAGCGGTGCCCGGCGCAGTTACGCACCGGGCACCGCAGAAGGCTCGTTATGCCGCAGGCTGGGAAGCTGCGAGGGCATCAAACACGCCCTTGATCTGCTCCACAACCTCTGCATCGTCCTTCGGGTGGATTTCAGCGAAGCGCACCATGGAACCCGGCACTGCGAGCTTGACGTCCTCGAGGACCTGCGCGCCGGCGATTCCTGCTGCCTTGCGTGCCTCGTCCTGGGCCCAGACCCCGCCATACTGGCCGAAGGCAGTGCCGACGACGGCCGTGGGCTTACCGGCGAGGGCGCCGGCACCGAAGGGGCGGGACAGCCAGTCGATGGCGTTCTTCAGTGCTGCGGGCACGGTGCCGTTGTGCTCCGGAGTGACCAGGAGGAGCGTGTCGGCCTCGTTTGCTGCGGCGCGCAGGGCGGCAGCAGCCGCAGGAACCTGGCCCTCGACGTCAATGTCTTCGTTATAGAAGGGAATGTTGCCCAGGTTTTCGTGAATGACGACGTCCACCTGCTCCGGCGCGTTCAGCTGGATTGCCTCGGCCAGCTTCTGGTTGGTGGACTCGGCGCGGAGGCTGCCGACGAGGGTGAGTACGGTGCTCTTGGTCATGAGAACTCCTGCAGGTTGGGGCGGCGGGAGGGGCCGCCGGCCGGGTGAATGCTGAGGCATGTGGTGCCTTCACCCATCTAAACGGACTACGGTCCGCTTCTTATTCCCCCGGTCTAGAATGTGGACTGTGAGCTTCATCCCAATGCGCCCTCCGCCCTCGCCGGGTGAGGCGGTGGAACGCAGCGATGCCGCCCGGAATCGGGAGCGCCTGCTGGAGGCGGCCCGTGACCTGATCGCGGAATGCGGGGCAGAAGGTCTGACCATGGACCGTCTTGCCGAGCACGCCGGGGTGGGCAAGGGCACCATATTTCGCCGCTTTGGCAGCCGGGCCGGCCTCATGCTCACCCTCCTCAGCGAATCCGAGGCTGCCTTTCAGGCCCGCTTTATGTTTGGGCCGCCGCCCCTGGGGCCCGGAGCGCCGGGACTGGAACGGCTTATTGCTTTTGGTGTGGAACGGATTGCTTACGTGATGGAGTTCGGTGACCTGGTGCTCGCAGCAGAGAACTCCTCCCGGGGCCGCTTTGAAGTTCCCGCTGCCGCACTGTGGCACCGCCACATCCAGGTGCTGCTCACGGAGGAGGGGTTCGCTGCGGACCCCTGGCTGATGGCGCATTCCCTCGGTGCCACCCTCGCGCCGGACCGGCTCCTCAATTTGGTCCGGGTGCATGGCGTGGGCGCGGACCGTCTGAATGACTCGTGGAGGGAGCTCGTCACACGGGTTGTCACCGGTGCGTAGAGCACGGGATACAGCATTTCGGCGTTCAGTCACATCGAGATTACAGAATTATTCATAACGATCTGGTACGGCCGGGCCGGTTTGCCCGCAACCGGCGCTTTTTCGCTAGTTGCTTGTGATAGTTTCCTCTGGAATGTGACCCGCGACATAGTCCACAAGGGCTAGGCCTGCAAAGGCTGCGGGAGCCCAGCTATCCGCTGGCAGAGGACCCGATGACGCGGCACAACCCCCGCTGATCCGGGGATAACGGAAGGATCCAGCACGTGATTGTTGATTTGCCCGACAGCCTGGCCTACCTGCTGACACCGCGGGGTTTCAACGTCCAGCTCCCGGCGGCGAAGCAGAACTAGCGCCATGCTCAGGTACCTCGCACGGCGCGGCATCACGTACGTTTTGATGATCTTCCTGACCACCTCGGCCGGATACTTCCTGGCGGTCAGCTCGCTCAAGCCCGCGCTGCTGGAGCAGGAACGGATTCCCCGGCCCACCCCAGAACAGGTGGCAAACTCGATGCGGCTCAAGGGCCTGGACCCGGACCTCAGCCCGTGGGAGCGCTACGTGGAATGGCTGACTGCCATCGTCACGCGCTGGGACTGGGGCCGCAGCCCCAACGGCGCATACATCAACGCAGAGTTCGGGGACCGGGTATGGATCTCCACCCGGCTCTTCCTGGCCTCCATCATCCTGACGCTCGTCATCGGCGTGGCACTCGGGGTCTATTCGGCAGCCCGCCAGTACAAGTTCCAGGACCGTGCCATCACGTCCTACAGTTACCTCGCCTACATTGTCCCCGCCCCCATTGCCTACTTCCTGGTGCAGCTGGGCGCCATCAGCATCAATGAAACCGTGGGGGAGCGCATCTTCTTTGTCACCGGCATCTCCACTCCCGGCATCGAACCCGGATGGGCGCAGTTCGTGGACATGCTGGCGCATTACGCCGTGCCGACCATCGCGATCACGCTGGTGGGATGGGGTTCCTACCAGATCGCCCAACGGCAATACCTGCTGGACAACGTGAACGCCGACTTTGTCCGGACGGCCCGCGCCAAGGGGCTGACCCGTAACCAGGCGATTTCCCGGCATGCCCTGCGGGTCTCGTTCATTCCCGTTGCCCAGAGCATCGCCTTCACCATTCCGGCCATCTTTGCCGGCGGCTTCTTCGCGGAAAAGATTTTCGCCTGGCCCGGCGTGGGCTCCTGGAGCATCGACGCCATCTCGCTCCAGGACGTCAACGCCGCCACCGCCACGCTGGCCTATGGTTCCGTTATTTTCGCCCTGGGGGCCATCCTGGCGGACTTCGCCACCACCCTCGTTGACCCGAGAGTGCGGGTGCAGTAGCCATGACCAACCTCAACGCCGTAGACCCGGCCGCGGTCGCGCAGGACGCGCACCTGGAAAACGCCGATGTCATCATCGGCAAGAACACCATCATCTTCCGCCGTTTTATGCGCAACAAAACGGCCGTGGCGGGTCTTGCCATCTTCCTGGCCCTGACTGTCTTCTCCTTTGTGGGCGGCTACTTCACCCAGTGGGACAAGGAGACCATAGACCCCTTCAACATCGGGATGCCGCCATCGGCCGAGCACTACCTCGGTACCTCCCAGGCCGGCATCGACCTCTACGCCATGACGGTCGAAGGTACCCGGATCTCCATCCTGATCGGCCTGATCGTGGGGCTTGTGTCCGTCCTCATCGCCGCCGTCTACGGGTGCACCATGGCCTACTTCGGCGGCAAGGTGGACAAGGTGATGCTCTTCATCCTTGAAGCGCTCATCATGATGCCGGCACTGCTGGTGGTTGCGGTTGCCACCAGCGGGGGCGGCGAAGGCCTGAAGCGGGACCTGCCGTCCTGGCTGCTGCTGATCATCGTGCTCCTGGTCTTCAGCTGGATGGGCACGGCCCGGCTGATCCGGTCGCTGTCCATGTCCCTGATGCAGCGGGACTACGTCAAAGCGGCCCAGTACATGGGTGTCCCGCCGCGGCGGATCGTCTGGCGGCACCTGGTTCCCAACATCGGCTCCCTGCTGGTCCTGGACATCACCCGGGGCGTCACCGGCGCCATCCTTGCCGAGGTCGCCTTCTCGTTCATCGGCATCGGCATCAAAGTCCCGGACGTCAGCCTGGGCGTCCTCATTGGCGGCGCCACCTCGCAGGTCCAGACCTTTCCCTGGATGTTCTGGGTGCCGTTGACCGTAATGTTCCTGCTCACGGGCTCGCTGGCCATGATGAACGACGGACTGCGCGACGCCTTCGACCCCAGCTCCAGTTCAAGCGGCAGTGCCAAAAAACGCAGTACCCGGAAAACCCGTGTTAAGGGGAAGTCCTCATGAGCAGCGAAATTGCCGCCGGGCCAGCCGAACAGCCCCCATCAACAGTGGAACGACTGCACGTCGCAGGCCTGCACGCCCCCACGGATGCAGTCCTGTCAGTCCGGAACCTGAACGTCCGCTTCAACACCGAGAACGGCGTAGTCCACGCAGTCCGTGGTGTCGATTTTGACCTCCTGCCCGGCAAGACGCTGGGTATTGTGGGCGAATCGGGCTCCGGCAAATCCGTCACGTCCCTGGCTATCATGGGGCTCCTCCCCGCTGCAGCGGAAGTTTCCGGTTCCGTCCGGCTCAAGGGCAAGGAGTTGCTGGGCCTCAGCGACAAAGCCATGTGCCAGTACCGCGGCAACGAGTTGGCAATGGTCTTCCAGGACCCGCTGTCTTCCCTGACACCGGTGTTCACCGTCGGCACGCAGATCGCGGAAGCACTCTCCATCCACAACCCAACGATGAGCAGACAGGCCAAAGAAGCCCGCGCCGTCGAACTTTTGGCCATGGTGGGCATTCCGAGCCCCAAGGACAGGCTGAAGGCCTTTCCGCATGAGTTCTCCGGGGGCATGCGCCAGCGGGTGATGATCGCCATCGCGATCGCGAACAACCCGCGCGTCCTGATCGCTGATGAGCCGACGACGGCGCTGGACGTCACCATCCAGGCCCAGGTGCTGGAGGTGCTGCATACCGCCCAGGAGGAGACGGGGGCCGCCGTCGTGATGATCACGCACGACCTCGGCGTGGTGGCCGGGATGGCAGACGACATCATGGTGATGTACGCCGGCAAGCCCGTGGAGACCGGCGCGGTGGACGACATCTACTACAACCCGAGGATGCCCTACACAATGGGACTGCTCGGCGCCGTGCCGCGCGTTGACGTGGCGGAGAAGTCGTCCCTGGTGCCCATTGAGGGCATGCCGCCCAACCTGATCCAGACGCCCACCGGGTGCTCGTTCGCGCCACGCTGCCCGCTGGCCTCGGACGCGTGCCTGGAGGGCGAGCCGGCGTTGGCGGCGGTACCGGGAAGTGCCCTTCACCGCGCCGCCTGCATCAAGTCCGGATCCCTGGGCGGCGAAGTCGACGTCCACGACGTCTTCTCGGCTCCGCCGGTTGCAGTGTCCCGCTTTGATGCCATACCCCGCGGGGAACGCTCCCCGGTGCTGCAGCTCAAGGACGTGCGAAAGCACTTCCCGCTGACCAAGGGGGCATTGCTGAAGCGCCGGATTGGCACTGTCAAGGCCGTGGACGGAGTCAGCTTCGACATCCGCGAGGGCGAGTGCTTCTCGATTGTGGGCGAGTCCGGTTCCGGAAAGACCACCACCCTGCTGGAAATCATGGAGTTCCACAAGGACCAGGACGGCGAGGTGGTGATTGGCGGCATCAGCAACAAGCAGGCTGCCGACGCCAGGACCAAGAGCGCAATGCGCCGCGAGATGCAGATGGTGTTCCAGGATCCCACCGGCGCGCTCGATCCGCGCTTTACGGTCTACGAGGTGCTCGCCGAGCCGCTTCAGAACGCCGGCATGGATAAGCCGGCCATCAGGAAGCGCATCATGGAACTGATGAAGCTGGTGGGCCTGCAGCCGGACCACGTCAACCGGTTCCCCAACCAGTTTTCCGGCGGACAGCGCCAGCGGGTGGGCATTGCCCGCGCTTTGGCCGTGAATCCGAAGCTGGTGGTCCTGGACGAGCCTGTCTCCGCCCTCGACGTTTCCGTCCAGGCCGGCGTGATCAACCTCCTGGACAAGCTCCGGGCCGAGCTGGGCCTCAGCTACCTGATGGTGGCCCACGACCTTTCGGTGGTGCGGCACATCTCCAACCGGGTGGCTGTTATGTACTTGGGCAAGATCGTGGAGATCGGAGAAGTGGACCGGGTGTTCGACAACCCCCGCCATCCCTACACCCGGGCGCTGCTCTCGGCCATCCCGGTGCCGGACCCGCAGGTGGAGCGGACCAGGGAGCGCATCATCCTGCGGGGCGACCTGCCTTCCCCGCTTGACGCACCCAAGGGCTGCAACTTTGCCACCCGGTGCCCCGTCTTCGCAGCCCTGCCGCCCGTAAAACAGGAAAAGTGCCTCACCCTGGAGCCCCCGCTGGAAGCGGTGGCACCCTCGGCTGCGGCCCAGGCTTTGGCCGCCCACCCGCTGCCCGCCGTGGACCAGCGCTTCGCCTGCTTCTTCCCTGACGGGGAACTGGACGAGGACATGCTGGTAGTCCACGAATCACCGGACCACCATGCGCCTTGAGTTTTTTCGACCCATCACCAGCATCACCACCTGCAATAACGAAGGGAACACCATGAGGAATCTGAACAAGATCGGCGGAGCTGCGGCCATTGCCGCTGCTCTGGCGCTGACGGCGTGCGGCGCCGGCGGTGGCGGGGCCACCGGGCCGGAGACGGCCAAGGGCCAGGAGGCAGGCAGCGACCTGTCCAAGCTCATCAGTGTCAACGAAAAGCCCGCTGCCGATCTTGAACAGGGCGGCAAGGTCACCCTTCCGCTGGGCAACATCGGCCCGGACTTCAACGGCTTTTCCAACAACGGCAACAGCGCAGACACTTCTGCATTGATGGCACCGATCAACCCGGTCGCGGTCTCGGGCGGCGGCATCGGCGGCTGCTGGAAGGTCGACTTCGAAGGCAAGGCTTCGCCTAATAAGGACTTCTGCGAGGAGGTTACGAACGAAGTCAAAGATGGCAAACAGACCATCACCATCAAGGTCAACGAGAAGGCCACCTACAACGACGGCACCCCCATCGACGTCAAGGCCTTCCAGAACACCTGGAACATCCTGAAGAGCCCGGACGCCGGCTACGACATTGTCACTTCCGGAGCCTACGAATTCGTTGAATCCGTTGAGGCCGGCAGCAGCGACAAGGAAGTCATCGTCAAGACCAGCCGGCCGGTATACCCGCTGGAAGACCTGTTCTTCGGCCTGATCCACCCCGCCGTCAACACGCCGCAGATCTTCAACGAGGGCTTCAACGGTGAACTGCACCCGGAGTGGATGGCAGGCCCGTTCAAGCTGGACCAGTACGATACCGCAGCCAAAACAGTATCCCTGGTGCCCAACGAGAAGTGGTGGGGCACCAAGCCGGTCCTGGAAAGCGTGGTGTTCCGCCAACTTGAGAGCAGCGCCCAGATCGCGGCCTTCAAGAACGGTGAAATCGATGGAATCTCCGCCAACACCGTCTCCCTCTACAAGCAGCTGGAAGGCAGCAAGGACTCAGAGGTCCGCCGCGGCCAGCGCCTGTTCGCCGGCGGCTTGAATCTCAACGCCCAGCGCATCACTGACGTGGCCGTCCGCAAGGCGATCTTCGCAGCAGTGGACCGTGAGGCCATCCGCAAGGTGCGGTTCAACGGCCTGAACTGGGAGGAGCCCAGCTCCGGCTCCATGATGCTGCTGCCGTTCTCCGAGTACTACCAGGACAACTACCCTGTGAAGGAAACGGGTCCGGACGCGGCCAAGAAGGTGCTGACCGACGCCGGCTACACCGCCAACGCCAACGGCATCATGGAGAAGGACGGCAAGCCCGCCGCGTTTAAGATCAGCAACTTCGGTGACGATCCAACGGCGCTGGCCGTCGCACAGACCCTGCAGAAGCAGCTCCAGGCCGGCGGCATGGATGTTGGTATTGACCAGCGCGCTTCGGCCGACTTCGGCAAGGTCCTGGGCTCACGCGAATTCGACGTGAGCATCTCGGGCTACACCGTCGGTGCGGACGCAACATCCGCCGTCAAGCAGTACTACGACTCCAAGACCAATGAGAACCAGCTGGGCGATGCCGAGCTGGACAAGAAGATCGCCGACCTGGCGTCCATCGAGGACAACGCCGAGCGCAACAAGGCAGCCATGGAAGTTGAAAAGGAACACATGGCGAAGTACTACTCCATGGGTGTGGTCTTCAACGGCCCGCAGATCTCCTTCGTCCGCACCGGCCTGGCCAATTACGGCCCGTCCCTGTTCCAGAGCCTGTCCCAGGTCCCGGACTGGACCACCCTCGGCTGGGAAAAGAAGTAACAGCCCGCCCCAGCTGAAGAGCAACTGAATACGGCAATACGGCAAGACGCGAGGCCGGCATCTCCTGGGACATCAGGGGTGCCGGCTTCGCCGTTCCTGCAACGCTCTCTCACTTACCGCGCCTTTTCCTGCAACGCTCTCTCACTTACCGCGGGGTTTCCCGCGACGCTCTCTCACTTTGCTTCGAACGGGGCCGGCGCACACGTGCGGGAGTAGCGTAGCCCTATGACTGACTCCGCCGCTCCACGCACCATCCGCACGGCCGTCGTCGGCTACGGCCTGTCCGGCAGCGTCTTCCACGCGCCCTTGATCGGTACGGACCGACGCTACTCGTTGGACGTCATCGCCACATCCAATGTGGAGCGGCAGAAAGCAGCCACTGCCCGTTACCCCGGCGTAAGGACCGTGCACGACGGCGATGCCGTCCTTGCGCGCGCCGCCGACCTTGACCTCGTGGTCCTGGGCACCCCGCCGGCCACGCATTACCCTCTCGCCAAGGCAGCGCTGGAGGCCGGCCTGGATGTGGTGGTGGACAAGCCGTTTGCGGTGACCGGTGAGGAAGGACAGGAACTTGTTGCCCTCGCCCAACAACTGGGCCGGGTGCTGACGGTGTTCCAGAACAGGCGGTGGGACGGTGACTTCCTGACGCTCCGGAAGCTCCTGGCGGCGGACGCCTTGGGGAAAGTGACCAGGTTTGAGTCGCGGTTTGAGCGCTGGTCCCCCGCTATCGCCAAGGCGTGGAAGGCGCACGCCACCGCCTCGGATGGTGGCGGCGTCCTGTTCGACCTCGGCAGCCATCTGATCGACCAGGCGCTCCTGCTGTTTGGTCCCGCGACGGTGGTCCACGCCGAGCTGAAGGCCCGGCGCGCGGACGAGCGGGCGGATGACGACGTCTTCCTGGTGCTGCGGCACGACACCGGAGTCCTGAGCCACCTCACGATGAACATGCTCTGTGCGCAGCAGGGCCCGCGGTTCCGAGTGTTGGGTTCCGTGGGCGGCTTCACCAAAAATGGCGTGGACCCGCAGGAGCCCTACATCGTTGCCGGCGGCAGCCCCCTGGACGAGGAGTACGGTGAGGAAGCGCCGGAGTGGGCAGGGCTCCTGGGCCGGGACGGCCACCTGGATGCCCTGCCCACCGAGCGGGGCGCCTACCCGGAGTTCTACCGGCTCCTGGCGGACAAAATCCTCGACGGCGGCACGGCCTCAAAGCTGCCGCTCCCGGTAGACCCGGCCGGACCAGTCGAAGTCCTCAAACTAATAAAACAAGCACGCGAACTGTCTTCGGCGAGAGCTTAAACGTAAGGACGGCAGCCATCCAGAAAGCGTGCGTCAGAGCGACGAAGGAGCAGCACGCGTTGGATGACTGCCGTCCTTACGGCAGCAGGGAGTACTAAGCCGAAACCAGTTCGTGCCAGTCCGCTACGAGGGGCAGGTTGTGCGCCTCCGAGACGGAGTGGTGGGCTACGTGGCCCGCTGCGATGTTAAGGCCGAGGGCGAGGGCGGGGTCGCGGTCGAAGGCGGCCTTGACGCCGAGGTTGGCCAGGGACACGGCGTACCGCAGGGTCACGTTGGTCAGCGCGTAGGTGGAGGTGTTCGGTACGGCACCGGGCATGTTGGCCACGCAGTAGAAGATGGCGTTGTGGACCTTGTACGTGGGTTCCTGGTGCGTGGTGGGGTGGGTGTCCTCGAAGCAGCCGCCCTGGTCCACGGCGATGTCCACCAGGACTGATCCGGGCTTCATGCGGGCCACGAGATCGTTGGTGACCAGCTTGGGGGCCTTGGCACCCGGGATGAGGACGGAACCGATCACCAGGTCGGCATCCACCACGGACTTTTCGATCTCGTAGGAGTTTGACGCCACGGTCTTGAGCCGGCCCTGGTACTGGGCGTCCAGCTCGCGCAGGCGGTTGATGTTGATGTCCATGATGGTGACGTCCGCACCCAGACCCAGTGCCATGGCGGCAGCGTTGGTTCCGGCAACACCGGCACCCAGGACAACCACCTTGGCGGGCCGGACGCCGGGTACGCCGCCCAGCAGCACACCCTTGCCGCCGGCGGGGGCCATCAGCGAAGCGGCGCCCACCTGCACGGAGAGCCGGCCGGCCACCTCTGACATGGGGGCCAGCAGCGGCAGGGTGCGGCCTTCCTGAACCGTTTCGTACGCGATGGCGGTGACGCCTGAGTTGATGAGCTCGCGGGTGAGTTCAGGCTCGGCGGCGAGGTGGAGGTAGGTGAAGAGGATCAGGCCCTTGCGGAAGCGGTGGTACTCGGCCTTGATGGGTTCCTTGACCTTCATGACCATGTCGGCGCGGGCCCAGACGTCATCGGCGTCGTTGACGATCTCGGCTCCGGCAATGGCGTATTCCTCGTCCGTGATGCCTGAGCCCAGCCCTGCACCGCGCTCCACCAGCACGGTGTGGCCGTGGCTGCGGAACTCGTGGACACCGGCGGCGGTGATGGCCACCCGGAATTCGTTGTTCTTGATTTCTTTGGGGACACCGATGATCATCGTGGGCTCCAGGTTCTCGGCTGGTAAGCCGGAAAGTGCGGAAGATTCTGTGTTTCCACGATAAATCCGTTGTGAGCCAGCCGACACAGGGAGCTGACGGGCGGAACGGGGAGAACCGCGTGATTCCGCGGTTTTCGCCGCCGCCGCTTCGACATTTGTTCAGTGCTTAGGCATCAGGTGTCGCCTCGTGTCCGTTCAAGCAGGCTGGCGGAAAAGCAGTAGTGTTGGGCCATGCAGCAGGGCGTGGAGCAACTGGTCGAGCAGGTGGCCCAGAAACTGGGCCGGGGCCTGTCCCTGGAAGACCTGGACGGTGTGCTGCTCGCCTACAGCTCCAACCAGTCCCACGCCGACCGGGTCCGCGTGAACTTCCTGCTCAGCAAGAAGGTGCCGGGGGATGTCAGCGCCTGGCAGCTGTCCCACGGCATTGCCACCGCCGTCCGGCCCGTGGTGGTCCCCGCAAACCCGCACCTTGGGATGCTGGGCCGTGTCTGTGTCCCACTGATGGTCCGCGGCTTCAGGGTGGGTTATCTCTGGGTCCAGCAGGACTCCGTAGAGGAAAATCCGACGGCGATCCTCACCCAACTGCCGTCAGTCACCAACGAACTCGAGATGCTCTCCGGGCTGCTGCTCGATTCGAACACCGCGGAGTCTGAATTCCGGCGCGGACGTGAACGGGAATTCCTGGCAGCCTGCGCCGGCGAAACCAATGCCGTGGCGGCAGTGGCTGGGTGGAAAGAGGTCCAGGGCCGCGGGCCGTGGCAGATGGTCACTGTGCTCGACGCCGACGGATGGGCAGGCGGGCCCGATCCCATCGCCTCAACCCTGATCCACCGTTCGGTGGCGCTCCAGGCAACGGTGGGAGTTGATGCCACCCTCTTCAGCGCCGGGACCGAAACCCACTCTGTCGTCCTGTTCCGCGAGTCATCGGGCCGTGCGAACCACGCCCAGGTCCTGGTGCACTACCAGCTGGAGTTGGCCAAGCGCTCCGGCCGGCCGGTCCACCGCATCATCCTGGGGATCAGCGAAGGGTTTGCCCGGCCGCGGGAGCTCGCCGAGGCCTACCGGCAGTCCAGGCTCGCCGCACAGGCTGCCGCGGTGGACCCGCAGCTCGGGGAACTGGTGGACTGCCGGTCCACCGGCGTCTATCAGCTGCTGGCCTCTGCGGGGGGAGGGGCTGGTGCGTGGGCTGACTCCGGGTCCGTGTACTTCCGCATGCTTGAGGACCACGACCGCAACGGCGAACTAATCCCGGTCCTGGAACTGCTGTACGACAACGACGGTTCCGTCCAGGACGTGGCCGCGAAGCTCCACCTGCACCGCAGCAGCATCTACAACCGGCTGGGCCGGATCCGCCAGGTGCTGGGCGTGGATCCGCTGAAAGGGCTGCCCCGCCTGGAACTCCACGCTGCCCTCAAGATGCGTCGCTGGGCTCTTCGCCCCCGGATCTGAGGTCCCCGTCTGCCTGGTCCGCAGCCGCCTTTTTCTGCCGGTCCTTCTTCTGCCCCTCCAGCCACGCCATGATCGCCGCCAAGGGAATCCTCCGGTGGCTGCCGCGGTATTCCACTGGAATCTCGCCGCGGTCCGTCATGTTGCGCAGGTAGGTGTGCGAGATTCCGGCCAGTTCTGCAGCTTTAGACGTGGTCAGCATTTCCTCCACGCTGCTCACGGTCACAGCCTCGCCGCGGCTGAACCGCAGCAGGAGGTCAACGACGGCGTCCCGCGCCACGGGCGGCAGCCGGTGGACGGTACCGTCCACGAAAACCGTGATGTCGTCGCTGCCGGCCAGGGCCTGCTGGAGCTTTACAGCCTCCTCCGGCGGAAGGGCGCCGGCCATCCTGGGAGCAATGAGTGCCATGGCCCCAGCCTACCGCTGGATTCCGGCCTGCCCGTGTGCCGGCCCCGGTGTGCCCGGCCTCCCGTGACCCGGCCTGCCGGGGCGCCTTTGGCTCCGGCGGTATGCTCGGCTGATGGCATTAACTGGTGGCCGGGACGTTGAATCCGGTGGTTTGCAGGGAAGGCTCTACGCCTCCGTCCAGCCGGCGGAGATGGGAGCGCGGCCAGCGTACGTGCTGCTGCACGGCATCGGTGTCTCCCACCGCTACCTGGCCCGGCTTCACCAGGAGCTGGCAAAATCAGCGGACGTTTACTCCTTTGACCTGCCCGGCTTTGGAAAGGCGTCAAGCCCCGGACGCCGGCTGCAGGTTGAAGAGTTCGCTGCGTTCGTTGGCGATGTCCTGACGGAGGCCGGGGTCAACAATTACGTGCCGGTGGGCCACTCGATGGGCACGCAGTTCGCGGTGGAACTGGCGTTGCGGGAACCTGAGCGGGTATCCGGCGCAGTCCTGATGGGACCAGTGGTGGAATCGGGCAGAAAGTCGGTGGCCAGGCAGGCGATGGCGCTGACGCGCGACGCGATGTTCAGCGAGTCCCTGACCTCCAACGCCATCGTGTTCAGCGACTACTTCCGGGCGGGCCCGCGCTGGTACCTGACCGAACTGCCGGTGATGATGGAATACCCGCTGGAGGAACGGCTGGCCGCTGTCCGCCAGCCCGTGCTGGTGCTCCGCGGAACCAAGGACGCCATTGCCCGCCGGCCCTGGTGCGTGCACCTCGCTGAGGTTGCCCAGCAGGGAACGATGGCCGAAATCCTGGGCCAGGGCCACGTCTTCCAGCACACCGCACCGGAAATCGCGGCCCAGGCCATCAGCGGCTGGGTCCGGGCAGTGAACGGGTTCGACGTTACGGCCTGACGGCCCCCGCCGGCAGGGCGGGGGCCGGCAGCGTCAGAGCCCCAGTTCCTCCAGGACGGGCAGCTTTTCGCGCACCCACGCCCGGGCCTCCGTGGCGCTGGGCGCGGACAGGGCGAGCTTGGCGAGCTGCTGAGCTTCCTCCAGGGTCACCGTCTTAAGCACCGCAGCGACGGCGGCCAGGGAGCGCGCGGTCATGGACAGTGTGCTCACGCCCAGGCCGGTAAGGACGACGGCGAGCGCCGGGTCCGCGGCCGCCTCACCGCAGACGCCCACGGGTTTGTTGCTGCCCTCGGCGCGTGATCCCTCCACCGTCAGCCCAACCAGGCGCAGGACAGCGGGCTGCCACGGTGTGTTGAGGTTGGCGAGGGGGCCAAGCTGGCGGTCGGCGGCCATGGCGTACTGGGTGAGGTCGTTGGTGCCAAGGCTCGCAAAGCCGACTTCGCGGAGGATGGCTTCAGCAGTGAGGGCAGCGGAAGGAACCTCCACCATCACGCCGGGGGTCTTGATGCCGGCATCTGCGCACATGGAGGCAAACCGGGCAGCCTCTTCCGCCGTCGAGATCATAGGGGCCATCACCCACACATCCGCTTCAGACTGTTGCTCAGCCAGCGCGATGGCTTCCAGCTGCCGGTCCAGGACGCCGGGGGTGGTGAAGTCGGTGCGGTAGCCGCGGACGCCCAGGGCGGGGTTGGGCTCAGTGGAGTCTGTCAGGAAGGGGAGCGGCTTGTCCGCGCCGGCATCGAGCGTGCGCAAAACAACCTTCTTGCCCGGGAAGGCATCAAAGACCTTCTTGTAGGCAAGGGCCTGCTCCTCGACGGAGGGTTCGGTGTCACGTTCCAGGAAGCAGAACTCCGTGCGGAACAGGCCCACGCCCTGGGCTCCCAGCTTGGCGGCTGCCTCGGCGTCCTTGCCGCCGCCCACGTTGGCGAGCAGGGGGACCAGGTGGCCATCCGCCGTCGAGCCCGTGCCGCTGAACTCGGCCAGCAGCGAAGCCGTGGCCGCCCATGCCTCAGCTGCGGCACGCAAGGACTCGTCCGGCTCGGACGTGACGGTGCCCGCGGCACCGTCCAGATACACTTCCGTGCCGTCCGGAAGTTCGTCCACCCCTACTGCTGCGACGACGGCGGGAAGGCCGAGGGAGCGGGCGATGATGGCGGTGTGGGACTGGGGCCCGCCGCCTGAAGTTACCAGGGCCAGGACCTTGTTCGGGTCCAGGGTGGCGGTGTCGGCCGGGGCCAGGTCCTCGGCCACCAGGACAAAGGGCGTGCTGGATGCGGGGATACCTGGGGCGGGGACACCGCGCAGTGCGGCCACGATCCGGGCGCGTACGTCGAGGACGTCGGTGGCGCGCTCGGCCATGTAGCCGCCCAGATTGTGAAGCATTTCCGAGACCGAGGAGCCGGACTCCCAGATGGCGCGTTCAGCTGATGTGCCGCGGGCAACGAGCTTGGCGGCACCCTTGATCAGCATCGTGTCCTTGGCCATCAGTGCCGTGGCTTCCAGGACTGCTTTGCCGTCGCCGGTGGCATGGGCGGCACGCGCTTTGAGCTCGTCGTGCACGGCCTGCGAGGCCGCCTTCAGCGCTGCTGTGGCTTCCTCGGCGGTGGTGCCTGCTGCCAGTTGCTCGCCGGCCGGGGGCTCGCTGATGGGTTTGGGCATCTGCCGGACGCTGCCGATAACGCGGCCTGGACTGACGCCTACTCCTGGGAAGTTCTGCACTGAAGGTCCTCATTCTCTGCCGGTTGCCAGGCCCGCCGATGTTGTCCGGCGCCATGCCGGTCCGCCGCAGGACTGCTACGTCCGAGGCGGGAAACGTGCCTGAAAAAATTGTATGTGATTCAGTTCATATAGCATTGCTATAGGTGCTAGGGTAGCGGTTATGAGTTTGGATGGCCAGCTTCCCCCCAAGATGCGGCTGCTGCGTGCAGCCGCCGAGCTGCTGGCAAACTCTGCGGGAGCGTCCGTTTCCACACGCCAGATCACTCAACTGGCAGGGGTGACGGCTCCCACGCTGTACCACCACTTCGGTGACAAGGAAGGGCTGTTCGACGCCGTCGTCGCCGCAGGGTTTGAAGAGTATGTGGCGGGCGAAAGGGATTTCGCCCCCTCCGGACAGCCGCTCGAGGATATCCGGAGAATGTGGGACAACCACGTGCAGTTCGGGCTCAACCAGCCGGAGCTGTACTTGGTGATGTTCGGCAACATCCGCCCGGAAAGCCGCCCCGCCATCGTTGCCGATGCCGAGGCGCTGATGGAGGAGATGCTGAACAAGGCAGCGGTGGCGGGCCAGCTGAACGTCCAGCCCAGGGAGGCTGCCAGGTCCATCCTGGCCGCGAACGTGGGCGTGACGCTGATGCTGATTGCGGAGCCCGCCTCCGACCGGAACCTCGAATTGTCCACCATGACCCGGGACGCCATGATTTTCGCGGTGTCAGCCGAGCCCGCCAGCGGCGCGGCCCCGGGCGACACCGGAAAATCATCGGTGGTGGTGGCAGCGATCGCCCTGAACGCCGCACTTCAGGCCTCGCACTCAGACCAGCTCTCCAGCTCGGAACTCAAACTCTTCCTCGAATGGCTTCACCGCATCTCCACCAGCCCGGCCGGCTGAAAAGCGCCACCAGTTCCATCAGTACGTCGTCGTAAGTATCGGACCATCCTGCGGAGCAGCGGGAATGACGGTTAGGAAAGCACATGGCAACAGAGACAGTTGCAAAACCCCGCACCAGCATGCGGGTTGGCGTCCAGAAGTTCGGGACGTTCCTGTCCGGAATGATCATGCCCAACATCGGCGCCTTCATCGCCTGGGGCCTCATCACAGCCCTCTTCATCGAGAAGGGCTGGCTGCCTGTTCCCCAACTGGGTGGCTTCGGCGAGACAAACGGTGTCCCGAACACCGGGCTTGTGGGACCAATGATCACCTACCTGCTGCCGCTCCTGATCGGCTACACCGGCGGCAAGATGGTCTACGACGTCCGCGGCGGCGTGGTGGGTGCCATCGGCACCATGGGCGTGATCGTGGGTGCCGGCATCCCCATGTTCATCGGCGCCATGATCATGGGCCCGCTCGGCGGCTGGACCATGAAGAAGATCGACTCCATCTGGGACGGAAAAATCCGCCCCGGCTTCGAGATGCTGGTGAACAACTTCTCCGCGGGTATCTGGGGCGCTCTGCTGGCCATGCTGGGCTTTTATGCCATCGCTCCGGTGGTCTCGGCGTTCAGTGCCGGCGCCGGCAACGTGGTCCAGTTCCTGGTCAACAACGGCCTGCTGCCGCTCACCAGCATCTTCATTGAGCCGGCCAAGGTCCTCTTCCTCAACAACGCCATCAACCACGGCGTCCTTACGCCGCTGGGTGTTCAGCAGTCCCTGGAACAGGGCAAGTCCATCCTGTTCCTGCTTGAGGCCAACCCGGGCCCCGGCCTGGGCATCCTGCTCGCCTACATGTTCTTTGGCCGCGGCGTGGCCAAGGCTTCGGCTCCCGGTGCCGCCATCATCCACTTCCTGGGCGGTATCCACGAGATCTACTTCCCGTATGTGCTGATGCGCCCGCTGCTGATCCTGGCAGCCATCGCAGGCGGCATGACCGGCATCGCCACCCTGGCCATTACCAACTCCGGCCTCGTGGCGCCGGCCGCCCCGGGTTCTATTTTCGCCGTACTCGCCCAGACCTCCCGGGACAGCTACATCGGAGTCATCCTCGCGGTCCTGCTGGCCACGGCAGCCTCCTTCGTGGTGGCCTCGGTCATCATGAAGACCACCAAACACAGCGACGAGACGGACCTCAACGACGCCACCTCACGGATGGAGCAGATGAAGGGCAAAAAGAGTTCCGTTGCCTCCACCCTGACGGGTGCCGGCGCCGGTGCCGCTGCCGGGGCGGGCGGAGTGGCCGTTATGGCCGGGCCCGTGCGGAACATTGTGTTCGCGTGCGACGCCGGCATGGGCTCCAGTGCCATGGGCGCCTCGGTGCTGCGCAACAAGATCAAGGCGGCCGGCTTCCCGGACGTGAAGGTCACCAACGCCTCCATCGCCAACCTCAACGACAACTATGACGTTGTGGTCACGCACCAGGACCTGACCGAACGTGCCAAGCCGGCCACGTCCAGCGCCGTCCACTATTCCGTTGACAACTTCATGAACAGCCCCCGCTACGACGAGATCGTGGAACTGGTCAGGGAGAGCAACACGGAGGGCACCTCTGCAACGGAAGGTCCGGGCGCCGGGGCAGGCACGCCGGGCGGAGCATCCGCATCCGGTCCTGCAACGGGAGCGGCCGCTGGAGCTGCAGCTGGAGGAGCCGCCGGCACCGCCGTCGGAACTTCCGAAACCGAAGCCTCAGGCAGCGGGACGTCCGAAATCCTGGCCCGGGAAAGCGTGGTGCTGCGAGGTGCAGCCACCACCCGTGATGCCGCCATCGACGAAGCCGGCCGGCTCCTGCTGGCCCGCGGCGCCGTGGATGAGGACTATGTCAGGGCCATGCACGAGCGCGAGCAGTCCGTGTCCACCTACATGGGCAGTTTCCTGGCCATCCCGCACGGAACAAACGCAGCCAAGGACCACATCCGGAAGTCTGCAGTGTCCGTGATCCGCTACCCCGAAGGCATCGACTGGAACGGGAAACAGGTCAAGTTCGTGGTGGGCGTTGCCGGCATCAACAACGAACACCTGCACATCCTGTCCTCCATCGCGAAGGTCTTCACCAACAAGGAACAGGTGGCCCGGCTCGAGGGTGCCACGTCCGAGGACGAGGTCCTGGAGCTCTTCGGAAAGGTCAACGCATAGTGAAGGCGGTACATTTCGGGGCCGGAAACATCGGGCGGGGCTTTGTGGGCCTGCTCCTGCACAAGGCGGGATATGAGGTGGTGTTCGCCGACGTGGCGGAGGAGCTCATCAACCAGCTCGCCACGGCGGACAGCTACGCCGTGCATGAAGTGGGGGAGAACCCTGCGGTGCGGACGGTGAACAACTTCCGGGCACTGCATTCGAACACGCAGGAGGCTGAGCTCGTCACGGAAATCGCGACGGCGGACATCGTCACCACAGCAGTGGGGCCGCATATCCTCAAGTTCGTGGCGCCGGCCATCGCCAAAGGCATCGCCGCGAGGGACGCCGGGCTGGCCCCGCTGCAGGTCATGGCCTGCGAGAACGCGATCAATGCCACCGACATCCTGCGGGACGAGGTCGCAGCCCTGTGGGACGACGCCCTGGGCCCCCTGCAGTCCGCGGCGGTGTTCGCCAACACCGCCGTGGACCGCATCGTTCCCAACCAGGAAGCCGGCCAGGGGCTGGATGTCACGGTGGAGACGTTCTACGAATGGGTCATCGACCGCACAGCTTTTGCCGATGCCGCCCCCGAAATTCCGGGAGCCACGTTTGTGGACGATCTTTCGCCGTACATCGAGCGGAAGCTCTTCACGGTCAACACCGGCCACGCGTCGGCCGCCTACTTCGGGTTCGAGGCGGGCCTGGAGAAGATCTCGGACGCCATGGCGGACCAGGATGTAGCCGAGGACGTCCGGGCGGTGCTGGAGGAAACCAAGCAGCTCCTGGTGGCCAAGCACGGCTTCAGCAGTGACGAGCAGGAGGCTTACGTCCAGAAGATCCTGGTCCGGTTCTCCAACCCGTACCTGCCGGACACCGTGAACCGGGTGGGCCGGGCCCCGCTGCGGAAGCTGGGCAGGCACGAGCGGTTCATCGGGCCGGCCGCGGAACTGGCCGAGCGGGGTGTGGTGCCGGAGGCGCTTCTTGGCGCCATCTCGTCTGCGCTCCGCTTCAACGATCCCGCGGACGCGGAAGCGACAGAGCTGGCCGGCATCCTCGCCACTGCCAGCCCGGCCGACGCCACCGCAAGGATCACCGGGCTCGAGCCCGGGCACCCGCTGTTCAACGCCGTCTCCACCCTGGTGGAGGAACGCCAGGCGGAACTCGCCCAAACCCCCGCCTAGACGCTCACTTCCTGCGGGTTTTTCGGCAACCCTCTCGCAATGACGACGCCGGCACTTCCCCAAGTGCCGGCGTCGTTCTGTGTGATCTCTCCCACTTATGACCCAATACTGCCACTTCGGTTTTGAAGTAAGCCTTCCCTTACTTATAGGCTCAGGTTCATTAGGCAACGAAGTTGTGACGTATTACCCGAGCGGAGAAAAACGTGAAGAAGAGGCTGTCGAGCTACCTGGGGGCACTTGCGGCGGGAGCGGCGCTTTTGACCGTCACCGCTTGCGGAGGAAGCGCGACCGCGACTCCCGCTGACGAAGCAACCACCATCACCGTGGAGCATGCCCAGGGCAGCACCGCCAACGTCCCTGTGAACCCCGAGAAGGTTTTCACGTTCGACCTCGGCGTCCTGGACACGCTGGATGCCCTGGGCGTTGAGCCGTCAGGCGTGCCGGAAGCCGCCTACCCCGAGACACTCAGCAAGTATGCCGACGCGAAGTACAGCAAGATCGGTTCCCTGAAGGAGCCTGACTTCGAGGCCGTCAGCGCCGGCGACCCGGACCTCATCATCATCTCCGGCCGTACCGCTGGAGCCTATGAGGAACTGAGCAAGATCGCCCCCACCATCGACCTGTCCATCGATGCTGCCCAGCCGGTGGAAAGCTTCAAGGTGCAGACCGAAAAGCTCGGAACCATTTTCGACAAGACGGCGGAAGTGGAAGAAAAGCTCGCCGCAGTGGATGCCACCATCTCCGATACGAAGGCCAAGGCTGCCGACGCCGGCAAGGGACTGATCGTCCTGACCTCCGGCGGCGAACTGACCGCTTACGGCGCCGGGTCCCGTTTCGGCATCATCCACGACGTCCTGGGCGTCCCCACGGCAGCGGACGTCAAGGTTGACGGCAGCCACGGCGAGGCAATCTCCTTCGAATACATCAAGCAGGCTAACCCGGACATCCTGTACGTCATCAACCGCGACACCGCAGTGGGCACGGAAGGCTCCGCCGCCAACCCCATCCTGGACAACGAACTCGTCCAGTCCACGAACGCTGCCAAGAACAACAAGGTCGTCAACCTTGACCCTGCCGGCTGGTACGTCGTGGGTTACGGCCTGAACAACGTCAAGGCCATGGTGGACGCCGTCGCCGCCTCGGTGGCTTAGCACCAACAAGCCAAGCTCCAACGACCATGACAGCCACCGCCGTGCGCCCTATTGCGCCGGCAACCCGCAGCCAGGCCCGCCACAGTGCAGGCCTGGCTGCGGCCGCAGTTGCAGTCCTTGCCCTCGCGGCCGCCAGCATGTTTGTGGGCGTCAGCGACGTTTCACTTCCGGCCCTCCTGTCGGGCGAACCGGCAACGGTGGAGGTCTTCTGGATTTCCCGTGTTCCACGGACCCTCGCCGTGCTGCTCGCCGGGATGGCGGTGGCGGTCGCCGGTTTGATCATGCAGCTCATGGCCAGGAACCGCTTCGTGGAGCCCTCAACCGTGGGAACGGTTGAGTCCGCCACCCTGGGGATCCTTGTGGTCACCGTCTTCGCCCCGCAGGCCCCCGTGCTGGTCAAGATGCTTGTGGCCAGCGCCTTTGCACTGCTGGGGACCGCACTCTTCCTGGCCATCCTGCGGCGGCTGCCGGCCCGCAATACCCTGCTCATTCCTCTGGTGGGAATCATGCTGGGCGGGGTGATCGCTGCCGTCACCACGTTCTTCGCCTACCGGTACGACCTGCTGCAGACCCTCAGCAACTGGATGATCGGCGATTTCTCCGGGGTCCTCCGTGGCCGGTACGAGCTGCTCTGGATTGTCGCCGGCCTGATGCTGCTGGGCCTGCTCGCCGCCGACCGTTTCACCGTGGCGGGAATGGGCCAGGACTTCACCACCAACCTCGGACTCAACTACGCCCGGACCATGCGGTTGGGGCTGGTCATCGTCTCGTTGATCTCGGCGGTGGTGGTCACCACCGTGGGCGCCGTCCCCTTCCTTGGGCTCGTAGTGCCCAACATTGTGTCCCTCATTTTCGGTGACAACCTGCGCCGCGCCGTTCCCTGGACAGCCCTGTTCGGTGCCGCCTTCGTGCTGGTGTGCGACATCATCGGCAGGACCATCCGCTACCCCTACGAGGTGCCCGTGGGAATGGTCATGTCCGTGCTGGGCGCCATTCTCTTCCTGGCCCTGATCCTGAGGAAACGCAATGCGTGATGGCACAACGCTGCTGCCGCCCGCCAAAAATCCTGCTGTAGAGGGACAGGCAGCAGGGGCAAAGCACAGACTCAAAGCCGCCATCCGCAACGCCTCGCCCCGACTGGTGGTGGGGATCCTGCTCGCGGCCGCTGCCGCCGTCGTCTGCCTCTTCCTGTTCTTCGAGCTCAAAGGCAACATCGACTACATCCTGCCGCGCCGTGCCATCAAGGTGGCTGCGATGCTGCTGGTGGCCGTTGCCGTAGGCGTATCCACGCTCCTGTTCCAGACGGTCACGGCCAACCGGATCCTGACACCGTCCATCATGGGCTTCGATGCGCTGTACATCCTGGTGCAGACGGCGATGGCGTTCACCCTCGGCGCCGCTGCGGTGGTGGCCGCCCCGCCCACGCTGCAGTTCGGCGCCGAAGTGCTGCTGATGGTGGCCTTCAGCGCGCTGCTCTACCGCTGGATGTTCACCGGCGCCACCCGTTCCCTCCACCTGCTCCTGCTGGTGGGCGTCATCCTGGGCAGCCTGTTCCGCGGCCTGTCCTCCCTGCTGCAGCGGCTGATGGAGCCGAGCGAATTCATCATCCTCCAGGATTTGTTCTTCGCCAGTTTCAACAATGTGGATCCCGCGCTGCTGGGTGTCTCCGCGGTCATCGTTGCTGTTGTCTGTGCTGTTGTCTGGCGGGCCCGGCACACGCTGGACGTGCTGGCGCTGGGGCGCGATGTGGCCATCAATGTGGGCGTGGACCACCGGAAAGTGGTGATGCGGGTCCTTCTGGGGTGCTCGCTGCTGGTGGCGGTGTCCACCGCGCTGGTGGGGCCCGTGACGTTCTTCGGGCTGCTGGTGGTGAGCCTGGGCTACCAGCTGTGCCGCGGCTTCAGCCATGCCTGGCTGCTGCCCATTGTGGTGCTGATCGGCGCCGTCGCCCTGGTGGGCGGACAGCTGCTGCTGGAAAAGGTGTTCGGCTTCGGCACGGCCCTGAGCGTGGTCATCGAATTCGCCGGCGGCATCCTGTTCCTTTACCTCCTCCTGAAAGGCTCCCTGAAATGACCATCGCGGTCCGCAACGTCTCCAAGAGCTACGGCGGGCAGGCGGTCCTCGACGACGTCAGCTGCGTGATCCCCGAGGGCGGCATTACCTCGATCATCGGCCCGAACGGGGCGGGAAAGTCCACCCTCCTCTCGCTGATCAGCCGGCTGCAGCCGCTCGAGGCAGGCACCGTGTCCGTGGCTGGCCTGGATATCGCCGCCACGGACAGCCGGGAGCTGGCGCGGACCATGGCGATCCTGCGGCAGGAGAACCACCTGACCATGCGGCTCACCGTTCGGGACCTTGTGGCTTTTGGCCGCTTTCCCCACTCCGGCGGCCGGCCCACGGTCGAGGACCTCGCCAAGGTGGAGGAGGCCATCGCCCACCTGGACCTGACCCCCATGGCCGACAGGTTCGTGGATGAGCTCTCCGGCGGCCAGCGCCAGCGCGCCTTCATCGCCATGGTGCTGGCGCAGGACACCCGGTACCTGCTCCTGGATGAGCCGTTGAACAACCTGGACATGAAGCACTCGGTGGAGATGATGCGGCTCCTGCGCCGGCTGGCTGACGAATTCGGGAAAACAATCGTCCTGGTGGTCCACGACATCAACTTCGCGTCCTGCTACTCGGACACCATCCTGGCCATGAAGGACGGCCGGCTGGTCCACCAGGGCAGCCCCCGCCAGATCATGCAGCAGGCCATGCTCCGCGACGTGTACGACATCGACATCCGCATCGAGGATATCGACGGCAACAGGATCGGCGTCTACTTCGCCTAACGCTTCCCCACGCTCTCTCACTTGATGTGGGTTTTCCGGCGACGCTCCATCACATGCTGCGTCCTTTCGGGCAACGCTCCATCACGTCCTGCGGCCTTTCGGGCGGCGCTCCATCACGTCCTGTGGCCTTTCCGGCTACGCTCCATCACCTTCCGGACGATTTTGAGAAACCCTCCGTAGTCCTGTGCGAGGCTTGGCAGGTGACCCGTAGCCCTGATGCCCTGCCCCCTTTGCTTACTGCCGACGTCGACGGCGGGACTTTCGCCCTTCGCCACGCCAAGCAGGGTGACCTGCCGGCCATCGTGGACTTGCTCGCCGACGACTCGATGGGTGCCCAGCGGGAGGGGAGAGACGACTTGGCGCCTTATGAGCGGGCATTTGAAGCGATCGACGCCGACCCCTGCCACCTGCTGGTTGTGGGTGAATTCGTGCCGGCCGGATCAGCGGACGGTCCGGTAGTGGCCACCTTCCAGCTCAGCTTCCTGCCGGGCGTCTCACGACGGGGCGCCTGGCGCTCACAAATTGAGGGCGTCCGGGTCGCGGCCCACCTCCGCGGTAAGGGGATTGGCAACCAGATGATGCAGTGGGCTATCGGCGAGTCCCGTCGTCGTGGTTGTTCGCTGGTGCAGCTGACTACGCACAAATCCCGCACTGCCGCGCACCGCTTCTATGAGCTTTTCGGGTTCGAAGCTTCCCATGAAGGCATGAAGCTTCAGCTCTGACGCCGTGACCGGGCAAAGACAAACCCTCCCACACGCAAGAAAAACATGAGGAAGGGTTTGCCGTTGAGCTGCGAAACGTGATGGAGCGTTCGGGAAAAGGCCCCGTTAGGTGATGGAGCGTTCGGGAAACCCTGTGTGTCAGGCTCTTGTGTGACAGGTTTTTGTCGGCAGGAGCCCCGGCGTATGGGACGGGGAAGGCCATGATGGACTTTGCTATCCCTGTCCGCCAATCAAATCGCCACTTCACAGTTGGCGAGAAAAACGCGATTCTGGACGAACACGAGAAATGCTTGGAAATGGGCTCTAAGGCCGCTTTGGCCCGGGCCATCGGAATCCGGGCAGCGCTGATCCGGCAATGGGCACGCGCCCGGGAATCCGGTGAACTACCTGCCGTGGCTGACCCAATTAAGGAGGACCAGCGATTGAGCGCCGGAGACAAACGACAACTTCAACGAGTCCTCAAGGAGAACGAGATTCTCAAAGCCAAGCTGGCCCGGTCCGAGGCGGCCGTGGACATCTTGGGAAAAGCTTCCGCGCTCTTGGACGCCATGGCCAAGAGCGCGGCGGCGACCGAGCCGCAACTGGACGCACCGGAGCCGGGGCTCCCGGAGTGGTTGATGCCAAAGCCTGGAAAACCATCGCACTGACCTTCACGGGGAAACTCGTGACAGCTGGCTGGTCAGCAGTGAAGGCGTGCGCCCTGGTTGGCCTGCACCGCACCACCTGGTACAGGCACCTGACCCCACCAACTCCGGCCGGGATCACCGTTGCGCACATCGACCGGGACTACCCAAATCGGATCACCACGGCCGAAGCCGATGAGTTCATGGATCGGCTCAACTCCGAGGAATACGCGGATCTCTCGGTCACCCAGGCCTATTACCGGATGCTGGACGCGGGCTACTGCCCGTTCTCGATCGCGGCTGCGCACCGGATCGTGGCCCGGCGCGGGCAGAACGGAGACCGCCGCGAACAACGCAGCGGCACCGGCCCTAAAAGGGCCAAGCCCGTCCATACGGCGACGGCTCCGAACCAGCTCTGGAGCTGGGACATCACCATGCTCCACGGCCCCGGCAAACACACCTACAAGCTCTACACGATCATGGATGTGTTCTCACGAAAGGTGGTCGGCCACCGCGTCGAAAACACCGAAACGGCCGCTCTCGCCTCGGCCCTGATCCGGGACGCCGTCGCCGACAACAAACACACGCCCGCGGTGCTCCATGCCGACAACGGCGCGCCGATGCGGGCAGGCACCACGCTGGAACTTGCCCACGATTTGGGCATCACCCCGTCCTACTCCCGGCCCCGGGTCTCTGATGACAACCCATACTCCGAATCCCTGTTTAAAACCGTGAAATATGACCTGGATTTCCCCAAACGGTTCCAGGACCTCCAGCACGCACGGGAGCACTTAGCGGCGTTCTTCACCGGCTACAACACCCACCACCGCCACAGCGGACTGAACTACTACACCCCCGATACCGTCCACGACGGACTGGTCCAGCAAGCAAGCCAGCAACGCCAAGAAACACTCGACGCCTGCTACGCCCGCAACCCGCACCGATACCGAAACAGACCCGCCGCGCCAGGAGTCCCGCCCCTAGCCGGCATCAACCACCAACAAACCAACCCGCTGTCACAAACAGCTTGATAAATACCGGAAAAGGCCCCGTTAAGTGAGAGAGCGTTCCGGGAAAAGGCCCCGTTAAGTGATGGGGCGTTGGTGGAAGTGCGCCGAAAGGTGATGGGGCGTCGCTAGCCCTTGGCGGAGCCCTTCGCCACGAACAGCGTCTCTGCCTGCTCCAGGGACATGCCGTTGGTCTCCGGCACCTTGAACATCACAAAGAAGAACGACGCCGCCGCGAACAGTGCGTACATGGCGTAGGTCAGTGGCAGCGAACCGGCGGCCATCACCGGGAAGCTGAGCGTGATGGCAAAGTTCGCCACCCATTGCGCCGCCGCGGCAAGGCCAAGGGCACGGGCACGGATCCGCGACGGGAAGATTTCGCCCAAAAGCACCCACACCAGCGGGCCCCAGGACGCACCGAAGCTGACCACAAACACGTTGGCCGCCACGAGGGCCACCGGACCCCAGGCTCCGGGCAAAGAAATCTCGGTGCCGGATCCAACCGCGGAGGCGAATGCCAGGGCCATGGCAGCCAGGGACACGGCCATACCCACCGAGCCCGCCAGCAGGATGGGCCGGCGGCCGATCCGGTCCACCAGTGCGATGGCCACGAGGGTTACCAGGATGTTGGTGACGGAGGTGGCCACGGAGATGGTGAGGGAATCCTTTTCCTGGAATCCCACCGCCTTCCACAGCGTGGTGGAGTAGTAGAAGATCACGTTGATGCCCACGAACTGCTGCAGCACGGACAGGATGATGCCCACCCAGACAACCGCCTGCAGGCCGAAGGTCCTGCCGCGGAGCGAGCCCTTCTGGCCGGCAAGCTTGTCCTCTTCGATCGCTTCACGAATTTCGCGGATGTGCCGGTCGGTGTCCTCGGCCGGTGCGATCGAGTCAAAGACTTCGCGTGCTTCGTCTTCCTTGCCCAGGAACACCAGGAACCGCGGCGACTCCGGAAGGGTGTAGGCCACCCAGCCGTAGACCACCGCCGGAACCGCAGCAGCCAGGAACATCCAGCGCCAGGCCTCGATCCCCAGCCAGAACGCCTGGTCTGCGCCGCCGGCGCTGGTGGCGAAGAGCGCGTCCGAGAGCAGCGCGGCAAAAATGCCTGTGGTGATGGCGAGCTGCTGCAGCGATGCGAGGCGGCCGCGGACCTTGCGGGGCGAAATCTCGGAGATGTATGCAGGGGCGATGACTGAGGCAAGGCCGATCCCCAGGCCGCCCACAAGCCGCCAAAAAATCAGGTCCCAGACGCTGAAGGCGAAGCCGGTGCCGAGGGCGCTGACCAGGAAGAGCAGCGCACCCAGCTTCATGGCAGGGATGCGTCCATAGCGGTCGGCAACTTTTCCGGCCAGGTACGCACCGGCAGCACAGCCCAGGAGGGCGATGGCAACGGCAAAGCCAGTAACGGCCTCGGACAACGCGAACTCGTCCTTCATGGCATCCACCGCGCCGTTCACCACGGACGAGTCAAAGCCGAACAGGAATCCGCCCACCGCACCTGCGAGCGCCAGCCAGATCACCCGCCGCGGTATCTGGGCGGTTGTCTGCTCCTGGGCAGTGGGCATGGTTCTCCCTTGGTTTGGGTTCGGTGGATGCGGTGCGGACGTCGTCGGCTGCGGAAACCGGCCACCTGGCCGGCGCACACGCGCTACACAGTGTTCCACGGCCCCGCTGACTGTTCCAGTCGGGGCTGCCAGGAGCCCGCTTGCCCCCAAACAGAGGACGACGGCGGCTCAGGAGCCGCCGTCGTCGTCTTGTGTTGTGTGCCGGGCCAGGTCAGTGAACCGCGGCGGGTTCCTGTGGGACTGCCTTGGAGTCCGTCAGCTTCTTGTTGGGCAGTGCGAAGCTGATCAGGAAGGCGATTCCGGTCAGCACGGCCGCCGTGAGCATCACGGCGTCGATGGCATAGGCGAAGCCCTCGGTGATGGGGCGGGTCAGCGTGCTGTTGGCGGTGTGGAGCCAGCTGGTGTCATTGAGGGATTCGTTGGACGCGCCGTCCCGGAAGAACTCATAAAGCTTGGCATTGGCGGGGTCTCCGGCCACAGCGGGATCCTGCAGGACGGCCTGGTACTCCGGGCTTCCCATGGCGGACTTCATGGTGTCGGCGATCCGGGTGGCCGCCAGGCTGAAGAGCATGGAGATGAAAACAGCGGTGCCCACCGCGCCGCCCATGGAGCGGAAGAACGCGGCGGACGAGGTGCCCACGCCCATGTCACGGCGCGGCACAGACACCTGCATGGCAAGGGTGAGGGGCTGCATGCAGAAGCCCAGGCCCATGCCGAAGAACACCGCAATGACCCCGGGAACCCACAGGCCGGTGTCCACGCCCAGGGACAGGCCCATCACCAGGGCGGCGGCTGTGAGGATGGCCGTGCCCAGGATGGGGAAGATCCGGTAGGTGCCGGACGCCGAAATGGTGCGGCCGGCCGTGATGGAGCCGGTGAGGATGCCCACGGTGAACGTGATCATCATCAGGCCGGCCTCGGTGGGGGTGAGGCCCTTGACCAACTGCAGGTACATCGGGAGCATCGCGATGGCCCCGAACATGCCGATGCCGATGATGAAGTTCAACAGCGATGACAGGCCGAAGGTCGCGTTCCGGAAGAGCCGCAGCGGGATCAGGGCGTAGTCGCCGGCGCGCTTCTCGGCGAGCAGGAACCAGACAATGCCCACTACTCCCAAGCCGTAGCAGAGGAAGGAGTTCAGGGACGCCCAGCCCCAGCTGCGGCCCTGCTCCGCCACGAGCAACAGCGGCACGATGGCCAGGGTGATGGCTGCAGCACCCCAGTAGTCGATTTTTTGCTTCACGTGCTTGGCCGGCAGGTGCAGGAACAGGAACACCACGGCCAGCGCGGCCAGGCCGATGGGCAGGTTGATAAAGAACACCCACCGCCAGCCCTCGAACCCCAGGATGTTGGCGGAACCGGCAAAAGCGCCGCCTACCACAGGGCCAAGCACCGAGGAGATGCCGAACACGGACATGAAGTAGCCCTGGTACTTGGCCCGGTCCTTCAGCGAGACGATGTCGCCGATGATGGTCAGGGCGAGGGCCAACAGGCCGCCGGCGCCCAGGCCCTGGACGCCGCGGGCCAGTGCCAGTTCGGTCATGGAGTGGACCGAACCTGCGTACAGGGATCCCGCCAGGAAGATGACGATGGCGGTCAGGTACAGCGGGCGGCGGCCGAAGATGTCGCTGAGCTTGCCGTACAGCGGCGTGCTGACTGTGGACGTAATGAGGTACGCGGTGGTGGCCCAGGCCTGGAGCGAGAGGCCGTCCAGGTCATTGGCGATGGTGTATATGGACGTGGACACGATGGTCTGGTCCAGTGATGCCAGGAACATGCCCAGCATCAGGCCCACCATCACGGTGACAATTTGGCGCGGGGTCAGGGTTTCTCCTGCAGCGCGCGCGGCAGTGGGTTTGGGCATGGTGCTCCAAGGGAAGGAAGGAAATCAGGCGCGGATAGTTGCTTTCAGTAACTATGTTACGCCCCGGCCTATTCCCGCCAGAGCAGAAATCTCTGCCTTGCGGGGACTAGCGCTGCACGAGGATTCCGTCCGGGTCGCACCAGATCATGGCCCCGCTCCGGATGGTCACGCCGTCGATCTGCACGTCCACGTCCACTTCGCCGGCACCGGCCTTGGCGCTCTTCCGCGGGTTGCTGCCCAGGGCCTTCACCCCGAGGTCCAGCCCGGCGATGGCTTCACGGTCGCGGATTGCTCCGTTGATGACGACGCCGGCCCACCCGTTCGCCACGGCGCTTTCGGCGATCATGTCCCCCATCAGGGCTGTGCCCAGCGAGCCGCCGCCGTCCACCACCAGCACGTTGCCGTTGCCCGGCGTGGCCAGGGTGGACTTCACCAGCGCGTTGTCCTGGAAGCAGCGGATGGTGCGCACCTGTCCGCTGAAGTGTGAGCGGCCGCCGAGGGACTGGAACTGGAGTGACACCGAGGCCAGTTCGTCGCCGCGCTCGTCGTAGAGGTCCGCGGTGTTGACGGCGGTGCTTTCCGCCGGAGTGGACGCTGCGTTCATGTGGTTCTCCTTGTTGCTCGGCTGCCGCAATGGATGTTCCGGCCGCCGTATGACAACGCGGCCAGGTACGGCCCACGATAGTCTGATTTTCAGAATCACAATCCGTCCCGGGGGAGCCTGCCATGAGCCTGTCCAATACACCTGCTCCGCCGGATCCCGTGAGGGCCGCGGCGGCGCTCGCCGAGCCGACACAAAAGGTCAGGGCCCGGTGGGTCACCGGTTTGGTGCTGGTGAACGTGGGCATCAACGCGGCGTTCTTCGGCCCCATCAACGTTTTCATCGGGCAGCAGGCCATCAGCATCGATGCGCCCACCAAGGAAGCGATCCTGTCGCTGGTCACGGCCTGCGGGGCGGCCGTGTCCCTGGTGGCCAACCCGCTCTTTGGCGCACTGTCGGACCGCACCACATCCCGCTTCGGCCGCCGGGCCCCCTGGGTGCTGGCCGGCGCGGTGCTGGCCACGGCCGCGCTGCTGGCGATGTCCGTATCGGGAACCGTGGCGCTGATGGTGCTCTTCTGGTGCCTGGTCCAGCTCGGCGCCAACGCCGCGTATGCGGCTATCACGGCCGCCGTCCCGGACCGGGTGCCCGTGGTCCAGCGCGGCGGCGTGGGGGGACTGGCGGCCATGGGCCAGACGCTGGGTATCCTTATTGGTGCCGTCTTCGGCGCCGTGGTGTCCGGCAACTTCATGGTGGGCTACTGGCTTTGCGCGGCTGCCTTGCTGCTGTCCGTGCTGCCGTACCTGTTCCACCGGAACGACCCCGCCTTGCCCAAGTCGGAGCTGACGGCATTCCGCCCAAGGACCTTCATCCGTGGCTTCTACATCAGCCCCTTCGTCTACCCGGACTTCGCCTGGGCCTGGCTTACGCGCTTCCTGGTGAACGTCGGCAACCAGCTGACCATCGTCTACCTGCTCTTTTTCCTGCGGGACATCATTGGCCACGAGGACCCTGCCGCCGGCGTGCTGGTCCTCACCGGCATTTACGCGGGGATGGTGATGATCACCGCGGTGCTGGCGGGGCCCTGGAGCGACAGGGTGGGCAAGCGGAAGCCCTTCGTTATCGGTTCCTCCGCCACCATCGCCATGGCCGGCGCCATCATGGCCTTTTTCCCCGTGTGGCCGGGTGCCTTGGCCGGAGCTGCCGTCCTGGGCATCGGCTTCGGCGCCTACCTGGCCGTGGACTTCGCGCTGCTCACCCAGGTGCTGCCATTCGCCGTCGACCGGGGCAAGGACATGGGCGTTATCAATGTGGCCAATTCGCTGCCCCAGGTGGTGGCGCCCTTCCTTGCCTTTATGGCAGTTGCCCACTGGGGCGGGTATCGGACCCTGTTCATTACAGCAGCAGTCATCGGCCTCCTCGGCGCCGTGTTCGTCGTCAAAATCAAAGGGGTGGATTGACCCTCAGCGGGCCGGAACCAGGGCGCCTGACCCATGAGGCACATAGGGCTTTGCCGTATAGTTGAACCGGATTGCAGGCGGTCCGGATGGGAACGCTCCTGGCTGCTGCACCGTCAAACACAACCCCGGAATACTGATGCCTGAGACCTTTCCAGACCATCTGCCCATGGCAGCCATGCCCTCAGCTCCACGCCAGCGGCTGCGCTATTCGCGCATTCTTGAGGCTGCCGGCAGCTTCGCCCGGAAGGGCCTGGACGCCGTGGAACTGCCCGAGGTGGCGGCGAAGGCCGATGTGCCCCTGGGCACGCTGTACCGCTACTTTCCCACCAGTACCCACTTGATGCTCGCGCTCTACCGCCACCAGCTTGGGGAACTGCAGGTTGCCGGGCGGACTGCCGCGGCAAGATTCCGGGGCAGGGCGCTGGGCGGGCTGGTGATGGAGATCTTCCACATGCGTGTCATGCAGCCAGCCGTGGAACAGTGCTTGAGCCGAGGCGTCTACCTTCCGGACAGGGACACCACAGCCCTCCTGCGCGAGATCGACGCCTTGGGCGAAAACGTGGTGACAAAGGCCTGCGGTGACGCCACAGCGGCCCGGGTGCTCCTGCTGACGGTCACTGGTCTGGTCCAGTCCGTCCGGAACCGCCGCCTTTCACTCTTTGAAAGGCCTGTGCCCGGCTCGCTCCAGCCAGCGAAGGCAGCTACACACTCCACCACAGCGCGTAATAGGTCTAGACCAATCCGCCATTAAATCGGGCTTATTAGCGTGACGTGGGTCACGAACGTCCCTGCAAAAACGTTTTGTCACGGAGAAGCGCCGTCAAGTCGGGCAGAAGCCCTTTATGCCGCTGCCTACGATGGTGCCAATGGAGCAGCAAGGCTAATCCCTGAAGCTCATAACAGACCCGCCACCCTTGGGTTTTCCGCCACACCACTCCGCCGCAGGTCTGTTTGGACCTGGGCCCCATGTGCCGTGTGACCACGGCGAGCACCAGGAGACAACGACGTGTCCATTGACGCAATTGCGACCACTGACAATTCCGCAGCCACGGCATTGAGCGAAGCGGAGATCTTCGAAGCCCACCAGGGTGGCAAGCTCTCCATCGCCAGTACCGTCCCGCTGTCCAACAAGCGCGATCTGTCCATCGCCTACACCCCGGGGGTGGCCGAGGTCAGCCGCGCCATCCACGCCAAGCCCGAACTTGCCCGCACGCTCACCTGGGCCGAGCGCCTGGTAGTCGTGGTCAGCGATGGCACGGCCGTCCTGGGCCTGGGCAACATCGGAGCGAGCGCCTCACTGCCCGTGATGGAGGGCAAGTCCGCCCTGTTCAAGACCTTCGGCGACCTCGACTCTATTCCCCTGGTGCTAAACACCACGGATGTGGACGAGATCGTGGAGACCCTGGTCCGCCTGCGCCCCAGCTTCGGCGCCGTCAACCTCGAGGACATCTCCGCCCCGCGCTGCTTCGAGCTTGAGGAAAAGCTCATTGAGGCGCTCGACTGCCCGGTGATGCACGATGACCAGCACGGCACCGCCGTCGTTGCCCTGGCCGCGCTAACCAATGCCGCCAAGGTCACCGGCCGGGGCCTGGAAACCCTGCGCGTAGTGGTCTCCGGGGCGGGTGCGGCAGGCATCGCGGTCGCCGAAATCCTGCTGGCAGCGGGCATTACGGACGTGGTCCTGCTGGACTCCCGCGGCATCATCAACTCCGGCCGCAAGGACTTGGCCGCGGACGCCACCAGCAAAAAGGCCGACATCGCCGGCCGCAGCAACCCCCGCAGCCTCGAAGGCGGCCCTGCCGAGGCGCTCACGGGCGCGGACGTCTTCATCGGCGTCTCCTCCTCGAAGCTGGCCGAGGAACACCTGGCCCTGATGAACCAGGACGCCATCGTGTTCGCCCTCTCCAACCCGGACCCCGAGGTGCTGCCCGAGGTCGCCGTGAAGTACGCGGCCGTGGTGGCCACCGGCCGCAGCGACTTCCCGAACCAGATCAACAACGTCCTGGCCTTCCCCGGCATCTTCCGCGGCGCCCTGGACGCCGGTGCCCGCCGCATCACCCCAGCCATGAAGCTGGCAGCGGCGTATGCCATTGCGGAGCTCGCGGCGGAGGACCTCGCGGCCGACTACATCGTGCCCAGCCCGCTGGACCCCCGGGTTGCCCCGGCTGTTACCGCGGCCGTCGCCGCTGCTGTGGAAGCGGAGTAGCGCCCTTCCCCAAAAGGGACTTACGACGGCGGTGCCTCCACTGCCCTGGAGGCGCCGCCGTCGCAAGGCTCAGCGGGCCCAACCATAGACTGGGTCCATGAACTCGGAGACCATGGTGACCGTCCTGTGCGGCCTGGCAATTCTTGTAGGCGTGGCAGGCACCGTTATCCCCGTGCTTCCGGGCAGCATCCTGATCGGTGCAAGCCTGCTGGCCTGGGCCATCTGGGGCGGGGCCGGCACGGCAGGATGGGTGGTGTTCGCCATTGCCATGGTGTTCGTGGTTGGGGGTATGGCCGCGAGCGCCGTCCTGGCGGGCAGGAAGCTCAAAGAACATGCCATACCCAGCCGGAGCATCGCGGCCGGGCTGGTCACGGGCGTGGTGGGCATGTTCCTTATTCCCGTGGTTGGGCTCTTCGTCGGCTTCGCTGCCGGCCTCCTGCTCAGCGAGTTCCTCCGCACCCGGAACATCAGTACGGCCGCGACGTCCAGCTGGGCCGCCCTCAAAGCGACCGGGCTGGGCATGCTCGCCGAGTTCGGGCTGGCCTGCCTCGCTGCCAGCACGTGGGTGGTCGGCGTGTGGATCGCCGCCGCCAACGGCTGAAGCGCTTGCGGGCCGGATGCGCCAGGGCGTAGAACGGCACCATGACCGAGCGAAGCCAAACGCATGAGCAGGTGTCCGGGTGGATGGAAAAGTACCTGGCCGCGTGGACCAGCAATCAACCCGAGGACATCCTCGCACTCTTCACCAAGGACGCGCGGTACGAGACCCGGCCCCATGACCCACAGGCATGGCAGGGGCAGGATGGCATCGTTGACGGCTGGCTCGCCGCCCGCGACGAACCAGGCGACTGGACCTTCCGCTGGGAACTGCTGGGTACGGACGGGGACACCGCCTTCATCCAGGGCGTCACCACGTACTCGGGCGGACAGACCACCTATGACAACCTCTGGGTCCTGCGCCTCGACCCGTCCGGGCGGGCGACCTCCTTCACCGAATGGTTTATGGAAAGGCCCTGAGCTACAAACCCAGCCCGCCAAGTTTGTCCCCGAGGCCGCCGGGAAGCTTACCCAACAGGTCTGCGGGGTTGATGCCCAGCTTGGACAGGAGTCCGGCGTGCTGGTCGGTGTCCACCTGGTCCGGCAACTCGGTCTCGGCCTGGGCCGCCTTGTCATTGTCTCCCTGGTTCCTGAGGAGCTCGAGGATCTGGGACTTGTCGATTTGCACGGCACTCTCCTTGCTGGAAACGAAACTGCTAAGGACGCTTCCCACCCTTCCGGAAATGTCCGGCCGGAACAAGGGCCCGCCTGAATGTCTGGTGCCCGCGCCAGGATTTTCAGGCCTGCCCCCGGGCGTCGGAGGTCCCGGTTAGCATGGAAAGATGACCGCCGGGGATACTGCACCGATTTATTGGGACACCCGCGACCTCACCCCTTTCGGGCAGCCCCAGCTGCGCACGCCCGTTCATGACCTCGCCGGGGGAGTGGGCGGCCTGCTCACCGGCGTACTCGGCGGACGCAACCCGGCGTTGCTCTCCGTGGACGGTGAAATCCCGAGGCTGAAGCGGATGCTGCCGAAGCCGGCCAAAGCGGTGCACGATGCCGTCTTCACGAGCCGCCAGCCCGAACAGCTGATCATGCTGGCGCGCGCCTACCCCGGATGGGCCGGACTTTGCTATCTCATGTCCGGGCTGCTGGTCTACAAGCAGGGCGGCTACCTGCGCGCATCAGAACTCCTCCAGCGCGGGCTCACCACCAGGAATGAAGACGAAGCGAACCGCTATTCGTCCACCTACCTCACCAGGATCGTCACCCGCATCGAGCTGGCCGAGCGCGTGGAGATTCCCGTCCTGTTCAGCGAGGAGTCAGTGTTCCTCGCCTTGGCGCACTCGTTGCGGGAGACAGGGCGCACAGAGGCGGCGCTGGACGCCCTCACCGGGCTGCCGCCGTCGCTCCCCATGGCCTTGGCACGCTGCTCGCTGGCCTTGACCTTGGGGCGGAGCCGGACGGTGATCGACTGGACCGACGGGCTGCTCAACGCGGATGATCTCTCCGCTGCGCTGTTGCTCGTGCGTGCCAGGGCACTGCGGCGGGAGGGTCGGCTGGAGGCGGCGAACCAGGCGCTTGCAGAGGTCCTGCGCCGGCGGAAGACGCACCTCACCCTGCGGAACGACGCCCTTACGGACCGGGCGCTGCTGCTCCTCGACTCAAGCCGGAGGTCCCTCAACCCGCGGGATTGGGGACGGCGGCACGAGGACCCGGTGCCGCAGCGGGAGATCGCCGGTCCGGTGCCCATCCGGAAGGACGAGGAGATGCGCCGGATCTGGGAACAGGACTGGAAGAAGCTCAGCGACGATTAAGTTGCCGGCTGGCCCCCGGTGAATTGGGCTGGGGACAACAGGGGCAGGAGCTGTTCGCCGAGCAGAACGGCGCCGAGCACCACCATGATCACCCCACTGGCCAAGGTCACCACCCGGGCGGCACCAGGCCTGCTTTGCAGCAGGGTACGGGACAGCAGGGCGACGGCGGTGTACACGAGCCCCGCCAGCAGCACGAACGTCATGCCCAGCAGGCCTGATTGCACCGGGACGGGCAGGGCTGCCTCCGCGCTCACGAACTGGGGAACGAGCGCCACGTAGAAGAGCAGGCCCTTGGGATTGATGCCGCTGGTTCCCATGCCCTGCAGGAAGGTGCGAAGCCGAGTGGTGCCGCCACCACCGGCCCCGGCCGAGAAGCTGGCGCCGCGCCAGGAACGAAGCGTGCTCACTCCCAGCCACATCAGGTACCCGGCGCCGGCCAGGGTAATCCAGCCAAGGACCCCCGGCATCCGGGTGAGAAGGGCAGCAAGTCCCGCTACCAGTAAGACCGTGTGCAGGACATATCCGCCGCAAAGCCCTGCCACCGCGGGCACAAAGCTGCGCTGCCTCAAGCCCGCGGCAATGGAATACGCCCAATCCACGCCGGGCGTGCAGGCGAGGGCGGCGGCCACCAGCACAAAGGCCAAAAACAACTCCAGGTTCATCGTCTCTCCTGCCACACGGATCCGTCAGGAGAAACCCTAGATACTTTCCGCCCGGAAGTGCTGTCCTTTTTCGCCGTCCGGACGGCGTAAGCGGTATGATTTTTGCGTGATTGACCACGTAGACAGAAATATCTTGCGCCACCTCAAGGAGGACGGGCGGATGACTGCCACCGCGCTTGCCGGAAAGGTCGGTTTGACCGTCGCGCCCTGCCACCGGCGGTTGCGCGACCTGGAGCAGTCGGGTGTGATCCGGGGCTACCGGGCGGATATCGACCCCTCGGCCGTGGGGTTGGGGTTCGAGGCGATTGTGTTCGTCACCTTGCGGCAGGTGGACCGCTCCACGATGGAGGTTTTCGAGAACCGCGTAGCGGACAACCCCAATATCGTGGAGGCGCAGCGGCTTTTCGGTTCCCCCGATTACCTGCTGAAGGTCATCGCCGAGGACCTGCCTGCCTACCAGCGCTTTTACGACGCCGAACTTACGTCCCTGCCGGGCGTGGAACGGCTGACCTCCACCCTGGTGATGAAGAACCTGAAGTCGAACGCCGGTCCGCCGGTCTAACTGTCAGTCGTTGAGCAGGCCGGTAGTGCGGTAGGGGATCACCTCGCGGAGGAACATGCTGGTGGAGGTCCGCACGATGCCCGGGCAAAGCCTGATTTCCTCCGAGACCCGGTAGAGGTCGTCCGGGCTGGTGGCGACCACGCGGATCAGCAGGTCGGTGTCCCCTGCCGGCGCGTGGCATTCGAGCACCTCGGGAATTTTGCGCAGCGCGGCAATGGCCTCGTTGAGGTGGCTCTGGTCCAGTTCGGCGCTTACGGCAGCGGCCACTCCGCGTCCCAGCGCGGCGGGAAGCACCCTGCTGCTGTTGGGGCGCAAAGCTCCTGAGGCCGTCATTCGTTCCAGCCTGCTCTGCACCGTTCCACGGGCCAGTCCCAGCCGCTGTGCCAGGACCATGATGGGGACACGCGGATCTTCATCCAGGCCCTGCAGGATGCGCTTGTCGGTGGCGTCCAGTTCCTGCACAGCCCGTCCTTTCCTTCAGGATTCAACACCGTTACCCCGGTTCAGGAGCGGACAAAGTCAGCTGGGCCAACTGTATTAGCCGGAAGGCACCAAGCCCAGCTGGCGGGCAATCACCACGGCTTCGAGCTGCGAATGGACACCCAGCCGGGAGTGGATGGCTTTGACGTAGCCCCGGCAGGTGTTCTGGGAGATCCCAAGGGTCTTGGCATTCGACCGCACATCCTTACCCTCCGCCATCAGCCGCAGCACTTCCAGCTGCCGCTTGGTCAGCAAGGGCACGGCCGAAGCCGACACAGCGTCCGGTGGCTGCACCTGCTCTCCGAAAGCCGCCAGAATCTGCGGATCGACTTCGATGATCCCGGCGTGGGAATGCCGGACGGTAGCAAGGAGCTTGGTGAGGGGTGTTTCCCTGGCCAGGAACGCGGAGGCCCCGGCAGCGGCCGCCTGTGCCAGGCCCTGTCTCGTGGGCTCGCTGGCCAGCATCACCACCCGTATTCCCGGGAAGGCGGCAACGATTTCTGCAGCAATTGCGGGGCCCCGGTCCTCCAGCTGGCCACAGCCTATGACCACGACGTCGGGCTGAAGGGCTCGGCACATATGGAAGCCGACCGATGCGTTCCTGGCATGACCCAGACCCTGAAGGTCGGGTTCACGGTCGAATGCCAACGTCAGCAATTCTGCAAAGGAGGTGTGATCATCAATTACGAGGACGGTCGTTTGGGCTACGCCGCCGTCAACAGCTTCTGCCGTCATTGCCATTATCCCCAATCACCGGTTCCTACGCGCCCCGTTGCGCGTTAAGTACCCGGTTCCCGTATGCCAAAAGTATCCTCCGTCCCAAGCCCCGGTGTATAGGTGATTGGCCCCCTTTCCGGGCTAAAACACCCCCTATTTTGGGGGTCTGTCTAACTAATCTGGGGACTGTCTGCCGGTGCTGAGCCGGGGGAAGCTTAGATCACTGGCAATGAGGCCACCACCCTGCAGCTTGGATGAGCGATGACCGTTTTGTTTGCACGATGGAGTTTCCAATTCCGGCTGCTGATCTTGGCATTGGCTGCAGGAATAATAGCGATGGGACTCTGGTACATACCCAGATCCTCAGTAGACGCGTTGCCCGAATTCGAGCCCGCCCAAGTTGAGATCCAGACCGAGGCCTTGGGACTGTCCGCCCTTGAAGTCGAACAACTGATTACTTCACCCATGGAAGTGGACCTCCTTAATGGAGTTGCGTATCTGGATGAGATCCGGTCGCAGTCGGTTCCGGGCCTTTCCTCCATCCAGTTGCTCTTCGAGCCGGGGACGGACTTGCCAAGGGCGCGCCAACTTGTTGCCGAGCGCCTGGTTCAGGCCCACTCGCTGCCGCGGGTTTCCTCACCCCCCGTTCTGATGCAGCCGAAGTCCTCCACCAGCAGGGTCATGATGGTCCGGCTGTCGTCTGCGGACGTTCCGCTCATCGACATGTCCGTCCTCGCCAGATGGAATATCAGGCCACGCCTGATGGGTGTTCCCGGGGTTGCGAACCTTTCAATCTGGGGCCAGCGTGAGCAGCAGATGCAGGTGGAAGTGGACCCTCAAGCGCTTCAGGCGCGGGGGGTAACACTCAATCAGATCATTCGGACAACGGGCAATGCGGTGTGGGTATCGCCTCTGACGTTCCTCGAGGCCTCGACACCGGGAACGGGCGGCTTCCTGGAAACGGATAACCAGCGCATCGGGATCCAGCATGTCCTGCCGATCACCACGCCCAGCGACTTGGCGCAGGTCAGCGTCGAAAACGTGACAGGCGCTCCGCTCGTACTGGGTGATGTGGCAACAGTCAGGGAAAACCACCAGCCGCTCATCGGTGACGCAGTGGTGGATGAGGACCCCGCCCTCATGCTGGTCATCGAAAAGTTTCCTGAGGCCAACACGGCTGAAATCACCGCAGCGATCGAAGCGGCGTTGGATGACTTGAAGCCTGGCCTTTCGGGAATCAATGTCGACACCAGCGTCTATCGGCCTGCAACTTTCCTTGAGTCCGCGGTGCAGAACCTGGGTACGGGCTTCATCGTCGGCCTGTTGCTGGCGGCCCTCCTCCTGGGGCTCTTCTTCAAGTCCTGGCGGATGGCCCTTGTGGGTCTGATTGTCCTGACAGTATCCGCGGCGGCAGCTTTGCTCTTGCTGTTCGTGCTCGGAATCGGGCTGAACGTCATGGTCTTCGCCGGGCTGATTCTGGCTCTAGTCGTGGTTGTGACCGACCTCGTGGCTGACCTGAACGGGCTACGCCGGCGGCGGGAGCTTTCCGCCCCGGGTACGGGCGGGCGGGCCGCGGCTGCAACGTCCACTGACGCCGCGGACGGCGGGAGCATGGACGGCGGCCCGGCGGAGGCAGAGGTGAAGACGGAGCCTCGGATGGCACTCATTACTGCCGCCCTCCAGCAGACCCGCAATGCCATCATCTTCGCCGGACTTACCATGGCGCTCGTCCTGCTGCCCGTGCTGTTCCTGACAGGGTTGAACCGGGCCCTTTTTGTTCCCTTGGTCCTGTCCTTCCTGCTGGCGCTCGCGGTCGCCCTGGTCGTTGCATGGCTCCTCACCCCGGCATTGGCCCTCACCTTCATGGGGAGCGAGGAGCGCTCGCCGCAGCTCCCGGGCAAAATCACGACAGGTATCCGGACAGCATTCGAACGGAGCGCCGCAAAATCCCGGTGGGTGTTGGCGGCAGGTGCTCTGCTCGTGGTAGCTGCGGTAGCGGGAGTTCCGCTCCTGGCTGCCGGGCAGCCCTCGGTAACTGCACTTCAGGACCGGATCCTGCTGGTGCAGTGGGACGGGATGGCTGGGACGTCGAACACCGAAATGAGCCGGATATCCGCACTTGCCACCAAAGAACTGAAGAACATCCCGGGAGTCGCCAATGTAGGGGGGCACGTGGGCCGTGCCATCACCTCCGACCGGGTAGTTGGGGCAAATTCAGGGGAACTTTGGGTAACCATGGAGGCGGACGCCGACTACTTGAATGTGGCCGAGGCTGTGCAGGAAGTTGCGGCAGGTTACCCAGGGATCAGCGGCAGCGTCGTCACATATGGTCAGAACCGGCTCGATGCGGAACGCAGCCGGTCAGAACATGAGTTCTCGGTCAGGGTCTTCGGGGTCGATCCCCAGGTCCTGCGGGAAACGGCGGAAGACGTTAGGGAGATGATGTCCACCACGCCTGGCCTGGTTGACCCGCAGTTGTCCCTTCCCCAGCTCCAGCCCATCGCCGAGATCGAGGTTAATCTGGACAAGGCACAGCAAGCTGGCGTCAAACCAGGTGATGTGCGGCGTGCAGCAGCCACCTTGCTGCAGGGTGTGGACGTCGGCTTCCTTTTCGAGCAGCAGAAGGTCTTCCAAGTGGTGGTGAAGGGAACTCCGGCGACTAACTCGAGCCTCACCAGCGTTCAGGAGTTGCTCATTGACAAGCCTGGCGGTGGCCATGTGCGGCTCGGGGAGCTGGCGGATGTCCGCATTGCGCCCAACGAATCGGTCATCACCCACATCGATACCTCCCGCCACATCGACGTAGTAGCCCAGGTGGACGGCAGGTCCACCGGGGACATCACGTCAGATGTCAACGCCAAGCTGGCGAACCTTGATTTCCCCATGGAGTATCACGCACAGGTGCCGTCCCAATACTCGGAGCGGCAGGACACCATCCAACTGGTCCTGGCCGTCGCCGGGGCAGCCCTGATCGGTGTCCTGGTCCTCCTCCAGACCGCGCTGGGAAGCTGGCGCGTGGCACTGGTTGTATTCCTTGCGCTGCCCCTCGCCCTGGCAGGCGGTGTCTTGGGCGCATTCGTCACAGGCGGGATCGGATCCCAGGTGACTCTCCTTGCCTTCGCGGCGCTGTTGGCCATGGCTGTGCGTGACTCCATCCTGCTGGTCCGGCGCGCCCAATCGCCGGGCGCTGCCAACACTGCGGCAACTGTTGAGGCGCGGGAGGAAACCCCCCAACAGGGTGGTTCGCGCTCCTCAATTTTGCAGGCAACCCAGGAACGCGTGGTCCCGCTTGTGATTGCTGCGGTTATCAGCGCTGCATTCCTGATCCCGCTGGTGGTACTGGGGGGAGTGGTTGGCAGGGAAACCATCCTGCCCCTGGCCGCCGTGATATGGGGTGGCTTGGTGACACACGCCCTGCTTGTTCTGTTTGTCCTGCCAACCCTCCTGATCCTGTTTGGCACTGGCGCCCCGGAGGATCCCCTGAAGCCACAAGGCCCCACCGACGCCGCGGGGCTCCCTGCAAGAACGGAAGTATCATGACGACTGCGAAAGTGCCTTGGAAGCGCCATCTGTCCGGGGCCATGGTTATGGCTTGCCTGGTCTGTGGCTCTGTGGCCGCATGCGGGGAAGTGCCTGAGGCGGCACCGGCCGCAACCGGCCTGGAAGCGGCCACCCTTGAAGAGGTTGAAGGGCAGGAAGTCAGCCGCATCACCTTGACGGAGAAAGCTGCAGAACGGCTGGGGGTGGCTACAGGCTCGGTGGAAACCGTCGAGGGTAAACTCCAGGTTCCCTACTCGGCCCTGATCTATGACGCCACTGGCGGCACCTGGGTCTACACCAACCCGGAGCCGCTGGTGTTCGTCCGGGCACCCGTGGCGGTTGAACGGATCGAGGCTCCCGCCGTGAAGTTGGCCAGCGGGCCCCAGCCTGGCACCAGGATCGTAACGGTAGGGGCAGCCGAACTCCTCGGTGCTGAACTGGATACGGCGCACTGACCAGCTATGCGCAAGCTCATCGCTTTCAGTCTCAAGTTCCGCTCGGTGGTGGTAGCGCTCGCCGTCGGAATCATGATGGTTGGTGCCGTCCAGATCAGTTCAGCTTCGGTGGACGTGTTTCCCGAGTTCGCACCGCCCCGGGTGGAAATCCAGACCGCCGCCCTGGGCCTGACCGCCGCGGAAGTGGAGGAGCTGGTCACGGTTCCGCTTGAGGACGCGCTCAACGGCTTGGAGGGGCTGGACGAGCTGAGGTCAAAGTCGGTTTCCCAGCTGTCCTCAGTTCTGATGATTTTCGATCCCGGTACTGATCTGCTGAAGGCGCGGCAGCTGGTTTCGGAAAGAGTCGCAACGGTCACGCCGACGCTGCCCAGCTGGGCCACGCCACCGGTGATGCTGCAGCCCTTGTCCTCCACGAGCCGGGTCATGAAAATCGGCTTGTCCTCGGACGAGCTGAGCCTGATCGAAATGTCCATGTTGACCCACTACAAGCTGCGGGCACACCTGCTCTCCGTTCCGGGGGTGGCCAACGTTGCCATCTGGGGTGAACGGAAGGAAACGCTCCAGGTGCGCGTTAAGCCTGACCGGCTGCTGGCCGAAAAGGTTTCCCTGGAACAGGTGATGTCAACCACCAATGACGCCATGCACGCCGGACTGCTCAAACACTCATCCGGCAACATGGTAGGTACCGGCGGCGTTGTTGAAACTCCGAACCAGCGCGTCGGCATTTCACACGTCCTGCCCATCAAAACCCCTGAGGATCTCGCCAAGATCACTATCCAGGAACGCGACGGGAACCCCCTGCGCCTGGGCGACGTGGCCGACGTCGTGATGGACCATAACCCCCTGATCGGTGACGCCGTCATCAACGACGGCGAAGGCCTGATGCTTATCGTGGAGAAACTGCCGTGGGGCAACACCCTCGAAGTGACCAGGGGAGTGGAGGAGGCGCTGGCGCAGATGGCTCCGGCGTTGTCGGGAATCGACGTCGACACCGCCATTTTCAGGCCGGCCACCTTCATCGAACAGTCGCTGGAAAACCTGAGCCTGGCTCTGCTGCTGGGCATCGTGCTGGTCATGATGGTGCTGGGAGCCTTCCTTTTCCAGTGGCGGACGGCCCTCATCAGCCTGATCGCCATCCCCTTGTCCCTCATCACCGCAGGCGTGGTCATCATGATGACCGGCAGCACGGTGAACACCATGGTGCTGGCCGGGCTGGTCATCGCCGTGGGCGTTGTGGTGGATGACGCCATCATCGATATTGAAAACATCATTCGACGGTTGAGGCAGCATCGGGAAAGCGGAAGCGGCCGGTCCACGGCATCCGTTGTGCTGGAGGCTTCCATGGAGGTCCGCGGACCAATCGTGTACGCCACCCTCATCATTGTGGTGGCCGCGGTACCCATCTTCTTCCTCGAAGGACTAACCGGGGCTTTCTTCCGTCCACTGGCCAGCGCTTATACGCTGGCAGTTTTCGCCTCCATGCTGGTGGCGCTCACGGTCACTCCAGCCCTTGCGCTCATCTTCCTGCGCAAGGCTCCGCTGGATCCGCGGGACCCGCCATTGGTCCGGGTCCTCAAGCGCGGCTACCACAAGCTCATGGCCCGGGTTATCCGGCGCCCAGGGCCCGGCTACCTCGCTTTTACCGCCCTGACTCTCTCCGGCGTCCTGGTGGCCCCGTTGCTGGGCCAGGCACTGTTGCCTTCGTTCAAGGAACGCGACTTCCTCATGCACTGGGTGACCCAACCGGGCACGTCCTTGGCCGAGGAGGTCCGCATCAGCGAACGGGCCTGCAGGGAGTTGCTGGCGGTAGAGGGAGTCCTTAATTGCGGCGCCCACATCGGGCAGGCACTGGCGGCAGATGAAGTGGTGGGGGTGAACTTCGGTGAGAACTGGATCAGCGTGGATCCCTCGGCCGACTACGACAAGACCCTGGCCGCCGTGCAGGAAGTAGTGGACGGATATCCAGGGATCCACCGCGACGTACAGACCTACTTGAAGGAGCGGATCCGTGAGGTCCTCACCGGCGAAGGCGACGCGGTTGTAGTCCGGGTTTACGGCGATGACCTGGAAACTTTGCGCGAGCTGGCCAAGGAAGTCGAGGAGGTGATGGGAGGCATAGACGAGGCCGTCGAGGAGCACGTATCGCTGCAGGTGGATATTCCGCAGGTGGACGTCGAGGTCAACCTCGAAGCGGCAAAGCGTCACGGCGTCAAGCCCGGCGACGTCCGGCGGGCTGCGGCAGCGATGGTGGCCAGCGAGGAAGTGGGCGACCTGTGGCGGGAAGGCAAGGTCTTCGACGTCCGCATCTGGAGTTCCCCGGAGACCCGTTCAGACGTAACCAGTATCGGCAACCTGCCCATCGATACTCCATCCGGAGTGCCGGTCCGGCTCGCCGAGGTGGCGGACGTAAGGGTTAACGCAACTCCGGGCGTTATTGACCGGAACAACAATTCACGCAGGATCGACATCAGTGCCAATGCAGCATCGGATGGTGAGCTGGGTACCTTGGTGACGAAACTACAGGAAGAGCTCGCCGAGGTGGAATTCCCCGCCGGCTACCACGCCGAGGTCCTTGGGGAGTTCGCGGAACGCGAAGCCGCCACCCGGCAGCTCCTGACCTTTGCCGCGGTTGCTCTCCTGGTCATTTTCCTGCTGCTCCAGGCATCATTTGGCAGCTGGCGGTTGGCTGCGTTGATCATGTTTACACTCCCTGTTGCACTCGTCGGCGGAATGTTCGCGGCCTACCTGAGCGGCGGCGTTCTCTCGCTCGGCTCGATCGTAGGGTTCCTGACAGTTATGGGCATCGCGGCGCGCAACGGCATCCTCCTCATCAGCCATTGCCAGCACCTTGAAAAATACGAAAATGAAAAGTTCGGGCCCGAACTGGTGCTGCGGGGCGCGGGGGAACGGCTCTCGCCCATCCTGATGACGACGCTCGCCACCGGGCTGGCGTTGGTGCCGCTGATCATGATGGGCACTATCCCCGGCCATGAAATCGAACATCCCATGGCTGTAGTCATCGTCGGCGGACTGGTGTCCTCAACGCTCCTCAACCTTTTCATCCTGCCATCCCTGTACCTGCGGTTTGGGAAACGGCGGGCCAAGGCTGAGCAGCCCCCCGCTGCCCCCGCTCCCGCGCCGGTGGGATAGGCCGCCTGGCAGAGTGGAAGCATATCGATCAATCTGACCCCCGTCGGGCGCGGGCCGTTGGTCAAAGTGATCAATGGAAACAGCGCCTGTTGGTGATCCCCGCCTCTTTTGTGCTCAAATAGTGGCAACGAAGGCACAAGCTACCGCTGATTCCCTCAGGCTTACAGGCTCCCGGCACACCACCCGGAAACTGGACACCGCTTCCCGCAAGGAGGCCGCCGCTGATTGACACTTGTTCACACCACGGTCATTCTGCAAACACGGCAAGAGCCCCTGAGCTACCGAACGTCGGATTACCGGCGCCGGTAGCTGAGGGGCTCTTGTGTTGTCCCTTCGCCCTTAGCCTTCCCGCATAGGGTTGACCCATGACCTCCGCAGGCCGCTTTGCCCCCAGTCCCTCCGGCGAGCTCCATGTAGGGAATCTTCGGACTGCACTCCTTGCCTGGCTGTTCGCCCGGTCCACAGGCCGGAAGTTCCTGCTCCGCGTGGAGGACCTGGACCGCGCACGGGCCGGAGCTGAAGCTGCGCAGTTGCGGGACCTGGCGGCCATCGGTGTTGCCTGGGACGGCGCGGTGGTCCGCCAGACGGCGCGCGGCCATCTTTACGCCGCCGCTATCTCCCGGTTGGAGGCTGCCGGACTGACCTACGAGTGCTTCTGCACCCGGCGTGAAATCCAGGAAGCCCCGTCCGCGCCCCATGCGCCGCAGGGTGCTTATCCAGGGACCTGCCGCCGCCTCGATCCCGCCGAGCTGGAGTTTAGGCGCTCCACGCGGCCCGCTGCCATCCGGCTGCGCGCCGGCGTCGCGCAATACAGTGTCCACGACCTGCTCCACGGCCCCTATACCGGCGTGGTGGACGACTTCGTGCTGCGGCGCAACGATGGTGTGACCGCCTATAACCTGGCCGTGGTGGTGGACGACGCAGAGCAGGGCGTCGATCAAGTGGTCCGCGGAGACGATCTCCTTCCGTCCACGCCGCGGCAGGCATTCCTCGCCTCACTGCTGCATATTCCAGTTCCGGAATATGCGCATGTTCCCTTGGTAGTGAACGCCGACGGCGCCCGGCTGGCAAAGCGCGATGGCGCGGTGGCCCTGCGGGATCTGGCAGATGCGGGCAGTTCTGCCGCTGCTGTTCGGGACCGGCTGCTGGAGTCCCTGGGACTGCCCTCGGGTCCACTTGAGAAGGCCCTGGCGGCCTTCGACCCGTCCACCCTGCCGCGGGAACCGTGGGTGTGGAGAGGGATGTTGACTTCCGGGCGCTGATCCACGGCCTCCCCGTCGGGACGCTGGCAGCGACCCCTCGTCAACAAACGTTGACACACCTCCACAGTGTCAACTAATGTTGACGCTATGGAGGTGGACCGCATGAAGACCCTTGTGGGATCAATGGATGGAATGGGGCCGGCAGAGGCGCTGCACGCCGTCGCTGAGCTGCAGAAGGAAGTGAGCCGAACGGAATCCTCGCTCGTACGGAGCGCACGGCAGGCCGGATTGTCCTGGGAAGCAATCGCGCTGTGCCTGGGAGTCAGCAAGCAGGCAGTCCACCGGAAGTACGGCAAGCAGTAGCCGCGCGGAACGCCCGCAGTCGGTTGAACCTAAGCAACCGCTTCGGCCTACGCTTAGGACATGTCAGACCAGCATGCCGCGGAGCAGAGCCCGGCGCCCAGATTCACGGTTGAGACCGCAAAGGTCCTCGCCGAAGTGGCCCACAACCGGCAGAAGGACAAGCTGAAGCGCCCGTACCGGGAACATGTCCTCGCCGTTGGCGACGCCCTCGCCGATTTCGACGACGACATCCGGATCGCCGGCTACCTGCACGATATTGCCGAAGACACGCCCATAACCCGCCAGGCGCTGCTGGACATGGGCGTCTCCGAGCGGGCCGTCGAAATCATCGAACGCGTCACCAGCCGGCTGCACGAGAACCCGGACGACTACCAGGCGGGGATCCGCGAAATCGCCGAGGACCACGACGCTGCATTGGTCAAGATTGCCGATAACGCCCACAATTCACTGCCCGAGAGGGTCCGGGCGTTGGCGGAAAAATGGCCGGACAAGCCTCCTGTCACCAAGTACCGCGATGCCCGTCCCGTCCTGTACGCCGCCGTCGAGGTGGAGGAGGTCCGGAAGATCCTCGCCCGGGTGAATCCGTGGCTGCTGGAGGAGCTGGACAACCAGCTGGACGAGCAAGACACCACTGACTACGAAAACCTGTCCTACGGGGAGCCGGATGCCGCCGGCGGGGCGGCGCCGGACGCTAGGACTGGCGGGGAGCAGTAGTCTCGAGCTTTTCCAGGGCGTGATGCAGCCGGTCGGAACCGCGGCGCTCATCAATGACGATCGACATGCCGAGCGCCAGCACGATCACCAGCAGGCATATCGGAACCGAAACTCCTGCCGCCGCCATGCCGACTGATGCGGCCAGCGCCGCCAGTACGCCTGCCGCCACGGTGATGACTGTACGGTCCGCGCCCACCATCACGCTGTACAGCCACGTCAGCGAACCCTTGAACAGTGCCACCGGAACCGCGATGCTGGCGACCGCAACTGCGCCGCTGATGTGTGCCTCGTGGTCGATGAAGTAGGCCGCCACGTGCAGCCCGGCGCCGGTGGCGGCAATCGCGGCGAAAATGGGGATGTGGCCGTAGCCGAACAGGAATGACCGGTGACGCCGCAGATGCAGCGCGCGTCCGGCGGGAAGCATGAAATAAATCCACCACATACCGAAAGCCAGGGCTGTACCGCCAAAGCCAACCAGCGCGGCGTCCACGCTCCAGCCGTGGTTGGCCACGATGGCGCGGAGCGTCTCGATCGCGCCGATGAGGCATTCACCCAGGGCGATGATGGCCAGCAGCCCGTACCGCTCGGCAATGTGGTGGGCGTGCCACGGGGTCCGGGCATTGCGCTCCGCGGCGTACGGGGTGGCCATTTCCAGGACGATCAAGGGGACAATCATGTAGAAAGTAGTGGGAACGTCCGCCTCAATGATCAGCACCGCGATCCAACCGAGCTGCACCAGGGCAAGGTATTTGGCGTAGCGCAGGCACGTCTCGCGGCGGGCCGGGTCCTGCCTGGCTGCCCGAAGCCATTGCGCAACCAGTGCCAGCCGCATGATCACGTAGCCGCCCACGATCACCGCGGTGTCTACATGCTTTCCCTCCACCAGGGAATGGAACATGGGCTCGATACCCATGGCAAGTATCAGGACGCCAACGATCTGGATCATCGTGACCACGCGGAAGATCCAGTCATCGGTGTCGTAGGCGCTGGCGAACCATGTGAAGTTGATCCATGCCCAGATGACCGCGAACATCGCGAAGGAGAACCCCATCAGGCCGGCGACGAAGTGCGCTTCGGCGATTTCGTGGGCAAACTGGCTCCCCGCCACCCCAAAGGCGATCACGAACGTCAGGTCGAAAAAGAGTTCAAGCGGCGTTGCGGCGCGGTGCTTTTCATGTGGATCGCGGCCGCCCATGCGCGCCATGGCATGCCGGAGGGGGTTGGAGGACATGCCTCAAACGTTACTGCCTTACACCCGGCCCAGGGCGTCGATGTCCTCGAGGAAGTCCTGGTGCACTTCGGCGCTGACGGTGGTGCGGGTATCACCAATGGCGTCAAGGTAGTCCTGGGTGGAGGGCCCCTTCCGCACTGCCTCCCGGACGGAATGTGCGCCGCCGGAAGCGAGCCCGCCGTCGTCGTACACCGCCTTCTCAAGGGCGCGCTGGGAGGCGCTGCGGGCGGCGTACTCGATGTCCGCGGGGGAGAAGCCCTGGGTTTTTTCCACCAGCAGTTCCACGTCCACGTCGTCCACCACCGGGGCGGGGATAAAGCGCTGCCACATGGCTTCGCGGGCCTGCCGGTCGGGAAGGCCGATGGGAATGACGTAGTCGAACCGGCCGTGCCGCAGGAAGGCGGAGTCCAGGGCCCGGATGAAGTTCGTGGCGCACACCAGCAGGCGGCCGGGCTGTTCGCGGAAGGCCGGGATGATCTTGAGCAGCTCGTTGGTGACGCCCTGCAGCGGCGACGGCGGCTCGCCCGAGCGCTGGGAGGCGATCTCCTCCACCTCGTCGATGAACACTACCGCGTGCTCCAGTTCGGCGATTTCCAGGAAGGTCTCGCGCAACGCCCCGGCCAGGCCTTGCGGGTCAGCGGCGAGCCGGGAGGGAAAGACCTCTACGAAGGGCCACTCCAGGCGGGAGGCGATGGCTTTGGCGAAGGTGGTTTTACCGGTACCTGGCGGGCCGAAGAGCACCACGGCACGGGGCGGAACGACACCGAATTCATCGGCGAGGTCGGCCTCGGCCAAGGGGAGGACCAGGCGGCGTTCCAGCAGTTCCTTTTCCTTGCGCATGCCGGCCACGTTTTCCCACAGGTCGCGGGCCAGGACGCGCCCGCCCAGCTGGCCCAGGGCGCCGAGTTCCTGGCGCTGGACGGGAATGGTCCGCTCGAAGTAGCGCAGGTTCTTTTTCAGTGCGAAGCCGCGGCCCAGGAACGCCTCCACCCTGGTTTCCGACTCCGGCATAAGTGCCGAGAGCTTGTTCAGCCCGTGCGGGGCCATCCGGTTTTCGACGGCGGCCAGCAGTGAGGTGCCGATCCCGCGGCCGCGGTATTCGGGCAGCGTGGCCAGGAAAACGATCCAGCCCTGGTCGTGGGCGGCGCGTCCGACGGCGGCACCCACCACCTGCTCTCCCTGCACCGCCACCACGGCGTGGTCCTTTTCGCACGATGCGAGGACTTCGGACAGTGCGTAGACGGGTTCGACATTATGGGACTTGAGGGTTTCCCAGAGATGCAGGATTCCGTCCAGGTCAGCTGAGTGGAAGTCCCTGATCCGCCAGTTGGTCATACTGTCTCCCGGATGGTTCGTCGTTGAACTGCTCAGATAACGCCACCCCTGCGGGCGCCTGCGCCAAGGGGCACTCTGCTGAGCATAGGGGATCAGCGCCCGGCCGGGAGTTGCAGGGCGTTGCGTTACGCCAAGGAGGTCCGGGGCTAGAGCTTCGCGGCCCTCTTATCCTTGGAACCTCTCCAAAGATGGTGGGGGCGGGGGGTGCTGTCGACATGCACCACCAGGACCGGGCAGGCGGCGTGCGAAACGCATGCCGAACTCACCGACCCAAGGTGCATACCGGCGAAACCGCCGTGCCCGCGGCGGCCCACCACCAGGAGTGCTGCGTCAGCGCCGACTTCGACCAGTTTGGCCGGCGCGGGGCCGCGGAGCGTCTCCTGGCTGACCTCAACAGGCGCTTCCGGCCCGAACGCTTTGCCCAGGGCCTCGGTCAAGGTCTGCCGTGCGGCTGCTTCGAAGGCGTCGAAATCGGGCGGAACGTAGCCGGCATAGATCTTCGGGAAATCCCAGCAGGCCACAGCATGGATGCGCGCGTCGAGTGCCGGCGCCAGCCGGGCCGCCAAACGAAGGGCCAGCACCGAGGAATCGGAGCCATCCACGCCAACAACAATTTTTGCTTCCTGATTGCTCATCACGGTCCTCCTTGACCGGTATGCCTGAACGCGTCCCGTGGCAGCTGAGGGACCAGGACAGGCAGTAAACGCGCCTTGCCGATGCTCCCCCGCAAGCTTTGAAACGTCAGGATGGCGCTGAGGTTAGACCCGCACCCGGCGCAGGTCAAGAGGGCGGGCGTGTACCACCACGGAACGCCGGCTCCGAAGGCATGCAGCAGGGTAGGCGCAGCCGTTGAGAGTATACGACGCGAGGAGTAGCGTGTGAGCCATCTCACTAAACCCATTCAGGAGCAACCCATGCCACATCTGGGACGCCGGGTAGCTGCCACAACGGCGGCGCTGGCGATGAGCGTGACGACTGGAGTATTGGCAAGCCCGGCATCTGTCCACGCGTGGGAGGCCGACGACTTCGAAAAGACCCCTACCGCCAAGGGGTATGGCGGAGCTGTCAGTACTGTTGACCTCGACGCCTCCGCGGCGGCCATCGAAGTCCTTCGCAAGGGGGGCAACGCAGTGGACGCCGCTGTCGCCGCGGCAGCCACCCTCGGCGTGACCGAACCCTACAGCGCCGGCATCGGCGGCGGTGGCTACTTCGTGTACTACGACGCCGAAACGGAGAAAGTGAAGACCATTGACGGCCGCGAGACTGCCCCCGCGGCCATGCCGAGGGACGCTTTCGTTAAGCCCGGCACCACCGAGGCCTATCCGTTCACCAAGCAGGCAACCAGCGGAATCTCGGTAGGGGTACCCGGTACCCCGGCCACGTGGGAGCGGGCACTCGATCGGTGGGGGACCTTCAGCCTGGCCGAAGTCCTGCGGCCCGCTATCGACGTGGCGACGGAGGGGTTCGTGGTGGACGAGACGTTCCGCCAGCAAACCCTGGAGAACAGGGACCGCTTCCTGCCGTTCGAGGCAACCAGGGAACTTTTCCTGCCTGGACCCGACAATGACGCACCCGCCGTGGGGTCCACCCTCCGGAACCCGGATCTGGCGGACGCCTACCGGATGCTGGGTGAAGAGGGAACGGACGTCTTCTATGAGGGCGAGATGGCTGAGGAGATCGTGTCCACTGTCCGGAACGCGCCCACCAATCCGGATCCCAACACCCTGCCCGGGCCTGCCGGCGTCATGACCACTGAAGACCTGGATGATTACGAGGCTTTGGACCAGTATCCAACGCACGTGGACTACCGCGGCTACGACGTCTACGGCATGGCACCCTCCAGCAGTGGCGGGACGACTGTCGGCGAGGCGCTGAACATCCTTGAAGTGTTTGACCTGCCGTCTCTGCAGGAGGACCAGCCCAAGGTCCTCCATCATTACCTTGAGGCAAGCGCGCTCGCATTCGCGGATCGCGGCAAGTACGTGGGCGATCCGGCATTTGTTGACGTTCCCACCGAAGAATTGTTGGACCCGGTCTTCGGCAAGGAACGGGCCTGTGAAATTGACCCGGCAGAGGCTGCGCCGAAGCCGGTGCCTGCAGGAGACGTGAACTCTTACAACGGCGCCTGCCCTGCTGAGCCGGCAGCACTTTCAGGCACGTCAGACACGGAGAACGTGAACACCACCAACCTCACAGTCTCCGACAAGTGGGGCAACGTGGTGGAGTACACCCTCACCATCGAGCAGACCGGCGGATCCGGCATTGTGGTCCCGGGCCGCGGCTTCATCCTGAACAATGAGCTGACGGACTTCTCGCCGGTATACAGCGAAACCGACCCGAACCGGATAGAGCCCGGCAAGCGCCCACGCTCGTCCATGTCGCCGACCATCGTCCTCAAGGATGGTGAACCCTTCCTGGCACTCGGTTCACCTGGTGGCGCAACCATCATCACTACTGTCCTGCAGACACTTATTAACAGGATCGACCTCGGCATGAGCATCTCGGAGGCGCTCGCGGCACCCCGCGCGTCGCAGCGCAATTCGGCAACACCGCAGGCTGAACCGGCGTTCATCGCGGCCAACGAAAAGCAGTTGATGGAGTACGGGCACCCGGCCTTCACCTCCGTTGCCGAGCTCGGCGCAGCCACGGCCATCGAATTCCGCTCCGACGGAAGGACAGTCGCGGCCGCCGAACCGACGCGTCGCGGCGGAGGGTCGGCGTTGGTGGTGAAGTCCTCGCCGTAATTACCGTAAGTATCACTGGTAAAGCACCGACGGCGGCACCCCAGGTTCTGTAGCTCAAGAACCTGGGGTGCCGCCGTCGGGCGCTGTGAAGAGGTACTACTTCTTGAACGTCTCCGCCGGTGGGTTGGCGATGACGGGGGAGATTCCGGTGAAGCCTTCGCGGGTTTCGGCGATCTCGCGGATGCGTTGGCGGCAGGCGTACCAGCCGAGGACCATCAGGACCGAGGCGATGGCGGTGACGAGCATGGTGAGGGGGGATTCGATGAAGACCATGATGAGCACGCCCGCCAGGAACAGCAGGGAGAGGTAGCCGGTGTAGGGGGCGCCGAACATGCGGAAGGACGGGCGCTCCAGCCAGCCCTTGTTCGCCCAGCGGTGGAGCTGGATCTGGCACAGGACGATGGTGGCCCAAGTCATGATGATGCCGACAGAGGCGACGTTCAGGACGATTTCGAAGGCCTGCGCCGGGACGAGGTAGTTCAGCGGGACGCCCAGGAGGGACACGCCGGCGGTGATGGCGATGCCGCCGTAGGGGACGCCTGCTTTGTTCATGCGGGAGGCGAATTTGGGCGCGGAGCCGTTGACGGACATGGAGCGCAGGATCCGGCCGGTGGAGTACAGCCCGGCGTTGAGGGAGGACAGGGCGGCGGTGAGAACCACGAGGTTCATGATGACGTCCACGCCCTGGATGCCGATGGAGCCGAAGAACGTCACGAAGGGGCTGACGCCTTTTTCGTAGGAGGTGTAGGGCAGCAGCAGGGCCAGGAGGATCACGGAGCCGACGTAGAACACCGCGATGCGGAAGACCACGGAGTTGATGGCCTTGGGCATGATCTTTTCGGGGTTTTCGGTTTCACCCGCGGCGGTACCGACCAGTTCGATGGAGGCGTAGGCGAACAGGACGCCCTGCATGAGGATGATCATGGGCAGCAGGCCGTTGGGGAAGACGCCGCCGTTGTCCGAAAGGAGGCTCAGGCCGACCTGTTGGCCGTCCACGGGGGTGCCGAAGATGACGAAGTAGGTGCCGACGATGAGGAAGATGACCAGGGCGGCGACCTTGATCAGGGCGAACCAGAATTCCATTTCGCCGAAGACCTTCACGGAGACAAGGTTCAGCGCCAGGACCACGACCAGGGCGATCAGTGCCCAAGCCCATTGCGGAACCGCTGCCATCCAGGGGATGTAGTTGCCGAAGAAGTTCATGTACAGGGCCGCGGCGGTGATGTCCACGATGGTGGTCGTGGCCCAGTTGATCCAGTAGAACCAGCCGGAAACGAACGCGGCTTTTTCGCCGAAGAATTCCCGGGCGTAGGAGACGAACGACCCCGATGAGGGGCGGTGGAGGACCAGTTCGCCCAGGGCGCGCAGGATCAGGAACGCGAAGAACCCGCACACGGCGTAGGCGATGACCAGGGACGGGCCCGCGGCGTTGAGCCGGCCGCCGGCCCCCAGGAACAGGCCGGTGCCGATCGCACCGCCGATGGCGATCATCTGAATCTGCCGCGGCTTGAGGTTCTTGTGGTAGCCCTTGTCCTCGGCATGGAGCGCCGATTCGGAGGCATGGGCATGACCGCCGTCGATCACGTGGTCTGGGAGCGGGGGATTCGTCATGGGGTTGTCCTTGGGATATCCGTTGGCATGATTGGGGATTACTTGCTCAGGTTGGCAAGGCGTTCGGGGCTGAGGAGTTCCTGCAGTTGGGTGCTGGTGAGGAGTCCGTGTTCGAGGACGAGCTCCGCCACGCCCTTGCCGGTGGCGAGTGCCTCCTGCGCGATGGCGGTGGCGGTGGCGTAGCCCAGGTGGGGATTCAGGGCTGTGACCAGGCCGATGGACTGCTCCACCGTGCGGCGGAGATGATCCGTGTTGGCGGTGATGCCCCGGATGCAGCGGGCCGTGAGGGTGCGGCACGCGGCTTCCAGGTGGGAAATGCTCTTGTGGAGGCTGTGGACGATGACTGGTTCGAAAGCGTTGAGCTGGAGCTGCCCGGCTTCGGCGGCCATGGTGATGGTGACGTCGTTGCCGATCACTTCGTAGGCCACCTGGGAGACCACTTCCGGGATCACCGGGTTGATCTTGCCGGGCATGATGGAGGAACCGGACTGCACGGCCGGCAGGTTGATCTCGCCAAAACCGGCGCGCGGGCCGGAGGAGAGCAGGCGGAGGTCGTTGCAGATCTTGGAGAGTTTCACGGCCACGCGCTTCAGCACTCCCGAGAGGTGGACGAAGGCGCCCACATCCTGGGTGGCTTCGATGAGGTCCGGGGCGGTGACCAGCGGGAGGCCGGTGACCTCGGCGAGGTGCCGGCAGGCCGCCTCGGCATAGCCCAGGGGTGCGTTCAGGCTCGTGCCGATGGCTGTGGCGCCGAGGTTGATTTCGTGGATCAGGAGGTCGGCTTCGGCAAGACGGAGCCGGTCCTCGCCGATGGTGATGGCGTAGGTGCCGAATTCCTGGCCCAGGGTCATGGGCACGGCGTCCTGCAGCTGGGTGCGGCCCATCTTGACCACCGTGCGGAACTCCAGCGCCTTTGACGCGCAGGCTTCCTCGAGTTCGGCCAGGGCGTCCAGCAGCTCCCGGGCAGCGAAGATGGTGCCCAGCTTTACGGCCGTGGGGTAGACGTCATTCGTGGACTGGGACAGGTTCACGTGGTCGTTGGGGTGCAGGCGGGCGTAGTCGCCCTTGGGGTGGCCCAGGATCTCCAGCGCACGGTTGGCGATGACCTCGTTGGCGTTCATGTTGGACGACGTTCCGGCGCCGCCCTGGATGACGTCCACCACGAACTGGTCCGCAAGCCGGCCGTCCAGGATGTCCTGGCACGCCTGCTCGATGGCATCCGAGCGTTCGGCGTCCAGCAGCCCGAGCTCCCGGTTGGTGCGGGCCGCTGCAAGTTTTACTGCCGCGAGGCCCCGGACCAGGTGCATGTTGGAGGACAGCTTCTGGCCGGTAATGGGGAAGTTTTCCACAGCCCGGAGGGTGTGCACGCCCCAGTAGGCGTCCGCGGGGACGTCGCGGTCTCCGAGCAGGTCGTGTTCCGACCGGACAGGCGCGGCGGTGTTGATCGTGGTCATGGGGTCCTTACAGGGCTTCGTTGACGGGTATGGACATTGATGATTCGGGCAGGAAGTCGGCAGCCTGCAGCAGGCCCACCTGGTGGCCGCCGCCAAGAACGGGTGCGGTCGCGATTGAAGAGAGCGGCGCGGTGTCCACGCCCAGCGCCTCGAGGAGTTTGACTGTGGCCGGCATCCGGGCACGGTCGCCGCCGTCGGAAATCTTTACGGCAACGGCGCGGCCATCAGCAAGACCCACCAGCTGCACGCCTTCGAAGCCGTCCTTGGCCACTGAGCCCGGGAGCAGGCGCATCAGTTCGGTGACGTCGCGGCCTTCCCCGGCCACCATGTCCGGATGCTGCTGCATGGCGAGGCCGACGGCGGCTTCCGCACTGCCGTCGTTGTCCGCGGCGGCGCGGGCGACGACTCCGAAGGCCCGGGCCATGCCCTGCAGCGTGAGGGCAAACAGCGGGGTGCCGCAGCCGTCAGTACTGACGGCGAGTGGTCCCTCGTTCGTCAGGTCCAGGACGGTCTTGGCAACCAACTGCTGCAGCGGGTGGGAGGGGTCCAGGTAACCTTTGACCGGCCAGCCATTGATGGTGCAGGTGGCAACCATCGCGGCATGCTTGCCGGAGCAGTTCTGGGTGAGCTGCGTGGATCGGCCCCCGTTGCGCAGCCACTCCTCCCGCTCACCCGCACCGTAGGGGAGGTCCCTGCTGTTTTCGAAGTCGCTGACGCTCAGCCCGTACTGTTCGAGGATGCGCAGGGCTCCCTGGCGGTGCTTTGCGCCGCCCGAGTGGCTTGCCCCGGCCAGGGCGAGCAGATTAGCCGGCAGCTCGAGGCCGGCGCGGACCATGGCTACGGCCTGGAGCGGCTTCAGCGAGGACCTGGGATAAAAGGGAGCCAGGGGCTCACCCGCAGCTGCCACTGTTGTGCCGTCAGCGTCGAGGGCTATTGCCGACCCATAGTGGACGCTCTCCACCAGTCCGTCGCGGGTGGCAGTGACCAACGGCGTGTGCTGCGGGAGGGCGGCAGCGCTGAGGGCAGGTGAAAGTGCAGGGGAGAGCATGGATTCCTTGGCTGGGGTGGCTGGGGCTAGTTGTTCAGGATGGAGTCGAGGGCGACGCCGACGGCGTGCAGGTGGTGTGCCATGGCGGCGCGGGCGTCCTCGGCCGAGCCAGCCGCGATGGCGGCCAGGATGTCCTGGTGTTCGATGTCCGAGGCGCGCTGCCGGTCCGCCACCATGTTCAGCGTTTCGGACTGATGGGCCAGGGCGCCGCGGATATCCGCCACCACGCTGGCGAAGACTTTGTTGCCGCTGGCCCGGGCGATGGCTGCATGGAAGCTCGAATCCAGGGCTACCCAGGCTTCGGGATCGGTTTCAGTGGCCATTGCGGCGACGATGTGGCGGAGAGTTTCCAGCTCCTCGTCGCTGCGGCGCTCTGCGGCAAGTCCAGCCGCGGGAACTTCGATGTGCGGGCGGGCTTCGGTCAGGTCCCGGGCCGAGTACTGGCCCAGGGTGAGATCGTTGGCCACTTTGTTCGCGACGACGAACGTTCCCTTGCCGGTTTTGGTGACGGTGAGACCCAAAGCCGTGCAGGAGCGGAGCGCTTCCCGGATGACTGACCGGCTCACCCCGTACTGCTGTGCAAGCGTAGCCTCCGAGCTCAGTTTGGCGCCCACTGCCAGCCGTCCGGACTCGATGTCCTGCCGGATGGCGTTGAACACAGCTTCGGCAGCACTAAGCCGTGCGAGCGGAAGGGCGGCAGGCTGTCCTGCTGTCCGGCTGTCTGACAGGTTCACGTCTTAAATATGGCAGGGGTCACAGCTGCTGTCAATGCGGAGCGACTAACTGACGCGGGCGCGGTCCTCGATCGACCGGAGGATCCCGAACAGTTTGACCACTTTGTCGTCCCCGAACAGTACGTCCGGGCCCGACGGTGCGAGCTCGTTGTACGGCGAATCGAAGAGCGCTGCGGGGTTGACCTTGCCGTTCTCCACAAGGTGGTTGGTGAGGACCTGAAGGAAGTCGAGTTGCTGGGCTGTCAGCGTTGTACCCGCAACGAACTCGGCCAGCGCTTCCTCTACTGCGTCGCGGTCCAGGCCTACCAAGGATCGGACGTAGAGCCCGAGTCCGTCATCGGCTGCCCGCTCCAGATCTTCCCGCGAGCCGAGGCCGCTTTCCAGCAGGATGCGTTCCAGCTCGGAGAGGTCCAAAGCGGTCAGCTGTTTGTTTCTTCGGAGCCTCTGGATTGTGGCATGCTCCTGGTGATCGGCAAGGTACAGCCGGATCTTCTCGCGGTAGCGGGCCAGGTCGATGTGGCCGTTGGATGCCCCGGCGAGGTCGATTTCTTCAAGCTCGCCGAGTTCGTCGAGGAAGTTGGTGTAAACGACGTTCCGCTTGCGTTTCTCGATCAGGTGGACAAGTTCGCGGAGCCTGAGCCTGATGTCCTCCAGCCATTCCGCTGAGACGGACTCCCACTCAGCGTCGTCGAGGATTGCTTCGATCAACGGCAGTTGCGCCGCGATGGCGGGAACGTTCGGCTGGTCCTGGAGCGCGGCGGCTACTGCTTGTACTTTTTTCCGGAACGGACTCAGGGGGTTCCCTTGGAGTGCTGCCAGTTCAGTCTGCAGCAGGAGATAGTCAAAGCGCTTGGCCTCCTCCGTATCCGGCAGGGCGCCGATGGATGCCAGCCGGGCAATTTCGGTCTCGAGCGCGTCAAAGTCCTCGCCACCCAAAGACTTCCAGGCCGATTCTTCCGCAAACTTGTCCACCCATTTCCGGGCAGGTCTGACCAGGAAGTTTTCCAGCGGCAGCCTGCCCACTGTGTGCTTCAACGACTCCTGCAGCTCAATAACGAAGGGGGAGCTGGAATCCCAGGCGAGGTCCGCCGTCGTTCGCAGCAGCCGGACGCGCGTGGCGAAGGTGCTCTCCGCGAGGGACTTGCCCAGGGATCCTTCGTTGCCGGGCATGCCAGCGTTGAAGTACTCGGCGTTGCGGCACAGGTCGAAGATGAAAAAGTCCTTCTTGTCCTCGCCCAGGCCGGAGAGGTCGGGACATAGGCGCGTGCCGCGCCCCACCATCTGCCAGAACTTGGTCTTGGACCGGACCATTTTGAAGAAGACCAGGTTGACGGCCTCGGGGATATCTATACCGGTGTCAAGCATGTCCACGGAGATCGCAATGTGCGGGTTGGCGTCACGGCGCGAGAAGTCGTCGATGAGGTTCTGCACATAGTTCACCTGGTATGTGACCACTCGGGCGAAGTGGCCTTTGAGGTGCGGATAGTTCTTGTCGAAGCGTTCGGCGATGTATTCGGCGTGCCGGTTGTTCTTGGCGAAGATGATGGTCTTGCCAAGGCGGTCGCCGCCGGCCACCTTGTGGCCGTGCGTCATCAGCACTTCCAGTGCTTTGTCCACGGTGTCGGTGTTGAAGAGCCAGGAATTGACGACGGCGGGGTCCACCGATTCGGGAATCTCGCCGTCCTCGTCCCAGTCGAGTTCGTCCCATTGCTCCTTTTCGTGCTCGGGGAGGTCGTCGTAGGCGATGCCTTCGTAAGGAAATTTCAGTGGCACCGGCACCACGCGGGGTGGGACGAGGTAGCCGGCCTCGATGGCTTCGTTGAGTTCGTAGGCGAACGTGGGCACGTTGTCCTCGATGCCGAACAGGCTGTAGGTGTTGCGGTCCACCTCCGACTGTGGAGTGGCGGTGAGGCCGATCAGGAGCGAGTCGAAGTAGTCGAAGATCGCCTTGTACTTTTGGTAGATGGAGCGGTGGGCTTCGTCCACGATAATGAGGTCGTAGTGGCCGATCCCGAACCTGCGCTGGCCCAGCCTGCCCTCTGTCTTGTTGATGAGGTTCATCATCGTGGGGTACGTGGCCACATGGATGCGGCTGTCCGCCTCCTCGCCCGAGCCCAGGATGATCGGGCCGGAGCCGGGCAGGTGGGTTTTGAACGCATTGGCCGCCTGTTTCACCAGGGCCACGCGGTCCGCCAGGAAGAGAACGCGCTTGGCCCAGTTGGCTTCCTGCAGCAGTTTGGTGAGTGCGACGACCGTGCGCGTCTTGCCTGTGCCGGTCGCCATGACCACCAGGGCCTTGCGTTCGTAGTCGTTCTCGTAGGCTTCGGTGACGGCGCGGATGGCGTTGTGCTGGTACGGCCGTTCGACGATCGCGTCGTCAATCTGCTGCTGCGCCAGCGGTTTGCGGGTCTGCCGGCGGTTGACGAGGAGCTGCAGCTGGTCCCGCGTGTGGAAACCCTGGACGGCACGCTCCGGGTACATCTTGTCGTCCCAGATCCAGGTCTCGTAGCCGGACGTGTAGTAGATGACGGGCCGCCTGTTGTACCGGCGTTCCAGGCAGTCGGCGTACAGCTTTGCCTGCTGCTTGCCAACGTGCGGGTCCTTGGTGGTCCGTTTGGCCTCGACGACGGCGAGCGGCAGACCGTCGGCGCCCCAGAGGACGTAGTCCACGTAGCCGGTGCCGCTCAGCGTGCCGCTGGCCGTGGGCATCGTGTCCACTTTAAACTCGCGGTCTTCTGGATTCTCGAGCGGCCAGCCGGCCTCTTTGAGGTCCCAGTCGATGAGGTGCTTGCGGGTCAGCGCCTCGTCGTAGTCGTGCTGGTCCGGGACCGCCTGGTTCTGTTGCTTGGTGGCTGCGATTTCGGCCTGCAGCTGCTTCAGTTGTTCTGCCAGGTCCGCCGATTCGGCGGCGGCCTTGGCAAGGGCCTCGTTCTTAGCCTTGAGCTCCTCCTCCAGTTTCTGCAGTGCCTCGGGGGAGTGCTGCTGCGCCGGGGCCGAACTGGCAGGGGCGAGGTGGCCGGCGTCGAACCCCGCAGACGGCGGCAGTTGGCTGCCGTTCTTCGCATAGTTTCGGGCAAGCCAGTAGCAGACGTGGTGCAGCTCGCGGAGGACGATTTCGGCGCCCTGCGTGGTGGGGTTGACCGGGTTGTGGACGGCGTTGTTGCCCGCTTTGCGGATGATGGTCAATTTGCTACCGATGACTCCGCCTACGAGACCTTTAAATGCAGGTTCATTGAGCAGGGCGTTGAGGTCGTCCTTGTACGGAAGGACCAGAGCGGTTTCTACCTTGTAGAGCCATTCCACGAGCCGCTCAACGGTGTACCGGGAGTAGAACATGGAAGCACGCGGGTCGATGCGGGCGAACTTTTCAGCACGTCGGGCATGTTGGGCAAGGTCAGGCCAATCGGCCAGCAAAAACCCAAAGTTGCTGTTCCCTGCCCCCACTATCGACTCCCGTCACTGCCACGCCGCGTATAGGCACTAGTCAACCACGCGGAAGCGGGCGTCCAGCACTTGTAGAACAAAGACTACTTCGGGAATACACTGCACATATGGACAAGGTGGGCGTTCGGGAACTCAAACAAAACCCTAGGGCCGTCGTAGAGCGCGTTGAGCGCGGAGCCAGCGTGGAAATCACCCTGCAGGGGCGGGCTGTGGCCAGGATGTCTCCCATTACGCACCGCCGGAAGTGGACGCCTGCTGCCGACGTGGCTCGGGCTCTTGAACTGGCGGGGCTCGGCGGGGACCAAACCGGCTGGTTGGAGGAACACCGGGAATCCCGGGATGCGGACCCCTTGGAGGATCCGTGGGAGTCTCGGTGATCCTCCTCGATACGAACATCCTGATCAGCCCGCCAGCGGAGTGGCCGGAAGGGGAGGTGCTGGGTTCGAGCATCATCTCCCTGGCGGAGCTGCATTTCGGCATCCGTTCCTCAGCCTCTGAAGAGATCCGGCGGCAGCGGGTGCGCCGCCTCGCCGTTTGGCGGGAGCTGATGGACTGGATCCTTTTCGATGAGCCCGCGGCCGAGAGCTACGGCGAGCTGGCCGCAAAGGTCCGCTCGCTTCGCCCGCAGCATGCCAGAAGCAAGGACATCATGATCGCAGCGCAGGCGCACTCGCTGGGCATTCCCCTCATGACGCGGAACGCCAAGGATTTCGAGCTGATCAGTGACGTCGTCGAGATCCTGGAAGTGGGCTGAAGCAGCCTGCTTCCCACTCTTAGGCAGACTTACTCGAAGAAGTCCTCGTCCAACTCCACCACGTCATAGCTCTGCTTCACCTGCACGCCCACGCGGTACTTGATCATGAGGCTGACCAGGCGGGCGGAGTCGATCAGGATAATGCGGGAGGGAACGTTCTCGGCATACTGGCGTGCGCCCGACGTAAAGGTGCTGGTGGTGATGAAGACTCCGCGCGATGCCCCGACGCCGTGCAGCGCGCCCACAAAAGCCTGGATGGTTTCGCGCCCCACGGTGTTGCCATCGGCGTAGCGTTTGGCCTGGACATAGATCCGGTCAAGGCCGAGGGCATCCTGGTCGATCACGCCGTCAACGCCGCCGTCACCCGATCCGCCGATGCGGCGCCCCCGCTGTTCAGCCCCGCCGTAACCCATCTTGAGCAGTAGCTTGACCACTGCCTCTTCGAAGAAGTCGGGATGGCCTTCACGAAGCCGCTGAATGAGTGCTGCGCCCACCTCGTCGTGGATACGGTTGATACCGTCCTCGATTTGTTCGACGGGTTCCAGTTCCTCAGCCGTTGTTATGCCTGCAGTGAGTGCCTCCTGGGCCGGTACTTGCTTCTCGGACTTGGGCCAGTACTGCGCGAAGAGCTCATGCGCCTGGCTGTAATTAATTCCATCCGGGTTGGAGTGAAGCCATTGCCTGCCAGCATCGGTGATGCAGTAGTGCCCCTTTGACGGCCTATCGATCCAGTTCGCGCGCGTCAGGTGGCTGAGGACCCAGCCCATTCGCTGTTCGTAACGCAGTCCGCCGGAATTGAGCGTTTCCAGTCGGGCCGACTCAGAAAGTCCTGCTTGCCCCGCCGCCTGATGGAACAGGTCCTTACGGTGCAGCGTCCGACCATTCTCAAGAGCCCGCAGAACAGGAACAATCAATGCTGGCCAGATTGGAACTTCTGTAGCTGTCGATTCCGATTGAACTTCCGACATCACAGTTCTCCCTTGAATGCTCGGTACTGAAGTGACGCGAACAGTCCGTCCAGTTCTGCGAGGTGCTTACGGTGGATCTCCTTCAAGCGTTCGGCGGCCGCAATGCGGGTAGCAAAGAGATGCTGAAGTTCCAGTGGGGGAATTGGGATCGGCAGAGGATGCAGGTCCTGTTTGTTCAGCTGGGGCACAGAGCTGCCCGAAGTGATCGTGGTTAAGTCGAAGCTCTCAAACCAAGCAAAAAGGTAGGCGGAATCGAGTGCGGGTGAAGGCTTGACGGCCATCAGATTTGGATCCAGCACGGAGTGTCGCACAGTGAGGCGCTTCTTGTTCGTCGAAATTGAAGCCCCTCGCTTGGGAAGAACGACACAACCGGGGGGACACGTTGACGCTTTGCTGCCGGGAGCTTCGGACCACGAGCCGGCAGTGAGGAAAAGCCGTTCATTCCCGCTGCGATTCATGTCGGAGACTTTCAAGAGCAAATAGCCAAGCGACTGATTTGCGAATGCTTGTCCCTCAGGGAGGCTATTACCTCCGAAGAATGTGGCCACTGAGCCCATTGGCGCCGTGGGGAATTCCATCTGTTCAAACATGGAGTGGAAGATCGAGTGGGTAAGGGTGTCGAGGTGGGCGAGGGCTTGGCGGCGCTTGGTGCGGAGCTCGCCGGCCTTGTCCAGGATCGCCGCAATCCGCCGCTGCTCGTCGAGGGCTGGAAGCGGCACATCCATGTCAAGGAACACAGGATTGGGAAGCGACCGCCGCCTCGCAGTTGATCCTTGAAGCTTCGCTAAGTAGTAGGCGATGGCTATCGGAGATCGAAGGAAACGCTCCAGATACAGGGAATCGACTACCGCTTTGTCGATTACGTCCCAAACTGCGTATGCCGGGCTGACGATTCCCGCTCGCATTGACCGCTGGAAGGCCAAGACGGCCTCGTCGATGGGAAATCCGACGACCAACTGGCCATTTTGCACGACTTTGTACTGCGACAGGTCGGCTCCGGCGACTCGCTTTTTGAACTTCTCGCCTTGAGGGACAAGTCCGTTGCGCATCGTCATCGAGAGGAGCGGATACCCGGTGCCGCCCGCACGCAGGATCTTTGCAGGTCGAATGAGTTCACCAAGCTTCACTTCAACAGCTCCCGCAGATCCGCCAGACCCTCGGCAATTTCGGCCTCCAGGCCGTCCAGCGTCGCCAAAATTTCCGTTGGGTCGGCATGCTCGAGGACTTCGTGTTCGATCTCCTTGTACCGGTTCAGCGACAGGTCGTAGTCGTTGGCGGCGATCTCTGAAAGCGGCACCGAGAACGACTGGTCAGTGCGCAACCGCTCAAGCTCCGACGTCGTCCGTTCACTCCAGCGGGCGAGGACGTCGGGGAGGTCGGAGGAGGCAAGCGGTGTGCGCTTGTCGTCGAGGCTGAAGCCGTCGGACTTCACGTCGTAGAACCAGACGTTGTCCGTGCCGCCGGAGTTGGTCTTGGTGAAGAAGAGGATGGCTGTGGATACTCCAGCGTAGGGCTTGAAGACGCCGGACGGGAGCTTCACCACGGCGTCGAGCTTGTGGCCCTCGACCAAGGTTTTCCGCAGGGCCTTGTGTGCTCCGGTGGAGCCGAACAGCACGCCGTCGGGAACAATTACGGCGGCCCGTCCGCCGGGCTTGAGCAGCTTGATGAAGAGTGCCAGGAAGAGGAGCTCCGTCTTCTTCGTCTTGACGACGGTCAGGAGGTCCTTAGCGACGTTTTCGTAGTCGAGGCTGCCGGCGAACGGCGGGTTGGCCAGGATGACGTTGTATTTTTCCTCCTCCTCGGCGTGGAGGTCAGCCAACGAATCACGGTACGAAATATCCGGGTTCTCCACCCCATGGAGCAGCATGTTCATGGAGCCGATGCGGAGCATTGTGGAGTCGAAGTCGAAGCCGTGGAACTGCTGGTTGTGGAAGAACTTGCCGCTCTCGTCATTGGTCAGCAGGTTCGGGTTATTCTTCCGCAGGAACTCACCGGCCTGGACCAGGAATCCGCAGGTGCCTGAGGCGGGATCGCAGATGGCTTCCAACGGCTTGGGCGCGGTCATTGCCACCATCAGGTCGATAATGTGGCGCGGCGTCCGGAACTGGCCATTGGTGCCGGCGGAAGCGAGCTTGGACAGCATGTACTCGTACAGGTCGCCCTTGGTGTCCTTTCCGTCCATGTTGATGCTGTCAATGACATCCACCACCTGCTTCAGGACTCCGGCATTCGGGATCTTGAACTGGGCATCCCGCATGTGGTGGCTGTACGTCGACTCCTCGCCGTTGGAAAGCTTGGGGAGTTCGTTACGCAGGAACGGGAAAACGCTCTGCGAGAAGACCGTGTACATCTCGGCCTGGGAGAAGTCTTTGAACCGGGACCAGCGAAGGTCTGAGTAGGGCCGGCCCTCCGGGTCCAGACCGTCGGGAAACACAGCGTTCTGCAGCGGCTGGCCCAGGAGGTTGGCCCGCTTCTCCTCGCGCGTGTGGTTCTCGTCGAGACGTTTCAGGAACAGCAGATACGTGATCTGTTCGATGACTTCCAAGGGGTTGGAGATACCGCCGCTCCAGAACGTATTCCAGACCTTGTCGACTTGGGACTTGATTTCACCTGTGATCACCCATGTGAGTTTAGTGGCTGGCGGAGTAGCGCCTGGCTTTTATTGGCGGTGCTGCCTTCTTATGGATCAGACACTCAATGTGGGATCGGCCGTCTGTCTGAACCATATGTGAAGATGTCCCCTATGAATGATGTGAACCCGGACCTTGCCCTCTACGTCGATGGCGAGTCCGCCCTGGTAGCAGGGTCATCTGAAGCCATTGCGGAGCTTTTTCGGAAGCTCGACGTTCCGCACGAGTCAACGGCAAAGGTCGGGACGGCCGTCACTGACATGCTGGCCGCTGCTGGCGGGCTGCTCAGCCTGCTGGGGCAGGGGGGAATAAGTGGGAACTCGTTCCAGATGACCCCCGAGTCCTACGCCAAGTACCTGGAGTTGGCTGGTTCCACTAAAAAAACGTTCGGCATCGTCAGTGGTGTCCTCCGGCAGCCCGACGGAACCATCGACACTGTGGTCGAGCTGGTGAAGTCTTCAGGGGTCAACCCGTCAGCGGCGACGAACTGGCCCATGTTGGCGGCCGCGATCGCGATCCGGTCTGCTATCCACAGCTTAGAGGTGCAGCTTGAGTCCATGGACGCGAAGCTCGATACGGTGCTCCGGGATACTCGGAACGAAGCGCTTGGAAACATCCAGGGAACCACCTTCATCCTGGACAAGGCCTTTGGCTATTTTGAAGAAACTGGAGAGCTGACGCCCACCCTATGGGACCAGGTGGCAGGACAGGCTGCTGCCCTGTCCCAGATGCACGCGGTTGCCCTCAACCACATAGATGTCCTCGCGGACGAGCTCAGTGCCAAGAGCTTTGGTAAACGGCTGGAGGGCGCAAGGAACGCCGCATCCGGTGAACTCCAGCACTGGTTGATTATCACAGCGGTCGCTTTGACGAACATGGTGCGCATGGACTCACTTGAGATCGTTCATGGTGCCGGTTCGGACGCCGCAGGCGCCCATGCCCGTCACGTAGAGCAGGCCAGGGACCGCCGCCTTGAGCTCACGAGGTCTAAAGTTCAGAAATTGGCAGACGCTGCTGCGAAAGCGTCTAAAGTGGACACCTTAACTCGCGTGGCGAACCCCTTCGAACTGCCCAAACTCTATGACGCGGTATCCGAAATCCAGCGGCTTCTCATGGTGTTCTCTGAGGCTTACGGCATGCCGGCTACCGAGGCCTTCGAGCGCAAGGAATGGCATACGTCCCTTCTTGATCTTGGCCACGCAGCCGGAAGCGCCGTTGCCGGAGCTGTTGGTGCTGCGGCTGGCACTGTTGCGGCAGCACCAAAGGCCATCGCCGGAGGCGTGGAGGACGGCATTCTGCAGGTCGCCCAGAGCATCGAGGAACGCCGCAAGAGCGCCCACTCGAACGATCAAACTTCGTCCTGATTCGACAATTACAACAGCGGGTCCGAAAGAGCATCCAGGCTCGCGGACCCGCTGTCGTTGGGTGTTTAGCAGGGGCGCCAGGTCTTCCCGCCCGGCGCATAACAGCGAGGCCCTGTGTATTTGGAGGGTGCCGGTGGCACATAAGGGGCGGGGGCCGGTGGAACATATGGCTGGGGTGCCGGCGGGACGTAGGGCGCTGGTGCGGGCAACCTTCGAAGCCGGTCAGCTTCGATCTCTGCTTGCCGGGCTGCTTCCTCTGCAGCCGTCTTGGCTGCCGCAGCTGCTTCGTCGGCGGCCTTTCTCTCGGCGGCCGCACGTTCCTCAGCGGCCTTTTTTTCTGCGGCGGCGCGGGCTTCAGCTGCCAGGCGTTCTTCTTCGGCCTTCTTTTCAGCCGCCGCCAACGTAGACTGCTGCGACTTGAATTCGTCCCTCTTCTGCTCCCCGGTGGCGATCCCCTTATCAAGGGCGGCGAGAGCGCCCGTAGTGGCAGCAGCAGAAAGCCCTGCCCAGTAGATTGCCCTGTTGGCGTCCTTAGTTGCAGCAAAAACTGCACGGAGAGATTTCGCGGCGGCAATCTCGGTGACTAGCACGGCGGCGGCCGCCCCAGCATCAGCCGAAGATGTTGCAGGCGCGACTGCCGCAGCCTTTTCCAGCGCTTGGGCGGTCTGCGCAAGTTGCGCAGGGAGGGTGCAGTCAACTGTCTCTGAGAAGAGGCCGGTCTGCGCGGTCCTGGCTTCCTCATAGGCTGCTTGGACAGGCGGGAGGAACTTGTCGTTGCTGCCGAACTGCACCGGTATCCCCAGCCCTTCCCGTGCAATCTCTGCATTCACAAGTGACCCGTCCGGAGCGAAGACCCCGGCAAGCGTCCGGCCGTATTTGTCGTGCCGCTCAACATCGAATTCCAGCCGTACTTGGGTACCCTTCGGAAGCGCCTCTTCCAGGTACTTCGACGCTTGCGGGCCGAGGCATTCCACTGGTTGGTTGGGGTCCTTGGTTTCGGGCGTATCCACGTTGAGAAGCCGAATGGTGTGATCCCCATTGTTGATGGAAACGATAAGCGTATCGCCGTCAATGACTCGCACCACAGTCCCCGAGTCTTCATTGGCAGCTGCGCCCACTGCAACGGAGCCTGCCACCAAAGCCGTGGTTGCCAGTGCGGCGGTTATCAATTTCTTCATTCGGTGCTTTCGATAGGACCTTGACCAGGCCCTCTAATAGCTGGGGATAAGTCAACCGAGAAGAACCTAATACTTGCTATATGTATGCTGGCCACCCAAACGCAAGGCTTCCTCAAGAGAAGATCAAGATCGCGATAGTTCTAGGCACGCGGCACCGGCATGATCGTACCGTTCTTACGCCTTACGCTGGTCGGTTCCCCAGTACTAAGGTTGACCTGAGTGCTAGATAGGCACGATCGTACCTGTGGGAGTGCTGTGACTCAATCATTTTCTGAAGTGCTGGCGGCGGAAGTAAGGACACGCCGCACGACCCTCCATCTCACGCAGCACGATCTCGCACAGTTGGCAGGGGTGTCGGAGCGTTTCGTGCGGTTCGTCGAACAGGGGAAACCCAGCGTCCAGCTGGACTCACTTTTGGCGCTGCTTGGGACCCTTGGCCTGGAGCTGCAGTTGACTACACGGACACGTGCAGCCGCCCTTCGCGGCGGGACGGCGGCAGCTGGCCAGCGGGAGCAGCCGTGAGGCACCGTATCGCCGATATCTACAAGGCAGGCGTGCTCGCCGCCCGGCTTGAACGGCATGACGGCGGCACCGCATTCAGCTACCTGCCGAGCTATCTCAGCGCCGGTGGACCCGCCGTCGCCACTTCCCTGCCGCTCACGAACGAACCTGTGCTGTCCAGTGCGGGGGCCGCTCCGCCCTATTTCACCGGGCTGCTGCCGGAGGGCCGCCGCCTTAACGCCCTGCGTCGATCCATTAAAACCAGCGCGGACGACGACCTGTCCCTTCTGATCGCGGCCGGCGGCAATCCGGTGGGAGACGTCCAGATCGTCGGCCACGGGGAACCCTTGAACCCTGATGATCACGCGGTCCGCTTGGATCCGCGCCGCCCTGTTGATTTCGATCAGTTGCTCGGCGACCCGGACCTGATTGATCCGGTAGCCCTGGCCGGTGTCCAGGACAAGTTGTCCGCCGGAATGATTTCCGTGCCGGTGGCGAGTACCGGGCGCCAGTTCATTCTGAAGCTCAACGCGCCGGAGTTTCCGCACGTGGTGGAAAACGAGTACGTCATGTTCCGCTACGCCGCCAGGCTTCGGATTCCGCTGAGCCGCGTCCAGCTAATTCGGGATGTTGCCGGCCGGCCGGGGCTGTTGGTGGAGCGTTTCGACCGCGTGGCCGTCCCGGGGGCAGGGCCAGATGCCGTACGGCGCCTGGCCGTGGAGGACGGGGCGCAAGTGCTGAAGCTCTACCCGGCGGACAAGTACAACGTGGGGTACAGCCAGGTGTGCCATGCGCTCGCGGACTACTGCTCGGCGCCGCTTCCTGCGCTTCGAAACCTGGCAATCCAAGCGGCCTACGCGTGGTTGACGGGCAATGGAGACCTCCATGCCAAGAACGTCTCCATGGTCCAGCAGCCCCACGGGGAGTGGGTCATCGCGCCGGTGTACGACATCCCCTCCACAGTGGTCTACGGCGACAAAACTTTGGCGTTGACCATGGACGGGAAGAGGACCGGGATTTCGCGCCGCCACTTCCTGGGCTGGGCCACGGAGCTGGGACTAACTGACCGGGCGGCTGCCCAGGTTTTGGAGATTGCACTGAAGGCGTCCGGCCCGCTGATCACCGATTTGGAGGCCGGTACCGCCTTCCGTGCCTTGAAGGGGCCCGGCCAAAAAGGTAATGACGACGGCGGCTCGCCCTTTCCCGACATGGTCACCAGGGCGTGGGTCAAGGAGTTGAAGCACCGCCGGAGGTTGATGGAAGGCTGAGCCGGGCGGCGCGTGCCGTCATGAACCCTGGTACCAGCGCAGTACGCGCAGAGCACGAAGGGTGTTCCAGCGGCTTGGTTGTCCGTCGCCGTCTTCCAGCGGGAAGTGGACCTTGCCGGGGTGGCTGTTTTCCAGCAGCCACCTGCCGTCCGGTTGTTCCTTCGACCGCAGCACCTCCACTGCCTCTTCGAGACGCTTGTCAGGGGCGCCGCCGGCGGCGCGGAAGTAATCCAGCCCGCGAAGGACGTCGTAGAACCAGCGGGTGGGGTAGGAGAACTGAAGCCAGTCCCGGCTAACAAGCTCCCCGGTGGACTCCCGCCTCAGCAGCCGGCGCTCCAGGAGGTACTCCTCGGCGCGGTGCCGCGCCTCCCGGGATTCAGGGGTTCCGCCGGTGGCATGCTCATGCTCGAGAAGCCCCTCCAGGACACAGACGGTGGTGTGGAAGGAGGAACGGGTGGAGCCTCGCCCGGCCTCGCAGTTCCAGCCGCCATCGGCGAGCTGTTCGCGGGTCAGCCGCGCCACCACCGGGTCTACGTTCTCTCCGAAATAAACCCCGAGTGCCACGGTCATCCCGTTGATGCACGGTTCCACTTCGCCGTCGAAGAAGAGCTGGTTGCCTTCCTCCCAGCGGCTGTTTTCGCGGACAAGCGAAATGGCTTGCCGGGCTTCTTGGCTGGCAGGGTCCAGGCCGAAGTCGCGCAGGAGCAGCAGGCTGTAGGTGGTCGCGGTCCATGGCTGACCGTCGGGGTCGTCGTCGTAGGCCGGCCAGTAGGTGCCGCCCGCCCATTGCCCGTCCCTGCCCTGCAGAGCGAGGAGCCTGGCGCCCCAGCCGTGGTTCGCTACCCGCTCCCGCTCGGCCTGGATCTCCTCGGCAGAAGCTTCCGTCAGGTCCCGCAGGACCTGCCAGCGGATGGCGGGATCGGCATCGAGCAGCCAGTCGAGCACGTCCATTCGCGTCAGTGGGTCAGAGGTGCTGGATGCCCGCCCGCTGCATGGCGTCCTTGTAAATCTCCACGCTCTTGGCCAGAAGCTCTTCCTGCTTCGCTTCCGAGACGGCAAACGCCCGGCCGCCCAGAGCGGTGGCCTTGTAAATCTTGATGCCGCTGTTCTTCAGTGAAGAATGGTAGGTCTTCTCAAAGAGTGTGAGGAAAGTGGAAGCGTCCGTGCCGTGGGCGATGATCGCGGACACGCGTGAGTTGATCTTGAGGAACTGGCGGAAGGGGCGCAGGCCGTCGGTTTTTTCCTGCACGCTCAGCGCCGACGGCATACCCGGATCCCGTACCCACGGATAGGCGTTCCACGGCATCACGTAGCGGGGGTCGAGTTCGGCCAGTTCGTAGATCTGGGTTGCTCTGCGGGCTGCTTCGTCATCGTTGTAGTGCGAGACGAAGCCGGATTCGGTGCCTTTTCCGGGGCTTACCTGCAGGCTGACGATCCGGCATTCATCCTCGTCGTGCACCGGGTCGATGTAGGGGACGGTGGAGCCCGGCTTCTTTTCCATCAGTTCGTCGCAAAGCTGGGTTACCTTCGCGATATTCGGTTCCTGTAGCAGGGATTTCTTTTCGTCCCAATCAATCGTCACGATTTCTCCCTCAGCAGCAAGGCGTCCAGAATCAGGCGTCTTATGCCACTCTACGCTTCCGCGCATGGAGGAGGGCAGGGGAAATTGAGGTGCACCACGCCATTACGCCGCCGTTCCTGCTCGGGGGCACGCTTGAGGGCCTTGGTGCGGCACAGTAATTGACGTCGACGGCGGGGCCGCGGCTTTTTCAGTCACAGTCATTTCTGTGCCGGGCAGCGGGGGAGCTGTTCACCGGTAGCGGTGGCCTGTGGGTGTTTGGAGTAGGCGCGTGGGTTTAGCAGCAGGCGTGCTGTTCAATATAGGCATGCAGTTCACCAGGAAGGGCCTGAGAGACGACGGCTTTGCGGGCTTCAGGTCGTTCGAAGGCCTTGAGGCTATGCGGGTCCCGCAGGGCACAGGCGTCTTCGCCGTCATCGCACCGGAAGGGTTCCAGCCGGAATTCCTGAAGAAAAGCACTGCCGGCGCCTTCAAAAAGAAGGACCCCTCACTGCCGGAACCGGCGCTCGCGGCCGAGTGGGTGGATGCCGCCGCGGTGCTCTATCTGGGGAAAGCCGGTCCGGGCAGCCAAGGCAACCGCGGACTCCGGCGTCAGATCCAAGAGTTCCTTGACTTTGGGCAGGGCAAGCCGCCAGGGCATTGGGACGGCCGCCTGGTCTGGCAGCTCAAAGACGCCCGGCAACTGCTGATCGCATGGAAGGAACTGCCCGCCGAAGGCTTGAACAAGGCCGAGGCCGGGTACCACGCGGCATTCATTGAGGAGTACGGGAAGCTGCCGTTCGCGAACCTGGTGCGGGCGCGGGTCAAAGGCTAGGCAAGGCCGCCATCAGACTCCGGACCAGGCGGGGTTATGCCCCGCGGAGGCGCTCCATCTCGCGGCGGTCCTTCTTGGTGGGCCTGCCGGCACCTCGGTCGCGCTGCGGCAGGCCCAGCGCCGGAGCCACAGGCCGCGGCGGGGTGTGGTCCGTAAAGCAGTGGGACGCGGCCTCTGCACCTACGCGCTTGTTGATGAGCCGGCGCACTTCGAGGATCCGTTCGTAACCGGACATCCGGACCGTCACCGAGTCGCCGCTGACCAGTGTTGCCGACGCCTTTGCCGGGCTGCCGTTCAGCCGTACATGGCCCGCGCGGCACGCAGCCGTAGCCGCAGAGCGCGTCTTATAGGCACGGATGGCCCACAACCACGCATCGATGCGGACGCTGGCGGGGGAGGAAGGAAGACTGGTCATGGCTGGCACCGAGTATAGCCCCGGCGTCCCCGCCCAGGAGACAGGTGTCCCAACCGCGAAACCAAGCCTGCCCAACGCTGCCCATGTAACAGCCGCTACTCAACCCTTACGCTGATGCGCTGCACCACGTTGTTGCCCAGCCCTTGGTAGTTCCAATTCTGCTCCAGGGGTTGGGTGGCGCCGCTGGCATCCGTGGCACGGCAGGCCAGCACATGCTCGCCCGGGTCAGCGACCCACGGCAGCGTCCACTTGCGCCACGCGAATCCGCCAGCGGGTTCTTCCAGGTGCGCCGGCAGCCATTTGCCATCGATGCCAACTTCCACAGCAGTCACGGCCGCGTGCCCGGACCAGGCACGGCCCTGCAGCATCACGGGTCCCCGCGGCAGCACCCGCTTGCGGGTGAAAAATTCCGGGATGCCCGGCGGCACCATCAGCGAACGTACCCTGATCCGTGAAACCGGTGTCCCGGCGTCGTCCGCTGAATCCTGGTAGCGGTACGCGACCTGCTGCTGGTAGCCCGTGAAGGGGGCAGTGACCACCTCGATGGACTCCAGCCACTTCACGCTTGCCATGCCGTACCAGCCCGGGACCACCAGCCGGAGCGGGTAGCCGTGCTGGGGCGGCAGCTCGGCGCCGTTCATCTTGTAGGCGAGTACGACGTCGGCACGCAGCGCTTCCCGGATCGGCAGGCTCCGCGCGTAATGGTGGGGGACGCCGCCCTGGATCCCGGCATCCACGCCGGTGAAGACCACTTCCACGGCGTTCTGCAGCACCCCCGCCTTGCCCAGGAGGTAGGCGAGGGGAACCCCGGTCCACTGTGCGGTGCCCACTCCTTCAAGTACCCAGGGCTGGCTCAGTGGCCGCGGTGAGAGGAGCGACCTGCCATTGCCCGCGCACTCCAGTGTGACGGGAACGGTGATGGCCGGATCCTTCCGCAGCGCGGCCATGCTCAGCTCCAGTGCCCGCTCCACCGCACCGCTGATCCGGAGGTGCCAGGCGGCCGGGTCGATGTCCGGGATGTCGAAGTGCGTGAGGATGTAGTGGAGTCCGGGCGGAGTGATGTCGCGGCGTAGCGCCTCCAGGGGCATGGAGTGGTTGCGGGCTCCCAGCTGGAGTTCCTCCGGGGTGAGCGGGCCGGTGGTGGGCCCGGCCGGCGCCGCGGCCGGCTCCCCGGAACCCTCAGCTGGAGTCGTGGACTGCAGGTTGTCGTGGATCTGTTTCATCACGCTGCGATTCTGCTGGGCGGGAATTTTGCAGGGCTGGATGGTGCCTTGCCACAGGTTTACGCCCGCCCGGCCGCCACGTCAACGGCCCGGAGCGGCGGTGGGGACTACTACAGCTGAGGACGGGTCAGGAACTCCGCCAGACTGAGGGGATCCTCGCCGGTCAGCCCATGCACATCAGGAGAAACTCCCCCCAGCTCGCCAGACGCGATAGCCGTGTACGTGCTCACCCAGGCATCCAGTTGCCACTGCGGTGCCTCGTAGGATGAGCGGGACGCGTAAGCCTCCTCAATGCTTTCCGGATGATAGCTGACGGTACGGCCGGTTCCTGCCGTCAGCACCTCTGCAGCCCGTGACAAGGAGAGATCTTCCGGGCCGGTCAGGTTGTAGGTCTGGCCCTTGTGGATGGCGGGGTCGCGAAGCACGGCAAGAGCACAGCGGGCAATATCCTCCCGGGTCACCCCGGAAAACATGCCCTCGCCGGCCGGTCCCCGGATCACGCCATCCTCCCCGGTCATCAGAGGCAGGAAGTCCAGGTAGAGGTTGTTTCTCAGGAAGGTGAACTCCATCCCGGAAGCCTTGATGTGTTCTTCCGTGGCGTAGTGGTCGCGGGCCAGGGTGAAGGTCGAATCCGGCGCGCACCGGTAGATGGACGTATACACCAGGTGCTCCACCCCGGCGCCGGCAGCAGCATCAACGAACGTGAAATGTTCGTCCAGCCTGTCCTCTGCCTCCGCGGCGGACACCATAAACAGCACCTTGGCGCCCTCTAGGGCCTGGCGTGCTGCTTCTGAATCGGAGTACGTGCACACGACGGCCGCGGCGTTTTCCAGCTCTGGCGCGCGTGCCACGTCCCGCACCAGCAGGCGCTGGGCGGAACCGGCCGCGGCGAGCTGCCGCGCCACCATTCCGCCCAGGCCGCCTGTGGACCCGGTGACTGCGAGCTCCGGCAGTTCCGAACGGGGGTCCATCGCCTAATGCTCCCGCTTGGGCGGCGACTTGGTCTGCGCGGGATCACGTTCGGCTAGGGACCCGATGGCGTCGTCGATCTTCTTCAGGACGTCCGGTTCCAGCCTCACCCCTGCCGCTTCCACGCTGTCTGCAATCTGCTCCGGCCGGGACGCACCAATGATGGCTGAAGCGACGTTCGGGTTCTGCAGCACCCAGGCGACGGCAAGCTGCGGCATCGAGAGTCCGGCTTCCTCTGCGATGGGCTTGAGCTCCTGGACCCCGGCCAGGACGTCGTCGCGCATCCAGCGCTCGATCATCTTGGCGCCACCCTTCCGGTCCGTGGCGCGGCTGCCCTCGGGGGCGGGCTGCCCGGGCAGGTACTTGCCGCTAAGGACGCCCTGGGCCATGGGGGACCAGACGATCTGCGACACGCCCAACTCCTCGGACGCCGGCACAACCTCAGCCTCGATGACGCGCCACAGCATGGAGTACTGCGGCTGGTTGGAGATGAGCTGGAAACCGAGCTCCTTGGAGAGGGCGTGGCCTTCGCGGAGCTGCTCGGCCGTCCATTCGCTGACGCCGATGTACAGCGCCTTGCCCTGCCGGACGATGTCAGCGAACGCCTGCATGGTTTCCTCCAGCGGCGTTTCAAAGTCGTATCGGTGCGCCTGGTAAAGGTCCACATAATCCGTTTGCAGCCTGCGCAAGGAACCGTTGATCGATTCCATGATGTGCTTGCGGGACAGGCCCAGATCGTTTTTGCCCTTGGGCCCGGTGGGGCCAAAGACCTTGGTAAAGATTTCCAGGGACTCGCGGCGCTCGCCCTTCAGGGCCTCGCCGAGGACGGTTTCCGCAGCCGTGTTGGCGTAAACGTCCGCCGTGTCGAAGGTGCTGATGCCTGCATCGAGGGCCGCCCTCACGCACTGGGAGGCGACGTCGTTCTCCACCTGGGAGCCGTGCGTGAGCCAGTTGCCGAAGGTGATTTCCGAGACTTTGAAGCCACTGTTTCCGAGGTATCTGAATTCCATGGGTTTCACGCTAACCCAGATGGTTGCTCAGGGTAAGGGCTGTCAGCCCTTATGTGGGTTGCTTCTGGATGCCGGGCGGTCGACGGCGCTTCCCTTGGCGGCTGCGCCTTTCGAGGAGGCGCCTTTGACCGCCTGCGCCGGGCCGGACAACGACACGAGCGATCCCGTATCCAGCGGCGACAATGGCCGCGGCGCCTGCGTTTTCTTAAACGACCGCGGCACGCGGCCGGGACGGTGGTGGTCCAGGGCAGACTCCACGAGCGGAGCGACCTCCACTACCTGGTCGGCAGGCACGCGGGGATCGGGAAGGTCCCGAACAGAAAGCTTGATTTCCGGTGCAGCCTCCCGCGCCCGCGCCACGGCCCTGGCGTCCGCCTCAGCAACAGCGGAGGCCCAGTCCTCGGCAAGGACGGGGGGTTCGCGCCGCGCGGCCGTCAGGGCGGGGTGGCGTACGACGGCGGTGCGCAGCGCCGAGCGCAGGTGGGACGGCTTCAGCGCTCTACGCCAGTCCCGGCGCTGACGCATGGCTTTCGGGGCCATGGCGGCGGGCACGCCGCCAACAGCGGGACCCGCAACTGAACCTGGAGTGCCGTCGTCGGGGTTTGTCCTGAAACGGCCGCCAGCCAGGCGGACCAACGGGACGCTTTCGTTGCGGGGGCCCCGGCCGAACAAGGCCATCAGCATGACGGCTGCAAGCCGGCTGATCCCCGCGAGCACCAGCGTGATGACCCCCAGCAGGAAGAGGGCCAGGAACATCAGGAAAGCCAATCCCACGGTCCCCAAAAACGTCAGGTTGAGGATGAGCGTATCCGGATTTTCCACGTCATCTCTCCTCTCCGCCGGCCGTGAAGCCCGCACCTGCGCCCCTCTGCCGGCAACAGCTCCTTCTCCACCATACGGATTTTTGCCGGGCCATGCCGACGGGCGGAGCGGTGCGTCCCGGGTTGTTTTAAAGCTGTTATCCCCAATATCAGGCCACCCTGGCGCCTATAGTCGGTCGCAGGAACCACGGCATGCACTGCGCGGCCGGAAGAAAGAACCAGGAGCACCATGGCAGAGGACACGCCAACCACGAACTGCATGTGCCTTTCCGGCGAGCCGTACGCGCTGTGCTGCGGGCGGTTCCACTCCGGCGAGGCAGAAGCGGCAACTTCAGAGCAGCTGATGCGCTCCCGGTACAGCGCCTTCGTGCTCCTTGACGGGCCCTACCTGCTGCGCACCTGGCACCCGGACAAGGCCCCTGCGGAGCTGGACCTTGATCCGGACCTGCAATGGCGGCGCCTGGACATTCTCTCCGTCAACCGCGGCGGCCCGCTCGATGTCCAGGGCATGGTGGAGTTCAAGGCCTGGTTCCGGCGCGGCAATGAGCGCGGCACCCATCATGAGGTCAGCAGGTTCGTCCGGGAAAACGGCCGCTGGTTTTACCTGGACGGGGAAATTCTGGCCTGACTATTCGTCGCCGTAGTCCTCGTCGGGAGTGAAGCCTGCCCGGTCCACCTTGCGGTGGAACCGCATGCCAGCCAGTCCGCCCAACACGGCACCGGCCAGTGCCACCAGCGCCACCACGACGGCGGCGATGATGCTGGTGGTGGTCAGCTGCCCCTCATTGATAGGGATGCGGGGGAAGCTGTTGAGGTTGGCCAGCACGTTGAACTGTTGTCCGAACACCAGGCCCAGGATGGATACGAGGACAGCCACGATCAGCGCCCAGATCCACACCATGAGGCCTTGCTTCATGCCGTTGAAACGTGCCATGCGTCCGGCGACATAACCGCCGCAGTAATAGGAGAGAAGCAGGATGACCAGCAGGACGATGATGCCCACGAGGCCAACCGTGCCGCTGTTCGAGGCCGCCTGGTTCACCGCCTCATTGACGTCCGTGTTGGTTGCAAGGCCCACAGCCGTTCCGGCCGCTGCCACCAGGGCGGTCAACAGCACCGCCATGCCCGTAGCGGTCAGCCAGCCGAAGAACGCCGAGCCCACCTTGATGCCGCCGAACCGTTCCTTCTCCCTGGCGACGGCGGTCTGCCGGTCCGTCAGGTTCGGATCGGCCGCGGGAGCCGGGGTGGCCGGGACATAGTCCCGTTCCGCGGAGGCTCCGGACGAGTCGGAGCGCGCCGCCGGAACCCGTTCGTAGGTGGAAGTCCGGTCGGCATCATGTGCCGGCACCTGGTCGTAGGTGCGGGTGGCATCATCGTCAGCCGCCGCGGCACGATAACTTCCGCTCCGGTCAACGTCCTCCCGGGCGCGTCGTGGGGGCAGGTTCTCTGGGTCCGTTGAGCTGCTCATGGTTCAACTCAATCACCGGGACGCAGCGATAGCAAGGATGCTTACTATTTTGTGACCAGTGGCGTCAGCGGTAGTCGCGGTGCAGGTTTTCCCTTTCAGAGGGCCCGGGAGAGGCGTCGGCGATCCACGGACCCGTACCTTCCGACTGGTCCAGTACGCCCGCCTCCAGCCATGTGTAGTCCCCAGCGAGGACCTTCCGGGTCAGCCGCTGGTCGCCGTCGTCGGTGTTCCGCCACAGCTGGTCGAAGTACTCGTCCACCCGCACGCGGGCCTGGTCGCAGTACGCCTCCGCCAGGTCGTAGGCGCCCGCGGCCTTCTCGGGGGCAGTGTGGAGCAGCATCTCCGCCCGCGAACAGCATGCCGTCATGGCAAACAGTTCCGCGCCGATGTCCACCACACGTCCCAGGAAGGCCTGCTTGCGTTCCAGCTTGGCCTGCCACCGGCCCATGCCGTAAAAGGTCTGCCGCGCCAGGCGCCGTGATGAACGCTCCACGAACCGCAGGTGCTTGGCCAGGCGGCCGAACTCACCGTACGAGCGCGGATCCATGCCGGCGCCGGCCACCAGTTTGGGGAGCCAGCGGGCGTAAAAGCCGGAGGCGCCGACGGCGGCCCTCGCCTTGTCGGAAAGGCTCGCGTCCAAGGACGCAAGGTCACCCGCGGCGGCAAGGTGGGCATCCACGGCTTCGCGGGCGATCAGCAGGCGCATGATCTCCGAGGAACCCTCAAAGATCCTGTTGATCCGCAGGTCCCTCAGCTGCTGCTCGGCCGGTACCGCACGTTCACCGCGCGCCGCCAGCGACTCCGCTGTCTCGAATCCCCGGCCGCCGCGGATCTGGACCAGCTCGTCAGCAATCCGGCAGCTGATCTCCGTCGACCAGAGCTTGGCAAGGGCTGCCTCGATCCGCACGTCCTTTTGCCCGGCGTCGGCAAGCTCGGCGGAGAGCTCGAAGACGGCGTCCAGGGCAAAGGCGGACGCGGCGATGAAGGCTAACTTCTTGCCCACGGCTTCGTGTTCGCCCACGGGCCTGCCCCATTGCGTCCGGGCATTGGACCATTCCCGGGCAATCTTGAGGCTCCAGCGGCCTGAGCCGACGCAGAGGCCCGGGATGGAGAGCCGGCCCGTGTTGAGTGTAGTGAGTGCGATCTTCAGGCCCTGGCCCTCCTTACCCAGCCGGTTGGCGGCCGGGACACGCACCTGGTGGAACCGCGTGACCCCGTTCTCGATGCCCCGCAGGCCCATAAAGGAGTTCCGGTTTTCCACGGTGATTCCCGGTGAGTCCATCTCCACCACGAACGCACTGATGCCGCCCTTATGCCTGGTGCCGTCCTCGTCCGTGCGGCCCGGAACCACGGCCATTACCACCACCAGTTCGGCGATCACCCCGTTGGTGGTCCACAGCTTGACGCCGTCCAGAAGGTAGGCCTCGCCGTCGGCCGTGGGCGTTGCCGTGCTGCCCATTCGGGCGGGATCGCTGCCCACGTCAGGTTCCGTCAGGAGGAACGCTGTAACGGCACCCGCTGCGCACCGCGGCAGGTACTCCCGTTTCTGCTCGGGAGTGCCGAAAACCTTGACCGGCTCAGGCACGCCGATGGACTGATGCGCCGAAAGGAGGGCGCCGAGGCTGGGGTGGACGCTGCCGAGCAGCGCCAATGCCCGCCCGTAGTACACCAGGGAGAGCCCCAAACCGCCGTATTCCTGCGGTATCTTCATCCCGAAGACGCCAAGCCCGGCCAGGCCCCGAAGGTATTCGTCCGGAATTTTTGCCTCGCGCTCGATAATCCGCCCGTCCATGGTCCGCGCGTATTCGTGGAGGCGCGCCATGAAGGCTTCACCTCGTTCCACGTCTGCCGGGTCAGGAGTAGGCCAGGGATGGACGAGGCTGAGGTCGAAACTGCCCAAATAGAGCCCTTTGGCAAAGCTCGGGCGGTCCCAGCCGGTTTCGCGTGCAGCTTCGGCGACGGCGCGGGCCTCGTCCGCGGTGACGCCGGCACCGATCTTGCCGGCCGGGACCGGGGTCTCCTCCGCCGGGGCGTCCGTGGTTGCGCTGTCGTTGGTGGAGCTGGCGGGGGTGGTCTTTGAGGGGCTGTCTGTGGCGGAGCTCATGGGTCATCTCCTTGGCCGGATAGCTTTCTTAGCCAGGTCCGCCGGGTTGGAGAACCCTTCAGCTGTCTCTCAATATTACCCGCGGGTAAGTTCCTGTGCTAGGGGAGGACTGTCCCTGGAAGTCTCCGGCGGCGTCGAATGCGGCGGCCCGGTGCACCAGCCGGTCCCAGCCTGCGTTAATGCCGTGGACGACGGCCAGCAGTGACTTCGAAACCACTGTCCACGCGAGCTTTCCGGTGCCCAGCAGCACCAGTGCTGTCAGCCCTGCGGCGATAACGAAGATGGCCAGGATCAAGGCGAACACCAAGGTGCCCGCGAACACCAAGGTGGCTGTTTCCACTGCGCTTAGATCGAACTGCATGAGTCCCCCTGCTTGCATCATTGCTTTGGTCGAAGTCAGTAGCATGAGCGTAGGGGTAGTCGGCCTGCCCAGCCAGAGCCGGAGCAGGCTTAACGGGCTCTTGATATTGGATCGAGATACTACGGCGAAGTAGGTCACGGAGCGGTCGCGGCGGCCTGCGTTAACCTTGTTGTTGGCAGTTTTCCGTTTGAAGGCCCTGCCCCGCCCCTCTAAACAGCCCAAGGAGAGTGTGTGCCCCGCTCCGCCAGGTCATCCGCTGACGCCATCAGCGCCCGGCTCCGGGACCTCGAACTCCTCACCAAAGGACCCGCCTGGGCCCTGACGCGCTCCGCCCCCTGGGTGATCGCGGTGCTGCAGGCATCCTTTACCCGCACCCGGCCGCAACTGCCGCTTGAGGAGTTCCACGCCGACGTCGACTCCTTCCTGGAGGAGCTCCGCCGGCAGGAGCCCGGGCTGGGAGGCGGTGCCAACGGGAAGGCCTTCGGCGACGAGTGGACGCGCCGGCAATTCCTGACGCGGCGGAACCACTCAGGCCAGATCGTTTACGAAGTGACTGAACCGGCCGCGCGGGTGCTTGCGTTCCTGGACAGCCTCTCCAGCGAGCGGTCCACCTTAAACGGTTCGCGCCTTGGCACGCTGCTGGGCGACGTCGAGAAGCTCGCCAATGAGACCAATCCGGACCAGAGTGCCCGCCTTGAGTCCTTGGAAGAGGAGATCGAAGAACGCCAGCAGCTGATCCAGGACATCAGTTCCGGCGAGTTTGACGGCGTGCTGGATGACGACGAGGCAGTTGAAGCCGCCGGAAACATCCTGGACCTCGCCGCGAGCCTGCCCGCCGACTACAAAAAGATGCGGGACCGCATCGAGGAGCTGGTGGGCGATCTGCGCAACCAGATCATCGAGGAGTCGCTGACCAAGGGCGCCACCATGGCGCAGGTGCTGGAGGCCGACAAGCGCCTGCGCCAGAGCCCGGAGGGCAGGACGTTCCGTTCCTTCACCGCGTTCCTGGAGGACCCGCAGCAGCAGCTTCGGTTCCGGTCCGCGATCGGCGAGGTCCTGAGCAGGCAGTTCGCGGACGACCTCTCCCCGGAAGACCGGGAAACCCTGAAGAACCTGGTGGCAGAACTCCGGCAGCAGCACAGCCAGATCCAGAGGATTTACGGCAAGCTCAGCGAAAGCCTCAACACCTACGTCCAAAGCGATGACTTCCGCCAGTCGGTCCGGCTCCGGCAAGTACTCCGGGAAGCTGAACAGGCCATCCGTTCCCTGCCGTACGAACGGGAACGGCCAGGGCTGGTCCGCGGGCCCGTCCTCTTTAACGCAGGATTCGAGTCGCTGTCCATGGTGAAGCTCTTTGACCCGGACGAGTTCGCGGCGCCGCCCAAACTTGCCGACCCCATTGCCTTCAGCGACTCGGACCGGGTGCGCTCGCCGAGGACCGGCAAGGCCAAGCCGGCAGTTATCCGCTCTGCCCTGGCCGGTGCTTCCACCCTTTCCGAGGCGTGGCAGCAGCTGCCGCCCGAGGAGCAGCACATCAACACCATCCGGGCGCTCCTCTCGCACGCCCTGCACGCCGGGGCCGGCTTTGATCGGGACGCCCTGGATGCCCTGGACTTCGAACAGATAGACGGCACCACGCGCAGGGCCTACCTGCCGCTGGTCACGCTTCCAAAGGATTGACATGACTGAGATTTCAAACGCTGGGTACCCCGGACCGGTCTCCCCCCGCGACACCTTCGTCGACGGTGCCGCCCTCTTCCCCGGCGACACGGGCGTGTTGACCATGAAGGTGCGGCAGGCGCTGGTGAAACTCCTCAAGGGTCCCTACGTGGACGGCGGCCGGGACGAGAAGCTCTGGACCGTCCTGCTGGACAACCAGATCATCCTGCGGAGCCGGCTCTCGGAGCTGTTCCTTACGATGCAGCTGGACCACGAACGGAAGATCGCGGTCCTGCGCCCGGTCGATCCCGACGCCATCGGCGGCAGCACACGCTCCAGCATCCTGCGTCAGCAGCGTTCGCTCAGCCGGGTGGAGACCATTGTCCTGCTGCGGATGCGCCTGCTGCTGGACCGGCATGTCACCGCGCAGACCGACCCCACCATTACCCGCGAGGAAATCGCCGACCTGGTCACCCACTACCAGCCCGCAGGCCAGCAGGACGCCTTGCGTGACTCGGACGTGGTCAACCGGGCCATCACCAAGCTCCTGGCCCGCCAACTGCTCCTGCCCACGGGCCTTGACGACGTCTACACCATCTCCAACGCCCTGCCCCTGGCCCTCCCCTTCGAAAACATCGGTGACATTCCCGCCCAAATAGAAGCCCTGGCAGCAGCCACAACCGATTCCACCGGCACCGAAGCGCTTCTGGAGCTCGACGGGGACCCCGTGGCTGAGCCTGTCGAAACCGAGGACGCCACCGAAGCGGAGGATGCCCAGTGAGCATTGCAACCATGCTGCCGTTGGGCGAGCTGACCAATCCGGGGCAAATGCGCCTTGCGCTGGTGCAGGTGGTCAACTGGGGCACGTTCCACGGTGCCCACACGATGCACGTGGACCGGAACGGGACGCTGCTGACGGGCAACTCGGGCGTGGGCAAGTCCACGCTGTTTGACGCCATGCTCCGGGTTTTCGATGCGAGGCCACGGTCCAACGAGGCCGCAGCCCAGCGCTCGGGCGGTGCGGTGGAGGACAAGCGGACCACGTTCACGTATATGCGCGGCAAGGTGGGGGACAAGGCTGTGGGCGAGGGCTCGGCCAGTGCGTTCCAGCGGCCGGGCGCTACCTGGTCCGCGGTCGCGCTGACGTTCGACAACGCGGCCGGCACCCGGGTGACGGTATCGGCGCTGTTCGACCTGCCAAAGAACGGCACGGAGTCGAGCGTCGGACGGTTCTACCTCATCGACCACCAGCCGCTGGACCTGGAGGCGCTTGAGGGCATCGCGGACAAGCGGTTCACCAAGGTTGCCCTGGAAACGATTTTTCCGGAGGCCCAGGTCTTCGATGTGCACAAGGCGTTCGCAGAGCGCTTCCGACGGTTGCTGGGCATCAACTCGGACCAGGCCCTTCCGCTCCTGCGCGTCATCCAGGCGGGCAAGGGCCTGGGCGGCAGCGTCAACACCTTCTTCCGGGACCAGGTCCTGGATGCTCCGGCTACCCTCACGGCAGCGGATGACGTCGTCGAGGAGTTCAGCAACCTGATGTCCATCCGGCAGCGGCTCGAGGACGTCCGGCAGCAGCGGGACCAGCTGGCCCCGGTGCCCGGGCTGAACAGGGAGTACGCGCAGGCACTGCTGGACGCGAACCGGTTGCGGGACCTCGCCGGCGAGGAATTCGAGGCCTACAAGCAGCAGCTTGCCGTCTCGGTCCACCAGAAGATGCTGGCCCGCTTCAAGGAACTGGCCCAGGCGAAGGCCAAGGAGCTCGGCGTCGAGCGCGCAGTCCGGGACGGCCTGGCCAAGGAGCTGCGCCAGCTGGAGGCGGATTACAACAACCAGGGCGGCAACGCCATCTCCGCAATCGAACAGTCACTGGAAAACGCCCGGATGGGCCTGAAGCTTCGCCAGCAGGTGGAAGACGCGGCACGCCAGGCGCTGGCCGACGCCGGCCTCCAGCTTGAGTGGAGTCCCGAGGGCTGGGAGCAGGCGCACGAGCAGGCGGCGGCAAGGTCTGCCGAGCTCAAGGACGATTCCCAGGCCCTGCAGGAGCTCCGCTTTGAAGCGTTCGACGCCCACGCAACGAAGAAGCGGGAGCTGGCCGCGGCTGAGCAGGAGCTCGTGTCGCTGAAGACACGCAAGTCGCTGCTGCCGCCGTCGAGCATTGAAAACCGGGCCGCGATCGCTGCCGCCACCGGCATTCCCGAGGACCGGATGCCGTTCGCCGGCGAACTTATGGACCTCGCCGAGGGGGAGGAGCGGTGGCGGCCCGCCGCAGAGCGGGCGCTCCGCAACCTCGCCACCACCCTGCTGGTGCCGGGCGAGCACTTCGCGGCTGTGACGCGCTACCTCAACGACCACAATGTGCGTGGCGCGCTGCGGGCAGTGGACGTTTCCAAGCCGCTCTCCGGCGGTGCGCTGGCGCTGGAGGACGTGCGCGACGGCGACCTGCTCACCAAGCTGGACATCCTCACCACGGGCGTGGCAAGCGAAGCGGGGTCCTGGATCCGCGAGCGGATCGCGTTGGACTTCGCGTACCCCTGCGTGGAGGAGCCGGACGAACTGGCGGTGCTGGACCGTGGCCTCAGCCTGGGCGGCGTGGTGAAACGCAACCGGCACACAGTGGAAAAAGACGACCGGTTCACCAGCCGGCAGGATTACGTCCTCGGCTTCGACAACGCCGCCAAGCTGGAGCTCGTTGCCGGCCAGGTGGAAGACCTGCGGCAGGAGGTTGCCAAGGCGGCAGAACTCGCGCAGTCCCGCGAGGACTCGCACCAGGGGATGAGCCGGCAGCTCGACGCCCTGCGCCGCATCGCCGAGGACCATCGTCCGTGGGAGCAGGTGTCGGCGGCAGTTGCGGCCGACGAGCTTGCCAGGATCGAACAGCGGTTAAAGGACGCCCTGGCAGCGCAGGCAGATCTCGAGCCCCTCCGCGCCACCATCGAGGAAGTGCGGCAGAAGCACCAGTCCAGCACCGAGGCCGCCGCTGTCCTGCAGAGCGAGTACAAGGCATTGGACCGGCAGCTGACGGCTGCAGATTCCCTGCTGGAAGCTGCCCGGGACCGCCTGGCACAGGCGCCGCCGTCGGACGAGACCGTCACGGCGCTGGAACCGTACTTTGCCGATTTCGGTGATGTGACGGAGATGCATGAGCTGGACAACCTCGCCAACCGGGTGCGGACCGCCCTGCTGGGCGAACTGCACGCAGCGGAGTCGCGCGGACAAACCACCGCCGAGCGCCTGACCAGGATTTTCGAGGGCTTCGTCCGCGAGTGGGGCAGCGCCATTTCGGCCGACCACGGCACCACCATCGGTGCTGCCGGCGAGTTCGAAACCCGCTACCACGCGATTGTCAGCGACGGCCTGCCCGCCCAGGAAGCGGAATTCCGGCAGTTCTTCAACCAGCGCACCCACGAATCCTTCAGCACGCTGCTGCATCTGCTCGATGAGGAACGCCGCTCGATCACCAGCCGGATCCTCCCGCTGAACGGCATTCTCTCGCAGGTCAACTTCCACGAGGGCAGCTTCCTGGAGTTGGATATCAAGCAGACACTCCCGCCCACCGCCAAGCAGTTCAAGGACGCCATCCAGAATGCGCTCAAGGCCCGGCACACGCGGCCGGCGAAGCCCGAAAGTGGCAGGTCCGATGGCACCAGCGGGGAAAGGGACGACGACGCGGAGCTCACCGCCCGCTACAAGTCCCTGGAAACCCTGGTCAAGCGCTTGGGCTCGCAGGCGCCGGAGGACAGGCGGTGGCGGGCGGAGGTGCTGGACGTGCGCGGGCACCTGTTCATTCAGTGCAAGGAGCACCGGGAAGTTGCCGGGCCGGCGTCGGGGAAAAAGGGCGGGGCAAAGAAGACCGAGGTCTTTATGCACGCGGACACTGGATCCATGTCCGGTGGCGAGCGTCAGCGCTTTACAGCGTTCATCATGGCCGCCGCGCTGAGCTACCAGCTGGGCATCGCGGAGCAGGGCTTCACCACCTACGGCACCGTGATGATGGATGAGGCGTTTGTGTTGGCATCCGAGGAGTTCGCCGGGGCCGGAATTAAGGCACTGCACGAATTCGGGTTCCAACTGCTGCTGGCGGCCCCTGAAAATGTCATCGACCTGTCCCGGCATCTTGGCTCGGTCACCGAGATCCTGCGCGACAAGCGCACGAACCGTTCGGGCGTGCTGACGGCGCCGGTGATCCGGCCGCGGCCGGGCGAAGAAGGGGCCTGGCGCTCGGAAGCGAACCCGGTGGATATCGTTTTGCGCTAGCCCGTTATCAACGGATCGGCTCTATAACAAATCGATGGATATATTGCTTGGGAGCTATTGAAAGGCCTTGTCCCGGTGCCATGCTGGTCGGCATCAGCACTTGCCGTCGTCCTCCCACCGGGCAGTTGTGGAACGCTGGGTCCTGCATCTGACGCCTGACGGGTTGGCGGCCTTCCCTTGAAAGGCACCACCGATGCGCCCAGCACGCCGCGCAAACTTCTTCCTTGCAGCCACCGCCGCTGCCGCACTGTCCCTCGCCGGCTGTGCGGCTGACGGCACTACCGGGGACGGCGCTTCATCCACCAGCCCCGCCGGCGGTTCCTCCACCGGCCCTGCTGCCGAGGCAGTTACGCAAAGTCCCCCTGCCTCCATCGTTCCGGCCGCTACCTCTTCTCCCGTTCCCAGGGGGCCGGTGACCTTCACGTTCGCAGATGGCCGCCTGTCCTTTGCCCACCCGGAGGGCTGGCGCGTGGAGCATGAACAGGTTTCGGCGTCCCCCGCAGTGGAGACGGCGACCGTCTTGGATGCCAGCGGTAAGGAACAGATCAACATCTATTACAGCCAGGTTGGTGACGCTACGGCCGGTAACGTCTCCAGGACCATAATTGAGACTGATCCGGTACGGGGACTGATCGGCGCTTCTGTTCCCACGCCCAGCTCTTCGTTCTTCATTGATCGAGCTGATGGCGTTACTCATTACCGGATGGGACTGACGCCGGGATCGCCAGTTTCGCCGGACGGGCAGGTGCAATACGGCCTTGTCAGGATCGGCGACCGCATTCTGACTGCGGATGTGCTGTTTACTGAACCGCGGTTCGCAGGTGATGAGGCAGCGCAGACCTGGTACTTGAGTGACGAAGGCCGGGCACTGAAGTCGGTGCTGATGAACTTCTCCTACCGCTGACCCGCAGTTGAGGAAGCCCGCCCCCGCATCCGTGAGGGCGGGCTTCCTCTGCGTCAGTCTGGCCTGCGCCGGCTAACTGCCCTGCACCCGCGCCAGGAACTGGGCAGTCCGGTCCTGCAGGCCCTGGATCTGCCGGAGGACCACGGCTGCCGGGTCCGGATTGATTTCGTTGGCCGGCGGTTCCTTGCGGACGTTGCCGCAACAGAGGAAATCGGCGCAGATCAGCGTGCCGACGGTGTTGCCGTCGCGGCCGGTCTGTCCGGCCCGCTTCGCGACCCAGAGGGGCACGTCTTCCTTGGAAAACACGTCCCGACATAGTTCGCAGAGTACCGAGCGGTTTTTCCGGGCGCCGCTTTCGGGCGCGCGCAGCATGATTCCGGTGAGGCCTTTGCACGCTGGAGCCACGAGGTAACCCCGGAGTGGCATCTTTTCGTCCCGCCACCCCAGGAAGTCAAGGCTCTCCCAGTCGAGGGAGTCGAAATCCTTGGGGAGGGTGAGCCTGGCGGCTTCGGAGCGGCTGGCATTGAACGATGAGCGGATGTGTTGAGGCGTGATGGATTGCACTATTGAGACTTTCGAAACTGGGCTAAACCCGTGGCAGGGAATCCTGCCAAACCGCATCTTCCCTGTCCAAGGCCATTCCACCGGGAGGGGATGTGTCTTTGGTCACGATAGGGAATAAGACACACAAACCTTGCGTAATGGTCCGGAGGATAGGCTAGCCTTACTTAAGTTCGCTTCATTCACTTAAGGAGTTTCGTGACTTCCCCCCTCTTCTCCGGGCCCGGCGCCACGCGCCGCACACTGTTCAAGTCAGCCGGCAAGGCTACGGCCGTTCTGGCCGCTGCGGCGCTCACCCTCTCCGCCTGCGCCACTGGCCCTGCCTCCTCCACCACTGACGCCAGCGCAGCCAGTTCCAGCAGCTCGCAGTTCCCGGTGACCATCGAGCACGTTTACGGCAAGACCACCATCGAGAAGCAGCCCACGCGTGTTGCCACCGTCTCGTGGGTCAACGACGACGTCGCCATCGCCCTGGGCGTTGTGCCGGTCGGCGTTCCCAAGACTGAATGGGGCGGCAACGACCAGGGCTCCACCCCCTGGAAGGACGCAGCACTGGAAGACCTGGGCGCCGGCTTTGGTTCCGACAAGGCTCCTGTCCAATACTCCGAAGCTGACGGCATCAACTTCACCGAGATCGCCAAACTCGCCCCGGATGTCATCCTGGCCGCCTACTCTGGCCTCACCGAAGAGGACTACAAGAAGCTCACTGAGATCGCGCCCGTCGTGGCCCACCCCGAGCTGGCTTACGGAACCTCGTGGCAGGACTCCACCTCGATCATCGCCAAGGCCCTCGGCAAAGACGCCGAAGCCACCAAACTGATCTCGGACACCGAGGCCACCATCGAGGAGAAGGTTGCCAAGTACCCGCAGATTGAGGGCAAGAGCTTCATCTATGGCAACCTCGAGCCGGCCAAGGGCGACGGCGTCAACGTCTACACCGCCATCGACAACCGCCCCCGTTTCCTCTCTGACATTGGCATGAAGCTCGCTCCCGTGGTGGAGCAGAACACCAAGAGCGGTTCGGACTTCTTCATCGCGTGGTCCGCGGAAAAGGCCAACGAGCTTGAGTCCGACGTGTTCGTGACCTGGGTTCCGGACGCCTCCACGGCCGACGCCATCAAGGCGGATCCGCTGCTCAGCCAGATTCCGGCCATCAAGAACGGCGCCCTGGTTGCCGATTCAGACAACACGCTGACGCTGTCCATCTCGGCGGCTTCCCCGCTGAGCCTGCCGTGGTCGCTGGACGCGTTCCTGCCGCAGCTGGCCGCCGCAGCGGACACAGTGAAGTAAGCACCCTTCCATGACGCAAAGTACGACGACGGCGGCCCCCGGGCAGGGGGGTGCCGGCACCTCACTGCCGGCACAAGGACCTGATGGCCCGCCCCGCAGCCGCGCTTTCGGGGGGAAGCGCGCCGCCTGGCTGCTGGCCGCCGTCGTCGTACTTGCACTTTTGGCCGGTGCCTCACTGGCCATCGGCGCCAGGGGGCTGCCCCTGGGCACTGTAGTGCAGGCGCTGACCGCCTTTGATCCCGGTAACGGCGACCACGCCGTGGTGCAGGCCCGCATCCCGCGGACCGTCCTTGGCATCCTCGCCGGGGGAGCCCTCGGCCTTGCGGGCGCCGCCATGCAGGGCGTGGCACGCAATCCGCTGGCCGATCCCGGCATTATGGGCGTGAATGCCGGGGCTGCCCTGGCTGTGGTGACAGGTATCTACGTTTTTGGTGTCGCCACGTTCTCCGGCTACATCTGGTTTGCCTTCGTCGGGGCAGCAGTTGCGGCCGTCGTCGTCTATCTCATCGCTTCCCTGGGCAGGGACGGTGCCACCCCGGTGAAGCTGGCCCTGGCAGGCGCAGCGTTGAACGCGGGCCTGTTCTCGCTCATGAACGTGATCCTTGTCTCCAGCCAGGACACCCTGGACAGGTTCCGCTTCTGGCAGGTGGGCGGCGTGGCAGGACGGGACTGGTCCGTCGTGCTGCCTGGCCTGCCGTTCCTCGCCGCCGGGGCGCTGATCGTGCTGCTGAGCGGCCGCATCCTTAACAGCCTGGCGCTCGGCGACGACATCGCCCGCGGCCTCGGCCAGCGGGTAGGCCTGGTCCGCGGCATCACCGCCCTCGGAATCGTGCTGCTGTGCGGTTCGGCCACCGCACTGGCCGGCCCCATCGGCTTTGTTGGCCTGGTCATCCCGCACGCTGTCCGTTTCCTCACGGGCCCGGATTACCGCTGGATCCTGCCGTTCTCGCTGGTGCTGGCACCCGTGTTGCTCCTCGGCGCGGACATCATCGGCCGCGTGGTACTTCTTCCGGGCGAAGTCCCGGCCGGCATCATGACGGCCCTCATCGGGGCGCCGGTCTTCGTCTGGCTCATCCGCCGGGGCAAGGGGGCGGAACTATGATTTCGAAAGCAGGGACCCTCGCCCAGGACAGGAAACCCGCCGCGACCCCCGTTGCGCTATCAGTTACGGCTGCCAAAACCGGGCCCAAGGGACCAAAAGTGATAGGGCAGAGCCGGGGGAGGCAGCTGCTGAACCGGACCGCCCTCCTGGCAGCCGCCGTCGTGATCCTGTTTGCTGTTTCCATCCTGCTGGGCAGCTACACGGTCACCGTCCCGGACTTCTTCAAGATCCTCTTCGCGCACCTTACCGGCGGAGAGAAGATCCCCGGCGCAAGCTTCATCGTGATGGAGAACAAGCTGCCGCGGGCTGTCATCGGCACCATGATCGGCCTCGCGTTCGGCCTGGCCGGCGCCCTGTTCCAGACCATGCTCCGCAACCCCCTGGCCAGCCCCGACATCATCGGCATCAGCTACGGCGCCAGCGCTGCAGCGGTGGTGTCCATCGTGGTGTTCGGTGCCACCGGCGCGGCGGTCTCCGGTGCTGCGCTCGGAGGTGCGCTCGGCGTGGCCGCCATCATCTACGCGATCTCCAGCGGCGGGGCGCTGCGCGGAACCAACCGCGGTGATGCCGCCGGCAACCGGCTCATTTTGGCGGGCGTAGGAATCGCCGCCGCCCTGCACGCCGTGGTGAATTTCCTGATGACCCGTGCGGATATCCGCACCGCCGCGGACGTCCTCGTCTGGCTCAACGGATCCCTGAATTCCGCCAACTGGGACCGGGCCGGTATGCTTGCCCTTTCCCTCGCCGTCCTTATCCCGGCAGTTGTTGCCATCGCCGGGCCCTTGCGAATCCTGGAACTCGGACCCGACGCCGCCGCCGGGCTGGGCATCCGGGTAGGTGCCACCCGCCTGGCGCTGGTGATCATTGCGGTGTCGCTGGCAGCAGTGGCGACGGCGGCGGCCGGCCCGGTCTCCTTCGTTGCCTTCCTGGCAGGGCCCATCGCCCGGCGCTTCACCGGCAAAGCCAGCCTTCCGGCGTCGGCATTGGTTGGCGCCCTGATTGTCCTCGCCGCAGATTACGTCGCCGCTAACCTTGCCCCCCTGCTGCTGGACGGCACGGCGCTGCCGGTGGGTGTGATCACCGGCGCGCTTGGCGCCCCGTTCCTGCTGTGGCTCCTGGTCACGGCCAACCGAAAGGATGCCTGACGTGGCAGTTCTCAACGCCAAGGACCTGACGCTTAAATACGATCAGCGCTGCGTGGTGGACGGGCTTACCGCCGAAATTCCCGAAGGCCGGGTGACCATGATCGTGGGAGCCAACGCCTGCGGGAAGTCCACCCTCCTTCGCGGCCTGTCCCGGCTCCTGAAACCCGCGGCCGGCGCCGTGACCCTGGACGGCAAGGACATCCACTCACGCCCGGCGCGGGAACTGGCCCGCACCCTTGGCCTGCTGCCACAGCACCCCACCGCGCCCGACGGCATCCTGGTCCGCGATTTGGTGGGCCGCGGCCGGTACCCGCACCAGGGTTTCTTCCGCAGCTGGAGCGAGGGGGACATGTCCCCACATGATCTCGCTGTGCAGCGGGCGCTCGAAGCCACGGAAACGCTGGCCCTCGCGGAGAGGAACGTGGACGAACTCTCGGGCGGGCAGCGGCAGCGGGTCTGGATTGCCATGGCGCTGGCCCAGGAAACCGACGTCCTGCTGCTGGACGAGCCCACCACCTACCTGGATCTTGCCCACCAGGTGGAAGTCCTGGATCTGGTGACTGACCTGAACCGGCAGCGCGGAACCACCGTGGCCATCGTCCTGCACGACCTGAACCTGGCCGCCCGCTACGCAGACAACGTGATCGCCATGAAGGGCGGCGCGGTGGTGGCAGTAGGCGCGCCGCAGGACGTGGTCACCGAAGGGCTGGTCCGCGACGTCTTCGGCCTAGAATCCCGCGTCATCCCGGATCCCGTCTCCGGAACCCCCCTGATCATTCCGATCGGCCGACACCACGTCCCCGCCAACGAACTGGAGCTCGTTTCATGAAGACTAGCGATATTGCCGCCGCCTCCACCGAGCCCATGACCCTGGCGTTCGAGGTTACTGTTTCCTCGGTGCAGGAACTCAGCCCCAACTTCCGCCGGATCACGTTCGGCGGGTACTCGCTGCGGGACTTCGGTGTCAACGGTGACACCCTCGACCTCCGGATCAAGCTTATGATCCCCTCGCTTGCCGCGGACGGCACAGAACTGCCGCTGCCGGCGTTTGAAATGAGCCACGCCGGCTGGTACCGCGAATGGCTGGCCATGGACCCGGCAGTGCGCGGCTCCATGCGCACCTACACCGTGCGCCATGCCCGCCTGGACACCGTGTACCCGGAGATCGACGTGGACTTCGTAATGCACTTCGACAGCCAGGGCAACGGCGGGCCTGCCGCCAACTGGGCCCTCAATGCCAAGCCCGGTGATGCCATCACCCTTATTGGCCCGAATAACCGCGCCGCGCAGTGCCTGACGGCTGAGGCCTACGGCGGCATCGAATGGCGGCCCGGACTGGCGCAGCGCATTCTCCTCGCCGGCGATGAGACGGCCGTCCCTGCCATTTCCGCCATCCTGGAAAGCCTGCCGGATTACATGACCGGACACGCCTTCCTGGAGGTCCCCGAGGCAGGCGACTTCCTCGAACTGTCCTCGCCCGCCGATATCGAGGTCACCTGGCTCGCGCGCGGTGCCGCGATTGGACGGTCCCGGCCGCACGGCGAGCTGCTGCAGGAAGCGGTGCGCAAGGCGGTTCGGGTGCCCGGGTGGGTGGCCATCAAAGCCGCTGACGGCGCCGCTGGGCCGGAGCCGGAGGACGTCAACGTGGACGTGGACATCCTTTGGGAGACTCCCCAGCGGATGGAGACGGACGAGATCCAGGCCACCAAAAACCCTGACATGCCTGCCGGTGCCATGCCGTTCTACGCCTGGATCGCCGGTGAAGCTGCGGTGATCAAGGACATGCGGCGGTACCTTGTCCGCGACGTTGGGATCGACCGGAAGCAGGTTGCCTTTATGGGGTACTGGCGCCAGGGCAAAGCCGAAGGTTAACGCTCCCTGGTCGGGTTGCCGTAACTGCCGACTTGCTGTCGCTTAGCGGTTGGACCCTGCCCAAACTTCGCAAGCTCAGTCCGGGGCCCGCGGGTCCGCCCTTCCTCCTTCCGCTTCCTTCGGCCGCGGGCGGCCTCACTTCGCTCCGGTCGGCGATGCGCTCCTACGCAAAAGAGCGCTGCCGGCTCGATGCGTCGCTTATCTTTGTTGCTACCGCCTAAACGCCCCATCAGATCCTGCGGCTTAATCCCCAACGCCCCATCAGTCCCTGCGGCTTAATCCCCAACGCCCCATCAGTCCCTGCGGCTTAATCCGCAACGCTCTATCAGTCCCCGCGGGTTTTCGCCGGACGCTCTCGCACTTTCTGTTCATCCCGGCGTCGTTTTACTCTTCTTTTGGTGGCTACGTTGGGCTGGTGCCTGCTTAACCTTTGCTCCCCGATTCCGGGCGGCCGGTGTTTGTTGCTCTTAAATACTCTTTTACTGAAGGGGTCGGGGACCGGGACGAGCGGTTGCCCAACGGGGCCGGGGCTGGGCGGACCGGGGGGCTGAGGAGCTGGCGAAGGCGCAGCCCGGATGGCGGTATGCGAATCCTGCGATCAGGAGCAAGCGGCTTCGGCACGTAATTGGCGAACAGCGGGAGCCCGCGCTAATGATGCGGCCCACCCTGGTCACGCTCTACGCCGGCGGCAACGACAAGGTGCCGCGAAAGGGCGGCCTGAAAAAGATCAGCACCACATCCCGGGCGGGTAGTGCTTGGCCCTAGCTGTCCAGCAGGTTCTCAAAACCCGATGCCACCCTGGCGGCATGGAACTCCACCACTTCGAAGTCGGCAACGCCATTCGAATAGAAAGGGTCCTGTGCCAGGCTGGCGTCAAGCGTTGCGCGGTCCGCCCGGGAGAGCAACATACCGCCCGTCCGAGGGACCTTGCGCCCGGCGGCGATGAACACGCCGTCGTCGAAAGCCTTCTGCAGCCAGGCGATGTGGGCGTCGTTGTGGAAGTCCACGATGTCCTGGGGTACCCGGTAGCTCAGTGAGACAACATACATGCGCCCAGCCTACCGGCCGGCCCTGCCGCTACTTGAAGGATCAACCGCTCTCTTCTCGTAGAATGGGCACATGACCGAACCCCGCTGGCTTAGCGCCGACGAACGCCGTGCCTGGCTGGCCCTGGTAAGCATCAATACCCTCCTGCCGGCGGCCCTGGACACGAAGCTCCATGCAGCGGGGAAGCTGTCCCTTTTCGACTACACGGTCCTGGCCATGCTGTCTGAGGCAGAAGAGCGGTTCCTGCCAATGAGTGAGCTCGCCGCGCGCAGCAGCGCATCGTTGTCGCGGCTTTCGCATGTGGTGACCAAACTGCAGAAGCGGGGGTGGGTGGAGCGCCGACCGCATCCGCACGATGCCCGCGTCACGACGGCCCATCTTACCGACGAAGGCATGGCGACCATCGTGGGCCTGGCACCCGGCCACGTTGAGACGGTCCGGGATCTGTTCCTGGATGCCCTGACGGAGCAGGATGTGCAGGATCTGGCGCGGATCGGCGAGAAAGTGGTTGGCCGGCTGGACGCCGACCATTGGATCCTGCGGGAAAGCTAAGCCTTCATCGCACGGTTGGTTGCTCCCAGCAACTGATGGCAAACTAGCCGAATGGATTTCACTACCCGGTACGTTGCCCTTGGTGACTCCTTCACCGAGGGTGTGGGCGACGACGATCCCACCCGCCCCAACGGTGTCCGCGGCTGGGCAGACCGTGTGGCCGAGCAGTTGGGGGCCGCTGACCCCGGCTTCGGCTATGCCAACCTCGCTATCCGCGGAAGGAAGCTTCGCCAGATCCTGGCTGAGCAGGTGGATGCCGCCGTCGAACTTAAACCCACGTTGGTAAGCATCTACGCAGGTGCGAATGACATCCTGCGCCCGAGGATAGACATCGATGACCTGCTGGTGGAGTACGACGACGCCATCGGCAAACTGCGCGCCGCAGGTGCCGCCGTGGTCATGTTTACCGGCTTCGACGCCCGGGGTTCGAAGGTCTTCAGCACGACGCGCGGACGGACGGCCATCTACAACGAACTGGTACGCGGCATCGCCGGCGACCATGGCGCATTGCTGGTGGACTACTGGCGCTTCAGCGAGTACTACGACTGGGGCATGTGGGCGCAGGACCGGATGCATATGTCCGCCGCGGGCCACGCCAACATGGCAAAGCGCGTGCTGGACGTGCTGGAACATGACCACTCCATGGATATCCCGCCAATGACTCCCGTCCCGGAGCTGAGCGGCGTGGATGCCATCCGCGCAAACGCCCGATGGTTCCGGGAGTACGCGGGCCCATGGGTTGTTCGGCGGGTCACTGGAAAGTCCTCGGGCGATGGCCTGAACCCGAAGTACCCCCAGCTCACCCGGCTCTAGCTACGGGCCCTCCTTATACACCCTTCGGGGCCTGATTGGTCTTTAATTGCGTGAACTCGTAGACTTGGTAGGCGCTAAGTGCGCGGAGCGTGCGCAATTGCTCCGGTTGCCCGGTAATTTTCTCCAGGGCGGCCGGTAGTTAGGGGCTCAAGTTGCGTGACTAACCGTTGCCCTTCTTCATTTTTGGGTCGCCCTTAGCAGCATGGTCCAGCAGCAGATATGCGGATCATTACTTTCAATTCTTGAGGAGAAGTCATGGCAGCACACTGCCAAGTGACCGGAGCCGAGCCGGGCTTTGGGCACAGCATTTCGCACTCGCACCGCCGCAACAAGCGTCGGTTCGATCCGAACATTCAGAAGAAGCGCTACTGGGTTCCGTCCCTGCGCCGTAATGTCACGCTGCAGGTTTCTGCAAAGGGCATCAAGACCATCGACGTACGCGGCATCGACGTTGTCGTCGCCGACATTCTCGCTCGTGGGGTGAAGCTCTAGTGGCCAAGGACAAGGACGTACGTCCGATCATCAAGCTCAAGTCGACTGCGGGCACGGGTTACACCTACGTAACCCGCAAAAACCGTCGTAACGATCCGGACCGCATGGTCCTGAAGAAGTACGACCCCAAGATCCGCCAGCACGTCGAATTCCGAGAGGAGCGCTAAACCATGGCTAAGAAGTCCAAGATTGCTCGCAACGAGCAGCGCAAGGTCATCGTTGAGCGTTACGCTGCAAAGCGCCTCGAGCTGAAGAAGACCCTGGTTGACGAAAACGCAACCGACGAAGCACGCGAAGCAGCCCGTTTGGGCCTGCAGAAGCTGCCCCGCAACGCGTCCCCGATCCGTCTGCGTAACCGCGACATCATCGACGGCCGTCCCCGCGGTACCCTCCAGAAGTTCGGCATCTCCCGTGTCCGCTTCCGCGACATGGCCCACAAGGGCGAACTCCCGGGCATCACCAAGTCTTCCTGGTAATTCAGCCCCGCTGACACCAGCTGCTTGAGAAAGAGCCGGCAACCTTACGGTTGCCGGCTCTTTCTGCTTTAAGCCTCCGGGACTGTGGCGCAGCACATACAGGGAAAGTACGACGGCGGGAGGCGGATGCGGGTGCCGATGACCGGTTTTGCCGCGGGATAACGGGGAAGAGGGCCGCCCGGGGAGGGATTTGCGGAGTTGCCCCAAGGGGTGTATTGTTTTCTAAGTCGCCGCGAGGGAGACAGCGAAGAGCTGGTTACCCCGGGCGGCCAAAACCCCCAAAATCAATACCAATTCTGGTAGGGCTTTCGAGCACCTCTGGAAGAGGTGGGGACGATCTCCCACCGGCGAAGATTCCCAAGGATTTGCGCCGGGTCGGAAGATCGGGTAAGTTTGAAAAGTTGCTCCGGAGCGATCCTGAACCGTGTGGTTGGGTGGTGCCGGGTGTGTCTGTTGTTTGAGAACTCAATAGTGTGCCAAGTTTGTTGATACCGATTTGTTTTATGAATTGGTTGAATTTGCCGGGCTGCCCGCCCCTGTGGGTGGTCTGGTTTTTACAGCTGGTTTCAAATTTTTGCTGCCTGGTTGCCGCGTTTTCCCGTGGTTTCTTGGTGGTTTCTGTTTTTGTTTTACTTCAACGGAGAGTTTGATCCTGGCTCAGGATGAACGCTGGCGGCGTGCTTAACACATGCAAGTCGAACGATGATCCGGTGCTTGCACCGGGGATTAGTGGCGAACGGGTGAGTAACACGTGAGTAACCTGCCCTTAACTCTGGGATAAGCCTGGGAAACTGGGTCTAATACCGGATATGACTCCTCATCGCATGGTGGGGGGTGGAAAGCTTTTTGTGGTTTTGGATGGACTCGCGGCCTATCAGCTTGTTGGTGAGGTAATGGCTTACCAAGGCGACGACGGGTAGCCGGCCTGAGAGGGTGACCGGCCACACTGGGACTGAGACACGGCCCAGACTCCTACGGGAGGCAGCAGTGGGGAATATTGCACAATGGGCGCAAGCCTGATGCAGCGACGCCGCGTGAGGGATGACGGCCTTCGGGTTGTAAACCTCTTTCAGTAGGGAAGAAGCGAAAGTGACGGTACCTGCAGAAGAAGCGCCGGCTAACTACGTGCCAGCAGCCGCGGTAATACGTAGGGCGCAAGCGTTATCCGGAATTATTGGGCGTAAAGAGCTCGTAGGCGGTTTGTCGCGTCTGCCGTGAAAGTCCGGGGCTCAACTCCGGATCTGCGGTGGGTACGGGCAGACTAGAGTGATGTAGGGGAGACTGGAATTCCTGGTGTAGCGGTGAAATGCGCAGATATCAGGAGGAACACCGATGGCGAAGGCAGGTCTCTGGGCATTAACTGACGCTGAGGAGCGAAAGCATGGGGAGCGAACAGGATTAGATACCCTGGTAGTCCATGCCGTAAACGTTGGGCACTAGGTGTGGGGGACATTCCACGTTTTCCGCGCCGTAGCTAACGCATTAAGTGCCCCGCCTGGGGAGTACGGCCGCAAGGCTAAAACTCAAAGGAATTGACGGGGGCCCGCACAAGCGGCGGAGCATGCGGATTAATTCGATGCAACGCGAAGAACCTTACCAAGGCTTGACATGAACCGGTAAGACCTGGAAACAGGTCCCCCGCTTGCGGTCGGTTTACAGGTGGTGCATGGTTGTCGTCAGCTCGTGTCGTGAGATGTTGGGTTAAGTCCCGCAACGAGCGCAACCCTCGTTCTATGTTGCCAGCACGTGATGGTGGGGACTCATAGGAGACTGCCGGGGTCAACTCGGAGGAAGGTGGGGACGACGTCAAATCATCATGCCCCTTATGTCTTGGGCTTCACGCATGCTACAATGGCCGGTACAAAGGGTTGCGATACTGTGAGGTGGAGCTAATCCCAAAAAGCCGGTCTCAGTTCGGATTGGGGTCTGCAACTCGACCCCATGAAGTCGGAGTCGCTAGTAATCGCAGATCAGCAACGCTGCGGTGAATACGTTCCCGGGCCTTGTACACACCGCCCGTCAAGTCACGAAAGTTGGTAACACCCGAAGCCGGTGGCCTAACCCCTTGTGGGAGGGAGCTGTCGAAGGTGGGACTGGCGATTGGGACTAAGTCGTAACAAGGTAGCCGTACCGGAAGGTGCGGCTGGATCACCTCCTTTCTAAGGAGCACCTACAAATGCGCCGGCTCATGTATGTGAGTGTGGCGGGTTTGTCAGGAGTAAATGCCCGTTGCGCAGACGATTGTTCTGCGGCGGGTGCTCATGGGTGGAATATCAACAAATAGCGGTCGCCTGGATTTTTTCCTGGTCTAGTACGGATGCTTTAGGTGTCCTGGAACGGTCGGGGGGTTGAAGGGTGGTTTAGTGTTTGGCACACTGTTGGGTCCTGAGGCAACAGGGCTGTGGACTGGTCCCTTTGTGGGGGCTGGTTTGCGGGTTTGTTTGTTTCTGGTTTCCTGGCTGCATCGATCATGCGCGTTGTGTGTGTGGGGTGTGTGGTTTGGGGTTGTTGTTTGAGAACTACATAGTGGACGCGAGCATCTTTTATAAGAAGCAATTTCCAAGAATATGAACCTGGATCTGGCTGCGCGTGATGATGGCTTCCCTTTGGGGAGTGGTTGTTGGGTGTGGTTGGTTTTCGTGGTTCTCTCGAAAACTTGTTTTTTGATCTTTTGTGGTCAAGTTTTTAAGAGCACACGGTGGATGCCTTGGCATTAGGAGCCGAAGAAGGACGTAGGAATCTGCGATAAGCCTGGGGGAGTCGATAACCGGACTGTGATCCCAGGGTGTCCGAATGGGGAAACCCCGCCAGACGCGCGAGTGATCTGGTGACCCGCATCTGAACACATAGGGTGCGTGGAGGGAACGCGGGGAAGTGAAACATCTCAGTACCCGCAGGAAGAGAAAACAATAGTGATTCCGTTAGTAGTGGCGAGCGAACGCGGATCAGGCTAAACCGTTCCATGTGTGATAGCCGGCGGGCGTTGCATGGTCGGGGTTGTGGGACTTTCCGTTCTGTCTCTGCCGGGACAGTGGGGTGTGATGTGCAGGCATAGGTGAACGGTCTTGAAAGGCCGGCCAGAGAGGGTGTGAGCCCCGTAACCGTAATGTTGTGTACCGCCTGGAGAGTATCCCAAGTAGCACGGGGCCCGAGAAATCCCGTGTGAATCTGTCAGGACCACCTGATAAGCCTAAATACTCCCTAATGACCGATAGCGGACCAGTACCGTGAGGGAAAGGTGAAAAGTACCCCGGGAGGGGAGTGAAACAGTACCTGAAACCGTGTGCTTACAATCCGTCGGAGCAGCCTTGTAGTTGTGACGGCGTGCCTTTTGAAGAATGAGCCTGCGAGTTAGTGTTACGTCGCGAGGTTAACCCGTGTGGGGAAGCCGTAGCGAAAGCGAGTCTGAATAGGGCGTTGCAGTGGCGTGATCTAGACCCGAAGCGAAGTGATCTACCCATGGCCAGGTTGAAGCGACGGTAAGACGTCGTGGAGGACCGAACCCACTTCAGTTGAAAATGGAGGGGATGAGCTGTGGGTAGGGGTGAAAGGCCAATCAAACTTCGTGATAGCTGGTTCTCCCCGAAATGCATTTAGGTGCAGCGTTGCGTGTTTCTTACCGGAGGTAGAGCTACTGGATGGCTAATGGGCCCTACAAGGTTACTGACGTCAGCCAAACTCCGAATGCCGGTAAGTGAGAGCGCAGCAGTGAGACTGTGGGGGATAAGCTTCATAGTCGAGAGGGAAACAGCCCAGACCACCAACTAAGGCCCCTAAGCGTGTGCTAAGTGGGAAAGGATGTGGAGTTGCGAAGACAACCAGGAGGTTGGCTTAGAAGCAGCCATCCTTAAAAGAGTGCGTAATAGCTCACTGGTCAAGTGATTCCGCGCCGACAATGTAGCGGGGCTCAAGTACACCGCCGAAGTTGTGGCATTCAGATTTTAGCTAAGCCCTTGTGGTTCAGGCGTCTGGATGGGTAGGGGAGCGTCGTGTGGGCAGTGAAGTCGCGGTGTAAACCAGCGGTGGAGCCTACACGAGTGAGAATGCAGGCATGAGTAGCGAAAGACGGGTGAGAAACCCGTCCGCCGAATGATCAAGGGTTCCAGGGTCAAGCTAATCTGCCCTGGGTAAGTCGGGACCTAAGGCGAGGCCGACAGGCGTAGTCGATGGACAACGGGTTGATATTCCCGTACCGGCGAAAAACCGCCCATGCTGAACAGGGGATACTAACTGCCCGAGACCTGCCTGACACCCCTTGTGGGTGAAGGGTTTTGGTGGAGCGCAGGACCTGATCCTGGGAGGCAAGCGTATTAACAGGTGTGACGCAGGAAGGTAGCCAAGCCGGGCGATGGTTGTCCCGGTCTAAGGATGTAGGGCGAACGGTAGGCAAATCCGCTGTTCATGATGCCTGAGATCTGATGGGACCCCCGTTTGGGGGGATTTGGTGATCCTATGCTGCCGAGAAAAGCATCGACGCGAGGTTTTAGCCGCCCGTACCCCAAACCGACACAGGTGATCAGGTAGAGAATACTAAGGCGATCGAGAGAATTATGGTTAAGGAACTCGGCAAAATGCCCCCGTAACTTCGGGAGAAGGGGGGCCCCAACCTTGATGGACACACGCTGTCCGGAGGGGATCGGGGCCGCAGAGACCAGGGGGAAGCGACTGTTTACTAAAAACACAGGTCCGTGCGAAGTCGCAAGACGATGTATACGGACTGACTCCTGCCCGGTGCTGGAAGGTTAAGAGGACCGGTTAGCCGCAAGGCGAAGCTGAGAATTTAAGCCCCAGTAAACGGCGGTGGTAACTATAACCATCCTAAGGTAGCGAAATTCCTTGTCGGGTAAGTTCCGACCTGCACGAATGGAGTAACGACTTCCCCGCTGTCTCAACCATAAACTCGGCGAAATTGCAGTACGAGTAAAGATGCTCGTTACGCGCAGCAGGACGGAAAGACCCCGAGACCTTTACTATAGTTTGGTATTGGTGTTCGGAGTGGCTTGTGTAGGATAGGTGGGAGACGTTGAAGCCCGGACGCCAGTTCGGGTGGAGTCATCGTTGAAATACCACTCTGGTCACTTTGGACATCTAACTTCGGCCCGTAATCCGGGTCAGGGACAGTGCCTGATGGGTAGTTTAACTGGGGCGGTTGCCTCCTAAAAAGTAACGGAGGCGCCCAAAGGTTCCCTCAGCCTGGTTGGCAATCAGGTGTCGAGTGTAAGTGCACAAGGGAGCTTGACTGTGAGAGAGACATCTCGAGCAGGGACGAAAGTCGGGACTAGTGATCCGGCGGTACATTGTGGAATGGCCGTCGCTCAACGGATAAAAGGTACCTCGGGGATAACAGGCTGATCTTGCCCAAGAGTCCATATCGACGGCATGGTTTGGCACCTCGATGTCGGCTCGTCGCATCCTGGGGCTGGAGTAGGTCCCAAGGGTTGGGCTGTTCGCCCATTAAAGCGGTACGCGAGCTGGGTTTAGAACGTCGTGAGACAGTTCGGTCCCTATCCGCTGCGCGCGCAGGAAATTTGAGAAGGGCTGTCCTTAGTACGAGAGGACCGGGACGGACGAACCTCTGGTGTGTCAGTTGTACTGCCAAGTGCACCGCTGATTAGCTACGTTCGGATGGGATAACCGCTGAAAGCATCTAAGCGGGAAGCTCGCTTCAAGATGAGATTTCCATACACCTCGTGTGTGAGAGGCCCCCAGCCAGACCACTGGGTTGATAGGCCGGATGTGGAAGCGAGGACTAACGACTCGTGAAGCTGACCGGTACTAATAGGCCGATAACTTACACCACACACCCTCTTCGTGAACGGATTCAAAAGACGTTCACACCATGAAGCAGGGTAAAAAGATAACAAGACTGCTTGCGTCCACTATGTGGTTCCCAAACAACAAACCAAACCGGTTCGTTGCCCACGGAACAAAACACAACTACATAACAACACCACAGCACCCCGCAAGGGGAGCACAAGATGTTGTAACCACCAGATTTCCCACCCCCAAGGCATCACCACACAGGGGGTGTGGAGCAAGGGTTACGGCGGTCATAGCGTGGGGGAAACGCCCGGTCCCATTCCGAACCCGGAAGCTAAGACCCACAGCGCCGATGGTACTGCACCCGGGAGGGTGTGGGAGAGTAGGTCACCGCCGGACAACCATTAGGTCGAGGCCCCAACCACCAGGTTGGGGCCTCCCACATTTAACAAACAAGACACCGCGCAGCCAGCGCCCCAACAGATTCCGCGCCTGCAGTAACGCCCCATCACCTCCCGCAGGAAACGGTGGAACCCGCCATCACCTCCCGCAGGAAACGGTGGAACCCGCCATCACCTCCCGCAGGAAACGGTGGAACCCGCCACCACCTCCCCCGGCAGCACCGCCGTCGAACTCCCCCCATACTGCCGGCCCCACGGTAAAACCCGCAGGAGGTGGTGGGGCGTCTGATTAGAAGCTGCAGGAGTTGATGGGGCGCCCCCGAGGAGCCCGCAGGAGGTGATGGGGCGTGGCCCGGGAACCTGCAGGAGGTGATGGGGCGTCGCCCGGGAACCCACGGGAGCTGATGGAGGGTCCCCGGGGAGACCGCGGGTCCGGTTGCGGAAGCCCTTGGCAACGTGGGCGCTGGAGATCAATGAGGCCCTCGATCGCTTCGGTGCCGCCGTTGTTCCCGCGGTCGGCCGCGACGCCGCTGACGGGCTATCCACGACCCCTGGGCCGTTCAAGGAGCTCACCGGCGTCAGGCCGAAGCGACTGGCCGGCACCCACGCTTCGCCGCCACCGCGTTTGCGACTAATCCTGCCGGACCCTTCGACGGGGCGACCTCGCCGGTGCAGCAGGCTAGCTCGACCACGGCCCCTTCGGCCACGAGTTCCTGGCGTTCACCGACCTCATGCCGACCCCGTACGTCGGAGTCCAGCGGCGGTTCCTGCCCGAGCGTCCCGGCCACGCTCCGGACGGTTGGCCGCTGCCGGCCGATTTATCTCCTACTAGAGCGACAGGTCACTAGACGCTAATGTGGGGGCACCCCAAAGCAGAGGAGAGTTCCCGTGGGCAAGGTGGTCATGTACAGCTCGGTGTCGGTGGACGGCTTCGTCGCGGACGGGAATGACCAGCCCGGACCTCTGTTCGACTGGTTGACCAACGGTGACGTCCCGTTGGACGAGAGCGGCGAGGTGAAGGTGTCGCAGACGTCCTACGACTACACCCGACCGTACTGGGACCAGATCGGGGTGACACTCTGCGGCCGCCACGTCTTTGACCTGACGGACGGCTGGGACGGGAAGCCTCCGAGCGGAATCGACCACGTTGTCGTCGTGACGCACCGGCCGCCGCCGGAGGGCTGGGACCCCGAGGCGCCGTTTCACTTCGTCGACGGCGTCGAGGCAGCCATGGCCAAGGCGCAAGAGCTTGCGGGTGAACGCATCGTCGAGGTCGCCGCTGGTGACGTCGGTGGGCAGATGCTTGCCGCGGGCCTGGTCGACGAGGTGCGCATGGATGTCGTACCCGTCGTGTTCGGGTCCGGCAAGCGCTACTTCGGGTCGATCCACGCACAGCACCTGTTGGAGGATCCCGACGTGGTGATTCAGGGCAACCGGGTACTTCACCTCCGCTATCGGGTGCGCCGCTGACCGATCTGAGCGGATAGTCAGGAAGTTCACTACGAACGGTGACACGTGATCGGCCTTCGGTTGTGTCTGCGGATGGCTGCACCGCGACTGAGGCGCCACCCAACATCCAGCAAGCGATTACATCCTCAGCTGTGAAGAGCCCGCTAAGCGTGCTGGCCGGTTGCTGGTCGCACGCGACAAGATCGAAGTCGAAGCCGCAGACGCCTGAGCAAACAAAGAAGTAGGCCTCGCTCCTCGGGGGGACAGTGCGCCGGCGATGATCAGCTTGCGTAGTCGGTAGTTGTTCCCGGTTGCGGAAGCTGGGGGCAGCGCGGTGGTGGAGTTGGATGCGACCGTTGATCGGGTCCAGGGTGGCGACGTCGATGCCGCTTTTAATGGCCGGCTCAGCTGGTGCTGCCCGAAGCTCAGAACACCTGGTAGGCACTACATCCCTTTCCAAACAAGCGACTGTCGCTTGGACTTATGCCGTAGCGCATGAGCTCCAGCTGCCACGATCGGCCGGCAGCGTTTGGAGGACCCGAACCCCAGTTGCGGTGAAGCAGGATCGGTCGGGGTTGCGGCATTGGATGAATGTGTAAATGTGACCGGGTCCATAGCGGGTGTTCCCTGGCGGGGAGCGTGATTGTTGGGCCGGGTTACCCGTTGGTTCCTTGTGTTGTAGGGGTTTTTTGGGGTTGTGGGGGTGTTGTGGGGTGGATTTGCGGGGTGGGCTTGGGGGGTGTATTGTTTTTTGAGTCGCCGCCGCTGAAGCGGAAAGATGGCGGCCAATCCCCCCTTTTTTGAACAGCCTGGAAATGGTTCGCCTTGTGGTGTGCCGGTCGGGTGGGGGCTGGTTTTGGGTAGTGTGGGTCGCGGAAACGCTGATTTGCTTCGCTGCTTGAGATCGGGTAAGTTTGAAAAGTTGCTCCGGAGCGATCCTGAACCGTGTGGTTGGGTGGTGCCGGGTGTGTCTGTTGTTTGAGAACTCAATAGTGTGCCAAGTTTGTTGATACCGATTTGTTTTATGAATTGGTTGAATTTGCCGGGCTGCCCGCCCCTGTGGGTGGTCTGGTTTTTACAGCTGGTTTCAAATTTTTGCTGCCTGGTTGCCGCGTTTTCCCGTGGTTTCTTGGTGGTTTCTGTTTTTGTTTTACTTCAACGGAGAGTTTGATCCTGGCTCAGGATGAACGCTGGCGGCGTGCTTAACACATGCAAGTCGAACGATGATCCGGTGCTTGCACCGGGGATTAGTGGCGAACGGGTGAGTAACACGTGAGTAACCTGCCCTTAACTCTGGGATAAGCCTGGGAAACTGGGTCTAATACCGGATATGACTCCTCATCGCATGGTGGGGGGTGGAAAGCTTTTTGTGGTTTTGGATGGACTCGCGGCCTATCAGCTTGTTGGTGAGGTAATGGCTTACCAAGGCGACGACGGGTAGCCGGCCTGAGAGGGTGACCGGCCACACTGGGACTGAGACACGGCCCAGACTCCTACGGGAGGCAGCAGTGGGGAATATTGCACAATGGGCGCAAGCCTGATGCAGCGACGCCGCGTGAGGGATGACGGCCTTCGGGTTGTAAACCTCTTTCAGTAGGGAAGAAGCGAAAGTGACGGTACCTGCAGAAGAAGCGCCGGCTAACTACGTGCCAGCAGCCGCGGTAATACGTAGGGCGCAAGCGTTATCCGGAATTATTGGGCGTAAAGAGCTCGTAGGCGGTTTGTCGCGTCTGCCGTGAAAGTCCGGGGCTCAACTCCGGATCTGCGGTGGGTACGGGCAGACTAGAGTGATGTAGGGGAGACTGGAATTCCTGGTGTAGCGGTGAAATGCGCAGATATCAGGAGGAACACCGATGGCGAAGGCAGGTCTCTGGGCATTAACTGACGCTGAGGAGCGAAAGCATGGGGAGCGAACAGGATTAGATACCCTGGTAGTCCATGCCGTAAACGTTGGGCACTAGGTGTGGGGGACATTCCACGTTTTCCGCGCCGTAGCTAACGCATTAAGTGCCCCGCCTGGGGAGTACGGCCGCAAGGCTAAAACTCAAAGGAATTGACGGGGGCCCGCACAAGCGGCGGAGCATGCGGATTAATTCGATGCAACGCGAAGAACCTTACCAAGGCTTGACATGAACCGGTAAGACCTGGAAACAGGTCCCCCGCTTGCGGTCGGTTTACAGGTGGTGCATGGTTGTCGTCAGCTCGTGTCGTGAGATGTTGGGTTAAGTCCCGCAACGAGCGCAACCCTCGTTCTATGTTGCCAGCACGTGATGGTGGGGACTCATAGGAGACTGCCGGGGTCAACTCGGAGGAAGGTGGGGACGACGTCAAATCATCATGCCCCTTATGTCTTGGGCTTCACGCATGCTACAATGGCCGGTACAAAGGGTTGCGATACTGTGAGGTGGAGCTAATCCCAAAAAGCCGGTCTCAGTTCGGATTGGGGTCTGCAACTCGACCCCATGAAGTCGGAGTCGCTAGTAATCGCAGATCAGCAACGCTGCGGTGAATACGTTCCCGGGCCTTGTACACACCGCCCGTCAAGTCACGAAAGTTGGTAACACCCGAAGCCGGTGGCCTAACCCCTTGTGGGAGGGAGCTGTCGAAGGTGGGACTGGCGATTGGGACTAAGTCGTAACAAGGTAGCCGTACCGGAAGGTGCGGCTGGATCACCTCCTTTCTAAGGAGCACCTACAAATGCGCCGGCTCATGTATGTGAGTGTGGTGGGTTTGTCAGGAGTAAATGCCCGTTGCGCAGACGATTGTTCTGCGGCGGGTGCTCATGGGTGGAATATCAACAAATAGCGGTCGCCTGGATTTTTTCCTGGTCTAGTACGGATGCTTTAGGTGTCCTGGAACGGTCGGGGGGTTTGATGGGTGGTTTAGTGTTTGGCACACTGTTGGGTCCTGAGGCAACAGGGCTGTGGACTGGTCCCTTTGTGGGGGCTGGTTTGCGGGTTTGTTTGTTTCTGGTTTCCTGGCTGCACCGATCATGCGCGTTGACCTCTCTTTTGTGGGGTTGTGTGTGGGGTGTGTGGTTTGGGGTTGTTGTTTGAGAACTACATAGTGGACGCGAGCATCTTTTATAAGAAGCAATTTCCAAGAATATGAACCTGGATCTGGCTGCGCGTGATGATGGCTTCCTTTGGGGAGTGGTTGTTGGGTGTGGTTGGTTTTCGTGGTTCTCTCGAAAATTAGCGTTTTTGATCTTTTGTGGTCAAGTTTTTAAGAGCACACGGTGGATGCCTTGGCATTAGGAGCCGAAGAAGGACGTAGGAATCTGCGATAAGCCTGGGGGAGTCGATAACCGGACTGTGATCCCAGGGTGTCCGAATGGGGAAACCCCGCCAGACGCGCGAGTGATCTGGTGACCCGCATCTGAACACATAGGGTGCGTGGAGGGAACGCGGGGAAGTGAAACATCTCAGTACCCGCAGGAAGAGAAAACAATAGTGATTCCGTTAGTAGTGGCGAGCGAACGCGGATCAGGCTAAACCGTTCCATGTGTGATAGCCGGCGGGCGTTGCATGGTCGGGGTTGTGGGACTTTCCGTTCTGTCTCTGCCGGGACAGTGGGGTGTGATGTGCAGGCATAGGTGAACGGTCTTGAAAGGCCGGCCAGAGAGGGTGTGAGCCCCGTAACCGTAATGTTGTGTACCGCCTGGAGAGTATCCCAAGTAGCACGGGGCCCGAGAAATCCCGTGTGAATCTGTCAGGACCACCTGATAAGCCTAAATACTCCCTAATGACCGATAGCGGACCAGTACCGTGAGGGAAAGGTGAAAAGTACCCCGGGAGGGGAGTGAAACAGTACCTGAAACCGTGTGCTTACAATCCGTCGGAGCAGCCTCGTAGTTGTGACGGCGTGCCTTTTGAAGAATGAGCCTGCGAGTTAGTGTTACGTCGCGAGGTTAACCCGTGTGGGGAAGCCGTAGCGAAAGCGAGTCTGAATAGGGCGTTGCAGTGGCGTGATCTAGACCCGAAGCGAAGTGATCTACCCATGGCCAGGTTGAAGCGACGGTAAGACGTCGTGGAGGACCGAACCCACTTCAGTTGAAAATGGAGGGGATGAGCTGTGGGTAGGGGTGAAAGGCCAATCAAACTTCGTGATAGCTGGTTCTCCCCGAAATGCATTTAGGTGCAGCGTTGCGTGTTTCTTACCGGAGGTAGAGCTACTGGATGGCTAATGGGCCCTACAAGGTTACTGACGTCAGCCAAACTCCGAATGCCGGTAAGTGAGAGCGCAGCAGTGAGACTGTGGGGGATAAGCTTCATAGTCGAGAGGGAAACAGCCCAGACCACCAACTAAGGCCCCTAAGCGTGTGCTAAGTGGGAAAGGATGTGGAGTTGCGAAGACAACCAGGAGGTTGGCTTAGAAGCAGCCATCCTTAAAAGAGTGCGTAATAGCTCACTGGTCAAGTGATTCCGCGCCGACAATGTAGCGGGGCTCAAGTACACCGCCGAAGTTGTGGCATTCAGATTTTAGCTAAGCCCTTGTGGTTCAGGCGTCTGGATGGGTAGGGGAGCGTCGTGTGGGCAGTGAAGTCGCGGTGTAAACCAGCGGTGGAGCCTACACGAGTGAGAATGCAGGCATGAGTAGCGAAAGACGGGTGAGAAACCCGTCCGCCGAATGATCAAGGGTTCCAGGGTCAAGCTAATCTGCCCTGGGTAAGTCGGGACCTAAGGCGAGGCCGACAGGCGTAGTCGATGGACAACGGGTTGATATTCCCGTACCGGCGAAAAACCGCCCATGCTGAACAGGGGATACTAACTGCCCGAGACCTGCCTGACACCCCTTGTGGGTGAAGGGTTTTGGTGGAGCGCAGGACCTGATCCTGGGAGGCAAGCGTATTAACAGGTGTGACGCAGGAAGGTAGCCAAGCCGGGCGATGGTTGTCCCGGTCTAAGGATGTAGGGCGAACGGTAGGCAAATCCGCTGTTCATGATGCCTGAGATCTGATGGGACCCCCGTTTGGGGGGATTTGGTGATCCTATGCTGCCGAGAAAAGCATCGACGCGAGGTTTTAGCCGCCCGTACCCCAAACCGACACAGGTGATCAGGTAGAGAATACTAAGGCGATCGAGAGAATTATGGTTAAGGAACTCGGCAAAATGCCCCCGTAACTTCGGGAGAAGGGGGGCCCCAACCTTGATGGACACACGCTGTCCGGAGGGGATCGGGGCCGCAGAGACCAGGGGGAAGCGACTGTTTACTAAAAACACAGGTCCGTGCGAAGTCGCAAGACGATGTATACGGACTGACTCCTGCCCGGTGCTGGAAGGTTAAGAGGACCGGTTAGCCGCAAGGCGAAGCTGAGAATTTAAGCCCCAGTAAACGGCGGTGGTAACTATAACCATCCTAAGGTAGCGAAATTCCTTGTCGGGTAAGTTCCGACCTGCACGAATGGAGTAACGACTTCCCCGCTGTCTCAACCATAAACTCGGCGAAATTGCAGTACGAGTAAAGATGCTCGTTACGCGCAGCAGGACGGAAAGACCCCGAGACCTTTACTATAGTTTGGTATTGGTGTTCGGAGTGGCTTGTGTAGGATAGGTGGGAGACGTTGAAGCCCGGACGCCAGTTCGGGTGGAGTCATCGTTGAAATACCACTCTGGTCACTTTGGACATCTAACTTCGGCCCGTAATCCGGGTCAGGGACAGTGCCTGATGGGTAGTTTAACTGGGGCGGTTGCCTCCTAAAAAGTAACGGAGGCGCCCAAAGGTTCCCTCAGCCTGGTTGGCAATCAGGTGTCGAGTGTAAGTGCACAAGGGAGCTTGACTGTGAGAGAGACATCTCGAGCAGGGACGAAAGTCGGGACTAGTGATCCGGCGGTACATTGTGGAATGGCCGTCGCTCAACGGATAAAAGGTACCTCGGGGATAACAGGCTGATCTTGCCCAAGAGTCCATATCGACGGCATGGTTTGGCACCTCGATGTCGGCTCGTCGCATCCTGGGGCTGGAGTAGGTCCCAAGGGTTGGGCTGTTCGCCCATTAAAGCGGTACGCGAGCTGGGTTTAGAACGTCGTGAGACAGTTCGGTCCCTATCCGCTGCGCGCGCAGGAAATTTGAGAAGGGCTGTCCTTAGTACGAGAGGACCGGGACGGACGAACCTCTGGTGTGTCAGTTGTACTGCCAAGTGCACCGCTGATTAGCTACGTTCGGATGGGATAACCGCTGAAAGCATCTAAGCGGGAAGCTCGCTTCAAGATGAGATTTCCATACACCTTGTGTGTGAGAGGCCCCCAGCCAGACCACTGGGTTGATAGGCCGGATGTGGAAGCGAGGACTAACGACTCGTGAAGCTGACCGGTACTAATAGGCCGATAACTTACACCACACACCCTCTTCGTGAACGGATTCAAAAGACGTTCACACCATGAAGCAGGGTAAAAAGATAACAAGACTGCTTGCGTCCACTATGTGGTTCCCAAACAACAAACCGTTGCTTGAGGAACGAAACCACCAACTGAATAACAACACCACAGCACCCCGCAAGGGGAGCACGAGATGTTGTAACCACGAGATTTCCCACCCCAGGCATCATCACACGGGGTGTGGAGCAAGGGTTACGGCGGTCATAGCGTGGGGGAAACGCCCGGTCCCATTCCGAACCCGGAAGCTAAGACCCACAGCGCCGATGGTACTGCACCCGGGAGGGTGTGGGAGAGTAGGTCACCGCCGGACAACCATTAGGTCGAGGCCCCAACCACCAGGTTGGGGCCTCCCACATTTAAACAGCCCCGGGGCCCTGACACATGTCAGGGCCCTGCCGCATTTAACCCACCCCCCAACAAACCACCACGAGCCGGCCCCCCGAACCCCCGGCAGCCCGATGCTTCAGCCCGCCTAGACTTACCGTCATGACCCCAAGTTCCCGCGACCCGCGCGTCCGCAGAGCAACGATTTTGGATGTGGCAGCCGCCGCGGGCGTCTCGCGTCAGACGGTGACCCGCGCAATGAACGACATGCCAGGAATCAGTCCTACGACGCGGGAGAGGGTTCAACAGCTTGCGGCAGAGCTGGGCTACAGCCCGAGCCGGTTTGCGAAGGGCTTGGTGCAGGGTGCGCGGGTCTCCCTGGGCCTTGCCATCCCAGACCTTACCAACCCCTACTTTCCTGCTTTCGCCTCCAGCGTGGTGGAAGTGGCCACACAGCGGGGCTGGAACGTGGTTGTTGATGATTTTGGGCACGGCAGCGGGAGCGGCCTTGACGCCGTGAATCGGCTCGCGCCCCAGGTTGACGCGCTCGTCGGCTATCTGGGTGCTTGTTCAAGTGATGCCCAGGCGATGATGGGCCGGCGCCCTGTGGTGGTGCTTGATTACCCGTCGGGCCGGGCCGCCGGCGCTATCTCCTTTGACTACTCCTACGCGGCACGGACGGCACTGGGCCGGCTGCAAGCGGCGCAGTGCCGGGAGCTGGCCTATCTTGATTCGGACCAGGAGGGTCCCGCCACTACCCGCGGACTGGCTGTCGCCGCCGCAGCAGCGGAAGCCGGCATCGCGCTCACCGTCCGGCAGGCCGCTGATTCCGCCCCCGCAGCCCGGGAAGCCGTCCGCTCCATGATCGAACAGCACGGCGGAATAGACGGTCTGCTGGTATTCAACGACCTGATGGCAGCCGGGGCGCTAAAAGCACTGCACGACGCCGGCAAAACGGTGCCGGGGGACTGTGCCGTCATCGGGATGGACGGAATCCCCCTGGGGGAGCTCGTGACACCCGAGCTGACCACGCTGGCCCTCGACCTTCGAGCGGTTGGACGGGCCGCCGTCGACCTCGTCGACAACCTGCTGACCGGGACGGTGGCGGCCGGAAGCGAAGACGCCATGCTGGTCCTCAAGCACGAACTGGTCCTCCGGCAGTCGGCCTGACCCTACTCAAAGCAGACAAAGTCTACTAAGCTCGACATGCCGGCCGTGAACGTTCACGTGAGGCCAAAGCCAAGGGACCAATCCCGCTACAACCTTCCGACTAAACCGCTGAAGCAAGGATGTCCATGTCAGTTCAATCGCCTTCCGCCCCCGCCGGCAGCAGCCCTGAACCAACGGCAGGTCGGGCGGCAGTCAGCCTCGAAATGGGTGCGGAGGGCGTCCAGCAGCTGAGTTCAGTGGAGCCCGGCACCGGCAGCCTGCCGGCCCGGGCGTACCTGATCAGCGATGCTCCCAAACTGTCGCTCAACGGGGAATGGCAGTTCCGGCTCAGCCCTGGAATCCGCCTGGCGCCGGAGAACGGCTGGCAGCGGGGTAAGGACCTGTCCGGATTCGAAAGCCTGCCCGTTCCGTCCAGCTGGCCGATGCACGGGCACGGCACCCCTGCCTACACCAACGTCCAGTTCCCGTTTGCCGTGGAGCCGCCGCACGTTCCGGAGGCAAATCCCATTGGGGACCACGTGGTGGTCTTTGAGGCCGGGGCCGAGTTCCTTCCGCACGCCCTGGTGCGGTTCGACGGCATCGAATCCGCCGGAACAGTGTGGCTGAACGGAGTGGAGCTGGGAACGACGCGCGGCAGCAGGCTTGCCCACGAATTCGACGTATCCGGAATCCTGCAGCAGGGAACAAACACGCTGGCCGTGCGAGTCGCCCAGTTCTCCGCTGCCAGTTACGTCGAGGACCAGGACATGTGGTGGCTCCCGGGAATCTTCCGTGACGTTACCCTGCAGGCGCGGCCGGCCGGAGGTATCGACGATGTCTTTGTGCATGCGGACTACGACCCCCGCACCGGCGAAGGCGTCCTTCTCGTGGAGGCAAGCCGGGGCGGAAAGGCGATCGACGCCGTCGTCCGCGTTCCGGAACTGAACCTGGAAGTGCCCGCAGGCAACGAGGTGCGGCTCCCCGCCGTCGAGCCGTGGTCCGCGGAGGTGCCAAGGCTCTACGAGGCAACCGTCAGTACTCCCGGGGAGGCTGTGGGACTGCAGGTTGGGTTCCGCAGCATCGCCATTGAAGACGCCCAGTTCAAGGTCAACGGCCAGCGGACCCTGCTGCGCGGCGTCAACCGCCATGAGCACCATCCGCGCCTTGGCCGGGTGGTTCCCAGGGACGTGGTGGAGGCAGAGCTGCGGCTCATGAAGCAGCACAACATCAACGCCATCCGGACGTCCCACTACCCGCCGCACCCGGAGTTCCTGGCGCTGGCTGACCAGCTCGGCTTTTACGTTGTGCTTGAGTGCGACCTGGAAACCCACGGCTTTGAAAGTGCCGGCTGGGCTCAAAATCCCAGTGATGACCCCCAATGGGAAGCCGCGCTGGTAGACCGCATGCGCCGCACCGTCGAGCGGGACAAGAACCACCCGGCCGTGATCATGTGGTCCCTCGGCAATGAGGCGGGCACCGGCAGGAACCTCGCCGCCATGTCGCGCTGGACGAGGGACCGGGATCCGTCCCGCCCCATCCATTACGAGGGCGACTGGTCTTCCGCGCATACGGACGTCTACTCAAGGATGTACGCCAGCCACGCGGAAACGGGACTGATCGGCCAAGGGATAGAGCCGGTCCTGGAAGACTCCGCGTTGGACGCCCGACGCCGGGCCATGCCTTTTGTGCTGTGCGAATACGTGCACGCCATGGGCAACGGCCCTGGCGGCATGAGCGAGTACCAGGAGCTTTTCGAGCGGTACCCGCGCCTGATGGGCGGCTTCGTCTGGGAATGGTTGGAGCACGGCATCACTGTCGCCTCTCCGGACGGCGGCGAGCACTACGCCTACGGCGGCGACTTCGGCGAGCAAGTACACGACGGCAACTTCGTCACCGATGGGCTGGTGGACGCGGACCGCAACCCCAGGCCGGGACTGCTGGACTTCAAAAAAGTCATCGAACCGCTGCGCATCAGCGTCGCCGCTGACTGGTCCCGTTTCACCATCCGCAATGCGCAGGATTTCGCTGGCACCAGCGGCTACAGCTTCCGGTACGTGGTGAAGGCCGACGGCGGGCCGATCGACGCCGGCGCGGTGGCCGTTCCGTCCGTGGCACCTCAGGCCGAAGCGGCTGTGGAGCTGCCCGGCAGCCTTGCTGCCCTGGCAGCGTCGCTGCCCGACGACCAGCCAGCGGTACTCACCATCAGTGCGGTCCTCGCCGCTGATACAGCCTGGGCTTCGGCCGGGCACGAAGTTGCGTGGGGGCAATCCACGCGGGGGCTCGCCGCCCCGGTTCAGCCAGTGCCAGTTGAACCCGTGCTCGTCCAGGAAAGCGAACTCACCCTGGGGCCGGTGGTCTTCAGCCGTGTCACGGGTATGCCCACCTCCATCGGAAGCGTCCCCGTGGAGAGGATGGGCCTGGCATTGTGGTGGCCTCCTACCGATAACGACCTGGGCCGGGAGTGGCACGGCGCCGATGAACGTCCTCTCGCCGTACAGTGGACGGATGCCGGACTGAACCGGCTCCATACACGCTTGCTGGGCATCAGTTCGGAGGCTTGCTCCGACGATGGACAGGCGTTAACGGTCCGCACCCGCGTGAGCGCCGCCGACAAGCAATATGGCGTGTTGGTGGACTACACCTGGAGCAGCGACGGTACAAGCGTTGCACTCCGGACGCAGGTCAGGCCTGACGGCGAATGGGTCAACCGCGGTTTTCAGGTGGAGTGGGCGCGGATTGGACTGGAACTCGTGCTGGGCGAAGAGACCACGTCGGTTACGTGGTTCGGTCAAGGCCCCCACCAGAGCTATCCCGATACGGGGCAGGGGGCAAGAACGGGCTGGTTCTCGCTGCCGTTGGCCGACCTGGACGTCGACTACGTGCGGCCGCAGGAATGCGGGGCACGGTCCGGCACCCGGTCCGCCACGCTGCAACTCGACGGCAGGGTCCTCGAAATCTGCGGGGATCCTTTCGCCCTGACAGTCAGGCCCTACAGCCAGGATGTCCTGAACGCTGCGGCGCATCGGCCGGACATTCAAGCCGATGGGCGGACGTACCTGTACCTTGACCATGCACTGCGGGGGGTGGGAACCGCTGCCTGCGGTCCCGGGGTGTTGGAGCAGTACCGCCTCAAACCCCGCGAGGCCGACTTCAGCCTCACCCTTATGGTATGCAGTTGACGGAGTGCGGGGATGTGAGCCAGTCCATATTGGAGCTGTGCTGGCTGTGAGGGCGCCGAGTCAGGCGTTATGCCTCCGAATTCCGCGGGATTCCGCGGTTTTTTGGGGTTGTGGGGGTGTTGTGGGGTGGATTTGCGGGGTGGGCTTGGGGGGTGTATTGTTTTTTGAGTCGCCGCCGCTGAAGCGGAAAGATGGCGGCCAATCCCCCCTTTTTTGAACAGCCTGGAAATGGTTCGCCTTGTGGTGTGCCGGCCGGGTGGGGGCTGGTTTTGGGTAGTGTGGGTCGCGGAAACGCTGATTTGCTTCGCTGCTTGAGATCGGGTAAGTTTGAAAAGTTGCTCCGGAGCGATCCTGAACCGTGTGGTTGGGTGGTGCCGGGTGTGTCTGTTGTTTGAGAACTCAATAGTGTGCCAAGTTTGTTGATACCGATTTGTTTTATGAATTGGTTGAATTTGCCGGGCTGCCCGCCCCTGTGGGTGGTCTGGTTTTTACAGCTGGTTTCAAATTTTTGCTGCCTGGTTGCCGCGTTTTCCCGTGGTTTCCTGGTGGTTTCTGTTTTTGTTTTACTTCAACGGAGAGTTTGATCCTGGCTCAGGATGAACGCTGGCGGCGTGCTTAACACATGCAAGTCGAACGATGATCTCCAGCTTGCTGGGGGGATTAGTGGCGAACGGGTGAGTAACACGTGAGTAACCTGCCCTTAACTCTGGGATAAGCCTGGGAAACTGGGTCTAATACCGGATATGACTCCTCATCGCATGGTGGGGGGTGGAAAGCTTTTTGTGGTTTTGGATGGACTCGCGGCCTATCAGCTTGTTGGTGAGGTAATGGCTTACCAAGGCGACGACGGGTAGCCGGCCTGAGAGGGTGACCGGCCACACTGGGACTGAGACACGGCCCAGACTCCTACGGGAGGCAGCAGTGGGGAATATTGCACAATGGGCGCAAGCCTGATGCAGCGACGCCGCGTGAGGGATGACGGCCTTCGGGTTGTAAACCTCTTTCAGTAGGGAAGAAGCGAAAGTGACGGTACCTGCAGAAGAAGCGCCGGCTAACTACGTGCCAGCAGCCGCGGTAATACGTAGGGCGCAAGCGTTATCCGGAATTATTGGGCGTAAAGAGCTCGTAGGCGGTTTGTCGCGTCTGCCGTGAAAGTCCGGGGCTCAACTCCGGATCTGCGGTGGGTACGGGCAGACTAGAGTGATGTAGGGGAGACTGGAATTCCTGGTGTAGCGGTGAAATGCGCAGATATCAGGAGGAACACCGATGGCGAAGGCAGGTCTCTGGGCATTAACTGACGCTGAGGAGCGAAAGCATGGGGAGCGAACAGGATTAGATACCCTGGTAGTCCATGCCGTAAACGTTGGGCACTAGGTGTGGGGGACATTCCACGTTTTCCGCGCCGTAGCTAACGCATTAAGTGCCCCGCCTGGGGAGTACGGCCGCAAGGCTAAAACTCAAAGGAATTGACGGGGGCCCGCACAAGCGGCGGAGCATGCGGATTAATTCGATGCAACGCGAAGAACCTTACCAAGGCTTGACATGAACCGGTAAGACCTGGAAACAGGTCCCCCGCTTGCGGTCGGTTTACAGGTGGTGCATGGTTGTCGTCAGCTCGTGTCGTGAGATGTTGGGTTAAGTCCCGCAACGAGCGCAACCCTCGTTCTATGTTGCCAGCACGTGATGGTGGGGACTCATAGGAGACTGCCGGGGTCAACTCGGAGGAAGGTGGGGACGACGTCAAATCATCATGCCCCTTATGTCTTGGGCTTCACGCATGCTACAATGGCCGGTACAAAGGGTTGCGATACTGTGAGGTGGAGCTAATCCCAAAAAGCCGGTCTCAGTTCGGATTGGGGTCTGCAACTCGACCCCATGAAGTCGGAGTCGCTAGTAATCGCAGATCAGCAACGCTGCGGTGAATACGTTCCCGGGCCTTGTACACACCGCCCGTCAAGTCACGAAAGTTGGTAACACCCGAAGCCGGTGGCCTAACCCCTTGTGGGAGGGAGCTGTCGAAGGTGGGACTGGCGATTGGGACTAAGTCGTAACAAGGTAGCCGTACCGGAAGGTGCGGCTGGATCACCTCCTTTCTAAGGAGCACCTACAAAGACGCCGGCTCATGTATGTGAGTGTGGCGGGTTTGTCAGGAGTAATGCCCGTTGCGCAGACGATTGTTCTGCGGCGGGTGCTCATGGGTGGAATATCAACAGATAGCGGTCGCCTGGATTTTTTCCTGGTCTAGTACGGATGCTTTAGGTGTCCTGGAACGGTCGGGGGGTTTGATGGGTGGTTTAGTGTTTGGCACACTGTTGGGTCCTGAGGCAACAGGGCTGTGGACTGGTCCCTTTGTGGGGGCTGGTTTGCGGGTTTGTTTGTTTCTGGTTTCCTGGCTGCACCGATCATGCGCGTTGACCTCTTTTGTGGGGTTGTGTGTGGGGTGTGTGGTTTGGGGTTGTTGTTTGAGAACTACATAGTGGACGCGAGCATCTTTTATAAGAAGCAATTTCCAAGAATATGAACCTGGATCTGGCTGCGCGTGATGATGGCTTCCCTTTGGGGAGTGGTTGTTGGGTGTGGTTGGTTTTCGTGGTTCTCTCGAAAACTTGTTTTTTGATCTTTTGTGGTCAAGTTTTTAAGAGCACACGGTGGATGCCTTGGCATTAGGAGCCGAAGAAGGACGTAGGAATCTGCGATAAGCCTGGGGGAGTCGATAACCGGACTGTGATCCCAGGGTGTCCGAATGGGGAAACCCCGCCAGACGCGCGAGTGATCTGGTGACCCGCATCTGAACACATAGGGTGCGTGGAGGGAACGCGGGGAAGTGAAACATCTCAGTACCCGCAGGAAGAGAAAACAATAGTGATTCCGTTAGTAGTGGCGAGCGAACGCGGATCAGGCTAAACCGTTCCATGTGTGATAGCCGGCGGGCGTTGCATGGTCGGGGTTGTGGGACTTTCCGTTCTGTCTCTGCCGGGACAGTGGGGTGTGATGTGCAGGCATAGGTGAACGGTCTTGAAAGGCCGGCCAGAGAGGGTGTGAGCCCCGTAACCGTAATGTTGTGTACCGCCTGGATGAGTATCCCAAGTAGCACGGGGCCCGAGAAATCCCGTGTGAATCTGTCAGGACCACCTGATAAGCCTAAATACTCCCTAATGACCGATAGCGGACCAGTACCGTGAGGGAAAGGTGAAAAGTACCCCGGGAGGGGAGTGAAACAGTACCTGAAACCGTGTGCTTACAATCCGTCGGAGCAGCCTTGTAGTTGTGACGGCGTGCCTTTTGAAGAATGAGCCTGCGAGTTAGTGTTACGTCGCGAGGTTAACCCGTGTGGGGAAGCCGTAGCGAAAGCGAGTCTGAATAGGGCGTTGCAGTGGCGTGATCTAGACCCGAAGCGAAGTGATCTACCCATGGCCAGGTTGAAGCGACGGTAAGACGTCGTGGAGGACCGAACCCACTTCAGTTGAAAATGGAGGGGATGAGCTGTGGGTAGGGGTGAAAGGCCAATCAAACTTCGTGATAGCTGGTTCTCCCCGAAATGCATTTAGGTGCAGCGTTGCGTGTTTCTTACCGGAGGTAGAGCTACTGGATGGCTAATGGGCCCTACAAGGTTACTGACGTCAGCCAAACTCCGAATGCCGGTAAGTGAGAGCGCAGCAGTGAGACTGTGGGGGATAAGCTTCATAGTCGAGAGGGAAACAGCCCAGACCACCAACTAAGGCCCCTAAGCGTGTGCTAAGTGGGAAAGGATGTGGAGTTGCGAAGACAACCAGGAGGTTGGCTTAGAAGCAGCCATCCTTAAAAGAGTGCGTAATAGCTCACTGGTCAAGTGATTCCGCGCCGACAATGTAGCGGGGCTCAAGTACACCGCCGAAGTTGTGGCATTCAGATTTTAGCTAAGCCCTTGTGGTTCAGGCGTCTGGATGGGTAGGGGAGCGTCGTGTGGGCAGTGAAGTCGCGGTGTAAACCAGCGGTGGAGCCTACACGAGTGAGAATGCAGGCATGAGTAGCGAAAGACGGGTGAGAAACCCGTCCGCCGAATGATCAAGGGTTCCAGGGTCAAGCTAATCTGCCCTGGGTAAGTCGGGACCTAAGGCGAGGCCGACAGGCGTAGTCGATGGACAACGGGTTGATATTCCCGTACCGGCGAAAAACCGCCCATGCTGAACAGGGGATACTAACTGCCCGAGACCTGCCTGACACCCCTTGTGGGTGAAGGGTTTTGGTGGAGCGCAGGACCTGATCCTGGGAGGCAAGCGTATTAACAGGTGTGACGCAGGAAGGTAGCCAAGCCGGGCGATGGTTGTCCCGGTCTAAGGATGTAGGGCGAACGGTAGGCAAATCCGCTGTTCATGATGCCTGAGATCTGATGGGACCCCCGTTTGGGGGGATTTGGTGATCCTATGCTGCCGAGAAAAGCATCGACGCGAGGTTTTAGCCGCCCGTACCCCAAACCGACACAGGTGATCAGGTAGAGAATACTAAGGCGATCGAGAGAATTATGGTTAAGGAACTCGGCAAAATGCCCCCGTAACTTCGGGAGAAGGGGGGCCCCAACCTTGATGGACACACGCTGTCCGGAGGGGATCGGGGCCGCAGAGACCAGGGGGAAGCGACTGTTTACTAAAAACACAGGTCCGTGCGAAGTCGCAAGACGATGTATACGGACTGACTCCTGCCCGGTGCTGGAAGGTTAAGAGGACCGGTTAGCCGCAAGGCGAAGCTGAGAATTTAAGCCCCAGTAAACGGCGGTGGTAACTATAACCATCCTAAGGTAGCGAAATTCCTTGTCGGGTAAGTTCCGACCTGCACGAATGGAGTAACGACTTCCCCGCTGTCTCAACCATAAACTCGGCGAAATTGCAGTACGAGTAAAGATGCTCGTTACGCGCAGCAGGACGGAAAGACCCCGAGACCTTTACTATAGTTTGGTATTGGTGTTCGGAGTGGCTTGTGTAGGATAGGTGGGAGACGTTGAAGCCCGGACGCCAGTTCGGGTGGAGTCATCGTTGAAATACCACTCTGGTCACTTTGGACATCTAACTTCGGCCCGTAATCCGGGTCAGGGACAGTGCCTGATGGGTAGTTTAACTGGGGCGGTTGCCTCCTAAAAAGTAACGGAGGCGCCCAAAGGTTCCCTCAGCCTGGTTGGCAATCAGGTGTCGAGTGTAAGTGCACAAGGGAGCTTGACTGTGAGAGAGACATCTCGAGCAGGGACGAAAGTCGGGACTAGTGATCCGGCGGTACATTGTGGAATGGCCGTCGCTCAACGGATAAAAGGTACCTCGGGGATAACAGGCTGATCTTGCCCAAGAGTCCATATCGACGGCATGGTTTGGCACCTCGATGTCGGCTCGTCGCATCCTGGGGCTGGAGTAGGTCCCAAGGGTTGGGCTGTTCGCCCATTAAAGCGGTACGCGAGCTGGGTTTAGAACGTCGTGAGACAGTTCGGTCCCTATCCGCTGCGCGCGCAGGAAATTTGAGAAGGGCTGTCCTTAGTACGAGAGGACCGGGACGGACGAACCTCTGGTGTGTCAGTTGTACTGCCAAGTGCACCGCTGATTAGCTACGTTCGGATGGGATAACCGCTGAAAGCATCTAAGCGGGAAGCTCGCTTCAAGATGAGATTTCCATACACCTCGTGTGTGAGAGGCCCCCAGCCAGACCACTGGGTTGATAGGCCGGATGTGGAAGCGAGGACTAACGACTCGTGAAGCTGACCGGTACTAATAGGCCGATAACTTACACCACACACCAATGCGTGAACGGCATTCAAAAGACGTTCACACCAAGCACTGGTAAAAAGATAACAAGACTGCTTGCGTCCACTATGTGGTTCCCAAACAACAAACCAAACCGGTTCGTTGCCCAGGGAACAAAACACAACTACATAACAACACCACAGCCCCCGCAAGGGGAGCACGAGATGTTGTAACCACCAGATTTCCCACCCCGCAGGGGTGTGGAGCAAGGGTTACGGCGGTCATAGCGTGGGGGAAACGCCCGGTCCCATTCCGAACCCGGAAGCTAAGACCCACAGCGCCGATGGTACTGCACCCGGGAGGGTGTGGGAGAGTAGGTCACCGCCGGACAACCATTAGGTCGAGGCCCCAACCACCAGGTTGGGGCCTCCCGCGTTTAACAAACAAGACACCGGGCTGTCAGCGGCCCCACCAGATTCCGCGCCTGCAGTAATGCGCCATCACCTCCCGCAGGAAACGGTGCAACCCGCCATCACCTCCCGCGGCAGCACCGCCGTCGAACTCCCCTCCAAACACTGCTGGCCCGCCCGGCCAAACCCACAGAAGCTGATGGGGCGTCCCACTGGAAGCTGCAGAAGCTGATGGGGCGCCGCCGGGGAGGGTGCGGGAGGTGGTGGGGCGTGGCCCGGGAACCTGCAGGAGGTGGTGGGGCGTCGCCGGAAAACATGCGGGAGGTGATGGGGCGTCCGCTGTCGGCACAATCAGGCCTGAAAACCCTCAAGAATCTGGTGATTAACCTCAAAAAGTCGCGGAAACACGCGGAATTTGCGGAACGGGACGGCCCAAGCTGGTAAGTTTTCGAACAGTGGCTTGTGCGCACGCCGCGTTCAGGCTCCAGAATCATGACCGTCCAGGAGGACATAAATGGCTAAGAACCGTAGTGAACTTGTTGCAGAGGTAGCGGGCAAGGCCGGCACCAGCCAGGCAGCCGTCAACTCCGTCCTCGACGCACTGTTCGAGGTTTTCGAGACTTCTGTCGCCGAGGGCGAAAAGATCACCATCCCGGGCTGGCTCGCCGTCGAGCGCACCGACCGTGCAGCCCGTACGGGCCGCAACCCGCAGACCGGTGAGACCATCCAAATCGCCGCGGGCCACAGCGTCAAGCTGACCGCCGGCTCCAAGCTGAAGGCTGCGGTCTCCAACAAGAAGTAAAGCTTCTTCGCCCCGGCATCAGGCCGGCGTGCAAAAGGGGCGGCAACCACGTGGTTGCCGCCCCTTTTGCTTTTAAGCCGATTCGCGGCCCGGCCAAGGGTATCGGACAATGGATAGGTGCCTTCTGCCGCAAAGCCCCAATCCACAGCAACCCAGCCAACTCCCGGCAAGGGAGTCCCTGGGCAGGTCGGCGGCGCCCCGGGCGTCTCGGCGGCATGGCAGCTGGCAGGGCTGGCGGCCCTCTTCCTCGGCCTGGCAGCCGCGCTCGTTTTTTCCGGCGCGGCCGTTGCCCGTGAGGTTTCGGATCCCGGCGTCCTGGTCCGCTGGGGCCTGCCCGTCAGCAAGGCCGTTCACAACGTCTCGGTGGCCACGGTCATCGGCGGCTTGATTTTCGCAGTAGGTATCCTGCCCAAGAACCTCGGGCTCCGCAGCAGGGACCGGGATGCCGGTGACGAGGAGGCCCCCGAACATCCGGCCTTCACCCGCGCGTTGGCCGTTGCAGCCGTTGCGGGGGCCGTCTGGACGTTGTCCGCCATCGCCGTCCTGGTGCTCACCTATGCGGACGTAGCCGGGCAGGCGGTGTCGGGCGATGCCGAGTTCACGCAGGCCCTGGTCTACTTCATGACGGACATCGAGACGGGCCGGGCCTGGCTCGCCGTCACCATCATTGCCGCCGTGGTGACCACCGCCCTGTTCGGCGTCAGGTCCTTGGGCGGGCTGGCCCTGACCCTGATCCTGGCACTCATCGGCCTGGTCCCGACAGCCCTGATCGGGCACTCCTCAAGCTCCTCGGACCACGAAGGCGCCATCAACTCCCTCGGCCTGCACCTGGTGGGCGTCAGTACCTGGGTGGGCGGCATCATCATGCTGGCGCTGCTGTCCGGAATCCTGACAGGCCGCAAAGCCGGCGCCACCGCGGATATCACCGAATCAATACTTCGCCGGTTCTCCGCACTGGCCGGCTTCGCCTTCGTGCTCGTCTTCGCCTCCGGCATCATCAACGCCAGCATCCGCATCACCAACTGGGAGGACTTGTTCGGATCCTCCTACGGCCAGCTGATCCTGGCCAAGTCGGCTGCAACGCTGGTCCTGGGCGGGATCGGCCTGATGCATCGGCAATGGGTCATCCCGCAGCTGAACCGTAAGGGCTCCACGATGTCCTCGCGAAGGGTCCTCTGGCAGCTTGTCCTGGCTGAATTGCTGGTGATGGGTGCCACCTCCGGTGTGGCCGTGGCCCTGGGCCGCTCTGCGCCGCCCCAGCCCACCACTTTCGCGCCCGACGCAACACCGGCTTTCATCCTGACCGGCTACGAGCTCCCTCCGGAGCTGACCCCCGCGCGCTGGCTCACGGAGTGGCGGCTGGACTGGCTCTGGATCGCCGTGGCGCTGTTCGGGCTGGTCTCCTACTTCCTGGGCGTGGCCAGGATCTATCGCCGGGGTGACAAGTGGCCATGGTTCCGGTCTGTGAACTGGGTGATAGGCCTGCTGGTGCTCACCTACATCACCTCCGGCCCGCCGTCGGTCTATGGCCGGGTACTGTTCTCGGCGCACATGGTGGACCACATGGCGCTGACCATGGTGGCGCCCATCTTCCTGGTCCTCGGCGCTCCGGTGACCCTGGCCCTGCGCGCCTTACCTCCCCGCGGAGACGGCTCGCGCGGTCCCAGGGAGTGGCTGCTGGTGTTTGTGCACTCCAAGTTCTCGCAGGTGGTCACGCATCCGCTGTTCGCCGCCGCCAACTTTGCCGGTTCAATTGTCCTGTTTTACTACTCTGACCTGTTCGGGTTCGCCATGCGGGAGCATGTGGGGCACGAACTGATGATCGTGCACTTCCTGCTCACCGGATACATTTTCATCCTGAGCATGATCGGTTCCGACCCGCTGCCCCGGCGGGCGCCGTACCCCATGCGCCTGCTGTTGCTGCTCGCAACAATGGGCTTCCACGCCTTCTTCGGCGTCGCCATCATGGGCGGAACCAACCTGCTGGCCGCTGACTACTTCGGCAACCTGGGCCGGGCCTGGGGACAGTCGGCACTGATGGACCAGCAGACCGGCGGCGCGGTGGCCTGGGGGATTGGCGAGGTGCCCACGCTCCTGGTGGCCATCGGCGTGGCCATCATGTGGTCCCGGTCGGACCAGCGGGAGACAAAACGCGTGGACCGGGCGGCGGACAGGAATAACGACGCCGATCTCACCGCTTACAACGATATGTTTGCCAAATTGGCTGAACGCGACGCCAGGCTGGCTGAACGAAACAAGCTGGAAGGACGCTGATGAGCGAAACCGTACGCACCCACCTCCGGGTCCGAGCCTCCGAACTGGTGGGCCGTAACTGGTTGAACACCGGGGGGAAATCGCTGGACCTCGAAGCGCTCCGCGGCAAGATCGTGCTGCTGGACTTCTGGACCTTCTGCTGCATCAACTGCCTGCACGTCCTGGACGAACTGCGGCCGCTTGAGGAGCAGTACTCCGACGTCCTTGTGACTGTGGGGGTGCACTCGCCCAAGTTCGAGCACGAGGCGGACCCGGTGGCGCTGGCGGCTGCCGTGGAGCGCTACGAGATCCACCATCCCGTCCTGGACGACCCGGAGCTGGACACCTGGAAGGCCTACACCGCCCGCGCCTGGCCCACCCTGGTGGTCATCGACCCCGAGGGCTACATAGTGGCGCACCTTTCCGGTGAAGGCCACGCGGACGGGCTCGCAGTGCTGATCCCCGAGCTCATCGCCGAACACGAAGCGAAGGGGACACTCCACCGCGGCTCCGGACCTTACGTTGCCCCTGAGCCCACCTCGGGAACGCTGCGTTTCCCCGGCAAGGCCCTCTTCCTGCCCGCCGGGCGGGGTGCAGCTTCAGAGGGAACGGACGACGCCGATGCAACGGCGGGTGCCGCAGCTTCCAACGGTGCCGCAAAGGGCTCCTGGCTGGTCACCGACACAGGACACCACCGCCTGGTGGAACTGGGCACCGACTTCCAGACCGTCCTGGGCACCTACGGCTCCGGCATAAAGGGCTACGCTGACGGACCCGCCGCCGGGGACGCGGCCGTTGCTCAATTTAACGAGCCCCAGGGCCTGGTCCTGCTCCCGGAGGACGTGGCAGCGAAGGTGGGTTACGACGTCGTGATTGCGGATTCCGTGAACCACCGGCTCCGCGGGCTCTCGTTGCAGGACGGGAAGGCGACCACCCTCGTGGGCAACGGCGTCCAGCGCCTGCTGGAGACCGGACCGGCCCGCGTTGATGAGGACGCCGCCGGCTTCACCGGCCGCCTGAGCGAGCACCCGCTGGAGGTCTCCCTGAGCTCGCCCTGGGACCTCGTCTGGTCCAGCAAGCTTAACGCCGTGGTGATCGCCATGGCCGGTACGCACCAGATCTTCAGCTTTGACCCGCTGACCGGGGCCGTGGCCATTGCCGCCGGCAACGGACTGGAAGGCCTGCTGGACGGCCCGGCCCACGAGGCCTGGTTCGCGCAGCCTTCCGGCCTGGCCGAGGACGCCGAGGGCAACATCTGGGTGGCAGATTCCGAGACATCGGCCCTCCGCAAGCTCGTGATTGACGACGGCGCCATCACCGTTGAGTCCGCCGTGGGCAAGGGGCTGTTCGACTTCGGCTTCCGCGACGGCCCAGCCGCCGAGGCTCGGCTTCAGCACCCCCTGGGCGTGACGGTCCTGCCTGATGGTTCCGTGGCAATCGCGGACACCTACAACGGCGCTGTCCGCCGCTACGACCCCTCAAACGGGACGGTCTCCACGCTGGCGCGTGGGCTCCTGGAGCCCTCGGACGTGATTGTGGACCACACACAGTCAGCCGGTTCGGAGCCGCTGCTGGTTGTCGTGGAGGCCAACCAGCACCAGTTGGTGTACGTACCCATCCCCAAGGAAGCCCAGCAGGTGGACGAGGGTGCGTCGCAGACCCACCGGCCGAAGAGCCCGGTGGCACCCGGCCCGCTCGAGCTGACCGTGCGTTTCACTGCCCCCACAGGGCAGAAGCTGGATGACCGGTGGGGCGATCCCACGCAGCTGAAGATCTCCTCCACTCCGCCCGAGCTGCTGGTGGCCGGCGGCGGAACGTCGGTGGGACTGCTGCGGACCTTGGAGCTCTCCGCCGACGTGCCGGAAGGCGTCCTGCACATCACCGCCCGAGCAGCGGCCTGTGACGGCCCGGAAACGGAGGACGGCGAAATCCCGGATCACGCGGCCTGCCACCTCTACCAGCAGGACTGGGGCATCCCGGTAATACTGCAGGCTGACGGGGACACCGAGCTGGTACTCGACCTTCGCGGCATGGACTGACGCCCGCCGTCGTACTTTGAGCGCAAAGGCTGCCGCCCGTGACGTAAGTGTTCCGGGCGGCAGCCTTTTTTGCGTTACGCCTGCCAGCGGGCGGAATCCAGCCCTAGAAGCTCAGCAGCGGCGTGACTTTGATGGTGTCGCCGGCCACGTCCAGGCGGGTGGTGAAGCTGAAGTCCACCTCTTCGTCCAGGGGGTACCAGACACCGGTGAACAGGTTCTGCTGGAGTGCCTGCACCTTCGCTTTGCCGTCCAGCGGCGCCACCACCCAGCGGCCGTCGAAGGGCTCGATGGCCACGTTGGGATACTCAGTGACGGACCATTTGATGGTGCCGTCCTGGACCCGGTTGTTGCTGGCGTAGTAGAAGGGGCAGTCCGGCTGGAGTTTCTGCTCCTTGACTGCCTGGGCCGCGCAGCCGTCCAGGAATTCCTTGACCTTCGCCGCCACGTCCGCCTTCAGGCCGTCCGTCGCCTGGGTCAGCAGGTTCAGCGGTGCTACGGGGACGTCGCGCGCGGTCACCGTGGCACGGGTGGCAGGCGCAGAAAAGTATTCCCCGTTCACTGTGGCCTCGTATTCGCCCGGGTAGAAAACTGCGAAGGAGTTCCGGCCGTTCGGCATATTGACGTCCACACCGTTGACGGTGGCCTCGCTGGCGTTGACCACCGTGACATCCACTGTGGGCAGCCGGGACGGGACAAACGCCCAGGTGTTGAAGAAGATCCACTCCGTTCCGGTCTTCTGCAGCAGGAACTCGGTGCGGAGGCGGCTGCCGTCGATGGTGTATTCCAACGGCACCATCACCTGGCCCTCCGGGCGCTCTTCCGCGTCCCCGAAGTTCACATTGGCAAGGCGGGAGGCGGCAGTCTGCAGGGCCGTTCCGTCCAGCATGGCAGCGTTGCTGGGCGGCACCGTTGCCCGCAGAAGCCCCAGTGCTCTGCCGCCGTCACCGCTCTGCAAGGCATCCAGATACTCGCGCACCGGCTGCTGCGGGCTGGCCACAGTATCGTTCACGAGGTTCACGGCAACAATGGCGCCGGCGACAGCAAGCATGAGGCCCAGCAGCCATCCGGCTGCGATCCTCACCAAAGCTTGACTCATCTGCACGTTCCATACGTTACCTGCCATGCGCCCGACGGCGGCAGTTGAGTCAGCGCACGGCGGCGGCTGCGGTCAGCGGCGGCGCCGGGAGGACGTGCCGAACACGCCCCGCAGCAGCTCGCGTCCCAGCTGGGTCCCGATGGACCGGGCCATGCTCTTCAGCCCGCCGCCGAGGGCACCGCCAAGGACTCCTCCGAGGTCGCCCATCATGCCGTCGCCGGATTCCTGGCGGGTAGTGCGCCGTGCCTCAGCAGGGGCGCGCGGGCCGCTGTTCCGGGTGGATGCGGGTCTGCTGCTGGGGCGGCCCAGGATTTCCTCCTCTATCCGCCGTGCTTCGGCATCGACGTCGGTGCCGCCGCCGGGAAAGCCGACACCGCCTCCGGCTCCGGGAACGGGAGGTTCGCCGGGCGCAGCCGGACCGGTGGGGACAGCAGCCTTGCCGGTGAGCTTCTCGTAGGCTGACGGGTTGTCCACGGCGGTCCCGTACTTGCCCAGCAACGCCGACCCGGCCACTGTGCTTCTGACAAGGGACTCCTCGCTCGGGCCCATCACGGATTCAGGGGCTCGCAGCCGGGTGAGGGCCACCGGGGTGGGCGCACCCCTTTCGTTCATGACGGTGATGACGGCTTCACCAATGCCTGCCGAGGTCAGTGTCTCTTCGAGGTCGTAGTCGCTCAGCGGGAAGGTGGTCACCGTGGCCTTGAGCGCCTTCGCGTCCTCGGGAGTAAACGCGCGAAGGGCATGCTGCACCCGGTTGGCCAGCTGGCCGAGGACGTCAGCCGGCACGTCCTTGGGCGTCTGCGTGACAAAAAAGATGCCGACGCCCTTGGAACGGATGAGCCGCACCGTGGTGGTGATGGCCTCCAGGAACACCTTGGACGCACCGTTGAAGAGGAGGTGGGCCTCGTCGAGGAAGAACACGAGTTTCGGTTTGTCCAGGTCGCCGGCTTCGGGCAGGTCCTCAAAGAGGTCGGCGAGCAGCCACATCAGGAAGGTCGAGAACAGCATGGGCTTGGTCTGCAGGGTGGGCAGTTCCAGGCAGGTGACCACGCCCCGTCCGTCCGGGGCGGTCCGCAGCAGCTCGGCGGTATCGAATTCCGGTTCGCCGAAAAACTTCTCCAACCCCTGGGCCTCCAGGTTCACCAGTTCCCGCAGGATCACGCCCGCGGTTGCCTTGGACAGTCCGCCCAGCTCCTCCAGCTGGTCCTTGCCGTCCGGTGAGGTAAGGAATTGAATGACCGCCCTGAGGTCCTTAAGGTCGATCAGCTCCAGGCCGTTCTTGTCCGCAAAATAGAACACGAGCTGAAGGCTGGATTCCTGGGTGTCGTTCAGCTCCATGATGCGCGCGAGCAGGATGGGACCGAATGACGTGACGGTGGCCCTGACCGGGACACCGTTGCCGTCCCCGCCGAGCGCGAGGAACTCTACGGGGAAAGTTTTGCCCTGCCAGGCCTGCCCGATGCTCTCGGTACGTGCCGCAAGTTTCGCGCTGCCTGCGGCTGCCGTGGCCAGCCCGGAAAGGTCACCTTTGATGTCCGCCAGGAAGACGGGGACACCCGCGGTGGACAGCTGTTCGGCCATCATGTGCAGCGTGACGGTTTTGCCGGTACCGGTGGCGCCGGCTACCAGGCCGTGCCGGTTCATCATGGACAGCGGCAGCCGGACCTGGGTTTCCTTGTGGAGTTCGCCGTCCACAATGGCGGCCCCCAGTTCGATGGCGGCGCCTTCCAGCGTGTATCCCTTCTGGATGGTGGCAAGCTTCTCTGCTGTGGTTTTGTTGGCCATGCCGCTAGCTTAGCGGCGGGCGTCCGGCTCCTGCGGCCGGGCCGGGCCGGCAGCCAGTCCGGCCGGAGCCGGTGAAAGCTCCTTCGTGAACGCCAGGAACTTCAGCGTCTCCGGGTCCGCGTCCAGATCGAACTGCGGCTGGTAGCCCGTGGTGAGGTAGAGGTGCTTGGCCTCGGGCTGGCGGGGACCCGTGGTGAGATAGATCCGCGTGTACCCGCGGCTGGCGGCGAGGGTTTCCAGCTCAGCCATGACCACCTTGGCCAAACCGCGGCGGCGGTGGCCGGAGTGGGTCCAGATCCGCTTCAGTTCCGCTGTCCGGGAGTCGTAGCGGCGGAAGGCCCCGCCTGCGATGGATTCCCCGTTCTCCTGGATCACCAGGAGGGCACCGCCGGGTGCCTCAAATTCCTCGGCGGGGTAGCGGTTCAGTTCTTCCGCGGCCGCCTGCCGGCCGAAGAGGTCGCCGTAGCGGGTGTCGTATTCGACGGCGAGTTCGTCCAGCAGCGGCCGGACCCGGGGATCGTGCATGGGGAGGTTGAGGACCTTCAGTGCGGCCGGGTCCAGCGGCCGGTGGGCAATGTCGAGGGGCTGGCGTGCGCCGTCCAGGGGCTGGCGTACGAGGTCCGGTTCTGCTGTCACGGTTCAGTTCTTTCCGACGGCGGCTGGTTCTGTGGACATTGTGGCGGAGGGCCGGGCGGCGAGGCCGCGGGCAGCGGTGAGGATGGTCCGTGCCAGGGCATCATTCTCCCGGAAGGGTGCGGCGTTGGTGCCGGGCCGGGCAAAGGCTCCGGCGCCCCAGCCGGAGGTGCCGGGGCCTACGCCAAACATCCCCGGCTGCGGCTTCCCCTCGGCGTTCACCAGCTCGTGCCGGGCTGAGATCAGCAGTTTGCCGGTGGAGTGGATCCCGTCCGCGGTAAGCAGTTGCTGTTCCGCGCCGAGGCCGGCCCGGTGGAGGGACTGCAGCAGCGGGTTAAGCGACCGGGCAACGGTGGGGGAGGGCAGCCGGGCTTCGATCAGGGCTTTTGCCGCTACGGAGGTCCCGGACTGCGGCGAGCTGGCATGGAACAAACCGGTGGAGTCGTCCGCGGTCACCTCAAGGCCCGGCCCGAGGAAGTGCAGCAGGCCGGCGCGGTGCAGTGCCAGCATCTGGCGGAGCCGGTGCGGCGGCGGCCCGGAGTCCACAAAGCTGAAGAACCCGTGCCACCAACCATGGACCGCCTGCTGGGACCGGGCGTCGAGGCGCTCCGGCGGGACGACGCGTCCTACTTCCATGTAGACATGGAGCAGGGCCAGGAAAAGGGCGAGGGTTTCGGGGTGGTCAGGGCTGTCCCGGAGCGCAAGATCCTGCTCGATGGACCCAACCACCGCATCCTGCACCTCTTGGTGGCCTGCAAAGCGGCGGCCGGCGAAGGGCCGGTCCAGCCGTTCCAGGTCCAGGTGCAGGGCGGGGTCCGGTACGGCGGCGGCCACGAGCTCCTCCCGGGCAGGGCTGTACCAGTCCAGGGCGGAGTAGCGCGTGGCGAACTCCTCCCAGCCCATGGCAGCCCGGGCCGGGCTGCCGGTCAGCAGCTCCCGGTAGTAGCCGTAGCCGGCTTCCTTCGCGATCAGCGGCCACAGGTCCCTGCGGAAATCCAGTTCCTCGTGCTGCTCCAGCAGGGCATTCACCGCTGCGGCGGTCAGGAAACGCAGCGGCCCCGGCGCCTCGCCACGGAGCGTTGCGCGAATCTTCGAGTGGTAGGGCACTCCGCGGCGCGACCCGGCCCACAACCTGGGTTCCCTGCCGGACGCCAGGTACCGCAGGCCGCCGTCGGGATTTTCCACAAAGCGGCCGCCGCGTCCCTCCATCAGGAGGACCAGGAGGTCAACGAAGGCCAGGCCCATGCCGGAAACGATCACGTCCTGCCCCGGAGCGACGGGTGAATAGTCGACGTCGGTGGTGTAGCTGGGTGCCGCATGGAACCCGCCGTGCCGTTCGGCAAAGTCGGCCCAGGCGGCAGAGGCGGTATCAGGACGGGAATCAGTGTGGCCGAGGGCGGTAACCACGACGTCGGCCCGCAAAGTCCGCCCGTTTGCCAGGGTAACGAGGTACTTGCCCCCGGCGCCGGCGGCATTGGCAGGGGAAACCGCGTCACCGGCCTGGCTGACAGCCACGGCGGTGGTCCGGTGAACCGTCACCTGACGGCCGAAAGACCTGGCTGCGCGGCGGAAGAACCATTCCAGGTACTGGCTCTGCAGCTGGCGGGTGGGAAACGTGGCGCCTGTCAGCGAGCGGAGCTGCTCCCACAGAGGCCGGGGAAAGTCCGGCACGTCGGTGATGGAGCCGTCCACCACGGCCGCGGCCCATTCGGCCAGGCTCGGACCGTTGCCGGCAGGACCCTCGCAGGCAACCGAGGCATCGGTGAACATGGTGATGTCTGCCGCGGTGGAGTTGAGCAGGAGGCCGGGTTCCTGGTCGTAGCGCCAGATGCGGCCGGAGCCAGGGACATGCGGCTCGATCACGTGGACCTCCAGCGGCCCGCTGAAGAGTGCCTGGCGGTTTGCGGCTAGCCGCTCAAGGACGCCGGCCGTGCGGGGTCCGCCGCCGACAAAGACGACGGCCGGGATGTTCGCTGGCATGGATGCTCCTGGTAGCGGCGGTTGGGGGCGGCTGGAGTGCCCATGCTAGGCAGCGTTTCCGACGGCGGTCGAGCGCCTGGTCACGGCCGTTAACTGCGCGTCACAAGACGTCAAGGGACGCAAAAATCCGACTCATGACGTTGTGCGAACTCCGGTGAAGTTATGCAACCTGCTGCCTTGCTGCCCCCTTCGGGCCGGTCCTAGATTTGCAGCCAGCACCCGGGGCAACCAGCTCCGGCCCAACCAGAGAAACGAGGTGGCGCATGAGTTCAGCAGCAACGACGGTGGCGCAGTCAACAAAGTCAGCCCAGCCAGCTGCAGGCCAGGCGCCGGCCGCAGCTCCTGGAACGGCTGTTTCCGGGGCAGGCGGGCTCCCGCCCGAAGACGGGACCGCCAGGGTAGCCACTGACTACTCCGCCTACCGTGTGGTGGCCGCCAAGCACCCCTGGCGGTGGGTGGGAACCGCCGTCGTGGCCCTCGGAGTCCTCGGGGTGGCGTGGTCACTGGCCACCAACCCCCGCTGGGAGTGGGGCGTGGTGGCGCAGTGGTTCACCGCCCAGTCCGTGATCAACGGGTTGCTGGAAACACTGAAGCTGACCGCGATCTCCGGCATCCTGGGTTTTGTGTTGGGCTTCATCCTGGCACTGATGCGGCTGTCCGCCTCGCCGCTGCTGGTCTCGGTGTCCTGGACGTTCTCCTGGATCTTCCGGTCCACGCCGCTGCTGGTCCAGATGTTGCTCTGGTACAACCTGGGCTACCTGTACGAAAAGATCAGCCTGGGCATCCCCTTCACCGACGTCCGGTTCTTCGAGGTCCAGACCACCACCCTGATCAGCCAGTTCGCGGCAGCCGTGCTGGGCCTGACCCTGAACCAGGCCGCGTACTCGGCCGAGATCATCCGCGGCGGCATCCTCTCGGTGGACCAGGGACAGCTTGAAGCCGCTGCTGCCCTGGGCATCCCGGCCTGGCGGAGGTCCACCCGGATCGTCCTGCCACAGGCCATGCGGGCCATCCTGCCCAATGCCTTCAACGAGATCATCGGACTGGTGAAGGGCACCTCCATCGTGTACGTCCTGGCCTACTCCGAACTGTTCTACACAGTCCAGGTCATTTACAACCGCACCCAACAGGTCCTGCCCCTGCTTCTCGTGGCAACCCTTTGGTACGTGGTGATCACCTCGGTCCTCAGCGTCTTCCAGTACTACATCGAACGGCACTACTCCAAGGGGGCGGTGCGGAACCTGCCGCTGACGCCCCTGCAGAAGGCCCGCAAATTCTTCGCCACCCACGCCGTGGCCACCAACCGGGCAAGGAGCCTCTGATGACCGCCGCTGCGACTGCCGCGAATGCCCCAGCCACCAAAACGGCCGCTCCGAAGGATGCTGCCACCCGCGGCCTGGTGGAAATCACCCAGGTCCGTAAGTCCTTCGGTACCACCGAGGTCCTCAAAGGCGTCAGCCTCACCGTGGAACCCGGCGGCGTGGCCGTCATCGTGGGCCCCTCCGGTTCAGGCAAATCCACCCTGCTGCGCACCATCAACCACCTGGAGAAGGTGGACGGCGGCTTCATCTCGATCGACGGCAAGCTGGTGGGCTACGAAGTCCGCGGCGAGCGGCTGCACGAGCTGCGGGAGAAGGACGTCCTGAAGCAGCGCACAGAGATCGGCATGGTGTTCCAGAACTTCAACCTGTTCCCGCACCTCACCGCACTCGAAAACGTGGCCGAAGCGCCCGTCGTGGCGCAGGGGCGCTCCAAGGAAGAGGCGCGGCGCCGGAGCCTGGAACTGCTGGACCGGGTGGGCCTGAAGGACCGTGCCGGCGCTTACCCCCGCCAGCTCTCCGGCGGCCAGCAGCAGCGGGTGGCCATCGCCCGCGCCCTGGCCCTCGACCCCAAGATCCTGCTGTTCGACGAACCCACCTCGGCCCTGGACCCTGAGCTGGTCAACGAAGTACTCGACGTCATCCGCGAACTCGCGAAATCCGGTACCACCTTGATCATCGTGACGCACGAGATGGGCTTCGCCCGCGACGTCGCGGACACCGTGGTGTTTATGGACGAGGGGCAGATCGTGGAACAGGGCAGCCCGGAACACATTTTCACCAACCCGCAGGAACCGCGAACCAGGAGCTTTCTCTCCAAAGTGCTCGAACCGGCTTTCAACATCTAAAGGACTTTCCCATGGCATTCTCTTCACCAGCCGGCATCCGAACCCCACGCTTCCGCAACACGGGCACTCTCGCGGCGCTGCCCGCCGTCGTGCTCCTGGGAACAGCTGCGCTGTCTGCCTGCGCCGATCCCGGTGCAACAGCTGCCGGTTCCGCCAGCGACGGTGCCCAGCCGACGGCGGCACGCAACGGCGTCGTCTACAACACCGCCCCGGACCAGCAGCGTATCCGGGCTGAGAAGGATACGGCGCTCGCCGCCAAGGTGCCCGAACTGATCGGCAAGGACGGCAAGCTGACCATCGCCACCACCGCCGGATCCATTCCGCTGTCCTTCCATGCCACGGATGACAAAACGCCGATCGGGTCCGAGCTGGACATTGCACAGCTGGTTGCGGACAAGCTGGGCCTGGAGCTGGATGTCCAGGTGACGTCCTGGGAGAACTGGCCGCTGAAGACCCAGTCCGGCGACTTCGAGGCCGTTTTTTCGAACGTGGGCGTCAACAAGGACAGGGTGAAGCTCTTCGACTTCGCCAGCTACCGGGCCGCTTACATGGGCTTTGAGGCCAAAAAGTCCGCCAGCTATGACATCAAGGGCGCCGATGACATCTCCGGGCTGAAGGTGTCGGTGGGCTCCGGGACCAACCAGGAGAAGATCCTGCTGGCGTGGAACAAGGAGCTCGAAGGCAAGGGCAAGGCACCCGCCACCCTGCAGTACTACTCCTCGGATGCCGACACCATCCTGGCGCTGTCCTCGGGACGCACCGACCTCAACATCGCGCCCTACCCGTCCACCGTGTACCGGGAAAACACCCGTGACGACCTGAAGGTGGTAGGCAAGGTCAACGCCGGGTGGCCGTCCGAGACCCTCGTGGCTGCCACCACCCTGCGGGGCAATGGCCTGGCACCGGTGATCACGGAGGCCCTGAACTCGGCCATCGAGGACGGGTCCTACGCCGAGGTGCTGGAGCGCTGGGGCCTGTCCGAGGAGGCGCTGCCGGAGTCCAAGACCATCACCGAAGAAAGCTTCGCGGCATCGCAGGCCGCCGCTACCCAGAATGAGAAAACCCGATGAGCGCGACCACAGCCAAGTCCACTGAAACCGCATTCGAATCCTTTGAGGCCGACTGGCAGGAATGGCACTCGGCCCATGAACGCCACCGGGCACACCCGCACGGTTTCCTGGCCGTTACCCACCTGCACTGGCTGGGCCCCGAGCCGGCCGCCCTGGACGGAGTGCCCGGAACCTGGAGCGCCGCCAACGACGTCGTCACCGTGGTCCTGGAGCCCGGCGAGACACTGGAACTGGAGCAGCAGGCCTTCCCGGCAGGGGAAACGGTCATCGGTCCCATCGCTGAACGCGGCGGCCTGAACCTCAGCTCTGGGCAAACCGTCATTGAGCTTGCCAAGCGGGGCGGCGAGTACATCGTGCGGCCGCGGAACCCGGAAAACGGGCTGCTGCGCGACTACCAGGGCACACCGGCCTACTCACCGGATGCGGCGTACGCCGTGCGGGGAACTTATGTGCCGTTCGAGGTGCCCCGCCCCACCACGGTGGGTGCCGCCGTCGAGGGCATCCAGCATGTCTACGAGGCGCCAGGTGAAATCCGCTTCAAGCTGGCCGGCCAGGAACTGACGCTGACAGCATTCAACGGGCACGCGCCGGGATCCCTGCTGGTGCTGTTCACGGACCAGACCTCCGGCAAAACCACCTACGCAGCCAACCGCTCCCTGTCGGTGGTCCCGGCCGCGGACGGCTCAGTGGAGCTCGACTTCAACCGGGCCGTGAACCTGCCGTGCGCCTATACCGACCTCGCCACCTGCCCGCTGCCGCCCGCTGAAAACCGGTTGCCGGTGGCCATCGAAGCCGGCGAAAAGATCCCCTACGAACGTCAGGACCAGCAGTGAGCACCTTCGTAAACCAAACACCAGAAGCGGGACGGGCCGGATTCCTGGCGATCGAGCTCGACGGGGCGGGCTGGGACGGCGGGGACTTCGCAACACTCACCGAAGCCGTCCTCGCCGCGGAATCCGCAGGGTTCCACGCAGCCACGTTCAGTGACGCCCCCGCCCCGGGCCGGACCAACGCCCTGCAGCGCGCCGCCTACGCCGGACCAATAACCCGGACCATCGCACTCGTTCCCGAGGTGGACACGGTCTACACCGAGCCGTTCCACGCCTCCACCCAGCTCGCAAGCCTGGACTACGTTTCCGGCGGCCGTGCCGGGTGGATCGCAACGGCAGCGGAAGCGCCGGAGGCGGCAGCCGCCGTCGGGCGCAGCAACGTCACCGGTACCGCGCTGGTCCAGGAAGCCGCCGCTTCGATCGAGGTTTCCCGCCGGCTGTGGGACTCCTGGGAGGACGACGCCGTGATCCGCGACGTCCCAACAGGCCGGTATATCGATGTGGACAAGCTGCATTACGTCGATTTTGAAACCCCCGCCGATTTCGCCGGTCCGGCATACTCGGTTAAGGGACCGTCCATTATTCCCAGGCCGCTGCAGGGGCAGCTGCCGGTGCTTGCCGCTTCGTCATTGGTGGGCGAGGGGCAGGTCCCGGCGGACGGCGTGGATGCCGTGCTCGTCTCCGCGCCGACGCCCCAACTGCTTGCCGCCGAAGTCAGGGACGTCCGTGAACGGCTGGGTGTGTCCGTGGCGGTCATCGCCGAGCTCGACGTCGTCCTTGACGCCCGCGGGCAGGCTGCGGATGAGCGGGCGGCAGGTTTCGAAAGCGGCCGCGCACGCTACACGGGCACCCCTGCCGGCCTGGCGGACCTCCTTGAGCTGCTGCTGGCGGAGGCCGACGGCGTCCGCCTCCACCCGGCGTCGCTCGCCGTGGAACTGGACGAACTTTCACGGCTGGTCCTGCCCGAACTGAGGCGCCGCGGCGCGCTGCGGGCGCCGGTCCAGGACGGCACCTTCCGCGACCTGCTCGGGCTCCCGCGCCCGGCCAGCCGCTACGCAGATTCATCCACGGCCACTGCTGCCGGAAACTAAGGGGAAGACCATGACACAGCACAGCGGTGCTCCAGCCGACGTTTTTACGCCTACGGGCAAGCTGCAGTTCGGCGTCTTTTTCCAGGGCGTCAATTCCGGCACCATCTGGAAGGCGGCCGAGTCGGGCTCGCAGACCGACTTCGCGTCTTTCCGCAGGATTGCGCAGACGGCCGAGCGCGGGCTGTTCGCCGCGTTTTTCCTGGGCGAAGGCCTCCGCCTGCGGGAACACCTCGGCAGGCCCCACGCGCTGGACGTGGTGGGCAGGCCGGATGCGCAGACCATGCTCGCGGCCCTTGCTGCCGTCACCAAAAACATCGGGCTGGTGGCCACCCAGAACACCACGTACAACGACCCCGCGGACCTGGCGCACCGGCTCTCGTCCCTTGACCTGATCTCCGGTGGCCGGGCCGCCTGGAACATCGTCACCACGGACAACGCCTGGACCGGCGCAAACTTCCGGCGCGGCGGATACCTGGATCACGCGGACCGCTACAAGCATGCAGAGGCCTTCGTGGAGACCGCCAAGCGCATCTGGGATTCGTGGGAAACCGCGGAAGGGCCCGCCCGCCGGGTGCTCCATGAAGGGCAGCACTACACGGTGGACGTGACGCCGCGGCTGCCTCGAAGCCAGCAGTACCGGCCCGTGCTTTTCCAGGCGGGTGACTCTCCGGAAGGCCGCGACTTTGCCGCCCGCCAGGCGGATGTCATCTTCTCGGCCCATCCCAAGTTCGACGACGCCGTCGAGTTCCGCAAGGACCTGGTGGCACGCTCCCTGAAAGCGGGCCGCGGCGCCAACGCCGTGCAGATCATGCCGGCCAGCGAATTCATCCTCGCGCCCACCGCAGAAGAAGCGGCGGAGAAGAAGGAATGGGTCCGCAGCCTGCAGATCGGTCCGCAGCAGGCGGTGGCGTACCTGGAGCAGTTCTGGGGCCGCGAACTCTCCGAATACGATCCCGACGGGCCGCTTCCGGAGATTGACCCCGTGGTGGAGGAAACCTCCGAGACCCGCGGCAGCGGCTTCCATGGAGCCAAAGCCAGGCAGCTGGCGGACCAGTGGCGGGCGGAGGCCAAGGACAAGGGCCTTTCCATCCGCCAGTTCGTCACCTCCCGCACAGCACGGGTGGATGCCACCTTCACGGGTTCCTACTCGGGAGTGGCCGACCAGTTGGCTGAGTACGCGCGGGTTGGCGCGGTGGATGGCTTCAACATCTCCCCCTGGCTGATCCCTACCGGCCTTGACGACATCGTGAACCACCTGGTGCCGGAGCTGCAGGAACGCGGCGTCTACCCCACGGAGTACCCGGGCGGCACCCTGCGCGAAAACCTCGGGCTGGCGACGCCGGTGCGCTCTGCTGAGGCGGTCCGCGCGTCATGAGCGCGGCCGGCTATGGGGAAAGGGCCGACGACGGCACTGAGACTGCCGTCGTCGACCCTTCCCTGGCGGGTGTCAGGCTGCAGCTCACGGTATGGGAGCAGCAGCTCTAGGTACTTTGACTTCCGCCACGTAGGCTTCTGCCGGCGGGGTTGCAGGGCCGACGACGGATGTGCTCCGGAAGCCCTGCGCCCTGGCTGTGGTTATTGTTCCCGCGGCGGGGCGAACGCGATCTGCTCGGTGCGGGCAATACTTCTCTGGATGGCTGCCTTGTCTATGCCAAGAAGCGCCGTGAGCCACATCCCGTTTTGAATCACCACGATGTCCGCTGCCCGCGCCCGGCATTCCTCCCAGGACATCCCAGGCTGGGCGTTGGAGACCAGTGCGGCGAGCCCGTCAATGTAGCGGTCGAAGGCGGCAGCGTTGATCTGCGCGTAGTCCTCGTCGGCCTGGGCAAGGGCCCACAGGTGCAGACGCAGGGACAGATAGCGGGTGGTCAGCAGTTCCGCGCCGGCAACCCGGCGCAGGGCCTTGCGCAGCTGTTCGTCGGGGGCTGACGACGGGTCGGGTGCCACCAGCAGCAGGTCGTGCTCGTCCATCCGGCGCAGGGCTGCGCGGATCAGGCTTGTCTTGTCGTCGTAGTAGTAATTCACCAAACCCAGGGCGACGCCTGCTTCCCGCGCTACTGCACGCATGCTCACGCCGGAAATCCCATGGCGGGACAGCAGATCGAGCGCCGCTTCGAGAATGCGTGTCTGCCTGTCGATCTGTTCGCCATTGACGGTGTTTGTCCCCACCCGGCCACACTATTGCCAAACCCGTGCCGAATGCACTTCCGGCGCAAGCAGGTGCCCGTTGGGGCCCGCCGCCTACTGCGCGCCCTCCGCCCGTGTCCATCCCAGGGCGGGTCCCAGGCTGCCCGCAATGTCGGTCAGGATCTGGACGTAATCTTCGTGGTCGAAGCTGAAGGGCAGTGCGAACGCCACCTCATCGACTTCCTGGAATCCCGCGTGCGCGTACAGCTGCTCGGCAATTTCGTCGCTGGTGCCAATGAGGTCCAGCGCGAACATCATGCCTTTTGGCCCCTGCGGCGTCCGTGTGCGGGGAGTACGTTCATCGACGTAGCGCTGGTACTTCTCCCGCTGAGCGGGCGACGCAGAGTCGGTGGGGATCACCACCAGGCCCTGCGACACGCGTGCTGGCCCGTGCCCGTGTGCCGCGGCGGCTTCACGGAAGGCACGGATCTGTGATTGCTGAATCCGGGCAAAGTCCGGTTCCTGACCCTCTTCGGGGAAGACCACACTGCTGGAGAGCAGGTTGAAACCGTTGGCCCCGGCCCAGACGGCCGATTTCCTGCTGCCGGCCCCATACCAAAGGCGATCCCGCAGGCCGGGAGAGTGCGGCTCCACGCGGTTGGAAAATTCCTCGACCACACCCTGCTTGCCGGAGAAGTCCCGCACCTTTTCCCCTGCGATCAGACGTGCCAGCCGATCCACGCGGGCGTAACTGAAGTCCTCCAGCTCCGAGGAATCGGGGTACAGCTCATGCTTCACTGTGTCGTAGTGCATCGGTTCCCCCACGCTCAGCCCAGGATTGATTCGTCCCCCGGCGAGCAGGTCCACGGTGGCCAGGTCCTCAGCCAGGCGCAGTGGATTTTCCCAGCCCAGCGGTGTCACAGCGGTTCCCAGCTCGATCCGGGAGGTGCGCTGGCTGGCGGCGGCCATTACCGCTACCGGGGATGAGATTCCGAACTGCAGATGGCGGTGGCGCAGCCAGGCACTGTCGAACCCAAGCCGCTCGCCAAGTTCGATGATCTGCAACGTGGACTGGTGGCCCGCGGCGGGGTCCGCCGGATCGAACAGGCCAATGGTGAGGAATCCAAGCTTGCGCAAGGGACGTGTGGGGTGGGGCATGGGGCTCCTTCAGCATGGGAGTGCGGCTCGTTCTTTAGAATATGCGCCCGGGCTCGCCTGTCAGTGGCTCCTCATGACGCGGCAAGAACGTGAAGAATCCCCGCCTCGCTGAAGCAAGCCGGGGATCCATTCGTCGGCAGGTTTCCCTATTTCTTGGGCAGGCCTGCCGGGTTCAGTTCGGACTTCTCGATGGCCTCGGAAGTCAGGCCCCACCGGTCCAGGATCTTGGTGTACGTGCCGTTTTCGATCAGCTCATTCAGGGCCGCCTGGGCCGCTACAGCCAAGCCGTTGTCTTTCTTCGTGGTGAAGGCGATCTGCGCGGTCAGCGGCCAGCCGCCGTTAAGGGTGCCAACCTGCTTGCTCTTGCCGTCCAGCGCGGCTTTGTAGGCGGACCCTGCATTGGGTCCGAACGTCAGGTCCGCGCGGCCGGACTGCAGGGCCAGCGTGGAGGCGGAGTCGTCGTCGTAATACTGGAACTCAACCGGCGCCAGGCCGTTCTTCTTGTTCTCCTCGTCCCAGCGCACCAGGATGGCTTCCTAGTTGGTGCCGGAGCCAACAATGACGCGCTTGCCGGCAACGTCCTTGGCTTCCTTGATCTCACCGATGTCCGAATCGCTCTTGGCATAGAAGCCCAGCAGGTCGTTGCGGTAGGTGGCGAAGTCGAACTTTTCCTTGCGGGCTTCGGTGACCGTGACGTTGGAGAGAACGGCCTCGTATTTCGCGGACTCAATGCCCAGTGGCCAGTCAGCCCAGGCCACGGGAAGGACCTCGACTTCCAGGCCCAGGGTCTCGCCCACGGCGTAACCGATGTCCACCTCGCTGCCGATCAGGGTCTTGTTGTCCGTGGCAAAGGTGCTGAGGGGAGCCGTGCCGCCGGTGCTGACGACGGTGAGCTTGCCATCGGCTTTGATGGCTTCGGGGACCAGCGCGGCGGCTTCGGAGTGGACGGAAACCTTGAAGCGGTCCTGCTCAGGGGACAGGTTGAAGGTCTTGCCTGCCGCGGTGGTGGAGGATCCCGACGTCGGTGCTGTCGCCGCCGTCGCGCCCGGGTCTGCGCAGGCTGCCAGCCCCAGCAGCGCGGTGATGGTCAGGGCCGCGGCAGCAGCCGGTTTTGCCTTGAAAATGGCCATTTGTCCTCCTTGGAGGTGGGTAGCGGATGCATCGGAGTGTGCTCGTTGCAGCAACTATCCGACAGCTCCGGAGGAGGAATCAAAGGCCGCCGCAACCCGGGGATACGGGGAGTAACGCCGGTTAACCGGGCGACCGCTGCAGTCATATTCGGCGCGGCGACCTGTGAGTGCCGGGTATTCCGAACGTCACAGAAATAAGACGGGCACCGCCGTGGTTATGCACTGAGTGCCCGCCGCGACCCGGCCGGCAAAACTCTACGTAACGTTCTGAAAGGTCGGCTCCCACCGTGACGCTTCCCCTCTCCATCCTTGACCTGGCAACCATCGGCAAGGGCCAGCTGGCGGCAGAGAGTTTCGCGGGCAGCGTGGCCATGGCGCAGAGCGCCGAGAAGCTGGGATACCGGCGGGTCTGGTACGCAGAGCACCACAACATGTCCTCCATCGCCTCCTCCGCCACGAGCGTGCTGATTGCCCACGTGGCCGCCCACACCGAAAGCATCCGGCTCGGTGCCGGCGGGGTGATGCTGCCCAACCACTCGCCGCTGACCATCGCGGAGCAGTTCGGCACCCTGGAAACCCTGCACCCGGGCCGGATCGACCTGGGCCTGGGCCGCGCTCCGGGCAGCGACCAGAACACCATGCGCGCGCTGCGCCGTGACCCGATGTCCGCCGACAGCTTCCCGCAGGACGTCCTGGAGCTCCAGGGCTACCTCACCGGCCCCACCCGGATCCAGGGAGTCGAAGCCACGCCAGGCAAGGGCACCAACGTCCCGCTGTACATCCTGGGATCGTCCCTGTTCGGCGCGCGCCTGGCCGCCCAGCTGGGACTGCCCTATGCATTCGCCTCGCACTTTGCCCCCAACGCCCTGCAGGATGCGGTGGCCCTTTACCGCCGCGAATTCAAGCCCTCGGCCCAGCTGGATGGCCCGTACGTTATCGCGGGTGTGAACGTCATTGCCGCCGACTCGGCCTCCGAAGCGCAGGCCATGCTGCAGGAGACCAAGCGTGCGCGGGTGTCGCTGTTCTTCGGCGGTGGCCGCGAGTTCACCGATGACGAGGCGGACATGATTCTCGACTCGCCCCAGGGCCAGCACGTCTCGCAGATGATGACGTACTCTGCGGTGGGTACGCCCGACGTCGTGATGGACTACCTGGACGAATTCGGCAGGCACGCCGACGCCGATGAACTCATCGTGGCCCACCAAAGCACCGGCACCGAGGCCCGGCTGCGTTCCGTGGAACTGCTCGCGCAGGCCGCCGGACTGGCCCGGGTCTGAGGTGGCACCCATCAGCGAGGGTGTCGGATTCCGCTCCAAACGCGGGCCCATCCTCATTGCCCTGATGCTGTCCACCGGGCTGGTAGCCATCGATTCCACCATCGTGGCCACCTCAGTCCCATCGATCGTCCGCGACGTGGGCGGGTTCGAATCCTTCCCCTGGCTCTTTTCTGCGTACCTGCTGGCCCAGGCCGTCTCGGTGCCGATTTACGGGAAGCTTTCGGACATGGTGGGCCGCAAGCCGATCATCCTGGCAGGCATCGGGCTGTTCCTGCTCGGATCCATCCTCTGCGGGATCGCCTGGAGCATGCCCGCCCTGATCGCTTTCCGGGCCCTCCAGGGACTCGGCGCGGGAGCCGTGCTGCCGGTATCCATCACCATCGCCGGTGACATCTACTCGGTTGAGGAACGGGCCAAAGTCCAGGGCTACCTCGCCAGCGTGTGGGCGGTCTCCTCGGTGGTGGGTCCCAGCCTGGGCGGCATCTTCTCCTCGCTGGGGATCTGGCGGGGCATCTTCCTGGTCAACATTCCGCTGTGCCTGCTGGCGGGATGGATGCTGCTCCGGACCCTGCACGAAAACGTTGAGCGCGCCAAACACCGCGTGGACTACGCCGGCGCTGCGCTCCTGGCAGGCTCGCTCAGCCTGCTGATCCTTGGCGCCCTCCAGGGCGGGCAGGCGTGGGAGTGGAATTCGCCCGTTGGGATCGGCGTCTTCGCCGGAGGTGCCGTCCTCCTGGCCTTGTTCCTCCTGGTGGAGCGGCGGGCCGCGGAGCCGGTCCTGCCCACCTGGGTGATATCGCGGCGCCTGCTGGGTACCACTGCGCTGGTGTCCTTCGGTGTCGGAGCAGTCATGATCGGACTGACCTCGTATGTCCCCACGTTCCTTGAAGGGGCCCTGTCCACCTCGCCGTTGATCGCCGGCCTGGCGCTCGCTGCCCTGACCCTCGGCTGGCCGATCAGCGCCTCGCAGGCCGGGCGGCTCTACCTGCGCATCGGATTCAAACCCACAGCCCTGATCGGAATTGCCGTCACAGTGGCGGGCCTGCTGGTCCTTACGCTGACTTCGGCTACTCCGAACGTGATGCTCATCGCCATCAGCTGCTTCGTCGTCGGACTCGGGCTGGGCTTGGTGGCCACCCCGACCCTTATCTCTGCCCAGTCCAGCGTGGAGTGGAATGAGCGTGGTGTCGTGACGAGCACCAACATGTTCGCCCGCTCCATTGGCAGCGCGCTTGGCGTGGCCGTGTTCGGCGCCATCGCGAATTCGGTGTACGCAAACACGGCAGGGGGCACCGGTGAGCCGTCCGCCGTCGTCGCCGCCTCAGGTGCCGTCTTCCTGGCTGCGCTGGCCGCAGGCCTCCTGACCGTGGCGGCGGTGCTGGCCATGCCGGCGGTCAAGGCGAATGCGGCACAGCAGGACGACGCCGAGCCGGTCTCCAGCGGGGCCGAAGACGGCAGCCAGCGCTGACCGCTAGCGGGATGCGCGGAAGATCTCCGGGGCCGGACGCGTGCCGGTGGCGAGGTCGGCGAGGATGCGGCCGACGACGGGGGTGAACTTGAACCCGTGCCCGGAGAATCCTGCACCAATCACCACAGGGCCGATCCGGTCCAGGATGAAGTCCTCATCCGGAGTGGTGGTGTACGTGCAGCTGATGGCCTCGAAGGAATTGGCGTCCACCCCGGGCAGCCACATCCGGGCGTAATCCTGCAGGGCGGCGAGCTGGACGGGTTCCGGCTGGAACGACCGCCGGTCCGGGTCAACTACCGGGCCCACGCCGTGCCACCCGGCCTTGATTCCCTCACCCGGGGTCTGCATTCCGTAGACGGGGGAGTACCAATTTTGGTACTCCGCCCCGGTGCCCGGGTAGTGGTTGAACCCGGGCCACCGGGCACCTTCGTCCGCCACCCGGAAGTGCGCCGGCTGCTCCTGGGTGACCCGCAGCTTCGGGATCCGCAGCCCGGTGCTTCCGGTGGCGCCGGCCAGGAGTTTTTCGGTCCAGCCACCGGCGGTCACCACAACCTGGGCGGCCGTGACCACCTCGGTGCCCGCGCCGGACTCCAAGGTGAGCCGGACGCCGTCGTCCATCACTTTCAGCTCCACCACTTTGGTGTGATGCCGCATGTCGGCGCCGCGGGCCACTGCCAGCCGCTGGAAGGCCGGCACTGCTGCCTCCGGGTTAAGCTGGCCGCCGTCGGGCATGTGGAGTGCCTGCTGGTCGAAACGGATGCCGCGCCAGCGCTCGCCTGCCGCAGCCGGGGACAGGAACTCGGCGCGAATGCCCGCCTGGTTGAGCGCATCCGCCACCTCCGGAAGGCGTGGATCCGGGCCGTGGTTAACGATTCCCGTTCGAGCCAGCAACTGTTCGCCGCTGTCCTGCTCGAGCTCGTCCCACAGGCTCAAGGCCTCGGCCAGCATGGCCACGTACTCGGGGCGGTGGTAGCCGGGGTTCAGGTTGCGCGTGGCCCCGTGCGAGGCGCCGATCTTGTGCCCCGGCCCGAACTGTTCCACCAGCGTCACTTGGCGTCCGCGGCGGGACAGCGCCCAGGCTGCAGCCGAACCCATGGCTCCGCCGCCGATCACCACGGTGTCCAGCATCTTCTTCATCAAACTCCCATCACGTCAGCAGCAGCGCCAGGCCAATCATCGCCGGGACGGCCACCACGGTAGTAATTAGCACGGTGTCCTTGGCCACGGTCAGGCCCGTTTTGTACCGGCTGGCAGCCACAAAAACATTCTGCGCTGTTGGCAGCGCTGAGGTGACGACGACGGCGAACAGGATGTGGCCTTCGAGCCCCAGCGCGAACCGGGCAAAGACATAGGCAAGCGCCGGCTGGACCGCCAGTTTGAACGCACTGGCCAGCAGGGTGTCCACCCGGCGGGCGGCGGAGGCCTGCAGCGGGCGGGTGCCGTTCAGGCTCATGCCAAAGGCGATCAGCATGGCCGGGATGGCGGCACCGCCGATCAGGTGGATGGGCTCCATGACCAGCGGCGGAACCTGCCAGCCGGTGCCTGCCACCAGCAGGCCGAGGGCGGAGCCGACGATCATCGGGTTCTTGAGGATCATCACCACAAAGCTCAGGGGAGTGGTGCGGTGCGAGCTGGTGCTCGAGTCCAGGATCATCAGGAACAGCGGCGTGAAGAAGGCCAGCTGGAAGATCAGCAGCGGCGCCACGTAGCTCGCATCGCCCAGGACGTAAACGGCGATGGGGATGCCGAGGTTTGCGGAGTTCACCAGGGAGGCCGCCATCGAGGACATGAGGGACTCGGGAAGGGAGCGTTTCAGCCAGAACTTGGCGATGGCAAAAAAGATGACAGCGGTGGCGATGGCCGATACCGCCGCGACCAGCAGAGGAGCCGCGAAAACCTCTGCGAGGCGCGCCTTGCTGAGCGTTTCGAAAAGCAGCGCGGGGCTGGCCACGAAGAAGGTGAGGGAGCTCAGGACCTGGCGTGCGTTGTCACCGAGTATCTTCTGCCGGCCCACGAACCAGCCCACCAGGATGATGCACCAGACCACGAAGAAGCCGGCCAGGACACCTAGCAAGGGATGACCCGCAGGGTGTTGGACCGCAGGCTGTTAAACCCCAGGGCGCAGCGGCGGAGGGTACTGGAACGCACGCTCCGGGTTAGAGGGAAGCGTTGTTAAGGGCAAACGGGGGGCGCAGCAGCCCGGGCGTCAGTCCTTCGGCGGGGTCGTTGCCCAGTTCGATAACGCGGTTGTTTTCGTCCACGTGGACCACCTTGGGCTCGTAGGCCTTCGCTTCCTCGGTGGTCATCTGCGCGTAGGTAATCAGAATGACAATGTCGTTTTCCTGCATCAGGTGGGCCGCAGCACCGTTGATGCCGATTACGCCGGAACCGCGCTCGCCGGCGATGGTGTATGTCTCCAGCCGGGCACCGTTGGTCACATCAACGATAGAGACAAGCTCGCCGGGAAGAATGTCGGCAGCATCGAGGAGGTCCAGGTCAACGGTGACCGAACCTACGTAGTGCAGGTCGGCGTGCGTGACGGTGGCCCGGTGGATTTTGGACTTGAACATTGTTCGATTCATAACGGCTTTAGTCTAGCGCCGGGGGCCATTGCGCGCAGTGACGCAGGGAACACTGCAGCAGGGAGGCTACCATCGCAGGGCCGGGGGGAGCAGTGACGCAGGGAGGGCCGCCCCTCCGCCTTTGGAAGGGCACGCACGACGGCGGCCGGTCACCCGCCGTCGTGCGTGGCCACGGCCGCTGCGGTCGCCGCCAAGGTCTCCCGCGCCGCCAGGATGGCTGGCCGCTGGGCGCTGGAGCGGCGAACCGAAGTGAATACAGTCCTGCGCGGCTTGCCCGGCAGGTCCAGCAGCTGAGCCGTAGTGCCGCGCCCCGTCCACACCAGGTCCGGCATCAGCGCCACGGCATTGCCCGACTCAATAAGCCTGATCTGGGCCTGCAAGTCAGCCGTTTCATACCGCACATCGGGCTCGAACCCCGCGCTCCGGCAGGCCTGCTCTGCCCAGTGCCTGGACGCGGCACCCCTCGGTTCCATGACCCACGCGAGTTCCGCAGTGTCCTCGATCGAGGAAATGGCGGGGCCGCCGTCGGACGGCGGCGGAACGGCGAGCCGGATAGCGTCGGTGGTCAGCTTGATCCTGTCCAGTTCCGGATAGCGGGGGGCAGCATGGCCCGGATACTGCTCTGCGATGACCAGGTCGAAGTCACGGGCCCATGTTTCGTGAAGCGCGGTCTCGGGCTCGCGCTGGATCATTTCGATCCGGACCTCCGGATACGTGCCGGCCATACGCGTGAGGGTTTCCGGCATGAGGGCCAGTGCGGCCGACTGGAACACCGCGATCCGGACGGTGCCCGTCACAGTGGTCAACGACGCGGCCAGGTCCGCCTCGGCCTGCTCCATGGTCTCCAGCAGGCTGGCGGTGTGGGCCACCAGGACTTCGGCCTGCGGGGTCAGCTGGACCCGCCGTCCCGTCTTGCGCAGCAGCTCTACGCCCACTTCCTTTTCCAGCAGGGCAAGCTGCTGGGATACCGACGACGGGCTGTACTGCAGTGCCTCGGCCACCTCGGCGAGCGTACCCCGGATGCTTAATTCCCGGAGCAGGCGCAGGCGGCGGACATCAAGCATGAGGAAATCCTTACCTAAACTAACGAATATAGGTTAGAAGTAGTCACTTTATCTAACGCAAGCGCCCTTGCATACTGTTGGGACCGAGTTACCCCCGTCACAAGCGATTCTTCGCGCGCCGTGATGGGGTCGCACCCCAAGCAGGAGTTCCTGATGAGCACACGAGACATGACCCAGTCGATCATGCGGCGCAAGCCAATTGACGACATTGAAGAAGAGAACAAACACAGTGGCCTCTTTAAGTCACTCGGGCTTTGGCAGCTTACGGCGATCGGCGTAGGCGGCATTATCGGCGTCGGCATCTTCTCCCTCGCGGGGCTGGTGGCCGCCGGCAGCGAGACCGCACCCGGGGTGGGGCCCGCGGTACTGATCTCGTTCCTGATTGCCGGCCTTGCGTCGGCAGCGGCAGCATTGTCCTACGCGGAGTTCGCGGGCATGATTCCACGCGCCGGGTCCGCCTACACCTACGGCTACGTGGCGCTGGGTGAGGTGATCGGTTGGTTCATCGGCTGGGACCTGCTGCTGGAATACATCGCCATTGTGGCCGTCGTGGCCATCGGCATCTCGGGCTACTTTGATGCCTTCCTCTCCGGAATCGGCATCAACATGCCGGTCTGGATGACCTCCACCCCGGATGAAGGCAAGGGCGGCATCGTCAACATACCCGCCATCGTGGTCTGCCTGATCGTGACCTGGATCCTGTCGCGGGGAACCAAGGCGTTCGGCCGGTTTGAACTTGTGGCCGTGGCCATCAAGGTCATCCTGATCCTGTTCATCATCGGGCTGGGCGTCTTCTACATCGACACCAACAACTACAACCCGTTCATGCCGTCCGGCTTCGGCCCGGTCCTTGCCGGTTCCGCCACCGTGTTCTTTGCGGTCTTCGGGTACGACGCCATGAGTACCGCGGCAGAGGAAGCCACCGACGGCAAGAAGCACATGCCCAAGGCAATCATCCTGTCGCTCATCATCGCCATGCTGCTTTACGTGGCAGCCACCCTGGTCTTGACGGGCATGCAGAACTACAAGGACATCGATCCGAAGGCCGGGTTCGCCTCCGCCTTCACGGGCGTCGGCCTGCCGGTGATCGCCACGATCATTTCGGTGTTCGCCGTGCTGTCCATCCTCACCGTGATGCTGACCTTCCTCCTGGGTGTCACCCGCGTCTGGTTCTCCATGAGCCGCGACGGCCTGCTGCCCGGCTGGTTCTCGAAGACCGACCGCCACGGCACCCCGCAGCGCGTCACCTGGATCGCCGGCGTGGCATCCGCCCTGCTGGCCGGAGTGTTCCCGATCAAGGCCGTTGCCGACCTCACGAACATCGGCATCCTGGCCGCGTTCGTCGTCGTCTGTTTCGCTGTAATCGTGATCCGCTACAAGAAACCGGATGCTCCCCGGTCCTTCCGCCTGCCGCTGATGCCGGTCATCCCGGCCTTCGGTGTGCTGGCCTCGGCGTTCCTGATGTTCCAGTTGCACTGGGAAACCTGGGCCCGCTTCGGCGTCTGGCTTGTTATCGGCCTGGCCATCTACTTCTTCTATGGCAAGAAGAACTCCCTGATGAACCCGAACAGCCCCCGGCACGAGGAGATCGTGGAGATGCACCGGCCCGTCGGCTGACCCTCTCCCGAACGCCCCATCACCTCTGGGGCCTTTCCCGGGGACGCGCCATCACCTTTGACGCCTTTTTCGGGGACGCTCCATCACCTTTGACCCGTTTTCACGAACCCTCTTCCACTTCCTGTGGGGGAGGGTTCGTTGTTTGTCCGGGCAGTGCGGGAGCGTTGCCGGAATTCGTGCAGAAGGTGATGGGGCGTGGGGTTGGAAGGTGCGGGAGGTGATGGGGCGTCTGAGGAGGGGTGCGGGGGTCACGTGTGAGTCCGCGAATCTTTGGCTTTTCTAACCTGTATTGCTTAGAAAAGATCGCTTTATCTTATGTGACAGGAAGCTCATACTGGTGGGTAAGACCTCCTCGAACCATAGGAAAGAACGAGAAAAAGCCATGACCCACATTGCAATGGAACCGGCAGTTGCGTCCGGAATTACGCCGCGGACCGTCGATGTTGATGTGCCTGAGGCGAAGGCGCTGGCCAACGAAGCCGTAGCGCTGGTCCGCCACTGGCTGACCGAGGCATCGAAGGTTCCCGTGGACGCTTCCGCCCAGCAGCTTGCAGGCGTGTTGAAGGACCCGAACGGGCTGGAGTTCACTGTTGGTTTCGTGGACGGCGTGGTCCGTCCAGAGGACCTGAACGTGGCCGCCCGGAACCTCGCCGCCCTCGCCCCCAAGGTCCCCGCGTTCCTGCCCTGGTATATGCGCCGCGCGGTGCAGCTGGGCGGGACCATGGCTCCGGTCATGCCGCAGGTTGTTATCCCCATCGCCCGCAAGGTCCTGCGGGAAATGGTGGGCCACCTGATCGTCGACGCCACGGACGCCAAGCTCGGCCCGGCCATCGCCAAGATCCGCAAGGACGGCATCAAGCTCAACGTCAACCTCCTCGGCGAGGCCGTCCTGGGCGAGCACGAGGCCTCCCGCCGGCTCGAGGGTACGCATACCCTGCTGGCCCGCCCCGACGTTGACTACGTCTCTATTAAGGTGTCCTCCACCGTCGCCCCGCACTCCGCCTGGGCCTTTGACGAAGCCGTTGAGCACGTCGTCGAGAAGCTCACGCCGCTGTTCCAGCGCGCCGCCTCCTTCGCCGAAAACGGTAAGAAGGCGAAGTTCATCAACCTGGACATGGAAGAGTACAAGGACCTGGACATGACCATCGCGGTCTTCACCAGGATCCTGGACAAGCCGGAGTTCAAGGACCTTGAAGCCGGCATCGTGCTCCAGGCCTACCTTCCGGACGCCTTGTCCGCCATGATCCGCCTGCAGGATTGGGCGGCCGAACGCCGTGCCAACGGCGGCGCAGCCATCAAGGTCCGTGTGGTCAAGGGTGCCAACCTGCCCATGGAGCAGGTGGAGTCGTCGCTGCACGACTGGCCGCTGGCAACCTGGGGCAGCAAGCAGGATTCAGATACCAGCTACAAGAGCGTCATCAACTACTCCCTCCATCCGGACCGCATCCAGAACATCCGGATCGGCGTGGCCGGCCACAACCTGTTCGACATCGCCTTCGCCTGGCTGCTTGCCAAGCAGCGCGGCGTCGAATCCGGCATCGAGTTCGAGATGCTGCTGGGCATGGCGCAGGGCCAGGCCGAAGCCGTCAAGAAGGACGTCGGCTCGCTGCTGCTCTACACCCCGGTGGTGCACCCGGCCGAGTTCGACGTCGCCATCGCCTACCTGATCCGCCGGCTCGAAGAAGGTGCGAGCCAGGACAACTTCATGTCTGCGGTGTTCGAGCTGAGCGAGAACGAGGTCCTGTTCGAGCGTGAGAAGCAGCGCTTCCTCGCCTCGCTTGCGGCGCTGGACAACAGCGTTCCGCCGGCCAACCGGCAGCAGAACCGCAACCTGCCGCCTGAGCCGATGCCCCATGACGGCTTCGAGAACACGCCCGACACAGATCCCTCCCTGCCGGCCAACCGCGACTGGGGCCGGGCCATCCTGGAACGCGTCCCGTCCTCCACCCTGGGCAACGCCTCCGTCGCCGCAGCCTCCATTAAGGACGAGGCGGAACTGAACCGCGTCATCCAGAAGGCTGTTGAGAAGGGCAAGGCCTGGGGCGAACTTTCCGGCGCCGAGCGCGCCGAGATCCTGCACCGCGCCGGCGACGTTCTGGAGGCCCGCCGCGCCGACCTGCTTGAGGTCATGGCCAGTGAGACCGGCAAGACCATCGACCAGGGCGACCCGGAGGTCAGCGAAGCCGTGGACTTTGCCCACTACTACGCTGAGTCTGCGCGGAAGCTGGACGAGGTTGACGGCGCCACGTTCGTCCCGGCGAAGCTCACCGTCGTCACGCCGCCGTGGAACTTCCCGGTCGCCATCCCGGCAGGATCCACCCTGGCGGCACTCGCCGCCGGCTCCGCCGTCGTGATCAAGCCGGCGAAGCAGGCCGCCCGCAGCGGTGCCGTGATGGTGGAAGCGCTCTGGGAAGCCGGTGTGCCCCGTGACGTCCTTACCATGGTGCAGCTTGGTGAGCGGGAGCTCGGCAAGCAGCTGATTTCGCACCCGGCCGTTGATCGAGTGATCCTTACCGGCGGCTACGAGACTGCTGAGCTGTTCCGTTCCTTCCGCGAAGACCTGCCGCTGCTGGCCGAGACCAGCGGCAAGAACGCCATCATCGTCACCCCCAGCGCCGACCTGGACCTCGCAGCCAAGGACGTGGCGTACTCCGCGTTCGGCCACGCCGGCCAGAAGTGCTCCGCAGCCTCACTGGTGATCCTGGTGGGCTCGGTAGCCAAGTCCAAGCGGTTCCACAACCAGCTGATCGACGCCGTCACCTCCCTGAAGGTGGGCTACCCGGAGGACCCCACCAGCCAGATGGGCCCGATCATCGAGCCCGCCAACGGAAAACTCCTCAACGCGCTCACCACCCTGGGCGAGGGTGAAAACTGGGCCGTTGAACCGAAAAAGCTGGACGACACCGGCCGGCTCTGGAGCCCGGGCGTGCGCTACGGCGTGAAGCGCGGTTCCTACTTCCACCTGACCGAATTCTTCGGCCCGGTGCTGGGTGTGATGACCGCTGAAACCCTGGAAGAGGCCATCGCCATCCAGAACCAGATCGAGTATGGCCTTACCGCAGGCCTGCACTCCCTCAACTCGGCGGAGCTGGGTACCTGGCTGGAGAGCATCCAAGCCGGAAACCTGTACGTGAACCGCGGCATCACCGGCGCCATCGTGCAGCGCCAGCCGTTCGGCGGCTGGAAGAAGTCAGCAGTTGGCGCCGGCACCAAGGCTGGCGGACCCAACTACCTGGCCGGCCTGGGCGGGTGGACTTCCACCGCAAGTGCGGCGGATACCTCCGTCACCCATCCCGGTGTCGGGCGGATCATCAATGCCGCCGGTTCTGCCCTGGAACCTGCAGAACTCGAGTCCGTCCAGCGTGCACTGGCCTCCGATGCTGAGGCCTGGGCCAGCGAGTTCGGCACGGCGAAGGACGTTTCCGGCCTCAGTGCGGAGCGCAACATCTTCCGCTACCGGAGCCTGCCCGTGACCATCCGCCTCTCCGAGGGCGCGCCGCTCGCGCACCTCGTGCGGACCACAGCGGCCGGAGTGCTGGCGGGCTCGGAGCTGACAGTGTCCACCGCCGTCGGGCTTCCCGCCCAGCTGCGCGCGGTGCTCACCGCACTGGACATTGACATCAAAGTTGAGTCCGACGGCGAGTGGCTGGCAACCGCTGGTCAGCTCGCCAGCGCGGGCAGGCTTTCCGGAGCCCGCATCCGCCTGATTGGCGGAGATGCCGCTGCCCTGGCGCACGCGACCGGCGGCCGCCCGGACCTTGCCGTCTACTCCCACCCGGTCACGGAGGCCGGCCGCGTGGAACTGCTGCCGTTCCTGCATGAGCAGGCTGTCAGCATCACCGCGCACCGGTTCGGCACGCCGAACCACCTCTCGGACGCTTTGATCTAGTTTCAGTCCCAGCGGCAAAGCGGAAGGCCGGGCGGCCACCTTGACGGTGGCCACCCGGCCTTCTGTTTTTGGTTTGGTCGGTTGTCCGTTAGCCGAGGTACCAGCCGGGCGGTGTCCATGTCACCGGCACGCTGTGGGCGGAAAACTCCTCGCAGCGGGTGCAGGTGTAGGCCACTTCGCCCAGGGCGGCAACACCCCCGTCACGCCGGTACGTCGGCGGAATGTAGGACTCGAGGTAAACAAATTCATCGGTGCGGCACTTGTCGCAGGTGGGCTTTCCCACATATCCGGAGTCCGTGGTCAGACCGGAGCCGAGGGTGGTTTGGCGGGTGGCCAGCGGCCGCGCAGTGTTATGCGGGCGGGCATGAGTGGAGCTGAGGCGGGTGTTCTTGGCTGTCGTCATTGGCTGCCTGTCCCGAGCGCGCAAACCCGAGGGGCAGGGCGTGCTCGTATTTGAAGAACTGGCCAGCTGCTTGACCATGGGAAATCCAGCATAGGTGATGCAACGTTCCGGCATCAACGGAGAACGGGTTGTCTTCCAGCGGAAGATTTAGCTGGTCAGGAATGATTTCAGTGCTGCTACCCACGCACCGGTGGCATCGAGGTGTGCGTCATGAGATGCCCTGGGAATGTCGACACGCCGGACGTTATGGCCGCGGGCGACGAACTCCGTCTTCTCCTCCGCAGGAAACATTCCTTCCTCGCCATAGACTACGAGGGTTGGAGCTGTGACGGCAGCCCACTCCTCCCACCGGGGCCGAATCAGCCCGTTCATCGTGTCCACCATGACGTCTGCGTGGAAGCGGGGCCAGTATCCGTCCTCACGTTCTTCAAGGTCGGACACCCACGCCTTCTGCAGGGGGCCGTTGCCCAAGAACTCCTTCGCGGCGGCCCGGCTCGGGAACGGAACGGGCCAGGAACGAAAGAATTCCCCGAGTTGCATATTCTCGGCAGCGCTGCTGCTGCCGGCACTGCTTTCCAAAAGCACGAGCTTGGTGACCAGGTCCGGCCGCTGCGCCGCAACGAGCATTGCGGTGTGGCCGCCCATCGATTGGCCCACCAGTACTGCAGGACCGTGCACTGCGGATTCGATCACGTGGACGACGTCGGCAATAAAGGCCTCCCGCGAAAGGTCGCCGGGCCTGGAGGTGCTCCGGCCGTGCCCGCGAAGGTCCACCAGGATAGTCCGGAAGTCCGGAAGGGCGCGGGCGGTTTCGAAAAATTCCACTGCACTGCCGGCCAGCCCGTGCAGGATAACGACCGGAAGGCCGTTCCCGCCCGTGTCGAAGTAGTTGATCCGGACCCCTAATCCAACATCGAGGGCGAACTGCTGTCCAACGACGGTGGTTGCTGTCATGCGTACAACCTAGCCGGTGGGAGCCGCAGGCATGGACCCGCTTCAATAGCTTCGAAAGGCCCGGGAGCCTAGGCCGGGCGGTTGATGGTCCGCCCCACGATGGACTGCGTCAGGGCATCGATCACCTCGGAGTTGGCCAGGGGGTTGCGGATCAAGGTGAAGTCCACGTCACCTACTGCCGGCAGGTCAAAGCGGCGGGTGATGATCTTCAGGTCCTCGGGCACCAGGGAGGACGGCATGACGGCGACCCCGATGCCGGCCCGGACTGCGGCAAGGACGCCGCTGATCTGGCGTGTGGTGCAGGTGATGCGCCACGTCCTTCCGTGGGACTCCAACGCATCGATGGCGAGCTTTCGGCTCAGGCTGGGTGAAGGGTAGGCGATCAGCGGGACGGGAGCCCCGGGCTCCAGCACGGTCTGTTCCTGCCCCACCCAGGAGAAGGAGTCATGCTGCACCACTGTGCCGTCCTTGGCCCCGGCCACCCATTTCACGAACACCAGATCCAGCTGGCCTGCATTCAGCTTCCGGTACAACTGATCGCTTTGGCCAACCGTCAGCTCGAGGTTGATCTGCGGATAGATCTGCCGGAATTCGCGCAGGATCCGTGGCAGGCCGGTGATCGCCAGGTCATCGGCGGTACCGAACCGCAGCCGCCCACGCATGGCGGAGCCGGAAAAGTACCGCGAAGCGGCATCGTGGGCGGAAAGGATGTTCCGTGCGAAGCCTGCCATGGCATCACCGTTGTCCGTCAGCCGGACATCCCGCGTATCCCTCGTAATCAGCACCCGCTTGGCGGCTGTTTCGAGCTTGCGGACGTGCTGGCTGACGGTGGGTTGGGCCAAGCCCAGCCGATCAGCAGCCTTGGTGAAACTCAGGGTTTCGGCGACCGCCAAGAAGGAGCGCAGCTGCGAAGGTTCAAACACTGTGGACTCCAGTGGGGCAGAGCGGATAGTGGCGGCATTGCAGTTTGCAATACGAGTTATAGGGACAATACGTCTCCATAATCACGTGCATCAGCCTAGCGTTAACGGCATCCCGGACCGACCGCAATTTTGAGGACACACCTGTGGCACCCCCACCGCCGTCATCGGCAACTGTCACCCAGCCCGTCATCGACTCCGCAAGCGCTGTACAGCCGGACACCCAGACGCAGCCGCTCGCCGTCGTCCCTGAACGGCTGCCATGGAAACACACCTTTATCTCGTTGAGGGTTCCCAACTTCCGGATCTTCGCGATCGGCCACTTCATCGCCGTCATCGCCATCTGGATGCAGCGGATTGCCCAGGACTGGATGGTCCTGCAGCTTTCCGGATCCGTGACTGCAGTGGGGATCACCGTTGCACTGCAGTTCCTGCCTTCGCTTCTGCTGGGCCCCTGGGGTGGCATGGTGGCCGACAGGTTCGCCAAGCGCAAGATCCTGATCCTCTGCCAGAGCATGGCTGCGCTCCTGGCCGCCGCGCTCGCGATTCTTGCACTGACAGGCGCCGTGGAGGTTTGGCACGTCTACGTCATCGCCTTGGTGCTCGGGCTGGTCACCGTGCTGGATCAGCCTGCCAGGCAGGTGTTCGTCAACGAACTGGTGGGCCCGAAGTACCTGCGAAATGCCATCAGCGTCAACTCCACCACCTACCAGTTGGGCGGCCTGATAGGCCCTGCCCTGGCCGGATGGCTGCTCACAGCGGTGGGGGCAGGATGGGCGTTCGCCGGCAACGCCTTCGCCTGCTGCTCCACCGTGGCCATGCTGCGGGAAGGGCTCAGCTACGCCCTCAGTAAGCCCACCATCTACTGGCCGTGGCTGATGGCGGGGTTCATTGCGGTTTTTGCCATGAGCCTGCCTGTGGTGCTGGCCGCCTTCGCCGACAACGTTTTCAACGTCGGGGCAGGAGGCTACGGACTGCTAAACGCTCTCGTTGCCCTCGGGGCCATTGCCGGGGCGGTTGCCTCTACCCGGCGCAGGCAGTTGCGGTTGCGCTCCGTAGTGTTCTGCGCCGGCATGTACGGAGTCATGCTCTGCCTTGCCGCCGCGGCGCCCACCATGGTGATGTTCGGAGCGGTGATGGTGCTGTCCGGATTCTGGTGCCTGATGTTCCTGACTGGCTCCAACCAGCTGGTCCAGGTCAGTTCAAACATGAGTATCCGGGGCCGGGTGGTAAGCCTGTACATCATGGTGCTCGTCGGCGGCCAGGCCATCGGCGGGCCGATGCTCGGTTGGCTCTCGGAGCACGCCAGCCCGCATGCGGCCCTGCTGGTGGCCGGGGGAGTCCCGGCCCTTGCGGCCCTGACAGTCGCCGTCGTCCTGGCCCGGAAAGGTTCGCTGCTGCTTCGTGTCAGCCTCAAGGACCGCCGCCACCCCGTGAGCATCGTCAGCAAGGCGACGGCGGCCTGAAAGCCAGGCTAGTTCCCGAGGGGCTTCGCTCCGCCGTGGGGATGGAAAATATACGTCGCGGGCACCTGAGCCGGTGATATCTGGTGTTGTTCCATGGTGCGGGGCAGACTTGATGAGTGTGTTTCGGTCGTCCCCGATGCTTCTATGGTGCCGGTGAGCCTGTGGGCTAGTTTGGTGGTGGAGGGCACAGCTTTTTGTCCGCGGGACCGTGGAATGTTGCCTTCGAGCACGTATGTCAGATTTGTTGTTTATCCGCCCTCCCCGGAACACAGACGCCTTGTCCGCACGAACGGTTTCGGAAGGTGATCCACCATGGAGGTCATTCACTCGCGCTGCGCGGGTGTCGATGTTTCGAAGAAGGACGCTAAGGTCTGCGTCCGTATCCAGGGCCGCGGCAACCGGCCCACCACGTCCACCGTCACGACCTGGGCCGCGATGACCGCGCGGATCCTGGACCTGAGGGACCACCTGCTGAACGAACACGTGACCCTGGTCGTGATGGAAGCCACCAGCGACTACTGGCGCCCTTTCTACTACCTGCTCGAAGACGAAGGCCTGGACGTGATCCTGGTCAACGCCCGCGACGCCAGAAACGTCCCCGGCCGCAAAACCGATGTCTCGGACGCGGCCTGGCTCGCCGATCTCGGCGCTCACGGGCTGGTCCGAGCCTCCTTCGTGCCCCCGCCACCGGTACGCGAGCTGCGGGACCTGACCCGCGCCCGGACACTAATCACCCGTGAACGCACCAGGGAAATGCAGCGCCTGGAGAAACTGCTCGAGGACGCGTGCATCAAACTGTCCTCGGTAGCCTCGGACATCACCGGGCTCTCGGGACGGCTGATGCTGCAGGCACTCATCGAAGGGGAGGACGACCCCGCCGTACTGGCGGAACTGGCCCACGCGAGGATGCGTGCAAAGATCCCCGAGCTCACCGACGCACTCACCGGCCGGTTCAGCGACCATCACCGCTACATGGCGGCCCTCTATCTGCACCGCATCGATGCCCACACCGCCGACATCAAAGACCTCAGCGCCAGAATCGAGGAGGCGATGGAGCCCTTTCGCCTCGCCCGGGAGCTCCTGACCAGCATCCCGGGATTCAGCACCACCATCGCCGAGGTCTTCATCGCCGAAACCGGAGCCGACATGAGGGTCTTCCCGACACCGCAACAGCTGGCATCATGGGCAGGCACGTCCCCCGGAGCCAACGAATCCGCCGGCCGGATCAAATCAACCAAGACCCGCCCGGGCAACAGATACCTCAAAGGCGCCCTGGGCATCGCGGCCCTCTCGGCGGTACGGTCCAACGGCACATACTTCTCAGCGAAGTACCGGCGCATCGCTTTCCGGCGCGGACCCGTTAAGGCTCTCGTTGCGGTCGAACATGCCATGCTCACCGCGGCCTGGCACATGCTCGCCACCGGCGAACTCTACCGCGACCCCGGAGCCGACTACTTCACGCAACGCACACCCGCCAAGGCAAAAGCCCGCGCAATCGGACAACTCGAATCCCTGGGTTACCAGGTCACCCTCGAGCCCCTGCACCAAACTGGATAAATCGCCCCCTGCCGGCAACCATTCGCCCAACCCTCATTTTCATGTCAGAGGGCCAGGTGCGGGTACGCGGCTTCCCGCTTCTGGAACTCGAGGACGTCCTTATTACGGACTACGCCGTCCCGGATCTCGATGGCCCGGGTAATGGTGTCGTTCCCGGCCCACGCCTCCGGGCCGTCGATAACGGTTGCCAGGAACGGGAGCAAGGCCTGGCTGATCTCCCAAGTGGAGGAGTTCCAGAGGTAGGACGGACTGTGGTCCACCGCATAGTAGTCGATGTGGTCACCAACGGTGAACATGGGATCCGCGAACGTGGTGGACCTGGCCCAGCTGAAGCCCATCCCCTCGTCGCAGGACACGTCCACGATCAGGCTTCCCGGCCTGAAGGCGTCAAGATCCCCTGTCCGCAGGTAGGTCAGCGGATTATTGGGATCCTGCAGGGTGCAGTTGACCACAATGTCGCTCTCGGCCAGGAACGGGGCAAGCGGCACCCGGCCCCGCTCGGTGATGACCTGGCTCAGGAAGGGCGCCTCGTCGTCGTGATCAAACTGGACGATATTGACCGAGTGGATCGGCGCGCCGACGGCGGCCACTCCGCGGTTGGTCAGCACCTGGACGTCATGCACACCATGGGCATTCAGCGCCGTCACCGCGCCGCGGGCCGTGGCGCCGAAACCGATCACCACTGCGCTCAGGCGCCGCCCGTAAACGCCGGTTGAGCCAGTCAGTGCGAGAGCATGCAGGACTGAGCAGTACCCCGCGAGCTCGTTGTTTTTGTGGAAGACGTGCAGGCCAAAGCCGCCGTCGCTGGCCCAGTGGTTCATTGCCTCGAAGGCAATCAGCGTCAGCTTCTTGTCGATAGCCAGTTGCGTGATGGCGCGGTCCTGGACGCAGTGCGGCCAGCCCCAGAGGACCTGCCCGTCCCGCAGCTCGGCCAGATCCTCCGGCTGCGGCTTCGGCAGGAGGACGACGTCGGCCTCCGCCAGCAGTTCCCCCCGGCCCGCCATCCTGCCCACCAAGGCAGAAAGATGCGAGTCCGGGACGCCGAAGCGCTCGCCGTAGCCCTGCTCGAGGATGATGTGCCGCCGGAGATCGGGCGCGATGCGCTCAAAATGCAGCGGATGGATGGGGAGCCTGCGCTCGGCCGGTTTTCGGGTGGACGCCAGGACGCCCAGGGTCAGCTTGCTCTCGAGGCCCGTCACTTCTTCTTTGCGGCCTTGCTGGACGTCACGTCCAGGGAGCTGGCCGGCGCGGAAGCGGCCCTCTTGTCCGCGCGCTTTTCCTTGATGGATTTGCCGGATTTTTTGGATGCTGCTTGACGCGGGGACTTGTCAGCCATGATTGCTCCTGTAGCGGAACCGAAGAGGTTCCTGACCTCTGACGATACACGCCGGTACCTAATGGCACAGGGGCGGTTGGGATCGCTTCCGCTGCATTCGGGGAGCGGCTGACGGGAATCGAACCCGCGTATCAAGCTTGGGAAGCTAGCGCTCTACCATTGAGCTACAGCCGCATCGCCCCCATTCCAGGGGCCAGAACATAGCTTAGCGCAGAAGTGTCCATGGGCCGTCCAAGCGGAAGGTAGGACGCCCGTGTCCGGTCACCCGGGCGTCATCCAGTAACTGTTCAATAACGTCCCGGGCGTTGGCTAGGTGGGGGCGGGGGAGCGCGGGCTAACCTGATCCGGGTAGCTGCAGAGCCGGGGGGTGCAGCTGCTGCGGCAGATAGCAGTCAACCACGAAAGTTGCCGATGGCATTCGCAGAGCATGAGGTCCTCATCCGCCGCGACGCCATGGCTGTCTACCTGTACCTGCTCGATGCAACCAACCTGCCGCTCTGGCGTGACGGTGTCCGCAGCGTCAAACTGCTGCGTGGCTCCGCCGGGACCAAGGGTGCCGTGTACAGGCAGATGGTGGCAGGGCGGTCCGGCCTGAGCATTCCGGCCGACCTGGAAATCACCCAGGCGAGACCGGGGGCTGAAATCCAGTTCGACGTCATTTCGGGCCCGGCCTGCCGGTCGGGCGGCTTTTACCTGAGCACAGAGACGTCGGGAACGCGCGTCCGGTTCGCGGTGGAGGCCGAGCAAGAGGGGCCCTACGCTTTCCTGAACCGGCTTGCTTTCCTGAACCGGCTCGGATTCCTCAACACGATGATGCAACGGAGCCTCAACTCCGAGGTAGCCCAGCTGGAGCGCCTCAAAGACGTCTTGGAGCTCCAGCCGGCCATTTAGCCTCTTTACTGGGCCATTCGCTGCCCCGCCCATGGCCCTGCAAGGTTCGACGGCGATGCGAGGTTTCCCGAGGTCAGGTCCCAGTACTGCACCACGTCCCCGGCCCGGCGGAGTGCCAAACCCGTGGAGTTAAGTCCGGTAACGTCCCGCAGCGGCCGAATGCCCGTAACGTCGCCCCAGCCGGTGGCAACGGTAGGCCTTGCCTCCGCACGCAGGGCAGTGCTGCCCCAGCCGCGGTGAAGCTGGACTGTTCCGTCGGGCCGGAGCGCCAGGACGTCCTGGAATCCGTCGGCGTCGTAATCCACCATGGACAACTTCCGGGCAGCGCCGACGGTGCCGATCAGTGCGCGCGCGGCGAGATCACCGGAGCCCTTGTTGGGATACAGGTACAGGTTTCCGGCCCCGTCAAGGGCCAGAAGCTGGGGCAACCTGTTGTTGGCGCACCAGCCGCCCACGGCAAGGGTGAGCGTTTCCCAGCCGCTGCGCCCGAGCGTGACCGGTGCCTGGAACCCGCCGGTTTCAATGCCGCGGTGCAGGGTAAGCGTTCCGCTGGTCCATTGCGTCAGGAGGTCATATGCGCCGTCGCGGTCCCAGTCGGTGGTGAACACTTCCTTGGCGCCCGCGAAGCCTGAGCCGATGGGCCTGGCCGCTGCATAGGTGCGCGCGCCGGTGGCCGCCCGGGCGAGGAGCTGGCCGGCTGGGTCGACAGTCACGAGGTCGGCTGGCCCCGTGATTGCTGCTGCAGAGAGGTCCAACGTGGGCGGCATGTGCCGGACGGGAGCTTCGCACATGCTCGGCGCCGGCGAGGGTAAAGCAATGCCTGATCCGGAACCGCCGGGGGAATCGAGAGTGCCGGCCGGAAGGGTGGTGTAACCAAAGAAGTTCACCACGCCCCAGATTTTGTAGGTGCGGTCCGTGTACGTGATTCCGGCACCCATAACGTTGAAACGCGGATCGAGCAGCATGGCGTTATGGCCGGGCGATCCCTTCCACCACTCCACCAGCTGGGCGGCGTCGCGGTCGGTGCGGATGGCGATGACTTCACCGGCGCCGTTGTTGGGAGTCATGGCCCGCGTGTCAGTCCAGAAGCTGGCCCGGTGCTCGATAACCTCACGGGAAGCGATGCTGTCGGACCATTCCTGTGCGAGGCCTGCCACCCTGGGGTGGTACTTCACCGGGTTCAGGCCCCTGGACGCCCGGTATTCATTGATTCTGTTGAATACCGTGAGGACCGCCGCAGCATTGCTGTCCGGGATCAGTGCCTCCGGCGCAGGCGAAGCTGTTGCGGCCTCCGGGACCGCCATGCGCTGGGCGGATGGCACCAGTTCCTCGTCCGGCGCCCAGAGTGGCGGGATCCAGGGGACCTGTGGGGCTGGTTCTTCGGCTGCACCGGGGGCCGGCGCAGGTGCGGCGGGGGCCTCCGCGGCAGGTGCTCCGGTGGCTGGCTCTGCTGCAGCCGAACCCGTGCTTCCAGCCGGCGACGCCGGGCGGATGTCCGGTTCCACGGCGGGGGTGAGCCTCGAGGCAGCCGAAGGGTCGCCCGGGGAAGCGCCGCCGTCGTCGTTCACCCTGGCTGGGCCCAGGGTGACACTTCGCGGTTCCGCCGCGCTCGCCGCCTGGCTTGCCGGGAGCGGCATCGGCGCGGTGCCCGCGGACGAGGAAACCAGCGCCAGCGCGCAGAGCACGCCAATAAAAGACGGCGCGACCAATCTATTCACAAACATCCCCAGCTCTGTTGGGCCATCCGGGAGACCATCCGGCGCCTGAATCACTGAGGCAACATTAGCCCCACCAGTTCACAGGAACAACGAAAGAATGTGGCTGTGGATAACCGATACGGTAATTTGGGACGGTGCTGATCTCTGACCGCGATATTCGCGCCGAAATAGACTCCCAGCGGATCGTGCTGGAACCGTACGAACCCGCGATGGTGCAGCCGTCGTCGGTGGATGTCCGGATCGACAAGTTTTTCCGCCTGTTCGACAACCACAAGTACGCGCACATCGATCCCGCAGAACAGCAGCCGGAACTCACCCGCCTGGTAGAAGTGGAACAGAACGAACCCTTCATCCTGCACCCGGGCGAGTTCGTCCTGGGCTCCACTTATGAGACGGTCACGCTTCCTGACGACATTGCGGCACGGCTGGAAGGCAAATCATCCCTGGGCAGGCTCGGGCTGCTGACGCACTCCACTGCAGGCTTCATCGACCCCGGCTTCTCAGGCCATGTCACCCTGGAACTCTCGAACATGGCCACACTGCCCATCAAGCTGTGGCCAGGCATGAAGATTGGCCAGCTGTGCTTCTTCCGGCTGACCTCGGCCGCCGACTACCCCTACGGGCAGGGCGACTACGGCAACCGCTACCAGGGCCAGCGCGGGCCGACAGCCAGCCGCAGCCACCTGAACTTCCACCGCACCGCCATCTAGGTTTGCGGCAGCCGCTCTTTAGGCTTTGGCAGCAACACCCGCGGCCGGCCGCCCGGCCTTGACCAGGGGTTCCACGTAGCGTGCCGCCAGCGGACCAACCACTGCCATGATCAGCACATAGGCAGTGGCAAGCGCGGCCAGTTCTTCAGGAATCGCCCCGGAGGCCAGGGCCAGCCCGGCGATGACAATCGAGAACTCGCCGCGTGCTATCAGGGTGGCGCCCGCGCGGAACCGGCCGGGACGTGCAATGCCCATTCGCTGTGCGGCCCAGATCCCGGTTGCCATCTTGGTGGCTGCGGTGATGAGGGCGAGCACGAGTGCCCAGCCGAGCACCGGCGGAATGGACGTGGGGTCGGTGTTGAGCCCGAACGCCACAAAGAAGATGGCGGCAAACAGGTCCCTCAACGGCTCCAGGATGCGGGTGGCATTGTGGGCGGTGGCGCCGGAGATCGCGATTCCCAGCATAAAGGCCCCCACAGCGGCGGAGACCTGCATGGCTGAGGCCAGGCCGGCCACCAGCAGTGCGGCCCCCAGCACGTTAAGGAGGAACACCTCGGAATTCTCGCTGTGCACGGCCTTCGACACCCGGTGTCCGTGGCGCAGCGCAATCATCAGGACGAGGCTCACCACGGCCAGCGCGACCCCCACTGTGGTCAGCCCGCCCAGGAAGCTCACCCCGGCCAGCATTGCTGTGAGGATGGGCAGGTAGACAGCCATCGCCAGGTCTTCAAACACCAGGATGGACAGCACCACGGGAGTTTCACGGTTGCCCAGCCGGCCCAGGTCCGTGATGACTTTCGCTGCGATTCCCGATGAGGAGATGTAGGTGACTCCGCCCATCACCATGGCGCCCACCCCGCCCCAGCCCAGCAGCAGGGCAAGGGCGGCGCCAGGGAGGAAGTTCAGCACCAGGTCGAGTACACCGGCCTGCCAGGAGCGGCGAAGGCCAGTAAAAAGCTCGGCGGCCGTATATTCCAGTCCGAGCATAAGCAGCAGCAGGATGACGCCGATTTCCCCGGAGAGGTGTGCAAATTCCTGCATGCCTTCGAGCTTGACGATCCCGCCGGCCCCGAAGGCGAGCCCGCCTAAGAGATACAGCGGGATGGGTGACATTCCGATCCGTCCGGCCAGCCTGGCCAGGAGGCCGAGGCAGAACACAACGGCCCCCAGTTCGATGAGGGTCAGGGCCAACGGGTCCATCGCGTTTATCCGTTACGCAGGATATCGGCCGCCGAGTCGAGGCCTTCCTGGGTGCCAACAGCTACCAGCAGGTCGCCGGTGTGAAGGACGACGTCGGGCCCCGGCGAGGGGAGCACCTCGCCTTCGCGCATGATGGCCACAATCGAAACGCCGCAGCGGGTGCGGATGCAGGCCTTCCCCATGGGCTGGTTCTGGAACGGGGAATCCGGCACGATCGAGAATTGCCGGGTGACGATGCCGGGAACGTCTTTGTGTTCTTCCGTCAGTTTCATGGCCAGGTGCTGCCCGCCCAGGAGGTTGCCGAGGGCTGCAGCCTCGTCCCCGGTCAGGGGAATCGAGGCCTGGCAGGTATCGGGGTCATCCCAGGTGGAAACGATGAGTTCCATCTGGCCTTCCCGCAGCTCCACCACGCCGATACGGCGGCCGGATGCCGTCATAAAATCCTTCCGCCGGCCAAGCCCCGGAAGATCCGTCTCGTCCACGTTCATGAATCAAGCCTAGTCTGCCGCGGCCCGCTTGGCGCGGGCCCTGAGGATTCCCGCACCACCAGCCGCATCGCCGTAGGGCCCGGCTCCGGGGAAGCCGGGGCATCAGGGTTGAGCGCAGCGAGCAGCTGGTGCATGGTGCTGCTTCCCTGGGCCTCCAAGTCCATGTGCAGGGTGGTCAGCGAGGGCACCAGGAAGGCGGACTCCGGGTGGTCATCCCACCCCACCACGCTGACATCCGCCGGCACAGTGAGGCCAAGGTCGTGGAGGGCGCGCATGGCGCCGATGGCCAGTTGGTCGTTGGCGGCGAAGATGGCGGTGATGGAGGAATCAGCCATCAGGGTCCTGGCTGCACTGTAACCGGAGGCAGAGCTCCATTCAGCGACTGCGATGCCGGCGTCCTCCATGCCGGCGTCGGTGACCGCCTGCCGGTACACGGCCAGGCGGTTGCGCGCGGCAGGCCACTCCTGTGGCCCGGCGATGTGGGCAATCCGCCGGTGCCCCAGGCCGGCGAGGTGTGCCACGATGGCCTGCGCCGCGGAGCCGTCGGAAATCCGGCCCTGGCCGCGCATCTTGTCGTCGTACTCGCCGGCGACTACTACCGGGATGCGCTCCTGCGCCTGCAGGAGGTCGCTGCTCGAAACAGGCACGAAGGACAGGGCCCCGGCGAAGGGGCCGCCAGCGAGGATCCTTCGGAGCCTCGCGGTCCGCTCCGGCCCCGTTCCTTCCAGGGCCACGACGTCGAGCTGGTAGCCGGCTGCGTGGGCGGTGGCGGCTGCCCCGTTGAGCATCCGGGACGGAAAATAGGGTGAGGCGCCGGGCACCAGGGCCAGGAGCCGGTACGTGGCCTTGGTCCGCAGGGAACGCGCGGTCAGGTTGGGCGAGTACTTCAGTTCCGCCATGGCCCGTTCCACCTTTTCGGAGGTGGCGGCCTTCAGCTTGGAGCGGTCCGCCATGTACCTGGAGACCGTCTGGTGCGAGACCCCGGCGAGCCGCGCCACCTCGTAGATGGTGGGAGCGCGGGCGGGTTGACGGGACTCGGCGGGGGTTTGTGTCACAACCTGGAATCTTCCCACGTGGTCAGCCGGCCGCACATGCCGTAGCCTTCACCGGTTCGCTGCCGGGCCCGGGCCACTGCCGCTCCTGCCATCGAGGCTGCCGAGCCGTCCTCCAGCTCCAGCAGCGCTTGCTCGGTTGCCGCCATCTGGCTGCGGACGTTCGCAGCCCAGATTTCCTTCCAGCGCTCCACGTTCGGGCGGACCAGCGCCACGGCAAGGCGATGGAAATCAGCCAGGGCCTCCGGCCCGTCACGGCGGACGGATTCATGCAGGTCGGCGTATCCTTCCAGCGCCAGGTCCCGCCGCCGTCGGGCAGCGGAGGCAATCACTGACTGGTCTGTGCCGGCGGGGAGGACAGCGTGCTGCGCATAAAGGTCCGGGTCCTGGAGGATGTCCCGCGGAAAGGTCAGCACGGCATCTCCCGCTTCGGGCAGGCCGGCGTTGGACATAATGACGTTGAGCGTCAGCCCGGCCGTATTGACCAGGCGGTGGACGGTTCCGGGGCTGAACCAGAGCAGGGATCCCGCGGCAAGCTCATCTGTGGCGGGGCCGTCCATCGAGATGGTGTGGACCTGGCCGGTCCCGCCTGTCACCAGGTAGGCCTCGGAGGAGACGGTATGCAGGTGCGGGGATCCGCCGCACAGACCGTCGCGGGCTTCCCAGTCGTAGACCCGCAGGCCACTCACCGCGGTACCGCCGGGGAAGCCGGAAGCTTTCACTGTTTCCTTCACCCTCCTGCCCGGATCGCAGAGGCCTCTGCCAGGACATCGCGGGCGGCGGCTGCAAGTGCTTCCGCCCGGCCGGAGTCCGATTCGCCGTCCGCTATGACCACGCCGTACCGGTACCGCAAGGTGGAGCCGGCCGGGAACAGGACTTCCTGGCTGAAGAACGGCGCCGGACCCATGCAGGCGAAGGGCTCAGACCGGGCAAACCACTCCGGCTGGGGGTGTTCGCTGCGGGGGTCCTCGACCATAACAACCGTGGAAAAGCGGCACGTTTCATCGTGCTGGCCCACGAAGGAAAGCCACGGGGCACGCTGTCCGCGCAGTTCTTCGCCGGTTGCCCCGCCGGGCCCGATAATCGTTCCACCGGTGAAGGAGCGGGGACCGCGCCAGAACAGCCCGCCGTAACCGGCGTTGTCACGTCCCTCGGTGGTGGGCGATCCGATGTGGATCTCCTCCCCGGAAACGTTGGTCATCGCTGAGTCGAAGACCAGGATGTAGCTGTCATCATCACCCGGCACTACCTGGAAGGACCGTTCCTCCTCAACCACCAGGGACCCCGCCTGCGTTATCCACTGCAGCGTATGGGCGAAACTGAACCTGCCGCCGTCGTCCGCTGCGTGGCGCAGCTGGCCGTGCCGCATGACACCGTTGTTGGGCAGCCACTGGTAGTCCTGGCCGCGCCGGTAGCTGGGTCCGCCCCAGAAGTTGTCCGGTCCCAGGTGCGGCAGGGACCAGGCGATGCCCTTGTGCCACACGTGGTCATGGGGGCGGTAGGCGCTCACCACGTCGCCGCTTCGGGTCCGGACCGGATGGAAATAGGGCCTGGGTGACTCCATCTGGGGATCGTCGGCTGCGTAGGTATACGTCAGCACAGCGACGCCGTCCAGGGAGACGGCGACGGCTGCCCCGTCGTCGACCCAGCTGAAGGGGGTGGCGGAGGATGCGGGGGCGGCAGTGCTCATGCGTTGCTCTTTTCGAGTTTCCAGGGTTCGAACCGGCCGTCTGCGCGGTCGAAGAACGGGTTTCCTTCAGTGATTTCTCCGCGGCGGACGGTCTTGCCGGTGATGGCCGAAGCGTAGATTGCGGCCGCGAGTTCCATCGTGGGGTAGGCCTCGGTGAGGGTAACCGGCGGAACGGCACCCGAGCTGATCGCGTCAACGATGTGTGCGTACTGGGCGGGATGGCCACTGGGTATGACCGCGGAACCGTCTGCCCAGAGGTCGGCGAGGTGCTCCTGTCCCGGGGCCGGGGTGAAGCGCCAGTGGGAGTCGTCATAGCCGTAGAGGTGCTCAAGTTCCACGGTGGCGTTCTCGTAGTCGAACCGGAGTTGGGAGGTTTCGCGCGGTGAAATGACGGAGTTGATGACGGTGCTGAGGGCGCCGGATTCAAAACGAACGATGGCGGTGGACACGTCCTCGGTCTCCGTGCGGCGCGCTAGCCTGCCGGCAAAGGCGGTAACTTCCTGCCACTGGCCCCAGAGATGGAGCAGCATGTCGAACTGGTGGATGCCGTGCCCCATGGTGGGCCCGCCGCCTTCAACGTCCCACAGGCCCCGCCACGGAACGTCAAAGTATTCCTGGTTCCGGAACCACAGCGTGTTGCAGAAGCCGGTGAGTGCGGCGCCCAGGGCGCCGGACTCCTGCAGCGCCGCCAACTTGCGGGCCCCGCTGCCGAAGCGGTGCTGGAAGACGCAGCTGACGTGCTTGCCGGACGCGCGCTCCGCCTCCTGCAGTTCCCGCATCTGCCGAAGCGACAGTGCCGGAGGTTTCTCCAGCACCACGTTCAGGCCGAGGGACAGTGCCTCCAGGGCCAGGGAGGCGTGCGACGACGGCGGGGTGCAGACGGCGACGACGTCCAGGCCGGCTTCGGCGGCTGCGGCCAGGCTGGGCGCCGTCCGGGCGAAGCCCATCTTGTCCGCAAATGCTGCTGCGCGGTCCGCGTCGATGTCCACCGCGACCACTAGCTCCGCGCCGGCGAGTTCAAGGGCTTCGGCATGGGCGTGGGCTATGCCCCCCGTGCCGATGATGGCTGCGCGCGGGCGGTGCGGGACCTGCTCCATGGGTGGTGCTCCTCGTCATTGAAAGGATTCATTTATTGATCCTGACAAGTATGTGATCGATAACAGAAGGAGTCAAGACCTTTGCGTCGGGACGGCGGAACGGCCGGAACAGAGGAAGGGACGGAACGGCGGAACGGCGTGACGGGTGCGGCGGGCAGAGCCGGGGCAAAGCAGATGCCCGTGCTGCGCCAGCGTTCGGACAATCAGGCGGAGGGGACCACCGCGATGGGGGCCTTATCCGGTGACTTCACCGGCAGCAGGACCAGGAGCCCGGCCAGGAGAACCACCATGATTCCCAAGATGCCCCACCGTTGGGCCTCGCCCGGGGCCACCAGCGGGGTGGCCAGCGTGATGCAGAGGGTAAAGAGCGCCGGAGCCAGGAAACTGACGGCCCGGCCCGTGGTGGCGTAGAGCCCGAAGAGTTCGCCCGATTCGCCATGCGGGGCAAGCCGGGCCAGGTACGCCCGGGACGAGGATTGGGCGGGACCCACAAACAGGCAAAGGAACAGCCCGAACACCCAGAAAGTGGTGCTGCCGGGCCAGTCCATGCCGAAGAAAACGTAGTTGCCGTTGCCCAGGACGAGGATGACGGTGCCGGCGATGAGCAGGCCGACGAGGGAGCCGATAATCACTGATTTGGGCCCGATCTTGTCATCAAGGAATCCACCGACGATGGCGCCTACGGCGGCCACCACGTTGCCGAAAATAGCGAAGAAAATGACCTGGGGCAGTTCGAAGCCGAAGGTGCCTGCGGCGATGATTCCACCGAAGGTGAAGACCGCGGCCAGGCCGTCACGGAAGACGGCGCTGGCCAGCAGGAAGTAGATGGTGTGCGGACTGGTGGCGTAGATCGCCTTGATCCGGCGGATCAACAGGCCATAACTGGCCACGATTCCCAGGCGGCGTGCCTGCGGAGCCTTCGGCAGTTCGGGCACGGCAAACAGCACGGGCAGGGCGAACACAAAGAACCACAGGGCGGAGAAGACTGCCACGAGCCGGATGTTCAGGCTGTCCTCCGTGGAGGACCCGAACCACTCGAAGCTGGGCTGGACGAACAACTGCAGGACGATCAACAGCGCAACGATGCCGCCAAGGTAGCCGGCCCCCCAGCCAAGGCCGCTGACCTTCCCGATGTTCCGCGGCGTGGAGACCTGGGCCAGCATGGCGTTGTAATTGACGCCGGCGAACTCAAAGAAGACGTTGCCGAGGGCGATGAGGGTCACCCCCAGCAGAAGGAACTCTGGCCGGGGGAACACAAAGAAACACAGCGCGGTAAGGATGGCGACGGCGGCCGTGTTGACTCCCAGCCACAGCTTGCGCCTTCCGCCGGCGTCCGACCGTTGACCGGTGACCGGAGCCAGCAAAGCGATGGCGAAGCCGGCAACGGCCAGCGCCCCGCCAAGGACCGCCGACGCCTGGTCTTCGCCGCCGAACGCGTTGGACGTGAGGTAAACGGTGAAGACGAAAGTGGTCATCACAGCGTTGAATGCTGCCGAGCCCCAGTCCCACGATGCCCAGGCGAGTACGCGCCCCTTGCTGGTTGCCTGATTCCCGGATTCAAGTTCCGAGGACGGCTGCGTTGCCCCGGGAGCGCTGGCGCTGTTCATACGTGCATCGTATCCGCCCGTGGCGAACAGGCCGCGGACCCGACGCCTGCCAGGCCGGGGGAAGCGGGGCAAGGATACAACACGGACGGAGGAAGAGGAGGCGGAGCTTGATAAACTGGGCCTTCCCGAACCTAACCGATGACCGCCAGCTCCAACTTTTGACAATCGAACCCCTGACGTTGCGGAGATAACAGTGATCACAGTCCTTGCCGTGCACTTTACGGTGGCTGTGGTGGCCCCGCTCCTGTTCAGGGCCTGGGGCCGTAACGCTTTCTACGCGCTGGCGGGTGTTCCCGCCGTCTCCTTTATCTGGCTGCTGTTGCAGCACGGCCCCGTTTACTCCGGGGACGGGGCGGTCGCCGAAGTGGTCCCCTGGATTCCGGGGCTCCAGCTTGAGTTCGCCTTCCGGATGGATGCTCTGGCATGGGTCATGTCCCTGTTGGTGCTGGGCGTCGGCTCGCTGGTCCTGGTCTACTGCGCAAGGTACTTCAAAAAGAGGGACCAGGACCTCGGCCCCTTCGGAGCCCAGCTCCTGGCCTTCGCCGGAGCCATGTTCGGCCTGGTGGTGGCGGACGACCTCCTGCTGCTGTTCATCTTCTGGGAACTCACCACCATCCTGTCCTACCTCCTGATCGGCTTTGCCCGCACCAGGCTGGCAGCGCGGCGGTCCGCCCTCCAGGCACTTATGGTCACCACCGCGGGCGGCCTGGCGATGCTGGTGGGCCTGATCATGCTTGGCCACGCGTCCGGCACCTACCGCATTTCGGATATCCTCCAGCAGGCAACCGCGTTAGTGGGCGGACCCTCCGGCAGCATGGTGAGTGCCGCCGTCGTACTCATCCTGGTGGGTGCCATCACCAAATCGGCGCTGGTCCCCTTCCATTTCTGGCTCCCCGGCGCCATGGCGGCCCCCACCCCGGTCAGCGCCTACCTCCACGCCGCGGCGATGGTCAAAGCGGGCATTTACCTCGTTGCACGGCTGGCTCCGGGCTTCGCCGAGACGTCCTTCTGGCAGCCGGTGGTGCTGGGCCTCGGGCTGGCGACGATGCTGGTGGGCGGCTACCGGGCGCTGCGGCAGAGCGACATCAAGCTCATCCTCGCCTACGGCACGGTGAGCCAGCTCGGGTTCCTCACCATGGTGGTGGGGCTCGGCACGCCGGACGCCGCCCTCGCCGGCCTGGCCATGCTGCTGGCCCACGGTCTGTTCAAGGCAACCCTGTTCCTGGTGGTGGGCATCATCGACCACCAGTCCGGCACCCGCGACGTCCGCAAGCTTTCCGGGGTCTTCAGGTCCTCGCGTGCCCTGGGGATTGTGGCCGGCGTCGGCGCCGCGTCCATGGCAGGCGTGCCCCTGCTGGCCGGCTTCGTGGCCAAGGAATCGGTACTGGAGGCCTTCGTCCACCACGCAAGTGACCCTGCCGCCGGTCCCTGGGGGATGGTGGTCCTGGCCGGGCTGGTCCTGGGATCCGTCCTGACCTTCGCGTACAGCGCACGCTTTATGTGGGGCGCGTTTGCCGTGAAGGCAGGAGTGGAGCCCACACCGTTTAAGGCCGTCAGGCCCTCTTTCCTCGCCGCGCCGGCCATCCTCAGCGTCCTGACGATTGCCTACGGCCTCTGGCCAGTCCCGGTGGACGCATGGATCCAGCCCTACGCCGCGCTGTTTGCTTCCCCCGCCCCCGACGCCGGCACGCCCGCTGAGCAGGCAGGCCACCTCGCGCTGTGGCACGGCTTCACACCGGCGCTTGGTTTGACCGCCCTCACTTTCGCCCTTGGCCTGGCGATGTACGCTGGCCGCAACGCGGTTTCGCGGGCTCAGTCCCTGGTGCCGCCGTGGGTGGACTCGGACAAGGGCTACCAGTACACCATCGGGGCGCTGGATGACGTTGCTGTGTGGGTTACCGGACGCACGCAGCGCGGTTCGCTGTACTACTACCTGGCCGTCATCCTCAGTGTCGCCTTTGTGCTTCCCCTGTCCGCCATCCTGCTGGCGGGTAAGCCGCTTCCGGACGGGATCTACCTTGTGGATCCGGGCTCGCCGCTCCAACTGGTGGTGGGCGCAGGAATCGTGATTGGCGCCCTGGCCGCGGTCAAGGCCAACAAGCGCTTCCTGGCGGTCCTGATGGTTTCCGTCACCGGCTACGGCATCGCACTGATGTTTGCCCTTCAGGGGGCTCCGGACCTGGCCCTGACCCAGATGCTGGTGGAAACCATCGTCCTGGTGGCTTTTGTCCTGGCGCTGCGGAGCCTGCCGCCCGAGCTTCGGGACCGCACCGGCGGCAAATACCGGGTGGTGCGCGTCATCATCGGACTGTGCTTCGGCACCACCATGGTGTTCGCCGCGATCTTCGCCATGGGCGCCCGGACAGCCATCCCGGTCTCGCTGGAGTTTCCGCGCCTTGCTTACGAGGGCGGCGGGGGACTGAACATCGTCAACGTCACGCTCGTGGACATCCGGGCCTGGGACACCTTTGGCGAAATCACCGTCCTTGCCCTGGCGGCAACAGGTGTCGCCAGCCTCATCTTCGTCCGGGGCCGCGGCGACCGGATCAAGAACTCCGCCACCGTTGCCGCGGGCACGGTCGGCCGCTACCGCGGCGTCAACCCCGGTTCCCGTGACGCTGCAGCGCTGGCCGTGAGCCGGAAGTTCGCCGCGTCCGCAGGCGACGCGTGGATTGTGGCCGGCAGGACCCTGGCTCCGGAGCGCCGCTCCATTATCTTCGAGGTGGTCACCCGGCTGGTCTTCCACTCCATGATCATCTTCTCGCTCTATCTCCTGCTGGCCGGCCATAACCTGCCGGGCGGTGGCTTCGCCGGTGGCCTCACCGCCGGCCTTGCCCTGACCATCCGCTACCTGGCCGGCGGCCGGTTCGAACTGCGCGAGGCCACCCCCATCAGCGCCGGCGCCCTCCTGGGCGTGGGGTTGGCAGTTGCCGCAGCATCAGGCGTAGCGCCGTTGCTGCTGGGCGGCCAGGTGTTCCAGACGGCCATCATCGAACTCTGGCTGCCCGTGTTCGGAGACATCAAGTTCGTCACGTCAACCATCTTCGACATCGGCGTCTACATTGTGGTGGTGGGGCTGGTGCTGGACGTCCTGCGGAGCCTCGGAGCCGAAATCGACGAGCACTTTGAAAAGGGCTCCGCTGCTGTGTCCCATGACATGGCAGACGACGGGCAGGAATCCGCCGGGGACGCGCAGGCCGCAGGCATTGCCGCGCATGACACGCCCGCACGGGAACAGAGGCCTGAAGGCCTCCCCGCAGAGACCACCGCAAAGGGCCACGCATGAGCATCAATTTGACCCTGCTGATAGTTATGGGCGCCCTGTATGCCTGTGGAATCTACCTGATCCTGGAGCGCAGCCTCACGCGGGTACTGCTGGGACTTATGCTCCTGGCCAATGCCACAAACCTGCTGATCCTGGCAACGGGCGGATACTCCGGACTCGCCCCGCTGTATTCCAAGGACATCGCCGCCCAGGACTACAACGATCCCCTTCCCCAGGCCCTGATCCTGACGTCCATTGTGATCTCCTTTGCCGTCACGGCCTTTATGCTCGGCATCATCTACCGCACCTGGGTGCTGGCCCGCCAGGATGAAATCCAGGACGACGTGGAAGACCGCCGCGTCGCGGAAACGCCAAGCTTCGACGCGGAGGACGACGCCGAGATTCCCGCCGAGACTTCGGAGTTCCCAGTCGCCACGCTCATGGCAGGCGGACGTGAGATGCCTGTGGAACATGCTGCAGCGGAAGAAAAACCCGGCTCCAAAAATGTGGCCCTAGGCCCGGAAGGAGTCGGAAAGTGAACATCGCAAGCTTTGCCCCGCTCGCCGTCGTACTTCCCATCCTTGGCGCCGCCCTGACCTTCCTGCTGATCCGGCACTCACGGGCCCAGCGGGCGGTCAGCATTGCGCTGCTGTCCCTCACGCTCCTGCTGGAATGCTTCCTGCTGGCCTCCGTGTGGGACGGCGGGACGGCTGCCGTGACCATCGGCGGCTGGCTGCCGCCGTGGGGCATCGTGATGGTGGTGGACCAGTTCTCCTCCCTCATGCTGGTGGTTTCTTCAGCCGTGAGCCTCGCCGTGCTGGTGTACGCGACCGGGCAAGGCATGGCCGACGGCGACCAGGACGCGCCGGTCTCGATCTTCCACCCCACCTACCTGATCCTGGTGGCCGGTGTCTCCAACGCGTTCCTCTCGGGGGACCTCTTCAACCTTTACGTAGGCTTCGAGATCCTGCTGACGGCAAGCTACGTCCTCATGACCCTTGGCGGCACCGGGCCGAGGATCCGGGCGGGCGTTACCTACGTGGTGGTGTCCGTGGTGTCATCGGTGCTGTTCCTGATTTCCATCGCCATGATTTACGGTGCCACGGGCACCGTCAACATGGCCGACCTTGCCATCAAACTCGGCGAGCTTGACCAGGGCACCAAAACGCTCCTGCACGTGATGCTGCTGGTGGCCTTCGGCATCAAGGCGGCTGTCTTCCCGCTGTCGTTCTGGCTGCCGGACTCCTACCCCACGGCGCCCGCACCGGTCACAGCTGTGTTCGCGGGCCTGCTCACCAAAGTCGGCGTTTACGCGATGGTGCGGACCGAGACCCTGCTCTTTCCCGGTGACACCCTCAACACACCCCTGATGGTGGCCGCCCTGCTGACCATGGTGGTGGGAATCCTGGGTGCGCTGGCGCAGAACGACATCAAACGTCTGCTCTCGTTCACGTTGGTCAGCCACATCGGCTACATGGTGTTCGGCCTCGCCATGTCGTCTACGGCCGGCCTGGGCGCGGCAGTCTTCTACGTGGCCCACCACATCACCATCCAGACGAGCCTCTTCCTGGTGACCGGTCTGATTGAACGCCGTGGCGGCAGCTCGTCCGTGGACCGGCTGGGCGGCCTCGCCAAACTCTCGCCGCTGCTGGCGCTGCTGTTCTTTGTTCCCGCCATGAACCTGGCCGGCATCCCGCCGTTCTCCGGATTCCTGGGGAAGGTGGGGCTGATGCAGGCCGGCATCGAGCTGGGCACGCCGCTGGCGTACGCGCTGGTGATCGGCGGGGTTGTCACCAGCCTCCTGACACTGCTCGCGGTCGCCAGGGTGTGGAACCGCGCCTTCTGGCGCAGCCCCAGCGACGCCGAACATCCCGATCCCGTGCTGCTGGCCCCGCCGATGGCAGCAATGGCCGGCCCGGGCGCCAAGCGGAACACTGCGACCCTCCTGCCGCGCACCATGGTGGGCTCCACCCTGGGCCTGGTGGTCCTCGGCGTCGCGCTCACTGTTTTCGCGGGTCCGCTGTTCACCGTCTCCGACCACGCCGCCAAGGACATGCTGGACAGGTCCTCGTATATCCAGGCCGTGCTGGGCGAGGAGACCACTGTCCCGATGGTTCTCACGTCAGGAGGAGGAAAATGAGCCGCCGGCGCATCTCGCTGCGCCAGGAACTTCCACTCCTGGTGTGGCTGGTCATCGTCTGGGGTGCACTGTGGCAGGACTTCAGCCCCGGAAACCTCCTGTTCGGTGCGCTGCTGGCTGTTGCAGTGGCCAGGTTGTTCTACCTCCCGCCGGTGGAACTCAGCGGCCGCTTCAACATCCTTCACGCCGTCCCGTTCGCACTCACGTTCCTGGCCAAGGTGGTGGTTGCCAGCGCACAGGTCCTGTACCTGGCAATAATGCGCGGGCCACGGGTTAAGAATGCGGTGGTGGCCGTGACCCTGCGCAGCCACCAGGACCTGCTGGTCACCGCCACCGGGCACGTGATTTCCCTGATTCCCGGGTCGCTGGTGGTGGAGGTGGACAGGTCGACCTCCACCCTCTACCTGCATGCGCTGAACATCAGCTCCCCGGAGGAAGTGGAGAACCTCCGGAACGAGGTGCTGTCCATCGAGGCCGGGCTGATCCGGATCATGGGTACCAGGGAAGAACTCGAAACCGTCCGTCTGGAGGCTGCGTCATGATGCAAACCGTCCTGGTTGTTACAGCCGTCATCTTCTCGCTGGCCGCTGCCGGCGCCATCGTCAGGATTTCCCGCGGGCCGTCGCTGCTGGACCGGGTGCTTGCCACAGACGTCCTGCTCGCCATCCTGGGCGGGGCACTGTGTGTGGACATGGCCGTGAACCGGCACCTGAACAACCTGATGCTCGTGGTGGCCATCTCCATCATCGGCTTCATCGGGTCCGTCACGGTTGCCAGGTTCGTGGCCGATCGAAGGGAACAGCCCATTGAATCCTGAAGCAGCTTCCCTCGACAGCTGGATCGACCTGCTGTCAGCCGTGTTTATGGTGGTGGGGGCCGTTATGTCCCTGGGTGCCGCGATCGGCCTGCTGCGTTTTCCGGACCTCCTGAGCCGGATGCACGCCGCCACCAAGCCTCAGGTGCTGGGGCTGTTCCTGCTGCTGGCAGCCATCGGCCTGCAGATGCGCACCTGGTGGGTTTGGCCCGCGTTGGTGGTCGCCTGGATTTTCCAGCTGTTGACGGTGCCGGTGTCTGCCCACATGGTGGGCAGGGCGGGTTACCGCACCAAGCACCTGCACCGCGAGCTGCTGACGGCCGATGAGCTGGAGGCAGTGGTACAGAAAGCCGCCGCCAAAACCGCCCGTGAGGACGGCTCCGGCGACGGCCCGGTGCACTAGGTCAGACGATGTCCTCGCTCTTGGCGAACCGGCTGATGGCGCGCTGGGTGCCGCGGTTGGCCAGGACCTGGATGATGGTGCTGACCGAGGCCGAGATCAACGCGAAGGTCAGCGCCGACTGCAAGCTGGTGGGGATATCCTCGTCCCTGCCGGTGGGCGGCTTCCGTCCGGTGGACTTTTCCCAGATGGTGTTGACCAGCTTGGTTCCGACGAAGCCTGCGCCAAGGCTCACACCGGTGCCGAGCAGCTTGATGAAGAGGTTCATTCTTAGTACTCCTTGCGGGCGGGAAACGGACTGACTTCAGCCTAGCGGCATCATGGCGGCGGCCGGTGCGGCAAAGCGCCGGTTCGCTGTTGGCGTTGCGCACTCAGTGGAGGAGCGCTGTTCAAGCAACGGGCGGTTCCGTCCGGAACTTGATCATCTTGTGGGTGCCGTCGCAGTAGGGCTTGATGGCCGAGGCGCCGCAGCGGCACAGTGCAACAGTCTTGCGCTCGCGTGGGACGGGCTCGCCGGAGGGCGTCACGATTTCGAAGTCGCCCCGGACGATCAGGGGCCCGTCGGGGCACACCACGATCGAGCTTTCGGCGGGTTCCTGGTTCATGGCTGCTCCTGGTGTGGATGGGTGGCGGAAGGCGGGACGTATTGTTGGCGCAATGTGGCCAGTTTTCCGGAATGTTTGCGCTGCAGTTCAGCCTCCGAGTGGGCGGCGGTCCTGATCCGTTGTCCGGCGTAGGGAACGCCCCCGCCTAGCCGGAATGCCAGCGCGATCCAGATGCACACTGCCCGTTCGAGGACCCACAGCGGGGCGCACCACGCGGCCCGGAAGGGGAAGACCGCAGCCCCGTTGTTCCGTCGTCGTCCGATGCCGGCGATGACGACCGGCGCCGCCGCCAGTCCCAGGAAGGCGCGCCCGCGGAGCCGCCCGGGAAGGCAGGCTGCTGCGGCGATCGCCGGAAGTAGGGAAAGCTCCGCGGCGAGGCGGCCCGGCTGGGCGAAGTCATCGTAGGCCTGGCGGGTGCGCTGCTTGAGGAAGTGACGTGGTCCGGGCGGCCTGCGGGCAACGAACAGGTCCGGCAGGATTTTTTCCTTGCCGCCGGCTGCCTTGACGGTCCTGATCAGCTCGAGGTTTTCAAAGAGCACCGGATCGTAACCGCCGGTGGCCAGCAGTGCACTCCGCCGTACGGCCAGGGTGCCGGGGAAGTCCGCGGACCAGGCCCGGTTGATCAGGGTCCTGGACGTGTCCCACCACGCGTGCCACGGCAGGGGCTCAAAGTAGTTCTGCGGCCGTACGATGTCCGCCGAGTCGAGGTGATTGACGACGGCGGTGAGCGATTCGCGCGTGTACCGCACGTCGTCGTCGGCTATCACCAGCAGCTCAGCCTTGGCGGCACGGACGCCGGTCATGACGCTGGCCACCTTGCCGTTGCCTGCACCCTTGCTGTGGCTGTCTTCGCCCGCTGCCGGACGGATATGGCGGACGCCAGGCGGGAAAGCTGCCCCATGCCGCTTGAACAGTTCCGGAGCGGAGCCGTCCACCACGGTGACGGGTATCCACCCGGTAAGGTGCCCGAGGTAGGCGACCAGGTCCGGGAGTGCTGAATCCTCGGTCCAGCGCAGCGGCAGGATGTACTCTGCGGACTGCCTGATGGCCTGAGTACTCATGCTGCCGCCGGCACGCCCGCCCGCAGCGAGGTCTGTCCGTTTTCCCAGCACCCCAAAAGGTGCGTGGAAAGCCTGCCGTCGATCGCCATTGCCGCCGTTGCCCCCAACAGAACGTCCGCGAGCAGCCCGGGCTCAGCCTCCACCAGTCCACCGGCCAGGTCCCGGCCGGCGATCTGCTCGTGGACGGCGTCGGCTTCAACGTGCTCGTCGAAATAGTGGGTCACGTCCGCATCGAAGCCGTGCCGCCGGAAGCCCTTGCCATAAAGGCGGTTGGGCTGGGAGGAGGTCATCTCGTAAAGTGCCAGGTGTCCGGTGATGGCGCCGCGAAGCCGGCGGTTCAGCCCGAAGAGGGACATCATGTTCACCGCGGCCAGGGAGACTGCGGGTACCGCGTTGACGTAGGCCCCGTATTCGTCGTTCATGCCCAACCCCCGCATAGTGCGGGCAAAGAGCGCGCTGTGCATGCGCTCGGGGCGTCCCCCGCCGTACTCGTCGGCCTGGATCTCCACCAGTGCAGCCTTCGGCCTCCCCGTGAGCCGGGGGATGGCCCAGGTGTGCGGGTCTGCTTCCTTGAGCTGGTAGACGGACTTGTGGATCAGGAACTCCTTGAGCTGGTCCAGGCTCGCCTTCTTGGCCACGTAGCGGGACACGCTGGGCCCCGTGTCGGTGCCGGCAAGTCCGAACAGGACGTCGGCCACAGCGTCACTGGTCATCTCCGCTGCAGGCGGCAGGTCCAGCTCGCCGGCTATCGGTTGGGCAGCGGCACGCAGCGCTTCCTCGAACGGCCTTTCGAGCAGGCGGCGGACCTGGATAAGGCCCGGCTCCCACTCCCAGTCATCGCTGACGCCGTCAAGGCCGGAATAGTGGAGCTCGTAGAGGCAGAAGAGAGCCAGCTGGACGTCGTCGTCCGCGATGATGTCAGTGGCTGCATCCAGCTGTTCCGTGACCAGCCGGCGCAGTTCCTCCACGCCCGTGGCGCCGTCGCCGGTGCCGGGGGCAACTGCCAGGGCACCGAACAGTGCGGTGCTGATGGGACCTCGGGGTTCCGGAATTTTCATGATGCTCCTTTGGGCGGCAGGTGGTGCTGCCGGTGCTGCGGCGTCGACGGTGACGGTTCGGTTATGGCTGGGTGGTCGAGTTCCGGCCGGGGCGGCGGCGTGGGGTGGTCCGCGGTGACAACAGGATGGCCAGGATGATCATGCCCAGCCCCAAGGCCAGGTGCAGCCAGTTGTCGGCCCCGTTGACGGGGACAAAGTTGGCCGGGGTTTGATCGCCCACCAGGAGGCCGTAGAGCCAGAGGACCAGGTAAACAACGCCCCCGTAGATGAGGAAGCTCCTTGCCTGCTGGTGGGTTCTGGCCAGCAAAAGTCCCGCCGCCCCGAAGGCCAGGTGCACGATGTTGTGCAGGATGGATACCTGGAAAACGCCCAACAGCAAGGCTCCCGAGCGGTGCCCGGCCATGCCCAGGGCTTCATAGTTAGTGGTGATCCCGGGGATGAACCCCAGGACACCGACCAGCAGGAAGAGGGCGCCGGTTGCAAGCGCGGCCTTTTGCAGGCCGGTCCTCGCTCCGGTGGCCCGGGTGCTGATTGTCATGACCTGTCTCCTCAAAAGCCGGGAGACAACATAGTAAGCATGGTTACTAATAAAAGCTAAGGACGCTTTGCATCCTGCTGGACGGCGGCCGCTGCGCGGCCCCTGTGGCCGGGTGGTGCTCACCCCTCCGAGGTGCTCCACATGTAGGGATTGGCATGGTGCCCGCCGCGCCGGCCGTGCTCGTACCCTTGCTGCCAGGCTTTCCCGACGGCGGACACAAGTTCCGCCAGCAGGGGATAGTAGGGGTGGTCCGGGCCGATGTAGATCATTTCCTCGGCGGCCTTGTCCACCGCCGCCCGCACCTGGTTTTCGGCTGCAGGACCAATCATGGCGTCCTCCTGTGTGGAACTCCGGCCGCTCGCCTCGAATGTACTCCCGGCATGTGGCGGAGTCCATAGCGAACTCGTTGAGGCCCCCGACGTCAGTCCGTCCACATGGAACCGAGGACCTCGCGCAGGGCCTGTACCACCAGGTCATGGTCCTGCACCTGCGGAAGCCCGGAAACAGTCACCGTTGCGACTGCACCCACCCCCGTGACGTACACAGGGAACGAGCCTCCGTGGGCCGCATAGCGGCTCTGATCGAACGAGGCGTTGTCCTCGATCCGTCCGCCATTGAGCCGGCCGCGCAGCCCCACCAGCAGGGAGGGCACCTCATACCGGGCGGCGGTGCGCTGCTTGGCGCGGATCCAGTGCTCGTTGTCCGGCGTGGCGCCGGGCAGCGCCACATGGAACAGCACCTGCTCGCCCTTGGTGATGTCTATCGCGATGGGAAACTGGCCCTCCTTGCCCAGCTCCACGAGCAGCAGCCCCAGATTCAGTGCATCATCCAGGGAGAAGCCGGGAAACTGGAGCTCGTGGATCTCCCCTTCGATCCGGGCGATGAGCGCTTGCAGGGATCCCTCCGGCTGGACGGCATCGGAATCCGGATCGAACTCGGTCACATGCGGGGAATTGGCAGTCATGGCCCACAATCTACCCCTCCTCCGGTGTAAACTGGACCCCGCCCACAAGGGCGATTATTTACCGACAGAATCATTCAACGACAGGGGAGCGCCGCCGTCGGGCATCACTGGCCATGCCAGGATCCGCAGGTGGGCGCTGAGAGTGCGGATAGCCGCAGACCCTCGAACCTGATCCGGTTAGTACCGGCGCAAGGGAGTCGAGTTCTCGAAGTGTGCGGCAACGGCGGCAGCGCCGGTTGCTGTATCCACTTTCCCCTCCTGTTCCTCAGGAGGATCACATGGCAACGACAGCAATCAAGAAGACCACCAGCAAGTCCTGGCGCGTTGTGGACATCGTGGTGGCAGCCCTCATCGCCATCGCCGGCGGCGTTATTTTCTGGGCCTGGTCCCAGGGCGCAGCCGCAGTCTCGGCACCGATGAACGCCGTCTATCCGCCCCTCACCGGCCTGCTGGCCGGCGGCTGGATGATCCCCGCGGTGCTGGGCATGCTCATCATCCGCAAGCCGGGCGCGGCACTGTTCTGCGAAACAGTGGCCGCCACGGGTGAGCTGCTGATGGGCTCGCAGTACGGTGCCTCCGTGCTGTTCTCCGGGTTTGTCCAGGGTCTGGGCGCCGAGATCATCTTCGCGATCTTCGTGTACCGGAAGTTCAACCTGCCGGTATCACTGCTCGCCGGCGCAGCTGCGGGTCTTTTCTGCGGCCTGAACGATTCCTTTGCGCCCTGGGGCTGGAACATCGCCTACTCCGGCGGGGACAAGCTGGCATACATCATCTTCACCGCCATCTCCGGCGCCGTGATTGCCGGGGCTTTGTCCTGGATCGCCACCCGCGGCCTGGCCAGGACCGGTGTCCTGAGCTCCTTTGCGTCACGCAAGGCGGCAGCGGAGCCCGTCTTTTCCTGATGACTGCTCCTTCCCTTTCCGGCGCTGCGGTGGCGGCGCGGCCGGCTGCAGTCACCGCCCGCGGCTGGGGCTGGCGGCACGCCGGGCGGTCCAAGCCTGCTGTCCGTGCCCTCGACCTGGACATTCAACCGGGTGAACGCGTGCTCCTGCTGGGACCCTCCGGCGCCGGCAAGTCCACGCTCCTCCACGCGCTGGCAGGGGTGCTGGGGGATGCGAATGACGACGACGGCGAGGCCGGCGATTCCGATGAGTCCGGTTCGCTGCTGATCGACGGGGCCTCCCCCCGGGACCAGCGCGGCCGGGCCGGGTTGATGCAGCAGGACCCGGAGACCCAGGTTGTCCTCTCGCGCGTGGGTGACGATGTTGCCTTCGGCGCCGAGAGCCTCGCCGTGCCCCGTGGCGACATCTGGGCACGGGTGCATGAAGCGCTGGAGGACGTCGGACTTTCGCACCTGCCGCCGGACCACCCGACGTCGGCGCTGTCCGGCGGGCAGAAGCAGCGGCTTGCGCTCGCGGGCATCCTGGCCATGCGGCCGGGATTGATTCTCCTCGACGAGCCGACGGCCAACCTGGACCCTGCCGGGGTGGTGGAGGTGCGCGACGCCGTGGGCCGCTGCCTGGACAAGACCGGCGCCACCCTGGTGGTGGTGGAGCACCGGGTGGCCGTGTGGAAGGACCTGGTGGACCGGATTGTGGTGCTGCAGCCCGGCTCTTCGACCGATTCCGCCGTGTTGCTGGACGGGCCGCCGGACCAGGTCCTTAGCGAAGCCCGCAGCATGCTGATCGCGGCCGGGGTCTGGGTGCCCGGCTACGTCCCTCCGACCCGCCTCCGTGCTGCCGGTTCGGCTCCCGGGACTGGCGACCTGCTGCTTGCTGCCGAGGAGCTGGCGGTGTCGCGTGAACGTGCCCGCCGCAAAGGCTTTCGGAAGGTGCCGCCGGTGCCGGTGCAGCAGGGTATCTCCGCGCAGGTCCGCGCCGGGCAGGCGCTGGCTGTCACCGGGCCGAATGGAGCGGGAAAATCGACCCTCGCGCTGACGCTGGCCGGGCTGCTGGAGCCCGTTGCAGGCAAGGTTTCCGCTACGCTGGCGCTCAGCCGGGGAGCTGGGATCGACCCTTACCAGTGGAAGGCTGAACAGCTGATCGAGCGCGTGGGCACGGTATTCCAGGAGCCGGAACACCAGTTCGTCACGGGAAAAGTACTGGACGAACTGCTGTTCGGCCCGCGGCACCTTGGCCATGGCGAAGAACGCGTGGACGAGCTGCTGGAGCGGCTCAGGCTCACCGAACTGGTTGACGCCAACCCGTACACGCTTTCGGGCGGCGAGAAACGGCGGCTCTCCGTAGCCACGGTCCTGGCAGCGCATCCCCAGGTCCTGGTCCTGGACGAGCCGACCTTCGGGCAGGACGCCAACACGTGGGCGGAGCTGGCATCGTTCCTGTCCGAGCTCCTGGATGCGGGCACGGCCGTGGTGTCCGTAACCCATGATGCCGAGTTCACTGCCGCCCTGGGCGGGACTGAACTGCGGATGGTTGCTGCGGCGGCGGTGGCACCATGAGGCAGGAGTTGAACCTGCACGGCAACCACGCCCTGCTGACCCGCGCCAATCCGCTCAGCAAGTTCGCCGCCGTCTTCCTGGTCACCGCAGTGCTGGCGTTGTCCATCGACTGGGTGTCCGCGTCGGTGGCGCTGGTCTTCGAGTTCCTGCTGTTCCCGTTGGCAGGCCTCACCCTGACTCTGCTGTGGCAGCGGGGCTGGCCGCTCATTATCGCCGCCGCCGTGGGTGGCTGGAGCACCTCCATCCTGGCGGCGGACAGCGGAAAGACGCTTATCGACGTCGGCATCTGGACCATGAGTGAAGGCTCGCTGGAGCTGGGGGTCGGGTTCATGCTGCGGGGGCTGGCGATTGCGTTGCCGGCGGTCCTGCTGATGAGCTGCACCGATCCTACGGACCTGGCCGATGCGCTCGCGCAGAAGGCGCGCCTTCCGCACCGGTTCGTGCTGGGGACCTTGGCCGCCATGCGGCTTGTGGGGCTGATGGCGGAGGAGTGGCAGACCATTGGCATGGCCCGCCGTGCCCGCGGCGTCGGTTCCCGCGGTAATGCCCTGCAGCGGGTGAAGGCGACGCTGGGGCAGAGCTTTGGGCTGCTGGTCCAGGCTATCCGGCGGGCTTCCAGGCTTGCTGTCACCATGGAGGCCCGTGGGTTTGGCGGCGGACGGCGGACGTGGGCGCGCGAGTCGACGTACAGCGCGCTCGACGTTTGGGTGCTGGCTGCCGGGGTGCTGATGGCCGGTGGAGCCTTTGTTGCCGCCGTATGGGCCGGCACCTGGAACATGGTGTGGCTGGGGAGCTGACTGTCACGCTGATGCTGATGCTGATGCAGGACGCTGCGGCCAGGAACTGCGGCACAAGAGCTCCGGCTCAGCCGCAGGAGTGGTTGTAGTCGAATTTCCCGGACACGAACTGGGTCAGTGTGACTTCTGGGTGGCCAGGCCGGAGGACGTGGCAGCCCACTTAAGCTGTTCCTTCAGGCAGGGATTGGTGTTGTTGGCCAGCCCGTTGTTGACGCCGACGATTGCAAAGGCCTGGCCCGTGGGAAGGTTGTTGTTGCACTGGGGCCACGAGACGTCAGTTCCCAGTGTTGACTGATTCCCCTCTCCCGGCGATGGCGCTGCCGAGGCCGGCCGGGCGGAGACCAGGAGCAGGACGGCTAACAGCACGCCGGCCACTGTGGCTGCCGCTCGGGTGCCTCGAACCCAGCCCATTGGCGCCTCCGTCGTCGTCGAGGAAAGAGGTTTTATAAAAGTGTCCTCCGCGCCGGCGCGCAGGGTCAACATTCAGCTCGCGGCGATTTCTATCGCATGTAGTGGGTAAACGCTCTCCATCCTGATGCGGACCGCACCGAATTCGCCTACCTCTAACTCATTTATGATATATTTTTGGGCATGACGCAGGAAACCACGGAACACGTTGCCGCCATGCTCCGGGATGCCCGGGGCGAGAAAGGCTGGACCCAGGGCCAGCTGGCCGCCGAACTAGGAACCAGCCAGAGCGCCATTGCGCGGATGGAGCAGGGCAAGCAGAACCTGAGCCTGAAAATGATCCAGCGGCTCGAGACCATCTTTGGCCGGAGCATCGTCAACGTGGGCAAACCGCAGATGACGCACCTTCGCGTGGAGGGCGGGCATACGCTGTCCGGAGCCGTGGACGTCAACAGCAGCAAGAACGCCGGCGTCGCACTGCTGTGCGCAAGCCTCATCAACCGTGGGACAACCGTTCTTCGCCGGCTTGCGCGCATCGAAGAAGTTAACCGGATTGTCGAGGTGCTCAGCAGCATCGGCGTCGAGTGCACCTGGCTCAATGATACCGACCTCCAGCTGCGCAGGCCGGCCGTCCTGGACCTGGCGGCGATGGACGTGGAAGCGGCCCGCCGCACGCGCAGCGTCATCATGCTGCTGGGGCCGCTGCTGGACGAATCCTCGGAGTACCAGCTCCCATACGCGGGTGGCTGCGACCTCGGCACGCGCACCGTGGAGCCGCATATGCAGGCGCTGCGCCAGTTCGGACTCGCAGTGGAGGCCACCGCCGGCTTCTACAGCGTTCAGGCTCCTTTGGCCGATACCCGCGACCGTTCCTTCGTCCTGACCGAGCGCGGCGATACTGTCACCGAAAACGCCATCATGGCAGCGGCACACCGCGAGGGGACAACGGTGATCCGCAACGCCAGCCCGAACTACATGGTGCAGGACCTCTGCTTCTACCTGCAGATGCTGGGCGTGAGCATCGACGGCGTCGGCACCACCACCTTGAAGATCACCGGACGCCCCATGATCGATGCCGACATCGAATACTTCCCCTCCGAGGACCCCATCGAGGCAATGAGCCTCATCACCGCCGGAATTGTCACCAACTCCGAAGTGACCATCCGCCGCGTCCCCATCGAGTTTATGGAGATCGAGCTGGCCACACTGGGGCAAATGGGCCAGCAGCTGGAGATATCCGGCGAATACATGGCACGCAACGGCCGGACGCGGCTGGTGGACGTGACCACTAAGCCTTCAGAGCTGCACGCACCGGAGGACAAGATCCACCCCATGCCCTTCCCGGGCCTGAACATCGACAACCTGCCTTTCTTTGCAGTCATTGCCGCCAATGCCACCGGCCAAACCATGATCCACGACTGGGTTTACGAAAACCGCGCCATCTACCTCACGGAATTGAACCGGCTGGGTGCGCAGGTTCAGTTGCTGGATCCCCACCGGATCTATGTCAATGGGCCCACCAAGTGGCGCGCCGCGGAGGTGGGCTGTCCGCCGGCCCTGCGTCCCGCAGCCTGCCTGTTGCTTGCCATGCTGGCAGCCCGGGGGGTCTCCGAGCTGCGGAACATTTACGTCATTGAGCGCGGCTATGAGGACCTGGCGGAGCGGCTGAACGCTATCGGGGCCAAAGTGGAGTACTTCCAGGACTGAGCATTCACGCTTCGTCATGAAATTCTGAGGACCTTCAAAAGTCCTCCAGCTGCCGCAGAATGTGAGTATGCGAACATTCGGCGTTGAGGAAGAGCTCCTGATCGTTGATCCGGAAAGCGGGGAGCCGCTTGCCCTCGCTGATGCCCTGCTGTCCGTCCGCCGGTTGGCGGCCGACGACGCTCCGGACGACCCCCGGGACCTGGCAACCGAAGACAAAACCGCTTACGACGACGACGGGTTGGGCCTGAGTGCCGAACTCAAGCTGGAACAGATCGAGACCCAGACGCGGCCGTGCCTGGAGTACGGTGTGCTGCTTGACCAGATCCGGGCTGGACGGGCGCTCGCTGACAAGGCTGCCAGGAAACATGATGCCCGGATTGCTGCGCTGGCCACGTCGCCCCTTGGCCTGGCCAGCCACACCACCCCTGATCCACGCTATGCAAGGATGCTGGAACGTTTTGGCCTGACCGCTCAGGAACAGCTGACCTGCGGCTTCCACGTCCATACCTTCATTGAGTCACCGGACGAGGGCGTGGCTGTGCTGGACCGGATCCGCGACAAGCTGGCAGTCCTCACGGCCCTAAGTGCGAACTCGCCGTTCTGGAACGGGCTTCAGACCGGCTTCGAAAGCTACCGCACCCAAGCGTGGAACCGCTGGCCCACATCCGGTCCCGCCGGTATCTACGGGACATATTCCGCCTACCGGAGGGTGGTCACCCGTCTTCTGGACAGTGGAGTGATGCTGGACGAAGGGATGATCTACTTCGACGCCCGCCTGTCCCGGAACCATCCCACTGTCGAGGTCCGGGTTGCAGACGTCTGCCTCCGGGCCGAGGACGCAGCTCTTCTTGCCGTTCTCGTCAGGGCGCTGGTGGAGACTGCGAGCCGTGAGTGGCACGAGGGGGTTGAGCCCGCGCCGGTGCCCACCGTACTTTTGCGGATGGCTTCCTGGCAGGCCAGCAGCGGTGGACTCAGCGGGGAACTCCTGGACTTCGGTACGTTCCGGCCCGCGCGGGCCGCCGATGTAGTGCATTCCCTGGTGGACTACCTCGCCCCGGTATTGCAGGAGCAGGGTGAACTTGCACTGGTTTGCCAGGGCGTCGAGGACATCCTTGCGCGAGGGACAGGGGCAGCTGAACAGCGCCGCATCCGCGACCGGACTTTGGCCGCCCTGGCCCCGGAAGACCTGGGCTTTGGTGCGGTGGTCAAGCACGCGGTGGACGTGACGATGCGCGGTTCCGGCCATCTTTCAGCTGTCGACGGGTCCCCGGAGTTGCTGCGCGTCCGCCAGTCCTAGCAGGATCAATTCTTCCGCTCGCCTGGTGCTGCCTTCAGCGAGGTGGAAAGCACAACAAAAGCCTTTGACAGGAAAGAATCGACAGCCGGTGGCGCCCAGGCAGGAGGCGTGCCATACTCGGCGCGTGACGGCGTCCTACTCCTTCAAAGCTGAACTTTGGCTATATCCGGGCGAAGCGGGCTGGCATTTCCTGACCCTCCCGGCAGACGTCGCGGACGATATCCACGAACTAACCGCCGGCGCCAGCAAGGCATTCGGATCCGTCAAAGTGACTGCGGAAATCGCAGGGCACTCCTGGCAGACCTCGCTGTTCGCGGACCAGAAAGCCGCTTCGTACCTCTTGCCCGTGAAGAAGGCCATCAGGGACAAAGCCGGGATCAGGGAAGGCGACGAGGTGGCCGTCCACCTCTCCATCGAAGACAACTGATGAAACCCTCGCCCGTATATCCAGCGCAGGCGCCGGTGCCGGAGAGGAACTTGGCCGCAGCGCCAGGCAACTCTAGATCTGCTTCAGAGCCTGTTCGAGGTCGCCGATCAGGTCGTCCACGTCCTCCAGGCCCACGGAAAGCCGCACCACGCCGTCGCTCAGGCCGATTGCAGCACGGCCTTCCGGCCCCATGGCGCGGTGCGTGGTGGTGGCAGGGTGCGTAATCAGGGACTTGGAATCGCCAAGGTTGTTGGAGATGTCGATGATGCGCAGCCCGTCCAGCAGGGCAAAGGCGGCTTCCTTGCCGGAGCGGCCGCCGGACGGAGCAAGCTCAAGCGTGAGCACCGTACCGCCGGCGCTCATTTGCTTGGCAGCCAGCCCGTACTGCGGGTGGGACTTCAGGAGCGGGTACTTTACCCAGCTCACGGCAGGCTGCTGCTCCAGCCACTCAGCCAGCCGCAGGGCAGACGCCGAAGAGTGGTTGACGCGCAGGGCCATTGTCTCGAGGCCCTTGGTGAGCACCCAGGCGTTGAAGGCGGACAACGACGGACCGGTGTGGCGCATCAGCTGCTTGACCGGCCCCTCGATAAATTCCTTGGTGCCCAGGATGGCGCCACCCAGGACTCGTCCCTGGCCGTCGATGTGCTTCGTGCCGGAGTAGACGATAACGTCGGCCCCCAGCTGCCCGCAGCGCTGCAGCAGGGGAGTCGCAAAGACGTTGTCGACGACGACGGTGGCACCTGCTGCGTGCGCGAGTTCGCTCACCGCGGCGATGTCGACGATCTCCTGCATGGGGTTGGACGGCGACTCAAAGAAGACGGCAGTGGTGGGCTGGGACAGGGCGTCGCGCCACTGGTCCAGGTCCGGGCCGTCGACGAATACCGTCTCCACGCCCCACCGCGGCAGGATCTCGTTCAGGATCACAAAGCAGGAGCCGAACAGCGAGCGGGCGGCCACCACGCGGTCACCGGCAGCCAGCAACGCACCCAGGGCGGTAAACACGGCGGACATGCCGGACGCCGTCGCAAAGCACGCCTCGGTTCCCTCGAGGAGTCGCAGCCGCTCCTGGAAGGTGGCTACAGAGGGGTTGCCGTAGCGGGAGTACACAAATCGCTCGTCCTCCCCGGTGAAGGCACGCTCGGCAGCGGCTGCGGACTCGTAGACGAACCCCGAGTTCAGGAATACCGCCTCGCTTGTTTCCTGGAAGTTGGTGCGGTCCAGTCCGCCGCGGACGGCCTGGGTGTCGGGGCTCCAGCCGGCGGCGTCTTCGTTGAAGGTCACTTAGTTCTTTCCGAGGTTGGTGGGCAGGCCGCGGTTCTTCCAGCCGTTCACGGTGCGTTCGCCGTAACGGTCCGGCTCGCCCTCAAAGCCCTCCAGCACGTTGTAGGAGGTGAAGCCGGCCTGGGTGGCGGCAATGGCGGCCGCGATGGAACGCTGCCCCGAGCGGCACAGGAATACCAGTTCGGTGGCCGGATCCTCCGGAGCCTGCTGGCTCAGGTGGCTGATGAAATCGGGGTTGGGAATGCCTCCCGGAAACGTCCACTGGATGAACAGCGGATCATTGTCGGTGGCCTTGGTGTCGGGAATGCCGATATGGGCCCATTCGCCCTCAGTGCGCACATCCACCAGGATGGCTCCCTGCTGCAACTTTTCCCATGCCTCCTGGGGCGTCAGGTCTCCTGCGTAGCTCATGCGTGGCCCTCGCCGTCGAACTCGAGGTCTTCGCCAGCGGTTTCGAGGCTATCCACCGCTGTGGCCACGGCGGCATCGGCTGAAGCGATGGCCGCGGGCAGGACCAGGGCCTGGGCAACGATGACGCTGCTGCCGTTGAACGTTGCCGCCGGGCTCCCGTGCAGCACGTAGCCCTCGGCCAGGGCATCGGAAATCCGTTCACAGAAAGACCTGTCATCCGGACCGGTAACAAGCCGGTACGACAGTCTCTCTTCAGGGGCAGGTGCGTCAGACACGACGGATCTCCTTCTCTCACGCTTGCAACTCGAATCGGTCGATATGCCGAGTATTCACCTGAGGCACCCCGCCGCGAAAGGAGGGTTGCCGACCGGCCAGTCAGGGCTTGGCGCCGGTACTCATTACTCCCCAAAAACGTAACACTTGGCGCGCGGGGCAGCACCGCCGCCGTCGTCATGTTCCGTAACTGAACCGGGCGCGGTGCAGCAGGCGGTGATTTTTGCGGGGCAAGAGGAACGGACGACGGCGGCATCACCGCAGGTGGGCACGCTTTTCTTGCCCTTTCACGGACGGACCGCCGGATAAAGTTTCCTAGGGGCATTGCCTCATCATTGGAACCATCACCTGGGGGTCCCCATCAGCACGCGAACTGCCACGCCACAACACCGTACGGGTCCGTCTCAAGTACCCCGGCTGCGCGTGGCTGGGGCTGTCCTTGCCACACTGCTGATTGCCCTCGTGGCTGTGGTGCTGCCCGCGGGGTCGGCCCAGGCCGCGAGGAGCTTTCCGGAAGAGGGAAAGCCCCTGCTGGGCGCCCTTCTGGAATGGGGCGAGGACACCGCTGCCGGTTTCGCCGAGCGGCTGGGTGCCTCGCCGGCTGTTTTTGGCCACGACATAGCCTTTCCGTACCGCTCATCCGAGCAAAACGATATCGAGGGCTTCCTGGAACAGTCCTCGCTGCAGGGTGCCCACGCGATGCTCACCGTGAAGCCAACGGTGCCGCTGGACCAGGTCGACGCCGCGGCTGCGAAGTCCTTCGCCGAAAGGGTGTTGGAGCTTGCATCCAGCTTTAAGGGACAGCTGTTGATCCGGTTTGCTCCGGACATGAATGCAAGCTGGGTGGAGTGGGGACAGCAACCAGCCACTTACCGCTCTGCCTTCCAGACGGTCACTGCCGCCTTCCGGGAGGCCGGAGGCGGCGGCCGGACGCTTATGGTGTGGCAGCCCTATTTGGGCAAGGACTATCCCTTCGACCGGAACCGGAACGCACCCGCCCCGGGAAGCGACGGTTTCGCCCTGCTCGATACCAACGGCGACGGCGCCTGGAACGGGTCGGACGCGGCCTACGAACCCTACTATCCAGGGGATGAAGCGGTCGATTGGGTGGGGCTTACTGCCTTCCACGACGACACCGCCGGCGGTGCTGCCGTCAATACCGTCCCCCGTGCGGGCGAACTGCGGGAGATGCTCACGGGCTCCGGGGGTGAAAACTTTTACGCCACCTATTCCGGCGGACCTGACAAGCCTTTCCTCCTGCAGACCGCCGCTTTCTACAGCCCGGCCTCCGGCGGCGCATCGGAATCCGACGTCAAGGTGGCCTGGTGGGACCAGGTGGTTGGGACCGCCACTGCCGCTGAATTCCGGATGACAGGGGCTGTGGTGTGGGATGAGCGCACAAGCACCAGGGACACCGGGGTGGCGAGCATCGACTGGCTGCTCAGCGGAAACCCCGCCATTGCCCAGGCAGCCGTCGGCAGGCTGGAATCGTCCCCCATCGTCACAGGGCCGGTCACGGAAGTCAGCACAGGCACCGGGTACGTCCGTGCCAACACCCTCACCGGAGCCGCCGCCTGGACAGTAGGGGCGGCGCTTCTTATCCTCCTGGTTGCCCTGTGGCAGATCCCCGGCAGGGTCAATGCTGCGACAGCCTGGCAGTACAGGGATCCTTCCAGCAGGGACTCACGCGTGGACATGCTCCGCGGCCTGGCCATCGTGTTCGTTGTGGTCAACCACTTGGGCATGACCTCGCTGTTCCAGCTGCTCACGCAGGAAGCGGTGGGCTTCGTTTCGGGCGCCGAGCTGTTCGTTCTTTTCTCCGGCCTGGTAGTCGGCATGGTGTACGGGCCCAGAGCGAAGGATGACTTCGGAAAGGTGGTCGACCTTACCTCCCGGCGGGCGGGCAAGCTCTACCTGACGGCCCTGATAGTGCTTATTGGCGTCTTCCTGATGTCCTTGCTGCCAATATTCCGGACCGATGCCCTCACCACCTTCGTGGACCAGGGGACGGGCGGGGCAGGGCACGACGGCGCCGGCCGTACCTATGACCTGTATGCGGGGATGGAGTCCCTGTTCCAGTTCCCTGTGCCGCCGCAGGTGCTTCCTGCCATCCTGCTGCTGCAGTTCGGACCCTGGCAATTCAACGTGATGGGGCTTTACGTGGTGCTGCTCCTTGCCAGCCCGCTGCTCCTGGCTGCCCTTAACCGCGGCAAGGCAACGTGGGTGCTGGCCGGCACTTTGGTGGTTTACGGCGTGGGAGCGGCAACGCGGGTCCGGATCCTGCCGTCGCAGTTCGAGGACTCGTTCCCGCTGCTCGTGTGGCAGGTCCTGTTCGTCATCGGCCTCGTGGCGGGGTACCACCGGCACCGCGTCGTTGCATGGCTGGCCGGCCATGCCTGGGTGGTGGCCGCGTGCACAGTGGCCGCGTTCGTCTTCGCTTTCTTGTCCTGGGGCAACCCCTACCTGGCCAACGGCTTCGATCTGCGGCTCGCGATTGTTCCGGATGCGGCGTACCGGAACATGTACGACCTTTTCTTTGGCCGCACGTATCTGGCACCGGGCCGGCTGCTCAATGTCCTGGTCCTGGTGGTGGCTGCGTATGCCTTCCTTACCGCGTACTGGAAGCCGGTGCAGCGGGCCCTGGGCTGGTTCCTGATCCCCCTGGGCCGCGCCACCCTCTACGTGTTCATCATGCACGTGGTCCTGATTGCCGTGGTGGCCAACATTCCGGCGCTGCAGCAGGAGAACGTGCTGCTCAACACTGCCGCCTACGCCGTGGTGCTGGGGCTCCTCTGGGTCATGGTGCGGACCAAATTCCTCTTCCGCATCATTCCCACGTAGGGCATCAGCTGGAGTTGCCTGCGACCGGCGGGAAGCGTTTACTTCGCTGAAATCTGAACGCCATAACACCGACATTGTCACAGCATTTGACGAAACAATTCCCCCATACGCTCACCTCGTAACACTCCGGTGAAAGGGAAAAAATGACAGATGCGACTCGCAGGAACTTCCTCCGCTACGTGGGCATGGTGGGGGGAGCCGGGGTGATGTACGAGACCATGGCGGCGATGGGCCTGGCTCCAGATACCGCTGCCCCTGCCTACGCTGCCCCCGGGCAAACGACCTGCAGGGCAAGGGTAAGAGCGTGGTCATTTTGGGTGGCGGCATAGCAGGACTGACCACGGCTTATGAGCTGGGTAAGGCCGGTTACAAAGTCACTATCCTTGAGGCCCGGATGCGCCCCGGCGGACGTAACTGGACTGTTCGTGGCGGTACGGAGGAAACAGACCTCCGCGGAGTTACCCAGCGCGCCGCATTCTCGAAGGACCAGTACATGAATGCCGGCCCCGGCCGCATTCCCCAGCACCACATCACCCTGGACTACTGCAAGGAACTGGGGGTGGCGATTGAGCCGTTCACCAACCAGAACGCTGACGGTTATCTGTTCCGGGAGGGCAACACCAAGCTTTCCAACACGCCTGTCCGCCACCGTGCCGCGAAAGCGGACGTCTACGGTTATGTTTCAGAACTCCTCGCCAAAGCCACGGACCAGGGTGCCCTGGACAGCTACATGACCGCAGCGGACAAGGAGAACCTGATCACCTTCCTGCGGAACTTCGGGGCCATCGGTGCGAAAGTTCCCGGTGACGCGGCGGCAAGCTTCAAGTACACCGGCACGGGCCGCAAGGGCTACTCGGTGGCACCGGGCGCCGGGCTGGAAGCGGGAACACCCCTGGCGCCGGATGCCCTTTCGGATGTTTTTGCCAGTGGCGTCGGCAACTACTTCTCCTTCGAATTCGGCTGGGACCAGGCCATGATGATGTTCCAGCCCGTGGGCGGCATGGACCGCATCCCGTATGCGTTCGAAGCCGCCATTGGCAAGGACAAGTTCGTTTACGGGGCCCAGGTCCTGTCCATGAACAACACCGCCGCCGGCGTAGCGGTGGAGTACACCAACCCGGGCGGCCAGGCCAAAAAGATCGAAGCGGACTTTGCCGTCTGCACCCTGCCGCCGCACATCGCCGCCAAGATTCCGGGCAACCTTCCGACGGACGTGCTGGACGCCCTCAAATTCGCCAGCCCCACGGACGCCGGCAAGATCGGCATCGAATACTCCCGCCGCTGGTGGGAGGAAGACCATCGCATCTTCGGCGGCATCACCAACACCAATATCGATCTGGGCAACATGTGGTACCCGTCCACCGGCTTCCACGGGCAGCGCGGCACCATGGTCGGGTACTACAACACCGGCGCCAGCGCCCGCGTGTACAAGGAACTCAGCCCGGAGAAGCGCCTGAGCCGTGCCCTTGACCAGGGTGCCAGGATCCACGGCGACGTTTACCGCAAGGACGTAGCGGCGTCGTTCTCGGTTGACTGGGGGACCACCGCCTTTTCCGAAGGAGCCTGGGTGGGCTGGCCGTCCCAGACGGACGCCAAGTACGCCAAGCTGCTGGAACCTTCCGGCAACATCTACTTCGCCGGCGACCACCTGAGCCACGCCATCGCCTGGCAGCACGGCGCCATGACCTCCGCCCGGGCGGCCGTCACCGCCCTGCACACCAAAGCGGCAGCAATGGTGGCCGGATGAACCCCGTCACCGCTCCCGCCATCACCCAAGCCAAGAGCCGAAAGAAGCCCATGCTCCGTCGCAGACTCTCCCTCATCGCCGCCGGAATTGCCGGTATCAGCCTCACCGCTACCGCAGCCTTCGCCGCACCGGCAGTCTTCAAGGACCTCACCGATCCCAAGCCCGGCACCACGGTTTCCAACCTGCCGGCGGGACAGGACAATCCAATGATTGCCAGCGGGGTGGCCATCGGTGCGAACACCCCCATCTACAAGACCAGCGGCCTGGGACCCTCCGCGCTCAATGCCGCTGCCACTGCAGGAAGTGAGCAGCGCTACATAGACACGTCAGTCTTTCCCGGCGGGGTCCTGCCGCCGGGTGTCACCATCACCGAGGCGCAGGGAATCAACGTCCTCCGCAGGATCGGTGAGAACCTGGCCCAGGCGGGATTGGATTACGACGACGTCATCACCATGCGCGTGTTCCTTCAGAACCCCGCCGGTGCGGAGAAGGCCGACTTCGACGGCTGGAACCGTGCCTACCGGCAGTACTTCGCCAACACCAGCCTGTCCGACGGTTCCGCTGTCAAGGTTCCCTTGGGCTCGGCTGCGCCCGCCGAACCGTTCGTCACCAATCCTGCCCGGCCGTCACGATTTGCCCTCGAGATCGAGAACCTGCCGGTGAACGGCTGGCTCGTCGAGGTGGAGGTGGACGCCGCTTACCCGGCCCCCGGAGGCAAATAGCAAAAGGCGTGTACCGCGGCCCTGGTGGGCTGCGGTACACGCCTTTTCTCAGTTCCCGGCTTTTAGACGAGCCCGGGGTAACTCGACAGGATGTAGTCGGCGGCGGCCGGCCCCTTCATTCTCAGGCCGTTGCGGCCCGGGGTGATCCGATGCTTCATGGCGTCCCAAAAGGCGGACTCCCGGCCCGGCGCCTGCTGGTTGATAAAGCACCAGCTGGTGTACAGCCCGTAAAGGCGGTCATCGTCGAGGCTGTGGTCATAGGCCCGGTCCAGCTGGGTGGCTTCCTGGAGGAAAATGTCGAACTGCGAATGTGCCATGACGGCGTCCCTTCGCTACGTGCGTGGTTGCCGCCGTTCGGCTACAGCAGCGTTAACATCCCAGCCGTGCACAAGGCCGTGGTGTTTTGATCGGTTCCTGGGCGAATAGATGTATTCAAGGCGGCGTTAACACCTCATCTACAATGTAGACTTTAGCCGTAGACTACCAATACGGCAAGCGTCTGGAATTACCTCTGGGCAGGGCTTGCTGCCAGCTCCAGATTGGAAAACCGATGTCCTCGCCCAAAAGCCCAGGCACCAAAGGCCCCGACCGCAAAGCCAAGCTGAGCCGTGACGTGGTGCTCACCAAAGCTCTGGAAGTAGTGGACGCGGAAGGTCTTGAGGCGCTTACCATGCGGCGCCTGGGGCAGGAGCTGGAGCGGGATCCCATGAGCCTGTACCGCTATGCGGAGAACCGGGCGGCACTACTGGATGGCGTCTCGGAGCTGGTGCTCAACGAGCTGCCCATCCACCCCGAGGACCCCGACTGGAAATCCCAGCTCCGGCATATCGCGCACAACCTGCGGCGGCTGGCGCTGCTGCACCCAAATGTCGTGCCGCTGTTGGTGACCAGGCCACTTTCCACGCCACTGGGGTTGAGGCCCCTGGGCACCCTGCGCCCCCTAGAGCAGATCCTTTCCCTGCTCATTGGCGCCGGGTTCAGCCCTGCCGATGCCCTCCACGTCTACCGGGCCTACTACGGATTCCTCTATGGCCACATCTTGAATGAGCTGCAGGAATTCGTCGTGGACCCGGAAGAGAACGAGGTGCTGCTCCGGCTGGGGCTGCACCGGCTGCCATCGAAAGAGTTTCCCCGGCTCCGTGCCCTGGCTCCTGCGCTCGCCGACTATGATGGCGGGCGCGAACTGGACCAAGGCCTATCGATCCTCCTGACCGGTCTGGAAGCGCAACTGGCTCCGGCACCGCAGGCTACCCCGGTATAGGGGAAGGAGTGCCGCGGGCGGCTACTCGAAGGATGCCCGCCGGCGGTCAGCAGTGCGGGTATTCCAGATGTCCGGCGAGTTGACCTTGAAGCGGCGGCCGGTCATCGCCCGTGCCGACAACCTGATGTAGTGGGCTTTGTCACCCGGCTGCCAGGGTTCCAGGCCCAGCCCGTCCACGGCATCCTTGTCCGACTGGCCCTCGATGATCCCGGTGTCCCCGCGAACCACCACGCTCCAGGCCTCTTCGGCGTGTGGGTCATAGCCGTCGATTTCAAGTGCCGCCGGCCGTTCGGACTTGGCATTCCACAGCTTGGTGACACCGGCGGTCCGGAAGACGATGCTCCTGCGGTGCACCACATAGTTGACCGGGAAGATTTCGGGATGGCCGTCCACCACCAGGGCAAGGCGGCCCAGGGTGTCACCCTCCAGGAGGTCCCAGCACTCATCAAACGTCAGTTGCTCGGTTCTCTGTCCGTCAGAAGTCATGAACCATACCCTACGGCTCCTGCCGCGCGGGGAACATGGCCCGGGAGGTGAAAAATGCTACTCGATACCGGCGAACAACTCATTCAACTCCGCGGTCAGCTCCTTCTGCACCGAGGGCATGCCCACCTCTTTGCCGTCAATGCGGTTCACCGGTGCAAGCATCCGCACGCTCGAAATCAGCCAGACCGCGTCGGCATCCAGCAGGTCCTGGGGCTCCAGCGGGCCGTACCCCAGTTCCCAGCCGGCGGCTTTGGCCGCAGCGAACAATGCACCCTGGGAGGTGCCTGCCAGGATGCCGCTGTCCAGCTGCGGCGTGACCAGGCGCTTGACTGAAGCGCCGCCGTCGGACGTTTCGACATGTGCCATCAGGACGGTGGACGTCGGGCCTTCCAGGACGCGGCCGTCGGAGGAGATGAAGATGACGTCGTCCGCACCCTGCTTGTGCGCGTGCCGCAAGGCGGCCATGTTAACGGCGTAGGAAAGCGTCTTTGCGCCCAGCAGCAGCCACGGGGCGCGCTCGGCCACGTCGCTGTCGTAGCCGCGGTCCAGGAGGATGACATCGATGCCGGCCTCGCGCTGGCGGCGTCCGGCGGCCCCGACAGGAGAAACCTGGACCCAGGAGGTGGGGGCTGAAGCGCCCTCCACACCGCGGGTCACCACGAGCTTGACCACCAGCTCGTTGGCAGACACGGAAACGGGGGGATGCTGGGAGCGGTGTTCGGTCACGGCGGTGGCTATGGCACGGCGCCACTCCTCCTCACTGGGAATGGCGAGGTCCAGCGCGTTTGCCGAACCGGCCAGGCGGTCCAGATGCGCCTGGATTTTCCGCACGCTGCCGTCAACTGCAAGCATGGTCTCGAAGATCCCGTCGCCCCGGGTGGCGCCTTGGTCCGTCACCAACAACTGCGGCTTGGACGCATCGGCCAGCCGGCCGTCCGGGAAGGAGGGGTCGAGGAATACGAGAACCACTGAAGCGGGAGAGGTCATGGCTCCAGCTTAGTGCGGCGCCCCGCCGGATAAGCTGGGCAGAGTGCCCCGGCTGGAACCCGTCCGCCGGTGGCCCATCTTCCGGGGGTTATTCACGTGTTGTGGCCATTTTCGCTTGCCGGTTCCGCGCCGACATGGATCGTGGTGCTGCTGGCCGTCGCGGACCTGGTGATCAGGGTGCTGGCGGTGGGCATCATTCCCGGCAACCGGCGGCCCACCACCGCGATGGCCTGGCTGCTGGGAATTTTTTTCGTCCCGTTTGTGGGCATTATCCTTTTCCTGCTGTTCGGCAACTTCCAGCTGTCGAAGCGGCGCCGGGAGCAGCAGCAGCTGGTCAACGAGAGGGTGCGCGCCGGGATCTCGTCCCTGGCTGACGTGGAGAGCGACTACCCGGGCCCGGAATGGGTGAGGTCGGCCGCGGAGTTGAACCGGCGGCTGGGTTCGCTTCCCATGGTGGACGACAACTCCGTGGACCTGATCCCCGGCTACCCGGACTCCATCCTGCAGATGACGGAAGCGGTGCGGAAGGCGAAGAAGTTCGTTAACGCCGAGTTCTACATCATGAGCACGGACCACATCACCAATGACCTGCTGACCGCTTTGGAAGAAGCTGCCGAGCGCGGAGTGGAGGTCCGGGTGTTGTTTGACCACATCGGCACCCTCCGGGTCAAGGGTTACAACAACCTTTTAAAACGGCTCAGGGCCGGAAAGATCCAGTGGAAGCGCATGCTCCCGCTCCTGCCCATCCATGGCCAGTGGCGGCGCCCCGACCTGCGGAACCACCGCAAGATTATGGTGATCGACGGTGAGATCGCCTTCACCGGCTCGCAGAACCTGATCGAGCCCTCCTACAACAATTCACGGCATCGCAGGGCCGGCCGGGAATGGGTGGAGCTGATGGCCCGCCTCCAAGGGCCGATCGTCACCACCTTGAACGTCGTCTTCGCCACCGATTGGTTGAGCGAAACCGACGAGTCCCTGGAACACCAGCTGCAGCTTCCTACGAATCCGCATCCCGGTAATGTCACCGCCCAGGTGGTCCCCAGCGGCCCGGGGTTCATCACCGAAAACAACCTGCGGCTCTTCAATACCCTTATCTACTCCGCCCAGCATCGGATCTCCATCTGCAGCCCGTACTTCGTGCCGGACGATTCGCTGCTGTACGCCATCACCACAGCTGCCCAGCGCGGCGTGGACGTGGAGTTGTTCGTCTCCGAAAAGGGCGACCAGTTCCTGGTCCATCACGCCCAGCGCTCCTACTACGAGGCGCTGCTGGAGGCCGGCGTCCGGATCTACCTGTACAAAGCCCCGTTTGTGCTCCACGCCAAGCACTTCACCATCGACGACGAAGTGGCGGTCCTCGGCTCCAGCAATATGGATATGCGCTCCTTCTCGCTGAACCTGGAGGTGTCGGTGATGCTGCTGGGCGCAGACATCGTCACCAAGATGCGCGCCGTGGAAGACACCTACCGGGACATCTCGCACGAGCTCAAGTTGTCTGACTGGCTCAAACGGCCGCTGGCGGCGCGTTATGTGGACAACGTGGCCAGGCTGACGGCAACGGTTCAGTAAGCCAAGGAGACTTCAGTCCTCCGGGAACACGGCACCCAGCGTTGAGAGGACGCCGAAGGCCTTGGTCCGGATCTCCTCGTACTCCTCTCCCGGGTCGGAATCGGCAGTGATGGCGCCGCCGACGCCGAGCGACAGGTCCGCGGTTCCGTCAGCGCCCTCGCTGATCACCAGCGTTCGGATGGCCACCGCCAGGTCCGTTGCACCGTTCAGCGAGAAGTAGCCGACGGCGCCGGAGTACAGCCCGCGTCCTTCGCCTTCCAGCCGGTCCAGGATTGCCATGGTGCTGATTTTCGGTGCGCCGGTCATGGAGCCGGCCGGGAAGCAGGCTGCCACAGCCTCTGCACGGGACGACCCGCGCCGCAGCTGCCCGTCAATCGTGCTCACCATCTGGTGCACAGTGGCATAGCTTTCGATGGCACAGAGCCTGCTCACGGTCACGGAGCCGGGAACTGCAAAATGGCTGAGGTCATTCCGCAGCAGGTCAACGATCATGATGTTTTCGGCGCGGTCCTTCAGGGACGTTTCAAGGTCGGAGCGCAGCCGGGCATCTTCGGCCGGATCGGAGGCACGGCGGCGGGTTCCCTTGATCGGCTCGGCACGCATGCCGCCGTCGGACGCTATCTTGAGGAAGCGCTCGGGCGAGGTGCTGGCCACCGTGAGGCCGCCGAACCGGAGGTAGCTGGCAAAAGGTGCGGGGTTCCTGCGCCGCAAGGCAAGGTACGCCTGCCACGGGTCCAGCTCTGCGGCCGGAACCTTGGCCGAGAGGGTGGTGGTCAAACACACCTCATAGGTGTTTCCTTCGGCGATTTCGTGCTGCGCTGCGGTGATTTTTGCCTTGTAGGCGTCGCTGGTATCGCGGCTCCGGAAAGCTGACGCCTGCGAAAGGACGACGCCGTTGCTGCCGCCGGCGCTGGCAGCGCGATTGGTTCCGGCAGCCGGAGCGGAAGCAGTTTCGACGGCGTCCCGCGCGTCCCTAAGCCACTCGTCCGCATCCGGAAGGTCCAGGGCCAGCAGCCAGGCAGTGCCTGCGGCGTGGTCCAGGACCACTGCCCGGGCGGCGAAGATCAAGGCCGTGTCCGGCGTGGATGCGGCAAGATCGGTTCCGCCGGTTTCCCGCTTGAGTTCGTAACCCAGGCAACCCAGCCAGCCCAGGGTGAATTCGCCCGGGTAGCCGTCCGGGGTGCGGACCGTTGCGCCTCCCCATACGGTGTCCAGCCAGCGGAAGAAGGGCCCTTCGATGGTGGCTGTGGCGCAGCCCGCGCGGATCAGGCTGCTGCCGGAGCGGTGCGTCACGCACTGGCCGGACAACCCGCCGTCGTCCGCCATGATGCTGTAGCGGCTGCGCTCCGCAGCTGCGGACCCGGACTGCTGCGGCGGTGTCCCGGCAGCACCGGTGTTGGAGGAGTCCAGCCAGACGGCGTTCGATGAGCTGCCATAGAGGGCGTCGAACAGCGCGGTGGCTTCCGGGCGCCGGTTGAGGCGTTCCGCGCGAAGGCTCAAGCCGCGGCGGGCGGACAGTTCGGGGGACAGGGTGGCAGCCAGCGACGGAAGAAAGGGCAGGAGCTGCAGTACGTCGGCGGGGGCGCGGTCGTCTGCGCGGTTCAGCACGCGGACATCAGCATAGGCGGGGACGTCGTCGCCGAGCAGCCATTCCTCTTCCTGCGCCGCCCATTGGTCCCAGTACGGTTCGTACGTTCCGCCGTCGCGGTCCAGGGCGCGGCTCCGGCGTACGTCCTCGGGCGAGTCCGCCCAGATGACGGCACTGAGGAAGGGGCGGGCAGCGGCAGCAGCGGATCCCACACCTTCAACGATGACAATCTCGGCGGGCAGCGTGACGCGGGCATCGCCATCGTAGTGTTTTTCCCAGTCCCAGCTGACCCAGGCAGCCGCCTCGCCCCGGCTCAAGGGTGCCAGCACGGTGGAGACGTAGCGGTCCACGCCGGCCATCAGCCCGTTCCAGCCCGGGTAGATGTCCTCGAGGTGGAACAGCGAGACCTTGTGGTGGGCGCGCAGCCGTGCCGCCAGTTCAACGGCGAGCGTTGTTTTTCCTGCGCCTGAGCGCCCGTCGACGGCGATGATGACGGGGGCAGGGCTCATGGTTTAGAGCGTACCTTTATCCCTGCAGGGCTTTCATCCGCGCTGGAGCTGGGCGTCCTGGAGAACAGCCCCTTTGAGGTAGCCCACCAGCCCGGGCAGCGCGGCATGGATCTGGTGCCAGACGGCGTCGAAGTCTGCGTGCCCGCCGTACCAGGGGTCCTCGATGCCCTGGTCCAGCAGGTCCTTTTCTGCCAGCCGGGGATCAAAGCTCCGGAGCATGCGGATCTTGTTCCTGGACTCATCGTCAGGGGCGGACTCACTCAGCCACGCGTAGTGGTCGATGTCGAGTGCCAGGATCAGGTCCCGTTCACGGAACCAGGCCGGTTGCCACTGCCGGGCGACGTGCTTGCCCGAGATGAGCTTCGTGGCACCCAAACGCCGTGCGGCCCGCGGGTCTATCGGGCGGCCTGCCTCATACCCTGTGGTGCCCGCGGAGTCCACGGTTATCAGGCTCTCCAGCCCCTCGCGTTCGAGCGCTGCGGCGAGCATCAGCTCGGCCATGGGGGACCGGCAGATGTTCCCGGTGCAGACGGCGATTACTCGGTATGGGCTCGACGTTGAGTTCATTTACTAAGCATGCGTGCTAATGGCCATGTTGGCTAGCGGTAGGTTCACAAAGGTTGACCGATTTGTAAAGAATGTGTGCGGGGCCGTCACATGACGTGATGGGAACTCCCGAAACGCCTAAGGCTGGTCAGTGGAGGAAGGCCAGCAGGATGCCCACGGCCACAAACAAGAGGCCAAATGAGCGGTTAAGGACCAGTTGGCCGCGGGCACTGTGGGTAAAGCGTTCAAAAGACCTCGCCGCGGCTGCAAAGAAGAACCACATCACCAGGATGTCGATGGCGACGACTGTTGCGGTCAGCACTGCGTACTGGGCCAGGAGGGGCTGGTCCGGCTGGATGAACTGGGGCATAAACGCGAGGAAGAAGACAATTGCCTTGGGATTCAGCAGGTTCACCCATAGTCCGCGCCGGAAGATGGACCGCGCTGGCTCGTTCCCCAGGCCGGCAACCTTCTCTTGGCCAAGGTCCGGCTTGCTGAGGAACTGCCTGATACCCAGATAGACAAGATATGCGGCTCCGGCATAGCGGATGACGTTGAAGGCCACTGGCGAACTCGCGACCAGTACGCCCACACCCAGTGCCACAACCACGATGTGCACCACCAGTGCTGCCTGCTGTCCCAAGATGCCCCAGATGGAGCGGCGGAAACCGGCGGTTAAGGAGTTGCTCATGGTGTTGATGGCTCCGGCGCCGGGCGTGAAACTGATGAAGGCGCCGGCGCCCGCCAGGGCGAGCCAAAGGGAGAATTGCACCAGCCAAGTTTAGTGGCAGTTCCCACCAAAGGGTCGCCACAGGTCCGAAAGCCTGCAGGTCGTCATCCGCGGTGATGAGGGTGAAACCTCCACCATCGCCTGGGCAGCGAGCATGCGGTCAAAGGGGTCCTTATGGTCCCAGTCCATGTGGAGACCAGTGGCCCTAAAGGATCGTCCCTAGGCCCGGGCGATGACCTCGCCGTTGGGGATCAGGAACCAGCCGTCGTCGGTGGATCCCCAGCGGTGCCAGCCCGCGGAGATCCTGGCGAGGTCGGCGGGGTTGGCGAAGCCATACTCCAGTGCCTGCTCTGCGAAAGCGGAGTGCAGCACGCGTTCACCCCACACGCGGGCCTGCCAGCGGCGCTGCTGCCCCGTCGCGTAGAGCCAGTTGCTGCTGGTGGGGGCGACGTCGGTGAAGCCGGCCGACTGTGCCCAGCTCACCAGCCGCCGGCCGGCGTCGGGCTCCGCCCCGTTCCTGCGCGCGATCCGCTGGTACAGCTCCATCCACTCGTCCAGTTCGGGGATGGCCGGGTACCAGCTCATGCCATGGAAATCGGCGTCACGAACCGCAACGATGCCGCCCGGCTTTGCCACTCTGCGCATCTCCCGCAGCGCCTCCACCGGGTCGGTGAGGTGTTGAAGCACCTGGTGGGCGTGCACGACGTCGAACGTCTCGTCTTCGAAGTCGAGGTCGTAGATGTTGCCCGCCACAAACTCAACGTTGGAAACTTCCCGCTCGACGGCGAGGGCTTTGGCTTGGGCGATGATGTCCGGTGATCTGTCCAGGCCGGTGACTTTTCCAGGGTTGACCAGGACCGCGAAATCGCAGGTGATACTGCCCGGGCCGCAGCCGACGTCGAGCACTTCAGAACCGGGCGCGAGGTGCGGCAGGACAAACGCCGCAGAGTTCTCGGCCGTCCTGGCGGCATGGGCGCGGACCACCGACTCGTGGTGGCCGTGCGTGTAGACGTCGTCTTCGGGCTGCTGCGCGCTCATAACCAAACGCTACCCCCAACCTAGTCGGGTGCGCTGGACGATTCTTCCCGCGCGGCCACCGTGGCTTCCACCATTGCCGTCATAAACCGGGTCACTGTTTCCAGTTCCGCCGGGCTGAATTCGGCCATGGCGCTGCCCATGTGGCGGGAGAGGGGAGCGAAGATGGCGCCGCCGTCCTGGTACGCCTTGGGCGTCATCCGGAGGTGCACCTGCCTTCGATCCGAGCTGTCCCGCTCGCGCACCACGTGTCCGGAGCTGTCCAGCCTGTCGATCAGGGCCGTGGTGGCAGGGGAACTGAGGTTCAGTTCCTTGCGGAGCAGCCCGGGCGTGACCGTGCCCCCGCTCGCGGTGTGGCGCATGATCACCGCCAGCGCATTCAGGTCGGTCCGGTGCATGTCCTTGCGCCCGCCGGCGCTGTCCACATAGCGGTTGGCTTCCAGCGTGAATTCCTGAAGGAGCCTCACTAGCGGGTGTGGCCCCTCGCCGGCTGGAGGGCCGGAGGCAGCGGAGGTCTTGTCGCCTGCCATGTCCTCCTCCAAGAATTTGTGCTCCATGCGGCAATTTCCGCGCCTGAGGCGCCGAAGGCGCCGCTGGACCGTACTGACGGATATTACTTCAGCCGCGCCAACCCCTCTTCATCGCTGCCTTTGCAGATCCTCATCGCGGCCTTTGCAGAAAAGCTAGGAAAGCACTTATCTCTATGATGGAGATACTCTAGTATGGAACTAATCCTACTCCCGTTCTCTGTTCGGAAGGCACCATGAAACCCCATCCCCACGCCAAGGAACGCGTTCCGTTCTGGCTGCGCTGGCTCCTCCCCGTAATCCTCGTGTTGACCTGGCTGGCGCTCGCGGGGATCGGCGGACCCACCTTCGGACGGCTTGAAGAGGTGTCTTCCAATGACCAGGCGTCCTTCCTGCCTGCCAGCGCCGAGGCCACGGCCGCGCAGGACTGGCAGGCGAAGTTCCGGGACTCTGATGAGGTTCCGGGTGTGATCGTCCTGGAGAGCGACGAGAGCCTCACCCCGGCCCGGCTGGGCGAGGTTGCGTCCCTGAAGACGGAGCTGGAGGGCCTGGAGTTGGGCAGTGCGGTGATTGGTCCCATTCCCTCGGAAGACGGCAAGGCAGTCCAGTTCATCGCCCCTATCGACTCGTCGATTGAAGTCAAAGACGCTGTCCAGGAGTTGCGGGACACTGTTGCCGAGGCAGCGCCCGAGGGAATGCGGACCTATGTGACGGGTCCTGCCGGTCTTGCGGCTGACCTGACAGCGGCCTTCGCCGGCATTGACGGCATCCTCCTTTTGGTGGCGCTGGCAGCGGTTTTCGTGATCCTGCTGATTGTCTACAGGTCCCTCCTGCTGCCCATCATGGTGCTCCTGACCTCCGTCTTCGCCTTGTGCGCGGCCATCCTGCTGGTCTTCGGCATGGCCAAGGCCGGTTGGATTCAGCTGAACGGCCAAAGCCAGGGCATCCTGTCCATCCTGGTGATCGGTGCCGCCACGGACTATGCGCTGCTGTTTGTGGCCAGGTTCCGCGAAGCCCTGACCCACACCGCCAACCGCACCGCCGCCGTGCTGACGGCGTGGAAGGCCTCCTTCGAGCCCATCCTCGCCTCCGGCGCCACCGTGATCATCGCGCTGCTGTGCCTGCTGTTCTCGGACCTGAACTCCAACAAGGCGCTGGGTCCCGTGGCAGCTGCCGGCATCCTCTGCTCCCTGTTCGCTGCCCTGACCCTGCTGCCCGCCCTGATGGCGCTCCTGGGGCGCGCGGCGTTCTGGCCCTTCCGCCCGAAACTTTCCCCCGCGGACCAGCGCGACCCGGAGCTCGTCACCGGTCTGGAAGGCCAGAAGGGGTTGTGGCGTGCCACCGGCTCACTGGTTTCGCGTCGGCCCCGCATGGTCTGGGTCGCGTCCGTCCTGCTTCTGCTGGCCGGTTCCGCCGGCGTCCTTCAGCTCAAGGCCAACGGGGTTCCGCAGACTGACGTTATCCTCACGGCGTCCAACGCCGTGGACGGCCAGGACGCACTGGCGCGCCATTTCGACGCCGGCAGCGGTAGCCCCGCCGTCGTGGTGGTGGATCAAGGCAAGGCGGAGGAAGTGCTGGACACCGTGAAAGCGGCCGACGGCGTGGGCGAGGCCTACCTGTTGGCGCAGGGTTCCGTGCCCATTACCGGAGCCCCCGGCGCCCCCAGCGCTCCGGACGTCCGCGACGGCAAGGTGCTGATCAATGCCACGTTGAACTCGGCCGCCGATTCGCTCCAAGCGGAGGACGCTGTGAAGGCCCTGCGTGCGGAGGTAAAGGCCGTGGACCCCGCCGCGCTGGTAGGAGGTGTGACCGCCACAGCGCTGGATACCAACACCACTGCCCAGCGGGACCTGGTGATCATCATCCCGGTGGTCCTGGTGGTCATCCTCTTTATCCTGATGCTGCTGCTTCGCTCCGTGGTTGCACCGGTCCTGCTGGTGCTCTCGGTGGTCCTCTCCTACGCGGCTGCCATGGGTGTCTCGGCGTTTGTGTTCAACAATGTCCTGGGTTTCCCCGGCGCGGACGCCACGGTGCCCCTGTTCGGCTTTGTATTCCTGGTGGCACTCGGCGTGGACTACAACATCTTCCTGATGAGCCGCGTGCGGGAGGAGTCCCTGAAGCATGGCACCCGCCCCGGCATTCTTCGCGGCCTTGGCGTCACCGGCGGTGTGATCACCTCCGCCGGTGTGGTGCTCGCTGCGACGTTTGCCGCCCTGGGTGTCATTCCCATCATGTTCCTGGTGCAGCTGGCATTCATCGTCGCTTTCGGGGTGCTGCTGGACACCGTCCTGGTGCGCTCGCTGCTGGTGCCCGCCCTGGCGTACGACATCGGTCCGCGGATCTGGTGGCCGGGGAAGCTGGGCCGTCCCGGGAAGGGCGCACCCGTGGAGCCCGGCGCCAACCCTGAAGACCCGGCCGGAACTGCCGAGCCCGGACGCCACTCCGCCGCCGTCCGCTAGTTCTGCCGCCGCCACCAGTCCACGGTGGCGGCAGCAGCCTCGGCGAGGGGCGTGGGGTGCACTCCGAGGGCTGCTTCACTGGCTGCAGAGTCCATCACAAACGGGCGCTCGAACTGGTACAGCATCTCCGCCAGCTCGCGGGCGTCGGCGGAAAACGGCTTTGCCGCCCGAAGCATCCACCCCGGAAGCACTCCGACCTTTGGCGTATCCGCGGCGGCCGCCCGGGCAATGGCGCCCGCCAGTTGCCGCTGGCTGAGGGCCGGGCCGGTGGGGGCATGCCACACCCGGTTCCAAGCCGACGGAGTCCGGGCGGCAGCAATCATGGCTGCCGCAAGGTCAGGAACGTAGGTAAAGGAATGCGGCTGGCTGGCGCTGCCCATCACCTGCAGGCGTTTTCCTGCCAGGATCGCCGGGACCATGCGCTCGCCGGCGTGCGCCATCCGGACGCGCGGGCCGTAAAAATCACTTGCGACCACGCTGACCGTTGGTGCCTTCGCTTCGGCACGCGCCTGGAGCAACTGTGTCCGGACACCGCGTTTGCCGCCCGTTGCCGTCCTTGGGCCGGCTTCAGTCATCAGCCGGTCCGGCTCGCTGTAGGCGTAGAGGCTTTCCGGGAATACGACGACGGCGCCGGCCTCGGCCGCTGCAGCCAGCACCGCCTGCTCCACGGCGGGCAGTTCCGCCCGCCAGGCTGAGGCCCTGTAGGCCGACCCGTGGATGCAGTGGAAGATCGCGCTTGCCCCCGCGAGGGCGGTGGACAGCTGCGCAGGATCCTTCGCATCGCCCACTATCCGCTCCACCTGGGGGTGCTCCGGCCCGCTGCCCGATCGCGTCAGGAGCCGCACCCGATGTCCCTGCCCGGCGAGTTGTTCGGCCACGGTCCAGCCCACCGGTCCCGCTCCGGTCACCACATACAGATTCGACATTTTTCCTCCTGGTTGGCCCTAATGAGAGCACTGCTCTCCCAATAAGAATCGACTCGCGCGCACTCAATGTCAAGAGCGGTGCTCTCTTTTGTTGCCGCTGCTCTTTCTTGTGCAATGCTGGAACCGTGACTGGACCGGATAAGGAAACAGTGAGGCAAGCGCCGCGCCAGCGGGCAAGGGCCCAGACGGTGGCGGACATCGTCCGCCTGGGCCGGAAGCACCTAGCTGTCCATGGGGCGGCCGCCCTTTCCCTGCGTGCCGTGGCCAGGGATCTGGGCGTGGTGTCCTCCGCCGTCTACCGCTACGTGGAGAGCCGCGACGAACTCCTGACGCTGCTGCTGATCGACGGGTATGAGGAGTTGGGTGACGTTGTTGATGCGGCGCTGGCAGCGGCTTCCGAAAGCGACCACCGGGGCCGCTTTCTCGCATTGGGCCGAGCCGTCAGAACGTGGGCGTTGCGGGAACCTGCCCGTTATGCCCTTCTTTTCGGCAGTCCGGTGCCAGGCTACGAGGCTCCCGCGGAGCGGACCACGGGCCCCGGCACCCGCGTCATCGTGGCTCTGGTAGGGATTCTCGACGCGGCCTCCCGGGCTGGCCGCCTGGCCGTCCCCGCGTCAGCAACAGTCGGCGTCCCGGCAGCCCTGGGCGCGGACCTTGCCGCCATTCGCTCAGCATTCAGGTTGGAGATGGCTGAAGAACTGGTGGCGAGGGGGGTTTTGGTGTGGAGCGCGCTCTTTGGCGCCGTGAGTTTCGAGGTCTTCAACCAATACGGACCAGACACATTTTCTGCTCCAGAGGAACTTTTCGACCACCACCTCAACGTCCTGGCGGAGGTTGCCGGCTTGGTGAGCGCGGCCGAATAAAAGCCCTGTTGGCGAAAACGCCTGCTGGATAGACTGCAAATGCGCCCGCATGGACGCGGAACTCAAAGGAGAGATGCACCATGAGTGAGAACCAGGAATCCGCAGCCGAGCAGCCCCGCAGGGGAAACAGCGCCCCCGGGCTGGAGGGCGAGGGTGGGCAGTACGTATCCGGTGACTACGGTGATGCCGGCACTGTAGGGGACCCTGCCGGGAACCTCGAAGAGGGTGAATACGAGGACGGCGACTACGGGGACGCCGGTACTGCCGGTACGGCGCATGAAACGGACAGCATCCGTGAGGGGCTTACCGACGGGCAGGTTAACACCACATCCGAGGAGCGGGGACCCCTTCACGGCGACCGGGACAGCGACAGATAGCGCCGTAAGGCCAGCAGCCCTGCAGCGCAGTTCTCCAGCAGCGAAACGGCGGGCCGTCGTCGTCTGCTGCTCAAGCCCAGCCTCCTGCGGAGCTCCAAGCCAAATCACAACTGCCTTGAACCAAGTTGAGCGTACTGCGCTCAACTTGGATTGACATCGCTGGCGCCCTGAGTAAAGTTGAGTGCAGAACGCTCAATCATCAGGGCGCCAGTAAGTTTCCAAGGAAAGAAGGAAGCAACACATGTCACGTGCAGTAGGTATCGACCTCGGAACCACCAACTCCGTCGTCTCCGTTCTCGAAGGTGGCGAGCCCACCGTTATTGCCAACGCCGAGGGTGGCCGCACCACGCCGTCGGTCGTTGCATTCTCCAAGTCCGGCGAGGTCCTGGTTGGCGAGATCGCCAAGCGCCAGGCCGTCAACAACATCGACCGCACCATCGCCTCCGTCAAGCGCCACATGGGTACTGGCTGGACCGTGGGCATCGACGAGAAGAAGTACACCCCGCAGGAAATTTCCGCGCGTATCCTCATGAAGCTGAAGAACGACGCCGAGTCCTACCTGGGTGAAAAGGTCACCGACGCTGTGATCACCGTTCCGGCGTACTTCAACGACGCCGAGCGCCAGGCCACCAAGGAAGCCGGCGAAATCGCGGGCCTGAACGTCCTCCGCATCGTCAACGAGCCCACCGCGGCCGCACTGGCCTACGGCCTGGACAAGGGCAAGGAAGACGAACTCATTTTGGTCTTCGACCTCGGCGGCGGTACCTTCGACGTCTCCCTGCTGGAAGTCGGCAAGGACGAAGACAACTTCTCCACCATCCAGGTCCGCGCCACCGCCGGTGACAACCGCCTGGGCGGCGACGACTGGGACCAGCGGGTGGTTGACTACCTGCTGAACCAGCTCAAGGTCAAGGGCATCGACCTGTCCAAGGACAAGATCGCCCTGCAGCGCCTCCGCGAAGCAGCCGAGCAGGCGAAGAAGGAACTGTCCTCCTCCACCAGCACCAACGTTTCCCTCCAGTACCTGTCCGTCACCCCTGACGGCCCGGTCCACCTGGACGAGCAGCTGACCCGCGCCAAGTTCCAGGACCTCACCAAGGACCTGCTGGAGCGCACCAAGAAGCCGTTCCACGACGTGATCAAGGAAGCCGGCATCAAGCTCTCCGACATCAACCACATCGTCCTGGTGGGTGGCTCCACCCGTATGCCCGCAGTCTCCGAGCTGGTGAAGGAACTCGCCGGCGGCAAGGAGCCGAACAAGGGCGTCAACCCGGATGAGGTTGTGGCCGTTGGCGCAGCCCTCCAGGCCGGCGTGCTGAAGGGTGAGCGCAAGGACGTCCTCCTGATTGACGTCACCCCGCTGTCCCTCGGCATCGAAACCAAGGGCGGCGTCATGACGCACCTGATCGAGCGCAACACCGCCATCCCCACCAAGCGGTCCGAGACCTTCACCACCGCTGATGACAACCAGCCGTCCGTGGCCATCCAGGTCTTCCAGGGCGAGCGCGAGTTCACCCGCGACAACAAGCCGCTGGGCACGTTCGAGCTGACCGGCATCGCCCCGGCCCCGCGCGGCGTCCCGCAGGTTGAGGTGACGTTCGACATCGACGCCAACGGCATCGTGCACGTCTCCGCCAAGGACAAGGGCACCGGCAAGGAACAGTCCATGACCATCACGGGCGGTTCCAGCCTCTCCAAGGAAGACATCGACCGCATGGTCAAGGATGCCGAGGAGCACGCAGCCGAGGACAAGGCACGCCGCGAGGCCACCGACACCCGCAACACGGCAGAGCAGCTCGCCTACTCCGTGGACAAGCTCATCGCCGACAACGCCGACAAGCTGCCCGAAGAGGTCAAGACCGAGGTCCAGACCGACGTCGACGACCTCAAGAAGGCCCTCGAAGGCACGGACGACGCCGCTGTAAAGGCCGCCTTCGAGAAGCTGCAGGCTTCCCAGGGCAAGCTGGGCGAGGCCATCTACGCCCAGGCCGGTTCCCCCAACGGCGCCACCGGTGCCGCAGGTGCTGAAGGTGCCGCCGGTGCCGCGGGCGGCGAGAAGGCTGCTGACGAGGACATCGTCGACGCCGAGATCATCGACGAAGACGAAGCGAAGAAGTAGCCATGCCGCACCACGGTAACGAGGAAGAGCACATCTCATCCGCGGGCCAGGAGCAGCAGGTCAACGGCCACCAGGAACCCGTCATCCGGGACAACCGCAAGGTTGACCCGGTGACCGGGCAGGCCCGGCACCAGGAGGGCGGCCAGTCCGCCCCGGGCGCCGGTTCCGAGGCAACGGATTCCGACGGCGACGCGCTGGCCCAGGCCGAGGAGATCCTCAACGGCATCGACGTGCCGGCCGAGGAATCCGTGGCCCAGGGGGTTCCGGCAGGCTCAGCCACCACTGAGGCGGCCGAGCTGAAGAACGACCTCCTCCGGTTGCAGGCTGAGTACGTCAACTACCGCAAGCGCGTGGAACGCGACCGCGCCGTGGCAGGGGAGATGGCCGTCATCGGCGTCCTGAACTCCCTGCTTCCGGTCCTGGACGACGTCGACGCCGCCCGGCAGCACGGCGACCTCGCCGACGGCCCCTTCGCCGCGATCGCCACCAAGCTGGAGAACGCGCTGAAGACCTACGGCCTGGCACGCATCGATGAGACCGGCGTGGAGTTCGATCCCACGATCCACGAGGCCCTCATCCAGCAGCCCGGCGAGGACATCGAAGTTGACACCGTCAGCCAGGTACTCCGCTCCGGCTACAAGTCAGGCGACCGCGTCCTCCGGGCCGCGCAGGTCATCGTGGCCGTTCCGGCTTAGTCCGCTGAGAGTCGCGCCGAACGGATAAGGGGGCCCCGCCCCTCCGCTGGGTGGCAAGGATCTGCGATCCTTGGCCACCCAGCTCCGGCAGGCCCGATGCCACTCCCGGGCCCCCTTATCCGTCCGTCGCTCGGCGGTTGTCTCGCCTAAGGTGGGACAAGCGAAGCGCAGCTGGATAGGGGGCCGCGGCGTGGCGGGCACCGCGGAGCGGGCACGGCCCCCTATCCAGCGGAGCGTCACTAGCGCCGAGCACTTAGGTTTGAACGAGAAAGGAAACGCCATTGGCTAGCCAGGATTGGGTGGACAAGGACTTTTACGCGATCCTTGGTATCGCCAAGGACGCTTCCGACGCCGACATTAAGAAGGCTTATCGGAAGCTGGCCAGGCAGCACCACCCTGATACGAACTCGGGGAACTCTGCTTCCGAGAAGAAGTTCAAGGACATCTCCGAGGCTTATTCTGTACTTTCCGATCCGGAAGAGCGCCAGCAGTATGACGCCATCCGGGCCATGGGCGGCGGGGCCCGCTTTGCTCCCGGCGGCGCCGGTGCAGGGAACGGCGGGTTCGAGGACATGTTCGGCGGCCTGTTCACGGGCAACACCGGACGCCACGCCGGCGGGTTCAACCCCTCCGCGGGCGGCATCCCGCCGGAGTTCGCGGACCTGTTCGGCGGCGGCTTTGGGCAGACGGGTTTCCAGCGGACGCCGCAGAAGGGCGCTGACCGTACTGCCTCCACGAGTATTTCCTTCGCCGGTTCCATTCGCGGCACCACCATCGGGCTGCGGGAACCCAGCGGCGAGGTCATCGACGTCCGCGTGCCCCCAGGCATCAAGGACGGCCAGAAAGTCCGCGTCCGCGGCAAGGGCCAGCCCGGTGCCGCCGGCAACGGTGACCTGGTGGTGTCCGTTTCGGTCCAGCCGCACCAGTTCTACACGCGCGACGGCGACAACCTGCGCATCCACGTTCCCGTCACCTTCCCCGAGGCTGCCCTGGGCGCCGACATTGAAGTGCCCACCATCGAGGGCGAAAAGGTACGGGTCCGCGTTCCGGCCGGTACGCCGTCGGGCCGTACCCTCCGTGTCAAGGGCAAAGGCGTGAAGACGTCCAAGGGGACCGGTGACCTGCTGGTGACCATCGACGTCGCCGTTCCCAAGAACCTGAACAAGGAAGCCGAAGCCGCGGTCAAGGCGTTTGCCGATGCCACGGCCGGAGCTGACGTCCGAGAGGGCCTGGCCGCCAAGGCCCGGCTTTAGCAGCGGGGTGAGCCGTGGACATCAACTCAGACCAGCCGATCTTCGTGATCTCGGTGGCGGCTGAACTGGCGGACATGCACCCCCAGACACTCCGGCAGTACGACCGGCTGGGCATCGTCTCGCCCAGCCGCGCGCCCGGGAAGTCCCGCCGCTACTCCCAGCGGGACATCAACATGCTGCGCGAGGTGCAGCGGTTGTCCCAGGAAGGCGTCTCGCTGGAAGGCATCAAGCGGATCCTGGAACTCGAAAACCAGGTGGCTGCCCTGCAGCGCCGGGTTTCGGAGCTGGCTGAGGAACTCAGCCGGCGCCCGCAGCCTTTCGATTCACGGATCTTCGCTGCAGGCGCAGCGGGAGATGTGGTGAGCCTGGCACGCGGCCAGCGCCCCCGTCCCCGCTCGCAGGCCGTGGTGCTCTGGCGGCCCCGCGCGATCGGACAGTAGCTCCCGCCGCTTGGTGTAGCCGCAGGTCAGAGCGTGTGCTTATGGGGCTGCGCGCTGGTTTATGTCCGGCCAGCGGGCAACGTTACGCCCGTTCCACGTTTCCCGTAAGTTAACTTTCATTTCCCGGCTTCTCCCGGGTTTTATGGGCACTTTCTACAGCGCACCTTGCGTCCGGCCGGCACTCGGAGCCGGGACGAAATGGGCTCGAAACCAACTGTCGCAGCTACCGAAACAAACCGCTCCTACATTTCTCGCAAGGGGTCACTTCCCAGGACCTCGGAGGCGAGCCGCTGCCCACGCAGCGGCGGAGTGAGAAGCAGGTACACATGAGGGTTTCGGTTAACAAACGCGCTTTCCTTCCCCTGGCGGCGGCCGCCATGGCCACAGTCCTGGCAGGCTGTGGCAGCCAAATTGCGGATCCGGCATCCGGAGGCTCCACCGCCAGCACCGGCACGTCCTGTGTGGACACGTCGGGCAGCAGCATCAAAGTAGGCTTCATCAACTCCCTTTCCGGCACCATGGCCATCAGCGAGAGCACGGTCTTCGACTCCCTGACCCTGGCTGCCGAGGAAATAAATGCTTCCGGCGGCGTCCTGGGCAAACAGCTCCAGGTGGTCAGTGAGGACGGCGCCAGCGAACCGACGAAGTTTGCCGAGCGCGCCGGAAAGCTGATCCAACAGGATTGCACTGCCGCCGTTTTTGGTGGCTGGACCTCGTCGAGCCGCAAAGCCATGCTCCCCGTGTTCGAAGCCAACGACGCACTGCTGTTCTATCCGGTGCAGTATGAAGGCCTGGAATCTTCGAAGAACATCTTCTACACCGGTGCCACCACCAACCAGCAGATCATTCCAGCCCTGGATTACCTGGCCGAGCAGGGAACCAAATCCCTCTTCCTGGTGGGCAGCGATTACGTCTTCCCACGAACGGCGAACAAGATCATCCAGGCGTACGCTGCCGCCAAGGGCATCGAAATCCTCGGCGAGGAATACACCCCGCTCGGCTCCACGGAATTTTCCACCATCGTCAACAAAGTCCGGGACTCCAAAGCCGACGCAGTCTTCAACACCCTCAACGGCGACAGCAATGTGGCCTTTTTCCGCCAGTACAAGAGCGTTGGCCTGACGGCTGACACCATGCCCGTGGTTTCTGTTTCCATCGCCGAGGAGGAAGTCCCCGGCGTCGGCCTGGACAATGTGGAAGGGCAGCTGACCGCCTGGGACTACTACCAGACCCTCGATACCCCGGCCAACAAGAAGTTCGTCGCCGCCTTCAAAGCGAAGTTCGGCGCTGAGCGCGTGACGAGCGACCCCATGGAAGCCGCCTACACGTCGCTGTACCTCTGGAAAGCCATGGTGGAGAAGGCCGGCTCCTTTGAGGTGGACAAGGTGCAGGCCGCCGCGGACGGCGTGACATTCGAAGCACCCGAAGGCCTGGTGACGGTCAACGGGGAAAACAACCACATCACCAAGACCCCCCGGATCGGGAAGATCAATTCGGCGGGGCTCATCGACACGGTCTGGTCCTCACCCGAGGCAGTTGAACCGGATCCGTTCCTGGCCTCGTACGACTGGGCCAAGGACCTGGCCAAGTAACGGCAGCCGGAAACATCGAGGAAAGGCCTGCTGGAATGGAACTCCTGATAGGGCAGATGTTCGCCGGACTCAGCCTCGGCTCCGTGCTGCTCCTGGCAGCACTGGGACTGTCGTTGACCTTCGGCCAAATGGGGGTCATCAACCTGGCCCACGGCGAGTTCATGATGGCCGGGGCTTACACGGCCTTCGTGGTCCAGCAGGCCATCTCCGACGCCGGCGTTTCACTGCTGGTTTCTGTTCCGGCCGGTTTCCTGGTGGGTGGTGTCCTGGGGCTGGTGCTCGAGGCGGTGCTGTTGCGCCGCATGTACCACCGGCCCCTGGACACGCTCCTGGTCACCTTCGGGGTGGCGCTCATTTTGCAGCAGGCAGCGCGGGACATTTTCGGTGCTCCCAGCGTGGACGTGCGCGCACCGGCCTGGCTGCAGGGAAACATCGAGGTGCTGGGTGCGCCGATCCCGCTGACCCGGCTCTTTATCCTGGCGCTCTCGCTGGTGTGCCTGGCCGGCCTGGTCCTTCTCCTCAGGTCCACGCCGCTGGGCCGCCGCATCCGGGCGGTTGTGCTGAACAGGGACCTGGCAGAAACCAGCGGCGTCTCAACCCGGCGCAGCGACCAGCTGACGTTCTTTATCGGTTCCGGCCTGGCCGGAGTAGCCGGTGTGGCCGTCACCCTCATAGGTTCCACAAGCCCATACCTCGGCACCAATTACATTGTGGATGCCTTCCTGGTGGTAGTGGCCGGCGGCATTGGCCAGATCAAGGGGGCTGTCATCGCGGCGTTCGCACTGGGCGTGCTGCAGTCTGTCTTCGAGTACTCGACCACGGCCAGTATCGGCAAGGTCCTCATCCTGATCGTGATCGTGGTGTTCCTCCAGGTTCGGCCACAGGGCATCTTCAGCCTCAAGACGAGGAGCCTGGCATGAGGGGCCCATTGCGCGGACCAATTGGTACTGCGGCCGGATTCGGCCTTGGCGCGGTCCTTCTGCTGGGAGTTGCACCCGCGGTGCTTCCGGTCTTCAGCCTGGGCCTGTTGGGGAAGTTCCTCTGCTTTGCGATCGTGGCAGTCGGCATCGGCCTGGCATGGGGACGCGGCGGCATGCTGACGCTGGGCCAGGGGGTGTTCTTCGGACTTGGCGCTTACATCATGGCCATGCACATGAAGCTGGCGGACGCCTCGCTCTTCGGCGGCTCCGGGGTGCCGGACTTTATGTCCCTTTACGGCAGCGGCGAGGTGCCGGGCTGGTGGGAACCGTTTCGGAGCCCCGCTGTAACGCTGCTGGCAGTGGTCCTGATACCGGGGCTGGTGGCCCTTGTCCTTGGCCTGGCGGTCTTCAAACGCCGTGTTAAAGGTGCCTATTTCGCAATTCTCAGCCAGGCGCTGGCGGCTGCGTTCGCAGTATTCCTGATCGGCCAGCAGGCCACCACCGGTGGTTCAAACGGGCTCAGCGGGTTCCGGTCATTTTTCGGTTTCGACCTGAAGGACCCGAACAACAAGGTGATGCTGTACCTGATCGCGGCGGTAGTCCTTCTGCTGTCCATAGCCCTTGCCCGGCAGCTGATGCACAGCCGGTTCGGCGAACTGCTGGTTGCGGTCCGGGACCAGGAGGAACGGGTCCGCTTCCTGGGCTACGACCCGGCCACCATCAAAACTGTCACGTACGTGGTTGCCGCTGTGCTGGCAGGCATTGCAGGCGCGTTGTTCGTCCCGCTCGTCGGAATTATCTCCCCGGCGGATGTCGGCGTGATCCCTTCCATTGCCTTCCTGATCGGTGTGGCAATCGGCGGCCGTGCCACCCTCCTGGGGCCAGTCCTTGGCGCTGTCAGCGTCGCCGCCGCCCAATCCGCCCTGTCCTCCACCTTCCCCTCCTTTTGGGTGTACTTCCAGGGCCTGTTGTTTGTCCTGGTCATCGGGTTCATGCCGGGCGGGCTGGCCTCCCTGCCGGCGCTGTTGGGCAGGCGGCGCAGACTCCGGACAGCAGCATCAACGCCGGCGGCGCCGGCAACCCCGGCGCCGTCCTCCCTGGCCCCGTCGCCGGAACCCGAAGAGAACGCCACCATGCCTGAGGAGGCCCGCAGATGACCACACCCACTCTGCTCCCTGAAGGAGAGCCGCGGGCCGGAGGGCTGCGCCACGGCCGGCCGAAATACCTCGAAATCCGGGACCTGTCGGTCTCCTTTGACGGATTCCTTGCCGTGGACAACGTCAATCTGGACGTGATCCAGGGCGACCTGCGGTTCCTGATCGGACCCAACGGCGCAGGGAAGACCACGGTGATCGATGCGATCACCGGGCTGGTACCTGCCACGGGATCGGTGAACCACACCGGCACGGAAATCCTCGGACGCAAAGTGCATCAGATCGCCCGGCTCGGGGTGGGCCGCACGTTCCAGACCGCGAGTGTGTTTGAAAATCTTTCCGTACTTCAGAACCTTGACATCGCTGCCGGTTCCGGGCGCGGGCCGCTTCGGTTGCTCCGGCGCCGAAAGACCGTGGACGCGGCGGTGGAAGAGGCACTGGAGATCATCGGGCTGGAGGGTGCAGCAGGGAAGAAGGCAGGAATCCTCGCCCACGGACAAAAGCAATGGCTGGAGATCGGCATGCTCCTGGTCCAGAATTCGGATGTCCTCCTCCTGGACGAGCCAATCGCCGGAATGAGCCAGGATGAGCGCGCGGAAACCGGGGAGCTGCTGCGCCGCATTGCCGCCAGCCGCATCACCTTGGTGATCGAGCACGACATGGACTTCGTCCGGGAGTTCGCGACGTCGGTCACTGTCCTGGCTGCGGGCAAGGTCCTCAGTGAGGGGAGTGTGGCTCAGGTGCAGGCGGACAAAAAGGTGCAGGACGTTTACCTCGGGTCCTCGGAAGTGGAGGCTACCGATGCTTGAAATTGAAAAACTGCAGACTGGTTACGGCCGTACGCAGGTAATCTCCGGAGTCAGCCTGACCGTCCCGGATGGCGCCGTTGTCTCCGTCCTGGGGCACAATGGCGCCGGCAAAACAACGCTGCTGCGCGCCGTCGTCGGACTCCTCAAACCCACCGCGGGGCGCATCACCCTGGACGGGGAGGACATCTCGGCACTCCGCCCGCACCGGCGGGTGGACCGTGGAATGGCGTATGTGCCGCAGGGCCAACAGTCGTTCGGGCAGCTTTCCGTCCTGGAGAACCTGCAGCTGGTGGCGGACGGGCGGAAGAACGCCGCCGGGCGCGTGGCGGAGGCCCTGGACATGTTTCCGGCGCTCCGGCCATTGTTGGCGCGGCGGGCCGGGCTGCTCTCGGGCGGGCAGCGGCAGCAGCTGGCCATCGCCCGCGCACTCATCACGGACCCGCGCCTGCTGATCCTCGACGAACCCACCGAAGGCATCCAGCCAAACGTCGTGGCCGAGATAGAAGCGACCATCATCAAGCTTTCCCAGCGCAACGGGATGAGCATCCTCCTGGTGGAGCAGCACATCGGCTTTGCCCTGCAGGCCGCGGACAGCTACTACGTCCTCTCGGCCGGAAGGGTCTCATCCTCAGGGGCAGGCGGCGCCGGATCCGCGGCTGACGTCCGCAAGGCGCTGCTGATTTGAGCACCGGGAACCAACACCGATCCGGAAAATATGAGTACTCACTACTCGTGACGGTACGGGCCCCGGAAACTTGAATGGAACCACTGCTGGATCAGCAGCAGTGGTTCCAAGTTTCTGGGGGTTTTTATGTTTCATCCGCGTAGCAAGGCTGGGCTGTGAGCCCGGGGATGGAAGCGGTCGCCTCATTCAGCGGCTCGATTCCCGGCCAGATGCTGCTGGTGCTGGGACAAACCGTTGTGGTGGTGTGCGTGTGCTTCGACATGGTGCGCGCCCTGTCCGTACCGCGGTCACACCGGCGCTACCTGGCCAGCACGGTTTTCCGGACGCTGGCCGTCCCGTCGATCATCGCCAACGGTGTGACCGTCCTGATTGCCCTGGTGCTGGCGTCCTGGGTCGATGTGGTGATGGGCATGTTCGTGCTCATGGCCATCATCTTCCGGCTGCACCACGACAAGGACGAGGACAACTGGTGGAAGGGCAAGGGCAAGAAGTTCGCCCGGTGGGCCCGCCGACAGTTCGCGGGCCAGACCGCCGCCGCCCCTGCCATGGGGTAGGGGCGCTGCCCAAGGCCTGGGGCGCAGGCCCTTGGGGCAGCGACGGCGGGCTGGGGTTCAGCCGTTGATGACCTGGGGTATGCCGAGGGCCTTGAGGCCTTCGACGCCGAATTCGACACCGTAGCCGGACTGCTTGGCGCCGCCGAAGGGGATGCGGGGGTCCACGGCGCCGTGCCTGTTGATCCAGACGGTGCCGGCCTGGATACGGGCCGCGACGCCGCGGGCTGCTTCCAGGTTGGGGGACCAGACCGAGGCGCCGAGGCCGACGTCGAGCCCGTTGGCCTTCTCCACGGCTTCGTCAATGCTGCTGTAGCGGATGATGGGCAGGGCGGGCCCGAATTGTTCCTCGGCTACCAGCGGGTTGTTGTTGTCGATGTCCGCCACCAAGGTGGTGGGATAGAAGTAGCCGGGCTGGGTGGTGTCCGGGTTTCCGCCGAGCAGGACGCGTGCGCCGGAAGCCTTGGCCGCCTCCACGAGGTTGGCGACGACGTCGAACTGTGCCTTGTTCTGCAGCGGACCCAGGACGTTGTTCTCGTCGAGGCCGTTGCCCATCGGCATCTGCCGGGCGACGGCCACGAGTTCCTCGCAGACAGCGTCGTAGACTTCGTCGTGGACGTAGAGGCGCTTCAGCGCCGCGCAGGTTTGGCCGGTGTTCAGGAATGCGCCCCAGAAGAGGTCTTCGGCGATGGCTTTGGGGTCGGCGTCGGGCAGGACTATGCCGGCGTCGTTCCCGCCCAGTTCCAGGGTGAGCCGCTTGACGGTGTCCGCGGAGGACTTGATGATGGCGCGGCCGCCGGCGGTGGAGCCGGTGAACATGATCTTGCCGATGGCGGGGTGGTCAGTGAGCCGGGCGCCGACCTCGCGGCCGCAGGAAACCACCGCCAGGATGCCCTCCGGCAGTTCCTCGTTGAGGACCTTGACCAGGGCCAGGACGGAGAGTGGGGTGTTGCCGGAAGGCTTGACCACAACGGCGTTGCCCATCCGCAGGGCCGGGGCGAGCTGCCAGACGGCGATCATCATGGGCCAGTTCCATGGGCCGATTGCACCCACGACGCCGACGGGCCGGTAGTGCAGTTCGGCGCGGGTCTCGCCGTCGTCCACGATGGTTTCAGGCTGCAGCGGCAAGCCGGCCGTGGCCCGCAGCCACGCTACGCAGGCACCTACCTCGAAGCGTGCGTTGGGGCCGTTCAGGGGTTTTCCCTGCTCGCGGGAGAGCAGCTGGGCGAGTTCCTCGGCGGAGCGTTCGACGGCGTCGGCCGCTTTCAGGAGCGCAGCGGACCGGGCGTCGTGGCCCAGGGCAGCCCAGGCAGGCTGGGCCGCGACGGCTGCGGCGACGGCAGACTCAAGGTAATCAAGGCCGTGGACGGGGGCCTCGCCCACAGCCTCACCCGTCGCGGGGTCGAAAATGGTCCGGCCGGTGCCGGCAGCGGGGGCAATTGACGCGAGAAGTGCATCGTAGGTTTCCAAGGGATACTCCACTTCGAGTAGCAAGGGCGCCAGCCGGTCGGCGTAGCGGGTTGCTCCCAGTTTGGTTGACCGGGAGTGCCGGAGGCTTGTCTTTATGCGCAGGACAGTTGGCGCAGAGAGAACGCCAAAGCATCACGCAGGGCATGCTGTCCGGAACACTGGCGGGATGTCAGTTGGTGTAGGGGTCGGCGATGCCGATGTATTGGGTGGTGGTGTATTCGGCGATGCCTTCCGATCCACCTTCGCGGCCCAGGCCTGATTGTTTGACGCCGCCGAACGGTGCTGCGGCATTCGAGATGACGCCGGTGTTGAACCCGACCATGCCGAACTCGATCTGCTCGGCCACCCGCAGGAGCCGGTTGAAGTCCTTGCTGTAGAAGTAGGACGCGAGGCCGTATTCGCTGGCGTTGGCGAGACGGATGGCGTCCTCCTCCGTGGCGAAGGTGGTGACCGGGGCGACGGGTCCGAAGATTTCCTGGCCCAGGATCGCTGCGTCATTGGGGACGTTGCCGAGGACGGTGGGCTGGTAAAAGTAGCCGGGCCCGTCCACGGGGCCGCCGCCGGTGATGGCGGTGGCACCGGCGTCGACGGCGGCACTCACCAGGGCGTGGACGTCGTCGCGGGCCCCGTCCACGATGAGCGGACCCACCTGGGTGTTGGGATCGGTGCCGCGGCCTGTGGCCAGGGCGCCCATGGCAGCGGCAAACTTCCGCGTGAACTCGGCCGCGACGGATTCCTGGACGAGGAAGCGGTTGGCTGCGGTGCAGGCTTCGCCCATGTTCCGCATCTTGGCGGCCATTGCCCCTTCGACGGCCTTGTCCAGGTCGGCGTCCTCGAACACGATGAAGGGGGCGTTCCCGCCCAGCTCCATGGAGGTGCGGAGCACGTTCTGTGCTGCGTCGGCCATCAGGCGTTTGCCGACGGGGGTGGAGCCGGTGAAGGAGACCTTCCGCAGCCGGGAATCCTTCAGCAGCGGCCCGGAAATACCGGAAGCCGAGGAGGAGGAGACAACGTTCAGGACGCCGGCAGGAAGGCCGGCGTCGAGCATGGTCTGGGCAAAATACTGGGCCGTGAGCGGGGTGAGTTTGGCGGGTTTGAGGACCATGGTGCAGCCGGCGGCGACGGCGGGGGCTACTTTGCGGGTGGCCATCGCGAGCGGGAAGTTCCACGGCGTGATGAGCAGGCAGGGCCCCACAGGCTTGTGCTGGACCAGGATCTTGTTCTTCCCCTCCGGGGTTGTGAGGTAGCGGCCGTAGTCACGCACGGTTTCCTCGGAGAACCAGCGCAGGAATTCAGCGCCGTAAGTGACTTCGCCGCGGGCTTCGGCCAGGGGCTTTCCCATTTCCAGGGTCATCATCAGCGCGAAGTCCTCGGCCCGTTCGGTCACCAGGTCAAAGGCCCGGCGCAGGATCTCGGCCCGCACCCGGGGTGCGGTCCGTGCCCAGGACGCCTGGACGGCATCGGCGGCGTCTAGGGCTGCGATGGCGTCGTCGCTCGTGGCGGAGGCGAGGGTGGCGAGCATCTCCCCGGTGGCGGGATCGTGCACGTCGAACGTGCCGCCGTCGGACGCGTCCCGCCACTGCCCGCCGATCAGCAGGCCGGTCGGCACGGAAGCGAGCAGGGAGGCTTCACGCTCCGGTGAGATGGCAGGGGGCAGCGCAGAAGTAACTGTCATAGAAGTAGCGTCCTTAAGGAAGGGAAGGATCAGTAGCTGGCGGGGGTGTCGCCGTCGGGCTCCTGGATGTACTGCTTCGCGAGGGCTTCGGAGCCCCGGGCGAGGAGAGCGACGTCGGCACCGACAAGGATGAAGTTGGCGCCGTTGTCCAGGTAGTGGCGGGCGGTGTCGGGGTTGAAGGCGTTGACGCCCGCCGGTTTTCCGGCCGCTTTGGCTGCGGCGAGGCAGTGCTCGACGGCGGCGCGCACCTCGGGGTGTTCCTGCTGGCCCAGCAGGCCCATCGACGCGGCAAGGTCGGAGGGTCCCACGAAGACGGCGTCCACCCCGTCCACTTTCAGGATGTCCGCCACGGCGTCCACTGCCGCCGTCGACTCGATCTGGACGGTGACGCTGATGGTCTCATTCGCCCGGGCCAGGTAGTCCGGCACCCGGTTCCAGCGGGCAGCCCGGGCCAGGGCGGAGCCCACCCCGCGGACGCCCTGCGGCGGGTAGCGCGTAGCCGCCACCGCAGCCTCCGCCTCGGCGACGGAGTTGACCATGGGGATGAGCAGGTTCTGCACGCCCAGGTCCAGGTACTGCTTGATCACCACGGTGTCGTTCACGGGCGGGCGGACCAGGGTGTGGACGGGGTAGCCGTGGATGGCCTGGAGCTGGGCGAGGATGGATTCGAGCCCGTTGGGGCTGTGTTCGGCGTCCACCAGGAGCCAGTCCAGCCCCGATCCGGCGCAGAGTTCGGCGATGAGGGGGCTACCGGAGCAGACCCACATTCCGGCCAGCGGCCGGTTGGCTGCGGCGAGGGCGTCGCGGAAGGTGTCTTCTATTCGAAGCGGCATGTGACACTCCCCAGGGGTCCGTAGTCAGCGTGGACGGTATCACCCTTGTAAACCCACAGCGGGCGGGTGAAGGACCCGGCGAGGATGATGTCCCCGGCCTTAAGCGAGTCGCCGTGGGCGGCGATCTTGTTGGCCAGCCAGTGCACCCCGTTGGCGGGGTGGTCCAGCACCCCGGCGGCCACACCGGTTTCCTCCACGGCCTGGTTCTTGTAGAGGATGGCGGAAACCCAGCGAAGGTCCACGGCGTCCGGCTTCACCGGGCGGCCGCCGACCACCATTGCACCCATGGCGGCGTTGTCGGAGATGGTGTCCACGATGGTCCTGCCCTCCATCTCAATCCTGGAGTCGAGGATCTCGAGGGCCGGAACCACGTAGTCGGTGGCTTTCAGGACATCGAAGATGCTGACCCCGGGACCCTTGAGCCCGTCCTTCAGGACGAAGGCAAGCTCCACCTCCACCCGGGGGTGAGTGTACTGGTCCCATTGGACCGAGCAGCCGGTTTCCAGCACCATATCGTCAAAAATGGCACCGTAGTCCGGCTCGGTGATGCCCGTGGCGGCCTGCATCGCTTTGGACGTGAGGCCGATCTTGCGCCCCACCAGGGTTCGGCCGGCTTCCTCGTTCCGGCGCCGCCACAACTGCTGCACCGCGTAGGAATCCTCCACGGTCATGTGCGGGTAGCGGGCAGTGAGCCGCGGTACGGGGGTGCGGGTGCGGCCGGCCTCCAGCAGTTCGTCCGCGATGGCCTCAATCGTCTTGGCATCCAGCATGGCTACAGCTGCGCTCCGAGCTTGAAACCCTCAGCCCCGGCTGCTTCGCTGGGCCGGGTGTAGGAGAAGCCGTCGGCTCCCACGGTGACAGCCATCTCGGACTTCTCCTCACGTTCGATGACAGGCTGGGGGTTGCCGTCCAGGTCAAGGACGAGGGAGGCTTCGGTGTACCAGGAAGGGACGACGGGGTTGCCCCACCAGTCGCGGCGCTGGTTGTCGTGGACGTCCCAGGTGATGGTGGGGTTGTCGGGGTCGCCGGTGTAGTAGTCCTGGGTGTAGATCTCGATGCGGTGGCCGTCCGGGTCCAGGATGTAGAGGTAGAACGCGTTGGACACGCCGTGCCGGCCGGGGCCGCGTTCGATCCGGTCGCTGATGCGCAGGGCGCCCATCTTGTCGCAGATCTGGATGATGTTGTGCTTCTCGTGCGTGGCGAACGCGACGTGGTGCATGCGGGGGCCGTTGCCGCCGGTGAGGGCGGTGTCGTGGACGGTCTGCTTGCGGTGCATCCAGGCGGCGTAGGTGACGCCGTCGGCATCCTTGATGTCCTCGGAGACGCGGAAGCCGAGGTCCTCGAGGTAGGCGCGGCCGCGGGGAACGTCGGGAGTGACCTGGTTGAAGTGGTCCAGGCGGACCAGTTCGCCGGCGGAGTAGAGGTCGTAGCGCTGGGTGAGGCGCTCCACGTGCTCCACGTCGTAGAAGAACTCGTAGGGGAAGCCCAGCGGGTCCTCGACGCGGACGGAGTCACCGACGCCCTTGGTGAACCCGTCCTTGCGCCGCTCAGTCCGGCAGCCCAGTTCCTTGTAGTAGGCCTCGGCGGCGTCCACCTCGGCAGGGGACTTAACCCGGTAGGCGAACGCGGCGACGGCGGCGACGGGTCCCTTGCGGAGCACCAGATTGTGGTGGATGAACTCCTCCAGGGAACGCAGGTAGATCGCGTTTTCGTCTTCCACGGTGACGTGCAGGCCCAGAACATCCACGTAGAACTCGCGGGACTTGGCGAGGTCGGTGACCACGATCTCCATGTAGGCGCAGCGGACGATGTCCGGGGCCGGGACAGAAGGGGTGGGAACAAAGCTGGTCATGATGGTCTCTCTTCTTTGAGCAGGTTCTTCGGTAAGTAAGGGGTTTAGCCTTCGTTGGCGGCGGAGTCTTCGATGCTGCCGAACTTGGGGGTGTGGACGGTGCCGAGGGTGATGTGCACTGCCTGCTGGTCGGTGTAGAAGTCGATGGAGCGGTAGCCGCCCTCGTGGCCCAGGCCGGAGGCTTTGACGCCGCCGAAGGGGGTGCGCAGGTCGCGGACGTTGTGGCTGTTCAGCCACACCATGCCGGCTTCGACGTTCTGGGAGAAGTTGTGCGCACGGGTCAGGTTCTGGGTCCAGATGTAGGCGGCGAGGCCGTACTTGGTGTTGTTGGCCAGGGCGAGGGCTTCGTCGTCGTTCTCGAACGGGGTGATCGCGACGACGGGGCCGAAGATTTCCTCCTGGAAGATCCGTGCATCGGGGGCGACGTCGGCAAACACCGTGGGCGCTATGTAGTTGCCTTCGGGCAGGTGGTCGGGGCGGCCGCCGCCGGCGAGGAGCCGGCCTTCGGACTTGCCGATCTCCACGTAGGACGCCACCTTCTCGTAGTGCTCCGGGTGCACCAGCGCGCCCACCTGGGTCTTCGGATCGTGCGGGTCACCCACAACGATATTCTTTGCCCGGGCGGCGTACCTCTCGCAGAACTCGTCGTAGATGGCGCGTTCGACGAGGATGCGGGAGCCGGCGGTGCAACGCTCACCGTTGAGGGAGAACACGCCGAAAAGGGCCGAATCGATGGCGCCGTCCAGGTCGGCGTCGGCGAAAACGACGCACGGGGACTTGCCGCCGAGCTCCATGGACAGGCCCTTGAGGTTGGCGGCGGCGTTGCGGAAGATCGTCTGGCCGGTGGTGGTTTCACCGGTGAAGGAGATCAGCGGGACGTCCGGGTGCTTGACCAGGGCGTCGCCGGCTTCCTCGCCCAGGCCGTTGACCAGGTTGAAGACGCCGTCGGGCAGGCCCGCGTCCTTGAAGATGGTGGCCCACAATGACGCGGACAGCGGGGTGAACTCCGCGGGCTTGAGGACCACGGTGTTGCCGGTGGCCAGGGCCGGGGCGAGCTTCCAGGACTCGAGCATAAACGGGGTGTTCCAGGGGGTGATCAGGCCTGCAACGCCGATCGGCTTGCGGTTCACGTAGTTGATCTGTGAGCCCGGGACCTTCATGGCGTCGTCGAACTGGGCCACGATCAGGTCTGCGAAGAACCGGAAGTTCTCGGCCGCGCGCAGTGCCTGGCCCTTGGCCTGGGTGATGGGCAGGCCGGTGTCGAAGGTTTCCAGCTCGGCGAGGCGGGCTTCCTGGGCCTCGACGGCGTCGGCGATTTTGTTCAGGACGCGGGCTCGTTCGCGGGGCTTCATCTTCGGCCACGGGCCGTTCACGAAGGCTTGGCGGGCGGCGGCGACGGCTAGGTCGATGTCCTCTTTCTGGCCGGCCGCTGCGGTGGCGTAGTTCCGGTTGGACACCGGGTCCAGGACATCGAAGGTCTTGCCGCCCACGGAGTCAACAAACTGGCCGTTGATGAAGTGCTGGATGTGGGTGGGCAGGTCCTGCGGCACGAAGTGCTTAGCGGTTTCTGCAGAGGTCGTCATCGTTGAAGTCCTTACTAGTGCTTGGTTTGGGCGAGGTAGGCGTCGAGAGTGGCGGATCGGTGCAGGCGGGCTGCCTTTTCAATGGCGTCGGCGTCGGCGCCGGTTTCGATAAGCCGCAGGAGTGCCTCGTGCTCCTCCACGGAGTCGCGGGCACGGCCGGGGACGAAGCGGAAGGTGGAGGACCGGAGGGAGGCGAGCCGGTTCCAGCCGCGGTGCACGAGGTCCAGGATGTGCGGGTTGGGGCAGTGCTCGAACAGGACGCTGTGGAAGTCCTGGTTGAGCCGGGTGAAGCGGACGGGGTCAAAGTGGTCCAGGCACTCGCGCATCTCCTCGTTCACGGCGCGGGCCCGGGCAATGGCCACCGAATCGATGAGCGGCGCGGACAGTGCAGTGGCGGCGCCTTCCACGATGCTCAGGGTCTGCATGGTGTAAAGGTATTCGGTGGGGTCGATCCCGGCCACGGTGGCGCCGACGTTGCGTTCGAACGTCACCAAGCCTTCGGCCTCGAGCCGGCGGATGGCTTCCCGGACCGGGACCACGCTGAACCCGAGGTCCTTGGCAATGCTGCCCAGGACCAGCCGGTAACCGGGAGTGTAGGTACCCTCAATGATCCGCGCCTTGACGGCCTGGTACGCCTGTTCGGACTTGCTGCCGGCGGGGGCCGCGGCGGAAAGCTCCGTCACTGTTTCAGTCATTCGCGGTGCCTTCCTTCCATTCCCTGTATTTGGCCTGCCACTCTGCGTTCATGGGGTAGAGGCCGTCCACGCTGTTGCCCTGCTTGACCATCTCGAAAATGAAGGTTTCTTCCTGTTCCTGCGCGATGCAGTCGTCCACGAGTTCTTCGGCGATGGCCGGCGGAATGACCAGGATGCCGTCGGAGTCGGCCACGATGATGTCGCCGGGCTGGACGGTGGCACCGCCGCAGGCGATGGTGATGTCCGTGTCCCAGGGGATGTGGCGGCGGCCCAGCACGGCCGGGTGCGGGTTGGCGAAGTAGGTGGGCATGTCCAGCCCGGCCACGGCGGTGTAATCGCGGACGCCGCCGTCGGTGATGATGGCAGCGGCGCCGCGGACCTGGGCGCGCAGGGCCAGGATGTCACCGACGGTTCCGGTACCTTTTTCGCCGCGGGCTTCCATGACCAGGATTTCGCCCTCCTTGACGGAGTCAATGGCGCGCTTTTGGGCGTTGAACCCGCCGCCGTGGGTTTTGAACAGGTCCTCGCGGTTGGGAACGTAGCGCAGGGTGCGGGCCAGTCCCACCACGCGGCGGTCCGGCCGTGTGGCCTGCAGACCGTCGATGCTCACGTTATTCAGGCCGCGCTTGCGCATTTGGGAGGACAGGGTGGCCGTAGCGACGCTTTTCAGCTTGGCCTTCAGTTCGGGGGAGAGGCCGGGCTCGACGGCGGGCAGTCCGGCGGCTTCGCGCGAACCCCACGCCTCCTCCCGTTGCAGGTCATCAACCTTGGGCCCGGCACCAAAGTCGGCGAACGGCGTCGTGCCTTCCTCCACCCGGGTGACCAGCCGGCCCGTGGTGAGGCTACCGCCGGAGACCTCCACTTCGAGGACGTCCCCGGGTTCGGCGACGGAGGCGCCGGCGGGGGTGCCAGTGAGGATGATGTCCCCCTCTTCGAGCGTGAGGAGCTGGGACAGGTCGGCCACCAGCCGGGCGAACGGGAAGAGCAGGTCCTCCGTGGTGTCGTCCTGGACGAGTTCGCCGTTGTGCCAGGTGCGGATGCGCAGGCCGCCGGGGTCGACGGCGTCTGCCGGGATCAGTGCCGGGCCCACCGGGGTGAACCCGTCGCCGCCCTTCGACCGGAGGTTGGAGCCCTTGTCCGCCCAGCGCAGGTCGTACACCCCGAGGTCGTTGCTGGCAGTGACGGCGGCCACGTGGCTCCACGCGTCCTCCATGCTTACGCGGCGGGCGGCCTTGCCGATGATCAGGGCGATCTCGCCTTCGTAGCCGAGAAGTTCACAATCCGCAGGGCGTTCGACGGCGTCTCCGGTCAGGGAGAGCGACGAGGACGGCTTCAGGAAGTAGGACGGCTGGGCCGGTGTGCGTCCCCTCTGTGCAGCGCGGCTGGGGTAGTTTATGTGCACCGCGATCACCTTCCGTGCCGCTGCGAGGATGTCCTCGTTGACCTGCTCCAAAGCAACTCCTTGTGAAGTACGAAATCGTATACGATCACCTTCACCCTCCGCGCTACTGCTTGTCAACCCCTTGTTGGCGGCGAATCTGACGCTCTTGTCGTCCGCATCACACCTGGCGTACAGTGTTGCTCCACAGCGTGGTTTTCTCATATGGAAACTGAAATTCTATTATCGAACACACCTTCCCGGCCCACCGGCCACACAACGAAGTGAGGATTCCCGTGCAGTTTCACCACCACGGTTACGTATCCGGAGACCCGCGGGTAAAGCCTGCGGCCGGCGTTGGGCTCACCCGCCCCGAGGAACTCCCGGAGGACATCGATGTGCTGATTGTCGGTACCGGACCTGCGGGAATGGTGGCTGCGGCCCAGCTTTCGATGTTCCCGAATATCACCACACGGATCATTGAGCGCCGCCCCGGCCGGCTTGCCATCGGACAGGCCGACGGCATCCAGGCGCGCAGCGTCGAAACCTTCCAGGCCTTCGGCTTCGCGGAGCGCATCATTGCTGAGGCCTACCGCATCACCGAGATGGCGTTCTGGAAGCCGGATCCCTCGGACCGCAGCCGCATCATCCGGACGGCCCGCACTCCTGATGACCCCACCGGCATCAGCGAGTTCCCCCACCTCATCGTCAACCAGGCCCGCGTCCTGGATTACTTTGCCGAATACGCCGCCAACTCACCTACCCGGCTGAAGCCAGACTTCGGGTACGAGTTCCAGTCGCTCAGCGTTGAGGACGGTGGGAAATACCCTGTCACCGTGACGCTCCTGCACACCTCCGGTCCGAATGAGGGGCAGGAACGCGTGGTGCGCGCCAAATATGTGGTGGGTGCGGACGGCGCGCGGAGCAAGGTGCGCGCAGCGATTGGCTGCACGCTCGCCGGAGACCAGGCCAACCATGCCTGGGGCGTCATGGATACTCTCGCCGTCACCGACTTCCCCGATATCCGCACCAAGTGCGCCATCCAGGGCGAAAAGGGCAGCATCCTGCTGATCCCGCGGGAAGGCGGACACTTGTTCCGGATGTATGTGGACCTGGGCGAGGTGGATCCCGCGACGCATCACGCCGTACGCAACACCACTATCGAGCAGATCATCCACAAGGCCAATGAAATCCTCCACCCCTACACTCTGGACGTACGCAACGTCGCGTGGCACAGCGTCTACGAAGTGGGCCACCGGCTCACGGACAGGTTCGACGACGTCCTGCCGGAGGACCGCGGCACCAGGACCCCGCGGGTGTTCATTACCGGCGACGCCTGCCACACCCACAGCGCCAAAGCCGGCCAGGGCATGAATGTGTCCATGCAGGACGGCTTCAACATCGCCTGGAAGCTGGGGCACGTGCTCGAGGGGCGCAGCCCGGAAAGCCTGCTTTCCACCTACTCCGCCGAGCGCCAGGTGGTGGCGAAGAACCTCATCGACTTCGACAAGGAATGGTCCACCATGATGGCCAAGAAGCCCGAGGAGTTCGAAAACCCTTCGGACCTCGAGGACTTCTACGTACGCACTGCCGAGTTCCCGGCCGGATTTATGACCGAGTATGCACCGTCCATGCTGGTGGCCCCCGCCAAGCACCAGGCGCTGGCGGCGGGTTTCCCGGTGGGTAAACGCTTCAAGTCCGCGCCCGTGGTGCGGGTTGGCGACACGAACCCCATGCACCTCGGCCACCACGCCACGGCCGACGGGCGGTGGCGCATCTACGTCTTCGCGGACGCAGCCCCTGCCGGTTCGAACTCAGCTGTGGCGGACTTCGCCGAGTGGATCGCGAAGTCGCCGGACTCGCCGCTGGCCGCGACGCCGTCGGACGCTGATCCGGACGCCTGGTTCGACGTGAAGGTCATTTACCAGCAGCCTCACACCGGTGTGGACATCGGAATGGTTCCTGCCGTCTTCAAGCCTTCCGTGGGGCCGTTCCAACTGACGGACTACGAGAAGGTGTACGCTACCGATCCCGGCGCCGACATCTTCGAACTCCGTGGCCTGGACCGCGGCGGTGTGGTGGTGGTGGTCCGCCCGGACCAGTACGTGGCGAACGTCCTGCCGCTGACCGCAACGGCCGAGCTTGGCGGGTTCTTCTCTGCCCTGCTGAAGCCGCGCCGGTCCTCGGATCAGCCGCTGACGGTCTGAGCAGTCCTGTACTCCGCGGCTGCATAGACGCCAAGGATCCGCACCTCGGTGGTGAAGAAGTCCAGCTCCTCGAGGGCCAGCTTCAGCGGCAGGTCCTCGGGGTGGCCTTCGACGTCGGCCATAAACATGGTGGCCGCGAACTCGTTGCCCACCATGTAGCTTTCCAGGCGCGTCATGTTCACGCCGTTCGTCGCGAACCCGCCCAGCGCCTTGTACAGGGCGGACGGGACGTTGCGGACGCGGAACACAAAGCTGGTGACCGCCGGTCCGGGCAGTTCATCACGGGCCGGCAGCGCCGTTTCCCGGGCCAGGACCACAAAGCGGGTGGTGTTGGAAGGATCGTCCTCCACCCGTGACGCCAGCACTTCGAGGCCATAAATCTGCGCAGCCAGCGGGGGAGCGAGGGAGAGTTTCCGGGGATCGTTCCATTCGCTCACTTCGCGGGCCGACCCCGCAGTGTCGCCGGCGATCACGGGCTTGAGGCCGTGCTCGCGGATCAGCTTCCGGCACTGGCCGAGGGCATGGATGTGGCTGTGTACCTCGGTGGCGTCCTCGATGGTGCTGCCCGGGATGCCCAGAAGGTCAAAGTGAATGGGCAGGAAGTACTCGCCCACAATCTGCAGGTTGGACTGGGGCAGCAGGATGTGGATGTCCGCTACCCGGCCGGCAATCGAGTTCTCGATGGGGATCATGGCCAGGTCCGCCTCGCCGCTTGAGACGAGTTCAAACGCATCCTCGAAGCTCGCGCAGGGCACGCTTTCCATGTCCGGGAACATCTGCTGGCACGCGATATTGGAGTTGGCGCCGGGTTCACCCTGGTACGCAATCTTGGAGGCCATGATCCGTATGGTTTCACGCCCCGCGCCCGCCCGCCCAACTGGGTAGCGCTAAGTGTCGTTTTGGGCGGTCAAAACGACACTTGGCGCTACTTAGTTGGGATTACGCGGGGGTGACACGCAGCCAGAGATACTGGCGCGGCAGGAGCGTGACGCCCTCGTCCAGTTTCAGCCCGGCTTCGGAGAGAAGGTCGACGGCGGCGCTTGCGTATCCGGAGAAGGTTTCGGCAGGCAGGGACTGGGGCTGGTCGCTGAAGTTGGCCAGTGCCAGGATCCAGGATTGCGCCCCAGGGCGCTGGTAGGCAAGCACGCCCCGGTTGTGGGTGGCGAAATCCAGCAGCCGGGTGCCGGCCAGTTCAGGAGTGCTCGCCCGGACCTCGATCATTCTTTTCAATCCCGCATAAACGGCGCCTTCGGGAGTGGAAGGATCATGGCGGCGGGCGTACTGCTCCACCGGGTAGTACGGCCGGTGGACCCAGCGGCTGTCCGCCTCGTGCCCCGGCTCGGAGGCGTAGCTGTAGTCGTTGACCTGGCCCACCTCGTCGCCCAGGTACAGCAGCGGAATGCCGCCGGTGCTGAAGGCAACCGAGTGGGCCAGGAGGATCCGCTCCACCGCCTCATCCGGGTCCACCTCCATGCCGCACAGGGACGCGGTCGTGCCTGAAATCCTGCAGTCACCTGTCTTGGGGTTGTCCTGGAAGGGGACCCCGCGGGCAAAGCTGCCGGGGAATCGGTTGACGTAGAAGGAGTTTAGGAAGCGGCGGTGGTCGAAGCCGTTGATGCCCAGTCCGGCAGCATCCTCATCGGCGAAGGTCCAGCCAATGTCGTCGTGGCTGCGGACGTAGTTCACCCAGGACGTGTTATCCGGGATGCTGTGCCGGCGCTCGAGTGCCTGCGCCAGGAGCGAGACATCGCGGGTTGCAAGGGATTCCCAGATCAGGGCCATTTGCAGGGGATTGTAGGAAATCTGGCATTCGGCGGGGTCGATGTAGCGGGCCACCTCGTCAGGGTGCACGATGGCCTCTGACTTGAACAGCAGCGATGGCGCCGCCAGCCGGCACACCGCATTGAATGCCTGCAGCAGTGTGTGGGCTTCTGGAAGGTTTTCGCAGGGGGTGCCCAGCTGTTTCCAGATGAAGGCCACGGCGTCCATGCGCAGGATGTCCACGCCCTGGTTGGCCAGGAACAGCATTTCGCCGGCCATGGCGCGGAAAACGTCCGGATTGGAGTAGTTCAGGTCCCATTGGTAGGTGTGGAATGTGGCCCAGACCCAGCGGCCGTCCTCCATGTGGATGAAGGACCCCGGGTGGTTCTCGGGGAAGATTTCCCGCACGTTCTGTTCGAAGGCGTCCGGCATGCTGCGGTCCGGAAAGATCCAGTAGTAGTCGCTGAACTTGGGATCGCCGGCGGCAGCGCGCCGGGCCCACTCGTGTTCGTCGGAGGTGTGGTTGAAGATGAAGTCAACCACCAGGCTGATGCCGTTGGCCCTCAGCTCGGCCGCCAGGTCGCGGAGCTGTTCCATGGTGCCCAGTTTCGGGTTGACCTCGCGGTAGCTGGAGACGGCGTAGCCGCCGTCGGAGTGGGGCTCGGGCGCCAAAAACAGCGGCATGAGGTGCAGGTAGGTGAGGCCGAGTTCCTTGAAGTACGGGATGCGGCTCCGGACTCCTTCCAGGTTTCTGGCGTACCGGTCGACGTAGCAAACGCCGCCCAGCATGTTGTTGGCCTGGAACCAGCCGGGGTTCGCCTCCCGCTCGGTGTCGATGGCCTGCAACCCTGCCGGGCGGTCCTGCCAGGAGCGGGCGCACTGCAGGACCAGTGCGCTCAGCTGGTCCAGCCAGTCCCGGCGGTAACCGTACAACGAATGGAAGAGCCGCAGGAGGTCCGGAAAGTGCAGCTCGAACCGCCGCTCGAAGTCAGTTCCTGCGCCGATGTCCGCATCGGCAATGGCATCGACGACGTGCTGCCACGCCGCGTCGTCCACACTGGCGAATTCCTGCATTGGACCCCTTCCCGCCTCCGGCCGGCGGATCCGGCAGTGTCTGGTTACGGCAGTATGCCACGGCGGCACAGGTCAGGTGGCGGCGCCGGTCCGGTGCAGCAGGACTTGGTGCACTTCCTGCTGGCGGGCAAGCACCCCTGACACACGCTCCGACAGCCGCGTTGCGCTCAAGTGCAACAACTGATCGCTGCATGACAAACCCGTTGGGCATGCCCGATGCCATGCTGAATCCAATGGTGCAGGACTGATGAAGCCGCACCCTTTCCCCAGCGCTCATGACCGTTAAGAAGGATCCAATGAGTATTTCGAATTCCGAGTCCCGGACTGATGACGCAAAGCCCGCGAAGGAGCATTCCACTGCCCTCCGCTCCGGCAGCATCGGCGTCATGGGCATCCTGTTCTTTGTGCTGTCGGCGCAGGCGCCTCTAACCGGAATCGCCGGTGCTTCCCCCTTGGCTGCCGCGCTTGGCAACGGCGCCGGCGCCCCGGGCGCCTACTTGATTGTCGGCGTCGTCATTGTCATTTTCGCCGTGGGGTTCGTGGCCATGAGCCGCCGAATCCAGGCTAACGGCGCGTTTTACGCCTATGTAACGGCGGCCTTTGGCCGGAAAGCCGGAGCCGGGGCGGCCTGGCTGGCACTCCTGGCGTACAGCACGGTGCAGGCTGCGATGTACGGGCTCTATGGGGCGGCCTTCTCCGGGCTGTTGGGGTCCGTTGGCGTCAGTGTTCCCTGGTGGCTGCTTGCACTGGCCACGATGGCGGGAGTGCAGGTACTGGGCTCGCTCAACATCGAACTCGGTGCCAGGGTCCTGGCCCTCCTGGTGGGGCTCGAAGTGGCCGTCCTGCTGATGTTCGGCTTCACGGTGCTGTTCAGCGGCGGCGGCCCCGAGGGCATCAGTGCTGCTGCGTCCTTCTCGCCCGGAGCCATCGCGGCCGGCGCCCCCGGCGTGGCCATCATGTTTGCCGTGGCCTCCATGTTCGGCTTCGAGTCCACCGCGATCTATTCGGCGGAGGCCAAGGATGCGCACCGCACTGTAGCGCGGGCCACCTACCTTTCAGTGGCCGTGATCGCCGTCTTCTTCTCCTTTATCTCCTGGATGCTGGTGAGCTACTACGGTCCGGGCCAGGTCATGGACGCTGCCGGCGCAGCCCTTGAATCGGGCGACTCCACAAGCTTCGTGCTGGCTCCCATGGTGGAACTCTTCGGTCCGTGGGCCGGCGTTGCCACGGGCATCCTGCTGGTGACGTCCCTGCTGGCCGGCATTATCGCCTTCCACAACGGCATCAACCGGTACCTCCACTCCCTGGCACTCCAAGGCTCCATGCCCGCCGTCCTGGCCAGGACCAACCGCCACCGTGCCCCCGCCGCAGCCGCCCGGATCCAGACAGCCACCGCCGTCGTGCTGGTGGTTCCCTTCGCCTTGCTGGGGCTGGATCCCATCCTGACCCTGTTTTCCTGGTTCAGCGGACTCGCTGTTGCTGCACTCCTGGTGCTGTACATTCTCTGCTCAGTAGCCGTGGTGGGATTCTTCCGGCGCGAACGCCTGGAAGGCCAGATCTGGCAGACCCGCCTGGCGCCCGCCCTCGCTACGCTGCTGCTGGCGTGGGTGCTGTCCCTGGTGGTCAGCAACTTCACCGCTCTGATTGGCGGCAGCGCAGAGACGGCCGCGGCCCTGCTGGTGGCTGTCCCGGTGATGTTCGCCGCCGGTGTCCTGGTGGAGTTCCGGATTGAACGGCGGCAGCGGTTTGGCACTCTGGGGCATGCCGCCTAGCGCGCAACTTCCTCGCCGGCATCGGCGAGTGCTCCAGGGACGGCCTGGTCCGGTGCAGCCGCATTGGACCGGGCCGCTCCACGTGCGGCCATGGTCCGGCGCGCCAGGATGCCGGCAGCGACGAACAACCCAGCCAGCAGGACAGCTGCAGCGGCGGCGTGCGGAGGGCTGCGAGGCCACAGCCCGGCCAGCCCCAGGAAAGCAGGGACGGTGGCGGTGGCCTGGCTGGTGAGCACCAGGGCCCAGCCCGTGAACAGGTCCACCCGCGTCAACCCCAACGCCATCGAGGCAAACAAGAGCGCCCACAGCACGGACCAGCACAGCCAGAGAACGGCCAGAGCGGGATCTTCGGCAAGCCACGCCGCCGCCAGGAGCAGCCCAACAAAGGCCACCATGCCGCAGAACCACCCCAGGCCCTTCGAGCCGAGGTCCAGCAGGCAGTCCAGGCCCACATAGACGTACGTCAGGCCGAACAGGAACATGCCCGCGGCGGTCAGCGCGCCGGCTGTGGAGGTGCCCGGGGACAGGACGACGACGCCGAGCACCAGTTGGACGATGCCCACCGCCAGACTCAGCACGGCTGCGTCGCGGCGGGGCAGGTGCCCCAGTGTGGCCAGGCCGTTGACCAGCAGTGCGGCTCCGGAAAGGAGGAGGCAGATGTACGGCATCACGCCACCCCACAGCGCAAAGGTGTAGCAGGGACGGATTTCATAAGGTGAAATTTTGCTGTCACAATACGGAGATTAGCTGAAGCGGCGAGGCCCGCCTAACAGTTCATAGTCGTAATCGGATAAGTTGAAACGTAAACCTTTGGGACAGTGCCGCCTCCTCGTGGGCCGTCCCTTGCCCGGCCACGTAAGGAAAAACCAATGGATGCTCGGCTGGAGGCCATCAGGGATACAGTCCTGGCCAGAAACCCCGGTGAAGCGGAATTCCACCAGGCCATCACGGAGGTCTTCGAAAGCCTCGGCCCGGTCCACGACCGCCATCCGGAGTTCCTAGAAGCGGCCATCCTTGAACGGCTCTGCGAACCGGAGCGGCAAATCATCTTCCGCGTCCCCTGGACCGACGACCGCGGCCGGGTGCAGATCAACCGCGGCTTCCGGGTGGAATTCAACTCCGCGCTGGGCCCCTACAAGGGCGGACTGAGGTTCCACCCCTCGGTGAACCTGGGCATCGTCAAATTCCTCGGCTTTGAGCAGATCTTCAAAAACGCACTGACCGGCATGCCCATCGGCGGCGGCAAGGGCGGCTCCGACTTCGACCCGCGCGGCCGCAGCGATGCGGAGGTGATGCGTTTCTGCCAGTCCTTTATGACCGAGCTCTACCGCCACATCGGCGAGTACACCGATGTCCCGGCCGGCGACATCGGCGTGGGCGGACGCGAAATCGGCTACCTCTTCGGCCAGTACAAGCGCATCACCAACCGCTACGAATCCGGCGTCCTCACCGGCAAGGGCATCTCCTGGGGTGGGTCCCTGGTGCGGCCGGAGGCAACCGGGTTCGGCACGGTCATCTTCACCAATGAGATGCTCAAAACCCGCGGACTCTCCTTCGACGGGCAGCGCGTGGTGGTCTCCGGCTCCGGCAATGTGGCCATCAACGCCATCGCGAAAGCCCAGGCGCTGGGCGCCACGGTGGTTGCCTGCTCGGACTCCTCGGGCTACGTCATTGACGAAGCCGGGGTCGACGTTCCGCTCCTGCGCCAGATCAAGGAGGTGGAGCGCGCCCGGCTCAAGGAGTATGGCGTCCGCAAGCCGGGCGCGACGTACGTTGACGGCGGCTCCGTCTGGGATGCCGGCGCTACTGTGGCGCTGCCGTGTGCAACGCAAAACGAGCTCGACGGCGATGCTGCCGCGGCCCTGGTGCGGGGCGGCCTGCTCGCCGTGGGTGAGGGCGCCAATATGCCTAGCACTCCCGACGCCGTCTCGGTCTTCCAGCGGTCGGGCGTCCTGTTCGCACCCGGCAAGGCAGCGAACGCCGGTGGAGTAGCCACCTCGGCCCTGGAGATGCAGCAGAATGCCAGCCGCGATTCCTGGTCCTTCGTACATACGGAGCAGCGGCTCACGGACATCATGGTGGGCATCCATGGCGTGTGTGCCGCCACGGCCGAGGAGTACGGTGCACCCGGGGACTACGTCCTCGGCGCCAACATCGGGGGCTTCGTCAAGGTGGCCGACGCCATGCTCGCGCAGGGTCTGATCTAAGCCGGCACCCGGCGTCGGGCATCAGTGTCCGCCGGTCTGGGCTCAGGCCTGGCGGCGCCAGTCGGTGGGGGACAGGCCGAAGGCGTCGCGGAAGGTGCGGCTGAAGTGGGCCGCATCGAGGAATCCCCAGCGGGCGGCCACTGTGCCCACCGACTTCCCGGCATGCAGCGGATCGCGCAGGTCGCGGCGTGCGCCGTCAAGGCGCTGGCTCCGGATCCAGCTGGCGACGGTGGTGCCGGACTCGTGGAAGACGTTGTGCAGGTGCCTGGTGGAAATGAAGTGGGCAGCCGCGATGCTCGCCGGGGACAGCAACGGATCGGACAGGTTGGCCTCGATGTACTCGCGTACGGACACGGCCAGCAGGGCCTGCGGTTTCATCCGGTCCGGCGCAATGTCCATCTCAGCGTGCAGCATGGTGGACACCAGGTCCAGGGCATTGGTGGCCAGTCGGGAACCACTGGGACCGCCCAGGACGTCAAGGTTTTCGGAGAGCTGCCGGATGAACTGCCCCACGATCCCGCTCAGGCCAGTGCCGCCGGCCATCCTTACGGCGGCGAGCTGGCCGACGTAATCCGTGGGCAGGGTAAGGGCGTCGCAGGGAAACATCACCACCATCATCCGGGCCTGTTCCGCAAAGGCCAGGGTGTAGGGGCGGTTGGTGTCGTAGATGGCCAGGTCGCCGGGCTCGAGAAGTGCCTCCCGGTTGTCCTGGATCAGGAGGCCGGTGCCCTCAAGCTGGAGGTTGAGTTTGAAGTAGCGCTCTCCTGCCTGGGCAATCAGTGCGGGCGTACGGTGGACCTCGTGGGAGGTGGCAGTGACTTCCACGATGGACATCCGGTCCAGGACCCGCGAGCGCAGCTGTCCGCGGAAGCCCTCCACGTCCGAGGTGAGGGCCGTGAGCGGCACGAAGGAGTCGGCCACGAGGTGCCGCCAGTCGTTAAAGGTCCGGGCAACGCTGGTGGTGACGTGCTGGCTGGCGGCTGCTGTCGCTGCTGGCATGGATGTTCCTGTCGACGGACGGCCATCTGGCATTCCCCAAGAACTGTGTCGTGGAACACAGTCCTAAGAGACTAGCCCTGGCCGGGATCTTTTTTCAACACTTGGCGAAAAAAGAATTCCCAGTCGGCCGTCGGCCGGTTATTTGTTCTTCCCCCTGGCGGCCACGCCCCAGCGGTCCACGAGCTTGCCCTGGCTGACCACCGCCACGTCATCCACGAGGTTCATCGCAAGGCAGACGTGGTTGGGAATGACCCGCAGCTTCGTGCCAACGGGCGGTGGCGTGCCGTCCCCGTGCCATTCCACCGTGGCGTGATGCTCGGACAGTGCCGTGATCCTCGCATCCGGGTGGTCCATCAGCCGCCCGAATCCGCTGGCCCAGGCCGGCCGGTCGCTGCCCAGGATCTTGCTTCCGGCATCGAGGATAAACCGCGGCGGGGCGCCGGGAGCGGTGCTGTGGTGGCTGACGACCGTTGCCGCAACCGTTAAGGCGATGTCGTCAAGCGTGCAGCGGCCCAGTTCCAGCTGCTGGGCATCGCCGAACACGTAGACGCCGGGCCGGACTTCGGTGGCAGACGAGCCCTCGGTGAGGAGTGCCGTCGGGGTGGATCCTCCGCTTCGCACGGCTGCCTCGAAGCCTGCCGCGCTCAGTGTTTCTGCTGCCTGGTGCAGGGCCTCTTGTTCCTGCGCCGCCGCCTCCACCGGCATCCCGGGCGCATAGCTGTGGCCGGGAAAGGTGAAAACCCCTGCAACCTGGAGTCCGGCTTCTGACGCTGCCCGTGCAACGGCTGCTGCCCCTTCCGGCCGGACGCCGCTGCGGTGGTGGCCGCTGTCAATCTCCACCAGCACTCCGACGCTTCCGGCCGCATCGCGCAGGCCTGCGCCCAGTGCGGCCGCACCGGCTTGGGAGTCCACGCCCACCGAAATCTTCGCTATTGCGGCCAGCCGACGCAGCCGGTCCGCCTTCTGCGGTGACAGCAAAAGGGGGTAGGCGATGAAGAGGTCCTGCACCCCGGACGCGGCGAACACCTCCGCCTCACCGATGGTGGCCACGGTCAGCCCCACTGCCCCCGCCGCGAGTTGCCGTGCCGCGATCTCCGGTATCTTGTGGGTCTTGGCATGCGGGCGCAGGGCGAGCCCTTTTGCCTTCACGGCCTGGGCCATCCGTGCGATGTTCCGGTCCAGGATGTCGACGTCCACCAGGATTTCGGGCGTATCGACGGCGGCGGGTATCGGCGCGTCGGCACTCTCAGTATTCATCGCTGCGTTCATCGGGCAGTCGGTTGGGTCAGCAGGGCCAGGTAGCCCTCCAGTTGGCGGTCGTGTCCAAAGCCCGTCCGTCCGGCCGGAGCGAGGGCGGCTTCAATCTGGGCGCCGAGCAGCATATTCAGGAGCTGGCCTGCCAGGGCATTGTCGTCGACGGCGGTACTGACGTCGCCGGCGTCCCGCGCCTCTTTGAGGTAGCGCCGGATGGTGGTGAGCCACTCGTCCATGGACTGCTGGTGGATCGCGGCCTTTTGGGGATCGTTGACGGCTTTCTGCCAGAAGGGGATCACAATCCTTGCCTCGTTGATGCGCTCCTCATCGAGGGGCAGCACCTCAAGGCAAAAGGCCCGCAGCGCTGCCAGGCCGGTCTGCCCCGCGGTGACCTGGGTGATCCGCTGGTTGGTCCGGTTGAACACGTGGCTGAAGGCGAATTCCAGCAACGTGTCCTTGGTGGGAAAGTAAGGCTTCAGGGCGCCGTTGGCGAAGCCTGCCTCCATGGCGATTTCGCGCATGGTGGCGCCTTCGAGTCCGTTCCGGGCGATGATCCGCCAGGTGGCATCCACCAGCTCCAGGCGCCGCTCGTTATGGTCAACAATCTTTGGCACCGCAGCTGCTCCCCGAAAATCACTTTTGCCCAAACCCTTGTGAGCCATCTTACGTAGAGCTTATTCTCTACACCTATAGAAAATAAACCGGTGACCCGAACAGTGGTCCGATCAAAGGTTTCATCCATGACGCTTGCACCCGTAGACACCGCATCAGCATTCAGCCTCGCCAGTGCCGCGGAGATCCTTGAAGTCCGCTCCATCCTGCAGTCCGAAGGCCTTTTGGAGCCGCAGCACCGCATTGCCTACCTGGGCCTGTTGGACCCAGTTCCGGCGGCGAGGCTTGAAGAGGGCCTCAACCAGCCGCAGGACCGGCGCTTCCGCATCTTTATCCACGACGTCTCCGGGGCTGCGCCAACCGACGCCATCGTTTCCCTCACGCACCAAAAGGTGGAATCCGCCGTCGTTCTGGATACCGCCGTTACCGGCGAACTTCCCGTCCTCGAGGAGGAGTTCGAGGTGGTGGAAGCGCTGCTGGCTACCGATCAGCGCTGGCTGGACGCTCTTGCCGCCCGGAACCTCGACGTGGCCACCGTCCGGGTGGCCCCGCTGTCCGCCGGGGTGTTTGAGTACGCCGACGAAAAGGGGTGCCGGATCCTCCGTGGCCTGGCCTTTGTGCAGGACTTCCCCGAGGACAGTGCCTGGGCACACCCTGTGGACGGGCTGGTGGCCTACGTGGATGTGGTGAACAAGGAAGTTACGCAGGTCATCGACCTCGGCGTGATGCCCATTCCGGCCGAGCACGGCAACTACACCGATCCGGAACTGACGGGGCCGCTCCGCACCACCCAAAAGCCCATCAGCATCACGCAGCCCGAAGGGCCCAGCTTTACCGTCACCGGCGGCAACCACGTGGAGTGGGAAAAGTGGAGCGTTGACGTCGGCTTTGATGTCCGCGAAGGCGTGGTCCTGCACAACCTCGCCTTCCGCGACGGCGGCCGCAGGCGGCCCATCATCAACCGCGCCTCGATCGCCGAGATGGTGGTTCCTTATGGCGACCCGTCGCCCATCCGGTCCTGGCAGAACTACTTTGACACCGGCGAATACCTGGTGGGCCAATACGCCAACTCCCTGGAGCTGGGCTGCGACTGCCTGGGCGACATCACCTACCTCAGCCCCGTCATCTCGGACGCCTTCGGCAACCCGCGCGAAATCCGCAACGGCATCTGCATGCACGAGGAGGACTGGGGCATCCTCTCCAAGCACTCGGACCTCTGGACCGGGATCAACTACACCCGCCGCAACCGCCGCCTGGTGATCTCCTTCTTCACCACCATCGGCAACTACGATTACGGCTTCTACTGGTACCTGTATTTGGACGGCACCATCGAGTTCGAAGCCAAGGCCACCGGCGTCGTCTTCACCTCGGCGTTCCCGGAGGGCGGCTCGGACAACATCTCCCAGCTCGCCCCCGGACTGGGCGCGCCCTTCCACCAGCACCTGTTCAGCGCCCGGCTGGACATGGCCATCGATGGATTCACCAACCGCGTGGAAGAAGAAGACGTCGTCCGGCAGGCCATGGGCCCCGGCAACGAACGCGGCAACGCGTTCTCGCGCAAGCGGACCCTGCTGGCGCGAGAATCGGAAGCGGTCCGGGAAGCAGACACCCGCGCCGGCAGGACCTGGATCATCTCCAACCCCGAATCCCGCAACCGGCTGGGCGAGCCCGTGGGGTACAAGCTGCACTCGCAGAACCAGCCCACCCTGCTGGCGGACCCGGGCTCCTCCATTGCCAGGCGCGCAGCCTTCGCCACCAAGGACCTGTGGATCACCCGCTACGCCGAGGACGAGCGCTACCCCACCGGCGACTTCGTCAACCAGCACTCCGGCGGAGCAGGGTTGCCCGCCTATGTGGCGCAGGACCGTGACATCGACAGCCAGGACATCGTGGTGTGGCACACCTTCGGCCTCACCCACTTCCCGCGGGTGGAGGACTGGCCCATCATGCCCGTGGACACCGTGGGCTTCAAGCTACGGCCCGAGGGGTTCTTCGACCGCAGCCCTGTGCTGGATGTGCCTGCCAACCCGAACCAGCAGGCTGCCTCCTGCCATCGTGAGGAAACCACCGGTGGCTGCTGCCACTAACCTCGCGGCAGGTGCGGCGTCCTGCTCGGGTGCGGCTGGACCGGGCCCTGCTGGCCCGGGCCCTGCTGGGGCGGGGAAGCGTACGACGGCGGCCGGCTGCGTCCGTGCCGGCGGTTCGGTCCTGCATCCCCGGCTGGCCGCGGTGGTCACCGCCGTGTCCTGCGTTGCGCACCTGTGGGTGGCCGCCGCCGGCCACCACGGTGTCTGGCTGGGCGTTCTGATGGTGGCGATGGCGGCGGTCTGTGTGCCGTGCAGTGTCCATATCTGGCGGCACAGCCGGGTGGGCGCCCTGCATCAGGTGACTCTTTCGGCGCTGTTGATGGTCGCCTTGCACACGGTGCTGCTGCTCGGCGCGGGAGGTGCCGGACACGCCCACGGCGGCAGGCCGGCGTCGTCCGCTGCACAGGCGACCGGGAACACCCAACTGCTGCTGGTGATTGGCCTGGAACTTGCCACCGCCCTGCTCGCCGCCACCCTGGTGGCGCGGCTCCGGCACCTTCGTCAGCCCATGTAGGTAGCGCCAGGTGTCGTTTCGGCGGCCCAAAACGACACCTGGCGCTACCTGGTTGGGCAGGCGCTACGTCCCGCTGAACCAGTCCCGCGCAGGGTTGGTCACTTCCGGCATCGAACGGTGCAGCTCCGGCTGGGCGGCCCAGCGCACACCGTTGGCCAGGACCCGCTGGATCTGCGGGTGGTGGTACACGGGGTATTCCTGGTCGCCGGGGCTGAAATAAAAGATGCGGCCCTTGCCCCGGGTGAACGTGACGCCGGATCGGAATACTTCGCCGCCGGCGAAGGAGCTGATGAAGATCAGGTCGTCCGGGTCCGGGATGTCGAACAGCTCGCCGTACATCTCCTGCTCGGGGATAACGATCGGGCTGTCCACGCCTTCGGCAATGGGGTGCGAGGGCTTGACGGTCCATACCAGCTCGCGCTCGCCGTCGTTCCGCCACGCAAGCGAGCAGCTGGTGCCCAGCAGCTTGGTGAAGACCTTCGCGAAGTGCCCCGAATGGAGCACGATCAGCCCCATCCCGCCCAGGACGTGGCGGTGGACGCGTTCGACGACGGCGTCGCTCACCTCGTGATGGGCCATGTGTCCCCACCAGAGCAGGACGTCCGTCTCCGCAAGAACCTCCTCGTCAAGGCCGTGTTCGTCGTCGGTGGCCAGGACCGCCGTTGTGATCTCTGCCTCGGGGTAGTAGGAGCGGAGCCCTGCGGCGATGGCGCCGTGGATGCCGTCAGGGTAGATCTCCCCGATATGGGACGGCTCGTTGATGGCTTCATGGACGCCCTCGTTCCAGACCCGGATCCTCAGTTTGCCGTTCATTAGAGACGAACCTCCTTTTGCTCCCGCGCGGACTGATAGCACGCGTCGATAATCTGTGCCCGGTAAAGGGCCAGGGATCCATCGTGCTCGCCCCAGACATCCTTGCCGCCGCGCACCGCCGTAACGAAATCTTCCACCACGCCGTCGTGCGCGCGGCCCGGCAATGCCGGCGGCACGTAATCGGCGCTCTCGCCGTCCTTTTCCGTGAACACCCGAAGCTGGCCGACGGGCGGAAATGGGGCGCCCTGCACCTTCAGTTCGGCGCCGCCGTCCGTCCCGTAGACCGTGAAGTCCAGCAGGTCGTCCGTTTCCCGGTAGGTGGCCCAGCTCGCCTCGATCAGTAGGGTCCCGCCGCCTTCAAGCCGGAGGAATGCGGACGCGAAGTCTTCCACCTCAAACGCGTGGCTGGAGGCCAGTGCTGAGTACTCGCTGCCGCCGCCCCGCCCCTGCGGGCCCAGCTCCGAGTGGGTGGCGGCGGAAACGGCCACCACTTTGGGCTCGCCGAGAAGGTGCAGCGCGTAATCGAGCGCGTGGACGCCGATGTCCGCCAGCGGCCCGCCGCCTGCGAGCTCAGGGTTGGTGAACCAGCTGCCCAGTGTCGGGATGCCGGAGCGGCGCAGCCAGGATGCCTTGGCGTAGTACGGCCGGCCCAGCCCGCCGTCGTCAATGACACCCTTCAGAGCCTGGATGTCCCCGCGGCGGCGGTGGTTGAACGCGACGTCCAGGACGCGTCCGGCTTTGCGGGCCGCGTCCACCATGGCCTGGCCTTCGACGGCGTTGCGCGCGATGGGCTTCTCGCTCAGTACATGGATTCCACGTTCCAGGGCGGCCACGGCGATGGGTGCGTGCAGGAAGGTTGGCACTGCCACGCTGACGGCGTCCAGGCCGCCATGCTCCAGCATCTCTTCCCACTCCGCGAAGGCATGCGGAATGGAGTATTCAGCCTGCAGTGACTCGCGCAGGTCCTGTTCCATTCCTGCCAGCGACACGATGCGGACGCCTGGCAGCGCATCGTAGGCCTTGAGGTGCTGCTGTCCCGCCCAGCCAATGCCGACGACGCCCACCCTCAGTTCTTGTGCAGGTCGGTTCTCAGGGGAAGCGGCGCCCTGCGCTGAGGGCTGGTCCTTGTTCACTGATCTTCCTTATCTCTGGGAGGCGGGGGAAGGATTCGAAGCTGGCGTGTCCACGCCGTACGCTGCCGCGGCGGGTTTCAACAGCATAGCTGCCTGCCACTCACGGGACTTGGAACTGCGGCTTAAATCATCGGGGCCCAGCGCTAGAGGGTTTTCCACGTCCACGAAACAAGTAATTAACAGTTCGGTGTAACGCCGGAAATGTTGGTCTGACTACTGTTATGCAACAAGGTTTACTAGTAGCTAACACGAACTGACAGGAACGTTCCGATGACGAGTGTCGCAACCCCTGCTGTAACCACCCCGGCATTGGCCCAGGACCAGCAAGCTGTACCCCGGCCCGAAAGCCCCACCATCAGCCTGCGGGACATCGCAAAAGCCCACGACGTCCGCTTCCTCCTTGCGACCTTTGTGGACATGACCGGCAAGCCGTGCGCGAAGCTGGTCCCGGTGGAAGCCGCCGACGAGCTCGAAAACGGGGCCATGGGTTTCGCCGGTTATGCCGCTGGCCTGATGGGTCAGCAGCCGCAGGACCCGGACCTGATCGCCGTTCCTGATCTCGCATCCTTCACCCCGGTTCCCTTCATCAAGGAGGGCCTGGCCATCATCCACTGCGACCCGCACGTTGACGGCAAGCCCTGGCCGTACGCTCCGCGGGTGATCCTCAAGAACACCCTGGCCCAGCTCGCCGAAAAGGGGATGCAGGCCAAGGTGGGGGCGGAGGTGGAGTACTTCCTGGTGAAAAAGAACGACGACGGGACGCTGAGTACCGCCGATGACCGGGACGATTCGCCCCGCCCCTGCTACGACGCTCGCGGCGTCACCCGCATGTATGACCACCTCACCTCCATTTCGGAGGCGATGAACGGCCTGGGTTGGGGCAACTACGCCAACGACCACGAGGACGCCGCCGGCCAGTTCGAGCAGAATTTCAACTACGCGGATGCGCTCACCACGGCGGACCGGGTTGTCACCCTCCGCTACATCCTGAACATCCTGGCCGAACAGCGCGGCATGACCGCCACGTTTATGCCGAAGCCCTTCACGGACCGCACCGGCACCGGCCTGCACTTCCACCTGTCCCTCTGGTCCGGAACCGAAGCGCTGTTTCCGGCCAACCAGAACAAAGCGGACGACGACGGCCGCGGCCTTGGGATCTCCAGCCTCGCCTATTCATTCATCGCCGGCATCCTGGACCACGCACCAGCACTCCAGGCGTTCCTTGCCCCAACAGTTAACTCCTACAAGCGCACGGGCGCCACCACCAGCTCCTCGGGCGCCACCTGGTCGCCACGGAAGGCCTCCTTCGGCGGCAACGACCGCACCCACATGATCCGGGTCCCGGACAACAAGCGGATCGAACTCCGGTCCGGTGACGGTTCCGCCAACCCCTACCTGGCCATCGCCACCGCCATCGCTGCCGGGCTGGACGGTGTGGAGAAGTCGCGCGACCCCGGTCTGCCGTCGGGCCCGGGGGAGTCCAAACCGGACGCGCACTTCCTGCCGGCCACGCTGCTCCATGCGGTGGAAGCGCTGCGGAAGGACCCCGTGATCCTGGCCAGCCTCAGCGGGGACGCGGCAATCGGCACGTACTACGCGGACGCCAAGGAAGAGGAATTCCTGAGCTGGCACAACCAGGTCAGCGACTGGGAAATCCGCGCGTATTTGACGTCCATCTGACTCAGCGTCCATCTGACCACTACTTCCAACCCCGATACCACGTAAAGGACCACCATGTGCGGAATCGCCGCGCTGCAGCTGCGCAACCCCTCGCTGCATCCCCGGATGGGCAGCCTGCTGTCCTCCATGCTCTGCCAGATTGTTGACCGCGGTCCGGATTCCGCCGGCCTCGCCGTCTACAACACCCCCGGACTGGTGAAGGAGGGAACGTCCACGCTTAGCCTCCTGGGCAGAAGCCAGGGAATGACGACGGCGGCCATCACCGCAGGCGTCGCGGCCCTGCTTCCAGCCGACGCGGCAGCAGCCGTGCAGGTGGTGGGCGATACCACCCTGGTGAGCGCCGCCGTCGGGACCGACCTGCTGGTGAAAGCAGTCAGCGAAACCGTGCCCACCGCCACCATCATCGGACGCGGCGAGCACGTGGCGGTCATGAAGAGCGTGGGCCATCCCATGGAGATCGCCGCCGAGCACGGACTTGAGGCGATGGCCGGAAGCCAAGGGCTGTCCCACACCCGGATGGCGACCGAATCTGCGGTCACCGCCGGCGGCTCACACCCGTTTTCCGTAGCCGACGACCTGTGCCTGGTCCACAACGGCTCCTTCTCCAACCACGCCACAGTGCGTCGCGACCTGAAACGCGAAGGGGTGGTGTTCGACTCCGAGAACGACACCGAAGTGGGCGCCCGCTACGTAGCCTCCCGGCTGAAGCAGGGCGACACCCTGGAGGAAGCGCTGGTGAACCTGGGCAAGGTCCTGGACGGCTTCTACACCTTGGTGGTCACCACGGCGGACAGCATGGCCGTGGTCCGCGATCCCATCGCCTGCAAGCCGGCCATCATCGCCGAAACCGACGACTACGTGGCCATGGCCTCCGAATACCGTGCCCTGGCCGGCCTGCCCGGCATCAACAACGCCCGCATCTTTGAACCGGAACCCGGAAAGGTCTACACATGGTCACTCTGACAGCCCCCGAAGCCCCCACCGTTGACGCGCTTACGGAAACCACTGTTGACCTGGCCGCCAACACCGTCCGGGAACTCAACCAGGCCATCCACAACGCCATTGACGGGCAGCCCTGGACTGTCACCAACCCCGGCGGCAAGCACAGCCTGGCCGTCGGCATTGACGCGGACATCAAGGTGACAATCGAAGGCCACGCCGGATATTACGCAGCCGGGATGCACCAAAAAGGCGACGTGACCATCAACGGCAATGCCGGCGTCGGGCTCGCCGAAAACATCATGTCCGGCAGGGTCCACGTCACCGGCGACGCCTCCCAGTCCGCCGCGGCGACCGGCCACGGCGGCCTGGTGGTCATCGACGGCAACGCCGGAGCCCGCTGCGGCATCTCGATGAAGGGCGTGGACATTGTGGTGGGCGGCAACATCGGCCACATGTCCGCCTTTATGGCCCAGGCAGGACGGCTGGTGGTCTGCGGCGACGCCGGGGACGCCCTTGGCGACTCCATCTACGAGGCGCGCATCTACGTCAAGGGCACGGTGGCCTCCCTCGGCGCCGACTGCATCGAAAAGCCGCTGCGCGAAGAGCATCGTGCCGAACTCGCCGAGCTGCTGGCCGCCGCCGGCCGGACGGACAACCCTGCCGATTTCAAGCGCTACGGCTCAGCCCGGAACCTCTACCACTTCCACGTCGACAACTCGACGTCGTACTAGGAGCCACCCATGACCATCACCTCCGTACCGGTCCCCACTGAAGCGCCCGCGCAGAACGCCGCGCCCCAAAACATCGCCGAATTGGGCCTGCGCGAGTCCGCCACCTTCGACCGCGCCACCATCGCCGACATCCAACGCGCCGCCGCCACCGGCATCTACGACATCCGCGGCTGGGGCGCCAAACGCAAGGTTCCGCACTTCGATGACCTGCTCTTCCTCGGCGCCTCCATGTCCCGCTACCCGCTGGAGGGCTACCGCGAAAAGTGCGATACCGACGTCGTCCTCGGCGACCGGCACGCCACCCGCCCGCTGCACCTGCAGACCCCGGTAACCATCGCCGGCATGAGCTTCGGTGCCCTGTCCGCCAACGCCAAGGAGGCGCTGGGCCGCGGCGCCTCCGAAGTGGGCACCTCCACCACCACGGGCGACGGCGGCATGACGCCCGAGGAGCGCGGCCAGTCCAAGCACCTCGTGTACCAGTACCTTCCCTCCCGCTACGGCATGAACCCCGATGACCTGCGCAAGGCGGACGCGATCGAGATCGTGCTGGGCCAGGGTGCCAAGCCCGGCGGCGGCGGAATGCTGCTGGGCCAGAAGATCACCGAACGTGTCGCCGGGATGCGCACCCTCCCGGTGGGCATCGACCAGCGCTCCGCCAGCCGCCACCCGGACTGGACCGGCCCGGACGACCTGGAAATCAAGATCGGCGAACTGCGCGAAATCACCGACTGGAAAACGCCCATCTATGTCAAGATCGGCGCCTCCCGCCCGTACTACGACACGGCCCTGGCGGTGAAGTCCGGCGCCGACGTCGTCGTGGTGGACGGCATGCAGGGAGGCACCGCCGCTACACAGCAGGTGTTCATCGAAAACGTCGGCATCCCCACCCTCGCCGCGATCCCGCAGGCCGTCCAGGCACTGCAGGAACTCGGTGTGCACCGGAAGGTCCAGCTCATCGTCTCCGGCGGCATCCGCACCGGAGCCGACGTCGCCAAGGCCATGGCACTGGGCGCGGACGCGGTGGCCATCGGCACGGCCGCGCTGATCGCCCTCGGGGACAACGATCCCCGCTACGCCGCCGAATACTCCGCGCTGGGCTCCGCCGCCGGGTTCTACGACGACTTCCAGGACGGCCGCGACCCCGCCGGGATCACCACCCAGGACCCGGAGCTCTCTTCCAGGCTGGACCCGGTAGCTGCGGGCAAGCGCCTGGCCAACTACCTCCGCGTGCTGACGATGGAGGCCCAGACCATTGCCCGGGCCTGCGGAAAATCGCACCTGCACAACCTGGAACCCGAAGACCTGGTGGCGCTGACCATCGAAGCCTCGGCCATGGCCCGGGTGCCGCTGGCGGGCACCAGTTGGATTCCGGGCGCGGGCCAGGGAAGCTTCTGATGCCTGACCCTCTTTCGGATCCGTCGGACTATGTGGTGGTGGGCGCCGGGCTGGCCGGCGCCGCCACTGCCTGGCAGCTCGCGGCTCGGGGCCACCAGGTCAGCCTCCTGGAACGCAGCACCCCGGCCGCGCACGACGGCAGTTCCCACGGCTCCGCCAGGATCTTCCGCTATGCCTATCCGGACGCCTTCTACACACGGGCAGTGCTGGAATCCAAAAAGCTGTGGGACGGGCTCGCCCTGGCCAGCGGTACTGACCTGATCACTCCTTTCGGCGCCGTGGACTACGGCCCGGACCGCAACCCCCGGCTGCTGGCATCCGTGCTTTCCGGCGAAGGCATCGAGCACGAACTCCTGTCCGCTTCCGAAGCCCGGGCACGTTGGCCGCAGATCGCCTTTGACACCGAGGTCCTGTGGCATCCCGGCGCCGGAGTTATCGACGCCGAAAGTGCTGTCAACGCCATGGTGGCCCTCGCCGTCGAGAAGGGCGCCGTATTGCTGACCGGCTGGGAGCTGAACCGCGTGGAGCGAACGCGCGCAGGTTACCGTCTGCACTCCGGCACCGGGGAAACGGTCGACGCCGGAAACGTGGTCATCAGCGCGGGCGGCTGGCTGCCCGAACTGCTGGGGCAGCTGTCCCTTCCGTCGGGCTTCGTGGCCGGGCTTCCGGAGATCACCGTCCGGCAGGAGCAGGCGTTCCACTTCAAGTACCGGGATCCGGAAAGTGCCAGCCAGTGGCCTACGTTCATCCATAAAGCCGGGGACATTCAGGCCTACGGGCTTCCCGGCGGACGGGACGCGGGCTTTGCGGGCCAGAAGGTAGCGGAGTACAACGGCGGCAGGCTTATACCTTCCGCGGCGAAGCAAACCGGTGAAGTGGACCCGGCCAACCGCCGTCGGGTGGTGGACTACGTGCAGCGTTACCTCCCCGGACTGGACCCCGAACCGTACGCCGAAACCACCTGTCTCTTCACCAACACGCCCCATGAAGATTTCCTCATCGACCGCATCGGCAACCTCACGGTCGTGTCGCCCTGCTCGGGACACGGCGCCAAGTTCGCGCCGCTCATCGGCCAGTGGGCCGCGGACCTGGCCACCGGCACCGCCACCGTCCCGGAACGCTTCCGGTCGGCGACGGTATCTGCCGGCAGCCGCTGAACACACCCTCCACGCACCAACCCGACTAAGGAATTTCCGTGACCGCTTCGCTGCCTCCCGCCACCCTGGCGCTCCAGAGAACCCCTGCCGTGCCCGCCGCCACAGAGCCTGCAGCGGCCTCGGTGAGCAGCCTGCTGGGGGAAATTTCCGGCGTCGGAAGGGACCGGACCCGCGGAGGCTACTCGCGGCCGGTGTTCTCCGGCGCCGAAACGGAGCTGCGCAGCTGGTTTGTCGAGCAGGCGGGCCGGCGGGGACTGGACGTCCACACTGACAACAACGGAATCATCTGGGCCTGGTGGGACACCGCTACCGGCATCCGGAAGGACGCCGTGGTCACCGGCAGCCACCTCGACTCCGTCCCCGGCGGCGGTGGGTACGACGGGCCGCTGGGGATCGCATCGGCGCTGATCGCCGTCGACCTCCTGAAAGCCCGCCGGTTCCGGCCCCGGCGGCCCCTTGCCATTGCCGTCTTCCCCGAAGAGGAAGGCTCGCGTTTTGGGGTGGCGTGCCTCGGTTCCCGCCTTCTCACCGGGGAGCTTGACCCGGACAAGGCGCGCCGGCTCAAGGACCCGGACGGCAACACCTACGCCGACGTCGCCGCGGCGAACGGCCAGGACCCCCGGCTGATCGGCGCGGATTACAAAACCCTCCAGCAGCTCGGCCTCTTCGTCGAACTGCATGTCGAGCAGGGCCGGGGACTGATTGATCTGCACGAGCCAGTGGGCATCGGGTCCTCGATCCTGGGCCACGGCCGGTGGAAACTGACCATTTCCGGCGAGGGAAACCACGCCGGCACCACCCTGATGAAGCACCGCAAGGACCCCATGATCGCGGCGGCCAAGGTCATGGTGGGAATCCGGGACACGGCGCGGAAGTACCGTGACGCCAGGGCCACCGTGGGCCGGCTGCAGCCGGTACCAGGGGGGACCAACGTGATCGCCTCCCGGGTGGATCTGTGGATTGACGTCAGGCACCCGGACGACTCCGTCACGGCCGCGCTGGTGGAAGCCATCGGGCTGAACGCCCAGCTGATGGCAGCAGAAGAGGGGTGCACGTCCAGCCTCGCCATGGAATCTCTCAGCCCTACTGTGCATTTCGACGGCGGGCTGCGGGACCGGCTGCAGGCCCTTCTGCCGGCTGCGCCTGTCCTGGACACCGGGGCAGGGCACGACGCCGGCGTCCTTAGTTCCCGGATCCCCACTGCGATGCTGTTTGTCCGCAACCCCACCGGCGTCTCGCACTCGCCCGATGAGCTGGTGGAGGACTGGGACGCGGAGACGGGCGCCGTGGCGCTCGCGGACTCGCTGGCCGGGCTGCTGGGCGAGGCGCGGGTTGTCGGATAGGCCGCGGGCTACGGCGTCGTCGCTTCACGGGCCGGACGGCCCGCGGCAGCCGAAGCGGCCGCACCTATGATGGCTCCTATGACCAATCATGCGCCGGAGGGAACGGACCCGGGGGACGCCGCAGCGGACGATGCCCAGGTGAGCGCCGCCGTCGGAACGCCCTCGGGAGCCGGAACCAGCGCCGGTGAATCGCCGGACGAGGCAGCCGTTCCGGGGAAACTGGAGCAGGTCATTGCCCGGCAGGTCCGGCACTACCGCACCGCCAGCGGTCTGTCCTCCGCGGAGCTTGCTGCCCGTACTGGCCTGTCCAAGGCCATGATCTCAAGGATCGAAACGGCCACCACCTCCTGTTCACTCACCACGCTGCAGAGGCTGTCCGACGGCCTCAAGATCCCCGTCACCGCGCTGTTCCGGGGCGCAGACACGGACAGGGATGCTACGTTCACGAAAAGCGGCGAGGGGAGCCTGACCGTCCGGAGCGGCACCCAGCACGGCCACGAGTACCGGGTCCTGGGAACCCTCAAGGGCCGGACGGACGCGCTGGAACCCACCCTGGTGACGCTGACCGATGCCTCGGATGTCTTTCCCCTGTTCCAGCACCCGGGAACGGAATTCATCTACATGCTGTCCGGGAAAATGGTGTACGGCCACGGTTCCTACGAGTACGCCATGGAACCGGGGGATTCGCTGCTGCTGGACGGCGAGGGCCCGCATGGCCCCCTGGAGCTGCTCGACCTGCCCATCAAGTTCCTGGCCGTCTCCGCCAAGTAGTTCCGCCCGGGCCTCCTTGCCCCCGGCCCCGTGCCTCGTGCCACCTGGAATCAGCGTGACGCCTGAAACTCGCGGGTGGATGAACGAAACCATCATTTAACACACCGGAAACCCACCCCACAACGGCGGCCATACAGTTGGAATTAGACGGCAATAGCTGCCCTCCGATGAACGTGGTACTGACTCCGCGTCCCTCCTCCGGAGTGGCTCCAACGGGCGATTTCCGTTCTCTCTTCGCATCACGAAAGGGGTTTCCCATGGATTCGGGAAATGTCGCTTGGATTCTGGCCAGTTCCGCGCTGGTTTGTATGATGATCCCCGCCCTTGCCTTGTTTTACGGGGGAATGGTGGGGTCGCGCCGCATTTTGAACATGATGATGATGTGCTTCGGCGGAGCCAGCCTGGTGGCCGTCCTCTGGGCGCTCTTTGGTTACTCACTGGCCTTTGGGAACTCGGTGGGCGGCCTGGGGCTCATCGGGGACGTCACCGAGTTCCCTGGTATGGGGCAGCTGCTCGCCGCAGATGAGGACGCTTCCATCCCCGTGGCCCTCTTCGCCGCGTTCCAGCTGTTCTTCGCCTGCGTCACCACTGCCCTGGTTGCCGGGGCAGCAGCCGGGCGGATGAAGTTCGGCGCCTGGATGCTGTTCGCGGGCATTTGGGCCACCATCGTCTACTTCCCCATCGCGCACTGGGTGTTCGCCTTCTCCTCCGCTGACGGCAGCGTCACCGGCGGCTGGATCGCGAGCGGCATCAAGGCCATCGACTTCGCCGGTGGCACCGCTGTTCACATGAACGCCGGGGCCGCTGCCCTGGCTTTGGCGCTCGTCCTGGGCAAGAGCTCCGGCTGGCCCAAAGTGGAACACGCAAAGCCACACAGCCGGCCGCTGGTGCTTATCGGCGCCGGGCTGCTGTGGGTGGGCTGGTTCGGGTTCAACGCCGGCTCCGCGCTCTCTGCCGGCCAGTCGGCGTCGGTGGTTTTCCTCAACACTGCTGTTGCTGCCGCGGCGGGCCTCCTCGCCTGGGCACTCGTTGAGCGTTTCCGCCGTGGGGCAGCCTCAAGCATGGGCGCCGCGTCCGGCCTGATCTCGGCACTGGTCGCCATCACGCCCGCCTGCGGTGCAGTCAGCCCCCTCGGCGCCGTGGCCATCGGCGCCATTGCCGGGGCCGTCTGCTCCCTGGCCATCGAACTGAAGTTCCGCCTGGGCTACGACGATTCGCTCGACGTCGTAGGCGTCCACCTGGTGGGCGGCATCCTCGGCACCCTGCTGATCGGCCTGTTTGCCACCGACGCCGCACCCAACGCCGTCAACGGACTGTTCTATGGCGGCGGCGTTGAACTCCTGGGCGTCCAGGCCCTCGCAACCGTCACTGTGCTGGCGTACTCTTTCGGCGTCACCTGGGTCCTGGCGAAGATCCTGGACAAGACAATCGGCCTGCGCATCCATCCGGAGGACGAGATGCGGGGCATCGACCTCGCCGCCCACTCCGAGCTGGCGTACCTGACGGACGAAGATCCGGTGGAGCTCGGTTCCCCGCAGCGAACCTAGCGGGTATTGAGGATTTCCGGGTGGAGCGCCCGGAATACGAGTCAGGCAGAGGGCCAAACCCTGGACCGGTGCCGGCAGCAGCCGGCTTATAGTTCCAGGGTTTGGCCCTTTGTCATGGCCCAAAGGATTCCTGGAGTCAGGGCTCGGTACAGACCAGGTTGCCGCCACTGACTTCCAGGACAGCCGCCCGGACGTGGCTGAGGCGGGTCCTGGGGTCAGGTGCCATGGTGTCGATGTCTTCGCCGCCCCAATGCGGGTGGGTGAAGTAGACCAGCAGGGCGCGTTCCGTCCCGTCTTCCCAGGCTGCTAGCGGAACCACGTCCGCATGGCGTCCGACGACGGGCCTTCCGTCCACGTGCTCCGGTTGCGTCAGGATGAGCCCGCCCAGGTGTTCCTGCCGGATCCAGTGGCCAGCCGCGTTTTCCGAGCGGTAGATGACCTGGCCGCGCCATTCGTCAACGATCATCCAGTAGGTTCCCTCGAGCTGGAAAACCTTCGGCCCTTCATGCGGGCGGCCGGGGATGGTGAGTCCTTCAAGGACCCACGACGACGGGTCCTGCGGCCTGTCGCTGACGGCGCTGTACGTGTTGGAGCCGCGGGCTTCGTCCTTGTACCAGAGGCGGTACCGGCCGTCTCCGCAAACGGCGACGGCGGCGTCAATGACCCGCGGGGAATCCAGATCGACTGCGCCAAGGTACTCCCAGGTCTCCAGATCGCGGCTGGCGAACTGGACGATGGAAGCTGTGCCGGTCCAGTCCGTCCGCACTCCGCCAAGCACCGTCAGGTACATGATCCACTGGTCACCGATGCGTACGACGTCGGGAGCCCAGAGAGTAGCGGGCAGTTCCGTTTCCGGAGGGACCAGTCCCTCCACGGTGCCTTGGTACGTCCAGTTCCGTCCGCCGTCGGAGGACCTCGCAACACCGATCCCCGTGCCATGCACCCACTCGACGCCGGTCAGCCCCGGTGCCGTGGCACGCCGCTGGGTGTAGAACAGCACCCACTCGCCGGTGAGGTGGTCCGGAACCAGGACCGGGTCGGTGGGCCCGTCCCAGACGGGGTCGCGGTAAGGAGTCGTAAAGGCGTCCGCACGCAGGGGCGTGAGGGCGTTTATTTGCTGTTGTGGCACACGCTTCTCCAACGTTGTAATCTTCACGTCGTGTCCAGCATATGCGGTAGGGGATGAAGCGCTAACGCCACAGCGCTCGGCAAATCTCCTGGCGCTACTCCTGGAACAGCCCTGCCAGGTCTTCGGCGGTAATGGCGCCACCGGCCAGGGCGTCGCCTTCCATCACGTCGGCGAACAACTGCGACTTGCGGGCCTTGAGCGCCATGACCTTCTCCTCGATGGTGTCCTTGGCGACGAGCCGGTAAACCATCACGTTCCGCGCTTGCCCGATCCGGTGGGTGCGGTCCACCGCCTGCGCCTCGGAAGCCGGGTTCCACCAGGGATCCAGCAGGAACACGTAATCGGCCTCGGTGAGGTTCAACCCAAACCCGCCGGCCTTCAGCGAAATCAGGAACACCGGCGCGCTGCCGTTCTTGAACTCGCTGACCACGTCGGCACGGTTGCGGGTGCCGCCGTCGAGGTAGCAGTACTCGATCTTCTCCTCGTCCAGCCGCTCCCGGACCTTCCCCAGGAACCCGGTGAACTGGCTGAAGATCAGGGCCCGGTGGCCTTCCGCCACCAGGTCCTCAAGCTGCTCGAACAGCACGTCCAGCTTGCTCGAGCGGACCGACGACAGCGCGGGATCCACCAGCGAGGCGTCGAGGCTGAGCTGCCGCAGCAGGGTCAGCGACTGGAAGATGGTGAAGCGGTTCTTGTTGACATCCTCGATCAGCCCCAGGATCTTCTGCCGTTCGCGCTGCAGGTGGGTCTGGTACACCTTCTGGTGCCGGGGGTTCAACACCACTTCCAGGATCTGCTCCTGCTTCGGCGGGAGGTCCTTGATGACCTGGTCCTTGGTACGGCGCATCATCAGCGGACGGACCCGACGGCGGAGCTTGTCCAGTTGCCCCTTGTCGCCGTTTTTCTCCACCGGCTTCTGGTAGTACTCGGCGAAACGCTTGGGACTGGAAAACAGCCCCGGGGCAACGATGGACGTCAGCGCCCAGAATTCCATGAGGTTGTTTTCCAGCGGTGTGCCCGTGATGGCGAGTTTGAAGGCCGCCGGCAGTTTGCGGGCGCACTGGTACGCCTTGGACTGGTGGTTTTTCACAAACTGGGCCTCGTCCAGCACTAGGCCGGACCACTCGCGTGAGGCGTAGGCGTCGTAGTCGATGCGGAACAGGGCGTAGGAGGTGATCACGATGTCGGCCCCGGCCAGTGCCGCAGCCACGTCCTGCCCGCTCTTTCCGAACGTCTCACCGACGGCCTGGACCTTCAAACCGGGAGCGAACCGCGCCGCTTCCAGGGCCCAGTTGCCCACAACGCTGGTGGGGGCAACCACCAAAAAGGGAGCGACGGCGTCGGGCTGGCCTGCTGCTGCGCCAGCCTCGGCGGGGCTATTTCCGGCGGGGCCGGCGCCGTCGGACGCGGTGCTGCTTCCAGCACCGGCCAGAGCCAGTTCCTTTGCCGCGCACATCAGGGCGAGGGCCTGCACAGTCTTGCCCAGGCCCATGTCATCCGCAAGGATCCCGCCAAGGCTGTGCCGGTACAGGAAGGTGAGCCAGTTGAAGCCCTCCAGCTGGTAGGGGCGCAGCTCCGCGTTCAGGGTGGCGGGCAGCGGCAGGCCGTCCACGCCGCCCTCGAGCAGGCCGCCAACAGCCGAGCGCCAGGCCGCAGCCTGCTCGTCCACGATCCCCAGCTGGGCCAGCTCGTCCCACAGTCCTGCCTGGAAGCGGCTGATCTGCAGGGGCGCGTCCTTGTTGTCCTGCAGGGAGCGGGCTTCCTCGATCAGCGCCCGCAGCTGGTGCAGTTCGGGCAGGTCCAGGGAGAAGTAGGCGCCGCTGGGCAGCAGCATCCTGGTTTGCCCTGCGGCAAGCGCGGAGAACACCGCGGCGAAGGACACCGGCTGGCCCTCGAGGGAGATCTGGATGCCGAGGTCAAACCAGTCGCGCTGCTCAGTGGCTTTGGTGGAGATGGAAACCACCGGCGCTTCCTCAGCCTCGCGGTAGTCGGCGATGTCGCCCACGGTGTCCACGTCGACGTCGGGGGCCTGACGCAGGCGCGGCAACACTTCCTCGGTAAACGCGAGCGTGTCCAGGCCCTTCAGCTCCACGGATGCCGCGAGCCGGGGAGTGCCCCAGCCGCCGGTGGCGGATTCACCCAGTGCGGGCACCACGTCCCACGGCTGGCCGATGCTCTCAAGGATCCGGGCTTCGGCGGTGTCGTCGCGGTAGCCATGGTCGCCGGGGTGGCGCCACAGCGGCTGGGCGGTGACCAGGTTTCCGGTCTTGTAGTGCCATTCCCAGTGCAGCCGCACCCGGTGGTCCGCGCCGTAGTTCGCCAGCAGGGAGAGTGTGGGAACAGCCAGGGTGGGGAGCTCAACGGACTCGTCGCGGGCAGTGACCCGGGCCGTTTGCTTGAGTTTGGGGTAGAAGCCGGTGAGGAAGCGGGACTCGTCCTTGGCAGGAATGTGCAGCGTGCTGCCGGCAGTCACAAATGACAGCAGCTCCTCGCTCAGGCCGCTTTCCAGTGGCGCCAGCGTGATGACCGCGTCGCCGGCGGGAGCCTCGCCTACGCCGGGCAAGGCTTCGCCCGGCAAGGATCCCGGCGCCAGCGGCCCGCCGTCGGACGTGACAAAAATTCCGTGCGCCGGGCGGCCGATGGTCCCGATCGACGCCGGGTCCACCTCCACCCCCTCAACGGTGACCCTGGGCGCAAGCTCCAGCCCGCCGTCGGACGTTTGACGGGTGGCGGTGGTGCCCGGATCCGCAGCGGAAGGGTCAGTAACAGGGGAGCCGTAACGGCTCAGGTTAAGGCCGACGGCGGCGGGGGACTCCGCGAGCCGCACCGGCTCGGTGCCGCGCGAGTGGACCAGTGCCAGGCCGATCTTCCGGGCGTCGCCCAGCAGGCCCCAGAGGTTTTTTCCCGAGTAGGTGTTCAGGCCCAGCCAGAGGCCCGAGGAGTTGTGCATGCGGCTGGCCGCGGCGGAGTGCCCAGCCAGGAACTCCTGCATCCACTCCACATGCGACTCGTTGCACTCGCGGCGAAAATTCAGGTAGTTCAGGGTGTTCCAGGAGACGTCGCCGCGGATCCACTTGCCCTTGGCACCCATGATCACCGGGCGCGCCTTGAGCTGGCGGACGCTGCGGAGCGGATCGCGGCGTCCTGTGTAGGAGAAGTGCGGCGCAGGTTCCTCGATCTCGAACTGGAGCGCCAGGGGGACGCCGTTGCTCGAAGGAGCGGCACCGGGCTGGGAGATCAGCGGGCTGAGGGCGCGTTCCCAGTCGGAAACGGCACCGGATGGTTCGCGCGATACCTGGGTGGCGGTGGCCGGTGACAGCAGCTGGACACGGGTGGCGGGGTTGTCCTCTGCCGCGAAGAGCAGTGCCGCCACGTGCTTGCAGTCCTTCCGGACCGGGCAGCTGCACACGCCCACGGTGCAGCTCCAGCCGCCCCCCTTGCGGACCAGCTTGGCTGTGGTGGAATACGGCAGGTCAGCGCCGCCGCGGACCTTTCCCAGCATGAGGCCGGTGGCGGCGTCGAACGAGATTCCGGAGACGCGGCTTCCCATGGCATAGGCCAGCCCGGCCGCCAGGGACCGGTCGTTGATGGCGGGGGTCTGTATTGCCAGTGCCGCACTCTCGTCCGGTTGGGATGGCATGGTGCGCGCTACTTTCAGCAGGCCGCGGCGGGGCCGGGGCCGGTGGTTGGTTATCTGATCCATCTTAGTTCGCCCACGGGGGAGGGCGTGCCGCCGTTTCTTCGAGGGTGGAAGGCATGGCCGGGCGCGAGGCCGGTGGGACAGCAACGGCGGTGGCGTGCGCCTGCGCTGAACTGCAGCACGCCGCAGCCTGTTTTTTGGTACCGCTTGCCGAGCCGGACGCAGTGCGTAGACTTGAGACCGGGCTCACATTGATTACTTGAATATGTAGCCCCAGCCCCAAGGGCGTCAGCGCCCCGAATGAAAGGCCGAGATGAGTACTGACGCTTCACGGCGGCGCGACGTCACAGTGGCCGACGTCGCCAAGGCCGCACAGGTATCCAAAGCCCAGGCGGCACGTGCCCTGGGCAATTACGGTGCAGTCAGTGATGATGTAAGGGAGCGCGTGCTGGCCGCAGCGGAAGAGCTGAATTACCGGCCCAACGAACTTGCGCGGAGCATGAACACCGGGAAATCGAACACCATCGGCGTGGTGGTGGGTGACATCGAAAATCCGCACTTTGGCCTCGCCACCAGGGGAATCACGGACACTGCCAAGAAAAGCGGCTTCAACGTCATCCTGGTCAACACCGATGAGGACACCGCGGCCGAAGTGGATGCAGTGAAGGTGTTGCTGGACAAGCGTGTTGATGGCCTGATCGTCGCTCCGGCGTCGTCGGTTGATACCCGGCACCTGGAAGGTGTGCACAAGTCCGGGCGGCCGCTGGTACTCCTCGACCGCAAGGTGCCCGGGCTGGATGTGGAGACGGTGGCGGTGGAGATGGAAGGGATTTCCCATGAATCCACCAGCTACCTGATCCAGGAAGGGCACCGCCGGGTCGCCTTCATTTCCACCATCCGGACGGATGAGCCTTACTTTGCCGGTCTGCCCCTGGATTCCTCGCAGATCTCCGACCGCCGGGAGGGCATGAAGCGCGCCTTCGAAGAAGCGGGGCTTCCCCAACCGGAGGACCTGGTCCGCCTCAACGCAGGCGGCCCGGAATCCATCAAGAAGATCACCCGTGAGCTGCTGCAGCAGCCTGATCCTGCCACGGCGATCATCGCGTCCGACGGGCTGATCGGCCTCAGTGTGGTCGAGGCCATCCAGGACCTGGGTCTCTCGATTCCAGGCGATGTCTCGTTCCTGATGTACGACGACTTCGCCTGGACCCGCCTCACCGCCCCTCCGCTGACGGTCATTGCCCAGCCTGTCTACGAGATGGGTGTTGCGGCCGCCGAGGCCCTCATCAGCAAGATCCAAGGCAGGAAAGCGCCGGCTGCCACACCTGAATTCACTGCAACGCTGGTTAAGCGGGGATCCGTTGGTGCCCGGCCCGGCAGCGGTGGCATTGGGTTCAACTAGGGGAAATGTATTAACGCTGCGGGACACAGTCCCCGAAGGCGTCGAGGCACTTCTGGAAGGCGGCCCGGGGATCGATGGAGTACGAGCCGTCACCGAAAAGTTCGAAGGTGAACGATCCCCTGTACTCCTGCTGCCCAAATTCACGCAGGATCTCCGCCAGGTCCAGAGTGCCATCTCCCCAGGCCATGTGACCGGCGGGGGAGCCGTCGACCAGGTGTACATGGCGTACCTTCGCGCCGAAGGTCTTGCCGTAGTCACTGATCGCATCTCCTGCCACTGCCAATGCCACGGTGTCGATCACTACCCCGAGGTCAGGATGGCCGACGTCGTCCACCATGCGTTTCAGTGACGGCAGATCGGTGACCAGATTCGATTCGACCCGCTGCAGCGGTTCCAGTACGCAGGAGACGCCCATTTCTGAGGCCCGTTCGGTAATCGCCTGCAGGGCAAGGACGCTGCGCTCCCAGGCTGGCTCCAGCGGCTCGTCCTCATAGCCGCGGCCGGAGGTGAGGAACAACAGTGGGGATTCCAGGTCACTGCTTATTTCGGCTGCGCGGAGGAAAAGCTGCAGGCTGCCCTCCCGCAGCCAGTCCGCGCCCGACGCGATGTTGACGGGGTAGGCAACCTGCTCAGGCGTTAGGCATGCCACAGAAAGCTCACGCTCACGGAGCAGCTTCAGAACTTTCCTGACCTCGTTCCTGTCCGCGTTCGGGATGTGCAGGTGGGGCGCAACGCCCCACAGCTCCACCTTCCGGCGCCCCAGTTCCGCCATGTCGTTGAGGCAACGTTCAAGGGTGTGGTGCTGGTAGGCAAAATTGGAGCCGCAGATCTGGTCCCGGTCCAGGCTGCCCATCGTCACTTCCCCACACCATCAGCCAGGCCGCGGATGAAGTACCGCTGGCCAGCAAAGAAAAGCACGATCACAGGAACGGCGGCGATGGCCATTCCGGCGAAGACCACGGGGTAGTCCGTGCCATGTTTGGCCATGAGGTTGGTAAGCCCCACCGGCAGCGTCTGAAGCGCCCCGCCGCTCGTGAAAATCATGGCGAAAAGGTATTCATTCCACGTGAAAAGAACGTTCAGCAGGATGGTGGAGATGATGATCGGACGGCACATCGGAAGAATGACCTGCCAGAACGCGCGTGCCTTGGAGGCCCCGTCCACAGCCGCGGCCTCGTCTACCTCGAGGGGTAAATCCAGCATGTAGGCACGGATCAGGAAGGTGGTGAAGGGAACGCGGAACGCGGTGTAAAGAATCAACAGCGCCCAAAAGCTGTTGTAGAGGCCCAGGGCCTGGAACATCTTCACGAGGGGAATCAGGGCCACGGTCGGCGCCAGCATCAGGCCGGCCAGGATCAGTATCAGGATGGTCCGGTTGAACGGGATCTTGACCCTGGTCAGGCCGTAGGCTGCCCAGGCACTGATCAGCACTGTGGCGACGGTGGACGCCACGGTGACGAGGACGCTTGTGGTGAGGTAGTCGCCGACACCCCGGTTCCAGGCGGTCACATAGTTTTCCCACCGCCAGGTTTCGGGAAGCGCAAACGGATTGGCGAACAGTTCCGAATTCGACTTCACGCCGTTCAGCAGCATCCACAGCAGGGGGTAGATCACAACGATGGCCAGGGCCACCAGGAAGGCCTGGACAAAGACCCGTCCCAGGATCATCAGTACTGAAGTGCGCGTCACCATTCCACCCTCCTGCGCTTGGCCAGCCGGAGCTGGAGTACCGCGAGGACCAGGGTGATGACGAAAACAGCGGTGGCAATGGCCGCGGCATACCCGAAATCGTTGCGGACGAAACCGCTGCGGTAGAGCCAGGTGCCAAGGACCTGGCTGGAATTGTTGGGGCCGCCTGTGGTCATAACCATCACCTCATTGAAAACCTGGAACGCCCCCGACACTGTCACGATCATCATCAGGCTGCTCATCTCACGGACAAGGGGCAGGGAAATGGAGAAGAACCGGCGGACGGGCCCGACGCCGTCGATTGACGCCGCTTCGAAAAGCTCGGAAGGAATACGTTGCAGCGCCACGGCGAAGAGCAGGGTGCAGTAGCCGAAACCCTGCCACTGGCTCATGGCGATGATGCCGAAGATCGCGGTGTTTTCCTGGCCAAGCCAGGCTTGTGCGAAGCTTCCAAGCCCCACGGTCTCAAGCGCGGCGTTGAGGATCCCCATCCGCGGCTCATAGATGAAATAGAACAGGAGCCCTGCCACCGTGAGGGATATTGCCGAGGGGACGAAGTAGATCGCCCGGAGGGCACCCCGCCAGCGCGGACTGGGCAGTCCTTCCACGAGGGCTGCCAAAACCAGTGCTCCGAACACCTGGAAGATGATGGAGATTCCGGCATAAAGGGTGTTGTTGAGCAGTGACTTCCAGAAGATCGGGTCATTGACCATCTTGAGGTAGTTATCGGCACCAACGAAGGTCTGGCGTCCGCTGTAGATGTCCCACTTCAGAAGGCTGAAGCCCAGATTCTGGACGAGGGGCAGGTAGCAGAAGGCACACAGCAGCAGTACCGCAGGCAGGACCCACACCATATTGCGCCACTGGCGTGCCCTGCTCCTGGCTGCCTGCCGGCCGTCGGGGAGGCCTTTGGTGCCGGATCCGGAGGCCGAAGGCGCGGGCCTCCGGATCGCGTTCGAAACTGTCATGGCAGATCTGCTACTTGGCTGCGTTGGAAGCGGAACGCACAGCGTCAAGGACCTGCTGCGGCGACTGGGTTCCGGCAACAAGGGCTTCGCCGCCGGCCAGCCAGGCATCGGCCACCTCCGGAACCGTCACTGAGTCCAGCCAGATGATGGCCTCGGAGGCTTCATTCACCTGCTTGATGCCTTCAACGACCGGTCCGCTCGAGTTCTGTTCCGAGACCACGTCCTTGACTGCGCTGGGCTGACCGTACGGCGGTGATGAAAGCTTCGTGGCGTTCTCCTTGCTGGTGGCGAACTTCATGAAGTCAACTGCCAGTGCCGCGTTTTCCGACTTGGGGTTGATCAGGTATCCCTCCGGAGAACCTTCGATGGCCTTTGTGTCGCCCTTTGCCGTGGCTGAGGCGGGCAGCTTGAAGATGCCCAGGCCGTCGTTCTTGAGCTGTGATCCCTCAGAGGCCGTGGTGTCGAATTCGAGGACCTCCTGGTAGTACATCCCGGCGGTACCTGTGGCCAGTGCCTGCTGGGCGGTGGTGTAGAGGACACCGTTTGAGTCTTTTCCGCTGCCGGTGCATTCCTTGATCAGTTCGGTGAACTGTTCCATGGCCCGGAGGTAGCCCGGGTCGTCGAGTTTCGCCGTCTGGGGGTTGAAATCCGCTTCGAGCGTGTCAGTCGGCACCTCATAGGCGAACAACTGCTGCAGGTAGTGCAGGCCTGGCCAGCCGTCCTTGTTGCCAAAGGCAATAGGCTCGTAGCCGGCGCCCTTGAGCACCGAGCAGGAGGAAATCAATTCCTCGAAGGTGGACGGCGGATTGAGGCCCAACTCCTTAAAAACCTTTTCGTTGTAGCCCATGAATTTTCCGTTGTTGTACAGGGGAACGGCAAAGTACTTTCCGTCCCTTTCAAAGGCTTTGAGTGACGACTCGCCGAAAGTGTTTCCCCAGCCAGTGCCCGGGGCGATTGCCTGCGTCAGGTCCGCGGCGAGGCCACCGTCGATGAAGTTGTTTGCCCAGTTTCCCGCCCAGGTGAAGTAGATGTCAGGCAGGGCCTGGGATGCGGTGAGGGTCTTGGTTTTGTCCTTGATGCTCTGGTCGGTTTCCTGGATGAGTTCGAAGGTGACATCCGGGTGCAGTTTTTTGTACTCCTCGGCCAGGTCCTCGAAGTACGGCTCGAGGGGATCGCCGCCGAATTTGGTGAGGATACTGAGGGTTCCGGAATATTCGGGCTCTTTCTGCAGGTCCAACTGTGCAACTGGCTCGCTTCCGCCGGCGCAGCCGGTCAAAGCAAGTGCTGCGCCCGCCAGCAGGGCGGTCATCATGTGCGTGCTTTTCCGCATCGTTTTCTACTTTCGCTCGGGTGGCTGATTAGCCGTGGTCCACGGGACGAAGCGTGCCGCCCTCCGTTGGATGGCACCTGCTCCAAGTGCGTTTTGGGAAACTGTGATACCGGTACCACAGTGAATCATGATTAGCGGTCCCGGGGGAAGGGGTTCGTCGAAGAAATAGTTGCCGGAGGTTTAGCCGGCAGCGCGTGAAGGCGCAGGGCCGTCGGAGGAACGGGCAATAAGGGTGGAGGGCAGGACATGTTTCCTCGGTGCGGAGGAATCGCCATCGATGCGGACCAGGAGCTGTTGTGCCGCTGCGGCGCCCAGTTCGCGCATGGGCTGCTGGATCATGGTCAGGGGTGGTTCCATGACTGCGGCCCAGGGGCTGTCGTCGAAGCCGATCAGGGATACGTCCTTGAGGATCCGGCGGTTGTGCGTCCGTAGTGCATGAAGGGCGCCAACTGTTGCCTCGGTTTCCGTGGTGAAGATGGCAGTGGGGGGATCGGCCAAAGCGAGCATTCCTCCGATGGCCCTGGTTGCCTGTCGTTCATTCTTCAGGACGTGGGTCACCAGGGCGGTATCGAAGGGTATCCCGGCTTCTTCCAGGGCATCCAGATAGCCGCGAAGGCGTTCGCCGTCGCTCCACAGCGCCTGGTCGAGGATGCTGTGCATCTGCTGCAGGTCGGTCGCGGGACTCAGGGTCACCGGGCCCCAGGCGAAGGCAATCCGGCGGTGGCCGTTCGCAATCAAGGACGCGACGGCGGAGCGGGCGGCCTCCCGGTTGTCGATGACCACCGAGTCGGTATCCAGGCCGTCCACGAGGCGGTCAATGAGGACCACCGGTATTCCACGTTCCATCGCGCTGGAAAGGTGGGTGACGTCGTCGTTCCGTCCCGCCGCCGAAGCGACCACCAGGCCATCAACCTGTTTGGCCAGCAGGACCCTGATGGCGTCCCGCTCCAGCTCCAGCTTCTCGTCCGTGCTCAGGATGATGGCATCGTAGCCGGCCTGTTTGGCCGTTTCGGAGATTCCCCTGAGGACCCCGGAAAAGAAGGGATTTGCCACGTCCGCAAGGACAATGCCCAGCGTCTTGGTAATGCCGGTACTCATGCTGCGCGCCAGCGTATTGGCCTGGTAGCCCAACCGTTCGGCAGCCAGCAGGACCTTTGCGCGCGTGGCATCACTGACGGACCCATAGTTGCCCAGGGTACGGGCGACGGTGGCCCTGCCAACCCCAGCTGCAGCGGCAACCTCCGAAATGGTCGGAGCGCCCCCGTGCTGATGATCCGGCGACATCCGGTTCCCTTCTGGTCTTGGAATCGCCCTGGCGCGGTTCCGATGAGGACAAGCTCTGGTTCAGATCCTAGTTGCTGCAGCGACGGGACGGCCGTACCCGAACGCAGCTTCAACGTAGCACTGCTCGGCAGCCGTTTCCGCGGCAAAAGCAAGGGCGGGGCGCAGGGAATCCGGAGTTGCCGGGGAGTCCCGCGCCCACCCGGACCGCAGGAGGCTCACAGCCAATCCGGTGACAAACGCGTCCCCGCAGCCCATGGTATCGGCGAACCTTTGTGCGTCCGTTGGGGCCGCTGCCTGGGTGAGGAACCGCTCGCCGTCGTACAGTACGGCGCCGGCGGCGCCCCTGGTGGCAACGGCGAGCGAGGCGCCTGCCGCCGTCACCCGGGCAAGCTCCCGTTCGACGGCTTCCAAAGGCGCGTCCCCCAATGACAGCAGGGCCAAGTCCACGAATGGGGCGGTGTTTCGCAGATAGGCGTCGGTCCGGCGCTCCGGTTCCCAGGAATAGTCAAAGCTGACCAGGGGGCCTGCTGCGCGAACCGACGGGAGCTGGTTTTCGGAGGCGGAGTAGACGCTCGAATGGACCAAGGCAGCCGTTGCCAGGAAGTGGAGGTCCCCAGGCCCAAGTGCGAACGGTTGGCTGATGGTGACGCCTCCTTCGTTCCAGCCGAGGAAGACGCGGTCCCCATCAATGACCTTGATTTCGGTAACGCCGTTAGGACCCTCACGAATCAGGCATCTGCTGACGTCTACCCCTTCCGCTGCTATGGCGGAACGAACAAAGGCGCCCAGCGGATCGGAACCGAAGACGCCCAGGTAGGCGGATTCCAGGCCGAGGCGGTGTGCCAGGACCGCAAAGTTCACGCAGTTTCCACCCGGATACATAATTTCCCGGTCCAGGAAGCGGTCCACGATGTTGTCTCCGAACCCAATGACTTTCATGCTCATCCTGTCTCGACGGCGGTGTCTCCGGCCGTACGGCCGGGCAATCCGCCCGCGCCCCGGTTCAGGGGGCGCGGGCAGCGGTGTCTGTCAGTACTCAACGACGCGGTAGTACCGGCGAAGGTCAAGCGAGTGGTTGCGGACCCGCTCCAGGTGCTTGCTGATCCGGTCTGCCACGGTGTCCAGGACCAAGGGTGCCAGCAGCCCCCGGAACCGGGCACTGATTCCGGCCAGCTCATAATCCTTGGTGTCCAGGATGGTGGTGTTCTTGTTGTAGTTCTCCGCGAACTTGACGACGCGTTCCATGAGCGGCCGGCTTTCGTCTTCGCCCAGGAAAAGCACCAGGCTGGTGTCCTCTTCGATGAGTTCCAGGGAGCCATGGAAAAATTCGGCCCCGTGCACCCGCGTGGTGCGCAGCCACTGCATCTCCTCGAGGATGCACATCGAGTACAGATAGGTGAAACCCCAGAGGTTGCCCGCGCCGACAAGGAAGTGGTAGTCCGCGTCCTTGTTCCGTTCTGCAAACGCTTCCGCCACTGGTTCTGCCTGGCGTGCCACCTCGAGGAGGACTTCGGGAATGGTCTGGAGTTCAGCCGCAAACTCCTCGTACCCCTCAAACTCCCCCCGTGCGGCCAGGAGGCGCGTGGACAGGAGCAGCAGAGGGATGTCGAACGGCCAGGTCTTGGGTTCGGTGATCAGTGCGGCATCCAGGGATTTGGCAAAGGGGCTGTCGGCGAAGCCGGTAAAGCCAACTGTGTAGGCGCCTTTGGCCTTGGCGAAGTCGATCGCCTCAATGATGTCCTCCGTTGTTCCGGAAACAGAAGCAAAAACGGCGATGGATCCGGGGCCGAACGCCGGGTCGCCTGTCAGCATCAACTCCTTGCCGATTGCTGCGCGTACGGGAAGGGTGGACCGTGAGCGGATGAAGTGCTCGTAGGGCAGCATTGCGGCGTAGGTGCCGCCGGCGCCAATGAGGAAGAGGTTGTCAAAACCCCGCTCCTGGATACCGTCCACGAACTGTTCGATTTGTCCCTGCAGCGCGAGTGCGCTGCGGGTCTGGGCGAGGAATTCCTCTTCTTTGAAGCCGAGCACGGGCTGTCCTTTCGTTTTGGGTGGTAGCTGCTGTTGATACCTTGTGATACCGGTATCACAACTGCTCATCATGGTTTCATGGCGCAGCCGGCGGGTCAATAGATTGATGAAGGGAATTTGGGGGGAGCCGGAGCACTACCTCGACGGCGGCCTGGATGACCTAGGGGAGACGCCCGACGCCGTCCTTACGGATGGAGGAGCTCGACGGCGAGTTTGTGGAGCTGCTGGAGGGGGACAAAATCACTGCCCTCAAGGCCACCTGCGCCGTGCGGCAGCCGCTTCAGCTGTTCTGCCGCTTAACTGTTCTGCCGCTTAACTATTCTGCTTTAGGGCCACGGCCAGGATGCCAAAAAGTTCGTCATCCACCTGGTCGGCTGCCGTAAGGCGCACCCTGCGGGTGAAGGGGTCATCGGACCGGGTCCTGGCCGTTTCGAGTCGGCCCTCCGCAGGGGCGTCAAGCCGGAGCGTCACGTCTACTGCAGTGTTGGTGGTCCGCGTAACCTGGGCGAACTTACGCCGGGCGCTGTGGAGGGATACGTAGCCCTTCCGCATCTGGATCTCCACACCGTCGGTTGCGGACGCCCATGCCAGCAGGGCATCCGCGATGGGCCTCAGTTGTGGGTGGTTGGCGTACTGCCCGTCAATCAGCTCGTCGGCGTCGCGCAGCATAAATTCCGGGTAGCCGAACATCTCCCATGACACTGCGTATTGGGGGTACCCGGTCACGCCGAAGCCGTCGCGCATCCAGGTGCGGAGTTCGCCGTCGTTACGGATGCCGGCGGCGCGGGCCTTCCCAACCCAGTAGGTTGTGTCTTCGCCGGTCTTTCGCAGAAGGAGGGCTTTGTTGCTGTCCACCATCGACTGCCAGGTGCTGGCCTTCTTCTGGGATTCGGGGATCGTAGGCATGCATCGATGGTAGCGCCGCCCCTCAACCCCGCTGGCCGCTGGCCGCTGCCCGTTGCCCACTGCCTGTTGCCATGAGGCTGCTGACACCACCGCAAAAAAAGATTTTGGTCGTCCGTAACCTTTCCGCCGTCCGCCGCGATGTAGGAGGTGATGGGTCCGCCAGGCGGACCTGCATCGCATATGTTGTCTACGTTTTTGGAGTGTCTTATGTCGTTGTTCACCGTTCTCGCCACCAGCAAAGTTGCCGCCGGAATACTGGCAGCCGGCACCCTTGCCGTCGGCGGAACCGGCGCCGCCGCTGTTTCCGGCGTTCTCCCGGCCGAAGCGCAGCAGAGCGCCCACGACCTCTTCGGCGCACCGGCTCCGCAGTTGGCAGCAGAAGCCGCCGCTGACACGAAGGCAACCGCGGACGCCGCGGCCGATGCCACCACCAACGCCTCCGTCGACGCAGACGCAAACGCAGACGCAGACGCCGCAGGGGAGGCCGCCGTTTCTGACCGGGACGTCGCAGCCAAGGCATCCGCATCCGCCGCAGCCGGTACGGCCGTTGATGCAGCCGGTGCAGCAGCCCTGGGCCTCTGCACCGCTTTCGCCAACGGTGGCCTGAACGCTTCTTCCGAAGGCTTCTCCTCGCTGGCCATCGCAGCCCAAGGGGAAACGAACATCGAAAGCTTCTGCACCGTCGTCGCAGCGGAGGCTGAGGCCGCCGCAGAAGCAGGCACCGCAGCCGGTGGTACCGCCGCTGTTGGGGTTGAGCGTCCCGAGGTTCCTGCTGTTCCGGCCGTCCCCGCTGTACCGGGTATCGACGGCGAGCCTGCAGTTCCGGCCGTCCCTGCAGTTCCCGAGATTCCTGCTGCATCCGTCGACGGCGGCAGCGCAGCTGTGGACGCGCCGTCAGTTTCAGTCCACTAAGCGGCGTTAGCTAGGGTGTACTGCGGGAAACGGCATACGCTCCGTTTCCCGCAGTACGGCAGTCCAGGATTCCAGGAATTGCGCCCTTTCAGGAATGGTCCCGGCCGCCGGGCAGGCCGGCCCGTAATTCAGCCCGGACACACCTGCCGGAAGGCAGCAGGAAAGCAAGAGCAGGACCCGCAGGACCGCACCCTACACAGGGATGGGCATGGCCGTGTTCCGGGATGGAGGAGCCACCGGTGCTAGACACTTTGGCCCAAGAAGAAATAGACATATTCGATGACGCAGACGGAGCCGACCCGGCTGCGGTGTTCGGCGTTGCCTACCGGTCCTTCGCAGGCCCGGTGCTGGGCTACCTCAAAGCACGCGGCGTCGACGATCCCGAAGCGGTGACCCAGGACGTGTTCCTCGCGTTCTTCCCGCAGATCGGCGGCCTCACCGGTGGGCTGCAGGGGGCCAAGTCATTGATCTTCTATATTGCCCACGCCCGAATGGTGGACCACTACCGGCGGCTGGAACGCCGGCCCCAGCTGACTCCCTACGACCCTCTGCAGGACAGCCGGAGCACCCCCTCCGCAGAACACTGTGCGGTGGAGCTGAACTGCGCGGCTGCCGCACTGCTGGACGGGCTCAGTGACGAACACCAGGAAGTGCTTGCCCTGCGGGTGGTGGCCGACCTGTCCATAGAACAGGTGGCCGGCATCATGGGCAAGAGCGAAGGGGCAATCAAGCAGCTCCAGCGCCGGGCCCTTCAAAATCTCAAGGCACAGACGCTCAAAAGAAACCAGGCAAACCATGAGTGACACCGCAGGATCCCGCCGTAACGGATCCGTCGACCAGCTGCTGCTGGAGGCGGACCTGGGCGGCGATACCCAGCTCCGCCCCGTCCTTCTCGAGCTTCGGGCCCTGGGCTCTGCTGCACCGGAGCCTTCTGCCGAACTGCTGGCCCTGATGGCAGGCACCAACGTGGCGCCTCCTGTTGACGCCGAACTCGCCGAAGACGCAATTGCTGCAGCAGCCCCGCAGACCGACGTCTCCGCCGTCGAGCCTGCTGCTCGCACGACTGAAGCCGCCGCGGTCGAAGTGCTTGCCGTCGAAGTGCCTGCACCTGCCACTGATGAGCTTGCTGCCCGTCGAAGGGCCAAGCGCCGGATCACCCTTACCGCCCTGTCAGTGGCGGTCTCGCTGGGTGCCGGCGGCGCAGTTGCTGCCGCATCAGACCAATCCATCCGTGACTCGTTCACCCAGTTGAACCAGGTTGTCACTTCCTTCATCACCGGTTCCGGCGAAGCACCTGCAGACACCCCGGGCGAACAGCCCTCGATGCCTTTGCCTACCATGCCGGCCGGTGCAGCACCTGCCGGCACTTCATCCGGCAGCCCAACCTCCATCCCGTCGGACCCCGCCGCAGTGGCGCAACCGACCGCCGCCCCGTCGTCGAACGGTTTAGTTGCGCCGGAGACCGCTGACGGCCAGCGGACTTCCCCGGGGGAACCCGGGGAAGTCCCCGCTTCAGAAACCCTGCCAGGCGCTGTACCCGGCCACATTGCCGATGGCCTCGGCGGCTCGCCGGAAGTGCCGGTTCCGCCACAAGTTCCGCTGCCCGCGACGCTGCCGGCAGTTCCGCTCCCATGACGGCGCCGGCACCCGGCTCACCGTCCCCATAGGGCTATTTGGAAGCTCCCATCTTGATCATTTCGCCGGAGGGATCCGCCAGGTACCAGACATCGTTGACGCCCTGGCCAAGGATGTCACCGGCCTTGGTGTCCTTGGCGAAGTAGTACAGCGGCATGCCGTTCAAGGTCACCTGCTTTGCGCCGTCCGGCGTCGTGATGGTTCCCACGGCCCCGGTCACCCCTTCGACCTTGGGCGTATCAGAAGTGGTGGTGAGCGGGGGCCACGCGGTCAGGCACCCTCCTGTGCAAGCGCTGGTTCCGGAATCCTTCACGTCCTTTGTGAAGAAGTAGACGCTCATCCCCTTGCCGTCCACCACAATGTCCCCTGCGCTGGAGGACGCTGTCATAAGGTCGACACCGGCCGCTGCGGTTGAAGTTGATGTTGCTGAGGGCGGAGAAACAGAGGCAGCGGGCGCGGTTGCAGAAGCGAGAGGTGAGCCTGCCGTGACAGCGGGGCTGGTGGCTGCTGGAGTTGTTCCGGTGCCACCGCCGCAGCCGGTCAGGGCCGCCGTCAGGGCCAGGATGGCGAGGCCTGCGCCCAGATGCTTTTTCATAGGTTTGCTCCTTGGCTCGTGCCCGACGTCGGATCGCCGGACGCTAACCAGTACGACGCATCCGGGTGAAGAATGGTTCACAATGAACCAAACTCCGGCTGCGGACGTCGTACCAACCGGGGAGCGCGGAAGTGCCGTGCAGGAGGCTTGGGACGGAGGTCCTTCGAATGCCGCTTGACGAGGACGTTGTGGAGTCCATCTACCGCGAGCACGGCCCCGCCCTGCGCCGCTTTGTGCTCAGCGCCTCCCGGGATCCGCAGCTGGCCGAGGACGTGGTCCAGGAAACCGTGCTCCGCGTCTGGCAGCACGCGCCGGAGGTCACCGGAAGCCTCCGCAGCTATCTTTTCCGGACGGCCAGGAACATCATGATCGACAACTACCGCCGGGCACAGCGCCGCCCGGCAGAGGCCCTTCACGACGGACTCGCCGACTCCGCCGATGCTGTTGAGCGCATAGATGAGCTGTTGAACAGGGTACTGATCGAGGAAGCCCTGCTCCGACTCACCACTGAACACCGGGACGTACTGGTGGCCCTGCACTACCGCCGCTTTACCGTAAGCGAGGCGGCGGTGCAGCTGAATATTCCCACCGGAACGGTGAAATCCCGCGCCTATTACGCTGTGCGGGCGCTACGGACCATCCTGGACGAGATGGGGGTGGAACGGTGAACGCTGCCGAGCTGCACTACTTGCTGGGTGCCTATCTTCTGGGCGGACTGGACGCCGAGGATTTGCGGAAATTCGGATCGCACCTGCAGGAGTGTGCAAAATGCCGGGACGAGCTTCTCCGGCTGGAGAAAGTGCCTGCGTTGCTGGACGCCCTCCCGGTGCCGGAGGCGGTGGCGCTCACCGCCGTTTCGGCGGGACCGGGTGCTTCCGCCGCCCCTGCAGCCGGGGCCCCGGCGTTCCTCCTCGCCGAACTGTCGCGCCGCCGTCGTAAGGCACGACGGCGGTGGGCGGCTCTGGTGGGGGTGGTCGCCGCAGCCTGCCTCGCCGTGGGATTGGCGGTGGCTCCGGTCCTCAGCCGGCCGGCGCAGCCGGACGCGAGCTATTCCGTGCAGTCGGGAGGTGGCCTGCAGTTCAGCATCGACCTGGCACGGAAGACCTGGGGAACCGAGCTCGCGGTCAATGGCAGCAGCCTCCCTGCCGACGGCACATTGTCGCTGTGGGTGCGTGACCGCGCGGGCGGTGAGGACCGGGCTTGTGCCTGGACTGCCACTCCGAGCGGCCGGGTCAGGGTCACCGGAGCAACGCCCATCCAGCTGGCGAGCATTTCGAGTGTGGAACTGCGGGACGGCACCCAGAACGCCGTCGCGGTCATCACCGTGCCGTAGCCCGGCACGTGCCATAGTCCAGCACATACCTGGGCGGGACGGGCCGGGGCATGGCCCGGACCTGGCCGCAGTGGCACCCTCCTGCGGGGGGAGCCGGCCGCGGCAGGCCGCTACCGGTTCATTTTTGCCAGGCGGGCCCGGACGATCATGTAGGCGCCGTAGCAGATCAGCCCTGCACCTACTGCTGCCAGGAGGTACACCCCGAAGGGCTGGTCGCGGAGCGCCCGAAGCCCGCCGTCCAGTCCCGTGGACTCCTCAGGGTGCGCCTGCACCGTGGCGATGGCAATGAGCAGCCCGGCCAGCAGCAGCACAATGCCCTTGGCCACATACCCGGTTACACCCAGCACCGTGGCGGCGGTCCGTGCGGTGGGGGACGAGGGCATCGCCAGATGCTTTTCGAACGATTTCCGCAGGCCGCGGATGCCGTACACCACGCCCGTGACGGCAATGCCCACGCCCAGCAGGACCAGCAGCGCTACGCCGCCGGGGGCCTTCATCACGGCGGCGGTAAGGTCGCTCGCCGCCTGCTGGTTGTCCCCGCCTGAACCGGAGCCCATCGCGAAGGACATCAGCGTCAAGGCAAGCCCGGCGAATACCACTGCCTGCGCCGCTGCTTTCGCCTTCTTTCCAGCCTTTTCCTTGGTGGGCAACCGGTTGTAGTCGAAGATGGCATCACTGGTCTGCCACAGCGCGAGGGCTGCGCAGGCGGCGAAGCTGGCCCACAACAGGAAAGGTCCCGCAGGCTGGGTGGCGAGTTCAGCCACGGCACCACTGATGTCAGCGTTGCCCGTACCACCCATGGCCAGCCGGATCGCGATGGCCCCCACCAAAAGGTGCAGGATGCCGCTCGCCGCAAATCCCGCCCTCGCCAGCAGTTCCAGGGTGGGGGAGTTGGTGGCGTTCTCAGCCGCATCTGCGGCCTGTCTTAATTCTCTTTTGATGGCTGTTCCCCTTGTGCTGGCGCGGATACGCGGATGGTGCGTTCCCCGCATAAGGGCAATCGTGCCACGCGGTGATGGTGCGGGCCAGTGATCCGTCAGGACTATGTGGATTACACGGCAGTCTGTGTGGCATCCCCTCAAGGTGGGCTGATGGTGCGCGGGGTTAGCGGCCGGAGGTGGCAGCCCTGGAATTATCGGCGGCGGTAGCAGAGATCAAAAATAAGCCGCCCGGCTTCGTGGGCCTTGCTTTCAAAGCTGGTCCGGATCCGGCCCTCGAACCTGGGGGCCCAGCCGCCCGTTTCATCCACACCTTCGTTGGGCCCGGTGTGTTCCGTGCTGACCGGTGCGCGGCCTTCACGGACCGGGGCGCCGCCCACCACAGATTCCACGCCGGACTGCCACACCTGCGTCAGCGGACTTTCCGGTCCGCGGCGCTCGCCGGTGTGCAGGTTTTCAAAGTCCTTCGAATCCGCCAGAACGTCGCGGACATGGACCGCGTAGTTGGACCAGTCCGTGGCAATCCGCCATAGCCCGCCCGGCTTCAGGGCGCGGGCAGCGAGGTCCGCGAACTCGGGTTGGATGAGGCGCCGCTTGTGGTGGCGGGATTTGTGCCAGGGATCGGGAAAGAAGACCCACAACTCGCTGACCGAACCCCCCGGGAGCATGGTGGCCAAGACCTCGGGTGCGTTGGCCTCGACAACCCTGACATTGCTCAGTCCGCGGCTGTTGATCTTGATGATGGTGTTTGCCAGTCCGGGAGTGTAGACCTCCACGGCGAGGAAGTCGTTGTCCGGGTTCTGCTCGGCAGCGTGGCAAATGGCGTCACCCAGGCCTGAGCCGATCTCGACGATGAGCGGCGCCTTACGGCCGAACTCCGCCTCGGCGTCGAAGGTGTAGTCCGGATGGACTGATGTGTTGGCTACGTGCCGGGGGACGTTCACGGCCCAACGCTCGGCATGGAGTTCCCACGCCGCCTGCCGGCGTCCCTGCAGGCGTGTACCGCGGCGGACGAAGCTGACGGGCCGGCCGCCGTACGTGCCGTAGGAAGCCTGGGTTCCGGGGGTAACCGGCCTCGGGACATGCTGCGGCTGGGGGGTTTCTGGGGATTCACTCATCCCCTTCAGAATACCGGCGGCTGAACTGATCTAATTATTGGTTTCCCAATTGATCCAGTGCAGGCCCCAAAGCCAGGACGAAGACCAATCCGGCGATGCATAAGGCGAACGCCGCCGAGGACCGGTCTGGCGAAGGATCCCGGGAGTTCCTGAGCACGGAAATTGCCAACACCAGGGAGGGCAAAGCAAACAGGAGGGGAAGACTGAAGAAGACCAAAGGCGCCACCCAGGGCATTGGGGACGGCCCGGTGGAAGGGTAAGTGGCAAGCATGGCAAACATTGCCAACGGAGCAGTAACAATCATGCTGACAAGGGCAAGGACTGCCAATAAAACGCTCGCAGTTGCCTTGCGCTCATAACGGGCCTTCCGGGCTTCCGCTGCAACCCGTGTTTCCGGTTGGATTGGCCCGTTTGCCGATTCAGCCTCATCTGGCGGCGGGCTGTCCACGAGTTTCCTTCGGTTGATTGGGCGTTTCTGTGTCGTTCATGCTTCCAAAGCTATGGCCGCGAGTTGCCCTGGCAGGAAGCGTGCGGGGTCCTATGTGGATAACCCGCCCGCCAACCGTCCTGAAAGAATGGGCAGGTGACGGAAGCGACGAGTGCTGCGGCGAAGAGGGACCGGCGCGCCAAGCCGCCGGGGAAGCCCCACCCCGACAACCTGGTGGACGCCGAGATTGATGGGTTGCCGGCGCCGGAACCAACCGTGGTGGGAAGCCGGAGAAGCTTGGTGTACCTGGGCCTGTGCCTGGTCCTGATCGGCCTGAACCTGCGCACGGTCTTCTCCAGCTTCTCGGCGGTGCTTCCCGAGGTCACCTCGCAGGCCGCACTGCCCGGTTGGGCGGTGGTGGTGCTGACCACTGTCCCGGTGACGCTGCTGGGTGTGTTTGCGCCCCTGGCCCCGGTGCTGGCCCGCCGGTTCGGTGCCGAGCGCGTGCTGCTGGGAGCCATGGCTTTGTTGACGGCTGGGCTTCTGCTGCGCCCGGCCGCGCTGCCGTGGCCTCCAACCGGAGATCTGCCGGGACCAGTGCACCTGCCCGCCCTCCTTGCCGGGACAGCCGCCTGTGGCGCCGCAATCGCCCTCTGCAACGTGCTGCTGCCGGGGCTGGTCAAGCGGGACTTCCCGCACCGGCTGGGCCTCATGGGCGGGCTCTACACCACGGCCATCTGCGCCTCTGCCGCCTTGGGAGCCGGCTTTACCTACCCCGTCTACACGGCGACGGGCCAGTGGACCCTGGCGCTGTGGTTCTGGGCGCTGCCCGCCGCCGTCGTCCTTTTCCTGTTCCTGCCGCTGGCGTTACGCCAGCACCCCGTCCGGCACCAGCCGGTGAAAGAGGGGGTAAACGTCTGGCGCTCGGCGGTTGCGTGGCAGGTCACCATCTTTATGGTGCTCCAGGCCATGATGTCCTTCAGCGTGTTCGCCTGGCTGGCACCCATCCTGCGGGAACGGGGAGTGGACGGTGCCACGGCCGGGCTGATCGTGTCCGTGTGCATCGTGCTGCAAATGCTCGGCTCGCTCTTCGCCCCGGCCCTCGCGGCGAGGCTCCGGGACCAGCGGGCCATCAACACCGTGGTGGCGCTGATGACCGGCGGAGGCTTCGCGCTGAGCATTTTCGGGCCGCTTGAGCTGGTCTGGGTATGGGCAGGTCTGCTGGGTTTGGGCCAGGGAAGCCTCACCGCGGTGGCGCTGACCATGATCATGCTGCGGACCCGGGACGGGCACACTGCCGCGCACCTGTCCGGGATGATGCAGGGCGTGGGCTACGGACTCGGGTCGACGGGAACCCTGATGGTGGGCCAGCTGCACCAAACGACGGGATCCTTCACGGCGGCAGGTGTCCTGTTCCTTGTTGTGGGCCTGCTCGCGGCGGTCTTCGGATACCGGGCCGGACGGAACCGCTTCGTCGGGGACCCAACTAGGTAGCAGTAAGTGTCGTTATGAGCGTTCATAACGGCACTTACTGCTACTTACATGGGGGAACTAGTGGGTAAGGTCCTTGCCCTTGGTCTCCGGGATGGTGAACACGAACAAGGCACTGACCACCAGCAGCAGCACGGCGTAGACGTTGAAGAGGTCGGGCAGCTGCAGGGTCGTGCCCAGCCACTGCTGCAGGTAGGGGGCGGTGCCGCCGAAGAGCGCCACGCAGATGGAGTACGGAACACCCACGCCCACTGTACGGATGCTGGTGGGGAAGAGCTCGGCATACACGGCCGGCACAATCGCGGCGCTCGCGGCGATGAAGATCAGCATCACGGACATGCCAACGGCCAGCTGCCACGCAGAGTCCTTCAGCAGCCAGGTCATGGGGAAGTGCATCACGGCTGAGCCAATGGCACCGGACCACAGCACCTTCTTGCGGCCAATGCGGTCCGAGAGTTTGCCCCAGAAGGGCAGCGCCGCGATGAACACAATGTTGCCGATGACGCCGGCCCACAAGGCCTCACCGCGGTCGATCTTCAGTGCGGTGGTGGCGTAGCTCGGTGCCACCACACCCCAGATGTAGTAGATCACCGTGAGGCCCACGGTCAGGCCGATGACCTGCATGGCCTGCTTGCGGTGGCGAACAATTTGGGGCCAGATCGGTGCCCGCTTTTCGCGCACGGACTCGCTTTCGAACGCTGCGGTCTCGTGCAGCCGGGACCGCATGATCAGTGCGTACAGCCCCAGCACCGCCCCGATCAGGAAGGGGATGCGCCAGCCCCACGCGTTCATGGCCTCCGTGCTGAGCACCATGTTCAGCACTGCGCCCAGGAGCGTGCCGAACAGGATGCCCACCGTGCCTGATGTATAGATCAGGGTGGCCCAGAACCCGCGCTTTTCCTTCGGCGCCATCTCCGAGAGGTACGTTTGCGACGACGGCAGCTCACCGCCGTGCGCCAGGCCCTGTACCAGCCGGGCCACCAGCAGCATCAGTGACGCCCACGCACCGATGCTCGCGAACGTCGGTGCGACGCCGATCATCAGGCTGCCCAGTGAGGCCAGGCCCACCGCCAGGGTCATGGACGTCTTGCGGCCCACCCGGTCACCGATCCAGCCGAACAGGAATCCGCCGAACGGCCGGGCCACGAACCCGACGGCGAAGATGGCCAGCGTGGACAGGACGGCCGACGCCGGGTCCGCCTTGCTGAACAACTGGCTGGCTATGAAGGGGGTGAAGGTTGCATAGATCGCCCAGTCGTACCACTCCACGGCGTTGCCGATCCCGGTACCAACGATGGTTTTCCGCATTGCTGCGCGCGCGCTGCGCTGCGGGTTCGCGACAGTGGTCATGTCAGTTCTCTTCCTGGGAGGGTGGATCAGGAGTTGTTGGTGCGGGACTGGGAAAGTGCGGCGAGGCGTTGCGTGGCGAGTTCCGCGTAGAGGGCGGCACCGTCGGCCAGCACGCCGTCGTCGAACGTTGCGTACGGTGAGTGGTTGAACGGGGAGGCGGCATGGTCCACGCCGCGGGGGACGGCGCTGAGCCCGATGAACGTGCCGGGCACTTCCGCCAGCACCCTGGAGAAGTCCTCCGAGCCGCTGAGGGGTGTGGCCCAGCGGGACAGCCGGGAATCACCGAACAGCTCCGTGATGACGTTCTCGGCGGTATGGGTCTCGTCCTCGTCCGTGATGGTGAGGGGGTACTCCTGCTGGTAGTCGACGTCGACCTCAAGGCCATGAGCCGACGCGACCCCCTGCAGGAGGCGGGGAATGGAGTCCATCAGCTTCTCCCGGGAGGCCTCGGAGAAGGTCCGTATGGTGGCTTCGATCCGCGCGGTTTCCGGGATGACGTTCCGCTTGGTGCCGGCGTGGAGGACGCCGACGGAGAGGACCACCGGATCGAACATATTGAATTGTCGAGTGATCATCACCTGCAGCGCGGTGACCATCTCGGCGGCCGCAGTCACCGGATCCTTGGCCGCGTGCGGGGCCGAACCATGGCCGCCTGCACCAAGCACGGTGACCACCAGGCCATCGGAGGCACTGAGCATCACTCCGGACTTTGTGGTGAAGGTGCCGTGCGGTTCCAGGGCGGAAAACACGTGCATGCCGTACGCGGCGTCCACCCGCCGGCCCGGGGCATCCAGCACACCCTCACGGATCATATAGCTGGCGCCGTCAAACCCTTCCTCTCCGGGCTGGAACATCAGGACGACGTCCCCGGCCAGGTTGTGCCGGTTCTCGGCCAGCAGCGTGGCGGCACCGGTAAGCATCGCCGTATGAAGGTCATGGCCGCAGGCGTGCATGGCGCCGTCCACCCGGGAGGTGTAGTCCACTCCGGTCTTTTCCTGGACCGGCAGCGCGTCCATGTCGGCGCGAAGCAGGACGGCCGGCGCGGCCTGCTTTCCCTGCCCCGCCTGCTGTGCCTGCCCGGCCCCGGCGCCCAAGGTGCCGCCGGTGCCGCGGAGCACGGCCGTGACCGACGTCGTTTCCTTGCCCAGGGTGATTTCGTAGGGGAGTCCGTCCAGCGCCTGAAGGACCTTTTCCTGCGTCCGCGGCAGGTCCAGGCCAATTTCCGGCTCCTGGTGCAATGCGTGGCGGAACCGGGCCAATTCGGGCTGGAGTTCCCTGGCCGTGGATGTGGTGGTCATTTCTGCTCCTCCAAAGAATGGTCTGTTTCCAGTGTGGCGTGACCTGCTTCACAACGGGAGGAACTGCTCGAAAAATGCATTAGCACTCCTCCTGGTTCTCGTTTCACGCACCGGCGCGGAAGAATGAACACCATGGAACTGACCGAGGAGGACCTCGCCCTCATCAACGCGCTTGAGATCGCGCCCCGGGTGAGCTGGGCGGATGCAGGCGAAATCCTGGGCGTGCACGCCACCACCTTGGCAGCGCGGTGGGAACGGGTGCGCAGCTCTGGTGCCGCATGGGTGACGGCCCACCTGATGGGCGACCCAAAGCAGATGTGCCTGGCCTTCGTCGACGTCGACTGCGAGATGCACCGCCGCGAAGAGGTGACGGAGGCCCTGGCTGCCGTACCCGAGATCGTCACGATCGAAGAAGCAGCCAGCAACCGGGACCTGATGCTGACAGTCCTCACCCCGTCCCTTGAGGAGTTCACCACCGCAGTGGCCTCCCGGCTGAAGGACATCGATGGCCTGCTGAAGTACCAGACGTCGTTGTGCACCAGGCTGCACTCCGGCGGTTACGCCTGGCGCCTCAACGTGCTGGACCGGGCGCAGGTTGCCGCGCTGCAGGCCAAGGCCGGGCCGGAAGCGGCAGGATCTGCACCGCCGGAGTCCGTCGTCGAGCCTTTGCCGGAAAGCCACCTGGCGCTGCTGCCCTTCCTGGCAAGGGACGGGCGGGCGACGGCGGCCGACATTGCCCGGGCCTTGGGCAGGCACCCTGCCACAGTGCAGCGCCAGCTGAACCGTGTGCTCGCGAGCAGGGTGCTCTCCTTCCGCTGCGAAGTGGCGCAGAAGTTCTCCGGCTACCCCGTAACCTGCCAGTGGTTCGCCAACGTACCGGCGGGGCGGCATGAGGCGGCCGCCGGCGAGCTCCGCGGCCTCCGCAACGTCCGCCTCAGCGCCTCCACCACTGGCCGCACCAACTTCGTGATCATCATGTGGCTGCAGTCCCTCGCCGATGTAATGAACGCGGAACTCGCCCTGCAGCAGCGGATTCCCGGGATCGAACTGGTGGAAAGCGTGGTGATGCTCAGTACGGTCAAACGGGTGGGCTGGATGCTGAACCAGGACTCCACGGCCACCGGACGGGTCATTGTCCCCGCGGCGGTGGCCAGCGCCGGGTGAGCCGGCGGGAAGCGCCTGCCGTGCCACTGCCGGCCGCTATGCTGGCACGACAGACCAAAGACCGATCGGGCCAGGAGCGTGCGCGAGACAACCCTTTCAGCCGCCGATCCCCACGCCGGCATACTGCAGCGGCCGTACCTCTGGGTGACCATCGGTGCTTGCTCGCTGGTGTTCCTGGCGGCGTTCGAATCCCTCGCGGTGATCACCATCATGCCGGTGGTCAGCCGCGAGCTCAATGGTGCAGGCCTTTACGCCATGGCGTTCGCCGGCCCGCTGGCAACCGGCGTCATCGGCATGGTGGCGGCAGGAAACTGGTCCGACCGGCGGGGACCCGCCTTTCCCCTATATGCGTCGGTAGCGCTGTTCGTGGCGGGCCTGTTGATCGCGGGCACCGCCGTCTCCATGCCGCTGCTGGTGGCGGGCCGGCTGGTGCAGGGGTTGGGCGGCGGTGCGCTGACCGTTGCGTTGTACGTGTTGGTGGCCCGTATCTTTCCCAGGTTGCTGCACCCCAAGATTTTCGCTGCGTTCTCCGCGGCCTGGGTGATCCCGTCCCTGGTGGGGCCCTTCGCAGCCGGAATTGTGGCGCAGGTGTTGAGCTGGCACTGGGTGTTCCTGGGTGTGGTGGGCCTGGTCATTCCGGCGCTGGTGATGATCGTGCCGGTGCTGCGCGGGATGGCGTCCGCCAAGGAACAGTCAGTCCCTTCAGGGCAACCACCCACCCCGTGGGCCCTTGGCCGCCTTGCCTGGGCCACTTTGGCGGCGCTTGCCGTGCTGGGGCTCAACCTGTCGCGGGAAGTCACGCTTCCCGGTCTCCCCGCCGCGCCGGCACTCCTGGCGGTGGCCGCCGTCGTGGTTGCCCTGGTGGCCGTGCGGCCGTTGGTGCCGCCGCACACGCTCATTGCCGGGCGCGGGCTGCCAAGCGTGATCCTGGTCCGCGGGCTTGCTTCTGCCGCATTCTTCGGCGCCGAAGTCTATTTGCCGTACCTGCTGATTGAGCAGTACGCCTTTTCGCCCACCTTTGCCGGGCTCACCCTTACCGGTGGAGCGTTGGCCTGGGCGGGCGCGTCGGCAGTCCAGGGGCGGCTCGGTGCGCGGTTGTCCCACCGCCGCGCCGTCCGCATCGGTTCATTGATGGTCCTGGGCGCCGTGGTCCTTGCCCTGGCCACCACCGCGCTGCACTGGCCGGCCGCCGTCGCAATCGTTGGGTGGATCTTCGCCGGCGGCGGCATGGGCCTGCTCTATCCGCGGTTGAGCGTGATGACCCTGGCGCTGTCCACCAAGGAGAACGAGGGCTTCAACAGCTCGGCCATGTCCATCGCAGACTCCCTGGGCGGCGCGCTCGCGCTGGCCACCACCGGCATCGTGTTCGCGGCCTTTACGACGACGACGGAATCCTTCGCGGGCGTCTTTGGACTCGCCGCCGTGGTCGCGGTAGCCGCGGCAGCTGTCGCGCCCCGGGTCACCTCCGCCAAGCGGGAGCGGGGCGCCTGAAATTATGCGAGCCGGCTGGCTCGCACCACCACGTCCGCGATGGTGGCGTGCTGGCCGTCCGGCCCCGTGACCGGCCGCTCGCGGCTGGTCTGCACTTCCAGGTGCCATTCGGGCCCGTCAAGCCCCAGCTCCTGGACCAGTTGCTCCCCGGTGTAGAACATCCCGTCGTGGGTGTGCGCCCCGCCCCATGGCGGCAGCCGGTGCGGATGGTGCCCCACCACCAGCAGGGTTCCGCCCGGCTTCACCGCCGCCGCGGCCCTCCGCAGCGGCCCCTGCCAGGCCAGTTCCTGGGAGTGGAGGAACTGCGAGGTCACCAGGTCGAACGACCCTTCGGGCTGCCATTCCTCAAGGTCAGCCTGCTGCCAGTGGATGCGGCTGGCGATGGCGCCCTCAGCCGCATGCACGCTCTCCCGTGCCAGGGCGGCCTTCTCATGCCCGTGCGCACGTTCGAGCGCCACGGCTGAAACGTCGACGGCGGTGACGGTCCAGCCGTGTTGTGCCAGCCAGATGGCGTCCGCACCTTCGCCGCAGCCCAGGTCCAGCGCATGCCCCGGCCGCAGCCCGCCCGCCTCCCGGACCAGCTGGGGATTTGGCTTGCCGCTCCAGATCTGGGGTTTGCTGCGGTACCGCTCGTCCCAGAGGGACGCCGCGTCCCGGATCCCCTGACCTTCGCTGGCCCCGGAAAGGCCGGGGCCGCCGTCGTGCGTTGCCTGGTGTTCGTGCTGGTGGGGCGCGTGTTCGCTCATGCCTCAACCCTGCCCCGCAGCGGCTGCGTTCGCAACGCCCAACTAGGTAGCGCTAGGTGTCGTTTTGGAAGCCCAGAACGACACTTAGCGCTACTTAGTTGGGAGGGGACAGGGGAGGGGTGGAGAAGTGGGGTGTGCGGAGGATGCTAGACTGGTGGAACTTGATGTGCAGTGATGCCCATGTACCCCTTCATTTAGGGGACGGGGCTTTTTTCATGTGAGAGGCACATCCTGCGTCGATGAACGCGTTCCATTTGGTCCCGGCCGCCGCTTTGCATAAGCGGCAGCAGGCTGGTTGATCACCTGACTTTTCTTCGGCGAACCCCCTGGGCCAACCGGCGTCGGGGGCCGATATCCGCACGGATACCGCCTGAAAGACCTTTGAACTTTGACTACATTTGCTGCCCTCGGCACGCCCAAAGCCCTTGCCGACACCCTCACCGCACAGGGAATCACCGAGCCGTTCCCCATCCAGGTGAAGACCCTCCCTGACACCCTCGCAGGACGCGACGTCCTGGGCCGCGGCCGCACCGGTTCCGGTAAGACCATCGCCTTCGCCATCCCGCTGGTGGCACGGCTCGCCGAGCGGGAAGCCAAGCACTTCCGCAAGCCCGGCCGCCCCATGGGCCTGGTCCTTGCACCCACCCGCGAGCTGGCCACCCAGATCAACGCCACCATCGAGCCGCTGGCCAAGGCCGCCGGCCTGAACACCACTGTGATCTACGGCGGCATCTCCCAGGCCCGCCAGGAAAAGGCCCTGCGTGCCGGCGTCGACATCGTCATCGCCTGCCCCGGCCGCCTGGAGGACCTGATCCGCCAGCGCATCCTCACCCTCGAGGCCGTGGAAATCACCGTCCTGGACGAGGCCGACCACATGGCCGACCTCGGCTTCCTGCCCGTGGTGAAGAAGCTCATGGACATGACCCCCAGCCAGGGCCAGCGCCTGCTCTTCTCCGCCACCCTGGACAACGGCGTGGACAAGATCGTGCAGCGCTACCTGTCCAACCCGCTCACGCACTCTGTGGACGACCCGCAGGCAGCGGTGACCACCATGGAGCACCACGTCCTGGTGGTCAACGACCAGACCGTTAAGAAGCAGCTGATTGTGGAGCTCGCCTCCGGCGCCGGCCGCCGTGTCCTCTTCATGCGGACCAAGCACCACGCCCGCAAGCTGGCCAAGACCCTTACCGACGCCGGGATCCCCGCCGTTGACCTGCACGGCAACCTGTCGCAGAACGCCCGCGACCGCAACCTCGCCGAGTTCTCCTCCGGTGACGTCCGCGTCCTGGTGGCCACCGACGTCGCTGCCCGCGGCGTGCACGTGGACGACGTCGAACTGGTCATCCACGTCGACCCGCCCACCGAGCACAAGGCTTACCTGCACCGTTCAGGCCGCACCGCCCGTGCCGGTTCCGACGGTACCGTGGTCACGTTGACCCTCCCGGAGCAGCAGACCGACGTGAAGAAGCTCATGAAGGCCGCAGGCGTCGAGGTTAACTTCGAGCGCGTCACCGCCAGCTCGCCCATCGTTGCCGATCTGGTGGGCGAGATGGCTGACAAGATCGATCCGCGGACCCGCGCTGCGTTGCTGGCCAAAAAGGCAGCACAGCAGGGCGGCGGCACCTCCACCGGTGCGAACGCCGAGCGCAAACGCGCACGCCGCCAGGCGGCACCCACCGCAGGCGGCCGTGGCGGCCGCGGTGGGCGCGGCCGGGTTTCGGCTGAGCCCACCCGTACCGATGTACCCCGTGCCGAACGGCGTGCTGTCGCTTTCGAAGGCCGCACTGAAGCCCGTGCAGCGTTCGACCGCGTGGCCGAGCAGAACGAGGACCGCGCCGTCGCAGCAGCAGCAGCACGCCGCAACGCCCGTGGCCGCGGCACTGCAGCTTCGACCCACCGCAACGACGTCCCCGCGGCAGGTGGCCGTGCAGCGGCTGGCCGTGGTTCGGACGGACGCACTGATTCACGGGTCACCCGCAGCGACGCTCCCCGCGGCGGCACCGGTCGGCCCGCTTCCTCAGGCCGTCCCGCTGCCTCCGGCGGGCAGCGCAGCGGACGTCCGGCAACGGGCCAGCGTGCAGCAGCCGGCGCCGGTGCAGGTGCCCGGACCGGCGGCGGTTCACGCTCCGCAGGTGCAGGTGGAGGTGCAGCCAGCGGCGGCAACAAGGCCGTCTGGTCCTCGAACACCGGTGGAACTTCCGGCGGATCCTACGGTGCAAGCAACGGCGGCGGCTCCGGCCGTCCCGCCCGCAGCGGTCCTCGCCGTGCTTCGGCTCCGGCCTCCAACGAACGCCGCAGCCGCTAAGGTTACGTTTTTCGCCGCGCAGATTAGCTGGCGACGTACAAAATCCCGGGCGCCAGGGGTATCACTAGCGCCCGGGGTTTTGCGTATCGCAGATTGCCAAGCGCATCGGGGCCTGAACGCTACCAGCCGCGGGCGCGCCACTCTTCGAGGTGCGGCCGCTCAGCACCCAGGGTGGTCGGCTTGCCGTGGCCGGGATGCACCACGGCGGTGTCCGGGTAGGCGCCGAACAACCGCTCGCTGACATCGGCGAGAAGCTGGGCGAAACGCTCCGGATCCTTCTGTGTGTTTCCCACTCCACCGGGGAACAGCGAGTCACCGGAAAAGATGTGCGTGGGGCCTTCCGGGTCTTCGTACACAAAGGCGATCGATCCGGGGGTGTGCCCGCGCAGGTGGACTGCCGTCAGCTCGAAGCCGTCCACGGCTACCGTGTCCCCGTGCCCAAGGCGCTGGTCCACGGCAACAGGCAACGCGTCGGCGTCGTCCTTTCCTGCTGCAGTGGGCGCACCCGTGGTTGCCGCCAGCTCCTTCAACGCCCGGACGTGGTCCCAGTGCTGGTGGGTGGTGGCGATCAGGGCAAGCCCGGGCGCAGCGGATGTATCGGCAGCCGACTCCTGCAGCAGCTGCCGGATGGCCGGCAGGTCGTCCGCGGCGTCGATCAGCACCTGCTCGCCGCTGGTCTTGGCGGTCAGCAGGTACACGTTGTTGTCCATCTCACTGACGGAGATCCGGCGGATGGTCAGCGCCGGCAGGTCATACAGAAGTGAGTCCATAGGCTTCAGTCTAGGGACACGCTTTTCCGGCGCCGGTTACTCGCGGCCTTGCGACACCCAGTTGGGATCCGCGGAGCGGGAGCCGACGACGGCGTCCGAGGCAGCGTCCAATGCGTCCAGTTGCGCCCGGGTCAGGTCCAGGGCCAGCGCGCCGAGGTTCTCGTCGATCCTGTGAGTTTTGCGGGTGCCGGGGATGGGCACGACCGGCAGGCCGAGCAGTTTGCCTTGGGCGAGCAGCCACGCCAGGGCAACCTGGGCCGACGTGGCATCCAGTTGGTCCGCCACTGACTGGACGGCGGATACGACTGCCTGGTTGGCACTCGCCGCGTCCGGGGCGAAACGGGGGATCCGGCGTCGGAAGTCGTTGTCCCCCAGGCTGGAAGCGTCGACGGTGCCGGTGAGGAATCCCCGGCCCAGTGGCGAGTACGGCACAAAGCCCACTCCCAAAGCGGCCGCGGCAGGAACAACGTTGCGTTCCACGTCGCGGCTCCAGATGGACCATTCACTCTGGACCGCCGCTATGGGGTGGACGGCAGACGCTTCCGCCAGCTCCTGGGCCGTCACCTCCGACAGCCCCAGGTGCTTGACCTTGCCTTGCTGCACAAGCCCCGCCATGGCCTCCACGGTTTCCACAATCGGAACGCGGAGGTCACGGCGGTGCATGTAGTAGAGGTCGATCACGTCGGTGCCCAGCCGTTGCAGGCTCCGGTCTACGGCCTGGCGGATGTGGGCGGCGTCGCCCCGGATGTCCGTGTAGCCGTCAGCGGGCGAGCCCACCAGGCCGAATTTGGTGGCCAGCTGGACCTCACCCCGCCGCTCCTTCAGCAGTTGCGCGATCAGTTCCTCGTTGCTGCCTCCGCCGTAGATGTCCGCGGTGTCGATGAAGGTGACGCCGGCATCGACCGCGTGGTGCAGCGTCCGGAGCGCGTCAGCCGGATCGACCTCCCCATACACCGGTGTGAGTGCCATACCGCCGAAGCCGAGCGGGCTGACATTGAGGCCATCGCCGAGATGAACCGTTGCTGCAGTCATGGGTTTGCTCCGATCAGTCGTGTCCACACCAGGAACCCTGCGCCGAGGCGCCTTATTCCTGTTCCTAATGCCAGGGGATGATCCGGTCCGCAGCCGGGCGGCCCGCTTGGATCAGCACCGCATTGGCTTCGTCCGGACCGGTTGCCCAGGCTTGCGCTGCTGCCGGCTCCATTCCGAAGGAGACGTGCCGTTCCACCAAGCGGGTCAGGCGCAGCTCCGGCGGGGTGTCCACAAACCACACTTCATCCAGCTGGGCCCTGATGTCCTTCCAGGGTTCATGCTCCACCAGCAGGTAGTTGCCCTCCGTGATCACCAGCGGCACTTCGGCCGGGATCGCGATGGAGGCTGCAACGGGTTCATCCAGGGTGCGCCGGAACTCCGGGGCGTAAACGACTGGCTCGTCCCGGCGGACCAGGCGGCGCAGCAGGGAGAGGTAGCCGCCGGCGTCGAACGTGTCGATGGCTCCCTTGCGCTGCCGCAGCGGGGTGTCGTCGATGATGGCGTTGCCGAGGTGGAAGCCGTCCATGGGCACCACCACGGCCTGCCCCGGCCCGAACTGCTGCCGGATCCACTCGGCGAAGGTGGACTTGCCGGATCCCGGGGCGCCGGCAATGCCCAGAATGGTCCGTGTGCCCGGAATGAGCCGTGCCCGAAGGGCAGCCATCGCTTGGGTGATCTCGGGAGAGTCCATGGCAAAAGCCTAGACTGCCCGCTGGATCTCCCCGCCTTTCGTTCCAGGAATGCCGCATACGACGGCGATCCCCGGGGACACGCCGTGGGCCTGCCCGAAACATGGGGAGATTCAGCGGCTGGCTGAGGAGGCAGTTTCCGGCTCGGAGGCGTCGGCCCCGCCGGGCAGCATCTTCAGGCCGGCCGCGCATCCCACGATCCCGGCGATAAACACCACTTTGAGCACACTGAAGGCTTCGACGCCGGTGGCCATGGCCCAACCGACGGTCAGGGCAGCACCGATCCCTACCCAAACGGCGTAGGCGGTGCCCAGGGGAATAGTCCGGATGGCCATGCCCAGGCCCAGCATGCTCAACGTTGCCGTCACTGCAAAGACCAGGGTGGGAACGGGCTTAGTGAAACCGTCGGACAAACCGAGAGCGGTGGCCCACACCGCTTCGAGGACGGCTGAGGCGAGAAGCACCAGCCAAGGAATCGAGCGCCGCAGCATTACGCCACCACCTTCAGGCCCACCACGCACACCGCGATACCGGAGAGCAGGAGGAGGCGTGCCGCCGTCGGGCGTTCCACCTTGGTGGCGATGGCGTAGGCGGAGGTCAGCACCACACCCACGCCCACCCACACCGCGTAGGCCGTGCCGGTGGGTATCGATTGCATGGCGATGGCCAGGCCGCCGGTGCTGGCGGCCACGGAGACCAGGAAGAGGGCGGCGGGGGCGATGCGGCGCCGGCCGGACGTTTGGAAGGTACGGTGCAGGGCTGCGGCCCATACGGCCTCAAGGGCGCCGGAAAGAATGAGGATTAACCACGGCATGACAGATCCTTTGGCCAGTCTTGTCGCGTGCCGGGTACTGAACCGTCGTCCGGAGGCCCGTTTTCGGAGCCTACCTTTCCAGCGTAGCAACGCCCGACCCCGGGCGGCCACCGGTGGTGCGGAACCTCACCACCACACCACCCTCCCAACTAGGTAGCGCTAAGTGTCGTTATGAAGCCTCAAAACGACACTTAGCGCTACTTGGTTGAAGGAGGCGGCAGACTAGAGGGCGCCGCCGGCTGTCTCGGGTGCGGACGAGTCGCGGCCGCCGTCGCCGATGGTTTCGCGGGCAATGAAATTTTCGATGTCGAACAGGTTGTCCGCACGCTCGGCGATGTTCAGCAGGGTGGTCATGGATGCGACCTCCTCCACCTGCTCCTTCAGGAACCAGAGCATAAACTGCTCGCCCAGTGCGTCGTTTTCGCCGCGGGCCGCCCGGAAGAGGTCCTCGATGTTGCGGGTGACTTCCTTTTCCTGCTGCAGGGCCAGGGCCAGCGGCTCGGTGACCGAGGTGAAGTCGTTGCGTACTGCGGGGACGCCGGGAATGGTGAAGGCGATGTCCCGGTCCAGCATGTACTGCACCATCATCATGGCGTGGTTCCGTTCCTCCACGGACTGGCGGTAGAAGTACTTGGCCAGCTGGGGGAGGTCCTGGTTGGCGAACCAGGTGGCCACGGCAATGTACTGCTGCGATGCCGTGAATTCGTTGGCGATCTGGGTGGACAGGAGCGCATTGAATGTTGAAGTGGTCATAGCCCGAGTCTAGGGACGGCCGCGTGGAGCCACCAGTGTGGAAAGGCTCTGCTACCCCAAGGCGAGGCTGTCCTATTCAGACCCAGGCTCATCCTCAACCGGGTCGATCGAGACGACGGCCAGGAAGCCGCGGCCCAGGACGTCAGGGGTGTCGATGTCGGAGCCCACCACGGCGTCGTACCGCGCCAGTGCCTCGGGTTCATTGCTTCCGTCGGCTGCCGTGGCCTGTCCCTGGAGGAGGATCCCCAGCTGCCCTTCGAAGATGGGCTTGGCACGCTTTTTCGAGAGCTCGATGATGGACGTGAAGCCCTTGAAGCGGCCCGTCCGCGTGATGACGTTGAGGTCCCGGATATCGCCTGTGGGCAGCGACGCATGCGTGCTGGCCCCGCCTGGAAAGCGGAACGGGCGGTACTTCTCCAGGGGATGTTCGGCGCCGTCCACGGACAGCAGCAGGAGTTCACCCTCGACCACCGTCAGCACCCGCTCCATCCCGGGGAACGCGGAGAAGTCGCCGGCCTTGCTGACGTCAGCGATGCTGACCCGCCAGTCCCAGGCCCCGTCCGGAGTGGAAGCTTTGCCGGGGTGGCTGGCCAACTGGCGCGTCACGCCGCCGCCGTTCCGCCAGGGCTCGGGCTTGAGGTCTGCAAAGCGGATAATTTCCATCTGCCCAGCCTAATTCCCCCGGGTACATCCCGCGGCCGGCCTTCCTGCTACTCTCCTCCGGGGGGATAACACAAAACAGCCTCAAGGAGCCGGGAATGTTTGTCAAAGTGTGTGGTCTCAGTACGCCCGAATCCGTCCGTGAAGCGGTAACTGCAGGATCGGATGCCGTGGGTTTCGTCCTCACCGCCAGCCCCCGCGTTGTCTCGCCATCCCAGGCGTCCTCGTTGTTGGCAGAGGTCCCCGCCGGGGTCTCACCCATCGGAGTATTCCGCCATGAACCTGTGGTTGACGCCGTGGCGATCGCCCGCGCTGCCGGGCTGGAGTGGCTCCAGCTGCACGGCCCTCGCACCCGTGAGGACGTCACGACAGTGCACGACGCCGGCATGAAGCTGATCCGGGCAGTCACCATGGATGCCGCTCCGGAGCAGTTCGAAGACTGGGGCGAGGACCTGCTGCTGATCGACGCCGCCGTGCCCGGCTCCGGGGAGGCGTGGGACTACGCCTCCGTGGCGGCCCTGCCGGTTCTCCAAGGACGCCGCTGGCTGCTCGCCGGCGGGCTCGACCCCGCCAACGTCGGCGCAGCCTCCACAGCAGCACATGCCTGGGGAGTTGATGTCTCCTCCGGTGTGGAGGCATCCCGGGGCGTGAAGGACCTGGCCAAGGTGCGCGCCTTTGTGCAGGCGGCGAAGGGTGCTGCCGCCCCGGCGCAGCAGCCGGGTTAAGGGCCCGCTCAGGGAAAACCCCCATCCTTTTGTCAGAGCCCCCGGGGCACAATGGATGAATGAAGACACTGCTCAACATCATCTGGCTGGTTTTCGGGGGATTCTGGCTTGCGCTGGGCTACTTCCTGGCCGGCATCATCTGCTGCCTGCTGATCGTCACCATCCCGTGGGGCATCGCCTCCTTCAGGATTGCCTCGTACACGCTGTGGCCGTTCGGCCGGACGGTGGTGGACAAACCCGGCGGCACGGGGGTGTTCTCCCTGCTGGGCAACGTGATCTGGCTGCTGGTGGCGGGCATCTGGATCGCCATCGGCCACGTGGTCACCGCCTTTGCCATGGCCATCACCATCATCGGCATCCCGCTGGCCATCGCCAACCTGAAGCTCATCCCGGTGTCCCTGATGCCGCTGGGCAAGCAGATTGTGCCCACCAGTTCGCCATTCGTCACGGCGTACCGGTAACGGGCTGCTGGAACACCGGCTGCCACAACAGGCTAAGGCTGGGCTCTGATGGCCTCTACTCCGTCAGCTCTTCTGGCCGCAGCGCCCGCAGGACGCAGAACTCATTGCCGTCCGGATCAGCCATTACCACCCAGGTGACCTCCGGGCCTTGGCCCACGGAAACACGTTTGGCGCCAAGGGCTTCCAGCCTTGCAACCTCCGCGTCCTGGTCTTCGGGCCGCAGGTCCAGGTGAAGCCTGTTCTTGGCTTCCTTGCGCTCGGGAACCTTGAGGAAGAGCAGATCCGGGGATACGCCGTCCCCGGGGCTGCCGGCCGGCGGCTCGAGCACAATCTCGTCGTCCTCCTCAAAGGTCCGGCGCCACCCCAGCGCCTTCTCCCAGAAGTCCGCGGGCACTTTCGGATCAGTCGAATCGATGCAGAGGGACTGGATGCGCAGGGTCATCCGAGCAGTGTGGCATCCTCTAACGGGAACCGTAAAGGTACGGCCTGCCGACGTATGCGCGCTGCCGGCCGGACCAGCAGGGCGCCGGGCCCTTTCAGCGGGGGCTGAACGCCCCGTTCACCAGGAGGGCCACGGCGCTGCTGTCGTCCAATTCCGCCGCGATATCGATGTCGCCGGAATAGCCGGCACCGGCCAGCTCGCGGCCGCTGGAACACCCGTGCAGCATTTCCCGGAGCCGCGGCTCCGCCGCCTCGAACACCGCCATCGCGGCCACGGCCTCCGGTGAGTAACCGTGCCTGCCGTCTTCGGCCTCGTAGCCGCCCCTGCCCGCAGCCACGAGGCCGGCAATAAACGCGCCCGCGCCGATCTGGTCCTCCACAGCCGGGCGGAGGGTGCCGTCAGGCCAGTGTTCGCCGGCGGCAACCACTGCGATCACGGCGTCTTCAGCGAAGTTGGCCATCACCCAATCGGCTGTTGCTGCCGCATTGCGGAGCGATACCGCGGCTACCAACGGGACCTCCCCCGCCAGTTCATGGCAAAGAGCGGAACCGTTCGGGGACGGCAGGACCACCCGCTCCAAGGACCCCGCAACCCGGAGGCTCGCGGGGGAGAGGCTGAGCCCGCCGCCGTCGCGGGGCCCTGCGAGCTGGGCGTCGTGGTGGGCGGCGAAGTCCTCGGCGCTGGTGTCCTTCCAAGGGAACGGAAACACAACGGCTCCCCGGTCCAGGGCGACGCTGACGCAGGTGCTGAAGGACAGGACGTCCACCACCACGGCGAGGTCAACCCCGGACGTGACGGTCCTGGCGCCGTCGAGCCCCCATTCCAGCCGCACGGTGTAGGGCAGTTGCCGGTGGGCTGCGCTCGGGGTCAGGGTGTGGCGGGGGTTTGAGGTGGGTGCGTTCACGCCAGTTCGCCTTTCAGGTTCCGGTGGGCGGCGTCCTGCCATAGCTCCCGCGCGCGGCCGGTGTGGAACAGCGGGTCAAGTTCCAGCAGGTGGCGTACGACGGCGGCGCGTCCGGCAGCGAAATCAGCGTCGCCGATGTGCGCATAGTCCTGGCGGACGTCGGCCACGTAGCGGGCGTACTCCTCAGGTTCGCCGCCGAGCACGGAAAGGTCGGCATCACACAGGAGGGCGCCGTCGTCGTCCCCTGGCTCTGGACGATGGTCCGATGTCAGCCGGACCAGCCGGGCAACCTCAGCCGCCTCCGCCCCGGGAAGTCCGGCAGCAACCAGCCGGTCCTCCGCCAGGCGGGCCGATTCTTCCTCGTCCTGCCCCGCCACGCCCCGGTAGACGGCGTCGTGGAACCATGCGGCCAGCAGCACCGTGCGGGACGGGTCAACGGGATCGGCGAGCAGGTCGAGGGCTTCCAGGACTGACAGCAGGTGCGTGCAACCGTGGTACCGGCGGTGCGGCTCGCTCCACCGGTCCAGGAGGTCGAGGAAAAGCGCGTCGTGGCCGGGCATGATGGCGTCCCACCGGTTAAACAGCGGAACCTTGAGCGATTTGTTCCGTTGCCGGGCGGGGATCCGGAGTCCGCTGGCAATCAGTTTGCGGACCAGGATCCGGGCCTCCACGGGGATGGCCCCTGCCGCCACCAGGTCATTGAAGCGGCGTTCCGCAACGTCGTAGTGGTCGCCGTCGAAGGCCCGCTCCGGAATACCTGCGGCGGCGGCGAACCCATGCAGTTCCGCCAGCGACGTGTCAGACACCAGGTGCGAAAAATGGGTCCCGTGGGCAGGCCACAGCGGCGGGTCGATGTAGATGGCCATGGAGGAAGTCTAGTGGGACGTTCTAAGGCGGTGCCGAGCAGGAACGCCGGCGCCATTGGGGGGCGGAACCGTTGATGCGGTATCCGAAGATGCGGCGGACAACTGCTTTCTTTACCGCAATTGCGCCATAGACTGGGCCCGTGACTATTATTCGCGTAGCCGAGGCGGCCCGGTTCCTCGGGGTCAGCGACGACACCGTGCGGCGCTGGCTGGACAACGGATCGCTCACCCCCGTGAAGGACGACGGCGGCCGGCTCGCCGTGGACGGGCTGGAACTGGCCCGGCACGCCCGGAAACTCGCGCAGCTTCCGGACGATCCGCACCGCACCGGCAGTTCCGCGCGCAACAGGTTCGTGGGCCTGGTTACCGGCATCACGGCGGACAAGGTGATGGCCCAGGTGGAGTTGCAGTGCGGGCCGTTCCGGGTGGTGTCGCTGATGAGCAGCGAGGCCGTTCGGGAGCTCGGGCTGGAACCCGGCTCCGTAGCCACTGCGGTGGTCAAAGCCACCACGGTCATCATCGAAACGCCGCAGGGCAAGGCGCTGTGACCAGGGGCAAGAAAGCAACTGCCGTGCTGCTGGCCGTGCTGATGACCGCGGCGCTCGCAGGGTGCACCGGCAAGGGCGAGGCCGCGGGCAACGGCAGCGGCCGGACCCTCACCGTCTTCGCTGCCGCGTCCCTCAAAACCAGCTTCACGGAACTGGGCAAGACGTTTGAAGCCCGGCACCCCGGCACCGCTGTGGCCCTCAGCTTTGCCGGATCCGCGGACCTGGCCACCCAGATCAGCCAGGGGGCGCCGGCTGACGTCTTCGCCTCCGCAGATGCCAGGAATATGGAAAAACTGCAGGACACCGGGCTGGTGGACGGCGAACCGCAGATTTTCGCCACCAACACGCTCGCCATCGCCGTCCCGCCGGGAAATCCGGTCGGCATCCGTTCTTTCGCCGACCTCGCCAAGCCTGGAACCCGCGTGGTCCAATGTGCCCCGCAGGTTCCGTGCGGGGCCGCCGCGGCAGCCATCCAACAGGAGACCGGGACGGACCTGAACCCTGCCAGCGAGGAAAACTCCGTCACGGACGTGCTGGGCAAAGTCACCTCCGGGGAAGCCGATGCGGGGCTCGTCTATGTCACCGACGTCCGGTCTGCGGCAGGCAGGGTGGAGGGCGTTCCCTTCCCGGAAGCAGCCGGCGCCGTCAACAGCTATCCCGCCGCCGTGCTGTCCAACAGCAGGAACAGCGCAGATGCCCGTGCTTTCCTCGAACTGATCACCAGCCCCGAAGGGCAGCGGGTGCTGTCAGACGCCGGCTTCGGAGCGGGCCCGAAGTGAGCCCGCAGGCCTACAGCGGCGTTCCGCGCTGGGTCTATCCAGTGGCGGTGCTGGCTGCCGTGGTGGTCATTCTGCCCCTCTTCGCCATGGTCGCGAGGGTCAACTGGGCCAACTTCCTGCCTCTGGTCACGTCGGAGTCCGCCCTGTCGGCACTGGGCCTGAGCCTCCGGACCTCCGCCGCCAGCACCGTCCTGTGCATCGTGCTCGGTGTTCCGCTGGCCCTGGTCCTGGCCCGGGGCAGGTTCCCGCTGCAGGGCCTGCTGCGTTCGCTGGTGCTGCTCCCACTCGTCCTGCCACCCGTGGTGGGCGGCATCGCCCTCCTTTACACGTTCGGCCGCCAGGGCCTCCTGGGCAGCACCCTGCAAGTCCTCGGCCTCCAGATCGCCTTCTCCACCACCGCAGTAGTCCTGGCGCAGACCTTCGTGGCGTTGCCGTTCCTGGTGGTGAGCCTGGAAGGGGCCCTGCGGACCGGCGGCGAACGCTATGAAGCAGTCGCAGCAACACTCGGTGCCTCGCCTGGGCGGGTCTTCCGCCGGGTGACGCTGCCGCTGGTGCTGCCCGGGCTGGCCTCGGGGGCCGTGCTCGCCTTTGCCCGCAGCCTGGGGGAGTTCGGCGCCACCCTGACATTCGCGGGCAGCCTCCAAGGGGTGACCCGGACCCTGCCGCTGGAAATCTACCTTCAGCGTGAAACGGACCCGGAGGCCGCCGTCGCCCTCTCCCTGGTGCTGGTGGCGGTGGCGGTGACCGTGGTGGCGCTTGCGTACCGGCGGCCGGGCGGGCGTTCCGGCTGGACGTCGCAGCGGACGACGACGGCGGCGGCCGCCCCGGTGGGGAACGCCGCGTGACGTTCGCATTTGAGGCAGCTGTGGCCGGGCGGGGGTTCGACGTGGCCCTGACGGTCGGTCCGCGCGAAACGGTGGCGGTGATGGGGCCGAACGGGGCGGGCAAATCCACGCTGCTGGCCGTGATCGCGGGACTGCTGCGGCCGGACAGCGGCCGGGCCGAGCTCAACGGGCGGGCGCTGTTCGACCTTTCGCCGGGCAGGAGGAGATGGACGCCGCCCCATCACCGGGGTACAGCACTGCTCGCCCAGGAACCCCTGCTGTTCCCCCACCTCAACGCCCTGGAGAACGTGGCTTTCGGTCCGCGGAGCGCCGGGGCGGCGAAGCACCAAGCCCACGCAGAGGCCACCCGCTGGCTGGCCGAGGTGGACGCGCAGGACCTCCATGACCGCCGCCCCGCGGAGCTTTCCGGCGGCCAGGCCCAGCGCGTTGCGGTAGCCAGGGCGCTTGCCGCTGACCCGGGACTTCTCCTTCTGGATGAGCCCATGGCCGCACTGGACATCCACTCCGCGCCGCTGCTCCGCCGCCTGCTGAAGCGGGTCCTCGCAGGCAGGCCGGCCATCATCATCACCCACGACGTCCTGGACGCGCTGATGCTCGCGGACCGTGTGGTCATCCTGGAAGGGGGCCGCATCTCAGAAGAGGGTCCAACCCGCGAAATACTCGAGCGGCCCCGCAGCACGTTTGCGGCCGGGCTGGCGGGGCTGAACCTGATTCCAGGCTCCCTCCTCCGTGACGGGCTCAAAACCACAGGCGGCCAGACCATCGCAGGCCATGTGGAGGACCCCGGCCCGGCAGGGGAGGGCGACCGGGCAGCGGTGGCCGTGTTCCCGCCGTCGGCGGTTTCCGTGTTCCTCGACGACGCCCACGGAAGTCCCCGCAACTACTTCGAAGTGACCATCACCGACCTTGAGCCGCACGGCGACCTGATCCGGGTGCGGGCCGGAAGGCTGGCGGCGGACATCACCCCCGCCGCTTCGGCAGATCTGGGCCTGGCCCCCGGGCTGCCGGTGCATTTCGTGGTCAAAGCAGCGGCCGTGGCAATCTACCCTGCCTAAGCGGCCCTTCACCTGACGGGCATGACGGCGTTCTCCTGGCCAGTTGCACTAGCGCGGGCACCTACATCCCGGGCAGGTCCAGGGACTCGTAAACCTGGATAGTCGCCCCGGGCATCATGAGGTGCGGGTGCCCGTCGAGCAGTGCTTGGGCGCCGGCGAGGTCCTCGGCCTGGAGAATCCCATAACCGGCCACACCGGTGCTCGTGTCTGACGTGCCGGTCGCCGTGATTTCCTTCCCGGCCCCGAGCGGGTTTCCCATATCCACGAGGCCGTCACCGGCCCGCTCAGCCCATGCCATCCAGGCTTTCATACCCTCCTGGGCTGCCTCCGGCGAGCTTTCGGCCATTTGCGCCTGGGCCGATTGTGCCGCGAGGTAGAGAACAACGAACTTCTTCATGGCTTGTCCCGTCTGCCGTGCGCCGGCAGCTCCGTGCTCCCCGGTCACAAGGTGATCCTAGGGCGGATCGCCAACCTTGGAAACGGGGCAGGCGGGTGCATGCCGTGGTTCGCTGTGGGCAAACAGGAAATAAAAAGTACCCCGACCAAAGTTGAGCGTAGTAGACTCAACCTAAGACAACAGACCCCGAAAGGAGCTCTCATTGGACGTCAAATTCACCACCAAGAGCCAGGAGGCTCTTTCGGCTGCGGCCATGAACGCCTCCACGGCCGGTAATCCACAGGTGGAGCCGGCCCACCTGCTCAAGGCGCTGATGGACCAGCGGGAGGGCGTCGCGGTGGCGCTTCTCCGTGCCACCGGCGCAGACCCCGACGCCGTCAGCGTCCAGGCGAGCAGCGCCATCAAAGCACTGCCCGCCACGTCCGGCGCTTCCAGCCAGCAGGCCCAGCTGTCCCGGCCTGCCCTGCAGGCCATCCAGAACGCCAAGGAGGAAGCCGAGCGGCTGGGCGACACCTTCGTTTCCACCGAGGTGCTCCTCCTGGGGCTTTCGGCCGGCAGTGACCCCGCCGGTCGGTTGCTGCGCGACGCCGGTGCCTCCCATGAGGCCCTGCTCGCTGCCCTGCCGGGTGTCCGCGGTGACAAAAAAGTCACCAGCCCGGACCCGGAGAACACCTTCCAGTCCCTGGAGAAGTTCGGCACGGACCTCACCGCGATGGCCCGGTCCGGCAAGCTGGACCCGGTGATCGGCCGTGACACGGAAATCCGGCGGATCGTCCAGGTCCTGAGCCGCCGCACCAAGAACAACCCCGTGATTATTGGTGAGCCGGGCGTCGGTAAGACCGCCGTGGTGGAGGGCCTTGCCCAGCGCATCGTGGCCGGGGACGTGCCGGAAAGCCTCCGTGGCAAGACCCTGATCGCCCTGGACCTTGCCTCCATGGTGGCCGGCGCGAAGTACCGTGGCGAGTTCGAGGAACGCCTCAAGGCCGTCCTGGAGGAGATCAAGAACTCCGAAGGCCAGATCGTCACCTTCATTGACGAGATCCACACGGTGGTGGGTGCGGGTGCCACCGGCGAGTCCTCGATGGACGCGGGCAATATGCTCAAGCCCATGCTGGCCCGCGGCGAGCTGCGGCTGATCGGTGCCACCACCCTGGACGAGTACCGGGAGAACATCGAGAAGGACCCGGCGCTGGAGCGCCGCTTCCAGCAGGTCTACGTGGGGGAGCCCAGTGTCGAGGACACCATCGGCATTCTCCGCGGCCTGAAGGAGCGCTACGAGGCGCACCACAAGGTGGCTATCGCCGACTCTGCCCTGGTCGCCGCTGCAACCCTTTCCAACCGCTACATTTCCGGACGCCAGCTGCCGGACAAGGCCATCGACCTCGTCGATGAGGCCGCCTCCCGGCTGCGCATGGAGATCGACTCCGCTCCCGAGGAAATCGACCAGCTCCGCCGCGCCGTCGACCGTTTGACCATGGAGGAGCTGGCCCTGGAGGGCGAGACCGACGCTGCGTCGGTGGAGCGCCTCGCCGCGCTCCGTGCGGACAAGGCAGACAGGGAAGAGGAGCTCGCCGCCCTGAACGCCCGCTGGGAGGCCGAAAAGGCCGGCCTCAACCGGGTGGGTGACCTCAAGGCGAAGCTGGACGAACTGCGCTCCGCGTATGATATGGCTGCCCGTGAAGGCGACCTGGAGACAGCGTCCCGGATTCTCTACGGCGAGATCCCGGCCTTGGAGCGGGAGCTGAACGCCGCCGCGGAGGCCGAAGCCGCCGTCACGGACAAGTCCTCGCAGATGGTGGCCGAACAGGTGACCGCTGACGACATCGCCGAGGTCATCTCGGCCTGGACCGGCATTCCCGCCGGCCGGATGCTGCAGGGCGAAAGCCAGAAGCTGCTGCACATGGAGGAGGAGCTCGGGAAGCGGCTTATCGGCCAGAAGAAGGCTGTCACTGCAGTCTCGGATGCCGTCCGCCGCGCCCGCGCCGGCATCAGCGATCCCAACCGCCCCACCGGCTCGTTCCTCTTCCTGGGCCCCACCGGCGTCGGTAAGACCGAGCTCGCCAAGGCCCTGGCGGACTTCCTGTTCGACGACGAACGCGCCATGGTGCGGATTGACATGTCCGAGTACGGCGAGAAGCATTCCGTGGCGCGGCTCGTGGGTGCCCCTCCGGGATACGTGGGCTACGAGGAGGGCGGCCAACTCACCGAGGCTGTGCGCCGCCGCCCCTACTCGGTGATCCTGCTGGACGAGGTGGAGAAGGCCCATCCCGAGGTCTTCGACATCCTCCTGCAGGTGCTCGACGACGGCCGCCTCACCGACGGCCAGGGCCGCACCGTGGACTTCCGCAACGCGATCCTGGTGCTGACGTCCAACCTGGGCAGCCAGTTCCTGGTGGACCCCTCGCTGGATGCCGAGGCCAAGCGGAACGCGGTGATGGCCACCGTTAATGCCTCCTTCAAGCCCGAGTTCCTGAACCGGCTGGACGAAGTGGTGCTGTTCGATCCGCTGTCAGTGGAAGAGCTCGCCCGCATCGTTGAACTGCAGGTGGCCGAACTTGGCCGGAGGCTGCACGAGCGCCGGCTGACCCTGGACGTCACCGAGGGCGCCCGTGCCTGGCTCGCCATGTCCGGCTTCGATTCCGCCTACGGTGCCCGGCCCCTCCGCCGGCTGGTCCAGCGGGAGATTGGCGACCGCCTCGCCAAGGCCATCCTGTCCGGCGAGATCGCTGACGGGGACACCGTGCTGGTGGACACCGCCACCGACGTCAATGAACTCACCATTGAAGGGCTGGAAGCCCTCGCCGGGCCTAACGGCGCTGCTGGCCCCGGGACCGGGCTGGTGGTCCGGCGGAAGGACTAATCTGCCGGTTTGCTGTGAAGCGTGCTGCCCTGCCGCCGAAGGCGCTAGGGCAGCACGCTCGCGTTAACGTTGTTGCCGGCGGGGGAGGTCACGTAGCAGTCCAGTCTGCGGTCCCCGGCGTCCCAGCTTGTGGAGCTGGGAAAGCTGCGCTCGAAATTCAGTGTGTACTGGTTCGCGGCCGGGCCAAGTTTTGCGGCCTGGCATGCTTCCAGGGCTTTGGCCTTAAGTGCCTCCGCGCCCGGGTAGGACTCGCCTTCCGGGTAGCGGAACAGGGCAACCAGCTGTGCGGAATGGCCGGTGTCGCAAGGCACAATGGCGGATCTCAGCGCCTCCGGGTCAAAGTCCTTGAAGCAGTCGCCCAGGGCATAGCTTGCCGGTTCGGCCTCGCGGGGCAGTGGCAGGGGAGTGGCCGGGGGTGTGACGGAAGTTTCCAGGTTCCCGGGAACCGCCCCTGCTGAAGCCTCCTGGTCGCCGTTGGTGTTCAGCCACATGGCAAGCCACACCAGTGAGCCGATGACTGCCAGGAGGACGACGACGAAGAACGCCTTCCACAGCGTCCGCTGGTTGACGCTGCCGCGGCCGGCTTCCGGTCCGTGCGGGAAAGCTGAGTGGTCCTGCTCCAATCCCTCGCCCTGGTCCCGTACCTGGCCGGTGCTGGCTGCCGGGGCCTCGGCTGCCGGCACTCCGTATTCGGCCGCGGGAACGGCGGGCAGGCCAGGGGTGGGCGCAGAGCCGGGTTTAGGCGGAACGTCATGGTGGTTCACTGCGTGCATCCTCCTGCGTTTTCTCCGCACGGGCAGCGGGATTCCCGGCCCGTATCAGTACCTGCTGAGTTGACTCTACCGAAGAAAAAAGCCGGGTTCTGGCCTTGGAAGGGCAGGAACGGTGCTGGCCGTGACCGCCGGAGCTGCTGGTGGCAAGCAGGCCCCGCCGAAAGCATGTAATCTAGGTGTACGACAAATTGACCAAACATTCCGGGGCCTCACCTACGCCAAGGTGACCACCTCCGGTCCAAGTACAAAAGGGGGTCACGCCATGGGGCGCGGCCGTCAAAAGGCAAAAGCTACCAAGCAGGCTCGGGATATCAAGTACTATTCCCCGAACACTGACTACTCGGCACTTCAGCGTGAGCTGACGGGTCCAGGCAGTCGTGCCACGAGCCATTATGCGAATGAGCCGGTCGAACCTGACTATTCGGCTTATGTGGACAAGTACGCGGATGATTTGGAAGAAGACGACGACGAGGTGGACACCCGTCGGATCGGCTAGTTGTCGCAAGGTGCTGTTGCCGTAACCGGACAGTCCTGTGACGCCGCAGCACGAACGGATGCAGCAGGCACTTCTGCGGTCTCCAGCTTTTTGTGCAGCGCTTCTTTTTTGGCACCCTGATCCAGCGGGTCATAGGTGCTGACACAGTTATTGAGCCCGCTGCCCGCGCCCGAATTCCGGCGCAGGCAGCGGGCTTTTTGTTGTCTCTGGGTGGCGCCGGCTCCGGTCCAACGCCCCATCACGTCCTGCCTCGAATCCCCGAACGCCCCATCACGTCCTGCCTCAAATCCCCGAACGCCCCATCACGTCCTGTGTCCACGTGTAGCCGGGGACCCGCGCAGATTACCGGCGGGCAGCACCGCCGCCGGACCTGCCCCGGGAGGTGGTGGAGCGTTCCGGTTGAAGCCCCCGGAGGTGATGGGGCGTTCCGGTGAGGGTCTGCAGGACGTGATGGAGCGTTCCGGTGAGGGTCTGCAGGACGTGATGGAGCGTTCCGGCTAGGGTCTGCAGGAGGTGATGGGGCGTCGAGGGCAGCTAAGCCGGGCTAGGCCGTTTTTGCGGTTTCCGATGCCGTCGCGGTGTTGGCGGCAGTGCGTTTCCCCCTCCCGTATCGTGCCGCCCCGGAGCTGCTCGTGCCCGCGAGGCTCACGGCCAGGACCGAGGCCAGGACCAGTGCGGATGCCGGCGCCAAGACCGCCCAGGGTGCCCGCTCAACGTAGCCGATGCCCTCGGCCAAAATAAGACCCCACTCCGGTGACGGCTGTTGCGGGCCAAGCCCCAGGAAGCCGAGCGCCGCGAGGGCGAGGGCGACTCCCGGCAGGCGGAGCATTGCGTGGCGCAGGAGCGGCCGTGCCACCGCCGGCAGGACGTAGCGGAGCATGATGCGGGCCTTTCCTACCCCCAGCACCGGGAGGATCTGCACGTACGGTTGTGCCCGGGCCTCTTGGGCAAGGGCGGCAGTATGGGCGGCAAGGGGCGCCCAACTCACGGCTGCCACGGCCACGGCGGCGCCCTGGGCGGACGGCCCGGTCATGGCTGCGACAACCAGTCCGGCGAGGATGGGCGGCGCGGCGTTGGCCACCTCGAGCGGCCCGGTGGCAGCCAAGGGGAAGAGGCCGACGACGATTCCCACGGCCAGGCAGACCAGCACCACTGCCAGCGCAATACCCAGCGTCCCCACGGCGCCATGCCCCACCCTGGCCAGGAGGTCACGCCCGCTGGCGTCCGCCCCGAAGGGCAGCGACCAGGCGGGCGCTGCCAGCCTTGGGTGTGCTGAGGTGTAGGGGTCGCGGAGCAGCCCGGACCCGATGATGAGCAGCAAGGTGCCGGCGGCAACTGCCGGCACGGCCAGACGGCGCCTCCCCGAACCCGGGGGCTCCGCAAGCGAAAGCGTGCCGAAGCGGACCGCAGGCCCAATAAGCAGGTACCGCGCCGCCGTCGTCAGCGTACCCACCAGCAGGGCCAGCCCCATCAGCGCCAGCATGCCGGCCTGAAGGGTGGGAATGTCCTGGGCGCTGGCCGCTCCCAGCAGCGCCCGGCCGAGCCCCGGAATGGCGTACACCTTTTCCACCGCGACGGCTCCGCCGGTCAGGCCGATGAGGATCAGCGCCATCTGCGGCAACACTGCAGGCAGTGCGCGACGCAGTACCGCTCGCGTAAGCTGAGCGTGCCCGGCACCGGCCAGCCGCCACGTGGCCACCCATTTTTCCCCGAAGGCGGCGCGAATGGCGTCGGACAACAGCAGCCCCGTCAGGCCGCCCGCCGGGATGCCAAGGGCGAGGGCCGGCAGGACGGCATGCTCCGGGCCCTTCCAGCCGAACGGCGGAAACCACTGGAGCCAGACGCCCCCCACCACCAGCAGCATGGCCGAAAGCAGGAACTCCGGCAGGGAGGTGAGCGCAGCAGGCAGGGCGCCGGACGCCTGCCCGCTCCGCTGCCGAAGCCCGTTCAATACTGCGGGCACGCAGATCAGCAGGACAATGATTGCCGCTGCCGCAATGGCAAAACCCATCAGGGTCACCGAAACGCCCAACGCGGCTCCGATGCCGGGGCCCACAGGAGTGCTGCTGATCCAGGATGTGCCGAGGTCCCCGGCGAAGACGCGTTGAACCCAGGACATGAACATGGCCAGTGGGCCCTCCTCGAGCCCGAGTTCGGCCCGGATGGCAGCCAGGGCTTCCGGGGTAGGTTCGCGGTCCGAGTACCTGGCACGGAGGATGGTGTACTCAGCTCCACGGCCCGAGAGCCACGGCATCATCCCGATCAGCACCACCAGTCCAAGGAGGGCGACGGTCCGCGACGCGGTAACTTTTAGGAGCGCCGTACCGGTGGGCGTCACTTCGCGGCGCCTGTACTGCCGGTATTCCCCGTCCTGCTGTTGATCCCCGTCTTGTTAGTCACCAGGGCACGCTCACGCGGATCCCGCTCCACATTACGCACGCGGCCGGATTCGCCCTGGATGACGCGTTCATGGAGCAGCGGGATGGCCGCGTCCCGGGCCAGGATGAGTCTTTCGGCGGCGGCGATTGCGGCGCGGCGTTCCGGGCCCGCGGGGATGCCTGCGGCTTTGGCCAGTGCTTCGTCTACAGTCGGATCGCAGAACTGGGAGATGTTGAACGAACCGGCGCAGGAGAAGTCGCTGTAAAGGTAGGCAACGGGGTCGCCGGAATCCAGCACTGTGGCGCGGGAGAGGATGAAGGCGTCAAACTTTCCGGCCAGCGCGTCGGCCTCGATGTGCTGGTACTCGCGAACGTCCTGTTCCACCGTAAAGCCCGCGGCTTCCAGCTGCTGCTCCAGCTGAACCGCAACTTCAGGCAGCTCGGCGCGGTCCGTGAACGTTCCAAGCCGGATGGGAGTCCCCTTGACGGCGGTTGCGGCCACGCGGGTGGCCAGGGCAGCGGTGTAGCCGTCGCTGCTCCGCTCATCCGCCGCCCACGGAAGGGCCGGGCCGAGCAGTCCCGCGGCCTTGTCTGCGCGCCCCTCGTAGACATTGTCCACAATGGTGCCGGCATCAATCGCGCCGCGGGCTGCGGCGCGGACGGCGGGATCAGCGAAGGGACCCGCCGCCGTGTTGAGGTACAGCGTGTTGGTGCGCGGCATCGGCACTTCGTGCACCAGAGCCGGGTCGATCCTGGCGGCCTGGCCCACCGGGATGGCTTCCACGATGTCCGCGTCACCGGTCCGCAGGGCAGCTGCCCGCGCGGTTCCGTCCGGCACGAACTGGACATCGACGCCGTCGGCCTCGGCTTTGTCGCCCCAGTACCCCTCGAAGCGGTCCAGCCGCGCGGACGAGGTGCCTTCCACTGAGACCAACCGGTAGGGTCCCGTACCGGCATTGGCCGGATTCACCACTCCACCCTCCTTGTATGCGGTGGCGGCAAGGATAGCCAGCTGAGGACTGGACAACCGCTGGGGCAGGAGGGGGTCCGGTGTGGCGGTCCTGACGATCACAGCTCCGGGACCGTCAGCGTGGGCGGTCAGCGACACGCCGTCCAGGATCCTCGGTTTTGGGCTTGCCTTGACCGCGGCGGAGAGGGAGGCAACAACTTCCCTTGACGTCAGGGCCGTACCATCGTGGAATTCGACGCCATCCCGCAGGGTGAAGCGCCAGGAGGTCTGGTCAACCTGCTGCCAGTCTGTGGCCAGTGCAGGCTCCGCTTCCCCGAGACCGTCCAGCACCACCAGGGTCTCGGCGGTCTGCCACCGCGACAACTTGAAGGCGTCGTCACTCAGCGGGGACATCCCGGACCGGGGCGGCTGGAGCATGGCCAGCTTGATCCGGCCGGTACTGTCGCCGTCTTCTGCCGCTTGCTCGCCACCGGCGAAACATCCGGTCAGGCCGGCGGCGAGCAGCAGTGCGGAAAGGGTAGTAAAGCCTGTTCTTGGCCGGATTTTGGGCACGTTAGTTACCTGTTTCGCATATCGATGGTGCAGGAAAATGGCCGGTACCCGGCTGGGTCTGGCCTTTGCGTGTTTTACGTTTGGGGTTTAGCGTTTGGCAGGCAGGAGCCGTGAAAGTCCGACGGCGGGAATCACCGTGAGTGCCGCCATCACCGCCCAAGGCCAAACTGCGTCAGGTCCGGGCTGGGTCGCCCCTGAGTAAAGCGGTCCGAGGACAACGTTGCCGAGCAGCACGGCGCAGCCGCCCATGCTCGCCAGGAGGCCGTAATAAACCCCGGTCCGTTTGCCGCGGGCGAAGTCCAGGACCAGCGGCATGGCCACCGGCCCGATGCACATGTGCCCCAGGCATAGCCCCACCACGAGCAGCAGCGGCGGCAGGAGTTGCAGTGTGCCGGCTGCCGGGAACTGGGCAAGCAGGGCCATGGTGGCGAAGGCCAAACCCTTAAGGAGGAAGCCTGCCGTCAGGGCCCGGCCTGGTCCCACTCGGGTTGTCAGCCGGGAGATGGGCCATTGCAGGGCAACGGTGAGGACCGAAGCGACGGCAAACAATCCGGCCAAAGCCTCGGGGCCCGCACCGCTCCTGGTCAACTCGATGGGAAGGCCGAAGTAGAGCTGGTTATAGGCCAGCAGGTTCACGCTGTAGAGGGCAGCAAAGGCCACAAAGCGCTTGTCCCGCAGCATCACCTTGATCCCCTCGCCTCCAGCTTCTGAGGAAGGCCGGTTGGAGGAATCCGGCTTGCTTCGCGCCAGGTCCGGGGCTCCGGCGGGCACGCCGTGCCACAGCACCCCGGTCATCACGGCAAAGACCGCCGCTCCGGCCAGCGCGGCCCAGGTGAAGGAGACACCGAGCAACAGGGCGCCCGCCAGCGGTCCGGCCACGGCCCCGATCTCGCCGCAGATGGCGAGGAGCGCAAAAAGTGCCGGCGCCTTCCCACTGGTGTTCCGCCGTCGTTCTTCTGCCTGAGCCACCAGGGACTCCAGGGCGGGCGAGAACAGCGCACCGCCCATCCCGGTGAGGACGGCGCCGAGGAGGAACAGCGGAAAGCTGCCGGCCATCGCCAGGGTGAGGTAGCCGCAGATACGGACCAGGCAGCCCACCAGTATGGCGCGCCGTGGCCCAAAACGGTCCGTGATCCAGCCACCCGCCAGGAAAAGCCCCTGCTGGCTGAAGACGCGGGCGCCCAAAACCACGCCCACCGCTGTGGCCGTCATGCCGAAGTCCCGGGTCATCACCAGTGCGAGGAACGGCACCACGGCGTAGAAGCCGATGTTGAAAACGAGTTGGCTGGCGAGCAGGAGACCCGGGGCCGGGCCGGGGTTCGTTGCTGTCCGTTTGGGAGCGTTGAGGGCGGTCACAGGGCAACCGCCTGGAGGGGGCCGGGGAGCTGTTGGCCCCGCGACGCCTGCACAAGGGCGACGGCGGCCGGGCTGGCGGGGTGCTCCAGCACCTGGTCCGTAGGCGCCTGCTCCACGATGCGGCCCTCGGAAAGCACTGCCGTGGTGCCGCACATCCTGGCGGCGGTGGCCAGGTCGTGGGTGACCAGGAGCATGCCCAGGCCCTCCTCCCGCACCAGCGTGTCCAGCAGTAAAAGAACCGTATCCCGCAGGGGGAGGTCCAGGCCGCTGACAGGCTCGTCGGCCAGCAGGTAGGCGGGGGAGACCACCAGCGCGCGGGCGATGGCCACCCTCTGGTTCTGGCCGCCGGACAGCTCGCCGGGCCGGCACTCCATCAGTCCGGCCGGCACCTCGACCCGCTCCAACGCCTGGCCCATCAGCTCGCGGTGGTTTCCTTCCACCCGGAGCTGCCGAAGCGGCTCCATCAGCAGCTGGGAAATGGTCATCCTCGGATCCAGGCTTCCGGCCGGGTTCTGTGGAATGTACTGCACCGCGCGGCGGTACCAGCGAAGGACCCGGGCGGAGCCGGGCGCCACTTCCCGCGCGGCGAGTTTCACGGTGCCGGCCAAGGGCTTTTCCAAGGCGAGCAGAATCCGCACGAGGGTGGACTTGCCGGACCCAGAACTTCCCACCAGGGCGGTGCTGGTGCCGGGTGAGAGGCGGAGGCTGACGTTTCGGAGCGTTTCGACGGGCTGCTTGTTGCGGAATCCGCGCGTGGGATAGGCGAAGGAGATGCCCTCCGCGGCCAGGGTGCCGGTCACGCTGCCACCGCTGTTCCTGCACCCGCCGGCGGCAGCGCTGCACCTGAGCCCGCTTCGACCAGGCGACGCGTGTAGGGATGGCGCGGGTTCCGCAGGAGCTGTGTCATCGGTGCTTCCTCGACTATCCTGCCACCCTCCAGCACGAGTGCGCGGGTGCACAGCGAGGCGGCAGCCGACAGGTCGTGCGTGATGAAGAGGAGGCTGCGGCCTTCGTCTGCCCACGCGCGAAGAGTCGATAGCACCTTGAGTTGGGTCACGGCGTCCAGCGCGGTGGTGGGTTCGTCTGCCACCAGGACCTCCGTGCGGCAGGCCAATGCCAGGGCGATGCAGACTCTCTGCAGCTGCCCGCCGGAGAGTTCGCCGGTGTACCGGGGCAAAATCGCTGCAGGGTCCTCGATCCCGGCCTGGGCCAGCAGGAGCGCCGCCTCGCCCAGGGCTTCATTGCGGCTGAGCCCTGCCCGGCGGAGCGGGATCATCAGCTGCTTGCCCACCGGCACCAGCGGATTCAGGGAGGTCTGAGGATCTTGGCTGATCAACGCGGCGCCGGCATTGCCCGCCGCGCTTCCGCAGTCCCCTGGCCGGGAAGCAGTCCCAAACGAAATTTCCCCGCTCGCTGTGATTCCTTCCGGCACTGTCCCGGTGAGGGCGGAGGCTGTCAGCGACTTTCCGGATCCTGAGGCTCCCAGAAGCGCAACGCTCTCAGCCCACTGGATGGAGAACGTCAGGGGGTGCACCAACTGGCGCCCGGCGTGCGAGAGCACGAGGTTCTTCACGGACAGGGCGGGTGCAGGCATCGGAACGTCGTTTCGTGGCAGGACTTCGGGAACGAGTTCATCCTAACAAGAATGGTTCTCAATTACGCAAACTAGGGTCAGGTGGCTGTAACTCTGGTTGAATCCCATGTTGCCTGCGGGAGGTGGTGGAGCGTTGGGGTTTTGCCTGCAGGAGGTGATGGCGGGTTGCCGGATGTTTGGCAGGAGGTGATGGCGGGTTCAGGATCTTGGCACAAAAAAGCCGGCGGATGCACAAGGCACCCGCCGGCTTCTCAAAAGATCCTAGGCGTAGGCGTTGACCAGGCGCACCGCGCCGCCGTCCACGCCCTTGGCGCCCTGTACGTAATCCGGGCCGGACTTGAGAATTGAGTCGGAATCCTGGGTAACAGTGCCCATGATCCATGACGGCAGGCCACGGTCGTTGAGGCGGGAGACAGCAGCATCAGCAACATCGGCGGACACGATGGCCACCATGCCGACGCCCAGGTTCAGGGTGCGCTCCAGGTCTGCCAGCGGCACGTTGCCCAGTTCGGACACCAGCTTGAAAATGGCCGGCAGCTCCCAGGTGGAGCGGTCGACGGTGGCCACCAGGCCCTGGGGGAGTACGCGGGCCAGGTTGGCGGCCAGGCCGCCGCCCGTCACGTGGCTGAAGCCATGGACAGCAGATTCACCGGTCACGGGGAAGGTGCGGGCCAGGTCCAGGCAGTCCGCCGCGTAGACGCGGGTGGGCTCCAGGAGTTCCTCGCCGAGGGTGCGGCCCAGTTCGGAGACCTGGCGGTCCAGCGCCCAGCCGGCGTGGTTGATTACGCGGCGCACCAGGGAGTAGCCGTTGGAGTGCAGGCCGGAAGATGCCATGCCGATCACGACGTCGCCGGCGCGGACGCGCTCCGGTCCAAGGAGGTGGTCGGCCTCGATGACGCCGGTGGCTGCGCCGGCCACGTCGTATTCGTGCTCACCCAGCAGGCCGGGGTGCTCCGCGGTCTCGCCGCCCACCAGTGCCGTGCCGGCCACGGAGCATGCTGCTGCGATGCCGCGCACAATGTCGGCGATGCGCTCGGGCACCACCTTGCCGCAGGCGATGTAGTCCGTCATGAACAGCGGCTCTGCGCCCACCACCACGATGTCGTCAACCACCATGCCCACCAGGTCGAAGCCGATGGTGTCGTGGATATCCATGGCCTGGGCGATGGCCACCTTGGTGCCTACGCCGTCGGTGGAGGTGGCCAGCAGCGGTTTTTTGTAGGTGAGGAGCCTGGAGACGTCGTAGAGGCCGGCGAAGCCGCCCACCCCGCCAAGCACCGAGGAGTTGTGGGTGGCCTTGATGGCACCCTTCATGAGCTCGACGGCGCGGTCGCCGGCTTCAACGTCGACGCCCGCGGAGGCGTAGGTGATGCCGGCAGTGTTCCCGGCGGTATTGCCGGAGGCGGGGGCAGCGGAAGTCATACGGACTCTTTCTTGTCAGCGTCGGGGGTGGTGACTGCGTGATGAATCTCTGGCACAAGGTCGGCTTCGGTCAGCAGGTTCTCAAACTCCGAGTCCGGTCCGGGATCGCAGCCCGTGGCGCCGGACTTTTCCGCCGGGTCCACTGCAGGGTCGATTGCAGGGTCCACGGCAAGGGCCGCGGTCCGGCCCGGAAGGGCGGACGGCGAGGGCTTCAGGCCGCCGAGGTCCGTGCGTTCCAGCAGGTTCTTGCCCAGCTTGTCCGAGCCCGGAAGCTCGATGGGGTATTTGCCCGTGAAGCATGCGGTGCACAGGCGCTCCCGCGGCTGCCGGGTGGCGCCGATCATCCCATCCTCGGAGATGTACGCCAGGGAGTCCGCGCCGATGGCCTGCGAGATTTCCTCGATGGTGGCACCGTTGGCAATGAGTTCGGCACGGGAGGCGAAGTCGATGCCGTAGAAGCAGGGCCACTGCACGGGCGGGGAGGAGATCTTGACGTGGACTGCGGCGGCACCGGCTTCGCGGAGCATCCGGACGATGGCGCGCTGGGTGTTGCCGCGGACGATCGAGTCATCCACCACCACCACGCGCTTGCCGCGGATCACGGATTCGAGGGCGTTGAGCTTGAGCCGGATACCCAGCTGGCGCAGCGTCTGCGACGGCTGGATGAAGGTTCGGCCAACATAGGAATTCTTGACGAAGCCGTGGGCGAACGGGATGCCGGATTCCTCGGCGTAGCCCACGGCGGCAGGGGTGCCGGATTCCGGAACGGGAATAACGATGTCCGCTACCTGCGTGTTTTCGCGGGCCAGCTGGCGGCCCATCTCCACCCGGGACTCGTACACGGAGCGGCCCGCGATGGCGGCATCCGGACGCGCAAGGTAGACGTACTCGAAAACGCAACCGGCCGGCGTCGGCTCCGCAAAACGCTGGGAACGCACGCCCTGCTCGTCGATGGCGATGAATTCGCCCGGCTCGATCTCGCGGATGAAGCTGGCGCCAACGGTGGCGAGTGCCGACTGTTCGGACGCGACAACCCAGCCGCGTTCCAGCCGGCCCAGGACCAGGGGGCGGATGCCGAAGGTATCGCGCGCGGCGTAGAGGGTGCCTTCGTCCATAAAGACAAAGCAGAAGCCGCCCTTGATCTTGGGCAGGAGTTCGATGGCAGTCGCTTCAAGGGACTTGCCCGGCTCGCCCTCCAGGAGGGCTGTGACCAGGGCGGTGTCCGAGGTGTTGCCCTGCTTCATCTCGCCGGTGAGCTGGCCGCCGTTGCGTTCCTGGATCATGGCGTTGAGCTCGGCCGTGTTGGTGAGGTTGCCGTTGTGTGCCAGGGCTACCGTTCCAGTGCTGGTGGCACCGAGGGTGGGCTGGGCGTTGGCCCAGTGGCTGGCTCCGGTGGTGGAGTAGCGGCAGTGGCCCACTGCAAGGTGCCCGGTGAGGGTGTTCAGGGTGGTCTCGTCGAAGACCTGGGAAACGAGTCCCATGTCCTTGTAGACGTTGATCCGGTTGCCGTCGCTGGTGGCTATACCAGCCGACTCCTGACCGCGGTGCTGCAGTGCATACAGCCCGTAATAGGTTAGTTTTGCTACTTCTTCACCTGGTGCCCAGACTCCGAAAACGCCACAGGCGTCCTGCGGGCCTTTTTCGCCGGGGAGAAGATCATGGGAAAGTTTTCCATCGCCGCGTGCCACTGGTCGATTATCTCACGACATGGGGTAAGACTTTTCCGGCCGCCCGTTTATGACCGGGGCTAGGGGCGGGAATCCGTATCCGGGTCGGAGTCCGGGATGGACTCCACGACGGCCCGCTGCTGCCGCTTGACGCTGCGCCGGTCCAAAATCAGCGCCAAAATGGCTCCCAGAACCGCGCCGCCGGCGGCGAACAGCACCAGGAAGAATCCGAAGACGGAGCCGGCGTCGAAGCTCGGCGTTTCCGGCAGTCCGTAGGCCACCACTGCCGCAGCGGCAATGCCCACCAGTGCGCCCAGAATCAGGAACGGGACGTACTTGGGCGCGCGGCGGACGGTAATGTCGCGGCGCTCGGTGGGGGGGTGTTCAGAAGCCATGCATCAAGCCTACATTTCCGCCGTTGCCCTATCACTTACGGTTGCCAAAACGCCGGAATGGGGACCATAAGTGATAGGGCAACGAGGCGGTCAGCTGCCGCGGTAGGTGGAGTATGCGAACGGGCTGAGCAGGAGGGGGACGTGGTAGTGCTCGGGGCCAGTGACTTCAAACACCAGGTCCACCTCCGGGAAGAACGTGGCGGTCTGCAGGCCCGCGTAGTAGCTCCCGGTGGCAAAGTTGAGCTTGTAGTGTCCGGGTTCCAGCTGCTCCGGGCCCAGGTCCTTCGCCCGGCCGTCGGCGTCCGTAGTGGAGCCGGCAAGTTCCTGCCAGCTGCCGCCGTCGTTTTTGTAGAGCACGACGGCGACCCCCGCCGCCGGACGTCCGGCGCCGGTGTCGAGGATGTGAGTGGTGACGTGGGAGACGCTCATTCGGTAATCAGTCCTTCGAGCCGCAGGACGGCAATCTCGCGCAGCTGCTGGGCCACGATGGTGTCTTCCTCGGCTGGGGAGTTTTCCAGCCGCTCCTTCAGGGACTGCAGGATTTCGGGGGCGGTGCGGCCGGCTGCGCGGATCAGGAACACCCGGCCGAACTTCTCTTCGTACTCCCTGTTTCCCCGGGCCAAAGCCTCTGCCAGCGCGGTGTCCGCCGGGTCCACCCCGGCCTGCTCGGAACGGGACATGGACGCTTCGGCGGTGGCCGCCGTCGGCCGTTCGCCGATCCGCGGGTGGTGCGCCATGGCAGACTCAACCTCGTCAGACGTGAAGGGGTGGGCCGCTTCGGAAGCGAAAGCGAGCAGGGCTTCCTTGGTGGGGAAAGGCCGGGCTGCGGCAACGGTGTCCACCCAGCGCTGGACGTCGATGCAGGGCCTGAGGGTTTCCGCAGCCCTTGCGGGGTCCGCGGTATTGAATTCGGCAAGCTTCATGCTGGCTGGTTCCTCGGTGACAAATGCTGGCATCCATGGTGACGGCTATGCGGAAGCCGGATTCCCGGCACCCAAGCCGCAGCAAAACCGGCTTCGAGCTTCCGCATCATGGAACTGTTATTTCAGCATACGTAATATTGAAGTGGAGCATCGGGGTAGTGTCAAGAGACTACCTCAGCTCCCACGCCGAGCCGGTATCATCACGGAGGAGCATTGGGCTGCTGTTGAGAACGTGGGGAAACCAAAATTATGGACGGGACGGCTATGCAGACGCTGACCGATCAGGATCCGCGGGACCTTGACCTGCGGGATTATGGGCTGCTCCCGGACGCTGCCGGACAGATTCCGGAGCTGGTTGACGAACAGGCCCGTGGTGCCCTCAACAACCTGGTGCGCCTGGCCGCCTCGCTCTGCGGGGTGCCCTATAGCGTGGTCAACATCATCACGTCCAGCCACCAGCTGCAGATCGCCGCCTCCGGGACCGATGCCGGCATTTGCTCCCGCGAGGACTCCATGTGCGCCAGCGTCTTTCTTGAACCAGGAACAACAGTGGTGCGGGATGCCTCGCAGGACCCGCGCTTTGCCGCAAACCCGTTTGTGACAGGTGAGATAGCCGACGTCCGCTTCTACGCCTCTGTGCCGCTAAGGACCGCCAGCGGACTGGTGCTCGGCTCGCTGTGCGTGTTCTCCGAGGGCGCCGAACTTCCCAGGCGCGAGCAGCTTGATGTGCTGGAGGTGCTGGCGCAGCAGGTGGTGGAGCTTCTCGAACTGCAGCACCGCACGCTGCAGCTCAATGAGGCCCTGGCTGAGCTGGAGCGCAGCAATGCGATGCTGGCCGAGTTTGCCGGCCGCGTGAGCCACGACCTCCGTGCACCGCTTACCACCATCCTTGGTTATGTGGAGCTGGCCGAGGATGATCCCGAGATTCCCCAGGACCATCCGGTGAAGGAGTACCTGCAGCTCATCGGCAGCGGCGGGCAGCGGATGCTGGGCACCCTGCAGGATGTGCTGGACTACTCCCGGGCAGACGGGCAGCTGAACCGCGAACGGGTGTCACTGCTGGCCGTGACGGCAGAGGCGGCCCAGGACCTCGGTGTAAGCCTGGGTCTGGGCAGCGGCATCCTGTGCGAGGATGCCGAGCTGTATGCCGACCGCTCACAGCTGCGCACCATGGTGCAGAACCTGCTCGCCAACTCCCTCAACTACCGGGACCCCCAGCGGGACCTTCAAGTGGCTGTGACCGCCACTAGCTGCCCCCGGGGACTCACCGTCCACGTCGCCGACAACGGCAAGGGCATCCTCTCCGCCGACCGCCCCAGGGCCATGGAGCCTCTGGTGCGGCTGAACCGGCCCGGCGACGGTCCCGGGACAGGGCTGGGTTTGGCCACGTGCCGCCGGATTGCGCAGGCGCACGGTGGAGAGCTCGCCATCAGTGACACTCCGGGCGGCGGGGCCACGGTTTCGGTGACGTTCCCGCACCCGTCCAGCCCGTCCTGAGGATCAGCCCTGCGAGGTCCGGGACAGGACCCAGGTGTTGGTGCCGTCCTGCCGCTCGAAGGTGACAGTGGTGACCAGCGCCTGGATCAGGGCCAGCCCCCGGCCTGACTCGGCGTCCTCGCCTTGCGTTGCAGGCTCCATCGGTCCGAACGGCGGCTTGGCGTGAAAAGCGCTGACCCGCGCCTGGAGCAGCGTGGGCTGGACGGTGATGTCCACGCCGAGCTCCACCGGTTCCTGGCCCGCCGGCTCCGCATGCTGGACAATGTTCGACGCCGACTCGATCACCGCCGTCGTAAACGTCATCTGGTCCATGTCCTGCACAAAGGGGACGTCGAGCCAGAGGCTGTCGAGGTCATTGTGCACGGATTCGATTGCGTCCTCGGCAGCCAGTCCGCGGAAGCTGCGGGATGCCAGGACCTCAGTCATTGCTGAACGCCTCTTCGGCTGAGCCGTAGGCCGTGAGGACCTTGTCCATGCTGGTCAGCTGCAGGACCATCTTCACCTGTGGCTGGACCGCTGCGATGCGGAGGTCCCCGCCTGCCTGCCGCGCCGCCTTGAGGCAGCCGATGAGAGCGCCCAGGCCGGAGGAGTCCATAAACGCCGTATTCTCCAGGTTCACCACAATCCGGTTTGATCCGTTGGCGATGACCCCGGTGACAAACTCCCGGAGCTTGGGCGCGGAAACCATGTTCAGCCGCCCGTCCGCCCTGACCTCCGCATATGAGCCCTTGACCTCATAGCTAAACTCCATCGGCATTCCTCTCTGTGTTTGTCGAACTACGGGGCTCTGCGGCCGGCTCATAACCCTTGTAAAGCACTGCGCGCACCAGGATGCTCATGACCACCAGGTCGAAGATGACCCAGGCGACGTTCACCAGGGTGCCAAGCGGTTCCGCAAGGCCATTCGCCAGGCGGATGATTCCGACGACGGCGGCCACGGCCAGCAGCACGGACACTACGATCTGCGGCTGGATCAGGCTCCAGCTGGGTCCGCCGCTCTGGCGGGCCTTGGGGGTGACGGCAAACCCGAGGGGGCGGCCGAACCAGACGTTGCGGGCCGCCGTCGAGCACGCCTTGATCCACGTGGGGAACAGGGCCAGGCTGTACTGCTGGCCGCGCCAGGTGGGGATGCCGCGGCCGGCGACGGCGAACAGCAGCTGGTTGACCACCATGAACGGGATGAACCGGATGAAGAAGTCCCAGCTCAGGCTCGTCACCGGCAGGATGCCCAGCAGCAGGTAGATGATGGGGGCGGCGAAGTAGATGACGGCCGCGTAACCGCTGAGGTACGTCCACATGGTGGCGAAGTACATCAGCCGCTGGCCCAGCTTGAGGCCCTTCTGGACAAGCGGATTCTCCCGGAGCAGTACCTGGATGGTGCCCTGGGCCCACCGGAGGCGCTGGGTGAGCATGGTCTTGAGGTCCTCCGGAGCCAGGCCGTACGCCAGGATCTCGTGGTGGTAGACGCTCTCCCAGCCCATCGCGTGCATGCGCATGGCGGTGGCCATGTCCTCGGTGACGGAGATGGTGGCCAGCGGCATGACCGGCTGGGCTTCGTCGTTGCGCTCCACGGACAGCGCGTCCAGGACGGCCTGCACGGATTCCAGGGCTCCGAGCGGTGACCAGTCGCGGGCGGACATGCGCTGCACGGCGTCGTCGGCCACAACCGGAACGCCGGACTCGCCCACGTGGGCCAGTTCCATGGCGGCGATCTCTTCGAGGTCTGCCTGGAGGGCTTCGACGTCGGCCATCACCAGGGTCTGCACGGCGGCATCCACCCGGCGCCGGACGCGGTACGTGATTTCGCTGAGCGGCTGGCCGGCGTCCAGTTCCTGCTGGGCCTCGCGCGTGGCGGCCTCCACCTCGTCGAGCACCTGGGCCACCAGGGGCGTCTCCACGTCCGAGGACTTCCGGGCATGCTTGATGGCTGACCGGGAGGCGGCCAGCGCGCGGCGGATGCTCTTCTCGGTTTCCTTCACGTAGCCCACCAGGCCCAGCTGCATCAGGGCCTCGCGGCGCAGGATGGCGTTGGAGCCGCAGAAGAACGCGGCATTCCAGCCGTCCTTGCCCTGCTGGATGGGGCCGTAGAACAGGGGAGCCTGGCTGCCCAGGGGATCGTCGGCGGGCACGTTGCTGAAGTACTGCGGCGTCTGCACCAGCGCCACCCGGCGGTTGTTGAAGTAGCCGAGCGTTTTTTCGAGGATGTCCGGCTCGGGGATCTGGTCCGCGTCCAGGATCAGGAGGAACTCGCCGTGCGTCTGCATCAGCGCGTTGTTCAGGTTTCCGGCCTTGGCGTGCCGGGGCACGTTGGAGGTCCAGTCCTCACTGCGGGTGACGTAGCCCAGCCCATGCTGCTCGGCGAGGGCCTTCAGTTCAGGGCGTGCGCCATCGTCCAGGATCCAGGTGCTGTGCGGATGCCGGATCTTTTGGGCAGCAAGCGCCGTGGTCATCACCATGTCCAGGTCCTCGTTGTAGGTGGTGATGAAGACGTCCACGGTGGCATCGTGCGGCGGTGGCGGTGCGCCCTTGCGGATCTTCAGCTTCCAGACCGTCATGCCGAACAGCATGACGTCGATCAGGCTGTAGGTTTCGGCGACCACCAGCGGCACAGCGATCCACCAGGCGTCCCAGTTGAGGGATGCCGCCCAGCGCCAGGCAATGTAGTTGACGCCGGTGATGACGGTCAGCACCACCACCAGGCGGGTCCAGAAGCGGGTCATCCGGCTGCTTCTTCCGGCAGCCGGCGGACCACCACAACTGTGACGTCGTCCTCGGCGGTTTCGGCGGGGGCCAGGGCCAGGATGGCGCTGCTGACTGCCTGGGCTGAATCTTTGCCCAAGGTGGCGAGGAGCACAGCCTCGGTGAAGTCCTCCACGGAAGCGAAGACGTCCAGCACTCCGTCGCTGACCACCACCAGGGAATCTCCCGGGGCGAGTTCCAGGGAGGACTGGGGCCACTTGGTCCCTGCCCAGGCGCCCACCGGCGGGCCCCCGGAAGGAAGCCTGTGGGCGGTGCCGCCGGAGCGGATGTGCAGGGCGAGCCCGTGCCCGGCGTCGACATAGCTGACGGTTCCCGACGCCGCGTGCAGCCGCGCGTGGAACAAGGTGACGAAGGAGTTGGAGGAATCCAGGTCCGTGGCGATGGCCTTGCTGGCGGAGGCGAATGCCCCGTCCAGGTCCTGCCGGTGACCGGTGGAGCGCATGACGGCCCGCACTGTTGCTGCAATGAGAGCGGCTCCCATGCCCTTGCCCATGGCATCGGCGAAGGTGAGGTGGAGTCCGTCCGGCGTCTGGTACCAGTCGTAGAAGTCCCCGCCAACGCTGCGGGACGGGCGGAACATTCCGGCCACGTCGTAGCCCTCGACGCGGATGTCTTCCTTGGGAAGGAGGCTTTGCTGGACTTCGGTGGCACGTTCGAGTTCGCTGCGGGCGGCCGTGTCCACGGCGGCGGAGGGCCTGCGGCGGAAGAGGGCGTTGATCCTGGACTGCAGCTCCCGGGGGCTGAACGGCTTGCTGATGTATTCGTCGGCCCCGTTGTCCAGGCCGGTCAGCTTGTCCAGCTCGTCGGCGCGGGCCGTGAGCATCACAATGAAGGCATCCGAGAATTCGCGGAGCAGCTTGCAGACTTCCAGGCCATCGAGATCCGGCAGGTTCAGGTCGAGGGTGACCAGATCGGGCCTGCGGCGCCGGACTTCCTCGATGCCCGGAAGGCCCGCGCCGGCCTCGGTGACGTCGAAGCCCTGCTTGACCAGGACGCGGACCAGCAGGCCACGAATGTCCGGGTCGTCCTCAATAACAACGGCGCGACGGATTTCGGCGGGAGAGACCATAGCTCTACTTCTACCGTATAAACGGCTGCCGGGCATGTCGCAGGGCCGGTAAACCGTTGCCGGTTGCTTTATTTGCCGCGGCGCATGAGGCGCTCCATGCCGAGGAGATCTTGCGTCAATCTTGGGATCCGCTTGCCCCGACGTTGAGGAAGGCCCGGGACACTCGAAGGCAGGGAACAGCGTTCCGGATACACGGGTCAAAGACGATCCGGCCGGAGGCTGTACGGCTTGCAGAAAGGCGGAGCAGCCATGGGACAGATCAACAAAAAAGACCGGACGACGGCGGGACGCGCCCCTGTCGCGGAACCCGCCCGTGCAGTGCCGGCTGGTTCAGAACCTGACCCCCTGAAATCAGGAGGGGAAGCGGCGGCCCGCGACCTGTTGCAGGCCGCGCTGGACAAGGGCAGGGCGCTGCTGCGCGTCTACTTCCACTCACGGAAAGTGCGTGCCGCTGCAAATGCTCTGGCGCAGGCGCTGGCTGAATCGAGAGAGGCGTCCAGCTGGCCGGGCGACCGGCTGCCGGTGGGCGAGGAGATGTCTGTGCAGGTGGAGAAGCTGACGCGCCGCCTCAAGCTGGAAACGGAGGCGCACAACAGGTTGGAGGCGCTTTTCAGAAGTGTGGATTTGGGGCGTTCCCCCGCAGCGGTTTAGGTGCCACACTTAGGGGCAATCGAGTGGCTGGGGGTTACCGGGTCAGGAGATTGTTATGGGTTGGTGGACAGGTTGGGCGTACCTCATTGCGGGACTCATGACAGTTGACGCCCTGCTTTTGGCATTGTGGGCCATCGACGAGGACTGGCCCGGAAAATGGTGGAAGAAACCCTGACCCCGCTGGCCTGGCCGTCACTTCGCCGGGTCCTTGGCCCGCTCAAGCTGACAGCTCGAGCCGCATCAGCACCCGGGGAAAACCGTTGAGCACGGACCCGGTGTCCGCAGCCTTGGTGAAGCCGGCGTCCTCAAAAAGTTTGCGTGTTCCCACATAGGCCATGGTGAGGTCCACTTTCCTGCCAGCATTGTCCACCGGGTAGCCCTCAATTGCCGGTGCACCGTAGCTCCGCGCCAGTTCTATGGCACCCTTCAGCAGGTGGTGCGAAATGCCTTTGCCGCGGTGCCCGGGCCTCACTCTGATACACCACACGGACCAGACATCACCGTCGTCCACGTGTGGGATTCTCCGGTTGCCGGCGAAAGTGGTGTCCGCGCGGGGGTGGACCGCTGCCCACCCGACTACCTCGCCGCCGCCGTAAGCCAAAACGCCCGGCGGCGGATCCTCCGCCACCAGCTGCTTCACCAACTCCCCGCGCTCCGTCCCATGCAGGGCCTGGTTTTGTTTCGACGGGATGCGGTAGCTCAGGCACCAGCAGACGTTGGCGTCGGGCCGCTTGGGCCCAAGCATGGTGCTAACGTCCTCGAATGAGGTTGCCGGACGGACCTCGATCGCCATGCGGCCATCCTGTCACCGTGCCCGGAAGGGGGCAACGGGGGCCTAATCCACGGCAATGCGCCCGATGCTCCATGCGGCGACTTTGCGGAGGTCAACCCTGGTAGCCGGCATACGCACGTGCACTCCCCCTGAAAGCAGCACCGGCGCAAGGAAATGGATGTACCGGTTCTGCTTCTTCACCAGGGGTTTTGCCGTGGCCTCCTGCGCTGCCGTCAGTTTCTGTTCGTCCATGGTCGGCTCCAAGGAAGCTAAGGCCTCCGCGATGGCAGGGCTGCCCACACGGATCTGGTCATTCTGCCGCTGCACCCAGGCCTGCTCCGAAACCACTGATCCGGAGATGACGGTGCCGTCAACGACTACGGTGAGCTCAATGGTTGCGTCATCGTCGGCGAACAAGCGGGTCACCAGCAGCGCCAGGCGGTGGTCTATCCCGTACCGGGACTGCTCCGCACCCACTGAGGAAAATGCTTCTTCCATCGAATCGTCCGCCATGGCTCGTCCTTTCGTGGCCCGGAGAGCTGGATGCCCTCCCTTACGAGCTTAGTTTCCGATGAAGCAGCAGGAGGGGGGTTTCCACCCTGTCCGCCCCGGTTGGTCCTCACTACACTGAGACGCATGACCGAGCAGGAACCGGCCCGGGGCAGGGGTGCTGCGGCTTCCGACGGCGGGACAGGGCTGGGCGAGGACGCCCTCACTTCCACACCGGCTGAGGACGGTGAACGAACGCGCCTGGCCAACCCTGACGCCGTCGACACCTCGCTGCGCACGCCGGCGGAACGGTCCCGGACCTTCGCCGGGATCCTGGTGAACACTGCCCTGGCCAACATCACCACCAGCTACCTGTGGTTTGCCCTGACCTTCTGGGTGTACCTGGAGACCCGCAACGTGATCGCCACCGGCGTGGTGGGCGGTGCGTACATGCTGCTGATCGCCCTGTCCAGCATCAGCTTCGGCACCTTTGTTGACCGCTACCGCAAGCTGGCCGTGATGCGCTTTGCGGCCGGCTTCACCCTGGTGATGTTTGTGCTGTCCGGGGTGATGTTCCTCCTGACGCCCACGTCGTCGCTGCTGGACCTGACCCAGCCGTGGTTCTGGATCTTCACGGTGGTCATCCTGATCGGCGCGGTGGTGGAGAACCTGCGGAACATCGCACTGTCCACCACGGTCACCATCCTGATCGAGCCGGACCGGCGGGCCAACGCCAACGGCCTGGTGGGGATGGTGCAGGGGCTGATGTTCCTCATCACTTCCGTGCTGTCAGGGCTGTCGGTGGGGCTGCTGGGTATGGGGTGGACCATCGTGGTCGCCCTCATGCTCACGGCGCTCGCCTTCGCACACCTGCTCACCCTTCGCATGCCTGAGGAAACGCAGGTCGCGGCCACTGATGCGCACGGCGGGTTCGACCTTCGCGGCTCCTACGCCGCTGTGCTGGCCATTTCCGGCCTGTTCGCACTGATCCTGTTCTCCACGTTCAACAACTTCATCGGCGGCGTCTACATGGCGCTAATGGACCCCTACGGCCTGGAGATGTTCCCAGTGGAACTCTGGGGCATTTTTCTGGCTGTAGGCTCCAGCGGATTCCTGATCGGCGGGGCGCTGATCAGCAAGTTCGGCCTCGGGGCCAACCCGCTGCGCACCCTGCTCTTTGCGGTGGTGGCCATGGGGGTTCTCGGCGCGGTGTTCACCCTTCGGGAGTGGGCATGGCTGTACGTCGTCGGGATCTGGCTGTACCTGACGCTGGTGCCCGTTGTGGAGGCTGCCGAGCAGACGGTGATCCAGCAGGTGGTTCCGCTGCCACGGCAGGGCCGGGTGTTCGGTTTCGCCATGGCGTTTGAGTCTGCGGCGGCGCCCATCACATCCTTCCTTATTGCGCCGATCGCCCAGTTCTGGATCATTCCCTACGCACGGTCGGCCGACGGCGCGGCCCAGCTGGCCCCGCTGCTGGGCGAGGGCACCTCCCGCGGCATCGCCCTGGTGTTCCTGATCGCAGGGCTCATCATGGTGGCCGCCGCGCTGCTGGCTTTCCTGACCCCGGTGTACCGCCGGGTGTCGGCCGAATATCGGCAGGCTGCCACAGAGGCGAAGGCTACGGCGGACACGGACGCGTAGGCCGCCAAGGCAGCAGGATGACTCGCCGCCGCGATTGTGCCGTTAAACGCCGGAAGCCCCCGCAGTCAGTGCGAGAGCGTCCGGTGAAAATGCGCGTTAAGTGAGAGAGCGTTAGATTCCCAGGGCTTCCTTCAGCGCCGCAACGTGGCCGTCGGCCTTGACCTGGTACTGGGCCAGCGTGACGTTGCCTTCGGGGTCCAGCACCACGGTGGAGCGGACGATGCCCTCGGTGATTTCGCCGTTGACCAGCTTCTCGCCCCAGGCGCCGTAGGCCAGGGCAACAGCGTGGTCCGGGTCGGACAGCAGCGGGAAGGTCAGGGAGAAGTCGCCGGTGAAGCCGGCCAGGGCCTCGGGTGCATCGGGGGAGATGCCGATGACCTCGTAGCCCTTGCCCTGCAGAGAGGCCAGGCTGTCCCGGAAATCGCAGGCTTCGGTGGTGCAGCCGGGGGTTGCGGCTTTGGGGTAGAAGTACACAATGACGTTCTTGCCACGGTAATCGGCCAAGGCGGTCTTGCGGCCCTGGGCGTCCTGAAGGGTGAAATCAGGGGCCTGGGTTCCGGGCTGAAGCTTGGTGGTCAGGGTCTGGCTCATGGCGTTCCTTTGGAAGACTTTGTCAGTTACTGGCAAAACATCAAGTGAAGCGGCTTGCCGCTTATGCATACAACTCCGGCGTCATATGCAGTATTCCGCCGGGCCGCGGACGGTTGCGCGCTGCCCCGGCACAAACCGGTAGCCGCCGCCCCGGACAGTGGCCACGGCATGGCGCGCATTTCCGAGTTTCCGCCGGATCCGGCCCACGTACACATCGATGGACCGGGCGGAGGCTCCGGGGGTTTCAAACGAGTCAAGGAACTGCTGGAGTTCCTCCCTGCCCACAGTGCGGGACAGGTGGGTCACCAGGTACCGGAGCACCTTGAACTCGACGCCGGTCAGCGGCACGGGGCTGCCGTCCAGCAGCACGGTGTCGGCGGCGAGGTCTACGGCAACCCGGCTGACGGGGCCGGCCGACGGCGGCAGCCGGGTGCCGCCGTCGTGATCGGTGCCGCCGGGGTTCTCCGCCGCGGAGGGAGGCTGAGAGGAGTCGTCTGCGGCTCCTTCCGCCGTGGCGGAGACCCCGGACGTGGGAGCTCCGGCGGCGGGCCAGTGGACTTCCGCCTCCGGAGCAGTTTCGAGGGCCCTGGCAAGGACCAGTTGGGCGGCACGGGCGAGGAGTTCCGGGCTGGTGCCTTCCTCGGGAACCACCCACACGGCGATGCCCCGGGCAGCCGCTGCTTGTGCACCCGCCGGCGCCGCAGCACCCCTGGCGGGAAACCGCGGCCGTGCCACCGTCCGCGGATGGTGGGCTTCCACTGCCATGGCGCGTCCTCAGACTCCGCCGCGGCGGATCAGCTTGCCCGTGGGGGTCTGGCCGTCCACCACAACGCCGCGCAGGAACGTCTTGCGGACCACGCCGGAGAGGGCTTTGCCGTCGTAGGGGGTGATGGGGTTCTTGTGCTTGAGCTTGGATACGTCCACCACAAATGCGTCGTCCGGGGCGAACACGGCGAAGTCGGCGTCGTAGCCCAGCGCCAGCTGCCCCTTGTTGGAGAGCCGGGCCAGCGCTGCAGGCTTCTCGCCCATCCAGGACACCACCTGCTCCAGCGGAATGCCGCGGTGCCGTGCCTCGGTCCAGATCAGGGACAGGCCCAGCTGCAGCGACGAGACGCCGCCCCAGGCCACGGCGAAGTCACCGTTCTCCAGGTCCTTCAGGTCAAGTGTTGAGGGGGAGTGGTCCGAGACGATGCAGTCGATGGTGCCGTCCTGCAGGCCCTGCCACAGCAGCTCCCGGTTGGAGGCCTCGCGGATAGGCGGGCAGCACTTGTAGGCGGTGGCGCCGTCCGGGATCTCCTCGGCCATCAGCGTCAGGTAGTGCGGGCATGTCTCCACGGTCAGCTTCACGCCGTCGCGCTTCGCGGAGGCAATCATGGGCAGCGCGTCCGACGACGAGAGGTGCAGGATGTGCGCCCGCGCCCCCGTCCAGCGGGCCCGCTCGATGACCTCGGCGATGGCCTTGTTCTCGGCGCCGCGAGGGCGGGAAGCCAGGAAGGTTTGATAGTGGTCCCCGCCGGGGTGGGGTGCGCGGTCGATGGCGTGGGAGTCTTCAGCGTGGACGATCATGAGTGAGTCGAAGGACTTCAGCTCGGCCATGTCCTCCTCCATCTCATCCGCGTCCAGGTGCGGGAACTCGTCCACGCCGGAGTGCAGGAGGAAGCACTTGAAACCGAAGACGCCTTCGTCGTGCAGGGCACGCAGGTCACCCTTGTTGCCGGGGATGGCGCCGCCCCAGAACCCAACGTCAATGAACGCCTGGTCCTCCGCCACCTCGCGCTTGAGCTTGAGGTTCTCCACCGTGGTGGTGGGCGGGACGGAGTTCAGCGGCATGTCGATGATGGTGGTCACCCCGCCGGCAGCGGCTGCACGGGTAGCGGAGGCGAAGCCCTCCCACTCGGTGCGGCCGGGCTCATTGACGTGCACGTGGGTGTCCACCAGCCCGGGGATCAGGGTTTCGTCGTCGGCGAGTTCAATGACCTCGGTGCCGGCCAGGCCGTTGCCCAGCGGTTCGAGGGCCACGATTTTTCCGCCGCGGACGCCCACTTCGCGGGGTGCCAGTCCGGCGGTGGTAAGGATGCGCTGGCCGCGGATGACCAGGTCAAAACGTTCTTCAGACATGGAGGTCCTCCTTGGTGGTTGCGGGACGGGACAGCGTGGTCGCCGCCAGCCTTCCGCTGATCTGGGTGCCCAGCTGCTCCAGAAGCTGCGCTGCTTCTGCTATGCACCTGTCTACATTGCTTTCAAGCTCGGTCAAAGCGTAAACGTCCTCGAATCCGGCAGCGGCTGCCTGGCTGTGTCCGAGCGTGGTACGGCCGCAAACCGCGATCACCGGCACGCCCTGGGCGGCAGCGGCACGGGCAACACCCATGGGGGTCTTGCCCAGCAGGCTTTGTTCATCCAGGCTGCCTTCGCCGGTGATTACCAGGTCTGCGCCGGCCAGTCTCTGCTTCAATTCGGTGAATTCGAGGACGACGTCAATGCCGGGGCGGCGGGTTGCGGCCAGGACGGCGATGGCTGCGAAGCCAACGCCTCCTGCCGCCCCCGCGCCGGGAGCCTCCGCGGCCTTGACGGCGCGGAATCCGATTTCCCTGGCCAAGACTTCGACAAACCTGGCCAGGGCGGCGTCGAGCACGTCGACGTCCTGTTGTGTGGCACCCTTTTGCGGGCCGAATATCGCCGCGGCGCCCTGGGCGCCGAGCAGCGGATTATCGACGTCGGACGCCAGCACAAAGCGTGTGTCCTTCAGTCGGGGTTCAAACCCGCTGAAGTCGATCCGGTCCAGGCGGGCCAAAGCGGCACCCCCGGCGGGAAGATCATCTCCCTTGGCATCCAGGAATCTGGCGCCAAGCCCCTGCAGGACGCCGGCCCCGCCGTCGGTGTTGGCACTGCCGCCCACACCCAGAACGATGCGGTTGCAGCCAGCGTCCAGGGCGGCGGTGATTAGCTGGCCGGTGCCCAGGCTGGTGGCGGTGCCGGCCGCCGTCGAGCCTGGCCGTCCGTTAATCAGCGCGCCGGCGGGGAGCAGGGCCAAACCCGAGGCGGCTGCCATTTCGATGACCGCCTCATTGCCCCGGACAGCGAAGTCGGCCGTGACCGGTTCGCCTGTTGGTCCGGCAACCACGGCGCTGCGGCGGGTGAAGCCGGAGCCGACGGCGGCGTCGAGGGTGCCCTCACCGCCGTCGGCTACCGGGATCCGGACCACGTCAAGGTTCCCGCCAACCCCGCGCTGCAGTCCCTTTTCCAGGTGCGTGCAGACTTCCGGGGCGGACAGGGACCCCTTGAACTTGTCCGGGGCAATGACGATGCGCATGGCAGTGGGTGTCTTTCTTGTTCAGGCCGGCAGGTTCTAGGCCTGCAGCGCCAGGATGGCGGTGGGGGCGTCGGCAGCGGTCTCGGCCAGTTCCTCAAACTCGTTCACGGCGTTGATTTCCACACCCATGGAGATGTTGGTGACTTTCTCCAGAATCACTTCAACCACCACGGGCACCTGGAACTCGCCCATCAGTGCCTTGGCCTTGCCGAACGCGGCGGCGAGGTCGTTGGGGTCCTGCACGCGCACGGCTTTGCAGCCCAAGCCCTCGGCCACCTTCAGGTGGTCCACGCCGTAGCCGTTGGTCTCGGGCGAGTTGATGTTGTCGAAGGCCAGGGACACGTTCTGTTCCATGTTGAAGCCGCGCTGGGACTGGCGGATCAGGCCCAGGTAGGAGTTGTTCACCACCACGTGGATGTACGGGAGGTTGAACTGCGCACCCACGGCCAGTTCCTCGATCATGAACTGGAAGTCGTAGTCGCCGGAGAGGGCCACCACGGTCTCGTCCGGCTTGCCGCGAACGACGCCGAGGGCTGCCGGTGCCGTCCAGCCCAGGGGACCTGCCTGGCCGGCGTTGATCCACTTGCGCGGGCCGAACACGTGCAGCATCTGCGCGCCGGCGATCTGGGACAGGCCAATGGTGGACACGTAGATGGTGTCACGGCCGAAGGCCTTGTTCATCTCCTCATACACGCGCTGCGGCTTGATGGGGATGTTCTCGAAGTGGGTCTTGCGGTGCAGCGAGGCCTTGCGCTCCTGGCATTCGGCAGCCCAGGCGCTGTAGTCCGGCAGGGACCCTGCCGCCTTGCGCTCTTTGGCGAGCTCAACCAGCCCGGCCAGCGCCGCACCGGCGTCGGACGCGATGCCCAGGTCCGGTGAGAACACGCGGCCGATCTGGGTGGGCTCGATGTCGATGTGCACGAACTTCCGGCCGGCGGTGTAGGTCTCCAGGCCGCCGGTGTGGCGGTTGGCCCAGCGGTTGCCGATGCCGATCACGAAGTCGCTCTGCAGGTAGTTCTCGTTGCCGTAGCGGTGCGAGGTCTGCAGGCCCACCATGCCGGCCATGAGCTGGTGGTCGTCCGGGATGGTGCCCCAGCCCATCAGGGTGGGGATTACCGGAACGTTCAGGATCTCTGCCAGTTCCACCAGCTGCGCGGACGCGCCGGCGTTGATGATGCCGCCGCCGGCCACGATCAGCGGGTGCTGTGCCGCCGTCAGCATGTCCAGGGCTTTTTCCAGCTGCTTACGGGAAGCCTTGGGCTTCTCGACCGGCAGCGGCTCGTAGGTGTCGATATCGAATTCGATCTCGGCCAGCTGCACGTCGATGGGCAGGTCCAGCAGAACCGGGCCGGGGCGGCCGGAGCGCATCAGCTGGAAGGCCTTCTGGAAAGCGCCGGGAACCTGGCCGGGTTCCAGGATGGTCATGGCCATCTTGGTGACCGGCTTGGCGATGGACTCGATGTCCACGGCCTGGAAGTCTTCCTTGTGCAGCTTGGCAACGGGCGCCTGGCCGGTGATGCAGAGCATGGGGATGGAATCGGCCCAGGCGGCGTAGAGGCCCGTGATCATGTCCGTGCCGGCGGGGCCGGAGGTGCCGATGCAGATGCCGATGTTGCCGTCCTTGGCGCGGCTGAAGCCGTCGGCCATGTGGCTGGCGCCTTCAACGTGGCGGGCCAGAGTGTGGCGGATGCCGCCGTGGGCGCGCATTGCGGAATAGAACGGGTTGATGGCCGCGCCTGGCAGGCCGAACGCCTCGATGGCGCCTTCCTTTTCCAGGATGGCCACCGCTGCATCAACGGTACGCATCTTGCTCATGGTGTGCTCCTACTTAAGTCTGTTTGGGGGAAGTCTGTTTTTGGGTGTGCTGAAGGGAGCCGGCGTCGTGATGTACGACGCCGGTGGTCCCGTTGTGCTGGTTATCGCGCCTCTGGCGCGGGTGCTTTACTCCCGGCCGCTGAGCTGGAGGACCTGCTTGAAGAGTCCGGAGTGGTCCAGTGCGCCGTCGCCCTGGTTGACGGTGGCGGCGACGAGCTGTGCGACGACGGCGCCGAGGGGGACGGCGACGTTGGCTTCGCGGGCGGCGGAGGTGACAATGCCGAGGTCCTTGTGGTGAAGGGCGAGGCGGAAGCCGGGGTCGAAGTTGCGGTCCAGCATCTTCTGGCCCTTCTGGTCCAGGACCTTGGAGCCGGCCAGGCCGCCGCCGAGGACCTTGAGGGCGGCGTCGGTGTCCACGCCGTAGGCCTCAAGGAAGGCGATGGCTTCGCCGAGGACCTCGATGTTGACGGCGACGATCAGCTGGTTGGCTGCCTTGACGGTCTGGCCGGAGCCGGAGGGACCGACATGGACGATGGTTTTGCCGACGGCGTTCAGGATGTCCGAGGCGGCTTCGAAATCTTCCTTGTCGCCGCCCACCATGATGGAGAGGACGGCGTCGATGGCGCCCTGTTCGCCGCCGGAGACCGGGGCATCGAGCGGCCGGATCCCGGCTTCGCGGGCTTCGTCGGAGAGGCGCTTGGCAACGTCGGGGCGGATGCTGGAGGCATCGATCCACAACGTGCCCTTGTTCGCGTTCGCGAAGACGCCGTCCTTGCCGCTGACGACGCCCTCAACATCGGGGGAGTCCGGCACCATGGTGATGACGACGTCGGCATCCTTAACGGCGTCGGCGATGCTGGTGGCGCCCTTGCCGCCTTCGGAGACGAGCTTGTCGATCTTGTCCTGGCTGCGGTTGAAGCCGCTGACGGTGTGGCCGGCCTTGACGAGGTTGATGGCCATGGGCAGGCCCATGATTCCGAGTCCGATAACTGCAATGTTGCTCATGATGGTTCTCTTTCTGAAAGTCTGTGGGGTGATCGAGGGAGCCGGACCCAACTAGGTCGCGCTAAGTGTCGTTATGGGGGGCTCTAAACGACACTCGGCGCTACCCAGTTGAGCTCTGGGCCGTTACTTGGAGGCGTGTTCGCGGATGGCCCAGCTGAAGGCGGTTTCCTGCGGTTCCTTGTATTCGAGGCCGATGTAGCCTTCGTAGCCGAGTTCGCGGCTGCGGGCGATCCACTCGCCTAGCGGGAGGGTGCCGGTGCCGGGGGCGCCGCGGCCGGGGTTGTCGGCAATCTGGATGTGGCCGAAGTCCTTGGCGTGGTTTTCGATGACGGATTCGACATCATCGCCGTTGACGGAGAGGTGGTAGAAGTCGGCGAGGAGCTTGATGTTGCCGACGCCGGCCTCCGCCTTCACGCGGGCGATGACCTTGAGTGCGTCATCAGCGGTGAGGAGCGGGTACTTGGGTGCGCCGCTGACCGGTTCGAGGAGGACGATTCCACCAATCCGGGAAACGCCTTCTGCAGCAGCGGCCAGGTTCTTAACGGCCAGTTCGTCCTGCTCTTCGGGGGAGAACTCGTCCTGCCGGTTGCCGTAAAGAGCGTTGAAGGCCTTGCAGCCCAGGCGCTCGCCGATGCCCGCAACAACGTCGATGTTGTCCTTGAACTCCGAGCAGCGTCCCTTCCAGGAAACCAGGCCGCGGTCGCCGCCGGGCATATTGCCGGCGTTGAAGTTCAGACCGGTGAGCTGGACGCCGGCATCCTTGATGGCGTTCTCGAATTCGGTGACCTGGGCGTCAGAGGGGACGGAGCTTTCGAAGGGCCACCAGAACTCGACAGCGTCAAAGCCTGCTGCCTTGGCTGCGGCGGGGCGCTCGAGCAGGGGCAGCTCCGTGAGGAGGATGGAGCAGTTCACTGTGTACGTCATCGTAGGTCCTTCCGAGGAGGGGCTTTGATCTATCTTCCCTTGGCTACCGGTTTGCTGCCGTTTCCGCTTTGTGGAATTTAGATTCTGCTTTATGAAAAGTGTAGGGAAGGGGGGTGTGGGTAGTCAAGGGGAAGGCCCAGGGGGAACAAAAGCACGCGGAAGCTAGGAAGCCGGATGACCTCGTGGCTCCGGTCATTCAGGAAGGCCCGATAAGCTCCGCGACCCGATCGAGTTCTTCCTCCAGGTTGTAAAAATGTACTGCCAGCCGAATCCTGCCGGTGCGCACGGAGGCCACCACGTTTGCTTCCGAAAGCGTGCCGCCACCGCACCTGTGTCAGGGACCTGGACCGAAACAATGGTCGAGCGATTTTCGTTAGACGAAGGCTGGAAGGACAGGCCCTGCGCGCGCAATGCATCCCGTAGCCGAAGCGACAAGCGGGCGTTTCGCTCCAGGAGCGCGCGGGTACCGAACCGGCGGAAAATACTTAATGCCGCCTGGTCTCCCATGGCCGGCAACCAGGCCAGGGAGGCATCGAGCTTGGAAGCAGTCGGTGACAGGTCCATTGATGGCCCGTAAAAGCTTTCTGCCCGTTTTCGGGCTGCCTTCCACCCGGGCCCGACGGGGTGGAAGGCATCCAGCAGGTCCCGACGGACATAGAGGTAGCCCATGCCCCTGGAGCCGAGGAGGAATTTGTGGCTCGCTGCGGCAAGGTAGTCCACGCCGGCACGCACGACGTCCAGCGGCACCGCCCCGGCCGCCTGGCAGGCGTCGACGAAAAACCAGGCCCCGGAGTTCCTGGCGATTTGGCCAATGGCATTCAAGTCAGCCCGATAGCCGTTGGCTGAACTGACAGCACTCACCGCGATCAGGCGGGTGCCGCCGTCGGCCGCCCGTTCGAACTCCTCGGCTGACACCCCTTCTCCGCGCGGCGCGACTGCACGCACGTGGTAGCCGCGCTCCTGAAGCAGGAGCCAGGAGTAGTAGTTCGACGTGAACTCGTTCTCTGCGACCACGACATTCTCACCACGTTTCGCCGCGGGCATGTTTGCGGCGACAATCCCGGCAGCTGCGCTCACTGCCGGGACGATCGCGATTTCCCCCGCCGTGCAGCCGGCAATTTCGGCGAACATCGCACGGGCATCCTCGCCGGCCAGTTCCGCCTCGGTCCAGTCAAACCTGCCCGCTGACCAGCGCTCGAGCGCCCCCTCGTACGCTTCCCGAGCCGGAGCGCAGCCGACGTTCATGGTGGCTGTGTTGAGATAAATGGTGCTTTGGAGCCCGGGGAACAACCGACGAATATCGTCAGCCTGCATCAGGACCACTCCTTCTTGCCGACAGGATCCGGTGAACGCCATGCAGGAGCCAGAGGCGCCTCTGCCCCTGGCTGCTGTGCGCGGTGGTTGTAAGCGCTAGAGCTGCGCGTTGACGTACTGCAATGTTCGACTCTTCCTCCAGCTTTTACTGAGGGCCAGGCATTTCAATGTTGCGTCTGGGTCCCGCGCCGCGCCAGGGCGCAAACTACCCTTCCTGGCGGCATTTTCCCCCCATTGACTTCAGGTGCCGCAGGGCTACGGTTAGAGGTACGCCAGCACGAGCTGGTCAACAAGTGTGCTCCGGGGGGCATGGCGCATGCAGCTAGATGGTCTCGATATTCTTAACCGCTCGCCGGTATCCGAACAGATCGCCTGACTCACCGCCAGGCGTCCACTTCCATCCCTAGGCTGTGTCCGAATGACCGCAAATTTCATCAGAGCTCTGGCAGTTAAGTCGTTTGATGTTCCTGACAGGAAGCGCTGCCCGGACAAGGCGGAGTTCGATCTTGTGACGGTGGATGACTACTCCGTCGCCCGGCTGATCCTCGCACCGGGCTGGCGTTGGTCGGAGTCGGCCAAACCGGCCGAGCTGACAGCCTTGTGCGAGCACCACCACCTCGGCTACTGCATCTCCGGCCGGCTGGATATTGCTACGGCCGACGGCGGACGGTCCACCATCCACGCGAACGACACCTATGCGCTTCCTCCCGGCCACGACGAATGGGTGGTGGGGGACGAACCTTTCGTCGCCGTCGAATTCCTTGGTGCCGCCTCGTTCGGCCGGCCCAGAAGCCACGGGATGCATGCGCTGATCTGACTTCTACTGGTGAGAAGGCGGTCCAGTGTGGATTCGGCCGCGGGAAGGGGCCTTCGCCTTCGGTAGCACCGCAGCCTCGGGTGGCGCGAGCAGCGCCAGGGAGGCGGATACCGAATGGTCGGGTTTCTCCGGCGGTTTTGTGTAGGCCCGAAGCACCAGCAGGGACTTCCCGACCAGTTCCACGGTCTCATTGGCGTGGAGGAGGCCGGTGTCAGCGTGCTCCCCGGCCGTGTCGATGAGTTGTTCCCAGCTGGGTGAGTACTCCGCGCTTGGCAGCGTGAAAACCACCGGATCGTCGCCCGAATTGCAGTACAGCAGGAAGTTGTGGTCCCGGATCATGCGGCCGCGGTGGTCCTTGCCTACCGCCGCACCGTTGTAGAACACACCGAGGGCCCTGGCAAGGGGGTTGCCCCAGTCTTCAGGCACCATTTCTGAAGCATCTGTGTTCAGCCAGACGATATCGGGCAGCGGCTGACCGACGCTGCGCCGGACGGGCCGGCCTTCAAAGAACCTGTTGCGGCGGAAGGTGGGGTGTTCCCGCCGCAGCCTGGTGACGGCAGTGAGGAACTCCACCAAGGGCTGGTCCGCTTCCTCCCAGCTGATCCATGAAAGAGCCGAGTCCTGGCAGTAGGCGTTGTTGTTTCCCAGTTGGCTGCGGCCCAGTTCGTCACCGTGCAGCACCATGGGGACACCCTGGGACAGGAGGAGTGTTGCCAGGAAGTTTCGCTGCTGGCGCGCCCGCGTCGCGAGGATGCCGCTGTCCGTGGTGGGTCCCTCCACGCCGCAGTTCCACGAGCGGTTGTGTGACTCGCCGTCGTTGTTGTTTTCTCCGTTGGCTTCGTTGTGTTTGGCGTTGTAGGAAACCAGGTCCCGCATGGTGAAACCGTCATGGGCGGTTACGAAGTTGATGGACGCCACGGGCCGGCGTCCTGAACTTTCGTAAAGGTCGGAGGAACCTGCCAGGCGGGAGGCGAATTCACCCAGCGTGGCCGGTGCGCCCCGCCAAAAGTCGCGGACGGCGTCGCGGTACTTGCCGTTCCATTCCGTCCACAGGGGCGGGAAATTACCGACCTGGTACCCGCCCGGGCCCACATCCCACGGCTCGGCGATGAGCTTCACTTGGGACACAACAGGATCCTGCTGGACGAGGTCGAAGAAACTAGACAGCCGGTCCACCTCGTAGAACTCGCGGGCCAGAGCGGAGGCGAGGTCGAAGCGGAAACCGTCCACATGCATCTCCAGCACCCAGTACCGCAGCGAATCCATCATCAGCTGCAGGGCGTGCGGGTGCCGGACATTGATGGTGTTGCCTGTGCCCGTGTAGTCCAGGTAGTGCTGCTTCTCATGGTCAACCAGCCGGTAGTAGGCCTGGTTGTCGATGCCTTTGAAGGACAGCGTGGGCCCCAGGTGGTTCCCTTCGGCGGTGTGGTTGTAAACGACGTCGAGGATCACCTCGATGCCGGCAGCGTGCAGGGAGCGGACCATCGCCTTGAATTCCTGCACCTGCTGCCCGGGCCTGGCGCTGGAACTGTAGCTCTCGTGCGGGGCAAAGAAGCCGATGGTGTTATAGCCCCAGTAGTTGCTGAGGCCTTTGTCCTTCAGCGTGCTGTCCTGGACGAACTGGTGGACCGGCATGAGTTCGATCGCAGTGACGCCCAGCTTCTGCAGATGTTCGATAACGGCGGGGTGGGCGATGCCGGCGTACGTGCCGCGTTCCCGTTCCGGCACGTCCGAATGGGTCATCGTCAGGCCCTTCACGTGGGCTTCGTAGATCAGGCTGTCACTGTAGGGGATACGCGGCGGGCGGTCGTGCTGCCAGTCGAAGAACGGGCTGATCACCACGGACCTCATCGTGCTGGGGGCGGAGTCTTCCGTGTTGAAGGATGCAGGGTCTCCGAAGTTATAGGAAAACATCGGTTGGCCCCAGGTGATATCACCGCTGGTTGCCTTGGCGTAGGGGTCCAACAGGAGCTTGTGCCGGTTGAAGCGGAGGCCGCGGTGGGGGTCATAGGGGCCCTCCATCCGGTAGCCGTACAGCTGGCCGGGGAGGACATGCGGGAGGTAGCAGTGCCAGACGAAGGCATCAACGGCCTCCAGATTGATCCGCTGCTCGGAGCCGTCGTCATCGAAGAGACACAGCTGGACGGCGCTCGCCGCCTCGCTGAACACCGCGAAGTTCGTGCCGCTGCCGTCATAGGTGGCGCCCAGGGGGTAGGGGCTCCCCGTCCAGACTTCCATGCCCGCCTCCATCCCCGATAAGAGAACTCCATCCAACCACAGGGGTGTGACATGGGCCGGGAGCGGGCAAACGAACGACGGCGGCCTGACAGCTTCCCGCTTCTGTCGGCCCTGTGCTGCAAACTGTCACTATGACCTTTGCGAATGTGGGAAGTCTCGGAACCAGGCCCGGCCAGCGCGACGCCGTGGTGTCCATTCTGCTCCGGCCCATGGCCGGGCTGAAGGAAGCAGGCTGCCTGCTGTACGAGGTGGGCGTCAATGACGATGTAGCTGACACCGTGTTTGTGTCCGAATTGTGGGAGTCACCGGAAGCGCACCGGGCCTCCCTCCAGCTGGACAGTGTGCGGGCAGCCATCGCCGAGGCGATGCCCTTGCTCTCCGGTGAGATGGGCGGCAACCAATTCACCGTGCTGGGGTCGCCGCTGCGCTGAACCGCGCCGAATGCGCGGCGCTGCTGGCGGGCACCCCTGTCCCTCGCGGGCCGCCAGCAGCTAGGCTCTCGGGCATCGGCTGGACCTGGACCATCGACTGGACTTTGACGAACGGGGTAAGGGACTCACATGAAACCGCTGCCTGCACTTGAACTTGTTGCCCGGCTGGAAGATGCCGAGTGGCTGGACCCCGTGGCCAAGAAGGTGCGGAAAGTAGTAAAACGCACGATTCGTCCGCAGTGGGCCCGCGACATCCTGCACGGAGTGCCCATCGGCCACCCGGTTCATCCACTCGCGGTTCAGGTTCCATTGGGGTCGTGGATCTCAGCTGCCGTTCTCGATACGCTGCCGGGCAACGACCGGGCAGCAACGGTGCTGATCGGTGTCGGAACTGCCTCTGCCGTGCCGTCCGCAGTGGCAGGCTTCATGGACTGGTCGCAGCTGCACAGCCAGCAGCAGCGGGTGGGCCTGGTCCATGCGGCAGCCAACATTACGGCCGTTAGCCTCTACGGCGCTTCGCTGGTGGCGCGGGCAAATGGCCAGCAGGGCGCAGGCAAGGTACTCGCTTACATTGGCTTGGGAGTCGTCAGTTTTGGCGGCTTCCTGGGCGGCCACCTCAGCTACCGCCAGGCGGCCGGCGTGAACCACAGCGAGGACATCCCGCACCGCTTCCCCAGCGGGTGGCAGGCGCTCGCCCCGTTGGAGGACCTGCCGGAAGGAAAGCTGCACAAGCGCGTTGTGGCCGGACTCCCGTTGCTTGTGTTTCGGGAGGCAGAGACAGTGAACGTGCTGTCCGACGTCTGCAGCCACCTCTCGGGGCCGCTTCACGAGGGCAAGCTAAAGGGCGGCAGCCCTAACGACGACGGCGACCCGTGCGTGGTCTGCCCGTGGCACGGCAGCACCTTCTCACTGCGGTCCGGCGAGGTGCAGGCAGGGCCAGCCACTGCCAGGCAGCCGCGGTTTGAAACCCGCGTCACCGGCGGGCTGGTGGAAGTGAACCTTCCCGGCGCTGACTGAGTTTCCTGGTGCGGCGGAAGGAAGTTGTCCGGGCGTGAAGCGGACACAGCTGCCATAGGCCTGGCGCCATACGCCCGGCACCGCCGGCGCGAGAAAGCACCTTAGCCAACTACGTAGTCCACAAGAACTGCTTCAAAGTAGCTCTTTTCCGCCAGCACGAACCCGGACAGGTCCGCTGGCCGGAATCCGGGCGGCCACATTGGCGGTTCCCAGTCCTGGTGTTCGCTTTTGTAGTGCCTCCCGGTGGGGGAGATCCAGCCGGGTGGTTCGTTTTTGGTTGCCGTTGTGGGTGCCCAGGTGCCGTGGTGTTTGAGGCGGTGGTGCTTGGGGCAGAGTTGGGCCAGGTTGCTGATGCCGGTGGTTCCGCCGTGGTGCCAGGCTTGGAGGTGGTCTGCCTCGTTGTCCAAAGTGCGGTTGTTGCAGCCGGGGAAGCTGCATTTGCCGTCGCGCAGCCGCAGTGCCTGCTCCATGGCTTTGGTCAACCGGTAGCTGGTCCGTCCGATTTCCAGTGGTGCGCCGTCCCTCGGGTCCACCAGGACGCGGTGGAAGGAGGTGGCGCCGTCGGCGAGGAGTTGTCGTGCCATCGAGGCAGGGATCGGGCCGTACCCGTCCAGCATCGCGGGTTCGTCGGTGAGGCCCAGCAGTGCGAACACCGGGACGGTGACCAGGACCTGGGCGTTCGGGGCCGGGACTGTGGCGATGTCGGCGTACCCCTTGTCGCCGCCAGGGCCCGCGGCGGCATCTTGCCGGCAGCTGCCAGTTGCTTCACTGTCTGTTGCCGCTAGGGATGCCAGCCCGATCGCGTCATCGGGACCGTCGTCGGAGTTGTTTTTGGTGGTGCGTTCGCTGGTTTCCGGGGCGGGGTTTAGGGCCGGTGCTGCGCTGAGGAGCAGGCGGGCGAGGATGTCGGCCCGGAGTTGGGTGAGGGTGCGGTTTTCGTCCGGTCCCTGTGCGCCGCGGGCCAGTGCGGTGATCCTGTTCCACACGGCTAAGCCCTCGTGGGCGGGGAGGCAGGCCGAGATCCAGGCCATGCCGTCCCGGTCTGGGCTGTATTCCACCCTTCGGTCGGCCGCGCTTTTGGCGTGGCGTCTTTCGAGGGACTCGGGGTGGTGGCGTTCCCTCCAGGCGCGGACTTTGGTCCGGAACCGGGAGGGGACCAGCTCACCGGCGGCGGCTCCGCGGGCAGGGTTGGGGGAGTCCGGGTCCAAAAAATGGGCGACCAGGTTCGCGGCGCCGGCGGGGTCCACGCTGTCGGTTTCGTCGGCGATGATCTTCGCGTGCTGCCATGAAATGGTCCCCGAGGACAGGGCATCCATGGCCAGCGGCAGGGCGCACAGCTGCCGGGAGTGGGTGGCGAGTGCCCCTGCTGCTGCGGAGCGGGACGGCAGCGATTTCCTCAACCGCTGACATCTCGGCGTAGGTCCGCTCGTGCACGGGCGCGTCCGGTGGGGTCATGGCCTTTTGCAGTTCGATGCACTCGGCTGCGTCCCGGGCCTTGAGCGCGGCCAGCTGTGCTTCCAGCCGCTTCACTACCGACATCCGGTCCAAACGGAGCTCGTACCCGCGCTGCAGCACGTCGATCCCGCTCCCGTCGGCTCCCAAATGGGCGTCTTGCAGGGAGAGCGCATCAAGGGCAGCAATGGAAGCATGAATGCCCTCCATTGCTGCTGCCTCACTCACGCTCTGTCGCATATGAATATCATCTACGGAGGCACTGACAATTTGAGGAGTGCACAACCGCTTAACGGGGCAGGCAGACAGACAACATTTCCTTGTCACCGACATTCCGAGCCGTGCGTGCGGCTAGACGGAGGACTGCAGCTCCATCACCCATTCGCCCCGGCGCAGGACCCCTGCCAGCTTCAGTTCGGTGTCGACAACGACGACGTCCGCAGGCATTCCTGCCCGCAGGTCACCCGCCTGCCGTGACAGTCCCAGGACGGCCGCCGGGACTGCACTCGCTGACGTGACGGCATCCCTCAACGCAACGCCGGCTGCCACGGCGGAGCGGACAACGTCCAGGAGGGTAGCCGTTCCGCCCGCGATCGCGCCCGTGCTGTCCACACGGGCCACGCCTCCGTCCACCGTCACAGCCGTGGTGCCCAGCTTGTAGTGGCCGTCCTGGAGGCCGGTGGCCGCCATGGAATCGGTGACCAGCGCGATGTTGTCTGCTCCCACGAGCTCAAACACTGTCTTTACCGTCTCGGGAGCCAGGTGCACGCCGTCGGCAATGAGTTCGACGACGGCGGTCCCGGCGCGGGCGGCGCTGAGGCAGGCGGAGACGGGCCCGGGGGAGCGGTGGTGCAGGCTGGGCATCGCGTTGAAGAGATGCGTGACTGTTGGGCGCCTGCCCCTGCCGGCCGGTTCAGGGCCTGGCTCCCCGGAAAACTTAGGCGCTGCAGAAAGCCCGGCAGCAACCCGCTCCAGGAAAGTGGCGGCGACCGCATGATCCGACGCGGTGTGGCCCAATGACGGAATGATGCCGCGGGCAGAAAGCAGGTCCGCCAGTTCGCCCGCGCCCGGAAGTTCGGCGGCCAGCGTCATGGAGGCCAGGGAAGGGCCTGCCGCCTCGAGCAGTTCGGCCATCAGCCCGGCACCGGGTTCCAGCAGCAGCGAGGGGTCATGCGCTCCGCACTGCCCTGCCGAGAGGAAGGGGCCTTCCAGGTGTGACCCGGCAACCAGCCCTTCCTCCGTCACCGTCCGCAGCGTCTTCAGGTTGCGAAGCAGATCCGCGGGCGCTGCCGTGACCAAACTGGCCAGCAGCGTCGTGGTGCCCCGGCCATGCAGGTAACGGGCAGCAGCACGGGCGCCCTCGACGGAACCTTCAGAGAAGTCTGACCCGTGGGCGCCATGGCAGTGCAGGTCCACCAGGCCCGGCATCAGGATGTGGCCGGCGCCTTTTCCTGCGGCACTTCGGTCTGGGCCACCCCAGTCACCTGCAGCGTTCCCTGGGTAGCCTGACGCCGGCCCGGCATAGGTGATGTATCCATGGTCGACCGCTACCAGGCCGTCCTCGATGTCCATGCTGCCGGACACTATCCGGCCACGAAGTATCAGTTCCCCGCCCACAAGTCGTCCCCTCCTGCCGAAAAGCGCTACCCCATAACGGCAGCGGGGAAGGGATCAGCGGCAGTTGCCCTGGTCCCGGTGGAGAGCCGCGCCGCACGCCCGGTGGACCGTCACCTCGGATTATTCCATGCCGCCATGGGCCTGGTCAGGCGACCAGTTCCGCTTCCTGCGCAGCAGCCGGGCGGCCGGCCACCCTGAACCGCAGAGCGAGCATAAGTGCGGCTCCGAGGAGCGCGGGTGCAGCGAACGCCATGGCCGCCACCGGTACACCGCCGCCGAAGCTGACCAGCAGGGCCCCGTACGTCGGACCCGCGATGGCGCCGATCCTGCCCACTGCCAGGGCCCAGCCCAGCCCGGTGGCGCGCGTAGCCGCCGGGTAGAACTGCGCGATGTAGTCGTTGATCATGTTCTGGGTGCCGAGCCCGCCGAAGCCCGCGACGGCGGCGAGCACCGTCATCAGCGCGGCCGGCGGGTTGGCGGACATCAGCAGCAGGGCTGCCGCGGCGCTGACGAAGCCAACGATCACCAGGGGCCGCGGCCCGAATTTCTGGCTCGCAACTGCCGCCAGGACCGTGCCCACCACAGCGCCCACCGAGTACGCCAGCAGGAAAGACACTGACGATCCCACGCCGAACCCTGCCGTCCGCATGATTTGCGGCAGCCACGTGCTGACGCCGAAGATCGTCAGCAGGCTCAGTACCGTGATGGCCCACAGCAGCACTGTGGTCCGCGCTGTGCCGTTGGTGAAGAGCGCGCGCGTGGGCGAAACGCGGGCCGCCGGGGTGGGTATTTCTTCCGTGCGCGGGAGGCCGTACACGGCTTCGATGCGGTCCGCTTCGTCATTGCGACGCTGCGTCCGCAGGAAGGATGGCGACTCCGGAAGCAGGAACCAGGCGAACGGAACCAGCAAGAGGCCGCCGGCCCCGATGGCGTACACCGGACGGAAGCCGCTGGACTCCAACAGGGCCAGCGAAGTCAAGGATGCCACCACGGTCCCGGTGGCCGGTCCGGTGAGGACTGCCCCAAGGACCAATGACTTTTTGCCGGCCGGGGCGAACTCGTTGGTGAGGGCAACCGCCGTCGGGAGTAGACCTCCCACGCCGAAGCAGGCGATAAAGCGGAACACCGCGAAAAGCCCCCAGCTGGGCGCCACGGCGCAGGCCAGCATGGCCACGGAAAACAAGGCGAGGGCGCTGACGAAGATGCGGCGCCGGCCGAGCCGGTCCGTCAGGGTGCCCACGATCAGGGAGCCGAGCAGCATTCCCACCAGCGCAAGGGAGCCCACCGCGCCGGCGGCGGCCGGCGTGACGTTGAATGGGGGCTGGCCGATCAGACCGGGAAGGGTGGCGCCATAGACATAGAGGTCGTAACCGTCGGCGAGCAGGCCAAGCCAGCACAGCACAAAAATTCCGGCCAAGGATTTTCGAGGGGCATTGGAGTTCATCGTTGATTCCAATCGGGTCAAGGGGCGGCATGGGACTCGCCGTCGGGACGTCAACCAGCTTGATCCCCCTGCCCAGCCCCATGACTGTACTTTTCACTGAGTGAAAACGCACTTTGTGTCACACGCCACACCGCCGAAGCTGGGAAGACGCAAAATCGGGTCATCAGGAGGGTTTGTGGCGGGAGCCGGCAGGGCAAAGCAGCTGCAGGAAAGCCCCGGGCAGCCAGTGGTGGTGCGGGCGCTGTCCCTGCTGGAGCAGTTCACGGAGCAGCGCCGCGCCCTGGGCTTGTCCGAACTGGCCAGGCTTGCCGGTCTGGCCCCCGCCACCGCCCTCCGGCTGGTGAGGCACCTTACCGAGTGGGGTGCCTTGGAGCGGCTGGAGGATGGCCGGTACGTGGTGGGGCTGCGCCTCTGGGAGATCGCATCGCTCTCACCCCGCGGCCACGGTGTACGGCAGATCGCGCTGCCGTACCTCGAGGACCTGTACGAGGTCACGCGCCACCATGTGCTGCTCGCCGTCCGCGAAGGCACCGACGCTGTCCTGATAGACCGGCTCTCGTCCCGTCACGCAACCGAAGTGGCCTACCGGGTGGGCGGCCGGATGCCCCTGCGCAGCACCGCCGTCGGGCAGGTCCTGCTGGCACAGGCCGGTCCTGGCGTGCTGGAAGAACTGCTCGCACAGCCCGTCGAGGCTGAACCCGGGTCCGGAAACCTGCACTCCGATCACCTGCGTGCCGTCCTTGCCGGCGTGAAGCAGTCAGGCGCCGCAGTAGTCCGCAGAACCCGTCCCTCGCGTACCGTCTCGGTGGCGGCACCCATCTACGCGGCCGATGGTGAGGTGGCCGCCGCGCTCTCCATCGTGGTTCCGGACGCGGCGACGCCGGCGCATGAGCTGGTGCCGCTGGTGCGGGCCGCAGCCCGCGCCATCTCACGCAACCTTGGCCATCAGGCGACTGTGAGCGGGGCGTGGCGGCATTCCCCGCGGGAGCCGGCGGCCGAGCCTGCCTGACCAGGGCGCCCGGCGAGCCTTTGGGAAAGTTGCCGCGCCGGTATTTCCTGCTTCGGAAAAAACCCTTTAGTGTTAAGAACACTAAGCATGCTTCCTATCTCAAAAGGGGTTTTACCTGATGCGAAAAGTACCTGCGCTTGGATTGATGACGGCAGCGATGATTGCCCTGGCCGGCTGCACGGGAGGCGGCGGGGGAGCTGCAAGCCCCTCGGCCACCACGGCTACCGCGTCCGCCTCGGAAACGGCAGAAGCAAAGGTCTATACCGAGGATGAGCTGCGCGAGCTGATCTCGGGCAAGAAGGACGAAGACGGCAACGAGCTGAAGCTGTACTCCAAGGAGCAGGTGGACCAGGGCGGCAATATCGCCAACCTGCTCCTGAGCACGGCAACGGTGGACCCTGAAGACTGCAAAGACATCGCCACGGCGGGGCTGCTGGACACTGTCGAAAGCGGTGAGATCGCCGTCGCGCTGTCAGAAGGCGACCAGCCCCGCACCTTGTCCGCCCAATCGGGCAGCGACGGGCCTGACGCCGTCGAGGTCCTGAATGAGATCAGCGGCAAGATGGACCAGTGCGCCACGTTCTCCGTCACGGCGCTGGGACAGAAGTACGAGGTCACCAGCGAGGAGCTCCAGGCTGACACGGATGCCGAAAAGACCTTCGGCACGGTCAGCACCCGCAGCGGCGAAAACCAGCAGAAGCTGATGCAGGTTTCCGCCGCTGAGGGCAGGCTGCTGGTTGTGGCCACCAAGAGCGGAGCCAACCTCGGTGATCCGGACCAGAAGGAGCTCGAGGACCTCATCAACGAGGTGCTTGAGAAGGCCGACGGCGGCAGCGCAACTTCCAGCCCTACGTCCACCAGCACTTCCGGCTCCACCAGCACGTCGTCGCCGAGCGGTTCGGCGTCGCCTGAGGCAACAGAAACCGAGACTGAAGGCGCCGAGACGTCTTCCGCTTCGCCCACAGCCTCGCGCTAAGGCTGATTCCTGTAGCAAGCAGCAGGGCGGGCAGGACCTGATGGTTCTGCCCGCCCTTCGTCCTTGGGGCTGGTCGACGGATAGCGGGGCGGGTTGAGTCGTCAGCACCGCTACACTGAACCAACCAATACCCAGCATCAGGACATGGCGGACTCAATGAGCGACAAGCTGCACCTCACTCCGGAAGACCAGTTCCCGGAGGATTTGGACACCGTCACAGACCACGAATTGCAGATACTGGACAGCCAGGTCCAGCGCCAGCTGGATCACGAAGTGGTGGTTGACGGCGAACCGAACCCCGAAACCGAGTTCCGCCACTACGAACTGGACGAGGAATTCAACGACCGCGACAAACGCTGACGTACCGACTCGCGCTGCGTTAAGTGAAAGGCAGGATCATGACCACTTCGAATGAGGAGCCCCGGAACACCGCCGACCTTCGCGGTCCGGGTGACCCCGATGAGACCGAGCAGGTGACGCAGGCGCCGCAGAGCGGCCAGCACCCGGAGCTGCCCGGTGCCAGCAACATCCGCGAGGAGCAGCAGGGGCACGCAGCCGGTACTGTTCCGGCGTCGTACTCCGGAAGCGGCGAACCGCCGCAGGAGCACAAGCCCGAGGAAGCCCTGGCCGAGCCGGGAAATTGGGACGACGAAGGCTGAGGTGATTACCCGCGCCGATGTGGATGAAGCGGCACAGCGGACAGCAGGACTCACCCGGCTGACGCCTGTCCTGCAGGCCGACCCCGGTTCGTTTCCGGCCGATGTGTGGTTCAAGTGCGAATTTCTGCAGCACACCGGCACCTTCAAGGCCCGCGGCGCGCTGAACCGACTCCTTGCCAGCAAAGAGCGCGGTGAGCTGAAGCCTGACGTCGGTGTGGTGGTGGCTTCCGGAGGCAACGCAGGGCTGGCCAACGCGTACGCGGCAGCCCAACTGGGCGTGCCCGCTACTGTCTTTGTCCCCGCTGCCGCTCCCGTAGTGAAGGTGCGCAAGCTCGAAGCGATCGGGGCCACGGTGATCCAGGGCGGAGCCGAGTACGCCGTGGCATACCAGGCCGCTGTGGCGCACGCCCGGGAAACAGGTGCTGTTTACTGCCACGCCTACGACCAACCCGAGATCGCAGCCGGTGCCGGAACCGTGGGGGCAGAACTGCTGGAGCAGGTAACCGGGGTGGACACCGTACTGGTAGCCGTGGGCGGCGGAGGGCTGATGGCAGGAATCGCTGCTGCTGTGGAAGGACGGGCGAGGGTGGTGGGCGTTGAGCCCGAAAACGCACCGACCCTCCATGCCGCACTCGCCGCCGGGGAGCCGGTTGACGTTGCCGTATCCGGCGTTGCCGCTGATTCTCTGGGAGCCCGACGCATCGGTGGCATCGGCTTCTCAGTCGCGGTCCGCGCGGGCGTCGCAAGCGTTCTGGTGTCCGACGCCGACATCGTCGCCGCACGTTCGCGGCTGTGGAATGACTACCGCGTCATGGTGGAACACGGAGCCGCCGCGGCCTACGCTGCCCTGACCGCCGGTGTTTATGAGCCGAAGCCGGGGGAGCGGGTTGCGGTGGTCTTATGCGGGGCGAACACGGACCCGGCCACCTTTTAGGAAGGGCAGCCGGGCCCGGTCAAAGAGTAGGGCTTAGCTGCAGAACTGGCTGTAGGTATTGCCAGCCTGCTCATAGCCGGCCTGGAGCTCGGAAAGCCTGGCTTCGTCCGGTGCTTCCTTTGCCTGCTCGTCCGTGTACGCAAGGATCGACTCAAGGGCGGGCTTGAGGTCATCGGAGGCAACCGCGTGGATGGGGCGGATCTGGTTGGCCAGGCGGTTCATGCCCGTCTTGCCGGCGTTGTTCGCGGGGTTGGATACGACGCTCTGGATCCGTTCGCAGGTTTCCGCGGTGGAGAGCTGGTTCGAAGCGGTGCAGGCTGTAGCGGAAACAACGAGTCCGGCAGCGAGCAGGGCTGTGGTGAGTTTCTTCATGGGTCCCTCAGTAGTTGATTGAGGTTTTGATTGTAAGCAGAATCCGGGACCCGGTGCTGGTTCGCCCTGCCTGCCCCCGGGACTATGAAGGGCATCAGGCTCTGGCGGGCCTGGTCCTGGTCCCGGTCTGGGAGTAGGTGGAACCCGCAACTGGCTGGCAGCTAAAGCGTCATTACACGCTTTGCGGGACATCTGCTGCCAGCCAGTTTTGTAGGTCCTTGCTGGACAGGGGCCTAGATGGTCCGCGGCGCCTTGGCGAGGTTGTCCTTCAGTTCCTGCGCATTCTGCCGCACCCCATACGCCGGCCGGTCACGCTCCACGCGCCAGCTCTCCTCCAACAGCCCGATATTGACGGTGTCGAAGCCAAATTCGTCGTAAAGACGGGTGACAAGTTCGGCGGCTTCCGGGTAATCGCTGGCCGTGGCCAGCGCCCGACGGTTCTCCGTACCCACGGGCGCCCCGTCCGTGGTGATTTGGGCGGCACCGATGTGGTTGAAGCCCTTGGCTACCTTCGATTCCGGCAGGTGCCCCTGCAGCAGCCCGGAAGTGGTGGCCTCCCCGTTGTCCAGGGCCGGGATGTGGCCGTCGCGTTCCCAGTAGTAGTTGTTGGTGTCGATGACGATCTTGCCGGCCAGCGGTTCCACGGGAACGTCCGCGTAGTTCTTGAGGGGAACAGTGACTACGGCGAAATCGCCGCCCCCTGCTGCTTCTGCCGCTGTGGCTGCCCGTGCCTTGGGGCCGAGTTCCGCGGCCAGCCCGGCCAGGGTTTCCGGGCCGCGGGAGTTGCTGATGATTACGTCGTAGCCCAGCTCTACCGCCTTCCGCGCGATCTGGCTTCCGATGTGTCCTGCACCAATGATTCCGATGGTTGTCATGTCCGGCCCAACCACATCCTGCGCTCAGATATTTCCGGGCCCGAACTACCTATAACGAAACGCAATAGAACAAATACGCCCACTTAGGAACGCAAAAACCTTGACCCACCCCGACCGGCACTGATAGACCAGTAGGGCAGAAAGCGTTTTCCAGGCGCCGCCAAACAACCCCTCTTCCTCCCGAGGGACCGCGGACAGCGCGAAGTGAAACGTTCCAAACTGTCGTGTGGCAGACTCAGCTGCCGCCGCATCAAAGGAGATGTTCCCTTGTTCTATCCCTCACAATGTTCCCGTCCGTCCCGGGCAGGCCGCGCCTGGAAAGCGGCCCCGCTGGCCGCAGCGGCAACTCTCACGGCCGCAGCGTTGGCGTTCACCGGAGTGCCTCTCGCGCAGGCCAACCCGAGCACCGCCCCCGGACAATCCGGCAAGGCAGGGCTCCAGCGCCAGGTGGAGAACCTGGACCGGGCGCCCGTGGCCGTGCTGACGGACCAGGGCGTCACCCTGGGCTGGCGCATGCTGGGCCTGGACAAGGACAGCGTCGGCTTCCACGTGATCCGCGACGGCGTCCAGCTCACTGTAGAGCCCATCCGGAACACCACCACCTACGTGGACCCGGCCGGAACCGCAGCCTCCACGTATGTCATCAAGACCGTCGGCAACGGAAACGGGCAGGACAAGCTCAGTGCCGAGTTCACGCCGCTGGCCCAGAACTACCTCGCCATCAAGCTGGACAAGCCGGCCGACGGCGTCAGCAAGGACGGGAAGCCGTATACCTACTCAGCCAACGATGCCAGCGTTGCAGACCTGGACGGCGACGGCAGCTACGAGATCATCCAACTCTGGAACCCCTCCAACGCGCAGGACAACTCAAAGTCCGGCTACACGGGCAACGTTTACGTTGACGCCTACAAGATGGACGGCACCAAGCTGTGGCGCATCGACCTGGGCCACAACATCCGCGCCGGCGCCCACTACACGCAGGTGCTTGCCTACGATTTCGACGGCGACGGCAAAGCCGAAGTGTCCATGAAGACGGCGGACGGCACCAAGGACGGCGCCGGAACGGTGATCGGGGACCCCGCGGCGGACTACCGCAACAGCGGCGGCTACGTGCTGTCCGGTCCGGAATTCCTTACGGTCTTCAATGGCACCACCGGCACCATCATGGACACGGTGCCCTACGACCCGCCGCGCGGCAACGTCGGCTCCTGGGGCGACAACTACGGCAACCGCGTGGACCGCTTCCTGGCCGGCGTCGCGTACCTCGACGGCGAGCGGCCGTCCATGATGTTCAGCCGCGGCTACTACACCCGCGCCGTGCTGGTCACCTATGACCTGGTGGACGGCAAGCTGGTGAAGCGCTGGACCTTCGACTCGGACATTGCCGGGGCGGAGTACAAGGGCCAGGGCAACCACAACCTGTCCGTGGCCGACGTGGACCAGGACGGCAAGGACGAGTTCGTCTTCGGTTCCATGACCATCGACGACGACGGCAAGCCGCTCTACAACACCAAGCTGGGCCACGGCGACGCCATCCACACCAGCGATTGGGATCCGTCCCGCCCCGGCCTGGAGACCTTCGCGGTGCACGAGAACATGACCCAGAGCGGCAAACGCGGCGCCACCTTCCGCGACTCCGCCACCGGCGAAGTGCTGTGGAGCATTCCCGCTGCCCGGGACACCGGCCGCGGCGCCATCGGTGACATTGATCCCCGCCACGCCGGAGCCGAGGGCTGGGCTGTGGGCGGCGATGCTGCCTGGAACTCCCCGGTCGGCCAGTTGCGCTCGGCCAAGGGCGAGCTGATCGCGAACAAGATCCCGGCTGCCAACTTCATGGCCTGGTGGGACGGGGACCTGCTCCGCGAGATCGTTGACCACGACTTCGACGCCGTTGCCGGCGTGGGTGTCCCCACCGTTTCAAAGTGGAACTGGGAAACAGAGACCAGCGACCGCCTGCTGACAGCTGCCGGCGCCAGGACCAACAACCACACCAAGGGCAACCCGTCGCTGCAGGCAGACCTCCTGGGTGACTGGCGCGAGGAACTTGCCTTCCCGTCGTCGGACAGCACCGAGCTGCGGATCTACACCAGCACCTCGCCCACCGAGGTCCGGCTCCGCACCCTCATGCATGATCCGATGTACCGGACGGGCGTGGCACGCGAGAGCGTCGCGTACAACCAGCCGCCGCACCCGAGCTTCTTCATCGGTGAGGGTATGGAAACCCCGGCTGCGCCGGCCGTGAAGTACGCCGGCGCGGAACAGTAGCACCGGAACGACGAAGCGCCGCCCGCCTCCAAAGGAGGTGGGCGGCGCTTTCGTTATGTCCGGAAGGTCCGACCCCGGAGCCCTGCTTCAGCGGCAAGCCTCAGTCAGTTTCCGGCGCGGTAAGTCCCGGTTTAGTGCTGGCCGAGGTTCCCGCCAAGGGGCGGCAAGCCGCCGTCGGGCCGGCGGTCGCCTTCGCGGCGTTCCCCGGCGCTGAGGTTCTCGCCCTCGACCGTCTCGTCGGACTCGCCGGTGGTGTCCACCAGGCCGTTCGTCTGGTCGAACGTGTGGCCGATCCTGTCATCACCGAGGTCGGCCACCGAACCGGTGGAGCCGGCTGCCGCCGTCGTGCCGGTAGCCGTGCCTGTGGTGTCCGTCGTTGTGTCCGTCGAAATCGGCGTGACGGTGACTGGCTCCCCGGGAACAGTTGGAGTTACCGTTTCATCGGCAGCCGCGGTGGTGTCCTTCTTTCCGCTGGCGGCCACGGCTGCTGCTGCGCCGGCTGCTGCTGCAACGCCCAAGCCTGCGGCTACCTTGCCGGAAATGCCCGCCTTGCCCGAATCGCCGCGTGAGCCTGCTGCGTCCTCGACGCCTGGCGTGCCTGCGGGTGCTCCGGAGCTGACGCTGCCACGCCACGCCCCGCTGGCGTAGCCCTCGTCCTCGATGAATTCCTTGAACCGCTGCAGGTCTGCCTCGGCCTGGCGCTCCACGACGTTAAGCTTGTCGCCCACCTTCTCGATAATGCCTTCGGGCTCGTACTCAAGCGTCAGCTGCAGGGAGGTCTGGCCGCCGCCGATGTCCTCGAACTCGATGGCGCCGGCGTTCGTGGCGCCTTCCGTGGCGGCCCAGGCCACCTTGCGGTCGGGGATCTGCTCCAGGATCTTGGCTTCCCACTGCCTGCGGATGCCACCGATCTCGGCCACCCACTCCAGCCGGTCGTCACTGAGCTGCGTAACGCTCTTGACGCCGCCCATGAAGTGCGGGAAGTCCTCGAACTGGGTCCACTGGTTGTAAGCGGTGCTTACCGGTACGTTCACCAGAATGCGTTTTTCCACCTTCGTGCTCATAACGTCTCCTTCGCTTTTGTTACCGGAAGCTGATGAGCCGTAAAAATCATCAGCATGCTTACCAACATACCTTTTAGGCCGGCCGGTTTCCAGAGCAAGAAAGAACGACGCCGGCAGCGGGCACCGGGGTCCCTTCCGTAAAAGGGCTGGTCAGGGCTGTCCGAAAAGGTTGCCGTAGGGCGCAATGCCCTCGCCGTTATGGCGATTCTTCCGGGCCGTGGAGCTGTAGTTCTCGCCTTCGGCTGTCTCGTCCGACTCGCCCTCGAAGTCCACCAGTCCGCCGGTCTGGTCGAACGGGTGCTCGAACCGGTTGTAGGGCCGCGGTTCGGTGGTGGGTTCTGCAGTTGCGGCCGTCCCAGCGGCGGTCCGCGGAATTGGTGCACGCCAGGCTCCGGTGGCGTGGCCCTCATGTTCGATGAATTCCTTGAACTTTTTCAGGTCGTGCTCGGCCTGGCGGCCCACCACGTGGAGCAGGCTACCCACTTTCTCCACCACGCCCGTGGGCTGGTACTCGAGCGTCAGGGCGAGTTCTGTCCTGTTTTGTCCGAGGTCCCGAAATTCGGGTCCACTGGTTGTAGGCCGTGCTGACCGGTACGTCGACCACGATCCGTTTCTCCACTTTCGTGCTCATCATGTCTCCTTTGACTGAACCGAATCTGATGAGAAAACTGGGGTCATCAGTAGCTTTAACTTAGCCCCGCCGGGACGCTCAAGCACCCGGGAAATGGGAATGGACGACGGCGGCACCTGCTCCGGGGACCCGGCCCGCCGGGGTGCCGCCGTCGTGATGTGAAGCCGGCGGTCAGCGCAAATGGTTGCCGATCAGCGCCAGGTTCTGGATGACCGCCAGGCCGAACTGCGAGGCGTCGTTGGTGGAGACGGTGGGTGCCTCGTCCACGGGCAGCAGCACATGCGGCGGCTCGATCTTCCGGAGCGTGAAGGCCGCTTCGTGGTTCAGGTGTTCCCCGCCCTCGGCAAAGCTTTCCCACGCCCGGGCCGCCAGTTCCGGATCGTGCAACCGGGCCGCTGCGTAAGCGGTGAGCCGGCTGTGCGCCTGGGTGAGATAGATCCCGGCCAGGGGCTGGCCCACGGCCTCCACCTGCTCCTCCTTGGTGGCCAGGAAAAGCCGGCAGTACTGCAGCCAGGCCCGCTCGAACTCAGGATCAGGGACCAGGTCCACCAGTTCACTGCAGATCTCCACCAGGCCGAAGACTGCGCTGAGGTGTGAGACCTGGATGAGTTCGCGGCCGGTGTCGAACCGTCCCTTGTCCAGGTCGTACAGGGCCTCGCCGGTGAGGAAGCCGTGTTTGAGGGCGCCGATGTCTGCCATGGTGCCCAGGAGTCGGTCGCGGGAGTGCGGGTTGCCGGTCCGTTCCCAGTCGGTGAGCCAGGTGGCAGCGAGGGAGCCCCAGTCCGTCCCGAGCCCCACGCCGAGCGCATTCCGGTTGGGGCGGTAGGTGTCGGCGTCGGGGCGGACCTTGCGGACCGGGTCCAGGCCCAGGAAGTTCTGGTCGCTGTCCACCAGTTCGGTGAGGAGGTCGCCGGTGCGCTCGTCCGCGGTGAGGTAGTAGTAGAAGCGGCGGTAGGCCGGGGTGCTGATGCGCAGCTGCTTGGCGCTGCAGCCCCAGTGCTGCACGTTGTGCCGCGACCCCAGTCCCTTCCACGGTCCCAGGTGGTACACGTCCACTTCGCCAGTGTGCCGGGTCATGGCCTCCGCCAACCGGAAGATGTCCGCCCGTCCGGAGCGCAGGTAGGAGTACCAGAGCCAGAGGTCGGGGGAGAGCTCGGAGTTGTCCCAGGCGTAGCCGCCCACGTCGTACCGCCACACGTGCCGGTCGTAGTCGTAGGTGTGCATCACGTCGCCGTAGTTCCAGAAGCCGTACCAGCGGCGCTGCTCCACCTGGCCGGCGTAGAAATCGAAGAGGAAGTCCAGGTGGTCCTCGAGTTCGGCCCGGGCGGGGGTGCTGCGGTCCACGGGGTCCCAGTCGCCGAAGACGCCCACGGAGTGCAGGTATTCCGGGGTGGCCTGAAGCAGGGCGGGGGTTGAGGCGGCGTGAACGTCCGCAGCGAGGCTTTCCGTTGCGGGGGTGCCCTCGTAGGCGAAAAGAGTTAACTCATGTGTGCGGGCAATGCCGGTGGCGTTGCCGAAGCCCGGCTCGTAGTCCTCATACGTGATCTCGAGCCCCTCGAGCTGTTCCTCGAACGTGTCCTGGCCCAGGCCGTCGTGATAGAAGCGCAGGTCCATGGGCTGGGCCTCGGGGGAAAACAGCCATGCGGTCATGGACGCCTCGCCGGTGGCCGCACCACGGATGTCCAGCTGGCCGGGGTGGGACTGCCAGAAATCCTTCACGCCCACGCCGAAACCTCCGCGGGTATCGGACAGTGAGCAGAAGCCGGCCGACCTGGTGCCGCCGGAGATTCCCACCCAGGCATGGCCCGTGCCGGTGCGCTTGCGGAGGTCGAAGCCGTCAGCGCTGAGCTGTGTGAGCGTGTAGTCATTCCACGCGGGAACCAGGTGGAGCCGCTCCGAAACTTCCGGGTTCCATTCCGCCGGCGGCGGGGTGGGCCGGCCTTCCACCTGCGCCCGGCGGACCTCCTCACCCGGGTCCCGGCGCAGGCCGGTCAGTCCGCGCACGCCTTCAACCAGGAATCCGCCGTCGGCCCCGGCGATTCTGACGTGCCGGTCATGGAGCTCGGCCTCAAGCGGCACGGTGAACCGGACGCCCAGTCCCGCCAGGAAGTCCTGCCCGGCGTCGCCATCCCAGATGAACGAGTGCACCATCCGCACGCTGCGGGCATTGGCGTAGAAGTAGAGCCGAACCACGAACGGAAGCCAGTTCCGACTGCTGCTGCCGGGTGTGTCCGGACGGTGGTGTCCTTCCAGCCGGACGACGGCACGGACGGGACCAGCTTGTTCAAGCACGGCGGCGGTGACCTCGCCGGTGAAGGCTTCCCGGTTGGCCGTTCCGGCACCCTCTGGAAGGCTGTCCTGCAGGAGGCTGACCAGGCAGGCATCCCGTGCCACTTCGGTTCCGCCGCGGGTAAGGCTGCTGAAGAGGTGCGAACCGCTGCGGTTGATCACCGCCTGCAGGGTGCCGGTGTCCACCGTGAATGCTTCGGCCGTTTCGGTGACGGTGACGCTGCGGAGGGCCGACGGCGGGAGGCCGGCTTCGCCGGGTGAGGCGCCGCCGTCGGCTGTCACCTCGTAACCCTCGGAGGGAGCATCGGTGGCGGGGATCGCCAACCCGGCCCATTTGAGCGAACCGTCGGGCCAGGTGGCCAGCGGCCAGGACTGGCTTGCGATGGGCTTGCCGTCGGCATTACGGACGCTAAGTTCCTCGGTGCCCGCTACTTTTCCGCGTGGGAACGGCATGCCCCACGTGATGCCGCTGCTGATTTCTGCCGGGGCGTCGCCGTCGATCCACCTGACCAGCGTGTTCTCAATCATCGTGTCCAATTCCGTCGGTGCGTTTCCGCTGTTTCGGTTTTGTCGCTGGAGGACGGAGTATCACCCGTCACGTAACACAAGAAACCGTTTTCTGAGTCGTTTCAAAATAGTCGCAGGGGAACCCGAACCGCAAGGGGTAGCCGCCATCTGGAGGGCCAGCTCCGGCGCCGGGCAGTCAGCGCCTGGTCTCGTACCTGGTCAGGACCACACCGTCGGGAAACGTCCGGGTCTCCATAAGGCGCAGGTTCACCCAGTTGTCCAGGGCTGTGAAGAACGGTGTGCCGCCGCCCACCAGGACCGGGTGGGTGACGAGCACGTACTCGTCGATCAGTCCGGCCCGCATGGCCGCCGCGGCGAGCGTGGCACCGACGATGTCCATGGACCCGTCGTCGTCGGCCTTGAGCCGGGTGATCTCGGTGACCGCGTCGCCGGTGACCAGGCGGGTGTTCCAGTCCACCGTGCTGGCCGTCGAGGAGAACACCACCTTCGGCATGGCCCGCCAGCGGCGGGCATACTCGATCTGCGCCGGTGTGGCGCCGGGCTGCTGGTCGGCGGTGGGCCAGTGGGAGCTCATCGTCTCCCACACTTTGCGCCCGTACAGCGCCAGTCCCGTAGCCCCTACCCGGTCGGACCACCATTGGAACAGCTCGTCGCTCGGCACGCTCCAGCCGAGGTCGCCGCCGGGCGCGGCGATGTAGCCGTCCAGGCTCAGGTTCATGCCGAAGGCCAGGTTGCGCATGGCGTCAGTCTCCCGTGGGCCGTTGTTCGTTGTCCAGACCAGACCAGACCAGTCCACCAGTCCAAACCAGCACAGCGAGGAATCCACGCGTGGTCCTGTCACATATCGGGTGGTCGTCCTTATCCCGTGGTTATATTGCCCCATGCCTTCCCGACCTTCGGCCTCGGTGTGGCCAGCAGTTCACAGCGAACGCGAGACCCTCATTGGAGAACTTGAGTCGCTTACCCCGGAGCAATGGGCCCAGCCCTCGCTCTGCCCCGGCTGGGACATTCATGACGTCCTAGCCCATCTCGTGGATTCCGCGAAGACAACCCGTCTCAGCTTTCTCCGTCGGCTGATCGCCGCGAAGTTCGACTTCGACAAGGACAACGCAATCGGCATCACCAGGGAACGTGCCGCGACCCCGGAAGCGACCCTGACTGAGTTCCGCCGCATACGCGAAGCAATCAAGACGCCGCCTGCTGCTCTGGCTACCCGACTCGTCGAAGTGATCGTGCATGGTGAGGACATTCGGCGTCCCCTGGGGATTGTGCGCTCCTACCCGGGTGAGTCGATCGAGGCGGCCTTGCGTTATCAACTCAAGACCGGCACCTTCATGGGCGGCGGCAAGGAACACGCAGTTGGATTTCGTCTGCGAGCTTCGGATTCAAGGTTTGAGCACGGTTCTGGCGCAGCGGTCGAGGGAAGCGTGTTGGCACTTCTCATGGCTGTCTCTGGCCGCCCCGTCGATAGGCAAGATTTCTCCGGTGAAGGCGCCGCCGCATTCGTACGCCAGCTCCAACAAGCGGATCAATGACCTCCAGGCAGCCGCCCAAACTCGGCCCCGCACCGGGCTGGGTTATTTGCCGGGCCCGGTAGCCTCCGGAGTATCCGGTCCCTCGGCAGGGTCCTGCGTGTGCACCCGGATCTCTGTGGCGTCGGCATCCGGGTCGCCCTCGGCGGGTGCCTCCGTGTGGACCCGCTCGTCCTGCAGTGGATTCTCGCTCATGGTTGCTCCTGACCGCGCCGGGGACTTCGCTACAGATCATTCAGCGCTCCCTCCCGCAGCCTGTCAAGGACCTGCCGCACCTCTGGCCGAGGTCGGTCTCCATGTGCTGGACTGGTGATGCACTGAGCACCAACCGCCGTCCAGTCACGGGCGGCACCTTTTCCAAGCAGGACATGGACGGCCGGCATTGACTGGCCAGTGGAAGGAACACTCATGGCACCGTTCAAGATCGGATACTTCGTGGGGAGTCTCGCTACCGGCTCCATCAACAGGGTCCTCGCTAACGCACTGATCAAACTCGCTCCCGAGGACCTCGAATTCACCGAAATCCCCATCCGGGACCTCCCGCTCTACAGCTACGATTACGACGCCGACTTCCCGCCCGAAGGCCGGGCCCTGAAGGAGGCCATCGAGGCCTCCGACGGCATCCTGTTCGTCTCACCCGAATACAACCGGTCCATCCCCGGTGCCCTCAAGAACGCCATCGACTGGGGCTCCCGCCCGTGGGGGAGCAACTCCTTCGCCCGTAAACCCACCGGCATCATCGGCGCCTCCGTGGGCAGCATCGGCACGGCGGTCATGCAGTCCTCGTTCCGCAGCGTGCTGAGCTTCCTGGACGCGCCGCAGCTCAATGCCCCTGAGGCCTACATCCATTACAACGCTGCGGTCTTCGGCGAAGACGGCGAGGTCAAGAACGAGGACACCGCCAAGTTCCTTCGGCACTTCATGGACGAGTACGCCGCCTTCGTCGCCAGGGTCCTGGCCGCCAACGCACCAGGCCACATCGGCGACCTTGAGCACGACAGCGCGAAGCTGACGCGGTAGCGGCACCACGAGCCGAAAATACGGATACCCGCCGTCCCAGCGACGGCGGGTATCCAGTTCTTAGGCAGGCATCGCAGTTCTTAGTCCAGCGGCAGGGTGACGGTCACGCTGGTGCCCTGACCCGGGACGGAGCAGACCTCCACGGTTCCGCCGGCCTCGTGGACGGCCGCTGACATAAGCCGCAGGCCATAGCCGTGGTGGCGCCCACACGTGGCGAGCTGGCTGTCAAAGCCCGTGCCGTCGTCGGCCACCACCAGGCGGATCCCGTGGTCCACTGCGGCGAGCTGGAGGTTGAGCTGCGAGGCCTGGGCATATTTGAAGGTGTTGCTGAGCGCCTCCCGCGCCGACTGATACAGCAGAGTGGCACAGTCCGCCGGGATCTCGATGCCCCAGTGCGGGGTATCCCAGCGGACCGCCGTCCCTCGCTGGCGGAGAGGCGCCGTGAGCCGGTCAATGCAGCCGGCGAGCCCCAACGTGTAGAAGTCGAGCGGATGCTGATCCGTGAGCACGCCTTCCACGGCTGTTACTTCCTCAGAAACTACTTTGTTCCCCATGACTTCCTGCTCCCCACAAGCTGGGTGGTCCGATGGATTTGAAGGTTCGATAGCTCCAGCGTGGACCTGCAACGTCAACAGGCAGCAAGGTTTACCTCAAGATCGGATCAATTCTGGGCGCGGCAGCGGGCTCAACGGGTTTGGCTGCCTTAAGCCCGCCCAGGAGTCTCCGGTTCGTGTTCCTTGGTGCGTTCGGACGTGGTGACGACGTCGATGAGGGCTATCCGATCACGACGACGTCCAGCACCAGCCGTGGAGGATTCGGCCTGCAGGAATATCTCCCCGGGATGCCGGCTTGTCCCCATTGGCACGAGCAGCACACCACGAGGAGGACCATGACCATCGGTACAGGAACAACAGCGGGAAATGGGCGGTCGGCTTTGGTAGTGGGAGCCACCGGCATCGCCGGATCCGCCCTGGTGGACATCTTGGCAGGTGGGGGCTGGGACGTCCTTGCCCTGTCCCGCAGGCCCGGGGTGGAGCGCGCCGGGGTCCGGTGGCTGTCCGCGGACCTGACCTCGGCCGCATCGCTGGCCAGTGTGCTCGGGCCGGAGAATCCGTCGCATGTCTTTTTCACAGCGTGGTCGCGGCGTGACACCGAGGAGGAGAACATCACGGTCAATGCCGGGATGGTGCGCGACCTGCTCGCTGCACTCCGCGGCAAGGACGTGGCCCACGTTGCCCTGATGACCGGCCTGAAGCATTACCTTGGACCCTTCGAGGCGTACGCAGCCGGAGAGATGGCGGACACGCCCTTCCACGAGGAGGAACCGCGGCTGCCGGTCCCGAACTTCTACTACGCCCAGGAGGATGAGCTGTGGGCGGCGGCTGAGCAGGGGTTCACCTGGTCCGTGCACCGCGCGCACACGGTGATCGGGCATGCGGTGGGCAACGCCATGAACATGGGCCTTACGCTCGCCGCCCAAGCCACCCTTTGCAGGGAGAGCGGGGAGACGTTCGTCTTTCCGGGATCCGAGACGCAGTGGAACGGCCTGACCGACATGACCGAGGCAGGCCTGCTCGCCGAGCACATGCTCTGGGCGTCCACTACGCCCCGGGCCGCTGACGAGGCCTTCAACATCGTCAACGGCGACGTGTTCCGCTGGCGCTGGATGTGGCCGAAGCTTGCAGCCTACTTCGGCGTGGAGTGGGAGGGGTACGAGGGGGAGCCCCGGCCCCTCGAGCAGTCCATGGCGGGGCGGGAGGGCCAGTGGCGGGAACTTGCCCGGCGCCATAACCTCAGCGAGCCGGAGTTGGATCGTGTCGCCTCCTGGTGGCATACCGACGGCGACCTGGGGCGCAACATCGAGGTAGTGACAGACATGGGCAAGAGCCGGGACGCCGGGTTTACCGGCTACCGGCGGACACTCGATGCGTTCATCGCGCTGTTCGAGCGTTACCGGGCGGAGAACCTCATCCCCTGACCGCGCTCGCCGAGGGCGGTCCGGCTGGTTCCCCCTCCGCGGTCCGTGGGACAGGGGAGGCCTGGAATCACGACGGCGGGACGCGGCTCCCCGCCGCATCCCGCCGTCGCTTCCTGCTCGGTTAGAGGCCTTGGCGTGCCAGGTCCTCTGCCACGAGCCGCGCCAGCTCGATGGCGCCGGCACGGTTGGGGTGCAGGGTGTCACCGGTCATGAACAGTGCGAGCGTTGCCTCCGGACCAATTGCGGTGAAGTAGGCGGACGCCAGGACGTTCAGGTCAACCAGGGGGATGCCCTCTTCCTGGGCCAGCGCAACAGTGGAGTTGCGGTACCAGCGGTTCACCGAGGAGTGCACGCCGTTCACGAAGTCCGTGGCCCGGCCCTGCGGCGTTACCAGGACAGGTGTCGCTCCGGTGGCCGCCACCTGCCGGACCATGTCCCGCATGATCTCCTTGAACTCCGCCTCGGTGGTGGCGTTCTTGGCGGCGGTGTCGTTGATGCCCATCTCCAGCAGGAATAGGTCGCCCGGCTTAATGTACTGCAGGATGGCTTCCAGCTGGCCGTCATTGCGGAAGCCGCGGGCGATCTGTCCGCCGGTTGCCATGTTCCGGACGTCGAAGGCTTCAGGGTCAACAAACTGAGGGAGCATCTGCCCCCAGCCGCCCTGCACGCTGGTCTCCAGGGGGTAGTAGCTGGCAACCGTGGAGTCCCCGCCTACCCAGATGGCCGGATCCATGTCGGGATGGCGCGACACTTTTTCGATGTCCAGCGCGCTCAGCGTGAAGGCCGTACCAACCTTGCCTTCGGTGACCAGCAGGTTTAACTGGCCATCGGTGACGGGAATCTCGAAGGAGGCCGTGGCGCCGTTTCCGGTCAGGTTCATCTCCTGGAAGACGCCCTCGGCCGCAATGCTCGCACGGGACGTGTCTCCCAGCGTGACGGACACCTTGTACAGGCCTTCCTTCAAGTCCACGTCAAAGGTGTTGGCGCTCCTGGTCCCGAATTGCAGGAAGCGGACGGCGTCGCTGCCCGCCCCGGTTCCCTTGGCGGGAACGTTGGCCATGTGCTCGGGTGTGTTGAAGCCGTAACGCTTCTCAGGGCTGTAGGCGTCCGTTGCGCTGACGCCGGTGTAGCCGTCTTCTACCGGTCCGCGGCCGAAGTCGAAGCGGTAGTTGCTCGGCTCCGCGTGGGCCGCGGGGGCGGCCAGGCTGATTCCTGCGCCGCTTACCAGCGCGGCGGCTGCCAGGCAGCAGGCAAGGGTTTTTCCGGAGGGCTTGCGGGACGTGCTGCGCAGGCTGGGACTTTCGATCACGTTCATCTCCTTCGATGACGGGTGGGGCGCGGACCACGGCGTCGTGTTCTTGTATCGATTCAAAATAGGACCGGCAAGGGTGCCGTCGCTTGCTAGTGGGGGTTGCCGGAGGGGATTGGGGTACCGGCGTTACAGCCTTTGTAACAGGCTAAAACAACTGCGGTCAAGAGAAATTGGTGGATTTCTGTTCTATTTTGTTCTGCAATGTGGTGGGCGGGCCAACATCAACCTTGGCTCATCGGGGCGCGGACTTAGCCCAGTTCCCCGGTTCCCGCTGTGGCAAGAGGCAGGATCCTGTCCCAGAACTCCTCGGGAATGTCCGTGCCGGCCAGCTGCAGCGTTTCGTCCACACGGCCCGGCTCTGACATGCCCACGATGGTGGAACTTATCCGGCGGTCGCGGGTGGAGAACTGCAGGGCCGCGGCCGCCAGCGGTACGGAGTACTCGGCGCAGAGCGCCTCCATCCTCCGGACGCGCTCGATAATCGCCGAACTCGCCGGGCGGTAGCAGTAGTTGCGGGCGGCGTCGGGCCCCTTCACCAGCATGCCGCCGCCAAAAGGTGCTGCGTTGACGAACGCGACCCCGCGCCCCATCGCGTCCCGGATCAGGGGTTCGGCGGTCTGGTCCACCAGGGTGTAGCGGTTGTGGCTGATGACGACGTCGAACACGTCCGTGGCCAGGTACTTCAGCTCCAGGTCAATCGGCCCGCCGGCCACGCCCAGCTGCCCGATGACGCCCTGGTCCCGCAGGTCAATCAGCGCCTCCAGCGGGCCGCCCTGCCCGGTGCCTTCCTCGAAGGTGATCTTTTCCGGATCGTGCAGGTAGGCCAACTGCAGCCGGTCCAGGCCGAGCCGCTCCAGGCTTTCCTCGACAGAACGGCGGACGCGGTCCCCCGAAAAGTCTTTGCTCCCGCGGATGGGGTCCACTTTGGTGGCCACCACGAAGCCCGCCGGGAGGCCGCCAACCTCGGCGAGGGCCTGGCCGATCCGCTTCTCGCTGTTGCCGCCGTCGCCGTATTCGTTGGAGGTGTCGATGAAGTTGAAGGGGCTTTCGAGGACGCGGCGGATGGTGGCAACAGCGGTGTCCGTCCCGCGCGGAGCAGGATGGCTGCCCAAGGAGCTGGTGCCGACACAGATGGCTGAGACGGAGAGGCCCGTACGGCCCAGAACGCGGTAATCCATTGCTTGCTCCTCAGGGTGGGTTTCCCGAAAGGCTACCCCGATCCTGACCGGAACAACTGGAGTACGCTCGTCCAGGGGCCGGGCCCCACCCGGCCGTGAGGCAGGGAGATGCGGATGTCCTGGGAGACCGTCGTCGGGATTGCGGCCGGGCTGCTGCTGGCGTACGCCTTGCTGCTGCTCCTCCTGTGGTGGTACGCCCGCCGCCATCCTGAGACCGTCACCATGAAGGACGCGCTGCGCCTGCTGCCGGACCTGCTCCGGCTCATCAGGAGGCTGGCCGCGGACCGGACCCTCGCGGTCGGGGTGCGGGTGCGGCTGGTGCTGCTGCTCGCCTACCTGCTCTCGCCCATTGACCTGGTGCCGGACTTCATCCCGGTGATTGGCTACGCGGACGATGCCGTGATTGTGGCCCTGGTTTTGCGGTCGGTGCTCAAGCGGGCCGGACCCGAGGCCCTGGAAAGGCACTGGCCCGGAAGCCGGCGGGGGCTCGACGTCATCCTGAAAGCGGCGGCCCCGGTCCGCCGTCGGCCCTAAATTCTTTGGTTTTGTCCGCTCCTTTCGCGCCGGAGGCTGTTAGCGTGGAGGCCCGGCCACTGAAGGAGGAGCAATGACCATCAACTCACCTGATTCACTGCCTGACGACGAGCTGCAGGAAGGCGCGGCTGCCGGCAAGGGCAAGGACGACGGCGGCGTTCCCGGCGGTGTGGACGGCGTAGGCATCGGTGCCGATGCGGAGCCGAACACCTTCGAACCGGAAGAGGACCCCGAGGCAACCGAAGGGCCGGAGGCGGACTGAGCGCCGGCGGCCATGCCGCCTGTGGGCCGCTCAAGGTTCAATCAAGATTTCCGGAAGGCGACCCAAACCGTCTTTTTCGGTAGTTACCAGCCGGTACATTTCTAGGTGCTTCCAACTTTTCCCCCAAAGCGGAAGCACGGAAGCCCCTGCGCTCGAGCTCGACTCGCGCGGGGGCTTCCACTCACCGGATGCGCGCTACCTGATGCCACTACCTTTGATCCATGACGAGACTCATCCGCTGGAATGAGGGATTATGGGCGCTGCTGGTGTTGCTGGCGGCGGCGGTCATGGCGTGTGGATTGGCCGACAGCTTCAGTTTCCTGGTACGCCCACCCACATACGTCGAAGGGCACCGCCGGCGCATAGTCCCAGCGCTTCAAGTCTAGGTACGCTTCTCTCGCGGGCCGAGGGGCGCTGGCCGTTTACAAACGGCGGGCCGAGGCCCACAATGAGTCAAAATCACGGCCTCCGTTGCTGGGAGAGGCGGCACCGGCTGTTGCCGCAGCCGGCCAAATGGAGGAGTTTTTGTGACCATACTGAGGATCACCCCCGAATCCGAGGCCACCGGTCTGACGGCCGAAATTTACGACGCCGACCGCCGTTCACTCGGCTATGTCCCCAGTCATACCAAGGCCATGAGCCTGAACCCTGAGGCGTTCCTCGCCTGGGAATCGCTCACTAAGGCCATTAGCAGGTCCCTGGGACTGCGCCGGTATGAGCTCGTGACGCTGGCGGCCGCGCAGGCCATCGGGTCCACCCACTGCCGGCTGGCCCACGGAAAGAAAACACTCTCGATCATTCCGGAAGAGGAACTGAGTGCCATCGCCAGGGACTTCCACGACGCCGGCCTGCCGGAGGCTGAAGTGGCAATGATGGACTACGCGGTGAAGCTCAGCACCCACGCTGCTGCCATGACTGATGACGATGCCCTGCGGCTGCGCGAGTGCGGTTTCAGCGACCGCGAGATCACCGACATCACGATGGCCGCCGCCGCACGAAACTTCTTCAGCAGGGCGCTGCTGGCTCTGAACGTTGAGCTGGATGTTCCTGAAGAACTGAACGATGAGCTGAAAACCGCACTCCTGGCGCCTCTGCCCTGGCCGCATGTGCCTGCCGTGGGCAGCGCTTCCGGTGGCCCCACTACGGCGCAACCGGCTTGACCACGTGAGTGGGGCCGGCGACGGCTGGGGGCGGTGTCCGCGGTCTCAGACGGACACCATCGTCGCCGGCCCCAGCTTGATCCCCGGCACCTGGCCGGGGAAATTCATGGCTGAGACCTCAGCAGCGGGATAACTTCTCCGCTGCTGAAAAGACTATGTTGCTTCAGCCACGTGGACACGAGTAGTCGGTACTCGTTAACCGGAACTGCCCCACCTAGGACAGGAGCAGTTCGGAAAACTGACCGGTGAAGACAGAAAAGGGCGCCGCTCCAGTCGGAGCGGCGCCCTTCCCATAATGGAAATCAGTCTTTCTTGAAAGCGTCTTTGACTTTCTCTCCGGCCTGCTTCAGGTCGCCCTTAGCCTGATCACCCTGGCCTTCGGCCCTCAGGCTTTCATCGCCAGTGGCGTTTCCGGTGGCTTCTTTGCCCTTGCCGCCCAACTTCTCGGCGGCGTTACCGATCTTGTCGTCCAAACCCACGGTGTTTCTCCCTTCGGTCGGAATCCGCCCGCATCGCGGTAACGGACTTACTCCACCATCCTAGCTCGCTCGTTTCTGCCAGGGCCCTCAGCTTTCTCAAGAAATCCATGGCTCCGGGTCTTTTCGCCGGCCACCCTTACGCGGTTCTGATACGCGAGTCCTTACGGCTTGTGGGGGGACAGTCGCGGAGGGCGAGTGCGGCCTGGACCAGTGCGGAGTGCGTCAGGGCTTGGGGGAAGTTGCCCAGGAGGATGCCGGAGGATGGGTCCATTTCCTCGCTGAAGAGTCCCAGCGGTGAGCCCCTGTGCAGGAGGGCCTCAAACAGGCCGGCGGCTTCGCGGCGCTGGCCTGTCATTGCAAGGGCTTGAACGAGCCAGAAGGAGCAGGGCAGGAATGCTCCCTCGCTCCCGGGTAGGCCGTCCTGGCCCGGCGGATAGCGGTAGAGCAGCGGAAATCCTGCGGACAGTTCGTCGCGGACTGCATCGATTGTTCCCGCGAGGCGGGGCGAGCCCGGTTCTTCCAGGCCGGTGAGCGGCAGGACCAGGAGGGCTGCATCGAGGTCATCGGAGCCGTAGGTGCGCGTGTATGAATTCCTGGAAGCGCTATAACCATTCGTTCGCACCTGGGCAGCAATCCGGCTGCGGGCGGATTCCCAGCTGAGCCGGCGCCGCTTGCTGAGCCGGTGGCTAGCCGCGATGCGAAGGGCCCGGTCCAGCGCGAGCCAGGCCATGACTTTGGAGTGGACGTGCTGGGCGGCGTCGCCGCGGATCTCCCAAATGCCGGCGTCGGGTTCCTGCCAGTTGGCGGCGACCAGATCGGCGAACCCGCGCATGGCCCGCCAGGTTTCGGATGTCAGCCTTCGGCCACTGTCCACGAATGCCCACGCGGCGTCCAGGACCCAGCCGTAGCCGTCGAGCTGGTGCTGGCCTGCCGCGAGGTTGCCGGTCCGCACCGGGCTGCTGTCGGCATAGCCTAGCCACTGGAAGAGGTTCCGTTCTGCCGGGACGTGTCCTCCGGTCAGGGTGAGCAGGGCGGGAAGGTGCGGCCGTTCAAGGCGGCTGGCATGCAAGAGCCAGCCGAGGAAGTCCTCCGCCTCCTGCATTTTACCCGCCCGCAGGAAGGCGCCGACGCCGATGCTCGCGTCCCGGGGCCAGGCGTACCTGTAGTCCCAGTTGCGGATGCCTCCCGGGTGCTCGGGCAGCGAGGTGGTGGGAGCGGCCACGGGGGCTCCCGAGGGGGAGTAGGTGAGTAGCCGAAGTGTCAGCAGGCTGCGCAGCACCGCGTCGCGGTACGGGATGGCGCCGTCGATTTCTTCCGTCCACGCCTGCCACCGGGCCTCGTCCCGGGTCACCAGGTTCCAGACTGCGCCGGGGTCAACATGGATCAGCGGTTCGCCATAGGCCAAGGCGAGGACAAGCGTGAGGGGTTTGCCCGGAACAATGTTCAAGGTCAGGGGGTGTCCCGGCTCAACGTCAAGGTGGGGGCTGGTTCCCAGGGATGTTGCCAGTGGACCCCAGTCGCAGACGAGGTCCTGGCCCCGGCGCACGCGCGGGCGCCGGTGCTGTTCGCCAAGTCTAGGGTCGAAGAGCACTGTGACACGGACCGGTGAACCTTCCACTGCAAGGCGCCGCACCAGGAGAGTGGTGGGCAGCAGTTCTCCCGCCACTTCCGCGATCATGGCTTCCGTCAAGGTGAGCCTGCCGTTCCCGACCGCCCACACCGTTTCCAGGGTTGCGGTGTTCGGCCGGTACCTGCGGAGGATGACCAGGGCAGGATCGGCAGGTCCGGCGAGGAACCGTCCAGCCTCCGGTCCTCCCAGCAAGGCACCAAAGAGGGGTTCGCCGTCGAACGCGGGAGCACAAAGCCAGTCCAGCGACCCCGCGGCGGAAACGAGCGCGGCTGTACGCGTGTCACTGAAAAGCCCGTAATCAGCGATGGGGGTGGGTGAATGCTGCTCCCACAACGCGCCCGGCAGCTCCCGCTCCTGCCGGGCCGGATCCCAATGATCAACGCTCATCGTGCCCCCAGAAGCAAGCCCAAGCACCGTGCCGTAGAGGACGTGCGCCACCACCGCAACGGCAGGGGTTTGGATGCCATAGTTCAGGCCCAGCAGGCCCGGCGGTTCCAGTACAGCGGTGGTGGTTGGCCCGGCCCTGGTGGACCCCAATCGCAGATGGACGCCGGGCAGCAACGGGAGGATAACCGTCAGGGCCACCGCGACGTGGAGGAGTCCCAACAGGGCGCCGAGCCACCACGTCGCCTGCCCCAGGAGCGCGAAGACTGCCGCATAACCGAGGGCGAACCCCTGGCCGGCACCGAGGTGGATAAAGAACCCCGCCACGCGGGCCTTATCCGGATCGGGCGTCACGAGGGTCCCGAGCACCAGCGGCAAATCCAGCCGCGTGAGCCCGGCCATCTGGGCCGCGATCATCACGGCGGTCAACACAGAGGTTGCCGCCAGCCCGGACAGGGCCCAGCCCTGCCAGTCCATCTCAGGTCACCTGTCGCCTAAGCACGTAAATGAACCTGCGTCTTATGCCCGGATCCCTACAGCGCATCGTAAACTCCTTCTAAAAGTAGGTAACCCAACTTTAGAAGTCCTTGCGAGTTTAAACAGGGGATGTGTTTTTAGAAGGAGGGAATGCCGGGATCCGGTTTTCGCGTACGTTGAGAACCGGGTCAGGCTGGGATTAGGCCCCTCTCCTGCAGGTCCTGCCACAGGGACTCTGGGACCTCGGTGGCCATGCGTTCGGCGCTTTCGCGGATCTGCTCCGGCCTGCTGGCGCCAACCGTGACGTTGACGACGGCGGGGTGGCGGAAGGGGAACTGGATGGCGGCAGTGGGAAGCTCGACGCCATGTTCTTTGCAGAGGCTTGCCAACTGGCGGGCCTTTTGCAGGATTTCCACGGGCGCTTGGGAGTAGTTGTAATGCGCATCGGAAGGCAGTTCGGGCTTGGCCAGGATGCCGGAGTTGTAGACGCCCACACTCACCACCCCGGTCCCCAGCTCTTGGCAGCGGTCCAGCAGTCCTTCGCCGGCACGGCCGTCTGAGCCCGGCTGTTCCAGCATGGTGAACCTGCCTGCCAGCATGAGGAGATCCAGGTCTGCCGCTTCTATGCACTGCAGGGCGGCGCCGGCTGTGTTGGTCCCGACACCGATGGCACGGACCAGTCCTTCGGCGCGGAGCTTCTCCAGGGCCGGCAGGGCAGACTCAACTGCATCTTCCATGCTGTAGACATCGGGGTCGTGCAGGTAGGCGATGTCGATGTAATCCAGGCCCAGCCGTTCCAGTGACTGCTCGATGCTGCGTCGTACGCCTGCCTCGGAGGGATCCCATTCGCGCCGCAGGTCAGCCGGTACGTCAAAGCCGTCCGGGTCCTTTGCGTCCCTGGTTGCAGGCGACGGGACGAGGACCCTGCCCACCTTCGTGGAGAGGATAAAGTCTTCCCGCGGTTTCCGGGAGAGGATTTCGCCCATCCGCCGCTCGGACAGCCCCAGCCCGTAGTGGGGAGCGGTGTCGAAGTAGCGGATGCCGCCGCCCCAGGCTGCTTCCACCGTTGCGGCCGCCTGCTCGTCAGAAATGGCGCGGTACAGGTTGCCCACACCCGTACCGCCAAAGCCCAGGCGGCCCAACTGATCCCGTACCTGCCCGTTGTCCTCGTTCATGGCGCTGTTCCTTCGTTTACGCATCCGTGGCTCACAATGGCAGGAGCCTAAGTTGGGGCGTTGGTGCTGTCAACGGATTTTGGGAGGGGCTTGGTGTTTTGGTCCCTTCTAGCCATGGACCGGGGTGTCGCTGCGGAAGGTGTCAGGGTGGATTCTCTGAGCTTCCGGAAGCATTGTCTGGAAACGGCGGTATGGACCCTTATCTGACAGTTGTTCCGAGGGGTTCCTGACGTCAGGTTAGGGTGTGCCTAGCTAGACGATGCCAGTGAGCCGTGTGGAGAACTACCGTTGCGATCGGGGCGTCGGGAAGGACCTGGATTTGATAGCGGGACTAAAGCGCCGTCGGATACGGCTTTCGATCGGATGGTCGAGAGGTCCAGAGCCGACAGTGAACCGTAGGTCAAGCAAAGACCTAGCTCGATCGAATTGAACTTGTAGTGCCTTCACGGGTTTGGATCGCTAGCAAGACGGGCGTGCCACCCATCTTTCCGACTGAATGCCCGCGTCCCTCCTCCGTAAGACAAGTGGATCCAGAGGATCAGTCCGCCGTCGGTGTACTTGTCGACTATTCCACGAGCAATGACGAGGTCGCCATCGAGTACTTCTATCACATCCCCTGTAGTGAAGCTCCCCCAGTGGTAGTTTTCGACGTTCATGGTGGACGAGGTCCTTCTCTTCTCTAGGAATACGTCAAATAAGGTGGCCACCAAGGGGTTTCAACTCCACATGGCTTCGGATGACCGCATTTGAAATCACAGAAATTATGGCGATAGCCATCTCCTAGTCCCGCCGCGTTCCATAATCCATGTGGTCGCCGCACAAGTTTGGTAGGGAACCTCCGGACACTAACTAGGCTTGTTGAGCAGCAGTGGCTGATCCGTCGAGTTTGGCCCGGTTTGTCGGAAGGAGTCGGTTTAGCGTTAGCCGCTCTGCCGTGCCATGTGGCGTGCACCTATGAAACCAAAGACGACGGCGGGTCCGATGGTCGAGCCCGGGCCGGGGTACGTCCGCCCCATGACGGAGGCGGAGTTGTTGCCAGCGGAGTAGAGGCCTTCAATGACGGTGCCATCTTCGCGCAATGCCCGGGCTGCGGCGTCGGTGACGACGCCGCCTTTGGTGCCGAGGTCTCCTATGACCACTTTGAATGCGGTGAATGGGCCCTTTTCGAGCGGGCCGAGGCAGGGATTCGGGTGGACTGTGGGGTCGCCGTAGTAGCGGTCGTAGGCTGAGTTGCCGCGGCCGAAGTCGCCGTCGACGCCGGCCCTGGCGAAGCCGTTGAACCGGTGGATGGTCGCTTCCAGGCGGGCGGGATCCATGTCGAGCTTCGCGGCGAGCTCGATGAGGGTGGCAGCCTTGACCATGATTCCCGCCTCCTTCATGGCTTTGTTGTTTTTCGGGTCGATCGCAAAGGTGCGAAGGTAGCGCCGGGCGTGCCGGGCGTCGCCGATCAGCCAGTAGGGGCCGTCTTTGTCGTGTTCGAGCATGTGGTGGCCGAGGTCGACGTAGGACTCTGACTCGTTCGCGAACCGGTCGCCCTTGGCGTTGAGGATGATGGAGTAGGGGAAGGAACGCTCTGCCACGATGAACGCGGCGTTGTGTCCCGGTGCTGCGGCGACCGATCCGCCCCACCATGCGTCGTCCATGAGCTCAAGCGCGGCGCCGTTGGCGTGGGCGATTTCGATGGGGCGCCCAAGGTTGCCCGGAGCGCCCGACGGGGCACCGTCGATCCCTTGGTGCTTCTGGCGGAGGTCCTTGTTGTGGTCAAAGCCGCCGCCGGCGAGCATCACTCCCCGCGCCGCGCCAATTGTCATTGGTTTGTCGTCCCGGGTGATCCGCACGCCTACGACACGGCCGTCCTCGACGATGAGTTCTTGCAGCGGCGCATTCAGCCACAGCTCAGCACCCTGCTTCTGCACGACGACATGGAGGAACGCAGCGGCGAAGCCGGCGCCGATGCCCCCGAGCTTCTTGCCGGTGACCACACCGCCGAGGGCACGGAAGACCAGCTGCGCCCCGCGGACGAAACCTGCAGGCGTTGACCATGCGCGGCCCAGCAGCCACACGTCGTCGGTCTTGATCGGCAGCGCCGCGGGTGCCTGGCACGTTTTCCACCAGTCACCGATCTTTTTGATGTCAAAAGGCTTCACCTCGAGGCCACGGCCGATCTTGCCGCCCGGGAGCTCGGGGTAGTAGTCGGGGTAGTCCGCCGCGCGCACGAATGTCACCCCGTACTTCTCGGCGGTGTTGACGAAGTCGGCGACGCCGTCGACGAACGCCTCCTTGCGGGTACGGGTCGTGGCGCGCCCTTCCTCGCCAACCGTCGCCTCAAGGTAAGTCAGAGCCTCGCTCCGGGAGTCACCGGCACGGTCACGCTGCATGAGGGGGTTATTGGGCATCCACATGCCGCCCCCGGACATGGCCGTGTTGCCGCCCCACTTGCCGGTGCTTTCCAAGAGGAGGACCGTTAGGCCCTCGTCTACGGCGCCCAGGGCTGTCGCCAGTCCCGCGGCACCTGTGCCGACAATGACGACGTCATAGTTGTGGTCAAAGAACTTTGAATCGGACATAACTTGCTCCTTCACTTCCGGGCGCCTTTATCCGGTTTAGGCGCTTCGCCGTCAGCTTTATGGATGTCGAGGAAGCGGTGGGTTGCGTCGCGGACCACGAACAAAGGTCCTGAAGCGGGTCACATCTTTGTTGCCCCCGAGATGGTTTGCATCCGGGCAGATTGGAGCGCCTGGTAGACGTCGGCCTCGACCGCTGGATTGGAGCCCGGGATGTGGCTGAGCATGTACCGAAGTGAGGCTTGGCCTTGCGGCGTGCTCGCGAGGGGGGGCTCTTTCATGAAGTCTTTGAGAAACGGCATGTGCTGGAGGATCGCGGCGAACGCGGCGTCCCACGCCGCGGGGAAAGCGGTGATTTCGCCAACAGGGGTGTCGAGATCGAACTCAGGCATTTCGGGGACTGGCACCTCATACGCCCAGGAGTGCTTTCCTGCGGGGACATCCTTTACGAGGGCATCGGGGTGAAGCGGGGGAGTGACTCGTGCCGTTACGCCGTCCGGAATCGTGACGTCCAGGGACACGGTGGTTCCGTCTATCCGCCACGCCACTGCTATTTCGCCCCACTGCGTGGTGTGGGATACGTTCGCGGAGGTTATTCCGCCCCCGGGCAGTGGTGAGATCTCGACGTGCCGGTAGCCGGGTTCGAGCGCAGCCAGTCCTCCAATTCGCCGGTGCATCCAGTCGGCAACTGCTCCGAGGGCGTAATGGTTGAGCGAGGTCATTTCGGATGGATGCAGGGTGCCGTCGGGACGGACCGAGTCCCAGCGCTCCCAAATTGTTGTGGCGCCCATGGTGACGGGGTAAAGGAAGGATGGACTCTCCGTTTGCATCAGCAGCCGGTAGGCCACGTCGATCTGTCCGGTCTCGACGAGTGCGTCAAGCACGTGCGGTGTGCCGGCGAAGCCTGTGGCAATTCGGAAGCCGGCCTCGGCGATCTTTGCGGCCAAACGCTGCCCGGCGCGGTGCTTGCGTTCTCCGTCGAGGATGTTGAAGCGGATTGCAAGCGCGTATGCCGTCGGTGACTCGTCCACGAGTCGCCCGGACGGTGCCACGTACTCATGCAGGAATGCTTCCCGGACCCGCACTGACAGTGCCTGATACCGATCGGCGTCGTTGTCCTTGCCGAGTACGCGTGCCATCTGAGCAATTTCTGCAGTGGCACGAACGAAGTAGGCGGTCGCGACCAGGAATCTGTCAGCTTTGGCGAGATCCGGGCGATCTCCTGGAGCATCGGGGTCCAGCCAGTCTCCGAATTGGTAGCCGTTGGACCACAGACCGTTCTCGTCGAGGCGCCCTTCGACGTCATCCACGAATCGGGTAGCGGATGTGTAGTTGTCCTCGAGGATGCGCACATCACCATACTCGCGGTACAGCGCCCATGGCAGGCTGACGACTACGTCCCCCCAGAGGGCTGTTGGTGATTGCGATCGGCCGGTTATTTGCGGGACGTACCAGGGCACGTACCCCAGTTCGTTCTGTTCAGCTGCGACGTCAGACAACCACGATGACAAAACACCGCGCACGTCGTAAAGGAAGGCGGCTGTGGGGCCGAAAGCATTGATGTCCCCTGTCCAGCCAAGTCGTTCATCCCGTTGTGGGCAGTCCGTTGGCAGGCCAACGAAGTTGTCGCGCATTCCCCAGACGGTGTTCTCATGCAGCTTGTTCAGGAGTTGGTTCGATGTCTCGAACCACCCGGTACGCACCATGTCACTGTGTACGACGACGGCTTCGACGTCCTCGGGTGAGAGCGTCCCCTGCAGCCCGGAGATCTCGGCGTATCGGAATCCGTGGAAGGTGAACCGCGGCTCCCACTCCTCGACTCCGTGACCAGCAAATGTGTAACGGTCGATCGCCTTTGCCGTGCGAAGGTTCGATGTCTCGAGTTCACCACCGGGTGTGAGCAACTCGCCATGACGCAGCGTGATCTGCGAACCCTCAATGCCTGAGACCCGCAGACGTACCCAGCCGGAGATGATCTGACCGAAGTCCACGATGTGGGCGCCGTCTTCCGCTACAGAGATCGCAACGGTGGGGAGCACTTCGACGGGCCGGATCGGCTCTGCTACCCGGGGGACCAGGGTGCTCAAATCCCACGTTTTCTCTTCGGCAGGCAGCCAGGCACTGTCATCGAATCCCGGCTCGCTCCAGCCGTGAGGATGCCATCGAGCATCATAAACTTCCCCGTCATAGAGGTCATCTTCGAGAATGGCTCCCGTTGATACACGGAAGGCAGCGGACGTGGGAACCACTTCTTTGCGGCCGTCGGGAAACTTGAGGTGCAGCTCCATCCACACGGAGGGGCGGTCTGCGTAGAACTCCGACTTCCCATCCCAGCCCAACCTACCGACTGCCCACCCGCGCCCGACAATCGCGCCGACGACATTCTCGCCATCGCGCAGCAGGTCTGTGACGTCGTGGTCCGAGACCACGACCCGGTGGTGATAGGAAGTCCAGCCAGGTGCCAGTACCTCGGAGCCCACCCGCCGTCCGTTCAACCAAGGTTCGACGATGCCGAGCGCTGTCACGCGCAGTACGGCCTTCGCCGGCGTCTGACCGAGGTCGAACGAGCGCCTCAGGTAAGGGGCAGCGGTGCCCAGCGCGCGGGGCGCCTCCACAAAGACTCCCTCAAGCCCAGTCGTCGTATTCATCGGTTTCGTTCTCCATCCGCGCCGTTGGGTCCGGTTGATGCGGTGCATTCGATGTTGCACCTCACGGCCTAAACAGTGAATCACTGTTTCATCCAAAATGAAACCGGTTGCTTCACCGGCCGTGCCTCGATAGTGCCAACGGCCCAAGGGAAAGCGCTATCAGGATCCGGCAGAATGTAACGATTCAAGTTTTTTAATGCAAGCGGTTGCAAATGTTGGTACCGTGATTCGCAGCACAAGAGTGTGGTGGTAGTGAAGACAAAGGAGTTTTTGATGAACAACCTGTTTGTAGACAGGCGGGCCCAAGACGTTCCGCGTCGCCGGGGGTGGCGTGTCGGCGCCGCAACCATGGTCGCCGTCGCAGCCCTTGCGGTCAGCGCCTGCTCACCGTCCGGCAGTGATTCTGTTGAAGCGGAGGCGCCGACTGAGCTTACGATTCCAGTGAGCCGGCAGCCTGCGCAGCTCGATCCCGTCCGTGCGTCTTCGGGTACGGACGGCTATATCTGGAAGTCGATCTATGACACGCTCGTGTTCGCTGGCCCTGACGGAAAGTACGAGCCCCGTGCGGCGACCAAGTGGGAGTTCTCGGCCGATGGGCTGAAGTTGGACATGACGCTCCGGGACGACCTCAAGTTCTCGGATGGCAGCAAGGCGACAGCGAATGATCTCAAGGCGACCCTTGAGCGTATCCGCGACACCCCTGGTCCCAGCCAAAAGGAAGTTGCGGCGATCTCGGGTGTCGAAGTCACGAGCGACACGACACTCACAATAACGCTCAGCAAACCGGACCCCAGCCTGCTGAGGAAGTTCACTGGACCCGCTGGCATAATCGCGAAGTCCGGTCAGATGGCGGACGAGGCGTACGGCCTGAACCCGATCGGATCCGGCCCCTACATTCTCGACACTGCAGCATCGACGCAGGGGGCGACATACGTACTGAAGAAGCGTGACGATCACTGGAACGCCGAAACCTACCCGTTTGAGACCGTAACGGTTCGAGTTATCGAAGACACAACGGCCTTGGAGAATGCGCTGCGGTCGGGTGAAGTTGATGTCGCCCCGAGTGTGATGCCCGGTTCACGAAAGTCTCTTGAGGCAGTGCCGGGAATCGAGATCACCCAAATCGATGGCACCAGCCAGCAGACCCTGATTATCGCTGATCGCGATGGCACAATCCAGCCGGCCCTCGCCGATGTTCGGGTGAGGCAGGCCATCAACATGGCGCTTGACCGCAAGAACATCGTGGCGGCGGCGATGAGCGGCATGGGAACCCCCACGGAGCAGGTCTTCTACCCGACCTTCGAAGCGTTCGACGAGAAACTCGACGAGACCTATCCCTACGATGTGGAGGGAGCAAAGAAACTGCTGGCGGAGGCTGGCTACCCGGACGGCTTCTCGGTCACTATGCCGAGCATCATCTACTCGGCAACCCTTGAGCCCGTGGTAGGTCAGGCACTAGCTGACATCGGCATCAACGTGACCTGGGAACCGATCCCTGCACAGAACACCGTCACGGCCATCACCTCCCGCAAGTTCCCCCTGGTCATCTGGCCAGACGGCAACGACCCGGACGGCACGGTCGCGTTCGGACACTTCGGTCCCAATGGCTTCCTCAACCCATTCAAGGTGGAAGACCCGGAGCTAACGGAAATGCTCACCCGCGCAGGCGCGGCCGTCTCCGCCGAGGAAGCTGCCCCGGCGTACGAGGAAATCAACAAATGGGGGGTCAAGAACGCCTGGTCCGCCCCTATCGCCAAGGGCAGTTCCCTGGCCGCCGCCCGGGAAGGTTACGCCTTCGTGGGGACCGCCTACCAGATCGCCCCCACGCTGGAACAGTTCGGCCTGTCTAAGTAACCCGGTCGGGAGGCCGCCACAAAACCTTTGGCGGCCTCCCGACAAGGCGCGCTGCCAATGCGCGTTGACTGTATTGAACCGTCAAATGAGGAAATTATGCTGGGTTACGCAACCCGAAGAATTCTGACCGGTGTCATCCTGATCATTTTGGTATCAGCGATTACGTTCTGGCTGCTGAGCTTCTCGTTCGACAGCGTCATCGCGAACCGACTCGGCCCGGCAGCAAACGCCGAAACGGTAGCCGCGCTCAGGGCAGACCTGGGCCTGGACCGATCAGTGCCGGTGCTGTATTTCGAATGGCTGGGCCAAGTCGTTACAGGAGATCTGGGCGCATCCTTCTACACGGGAGAGCCAGTCGCCTCAGCAGTTGCGGGCCGTATGGCCGTCACGCTGTCGGTGATCCTCCCCGCTCTCGTGATCTCGGTAGCGATCGCGGTCGTGCTCGGCGTCATCGCCGCAGCGCGCGGAGGATGGATCGACAAAGTTCTGCAGGGCATCATGCTCAGCGGAAACCTCATTCCCGGCCTTCTTGTGGCGATCCTGTTGGTGTCGCTGCTCTCAGTCACGCTGGGATGGCTTCCCGCAGGAGGCTACACCCCTCCGCAGAAGGACACCGCTGCTTGGGCCAGATCGATCACCATCCCAGTCATCGTTCTCTGCCTGGGCGGGGCCGCCAACATCGCCACCCAGGTGCGCGGCACGATGATCGACGAACTACGCAAGGACTACGTCCGCACGCTGCGCACCCGGGGGGTCGGTACGAAAGCGCTCGTGTTGAGGCACGCCCTCCGCAATGCCGCAGGACCAGCGCTGACCGTCGTAGGGCTCGAGTTCAGCACCATGTTCTTCGGGGCGCTGGTCATCGAGCAGGTATTCGCCCTTCCTGGCGTGGGGCTATACAGCTTCAACGCCTCTTTGCAGGGTGACTTCCCCGTGATCATGGGCCTGGTCATCTTTACCGTCGGCCTTACGGTCAGCATCAACCTGCTCACAGACCTAGCCAACGGCTGGCTCAATCCGAAAGCGAGACTCCATTGAGCGCCACACTGCCCGCCATCACTGAGATGGTCGAACCACCGGACCAAAGCTCACGCCGGACCACATTTGGAAAACTCGTTCGGGACCCGCAGGCAGTCATAACAGGGTCAATCCTGCTCGTGATGGTGATCTTGGGAATCTTGGCTCCGGTGCTGGCGCAGCACGGACCCAACGAAGCGCGGCTCGACTCATACAACCTCCCTCCATTTTCTGACACCTATCCGCTGGGCACCGACCAGTTCGGCCGCGACATCCTCAGCCGGCTGTTGCACTCCATGAACACGGCCACGGTGTCCGCCCTGATCGGCGGGTCGATCGCACTGGTTCTGGGCACCGCGGCCGGGCTGATCGGCGGCTACTTCGCACGCGTGCGTGGGCTGACCGAGTGGACTTTCACGCTGATCATGACCTTCCCCGGTTTGCTGCTGCTCATCCTCCTAATGCCCGTGACTGGCGGCGACTATCGCTCGACGATGGCCATTTTCGGTGTGCTTCTCTCACCGAGCATCTATCGGATCGTGCGTAACCAAACAATTGGCGTGGGCCGTGAGCTTTACGTTGATGCCGCCCGCGTGTCGGGAGTAACAAGCCCCCGCATCCTCTCCCGTCACGTCCTATCAGTCGTCCGCGGGCCCATCATCGTGGCCGCGTCGTTCCTCTGCGGCTCCGCTATCGGTGTACAGGCAGGCCTGGCCTTTCTCGGCGTCGGCTCCAAGGAGATCCCAAGCTTTGGAGCGATGATCGGTGACGGCTTCCGCAATCTGTACGTCGACCCCTGGCAGTATGTCTGGCCATCGCTGTTCCTCGGCGTTCTGACAGCGTGCCTGGTGCTGTTCGGCAACGCACTCCGCGACGCTTTCGAGGGATCAAGACCGCGCCCGGTGAAGCTCACGGCCAGCGGTACCGACCTGGCAGACAATGCGGCGAGAAACAGGGAACGTCCCGCCAGCGTAATGCTTGACGTACACGACCTCGGGATCGCTTACGAAAACCCGAGCGGGAACCGGACCGAAGTGGTTCGAGGTGTGTCACTGCAAGTACAGCCGGGCGAGACGCTGGGCCTGGTCGGCGAGTCAGGATCGGGAAAGACACAGACGGCCTTCGCCGTTCTGGGTGTCCTCCCCACGGAGGCGATCGTCACCCGCGGTTCCATACGGGTTGAGGGTCGCGAACTCATTGGTGCAAAGCAGAAGGACTTGCAGGCTCTCCGGGGCCCGACGCTCGCGTACATCCCCCAGGAGCCGATGTCGAATCTTGACCCTGTGTACACCATCGGTTCCCAGATGGTTGAGGGGCTGCGCGCATCATCCGGGATGTCACGAGGCGAAGCCTCGGAGCGTGTGCTCGCGTTGCTCGCGCGCGTCGGAATCTCCGATCCACGGCGCACCTTCGACTCGTATCCCCACCAGATTTCCGGGGGGATGGCGCAACGAGTGTTGATCGCTGGAGCGGTGGCAAGCCGGCCAAAGCTATTGATCGCTGATGAACCGACCACAGCATTGGACGTCACGGTCCAGGCCGAAATCCTTGACCTGCTTCGCGACCTTCAGCAGGAGATGGGCATGGCAATCATCCTCGTGACCCACAACTTCGGTGTTGTCGCCGACATCTGCGACCGGATCGCGGTTATGCAGGAAGGCCAAGTCATCGAGGTTGGGCTCACACGGGACGTCTTCGCCAACCCGCAGCATCCGTACACCCAGATGCTGCTTGACGCCATCCTCGACGAATCAGTCGTTCGAGAGGACGCCCCCGTTCAAGCCGCCAGCCGATCAGAGAGGCGAAGCAAATGAGTGAGACCCTGCTAGAGGTCAAAGGCCTAAGGGTGAGCTACCCGCGCAGCGGGTTCCGCCGTCCCCCCATTGAGGTCGTGCATGGCGTGTCCTTCTCGATTGGTGTCGGCGAGACCCTGGGCATCGTCGGGGAGTCCGGCTCGGGGAAAACGACAATCGGGCGAGCAATCCTCGGCCTTGCTACGGTCTCCGGGGGAAGCGTGAAGTTCGCTGACCACGAGATCTCCAATGTCGTGGGGAAACGCCGACGTTCTCTTGCGCGGCACCTTCAGGTGGTATTTCAGGATCCTTACACGTCCCTTAATCCTTCACTGACGGTGGGGGACACCCTTAGCGAGCCGCTTGTGGTGCAAGGCGCCAGCCAGCGGGACGCCCGCGCCCGCGTCAAGGATCTACTTGATCGCGTCGGCCTCCCGAAGAACGCAGCTGACCGTCTGCCACGGGAATTTTCGGGAGGTCAACGGCAGCGTGTGGCCATAGCGCGGGCACTCGCCCCGGAACCGGATCTGATTGTCTGTGATGAACCAGTATCCGCCCTTGACCTCTCGACCCAGGCGACGGTCCTCGACCTGCTCGTGGATCTACAGCGCAGCACCGGTGTCTCATATTTGTTTATCTCACACGACCTCACGGTGGTCAGGCACATCAGCCACCGGGTCGCAGTCGTGTACAAGGGTGACATTGTCGAGCAAGGCCCGGCGCGCACCGTTACTTCGGACCCGGAGCACCCCTACACCCAGCGGCTCCTCCTGGCATCCCCTGTCGCGGATCCGGCGCGCCAGGAACAGCGGCGCGCGAATCGTCTTCGACTGCGCGAGGTCCAGCGCGACCAGGACGTTCAAGCAGGCTTCGCCATCTGACCTCTGCCCCGTGAGGGCCGGGGTCGCTCCCGGGAAATGCCGGGGCGTGAGGACCTACACGTGTCCAATGAATATCGTAGGGAGGACGGACTGGAGGGCGCCAGCATCCAGTGGCAGCCCTTGGGTACTGCTCATAGGCTGGTGCCCGTCCGATGGCCGGACGCCGTCAGCCGCCGTTTGATTGGCGGATACCGGGACTCAACGCGGTGAACTTGTAGATTCGTCCACCTTCAGCGCCGCTGACAGTCATGTAGGCGTCGGTTGTCCCTGGCTCGATTGCGACGTTCGTTGCAGATTCCGGTGCTGCTTCTTGCCCAGCTGGGGGAGTGGAGATTGTGGTCAGGAGCGCGCCCGTTGGGCTGTACACGAATACCTTTGCCTGGCCGTGGATGGCCTGGTAGATGTTTCCGGCAGCGTCGACGGCGTTTGAATCTGTTTGGCTCATGCCGCCGCTGAAGTAGATGGCGGTGTGCGAGGCTGTGGCGGCGTTCCTGGCCGGGTTCAGTCGCAGGTAGTCGAGCCTGTTCGCGTTGAGCTGGCTGATCCACAGGCCCTCGTAGCCCACGTCGAAGGAGATCCCGTTCGGAGCAGGCAGGTTTCGGGCCAGGACAGTGGCGTGTGCGGTGGCCGCATCGATTCTCACGATACGGCCCTCTGCTGCGTCTGGGCTGGAGAGACCTTTCGAGTCACTGACGTACATGTTTCCGGACTCGTCGAAAGCCAGGTCATCGGGGTTCATCGGGGCTTCCTCGACGGTGCCGGAGAAGACAATCCTGGGGTCGTTGCCTTCGGTCGTGATGCTGACAATTCTGCCGCCGATGAAGTCGGTCAGATACAGACGTCCATCAAGGGGGCTGAATTGTGCTGAGGTATACGCTCCTGCCTCGTCGGTGAAGACCGGTAGCACGTCTCTTGATTCGACGTCTACCCGAAGAACTTTGGGCTTGCCCGATGGAGCGGCCACGTCGACGACGAAGAGATCGCCGTCCGGACCGCACGTGGGTCCTTCGAGCAGGGTCATGCCCGTTTCCTCATGGACCTGGCTAACGGTTGCCACGAGTTCAGCTGTGCGTTCCGGTTTCGCGTTCTCCGTGGGACCGTCAGAGGGTGCGCATCCTGTCAGCAGGATGCTGGTTGCGACGACCCAGTGTACGGCCCCACCAGCGGGGCTGGCGTTTCGTGGTCTTTGGGGCCTCATGGTAAATCCTCTCGTGCCGGAGGACTGGGGGAATCCACCAATTCACCCCACGGGCGTCTTGCCTCATTAGACCGGGAGGAGGAGGTGTCGTCGGAGGTAGGCATCAGCTGTCGAGCAGGGATTTCATCTTGCTGGCAACCAACGAAGTGGCGCGCTGTGGCATCAGCCGGCCCAGGCGGTCGAGCAGACGCGCGTCGCCGCCAATCCTTACACGATAAGAGCCCTTGGCAATCGCGTCCGCGATCTGGGCACCTGCTGCGGCCGGGGTAGTTGTCTTCGGATTCTTGCCCGCCGCTGTTCCCGTGCCGCCAGGAATGTTCACTCCCGAGTTTGCGGTGATGTTTGTGCCGACTGCCCCGGGAAACACGACGGTGACGGCAACGTTGGTTCCCTGCGTCTCTGCGAAGAGTCCCTCCGTCAGAAGCTTAACTGCCGCTTTACTGGCACCGTAGGCGCTTTGGCCCGGGATAGGTACCAGTGCGCTCATGCTCGACACGTTGACGAGGCTCGCGGCGGGGCGTTCAAGCAGGAGGGGAAGGAATGCTTTGTTTGTATTTACTGTGCCCCAAAAGTTCACGTTCATGACGCGCTCAATTTCGTCGAAGCTCAGTTCGTGCAGACGTTTAAACTGCTGGATGATTCCGGCGACATTGATAAGACCATCGACACTTCCGTGCGCGGCTTGGACCTCCTGGGGTAGTGCGGCGACAGCAGCCCGGTCAGTAATGTTGACGACATGGGTGGTTATGCGTCCTTCAGGAGCCGACGCGACGCGGGCGGTTTCTGCCAAACCTGATTCGTTTAGGTCTACAGCTGCTACCCGCCCACCTCGACGAGCAAGTTCCAGGACTACTTCCCGGCCAATGCCGTTGCCCCCGCCGGTAACAACGAATACCCTGTTTGAAATTTCCATGGGTGGTTCTTCTTTCTTCAGTACTTTTGGTTTGGAGAGATTTGGGGCCCGGGGGCCTTCGCCGGCCCGGGATCAATCTGGATCTGCTCAACGCCGTGTCAGTCTGGCCGGCAGCTTCCCGTTGTCTGGCGGGCAATGAGTTCAGTGGTGAGTTTTCCGGGGGCAGGTCCCGTCTCATGGCGGGCTGTTCGTATTAGGTGGCGGACAGCCACTTCACCGGCGAGATGCAGGGGAGTTTGGACAGTCGTCAGCGGCGGTGAGGTGAATGCTGACCCGAAAATGTCGTCAAACCCGATGATGCTCAAAGCGGCGGGCACGGGGATTCCGGAATCCTGGCAGGCGGTAAGCAAGCCGATGGCCATGAGGTCGTTGTACGTAATTGCGGCTGTTACACCGGCTGCGAGGATTCGTTTGAGAGCCGTTTCACCGCCTTCCAGGGTTGGTCTCCCGGGGCCGATTTCGACGACCGTCATGCCCCTCTCGAGTGCCCCGGTCAGGATGAGCTCCCACCGTGCTGCACTGATCCATGACGATGCGGGTCCTGAGAGGAAGGCTATGGATCGATGGCCCAAGGCCTCGAGATGGGCCAGTGCCTGGGCGATGCCCGGGACCAGGTCAGGAATGACGCTTGGAACTCCTTCGACCGCCCGGTTGACGAGAATGACGGGTTTGCGTAATGCAAAGTCGCGGATGTCGCTTTCAGTAAGACGTGTTCCGATTAAGGCAATCCCGTCTACTGAGGGGAGCAGCCGTTGAACCGTTTGAGCCTCCAGCTCTGCGGATTCCTGGGACTCGGCGAGCACCAGCGTGTAATCCTCCGCTGCGGTGACCTGTCCGGCCCCGCGCACAACGTTGAAATAGACCGGGTTGGTGATGTCTGACATCACGAGTCCAATGGTGCGGGTCATTCCGGTTGGCAATGCCCTTGCCATTGGGTTGATTCGAAAATCGAGGGCAGCAGCGACCTCTCTGATGCGTTTGACGGTTTCAGCGTTTACACGGCCTGGTTTGTTGAGCGCTCTGGACACAGTCGAGGGGTTGACGCCCGCGTGCCGCGCGATGTCGTAAATAGTCGTCCGGTGATGCTTGGCCAGACTGCCGGCGGGAGCTTTATCTTCCGCGACGCTCTCGCTCACAGTTTCTCCTAGTTCTCAAGGTTGCGTGCCGTTACGGCAGGGCACGCCGCCCGCGGCTTCAGCGCGGCGGATTGGAGGAGCACCTAATCGGTGCTCCCGGCTATGAGTGGATAGGCGGCTGAGTGGAGTTGAATGTTGATGTCTTGGTGATTTTCGACCAATCTTCGACCGGCTGCTCCTTCCATGGCGAGCCACAGGACTGAACCATCACGTGCAACTGCGTCAACGCGGCCGCAGTCGACAACGATTCCTTCTATGCAAACAGACACGACCTTGCCCTGAAGTTGGGACCAGTCCTCAACGGGCTGACACAAAGAGGTTCCACCCGGGCCACTGGCATGGTTTTCGGCCGCATGATGCATTCGTTTCTCCCTTTTCGTAAGCGCGTGGCCGACGCGGTTCCGCCGCTGGCCGTGAACGCCTCACGCAGGGCAGGAGCCGGGGCTCGGTTCCCAATCCTGGTGAAGGAACCATTCCGCGGGCGGGATGAAGCCCTGGGGCCCTTTCCCGATGTAAACATTGTCAGCTATTTTGCAACCGGTTGCAATGCCGCGGTCGAATGTAACCGGAAGTGTTCCAACAAGGGTTGCTCTAGCGGCCCGGGCTGCGCCTGTTCCAGCCCATGGGCTGAGGATCCCTGGTCCGCGGACGGGCCTCTCGGGGCAGTTAACGGAAGATCAGGCTAGCTATCGCAAGGCTAAGACTGACTGGGCCGGTGTTAGCGGACAATGATGCAGCTGTTAGTGGGTGAGTCGTGGGGGCGGGGCTGTGGATTCCCGTATGACAAGGTGCGTGCTGAGGTCGATGTCTTTTTGTGCTTCAGCCACAGTCGTTCCCGACAGGAGAACGCGCACGGCAGTCTCCCCGATCTCCTTAAGGGGGGACTGAATGGTCGTCAGAGGTGGAGATGTCAGCGCCCCGAAGGTGTCGTCGAAGCCGACTATGCTGAATTCCGCGGGCGGGTGCAGGTCCGATGATTGTGCCGCCATAAGCAGTCCAATTGCCATGATGTCGTTGTGAGCAACAACGGCGGTGGCTCGTGCGGCGAGAACCCGTGGCAGAAGTTTGGCGCCGCCCTCCCGGGTAGGTTCACCGGGCCCGATTTCCACGATAGACATGCCCCGCGCCACGGACTGCTCGAACAGTGTGTCCCAGCGGGACCGGTTTATCCATGATGTCGCCGGCCCGGAGAGGTAGGCGATGGACTGGTGACCTAGTTCCTGAAGGTGGTCCAGGAGTTCTTTGATGCCTGTTGAGTCATCAGGCACTATGGATGGCACGCCCTCGACTGCTCTGTTGACGATGATCAGTGGTTTGCCTTGGGCGAGTGTGCGAACGTCCTCGTCCGTCATGGTTGAGGTGACGAGGACAATGCCATCGACCGCGGGCTGGATGCGGTTGGCGGTTTCCAGTTCGAGCCTGGATGAGCCAGGGGACTCGGTAAGTATGACCGTGTATCCCTCGGCCGTCGCCGCTCGTTGCGCACCGCGCACCAGTGCCACGTATACAGCGTCCGTAATATCCGAAACCACCAGTCCAATGGTCCCTGTGCGGTCCGTGCTGAGCGCCCTGGCCAACGGGTTCAGCCGGTACCCTAGGTCCTGGGCTGCAAGGCGGACGCGTTGCTCCGTAGCCTCTTTGACCTTTCCGGAATTGCTCATGACGCGGGAAACGGTTGATGGACTGACGCCAGTAACTCGGGCAATGTCGTAGATCGTTGCAGAGGCCTTGCGGCTGCCCGACACCTCCTCCGCGGTGGTCCCTTTTGCCATCACACATTCCTCTTGGTCGAAGCGAGCCTGTCGCCTGCACGACAACGAGCCGAACTCGATCATTTGACGTCCCACCGCTGCTGCACAAAATGGCGAAGTTTGCCTGTGCTTGGTGACAGAGCGCAATGATCCAGCGAGATCATCTTGGCATGTTTTATAAGAGAAGGTGAATTCCCTGAAACCGGTTGTGTTGTGGGTGGCGCACGGTTTGCTCTGGAGAGTGCTGAAAGTGGTTCGTTGGGAGCCGTGGCAGCCCGAGTCCGGGGCGCGGTAACCGCTACTATCTGGGTTCAAGTACGTCTGAAATCGAATCGCGCCGCCAGGCGGCGAGCAGCCTATGGAAGGCGATGGGGCCGGGGCCGAACGTTGAAGCTTGCTGTGGTGCGGCACCCTCGTTGTTGTAATAGCCGGGCGTGCATTCCGCTTGAAACTCCTGGTTTTCAAGCGCGGATTCCTGCACCGTACGGATCCACGCTTCCTCTGCCTCTGCGGTGGGTTCAACCCGGGGGGAATTAAGGACTGCGGCAGCGGCTATGACTTTGGCGATGTGTTGTGCTTGCTCCTGCAGGATATGGACGAAGTTCACGGAGTTGGCGTTTTGTATTGCGCCCAGATGGAACAGATTGGGGAACCCGTGGCTGTAGAAGCCGTGCAGTGTTCTGGGGCCTTGGCTCCAGGCGTCAAGTAGCGGGATGCCATCACATCCGTACACAGGCAGCGTTCCTGAGATCACGCCGGATACCCCTGCTTCGAAGCCCGTAGCAAAGATGATGCAGTCCACTTCGTACTCTGTGGTGCCGACAACCATCGAGTTCTCGCTTACACGGGTGATGCCCCCGAAGTCTGCAGTGTCTACCAGTGTGACGTTGGGTCTGTTGAAGGTGGGCAAGTATTCATCACTGAAGCCCGGGCGCTTGCACATGTACCGGTACCAGGGCTTAAGCAACTCGGCTATTTCAGGGTTCTCGATGACGTCGTCTACTCGAGCGCGGATCTGGTTCATCTTCTGGAGGTCGAGTATCTCGTTCACAAGTGACCGCCTGTCTGCTGGAAAGCTCGTGTCGACAGCCCCGGTGATCACGTTCCGCTGCAGTTCTGCGGTCGAGGTCCACCCGTCGTTGGTCAGGTCCTCATCGACATGTTCACCTGACACGATTCTGAGGAAGTTTTCCATTCGTTCCTGTTGCCAGTTCGGTCTCAAGGTGGCCGCCCATGCCGGGTCTGTGGGGCGGTTATCCCGGACATCGATCGTTGAAGGCGTCCTCTGAAAGACGTAGAGCTGCTCAGTTGCCCGCCCCAGGTGGGGTATGACCTGGATACCCGTCGCGCCGGTCCCGACGACGGCGACGCGCTTATCGGCGAGCTTGCTTAACCCGCCGGTCTGGTCGCCGCCCGTGTAGTCGTAGTCCCATCGACTGGTGTGGAAGGTGTGCCCCTTAAAGGTCTCGATCCCGGCGATGCCTGGCAGCTTGGGCTGGCTCAAGGTGCCGGAGGAGACCACTACGTGGTGGGCTCTGAAAAGGTCTCCGCGATCTGTGCGGACGACCCACTCGTCGCTTCCTCCGTCCCACTGCAGTTCGGTCGCCCGGGTTTGAAAGAGTACGTCGCGGTAGAGGTCGAAGGTCTTGGCGATCGCAACGGCGTGGCTCCGGATTTCCTCTCCCGGAGCGTAGCGCCAACGTGGCACATAGCCGACTTCCTCGAGCAGAGGCATGTACACGTACGACTCGATGTCGCAGTGGATGCCCGGATAGCGGTTCCAGTACCAGGCGCCTCCGAAGTCGCCGGCTTCGTCCATGATCCGGAGCGATTCGACACCCTGCTGCCGCAGCTTGGCCCCCGTTAGCAGGCCTCCAAATCCGCCGCCTATTACCAACACTTCGACCCGGTCTTCCACCGGTGGCCGCTCAGTCCAGCTGGTGTACGGATCCTTGGCGTAGTATCCAAATTCGCCTGCTGCGCGCTGGTATTGGGTTGCGCCGTCGCGTCGCAGCCTCCGGTCACGTTCATACCGGTATTTTTTGCGTGCTGTTTCCAGGTCAGGTTGGGTATTACTCGGTGCGACCGGTCCGATCGCTTCTTTGGGGAGTTGCATTTCTGTCCTTAGGTCACAGATCGGGCTCTCCCCGTTCGCGAGGGGATGCCGCTGAAGGGTGGCGCGCGGCAAGACTGCCGTTAAGAACAGCCTGTCGGACGGATCCGGCAGCGTCATCCTCCGTGTGCACTGTTCGATCTACTGCGTTTGCAGTAGATATAGGCGGCGGCTACGCCACCGGTTGCATTCACGGTGACAATGATGTGATGTCCCCTTCAGCAACGCTCGAACCCTGGGCTCCGCCGGCGTGGTTCCTGCAAAGCCCATTGCTTGATCGAATAGCCCTTACTGCAGCTGCTCTTGCTTGTGCAATTGACTTGGCTGTGCTCGTTTTGCACGGCGGCAGCCTGGCCGGCTTCTGCGGGCTGGCCATCTTGGCCTTGGGCGCAGCGTTCAGCAGGGCTGTGGGGCTGCCCGGGCTGATGCTCACCGTGTTAGGGGCGGTGATCACGATCCTTGCGTCATCTGCCTACGCGGTCGGATGGATCGTTGTGGTGTCGACGCTCTTTTCGTTGACGTTGCGGGGTTTTAAGGCGCTGCCCGCGGCCGTGGCGGCCGGGTTGGCCCTCTACGCCGCGACTGTGATCGCGGACGGGCAGGGGTTCGTCGACCCCCCGGCGTTCGTCATGGTCAGTACGACTGTCGCATCGGCTGCAACCGGATACGCGATACGCGCGCACGAAAACTACCTAAGCTCAGTGCGACAGCGGGCCCAGGATGCACTCTCGTCGCGCGAACTTGACGTCAATCGGCGCATCGCCGAAGAACGACTACGCATAGCCCAAGACCTTCATGACGTCGTCGGCCATGAGATTGCTGTGCTCAACATGAATCTCGGCGTCATTGATGTCCACTTGGATCCGTCAGTCGGAACCTCACGCCACGCCCTGGAATCTGCCCAGGACGGTGTTCGCCGTGTACTCCACGAAATGCAGAAGATACTCGGGGTACTCAGGCGGGGGGAACATCAAGCTGACGATCATGCCGGTTCCTACGGTCGAGCTTATCCCGCACCTTGTGGACAATCTTCGAGCTGCCGGCGAGGACGTGGACCTCGTAATGAACGGCGACGAACCTATCACCGATCCAGCGGTGAGCGTTGCGGCGTACAGAGTCGCCCAAGAGGCCCTCACCAACGCCCACCGTCACGGGTGCGGCCGTATTCAAGTTCGCGTGAACAGGAAAAAGGGCATCTTGACGGTGGAGATAGAGAACGGAAGGGTAATGGGCTCTCCTCATCCGCATGAAACCAGCGGGTTCGGGGTGGTGGGCATGCGGGAACGTGTCGAAGCTGCTGGTGGCCGCTTTGAACTTATGGCCTACCCGCGTCATTTTCATGTCCGGGCTACTATGCGCATCGATGGCAGCACCCTGTGACGAAACTACTGATCGTCGACGACCAGGAGATGATCCGGCTGGGATTGCGCTCCATTCTTGAGGCACAACGGGGCCTCGAGCTTGTGGGAGACGTCGGCGATGGCACGGGAATACTGGCCCTGTTGCAATCAACTGCTGTTGACGTCATCCTCCTGGATCTCCGGATGCCGGGGCTTGACGGAGTCGAAATCACCAGGCACATCCGGTCCCGTCATTCACCGGAGGAAGTCAAGATCATCATTCTCACAACCTTTGATCAAGACGAACACGTCCTGGCCGCCCTTCGCGCCGGCGCGAACGGATTCCTCAGCAAGGGCGTCAAACCCGCTGGACTTGTCGCTGCCATCAGGGAGGTGGCCGCAGGCGGAGGAGCCCTTTCGCCCACTGCGGCAAGCGCCGTAATTGACCATCTCAGTGATACAGGTGTGCCGGCAGTTGACCATCAGTTGGCCGCGCGGTTCACATCACTGACGGCACGGGAACAGGACGTTGTTATTGCGGCGACAACCGGCAAGAGCAACGAACAAATAGCCGCCGAAATGTTCTTATCGCCGTACACAGTCAAGACCCACGCGAATCGGGCCATGGCAAAGGTCGGGGCCCGGGACAGGGCCCAACTCGTTGCTTTTGCCTACCAAGCCGGATTGGTCAGGCAGCCCTAGGCAGGGGGCCACAAGCCCTCCCATAGATGTGCTGTTCCGCCTTCCCGGGTGTCCGAGTTCCCCCGGGACTAGTCCGGGAGAAGCCAGTGAGGTATTCTCGAATTTTGCAACCGGTTGCACATTTGCGAGCAAGGATGAGATGACAAAAAATACGCCGCTGGTCGGCCCCGCAGAGATAGGAGTGCGGCCCACGTCCGTAAGAGGCGAACCTCCCACGGTCGGCTGGCCAACAATCCTGTTGATCATCGCTGCATCCTTCGGCTCCGGTATGGCTCTGGTGGTTCCTATGGCCTTCTCTTTGGCTCTGAGGTTGTCGGAACTTCAGCCAGGTAGTGAGCAGTCTTTGGGATACCTCTTGGGTGTGGGCGCACTCTTGTCCTTGGTCACTGCTCCACTGACGGGAATTCTGAGTGACAGGACGAAGAGCAGGTGGGGACGCCGACGGCCCTTCGCAGTTGTCGGACTCCTCGCGGGACTGGGGGCGGTTCCGGTTCTTGTCTTCGCACCAAACATTCCGCTTCTTGCGGTGGGTTGGGCACTGACTACTTTCGGATGGGGCACTGTCGGGGGCTCGGTGGGCAATCTGCTTGCGGACCGGCTGCCTGAGCAGCAACGGGGGAGTGTGTCTGGACTGACCAATTTGGCGGGGCAGATTTCTCCCGTGGTAGGCATTTTGATGGTCGGAACCGTTGCCTCTGATCCGGTCCTTCTCTTCCTGCTTCCGGCCCTTGCAGGTGGGATCCTGGTGTTGCTTTTCATACTGTTCGTGAATGAACCGGATTCGCGGCATTTGGATACTGGCGCCCGGCTGACCCTGCCCGGTTTCCTGCGAAGCCTGCTTTTTAATCCTCGTAAGCACCCAACCTTCGCTTGGGTATGGGGAAGTCGGTTCCTGTTTTTCTTCGGCCTGAGCCTCACTTCCAGCTACACGACATACTTCTTCGCCCAGCGGTTGGGTGTGGCCGTCGCGGAAGTGGCAACGGTTATGGCTGTGGTTTCCGCTGCGGGTGTCCTGGCAGCTTCTCTCGGTGCATTAGGCGCCGGATGGATTTCGGACAGGGTTGGGACACGCAATGGCTGGGCAGCCGCTTCCGCAGTGTTGTTCGCAGCAGGTTGCGTGGTCAGCGCCGTTTCTTGGGATTTCCAGGGCCTGCTCGTCGGCTCCATCCTGACCAACTTGGGAATAGCGGCTTTCGGCTCAGTAGGACAGGCGCTCGTGCTGGATGTCCTGCCTCATCGAAAGACCCAGGCAGGCCGGTACCTTGCCATCACCTCGTATTCCCAGCGCATACCAGCAGCGCTGGCCCCGTCGCTCGCGCCGGCAATTCTCGCAGCTTCAGGGGGGCCAACGGCCAATTACACGACCCTCTACGTCGGGGCGGCAGGGCTGGCAGTCATCGCGGGTGTCGTCACCATCCTTGCCGGCCGTCGTCGATAGCTAAGCAACCGGTTGTTCTTGCCAATGTGTACTTAGGTCTGGACTTCCAATCGGGGACCGGCAGCAGCAGGGGCGCCTTCTACTCGTACATTGCGCTCTTTCCGGCGCCATCGCCAGCGCTGACGATTCAAGCTGATTGAAACCTTTCATACATTTTTCATGAAACCGGTTGCAATGCGCGTCGCGGAGCGGTTTACTTAATGAACGCGCACTGGTGAAGAGCCAGGTTCGCGATGTACTTATGACAAAGGAGTTGTACACAATGGCCACTCTTGCCAAGGCCACGGACGCGGATCGGCTGCCCGCCGGCAAGCTACTCGCTTGGGCCGGTGCGGGCGTTTCTGCCGGCGCAAACTTCATCATTCTCGGATACATGTCCATCTACGCGACGGACACCCTTGGTATCCCGGCGGCAACGGTCGGACTGGTCATTCTTGTCAGCAGCCTGGCCAACATCGGCGGCGGCTTGCTGGCCTCCTGGATCGTTGACCGGTCACCGGAAACCCGATGGGGAAAAGCCCGGCCCTATGAACTTGCCGTCATTGGAATCTGGCTCGCAACGTGGGCGCTGTTTTCCACCCCGGCGTCGCTGGACCTCACCGGGCGGACGATCTGGCTGTTCGCTTCCTTCATCGCGATCAACGTTGTCTTCGATACCCTGCTTCGCTCGAACGACACTCTTTATATGGCGAGGGCTTTCGCGAACCGCCGAGTGTACGCAAAGGTTTATACTCGCGCCGGTATCTTCACCACCCTGATGGGCATCACGATGACTATCACCCTCCCTATGGCGTTGTCCTGGGCAGGGAAGGACCCCGAGCGCTGGTCCACGGCCATACTCTGGTTCGCCGTTCCCCTGGCCCTTATCGGCCTGACCCGTTTCATCTTCGTCAAGGAAGAGTTCAGAAGTGTCGATGCTGACCAACCTCCCGTAAAAGTCCGCGACCTCATCGCAACCCTTCGAAGCGGCAGGTGGGTCTGGCTCCTGGCCGGACTGACCTTGCTGAGCAGCGCCATCAATGGCGCCAACATGATCTCCTACTACTTCCGGTACATCGTGGGTGACCTGGCATTGCAGGGCGCCGTAGCAGGGGCGAGCGTGCTGATCCTCCCGCTCATCCTGTTCTTCCCGCGGCTCATGAAAAGATTCGCCATCTCCCAGATTCTCATCACCGGGGCGACCATCGGCCTTGTCGGCTCGGGGTTCTACCTGTTCGCCAACGGCAACCTCGTCCTGCTGATGATCGGCAGTATTTTGGGCGGGTTCGCGGTTCTGCCCCTGAGCTACCTGACCGGTGTCATGATTTTGGACGTCTGCGCCTTCAATGAATGGAAGGGCAAGCGACGGCTGGAGAGCACCATGGGAGCGGTCGTTGGAGTATGCGGCCGGATCGGTATCGGCCTGGCCGGCCTGGTCGTCGGACAGGTCCTGAGCGCTGCCGGGTACGACGGCACCCAGAGCGTCCAAACAGGCTCAGCGAACGCAGCAATCATCGGGCTGTTCGCCGGGATCCCGGCGACGGTCTTCCTCGGAATCATCATTTTGATGCTCTTCTACTCACGCTTTGACATGAAGATCCTGCCGGTAGTCCACGAGGAGCTTGACGCCAGGCGCGCCAAAGACGACCCTGACGCCCCGACCCTGGACGAGGAAGAGGAAAGCGTGCCGCTCACCGCTTCCGCAGCAATCCCGGACCAGCAATCCCTGCCACCCGCGGGACACCTCTAACGCAAACTTCCTGCTGGCGGCAACCTGCAAGGCCACATCCGGCCGAACCATCGCATATCAGGTACCTCCGAACAGGTCGGCTAACTTCAGCGCGGCCACATCGGTAGCCAAGTCCCTCTCACGTGCATGAAATGAACGGAACACCCATGAGCACCTTTCCCGACGGCTTCCTGTGGGGCGCATCAACAGCCCCCCACCAAATAGAAGGAAACAACGTCAACAGCGACTTCTGGGCCAACGAGGGGCGCGTCCCCGGCATGGAACTCAGCGGCGACGCCATTGACAGCTACCACCGCTACCGCGAAGACATGAAGCTGCTCGCCGACGCAGGAATGAACTCCTACCGGTTCGGCATCGAGTGGGCCCGCATCGAGCCCCGCCCGGGTGAAATTTCCAGGGCAGAACTGGCCCATTACCGCCGCATGATCGACGCCGCCCACGAGTTTGGGCTCAAACCGGTCGTGACGCTTCATCACTTCACAAACCCTCAGTGGTTTGCCGAGGAAGGTGGCTGGCTCGGTGGGGAAGCGGTCAAACGGTTCCGTTCATATGTTGACGCTGCTACCGGAATCCTCGACGGGGTCGACTGGGTGTGCACCATGAACGAGCCGAACATGCTCGCCATGATGACGGGAATGGCTCGCCGCATGTCCGATCCCGCCGCTCAGGAGCAGTGGCAAAGCCCCACCGTAGACGGGGAAAGCGTACGGCCCCAGCTGCCGGCACCCGAGCTGGAGATCGGCCGGATCTTCGTGGACGCGCACCACGCCGTCCGCGACCTGGTGCGCGATCGCACCGGCGCCAACGTCGGCTGGACGGTGGCCAACCGTGCACTGGAGGTACGTCCGGGTGCCGAAGAGAAGGCCGGAATCATCTCCTATGCCTGGGAAGATCTCTACCTGGAAGCTGCGCGAGGTGATGACTTCGTCGGTGTCCAGGCGTACACCGCACAGTGGGTGAACAAGGACGGCCTGGAACCGCACCAGCCCCATCCGGACAACACCATGGTGGGTACTGCCTTCCGGCCCGATGCCTTGGGCATCGCCGTCCGCCACACCGCTGAGGTCACCGGCGGGGTACCGATCGTGGTCACCGAAAATGGAATCGCAACCGATAGCGACGATCGCAGGATCGACTACACGGCCCAGGCCCTGAGCGCCCTCAAGGGTGCGCTGGACGACGGCATCGACGTCCGCGGCTACCTGCATTGGAGCCTGCTCGATAACTATGAGTGGGGCCACTGGGGACCGACCTTCGGGCTGATCGCCGTCGATCGTGAAACCTTTGTCCGTACCCCCAAGCCAAGCCTCGGGTGGCTCGGACAGGTGGCCCGGCGCAACGGACTGGAGAACTGATGGCTGCCACCGGACGCCTGCCCATGCATGCCCTTAGCCGACGTGCGGAAGTGCCGTTGGATGGCCCCTGGGACTTCCAGTTACTTCCCTCATCAGACACGGCACTGTCCGACGTATGGGAAACGGCGGTGGTTCCATCGCTATGGGCCATGACTTCGGCCACGGACAGGCCGCATTACACCAACGTGCCCATGCCGTTCGACGAGGTGCCGCCCACGATTCCGGAGAAGAACCCCGTGGGTGTTTACCGCCGGAGCTTTGAGGTCGAAACGCTCCCTGGGCGACGCGTTATTCTCCACGTAGGAGCAGCCGAAGGTGCACTGACGGTACGCATCAACGGAGCCACAGTGGGAACCAGTACCGACTCCCACTTGGCGGCCGAATTCGACATAACTGAATCACTCACCCCTGGCCGGAACGTCGTCGAACTGGCCGTGGAGAAGTGGTCGGAATTTTCGTACATCGAGGATCAGGACCAGTGGTGGATGTTCGGCCTGAGCCGCCCGGTGTTCCTCTACACCGTGCCTCAGGTACGTCTTGCAGACGTTGTTGCCGTTGCTGACTTCGAACCGACGACCAAACTCGGAGCCCTGACACTCACCGTTGACACAACCGGACTCGCGCACCTCGCCGAACCAGCCCACACGGTTCGGATCAAGGTTGCAGGTCAGACATACGGCATCGCAGTGAATGGACGGGTTACCGCGCCGACGCTGCCGAAGGTGGCCCGCAACCGCACCGAAAAGCCGGCGATGATATTTCCCCCGGACATGCTCGACATGCTCAGCATCACGGCGGCCAACGCGCCGGTTCCTCCTGAATTTCGCGCCATCCCGGGGATGTTCGCCGGAGGCATGCCAACGGCTGCGGGACCTGCCGGCACTGTGAAACTGGAGCTTGCCGACTTGGAAGTTCCTGCCTGGTCGGCGGAAAATCCCCACCTCGAAGATGTCAGCGTTGAACTCCTCGACAGCTCCGGCGACGTGGTGGACCGCACGCAGCTCCGGGTAGGATTCCGGCGCGTCCGCATCGAAGGTTCTGACCTGTTGATCAATGGCGAACGTGTCCTTATCCAAGGCGTAAACCGGCACGACTTCGATCCCCGGACGGGCCGTGTCATTACCCGGGAGAGAATGCTCGCCGAACTCTCGCTGCTGAAACGCTGCAATGTCAACGCCATTCGCTGCGCCCACTATCCGAACGACCCCGCGTTCCTGGACCTCTGCGACGAGCTGGGCTTCTACGTCGTCGACGAGGCCAACATCGAAGGGCACGCCTTCGCTTCGGTCATCGCCGATGACCCCCGGTACCTTACGGAGATCGTCGAACGAGTAGCGCGCATGGTCATCCGTGACCGCAACCATGCATCAGTGATCACCTGGTCTCTGGGCAACGAGACCGGCTACGGGTCAGCCCACGACGCGGCCGCGGCGTGGGTCCGGCGCGCCGATCCCACACGCCCTGTCCAGTACGAAGGCGCCGTGGCTACCGACTGGCACGGCGGACATGCGGCCAGCGACGTTCTGGTGCCCATGTATCCCTCGTTCGCGGCTCTCGAGGCATACGCTGATGATCCCCGGGCGAACCGCCCCTTGATCACCTGCGAGTACGCCTACTCCCAAGGAAATTCCACCGGCGGGCTTGCCAACTACTGGAAGCTCTTCGACTCCAAGCCATGCCTTCAGGGCGGATTTATCTGGGAGTTCACAGACCATGCACTGGACCCGGACGGCGACGGACGCTCACGCTACGGCGGCGACTTCGGTGATGAGCCGAACGGCGGCGGCCCTACCGTTCTTAACGGCATTGCCTTCGCGGACCTGACGCCCAAGCCGGCGTTGCTTGAAGCGCGAGGCCTCTTCAGCCCCGTCCGCTTGGTGTCCGGCGCCCCTGAAGCGCTGGAAGGAAGCATCAGGGTACGCAGCAGGCGGCATTTCGAGGACCTCTCGGACCTGCGCCTTGACGTGCACGTTGACACCAGGAGCGGCCCCACGGAGCCCGTAGCCTTGGAGGTCAGTGACCTTGGACCCGGCGAAGAACGCGTCGTCAATCTCCCGGCGAGCATTGTCCAGGCCCTCGCCTTGGAAACTGCCCTCGCCGTTTCCGTGACTGTCCGCACCGCCAGCGACAGCGAATGGGCGCCGGCGGGCACCGAGCTGTCGGTTGAACAGATCCCGATGCTCCACTCGCTGCCTGTAATCCCAGTAGCCGGCGAACCCGTTATTCTCAATCAGCAGGGTGAAATCGGTGATCCATTGCTGGTTTCCCCGCCGCGGCTGTCACTCTGGCGGGCGCTTACCGACAACGACTCATCGTTCTCCCTGGATCCACGCTTTGTCTCCACAGGATTCTTCCAGCTCATTCCTGAAGACGTTCAGATCAAACAGACTGATGCCGGCACACAGGTCCTAACCCGCTACCGGGCGGCTTTCGGGGACGAGGTGCTGCACCGACGGACGGTGCTCCGCGATCCCGCCGGCGGTTACGTCTTTGACGAGGAGGTCACCCTGCCCGAAGGGACCACTGACGGGCTCCGGGTCGGGATTGAATTTGAGCTCGTCTCAGGATTCAACCACGCGTCCTGGGTTGGTCTGGGTCCTTGGGAGAACTATCCCGACCGGAACACCTCCGCGCTCCGCGGCAGGTGGAGATCCTCGATCGAGGATCTCGCAGTTCCCTACGTCGTCCCGCAGGAGAACGGCACCCGGGGCGGAGTGGACACGCTCGAATTGAGCGGGTCTGCCGGGTCCGTGACGGTGACCGCCGATGAGCCCCTGCACATGAACGTCTCCCGCTACTCGATTGCCGAACTGGAAGACGCATCCCACTGGTGGAAGTTGCCGGCCAGCACCGCAACGATCGTGCACCTGGACATCGCCCACCGGGGTCTCGGGACCGGCCTGCTTGGCCCCGACACCCTCAAACCGCACCGCCTTTCGGGCACCGAGTATGCCTGGCGCTGGCGCCTGGAACTCAATTCACACTGAAACAGGAGACATCATGCTGAAGCCGCAACCGAACGCGACCCGCGATCTTGTCACCCTGGACGGGCTCTGGCGGTTCGCCACCGACACCATGACAGACAGCGCGCCATGGCGCAGCGCTCTTCCCGGGATGCTCGAAGCCGCTGTACCAGCCAGTTACAACGACTTGTTCGTCGATCGCACCATCCGGGACCATGTCGGTCTGGTCTGGTACCAGCGCCAGGTCCACGTGCCGCGCGGCTGGAGCGGCAACAGGGTCGTGCTTCGCTTCGATGCCGCGACCCACTCCGCGGTTGTATACCTCAACGATGACCTCGTGGGCGAACACACCGGAGGTTACACACCCTTCGAGGTCGATCTCACCACCGCGCTGGAAGCGGGGGAGGAGTTCCGGCTAACGGTTGGTGTGGACAACCGCCTGACAAACATCACCATCCCGCCCGGGACAGTCAGCACCGGCCCGGACGGAAAGCAAAAGCAGACCTACCTTCACGATTTCTATAACTACGCAGGTCTTGCCCGCTCTGTGTGGCTATACAGCACGGCACCGTCCTACATCAGCGACATCGCTGTCACCACAGACCGTGAGGGGTCAGCAGGGCTTGTGACGTATCAGGTAGATAGTGAGGGTGAAGGACCTGTGCAGGTCACTTTGCGGGATGCCTCCGGCATCGAAGTGGCCGCTGCCGAGGGCAGTAGCGGCACGCTCAGGGTCCAGGACGCGACGCTGTGGCAGCCCGGGGCAGCATATCTTTACACCCTGGAAGTGCGCCTCATGGATTCCACAGACCCTCGGGGAAGCGCCGTCGACAGCTATGCACTCCCGGTGGGCATCCGGACGATTGAAGTGGCGGGCGAGAAGTTCCTGATTAACGGGGAACCGTTCTACTTCACCGGATTCGGCAAGCACGAGGACACCGCAGTTCGCGGCAAGGGCCACGACAGCGCCTACCTCGTTCACGACTTCCAGCTTCTGAACTGGATCGGCGCGAACTCGTTCCGCACTTCGCATTACCCGTACGCGGAAGAAGTACTCGAATTTGCTGACCGCCAAGGCATCGTGGTCATCGACGAGACCGCGGCCGTCGGACTCAACCTCGCTGTAGGGGCTGGCCTGACCGGTATGCCGGCCCCCGCAACCTTCTCTCCCGAGACAATCAACGACCAGACCCAGGCGGCACACGCCCAGCACCTACGTGAACTCATTGCGAGGGACAAGAACCACCCCTGCGTTGTTATGTGGTGTGTAGCCAATGAGCCCTCCTCAAACGAGGACGGTGCGCGGGAGTATTTCGAGCCGCTTATTTCATTGACCCGTGAGCTGGATCCGACAAGGCCGGTGACCACTGCCACGGTGATGTTCGCCAACCCTCAGAACGACCTGATCGCCGATCTCGTGGACGTGATCAGCCTCAACCGCTATTACGGCTGGTATGTGGGTTTGGGTGATCTGCCCACAGCGGAAGAGCACCTAGAGCAGGAGCTGCAGGGGTGGGCCGCCAAATTCGGCAAGCCCATCATGATGTCCGAATATGGCGCAGACACATTGACAGGGCTCCACTCGGTCTGGGACCTTCCCTGGACAGAGGAGTACCAGCGCGAGTACCTGGCGATGAACCACCGAGTATTCGACCGGCTCCCTTCCTTCGTCGGCGAACACGTCTGGAACTTCGCAGACTTCCAGACCACCAACGGCATCCACCGTGTGGACGGGAACAAAAAGGGCGTCTTCACCCGTGACCGGAAACCAAAAACGGCCGCCCACGCCCTGCGGGCCCGATGGACCGGCCTGGCAAACAAAAAACCGGAATGGCCCGTCCCCGGGACAGGTGACCGGGATGAGTGAACCGATCCGCTGGGGGATCATTGGGACCGGGCGGATCTCCGAAAATCTGGTCCCGGACCTTCAGGCAGTGCAGGGCGCCGAAGTCACGGCCGTCTGGGGGCGCACCGCTTCCAAAGCCAACTCCTTCGCGGCAGACAACGGCATCCCCTTCGCCACCAGCGACCGCAAAGAGCTTCTTGCACGCGACGACGTCGATGCCGTGTACATCGCAACCCCCATAGCTACACACCTGCCCATTGCGTTGGAAGCCCTTGATGCCGGAAAGCACGTCCTGATTGAGAAGCCGATGGCCTCATCCGCCGCGGACGTGGACCGCATCTTTCGACGGGCCAAGGCCGTCGGCCGGTTCGCCATGGAAGCCATGTGGATGCGCTTCAACCCCATGCACATCGAACTCCAGCACCGGATCGACGCCGGCTTGCTCGGCGAGCCCCGCAGCGTCCGGGCAGGATTCGGCATGCCCTTCCCGGCCGGTGGAAGCCGTTGGAGTGCTGAGCTTGGCGGCAGCACGGTGTTGGACCAGGGCATCTACCCGGTGACGTTCGCCCACAGGATGCTGGGGAAACCCGCCGCCGTTTCCGCCACAGGAGTTGTCCGGGACGGGGTAGATGTAGCCGCCCAGATCACCCTGGAATTCCCAGGCGGGCGCTTCGCCCATCTCGCCTGCTCTGCTCTGGAGTTCGTCGAGCCATCCGCGTCCGTCTCCGGAACCTTAGGATGGGCTGCCCTTGACCAGATGTTCTGGGCCGTCACCTCGGCGTCATGGCACGCCGGCTCCGTCGAACGCCTGTTCGTCGAGCCGGAACGGATTGGATTCGAAAAGGAAGGAAACGGCTACCGCCCCATGCTTCAGGCCGTCACCGACGCCATCCGTTCAGATCTCATAGAGCACCCCGGGCATGGCCGGCAATCCACCTTGGAAGTCGCTCAGACACTCGACGCGATTCTCATCCAACTGATGTCCGCGCCCGCCCCGGCAGCTGATGCGGGAGTGTCAACCCAATGATGCAGCACACAAATGCCAGAAATCCTGTGCTGCCGCTCGACTTTCACCTACCCGACTGCGAAGCGCATGTCATGCCTGACGGCCGGCTATACCTGTACGGCAGTTACGACAACAGCGAGCAAAGATATTGCAGCAACGAATACCGCGTCGTGTCCACACCCGACATGAACACCTGGACCATCCACGACGTTGCATTCCGCGCTGAAGACGCAGACTGGGCTTCCTCCTCCACGTCCGAAGGCAAGTCGTTCCTGGACGGGGCAAGTTCCTACGACGACCTGCCCGCCTACGCGAAAAAAATGATCCCGCCCGAAACAATGAGCGTCCCCTTCGATCAGTTCGCTGCGGAAGTCCGCGAGCACACCAAGCAACGGCAGCCAGAGGGCACCCTGCTCTATGCACCCGATGCCATCGAGAAAAACGGCAAGTACTACCTCTACATGTGCCTTTCGGACAACACAGAGGGAGTTGCCGTCGCCGACAACCCCGAGGGGCCCTTCAGGCATGCCACCCAACTGCCTGTCACGGGCATCGACCCCGCCGTGTTCATCGACGACGACGGGCGGGCCTACTACTACTGGGGACAGTTCTCGGCAAGCGCAGCCCGGTTGAACCCGGACATGATCTCCCTCGACACGGCCTCTACCGTCAAGGACCTGGCTACTGAGGAAACGCACCACTTTCATGAGGGCTCCTCAGTGCGGAAGCGTGAACACACTTACTACTTCGTGTTCGCCGATACGTCACGGGGCAAACCCACATCGCTGGGCTATGCAACCAGTGCCTTCCCGCTGGGGCCGTTCACCTATCGCGGGGTCATTATCGACAACGCGGGATGCGACCCCGGAGCGTGGAACATCCACGGCTCCATCGAGGACTTCAACGGACAGTGGTACGTCTTCTATCACCGCAACTCCCGAAACGTCAGCAGCATGCGCCGCCTTTGCATTGAGCCCATTGAGTTTGCCGACGATGGCAACATCCCTGAGGTGAAAATGACCTCCCAGGGAGCAGGGGCTGCTTTCCAGCCCGCGGAGGTAATTCCTGCGTACGCGGCCTGCGGGGTCACGGGCGGATCGTACATTGCACCTTTCGAGGGAACAGAAGCCTTGTTCAACTCCGGACCGGGGTCCGCTCTCTTCCGCTACGTGGAGAATAGCCAGCCTTTGAAAACCCTGCGGTTCAGGGCGCAGGGAAGCGGCGAACTCGATCTGCTCATCGACGGCAAATTCGCGGCAACGGCTGATCTGGCAGCAGGACAGATACAAGTCACCATTCCACCGGGCATTCACGAGGTGGAGCTCGTGTTCAGGACAGACCCTGGAGCCACCTTCGTCGAAATGTCCTTCGAAAAAGAGTCAACAGAGGAGCAATCATGGCCGGAAGGCTAACTGGAAAAGTCGCGATCATTACCGGGTCAGGGCAGGGCATCGGGCGCGATGTCGCACTCTGTATGGCCAAAGAGGGCGCGCGGATTATCACCAACAATCGCAAGCCCGGGTCGTCCATCAACGCGTTCGAAAAGACCTCAATCCCGTTCACCGACCAGGAACAGCAAGCCCTGAAGACAGTGGCCGGCGACGCCCAAACTACCGCCGACGAAATCAAGCGGCTGGGTGGCGAGGCAGTTCCGTTCTTTGGAGACGCCGGCGACTTCGAAACTGCGCGGGAAATGGTCAATACCGCTGTCGCGAGCTTCGGCAGGATCGACATCGTCGTCAACAACGCGTCGTCCAACTGGGTGGGCAACATCATGGACATGGACGAGGAGCTCTGGGACATCTCAGTCGTATCCAAGCTCAAAGGTACCTTCAACCTGATGCACCACGCCCTTCCCCACATGAAAGAGCAAGGGTTCGGCCGCATCCTCAACTCATCATCCGACGCATTCCTCGGGCTGCAAGGCTACGCCGCATACGGTGCAGCGAACGCAGGCGTTGTCGCTCTGACCAAGGCATCCGCTCGGGATGTGCGCCAGCACGGGATCACAGTCAACGCCTACACACCGTTGGCAAAAACCCGTGCCTGGTACAACGCAGCCGCCACCTACCGACTCCAGGGCGTTCCGGCCGAGGCGATCGAGGCTGGTGCGCCTGCGGCAATGCAGAGGACCGCGGAGGGAATGGTTCCCTTCCTCGCCTACCTCGCTTCCGACGAAGCAGTGGACATCACGGGGCACTTATTCAAGCTCGCCGCCGACGGCGAAATCGGTTTGTGGTCCGACTCCGAGGTGATCAGCCAGATCACTGCGGCCGACGGGACTTGGACGATGGACGCCTTAAGCGATCGGGTCCCCAACGAGCTACTCAAGAATGCGCAATCATTCTCAACAACGCTGCCCTTGAACTAGGGCAGGACTACATCCACAAACTCCAAGCAAAGGAACAGAAAATTGGGAAAGCTAGATAACAAGGTCGTCATCATCACTGGTTGTTCAACCGGGCTGGGAAAGCAGCAGGCAATCCGCATGGCGGAAGAAGGCGCGAAACTGGCAATTTGCGCGCGGAACGAAACCAAACTGAAGGAAACCAAGAACATCTGCGAAGAGAAGGGCGCAGAAGTGCTGGCCATGCCCGTGGACATCATGGATTACGACAGCCTGGTGGAATTCGTGGACGCCACCGTCGAGCGGTTCGGAACCATCGACGTGCTCGTCAACAACGCCCACACCATCACCGTTCCGAAGCCCTTCCTTGAAAAAACGATCGAGGACCTCGATCTGGAGATGCGCAGTTCCGTTTACGCGTACTGGCACCTCATGAAGCTGTGCTTCCCCCACCTGCGCGACAAGGCTTACGGAGGGTCCATCATCAACTTCGCCTCCGAAGCAGGCGTCATGGGTGACTCACTCTACGCGCCCTACGCGGCCTCAAAAGAGGCGGTCCGAGGCCTGTCCCGCACAGTTGCCCGCGAATGGGGAGAATACAACATCCGCGTCAACACCCTGTGCCCCAACGGCATGACGGAGAACGCATCCGGGGGCCTGCAGTCGCTCAGCCCGCAGGCGCGAGAGCACGTCCAAAAGGCATTTGTAAACAACCCGTTCGGCCGAGCCGGCGATCCATACAAAGACGTAGCACCCGTAGCCGTCTTCCTCGCCTCCGATGACAGCCACTGGATTACAGGCCAAAACATTCACGCAGACGGCGGCGTCCTCATTAACGCCTGATCGCACTCAGCGACTTGACGAAGCGCCCGCGGGACCCCCGCGGGCGCTTCGTTGCATCCAGCTGGTGGCCCGGGTTCGATAGCCCCTTTTGCAGGCACTCCCCCGCCAGTTTGAAAGAGCCGATAACGGATATTTGGTCAACTAGCTATCGGGTTAGGCCCAGGGGAGCAGAACTAGCAGTGTCCCCTACCCGCCGCACCCGTCCAGGTTCTCGGAGATCGCCTCGCCAAAGAGCCGCATTGGACGGCCTGGCAGACAGCGCGGGGCCACTTGCGGCCGCCGATCTGCCGGCCTCATTTGGCACGCGAAACTCGAAGCAACGACCGACGTGGCGTCAGAATAGGGCGAAACTTCCGTTTTATTGACAGTCGCTCATGATGTTCTCAAGTCCCACCCTGACAGTCGAAGGGCAGGAAACCGGGGTGCGGTAGCCCGAGAATCATTGAAATAGGTCAAAGAATCGGGACTCGATGAGACTCGCTTGCGGCAGGAGCTGACGAAGTCCCCTCTTGCGGCTCGACAGGTGTCTGGGAACAAGACCGAAGCCCCACCGGCAGGTGGATCCTCCCTTGTGAGACCGCCTTTACGTCAGGCTGGGGTGTACTCCAAATGCTACCTCTCGCCGGCGAGCCGGTTCTTCAGGCTCAAGAGCCCCGCTACGCAAGGGACCGTCGTTGCCAGAACTTTGCACAGCTGGCGCCTTCCGGCTTTGCGGTACAGATGTCGTCAGGAGGGGCAATCCTCCGCGTCAACCTCGGAGCACCCAGATTATTCTCAGGTTGAATAGTTAGGATCAGGCTAACCTTTGTAGCCTGCAGGTCTTTCGCTAGGGAAAAAGTCACCGGTATTGGATGAGGAGCCATGACGGAACAGTCGCTCGATCAAAAGTTTCGACGTATCATCGCAGCAATTACTGAAGGGGATTTGGATGCGCTTAACAGTCTCGTGAGGTATGACGTCATTGACCACAACCTGATTGTGGCCCAAGGGGACGGCCTTCCTGGTCTGCAATATTGGGCGCGTACGCTACGAGGAGCGATTCCAGATCTTCAGGCAACTGTTCAGGACACGGTGGTGGAAGGCAGCAAGGTCGCAGCCCGCGTGCGGTGGACGGGCACCTACACTGGCGCTTCCACGCCTTTGCCGGCCTCGGAACTCTGGGTGGAGTTCGATTCGTTTTACATCCTTCATTTTGAAGACGGCATGGTAGCGCAATGGTGGGACGGAACAGATACCCGCGAATCCGTGAGCTTTGGCCGCTCCAAAATAAGCTTGCCCCCGCACCTTCGAGCCCGTCATCCGTACGACGCGGCGTGAACACGTCAGCGCCTGACCCGGACGCAGTGGAGTGGGACCTTCATTGACAGGTATCGAAGGCTGGCAACTAGTTGTAACGGCAGGGAACTAGGGCGCGGATTGCTCGCCTAGGATACGCAGTTCCCGAGACAAAGCGCTGAGACCTGTTTCCAGCGCTCGGAGTTCGTCCAGGCTGAGCCCGTTCAGGACGTTTCCGCCGAGTTCGGGACGGGCGGCCATCAGTTCGCGGACGACGGAGCGGCCGAGGGCTGTGGGGTAGATCCGTCGGACTCTCTGGTCCTCGGTATCGAACCTGCGCGTGGTGAGGCCAGCGGCTACAAGGCGGTCGACGAGTTTCGACATGGACGCCATTGAGACGCCAAAGGTGTCGACGAGGCCGCCGCTGGTTGCGCCGTTCTCTGCCGTCACGATGACGGAAAGGACTTTCAGTTGCTGGATCGTCAGATCGGTAGTTAAGAGCCGCTGGAGGACCATTGGGATGGAGCGGACCGCAATGGCAATAGTGAGTGCGTCAATACTGTTTTGTACCGACTCGCGGTCGTCTCCTGGGTCAGGCATGTGCCCACGATACAGTCCGAAACGCCACCGCTTCGCAATTTACTTAGCTTGAGGCTAACCTTTATTTGTATTCGATACGGAGTCGTGTTGACGCGCAGTGGGCCGATGACCAGGCCCCAAGGGGTGCGGGCACAGCCCGTTCCCGCGCTGGCACGGCATGAGGCACTAATGAAGCGAGGACGCCCCCATGACCACCACGAAGGATAAACCGGCAGCAGGGGATACACCGGACATTGAATCCGTGCGGGCCAAGTACCGTCTGGAACGCGACCGCAGGGTCCGCCGGGACGGGCTGGGCCAGTACCGGAGTGCTGCAGGGCAGTTCGGGTACTACGCCAAGGACCCCTATACGGAACGAACCGAGCGGGAACCGCTTACGGACAGGGTGGAGGTGCTGGTGATCGGTGCCGGCTTTGGCGGACTGCTGACTGCATCCCGGTTAAGGCAGGACGGCGTCGAATCGATACGGCTTATGGATGAGGCCGGTGACGTCGGTGGTACGTGGTACTGGAACCGGTACCCGGGAATCCATTGCGACATCGAATCGTACGTGTACATGCCGCTGCTGGAGGAAGTCGGGTATGTCCCGAAGTGGCGGTACGCACCGGGCGAGGAGATCCGGCAGCACGCCATTGCCATCGCTAAACGCTTCGACTTGTACCGCGATGCGGTGTTCCAAACGCGGGCGACCGCGCTGAGCTGGGATGAGGAGGCGGCGGAGTGGGTCGTTAAAACGGACCGGGGTGACCGGTTCCGGGCACGCTTCGTAATCACCTCGTCGGGAACACTGACCCAGCCAAAGCTTCCGGCCATCCCCGGAATAGAGACATTCCAGGGACATACTTTCCACACCAGCCGCTGGGACTACGGCTACACAGGCGGCAGCGCTGACGGTGGACTGACCGGTCTTGCGGACAAACGCGTCGCAGTTGTCGGCACCGGTGCCACCGGGATTCAAATCATCCCCCACCTGGGACCCGACGCAGAGCAACTGTTCGTCTTCCAGCGCACCCCTTCCACTGTTGATGTCCGCGACAACCGCCTCACGGACCCGGACTGGGCATCTTCGCTCCAGCCGGGGTGGCAGCGGGAACGGATGGACAACTTTTTGTCGGTCCTGGCAGGGGAACCGGTAGAGGAAAGCCTTGTGAACGACGGCTGGACCGCGACAACCCAGCTGCAAAGAAAGATTCTCTCCGGAGCAGTAGACGACAGCCTGTCCCCCGAGGAACGTGAACTGGCGGACGAACTGGCCGACCTGGACACGATGAACCGTCTCCGCGCACGGATCGATGAGGTGGTTGCTGACCGGGGGACCGCCGAGCTGCTCAAACCCTGGTACCGCTACATGTGCAAACGCCCGTGTTTCAGCGATTCCTACCTGCAGACGTTCAACCGGCCGAACGTGACCCTTGTCGACACCGCCGACTTCGGCGGCATCACTTCCATGAGCGAGAACGCCGTCATCGTCGGCGACACGGAGTACCAAGTGGACTGCGTCATCTTCGCCACCGGGTTCGACGTCGGTGTCTCCGGCGTCGTTTCCGGAACACTTCCCGTGGTTGGTCGCGGCGGGCGTTCCCTGCTGGAGGCGTGGGCGCGGGGACCGCGCACCCTTCACGGGTTCTATACGCATGGGTTCCCGAACCTGTTTCACCTTGGCGCTCTGCAGAATGCCAACTCGGTAAACTTCGTGCACCTTCTACAGGAGCAGGCGGAGCACATCGCTGCCGTCATTTCCCGGGGACGGGCTATAGGAGCACACGTCATCGAACCCACAGAGGCCGCTGAGGAGGCATGGGTCCAGACCGTGAGAGAGACAGCAGCCGACACCGCCAAGTTCCAGGCCGAATGCACGCCTGGATACTACAACGGTGAGGGGACCCGAACGATAACGGGCGCTTCCTTCAGCCCTGGCCCGGTTGTCTTCCACCGCCTGCTGCGCGAGTGGCGTGAAGGCGACATGAGCGATGTGTTCGAACCCGCACGGGTTGGAGCATCGCGGTGAGCTCAACAGCCCAGAGGTCACCCAAGCGGCGGACGGCAGCGGCGTCGCTCATGCTTGTCTTGGCCCTGGTGGGATGCACCCCAGCAGAGCCTCCAGTTCCGGCCGCCGCTGCCCCAACCCGCACCTCCGCGGAGCAGACGGCAAAAGAAGTCGTCCAGGTTACTTCAGTCCACCAGGCCACGGGAATGACACTGCTCGAAGGCCCCACCTTCGGGCCGGACGGCCACCTGTACGTTGTCGATGTCACGGCACCTCCTGGCGCCCCCAAAGTCCTGCGCGTTGACATCGGAACAGGAGAAACCAGCACTGTCTACACCGACCAAACGAGTGCGTTCACCTCCGCCCAGTTCAGTCCGCATGACGGCCGCCTGTACCTGACAGATTTCAGGGGCGGAACAGTCCAAAGCATCACGGCCGACGGCAGTGATCCACAAGTTCTTTTCTCGGGCCCTGTCGAGGGGACGCCGATGAACCCGGACGACATCGCCTTCGACGAGGAGGGAAACCTGTACATCACGGACTCAATCGGAGCCCGGGATCCCTACTGGAAGCCGCAGGGCCGTCTGGTCCGCATCGAGAGGAACAGCCGCGAGGCTACCGTTCTGGCCCGGGAGCTGCCTGCCCCGAACGGCATCGCCTTCACGCCGGGATTCGACGGACTCTGGGTCAGCCACAATACCGCCAACCGCATCGACTATGTGGGTCTCGATGAGAACGGAACAAGTGTCCTCTCAGCCCACCCCGCAATTTACGTCAATGCCGGTTCCAGCCAGATCGACTCAGCCGCAGTTGATGCGGACGGAAACCTCTATATCGGCTTGCATAACCGCGCGGCCATTCTTGTGTACAACCCACAGGGAGAGCAGGTCTCCACGATCTTTATCCCCACGGACGGCGAAGGCCTGTCATCGGCGACGAACATTGCCATCAAACCCGGCACAAGAACTGCCTATGTGACGGCAAGCGGAGAGACGGGCGGGCGGATTTTCACCTTCGAGGCCCTCGCCGACGGAATTCAACAATCGAACGGGGGATAGCCACTGCAGAAGCGCCCAGCGCGCGCCACTCGCGGCGAGGCCCGGTTTAGGGGTAGTCAGCTGACGATGATGCGGGCTCGTGCGAGGTTCTCGACCCTCGCCCATAGAGTGTCGGGATTTCCCTCGCCTTGCGACGTGACGCGCGCAGTGATGAAGTAGGTGCCAGGTTCTTCGAAGCGAACTGTGCGGGTAAGGTCAACCCGGGCCGCCGGCTGGATTGATTCTGCAGTGTCGTAAATGCCGTCGCCGTCGAGGTCCCATTCGACTGCGACAATCTCGCCTGAGCGGGGCGGCGTGTCTGCTGTTAGTCTCAGCACAACAGGTGCCCCAGCAGAAACTTCAGCACGCGAACGGGAGTTCGCTGTCAGCTCCGCGACCGGCTGTATCCCGCCGCGCTCTGCTGCAGTAATGGGCACGGTGACTTGTCCGTCCACAACTTTGTAGGATGTGGCTGCTGCCGGGCTCTCGTCCCGTTCCACCCAGGCGGCGAGTTGCCGCAGAGCCTCGTGCAGGGCACCGAGGTAGGGGATGGAGCGGGTTGGGTGTTCTTCCTCGGTTCCGCCGTCGCCGTGGAGGCCGTGGTCCACGTACCACAAGCGGAAGCGGTCATCGAACTGCCCGCCGAGGTGTTCGCGAACTTTGTTCGCGTACCAGTCGGCCTGCCAAGGGAATGCTTCCCGGTCCAGCAAGCAGGCGACGACAATCATTTTGCCTTCAAACTTGCCTGTCTGAATCGTTCCTGAAGCCCCCTTGGCAAGTATTGGTCCCAGGAGAAACGGGCGCTGGGGATAGCTGGGGCTGCCATCCGGTTGGCGGTACTGGTTCCAGACCGTGTACTCGGGTCCAGGTACTTGATGCCTGTGATAGGTCTGGGCAGCGAGAATGTTGCTGTTGTCAATTCTGACGGTGTCGCCTGGTTGGAGATGATCCAGTGCCAGTCCTGCCTCTGGGCTGCCGATGGTGGCAATATCGGCCTCGACTTTGTCAAGGAAGATCCGGGCGTCTTTTGCCGGCCCGGAGGTGATGAACAGCTCAGCGTTTTGGGTGTTGATGGGCGCGTTGGAGGACAGACGAACAGCAGTGACCTGCCCTTGCGCCGTTTGCGGACCTCGGAACGCCTGGTCGACACCTCCCCGCGGCCCATGGCTTCGGGTGACAGCTGTTCCGCGGATAAGTTCAGCGACTTCAGCGGTCCACTGCAATCTGTCACGGTGGACAGAGGCCTCTGGATCGGCGCCCAGATAACCCGGCGTGGTCCAAAAGTTGCTGAAATATTCGGAGTCTATGGCCAACAGCCCCGCAAATAGAGCGCCGAAAGCGTGGGAACCCATAGTGCGGTGGCCGAACCATGATCGGGGAGGGAAACCTATCTTCGTGACCTCGGTAAGCGCGTCCTGTTCTTCCTGACTCAGTTCGAGCATCGGGTTTCCGCTGCCGCCGGCATCGTAGGCGTCATCGATGACGTCAAATTTCTCGCGAAGGACGCGTTGGGCGTGCATGCGGACGGTGAAGACGTTGGGCAGGGCCATGGGGCTTCCGATGACGTATGGGACGAAACCGTCCCATACTCCGGTAGTGTTTTCCGCTCCGCCGATGGTGCGAAAGCCTCCGCCGCTGCCGCCGTAGGCATAACCGAACGGCCTGTGTTTCCCATAGATTTCGGCGGCCAGGATGCGGGAGTAGTCTGCTGCTGCTGCGTTGGCCCGATAAGCGGAGATGCTTGGGTCGCGGTCCTGTTCAGCACCTGAGGAGTCTTGACCGCCCCCATTGGTCTCAACGAAGTAGGCGCCGCTGGAGAAAGCAAAACTGATCTTGTCTTCACGTCCCACGGCTGTCTGGGCCAGATTTTCGCTGTCGGGAACGGGCGTGATGTGCTGGAAGAAGCGACCGTCGTAGTCATCAGCTGGCGGAAAGTAGATCGAGAAGCGCGTGCCAGTCCCTTGGAAGCCACCGTGGACGTATCTGTGTCGTACCGGCAGCTCACGCTCCTCGTTGATGTCCACGTACGGGGCTTCAAGTCCGGGATGGGCGAACAAGTGGCCAGATTGGGTTTGCTCCATTGCGGTCAATCCTCCGAGTGTCGGGTCCTGCGGATGGGGGCCGAAGCACCAGCTTTGGCGAGGCTTCCTTGCGCTGCGTAAGGGTCGGCCCCTTGAAATTAGTGACGCGTTTCTATATTCATGTTAGCATTCTTCAAGTGGCAATCGGTTTCCAATTTGGAGCCCCAATTCCGACAGATCGGTACGTACAATGACGAACTTTCCGAACGGCTTCCTTTGGGGAGCATCCACCGCTCCTCACCAGATTGAGGGAAACAACGTCAACAGTGACTTCTGGGCGCGGGAACAGCTTCGGGCTGGCATGGAGCGCAGTGGTGATGCTGTTGACAGCTACCATCGGTACGCCGAAGACATGCAACTGCTGGCAGACGCAGGCCTTAACGCCTACCGTTTCGGGATTGAGTGGGCCCGCATCGAGCCTTCGCCAGGCCACTTCAGCGCTGCCGAGCTGGCCCACTACCGCCGCATGATCGACACCGCGCTGGGACTTGGACTGAAGCCGGTCATCACGCTGCACCACTTCACCAATCCCCGGTGGTTCGCGGAGGAGGGCGGGTGGATGGGACCCCGGGCGGTGGAGCGTTTCGCGGCCTATGCCGAAGTGGTTGCAGGCATCCTTGACGGCGTTGAGTGGATCTGCACTATGAACGAACCCAACATGCTCGCGTTGATGACGACGATGAGCCGGGCAGCGGAACAGCAAAAGGACAAAAAGTGGCAAAGCCCGACCGTTGACGGTGATGCCCGCCCGGTCCTGCCTGACCCGGACCCGGAGGTTGGAAACCGGCTTGTCGAAGCCCATCACGCCGTCCGGGACCTGTTGCGGGAGCGGACCGGCGCCGGGGTGGGGTGGACCGTGGCGAACCAGGCACTGGTGGCCCTGCCTGGCGGGGAAGACATGTTGCGCAGGAAGCAGTACGTCCGGGAGGACCTGTACCTTGAAGGAGCCCGTGGCGATGATTTCATCGGCGTCCAGTCCTACAGCAGCCAGAACGTCACCGCGGACGGCATCGTGCCCCACCCGCCTCATCCTGACAACACCATAGTTGGAAATGCCTACCGGCCCGACGCGCTTGGCATTGCCGTGCGCCACACCTGGGAAGTCACGGGTGGAGTGCCAATTCTCGTCACCGAAAACGGCATCGCAACGGCTGATGACGAACGGCGTATCGCGTACACGGAAACCGCGCTGCAGCACCTGTCCGCGGCGATGGACGACGGGGTGGACGTCCGGGGCTACCTGCACTGGAGTGCCTTGGACAACTACGAGTGGGGCCACTGGGAACCAACTTTTGGACTGATTGCCGTGGATCGGACAACCTTTGAGCGGCACCCCAAACCGAGCCTGGCATGGCTTGGGAACGTCGCCAGGAGCGGGTCCGTTTCCTCGCAGGGCCAGCCGCTCAGCACGGCAACGAGGGCGTCATGACGACTCTTCGGGAGCCCGATACTGTGCAGGGCACACTGGGCTGGGGGATTGTGGGCACAGGGCGGATCTCAACGAGCGTGGTCACGGACCTGGCCCAGTGTGCCGGCGCGGAGATCCTGTCCGTGCACAGCCGGGACGCGGCCAAGGCTGCTGCCTTCGCCGAGCAGTTCGGCGCCCCGCGCTCCACGGACAGCTATGACGAGCTGCTGGCCGACACCGGGATTGATGTCGTGTACATCGCGACGCCCTTCGCCACTCATCATGAGATGACACGTCAGGCGCTGCTTGCAGGCAAACACGTCCTGGTCGAGAAACCGATGGCAATGACCGCCGATGAGGTGGAGGACCTGTTCCAGCTCGCGGCGGAACGGAACCTCTTCCTCATGGAGGGCATGTGGATGAAGTTCAACCCCGCCTTCAATCGGCTCCAGGAAGAAATTTCAGCGGGCAGCATCGGCGAACCCCGAAGCCTGCGGGCAATGTTCGGCATGCCGTTTCCACAGGATGACGGCAGCCGCTGGGACGTCAAACGCAGCGGGAGCACCCTCTTGGACCAGGGAATATACCCCGTGACGCTGGCCCATACGGTCTTCGGTGCGCCGGAATCAGTCCACGCCGCAGGCACGGTCCGCAGCGATGGCCTGGACCTCGCCGGGCACTTCACTCTCGAGTACAGCGACGGGCGCTTCGCCCAGTGCGCCGCCTCCACCCTGGAGTTCGCAGACCTTGCCGGCTCGGTCAGCGGAACCAAAGGATGGATGGTCCTCCCCGGCCCGTTTTGGGCAACCACCTCATTGAGGATGCACACCGGATCCTGGCAGAACATTATCCACGCGCCTGAGGCTATCGACCTTGACCGTGAAGGCAATGGCTATATCCCCATGCTGCGGGCGGTCAGCGACGCTATCGCCGCGGGACTCACAGAGCATCCGGTACACACGGCCGCGGACACCATCGCCGTGTTCCGCACACTGGACAAAATCCGCGCCGCCATCGGAGCAGGCACACCAACCCCGGAGAAAAACAAACAATGACCGGCACCGGCTTCACAGCCACCCCCGCTGATTTCTCGGGGCTGCATCCGGTGGGACGGCTGCCGATGAGCTCGCTTCGACGTCCCGCCGATGTTGACCTCAATGGAACATGGGACTTCCAGTTGCTGGAACGGCCGGACGCCCCGGTCAGCGACACGTGGGGAACGACGACGGTGCCCGGCCTTTGGACGATGTCCGAGCCCAGTGACCCGCCGCACTACACCAACGTGCCGATGCCTTTCGATGAGATCCCGCCGCAGCTTCCCAAGCGCAACCCCACCGGCCTCTACCGACGGACCTTCGAATTGTCGCCGGAGCCGGGACGCCGGGCGGTCCTGCACGTCGGTGCAGCAGAGTCAGCCCTTCGCGTGCTGATCAACGGCGTCCCCGTGGGGCTAAGCACGGACTCCCACCTCGCGGCCGAATTCGACATCACCGAACACGTCACCCACGGTATGAACGAGCTTGTCCTCGTGGTCACCAAATTCTCGGCCGAAAGCTACCTCGAGGACCAGGACCACTGGTGGCAGGCCGGCATTACCCGGCCGGTCTTTGTCTACACGGTGCCGGAAGTGCGCATCACCGATGTTCTCGCCGTTGCTGACTACGACGCAGATTCAGGCGAAGGGTCGCTGACGGTTGATGTCGAGACCGCGGGACTGGCCCACCTGACAGAGGTCGACTGGTCTGTGCAGATAGCAGTCCTGGACCAGGAGGAGACCCTGCCCATCGCCCCGCGGCGGGCGACAATGACCCTCCCCAAGCCCACCGATGAACGCGGCAGCAAACCAACTCCCCGCTTCCCGTCCGACTTCATGGACCTGCTGAGCATCCGGGCCGCGGGAGCTGAAGTGCCTGAACGCTTCGCCGCGATCGCGGGGAACTTCGCCCAGACAGTCACCCACGAGACGGCCGCAGGAAAGGCTCGCTTCGAGCGGAAGGGGCTGGACGTCACGCCCTGGACGGCTGAAACACCACACCTGGAAAATCTCGTCGTCCGCCTCCTTGATGCAGAAGGAAAGATCGTCGATGAGGTAAGCCTCCGTCTTGGCTTTCGCCGGGTCGAAATCCGGGGCCGCGATCTTCTCGTCAACGGCCGGCGCATCCTCATCCAAGGGGTGGCCCGCCACGACGTCGACCCCCGCACAGGGCGGGTGATGACACGGGAGTCCCTCCTGACGGAGCTTTCGCTGATGAAACGCAACAACATCAACGCCGTGCGGACAGCGCACTACCCAAACGATCCGGTCTTCCTCGACCTGTGCGATGAAATCGGCTTCTACGTCGTAGACGAGGCAGACATCGAAGGGCACGCCTTCGCCGGTGGGATCGCCGACGATCCACTGTTCCTCCCAAGCTTTATGCGCCGATACTCACGGATGGTGCTGCGCGACCGCAACCACCCCAGCGTCATCATCTGGTCCTTGGGAAACGAGACAGGGTACGGCGCGGCCCACGACGCCATGGCTGCCTGGTCCCGCAAAACCGACCCCACCCGGCCCGTGCACTATGAAGGCGCCATAGCCAACGATTGGCATGGAGGCCACGCCGCAACTGACATTGTCTGCCCGATGTACGGCTCATTCCCGGCTTTGGAGGCATACGCCAAGGACTCCCGGGCCGACCGCCCACTGGTCCTGTGCGAGTACGCCTTTTCGCTGGGAAACTCCATGGGTGGACTGGATGAGTACTGGCGGCTCTTTGAATCACTGCCGGGGCTGCAGGGCGGTTTCATCTGGGGCTGGCGGGACCACTCCCTGGACCCCGACGGAGACGCCCACTACCGCTACGGCGGCGACTTTGGGGACGAGCCCAACAGCGGCGCGATCCTCAACTACGGCATCGTCTTTCCTGACCTCACGCCCAAGCCGGCCGTCTTCGAAGCGCGCGGCATTTTCGCTCCGGTACGGATCATCTCAGGCGCTGCAACGGCCCGTGATGGGCGGCTGGAGATCCTCAACCGCCAGGCGTTCGCGGACCTCCGCGGGCTAAGGGGCGAGGTGCGGATCGAAACGGCGGAGGGCCCCGTCGCCGTAACCGCCGTCGACCTCCCTGACGCCGCTCCGGGCACCAGCGCGGCACTGGAACTTCCGCCCCCCGTACGCGCAGCAGCGCGAAAGCCCAGTGCGCTGGCGGTGACGCTGACGCTGCGGACACGGGAGCGCACATTGTGGGCGCCTGCCGGCACCGAAATAGCGGCACTCCAGGTAATCCTGGAAGCCGAACATCACCAGCTGGCGTCCGTCGATCCGATCGAGGTTGAGCTCGACGAGGACGGGTCACTGTCACATCCGCTGCTGACCCGCGCCCCCGAGCTGTGCCTCTGGCGCCCGCTCACGGATAACGATCGATCCTTCGCCCTCGATAACCGGTTCGTGCGTTCCGGTTTCTTCCGCCTGAACCTTGTTGATACAGAGGTAAAGCCCCAGGGAGCGGGTGCCGTGGTTACCCGGACCTATCGCACTGCCTTTGGTGATGACGTGGTCACCCACCGCCGCAGCATCACGGCAGCAGTCGCGGGCGACTGGATCATTGATGAGCACGTCATCCTGCCGGAATCCACACGGGACGGTCTGCGCGTCGGCATCGAGTTCGAACTCGTGGACGGCTTCGAGGACGGACGCTGGGTGGGGCTCGGGCCGTGGGAAAACTACCCCGACCGCGCCCACTCTGCGCTTCTGGGAACCTGGGAAAGCAGCATCGATGACTTGGCTGTGCCCTATATCGTCCCGCAATCCAACGGCACACGTGGGGGAGTGCGCGAACTCCAGCTCAAGGGTCCGGCAGGCACCGTAAAGACGGAACACGCCACTGACTTACACATGACTGTGTCGCGTTATTCGATCGAAGAACTCGAATCAACAACCCATTACTGGCAGCTGCCCCGCTCTGGGAAGACCATCGTCAACCTCGATATAGCTCACCGGGGCGTAGGGACTGTCTTCCTCGGACCCGACACCCTGCCCAGGCACCGCCTCGACGGCCACGATTACGCCTGGCAGTGGCGGCTCACACTCGACAACCCGGCCGCCGGAACAACCACCAAGAATTCGAAGGAATAACTCTCATGCTTAAACCGCAAATGTCGCCCACCCGTGAACTCGTTTCCCTTGACGGACTCTGGGCGTTCGACATCGAACGCGAGTCAAGGCCCAAGGCCTGGACCGGCACCCTTGACAGCGGACTTGAAGCTGCCGTCCCTGCCAGCTACAACGATCTCTTCGTTGACTCCTCCATCCGCGACCACGTCGGCTGGGCCTGGTACCAGCGCAAAGTCTGCGTCCCCCGCCGATGGACTTCAGACCGGATCTTCCTGCGCGTGGACGCCGCCACACACGAAGGCCGTGTTTACGTCAACGACTCTTTGGTGGGACAGCACATTGGGGGTTACACGCCATTCGAGATGGACATCACGGACCTTGTCGCTCCGGGGGAAGAATTCCGGCTGACCATCGGCGTAAATAATGAACTGACAAACATCACTATCCCCCCAGGGTCCATCACGGTAGCCCAGGATGGCCGGCGGCAGCAGAAATACCTGCACGACTTCTACAACTATGCCGGGCTTTCCCGCTCCGTCTGGCTCTACAGCGCCCCCCAGCAACGGATTGAAGACATCACCGTCGTCACCGATATTGAGGGCACCACCGGCGTCGTGACGTACGACATACAAGCATCCGCCCCTTCCGCAGTGCGGGTCCGCGCGTTGGATGCCTCCGGGACCCAGGTTGCCGAAGCTGAAGGAGCAGCCGGAACCCTGCGCATCGAAGCCGCAAACCTCTGGAAGCCCGGGGCCGCCTACCTGTACAACCTCGTCGCGGAGATCGTCGACAACGGCGAAATCATCGACAGTTACACGCAAACCTTTGGCGTAAGAACGGTCGAAGTGCGTGCCGCCGAATTCCTTATCAACGGTGAGCCGTTCTACTTCACGGGCTTTGGCAAGCATGAGGACTCGCCGGTGCGGGGCAAGGGCCATGATGACGCGTACCTGGTGCATGACTTCCAACTGCTGGAGTGGGTCGGCGCCAACTCGTTCCGGACCTCCCACTACCCCTACGCCGAGGAGGTCATGGACTTCGCAGACCGCCACGGCATCGTCGTCATCGACGAAACCGCCGCAGTCGGGCTCAACCTCGCCGTGCAGGGAGGACTTGCCGGTGGAGCAACAACACCTACGTTCTCCCCCGAAACCTTCAACGACGACACACAGGCCGCCCACGCCCAGGCGATCCGCGAGTTGATCGCCCGGGACAAGAACCACCCCAGCGTCGTCATGTGGTGCATCGCAAATGAGCCATCGTCCAACGAAGAGGGCGCAAGGGAGTACTTCGCACCGCTCGTGGAACTGACCCGGACGCTTGATCCAACCCGCCCGGTCACCTACGCCGTCGTCATGTTCGCCACATTCAAGAATGACAGGATCGCGGACCTCTTCGATGTCATGTGCCTCAACCGCTACTACGGCTGGTATGTCGCCACCGGAGACCTGGCAACAGCCGAAACTTACCTCAAGGGTGAACTGCAGGGGTGGGTGGACAAGTTTGGAAAGCCCATCATGATGGCGGAGTACGGGGCGGATACCCTGCCGGGCCTCCACTCGGTATGGGACATGCCCTGGACGGAGGAGTACCAGGCCGACTACCTGGCCATGAACCACCGGGTCTTCGACAGCATCCCGTCCTTCGTGGGGGAGCAGGTCTGGAACTTCGCAGACTTCCAAACGTCCAACGGCATCCACCGCGTTGACGGGAACAGGAAGGGCGTCTTCACCCGCGACCGTAAGCCCAAGTCGGCAGCCCATGCACTCCGAAGCCGCTGGCGGGGCCTGGAAAACCAAAAGCCAGGAACCAGCAACTAGAACGACGGCAGGACACGGGTGGAGAAAAATCGCGGCGTGGTCGTTTGCCCGTGTCAGGTCGCCGAATTTACGAGAGGCTGTGAAGACGTTGGTCCCTGAGGAGGAAGCGGCAGGAGGTTCGGAGCCGTTCGAGGCCGAAATAGGACGGATTCCAAGATCGAACGTCACGCTGCCTTCACCTCCCGACACCGATTCGCCGCCACCTGACACTGCCGGCAATCCGCAGAAGCCTCTCAGCCGGGCGACAGTGACCTTACTCGTCATGGCCACCTTCGGCGGTGGCATGGCGATGATCGTTCCGATGGCCTTTTCCCTGGCCCTCAGGCTCAACGAACTTGCCCCTGGACGGGAAGAGTTTCTGGGATACATGCTGGGGGTCGGTGCACTATGCTCCCTGATCGCGGCACCGCTCACGGGCATCCTCAGCGACAGAATGCGCTGTCGATGGGGCAGACGACGGCCGTTTACCGTCATCGGCACAGTTGTTGGGCTGGCTGCAATACCCGTCATGGCGTTCGCCCCAAACGTTGTCCTGCTCGGGGCCGGTTGGGTCCTGTCCACCGTTGGATGGGGAACAGTTGTTGGTTCCATCAGCAACTACCAGGCCGACAACCTGCCTGGGTTCCAGCGCGGCAAGGTTTCCGGCCTCACGGGCCTGACCATGCAGATTTCCCCTGTCATCGGGATCATCCTCGTCGGAAGGGTTACTGCTGAGCCACTGTGGGTATTCCTGCTGCCGGCTGCCATCGGAACCGTTTTGGTAGGCGCCTTCGTCGTCTGTGCCCCGGAAAAGGATTCCCGGGGCACAGCGTTATCAGGCCGGTTGTCAATCGGAAGCGTGTTCAAAAGTTTCGTTTTTAACCCCAAGAAGCATCCCGCGTTCGCCTGGACCTGGGCAGGGCGTTTCGTGTTCTTCCTGGGACTGTCCTTTACGACCAGCTACGCCACATTTTTCTACGCCCAACGGTTGAACATCAGCGTCGCTGAGGTGTCTACTGTCATCGCCGTGATCTCAGCTGTAAGCATCCTCAGCTCCACCGCCGGTGCATTGGGTGGCGGATGGCTCTCCGACCGCGCCAATCGCCGTCAACCCTTCATTCTGTTGGGCACTGTCATTTACGCGGCAGGGACGATGGTGTCGGCTTTCTCCCACGACCTCATCACCCTTATCGCAGGTTCCTTCATCTCGTCCCTGGGCATTGCAGTCTTCATGTCGGTCGGACAGGCACTCGTCCTCGATGTCCTGCCACAGCGGGAAACGCAAGCAGGAAAGTTCATGGCGATAACGAGCTTCTCGCAAAAAATCCCGGCCGCGCTGGCCCCAGGGCTGGCCCCGGCCCTGCTCTCCATCGCGGTAACGGGGACAGACAAGAATTACACGGCACTGTTCCTGGCCGCCGGTACCCTTGCCCTTATCGGCGGACTGATAACAGTGCTCGGCGTCCGCGAGTCGACCAACCGATAGCACGGAGTTCATCAACCCAGCCGCATGCCGTCCATGCCAGTGCCCCGGATCTCTTAGACCAGGGGCAAGACTGTACTCCAGCCCTCATGGCTATAGCTTTGCCCCTGCAGCGACCCGGCCGGTTGATCCCCGAGCCACGAGTTCTGTCACCAGTTCCACCGGCGCAGGCTCGTCATTACCCCGCACACGCTCTACGAGGCGACGTACCGCGTATTCGCCGGCCGTGCCGAGAGGTGTGCGGATTGTGGTCAATTGGGGAGAAGTGAACGCGGAACCGAAAATGTCATCGAATCCGACGATGCTTAGCTCTTCCGGTACTGCGATGTTCGCCTCCTGGCAGGCTGTGAGCAGACCAAGAGCCATAAGGTCGTTATAGGCAAGGACCGCTGTGGCACCGGCTGCCCGGATTCGGCGCAGGCCCTTATGGCCGCCCTCCACTGTGGGCTGGCCTGGGCCTATCTCAACAATCGACATGCTTCGGTCCAGGGCTTCATCCAGGATCACTTCCCAGCGCAGCGAGTTCATCCAGGAGTTGGCCGGGCCTGACAGGAAGGCGACCGAACGATGGCCGAGTCCGTGAAGATGGTCAAGCGCGTGTTTGATTCCCGGGACAACGTCGGGAATGACACTGGGCAGCCCGGACACAGCACGGTTAACCAGGACGACACGTTTGCGGACTGCGGAGGCGCGGATATCGCTCTCCGGCAATCGGGTACCCACCAGAACCAGCCCGTCAACGGAGGCCAGAAGCCGCTGGACGGTTTGCGCTTCCAACTCCGGGGATTCCTGCGACTCGGCGAGGACAAGAGTATAGCCTTCGGCTTCTGCGGCTCGCCCCGCGCCACGAATAAGGTCAAAGTAGACAGGATTCGTAATGTCGGACATAACGAGGCCCACCGTATTGGTCATCCCCGTGGGCAACGCCCTGGCCATCGGATTGATCCTGTAATCCATGGCGGTTGCCGCATCCCTGATGCGTTGAGCCGTCTTGGCATTGACCCGACCAGGATTGCTTAACGCTCTGGACACTGTGGACGGGTTGACGCCGGTGACGCGGGCGATGTCGTAAATTGTCGGCTGGGCTTTACGGGCGGGACGTATTGCCTTCTCATCCGCCGCAATCTTTTCACTCATCCGGAAGTCTCCCTGGCCAAAAGGAGCTTTACGTTAACGGCATCCTGCTTAAGGATCAAACGCCTGGTGGCTGCTCCGTCGTGGGCAAGCCACAGGATGGAGCCGTCAATCGTCACGGCATCAACCAGGCCGCGGTCAAGGATGGTGCCACGTCGGTGGATCTCCACGAACCGGTCCTGGAGCTGTGTCCAATCATCGACGGGCTGCCAGTAGCCATCCAGCTGGCCCGGACTCTTTACAGGGCTTTCTTTGGGGCACATCATTTCCTCCCTTGCCGGCTCCCAGGCAACGGCTTCGTTTGATGTTGATTGTTTGTCAATCCCACCCAGGCGTACCAATGAAATTTCAATCGTGGTGCTATTTTGGTTTTAGAAACGGCGACGATAGGAATCACCATGCCCACGGCCACGGCCAACCAGCGCGGACCGTATGCGAAGACCGCAGCTCTGAAGTTGAGAATCCTTGAGACGTGCATCGAGCTCTTTGGGCAGACAGGTTTCCACAACCTGACCATGAAAGATGTGGCCCTGCGGGTCGGCATTAGTCACACGGGACTCCTCCATCACTTTGCCAATAAGGACGAGCTGCTCGCTGGTGTCCTGAAGCTCAGGGACCAGAGAAGGAGGGAGTTTTTTCGTGACCGTGGGGTGGACGTGATGACGGTACCCCAGGACAGCGCGGCCCTTAAGGCGATGCTGCAGACGGTAGCCGCGAACGATCTGCAGCCGGGTCTGATCGAGCTGCACAGTACGCTCTCCGCTGAGGCCACTTCTCCTGACCATCCAGCCCATGAGTACTATCAGGGTCGCTATGCGGCAGCCATTGGCCTCTACACCCAGGCGTTCGCCGCTTTGGCCGACAGTGGCGAGCTGAAGAGCGACAGCGCGCCGGAAGACCTGGCGGCCATGTTCGTTGCCCTGACCGACGGCCTTCAGATCCAATGGCTGTATGACCGGGATATGGATCGGCTCAAGCGACATGTCCGCCTGTTCCTCCGTTCCTTCATTCCTGACATTGACTAGGGTGCCGCTGCGGTTGTTTCGTGGGTTGCTTCGCGGATTTCCGATGGGAGAAACCCTTGGTATTCGAAGCTGGCGAGTCGTGCGCGCGAACCCAGTGCCTCGACGCCGATGACCCGCCCCGTGAAGCCGCCGGCTACCTCAGTTGAGAGATAGCGGCCGTCCACGCTTGCGAGCCTGCAGAACTCGTCGTTCTTGAGGTACCCCAGCTCAAGCGTGTCCGGGCCGCTGCGGAACCGGCGCGCGGCCTCCGGTCCCACTGCCCGGATGGCGAGCGGCGACACTGGAAAGACCCCGTCCTGGACAGCCAGTTCCTGATCGAGTGGCCCAACTACCAGACGCGCCTTTAGGTGATCTCCGCATCTTTCAACTCCGGCCCAGTGTTGATCATCGATGCGCACCACGAGGGCGGCATCACCGTCAGGAATTGTCGCAACGACGGTCCATTCCGGATCGCGGGCTCTTACAGCCAGCAGTTTGACCGCCTCTGTTTCCTCAACCCCTCGGCCCGCGGAGAGAATCAGCCCGGATTCGCCGTCCCGGGTAGTGAAGGAGCGCGGGTTGACGCCTGGAGAAATCCATCGGGGGTGCAACTCATTCGTGGAGAAGTTGTCCTCAAATGATGTTTTGGCTCTCGGGGGGTCAAATGATTCCGGCCGGATGACGGGCCAGTCCTCCACCCACTCGATGCCGGCGAGGAAGGTTTCCCTCCCATTGACGTGGTATTTCGGGAACGAACCGCGGGGACGCACGCCCAGGTAGACCATCGCCCACGTGCCGTCCGCGCATTCCACCAGGTCAGCGTGGCCCGTGTTTTGAACGGAATGCGGGGTGCTCCGATGCGAGAAAACCGGGTTCTGCGGATGACCTTGGAACGGACCCTCGATTTTACGGGAACGCGCAATTGAGACGGAATGTCCGTGATGGGTACCGCCCTCCGCGACCAGTAGGTACCACCAGCCGTTGCGTTGGAATAGGTGCGGCCCCTCGGGATGGGCAAGGCCGGTACCTTTCCATAATTCGTGTGGAGCCGACTGGAGCTCACCGGTGGCCGGGTCCACGGTTGCGTGGAAAATTCCGCCCATGGGATATGACCAGGTGAGGTGGCAGGTTCCGCCGTCGTCCCAGGACAAATCGGGATCAACCCCCACCGCACCTGTCGTGTAGACGGGGTCAGTCCATGGACCGGCCGGGTCACTGGCACGGACGATAAGGTGTCCGCGGCGGATGTCCGTGATGTTGGTTGTGGCCAGCCAGAACTCGCCGTCGCGGTACCGGAGTGTTGGTGCGTAGATCCCTCCGCCGGCGCCTGTGATGCCCGGGTGCACGTTCAGTTGGCTCTCCCGGTCCAGAACGTTGCCGATCTGAATCCAATCGATCAAATTTTCGCTGCGGAAGAGGGGCACGCCAGGAAAATATTCGAAGCTGGAGTTCACCAGAAAGTAGCTCTCCGCTACCCTGCAGATGGACGGGTCAGGATGGAAGCCGGGAATGATCGGCTCTGTGGTCATGCGCGGACAACACCTGCTTGCAGGTCCTGTTCGCGGTGGAGCTCCAGGAGCCGGCGTCGTTCAGCCCGTCTTCTCTCCTGAGCCACAGGATCGGCAATCGGAGCAGCAAGCAAGAGCCTCTGTGTGTAGGGGTGCTCAGGGTCCGATGTCACCACTTCAGCTGACCCGGTCTCGACGATATCTCCCTTATAGACGACGCTGACCCGGTGACTGACATGTCTCACAACGGCAAGGTCGTGGGAGACAAACAGGTAGGCCACCCCGGTTTGACGCTGAATATCGATAAAGAGGTCCAGGACCCGCGCTTGGGTGGAGAGGTCAAGTGCTGAAACCGGCTCGTCGCACACAATGAGCTTGGGCTCTGGGGCCAGGGCACGGGCAATTGCAACCCGTTGGCGCTGGCCACCGCTGAACTCACGTGGGAGCCGTTCGATGGCATCAGCTGGCAGCCCCACTTGGTCAAGGAGCAGCCTGACACGCGTCCTCGCCTCCACCCGGGTACGGCCCTGAATAATGAGCGGCTCGCTGAGGATGTCGCCGATGGTCATGGACGGGTTAAGGGAGGTGTAGGGGTCCTGGAAGACTACCTGGATGTCCTTGGACAGTTCCCTGCGCTCCTTGGGGCTGACATGGGTGATGTCCCGGTCCCTGAAGGTGATCTTGCCGCCGCTGGGTTTGACCAGTCCCAGTACTGCACGGCCGATGGTGGTTTTTCCTGAACCGGATTCGCCAACGACGCCAAGAGTCTCGCCTTCGCTGATCGTCAGGGAAACTCCATGCAGGACCTCGAGTGGCTTGGCGCGGAAACCGCGGCCGGGGTAGGCAACCTTCAGCTGGTTTACATCGAGCAGGGTGCTCATCAGTGCTACTTTCCGACCGGGTTGTGGAAGGCCATAGGGCCATCCTTACGTACCGTGGTCTCGTCGAGAATGGAGTCTAGAAGCATGGTGGTGTAGGGGTGCTGGGGATTTCGGAAGATATCCAATGCAGTTCCTGATTCCACAATCTGTCCGTACTGCATCACGGCGATGCGGTCACAAATGTCCGCTACAACGCCGAAATTGTGAGTGACCAGGAGTACAGCCATGTTCAGTTCTGCCTGCAGGTCACGCAGGAGGTCCAGGATTTCGGCCTGAACGGTGACATCAAGAGCGGTGGTCGGTTCGTCGGCAATAAGAAGCTTCGGCCGGCTTGCCACGGCTCCGGCAATCAGAACCCGCTGGGCCATACCTCCGGAAATCTGATGTGGGTAGGAATGGAAGGTCCGGTCAGGGTCCGTGATGCCCACACGCTTCAGGAGCGCGAGCACGCGTTCCTTTGCTTCCTTAGCCGACATGTCGGAGGATGCACGGATTCCTTCGACCAGCTGTGCGCCCACCGAAAAGGACGGGTCCAGATTCGACATTGGTTCCTGGGGAATGTAGGCGATGGACCGGCCACGGAGGGAGCGAAGTTCCCCTTCGCTGAGGCCAAGAAGCTCACGGCCATCCAACTTTATTGATCCGCGGGTGATCACGGCCTCAGGAGGCAGGACGCCGAGGACAGCAAAGGCTGTCTGCGTCTTTCCTGAGCCGGACTCACCAACCAAACCCAAGGTCTGGCCGGCAGCCAGTTCCAGGTTAACGCCGTTGACCACTTCGCGGAGTTCCCCTGTAGGTGTGGGATAAGCGATTGCGAGGTCCCTGACGGTCAGCAGCAGAGGTTCGTCGATCGCCGCCTCCTGCTGGTCCGATGGTGTTGCCTGGACCTTCGCCGTCGGACGCTTTGCGGCTTTGGGCCGGACGCCTTCGAAGGCGTCACGTAGGGCGTTCCCGAGCAGCACCATTGAAGCGGTGATCAGGCCCAGAAGCAGGCTTGGCCAGAGGAACTGGGATGGCTCCTCATACAGGTTCAGGAATCCGTCCGCGATCATCGCACCAAAGCTGGGGATGGTGTTGGAACCGACGCCGAGGAAGGCCAGGCCCGACTGCAAAGTGATGGCTGAGCCGGCAAGAAAAGCTGCGGCGATAATGATCGGTCCGCGGACAACGAAGAGGACGTGACGGCCAAGGATTCTGATATCCGAAAGGCCCGATACCTTCGCAGCGTCTACAAACAGTTCATTTTTGACCCCCACGACCTGGTTCCTGACGATCCGGTAGATTCCGGGGGACAGCAGGACACCGTAGATGAGCATTGTGGAGCGGTAGTCGCCTTTGGTGACAGGCATGAGAATGATCAGCAGGAGGATGCCGGGGAACGTCATGATGAGGCTGAAGACCCATTCCGTGACGCCTTGGAGCTTGCGCCCGTAGTAGCCTCCGATCAAGCCGAAGGTGACGCCGATTGCGAGGGCAACACTCGTTCCGATCAGCCCGGAGATCATGCTGGTGTTGATGGAGTGGAGCAGGCGCGTAAAGATGTCCTGCCCGTTCTGGTCGCCGCCCAAGGGGTATCCGGCAGTCCCCATGGGGGCGTTGATGGCATCCAGCGAGGCCTCGTTTGGCCCATGCTGGGTCAGGAGCGGGGTCAGGATTCCGAGCAGGGTGATGACCAGCAGCAGACCGGCCGTGATGACAGCCTGGGGGTCCTTGAGCAGTTTCCGCCAGGCTGACTTACGGGGGGCAGCTGTATGGACCGGTTCGACGATGAGTTCTTCGACGCTCAAAAGATTCTCGCTTTCGGATTGAGCCACCCGTTCACAAGGTCGACTAGGAGGTTGATGCAGACCACGAGCAAAACGCTGAACAGCGTGATGCCCATGATCACGGTGATGTCCCCCTGCAGGGAGGAATTGAACGCAAACGTTCCGAACCCGGGCAGCGCGAATACCTTCTCAATGATCAGGGCCCCGCCGAGCATGGCGATGAACTCGAAGGACAGCACGGTCAAAGCAGGTCCGGCGGCGTTGCGCAGGGCATGCTTGAGAACGATGGACCGCGTGGAGATTCCCCGCGTGCGGAGGGTCCGCACATAGTCCTTGCGCATTTCGTCGATCATCGTGCCACGGACCTGGGCAGTGATATTCGCGGCGCCTCCAATGACGAGCACGATAACGGGAATAGTGATGGTGGCTGCCCATCTACCTGGGTTCACATCAAAGGGGGTATACCCTGTCGCAGGGAGCATTCGGAGGTTGATTGCGAAGACCACAACCAGCACAATCGCGATAAGCAGGCCCGGAATGACGTAACCCACCAGAGACGCTGCCTGCGCCAGTCGGTCCACGAGGCCGCCTCGGGTAGCTGCGACGACTCCGAGGGTGACACTGATCAAGACGGTGATAGCCAGGGCCACGAGTACGATGGACAGCGTGACGGCCAGCCGTGAAGCAACCGCTGGTCCGACGGGTTCGCTGGTGAACAACGACGTACCCAAATCGCCGCGGAGCACTCCGGCGAGCCATTCAAAGTACTGGACCAGTACGGGACGGTCGAAGCCAAGTTCGGCCGTCATTGCTGCCACGGATTCGGGTGTAGCGACGCTTCCGAGGCGGGCGCGGACGACCGCGTCGAATGAGAGGCTAAGCAGGAAAAAGGTGATCAGCGTCACCAGCATTGCGAGCAGGAGTCCTGTCCCAAGCCGACGCAGAATATAGGTGGTCATGAGGGTCCTTCAAAGAAGTAAGCAGGGGAGAAGAGCCCCGGGCAAACCACGCCCGGGGCTCTCCGTTATCACTTCGTGGTGTTGAACGCCCGGATGGTGCTCGAGGTGTTTGAGCCGTCACCGAGATACTCGATGCCATCCTTGGTCGCCCAGATGGTGCCGAGGTAGAACAATGGCGAGGTCAAGGCGTTCTCTACGATGTGCGCGTTGACTTTCTTGTAGAGCTCGGAGGCCTTGGCTTCATCAGACTCCAGGGAGACCTGGGAGGCGAGCTCCGTCAGTTCGGGGTCTTCAGTGCCGAAGGGGTTAAGGAACCCGGTGTCACCAAAGTTGTTCTGGAGTTCGCGCTGGGTCACGTTGAGTCCGTCGATGAAGAACACCATTGGGTATTTCTTCGAGGAAACGGCAGCGGCGGCATTCTGGGGCGGAACCGGCTCCCAGGTCACCTTGATGCCAATGTCAGCCAGTGGCTGGGTGATAAGGGGTTCGAAGGACTTCGAAATCACAGTGCTCGGCATAGTGACCTCAAACCCGTCCGCGTATCCCGCCTCTGCAAGCAGCTTTTTGGCTTCGGCGGGGTCGAGCTTGTAGGTGTCATCCAGCGAGGGGTCATAGGCTGCACCCTTGGGATTGAAGATCTGCACGGTTGCCTTGCCGGATCCGCGCAGGACCTGCTGGACCAGCTTCTCCCGGTCAAAAGCCATGTTGATGGCTTTGCGCACCCGCTCGTCGGCCAGTGGCTTCAGGATCGTGCCTTCGCGGTCGGCAAGTACGAGGTTGGCAACAGCTGTCGCTTCCACCTTCTTGGTCTTAAAGCCCGCGCCCTCGATCTGCTGGACCTGCTGGGCCTCAACGTTTCCGGCATCAAGTTCCCCGGCCTGCAGCGCATTAAAGACGGCGGTGCGGTCCTGGATGACCCGGACAGTCAGGGTCTTGAAGGGGTACGCCTCGGCGTTCCAGTAGTCGTCGCGGCGGTTCAACACGTAGGTGGTACCTGCAACTGTCGCGCTCTGATCAAGCGTGTACGGGCCCGATCCCGTAGGGTTCAACGCGCTGGTTTTGTCGTCGAGGGTCTCGGGGTCACCGATGACGCCTGCTGCCAGCGCCATGTTGTGAAGAAGCGAGGGGTCGCGCTGCTTCAACTTCAGGACGACGGTCTTGTCGTCCGGGGCTTCAATGGACTCGACAGCATCCAGCTTGCCCTGTTGCTGGCCTGGCGTGGTCCGGGTCCGCTCCAGTGTTCCCGCGACGTCTTTTGCCGTCACCGGCTCGCCGTTGCTGAACGTCAGTCCGTCCCGCAAGGTCAGTGACAATGTCATGCCATCGTCTGAGAGCTTCCAGCTTTCCGCTGCGTTTGGCTGGAGTTTGCCCGCGTTGTCAACATAAAGGAGCGTGTCAAAGACGGAGCCCCAGACATAGGTCTGCTGACCCTCCTGGAGCTGGGCGGGATCAAGGGAAGCCGGAGCTGCATTGACCGCCAGAGCTATGGTGGCATTGGAGTTGGCGCCGGTCGAACCGGAATCGGCCTCTTCCTGAGCGGGACTGCCAGAGCAGGCAGTCATGGCCAGCAAAACAGCTGCTGCAACTGAGGTAGCGATCCCGGAACGGAATCGAGGTCGGATCACACGGGTGTTCACAAGAACTCCTTTGGTCATGGAATGAGTTGCCTGCACCGCAAAGTGTCAGCCTGCGGTGGGGCCTCGCGGAAATTAGTAACGTATTTCTAATTTCGTACTGAAACCAGTGAAACATCCTTTGGGGGCGCTGACAACCGATTGCGGTTATTTTTTTTAGGGGGCGGCTTAACGCCTTGTTCACGGCGAGGTTCAGCTTTGGTACCTGTGGTCCTGCTTTCGTTGCGGGACTCAGCGTCAGCGCGTGCCCCCGTGAGCCGCGATCGGGTCATGAGGGGGTGCTTGATGCGGGTTCGACAATCGGAACCGGGCTGGAAGGCGGGGGATGGGCTGCGGGAATGAGTCAGGCCGCGTCCAGATGCAGGACTGACAGTGCTGCCTGGAGCTGGGCGGTAGGCGCCGGGTCGTGGCCGATAGCCCACTGCAGCCAGGCCTCAAATGAAGCGCCAATGAGGGCAGCGCAAAAATATCGTGCTGTAGTCTCCGAGATGCCGCGGGCGGTCAGGTAGGAGCGTGTCCGATCACGCTGCGCCCCCAAAAATTCGTAGCTTCGGCTCATCAGTTCCGGATGTTCCGCGATCAGCCGCAGTCGTCCGCGGGTAACCGCGAGGTCCGGGAGTGCGTCAATACCGGCAATCAGCGCATCACGAAGGCCATTCAGGATCTCCTGGGCTGTCGCATTAGGAGCTGGAGGCGCGTCCAATAGGGGCACGGAGGCCTGGATCGCCGGTCCCATCCCGCCCCACACCAGGTCCGCCTTGTTGGCGAAATGGCGGTATAGGGTCTTGCGCCCGACCCCTGCCTTACGGGCGATGTCTTCCATGGAGGTTTGCTCATACCCGTGCTCAGCAAAAATGCGCAGCGCGAGAGCTGCTACGGCGTCAGGGTCGATGCTCACCGGCCGCCCCCGGGCGCGTGTGGGGGTGATCAGGTTATCCGAAGGCATCCCACCAGTATTCACCCTTCCATAATGACACAGCGTGTCATAAGGTGGGTGGCACGGCCATCGCCGAATCTACTCAGCGTCTGGAAGGACATCATGGGCAACGAAGCCACGTGGCAAGAAGCCATCACCAACAACCGCTTTGCAGGGAAAACCATCATCGTCACCGGTGCAGCCTCCGGGATCGGTCAGGCAACTGCCCTGCGTATTGCGAAGGAGGGCGGCAAGGTCATCGCCGCCGACATCAGCAAGGAACGCCTGGACGTGCTGGTGGAAGAGAATCGCGGCCTGGACCTGGTGCCTGTGGCCGGCGACATCTCCACTGAAGAAACGGTCGCCGCCGTTGTTGCCGCGGCCGACGGGCGGGTGGATGCCCTGGCCAACGTCGCCGGGATCATGGACAACTTCGCCCCCATCCATGAGGTGGATGATGAACTCTGGGACCGCGTGTTCCGGATCAACGTCACCGCGCTGATGCGCCTCACCCGCGCCGTGACACCGCTGATGCTCGAGGCCGGCACAGGCTCGGTGGTGAACGTCTCCTCGGAGGCGGGCATCCGCGGCTCGGCCGCCGGCGCCGCCTACACCGCCTCGAAGCACGCCGTCGTCGGCCTCACCAAGAACTCCGCGGTGATCTATGGACCCAAGGGGCTTCGCTTCAACGCGGTGGCTCCCGGCCCCACCATCACCGGCATCGAGGCGAACTTCGGATCCCGGATGGCCGCAGAGCGCCTTGGCCCGCTCATGCAGGCCAACATCCCCACCCCGGCAACAGCCGCGCAGCTCGCTGCATCCATCACCTTCCTGCTCAGCGAGGACGGCACCAACGTCAACGGCGCCATCCTTGCCTCCGACGGCGGCTGGTCAGCCCTGTAATGAACTGAAGCGGACGACGGCGGAGGTTCCGTCGTCGTCCGCGTCCAAAGCCTGTCCCGAGTCAAAAGCGGAACCGGCGCCCACGAACTGAAGGAGCAAGGCATGTCAGAGTCAAAGCCTTTTGACCACAGCTATGACGTCGTCGTCGTCGGCACAGGTGCCGCGGGGCTGGCGACAGCGATGGGCGCCGCCGATGAGGGCCTGCGGGTCCTCCTGCTGGAAAGCACCGGAAAGTGGGGCGGCAACACGGCCATGTCCGGGGGCGGCATGTGGCTGCCCAATAACCCGCTGATGCAGCGCGACCGCGCCGGCGACTCCCGCGGCGAGGCGCTGACCTATCTCGAGGCGACGGTCGGCGAGGAGGGCCGCGCCACGACGCGCGCCCGCAAGGAGGCGTTCGTCGACGGCGTCTACGACTTCATCAACACCGCGGAGAAGTACGGTGTGACGTTCGTGCGCGCGGCGGACTACCCGGACTACTACCCCGAACTCCCGGGCGGCAAAATCGGCCGCAGCCTTGAGGTCAAGCCGTTCGATGTCAAGAAGATTGGCCACTGGTGGAAAACCTGCCAGGCACCCGCCGCGCTGCCGATTAAGACCGACGACATATGGCTTCTGGGCCGCGCCTGGTCGACCCCTGCCGGTTTCATCCGCGGGGCGCAGCTGGTCTTCCGCGCCCTCGGCGGCGTAGTCGCCGGTAAGAGACTCGCCGGCATCGGCGCAGGATTCGCCGCTGCGTTCCTCGACGTCGTCGTCCAGAAGCAAGGTGCCGACCTGTGGCTGAACGCCCCGCTGCAGGAACTCATCGTCGAGGACGGCCGTGTCGCAGGGGTGGGGATTACGAGGGATGGCAAGCCCCTCACCATCGGTGCCGCGCGTGGCGTGATGCTTTCCGGCGGCGGTTTTGACCACAACAAGGACCTCCGCCAAAAACACCACGGAATTGATGGCGCCCCGTCCGGCGCTCCGGGCAACCTCGGGCGTCCCATCGAGATCGCGCAGGATAACGGCGCAGCACTTGAGCTCATGGACGACGCCTGGTGGGGCGGATCAATCGCCGCGGCGCCCGGCCACGGCCCCGCCTTCATAGTCGGTGAGCGAGCACTGCCTTACTCGATCATCCTGGATGCCAAGGGTGACCGGTTCGTGAACGAGTCCGAGTCCTACGTTGACCTCGGCCACCATATGCTCGAGCATGACAAAGACGGCCCGTACTGGCTTGTCGGCGACGCGCGGCATGCCCGGCGCTACCTGCGCACCTTCGCGATGGACCCGAAGAACAACAAGGCCATGAAGGACGCGGGGATCATGGTCAAGGCAGACACGCTCGCCGAGCTCGCCGCGAAGCTTGACGTGGATACAGCTCAGCTGGAAGCGACAGTTCAACGGTTCAACGGCTTCGCCCGCTCCGGTGTCGACGGCGACTTCGGCCGCGGCAACTCAGCCTACGACCGCTACTATGGCGACCCCACGGTCCACCCCAATCCCTGCCTGGGTCCCCTTGAAAAGGGCCCATTCACCGCATTCAAAGTGGTGATCGGAGACCTCGGCACCAAGGGCGGCGTCGTCACCGACGCCGATGCCCGGGCATTGCGTGAAGACGGCACCGTCATTGAGGGCCTCTACTCCGCCGGCAACAATTCCGCCTCCGTCATGGGACGGACGTATCCCGGCCCGGGCTCGACCATCGGACCCGCCGTCGTGTTTGGTCTGCGCGGCGCGCGCCACATGGCACGCCAAAGCGGCTGAGGGTTGAGGGAAGCAACCCAGGGAACTGGTTTCTCGTTTGTAGCAACCGAATTCGACGCAGCGTGCAGGGCCCAGGCCACGCACGCTCGTCGTCAAGTTAGAGCCCAGGCCCGCTCGAGGCTTACCTGTCGGGTGGGCACCGGTTCCGCCCCGGCGCGCTAAGGCACTGAAAGCAGGGGGACCCTGCCTTCGGGAACCGCATGATGAAAACTCCAACCACGTCAAGGCGCCGGCGGCGGGCCGCTGCTGCCGTGTCCTGTGACGGCTGCGCTCAAAGATGGTGAGATCTGTGCCCCCTTGGGGATGTCCATCAACTCCACGCAGGTTCACGATATCGCGGCGCCCCTGGCGACCGGGCGGGGCGGGAGGGCTCCTATTGCGGGAAGCAGTCGGACATCAACGTAGCCGGCAGCCTCGCTGCAAAAAAACCCGCACGTTCCAACGTTGCGCTCACCTGAACCCCAAGCCGGTAAAGCCATGCGTGAAACGCGACAAATTAGGACCCGAAAAACGGAAACCGATTGCCAAGAAGATGCTACGATGAATTTCGAAACGCGTCACTATATTCAGTAGCGGGTCCGTTGATAGCCGCACTACGGCATGCGAGCCACACGAAAGGTCACCGATGACTTACCAGAACCCCTCTCTCCCCGTAGCCGAGCGTGCGTCGGACCTGCTGAGCCGCATGACTCTGGCGGAGAAAACCATGCAGCTGGTTGGAATCCTGCCGCAGCCGCTCCTTGGAGCCGACGGAATTGCCAAAGGGCAACTGGAACGGCACCTCAGCCAGGGCATCGGCCACATCTCCGGCGTAGGCATGGCAGGCGGTGGACCTGAGCGTTTGGCCAAGATGAACAATGACATCCAGTCGTTTTTGCGCGACTCCACCCGCCTGGCAATTCCCGCCATCCTGCACAACGAAGCGCTCAATGGTGTTGTTGCAGAAGGCCACACCTCTTTCCCTACGGCTATCGGTCTGGCTGCGACCTGGAATCCGGACAAAGTCCGTGAAATGGCAGAGTTGACCAGGCGGCAGATGCTGTCACTCGGTATCCGTCAGGGGTTGGCGCCCGTCCTGGACGTGGCACGGGACGCCCGCTGGGGCCGGGTGCATGAAACGTATGGCGAAGAAGTCCTGCTCGTCTCGGCGATGGGCGTGGCTTTTGTGCAGGGCCTGCAGGGGGAGGATCTCCGTCAGGGTGTTCTGGCCACAGCCAAACATTTCCTTGGTTATGCCATGACGGAAGCAGGCCAGAACCTTGCTGCCACGCAACTCGGAATGCGGGAACTCTACGACGTCTACGCAACGCCCTTTGAAGCTGCCATCCGCCTGGCTGGCCTTCGCAGCGTCATGAACAGCTACTCGGAAATAGACGGTGTACCGGTAGCAGCATCGTCGGCCGTGCTCACGGACCTGCTTCGTAAGAAGCTGGGCTTTGAAGGGACCGTGGTGGCTGATTACCGCACCATTCAGTATCTGGTTGAACGGCAGAGGGTGGCACGAACTCCTGAGGAAGCGGGAGCGATGTCACTGACCGCTGGCCTGGATGTCGAACTGCCAAGCGCTCACGGCTACGGACCGGCACTGGCCACGGCCGTGGAAAAGGGGATGGTCGATGAGACTTTGGTGGACCGGGCTGTTCTTAGGGTCCTTACCCACAAATTCGAACTCGGACTGTTTGAGGACCCTTTTGTAAACGAGGATCCAATCCTGCTGAGGTCCGTGGCGAAGGAAGGCCGTGAGCTGTCGGAGGAACTGGCCGCCCAGTCCGTAACCCTGTTGAAGAATGAAAACAATCTGTTGCCGCTTGACCGAGGTGTTCGCCGCATCGCGGTCATTGGCCCGCACGCGGACTCCGTGATGGTCAACTTCGCCAATTACACATATCCCACTGCTCTGGAAATGATCAAGGGGATGATGACCGGCCGATCGCGGATGGTCGGAATGGAAGGGGCGCTCGATGGCATGCCGGAGGACATGAAAAAGGCTGCCGCAGAGCGCATCAGTGCCATGGAGAACCTCGATCTGGAGAAGGTTGTCCGCGAAGAATATGGGAGCCAGAGCCTGGCAGAGGCAGTCGGGATGCTCATGCCAGAAGCGGAGGTCGTCACCGTTTCCGGCACAGGCGTCCTCGATTCAGATCCGCACGACATTGAGGCGGCCGTGGCTGCCGCATCAGCGGCTGACGTGGTCATCCTCGCTATCGGCGGCAGGGCGGGCGCCTTCTCCGGAACAACCACAGAAGGTGAAGGCACGGACTCAGCAAACATCGACCTCCCCGCACGGCAGGTACAGCTTGTTAAGGAAGTGACCGCAGTCGGGAAGCCTACCGCCGCGGTCCTCTATATGGGGCGCCCGTACGGGCTCTCCGGTGTGGATGAGGCCCTCCCCGCCCTGGTGACCGCCTACTACCCAGGCCCGGAAGGGGCCACGGCACTCGCCCGCGTACTCTTCGGGCTCGCTGCTCCTTCAGGCAAGCTCCCATTTTCGATTCCCCGGCACTCAGGCCAGGTACCGATCTACCAGGCGCAGAAAAGAGGCAGCGGCTACCGCCGTGAAAGTATCGACATGGCCAAAGCCTACGCCGACATGCCAAGCACCCCCCTGTATGCCTTCGGGCACGGGCTGGGCTACTCCGAGTTCGAATACGGCGAACTGCGGATCGAACCGGCGGCAATCACTGCAGAGCAGGAAGTAACGATAACTGTCCCTGTCCGCAACGTAGGAACAATCCGCAGTGCAGAAGTTCCGCAGCTGTACGTCGGCCTGCTGGGAACAGGAATCACCCGCCCTGCACAACAGCTGGCAGGATTCGCGCGAATAGAACTTGAAAGCGGCGAAGAGGCCGAAGTCAGTTATAAAGTCCGGGGCTCCCAGCTGGGACACACTGCCCGGGACGGCCGATTCGTCGTCGAACCAGGAGAGGTTTCAGTCTGGGTGGGCTCAGCCTCGGACGACCTCCGGGCTCATGGATCCTTTACGGTTCTTGGCGACCAACCTGTAGACGTCTCCACGACTCGAAGCTACTTTCCTGAAGTCACGGTTCGTGAAGCAGTGAAGGCTGAGTGAGCCGATGAGTTTGTCACAGTTGATTGCCGCCCACCCTGACAGGCTCCTGCCCGCAGATCCCGGAACCCGTAGCATCGCGCGTTCCTTGCTGGAGCGTGTGCAGGACCTGCCCATCATTTCCCCGCACGGCCACGTTGACGCCGCAGTCATCGAACAGAACACACCGTTCCCCGATCCTGCCGCCCTTCTGGTCAGCCCTGACCACTATGTCACCCGTTTGATCCATGCCAGCGGAGTCCCCATGGACCGGCTGCGGGATGGAGCGGCGACCGCACCCACATCGCGTGAGGTCTGGCGGACGTTTGTGGAATCCTGGCCGCTGTTTGAAGGCACGGCCTCGGGCTACTGGCTGCGCACACAGCTCGATTCCGTGTTCAAGCTGGGCACTGACCTGGGGGATATGTCGGCTGATGCCAGTTATGAAGCCATTGCCGCCAAGCTGCAGGAACCCGGCTTCCGGCCGCGGGAGCTGTTCAAGGATTTCAACATCGAGGTCCTGGCTACCACGGATGATCCCTTGGACAGCCTGGAAAGCCACAAGGCCATCGCCCAGGACCCGAGCTTCCACGGGCGTGTCCTGCCCACCTTCCGCCCCGATGCCTACCTCAACATCGCCCACCCATCGTGGTCCGAGAACGTGGACCGGCTGATCGCAGCAGCGGGCGACGGCGGCACAGGCTATGGCGCCTATCTCACCGCCCTGGAGAACCGGCGGCGCTATTTTGTGGAGCACGGTGCCGTCTCGGCGGATCACGGTGTGCTGACGCCGGCGACGCTCAAGCTGGTCGCCGCGGATGCGGCGAAGCTGTTCGACCGTGCCCGCTCCGGCAAGGCCACGGCGCAGGACCGCGCCGACTTCGAAGCCCACATGATGTACCAGATGGCCCGGATGTCCGTCGAGGACGGGCTGGTAATGACCATTCACCCAGGCTCGTACCGCAACCACCACGAGCCCACATTCCAGGCCTTCGGCGCGGACACCGGGCATGACATCCCGTTCGCTATCAACTACACGGAGGCCATCCGGCCCGTCCTGCAGGACTTTGGCACCGCGAAGGACTTCCACCTGGTGCTCTTCACGCTGGACGAGACTGTGTTCTCCCGCGAACTCGCCCCGCTGGCCGGCTTCTACCCGTCCGTCTACCTGGGCGCGCCCTGGTGGTTTCTGGACGCCCCCGACGCGATGCTGCGGTTCCGTTCTGCGGTCACCGAGACGGCCGGTTTCTCCCGTTCCTCCGGCTTCATCGACGACACCCGGGCCTTCTGCTCCATCCCCGCCCGCCACGACGCCTCCCGCCGCATCGAGGCTTCGTTCCTGGCCCGGCTGGTGGCGGAACACCGTGTCAGCGAGAACCGTGCCCACGAACTCATCGTCGACATCGTAGATGCTTCACCCCGCCGGGTGTTCAAGCTATGAGCACTGAACTGCGTGTCCCCTCCTCGGCCACGGACTATCCACAGCTGGACCGCGCACTCCGCCCTGCCCCGAAAGCCCCGGTCCGCATTGTCCATTTGGGCCTGGGAGCCTTCCACCGCTCCCACCAGGCCTGGTACACCCAGCAGGCAGGGGACGCCGCGGAGTGGGGGATTGCCGCCTTCACCGGCCGCCGCCCCGATGCCGCCCTCGCGCTGGCTGACCAGGACGGGCTGTACACCCTGGTGGAACGGGCAGACACCGGCGACTCGTTCACTGTGGTTGACAGCATCGTTGAAGCGGTGGACGGAGCCGACGTAAAGCGACTTTCCGAGCTGGTAGCCGCGCCCGGCACAGCAGTGGTCACCCTGACCATCACCGAGGCCGCCTACGGCCTGGGCACTGACGGAAAGCTCGACACGGCAGCGCCCGACGTCGCCGCTGACATTGCCCTGCTGGGTTCCGGCAGCGGGCACCCGGCCACACCGCTGGGACGGCTGGTGCTGGCACTCGCCGCCCGCCGCGACGCCGGGGCCGGGCCCATCGCAGTGGTCTGCTGCGACAACCTCTCCAACAACGGGGCCGTTGCGCGGGAGGCCGTGGCCGGCTTCGCCGTTGCCTTGGATGCCGGGCTGGCCGCCTGGATCGACAGCAACGCCAGCTTCGTCAGCACCTCCGTGGACCGCATCACCCCGCGGACCACGGAGGAGGACATCGTCGACGTCCGGGATGCCTGCGGCTACCGGGACAATTTACCGGTCGTGGCCGAACCTTTCTCCAGCTGGGTGCTGAGTGGGAATTTCCCCGCCGGACGGCCGCGCTGGGAAGACGCCGGCGCCCTCTTCGTGGACGATATTGAACCGTATGAGAACCGGAAGCTCTGGCTGCTCAACGGCGCACATTCCCTGCTCGCCTACTCGGGTCAGCTGCGCGGCCACAGCACCGTGGCGGAGGCCTTGGCGGACCCAGTATGCCGCAGAGCAGTGGAAGCCTTCTGGGACGAAGCCGAAGCCAACCTTCCCGGTGGGCTGCAGATCCCGGAGTACCGTGCCGCGCTCCTGGCACGCTTTGGCAACGCCAGGATTGCCCACAACCTGACGCAGATCGCCATGGACGGTAGCACCAAGCTGCGCATGCGCGCGGTGCCGGTACTGCAGGCCGAACGTGCCACCGGCAGGTCCGGTGCTGCCGCTGCGTCCATGATCGCGGCCTGGATGGACTACACCGCTGCAAGCGCCTCCTTTGAAGACCCGCTGGCTGACGCCGTGGACGCCGCCAATCTGCTAACCGACACCAACCGGACCCGTGCCCTGCTGGCCTTGGTTGACCCGACATTGGCCGCTAACGACTCCGTGGTCCAACTCATCGAGAGCTTGCAGGGAAGCTTCGACAAGCCCGCCTCCACTTCAACTCAGGCACTTGCCTCCCCTCGAAAGGATTTGCCGTGAAAATTATTGCCGCCGAAGTCTTTGTGACAAGCCCCTCCCGGAACTTTGTGACCCTCCGGATCACCACCGAGGATGGCGTGACGGGTATTGGTGATGCCACGCTGAACGGCCGCGAGCTCGCCGTCGCCGCCTACCTGAAAGAGCACGTTGCGCAGCTGCTGATCGGCAAGGACCCGCACCGGATCGAGGACACCTGGCAGTTCCTCTACCGCAGCTCCTACTGGCGCCGGGGCCCGGTGACCATGGCCGCGATCGCCGCCGTGGACATGGCATTGTGGGACATCAAGGGCAAGATGGCCGGCATGCCGGTGTACCAGCTCCTGGGCGGTGCCTCCCGGAACGGGCTGCGCGCCTACGGCCACGCCTCCGGCTCGGACATCCCGGCCCTGTTCGACTCGGTGCGGGAGCACCTGGAACTCGGCTACAAATCCATCCGCATCCAGACCGCCGTCCCAGGCATCAACGCCGTCTACGGCGTGGCCGCCCAAGCACAGGCCTCCGGCGAACGCTACGACTACGAGCCCGCCGGGCGGGGCACCTTCCCCCTGGAGGAGGACTGGGACACCCGCGCCTACCTGCGCCACCTGCCCACCGTGTTCGAGGCCGTCCGGAACGAGTTCGGCCCCGAGATCCCGCTGCTGCACGACGGCCACCACCGCATGACCCCCATCCAGGCCGCCAAACTGGGCAAGGCCCTGGAACCCTACGACCTGTTCTGGCTCGAGGACTGCACCCCGGCCGAGAACCAGGAGGGCCTGCGCCTGGTCCGGCAGCACACCACCACGCCGCTGGCGATCGGTGAAATCTTCAACACCGTGTGGGACTACCAGACCATCATCAAGGAACAGCTGATCGACTACGTCCGCGCCGCGTCCACCCACTTCGGCGGGATCTCGCCGTTGAAGAAGGTCATGGATTTCGCCGCGCAGTACCAGATCAAGTCCGGCTTCCACGGCCCCACCGACATCTCCCCGGTGGGCTTCGCCGCGCAGCTGCACGTGGGCCTGGCCATCCATAACTACGGCATCCAGGAATACATGCAGCACTCGGACAAGACCAACGAGGTCTTCGAACAGTCCATGACCTTCGTTGACGGCTACCTGCACCCCGGCGACAAGCCCGGCATCGGCGTCGAATTCAACGAGGAAGCCGCGGCCGCCTACCCCTACCAGCAGGCCTACCTGCCCTACAACCGCCTCATCGACGGAACGGTCCACGACTGGTGAACACTTCCAACCCCCAGGCCGGGCAGCCCAAGCTCCGCGTCATCGTGATGGGGGTCTCCGGCTGCGGCAAGACCACCATCGGCGACCTCGTCGCACGGGAACTTGGCATCCCGTTCCTCGACGGCGATTCGCTCCACCCTGTGGAGAACGTGGCCAAAATGGCGGCCGGGACGCCCCTGACCGACGAGGACCGCTGGCCATGGCTCGCCACCGTGGGCAGCCAGTTGGCAGACGCGGGCGACGGCGGCATGGTCCTGGCCTGCTCCGCGCTGCGCCGCAGCTACCGTGACGCCATCCGGCAGCAGGCTCCGGACACCGTCTTCCTGCACCTGCACGGCAGCAAGGAGGTGTTGAGGGCACGGACTGAAGGGCGGTCAGGGCATTTCATGCCGCCGGCGCTGCTGGAATCCCAGCTCGCCACGCTGGAACCACTAGCAGGCGACGAACCCGGCGTCGTGGTGGACATCGCAGCACCCATCCAGAACGTAGTTTCCGCGGCCTTATCGATTCGCGGGACCGCATAGGCCCCAATAACAGATCATGAAGAAGCCAGCGAAGCGAAGGCCGCTCCAGCGGACCACGCTGAACTCTCAAGCAGGTCCTCCAGCTCAACGGCCCCGAGTAGCCACGAAACATTAAACCTTGAGTCAGTGGACTTCTTCGCGGCTCTCTAGGACTACCGAAATGACACTGAATCCCGGCACGGCAGCGAATCTGGTGTCCGAGATATTTGATCTCCAACGGGCAGTGCGTTGCATCACTTCAACCAGCTCGCGAGGGGAAGGAACTGGCCCAGCTCTGCATTTCGTACTTCGACTGGTAAATGAGGGGGAGTGCCGGGCCACCAGGCTCGCCGGGCGACTTGGTGTTGGTACTCCAGTCCTCAGCCGCCAAATCGCGGAGTTGGAGGAACAGGGTTTGGTGGTCCGCAGGAAGGATCCCGATGACGGCCGGGCCCACGTCGTAGCCCTAACACCGCTGGGCGTGGACAAACTTGAGCACCTGCAAAGCCAGTGGTCAACCATGTTCCAGGAGCATCTATTGGACTGGACCGAGGACGATGCGAGGAGAGCGGGGGCCGTCCTTCGTCAACTCACTGAGTCGCTCAGGAAAAAATGACCGCGGGCGTCAGGAAGAAGCGCCTAATTCCTTGAGTCCAAATGCAAACCGCAGCCTCAGGGGTCACTGTTGCACGTCGGTATGACTAGCCATATGCACTCACAGCAACACCAGTTGGTTGATTAACGAGAGTTTCTAACCGGCGGCGGGTTTGGTCTCGATGTAGTTGATGACCAGGAACTCTCCCGCCGGGACCAGTTCCACGTACCAGCGGGTCGGCTTGTCCAGGTCCTCCCAATTGCCCTGGCCGGCCACCACGGGGCGGTAGACGGCATCAAACTTCACGAACGTTCCGCTGTCTGTGGCGCTCGAATCGATCTCCTGCAAGAGTTCGAACTTCCCCCGCCCGCTGCCCTCCGGCTCGGCAGAGCGGACCGCTGCCAGGTTCTGCTGGTTCATCACCTTTACAGAGGTGAAGTATTGCTGCCAGGCCACGTCGCTGTGCGTGGTGAACAGGGTGGCCGAGTAGGCCTCCGCGTTCCTTGCGGCGAGCCGCTCAACACAGCTCTCAGGGACGGCCGTGCCTGGACTCCAGGCGGCGATCAGCTCGGAACCGGCATTGAACCAGCCGCTGTAGGCGTTCAGGACACTGCCGATCGTCTCGCGCGGGGTGCCCAGGGGGATCCGGACCGGCGTTAGGTCGTTCTGGCCAACGAAGGGGCACTCCGGCGGAAGCGCCGACACAGGCGTCGCCGGAGCGATATCCGGCAGAGGCGGCGGCGACGGGAACAGGCTGCAGCCGCTGATGCCGGGGAGCAGCACAAGTGCGGCAGCCGCCGTCATGATTTTTCTGCCGAGCCCATGCCTGACTGGAACTTTCATTACTTCTCCCCCAATAACGCCACCCTCATCCGGATGGCGCTGACCATCCTACCGGGCGGTAGATAAGCGGAGGGCTATTTCAGACCTCTCCCCCGGCCATTTCTAAGCGCCGATAACCGAGATTATGTCAACTGGAGTCCGTTCGTAGACGGCGTTCGTGTGGCATTGCATCTTGGCTAGTGAGGGAATTTAGGCGACCTAAAAGAAGATTACCTAGAACCGAAAATGCAAAGTTTCGTGCCCTAATTCTGAAAGCGTTACAGCGCGGCCTCCGCCGGTACTGACCGCAGGAGTACAAACGGGGCTGAGCCCGCGCCGGCCTACGAAGGAGATAACACCTTGGCTGGCCCCACTGAGCCTCGCTGTATCAGCCGTGCTTCAAGAGCGGGTGCGCTCTCGGATGCTTTTCGTCCTTCAATCTGCCGGATCAAAGCAGTGGCAGCGGCGGCCCCTATGTCATAGACGGGTTGGGCAATGACTGTCAGCGGCGGCGTAGTGAGCCGTGTCCATGCGAAGTCGTCGTACATGAGGAACGAGACGTCGTCGGGGATTGAGAGTTCAAGTTCCTGTATGGCCGCCAGGACGCCGAGGGCAATGAGTCCGTCTGATGCCACGACGGCCGTCGCCGGCTCCGGAAGGAGGAGTAGTTCGCGCGTGATGGTTCGGATGGAGTCTTCATCACCGGCATTGAGCCGTACCAAATCGTGGGGAAACGAGAGTCCTTTCTCCTCAAATGCCCGCCACATGCCGTCCAGCCGCTCGGAGATCTGTGAAGAATCCACCTGGGTCTCCGGGCTCAACGTCGAGTCGGACTTCAACGTTGAGATGAAGGCAATCCTGCGGTGGCCGGAGTCCAGCAGATACCTTGTGGATTCGTAGGCGATCCCGGTCATATTGACAGCGATGGTTTCTGCCGCGAGTCCGTTGGCCGCCCGGTCAAGCAGGACCAGAGGCCGCCCTGACTCGTAAACACGCTGTAAATGTTCTGTTTCGTTGGACGATGCAGGAGCCACGATAAGGCCATCCACCCGCTTGTCCAGCAGAACTTGGACCGCCTCGATTTCCGCAGCCTGTTCCTCGTCCGTGTTCACCAGGATGACGTTGTAGCCGCTCTTCTTGGCGGTATCGGTAATTCCCCTCGTGGCCAGACCAAAGTGCGGGTTTTCGATGTCACCTACCACCACACCTATGGTGTGTGATTTTCCCGTGTTCATGCTGCGCGCGAGCTCATTCGGGCGGTAGGAAAGTTCCTCCGCTGCGGCCAGGACACGCTCCCGCACATCGTCGCTCACGGCCCCGTAATTACCCAGCGCCCGCGCAGCTTGTGCCTTGGAGACGCTCGCCGCCTTGGCCACATCCGCAACTGTGACGTCACGGCGCCTGGCATTGTTGCTGCTCATTTCTGCCTTTCCGAAACCGGCCTTGACGGCCGGTGTGGCTTGAGTTACATTTTTACCAACCCCCATGTGAGCCCGGTCTCAACCGTAGCGCTTGAGACCGGACTCAGCAAGCAATACCAAAGCCAGCAACACCAATAAGGGCCTAAGGGCCAAACTGCTTCCCACGATTGGAAAAACCTTGAGCACACGATTCAACTTCCGCCCCGCGGCTATGGTCGCGGCCGCCGTCGCGGCTCTCCTGGCGCTGTCGGGCTGCGCGGGGTCAACTCCCGCTCAATCCACAGCTGACAACCCTTATGGGCTGATCGAGGCGGGTACTGTCCGGGTTGCCAGCCTGGGTGATTCGAAGCCGTATACGTTCACCGATGCGCAGGGCAACTTCACGGGTTTCGATGTTGAGCTTTTCAAGGACGTCGCCAAGCGGGCTGGAGTGGACAACGTTGTCTTCACCGGCCAGGACTTCTCCGCGATCCTTCCCGCCGTGGCCAACGGCCAGTTCGACGTCGGCGTGGCGGCCATCGGAATCACCGAAAAGCGCAAGGAAACCGTGGACTTCTCCGACGGTTACCTTGCCGGCTACCTGACCGTCCTGACCACCAAGGACTCCGGCATCAAGGACACCAATGGCCTCTCCGGCAAGCGCTTGGGCGTGGTGCAGGGAACACTGCAGGAAGCCTACGCCGTGAAGAACTTCACCACCGCGAACCTGGTCCGTTTCCCGGACAACAACTCAGCAATCGCAGCCGTGAACAGCGGCTCGGCTGACGCCCACTTCCTGGACTACGAAGCCGCCAAGGACTACACCGAGCAGCACGGCCTGGTCAGTGTTGCCGACATCCCGTCCTTCGACGCACCCGCCGGTTTCGCCGTCGCCAAGGACAAGACCGCTTTCAAGGAAGCCCTGAACAAGGCCCTTGCAGAGGCCATGGAGGACGGCACCTGGAAGACGCTGTACCAGAAGTGGTTCCCGGGCTCCCCGATGCCCGAGCAGTACCTGCCCAAGGCCGAGCAGACGGCAACGCCCGCACCAGCCGCAACCAAGTAAGCGCCTCACCGAATAAGCCGGAAACCAGCCGGCTGCAACTAACCGGGCGGACCGCAGGTTCGCGGTCCGCCCGGGATTCATAAGCCAACTACGTCTGAGAGCAACCATGGACTGGTTTAACACCATCATCCGCACCTTTTTCGACTTCAAGGCGATGGCCGAAGTCTTCCCGCAACTCCTCGGAGTCGGGCTCCTGAACACCCTGATCATTTCCATCGCGGCAACCATCCTGGGTGTTTTTATGGGCATGATCATCGCCGTGATGGGCATTTCCCCCTCCAAATGGCTGCGCGTTCCGGCCCGCATCTACACGGACCTGTTCCGCGGCCTGCCGGCCATCCTGACCATCCTGCTGATTGGCCAGGGGTTCGCCCGGCTGAGCCAGTCCATCTTCGGGCCCTCGCCGTACCCGCTGGGCATCATCGCCTTGAGCCTGATCGCCAGCGCCTACATCGGTGAGATCTTCCGCGCCGGCATCCAAAGCGTTGACAAGGGCCAGGGCGAGGCGTGCCGCGCCCTCGGCATGAGCTACGCCAAATCCATGGCACTCGTTGTCATTCCCCAAGGCGTCCGCCGCGTCCTGCCGGCACTGGTGAACCAGTTCATCGCCATCGTCAAGGACTCCTCACTCGTCTACTTCCTCGGATTGCTGGTCAGCGAACGCGAACTCTTCCGCGTCGGCCAGGACGCCGCAGTGCTCTCCGGAAACCTTTCCCCGCTGGTCATGGCCGGCATCTTCTACCTCGTCATCACCGTGCCGCTGACCCACCTGGTCAACTACTTCGATAACAGGTTCCGCACCGGCCGTCGCCGGCCCGCAGCGCCTACCAGCGGCCTGAAGGAAGTCAAAGAACTCGACGCGGCCTCGCCGCTGATCACCGGGAGCAACACATGAGCCTCGCCAGCAACACCTCACGCAGCAACACAGCCCCAGACATCGAGACCTTCCACGGCTCCAGCCTGGAACTGCAGAATCTCACCATGGCCTACGGGGACATCGAGGTCCTCCGCAACGTCAACCTCACCGTAAAACCAGGCACCACCACCTGCATCATCGGGCCCTCCGGTTCAGGCAAATCCACCCTCCTGCGCGGAGTCAACCGCCTGCATGAACCCAAGAGCGGGGACGTGCTCCTGGCCGGCGAAAGCGCCCTGAAGGTCAACCCCGACATCCTCCGCGCCCGCATCGGCATGGTGTTCCAGCACTTCAACCTCTTCCCGGACCACACGGCCCTGGAAAACGTGGCCCTGGCCCTGTGGAGCGTGAAGAAGATGTCCAAGGCAGAGGCACGGGAGCGCGCACGCCGCCGCCTGGCAGAAGTGGGCCTGGCCGAACGCGCCGACCACCGACCCCGGGACCTTTCCGGCGGACAGCAGCAGCGCGTCGCCATCGCCCGCGCCCTTGCCATGGAACCGGAAGTCATGCTCTTCGACGAAGCCACCAGCGCCCTGGACCCGGAACTGGTCAAAGGCGTCCTGAACCTCATGGCAGGACTCGGCCGCCGCGGAATGACCATGCTCGTCGTCACCCACGAAATGGGCTTCGCCCGCAAGGTGGCTGACCAGGTGGTCTTTATGGACGAAGGAGAAGTCGTCGAAGCCGGCACCCCCGCCGACCTCTTCGACAACCCCAAGAGCGAACGCCTCCAGCGCTTCCTCTCCGAGGTCCTGTGATGGGGACAGCAGCCGCCGCACCCATCCGTACCGCCGTCGTCGGCTTTGGAATCTCCGGGCGCGTCTTCCACGCACCCCTTCTCGAGGCGGACCCTGCGTATTCACTTGATGTCATTGTCACGGCTGATCCAGCCCGTACTGCTGAGGCGGCCCGGCTTTACCCCCAGGCCCGGGTAGTTCCAAGGCCGGAGGACCTGTTCGCCCTCTCCGGCAATCTTGACCTGGTAATCCTCGGAACCCCGCCGCTCACCCACTTCGACCTTGCCTCGACAGCGATGGCCCACAAGCTCCACGTTGTGGTGGATAAGCCGTTCGTGACCTCCTCAGCCCATGGCGAGGAGGTCATGGCACGCGCATCCGACGCCGGTGTGCAGCTGACGGTATTCCAGAACCGCCGGTGGGACGCGGACTTCCTGACCCTCCAGAAGCTGCTGCGGGAAGGTGCCCTGGGCCAGGTCCGCAGCTTCGAGTCCCGCTTTGAGTGGTGGCGGCCCGAAGGCTTCGGAAACTGGCGCGACACCGCTTCCCTCACGGAAGGCGGCGGCATCCTCCACGACCTCGGCGCCCACCTGATAGACCAGGCAGTCCAGCTGTTTGGTCCGGTCGACGAAAGCTACGGGGAAACGGCAAACCACGGTCCGCATCCGGACGGAGCCGACACGGAGGCCTTCGTGTCATTGCTTCACGAATCCGGTGTCCGGTCCAGGTTGTGGATGAACGGCATGGCGCCGCAGGTGGGCCCCCGCTTCCACGTCCTGGGTACCCAGGCGGGCTACACCAAGTGGGGCCTGGACCACCAGGAACCCGCCCTGGCAGCGGGCATGTCCCCGCTGGACCCCTCGTACGGCGTGGAGCCCCAGGACGCTTGGGGGGTCCTGGGCATCGACGGTTCCACCACGCGCGTGCCCGCCGAGACAGGGGCGTACCCCCGGTTCTACTCAGAACTGGCCGCCGCCCTTCGCGGCGAGGGAACGCTGCCGGTCAACCCGGCCCAGTCCCTTGAAGTCCTTCGGATCATCGAAAAAATTCACGCCTTCGCCTAGCTGCAGGCGAACCGAGCAGCCAGGGGCATGCCATGTGCAGCCCTGCGCCCATCATCGTCCCAAACACATCCAGAAAGGGAGAACCATGTCCTCCACAGCTCCAGCCAAACATGTCATCGTCATCGGCGGCGGCATCCTTGGCGCAGCGACCTCCATGCACCTCGCACGGGGCGGCGCGCAGGTAACACTTGTAACAGCCGGGCCGCTCGCGAGTGGCGCCTCAAGCCGCTCGATCGCCTGGCTGAACTCATCAGGTGCCCGCTCCGCCGAATACCACTACCTGCGGATGCTTGCCATCGACCGCTACCGTACCTGGAGCGCGCACCACCCCGAGAGCCGCGGCTACATCCGGTTCGACGGCGCAATGAAGTGGGCCGGCCCCGATGAAACCTTCCGTGACACCTTCGCCTTCGAACGTTCAACCGGGTACCACTCCCTCTGGATTGACCGTGACGATGTGCCCCGGATCGCGCCGGACGTGAACGCGGATGCGGTGGCCGAAGAAGGCGCGATTTACAACCCGGGCGAAGGCTGGGTGAACATGCCGGACTTCATCCCTGCCCTGGTGGCTGAAGCGGCGGGCAACGGCGCGCGGATCATCGAGCACGCCGGCGATGTGCGCGTTGACGTGCAGGACGGCGTAGCCGCAGGCGTAATACTCGGAGACGGGACACGGTTGGCGGCTGACCACGTACTGCTCGCCACCGGCGGTGATGTTCCGGCCCAGCTTGCGGCCCTGGGCGTCACGGTTCCAGATGCCACACCTGCAGCCTTCGTGCTGTTCACCGACCCGATCGACGTCAAGGTAACCACGGTGCTGAATACCCCCCGCGTCGCGGTGCGGCCCACGCCCGACGGACGGCTCGTACTCGATGCCGACTGGGCAGAGCAGTCGGTGATTGTCGAGGACGACGGTTCCTTCACGGTGCCCGAAGAATCGGTGCAGGGTCTGCTCGACGAGGCCTCAAAGGTGCTCGCCGGGAATCCCCGGCTGACCGCGCAGCGTGTGGGAGCAGGACTGAAACCCATTCCGGGCGACGGCGAACCGGTGGTCGGCCCGGTGCCTTCAATCGCAGGACTGTCCACGGTGTTCACGCACTCGGGTGCAACGCTCGGGCTTATCCTCGGTGAACTCCTTGCCGAGGAAATTCTCACCGGAACCCCATCCCCGGTGCTGAAGTCCTTCCGCCTCGACCGCTTCGACACCGACGTGGCTGTACCGGAGACCGTAAGCACGGGCGCCTGGGCCCCCGTACACCAGAACTAGCAGGGCGGGAAGTGGTGGAAGCCGCCCCTCCACCACTTCCCTCCTTTATGTTCAGGCCGGGGGAGGGCCAACGGAGTCGCGGATATTGAGCCGTGCTTCCAGGACATTATGCTTCGGGACGGATGTCTCGCCCGCGATCCTGGCCAGGAGAAGCTCCGCTGCCATTGAGCCGATGCGGTGCACCGGCTGGTGCACCGATGATATTGCCGGTTTCATGAACGTCATCCAGTCGAGGTCGTCGAAGCAGATGACGGAAAGTTGGTCGGGGACCGCGATGTTGAGGTCAGCGATGGCCTGCATGAGTCCGTGGGACATGGTTCCGTCTGCGGTGAAGACGGCGGTAGGCCGGTTACCGGACTCGAGGAGCCGAATTGCCTCCTGGCGTGCGGCATCCGAGGAGTACGCTCCGGCACGGCGGATGAGCTGGGCCTGCACGGGGACGCCTGCGTCCCGGTGGGCGTCGAGGTATCCGAGTAGACGCTGCCAGCTGGGGTACAGCGTTTGTGCGGTCACGGGGGAAAAGGCCGCCTGGGCGACGAACTCCTCAACGCTGCCGTTTTCGATCTGCTCGAGTTCAGCGATAATTCCTATTCGGCTGTGCCCTGCTTTGAGCAGGTGAGCGACTGCTTCACGGGCGGAGCCGCGATTGTCCACTGTCACTGAGTCCGCCGCCAGGTCGTAGGCCGCCCGGTCAATCTGCACCGTTGGGCAGCCGCCGGCAATGAGGCTGCGGAGATGTTCGGATCCCTGAACATCGCAAGGGGTGATGATGAGTCCGTCAACGCGTTTTTCAAGGAGAAGCTGAACGGCTTCCTTTTCGCGTTCAAGGTTCTCATCGCTGTTGGTGAGGATGACGCCGAACCCGCGTGATCTTGCCACGTCGCCGATCCCTCGCAGGACCCGCGCGTAAAAGGCGTTGTCGATGTCGGCGGCAACGACGCCTATGGTTTGGCTTCGCCCGGTGACCAGGCTTCGGGCCACCATGTTCGGCTTGTAGCCCAGTTTCCGGGCTGCGGCTTGGACCCGGGCTGCCACGTCATCACTGGCATAACCGTAACCGCCCAGAGCCCGCCCGGCGGTAGCTGTGCTGACACCGGCTTCAGCTGCGACCTGGGTGATGGTGATCCTGGGCGGTGGCGGCATGGGAGTCTTTCCGTGAAGGGAATGTTCCGGGTGCGTGCGCAGCCCGGGAGCAGGGGTCAGTAGCTTACCTTCCTTATGTTGGCAGAGGCACGGCGGTAAGACGCTCTCCCCTCCCGAAAGCTCCGAGCCGGCTGCAGGTGAGGGCGGAGGCTTCCGCTGCCTTGACCAGGGCTTCCTGGGGGCTGTTTTCCTGCAGGAGCTTCGTCAATACGGTGGCGATGAAAGTGTCACCTGCCCCCAGGGTGTCCACCACAGTGGTGCTCGCTGCTGGCGCTTCGTACGCCTTTTCCCGATTCACCAGGACGGCACCGTCTGCTCCACGCGTTACCAGCGCCCAAGTGGCACCGAGGGCGACGGTGGTCCGGGCCAGATCGAGTCCCTCCGGGCCGTTGAGATCCCCTCCCGAGAAGGATGCGAGATAGCAGTGCGGCGTGACCGCCTTGACCAGGGCTGTGTCCCTGGTGGTCGAAAAGTCGAACGAAAGGCGTGAAACAGACGCGAGGTTGGGCGCCAGATCCTCGAGTGCGCTCGAGACGCTGAGGTGGACAGCATCGAATTCTGACGCCGGTGCAACGAATCCGCCTTCGAATTCAGCCCGGGAGACTCCGACCCCGACTTCCCGGAACACCCTGTCCCCGTTGTTCTGGCCGATCACGCAGTAGGCGGTGCTCCCGGGCCGGACCTGCAGAAAGTCGGTGGACACGCCCTCAGAATTCAGGGCCTTCCTGATGAGGGCCCCGGCGGCATCCGTTCCGACAGTGCCCGCATAGGCTGCTTCTGCTCCCGCCCGCCGGGCGAAAACCGCGACGTTCAGGGCGTTTCCGCCCGGAAAAACCTGCCCTTCATCCGGGTAGCAGTCGACGACGTTGTCCCTCGCTGTCAGGATCGAAACCATTGTGCCTCCCAAGTAGATATGCAACGAGAGTAGGAGAACGTTCGCAGAATGTCGAGTCGAGGTCTTCACACAACAAGCCCACCCTCCGCCTGCACCGTGATGAAATCCGCGCCACTGCCCCATGCGGACCGCGGCTTCCACGATTCCTTCGAACTCTTGACGGCCGAAAAAGCGAGCTGTAGCTTTGCTGTACCTGATAACGCTCTCACAAATGCTGCGACATGTCCCGCTCCAGCTGCGGCTTCGGGACGACTATCTCTTTCACAGATCGGAAAGCAATGCCCACCTATCGTTCACGGAAGTTCCGCCTCGGCGTTGCCATGGCCTCAGCTGCTTTGCTCGCCACCCTTGCCACTGCCTGTGGCGGCAGTTCCCCGTCATCCTCCTCTGAGGACAACTCCTACGGTCTGATTCAGCCGGGCACTGTCCGGGTTGCCAGCGTCGGCGACCTGAAGCCTTATGCCTTTGCCGATGCGCAGGGCAACTTTACCGGTTTCGATGTTGAGCTTTTCAAGGACGTCGCCAAGCGGGCTGGAGTGGACAATGTTGTCTTCACCGGCCAGGACTTCTCCGCGATCCTTCCCGCCGTGACCAACGGCCAGTTCGACGTCGGCGTGGCGGCTATCGGGATCACCGAAAAGCGCAAGGAAACCGTGGACTTCACCGACGGTTACCTTGCCGGCTTCCTCACGGTCACTACCACCAAGACCTCCGGCGTAACCGGCATCGAGGATCTGGCAGGCAAGCGCCTGGGCGTGGTGCAGGGAACACTGCAGGAAGCCTATGCCGTGAAGAACTTCACCACCGCGAACCTGGTCCGTTTCCCGGACAACAACTCAGCAATCGCAGCCGTGAACAGCGGCTCAGCTGATGCCCACTTCCTGGACTATGAAACGGCCAAGGACTACACCGAGCAGCACGGCCTGGTCAGTGTTGCCGACATCCCGTCCTTCGACGCACCCGCCGGTTTCGCCGTCGCCAAGGACAAGACCGCTTTCAAGGAAGCCCTGAACAAAGCCCTTGCAGAGGCTATGGAGGACGGCACCTGGAAGACGCTGTACCAGAAGTGGTTCCCGGGCTCCCCGATGCCCGAGCAGTACCTGCCCAAGGCCGAGCAGACGGCAACGCCCGCACCGGCCGCAAGCAAATAAGCCCCTTCCCGCAACAGAAGATAGAGGAACAACAATGACCGACGGCACCTACATCGGCATCCAGCCCGTCAAGGAAATCCCTGGCGATATCCGCGGATCGCAGGAGCACGCCCTGACCCTCTGGCCGGAGATCAGGTCACACATCCTGGGCCTGCCGGAGCTCAAGAGGGTCTACTTTGTCGGCGCCGGAGGCTCACTTTCCGGCCTCCATGCCGCGCAGTACGTCCTGGACCGGCGGGCCACAACGCCGGTGACGTCGGTGAATTCCGACGAGTTTTACTATCGGGCATCGCCGGCAGTGGGGCCAGGCGCCCTCGTTGTCTCCTTCTCTGCTGCAGGCATGACCCCCGAAACCGTAAAGGCAGCCTCCTGGGCACAGGAGCGCGGGGCCGATGTAGTAGCAGTAACCCTGAACCCTGACGGCACCCTTGCGCAGGCGGTCAACACGGCCTTTGTTGGCCAAAACGGGGACGGCAACCAGATCCTCCTGCAGCTGCTCGCTCTCGCAATCCTGGAACGCGAAGGCCAGAGTGTGTCTGCAGAGCTCTCTGCCCTGGCTGCCCTCCCGGCCGCTACCGAAGCCGCGGTTCACGCCTTCGAGCCCTACGCAGCCAAAATCGCTGAGAACATGAAGGACGTTCCCGTAACGTACCTCATCGCATCGGGATCACTGCAGGGCATGGGTACCACCTTCACCAGCTGCTTCCTGCAGGAAATGCAGTGGATGCACGCGGCAACCATCAACGCCAACGAGTTCTTTCAGGGCCCGTTCGAGGTCTTCGACAAAAACACCAAAAGCATCCTGTACTTGGGCGAAGACGAGACCCGCCCCATGGCCGAACGCGCCGACCGTTTCCTCGAGGAGTACAGCGGCGAGACGTTCCGGGTGGACAGCCGTGAACTCGAGCTCCCCGGCATTCCCCAGGACCTGCGGGCGTTCGTCGCACCGCTGGTCTTCTACACGATCGCGTTCCGGCTCGCAGCCCACTACGCGGCGGTGCGGGGATATTCACTGGAAGGACGCCGCTACATGTGGCAGTTCGCGTACTAGCCAGCCCCGCGTGGGCTGACGAGTTCCTAAGCGTCAGGACAACGGTCCGGGCCGGCCGCAGCTGCAGCCGGCCCGGACGCGTCATCTAGTAAAGCGAGCTCAGCGCAGGTCGAAGCGGTCCAGTTCCATGACCTTCACCCAGGCCGCCACGAAATCGTTGACGAACTTCTCCCTCGCGTCGTCGCTGGCGTAGACCTCGGCGATTGCCCGGAGCTGCGAGTTGGAGCCGAAGACCAGGTCCACCGGTGTGGCAGTCCACTTCAGTTCGCCGGTGGCGACGTCGGTGATCTCGTAGACGTTCTCCTCTGCCTCCGAGGCCTTCCATTTCGTGCCGGGGGATAGCAGGTTGACAAAGAAGTCGTTCGTCAGGACCTGCGGCCTGTCCGTGAGGACACCGTGGGCGGAACCTCCCACGTTGGTGCCGAGGGCGCGCATGCCGCCGACGAGCGCCGTCATCTCCGGCGCGGAGAGGTCCAGCAGGTACGCCTTGTCCAGCAGGAGGGTCTCCGGCTGGAGCTTCTCGCCGGGGCGCACATAGTTGCGGAACCCGTCCGCCCGCGGCTTCAGGTACTGGAACTGCTCGACGTCGGTCTGGTCCTGGGCGGCATCGGTGCGTCCCGGACGGAACGGCACGGTAACGGGGAACCCGGCGTCGCTTGCGGCCTTCTCCACCGCGGCGCAGCCGCCGAGGACGATCAGGTCAGCCAGCGAGACTTTCCTGGCCCCGGCCTGGGCAGCGTTGAACTGCTGCTGCACGCCCTCAATGGCCCGCAACGCCGTCGCAAGCTGCTCGGGCTCGTTGACCTCCCAGCTGCGCTGCGGCTCCAGCCGGATCCGCGCGCCGTTGGCGCCGCCGCGCCGGTCGGTCTTGCGGAAGGTGGACGCCGCGGCCCAGGCAGTGGTGGCAAGCTGTGAGACGGACAGGCCCGAGTCCAGGAGCTGGGCCTTGAGCGAGGCGATGTCCTGCTCGCCGATCAGCTCGTGGTCCACTGCCGGAACGGGGTCCTGCCAGAGCTGCGCTTCCGGAACCCACGGCCCGAGCATGTGCGGGCCAACCGGGCCCATGTCGCGATGCAGCAGCTTGTACCAGGCCTTGGCGAACGCGAGCTGGAACTCGTCCGGGTTCTTCAGGAAGCGCCGCCCTATTTCCTCATAGACCGGGTCGAAGCGCAGCGACAGGTCCGTGGTCAGCATGGTGGGCCGGTGCTTTTTCCCGGGGTCGTGCGCGTCCGGGATGATCTCCGGGGCATCCTTGGCCACCCACTGGTGGGCGCCGGCGGGGCTCTTGACCAGCTCCCACTCGTACTCGAACAGGATCTCCAGGAAGCGGTTGCTCCACTGGGTGGGCCGGTCCGTCCAGGTGACCTCGAGGCCGGAGGTGATGGTGTCGGCGCCCTTGCCGCTGCCGTAGGTGCTGAGCCAGCCCAGCCCCTGCGTCTCGAGGTTGGCGCCTTCCGGCTCCGGGCCCACGTGCGCGTCGGCGTCACCGGCGCCATGGGTCTTGCCGAACGTGTGGCCGCCCGCGATCAGCGCGAACGTCTCTTCGTCGTTCATCGCCATCCGCTTGAAGGTCTCGCGGATGAAGGCTGCCGCGAGTTTGGGATCCGGGTTGCCCATCGGTCCCTCGGGGTTGACGTAGATCAGGCCCATCTCCGTGGAGCCGACCTCCTCCGACATCTGGCCCTCGCCGATGTAGCGTTCGTCGCCGAGCCACGTGTCCTCAGGCCCCCAGAAAATCTCCTCGGGCTCCCACACGTCTTCGCGGCCGAAGGCGAAGCCGAAAGTCTTGAATCCCATGGATTCGAGCGAGACGTTGCCGGCCAGGACCAGCAGGTCCGCCCAGGAGAGCTTCTGGCCGTACTTCTGCTTCACGGGCCACAGCAGCCGCCGGGCCTTGTCCAAATTGGCGTTGTCCGGCCAGCTGTTCAGCGGCGCGAACCGCTGGCTGCCGTCTCCTGCGCCGCCGCGGCCGTCGTGGACGCGGTAGGTGCCGGCGGCGTGCCAGCTCAGCCGGATCATCAGGCCGCCGTAGTGGCCGAAGTCCGCGGGCCACCAGTCCTGGGAGGTGGTGAGGACCTCGGTGATGTCCTGCTTGAGCGCCTCGACGTCGAGCTTCTGGAACTCTTCGCGGTAGCTGAAGCCAGTGCCGAGCGGGTTGCCCTTGGCATTATGGCTGTGCAGTACTGAGAGGTCCAGCTGGTTGGGCCACCAGTCGGCGACGGTCCGCGGCCGGTGCCCCTTGGGATGCGGCGAATCGATGGCCGGGTTTTCGCTCTCGCTGCCGTGCGAGGTCACGCTGCCATGCGCCACCGGGCATCCGCCTTCAACCTTGCTGTCCAGGCCTTGGGCGCTTCCGGGGGTGGGGATCGGGGGGTGTTCCGGACGTTCGGTCATCTGGTTCCTTCCATGTGGCCGAGGCCGTGGAGCGGACTCGGGCGGCCGGTTCAACCTTCCCATTTGACCATGGACGGGGTGTGGGTGGGAGAGCCCGTCCGCCATAAGAGAAACTGCAGGAAAAGTAGGGAACACCACACGTCGGGGGATTTCTACAACCGGTTTACGGCCGCGGGAAAAGTGATCGGGTCCTAACGTTGGGTTCGGGAGGGGACGGCGGTACGCAGGGCCAGTGCAACGGCGCCGAGCACCTCCGCACGGCCCTGCAATTCGCTTTCTACAACAGTGAGGTCATCCACAGCGGAGTCCAAAGCCGCCTGGCGCAGGGCAGTGCGCATGGGAACGAGGAGAAGCGGCCCAGCCGCTGCCAGTTCGCCACCGACCACAATCCTTTCTGGATTAATCAAGTTGCACAGCATTCCCAAAGCGATGCCGATGGCGTGGCCTGCGAGGGCAAGGGCCCCAACATACGCCGGCTCACCCGCCTTGGCGCGCTGGATAAGGCGGTCCACCGTCAATTTTGAGTCGAGATGCTTCAAGCCTTCCAACAGTGAACCCGTACCGGCCACAGTCTCAAGGCACCCGGTATTTCCGCACCGGCAGGCCTGTCCTTGTGGATCGACAGGGACGTGTCCAATTTCTCCGGCAGTACCTCCGGCTCCACCGTAGGGAATCCCGCCCAGGATTAGTCCGGCACCGATGCCCGAGGAGGCCTTGAGATAGACGACGTCTTTACGCCCCCGGGCTGAACCCCACATCCACTCACTGAGGGCGCCCAAATCGGCGTCGTTGGCTACGTGGACGGGAAGACTCAAGGCTGCGCCCACAGCATCGGAGACTTCCACGCCAGCCCATCCCGGGAGGATGCTGGAGTTTACAAGTTGCCTGTTTGCGGGATGCAGGGGTCCAGGAATGCCCACTCCCACATTCAGGACTGCATCCTTCTTCAGCCCGACTTCCGGAAGTACTTCATCCAGCAGGGCGCTTGCCCGCGCAATGTGCGCGGAGGCAGGGGCGTCAGGAACCAGGGGAGCGCTCTTCACCGCGAGGATGTTGTGGGCGAGGTCAGCGAGCGCTACGCGAACATGCTTCCTGCCGAAGTCAATTCCCGCCACCACGCCCACGGAGGACTGGAGGGCCCAGATGGTTCCCGGCCGTCCTCCCTTAGGGCCAGGAGCCACCCTGGCGTCTCCGTTCCACTCTGCGAGCATGCCTTCGGCGCGCAGCTGCGCAACGATGCCGGACACAGTGGAAGGTGCCAGGGCTGCGACGCGTACTAAATCGGATTGTGACATTGGACCGCGTGCCGTGAGGGCTCTTAGGACGTCCATCCGCCCGGCCGGACGTTCATGAGAGCGCTGGGTGGAAAGCACGTACTTGTTTCCTCGTCCATTTCACTGGCGGACTCTGTCGAACGCAGGCTACCACCCGGCACTCGTCACCCTAATATTCGCGCTCGTGACAGATCCCTTTGACTCTCCTGTGACTGCAGTCATATGGTCTGATGGTTTATTCATTTTTGAAAATACTAGGGAGAGCAACATGGTGGTTGTTCCACGAAAACTCGGTCACCTGCCGAATCAAAAGACCGGCGCAAAGCAGCTTGGCGCAGCGGCACTAACGGCTACCGCGCTCATGATGGGTGCGGCGGCGCCCGCCGGCGCTCAAGGGGGCCCCGCCTTTGAAAAGCCAGCCGGCATGACCTCCCCTGCGCTGTCAACGCGCAGTGCAGCGATCATTGAAGTCGAGGGCCAAAAGTTCCGCGACCTGGACGGCAGCGGCGACTTGACGCCCTATGAGGACTGGCGGCTCAGTCCATCTGACAGGGCAAAAGACCTGGCGGGACGTCTTGACCTGGCCCAAAAAGCCGGCCAACTTATGCATGCTTCCCTTACCGGCAGCGAAGCCTACGACAAGGATGCGTTTGGCCGTCTCCTCACGGAGCGTCACATCACCACCTACATCTCCCGGCTGAGCGTCGGTGCCGGAAAGCTGGCAGATGAACATAATCAGCTGCAGGCTCTGGCTGAGCAGCAGCCTTTTGGCATTCCACTGAAAGTCAGTACAGATCCGCGCAACGGTTTCTCCGAGACTGCCGGCCAGACTGTAGCTAACGGAGACTTCACGCCTTTCCCCGATCCCATCGGCATGGGAGCCGTAGGGGATCCTGCTACGACGAAGAAGCTGGCGGAGATCGTCCGCAAGGAGTACAGGGCCGTGGGCATCCACGAGGCCTTGTCCCCGCAGGCGGATATTGCCACAGAGCCGCGCTGGACCCGTATCAACGGCACCTTCGGCTCAACAGGTAATGCCGCGAAAGACCACGTGCAAGCCTACGTCGAGGGGCTTCAAGCCGGCAGCGAAGGGCTCAACCCGGACAGCGTGGCCACCGTGGTGAAACACTGGGTCGGATACGGCGCCCAGGTCAACGGTTATGACAGCCACTACTACTACGGGCGCTACGCTGCCTTCCCGGGCGGCAATTTCCAGGAGCACGTGACTCCTTATGAAGGTGCTTTCGCCGCCGGTGCCAGCGGCATCATGCCCACGTATTCCATCCTGAAGGACCTGCAGCTGAACGGTACTGCCGTCGAACAGGTCGGGGCAGGTCACAACGAGTATCTGCTGCAGGACCTGCTGCGCGGGGAATACGGATTCAGGGGTGTTATCACTTCTGACTGGGGCATCGCCAACGACTGCCCCGCCAGCTGCCAGGCGCTGCAGCCGCCTGCCCCGTTCTGGGGACCCCACGGCGTCGGCATGCCGTGGGGCGTCGAAGACCTGACTCTTCCGGAGCGGTATGCCAGCGCCATCAATGCCGGGGTGGACATCATCGGCGGCAGTGACAGGCCCGAATATGTCGTGCAGGCGGTGGAGCAGGGTTTGCTGACCGAGGAACGGCTGAAGGAGGCCGTTGTTCGCGTCCTGGAGCAGAAGTTCCAGTTGGGCTTGTTTGAAAACCCCTATGTAGAGCCGGCCGCGGCCGATCGAATCGTGGGCAGCGCCGCGTCCCGGACCGTCGCACTGGACACTCAGGAACGATCACTGACGTTGCTGCAGAACACTGGGGATACGCTGCCGCTCAGGAAGAATGCCGGCAAGAAGGTGTTCCTTTACGGGGTTGATCCTGCGGAGGCGCAAGCCGCAGGACTCGTGCCGGTGAGCGATGCCGCCGCCGCCGACGTGGCCGTCATCAGGCTGACGGACCCCCGCGGAGGTTCGGATTTGACCGATCTCAACTTCTCGGGTTCCGAAGCCGACTACCAGGCGTTGGTTGCCGCCTCCAACGCCGGGGTGCCAACCATCGCCGTGCCGAACCTCTCCAGGCCGCTGATCCTGGGCAACGTGCTTGAGCACTCCGATGCCGTCCTCGCCAACTACGGCGTATCGGACAAAGCCCTGCTCAATACAATCCTTGGACGCGCGAAACCCGAGGGCCGGTTGCCCTTTGAGCTTCCTTCCTCCATGGAAGAAGTCAAGGTGCAGCTGCCCGACGTACCCAACGACACCGCAAACCCGCTCTTCGAGTACAGATTCGGACTGTCCTACGGTCCCAGGAGCTAGAGGGCCCCGGCAGAATCTAAAGGCTGCACCCCGGAAACCCGGGGTGCAGCCTTTTTTGCCCACCTCCCTGTTTCCGGCGGCAAGATGCCCGGCCGCGGATCGACCTGAGTTAGTGCCGTGCCTCCGTGCGCCGGTGGATCTGCATCGGTCACTTCCTGCCTAGTGCGCCGCGCCCAGCTCGATGAGCAGGACACCGCCGATGATGAGCCCCAGCCCGAGCATCATGACGGGCGTGATTGTCTCCTTGAAAAAGACGCGGCTGGCAAGGGCTGTCAGTGCGACGCCGGCCGCGGCCCAGATGCCGTACGCCACTCCGAGGCTCATTCCCTGGTCCAGGGTCAGGGTGAGGAGCGTGAACGCCAGGAAGTACCCGACGCCGACAGGTATGTACCAGCGCCGCTTACCGGTGGATGCGACGCGCAGGAAAAGGGTGGCGGTTACTTCGGTGAGGATTGCCGCCGCCAGCAACAGCCACATCATGAGCCGACCATTTCCTGCGCGGGTTCTTCCGCGGGTTCTTTGTGTGATCCGAGTTCAACGCAGAGCACGCCGGCGATGACCATGGCGACGCCGATCATCATCACCGGGGTCAGCGCCTCACCAAAGATGAGGGCGGCCAGCAGCACCGTGAGTGTCACTCCCAACGCGGCCCAGATACCGTAGGCAACGCCGAGGCCCAGGCCTTTCCGGAGGACTGCTGCGAGGAAACCGAAGGAAGCGGAATAGCCGAGAACAACCACGATGAAGAATGCAGGATTATCCAGGGCCGCTTTCAAGGAGAGTGACGCCGTCACCTCACTCAGGATTGCACCGGCGAGGAGAATCCACTTCATTCAATGAGTCCTTAGAATTGTTGGGCCTGGTTCCCCTGCTGCAACAAAGGAAGTGCTGGTGATGTTCCCGGGCTTCCCGCCCCGGCGAAGACAGCTGGGCAGCCCGGGCAGCTGTTTAGGCTTGGGGAACGAGCTCCGCGCCCGCGATTGCGGAGCTGCCAAGGTCACTCCTTGAGAGGATCTGCCCGGTGTTCAGGGCCCTGGTCCAGGTTTCAGTATCGGCCACGGCTGCCCAATTCGAGTTCAGCAGCGTGAGGAGTGTCGTATGCACCGTCTTTGCATCTGCGAAGCCTGCCTCATTGGCGAGGTTGATAGCGCCGGTAGCGTCTGACAGGACCTCGGTGGTGAAGCCAAGGAACTCCGCCTCCACGGCGGAAGCGAGCACGCAGTTGTTGGTCATGTAGCCCGCCAAGGTGACCGTGTCGACGTCGTGCTTCCGCAGCCATTCGGCCAGGTCCGTGCCGGCGTAGACGGAGCCGTACTGCTTAACCAGCGGCTTCCATGCATCAGTTTTGCGGCGTTCAATCTCGGGGTGCAGTTCGAAGCCTGGCGTGCCGGGCGCAAAGACCGGTGCACCTTCGCCGGCAGAGTGCTGGATGACCGCGACGGGAATGCCCGCGGCGGTGGCGGCATCCACTGCCCGCGCAATCGTGGGCAGGGACTCCTGGTGCGGCGGGTACTGGATTTCGAGGGGGCCGCCAAAGTACTGCTGCTGCACGTCGATGAGGATGAGGGCGCGACGAGGGGTGGTCATGGTTGTTTTCTCCCGGGTGGTGATTTTCAGGCTGCCGATCAGCAACTTCTCTAGTCTTCCCGGTGCCTATCGGCGCCACCAGTGGCACGAAGGCCCATATACGATGGAATCGGGCCAAGCTAGAGGAGAACGCTGGAATGAGGATCGCCGTCTACGCCTTCGATGGCGCAACGATGTTTCACCTCGCTGTTCCACAGATGGTTTTTGACGAGGTGGCCCGTCAAGGCCTTGCCGACTGGAAGACCTTCCTTTTCTCTGACCAGGCAGGCGAGGTTACAACAGCTGAGGGTTACCGGCTGGGCGAGGTGAAGGGGCCCGGGGCAGCTGAAGAGGCCGACGTGGTGGTGGTGCCCTCATGGTTCGACGACGGGCGCGTCCCCAGCGACTCACTGCGCCAGGTGCTCCAAGGGGCGCACGGGCGAGGTGTGCCACTTCTGGGGTTATGCCTTGGCGCGATTCCTTTGGCGGACGCGGGGTTGCTTGCTGGGCGCCGGGCCGTCACGCATTGGCAGGCTTTCGAGTCCCTGGCTGCCAGGCATCCCGATGTCCCGCTTGACCAGTCTGTGCTGTACATCGATCACGGTGACGTGCTCACCTCGGCCGGCACGGCCTCCGCCCTGGACGCCTGCCTGCACCTGGTGCGTGCCCGGCTTGGCGCTGAGGCGGCGAACCAGGTGGCACGCAGCCTTGTCATCGCTCCCCACCGGGAGGGCGGACAGGCGCAGTACATTGAGCATCCCGTGCCGGACCGCTCCACCGATGATCCGGTCTCGCGGCTGCTCGAATGGGCCCTGGGCCACCTGGCTGAACCCCTGACCATCGACCGGCTCGCCGCGCAGGCGCACCTGAGCCGCCGCACCTTTGTCCGCTCCTTCCGGGCAGCAACGGGGACGACGCCGGCCGCATGGATCCGTGCCCGCCGCCTCGACGCAGCCCGGCGGCTGCTCGAAACCACAGATCTTTCAATAGACCAGATCTCCGCCGACTGCGGCTTCGGCAACGCCGTCACCCTCCGGCAGAACTTTGCGGCTGCCTTCTCAACGACGCCAACGGGGTACAGGCGGCGCTTTGACGCGCGGATTGGGACAGCGGGCGCGCCCCGGCCGCTGCATACCGGGGAGTTTTGATAAGGGGCGAGGACGCAATCAGCCGTTCTCAGGGTGGACGGATTTCGAAGAGCTGCACTGGTCGCTGATTAACCCGGTGGCGGCACATTCACGCACATCACGGATGCCCTGAACAGCGGATTCCTTGCTTGGGTACGGGCCCGACACCGCCACGACTGCACCGTCGTGAGACTTGAGCCTGAACGCGTAGGACGCGTGCTCGTCAATAAAGAGTTCGAATTTTCCGGTCATGGTTTACCCCTAAACCCCCGGGGCCTTGACCTCGGGATTATTTTTACCAAATGCAAACGCATCGTTGCGTTTCGGCCCCCCAGCCGCCCGATGTTTCAACGGTAGATGAGAAACCGGTTACTTACTAGTACGGGCGATGGTACTGGTCCGTGTAACCGGCCAAACTTGCCCCACAGCACCCGCCGCGTTCCCAGCCCCCGGACGTAAACTGACCTTCGCACCACACCCCTTGTGGACACTGTGTCAGGAGCCGCCCATGCTCTGGAAACTGCTTGTTGAATACGTCCGGCCGCACCGGAAGCTGCTGGCCGCCGTCGTGGTTTTCCAGCTGGCACAGTCCATCGCGTCCCTGTACCTGCCCACCCTGAACGCGGACATCATCGACGAGGGCGTGGCCAAGGGCAACGTCGGGTACATCCTCAGCCTCGGCGGCGTCATGCTGGGGATCACCCTGCTGCAGATCGTGTGCGCGGTCATCGCGGTGTACTTCGCGGCGAAGGCGGCCATGGGCGTGGGCCGGGACCTCCGGGACGCCATCTTCACAAGGGTGGGGGACTTCTCCGAGCAGGAGGTCACCAAATTCGGCGCACCCAGCCTCATCACAAGGTCCACCAACGACGTCCAGCAGGTCCAGCAGCTGGTCCTCATGTCCGCCACCATGCTGGTCACCGCGCCCATGCTGAGCATCGGCGGGGTGATCATGGCGGTGCGGCAGGACGCGCAGCTGTCCTGGCTGATCGCCGTCGCGGTCCCGGTGCTGTTGATCGGCGTCGGCCTGATCACCGTCCGGATGGTGCCGCTGTTCCGCAAAATGCAGAAGCGGATCGACACCGTGAACCGCGTCCTCCGCGAGCAGCTCACCGGCATCCGCGTGGTGCGCGCCTTCGTCCGCGAGGACATCGAAACCGAGCGCTTCGCCCGCGCCAACGAGGACGTCACGGACACCGCACTGCGCGCCGGCCGGCTCATGGCGCTCGCATTCCCGGTGGTGATGCTGGTCCTGAACGTCTCGTCCGTGGCCGTCATCTGGTTCGGCTCGTTCCGCATCCAGGACGGCTCCATGCAGGTGGGCACGCTCATCGCGTTCCTGAGCTACCTGCTGCAGATCCTGATGTCCGTCATGATGGCCACGTTTATGGCCGTGATGATCCCGCGCGCCGCGGTGTCCGGGGACCGGATCGGGGAGGTGCTGCGGACGGAGTCGAGCGTCCGGCCGCCGCTTCATCCGGTCAGTACGACGGCGGAACAGGACGGCCGCCGCGGCGAGCTGGAAATGCGCGACGTCGGATTCGCCTACCCGGGTGCCGACCAGCCGGTCCTCACCGGGATCAGCTTCACCGCCGGGGCAGGGCAGACGACGGCGATCATCGGCAGCACCGGCGCCGGCAAGACCACCCTGGTGAACCTCATGCCCCGGCTGTTCGACGCCACGGAAGGTTCGGTGCGGATGAACGGCATGGACGTCCGCGAGCTGCACCCGGACCTGCTCTGGGGGCACATCGGCCTGGTCCCGCAGCGGCCCTACCTGTTCAGCGGCACCGTGCGCAGCAACCTGCTCTACGGCAAACCGGACGCCACCGAGGACGAGCTCTGGACCGCGCTGGAGATCGCGCAGGCCCGCGACTTCGTGGAGCGGATGGACGAGGGGCTGGACGCGCCCATCAGCCAGGGCGGCACCAACGTCTCGGGCGGGCAGCGGCAGCGGCTGGCCATCGCCCGGGCCCTGGTGAAACGGCCCGAGCTGTACATCTTCGACGACTCGTTCTCCTCGCTGGACACCGGCACCGACGCCCGCCTCCGCCAGGCCCTCAAGCGCAGCACCGCCGGCGCCACCCTGGTGATCATCGCCCAGCGCGTTTCCAGCATCGTGGACGCGGACCAGATCCTGGTGCTCGACGACGGCAGGATCGTGGGGCGCGGAACGCACCGCGAGCTGCTGGAGACATCTGAAACGTACCGCGAGATCGTCTCCTCCCAGCTGGCAGCGGAGGAGACGGTATGAGCACGCCGCACCGCCCGCCGTCGTCCGCCTCTTCCGGAACCACCGCCGGAACCGCGCCGGGGGCCAAAACGGCAAGTGCCGACGTCGTCCGCATTCCCCGTCCGGCAGGCGGGCCGGGGCGCGGCGGACCGTTCGCGGGGATGAACGTCCCGGCGGAGAAGGCGATGAACTTCTGGCCGTCGGCCAAACGGCTGATGGGGACGCTGCGGCCGGAGAGGGCCTGGCTGCTGCTGGTGTTCGCGACGGCGGTGGCCGGGGTGGCGCTGTCCGTGATCGGGCCGCGGCTGCTGGGGGAGGGCACCAACCTGATCTTCGCCGGCGTGGTGTCTCGGGAACTGCAGGCCGGGGTGAGCAAGGAGCAGGTGATTGCACAGCTGCGGGCGTCCGGGGAGGGGCAGCGCGCGGACATGCTCAGTGCCATGGACCTGGTGCCGGGGCAGGGGATCGACTTCGCGGCGCTGGGCAGTGTGCTGACGTGGGCGCTGGTGCTGTATGTGCTGTCGTCGGCGTTTATGTGGGTGCAGGCGTATGTCCTGAACGGGGTGGTGCAGCGGACGGTATTCGGGCTGCGGGAGCGGATCGAGGCGAAGATCAACCGGCTGCCGCTGCGGTATTTCGACTCGATCCAGCGCGGCGAGCTGCTCAGCCGGGTCACGAACGACGTGGACAACATTTCCCAGAGCCTGCAGCAGACCATCAGCCAGGCGGTCACGTCGGTGCTGACCGTGGTGGGCGTGCTGGTGATGATGGTGATCCTTTCGCCCACGCTGGCGCTGATCGCGCTGGTGACCATTCCGCTGACGCTGGGGCTGACGGCGCTGATCGCCAAACGTTCGCAGAAGCTGTTTGTGGCGCAGTGGAAGCACACCGGCGAGCTGAACGGGCAGATTGAGGAAACGTACACCGGGCATGCGCTGGTGAAGGTGTTCGGGCGGCAGCAGGAGGTGGGGGAGCGGTTCCGGCAGAAGAACGCGGAGCTGTACTCGGCCAGTTTTGGCGCTCAGTTCATTTCCGGGCTGATCATGCCGGCCATGACGTTCATCGGGAACCTGGTGTACGTGGGGATCGCCGTGGTGGGCGGGCTGCAGGTGGCGTCCGGGGCGATGCAGCTGGGCGACGTGCAGGCGTTCATCCAGTACTCGCGGCAGTTCACCATGCCGCTGGCGCAGCTGGGATCCATGGCGAACGTCCTGCAGTCCGGGGTGGCGTCCGCCGAGCGGGTGTTCTCTTTGTTGGATGAGGACGAGGAGTCCGTTGAGCCTGTTGCTTCTGCTTCTCCTGTGTTTGGGCGGGGGCGGCTGGTGTTCTCTGATGTGTCGTTCTCGTATTCACCGGACCAGCCCTTGATTTCCTCGCTGTCGATGGTGGCGGAGCCGGGGCAGACGGTGGCTATTGTGGGGCCCACCGGGGCGGGCAAGACGACGCTGGTGAACCTGATGATGCGGTTCTACGAGATTGATGCGGGGCGGATAACGCTCGACGGCGTGGACGTCACCTCAGTGCCGCGGCGCGAGCTGCGCTCGCGGATGGGGATGGTGCTGCAGGATACGTGGCTGTTCGCGGGGTCGATCCGGGACAACATTGCGTACGGGCGGCCTGGGGCTACCGAAGCTGAGATTTTGGAGGCCGCGCGGGCGACGTATGTGGACCGGTTCGTGCGGTCGCTGCCCGACGGGTACGACACGCTCCTCGAGGACGAGGGGTCCAACGTGTCCGCGGGGGAGAAGCAGCTGCTGACGATTGCGCGGGCTTTCCTGGCCCGGCCTTCGGTGCTGATCCTGGACGAGGCGACCTCTTCAGTGGACACCCGGACCGAGGTCCTGGTGCAAAAGGCGATGGGTGCACTCCGGTCCGACCGGACTTCTTTTGTGATCGCGCACCGCCTGTCCACGATCCGCGACGCCGACCTCATCCTGGTGATGGAGGCCGGCCAGATCGTGGAGCAGGGGACGCATGCTTCACTACTGGCTGCCGGCGGGGCATATGCGCGGCTGTACGAGGCCCAGTTCGCGGCTCCTGCGGCGGAGGTTTAGATTTCGTCCATGCCCGTTGAGACTGGACCTTGCGCAGACACTCCTCACCAGGAACTAACACTGTGACGCAGTGATGGCCCCAATCGCCAATCAGTTGAGGGCTGCGCGCCGGATCGATTCGATCTCGGCGAGCCTTTGTCACCCGTGATTCTGTTGCTAGTTTGACTGGATGGATGCTGCCACTATCGGCCTAGTCGGGGGCCTTGCCGGCGTGCTACTTGGTGCCTTCCTGACCTATGTTCTAGATCGCAGGAAGGCTGTTTCTTTGAGGCTTCATGAGTCGCGAATAGAGGCCTACAAGCTCTTTGCCACTACGGCCATGGAGTACCGCCGGGCCGTCATGGATCAGTGGTTTGAAGAGCATCAACTGCAAAAGTGGACGGATGACGATGAAGTTCACCGCGCTCGCAGCTCCGCATGGTCTGCCTACTACGGCGTTCGCCTGCTGACGGGAGATAAGCACTTGGGTGAGTCGGGTCGCCAGATTCTGGACAGAATCACGGCGCTGAAGGACGTAGCAAACCGGGAGGAACTGAACCGTCTGGGCGAGGACTGCCGTGATGAGGTAGACAGGTTCGTTGAAGTGGCCCGGGCAGATGTTGAAGTTGCGTCGAAAACTATGTGACAGAACTGTGCCCTGACCCTTTTTGAACCCGAAGGTCAGTCAGTAAGAGTGCTTGCTCTTCTGAACACGTTGCTCTGCCAGGTGGGCTGCCTGAATAGGTTCCCTACTCATCGGAAGGCGCCGTTCTCCTCCCCCTATTGTGGGGAGCCGGGGCAGACGGTGGCGATTGTGGGGCCCACCGGGGCGGGGAAGACCACGCTGGTGAACCTGATGATGCGGTTCTATGAGATTGATGCGGGGCGGATAACCCTCGACGGAGTGGACGTCACCTCGGTGCAGCACCATCCGCGAGCTGCGCTCGCGGATGGTGCTGCAGGATACGTGGCTGTTCGCGGGGACGATCCGGGACAACACCGCGTATGGGCGGCCTAAGGCGACTGAATCTGAAATTTTTGAGGCGGCCCGGGCCACGTACGTGGACCGTTCGTGCGGTCACTGCCGGACGGGTACGACACGCTTCTGGAGGACGAGGGCTCCAGCGTGTCTGCCGGTGAGAAGCAGCTGCAAACGATTGCGCGGGCGTTCCTGACCCGGCCTTCGGTTTTGATCCTGGATGAGGCGACGTCGTCGGTGGACACGCGGACGACGGTGCTGGTGCAGAAGGCGATAAGTGCCCTGCGGTCCGACCGTACTTCTTTTGTCATCACCCACCGCCTGTCCACCACCGCGAAGCCGACCTCATCCTGGGGATGGAGGCCGGCCGGTTCGTGGAGCAGGGGACGCACGCTTCATCGCTGGCTGCCGGCAGGGCTTATGCGAGTTGTACGAGGCCCAGTTCGCGGCGCCGGCGGCGGACGTGTAACTGCCTGCCCATTTTCGGGCTAGTAGGCAAAATAAGATCCTTCACCGCCTTCGAAATCAGTCGCTATGGTTCCAGAAGCGCAATCGAAGTACGCTTGACAAGACCATTGACTTTGGCAGTTCGAGCTGCCAACGCTTTCCGGGTGGTGAACCTCATGGAGCGAGCACAAGGTATAGGCACTATGCCGTAACTAACCCTCTCGATTCAACATAGCTATCAAAGAATTCGGCGGCCTGTTGTTCGGAGAGATATTGAAAACTTTGGGGTGGTCGAGAAATGCCCTCCAGTTGCGAAAGTAACAATGGGCGGTCGAAGCTGGCCGCGGCTCCGACTTTTATTCCTGTTCCAAGGGATCCACTGCTGTAGTACTCAAAAAACCGACTTCTCGAAATTGCGCCATTTTCCGAAAATTTCTTCCAGAGATTTCTAGGCTCGGTCGTCAACTGGCCTTCGACAGCGAACCAGCCAACAAGCGCTCCTACTGGCATCGTCGCATAAATTAGGATGTGGCTTACATCAGGAGCGACAGGCCGCTTCCGAAACTCGACCGTTTTTCGCCCATCGATGATGGCTTGAGCAAACTCTGGGTGAATAGACATCAAAGCTACTCTTCCACGACGGCACGGGCCCACTGCTTCCCCCTCTCGCTTCTCAATTCGGCTATGGACTGCGGCGACCTCTTGAGTACACCTAGTTCCTGGAGCTCGCCCACACTATGAGGCCTCTCCAGTATGGCATTCAGACGGAACCGGATCGCCAAGACGGGCCGGTCACACATGCCTTCGATTTCAGCGCGGGAGAATACTGTCCGTGTGCCAGCGAAAGCTACTACCTGATCAACATCACTGGTCCGAAGCGTCGCTTCCAACACCCCCACGGCGTGAATCGCCTGTTTAGAATGAGTCCTGAGGAAGAAGAGGGCGTCACCAGGCGACAATTTGTTGATGTTTGAGTGGCAGAGGTAGACCTTGCGCACGGCGTTGCCGTAGGTCTGGTCAAAAAGGCTAGGTTGAGGACTCGTTGCCGGGAACAGCATTTCATGCCAGATCGGTATAACGGGTATGAGATATGCCCGCCTAACTAGCATCGCACCTGGCCCGTACTTCCGATTGTATTCAAGCGGATGGTCACATGTTTCAACGTCTAAGTGGGGCGTGAGAATCTTCCCGAACACCTGCTCACCAGGAGACTTCTCACCGAGCGCGTAGAAACCGAACTCTCGCAGAAGCGCAATCAATGGACCGTGGTGCTCCTGAACCTCGACGAAGCACGAGTTGTAGGCGTTAGACCGCGCATGTTCGATGACGGCTCCAAGCAGGAGCTCACCGCGTTTGGCGCCGATGGCAGTATCTGAAATTTTGAATGTGCAAATCTTTAAGACTCGGCCGGGCAGACCGCCGACATCTGGCGAATCAGTCTTCAGAACCGCAAAGCCTGAAACCCGTTCCGTTGAGCCCAAAACGAGACAATGTCGATTTTCAGCCACCACTTTGCTTTGCCACCAGGCATCAAAGCCCGGGTAGCCGACTCGCAAGGAATCAAAAATTGGATCGGACAGGTCGAGTTGGTGGGGACTCACGCTCTCGACCGCATAGTGTTCGATGGGCTCGAAGATGAGAGCCTTGAGACTGACAACAGCGTCAGCCAGAAACATTACCCTGTCTGCCAGTCCGAGATTCTGGGCCCTGCGGTGGATGCCTCGATCTTCGGTAACCAGCCACGTCACAGCATTGCGATCAACGGCAAGCAGATGGGCTGCGTCAACCTTGTCATTGGGCGCCAAGGGCCACCTGTAACCAGCCTTCTCGGCGAAAACACGTCCAATACTCAGGCGGGCTAGGGCTAAATATTTCGATATTTCCCGGAGCCGTCTAGCCCGAAGCTCCGTGTCAGTCGTGCGGACGAAATCGTCGCGAACATTCTCGATGATGCAGGGCGTACCATCCGCAGCAAGAATTAAACGATGCAATGAGGCAGCGAGTACGGAATTAACGTGCTGCCGGTTAGTGTCGCCTTCAATGGCAATAACGATGTTGGCATCCAGTAGTACCTTCATGCCTTGGCCACACTCATCATTCGTTTACTCTATCTGGACTGGGCCTCAAGGAACTATGAGCATGCATGCTACTCGCTTAATCACCTGGGATTATTTCCCCACACAGGATGGAGCTGAAGCGGCTATCTATCTGCTTAACCTGACCCTATAAACAGCAACAACCGTAGCTCGCCATAGTTTTCCAGCCGTGCCGGAGACGCTGAAGTCTGGCACAGAGCTGGACCCAAACGGCGTCCCACGCTGCTCAACGATGAGTAAAAACTCAAAAGAGGGGCCTCAGATTCCGCATGGCGCCGGCGGCCCCGGGTCGGCCTTCCGGGATCAGGAGACCTTGCTGCGGAAGAGGGTCTGTCTGATCTCGACCCATAGGAAGTCCTTCCGGTCAACGTTCGAATCGGCAGAACGATCTACTGCTCCCGGAGTCGAGCTGACTAGCGCGGGGATCTCACGAGCTGCTCGCATGGAAACCGAATCACTTACCTTTGGCCGCAGGCTAATCGGAGTCAGATATCGGCAGGAAGACCTTTTCGAAGGTATCTGAAATTAGGCTATTAGTGGGAAACGATTTCAAACCGATCGCATCCAGAATCGCCTGAGAAACGTTCCAGCTTGGGCTCGAGGTGTCATTCGCGACTATCATAAGCGCGCGTCCCACTTCGTCTGGTTCCAGAGTAGCGACATTTTCGATATCTCGAAGGGACAGCGTGAGGATCGGGATCTTCGGCTTCGGAAATTTTTGAACAATACTCGGGTCGTTGGCACGATATAGGGGCTCTGCCGTGACTATCAATCCTATGATCGGTCGATCACTCGGGATATGCGCAAAGTGAAGGTTTTTTTCGGTAATTTCACCAGCATTTCGGTTCAGTTGCTTGTATGCCTTAACTAGGTGCTCTTCGAAGACCTTGGGAAAGGGTTCAGCTCCAGTCTTCGCAGCTAATGCCATGCGTGCCGATTTACATTCTATTAGTATTGTTGCAGTAGGGGTAATAACGAACCAGTCTGAGGACCGGGCGTCACCTGAAGATGTAGGATATGTGAACTCTGGCTCCACGTGGAGTTTACCGGTGTGCTTAAGCTGGAGACCCGTGTACGCCTCAACTCGAGCCCCATAGGCTTTACCAAAATCCTTATCGGCCCATTTTCTCATCCCTCGGTAATACAAGTTTTCGGGATGCATTGCCCTGATGATGAAGTCAGGTTGAGGTGCTATTTGTCCCAGAGTACCTAAATCGATTATTGGTGTCTTAGAAAGAGGGCTGTAAGCGAAGCGTTCCAATGCAAGCGGTATCTCAGCCCTGCTGGAGGCCTCGGACCAATCTTTTTTAGCCTCATCGATTGTGGCGGTCAGAGTGCGAAGTACATTTTGGGCCGATGTTCTTGGCACTGATGACTCGAACTTCTTGTAACCGTCTGCTTCTAGGAACGTGGGGTCAACGAGTCCTCCGCCGTGGAGAGCGCTGACGTAGAACATAAATGAGGCACTGAATGCTTCTTGGATCGAAGCGCCCAAGAGCTCGGTCCAGGCCAAAGGATCGGGTTGCGAGAGGGCTTCCTCAACTTCCGTCTCGCATAGCATCAGGTAACTGCGCGTCAGCTCGTCGCTCACTGGATACTGGTATCTGAATTGCTCGTACATGAATGCTTCCACCAGCGCCCAGACATCATAATCGCCAGCATCTACTGGATCTGAGGCTTCCCAAAAGAGATCCACCAGTTTTTCTAGACCATCGGCATCCGGAAGGTTGTAACGATATTCATTGCCGAAGAGCAGGCTGAGGCGGGCTACTGCGCTGTAAGCAACAGTTGTCTTAAGTCCGGACGTGGTGAGAGATCCCGTCAATAGCGCCTGGCCAGCAATTTGTGAGGTACGTGCGGCAACCGCAGGCAGTAAGACCGATGGGGCGTATCGCCGGACCGTTTGTTTAAACTGAGAGTACCTAGTCATCGAACACCACATTCTCCGCATTGATATTGCTTATATTGTCGTGGGGTGCGTCCAATAAAATCGCTCCTTCAGCTAAAAGCCGAATTTGCGACTCAGCGACGGGTCTCCTGTCATCAATCAGGAAACAGATCGGGCCAATGGGTCATTCGACCAAGGCCAGCAGGGAGGTATCGTCAACTGCGGATCCGACCTCGCTCATGGCACCTCTCGTTGCGTTGGTCCAGGCGTCCCGCTTCGATAGCTGCTAAGCGGCGTACCACTCATGGAGCCACCGCCGGGTTTGGTAAGGGGAACAGGCCTCCTATAGCTGTTGCGTTGTCGTTTGCTTCCTTTAGCTTGATACCGCGTTCGACTAACAGCTTCGCCGTGGGCAGCGTCACTGTGGAAACCAACACCTTGGCGCTAACTGGTCCAACCTCGCCGACTACGCGTCGCACGACCGGATCGATCGCCCGCGAACGCGCCGAAGCGGCAGAAAAAACAGACGGCCGCATGCGCTGGGTCCTCGGCTCCATGGGGCCCGTCACCACGCTCCCCGGCCTCGCCCACACCACCTACGACTGCCTCAAGCAGACCTTCGCCCTGCAGGCCGAGGGCCTCATCGACGGCGGCGCGGACGCCTTCCTCATCGAAACCAGCCAGGACCTCCTGCAGACCACTTCTCCCGCTAAAGAGCTTTCCTTCCGTTCAAGACGATCACCTTTGCCGGTAGTGGGAGGGCTTTCAGGGTGTCTTGGACCCCTGCAATTCCTCGTAGACCAATTCACTAAGCATTTTCAGGAGCGCGTGCATCTTTGTCTTGTCGCCGAGCGCCTGGAGGCTCAGGTTGTAGTGGCTGTCCATCGAGTTCGAGACCGCGTCCGTGACGGCCTTTACCAGATGCGGGCTGCTGCCGAAGTGGTTCCGTGAGTTGTTCTGCGCCTGTTTCTGAAGCGTCTCGTTCTTCACTAGCTCCCTGCGCACTCCCTCGACAAAGTGGGTTACAGCGTCCAGTTCCTCGCCTTCGAATGGAAGGTTTGCCTGCTGGATGATCTCCTCCCACGTCGCGAGAACCGGGTCCTTCGCCTGTCCGGTGCCCACCTCTGTGGGCGGTTTCAAAAGCGCATCCTCGCCGGAGAGCTGCAGCTGGGCCTGTCCCTTGTCCTTGAGCGCGTATTTGGCGAGCACCACCCCGGAGAGGTCCAGTGCCACCTTCGCGTCGTTCACGCGGAGCACCGGAAGGAGATGTTTGTAGTAGATCGAGCGCTTCTCCAGGTCCGTATCAGCGAAGTCGACGATCTGGGAGAGGAAATCATAGGCGCGGACAAACGAGCCGAGATCCTTCCGGAACAGGTCCAGCTCGTCCTGGGCGGCCTTGTTGCCCTCCGCGACCGCGGCGTTGTATCGGGTGTTGAAGCGCGATTTCGCCGGAGCCACCCAGCCGGAGAGCGCGTTGTTGCCTTCCTCGAGGACATAGGACTTCACCAGCCCGTCAACCTCTGACTCCAGGTAAACCTGGGCGGCATCGAGCTTGGCCTGCAGATCGTGCACCACGTTCGGATCGGAAACGCCCTCTAGGGCGGCCTCGCGGAAGTATGGCTGGAAGGACGCCAGGATTTCATCCGGGTCGTTGACGAAATCCAGCACAAACGTCTGGTCCTTGCCCACGGCCGTGCGGTTCAGCCGGGAGAGCGTCTGCACGGCGGAGACACCGGAAAGCTTCTTGTCCACGTACATGGCCACGAGCAGCGGCTGGTCGAAGCCGGTCTGGAACTTGTTGGCCACCAGCATGATTTTGTACTCGTCGGTGGAGAACGCCTCGGGAAGTGTGCGCCCCTTGAGCCCGGGGTTCATGTTGAGCTCGGTAAACGCTTCAGGTCCGGATTCGTTGTCGTTCACTTCGCCAGAGAAGGCGACCATCGTGCCCAAACCCGAATAGCCGGCGTCGAGAATGTATTTGTCGATGGCGAGCTTGTACCGGACGGCTTCCTTGCGGGAGCCGGTGACCACCATCGCCTTGGCCTTGCCGTCCAGCCGCCAGCCGACGTTCGCGCGGAAATGCTCAACGATCACTTGGACTTTTTGGCTGATGTTGTACGGATGCAGCTTCACCCAGTTCATCAGGGATTTCAGCGCTTCGGATTTCTCCACCTGGGCGTCGTCTGACTCATAGTCCCGGCCCTCGTGGGTGAGCCGGTACGCCACTTTGTAGCTGGTGTAGTTCTGCAGCACATCGAGGATGAAGCGCTCCTCGATGGCCTGCTGCATGGAGTACAGATGGAATGGTTGCGGCAGCCCGTCCGGGCCCTTGCGTCCGAACAGTTCAAGCGTCTTGGCCTTGGGGGTGGCGGTGAAGGCGAAGTAACTGATGTTCTTGGCATCGGCGCGCTCAGCCATTTCGGCTGCCAGATAGCTTTCTACGTCGAACTCGCCGCCGTCGTTCACGTCCGCCAGTTCTTCGGCGGAGAGGACTTTCTTGAGCTTGTTCGCAGTGGAACCGGTCTGCGAGGAGTGCGCCTCATCCGCAATGATGGCGAAGTTCCGGCCATTCAGGGCCTGGGATTCGGCGATGGCCTTCAGTGCGAACGGGAAGGTCTGGATGGTGACGATGATGATCGGTGTCCGTGCCGCCAGAGCGGCGGTAAGTTCGGCGGACTTCGAGCCGGCGTTGCCCCGGATCGGAACCACGACGCCCGACTTGTGCTCGATCTGGTAGATCGCGTCCTGCAGCTGGGCGTCCAGGACTGTCCGGTCCGTCACGACGATGACGGTGTCGAAAATCTTCTGGTTGTCGGCCCCGTGCAGCGAGCTGAGCTGATGAGCGGTCCAGGCTATCGAGTTGGTTTTACCGGACCCAGCGGAGTGCTGGACCAGGTAGCGGTGGCCGGGACCTTCGGCGCGGGCCGTGTCGACGAGCTTGTTGACCACATCCCACTGGTGGTAGCGGGGGAACAGCAGGGATTTACGGACTTCCCGCTCGCCGGTAACCGGGTTGGTCTTGTCGCTGACCTGCAGGTGAAGGAACTTGCCGATGATGTTCAGCCAGGTGTCGCGCTGCAGGACCTGTTCCCAGAGGTAGCTGGTGGCTGAACCCTTGGGGTTAACCGGGTTACCGGCTTGGCCGTCATGGCCAAGGTTGAAGGGCAGGAAATAGGTGTCCTTGCCCTTGAGCTCGGTGGTCATCTGGATTTCGTCGTTGCTGACGGCGAAGTGCACCAGGGCGCGGCGCCCGAAAGACAGGAGCGGCTCGTCCTTGTTCCTGGCGTTCCGCGGCAGCCGGTCTTTGCGGTACTGCTCGACGGCGTCATTGATGGTCTGTGTGAAGTCCGTCTTAAGCTCTATGGTCGCCACCGGCAGGCCGTTGACGAACAAGACCAGATCGATGCTCTTCAGGGTGTCCACAGTGGAGTAGTGGACCTGCCGTATGACGCGCAGACGCACCTTTTGGTAGCGGTCCAGCGTCTCCGGGTTCAGGCCCATGGCCGGCTTGAACTGGCACATCTCGAACTTCGCGGCGACGTCCTTGAAGCCGGTGCGCAGCACCGCGAGCATGCCGGCTTCCTTGGCCGCGGTCTTGTCCAGGACCTTGCACAGCCGGTCCAGAAGCAGGATCCTGGCGACCTCGTGCTCCGCGGGAGAGTCAGTCGGTTTCACAACCTTGGCCAGCTGCTCCGGCTGGGTATCCGCGAGCCATGCGAAAACGTCCTCGGGGACCAGGGCCCTGCCGGCGTCGTAGAGATCGGCGGCCTTACGGTGTGGTTCGTAAATCCATCCCTCGGCGACGAGGGCCTGACAGATCTCATCCTCGAAGGTCACTTCATTATGCTGCGCCATACACTTTCCCCCCTGAACTGCGATGAAAACGAAGGGAACATTCTCTAGTGAGCCGAATGTTCGTCCTTCGGTTGTCTTCTAAGCTGTTGTGCGAATGATGCTGTCACACATGATCTGTTGGCAATCGAACTATGCTCCTTGGACTAAGGCTTCGGAGGCAGCGGGTATTTCCAGTCCGTCGTTGTTCCATCCTCCGCATTCCATCGGACGGTAATCGTCTTGTCATGCGTGGCCAGGGAGGCCGCAGCAAGGAAAGTAGCAGCCTCGTCTGGACGCAGAACGATGGGCGACTCCGGTCCTCGGAAAATAAGGGACTCGTGAGCGCCGATTTCGAAGTTCGCTGCAGTAGCGTTGCCAATATTGGTCAGCTGGTACGTGTCGCCCTTGAAGTGCTCGAGTCGCCATCTGGCTCGTTTGGCAGGCGCGGGAGGAAGAACGCCGCTGCGTGGCTGCTTGACAAGAATCTCTGCGGTTTCGGCCATTTTCTCTAGCGCAGAAATTACCTTCTCCGTATTGTCGGCACTGACTCGGCCGGCGGCTTCGGCGCGATCAGCTGCTGCTTGGGCCAGCTTCTGCTGGCTGCGCATGTTCAGGGCTCCGAGGACGATCGACGCAACGACACCCAGGGCGGTAATCAGGTTGGCTATGGACTGTCCGTCCATCTAGCTGCTCCCGACGTCTACCTTGCCAGTCACGGCAGCGGAAATAAGGGCGGCTCGACGCTCCTTGAGCGTCGAGATGACCGCGTGGGCTTTCTCCGAGAGCTCGTCCATCCGGAGCGTTTCGCTCTTCAGGTGCTCGACAATTCGAAGCTGCTCGCTGATCGGCGGGACACCGAACCTGAAGTTTTTGACGGTGGTCGAGTTAGTGGATGCGAGGTTGGTCGACTGTTTTCCCGTCAGGTAAAAATAAGTGCGCGCGGGGTCTGCGTCCAACACCAGGACCAAGAAACTGTTGAGTAGATGAGGACCGGTGCGAACCGCGAAGATGTGGTTCTGGTGAACACACGGGCTGATTGATCCATGCCAGATGCACCCGCGGGCGAGCTTGTCTCGATCGCCGCCCTCGGTCATGAGCACATCGCCCTGCCGCAGCATAGAAGAGGCCGCGATCTCTGACGGTAGGTCGATTTCTTTGACATCGTTCAGGTCTACGTAACCAATTTGGACGTTAGCCACTCGCAGGTACGCGTACGTCTCGGTCTCGATCTCGGAGAAATCCTTGCCGAGCGTAACGCCAGTCTGCATTCGCATCAGATTCTTGAGCGGTTGCACTGTCCAGTGCTCGGGAACAGACCCCTGCCAAGCGATGCCGGAGGGTCTGGTCGGGACGGTAGAGTCGAGACCTTTGGTCACTGCGTGGGTGATGATGGCCTGGCGCTTCTCGGCGAGCAGTTCGATGAGCCGCTCCTGCTTGCTTATCAGCTCATCGACCTGCGCCGTTTCGCGGTCGAGATAAGCGATGACTTCCCGTTGGGTGGACTCGGGCGGAAGGATGACCGGGAGCCACTTCATGTCGGAGAACTTCATCGACTGCCGCAGGCCGCCGCCCATCGAGTAGAACACTTTCTGAAGGTCGTAGGCCCGTAGCAAATAGCTGAGGAACTTGGGACGAATTTTCGTGGGAGTAACTGCAAGGTACGCCGAGGTGATGATGCCTCGTTCGGGCGAAATTGCGGAGCGCAGGCTTCGCTTATCGTTCTGAAGGTCAGTAAGTCTAAGAACGATGTCATTGTGGCGAATAACTTGGTACGTGTCGAAGGACGCCGGCAAGAGTCCGTGATTGCCCGCAATATTTTTGCGCACAATTCGCCCATAACTGAGGGACAAAAGATTCGACTCGGCGCCAGCCTTGTTCGACGCGGTATTCTCCCGAGCTACTGCGAACAGAGGACGGGTTTCCCACCCCGCCGGAATAGGTCCTACCCACTCAATACCGGACTCCTGGTATCCGTCGTACGGCTTCAGCTTGGTCACTTCTCGACCTCGGCTAGGAGCTTCGTGATTTCGGAGATCAGCTTGTTGAGGTCGGCGTCGATTTCGTCCAGCGCACGAGGTGTGACGTACTTGTAAAAGTGCCGGGTAAACGGAATCTCGTAGCCGACCTTGGTCTTGGTTTCGTCGATCCAGGCGTCGGGGATGTGGGGGAGGACCTCGCGTTCGAAGTAGGTCTGGATGTCCTCGCCCAGCGGCACGTTCTCGGCGTCGCGGAGATCCACGTCGGGTTCGGGCACTCCTTTCGGGCCGTTACAGACGTCGGCGGTCTCGTCACGTTCGGAAAGAGCGGCCAGAATAACTTTGAGAACAGGAGCACCAAGCTTTAGGTCATTACTTGCCAGCGTTGGCTTGAGGACCTTGAGGAACGTTTCGCGGTTCTTCCAGAGCTTGTCATCGCCTTCACCCACTCGGGTGAGAGCCTTCTCCAGAAGCTGCCGGTCGTCGTCGGACAGCTTTTCAATCGGCTTCTGCGCCAGCACCGCGTCAATACGCTCGGGGGAACAGGCGAAGTTGAGTTTTAGCGGCCGTTCCACCGTGATGGTGGAGTAGCCGAAGTCCTGGTTGTTGAAGATCTTGGAGGTTTCGCCGTTGTCCTCGAATTCACCATAGAGGTTGACGATGCTCGCGATGTCCTTGGCGCCGAGTTCCTTGCGCTTTGAACCGAGGCTCTTGCGCATTTTCTGGAAAAAATCGACCCCGTTGATGAGCTGGATCTTGCCGATGCGCTCCGGGTGCTTCTGTTTCTTGCTGTTCGAGAGGATCCAGATGTAGGTGGCGATGCCGGTGTTGTAAAACATGTCCGTGGGCAGCGCGATGATGGCCTCTACGAGATCGTTCTCGATCAGGTACTTGCGGATCTCGGACTCGCCTGAGCCGGCGCCGCCGGTGAAAAGTGGCGAGCCGTTGAGGACGATGCCGATGCGGGAGCCGCCGTCGTGCGCGGGGCGCATCTTGCGGACCAGGTGCAGCAGGAACAGCAGCGAGCCGTCGCTGACGCGGGGCAGGCCCGGGCCGAACCGGCCCTCGAAGCCGTGGAGCTCGTGCTCCTTCTGGACCTGCGGCTGGATCTTTTTCCACTCCACACCGAAAGGCGGGTTGGAGAGCATGAAGTCGAACTGCTGGCCGATGTTCTGATCATTGGCGAGGGTGTCACCAACGGAGATCTTGGAGATGTCCTGGCCCTTGATCAGCAGGTCCGACTTGCAGATGGCGTAGGACTCGTCGTTGATTTCCTGCCCGTAGGCGACGAGCGAGGCGCTCGGGTTCAGTGCGTGCAGGTGTTCCTGGGCGACCGTGAGCATGCCGCCAGTTCCGGCGGTGGGGTCATAGATGGACCGGACGATGCCCTCTTTGGTGAGGACGTCGTCGTCGTAATTCAGCAGGAGCTGGACCATGAGCTGGATGACCTCGCGCGGTGTGAAGTGCTCACCGGCGGTCTCGTTGGAAGCTTCGGCGAAGCGGCGGATGAGCTCCTCGAACATGAGGCCCATCTCGATGTTGCTGATGGTCTCCGGGTGGAGGTCGATCGCCGCGAAGTCCTTTGTGACGTGGTAGAGCAGGTCCGAGCCGTCCAGCTTCTCGAGCGTCTTGTAAAACTCGAAGCGCTCGAAGATGTCGCGGGTGTTCTCCGAGAAGCCTTGAACGTAATTGAGGATGTTCGCCTTGATGTTTGTGGGATCGTCCAGGAGCTTGGCGAAGTTGAACTTGGAGGTGTTGAAGAAGCTGTGGCCCGAGGCCTTCTGCAGGAAGGTGTCGAGCGGAATGTTCAGATCCTTCTTTGCCTCAGCCTCCTGCAGGACGGCGTCCTTGGTTTTCTCGAGGACGCCGTCGAGGCGGCGGAGGATGGTGAAGGGGAGGACCACTGAGCCGTACTGGGCCGGTTTGTAGGTGCCCCGCAGAATATTCGCGATGCTCCACACCAAGTTGGCGTTGTTGTTGCCGGCCACTGTTCCCACTTTCTGTGCCGCGGGCAGTGGGTGCGCTGACTTTAGCCGATCACGCCGTCGGCGCCCCCATTGCCGTGCAGCGTTCAATCGATCACGCACGTACTTGCCATTGCATTGTATTGGCGAGGGTGGCTAGGTGGGTGATCGATGGGTTATGTAGAGTCCGAGATCGCTTCGCCGTGCTGCGGCGGAAGGATGTGTGAAGATGTTCAAATGAGTGACAACGACCACGAGCTTTCCCTGTATGTTGACGGCAAGAATGCCTTGGTGGCGGGCGATCCGTCAGCCATTGCGGAGCTTTTCCGGAAGTTGGATGTCAAGCCAGAGGACCGTGCCAACTTGGGGTCAGGGGTGGCTGATCTCCTCGCCGGCCTGGCTGGGGCGGTTGCGATGGCAATGTCGGCAAATATCCCGGGCAACTCCTTCCACATGACTCCCGAGTCCTACGCTCGATTCCTGGAACTCGTCGGTTCCACCGAGGAAAAGCTCGGGATTGTCAGCGGGGTGCTACGACAGTCAGATGGGAGGATTGACACGATCATCGAACTGGTGAGCTCTTCTCCAGTCAACCCTGCCGCGGCCGCGAACGTGCAGCTCATGGCCGCGACTTTGGCGATCCGTGTGGCCCTCAAAGACCTCGATACGCTTGTTCAGGCTGTGGACGCGAAGCTGGACACAATTGTCCGGGATAACCGTGACGAAGCGCTCGGCAGCGTACAGGGCACGACCCACGTCCTAGACAAGGCATTTGGATACTTCGAGGAGACGGGGCGGCTGAACGATGCTCTCTGGGACCAGGTGTCGGGGCAGGCGGCGGCTCTTGCCCAGGCTCACGCCGTCGCCCTGAACCACCTGAATACCATTGCCGACAGTCTTACCGTCAAAAACTTCGGCAAGCGAGTCAATAACGCTGAGACTGCTGCAAGGGGGGAGCTGAAGCACTGGCTGGTCATTGCAGCCGTGGCTCTGACAAACATGGTTCGCATGGACGCCCTTGAGGCTGTCCGAAGTGTGCAGGATGGGTCAGACTCCCCGGCTCATGACCGGCATATCGCCAAGGCGCGCGAGCAGCGCATGACCGCCACTAGCACGGCAATCCAAAACTTGTCAGACGCTATTTCAAAAGCTGTGGATGTCGATAGCTTTACCCGCATTACGAACCCCCTGGAAATGCCAAAGCTTTACACTGCCGCTGAGGAGATGCAGCGACTATTGCGGGTCTTTAGCTCGTCCTTCGATATGCCGGAGCCAGCGTCGATCGAGCGTACGCACTGGCACGAATCCGTGATCCGCCTTGGCCAAAAAGCTGGGGGTGTCGTGGTGAACTCCGCCGCTGCCGTCGCCGAAGGGGTAGCTTCAGTCCCCAAAGCCATCGGGGAAACTGTCGAAGATACGATCCTGCACGTAGCCCAGGGAATCGAGGCGCGACGACAGAGCCCCAAGGACATCGAGAAAGCGGAACTTCAGCCTGAGGCTCCTGAGGATGTGGCCATCACACAGCAGCAGGCGGGCTCCGCCAACTGACGGCGGCAGCCGTCAGCACCCCCCATTACGCCATCTGAGCCGACGGTCACGGCCATCCTTGGCCCGGATCGTGTCGATCGCTGAGGACAGTGAAAGCGGACCCCCGACGTAGTACACGGACACAGGAAGCAATGTTTCGGCGTGTCGCCCTTAACCTGTTTAGATGCCTCGTTTTGCGCTTGATATTGAGTCCGTGCCCCGCCCTGCCCGTGCGCAGGAGCTGCTGGATGCCGTGAACCACCGGGTCGTCATTGCCGACGGCGCGATGGGTACCATGCTGCAGGGCCGCGACCTATCGCTCGAGGAAGACTTCCAGGGCCTCGAAGGCTGCAACGAGATCCTCAACGACACGCGCCCTGATGTCCTCGCCGACATCCACGACGCCTATTTCGCCACGGGCATCGACGCCGTCGAAACCAACACCTTCGGCGCCAACTGGTCCAACCTCTCCGACTACGGCATCGACGACCGGATCGAAGAGCTCGCCCGCAAGGGCGCCGAGATCGCCCGCGACCGTGCAGAAGCGGCAGAAAAAACAGACGGCCGCATGCGCTGGGTCCTCGGCTCCATGGGCCCCGGCACCAAACTCCCCAGCCTCGGCCACACCACCTATGACTACCTCAAGCAGACCTTCGCCCTGCAGGCCGAGGGCCTCATCGACGGCGGCGCTGACGCGTTCCTCATCGAAACCAGCCAGGACCTCCTGCAGACCAAAGCCGCCGTCAACGGCTGCAAGCAGGCCATCGTCACCCGCGGCATCCGGCTCCCCATCTTCGTCGAGGTGACCGTCGAGACCACCGGCACCATGCTCATGGGCTCCGAAATCGGCGCCGCGCTCACCGCCCTCGAGCCGCTCGGCGTCGACGCCATCGGCCTGAACTGCGCCACCGGACCGGACGAGATGAGCGAGCACCTGCGCCACCTCTCCAAGCAGTCCTCCGTCGCCATCGCCTGCATGCCCAACGCCGGCCTCCCCGTCCTTGGCCCCAACGGCGCGCACTACCCGCTCTCACCCACCGAACTCGCCACCGCGCACGAGCAGTTCGTGCGCGAATTCGGCCTGGGCCTGGTGGGCGGCTGCTGCGGTACGACGCCGGAGCACATGGCCGCCGTCGTCGAACGCCTTGCGCCCTTCCGCAACAAAGCCGTGGCCACCACCGGGGATGGCAAGACACAGCCCGCCCGCACCCCCACCGAGCGGGAAGCAGGCATCGCCTCCCTCTACCACCACGTGCCGTTCGACCAGGATTCCGCCTACCTCGCCATCGGTGAGCGCACCAACGCCAACGGTTCGAAGGCGTTCCGCCAGGCCATGCTTGAAGAGCGTTGGGACGACTGCGTGGACATCGCCCGCGAGCAGGTCCGCGTCGGCGCGCACCTGCTGGACGTCTGCATCGACTACGTGGGGCGTGACGGCGTGGCCGACATCAAGGAGGTCGTCTCACGTTTCGCGTCGGCCTCCACCCTCCCGCTCGTCATCGACTCCACCGAACCGCCCGTGCTGCAGGCAGGTCTCGAACTCATCGGCGGCCGCCCGGTGGTCAACTCCGTCAACTACGAGGACGGCGACGGCCCGGACAGCCGCTTCGCGCGCATCATGCCGCTAGTGAAGGAACACGGCACCGCCGTGATCGCCCTGACCATTAACGAAGAGGGCCAGGCACGCACCACCGAGGGCAAGGTGGCCATCGCCTCGCGCCTCGTCGACGCCCTGGTGGGCGAATGGGGGATGCGCGTCGAGGACATCATCGTCGACTGCCTGACCTTCCCCGTCGCCACCGGCCAGGAGGAGACCCGCCGGGACGGCATCGAAACCATCGAGGCCATCCGCCAGATCACCGCGAAGTACCCCGGCATCAACACCACGCTCGGCGTCTCCAACGTGTCCTTCGGCCTGAACCCGGCAGCGCGCGTCGTCCTGAACTCCGTGTTCCTGCACGAGGCCGTGCAGGCCGGCCTGACCAGCGGCATCATCGACGCCGCCAAGATCGTGCCGCTCGCCTCACTGCCCGAGGAACAGCGCAAGGTGGCCCTGGACCTCGTCTGGGACCGCCGCGAATACGACGCCGACGGCAACACCACGTACGACCCCCTGGCCATCATGCTGGACATGTTCGCCGGCGTCGACACCGCAGCACTCAAGGACCAGCGCGCCGCGGAACTCGCGGCCCTGCCCACCGGTGCGCGCCTGGAACGGCGCATCATCGACGGCGAAGGCAAGGGCCTCGAAGCGGACCTGGACCTCGCCCGCAGCGAGGGCATGACCCCGCTCGGCATCATCAACGACCACCTGCTCGAAGGCATGAAGGTGGTGGGCGAGCGCTTCGGTGCCGGCGAGATGCAGCTGCCGTTCGTGCTGCAGTCCGCCGAGGTGATGAAGAACGCCGTCGCGCTGCTCGAGCCGCACATGGAGAAGTCGGATTCCTCGGGCAAGGGCACCATGGTGATCGCCACCGTGCGCGGCGACGTGCACGACATCGGCAAGAACTTGGTGGACATCATCCTCACCAACAACGGCTACAAGGTCATCAACATCGGCATCAAGCAGGGGATCGCCGAGATCATGGCCGCGGCCGAGGAGCACAACGCCGACGTGATCGGCATGTCCGGGCTGCTGGTGAAGTCCACCGTGGTGATGAAGGAGAACCTCGCCGAGCTGCAGTCCCGCGGGCTGGCGAAGAAGTGGCCCATCATCCTCGGCGGCGCTGCCCTGACCCGCGCCTACGTGGAGCAGGACCTGGCGGAGCAGTTTGATGGCGTGGTCCGGTACGCCAAGGACGCCTTCGAGGGGCTCGCCCTCATGGAACCGCTGGTGCGTGTTGCCCGCGGCGAGTCACCGGACGACGTCGGCCTGCCGCCGCTGAAGAAGCGCATCCACAAGGGCGGCGCGAAGTTCACGGTGACCGAGCCGGAGGCGATGCCTGGCCGTTCCGACGTCGCAACCGACAACCCCGTGCCCGCGCCGCCGTTCTGGGGCACGCGCATCGTGCGCGGCGTTGCTCTCCACGACTACGCTGCCTTGCTCGACGAGCGCGCCACGTTCATGGGGCAGTGGGGGCTCAAGCCCGGCCGCGGCGAGGACGGCGCCTCCTACGAGGAACTGGTGGAACTTGAGGGCCGGCCACGCCTGCGGTACTGGCTGGACCGGATCCTCGCCGAGGGAATGCTCGACGCGTCCGTCGCCTACGGCTACTTCCCGGTGGTCTCCGAAGGGGGACAGGTGGTGGTGCTCCACCACGGGGAGGATCACGACGGCGTCCTGGGCGCCGCGGGTCTCCTCGCCCCGGATGGTGGTTCAGGCGGTCCGATCGGCACCGACCGGCTGCGCTTCGATTTCCCGCGCCAGCGCCGCGACCGGCACCTGTGCCTGGCCGACTTTGTGAAGTCGCGCGAGTCGGGACAAATCGACGTGCTGCCGGTCCAGCTGGTGACCGCCGGCTCGAAGATCGAAGAGTTCACGTCCAAGATGTTCGCCGCCAACCAGTACCGCGACTACTACGAGCTCAACGGCCTGGTCATGCAGCTCACCGAGGCGCTTGCGGAGTTCTGGCACGCGCGGATCCGCAAGGAGCTGGGGTTCGGGGCTGAGGAGCCGAAGGACACGGCAGGGTATTTCAAGCTCGACTACCGCGGTGCCCGGTTCTCCCTCGGCTACCCGGCGTGCCCGGACATGGAGGACCGCCGGAAGGTGACGGAGCTGCTGAAGCCCGAGCGGATGGGCGTGATCCTCAGCGACGAGCTGATGCTGCACCCCGAACAGTCCACCGACGCGTTCGTGTTCCACCACCCGGAGGCGAAGTACTTCAAGGTGTGAGTTGGGGGCAGTCTTTGGCCTGCGCGTGTGGAGGCCAAAACGCCTGGGCGGACCCAGGCTGCCACATGTCAGCTTGGAATTTAGAGCTGTCCCCCAAGCAAACTCGCAGTGCTCCACATCATGTGGTCCTTTGCCGAGCTGCTCGGCCCCAACGGCATCTCGGTCAACGCCATCGCGCCCGGCCCGGTAAACACTCCCATGTGGGCACAATTCGCAAAGGACTCGGGCCCGGATGCAGCCGCCAACCGGGCCAAGCGCGCCGCCCAGCTTCCCATGCGCCGGTTCGCCGAACCAGACGAAGTCGCCCGCGCCATCCTTTTCCTCGCCGACCCGGACAACCGCTACATCACCGGCGTATCCCTCGATGTGGCAGGCGGAGCACACCTGGGAATGGGAACCTGATCCAGGAACCCACCAAAGGACCATGCAGGCACGGTCTGAATTCACAGCTGGTCTGGCCATATATGAGGAAGGGTCAGGACTCTAGGCTGGCTTTGCCTGGCGCAGGTACTGGTACCGTCTCTCTGCTAATTCCGTAGACCTGGGTCAAGCGACCCTTGACGGTAAAGGCTCCGACGTGGCCGATGAGAAGTGCATCAGCCCAGCCCGAAGAGGGCGGCAAGCCTGCCGTCAGTATCGGCTAGCGTGGCGGTGTCGAAGGTGTTGGTGGTAACCATAAGTTCGTCAGCCTTGAGCACCTCGAGCAACACGCTTAGTTGCTCCGCCACGTCATTGGCGGTTCCATATATCGCCGCGTCGAGTGTCTCGCTTATAAGGTTCCGTTGTCGTGGGGTCATTGCTTGTTCTTGAATAGATTTTGTGGGCTCAAGCGGCGGGAACTGCCCCTGGGTGCGTGACTGCGCCAGCGCCCAAGCCTCCGGCATCAGCACATCCCGGGCCGCTTGGGTGGTCTCCGCCACGGCGACGTTCGCGGAGAGAATCACATATGGTTCCGCGTAGTACATGGAAGGACGAAAATTTTTGCGATAGCGGTCAAGCACCACATGGGCAAGTTCTGTTCTAGGTCCGGTGAAAGTTGGACCACCGACCACGACGGCGAGGCCCGCGCTGGCGGCGATGTCCACGCCTTTGCCTGTAGCGAGTACAAACGGTGGGGTTGCGCCGCCGTCGTACGGGCGGGCGATCATTGCAGCGCTGCCGCTAAGGTAGGACAACAATTCTGCCAAGTCCTCTTCGAAGCGATCAGCTGCATCTCTGTCCTGGCGGAGCGCCCTTCGTACTGTTGATGTAAAGCCAACGGAACGTCCAATGCCCAAATCGATCCGTCCGGGAAAGATTGCCTGGAGAGTCGCCGCTTGCTCAGCTACAACCAAGGGCTGGTGGTTCGGCAGCATCACCCCGCCCGAGCCGACGCGAATTCGCTCTGTTTGCGCGGCGATCACGGCCATCAACACTGTTGGAGCGGAACCGGCAATCCCTGGTACACCGTGATGCTCCGCAACCCAAAACCGGTGGTAGCCGAGCTGCTCGGCTTGTTTTGCTCGTTGCAGAGTTGAGCCGAGAGCCTCCGGCACTGCCCCGTCGCGGGCATTGGCGCGGTCCAAAATGGAGAGCGGAATTGGCGGAAGCTGCATATTAGTCCCAACGCGGCGGATAACGGGTTTCATCCGGGGTCGTCGCGGCTGCGGCAGAGAACACAACCCGCCGCTAAGATCGTCCGCTGCGCGCTCTGCTCACTGCCCCTGAACTGGCGGCGGTCGAGGCTGCGCTAGTCGGGACTAGGCCGAGACGACCTCGTTGCGCGTGTGTCGCGGAAGGAATGCCGTGGTCACGAGGGCGACGACTGCGATAACAGCGCCGACTGTGAAGGCAGCGCGTGCACCATTTGCGATGGAAGTGGCGTCGGCGCCGTCGGCGTTCGAGCTGAGAACCGCGATGAGTACTGCCAAGCCGGCCGCGCCACCGAGCTGCTGGATGGTGTTGAGCGCGGCGCTGCCGTGCGGAGCGAGGGCGCCTGGAAGGGATCCCAGCGACATGGTGAAGAGAGCGACCCAGGCGAATGCTTGTCCGGCGCAGATGAACACGTAGGTGGTCAGGACCACCCACATCGAGGTGTTCTCGGTGAAGGTCGTCATGAACCACCATCCGGCACTGACGACGATAGCTCCCGGGATCGCAAGCCCCCGTGCTCCCATGCGGTCGTAGTAGCGGCCGACAAGGAGGGATACGATCCCGATCGTCGCGCCGCCGGGCACCATGAGCAACCCGGTCTCCAATGAACCGAGTCCGAGGGATTCCTGCATGACCAGGGGGAGCAGGGTGGCGAGAGCGAAGGCGCCCATGACCAGGAACGTGAAGACGATGACGGGTCGCGCGAACCCGGCGTACGTGAAGATCCGCATGTCCAGAACGGCCGCGTCACGGCGCTGCAAACGGAGCTGACGCAACACGAATGCTGCGATGCCTGCTATGCCGAGCGGGATGGCGATCCAGAACGCAGCTGAGAAGTGACCGCCGCTGGATTCGCCTGCACTGGCCAGGCCGTAGACCAGTGCGCCGAACCCGATCGCGGAGAGCACCAGCGACAGCGTGTCGAATCCGATGCGCCGCGGCGTCGTGAGGTTCGGCATCTTGATCGCACCGATGAGGAGGCCGAGTAGCGACAGCGGCAAGATGATGATGAACAGCCACCGCCAGGTCAGCTGTGACATCACGAGGCCGGAGAAGGCTGGTCCGAGGGCGGGTGCGACGGCAGACACGGCAGTGACCAACGCCATCATCTGTCCACGGCGAGACGGCGCAACCAGACCCATCGACGTCGTCATCAGCAGCGGAACCAACACCGCCGTACCGAGTGCTTGCACAATTCGGCCGGTGAGCAGCAGCGCGAAGCCGGGTGCGACGGCCGCGATCAAAGTGCCGAGGGTGAACAATCCGACGCTGACAATGAAGATCGTCCGAAGCTGGAACCGTTGCATGATGTACCCGGTGGTCGGGATGATCACCGCGAGGGTGAGGGCGTAGCCGGTGGTGAGCCACTGCCCGGTCGTAGCCGTGATGTTCAGGTCGTCCATGATCTGCGGCAGCGCCACCCCGACCACCATCTCGGACAGGAACGCCACGAACGCCGAGAAGACCAGGACGGAGATTGTTAGAACCTCTCCCGGAGACAATCGCTTCGTCGGCGCCGGGCTGGTGGCGATCGGGCCGGTAACCGTTTCTTGGGGATCGTCGACGATGTCGACGGCCCCTGTTGCAGGGGCGAGGTGCGTGTCAGTACTCATAAGTTGTTGAATCCTAGGTGCTCGTATGATTTTATCGGCTCGGGTCGGAATCCAGGTGCGGCAGGCGCCACCAGCGGAGACAAGTTCGGGTCGGCTAGCCCTTTTCGGTTACGCCAGCGTCCGGGGTTTGACCAGCACCAGTAGTAGGGCGCCGAGCATGGAGGCGAGGCCGCCGAGAACCAGGGCGGTCTGTACGCCCGCGCCGTCGACGAGAAGCCCGCCAAGGAACGCGCCGAGGGCGACCGCGACCTGGAACACACCTCTTTGGAGTCCGCCAATGCTTTCGAGGCGGCTCGGTTCGGCTCGTGCGAGTCAGGTCGAGATAACAGTAGGAAGAGCACCAAAACCGGCTCCCCACAGTGCTGCGGCGGCGAAAAGAAGACCGATACTGCTACCCATGTAAACGAAGCCGACCATTGCGAGACCGAGCACGAGCGGGAAGACCAGTGCCGCGATGCGCAGCATGCGGTCGGCGAGAGGTCCGGCGACCAGATTGCCGCCCACAATTCCGAGGCCGTACACCAGCAACAGGACAGCGAGCTGCCCGGGATTGAGCCCGCCCACCTCGGCGGCCGCAGGACGGATGTAGGTGAAGCCGGCGAAGTGGCCGGCACCCATCAGCGCCATGGTGAACAGGCAGAGCAGAACCAGTCGGGAGCGAAGTGTCTGCACCAGGGGCCGGAATCCGCCCGAAGGGCCGGCAAGCATCGAGGGTAGGGCGATGAATTGGATGATGACCGCGATGATCCCGACGCCCGCGGCCAGAGCGAACACCGCACGCCAGCCCCAGACTTCACCGAGCAAAGTGCCGAGCGGGACGGCGGCGACGGTGGCCAACGTCACGCCCACGTTCACGATCGTCAAACCCAGGCCGAGCTTCGACGCCGGAACCAAGCGCGCTGTGATGGAAATCGCAAGCGCCCAGAAACCACCAATCGCGATGCCCAGCAGGACGCGGGCAGCGAGGAGTATCGGGTAGGTCGGTGCGATCGCCACCAGCACGTCCGATACGACGGCAAGCGCCGAGAGGATGATCATCAGGTGCCGGCGGTCCATGCGCGATAACAGGACAGGGATGGTGATGCCGGAAACTGCTGCGACGATGGCGGTGATGGCGACGGACTGACCAGCCAGGCCTTCTGTCACTCCCAGATCTTGGGCAACCCGGGAGAGAAGGCTCGCCGGCAGGAATTCGGCCATCACGAGGGCGAATACGCCCACGCTCAGCGACGCTACTCCCGCCCATGATGTTTTCTGCGTCTGGCCTGCACTGTCGGACGGTGATCCGTTACCGCCGACCTCCTGCATTTCTGTAGCTTCGGGAGCGGTCATTCGTTATTCATCCTGGCTTGCGTGTGTGTGGGCGCGTGAAGTTGGGGCCGTAGCGTCAGCTGTAGCAGGCACGGTTGATCGCGACGAGGAACTTGCCATCCGGCCTGCCGCCGGCGGCGATGTACCCTCCAATGGCTTCCATGGCCAGATCGCGGCGCTGTGGGACGCGCTCTTTGTCGGCGGCTGCCAGTAAGGCGGGCATCTCCTCGCGCGTACGGTCGGTGCAGTAGACGGGGGCGCCGGGCTGCTGACGCCAGGACTCAGCGAGGACTCCGGCATCGACAGCGTCGAAACCGGTCTGCTCAACCAGGGACATGGCGAGGTTCCGGTGGTCGTCGTGATCAGATGCCACCGGAATGGCGACCCGGTCTGCAGCACCGGCCTCGGTGGCCTTGGCGTCAAACGACTGGGACGTTATGGCGTTCCAGGCTTTGGTGACGGGGCGGCCGAACAACTCGGACAACCAGGTGCTTTCAGGTTGCCCCTCAGCGAAGGCGGGGACGATGCCGTCGCGGGCCGGGTAGTAGTTGGACGTGTCGATGACGACCGCGGCCTCGGGTGCGCGCCGGACGTGGGCGGCGATGTCCTTGTTGCGGTTCATCGGAACCGAGACGATGAGGACATCGACGTCGTTGACCGCTTCTGAGGCTGTGACTGCCCGCGCGCCGGTGCTCAAGGCTGCTGCTGCGATCGTCTCCGGGCCGCGTGAGTTCGCGATTACGACGTCGTGTCCGTGGCGACTGAGCCGCCGAGCGATGGTCGAGCCGATCGAGCCCGCGCCGATGATTCCGATTTTCATGCTTCTCCTCTTGCAATTCTTGTCCCTTCATTCTCAACCTTGCCATTAGTGTGAAGGTCAAATCGGGAAGGGAACCACGCCGGATCGCGAGGCCGTGGGTGCGTGCAAAGCGCGGTGTCGCTAGCGGAGGGCCCGGTATTGGCCTTGGAAGTACAGCAAGGGATCAGCGTGTTCGCCAGCGGATATTCCTAGTTCAATAACGCGTCCGAGCACGATGATGTGGTCGCCGGCGTCGTGTTCTGCCCAGGTTGTGCAGTCGAGCCAGGCCAAGCTTTTATCGAGGATCGGGTTGCCGAGTTCTGTTGGGCTCCATTGGATGTCTGCCCATTTATCCGTGCCTCTTCGGGCGAACTGGTTGGATACTGCTTTCTGGCCGCCTGAGAGGACGTTGACCGTGAAGGTTCCGGTGTCGCGGATCCTCGGGTAGGTGGTGGAGGTTTTCATGACGCTGAAGGACACGAGCGGCGGGTCGACCGAGACACTGTAGAACGATTGGCAGGTGAACCCGGTTGGTCCTTGGTCATCGTAGCCGGTGATGATCGTGATGCCTGAGGCGTAGCGACCGACGGTACTGCGGAAGGAACTCTGATCGATGCTGTGGCTTTGGCTGGGGGTGTCGGCGGCTGTCATCATTCGGTTGGCTTCGCGAGTCGGGCGTCCAGGCCGTACTGGGCTGGGGTGCCGAGGTGATCACGGAGGGTCGTGCCTTCGTAGTCGTCATGGAAAAGACCGCGCTCCTGAAGCAAGGGGACAACTTCGTCAACGAAGGTGTCGATGCCGTCCTCGTAGACGTCGATCGACACCCAGAAGCCGTCGCAGGCGCCTGCTTCGAACCATTCCTGCATGTGGTCCGCGGTGACGGATGCCGGGCCAACGGGGGTGGGGTGGTAATCGATGACCCCGTGAGCGAGGATGTCGCGGAGCGTCCATCCTTCGCGGGCGACTTCGAGCGCCCGCGGGGAGCGGGGATCGAAGGGGCTGGGTCGGGCTCCCGCCAGCTGGGCGGGCCTGAGTGGCTCGTCGATCTGGCTCGCATCAAGAGTCAGTCCCAACATCGAGCCGAGATAGGGCACGAGGGCCGGGGCGGCTTGGTCGCCGAGAGCAACACGGCGGTCCAGGGCCGCCCGTTTGGTGGCGGCGATGGCCGGCATGACTCCAGCGATGAACTTCACCTCGTCAGGGTCGCGTCCGGCCCTGCGTGCGGCGTCACGGATCGCTTCACGCTGGGCGCGCGCGTCCTCAATGGTGAACACGGCGCCGATGACGGCGCTGGCGTACCGACCAGCAATCTCGAGGCCGTTCGCGCCTCCGCCGGCCGAGAAGACCACAGGTTGGCCTTGCTCCGAGGGCGGGATGGGCAGCGGTCCCCGGGACGCGACATATTCTCCCTGCAGGTTGATGGCCTCGATCTTCTCTGGATCGATGAACCGGCCGTTCGTTGTGTCCTTGATCCAGGCATCCTGCTGCCAGCTGCCCCAGAGAGCCTGGGTGATCTGGATGGTCTCGTGCGCCCGCTGGTAGCGCTGCGGCCGGGGCGCTATCTCCTGCCCGAAGTTCGCGGCGGACCCGGGGTCGCTGGTTGTAACGGCGTTCCACCCGGCTCGGCCGTGACTCATCACGTCCAGGGCCTTGAACTGGCGGGCGAGGTTGTAGGGCTCGTTGAAGGTCGTGGAGCCGGTCGCTACGAGACCGATGCGCTCGGTCGCGCGGGCTATGGCCGCCAGGGTCAGCATGGGTTCCAGGGTGAGCATGGGCGCTTCCTGCACGCCATCTGCTTTATAGGCCAGGAAGTCGGGCAGGAACAGGAACGCGAACTTCCCGCGTTCAGCGGCCTGGGCGTACCGCACCTGTGCGTCGAAGTCGGTGTAATTGGTCGGATCCACGCCCGCGGCGCGCCAGGCCGACCCGTGGGCGCCGTATCCGTTACCGAGCTGCATGCCGAGGATCATTTTGGAAGAGGAGAAGGAAGTCACCTATCCATCGTGCAACCTTCTCACTAGTGACAAGGTCAAATCATAGGCGTCCTGCTACGCCCGCTGGCGTTCTGTGACGATGCTGCTCTTGCTGCCGGCGGCGGCCTCCAGGGCGTGGATGTAGCGGGTGATGGCGTCCCGGTTCTGGGAAAGGACGTCAATCTTGTGAGTCATCCGATCCCGCTCTTGCAGCAGGATCTCCAGGAGCTCCGGGTCCGCATCATCGACGACGACTGTCTGCGGCTGGTTCAAGCACGGCAGGATATTGCCGATGATCCTGGTCGGGATACCCGAGTCGATGAGCCCGCGGATTTTTGCCACGCGATCCACAAGGTATTCGTCATACTCCCGGTAACCGTTGTCCAGGCGGCGCGGTGTCACCAACCCTTGCTCCTCGTAGTACCGAAGCATTCGAGCCGGTACTCCAGATCTCTGTTCCAGTTCGCCTATACGCAAGATGCTCATCCCTCTCGGTCGTAACGCAGGTTGGATCGACCTTCACATTAGTGGAAAGGTGGCACGGTGAGCCACCTGCGCCGGAACCAACTCAGGGGCGATGCTGTGTGGCCTCGAGCTCCCTTTCATCAACGGCGGGGAACCGCTCCTCTGGGTGCCGGAGATCCCCATCTGGCTCTCGCTGCTCTTCATCGCCGCAACCATCGTCGTAGCGACCATCGCGAGTCTGCTGAAGACCCATGGCGACAACAATAAGGACGGCCGCGGACCGATTCACAACGAACCAGTGATGGTCACCGCCGACTCACGGAATGAGGAATCTGAGGTCGACAAGAAGGCGGTGCGGACTGCCACGTCGAAGTAGCTCCCCACCGGCAGCCAGGCCGGGGACGGAGAGACGTGCCGCAGCAGGATGCTGTTACCCGATGGTGGAAAGAGGCCGTAGAGACGTGGCATGGCTGAGAGGGCAAAGGCGGAGACAAATGTGACGGTGCCGGTACGTCCGGTGAGCATGAGGGCCATGAGGAACCATTCCGCAACCAGCTGTAGGTGCAGGTGATGCCGGTGCTCATCCCTACGCTGGCGAAGGCCGGGACCGGGCAAGGAACCGAGTGTCAGCCTTGGGTGTAGCTGGGCGTGACACTCACGAGCATCTGTGCAGCGAAGGTTGCTGAGATGCGTATCTGCGTGGTCCCGGCCTTAGGGCTGCCAGCTGGCCTGTACAGCCACTGTCAGCGGACGCCGAGGTCGCTGTCAACATACGAACCCGGGCGATTTTCAGTGCCATGCTGGCAATTGCAGCCACCATCCAGCTGGAGCCGAACGGTCACCGGACTTGCTGCTTCGAGCCGGATGTCAACAGGCTCCTTCCCGTTGCTGCTAAGGCGGAGAATTGATTCTTGGTCAGTGCCATGGGTCATGTGATTACCTTTGCTGATGCGGGGAGAGTGGATGTGCGCCGGTGGCACGGGCCAGGAAGGCCCGTGCCATCCGGGTGGATTGCTGCTTACGTGAGGTTCTACGCCTTGATGTATCCGTTCGGGTTCAGCACGAATTTCGTTGCCGAACCGGCATCAAATTCGGCGTAACCGCGTGGTGCATCCTCAAGTGGGATCGCTGTGGCGTTTACTGCCTTGGCGATCTGGACCTTGTCGTGCAGGATCGCCATCATCAGCTGGCGGTTGTAGGACATGACGGGGCACTGGCCGGTGGTGAAGGACAGGGACTTTGCCCATCCGGTGCCCAAGGACAGCGACAGGGAGCCTTGCTTGGCGGCGTCGTCGATTCCACCGGGGTCGCCGGTGACATACAGGCCGGGAATTCCAAGGGCCCCGCCTGCGGCGGTGATGTCCATAAGGGAGTTCAGCACAGTGGCCGGGGCTTCGTGTGAGGCGTTCTTGCCGTGCCCCCGGGCTTCGAATCCTACGGCGTCCACGCCGCAATCCACTTCGGGAACGCCCAGGATTTGCTCGATCTGGTCCTTCGGATCGCCGTTGGAGACGTTCACGGTTTCGCAGCCGAAGGAGCGGGCCTGTGCCAGCCGGTCTTCGTTCATGTCCCCGACAATCACGACGGCGGCACCGAGCAGCTGCGCTCCCACGGCGGCTGCGAGGCCCACCGGGCCGGCACCGGCAATGTAAACGGTGGATCCGACGCCCACTCCGGCAGTGACGGCGCCGTGGAAGCCGGTGGGGAAGATATCGGAAAGCATGGTCAGGTCCATGATCTTTTCCAGGGCCTGGTCGCGGTCCGGGAACTTGAGCAGGTTCCAGTCAGCGTAGGGAACCAGCACGTATTCCGCCTGGCCGCCAACCCAGCCGCCCATATCCACATAGCCATAGGCGCTGCCCGGGCGGTCAGGGTTGACGTTCAGGCAGATGCCCGTCTTGCGCTCCTTGCAATTCCGGCAACGGCCGCAGGAGATGTTGAAAGGTACAGAGACAATGTCTCCCACCTTGATGAACTCCACGTCCGAACCGACCTCCACCACCTCGCCGGTGATTTCATGGCCAAGGACGAGGTCCTGGGGAGCCGTGGTCCGGCCCCGCACCATGTGCTGGTCCGAGCCGCAGATGTTGGTGGTTACTGTACGCAGGATCGCGCCGTGGGGTACTTTTCGGCCCACATTGGCGGGATTGACGCCAGGCCCATCCTTGAGTTCGAACGTCGGGTAGTCGGTGTTGATGATTTCGACGACACCGGGTTCTTTGTAGGCAACGGCTTTGTTTCCTGACATGGACACTCCTTTTGGTAGGGCTATGGTGCCAGGCCTTCCACTCGGATGGCCTGGCACTGGTCCGGCAAAGTTGCAGGCGCTGCCCCAGGCCCGAAAGCGGTGCTTCGATGAGGATACCTCCCCAGGTTTCAGGCCACCGAAGCACCCTTCACGGGCACGGGACAGCTCTTCCTTCGCGAGGGCGAGGGCTGTCAGTGGGATGCCGTGTCCAGTGGAACAGCATCCCCCTGCTGCCTGCCCGGCGCTGTATCGGACAACTATGAGCCCGATGGCCGAAGAGCCTGTAGTGATGAGACTAGGGTCACAAGAGCTGCAATAAAAGCGCAAGATCTTGGAGATAACCATGCGGAAGAGGTGCATGATCGATGCCAGCTCATCTCGCAGCTCGTGCGGCCGGACAGCTTCCCGGAACCGGCCATAACAGCACTGACGGGCATCCCCTTGCAGGTACTGCAAGGGGATGCCCGTCAGGACCGGGCAGCGCGTCCGGGGTTGGCTCGTGCCACGGATAGGTATTGCTACTGGTTGATAAGGGCTAAGCGTTGGAAACGGGTGCGGCCACCAGCTGAGGGGCAGCTGGAGCGTCCGGTCCGCTGGCATCCGCAGCCGGCTGGGCGGTTGCCGCGTGTTCGGCCAGGACGCCCGTCTGGTGCCTGATCTTCAGGCGGTACAGCAGTGCCCCGCCTCCGGCGACGGCGGCCACGAAGATGACGCCGCCCCACTGCAGGTACCACTCAAACGGGGGAACCGAGTTGTAGATCTCCGGGCGGGGCCAGATGAGGTTCAGGGTCATGGCGCCGCCCCACAGCACCGCGAGGATGTTCACGGGCAGTCCCCACTTGCCCAGGCTGAAGCCCGGCTCGGTGCCGTCATCCGCAAGCGGCCACTTCTTCTGGAACCGCTTGCGGAGCAGCGGAACGGTGACCAGCAGGTAGGACAGGTAGATCAGGACGATGCTGATGCTGGAAAGGATGGTGAAGATGGCGGGCTGGGAGACGTTGACGATCAGCGGCATGATGGCGATGACACCGATGACAATGGCCGCCACCGTGGGCGTCTTCCGCTCGGGATGCACCTTGCTGAGCTGGCGGCTGAAGGGCAGGTTGTTGTCCCGGGCCATGGCGAACATCATGCGGATGGCGGCAGCGTGAACGGCCAGGGTGCAGACGGTTACGGCCACCACGATGCACACCAGGAACGCCTTGCCGAAAGGGCCTCCCAACACGGAGAGCACGATGTACTGCAGGCCGCCGTCAGCAGCGCCCAGCTTGGGGTCGTTGAGGTCAGGAGCGGCCAGGAGTCCGCCAAGGAGAATCAGACCGCCGAGGATGAAGGACGCCGTGATGGCACGGAGGATGGCCTTGGGGGCGGTCTTTTTCGGGTCCTTCGTCTCCTCGCCAAGGGAACTGGCCGTGTCAAAGCCATACATCACGTAACCGGAGGCCATGGCCCCGATGAGGAACACCCCGAAGAAGCCAAGGTCGTGGTCCATGCCGTAGCCTTCGGTGCTGAAAAGGACTTCCGGCCCCCGCACCACATGCCAGCCAAGGGCCAGGATGAGGAGCACGGCGGCGGCGAGCTCCACGAAGACACCGATGCTGTTGATTTTGGTCATCAGCTTCACGCCGAAGGCGTTGATGAGGGTGGAGATGGAGATCATGATGCTGGCGAGCAGCACGCCGTTGAGAGCGAAATCGTAGGTGCCGGTGCCGTCGCCGATGATCTGGAAACCGGACCAGATCTGGGGCAGGGTGAGCTGCAGTGCAAGGGCCACGGCGCCGAGCGCCACGATTGAGGAGATGAGCAGCAGCCAGCCCGCCAGCCAGGCGAACGTCCCTGACGAGAGCCGCTTGGCCCAGTTGTAGACCGAGCCGGCCACCGGATACCGTCCGGCAAGCTCGGCGAAGCAGAGCGCCACCATGAGCTGGCCGGCGAAAACGAGGGGCCAGGACCACGCGTAGGCGGGGCCGGCCATGGAAAAACCAAAGTAGAACAGCTGGAAAACGCCGGTGAGAATGGAAATGTAGCTGACTCCGGCCGCGAAACTGGCGAATTTTCCGATGCTGCGGTCAAGGGTCTGGGCATAGCCGAACTCGTCCATGCCGCTTGAATCAGTACTCTTGCTGGGTTCGAACATCTGAACTCCTAGATCAGAAAAGCACGATGGTGATGACCCGTGGCCGCCATTGGACACGGGTTATATCGGCGGCCGGGCACCGCGCCTGCGGCGCCCGGCCATTTCCCCAAATGCTGGTGCTAGCCGGCGGCCCCCACCCCGGCGTCACTGGCAGGTGAACCAAACCAGCCGCTGGGCGCGGGCTGGATGTTCTGCCAGATATGTTTTGCCTCGCGGTATTCGTTAAGGCCGGCGCTGCCAAGTTCACGGCCAATGCCGGACTTCCCAAAACCGCCCCACTCCGCCTGCGGGACGTACGGGTGGTAATCATTGATCCATACTGTTCCGTGCCGCAGGGCTCCCGCAACGCGCTGCGCCTTCGATGCGTCTGATGTCCAGACCGCACCCGCCAGGCCGTACTCCGTGTCGTTGGCGATGGCGATGGCCTCTTCCTCGGTCCGGAATGTCTCGATGGTCAGCACCGGGCCGAATGACTCTTCCTGCAGCACGCTCATGCCGGAGCGGCAGTTGCCAAGCACCGTGGGCGGGTAGAAGAACCCGTCCGCAAGGGGCCCGTCGTCGGGGATGTAGCCGCCGCACAAAAGCTCCGCGCCCTCCGCGATGCCAGCCTGGACGTAGGCGTGGACCTGGTCACGGTGCCTGGCGGAAATCAGCGGGCCCGTTTCCGCGTCGGCGTCAAAAGGCCCGCCCATCCGGATCTTTTTGGCGCGTTCCACCACCTCGGCTACAAAACGGTCGGCGATTGACTCCTCGACGACGAGCCGCGCCCCTGCCGAGCAGACCTGGCCGGAGTGCAGGAACACAGCGGTCAGGGCATTGTCGACGGCGGCGTCCCAGTCTGCGTCAGCGAAGACGACATTGGGGTTCTTCCCGCCGAGCTCGAAGGCGACCCGCTTCACGGTCTCTGCGGCCGCAGCCATGATGGTTTGACCCGTGGCCAGGCTCCCGGTGAGGGAGACGAGATCCACGCGCGGATCGGAGCTGAGGAGGGGGCCCACCCTCGACCCGGACCCCGTGACCAGGTTAGCGACGCCGGCCGGAACCCCTGCCTCCGCCAGAGTTTCCATGAGCAGGATGGAGGTGGACGGTGTGAGCTCGCTGGGCTTGAGCACGAAGGAATTTCCCGCAACGAGTGCCGGCGCCACTTTCCAGGCCGCCTGCAGGAGCGGGTAGTTCCAGGGTGCGATGAGGGCGCAGACGCCGAGCGGTTCGTAGACCACGCGGCTGATGGCGTTCGGCCGGCCCGTATCGATGACCCGTCCGGCATCGAGGCCCGCTATTTTGCCGTAGTAGCGGAAGCATGAGGCGATGTCGTCAATGTCGTACTCGGCCTCGACGAGGCGCTTGCCCGTATCGAGTGCTTCGGCGCGGGCATAAGCTGCCTTGTCCCGCTCCAGCAGCGCGGCGACGCGAAGCAGGACCTCGCCGCGTTCGATGTCGGTCAGCCGGCGCCACGCACCGCCGTCGAACGCTGCCCGGGCACTGGCGATTGCCCGCTCCGCGTCCTCCGGGGTGGACGAGGCGACTACCGCCACTTCGCGCCCGTCCGCCGGGCAGCGCACAACGGTTGTGCCGCCGTCGGATGCCTGGTGCCAGGCGCCGTCAATGTACAAGCCCTTGATGGCGTCCTGCGCCTGTCCGGCGTCGCGGATCTTCTCAGCGGTGGCGGTCATCGTTTCTCCTTTTCCAGTCCATCAATCATGCCTATGCCTTTGCCGCAGGGGCAGCTGCCGCGGCACCGTTACGCTCCAGCGGGCTGATTCCGTGCCGGTAGAACTCGGCATGCTGCGGTGCCAGCGGGGCCTTCCCCGCGATGAGGTCGGCGGCCTTCTCGGCGAGCATCATGACGGGGGCGTAGATGTTGCCGTTGGTCACGTAGGGCATGGCCGAGGCGTCCACAACCCTGAGGCCCTGCGTTCCGTGGACGGACATGTCGAGCGGGTTCACCACCGCCATCGGATCGGACTCCGGGCCCATCTTGGCGGTGCAGGAGGGGTGCAGGGCGGTTTCGGCGTCCCGGGCCACCCAGTCCAGGATTTCGGCGTCGGTGCGGACGCTTTGTCCGGGCGAGAGTTCCCCGCCGTTGAAGGGCGTCATGGCGGACTGGCCCAGGATGTCGCGGGCTACGTGGATGGCCTCCACCCATTCGCGCCGGTCCTGCTCGGTGGAGAGGTAGTTGAAGATCATGGACGGGTGGACGGTGGGGTCCGTGGACTTGATCTTCAGGGTGCCGCGGGCATCGGAGTACATGGGGCCGATGTGCACCTGGTAGCCGTGCTTGGCGTCCGCCTTCTGCCCGTCGTAGCGCACTGCCACGGGCAGGAAGTGGAACATCAGGTTGGGGTAGGCCACGTCCTCGTTGGAGCGGACGAACCCGCCGCCTTCGAAGTGGTTGGTGGCCGCGGGGCCCTTGCGTCCCAGGAGCCACTGCAGGCCGATGAGCGGGTAGCGCCAGAGGTCCAGGTTGGGCTGCATGGACACCGGCTGGGTGCAGGCGTGCTGGATGTAGACCTCCAGGTGGTCCTGCAGGTTCTCGCCGACGCCGGGAAGGTTGACCACGGGGTTGATGCCCAGGGAGTTGAGGTGCCCGGCTTCGCCCACGCCGGAGAGCTGCAGCAGCTGCGGGGTGTTGATGGCACCGCCGGACAGGATGACCTCGCCGGCGTTCACCACGTGGGTCTGGCCGTTGCGGCGGTAGGTGACGCCGGTGGCTACCGTGCCCTTGAAGTTGACTTTGGTGACCATCGCCCGGGTGAGGACGGTGAGGTTCGGACGGCCGGCGTTGGGGCGGATGTGTGCCCGGGATGCCGAGAGGCGCTGGCCTTTGTGGACGTTGCGGTCGAAGGCCGCAAAGCCTTCCTGGCGGTAGCCGTTGACGTCGTCGGTCAGGGGGTAGCCGGCTTCCTGGGCTGCCTTGAAGAACGCCTGGAACAGCGGATTGGTGGCCGGGCCGCGTTCCAGGACGAGCGGGCCGTCGTGGCCGCGCAGTTCGTCATCCGGATCCGCCGCCAGCGCGTTTTCCATCTTGTTGAAGTAGGGCAGGCAGTGCGCGAAATCCCAGGTATCCATACCGGCGTCGGCGCCCCAGCGCTCGTAATCGAGGGGGTTGCCGCGCTGGAAGATCATGCCGTTGATGGAGCTGGAGCCGCCCAGGACCTTGCCGCGGGCGTGTGCTACGCGGCGGCCGCCCATGAAGGGTTCCGGGTCCGATTCGTAGCGCCAGTCATACAGCGGGTTGCCGCTGGGGAAGGTCAGCGCGGCAGGCATCTGGATGAACAGGTCCCAGGGGTAGTCGCTGCGTCCGGCCTCGAGAACCAGGACGCTGCTGTTGCCCCCTTCGCTCAAGCGGTTGGCGAGCACGGAGCCCGCGCTTCCGCCGCCGACGATGACGTAGTCGTAGTGGGTTTTTGTCATGCTGGAAACTCTCTTTCTACCTGGTGCAGGCCAGCCGCTGAGGGCTGGTGGTCCTTCTTCCGGAAGCCGGCGATGCGCCGCGATACCGGACAAGCGTTGGAAATCCTGAAGTGGTGGATGCGGAACTGCTGATGCGTCAGCGCTGACTCAACGCGGTGCCGGAAATCCCTGGGGTGTGGTGTACGTCATACTCATGCACAGTAATGGACGTTGAACGAGTGTTCAATAGTCCGACTGGACAAACGTTCAATATTTAACGCGGTTGAAACATCGGGCCGTGAAATGAAGGTGAAAAGCCGCTTTCGGGCATCAATATGACGGGCGGCTGTCATGAACGCGGGAACCGCACGGAAGGGCGCAGCGATGGAAGTGCGGATCGGTTCCAGCCGCACTTCCATCCGCGAAAGAGGGTAAAGCAGCCTGCTAAGCGGCGAAGGCGATCTCTTCGGTCCGGGCGATGCTCCGCCGGATGGAATCCTCGTCAACACCAAGGAGCGCGGTGAGCCACATCCCGTTTTGCACGACGACGATGTCTGCTGCCCGCTCCCTGCATTCGTCATTGGAAAGCTTGGGCCTGGCATTGCCGATCAACGTCGCGAGCCCTTGGAGGTAGCGTTCAAACGCTGCGGCATTGATGGAGGCGAAGTCTTCATGGGCTTGTGCCAGGGCCCATAGGTGGAGCCGCAGGGACAGGTACTGCGTGGTAAGGAATTCCGGGCCCGCGACCCGCTGAAGGGCCTTCTTCAGCTGCTCGCAGGGGGATGAATCGAGGTCGGGCGTGACCAGCATCAGGTCATGCTGGTCTACCCGGTGCAGAGCCGCACGGATCAGGCTCAGCTTGTCTTCGTAGTAGTAGTTCACCAGCCCGAGAGCCACGCCAGCCTCACGGGCCACGGCCCGCATACTGACTCCCGAAATACCGTGGCGCGACAGCAGATCCAAGGCCGCTTCCAGGATGCGCGACTGCCTGTCGACCTGTTCGCCGGGTTTCACAGTCTTGGTCTCCACTTGGCCAGACTATGGGCAATGCCGTGGTGGCGCATCCTGCAGCAGGTGGATGGCGGGGGTCATCGGCATCTCATGGGTGCGGCGGCCGACAGAATACTTAGACCCCGAGATCAACCCGGTCACTGGTCGGATCGGAGCGCGCCTGCGTGGCGTGCCCGCCCGGGCTTCCGCCCGCACTGGAGACGGGCTTGACCCGCCGGAACGCGGCGAGAATGGCCCGCCCCACCACCACGATTCCGATGATCGTGGTGACGGCACGCAGGGTGTCCCAGCCCGCCGTCGACGTCACCAGCGAATACAGCAGGAAGCTGCTGAGGTTGGTGCCCAGCGGTGCGCCGGGCTGGTACGAGATGCCGGTGCCCGCGCCCACCGCGAAGGGCCAGAACCACAGGTTGAGCAGCAACCCGTACAGGTAGGACGCCACGGCGCCGTAGCCGCAGAGCATCCACAGTTCCGCCCGCCCGCGCACCCGGCGGGGGAGCAGGCCGGCGCCCGCGCCTACCCATGCGCAGGCGAAGATCTGGAACGGTGTCCATGGCCCGATGCCACCCCACACTGCGCTGGAGACGGCGATGGTGGCGGCGCCGAGCAGCAGGCCGAAACGGGGACCGAACGCCCGGCCGGCCAGGATCAGCAGGATAAAGACCGCCTCCACGCCCCCGACGCCGGTGCTCGCCACCCGCACCGCCGAACCTACCGCTGCCAGGACGCCGAGCAGCGCCACCATGTGTGCGGAACGGACTGAGCCGTCCAAAGAAATGACGACGGCGACCGCGGCGACGGGCGCGATGGCCAGCGCCGCGTAGGGCAGGGCTGCGGCGGCGTCCTGGGGGAGGGCCGCGGCGAGCAGCGGCCAGCAGAAGGCACCCAAGGCGAGGAGGTTCGCGGCTGCCAGGACTGTGAGCTCGACGCCGCGCGGCATCCGGATGCGGTGTGGCTTCTTCGCGCTGGTGATGTCAGTTGGTTCGGTGACGGATCGTGGTGCCGGGATCCACGGTGCTGCGGCGGGCTGTGCAGGAGCGGAAACCGCCCGGGCGGTTTCCGGCGCGGAAGACGGTGCGACGCCGTCCCGCATCGGGAGGATCCGGGCGCCGAGACCGTGGGCGAAGTCGAGGTCGTGGGTTGCGATCAGGACTGCTGCACCGGCGTCGGCTGCGGCACGGAGCGCCGCCGAGACTGCTGTGCGCGCCGCAGGATCGAGTCCGCGGGTGGGCTCGTCGATCAGGAGCGCTTGGGGATCGTCCATGGTCTGAAGCGCGATGGCCAGGATCCTGCGCTCGCCTGCAGAGAGGTCGCGGGGATGCTCGTGCCCGATGGGAATGGAGATGTCGCCGCGCAACCGGGCAAGGTGTGCAGCTGCGGATCCAGGCGCGGGTTGTTCGCCGTTCTTTCGGCGCGCAAGGCGCCGCTCTGCGCCACGGAGCTCGCCCGCGACGGTATCCCTGGTGAAGAGGTCGTCCGAGGCGTCCGGCACGAGGGCGACGCGGACGCCGTCGGCCGTGCCGCCGTCGTACGTTTCTACAACGCCTGAGCCTTCACTGCCCGTGTCCTCACCCAGGGCGAGCGCCACCAGGAGGGAGGACTTCCCGGCCCCGTTCGGCCCCACCAGGGCCACCACTTCACCCCGGTGCAGCGTGAGGGACGCGTCGCGCACAAGTGGCTTGCCCTTGCGGTGCACCGCAAGGTTTGTCGCCGTCAGCACGGGCGCGAGGTCCGTCGGCTGAGCCTGGGCCGGTGACTCACGGGCCTTCATAGAGTGCGAAAGCGATGGCGCGGTACCCGGTACCAGGGCGCCGTCGTTGATGGTCCACCATGAATCCGCGATCGGCACGAGCGCTTCCGCCCGGTGCTCGGCCGCAATGACGCAGACACCGGCATCGCGGGCAAGGGCGTTGAGCACGGCGATGACGCGTCCGCGGGCTGTAGTGTCGAGATCGGCCAGGGGCTCATCCACCAGGAGCAGGGCCGGATGATCCACAACCGCGGCTGCAATGGCGACGAGCGTTGCCTCACCGGCGGAGAGGGTACTGAGATTCCGGTCCAGCAGATCGGTCACCCCGATACGCCCGGCGACCCCCAGCAAGCGGGCCTTGGTGGAAGCGGATGGCATACCGCGCAACTCAAGGGCGAGGGCGATTTCGTCCCGGACCCGGGTGCTGGCGAAGGCGGCGCGGGGATTCTGCAGGACGACGCCTACAGCGCGGGCGGTGTCACGCGGGGGACTGGCGGCACGGTCGGCTCCGGCGACGCGCACCGTCCCGGTGATCTCACCTCCGTCAACGTGTGAGAGGAGGCCGGCGATGCCACGCAGGATGGTGGACTTGCCGGAGCCGGTCGGCCCGGTGATGACGGTTACTGAACCGCTTGACGGCGTGAATTCTGAAACGCGCACCTGTGCGTCGCCAATGCGGAACTGGGCGTCCCGCACCAGAAGCGGGCCGTCGTCGTCGTTCCTGAGGTTGTGTGGCGCCCGGCTCCCGAAGCCGCGCAACTCCAGGGCTGCGGCAACCCGGCTCGCGTGTTCGAGGGTGCGCTCGAGGATGGGCACCAGGGCGCGGGGTCCAAACTTTTCGCCGCGCAACCGGAACGCCAGGCGCACGGAGGTCACGGCGTCGGCCAGCGCCGGAAGCGCCGCCCAGGCCACCACAAGCATCCGGCCGATGCCCTGCATGGGGCCGCGGCGGGCCAGGTGCACGAAGCCCCGGGCCACGTCCACGAACGCGTTGAGCAGGCCGAAGCCAAGGAACATGGCGGCAATCGGCAGGGCGGACACAACCGCCGCCCACAGGCCCTGTCCCGTAACCGGGCCAAGGAAGACCACATGCGCGTACGGGGCAGGAAGCCGCATCGCCGGCAGGTCGAGCAGGACCGGTTCGCCCATGCCCGCCCCGTTGAAAAGGATGCGGTAGATGACCCGCGCCGCAATGAAGACGACGGCGAGGGCCGCCGCTGCACGTAACGGCGCGGGTCGGAAGGTCATGCCGTGGGGGCGGCCGGTTCGCCGTCGACCGTGTAGAGCAGTTCGAGGCTCTCGCCGGGGCTCACCTTCAGGGTGGCGTGGCCTTCCTGGGCATAGGCCCAGTCACCGGAGGCCGGCTTGACCCAGAGGGACCAGTAGGCAAAGGCGGCGGGCATGCCCTTGCATTCTTCCCGGTACGTGCCGCCCTTGTGGGTGATGTCGAGGTCAGCGGCGGGCACACCGTTCACGCGGCACACCAGTTCGGTGGGGTACTGCTCGGTTCCCTCGGTCTTGATGTTGGCCTGCTTGAGCACATCGGCAGCGACAGTGGGCTCGTTGACGGGAACGCACACGGAGGTGTCAGCGGCAGCCTGCTTCAGGGCGCCCGAATCGACGATGACCTTCACGCCGTCGCAGGGCCCATCGGAGGTGCTGGGTGCAGCGCTCGATGAAGCCGCTGCCGTGGAGGCGGGCTCAGAGGCGGCTGGCTGGGTGGCCGGCGCGGAACAGGCGGCCAGGGAAAACAGGAGACCGGCGGCGGCGAGCGAGCTCGCGGCGGCGGTGCGAATCTTAGTCAAAGTCACCTGTTAAGGGTAGGGCGTTGGCTGTCAGGATCCGGAGGCCGTCGCGTTTTGTGACGTCAGCTCTTCCCGGGGTGTTGGCGGACGCCCCGTTCAAAAATTAAGCGGACGACGGCGGGAGGTCCCGCCGTCGTTGTTACTTCGGGGCGGGTGCCGCCGTCATAAGCCCGAATGTCACACCCCCCTGCCATGCTTTTGGTTATGGAGACCGGTGTGGTTGTCGATGCGGAAGGCAGGGCGGCGTTGGCGGCTGCCGTCGCTTCGATGGCAGGGCTGGTTAATGAGCTCGCCGGTGTTGTTGCCTGCCCGATGGCCGCGGATGGAGCTGTGGTTTGTCCCGACGCTGATACTGATCCGTTGCAGGAGTTTTCCGAAGCGTGTCTGGATGGCCTCGAGGTGCTGGCACGGGTTGAGGCTGCGACGGCGGCGGCGAAGGTCCGGCTTGTGGCCGGCTACGCGGAAGCCACAGACGCGATGGAGGGGCCGCCGGCCAGCGCATACGAGGCGACCGCGCAGGAGATGAGCCGCGTGGCAGAAGTCGCGTGTACGCTCACCATCGGCGAACGCGCCGCAGCTGCCCTCCTTGGGGAAGCCCATGCGCTGACCACCTCGTTGCCGGCGGCACTCGATGCCCTGCAATCCGGCACCATCGGCTGGCCGCACGCCCGCATCGTGGTCGAGGAAACTACCGGCCTCACCCCCGCAGCAGCCTCTGCCCTGGAGGCACACTTCTTCGGCCCCGACGAACAGGTTCCCGGAGCCGCACCCGGAGATTTGGTGCCCGCCCGGTTCCGGAGGAAGGTCCGGGACTGGCGCGAACGCCACCACCCCGAGTCAATTGAGGAACGCCACGCGAAGAGCGCGGCGGACCGGCGGATGGAGTACAGCCCGGACCGGGACGGCATGGCTTGGATCTCGCTGTACGTTCCCGGGGATACTGCCTGTGCCATCCGGAACAGGACAACCGCGCAGGCCCGCGGCCTCCAAGGCCCGGAGGAATCACGCACCCTCACCCAGTTGCGCGCCGACATCGCCGCAGGGTTGCTGCTGGGCGGTGCGAACCAGAATGCCGGAGAAGTGCCTCCTCCTAAAGTTGAGGTGCTCGTGACCGTTCCGGTCTTCTCCCTTCTCGGACTGACGGACGAACCCGCCGAAGTCGATGGGCTGGGGCCAGTCCCGGCGTCGATGGCACGGAAGCTGGTTGCTGACGGTGCCAGTTCGTTCTATCGCGTCCTGTTGGACCCCCGTGACGGCGCACCGCTGGAAATCAGCCGTACCAACTACCGTCTCCCGGAAACGCTCAAGCGGTGGCTCAAGATGCGGGACGGCAGATGCACTTTTCCGGGCTGCAGCAACCACAGCCTGGACAATGAGGCGGACCATCTCACCGCCTGGCAGCACGGCGGAACCACCGGGATCAGCAACCTCGGACAGCTATGCCCAAAACACCACCGGCTCAAACACCGGCGACCATGGACACCAACGCAGGCAACGAAGGACCGGCCACCTGGCTGGATGTCGCCGACCGGCCGATACTATCCAGGCGAGCACCCGGACCGGGAACCACCACTCATGCCTCCAGGTTGCCTGCCTGCTTCTGTGAGCCCCCTGGAACAGGCCATCCTGATGCGCCTCGCTGCCTGATGCCGCGGGCTGTGTTTGGACGGGCCGTGTCTGAACGGGCTGTGTTTCAACGTGTCCGTTGGAGGGGGTCCTTCACGAGAGGCGGAGCTCCATAAAAACGCTGTTGGGGTCCAGGGCGTAACCCGCAAACGGCGGGCATTCCGTAAAGGCGTTGCGGGCGTACAGGCGGCGCGCTGGCGCGAAGTAGTCCTCGGTGCCGGTCTCAAGGTAGAGGCGCCCGAGGTTCCGGGCGCGGGCGTCATCGAGGATGTGGCGGAGCATCAATGTGGCTACGCCCCGTCCGCGTGCGCTTGCCGCAGTGCGCATGGACTTGATCTCGCCGTCCGCCGCTGCCCCGGGCGGCGCATCGAGGAGTTTGAGCGCGCCGCACCCTAAAAGATTGCCGTGCTCGCGGGCTGTCCAGAACGTGATGGACGGTGCGGACAGGGCGGAGGGGTCCAGGGCGTGGACGCTTTCGGCCGGTGAGGTGGCGTACATGTCGGCCAGGTGTTCGCTGAGGAGTTGATGGACGTCGCCGCGTGCGGGGTTGTCCCGGTCAATGGAAATCATCGGCTCAAATCTACCGGCTGCGGCTGCCAATGGGCACCAAAACGGAAGCGGACGACGGCGGTGCCTCACGCCGTCGTCCGTCGCAGCTCCTACCTTCGGCGCCTGATTGTCGTGGCACATTGGGCCAGTGGGGGTGCGGTGAACTTCAGATTCAGAGGGTATGGACACTGGTAACCCGCGGACTTATCGTGCAAATGTGGCGGCTGCCTGACTGGCAGGAAGGCAAATGCTGCCAGTCCGCTGTTGCTGCCGCCCGTCACGAGGAGGAAGCAGATGGAACACGTTGAAGAAACCGTCGATGTCGCTGTCCCGGTGCGGACCGCGTACAACCAGTGGACCCAGTTCGAGTCCTTTCCGCAGTTCATGTCCGGGGTGGAATCAGTAACCCAGTTGACCGACAAGACCAACCACTGGGTGACCAAGGTGGGCGGTGTCCAGCGGGAATTCGATACCGAAATAGTCGACCAGGAACCTGACGACCGGATTGCCTGGCGCAGCACCGACGGCAAGTCCCACGCCGGCATCATCAGGTTCACGCCGGTGGATGCCAATCACACCAAGGTCAAGGTCCACTTCGAATGGGCACCGGAAACCGTCACTGAAAAGGCGGGTGCGGCACTGAAAATTGACGAGATGCAGGTGAAGGCCGACATGCGGAAGTTCAAGGCCTTCATCGAATCACGCGGTACCGAAACCGGCGGCTGGCGTGGCGAAGTCAAGGACAGCGGCCCCACGGGGCAGTTCTGAAAGTGCCAGTGGGACCAGCTGAGGAAATCGACGCGGAACCAACAGAAAGAACGACGGCGGGAGGCTCCCGCCGTCGTTCATTTTGCCCGCGCCCGTGGCTGGAACCCCTAGTAGACGGAACCCTCAAGCAGTTCCGAAAGCCTGCCGGCGGCGCGGCGGAGTTCTGGCACCCCGGCTTTCAGCGTGGCTTCGCTGGCTGCCTCCACCGGGCTGGTGAGTGAGATGGACTCGCTGGGCCGCCCCAGCCTGTTTGGCACGGCGACGGCCACAGAGACAACTCCTGTGGCCCGCTCATCAGCTGAGTACGCGTAGTCGGCGGTGGGCTCAGGCAGCCGGGAGCGCAGCACCTCCACCGTGAACCCGGCGCCCTCCTGGCCGCCTGCGATTGCCGCGGCCACCACCTGCTGAAGTTCGTCGTCGGACGCTGACGCGAGCAGGATCTTGCCCGCAGCGCCCAGCGTGAGGGGGAGCCGCTTACCCAGGGGGAGGTCGTACCGGAGGGGAGCCTCGCCGTCGACCCGGGCCACCAGGATGCGTTCGAACCCGAGCCGCGTATAGAGCGACGCCGTAAGTCCGGTCTGTGAGGCCACCTGCTGGAGGACGGGGCGGGCGGAGACGACGAGCGGGTCATTCTCAAGGAAGCTTCGGGCGGCGGGCAGGACAGCCGGGCCGATCCGGTAGGACTTGTCCGTCTGGCTGACCATGCCGAAATCCTGAAGCACCCGCAGGATTCTCAGGGTGGTAGGCAGGCTCATCCCGCAGGCCTTGGCAAGATCGCTGAGCCGCTGCGGGCGCTCGGCCCGCTGAAGTTCCGCGAAGACCTCCAGGGCCCGGGAGAGGGAGCGCATGTTGGAGGCCTTGGGGCCCTCCTCAGCCAAAGGTTCCGTGGATGTCGTCATTGCCATTCTTTCATTCTATGTAAGTTCCTTGCGCTTGACAGTGGGTGTGTCTGCTGTCACTATTTCTTTGTACGCAATATAGTTTCATTCTGTGAAATAAAACAACACGGAGTGAAAACACCCAGAGTTAGAAGGAACCCGATGACAACGGAGTCACTCATGACGAAACCCGAGAGCGCCGCACGAGTGGCTCCCTCCGTGCTGGTGGGTATCGGTGCTTTCGCGGCAGTCGGCGTTTACGTCCTGGTCAGTTCGATCGAGCTTGGCCTCTGGACTTCCCTGGGACCCGGCCCCGGCTTGTTCCCCTTCGCCATGGGTGCAGTTCTCGCAGCCATGGCCGTCCTCTGGCTGATCCAGGAACTCCGCCGGCCCAGCGACACCGTGGAAGGCGTTGACCGCGGCCTGGTCATCGCCGTCGTCCTGAGCCTGGTGATCCTCGCAGCAGTCATGGACCTGCTCGGTTTTCAGCTGAGCATGTTCCTGTTCCTGATGTACCACCTGAAGCTGCGCGGACACCGGACCTGGATCTCGTCCCTCATCATCGCCCTCGCCGGCAGCGTGGGCGCCTTCTACGCCTTCAACTACGGCCTGAACGTGTCCCTGCCCGTTTCGGCCTTCCCCCTGCTGAACACGATCGGACTCTAGCCGTGGACATCTTCAACGAACTTCTGGGCGGCTTCGCCGCCGCCATGACCTGGCAAAACCTGCTCTTTGCCTTCCTGGGCTGCCTCCTCGGCACCATCATCGGGGTCCTGCCCGGCATCGGGCCGGTGGCCGGCGTCGCCCTCCTGATCCCCCTCACGCTGAACCTGGATGCGACCGGCGCAATCATCATGCTGTGTGCCATCTTCTACGGCACCGCCTACGGGGGAACCATCACCAGCGTGCTGCTGAACACTCCCGGTGAAGCCGCCTCAGCCATCACCACCATCGACGGCTACGCAATGACCAAGCTCGGCAAGGCCGGTGCAGCACTGACCATCGCCGCCGTTGGATCCTTTGTCGGGGGAACAGTAGCCACCCTGGGCCTGGTCGCAGCCGCGAAGCCCCTCGGCGAACTCGGCCTGCTTGTAGGACCACCGGAATTCTTCGCCCTGATGGTGGTGGGCATATCGCTCCTTGTCGCGCTGGCCGGAAAATCCATGGTGAAGGCAGTCATCTCCGGCGCCCTGGGCCTTCTGATCGCCATGGTGGGCATCGACCCGGTGGCCGGTGCCCCGCGCTTCACGTTCGGCATGGACCGGCTCCTGGACGGCCTCAGCTTCGTCGCGGTGATCGTGGGCGTCTTCGGCCTCTCGGAACTCCTGTCATACCGCAAGGGCGACCAGCCGGCTGCGGTGCACGCGCCCAACTTCCGTTCGCTGCTCCCCACCGGCAAGGAATGGCGCCGGAGCGCCCCGGCCATGGCCCGCGGCACCGGCATCGGCTTCGGCCTGGGACTCATCCCCGGCATGACCGGCTCGGTATCCTCCCTGTTGGCCTACGGCGCGGAAAAGAAATTCTCCCGCCACCGCAACGAACTGGGCAAGGGCGCCATCGAAGGTGTCGCCGGCCCCGAAACAGCCAACAACTCCCACGCCAACGCCGCACTGATCCCGCTGTTCACCCTCGGCATCCCGGCATCACCCACCATCGCCGTGCTGATGGGAGCCTTCCTCCAGCAGGGCCTGACCCCGGGGCCAACCCTCTTCACTGAACACTCCGAAATTGCCTGGGCCATCATCGCCAGCCTCTTCATCGGCAACCTGCTCCTGCTGGTTTTGAACGTTCCGCTGGTGGGCCTGTGGACCTCCATCCTCCGCGTCCCGTCGTCGATCCTCACCGCACTGATCCTGCTCTTTATGGTCATCGGCGCCTACACCATCAACTTCAGCGTCTTCGATGTCTTCGTGATGATCGGGTTCGGCCTCCTTGGCCTCGCCCTGCGGCACCTGGAGATCCCCTTGGCGCCCATGGTGCTGACCCTCGTGCTCGGACCCCTCATGGAACGCTCCCTCCGGGAATCCCTCGAGATCTCCCAAGGCGACTTCGGCATCTTCGTCAACCGTCCCTTTTCCGCCGTCCTGATCGGACTCGGCCTCCTGATCGTCTTCAGCCCGCTGCTCAAGCTGCGCAAGCCCAAGGCACTGAACGAAGACCCCGAAACCTAAACCCTTCACCGCACTGCCCTCCATACGCCTTCAAAGGAGAAGAACAATGAACACCCGTTCACGCATCATCGCTGCATTCGCGGCAGCCACCCTGATCGCCCTCACCGGTTGCGGCGCCAACGCCGGGGCCGGCAACACCGCCGCCGACGACTTCCCCAAGAAAGGCAAGAGCATCGACCTGGTTGTCGCCTTCTCCTCGGGCGGCGCCGTCGACACTGCCGCCCGGCTCATCCAGCCCATCCTGGAAAAGGAGCTCGGCACCAACGTCGAGGTCATCAACAAGCCCGGCGCCGGCGGCCAGATCGGCTACACCCAGCTGACCAGCGCCGCTCCCGACGGCTACACCATCGGCGCCACGGGCTCCCCGTCCGTCGTCGTCTCACCCCTGGATCCGGCCCGCGGCGCCAAATACACCCGCGACAGCTTCCAGCCCCTCGGCCGGCAGGTCATCGACCCCACCGTCATCGCCGTCCAGCCGGACAGCCCGTACCAGACGCTGAAGGACCTCCTGGACGCTGCGAAGGCAAACCCGAAGTCCATGACCGCCAGCACCACCGGCCTGCAGACAGGCGAACACTTCGCGCTGGCACAGGTCCAGGAGACCACTGGCGCAGAATTCGCCCCTGTTCACTTCTCCGAAGGTGCTTCGCAGGCAACCACCGCCTTCCTGGGCAAGCACGTTGACATCCTCGTGGCCAACGTCAGCGACGTGACCGACCTGACCAAGCAGGGCAAGGCCCGCGTCCTGGGCGTCATGACCTCAGAACGCGCACCTTCGCTGCCCGACGTTCCCACGTTCAAGGAATCCGGCTACGAGCTCGAAGCCGGGACCGCACGGGGCTACTCCGCCCCGGCAGGGCTGCCGGAAGGCGTCGCGAAGAAGCTCGAAGCCGCCATCAAGACGGCCGTCGAAGACCCGACAGTGGTGCAGAAGATGAACGACCTTGGCCTGCAGACCAGCTACCTCCCCGCCGAAGACTACAAGCAGTTCTGGGCCGGACAGGAAGAGGACTTCAAGAAGGCCCTCCCGCTGGTCCAGAAAACCGACTAACCCTCCCGCATCGACCTGACGGAAGAACCCATCATGACAACTCCAGCACTTGACACCATCGGCGCCGACTTTCCCCGCCCCGAGAAGGACCTGGTGGAACGGCTCGCCAAGCTTCCTGCCGCCAACATCGGTGACGCCATGGACCGGCTCGGCGTCGCCAGCTCCGCGATCCAGGCCATCTGGCCCGGCGCCCTCCTCGCCGGGCCTGCCTTCACCGTCTGGACCCGGCCCGGTGACAACCAGGGCATCCACAAGGCCCTGGAGTCAGCCCGGCCCGGAGACGTCATCGTTGTCGCCGGCGGCGGGGATGAGTCCCGCGCACTTCTGGGAGAACTCATAGGGGAGCGCGCCATCAACCTGGGCATCGCGGGCTTCGCACTGGACGGAGCAGCGCGCGACGCCGAGGCGCTGGCTGAGATCGGCATGCCCGTCTTCGCCCGGGCTACTACCCCGGCCGGTCCCTACAAAAACGGCCCGTTCCGCCTGGGAACGCCGCTCGCCTTCGGCGGCGTCCCCGTCCTGCCGGGCGATGTCATCATCGGTGACTCGGACGGCGTCGTGGTCATTCCCCGTGAGCAGGCAGCGGCAGTTGCCGAAGCTGCGGAAGCAGTTTTTGCCGACGAGACCAACCGCCGGCAAGCCATCGTCGCAGCCCGCCACTAAGCAGCCCGCCACCATTACAAGAAAGACAGAGAAAATCATGACAGCGGTAACCGTCATCGGTCTCGGCGAAGCCGGAGCCACCTACGCGGCGGCACTTACAGCCGCCGGCCACCAGGTCACCGGGTTTGATCCGGTTGCCCCGTCCACTCCTGCCGGCGTCACCCGTGCAGCAACTGCGGCCGAAGCCTGTTCCGGGGCTGACATCGTCCTGGTACTGACAGGAGCTGCGGCAGCACGGAGCGTCGCGCAGGAATGCCTTCCGGTCCTGGAAGCAGGGAGCTGCTACGCCGATTTCACGTCATCCTCCCCGGGCGTGATGTGCGAGCTCGGACAGCTTCCCGGCAAAGCCGATTTCGCAGACGTCGCCATTCTCGGACCGGTATCCGCACTGGGCGAAAAGACACCGCTGATGGTCAGCGGCCCCGGCGCCCAGGCAGTCGCGGATCTGTTGAGCCCGCTTGGTGTGGACATCGAAATCGCGGAAGGGGAGCCCGGTGCAGCCATGGCCCACAAACTCCTGCGAAGCGTCCTGATGAAGGGGCTGGCCTCAGTGGTGGTCGAAGCCGTCAACGCCGGGAAGGCAGCTGGACTGGAAGAATGGATCCGGGCCCAGATCGCGGGCCAGCTGGCCGGGGACGGCCAGGCAGTCATCGACCGTTTCCTGGCCGGCACAGCCAAGCATGCCCTCCGTCGCTCAAAGGAAATGCAAGACACTGCGAATTACCTTTCCGACCTCGGAGTGCCTGCAGAAATGACCACTGCCTCCGCCGCCGCCCTCAGCCGCATGGCCGGGGAGACGGTGCCGGCCTTGCGCTGACCCCGGTGTGGGGCACAATCATGGACAGGTATCACTTGAGTATCCACACCACCAGCAGGTCACGGTCAGGAGCAGCAGCATGATCGGCATTTGGGCCCTTGGCGCCTACCTGACCGTGATCCTGCTCTGGACGACAGTGATCAAGCGCAGCGTCGGGGAAGCCATGATCCTCGGCTTCCTGGTTGTGCTCCCCTTCACCGGTGCGGCAGCCGGCCAGATCGGATGGACGGCGCTTTACTCGGCGATAACCGACGAAATCGTCTACGCAACCATGGCGTTCGTTTTTATGGGATACCTGCTGGACAAAACCGGGGTGCTCGACCGGCTGATCGACCTGCTGAACTCCCTCATCGGGGGAGTCAAAGGGGGACCAGCCTGGGTATCCACCGTGGCATCGGCAGGCCTGGGCGGAGTAGTCCACAACCAGGCCGCCATTGCCGCCACCGTAGGCTCCGTCACCATCCCCTGGATGGAAAAATCGAAGCTGGACAAGCCCGCGGCGGCCACGCTCGTCGCGGGCAACGCCGGCATGGGTATCACCTTCCCGTTCAGTGCGTCGATGTTCGTTCTCGTCGGGTCAGCCACGGTGGGGCCGTTGCTGGACATCAACGCGCTCGTCCTGCCCCTGCTGTTCGGCGGTCTCTGGTGCTTCCTGCACCGGCTGATTGTCACCTGGCTGCTGGTCCGCAAAAGCGGGATGACGCCGCTTGATGCCGCCCACCGGCTTTCTGTCGGTTCAGCGTTCAGCCGTGGCTGGGCCACCCTGCTGCTGTTCGTCGTGGTGGCCATTCCGCTGGTCATCACGTCCGGCGCCATCGCCGAAGCCGTGTCGGACTGGACCGGGGGAGATGTCACCAAGGCAGTAAGCGTCATCGTCTGGATCCCGGTGGTCCTCATCATCACCGGTTTACTGCTGGGCTGGAAGAATCTTCCTCGTAAGGGACGTGCCTGGTGGGCGTTGCTGCAGGATTCCGCACCACGGTTCGGGATTGTCGGCGTGACGGTTGTCTTCGCTTTTGCCGGTGCGAACGCGCTCGCCGCCACCGGACTGCCGCAGCAGATGACGGAACTGCTGAACGGGATGAACCTGCCCCTGTGGCTCCTGGCAATCCTGATTGGGCTGATTATCATCGCCGTTGCAGCACCGCTCTCCGCGACGGCGACGATGGCGGCCGTCGGTACGGTCGGCGTCGCAACCCTCGTCGCGGCAGGTGTGCCGGCAACCACCGCAGCCGTTGCCGTCCTGGTCTTTTCCTCCTGCGAGGCGGCGGTCCCGCCGGGAGGGGCCCCTTTGTATGTGGCGTGCGGGATCGCTGACGTGGACCCCATCAAGACCTTCGCCCGGCTGCTGACCCACTACGCCCTGCCGCTGCTCGGCATCGGCGTGCTGATCATCCTTGGCGTCCTGCCGATCTAAAGGAACACCACATGCATAAGATCCGAAGGGCCGTTGAAGTCTTCTTCGTCCTGACCCTGGCAGCGCTGCTCGTTGGCGGAGTTGTGTTCGTGACCGGCCAGGCCGTTGCGCTGGTCGCCGGGCAGGGCGCATGGCTGACGGCGCTGAACGAGACCATCAAGACGCCGATGTGTATTGCCGCCTCCGCCTGCGCCATCGCCGGGTTTCTCCTGAGCTACAAACGCCACCAGAACCAGGAACAGCCGCAGAAGGCAGGGGCGCGATGACTTCCCCAGCGGGGAACTATCCTTCGTTCGCCGGGCTGCTGCGGCGGGAAGGCGTGCTGGCGGGGACCTCCTGGGGATTGTTTCCGGAGCCGACGCGCGGAACGCCGTCGTTCATCACACCGGGCGCAATACTGGAGGCCCGGAACTGCATTCGAACCGGCACCGCGTTCGGCCTGGACTATCCGGCGGATGCCTTCGACCCCGGAATGTCCCTCAAGCGCGGCGCTCCCCGGCACACCATCTACTCGTCCCACCCTGCGCACCGGGACGATTACCTTGACGGTTACTACCTGCAGGGATCAACCCAGATTGACGGTCTGCGGCACCGCCGGGCGGACGACATCGGCTTCTACAACGGCACCCCCGATGACCGGGTCCGGGAAGGTACGCCGGATCTCGGCATCCAGGACTGGGCGGACAGTCCCATCGTCGGCAGGGGTGTGGTGGTTGACCTTGAGGGATACCGCAATGGCCAGGGAGATCCCATCGACCATGCCGCCGGTGAGCCCCTGGGCCTCGACCTGATCGAGGCGGCAATCAAGAAGCAGTCCGTCGGTCTCCTGCCGGGGGACATCCTGATGCTGCACACCGGCTGGTGCGAATGGTTCCTGGCGCTGCCGCCGGAGGGAAAACAAAGAACGAGGGACAGGCGCCGGGCCACGGGCATTGCCCAGTCCGAAGACTTTGTCGCCTGGGCGTGGGACAACCGGCTCGCCCTCCTTGCGGCCGACAACTTCGCCTTCGAATGCCTGCCAGCTGTTCCCTCCAGCCCCTACCTTGAGAGCGCTTTCAACGACCACGGCATGATGCACCAGCAACTCCTCGCCAAACTCGGCATGCCCCTTGGCGAACTATGGCGTCTCGGCCCTCTCACTAGGCACACCCGAAGCACCGGCAATTGGGACGCCTTCCTCAGCATCAAGCCGCTGAATATCACCGGCGGAACTGGCTCACCCGCGAACGCCATCGCGTTGACGTGATCCGACGGCGGGCACCTCCCGCCGTCGTCTGTTTCCGGTCACAAACGCGGTACGCATTCGCCGGTTCCCAACAACGCCAGTCCTGCGCGGTCGCCGGCCGCGAAGTCGAGCTGGCCGTTGTTCTCTTCGAACATCAACTGCGTGGGGTCATTCACGTGGCCCAACCCCACCACATGCGCCAACTCGTGCATGATGACGGCACGGACCAAAGCAGGTCCATCAGGAAAGGCCAGAGTTTCTGCCAGGCCCGGTGCATCAAGAAGAACCTGGCCGGAGACATACACATAGGGCTCACCCTGAACCTGAATTGAGGTGCTGCCCCCTGTCCCAGCAACCCTCCCCGCCAGCTCAGGTGCTTCCTCCGGCGTGGACCACGCAATCAGGATCGGAGCCCACTTCTTGCCGTACCGATCAGGCTGGTACGCCTCGCGGTCCTTCACCGGCGCTTCGGACGTGGGTCCGTCGTACACGAACTGCAGTCCGGTGGCAGCGGAGACCGCGGCGACGGATTCACGAATGAGCTGATCCGTTCCGGCTGGCGCTAAGTCCGGCCGGATCACGTAGTGGATCGGGCGGCAGGGGTCGTAGGCAACAAAGGGCTGGTCCGGATCGGGAGATTCCTGCAGGACATAGGCGGTGGATCCGGTCGTGGCAGGCGGGACGCCAAGGGGAGACGAAGCGGCCTCAAACCCCGGTGGAGGGACATCGGAGCCAGGGAGGTGTGGCAGCGCCGCCGACCAGACAAACCGGTCGAAGAGCGTGGGTGTGAAGTAAAGCCCCACGACGAGTGCGAGGCCCAGCACGGTGGCCCACCGGAACTTCCACCTGCGGGTGTTCCCTGGCTTGATCCTGCGATACCCGCGGCTCTTTCTTACAGTTGGCGGCGGGGCTGCACGCCACGGCTCGGGATCTTGAAGTTTTCCGAGTGCCTCATCTATGGACCACTGCGGGATGCGCCCGCTGGGCGAACGCCGAACGCCCGGAACATCATGCCCCCTGCCAAACCTGCCCGAAGTGTCCTTGCCGAAACCTGATTCCACCAGCGCCCCCTTGTGCCCCCAACCATCCCCCTGGGATAGCTGAATCAGCATAACGGCTGGTCAGGACGGCAGCCAGGGCCGCGGTGGCGATACCAGACGAAGGAGATCCAGCCCGCGCAAGGTAGCGCGATAACTGCGAGCAAAAGAAATGTCTTGCATTATGAGATGCATCCCATAATATGGGTTTAGCGATGTGGCCCTCCTCACGATGCCCATCTGTTCCCAAGCCTTCAAAGTGGAAGGCCCAATGATCGGATTCCCCCTCATGTCAGACATAGCCGTCCTTATCAACACGGCCGTGGCAGTCCTTGCCGCCGTCGTGCTGATCGTCCGTTTTAGAGTCAACCCCGTCATCGCCTTGGTGATCGGCTCGGTTTACCTGGGCCTCGCTGTTGGCCTCGGAGTCGAAAAGACCGTTGAAACCATCACCTCCGGATTCGGTGAAATCATGGTGGAAGTAGGCCTGCTGATCGCCTTCGGTGTGCTGATGGGCTCCATCCTCAATCAAAGCGGAGCTATCCGCCGCCTGGTGGAACTGTTGCTGAATACGTTCGGCCCCAAACGCCTGCCGTACACCATGGGCCTGGCCATCGGAACGGTCCTGCAATCGATCTTCCTGGACGTCCTGCTGGTCATCTCCGCCCCCTTGGCCCGCAAGCTCGCGCCGAAGATCGGCAAGCTCGGCACCGCACGGATGGCAACGGCCATGGCCATCGCCCTCGAGTGCGGCATTGTGTTCATGGTTCCCGGCGTCGCATCCCTGGCCCTTGCCGGCCTCCTGAACGTGCCCCTGGGCAAAATGCTGTTGTTCGGCCTCCTGCTGGTGATCCCCACCATCATCATTTCCATTGCCATCATGACGTTCCTCTTCCGCCGCGGCTTCTGGAATGAAGAGAAGGACGAAGACCACACCTTCGTGGCAGAAGAAGACCGTGAAGGCGAAGACGACTACGAAGCTGCTGCGGACCAGCCAACCAATACGCCACAGCGGAACTCGGTCAGGGAAGCTGCGGACCTGCAGCCCAGCACCGTTGCACTGGCCAAGCGGGGCAAGAAGGAATTTCCGCTGCTTGCCCTCTTCGCCCCGCTCCTGACCTCATTGGTCCTGATCGGGGCCGGCGCCATCCTTCAGATCCTCGAAATCGACCTGCCCTGGCTCCAGCTTCTCGGCGAACCCGTCATTGCCCTGCTCATCGGCCTGATCGGCACCTGCCTCGTCACCCGCTCCGCCATCGGCCAATCCCGCGTTGAAGAAGCAATCACCATTGGCTTCAAGGAAAGCGGGCAAATCCTGATCCTCACCGGCGTGGGCGGATCCCTCGCCGCAACTGTCGCCGCAGCAGGCCTTGGAGACATCCTGGGCGGGTTCTTCTCCGCCAGCACGGTTGCCCCGCTCCTGGTGGTCTGGGCCATTGCCGCCGTACTTCACATCGCCGTCGGCTCCGTCACCCTGTCCGCCATCACCGCGGCCGGACTGCTGGCGCCGATTGCTCCGGCCATCGGGCTGGATCCCGTGCTCCTCGCGCTTGCCGCCGGCGCCGGATCCCTGTTCATGGTCCATGTCACCAGCAACACCTTCTGGCTCCTGCAGTCGCTGCTGGGGCAGAGCGTGCGGGGCGCACTGAAATCCGTGACCGTCGGCGTCTCGGTGGCCTCCGTCGTAGCGATTCTCCTGATCCTGCCCATGAGCCTGCTGTTCTGACCGGGCCCACCACCCCCGTCCGGACACCCGCCAACGAAAGAAGAATCCCATGACACAGACACCCATCGCACCCCTGGAGGGGGTACGCGTCCTTGAACTCGGCAACTACATAGCCGCCCCCACCGCGGGCAGGCTGCTTGCCGATTTCGGCGCCGAAGTCATCAAGGTTGAACGCCCCGGCACCGGCGACGAGCTGCGCAACTGGCGCCTCCACAAGGGCGACACCTCCATGCTGTACCGCACCATCAACCGCAACAAGAAGTCGGTGGTGCTGGACCTCCGGACCGAGGCAGGCAAACAGGCAGTCCTCGCCCTCGCCGCCAAGTCCGACATCCTGCTCGAAAACTTCAGGCCCGGCACGCTGGAACGGTGGGGCCTGGGTCCCGATGTCCTCAACCAGGCCAACCCCGACCTCATCATCACCCGCATCTCAGCCTTCGGACAGACAGGCCCCCTGTCCGAGCGGCCCGGATTCGCCGCCGTCGCCGAAGCCTACGGCGGGTTCCGCAACCTCGTGGGCGACCCGGACCGCGCACCCGTCCGGGTAGGTGTCTCCATCGGAGACTCCATCGCGGGCCTGTACGCCGCCTTCGGCTCCATGATGAGCCTCTACCAAAGGGAAGCACGACGGCGGGACTCGGCCGGCGCCGCACCCCTCACCGAGCGCATCATCGACGTTGCCCTTAACGAGGCCATGTTCTCCATGATGGAATCCCTGATTCCCGACTACCAGGCCTACGGCGTGGACCGCCAGCGCGTGGGCGGCCGGATGGAAGGGATCGCGCCCTCCAACGCCTACGTGTGCAAGGACGGCGCCAGCATCGTGGTGGCCGGCAACGGAGACTCGATTTACCAGCGGTACATGGACACCATCGGCCGGCCCGACCTGGCAGCCGACCCCGCCCTGCAGACCAACGCCGGCCGCTGGGAACGGCGTGAAGAGCTCGACCAGGCGATTGGAAAGTGGACGGCAGAGCTGGACGCCGCCGATGCACTGGCAGCCCTGGACGCCGCCGGCGTTCCGGCCGGTCCCATCTACACGGCCGCGGACATTAGCACCGACAGCCAGTACGAAGCCCGCAACATGATCCAGAAGTTCGACGTCTCAACCGGCGAAGAGATCCTGCCCGGGGTGGGCTTCCCCGGCATTGTCCCCGTGATCGGCGACCAGTCGCTCCCCATCCGGAACCTCGGACCGGACCTGGGCGAAAACACCGAAGAAATCCTCAGCGGGCTCCTCCACATGGACCCGGCAGAGATCAGTGCGGCCTCCGGCCGCGAGGAGGCACTCCAGCCATGAATCAGCACGAAAACAGCCTCGCCACCACCCTGGGCAACACCATCCTGAGGGACGTGACCCTGCGGGACGGGCTCCAGCTCACCGGCAAGATGCTCTCCACGGAGCGGAAAGTCGAAACGGTCCGGGAACTGATCCGGCTGGGCGTGCCCTCGATCGAACTTGGATCAATGGCCCGCGCGGACCTGGTCCCCACCATGGCCAACACGCTCGAAGTTGTCCAGGCCCTCACTCCCGAGGAACTGGAAAAGTGCTGGATTTGGGTGGCCACGCCAGGCCACGTCGCCAAGGCATCAGCCGCCGGAGCGCGGAACTTCCAGTACTGCCTCTCCGCATCGGACTCGCACAACAAAGCGAACATCGGCCGCACCACCGAAGAAAGCCTGGCCGCCTTGCCGCGGGCGATCGAGTACACCAAGGCCGTCAACGGGAAGATCCAGCTCTGCATCGCCACGTCCTTCACCTGCCCGTTCGAAGGCTACGTTCCGGAGGAGCGGGTCCTGGCCATCGCCAACGATCCCCGGGCTGAGGGCACCACGGACATCGTCCTCTGCGACACCCTGGGCCAGGCCTTTCCGGCCCAGGTCTCCGGGCTGATTGCACGGGTACGGGATGAATCTCCGGCCCGGCGGATCGTCTATCACGGCCACGACACGTGGGGTTTGGGCGTAGCCAACACCCTCGCCGCCATCCAGGCCGGCGCAGCGATGGTGGACGGCGCACTCGGCGGGCTGGGCGGCTGCCCCTTCGCGCCCGGCGCCAGCGGCAACACCTCCAGCGAAGACATCCTGTTCGCCACCCGGCCAGAGTGGCTCACCACGGAAACCTTCGCGGACCTGGTTGTCCTCTCCGAGAAACTGCTTGCCGAGCTGGGCGAACCCAACCGCTCGAAAGCTGCCCAGGGCGCGCGCTCCAAGGCGCCGGCCTTTGAATGGGTCCTTCCCGCAGATTCCGCCGCCCCTGACTGCACCACTGGAGGAAAGTGACGATGGGCAACCACTTCCTGGTCACCACTGCCATCCCGGAACCCGGGCTGCAGCTGCTGTCCCACGCCGGCCAGGTCACGGTCCTGCCCGAACCGCCTGACTACCGGACACTGGCGACACTATGCGCTTCGGGGGATTTCGACGTCGTCCTCACCCAGCTGCGCGACGTCATCGACGCGCCGCTCCTCGCCGACGCCAGGGTGAAGGGCATCTCCAACTACGCCGTCGGTTACAACAACATCGACGTCGACGCCGCCACCCGGCACGGCATCCGGGTGGGCAACACCCCCGGTGTCCTGACGGACGCGACGGCGGACATCGCCATGCTGCTCATCCTCGGCACCGCCCGGCGTGTGGTGGAGGCCGACCGGCTGGTCCGCGACGGCAACTTCCTCGGGTGGGAACCGGAACTCCTGCTCGGCAGGGATGTCTCCGGCGCCGTGCTTGGCCTGGCCGGGTTCGGAAGGATCGCCCGCGCAACGGCCCGCCGTGCCCTCGGGTTTGGGATGGAGGTGGTCTTCTCGCCGCGGCCGCCAGGGGACCGTCCTGTCAGCGATGAGGAACTGGGGGAGTTCGCCGGCAAGATCCGCCAGGTTCCTTGGACTGAACTCGTGGAGCAGAGCGACTTCCTGTCCCTCCACGTTCCGCTGAATGACCAGACCCGGCATCTGGTGAATGCGGATGTGCTGGCGCGGATGAAGCCGGACTCCATCCTTATCAACACTGCGCGCGGTCCTGTGGTGGATGAAGCCGCCCTCGTGGCGGCGCTCCGCACCGGGGTTATTGCCGGTGCCGGGCTGGACGTGTTCGAGGACGAGCCGCAGCTCGCACCCGGGCTGGCAGAGCTGCCCAACACCGTGCTGCTGCCGCACGTCGGCAGTGCCACCGTGCGGGTCCGGTGCGAAATGGCACGGCTGAGCGCACTGAACGCCATCGCCATCGCCGAGGGCCGCCTGCCGCTTCACCCGGTCAACCGGCCCGTCCCGGCATGACGATCCTTGTTGCCCCAGACAGTTTTAAAGGGACTTATTCTGCCGCTGAAGTCGCCGCTGCCATTGCCGCAGGCATCGAGGACGGAGGACTGCAGGCTGTCGAACTGCCTGTCGCCGACGGCGGCGAGGGAACCTTCGACGCCCTTTGCCGCAGTCTGCGGGCCTCGCCGGTGACTGTCGACGTCGTTGATTCCTGGGGTGAGCCGCTCCAGGCCGTCCTGGGGCTGGCTGCCGACGGTACCGCCGTCGTCGAGGTGGCGCAGGCAAACGGCCTGACCGCCGCCCGGAACACCCCGGCTGACGCTTTGTCGGCCAGCACGTACGGGACCGGGCTGCTTATTGCAGCCGCTGTCAGCCATGGCGCCACGCACGTCCTGGTGGCGGCTGGCGGTTCCGCCACTACCGACGGCGGGGCCGGTGCTGTGCAGGCCATCTCCGAAAGGGGCGGTCTTCAGGGTGCCCGGATCACTGTCCTGTCCGACGTCACCACCAGCTTCCTGGATGCTGCCCGCGTCTTCGGACCCCAGAAGGGAGCAGATCCAGCCACGGTAAAGCTGCTGGAAGAACGGCTGGAGCAGCTGGCCGCGTTATATCCGCGCAACCCGACCGGCGTACCGCGAACGGGTGCCGCCGGAGGCCTGTCGGGTGGATTGTGGGCGCACTTCGGGGCAGAACTGTTGTCCGGCGCGGATGCCGTCCTGGACGCGGGGGACTTTGACCGGCGTCTTGAGTCTGCCGTAGCCGTGGTGGTGGGGGAGGGGCGGCTGGATTCGCAGACCGGCGAAGGAAAGATCATCTCCGCGATCCTGGAACGCGTGCGGAACTCCGGCCGAAAGATTCCACTCGTGGCCGTTGTGGGCTCCGTAGCCGACGACCTGGGAAACTACGCGGAAAACTTCGCCGACATCCTCATCGCTACAGATACTGCTGCAATGCGCGCGGCCGGAAAGGCTATCGCGGCGCGGTAGCGCCCCTTAATCTCCTGGCGGGACTCAGGACTCACCAGGAAACCGGCCGCCGATCAGTCGTGTCATGTGCTCCGCCGTGGTGAGCAGGGGCTCCACCCACGCTTCGCACGCCTCAAGCGGCATCCGCAGGGTAGGACCGCTGATGGTGACAGCGCCCACCAAAGCCGCCGCGGGGTCAAAGACCGGGGCCGAAAGACCCGAAGCCCCGTCTTCACGCTCGCCCACCGTAATGGCAAACCCATCCCTGCGGGTCTGCTTGACGGCAACAGCAAGCTCCTCGGAGGTGGTGATGGTGGACTCCGTGATCTGGGTCAAAGGATCACGGAGGACCGCGTCCATCAACTCCGGATCCCAGGCCAACAAAACGCGCCCGGCCGAGCCGGCATGAAGCGGCGCCACCTTACCCAGGTGCATCTCCCGCCGAAGGGCATGCCGGGTTTCCGCCATGGCCACACATACCCGGTAATGCTGTTCGGATTTGAAGAAGCACGTCGTTTCGCCCGTAGTGTCGCGCAAGGTCTTGAGCAGCGGGCTCAGGATGTCCACAACTTCCATCCCGCGGGTTGCGGGCGCCGCCCAATAGGCCATCCGCATCCCGATGCGGTAGGCGTCTTCCTCGCGGTCAAGGAATCCCTGGGATGTCAGGTTGGTGACGAGCCGCTGGACGGTCGACGTGGGCAGTCCCGTGTGCTCGCGGATATCACTCAGCGACAGAACCGGCCTGGCAAGGGAGAACGCGTCGAGGATCGAGGTGATCTTGCCCAGGACAAGGAGCGGGTTGCCGCTGGAATTCGCTGAAGCATCGGACGCCATGGAACTCACGCTAGACGCTGCCCGCAGCTGAATCCACTCGCCCCTCCCAGCGGCGCTGGGCGAAAGTGCTTGCTGCCCAGCGCAGGCGGACGACGGCGGGAGCGTCCGCCGTCGTCCGCTTGCGTTTGCTGCGGGTCTTGCCGCCCGGTTCTACGGGCTGAGGTCCCAGTGGACCTGGATTGCCTCTGCGACGGGGCCGGTGGTGACGTCCACCCGGAAAGCGACGGGCGCTGTGCTTGTCTCCTCAATAACGGCGTCGCGGTACACGCGGCCACATCGAGGGCACAATGTGTAGAGGTCCTCGTCCGCCGGCCACGCCGCCAGCCCTTCGGGGACAGGGGACTCGGCATAAACAGGCATGCCCTCAGAGTTCGCCTGAATCAAACCATCCTGGCTGACAGTGTTGCCGCAGACGCAGGTGATGGTGGTGACATCATGGCCCACCACATCGGCGGTTTCAGCGTCCACGATGACCTCCCGGATGCTGGAAGGGAACTGGTGGTACCAGCTTATGCCCGCTGATGGTAAAGGCGCCCGGGCCTACCCAACTTCCGCCGTTTCCATTGCCTGCTTCCTGTGCGGGGTCCACCATTAAGCCTGTCGGGAAGGCTGGGGCCTACTAAAACGCCCACCGCCTGAGGATCAAGGATTCGACATGAATAATGGTTCCGTTTTCCCGAACCGACGCACGCTGCTGAAGACGGCCGGGATTGGGGCGGCCGGGGCAGCCGGTGCACACGTTCTGTCCGCTTCCGCCGCCACAGCTGTACAGCATGCACCGGCGCCGCCGCCGGCATCGCTGCTCCCTGCCCCGCCCGGACAAGTTGAACCACTGCTGGACCGGGCGAAAGTCGATAATGCCCTCGCAAGGCTCGACGTATTCATTTCGGACGCGATGGAAAGTACCGGGCTCCCGGGTATGGCGGTCGCGGTGGTGTACCGGGACGAAGTGGTGTTCTCCAAAGGCTTTGGGGTCCGGGAAGTCGGAAAGCCTGAGACGATCACCCCTGACACCGTGTTCCAGGTGGCTTCCGTCTCCAAGCCCCTGGCCTCAACAGTGGTGGCAGGGGTAGTGGGAGAAAAGGTCATCGAATGGACCGACCCCGTCATCGAACACAACAAGAGCTTCGCGTTCAACGATGACTACGTCACCCGGAATGCAACCTTCGCTGACCTGATGTCCCATCGCAGCGGGCTACGAACGAGTTCGGGTGACCTGCTGGAGGATCTCGGTTTCGATCGTGAGTACATCCTCAGCCACCTCGTCCAGCAACCACTTGACACGTTCCGGGCCAGCTACAACTACAGCAATTTCGGCTTCACCGAGGCTGGCCAGGCCGCAGCCGACGCGATGAAGACGACCTGGGAGGATCTGGCCGACGAGATCCTGTTCCGCAAGCTGGGCATGTCCGCATCCAGTTACCGCCACTCGGACTATGAGGCAGCCGGAAACAAGGCCATCCTCCATGTGCCGGTCGGGAACAAGGAGTGGGCGGCGAAATACCGCCGCTACCCTGACGCCGAGGCTCCGGCCGGGGGCGCGAGTTCGTCCGTGCGGGACCTGGCCCAGTGGCTCCGGCTGCAGCTGGGCAACGGCAGCTACGAGGGCAAACCGGTGATTGATGCCGCTGCCCTCCAAACAACGCATGTTCCCCATGCCTTCTCCGGTCCGGCCTCGGCCCCTGCAGCCCGCTCCCGCTTCTACGGGCTGGGCTGGAACGTTTCCTACGACGACCAGGCCCGCGTCCAGCTGGGACACTCCGGCGCATTCAGCCTCGGCGCAGCCACCGCGGTGTCGATGCTTCCCGGTGAACAGCTGGCCATTGTGGCCCTGACCAACGGCCGCCCGCAAGGGATTCCTGAAGCAGTCAACGCCGACTTTATGGACACCGCCCAGCACGGATCGCCCACGGTCGACTGGCTGACCTTTATCGCTGGCATTTTCAAGCATCAGGACGAGGCCGGCAAACCTGAGGTCGACTACACCAAGGTTCCCGCCAACCCCTCGCCTGCCAGGCAAAACAGGGCCTACACAGGCACCTATGACAGCTACTACTATGGTCCGCTTGTGGTCTTCGAAGAGGGCGGAAAGCTGGCCATGAGGATGGGGCCGGCTGGCGGTCCCACCACTTTCCCCCTCACCCATTTCGACGGAGACACGTTCAGCTTCGAGACCATTGGCGAGAACGGCAACGGCCTGGCCGGTGCGATCTTTGCAGGGGGAGGCGGCGGCTCCTCGCCCCGCGTCACCCTGGACTTTTACAACAGAACGGGGCTGGGGACCTTCACGCGGGCCGAGTAAGGCCATGGATTCGATGACGGCGGGAGGCCCCGCCGTCATCCGTTATAAAACTTCGTTGTGGTGGGTGCCCAACTGGTCCACCATGATGCTATGGATGCTGAAACAACCCGACCGGTGGAACTGAGCCTTCCCCAGGAGTTCCTGCTCCTGGCCACAAATGACCAGAACGGCAAACCTGAAGTGCCGCTGTTCGCACTCAGGACCACTGTGGCCGGGGCGATTTTGGCCGAGCTGGACCTGCTCGACGCGATCGAGCTGCAGGGGAAACACGTCAGGGCTACCGGCTTTGCCCCCGCAACGGACTACCAGCACGAACTGGAACTCATCCGCAGCAAATCCCGTCCCCACACTCCCAAGTGGTGGGTGTCGGTGCTGGAGAGCCGCGCAGAAGTGCTGCGTGTCTACGACGGGCTGGTGTCGCTTGGCATCGTGGAACATGTGGGTGAAAAGCACCTGGGCCGGTTCCGGGCCGTGCGGTTCCCGGAGAAGGACCATGCCCCGGAGGCGGCGCTCCTGAAGAGGATCGAGGCCGCGCTCAGCGGCGCACCGTCCAACCTCGAAGTGCCGGATACGACGGCAGCCGGGGGCCCAGCACCTGGTGTGGGGACGGCGGATGGCGGGGCGACCGCATCTGCGGAGCGTGGCCCCAACCCGCCCGGGGCCAAGCACGTTTCCAAGGCGACCGATGTCCGGACCATTGTGCTGATCGCCCTGCTTCAGGCGTCCGGACTGCTCGGGAAGCTCTTCCCGGAGGCAGACAGGATCCGGTCAAGTGAGCTGTCCAAGGACTATTGGCCGTCCCGCGCCGTGGAGGATGAGCTCCGCATGATCAGGCTGGCGGAGGAAGAAGCCGCAAATCTTTGATCCTGCGGGAACTGTCGACGCTCGGCTATAGGGCCAATCCCCGTTAAGGAGCCACCGGATCGCATGTAGCCAGACTGCAGCAAAAAGCCGCGCCACGAATTCGCTGTTATTCCAGCTTTCCTTGCGATCGTTGAAAGAAAAAACGAATAAAGGTCCTTCTGCCAGGAACTGGAAAAGGAGATAACCGTCGTGGTCACACTCCTCGCCCAGTGCTGGGGCCGCCGGACTGCCGCTGCGCCAGGTTTTTCCAGGACTGGCATAAAAAATAAAAGTAGGTATGGTATCGGGTAACGCAAAGCATGGAAAGGCGTGATTCCCATGTCAGGAAAAACCCCGAAAAGCGGAGCCGCGAAAAAAGCCGGCAAATCGATCCTCGAAAAAAGAGCCGACAAAAGAGCCAAAAGCGAAAACAGCGAAATTAACTTCATAAAGCCGCGCAAAAACCAGTGCTAAACAAGCCAGCGGGCAGCCGAAACGGGACTCCTAGCCCAGTCGGCTGCCCGCGCCATTCCGCCAGCGGCGCCTTACCCACGTTTTTCAGCTACAAGGACACCACCATGAACACTTCCGTCAACGCCTTAGTAGTCCCTGCCCGCCTCGTTCATCCGGTTCACATCAAGACCGTGGAGCTGGACCTTTCAGCACTACAGCGGGTGGCTGCAGGGGAAGTAGGGCGTATTGCCGGCACTGACTGGCATGCCTACCTGGACAGCGAGGGGATCAGGTACACCGAGAACCTCCGCGCCGAGGTCCTCATCCGAGAAGCGGGCATCGATCTCGATAAAACCATCCACGGAACCGCCATGTTCCTTGGCCACACAAAGTCCGGCGAAGAGACCGACGCTCCCCGCCACCTCATCCGGCTGGCCGAGCAACTGTTCGATCTGCCGCTGGCGGCGTAGCCCGACTGGACACGGAGGTGCGATGGCGGGCCCTGGCAAAAGCAAGGGGCGACAGCGGGAAGTCCCGACGCCGCCCGTTTGCTGTCCGCTGCTACGCCTCGATGGTCACGCCGCGCCAAAACGCGATGCGGTCCTCGATCTGCTTGGCGCGCACTTTGGGCTCCGGGTAAAACCAGGCCGCATCCACGTTCAGCTTTCCGTCCACTTCCAGCGAGTGGTAGCTGGCCTTGCCCTTCCAGGGGCAGACCGAATACAGGTCACTGTCCCTGAGGTAGCCCGCGTTGACCGCGTCGCGCGGAAAGTAATGGTTGCCCTCCACCACCACGGTGTCCGTGGATTCGGCGATGACTTTTCCGTTCCAGATAGCCCTGACCATGTGGTTCCGTTCTGTTGGGTGCCGCCGCATGGGAATGCCGCTCGTAGGCATGCAAACGGCATGGAGGGCGCGCTTGTTCCCGGATTGCCCGTACAACCGCCCACAACGAGTATTACCGGCACAAGGTTCGACGGCGGTGCTACCGCGGGCTTTGGTCGATGATGCAGAAACGGTTCCCGTCGGGGTCGGCGAGCACCACGAAGTCGGAGTCCTCCGGGTACAGGTCCCAGTCGACGCTCCGGGCACCGAGTGAGATCAGCCGCTCCACCTCTGCTGCCTGATCGTCCGCGTACAAATCCAAGTGGATGCGCGGGCGGTCCTGGACGGGCGTCTCGCTCAGCATGAGTGCCAGCTGCGTTCCCGGTCCCGACGCCGGCACAAGGATCACCCAGGTTTCGTCGCCGGGCCCGCGGGGGACATAGTCGAGGGCGGCCTGCCAAAAAGCTGTGGCGCGGGCGACGTCATTGACGCCAAGAACGGTGCTGCCGATGGTCAACATCCGCCCAGCCTAGCCACCACCGGCGTCGTCTGTCCCGGGTGCCGGGTAACAATCAGCAGCACCACTAGACTCGCCAGCATGGGGGAAAACAACACACCTGGAGAACACACAAGGCCAAGGACTGCCCGCCTCCGCGGAGCCGTCCTGCCGATAGCGGCGCTCGCCGTGGTGCTCGCGGGGTGCTTCATCGCGTGGAGCAACAGCCAGAATGTCAGCTTCGGTTGGTTCGCCTATGCGCCGCTGGACAACGAGCCTTTCAGCGGAAGCGGCCTGTCTTTCGTCACGCCGGGGACGCAGGCCGGCCTGGCAATCGCCGTCGCGGGTTTGCTCGTCCTGGCATTCTGGGCCGGGTATCGAATCGGCAGGAAAGCCGGCACCAGGAACCCCTGACCCGCGCTTCGGTGAGGGCACGACGGCGGCACCTCCCGCCGTCGTACGCTTGCCTGAAAAGCGGCCCCCGTTTTGCATCCCGCCCCGGAACCCGGTATGGTGTGAGCCGTGTCACCCACCAGTGGCACGTGCTGATGATCTGCGGCGGGAGAGTCCTGCCGGTACGTTCTGCAGGCGCCGTAGGAGCAAATCCTCCCCAGGAATCTCTCAGGCCCACGTACCGCCGCGGCAAGGCAACTCTGGAAAGCAGTCCGGGCAACCGGGCTCACCGACGGTGCAAGTGGCGTCCTGCTGACAGCAGGGCAACGCAAAACTCTCAGGTCCAATACAGAGCGGGGAGGAACCCGAATCAACGTGGTGTTTCGGCACCACCTGAATTATGGAGTTCCTCTCATGACGGTTCAATCGTCCCCAACCACCTTCGCAGACCGCCATATCGGCGCGCGCCGCCAGTCCGACATCGACACCATGCTCAAGGCCGTCGGCTACGACAGCGTCGATGGCCTCGTCGACAGCGCGGTCCCCGATTCCATCCGCCAGGACAAGCCCCTCACCCTCGAGGGCGCCCTGAGCGAAGTCCAGGTCCTCGCCGAGCTCCGCAAGCTTGCCGGCAAGAACAAGATGGCCGTGCAGATGATCGGCCAGGGCTATTACGACACCGTGACCCCGCCGGTGATCCGCCGCAACATCCTCGAAGCCCCCGCCTGGTACACCGCCTACACCCCGTACCAGCCGGAAATCTCCCAGGGCCGGCTCGAAGCACTGCTGAACTTCCAGACCATGGTCCAGGACCTCACCGCGCTCCCGGTGGCCAACGCGTCCCTGCTCGACGAAGCCACCGCCGTCGCCGAAGCGGTGCTGCTCATGCGCCGGGCCAACAAGTCCAAGACGGCCAAGGACGGCAAGACCGTCCTCGACGCCGACCTCCTCCCGCAGACCATCGCCATCGTGCTGGGCCGCGCCGAGGCCCTCGGCTTCGAGGTGGAGGTCGCCGACCTCACCAACGGACTGCCCGACGGCGACATCAACGGCGTCGTCCTCCAGCAGCCCGGCGTCTCCGGCCGGGTCTGGGACCAGTCCGGCGTCATCGCCGAGGCCAAGGACCGCGGTGCCCTGGTCACCGTCGCCGCTGACCTCCTGGCCCTCACCCTCATCACCCCGCCGGGGGAGCAGGGCGCGGACATCGCCGTCGGCTCCACACAGCGCCTCGGCGTGCCGTTGTTCTTTGGGGGACCGCACGCCGCGTACATGGCAGTGCGCCAGGGCATGGAACGCACCCTTCCCGGCCGGATCGTGGGCGTTTCCAAGGACGACGCCGGTGTCCCCGCCTACCGCCTGGCCCTCCAGACCCGCGAGCAGCACATCCGCCGCGAGAAGGCCACCTCCAACATCTGCACCGCGCAGGCACTGCTCGCGATCGTCTCGTCCTTCTACGCCGTCTACCACGGCCCCGACGGACTGAAGGCGATCGCCGAAACCGTCCGCAACAACGCCCGCGCCCTGGCCACCACGCTGAAGACCGCCGGACGCGAACTGGTGTCCGACACCTTCTTCGACACCCTCACCGTCCGCGTGCCCGGCAAGGCCGCCAAGGTGATCACCGCCGCCGAAGCCCGCGGCATCAACCTGCGCCTCATCGATGCGGACACAGTTGGCGTGTCAGTCGATGAAACCACGACGCCGGAGGTCCTCTCCGCGGTTGCCGTCGCCTTTGGTGCCGGTCCGGTTGTTGAGGCTGCCGGGTTTGAGCTGCCGGAGTCCGTGCTGCGCACCTCCGCCTTCCTGCAGCACCCGGTGTTCAACACGCACCGCTCGGAAACCCAGCTGCTGCGCTATATCCGCCGCCTTTCCGACCGGGACCTGGCGCTGGACCGCACCATGATCCCGCTGGGTTCGTGCACCATGAAGCTGAACGCCACCGCCGAGATGGAAGCCATCTCCTGGCCCGAGTTCGCCTCAATCCACCCGTTCGCTCCTGACTCCCAGACCGAAGGCTGGCGGGAACTCATTGCCGGACTCGAAGCCGACCTCGCCGAGATCACCGGCTACGACCAGGTGTCCATCCAGCCCAACGCCGGATCCCAGGGGGAGCTCGCCGGGCTGCTGGCGATCCGTGGCTACCACCACTCCCGCGGTGACCAGCAGCGCAACGTCTGCCTGATCCCGGCCTCCGCCCACGGCACCAACGCGGCGTCCGCTGTCCTCGCGGGCATGAAGGTTGTTGTGGTGGCAACCGCCGCTGACGGCACGATCGACCACGCCGACCTGCAGGCCAAAATCGAGGCCCACAAGGACGTCCTCTCCGCCATCATGATCACGTACCCGTCTACGCACGGCGTGTACGACTCGGACGTCCGCGAGGTGTGTGATGCCATCCACGCCGCCGGTGGCCAGGTGTACGTTGACGGCGCGAACCTGAACGCCCTCGTTGGGCTGGCGCAGCCGGGCAAGTTCGGCGGCGACGTGTCCCACCTGAACCTGCACAAGACGTTTTGCATCCCGCACGGCGGTGGCGGGCCCGGCGTCGGACCTGTTGCTGCCAAGGCGCACCTGGCACCGTTTATGCCGGGCGATGCCAACAAGGCTGCCCACGAAGCCGGGCATGGGGTTGCGATTTCGGCTTCCCGCTTTGGTTCCGCGGGCGTGCTGCCGATTTCGTGGGCGTACGTAAAGCTGATGGGCGGGCAGGGCCTGACCGAGGCCACCAAGTCCGCGCTCCTGGCTGCAAACTACGTTGCGGCGCGGCTCGACGAGCACTTCCCTGTCCTTTACACGGGGGAGACCGGCCTGGTGGCGCACGAGTGCATCCTGGACCTCCGCGACCTGACGGCCAGGACCGGCGTCACCGCCGAGGATGTGGCCAAGCGCCTCATCGACTTCGGCTTCCACGCCCCCACGCTGTCCTTCCCGGTGGCCGGCACGCTGATGGTGGAGCCCACCGAGTCCGAGGACCTCGCGGAAATCGACCGCTTCATCGAAGCCATGATCACCATCCGCCAGGAAATCGACCAGGTGGCAAACGGTGACTTCCCGGTGGAAAAGTCTCCGCTGCGCAACGCACCCCACACGGCAGCCGCCGTCGTCTCCTCCGACTGGGACCGCACCTACCCGCGTGAGCAGGCAGCCTTCCCGGTGGCTTCGCTCCGCCAGGACAAGTACTTCCCGCCGGTCGGCCGCATCGACGGCGCGGCAGGGGACCGCAACCTGGTCTGCTCCTGCCCTCCGCTTTCCGAGTTCGAAAACTAAGGACTTCTTCAAATGACCGAGAACTACACAGCGCTCTACGAGCAACACAAGATTGCCGGCGCCTCCTTCACCGACTTCGGCGGCTGGCAAATGCCCCTGAAGTACAGCTCCGAGCTGGCCGAGCACCACGCCGTGCGCAACGCCGCCGGCCTGTTCGACCTCTCCCACATGGGCGAAGTCTGGGTCACCGGTCCCGACGCCGGGGCTTTCCTCGACTACGCCCTGGCCGGCAAGCTGTCCGCTGTGGCCGTGGGCAAGGCCAAGTACTCCCTGATTTGCCAGGAAGACGGCGGCATCATCGACGACCTCATCACGTACCGCCTTCCCGCGGCTGCGGATGGGACAGCCAAGTATCTGGTGGTGCCAAACGCGGGCAACGCTGCGGTGGTTGCCGCCGCACTGGCCGAGCGCGCTGCAGCGTTCGACGTCGTGGTGGATGACGTCTCCGCCGAGACCTCCCTCATCGCCGTGCAGGGACCGAACGCCGAGGACATCCTGCTCAAGCTGGTCCCCGCCGAACAGCACTCGCTGGTGACGGAGCTGAAGTACTACGCGGCTGTGGAGGTAGGGATTACCGTCAACGGCACAGTACAGGAGCTGCTGCTGGCCCGCACCGGGTACACCGGTGAGGACGGCTTCGAAATCTACATCCCGAACGAGGACGCCGCCGGCCTGTGGGACGCGCTGCTCGAAGTTGGCACCGGACACGGCCTCATCCCCGCCGGGCTGGCCTGCCGCGACTCGCTCCGTTTGGAAGCCGGCATGCCGCTCTACGGCAATGAGCTTTCCCGCGAGGGCAACCCCTACGCCGCAGGCCTGGGCCCTGTGGTTTCGCTCAAGAAGGAGTCGGACTTCGTGGGCCGGGCGGTGCTGGCCGAGCTCAAGGAACTGGGCGCCGGCTCCACCTCCGGCCGCAAGCTCGTGGGCCTGAAGGGCCTGGGCCGCCGCGCCGGCCGCAGCCACTACCCGGTCCTCAAGGACGGCAACGTCGTGGGCGAAGTCACCTCCGGCCAGCCGAGCCCCACCCTGGGTTACCCGATCGCCCTGGCCTATGTCGACGTCGAACACTCCGCGCCCGGCACCGCCCTGGACATCGACCTCCGCGGCAAGGCAGAACCCTTTGAAGTAGTAGAGCTGCCGTTCTACAAGCGCCAAAAGTAACGGACGCCGACGGCCCGTCGGGTCCGGCCTCCTCTGCATGCTCGGTCGCGAAGACGCCCGCTGAGCGGACGTGACGCTCCCTTAGACGCATGCTGCCGGACGCCGGACCCGAAGGGGCCGAACGCTCTATCACCTGATGCGCCTTTCAACCCAACGCTCCATCACCTTCCGCACGTTTTGGGCTCACGCTCCATCACCTGATGCGGGGTTTGGCCCGACGCTCTCGCACTTGATGTGGGGTTTGGGCTAAGGCTCTCTCACTTTTCAAACACGAACCTAAGGAAACACACCATGGCAAAAGTTGTTGCTGAACTGAAGTACTCCGCCGAGCACGAGTGGGTTGCTGCTGACGGATCCGGCCCCACCAACATTGGTATCTCGGCCGTGGCCGCCGAGGCCCTGGGCGACATCGTGTACGTGGACCTGCCAGAGGTTGGCTCCACCGTGACCGCGGGGGAGACCTGCGGCGAGGTTGAATCCACCAAGTCCGTCTCCGACCTCTACGCACCCGTCACGGGCGAGGTTGTGGAGATCAACGACGAAGTGGTCTCCGACCCCGCCCTGATCAACAACGATCCCTACGGCGCCGGCTGGCTCTTCAAGGTGGCCGTCACCGAAGAAGGCCCCCTGCTGTCCGCCGAAGAGTACGCGGCAGCCAACGGCGGCGAGCTGTGAGCGGCGCCGGCATGACCACAACCGCAGCCTTCGAGCAGGTAGTCTCCCCGTCCCTGGACGCCGACCTGTCCGCGCTGGACCCCGAGATCGCCGCAAAGATCGACGACGAACTGACCCGCCAGCGCGACGGCCTGGAGATGATCGCCTCCGAAAACCACACCGCCGTCGCCGTGATGCAGGCGCAGGGCTCGGTGCTGACCAACAAGTACGCCGAGGGCTATCCGGGCAAGCGCTACTACGGCGGCTGCGAGCACGTGGACGTCGTCGAGCAGCTCGCCATTGACCGCATCAAGGCACTGTTCGGTGCGGAGTTCGCCAACGTGCAGCCGCACTCCGGTGCGCAGGCCAACGCCTCGGTGATGCACGCGCTGATCAAGCCCGGCGACACCATCATGGGCCTGAACCTGGCCCACGGCGGACACCTCACGCACGGCATGAAGATCAACTTCTCCGGCAAGCTCTACAACGTGGTCCCGTACGGCGTCCGCGAGGACACCCACACCGTGGACATGGCCGAAGTGGAGCGCCTGGCCCAGGAAACCAAGCCCGCGCTGATCGTGGCCGGCTGGTCCGCCTACGCCCGCCAGCTGGACTTCGCCGAGTTCCGCCGCATCGCCGACTCCGTGGGCGCCTATCTCATGGTGGACATGGCCCACTTCGCCGGGCTTGTGGCCGCCGGGCTGCACCCGTCGCCGGTGCCGCACGCCCACGTCACCACGTCCACCACCCACAAGACCCTCGCCGGTCCGCGCGGCGGCATCATCCTGACGAACGACGCCGACATCGCCAAGAAGATCAACTCGGCTGTGTTTCCCGGCCAGCAGGGCGGCCCGCTGGAGCACGTCATTGCGGGCAAGGCCGTGGCCTTCAAGATCGCCGCGTCGGCCGAGTTCAAGGAGCGCCAGGAGCGCGTCCTCGCCGGTGCCCGGATCCTGGCCGAGCGCCTGGTCCAGCCCGACGTCACCGCTAAGGGCATCAGCGTGATCTCCGGCGGCACCGACGTGCACCTGGTCCTCGTTGACCTGCGCAACTGCGAACTCAACGGGCAGCAGGCCGAGGACCGGCTCGCGGCTATCGACATCACCGTTAACCGCAACGCCGTCCCGTTCGACCCCCGCCCGCCGATGGTCACCTCCGGCCTCCGGATCGGCACACCGGCGCTTGCAACGCGTGGCTTCGGCGAGGCAGCGTTCCGTGAAGTTGCGGACATCATCGCCGAGGCTTTAACGGCCGACGCCGACGCGGACCTTTCCGGCCTGCGCCACCGCGTAGAGGCACTCGCCAAAGCCCACCCCCTCTATCCGGGTGTCCAGAACCTCGCCTGAGTGGCTTGTCCCGGTTGCGTCCGCGACGGCGGACCGGACTTTTCACGCGTGCTGGCTCGTTCCTCGCCTCTGACGCACGCTTTCGAAAAGCCCGGCTCCACCGACGCTCGCGGTTCCGTCGCCTTGGCAACGGCACCTCCACCCCGACCAGAACTTAGTTAGGAATACCCGTAATGGCTGTTGGAGTCTTTGATCTCTTTTCGATTGGGATCGGTCCCTCTTCCTCGCACACTGTTGGGCCGATGCGGGCTGCTGCTGTGTTTGCCGAGGAGCTTAAGGCTTCCGGCTTGCTGGCTGACGTCGCGTCGCTGCGGGTTGACCTGTATGGGTCGCTCGCGGCGACGGGCCACGGCCACGGGACGATGACGGCGATCCTGCTGGGGCTGGAGGGGTTCCACCCGGAGTTGATCCTGCCGGACGAGGTGGAGGAACGACTTGCCGCCATCGCCGACTCGGGGATGCTGCAGCTGGCCGGTGCTGTTCCGCTGCCCTACGGGGTGAAGGACATGGTGCTGCGGCCGCTGACCATCCTGCCCCGGCACACCAACGGCATGACGTTCACGGTCTCCGACGCCGACGGCAACGTCCTGCACACCGCAACGTTCTTCTCTGTCGGCGGCGGGTTCATCGTCCGCGAAGGTGAGGAGGACGCGGCGCAGCAGGAGCTGGACGAGTCCAAGAAAGAACTGCCCCTGCCCTTCCGGACGGCCGCCGAACTGCTGGAGCACTGCCGGGAAACCGGCCTGAGCATCAGCGAGGTGATGCGGGTCAACGAGGAAGACAGCCGCACGCCAGAGGAAATCCGTGAAGGACTGCTGCACATCTACTCCGTCATGGAAGGCTGCGTGGCCACGTCTCTGAAGCGTGAAGGCGTGCTGCCGGGCGGGCTGAAGGTCCGGCGCCGTGCCCCTGACTGGTACGAGCGGCTCAAGAAGGAAAGCACCCGCCCTGACGATGAAGGCCAGGACGGTGACTTCCACGACCCGAAATATTGGCAGGAGTGGGTTAACTTGATCGCCCTTGCGGTGAATGAGGAGAACGCCTCCGGCGGCCGCGTTGTCACCGCTCCGACCAACGGCGCTGCCGGGATCATCCCGGCGGTGCTGTACTACGCGCTGCATTTTGCGCCGGGGATGGAGAACGCCACCCAGGAGGACCGCGACGACGTCGTGGTGAAGTTCCTGCTCGCCGCCGGCGCCGTCGGGGTGCTGTACAAGGAGCAGGCGTCGATTTCGGGCGCTGAGGTGGGCTGCCAGGGCGAGGTGGGCTCGGCGTCATCGATGGCCGCCGCCGGGCTGGCCGAGGTGATGGGCGGTACCCCGGCGCAGGTGGAAAACGCCGCGGAGATCGCGATGGAGCATAACCTGGGCCTGACCTGCGACCCGATCGGCGGGCTGGTCCAGGTCCCGTGCATCGAACGGAACGCGATCGCCGCGGCGAAAGCGATCAACGCCGCGAAGATGGCGCTCTGGGGCGACGGCTCCCACCGGGTCTCCCTCGATGAGGTCATCATCACCATGCGGGAAACCGGCAAGGACATGAGCTCCAAATACAAGGAAACGGCGATGGGCGGCCTCGCCGTCAACGTCGTCGAATGCTGAAGGAAGAAGACTAATGACATTGGCACCTGAAGGCCGGAAGCTTTTGCGCGTTGAACAGCGCAATTCTGCTGTCCCGGTGGAGCGCAAGCCGGACTGGATCAAGGCCAAGGTCCAGATGGGGCCGGAGTTTGTCCAGCTCAAGAACCTGGTGAAGAAGGAAGGCCTGCACACGGTGTGTGAGGAGGCCGGCTGCCCCAACATTTTTGAGTGCTGGGAGGACAAGGAAGCCACGTTCCTGATCGGCGGGTCCGAGTGCACCCGGCGCTGTGATTTCTGCCAGATTGATACCGGCAAACCCTCCCCGGTGGACCGGTTCGAACCCACCAAGGTGGCCCGGTCGGTGCAGGCGATGCAGCTGCGCTACGCCACCGTCACCGGGGTGGCCCGGGACGACCTTGAGGACGAGGGCGTGTGGCTGTACGCCGAGACGGTCCGCAAGATCCACGAACTGAACCCCGGCACCGGGGTGGAACTGCTGATCCCCGACTTCTCCGGCAAACCCGAACACATCGCCGCGATCTGCGACTCCAAGCCCGAGGTGTTCGCGCACAACGTCGAAACCGTGCCCCGGATTTTCAAGCGGATCCGGCCGGCGTTCCGCTACGAGCGGTCCCTGGATGTGATCACGCAGGGCCGGAACCTGGGCATGGTGACCAAGTCCAACCTGATCCTGGGCATGGGCGAAACCCGCGAAGAGATCTCCGAAGCGCTCCGGGACCTGCACGAGGCCGGCTGTGACCTGATCACCATCACCCAGTACCTGCGCCCGTCCGAGCGGCACCTGCCGGTGGACCGGTGGGTCAAGCCGCAGGAATTCGTGGACCTCCAGGACGAGGCCACCGAGATCGGCTTCCTCGGCGTCATGAGTGGCCCGCTGGTCCGCTCCTCCTACCGCGCCGGCCGGCTCTGGGCCACCGCGATGCGCAAGAAGGGCTGGGACATCCCGGCAGAACTCGCCCACATCGAGTCCTCCGGCACCACCCGCCAGGAAGCCAGCTCACTCCTGGCAGCCACAGCCTGAGCCCGGAGTACCAAACCTGATGAAGAGACAGGACCAATGATGTTCCCCGTCAGAATCGAAATCATCCCCTCCCAGGGAATCGTTGAGCAGGTCAAAGCCCTGGTGCCCAAGACCACCACGCTCAGCGTGACGTGCCTGCCGCACCACGGCATCGAGCGGACCATGCGCACTGCCATGGAGCTGGGCGACGCCGGCTACAAGGTCATCCCGCACCTCGCGGCAAGAAGCATCCGCAGCCGTGGCGAGCTCACCGAGATAGTCCGCGGCTGCGATTCGGCCGGCATCCGTGACGTCTTTGTCATCGGGGGAGACCGGAAGCAGCCCGCCGGCATTTACCACTCCGCCCTTCCGGTGCTGGAAGACATTGCCCAGTACAGCAGTGGAATGATGCGGGCCGGCGTCGCGGGCTACCCGGAGGGCCACCCCCTCGTCAGCCCGGTGGACCTGTTGGACAGCCTCCTGGCGAAGCAGTACCTGGCCTCGCATGTGGTCACGCAGATGTGCTTTTCCGCGGGGAAGATCCATGACTTCTCGGCGCTCCTGCGCCGCGAAGGTGTCCGCCTGCCCGTCTGGGCGGGGGTGGCCGGGGCCGTCCCGCGGACCAAGCTGGTGGCACTGTCCGCGCAGATCGGCGTCGGAAGTTCCCTGAAGTTCCTCAGCCGCAAGGGCCCGCTGGCCCGGAAACTCCTGAGCGGGGACCGCTACTCCCCGGACAGCCTGATCGCTGGCCTGGAAAGCCAGCCAGGCAAACATCGCCGGCATCCATCTTTACAGCTTCAACAGCCTTGATTCCGTGCCCGCGGGACCGGACAAGGCTGCAACTTCAGCACTCCAGACAGCATTGATTCGAGGAGCAGCACGTGACAACTAAACCTGTAACGCCCCACCAGGAGCCGCATCTTGAGCGGCAGCTCACCAACAGGCACATCCAGCTGATCGCCATTGGCGGCGCCATCGGCACGGGCCTGTTCATGGGCTCGGGCAAAACCATCTCGGCGGCCGGACCGTCCGTCATTTTCGTCTACATGATCATCGGCTTCATGCTGTTCTTCGTTATGCGGGCCATGGGTGAACTGCTGCTGAGCAACCTGAACTACAAATCCTTCAGCGACTTCGCCGCGGACCTCCTGGGCCCCTGGGCAGGCTTCTTCACCGGCTGGACCTACTGGTTCTGCTGGGTGATCACGGGCATAGCCGACGTCATCGCGATCGCCGGCTACTCCAAGGAACTCTGGCCGGGCCTGCCGCTGTGGATCCCGGGCCTGGCCACCGTGGCCATCCTCCTGTTCCTGAACCTCGTCACCGTGAAGGCGTTCGGCGAGACCGAGTTCTGGTTCGCGTTGATCAAGATCATCGCCATCGCGGCGCTGATCATCGTGGGCATGTTCATGATCTTCACGGGCTTCCAGTCCGACGCCGGCCCTGCCACCTTCACGAATCTGTGGAGCCACGGCGGTATGTTCCCCAACGAATTCATGGGCTTTGTGGCCGGTTTCCAGATCGCGGTGTTCGCGTTTGTGGGCATTGAGCTGGTGGGCACCACGGCCGCCGAGGCGAAGGACCCGGAGAAGAACCTGCCCAAGGCCATCAACTCCATCCCCATCCGCGTGCTGCTCTTCTACGTGGGCGCCCTCATCATCCTGATGTCCGTCACCCCCTGGACCCAGTTCCAGGCCGGCCACAGCCCTTTCATCGCCATGTTCTCCCTGGCAGGCCTGGGCGCCGCAGCCACTGTGGTGAACCTGGTGGTGCTCAGCTCAGCCATGTCCTCGGCCAACTCCGGCATCTACTCCACCTCCCGCATGGTCTACGGGCTGGCGCAGGAGGGGGACGCGCCGGCGGTCTTCCGCGGTCTGTCCCGGCGCAAGGTTCCGCAGAACGCGCTGTTCCTCTCCTGCGTGCTGCTGCTCTCCGGCGTCATCCTGATGTACGCGGGCCAGGACATCGGCAAGGCCTTCGAAATGGTGACCACCGTGTCCGCCGTCTGCTTCGTGTTCGTCTGGTCCATCATCCTGGCCAGCTACCTCGCATTCCGGCGCCGCCGCCCGCAGCTGCACGAGGGCTCCAAGTACCGGATGCCCGGCGGTGTGCCGATGGTGTGGGTGGTGTTCGCGTTCTTCGCCTTCGTCCTCTGGGCACTGACCACGCAGCCGGACACCCTGCTGGCACTTTTGGTGACACCGGTGTGGTTCCTGGTGCTCGGCGCCGCATGGCTGATACTGCGACGGCGGCCTGCTCACCTGGCCCGCTACGCCACCTTCAAGTCGGAGCTTGCGCAGGACCTGGATACCGAGGCCTCTGCCATCGGCCGGGATTTTGACGGGGTAAAAAAGTGAGCACGCTGGAAACGCCCGCGGGAGCGCCCGCCAGAGGTGCCTCGACGGCGGAACCTCCTGCCGCCGTCGAACATGTCCTGACGGTTGACTGTGTTGAGTCGCCTGGGATTGTCCACGCGATTTCGGCCTTCCTGCTGGAGCACAGCTGCGACATCATTGACATCAAGCAGTACGGGGACAAGGCCCAGGGGCACTTCTTTATGAGGGTGCATTTCGCCTCCGGGCCAGGTCCGCAGCAGCAGCCGTTCAGTACCGAGGACCTGCGCACCAGCTTCACCCCGTTGGCCGAACAGTGGCAGATGAACTGGCAGCTGGAACCCCACGGACGCAAGCGCCGCGTGCTGGTGATGGTGTCCAGGATGGGGCACTGCCTCAACGACCTGCTGTTCCGGGCGCGGACGGGCGACCTTCCGGTGGAGATCGTCGCCGTCGTGTCCAACCACCTGGACCAGGCAAGCCTGGTGGAGTGGGACGGCATCCCGTTCTTCCACGTGCCCGTGACCAGGGATACCAAGCCCGACGCCGAAGCCAGGCTCCTGGAACTTGTGGACGAACTCGACGTTGAACTCGTGGTCCTGGCCCGCTACATGCAGGTGCTTAGCGACGAGCTCTCCGCCAAGCTGGCCAGCCGGACCATCAACATCCACCACTCCTTCCTGCCCAGCTTCAAGGGTGCGAAGCCGTATCACCAGGCCTATGAGCGGGGCGTCAAAACCGTGGGGGCCACCGCGCATTACGTCAACGCCGAACTGGACGAGGGCCCGATCATTTCCCAGCAGGTCATCGAGGTGGACCACACGTACACGGCCGATGATCTGGTGGCCGCGGGCCGGGACGCCGAATGCGTTGCGCTGCGGAACGCCGTCCGCTGGCACTGCGAGGGCAGGATCCTGCTGCTGGGCAACCGCACGGTCATCCTGCGGTAGTCCCGTGAAAGCGGCAAGCGGGCAACAGTGGCGGCGGGTGTCGTGGAACGCCCTGCCGATGGGGCAGCGGGTGCGGCTTTCGCAGCACGGGCTGCCTGTCGGCTCCGGCTTCGTGGACGCCGCCGCGCCCGACGGCTCCGTCATCTGGGTTGTACTCGACGGCTGGCAGGAACGACGGATGTTCCTTCGGGAGGACTATGTACAAGTGGAGATCAACGAGTAACGGATCAAAGCGCAGGACCCTGCGGCAGCGATTGGAAGCGTGGGCGGTTGGTGCCACGCTCGTTGTCCTGATCGCGGTCACGGTTGCACAGTCGCTGCCACTGGGGGACTGAACAGAAGGGTGAGGGGCCGACGGCGGGAGGGGCCCGCCGTCGGCCCCTTCCCTTCTGCGGTTCCGGTTATTGACCGTTCACGGGCAACCGGTAACCATGGGGTATGACTGACTCAGCCGATACCTCAAACGCCCCCTTCGACGACGACGAAACAGTGGAGGACACAGCCCATACAGAGACTCCTGAAAGCATCGCGGACGAGGTCCGGGACGAGATCCGGCTGGGCCACGTGGAGGATGACGTGAGCCATGTGCTCGAGGAACGCTTTGAGGAAGCCGGCATCGAACTGCGCCCGGAAGAGGTGGACGACCTCGCCGAGGAGATCGAAAAGGACGTCTCCAGCTAGGGACCGTGCGGGCCGGAAACGGCAGGCAACAACCTGGATCAGTGCGCTGGCCGTGTTGGGCGCATGGCTCCTAACACTCCGGGTGGAGGGAGCAATACCAATGGTCCAGGTGGCCCGCACTTACCCTGCTGAGAAAAAGCAAGCGGCCGACGGCGGGAGGTCCCGTCGTCGGCCGCTTGCTTGCCTTCGCTGCTAGTCGTCGTACGTGTTCGCGATGTACACATCGCAGGGGGCGTTGTGCGCCACGCTGTTGGCGACGCTGCCCAGGAGCCGGCCGATGCCGCGCATCCTGCGGTTGCCTACCACGATCACCTTTGCGTCCAGGCGGATCGCTTCCTTGATCAGGGCATCAGCCGGCTTGCCGCGGGCGGCCGAGTGGGTGATCTCCAGGCCCTGTCCCGAATTGCCCAGCAACCTTGCGACGATTTCTGCGCTGTCGGCGTTCGAAATCCGCACTTGGTCCGACCCCACACCGAAGGTCTCGGCACTCTCGGTCTCGAATGCGGTCACGATGTGCAGGCCAGTTCCCAGCGATACCGCCAGGTCCCTCGCCGCTTCCGCAGCCTTCCTGGCCGACTCGCTGCCATCCACTCCTACAACAACTACTCCGCTCATTATTGGCTCCTTTGTTCCTGTTGTGGCTAAAGCGTCCACTGGCAAGTCTAGAGAACTTGGGCTTGAAGCCCCCACGGCAGGCCACGCCTAGCATCAGGAGGAGTGCCGCACTCGGAAAAATCATCTGGAACGAGCTTTCGCCGTCGGAGTAGACTACGTCACACTGACGCTGTCGAGGCGCTGAAGCAGCTCCTCATCACCTGCACAACTAGCCACCCGGTAAGCAGACAGGCGAAACTGATGACTTCGAAAACCCTCACTGCAACGACCACGGCGCTGCTGGCGCTCGGCCTTCTGACGTCCCAGCCCGCCAACGCTGCTGACAAAGCCCCCAACAAGGATTCCTTTAGTTTCGGCGTTATTGGGGACATGCCCTACGGCGGCGCGGAAGTCAACAAGTTCCCCGCGCGAATCCAGGACCTAAACGCGGACAGCAGGCTTGATTTCGTGGCCCACGTGGGCGACATCAAAAACGGAACGTCCCGCTGTACCGACGGCTATTTCACCAAAATCCGGGAGCAGTTCGACACCTTCGAGCACCCCCTGGTCTTTACGCCTGGCGACAACGAGTGGGTGGACTGCCACCGTATTGACAACGGCGCGTACAACCCGCTGGAGCGGCTGGACAAGCTGCGGGAAGTGTTCTTCGACGAGCCCGGCAACACCCTCGGTGCCGCCATGCCCGTCACGTCCCAGGTAGGGATCGGGCTTCCGGAAAACGTCCGCTTCACCCAGAACCGCGTGGCCTTCTCCGTGCTGAACATCCAAGGCAGCAACAACGGGCTGCAGCTTTGGACCGGTTTGGAAAAAACTACCGTTATGCCGGAGCAGCGGAAAGACGTGAATGACCGGATCAAGGCTGCGGTGCAACAGATCCGCGACACGTTTGCTGACGCCGCGGGCCTCCGGGCCGTGGTGCTGATGACCCAGGCCGACATGTTCGCTCCCCCGACCCCGAAGGGCTCTCAGCCCAGCCCGAGCTCGGTGTCCGGTTTCAAGGAGATAGTGAAGACCATCATCGAGGAAACGAACAGCTTCGACGGGCCGGTCTATCTCATCAACGGCGACAGCCACGTCTTTGCCGCGGACAAGCCGCTCGCGGCCGGCTCAAAATGGCTGGACGTCTACAACCTGCCGGCCGCGGATGACCTGCAGCGCATCACCGTGGCTGGCGCAGAAGAAGTTACCCACTACGTCCGGTTCACGGCGTCGCGCAACAGCGCCTCCAGCGCCCCTGTCCTGTCTTGGAAGCAGGTCCGCTTCAGCCGGTAGCGGCACGTAACGCAGCGGCAACTACGGAAGCGGACGACGGCGGGAGGTCCCGGCGTCGTCCGCTGTCGTTTTTCTTGTGGTCAGGTGAAGAAGGTCAGGCTGATTCCCGGACCACCAGTTCCGTGGGAATGGTGATGGCCGCGGGGCGCTTGCCGTTGATGACATCCAGGAGCAGGCGGACCATTTCCTCGCTGATGCGTTCGAAGGGCTGGCGCACGGTGGTCAGCGCGGGCGCCGCAGCCGAAGAGGCGCTGATGTCATCGAAGCCGACGACGGCGACGTCCTCAGGTATCCGGCGCCCCGCCTCGTGCAGCACCTCCAGGGCGCCGAGTGCCATGAGGTCATTGGCGGCAAAAACAGCATCGATATCGGGAGCCCGGTCGAGGAGTTCGCGCATTCCCTTCCCGCCGCTCTCCTTGCTGTAGTCACCGTGGACAATGAGCGCCTCATCAATGTCCGCGCCCTGATCGTCGCGGTACGCCTCAAGCCGGCGGATGCCGCCGGAGGTGTCCTGCGGCCCCGTGATCGTGGCAATCCGACGGCGGCCCGCGTCCCGCAGGTACCGCAGCAGGTCGCGGGCACCTTCGTAGTCGTCGGCCGCCACGTAGCCCATCTTCTTCTCGAACCCGAGGGGGATACCGCAGGAGATGGCAGGGATGCCAGCGGAAATGATGTCCGAGATGATGCCTTTCCGGGTGGCATGCGAGGACACCAGCAGCACGCCGTCCACATGGCCTGCGGTGAGGAAATCGGTGGCGCGGCGCTGTTCGTCGTCGGTGCCGGCCAGGATCAGGACCAGCGGAATGTCATGGACTGCCAGCGCGTCTGCCGCCCCGCGCAGGAGGACCGCGAAGTTGGGATCCTCAAACAGGCGGTCATGGGTTTCGGTCAGCAGGAAGGCCACCGAATTTGCCCGGTTGGTTGCCAGGTTCCGGGCATGCGGGTTGACGCGGTAGCCGGTCTTTTTGATGGCGGCGTTGACGGCTTCCAGCGCGGACGGGCTGACCCAGTGTCCGCCGTTCAGCACCCGGGAGACGGTGCCGCGCGAGACTCCGGCTTCTTTGGCCACGTCGTCAATCTTTGGCCTCGGCCGGGAGGTGGGTTGAGTCATGGTTCAAAGCCTATCTAGGACTAGGCCTTGACAGCGCCGGCGGCGAGGTCAACCCGCCAGTAGCGCTGCAGGAGCAGGAACATAATGACCAGCGGGACGATCGACAGCAGGGCACCGGCCAGGACCAGGGTGTACAGGGCCGGAGCGGAGGCGCCCTGGTTCAGCAGCCCGTTCAGGCCCACGGTAATGGGGAACAAGTGGTCGTCGCCGAGCATGATGTACGGCAGCATGAAGTTGTTCCAGATGGCTACGAACTGGAAAAGGAAGATGGTCACCAGGCCGGGCAGCATCATGGGGGCCGCAATCCGGTTGAAGATGTACATTTCCTTGGCACCCTCGGTGCGGGCGGCCTCGATGACATCGCCGGGTACCGACGCTGCTGCGTAGATCCGGGCGAGGTAGATGCCATAGGGGCTGATGATCTGGGGCAGGAGCACGGACCAGTAGGTGTTGGTCAGCCCCGCCTGGGCCAGCATCAGGTACTGGGGGATGGCCAGGATGACGCCGGGCACCAGCACGCCCATCAACAGCACCTTGAAGATCCCGGACTTTCCGGGAAAGTCGAACTTTGCGAGCACGTACCCGGAGAGGGCGGAGACCCAGGTCGAGACGATGGCGCCCACGCCTGCGTAGAGTGCGGTGTTGGCCATCCAGCGCCAGAACAGGCCGTCCCGGTATTCGGTGAGGGCCACGATGTTGTCCCAGAGGTGGGTGCTGGGAGCGAGGGTGAAGGTGGAGAACAGCTCGTTGCCGTCCTTGCTGGCAGCGGCCACTACCCAGATCACGGGGAACAGGCAGTACAGCGCACCGAGGATCAGGATCCCGGTGGAAAGGTAGCTCGGCTTGTCGTGGGCCGAAACTGCGCCCTTGGACGTACGAGCGGATTTTGTATTCGGGGTGCGGCTGGGGGCGAGGGTGGTCACGGTCAGTTCTCCTGTCCGAAGGCCCGCTTCTGCACAACGCGCAGGAACAGGAAGGAAATGATGAAGGTGGCCGCGGCGATCACGATGCTGGTGGCGGCTGCTGAGTAGACGTCGTTGCGCGTGAAGGCGTCGCGGTAGACCAGCATGAGCGGGGACCAGCTCGTGGAAAGGCTGTTGGCCAGGGGCCGCAGGGTGGTGGGCTCGGCGAAGACCTGGAGCGTGGCAATCATCGAGAACAGCGCTGTCATGACCAGCGACGGGGCGATGATGGGGATCTTGATCCGCAGGGCGGTCTGGATCTCTGAGCAGCCGTCCAGCTTCGCTGCCTCATAGATTTCGCTGGGTACGGCCTTCAGCGATGTGTACATCACGATCATGTTGAAGCCCACGCCGCCCCAGAGGGCGATGTTGCAGATGGCGAACGTCACGAGGTTCGGGTCCAGCAGCGAGGGAAGCGCGACGCCGAACTGCCGGGCCAGAAAGTGGAAGGGACTCACGCCGGGCAGGTACAGGAAGCCCCACAGAAGGGAACTGATGACTGCGGGCACGGCGTAGGGAAGGAAGATGGCGGTGCGGGAGAAGCTGCCGGCCCGGGTTCGGCGGGAATCCAGCAGGAGCGCGAACAGCAGGGCGAAGCCGAGCATCAGCGGGATCAGGATGAGGCCGTACAGCAGCACGCGCAGCACGCTGCCCAGGAACTCCGGGTCCGTCAGGGCGCTGACATAGTTTTCAAAGCCTGCAAAAACCTGGCTCTGGGAGCCCTTGCCGAGGCCCAGGCCGCTAACCTTCTTTTTCTGGAAACTCAGCACCAGCGTGTAGACGATGGGGGCTGCCATAAAAACGAGGAAAAGGATGATGCCCGGGGCGAGCATCGCGTAGGGAATGATCACCCGGGATTTGAAATTCTTCGCCCGCCTGGAGGGTCCGGCTGCGGTGTCTGCCGCCGGACCGGGCTTTGTCACGGTCATTGCCACGGGTGCACTTCCTTGTGTGGATTGGAGCTCGTCGGGATTCGGGATGGCCCGGATTTGAGGTGGTGCCGGTTCCGGGAAGGACCTTGGGGATGCCCTTCCCGGAACCGGAGTTTGTTGCTGCCTGCCGGGGTTACTTGACGGTGAAGCCGGTCTGCTTCAGGTCCTCAACGGTGACCTGCTGCATGGATTTCACGGCGTCCAGGAAGGCGCTCTTCTGCTTGGCCTGTGCAGCCTTGGCGAACTGGTCGTTGTAGGCGTTGAAGGCCACGTTGACGTTGGGCCCGTAGGTGAAGGAGCCCACGTTCTGCGCGGCGTCGCCCACCACGTCATAGAAGTCGGGCTGGTTGGAGAAGAACTCCGGTGCCTCGGTGAGGGCAGACTTGGCGCCTGCGTTGTCGGCCGGGTAGACACCGGTTTCCTTGACCAGGGCCTGGACTGCTTCGGGGTCGGTGTTCAGCCAGGTGGCGAACTTCGCGGCGGCCTCGGCGTTTTTGGACTGTGTTGTTACTGCGGTGGAGGAACCGCCCCAGTTGCCGGTGGAGGGCTTGGAAGCATCCCACTGCGGCATGGGTGCCACCTTCCACTGCCCGGCGGTGGCGCCGGCGTTGCCGGAGAGAACGCCCGGGCCCCAGGCTGCACTTAGCCAGCCCACCTGCTTGCCGGTGTTCAGGGCGGTGTTCCATTCGGGGGTGTACATCGGCTTGTTGTCGATGGTGCCCTCTTCCACGAGGCCGCCCCAGTACTCTGCAACCTTCCTGGTGGGGTCCTCGTCGATGTTGACGCTCCAGGCGTCGCCGTCGACGCCCCACCAGGAGGCACCTGCCTGCTGGGCCATGCCGGTGAACCAGCCGGCGTCGTTGGAAGAGAAAGTGCCAAGGTAGGCCTCGGGATCAGCGGCATGGACTGCCTTGGCGGCCTGCGCATACTCATCCCAGGTGGTGGGAACGGAAAGGCCCAGCTTCTCGAAGATATCGGCCCGGTAGTAGAACACCATGGGGCCGGTGTCCTGCGGAACCGCGTAGAGGGTGTCGCCACCGAGGGTTACCGAGTCCCAGACGCCTTCAGGGAAGTGGCTCTTGGTCTCGTTGGCTTCGGTGCCGGAGAGGTCTGCGAGGGCATCGGCTGCGACCAGCGTGGGGATCTTCTGGTATTCGGCCTGGATGAGGTCCGGGGCGCCGCTGCCGGCCTTGACGGCGGTGAGCAGCTTGGTGACGGCGGGGTCGCCGCCGTCCTGCTTGTTGACGGTGACGTGGATATTGGGGTTCTTTTCGTTCCAGACCTCCACTACGTTGTCCAGGTTGGGCGCCCAGGCCCAATAGGTCAGTTCCACCTTCTGGTTGGGATCATTTGCCGATCCGCCGGCGTCCGTACCTGAAGTGCCGGAGCATCCTGCGGTAAGCATTGCGGCCGCGGCGAGCATGGCCACGGCGCCTGCACGAAATGACTTGCGCATTTCGTCCTCCTTGTCGAAAAGCTGAATGGGTCTGTCTGAATTATCACCGCTCATCCGAACCGAGGCCGCATGACTGTGAGCGGTTCCAGTAATTCACAATGATGTGAGCTATGTCAATAGGGATTTCAGGCTATCGCCCTTGCTTGGCACTGTGATAAAACTGGGACCGCACACAGTCCTAAGGAGAATCCCCATGACAGACGTCCTTCACCGCACGGTGCCGCAGACCGCTGCGGCACCAGAGCGCTTACCTGCGCCCTGGGTCCGGCGGCCTGCCGGCCTTTGCTACGGCGGGGACTACAACCCGGAGCAGTGGCCACGCGAGGTGTGGGTGGAGGACATCGCGCTGATGAAGGAGGCCGGAATCAACCTGGTCAGCATCGGCATCTTCTCCTGGGTGCTGCTGGAGCCGCGCGAAGGCGAGTACGACTTCGAGTGGCTGGACCACCTGATGGACCTCCTGCATGACGCCGGCATCAGTGTTGATCTGGGCACGCCTACGGCAGCGCCGCCGGCATGGTTCTGGAAAAAGTACCCGCAGGCCCGTCCGGTCACGCGCGAGGGTGTCACACTGGGCAACGGCTCGCGGGGGATGGCAAGTCCCAGTTCGCCCGAGTACCGCCGCGCCGCCGCCAACATCACGGAGCAGCTGGCCTCCCGCTATGCCTCACACCCCGCGCTGGTCCTCTGGCATGTGCACAACGAGTACGGTGCGCCGGTCAGCGACTCCTACGATGATTACTCTGTGGCAGCGTTCCGGGACTGGCTGCGTGCCCGCTACGGCACCCTGGAGGAACTGAACAACGTCTGGGGCACCCTTTTCTGGGGCCAGAAGTACGGCGAATGGGACGAAATCGACGCGCCCCGGCTCTCCGCCAGCGTCAGCAACCAGTCCCAGCGCCTGGACTTCCGCCGCTTCACCTCGGACGCGCTGCTGGAGTGCTACATCAACGAGCGGGACGTCATCCGGCGGTACACGCCGGACATTCCCGTGACCACCAACTTCATGGCCACCAACTGCCTCGCGGCGGACTACTGGAAGTGGAGCAAAGAGGTGGACATCGTTGCCAACGACCACTACCTGGTAGCCCAGCGGACGGACAACCACATCCTGCTCGCCATGGACGCAGACCTCACCCGCTCGCTGGCAGGGAACAAGCCCTGGATGCTGATGGAACACTCAACCGGTGCCGTGAACTGGCAGGGGCGTAACATCGCCAAACGTCCCGGCGAGCTGGCGCGCAACAGCCTCTCGCACCTGGCCCGCGGGGCCGACGCCGTGATGTTCTTCCAGTTCCGGGCATCCCGGTTCGGCGCCGAAAAGTTCCACTCCGCCATGCTTCCGCACGCCGGCACCGGCACCCGGATCTGGCGCGAAGTGCTGGACCTCGGCGACGACCTGAAGAAGCTTGCCGCCGCCAAGGGATCCACCGTCAAGTCCCGGGTGGCCATCCTTTGGGACGTGGAGTCCTTCTGGGCGCAGGACCTGGAATGGCGGCCCAGCAGTGACCTTAACCACCGGGAACGTATCGAGGCGTATTACACCACTCTTTGGCAGGCCGGCATCAGCACCGACTTCGCGCACCCGGAGGCGGACCTCTCCAAATACGATCTGGTGCTCGCCCCCGCCCTGTACCTGGTGGGGGACGAGGCTGCTGCCAACCTTCGGGACTACGTCGAGGGCGGCGGCAACCTGCTGGTCTCCTACTTCTCCGGCATTGTGGACGCCAATGACACCGTTCCGATGGGGGCCTCACCCGGCGGCCTCCGGGACGTGCTGGGCCTGGAAATCCACGAGTTCCTGCCGCTGCGCGAGGATGAAACAGTCACCCTTAGCAGCGGTGCCGCGGGCAGCGTCTGGACGGAGGAAATCCATCCCGGTACCGCAACCGTTCTCAGTCACTACGTGGACGGGCCGGCAGCCTCTCGGCCCGCGGTCACCCGCAACAACTTCGGCAGCGGAACTGCGTGGTACGTCTCCACCAAGCTCGACGACGGCGACCTCGCCGCTGTGGTGCGTGACGCCGTCGAAAGCGCCGGCATTGAAACGGCACCGCGGCCGTCGGCCGGGCTGGAAGTCGCCTCCCGCAGCGCCGGGACGGATACCTTCACCTTCCTGATCAACCACGCGGACACCGATGCCGAATACCCGGCCAACGGGCTCGACCTCCTCAGCGGCGAAACCGTCACCGGCACCGCTGTGGTCCCGGCCGGCACCGTGTGCGTGATCCACTCCAACAAGGAACAGGGGTAGGACGTGACCACCGCAACCGCTGAGTGCATAGAAGTAAGGGTCGACAGCGCCGGCCAGATTGCGGAGCGGCTGAATGCGGCCGTGAAGGATCTGCAGGTACTGGCAACCCGCAGCCGGACACAAGGGATCCTGGTCGCCCGGCTTAATCCGGGCCACTTCCGCGTCTCGCTGAGCGACCAGGTGCCTTTCGGCCTGACCCGCGAACTGATCCACTAGGCGCGCTTCCGCACCCCTCGGCTCCCTTTGGCCCAAGGGGGCGGAAAGGGCTTTCCTCTAGCGTTGACGTGATGCACGGCACTGCCTATACTTTTGATGAAACGATTCAAGGAGCGGCTTGGGACGGATCGCGGGCGTAGCTAAAAAGCCCTGCGGGAATCGCGGCCACCAATAAGACAATCCGGAATGGGACACCTCCGGTTCCTTGCCAATGACGAGAAGGAAATCACGGATGAGCATAACGACCACCGGGAACGCCCAGCCCGGCCTCACATCCGGCGTCGAAGGCAGGGATCCGAAGAGAGCCGCGATGAGCGGGTGGATCGGCGGCGCACTCGAGTACTACGACTTCGCGTTGTACGGCCTGGCCGCGACCCTGATCTTCCCTGCCATCTTCTTCCCGTCCGAAAATCCCACGGTGGCGATCATCGCGTCGCTGGCGACTTACGCGGTGGGATACGTCTCCCGGCCTGTCGGCGCTATTGTCCTGGGTGCATACGGTGACAGGCACGGGCGCAAGAACGTGCTTGTCATGGCGATGCTGCTGATGGGCTTCGCGACGTTCGCAGTCGGGCTCCTGCCCACGTATGGGCAGGTGGGTATCCTCGCTCCCATCCTCCTGGTGGCCCTCCGCCTGATCCAGGGGTTTGCGGTGGCAGGCGAACTCGGCGGCGCCAGCGCCATGATCGTGGAGCACTCGCCGGACGCCCGGCGCGGCTTCTTCGCAAGCTTCAGCCTTCAGGGCACCCAGGTGGGATCCATCCTGGCCACCGGCGTCCTGCTTCCGCTGGCGGCCCTTCTCCCTGCCGACCAGTTCCAGAGCTGGGGCTGGCGCATTCCCTTCCTGCTCAGCGCCTTCGTGATCCTGGCCGGATACATCATCCGCCGGCGGGTCCAAGAGCCCCCGGCCTACCTGGCGCAATCCGAAACCGCTACCGCCAAGCGCCGGTTCCCGCTTATTGAACTCCTGCGCTCCCACCCGCGCGTCCTGATCCTCTGCGTCATCATGACGTTCACTAATGTGATCGGTATGGCCACGCTGATCTTTGGCGTCTCCTTTGCCACCCAGAAGGGCTACGGCATTGGCTTCTCCAGCAGCGAGTTCCTGTGGGTTACCCTGGTGGCCAACCTGGCTGCGGTAGTAACGATCCCCATGTTCGGCGCCCTGTCCGACCGTATCGGCCGGCGTGTGCTGATGGTGGCCGGCGGCATCGGCGGCGGCGTGGCCGCCAGCGGCTACCTGTGGGCGATTGAGCAAAAGAGCCTCTTCCTGGTCTTCGTCAGCGTTGTGATCGTCCAGGGGATCTTCTTCCAGATGTGGAACTCGACCTTTGCCACGTTCTTCCAGGAGCAGTTCCCCATGCGGATCCGGGTGACCGGTTTCGCGGTATCGCAGAACGTCGGCCTTATGATCGCCTCGTTCTTCCCGAGCATCTTCACTGCGGTAGCCCCTCCCGGCTCAGCCAACGTTCCGGTGGTCATCGGGTTCATCACGTTCGGGATTTGCCTCGTGGCGGCCGCGGCCACCTTCCTGGCCTCCGACACCAAGGGCAAGTCGCTTGAGGAACTCGAAGCACATAAGGCCTGACAGTCCAGCCAGAAAAGCCGCGCCTGCCCTGATGGGCAGGCGCGGCTTTCTTGTGCGGAGAGGTCAGCGTTTGACGTCGGGATCCGGCGCGAATTCCAGCAGTGCCGGAAGGGCCCGGCCGTCGAAGCCGAACATTGCCTGGTTTTCCCAGGCGTTACCGGTGGTGGGGTCCGCGGGATCCCAGCCGTTACCCGGAACCGCTGTCCAGGCAGGCTCCCAGGAGACAACACCTAGACCACGTCCACCGGGTGCAGAGGCCACCACGTCCTGGACTGCCCGGAAGTTGGCTGCCTGTCCCTCAGGCGTGGCCGGGTAGCCGGGAGTGAGCTGGTTTTCCCGGGCTATGACGTTCTCCCACGGATCAACCGGGTTGTCCGCGAGCGTGAACGGGTAGGAATTTTCCACCACGATCACGTTCCGGTCATAGCGGGCGGACAGGGTAGTGATGGCGTTCTGCAGGTCAGCCATGGAGCCGTGCCAGAAGCCGTAGTAGGACAGCCCGATCGTGTCGAACTGGACACCCCTCTTCGTGACCTCGTCGTACCACCAGGTCAGGCCGCCGATTCCGTTGTTGATATTCGTCAAATGCAGGATGACGTCCGTCTGGGCATTAACATCCTTGGTGGCCCGGGCGCCGGCCGACAGGAACAATGCCAGGTTGTCCCATTGGGCTCCCTTGACGTCGTCCTTGGGGTTGACGTCCCAGGTCTGGCCGAGGGGCCAGAGCATGCCCGGGTTAATCTCGTTGCCCACCTGGACTGAGTCCGCCGTGGCTCCGGCGTTCTTCAACGCGGTTAGCACCTCGAAGGTGTGGGCGTAGACGGCGTCGGCCACTGCCTGCGGGCTCAGGCCCACCCAGGCAGCGGGCATCCCCTGGGCGCCGGGGTCTGTCCACCGGTCGCTGTAGTGGAAGTCCACCAGGACCTTCATGCCGGCAGCCTTGGCGCGCATTGCAGTTGCGACTACTTCGTCTGTGGTGTTGTAGCCGTCAGCGGGGTTCACCCACACCTTAAGCCGCACCAGGTTGGCGCCGGCGCCGGCAAAGGCCTCGACGGCGTCCACCGGCCGGCCGTTTGCGTCGAAGTACACAGCTCCCATGTCCTCGTTTTTCGCAAGGTTGGAAAGGTCGGCACCGCGAACGGCGCGCGCCACGGATCCGGGGGTGAGCGTGACGTCGTCCACCACCGCCCAGTCACCGGCCTTGCCACGGGTTTCGATGACGATCTCGCACCCACTCTTCGTCACGTAAGCATCGGCGGAGATCTGCAGCCATGCGCCGTCCTGCGCCGTGGACGGAAGGACGGTTTCGCCGTCGACACCGCAGTTCTTCAGCCCGATCCGGGAAGCGCCCAGTGTCCCTTCAGCCTTGACCCGGGCCGATACCGTCCACCAGCCCTCGGCGAGGTTCCCGGTTTTCTGGCGCAGGTTCACCGTGCCGTCGGAGCCCAGGCGCTGGGCCAGTTGGGGATTGCCGGCCTCCGCCGCCGTGGTGGTTGAGGCTGGGTCGCCGGTGACTTTCCAGCCGGCCAGCCCCTGGGAAAAGTCTCCATTGACGACGGCGCCCGCTGCCTGGCCTTGGGGGCTCTCGGCAACGGCCGGGGCAATTCCTGCCGGCAGTGCTGCAGCAGCGAGGAGCGACACCGCCACCACTGCTGATTGTCGTTTCCGGTTCCTGGGGCGGTGCATCTTCGAGTCGAGCTTTTTCATGTCGTCCTCCCTGACGGTCTGAGCTGGGAAACCGGTCCGTTGCAACAAATGCGCGCTGGACCGTGTGCGCTCCCAGTAGTAGCACACCCAAATAGTCTGGGACTAGAGGCGTTCATGCGACTCAGTCAGGGCCGTTTGCGATAACTCAGCTGTAATCGCTCCCAGCTACGAGCGGCAGTTGGCCCTCATCACGAGTTCGCTGGAACGCTTCCAGAACGCCGGAACGTTCCAGCGATCCGGCAGCGCTCCGGCGATTTCAAAGCAGGCGCACCGCCGCGCGCCCACCGTCAGCCAGCGGCCAGGCGCATCCGGAGCGAGTCGAGGAGCAGCCCAAGGCCGGCCTCGAAGGCACGGTCGCTGCGTTCTCGGCCGTGGCCGGATGCCTTGAGCAGCCGCGACAAAGTGGCGGCGGATTCTGTCGGTTCCCAGACGTCGTCGGGGGCTGCAAGGTCCAGGCCGGCGCCCAGCGAAAAGGAGTCGATGACTGAGATGATCGTCAACACGTCGTCGTCAGGAAAGCCGCCGGTGATAAGAGCGGAGGCCATCCGCTCGTAGGCGGTGATCACTCCGGGATCGGTAATGGTCTTACCTACGATGAGCGGCACGACGAACGGGTGGGCCGCGTACATCTCCCGCTGGCCACGGACAATCAGCGAGACCACCTCGTGCCAGCCGGCATCCTCCGGAACATCGGGAATGGACTGCGTCGCCAGCCGCGCACGCATCAGTTCGATGATCTCGTCCCGGCCCGAGATGTGGTTGTACAGGGACGACGCCGTGACGCCAAGGCGGCGGGCGAGGGCATTGACGCCGAATCCAGCCCCTTCATCCACCAGTTCGATGGCGGCATCGGCGATGCGGTCCACCGACAGGATCGGGGTTCTGGGCCGTGGCATGGGGCTCCCTTCGTCAGATGCCAGTCTATGGACTCTTCCCTTTGACCTACATCACATGCATAATAAAACGAACGCCATTCGTTTTAGCGACGCTGCCGGTGACGGCAGCAGGCACGGCGGACGCAACGGAGCGCCGCCGGCCCTGTAACCGCGCATCTTCCTGTTCAAAGGACACATTCACATGACCAAGCCAGAACCGCAGCGGCTTCCGCTGACCACACAACGCGCAGTTTCCACGTTCGGGATCGGCGTCGTCGGCTTTATGAGCGCCAACCTCGTCCCGTTCATGATCCTCGCCATTCAGGACTCCCTCAGCGTGGGGGCAACGGAAGCCGGAACACTCATGACGGCCTGCCTCCTGGCCACGGCTCTCGCCTGCCTCGCGGTCACCCGCTTCACGGAAGGCCGCGGGCGGTACCTCGTGGCCCGGCTGGGGCTGGCTGTGACGGCGGCAGGGTTCGGCCTCGCCGCCCTGGACCTGGCTCCCGCCGCGTCCATCATCGGCATCATCGCCGGTGGTATCGGAGCGGGCGGTGCCGTGGCATCCGGCGGGGCGGCACTGGCAGCCCTGCGCAATCCAAACCGGGCGTCCGGCATCAGCGGACTGGCAAACCGCGCCATCGTCACGGTTGTGCTGGCCGTTATCCCGGTGGTGGGCATCGGGATGGGGAGCGCCTTCGGCTTCGTGGCCGGGCTTGCCCTCGTGCTGCTGTTCACCGCCGGGTGGCTGCCGATGGCCGGGGCGCCGAAGCGACATGACGGGACCCCGGGCGCGTCACCGGCGCCGGGTACGACGGCGGCAGTTGCCCCCGAAAGAGCTGTCACCACCGGAACCATCACCACCAGGACCATCAGCATTGCAGGCTTCACGCTGCTGGCAATTTTCGCGCTGTGGGCAGTAGGCGAAGACTCGCTCTGGGCGATGTCCGGAGCCATCGGTGTTGCCCAGGCCGGGATGACGGAGGAACAGTTGGGGCTGGTGCTGAGCGCGTCCACTGCGGGAGGGCTGCTCGCCGCCATAGCCCTGATCTTCCTGGGGACCAGGCTGGGCCGGGCGCTCCCGCTGGGCATCCTGCTGGTACTCGGCAGCGCCCTGAAACTGACCGCCTGCCTCACCACCGACCCCACCATCTTCCTCGTCGCCATGATCGCGTGGAACACGGTGTACGCCGTTGCCTTTATGTTTTTCATCGCCACGGCGGCCGCCCTTGATGCCAGCGGCCGCTGGTCCGGGCCGGTGCTGGGGGTCTACCTGGTGGGATCCAGCTTCGCGCCCATGTTCGGGGCCTGGATCGGTGAGGCGTTCGGCTTCCCCGCCCTCGGTTGGGTGCTGGCCGGCTTCAGCTTGGTGCTCCTGGTTCCCGCCGTGCTCATCGCCAGGCTCTCGTCCCGGGTCGAGGCGGACAATGCCTCAAACACTCAAAACTCATCCGACATCACCACGATCCGAACTGCAGGAGTCTGAAACCCATGACCGTGCTTTACCGCAACGCCCGCGTCTTCACTGCCGACGAGGCCGCCCCCTGGGCCGAAACGTTCGTTGTCGACGCCGACAAGATCAGCCACGTAGGCAGCGATGCTTCCGCCACGGCGGCTGCCGGTGACGCCGCCGAGGTGGTTGACCTGGGCGGGAGGCTGGTGCTGCCGGGGTTCATCGACGCGCACACGCACGTGATGATGCTTGGCGAGGCGCTGGGAAAAGTGGGCCTGACAGACGCCAGGACGTTGTCCGAGATACAGGAACGCCTGCGCACCGCCCGGGCCGAGGACGCCCGTGCCCGGCGGATCCTGGGCAGGGGCTGGCTGTTCGACTCACTCCCGGCAGCACCAACCTCGGCGATGATCGACGAAGCAGTCTCCGACGTCCCCGTCTACCTTGATGCCAACGACTACCACTCCTGCTGGGTGAACCGGGCAGCGCTGAAGGAATTGGGCATCACCCGCGATACCCCGGATCCGCTGGGTGGACGCATCGGGCGGGACGGCCAGGGCGAACCGGACGGGATGCTGTACGAGACTGCCGCCCAACAGTTTGTGTGGCCGTTCCTGGCGAAGGTAACTTCGGACGCTGAACGGGATGCCGCCGTCGAACGCTCCATCGAGGCTTACCTGGCCGCCGGGGTGACCGGAGCCGTGGACATGGCCCTTGGCGAACTCGACCTGGCGGCGTTCCTCCGTGCGGCCGCGCGCCGCGGCGGCCGGCTGCCCATCCGCGTGGTGGCGCACTGGTTCATCCACAACACCGGTGACGAGGCCGAAAACCTGGCGCAGGTGGAACGCGCCGTGCTCCTGGCCGGGGAAGTCAACACCGAGTGGCTCCGCGTGGCCGGCATCAAGCTGGCATTGGACGGTGTGATCGACGCCTGCACTGCTGCCATGAACCGGCCCTACGCGGACGGTTCGCAGGCCGGGCCCATCTGGGCGCCGGAGCAGCTGGATCCGGTGGTGGCGGCCGCCGACGCTGCCGGGCTGCAGGTTGCCCTCCACGCCATCGGGGACCACGCCAGTGATATTGCCCTGGATGCCCTGGAACGTGCCGCAGACATAAACGGTCCACGGCGCCGCCGCCACCGCATCGAGCACCTCGAATACGCCTCACCGGAAACCCCTGCCCGGATGGCCCGGCTCGGCGTCACCGCGTCCATGCAGCCCGTCCACGCCGACCCTGCCATCTACGGCAACTGGGTGGCGATGCTGGGCGACGACCGGCCGGACCGCAGTTTCGCCTGGCCCGAATACGTGGCGGCCGGGGCCCTCCTGGCTTTTTCCACCGACGCCCCCACTGCACCGTACGAAGCCCTGCAGAACATGTTTGTCGCCGCAACGAGGCAGTCAGCCCTGGACCGGTCCTTTCCTCCCAACAATCCGCATTTCGCCCGTCCCCTGGCTGACGCTATCGCGCACGCAACCCGCGACGCCGCTGCCTCAGTGATGGAGGAGGACTGCCGCGGCCGGCTGAAGGCTGGTCTCGCTGCGGACTTCACCGTGCTTGACGCCGATCCCTTCAAGGACGGCGAGGAATCCCTGCTGAACGCCCGGGTCCTGCGCACCGTGGTTGGCGGCCGCACGGAGTACATCGCCTGATCCGGCCAGCCGATGGGGCGGGGTAAGGAGCTCTTCTCAACTGGCAGCTCCGCCCCGCCACCCGGCGCGCTCCGGTACCCTGTTGAGATGGCGCGAGAACTTGCCGGACTGAACGCGGAGGGCATCCTGCTGGCGGGGGCGGGACGGGCCATCCTGCTTCAGCTTGCCGATCCGGCGGTTGGCCGCGGCGTCGCCGAGAACAGCACCTTCACGGACCGCCCGATCAACCGGCTCAAAGGCACCCTCACGTACGTGTATGCCGTCACCTACGGGACGGAGGAGCAGGTCAAGGAGGTCCGCCGCAGGGTGAACCGCGCCCATGTGCCTGTCCGCCGGGATGACGATGGACGCTCTCCCGGGTACAACGCCTACGACCCGGAGCTGCAGCTGTGGGTAACGGCAACCCTTTACGACACTGCCCTCACCATCATCGAAAAGATCTACGGCCCGCTCGACGAGGAATCCGCCGATGCCATGTACCAGGACTACGCCAGGCTTGGGACGGCCCTGCAGCTTCCGCCGGACAAGTGGCCCAAGGACCGTGAAGCGTTCAACCGCTACTACGACGAACGCATGGCAAACCTGCGGGCCAGTGACGCCGCTGTGCTCGTGGGCCGCGGCCTCCTGTATCCCAAGCGTGCAGCACTCTGGTACCGGGCCATCATGCCGTTTGCCAGGTTCCTCACGGCCGGTCTCCTTCCGGACCAGTTGCGCCAGGACTTCGGCCTGCCGTGGAGCGGCCGCCATGAACGCCGCTTCCACCGCACCATGAACGTCCTCGCTGTGACCTACCCCAAGCTGCCGCGGGGCATCCGGCACTGGTTCAAAAACTACTGCCTCAACGAACTGGATACGTCCCCGCGCCGGGCAATGCACGCGTAATTCCTTCCCGCTGGACCCGCTGCACAAGGTAAGCTTGCTTACTAGTTTCGGTTCGGCGGCAGGAAGGGCCCAGGAGATGGTTGCAGGAAAGACTCCGCCCGAGACCGGTGTGAGCGGTGAAGTCCACCAGGACCGCTTCGTCGGCGGGCAGGACCTCACCCGGTGGGACACCAAACCCGGCCGGTTCCTGGCCTCCACAGTCCAACGGATCAGCAGGCTGCTCGGCTCCAATGCGGCATTGGTCCTTACCCTTGCCGTCGGGGCAGTGCTGGCCGTTGCGCTCGCCGCTATCTTCGCCGAGGTGTATGAATCCGTGGTCCAAGCCGACGGCGTTGCCGGGCTGGACCATCCGATCCTCGACGGTGCCAAAACACTCCGGTCCCCGGGCCTGGACACGTTTATCACCGGCTACACAGATGTGGGCGGAACCGTGGGCATGCCGGTGCTCGCCCTGGCCATCATGATTGGGCTGACGTTGAAGCGCCGGTCCTGGACACCTGTCATCCTGATGCTTACTGCCGGGCTCGGTTCGCTCCTGATGACCATTGCAGGGAAGGAACTGGTGGGCAGGACCAGGCCGGACCTGGCCGATGCTGTGCCGCCGTACGAGTACTCCGCCTCGTTCCCCAGCGGCCACTCCTTGAACTCGGTGGTGATCGCGGGCATTGTGGCGTACCTGGTGATCCTCCGCCTCAAATCCTCCCGTGCCCGTGTTCTCACGGCAGTGGCAGCGGGGGTTTTTGCGGCCACCATGGGGCTCAGCCGCGTTTACTTGGGCCACCACTGGCTCACCGACGTACTCGGTGCCTGGGCGTTGGGGGCCGCTTGGCTGGCGCTGGTCATCACCGCCCACCGCCTCTACCTCACCACCCGGGTGCACCCGGCCTGATCGGTTTGCGCGTTGGGCCGGACGACGGCGGGAGCTTCCCGCGCCGTCCGGCCCAGCTTCCGCTCTACCTGGGGCAGGTCAGCGGCTGCGGCGGCGCAGCAACGGGTCCGTCAACGACGGCGGCCGGTAGCCGGCGTCGGCCTGGTTCAGGGTGGTGCCGGGCGGGACGATTTCGTCGATCCGGTCCAGCACGTCCTTGGACAGGCTGACCTTGTCCGCGCCGAGCGCCCCTTCCAGATGCTCCAGCGTCCGTGGCCCGATGATCGCGGACGTGACGGCGGGGTGCTCCAGCACGAAGCCGAGGGCCAGATGGATCAGGGAGAGCCCTGCCTGGTCCGCGAGTTCGGTCAGCTCCAGTACTGCCTGGGTCTTGCGGGCATTGTCGGCCGACGACGGGTCGTGCCGTTCCGGCTGCCGCGCAGCCCTGCTGGAGGTGGCGTGCGCGCCGTCGGGCCTGATCCTCCCGGACAGCCAACCGCCGGCCAGCGGGCTCCACGGCAGGACTCCCAGCCGGTGTTTTTGGGCCAGCGGCAGCACTTCTCGTTCAATGCCGCGGGCCAGGATGGAGTACGGCGGCTGCTCGGTCACGGGCCGCTCACGGTGCCGCTCGCGGGCCACGTACTGGGCTTCGACGATCTGGCCGGGATCGAAGGTGGACGTGCCGATGTAGCGGATCTTGCCCTGCCGCACCAGGTCGGTGAGCGCCCCCAGTGTCTCGTCGATGTCCGTGTCCGGTTCCGGCCGGTGCACCTGGTAGAGGTCGATCCAGTCGGTCTGCAGCCGGCGCAGGCTGTCCTCCACCTCGCGGATGATCCACCGGCGGGAGTTTCCCGCCTGGTTCACGTCCTCGCCGAGGCGGCCGTGGACCTTGGTGGCAAGCACCACGTCGTCCCGGCGGCCCTTGAGCGCCTTGCCCACGATGACCTCGGACTCTCCCTTGGAATACACGTCGGCGGTATCCACCAGGTTGATGCCGGAATCGAGGGCGCGGTGGATGATGCGGGTGGAATCCCCGTGGTCCGGGTTGCCGATGGCCCCGAACATCATGGTGCCCAGGGTCAGCGGGCTGACCTTGAGGCCGGTGGCGCCAAGGCTGCGGTACTCGGTCATGCGGATGCTCCTAGCAGTTGGTTGTTGTGCTGGCTTGCGGGCTTGTTCTGGCGGTCCGCGGTGTACTGGCTTTCAGGGCGGTCGAGGCCGAAATGTTCGCGCAGTGTCCGGCCCGTGTACTCGGTGCGGAACAGGCCGCGCGACTGCAGGATGGGAACCACCTCATCGGCGAACGCCTCGAAGCCGCCCGGCAGCCACGGCGGCATGATGTTGAACCCGTCCGCCGCGCCTTCTTGGAACCAGCGCTGGATCTCGTCCGCCACCTGGATGGGGGTGCCGGCGAAGACGTAGTGCCCGCGGGCCCCGGCGAAGCGGTGCAGCACCTGCCGGACGGTGAGGCCTTCCCGCCGGATGACGTCCAGGAGCAGCTGGCTGCGGCTTCCGGCCCGCCCTGCTGCCGCCAGTAGTTCAGGCGGGAAAGGCTCGTCCAGTTTCACGCCGTCGAGCTCCACACCCAGCAGTTTGCGCAGGATGCCCAGCCCGTATTCCGGCTGGGTCAGCTCATCGAACTCCTGCTTGAGCGCCCGTGCCTCCGCCTCGGTGGAGCCCAGGTAGGGGCTGATGCCGGGCAGGACCAAAAGTTGCCGTGGGTCCCGGCCGTTCGCTGCAGCCTGTTCCTTGATGTCGGCGTAAAAACCCTGCGCGCTCTGCAGCGTCTGGTGGGCGGTGAAAACCGCTTCGGCGTGCTGCGCGGCGAAGGCCTTGCCGTCGGCGGAGGACCCGGCCTGGACGAATACCGGCCTGCCCTGCGGGGACCGCGGGGTATTCAAGGGGCCCTCCACCCGGAAGTGCCCGCCCTCATGGCCGATCGGATGGATCCGCGAGGTATCGGCGAAAACGCCACTTTCGGCGTCGGACACCACTGCCCCATCCTCCCAGCTGTCCCAGAGCTTGCCCGCGACGCGGACGAACTCGTCAGCCCGCGAGTAGCGCTCGGCGTGCGGCGGGTGCTCGTCCAGCCCGAAGTTGCGGGCCGCCCGCTCCGCACCGGTGGTGACGATGTTCCAGCCTGCACGGCCGCCGCTGAGGTGGTCCAGCGACGCGAAGAGCCGGGCCGCATTGTACGGTTCCAGGTACGTGGTGCTGGCCGTGCCGATCAGGCCGATCCGTTCCGTGGCTACGGCAATGGCGGAGAGCCACGTGAACGGCTCCAGCCGGAACCGGGTGGCGTACTGCACGTTGCTCTCCAGTGCCGGTCCGTCCGCGAAGAACACGGCATCAAGCTTCGCGGCCTCGGCACGCTGCGCCAGTTCCTGGTAAAAGCGGATGTCCAGCAGGCGGTCCGTCCGGGACTTCGGGTGCCGCCAGGCGGCTTCATGGTGACCGCCCGGGTAGATGAACAGGTTGAGTTTCAGCTGCCGGCCCATCAGAACGCCGATCCGATCGATGCCAGTTCCTGGGATCCCGCGCCGGCGTAGCGGTTGGCCGGGCGCTCCAGGCCGTAGTGCTCGCGCAGCGTCCGGCCGGTGTATTCCGTCCGGAACAGCCCGCGGTCCTGCAGGATCGGCACCACCTGGTCCACAAACGTCTCCAATCCCGAGGGTAGCACCGGCGGCATGATGTTGAAGCCGTCCGCTGCCCCGCCATCGAACCATTCCTGGATGGCGTCCGCCACCTGGACCGGGGTGCCGGTAAAGGTGCGGTGCCCACGGCCGCCGCCCAGCCGGCCGATCAGCTGGCGCACGGTGAGCTTCTCGCGGCGGGCCAGCTGGACGATCAGCGTGTAGCGGCTCTTGGCGCCCTCGATCTCGTCCTCGCTGGGCAGGTTGTCCGGCAGCTGGCGGTCCAGGGGCAGGTCCTCCGGGGCGATGCGCAGCGTCTTGGCCAGCTGGATCCGCGCGTACTCGGGCTTGATCAGCCGGTCGAGTTCCCGCTCCAGCTCCAGGGCTTCAGCTTCGGTGGCGCCGATGACGGGGACGATGCCCGGCAGGATCTTGATGGTCTCCGGGTGGCGGCCGACGGCGGCGGTGCGGGCCTTGAGGTCCCGGTAGAAAGCCTGCGCATCCGTCAGCGTCTGGTGGGCGGTGAAGACGGCGTCCGCGTACCGCGCGGCGAGGTCCTTGCCGTCCTCCGACGATCCGGCCTGGACAATCAGCGGGTGGCCCTGGGGTGAGCGGGGCACGTTCAGGGGCCCGCGGACCTTGAAGTGCTTGCCTTCGTGGCCGATCACGCGGATCTTTTCGCCGTCTCCCCACACACCCTCGGCCTTGTCCGCCAGCACGGCGTCGTCCTGCCAGCTGTCCCACAGTTTCTGCGCCACCTCAATGAACTCAGCGGCACGCTTGTACCGTACGGCGTGGGCAGGCTGGTCATCCACGCCGAAGTTGCGGGCAGCGTCCGGGCCGGCGGTGGTGACCACGTTCCACCCTGCGCGCCCGCCGCTGATCCAGTCCACTGACGCGAAGCGGCGGGCCAGGTTGAACGGCTCGTTGTAGGTGGTGGACGCGGTGGCGATCAGGCCGATGTGTTCCGTGGCGCCGGCGATAGCGGTAAGGAGCACGGTGGGCTCGAGCTTGCCGGCCGGGCGCCGGCCCACCTCGCCGAAGAGCACGGGGGAGTCGGCGAAGAAGATGGAGTCCAGCTTCCCGCGTTCAGCCGTTCGGGCGAGCTGCTTATAGTGCTCCACATTCGTGCTGGACTGCGGGTCGCTCTCGGGCAGCCGCCACGACGCCTCGTGGTGTCCGGTGCTCATCAGGAAGGCGTTGAGGTGGAGTTGGCGGATAGTGGGAGAGTTGTCAGAAGTCATGGGATGGTCCTTCAGCTGAGGTAGTGGTCAGTGGCTGGTGCCGATGACGCCAAGGTCGGCAAGGAGGTCGCGGCGGAGGGCTTTGTGGCCGGCGGCATCCACTGCGGTGCTGATCTCCGGCGTCACGGAGCGGACGGTGGCTACGCGGCCGCGGTCCAGCACCACGATCCGGTCCGCGAGGGCAATGGCTTCGTCCACGTCGTGGGTGACCAGCAGGACTGCGGGCCGGTGCAGGGCCACCAGGTCCTGGAGCAGTCCGTGCATTTTGATCCGGGTCAGCGCGTCGAGGGCGCCGAACGGCTCGTCCGCCAGCAGCAGCTGAGGCTCGCGGACCAGCGACCGGGCCAGTGCCACGCGCTGCTGCTCACCGCCGGAGAGCTCGTGGGGCCAGGATTTTTCCCGGCCGGCGAGCCCCACTTCGGCGAGTGCTTTGCGTGCCCGGGACTCGGCGTCGTGCTCCCGCAGGCCCAAGGTGACGTTGCCCAGGACGCTGTCCCACGGCAGCAGCCGCGAATCCTGGAACACCACGGACACCCGCTCGGGGACGCTGATCACACCGCTGCCGCGGACGTCGTGGTCCAGCCCGGCGAGGGCGCGCAGCAGCGTGCTCTTGCCGCAGCCGCTGGGACCAAGGAGGGCCACGAATTCGCCGGGGGCGATGTCCAGGTCCACCCCGTTCAGGACGCCTTTCGGGCCAAAGCTGCGGATCAGGTTCCGGACCGAAACCGCGTTGGTTGCGCCGGCTGCAGGGGCTTGGCCGGAGGAGGAGCCGACGGCGGACGGTGCCGTGCCTGAAGAAGCGACGGCGGTCAGCCCGCCAGAGTGCGCTGCCATGAGAGGGCCTTTCGTTCGATGAAGCGGACGGCGCCGTCGGACAACAGGCCCAGGATGCCGTAGACCGCGAGTCCGAGGACGATGATGTTGGTTTGGCCGTAGGTGCGGGCGAGCTCCATCATGTAGCCGATGCCGCTGGTGGCGTTGATCTGCTCCACCACCACCAGCGACACCCAGGCTCCGGTAACGGCGAAGCGCAGGCCCAGGAAGAATCCGGGGAGCGCGCCGGGGAGGACCACCTTGCGGATGAAGGCCGTGCGGCTGAGCCCCACGGTCTGCGCGAGCTCCACGTAGCGCAGGTCGATCCCGCGCAGTCCGGCGTGGGTCTGCAGGTAGATGGGGACGAAGACGCCCAGGGTGATGGTGAGGACCTTCATGGTCTCGTCGATGCCGAACCACAGGATGAGCAGCGGAATCAGTGCCAGGCCGGGGATGGCGCGCTTGATCTGCACCGGTCCGTCAATCAGCGCCTCACCCACGCGGCTCAGTCCGGCAAGGAGGGCCAGCACCGCACCCACCACGATGCCGAAAAACAGTCCCAGGCCGGCGCGCTGGGCGGAGATGGCGAGGTTTTCCTGCAGCCTGCCGTCGGCGATCAGTTCACCGGCGGTGGCCACCACGGTCCAGGGCTCCGAGAGGATCCGCGGGTCCAGCAGCCCTGTTGCGGAAGAAACTGTCCAGAGCCCCAGCAGGGCGGAGGGGCCCAGCAGCCAGGCCAGGCGCCGTCGTCGTCCGGGGCCCAGCCTCCTGCCGGTGGGCCGCACGTCCTCGCGTGCCGCGAGGGCCGGGTCCAGGTGGGGCTCGACGGCGGGACGTTCCAATACCGGGGCCGCGCTCATGCTGCACCGCCCTTGCCGGCCGCTGCGAAGGCGGTGCCGGCGATGGCCTCGAAGCGGGTGTCGTAGAGGTCGGCCGCCTTCAACTGCGGCTTCTTCTGTTCCCGGGCCAGCAGGTCGATGGTCTGCTGGTGCCGCCCGATGGCCTCCGTCCAGGAGGTGGGAACGTCCCGTTTGCCGGCGGCGTCGATCAGGTACTGCCCGTCCTCGGCGGAGAGGCCCTGGTCCTTGATGTAGTAGCCCTCCAGCCATTCCTTGGGGTGGTCCTCGATCCAGCGCTGGGCCTTGCCCCAGGCTTCGACGTACTTGGCCAGCGCGGCGGCCTTGGCGGGATCGGCGAGGACCTTTGCGGGGGAGTACAGGTGCCCCGGGTCGTCGCGGAGGCCGTGGCGGAGGGTGGTGGCGCCGTCGGCCTTGTACTTGGCGAGGTACCGCTTGATCTGGACGCCGCCCAGCGGGGCGGCGTCAACCTGCTTGCTGGAGAGCGCCGAGGAGTACGCGTCACCTGTGCTGGGCAGCTCGATGAGCTTCACGTCAGCCTGGGCGAGCCCCGCCTTTTCGAGGATGCGCAGGACCAGGGCGCCCTGGGCCTGGCCGGGGCTGTAGGCGATTTTTTTGCCGCGCAGCTCCTCAAGCTTGGTGATGCCGGCTCCCGGTGCGACGCCGAGTTCGTACAGCGGGTGGTTCACCGCGTCCTGACGGTAGGCGCTGGCGATGATCCGGACGTCCAGGCCGGTCCAGGTGGCGTGGATGGGCGGGATGTCCGCCACCGAGCCGACGTCCAGGGCGTTTGCCCGGAAGGCTTCGGTGGTCTGCGGGCCGCCGGAGATGTTGGCGAACTCCACGTTGATGCCGTCCAGGTCCTTGATCAGCCCGGACAGTTCCAGCGCAACCCGGATGCTCGGATCGCCCACCTTGATGGTGGTTCCCGCCGGGACGGAGGCGGCCAGCGGGGCAAGCGACGCCTGGCTCGCCTGGGGGTTGCCGGCGGTGGCGGTTCCGCCGCAGGCCGTCAGGAGGGCGACGGCGGGAATCGCCAGGAGTGCGCCCAGGGCGCGGCGCCTGGTGAAGGTCGAGGGCGTGCTTGTGGCCGACGGGGGACGGGAGGATGCAGCGAAGGACATGGTTGGCCTTTCGGAGGGTGGTGAGGGGAAAGTGGCGTTCGAAAGCCGAAAGAAGGCACAGCGGAGCTGGCCCTTCAGGGGCGGAAAGAAAGGGATTGGTGCTCGCTGCCCGCGGGCAGCTGCCGGAGGCTAGACGGCGGAACCGCGGCTGCGCATGCTGCACATTCGTTCTATGCGGCAACAGAACGGACGGGAGGTGTGGTGTTTTGGCGGGCAGCTGGTTGTTTTCGGCACCTGGTCCTCCTGTTCGTTCCGGCGTGTCGCAGCGCTGTTCGTGTGGCCCGGCGTGGGCTCTGGAAACACCTAAGCACGGCCATCGGGGGCTTGGCCAGCACCGCGCAACGGAAGCGAAACGGGAGGAAACGGCGCTACTTATGGGGCCATGAGGAGGACAAACCGGGCAACGGGACGCCATGGTCCGCAACGCAGGTTAATGTGACTGGAAGGAACACTGTCCCGGGCACCGTGATTGATTGGAGAAGCGTATGCGCCATCGGACCCTTACCGCGGCTGTCATGTTGATGGGTGTTCTGCTGGCAGGCTGCACCGCGGCCCCGCCGTCTTCGGCACCTCTGTCGACGTTCCCTGCCCCGGCGTCCTCGGCCCCGGTGACTTCCGCCCCGGCCGCCACCGCCACAGGCAGCGAACCGGCCCGGACAGCACCGGCAACCATCGCCGGAACGCCGCAACCTGTCGCAACCGGCCTTGCCGCGCCATGGTCCGTGGTGTTCCGGGACGGAACGCCGCTGGTCAGTGAGCGGAACAGCGCGCGCATTCTCGAACTCGCGCCGGACGGCTCCTCGCGGCCCATCGGCACGGTTGAGGGCGTTGCTGACCGGGGCGAGTCAGGCCTGCTGGGCCTCGCGGTGGGCAGCGGCGGCGACCTGTACGTCTATTCGACGGGTTCGGACGGCAACCGGGTCCAACGTTTTGCCGTGACCGGCGCGCCTGGCTCTCTCTCGCTTGGGCAGCCGGACACACTGCTGTCAGGGATTCCGGCTGCGAGTACCCACGACGGCGGCCGGATTGCCTTTGGTCCGGACGGCATGCTCTACGTAACGGCCGGGGACGCGCAGCAGCGCGACAGCGCGCAGGACCCGGGCTCCCTTGCCGGCAAGATCCTGCGCATGACTCCCGACGGTGATGCCCCGGCCGACAACCCCTTCCCCGGCTCCCTCACGTACAGCTACGGGCACCGGAACCCGCAGGGCCTGGCATGGGCGGACGACGGAACGCTGTTCGCCACGGAATTCGGGCAAAACACCTGGGATGAGCTGAACGTTATTAGGCCCGGCGCCAACTACGGCTGGCCCACGGTGGAGGGGATTGCGGGCCGGGAAGGTTTCGTGGACCCCGTGCAGCAATGGCAGCCCGGCGCGGCGAGCCCCAGCGGTATGGCCCAGGCAGGCGGCACCCTGTTTATCGCCAACCTCCGGGGACAGGTTCTGCGGTCCGTGCCCGTCTCGGACCCCACCACGTTCACCGACCACTACAGCCGCGAGTACGGCCGCATCCGGGACGTGGCACTTTCCCCGGACGGGCAGCTGTGGTTCATGACAAACAACACCGACGGCCGCGGTGATCCACGGCCCGGCGATGACCGGATCCTCGCCGTTCCCCTTTCCTAGGGACGGGCGCCAGGGGAGTAGAGGCTTCCAGTCCCTGACGTTAGCTCCTGGCGGAGGCTTGGGCTGATTCGATGATGTTCTCTGTCGCGGCCCACGAGGCGAGGAGTTTGAGGGCTTCCTCGGAGGCGCTGCCCGGTGTGGCGGGGTAGACCGTCAGGGTATGGCCGGGATCCTCTTCCAGTCCCAGGACCTGATAGTTCAGCTCGAGGAGTCCCACCACGGGGTGCTTGAAGAACTTTGTGCCGGCGTAATGGCGGCGGACGTTGTGCGCAGCCCAGCGCGTACGGAATTCGTCACTGCGCATGGAGAGCTCGCCGATCAGCTCGGCAATGCCCTTGTCGTGCGGGCTGCGGCCTGCTTCGCGCCGCAGGATGGCGACATTGACGTTGGCTGCCCGGTCCCAGTCCGTGTAGAAGTCGTGGGCGCGGGGGTCCAGGAAGATGAACCGTGAATGGTTCGCCGGCCGTGCCGTGCCGCGGTACATGTCGGAGTACAGCGCGTAGCCCAGGGCGTTGGCGGCCACGATGTCCATCCGGTTGTTGCCAATGAAGGCCGGCGCCCCGGTGATGGTGTCCAGGAGGTACTGCAGCTCCGGCCGCACCCCGGACGGGACGGAACCCGCCGCGCTCGCAGCACGCTTGCGGCCCGAGGTGTTGGCCGCCCGGGCGAGGTCGTACAGGTGGTCATGCTCAGCGCGGTCCAACTCCAGTGCCTGGGCTATGGCGTCAAGGACACTGTCAGAGACGCCGGTCAGGTTGCCGCGTTCCAGGCGGGTGTAGTAGTCCACACTGACCCCGGCAAGGCGGGCTACTTCTTCCCTGCGCAGTCCCGGCACCCGGCGCCGGCCGCCGTAGGGTTCGATGCCGGCCTGCTCCGGGGTAATGCGCCCCCGGCGGGTGGACAGAAACTGCCGGACCTCGGCTCGGTTATCCATACGGACACGTTACGACGAAAAGGTAAACGCTAAGGAGGGTCTGCCATAACCGGTTTCAGCAGGGCCCTCGCTACGCCTGCCGCCGGCAGGTCTCATGGAAACAACCCCTTTTAGCCATCAACGAGCTGGAGCACCAACCCATGCTGCCGACAGCAACAAGCGCGCCATCGGCCGGCGCCGTCCCGGCCACGCTGGTTGCCACGGTTATCTTCCTGACCGCCGTGGCCCCGCTGGCTACCGACATGTACGTTCCGGCCTTCCCCCGGGTGTCCGAGGAGTTCGGCACCACCGCGTCCGCTGTGCAGTTGACGCTGACCACATTCTTCGCCGGAATGGGGCTCGGACAACTCGTGGGCGGGCCCTTCAGCGATCAGCGCGGCCGGCGGCTGCCGCTCGTTGCGGGCACTCTGCTGATGACGGTCGCTTCCGTGGCCTCCGCCGTGGCACCGGACGTTGGGATCCTGATGCTGGCACGGTTCCTGCAGGGCTTCGGCGGCGGCTGGGCCATGGTCATCGGGCGGGCCGTCATCGTGGACCTGGCCCGCGGCCCGCAGCTGGTCCGGGTCCTGAACCTTGTAATGGGCATCGGCGGCGTGGCCCCCATCATCAGCCCCCTGCTCGGAGCCGTCATCCTCCAGCTGACCGGGTGGCGGATGACCTTCTGGTTACTTGCCGCCCTCGGCATCCTGATGACCCTCTGTGCGCTGTTCATCGTTCCGGAGTCGATGCCGCCGGAAAAGCGGCACGCAGGCGGGCTGGGGGAATTCGGCCGCGCGGCGAAGGCGGTGCTCTCCAACCGCCGGTTCGTTGGCTACGTGGTGGTGGCGTCGTCGGCCTTCATCGCCCTGTTCGCCTACGTGGCCACGTCCGCGTTCATCCTGCAGAACATGAACGGGCTCTCGCCGGTGATGTACTCCGTCGTGTTTGCCGAGAACGCAGGCGGCATGACCATTGCTGCGCTGGTCTCGGCGCGGCTCGCGGGCCGCGTACCCACCCGGAAGGTCATCTTCGTGGGCCAGATCATCGCCCTTGCCGCCGGGGTGGCAATGCTGGCCGGAGCCTTGTGGTGGGCCACCCCGCTGCTGGTGGCGATGGGCAGCTTCTTCGCCCTCATGGTGGCCCAGGGCCTGATCAACACCAACGGCGGCGCCCTTGCCTCCGCGGAAGTACCGGAGCACCCGGGCACCAGCTCAGCGGTCCTGGGACTCGTCCAGTGGACCACGGCAGGCGTCGTCGCGCCGATTGCCGGCCTCGGCGGCTCGGACACGGCGGTGCCCATGGCGTCGCTTATGATCGGCGGAGCGCTGCTTTCCCTGTTCGGACTCCTTGTCCTGGCCCACCCGCGCACGGCACGTTCCCCTGCGAAGCACATCATCGACGACGGGTACGAGACCCGCTAAAGGGGTTCTGCCATAACCCGTTTCAGCAGGGCCCTCGCTACGCCTCCCTACCGCGGGGTTTGATGTTAATCGACCCTGTAGCATTTCGTTAACCCCCAAAAACCACAGGAGAACCATGACCACCGTCAAGGCCTATGCATCCCCGTCCGCCACAGAGGACCTCTTCGCCACCACCATCGAACGCCGCGAAGTTGGCCCCCACGACGTCCTGATCGAGATCAAGTTCGCCGGCATTTGCCACTCGGACATCCACACCGTCCGCGGCGACTGGGGCCCGCAGCAGTACCCGCTGGTTCCCGGGCACGAGATCGCCGGTGTTGTCACCGAAGTCGGCTCCGCCGTCACTAAGCACGCCGTAGGTGACCGCGTGGGTGTCGGCTGCATGGTCAACTCCTGCCGCGAATGCGCCAACTGCCTGAAGGGCGAAGAGCAGTACTGCCTGGCCGGGAACGTCGGCACTTATGGCGCCGTGGACCGCGACGGAACCATCACTCAGGGCGGCTACTCAAGCCACGTCGTCGTGACCGAAGACTTCGTGGTCCGGATCCCCGAAGGCATCGAGCTCGACGCCGCCGCCCCGCTGCTCTGCGCCGGCATCACCACCTTCTCCCCGCTGCGCCACTGGGGCGCCGGCCCGGGCAAGAAGGTTGCCGTCGTTGGCCTCGGCGGCCTCGGCCACATGGCCGTCAAGCTCGCCGCGGCCATGGGTGCAGAGGTAACCGTCCTGTCCCAGTCGCTGAAGAAGCAGGAAGACGGGCTGCGCCTGGGCGCCGGCAGCTACTACGCCACCAGCGATCCGGCCACCTTCGAAAAGCTCGCCGGCACGTTTGACCTGATCATCAACACCGTCAGCGCCTCGATCGACATCAGCTCCTACCTGCAGCTGCTCACCCTGGACGGCGCACTGGTCAACGTTGGCGCCCCCGCGGAACCGCTCCCGGTCAACGCGTTCGCCCTCATCATGGGCCGCCGCTCCTTCGCAGGTTCCATGATCGGCGGCATCCGCGAAACCCAGGAGATGCTGGACTTCTGCGCCGAACACGGCATCGGTGCGGAGATCGAGGTCATCCCCGCTGAGAAGATCAACGACGCTTATGAGCGGGTCCTCGCCTCGGACGTGCGCTACCGCTTCGTGATCGATACCGCCACCCTCTGATAACAGAATGCGTTCGACGGCGGCCGGCTCCCCAGGGGGCGGGCCGCCGTCGTGCTTTAAGGTTGAAAAGCGTTTCTGTTATTCGCCGCAACGGTTCGGCGCCAATCCCTCACGTTCCCGGTCCGAAACCTGGAGGCGGTTCCACAATGGGAGGACAGGTTTTCCTAGCCCCGGGAGGGTGAAATGCGCAGGTCCGACGGGCTGCTCCCCGCAATGACTCTGGTCGCTGTTGTGCTGGCCGGTTGCGGCCCGCAGGCAGGGCCACCCACCGCCACCACCCCGGCCGCGACCACCACCGCCGCCGCCACGTCCACTGCCGCTGCCTCTTCCGCCGCTTCGACGCCGCCGGCCGCCCCGCCCACCACGACGGCGACGGCAACCACAAAGCCCACCGCCACGGGGACGGCCTGGAAAACCTTTACGACGGCGGACGGGCAGCTCACGTTCGATCTTCCGGGGGCGTGGAGCGTACGCGATCCGGCAGGGGAGCTCCCGGAAGGCGGCGGGGCATTCGCGGAGGTCACGAACGCGGCCGGAAGGCCCCTGGCAACCCTCCGCACCAACATGGCCACCGGTTCCACCTGCCTGGAGAAATATCCCTTCGCCGAGTTCGAGTCGCAGGAGCTTCCGGCCCTGGCCCAGAACGGCGACGTTCCGCGGTACGTGTTTGAAACCCGCGGGGATGCCACAGCTCCCGGCCCAGCCGACACCCCGGCTGCCGCCTACGGCATCACCACCGTTGAAGCTCCCGCCGGTGATTCAGCCTGCCCGATCTTCCACTTCTTCACCTGGCCGCCCACTGCCGCGATGTTCGGCGCGTTCTTCAACCCGGAGAACAACGTCACGCCCGGTGCGGAGTCCCTGCCGTATCTGGATCAGGCCCGCAAGTACATGGACACCGCCGAATACCAGAACATCAAGCGGATGATCACCTCGCTCCGGCCTGCCGGCTAAAGCCATCGGTTCTCCGCCATCCGGGTCCACTCCCACAACGAATTACTGGCATGAACTACTACAGCCCGGCGGCGCAGGAACGGGCACGGGACGCCGCATACGACGCAGTGGAAAAAGTCCTCGACGGCATGTTCTCGCCGTTGAACCGGCACGCGCTGAACGGCCGCTGGAAACAGGCCTGCGAAGCCATGGCGAAGTACCTGGAAGCCGAAGACAACGGCGAGGAATAGGTGATGCGGGCCGCCAGGTGACCTGCCGGATGCCCTGTGGTCGCTACCCTGCGCCGCTCTCCGCTTCATCCGCAAAGAGCTGGTCAACAGCATCCGGAGCGAAGATTTTGCGCATGACGAGGGTAGTGAGCCCGTGGCAGGCGGCAAGGTCCTCCGAATGGCCCGGCTCCACCACCATGCCATCGGCGATTCGCTCCACCACGTCGGTCAGGACACGGGAGGACACCTTTTCCACGAACCCGGGCAGGGCGCCGATCTGCCCACCCAGGACCAGGCGGTCCGGGTTGAGCGTGGTCACGGTGGCTGCCAGAGCCCGGCCAAGCACGTCCGCAGCATGGCTGAGGGCTTGCAGGACCTCGGGGTTTCCCGTCCCTGCTGCTGCGCTGATGTCATCGATCTTCGTCAGCCCCAGATGGCTCAGCTTGTTCCTGAGGGCACGCCCTGAGCTGTAGGCGGCCAGGCACCCGTGACGGCCGCAGCGGCAGAGCGGGCCGTCGGAGGACATCCGGATATGGCCGATGTCTCCGGCAGATCCATGGGCGCCCCGCAGGATGGAGCCCTCCACCACGATGCCGCAGCCAATTCCGGTTCCGACCTTGACGTAGACAACGGTCTCAGCGTCGCTGGCCCGTTCACCCAGGGCAGCGGCACGGGCGTCGTTTTCAATAACGAGAGGCAGGTCCCAGGCCGCTTTGACTGCCTGCACCACTGAGTCGGGGGACCATCCGGGGATGGTGGTCTGGTGCTTCACGTGCCCGGTACCGGCTTCCACTGGTGCCGGAAGGCTGACGCCGATACCCAGCAAAGTCTCATCAGCGCCCTGCTCCAACAGTTTCCCTCCTGCTTCGATCAAGGGAGTCAGGACTGAATCAGCCGGCGCGCTGATTTCCAGTTCAAAGGTCTCGGAACGCAGTTGGCGGCCGGTGGTGTCCGTGATGCTGACGGTGCCGTGTGTCTGGCCGAGAGTCAGCGCCAGGACAATGCGCCCGCGGTCCTCGAAGCGGATCTTCCGGGAAGGCCGGCCACCCGTGGAACTGAGGGGTTCGGCCTCGTAGATGTAGCCGCGGCGGGTGAGGGTATCCAGCCGCTCATAAAGGGTGGCACGCGACATCCCGGTGGTTGAAAGCAGTTGCTGGCGCGACAATCCGTCCCCCGAACGAATCAGCTCCAGAAGGTGGCCGTGCGAGGTTGCCCCGCCCAGACTTGCAGGCATTCTTTCAACCGTCACAGTGGCCCCACTTTCTCCGGTCTACAAGCCTACTTCCTTACCGGCTCAGGGCCCTCCAGTGGCTGCCCGGTCCCGGCTGTGAGGTAAGCGCCGGCAAGGTGGACGGCACCGAAGACCGGCTCGACGGCGAGGGGCTTGGCGGCAGCCAGCCCTTCCCCGGCCAGGTGGGCGTTCAGTGCGTCCACAAGCGCGGGCTGGTGGACCCCGAGGCCACCGCCAAGAACCACCGGGCCAACCAGGGCGAGGCGCCGGGCGACCTGCAGGACCTGGTCCGCCAAATGCCATCCGCCTTCCCGGATGATGGCTTGACTGAGCACGTGGCCGTGGGCTGCCGCCTCGAAAACCACGCTGGACCGCTGCGCCCAGTAACGCCGGTCGTGGTTGGTGTGGAAGTGGCTGATGAGCTGTTCGGGCCGGTCCAGCCCGCAAGCGGACAGCAGCAACCGTGTGAGCTCGTCCGGCGCAAGTCCGAGGTTGAACTGCCGGAGGCTATGGCGGACAGCTTCCCGGCCGAACCAGTATCCGCTGCCTTCGTCGCCGAGCAGGTAACCCCAGCCGCCGCTCCTGGCCTCGTCACCGGCCTCGTTGGTTCCCCAGACGGCGGAGCCCGTGCCGGCGATCACTGCTATCCCTGCGTCCTGGCCTGCTGCTGCCAGGATGAGCCTGGTGTCGTGGACAATTTCCACGCTGGCTCGGGGAGCATGCGGGGAAATGAGCTTGCGGAGGTTGGCCGCGTCCTGCTTGGTGTCGATCCCACCGGCCCCGACATAGACCTCGTCAGCATCCAGGCCGCCAAGGGCAGACATGAGGTGTCCGACATTCGCAGCCGCAATGGCCTGGTCAACGTTCTGCACGTTTGCACTGCCGGCCACCTCATTCCGGGTGACCCTGCCGCCGTTTATCCTGACACCATGGGTTTTCGAACCGCCGATGTCCAGCCCAACGATCACGACCAGCGGATTCCGCAGATGCCCTCGGAACTGCGGTCACTGGCGGTTCTCGTGGATTCCGGAGCGCCCTGGTGTACTCCCGGCTCCCATCCATTCCAGGGCAGCAGCCGCGGTCCAGGCCTGGGCGAGGCTGCCCAATGGTTCGCCCGTGAAGGGTTCGTAGTACTCCCCGAACTGCAGGTCAGCCAACTGTTGAAGCGAAGCCGATCGAAGCTGGCCATAGAGCCCGGCTTCGCCGTCCCGGGCAGATGCCCAGCCAAGCAGGAGGTTGAGGAACGGCCAGACCGGCCCCCGCCAGTATGTCCGGGGTTTGAAGGCATCGCTTGCAGGAGAAGTGGACGGCGGCAGCGGGAAGCGGAGGTCCGGGAAACCCATCCACCGCGGCCCCTGCAGCAACTCGCGCTGGGCGGCCAGGAGGGCAGGGTCTCCGCCGGACACCAGCGGTGCGAATCCGGAGACGGTTTCGGTGCCGATCCACTGTCCAGCCAGCACGTCGTAGTCCCTCGCCAGGCCTGTCGAAGGATCAACGGTGGACGCAACTCCCGCCTGGAACCGGGCCGCCATCAGCCGCAGTTCCTCGGCTTCCTTGCCCCTTCCGATCTCCTCGGCAAGGTCTGCCAGGACTGCGCTGGAAGCCGCCATGATGGCGGAGAAGAACACGTCGCGCACCCGGAAGTGGACCACGCTCCGGACAGCGTCGTCGTCGAACTGCACGTCGGCCATCTGCTGGACCAGCCACAGGTACTTTGTGTACTCGGCATCATCCGGCCGTTCGCTGACGTCCGCCACGTGAAGGGTGTCGCGGCGCGTGAAGGGAGCGACGTCACCGGGCACAACCCGTGCATACGGGCCGTCCCAGCGGGGGGAATTGTCGAAGCCGGATTCCCAGCCGTGGTGGATTTCAATGAGGCCGACGCCGTCCGGGTCCCGGACCGCGGCGAGCCAACGGTGCCACGCGAGCCAGCCGTCAAAGGACTCGGCAAGAAATGCTTCCGCCGCCACCTGGTCGGCGCCGCCGTTTTCCCGGCCGCGGTCAACGATGTGGCGAAGCGCGATTGCATGCACCGGGGGCTGGCAGATTCCGCTGCTCTTCACCCCTGCGGGCAGGGCTGCCGCGCTCGCCGTTCCCCAGCGGTCGAAGCCGGGAAAGTAGCCGGTGTCGTTGTCGCTGAACACGATGTGCGGGATCATTCCGGTGGACCACTGGGCCTGGAGCAGGGTCCGGAGTTCGGTGACGGCGCGTGGGACGCTGGTGCGGGCCAGTCCGATGGCTACGAACGCCGCATCCCAGCTCCACATGTGCGGGTAGAGGTTTGGTGCGGCGCTGGTCATGGTGCCGAGGTCGTTGAGGCGCAGGACTTCAATGGCGGCGCTGCGCAACTCTTCCATGGAAACGGACGTGACGGGGTTCAATTGGCCTCCAGTGCCATCGAGGTTTCGCGGTCGTAAACGCGCATGGTGTTCGGGGCAAAGCCCAGCCAGATCGTTTTGTGGGGCGCCGTCCGGAAGGTCGGCGGCGCCTGGACCTTCAGGGTGTGGCCGTCCACCTCCACTGTCAGGAGGATGGTTGAGCCCATGGGTTCAACTACCAGGACCGTTGCCGCGACGTAGCCTGAGGAACGCTCATTGCTGACCGTCACGTTTTCGGCGCGGACGCCCAGCAGAACGTCCCTCCCGGCGAAGGACTTGAGGACGGACGGCGCCATGAGCTGCTGTTCGCCCAGGACCAGGGTGCCGCCGTCGTGGCTGACTGCGGCGTCCATGAAGTTCATGGGCGGAGATCCAATGAATCCGCCTACGAAGCGGTCCGCCGGGGCGTCGTAGACGTCCAGCGGGTCACCGAGCTGGGCGATGCGGCCCTTGCGCATCACGGCCACCTGGTCACCCAAGGACAGGGCCTCGCTTTGGTCGTGCGTGACGTAGACGGTGGTAGTGCCCAGGTCCTGGACGATCTTTTTCAGTTCCGAGCGGAAGGTCAGACGCAGCAGGGCGTCCAGGTTGGACAGCGGCTCATCCATCAGCAGGACGTCGGCATCCATGACGATGGCCCGGGCGACCGCGACGCGTTGGCGCTGACCGCCGGACAGGTTGGCGGGAAGCCGGTCCAGGTACGGGCCAAGCTGCAGCAGCTCCGCTGCCCATTGGACCTTTCGTTCGATTTCTTCTGCGGGGACTTTTGCCATGCGCAACCCGAAACCGATGTTGTAGCGGACCTTGCGGTGGGGGAATACGGCGTAGGACTGGAACACCATGGACAGGTTGCGCTTGTTCGGCGGCAGGTAGGTCACGTCGCGGCCGCCGATGGAGATCGAGCCCGAATCGGGCAGTTCGAGTCCGGCGATCATACGCAGCAGGGTCGTTTTGCCGCACCCGGAGGGGCCCAGCAGGACGGTGAATTCACCGTCCTGGATCTGCAGGGACACGTCGTCCGTGGCCCGTTCGGATCCGCCCGGATAGGTCTTTACGAGGTTGGAGATCTGGATATCAGCCATGATCGGCTCCTTCTGAAGTGCGGTGATAGGTCGGGCGGACCTAGCGGATGGTTGAGCCCCACATGTTGGTGAGGTAGCGGCGCATCAGCGCAATGAAGATGATGGACGGGATGACCAGGGCAAAGCCGCCGGCGAACCGGTAGGCGAGCGGTGAGTCGGACAGCGAGCTGAGCACCTGCGCCGGCAGTGTGCGGTGGTCCAGGGTCAGGATGGAGGCGCCCAGGACTTCGTTCCACGACATAACGAACGTAAAGATCGACGCCGCAGCCAGGCCCGGCAGTGCCATGGGCAGGACCACCCTTCCGAACGCGCCGAACGGGGTGCAGCCAAGGACCCGGGCTGCCTCCTCCACGTCAATGGGGACGCTGAGGAAAACGCTGGCGGAGATGAGGATGGTGGTGGGCAGGGCAAGCGCGGTGTGCAGCAGGATCACGGCGTAGGTCGTGTCGTAGATGTCCACCGTCAGGAAGAGCCTGGCCAGCGGAACAGACAGGACCACAATGGGAAGGGCGCGGGTGAAAAGCAGGAACAGCTGATATGGGTCTTTGCCTTTGAAGCTGTAGCGCGCGAGTGCATACCCGGCGGGAACGCCGATAATCGCGGCGAAGAGCAGTGTTCCCAGCCCAACGATCAGCGAGTTGCCCAGGGCCCCGAAAATGCCGGTGGACCCGAGGAACGCGTTGAGCGTCTCCACCGACAGGTTGGTGGGCAGCAGCGACAGCGGAAACTGGTTGAGGGAGTCCCTCGTGGACAGCGCCGCCAGGGAGATCAGGTAGATGGGGATCAGCATAAAAAGCGAGACGGCGATGCAGGCGGCCTGCAGCAGGAACCGGTTGCGCTTCTGCCGGGCGATGGGGGTTGTGTCCACTGGTGTGCTCATCGGAGCCCTCCCTGGTTCTTGTCGCGGAGTGCCCGCAGGTAGAAGATCGAAGTCAGCATCGAGACGACGAGGATGACCAGTGCCAGCGCAGCGGCAACGTTGGGGTTTTGCAGGCCGGTGTACCAGCGGTAGGTCTCGCCCACCACGAGCGGGAAGTTCTGTCCGGTGAGTGCCTGTGCCACCGCGAAGGTTTGGAAGGCCAGGATTGTCCGGAGAATGAGGGCTACCTGGAGGCTGGGCTTCAACAGTGGCAGGGTCACGTGCCGCAGCCGCTGCCAGAACGTGGCGCCGAAGACCTGGGCGGCTTCGTCGTAGTCCTTGGGAATGCCCTGGAGGCCGGCGACCACGATGATCAGCACCAGCGAGGTTGCCCGCCAGAGTTCAGCGATCAGGACGCACATGAACATGCTGGCCTGGTTGTCATAGGCCAGCCAGGCGCCGCCTTCGATGCCGAACAATGACAGGGCCGAGTTCAGGTAGCCGCGGTCGTTGAAGATGGCCAGCCAGACAAGTCCGGCTGCCAGGTCGCTGAGTGCCAGGGGTATGGCCCAGACGAAGAAGTGAACTTTGTGCAGCCGGGGATTGGTCCGGAGCATCAGGGCCATGCCGATCGCGAACGCGAACTGCAGCGGGATCATCACCACGATGAGCAGCAGCGTGTTGCGCACGGCGGGCCAGAAGTAGGGATCCTGGACCATCCGCGTGACGAAGTCCAGCGTGAAGCCGTTTTCATCGCGGAAAGCCTGGAGGATGCCCTGGATGACGGGCCAACCCAGGAGAAGCGCCATGAAGATCACAGAGGGGGCGATCAGCAGGACCGCGGGCGGTATTTTCCGCCGGCGGGGCGGGGCCAGCGTTCCGGCGGGAGTGGGTGGTGCCTCTACGGCCATTACGCTACCTCGCACTTCGTTGAGATCGGATCGGGCGCCCAGCACGGAACGTTCAGGCCCTGCAGGATGGTGTTGAGCTGTGTCGCCTGGGTATCAAGGACCTGCTGGATAGGGCGGTTCTCCAGGCAGATTTGCTGGAAGCAGTTCTTGAAGACCTGGGATACTTCTCCTTCCTTCGCGCCCAGCCCTACTGGGGGAAGGGCAAGGAGGGAACCTTCTGATCGTTGTTGCCGCCGGACTGCCGCCGCTTCCAGTGCGATGGCACCTGTCAGGTCGGAGGGGAGTTCCGTCTGGACAACCGGGAAGAAGGCGTTGCTGCGCAGGGTCTCAATCTGGGACAACGGTTCGGACAGGGCACGGATGGCCTTCTCCGCCAAGTCCCTTTCCTTGCCGTTCTTCGGCAGTGCGAGGCCGGCGATGATGAGCATGTAACCGCGGCCCTTGGGGCCTCGCGGTGCGGGGACCATCAACCACTCATCGGGGTTGTTGGCCGGTGCGCCGACCAACCGCGCAACGTGGTCCCACCCCACCAGTACTTCGCCACGTGCCAGTGGTTCCTGCATGTTGTCGTAGTTGGTGGACGCGGGTGTCAGGGCGGACCACAGTTCCTGCATGTAGGTCCAGGCGGTAGCGGCGTCCTCGTTCCGGAATGTAGTGATCTGGCCGCCGGTGAAGCTTGGCAGCAGGAAGCCCTGGTAGAAGCGGTGGTGCAGGCCTTTGGGGCCTGCCGGCATGCCAAACACGGGACGTCCGGCGCCCTGTTTTGCCGCCTTCGCCCACGCAAGGAAACCCTCGTAGGTCAGATCGTTGACATCCACGCCCGAGGGCAGCCATTCGAGGGCCTTCTTGTTAACGGCCACCACATACGTGGCCTGCATCCAGGGGACGTAGCGGGATGTAGAGCCGCCCACTTTCGTCAGCTCGAGCATCTCTTTGGTGAAGCCACGGCCGGACAGGTCGCGGAGAAGGTTGTCCACATCCTCAAGCGATTCTGCGAGCGGGGCAAGCTCGCCGTGAAGGCCGCCAAGCAGGGAGGTCTTGACGTTACCGGCAGAAGCCTGGGTGCTGACGGTGGAAGAGAAAACGCCCGGGTCCACGGAGTTATAGGCGACGGGTGCCTTCGCGAACTTCTTCAGCACTGCCTCATACCGCTGCTTCTCCTCCACCGGCGTGAACTGGGTGGACAAGAAGCCGACAGTCCCTTCGCCGGCGGCTGCGCCGCTCGTGTCGAAACCTGCGCACGAAGCCAGGAAGGGAGCCGACATGGCCGTTCCCAGTCCGGCTAAGAGGAGGCTTCTGCGGGAAATTGCGGCGTGCTTGGGCTGGAAGTACATGTCTTTCATTGACTGCTCCGATCGAGTGTGCGCCACTGCACAAACTTTCGTCTAAGCATTAGACATAAGCCCGGCCCTGTCAACCCCCTGCCAGGCCACGCAAGGGTAGGGCGCTACTCGCCGTCGGCTTCCTCTTCAAGCTCCTCAAGCACGTCGGCGGCGTCCCGGTTGCCTCCGGCCGACAGCCGGCGAAGCTCATCGAGGTCGCCCTTCTCCGCGGCTGTTTCGACCAGCTGGTCCGCCGCATCCCTGCTCCCTGAGCCGGCCAGCCGCCGGAGTTCGTCCAGGTCACCGCGTTCGGCGGCCCGCTCAATCAGTTCATCGACGGCATCGGAATCACCGCTGGCCGCGCGCTGCCGCAGGGCCTCAAGCTCAGGATCGGGTGTCTGCACGCTCCCACTATGGGCTCCCGCATCCCGGACGTCCAGAGTCCGCAGGTCCCGGCCCCGCAGAAGGCCTCAGTACAGGAAGATGTTGATCCATTCGCGGTTGTGGGCGTGGATGAGGACCAGGAACAGGACGAAGTCGAACAGCAGGTGGACGCTGACGATGTAGGACAGGGATTTGGTGATCGTAAAGAGCCTTGCCTGCAGCAGGGCAAACGGGAAGATGAAGAACGGCGCCCAGGAGTGGAATCCCAGTTCCCAGAGGAATGACGTGAAAAGCACTGCCTGGAAGAGGTTGGCCTGCCAGTCGGGAAGGTGCCGGCGCAGGAGCGTAAAGGCCGTGCAGATAAAGAACAGCTCGTCCCAGATCCCCAGCACGTTGGTACCCAGGAAAAGTCGGGCGATGCCCTCCGGGTCGCTGACGGCCGGCCAGTTGTTGTAGACACCCGTCCGGATCATGTAGACGGGCATCAGGGCGTACCCGATCACCAGGACGGCCGGCAGGTACCACTTTTCGGCGCGGGTCCACGGCTGGCCGGTCCGGACGGGGAAGCGGATGGCGTGGTCCTTGGTGACGAACCGGGAAACTGCGTAAGGGATGCCGACAGCCACTATCATCGCGGTGCCCATCACGGCCATGTGCTCGGTGCTGATGTCCGTGGTGATGGGGACCAGGCTCATCGCCGTCAGACCTACGGCAATCAACGCCAGGTCAATCGCCAGGCGGCGGCTGATCAGTCCGGCCAGCACCAGCGCGGCGGCCAGGAGAAGGAAGCCGGAGACCCGGTCCTCCCGGGCAAACAACAGAAAGCCCGACGCCGAGACCAGCGCCGCCGGGATCACGTTCAGTGATGCAGGGGGCAACTTCGCGGGGCCCGCACCGCGCACTTGGGCCTGCGCCGCAGACTGCTGCTTCACAGCGTCGCCAGGAGTCCGGCCGCCTCGTCGAGCGCGCCGGGGACAAGAGAATAGTAGGCCCAGGTGCCACGTTTTTCGCGGTGCAGCAGGCCGGCGTCCACCAGGATTTTCAGGTGGTGCGAGACCGTGGGCTGGCCAAGGTCCAGCGGCTCCGTCAGGTCACACACGCAGGCTTCGCCGGATTCCCCCGCCTTGACGATGGACAGCAGGCGGAGCCGGTTCGGATCGGCCAGCGCCTTGAAAACCAATGCCCTCTGCTGGGCCTCTTTCGCGCTCAATGCCGGCTTCTGCGACGGTGTGCAGCAGGAGGCATCCACCTCGGGTTCGAGAATCTGCAGGGAGGTCATGCACCCCATTATGCAACAGATTGACATCCGTCGATATAGGTGGCCATACTTCCTATATCGACAGCCATCAATTTAGTTGAAACGCCAGGAGCACCGTGAGTACCCAGACGCAACAGCCGCCGTCCGCCCCCGGAGAGGCCGCCGTCGTTGGCAGGCTCTCCACGCTGGACCGGTTCCTTCCCGTCTGGATCGTGGCCGCCATGCTGCTCGGCCTGGCTCTTGGCAGCCTCGTCCCGGGCCTGAATACCGCGCTGGAAGCCGTGAAGGTGGGCGAGGTTTCGCTCCCCATCGCCGTCGGCCTGCTGGTGATGATGTACCCCGTGCTGGCCAAGGTCCGCTACGACCAGGCGCACCGGGTCGTCGCGGACAGGAAGCTCCTGGTCTCTTCGCTGGTGATCAACTGGCTCCTTGCCCCGGCGTTCATGTTTGTCCTGGCGTGGATCTTCCTGGCCGACCTTCCTGAGTACCGCACGGGACTGATTATCGTGGGGCTGGCCCGCTGCATCGCCATGGTGATGATCTGGAACGATCTCGCCTGCGGGGACCGCGAGGCTGCGGCAGTGCTGGTGGCCATCAACTCCGTCTTCCAGGTGCTCGCATTCGGCGCCCTGGGCTGGTTCTACCTGCAGCTCCTGCCGTCCTGGCTTGGCCTGCCCACCACCAGCGCGGACTTCTCCTTCTGGGCCATCACAGCCTCCGTGCTGATTTTCCTCGGCATCCCGCTCCTCGCGGGCTTCCTCACGAGGACCCTCGGGGAGAAAGCCAGGGGCCGGGACTGGTACGAGGGCACTTTCCTGCCGAGGATCGGGCCCTGGGCACTCTACGGCCTGCTCTTCACGATCACGCTCCTGTTCGCCCTCCAGGGCGGCACCATCACCTCCAGGCCGCTCGATGTGGCCAGGATCGCGCTGCCGCTGCTGGTGTACTTCGTGGTGGTCTTTGGCGCCGGCATGCTGGTGGGAAAGTGGCTGGACCTCGGCTACGCCAAGACCACCACCCTCGCGTTCACCGCCGCCGGCAACAACTTTGAACTGGCCATCGCTGTGGCGATTGGCACCTTCGGTGTCACCTCCGGGCAGGCGCTCGCCGGCGTCGTCGGCCCCTTGATTGAAGTGCCCGCACTTGTTGCACTTGTATACGCCGCACTCTGGGCGCGGCGGCGCTACTTCGCCTCCGCCACCCCCTGAACCACGAAACCGCAGGAGCCATGATGACCACCCCAGCAGCCAGGAAGCCCTCCGTCCTCTTCGTCTGTGTCCACAATGCCGGCCGGTCCCAGATGGCCGCCGCGTTCCTCACCACCATGGCCAAGGGTTCGGTGGAGGTCCGCTCGGCAGGATCACAGCCCGTGGACAAAGTGAACCCCGCCGCCGTCGAGGCCATGGCAGAGCTCGGCATCGACATGTCCGCCGAAATCCCCAAGATCCTCACCACCGAGGCCGTGAAGGAATCCGACGTCGTCATCACCATGGGCTGCGGGGACGAATGCCCCTACTTCCCGGGGAAGCGCTACGAGGACTGGGTGCTGGCGGATCCCGCCGGCCAGGGCGTGGACGCCGTGCGCCCCATCCGCGATGAGATCAAGACCCGCATCGAGAACCTGATCACGGAACTGGTTCCGGCGCGGCACCCGGACGCCCAGTAGCCTTTTCCCACACGCCTGAAGCAAAGGAACCCGCCGTGACCATTGAAGCAAACAACCAGCACGCCGCAACCGAACAGCTGATCATCATCGGCTCAGGCCCCGCCGGCTACACCGCAGCCATCTACGCGGCACGCGCCGGGCTGGAGCCCCTAGTCCTCGCGGGATCCGTCACCGCCGGCGGTGCGCTGATGAACACCACCGAGGTGGAGAACTTCCCCGGCTTCCCGGGCGGCATCCAGGGACCGGAGCTCATGGACGGGCTGCAGGAGCAGGCCGAAAAGTTCGGCGCCAAGGTCGTGTTCGACGACGTCACTGAGGTTGCGCTCGCCGGCCACCTTAAGACGGTGGTCACCGGCGGCGGCGAAACCCACCGAGCCCCGGCCGTCATCCTGGCCACCGGCTCCGCCTACAAGGAACTCGGCCTGCCGGAGGAAAAGAAGTTCAGCGGCCATGGTGTTTCCTGGTGCGCCACCTGTGACGGGTTCTTCTTCCGCGAGCAGGACATCATCGTGGTGGGCGGCGGGGACTCGGCGATGGAGGAAGCGATGTTCCTGACCCGGTTCGGCAAGTCCGTCACCGTCGTCGTGCGGAAGGGCGAACTCCGCGCCTCCCGCATCATGGCGCAGCGGGCCAAGGACAACCCCAAGATCACCTTTGCCTGGAACTCCGTCGTCACGGCCATCCACGGCGATGGGAAAGTCTCCGGCGTGACGCTTTCGGACACGCGCACGGGGGAGACCCGCCACCAGGCCGCCACCGGGATTTTCGTCGCGATCGGCCACGTGCCGCGCACCGAACTGCTGACCGGGCAGGTGGACCTCGACGACGACGGCTACATCAAGGTGGATTCGCCCACCACCGTCACCAACCTCTCCGGCGTATTTGCCTGCGGCGACGCCGTGGACCACCGCTACCGCCAGGCCATCACCGCCGCCGGGACGGGCTGCGCCGCCGCCCTCGACGCTGAGCGCTACCTCGCCGCGCTGGAGGATGCCCACAGCATCGCCACCGCCCTGGTCGAGGAACCAACCCACAGCTAGGACCCGGGACAGGGGAGGGGGTGAGCGGAATGACGACAGGATGCTGCGGCGACTCCGGTTGCTGCGACGACGATCAGGACTGCTGCTGACCACTCCGCCGGCCCCACGTGAATGAGGACACCATGGAATCAACGAACGCCCTGCACCGGCTTCCGCCCGGACCTGGACATCCTGTGGGAACTCCGCTTCACCGGTCTGTCCACGGCCGCTCGGGCGCGTGAAACACGCGGAGCTGACGCGGGACGAAGGCAAAAGCTAAGAAAGCGGGCGACGGCGGAACCTCCCGCCGTCGCCCGCTTTTCTTAGGTGGGGATTATGCGCTGGCCAGCGCGCGGTCTTCGCCGCGCACGCTCAGCGTAAAGGTGTTGGGTCCGCTGCAGGTGACGGCGATGCGGCAGGTGGTGGTGTTGTAGCGCGCGGAAAGGTCGCTTACCGCGGTGTCCAGGGTGTGGTGGAGGGCAGACCGGTCCCAGATCTTGAGGGTCACGGAGTCATTGGCATCGAACGTCATTATTCAACTTCCATTTCATGCGGTTGGCGGCCCGGAGTCTTCATTGCCCGGACCGTGTCCTCGTCGGTGAGGACGGACTGCAGATGGGAAAGCGCATTCCCTTACTTCCATGGTGCAGGTTGCTGTGAGGATTGGCAACCGTAGCGGGGCCGATGTGATCAAGCACACGGACCGCTTCAGGGTGTTGCCTGCAGCCGCCGGCCCTGCCTTTCCATGGTGCCCAGAGCGGGGAGCGAGTCTCAACCAATATGCGGATTGTTGCAGGTGAGACTCATCACGCCACGGCGGCGGGCAGCCGGATTACTCGTCGAAGTAGGTGTCGATCTGCTGCTCGCCGGAGATGGACCTGATCACGGAAGCGGCCACGTCCCGGAGTTTGATGTTGCGGGTGTTGGAGGCCTTGGTGAGGATGTGGAATGCAGTGTCGCGGCTGCACCTGTTCTCGGCCATGATCGCTCCCACCGCCATGTCGATGACGGTGCGGGACTGCATCGCCGTCGCGAGGTCGCTCCTGGCCTCGCTGAGCTGGGTGACGCGAAGCACCAGCCGCAATGAACCTGCCGCCTGCGCGGCGAAGGCTTCCGTGGTGGAGACATCCTCCTCCGAGAATCCGTTGCTTCTGCCTGAATAGAGGTTAAGGACGGCATCGGCCTCGCCGGCCAGGTCAAGCGGGACGGCGAGGATGGAGGAGACGCCGTGCTCCCCGGCGACCTTCAGGTAGGGAATCCAGCGCCGCTCAGCGGCAACGTCTGATACCAGGACAGTCGTCCCGGTCCGGAGTGCAGTGAGGCAGGGTCCGTCCCCGAACCCGTTCTGCAGCTCGTCCAGGCCGCGGGCTGCGGCGTCGCTGCTGGCCACTGCTTCGGCTCTCTTGCGCCGGATGACGGTGACCCCGCTATGGATGCGGTTGCCCGGCGAGGACAGCCTTGACGAGGCAATCACCGTCAACTCGGTGAGGAAGCCCACCACATCCCCGCTGTTGAGGACCAGCTCCTGCAGTCGCGTTTCAATGCTGGACGCCGGTTGCCGGGCTTCACGGGGCGCTGCATCATAGTTGCCGGGCCTGGAATCATGAGCTGTCATGGTGCTTCGCCTTCCATTAATTCCGTCAGTTCCGTCATCGCCATGACGACCAAGGCCACTTGCGCGGCCGGGATGTCGAGTGCTTCGTGCAGATAGGCATCCAGGGACATCTCATCGATTCCGCCACCGAGCCCGTAGTAGTAGGTCCACAGTTTGGCCAGCGGAAGGTCGGTATTCCGGAAGCGCTGGGCCGTTCCCCGCCGCTCTTCAGCTGAGTGGGTCGGTTGCTCCTGTCCTTCGCCTCCGTCTATATCCATACCTACTCCCTTCCGAGCCGGCCTGCCGGGAGCTGGGCTCCCCGGACAATGTCACTGGCGATGTCATGGACCCGCCGGTTGCTCGACTTGGCGGCAAGCTGGAGGATCTCCAGGGCGCTTTCCCGTCCGCCACGCTGCTGGAGCATAATCAGGGACACGGCGGCGTCCACCACGGCCCGTGACTTGAGCGCTGCGCGGAGGTGCCCGGGATGTACATCCGGCCCGTGCAGCCGCAGTGCGATCCGCAATACGCGGGACATCGATGCCGCGTGCTGCTCCAACAGGACCGCTGTTTCCCCGGTGAAGGCGCCTGCCGAGCTTGCGTAGCAGTTCAACCCGGCACGGGAAAAGGGGTCGGTGGGGATGGGGACAGCCAGGACGGAACGCACGCCTTCCTGGAGCGCTGCCTCCAGGTAATCGCTCCAGCGTTCGTCGCCCCTAAGGTCCGGAATCGACACCAGGCGCTGCTCCCGCACAGCTGTAAGGCATGGCCCGTCATGGAACGCGTACTGTGTTTCATCCAGCCGGCGGCCCAGGTCACTGCTGCTGGCAAGCGTTGCCGGGCCTCCGTCACGCTCCACCGTGATGGTGCACGTTATCTGTCCCTGGGCGCCAACCAGCGAGGCGGACATCGTGGCGAGACCCAGGAGGAACTCAGGAAATTCAGGGCTCTCCAGCAGCAAGTCCTGCATCTGGTCGGAAGTGTTAAGTCTGCTGTCCTGGGCCATGAGGCCTCGATCCCTGGGTTTGCCGGGGCATCTGGCCCTGGCTGGAGGGCTCCGCTCTGTGCGCGGCTGGCCCGTGTATTCAACCTCTGGATCTGTTATTATCCCGAAATCTCCTACTACCGACACTACGCCGGTGTGGGACCTATTGATACGCCCGCAAGATTGCGATCTACTCGTCCGGCTCGGTTTGGCGGCCCGTGCCGGCATCCCGGCTGTCCACCGCATCGGGACCGGAGGCAGCGCCGCCGCCGAAATCGTCCGAGTACGGTGCACGGGGCCTGGGGAGGTCGTCAATCAGCTCGTTGGCGGCCAGCGCCAGCAGGTCGCGCTGGACGGGCGGCAGGGAAAGCAGCCCCTGCAGGTAGGCTTCCACCTCGTATTCGCCGGCGTCGCCGGACATGCCGAAATATTTCAGCCACAACTCGGATACCAGGATATCTGCGGCCTTCAGCGCGGAGCGGAGCCTGCGCCGTTGTTCCGGTTCGTTCGGATCAAAGCCCACGGGCAGCTCCTACGCCCGAGGGGCCGGCGTCCCGGCCAGGACACGTTCGCTGATTTGCTGCAATGCGGTGTTTTCGTCGCGGGCCTGCTTGATCAACCGGTGCAGGGCGGCTTCGTGGCTCAGCCCCAGGCGCTCCATCAGCACACCGCATGCCCGGTTCACCACGTCGCGGCTGTACAGGGACGCCTGCAGGCCCTCCGTCATTCGGTGCGGTGCCTCGCTGGCCTGGATATGTGAGAGCAGCGTGGCAGCCGGGGCAGCAAAGAGCTGAAGCAGGATGACACTGGACTCGTCATAGGTATTCGGAGTGGCGGCGTACAGCTTCAGGGCACCAATGGATTCCTTGCCCGCGATCAGTGGAGCACTGACCACTGAACGCACAGGCAGCCCGGCCACAGCTTCGCGCCATTCCGGCCAACGGGATTCCTCTGTGAGGTTCCTGACCAGCACAGGTTCCTCCGTAGCCCAGGCGGTCAGGCACGGACCCTCCCCGCACTCGTACTGGGTGGCATCGGCCTGGCTGACAATCCTGTCCGTGTAACCGCTGCTGGTGCGGCGCCCCCGGGCATCAAGGAGGGAGACGCCCGCTCCAATGGTGCCCGGAACGGACTCCTTCGCTGCCTGGGCAAGGAGCCGCACTGCGGTGTTCACTTTTTCTTCCGTCAGCAGCAGCCCCTGAATGCGAGCGATCACAGTGCTGAGCTCGTCCAGGGGTAGTTGCTGCGCCATAGTCCCAGCATAGGGCCAAGGGCCCTTCGCCGCTCCTTTGGCTCACAGGGAAACCGGCCATCCCGGAGGGGCTTACGACGACGGCACCGCGGCCGGTGGGCACATTCACGCAGCCCCAATCGGTGGAGCTATCGGGGTCGTCTCAGTGGAGGAGGTCTTCAAGGTACGGTGCGCGGGGCAGGGGCGGGAATTCGTCGATAAGCTCATTCGCTGCGTGTGCTATCAGATCGCGTTGGTCCGGCGGCAGGGACATCAGCGATTGGATGTAGGCGTCCACTTCGTATTCGCCTACCATGCCTCCGATACTGAAGTAGCGAAGCCAAAGATCCCCGGGCCTGATGCTGGCATGGAGCAGGGCTTTGCGCAGGAGCCGGCTTTGCTCCTGCTCAAGTCCCGACGCAGGATCCCGCCTGCCCCGGTCAGCGTCATCCGTCATCAGGACCGCTTTTCGTTTCGGTGAGTATTTCGGTGCTGACACTGAAGAGCGACTGCCTGCCGGTTTTGGACAGCTCCAGGAGTTTTTGCAGGGCAGCGCCCTGGTCCATGCTGTGCCTGTGCATCAGGAAACCCTGGGCGCGGTTGATCGTGTCCCTGCTCAGCAGGGCAGATGTGAGGACCTGGGTGAATTGCTTCGGCGCTTCGGAACTCTGGATGTTATCCAGCAGCGTGGCGGCAGGGACGGTGAGTTTCTCCAGCGGGCGGGCCATGGCGGCGTCATAGGCGCCTGGTTGGGTTGAATAGATCTTCAGGGCTCCAAGGCAACGGGTGCCGGACATGAGCGGAGCGCTGATCACGGATTGGATGGAGAGGTCCCTGACCGCTTGGGACCACAGCGGCCACCGGTCATCAGTGGCGACGTCGTGCATCACCACAGTTCGTTCGGTCGCCCAGGCCGTGAGGCAGGGTCCCTGCCCGAGCTCGTATTGGGCCTCGTCTGCCTCCAACACGACAGGGTCTGTGGCTCCTGTGCTGGTTCTTTTTCCCTGTTCGTCCAGGAGCGACACCCCGGCGCCGGAACTTCCCGGGAAGGCGTCACGGATGCCCTCGGCCAGCAACTGGACGGCGCGGTCAACCTTTTCCTCGGTCAGGAGCAGGCCGTTGATGCGCGCGAGTGCGAGGGTGAGTTCATCCAAGGGGAGCTGTTGTGGCATGATAGCCGACCTTCTGCGTCGGACGTTGCCGTCCTTCGGAGTGCCCCCTGCTGGGCCGGGACCAGGAAATTCCTCTGGCCCATATCCAGCATAGCCCCTGGCGCCACCGCCGCGTTGGGGTCCGGCGCTCCAGTTTGGCGCTTGTCCAAAAAATCCATGTACGCTGGGGGAACGTTTGGAAGTGGGCGTCTTAAGGCCGCACGCGAAAACTGAATGCGGTTGAAGCCCAACCTCAGGAAGTGCCATGGACGCCGTGCCCGAAACTGCAGATTCTTTGCCCGACACTGCAGACTCTTTCCCCCGCGTTGCAGACGCCTTACTCGCCACCGCAGCAACGGAGGACGGGATCGTTTCCCGCCTGCAGGATCTGGTCCTGCAAACCGCTGACCCCCAGGACTTTTTCAAGGAATTTGCCGTCTTCTCGGCGTCCATGCTGGCCCCGCCCGGTGGCGATGTCCATTGCAATGTCACCGTGGTGCGTCGAAAAAGACCCGTAACTGTAGCCTCCAGCACACCCCAGGCACGCGTCATGGATGAGCTGCAGTACGCGCACGGTGACGGCCCTTGCCTCACGGCGATGCGGACCGGCAAAACCGTTTACGTTGGCGACGTCTCCGCCGAGCGCCGTTGGCCGGAGTACGTCCGTGCGGTGGCTGCCCGCGGCGTCCGCTCAATTCTTGGTGTTCCCCTGCAGCTTGAGGGGGATGCCACTGCTGCCCTGAACATCTACTCTTCAGCAGTCCAAAGGTTCTCCCCTGAGGACATCAAGCGGGCTGAATTGTTCGGCGAGCAGTCCTCCAAAACGCTCCGGGTCGAACTGCGCATGGCCCAGTTGAAGGACGCGAAGGAGGACCTGGAGGCGGCCATGAAGTCAAGGACGGCCATCGACATCGCCGTCGGGGTCATCATGGCGCAAAACCGGTGCAGCCAGGCCGCAGCCATGGCAATCCTCAGGAAGGCCTCCAACAGCCGCAATATCAAGCTGCGGGACGTGGCGGCAGGCGTTATTGAATCTATCTCACCGGACCCGGCGCTCCGGACGCACTTCGACGAATAGCCCTGGCCAGGCCGGAAGCGGGAGCGGCCCGGCTGGACAGCAGGGCGGCGAGTGCGTAGATTCTAAGTGGTGGGCGCCACGTAAATGGGACGCTCCCCCTCCGGGTCAAGTGCAGGGCCATCAGGAGGAACCGCTGTAGCACGACGGCGGGCAGATGCACACCAGCGAAAGAGAGCCATCATGGCTGCCTCGCATTTCTCCACCTTTCTTGCCGAAGCCACAGTTCCCGAATTCGACACGGACTGTCCTATGTCCGCCGACTGCCTTTACGGCCTGTATGTCAGCTGGTGCTTCCTGCATGGCCTGGAAGCGAAACCGGACGTTACCTTCCGCGCCGCCATGCACCGGGCCGGCGTCGACGTTCATGACAGCAGGCTCCGGATGGTTGGTCCCGCGGCGGCCGACTACATCTTGTCCAGCTACCCAGCGGCAGCCTGAAAAATGTCGATCCACCCCGAGGGTCCTAACAACGGCGTCAGGGGAGGGCAGGCTGAGGACCACCCCCTCGTCTGCACCAAGTGCGGCTCGGACCGCCACTTGGCCCTGCATACCATCACGGCGCTCACCCCTCCTGCCAGCGGTTCCGTGGAAGTGGGTTACTCCTGCAGAACGTGCAGGAACCATTACCTCCATCGGGCAGGCGTTGTTGCTGTCGCCGCAGTCCTGAACCGGGTCCGGAGCCTGGAAGACGTGCTTGCCCTCGGCGGGCACTATATCCACTGCGGGCAGCCCATGCAGAAAACCGGCTCAGAACTCCATCGCCTCTATGCGCCTGCCACGACGGACCGGGACCTCGTAGACGCCTTGGACGTCTACCTCACCACGAAGGTGCTGCACTGTCCGTGCGGCTTCCAGATGGAACTGCCCGAATAGGCATCAGGCTACCGCCAGGAATTCGCAGGAAAGAGTGCTTGCCATGGATTTCGATTCACATGAACCGCCTTCGAAAGTCGATCTCCCGCAGTCCGTCAGCGAGGATGTGCCAACGTTGGATGTCACCGTCCGGGTGCGTCGGTACAACCCGGAGTTCTCGGAATTGGCGCGCTGGGAAGACTACCCGCTCACCATGCTCGCCACCGAACGTGTCCTGGACGCGCTGCACCGGATCAAGTGGGAGGTGGACGGTTCCCTTTCCTTCCGCCGGTCCTGCGCCCACGGAGTATGTGGCTCGGATGCGATGAGGATCAACGGCCGGAACAGACTGGCTTGCAAGGCCTTGCTTAAGGACCTGGAGCCGGGGAAACCCATCACGGTTGAGCCCTTGCAGGGTTTCCCTGTGGAGAAGGACCTGATCGTGGACATGGAGCCGTTTTTCCAGTCGTACAGGGAGATCTTTCCGTTCCTGATCAACCGGGGCCACGAGCCAACACTTGAACGGCTGCAGTCCCCGGAGGAGCGGGAGCGTTTTGATGACACCACTAAATGCATCCTTTGTGCTGCCTGTACCTCCTCCTGTCCGGTCTTCTGGAACGACGGGCAATACTTTGGACCTGCCGCCATTGTGAATGCCCACCGGTTCATCTTCGATTCCCGCGACGACGGGGCGGACATGAGGCTAGAGGTCCTCAACGACCGGGAAGGGGTATGGCGGTGCCGGACGGTGTTCAACTGCAGCGAGGCGTGTCCCCGGGGCATCAAGGTAACCCAGGCGATTAAGGAAGTCAGCCAGGCCATCCTTTCCCGGCAGATCTGAATTTCAGGGCAGCCAGTCGTCGAGCTTGAGGCCCCTGCCTACCGCATAATCGCGGCGGGCCAGGGTAAGTAGGAGTCATCCTTAATGGTGGTGGTCAGGGAGCGGCCGTACTTCGTGGATGGGGACAAAGGACAGATCCGGAGGTGCCCGCTGATGAGCGGCAAGGATAGGCCTGACGTGCACGAGGCAGCCCTAGAAGATCCCCTCCGCAGTTCGGGCGGCATGCACGAGGCGAACCGGTTGCAGCGCGGAATAGCCGAGTTTCTGAGGTTGCCTCTGTTGATTACGGCCGGTTTCTGCGTTTTAGGGGTTGCCGTCTCGATACTGGATGCGTTCTCCAGCGGACACGGCGGCTTTCGAGCCGGGGCGGAAAGCCTGGTGCCGCCGGCCGATGCAGTTAATTTTGTCTCCTCGGTGGCGACCAGCCTGCTGACGGTAACGTCCATTACCTTCTCTGTTCTGCTCCTTGCTGTGCAGCAGACTGCGAGTTCCCTGACACCTGTGGTCCTGGATCAGTTCGTGAGGCGTAAGCCAAACCAGGCCTACTTCGGCTTCTTTGTTGGTGCTTCCGCCTTCACTTTCCTGGTCCTTGGACTAGCCAGGAAAGACCCGGCCCCCACCTACGGTGCCTGCGTGACGTTGTTCCTGACGATTGCTGCGTTGGTGGTCCTGTTGATGCTGATCCATGGTTTCCAGTCGGCGCTGGACGCCTGCATGCCTGCCGTCATCCAGCATCCGGACGCCCCGGCCCTGCACAACGCGCTCGCTGAGCTGGAGGAAGCGCTGCTGGGCGCGGGTCTTGATACCCGAAAGCTGACCAAAGCGCGGCAAGGCCTTCAGTCATCCTCGGAAGGAATGATGCCGAAACCGTCGGACGAGCCGGAGGCGGCGTCACTGCAACACTATGTTTCCTAGTCCAGTCCCATCGACCTCCGCCCGGCGGATGAGAATAGGATAGGCCCATGTCGAATTCATCAGGGAGCGAACCTGCAGAGCAGCTCCAGAGCATTCTGGTGGGCACGGAAGATGCCGCTGAATTCCTCTTCGGGCTCTCCAAACTGGCCGCCGCAGCGGTATCCGAGGCAGCCGGTGACGAGATCGAATGCGCAGTCACCGTCAAGCTGCGGCGCAAGCCCTCTACTGCCGCGGGCAGCAGCAAACGTGCGATTGAGCTGGACCAGCTGGAGCAGGCAGTGGGCGACGGCCCCTGCCTGAAGGCGCTGCGGGACATGGCCCCCGTGATTATCGACGACGTCTCGTCGGATCAAAGGTGGCCGGAGCTGGCCCGGAAGTTTGCGGAGGCAGGCGTCTACAGCTCCTTGGGAGTTCCGTTGGAGATCAGCGATGGAGCCAGTGCTGCACTGAACTTCTTCGCGTCAAAACCCGGCGTCTTCACCCCTAACGTCTACGACAAGGCCCTTGGCTTTGCTGCGGCCGCCCACAGTACGCTCCAACTGTCGGTCCGCATCAAGTCGGCAGAACACCGGGCCGAGGACTTGGAGGCGGCCATGGAAAGCCGGACCGCCATCAACCTGGCCTGCGGTGTGATCATGGCGCAGAACAGGTGCTCGCAGTCGGAAGCGATGGAGATTCTCACCAAGGTCTCCAGTAACCGCAACCGCAAACTGCGCGAGGTCGCCACCGAACTGATCGAGCAGTTGTCCGGCACCAGCATCCAGACGCACTTCGAGTAGTAAACGCGCTCCTGCTCAGCGAGGTTGTACTGGTTTCAGTTGCCCTTTGAGCGGAGGGAAACGCTGCAGCATGTGCCGGTCCTGCGGACATCCCAGCAGTTGCCGCTGCCGATCACCTCGAACTCCACGTCGCCGAGGCCGGGCAGGACAAGCGCCGTGTTCTCGTCCACCCCCACGGCCCTGTCCACAAGCCCGGCAGCCACGGCACCCACAGCCCTGCTGAGGGTGCCGGCCTGGGCGGCATGAACGTCCACGGCGAAGGGCACGAGCCCCAGTCCGTCGCGCACCTCCACTTCGTCGAGGTCCTCGGAACACTCCTCACCGCACACTTCGACGCCCCCGATGCGGTAACCGCCAATAATGCCCCTGCCGGGCGCAACCATGGCGCCGGCGGAAAACCCAAGGTAGGGCGCGCCGTCGGCCACCCGGGCCGCAATGGCACCCGCGCAGCCCCGAAGCCCCTCGAGGTAGGCCGGGGTCAGCCCGCCGCCCACCACTACGGCGTCAGCGTCATCGAAGGCCGCGGGATCCGCCGGGTTGCCGGCACGCAGCAGGACCGGCACCACGTCGCAGGAGGTCAGGGATTGCAGCGGCCCGGCGTAATCCTGCAGCACACTCTCAGGGTTCCCGCCCCGGTGGTGCACCACCACGGCGATCCTGCGCACCTGGCCGGGACGCCCGGGGATGTCCTTGACGAAGCGCTCGAATAAGCCGGGAAAGGAGTGGTAGTCCGGTCCGGCACCGGCAAGGAAAATGCCCATGGGCAACAAGATACCCTGCGGACCGAGGCCTGACGGGCCGCAAAAACTGGACGACCACGAAGCATTGACACCCGCTTCACACGGGACTATCGTACAACCAAATGGTTGTAGATCAGCTCCGCGAAACCGAACTTGACCGCCTCTTCCAAGCGTTCGCCGATTCCACCCGGCGGGACATCGTCCGCCGGGTCACGGTGGGGGAGTACACGGTCTCCGGCCTCGCGGGCCTCTACGCCATGAGTTTCGCCGCAGTCCAAAAGCACGTTGCGGTGTTGGAGCGCGCCTCCCTGGTCACCAAGGAAAAGCGCGGAAGGGAGCAGATCGTGCGGGGTAACCATGAAGGGCTGCAGAAAGCCCGCCGGCTGCTCGATGAGTACGAGGCGATTTGGCAGCAGCGCGTAGGCCGGATCGCTGACATTCTGGCTGAAGGATAAGGAAAGGTTTCTGCAATGCCGGTAATCAGTTCCACCAAGAATCTTGAAGCGCTCAGCTTCACGCTAATCGCAGAATTTGATGCGGACATCCAGCGGGTCTGGCAGATCTGGGAAGACCCGCGCCAGCTGGAACGCTGGTGGGGCCCGCCTACCTGGCCGGCCACCTTTGAGGAGTTCGACTTCCGCTCTGGCGGGAAGGCCAGCTACTACATGAGCGGTCCCGAGGGTGAAAAGGCCCGCGGCTGGTGGCGCTTCACCACCATCGAAGGCCCCAAGAGGCTTGCCTTCGACGACGGATTTGCCGATGACGACGGCCAGCCCGTGGATGCCTTGGGAACCACCCACGCCACCGTCAACCTGGAGGGCATTGGCGACCGCACCAGGATGACCATCCTCTCGAAGTTCGAGAGTGAAGAACAGATGCAGCAGATGGTTCAGATGGGCATGGAGGAAGGGATGAAGGAAGCCGTCAGCCAGATCGACGCGCTCCTTGCCGGACGCACCACCGCCTGAACGGCCAACCCGGCCCGCAACCCAAGGAAGCGGACGACGGCGGGACCTCCCGCCGTCGTCCGCTCACTGTGCGGTGGAGTCACGGCTGGCGTTGAAGCCGACGAAAAGCTTCTGAATACTGGAAGGAGGGATCGTTCCGAGGTGAGGCGGTGGCAGCGATGAGCAGCGGTGCGGAGGACTTCCGGAAGCGCCTGGAGCGGGCCGCGGAAGTCCGGTCCTACCGGGGAGCCGGCATAAGCGCCGAGGAGGAAGCGGCGCTTGACGCCCTTGATGCGCAGGAGCGGGAGAAACGCCGGAAGGTGAGCGATGCCGCCAGGGCGGAGTATCTGGTCCGGGATGCCATGGCGCAGGGAAAGTTCGACAACCTCAAGTACGCGGGCAAGCCTATTCCGGGCTTGGGCGAGTCATACGATCCCGACTGGTGGGTCAAGGGCCTTCTTCAGCGGGAAAACATCAGCGGCCTCGGCCCGGCGGCCATCCTGCTCCGCACCGAGGACGCCGAACTGGATGCCAAGCTTGATGCCCAGTACACGGAACAACAGGTCCGCGACATCCTGCAGGATTTCAACCGCCGGGTCATCGACGCGCGGCGCCAGCTTCAGGGCGGGCCGCCGGTCATCACGAAGATCCGGGACGTGGAGGAGGAAGTCGGGCGGTGGCGCGAACGACGGGCCGCGACGCAGGTTCCCCAAATTGAGGCTGAGCCGGACGCGCCCCGCTCGTGGTGGCGGCGGCTGTGGAAGGGGACGGGCTAGGGCCTACTGATCAGGCAGGCGGACGGCGGCGGTGCTGCCCGCCGTCGTCGTCAGCGGCTCGGGGTGGGCGGAGGGTTGGGGCTCGACATCGACGGCGGAGGCCCCGGGAACGGCGCGGCCGGATACAGCGGTGCCACATTCACCATGTAGTTGGCCCACTGCGGCCCGGCGATCATAAAACCATCCAGGCGGGGGTAGAAGGTGCCGTTGATGGTGACGTTCTGCCCTGGGCGCTTCTGGCCTTCCAGCGCATCGCCGAAGAAGGAAGCAGTGGCCAGCCCCGTGGTGTAACCCACCACCCAGGTGGCCCCGTTGTTGTTTGAAGTACCGGTCTTTGCCGCCACAGGAACTTTGTCGTGGACCTTCGGGTTGATCCAGACACCGGATCCCTTCTTCATGACGTCCTGCAGCACGGAGTTCACGCCACGGGCCACATCCGGCTTCACTGCATCCCGGCACTCGACGGGCTGGACCGGAAGCTTCCCGCCGGCAGCGTCAGTGACCTCCAGCAGGGCGATGGGGGTGCAGTACTTTCCGTCATTGGCGAAGGTGGCAAAGGCGTTCGCCATATGGAGGGGCGCCACATTGGTGGCACCCAGGAGGTTGCCCAGCTGGTGCATGTTGATCGGGGAACCGTCGTGGCCGCTGTGCAGGCCCAGGGCGTCCACCATCTTCTGGATGCCGCAGAAGTCCAGCTGCGTAGCTGAAGCGAAGGTTGCCGTATTGATGGAGTTGTAAAGGCCGTAGTCGATGGGCATCTTCCGGTAGAAGCCCTCCTCGGCGTTCTGAAGGTCATCTGCCGCGCCTAGTTCAGGGTTGTTCTGGGCTGTGCTGTAGGCACCCAGCACCTTCCCGCAGCTGGACCGCCAAGGGAATCCCAGCGGGTAGACGCGCTTCGAGGCGTCCACCTCGGCGTTCAGCGGTTTGCCTTCATTCAGCCACTGCGCGAAGGTGAACGGCTTCATGGTGGAGCCGGTCTGGAAGCCGCCGGCCCCATTCAGGTCATTGCCCTGCGGGTCCTTTGCATCCACGTTGAAGTTCAGGTGGGTATCGAACTTGCCCGGCTCGGCCAGGAACACCGTGTTCTGCGCCATCGAAAGAATCTTCCCGGTGCCGGGCTGGACGGATACCAGGGCGGCTCCCCACCGATCGGGATTAGGCCCTGCCGTACCATCCACCTGTGACTGGGCCGCGGCTTGCAGCCTGCTGTCCAGGGTTGTGACGATCGTCAGGCCGCCGCGGTAGAGCTTCCGCTCCCGTTCCTTTGGCGTGGGCCCATACGCGGGGTTGTTCAGGATCAGGTGCGAGATGTAGTCGCAGAAATACGGCGCCATGGTGGCATTCGCGCAACCCTGCCGCTCCGGGCTGATCTTCAGCTCGATGGGAGTAGCTACCGCCTGGTCATGCTCCACCTGGGTGATCTTCCCCTGCCGGAGCATCTCGCCGAGCACCTGGTCGCGGCGGACCACCGACTTGTCCGGGTTAAGCGCGGGGTTGTAGAACGTGGGGCTGTTCACCAGCCCGGCCAGCAGGGCGGACTGGGGAAGGGTCAAGTCCTTGGCCGTGGAGCTGAAGAAGTAGCGGGCGGCAGCTTCAACGCCGTAGGCGTCGCTGTTGAAGAACACGATGTTCAGGTATCCCTCAAGGATCTGCTCCTTGCTGAACTTTTTCTCCAACGCAACGGCCAGCTTCATTTCCCGCAGCTTGTCCCCGATGTCCTTCTGGCCGCTGAGGATCACTTCATCCGGCCGCTCCTGTGAGAGCTTCGCCTCGTTGACCACGTTGGTGACGTACTGCTGCGTGATGGTGGACGCCCCCTGCTGGTCGCCCTTCGTCAGGTTTGCCACCACTGCGCGAAGGATGCCTTGGGGGTCAAGGCCGGCATGGTCGTAGAACCGGCTGTCCTCAATGGCGATGACGGCATCCTTGATGTACGGCGACATCTGGTCCAGCGGGATCCTGACCCGGTTCTCGGCATAAAACGTCGCGATCGGCTGGCCATCGGAGGTGAGGACCTTGGTGGACTGCGACGGAGGCTGGACGGTCAATTCCTCCGGCAGCCTGTCGAAAAAGCCTATGGACGTGCTGACCCCGTACCCGGCAGCTGCAACAGAAGGCACCACCAGGCTGGCGGCAAGTACGCCACACATGGCACTCGCCGCGAGGAATCCGATAATGCTTCCCAGGACAGAACCGCGACCACGCCGTCGCTTCTTATTCTTCGCCATTTGTCAGCCCTCAAGCTTGAAGAGTGCCACAAGACTACGCCTCTGCCGAGCTCTGGAACCAGAGGTGGAAGATTATCTTTTGGCCAAATCTTTCCGTTGACTTGGCGATAGTTAACGACATATCGTTAACTATCGCCGAAAACGTCGGCGAAGACTAAACCGACGAAAGGACAATGCCACGATGAAGGGCATTTCTCATGACGAATTTTCAGGCCCGCACTCTGATCGGGGCCGGTTTGAACGCGGCCGCGGCAGGCGCGGACCGCACGGGCACCGGGGCGGCGGCTTTGGGCCGGGGTTCGGGCCGGGATTTGGCGGCGGCTTCGGACCGGGGTTTGGCCCAGGCTTCGGGCCGGGGTTTGGGCGTGGCCCCCGCAGGGCAAGCAGGGGGGATGTCCGGTCGGCCATCCTCTCGCTCCTGGGTGAAGCGCCCTCGAATGGTTACGGACTGATCAAGGCGATTGCGGAAAAGACCAGTGGAGCCTGGCGGCCAAGCCCGGGATCCATCTACCCCACGCTGCAGCAGCTTGTGGACGAGGAACTCATCACCGCGCTCAGCGAAGGCCGCGGAACCGAGTTCACCCTCACGGATGCCGGAAGGGCCTGGGTGGCAGAGCATGCAGAGGAGATGGAAACGGCGTGGAACTCCGGGCCGGACAACCCGGACCGCGACTTTCACCAGAGCATCGGGAAGCTGATGGGCGTTATTCACCAGTTCCGCACCGGTGTCACTGAAGAGCAGCGGGCTGCAGCCATTGAAAAGCTGGACGAGACCCGGCGTGCCCTCTACAAGATCCTGGCTGACTAGCAGCCGCGAACGGGCAACCTGGTCTCAGGCGAAGGACTCTTCCTTGGCCTGCCCCCCGGTCCGGTTTTCGCTTGCCGGAGCGTGCGAAACGCTGGGGGACTCCGGCCTTGCATGGCCCACCGGGTTGAAGGCGGAATTCAGCTCGCCGAACGCGTAAGCGCTCTCAGCGTGCTCGGACAGGTCAACTCCTGCGGCTTCTGCCTCGCGGCTGACCCGGAACCCGATGGTCTTGTTAATGGCCCGGGCAATAACCAAAGTCCCGATCCCGGACAGCAGCAGCGTGACCACCACAGCCACGGACTGGGCCACAAGCTGTTGGAGGCCGGCACCGTAGAAGAGTCCGCCGCCTAGTCCATCCACCGGGAGGGCGATGAAACCGAGCGCCAGGGTGCCGATCAGTCCTGCGCCCAGGTGGACCCCCACCACATCGAGCGAATCGTCCAGCCCAAACCGGTATTTGAGGTCTACGAAGACGGCGCAGGCTGCCCCGGCCACCAGGCCCAGGCCGATTGCGGCCACCGGGCTGATGTTGGCGCAGGAAGGAGTGATGGCTACCAGCCCGGCGACCACACCGGACGCCGCTCCCAGGGAGGTGGGGTGGCCGTGGCGGATTTTTTCGGTGACCAGCCAGCTGAGCATTGCCGCCGCCGGAGTCACCAGGGTGTTGACCCAGATCAGCCCTGCCTGTTCCGCCGTCGTCGCCGCTCCGCCATTGAAGCCGAACCAGCCAAACCACAAGATGGCAGCGCCGAGCATAATGAACGGGACGTTGTGCGGCCGGTGGTTGGGATCCTTGGCGAAACCGTGGCGCTGGCCCACAACCAGGGCCAGGACCAGGGCGGCGGTGCCCGAACTGATTTCCACCACTGCGCCGCCGGCAAAGTCGATGACCTGCCCAAAAACAGCGGTGATGGCTCCATCGGCGCTCATCAGGCCTCCGCCCCAGATCATGTAGGCGAGGGGACAGTAGACCACCGTGACCCAGACAGGAACGAACACTGCCCAGGCGCTGAATTTGGCGCGGTCGGCGATGGCGCCGCTGATCAGCGCCACCGTGATGATGGCGAAGGTGGCGCTGTACCCGGCTTTGATCAGGTCCGGCGAGCCCATCAGGTTCTGCAGCCCGAAGCTGGTGAAGGGATTGCCGAAGATGCCCAGCACGCCGTCGCCTGTTGTCATGGAGTAGCCCCAGAGAACCCACACCACCCCGACTATCCCGGCGGAGATGAAGCTCATCATGATCATGTTCAGGGCCGCCTTGGCGCGCGTCATGCCGCCGTAGAAGAGACCGAGCCCGGGGGTCATCAGCAATACCATCGCGGCTGAAATCATCAGCCAGACATGTTGGGCAGTGATCTCCACCTGCGGGTTCCCTTCGCATTGCGCCTCAAAGCGGGGCGCTCTTGCCGGCCCCCGCGTTTCCCCGCCTTCCATTTTTCGGGTTGCGTGTTTCGGGAAACGCCCTTGTAAGTTGCGCTGGCGTTACAGAAATAGCCGCGGTGTGAAGTCCCCGTGTCGGACTTGTTTCAGCAGTGTAAACAGGTGCCATCCGGGGGCGGGACTTGAAAGGAGATGCCCGCCCGGATGCCCTCGTTGGCGTGGCGGCTGAAGGGCAGGAGGTGAGAAACCGCCGTCGCGCGTTCCAACCGGAAGATTACAGACCCGTAAATGGGGCCTCACCTCCCCCTGGCGGGCGAAGTTTCCCCACCCTTCCACATAACGACGGCGTGCCGCACGGAAGATGCGCCACGCCGTCGTTCGCTGGCACAGCCGGGGAGACCTCCCCGGCCATCGCCACGTCCAGGAGGATCAGAACTGGCGGGCGTTCGCCAGCACCGGAAGCTTGGTGCGCACCTCGTCCACCGTCGAGGGGTCAATGTCGACGACGGCGAGTTCCGGCTTTCCGCCAAGCGCGGCGACCGTTGAGCCCAGGGGAGTGATGACAGCGCTGTGGCCGATGCCCGTGGGGGCGGTCCCCGCCGGTCCTGCGCCAATCGTCTCGGGATCGCCCTGGCCGCACGCCACCACGAAGGTGGTGCTGTCCAGGGCCCGGGCACGCACCAGCAGGTCCCACTGCTCTGCCTTGCCTTCGCCCGCGCCCCACGAGGCGCAGATGATATTGACCTGAGCACCGGCGCGGGCATTGGCCGTGAACAAGGCAGGGAAGCGGACGTCGTAACAGGTGGCCAGGCCGAACACCGTGCCGTTGATGTCAAAGGTCACGGGGCTCGTCCCGGGATCCACCGTTCTGGACTCCTGGAAGCCGAAAGCGTCGAAGAGGTGCACCTTGTCATAGGACGTGTCCACGCCGGGGCCGGTGACCAGCAGCGTGTTGCGGACCCTGCCGTCCTTTCCGGGAGTGAACATTCCCGCTACGATCGCAATGTCCAGTTCCCTGGACAGTGCACGAACCTTTTCAGCCCACGGGCCGTCCAGCGGTTCTGCGACGTCTGTCAGTGAATGGCCGAATGCGCGCATGGCAGCTTCGGGGAACACCACCAGCTCCGCGCCGGCGGCCTTGCCCTGGGTGGCGTAGTCCCGGATCAGCTCCAGGTTGGCAGCAGGATCCGCACTGCTGATGATTTGGGCGACTGCTAGACGCATGGGTGGCTCCAATCTGTTGTATACATAATGTATGGGAAAAATGGCGGGTACTGGCGCGTCCGGACGGGAAAAGGCGTATGTCCACCTGCGCGAAAACGTCCTGATTGACCCCGAACTTCAAGGCCGCTTCCTTAACGAGCAGGAACTTGCCGCCGAAATCGGCGTTTCCCGCACCCCGGTCCGCGAGGCGCTGCTGCTCCTTGTTTCTGACGGGCTGGTGGAGCTTATTCCGCAACGCGGAGCCTACGTTCCGCCCATCACCGGCAGGGAAATCTCTGAACTGATGGAACTCCGCGGCATCCTCGAGAGCCACGCAGCCCGGCTGGTGATAGCCGAGGAACGCGTCCCCGCCGCGCTGATGCAGGAAACCCTGGACCTTCAATCCCGGATCCCGGACACCAGCGAGCCTGATGATGCCCGCGAGTTCATCCGCCTGGACACCCTCTTCCATCAGCAGCTCATCGACGCCGCCGGCAACGAACTCATCTCGCGTACATACAGCAAGCTTCACGTCCGCCAGATCCTGGTTGGGGTTTCCGCCCTGTTCCGGACGGGCGGCCGGCGCCAGGACGTGTGCGCCGAACATCAGGGCATTCTCGACGCACTGGTGTCCGGAGATGCCGACCAGGCGCAGAAGGCCATCGACGAGCACCTGGCTGTGACGCGGGATATCCTGCTCCGGACCTGACGCAGTTTTGTCCACGTGGCGCGGGCTGCGAGGCCTTGGTGAATACGCCACGAGGACAAGACTTTCCCTTCGGTCAGCGGGAGTCGCCCACGCCCGATGCCCGGGCTGCGTTGCCGGCGCCCTCCAGGAGGAGCCGGTAGTCCTGGTCCTCGACCGTGTCGTTGTCGCGGCCCATGGCGAGCCCTATCACGGTTACAACGGCGGCAACGGCTACATAGATGGCCACCGGAACCCAGGTGCCGAACTGTGAGAGCAGCACCGTGAACATCAGCGGGGCGATGGCGCCGCCGATCACGCCGGCGAACGTGTACGCCAGGGAGCTTCCGGTGGAACGCAGCCGGGGGGAGAACTGCTCCACAATGAATGCCGCCTGAGGGCCGTACATGAACGAGTGCGCCATGAGGCCCAGGACAATGCCAACGATCAGCATCGGCTGGTTGTTGCCGCCAAGTATGGCGAAGAAGATGAACGTCCAGACGGCACCGGCCACTGCACCCACGCCGTACACCAGGCGGCGGTTGAACCGGTCCGACACGGCGCCGGCCAGCGGGATCATAAACAGCTGGAAGGCGGAACCGATCAGGACTGCGGTGAGTACTTGGTTGCGCTCGTAGCCCAGGGACTGGATGCCGTAGGTGAGGGTAAAGACGGTGAACAGTGCGTACAGAACGTCAGGTCCCACGCGGGAGAGGATGGCGGCGATCAGTGGGCGCAGTTCATGGCTGAATACCTCGCGGATGGGGGCATGCGGCTGTTCGCCGTGGGCTGCGATCGCCTTGAAGACTGGAGTGTCCTCCAGGCGGAGGCGGATCCACAGGCCGAATGCGACCAGCAGTGCCGACACCAGGAAGGCGATACGCCAGCCGAAGCTGAGGAACTGTTCCTCCGTAAGCATCAGGGTCAGGACTGCCAGCGCGCCGTTGGCGAGCAGGTTGCCGGCGGGCGGGCCCACCTGTGCGGCGGAGGCCCAGAAGCCCCGGCGGTGCGGATCACCGTACTCGCTGGAAAGCAGGACGGCACCGCCCCACTCGCCGCCCACACCCACGCCCTGCGCAAACCGCAGGAGCACCAGGATGATGGGCGCTGCGATGCCGATGGCATCGTATCCGGGCAGGACGCCGATCAACACTGTGGCCACGCCAATGATCATCAGCGTGGTCACCAGCACCTTCTTGCGGCCGATGCGGTCGCCCAGGCGGCCGAAGATGATCCCGCCCACCGGGCGGGAAACGTAGCCCACCGCGTAGGTGGAGAACGCCAAAATGGTGCCCGTTAGGGGATCGCTTGCGGGGAAGAAGACGAGGGGAAAGACGACGGCGGCGGCCGCTGAGTAGACGGCGAAGTCGTACCACTCAAGGGCCGTCCCGGTGAGGCTGGCGGCAAAGGCTTTGTAGAGGCCTTTGGGATGGATGGGCGGGTGTGGCGCCGCACCGTGGGACGGAACCGGAGAGTTGCTCATGATGTCCTCCACTGGAGTGTTCAAAGGTGACGCCTGTCACGCTGGCGTATAATGTATACATTACGCATACTGGATGTACATTGGCGACCCTTTCCGGTTTCCGGTTTGTTATTTTTTTTCCTGCACCACACGAAAAAGGACGGACCCACCATGACAGTTCTCAAGTTTGAACTTCCCGATGGCAGCACCAAGGACGTGGAGGTCAAGCACCTTCTCAACGCCGGATATGCCGGTCGCGAGCAGGATGAAGTCCAGGCGCACATTGCCGAACTGGCGGAGCTTGGCGTTCCGGGGCCCACCACCACCCCGGCCCTCTATCCGGTATCGCCCTACCTGGCGCAGCAGGTGGCCGAAGTGCGCGTGCAGCACGGACGGACGTCCGGGGAGGCCGAATGGGCGCTGGTGATCACAGACGACGGCGTCCTGCTGACGGTGGCCTGCGACCACACGGACCGGGAGCTCGAAGTCCACGGTGTGGCCTGGAGCAAGAACGCGAGCCCGGACGTCCTGGGCCGGAAGGCATGGCGGCTTGACGATGTGCGTGACCACCTGGACAAGATCACGCTGAAGGGCTGGGTGGGGGAGGGGGAGACTCCGGACACCCTCATCCAGGACAGTTCACTGGAAGCGCTGCTGACCCCGGACTACTGGCTGGAGGTCCTGGCGGAGCGCGGACTGAACCAGCCCGGCACGGTGCTCATCTCCGGCACCGTGGCCATGACCGGTGGCGTGAACCAGTTCGCCCGCAGCTGGAAGGTGGAAATGTCCGACCCCGTGACCGGGCTGTCCGTGGATGTCCAGTACGTGGTGGAGCAGATGCCGGAACCCATCGGCTGATAAGGAACCCCGGCTGCAAGGTAGAGGGCTACTGCTTGTAGCCCTCTACTTCGCTGACGGGACGGGCCTCGGCTTCATTGGGGTTCTCACCTGACTCCGCTTTGGCCCTGCGCTGGCGCAGAAGGTCCCAGCACTGGTCAAGGCTTTCCTCCACCTGCCTGAGCCTGGTCCGGTCCGGCGCCTGGCCGTCGCCGGATCCCTCGCGGAGTGAATGCTCCTCCTCCACCAGGGCCTGGATGCGGCTCAAAAGATCCTCGTTGTTCATGTCTGCCCCTTTCGCCGGAAACGATTCCCTCAGGGTACGCCTGTACCATCAGAATCATGCCCACTGTGCTTGATATGGCAGGTCCAATCCTGGAAATGCTCACTTGGTTGTGCCTGCCCGCGGGGCTGGGATTGCTCTTCTACACCGGCTTCCTGCGCCGCTTCGTGCACCCCTGGGCGGTGGCCGAAGCGGTGGTGTACTCCGACAGCAGCGGCGTGGGCTTCCGCTGGTTCGACCGGAAGTACCAGGTGCACCATGCGCCAATGTCGCCGCATGACATCAAGGACCTCGCTGTCGGGGATACCCTCCCCATCTACTACCACCCCAAGCGGCCCACCCAGTGGCAGATGGCCGCTCCGGAAGAGGCTGGGAGAACGGCGGCCGTGCTGGGCCGCTGCCTCACCGGTATCGGGGCGGTGGCTTTCCTCGCAGGGTTTGTCCTGCCGATGTTCTAAGGCTGGATCGCCAGGGGCCGTTCAACCGGCAAGGACGACGCCGATGCCCAGCCCGCCCAACGCAACCCCCGCAATAGCCGTCCACAGCACGGCGGTGATGTCGGCGTCGGCCTTTTCCCTGGCGATGCCGCGGGAGCTGGCCCTGTAGCGGCGGCGCTGGGTGAAGTAAATCGTTGCGGCCGCGCCGGCCGAGACGGCGAACAGCAGCAGGATGGGCAGCCCGTGGACCGGAAGCCAACGCAGGAAGATCGCGCTGACTGTCACCAGCGCCATCATGGTCCTGCCCCAGGCCAGCGTGGTCCGCTCCGGCTGCAGGCCCGGATCCCCATGGCCGCCCGCGGGGTGGTGCGTGGCCGCCACTTGTTACCGCCAGAGGATAAAAATCAGCACGACGGCGGCCGCCAAGGCCCCTGCCCCGGCAAGCAGCGGGACAATAAGCGGCAGCGGCAGCGGGGCTTTGTTGCGCATGCTCCGTTCCACCCGCAGCCACCGCACCGCGGCGCCGGCACTCAGCAGCATGCCCAGGAGGAGCAGCACCACCGCCAGGCCTTTCCGGACGGGCTCCAGGAAAAGGTCCGCGGTGAAGGCCTCGATGGCAATGCCGCCGGCGAGGAGCGCCAGGGAGGTCCGGATCCAGGCAAGGAACGTGCGTTCGTTCGCGAGCGTGAACCGCGGGTCCGGCTCCTCACCGCCGGGCAGCAGCCGTTCCGCGATTTTCCCGCGCGACGGCGGGGTGTTGGCGGCTACGGGCTGCTCGCTGTTGGTCACGTTGCCAGTTTAGCCAGCGGCGTTGCCTCAGCCCCGGAGGCGCCGTGGACGCCCACCGGCTGCGCGGAGGTGCGCATTGAGGCTGCGCGGGGAGTCATCGATCCCGAATCAGCCCGCGTTCCGTGGTGCGAACATGATCACCGCAACGCCCAGCAGGCAGATGAGGGACCCGGCCACGTCCCAGCGGTCGGGGCGGAAGCCGTCAAAGATCATGCCCCAGGCCAGGGAGCCGGCGACGAACACCCCGCCGTAGGCTGCCAGGATCCGCCCGAAATGGGCGTCCGGCTGAAGTGTTGCCACAAAACCGTAGAGGCCCAAGGCCATAACGCCCAGGCCCGCCCACCACCAGTCCTTGCCTTCACGGACGGACTGCCACACAAGCCAGGCGCCGCCGATTTCCGCGGCTGCTGCCACGATGAACAGCACAATTGTTTTGGCGATGGCTGCAGCTTCTTCTGTAATACCCACCCGGCCATCATGCCAGCCGGGAATGCCTGCTGCCCCGTTGCAGTTGGGGCAGATATGGAGCGCATCGGATTCCTCTCATTCGGCCACTGGGGCCCCGGCCACGGTTCCCGCACCCGGACTGCGGGCGACGCCCTGCTCCAGGCCATCGACCTTGCGGTCGCCGCCGAGGAACTGGGGGTCAACGGAGCATTCTTCCGCGTCCACCATTTCGCCCGGCAGCAGGCCTCGCCGTTTCCCCTGTTGTCCGCCATTGGTGCACGGACAAGCCGCATCGAAATCGGAACCGGCGTGATCGACATGCGCTACGAGAATCCCTTGTATATGGCAGAGGAGGCCGCCGCGGCCGATCTGATCAGCGGCGGGCGTCTCCAGCTGGGGATCAGCCGCGGGTCACCCGAGCCGGCGCGGGAAGGGGCAGCCGCGTTCGGCTACCGCCCCCAGCCGGGGGAGACTGACGCGGACATGGCACGCCGCCATACAGCCCTGTTCCGGAAAGCCATCAGCGGTGCCGGGGTGGCGGAAGCAGATCCCCGTTACGCCGGCGGCGCCACCGGCCTCCTGCCCGTTCAACCGCAGTCACGGGGCCTGGCCGAGCGCATCTGGTGGGGAGCCGGCAGCAGGAAGACAGCCGTCTGGGCCGCGGAGCTGGGCATGAACCTGATGAGTTCCACCCTGCTGACCGAGGACACCGGCGTACCCTTCCACGAACTCCAGGCGGAGCAGATCCAGCTTTTCAGGGACGCCTGGGCTGCGGCAGGCCACAAGCACGCACCCCGTATCTCGGTCAGCCGCAGCGTGCTTCCCATCGTGGATGATGAGGACAGCCGGTACTTTGCGGGCAGTGCGCTGCGGGACAGCAGGGACCAGGTGGGAGTCATCGACGGACTGACCGCCCGGTTCGGGAAAAGCTATGTGGGCGCCCCGGACTTTCTGGCCGAAGAACTGGCGGCTGATACAGCTGTACAGGCTGCAGACACCCTGCTGCTCACGGTCCCGAACCAGCTTGGCGTCGAGTTCAATGCCAAGCTCCTGGGAAACGTCATCCGCTACGTCGCGCCGGCACTCGGCTGGCGGGCAGCACCGTCCTGACCAGCCGTAACGCCTCCGGCCATAAATGAAATTGCTGCGCGTAAGCATGGCCGGACGATACAATAAGCTTGCTTATTGAGGTGTACGGGGAACCTACCGCGTTACGCAGCCGTTACTCTTATAGAGTGCGGCTTGGGGGCTTAGCGCCCCCACTACAGCGTGACTGCGGAACGGTCATATGACGGAGAGAGAGAAATATGGCTCGCGCCGCCCTAGGCTTAATCGCATGATCCGGTTACGTCAGTTGGCCCAGGCGGCCACTGTGCTCACAACCCCTTTGTCGCCGGAAGACATCCTGGCGCTGTTCAACCCTGTCTACTCCGCGCGGCAGCTTCGCGGCGTGGTGACGCGCGTTGTGCAGGAGACCGCACAGTCCGCAACGATCTTTTTCCGGCCCGGCCGTGGTTGGCATTCCCACCTGGCTGGCCAATGGGCGCGCATTGGCGTGGAACTCGATGGGGTGCGCCATTGGCGGTCCTACTCCCTTAGCGCCCCCGCCGGCAAGGACCCTGCCATTACGGTCACTGATGTCGGGGCCGTCTCCGGCACCCTGGTCCGGACCACCAAGCCAGGCGACGTCCTGTTCCTGGCTCCTCCGCAGGGCGACTTCGTACTCCCTGAGCACCCCAGGCCCCTGCTGATGGTGACTGCGGGCAGCGGGATCACTCCTGTGATGTCCATGATCCGGACCCTCGTTCCGCGGCGTCCCGATGCCGACGTCGTGCTGGTCCACTCGGCCCGTACCCCCGGTGACAGCCTCTTCCGGGAGGAACTCGCCGAACTGGCAGACCAGTTCCCCAACTTCCGCCTTGCCCACTGGTTCACAGGCGAGCAGGGCCGCATGGACCTCACCAATACCTTACAGCTGGACGAAATCTGCCCCGACTGGAAAGAACGCTCAGCCTACGCCTGCGGCCCGGACAGTTTCCTGGACGACGCCGAGGCGTTGTGGAAGCGCGCGGCGCTCACCACTGCTGCGCCCGGCTCCGATGTGGCAGTCACGGGCGGTGCCGGCAACCTCATGATCGAGCGCTTCAACACCACGTTCGAAGGCGGCGTCGGGCACGACGGCGGCCTGGTCACCTTTGAAGCTTCGGACCGTGAGGTGGAAGCCGACGGCGACACCCCCATCCTGGACGTCGGCGAGGACGCCGGGGTACTGATGCCCAGCGGTTGCCGCATGGGCATCTGCCACAGCTGCCTCACCCCGCTCCTGTCAGGGCAGGTCCGGGACCTTCGAACCGGGGAAGTCCATGGCGAACCCGGCCAACTGATCCAAACGTGTGTCTCGGCAGCCGCCGGACCCGTCAACCTCGAAATCTGAGGAGCACCAGGTATGACTGTAATTTCACCTAGCAAAACCACCCCCGCCGAAGGCACTGCAACCGGAGGGTCAAGGACGCGCCCCGGAAAGCTCGCCGAGTCCGGCAGCCCCACGGTCCGCCCGCCCGCTGCCGCGCACCTCTCTGACGAGCAGGTAGCGGAACTTGGCCGCGAGCTGGACGCGATTCGCGATGAGATCCTGGCCAAGCGCGGGGCAGCGGACGCTGCCTACATCCGCCGTGTGATCAAGGTCCAGCGCGGCCTGGAGATCTCCGGCCGTGCTGCACTGCTGGTCAGCAAGAATAAGGCTGCGTGGGTCACCGGAACCACACTGCTCAGCTTGGCCAAGATCCTGGAAAACATGGAGATCGGACACAACGTCCTGCATGGCCAGTGGGACTGGATGCGGGACCCGGACATCCACTCCACCACCTGGGAGTGGGACTTCGTTACCCCGTCTCGTTCCTGGCAGCACACCCACAACGACCTGCACCACCGCTGGACGAACGTGGTTGGCAAGGACAACGACGTCGGATACAACCTCCTGCGTATGGACGAACAGCAGCCGTGGAAGCCCGTCAACCTGGCCAACCCGCTGTTCAATGCCATTCTGGCGCCCCTCTTCGAGTGGGGCATCGCCATTTACGACCTTGAGCTCACGGAGTTCAAGGAAGGCAAGAAGTCCAAAGAGGCGCTGCTCAAGGACCTGAAGGCCCTCGGCAAGAAGGTTGTCACCCAGTTCACCAAGGACTACGCTGCAACCCCCGCCGTGGCCATGCTCACCGGCTCCGGCAAGCAGGCGCTCTACGGAACCTTGACCGCCAACGCTGTCCGCAACGTCTGGGCTCACGCTGTGATCTTCTGCGGCCACTTCCCCGAAGGCACGGACACCTTTACTGAGGAAATGGCCGAAGGCGAAACCCGCGGCGACTGGTACATCCGCCAGATGATCGGCTCCGCCAACATCTCCGGTTCCAAGTTCATGCACATCATGACCGGAAACCTGTCCCACCAGATCGAACACCACCTCTTCCCGGACCTGCCGTCCAACCGATACGCCGAGGTGGCGCCCAAGGTCCGCGAGATCTGCCAGCGCTACGGCCTGAAGTACACCACGGGGCCGCTGCTGAAGCAGGTTGGATCCACCTGGGGCAAGATCTTCAAGCTGGCTCTTCCGGGCAAGGCCGCCAGCGCCTGATCACGGCACTGCCTGTTCAATACACTGAATGCACCTCCGGTACCGGGAGATTTCCCGGGACCGGAGGTGCATTTCTGTCTCCGCCCCGGACGCTCTCTCACTTAACGCGGCTTATTTGGCAATGCTCTATCACCTAACGCGGCTTTTCCCGCGACGCTCTATCACTTTCCGGCGTCGCTCTCTCACTTTTGCCAGCCGACGCCGCATAATTGAACCCACAGCCGCCACGGCCTATGGAGGAATCATGCGGATTCTCGGAGCTCTTGTTGTCATCTGGCTGATCATCGGCGGCATAGCCGCGTGGCAGCGCGGCTACTTCGGCTCCGCGCCGGGGAATTGCGCGGAAGCAGGGACGATAGCGATCACCATCGTCGCCGGACCGCTGAACTATATGGGTGCCAATCCCCAGATATCCTGTGAGCTTCCGCAGCCCTCCCAGTAGCGTGGAGCACGGCGGACCACCCTAGAGTAGGAATTGCGCGGGCAAAGCACCTCCCGCCCGCATCGATCCCACAGTCTCGAAAGGACCGCCGCGATGGCTTTCATCACCGTTGGAACTGAAAACAGCACTGACATCGAGCTTTACTATGAGGACCATGGGTCGGGACAGCCAGTTGTGCTGATCCACGGTTATCCCCTGGACGGTGCCTCCTGGGAGAAGCAGACTGCCGCGCTGCTGAGCGCCGGCTACAGGGTCATCACGTATGACCGCCGCGGATTCGGTAAGTCGAGCAAGACCGCCCAGGGATATGACTACGACACCTTTGCCGCCGATCTCAACACCATCCTCACCACTTTGGACCTCAGCGACGCCGTGCTGGTGGGCTTCTCCATGGGTACCGGCGAAGTTGCCCGCTACCTAAGCACCTACGGCTCCGCACGGGTGGCAAAGGCGGCCTTCCTTGGCTCCCTCGAACCTTTCCTGCTGAAGACTGACGACAACCCGGACGGTGTCCCGCAGGAGGTCTTCGACGGGTTGAATCAGGCTGTTACGGCAGACCGCTACGCGTTCTTTACCGAGTTCTTCAAGAACTTTTACAACACTGACACCTTCCTCGGCACGCCCCGCCTCAGCCAGGAGGCAGTCACCGCCAGCTGGAACACCGCTGCCGGCGCGGGAGCCACGGCATCCGTGGCGGCGCAGCCCACCTGGCTCACCGACTTCCGGGAGGACATCCCCAAGATCGACGTGCCCGCACTGATCCTCCACGGCACCGCCGACAACATCCTTCCCATCGACTCCACGGGTCGGCTGTTCGCCAAAGCCTTGCCCAGCGCAGAGTATGTGGAAATCGAGGGCGCCCCACATGGCCTGTTGTTGACCCACGCCGCGGAGGTCAACGAAGCGCTGCTGCGCTTCCTGGCCAGGTAGCCCCGCTTAACTCCGGAACTTCCGGCGCCGGCGGGAATCCGCCGTCGCCGGAAGGTGATGGGGCGTTGGGGTTTTGCCTGCAGTAGGTGGTGGAGCGTTGTGGGTTTGCTTGCGGGTGTGGTGGGGCGTTGGGGTTTTGCCTGCGGAAGGTGATGGAGCGTTGGGGTTTTGCCTGCGGGAGGTGATGGGGCGTTGGGGGTTACCAGCGCGGTCCGCCGCCACCGCCGCCGGGGCCCTGGGCCGCGGTGTACTCGCCGGCCGTGACCGTGCCCTGCTCTGTCGCGCCTTCCAGGGAGCCTTCACCGAGACCGGCGCTGACAGTCGCCGTGCCGCCGGTGTAGATGGTGTATTCCTGTCCCTCCAGGATGGCAGCGGAGGAGAACACGAGCGAGGCGGTGGCCTTGCTGGTGACGAATGCCGCCACGGGAGTGCCGGAGGAGTCGGCGATCTGGACCACCGTACCTGCGGCGACTGATGTTCCAAGCGTCACCTGCACACCTGACTGTGGGGAAGAGGCGCCTGGGGTGACCACCATACCGGCGCTTCCCGCCGCGGCCACCGTTCCGCCGGTGACGGCCAGTTCGCCGTTCACGTCCAGCGCCCCGTTGCCGGAGTTTGTGGGGCCGTTGACTACCACGGTGCCGCCGGAGATGCCCGCGTTGCCGTTGGAGTCCAGGCCGTCGCCCTGGGAGTTGATGGTCAGCAGCCCGCCGCTGACCTCCACGGTGTAGTCGCCCACGGCCATTTCACCGCCGCCCATGCCCCCGCCCATCCCGCCGGTGCCGGAGGTGCTGCTGCCGCCTGCGGCGTTCACGCCGTCGTCGTTTGCGGTGACGGTGGTGGTTCCGCCCGTCATGGTGATGTGCTGGGCTTCCAGGCCCTCCTCGGATTCCTCCACCGTGGTGGTGCCTGCCGCGATGGTGAGGGTGTTGTAGGCCTTGATGCCGTCGTCGCCGGCGCTGACGTTCAGGGTGCCGCCGTTGATCAGTACCCAGCCGCGGCCCTCGTCCTCCTCGTTGTCGGACTTGAAGCCGTCACCGGCCGCGGACACCTGGTATGCCCCGTCCAGCAGCACCGCGTAGTCCTTGCCTACGATGCCGTCGTCCGCTGCGTCCACGGTGACGGTGCCGGCGGCCAGGACCAGTCCGTCCTTTGCCGAGATGCCGTCGTTGTAGTTGCCGTCCACGGTCAGGGTGCCGGTGCCGGCGATGGTCAGGTCCGCCATTGAGTAGAGCGCGGCGTTCGGCGCGTCCGTTCCCTGGTCAGCGTAGGTGGAGGCATCGCTGAGGGTGTTGGAGCTCCCGTCCTCGAGGTAGACGATGGCCTCGTTGGCGCTCTGCACTACAAACGGGGAGCCGTTGGTGCTGGTGATGTCCGAGCCGTCAAGGATGATGCGGACCACGTCTTCTTCGTCGGCGGCCACCACCACCTGCCCGTTCGAGAGTGAGCCGCTGAGGCGGTAGGTGCCGGCCGCGGTGATGGTGACGGTGTCGCCGTCGACGTCTACGGCGTCCGACGACGACGAGGCCGTGCTGGCGCCGTCCGCCAGGGTCACGGCTACCTCGGCAGCGGCGTCCCAGGTGAGGTCGTCGGTGTCGTAGTGGGTGTCCTCGGCCAGGGTGTCCAGGGAGACGGCCTGGGCGGTGCCCGACGTGGCAGCTGACGAGGTGCCGGTGCCGCTGACGGCCGAGACGCCGGTGGGCGTGGTGCCTGCTCCGAGCAGCCGGCCAGGCCGATAGTGACGGCCAGGGCGGCAACGGAGAGGTGCGTACGGAGGTTCTTCACGGTGGGTCCTTTGGGAAGTTTCGAGGGGGCTGGGGCGGGAAGAGGAAGGCTAGGCAGCGGGCCGGAGGGACAGGCTGCGGCTTAGGGTCCGGTGCCAGCGGTTGGCGGGAAGGTCCGGGCAAAGGGCGGCCATCCCGGTGGCGAACTTGGAAATCCGGGACGGCCGGACGCCGTGAGACCAGAGGTGCCGGTCCAGCGGGCCTGCAGTGGAGCCCGACTTCGTCTCCAGGATCACCGCCTCATCGAGCACCCAGGCCGTGTGGTCCGGGCGTTGCCAGGTCACGTCGGTGTCGATGGTGGCCCGGCTTCCGGACTCCGGCAGGTACAAGGTGGTCCTGTTGTAGCGGGTTTCCAGTACCGGCCCGAGGGGCCCGGAGGGCATGGCACCCACCGATGCGGTCAGCGTTTCGCGGATGTAGTCCAGCCCTTCGGCGGTGAGCCGGGCCCGGTCTTCAAGATGATACGGAATCCGCTCCTTGACTGTTGCTTCGCGGGCTCCTTCGGTTTTGACCTCCAGGAAGCTCAGGGCGCTGTCCACGTAGGTTCGGGTACGGATCTTGTAACGGCGCCGGCGGCCACGGGCGGCGAGCAGGTAGCTGTCCAGGCCGGCGGTATCGAAGTAGACGGAGTCGTAGGCGAAGCTGCGGGATCCGTCCATCTCCAGCACCCGAACATCGGCCCGGAAAGTGTCCAGCAGTTGGCGGACTAGCCCGGCGGGAACCACGTACTTGCGGTCTACCCGGGTCTGGAGCTCGGCTTCGCTGTTGAGCTCTTCCAGCCCAATGGTCGGAAAGCGGCAAAGGCGGACGACGGCGGGGGCTGGGTCCGGGCTCATGCGGCACCTGCCCGGGCCGCGGCATATGCCGAAACCGGGGCGACGGCGCCGGGGCCAGCGGGTGCCTGTTCCACGTGCGGGGGTGCCGCCGTCGTGATTGCCGGGATGCCGGCGGGGGCGGGGAAGACGGCGGGGGAGTAGGCGTACCGGACGTCGACGATGGTCTTGTCGTTGACCAGGTCCAGTTCCTGGACCGTAGCGGAGTGGACCTTGCCGTGCAGGACTTCCTCCAGACGGGCGTAGAGATCGGCGTCTTCTGCGACTGCACGGTCCAGGATGACTGTTTGGTGCCGGTGGGCCGGCAGGACGCGGGGGTGGTCGCCCACGAACATCACCAGCAGGATCAGGGCCATCAGCGAGCCGGTCAGCCAGAGGGGCTCAATGGCCAGTCCGGCGATCAGGCCGAGCGCCAGGGCGGAGAAGTAGTAGGCAACCTCGTGCTGGGCCAGTTCGGTGGAGCGGAGCCGGATGATGGACAGGACGCCGAAGAGGCCAAGTCCCAGGCCCAGGCCGGCGGCCGATCCGGACAGCGCGGTGGCTACGGCCAGGACGCCGACGTTCATGCCGAGGTAGGACACCACCAGGTCGCGGCGGCGATGGCGGCGGAGGTACAGGACGAAAGTCAGGATGCTGATGGCCGCGAGGTCCGCGAGGATAAAAATCAGTGAATTCATGGGATTCTCCGGAGTATTTTTGGTGGGCTGTTTTTTACTTTCCGGGCGCCAGCTGTGCGGGTGCTGTGACGGAACCCAGCCGGATATATGAGTGTTTGGCGCGCGGTAACCCTGCTGGTTGCCGGATCACCGGCACATCAGGCACTTGGCGTTCCCGGCGGGCTTTGATCGATAGGATCAAACGCGTGACTGAATCCCGTGACGCCGTGCTGCGCCTCAGGCGTCTCCTGGTCTTCACCGTGTTCGCGATCTGCGTCACCACGGCGCTGTCGTTCTGGGCATTGCAGCAGTCCGGCGCGGATGCCCGTGTGGCCCTCGATCCGCCGCCATTGTCGGAGGCGAAACTCGAAGCGCTGTCCACCGGGATCACCCCGGCCGTGAACATCACCCGGAACGCGGACGCCGAGTGGCTCGCGCAGGCTGCCGCGCAGACGGGTATTCCGGTGCGGGCGCTCCGGGCCTACGTGGCTGCGGCCGGCGCGGCCAACCAGTCCTCTCCAGGCTGCGGGATCGGCTGGAATACGGTGGCGGCGGTGGGCTTCGTCGAATCCCACCACGGGGCTTACGGCGGCGGGAGCCTGGACTCCGCAGGGCAGGCCAGCGGACCCCTGGTTGGTCCAAGCCTGGACGGAAACGGGTTCGCCGCCATCGCTGACACGGATGCCGGAGCCCTGGATGGTGACGCACGCTGGGATCGTGCCGTAGGGCCCATGCAGTTCATTCCCTCCACCTGGGAGCTTGCGGGGCGGGACGGCAACGGTGACGGGAGAGCGGATCCATTCAACATCGACGACGCCGCGCTCAGCACAGCCGGCTACCTGTGTGCCCGCGGCCGTGACCTCACCACCGCGCGCGGATGGACGGCCGCCATCTACTCCTACAACCAGTCGGATGCCTACCTGGTTCAGGTACGTGATCAGGCCACAACGTACGCCGAGGCGACGCGCGCCATCGGGTAAGAACGGCGGCGCTACTGGCCTCCTCGTGCGGCCAGAGGAACAGGGCTGGCCTGACGGGCATGGAGCTGGCAGCCTCTAGGGCACACCCGTCGACCGGGACGATCGTTTGGGATGTGGCCGGGCTTGGCGTCATGCCTCATTTCCAGGCAGGCAAACTAGCAGAGGGATTTGCCGGGGATGTGTGGCACCTGTGAAAGCGGCCCCTGCGCAAAGGGCGCGGGGCAGAGCTGTTCCGCCAGGTCCTGGAGCTCCTTCGGGTGGAAGGGCTTGGTGAGGTAGGCGGCGGCGCCGGACGCGATTCCGGCCAGGACGTCGTCGTTCTCTGACCTGGCCGTAAGGAACAGCAGGGGGGCCTTGCTCAATGCCCGAACGGCGCGGGCCACCACATGCCCGTCCATGTCCGGCAGGCCCAGGTCCAGGGTCACCAGCACGACGGCAGGGTCCGCTGCTGCAGCGATGCCCTCGGCGCCGGTGGCGACGGCCCTCACCTGGAATCCGGCGCGGGTCAGGACCATAGTGATCAGCCCGCGGATATCGTCGTTGTCTTCAACGACGAGGCAGACACGCGTGTTTTCCATTAGAGCCCCCCGGCAATGTTGGCATCAGTCTACCGCCGCCGGTCCAGTGAGCAGGCAACAACGCCGGGCAAGGCAGCAATGCCGACGACGGCGGGAGCCCCCAACGCTGAGGTGCAACGTGACGCCGGGCTGCTACCCGTCGTAGTGCGTCCGTGCCGGGCCTTGGCCGAGGGCGGTGACCACTGCCGTCGCAACGTCATGCAGCTTGGAATTGCGCGTGCTGGACGCCGTCTTCAGGATTTCGAAGGCGTCCTGCTGGCTGCAGCGGTTCTGGGCCATAATGATGCCCACAGCCATGTCGATGACTGTGCGGGACTCCAGGGTGGCCCGGAGATTCGCCGCCGTCTCGCTGTAATGGGCAAAGCGGACTGCCAGCCGAAGCGCGAGGGAGGTCTGGCTGACGAAATCCTCGGCGAATTCCCGCACGCGGGCTGCAAAACGGTTGGGGCGGCCCGAGTACAGCAGAAGTGCGGCCTTGGTGCCGCCTTCCAGCTGAAAAGGCAGCGCAAGGACGGAGCGGACGCCCTCGGCCAGCAGGGCTGCGGAGTAGTCAGGCCATTGCCCGTCCTCCCGGATGTCCGGCACATGGACAGTTTCCTGGGTGGTGGAGGCCGTCATGCCGGGCGTTTCATTGAACTCGTACTCAAGCCGTGCCACTGCCCCGGCGGCCGGGCTGCTGCTGGCCACCATGGCGGCCTTCCGCTCCCGCAGCAGGGTAATGGCGCAGAGGATCTCATCGCCGGGTTCCGACAGGTTGCGGGCAGACACCTGCGCCAGCTCGTTAAGGAAGTCCTCAACATCGGAGCTGTTGAGGACAAGTTCATGCAGGTGGTCGGTCATGGATGTATCAGTTTTTGCAGTTGACTCGCGGGCCACGGATTCTTGGTGCCATTCGCTCAGGTCAAAACGCGCCGGCAACATGCTCCCTCCACCCAGGGGGCGGATGGCGACTATGCTCGCTGGATCGACGAACTTTCCAACGGCCTGCTGCTAAACCGATATCCAGAAGTATATACACCCTCCGGGGCCGGGAAGCATCATTTTGACGCGCCGCCAGTCGGCCGGCACTGGCGGTGGAACAGGCATTACCGGCAGAATGGGGCAGGCACCGGCGGTGCCGGCGGCGGACCCGGAAACCAGCGGCTGCTGCGTTATGGAGGGACAGAATTATGCCCAGACTGCTCATCATCGGTCCGCCCGGCTCCGGCAAGGGAACGCAGGCGGAACACCTGGCCCGGCATTTCGGCGTCCCCGCAGTGTCCACCGGCGAGATCTTCCGGAGCAATGTGAACCGTGAGACGGAACTGGGAAATGAAGCCGCGAAGTACCTCGACGACGGGGACTTCGTCCCGGACCACCTCACCAACGCCCTGGTCAAGGACCGGCTCCTCGAGGCGGACGTCCAGGCAGGCTTCCTGCTGGACGGCTACCCGCGGACCGCACCCCAGGTGACGGAACTGGACAACATGCTGGCTTCCCAGGGTGAGGCCCTCGATGCGGTTATTGAACTGGAGGCCCCCGACGCCGAGCTGGAGCAGCGGATGCTGCAACGTGCCGAGGGCGAGGGTCGCAAAGACGATACCGTGGACGTGTTCAGGCGCCGCCTTGACCTCTACCGCCGCGAGACCCAGGAAGTTGTATCTGTCTACGCGGGGCGGAACCTGCTGGTGCAGGTGGACGGCAGCGGCGACCCCGGCGAGATCACCAAACTGGCGATTGACGCCGTCGAACGCTTTATCAGCACAAAAGGAGAACGCGCATGAGGGTGGCAGTAACCGGAGGAAGCGGCAAGCTGGGACGGCACGTGGTGCGCAGGCTGGCCGACGACGGGCACCAGGTGCTGAACCTGGACCGCGCGGGGGAGCGGAACCCGGGACTGGTGGTGGTGGATCTCCGCAACTACGGCCACGTCCTTGACGTCCTGCTGGGGGTGGACGACCGCCACAGCGGGTTCGACGCAGTGGTCCACCTCGGTGCCGTTCCCGCGCCCGGCATCATCCCGGACGCAGCCACCTTCGAAAACAACATGCTCGCCACCTACAACGTGTTCCAGGCCGCCCGCCGGGCCGGCATCAAGAAGGTGGTGTACGCCTCCAGTGAGACGGTGCTGGGCCTGCCGTTCGACGTCGACCCGCCCTACATTCCCGTGGACGAGGAGTACCCGGCGAGGCCGGAGAGCACCTACTCGCTGGTGAAGCACCTCGAGGAGCAGATGGCGGTGGAGCTGACGCGGTGGGACCCGGAGCTGAGCATCTCCGGGCTCCGGTTCTCCAATGTCATGGACCCCGAAGACTACGACAAGTTCCCGGCCTTCGACGGCGATGCGACACTGCGGAAATGGAACCTCTGGAGCTACATCGACGGCCGCGACGGCGCGCAGGCGGTGGTCCGTGCGCTGGAGAACGCCGGGCCGGGGTTTGAGGCGTACATCATCGCCAACGCGGATACCGTAATGAGCCGGCCAAGCGCGGAACTGGCTGCGGAGGTGTTCCCCGACGTCAAGGTCACGAAGGACCTGGCCGAGCACGAGACCATGCTGTCCATTGACAAGGCCAGGCGGCTGCTCGGCTTTGAGCCGGAATACTCCTGGCGGAACCGCCGGTCGGACATCACCGCTGGCGCGGTGATCTAGCCAGCAAACGTCCAGCCGCAGAAATCTCGAAGGGTTGGCACAGGATCCTGCAAGGACCCGGTTTCGGTGCGGAACCGGGTCCTAACCTTTTGGTAGGGCAGATAATCACTTGCCCGCGCAGCCCGCAACGCCAAAACAAGGACCCCAAAATTCGCACTCCATCCTTTGTGCTGCCCTTCGCAGCAGTGCTGGTCTCCGCCGCCGCCCTTTCCGCCGCTTCCGTGCCGGCGTCAGCAGCTCCGCCGGCAAATGCCGGCACAGCGGAGCGCTACATCATCCAGTACGCAGCCAATGCCGATGTAGCCGCAGAGGCAGCCGGGCTGCGGACGCAGGGACTCGGCGTCGACCGTACTTTTGCCCACGCCTTCCGTGGCGCAGTGGTGACCGCCAGTCCCGCCCAGGCGGCGGCGCTGGCACGTTCCGGCCGCGTGGTTTCCGTGGAAGCCGATGCCCCCGTCAGTTTCTCCGCAACCCAGCAGCCCGCACCCTGGGGCCTGGACCGGGTGGACCAAAGACCCCTGCCCTTGTCCGGGTCCTACTCCTGGACGGCATCCGGAGCCGGTGTAAGCGCGTACGTGGTGGACACCGGCGTCCTGGCTTCACACGCGGACTTCGGCGGGAGGGTGGCCGCCGGCTGGAGCGCCGTTGCTGACGGACTGGGCTCCAGCGACTGCAACGGACACGGCACCCACGTGGCAGGCTCGGTGGCCGGGTCAACCTACGGCGTGGCCAAGGGCGCCACCATCGTGCCGGTCCGGGTGCTCGACTGCAACGGCTCCGGCTACAACTCCGACGTGGTGGCGGCCCTGGACTGGATTGCCGCCCACCACACGGCGGGAACGCCCGCAGTGGCCAACCTCAGCCTGGGCGGCGGCGCCAGTACCGCCGTGGACGCGGCCATCCAGGCAGTAATGAACGACGGCGTCACTGCGGTGGTTGCCGCGGGCAACTCAGCCGTGGATGCCTGCGGCGGTTCTCCTGCCCGCGTTCCCGCGGCCGTAACCGTAGCTGCCAGTGACTCATCTGACCGGCAGGCGTCCTTCTCCAACTTCGGGTCCTGCGTGGACCTGTACGCACCCGGCGTGGGAATTACCTCAACCCACCACACGTCTGCCACCGCCACTGCCTCCATGTCCGGAACCTCCATGGCCGCCCCCCATGCGGCAGGGGCAGCGGCGGTGCTGCTATCCCAGAACCCCGCACTCTCGCCTGCCCAGGTGGCGGGCGCGCTCGCTTCCAATGCCACGGCCGGCGTCATAACCGGAGCCACCAGCGGCACCCCCAACCGCCTGCTGTTTTCCGGCGCTGTTGCTGCCGCCCCCGCACCGGCACCTGCCCCGGTGCCCGCCCCTGCCCCTGCCCCGGCCCCGGCACCGGCGGTTCCCGCTGCACCTGCGCCCACCGTCACCGCCACCACACCGGGCCCCAACGCAACGGCAGTGGCAACGGGAACCAACGTGACGGCCACCTTCAGCGCCGCGGTCCAGGGTGTCACCGCGGGAACGTTTGTGCTCAAGAACGCCGCCGGCAGCACCATCCCGGCCACCGTCACCTACAACGCCACCACCCGCACCGCCACCCTGGACCCGGCGGCCGGTCTTCCCGCTGACGGAACCTTTACCGCCACGCTCGTGGGCGGGGCCTCCGCCATCCGCGACACCGCCGGCACCCCTTTGGCCTCAATCAGCTGGAACTTCCTTACCGGCCCGGCCCCTCTGGTCACCGGTTCCACTCCCGGCAGCAACGCGCTGCTGGTGCGGCGGACCAACAACATCAGCGTTACCTTCAACGAGGCCGTCCAGGGCGTCGCCGGGACCACTTTCACGGTGAAGAATGCTGCCACCGGCACCGTGGTTCCGGCCGCCGTGTTCCGGAACGGCACCACCAACCAGTGGATTCTGGACCCCCAGCAGGCGCTGGCCGCCAAGACCAAGTACACCGTGACGGTGACCGGTGGCAGCGCCGGGGTGCGTGACCTTGCCGGAAACCCATTCGCCGGCAGGAGCTGGCAGTTCACCACCGGCTCGTTCTAGCCCGTTCTGGCGTGAAGACGGAAACGAAAAGGAGGCCGACGGCGGCTGGTAACAGCCGGCGTCGGCCTCCTTTTCAGGGTTGTGTCCCCAGAGGCCTTCCTCAGTGGTCGATCGGGACAAGCTCATAACCGTCTGTCTTGGCTATCAACTGTCGGCCGTCGACACCGTTGGGGCTAAGCCAGAGAGCTGACGAGTCCGCTGTGACGTCCTCCACCTCGCCGGTCCGCAGAACCCGGCCGCCAGAGCGGAGTTCCACCCAGTGGCCCCGCAGGTCCTCCCAGTTTTCACCTCGTGCGACGGGCATGACTCTTCGTCAGATCTTGTCTGAAGTGCTTGCCGGAACCGGGAGGGGCTGGTCCGGCGCCTTCTCCCGGGACTGGGTCGATTCGGTGGAAGCCGGCGGTACGGGCTTCCTCTTGAAGCGGTTGCTGATGCCGGTGCCACCGCCGGTGCGGTTTTTGTTGAAGATGTCGAAGCCTACGGCGAGCAGGAGGACGAGTCCCTTGATGAGCTGCTGGTAGTCCGTCCCGAGTCCCAGGATGGACATCCCGTTGTTCAGCACGCCCATGATCAGGCCTCCGATCAGGGCCCCGGCCACCGTGCCAATGCCACCTTGGACTGCCGCTCCGCCGATGAAAGCTGCCGCGATCGAATCCAGTTCAAACCCGGTGCCGCCGGCTGGTTGTGCGGAGTTCAGGCGGGCAGTGAAGACCAGTCCTGCGAGTGCGGCCAGTACGCCCATGTTGACGAAGAGCCGGAAGGTGACTGCTTTGGTTCTGATGCCGGAAAGTTCGGCGGCGTGGAGGTTACCGCCGATGGCGTAGATGTGCCGGCCGAAGATGCTGTTGTTCATCAACGCGGAGTAGGCGATGACGAGCACGGCGAGGACGATCAACACGATGGGGGTGCCGCGGTAGCTCGCGAGCAGGAACGTGATGACGAGCATGAGAAGCGCGATGAACGCCGTTTTGATGGCGAACCAGGCCACGGGCTCGTTTTCAAGGTTGAACCTCTTGCGGATCCTGCGTTCCTTCAAGGACTGAAAGAGGATCGCTGCAGTGCCACCGACGCCGAGGATGACGGTCAGCCATTCCAGGACGGACGTGCCGCCGGTGATGTCGGGCAGGAAGCCGCCGCCCAGCGCGCGCAGTTCGTCGGGAAACGGGGTGATCTGCTGGTTCTTCAGGGTGATCAGTGTCAGCCCTCGGAAGATCAGCATGCCGGCGAGCGTGACGATGAATGCCGGGATGCCGACATAGGCGATCCAGTACCCTTGCCAGGCTCCCACCAGGGCGCCCACCAGCAGGCAGGCGGGGATAGCCAGCCACCATGCCCATCCCCACTGGACCATCATGACCCCGGCGACGGCGCCAATGAAACCGGCGACGGAGCCGACCGAGAGGTCAATGTGCCCGGCGATGATGACCATCACCATGCCGATGGCCAGGATGAGGATATAGCTGTTCTGAACTACAAGGTTGGTGACGTTCTGGGGCTGGAGCAGGATTCCGTCGGTGAGGACCTGGAAAAGGATAACGATCAGGATCAGGGCGACGAAGATGCCAACCTGGCGGAGGCGGCTTGTCAGGAAGCCGAGGGATTCTCGTAGGGCGGACATGCTATTCCTTTTCTTTGGTCATGAAGTGCATGAGAGTTTCCTGGGAGGCCTCGGCAATTGGGACTTCACCGGTGATGTGGCCCGCTGACAAGGTGTAGATCCGGTCGCAGATGCCCAGGAGTTCGGGGAGTTCCGAGGAAATAACGATGACTGCTTTTCCTTCAGCGGCCAGGCTGGCAATGATCGTATAGATCTCGAACTTGGCGCCCACGTCGATGCCCCGGGTGGGTTCGTCGAGGATCAGCACGTCAGGATCGGAAAACATCCACTTACTCAGCACCACTTTTTGTTGGTTTCCTCCCGAGAGCTTGCCTGTGATGGCAGCAACGGATGGCGCCTTGATGTTCATGCTTGCCCGGTAGCGGTTGGCCACGGCTGTTTCTTCGTTTTTGTCCACCCAGCCGCGTTTTGCCAGCTTTCCCAGCGCCGCCATGGAGATGTTGCGTTTGATGTCTTCGATGAGGTTCAGGCCGTAGTGTTTACGGTCCTCGGTGGCATAGGCAATCCCGTGCCTGATCGCGTCGGGTACGGTGGCGGTGTTGATCTCCCGGCCATGTTTGTAGACTTTGCCGGAAACCGCACGCCCGTAGGACCGGCCGAAAACGCTCATGGCGAGTTCAGTCCTGCCCGCGCCCATGAGGCCGGCCAAGCCCACCACTTCGCCCTTGCGCACGGTGAGGTTAGCGTTGGACACCACCATGCGCGTGTGGTCCTGGGGGTGCTGGACCGACCAGTCTTCGATGCGCAGCACTTCCTCGCCGATCTCGGGAGTACGTTCCGGGTAGAGGCTGTCCAGGTCACGGCCAACCATTCCGCGGATGATGCGTTCCTGGGTGATCTGGCCTTGGTCGAGCCGAAGAGTCTCGATCGTCCTGCCGTCACGGATGATGGTGACGGCGTCGGCGACCTTTCGGATCTCGTTTAGTTTGTGGCTGATGATAATACTGGTGATTCCCTGGCCCTTGAGGTGCAGGATCAGGTCCAGGAGGTGGCCTGAGTCCTCATCGTTGAGGGCTGCCGTGGGTTCATCCAGGATGAGAAGCTTAACTTCCTTCGACAGCGCTTTGGCGATTTCCACCAACTGCTGCTTGCCGACGCTTATGTGCTGGACCGGCGTGACAGGATTTTCGGCCAGGCCCACCCTGGCCAGCAGCTTTGCCGCTTCCAGGTTGGTTTTGCGCCAATCCACCCAGCCGTTTTTGGCCTGCTCATTGCCGAGGTAGATGTTTTCGGCGATCGAGAGGTAGGGGCTGAGGGCAAGCTCCTGGTGGATGATCACGATGCCGCGCTTTTCACTGTCATTGATGCCTGAGAAGTTGCACGGCTCGTTTTCGAAGAGGATTTGCCCGTCGAACGAATTATCAGGGTAGACGCCGGAGAGGACTTTCATCAGGGTCGATTTCCCCGCGCCGTTCTCGCCGCAGATGGCATGCACCTCGCCGCGGTTAACATCCAGCGTGACATCCTGCAGGGCCTTGACCCCTGGGAAGGTCTTGGTGATTCCTCGCATTTGAAGAATGGGTGTGTTCATCGTCAATTCCCACTGACTGGTTGGAAGCTGGCAACCTGCTGCTGCAGGAGCTGGGGGAAGGGTGTGGCCGGGCCGAAAGGGCCCGGCCACCGCCTTGCGGGGTTGTTACTTGACGTCGGCGTCCGAGTAATATCCGGAGTCCAGGAGTTCCTTCTTGTAGTTGTCCTTGGTGATGATCACGGACTCAAGCAGATACGCCGGTACCACCTTGACCTTGTTGTCGTAGGTCTTGGTGTCGTTCACTTCAGGCTCCTGGCCCTTCAGAACCGAGTCGACCATCTTGACGGCCTGAGAGCCCAGCTGCCGGGTGTCCTTGAAGATGGTGGAGTACTGCTCGCCGGCGATGATGGACTTGACCGAGCCTTTTTCGGCATCCTGACCGGTCACGACTGGAAGGGTTCCCTTGGCGTAGCCGCCCGTGCTGGTCAATGCGGAAATGATGCCGATGGAGAGGCCGTCATAGGGGGAGAGCACGCCGTCCAGTTTTGTGCCTGAGCTGTAGGCGGCGGTGAGGATGTCCTCCATGCGCTTCTGGGCCACGGGAGCCTGCCAGCGCAGGATGGCTGCCTGCTCGAACTTGGTCTGGCCGCTGGGCACCTTCAGGGTTCCGGCGTCCAGGTAAGGCTTCAGCGTGTCCATGGCGCCGGTCCAGAAGAAGTTGGCGTTGTTGTCATCCGGGCTGCCGGCAAAAAGCTCGACGTTGAAGGGGCCCTTCCCCTCCACCTTGTTGCCGCTGGCATCCACCAGGCCGAGCCCGGTCAGCAGGGACGTTGCCTGCTGCACCCCCACGGTGTAGTTGTCGAAGGTGGTGTAGTAGTCAACGTTCGGGGAACCGTTGATCAGCCGGTCGTAAGCGATGACCTTGACGTTCTGCTCTTTGGCTTTAACCAGGACGTCCGTCAAGGTGGTGCCGTCAATAGCGGCAATAATGAGGGCCTTGGCGCCCTTGGTCAGCATGTTCTCAATCTGGGAGACCTGGGTGGGAATGTCATCGTTGGCGAACTGAAGATCAGTCTTGTACCCCAGGTCCTTCAAGGACTTCTCGACGTTTCCGCCATCAGCAATCCAGCGTTCGGAAGTCTGCGTGGGCATCGAGATGCCCACCAGAGATTCACTGGGATTGGCAGAGGCCCCTGCCTCGGTGGCTGTCCCTCGGGAGCCGCAACCTGTGGCACCGACAGTGACTGCCAGGGCGACGGCAACGGCGCCAAGGAGTTTCCTAATTCTCATGATTTTCTCCTTTCGCGGAGGCTGGTCCGCGAAGTGGTGCTGGGCCCGCAAGCATCTGCGCTTGCCGGCGGATAAAGCCGCCAGGAGTACCTGGTGTTGATGCCCGAAAGGGCTACGGACATGAGTGGAACTGCGGATCCGGCAGAATCGGTGGCCGAGCCGCCGCCTGCAGTTCCAGAAGTCCGATGCTTGTTAGCGCTAACACGCATGCTACGGCAGAGTAGCATGTGAGTCAAGTCACTATTGACCTTCCGGCGGTAGTCCTTCCAGCACGAACTCGGTGCGGCCATGGGCGGCGCCGTTGATCTGAAGCTCCAGTGCGTGCAGTCCCGGATGATGCACCCTGGTGGTCATCTGCCTGAACGCATGGCGCTTGGAGATGCTCCTGCTCTCGCCTGGTGCAAGGGTCAGGGTTGAGATCTTGAAGACCTTTGCGGACTGGCTGCCATTGGCCTTGCGGTAGTGCACCAGGTAGTCCACCGCGAGGCGCTCGTCCTGGCTGCCGGTATTGGAGATCTCGAAGGTGAACGTCAGCTCGCCGGGCAGTGTGAGGACTTCCTGGTCAAGGCGCGGCCCGGAAACGGCCACCGACGCCGGGTTGAACCCCAGCAGCGCCAGCGCGCCCGGGTGCCCCTTCTTGACCAGGGTGCGGAGGCCGTGGTGGACCACCCAGCCCGTGTTGCTGTCTGCTGCCGAGAACCAGTGCCGGGCGGCGTCCACAGCAGCATCAGGCGCGTGGCGTGCGAGATCGTTGAGGTGGTTTGCTACCGAACGCCGTACATACTCGGATGGGTCGCGATAGAGGGCTGTGAGGATGGGCAGGGTGGCCTCGGGCCGCTGGACGAGGGCCGGGACCCGCACCGCCCACGGCAGGTAAGGACGCGTACCCTCGCTCGCCAGCCGGCGGACGTGCTCATCAGGGTGCGCAGTCCAGCCCAGGATTGCTGCCAGGGCCCGGTCCGGATGCCTGGCAAGAAGGCGGCGGACGGCGAATTCCCCAGTGAGCCGTGGCGTCAGCTCGGCAAGCAGGGCCAGGCAATCGTCGAAATCCTCCTCCGCACCTGAGGCAAGGGCGAGGGTGACGGCCGCCTCCGAAAGCGGCCAGAGGACCCATCCGGTGAATTCCGGAACTGCCAGTGCCGCGCGGAAGCTGCCGGACGCCGTCGTATATCCCGGGACCGGACTCATGCTGATGTCAGCCAAAAGGGCATCGGCCACCAGATCGGTCCGTGCGCGCAAGTTCAGGTCGCCAAGCAGCGAGGCGGCGGCAGCGGTTTGCTGCCACTGCACCGCGGGCGCGCTGTCCGTCAAAATGCGGGTCAGTGTGCCTATGCCCGGAGGATCAATCAGTTCGTTCATCACGCCCATGCAGTCAGGCTACCGCCGCGGTACGACGATCACGTCGGGCATGGATGGAAAGGCCCGGGCCTGATACCGCCCCAAGGCCGGGCAACCGGGATAATCTTCACCCTAGGCAGATTTCCATCCAGGGACGGGCATGGCAGTGGCACAGCAGGGAACAGCGGGTTCCGGGGCTACCGGGAAAAGGGCCAGCAGGTGGCGGGTCTTCCATGACAAGTTCGTGGTGGAAGAGCGTTATGTGGAGCCGGACGACCGGCGGGGCCTGTACCGGGCGTCGATCATTCTGGTGGCGCTGGGGGTGGCGCTCTTCCTCGCCACCCTGATCAGCGTGGTGCAGGCCGACGGCCTCTCCGCCGCTGACGGCCCTGTGCGCGACTGGCTCCTCGGGCTAAGGTCACAGGCCCTGACGGTCGTGATGATCTTCCTGGCCGTGGTCTTCGGTCCGGTAGCCCTGCCCATCATCGTCCTGGTGGTGGTTGCCGCTTGGGGCTTCGCGGCCAAGCACGCCTGGCGCCCCATCCTGCTGGCGTCGGCGATGCTCACGGGCGTCATCATTTCGCAGATCATCCTCCAGATCGTGCGGCGCTCCCGTCCCCCGGTGGACCAGATGCTCTTCGGCATCGACCACACCTTCTCGTTCCCCTCCGGACATGTCTTGGGAGCCTGCGACTTCCTGCTGGTGGGTGCCTTTTTGATCTACTCCCGGCGCAGCAACCGGCGGGTTGCCGTATTCGGGTTCGTCGGGGCAGGAGTGGGCATTGTGCTCGCTGCCGTAAGCCGCCTGTACCTGGGATACCACTGGCTCAGCGACGCCCTGGCGTCCCTGTCGCTGTCCCTGGTCATCCTGGGCGCAGTGATCGCCGTGGACACGTGGCGGACGGCGAGGGTTCCGGGTGAGCGGATCACCGGCGAACTGTCCAAGGCGGACGCGCCGCGCGACTGAGTCTCAGGCCGGTGGCCGGGACCGTGCCCGCTTGAGGGCCCGATGGAGCTTCACGTTGGCCTCCTCCAATTCCAGCACCATGGCAACTCCGGCGAGGTTCAGGCCCTGTTCCAGGAGCTCACCGATCCGCAGCAGCACCGCAATGTCCGCATCGCTGTACTGCCGGGTGCCGCCGGAAGTGCGCGACGGCGTCAGCAGGCCCCGGGTCTCATAGAGGCGGATGTTTTGCTGGCCCGTGCCGGCCAGCTTCGCCGCCACGGAGATGGCATACAGTCCACGTCCCTTTCCGGGCACTGGCGCCCGCCGTGCTTCCTGCTCTGCCATCAGTTCTCCAGAAATTTGTGGTGGGTCTTGCTTCAGTTTCCCACGGGTGCTATAAAAAATCTATATTCACCACCATAGATCATGGGAGTGGATATGGCACCGATCCAACATCTAACAAGCTGAAGGAGTGGGAAATGATGTTGATGCGCACGGACCCGTTCCGTGAGCTGGACCGGCTCACGCAGCAGGTCTTTGGAACTGCCGCCCGGCCGGCCGCCATGCCCATGGATGCCTGGCAGGAAGACGGCGAGTTTGTGGTGGCCTTCGATCTTCCGGGCGTCAAGCTCGATTCCCTGGACCTCAACGTTGAGCGCAACGTCCTGACGGTCCGGGCGGAACGCCAGGATCCCACGCAGCCCAACGTGGAGCTGGTGGCCTCCGAGCGTCCCCGCGGCGTCTTCAGCCGCCAGTTGATCCTGGGCGACACCCTGAACACGGACAACATCAAGGCAAGCTACGACCAAGGTGTCCTGACGCTGCGGATCCCCGTGGCCGAAAAGGCCAAGCCGCGCAAGATCGAAATCGAGACGCAGCAGGGCCAGATGCAGCAGATTGGAACCTAAGCCAGTTATGGCCCGCGCAGGGCAACCCCTGGTTGCCCTGCGCCCGGCAGCTCTGGAACCGGAGCACTGACATGAACCAAACCCCGGACTACTACGCCACCCTGCACATCCCGCACGACGCCAGCCGCCAGCAGATATCACGCGCCTACCGGGCGCTGATGCGCAGCCACCACCCGGACCTGGAAGGCGGACGGGCCGGATCCGAGGTGCAGGAAGGAATGCAGGACAGGGCGCAGGGCACCGCGTCGGGTGGACGCACGCCGCCACCTGAAACGGAGTTGCTGCGGATCATGCAGGCCTTCGCCGTCCTGCGCGATCCTGCCCGCCGGGCAGCCTACGACCGCGAAGTGCAGGCAAAACCGGCAGCCCGTTCAGCGCCGGCAACCCGGACCGGGACGGACATCCCGGTCCGGACCGTCCGGCACCCGGCGGGCCCTTCCGGGGACACCATTCGCATTACCCCCGTGCGCTGGGAAAGCGGTCCGTGGGCCTAACGGCCACTACACCCGCGCAGCCGGGACCTTCAAACCCGGGGGAGCCGACCCCCGGCCCCACTTCGAGAGGCGGAAAACTGTATGAGCGACTGGCGCCGCTACGATTCGCACCTGATGCCTGCTTTCCATGAGCGTTTTGAAAAGCGGTGGGGCCAGGGCACCGCGCCGTTCCTGGACCCGGAAGCGCACGAAGAACCCCTGCCCCGCGCCCAGTGGATCAACCCCACAACCGGTGCGGCGCTCGCTGTGGTGCCAGTCTGGACGGACGACGAAAAGCAGCAACGGTCCTTCGGCGTGTTCTACCTTCCGCCTGCCGGCGACATCTGGGTGCTGCGGCCGGGCTACACGGGTTACCTCGAACCGGCCGACGGCGAAACCGAGCACCTGGTGGCGCTCCGGAACGATGCCTTCCGCAAGGCGCTGACGCACGCAAAGGAATTCCTGTTCGGCGACCAATAGGACCCCGGCTGAGCTCGATCCGTGGGTGGAGCGCAGGCAACAGGACTGCACTGCGAGGTCCACCCGGCCCGGAACTTCCTCAGTTCCTCATCCAACCCAGACCCTTGCAGCACGCTCACCGGCAGCAGGTGAAACGTGCAAGGATATGGTCCTGACCTCGCGGAAGTTGAAGGACTCCGCAGGTACCGTCCTGTCCGTCAGTAAGGGTTGAATCGATGCACATTACCGCCAGGGACCTCGCAGCACTGATCCCGCCGGGGTTCACCCTTGGAGTGGCCACCGCAGCCTTCCAGATCGAAGGCGCGCTGGAGGAGGATGGCCGCGGACCCGCAGGCTGGGACGTGTTCTCCCGCAAGCCCGGCGCCATCGTCGAAGACCACAGCCCGGCCATAGCGTGCGACCACTACCACCGCATGCCCCAGGATGTGGCGCTCATGAAACAGCTGGGGGTGGACTCGTATCGGTTTTCGTTCGCCTGGCCCCGCATCCAGCCCACCGGCAGCGGTGCGGTGAACCGGGCCGGCCTGGCGTTTTATGACCGGCTGCTGGACGAACTCCTCGCCAACGGGATCTCACCCATGGCCACGATCTACCACTGGGACACGCCCCTGGCCCTGGACGAGGCGGGCGGCTGGATGAACCGCGACACCGCCTACCGCCTGGGGGAGTACGCCGGCATCCTCGCCGATAAGTTCGGCGACAGGGTAGCCCGGTGGGTGACCATCAATGAGCCCGCCACCGTGAGCACCAACGGGTATTCGCTCGGCCTGCACTCGCCCGGGCACGAGCTCGTCCTGAATGCCTTCCCCACCGTCCACCACCAGCTGCTGGGCCACGGACTGTCCGTGCAGGCCCTAAGGGCAGCGAATGTTCCCGGTGAGATCGGCATGACCAACGTCTATTCGCCCATGGTCCCGAACTCCATCAACCCGCTGGACCGGATCAGTGCGGGCCTCATGGACCTGGCCCAGAACCGGCTCTACGCGGACCCCGTGTTGACCGGAAAATATCCGGACCTGATCCGCGCCGCCAAGTTCTTCAGCTCCTTTGAGCACCCGGCCGAGGACATGGAGCTCATCTCGCAGCCGCTCGATTTCTATGGGCTCAACTACTACATGCCCACCAAGGTGGCGGTGGGCCCGGGTGCGGGCGCCGTGCCGGCGAGCATGGCCGAGGCCATGGGCAGCGACCTCAGCGCGGCCGGGAGTGGCGGAACCCCCTTCCACGTGGAAACCTGGCCGGAGGCAGACATCACGTCCTACGGCTGGCCGGTGAAGCCGGAATACATGGGTGTTGCCCTGAAGGAGATGGCCGAACGGTACCCCAACCTGCCCCCCGTCATCCTCACCGAGGGCGGGGCCAGCTTCGAGGACATCATTGTCCGGGACAAATCCACAAACACCCGGTTCATCCCGGACGAGCGCCGCCTGAAGTACCTTTCGGACCATCTTGAGGCCGCGCTGCGGGCCACCGCCCCGGGCGGCGACGCGGAGTCGATCGATCTGCGCGGCTACTACGTCTGGTCCCTCTTGGACAACTTCGAGTGGTCGGCCGGCTACAACCAGCCCTTCGGGCTGCTCCACGTGGACTTCGAGACCCTGGAACGGACCCCCAAGGCCTCCTACTTCTGGTTCCAGGAACTCATCGAGGAGCGCGACCTTGTCAACGTGGCGGAGGCGGCGATCGCGCAGGCAGCCGTGCCTGAGGTCCTTGACACCGAAGCGCCCGACGACGGCGTGTCACCTTTGGGTGCCAGCGCTTAGGAAGCGCTGGCTGGAAAAGCTTGGGGCCGGGACCGTGCGCGCTGGCAAGGCACGCGGTTCCCGGCCCGGCCTTGTGTTCGGGCCCGGGGTTTAGAGGATGTCCAGAGTGGCGAGCTGCTTGGCTATGCCGGCACCGTCGGGAGAATAGATCCATGGGACTCTGGACGTGGTGTGGTCTCCGTCCTCGGAGTGGCCGCCGGCGAACACGGATTCGCTGACGGACAGCTGCCGGATGGCGATGGCTGCAACCTTGTCGGGGTTGTCCTGCGCAAAGTTGGAGTAGATTGCCTCGTCGTGTTGGCCGTTGTCGCCGATCAGGAGCCAGCGCATGTCCGGGAATTCCTTTGCCAGTCGGTCCAGGTTTTGGCGTTTGTGCTCCTGGCCGCTGCGGAACCAGCGGTCCTGCGTCAGGCCCCAGTCCGTCAGCAGCAGGGCTCCGGACGGATACATATTGCGGTTGAGGAAGCGGGCCAGCGTGGGCGCGGCGTTCCAGGGCCCCGTGGACAGGTAAATCACGGGCGCATCCGGGTGCTCGACGGTGAGCCGGTCCAGCAGCACAGCCATGCCGGGCGTGGCCATGCGGGCCCGCTCGCTCAGCACGAACGTGTTCCAGAGGGCAAGGAATGGCCGGGGCAGGGCCGTCACCATCACGGTGTCATCGATGTCCGAGACGATCCCGAACTTCATGTCAGGTGCAATGACCCGGATCTTGGCCTCGACAGGTTCGGTGCCTTCCGCGCGGAGGACGGCGGTGTGCCAGCCCGGCGCGAGTTTGACGTCCACCTCAGTATCGATCAGCCCGCCACGGTCCGCTTTGACGTGGGTGACAACATCACCGATGGTGATTTCGACGTCGGTGTACTGCAGCGGCACGCTGGTGAAGGCACGCCAGCCGCGCACGTTTTGGTTACCGTTCTGCGCCGCGTGCTCTGCTTTGCTCCCGGGCAGGGGCTTTTGCGTCAGCAGGACCCGTCCCAGTACGCGCACCAGGCTGGTGGAGCCGTAGCCCTGGTAAGCGATGGTCTGGGGAACAAACTTCCAGCGTTTGGCCAGCCGGATCCGCACCGTATTAACGGCGTCCGAGAGCTGGTGCGCCAGCCGGAACACCTGGTTTCCGGAGAGCGCGTCCGGGACCTGGGTATGTGCTGTGTTCTGTGACAAATTTTTCGGAGCCGTGTCCATGGGTCCACTCTGCCACAGGGCAGCGCCGGGAGGAGGAAACGCTGGTCACCGCTGACGTCTATGACGTCAGCCTTCCCCCAGGATCGCGCGCAGGGTCTCGGCGTTGCGCACGGCGTGGCCATCGCCGTCGTTGTTGAAGTAGGCGTAGACGTCCAGGCCGCTGCCGGACCACTCCCGGATCCGTGATGCCCACCACTGCAGGTCGGAATCCGAATAGGAGCCCGCATACAGGTGCTCGTGGTCCGGCCCGTGCAGCCGCACATAGGTGAAAGGGGCGGTGGTGCGCAGGATGCAGGGAAGATTAGCGCCGCTCATGATGCAGTAGGCGGCTTGGTGCCGCTCCAGCAGGGCGAACACCTCCGGGCAGTCCCAGCTGGGGTGCCGGAACTCCACGGTCACACGGATCCAGTCCGGGACCGCCGCCAGGAAGTAGTCCAGCCGGGCGTCGTCGCGCTCCATGCCGGGCGGCAGCTGGACCAGGAGGACCGCCCGTTTATCTCCGAGTTCGTGCCAGCACCGGGTAATGCGCTCCAGCCACACCTCGGGCTCGTACAGTTTACGGGCGTGGGTCAGGCCGCGCGGGGCCTTGACGGACATGCTGAAGCCGGCCGGCAACCGCTGGTTCCACCCTGCAAATGTTGTGTCCCGGGGCCAGCGGTAGAAGCTGGCATTAAGTTCGACCGTACGGAACCGAACCACGTAGTGCTGGAGCCGGTCCTTGACCGGCAGCCTGGGTGGATAGAGGACGTTCTCCCAGTGGTTGTAGCTCCATCCGGAGGTGCCGATATGGATTGCCATGAATGCCTCCGGTGCCTGATGCCAATGTTTTGAGGCTACACCCCTGTGCCCGGTCCACTCGGGCGCCGGCTGTGGCAGGGTAAGGGCATGGCGCGAATTGAAGACTATGCGGTTGTCGGTGACCTCCACACCGGGGCACTGGTCAACAAAGAAGGATCCATCGACTGGCTCTGCCTGCCACGGTTCGATTCCCCTGCCTGTTTCAATGCGCTGGTGGACACACCCGAAGCAGGGCGCTGGCTCCTGGCGCCAGCGGAAGGAGGGCCCTGTACCCGCCGGGGCTACCGGGACGGCAGCCTCATCCTGGAAACGGAATGGGACACCCCCGAAGGCACCGTGCGGGTCATCGACTTCATGCCGCCCCGGGACGCGGTGGCGGACATTGTCCGAATCGTCGAAGGCGTCAGTGGCAGCGTGAAGATGCACGGCGAATTGACCCTCCGCTTCGACTACGGCCACATCATCCCCTGGGTGCGCCGGGACGAATACGGACTGCATGCCATCGCCGGGCCGGACGCCGTCTACTTTGTCACCCCGGCTCCGCTTCACGGGGAAAACATGCACACCGTCAGTGACTTCACCGTCAACGCGGGGGAGCGGGTCCCCTTTGTCCTCACCTGGGCGCCCAGCCATGTAGGGCGGCCGCATACTGTTGACGCCGAAGAAGTACTGGGCACCACCTTCGCGTTCTGGCGCGGCTGGGCCTCCCAATGCACCGTGGAGGGCAAATACCAGGACGCCGTGGCCCGGTCCCTCGTGACGTTGAAGGCCCTCACCTACGCCCCAACCGGAGGGATTGTGGCGGCGGTGACCACCTCACTGCCCGAACAGCTGGGCGGCCCGCGAAACTGGGATTATCGCTACTGCTGGCTGCGCGATGCAACCATGACGCTGCAGGCGCTGCTGGCTGCCGGTTACACCGCGGAAGCCGCGGCCTGGCGGGACTGGCTGTTGCGGGCCGTGGCCGGTGACCCCGCGGACCTGCAGATCATGTACGGGATCCACGGCGAACGCCGCCTGCCGGAGATGGAGCTGCCCTGGTTGAGGGGCTACGAAAACTCGTCCCCGGTGCGCATCGGCAACGGCGCCGCCGAACAGCTGCAGCTCGATGTGTGGGGGGAAGTGCTGGACTGCCTGGCCCTGACGCGCAATTCGCTGCTCAAACACACCGATGAGGCCTGGGACCTGCAGGTCACGCTGATGGAGCATCTTGAGACCATCTGGGACCAGCCTGACAACGGGCTCTGGGAGATGCGGGGTCCCCGCCGCCACTTCACCCACTCGAAGGTGATGGCGTGGGTTGCCGCGGACCGCATGGTGAAGGGTGTCCGGGAATCAGGACTGCCCGGGCCGGTGGAGCGCTGGGAGAAGCTGCGGGACACCATCCACCAGGACGTGATGGCCAACGGGTTCGACGCCCGCCGCAATACGTTCGTCCAGTCCTATGGGCGGCCGGAGCTGGACGCCAGCCTGCTCCTGATTCCGCGGGTGGGGTTCCTGCCGCCGAATGATCCCCGCGTCATCGGAACCATTGAGGCCATCCAGCGGGAGCTGACCGAGGACGGGTTTGTGCTCCGTTACCGCCCCGCCGTCAGCGACGACGGCCTGCCGGGTGACGAGGGCGTCTTCCTGGCCTGTTCCTTCTGGCTGGTGGAGGCGCTGCTGGGTGCGGGCCGCCACGAGGAATCCAGGGAACTCTTTGAGCGCCTCCTTGAGCTGCGCAACGACGTGGGACTGCTGAGTGAGGAATGGGGCGTCCGGGCGGGCCGGCAGCTGGGCAACACCCCCCAGGCCTTCAGCCACTTTGCGCTTGTGACTAGCGCTTTGGAGCTGCATCAGGATACGGTTCGGCGAAGTGACACCCCCATTCCGCCGGAAACGGCGGAAACGCGCTGAGGCGGCGCGGACAAGAGGTGCTACTTCTCCTTCGCAGAATAGATAAGTATACTTACTAACACCTCATGGAGTGCTCCCAGTAAGCACGGTGCGGTGTGACTGACGGAGGAGTGATTGCAAATGGCCGGATATTTTGAACTCGTGGATGCGCCTGACGGCGGCTACAGGGTGAGGATGATGGACGGAGCCGGGAACCTGATGGCCATCTCGGTGACCTTTCCCACCAAAAGGGCAGCTGTTGCCGGAGTGGCAATGGCGAGGGAGATCGCCGGGACGGGCCTTATCAGGGATAAGAGCCACGACGGTGCAGGCACCGTGATCCGGGAACGCGTTCGTCCGGTGACCACCGCCAAGGACGAAGCCGCCAGGGCCAAGAGAGCGCCCGAAGCCAGGCGGGCAGCGGTCAGTTGATGGCCCTGCAGGACACCGGGTCCCCTGACGGCGGGCGCCGGCAGGGGATCCTCTTTGATGTTGACGGCACCCTGATCGATTCGTCCTACATCCACACCATCGCGTGGTGGGGCGCCTTCCGGCAGTACGGCTACGACGTCCCGATGGCATCCATCCACCACTTTGTGGGCATGGGCGGGGACCGCCTGGTGGACAGCCTCCTGCCGGCCGACCGTGACCGTTCCCTTGATTCGGAAATCATGGCCAGCCACGGCGCCCTGTACGCCTCACAGTGGCCCACGCTGCGTTCCTTCGACGGCGCGAAAGACCTGCTGGCCCAGTGCCATGCATCAGGACTCGCGGTGGCCCTCGCGTCCTCGGCGCGCAACCGTGATCTCGAGGTCATGAAGGCCACCTTGGACGCAGACGCCTTTATCGACGCCGCCACCAGCGCCAATGACGCCAAGGAAAGCAAGCCCGCCCCGGACATCCTCGTGGCGGCACTGGAGGCCATCGGCGTGGAACCGGCCGACGCCGTCTTTGTGGGGGATGCGGTGTGGGACATGAAAGCCGCGGGTGCGCTGGGCATTCCTGCGATCGCCGTTACCTGCGGCGGGGTCAGCGCCAGTGAACTCCGCGACGCGGGCGCCGTGGAGGTTTACGAGGGTCCGCGCGACCTGCTCGAGAACCTGACCTCAAGCGCCATCGGCCGGCTGCTCTCGCCGGCCCCCAACTCCTGACCCCCAACGCCTGGCCTAAGTCCAGACGGCCAAAGTCTTGACCCAGTCCTGACGGCGGCGTCCCCGCTGGCGCGCCATCCGCCGTCGGACGTGTCATCCTGCCTTGTCAGAGGACCTGGCCGCCGGCCACTGTGTCCTCGTCACCCTGGTTTGCAGGCTTGGCCCAGGAAACGGCCACCCGCACCGAGCCGTCGTCGCTCCGGTCAACGTCCGTGACCACGTCCGACGCGCTGGCCCCCATCTCCATGATCCGCTCGCGGTAGCTGCCCACCAGTTGCTCCAGGCTCTCTTCCGTCCACTCTCCCGGGCGCATGCGCGTGGAGATTTCAACCGGTTCGGGCTGGTAGAGCGACATAGCGTTCCTCTTTCACTTCTGCGGGTCTGGCTCTTCCTACGCTAGGAGGCTTGGGCGGGAACGACAAGGATTTTAGTCAGGTTGCTTACTTTTTGCCGGTGGAGCCGATAGCGTCGAGGGATGGGCGGACAGCCCCGACTGCAGCGAAGAAACGTCCGGAAAGGTGAATTGTGAAAGCACTGACATGGCAGGGGAAACGCTCGGTAAGCGTGCAAGAGGTGCCGGATCCGGTCATCCAGGAGCCTACGGACGCCATTGTGCGGATCACCTCCACCGCAATCTGCGGATCCGACCTGCACCTGTACGAAGTGCTGGGGCCGTACATGCACAAGGGCGACGTGATAGGCCACGAACCGATGGGCATCGTGGAAGAGGTGGGAAGCGCCGTCACCAACCTGCGCAAAGGGGACCGTGTGGTGGTCCCCTTCAACATCGCCTGCGGCCGCTGCTACATGTGCGCCCAGGGTCTACAGTCCCAATGCGAAACAACCCAGGTCAAAGACAAGGGCTCAGGGGCGGCCCTCTTTGGCTATTCGGAACTCTACGGTTCCGTCCCCGGCGGGCAGGCCGAGTACCTGCGGGTCCCCTACGCGGACTATGGCCCGGTGAAGGTGGGAACCGAGCTGCCGGACGAGCGCTACCTCTTCCTTTCGGACATCCTTCCTACCGCCTGGCAGGCCGTGGAGTACGCCGACACCCCGGCTGGCGGGACGCTGGCGGTGTTCGGGCTGGGGCCGGTGGGCCAGTTCTCCGGCCGCATCGGCGTGCAGCGCGGGCTGCGGGTTATCGGCGTTGACCCCGTGCCGGAGCGGCGGGAGATGGCGGCGCGGCACGGGATCGAGACCCTCGATTTCGGCAAGGACGTGGTGGACCGGCTGCGGGACATGACAGGCGGCCGGGGCCCCGACGCGGTGGTGGACGCCGTCGGCATGGAAGCGCATGGGTCCCCGGTCGCCGGCTTCGCCCACCAGGCACTGGGCCTCCTGCCGGACAAACTGGCGCAGAAAGCGATGGAGACGGCCGGCGTGGACCGGCTGGCAGCCCTGCACACCTCCATTGAGGCCGTCCGCCGCGGCGGGACTGTCTCCCTCAGCGGGGTGTACGGCGGCCAGGCCAGCCCAATGCCCCTGCTGACCATGTTCGACAAGCAGATCCAGGTGCGGATGGGGCAGTGTAACGTGCGGCGCTGGACGGATGACCTGCTGCCCCTGGTGGAGGACGACGCCGATCCGCTGGGTGTGATGGATCTGGTCACCCACCGTTCGGGGCTTGAAGGAGCGCCGGCGCTGTACGAAAAGTTCCAGAAAAAGGAAGACGGCTGCATCAAGGTGGTCCTCAACCCCTGACCGGTCATGTGGGTCTCAGCACAGGCTGTTCAAGGCCGCCTGAGCAGCCTCCTGCAGTTCGAGGATCAGCGGATTGGATTCCAGGGCGGGCGGTGCCGGCGGGTAAGCGACCGAAAGAGTCAGCTGCTTGCTGCCGTCCTCGCTGGTCATCGAGACTGTTCCGTAGCCGTCCACGTCGCCGGGCAGCCCGTAGTAGAAACGGTTGTTGCAGGTGTCGTTCCACCGCCGCAGGGCAAAGCCGTAGTACTGGGTGTACCCGGCTTTCATGGCATCGACTGTTTCCGGCTTCAACAGCCTGCCATGCAGCAGGGCGCTGTAGAACCCGTTCACTTCCTCAACGGTGGAGATGGCTCCTCCCGAGGGCAGTTCCGCGAGCCAGGCCCGCCGCGCCACGTCAAGTCTCTTTCCTTCGATAGTGACGTAGCCGTGGACCATTCCGGCAGGCGGGGACCCGCCGCCGAGCCGGGTAACCTCCAGCCCCAGTGGCTGGGCGACGTCGGCCGCCAGGACGCGCCCCAGCGCCTGGCCGCGGAGCCGCTGCACAATGAGGGCAAGGGCCGCGTAATTGGACCTTGAGTAGTCGAACACGTGCGCCAGCCGCCCTTCCCACGGCACGGTGGCGGCCAGGGCCAGCTGCTGTTCCAGGGCGAGCGGCCGGTCCATGGACTCCTTCCAGTTCCCCGAGGCCAGCAGTGGAACGGAGAAATCCGGGATACCTGACTCGTGGGTCAGGAGCTGGCGCACGGTGACCGGCCCGGGAGGATGCAGCACGGATCCAAATTCCGGAAGGTAGCCGCTGACCTGGGCGTCCAGGTCCAGCCTGCCCTCCTGGACCAGTTTCATCACCGAGACGGCCACCATCGACTCGGTGATGCCACCGACGTGGACCGGATCGGCAACGGTGGCGGGCTCACCCGATTCGAGGCTGCGGACTCCGGCAGCGTGCGTCCAGGTCTCACCCCTGTTCCGCACGGAGATCAGGACGGCGGGGGCGCCCTCCTCCAGCATCCGGGCGCTGAAGTCCTCCAAAAGGCTGAAGGCTGCGGGCTTGTCCGGTTCGGGAGGCTGCGGTTCGTCGATGCAGCCCGCAGAGGCCACCAGCAGGACTGCACACAGGGCGGCCGCGATCCGCTTCCACGGCCTGCCCTGGGTTCTGCCCATAGCCCCCATTTTCCCCCAACTAAGTAGCGCCAAGTGTCGTTTTAAGGGTCCAATACGACACTTGGCGCTACTTAGTTGGGATGAGGGGTTAGGTGAGGCGGACCTGCCGGTTCATGTCCTTGTAGAGCAGGTAGCGGAATTCGCCCGGGCCGCCGGCGTAGCAGGCCTGCGGGCAGAAGGCGCGCAGCCACATGAAGTCGCCGGCCTCCACCTCCACCCAGTCGTTGTTCAGCAGGTACATGGCCTTGCCCTCGAGGACGTACAGGCCATGCTCCATCACGTGGGTTTCCGGGAACGGGATGACGCCGCCGGGCTGGAACGTCACGATGTTCACCTGCATGTCGTGGGCGAGGTCGTTGGAGTCCGTGAAGCGGGTGGTCTTCCAGGCGTCGTTGGTGTCCGGCATGGACGTGGGCTGTACGTCCTTTTCATTGGTAACGAAGGACTTGGCCTCGTACCCCTCCAGGCGTTCGTAGGCCTTCCGGATCCAGTGGAAGGACACAACGTCGTCGGAAACGTTCTCCAGGCCCCACTCCGAACCGGCAGCAAGGTAGGCGTAACCGCCTTCCTCCAGCTGGTGCAGTTCACCGTCGAGGGTGAGGTTCACCTTGCCGCGGGTCACGAAAATGACGCCTTCAACGCCGGCTTCGAATTCGGCTTTGGGGGCGCCGCCGCCCGGACCGATCTCCACGATCAGCTGTGAGAACGTGGTGGCGAAGCCGGAAATGGGGCGCGCGATGATCCAGGAGCGGGTGTTCGAAAAGCCCGGAAGGTTGGACGTGACGATGTCCGTCATGACGCCCTTCGGGATCACCGTGTACGCCTCGGTGACGATGGCGCGCTCTGTAGTCAGGTGCGTCTGCGGCGGCAGTCCGCCGGTGGGGGAGTAGTACTTGCCCATGGAGAAGATCCTTACTTAGGAGTTGGAGGTGATGGCGAGCCGCGGGTGCGCCAGTCCGGTAAGTTGCGGGATGCCGACGCCGGCAAGCGCCTGCACTTCATCCGCACCGACGGCGCCGCACTGGACCCCGCGCAGCACGAACGCTGCCAGCGCACGGGCCGTGGCAGGCTCGTCCATCACGCCGCCTGCCGTCTGCTCCACGTAGTTCCGCAGCCGGGCTGCGGCGGCGGGGAGCCCCTGCCGGTAGAAGGCGTAAGTGGCGGCGAAGCGGCTGGGCAACTGGGCCGGGTGCAGGTCCCAGCCCTGGTAATAGCCGCGTTCCAGCGACCGCCGAACCAGGCGCCCGTGCAGCTGCCACGCGTTTTCCACGTTGTCGCCCACCGGGATGATGTTGGTGGAACCGTCCGAGAGCCGGATGCCCGTGCCCGCCACGGCCAGCTGCATGACCTCCTTGGCGAAGTCGGCCACGGGATGTTCCATGGACTGGTATTCAGCGGAGATCTGCAGGGATGCCGAGTAGTCATACGTGCCGTAGTGCAGCCCGCTGATTCGGCCCGGGACGGCGTGCGGCAGCTGGGCCACCGGTGACGTCCCCTCCGGGCCGAGGATCAGCTGGGGCGTTTCCACCTGGACCTCGAAGCGGAGCCGTCCGGTGGGGAGTGAGTGGACTTCCTCCAGACGTGAGACGGCGTAATCCATTGCCTGGACCTGGGCCACGGTGGTGACCTTGGGCAGGGTCAGGACCAGGCCGTCGGGCAATTCGCCGGCTGAGGCCAGGCCGGACACGAACAGGTCCAGCGTCCGCAGTCCGCGGGCCCTGGTGGGCGCCTCGAAGCACTTGAAGCGGATGCCGATGAACGGGGGAGCGGAACCTGCAACGACGGCGGCGGCCACGGCGGATGCCGCCGTGACGGCGGCGGCGTCCTCGGCGTCGTCGCCCCTGTCCCCGAAGCCGTCCTCAAAGTCGAGCCGGAGGTCCTCGATGGGTTCGCTGGCCAGCTTGGCTTCCACCCGGGAGGCCACGGCCTCCGCCAGGCCGGGCTCCTGGCCCAGCAGGTGGCCGAGCTTCCCGTAACCGCCGTGTGCGCCAACGGCCGCCTGTGCTTCCGCTCCCCAGTCGGACGCGAACGACGGCGTGAACCGGTCCGCGGGGACGTACACCGTATGGACGGGCTGGCGTGAGCCGTCGTCGCCCGGGTAGTTCCGCTCGAGCAGCCGGTCGGTGGCGGCCAGCTGCCCGTCGATGTGTGCCAGGTCCCCCGGCGAAAGCGAGGTCCGGGGTGTTGCCGCCATGCCTCAGCCCACCAGTTCGTAGGCCGGGGTGGTGAGGAAGTCGGTGTAGTCGTCCGAAAGGCAGATATCCCCGATCAGCCCGCTGGCCGGCTGGTAGTAGCGGCGGAACGCTTCGTCGCCCACCTCGGTGCGGAGCCGTTCTGTCTCCTCGCCCAGGATCCGCTCCACGAGCTCCTTCGTCACGGTGTTCCCGGTATCAGCCAGGACGGACTTGTTGCGGATCTGCTGCCACACCTGAGAGCGGGAGATTTCCGCCGTGGCCGCGTCCTCCATCAGGTTGTGGATGGCGACGGCGCCGTTCCCGGACAGCCACACGGCGGTGTACGCCACTGCAACATAGAGGTTCAGCCGCAGGCCCGCCTCCGTCACCTGGCCGTCAGCGGAGGCCACGTCCAGCAGCTGCTCCGCCGTCACGGCAACCTCCGGGCGCTGCTTGTCCAGCTGGTTCGGCTTGTCGCCGAGGACCGAATCAAACACCTCACGGCAGGTGGGAACCAGGTCCGGATGCGCCACCCAGGAACCGTCGAAGCCATCATTCGCCTCGCGGGTCTTGTCCGCGCGGACCTTGGCGAAGGCCGCCTCGGTGACCTCGGGGTGGCGGCGGTTCGGGATGACAGCTGCCATGCCGCCCATCGCGAAGGCGCCGCGCCTGTGGCAAGTCTTCACGAGCAGTTCGGTGTAGGCGCGCATGAACGGGGCGGTCATGGCAACGGAAGCACGGTCCGGCAGCACAAACTCCTCGCCGGCGTCGCGGAAGTACTTGATGATGCTGAACAGGTAATCCCAGCGGCCGGCGTTCAGGCCGGAGGCGTGCTCGCGCAGTTCGTACAGGATCTCGTCCATCTCGAACGCGGCCGGGATGGTTTCGATCAGCACGGTGGCGCGGATGGTTCCCTGGTGCAGCCCCAGGTAGTCCTGCGCGAAGACAAAGACATCATTCCAGAGGCGGGCCTCGAGATGGCTCTCCATTTTGGGCAGGTAGTAGTACGGTCCCTGTCCGTTGAGGACCAGCTGCTTGGCCACGTGGAAGAAGTGGAGGCCAAAATCCACCAGCGCACCGACGGCGGGTTCGCCGTCGATGAGCAGGTGCTTCTCCGGCATATGCCAGCCGCGGGGGCGGGCCACCACGACGGCGAGCGGCGCGTCGGTCCGAAGCCTGTACTCCTTGCCCTCGGCGGACGTGTGGCTGAGGGTGCCCTGGGCGGCGTCGCGGAGGTTCAGGATGGCGTCGATGACGTTGGCCCAGGTGGGTGTGCTGGCATCCTCGAGGTCCGCGAGCCACACCTTGGCGCCGGAGTTCAATGCGTTGATGGCCATCTTTGCCGGTGAAGCGGGCCCGGTCATCTCCACCCGGCGGTCCTGCAGGGCCGCGGGCGCGGGCGCAACCTTCCAGTCGCCGTCGCGCACGTTCCGGGTTTCCGGCAGGAAGTCCAGCTTGCCGGTCTCGGCTACGCGCTGCCGCTTGACGCCGCGGGCTGCCAGGAGTTCGTTGCGGGTACCGGCAAAACGGGTATGCAGCTCCTCTAGGAATGCCAGCGCCTTGGGGGTGAGGATCTCCTCCGCGCGGTCGATGGGCCGGGGATCTGTGACAGTGATGGCCATTTCTGGTCCTTTCCTTGTGCTGAAGTCAGGCAGTGAATCAGGCGCTGGCCAGGGCGGCTTCAGGCGCCGAGGCTGCAGCAGCCGCTTTTGCTGCGTTTGCGTTGTGGGCGGCAGCGGCGACGGCTGAGGCAACATCGGCGGCGACATGAGGATCGAAGACGCTGGGGATAATGTAGCTGGCATTGAGCTCGTCGTCAGCTACCCGGTTGGCGATCGCCTCCGCGGCGGCCACCAGCATCTCCGGAGTGATGTCCGATGCGCCGGCGTCGAGCAGGCCCCGGAAGAAGCCGGGGAAGGCCAGCACGTTGTTGATTTGGTTGGGGAAATCGCTCCGGCCGGTGGCCACCACTGCGGCATGCCTGGACGCGATCACGGGATCGATCTCCGGCGTGGGGTTGGCCATGGCGAACACGATGGCGTTTTCTGCCATGGCGGCAACCTGCTCTTCGCCGATCACGTGCGGTGCGCTGACGCCGATGAACACGTCCGCACCCTTGATGGCCTCGTGCAGGGTGCCGGCGAACCCTTCCTCGTTGGTGTTCGCTGCAATCCAGCTGCGGTGTTCGTCGTTGTACTGTTCGCCGGCGTGGATGGCTCCGGAGCGGCCGGCGGCGATGATGTGCCGTGCGCCCTGGGCCTTCAGGAGCTGGATGATGGCCGAGCCTGCCGCGCCGACGCCGGAGACCACAATCCGAACCTCATCAAGCTTCTTGCCCACAACGCGGAGCGCGTTGACCAGGGCTGCCAGCGTGACGATGGCGGTGCCGTGCTGGTCGTCGTGGAACACCGGGATGTCCAGTTCCTCGCGGAGCCGGTTCTCGATTTCGAAGCAGCGCGGGGCGGCGATGTCCTCCAGGTTGATGCCCCCGTAGACGGGGGCCATGGCCTTGGCGATCATGATGATTTCCTCGGTGTCCTGGGTGTCCAGGCAGACTGGCCAGGCGTCGACGTTGGCGAACTGCTTGAACAGCGCAGCCTTACCCTCCATGACCGGCAGGGCGGCAGCCGGGCCGATGTTCCCCAGGCCGAGGACGGCGGAGCCGTCGGTGAGGACAGCAATGGTGTTGCGCTTGACGGTCAAGTTGCGGGCAGCTGCCGGGTCCTCGGCAATGGCGAGGCAGACGCGGGCGACGCCGGGAGTATAGGCGCGGGAAAGATCGTCGCGGTTGCGCAGGGCTACCTTGGGGACGACTTCGAGCTTGCCGCCCAGGTGCATCAGGAAGGTGCGGTCCGAGACGTGCTGGACCGTAACGCCGTCGAGCGCGTTGAGGGCGTCTTTGACCCTGCCTGCGTGCTCGTCATCGGTGGTGTTGCAGGTGACATCGACAACCAGGGTCTCGTGGTGGGACTCGCTGACGTCCAGGGCCGTGATGGCTGCGCCTGCGGCGCCGACGGCTGCGGCGAGCTCGCTGGTGGCGCTGAAGCTTGACGGTGCTTCCACGCGCAGGGTAATCGAATTTCCGGGGCTGGGATTCGCCATTGAATGTCCTCCTGTTGGGCCCGCTGTGGGCTTCTGCTCGAATCAAAATGTTTTCGTATCATGGATATTATTATCTACTTTGTGGAAATACAACCCCGTCTCGCCGTTCGTCGCCTCAGCCGGGCCTGTGCTGTATCTTGAAAGCATTAGGGCAACTCTTTTCACGATGCGGATAAGACTTGTCGGAATCCGAGTCCACAGGAGACTGGTACATGGCTGAGAAAGCCGCAGGTGGCGTCCAATCCGTTGAGCGCGTCTTCGAACTGCTGGAACTGATCACTGACGCCGGCGGCGATGTCACCCTCAGCGAGTTGTCCTCGTCCACGGACCTGCCGCTGCCCACAATCCACCGCCTGCTGCGCACCTTGGTGTCGCTGGGCTACATCCGCCAGCTGCCGAACCGGCGCTACGCTCTGGGCCCGCGGCTTATCCGGCTGGGCGAAGGAGCCAACAAGCAGCTTGGTGCCGTAGCCCGCCCGCAGCTGAAAACGCTGGTGGACAGGCTGGGGGAGACCTCCAACATGGCGGTGCTCGACTCGGACATGGTGATTTACGTGGCGCAGGTGCCGTCGCTGCACTCGATGCGCATGTTCACCGAGGTGGGCCGGCGTGCCCATACCCACGCCACCGGCGTCGGCAAGGCCATCCTGGCGCAGCTGGACGACGATACGGTCCGCGGCATCGTCACCCGCGCCGGGATGCCGACCCCCACGGCGAAGAGCATCGCCGACGTCGAGGACCTCCTGGCCGACCTGAAGCTCATCCGGGAACGGGGCTACTCCATTGACGAGGAGGAGCAGGAGCTGGGTGTCCGCTGCTTCGCCATGGCTGTGCCCAACGCTCCAACCCCCACCGCAATTTCTGTTTCGGGTCCTGTGTCCCGGGTGGATGAGCACTTCGCCGACAAGGCCGTGCCGGTCCTCCGCGAAGCTGCCGAGGCCATTTCCACGGAGCTCAACCGCAACTGATCAAAACTGCTTTTCCTGACGCCGACGGCGGCCTGCTTCTTCCGGAAGCGGGCCGCCGTCGGCGTTTGGTGCTAGTGCTCTGACGCCTTTTCGGCCGACTGGACGGGGACTTCCTTGCCGTCGCAGTCGATGAGCTTGCCGCCTTCGAAGCGGTCGCCGTCGGCCAGGCATTTCAGGTCCTCTTCCCGGACCACGCGCCCGGTACCGGCCACAAACACCGACTGGTTCTCTGAGTTCCCGGCCTTGAGGTGATTGAAGAGCAGGTTCAGCAGGATGGCCATCACGGCGGCGGAGCTGATGCCGGAGTGGAAGATGGTCGCGAACCAGTCGGGGAACTTGTCGTAGAAGCTGGGAGCGGCGATGGGGATCATGCCGAAGCCCACGGAGGTCGCCACGATGATCAGGTTCATGTTGTTTTTGTACTCCACTTTGGCGAGGGTGCGGATGCCACTGGCAGCGACGGTGCCGAACAGGACAATGCCTGCCCCGCCCAGGACTGCGGTAGGCACAGCTGCCACAACACGGCCCAGCACCGGCAGAAGCCCGAGGATCACCAGGATGACGCCGCCGGCTGCTACGACGTAGCGGCTCTTGATCTTGGTGACTGCCACCAAGCCGACATTCTGCGCGAACGCGCTTTGAGTGAAGGAGCCGAAGACCGGGGCGATGAGGCTGGAGCCCATGTCCGCGCGGAGGCCGGCAGCGATCCGCTTGGAGTCGACTTTGGTTCCAATGATCTCGCCGACGGCCAGGATGTCGGCCATGGTTTCGGTCAGGATAACCAGTACAACGATCAGCATGGAGATGATTGCGGCGATTTCGAAGGTGGGTGCGCCGAGGTGGAACGGTGCGGGGAAGGCGACGATTGGGCCATCCCCGACCTTGGAGAAGTTGGCCATCCCGGTTGCGACGGCGACCAGGGTTCCGATGACCATGGCCAGCAGGATTGAGAGCCGGGAAATTGTTGCGTTGCCGAGCTTGCTCAAGAGGAGAACGAGGGCCAGTGTGATCGCCGCGAGACCGATGTTTTCCATACTGCCGTAGTTCTCGGCATTCCTGTTCCCTCCCATGGCCCAGTTTGCGGCAACCGGCATCAGTGTCAGGCCAATCGTCGTGATGACAGTTCCGGTGACCACCGGTGGGAAGAACCGCACGATCTTCGAGAAGACCGGCGCGATCAACAAGCCGATGGCGGCTGAAACGATGACCGCGCCGAAGACGGCCTGAATGCCTCCGCCGGTGGTGACGATGGCTACCATCGTTGCCACGCCAGCGAACGATACACCCTGGACCAGCGGCAGCTGGGAACCGAAGAACGGGATGCCAACTGTCTGGAGGATGGTGGCAAGCCCGCCCATGAAGAGCGCGGCGGCTATCAGGACGCCGATATCGGCAGGGGGCAACCCCGCAGCCTGGCCGACGATGAGCGGGACGGCAACAATGCCCCCGTACATGGTCAATACATGTTGGAAGCCGTAGGCGAAACTGCTTCCCACGGACAGCCGCTCATCCTCGGGCCTGTTGGAAACGGCGCGCTTACTGGGTTGTTTGGAGGCGGCTTTGAAGGGGTTTTTGGTGTTCATGGCAGACTTTCTGGTTCATGGCAGACGTCTTCGTCTGGCTAACGTTGTCTGGCTAACAGGTGTGGCAAAGGCTTGTGGGGCGGTTGAGCCTGTCGGAACCCAAGGATTTGGACAGGCTCAACCAATGGTGCGCTGTGTCTAGCAGAAGCCGGCGATGCCGGACCAGGCGGCGGGAGCTGCGGCTGCGTCTTCCCGCTGGACGGTGGCCTCGATCAGGCCGTAGGGGCGGTCCGCGGCGTAGAAGACCTCATTGGGGTTGTCGAGGCCGAAGGGTGAGAGGTCCACGAGGAAGTGGTGCTTGTTGGGCATGGAGAACTTGATCTCGTCGATCTCGCTGTGGGCTTCCAGTACTTTGGTGCCCATGTCGAACAGGGTTTGCTGCAGGGCGTGGGAGTACTTCTCGGTGAAGCCTTCGAGCAAAAGTCCCTTGACGTCCTCGTAGCTCTTGTTGAAGTCCAGCGCGCTGAAGTCGGTTCCGGTCTTGAAGCGCCAGCGTGCTGAGACGTCGGTGGCCAGGATGCGGTCGGTGGTCTCCTGCAGGGTGGTGTACTTGTCCTTCGGGTAGCCCACAAAGCCTGACTGGGTGGACTTCAGGACGGTGAGGTCCTTGAGCCCGGAGATGAGGTGGGTGGTGGCGCCGTCGCGGACCAGGACCGCTGTGCGAACTTCCTGGCCGTTGCGCACGAAGGAGTGGTCATGCTCCGTGCCGTGGGCCTGGATCCGGTCCCAGCTGTAGGACTCGGCCTCCCAGCGGCCGCCCGTCACCCAGTCGAAGCTGGAGGTGAAGTGCTCGCCGAGCCGAAGCAGGAACGCTTCGGGGGAACCCACTCCGTCGCGGGCGAAGGCATAGATGGTGTTTTTCTGGGTGTCGGTGGCCACCACGTGGGCGTTGTCGCCCTCGAGGTGTGCGGCCGCAAAATCTCCGCGCAGCTGCGAGGTGACGTTGAGGTCTTCGATTTCGTGGCGGTCGCTGTCGCGGGTGATCTTGACGACCCGGACTTCGGCCTTTCCGTACTGGTTTTCGCCGAGGATGATTTTGCTGCTCATGGTCAGATTCCCAACTTCAGGTATGTGGGACCACAGTCCCGCATAGAAATTAAGCGCGCGTTTCCCGCACGTTTCTTGTACCGTCGGCCCACAAAAAAGAGCCGACATCAATCGATGTCAGCTCATTACGACCCTGCCTGCTGCTCCCAGGTTACGTGATATGCACCACGAATTGACATCCAGCGTAGCTCAGCAAATCGGTGGTGTACATCACAAAACGAAAATTCAATTTGTGACTGTGGGGCACCCGGACCGTTGACGAAGCAGCCGGCCGCAATCTAAGCTATTCCACATAGCAAAAGTTATTTTCCATTTTGCGGAACTACTTCAACCCTCGGAGGAGGATCAGATGTACCAGCAGGACAAGACGCCGGTTGCACCGGCACAAACGGCTGCACCCTCAGTCCAGGAGTTCTACCTCCCCCTTGGCGGCGGAACGGATCCCGACTTCTATTTGCCGGCCGACCGGGACCACGTCCCTGGCCGCTTCTCGCGCTGGGTCCATGCGCTGCCGGGCTTCAGCAAGCGCTCCTAGCTCAACTGGCCGCAGGCTCAGCGGCAAGACGCAAAAGGCCTGGCGGTACCGAAACTCCGGTGCCGCCAGGCCTTTCCGCATCCTAAGCCGCTTCCCCCGTCCCGCTTAGCCGCTCACCAGCCGCCGGGCGGCCGCGGAGTGCTCGGCAATGAGCCCGGCAACGTCCAGTCCAGGGATCTGCCCGTCCACCACGCGCCACCGCCCGCCCACCATCACCCGGTCGGCCCGGTCGGCAGCGCACAGGAGCAGTGCGGCAACAGGGTCATGGCTGCCCGAAAAGCGGAGGTCGTCCAGCCGGAACAGTGCCAGGTCCGCCTGCATCCCGGGAGCGAGCTGGCCCAGCCCGGGACGCCCAAGGACGGCCGCCGAGCCCCGGGTGGCCCAGCCCAGCGCCCTCTCCACCGGAACGTCCGCCCCGTAGCGCAGCCTCTGGAGGTACAGCGCCTGCCGCGCTTCGAGGATCATGTTCGAGGCATCGTTCGACGCCGAGCCGTCCACTCCCAGCCCCACGGGCACCCCGGCGTCCTCCAGTTCAAGCACCCGTGCCGTCCCCGACGCCAGCCGCATGTTCGAAGTGGGGCAGTGTGCGACGGCGGTCCCCGCGGCTCCCAGCCTGGCAATCTCCGCGTCGCTGAAATGGATGCCGTGGCCCAGCCAGGTGCGGTCCGTCAGCCAGCCCACGCTGTCCAGGTAGTCAACGGTCCGCAGCCCGAACATCTCCCGGCAGAAGTCCTCCTCGTCCAAGGTTTCGGCCAGGTGGGTATGCAGCCGCACGTCCAGCCGCTCGGCGAGCGCAGCGCTCTCCGCCATGATGTCCTTGGTCACCGAGAACGGCGAGCATGGCGCAAGGGCAATCTGGATGACCGCGTCCTCGCCGCGTTCGTGGTACCGGTCCACCAGGCGTTCGCTGTCGGCCAGCACCACCTCCGGTGCTTGGACGGTGGACTGGGGCGGCAGGCCGCCGTCGTCCGTTCCGAGCGTCATGGACCCGCGGGTCAGGGTGGCCCGCATTCCCAGCCGGCGCACCGCCTGCACCTGGATGTCGATGGCGTGTTCCAGTCCGCCCGGGAAGAGGTAGTGGTGGTCCGCTGCCGTGGTGCAGCCCGAGAGCAGGAGCTCGGCGAGCGCCACCGTGGTGGCGAGCTCAAGGTCCCGCGGCGTGAGCCGGGCCCAGACCGGATACAGGTTCTGCAGCCAGGGAAACAACGGGGCGTTCGCCACCGGACCCCAGGCGCGGGTGAGGGTCTGGTAGAAGTGATGATGTGTGTTGATCAGGCCCGGCAGCAGCACGTGGCCTCCGGCGTCGAAAACCTCGCTGCACGGTTCCGAAGGCACTTGGCCAGCGCTGAGCACTTCCACGATGGTCCCGCCGCTGACCACGAGTCCGCCGGAGGCGTTCAAAGTGTTGGCGGTAAAAGCTGCCTGCGGATTCCTGATCCACAGTCTGGATGCGGGTGCGTCGAATGGCGTCATGACGGTCCTTGTCTGAGCGTAGTGGTGTTAATTCCAGCTCAGTGAAACCCTGTCTGCTGATCCAGGCTGCCGCGGCTGCCGGCAGCCGCGGGTGGCATCAGACTAGGTAATGGGACTGACCTGCGTCAATGGCCGTGCAATGTGACCAGCAGCCGCGCCTGCGGTGAAGGACACGAAACAAGGATTTCACATTGCGAAATTAAGTTTCCAGAAAACTATGGCGCGGCCCACATTCCGGTGCTAATCTCGATCTTGCCAAAGGCGGGCACCCGGACTTCGGGAAGCTATCTACCAGGCGCAACTTAACCTTCACAGCACATGCTGAAGCCTGGTAACCGTTCGCACCTGGTTCTACTGGTCCTGCAAGCGGCAACGGGCTTCCCGGCAAAAGGAAGTCGCATCATGAGTACCACCGTCACGGCCGAAGAGTTCTTGGCCAGATCCATCCGGTTGGCAACGGCCAACGTCCTCAACAGCGGCGGGCCCTTCGGCGCCATGATCGTCACCGCCGACGGTAAAACGTTCGACGGCGTCAACCGTGTCACTGCTGACAACGACCCCACCGCCCACGCCGAAGTCACCGCCATCCGCACCGCCTGCCGCGAACTCGACACCTTCGATCTCAGCGGCGCCGTCCTCTACACGAGCTGCGAGCCGTGCCCCATGTGCCTGGCGTCCGCGCTCTGGGCCCGGGTGGAACGCGTCGTCTTCGCCGCGGACCGGCACGACGCCGCCTCCGTGGGCTTCGACGACGCCGTCTTCTACGAATACTTCCAAAACCAGGACAGGAACTCCCTGATGCCGGTCTCGAAGCTGGAGTTGAACGATCCGCAGGCCCCGGCCCCGCTGGAACCGTTCAACACCTGGAACACACTCGACACCAGGATTGACTACTAGGCCCGGCGGCTGACATGACCATCCTGGACAATTCCCACGGGGAGCACTCGGCTCCAACCCCCCGCACCTCCAGCGCCACCGAAGGCGGCCCCAAGCGGCCGGCGGCCAACTCCTTCCTTGACCGGTTCTTCCAGATCACCCAGCGCGGCTCAACACTTGCCCGTGAATTCCGCGGCGGCCTGGTTACCTTCTTCACCATGGCGTACATCGTCATCCTCAACCCCCTGATCCTGGGCGGGTTCGGCGCAGGCAACGCCCCCACCGACGTCGCCGGGGGCTGGCTCTCCGCCGCACAGGTAGGAGCAGTCACCGGGCTTACTGCCGGCGTCATGACCATCCTCTTCGGGCTCGTCGCGAACCTGCCGTTCGGCCTCGCCGCCGGGCTGGGCATCAACTCGTTCCTGGCCGTCTCGGTCATCCAGGAAGTCACCTGGGCGGAAGCCATGGGCCTGGTGGTGATCAACGGCATCCTGATCGTCCTGTTCGGCATCACCGGGGCCCGGACCGCCATCTTCCGGGCCGTCCCCAAGGAGCTGAAGGCCGCCATTACCGTGGGCATCGGCCTGTTCATTGCCTTCATCGGCTTCGTGGACTCCGGCTTCGTCAAGGCGACGGCGGGCGGACCTCCCGTCCAGCTGGGCAACGGCGGCTCCATCACCTCCATCCCCACGCTGGTGTTCATCGTCGGACTCCTGGCCATGGGCATCCTCGTGGCACGCAAGGTCCAGGGCGGACTGCTGATCGGCATAGTGGCCACTACCTTCCTGGCCGCCATCGTCGAGGCAACGATGAAAATCGGCCCGGCCAGCCCAACCAACCCCGGCGGCTGGCACCTCAACACCCCGGTACTGTCAGGCCAGCTGGTGTCCGCCCCGGACCTGGGCCTGGTGGGACAGTTCGACCTGTTCGGAGCCTTCAGCCGGATCGGCGGACTCGCGGCCACCATGTTGGTGTTCACCCTGGTGTTCACCAACTTCTTCGACGCCATGGGCACCATGACCGGCCTGGCCAAAAGCGCCGGCGTCGCCCACAAGGACGGAACGTTCCCCCGCCTGAAGTCCGCCTTCATCGTGGAAGGCGTGGGCGCCGTCGCAGGCGGAGCCACCTCAGGCTCGTCCAACACCGTCTACATCGACTCCGCCGCCGGCATCGGGGAAGGCGCGCGTACCGGCCTGGCATCGGTAGTGACCGGTGTCCTGTTCCTGGGCTCGATGTTCCTCACACCGCTGACCAGCGTGGTTCCGCTCGAGGTGGCAGCCGCTGCCCTGGTGGTGGTAGGCGCGATGATGATGGCGCAGATCCGGGAAATCAAGTTCAGCAAGTTCTCGGTGGCGCTGCCCGCGTTCCTCACCATCGTGACCATGCCGCTGAGCTACTCCATCGCCAACGGCATCGGGGTGGGCTTCATCAGCTGGGCCATCATCGGTGCGGCCTCCGGGAAAGCGAAGAAGATCCATCCCCTGATGTGGGTGGTCAGCGCCGGGTTCCTGGTGTACTTCGCCCGCGGCCCCATCAACCTGCTGCTGGGCGCCTGACCGCAGCTACCAGCCGCACCTGCTCCGCTTTCGGGCATCCGCACCTGCTACCACGCAGGCGCGGATGCCCGAAACGGCAGCAATATTCCCTCCAGCCGGACCAACCCTTGGTCCGGCCGGCATTAGGAACGACAATATGGACACCACCGCAACGTGGAAAAAGGAGCGCCGCCATGCTTGACCTGATCCCTTCACTCGGCGGCTGGGCCCCGGCCCTGGCCGGACAGCGGTTCGCGGTCGCCACCATCGTCCGGGCAAGCGGTTCCGTTCCCCGGCCCGTCGGCAGCTCCATGCTGGTGTCCGACGCCGGCGCCGTCCTGGGCAGCCTCTCCGGCGGCTGCGTCGAGGGAGCCGTTGTGGCGGCGGCGCTGGAATCGATGGACGACGGCGCCGCCCGGCTCGAGACGTTCGGCTATAGTGCTGCCGATGCTTTCGCCGTCGGGCTCACCTGCGGGGGAGAGCTGGACGTGCACATTGAACCGGCCAACGGGAACCACGGCGGCAGGCTGGCCGAAGCGCTGCTGCAGCTGGCGGCCTGCGGGCCGGACGAACCGGTGGCGCTGGTCCGAAGGCTGGATGCCGGCGGCAGCGGCGCCGTCGTTATCTCCCGGCCGGCCGCTGCGGACGTGTCCCGCCATCCGGAGCTGCGTGTGCTACTGGACCTTCCAGGAGACTCCGGGGCCGGCCGTGCCCGCAGTGAGCAGCTCGAGTCCTTCCTGCGCAACGGCGCCACCGGCGTGCTGCACCTGGCCGGGCCGGGCCTGTGCACCGGGGAGGCCACCCTCCTGGTGGAGTCCCGGCTCGCACCGCCGCGCATGCTGGTGTTCGGCGCCAATGACTTCAGTGCCGCGCTGCTGCCCGCCGCCAAGCCGGTGGGCTACCACGTCACCCTGATCGACGCCCGGCCGGCCTTTGCCTCCCAAACGCGGTTCCAGGCGGCGGACGAGGTGTTCACCGCCTGGCCGCACCACTACCTCGCAGCAGAAGCGGCGGCAGGACGGGTGGACGCCCGGACGGTGATCTGCGTCCTCACCCACGACCCCAAGTTCGACGTTCCCCTGCTGGAGACCGCGCTGGCCTTGGACGTCGCCTTCATCGGGGCCCTCGGCTCCCGGCGCAGCCACGTCCAACGCGTCGGCGCCCTGCTGGACAACGGCGTCCGCCCCGAACGGATCGCCCAGCTCCACTCGCCGCTCGGCCTGGATCTCGGCGCCGTCACACCGGCCGAAGTGGCGGTTTCCGTCCTGGCCGAAGTCATCGCCGCCCGGCATCCGGGAGCCTCCCACCAGCCGTTGAGGGAGACCTCCGGCCCCATCCACCAGGAGCGCGCCGCGAAGCCCGCGCCCACCCACTCTTTGAAGCAGGAGATCGCATGGACATGAACACCATCGAGGCGGTGGTCCCCACCACCGACCCCGAGGAATGGCGCGACGGCGACGCCTGGCTCGCCGGGGGCACAGTCCTCTTCTCCTACGGCAGCCTCGCGTTCGGCCCCCAGCCGCTCAGGCGGCTCCTGGACCTCGGCAACTCGGGCTGGACCCCCGTCACCGTCAGCGATGCCGGGATAGAGCTGGCTGCCACCTGCACTGTCGCCGACCTCTACAGCCTTCCCGGTTCTGCTGCAGCTGCAGGCCGCAGCTGGCCGGCCCTGGACCTTATCCGGCCGTGCTGCGACTCCTTTGTTGCCTCCTTCAAGGTGTGGAACATGTCCACTGTGGGCGGCAACCTGTGCACGTCGCTGCCCGCCGGCCCCGTCATCTCGTTGTGCGCCGGGCTGGACGGCAGCGCCACCATCCTCGGCCCCGGCGGGACCAGCCGCAGCGTCCCGGTGACGGACTTCGTCACGGGCGACGCAAAGAACTGCCTGGCACCCGGCGAGCTGCTGCGCAGCGTCCACCTCCCGGCGTCGGCACTCACCTCCCGGGTGGCGTTCCGCCGCCTGTCGCTGAGCAACCTGGGCAGGTCCGGGGTGCTGCTGATCGGAAGGCTCGACGGCGGAACCCGGCTGGTGCTCACCGTCACCGCCGCCACCAAACGGCCCGTGCAGCTGCGCTTCGATGGGCTTCCCGACGCCGATGTGCTGGCCGCCGCAATTTCCGCAGCGATTTCCAATGACCTTTACCACGACGACATCCACGGCCTGCCGGCCTGGCGGCGGGACATGACCTACCGCCTGGCCGAGGAAATCCGCGCCGAACTCGCTGCCCCGGAAGCTGCGCCCGGCCTCCGGGTATCCGGCGACTTCTGGCCGCCGGCGGACCGCGGACTTTACGCACAGCAGGAAGGGGCCTGAGCATGGCCATCGAGATCAACGGAGCCCCCGCGGACGCGTCACCCCGCCCCGGGCAGTGCCTGCGCACCTTCCTGCGGGAGCAGGGCAACCTGGGCGTCAAGAAGGGCTGCGACGGCGGCGACTGCGGGGCCTGCACGGTGCACGTGGACGGCACTCCCGTGCACAGCTGCATCTACCCTGCTGTCCGCGCTGAGGGACACGCGGTGACCACCATCGAAGGATTGGCTTCAACTGCGGGCGACGGAGCGGACCTGCACCCGGTGCAGCAGCAGTTCATGGAGCGGCAGGGCTTCCAGTGCGGGTTCTGTACGGCGGGCATGGTGATGACGGCGGCGACCTTCGACGACGAGCAGAAGGAGAACCTGGCCCGCAACCTCAAAGGCAACCTCTGCCGCTGCACCGGATACCGTGCTATCGCCGACGCCGTTTGCGGGCATGCCGGGCACCCGGATCCGAAGGGACAGGGATCCGGGATCGCCGGGAAAGGCCAGCCGGACCCCGAGCCGGGGCAGCTGGGCGACGACGTCCCGGCACCCGCCAGCTGGGCGGTGGTTACTGGCGCAGTCCGCTACACGCTGGACGTCCCAGACCAGCTCCAGGGCCTGCTCCACCTCAAGCTCCTGCGCTCGCCGCTTGCCCATGCACGCGTGCTGTCCATCAACACCGATGCTGCATTGCAGGTCCCCGGCGTGGTGGCCGTCCTGACCCACCGGGACGCTCCGGAGCAGCTGTTCTCCACTGCACAGCATGAGCTCTTTACCGACGATCCGGATGACATCCGCGTGCTGGATGACGTGGTGAGGTTCCGGGGCCAGCGGGTTGCCGCGGTGGTGGCTGAAACGGTGGCTGCCGCAGAAGCCGGGGTGCGGGCACTGGAGGTGGAGTACGGGGAACTGCCCGCTGTCTTCTCGCCGCAGGAAGCGCTGTTGCCCGGAGCGCCGCTGGTGCACGGCGACAAGGACGGGTCGGCGTCGCGCATTTCCCGGCCGGACCGGAACGTGGTGGCTGAACTCCACTCGGAACTGGGGAACGTGGCCCAGGGCTTTGCGGCAGCGGACTTCATCCATGAGCAGACCTACCGTACCCAGCGCGTCCAGCACGTTGCCCTGGAAACGCACGCAGCCATCGCAGCCGTTGACACTGAGGGCCGCCTTCAAGTCCGCACATCCAGCCAGGTTCCCTTCCTGGTCCGCCGCACGCTGTGCCGGGTTTTCGGGCTCCCGGAGGAGCAGGTCCACGTGGTGGCCGGGCGCGTGGGCGGCGGCTTTGGCGGCAAGCAGGAAGTACTCACCGAGGACATCGTTGCGCTCGCGGCCCTGAAACTGGGCCGGCCGGTGCAGCTCGAACTGACCAGGACGGAGCAGTTCACCGCCACCACCACCCGCCATCCGTTCACCATCAAGCTCAAGGCCGGCGCCAGCGTGGACGGAAAGCTGACCGCCCTGGAACTCGACGTGCTGACCAATACCGGCGCGTACGGCAACCACGGCCCGGGCGTGATGTTCCACGGCTGCGGCGAGTCGTTGAGCGTCTACAACTGTGCCAACAAAAAAGTGGACGCCCACGCGATGTACACCAACACGGTGCCGGCCGGGGCGTTCCGCGGCTATGGCCTGAGCCAGATGATCTTCGCCATCGAGTCCGCCATGGACGAGCTCGCCGCCGGCATCGGCATGGATCCCTTCGAGTTCCGCCGCCGGAACATGGTGCGCGAGGGCGACCGCATGCTGTCCACCCAGCCGGAACCCGAGGAGGACGTCCACTACGGCAGTTACGGGCTGGACCAGTGCCTGAGCCTGGTCCGTGACGCGCTGGCCCGCGGCCGGGAACGGTACCGGGCCGCCGGACTGGACGAGCTCGGTCCTGAATGGCTCACCGGCGAGGGAACCGCCCTGTCCATGATCGACACCGTGCCGCCCCGCGGCCACTTTGCCCATTCCCGTCTCCGGCTCCTGCCCGACGGGACCTACCAGGCCGACGTCGGGACTGCCGAGTTCGGCAACGGCACCACCACCGTCCACGCGCAGCTGGCCGCCACGGCGCTGTCCACCGAAGCCGACCGGATTGTGGTGCGGCAGTCCGATACCGACCTGATCGAGCACGACACCGGCGCCTTTGGTTCCGCGGGCACCGTGGTGGCGGGGAAGGCAACCCTCGCCGCGGCCGAGGAACTGGCTGTCCGGATCCGCGCCTTTGCGGCAGGCATCCGGCAGACCCAGGCCTCGGCCTGCGTCCTCGACGGCGGCTCCGTAGTCATTGACGGAACAGCCGTGCCGCTCGCGGAACTGGCGCAGGCGGCTGCGGATGCCGGCGTCGAACTTGCAGCGGAAGGACGCTGGGGCGGGACGCCGAGGTCCGTGGCATTCAACGTGCACGGCTTCCGCGTGGCGGTGAACCGGGGCACGGGCGAGCTGAAGATCCTGCAGAGCGTGCAGGCGGCGGACGCCGGTGTGGTGGTGAATCCGCGCCAGTGCCGCGGCCAGATCGAGGGTGGAATTGCCCAGGCCATCGGCGCCGCACTGTATGAGGAGGTAGTGATTGACGACGCCGGCCGGGTCACCACCGACATCCTGCGGCAGTACCACATCCCTACTTTCGCCGACGTGCCCCGCAGCGAGGTGTACTTCGCCGACACCAACGACAAGATGGGGCCGCTGGGCGCCAAGTCCATGAGCGAAAGTCCCTTCAACCCCGTGGCCCCCGCGTTGGCAAACGCCATCAGGAATGCCACCGGTGTGCGCTTCGCCCAGCTGCCCATTGCGCGGGACAGGATCTATTTGGGACTTCGGGAGGCGGGGCTGGTGCCAAACCTGGAACACTCGGCAACGTGAGAAGCCCTGCCGGGCGGGTGGTTCAGGCCCCCGGAACGGCGCGGCCGAGCCCGTAAAATTCCTGCGCCTGCGGGCCCGACCCCTATAGTCGGAGGATGGAACAGCGGATTTTAGGCAAGACCGGACGGAACGTGTCCATCGTGGGGCTGGGAACCTGGCAGCTTGGCGCGGACTGGGGCCACGTTGACCCGGCACAGGCGCAGGCCATCCTGGCGGCCTCCGTGGAAGCGGGAGTGAACTTCTTCGACACCGCTGACGTCTACGGCGACGGCAAGAGCGAGCAGGCCATCGGGAAGTTCCTCGCGGACAACCCCGGCCTGGACATCACGGTGGCCACCAAGATGGGCCGCCGCGTGGACCAGCTGCCGGAGAACTACACGCTGGCCAACTTCCGCCAGTGGGTTGACCGCTCCCGGAAGAACCTGGGCACAGACTCCCTGGACCTGGTCCAGCTGCACTGCCCGCCCACTCCGGTGTACAGCAACGCCGAGGTCTATGACGCCCTGGACACCCTGGTGGCAGAGGGCGCCATCCGCAATTACGGTGTCAGTGTTGAACGCACTGACGAGGCGCTGGAAGCGATCAGCCACCAGGGGACCGCCTCCGTGCAGATCATCCTGAACGCCTTCCGCCTCAAGCCCCTGGACGACGTCCTTCCCGCGGCAAAGGCCGCAAACGTGGGAATCATCGCCCGCGTGCCGCTGGCTTCCGGGCTGCTCTCCGGCAAGTACTCCAAGGAGACCACCTTCGCCGAGAACGACCACCGGAACTACAACCGCAACGGCGACTCTTTCGACGTCGGCGAAACGTTCTCCGGCGTGGACTACGACCTGGGCCTGAAGGCCGTCAAGGAGTTCGAACAGCTCGTACCGGCCGGCGCCAGCACGGCGCAGGCTGCGATCGCCTGGATTGCAGCCCAGGACGGCGTCACCAGCGTGATCCCCGGCGCACGCAACGTGGAGCAGGCAACGGCAAACGCCGCCGCGGCGGGTGTCACTGTTGACGAAGACTTCGACGCCGGCGTCCGCTGGATCTACGACCACTACTTCCGCGAAGCCATCCACCCGCGCTGGTAGCGTTCGCCGCCTGCGCCATGCCCGGCTCCGCTCGCCACAGGGACCCCGGGCAGCTCTCTTGCGCTTGGGAGGCCGCCGGTGACTGCCTCCGTCAGTGACTTTGTGGAGCGGCTCGCCGCCGCGCCCACAGTCCCAGGGCGCAACACTTTCTTTGACCACAGGGTTCCGGACAACGCCCTGCGCCGGCGGAACCTGGAACTGTACCTCGATGAGATGCTGGACCGCTCGCCCAAGGTACTGCTGCTGGGTGAGGCCCCGGGCTTCCGGGGCATGCGCATCACTGGAGTGCCCTTCACCAACCGCGGGATGTTTATGAGTTCCACCAACGCGTTCGGGCTGTTCGGGCAGGGGAAGGGGTACGCGTTGCCTCCCGAGGCGGCGGAAGTGGCAGCTGAGCCCACCGCAACCGTGATGTGGGAGGTCCTGGCGGAACTGGATGTCCTTCCACTGCTGTGGAGTGCCTTCCCTTGGCACCCGCATGTGCCCGGAAATCCTTTGTCCAACCGGACTCCCACGCCGGCGGAAGCAGCCATGGGGACACCGTTCTGGCAGGCGCTGGTGGACGTTTTTGGCATCCACACCGTGGTGGCCGTTGGCAATGTTGCTCATCGAAGCCTTCAACGCAACGGACTGGATGTGCCCAAGGTGAGGCATCCCGCTCATGGCGGCCGGTCCGGCTTCAAGCGCGGCCTCGAGCAATTGCTTGAGGCCGGGATGCAGGCTTGAGTTGCCAGGACGCCACAACCCGTGTTCAGCGGTCGATCGAGGCCATGTTGGCCTCGTCGTGGCGTTCGCCAGCGGCCGGCTGGAGTGCGTTGAGCCGGTCCAGCTGGTCGCCAGTGAGTTTGGTGCCCACGGCAGCGGTGTTCTCTTCGACCCGGAAGACCCGGCGGGTGCCGGGGATCGGAGCGATGTCGTTCCCACGGCTCAGCAGCCAGGCGAGGGCTGTCTGTGCGGGGGTCGCGCCGATCTCGGCGCCGATAGCCTTCACTTCGTCGACGATGGCGAGGTTCCGACGGAAGTTCCCGCCAGTGAACCGCGGTTGGTTTTGCGCCAGTCATCCTCGGGGAAGTCGTCCACGGAACGGATGTGACCGGTCAGCAGGCCGTGTCCGAGCGGTGAGTACGGGACGAAGCCGATACCCAGTTCACGCAGCAGCGGCAGGATCTCCTCCTCCACGTCACGGGTCCAGAGAGAGTACTCCGTCTGTAACGCCGTCACGGGCTGCACTGCGTGTGCCCGCCGGATGGTCTCCGGGGAGGCTTAGGAGAGCCCGAAGTGCAGCACCTTGCCCTCGGCGATCAGGTCCGCGACGGCGCCGGCGGTTTCCTCGATCGGGGTGTTCGGGTCCACCCGGTGCTGGTAGTACAGGTCGACGTGGCTGGTCCCGAGGCGCTTGAGGGAGCCTTCGACGGCGGCCTTCACGTTTGCCGCACTGCTGTCGATTACGCCGGGGCCGGCGCCGGAATGGGAGACCAGACCGAATTTCGTGGCGATCTTGACTTGATCGCGGCGTCCCTTGACCGCCCGGCCGACGATCTCTTCACTGGTGTAGGTGCCGGCCATGGTCATGGCTCCGAGTCCGATGGCGGAGACTTCCAGGTCTCCGAGGCGTGCGTTCTTCATGGTTGTATGTCCTTTTCCGTGTGGCTTGGAGGCTGAACCAGATGGGTCGAGGGTTAGCCCCGCTCGATGCGCATGTCCACGTCGTCCGGGAGGTTTTCGAAGACGCTGAGGTCTGAGGTGATCTCTCCCATTTTGGTGAGGGTGGGGACGGAGCTGGTTTCCTCGTAGATGATGGTGATGCTGTCGAGGGGGTTGTAGTAGACGATGTCCCCGGGTTGTACGTCGGTGTAGAACGGGCCCGTTTCTGTCATTGGGGCGTTGAGTTCAGTGATGTATTCGATGCCGGCGTTCCGGAACCAGGGGAGCGTGACCGGGAGGGTGGCGGCGAAGTCCTCGGCGACCTGGCTGTCATTGAGGGTCGCCGTCATCACCACGTCGCCGGCGGTGATGGTGATCGGGGTTCCGTCCGTGGAAACCTCGGCCGGGGCCGAGGGTTCGGTGGCGGCGGAGGGGGTGGTTGCCGGGGCTGGGGTTGCGGCGGTGGTTTCGGTTGCGGGTGCGGAGCATCCGGCGAGGGCGATCGCGGCTGTTGCGGCGAGGGCGATGAGGGACAGGGGCTTTTTCATGAGTTCCTAAGCGTTGTCGAGGGCCATGGCGGAGGACAGATCGCGGTGTGCTTCGACCTGATCGAGGAGGAGTCGGGCTTTGTGCTCGACGCCGGCGACGACGTCTGCTCCGGCGACGAACCGCAGCGGCGGGGTGTCCATGGCGGCGATGGAGACCAGGGCTGCGCCGAGCTTGGCGGGGTCTCCGCCCTGCCGGCCGTTCATGGCCTTCCACGCGGCGATGGTTTGGGTGGTGCGTTCGGCGTAGTCGTCGATGGAGAGTTCGGGCCAGATGGAGGAGGCGCCCTCGACGAGGAGTTCGGTGCGGAAGAAGCCTGGTTCGACGATGGTGGTGTGGATGCCGTAGGGCTGGACGTCGTACTGGAGGGATTCCATCCAGCCTTCGAGGGCGAACTTTGACGCGGCGTAGGCGGCGCAGAACTCCTGGCCGATGATGCCGGCGGCGGAGGTGATGGTGATGACGTGTCCGCGGCGCTGCCCGCGCATGACCGGCAGGGTTGCGCGGGTGACATTCAGCGGGCCGAAGAAGTTTGTCTCCATCTGTGCCCGGAACTGTTTGTCACTAATCTCTTCGAAGTAGCCTGCGTAGAAGTTGCCGGCGTTGTTGACGAGGACGTCGATGCTGCCAAAGCGTCCGACGGCGGCCTGGACGGCGGCAGTCGAGGCCGCGGCGTCGGTGACGTCCAGCGACAGGGCCAGCAGGTTCTTGTGCTCGCCGAGGGCCGCGGTGACGTTGGCGGCGTCGCGGGCGGTGGCCACGACCTGGTGGCCGGCGTCGAGGGCGGCCCTGGCCAGGTCGACGCCCATGCCCCGGGCGGCTCCGGTGATGAACCAAACGTTGGTCATGATGATGCCTTTCTTGCGTCCCAACCGGCCCGTCCGGGGCGGCTGATGATTCAAGTCAACCGGCCCGGGCGTGGGCTAACGAGACCCTACCTGGAGGTTCCCTGGCAGGGACCCGCTAGCGGGCGCGAGGTGGAGTACCTTCGAGACCATGGACAACCAGGACGACCTCAGCCAGTTCCTCATCTCGCGGCGGGCCAAGCTGACCCTGCAGCAAGCGGGCCTGCCTGACTTCGGCGGGCGGCGCCGCGTCCCTGGCCTGCGGCGGGAAGAAGTGGCCCTCCTGGCCGGCATGAGCTCGGAGTACTACAAGCGCCTGGAACGCGGCAATGCGAAGGGAGCGTCGGAAGCCGTCATCGACGGGGTCAGCCGTGCCCTTCAACTGGATGAGGCCGAGCACTCACATCTTTACGAGCTCATCCGCTCAGCCAACGCCGGGGCCCACCCGCAGCGCCGGCGCCCGGCACGCAAAACCCAGATCAACTCTGCCCTGCAGCAGACGATCGATGCGATGTCCACCGTTCCGGTGTTCGTGCAGAACGGCCGGTTGGACGCGGTGGCCACCAACCGCCTCGGCCGGGCTCTCTTTTCGGAGATGTTCGAGGACGACCGGCAGCCCCTGAACGCCGCACGTTTTGTGTTCCTGGACGCCAGGGCACAGACGTTTTACCGGGACTGGGAATCCAACACCCGCCAGATCGTTGCCCTCCTCCGGGTCGAAGCTGGCCGTTCCCCCTACGACCGTCAGCTCAGCGACCTTGTCGGCGAACTCTCAACCCGCAGCGACCTCTTCCGGAAACTCTGGGGAGCCCACGACGTCCGGGAACACCGCGACGGGCTCAAAAGCGTCCACCACCCCGTCGTCGGCGACCTCGACCTGAACTACCTCGGCCTTGACCTCGCCACTGACCGCAGCCTCCAGATGCTGGTCTTCTCCGCGGAACCAGGCTCCGCATCCCAGGACGGACTGCAGCTGCTGGCCAACTGGGCCGCTACAAAGGGCGTCGAGTTGAAGTCCAAGGACCAAGCACGCACCAACCACCTCCCTGGACATTGATGCTGCGAGCCTTATATGTCGTTACGACTGAAGGCTGAAGCAACAGCGTTGGCCCGTCCGGAGAGTTCGCCCAAAAATCCTGTCCATCGAAGGGCCCGCCGTCTCAACGCCCATTCGCGCCCTTACTGAGCAGTCTCCTGGCCGAGAAGCCGCAACTGATCCGGTGTGTCGATGTCCTCGCCGGTGGACTGGTCACTGCAGTCCACCTCGTCTACCAGCTCCGGGTGGGCCCGCAGGAAGCCGCGTGCCCCCGCGTCACCGGACACCGTCACGCTCACTGCTTCGCGCAGGGAAGCATCAATGAGCAGCGGATGGCCCCGCAGCAGCCTGTCAGGCTGCCCGATCTCCTGCCAGGCCTGCTGCCCGCCGTCGGACGTTTCCCGGCGGCGGTATGCCGCGGCGGTGAGCCGGCCCGGACGGTGGGCGGCCAGCAGCCGCCCCACCGTCCGCGGCGTCAGGCCCGGCTGGTCCACCAAGGCAACCATCAGATGGTCGCCAGGGTCCGCGCTGGCGTTCCCCAGCAACAGGGAACTGCCCATGCCGGACTGCCACTCGTGGTTCACCACAGGCCGGAAGCGCGCCAGCTCGGCTAGGGCTACGACGTCGGGAGCGCCGGCACCAAGCACCACCACAACCTCGCGGCAGCCGCCGTCGAGCAGCGCGCCCGCGACGGATTCCACAAGTGGCCGCCCGCGGTAGGGGAGCAGGGCCTTGGGCCCCCGTCCCAGCCTGGTCCCGGCGCCGGCGGCGAGGACAACCCCCGTTGTCCTGATCCCATCCGTGCTCCCCATAGCCACACCCTAACTCGGGGCCGCGTACTTTAGGCGTCGCCGCCCGCTCCGCCTGTGGTCCCGGCGTTGACGTCCAGGAGTTTGTAGCGGTCCATGGCATACGACGGCGCGCCCTCCTCAATCTCGCCGCTCCCTGCGAGCATTTGCAGCGCTTTCACCACGATGGAGTGGACATCGTTTTTGAAGAAGCGGCGGGCTGCGGCGCGGGTGTCGGAGAAGCCGAAGCCGTCGGCGCCGAGGGTGGCGAATTCGTTGGGGACGAACTGGCGGATCTGGTCGGGGACGGCTTTCATGTAGTCCGAGACGGCCACGATGGGGCCGGTGACGCCTTCGAGTTGCCGGGTGACGAAGGGGACGCGGGCGGGTTCGCCGGGGTTGAGGAAGGCTTCCTCTTCGGCGGCGAGGCCGTCGCGGCGCAGTTCGTTCCAGGACGTGACGGACCAGACATCGGCCGAGACGCCCCAGTCATCGGCGAGGAGCTGCTGGGCCTGGAGCGCCCACGGCACCGACACACCGGAGGCCAGGATCTGCGCCTTGGGCCCTTCAGTGGCGGACGGCGAGACCCGGTAGATGCCCTTGAGCACGCCTTCGACATCCAGGTTCTCGGGCTCTGCGGGCTGGGTGATGGGCTCGTTGTACACGGTGAGGTAGTACATCACGTTGTTATCCGGCGCTGTTCCGGTTCCTTCGCCGCTTGCGGCCGGCCCGTACATCCGCTCAATGCCGTCGCGGATGATGTGGCCCATTTCGTAGCCGTAGGCGGGGTCGTAGGTGACCACTGCGGGGTTGGTGGAGGCGAGCAGGGGGGAGTGGCCGTCGGCGTGCTGGAGGCCTTCGCCGGTGAGGGTGGTCCGTCCTGCGGTGGCGCCGATGATGAAGCCGCGGGTCATTTGGTCTGCTGCTGCCCAGAAGGCGTCGCCGGTGCGCTGGAAGCCGAACATGGAGTAGAACACGTAGACCGGGACCAGGGGCACGCCGTGGGTGGCGTACGCGGTTCCGGCGGCGGTGAATGCTGCCACGGCGCCGGCTTCGTTGATCCCGGGGTGGATCAGCTGGCCCTGGGCGGACTCCTTGTAGGCCAGGACCAGGTCCCGGTCCACAGAGAGATAGTTCTGCCCGCCGGGGTTGTAGATCTTGGCCGTGGGGAAGAACGCGTCCATGCCAAAAGTCCGCGATTCGTCCGGCACGATGGGCACAATCCGGTGGCCAAACTTTTTGTCCCTGATCAGGTCCTTCAGGAGCCGGACAAAAGCCATGGTGGTGGCGGCCTGCTGCTTGCCCGAACCGCGCTTGGCCACCTCAAACGTCTTGGCATCGGGCAGCTCAACGGCCTGATGGTCCGGCCGGCGTTCGGGGACGGCGCCGCCAAGTGCCCTGCGCCGCTCATGAAGATAAACAATCTCCGGGGCATCATGGCCCGGATGGAAATAGGGCGGGCTGTAAGGGTCCTCCTCCAGCCGGGCATCGGAAATCGGAATTCGGAGGTAGTCCCTGAATTCCTTCAGGTCATCGAGGGTGAGTTTCTTCATTTGGTGGGTCGCGTTGCGGCCCTCGAAGTGGGGTCCGAGTCCGTAGCCTTTGACGGTTTTGGCGAGGATGACGGTGGGTTTGCCCTTGAATTCGGTGGCGGCCTTGTACGCGGCGTAGACCTTGCGGTAGTCGTGGCCGCCGCGTTTGAGGTTCCAGATCTGGTCATCGCTCAGGTCCGCGACGAGGTCCTTGGTCCGGGGGTCTTTGCCGAAGAAGTGTTCGCGGACGAACCCGCCGGATTCGGCCTTGTAGGTCTGGTAGTCCCCGTCGGGGGTTTCGTTCATGATCTTCACCAGCGACCCGTCGGTGTCCCGGGAGAGCAGGTCATCCCATTCCCGGCCCCAGACGACCTTGATCACGTTCCAGCCCGCGCCGCGGAAGAACGCTTCGAGTTCCTGCATGATCTTGCCGTTGCCGCGCACCGGGCCGTCCAGGCGCTGGAGGTTGCAGTTGATCACGAAGTTCAGGTTGTCCAGGTTCTCGTTCGCGGCGAGCTGGAGCAGGCCGCGGGATTCGGGCTCGTCCATTTCGCCGTCGCCCAGGAACGCCCAGACCTGCTGGTCCGAGGTGTCTTTCAGGCCCCGGTTGTGCAGGTACCGGTTGGACTGGGCCTGGTAGATCGCGTTCATCGGCCCGATGCCCATCGACACCGTCGGGAATTCCCAGAACGAGGGCATCAGGCGCGGGTGCGGGTAGGAGGACAGGGCGTGGCCGGCACGGGACTTTTCCTGCCGGAACCCGTCCAGGTCCTCCTCCGAGAGCCGGCCTTCCATAAACGCCCTCGCGTACATGCCGGGGGAGGCGTGGCCCTGGAAGAAGACCTGGTCCCCGCCGCCGGGGTGGTCCTTGCCGCGGAAGAAGTGGTTGAAGCCCACCTCGTACAGGGTCGCGGCCCCGGCGTAGGTGGAGATGTGCCCGCCCACGCCGATGTTGGGCCGCTGGGACCGGTGCACCATCACCGCGGCGTTCCACCGCATGTACGCCCGGTACCGGCGCTCGAACTCCTCGTTGCCCGGGAACGCAGCTTCCTGGTCCACCGGGATGGTGTTCACGTAATCGGTGGTGGTCACCATCGGCACCCCGACGCTCTGCGCACCGGCACGCTGCAGCAGGCTCCGCATGATGTATTGGGCACGCTCGGTACCCTGTTCCCTGATCAACGAATCCAGGGACTCAACCCACTCGGCGGTCTCTTCCGGATCACGATCAGGCAGCTGGTTAGTCAACCCGCTGAGGATATGGGAGGTATCTTCTCCTGCAGCCACGGCAGCCTCTTTTCATCTTTGAATGCTCGGCTTGATGTTTTCATATTGTGAGAAAACATTATTGCTATACGAGATTAGCCAGAGACGGAGGGGTGGTCAACAAGCCGCTTTCGCCGCACCGCTACACGCGGCCCCTCTCCCCGCCCGAACCAATTATGACCGAGGCCGCTCTCGCGGCTGCTTGACCCGGAGTGATTCAGGTCATACGCTTATTCCACTATTCAATATCTTGATTCCGTAATGTGGAATGACAGCAGTGATCGCCGATCCGAGCTCACCACGCGGAAAACTTAGAACCGGAGATCCCTAATGCAGACCCCTCCACCGGTGGGCGCTGACACGGCTCCTGACCTGACAGCGCAGTCAGAATCTTCCGTCCACACCGCCGTGGGCGTTGAAGCACTTTGCGAATCAGCAAGCGCAGCATCAGGCCAGGCCATCAGCCCAACCCTCTACAACGCAGACCTTGCCCCTACCAAACGTGCCGGACGCAGCTGGTCGGGCTACAGCATCTTCACCCTCTGGGCCAACGATGTCCACAGCCTCGGCAACTATGCCTTCGCTATTGGACTCTTCGCTTTGGGGCTCGGCGGGTGGCAAATCCTTCTCGCCCTCGGCATCGGAGCGGCCTTGCTCTTCGGCCTCCTGAACCTTTCCGGATTTATGGGCGTCAAGACCGGTGTTCCGTTCCCGGTCATGAGTCGGATCAGCTTCGGCATCCGCGGGGCCCAGATTGCCAGCCTGCTCCGCGGAGCCGTCGCCGTTGCCTGGTTCGGCATCCAGACCTACCTTGCCTCTGTGGTCTTCCGCGTGATGCTTGTGGCGATGTTCCCGTCCCTCGGCGGCCTGGACAAGGACTCCATTCTAGGACTGTCCACCCTGGGCTGGATCGCCTTTGTCATCCTCTGGGTGGTGCAACTGGTGATCGTCAGCTTCGGCATGGAGATGATCCGCAAGTATGAGGCATTCGCCGGTCCGGTCATCCTGGCCACCATGGCAGCCATCGCCGTCTGGATCTTCATCGAGGCCGGCGGCGCCATCGCCTGGTCCTCGGACAACGCCCTCGAAGGGCCCGAGATGTGGCTTACCATCTTCGCGGGCGGTGCCCTGTGGGTCTCCATCTACGGCACATTCGTCCTGAACTTTTGCGACTTCACCCGCTCCGCCGTCTCGAAGAAGGCCGTGGTCCGCGGAAACTTCTGGGGCATCCCCATCAACATGCTCGTCTTCGGCGCCATCGTTGTGGTCATGGCCGGCGGGCAATTCAAAATCAACGGCACCATCATCGAAAGCCCCTCGGACATCGTCCAGACGATTCCCAACACGCTCTTCCTTGTGCTGGCTTGCCTCGCCCTGCTGATCCTGACCATCGCGGTCAACCTCATGGCGAACTTCGTGGCGCCTGTCTACGCCCTGACCAACCTGTTCCCCAAGCGGCTGAACTTCCGTAAGGCGGCCATCGTCAGCGCGGTCATCGGCCTGGTCATCCTGCCGTGGAACCTCTACAACAACCCGCTGGTGATTGTGTACTTCCTGGGTGGCCTGGGTGCCCTGCTCGGACCCCTGTTCGGCGTCGTGATGGCGGATTACTGGCTGATCCGGCGCGGCAAGGTCAACGTCCCCGAGCTGTACACCGCCGCCGCCACCGGTACGTACTACTACCGGAACGGCGTCAATCCGAAGGCGATCATCGCCATGGTGCCGGCCGCCGTCGTCGCACTCCTTATTGCATTCGTACCGGCCCTGGCCTCGGCAGCACCCTTCGCATGGTTCTTCGCCGCCGGCATCGCAGCGGTGGTGTATTTCTCCATCGCCGACCGGTCGCAGCGGCTGGAAGACCGCGACGGCGAGGCCATCGCCGTCGCCAGCACCCACTGAACCGGCACCACTGAGTAAGGAAATACCAATGCGCATACTGGTTGCGAACGTGAACACAACGGAGTCCATGACCCGCTCCATTGCTGCACAGGCACGCAGCATTGCAGCGCCCGGAACGGAAATCGTGGGGATAACGCCGCGATTCGGTGCCGACTCCTGTGAAGGCAACTTCGAGAGCTACCTTGCTGCCATCGCCGTGATGGACGCGGTGACGCACTATCCGGAGCCGTTCGACGCCGTCGTCCAAGCCGGTTACGGCGAGCACGGACGCGAGGGGCTGCAGGAGCTGCTGGACGTTCCGGTGGTGGACATCACCGAGGCGGCGGCCAGCACCGCGATGTTCCTGGGCCACAAATACTCGGTGGTCACCACACTGGACCGGACCGTCCCACTCATCGAGGACCGGCTCAAGCTGGCGGGCCTGGACGCCCGCTGCGCGTCTGTCCGGGCCAGCGGCATGGCCGTCCTGGAACTGGAGGAGGAACCGGAACGCGCGGTGGAAGCCATCATCAACCAGGCGATGCTGGCCGTCAGCCAAGACAAGGCCGAGGTGATTGTTCTCGGGTGCGGCGGAATGGCGGGCCTGGATGAGCAGATCCGGCAGCGCGCGGGAGTGCCGGTGGTGGATGGCGTGGCGTCAGCCGTGGTGATCGCCGAGTCCCTGGTCCGGATGCGGCTGTCCACATCCAAAGTCCGGACCTACGCTGCACCGCGGCCCAAGACCGTCATAGGCTGGCCGCTGAACAGCACGGACGTGCCGGTTTCCCTTTAGGCGGTTCCCTTCAGGCAGGGCCGCTCTATCGGCAGTACAGGAGAAGATTGTGTACCATCCCCAGCAGCCCGGGCGCGTTGCAGTCGTTACCGGCGCGGGCTCCGGCATCGGCCGGGCGGTGGCCCGCCTGCTCCTGGCCGATGGCTACGCTGTCGCCCTCGCCGGCCGGCGCGAGGCGCAACTTGTTGAGACAGCAGGCGGACATGAGCACGCGCTTCCGGTTCCCTGCGACATCACCCGGCCCGACGACGTCGAGCACCTTTTCGAGGCCGTCCGCCGGCGGTGGGGGCGGGTGGACCTGCTGTTCAACAACGCCGGGGTGTTCGGGCCGGCCGCGAGTGTGGACGAAATCTCCCTCGCGGACTGGGATGCCACGGTGGCGGTGAACCTCACAGGGTCGATGCTGTGTGCCGGGGCCGCCGTCCGGGCCATGAAGGCGCAGGAACCCCAGGGCGGGCGGATCATCAACAACGGCTCCATCTCCGCGCACTCGCCGCGGCCCCGGACGGTGGCCTATACCGTCACGAAGCACGCCATGACAGGCCTCACCAAAAGCATTGAGCTGGACGGGCGGGGCTTCGGCATCACGTGCGGGCAGATCGACATCGGCAACACTGCCACGGAGATTATGGACACCATCGGCGTCGGCGAGGGCGCGCTCCAGGCAGACGGCAGCCGCCGCGTTGAACCCACCTTTCCCGTTGAGGATGCTGCCCGTGCGGTCCTGATGATGGCCAACATGCCACCGACGGCCAGCGTTGGGTCCGTAGTTGTCACCGCGGCCGGCATGCCCTTCATCGGCCGCGGCTGAGCTCTAAAGGGGCAGCAGGGCTGAGAGGTCCGCGCGCAGGCCGGAGGCGGCCACCTTGCCGGCAGCGACTGCCTCCGCCCAGCTCAACTGGCCCGTTGCCATCCCAAGCCAGGTGGCGGCGTCGCACTCAATGACGTTGGGTGGCGTTCCACGGGTATGCCGGGGGCCCTCCACGCACTGCGTGACGCCGAAGGGCGGCACGCGCACCTCCACCGAATTGCCCGGCGCCCGTGCGGTCACTTCCTCCAGTGTGTACCGCACGGCAGTGGCCAGGACGGCCCGTGGAACAGGAACGTCCGACGACGGGTCCCCGGCATTCCGCCACGCCTCCACTGCTGCGGCGCCTTCTTGAACGTCGATACGACGGCGGGCGACTGGCATGTTATCGGCTTCCTTCACGTTGGGATGCAGTGGCAAAGGCCATCAGGGTACCGCGACCGTCGAAGAGAACTGAACTGGCCGGTGCTTAGTCCAGGAGCGCCGAAACCGCCGGGCCAAGGCGGATCTGCCCCACCGGACGGCCGCCGCCCAGCACCGGCTCCACCACTTTTTCCAGGACGCTCGCAACCCCCGGAATCTCTACCGCGCCCGCAGCCGCGAGAAGCGTCAGGGCCACCAGCGACGTGGCCCGGACATTCCCGTCCAATATCTTAACGGCAACGGAGACACCCTGCGGCGTGGCCATGGCCAGGACGCCTTCGGCGCCAACCTTGGCGATGATCTCCAGCTCGTCCATCACCAGGGTGTTGGCTTCACCACGGCCCTGCACTGCCCACGGGTAGTCAAGCATTGACGTTGCGATGGTGGCGGCCCTGGCGCTGAAGCTCTGGTCGCCGGGTGCCTTGGCCAGCTGTGAAAAGCCCCGCGCCAGGCCTTTGAGTGAGACGGCTGCCACGGGCGCGCCGCAGCCGTCGATTCCCAGGTGGGCGATCTTTTCGCCCGTGTATTCCTCGATGACCGTGCGGACCCGCTGCTGCAGCGGGTGGTTGGGCTCCAGGTAGCTGTGGGTATCCCAGCCGTTCTCGGTGCAGGCCCACAGGAAGGCCGCGTGCTTGCCGGAACAGTTGAACGCCAGCCTTGTTTTTCCACGTTCGGAGCGCACCAGCCAGTTGCGTGCTGTCTCATCCTGCGGCCATGCTTCCGGGCACTGCAGCTGGTCCTCGCGCACGCCGGCAGCTTTGAGCATCCCGGACACCACATCCATATGGTCCAGTGAACCCACGTGGCTCGCGCATGCCAGTGCAACCTGCGCGCCGCGCAGGGGTACGCCGGACTGCATCGAGGCCAGTGCCTGGAACGGCTTTAGGGCGGACCTGGCGAAGATCGGTGTGTTAATGTCGCCGAGCTCTGTGACTACTGACCCGTCTGCTGCCAGCAGCACGGCCGAGCCGATGTGCCGGGACTCCACAAAGCCGCTGCGCTCGATCACGGCCAGTTCGACGGCGGAGTCCACGGTGAAGGTGGCGTGCGGATTATGCGGCATGTTGCCAGTCTAGGGGCCTGCATCCCGGAAGCCGGGCTACTCCACGGTGACCATCACCGACTGCCAGCCCGAGGCGCCGTCCGGAACGGGATCGGCCCGCTGGTCGGTCTGCACCTCGCCGGAGCCGTCGGTGGCACGGACTTTGATGTAGTGCGGCCCCGGTGCCGCGTCCCACTCATAGGACCACTGGCGCCATGTCACCAGGGACGCCTCGGTGGACAAATCCGCTTCCACCCACTCGGCGTTGTCAATCTGGATCTCCACCTTGGTAATGCCACGGGTCTGGGCCCACGCGGTGCCGCCAACGGCAACTTTCCCGGCGGGAACCTTTGCGAAGGACTTGGGAACGTCAACGCGCGCCATGGTCTTGATGGGCCCGCGCTCGGACCATCCGCGGTCGGTCCAGTAGGCCTTGCTGTCAGCGAACCTGGTTACTTCGAGGTCCACCACCCACTTTGTTGCCGAAACGAATCCGTACAATCCCGGAACCACCATCCGCACCGGGTAGCCGTGCTCGAGGGGGAGTGGCTCGTCGTTCATGCCGATGGCCAGGATGGCATCCCGGTCGTCCTGGAGGACCTCGAGCGGGGTGGACGCGCTGAAGCCGTCGATGGAAGTGGAGAGCACCATGTCCGCACCATCTTTTGGTTTCGCCCGCTTCAACACCTCACGGATGGGCAGACCCAGCCATTTGGCGTTACCAACAAGGTTTCCGCCCACGGGGTTGGAGACACAGGTGAGCGTCACATGGCTTTCGATGAGGTCGGCGTCGAGCAGGTCCTGGAACGTGAGCCGGACCTCCTCTTCAACCAGTCCATGCACCCGGAGCTCCCACTCATCCGCGTTGATTTCCGGGACGCTGAGGGCGGTGTCGATGCGGTAGAACTCGCCGTTGGGTGTCACCCACGGTGTGACGCCCGGCGCCGGCGACTGGACGCCGGCTGGAACGGCGGCCGCGGCCCTTGCCGGTGCGGGAAGCTTCAGGGCGTCCCGCGCCTTGGCAATGTTGCTGCGGGCGGCACTCAGGAGGCGGCCGCCCGTGGCGGCGATGCCGGCAGCGGCTGCGGTGATCCCGGCTGCGGCAAAGAAGCGACGGCGGCTGGTTGCAGGATGTCGGTCCTCGGCAATATCTGCGGGCGCCTCAGGCCAGGCCTTCAGACCCCAAAGCGGAGCGATCAGGGCCCGCAGGGCCACCAGGCCCGCGAGCGTTCCCACCACTGACGGTATGGCGTCCACCGGATCCACTCCTGCCCGGGTCACCACGCTGGCCACGATGACCGCACCCATGAACAGGACGCCGAGGACGCCCAGCGCCCACCGGCGGTACGCCACCACGCCCAGCACACAGGCAAGGACGGCAATGGTCAGCCCCATGCCCACAAAGAGGGCAGCTTTGTCATTGGTGCCGAACGTGGCGATCGCAAAATCTTTCAGCCAGGGCGGCGTGAAGTCGATGAACGTGGACCCCAACGCGAGAACGGGTGTGGCGCGTGCAGTGAAAAACGCTCCGACCAGTTCAGCCACGGCAAGGACGACGGCGGCAGCCACCACGCCTGCCAGCGCGGCCATGGCGGTGGGACCCTTGAGCCAATTCGAAAGCTTTTTCATGACATAGGTTCGGAGCCGAGCGGTCCGGGGATTGTTTTCCAGGGCTGACACAGCTTAGGAGGGGGCAGGGTGCACAAAGTACCCTTGGAGACTGTGAAGGTACTCGTCATCGGCCCCGGAGGCCGCGAACACGCCATTGTCCGCTCCCTGCTCGCCGACCCCAACGTGTCCGAGGTCCATGCAGCTCCCGGCAATGCCGGGATCAGCAAGCTGGTCCCCACCCACAAGATCAACGGCAACGATCCCGACGCCGTAGCCGCCCTGGCCACCAAGCTCGCCGTGGACCTCGTGGTGGTAGGCCCGGAGGCGCCGCTCGCAGCGGGAGTTTCCGACGCCGTCCGCGCAGCCGGGATCCCGGTGTTTGGCCCCAGCAAAGCGGCCGCACAGCTCGAAGCCTCCAAGGCATTCGCCAAGGAAATCATGGCCGAGGCCGGTGTACCCACGGCCATGGCCATGGTCGCCACCAACGCTGACGAAGCCGCCTCAGCCCTGGACACCTTCGGCGCACCCTACGTGGTGAAAGACGACGGACTCGCCGCCGGCAAGGGGGTAGTGGTCACCGGGAACCGCGACGAAGCCCTGGCCCACGCACAGTCCTGCTTTGATGCCGGCGGTTCGGTGGTTATCGAAGAGTTTTTGGACGGCCCCGAGGTTTCCGTCTTTGTCCTCTGCGATGGCCAGAACACGGTGGCGCTCTCACCGGCCCAGGACTTCAAGCGGATCTTCGACAACGACGAAGGACCCAACACCGGCGGCATGGGCGCCTATACGCCACTGGAGTGGGCGCCGGAAGGCCTCGTCCAGGAAGTTATTGACCGCGTGGCCCAGCCCACGGTCAACGAGATGGCAAGCCGCGGCACACCCTTTGTGGGCGTACTGTTCGTGGGGCTGGCGCTGACCTCGCGCGGCACCCGCGTCATCGAATTCAACGTCCGCTTCGGCGACCCGGAAACGCAGGCCGTGCTGGCCCGGCTCAAGACGCCCCTCGGTGCCCTGCTCCTGGCAGCCGCCAAGGGCGAACTGGACAAGGCGGAAGAGCTGCGCTGGGCGAAGGAAACGGCGGTCGCCGTCGTCGTCGCGTCCGAAAACTACCCTGACACTCCGCGCACCGGTGACCGCATCCGCGGGCTGAAAAAGGTGGAGGAGCTGGAAGGCGTCCACGTGATCCACGCCGGCACCTCATTGGACGAGTACGGCAAGGTGGTTTCGGCCGGTGGCCGCGTGCTCGCGGTCGTCGCGCTCGGCAGCGACCTGGTGGAGGCACGCGAGAAAGCGTACGACGGCGTGGAGCTGGTTCAGCTTGAAGGCTCCCAGTTCCGCAGTGACATCGGTGGCAAGGCTGCCCGCGGCGAGATCAAGGTCCCGTCCGCGTCCACCAGTTCCCTGCCTGTGACGAAAGCGAAGGCTTAGCATGAGCGACATTCCTGCAGCACGCGGCTTCAACGCCAGGACCCTGGACCTGCCGGGCTGGACCCACGTCTATTCCGGTAAGGTCCGTGACCTTTACGAGCCGGCCGACGAGTCCATCCTGCAGCGCGTTGGCCAGGACTGCGTGCTGGTGGTGGCCAGTGACCGCATCAGCGCGTTCGACCACGTCCTCACCAGTGAAATCCCCGATAAGGGGCGCATCCTCACCCAGCTGAGCCTGTGGTGGTTCGACCAGCTGGACGTGGAGCACCACGTGCTGGGCTCCACGGTGGAGGACGGGGTCCCGGAGGCCGTCGAAGGCCGGGCCATGATTTGCAAGAAGCTGGACATGTTCCCCGTCGAGTGCATCGCCCGCGGCTACCTCACGGGCTCCGGGCTGCAGGAATACCAGTCGTCCGGAACGGTCTGCAGCATTCCGCTGCCGGAGGGCCTGGTGGACGGTTCACGGCTGGAACAGGCCATTTTCACGCCGTCGGCCAAAGCGGAAGTGGGCGAACATGACGAGAACATCACGTATGACGCCGTCGCCGCCATGGTGGGCGACGATATCGCTGCCCGGCTGAGCGCCCTCACACTGCAGATCTACACCACGGCGGAGGCTGTTGCCCGCGAGCGTGGCATCATCCTTGCCGACACCAAGGTGGAGTTTGGCTACGACGCAGTCTCTGGCTCAATCACGCTGGGCGACGAGGTCCTGACGCCGGATTCCTCCCGGTTCTGGGACGCGGCCACCTACCAGCCGGGACAGGCGCAGCCCTCCTATGACAAGCAGTACGTCCGGGACTGGCTGACGTCGGCCGAATCCGGCTGGGACAAGGCTTCCGATACGCCTCCGCCGGCGCTTCCGGAAGAGGTCATCGGGCGTACCCGCAGCCGCTACGTTGAGGCCTACGAGAAAATCACCGGGCGAACGTTCGCCTGATACCGCTCGGCAATATCCGCTTTGTCCCCGGCCCGGCTCGTTGGCTTTACAGTTAGCTTGCCTTCGCGTTCTTGGCTGCGGCATCTGTCCGCTGTTGAGCGAGGCGGATCTCCAGCATCGCGTCCAGGGCCTGCTGGATTAGATCTTGGGCTCCGGCGGAGCTGAAGGATTTTTGGGCTTCCTGAAGGAAGATCAAGGCTTCGTCTGCTTCGCCGGCCGCCTTAAGCGATTTACCCAGTAGCAATGAAACCTCGCCGGCCGTGTGCTTGGCGAGAGCATCCCGCTGAGAGTGGACCTCACGGAGCTTCTGAATGGCGGCAACGATGTCGCCCGTAAGGTAAAGCCAACGGGCGCGGATGAAAGCCACTTCCAACTCATCGCTTTTCATTTCGTAAACTATGGAAAACGCGAGTTCGGCTCGCTCTATCGAGGCCAGGGTCTCGGGCTCCACAATTCCGGCCTGAAGCCGCACTGCTGCGGATGCTTTATTGAAGCGGGCCCACATTTCGATGTCATTGGCAGGGGACAGTAGCCTGGCGGCCCGTTCGTGTTCCTTGACTCCCTCAGCGTAGTCATGCCGCATGAAGGCGACATTTCCCACTACCCACGCCACTTCACCTGCAAGCTGCGGCATCGATTCCTCGTCCACCTGAGTGGCGAGCACTTGGCAGTGGGTCCACGCTTCGTCCAGTCGGCCGCTTTCTGCCAGAGCCCCGATCAGGACCCGCAGGGCGCCGGTGATGATTGTGGAACTTGGCGGCAGTTGCTCTGCCAGCTTCATCGCTTCAATTGCCTGGTCCACAGCGGCTGACAGTTGGCCCTGCCGTTGCAAAACAGCCGCAAGCATTTGACGAGCGCGCACACCGAGCCCGGCAGACTCCTGGGCCATTGGATGTTCGACCAAGCGCTCAATGATTTGCTGGCAGTCCTGCAGGTTACCGTGCCTCAACAAGCATTCGGCCTGCATATATGTCATGTTCCACCACGCGCTGGTGTTTTTACCCTCAAGAGCAATCTTGGCTGCTGTCGCAGCATGGCTGGCAGCCAAGGGGTAGTCCCTTAGGTCCCACGCTTGCCGGGCGTACAGACCAGCCAGTACGTATTCGGCGTCGCTGACTGAGATTGGCTGGCTCCAGGCTTCCAGCGCTTTGGGAGCCAACTCCAACCGTCTGGCCAGTTCCTCGATCACTTCGGCCGTGGGTTCCCTACGGCCGGTTTCGAGCAGTGAGATGTAGCTCGGGGAATACAGGTCCTTGCCCAGTTCGGCCTGCGTCATACCACGTTCGAGCCGCTCCGCCCGGAGCTTTTCCCCGAATCCGTTGCCCACGGGATTTCCTCCTCTTCCGGGAAGTCTTTTGTATCGACTGCTTGACAGTCCCTGTGGAAAACATTTTACAATGGGTGTCAACAAGGACAGTGCTGGCTTTGTAACGAATCCGACTCGTGTAGAGGAACTAATATGTTGAAGAAAATTGCAGCCGCCGCCGTCCTGGCGGGCGCCCTGGCGTTTACCGCTGCGGCTCCGGCCGTCCTGTCGGCGGGTTCCCTAACGGATAACGCCAGCGTCTCTGCAGGCAGCGGCAACTGGCCCAACCCCATGACAGAGAAGGGGAAGAAGGCGTAATAGCTTCCTCAACAAAGGAGGCGAGGGAAGGCCCCGGAGCATTTGCTCCGGGGCCTTTCCCTTTCCCGGGAAGTGGCCCGTCCCACGGGGCAGCCGGGAACGAAAAAGAGGGCCCCCACAAGGAGACCCTCTTTGCCGTTTGGTCGGGATGACAGGATTTGAACCTGCGACCTCTTCGTCCCGAACGAAGCGCGCTACCAAGCTGCGCTACATCCCGATCCGCTGCAAAAGCAACTTTACAAGAATAGCGGATGCGGGTCCCTGATGTGAAATCCGCTGCCGGCGGGGGACGGTGGCGGCGGTCAGACCAGGGAGTCCTTCCATGCCCCGTGCAGGTCTGCGAAGCGTCCGCCGCTGCCAATCAGTTCTGCCGGCGAACCGTCCTCCACTATGCGGCCGTCATGGACCACCAGCACCCGGTCCGCCGTCTCAACCGTAGACAACCGGTGCGCGATGATCAGCGCCGTCCTGCGCGCAGTGTCCTTGCCTGCAAGCAGCCGGGCCAGACCGCTCTGCACCAGCCTCTCCGAGGGGATGTCCAGCGAGGACGTGGCCTCGTCCAGGATCAGCACGGCCGGGCGGGCCAGGAAGGCCCGGGCGAAGCTGATGAGCTGACGCTGACCGGAGGACACCCGGCCGCCGCGTTTGTTGACATCCGTGTCATAGCCTTCAGGGAGTTCAAGGATAAACTCGTGGGCGCCCACTGCCTTGGCTGCTTCCTCTATTTCGGCCCGGGATGCCTCCGGCCGCCCCAGGGCGATGTTGTCCGCAACGGAACCGCTGAACAGGAAAGCTTCCTGGGTGACCATCACAATGTTCCGTCTCAGGTCCGTGGTACTGAGGTTGCGGAGGTCCACTCCATCCAGCGTGAGGGCACCTGACGAAACGTCGTAGAAGCGCGCTATGAGCTTAGCCAGGGTGGATTTGCCGGCTCCGGTCTGCCCCACCAGGGCAACGGTCTGGCCGGCAGGGATGTGCAGGTTCAGCGTGGGAACGATGACCGGCCCGTCGCCGTAGCAGAATTCCACGTCCTTGAAGTCGATGGCACCCTTGGCGTCCTTCAGGGCTACCGGATTCTTGGGCGGCCGGACCGTGGGGACTTCCTCCAGGAGGCCGGATACCTTCTCCAGCGCTGCCTGGGCACTTTGGAAGGAGTTGTAGAACATCGCCATCTGGTCCACCGGCTGGAAGAACCTCTTCGTGGAGAGGATGAGGGCCAGCAGCACACCCACTGCAAGATCGCCGGTGAGGACGCGGAATCCACCAAAGAGCAGGACCACGGCCACGCAGACGTTGCCGATCAGCACCAGGCCCGGCTGGAAAATCCCGTTGAGGTTGATGGACCGCACGGTGACCAGCCTGTAGTCCTCCGCGAGCTTCCCGTAACGTTCGGCGTTTTCCCGTTCCTTGCGGAAGGCCTTTACTGCCCGGATGCCCGTCATCGTCTCCACGAAGTGCACGATCAGCCGTGCGGACACCACCCGGGACTCCCGGAAGGCGATCTGGGAGTGCTTTTGGTACCAGCGGGCCAGGAAGTACATGGGCACCCCGGCGGCGAGCACCAGCAGGCCGCTGCGCCAGTCCAGGGCGAACACAGTTATTGCGGTGAAAATCATGAACAGCAGGCCGGAGGCCAAGGAGCTGACGCCGGAATCCAGGAGCTCGCGGAGAGCCTCCAGGTCTGAGGTCTGCCGGGCAATAATCCGGCCGGACGTGTACTTTTCGTGGAACTCAAGGCTCAACCGCTGGGTATGCCGGAAAACCCGGAGGCGCAGGTCAAGCAGCATGGCTTGGCTCAACTTGGCGGTGGAGGTGACGTACAGGGCGGTGAGTACCGCCGTCGCAATCGCTGCCAGCAGATACGCGACGCCGGTGAGCACCAGGGGCAGGTTGTCCCCGGACTGCAGGGCGGGCAGGGCGTTGTCGATGCCGAAGGCGATCAGCGCCGGGCCGGCCACCCGGGCGGCCTGGGAAAGGACCACTGTGGCTATGGTCAGCCAGAACCGCAACCGCACCGGCCGGATGAGTGAGCGCAGCAGAGCCAGCGACCGCCGTCGTACGGCTTTGCTGTCGCTCTTGCTCAGGTGGGCGTTGTCTTCGTTGGCGGTGCCGAAGGTTGCCGTGCTCATCGGGTCACTTCCTCTGCCTGGATACCCGCTTCTTTGAGCTCCGACAGTTCGGAGTCCAGGTCCCGTGGTTCCTGGTCAAGGCTGGCGATGACGTAGCGGTAATGGTCGTTGGATGCCAGCAGTTCTGTGTGCGTTCCGACGGCGGTGATGCGCCCGTCCTCCAGCAGCGCCACCCGGTCCGCCAGCGCAACTGTCGATGGTCGGTGGGCCACGATCAGCGTGGTGGTGTCCTTCAGCACCGCCCGGAGCCGTGTTTCCACGAGTTCCTCGGTGTGGACATCCAGGGCGGACAGCGGGTCATCCAGCACCAGCACCTTGGGGCGTGCGGCTATGGCCCGAGCCAGGGCGATGCGCTGCCGCTGCCCGCCGGACAGGCTGAGGCCTTCCTCACCGATGAGGGTGTCCAGGCCTTCGGGCAGGGAATAGGCGAAGTGTGCCTGGGCCACGTCCAGGGCCTCTTCGAGGACGGCATCCGTGCGGTTCAGGGCGCCGAGCAGGACGTTGTCGCGGACGGAGTTGGAGAACAGCGTGGTGTCCTCGAAGGCCACTCCCACGATGCGGCGGAGTTCGTCCACGTTGAAGTCGCGCAGGTCCACGCCGTCAATGGCGATGGAGCCGTCCGTGACGTCGTACAGGCGCGGCACGAGCTGGATCAGGGCGCTCTTGCCGCTTCCGGTGATGCCCACAAGGGCCATCGTTTCCCCGGGGTGCAGGTCGAGATTGATCTCCTTCAGGATTGGCTTGTCCGGAGCGTCCTCGAAGGCGAACGTGGCGTTATTGAAGCGGAGCGCACCGGCAAGCTGGCCGGGCCGCCGGGGCTCAGGGGGGCTGGTAATGCTGTTGACCGAGTCCATCACTTCGAAGTGACGGTCGACGGCGGTTTTGGCGGTGAGTGCCATGGCCAGCAGCATGCCGGAGAACTCAACGGGGGAGGCGATGACGGCTGCCGTGGCAAAAAAGGCCACCAGCGCACCAATGCTCAGCTCGCCGCTGGCGCACAGCATCACGCCCACCACGAGTCCCGCACCCAGGGCGAGCTCCGGCAGCAGGGTGACCACCATGGTGAAGGTGGCCTGCTGGCGGGCCTTGTCGATCTCCGTCTGGCGCAGTTCTTCGGCCTGTTCCTCGAAGTTTTCGAGGGCTTCCCGGCTACGGCCGAAGGCCTTGAGGACGCGGATCCCGTGGACGGATTCCTCCACGGTGGTGGCAAGGTCACCGGCTTGGTCCTGGCTGCGGCGGGCTACCCTGCTGAAGCGTCTCCGGAACCGGAAACTGTAGGCCATGATGGGCGCGGCGGCGGCAAGGAAGATGAGGGCCAGCTGCCAGCTCATCGCGAACATCACGCCAATGCCGATGATCACCGTCAAGGTGGTGACCACCAGCATGATGGCGCCGAAGGCCATCCACCGGCGCAGGAAGTTCAGGTCAGTCATGGCCCGGGAGAGCAACTGGCCGGAGCCCCAGCGGTCGTGGAACGAGACCGTCAGGTCCTGCAGGTGGCCATATAGTGAAGTGCGCATACGCGTCTCCACCGAGGTGGCCGGATTGATGACGAACTGCCGGCGGAGGGCCACAAGCCCGGCCTCCGCCACACCCAGCACCAGGATGATCCCGGCCGAGATCCAGACCGCATCCGTGGTGCCCCCGGGTTGCAGCGATTCATTGACCAGCACCCGGAGGACCTGGGGGATGGCCAGGGCAACAACGCTGGCCAGGAGTGCGCAAAGAAGTCCCAGGAGAAGCCGGGGGAGGATCGGCCGGACGTGAGGGTAGAGACGGCTGATGGATCGAAAAAATGAAGTCTGCTTGGCCATGCCCGCTTCTCAAGCTCTAAAACGAATGTAGTTTCCCGTAGCAACTACCCTATGCCATGGCGTGAGGCGATTCACAGGTTCACCGGGCGCATGCGGAGCTTGGCCAGTTATTGCGGTGCGTAATGGGCGCTCAGCCCGCCCACGCGTTGGGCTATCAGCTTTGGTGGCCAAAAACACTGCTTGGGAACTAAAACTAATAGCGCAAGGGAGTCAGTTGGGCGAGGTGAGGGTGAGCAGGACCGCTTCCGGCTTGCACGCGATGCGGACCGGGGCGAAGCGCGAGGTGCCGATGCCGCCGGAGACGTTGACCGGCGTCGTGCTTCCGTTGCTTCGCCAGTCATTGAGCCCCTTCGCCCGCCAGGTGGGGAGGTCGCAGTTGGACACCAGGGCGCCGTAGCCGGGGAGGCACAACTGGCCACCGTGGGTATGGCCGGCGAGCAGCAGGTCAGCGCCGTCCTCGGTGAAATGGTCAAGTACGCGCTGGTACGGGGCATGGACGACGGCGACCCGAAGGTGGGGGGTTGCTCCTTGGTTGACCGTGCCGCGCGGCCACCCCGCATACCGTTCCCGGTTCAGGTGGGGATCGTCCACGCCGGAGAAGTCGAACCGCATGCCGTTCAGGGCCACCGACTGGTGGCGGTTGGTCAGGTCCACCCAGCCTCCCATGCCGAAGCCCGAACGCAGCCGCGGCCAGTCCAGCACGGTGGGTTTGGGCTTGGCTTTGGAGGGCCCCAGCAGGTAGGAGGCCGGGTTTTTCAAGCTCGGCGCGAAGTAGTCGTTGGAGCCGGGGACAAAAACGCCGGGGAACTCCAGCAGGGGGCGGAGAGCTTCCAGGAGCGGGTCCACAGCCTTGGCGTGACTGAGGTTGTCGCCGGTATTAACCACCAGGTCGGGCTCGAGATCGGCCAGCGACTTCAGCCAGGCAGCCTTCTTTTGTTGGCCAGGGACAAAATGGATGTCGCTCAGGTGCAGGATGCGGAACGGTGCCTGCCTTGGGGGCAGGATGTCCAGCGTTTCTTCCCGGAGGACAAACTGGTTCTTCTCCCACAGGCCGTATCCGAAGGCGGCTATTCCTGCCGCGGTCCCGGCTCCTGCGGTGACGGCAAAGCCGCGCCCGATGGTTCGGGCGCGGCTGGCCAAGGCACTGGTTGAGATCATCGTGCTAGTCGTCATTGTTTCCGTTGCCGCTGCTGTTGCCGTTCCCGTTGGTGCTCGGCTCCGGTGCGGGCTGCGGGGCGGCGGGTGCCGCCGGCGCTGCGGGTGCCGGTGCCGGTGCCTGGGTGGCCCTCGGCGCCTGCGGTGCGGTGGTTGCGGGAGTCCTCGTGTTTGTTCCGCCGCCGCCGTTCAGCAGGTTGTTGGGCGGCGCGGGGAAGGGCTCGGTGCCAAAGGCCGGGGCCACACGGGACATGAAGTTCGAGAACATGGGACCGGCGATCATGTAACCGTCAATGCCTTTGTAGAACTTCCCGTTGACCGTGATGTTCTGGCCGGCACGATCCTGGGCGCCCAGGGCATCACCGAACCAGGCAGCGGTGGCAAGGCCGGTGGTGTGGCCAACCACCCAGGTGGAACCGTTGTTGTTGGACGTACCGGTCTTCGCGCCGATCGGGAAACTGGTGCGGGTGGAGATCCGGGGCTGGATCAACGAACCCGACCCCCGGTTCAAAACTTCCTGCAGGGCGTAGTTCACGCCGCGGGCAACCTCGGGCTTGACCGCATCCCGGCAGCTCGTGGACTGTGCCGGCAGCTGAGCGCCGGTCTGGTCCGTGACGGACGTGATGGCGATGGCCTCACAGTACTTGCCGTCGTTCGCGAAAGTGGCAAAGGCGCTGGCCATGGTCAGCGGTGACGTCTGCGTGGAGCCCAGCAGGTTGCCCAGCGTCATCATGTTCACCTTCGGGTTTGGCTCCGAACCGTCTGCCGATGGCAATCCGCCGTGCAGGCCTACTGCGTCAACGATTTTCTGGATGCCGCAGAAATCCAGCTGTGCTGCAGAAGCGAAGGTCACCGTGTTGATCGAGTTGTAAAGACCTTCGAGGACGGACAGGGGACGGTACCACTGCGGTTCGGCGTTCTGGAGGTCATCGGCAGCATCGAGGCCGGCGTTCTTCTGGGCAGTGCTGTAGGCGCCGGTGACCGTGCCGCAGCTGTTCCGCCACCGGAAGCCGACGGGGTACACACGCTGGGCGGAGTTCACCACGGTGTTCATGGACTTGCCCTCGTTGAGCCACTCGGCAAAGGTGAACGGCTTCATGGTGGAGCCAGGCTGGAAACCGCCTATGCCGTTCAGGTCGTTGCCGTCCTTGTCCAACTTGTCCACGTTGAAGTTCAGCTGGGAATCAAAACCCTGGTTGGGCAGGAAGGAAGTGTTCTGCGCCATCGAGACAATTTTGCCGGAATTGGGCTGCACCGAAACCAAGGCTGCGCCCCACTTGTCCGGGTTCTCGCCCGCGGAAGCGTTGACCTGTTCCTGGGCCACTGCCTGTGCGTTCGGATCCAGCGTGGTGGTGATGGTCAGGCCGCCACCGTAGATGAGGCGCTGGCGTTCTTTGGCATCGGCACCATAAGCGGGGTTGTTTTCCAGCAGGTGCAGCACGTAATCGCAGAAGTACGGTGCGGTGGAGGCATACGCGCAACCCTGCCGGGCCGGGGTGACCTTGGTTTCCACAGGGGTGGCGACGGCGGCGTCGTGATCTGCTTGGGTGATTTTGCCCTGGTTAAGCATCAGGCTCAGAACCAGGTCTCGGCGCTGCTTGGAGCTTTCCGGGTTGTTGATGGGGTCGAACGCAGAGGGGCTGTTGACCAGTCCGGCCAGCAGCGCAGCCTGCGGAAGGGTGAGGTTCTTCGCAGAGGTGCTGAAGAAGAACTTGGAGGCGGCCTCGACACCATAGGCGTCACGGTTGAAGAACACGATGTTCAGGTAGCCCTCAAGGATCTGCTCCTTGCTGAACTCCTTCTCCAAGGCGATGGCGAGCTTCATCTCGCGGAGCTTGTCGCCCACGCCCTTGTTGACGCCATTGAGCTTGATGTCCTCGTCCCTGCCCTCAGCGGCAAGGTTGGAGTTGAGGACGTTGTTGACATACTGCTGCGTGATGGTGGAGGCGCCCTGCTTGTTGCCGCGCGCGGTGCTGACCAGCGCACGCAGGATACCGGTGGTGTCCACCCCGCCGTGATCGTAGAAGCGGCTGTCCTCGACGGCGATGACGGCTTCCTTCATGAACGGCGAAATCTGGTCCAAGGCAACCTTGGTGCGGTTCTCCTTGTAGACGCTGGCGATCTCGCTGCCGTCCGCGGCCAGGATCCTGGTGGTCTGGTTGGGCGGATCAACCTTCAGCTCTGCCGGAAGGGTGTCAAAGAACTCGATGGAACCGCTGGCTGCGCTGCCGGAGACGGCTGCCGCGGGGACCAGCAGGCCCGCCACCAGGACACCGCAAATAGCACTCACGCCAAGGAAGACCAGGATCTTTCCGAGGGTGGTGGCAGTGTCGAATAATGGGTTCTTACGAGTCGCCATGTTTTCCACTTTACCGGCAAGGACTAGTCTTTCTCTCATGACCAAATGGGAGTACGCCACGATTCCGCTCATTATTCACGCCACAAAGCAGATTCTGGACCAGTGGGGAGATGACGGCTGGGAGCTCGTCCAGGTAGTCCCCGGACCGGACGGAAACGGCCTGGTTGCCTACCTGAAGAGGGAGAAGCAGTAGGATGAGCGCCTCCGCAGAAGCCCAGTCCGGCACCGCCGCCGAACCCGTTTCCGCTGTTGAGCAGCGGCTCGCTGAGTTGGGAATCACGCTTCCCGAGGTTGCCGCCCCGGTAGCTGACTACGTTCCGGCAGTCATTTCCGGCAGCCACGTCTACACCTCCGGACAACTGCCCTTCGTCAACGGCAAACTCCAAGCCACGGGCAAGGTTTCCGCCGGCAGCGAAGGCTTCGCGGACGAGCCCACGGTTTCCCCTGAGGACGCACAGCGGTTCGCCGCCATCTGCGCCGTCAACGCCCTGGCCGCCGTTAAGAGCGTCATCGGGGACCTGGACAGGATCACCCGCATCGTGAAGGTTGTGGGATTCGTCTCATCCGACCCCTCCTTTACAGGACAGCCAGGCGTTATCAATGGTGCGTCGGAACTGCTGGGCCGCGTCCTCGGTGACGCAGGCCAGCACGCACGTTCCGCCGTCGGCGTTTCAGTACTGCCCCTCGACTCTCCGGTAGAGGTCGAACTGATCGCCGAATTCAGCTAGGACCGGTCGTTTCCTTTGCCTCAGCTCGCCCGACGCCTGTTTGCACTCCCTCAGGATCTTGAAGGGGCAGCGCAGAGCTGGCTCGAACACGGCGAACGGACCCCCCGGGCCGCCCGCCTCGCTTCAAGCGTTGTCCTGTTGCGTGATTCCCCCACCGGCCTGGAAACGTGGCTGGCTTACCGGCCCGGTTCCTCGCCGCTGGGGGTCCTCGCGTTCCCCGGCGGGTCCCTGGATGCTGCCGACGACGACCCCGTCGGCTGGCTGGGTCCCTCACCCCAGCATTGGGCTGAGCAGATGGGAACGGACGACGTCGGGCTGGCGCGACGCCACGTGCTGGGCGCCATCCGGGAACTCTTCGAGGAAACCGGCGTACTGCTGGCCGGCGCAGACATGGCGAGCACCGTCGAGGCCACGTCCACGCCGGAGTTCATGCGGGCACGCCTGGCCGTTGCCGAGCAGGAAAAGACCTTTCCGGAGGTCCTGGCCAAGCGTGGGCTGTCCGTCCGGACCGACCTGCTGAAGTCGCTCGTGAACTGGCGCAGCCCGGACTTCGCGCACCGCAGGTTCGACACCCGCTATTTCGCAGCCACCGTGCCCCTGAACCAGCAGCCCACACTGCTGGAAGGCAAAGGGGTGTGGGGCAGGTGGGTGAACGCCGCCGATGTCATCGCCGGACGTGACACCACCGCCCTCGGCGACGAGGTGGGCCAGGAAAACACCGTGGGCCGCACCCTCGGCGAACTCTTGGTGCCGGGGTCCGAGATCATGCTCGAAAAGATGGCGGCCGCCAACGGCTGCATCGCGTACCTCAGCTACAAACGCAAGGCCCATGTGTACCAGCCGCACCTCGTGGAGGAAGACGGCAGGCTTCTGCTCGAAGTGGAAGCTGCGAAAACCGTCGCGGGGGACCCCCAGCGCGAACGCTAAATGCGGCGGAGCATGGAGTACGGGCGGCTGGGGAGGTTCCCGGCGGTCCACGGCCTAATGGACGGTTCCAGCGGAATCTGTCCGCGGCCGTCACGGATTACCAGGACCACCGTGCCGATCACCGCGGCAAGGGAAGCCAGGCCCAACAAGATCAAAAGAACAGCCATAGCCACGGACATCGCCATGCACCTCTAAGCCCAATTTTACCGCTGTTAATGCTCGAGGAGCCGTGGTTGAGTACGCTGCGCGGCTGCCTTTCGCGGTCGCTTAGACACGCCGCACAGGGGAACCTCCGGTCGCTGGGCGACCTCCGGCTCCCGATGCGTCGCGATGCGCTCCTACGCGAAAGTCTGCCACCCAGCTCGGACGCTCCATCACCTCTCGCAGCTCATGGACCGACGCTCTATCACTTTCCGTAGGTTTTGGACCGACGCTCTATCCCTTTCGGCGGCTGATGGAGGGTTGGGTTACAGCCGCGGTAGGTGATGGGGGGTTGGGGTGAAAGCCGCGTCAGGTGATGGGGCGTTGGGTGGGAGGTTGAAGGATGTGATGTGGCGTTCCGGGAGTTAAACGCAAAAGGCCGCCCCTGGGGGCGGCCTTCGTGCTGCTGGGACTAGCGGGAGCGCTGGCGGAGGCGCTGCATGTCCAGGATGACGACGGCACGGGCTTCGAGGCGCAGCCAGCCGCGCTGGACGAATTCGGCCAGGGCCTTGTTGACGGTCTCGCGGGAGGCTCCGACGAGCTGGGCCAGTTCTTCCTGCGTCAGCTCGTGGGCCACCAGCACGCCGTCCGTGGCGGGCCGGCCGAAGCGGTCCGCGAGGTCCAGGAGGGCCTTGGCGACGCGGCCGGGAACGTCGGAGAACACCAGGTCAGACAGGGAATCGTTGGTGCGGCGCAGCCGGCGGGCCAGAGCCTGCAGGAGCTGTGCGGAAACCTCGGGACGGGTGCGCAGCAGGTTGTTCAGGCTTTCATTCTTCAGGCCAGCCAGGCGGGTTTCGGAAACAGCGGTGGCAGTGGCCGTGCGGGGGCTGGGATCGAACAGGGCCATCTCGCCGAAGAGTTCACCCGGGCCCAGGATGGCAAGGAGGGATTCCCGGCCGTCGGGGGAGGTGCGCCCGAGCTTCACCTTGCCCGAGACGATGAAGTAGAGCTGGTCGCCCTGGTCGCCCTCACGGAAAACCGAAGCACCGCGGGAAAGGTCCACCTCGGTCAGCTCGTCCGTCAGCAGACGGAATGCGTCGTCGTCGAGCGTGGCGAAAAGGGGTGCTCGGCGCAGTACCTCGATGTCCATAAAATCTCCTGAATAAAAGTGTCGGCTGTGGCGCTTGTGCCATTGTTTCAGAATTTTCAAGGTTCTGTGACGAACTTGGCAGCCAAAACGCCCTAACGGCGGGCGCCGTGGGCGAAGCGAACGCCCAGAAGATTGTCAGCGTACGCCACTAGAATGAGGTTTCAACTGTTGATAAGGAGCCTTAGTGGCCGGCTTGACTGTCCTGGACCTGGTCCTGATCCTGGCGCTGCTGTCCTATCTGGTCTACGGCCTGCGCAACGGCTTCCTTGTAACGGTGGGCGGTATCGCCGGATTCGCTGCAGGAGCAGTGGCAGCATTCTTCGCGGTACCCCTTGTAAGCGGCTTCGTCGAGGACTCCGGATGGAGGCTCACCGCCATCGTCGCCGCCGCCGTTGCGCTGGTGGTTCTGGGGCACGGCCTCGGAACCATGATCGGGCGCAGCATCCGGGGTGCAGTGCGGATTCGGCCCCTGCGGGCCGTGGACCGGCTGGTGGGCGGTGCCGTTAACGTAGTGGTCTCCGCGCTGGTTATGTCCATGCTGGCCTTCAGCGTCAGCTCCCTTGGTGTGCCCTTTGTTTCCCAGCAGCTGGCCGAATCCAGGGTCATCCGTTTCATCGACGGGCTAACACCGGATCCTGTGAAAGCCACCATGGCGCAGCTGCGGTCCACGGTCATCGGCAACGGCATTCCTACCCTGATTGAGGGCCTGGACCAGGACCAGACAGTGCCCGTGCCGAACGCCAGCACCGATACCCCGGCCCTGAACAGGGCAGCCGAATCGGTCCTGAGAATTGCCGGCACGGCGTACCAGTGCGGCCAGAACCAGACCGGCACCGGCTTCGTTGTTTCCGAGGACCGGGTAGTAACCAATGCGCACGTCGTGGCGGGCGTGTCGCAGCCCGTTGTGGAGATGTCCGACGGCGGTGCGATGCCCGGACGGGTGGTTTACTTCGATACCCGGCATGATCTCGCGGTGCTCGCGGTGGAGAACCTGCCGGCCCAGCCCCTGGCCCTCAGCGCTGACCTGCCCAGCGGCAGCCCGGCAGCGTTCGCGGGCTACCCTCACGGCGGCCCCTTCCAGTCCCGGCCCGCCACAGTCCAGGACATCACCACGGTGTTGGTGCCGGACATTTACGGCAGCAACCCCTCGCCGGAAGAAATCTACCGCCTGGCCGGCAACGTCCAGCCGGGCAACTCCGGCGGGCCGCTGCTGACCACCGAGGGCCAGGTCGCCGGTGTGATCTTCGCCAAGGCGACGTCGGACGCGGGGATGGGATTCGCCATCACCATGGACGACCTCAACCCAGTCGCAGCACAGGCGGCGTCGCTGAGTGCCCCTGTTTCTTCGGGGCAATGCATCCAGAAGTAACACTGCACCCGGAAGTAGCGGCGCCTCTGGAGCTGGCTGCGGGGGAAACCTAGAGGACTTCAGCCAGGTAATCGATGGCCAGTTTGTACCCGAATACGCCTGCCCCCACGATCACCGCGGAGCACACCGGCGACAGGAACGAGTGATGCCGGAATTCCTCGCGCTGGTGCACATTGGTGATATGGACTTCGACTGCCGGCAGCTGCACGGCGGCAAGGGCATCCCGCAGGGCAACGGAAGTGTGCGTGAACGCGCCGGCGTTGAGCACGATGCCGACGGCGCTGCCACGGGCGGCGTGGATCGTATCCAGCAGGACGCCTTCATGGTTTGACTGAACACACTCGGCCCCGAACCCGTGTGCCTCTGCAGTCCGGGCGGCCAGTTCCTCCACGTCAGCCAGGGTTGAGGTGCCGTACTTTTCCGGTTCGCGGGTGCCCAGCAGGTTCAGGTTGGGCCCATTGATTACCAGGATGGTGCCGCGGCTGGTTGATGAAGAGGGTTCAGTCATGCGTGCAAATCTATCGCCTGGGCAGGACTGCCGCGCATTCTTACGGTTCCGGTAAGCGCAGGAAGACTGCCCCGGTGTTGCCAGCAGCTCGGAAGAGCGGGGAACACCGGGGCAGTCTTGGCTGGGCCGGTAAAGGCTACAGCGCCGTGAAGCGCAGCAGCACTGCGTGCTCCGGGTTGAGGATGGGCATGGGCACGCCCACCTCGGCCAGGAAGCGGCCGTTGGCCACTGCCCCGCCGGCCAGCCAGGCGGGGGGCTGAACCTGCGTGAAGGTGTTGGCGTAGTCGCTGTCGGCGGGAACCGGGGAGATCGCCTCCATCCGGTAGGTCCGGTCCGGCTCAAGGCCTGGGATGGTGACCTTGCCGGGCTGCTCAGCGAACGCGGTGCGGGTGCTGACCAGGGCGAACAGCGCCGCCGTCGTGCCTGCTTCCGGTGACTCTGCGGCTACCGCGCCGTGCAGCATCAGCGACTCGTCCGGAACGTCGGCGCGGACCATCCGCCCGCTGTGAACAAGGTCCCGGTGTTCCTTGTACAGCGCGATGAACCGTTTGAGTTCCTCCCGCTCGGCACCGGCCACCTGCCGCACGTCCCACTCCATGCCGAAGTGCCCGAAGAGTGCCGTGATGGCCCGGAAGGACAGGTCATGGGTGCGGGCGGTGGTGTGCGAAGTGGTGGGTCCGATGTGCCCGCCCACCAGCTCCGGCGGAACCACCAGCCCGGTCCAGCGCTGGATGCTCTGCCGCTCCAGGGCGTCGTTGCAGTCCGACGCCCAGATCCGGTCCGTCCGCTCCAGGATTCCGAGGTCCACGCGTGCGCCGCCGGAGGAGCAGCTTTCAATTTCGACGCCGGGGTGTGACTTTTTCAGCTCGTCAAACAGGCGGTAGGCGGCAAGGGTCTGCTCGTGCACGGAGGAGCGTCCGGCGTGGCCATGCTCCAGGAGGTCCCGGTTCTGGTCCCACTTGAGGTAACTGATGTTGTTATCGGTCAGGAGGGCATCAATCCGGTCGTAGATGTACTGCCACGCTTCAGGGTTGACGAGGTCGATGATGTGCTGGTTCCGCCATTCCAGCGGCAGGCGCCCGCCGTCCTTGTGGGACACGGAAGCCGGGCCCACAATCCAGTCGGGGTGCGCACGGGCGACGTCCGAGTCGAGGTTGACCATTTCGGGTTCCACCCACAGCCCGAATTCCATGCCGCGTGATGTGACGGCATCGATCAGTGGCGTCAGCCCGCCCGGCCACAATGCCTCGTCCACGTACCAGTCGCCGAGGCCGGCGTGGTCGTCGCGGCGTCCGCGGAACCAGCCGTCGTCGAGGACAAAGCGTTCGACGCCGAGCTCCGCCGCGGAGTCCGCGAGTTCGATCAGTGTGGCCAGGTTGTGGTCGAAGTAGACAGCTTCCCAGGTGTTCAGCACCACCGGGCGCGGCTTGCCGCCTCCGGCAGTGGGGAGGACATGGCGGGGGCGGGACCGGAACCAGCTGTAGAAGGCCTCGCTGATGCCGTCCAGGCCACGGTCGGAGTAGGCGGCGAACAGTGAGGGCGTGGTGTACGTGCCCTGCGGCTCGAGGATGACCTCGGCGGGTCCCAGGAGTTCCGACCCGCCGATCATGGTGCGGCCATCGCCAAGGGTGTCAGTGAACTGCTCATGGTTTCCGCTCCACGCCAGGTGCGTTGCCCAGACCTTGCCGTGGCGGTTCCCGAAACCGGCAGTGCCGGCGGCCAGCAGCAGGGACGAATCATGCCCGGTGCGCCCGTGGCGGCCGGTCCGCACCCAGGTGCCCTGCTGGATGCTGCGGCGCTGCGGGTGGTTTTCCCGGCACCAGCGGCCGGTCAGGTCAAGGAGTTCGACGGCGTCCGGAGCCACCGGGAGGACCGTCGCCAGTTCGTCCAGCTGGTAAGGGGTGGTGCCATCGTTGGTGAGAGTGTGCCGAAGCTCCAGCAGGCCGCCGTCGTGCAGTGTCAGCGTGGATTCGACGGAGAGCCCGGCGTCCGGATCGGCCTGTGTGATGGTGGCGGTGTTGCCCTCGGTGCGCGCTGACACGGTGCGGAGGCGGGCGGAGAAGTCCAGGCCGGAGACGCCGTCGGCAATGCGGTGGCCGCGGAGGCCCGGTCGGCCGCGCCAGCTGGAGGATGCTTGGGGCAGCAGGCCGGCCGGAACGGTGGCGTCGATGGCGGAGTGGGGGATCGGCTCACCGAGGATGGCCAGGTCCGGCAGGGTGCTGCCGAGGTCCGCGCCCCAGTGGATGATCTCGGCCTCCCCGCAGTTGGTGCTGATCACCAGGCTGGTGCCGGCGGAACGGAGGTGGAGGGGGTCCATAGGATCTCTTTCGGTACAGTGTGCGTCCGGTGACGCGGTACGGGTAGCTCAGGGAAAAAGGGTGGGCTGGATGCCGCCGCCGCGAGGAGAAGGCGGCGGCATCCAGCTCGGTGGCTGCGACCACAACGCAGCCACGTATTGGGGCAGAACCCGCTTACCTGAAGAGGGCGTTGACCTGTTCGTTGGCCTGCGTCAGGGAGCTGGCGGGTGCCTTGCCGGAGACGACGGCGTCCATGGCCGGTTCCATGATGCCCTTGACCTTGGCGGTGTTGTCCGTGATCGGGTACAGGAACGTGGTCTTGTTTTTGACGTGCTCGGTGAACGCGGTAACGTCCACACCCTTGGCCTTGAAGGCTTCGGCGGCCTTGTCCGAGGACGTTTTGAGTGCGGGGAAGACTACGGCCTTGGAGGCTACGACGTCCTGGCAGTCAGCCGAGGCGAGGTACTCGACCCACTTGATGGCTGCGTCCTTCTTTTCGGTTCCGGCCCAGATGGAATCAGCCAGGCCGTTGAACATTGACGCGCGCTCGCCTTCGGGGCCCACCGGGGTGGGAGCGATGCCCACTTCGATGCCCTTGTAGCCGGTGTATTGACCGATCATCCACGAACCGTGCGCGTTGATCGCGGACTTGCCTGCCGCGAACGTGTCAGCCATGGCCGCGCCGACAGTCGTTTCCAGCTTGGGCATGTAGCCCTTGTCGGCCAGGCCGGCGAACCAGTCCATGCTCGCCTGGAACTTCGGGTCGTCGTAGTTGTACTTCGTGCCCCACGGGTTCTTGTCAGTGTGGGACCAGCCCGTGGTGTTGGTCAGGTAGCTCCACTCGGTTTGGCCGGAGGAGTCTCCGCCGCCGTTCAGGCCCAGGCCGTAAACCTCAACGTTGTTCTTGTCGAAGCCGGGTTCGTCGCCGCGCTTGCCGCCCTTGTCCACGGTGAGGTGCGCGATGACCTTTTCGTAGCTGCCGCCGTCCTGCGGGTTCCAGGTGAGGTCCTTCATCTGGTCCTCGGTGACGCCGGCGCCGGCCAGCATCGCCTTGTTGTAGAACAGGCCAATGGTGTCCCAGTCCTTGGGCAGGCCGTAGCGCTTGCCGTCCTGGCCTACCCACAGATCGGCCAGGCCCTCGTTGTAGGCGGTCAGGTCCACGTTGTCCTTCTCAACGGCGTCGTCGATGGGCAGCAGTTGCTTGTTTTCGGCCAGCTCGCCGTAGCGTCCCAGGTGGTTGGTGAAGACGTCCGGGGCGGTGCCGCCAACGAAGCCGTTGGTGAGGGTGCTCCAGTAGTCGTCCCAGCCGCGCTGGGTGATCTTGACAGTGATGTCCGGGTTGGCCTTCGCGAAGTCGTCAGCGCACTGCTGGTACGCGGGGAGCTGGTTGGCGTCCCACAGCCAGTAGCTGATCTCGCCCTTGGCGGCTTCTTCAGAGGAGGATCCGCTGCACGCGGACAGGGAGAGCGTGACAGCTGCGGCGACGGCAACGGCGCCGAGGGATTTCTTCATGGTTCTACTTTCCGTTCGGGAATGGGATGGAGCGCAGGGAGTAATGGGGAGAAGGGGTGCTTATTTGATGCCGGAGAAACCGATGGAGTTGACGATCTTTTTGCCGAAGGCGGCGAACAGGATCAGCACCGGCAGGGCGGAGATGAGGGTTGCTGCCATCAGTCCGGACCAGTCAGGTGCCCCTTGCGGGGACTGGGACTTGAAGACGCCGAGCCCCACCTGGAGTACGCGGACGTCATCCTGGGATCCCACCAGCAGGGGCCAGAAGTACTCGTTCCACTGGCCGATAAACGTAAGCAATGCGAGCGTGGCGAGGGGTGCCGCGGCGTTAGGGAGGATGATCTGGAAGAAGATGCGCAGGTGCTTGGCGCCGTCGAGCATTGCCGCCTCTTCCACTTCGCGGGACATGTTCAGGAAGAACTGCCGCAGGAAGAAGATGGCGAACGGGGTCATAAAGAGATACGGCAGGACCATGCCGAGCATTGTGTTGAGCAGGTCCAGGTTCTTGATCAGCAGGAAATTGGGCAGGGCCGTGAAGATCGGCGGGACCAGCATGGTTCCCAGAAAGAGGCTGAACACTACGTTCCGGCCCTTCCAGCGCAGGCGGGCAAAAGCGTAGGCAGCCATCGCGCTGAAGAACACGGCCCCGGCAGTGGTGATGGAGGAGAAGATAATGGAGTTCCGCAGGTAGAGCCAGAAATCGATCGCGGCACCGGAGCCGCCCTCCGCGACGGCGTCGGCCGGGCTCTGCAGCCCGAACACCCGCATAAAGGCGCCGAAGGTGAATTCCGCTGGCAGCAGGCTTGTTGAATTCGAGGCCAGTGCCGCGTTGGTGGACAGTGCCGTGCGCAGCACCCAGAGGAAGGGGAGGACGGAGACAGCGATGGCAAGGACCAGAAGGGCCCAGGCACCCGCGCGGCGAGGGTTGAAGGGACGACGGCGGCGGGTTGCGGCCGGCAGCGGTGCGCGGCTCGTGGTGGTGGTCATGCGGGGCTCCTAGTCCAGGTCCGACTCGTTGCCCTTGAGGAACTTCATCTGGATGAAGGCCACCAGGGCGAGGATGAGGAAGAGAATGACTGCAATTGCGGATCCGTAGCCGAAGTCCGACTCGGTGAAGGCGCGCTGGTAGATGTAGTACTGGATGACGCGGGTGGCGTTGACCGGCCCGCCGCCGGTGGTGACCGAAACGGTGTCGAAAACCTGAAACGAGCCGATGACCGTGACAACAAGGACAAGGACCAGTACCGGCCGCAGCAGCGGAATAGTGATCTTGCGGAAGGTCTGGAACGGTGAAGCGCCGTCAAGTTTGGCTACTTCATAAAGGTGGCCCGGGATCGCCTGCATGCCCGCGAAGATGAGCAGGGCCGTGTAGCCCATGTGGCGCCAGGTGTTAATCAGGGCCTGGGTGGGGATGGCCCACTCCTCGCTTCCAAAGAACGCGACGCGGGGGAGGCCGGCCCATTCGATGAACTGGTTGACGACGCCGATCTGGTAGTCGAGCATCCAGAACCACAGCAGTGCTGCGATGACGTTTGACATCATCCAGGGCAGCAGGAGGGCGCCGCGGATCAGGGTGGACTTTGCAACCTTGTGCATCAACAGGGCCAGGCCCAGGGCCAAGGCCGTCTGGACCACGATGTTGATGAAGACGTACTGCCCGGTGACGGCCAGGGAGTTCCAGAACAGCGGGTCCTTGGCGATGGCCGTGTAGTTGTCCAAACCGATCCATTCCGGATCACCGAGGATGCTGTACTCCGTGAAGCTGAGGTACAAGCCGCGGATGGTCGGCACGACATAGAAAACGATGAACCCGATCATTGCCGGGGCGATGAAAAGCAGAGCGATCTTGAGGTCCCCGAACCGGCGGTGGCTGCCCTGCGGCCTGGGGGAGGACGCCGAGACCGGCAAAGCGGATCTCGAGGGTTTGGCAAGGGTGGTCATCTTCGACCCTTCCTGACTGTGATGGGGGTAACAACTGAAGAAGAATCTACACGAGTAGATATGGGCTGGCAAGAGCCTGCCCCTCCAGTGCTCTGGCGGCTTTTGCCCATTCAGTTGTCCTGTTGACTCGAGTAGAAGCGCCAGCCACACTGGCCTTTTGGGGGACAGCGCTTGCCCGTCGCCTCCCCACACCTTTACGGAAGGCAGACAATGACGTTCTCAATCGGCGTAGTAGGCGCCGGACAATTCGGCAGCCAGTTCGCCCATCTCTTCAATCTCCATCCCGGCGTGAGCGCGGTGCACATGGTGGACGAACTGCCGGAACGCGCCGAGGAGACAGCGGCCCGATACCACCTGACCGGATCGATGGCGAGCTTTGAGGACCTGCTGGCCTCCGACGTCGACGCGGTGGCCATCTTCACCCAGCGGTGGACCCACGGTCCCTTGGTGGAGCAGGCACTGCGGGCCGGAAAGCACGTGTACTCGGCCGTTCCCATGGCAGTCTCCGAGGAGGAAATTGCCCGCATCATCGAAGCTGTCCGGGACACCGGCCTGGTGTACATGATGGGGGAGACCAGCTACTACAACCCGGCCACGGTATATGCGCGCAAGCAGCATGCCGCCGGAAAGTTCGGCAGGATTTTCTATACAGAGGGCGACTACGTCCACGACATGGATTTGGGCTTCTACGAGGCGTACCAATACAGCGGAGGTGACCGCTGGAAGGAAACCGCCAGCTACCCGCCAATGCTGTATCCCACCCACGCCCTGGGGGGAGTGCTGGGTGCGGTTCCCGCGCACGCGGTCAGCGTCAGCTGCGTCGGGGTCCGGGATGACCGCGACGACGGCGTCTTCGACAAAGACGTCAGCATGTTCGGCAACGACTTCTCCAATGCCACAGCCCTTTTTGAACTGAACGACGGCGGCGTGATGCGCACCAACGAGATGCGCCGTGTGGGGTACCCCTCACACATCCGCGAATCCCGGTTCCGGTTCTTCGGGACCGAGGCAAGCTTCGAACAACTGGCTAAAGTCACCGTCTGGCAGGACAAGGTGGACGTCCACGACATCTCGGAGCAGCTGGAAACCCGTCCCAGCATTTCCTTGGACGACCCTTCCCTGGCCAACGTTGCAGTTGAGCTGAGGGACGCCTTCGTTTCCGGGCTGGCCCCCGTCCACGATCCGGAGCGGCTTCCGGAGGAGTTCCGCGGCGCACCCAACGGCCATGAAGGAAGCCACCACTTCCTCGTGGACGACTTCGTGACCGCCGTCAACAGCGGTAGCCTTCCTCCCGTGAACGCCTGGGTGGCCGCCCGCTTTACCCCCCCCGGGATCGTGGCCCACCAGTCGGCTTTGCAAAACGGCGCACGGCTTCCCATCCGTGACTTCGGCGATGCGCCGGGTACTTGTACCTAACATGGACAGCATGACTACTCCGTCCGTGCAGGCCACACGGGGCCCGGTGACCCGCAAGGACGTGGCGCGATACGCCGGCGTGAGCACCGCCGTCGTCAGTTATGTTGTCAACGGCGGGCCCAAGAAGGTGGCGCCGGCCACCGAAGCCAAGGTGCAGGATGCCATCCGCGTCCTGGGCTACCGTCCCAATGCAGCGGCCCGGGCGCTCAAGCTGGGCTCCAGCGAGACCCTGGGGCTCGTGGTTCCGGATATCTCCAACCCCTTCTTCTCCCTGTTCTCCCACGCCGTGGAGGATGCCGCTGCAGCACTGGGGTACGCCCTGGTGCTCAGCAACTCGGACGGAAACCTGGCCAAGGAGCGGCGGAACATCCGCAACCTTGCCGCCAGGCAGGTGGACGGTGTGCTGCTCGCCAGTGTCCTCTTTGAACCCGACCTGGAGGTCCTGGAAACGGCGGACATCCCCTCGGTCCTGCTAAACCAGGAACGGGACGCGCCAGGTTTCAACAGCATTGGGGTGGATCTCGCAGCGGGAGCCCGGATCGCTGTGGAACACCTGATTGGCCACGGCCACAGGAATATCGGCCTGGCCATGGGCACCAACGTCTCCGGCACCACTGACGGCCGTGAAGTGGGTTGGCGGGACGCCTTGCAGGATGCCGGCCTGCCCGAGGGGCCGATCGTGTACAGCGCATTTACCCGGCCCGGCGGTTATATTGCCGGCCAGCGGCTGCTCGCGTCCGTCAACCGGCCCACGGCCATTTTCGCCACCTCGGACATGCAGGCTATCGGCCTGTTGCGGGCAGTCCATGAAGCAGGGCTGGCCATCCCCGGCGATATCGCGGTGGCATCCTTTGACGGTTCCGCGGAGTCTGAATACTCATGGCCTCCGCTGACCACGGTGGAACAGCCGGTTGCCGTTATGGCGGAAGCCGCGGTAGCAGCACTGGTGGGAGCCAGCCGCGGCGAGAAGCCCCGGCACCGGATCTTCGACACCACCCTGCATGTCAGGCAATCCTGCGGCTGCCCCTAAGTTTGCGCCTGAAGGCTGCTACTGGAGGGGTGCGAGCCGCAGCCGGCCCACCCGCTCCTGGAGGATGCGCTGTGCCTCCGCGCCAAGGCCGGGATCACTGATGACCTCATCCACTTCCTCCAGCGAGGCGATGGAACTGATGCCCAACAATCCCCATTTGGTATGGTCGGCCAGCACCACGGTTTTGCGCGCGGCCGCCACGAAGGCGCGGTCCGTCTCGGCTTCCAGCAGGTTCGGTGTGGTGAACCCTGCTGCTGCGTCCATGCCGTGAACGCCAAGGAACAGCACGTCCAGGTGAAGCTGCTTCAGCGCGCCCGTGGCGATGGGACCCACCAAAGCGTCCGACGGCGTGCGCTCACCGCCGATCAGGATCACCGTGGAGGCGAACCGGGCGGAACCGGCGGACGCACCGTGATGGAACAGGTCGGCGATACGCACCGAGTTGGTGACCACCGTGATCCGGGGCCCGTTGGTGAGTTCCTTGGCCAGCGCCCAGGTGGTGGTTCCGGCGCTGAGCCCCACGGCCATGCCTTCCTGCACCAGTCCGGCAGCTTCCACCGCAATGGCCCGCTTCTCGGCCGTCAGCTGGGTGGATTTGAGGTCGAAGCCGGGCTCGTGGGTGCTGGTGTCGCCCGGAATTTTTGCGCCGCCGTGGATGCGCTCGAGGCGGCCGCCCTCCTCCAGCACTTCGATGTCGCGCCGCACGGTCATGAGGGACACCCCCAGCTGGTGGGCCAGGTCCGAGACCCGGACAACCCGTTCCCGCTGAAGAGCGTCCAAAATAGCCTGGTGGCGTGCGACGGCTAGCATCTGGGCGGTTCCTTTGGGCAGGGAGCGTTGGCTGCTCCCAGTTTAGGGTGCCCACTACGCTGACGGGTGGGACTCATCCTCCGCGTGCTGCTCGTTCCTCGCTTTGACGCACGCTTCCGGATAACTCCCACCCGTCAGCTTTCTCGCAGGCAGGGCCGGGAACGCCTCGTGGCGTGTGCCTCGTAGGTGGCCTCCCGGCTGCCCGCCTTTCTTTTATTTTCTCAGCGACTGTGCGATCTGCTGCATGATCGTGGGGTCGGACAGGGTGGTGGCGTCGCCGGGGTCGCGGCCTTCTGCGACGTCCTTGAGCAGGCGGCGCATGATCTTGCCCGAGCGGGTCTTCGGCAGCTCGGGGACCACCAGGATGTTCTTCGGTTTGGCGATGGGGCCGATCTCCTTGCCCACGTGGTTCCGGAGTTCCTGGACAATGTCATCGCCGGAATCCACGGCGTCGCCGCGCAGGATCACGAACGCGACGACGGCCTGGCCGGTGGTCTCGTCAGCTGCACCCACGACGGCGGCCTCCGCCACCGCGGGGTGGGATACCAGGGCGGATTCGATTTCGGTGGTGGAGAGCCGGTGCCCGGACACGTTCATCACGTCATCCACCCGGCCCAGGAGCCAGATGTCGCCGTCCTCGTCCTTCTTGGCCCCGTCCCCGGCAAAGTACATGTTTTCAAAGCGGGACCAGTAGGTGTCCTTGAACCGTTCCGGGTCGCCCCAGATGCCGCGCAGCATGGCCGGCCACGGTTCGCGGATCACCAGGAACCCGCCGTGGCCGTCGGGCACGGATTCGCCCATCTCGTCCACCACGTCCACGGCGATGCCGGGCAGCGGGACCTGAGCCGAGCCCGGCTTGGTGGCGGTGACGCCTGGGAGCGGGGCGATCATCTGCGCGCCGGTTTCGGTCTGCCACCAGGTGTCCACGATGGGGGTCCGGTCCCCGCCGATGACCTTCCGGTACCACATCCAGGCCTCGGGGTTGATGGGTTCGCCCACCGAGCCGAGGACGCGGAGGGAGGACAGGTCGTACTTGTCCGGGATTTCCCGGCCCCACTTCATAAACGTCCGGATGGCGGTGGGGGCGGTGTAGAGGATGGACACCTTGTACTTTTCGATGATCTCCCACCAGCGGCCCTGGTGCGGGGAGTCCGGGGTGCCTTCGTACATCACCTGCGTGGCGCCGTTGATGAGCGGGGCGTAGGTGACGTAGGAGTGGCCGGTGACCCAGCCGACGTCGGCCGTGCACCAGTACACGTCCGTTTCCGGGTGCAGGTCGAACACTGCCTTGTGCGTGTAGGCGGTCTGGGTGAGGTACCCGCCGGTGGTGTGCAGGATGCCCTTGGGCCTGCCGGTGGTGCCGGAGGTGTAGAGGATGAACAGCGGGTGCTCGGAATCGTGGCCCACCGCGGTGTGCTCGGTGGAGGCGGCGTCCACGGTGTCGGCCCACCAGTGGTCCCGGCCCTCGTGCCAGTCCACGTCCTGGCCGTTGCGCTTGACCACCACCACGTTCTGGACGGTGTGGCCGTCGTTGGCAAGGGCTTCGTCAACGGCTGTTTTGAGGGCGCTGGGCTTGCCGCGGCGGTAGGTGCCGTCAGCGGTTACCACGAGTTTGGCTTCGGCGTCCTCGATGCGGGATCGCAGCGCGTCGGCGGAGAAGCCGCCGAACACCACGGAGTGCACGGCGCCGATGCGGGCGCAGGCGAGCAGGGTGATGACGGCTTCGGGGATCATCGGCAGGTACACGGCAACGCGGTCGCCCTTGACGACGCCGAGGGATTCGAAGGCGTTGGCGGCCTTCTTCACCTCTTCAGTCAGCTGGGCGTAGGTATAGGTACGGGTGTCGCCGGGTTCGCCCTCGAAGTAGATGGCTACCCGGTCGCCGCGTCCGTTCTCAACATGCCGGTCCAGGGCGTTGTAGGCGGCATTGACTTCCCCGCCCACGAACCATTTCGCGAACGGCGGGTTCGACCAGTCCAGCGCCTGGTCAAAGTCCTTGCTCCAGGTCAGCAGCTCACGGGCCTGCCGGGCCCAGAATGCGGGACGGTCGGCGTCGGCCTCTTCATACTCCCCGGCGGTGACAACGGCGTCAGCGGCGAATTCGGGCGACGGTGGAAACGCCCTGGTCTCGTGCAGCAGGTTTTCAAAGGCATCGCCCTGCTGGCCGCCGTGCCCCGAGCCTGAGGGGGCAGCGGAGGTGGAGCTTGAAGTGTCCTGGGACATGTGAACCTCATCATTCATCGATCTTTGCTGCGCGGGGATCCGCTCCCGGCCGGGCTCCGCCGCCTGCACGACGTCGGGCACCGGCTGGTCACGGTCTTCCGCAAAGAGCTGTTCCGGAATCAAGACTAATGCGTGCCGGCCGGCGCATGTGTGCGGTGTCACAGACGAGCCCGCGAACGGCATTTATTAAGCGATGAATGGCTGCAGGCGAGGCCCGCGGTGGCCGTAAGGCGACGTGCCCAGCTAGTGATCAGTCAGGCTGTTGACTAGGCTGAGATGGGATTGTGACTTCACGGCGGACCGTCCTTCCCGGGCTCGGCAAGAGCCCGGGACGGGCCGGAACCGCTGTCAGACGGCACGGTTTCGGGCCACAGCCCCCGTGCCGCCACGCTAAGGAGAACAGAATGAACCAGCAGAGCTTCGGCCAGAAAACCGGCCCGGACACGGAGGCAGGCTCCGGGGGCACCACCGCTCCGACGGCCGGGGAAGCCCGGCAGGATACGACCTCAGCCAAGGGCGCGAACGCCCACGAGGCCGTGCTCGGTCCATTCACCATCCGGGACCTGTCCGTGTTTGCGGCTACCCTCATCCTGTTCGTCGCTTCGCTGCTCCCGATGTTCGGCGGGCGCTACAACCTCTGGAACCTGAACAACCTTTTCTTCCTGGGACTGGGCATCGTCCTGCCGTTGGCCGTGAGCGCACTCTTCGCTGCGCGGAGGCTGGCGCCGGGCACAAAGATCCGGATTGGTTCGCTGTCCATCGACCAGTTCGCCTCCGTGGTGGCCTCGTTGGCTGTCGCCTTCTTCTTCCTCTCTGTGGCGGGAGCCTACGTTCCCAGCCTTCTGGCGGGCCTCATCGGCGCAGTAGTGCTGTTCGCCGTGACCGTCCTTGGCCGGTTCCTTCCGTACATCTCTCCGGATTTCCAGGGCCGCGTGGAAGCCCCGGCGCATGTGGTGGCCCGGGAAGCTGCCGTTCCAGTACAGAAGCCGCGGGCGCCCATACCGCCGAAGGCCGAGTCCGGCAAGGCAGACGATCGCCAGGCAGAGTCCGCTTCCGCCCCCAAGTCCGGGGCGGGGAAGCTGCTGGGCGCTGCCGGCGGCAAGCTGTTCGGCGGCGCCGGGGCCGGGTCCTCGGCGGTTCAGCCCGGAGCCTCGCACCAGGCGCCGGCGGCAGCCGCGGTTCCCTCGGCAGCCGCGCCCCATTCACCCGCCACTGCTGCTGTCCCAACCGCCGGCGTTACTGCGGCCGGCGGGCCCGCTGCGGGCGGTCCCGTCTCCACCGCCCCCGAAGTTTCCGACCGCGCTCCGGAAGGTGACGCCGGCCCGCCCACCCAGGCAGCCGACGTCGTACGCCCCGCCCCGGCGCCCGCCGCGGAAGAGACACAGGCCGGGGAGGTGCCGGTGAGGGGTGCCGGAGCCAGTGGTTCCTCGGCTGCGCTGCATCACGACACCGGCGTCCCCGAGGGGGCTTCGGCCCAGGGCACGTGGGAGCCGCCCGCCGCCACGGCCGTGCACCAGCAGGTCCGTGCCCAGGAGCCGATCGGGGCCACAGTGGATCCGGCGAGCCGGCCGGAGGAATCAGAGGAACAGCCCATCCATGAGGCTTTCTGGTTTGCCGTGGCCCAGCACCGGACCGCCTTCGATCCCCGTACCGGGGCACCTGCGTTCGTCATTGAACCGGGCGGCTGGGTTCTTGCCCTCGAGGATCGCGGGCATGAGTTCCTGGTCCAGCACACCGACGGACGGCTAGGCGTGCTGCGGGACCTGAGCAATATCGAGCGCGGCTAGCCCATGGCCCCGCCCCGGGCTTCCAAGGCCGGCGGAGTGGCTCCCGCCGGCCAAGCTGCAGGCATGCCCGTGGTGTCACCGGAGTCCATGCTGGGGCTGAAGCGGCGGGCGAGGCGCATCAACAGGGCTTTGGCCGAGAAGTACCCCTACGCCCACGCGGAGCTTGATTTCCGCAACCCTTTTGAACTGCTGGTGGCCACGGTTCTGTCAGCGCAGACCACCGACGTGACCGTTAACCAGATCAGTCCGCTGCTGTTCGCCGCCTATCCGGACCCGCGCTCCATGGCCGAGGCGGATCCTGCGGCGATCGAGGACATCATCAAGCCCACCGGGTTCTTCCGGGCGAAGACCCGGAGCCTCATCGCCCTGTGTACCAGGCTGGTGGACGAGTACAACGGCGTGGTGCCCGGGCGTCTGGAGGACCTGGTGACGCTGCCGGGCGTGGGCCGGAAGACCGCTAACGTGGTGCTTGGCAACGCCTTCGGAATCCCCGGCATTACGGTGGACACGCACTTTGGCCGCCTCGCCCGCCGGTTCGGCTGGACCCAGTCCGAGGACCCGGTCCAGATCGAGTATGACGTCGCCGAGCTTTTCGACAAGCGGGACTGGACCATGTTGTCCCACCGGGTGGTGTTCCACGGGCGGCGGGTGTGCCACTCCCGGAAACCGGCGTGCGGGGCCTGCCCCGTCGCGAACTGGTGCCCCAGCTACGGTTTAGGCGAGACGGATCCCGTCAAGGCAGCCAAGCTGCTGAAGTACGAACTCGCGCCAGGCAACGAAGCCCTGCTCGCACAACTGCTGGCGGAAACGCACAGGGCAGCCGAAATCAGGATGGCATCCCAAAAGAGGACACCGTGAGCGCCCGCGAGGACCTGATCGGGTTAGCGCGCAGGGCGGAGTCCGGCTCCGCTGCCTCCCCTGACCCGCTCTGGGCAGCCCTCACCGTGGATGCGCAACGTGCGCGGAAGGCTGCGGTCCTGATGCTGTTCGGTGCGCTGGATGACGTTCCGGCCGTTTCCGGCAAACCGCTGGCACCGGCAGACCTTGATGTCCTGCTGTTGGAGCGCGCCCACACCCTGGGATCCCACCCCGGGCAGGTGGCGTTTCCGGGCGGCAGCATTGATGCCCGGGAAACGCCGGTCCAGGCAGCGTTACGTGAAGCGGAGGAAGAAACAGGCCTGGACGCGGACGGTGTTGAGGTCCTTGGCACCCTGCAGGAGCTGGGCCTGGCGCACAGCAATTTCCTTGTCACCCCCGTGCTCGGGTGGTGGCGCTCGCCATCGCCCATCAGGGTGGTGGATTACGCTGAATCGGCCCAGGTGTTCCGGATCCCTGTCCGGGACCTGCTGGACCCGGACAACAGGGTCATGGCCACGGTCCACCGCGCCGGGCGTACTTTCGACAGCCCGGCTTTCACCGTTAACGGCGTGGTGGTCTGGGGGTTCACGGGAATTGTCCTGAATGGACTTTTTGAACAGCTCGGCTGGGCTGTGCCCTGGGACCGGAGCCGGGTCCATCCGATGGGTGTCTGACTGCTGCTTGCCTGGTCTCGCGGTGCCGGTCGTCCTTCGTCCGGGCGCGTGTTACGCCTGCTGGTGGCGGAGATCCACCACGATGCCGGTTGCTGCATTTTCCCGCATTGCGTTAATGCCCTCCACTAATGTGTTGAGGGACTTGAAGTTTGGTGAGACGGCAACGATGTTGCCGTCCGCGTCCGTCAGCCGAAGCCGGTACGATTCGTCCCCTACCCGATGTATTTCAAACCTGCCCGCCATATGCCGGACCTCCCCTTGGTGTGCGTCGTTGCATCAACCTGTGGACCGATCTGTTTCAGTCACCACAAGACTGTAACCCGCGTCACCGTGCCCCTGCGAGCTACTGCCGGGTAGGTTACATTTCTCGACAAAATGTCGCGGTGCAAGGCTCTGGGGACGCCCGCCGCAGGAGGTCCTACTTTGCGTGGTCATAGGAATCAACCACGGCCACACTCACCGGAAACTCCACGGGGATCGGCCCGAACAGCAGTTCCTTGGCGGCGCTGGCGGCGTCCTCGATCGCCTTGATGCCGACATCCACCAGGTGCTCCGGCGCGTGGACCATCACCTCGTCGTGGAGGAAGAAAACCAGTTCCGCCCGGCCCGAACCCTCCCCGCCCAACGTCCGCAGCCGCCGTCGTAATTCCGCAAGCCAGCACGCAGCCCAGTCCGCCGCCGAGCCCTGCACCACGAAGTTGCGGGTAAAGCGCCCCCTGGAACGGGCGATCGATTCCGCCCGGCGCTGCTCCTCCGCCGACGACGAGCGCTGGCTCTGAAGCCAACCGTCCGACGGCGGCGGGCTGCTGCGGCCCAGCCGTGTGGTGACCGTTCCGCCGGACTCGCCGGCGCGGGCGGCACGTTCCACGAAGTCCACGGCCCGGGGATAGGTCCTGGCGAGCTGTGGCATGAGCCGCCCTGCCTCACCTGAGGTGGCTCCGTACATGGCCCCCAGCAGCGCCATTTTCGCTTTTGCCCGATCGCCGCCGAACCCCTTGGCGGCAATGCCCGCGTAAAGGTCCTTGTCCCGGGCCGCCTCAGCCATGGTGGAGTCCTTGGCGAGCGCCACCAGGACACGGGGCTCGAGCTGCGAAGCGTCCGCGACGATCAGTTTGTACCCGGGGTCGGCGTGGACGGCGCCGCGGATCTGGCGCGGAATTTGCAGGGCGCCGCCGCCCCTGGAGGCCCAGCGGCCTGAAACGACTCCGCCCACCACATATTCAGGGCGGAACCGGCCGCCGGCCACCCACGCATCAAGCCAGGCCCAGCCATTGGCTGCGTGAAGGCGCGAAAGCTTTTTGTAGGCCAGGAGCGGGGCGATGGCGGGGTGCTGCGATTCCTTCAGCTCCCACTGCCGGGTGCTTTTTACCTCGATTCCGTTTCGATGCAGGGCCCGCATCAGGTCCTGCGGGGAATCCGGATTCAGTGTGGGCGCATTCAGGAGGCCGCGCAGCTCCAGGTTCAACGACTCAAGTTTTGCCGGCCGGTGGCCCATGGGTGGGCGTGGGCCGAGGTAATCGGCCAGGATCTCCTCGTGCAGGTCCTCCCGCCAGGGGACCCCGGCGTGCTGCATTTCGGCGGCGATCATTGCGCTGGCCGATTCTGCGGCCAGAAGAAGCTGCAGCCGGTTGCGCCGGTTCTCCTCAAGGCTGACGGATGCCAGGGCCACCTGTTGCGCGGCGTATTCCTCCCGGAGGTCCTCCAGGGTGTGCCGCGGCGCGAGGCCGGTTTCCGGATCGTCGAAAAGTGCGTCCTGTTCAGGGGGCGGCGGAGGCGGCTGCAGGACCCGGGGCGGCTGCTGCGGGTCATCAGGCGTTGCCTTGTCCGAGTTCAGCGCATAGTCACTGTGGGCGGTGAACTGCGAGTGGGCCAGGATGCTTCCGCACAGACCCAGGTCGTAGCACCGGTCCAGTTCCACCCCGGCAGCCAGCAGGGACGGGTACCAGTCCTGGGTCCGGTGCCAGATCCAGCGTGGTGGCGGCTCGCCCTGCGGCCGGCGTTCCAGAGCGCGTACGACGGCGGCCAGTTCGGTTGCGCTGACAGGCCGGGGTTCGGGGTTGGACGGATGGGGGTGGCCGGCCTGTGTGAGTTCCTGCAGGACCGCGCCCTGGGGGTGGGCGGCAAGCAGGAAGTACATGGTCCAATTCTGCCTTGTCTTTGACGGCTCTTATTCCGGACCACTCTTCCTGCACAGGGCGGTTGGAACGGGCGTTGTCCACATACAGTCCTGTTCCCTTCAGCCCTTCTGAACCATGGCGCACAGTGGCTCCATGAGCAGGCACCAGCTGACCCCCTCCCACTCCGATCCCGGCCGGTCCGCGCCGCCGTCCCGGCGGGGTGCTGGTGAACTCCCGCCGGGACCCCCGGGCGGAGCGGCTTACGGCGCCAATCCGGGAGGGAGCGGAGACTCCTGGCTGCCGGATGGCGCGGAAGAGGTGCTCCTGGTGACCTCCTCCGCCTTCCTGCAGGCCGAAGTGGAGCGTATTGTCGCCGCAGCCGGAGCCCACCTTCGCGTGGTGGCCGATGCGCTTGAGGGCGGCCGGTACTGGGACGGCGCAGCGGCAGTTCTGGTGGGGAGTGACATCCGTGAACTGCCGCCCCGGCGGCGGGCACCAGCCGTCCTGGTGGGGCTGGATGGTGAAGGTGACAGCCTGTGGCACCTGGCGGCGGCCCTCGGCGCGGAGAGGGTGGCCGTGCTGCCGGATGCCGCAGCCTGGCTCGCCGACCACCTCAGCCGCTCCCGGTCCCCGGGCCCTGGCGGACTCATCCTGGGCATCACCGGCGGATGCGGCGGGGCCGGAGCCACCACGGCCGCTATCTGGATAGCGCAGGCGGCCGCCGGTCTGGGAGCCCGGGTACTGCTTGTTGACGGTGACCCCTGGGGCGGCGGGCTGGAACTGGCCATCGCTGCAGAAGAGAGCCCGGGCCTCCGCTGGCCCGATCTTTCTGAAGCCCGCGGCAGCATCGATCCCGGCCAGCTCTCCGATTCGCTGCCTGTCGCGGCGGGATTCTCCTTCCTGTCCTGGCCCGCCAGCCGGGAACAACCCGTTCAGGTAGCAGCGGCAACCACCACGGGGGTGCTGGATGCCGCGCGCCGGGGGTATGAGTTGGTGGTCGTGGACATTGGCCGGGGCGCCGGTCCGTTGCAGGCTTATGCGTGGGACTGCGACCGCATCATGATGGTGGTGCCGGCGCAGCTGAAGGCTGCGGTCGCAGCCGTGCGCCTGCTACAGGAGTTTCCACCCATTGAAGCTGCGCTTCTGTTGCGGGGCAGGCCAGGGGCGGCACTGGATGGCCCCCTCCTTGCCGAGGCCATCGGGCTTACCGTGCAGGGCCGTGTTCCTGACCTCCGCGGTGTCAGTGCGGCCATGGAGTCCGGCCGCCTCCTGGACCTCGGCAGGCGGCGGAGCGTGAGGCATTTTGCTGCCTCCGTGCTCGATTCCCTGGGGGACGACCTGCCGGCAGGCGAGCTCGGATGAAACAGCAGCCTTCCCCGGAGGCAGCGGGGCCGGTGGACGGCCTGCGGCGGCGGGCCCGGAACATCGAAAACCAGCGCCGTGACCCGCGCCGGGATGCCCGCCTTCCGGTGGACTCGGGACTGCTGGAATCGGTCCGGGAATCCATGATGGCGGAGGCCGGGGCGGTCACTCCCTCCCGCGTGGCGGCTGCGGTGCAGGCCACCGGCAAGCTGCTGGGTACGGCGGGGTCACTCGCGGCGGTGGAGCGGATCAGCGCGGAGCTGAACGGGCTGGGTCCCCTGCAGGAGCTCACCCGGGATCCCGCAGTGACGGACATCTTCGTCAATGCCCCGGATTCCGTCTGGCTGGACCGCGGCCGGGGCATTGAACGCGTCCCTGCGGCTTTCACCGACGAGACCCAGTTACGGGCGCTTGCCTGCAGGCTGGTGGCGGCCGGAGGGCGCCGCCTGGACGACGGTTCGCCCTGCGTGGATGTGCGGCTGCAGGGCGGCTACCGCGTCCATGCCGTGCTGCCGCCGGTGTCCACCACAGGAACGTTGCTCAGCATTCGAATCCGCCGTGAGCGGGTCTTCACCCTGGACGAGTTGCAGGGCGCCGGCATGTTCGGCCCCCTTATCAGGGAAGTCCTGGAGAAGGTGCTGGAACTCAGGCTGAGCTTTCTGATCAGTGGGGCCACCGGTTCCGGCAAGACCACGTTGCTGTCCACCTTGCTGGGACTCTGCGCCCCGCAGGAGCGGCTGGTCCTCATTGAGGATGCATCCGAACTAAACCCCGTCCATCCGCATGTGGTCTGCCTCGAATCCCGGCACGGAAACCTGGAAGGCGGCGGGCAGGTGGACCTGGGCGAGCTTGTCCGGCAGGCCCTGCGCATGCGGCCGGACCGGCTGGTGGTCGGGGAGTGCCGCGGCGCCGAGGTACGCGAATTGCTGACAGCAATGAATACCGGCCACAGCGGAGGGGGCGGAACCATCCATGCAAATACCGCTTCGGCGGTTCCTGCCCGGCTCACGGCACTTGGTGCGCTCGCCGGGTTGAGTCCGGAGGGGGTTCAGCTTCAGGCAGCCAGTGCCCTTGACGTGGTGATCCATGTCGAAAGGACCAACCGCAGCAGGGAAGTGACTTGCATTGGAATCATTGCTGACGGCCCGGAGGGCCTGCGGGTTCTGTCCGCCCTGGAGGCACCAGAGGGTACGGCCGTTCCAGGTCCGGCATGGCACACCCTTGCCAGCCGGCTTGGCCTCGAACCGGAGGCTGTCCTGTGACGGTTTTCCTTGCGGCCGCCCTGATGCTGGCTGCGGTACTTATTCTTCGCCCGCCCAGGGGAGCGGCGGCGAGACTCCGCCGCTCCGCCGGCGGCTGCGCTCCCTCAGCAGCAGCCAGTCATTGGGCTCGCCTGTTCCGGCGGGTCAGGCCCGGCAGCAGGAAAGCGGCAATCTCAGGGTCCCCTGTACCCATGACCCTGGTGGTTCAGCAACTGGCCGCACTGCTTAAAGGCGGGCGAACTCCTGCCCGGCTATGGGACGAGCTGTGGTTTGTGTACGGCGCTGGCGCGGGGAACCCGTCCGGCCCGACTGCCTCGCGGCCAGGTTCCGGCCCGCGGCCAACATCAATCCCTGATGGGCTGCATACAGCAGCGGGAGGCTTGAACGCCAGCGGCCTGAGCGGAGGGTCGGTCGTTCTGCTGGCTGCAGCCCGTGCCGCTGCCAGCACCGGGACTCCCGTTTCGGAGGCGGTCCGCCGCTCACTGCCGGCAGCCTTCCCGCGGCCCGACAGGGAGTTCCGGATTTGGTCGGAACTGGCCGCGTGCTTTGACATCGCAGAAGCAAGCGGCTGCCCTCTGGCCGACGTGCTCACCAGGTTCGCGGCGCAGCTCGAAGTGGAGGACGACGCCGACGCCGCCCGCCAGACAGCCCTGGCGGGGCCCAGGGCTACGGTCAGTCTGTTGACCTGGCTTCCCCTGATGGGGCTGGGCCTGGGAATCGCCCTTGGTGTGGACCCGCTGGCCATACTGCTGGGCACTCCGCTGGGGCTCGCAGCACTGGCTGCCGGGATGGTGCTGACCGTTGCGGGCAGGGTGTGGTCCGCAAAGCTGGTGGCAGCGGCAGCCGGGGCGGGAGTGCCATGACCGAAGCTGCTGTTGTGGCCATTGCTCTCTTCTTCACGATGTCCGCGGCAGCGTGGCTCCTGAGTCCTGGCAAAGGCGGTGCACGGAAGCGGCTGATTAACCTGTCATCGGCTGGTGCCGAGGTGTCCGGAGAAGATCCACCGGGCACGGATGGTTGGCGCCGGAACCGGGCCGGTCCCGATGGCTTGAGGGACACCGCCATGATGCTCGAACTTGTGGCCGCCATGCTGGACGCCGGGTCCGGAATTGGGCGCTCCCTCGAACTAGTGTCCGCGTCTGCTTCCAGCCAATACAGGGAGTCCCTCCGGCCGGTTGTTTCGGCGCTCGCGATCGGAGCGGACTGGGAAACTGCGTGGCGCAGTTCAGCTGTCCGGCTTCCCGGGATCCTGGAGCTGCGGGACGCTTTGGGGTTTGCGGCACTGACAGGTGCGCCGTCGTCGGCAATTCTTTATGCCCAGGCCGCCAGGCTCCGTCGCGAAAGGTTTCGTGCTGCTGAAAAGCGGGCAGCATCGCTGGGCGTGAAGCTGGTGGTCCCGCTGGGGCTGTGTTCGCTTCCAGCCTTCATCTGCCTGGGTGTGGTACCCGTCCTGCTTGCCCTGGTGCCGTCCGGATCGTAGCCGGAGCCGGAACCGGGTGCCGGTCGGCAGAAAAGACCCATTCTCCTTCCCTCCACAGCGGGGAAACAGACCTGGCTTTTCCACTTACGCCGGCGCAGGCCTTATCGCTCGCAGCCGGGCCCGGAAGAGTCGAAGAAGCCGGCAACCCCGCCGGCCCACAGAAAGGAAAGTCCATGTCCATCAACCAGGATCGCCACTACGCCGCCGGAACTGCAGCACTGGCAGCATCCCGATCGAAAACACAACGAAGCTGGGCAGGCGGCCGTTCGACGTACGCCCACCAAACCGGCACCGCTTCACTGCTGCCTAACGTCGTGGAGCTTTATCCCGGAGTAACTGCTCCCCGCCATCGTTCGGCCGTGGGCCGGCGGGTGCTGGGGTCGGAAGCAGGCATGGCCACCGCTGAGTACGCCATCGCGACTCTCGCGGCCGTCGGCTTTGCCGGGCTGTTGGTTTTCATCCTTCGCAGCGAGGAAGTACGGGGGTTCCTGCTGAATCTGATTCGCACGGCACTTGCACTGCCATGACCGGTGCACCGGACGCGATGCTCCTCCGGCTGCCTCCCGGCCCAGGCATCAGGAGGGGCATGCGGACGAACTCGGGGGCGTTGGGGCATTGCGGGCCAGGAGGGGGCTGGCACAGCAGGAGCACCATCCAAGCGGCAGGAGCCCGGGGTGCAGTCACCGCAGAGTTCGCTGTGACGCTGCCTGCCGTCCTGCTGTTGCTGGCCATGCTCCTTGCCGGTGCCGCGGCCGGTGTGACGCAGTTGCGTTTGGAGGAGGGAGCACGAGCCGGCGCCAGGGCACTCGCTCGCGGTGACGGTCCCGCAACGGTGGAAAGGATCGTCAGGACCCTCTCGGGCGCGTCAGCGTCGGCGGTTGTCGCGGCCGAGGGGGAGTGGCTGAGTGTAACCGTCACCGACCGGGTAGGCGGCCCACTGGGGGCGTCGATTCCTTGGACCCTCACGGCCCGAGCTTCGACCCGCAGTGAAACGGCAGCAGCAGGCCCGCACATACGGCAGGCGGGCAGGGCCGGGGCAGGTGCCGGATGAGGGGGCAACTGCACCAATCAAGCTGCACGAACACAGGAAGGAATGCTGTGCAGAAAAAGATGCCCGTGCATAAGGACCGCCGCACGCGCAGGGAGCAGGGCACGGACGGCCGGGAACGCGGCTCCGGTACCGTCCTGGCCGCGGGACTGGCCCTGGTGGTGATGATCGCCATGGCGCTGCTGCTGCTCCTGGCGCAGTCCGCCGTGATGGCCAGCAGGGCAGCCTCGGCCGCTGATCTTGCTGCGCTCGCCGGGGCCGACGCCCTACGCGGCATCAGGGACGGCGAGCCCTGCACGGTGGCTGCGGAAGTAGCTGCCCGGCATGCCGCCGCCATCGTCAGCTGCTCGGAGGGGGAGGGGCACACTCTTGAGGTTCGTACCGAACTGACGGAAAGGACTGTCTTGGGTGCAGCTACCGGCCATGCCCGCGCAGGGCCTCCCCCATAGCCCGCAACCTGCCCTCGTCGCCCGGCTTCCCCTCGGCTGTCGGCGCGCCCTTGGCCTGACGGAAGGCGACCGTCAGCGCCGGACGTCCACGCTCGTGGCGCTGGCCTCGGTGGCGTCCTTGAGCAGGACATCGAGCAGGGTGACCGCGGCCGCCTTGTCCAGCGGGTTGTTCTTGTTTCCGCATTTGGGCGACTGGACACAGGAGGGGCAGCCGGATTCGCACTCGCAGGCCTTGATGGCGTCGCGCGTCGCGGCCAGCCATACCTTGGCCTTGTCGAAACCGCGTTCGGCGAAGCCGGCCCCGCCGGGGTGCCCGTCGTACACAAAGATGGTGGGCAGCCCGGTGTCGGCATGCAGGGCAGTGGACACGCCGCCGATATCCCACCGGTCGCTGGAAGCCACCAGGGGAAGCAGGCCGATTGCTGCGTGTTCCGCCGCATGCAGTGCGCCCGGGAACTGGGCCTCGATCAGTCCGGCGGCGGTGAGGGACCGGTTATCCACCACGAACCACACTGCCTTGGTGAACAGGTCCCTGGCGCCAAGATCGAGCGGTTCCTCGCCAAGGATCTCATTGGAAATCAGGGCCTTGCGTTGAAAGGAGACCACCTGCGTGGTGACCTTCACGTCGCCGAAATGAAGCGAAACGTCGCCCCACGTGGCCGTGCGCTGGGTTTCCAGTACCGCGACCTGCGTCACATCCCGGGCCGTGGTGTAGTAGTCGGGATTGGCGCGGCGGACCACCACGCAATGGTCGTCCTCGTTGAGATCCTCCACCACGTAGCTGTCGCCCTGGTGAACGTAAACGGCCCCGGTGTGCGCCTGGTAATGCGTCTGGGGTGAGTCCATCGTTCCGAGCAGGGAACCAGTATCAGCATCCACGATGCTCACCGGGCCACCCCCGTCGGCCCTCAAATTCACCATTGCCGCGGCGCTCTGGGAATGGGTCCAGAACCAGCCGGCAGGGCGGCGGCGAAGATAGCCTTGGGCCACCAGACGGTCCAACAGCATTTCCGCGGTGTCCCCGAACAGGTCCAGTTCACCGACACCCAGCGGGAGTTCGGCTGCAGCCGCGCACAGATGCGGTCCCAGCACGTACGGATTGGAGGGGTCGAAGACAGTAGCTTCCACCGAGACGTCGAAGATCGCTTCCGGATGGTTCACCAGGAACGTGTCCAGCGGATCGTCACTGGCCACAAACGCAGCGATGGCGTCCTGCCCTGCCCGGCCAGCCCGGCCGATCTGCTGGAAAAGTGAGGCCCTGGTTCCTGGCCAGCCGGCCACCAGGACAGCGTCCAGCCCGGAAATATCGATGCCCAGTTCCAGGGCGGAGGTGCTCGAAACACCCAGGAGCCTGCCCGAGCGGAGCGCCTTCTCCACTGCCCGGCGTTCCTCGGGAAGATAGCCGGAACGGTAGGCCGCCACACGTTGCGGCAGGCTTGGATCGACCTCGTCCAAAAGGCGTTTGGTGATGGAGGAGATGGTCTCCGCCCCGCGCCGGGACTTGATGAAGGCTATGGTGCGGATCTGCGCTGACACCAGGTTGGCCAGCAGGTCCGCGGTTTCCGCGACAGCAGTTCGCCGCTCCTTGGCACCGTTCTCGCCCTTGAGTTCGGTCAGGGCAGGTTCCCAGAACGCCACTGTCGTCGCACCATGCGGTGAGCCGTCCTCCGACACGGCCTTCACCGGTGCACCGATGAGCCGGGCAAAGGAGACATCGGGTTCGGACGAGGTTGCTGAGGCTGCGATGAAGACAGGCTCGGGGAAAGCCGAGCCGGCACCGTAGTACGCACAGATCCGGCGCAGCCGGCGCATCAGGTTGGCTACGTGCGAACCGAAAACGCCCCGGTAGCTGTGCGCCTCATCGATGATCACGTAGCGAAGGCGGCGAAAGAACCCCGCCCACCAGGCGTGGTTGGGAAGGATCCCGAAGTGCAGCATGTCCGGGTTCGCCAGGATGAAGTTAGCGTGGTCGCGGATCCACCGCCGGGATGCCGGGTCGGTGTCGCCGTCATAGGTTTCTGCCCGGACTGTGGGTAGTTTCAGGGCCCGGATGGCGTTCAGCTGGTCGGCCGCGAGGGCCTTCGTGGGGGACAGGTACAGGGTGACCGCGCCGTCGTCGTGGATCTTTCCGGGGTCCGCAAGAACCCGCAGCTCGGAGCGGTGGATGGCGTCCAGCGCCGGCAACTGATAGGCGAGCGACTTCCCGGAGGCGGTGCCGGTGGCAACTACAACATGCTCCCCGCGGTGGGCGATGTTCGCCGCTTCAACCTGGTGTCGGTAGGGCACGTGGACACCGAGCGAACCATAGGCGGCCACGAGATCAGGGTGGACCCAGCCGGGCCACTGCTCATGCACTGCTTCCCGGGCGGGGATGGTGCGGACATGACGCAACTGCTCCGGGTCCGGGCCGCGGCCCAGCAAAGGAATCAGGGAGTCATGGGGGTTCACCCAAATATTGTTTCACCCCGAGAGTTACCAGCAGGCCCGGTTCGCCCTCGGGGTAACCGGGCAAGCCAGGCCGGGGCACGGGTTAGCTCAGTGAAAGATCGGACCCGTCGTGGGATGCCGAAAGCATCAGCACTCGGGAGACGGTGGTCCAGCCCAGGTGGGAATACAGCTTCTGGCCGTCCAAAGACGCCATGAGCAAGCCGCTGTGGACATCATGTTCAAAGGCCTGCGCCGCCAGTGCCCGCATGATGAAGCTGCCGAGTCCACGCCGCTGGAAGGCCGGTTCGGTGATGATCTTGTCGAACACCGCGGTCTCGCCCACCACAAAAACGCGGCCGCTGGCAGCCACAGTCTCCCCGGACCGGACAACCGCGTAGTGCACCCCGTCCTGCGCGGAGGTTGTCAGGGCCAGATCGTCGTCCGAAAGCCACGGATCCTCAGAGTCCTGGGTTTCCATATCCACGATCATCATGGCTTGGGAGTCCGAGGTGACGTTGAGCCCATGCTGGCGGGCCAGGGCCGAATACCGGGCGAGGTCGTTGGTCAGGATCGTCAGGCCCCTTGCCGGCACTTCCGCCGTCTTCGCAGCCAATGCCGCAAACTCCCCGTCCGTGGGCTCAGACGCGAAGAACTCCCATTCCCCGCTGGTGTCAGCCCGGAGCACGGCCGGAAATCGGCCTTCCGAGGATGCCCGGTACCCGCGACAGCCTGCCCAGCCGGCCACCCATACTTCGAGAAGGCCAGTCACGTCGTTAACAATGGTTTCCGGGCTCATGGGATGAGACTATTCCAGCCCGGTCACAAGCAACAGGGGTAGGCAGGCTGAAGCCCTGTGCTTATGCAATTGTGATGCCCGCCTTGCCGGACGCCCGGCAGGAGGTTTCCCCGATGCCGGGCCGGCGCCTTGCCGGACGCCGGGCCAGAGGTTTGTCGGACGCCGGGTGCGCCGCCCTGCCGGACGCCGCCGGAGGTTTGCCGGACGCCCCTGCCGGACGCAAGAGCCGGGCAGGCAGGCTCCCGGAATCCAAACCGGTACCCTTAAATACGTGGCTTTGAACCGAATTGTGCTCTTTTACGGCTTTACCCCCATCGCGGATCCTGATGCAGTGCGGCTCTGGCAGCGCGCCCTGTGCGAGAAGCTGGGACTGACCGGCCGCATCCTGATTTCCAAGGACGGCATCAACGCCACAGTCGGCGGGGAGATCGGCGCCGTCAAGCAGTACGTTAAGACCACCCGTGAATACAAGGGGTTCCACGGCATCGACGTTAAATGGTCCGATGGCGGCGCCGAGGACTTCCCCCGGCTCAGCGTTAAAGTGCGTGATGAAATTGTCTCCTTCGGCGCACCCGGCGAACTCAAGGTGGATGCCAACGGCGTCGTGGGCGGGGGTACCCACCTCAAGCCCGAAGAGCTGCACGAACTGGTTGACGCCAAGAAACAGGGCGGCGAAGAGGTGGTCTTCTTTGACGGCCGGAACGCCTTTGAGGCCCAGATCGGCCGGTTCAAGGACGCCATCGTGCCCGACGTTGCCACCACCCACGATTTCATCAAGGAGCTTGAGTCAGGCAAGTACGACTCCCTCAAGGACAAGCCTGTCGTCACCTACTGCACCGGCGGCATTCGGTGCGAAGTCCTGTCCAGCCTGATGGTCAACCGCGGCTTTAAAGAGGTGTACCAGTTGGACGGCGGCATCGTCCGGTACGGCGAAACGTTTAAGGACCAGGGTCTGTGGGAAGGGTCGCTGTACGTGTTCGACAAGCGCATGCACCTTGAGTTCAGCGAGGATGCCAAAACCATCGGAGAATGCACCCGCTGCGCGGCCCCCACCAGCAAGTTCGAAAACTGCTCCAACCCCAGCTGCCGCACCCTCACCCTGTACTGCGCCGGGTGCGCATCCAGCCCGGAAACCCTGCGGTGCCCCGAAGGCTGCGCCGCCTGACGATACCGGCTGCGCCGCCTGACGATACCGGCTGCGCCGCCTGACGATACCGGCTGCGCCGTCTGACGATACCCGCTGTGCGGCCTGAAGATACCAGCAGCAGGGACGGCGCTAGCCAGGGACGTCACAGGCGTCGGAGGCGATAGGCGTAATTGGCGCCCGTCCTGGACTCCACCGTGATGCTCAAGGCAGTTTCGGCGGAGAGATAGATGACGTTTTCCCGGTTGACCCCGCACCGCAAACCCAGGTCCACCAGGGTGAGTGAGTCGCTCCGGACTGTAAAAGTCACCCGCCGCTGGCTCCGGCAGGTGAGCGCCAGCGCGTAGGTGCCGGTGCCCACAACGGCTGTGGTTTCGGTCCGCACCTCGCCTGCGGCCAGCAGCCCGGCGGCTGCATGGACCACCGGGTGCCCGGTGTCGGGCAGGGTCCGCGCAACCCACGCTTCAAGCTCGGCCTCGCTGACTGGCTCGCGCTGCAACGGATCCCGTGTGAAGACCGGCGCCGGGGCTACCGTCTCGGCGGTGTCGCCCCAGCTCCGGCCGTCCTCGTACGTGTATTCACAGCCGCTGATCGCCAGACCGGCCGACAGCACAAGGCCGAAGACGACGGCGGCCACTGGGTTCCGCATCAGCGGTGCCCGGGCAGTCCGCCCCGGAGAAGGCACGGAGAACCTCCGCACACTGGGCATAGTCCGACTTTAAGCCCGCGCGCCCCTGCGGGCTATACCTATTCGGCGGGCGCCAGGTGATAGGCGTAGATCAAGGGTGCGTCCACGCTGGAAGTGCTGATTTCCAGGGTCCCGGAGCGCGGCAGCGTGATCCTGGTAATTTCCTTGCTGCCGTTGCAGGCCGCCCCGGCGTCAACCACAGCTTCCCCGTCCAATGACACTGCGAAGAAGGCCTTGCCTCCGCCCTCGCACGTCGCCGTCAGGGTGTAACGGCCGGCAGGGACGTCACCCGCCTCCTGGACGAGGCGGTCCCGGTTGAGGATCTTGCCGGCGTCTTCGATCAGGCTGTCAGGGGCCGCCGGCAGTGCAGTGGCGCGCCACCCGGGAACGTCCGCGTTCTCGATCGAGACCACGGGCGAGCACCCGGCCAAGGCCGCAGCCGCCAACCCCGCAAGTGCCCTGGCCGGTAGCCGGGAAAGCCCTGACGGGGCACGCTGCTTCCGGGCGCGCGGAAGGGTGGAAGGCATTGTTGGCATCCCTCCACGCTACCGCGTCCAGCGCCCATCACGGTCTCCAGCTCGCGGCGCCCGACTAAGCTTGAGCGGTGCCTAAATCCCCATACGAGTTCACCTCCGGCAACACCCCCGGAGCTCCACGCAGCGATGTCCCGGAGCTCCTCACGGCACTTGCCGCGGACCTGCGCCTGGTGGATTACACGCTCGACGGCGTCGCCGGGCTTTTGGGCGAATCGGCCTATACCGCGCTGAACCGTGACCAGATCATCCCGGCCATGCTGGCTGCCGAGCGCGCGGAGCAGCGGGACGAGGGCGCCAAGGCGCTCGCCGCCGTCGTCCGCCTGTGGCTGCTCGCCGAGCCGCAGCCCAGCGAAACGCTCGACGCCGCCCTGCCGCAGATTCGTGCCGAGGGCCTGCAGGAGCTGGGGCTGGTGGAGCCGGTTCCCGGCGGTTCCCTCCTGGCCGCGAAAGCTGACCTGAGGCCGTACGGCTGGGACGCAAACGAGGACGGCAGCGGCGGCGCCGAACTGTGGGTGGCCAGCGACCTCGCGGCGCACCAGCAGGAAGGGGTGCTCCGGCACGACCACGTCCTGGGCATCGGACAGGCCTCCACCACCCTGGTGCAGACCACGTTCCGCCGCCACACCAGGCGTGCGCTCGACCTGGGGACGGGCTGCGGTATCCAGGCGTTCCACCTGCTGCACCACTGCGAGCACGTCACGGCGACGGACATTTCCGAACGGGCGCTGGCCTTTACGCGGTTCAACATCCTGCTTAACGCCGAGGCGCTGTCGGTGGACCCGGGCCGGTTGGAGGACCGGGTGAGCCTGCGCCTTGGCTCGCTCCTGGAGCCCGTTGCCGGCGAGGAGTTCGGCCTGGTGGTCTCCAACCCGCCCTTCGTTATCACTCCGCGCAGCGCCGGGGAGGAGGCGTCCGGGCAGTTCACGTACCGCGACGGCGGGCTGCCGGGCGATGACATCGTGGCGTCCCTCGTGGCCGGGCTGCCCACCGTGCTGGCTGCCGGCGGCACCGCACAAATGCTCGGTAACTGGGAGGTGCCGGCCGGGGCGGCCTGGCAGGAACGCCCCCAAGGCTGGGTGCCCGACGGCGTGGACGCCTGGTTTATCCAGCGGGAGCTGGTGGGGCCGGAGGAGTATGCCGAAACGTGGCTGCGCGACGCGTCCGAAGGCCGGGACCGGCAGCACTACCGTGACGCCTACGCGGCCTACCTTGCAGACTTTGACTCCCGGAACGTGGCGGGAATCGGCTTCGGGATGGTCCTGCTGCGCCGGCCCCTGACTCCCGGGCAGGCCGCCGTCACCCGGTTCGAAGAGATCACCTACCCCATCGAGCAGCCCATCGGGCCCCACCTCGGCGCCGCCCTGGAACGCCAGGACTGGCTGGCAGCGAACAATATCAGCGACGCGCACCTGCTGGTGGCCGACGACGTCACCGAGGAACGCCACCAGCGGCCCGGCGCCGAACACCCCGGGGTGATCCTGCTCCGCCAAGGTGCCGGCCTGCGCCGGACCAACCTGCTCAGCACCGAACTCGCCGGCTTTATTTCCGCCTGCGACGGCGACCTCTCCGCCGGCCAGATCGCCGGTGCCCTGGAGGCGCTGCTGGGCGGTGGCGCGGACGTCCGAGGAAGCGGGGAGGACGGGTTCGACGCCGGCTCGTTCCGGAGCGGTCTGCTTGCCGATGTGGCCAACCTGGTCCGGGACGGCTTCCTGATCCCTGCCGCGGACTGAGGCGCGAAAAGCCTTTCGCATAACCCCCGTCTTTTCCACATGGATGCGCACAATTCTCCAAAATATGGTGAACTAGGCCAGTATGGGCGCATCTGCCCGAGCAACCTTTTTCTGTAGGAGCACCGTGCCAAGCAAGGCCAAAACCGGCAAGAAACTCGTGATTGTGGAGTCTCCGGCCAAGAGCAAGACCATCGCCAAGTATCTGGGCGAGGGCTTCATCGTAGAGGCCTCCATTGGTCACATCCGCGACCTGCCGCAGCCGTCCGAACTCCCTGCCGAACTGAAGAAAACCTCTGTGGGCAAGTTCGCCGTCGACATTGACCACGACTTCAAGCCCTACTACGTGGTGTCCGCGGACAAAAAGAAAAAGGTGACCGAGCTCAAAGCTGCGCTCAAGGATGCCGACGAACTTTATCTCGCAACCGATGGGGACCGCGAGGGCGAGGCCATCGCGTGGCACCTGCTGGAAGTGCTCAAGCCCAAGGTCCCGGTGTACCGGATGACCTTCGGCGAAATCACCAAGGAAGCCATCCAGCGCGCCATGGGCAACCTGCGCGATGTTGATTCGGCCCTGGTGGACGCCCAGGAAACCCGCCGTGTCCTGGACCGCCTCTACGGTTACGAAATTTCCCCTGTGCTGTGGCGCAAGGTGGCCCGCGGCCTGTCCGCAGGCCGTGTGCAGTCCGTCGTCACCCGCATGGTGGTCGACCGGGAACGCGAACGCATGGCCTTCAAAGCCGCCTCCTACTGGGACCTCACGGGCCAGTTCGGCGCCGACGCCGGTTCCTTCAAAGCCAAGCTGGCCGCCGTGGACGGTGCCAAGGTGGCCAGCGGCCGGGACTTCAACGACGACGGCGTACTCACGTCCAAGAACGTTGCGCACCTTAACGAGGAGCTGGCGACCTCCCTGTCGGCCGGGCTGCAGAACGCGGACTTCCGCGTCCGCTCCGTCGATACCAAGCCCTACACCAGGCGCCCGGCTGCGCCCTTCACCACCTCCACCCTGCAGCAGGAAGCGGGCCGCAAGCTCCGCTTCTCCTCCAAGAGCACCATGCAGGTGGCCCAGCGGCTGTACGAAAACGGCTACATCACCTATATGCGTACGGACTCCTCCGCGCTGAGCGACGAAGCCGTGACCGCTGCACGGCGCCAGGCCTCCGAGCTGTACGGTCCCGAGTACATCCCGCAGTCTCCGCGGGTGTACACCGGCAAGGCAGCCAACGCGCAGGAGGCACACGAGGCCATCCGTCCTGCCGGTGACTCCTTCCGCACTCCGGCCCAGGTGGCGAAGCAGCTCTCCGGCGACGAATTCCGGCTCTACGAACTGATCTGGAAGCGGACCGTCGCCTCCCAGATGGCTGACGCCAAGGGTTCGACGGCGACCATCCGCCTGGGTGCCGTTGCCGCCGACGGGCGGGACGCTGAGTTCTCCGCGTCCGGTACCGTGATCACCTTCCCCGGCTTCCTTGCGGCCTACGAGGAAGGCAAGGACGAGACCCGCGGCGACGACGACTCCGACGAAGCCCGCCGGCTTCCCAACGTGGCCAAGGGCGATGCCCTCACTGCTTCCGACATCATCGCGGTGGGCCACGAAACCTCACCCCCGCCGCGTTACACGGAAGCTTCGTTGACGGCGGAGCTGGAGAAGAAGGGCATCGGCCGCCCGTCCACCTACGCCTCCACCATCTCCACCATCCAGGACCGCGGCTACGTCCGGAAACAAGGCTCGGCCCTGGTCCCGAGCTGGATCGCCTTCTCCGTGATCCGCCTGCTGGAACAGCACTTCAGCGACTACGTGGATTATGAGTTCACCGCCGACATGGAAGGCGACCTGGACAAGATCGCCAACGGCCAGGCCGTTGGCGCCTCCTGGCTTCGGCACTTCTACTTCGGGGAAGACTCCGATCCGGGCCTGCTTAGCATCGTCAACAACCTCGGTGAAATCGACGCCCGGGAAATCAACTCGATTCCCATCACGGACGACATCACGCTGCGGGTCGGCAAATTTGGTCCATACCTGGAAAGCTCCGCAGCCACCGTTGATCCCAAAACCGGGGAAATCGTGGAGTCAGCGCGGGCCAACGTGCCTGAAGACCTGGCACCGGATGAACTGACGGCTGCCAAGGCCATTGAGCTCATGGAAACGGCTGCGCCGGAGGAACGCGTTCTGGGCACGGATCCGCACACAGGGCACACCATCGTTGCCAAGAACGGCCGCTACGGCGCCTATGTCACCGAGATCATCCCTGAGATGACCGAGGAACAGATCGCCAACCAGCCGGTGGAGTACTACAAGAACGGCAAGCCCAAGCCGCCCAAGAAGCCGGTGAAGGCCAAGCCGCGCACTGGTTCACTCTTCAAGTCCATGACTGTGGAGTCGGTGACCCTCGACGAGGCGCTGCAGCTGATGAGCCTGCCCCGCGTGCTCGGCGAGGACGCCGAAGGCAACCTCATCACCGTCCAAAACGGCCGGTTCGGTCCCTACCTGAAGAAGGGCACCGACTCCCGGTCGATCGGCACCGAGGAGGAAATCTTCACCATCACCTTGGAGCAGGCGCTGGAGATCTACTCCCAGCCCAAGCAGCGCGGTGCCCGTGCAGCTGTGCCGCCGCTGGCCGAGTTTGGCCCTGACCCGGTGTCGGAGAAAAACATCGTGGTGAAGGAAGGCCGCTTCGGCCCCTACATCACCGACGGCATCACCAACATCACTGTTCCGCGGGCCACGTCGCTGGAGGAGCTTACGCGTGAACAGGCCGTGGAGCTCCTCGCCGAGAAGCGCGCCAAGGGCCCGGTCAAGCGCACCGCCACCGCCCGCAAGGCTCCGGCCAAGAAGAAGGCAACCGCCAAGAAGTAACGGAAGGCCGTTTGCGCGGGCCACCACAACGTGGTCGAGTAGGTCTATGACTGAACAGCCCGCGCACACGGATCTCCAGCCGCTCAACGACCTCGAGGAGAAGCTCGCCAAGGGCGGACAGCCTGATGCCAGCCCCGTGGACGTCATCCTCTCGTTCCTGAACAGCGAGGTCTACATCATCAGCTCGGACGGGATCGAGGGCGAGGATTCCCAGGTGGAGCCGCTGGTTCTGGCCAATGCCGACGGTGACCCCGTTTTAGCCGTCTTCTCGCACCCCAGCCGCGTTGACCAGCAGTACCTCGAAGCAGCGCCCAACGTCCTGGGTACCCAGGGTGCGGCCATCATCGCCAACATCGGGGACGAGCTGGGCATGGTCATCAACCCGGGTGCAGCCTACGGTTTCGAGATCAACCCGGAAGGCGTTGCCAATATCAAGCGCGACTTCAAGCGCGCCGACGAGCTTCCCGACGGCGCCCCGGCCGATCCTGACGGAAACTGACTTTTCGCCCGTGCCCGGTTCGACATGACGTGCCGGTTGGATCAGAAGGACCTGGCCGGGCAATAATGGCAGCATGCGGCTAGGCGTCCTCGATATCGGGTCCAACACTGTCCACCTCCTCCTGGTGGATGCCCACCCCGGCGCGCGGCCGGTGCCCTTTGCATCGCACAAACGGCCGCTGTCCCTGGTCCAGTACCTGGAGCCGGACGGCAGCATCAGCGACGCCGGCCAGCACGAACTCACCGAATTCGTGCTGGAGGCCTGGGAGTTCGCCGCCCGGCACAACGCCGAGGACCTCCTGGCTTTTTGTACCTCCGCGATCCGCGAGGCAACCAACGGCCCCGAAGTCCTGGCCCGGGTCAAGCACGAAACCACCGTCACGCTTCAGGAACTCACCGGAAGCGAAGAAGCGTCAATGACCTTCTTCGCCGTCCGGCGCTGGCACGGTTGGGGCGCCGGGCCCATCCTGAACCTGGACATTGGCGGCGGGTCCTTCGAGATGGCCTTCGGCCAGGACGAGCTTCCGGAGGTCGCCACTTCGGTTCCCTTGGGTGCCAGCAGGCTCACCCGGGACTGGCTGGCCGAAGACCCGCCCTCGGCCAAGAGCGTCAAGGAACTGCGGCGCTACATCCGTGCCACGCTCAAGCCCGCGGTGCGCGAGTTTGACGGGCTGGGCAGGGCCAATGTCGTTGCCGGAACCTCCAAGACCTTCCGGTCCCTCGCCCGCATCGCCGGTGCCGCTCCCAGCGCGGCGGGCCCCTACGTCAAGCGCGAGCTGCGCGGTTCGGACTTGGGGGTCTGGGCGCAGCGCATCTCGGCGATGAAAGCTGAGGACCGGCTCCATCTGCCTGCCGTTTCCGAGGCGAGGGCACACCAGCTGCTTGCCGGGGCGCTCGTCGCCGAGACGGCTTTGGAGCTCTTCAAGTTCAAGAAAATTACGATTTGCCCGTGGGCGCTCCGTGAAGGCCTGATCCTGCGCCGCCTCGACCAGCTGGTGTTCTCGGGGCCCTTGGAGCCTGCGGCGTATGTAGCGCCGGCAGCCGTCGAAGCGGCCGTTTGATCCAGTCGTCCCCAGGGGAGTCTTCTGAAGCGGGATGGCGCTGCAGCGAAAGCGCGCGTCCGCATTAGGTACCTGCCGCTTAAAAGCGGAAGCACCGGCGCCCGCAACAGGAAAATGGGGGAAAACCTGTTACGTTCGCCGGCGCCCTGGCAGACATCCCCATGCCTGCCGCATCACTCGCACCCTCAATGAGGTAATAACTACTCTAGGGACGCCACTTGTGAGGAAGCTGCACTGCACATGTGAGCCACCTGTGAACGCCTAACAGGGAGTTCCCGTCCTGGAATTTTCTGCACGTAACCTCCCTCTGCCCTGTCACCGATTTCTGCGCCGGCAGGACCAAACTGCAATGATGGAGCCATGAGCAACCGAATCGCATTCCTTGGCTGTGGATCCATGAACGAAGCTATCCTCGGCGGTCTGCTGGAAGCCGGAACGGACCCGGCTGACATCGTGGCCACCGTCCGGCGGGCGGAGCGTGCCGCGGAACTCGCCGAGCGCCACCACGGAATTACCGCGATCGCCGGCGAGGAAGAGCCGGATAACAACAAGCAGGCAACCAAGGGGTCCGGCGTCGTCATTCTGGGGGTGAAGCCTGTTGGCATTACCGAACTGGCGCGCGAAATCAGCGGCTCTTTGGCCCGTGACACCGTGGTTGTGAGCGTTGCCGCCGCTGTTTCAATCGCGCAGCTTGAAGCTGCCCTGCCAGCAGGCCAGCCGGTGATCCGCAGCATGCCAAACACTCCTGCCAAGCTGGGACGCGGCGTTGTGTCGGTCTCACCGGGCACCAGCTGCAGCCCGGATCAGCTGCAGAAGGTCAAGGACATCCTCCAGGGTGCCGGAACCGTCGTCGAGGTGCCGGAAGAACAGGTGGACGCCCTCTCGGCCATCAGCGGCTCCGGCCCCGCTTACGCTTTCTACCTTGCTGAGGCCATGGCCGCCGCAGGGGAGGAGCTGGGCCTGGACGCTGAGCTGTCCCTGCTCCTGGCCCGCGAGACGGTAGCCGGCGCCGGGTTTATGCTCGCCGAGCCAGGCGCTGATCCCTCGGCGTTGCGCAAAGCGGTGACCAGCCCGAACGGCACTACGGAACGGGCCATCGCAACCTTCGACGAGCGGGGCATCCCGTCCATCATCGCCGCCGGCGCGCGCGCAGCAGCGGACAGGGCCGCGGAGATCACCAAGCAGCTGGGCTGATCCCCACCGGCTCCCTGCCCTCGCAAGTCGCCACCGGCTCCCAGCCTTCGCGGGCTCAGGCCGGGGCCCTGGCCGGTGTGGGCCCACCGCTCAGGGCCGGGCGGCGAAGCGTTCCAGCAGGTCCACGTGCCCGGACACAATCAGCATGTCGCGGGAGGACACCTTCGTCTCCGGCCGGGCGTAGGTGAAGTCCTCTCCGGGTGACTTCACGCCCACAATCGTCACGCCGTACTTGGACCGGACCTTGGACTCGTCGAGGGTGAACCCCACTGTTTCGCGCGGCGGGTACATCTTAACGATGGCGAAATCGTCGTCGAACTCGATGAAGTCCAGCATCCGCCCGGACACCAGGTGTGCGGCCCGGACACCGGCGTCAGCTTCCGGGTAGATCACGTGGTTGGCGCCGATGCGGGTAAGGATCTTGCCGTGGGAGGGCGTAATGGCCTTCACCCACAAATGCTCGATGCCAAGATCCACCAGGTTCACGGTGATCAGCACCGAAGACTCAATTGATGTGCCCACGCCTACGACGGCGGAACTGAACTCCTGCGCGCCCAGCTGGCGGAGGGCGTCGATGTTGGTCGCGTCGGCCTCAACAACGTGCGTCAGGAGGGGCGCCCACTTCTGCACGAGGGTGCGGTCGCGTTCAATCGCGAGCACTTCCCTGCCCTGCTTGACGAGCTGCTCGGCAGTGGAGGAACCAAAGCGGCCCAGCCCAATGACCAGCACCGGGGCGTTGTGTGCGGGCCGCCGGGGAGCGTCTGGGGAACTAGCCAATGATGGGCCTCTCTTCGGGGTAGTGGAACAGCTGGCTGCGCTGGCGCAGGGCCAGGGCAGCGGCGAGGGTAACGGTGCCCACGCGGCCGGCAAACATCAGGGCGCTGAGGACATAAACGCCCGACGGCGGCAGCTCGGCACTGAGGTTGGTGCTCAGTCCTACTGTGGCGAACGCGGAAATGGTTTCGAACAGCACCCGGTCCAGGGAAGCACCGCTGATGTGAAGCAGGAGGAAGGCGGAGACGGATACCAGGGTGGCGCCGGCGACAATCACCGAGATGGCCACCCGCATGCTGCCCTGGGGGATGGTCCTGCCATAGACCTTGACGTCGGCGTCGCCCCGCGCTTCCGCGATGATCGCCAGGAACATCACGGCGATGGTTGTCACCTTGATGCCGCCCGCGGTCGAGGCCGACCCGCCGCCGGCAAACATCAGCGCGTCGGTCAGGAGCATGGTGGTGGACTCCATTTGGTTCTGGTCCACCAGGTTGAACCCGCCCGACCGCGTCATCACGGACGCGAAGAGGGCGTGCGTGATCTTGTCACCGAAATCCATCCCCCCGATCGTCCGGGTGTTGTCCCACTCCATCAGCCCCCACAGGAACGTGCCCGCCACCAGCAGGATCAAGGAGACCTGGATGGTGAGTTTGGTGTGCAGGTTCCACTTTTTCCAGTTCAGCCCGTTTTGCTGCAGGACCATCACCACGGGAAATCCGAGGCTGCCCAGGAAAACACCCAGCATCAGGGGAATGAGGATCCAGAGGTCCGTCTCATAGGGAACGATGCCGTCCGAGTGCGGGGTGAAGCCGGCGTTGTTGAAGGATGAGATGGAGTAGAAGATGCCGTGCCAGACGGACTGCCAGAAGGGCTCGCCCAGGGTCAGGAACCGCGGGATGAGGGCCAGTGCGAGGATTCCTTCGATGACCACCGAGGTGGTGATGACGATCCGCAGCAGGGTACCCACCTCGCCGAGACGGCCGGCGTTGTTCATCGATTCCGCTGCGATGATTTTCCCGCGGACGCCGAGGCGTTTGCTGACCATCAGCGCCAGCAGGGACGCCAGCGTCAGGGTGCCAAGGCCGCCGATGAAGACGCCAACCAGGATGACCAGCTGGCCGAAGAAGGACCAGTGCACGGCCGTTGAAACCACTGTCAGGCCGGTGACACAGACTGCGGAGACGGCTGTGAACAGGGCCTGGTGGGGCGGTGTGACTATGCCGGCGGCAGAGGAGATCGGCAGGGACAGCAGGAACGTGAACACCAGGCACACGGCGGCGAATGCACTCAGCGCAAGCCGGGCCGGCGAGGTGTTGGCAATCTCGTCAATGAAGTCGCGGAGCCGCGTAAGGACCCAGAGGCCCTCCCGCTCTTGGGCGGGATGCCAGCTGGCCGGGTTCCGGGGCCTCGACTGGCTTTGCGTCATGTGTGGCTTTTCCTCGGTCGAATCTGCTTCCCTCAGTAGTAAACCACTTATGCACGCGTAATGGCCGGGCTGGAAGGGGCACGGGCTCGGGTAGCCTGTGATTGATGACATATCTGCCCGGTCTTAGCAAGCCCGCGCCGCCAACGACGGTGGTGTGGGGCACTGACATGACTGCATACAATTTCGGTCCGGGCCATCCCATGGCGCCCGAACGGATGGACCTCACCGCCCGCCTGGCCCGAAGCCTGGGACTGTTCGCCCTTGACCATGTTGCAGTGGCAGCGCCCGGCGTCGCAACCGACGCCGAGCTGGAGTCCGTTCACTCGGCTGACTTCGTGGCTGCGGTGCGCAGGGTGAGCGAAGACCCCTACGACACCGACGAAGCGCGCGGCCTGGGGACCGAAGACGATCCGGCCTTCGCGGGCATGCACGAGGCCGCTGCCAGGCTGGCAGGCGGCTCGCTGCTGGCCGCTTCGAGGATCCTGGACGGATCGGCCCTGCACGCGGTGAACTTCGGCGGCGGCATGCACCATGCCGCCCGTGACAAGGCCAGCGGGTTTTGCATCTACAACGACGCCGCGCTGGCCGTGCAGAAATTACTTGACGGCGGCATCGGCAAGGTGGCGTACATCGACGTCGACGCCCACCACGGCGACGGGACGGAGAGTATTTTCTGGGACGATCCCCGTGTCCTCACCGTATCCCTGCACGAAAGCGGGCTCACCCTGTTCCCCGGTACGGGGTTCGCGAACGAGATCGGCGGACCGAAGGCTGAAGGGACTGCCGTCAACATCGCCCTGCCTTCGGGAACGGGCGACGCCGGCTGGCTGCGGGCCTTCCACGCGGTGGTGCCACAGCTCGTGGGCGCCTTCCAGCCCGAAGTGATCGTCAGCCAGCACGGCTGTGACTCGCACCGGACGGATCCGCTCACGCACCTCAACCTCAGCGTGGACGGGCAGCGGGAGGCGGCCACCGCCGTCGGCAACCTCGCCGCCCGGCATTGCGACAACCGCTGGATTGCCACCGGCGGCGGCGGGTACAACGTGCTGCACGTGGTCCCGCGGTCCTGGAGCCATCTGATTGCCATCGCAGCCGGAAGGCCTGTGCCGTTGCGGACCGCGGTCCCGGAGGACTGGCGGAGGTACCTTGAAGAGAAGTTTGGGGCCGCGGCGCCTGGACTGATGGGCGACGACGTTGAGCTCTGGTGGCGGTCCTGGGAAGTGGGGTTCGACCCCAACGACGCAGTGGACCGCACAGTAATGGCCACCCGCAAGGCCGTTTTTCCGCTGCACGGACTGGATCCCTGGTTCGACTGATTGCCTTCCCTTCCCAATCCCTCTGGCCGGCGAAATAGTTGATGCCTTTCGAGGCATATGTCGCTAGGGTGGGAGGCATGGTGACAGACGACGTATTTGCCGTCATTGCGGAATCGACCCGGCGGGACATCCTGACCTCCCTTCGTTCCGGAGACAAGGCCGTGGGGGAGCTCGTGGAGGAACTGGCAGCGAGCCAGCCCACCATTTCCAAGCACCTGAAAGTCCTGCGTGAGGCCCAGCTGGTGAGCATGCGGGCCCAGGGCCAGAAACGCTACTACGCGCTGAACCGCAAGCCGCTGGAAGGGATCGCCAGCTGGCTTGAGACCTTCGACGTCGGCTCGGCAGCTTCCGCTGCCACACCGGCCGCCGCTGGCTCTACCCCGGACAGCGCTTCTGCGCCGCCCGCCGCGCCGGCCACGCCGCCCCCGGCGCCAGCCACACGCAGCGACGTCACGGCCGATGCGGTGGCGGCGGAAGCTGTCTCAGCCGGCGTCCTGGCGCCCGACGGCGCTGACCTGAGCCCCGCCGTCGTCATCCCGGGCGGAACTACTGCGCCGCTCAGCGATGACAGCGTGCCCCAGCAGATCGGCCGGACCGTGGGCCGCGCGGCCACTAAGGCGGCTGACCTCCTCGCGAACCTGCCCAACTTGCCCAAGTTCGGCCGCAAGAAGTAAACGTAACAACGTAAGCAGCCTCCCTGTCCGGCAAGGACAGGGAGGCTGCTTACATGGGCGGGGCCTACTTGTTCAGCAGGCGCACGTGGTCCGGGGTCAGCTCGGAGAGCTTGCTGACGCCCAGCAGGGCCATGGTGCGGGCCATATCCTTTTCGAGGATCTGAATGGTGCGGTCAACGCCGGCACGGCCGCCGGCCATCAGGCCATAGAGGTAGGCCCGGCCGATCAGGGTGAAGTCCGCGCCGAGGGCCAGGGCGGCCACGATGTCCGCGCCGCTCATGATGCCGGTGTCCAGCATGATGGCGGCGTCGGTGTTGTCCGCAGTGAACGCCTGCTTGACCTCGGGGAGCAGGTGGAACGGGATGGGTGCCCGGTCCAGTTGGCGGCCGCCGTGGTTGGAGAGGACCACACCGTCGGCGCCGTGGTCTACTACCCGGCGGGCGTCTTCGACGGTCTGGATGCCCTTGACCACCAGCTTGCCCTTCCAGGTTTCGCGCAGCCAGTCCAGGTCCTCGAAGGTGAGGGTGGGGTCGAACATGGAGTTGATCAGGTCCGCCACCGTACCCGTGTAGCGGGACAACGAGGCGAAGGTCAGCGGCTCGTGGGTGAGGAAGTTGAACCACCAGGCGGGACGGTACGACGCGTCCAGGACCGTCTTGATGGTGAGTGCCGGCGGGATGGTCATGCCGTTGCGGACGTCGCGGAGGCGGGCGCCGGCCACTGCGGTGTCCACGGTGACCATCAGGGTGTCGTTGCCGGCCTTGGCGGCACGCTCGATGAGCTCGAGTGAGCGGTCGCGGTCCGTCCACAGGTACAGCTGGAACCAGTTGCGGCCGTTCGGGGCGGCGGCTGCGACGTCCTCGATGGAGGCGGTGCCCATGGTGGAGAGGGTGTAGGGGATTCCGGCCGCTTCGGCGGCCTGGGAACCGGCGTACTCTCCTTCGGACTGCATCATCCGGGTGAAGCCGGTGGGGGCGATGCCCACCGGGAGGCGGGAAGGCTTGCCCAGGATGTCGGTGCTCAGGTCGATCGCGGAAACGTTGCGCAGGATGCCGGGGCGGAATTCGATGTCCAGGAAGGCCTGGCGGGCGCGGCGGAGGGTGATCTCCTCTTCGGCCGCGCCGTCGGTGTAGTCAAAGGGCGCCTGCGGGGTGCGGCGCTTTGCAATGTCGCGCAGTTCCCAGACGGTGCTGGCGCGCTTGAGCCGGGCTTCCTTGCTGAACTCGGGCTTCTTGAACTGCATCAGGGGGGCCAGGTCCGAGTACTTGGGAATGCGGCGCTTCAGGGCTGCCGGCACGGCGGCGGCCCGGCCAGCAGGAGCCGCGGCTGCGGCGGGAGCGGACGTTGCCGGAACATCCGTGGCGTCCGGGGCGGGCGTGATCTCCGGGTTGTTGGGCTGGATGGTGTGGGTCATGGCGTCCTCCGTTGGGCCGGTGACAGGTCTGCCGTCGCGCAAACCGTGCTGTGGTCTAACCACACTGTAGGCCATGTGGTCCAACCACATCAACTACTATTGCCCCATGAAGACCCATCAGCTTGTCCTGTCCTGGATTGAGAACGAGCTCTCCGAGGGACGGCTGGCAGTGGGCGGCCGCCTGCCCGCGGAGCGGTCGCTGGCCGAGCAGCTCCAGGTCTCGCGGACCTCCGTCCGGGAGGCCATCCGGATTCTCGAGGCGATGGGAGTGGTGCGGGCGGGAGTAGGGTCCGGGCCCGAGGCGGGGACAGTGGTCATTTCGGATCCGACGGCGGCCCTCGGCTCAGCATTGCGGCTGCACGTCGCCACCCAGCACCTTCCGGTGGCCGACATCGTTGAGACGCGTGTGCTCCTGGAGTCGTGGGCGGTGTCCCACGCCAGGACTGATTCACCCGAGCTCGCCACCGCCTCCCGGCTCCTGGCGGAGATGGAGGGCGAAGCGGTGGCGGTGGACGAGTTCCTGGCGCTGGACGTTCGTTTCCATCTGGCTCTCGCCGACGCGGCCGGCAACGCGGTGGTCAGCGCCATGATGGGATCGCTGCGGGAATCCATCACCGGCTACGCGTCCCGGCTCACCGCCAACCTGCCGGACTGGGATGCCACGGCGGCACGGCTGCGGGCTGAGCACCACGACATCCTGACCGCCGTTCAACGTAACGACGGCGAACGGGCGGCCAAGCTGGTGGCTGCCCATATCGAGGGCTACTACCGGGAGGCCGGAGTGGGCCCGGGGGAGCAGTCGGAATAGTGCCGGGTGCAGCTATCGGCCGGAAGGGGTCAGCCGTGCACTGTTGAACGGGGAGCCTTGGCCGGGCCGCTGCTGGCGCGGACCTGGAGGCGCGGCTGGTACCGGCTGCCGGGCGCGTCATTGTCTTCCTTGCGGATCAGCGCGCGGAGCTGGCTCCAAGCCTGCTCGCCCAGTTCCGTGATCGGGACGGCAGCGGTGGTGAGCGCCGGCGTGGTGTACCGGGCGAAGGGGATGTCGTCGAACCCGGTCACCGAGATGTCGCCGGGGACGTCGAGCCCGCGTTCGTGGAGCCCGCTCATGAGGCCCATGGCCACGAGGTCGTTGAAGGCAAGAATCCCGGTGGCCCCGCTTTCCAGCACGGCGTCCACGGCTTCATGCCCGGTGTCGAAGTCCGAGCCGCCCTCAAGCATCCGGACATCGACGTGCGGGTGCGCAGCCTTGAATGCCTCCAGGCCCTGCAGCCGCATACCGTTGGAGGCACTTCTGGGCGGCCCGGCCAGGAATGCCAGGCGGGTGTGGCCCAGGTCCACCAGGTGCTCGGCGAGGTCCTGCACCCCCTGGCCGTAGTCCACCACCAGGCTCGGTACATCCGCCGCTTCCGTGGTCCGGTTGATCAATACCAGCGGCCGGAGCGACGGCGCAATCTCCTCCAGCTCAGAGTCGCTCATGCGCGGGGCGCACAGGACCAGGCCGTCACAGCGCCGGCGGGCTTCCCCGGCGAGGATGGTTTCTTCGCTGGACACCTCAAAGGAGTCGGCGATCAGGACGCGGTACCCGTCCTGGGCAGCCGCGCGGCTGAGGCCGCGCAGGATTGCCTGGAACGTGGGGTTTGCCAGGTCCGGCACCACGATGCCGATGGTGTCGGTCTTACCCAGGGCAAGGCTGCGGCCCACCGGGTTGGGCTGGTACTTCAACTCGGCGGCAGCGGCCCTGACACGGGAAGCAATGTCCGGGTCCACCGTGAAGTTGCCGTTCATCACGCGGGAAACCGTCGCATGCGACACCCCGGCCTTGACCGCAACATCCGCGATCCCGATCCTGCCGGTTGCCGATCTCCTGGCCATGGTGGTCCCTTCCTGAATGCGGCGGGGCCTTGCCCTAAGCCGTTGTGCTGCCTGACGGCAGGTTTCGGCCGGGTTCTCCGACCATGTATTGAGTCAAAGCATATACCGGTGTGGGAAAACGATTTCTACTGTTTTCCCAAGTTTTCCCACATCTTGCGGCCTGCTGGAAGGGACTTCATCAGCGGGAGGAGTAGAAAACGCTTTCCGCCAGCACTGATAATGGTTGACGGATACCCGCCCGGGTTGGTACAAATCTTATAGCGACCTGAGAAAACGCTTTCTCGGATGAGTGCAGAAGTGCACCGATTGTCGGACATCAGAGGCCGCCGCGGCGGTCGGGTAAAGCTTTCGAAAGGGACCCCTTATGGTCAACACAGCCGAGTCGAGTACTGCTGCAGGGGCGGCACCAACTCCCGCGGACACCGCCGCCGCTGTCGGTGCCGCAGGACGGAACGGCAAAGCCCGCATTGCCTTGATCGGCACCGGCGGCCGCTCCGAGATGTACATCCGCGCCATCTTCGGCAAGCACGCAGACACCGCCGAACTGGTCGCATTCTCGGACGTCAACCCGGGCCGGGTGGAGTTCTACCAGAAGCTCATCCAGGAACTCGGTGCACCGGGACCGGTGGCGTCATTTGATCCTGCGGACCTCACCGCCTTCATCCAGGACAACCACATCGACCGCGTTGTGGTGACCACGCCGGACTACACCCACGCCGACTACATCGTTGAGGCACTGCGCGCGGGCGCCGACGTCGTCGTCGAAAAGCCGCTCACCATCGATGCCGAAGGGTGCCGCCGCATCACCCAGGCCGTCCACGAGACCGGCCGCAACGTTGTGGTCACCTTCAACTACCGCTACTCGCCGCGCAACAGCGCCCTGAAGGAAATCATCCAGAGCGGCGTGATCGGCAAAGTCACCTCCATCGACTTCAGCTGGGTCCTGGACACCGTCCACGGCGCCGATTACTTCCGCCGCTGGCACCGTGAGAAAAAGAACTCCGGCGGCCTGCTGATCCACAAGGCTTCCCACCACTTCGACCTCGTCAACTGGTGGATCGACGACGTTCCCGAGCGGGTCTTCGCCTCCGGCGGCCTCAAGTTCTACGGCGACAAGAACGCCGCCGAGCGCGGCCTGGGTCCCCGCCCGGAGCGCGGCACGCCCGACGCCGATGCGCCGGCCACAGCGGAAAAGGATCCGTTCACCCTTGACCTGCGGGAGGATGAACGGCTCAAGGCTCTCTTCCTGGACAACGAGCACTACGACGGCTACCGCCGCGACCAGGACGTCTTCACCGGCGGCATCACCATCGAAGACAACCTCGCGCTGGTGGTGGAGTACCAGGGCGGGCCGCGCCTGAGCTACTCGCTGAACGCGCACAGCCCCTGGGAGGGCTACCGGGTAGCGGTCAACGGCACCGAAGGCCGTGCCGAGCTGGAGGTCGTGGAACGCGCTGCGGTTACCAGCAGCACGGACAAGAAGACCGTTGTGGACCCGAGCGCGACCCCCATCGAAGAGGATGACGCCATCCGCCGCAACGGCGAACGACTGGTGGTCCAGCGCCATTGGGAAGCCGCCTACGAGGTGCCGATCGTCAACGGCGAAGGCGGCCACGGCGGCGGTGACGAGCTCCTCCTCTCGGACCTCTTCAATGGCCCGGGCGAGGATCCGCTGGGACGTCCCTCCGGCTACCTGGACGGGCTGCGGTCCGTCTCTGTCGGCATCGCCGGCAACCGCTCCCTGGAGTCCTCCCTGCCGGTACGCATCGAGGACCTGGACCTCGGCGTCGACCTCCGCCGCGGCAACTGACGCGGGCGGGGAACAACCATGAGCAAAATTTTCGTCACCGGCGGCTCCGGCCGCCTGGGCCGCAGCGTCGTGGCCGGCCTTGCCGGCAAGGGCCATCAGGTCATCTCGGTGGACCGCGACGCCGTCCCCGCTGACCAGCTGCCGGCCGGCGTCGTGCAGGAAACCGCCGACCTCCTGGCTCCGGGCGAGGCCCTGCGCCTCCTGCGGGAGACCACGCCCGACGCCGTCATCCACCTTGCGGCGATAGCGGTACCGTTCAGCGCGCCGGAGGACGTCATCTTCGCCACGAACACCCGGCTCGCCTTTGCCGTGATCAGTGCGGCGACGGAGGTTGGCGTGCCGAAGATCGTGACCGCCAGCAGCCCCACAGTGCTGGGCTACGGTTCTCCGGCGGGCTGGCTGCCGCCGTCGTTCCCGCTGGATGAGCGGACGCCGCCGCGGCCATGGAACGCGTACGCGCTGTCCAAACTCATCGCAGAGCAGACCGCGCAGACGTTCGCGACCGCCCAAGGTGAGAAGATCCGCTACGCCGCGTTCCGCCCGTGCTTTGTGATCTCGCCGGAGGAATGGGAAGGCGCGCCGACGCAGCAGGGCCACACCCTCGCTGAACGGCTGGCCGATCCCGCCCTGTCGGCGCCCGCACTCTTCAACTACGTGGATGCCCGGGACGTGGCGGACTTCCTGGACCTGTTGCTGGAGAAGATGCCGTCCATCCCCAACGGGGAAACGTTCTTCGTGGGAGCCGCGGATGCCCTGGCCACCGCGCCGCTGGCGGAACTGATGCCCAAGTTCCTGCCCGGAAGCGAAGCCATCAGCGCAGGACTCACCGGCACCAGCCCGGCATTTTCCATCGCCAAGGCTCAGGAACTCCTGGGCTGGCACCCCACGCGCAGCTGGCGCACTGAACTGAAGTCCCACCCCACTTTCAACGACGAGAACTCCGCGCTGGTTACCGCCGGCAGCGGAGCCAAGGAGACACCATGAAATTCGACGGCGTACTGTTCTTCCCCGTCACCCCGTTTACGGCCGAAGGCGCCGTTGACGTAGAGCTGCTCAAGGAACACATCAGCTCCCGTCTTCCGTTCGGGCCCGGCGGTGTCTTCCCCGCCTGCGGCACCGGCGAATTCCACGCCCTCAGCATCGAGGAGGTCCGCACGGTGGTGACGGCCGCCGTCGAGGTTGTCGCAGGAAAGGTTCCGGTTGTAGCCGGCGCCGGTGGCCCGCTGGGCCACGCCATTGCTGCCGCCCGCGCTGCTGAAGAAGCCGGCGCAGATGCCCTCCTGGTGCTGCCGCCGTACTTGGTCACCGGCCCCACCGACGGGCTCGTGGCCTATATTGAGGCCGTGGCCGGCGCCAGCAGCCTGCCTGTGATCGTCTACCACCGCGGCAACGCCAAGTTCACCGCAGCGTCCATGGCCCAATTGGCGGCCAACCCCAAGGTTGTTGGCTTCAAGGACGGACTGGGCGACGTGGGCCTGGCCCAGGAAATCGTGTCCGCAGTCCGTGCCACCGGACGGGAGGACTTTGCGTTCTTCAACGGCCTGCTGACCGCCGAACTCACCCAGGGCGCCTACCGCGGCCTCGGCATCCCGCTCTACTCCTCGGCCGCCTTCGCGATGGCTCCGGAGATCGCCAAGGCCTACTACGACGCGTACATGGCCGGCGACGAGGACCGCCGCAACGCCCTGCTGGAAGGCTTTTACGCACCGCTGGTCCGCCTCCGCGACCAGACCCCGGGCTTCGGCGTCTCGCTCATCAAGGCAGGCCTGCGCCTGGGCGGACTGCCCGTCGGCTCCGTGCGTCCGCCGCTGGTTGACCCCACCGAGGAGCAGCTCGTGCAGCTGAAGGCCATCCTCGCCAAGGGCTACGAGCTGGCTGGCAGCTGATGAGTGCCCCCGCAACTGTTGCCGTCCGCACGGAACCACGCATCACAGGCCTGACCACCCGGCTCATCACCGTTCCGCTGCGCCGCAGCTGGGGTGTTGAGGCGCCGGAAAACCACGTGATCGCCACGGAGATCCATACGGACGACGGCGGTGCGGGGCACGGTTTCTCCTGGACGCCCACCATTGGTCCGCAGGCGGTTAAGGCCCTGCTGGACTACGACATCGCCCCGTTCATCACCGGGTTGCCCGGCAACCCGGAGGTTGTGTGGGACGCGGTGTGGAAGCGGCTGCATGAGGCCGGCGGCGGCGGATTGACCACCATCGCCATGGCCGGGGTGGACCTGGCCCTCTGGGATCTCCAGGCTTCCCGCGCCAACACCTCCGTCACCGGACTCCTGGGGCAGCGCCAGGAGTCCGCGGAGGTGTACGGCTCGGGGGTGAACCTGCACTACAGCCTGGAAGAGCTCGTAGCCCAGACTGAGCGGTGGGTCGCCGCCGGACACCAGGCAGTGAAGATCAAGGTGGGCAAGCCGGATATCCGCGAGGACGCCGAACGGGTGGCGGCGGTCCGCTCCGTCCTGGGGCCGGACCGGAAGCTGATGATCGACGCCAACCAGCGCTGGGACCTGCCCACCACGCTCAAAGCCCTGGACGTCCTGTCCGGATTTGGCCTCGAGTGGCTCGAGGAGCCCATCCGCGCGGACGACCTCTCGGCTTACCGCAGGCTTCGGAAGCACTCGCCCGTGCCGATCGCGCTCGGTGAAAACCTGCACACCATCTACCGCTTCCGCGATTTCATAGAAGCTGAAGCAGTGGACATCATCCAGCCCAACATCATCCGGGTGGGCGGCATTACGCCGTTCCGGCGCATTGTTGAGCTTGCCCGGACCAACAGCATCAAGGTCATGCCCCACCTGCTGCCGGAGCTGTCCGGCCAGCTGGCGCTCACGCTCGCGGAGCCCACGCTGGTGGAGGACGTCGAGGAGGCATCCTTTGAGCAGCTGAGGATCCTGGCCGGCCCTTCGCCGGTCCGGTTCAGCAACAGCCGGGTAACGCTTACGGACCAGCCCGGACTCGGCTTCCGCTTCCACGACGCAGGCTAAAGCAGATCAACGCAGACTTGATGAATCCAGACACGAAGAACAGGTACCTGAAGTGACAACTGCAACCCTTTCCCTGTCAGAGCTAACGGCTGCCGCCACCGAGGCAGCAAAAATTTCGGCAGCGGCCTCCGACGCCGAACGTGCCAAGTGGCTGACGGCCGTGGCTGATGCGCTCGACGCCAACGCCGCCGAGTTGGTGGAGATCGCCGATTCCGAAACCAGCCTTGGCGCAACCCGCCTCACCGGCGAAGTGGCCCGGACAACCGGCCAGCTGCGCCTGTTCGCCCGCGTGATCACCGAGGGGTCCTACCTCGAGGCCGTGATCGACCATGCCGATCCCAACTCGACGCCGCCAAAGCCTGACCTCCGCCGCATCCTGCGGCCCATCGGACCGGTTGCGGTGTTCTCCGCGTCCAATTTCCCCTTTGCCTTCTCAGTAGCCGGCGGGGATACCGCCTCCGCCCTTGCCGTGGGTTGCTCCGTCATCGTCAAAGCCCACTCGGGCCACCTGCGCCTCTCGGAGCGGACCGCCGAAATCATGGCGGACGCCCTGTCTGCCGCAGGAGCCCCGGAAGGCCTCTTTGCCCTAGTTGCCGGCCGCGAAGTGGGAACGGCGCTGGTACAGGATCCCGCCATCAAAGCAGTGGGCTTCACCGGCTCCATCCCGGGTGGCCGCTCCCTCTTCGACCTGGCCACGTCCCGCCCCGAGCCCATCCCGTTCTACGGTGAACTCGGCAGCCTGAATCCCGTCGTCGTTACCGCGCAGGCCCTGGCGGAACGCTCCACGCAGCTGGCCGAGGGGCTGGCGGGATCCTTCACCCTTGGCGCCGGCCAGTTCTGCACCAAGCCCGGGCTGGTCTTCATCCCGGCCGGGACGGACTTCGCGGCGAAAGTGGCCGAGGCCAGCAAGGACAAGCCGGCCCTCGGCATGCTGACCACCCGGATCGCCGAGGCGTACCCGGACGGCCTGCGCAGCTTCGCTTCCGTGGAAGGCGTCGATGTGGTGAGCGGCAGCGTGGACCAGGATGCGGTGTCCGATGGGGCCGCCCCGGTGGTCTTTTCCACCTCCGCAGCTAAGGCTCTGGAGCGCCCCGAGGAACTGCTGGAGGAGTGCTTCGGCCCCACCACCATGCTGATTGAATACACGGACCAGGAGGAACTGTCCGCAGTCCTGGCCAAGGTACCCGGCAGCCTGACGGCCACGGTGCACGCGCAGCCGGGCGAGGACGTTTCCTTGCTCGTGGAGCAGCTGTCCAACCTGGCCGGCCGTGTCCTCTTCGACGGATGGCCCACCGGCGTGGCCGTCAACTGGGCACAGCAGCACGGTGGCCCCTACCCGGCCACCACCTCGCTCTTCACCTCGGTTGGTGCGACGGCGGTCCGCCGGTTCCAGCGTCCCGTTGCCTACCAGGATGCGCCCGAGACGGTCCTGCACCCGGCACTGCACGAAAGCAACCCGCTGGGCATCCCGCGCCGGGTCGACGGGGAACTGGTGCTCCCCTAGCAACCCTCTCTCACTTGATGTTGGTTTAACCGAAACGCTCTTTCACTTAAAGTTGCTTCAACCGAAACGCTCTCTCAGTTGCCGCCGGGACTCCGGCTGCAACTGAGAGAGCGTTTCACGTTTTGGCGCATTAAGCCTGTATGCCCCTTGCGGGGCGCCCGTTCCGGGCTGAAAATGTGCCTGTGGTCGCCTGCGACGCCGTAGTCACTATGGTTCTTTCAGGCCGTCATTAAGCCGGGCGCCGGGGATCCCGCCGTGAGCCCTTCACTGTTTCTTTTGCCGAGAACGAGGACTAGATTTCCGATTTCCCCCGGTGATCCCCGCGGGCGGCCGCTTTATCTATTGGCGGATATTTCGGGCGAGGAGATGAGTAGGCCATGTTGGCCGCAACCCAGGATGAGGAACAGATCATTGCCAGGGTCGCTGCCCTGGATATCGGCAAAGCCGAACTCGTGTGTTGTGTCCGGGTCCCTGCGGAGGGGAACCCGAGGAAACGGCTGCAGGAGGTCTCCACTCATTCGACGATGAGCCGGTCCTTGACGGAACTGGCGAACCATCTGGTGGACCTGCGTATCGAGCGGGTGGTGATGGAGGCGACCTCCGATTACTGGAAGCCGGCGTTTTACCTCCTGGAGGCGCACGGGCTCGAGCCGTGGCTGGTCAACGCCCGGGATGTCAGGCACCTGCCGGGGCGTCCGAAGACGGACGTGCTCGACTCGGTGTGGCTCTGCAAGGTGGCCGAACGGCAGATGATCAGGCCCAGTTTTGTCCCGCCCGCCCCAATCCGGCAGCTGCGGGACCTGACCCGGTACCGGATCGATCTGGTCGGAACCCGGACCGCGGAGAAGAACCGGGTCGAAAAACTACTCGAAGACGCCTGCATCAAGCTCTCCGTCGTCGCTTCGGACATTTTCGGGGTATCCGGGCGGGAAATGATGGCCGCGCTCATCGCAGGCGAACGGAACCCCGGCGTGCTCGCGCAAATGGCGCGGACCCGGATGCGGACGAAGATCACCGAACTCGAGGAGGCCTTCACCGGCCACTTCGATGACCACCACCGCTTCCTGTTGGCCCGGATGCTGGCCCGGATCGACGGCATCGACGCCGACATCGCCGCGGTCGATGAACAGATCGAGGCGAACCTGGCCCCTTTCGCGGAAGCGGCGGCACGCCTGGATGAGATCCCGGGCATCGGCCCCATTGCCGCCGCCGTTATTCTCGCTGAGATCGGGGCCGACATGTCACGGTTCCCGACCGAGGGGCACCTGTGTTCCTGGGCAAAGTTCTCCCCAGGCATCAGCTCCTCCGCAGGAAAAACGAAGGGCAACGGCTCCACCGGACACGGTAACCGCTACCTCGCCCGGGTCCTGGGCGAGGCCGCCGTCGGAGTCGGCAGAACGGATACCTTCCTGGGCGAACGCTACCGAAGGATCGCCCGGCGCCGGGGCAAGAAACGCGCCATCGTCGCCGTCGGACGGTCCATCCTCATCATCATCTGGCACCTGCTCCAAGACCCCGACGCCCAGTTCCACGACCTCGGCGCGGACCACTTCAGCCGCCGCACCGACCCCGAGAGCAGAAAGCGCGGCCACATCCGCCAGCTCGAAGCCCTCGGTTACACCGTCACCCTCACACCCGCAGCCTGACCCGCACCCCACCTTTATACAAACACCCGCCAGACCATGACGGGTGCACCAGTGCGCACCGACCACGGTCACGTCCCCTCCATTTTCGGACTAGTGAGAGAGCGCTTGATTAGAGCTGGAGGGTTGCCGGCCGCTCCAGCCCGTTCACCGTCGTCGTTGGCCAGCGTGGATCAACGGTGAGGACTTGCAAACCCGATTCGGTGAACTGGACCGTGTCCTCGATCTTGACCCCGGGCCCGGAAGGGTTCCAGGTGAACGCCTGGTTCAGGACCACCGTGTCCGTCGCCGCTGCGGTGACCCGGGGGTCGCGTCCCGCGTAGCCGGCCGGCCCGCCCTGATGGTGCAGTTCCCACTGCTCGGCGCCGAAACCGTGCCGGGCGTAGGCGGCCTGGATCTCGGCAAAGATCCGGTCCAGCCGGGAGCCGGGGACGGTGGCGTCGAAAATGTCGGCTTCCACTGCTGTGATGCGTGCCTCAGCGTCGCGCTCTTCCGGCGTACCGGCGTCGAACCTTACCCAGCGGGTGATGTTGGCGACCAGGCCGTCCCTGCGGGCGCACACTACTGCCATGGCGCGGCGGCCCAAGGGGGAGTGGGTGGCCAGCGGGTGCCGGAAGTCGCTCCGGCTGCTGCCGTTGCACAGGAGGACCAGCGGCTCGGCGCCGGCGGTGACAACCCGGGCAGCCAGCGCCGATGCCAGCTCGAACTCTGTAGTCTCCGGCCGGGCTGTCGAGAGCACGTCGGTCATGATGGCAGCGACGTCGGCGCTCAGGCGGGCGTAGCGCGCGCTTTCAGCCGGGAGCAGCTGCTGGCGGGCCGCGCGCAGCTCAGCAGCTACTGCTGCTTCCGCCAGCGGTGCGGCGTTCCCGGGGGTGCCGACGGCGGCTGCCGCCTCGTGCAGGTTGCCGTACCACGGTACCGAGTGGAGGGTGACGCCGGAGGGCAGTTCCTCTGCAGCGATGCGGTCGGCTTCATTGTTGAAGGTGACCAGGTGGTCGCCGTCGCGGTCCACGAGGACGGCCGCGATGGGATCACCGGCGAGGCTGATGTGCACCCGACTGCCGTCCAGGTACCAGGTCAGCGCCGTGTGCGTGGTGAGCAGCAGGGAATCCTGGCCCTTGGCGTCGAGGATGGCCAGGACCCGGCTCCGCTTGACGGCGCGGTCCTCCGCGGACGCTGGTGCCACCCGGACGGCCGGAGCCGCTGCAGGCTCTGATGGCGTCGGGTCCATCGTCGCGGTGCCGCTCCCTCTGCCCGCAAGCGGTGCGGTGTTTGCTGTTGTCTGGCTCATGAGCGGTTCCCCTGCCGGTTGATCAATGCTTCGACGTCTGCTGTGCCCAGGATGCCGTCGGCCACAAAAACGGTGATGCTGCGTTTCACGGGAGTGCCGGGTTCTGCGATCACCGGGGCGTCCCAGGCGAGTGCCTGGCCCACTCCCGGGTAGCCGTCAACCCGGACGAACCAGGGGTCGGTGCACCCTTCGGCCGCCACGAAAACGAGGGTGGCGCTGGCGCCCGTTGCCCCGCCGCCGGTTGTGCCGCCGTCGGCTGTTCTGGCCTCGAAGTTTCCGGCCCAAGCGAGCCACGGCGCCACCGAACCGTGCACCTCTGACTCGCCGGCGCCGGCCGGTGTCCAGACGGCGGCGCTGCTACAGGCCGGCAGCCGCCAGAAGAACCCGCCGTAACCGCCTTCGTGGCGGCCGTTGGAACCGGGGCTCCCGAGGCTGACCGGCCGGTCCCCCGCGGGGGAGAGGGCGAAGTCCAGGGACAGCTGCCAGGCGGAGGAGCTGACGCCGGACCACGTCCAGGTACGGTCCTCCACCAGGACCGGGGCGCCGTCGGGCCCCTTCCAGCTCAGGGTCTCCTGCAGCCGGCCGTCCCGGCCACCCGATACGGCGGCGGTGTCTTCAATGGACGTTCCGGTGCTGGTGATGCTGCCGTGGTCCGGGCGCCAGACGTACTGTCCGGCCTCGCGCGTATAGGTACGGCCGCCCCAGAAATTGATGCCGTCCACGTCCTGCAGGGCAACCCCAACACCAAGGTGCCACACATGGTCCAGCGGCTGGTGGTCCGTCACCACGATGCCTTGAAGGGTCCGGACCGGGTGCAGGTAGGGCCGCGGTGACGAGACAGCGCGGATGCGGCTGCCGTCCTGGTACTCGGCAATGGCCTTGCCGTCCAGCGTCAAAGTGCGGACCGGGGGGAGCGCCCGGGCCCACGGCACGTCCAGTTCGGCAAAGGTGGCCTGCGCCTTGATGGCGCGTTCGATCAAGGTGCCGATTCCGTGGACAACCGGATGGGCGTCGTCGCCCTCGCCTTCCCAGGTGATGTGGTCCGCACCGATGGCCTGCGGTGCCGGGGCTGTTCTGATGGCCTCCAGCACCGCGGTGAAAGCGCCAGTGTCCGGCAGGGAACACAGCAGCGGGGCACCCGTCGAGCGGGCGTCCAACAGGTTCTCCAGCAGGTCGGCGCGGGCGAATTGCTCCCGGCGCTCGCCGTCCGCAGTGCTGATGACCACCTCGTCCCGGGTGTAGAAGAGGGTGATCTCGCCGCGGGTTCCGTGCACCGTCACGGACGGATCCTGCTGTTCGGGCGCGCACAGCGTCAGCCCGCAGAGCAGCGTGGTGCCCCCGGCGGTGCGTACGCGGAGGATGGACGTGTCATCGCTCTGGGTGTCGTGTGCCCGGTAAAGGTCCGTCTCCACCGATGCCACGTCCGCGAGAGTGTGTGCTCCCGCCATCCGGAGTGCGGTGGCTACGGCGTGGGCCAGGGCGTTGGTTGCCACACCGTCCACCACGTCGATGCCGTCGAGGCTGCGCTTTCCGGCCCAGCGCGAACGCTTGAAGTAGGCCTTGTTCCGCACCCACTGCCCCTTGGCGCTCAGTCCGAGGACCTCACCGATGCCGCCGGCTTCCACCAGGCTTTGAATGGCAGGCAATGCGTGGGAACCGAGGCTCTGGAAACCCACCTGGACCAGCCGCCCGGCAGTCTCCGCGGCTGCCAGCACCTCCTGGAACTGCGCGAGGGACGCCACCGGCGGCTTTTCCACGTAGACGTCCTTGCCCGCTGCCAGCGCCGCGAGGGCCAGCGGTGCGTGCGTCTGGATGGGCGTTGCGAGGATTACGACGTCGACCCCCTGGTCCGCAGCGAGCAGCTGTGCCAGGTCATCGAAGACGGCCACCGACTCTGACAGCCGTCCCTCCGCCGGCGGATTGGGGTCCGCGACGGCAACCAGTTCCAGGGCGCCGGCCTCCTCGAGGCGGGCGAGGTTGGCGAGGTGGCGTTCGCCGAATCCGTGGACGCCCACCAGGGCTATCCGCGGAACCGCTGCCGGGTGGGTGGCCGGTGCCGTACGGCCCGTTGCGTGGGTACTGTTCTCCGCGGTGGCGGATTGTTGGGTCATCAGGAGGTTCCTCGGGGGCTGAAGGTGGTCTGGAAGTCGAGTGTGCCGGCAGCTGCCGGGCCGGGTGCGTCCGCCTGCTTGGCGTGCAGCGTGGAAGACAGGAAGGCCAGTGCTTCGTCCTGCATGGGAGCCGTGAAAACGTGACCGCCAGGCCAGAAGCTTCCGGTGTAGCTTCCGGGGCGGTGCAGTGATTCCAGGATGGTGTGGGCGTCGCGCATGCCGCCTTCGGGAAAGAGCTCATCGGCCAGGGCGTACTGCACCAGCAGTTCACTGGCCCCTGATCTTGCCGTGAGCTCCGGCCAGTCACCCAACTGCCAAAGACCGGGGGTCTGCAGCAGCCAGGAGTGGGCGTCCAGGTGGGCGGGAAGGAGCGACTGGAACGTGGTCATCATGCACGTCACCACGTAGCTGCGGATCCGTGGACTTAATGCGGCAAGGGCCACGGAGCGGCCGCCGCCACCGGAGAAGCCGATACAGCCCAACCGGTCCTGGTCCACATCCGGCAGTCCGGCAAGAATTTCCAGGGCCGCCAGGTCGTCATGTGCCACCATGCCGGCGAGGCTGGTGCCCAGCAGGCCGGCGGTCTTGGCCACGGTTTCCTCGTTGAATGCTGCGGCAGCGTTGTAGACATCGGCTTCGGAAGGCACGACGCCGTGCTGCCGCCATTGCGCCTGCCGCGCCTCCAGCGCCGCGGCCGTCCGCCACGGCGGAACGGAGAGGTCAAAGCGGCGGCTGCCCCAGGCGAACGTGTCGTGGGCGAGGACGGCGAAGCCCCGGCGTGCCACCTCGGAGGCAAGCGCCCGGCCGTCATAGTGGCCTGCCCTGGCGGTTTCCGCCGAGGGATGTGACTCCGGCAGTTCCACCAGCCGGTCTGCCCCGCCGAACTTGTTGCCCCCGTGGCAGTGCAGGGCAAGGACGCCCGGCAGGGGTCTGGGAACCCCGGCCGGCCTGATCAGCCAGCCGGTGCTGCGGGGGCCGAAACCCAACTGCCAGCTGAGCTGGGAGGTGGTGACGCCGTCGTACGTTTCCTCCCAGTGGACCGTTACCCCTGGCTGCTGCGACGCACCCGGCACCCCGAGCGCGTCCGCCAGTTCCTGCGACACCGTAGTAGCGGCCTGGTACCGGGAGTGTTGCTGAACATAGGCAGGCCAGTCCTCGTAGCCTCCTATCGCGCTGGGCCGCGGCGACCGGGCCTGGTACGTCAGTTCGGAATCAGGGCTCACCGGCCTGCCTCCTGTTTCAGCTCCAGCGCTGCTGATGGGCCGGCGGCTGCCATCGGCGATTTGTTGTGACTAAACCGCATTGTCCAGCCCCTAAGTTAGTGTTTTCCAGTGAAGTGACACTGGCAACAGAAAGCGTTTTCTCAAAAACTAACAAAGGGCTATACAAGAGTCAAGAAACCGTTTACTTTGGTACGGAGCCGCTTTTGAATCCGGACCGCTGCCAGGTGGCGCAACGGATGATCGCCACTCCTGGTCCGCTTCTTAGAAGTCCGCCCGGGGCGGTGTGCGTCCGTCCATCGCTCCGGCGAAACCAAATACGTGGAGGCCACGATGACCAAAGGAGACCACATGGCCGCTAAACACATACCCAGGGCACCGCGCCCGGCTGGAATGCCGGCTGCAGCGGGCCTGCCGTGCGGAACGGGGTTGCCGCAGTGAGCGCCATCAGCGAACTCAGCTCGATTTCCCGGAAGAAGGGTAAAGCGACCCCCGAAGAGAAGAAGGCGAACAGCCGCGATAACAAGGCCGCCTATATCTTCCTGCTGCCGTGGCTGGTAGGCCTCGTGGCCATCACCATCGGCCCCATGCTGATGTCCCTTTATCTGTCCTTCACGGACTACAACCTCCTCCAGCCCCCGGAATGGGTCGGTTTGGACAACTTCACCCGGATGCTCACGGACGCCCGGCTGCACAACTCCCTCGGCGTGACATTCACCTATGTGTTCATTGGTGTCCCGCTCCAGTTGGCCGTCGCTCTGCTGATCGCCCTGGTCCTGGATAAGGGCCTGCGCGGACTGCCGTTCTACCGCTCCGTGTTCTACCTGCCGTCCCTCCTGGGCGGATCCGTGGCCGTTGCCATCCTCTGGAAGCAGATCTTTGGCACCACCGGCCTGGTCAACCAGGTCCTCGCGATGTTCGGCATCCAGGGCCCGGGATGGATCTCCGACCCCAGCACCGCTCTTGGGTCCATCATCCTGCTGCACGTCTGGACGTTCGGCGCCCCCATGATCATCTTCCTGGCAGGCCTGCGCCAGATCCCGGCGATGTACTACGAGGCCGCGAAGGTTGATGGTGCCACCACCCTCCAGCAGTTCTGGCGGATCACCATGCCGATGCTGAGCCCCATCATCTTCTTCAACCTGGTGCTGCAGATCATCGGTTCGTTCCAGTCGTTCACCCAGGCGTTCATCGTCTCCGGCGGCAACGGCGGGCCCTCGGACTCCACCATGTTCTTCACTCTGTACCTCTACCAAAAGGGATTCGGCCAGTTCGACATGGGCTACGCGTCCGCCATGGCCTGGCTCCTCCTGGTGATCATCGGCATCTTCACGGCCATCAACTTCATCGCTTCTAAGTATTGGGTTTTCTATGACGACTAAGCTTGAGACGCTGCCCACCCCGGAGACTGCCGGCGCGGGCAAGCCTACGAACCGCCGCAAGCCCAAAGTCAGGGAGTCCCGGGGCACCCTGGCCTTCAGCAAGGCGCAGCGCAGCAAAGCGCTGATGAAACATGCCATCCTCATCCTTGCCGGCGGGCTCATGATTTACCCGCTGCTCTGGATGGTGGTGTCGTCACTTCGGCCCAACGAGCTGATCTTCCGCGAGCCCGGCCTGTGGCTGAACAGCCTGGAGATGAGCAACTACACGTCCGGTTGGTCCGCCCTGACCCATCCCTTCGGCCACTACATGATCAACTCTGCGATTGTGGTGATCGGATCCATCCTGGGCAACCTGATCTCGTGCTCGATGGCTGCGTACGCCTTTGCCCGGCTGCAGTTCACCGCCAAGAAGCTGCTGTTCGGCATTATGCTGCTGACCATCATGCTTCCGTTCCATGTGGTGATCGTCCCGCAGTACATCCTGTTCTCGCAGATCGGCTGGGTGAACACCTTCTGGCCGCTGATCGTGCCCAAGCTGCTGGCGACCGAAGCGTTCTTCGTGTTCCTGATGGTGCAGTTCATCCGCGGCATTCCCCGCGAGCTGGACGAGGCTGCGAGGATCGACGGCGCCGGCCACCCGCGCATTTTCCTGCAGGTCATCCTGCCGCTGATGGTGCCGGCATTGGCAACCACCACAATCTTCACCTTCATCTGGACCTGGAACGACTTCTTCGGCGCCCTGATCTACCTGACGGACCCGGATATGTTCACGGTTCCGGTGGCGCTGCGGGCCTTCGTCGATTCGCAGTCGGCCACGAGCTGGGGATCGCTGTTCGCCATGTCCATCGTGTCTCTGCTCCCGGTCTTCCTGGTGTTCCTCTTCGGCCAGCGGTTCCTCATCAAGGGCATCGCCACCACCGGTATCAAGTAGTCCCTGCCGCTCAGCAGTGCCGGTAGTCCGCTGCTGACGCACGGCTCTCGTGGGACGGCCCGCCCGCCGGTGGGCCGTTCCCGCCGTTACAAAGCAGTCACCAAAAACTTCTTGTAATACAAGTTTACTACTTGTAGTCTTAGGGCCAGAAAGCGGTTTCCCGCTTCTCCTCCAACTCCTGAATGCATTCCCAACCAAAGTCCCCAGCACTTGATCAACCAAGCACCATGATCAAAGAAGATCGGAGTACCCAGTGCCGCTATTTTCCCGCCCTGCGTCTGCTGCCAACGAATCGGCAGAGACACCCTCCAAGGGCGCACGCCGCCCGCTACGCAAGACTGGCTTGGTAGCAGCCGCTGCCGCCGTCGTCATGGCCCTCAGTGCCTGTGGCGGGGGAGCTGCCCCGGAAAGTGCTGACGGCCCTGTCGAACTGCGCTTCTCCTGGTGGGGTGGCGACAAGCGGGCCCAGCTGACGCAGGAAGCCATCAAGCAGTTTGAGGCTGAAAACCCCAACATCAAGATCAAGCCCGAATTCGGTGACTGGAGCGGCTACTGGGACAAGCTGGCCACCCAGGTCGCGGCGAACGATGCGCCGGACATTATCCAGATGGACGAAAAGTACATCACCGAGTACTCCAGCCGCGGCGCCCTTCTTGACCTCTCCAAGTACGAGATCGATACCTCAAAGCTCGACGAAGCGGCGCTCAATGCCGGCAAGAGTGACGACGGCCTGACCGGCATCGCTGCCGGAATCAACGCCGCAACCATCCTGGCCAACCCCAAAGTTTTCGAAGCCGCTGGAGTGCCGCTGCCCGATGACTCCAAGTGGACCTGGCAGGACTTCGAACGGATTGCCACCGAAATCACCGCCAAGTCACCCCAGGGCACCTACGGCGCCGCAGCCTACGGAACGGATGAGGCTTCACTGGGCGTCTGGCTCCGCCAGAACGGCAAGTCCCTGTACACCTCAGACGGCAAGTTGGGCTTTGAGCCGGGCGACATCGCCGAATGGTGGGCGTTCCTGAAGCAGCTCAGCGAGAAGAAGGCAGTTCCGTCCGCTTCCGAGGTAGTGGAAGCCGAGGCTGCGCCGCTGGACCAGAGCGGACTCGCCACCGGCAAGAACGGCATGGCCTTCTGGTGGTCCAACCAAGCTCCTGCCCTGGAAAAGGCATCCGGCGGTGACCTGAAGATCCTGCGGTTCCCCACCCAGACCGGAAAGGCCGATGACGCCGGACTCTGGTACAAGGCTTCGCAGTTCTGGTCCGCCTCCTCGCGCACCAAGCACCCTGAGGAAACTGCCAAGTTCATCGACTTCCTGGCCAACAACGTCAAAGCCGGCGAAGCGCTCCTGGCCGACCGTGGTGTGTACCCGAACTCCGACGTCCGGGCAGCCATCGAACCCAAGCTGACTCCTGCCGACGTCAAGGTGGTCAAGTTCATCGACCAGATCAAGGATGAGCTCGGCGAGGCTCCGGCTCCGCCGCCACAGGGCGCTGGCTCCATCCAGGAAATCATCAAGCGCTACACCTCCGAGGTTCTCTTCGAGCGGCTGTCCACGGAAGAAGCTGGCAAGAAGGCGCATGACGAGATGAAGTCCGCCATCAGCAGTTAGTTTTCACACCGCAACAAACACGGCTCTGGACGACTTGGTAGGACGCCTCCTCCGCCCATAATGTCCGACGGCGGGTGGCAGCTCCGTCCCGGTGGGAACCATTGGTTCCTCCCGGGACGGAGCTGTTTAAACTGCCCTTCCCGCCGGGCGTTCAGTCCTGGGGTGTTGGTGGGGGTGGTGGTTTGAAGTAGGTGTTTTGTTGGGGTTTTTGGTGTGGGTCGAGGTGTTTTGGGGGTGTGTACCAGGGGGTGCCGTTGATGATGGTGATTGTCCATTGTTCTTTGTGGATCAGGTGGTGGTGGCCTGAACACAGGAGTGCGCCGTTGTCGACGTTGGTGGTGCCGCCTTGGGACCAGTAGGTGATGTGGTGGGCTTCGCACCAGGGGGCGGGGATGGTGCAGTTGGGGAAGGTGCAGCCTTGGTCGCGGGCGGTGATGGCTTGGCGTTGGGCTGGGCTGAAGAGCCGGGTTTTGCGGCCAAGGTCCAGGATTTCGCTGTGGGTGCCCAGGAGGGCGGGGATGATGTCGGCGTCGCAGGCGATTTTGCGGATTGTGGCGGCGGCGACGGGGCCGGTGAAGGCGAAGTTCCCGGTCCCGGTACCCGTGCAGGTGCCGGTGCCGGTGGCTGTGCCGGTTTTTGGGGGATTGCCTTCGGGGTGGAGGAGGAGGTCCTGGTAGTTGATGGTGGCGATGATTTGGGGGCGGTTGCCGCCGGTGGCGGGCAGGGTGTTGGTGGCCAGGGCGGTTTTGACGGCGCCGATGAGTCCCTCGAGTTGTTTCTGGGGCCGGGTGCGCCGGTCCAGGTCCACGTCGCCGTCCCGCCAGGGACCCCGGCCGGTGACAGCACCAGCGCCAATGCCTGCGCCTGTGCCGGTCCCGCCGCTCGTGCCGGTGCCTGTGCCTGTGTATGTGTCTGTGTCTGTGCCGGTGGTGGGTGTGGTGGTGCGGGGGTTGGTGGCGGTGTTCATGACGGTGAGGAGGTGTTCGTACTGGTCGGTGGTGGCGAAGATTTCGATGTGGTGCAGGCCGTGGCGGGGTTTGCGGATGAAGGCGCCTTGGCTGTGGCGGAGGGCTTCTTCGCTGGGTTCGGTGCCGTCGGCGTCGATGGTATCGGCCCAGCGGCGGGCGACGCGGGCAAGGAAGTCCGGGTCGGCGGTGGCGGCTGTGCTGGTGAGGTTTTCCTCGATCAGGACCAGCCGCTCGGGTGTGACGAGGTGGCGTAGCCGGTTCAGGGTCAGACTGATGATGGTCCCGGCCCGGGAAGAGACCGCCGGGCTGGTAGCAGCCCAGGCAGTTGGCGTTTCGTCGCCGGTGTCAGCGGTGTCAGCGGTGTCCTCGCCCTCGTCCTCGCTGTCCTTGACGGTGCCGGCAGGTGCAGGTGCAGGTGTGGGTGTGAGGGCTGCGGCGAGGTGTTCGCGGGTGGCTGGGATGATGTCGCCGGTGAGGGTGGTGGTGGGGAGGATGTCTGCTGCGAGGGCGAGCCGGCGGTGGGCTTCGCTCTTGGCGATCCGCAACCGCAGCCGCAGGAACTCTGCAGTGTTGGCGCACCCGTCATCGGCAGGTGAGGTGACGACCCGGCCGGGGCGGTCTGACTCGATCGGGCTCCGGACGCCGTCGGCCTCAGAACAACTGGCCGCCGTATCGCTGGCCACCGTGTAGCTGGTTGTTGAACCGCTGGCCACCGAACCGCTGGCCACCGAACCGCTGGCCGCCGAACCGCTTGAACCGCTGGCCTCTAAGCCAACGGCAGTTAAATCACGTGGCGCCGGTTCTTCGGGCCAGGCGGCGTCTGTTTCGTTCAGGGTTTCGGCGCCGTTGTCCCAGCCGGTGACCCAGCCCTTGCCCGTCCGGGAGCGGCCCGCTCGGGCGGCGTCAGCGGCGGCAATGGCCTGTGTGCGGGTCCGGTCCACTGTCCCGGCGGCCAGGATCTGCAGGTACTCCACGGACCGGGAGAAGTCCTCCACGTGCCCGGCAAAATCGGCGGCCTCAACGTAATCGGCGGCCGCAAGCATCGTGGGGGCAGCAGCAGCCGCAGCAGCCAGTAACCCGCCGATCTCGCTCAGGCTAAGCAGCCCAAGACCACCGGACGGGCTGCCAGCCGGAAACGATTCCGCAGCATCGGATTCACCTGCACCGGGCGGGTTGTCAGCCGGAAGCGGCTGTGCAGCAACGGATTCATCTCTACCGGACAGTTTGTCAGCCGGAAGCGACTCCGCACCAAGGGATTCATCCGCACCGGACGGGTTGCCCGGCTGGAGGAGAGCCACAACGGGGGCCTCACCCTCGCATTGTGCGGGCTGGCCGGGAACGGCACGTAGCCGGCCTGGGCAACCCAGGCCGGAGTCGCCGTCGGACGCCACTGAGCCACGCGAGGAAGTGCCACCAGCCCGAGTGAGCACAGCAGTGGAACCGCCGTACTCCTCAAGCTGATCCCCAATGGCTTCCATAGGACAACTCTGCCAAAGACCACCGACAAAACTGCCCGCAAAAGACGCTATGTGGATAACCCGCCGCTGCCCCTGCAGGGGGCGCCAACGAAAAGGAAACCAGCCCCGGCCGCAGGCAAGAGAGCCACGACCGGGGCCAGCAAAAATCAGGTCAGTCCTCGGCAACCACCACAACACTGCCGGCAGGCACAACACCGTCGAACGGCTCCCCTGAGAGCAGGTCAACGCCGGCAGCCTGGACGGCCCCGGAGGAACGGGAGTGGTTGATGGCAAACAGGTAGCTGCGGCCATCGGCCGAACGCCGGCGCGTCAGTTCCACGCCCGGATCGGCCGTTGCAACGGGCCCAACACCTGACTCCTCCAGCAGCCGGTCCACCACCGCCTCCACGCCGTCCCGGTCCGGGAAGGTGGCCAGGTACCACGCCGACCCTGCACCCACGGCCCGCCTCGTCAGCGATGGCACGCCCTCCAGCGGATACTCGGTGAAGGTCTGGACGGCTTCGGCCCCGGCAAGGTGGACATGTTCGCTCCAAATGGAGGAGACGCCGCCGTCGCTCAATTTCAGCTGCGCGCCCGCCAGTAGCGGGTGGAACTCCTCCACGCGCAGGCCGAGCAGTTCGCGGAAGGCACCCGGGTACCCACCCAGCCGCACGTGGTCCTTCTCGTCCACGATGCCGCTGAAATAGCTCACCAGCACGGTGGCGCCGGCGGCAGCGGCAGCCGCAATGTTGGCTGCCGCCTCGTCGGTGACCGCGTACAGGGTGCACACCAGGACGAGGTCGTAACCCTCAAGCGAGGCTGACGGGTGCACCATATCCACCGATACGCCCCGCAGGAACAGCGACCGGTGGAAGGCCCGCAGCAGGTCCAGGTACTTCACGTCCTGGCTCGGCTTGGAGTCGATCTCGCTCGCCCACCAGGCCTCGTAGTCGAACACAATGGCCACGCGTGATTCCACCCGCGAGCCACGCACGGGGGCAATCCGCTTCAGGGCCGCGCCAAGGTCAACCACCTCGCGCCACACGCGCGTGTCCCGACCAGCGTGCGGCACCATCGCCGAGTGGAACTTTTCGGAACCGGCGAAGCTCTGCCGCCACTGGAAAAACATCACCGCGTCCGCACCCCGCGCCACGTGGGCCAACGAGTTGCGCAGCATTTCACCGGGCATCTTCGGCTGGTTGCGCGGCTGCCAGTTGACGGCCGACGTCGAATGTTCCATCAGGATCCACGGGTCACCTCCCGCAATGCCGCGGGTTAGATCGGCGCTGAACGCCAGTTCAATCTGCCGTTCGGGATCGGCGGCAACCAGGTAGTGGTCGTTGGCGATGACGTCCAGGTCCTTGGCCCAGTCAAAGTAGTCCATGGACTTTGTGGCGCTGGATGCCATCAGGTTGGTGGTGCAGGGGACCCCGGGCGTGACCTCGCGCAGGACGGCCACAAGTTCCCGGTAGTAGTCCATCAGCGCCCAGGAGTTGAAGCGCTGGAAGTCCAGTTGCTGGCCCGGGTTTAAGGTGGAGGGCGCAGCGCCGGGCGGCAGGATCTCAGCGAACGAAGCGTAGTTCTGGGACCAGAACGCCGTTCCCCAAGCGGCGTTGAGGGCGCCGATGTTCCGGTACCGCCGCTCCAGCCAGCCCTGGAAAGCGGCGGCATCTTCTTCCCCGTAGAACTCGGAAACGTGGCAGCCGAGTTCGTTGTCCACGTGCCAGAGTGCAAGGGCGGGATGGTCCTTGTAGCGCTCCGCCAGCACCCGCGTGATGCCGGTTGCGTAGCGGCGGTAAACGGCCGACGACGGCGTGTAGTGCCGCCGCGAGCCCGGTCCCAGCACGGTTCCGTCCGCCGTGACGGGCAGGATTTCCGGATGCTTGCGCACCAGCCAGGCAGGGGGAGCGGCCGTGGCAGTGGCCAGGGCTACCTCCACGCCGATTCCCGCCAGGTTGTCCAGCACCTCATCCAGCCAGTCGAAGTGGTACTTGCCCTCTTCCGGCTCCAGCAGTGCCCAGGAGAAGATGCCCACGCTGAGGAAGCTCACGCCGGCTTCCTTCATCAGCTCCAGGTCCTCCAGGCGGACACTGACCGGCCACTGTTCCGGGTTGTAGTCGCCGCCGTAGGCGATACCTTCGATGTTGTTCCAGACACTGGCCGGGCTGGGGGTTTCCTGCAAAGTCATGGGACTCCTTTGTCTGCTGCGAGAGTGGAAGTGGCTGGAAATCAGATCTTTGGAAAACGCTTGCCCATTTCCGGGAATGCGGATATTGTATCGTTTCAGAAGCCGTGTAAGCCAGCTCACTACTCGCGTTGTAGATTGGGCGACTGGGATTGCACACATCGAGCAAGGAGGCTCTCATGATTAACAGAAGGCATTTCCTCACCACCGTAGCCGTCGGCACCGCATCTGCCGCAGCTCTGGCGGCCTGCGGAACAGGCGCCAGCACCAGTGCAGGAGAGACCGGCTCCGCCGAGAACCCCGTAACCATCAACTACACCTGGTGGGGCAACGACGACCGCGCCGAGCGTACCCGCAAGGCGATCGCCCTGTTCGAGTCGAAGAACCCGGACATCAAGGTCAACGGCAACTTCACCGACTTCGCCGGCTACTGGCAGAAGCGTGCCACCGAGGCAGCCGGCGGCGGCCTGCCGGACGTTATGCAGTGGGACCTGTCCTACCTGCGCGACTACGGCCAGCGCAACCAGCTCCTGGACCTCGGCACCGTCAACATCAACACGGACGCTTTTGACAAGTCCCTCCTGCCCTCGGGCCAGATCAGGGGCAAGACCTACGGCATCCCCACCAGCACCAACGCCTTCGCTGTCTACTACGATCCGGCCAAGCTGGCCTCGTTGGGCATCGCAGAGCCCACCGGCAAGTGGACCTACAAGCAATTCAACGACTTCCTGACCGAGGTCGGCGCCAAGAGCGACAGCGCGATCTTCGGCTCGACCGACTACACCGGTGTGTGGTGGATGTTCAACATCTGGCTGCGCCAGAACAACATCGAGGCCTTCACCGAGGACGGCAAGCTCGGCTTCACCAAGGACGACATGAAGAAGTGGTGGAACACGACGGCGGGCCTGCGCGGCACCCCGGCCATCATCACCGAAGAGCGCGTCACCCAGCTCGCCCCGAAATCTCCCTTCGGTTCAAACGTCACCGCCACCGAAGTCACCTGGGACAACTTCATGGCCGGCTACCTCGCGGACAGCGGCGCCAAGGAACTCAAGCTGGTCCCGCCGCCCTCGGACGACGCGGACAACCTGGGCCTGTTCCTCAAGCCCTCCATGCTGATGGTCGCCAGCGCCAAGACCAAGTTCAAGGATGCCGCTGCCCGCTTCATCGACTTTATGGTCAACGATCCCGAGGTAGGCCAGATCTTCAAGACCTCCCGCGGTGTTCCGGCGTCGAAGACCCAGCGTGACGGCACCACCTTCGAAGGCACCGACAAGCTCGTGGTGGATTACGAAAAGTCCATCGAGCAGTACCTCAAGGACGCTCCAGAGCCGCCCATCGTGGGCTTCGGCACCCTCGAGGCTTCCTTCAAGCGCGTCAGCTCGGACCTGAACTACGGCAAGCTGACCATCGACGGCGCCACCGACGCATGGTTCAAGGAAGCCGAAGACCTCATCAAGCAGAATGCCTGATCCAGGCTTTCACAACTGACGGATTGAACTCGTGACTCAAAGCCCAACATTGAGCAGGCGTTCGGCACAGTCCGGCTCCCCGCTGCCGCGCAAGTCGCGGCAGCGCGGGGCGGATGCCCGCGCCGGCTACACCTTCCTGCTGCCCTGGCTGCTGGGATTCATCGCCCTCACTGTTGGGCCCATGATTTCCTCGCTCTACCTGTCCTTCACCAACTACAACCTGTTCGATCCGCCCAAGTGGATCGGCCTGGAGAACTACACCACCCTCTTCCAGGACGAACGGTTCCTGCAGTCGGTGGGCGTCACCGTGGGCTACGTGGTTTTCGGTACCCCGCTCAAGCTCGCCGCAGCACTGGCAGTGGCGATGCTCCTGAACAGCAAGCGCCGCGGCCAGGGTTTCTACCGCTCAGCGTTCTACGCCCCGTCCCTGATCGGTGCTTCCGTTTCCATTGCCATCGTCTGGAAAGCCATGTTCGGCGATTCCGGCCCGGTGGACCAGGGCCTGTCCTTCTTCGGCATCAACCTGGGCGGCTGGGTGGGCAACCCCTCGATGACCATGCCCATGTTCATCCTGCTGACCGTGTGGCAGTTCGGTGCCCCGATGGTGATCTTCCTCGCCGGCTTGAAGCAGATCCCGGCCGATCTCTACGAAGCGGCATCCATGGATGGTGCCGGCCCGGTGCGGAAGTTCTTCAACATCACCTGGCCCATGCTTTCCCCGGTGATCTTCTTCAACCTGCTGATGGAAACCATCCACGCGTTCCAGATTTTCGCCTCGGCCTACATCATCTCCAACGGTGAAGGCGGCCCGGCCGGCTCCACCCTCTTCTACACCCTCTACCTGTACCTGCGGGGCTTCAGCGACTTCCGGATGGGCTACGCCTCGGCGATGGCCTGGCTGCTGGTAATCGTCGTCGGCATCATCACCCTGATCTTCTTCCGCACGTCCAAGTCCTGGGTCCACTACAGCGGTGATGCAAAATGACAACCACGGCAACTCCCACCCAGTCCGCCACGGACGCACAGGCGCTGAACTACAATCCCAAGTCCGAATCGGCAGGGGCAAAGCGCGCCAAAAGCACCTTCTTCCACGTGGTGGCCCTCGCCCTGACGGCCGTGGTCCTGTACCCGGGCCTGTGGATGATCGCCTCCTCGTTCAAACCGAATGCCGAGATTGGCGGAGCGAACACGTCGCTGTGGTCCAACAACTTCAGCTTCGACAACTTCGTCACGGCCATGGAGGGCATCGGTGGCGTATCCACTCTGCAGTTCTTCACCAACTCGCTGATCCTGGCCATTGGTGCAGTGGTGGGAACCGTCCTCTCGGCGAGCGTGTCAGCGTACGCGTTCGCCCGGATCAAGTTCCCGGGCCGCAGCGTGTTCTTCGGCATGATGATCGCAACCCTGCTCCTGCCGTTCCACGTGGTGATCATCCCGCAGTACATCGTGTTCCAGCAGCTGGGCCTGGTGGACACGTACGTGCCGCTGCTGATCGGCAAGTTCCTCGCCGCCGACGCGTTCTTCGTGTTCCTGATGGTCCAGTTCATGCGCAACCTGCCCGGTGAGCTGGACGAGGCCGCCAGGATCGACGGCGCCGGCCACGTCCGGATCTTTACCTCCATCATGCTGCCGCTGATGAAGCCGGCCCTGATCTCCACGTCGATCTTCTCCTTCATCTGGAGCTGGAACGACTTCCTGGGCCCGCTGCTCTACCTGAACACCCCGGAAAAGTACCCGCTGCCGCTGGCCCTGCGCCTTTTCGTGGACCAGACCCAAAGCTCGGACTACGGCGCAATGATCGCCATGTCCGTCCTGGCCCTGCTGCCGGTGCTGATCTTCTTCCTGGTGTTCCAGCGGTACATTGTCGAAGGCGTCTCCACCCAGGGACTCAAGGGCTGACCGCCCGGAAACCGAGATAGAAAATGAGCGTCATGGACAGCACCACACCCGCCCCGAACCACCACGAACCCGTCCCGGTAAACCGCTTCGCGTTGTTCTCCGAGACCCTCCTGGCAGGGGTGCTGGTGCTGGTGCTGTCCATTCCGCTGGTGACGATCCCCGCCGCATATGCGGCGGGGATCGCCCATCTGGAGCGGCACCTCGCCGGCCGGGACGATTCAGTCCGCGGCCTCTGGGGTACCTTCAAGGCTGCCCTGCCGGGCAGCTGGAAACTTGGAATCACGACGGCGGCAGCCGCCGTCGTGATTGTCCTTAACCTTTTGCTCGCGTGGGTAGGGCAGCTGCCGGGCCGGGAAGTGGTGCTTCCGGCAACCCTGATCCTTGCTGCTGCGGCAGCCATTGTGCTCCTGCGCACCGCCGCAGCGTGGTCCGACGTCGCAGGCTCCCGCGCCGACGCCCCCCGCGCCTGGCGCTCCGCCCTGGAGACCGGCCAGGCCCTGTCCCTGAAGGACTGGAGCGGGTCCCTCCTGCTGGCCGCCGCGCTCTTCGGGGCAGTGGTGTTCGTCTGGATGCTGGCGGCGCTCTTTGTGGTGGTTCCCGGCACCCTGATCCTCGCCGCCGCAGCAGTCAAACTGCGCGCCACGCGCTCCTGAAACACCCAAACAAAAACACTTCCTGGTTCTGCCCGTCACTAATGTGAGTTGAGTCCGACGTGTCTTCCGACCGCCAGCGTTCCGAACAGTCCCTCCGCTCGACGAAGAGTCAGCCTCCTTGGTACCAGACCCTCAAGCTTCGCAACTACCGGCTCTTCCTGGCCCTCGTGTTCACCGGCAGTGTGGGCGTGTGGATGCAGCGGCTGGCCCAGGACTGGCTGGTGCTGCGGCTGACCGGCAGCCCGGCCGCCGTGGGTGTGGCGGTGGCACTGCAGTTCCTGCCGATGCTGATTGTGGGACCCCTCAGCGGGTTGCTCGTGGACATGTTTCCCAAACGCCGGATCATGATGGTTTGCCAGGCCGTCATTGCCTTCCTCGCCCTGGCCCTCGCCGTGTGGGCCGCGACTGGAACCATTACGGTCTGGGCCGTCTACGCCAGTTGCGTGGCGCTGGGCGTAACGTCAGCCATCAACCAGCCCGCCAGCCAGGTGTTCGTCAATGAAGTGGTGGGCGATGCCGCCCTCAGGCCGGCAATCGGCATCAACAATGCCATCGGCCAGCTGGGCGCCATGGCCGGGCCTGCGTTGGCTGGAATCGTTATTGCACAGGTCGGATCGGCCGCAGCGTTCGCCGCGAACTCACTGCTGTGCCTGCTGGTGCTTTGCCTGATCGCCGCTATCCGCCCGGCCGAGCTGCACCCGGGCATTCCTGCGGAACGGGGGAGGGGTCAGCTCCTGGCGGGATTCCGCTATGTGCGGGAACGGCCTTCGCTGTTGCTGGTTATTGCCTTGGCCGGACTCCTGGGGATGTTCGGCATGAACGGGCCCGTGGTGCTGGCCGCCTTTGCCGAACGGGTCTGGCACAACGGCGTCGAAGGGTTCGGCCTGTTCAACACCGTCAGTGCCATCGGAGCCCTGGCCGGTGCGCTGCTGGCCGCCCGCCTCCGGAGCCTGGGCCGGAAGGGGATCGTGCTGGCTGCAGGCCTCTTCGGGCTCTCCCAGCTGGTAGCTGCCTTGATGCCCAGCCTCACCCTCTTCATTGTCATGCTTGTGGTGGTGGGCCTGATGACCCTCCTGTTCCTGACCAGCGCCGCCACCGCCGTGCAGCTGGAGGCCGGCCCGGAGATCCGCGGCAGGGTGATGGCACTGTACCTGCCGCTGCTGCTGGGAGGACATGCCCTGGGCGGGCTGCTGGCCGGCTGGCTGACCGAGCAGTTCGGCGTACGGCTGGGGCTGGTGACCACTGGTGCGCTGGGCATGGTGTCAGCAGCCGTCATCGGTTTGCTGCTGTGGCTGAACTCCCGGAAACAAAGGGACTAGGCGCCTGGCCCACTCAACTAAGTAGCAGCAAGTGTCGTTATGGGCGCTCATAACGACACTTAGTGCTACCTAGTTGGGATTAGGCGGGGGAATGAGCTGCCGGCGTGAAAGTCCAGGAGCCGGGATGGATTCGAAAGTCCATCGTTTCCCCGTTCGCGGCCGACCCGCCGCCGGGACTCGTGCTGCCTACGGTGGCGCTGGCCCGCGCTGAAGATTCGACGGCGGCATCCGCGGCCGGCCCCTTGATTCCGTAGGTGCCGGCCGGCAACCGGACTACCGCGGTAACGCCGGCCGGGACCGTGCATTCCAGGCGCACCAGGCCGTTGTCCCGGCTCCAGTTGACCTCCACGTCGCCGCTGCCTGCCGGAACAGTACCGCGGGCATATTCCAGCCGGCAGAGCGGCGGTTCGACCACGAGTTCAAAGCCCCCCGGCGTGGCGTATCGAACGCCGAGGAGGTGCTCGAGGATCTCCTTGACCACTGAGGCGGACCAGGCGTGGGACTGGCTGTAGTCCGTGCCTTCGGCCAGGTCCCAGGCTTCCCACGTGAAGGTGGCGCCGCGCTCAAGGAGCCTCGCCCAGCCAGGCTGGTCTTTGGTGGTCAGCAGGTCCAGGACGGCATCCGTGAGGTTCTGGGACAGCAGGGCCCGGACCAGCCGATGCACCGTCAGGGGTCCCTGCCGCATGCCCATCCCGGCAATTCGCAAGGCATCAGTCCGCGCCTGCCCAGGCCGGGTGATCCCCAGCGACAGCGGGAAGGACGTGGCGTGCTGGGAGGCGTGGGAGCTGGGCGTGCCGTCGGCGAAGAGGCCGTCCACCATCACACCGTCCACGCGGAGGCGGGTGCGGATGGCCCCTGCCAGGGTGCGGGCCTGCCGGGCGTACTCGACGGCGGTGTCCTCCTGGCCGGCCAGGGCGCAAAGCCGGGAGGTTGAGATGAGGGCCGAGTAGGCCTGCACATTGACGGTGGTCTTGGCGGCGCAGTCCATGTCGTAGCCGAAGCGGCCCGGGGCCGGCCAGTCCACGATGCCGTGGAGGTAGGGGCCGGAGCCGCCACCCAGTTCGGTGACGAGTCCCGCCGTCGGGCCCTCCACGGGGATGTACCGCAGGGCGTAGTCCGCGGTGTCGCAGAGGTGCGGCAGCAGCTCCCTGACCAGGGCCAGATCTCCCGTGCGGTGGTGGTACTCCTCGGCCCACTCCGGGATCATCAGCGAGAAATCGGGGATGTCCCGTTTGCCGTCGCCGTTGGGGTAGACGGCGTTGTAGCGCCCCTTGTCTGCTCCGTCGGTCCAGTAGCGGGCGGCCGACCAGCCGAACTCCCGCAGCGCCTGGGCGGTGTACGCGTGTTCGCCGAAGAGGGACATGGTGGCGTAGGAGATGTTGACGGCGTCCGCCAGGAACTGGCCCTTCTCCCGGGTGGGCGTGTCCACGAACTGCTCCTGCACTCCGTAAAGCGCCGAATCCCGCAGCAGCCGGAACACGTCGTTTAGGGCGGCATCGGAACTGGTGAACGTCCCCTCGCCGGGGTGCCGGCCGTGGACCACCACGGTGCCCACCCTGGACAGGTCCGCGGCGTCCACGCCGGGCAGTTCCAGGTACCGGAAGCCCAAGTGCACCGTGGCCCGGTACTGCTGCGGCCCCGTGGTCTGGGTGTAGGGGAAGGACATGTCGGTGTTCTGGCTGGCGGTCCTGCCGGTGTCCACCCTGCCGTCCGGGCCCAAAACGTACCCCGCCCGGATCATGACGGTGCGGCCGGGGATGCCGTTGAGGAAGTCCACCTCGGGCCGGCCGGGAATGACCTGGCCGAAGTCCGCCACCAGCGTTCCGTCGTCGGCTGTCAGGAACGCCTGCGGCGCCGCAAACTCTTCCGCCAGCACCGTCCGTCGCGGATGCAGTGCGGGGAACTCGGGGCAAGGGTGGCTGCCGTAGCTCAGCGCGGGAGGCATCTGTTCGACGGCGGGCAGGGCGGCTGCGGCGAGTCCGTCCAGGTGCTCCACGGGGTCACCCTCGTCATTGCGGTAGCCCGACTGCCGGTAGGGCGCCTCGGACGCCAGCCAGTCCGGGCCGGACGCAAAAACCTCGCGCCGGCCGTCAGCGTAGTCAACACTGAGGCGGACCAGCAGGCCCGGGAGGCCGGCGGCGCGGCCCTGGCCGGGTCCGTACCAGTGCAGCAGCGCCGTCAGCGGCACCTCCACGTCCTGCGAAGGGCCCGCGGTGCCAGCGGTGCCGTCCGTCCCAGCCGTGCCGTCCGAAAGCCCGCTGGGCAGCCCGGTGAGCAGTCCGGTGACGTCCGCGGCGTCGTAATACCCTTCGCCGGGGTAGCCAAAGGACGTGGTGCTCAGGCATGTGGTGCCGCCCAGTGTGAGCCGGGCGTGATGGTTCGCCGCCACAAAGAGGCGGGCCCTGGCCACCGTGCCGGTGAGCTTCACGGTGGTGCTGAACAGCGTCCATTCATCCGGCTGGCGGTGGGCTGTGGTGCCGGCCCAGTGCGCGAGGTTTGCGCGGGCAAGGTCCGTGCCGGCGCCGAATTGATGGTCGAGCAGCAGCTCGCCGGCGGTTTCGTTGGAGGTGCCCGTGACGTGGAGCGATATATATTCGGCCTGGCTGCGCGGCGCCTGGTGAAGGGCCAGCCGGCCGTGCCCTCCGGGGGCTAAGGCCTCTTTCCAGGCCAGGAGTTCGACGCCGTCCGCGGCAACGGTGATGGCCTCGCCGTCGTCGGTGACGTCCAGGTCCCGCCATTCCTTGGGCACAGGGCCTGCCTGGGCGCTGGCGAGGACCTCGGTGGCGGGGGCCGACGGCACGGGAATCTCCCACTCGGCGGCCCGGCGAAGCACTGCCTCGCCGGCGGCATTGAGTTCCAGCAGCAGCCCCGTGCCGGGACCGGAGCTTCGGATGATGAGCCCGGCCATGCCCATCATGGGCCGGACGCGTGCCTGCAACCGAAAGGCCCGAAGCGGAGGGCAGGGGATGGGCAGGAACGGCGTGCCGGCTACGCGCAGCGCCCCGTCCAGGATCTCCAGCGGAGCTCGGCCGCCCGGCGCACGGTGCACCCAGTCCGCTCCCCACCCGGCCTCGGAGAGGCCGGTGCTGAACTGCTGCGGCTGCGACCACGGCCCCGGCAGGCCTGCCGCGTCCCACACCCGGACCCGCCACGCGTAGTCCGCATCGTCGTCGAGCGCGCGTCCTTCATGAGCAGCAGTGACGGGGCAGTCTGAGGCAACCTGGCCGGAATTCCACACCGGGGACCCCGCTCCGTCCTCCACCACGATCTCGTAGCCGGTCTGCCGGGCACGGGACGGATCCGAATCCTCGGGCTGTCCGAGCTGCCAGCTGAACGATGGGCGTGCTCCCGCGGTCAGGCAGGGGGAGAGCCCGTCGGTCAACAGGTGGGTGGCCTGCAGCTGCCCCTGTGCGGTCACGGAAGTCACCGGCTGTGCAGCTGGGATGCGTGGCATTCAGGAAACCGGCAGGGTGAAGGCGTGCGGGGCGGTACCGGCCCAGGGGAGCCCGAGTTCGCTGAAGGTGGCGTGCTGCCCCGCGGCACGTGCCAGGGCATCCTCGATTCCGACGAGCACAGCGTGCGCCGCATCGCCCTCGCCTTCCCACCGGAGGTACGCCTCGTCGATGGGCGCCGGCAGGGGAGCGGTCCGGATGGCTTCCAGGACGAGCATAAAAGCGCCGCTTTCCAGGAGCGGGCTGATGAGCGGAGCGCCGCTGTTGCGGTGGGCCAGCAGGTTTTCGGTCAGGTCGTCCCTGCCGAACACTTCCTCGGAGCTGCCTTCGGCCGTTTCCACAGCGAGCCGGTCCTCGGTGTAGTGGAAGATGGCGGTGCCCTTCGAGCCTTGCAGGGTCACGTAGGGTTCCACGGATTCGGTGGCGCACAGCGTCAGGGCGCAGGTGATGGGCAGCCCTGAGCCGGTGCGGATCCGGATCACCGAGGTGTCATCGGACTCGATGTCGTTGGCTCGGTATAGCTCGGTCTCAATCGAAGCAATGTCTGCGGTGGTGCGTGCTCCCGCAATCCGAAGGGCTGTTGCCACCGCGTGCGCAAGGGGGTTGGTGGCTACGCCGTCCACCACATCCACGCCGTCGATGGTGCGTTTACCGGCCCAGCGGGACCGCTTGTAGTAGGCCCGGTCCCGGACCCAGCGGCCGGTGGCCGAGATACCCTCCAGCCTGCCGATGGTTCCGTCGGCGAGTATGCCTTCAATGGCTTGCAGTGCGTGGGAACCCAGGCTCTGGAAGCCGATCTGGACGCTGCGTCCACTGGCTGCGGCAGCGTCGCAAAGCCGGTTGAAGTCCGCGAGCGACGCGACCGGCGGTTTCTCCAGGTAGAGATCAGCGGCGGTGGCCAGTGCTGCCAGGCCCAGCGGGGCATGGGTCTGGATGGGGGTGGCCACAATGATGAGGTCCAGGCCGCTGGTCTCCGCGAGCAGTTCAGCCAGGCCCGGAAAGACGTGGGCTGTTGCAGGGACCGTGCCAGGCGCGGGGGGATTGGGGTCGGCAACGGCAACAAGGTCGACGACGCCGGCCGCCTGGAGGCGCTCAAGGTTCCGCAGATGGTGGGTACCGAAGCCGTGGACACCTACCAGTGCCACCTTGGAAGCGCGCGGGCCCGGCTGCTCCGCAGCAGGCCGGCCAGCTTGCTGCGTTCCGGCTGGTACTGAGCTGTCGAGGTCCCGGGGTTGGGCCCCGGCGACGGTGCCGGCTGGCGTTCCCATGGTGCTCCATTCCGCCCCGAGAGGGCCGCTGTTTCCAGAAGCGCCTTCAGGCAAGCGCTTTCCGCTTTCCAGTGTGCGGCACGATCGGGCGCGCAGTCCAGTTATGTAACGATTCAAAAACTAGCTTGACCTGCCCTGTGGAAGCGGTCTAGATTTCGAGAAACCGATTACTTCCGTGACGTGGGCCACTCTGGTCCCGTTTCTGCAACGATGGAGAACGAAGGGAGCCGTGCCATGTCCACGTCGTCGTGGAGTGCCCGCGCATACTCATTCTTTGACACCCTCCTGTGGATTGCTTGCCTGAACATGCTGTGGCTCGCCTTCACCGTCCTGGGACTCGGTGTCCTCGGTGCCGGTCCGGCCACCGCAGCCGCACAGGTCCTGGTCCGTAAAAGGGCCAGGGGCGAAGCCGCACGCCTGCTGCCTGGTTTTGCCCAGGAGTACTGCCGCAACTTCGTCCGCGGCAACGCGCTGGCCCTCCCCATCATGGGAGTGGCCGTTGCCCTTGCCATGAACTGGAACTACTTCTCCGGCTCTGGCGGGCTCCTGCCCCAGTTTGCTGCCGCTGCAACTTTTGTCGGAGCCATCTTCGTTGCCGGGGCAGCGTGCTACCTGTTCCCCATGTTTGCCCGGTACGAGCTTCCCGTGGCCCAGTACTTCCTGATGTCGTCACGCTTCGCCCTCCGGCACCTCGCGGGGACAGTCATCCTGCTGTTCGTCTCTGCAGCCGTCGTCTATGCAAGCGGTGCAGTCCCGGGCCTGATTCCCTTCTTCAGCATCGGAGCCTGGCTGTTCCTGACCGGGTGGCTGTGCGACCGCTTTTTTACCGCCAACGATGACTCCATGGCCGCCGTCCACGAGCAACAGCAGGCCCCTGCCGCCTCCCTAAACCATCACCAGGCACTGCTGGCGCGCTGAAACGCCAGCCCGACCCAACCAAAAACCGACCTGACGCTGCTCCCGGGCTCATCGCTGCCCGGTGACAGCAAAACCAACCCCGAAGAAGTGGAAAAGGAACAAAATGATCCGCAGAAGAATGTCCCTGGCTGCCGCCGTCGTTACCGCCACAGCGCTCACCCTGACGGCCTGCGGCGGAGGTGAAACCCAGTCCGCGGACATTTCCACCGTGAACGTCATGGCTCCCTTCCTCGAGGCGCAGCCGCCCTCCGCGGACGGCGCCGTCCAGAAGAAGCTCGAGGAGCTGACGGGCAAGGACGTCAACATCACCTGGGCTCCCAACGCCTCCTACGAGGACAAGACCAACATCACCCTGGCCTCCTCCGAGATCCCCCACGTGATGGTCATCCAGGGCAAGACGCCGGGCTTCGTCAAGAACGCCGAAGCCGGTGCCTTCTGGGATCTGACGGACAAGCTGGGTGAGTACCCGAATTTGAAGACCACCTTCCCGGACATCCAGCAGAACGCGAGCATTAACGGCAAGGTGTACGGCGTTTACCGCGGCCGCGCCCCCATGCGTGCCGCTGTGATGTTCCGCCAGGACTGGCTGGACAAGCTGGGGCTTGAGGCTCCCCAGACCACCGAGGACCTGTACGAGGTTGCCAAGGCGTTCACCGAAAAGGATCCGGACGGCAACGGCCAGAACGATACCTGGGGCATCACCATCCCCAAGTGGGGCGCCCTGGGAACCAACAGCCCGTACGACTTCATCGAGACCTGGTACGGCGCGGGCAACCGCTGGACCGAAAAGGACGGGAAACTGATCCCGAGCTTCGAGACCGGGGAATTCCTGGAAGCCAACCGGTTCGTCAAGAAGATGGTGGACGAGAAGCTCATCAACCCCGACTTTGCCACGTTCGACCCCACCAAGTGGAACGAGCCGTTCTTGAACGGCAAGGGCGGCATCATTGTCGACGTCGACTCCCGGGTGAGCGTCCTCATCAACCTGTTCAAGCAGGCAGACCCGAACAACTTCGAAAACAAGGTGGGCTTCGTTGGCAACCTCGAAGGCCCGGACGGCGAGCTGAACGCCCACCCCACCGACGGCTACTCCGGCTTCCTGGCAATCCCCAAGTCCAGCGTCCGCACCGAGGCTGAACTGAAGACCGTGCTGGAGTTCCTGAACACCATGAACGGCAAGGACGCGGCCGTGCTGCTCAACAACGGCATCGAAGGCGTGAACTTCACGCTTGAGGACGGCAAGGCTGCCACCATCAAGCCCGAAACCGAGGAAGCCAAAGCCGTCAACACCGACATCAAGAGCTACGCACAGCTCGGCATGAACGTTGCCGGCAACACCTTCTACCCGGTCAAGCAGGCCACCGACTACGAACAGCAGGTCTTCGACAAGCGCACCGAAGTGATGGCCGAAGACCTGAAGAGCGCCGTCTACAACCCTGCTGCCCCGTATGTGTCCGCAACCTACGTCGCCAAGGGCGCCCAGCTGGACAACATCGTGGCTGACGCCCGCATCAAGTTCCTGGCCGGCCAGATCGATGAGCAGGGCCTGAAGGACGCCATCAAGCTGTGGAACACCAGCGGTGGCGACAAGGTCAAGGAAGAGATCAACAAGCTCTGGCAGGACAACAAGTAAATGACAGCCCCTGTCATTGCCACCAAAGCCGGGGAGCGGACGCAGCCTCCTGCGTCCGCTCCCCGGAAGCGGGGCAGGTTCTCCGTCCACTTTGCGCACTACAAGTGGCTGTACCTGCTGCTGCTGCCCGGCGTGGTGTACTTCGCCATCTTCCGTTACGGCCCCATGTACGGGGTCAGCATCGCGTTCAAGGATTACGTTCCGTTTTTGGGCGTGAACGACAGCCCGTGGGTGGGGTTCCAGCATTTCCAGGACTTCTTCGCCAACCCCGATTTCCCGCGGCTGCTGGGCAACACCCTGATCCTGGCGTTCCTGAACCTCGGCATCGCGTTCCCTCTGACCATCGTCCTGGCGCTGCTGCTGAACGAAGTCCGCCTCTCGATCCTTAAGCGCACCGTCCAGACGCTCGTTTACATTCCGCACTTCCTGTCCTGGACCATTGTGGCTTCGTTGAGCTTCCTGCTTTTTGCCCTGGATTTCGGCCCGCTGTTCCTGTTCCTGAACTCGGTGATGGGCACCAACATCGATTTCCTGTCGGACCCCAACTGGTTCCGGCCCCTGATTGTGCTGCAGGAGATCTGGAAGAACACCGGCTGGGGCACCATCATCTTCCTCGCCGCGCTGGCCACCGTGGACCAGGACCAGTACGAGGCCGCCATCATCGACGGCGCCGGCCGGTTCCGCCGCGTCTGGCACATCACGCTGCCCGGGATCCGGTCCACCATCATCGTGATGCTGATCCTTGCCATCGGACAGATGCTCAACACCGGCTTCGAGCAGATCTACCTGATGACCAACGCCCTGAACCGCTCCGCGGCTGACGTTTTCGACACCTATGTGTACTTCGTGGGCATCACCCAGGGCGCCTACAGCTACTCCACCGCCGTCGGGCTCTTCAAATCCCTGGTGGGCCTCGTGCTGATCTTCGGCACCAACGCCCTGGCCAAACGCTTCAACCAGAGCGGACTGTTCTAGCCATGAAAATCCACAACACCACCGGCGGGCGGATCTTCGACGCCGCGAACTACGTGTTCCTGTCCCTGGTCGGCATCATCACCCTGCTGCCGTTCATCTACGTTATGGCGGGATCCTTCGCCACCGAAGCGGAAATCACCCGGCGGGCGTTCTTCGTCTGGCCGGAACAGTTCACCCTGGGCTCCTACGAGTACATCTTCTCCACACCGGCCTTTACCAGGGCACTGGTTACCACCGTCCTGGTCACCGCCGTCGGCACCCTGATCCAGCTCGCCTTCACCGTGACCATGGCCTACCCGCTGGCCAAACGCACCCTGCGCGGGCGCAAAGTCATCCTGTCCCTGGTGGTCTTCGCGATGGTGTTCTCGGGCGGCATGATCCCCACGTTCCTGCTGGTGAAGGACCTGGGCCTGCTGAACTCCTACTGGGCCCTGATCCTGCCCGCTGCGATCAACCCGTTCAGCCTCATCATCATCAAGAACTTCTTCCAGGAACTTCCGCAGGAGCTGGAGGAATCGGCCAAGATGGACGGCGCCACGGAGATCGGGATCCTCTGGCGGATCCTGCTCCCGCTGTCCAAGCCCGTCCTGGCCACGTTCGCGCTGTTCTACGCCGTGGGCATCTGGAACGACTTTATGTCACCGCTGCTTTACCTCAGCGACAACTCAAAGTGGACCCTGCAGATGTACCTGCGCCAGGTAACCGCAGCGTCGGATCTCCTGGGCACCGGCAACGTGGACCCCGCCTACATCCCGCCCGAACAGGGCATCAAGTTCGCCGTCATCGTGGTGGCAACCCTGCCCATCCTGATCTTCTACCCGTTCCTGCAAAAACACTTCGCCAAAGGCATGCTGATCGGCTCCGTAAAGGGCTGACCCACCAAGAGAAAGCACACCATGAAAGTCCTGCTCGCCGGAGATTCCACGGTCGCCAACTGCCCCACGCACGAGTACCCCATGAGTGGCTGGGGAGCCCACCTGCCCCCGCACACCTACACCTGGGCTGCCGTGCACAATTTCGCCAAGGGCGGCGCCAGCACCGAGTCCTTCCGGGAGGAGGGGCTTTGGGGACAGCTGCTGGCGGAGGCAGCCCAGGGCGACCTGGTGCTGATCCAGTTCGGCCACAACGACCAGAAGAAGCCGCACCTGGCGGGGCGTACCGGTTACGCCGCCAACCTGCGCAGGATGGTGGCCGAGGTCCGCGCCCTGGGAGCGCTGCCTGTGCTGTGCACGTCGGTGGAGCGGCGGCACTTCCTGGCCGGCCCGTCGTCGGACGCGTCCTTGGAGGAGAGCCTGGAGGATTATCCGGAAGTGGTGCGGGAGATTGGCCTGGAGCTGGGCCTGCCGGTCATCGACCTCAACTCCTGGACCCGGGCGCTGTACGTGCGGCTGGGGCGGGAGGAGTCGGCATCCCTTTTTTGCCACTTCGCACCGGGTGAACATGCACACTGGCCCGACGGACTGACGGACAACACCCACTTCTCGCAGCAGGGTGCAGCGCTGGTGGCGGAGCACGTTGCAGAGCAGCTTCAGGTGCTGGGGCTGGCCGCTGTGGGCCTGGCAAGCACGACGGCGGGGCGCGGCTAGGTGGGTGACGCCGGCCTCCGAACGAAGCTGCTGTACAGCAACCCGCTCAACAGCCCGGCGGACGTGGCGGACTGGGTAGGCGAAGGGCCCCTGAGCCTGGGCCGCCGCGATGGTGCCCTGGAACTCTCAGGCTTGCTGGACGACGAGGAGTTCGGGGACCACGCACACTGGACGCTCTGGTGCCCGGAGGAGTTTCCGGACGGCATCCGCATCAGCTGGGAGTTCCTTCCTCTTGAGGAACCCGGGCTGGCCATGCTGTTCTTTGCTGCGAACGGGCATGGCGGGCGGGATCTGTTCTCCTCTGAACTCGCGCCACGGACGGGCTACTACCCGCAGTACCACTCGGGGGACATCGACACCCTGCACGTCTCGTATTTCCGGCACAAGTACCAGTCGGAGCGGGCCTTCCGGACCTGCAACCTCCGCAAAAGCGCCGGCTTCGAGCTGGTGGCCCAGGGCGCAGACCCATTGCCGCCCACAGAGGACGCCGCGGATTTCTACCGGATGGAAGTGGTGAAGGACGGCCGGAGGGTGGCCTTCTCCATCAACGGGCTCCCGCTGTTTGACTGGCAGGATCCGTCGGACAAGGTGCTGGCCGGAGGCTACCTGGGGTTCCGGCAGATGGCGCCGCTCCGCGCGGCCTACCGCAACCTCGCAGTGGAAAAAATCTAGGTTCCGGTTCGGTTACCCTGCCAGCCCAGCCAGTCGATGGCTTCCCGGGCGATGGCTGCGGGTACTGTGTGCGGGCCTGGGAACTCCCGGTAGGTGACGTCGTAGCCGTCCGCCAGGAGCGAGGGCACCAACCGGCGGCTGGTGCGGTCAATGGGCAGGACAGCATCGGCGTCTCCGTGGGAAACAAAGACCTTGGGTTTGCCGTTGCGGGGGGCGGGCGGGACAAACCCCGGGGAGAAGGCAATCACGTTGGAAAATAGGTCACCATTGGCCAGGCCAAGGCCCAGTGCGTAGGAAGCGCCGTCCGAAAAGCCGCCCACAGCGATACGGCCCGGGTCTATGGAAACCAGCGTGAAGATCCGTTCCAGGGCGCGGTTGATGATCTGCACGTCGGGGCCGAACGCTCCCCGTACACCGTCCCAGGTGGAGCCCCGGGAAGACGCTGCCGCCAGGACGATTTTGTGCGTTTCCGCAAAACCCGACAGCAGCGATAAACCACCGGCAGCTTCACCACCGGCGCCGTGCAGCAGGAGGATCAGCGGGGCTGGTTGGCCGGACTGCAGCCCGGACGGGACGTAGAGCAACGTGTCTCGGACAGGCTCCACGCCCAGGTCCTGCTGCCCGGCTACGGGCGCGTTCCCGGGCTCGTTGGGCCTGGCATTCAAGGCAGCAAAATTTCGTGTCGTTTCTTTGGGACGGTCCATTTCTTCTCCAGAACAGGCTGAGAGCGCCGCAGCGATTGCCATCGCTCGCGCGCCAACCAGGAAGCTGCGTCGCGTGGCCACCCTGCGGTCACATCCGCCCTAGTGGCTGGTGGTCCCTTTGCGTGATTCGAGCAGGGGCGGAATCCAGCGGTCGGCGGCGACGCCCGTTGCAATGCAGTAGACCGCCTTGTGCAGCACATCAACCACCTGTTCCCGGGGAGTCCAGGTTGCAGGCGGTGCACCCATCCCGGTGGCGTTCTCCAGGGTCTGGTCAAAGGCAAGCCGCACGGCGGTGTGTTTGGTGTTGGCCAGGGGCCCGCGGATGCCGGTTGCGGCCCACATGCCGCGGAGGGAGCCCAGCACCGCCCCCGTGCCCCAGTGCATCAGGTGGTTCCACACGAAAGGCTTCTCAGCCTGCCCAGCGGTCCTGCCCAGGAGCGCAAGGAGAGTACGGGCCGGCACATAGGAATTCGGCCGTTTCGTCAGGATCTGTTCGGCTTTTTCGCCGGCCGTCATCACAGCCACTCCGGCAAGGCCGCACACCGCGCCCTTTCCTGCAGCCGCCAGCAGCCGCCGTCCCCTCGTTTCCTGATGCATGTGCTGCTCCAATCCGCTGTCGGCCGTACCTGGAACCGTTGGTCCCTGATAGGTACCCACCGGGATGGCGGCCCTAACCTGCATCCACGCACCGGCCAGCGCCCCTCTTGGCTCCCGAAGTGAGTGGACTGCCGAATCCCCAGGAGTATGCGGCAGGTGCCGCGCTGGTTAGGCGATGGCCTCCAACGACAGTTCCTCAACCGCCGACTGAAGGGCATCGAGGTCGAACCAATCGACGGGCAGCACGTCATGGATGAAGGCATCAAAATCGAAGGGATGGCAGTGGCCGCCGTGGTTCCAGTAGAGGATCCAAAGGTCGATCAGGCCGAGGTCCTTCCGCTGCAGCAGGTGTCTGGCTGTGTGCCGCAGGTCATCCATAACCAATCCTTGCTTCTGCTACCCCCGCCCCACAAGTGGAGCAACAAAGTTTGCCGCAACAGATTTTCCGGGGCAGCGTCACTGGGGGAGGGAAGCAGGAGATTCCAGCGCGTCGGCGATGACATGCTGCAGCTGCAGGGCGCTGTTTTCCGTGGAGCCGCCCGCATCGATCACAGCGAACCGGGGGTACCAAGGCAGCTCCAGGTAGCCCTTCCGGAATCTCTGGAGATCGTCGAGGCTTTCCTGGTCCTCGCCCCGAAGGGCAATCCGTTCGTACGCCTGCTCGGCCGGGACGTCGAAGTAGACCACAGCCTGGGCCTTCGGCAGCATCCCCAGCAGGGCTTCCAGCATCCGGCGGCGGCGGATGCCCCGGGCTTTCCGCAGGGCCAGCTGGCAGTAAAGATGCCTGTCCATGATGACGAGTCCGTCAAAGCGCCCGGCGCGCACGTGGTTGAGCAGGACGTTGAAGACCCTGACAGCGGTTTCGAGGATGTCCGCAACCTGGACGGGCAGGGGCACCCCGAAGCGCCGGGCCAAGGCCGAGATGGTTTTCCTGCCCGAGTAGTTGCCCAGCACCAGCACTGGCGTCCCCGGCAGGAGTTCCTTCACCTTGGCCGCGGCGGTGGATTTGCCGGCACCATCGATTCCGAGCACGACAATGAGGGCTGCTGGTCGTCTCGCGCGTAGTGTCATGTCTCTTTCATAGCGGGGCGCACTGTGCCTGCGGTTCATAAAGCCTGTTGGCAGGCTGTGAAAGCAGGTCCGGAGCGCCGCCGGGTCAAAGTAGGAGCAGAATAGGGAAGTCTGCACTGGGAGGGAGACTGGGCATGGAGCCTGTAATGGTTGATGGTGGCAAAGGCACGGTGGAGTTGCGTTCCGACGGCGTCATCCACCTTATCTGGGAGCCTCAGGTCCGCATAGAACAACAGGACGCCGAAGCGGCAATGGCAGCTGTCAACGACATAGCAGGGGACAAGACCTACCCCATGCTGGTGGACATGGCCACTGCAGAAAATGTCACCAGGGCGGCCCGTTCCGTGTTTTCCATCCCCTGCGCCGCGCACCGGATTGCGCTGCTCGGTTCCAGCCCGGTGGACCGGATCCTGGCGAACTTTTTCCTGGGCGTCCACATCCCGCCCTGCCCCACCCGCTTCTTTACCTCCAGGACGGAGTCCATGGAGTGGCTGCAGCAGGCCGGGTAACCGGTCCGGCGTAACGGCCGGTCACTTCGCGGACGACGGCCCGGTGCTCTGCCGGACCACCAGTTCCGGGGTGAAGATGACCGCGCGGTGCCGGGCGTGCTGTGCCTCAACCTCTTCGGCCAAAAGTTCGATGGCCGTCCTGCCCAGGGCTTCGGTTGGCTGCCGGATGGAGGAAAGGGGAACCACGGCGGACACTGCGAAGTCGATGTCGTCATAGCCGATCAAGGCGATGTCCTCCGGGATCCGGAAGGTGTGCGTCATGGTGAGTGACTGCATAACGCCAAGCGCCAGGAGGTCGTTGGCGCAGAAGATGCCGTCGGGCAGCTTGCCCAGCTCGCGTTCCACCAGCATGTTGCCGACGCTGCGCCCGGCCAGGACAGTCTGGCCTTCCGAAACCAGCACCTCAAGCGAGGCGTCCGGTTCTTCTTTCACTGCCCGCCGGGCACCCTGGAGGCGGTCAGCCACCTGGCGGATGGACGTGGAGCCACCCACAAAGGCCAGCCGACGGCGGCCGGTGTCCAGCAGGTGCCTGGCAGCCAGGTAACCGCCGGCGTCGTCGTCAACGGCCACGGAGCTGAACTTCTCCTCATCAGCCAGCCGGTCCACGAGGACCGTGGGCACGCCGCGCTCGCGGAGGAGGTCCAGCCGCTCGGTCACGTCTCCCACGGGCGAAATGAGCAGACCCTGGACGCGCTGCTCCTGGAACAGGTCGATGTAGTTGGCCTCCCGGCCGGCGTCGTGCCCGCTGTCGCCCAGCAGCACGGCGCTGCCCTGGAGGGCGGCCGCATCCTCGGCGGCGCGCACCACGGAGGTGAAGAAGGGGTTTCCCACGTCCAGGACGATCAGTCCTATGGTGCGGCTGTGCCCGGCGCGAAGCTGGCGGGCGGCATCATTGCGGACGAACCCCAGTTCGTCGATGGCACGCAGTACCCGTTCCTTGGTGCGCTGCGAGACTCTGTCCGGGTAGTTCAGCACATTCGAAACAGTGCCGACCGCCACGCTGGCGTGGTTGGCGACGTCCTTGATGCTGGCTGAGCGGTTCATGATTCTCCGTGCTGGTGGGCCGGGTGCAGGTGCCTCCCGGTCTTGGTGAGGAACAGGTCCGGGAATGCTTGACACCTGCTCAGGTTCAAGAGTACTTTGAATCGTAACAATGAAACGATTCAAAGATTCGCAAGTTCAGGAGAGTTCCAAAATGAGGGTGTGCTTCCGTTCCTCGGTCCAGCCGGCGCTGATCGACGAATACCGGCGGCGCCACGCTGCTGTCTGGCCGGAGATGCTCCGGGCCCTCAAGGACGCCGGCTGGAACAATTACTCGCTTTTCCTCGGCGGGGACGGGCTCCTGATCGGCTACCTGGAGTGCGACGACTTCGACGCCGCCCGCGCCCGCATGGCTCTCGCGGACGTCAATACCCGTTGGCAGGCGGAAATGGCCACGCTTTTCGAAGACACGGACCAGGCGCCCGACGAGGGGTTCCAGGTACTTGAGGAAGTCTTCAACCTCGACAGCCAGCTTGCGGCGGCGGAATCCTCCGCAAGCTGACAGTGCAGGCTGACATGCACCACGCGCTCCAGAAGCGGGGCCGCACCGGAGCACAGCAACACCAACCAGACCACAGCAATACAAGACACCGGAAAGAACCATCATGAATGACGTAGCAACGGCGCTGGGCAGGCTCGAGGAGCTTGCCATCGAGGTCCCCTCGTGGGCTTATGGAAATTCCGGTACGCGGTTCAAGGTGTTCGGCACGCCCGGCACCCCGCGCACCGTGCAGGAAAAGCTTGCGGATGCGGCGAAGGTCCATGAACTGACCGGCCTGGCTCCCACCGTTGCGCTGCACATCCCCTGGGACAAGGTTGATGACTACGCCGCCCTGAAGGAGTACGCGGCGGGGCTGGGTGTCGGCCTGGGGACGATCAACTCCAACACGTTCCAGGATGACGAATACAAGTTCGGTTCCCTGACGTCCTCGAACGAGGCGGTCCGGCGCCGGGCTGTCGACCACCACCTGGACTGCATCGACATCATGCACGCCACGGGGTCCAAGGACCTGAAGATCTGGCTGGCGGACGGCACCAACTACCCCGGCCAGGACGATATCCGCGGCCGCCAGGACCGCCTCGCCGAGTCACTGCAGGAGATCTACGCCGCCCTGGGGGACGAGCAGCGCCTGGTGCTTGAGTACAAGTTCTTCGAGCCCGCCTTCTACCATACCGACGTTCCGGACTGGGGCACCTCCTACGCCCAGACCCTGGCGCTGGGCGAGAAGGCCTTCGTCTGCCTGGACACCGGCCACCACGCGCCGGGCACCAACATCGAGTTCATCGTGATGCAGCTGCTGCGCCTGGGCAAGCTCGGTTCCTTCGACTTCAACTCTCGCTTCTACGCCGATGACGACCTGATCGTGGGTGCCGCGGATCCGTTCCAACTCTTCCGCATCATGTACGAGGTCATCCGCGGCGGCGGCTACGGCAAGGACTCCGGCGTTGCCCTGATGCTGGACCAGTGCCACAACCTGGAAGAAAAGATCCCGGGCCAGATCCGGTCGGTCCTGAACGTCCAGGAAATGACCGCCCGGGCGCTGCTGGTGGACACTGCCGCCCTGGCCGAAGCCCAGCGCGCCGGGGATGTCCTGGCCGCCAACGGCATCTTCAATGACGCGTTCTACACCGACGTCCGGCCGGTCCTGGCCGAGTGGCGTGAATCCCGCGGCCTGCCCGCGGACCCGCTGGCAGCGTTCAAGGCCAGCGGTTACCAGAAGAAGATCAACGAGGACCGCGTAGGCGGCCAGCAAGCCGGATGGGGCGCCTAAATAGCCATGAGCAATAAGACTGTTGAAGACCTGATTTCCCGTTCCAACCGCCTCGGTGCGGACAAGCGGAACACCAACTTCGCCGGCGGCAACACCTCCGCCAAGGGCACCGAAAAGGACCCGGTGACGGGCGAGGACGTCCAGCTGCTGTGGGTCAAGGGCTCCGGCGGGGACCTCGGCACATTGAAGGCCGAAAACCTCGCGGTGCTCCGCCTGGACCGCCTGAATGCGTTGAAGAACGTCTACCCGGGCGTTGAGCGCGAAGACGAGATGGTGGCCGCCTTCGATTACTGCCTGCACGGCAAGGGCGGCGCGGCTCCCTCGATCGATACTGCCATGCACGGCCTGGTGGACGCCGCGCACGTGGACCACCTGCACCCGGACTCCGGCATCGCCATTGCCACGGCGGTGGACGGCGAGGCCCTCACCACCAAGATTTTCGGCAACAAGGTGGTCTGGGTTCCCTGGCGCCGCCCCGGCTTCCAGCTGGGCCTGGACATCGCCGCCATCAAGGAAGCCAATCCGCAGGCCATCGGCACCATCCTGGGCGGCCACGGCATCACCGCCTGGGGCGCCACCAGCGAAGAAGCAGAGCAGAACTCGCTGTGGATCATCGAACAGGCCGAGAAGTACATCAAGGACAACGGCAAGGCCGAACCCTTCGGACCCAAGCTCCCGGGCTACGCAGCCCTGCCGGAGGCGGACCGCCGCGCCAAGGCCGCAGCGCTGGCACCGGTGATCCGCGGCCTTGCCTCCACGGACAAGCCGCAGCTGGGGCACTTCAGCGATGACGCCGTCGTCCTGGACTTCCTCGAAGCCGCCGAGCACCCGCGCCTGGGCGCCTTGGGCACGTCCTGCCCGGACCACTTCCTGCGCACCAAGGTCAAGCCGCTGATCCTGGACCTGCCCGCGGACGCCTCGATCGAGGACTCGATTGCCCGGCTGCACGAACTGCACGCGGACTACCGCGAGGACTACCAGGCCTACTACGACCGCCACGCGGACGAAAACAGCCCGGCACTGCGCGGAGCGGACCCGGCCATTGTGCTGGTTCCCGGTGTTGGCATGTTCTCCTTCGGGGCCAACAAGCAGACCGCCCGGGTTGCCGGCGAGTTCTACATCAACGCCATCAACGTGATGCGCGGCGCCGAAGCGATCTCCACCTACGCCCCGATCGAGGAATCCGAGAAGTTCCGGATCGAGTACTGGGCGCTGGAGGAAGCCAAGCTGGCCCGCATGCCCAAGCCCAAGTCCCACGCCACCCGGATCGCCCTGGTCACCGGCGCCGCCTCCGGCATCGGCAAGGCCATCGCCACCCGCCTCGCCGCGGAAGGCGCCTGCGTGGTCATCGCGGACCTGAACCTCGAGAACGCCGAAAAGGTGGCCGAAGAGCTCGGCGGCCCGGACGTTGCCATCGGAGTCCAGGCCGACGTGACGGACGAAGCGCAGGTTGCAGCCGCGATCGACGCCGCTGTGCTGGCGTTCGGCGGTGTGGACCTGGTGGTCAACAACGCCGGCCTGTCCATCTCCAAGCCGCTGCTGGAAACCACCGAGAAGGACTGGGACCTGCAGCACAACGTCATGGCCAAGGGCTCCTTCCTGGTAGCCAAGGCCGCCGCGAAGGTCATGATCGCCCAGGGCCTGGGCGGGGACATCATCTACATCTCCTCCAAGAACTCCGTGTTCGCCGGACCGAACAACATCGCCTACTCCGCCACCAAGGCGGACCAGGCCCACCAGGTGCGCCTGCTCGCCGCGGAACTCGGTGAGCACGGCATCCGCGTCAACGGCATCAACCCCGACGGCGTGGTCCGCGGCTCCGGCATCTTCGCGGGCGGCTGGGGTGCCAAGCGCGCCGCCGTGTACGGCGTGGACGAGGAGAAGCTGGGCGAGTACTACGCCCAGCGCACCCTGCTCAAGCGCGAAGTCCTGCCCGAGCACGTGGCCAATGCCGCCGCCGTCCTCACCAGCAACGAACTGTCCCACACCACCGGCCTGCACATTCCCGTGGACGCCGGAGTGGCCGCAGCCTTCCTGCGATGAGCACCGAACGCGCCAAGGAAACTGCCCCGGCCCAGGCCGGGGCAGTTTCCGCAGGGCCCGCCAAGGTCTTGGCCGGCAGTGTTTTCGCCGCGGTCGATATTGGCGCCTCCTCCGGCCGGGTCATCCTGGGCCGGGTTAGTGCCGGGGGTGAAAACAGTGTGCAGCTGGAAGTTGTCCACCGCTTTCCCAACGGCGTGGTGGAGATCGACGGCGGGCTCCGCTGGGACTTCAACGCCCTTTTCGCCGAGGTCCTCAAGGGGCTCTCGGCGGCAGCGACGGTTGCTGCCGTGCAGGGTGAGCGGGTGGCCAGCATCGGCATCGACACCTGGGCCGTGGACTACGGCCTGGTCAACGCCGCCGGTGAACTGATTGCCCCGCCGTTCAGCTACCGGGACGACCGCAGCCGCGCCGCCGTCGAGCCGGTGCACCGGAAGCTGGACCCTGCCCGCCTGTACGGAACGACGGGGCTGCAGTTCCTGCAGTTCAACACCATCTACCAGCTGGCCAGCGAACCGGACCTGGACGGTGTGCAGGCGCTCCTGATCCCGGACCTCATCGCGTTCCTCCTGACTGGACAGCGCCGGACCGAGGCCACCAACGCCTCCACCACGGGTTTGTTCGACGCCGTTGCGGGGGAGTGGGCCACCGAGTTCTTCACCGCTCTGGGGTTGCGGAAGGACCTGTTCCCGCCACTGGTCCAGCCCGGCGAAACGGTGGGCACGCTCCTGCAGGCCATTGCCGCGCAGGTGGGGCTGCCCCAAGATACCCGGGTGGTGGCTGTCGGCTCGCACGACACCGCCTCCGCCGTCGCAGCCGTCCCCGCGAAAGCGGACGACGGAGAGGAGGATTTTGCCTATATTTCCTCCGGCACGTGGTCCCTGGTGGGGCTCGAACTGAAGCATCCGGTCCTCACGGAGGCCAGCCGCGGGGCGAACTTCACCAACGAGCGCGGCGTGGACGGCACCATCCGCTACCTCCGCAACATGGGCGGGCTCTGGCTTCTCAGCGAATGCCAGCGGACGTGGGCACAGGAAGGGTTCCGGCCCGAGCTTCCGGCCTTACTCACCGCGGCTGCCGCGCTGCCGCCGGGCGGGCCGCAGATCAACCCGGACGACCCCTACTTCATTGCCCCGGACAACATGCCGGACCGCATTCGCGCCGCTGTCCGGCGGACCGGAGAGGTGCTGCCGAACGATCCTGCCGCGATCACCCGCTGCATCATGGACAGCCTGGCCGCCGGCTATGCCCGCACCATCCGCGACGCCGAACGGCTGGCGGACCGGCCAGTGGACGTGGTGCATGTGGTGGGCGGCGGTTCCCAGAACCGGTTGCTCTGCCAGCTCACCGCCGATGCCACCGGCCGGAAAGTCGTGGCGGGGCCGGTGGAAGCCACAGCCCTGGGCAACGTCCTGGTGCAGGCCCGCGCTGCCGGTTCCGTCACCGGCGGCCTGGGCGAACTCCGCGCCCTGGTGGTGGCCAGCAGTCCGCTGCAGGTCTTTGTTCCGGAGCTTTCACGGCTGTAGCCCTCCCTGGCGTCCTTGGCGCCCCGACAGCACCCATGACTCAGGACAGGACCGGAAAAGCCATGCCCCTTTTTGACCTCCCGCTCTCCCAGCTCCGCGGCTACACCTCCGACGTGACGCCGCCGGAGGACTTCCGCGAATTCTGGGATGCCACCATCGAGGAGGCACGGGCTTTTCCGCTGGACGCGTCCTTCGAACCGGTGGAGAACTACCTGTCGGTCATCGATACCTTCGACGTGACGTTCGCCGGCTACGGGGGCGCCCCGATCAAGGGCTGGCTGCACCTCCCCGCCAACAGGGCCGCTGGAACAAGGTTGCCGGTAGTGGTGCAGTACGTGGGCTACTCCGGCGGCCGGGGCCTGGTGAACCAGGACACGAAGTGGGCGCAGGCAGGTTACGCGCACTTCATCATGGACACCCGCGGCCAGGGCTACGGCGGCACCCTGGGCGAAACCTCCGACCCCCACCCCTCGGCCGGGGAAGTGGCGCACGCAGGCCTCATGACCAGGGGCGCCGGCAGCCGCGAGGACTACTACTACCGGCGGGTGTACGTGGACGCCTTCCGGGCCGTCGAAGCAGCCCAAAGCCACCCGGAAATTGACCCCGCGAGGGTGGTGCTTGCCGGCGTCAGCCAAGGTGGGGGCATCGTGGTGGCCGTTGCCGGGCTGACTGCGGGCAGGATCGACGGCGTGGTGGCAGCGCTGCCGGACGTTCCCTTCCTGCAGGACTTTCCCCGCGCCATCGACATCACTCCGCGCGGCCCGTACCCGGAGATCGCGGCGTTCCTGGCCCGGCACCGGGACAGCTACGAACCGATGCTCGCCGTCTTGCACTATTTCGACGGCGTCAACCTCGCCCGCTGGGCAACAGTGCCGGCCTTGTACTCCGCCGCCCAGATGGACGACATCTGCCCGCCGTCCACCGTCTTCGCCAGCTTCAATGCCTACGGCTCAGGCACCCCGGATTCATCCGGCACCGGAGTGGACAAGGACATTGAGGTCTACCGGTTCAACAACCACGAGGGCGGCCAGGAACACCACTGGATCAGGCAACTGCTGTTTCTGCGCAAGATTTTGGGGTAAGTTTCTTCTGCGGGCTTGAGAAAGCGGTTTCTCGCCGCGGCAAACAAGGAAGCAATGAAGAAACTCAACAGGCTCAGCGTTCTTGGCTACGGTGCCGGCGATGCGGCCAACAGCATGATCATCAGTACCGGGAACATGTTCCTGCTTGTCTATTACACAGATGTAGCGGGGATCGGCGCAGCGGCGGCAGGAACGCTGCTGCTCGTTCTGCGGGTCTTTAACGCCTTCACCGACATAGCGGCCGGCCGCATCGTGGACCGTGTGCCCAGCAAGCGCTGGGGAAAGTTCCGCCCGTTCCTGATGTTCGGCTTCATTCCCCTGCTGCTGAGCGTGGCGGTGTTCCACGTTCCGGACGTCGACCCGTCCCTGAAACTGCTGTACGCCTACTGCACCTACGCCCTGGTGTGTGTCGCGTACAGCATGGTCAATGTGCCTTACGGGTGCCTGGTGGGGGCCATGACCCAGGACGCCAAGGAACGCGCACGGCTCGGTGGTGCGCGAACCATCGGCGGCCTCTCGATCGGGGCCACCCTTGGCTTTTTCATTGCACCGCTCCTCGGTGCCGGCCAGGACATGCAGCAGATCTTTACCTGGCTGACGATCACCTTCGCCGTCGTTGGCTCACTGCTCTATTGCTTCACCGGCATGGTTTGTGTTGAGCAGGTCCCCGGCAGCGTCCCCAAGATCACCCTGCGCCAGAGCGTGGCAGCCCTCAAGGCCAATTCCCCCTTGGTGATCCTTTGCGTCAGCTCCGTCCTTTTCGTCACCGGAACTTCAGCCACCGGCGCCTCCCAGTTCTACTACCTCCGGGATGTCCTGTCCCGGGTGGACCTCTTCCCGGTCATGGCCGCAGCCCAAGTCGTGATCACGCTGACGCTGGCTGTCCTGATGCCGCTTCCGGTGGCCCGATGGGGCAAGCGGGCCGTCTACAGCGTCGGTGGCGGATTCGGGGTGATTGGCGGGGCGCTGGTCTTCCTGGCCCCCTCGGACATGCCATTGCTCGGCCTGGCGGGCCTCGTGCTGGGGCTCCTTGCTTCGGCGTCCGTCAGCATCGTGACCTGGGCCCTGATCGCCGACACCGTGGAATACGGTGAGTGGAAAACGGGAGTCCGGGTCCAGGGCATCAACTACGCGCTCCTGGCCGCCACCCGGAAGCTCGGCATGGGATTCGGCGCCGCCGTCGTTGCCTTCTCACTCGCCTGGGGTGGCTACGTTTCGGGTACTGGGGAGCAGTCTGATGCTGCCACCCTCGCCATCCGTGCGGGGGCAGGGTTGCTGCCGGGAGCCCTGGTGCTGGCGTCCGTCGGGATTATGTACTGGTACCGCCTGACCGACCAGAAGCACGCGGAACTGGTGGCAAGCTTGTCGCGTGACGCGACGTAACACTTTGCGGCCGCGGCGGCATGCGGTTAGGGTTCATGGCATGACAAACCGTTGGTATGCGTATTTTTCGTTGGCTCTGGAGGGGCCCGCGTCTAACTGACACGCATCCAACTTTCCTTCAGAGCCAACAGGGCAGAGATCATTCTCTGCCCTTCGCCGTTTCTCCGGCGGGTTCTGATCCGGGCCCGCTTCCCATCTGGAACAGGACCCGAACATGAGCACCGCAACAGCCCCCGCAAGCACCACCGCCGGCAACCGCCGTGGTGAATCCACGGCAAAATCCACATCGAACCTGCGTGTTAGCGAATTCACCGCGCTGCCCACGCCGCAGGAACTCATCGCGGAACTGCCGCTGGACGCCAGGGTGGCAGACGTCGTCGAACGCGGACGTGACGAAGTCCGCGCCATCATGGACGGTGTGGATGACCGCCTGCTGGTGATCGTGGGGCCGTGCTCCATCCACGATCCCAAGGCCGGGCTGGAGTACGCGCGGCGGCTGGTCAGCCAGGCCGAAAAGCATAAGGAGGACCTGCTGATCGTGATGCGGGCCTACTTCGAAAAGCCACGCACCACGGTGGGCTGGAAGGGCCTGATCAACGATCCGCGGCTGGATGGCAGCCACGACATGGTGACCGGACTCCGTGCGGCCCGGCACTTCCTGCAGCAGGTCACCGCGCTCGGCCTCCCCACGGCCACCGAATTCCTTGAGCCCATCAGCCCGCAGTACATGGCGGACCTCATCTCCTGGGGCGCCATCGGGGCGCGCACCACCGAGAGCCAGATCCACCGGCAGCTCGCCTCCGGCCTCTCCATGCCCATCGGCTTCAAGAACGGGACCGACGGCGACCTCCAGGTTGCCATCGACGCCTGCGGTGCTGCCGCGGCGGCCCAGGCTTTCCTGGGCATCGACGGAGACGGCCGGGCGGCGCTGGTTGCCACCGCGGGAAATCCCGACACCCACATCATCCTCCGCGGCGGACGCAAGGGACCCAATTACGCTGCCGCCGACGTTGAAGCGGCAACGGCCAAGCTCGCGGGCAAGCAGCTGAACCCGCGCCTCATCGTTGACGCCAGCCACGCCAACAGCGGAAAGAGCCACCACCGCCAGGCAGAAGTGGCGCTGGAGATCGGGGCGCAGCTGGAGGACGGCGGCGCTTCCGCGCAGGCAATTGCCGGCATCATGCTGGAAAGCTTCCTGGTGGGCGGCGCGCAGAACCTCGATGTTGCCGAGCACGCGGCCGGCCGGTCGGAGCTGGTGTACGGGCAGAGCGTGACGGATGCCTGCATGGACTGGGACGTTTCCGTCTCGGTGCTGGACCAGCTCGCCGCTTCTGCGCGCAAGCGCCGCGCGGCGAAATAGGGGAGCAAATAGGGGACCCTACTACTTTCACTTCTGCCACACGAACATCTAGAGTATCTAGAAGGTGGTTGGTGGATGGCTCAGCATCGGAAACACCGCATTGGCACGTACCTGGGGTCACTGTTGTCCATCCGTCAGCAAAGGAATAGGGAAATGTCGGCAGAACATAACTTCTCCAACGCGAAGTTCCTGACCGTGGCTGAGGTAGCCCAGGTCATGCGCGTCTCCAAAATGACTGTCTACCGGCTGGTCCACGCCGGTGAGATGCCGGCAGTGCGGTTCGGCCGCTCCTACCGGGTACCCGAAACCGCCGTGGAGCAGTACCTCAAGGGTGCTGTGGTGGACGGCCACACGGAAACCGCCTGAGGCCGTTCGCCGTGTTTTCGCCGGTCGGAGCCCCTCCGGTCAGAAGCCGCTCCGGATAAGCGGTACCCTGTTAAGGAACGTTTTACGTCATTGTAAGAATCTGTCAGTTGTTCAGTTCGTAGTTCGTAGCTCTGTCCACGAACACTTTCCATCAGACAGGTACTGCATCTAGTTGGTAAGGAACTTTCGTGGGTTCAGTTATTAAGAAGCGTCGCAAGCGTATGGCCAAGAAGAAGCACCGCAAGCTGCTTCGCAAGACTCGTCACCAGCGCCGCAACAAGAAGTAGAGATACTTCGAACAGCGTGGAAATGCCCGTCGCCTTCCGAGGCGGCGGGCATTTCTGTTTTTGCCCGCTGCCCGCTATGCCCGTGGGCCCCGGATGCGGGCGAAGCCTTTCCAGAGTCCGTAGACGGCGCCCCCGGCGGTGGCTGCCTTGAGGCCGAAGGTGGCTGCGCGGCGGCCTGCCCGGAAGTCGTAGACGGGCCAGTTGTTGTCGCGGGCGTGGCGGCGGAGGCGCGCGTCCGGGTTGATGGCCACCGGGTGGCCCACCAGCGTGAGCAGCGGAATGTCGTTGAAGGAGTCGCTGTAGGCCCAGCAGCGCTTCAGGTCCAGCTCCTGGGCGTCCGCGACTGCCTGGACGGCCACTGCTTTCGCGGAGCCGTGCAGGATGTCTCCCACCAGGCGGCCGGTGTACATGCCTTCCGAGATTTCCCCGACAGTTCCCAGCGCTCCGGTCAATCCCAGCCGGGTGGAGATCACGGTGGCCACCTCGATGGGGGTCGCGGTGACCAGCCAGACGCGCCGGCCCACCCGCAGGTGCTGCTCTGCCAGGGCCTTGGCGCCCGGCCAGATCCGGGACGCGATCATCTCGTCGTAGACCTCTTCGCCGAGGGCCTTGACGTCGTCAACCGTGATGCCTGCAGCCAGGGTCAGCGCAGAGTCGCGGACAGCATGGACGTCGTCCATGTTTTCGCCGCGGGCCACGAACTTGAACTGCTTCCACGCGAACCCGGCAGCCTGGGCCATGGTGAAGGCTCCGCGCTGATGCATCTTGCGCGCGACATGGAAGAGGCTGGCGCCGCGCATGAGGGTGTTGTCCACATCGAAGAACGCCGCCTCGCCGGGCTGCGGCGCCGCAACCGGCTTGGTGACTACGGCGACGTACTTCTCCTCGGGCATGAAGTTGAGTCTAGTCAATCCGGTCGGCGGACACGGTCCGGCGTCGCGGGGCACAGTCAACGGGGCTACGGTTAAGTCATGGCAACACCGCGCGTCGTCCTGATCACCAAAGCTGACTGTCACCTTTGCGAAGAGGCGCGCGGCGCCGTCGGCCGGGTTACTGCCGCACTCGGGCTTGAGTGGACGGAAGAGCTGGTGGACCACCAGCCGGAACTGCGGGACCGCTATGCCGAGGAAATCCCTGTGGTGCTGGTGGACGGCGTGCAGCGCGACTTCTGGAAGATCGACGAGATCCGGCTGGAACGCGTGCTTCAACGGGCCATGGCAGAGTAGGGGAGCAGCACCAGTGACCGCACGTGCTTTGTGGCTTGCTGCTTTGTTGGCATCGGCCGGAGGGCTCTAGAGTGGAGTCACAACGCGATGCGAGGGAGGGGCTGGTGGCTTCGCTGGATTCAACTCCCCAGGCTGTCCCGGATCTTCCGGGCACCACGGGCACGCCAGCCAAACAGATTCCGCCCGCAGCGGTGGCCCGGCTGACGCTCTATCTGCGTGCCCTGAACACCCTGCTCGCCGAGGGCGTGGAGCGTGTCTCCTCCGAATCCCTCGCTGAAGCCTCAGGCGTCAGTTCCGCCACGCTGCGCAAGGACCTGTCCCACGTTGGCTCCTACGGCACCCGCGGTGTTGGCTACGAAGTGCAGTACCTCAGCCGGCACATCGCCGCGGCTCTCGGGCTGACGCATGACTGGAAGGTCGCCATCGTAGGTGCCGGCAACCTCGGCAAGGCCCTGGCGCGGTACGGCGGCTTTGAATCCCGGGGGTTCGACGTCGTGGCCATTTTTGACGCCGACCAGATGGTGGTGGGCAACGAAGTGGGCTGGCTGCGGGTCAGCGACGTAGCCGACCTGGAGACCGTGCTGCACCGGACCGGAGCAAACATGGTGGTGCTGGCGCTGCCGGCAGCCGTGGCCCAGGATGTCTGCGACCGCGTAGTGGCCGCCGGCGTGCGCAGCGTCCTGAGCTTCGCCCCCGTGATGCTCCAGGTGCCGGAGGGGGTCAACCTCCGCAAGGTGGACATGGCCACGGAATTGCAGATCCTGGCCTACCACGCACAACGGGCGCAGGCCCCGGGGCAGACCGCCTAGATTTCTTCGGCGGTTCCGGGACCCACGCCCGCAGGGGTGGGAAGTGCTTGTTTTACCGGCCGTAGGGGTTGCCCAGGCCGCCGCCGTACGGGTTGGCGAAGGGCTGCTGCTTCCGGAAGTACGGGGCAGCCGCCGGCAGGTACAGCAGCACGATGGCGGCGATCCCCAGGAGGGTGCCTATCGTTCCAAGGCTGGGCGGACCGAAGAGGCCGAAGATGGACAGTGCAGCGAACACGGTGCCCAGGATGCGCGCCCAGTTCTTGCCCTTGCGGATGAAGAAGGCCACCAGCAGGTAGAGCCCTGCGCCAATAATGGCGAACACCACCAGGGTGCCGGCGATGACGCCCTTGATGTCCTCGTACGTGACGCCCGCTCCCGTGCCCTCGACCTGCTGCTCAAAGGCCTGACGGAAGACCGGGTCGTCCAACTGGGTGAGTCCGGTGAGCATGGAGATGACAAAGATCGCAGCCGAGGCGATCAGCAGCCAGAACGAGATGTTGACCAGCTGCGGCACTCCATTGCTGCCCGTGGGCTGCGGCTGCTCCGAGGGGTACTGCGCGTACGGGGACTGGCCGTATGGCTGCTGTCCGTAGGGCTGCTGGCCAGGCCCCGGAGCCTGCGGCGGGTTCTGGCCATACTGCGGAGTGTTTTGCCCGTATTGCGGGGCGCCGGACTGGCCGTACTGGGGAGCGTTCTGGCCGTACTGGGGCGGGTTCTGACCATACTGCGGCGCGTTCTGCCCGTACTGCGGGGCGTTTTCGCCGTAGCGCGGCTGCTGGTTGCCCTGCTCGGGATCGTTGGGCACTGGAGGCGGGACGGGAGGATTACTCATGAGTTGTCCTTTGGCATGTCGGGTTCAGGTAGGCTGCCGGGTTTCGGTCTGTGCCCTACCCCCAGCATGGCTTAAGTCCACCGTACCCCCGGACTGGCGGCAGATGGGTCATTCCAGGGAGGTATTCCGGCCCCGTCCGGCCGTTGTCTGACGATGCCGCCTAGTCTTTGTTCCCCCGCGCTGCAAACCAGGCCTGCGCGTTCGGCAGCCAGAGCAGGACTGTTGCTGCAAGGCTGATCAGGAAACCGGCCCAGTTCCCGCCCTGGCCAACACGCATCGCCAGATTGACCAGGGCGAGGACCAGGGTGATACCTGTCAGGATTGTGAGGGCAAGCCGGGCCCATTGCTTTCCCTCTTTCATCCTGAGGGCAAAGATGATCTGCGCAGCTCCAACAGCCGCCGCCAGCAGCATAAGCAACAGAACCAGCACGGCCGCGCCCGGCGCCGCGGCGAAAAGCACCAGCGAGGCAAGCATGCCCAGCAGTCCGCCCAGGAGGCCGAGGATGCCGCCCAGGAACCAAATCCAGAACGAGACCTTGAGCTCAGTGGGAAGTCCCGCCACCGAGAACATGCCGGCGAAACCGTTGCGGGGCCTTGCACTGTCAAAGTTGCTCATGGCCATCACTGTAGCCGTGCCGCAGCGGCTCAAAGATGCAGTGGCTTTAAAGGACGGCACCCCGGTACTGGCCGAAGCCACTGCCGGGGTGCCGTATATCAGCTGCGCGGAGTCAGCCGCGTCGAAAAGGTGTGCGGGAACTACGCTGCGGGGGCGATGAAGGCAAGCTCGAGGTTGATGGCAACCTTGTCGCTCACCAGGACGCCGCCGGTCTCGAGAACAGCGTTCCAGGTCAGGCCGAAGTCCTTGCGGCTGATGGTGGTTTCAGCGGAGACACCGGCGCGGGTGTTGCCGAACGGGTCCACGGCCACACCGTTGAACTCGGTTTCCAGGGTGACCGGGCGGGTGACACCCTTGATGGTCAGGTCACCGGTCAGCTCGTAGCTGTTGCCCTTGGCCACCAGGCCGTTGGAGACGAAGGACATCTCGGGGAACTTCTCCACATCGAAGAAGTCTTCGCCCTTGACGTGGCCGTCGCGGTTGGCATCGCCGGAGTCGAAGCTGGCGGTGTTGATGGTGGCGTTGATCCGGGAAGCTTCCACGTCCTGGCCGAGTTCCAGGGTTGCTGCTGCTTCCTTGAACTGGCCGCGGACCTTGCTGATGCCTGCGTGCCGGACAGTGAAGCCGATCTCACTGTGGGAGTTGTCGAGGGTCCAGGTGCCGGTGGTGACGTCTGCGGGAAGTGCCATGATGTTGCTCCTTTGGGGTGTTACCTGTTGACGGTCGTGCCGTTGAAGCTTCATCGGTTGAAGTCTCAACTAACTGCTGCATCTACTATAAACATGCATATGCATCTTTTGTTCCCGGTTCCGGAATATTTCTTCATAAATTTCAGTTCTACTGGATGTAGAAGATTTCGGATCGAACGCCATCTTTGAGAAACTGGTAAACATGCCCCAAGCCACTGTCCATCTGCTCCGCCACGGCGAGGTCCATAATCCTGACGGCGTTTTGTACGGAAGGCTGCCCGAATTCCACCTCTCCGAGCTGGGGCAGGAGATGGCCCGCACCCTCGCTGAGCACTTCCGGCAGCGCGCCGAAAACGGGGCACGTATCACCTACCTGGCCGCCTCGCCGCTGGACCGCGCGCAGGAAACTGCACGGCCGACGTCGGACGCCCTGCATCTGCCCATCCACACCGAGGAGCGGATCGTCGAGGCAGAGAACTACTTCGAGGGCATGAAGGTCAGCAAGGCGGAACTGCGCAGGCCCAAGCACTGGCCGCGGCTGGTCAACCCCCTCCGCCCGTCCTGGGGCGAGCCCTACAAGCAGCAGGCGGCCCGGGTTATGGCGGCGGCGCAGGAGGCGCGCCTCCGCGCCATCGAGCTGGCCGGCGGTGACTTCGGAACAGAGGGGCCCGAAGCGATCATGGTCAGCCACCAGCTTCCCATCTGGGCCACCCGCCTGAGCGCCGAAGGCAAGCCGCTGTGGCACGATCCGCGAAAGCGTGAGTGCACGCTGACCTCCATCACGTCGCTGGTGTTTGACGACGACGGCACTCTGCTGCGCGTCGCGTACAGCGAACCCGCGGCATCCCTTCTTCCCGGTGCAGCCAGCACCCCTGGAGCCTAGAAGTGACTGACAGTTTTAACGAAAAGGGCCGGCCCGGCCTGCCCCTCACCTCCCGCCGCAGCATGCTCGCTGCCGGTGGCCTGGCGCTGACCGCGCTCACCCTGGGCCTTTCGGGGTGCGCCCAGGAAGATGCCCTGGCGGAACAGGCAAGGGCCGGGGACAACAAGAACTATGTGGCCGGCGACGGCTCCGTCACCGAGTTCGCAGCGGCGGACCGTAAGTCCCCCCTCCAGATCAACGGAACGCTGTTCAACGGCACCACGGTTGCGCCGGCTGACCTGCAAGGCAAGGTCACCGTGCTGAACTTCTGGTTCGCCGCCTGCGCCCCGTGCCGGGTTGAGGCGCCCATCCTCGAAGAGCTCCACCAGGAATTCAAACCCCAGGGGGTGCAGTTCTACGGCGTCAACCTGCGGGACGAGAAGGCCACCGCTGAAGCGTTCGACAAATCCTTCAACCTGACCTACCCCAGCTTTGATGACAAGGACGGCGGCGTCCTGCTGGCTGTATCCGGCCTGGTTCCCCCCGGGGCTGTTCCCACAACCCTCGTGCTGGACAAGCAGGGGCGAGTGGCCTCCCGCGTGCTCGGTGAAATCCAAAAGGGCACGCTGAAAGCCCTCATCGCTGCCGCCGTGGCAGAGTAGCGCGGACCCGTGAACAGCCCCTTCGCCGAAGCCATCCTCAACGGCTCGCTCCTCCTTGCCATTCCGGTGGCGCTGCTGGCCGGGCTGGTCTCCTTCCTGTCCCCGTGCGTCCTGCCGCTGGTTCCCGGCTACCTGGGGTACGTCACCGGGCTGAGCGGCGTGGACCTGGAGAAGCAGAAGCGCGGCCGGATGCTGGTGGGAATTGGGCTGTTCGTGCTGGGCTTCTCGGTGATTTTCGTCCTCCTCGGCGGTGCCTTCGGACAGCTGGGTACCCTGATCACCGGCTCCCAGAACGCCTGGATCACCCAGGTCCTGGGCCTCCTGGTGATCGTTATGGGCGTGGTGTTTATGGGCGGCTTCAGCTGGCTGCAGCGGGACGCCAAAATCCACGCCAAGCCGCCGGCCGGGCTGTGGGGGGCCCCGCTCCTGGGCCTCACGTTCGGCCTCGGCTGGGCGCCCTGCATCGGGCCCACCTACTCCGCAGTCCAGCTCCTCAGCCTTTCCGGCGGATCGTCGGCCGCCAAGGGCGCGTTCCTGGCGTTCGTCTACAGCCTGGGCCTGGGCATCCCCTTCCTCCTCATTGCCCTGGCGCTGCGCCGGGGGATGGGCGTGATGGCGTTCTTCCGCAAGCACCGCCTGGCCATCCAGCGCACCGGCGGCGGCATCCTGGTGGTCCTCGGGCTGCTGATGGCCAGTGGCGTCTGGGGCACCTGGGTGACCGGGCTGCAGTACTGGTTCCAAACCGACGTGAAGTTGCCAATCTGATGAGCGAGCGTGTGAACGTAAAGAAGAAGTCTTCCGCGCCGGCGGCGGGCGCCAAAGTGTCAGAGGCAAAGGCGGAAGCTGCGCTGCCTGCACTGGGGCCGATCGGCATGCTCCGTTGGGCCTGGACCCAACTGACCAGCATGCGCACTGCGCTGTTCCTGCTGCTGCTGCTCGCCGTCGCGGCAGTCCCGGGCTCGCTGTTCCCGCAGCGTCCGGCCAACCCGTCCGTGGTCACCCAGTACATCAAGGACAACCCGGACTACGGCAAGCTGCTGGACACCCTGCAGCTGTACGACGTCTACTCTTCGGCCTGGTTCTCGGCCATTTACCTGCTGCTGTTCATCTCCCTGATCGGCTGCGTGGTGCCCCGGGCGATCGCCCACTACAAGGCAATGCGCTCCCAGCCGCCGCGGACCCCCAAGCGGCTGTCCCGCCTCCCTGAGTACGGCACCCTGGTCATTCCGGCCGACGCCGGGATCCCGGCGTCGGCCGCCATCACCAGCGCCGCTGCGGTGCTGAAGAAGCGCGGCTACCGCGTGGAGGTCCGGGACAGCGGCGGCGAGCGTCCGTCGCTGGGCGCCGAGCGCGGCTTCGCCAAGGAAGTGGGGAACCTGGTTTTTCACACGTCCCTGATCGGGGTGCTGGTATCCGTGGCCATCGGTGGACTGTTTGGCTACAGCGGCCAGCGGATCCTGGTGGAGGGTGACACGTTCGTGAACACCCTGGTGGGCTACGACCAGTTCACCCCCGGGACCAATTTCCAGTCCGGCCAGCTCCAGCCCTATTCGGTCCAGCTGGACAAGTTCGACATCACTTTCGACCGCGAGTCGGAGGGCAAGGTGGGCCAGCCCATCGACTTTTCCGCCGCGGTGACCACCAAGGAGAACCCGGATGCTCCAGCGCAGAAGGAAACCCTGAAGGTCAACGATCCGATCACACTCGGCGGGACCAGCATCTACCTCACCGGCAACGGTTACGCCCCCGTAGTGACCATCCGGGACGGCGACGGAAACGTGGCCATGCAGGGGCCGGTGGTGGCCAAGCTGCAGGGGGACAACTACTACTCCTCAGTGGTGATCAAGGTTCCCGACGCCAAGCCGGACCAGCTGGGCTTCGCCGGCTTCTTCCTGCCCACGGCCTTCGTCTCGAACGAAGGGGTGTCGTTCAGCGGCGACCCCGAACTCTTCAACCCGCAGCTGACCCTGAACTCCTACTACGGAGATCTGGGCCTGGACGACGGCGCCCCGCAGAACGTCTTCGAGCTGGATGTGCAGGACCTGACCCCGCTCAACGCGCGGAACCTCGACGCCGGCGGCATCACCCTCGCTCCAGGCAGCAGCTACACGCTGCCGGACGGCAAGGGAACCATCAGTTTCGACGGCGTGAAGCGCTACATCGGCGTGGACATCCACCACAATCCGGGCCAGCTCTACGCCCTGGTTTTCGCGCTCCTGGCGGTGGCCGGCCTGATTCTCTCCCTTTACGTCAACCGCCGCCGCGTGTGGGTCCGCACGGGTTCCCACCCGGACGGCCGCACCATGGTGGAGTATGGGCTCCTGGCCCGCGGTGAGGACCACCGGCTCGCCGCCGAAGCCGAAGCCGTGCGGAAGCTGCTGGCCGGGGAATGGCAGCTGGACCCCGACTCGGGTGCAGCCGCGCCGGAACCCTCCCAGCAAACATCCAGCCTCCAGCAGGACAATTACCCTGGCCCTGCCACAGCCACAGGCCCAGTCACCACCCCAGCAGGCCCCACCGGGCCCGAAAAGGACCAGTAATGCCGTACGGAATCAACGAGACCATGGGCCAGTACAGCGAGCTCTTTATGCTGCTGGCTGCAGGCACGTACACGGTGGCCTTCATCGCCTTCGCCTGGGACCTGGCCAAGAGCAGCAAGGCCCTGCGCGCCATCGACCTCAAGGCGGCGCAGGCCGAAGACCCTGCCCGGATCCCCGTTGGCGCACGTGCCGGGGACCGCAGCGAGTCCCACCTGGCCGGGCCGGCGGGCAGGGCCGAACGGCCGTCGTCGTCTGCTGCCCGGCCGGCAGGCAACGCGGCCGGGGGAGTCATCACAGCCGACGCCGACATGAAGTATGCTGCCGAACGGCGCGCTCCCGCCCGGGTGGCAGTGGCCCTGACCGTCCTTGGCGCCCTGATCCACGGTGCCGGGGTGCTGACCCGCGCGCTGGGTGCAGGCCGGGTGCCTTGGGGCAACATGTATGAGTTCCTCACCACCGGTGCCTTCGTTGCCGCCGCAGTGTTCCTGCTGGTGCTGATCCGCCGCGACCTGCGCTTCCTCGGCACCTTCGTGGTGGGCCTGGTCATCATTATGCTGGTGGCCGCCTCCGTGGCGTACTGGACGCCTGTGGGCCACCTGGTTCCCGCCCTGCAGAGCTACTGGCTGATCATCCATGTTTCCATCGCCGTACTCTCCTCCGCCCTGTTCACCCTGACGTTCGCAATGTCGGCGCTGCAGCTGGTCCAGGCGCGCCGGCTGAAGGCGGTCGCCGCCGGCGGTACGGACAAGCTGGGCTTCATGCGGCTGGTGCCGTCAGCGTTGAGCCTCGAGAACCTTTCGTACCGCATCAACGCCATCGCGTTCATCGGATGGACCTTCACGCTGATGTTCGGCGCCATCTGGGCCGAGAAAGCCTGGGGCCGGTTCTGGGGCTGGGACACCAAGGAAGTGTGGACGTTCGTCATTTGGGTTGTCTATGCCGGCTACCTGCACGCCCGCGCGACCCGCGGCTGGACAGGAACACGCGCGGCATGGCTGTCGATCGTTGGCTACCTCTGTGTCATCTTCAACTTCACCATCGTGAACCAGTTCTTTAACGGGCTTCACTCCTATTCGGGCCTCTGAGCAGGGGTTTCTCCCTAACACCCGTTGCGGGGCGGGTAAATAACAATTCGGTGTAGCAATGGGGGTATTCGCGGTCCCGGCCGTGATGCTACCTTGGTGACGTGCGCCCGTGATGAAGCTTGCTGGCGACCACGAGTTTTACCGAGGTACCCATGAGCTACGTTCTCGCCATTGATGTGGGGACCAGTTTCACGGCGGCCGCTGTTGTCCGTTTTCATGACGGAGCCGCGCCGGTTCCGGAGTGCCTGCCGCTGGGCCTTCGGGGCTCAGCTGTGCCCTCTGTGGTGTACTACCCGGAGGAAGGCCCCGTCCTGGTGGGGGAGGCCGCGGAGCGCCGCGGGCTCGATTCCCCCGGGCGTGTAGTTCGTGAGTTCAAGCGCCGGGTGGGCGACGCCGTGCCCATCTCTGTAGGCATGCTGTCCCTTCCAGCCGAGGACGTCTTCGCCACCATGGCCCGATGGGTGGCAGACCGGGCAACCGAGCGCGAGGCTGAGCCGCCGTCGGAAATCATCCTGACCCATCCCGCAGCATGGGGCACCCACCGGACGTCCCTCATCATGGACGCCCTTACCGCAGCCGGACTTGGGAAAGTCACCCTGCTGACCGAACCGGAAGCTGCCGCCCTGCACTACGCGTCGCAAGTGCGGGTGGAGGCCGGCAGCACCATCGCTGTGTACGACCTCGGCGGCGGGACTTTCGATACCGCTGTACTCCGCAAAGCTGCCAGCAACCGGTTCGAACTGCTGGGGCGGCCGGAGGGCTTTGAAGACTTGGGCGGCGCCGACTTCGATGCCGCCCTTTTCCGTTTTGTTGCCGAAAACACCGGCGGCGCACTGGAGCGGCTGGACACCGCCGAGCCTGGAGTGCTCGCCGCGCTTGCCCGGCTGCGACGGGAGTGCGTGGAAGCCAAGGAAGCGCTCTCCTCGGACAGCGAGGCCAACATCTCGGTACTCCTGCCGGGCATCCAGCAACAGGTCCGCCTGGTCCGCCCCGAATTCGAAGCCCTGATCGAAGAACACATCAGGGACACGGTGGACGCGCTGGAACAGTCGCTGGGGCAGCTGGACCTGGAGCCCGCGGACCTGACCGCTGTGTTGCTCATTGGCGGATCGTCCCGGATCCCCCTCGTTGCACAGCTGATCTCGGAGCAGCTTGACCGGCCCATCGCCGTGGACGCCGACCCCAAGTCATCAATCTGCCTGGGCGCCGCCGTGTCTGCAGTGTTGGGACAGGCCGCTCCCGCTGGGGCTTCTTCCGGAGCGGATCCAGGCCCAGCAGGCTCAGCTGGCGAAGGTGTAGCCGGAACTGCGGTGAAAGAGGGGCAGATACCTGTTCAGCTGATTCCCTGGTCCCGCAATGCCACGACGGCGCCACGTTCCGTCGCGGCAGCGTCCCGCGGGCCAGGCACCAGGGAGAGAGGCGGAGCGCACGCGCCGAAGCCGAGGATGCGGCTCACTGCTATAGCGGCTACCGCTGCCTTGTTCACCGTTCTGAGCGCCACCGCAGCCCAGAGTCCGGAAGGGTTTGCCAGCCTGACCTCTGTGTTCGTCCCGCCGGCTGGAGCTGCCGACACCGTGGAAACGCTTTCGCCCACGGGAACCGGCGGCAGTGGGACCGGCACCGGGGCGGCAGCAGCGGGCGACGCCCGGCTGCCAGCCACCGGCCTCGAGGCCGGCGTGAAGAAGCGTGGTTCTTCCCCGGAGGCGGACAACGGGTTGGACGCCACGCCCGAGAGCCGGTTGTCGGCCGTCACTGCTATCGAGAAGGGTTCTTCCGCTGAGACCTCCGCCGGCGGTGCAGCGGCGGCAGCCGCTGCCGACAGCAATGCGGCAACCGAAACTGCGCCAGGCACGGGGGAATCGACAATTACGCCCCCGGGCACGGCGACCGCCGGCGAAACGGCGCCCGGCAGTCCGTCCGAAACACCGACTGGTCCGTCCGAGACGCCGACTGGTTCGTCAGAAACGCCGACTGCAAGTCCGTCCGGGTCGCCGACTGGCAGCTCGTCCGGGTCGCCGACTGGCAGCTCTTCCGGAACGCCAACCCGCAGCTCGTCGGAAATGCCGACCCGCAACTCGACCGGAACGCCGACTGGCAGCCCGTCCGGAACCGCGACCGGCAGCCCGTCCGGGACGGCAGGGGCTACACCTACTGGCACAGTAATAACGTCGCCGCCGGTGACCGACGGTGCGCCTTCGCCGACGGTTCAGCCGTCGCCGTCGCCATCGGTGGAGGAGTTCCCCGGTTCCGGTCAGTCCTTTACGGCCTACGCCACGACCACGATGCCGGCGGCGGCCTGAGATGGTGAGCTATCAGTCGCACGCGCAGAAGCCGGCGTTCCGCCATGCGGAGCCAAACCACCAGGGACCTGCAATTCACAGTGAAGAGCTCATGGCCAGTCAGCTCGAGGGCGAGAATGCCGCTGTCCGGGAACTGCTGTTGGCATTGTCGGTAGGTTTTGCCCTGCCGGGACCGCTGCCCGCCGACCTGCAGCGCAAGATCGACGACGGCGGGGTGGGCACCCTTGATGCCCTGATCCAACGGGCAGAGTCCTCTGGTCTCTTGACTCCCGACGGAACCGTCGTAGGCCCTGCACAGCTTGCGCTGCTCGCTGTCGCTCCCACCACCAAGGTGCATGCCCTCCAGCGGGAGCTCGTGACTTTTTACGCATCGAACGGCCAACCCTTGGGAGATCTGGCCCGGGAGTTGGCCCGCGCCGGCCTTGCCGATACCAGGGTGGCAGACGAACTGGAGCGATCCGGCGACAAGGCCCTTGAGCACGATCCCGGAACCGCCTATCAGCTCTACGATGAAGCCTTGCTGGCCGGCAGCGACGAGAAAGCCACGGCGGCGCGGCGCGCGCAGGCCGCCGCAGCCGACGGCGACCTTGACACCGCCGCCCGAATTGTGGACACCCTCCTGGTAGAGAAGGATCCGCCGGACGTCCGCCGTGCCGCGGACGTTGCTGCCGCCGTCTGGGCCCAGCGGGGCATGCTGGCCCGTGGGGCTGACGTCTACAGCTGGCTGGGAGCCTCCCGGCTTGGCCCCTCCGGATCCCTTGCCGCCGTTGCCTTGATTGGCTCCGGCAACCGGGCCGATGCGGAAGCCATCTTCGGCGCCGACGTACCACCGGCGTCCCCGACGCTGCTGGCGACTACCCTGGCGCAAACCGGCAAAGGGATCCTCAAATCGGTTGCCGGTGATCCCCACCATGGCCTCCAGATGCTTATCCACGCCTCCGATATGCTCAACGCGGCGGGGACCGTACTTCCGCTGCCCGAGACGCCGGCTGCGCTGGCAGCGCTGATGGCACTGCACAGCGGTGAGCCGAACCTTGCGGAAACCATCTGCCGGGCTGCAACGGCCGCTGGTCAGGGGGGCAATGCAGCCAAGCCAAGGCTGTTCCTGCTGAAAGCATGGTCAGCCATGATGCAGGACAGGCTTGAGGACGCACGTTTAGCCATCAATGAGGCGTCGAAAGCGAACCACTGGCCGCTGGTGCCGCGGGACGAGTTCCTGTGTTCGGCACTGGAAGTGGGTCTTGCCCGTCGTAACGGTGATGTTCCCGGACTCATCAAGGCGTGGGAACGGGCGCGCGAAGCGACGCTCCACACTGCCGTAGACCTGTACAGCCTTCTGCCGTGGGGCGAGCTGATGATTGCAGCCGCCCGCCTTCGGGAAGGACGCAGGGTCAGCCACTACCTTGATGAGGCATGGGACTTGCTGGAGCGCCTGGGAAATCCGCCGCTCTGGGCCGTACCGTTCCACTGGTCGGCAGTCCAGGCGGCCCTGTTGAACGAAAGGCCCGCCGACCTGGCACCGCATGCAGCCGCCCTGGCCCGCGCCGCAGGGCAAAGCCACCTCGCCGCCGTGTGCGCCGCGGCTGGTAAAGCCTGGGTAACCGTGCTGGCCGAGAGGTTCCATCCTGACGACGTCGAGGCGGCGGCACGGGGCCTGGGCGGCGTTGGAATGCGTTGGGAAGGAGCCAGGCTTGCCGGCCACGCGGCAGCCCGGACCGATGACCGCAAAGACATGGTGCGCCTGCTGTCCTGTGCCCGGGACCTCCACCCGCAGGGCAGTTCGGCCGGCACGGGTGCGTCCGTGCCAGCCGAGTCCGGCAATGCTCCCTCCGCTGATACCGGTAATGCGATGCATTCCGATGGCGCAGGGCTAAGCGAGCGGGAAAAGGAAGTCGCCAGGCTGGTACTTGATGGCAAGACGTACCGTGAAATCGGCGAAGCCATCTATATCTCCCCCCGCACTGCCGAACACCACATCGCCCGGATGCGGCGCCGGCTGGGTGCGGAAAACCGTTCGGATCTGCTGGCAAAACTGCGGGTTGCCCTGGGCTCGGAAAGTCAAGCCCGTGACTAGCCCCTAACGCCCCTAAAAGGGTTGGTGGCGGTTCCCCACCCTGGGGACCATCGGTAGGGGGAACCGGCCCGATGCCCGTCCACGGCAGCAACAGTACGTTTGATCCAGGTTCGACATCCAGGCCGGAGAACCGGACAACAGAAAAGATCTGAGGACCAGCACATGACAGTCGCAAAGGATGTCGTCCAGTTCCTTATGAACCTCTTCGCTGACCGCCAGGCGGCGCAGGACTTCCTGGATGATCCCGAAGGCGTTCTGGAAAACCACGGCCTGGGCGGCGTCCGCGCCGCCGATGTTGATGCCGCCATGCCTGTCGTCCTGGATTACGCCCCTATCAGCGTCAATGCCTCCCGCTTCGACCAGCAGGACAACCCCGGTGGCAACGACGCCAGCACGGGCCATGCCGGCAGTGGCTGGGCTGCGCCTCCCGGTGGCGGCGGCCATGACGACCACGGACAGGCGGTGGAGCAACTTCATCATTTGGTGGCTAATTACTCCTACCTTTCCACAATCAATGACCCGGCCATCACGGATCAGTCCGTGAACCAGAACATCTGGGCCGACGGGGACGTTGAGCAATGGTTCGACAATGACTCTGCTGCTTTCGACGGCCCAGCCGTAGGTGCCGAAAGTGACATGAGCTTCGCCACCACGAGGATCGACGACTTGTTCGACCTTGACACCGATGCGCACATGGAGCCTGCGGGGCATACCCCCAACCCGTCCATCACCATCGAGAATGCATTTGACGAGGACACGTTCACGTACGTCGATAGCGAGCTCAGCTTCGTCCAGGAAGACCCTGCCGTCATTGATGTGGTCGACGCTGACGCTGACGAGACGGAGGACCCCCTGGAGTTTGATTCCTAGGAGCCGCTTCCAGGTGCTATAACCGAGTGAGGCATAACCAAAGGACAGGCTGTGGCAGAACTCGGACCGGCAAACCCATCACCACCGGTTTCGGCTGGGCAGCTGATCCAACTCGTGGAGCACGGCCTTGTGCTCGTGGGCGCCGGAGACCGGGAGGATCTCCGAAAACGCCTGGAACAAACCATGGGGAGGCTCAAGGATCCCAGCATCCGGGTCATCGTGGTGGGTGAATTCAAACAGGGCAAAAGCAAGCTCATCAATGCCTTGGTCGGTGCGCCGGCCTGCCCCGTTGACGACGACATCGCTACCTCCGTGCCCACGGTTGTCCGCTACGGGGATCCGGCGACGGCTGCGATCCTTACCCCCAAGGTTGACGCGGACCCTGGCGACGACGCCGGCGCTGAGCGCCAGCCAATCCCCATCGCCGACCTCCCGGCCTATGTTTCCGAAAAAGGGAACCCCGGGAACAGCAAGAACCTCCTGGCTGCCGAAGTATGCCTGCCCCGCAAAGTCCTGGCCGGCGGGCTCAGCGTGATCGATTCACCGGGCGTGGGGGGCATGGGATCGGCGCACACCCTGGCCACTCTCACGGCACTGCCCACGGCTGATGCGATGCTCCTGGTTTCGGACGCCTCGCAGGAGTACACCGAACCGGAGCTGCGCTTCCTCCGCCAGGCCATGCGGATAACCCCCAATGTTGTGGGGGTACTGACCAAAACGGACCTGTACCCTGACTGGCGGCGGGTGGAAGAGACCGATCGGGGCCACCTCAGCAATGTTGCGCCCGATATTCCCCTGTTTCCCGTGTCCTCCGACCTCCGCCTTGAAGCAGCACGCCTGCAGGACCCCGAATTGAACGTTGAGTCAGGCTTTCCTGAATTAATTGCGCATCTTCGGAACGGGATCGTGGGACAGGCGCAGCGCCTCCAATGCCGGTCCGTCAGCCAGGACCTGCTCGGCGTCACTGAAAACCTGCGCCTCTCCCTGCAATCTGAGCTTGCAGCTCTCGAAAACCCTGCAGACACCCCGCGGATGATTGCGGAGCTGGAACTGGCACGGGCAGAGGCCGACGACCTGCGGAAACGGTCCGCGCGCTGGCAGATCGCGCTCAACGACGGCGTCAGCGACCTTATCGCGGACATGGAGTACGATCTCCGGAACCGCCTTCGTCAAGTCCAACGCGAAGCTGAAACCGCCATTGAGCAGGAGGATCCGGGGCCGGTTTGGGTGGAGTTTTCCAAATGGCTCGAAGAATGTGTTGCCGCCGCCATTTCTGACACTTTCGTCCTTACCAGCGAGCGGGCGCAGAGGCTGGCTGCCCAGGTTGCGGAACACTTCGCCGCGGAGGAAGTGCGGCTGCCGGTCATGCATGTTTCCAATTCGGCGGAAGTGCTGGTTCCCGTGGATGTGATGCCCGGGATGGATTCAGGACACCTCAATCCAGTGCAGAAGGTGCTGATCGGCATGCGCGGGTCCTACGGCGGGGTGCTTATGTTCGGGCTCCTGACCGGTATCTTCGGCATGGCACTCATCAACCCGCTGTCTTTGAGCGCCGGCCTGCTGTTGGGACGCAAGGCTTACCGGGAAGACAAAGAAGCGCGGCTCAAGCGCCGCCAAACTGAAGCCAAGGCTCTGGTCAGGCGGCAGCTCGACGACGTTACCTTCCAGGTTGGCAAGCAACTGAAGGACAGGCTGCGGCTGGTGCAGCGCTCCATCCGCGACCACTTCACCGAGATAGCAGACGAGCATCACCGCTCCCTCGCCGATTCTGTCGCGGTGGCCCAGAAGGCCGCCAATACCTACGCCGTGGAAAAGGACGCCCGTATCAGGGGCATCAAAGCCGAGCTGAAGAAGGTGGATGCGCTTCACCAGGCCGCGGAAGCAGTTGCTGTGGAAGCAGCGGCTGCCACAAACATGACTTCCGCCGGCGCACCATGAACCGCTCAACACTTGCCGGAGCCGCGGACCTGGTTCAGGAGGCGTTGAAAGTTTATGGTGATGATCCCGCCAGCGCCGCCGCCCTGGAAGGGTTTGCCCGGAGGCTCGCGGAGCCGTTGCGCGTTGCCATCGCCGGCATGGTGAAAGCGGGCAAGTCCACGCTGCTCAACGCGATTATCGGCGAGGAGATAGCGCCCACAGATACGGGCGAGTGCACCCGGATCATCACCTGGTACCGGCACGGGCGCACTCCCCGCATCACGATGTACCCGGTGGAGGGCGAGCCCCGGATTTTGCCGCTCAAACGGGTAAACGGCCGCCTTGTGTTCGTGCTGGGGGAGGTGCAGGCAGGGGATGTGGACCGGCTGGACGTGGAATGGCCCTCGCCCGCGCTGCGGAACATGACCCTGATCGATACCCCCGGCATCGCTTCGTTGTCCGAGGATGTCTCTGCCCGCTCCACCACCTTCCTGGCCCCCGCGGATACGCAGTCGGAAGCGGATGCGATCATCTACCTGATGCGCCACATGCACGCGGCCGACCTGCGGTTCCTGGAATCCTTCCGTGACACCGAAGCGGGACGCTCGGGCACGGTCAACGCAATTGCGGTGCTCGCGAGGGCCGATGAGGTGGGTGGCGGCCGCATCGATTCGCTGTTGTCCGCGGGTGGGATTGCGGACAGGTACCGTCATGACCATAACCTTCGAAAGCTCGCACTGGGAGTCGTGCCGGTGGCAGGCCTCCTTGCCCAGAGTGCCCGGACGATGCGCCAGCAGGACTTCGCGGCACTTCAAGTGCTGGCCGGAATGGACCGCGCCGGCCGCGAGAGGATGTTGCTCTCCACCGACAGGTTCCTTCGATCCACTACTCCGGAAGGGCTGGGGGCGGATTCCAGGGCTTCCCTGCTGGCAAGGTACGGGCTGTTCGGGATCCGGCTGGCTGTGGTCCTGATTCCCAGTGGATTCAACGAACCGACCCCGCTGGCACATGAGCTCGCCAGGCGCAGCGGCCTGAATTCTTTGCTTGACCTTTTGGATGGCCAGTTCCAGGCGCGTGCCGAGGCGTTGAAGGCACGGACGGCCCTGGTGGGAGTGGAATCGCTGCTGCGCACGTCGCCGCGGCAGGGGACGGAGCACCTGGCTGCTGCCCTGGAGCGGCTGCAAGCCAACGCGCATGAGTTCCGGGAACTGCGGCTGCTCGCTGCGCTCCGGACCACGGGCGTGCCGCTCAGTCCCGAATTGGCTGCGGAGGCCGAGGGCCTGCTCGGAGGCTGGGGCGCTGCTTCCCATGTCCGGCTCGGGCTGGGTGCAGACTCGACGCCCGACGAGCTTGCTGATGAGGCGCGCCGTCGTCTGCTTCGATGGCGCGCCGTGGCCGAGAACCCGTTGACAGACCGCTTAGCCCTTGATGCCTGCCGGGTTGTCCTGCGCAGCTGCGAGGGTGTGCTGGCGGAATCGTCGGCCCATCAGCGCCGCCGTCAGCCCGCCTGACTGGCAGCCGGGCGGGCTGTTCTTCAGGCCAGGATTCCTATTTCAGTCCGTCGGCATCGTGTTCGTCGGTTTCGCGCTTGTCCGTGCCGCTGCCCTGGCCGTCGTCCTTGGCCTTGGTATCCAGTTCATCCTTGAGCTTCTTGAGTCGCTCTGCTTCTGCCTGCTTGCGGCGGCGGGCTTCAAGGTTGCGGAGAAAGTCCGGATCGTCGTCAGGCGCGGTGGGATGGCGCTGGCTCTGCTGCTGGGGTGAACTGCCGCGGGGTCTGCCGATCAGGAGCCAGAGTATGGCGCCGATCACTGGAAGGACGATCATGACCACGATCCAGGCCGGCTTGGAAATCCCTCGGGTGAGGCGTCCATCGGTGCGGATCACATCCACGAGGCCATACACAAAGATGACGAGGACTGCGACGGCCAAAGCCACACGGAGGAGCATGCCATTAAGTCTATCGTCACGAGGCGCAGGGGCCTCGGGCGGGAGGCGGCTAAACTTGAATAGTGGCCTTTTTGAAATATTCCCTGATCCGACTGGCTCTCTTCGCGCCCCTGTTTGTGGTTTTTATGTTCCTGCAGCTGGGCGTGCTGATGTCCGTGATCTGTGCAGCACTGATCGCGTTCGCCGTGAGCTACCTGTTTTTCCAGAAGCAGCGGGACGAGGCCGCCGCGGCCATCCACCAGCGTTTCTCGGGCAAGGCCAAGCCGATCCGTTCAGCCAATGAAGTCCAGGACGCCCATGCGGAGGATTCCCTCCTGGACGCCAACCCGGATGTCGCCATCAGCAATGACGCCAAGGACCCCAAGCGCCCCTAGCGCAACGGGCCCTGCAACCCGCTTCTAGAAGCCGTGGCTCAGCACCAGACCCACTGAGAACAGCAGGCTGTAGCCGAGGTTGATCAGGCCGGTCTGCTTCAGGACCGGGATGAGGCTCTTGCGCTTGCGGCCGTTGATCATCAGCCACGCGGGCATAAGGCAGGCAGGAATCAGCAGCAGGACGATCAGCATCCACGGCCGTCCGGGGGCAAGGATCACCACCAGCATGATGGCGACGGCGAGCATGAGTACGTAGCTCTCCCGGGCGTGCTTGTCGCCGAGCCGCACCGCGAGGGTCTTCTTGCCGGCCTGCATGTCGGTGGGGATGTCCCGGACGTTGTTGGCCATCAGCAGTGCGGTGGCGATCAGGCCGGTGCCGATGGCGCCGATAATGGCCGGCAGGTTGATTTGACCGGCCTGCGTGTAGGTGGTGCCCAACGTAGCAACCAGCCCGAAGAACACAAACACAAAAACATCGCCGAGGCCCATGTAGCCGTACGGGTTCTTGCCGCCCGTGTAGCCCCAGGCCGCCATCACGCAGCCAAGCCCCACCAGGATCAACCACCAGCTCTGCGTGATTACCACCAGGATCAGCCCGAAAACCATGGCGGCGGCAAAGGCACCAAAGGCGGCACGCTTCACGTGCTCCGGGCTGGCAGCGCCCGAGCCCACCAGGCGGAGCGGACCCACACGGTCGTCGTCCGTGCCGCGGATACCGTCCGAATAGTCGTTCGCGAAGTTCACGCCCACCTGGAGCAGGAGGGCCACCAGCGCCGCGAGGATGGCGTTGAAGAGCAGGAACGAATCCATCTCATAGGCGGCGGCGGAGCCGATCAGTACCGGCGCGATCGCGGCCGGCAGTGTTCGGAGTCGGGCGCCTTGGATCCATTGTGCGGCTGTGGCCACGGTCAGTACCTCGCGTTGTTTTCGGGAAGGCGGCAGGATGGGGGCCCGCCGGTGGTGCAGGTCTACTTTACTTTCCCTGGTGCAGGGCGTTGAGTTCGGCGGCCATGGCCAGGCGGTCGGGCTTGCCGTTGGGCAGCATCAGCAGGGAGGATGACGCCAGGACAGTTTTCGGCGCAAGGATGCCCAGCGTCCGGTGCCACTCCTCTTCAAGCACGACGGCGTGGTTACCGCGTGCCGCCGAACCCGCAGGCTCGGCGGTCCCTCCCGGCGGGTGGGCCAACGCCACGTAAGCGGCTACAGCCTGGCCCCATTCAGCGGACGGGACGCCGGCCACAAAAGCCGCGGCGACGGCGTCGGACTTTTCCAGTTCCTCCTGCACATGCGCGGCGGAGACCTTGACCCCGCCGGTGATGATGACGTCGTCGGCGCGGCCCAGGACGGTGAGCCGGCCGTCGTCGTCAATGCTGCCGAGGTCGCTGGTGCGGTACCAGCGCACGCCGTCCTCCTCGAAAAATGTGCTGCCGGCTTCATCCGGTGCTTCCAGGTAGCCGGCGGCGATGGTATCGCCGCCCAGCAGGATGCGGCCGTCCTCCTCCACGCGCACCGACACCCCTTCGAGCGGAAAGCCGTCGTAGACGCAGCCGCCGCAGGACTCTGCGGAACCGTAGGTAGTGATGACCCTGACGCCGGCATCCCTGGCGGCCGCCAGCAGTGGGGCCGGGGCGGGCGCGCCGCCCAGCAGGACGGCGTTGAAGCGGCGGAGGACCGCGAGGGTCGCGGGGGACGGCGCCTCAAGCAGCCGCTGCAGCTGGGTGGGGACCAGCGAGGTGAACCGGATTTTATCGGTCAGTTCCTGCGCGGCGGCCGTGAAGGCTTCGGGCGTGAATCCGCCGGACATGTCCATCACCCAGGGGCGGGTGCCCGCGAACAGCGAACGCACCAGGACCTGGATTCCTGCCACGTACTGGACGGGCAGCGCCAGGAGCCACTGGCCCTCGCCCTTGAGGGCCAGGGCGGTTGCCATCGAGGAAGCGGCCAGGGATTCCACCGTCAGCACCGTGGCCTTGGGGGCGCCGGTGGAACCGGAGGTGCGCACCACGGCAACCGCGTCATCGCAGCCGGGCGTTTCAAGATGGCCCACCACCAGGGCACCGTTTTCACCCACGGAAAGTTCGACGGCGGGGCCCTCGCCGTGGAGGGCGGCGGCCAGCGCCTTCAGGGCCGGGTCGATGTCCAGGACGCCGCTTCCGGGCGTGCCTGCTCCGAGGGATCCGGTGTTCAGGGCTTCATTACCTTGGGGTTCGGTGTTCATCGCGCGTCCTGCCTTAGAAGTAGTGCGGGAAGCTGGACCAGTCCGGGTCGCGCTTTTCCAGGAACGCTTCCTTGCCCTCCACCGCTTCGTCCGTCATGTAGGCCAGCCGGGTGGCTTCACCCGCAAACACCTGCTGGCCTGCCAGGCCGTCGTCGGCAAGGTTGAAGGCGAACTTGAGCATCCGGATTGCCTGGGGCGACTGCCGGGCGATATCGGCGGCGTATTCCAGGGCGACCTCTTCGAGGCGTTGATGGTCCACCGCCTCGTTGACCGCGCCCATCCGAACCATGTCCTCCGCGGAATATTCGCGGGCCAGGAAGAAGATCTCCCGGGCGGCCTTCTGCCCGATCTGCCGCGCCAGCAGGGCCGAGCCGTAGCCGGCGTCGAAGCTGCCCACCGTCGCGTCCGTTTGCTTGAACTTGCCGTACTCGCGGGAGGCGATGGTGAGGTCGGAAACGACGTGCAGGGAGTGCCCACCTCCGGCAGCCCAGCCATTCACGACGGCGATGACCACCTTGGGCATGGTGCGCATCAGCCGCTGGACTTCCAGGATGTGGAGCCGGCCGGCCCGTGCGGGATCGATGCTTTCCTGCGTTTCGCCGTCTGCATACCGGTAGCCGTCCCGGCCCCTAATGCGCTGGTCCCCGCCCGAGCAGAAGGAATGCCCGCCGTCCTTGGGGGAGGGTCCGTTTCCGGTAAGCAGCACGGTGGCAACATCGGGGGACATGCGCGCGTGGTCCATCGCCCGGTACAGCTCATCAACGGTGCCGGGCCGGAACGCATTGCGGACCTCGGGGCGGTTGAAGGCGATCCGCACCGTGGGAAGATCGCGCACCCATTCGCCGTCGGAATCCCGCTCCACCTGCCGGTGGTAGGTCATGTCCTGGAAGTCGTCGAAGCCGGACACAACACGCCAGCGGGTGGGATCGAAGACATCGGACACCGAGGCGGGGATTTGGTTGCTCACCGTCCAAGTCTAGTAATCGGGGTCAGCTGATGCAGAACTCGTTGCCCTCGGGGTCCGCCATGGTGTGCCACGAGTGCGGCCCCTGGCTGGCGCTCCACAGGAAGGTGGCGCCCCGGGCCTCGAGTTCCCGCCGCACCTCGTCCTTGTCCCTGCCTGCCAGGTCAAGGTCCCAATGCACGCGGTTTTTTACGGTCTTGCCTTCAGGAGCGGTCTGGAACAGGAGCCGCCTGGCCGGCGCTTTTGCTTCCAGTTCCTCGGGCGGGCGGATGGCGCAGCCTTCGCGCCACACCAGCTTGCCGTTGTGCACGGTTGTCTGGTCCTCGGTGGCGAACCCTTGCTCGATCATCGAGCGGATGAAGCCCTCGTCCTGGGGTTCCACTGCCCATGCGAGCGACTCGGCCCACCAGTCGGCCAGGGAGTGCGGGTCCTTGCAGTCGACGACAATCTGGATGTTCAGTCCCATCCCACCACGGTACGGCGGCAGGTGCTCCTGCGGTAGGGCGCGGAGGGTCACTTGTGGCCGCTAAAACCCCAATTTTTGGGCGTTGTCAGACCCCGCGTTGGTTTGGCTAGGCCGAAACCTGCTGGAGCTGTTCGAAGAGTTCCGGCGGAATGGCGTAGATAAACACCACCGCCAGCAGGTTCTTCGCGGCGTGGACAAAGTAGGAAAACATCAGGTTCCTGCCGGTCCAGACGTACACGAACACCAGCGTTGCCCCCATGGCCAGATAGGGAAGCAGGACGGTGAGGGTGAGGGCTTCGCGGCCCACCACGTGCAAGGCGGCGAACAGGACCACGGACAAGACACAGCACACCCAGATGTTCACCCGCCGGCTCAGCTTGCCGATCAGCAGGTGGCGGAAGATGAACTCCTCCACGAATGGGCCCACCACCACCAGCAGCGGGACCATCAGCCACGCCGGAACCTGCTGCATCAAGGCCTGTAGTCCTGCCTGGTTCTCGGACGTTTCCACGCTTCCGCTGGCCGCCACCACGACGGCGGAGAGGATCATCATCGCTATCACGGTGGCCGGGACCATCAGCAACGTGAACCACGGGCGGGTGGCCAGGACCCGCAGGTCGCGGCCCACCACGCGCCGGGCGGCGACCACAGCGAGTATGCCCACCACGGCATAGAAGAGCAGGTTCATCGCGTAGGAGGCGGCGGCGGGGGTGGGGGCAACCAGGCGCAGGACGGGTGCGAGCAGTGGTCCGGCCAGGGCGAAGAAGCCTGCGAGGCCCACGTACAGGATGACAGCGACGAAATCCAAGGGCGAAAACCGGTAAAGCTGTGGCTGCGGTGCGGGTGGTATTCGGTGTGCGGTGGCCATGGTTTCAGCCTAGCTTCCTCTAACCGCCCCACTGGCGTTGCCGGGGGAATCGGGCTTCCCCTAGAATGTTCGGTATGCCTAAATTTCTGTTTCGGTGCGCCAAAGTAGCCGCCCGAAAGAGCCCCGCGCAGCGGGTCACGTCGCTCGCCGCCGCGGCAGCCGCCGTCGTCCTTTCCCTGCTGCTGACCGCCTGCGGAGGGGGTGCTGCTGGAAACGGCAGCGACAGCAAGCCCGTGGTGCTGACCACCTTCACGGTACTGGCGGACATCGCGCGGAACGTGGCAGGGGACAAGCTCACGGTTGAATCAATTACCAAGGCCGGCGCCGAAATCCATGGCTACGAACCCACCCCCGGAGACATCCGGAAAGCATCGAAAGCCGCCCTGATCCTGGACAACGGCCTGAACCTGGAAGCCTGGTTCGGGCAGTTCGTCGAAGGGCTGGACGTGCCGCACGCAGTGGTCAGCGACGGCGTGCAGGTGATGTCGATCAGCGAAGACTCCTACCAAGGGAAACCGAACCCGCACGCGTGGATGTCGCCCGTGAACGTCCAAATCTACGTGGACAACATGGTGAAGGCCTTCAGCGAGCTGGACCCGGACAACACCGCGGCCTTCAAGGCCAACGGGGACGCCTACAAGTCCGAGCTCCAGGCGGTGCAGGACCAGATGAAGTCCCGCCTCGCCGGCGTCCCGGAAACGCAGCGTGCCCTGGTTACCTGCGAAGGTGCCTTCTCTTACCTGGCCCGTGACGCCGGCCTGACCGAGGTATATATCTGGGCCGTCAACGCCGAACAGCAGGCAACGCCGCAACAGATCACCCGGGCCATCGAGTACGTCAAGGCCAACAAGGTCCCGGCCGTCTTCTGCGAATCGACCGTTTCCGACGCCCCCATGCAGCAGGTGGTGGGGGCTTCCGGAGCCACATTCGGCGGCACCCTCTACGTCGACTCACTCTCCGAAGCGGACGGACCGGTCCCCACCTACCTGGACCTCATCCGGCACGACGCCGAAGTCATCACCAAGGCGCTCGCCGGGGCAACCACCGGAGCAGGGTCATGACCTCGCCGGCAATCCTCGTGGAAAACGTCACCGTCCATTACGGCGAGGTCCGGGCGCTCGATGCAGCTACCCTGACCCTTGAACCCGCGCGGATCTGCGGCTTGGTGGGGATGAACGGCTCCGGCAAATCCACGCTGTTCAAGGTGATCATGGGAATGATCAGGCCCGACGCCGGCACCGTACGGATCAACGGTCAGTCACCTTCGAGGGCGCGGAAGGAGGGCGGCATCGGCTACGTGCCGCAGAGCGAGGATGTTGACTGGCAGTTTCCGCTGTCCGTGCGGGATGTGGTGATGATGGGCCGCTACGGCCATCAAGGCTTCACCCGCCGCGCCTCCAAAGCGGACCGCGCCGCCGTCGATGAAGCACTGGACCGGGTGGAACTGGGTCCGTACGCCGGGCGCCAGATCGGCCAGCTCTCCGGCGGCCAGAAAAAGCGCGCCTTCGTGGCCCGCGGCATCGCGCAGGGCGCCACCACCATGCTCCTGGACGAACCCTTCGCCGGCGTGGACAAACGGTCGGAGGCAACCGTCACCCGGCTCCTGCGGGAGCTCGCCTCGGACGGCTGTACCATCCTGGTGTCCACGCATGATCTGCATGCCCTGCCGCAGCTGTGCGACGAGGCCGTCCTGCTGATGCACAAAGTACTGATGCACGGCCCACCGGACGTGGTGCTGCAGCCCGAGAACCTGGCGATGGCGTTTGGGCTGGACGTGCTGGAGCGGGACCTGCCTGGCGGCAAGGGTCCGGGCAACACTGTTCCCGGCACCCTGGACGGCAAGCGGGTGAACCGCTGATGGAGTTACTCCTCGAACCGCTGGGCTATGACTTTATGGTCCGGGCCCTGGTCACCACCGCCCTGGCCGCGGTTGTCTGTGCAGTGCTGAGCTGCTGGCTGGTGCTGATCGGCTGGTCGCTGATGGGCGACGCCGTCTCGCACGCCGTGCTGCCCGGTGTAGTGCTGGCGTACATCGTGGGCGCCCCTTTTGCGCTGGGCGCGCTGGTGTTCGCCCTGATAGCAGTGACACTGATCGGGGTGGTCCGCAACACGAGCCGCGTGAAGGAGGACGCCGCGATCGGCATCGTATTTTCCTCGCTGTTCGCCCTGGGCCTGGTGCTGATCTCGGTGACGCCCAGCCAGACAGACTTGAACCACATCATCTTCGGCAACCTGCTCGGCGTTAGCGTTCCGGACCTGGTCCAGGTCCTCGTGCTCGGTGTGGTGGCGTTTGTCATCCTCATCCTCAAACGGCGGGACCTCACCCTCTACGCCTTCGATCCCACCCATGCCCACGCCATCGGGCTCTCACCCCAACGCCTTGGGGCGCTGCTCCTGGGCCTGCTGGCCCTGACGTCCGTGGTGGCGCTGCAGACGGTGGGCGTGGTCCTGGTGGTGGCCATGCTGATTATCCCGGGAGCCACTGCATACCTGCTGACGGACCGCTTCTCGCGCATGCTGGTTATCGCCCCCTTAATTTCCGCTGTGTGTTCCCTTGCCGGCATTTACCTCAGCTACTACCTGGACACCGCCTCGGGGGCCATGGTGGTCCTGACTCAAGGAGTGGTGTTCGCCGTCGTCTACCTGTTCAGCCCCCGGCAGGGGCTGATCGGCACCCGGCTGGCGAAGGCCCGGCGCAGGAAAGCCGCCGCCCTCGCCGCTGCTTGACGCCGCGGTCGGGGGCAGGCAGGCTGGAGCGATGAAGTCCTGATCCGGCAGCCCGGCCACGCCGGACTGTTCCCCAAAACCCAAGGCCGCCGTCGAGCACCGGATGAACCCGGTTCAGCTCCGGCGCCCACACTCCGGAACTTTTGCGAGGACTTCCCTTGACTGAACACATCAACCTTTCGAACGTCTCCCACGGCTACGGCGACCGGCTGCTGCTCGACGGCGTCAACCTGGTGATCAATGCCGGCGAGCATGCAGCGGTGGTCGGCGAGAACGGGGCCGGCAAATCCACGCTGCTGCGGATCCTGGCCGGCCTCGAACCGCCCCAGGAAGGGACCGCCACCCTCCACGGCCGGGTGGGCTACCTGGCCCAGACCCATGGCCTGCCCGAGTCCTTGACGGTGGGCGGGGCCATCGACGCGTCCCTCGCATCGCTCCGGGCCCTCGAAGCGGAGCTGGACCGGCTCGAGGCCGGGCTGGCCGACGCCGAGGAGGGCGACCTGGAAGCCTACGGCAGGCTGCAGACGGAGTACCAGCTGCGTGCAGGCTACGCCGCCGAGTCCCGGGTGGAGGCCGCACTGGACCGGTTGGGCCTGGGCGGCCTGAACCGGAACCGCGCCCTGGGATCGCTCTCCGGCGGGGAACAGGAACGCGTGGCACTGGCCTGCGTCCTGGCCGACCCGGCGGACATCCTGCTCCTGGATGAACCAACAAACCATTTGGACGCCCGCGGCACAGCATGGCTCGAGGACCGGCTCGCGGCCCATCGGGGCACGGTGGTGGTGGTTTCCCACGACCGGATGCTGCTGCGCAAAGTGGCTGCCAACGTCATCGAAGTGGATGCTGAACGCCGTGCGGTCACTCGTTACGGCAACGGCTACGACGGCTACCTCCGCGAGAAGGCCGCCGAACGCCAGCGCTGGGTCCAGCAGTACCACGGTTGGCTGCAGGCCATGGAGGCCGAAAAGCGGCAGGCAGAGACGGTCGCCGGCACCATGGGGTACGGCCGCAAGCGGGACGGCGACAAGATGGGCTTCGATTTCAAGGCCGGCACGTGGCAGAAAGCCGCCAGCAGCCAGGTCCGGAACGCGCAGGAACGGTTGCGGCGCCTGGAAGCCAGCCCGGTGGAACGGCCGCCGGTGCCCCTGCGGCTGTCCGCCCCGGAGTCTTTGCAGGCTTCGGCAGACGCGGCCGGCGAAGATGCAGCCGCCCTGCTGGCTGTTCACGGGGTCAGCGTCCCGGGCCGGCTCCGGGCCACGAACTTCCAGGCCGGTGTTGGCCAGAAGGTCCTGATCACCGGGCCGAACGGCGCCGGCAAGTCCACGCTGCTGTCCGTGCTGGCCGGAACTCTGGCGCCCGGCGAGGGAAGAGTGACGCGGCCGGAACGGGTGGGCTACCTGCAGCAGGAACTGGAGTTGCCGCAATGGCCTTCGCTCCGGCTGCTGCCGGCGTTCGCGGCAGGGCTGGGCGGGAACATCGATGAGCATGCCGAAGCCCTTCTCCGGTTGGGCCTGTTCCGCACCAGCGAGTTCCATGTTCCCGTCGCAAGCCTGTCCGCCGGCCAGCAGCGGCGGCTCGCGCTTGCCCGCCTGCTGCTGGGCGGCTACAGCACCCTGATCGTGGACGAGCCCACCAACCACCTGGCGCCCGTACTGGTGGAACAGCTTGAGGCCGCGCTCGCAGCCTTCACCGGAACCGTGGTGATGGTCAGCCACGACCGTGCCCTCCGCGAGTGGTTTGCCCGGTGCCAGCGTGCCGCGAACGGCGGCAACGGCGGGAACCCAAGGAAAAGCATCGGCGGCAACGGCGGGGCCGCCGTCAACGGGCGCTGGATCCGCTACTCCATGGACAAGGGCGTACTTGCGCCGGCCTAGTTCACGGCCTGAAGCGCCGGGAAGAAGCCACACACCTCAGGACGTGCCTGGGGATGGTGAGATTTGCTTCAAGAGATGGTTACCGGGAAACGGGCGGCCGGAAACATAGGCGGCGGATGATGGGCGCGTACCAGTCGTTCCGCCGGCCGAAAGGATCTGCCCGTGATCACCAAGAACCTTTTCCTGCAGGGCATCTACCCCTTCAAGGGCGCAGGACTGGAAAAACCGGTTCCGATCCACAGCGAACTCTCCCACTATGTCCCGGACGGGGTGATTAACCAGACCCTGTACTTCCGCGGCGGCAACTCCAGCGCCGAACTCGTCGCGGTGGTCCTGATGCGTAACGGCGTACCCATGCGCTACTTTCCCATCGGAGCGAAGAGCGATGTGCATGTGCCGCTGCGCGTCGTTGAGGACATCGAGGGCGGCTCGGTGATCGAGCTCCATGTGGCCGCCCCCGAGGGCATCGAAGGGTCTGTAATTGTTGACTTGGGCATGGTGGAGCACTGATGACCAGCGTGGCGGAACGCGCCCAAGGCAGGCATACAACCGCGCCGCCGCGCCGCCGCCTGGTGGTGATCGGCAACGGGATGGCCGGCGCCAGGGCGGTGGAGGAGATCCTTGCGCGGGGAGGCGCCGGCCAGTTCACCATCACGATGTTTGGCGACGAGCCGTACGGGAACTACAACCGCATCATGCTAAGCCACGTCCTTTCGGGCGAGGAAGATGAAACCGACATCTTCCTGAACTCCCTGTCCTGGTACCGGGAGAACAACATCACCCTCCATGCCGGGGTCCGCGCGGAGCGGATCGACAAATTCACCCGGCACGTCTTCTCCAGCGACGGCAGGGTCACTCCCTACGACGTCCTTATCATCGCCACCGGAAGCCGCTCCCACATGCCGCCCATGGAAGGCGTGCACACTCCGGGCGGCTCGATCAAGCAGGGCATCTTCGGCTTCAGGACCATCGATGACACGCAGCGGATGGTTGCCCATGCCCGGCAGGAGCATCACCGCCGCGCCGTGGTGATCGGCGGCGGACTGTTGGGCCTCGAGGCCGCCTACGGCCTGCGGACCCACGGCATCGAGGTGGAGGTGGTCCACTCGGGCGGGCACCTGATGAACGCGCAGATGGGGCCCGACGGCGGGGCGGTGCTCCGCCGCAGCGTCGAGGCCCTGGGAATCAAGGTGCACACCGGAAGCCGGACCACTGCCGTGCTCGGCACCGACAGGATCACCGGAATCAGGCTGCGCGATCAGCCGGACATTGCGTGCGACATGGTGGTGGTGGCCGCCGGAATCCGTCCCAACGTGGACCTGGCCGTCCTGAGCGGGCTGCCGGTGGAACGGGCCATCGTGGTGGATGACACGCTGCGGGTGCAGGACGAGGAGGACATCTATGCCGTGGGGGAGTGCGTCCAGCACCGCGGTGAGGTTTACGGCCTGGTGGCTCCCTTGTGGGAGCAGGCCGTGGTCCTGGCGAACCATGTGACCGGGACCGATACCAGCGCAGCGTACCTGGGCTCGCGGACGGCCACCAAACTCAAAGTGGCGGGCGTCGAAGTGGCGTCCATGGGCCTGCACGGGCCGGAACTGGACACGGACGAGCACATCGTCTTTTCAGAGCCCAGCCGCGGGGTCTTCAAGTCCATCGTGGTGCGGGACAACAAGATGGTGGGGGCAACCCTCCTGGGCGACAGCCGCAAAGTTGCCTACCTGACGCAGGCCTTTGACCGCGGCCTGCCCCTGCCGGAGGAGCGGCTGAGCCTGATGTTCGACCTCGGCACGCCCGGGGAAGACGTGGGCGTGGCGGAACTTGATGACGACGCCCAGGTCTGCAACTGCAACGGTGTCAGCAAGAGGGACCTGACCACGGCCGTCAGGGGCGGCTGCACGTCCGTAGCAGGCGCCATGGACGCCACGAGGGCGGGGAAAGGCTGCGGCTCGTGCAAACTCCTGGTGCGGCAGGTGGTGGAGTGGGCCGCCGATGGCGCCGTGGAGGAAGACCCGGCAGCCGGCTACTACGTCCCCGGGATTCCCCTGGACAAGCCAGCCCTGATGGCCGAGATCCGGAAACGCGGGCTGCGTTCGGTCTCCGCGGTGTTCCAGGCCTTGGCTCCGGACGGCCGTGAGGACGCGAAGTCCAAGATGGGCCTGGCCTCCCTGCTGAAGATGATGCTCGCGGACCAGTACATCGACGAGCGGGATTCCCGCTTTATCAATGACCGCGTCCACGCCAACATCCAGCGCGACGGCACGTTTTCCGTGGTGCCCCAGATGAAAGGCGGCGTGACATCGGTCCAGCAGCTCCGCCGGATCGCGGATGTAGCCGAGAAACACAACGTTCCGCTGATCAAGCTCACCGGCGGGCAGCGCATCGACCTGCTGGGCGTTCCCAAGGAGGACCTTCCGCAGGTCTGGGCCGACCTTGATATGCCCTCCGGCTATGCCTACGGCAAGAGTTTCCGGACTGTGAAGACCTGCGTGGGTAAGGATTTCTGCCGCTACGGAACAGGAGACTCAACCAAGCTTGGCATCGAGATTGAGTCACGTTTCCAGGGCATCGAGTCACCGGCCAAGCTGAAACTCGCCGTGTCCGGCTGCCCCCGGAACTGCGCCGAATCGCTGGTGAAGGACGTAGGGGTAGTGGCGGTGGAAGGCGGCCGCTGGGAGATCTACGTCGGGGGAGCAGCCGGTGCCCATATCCGCAAGGGCGACCTGCTGGCCACGGTGGACGATCCCGAAGAGGTGAAGGTCCTCACCGGCCGGTTCATGCAGTACTACCGCGAACAGGCCAACTGGCTGGAACGGACCTATGCCTTTGTTCCCCGGGTGGGCATCGAGCACGTGCGCGCGGTGATTGTTGATGACTCCCAAGGGATCGCGGCCCGGCTGGACGCCGCCATGCAGGCATCCGTTGACAGTTATGTGGATCCCTGGAGCGAGCGCGACGATCCTCTGACTCCCGGCCAGTTCCGGACGTCGCTTCCCCTGACGGTCCTTCCCCAGGTGCCGGTCCAATGAGCAGCACGAAGGTGAGCGGGAACGCGGTTTTTCACGTCCTGGGCCCCGTGGACCAGGTCCCGCTGGGTGAAGGCAGGGCATTCGCGGTGGACGGCGCACAGGTGGCTGTCTTCCGGCTCCGGGACGGTTCACTGCGGGCGCTGTCCGCAGTCTGCCCCCACCGCGGCGGGCCCATTGCGGACGGCACCATCGACCAGCAGGTGGTGATTTGCCCCTTGCACCAGCATGCCTTTGATCTTGCGAGTGGCTGCTCAACCACCGGAGCGGAACCGCTGCGCAGCTACAACGTGACGCTGGACGGGGACCGGAACCTGGTGCTTGAGACGGACGTGTAGTCCGCGTCACGTAGCACCCCCGCGCGTCTTGTAAGATAGACGAGCCGCGCGAAGCTTCGGCGCCACGAGAGATTCCGATCACATTCGGTTGCCCAACAGGGCATTACACCGAATTTGTGAGCGGAATCATCATTGCTCCGGATGCGGCCAACCCCCAACCCACAAGGAATCGTTGTGCCTCAAAGTACCCCCACAGATCTCCAGAACAACACGGCACCATCCATCGCCGTCGACCCCACCCTCAGCGCCGAGGGATACAGCAAGACCCTGGGCAGGCGCCACGTCACCATGATCGCCATGGGCGGCGCCATCGGCGTCGGCCTGTTCATGGGTGCCGGCGGCCGGCTGGCCTCCACCGGCCCGGCCCTGATTTTCTCCTACGCCATCGCCGGCGTCATCGCCTACCTGCTCATGCGGGCGCTGGGCGAGCTCATCATGTACCGCCAGACGTCCGGCTCGTTCGTGAGCTACGCCGGCGAGATGTTCGGCAAGAAGGGCGCGTTCCTTTCCGGCTGGATGTACTTCATCAACTGGGGCATGACCGGCATCGCCGAACTGATCGCCATCGGCCTGTACTTCCAGTTCTTCTTCCCCAACGTTCCCGTGGAAGCCTCGGCCATCGCCGCGCTGGCTCTCCTGGTGGCGGTCAACCTGCTGAGCGTCAAGGCGTTCGGTGAGTTCGAGTTCTGGGCCTCCTGCCTCAAGGTCGGCGCCATCCTGATCTTCCTCGCGGTGGGCACCTTCATGGTGGTCACCAACGCGCAGGTAGGAGACGGCAACGCCTCGGTTGCCAACCTCTTCGCTGCCGAAGGCGGCATGTTCCCCAAGGGCGCACTGGTGATGGTCCTGGTCCTTAACGCCGTGATCTTTGCGTACAACGGCATCGAACTCGTGGGCATCACCGCCGGCGAGATGCAGAACCCGGAACGCGAAGTGCCCAAGGCGATCCGCGCCGTCGTCCTCCGCATTGTGGTGTTCTACGTCGGCTCCGTGACCCTGCTGGCCATGCTGCTGCCGTCCGACCAGTACGTGGCGGGCACGTCCCCGTTCGTTACCGTGTTCGGCCAGATGGGCCTCGCCTGGGTGGGCGACGTAATGAACATGATCGTGATCACCGCTGCACTGTCCTCCTGCAATTCGGGCCTGTACTCGATCGGCCGCGTGTTCCGCACCATGGCCAACAACGGCCACGCCCCGCAGTGGCTCACCCGGATGTCCAAGCGGCACGTCCCGTACGCGGCCATCCTCGCCATCGCAGCCTTCTACCTGGTGGGTATCATGCTGAACATCTGGCTGGGCGGCTCCCACGCGTTCGACCTGGCACTGAACACCGCGTCCATCGGTGTCATCTTCACCTGGGGTGCCATCTTCGCCAGCCAGATCGCGCTGCGCCACAAGAAGGGCGTTACGTCCACCCTGCCGATGCCCGGCTCGCCGTGGACCAGCTGGGCCGGCCTGATCGGACTGCTGGCCATCGCCGTGCTGATCGGTTTCGACACCATGACCAGCAAGACGGGCGAGGTGTTCTACCTCGGCCTCTGGACGCTGGCCACCATCCCGTTCTTCGCGGTGGTCCTGTGGCTCGGCTGGCAGAAGGTCAAGAACAACGAACCGAAGAACGCGCTGTACAGCTAACGGTTCACCGAGCAGTACGTGCGACGGCGGGACGCCCCTGGGGAGGGCGGGCCCGCCGTCGGCGTTTCCCGGGGTGCTCCTGCTGCCGGCTCGCCTGACTCGCCGGAACCCTGCCCGGTCACCCGAACCCTGCCCGCTCGCCGGAACGCTTCACGTTCGCCGAAACCCTGCCCGGTCGCCGGAACGCTTCAGCGTGCGGGCACTGTTCCCGCGAGTTGGACAGCGCCGGGACTGGGGGCCGCCGGGGCTGGAGGCTGGGTGAACTCAGCGCACCAGGGCTGCGAGGATCCGGTTCTTGAACTCGTGCTCCCGGAACAGGTCCTTCCATTCCAGTCGGACAAAGTACCAGCCGTCTTCAGTGAGGGCCTTCTCCCGGCGCCGCTCCTGGAACAGGACTTCGGCGGTGGGTTGGTAATCGAAGTATTTGACCTTGCCGTCGAATTCGAGGGCCACCTTCTTCTCCTTCCAGGCGAAGTCAAGACGATGCCGGCCCACGCGGCTCTGCACCTCAACCTGAGCTTCAGGCATGGGCAACTTCAGTCGTGAGAGGAGCTCCCGGGTCAGTGTTTCGCCGGCCGACTCGGCGCGGATATCCGCGTTGGCCAACACTAGGCGAAGGTTCCTCACTCCGCTGCGGCCCGGAAGGTTCCCGGCCATGGCGTTCATCAGATCGAGGTTGGCGCCAAGCCGGAGCGCATGGTCCACGAGTATCAGCGCCTGGCGGTATTCGAGCATCATCGCGCAGTCCACCAGTGTCCGCTCAAGGGACGTCAACCTAAACCGCCCGAGGGTTGTCACTTCAGTGTCGGCATACGGCCGGGTATGGCCGCGGACATCCTTCCCGAGGCGCTCTCGCGAGGGCCGTACCCGAAGCAGGATATGGACCAGGTCATCCGTGTTCCACAGGAACAGGCCGTGGAGGCGTGCAGCTGACGTGTGGCTGTAGACGAAGTTTCCCGTTGAGGTGGTCAGTGTCCCATGGGCGTGTGCATGAATCAGTTGCAGGCTGCGGACTGTGGGAGACTGCTTCTCCCATAGGGCGGCCCGGATGTAGCAGCCGTACCGCAGGCGGACCAGGCCGCCGCAACTGACTAGACGCCGGATGGCCCTCGAGTTGAGCCCGCTCGTATGCAGCTGGTCAGTGCGCCATAGGTTTCCTGTGGTGGGCAGCTGCGGCAAAGATGCGGGGTGCTGTGTCATGCACCCACGCTCCGGCGCGGGAAACGCCCAGGCCAGGGGCCGTCGTCGTTATGTGGAAAGTCCCCGGACGCTGGAACCGTGCGGGGTCGCTGGAACGGCTCAGCGAGCCGGCACGGTTCCAGCGATTACGACGGCGGCACGCCGGGAAGGTGGTGCGGAGCGGCCGGCGGGGGGCACACTTGGGCTTGTGGGCGAACCCTGGGTGCTGCATGTGGACCTTGACCAGTTCATTGCGGCCGTTGAAGTGCTCCGCCGGCCCGAGCTTGCGGGCAAGGCGGTGATCGTTGGTGGCCGCGGTGATCCCACCGAGCGGGCTGTTGTGTCCACGGCGTCCTATGAAGCCCGGGCGTACGGCGTCGGCTCGGGAATGCCGCTGCGCATCGCCGCCCGGAAGGTGCCGGACGCTGTCATCCTGCCCGTTGACCAGGAGGCGTACCTTGCTGCGTCCGAGCAGGTCATGGCAGTGCTGCGCTCGCAGCCGAACGCCACTGTCCAGGTTCTCGGCTGGGATGAAGCGTTTGTTGGTGTGCAGACAGATGATCCTGATGCCTACGCCCGGCAACTGCAGCGCGCCGTCCTTGAGGAGACCCGCCTGCACTGCAGCGTGGGCATCGGCGATACCCTGGTCCGCGCCAAGGTAGCGACGACGTTCGGCAAGCCGGCCGGCGTCTTCCGGCTCACCGAAGACAATTGGCTCGAGGTCATGGGAAGCCGGCCGACGATCGAGCTGTGGGGCGTGGGAACGAAGGTGTCGCGCCGGCTTGCCACGCTCGGCGTCAAGACGGTTGCCGGCCTGGCAGCGGCCAACCCTGAGGACCTGGTCCCCGAGTTCGGTCCGAAGATGGGTCCCTGGTATGCGCAGCTCGGACGGGGTGACGGTGCGCGCATTGTCGACGACACGCCCTGGGTGGCGCGCGGGCACAGCCGGGAAACCACCTTCCAGCGCGATCTCACCGATACCGGGCAGGTTGACGACGCCGTCCGGGAACTGGCGGCACGCGTGCTGGAGGACGTCGCGGCCGAGGGGCGGCCGGTCATCGGGCTGACGCTCAAGGTCCGCTACGCCCCGTTTCTCACCAAGACGTACGCCCGGAAGATCCCGGAGACGTCGGACCCGGCGGTAGTGCTCGCGCGCACGCTCGACCTCGTGTCGAAGATCGAGCCTGGCCGCCCCATCCGGCTCCTTGGGCTGCGCGCCGAAATGACGATGCCCGAAGACTCCCGGCAGGGGCATACGCCCACCCGGAGCGGATGGTAACGCGCACTCGCACCGCCCGGGGCAAACATAACGGCGGCGGATCCCTTGGGATCCGCCGCCGTTTCGCGCTGTTACAGCCCGCCTGGTTCAGCCGGACTGCCGCAGGAAGAGGCTAGTCGCGCTTGAACTCGTCCTTGACGCTTTCGCCGACCTTCTTGGCGTCGGCCTTGACCTGGTCGGTCTGGCCTTCGGCCTTGAGGCGGTCGTTGTTGGTGGCATTGCCTGTGGCTTCCTTGGCCTTGCCGCCGAGGTCTTCTGCTGCGTTACTGATCTTGTCTCCGAGGCCCATGGTGGTGGCCTCCTTTCGTTTCCGTTGATCAAACAGTGCATTTTCACACTAACACGAAGCATGCTTACTAATTCAAGCCGGGTGTTTCCTGCCGGGAGGGGCGCCTGTTGATTGTCCGGACCCGCGGCTAGGCTCGGATCATGGAGCACACCCTGAGCCTTACGCAGCACATCCAGGCGCCACCGGAAAAAGTCTGGTCCGTCATTACGGACATTCCCGGCTCGGCCGCAACGCTGTCCGGAGTCGATTCCGTGCAGCTCCTTACCGACGGCCCGTACGGGGAAGGGACGCGCTGGAAGGAGACCCGGAAGATGCTGGGCAAATCCGAAACGGTGGAGATGTGGGTGGAGGACGCCGATCAGCACCGCAGCACCACCGTCAAGGCCGTCCAGGGCGGCGCGGATTACACCACGCGGTTCAGCCTGGCTCCGCGTGACGGCGGCACCGAGCTTACCCTCGCCTTCGGCGCCGAGGTCATCAAGCCGACGCTGGTGAGCCGGCTCATGATGCTGCTGTTCGGCAGGATGGGTATGGCCGCCACCCGCAAGGCGCTGACGAAGGACCTGGCGGAGATCGCGGCCAAAGCAGAATCGCTTCCGTAGTGGCCGCGCGTCCTTCCAGGCCCGGCGCCCTGAATGTTGCTGCGCCCAGGCTTACCCCCGTCAGGCTGGAAAACCTGACGGACCAGCCGGCGTCGGACTTCCGCCGCGGTGAAAGGTACGACGGCGGCCGGTACAGCCGCGCCGCGGCTGACGGTCTCGAACTGAGCGGCACGGACTTCGCGGAGTGCGAATTCCAGGGGGTGTCCTTCAATGACACGCAGCTCCGCGGGTCCTCGTTCCGGGACTGCATCCTGGGTGAGCTGTACGCGCCGGTGTTCAAGGCAGCCCGGACCACGTGGCGGGACGTTGAGTTGCGGAACCCCCGGCTGGGTTCGGCTGAACTGTATGAGAGCGGCTGGCAGTCCGTCCGCATCGACGGCGGAAAGCTGGACTTTCTCAACCTCCGCGGCGCCAAAATCACGGACGTACTCATCAGCGACTGCATCATCAATGAACTGGACCTGGGCTCAGCCTCAGCTACCCGCGTGGTGCTCAAGAACTGCACCATCGGCTCCCTCGACCTCAGTGGGGCGAAGCTCAAGGACTTCGATCTGCGGGGCACCGGGTTCCGCAGCATCAGCGGCCTCGGCAGTTTGGCGGGCGTAGTAATCGACGAGCACCAGTTGGGCCTCCTGGCACCCCTCCTGGCCGCACATCTGGGCGTTACGGTCCTCTAGGCCTTCGGGGAAAGGCGCCGGTACCCATAAAAGACCCTCCCGTGTACTATTTACAGAACGAACGGTCGGTAAGTGGGGCACTCCAGTCTGCCTGCCGCCGATGACAGTGCTGTTTATCGCGTGAAGGGTGTTTCCATGGCTGCAACCGCAGGTCCGCAGGCTTTCCTTGTTGGCGGGGTCCGAACGCCGGTGGGCAAATACGGCGGGGCACTTTCCTCCATCCGCCCCGATGACCTGGCAGCACTGGTAGTCCGGGAGGCCGTGAACCGGGCCGGGCTTGATCCGGACAGCATCGATGAGGTGATCCTGGGCAACGCCAACGGCGCCGGGGAGGAAAACCGGAACGTCGCGCGGATGGCCACCCTGCTTGCCGGGCTGCCCCTCCACATCCCCGGCATCACCGTCAACCGGCTCTGCTCCTCCGGCCTCTCCGCCATCATCCAGGCCAGCCACATGATCAAGGCCGGCGCCGCGGACATCGTCATCGCCGGCGGCGTGGAATCCATGAGCCGTGCGCCCTGGGTCCAGGAGAAGCCCACTGCTGCCTTTGCCAAGCCCGGCCAGATCTTCGACACCTCCATCGGCTGGCGCTTCACCAACCCCCGGTTCCACAAAGGCGAGCTCTCCCGCGACGGCAAGATGACGTACTCAATGCCCGAGACGGCCGAAGAAGTGGCCCGTGTGGACGGCATCTCCCGTGAGGACGCAGACGCCTTCGCTGTCCGTTCCCATCAGCGCTCCCTTGACGCCACGGCTGCCGGCCGGTTCAAGGACGAAATCGTCCCCGTCACCGTCAAGACGAGGAAGTCCGAGCATGTTGTGGACACGGACGAGGGTCCCCGGGCTGACACCACCATGGACGTCCTGGCTGGGCTGAAGCCGGTGGCCAACGGCGGCACCATTGTCACGGCCGGCAACTCCTCGTCCCTCAACGACGGTGCGTCAGCCATCATTGTGGCGTCGGAAGCGGCCATCGAACGGCTGGGCCTGACGCCTCGCGCACGCATCATCGACGGTGCCTCGGCGGGTTGCGAGCCCGAGATCATGGGGATCGGCCCGGTGCCCGCCACCCAAAAAGTCCTCAAGCGGAGCGGGCTCAGCGTCGGTGACCTTGGCGCCGTTGAACTTAATGAAGCGTTTGCCACGCAGTCCCTCGCCTGCATCCGGCGGCTGGGCCTTGAACCGGACATCGTGAACAACGACGGCGGCGCCATCGCTTTGGGGCACCCGCTGGGTTCCAGCGGGGCCAGGATCGCCATCACCCTCTTGGGGCGGATGGAGCGTGAGGACGCCCGGATCGGGCTGGCGACCATGTGCATCGGCGTGGGCCAGGGCACCGCCATGCTGCTGGAGAAGGTCTAATGCCGGGCGCTGTGGACCTGGCGTCGGAAAAATTCCATGCGCTGCTGGTGGAAGAGCGCGGCGACCGCGTGGTGGTGCTCCTCAACCGCCCCGAGGTCCGGAACGCCATCGACCAGCAGATGGTGGATGAACTGCACATCGTCTGCGCCGCGCTTGAGCAGAACCCGAAGATACTGATCATCGCGGGCGTGGACGGTGTGTTTGCGTCGGGGGCCGACATCGCGCAGCTGCGGGAGCGCCGCCGGGACGATGCCCTGAAGGGAATCAACTCAACCATTTTCGTCCGGATCGCCAAGCTGCCCATGCCCGTTATTGCCGCCCTGGACGGATATTGCCTGGGCGGCGGGGCGGAACTCGCCTACGCGGCTGACTTCCGGATCGGCACGCCCAACGTGCGCATCGGCAACCCGGAAACCGGGCTGGGCATCCTCGCTGCGGCCGGGGCCAGCTGGCGGTTGAAGGAGCTGGTGGGGGAGCCGGTGGCGAAGCAGATTCTGTTGGCCGGCCGGGTCCTCGGGGCCGAAGAAGCCCTGGCGGTGAACCTCATCAGCGAGATCCACGAACCAGCAGAACTTTTGGACGCGGCACAGAACCTGGCGGACAGGATCGGCCGGCAGGATCCGCTGGCCGTGCGCATCACCAAGTCGGTGTTCCATGCGCCTGGGGAAGCCCACCCCCTGATCGACCAACTGGCCCAGGGCATCCTCTTTGAATCCGAGGATAAGTTCGACCGGATGCAGAGGTTCCTGGACAAAAAAGCCAGCAAGACCCCCAACGGCGGCGGCGTGAAGGCCGGCACCGGGACCGGAGAGAAGAAGTAGTGAGCACACCACAACCTGCCGCCGGCCTCCCTTCCCGCGTCGGCGTCCTCGGCGGCGGTCGCATGGGTGCCGGCATTGCGCACGCCTTCCTGGTCAAGGGGGCGGACGTGCTGGTGATCGAGCGCGACGAGCCGTCCGCCGAGGCAGCCCGGGAACGGGTTGAATCCGCCGCAGCCAAAAGCATCGAGCGCGGCGCCGTGGACGCCAACCTCGACGAGCTCCTTTCCCGCCTCACGGTGGACGTGGACTACGACGAATTCAAGGACCGGCAACTGGTGGTGGAAGCTGTGCCGGAGGACTGGGACCTGAAAGTCACGGCGCTGCGGGGCATCGAGGAGCGGCTCGCAGACGATGCCTATCTCGCCTCAAACACTTCATCTCTGTCCGTGAACGGCCTGGCCGGAGAACTCAATCGGCCGGAGAACTTCCTGGGCCTGCACTTCTTCAACCCGGTCCCGGCGTCCACCCTGATCGAGGTGGTGCTCGGCAAACGTACGTCTCCCGGGCTTGCCGCCGCGGCGAGAGGGTGGGTTGAGGCACTTGGCAAGACCGCCGTCGTCGTCAATGACGCCCCAGGTTTTGCGTCCTCCCGGCTGGGCGTTGCCATCGCCCTGGAGGCGATGCGCATGGTGGAGGAGGGGGTGGCGTCCGCCGAGGACATCGACGCCGCCATGGTCCTTGGCTACAAGCACCCCACCGGGCCGCTTCGAACCACGGATATCGTCGGGCTGGACGTCCGGCTCGGCATCGCGGAGTACCTGCACTCCACCCTGGGTGAGCGATTCGCACCGCCGCAGATCCTCAAGGACAAGGTGGCGCGCGGCGAACTGGGCCGCAAGACCGGCAAGGGCTTTTTTGACTGGACCAGCTAATACCGCCGGCTAGTCGAAAAAGCCCACAATGTAGCCGACGAAGTACAGGAGCGACAGCAGGACCACTACCGCAATGGCTGCAATCACCAAGAACTGCGTGCTCTTCTTGGTGCCGTGTTCGTCATGGCCCTGGGTGGTGGTGGTGGAGGCTTCGCCCGGCGGCGTTTCTCCTGGCGGCACTCCGCCTCCCGGCTCCAGGCCAGTGAGCTTGTCGTCTTCCGGGTCTGGATTGTGTCCTGACACGTTATCTCCCTCGTTTGCGGTCCTGGTGCTTTATCCAGCGTAACCGGCCCTCTTGGTTGGACCTAGGCTGGTGCAGTGACCTTCCTTGAACCCCTTACCCTGACTGGCCGGTATGTAACCCTGGAGCCGCTGAATCCGGACCATCACGACGGCCTGGTTGATGCTGCCCGCGACGGCGAGCTGTGGCGCCTCTGGTACACCTCGGTGCCGTCGCCGGACGAAATGGCAGCGGAAATTGAGCGGCGGCTTGCCCTGCAGGAGCAGGGTTCCATGCTGCCGTTCACCACCCGGCTGATCGACGCGGCCACCGGCGGCCCCGGCAGGATCATCGGAATGACCACGTACATGAATGTCGACGCCGGCACTCCCCGTGTTGAGATCGGCTCCACCTGGAACGCCGCCTCCGTGCAGGGGACCGGGACCAACTCGGACTCCAAGCTGTTGCTGCTGCGTCACGCCTTTGAGGTTCTGGGCTGCCCGGCCGTGGAATTCCGGACGCACTGGCTCAACCACCAGTCACGCGAGGCCATCGCCCGGCTGGGCGCCAAGCAGGACGGTGTGCTCCGCAGCCACTCGCGGTCCCGCGACGGCATCCTGCGCGACACCGTGGTGTTCTCCATCCTCGAACACGAATGGCCCATGGTCCGGGCGGGCCTGGAGTACAGGCTGGCCCGGCGGGGGTAGGGGCTGCCGGGCTACTGGCCTGCGGGCTCGGCCGGCCCAACCGCCGCCAGGAGCGCTGAGGCGTATGCCCGATGCCCCGCCTGATTGGGATGGAAGTTGTAGTCGGCCCCGAAGTCACTTGGTGACAGCTGGAGCCACGGGGCTGCTGAGTTAACGGCGTGTCCGGCAAACTCGTCGGTCACGTCGACGTACAGCAGGTCCGTTCCGGGCCACGCCTGGGTGGCCCGAACAGCTTTTTCGATTGTCGCATTCACCGCAGACGTGGCCCCATTCATGAGCACCTGATTCTCCCGCGGAATCGGCTGTATTTCGCTGGCCCGATCGAACAGCAGCGGGTAGCCCAGCACCACCGTCTGTGCACGTGGTGCCGTGACTTCTATGGCTAAGTATGTCCCGACGAGACTGGCTGTCAGGAAAGCAAGGGCTTTGGGGGAGGTGGCCTGCTCAACAGCTGCTTTGCACGTGCTCTCATCCGAGAAAGCGCAAACTCCCAGCACCCGCGCGAAACCCAGATCATTGGCTCCTGCGGTAATCGAGACCAGGTCTGTCTTAACCGAGAGGGCTTTGCCGCGCACCTGGAACCTGATCTGCTCGTGGACGGTGGGCGTGTAGATAACGGGGTCAAATGTAGGGCTAAGTCTGGAGAGCACAGCGCCATGGCAGGCCGCATTCGCCACGAGCTTGATCCCCTTGCTCTTTCCCACCAGATCGACGTACCCCGGCTGGCTCTGCCAGCAGTCCACATCTGCCGGGCGTTCCGGCGCCCCCGCCCCGGTCCCCGCGGTGTATGAATCACCAAGGGCCACATAGTCAACCTTTGTCTGCGACGCCTCGGCCGGAATGGCTGCGACGCCAAGTGCCATGGCCACGGTGGCAAAGGCTGCGGCAAAAGCCGAGCGCCGCCGTCGTCCTGCTGGATTTCGCATCTTGTTCCCCTTCCAACGCCGGCCGCGAACGCGGCGCGAGCAGCTAATCGACACGGTATACCTCGGGACGGAAGCGGTCACTTGCTGGGTGTACCCCAATTTCGAGACCGGCCTATACCTCTGACACGTGCGACTGATGTGACTGATGTGATTAGCTGTCCGGATGAACACAGCAGACGGGCCCATGGACTGGGATGGTGCTGTCAACGCGTGGCATGTGGCCGGCGGCGTCTACCGGATGGGCAGGCGGGAATGGCTGACGGAGGTTGGCTGGCGGCAGGCGTACGACGACGGCATCCGCACGGTCATTGATCTCCGCAACGCTGCCGAGGTGCGGCGACGGGACACCGACCCGGTAGTGACGGAGGCGGCATTAGCCGGGGTAATCGTTGTTTCCGCTCCCACCGAAGAGCCGGGAGATCGCCGCTTTACAGATCTATCCGGCCCCTACCTCAACGACCCTGCCTTTTACGCGGATAACGCGCGACTCTTCCCGGAGAAGCTGGCGGGAGTCTTCCGTGAGCTGGCCGCAGCATCGGCGCGCGGCGGCGCTGTGCTCCACTGCGCAGCCGGCCGCGACCGCAGCGGAATGGTGGCCGCCATGGTCCAGGACCTGGCGGGGCACTCCGACCAGGTCATCGCCGATGGCTATCGGCGCGCAGCCCGCGGCATCAACGAGCGCTACCGCACCCATGGCCCGCCGCACGCACGGGAACGCTACGTTGAGGAAACCGAGCTGGCGCCGCTGCTTCAGGAGCGTGGCAACGCGGTGGTGGAATTTGTGCGGAGCCTCGATACCCGCTCCTACCTCTTGCGGCACGGCCTCAGCCCGGCTGAGCTGGATGCGGTCCTGGCCCTCTGCGGCGCCGGAGTGTCCCGATGAGGGCCGGCAAAGTGATGAGCGCCGGCAAGCTTCCGCGTTTCCTGGCCGCCGGCGCGGCTGCGGGAGTATTGGCGTCCTCTGTTTTTGCCATAAATCCGGTCTGGGCGGCAGACGAGCCTGAACTGACTGAGCCTCCCGCCGTCGTCACTGATATCAACAGCAGTGGCCTGTCTGAGGTTGCCCTGGAGGAAGCAGTCCTGCGTGACCTGGAAATGACTCCCGCGGAGTTTGCTGCGGCAGGGCAGTTAGGTGCCGAGGCAGCCGAGGTGGCCACTCGGCTGCGGGACGTCCCCGGCTACTCGGGGATCGGGCTCCAGGACGGGCAGATCGTGGTCTCGGGCGCTGGAGCAGAGCTGCAGGCGGAAGTTGCCGTGCTTGGACAGACCGTCCCGGCCCTTGCGCTGGAGGACGCCCCCGCTCCGGTGACGGCGGAGGAACCTGGCGACGACACTGCGCCAAGCCAGGGCAGCGAGTTGGCCGTCAGTGTCGAGCAGTTGTTCCAGGCGTATATCGGTGAAGTCGGCACGGAAGGCCTGCAGGCCGTAGTGGCCTCCGGCGGAAAGTTCGTCATCCGGACCGGCGGCGTCAATTCGCCGGAAGCGGGGTCGGATGCCGCTGCGGGTGGCACCGGTCAGGATGGCTCAGACACTGGTGCTTCGACGGCTGCCACTGCCGCTTCTGACTCCGGCAAGAAGTCCCCTTCTGAATTCGTGGCCCGGTTCGCCAATGTTGAGCTCGACGGCGGCGCTCCGCTCGCGCCTGAGGCTGACGTTGCCGGGGGAGTTGGCTACATTGCCGATACCGGCTGGGTCTGTTCGACAGGTTTCTCTGCCTTCGACCCCGCAGGGCTGCCGACAGTTCTCACCGCGGGCCACTGTGCCTCCGACGGTGCTGCCGAAACGGCAACATTGGAATTCCAGTTCACCCAGACAGGGCTCCTGGGCAGGTTTGGCTTCAGCCAGTTCGGCGGCCCGGGTAACTCGTGGGTCCTCGACCCTGACAGCCCAACCGGTCCGGACAACACCGCACTTACGGACCCCGGCAACGTGGGAACCGACATTGCCGTCGTTGAATCCCTCCGCCCCGATCTGGACCCGCTTCCGGCGGCCAGCACTTGGGGCGACGCCTCGCAGCCGGAACCTGACGTGAAGATCATCGGCGCGGCCGAACCGATTGCCGGCATGTCCGTCTGCCGTTCCGGCAGGACCTCGGCCTGGTCCTGCGGCAAGATTGATGCTGTGGGAATCTTCATGGTTCCCGGCCCTACATATGTAGAACCAACTGATACAAGCGATCCCGCTGAACCCCTCGACATGCGGGCCTTCAAAGGCTTCCTGTCTTACGACGTCCAGTCCAGCGGTGGGGACTCCGGTGGACCTTACATCAGCGGAAACTACGCTGTGGGAACTCACGCTGCCGGGGACACTCCCGACGAGGATGGCAACGTGATCCAGAATTTTGCGGTAGGTGCCACCCTTACTGAAAGCCTCAAGGTTCTGCCCGGCTACCAGCTGGAGCTGTTCCTTAACAAGCCGGTGGTGACGATGCCGGCACGGGGCGCCACGTATGAGGCCGGCCAGGTCATCAGCGGCGAGGTCCCGGCAGCACCGGTCTCGGCGATTGCCGCCGGGTCGAAAGTCCGCATCACCATTGAGGGGCAGCAACCGTTCGAGGTCTCCGTTGATGACGACGGCGCCTGGGGCTTTCCTGCCCCCGAGGGGAAGGAGCCGCTTCGGTTCACGGCCGAGACAATCAACGGCTACAGTGTCTCCGGAGCCAGCAGCTTCGAGTTCGCCCCCGCTGTACCGGCTGAACCCGCTGCCGCGGCTGAACCGGCTGAACCCGCTGCCGCGGCTGAACCCGCTGCCGCGGCTGAACCCGCTGCCGCGGCTGAACCCGCTGCCGCGGCTGAACCGGCTGCCGCGGCTAAGTCGGGACCACCGGTACTGCCGGCTTCCACGGACGGGCCGCCCGCCGTCGTCGTTAACCCACCAGTCCACACCCCTCCCGCTGACCTCGCCAATACCGGAGGCAACGGCGACCGGAGGTATATCGGCACGCTCGCCTACACCGGCCCGTCCCCGCTTCTTCCCGCGGCAGGTGCTGCGGTGGGCGCGATCGTCGTCGGTGCCGTGCTGATGGCGCTGGTCCGGCGTCGGAAGCGCCAGACCCGGCGCTGACGTTACGGCACCCTCAACCACCCGTGGCGAACGGGTTCACGCCGGCCAGCCGGATCATTTTTTGTGGCGGCGCATCAGCAGGTTGGTGATGCGCATCGTGCAGAGCCGCTGGCCGGCCTCGTTGATGATGACCACCTCGTGCGTGGTGAGTGTTCCGCCGAGATGGATCGGTGTGGCCGTGATGGTCACCTGGCCCTCCCGCGCCGAGCGGTGGTGGGTGGCGGAGACGTCCACGCCCACCGCCGTCTTGCCCAGGGTGCTCGCATGGATCACGGCCGCCCAGGACCCCACAGCTTCGCCTACGGCCAACGACGCGCCGCCGTGCAGCAACCCAAAGGACTGCCTGTTCCCCTCCACGGGCATGGTGGCCACCACTCGCTCCACCGACTCCTCGAGGATCTTCACGCCCATCTTCTCGTCCAGCTCACCGAGGGTAATCTTCCACAACTCGTGCGCATCGGGGTGGTTCTCCACAGCTGCATCCTTCGGTGACGGGGCGCTCATATGTTCTCCTTCTGGGCGGCCAATTCAGGCCCGGCCTTCTAGTGTGCACCACGGGCTTTCATGTATGGTGAATATATTACCGAACGGACGGTCAGTAATCACTGGCCGCCTTTGTATGCCCCTTGTTGGAAGGACCCGTCAACGATGACCACCACCGCCACAGCTCCCCAGGCCACGGTCGACACCGTGGAGACAGTGCCCAGCTTCATCATGGATGTGTGGTGGACGCCCGACGACGCTTCCACGGGTTCCGCTGTCCCCGTACGTGATGCGAGCACGGGGGAGATCCTGGCCAAGGTGAGCACGGAGGGGCTGGACCTTTCCACCGTCGTCGACCACGGCCGGACCACCGGACAGGCCGAACTCGGCCAGCTGACCTTCCACCAGCGCGCGCTCAAGCTCAAGGAGCTGGCGCAGTACCTCCACGCACGGCGTGAACACTTCTACTCCTTCTCCGCCCAGACCGGCGCCACCAAGATCGATTCCATGATCGACATCGACGGCGGCATCGGCGTCCTCTTCACCTTCGGCTCCAAGGGCCGGCGCGAACTGCCCAACTCACAGGTGGTGGTGGACGGGCCCATGGAGGTGCTGTCCAAGGACGGCTCCTTCGCCGGCGAACACATCTACACCCGCATTCCGGGCGTCGCCGTGCAAATCAACGCCTTCAACTTCCCCGTGTGGGGCATGCTGGAGAAGTTCGCGCCTGCCTTCATCGCCGGCGTTCCCACCATCGTCAAGCCCGCCACCCCCACCGGCTATGTGGCGGCGGCCGTGGTGAAGGCCATCGTTGAATCCAACATCCTGCCCAAGGGCTCGCTGCAGCTGATTTCAGGTTCCGTCCGCGGGCTGCTTGATGTGCTGGACTACCGCGACCTGGTGGCCTTTACCGGCTCTGCCTCCACCGCCCTGTCCCTGAAGTCCCACCCCAATGTGGTGCAGGGCGGGGTGCGGTTCACCTCCGAGACCGACTCCCTGAACGCCGCCATCCTCGGCCCCGACGCCGTGGAGGGCACACCGGAATTCGACGCCTTCGTAAAGTCTGTTGTCACCGAGATGACTGCGAAGGCGGGGCAGAAGTGCACCGCCATCCGCCGCGCCATCGTCCCGCAGGAGCTCGTGGCCGCGGTCTCTGCCGCCGTCGGCAAGCGGATCTCCGAACGCATTGTCTTGGGCGACCCGCGGGCGGACGGGGTCACCATGGGCGCACTCGCCTCCGTGGAACAGCTCGAGGGCGTCCGTGCCGCCGTGCAGTCAATGCTCGACGCCGGCGGTGAGCTTGCGTACGGAACGCTCGAATCGCCGTCGGTCACCTCCGCCGACGGGTCTACGGGCGTGGTGGACGGCGGAGCCTTTATGGCTCCCGTCCTGCTGAACTGGCAGGACCCCGAGGCGGAGGAAGTCCACTCGCTGGAGGCCTTCGGTCCCGTCTCCTCCGTCATCGGCTATAAAGACATTCCCGATGCCATCCGCCTCGCCGCCCGAGGCAACGGCTCCCTCGTGGCCTCGGTGTGCACCAACGATCCCGCCGTGGCCCGCGAACTCGTGATGGGAATCGCCGCCCACCACGGCCGCGTCCTGATGCTCAACCGCGAGGACGCCCGCAGCTCCACCGGCCATGGCTCGCCCGTGCCGCACCTGGTCCACGGCGGCCCCGGCCGGGCAGGCGGCAGCGAGGAACTGGGCGGTATCCGCTCGGTGATGCACCACATGCAGCGCACGGCCATTCAGGGCTCGCCTAACATGCTCACGGCCGTCACAGGCGTCTGGCATGCCGGCGCGGACCGCAATTTCACCCTTGAGACGGAGGGAACCCACCCCTTCCGTAAATCACTGGAGACGCTGCGGATTGGCGACGCCGTCCGGTCCGACCTCCGCCAGGTCACCCTGGAGGATATTTCGGCCTTCGCCAACTCAACCGGCGACACGTTCTACGCCCACACCAACCAGGAAGCCGCGGAAGCTAACCCGTTCTTCCCGGGCATCGTGGCACACGGCTACCTGCTGCTCGCCTGGGGAGCGGGCCTGTTCGTAGAGCCGGCTCCGGGCCCGGTGCTGGCCAACTACGGGCTGGAGAACCTGCGCTTCATTACGCCGGTGGCCGCTGGTGATTCCATCCGCGTAACGCTGACCGCCAAGAAGATCACCCCGCGCGAAACGGACGAGTACGGCGAGGTTGCCTGGGACGCGGTGCTCACCAACCAGAACGACGAGATCGTGGCCACCTACGACGTCCTCACCCTGGTGCAGAAGTAGCCCCTCAACGCCCTATCACCTTTCGCACGTTTTTCCGGAACGCCCCATCACCTTCCGCACGATTTTCCGGAAGCCCCATCACCTTCCGCGGGAGGTGATGGGGCGTTTGGCGGTTTGCTGCGGGATGTGATGGGGCGTTCCGGGCGGCGCTTTTCTGGCCGCCCGGGCGTAAAATTCTGCCCGTAGGAGGTGGCCACATGACCCTAAGAATGAACACAGCCACCACCGTCCTGCCAGTTGATGATCCGATGCGTGCCCGGAGGTTCTACACCGAAAAACTCGGGCTCCCGCACCACGGCATGACAGACGATGGAAGCGAACTACTCGGCACCAACGGCGGCCCGATGCTGCAGCTGATGCCCGTCTCGGACGGAAAGCACTCCGAGCACACTGCAATCAGCTTCGAGGTTACGGACATCGAGCGGACAGTCCGGGACATGGAAGCAAGGGGAGTGCAGTTCCAGGACTACGACCTGCCCAACCTCAAGACCGAGAACCACATCTGCACCACCAACTCGGAAAAGTGCGCCTGGTTCATGGACACCGAGCGCAACATCCTCTGCGTCCACGAGGCACTTGGCGTCCAGGCCGAGTACGAACTCTAAGGAACCCTGGTTGAAGCGGTAGGGGCGCCCCGCCAGGCGGGGCGCCCCTACCGTCGTTCTACATTAGGCAGTGTTAGGATTCAGCACCGCTGTGCAGGCCGTCGTCGCTGCTGTCGTCCGACGGCGCCGCCCCGGTCTGGTCCGCAACGTCCATGTTGCCGCGGGCTTCGTCCATGGTGGGGCCGCCGGAGGGGACGCTGTAGGTGTCCGGGCGGATGCCGTGGGACTGTTCCTCGATCAGCGCCTGCTCTTCGCTGAAGCGGATCGCGTTTGCCTCATCTGCGGCATCCTGCGGAATGTCCTCGCGGACTTTGGACGGGTCCGGGATGATGAAGCCGGCGTTCGGTTCTTCCTTGGGGCTCATTGTCTAACCTTCCTTTTGGTTGTACTACTCGGTGGGCCGGTCGATAAGGTCCGCTTTGATGTCCAGCGTCTGGTCATCACGCCGGACTTTGAAACCGACGGTATCGCCGGGGTTGCGGTTCCGGAGCTCAGCCAGGAGCTTCTCGGGCGCGTTCAGCTCCACTCCCTCCATGGATTCCAGGACATCACCCGGGCGGATTCCGGCCCGGCCCGCCGGGCCGTCCTCGTCCACGGACAAAACGACGACGCCGGTGGTTGCGTCGATGCCCAGCTGGTCTGCGATCTGCGGTGTCAGTTCTCCCGGGGTGAGGCCGAGATAGGCGTGTTCGGCCGTGCCGTCGGCGAGCAGTTCCTCCGCCACCTGGACAGCGGTGGCCGCAGGGATGGCAAAGCCGAGGGAGACGGCGCCGGCGGACGGTGGGATGTAGGCCTCGCTGATGCCGATGATTTCACCGCGCATGTTGATGACTGCACCGCCGGAGTTGCCGGGGCTGATGGGCGCGTCAGTCTGGATCAGGTCCACCAAGGAGAGGCTGTTGGAGGCGGAACCCGGAATTGAACGGTGGAGGCCGGAGATGATGCCTGCGGTAGCGGTGTTTTCAAAGCCCAGTGGGGAACCCAGGACCAGGGCACCTTCTCCCACACGGGGAAGGCTGTTCTGGTAGGCGGGCTTCGGCAGGCCGGTGCGGTTCGCCTGAACCAGGGCCAGATCTGTGACAGGATCCGTGGCCCGCACGGTCCCCTCTACCCGCTGCCCGTCCGCGAAACCGACCTCAACTTGGGTGTTTCCCCGAATCACGTGCTCGTTGGTGAGGATGAGGCCGTCCTCGGAATAGACCACACCGCTGCCCACCCCGCCCTCGGTGAAGATGGTCACCACGGACGGGGCCAGGTTCTCCACGAGCTGGGGAATGTCGCCGGCGGCATCAGGAGCGGGGGCGGGGGCGCCGGGGGAGGCGCTGGCTGAACCGCCGGTACCAGGGGAGGTGCCGGCCGACGGCGAGGTGCTGGCACCCGCTGTACTGGCCCCCGAGGTTTCAGTCGGGGCAGGGGGATCCTGGGATGTGCAGGCGGTCAGGGTCAGCGAGGTTGCCAGCACCACGACTCCGGCAACCGTGCCAACGCGGGCGGAACGGCGTAATCCCTGGCTGATACTGGTGCTCATGGATGACCTCCTGCGGATGCTGTCTGGTCCTACCACCGTAACCGGGCAGCCGCAGAAATACCAAGCACACTTAGTATCTTGGTTGGAAGAGGGGAGCCTAGGGCTGGGAGTGGAGCCCGTCGAACGCCATGGTGATGACGTCGTCGGCAAGCTTTTCGGGCGAAAGGGACCCGCCGGGCTTGTACCATTCCACGATTGAGTTGATCATGCCGAACAGGAGCCGGGTGACGGTCCGGGGATCGATGTCCTGCCGCAGCGAGCCCTCGTCGCGGGCGTTGGAAATCAGTGCGGCCACCTTATGGTCGAAGGTGCGGCGCCGTTCCAGCGCGTCGCGTTCAATCTCTGTGTTGCCGCGCAGGCGCAGGAGCAGCGTGACGAACGGCAGGCGGTCCACCAGGACGGCCACCGTCTGCCGGAGCACAAACTCAAGCCGGGCATCGGCTGCGCCGGAGGTAGCCTCGGGTTGTTCGAGGATGGCCTCAAGGCCCCCGAGCGCGTGGTCAAGGGCGAGCTTGAGGAGGTCTCCCTTGGACGGCACGTGGTGGTAAATCGCCGACTTGGAGATGCCGAGGTTGTCCGCCAGGATGCCCATGGACGTAGCGTCGTAGCCGTGCCGGTTGAAAACGTCGACGGCGATGCGCAGCACCGACTGCTGGTCGTATCCGGGCCGGCCGCGCTTGGCTCCGGCGGCGGTACTTGCTGTTTCAGTGGTGCTGGGCATGGTGCCTAGTTTCTCATGATCGGTCGGTCAGGCTGCGCGTGTGCTCCTAGCCTTTCGGCCGCAGGTCGTAGATGCGCCGCAGCTTGCCGTTGGACCGCTCAAGCGAGCCCGGCTCCACGACGTCCACGGTGCACGAAGAACCCACATGGATCTTGATCTGCTCCTGCAAGGCGCGCGCCGCCGTCGCGCTCTGCTCAGTGGTGACGGCGTCACGCCGCTCAATGCGGACGGTGAGCTGGTCCATCCGCTGCCCCTCGGGACGGGTGAGTTCCAGCTGGAAGTGCGGGCTGAGCTCGGGGATCCGCAGTGCGATTTCCTCGATCTGGGACGGGAAGAGGTTCACGCCGCGCAGGATGATCATGTCGTCGCTGCGGCCGGTGATCCGGCCCATCCGGCGGTGCGCGGGGCGGGCTGTACCGGGCAGGAGCCGGGTGAGGTCCTTGGTGCGGTAGCGGATGATGGGCAGCGCTTCCTTGGTGAGCGAGGTGAAGACGAGTTCGCCGTGTTCGCCGTCGCGCAGGACGTTTTCCTTGCCCACCACCGGGTTGAAGGCGTCGATGATTTCGGGCCGGAAGTGGTCCTCCCAGATGTGGCTGCCATCCTGGGTTTCCACTGCCTCGCCGGCGACGCCCGGGCCCATCACCTCTGAAAGCCCGTAGATGTCGCACGCCTTGATGTTCATGGTGACTTCGAGTTCGTGCCGCATCTCCTGGGTCCACGGCTCGGCACCGAGGACGGCGAACTTCAAGGACGTGGAGGCCGGGTCGATGCCCATGTGTGCCATCGCGTCGGCGATGGTCAGCAGGTACGTCGGCGTGGCCAGGATGGCGTCGGGCTTGAAGTCCTGGATCAGCTGGATCTGGCGTTCGGTCTGCCCGCCGGACATCGGGATGACTGTGCAGCCGAGGGCTTCTGCTCCGGCGTGGGCGCCCAGGCCGCCGGTGAACAGGCCGTAGCCGTAGGCGTTGTGGACCTTCATGCCGGGTCGGATGCCGGACGCGCGGAAGCAGCGGGCCACGAGTTTGGCCCAGTCTGCCAGGTCCTGCTTGGTGTAGCCGACGACGGTGGGCCGGCCCGTGGTGCCCGAGCTGGCGTGCACGCGGGCTACTTCGCTCTGCGGGACCGCGAACATCCCGAACGGGTATTCCGCGCGCAGGTCTTCCTTGGTGGTGAACGGGAAATTGCCGAGGTCGCTGAGTTCGCGCAGGTCGCGGGGGTGGATGCCGGCGTCGTCGAACTTGCGCTTGTACAGGGGCACCCGCTCGTAGGCGTAGGCCACCGTGTGCTGGAGCCGGGTGAGCTGCAGGGCCTCGAGCTCGTCGCGGGAGATGGTCTCCTCGCGGTCCAGCACGGCGTCAGGCGCTGCGGCGGACGTAGCTGCGGTCGGGGCGGGGGTTTCGGGGGCGTGGAGGGTCATGGTTGTCCTACTTCTTGGGGATGGTCCGGCTGCGTCCGCGGAACTCTGCGATGAGTTCGCCCGGGGCAGGCGCGCCGGCGTCGGCAGCGAAAATCTGGATGTCGTAGAGGCCGCTGCGCCCGGCGCTGGAGCGGCGGTCGGCGACGGCGGTGATCACCTGGCCGCGGTAGGCCGGCTTGAGGAAGTTGATGTCGACGCCGGCGGCCACAGTGATGTTGTTTTCCTCGCCGGGTGCCGGGTGGACCGGGTTACAGGCCATGGCGAAGGCGGAGTCCGCGAAGGCGAAGATCATTCCGCCGTGCGCCATGCCGAAGCCGTTGAGCATCTCCTGGCGAAGCGTCATCCGGATGGTGGCGTGCCCGTCGCTGACGGCGAGGACCTCGATTCCCATCCATATGGAGGCGTAGTCGTTTTCCAGGATGGGGTGGATCGCCCCGGAAACTGTTGTTTCAGCCATGCGTCATTGCCTCCAGCTTTATTTACCGAATGTTCATTAGGTAATCCCATGAGGGGGTCCGGTGTCAAGGCCATGCGGGCTTCGCGAGGTGGCACTTCCCGGCAGTCCCGGGGGCGGATATTGCTGCGAAGTGTCATCTCGCGCAGGTGGAAGTGCAAGGATGGAAGGACCGGCACCAGCACACCAGCAAAAGGGCGGACCATGGCCAAAAGCATCTACGTCAGCGCAACCACCCCCGGATCGGGCAAATCCCTCGTGGCCCTGGGCCTGGCGGACACCCTGCACCGCCACGCGGACAGGATCGGCTTCTTCAAACCCGTGGTGCACGGCCCGGACGCGGCGGACGATCCCATGGTGGCCCTCATGAAGGCGCGGTTCGCGCTGGAGGATGAGCGCTGCCGCGGCGGCCTCACCCACGAGGAGGTCCGCTCCCTGCTCGCCGAAGGCAAACGCGAGGAGATCGATTCGCGCTGCGTGGAGATCTTCGCCGAAATTTCCCGCCACTGCGACGTGGTGATTGTGGAGGGCACGGACCTCACTGGCCAGGACGCCGCCGTCGAATTCGACCTCAACGCGCGCCTGGCCAACAACCTGGCCGCCCCCGTGGTTGCCGTTGTCGGCGCCAAGGGACGGACCGTGGCGGAGGCGGCGGCCGCCGTCGAGGTTGCCCGCAAGGAACTCGCCGCCGAGAAGTGCGCGCTGCTGGCCATCATGGTGAACCGCGCTGACCCGGACGACGTCGACGCCATCGCCGCCGCCGTCAAGCCCGGCGCCTCCAAGCGGCCGGTCTACGTCCTGCCGGAGCTGGAGGAAATCGCCCGGCCCACCACGGGGGAAGTGGCCGCCGCGCTCGGCGTCCGGCAGATTGCCGGCCGGGCGGACATGGAGCGCGACGTCCGGGACATCAAGGTGGCCGCCATGAATGTGGGCAACTTCCTGAACGTGCTGGACGAGGGCGCCCTGGTGATCGTGCCGGGGGACCGCGCCGACGTGATGGTGGCCTGCCTCGCGTCGTCCTTCTCGCCCGAGTTTCCGGTGGCTTCAGCGCTCATCCTCACGGGCGGTCTGGCGCCGGACGCCAACATCTATCCCCTCCTGGCCCAGGCACCGTTCCCGGTGTTCGCCGCCCAGGAGGACACCTACACCACCGCCCGCCGCGTCGCGGAAGTCCGGAGCGAGATCTGGTCAGGGCACCGCCGCAAGGTGGCCTCGGCCCTGGGACTCTGGTCCCGCAGCGTGGATGAGGCCGAACTGGTGGAGCGGTTGCACCTGCCGCGGGCCGAGCGCATGACCCCGCTCCGCTTCCTGCACGATCTCATCGAACGTGCCCGGGCCCAGCGCCGCCACGTGGTCCTCCCGGAAGGGACTGATGTACGGATCCTGCGCGCGGCGGAAATCCTGCACCGGCGGGATGTTTGCGACCTGACAGTGCTCGGACCGGAATCGGACGTGCGCGAGCTTGCCGCTGCCCGCGGTATCGATCTGTCCGGAATCAACATCGTGGATCCCGCCACCTCGGACCTGCGGCAGAAGTTCGCCGAGCAGTACTCGGAACTGCGGGCGCACAAGGGTGTGGACCTGCCCAAGGCCCTGGAGATCATGCAGGATGTCAGCTACTTCGGCACCATGATGGTCCAGCTGGGGGTGGTGGACGGAATGGTGTCCGGGGCTGCCCACACCACGGCGCACACCATCCGGCCCGGGCTGGAGTTTGTGAAGACGCGGCCGGGCGTGAAGATCGTGTCCTCCGTGTTCCTGATGCTGATGCCGGACCGGGTGCTGGTCTACGGCGACTGCGCCGTCAACCCGGACCCGAACGTGGAGCAGCTGGCGGACATCGCGCTGGCCTCGGCGGAGACCGCCGTCCAGTTTGGCGTGGAGCCGCGGGTTGCCATGCTCTCCTACTCCACCGGCGGTTCCGGGTCCGGCTCTGCGGTGGACCAGGTGCGGCAGGCCACCGAGCTGGTCCGCCAGCGCCGGCCCGACCTCGCCGTCGAAGGCCCCATTCAGTACGACGCCGCCGTGGACGCTTCGATCGCCGAGTCCAAAATGCCGGGCTCCTCGGTGGCCGGGCAGGCCACCGTGTTCATCTTCCCGGACCTCAACACCGGCAACAACACCTACAAGGCGGTGCAGCAGAGTTCCGGTGCTGTCGCCGTCGGGCCCGTCCTGCAGGGTCTGCGGAAGCCGGTCAATGACCTGTCCCGCGGCTGCACGGTGGAGGACATCGTGAACACGGTGGCCATCACGGCCATCCAGGCGCAGGCGCCGGCCGCGTAAGAGCGGCCAAGGCCGTGTAAGCAAAAGGACGACGCCGGCACCCGGTTGGGGTGCCGGCGTCGTCCTTTTGCAGGGATCAGCTGTTGTCCGGCTTGGCCAGGCTTTGCTCGTCCTCCTGCTTGGCCGGCTCGTCGGACAGACCCTGCGGGGTCAGGTCGAGGTCCTCGGTGTTTTCAGGGGCCTGCGGGGCTTCGCCCATTTCGGCGGCCTTGACGTTCCCGGTGTCGTCCAGGGCAGGGTTGGCACCCTCAACCCCAGTGGGATCCTGGGTACCGGAGCCTGGGCCGGCGTCGGAGTCCGCCTGCGGATTGAGGGGCGCCGTGCTGCTGGATCCCGTGTTGGTGGGGTCGTTCTCGTCGATCGAAGCGGGCTCGTTCGTCATGGAAGTGTCCTCTCGGGGCGTGGTCCAGCCTGTCCGTTGACTCTAGGCACAGCCCGCCCGCCACCGCAAGGAAACCGCGCGGCGCCAGGGCAACCTATAGTGTGGTTTGAACTGCAGAAGCCAGGCTCAGGAGGCCCCGCATGCTCGTGCTCGTCATCAATTCCGGCTCGTCCTCGCTCAAGTACCAGGTGCGTGACGTCGCCGCAGGCAGTGTACTGACCGAGGGGCTGATCGAGAAGATCGGCATGGGCAACGGCGGTGACGGGGACGGCGAGATCGAGGGCCCGCGGGACCACGCCGAAGCCCTGGAGCAGGTGGACGCAGCCATCCACCAGGAGCTGGGCAACCTGGAACTGGCGGCTGTGGGGCACCGCGTGGTGCACGGCGGCGAGCGGTTCGCCGAGCCGGTGCTGATCGACAACGAGATCACCCGCGCCATCGAGCGGCTCAACCCGCTGGCGCCCCTGCACAACCCGGCCAACGTCCTGGGCATCCGCGCGATCACCAAAAAGTGGCCGGACATGCCGCAGGTTGCCGTGTTTGATACAGCCTTCCACCGCACCCTTCCGGAGCACGCCTGGCGCTACGCCGTTCCCGACGAGCTCTACACGAACCACGGCATCCGCCGCTACGGCTTCCACGGCACGTCCCACGAGTACGTCACCCGCCGCGCCGCAGCGCTGCTGGACCTTCCGGTTGAGGAGTTCGATGGCGTTATCGCCCACCTGGGCAACGGCGCCTCCGTCACGGCCATCCGGGGCGGGCACTCGGTGGATACGTCCATGGGCTTCACCCCGCTGGAGGGCCTGGTGATGGGCACCCGCTCGGGCGACCTGGACCCCTCCATCCTGGTGTTCCTTGGCCGGGCCGGCTGGACCCCCGAGGACGTCGACACCATGCTGAACCGGGAGTCCGGGCTGAAGGGCCTGGCCGGAAACAATGACATGCGTTCGGTGGTCGAGGCTTCTGAGGCCGGTGATGCCAAGGCGGCAACGGCGCTCGAAGTCACCTCCTACCGGTTGGCCAAGTACATCGGCGGCTACCATGTGGCCGTGGGCGGGGCCAAAGCACTGGTGTTCACCGCCGGCATCGGCGAGAACTCACACCAGTTCCGTTCTTTGGTGGCGGAGAAGCTGGGCGCGCTGGGCATCGAGCTCGACGCCGGCCTGAACGCCGAGCGTTCCAAGGAACCCCGCGTCATTTCCACCCCGCAGTCCGCCATCCCCGTCCTGGTGGTTCCCACTGATGAGGAACGCGCCATCGCGGAGGCGACGGCCGCCGTCGTAGGAAACGGACCTGCCCAATAGCCTCCATCCCATGCCTGAAATAACCCTGCCGATCCGCACGGAGCGGCTGATCCTTCGCCGCTTCGAGGCCAGCGACCTGGACGCCTTCCACGCGTACCATTCGCTGGCGGAGACGGCCCGGTTCCTGCCCGGACCGGCTAAGAGCTATACGCAGTCGATGGAGCGGGTGGGCCGGTACGCCAACTTCGTCTTCGAGAAGGAGGGCGACTGGGTGGCGCTCGCCATCGAGCCGGCGGACCAGGTTGGGCTCCAGGGCGAGGTGGTGCTGAAATGGCTGCCGGGCCGCGGGCAGGGCGAGGTGGGCTGGGCACTGGCGCCGGGTGCCCGGGGCAGGGGTTACGCCACCGAGGCCGCGGCGGCGATGCTCCGGCTCGGCTTCGAGGAACTGGGCCTGCACCGGATCGAGGCGCGCCTTGACGAACTGAACACCGCGTCCGCGGAACTCTGTTGCCGGCTGGGCATGCGGCAGGAAGCCCGGCACGTGGACAAGTGGCACTACAAAGGCCAGTGGGCGACGGAGCTGATCTACGCGGTCCTGGCCGATGAGTGGCGTATCGACCAGGCCTAAACGGGACCAGGCCCTGAAACGCCGAAACCCTGGCGACCCTCTCTCACTTAACGCGGGCTTTTTTCAAACGCTCCGTCACTTACCGCGGGCTTTTTTCAAACGCTCTCTCACTTACCGCGGGCTATCCCGGAACGCTCTCTCAGGCGCGCCCCTTGAGGATCAGGTTCCAGTACACCTGCGGGAAGATGTCCCGGTCCACCACCCAGGACAGCTTGCTCTCGTTCCACATCGGCACGCGGGGGATCGTCGGCATGGGACGGTACCTGTCGTCGAACTCGGCAAACACCACCGTGTTCCGCGACACGGTGAACGGGCACACCGAGTAGCCGTTGTACTTGGCCGGCAGCGGTTTCCCCTTCCGGGCAGCCACCAGGTTCTTGGCCAGCACCTTTGTCTGCTTGCGCAGGGCACCCCCGGACTTGGAATTGGTGGTCCCGGCTGCGTCGCCGAGGGACCAGACGTTGTGGAAGCGGATGTGCCGCAGGGTCTGCCGGTCCACCTCCACAAAGCCGCCCGCGTCAGCCGGGGCCGGCAGGTCAGTTGCCTTGAGCCAGTCCGGCGCCGACTGGGGCGGGACGGCGTTGAGGACGTCGTAGTGCAGGTTTTCCTCCTCGCCGGACGCAGTGTTGCGGATGGTGGCCTTCTGGCCCGCAGCATCTACGGACACCAGTTCGCTGTTTGTCCGCAGCTCGATGCCGTACTCAACGATCTTGCGGTCGAGTTCCCGGTCCACCTCCGGCACCCCGAAGACCGTGGGGTAGGGCTGGACCATCACCACGCGGATCCGGTCCAGCACGCCCTGCTCCCGCCAGTAGTCGCAGGCAAGGTACATCGGCTTTTGGGCGGCGCCGCCGCACTTGACGGGCCCGGCCGGCATAGTGAACACGGCAGTGCCGGATTTCAGGCCGCTCAGCAGTGTCCAGGCCTTCGGCGCCAGCTCGAACTCGTAATGCGAAGCTCCGTTCGGGGAATGCACGGCCTCGGCCAGGCCGGGCACCGCGTCCCAGTCGTACTGCAGGCCCGGGCACACCACCAGCTGGCCGTATGCCACGGTCGCTCCGGATTCAAGGGTGACCGTATTCGCGTCGGTGTCCACGCCGCTGGCGGAATCCCGGATCCAGGTGACACCCTTCGGGATCAGGGGTTCCTGCGGCCGGACGGCTTCCTTGGCTGCGGCCCGGCCGCCGGCGATATGGGAGAACAGCGGCTGGAAGAAGTGGTGGTCGCGGGGCTCGATGACGGCCACATCCCTGACGCCGTAGCGCTCCAGCCGGGCGGCCAGGGAGATGCCGGCATTGCCGCCGCCAATGATGACAACCTCGTGCTGGGCGGCCACAGCGCTACTTCTTTTCCGTCAGAGCGGAAGCCTTGTGGGCAGCCCGGGCGCCGGTCTTCGCGGATTCCACCACGTACTGGGGCTCGTCCTCGCTGGCGCGGTGTGTGTTGCCGTCCAGTTCGAAGTCGCTGGTTTTCTTCTCCACGATCTTGCCGTGCGTCTTGCCCTGTGGCGTGTTCCATTCCACGGACGTTCCCTTGCTCAACGACATTTGCTCTCCTAGCTGGGATTTGCGGTGGTGGGCCCCGCGGGGGCCGTGCCCCCAGTATCCGCCGTTGGGACCGGCGCCTCAACGGGAGCGTACGACGGCGGTGCGTCACCGGGCGCGGGCTGCGTCGCCGGTGCCGTTGCGGCCCCGGTTCCTGCCGGAGCAGGTGCCGGCGCAGGTGCCGGGCCTCCCGTGCCGGATGGAGCCGGCACGGGTGAAGCCGGTACGGCTGGTTGGGTGGGGACCGACGTCCCGCCCGGTACCTCGGTTGGGGCAGGTGTGACGGTCTGCGTTGGGCTATTGGTAGTGCTTGGATCGGCCTGGACGATCGCGGTGATTTGTTCCTTGAAGGCGGCGAGCCGGCCCCGGATTTCCGAGAGCGGCACGTTCTGGATGTTCCGGCCGTACGCGGCAATTTCGGCCCACAACGCCGTCAGTTGCGCCATCCCGGCCTCGCTCAGCGGACCATCGAGGGTAAGGACCAGTTGGCTGGCCAGCGCATAGGCGACGCACTCGAGGCAGTTGTAGTTGGCCGCGGCCGAAAGGTTTTCCGGGACGATCACGTCCGCCTGGCCCACGATGAGGACCACCTGGAACCCCACCGCCACCGCCGCGCAGCCGGTGCAGCTGGCAAAGGCGTAAGCCTCGTTCCTGGTGTCAACAGGTTCCCCGTCCTCTGCCCACACCAGCGCGAAGGCCACACTGTAGGTGACGGAACCGTCGGTGGTGTTCACAGCCAGGGCCTGGTTGCCGTCCTGCTCAGGCGCCGCCGGCCGGTCAAACGGTAACACCCACGACGGCGGGGCGGACCCGGCGGGAGAAACGGAAGGGGACGAAGCCTCGCTGGTGCCGGGCGAAGCCTCCACCGGCACCAGCACCATGCTCAGCTGCGGGTTCTCCCGGGTTGGTTTCGCCGCACCTCCCGGCCACAGCGCCACGGTCCTTCCGCTGCGGCCTTCCCGCAGGGCGGTGTCCGCAGCCGGGAAGACCGACGTTGTTGCATCGGCCAGCGTGCCCCGTTCGTACGGCTGCACCGGACGGTACGTCCCGCCGTCGGGCCACCATGCCCAGGCTAGCCCGGCGAGCAGTGCCGCAACCGCGCCCATGGCGGCAGTGCGCTGCAGTGCTTTGCCGCGGGTCTTTTGCCAGAGCCCGGTCACAATTTGCCTCAGCAGCCGCAGCAGGATGTAAAGCATGCCCAGCATGGGAAGGGCCACGGCCATGATGGCCAGCACGCGCACGGCGGCCCCCGCCAGGTCGCCGGCGGAAAGGCTTTCGGCCAACAGTTCCTGCTGCCTGGCGGTGCTGCTCCAGGCCGTGGCCAGCAGCCGCGGCAGGGCGAGCACCATCATGGCCAGGCTGAACAGCAGCAGCGGCACAGTCACCAGCACCCACACCGTCACCACGGCCCGGGCCCACGGCTTGAGGACCTTGTTCTCCGGCTTTCCCCAGTGCCAGGGAAGCAGGCCCAGCAGGACGGGTTTGATGCGCTGGAAGAGGTCGGGCACGCCGGTGGCGTCCGCCAGGATGTGGTACCCGTCAAACCTGACCAGCGGGAGCAGCTGCCGGACCATCTGCAGGATCTGCGTGACCACCACCAGCAGCAGGGCATCGAAGCCGGTGGCCCACCACAGCCCCATGATGGCCACCGCAACAATGGCGTTGAAGTACAGGCCGCCGAAATCCGTGCGCAACCGTCCGCCGCGGCCCAGCCGGTACGAGTCGGTGACGTCGGTGAAGAACGCCGGCCAGATCAGGTAGAGACCGGCGCCCATGGCCCCCGGCGTGGCACCGCCCTTGCGCGCCGCAGCGGCATGCCCGAACTCATGGAAGCCGGCCGAGAGGATGGTGATGGCGAAGATCAGCAGCAGCAGGAGAGGGTTTTGGAACGCCTCGTGGGTGGCCGAGCCGAGACCCTTCACCATGAGCACCCACCAGCAGGCGGCCAGGAAGGCAGCCGTGACGGCCACGACGATCAGCGGGTTGAACAGCACCGCGAAGGGGGCCGTGATTTTCCGTGTGCGATCCGGATCCGTCACGGTGTAGCGGAAGCGCATGCCCAGGAGCGGGTCTGCCTTCCGGACGTCCGGCTCGGAGCCGTCAGCCAGGCGGAGCAGGCCCAACGGCAGCAGCTGGGAGTCCATCAGCGTGCGTACGTTGTCCGCGCTGATGAGTCGGCCGGACCCCGCCGTGGCGTGCTGCGCGATCTCGTCCACGCTCCGGTTACCGTCAGCAGCTTCCAGCACCAGGTAGAGCAGCCGGGTCAGCTGCAGGGTCTGGCCGTCGGAGCGACGCACCAGTGAGGGCGCTTCGCGGTAACCCGAGCCCTCCGACTGCCCCAGCAGCTGGACGCCGGCGGCACGGGCGGGAACCTTCAGTGGGTGCTCGGCAAGGGAGGCAGGGGACGACGGCGGGCCGGCCTCAGGGCGCGGCCCGCCGCTGGCGCGGGTCATCTGTGCTTACTGTTCCAGGTTGGACTGCTGGTCCGCAGAGGCGCTGGCTTCGCCTTCGATGTTCTGCGAAATGATAGCGTCCTGCTCGGCCACGGCGTAGGCCTGGCTGTCGATGGAGCCGATGTTCGCTGCCACGGCAGCGTCAATGGGCGCTGCGACGTTCGCGTTGGCGGCCACGGCACCGTTGATGGGTGCGGCGATGTCGGCGTCGGCGGCGAGGTCCACGTTGACGTTGAGCAGGTCTCCGTCCAGGGCCGCTGCCGGATCCACGGGCAGTGCTCCGACGTCGGGAAGGGCGCCGCCCAGGCCGTCGTCGGGAACGATGCCGTCGGTGGACGTCCCATCGGGCAGGAGGCTCCCGCCGTCGGCCGTTCCTGCAACGGTGCCGGCTTCGGTGGTTCCGGCGCCGGGCGTGGTGCCGCCGTCGTCAACGGTGTCGTTGCCCTGGTTGATGCTGCTGTCCTGGGTGGATTCGGCGTTCGCGTCGGCCACAATACCCTGTTCGATCATGACGCCCTGGTCGGCCAGTGCCTGCGCTTCCGAACCAAAGGAGAGGATGTTGGCGGAGGCGGCGGCGTCGATCGGGGCCGCCACGTTGGCGTTGGCCGCGACGGCAAGGTCGATGGGTGCTGCGGCGTCAATTCCCAGGTCCAGGTCCGCGTTCAGGTCCAGTACGGACGCGACTTCCTTGTCCGGCAAAGCTGTGGCCTGCTCCGACATCAGTTCATCGTCGGTCAGGGGACGCATTTCCTGTTCCATGCTCACACAAACCTCCACATCCGGCGCCGGTGGGTTTGCCCCCAGCGGGCAGCCAGCGCCAGACAATAGTAAGCATAATTATCAATTTTGAGTACGGCGCCGGGATTGCAGAGCGGGGGTGTTACCGCTGGTCAGGCTGGTTCAAGGGACCTGCGCACGGCTTACCCGGCGGCCGCAGGCAGTCTTGGGGCCGGGGGTACGACGGCGGGAGGCGGCCGCCGTCGTCCGCTGCAGTCCTACTTCAGTCCGGCTCCCGGCAGCAGTTCCGTGGCACCGAGGGAGTCGGCGATGAAGGCGTAGTCCCAGGCCCTTTCGCGCCACTGGACGTAGCGGCCGGACGCGCCGCCGTGCCCGCCGTCCATCTCGATCTTCATCACCACCGGCTCGGATCCGGTGGTCCTGTTCCGCAGCTCCTGCACCCACTTTGCCGGCTCCACGTACAGCACGCGGGTGTCGTTGAAGGACGTCACCGCGGCGATCTTCGGGTACGGCACCGCGCCGACGTTCTCGTAGGGGGAGTACGACTTCATGTAGGCGTAGACCTCGGGGTCCGTGATCGGGTTGCCCCATTCCTCCCACTCCAGGGCTGACAGCGGCAGTTCCGGGTCCAGGATTGTCGTGAGGGCGTCCACGAACGGCACCTGGGCCACAATAGCGGCGTACTTTTCCGGAGCCATGTTGGCCACGGCGCCCATCAGCAGTCCGCCGGCCGAGCCGCCGAGGGCCGCGATCCGGCACGGGTCCACCCAGCCGGATTGCGCCAGCCAGTCCGTGGCGTCCACGAAATCGGTGAAGGTGTTCTTCTTGGCGAGTTTCTTGCCGTTCTCGTACCAGTGCCGGCCGAGTTCGCCGCCGCCGCGGATATGGGCGATCACGAACACCACGCCGCGGTCGAGCAGGGACAGCCGCGCGATGCCGAAGCCGGGGTCCATGCTCAGCTCGTAGGAGCCGTACCCGTACACCAGGCCGGCCGCCGTCGAATCCTGCTGCACGGCTTTGTGCCGCAGCACTGAAAGGGGAATCCGTGTGCCGTCCCTGGCTTCGGCCCATTCGCGCGTGGCCACGTAGTCGTTGCCGTCGTAGCCGCCCAGCACCGGGCTTTCCTTGCGGAGGAGCAGCTCGCCGGCGGGCTGCGCGGGCGTGGGCAGCACGAAGTCGTACACCCGCGACGGCGTGAAGTAGGACGTGTAGCCGAGCCGGATCACGGGAGCCTCGTAGTCGGAACCGCCGACGCCCGCCGTGTACAGCTCCTCGTCGAACGCCGGCTCCACTGGTGCTTCCTGGGCAGCGGTGCCCAGGCCCTGCAGGCCGATGACCTGGACGCCCTCGATGGTGTCCTTGCGGATGGAGACGACGAGGTGCGTGGCGGTGACGCCGGCACCATTGACGCGGACGTCGTCGGAATGCTCGACGACGGTGTCCCAGCGCTGCTCGGCGAGCGGCTTGCGAAGCTCGGCCGGGTCGGCCAGGGAGACCATGGAGTTGATGGCACCGCGGTTGTGCGTGAGTAGGATGCGTTCCGTTTTTAGACCGTCCGGGCCGGGCAGCAGGACTGGCTCGGCCTCATAGAGCACGCGTTCGTCCCGGGAGATGACGGTGGCGAGTTCCTGGGCGGGGTCATCGAACCGGAGCAGGCGGGTCTCGCTGTACTCGGAGCAGCCGATGCCCAGCACAAGGTAGCGCCTGTCGGCGGAGAGTTCGAAGCCCAGCCACATGGCGACGTCGTCCTCCTGGTAGATCACCACGTCCTCGGTGACGGGCGTTCCCAGGGTGTGGGCCTTGACCTGGTACGGGCGCCAGGAGTCGTCCACCACTGTGTAGAAGATGCGGGTGCCGTCAGGGGAGAAGGCGACGCCGTAGAAGATGTTCTCGATGACGTCCGGCAGCAGTTCACCCGTCCGGAGGTCCTTGATGCGCAGCGTGAAGCGTTCATCGCCGGCGTTGTCCACGGCGTACGCGTAGAGGTTGCCGTCCACGGTCACGGCCGTGCCGCCCACCGAGAAAAAGGGCTTGCCCTGGGCTTCAATATTGCCGTCGAGCAGGACTTCCTCGCCCGGAATATCGACGCCGGGCTCCACGGCTGGGGGAGTCCAGTCCGCCACCGGGTTGCCGGTGTTCCGGGCGCGGACCCGGCACTGGATGCCGTACTCCTTGCCTTCCACCGAGCGGCTGAAGTACCACCAGCCGTCCTTGCGGTGGGGGACGGACAGGTCCGTTTCCTGCGTGCGGCCCTTGATCTCCTGGAAGATCGCCTCGCGCAACGGCTCCTGATGCGCAGTGACCGCTTCCTGATAGGCGTTCTCGGCCTTCAGGTGCTCCACAACCTCCTCGGACTCCTTGTTCCGCAGCCACTCGTAATGGTCCACGAAGTTGTCCCCGTGGTGGATGCGCTCGGAGGGGATCTTCTTCGCTACCGGGGGGGTGGGGATGGTGGTGGCGGCGGTGCTGGCGGAATCCTGCAGCGGAGTCTGGGTCATGAGTTCAATATATAGACCCCGGCGGACAATGAAACGGCCGTTCGCTACCGGACGATATCCCCTGCGCCCCGCCACCAGGCGCCCCATCACCTCCCGCACTAATTCGGCCAACCCACCATCACCTTCCGCACCAATTCACCAACGCGCCATCACCTCCCGCGCCTATCCGGCCAACGCGCCATCACCTCCCGCACTCATTCAACCAACCCGCCATCACCTCCCGCAGGATTCAAGGTCAACCGGCTGCATTGAGAGCCAAAGCGAACAACGGACCGGCGAAGGTAGGAGCCTAGTGGGCTTTCGGCGGCAGGCGTATCCTGTTCACGCTATGGCACATCCGCCCAGCGTGAGAGGGGAAGTTTATGACCATCCCGCCAGTGCACGAGCCCGAGCCGTTCCCGCCGGAACCGGGCCCGGACCAGCCTGATCCCGCCCAGCCCGGCCATCCCGGCCCGAATCCATTCCCGACGCCGGCGCCTCCCGGGCCGCTGCCCGTCCCGGACCCGGGTCCTGCACCGCTTCGTCCCGATCCCACCCGCAGCTAGAACAGGCAGCTAGAACAGGCAGCTGGAACAGCAGAAACGCCGCACACCGAAGGGGCCTTTGCGCACTGCGAGGGCCCCTTCGCCTTGCCCGCGGCACCGCCAAGAGCAGCAAAAAATCTTCCCAAAACCGCTTGCAGATCTCTCTGTCCGGTGCTAAAAAATCTATATCAGCCAATACAGATCGGCTGGTACCAAAAAAATGTTGGACCGTCTCTTACGAGGAGGGAAGCCATGTTGATGCGAACCGATCCGTTCCGCGAGCTGGACAGGCTGGCCCAGCAGGTCCTCGGCACGGCAGCGCGTCCGGCAGCGATGCCAATGGACGCATGGCGCGAAGGCCAGGACTTTGTAGTCGCCTTTGATCTGCCCGGCGTCGCAGCGGATTCAGTGGATCTGGATGTGGAACGGAATGTCCTCACGGTGCGGGTGGAGCGTCCTGAACCTGCCGGCAAGGACACCGAGTTGATCGCCTCGGAGCGGCCGCGCGGCGTGTTCAGCCGCCAGCTGATCCTCGGGGACACCCTGGACACTGACAACGTGAAGGCTTCGTATGACGCCGGTGTCCTGACGCTGCGGATTCCCGTCGCCGAAAAGGCCAAGCCGCGCAAGATCGAGATTGAGACGAAGGGGGCAAAGCAGGAAATTTCCGCCTAGTCGCCAACAAGGATCGGGACGTCGGGTATTGATTGTTGACTGCCTCTTGGGGCGGATAGCCATTCTGAGCACGCCACAGCGCATTTCGCGCATCGGCAGGTAGGCCTGAGCTTCCCGATACGGTGGCCCCCGGCTTCGGCCGGGGGTCATCCCATGCCCGGCCTTAACTGCCGGGGAGTCAGGTATTCAGCTCCAACATCAGCGCCGGCAGTTCGTCGGCCAGTTCCCGGGCGAGGAACCCAAGGGGGCCCATCCTGCTGGCAAGCCTGTCCGCCGCTGCGGCATGGAGATGCGTCCCCCAGCATGCCGCCTGCGCGCCGGTGGTTCCCCTTGCGCGTAGGCCGGCGATCGCCCCGGCAAGGACGTCCCCGCTGCCCGAGGTTCCCAGCCCGCCGTAGCCGGTGGTCATCTGCCAGAGCTCGGATTCCTCCGGCGCATCGTCGCCGGAGGGCCGCGCAATGAAGCCCTGGCAGCTCACCACGGCCTGGAACTTGTCGGCGATCTTAGCCACATCCGCCGTCAGGTCCTCCACCTCCCGGCCCAGCAGGACAGCTGCCTCTTTGGGGTTTGGCGTCAGGATCAGCCGCCCCCGCCAAGGTTCCAGCCGGTCCGCCACCTTCACCAGGCCGCCCAGGGCATAGGCATCAAGCACGACGGCGGGACCACCGGCCGCATTTCCCCCACCTGAGCCCGACCCACCGGAGCCCGAACCACCAGAGCCGTCCGCTTCCCGCTCGAGCAGCGCGCGCAGGAGATCCTCGGCGAGGTCCGGGTTGTCCAGGCCGGGGCCCACAAGGATGGCATCGGCGCGGTCGAGGTATGAAGAAATCCGGTCCAGGCCCTCGCCGGTCACGGACCCCTCCGCGGTTTCCGGCAATCCCATGGCCCCGCACTCGGGGAGCGCGACACCGATGTGCATGGCGACGGATTCCGCCACCGCAAGGGTGAGCTTGCCGGCGCCGGCCCGCAGCGCAGCCGTGCCGGCAAGCAGTGCGGCGCCCGGCGTGGCCCGCGCACCGCCGATCACCAGCACCGAGCCCCGCGAGTATTTGTCCTCGCCCGGAGCCGGCAACGGCCAGTCGCGCAGCAGCGACGGCGTCACCAGGGTGGGGGAGATTGCGGCAGTTCCGGAATCATTTTGGGTGGACACTGGCATCTCCTGCGTGTTCGGTGACTGCGACGCCATGCTCGCTGAGGTGGTCCGCCACGTTGAAACTCTCCAACGTCCAGGGGCCCTCACCCGAGGGGCGCACGTAGCGGGTCAGGGAGGCATTCAGCACTGATGTGCTCGCCGCCAGATCCAGGATCTCCCGCTCCGTCATGCCCTCCAGCACGTACCGGAACAGCAGGATCACGGCGTCGTGGCAGACCAGCATCACCCGGTGCCCTGTGCTGAGGTTGTTCAGTTCATCCAGGACGGACCGCAGCCGCAGCGCCACATCAGCCCAGGATTCGCCGCCCGGCGGCCGGTAGTACATCTTGCCCAGCCACTCCCGGCGCTCCGCCTCCTCCGGGAAGCGGTTCTCAACGCCGCGGCGGGTCAGCCGGTCCAGAATGCCGAGTTCACGGTCCCGCAGCCGCTCATCCGTCCGTACTTTCACGGGCCAGCCTGCAGCTTCAATCGCAATCTCAGCAGTTTGGCGGGCACGGGCGTAGGGCGAAGAAACCACGGCATCCGGCCGCAGGTCCTCGGCGATCCGTGCCAAGGCCGCGCCCAAGGCTTTGGCCTGCTCCTGCCCGGTGCCCGACAGGTTCACGTCAGCATCCCGGGCCGGCACCTCGATGACCTCGGCGCCCGCCAGCCGCGCATCCGTTGCGGCCACGTTGCCTTCGCTCTCACCGTGGCGAATCAGGATCAATTCCACCGCCCCGGCTTCCTGGACCGCTTCAGTCAGCCCGTCCTCTTTCACAAAGAACCACCCCGTCCGTATGCCAATGCCGAATGCAGGAACATTACCAGCGGCGTACCCACGGGGCAGGGCAAGTAAACGGACGACGCCGGCGCACCGCCAGGGGAGGCAGGTCACCCGCCGCTCCACTGGCAAAGCCGGGGTCACCAAGGAGCCGCGGCCCCGCAGCATCTTTCCTAGGCCGGAAACGCCCTACGGCACGGCCCTACGGCACGGCGAACTCGGCGATCCGGCCATCCCGCAACGCCGCACCCACGGCGTTGATGGCACCGTAGTCAGGGAACAGCACGGACTGCCCGGCCACGAATCCTGCACCCGCCGTCGGGAGGGTCATGGTGCCGATCGCGTTCGGATCGAGGTTGCGGAGGCTGTAGGCCAGGATGGCTGCCTGCACCGGGTCAAAACCCCTGTCCACGGTGATGCAGCAGGACGCGAAATCCACCAGGCCGCGGACGGCGTTGACGTCATTGAGGGCGCCGCCGGCAGTCAGCCGGGCAAGGATGGCGCGGAGCAGGATCTGCTGGTTCCGGACCCGCTGGAAGTCGCCGTCAACGAACGCGTACCGCTCCCGGGAGAATTCCAGCGCGGCCTGGCCGTCCAGGTGGTTCACACCCGGGCCGAAAACGTGCCCGGTATCGTGCGTGGACTGGAACGGGATGGGAACGTTGACGTCGATCCCGCCCAGCCCGTCGATCAGATGCCTGAGACCACCGAAGTCCAGCATCAGGGTGTGGTCGATGGTAATGCCCAGCAGCGATTGCACGGCGGCGGTTTGCATGTCGATGCCCCCATACTGCAGGCCGGCATTGATCTTCCCCCCGCCGAAGCCGGGGATGTCCACCCACGTGTCCCGGTTGATCGAGACGACATAGAGTGTTCGCCGGTCGGCGGGAACGTGGACCACCATCAGTGTGTCGCCCCGGTGGTCCATCGGTTCCCCCGTCGCGGCAGTGTGTGCTGCCGCATCCTTCGCAACGCCGCGCATGTCGCTGCCGATTACCAGCACGTTCATGGGTACGGCAGGGTGCTCGGGAATGGGTGGAGGAGGCGGCGGCGGGGGAGGCGGGGCAGGAGGAGTAGTTTCAGACGGTGTCTCGGAAGGCGTGGGCGTGGGGGTTTCGCTCTGCACCGCCACGGGTTGCGCCTCCGTGCCGGCTTGGTTGAGGCTGACGACCGCGACGGCGGCAACCACCACAAAGACGAGTGCCAGCAGGGCCGCGATCCAACGCCGCCGCCCGTGCGCCAGCACGCCGGGGCCACGCGGATGGGGGTGGGAGGGGTTGCTACCGGATGGACCAGAACCGCCTGGCGTGCTCATTGTGCCTCACCTCATTGTGGATGCTGGGATCAGTGTCCGCCTGCCAGGTCCTCGCTGGCTACAGACGTGTCCAAACTGTCATCTGCGACGTCTGCCCGTCCCCGAAAAATTACCAACGGCGGAAGCGCGATGCATCGGGGGAAGCCGCAGAAATCCCGCAGGGTTTCCCGCAACCACGACGGCGGAGGCTTGGTCAGGCGGGGCGGGGCCGAACGACGGCGGGGGCTTGGTCAGGCGGGGCGGGGCCGAACGACGGCGGAGGCATCGTTAGGCGGGGCCGGCAGGTCAGGCGAGGCTGGCTGGGCAGGGGGTGCCGTCGTCGCGTTCGCCGGAAAGGTGCCGGGTTCGCCGGAACGCTACAGCGAACCGGCACGCGTCCCGCGAACGGGAGCGTTGAGTCGTGCGTGGCGCAGGATGGAAACGATGGCGGGCGCGAGTTCGTCCTCCATCTGCCGGTACACCTCCGGCGCCCGGCGGAAGGGGTCGATGATGTCGTTCTCGGCCGAGTCTGCGGGCAGCGACAGGTGACGCACCGCCGCCGCCCGGGCCGGCAAGCCAAGCCAAAAGGTGCGGTTCGCTGTCAGGGGATCGCCGTCGTCGCGCATTCCCGCCTCGGTTTCCCCACTCGCGGACGCGGCAGCGCGCTGATCCAGGACATCGAGCATGCGGGCGAATTCGCGGATGGTAAACGTCCGTTTGAGGAGCGACGCATCCAGCTGCAGGACGTCGCCGCGGTGTCCGGAGGTCATGGTGAGCACCAGGTCCACCCCGCGCAGGATCTTTGGCGTCAGCTGGCGGGCGGCAAAGTTCTCGGAATTGCCGCCGAACGTGCGCACGATGTCAGCGGAGATCGGCTGCATGGGGTCGCCCACCATGGCACGGGTCCCTGCGCTGGCCAGCTCGAAACCGCCCGGCAGCACCTGGTTGAGCCCCGCCTGCAGGAGCCGTTCAGCCACGGGGGACCGGCAGATGTTGCCCGTGCAAACGGTCAGGATTCTTACTGGTGCGGGTGAGTCCAAGGGAGCTTTCTCTTTCCAGCCGGTGCGTCCGTGCTTTTCAACTTAACACGCAACGCTCCGACGGCGGGCGCCCCACCCCGCACGCTCTACCAGCTTGCGCAGCTTTTTCCCGAACGCTCTATCACCTTCCGCAGCTTTTTCCGGAACGCTCTATCAGCTTCCGCAGGTTTTTCCCCGAACGCTCTATCAGCTTCCGCAGCTTTTTCCCCAACGCTCTATCAGCTTCCGCAAAGGGGCACGATGATATGACTGTGGAACGCGTTATCGAACGGGACTGCGTGATCGCCGGCGGCGGCCCGGCAGGGATGGTGCTCGGTTACCTGCTCGCCCGCAAAGGCTTGCGCGTGACCGTGCTGGAGAAACACGGCGACTTTCTGCGCGACTTTCGGGGCGACACGGTGCATCCGTCCACCGTGACCCTGCTCGGTGAGCTCGGGCTGCGCGAAAAGTTCCTGCAACTGCCCCTGACACGGTTGCCCACCATGGACGTCGTGCTCGACAGCCAGCGTCTCACCTTGGTCGACTTCGGCACGCTCCCGGGCCCTGACAACTTCCTCGTCCTGGCGCCTCAATGGGACTTCCTGAACTTCCTCGCCGCCGAAGCCGCGGCCTTCCCCAACTTCGAGCTGCGCATGCTCACCGAAGTGAACGGCCTCATCCTGGAACAGGATCAGGTGCGTGGCGTGCGGGCGGTAACGTCCGATGTCGGGCTGGAAATCCGTGCGCCGCTCACCGTTGCTGCCGACGGACGCAGCTCCGCCTTGCGTACCGCTGCAGGGCTCACTCCAGACAACTTCGGCGTGCCCATCGACGTGCTGTGGTTCAACCTGCCCCAGCCGCCGGACCCTCCCCCCGCAACCCTTGGGTACATATCTGCGCAGGGGATGGTCCTCACCATCGACCGGGGCGATAAATACCAGTCGGGCATGGTCATCAAAAAGGGCGGCTTCGACGAGCTTCGGGGGACAGGGCTTGACGGCCTTCAAAAGCGCATCAGCGACGCAGCGCCGGTCCTGCGCCCCGTCGTCGCCACTCTGACGGACTGGGACCAGATCAAGCTCCTCTCCGTCCAAATCAACCGACTGCGGCGCTGGTACCTTCCCGGCTTCATCGCGATTGGTGACGCTGCCCATGCGATGTCCCCGATGTTCGGTGTCGGAGTGAACTTCGCCATTCAGGACGCCGTCGCGTTGTCCAACGCACTGGCCGATGACCTGGCTCATGGAACGGCGCCGGTCGGGAAGCTCGCGGCGGTGCAACGGCGTCGGGAGCGGCCGGTGAAGGTCATGCAACTGCTACAGCGCAACGGACACAAAGTACTTTTCAGGGCAACCAAGGGAAGCCGCGTTGCGCCGCGGTGGTTCGTCCTGCTTCTCCGGGCCGCTTCACCACTGCTGCGCCGCCTCACGGCACGTCTGGTCGGGGTAGGAATCCTTCCCGAACACGTGAAAAGTGGCGGCCCTTGACCGCAGCGTGCCCCAAGCTGAGGCGCCCTCCCACCCGTCGTGCGATAGGTGAGAGAGCGCCGAGCGGGGAGGTCAGAGCCCGGCCAGGAGCTGCTTCATCTCGGCGATTTCCGTTTCCTGGGCCGTGACGATGTCGCGCGCCAACTGGATTGCTTCGGGGTACTTGCCCGCACTGATCTCCTGCTGGGCCATCTCCACGGCGCCCTCGTGATGCCCGGTCATCTGCTCCATGAAGAGCCTGGCCGCCTCGGCGCCCTGGGCCGCCTTGAGTTTGTCGATGCCTTCGGCGTCCACCATGCCGGACATCCCGTGCTGGGAGTGGTCTGACACCGCCGCGGGCATGTTCCAGTCCTTAATCCACTTGGTCATGGCTTCGATCTCCGGCGCCTGGGCTTCCTTGATCCTGGTGGCCAGCGCGGTGACTTCCGCGGGCAGGTCCGTTTTGGCCAGAACGATGTCGCTCATCTCCACCGCCTGCGCATGGTGGGGAATCATCATCTGCGCGAACGTGATGTCGGCCTGGTTATGGTCGGCGTTGGCGTCCGGCATCGTGCTGGACATGGCGTCCGGCATCGTGCTGGACATGGCGTCCGGCATCGTGCTGGACATGGCGCTCGGGCTGCTGTGATTCGTGCCGTGGGTACTGTTGCCGCCGGAGGTTCCGCTGCCGGCGGCGCAGCCGGCCAGGCCAACAGAAGCGGCGAGGACTGCGGCGACGGCGAAGGTGCTGATCTTCATGGCAATGGGTCCTTCTGGTGGATACGAAAAAGCGTTTGGGTTTTGGTTGCGGTAGGTGATGGGGCGTTCCGGTTTGGGTTGCGGTAGGTGATGGAGCGTTCCGGTTTGGGTTGCGGTAGGTGATGGAGCGTTGGGCTTTGGGCCACGTTAAGTGACAGAGCGTTTATTCAACGTACCTCGGACGGGTTGAGGCGCACCCGCCGGAGCAGTTGCGCGTTCAAAGCCACGACGATGGTGGACACGGACATCAGCACGGCGCCGGCGGCCGGGGAGAGCACCACTCCGGCGAAAGCAAGCACACCCGCGGCCAGCGGCACGGACAGGATGTTGTAGCCGGTGGCCCACACCAGGTTCTGCCACATCTTGCGGTAGCTCGCCCTCGACAGGTCCACCATCGACAGCACCGCGCGCGGGTCGTTTCCGGCCAGGACCACACCGGCCGATTCCATGGCCACATCGGTGCCGGCACCAATCGCGATGCCTACCTCGGCCCGGGCAAGTGCCGGCGAGTCGTTGACGCCGTCGCCCACCATGGCCACCTTCAGGCCCCGGGCCTGCAGCTCCGCCACCTTCTTGTCCTTGTCCGCCGGCAGGACTTCGGCGAACACCTCGTCAATGTTCAGGTCGGCAGCCACGGACTGGGCCACCTGCCGGGCATCGCCGGTGATCATGCCCACCTTGACGCCGCGCCGCTGCAGGGCAGCTACCGCCTGGCGCGACTCTGCCCGCACCGCGTCCTCGAGGCTGACCGCCCCAAGCACCCGGCCGTCGTCGACCACGTGCAGGACGGCCGCGCCGCGGTCCATCCAGCCGCGCGTCGTGACGGCCAGGGCAGCAGGTACGACGGCGCCAAGCTCCCGAAGGAGCGCCGGCCCGCCTACGTGCACGGTGCGTCCGTCCACGGAAGCGCGCACGCCGCGGCCGGTCAGTGAGCTGAAGCCGGAAACAGCAGGCAGCGGCAGGTTGCGCTCGCGGGCTGCCCGGACGATGGCCCGGGCCACAGGGTGTTCACTGTCGGACTCGACGGCCGCGGCCAGGGCCAGCAGCTCATCGGTTTCCACACCGGCTGCCGCGGCCACGTCCTTCAGCTCGGGCTCGCCGGTGGTAAGGGTGCCGGTCTTGTCGAAGAGGACCACATCGATGGTGCGCATCCGCTCCAGCGCCATCCGGTTCTTGATCAGGACGCCGGCGCGGGCAGCCTGCTCAGTGGAGATGGCGATCACCAGGGGGATGGCCAGGCCCAGGGCGTGCGGGCAGGCGATGACCAGGACGGTGACGGTGCGGGTCACGGCTTCGGGGACGCTGCCCAGGAGTGTCCACACGATGAAGGTGATAACGCCTGCGCCCGCCGCGAAGTAGAACAGGAAGGCTGCCGCGCGGTCAGCGAGTGCCTGGGCTCGGGACGAGGATGCCTGCGCTTCGGCCACCAGCCGCTGAATGCCGGCAAGGGCTGTATCGTCGCCCACCGCATCCACCCGGACCCGCACGCTGTTGTCCGTGGCCACTGTTCCTGCCACCACGGTGTCTCCAACGCCCCGCAGGACGGTCTTGGACTCGCCGGTGATCATCGATTCGTCGAATTCGGCCTGCCCTTCAACCACCGTTCCGTCGGCCGGCATCCGGGCGCCGGAGCGAACCAGGACAAGGTCGGCGGGCTGGAGTGCGGAGACGGGCACGGTTTCGGTTCCGCTGGCCGTGATGCGTTCCGCCTCGTCGGGCAGCAGCGCGGCGAGGGCATCCAGGGCACCCTGCGCGGATCCCAGCGCCCGCATCTCGATCCAGTGCCCCAGCAGCATGATGGCCACCAGCAGCGCGAGCTCCCACCAGAAGTCCAGGTCGAAGCCGCCCAGGCCAAGGCTGGTGACCCAGGAGGCGAGGAACGCGACGGTGATGGCCATGGCGATCAGGAGCATCATGCCGGGCCGGCGGTCCTTCAGCTCCTGCAGGCCGCCCTTGAGGAAGGGCTGGCCGCCGTATAGGAAGATCACCGTGCCGAGGACAGGCGGGATCCACGCTGAGCCCGGGAACATCGGGGCCATGTAGCCCAGGAGGTGGCCCACCATCGGGCTGAAGTAGACCACGGGAATGGACAGCGCCAGCGTGAGCCAGAACCTGTTTTTGAACATGGCCGTGCTGTGTCCGGCGTGCTGTCCATGCGTGTGCACAGCATGGTCATCGTCGTGCTGGTCGTTGTGGGCAGCTGGACGACGGGTGCCGTGGTGTTCGTGGCCAGCCGGGGCCGCAGCAGCCCCCGCTGTGGTGAGGGTGCCGCTTGCCCGGTTCTCGCCGTCGTGATGGTGCGTGTGGTGCTGGTGCTGGTGCTGATGGTCCTGCATTGGGTCCTCCTTGGAGGCTGCGCCGGCCGGGTTTTCGCCCGGCGGAAAAGTGAAAAGGGATCGCCGAATCAGTGCGAAAAGTGATGGGGCGTCGGGGAGGGGGTGCCGGCGTCGGGACGTTCGACGGCGTCTGCCACCTCGGGTGCAGGGGCGGCGGGCGGGCAACAGCTCCAGCCGGCCGTGGCTGCCAGTGGGAGTTCGGTGCGGTTTCCGATGGTGAACATGTCAGTTTCCATTCCTTGATGAAGGATCGATGGGCGCTGGGGTTGAACGGCTGTGAAAGGCGGTGCGCTGCAGCACCGGCCGGGACATACCACTTCACTGACAACACTTGAAATATACCCCCGGGGGGTATCAAAGTCAAGGGGTCTGAGCTCTCCCCTCGCCCATGCGCTCAAACGCAAGGGGGCTCTGTGCCCTGTCGCCGGTGGCAGTTTCCCGACATACTTGGAAGAACTGGCAACGACGCCAGGACGTCCTGGGGGACGGGTGGAAAGAAAGGCCGGAGGTGGCTGTGGCTGAACTCAGCGGCCCCTACACGTACTCAAGTGCGTTGGGCGACAACCAATGCGTGGCGGGCACATTCCACGCGGAGCTGGACGGCTGGAAGCTTGAGTGGTCGGACGGGATGTTCGAACTGCACGGTTACCAGCGCGGCGAAGTGGTCCCCACCCTGGAGCTGCTGTATTCGCACAAACATCCTGAGGACAGGCCGCGGTGCGAGGAAATCATGGCCCAGGTCTGCAGGACCGGCGGCTACTTCTGCATGTACCACCGGATCATCGATGCCCGCGGACGGACCAGGCGGGTACTGACATCCGGGGACGCAATCATGAACGCGGAGGGGCAAGTGACCTCCCTCGAGGGCGTCATGGTGGACCTGACCTCCACGCTCCAGCGTGAAACGGAGCAGACAGCCCGGGAAGCGGTGGCCGGCGCCACGTCCACCCGCAGTGTCATCGACCAGGCCCGGGGGATCTTGATGGGCCAGCTGGGAATGGGTTCCGACGACGCCTTCCAGATGCTGGTCAGCACCAGCAGCCACCGCAACGTCAAGCTGGTGGTGGTAGCTGCCGAACTGGTGCAACTGGCCAACTCGGAGGAGACGCGCGGCTATCTGCCCGATGCCGTGCGGGCAATCCAGCAGGACGGCAGGCGGCCGGCAACCCGCCGCCGCGCCAGCTGATAGCGCCAGCTGATTGGCGCCGGCTGATTCGTCCTAGTGGTGCTCCACCCAGCAGGCCAGGATGGTGGTGGACAGCTGGTAGGCCAGGGCGTTCCGGGTGATGAGGTCCGGTCCCAGGGTTCCGGGCAGGTCCGAGGCGTCCACCTGCAGCACGAAGCTGTCCTTCTGGAACACCGCTGACCCGTCCCCGGTTTCATACGCCGGAAACCCCAGGTTCGCCAGGCCCTCGATCGGCTTGGCGTCCACGGCGAGTGCCTGCATGGCGTCGAAGTAGTTCAGCGCTGTGGCCTGGTTCGCGGCTTGCTTCACGGAAATCTCCAGCGCGCCTTCGTCCAGGTGGTAGATGCAGGTGAACGTGCTGTCGGCCCAGCTGTTCACGGTGTGGGGGTCCTGCTTCAGATCGAGGATGGACGTGAGCCTGTCTATCGGCTGGTCCCCGCACACCATCTTCGCGGCTTCGCTGGGCCTTTCAGCGGAGGCGCGGGGGGAGGCGGCGCCGCCGTCGTGATGCCCGCCGCCGTGTCCCGCCGTCGGGGACGAGGCAGCGGAAGCAGCGTTCGACGGCGGTGCGGGAACCGCTCCCACGGACCCCACCGCTGCTGCGCAGCCGGAGAGCAGCAGGGCCGAGAGCGCCAGCGAGGCCAGCGGGGGAGTGTGGTTCTTCATGGCTCTTCCATCCTGGCCGCGCCCCTTCGGGGATTCACGGCCGCCGGTCAGGCTTTGAGTTTTGCGTAGATCACGTAGTTGTCGTCGAAGAGGCCGGTGGCGGGATCGTAGCCGTCGCAGGTTATGAGGCGCAGTTCGGATCCTGCAGTGTTTCCGTAGACCTCGAGAGTGGGGAACCCGTTCTTGCTGTAGAGCGCGCCGCGGTCAACGGTGAACACGGCGGTGCTGCCGTCAGCGCGGGAAACGGCTATCTCCATCCCGGGAGCAAGCTTGCGGAGGTCCGCGAAGACGCCTCCGCGTCCGTTGGGTGAGTTCACGTGGCCCAGCATGACGGAGGGTCCGCGTTCCCCGGGGGTGGGGGAGCCGTTGTACCAGCTGGCGGGGGCCCCGTTGCCGTCGTCGTGGGGTACCTCAAGCGAGCCGTTTTCCCGCAAACCAAGACTGAGGAGTTCGGTCCGGACGCCGATGGCCGGGATTTCCAGTGTCACCGGCTCGGACCGGGGCAGGACCGCCGGTTCTGCACCAGCAGGAGGCGCGGCAGCGGTGCCCGCCGCGGAAGGCGCCGGCGCTGCTGAACCGGGTGGGGCAGAGGCAGCCGACGCGGCCGGTGTGGGGGAGGCGGAAGGCAGGGAGCCGGCGTCGGAGGTTCCGGTGCCGCCGCCGCAACCACTCAAGGTTAAGGCGAGCAGAAGCCCGGCCGCCGTGGAGGCGAAGTAACCCCCGCGGCGGCCGGAATTCGTGATAATCACAGTGGTGATCCAGTACGCCGGTGCTTAGGCTGCTGCTGCGGCGCTGCGGCGGCGTACAACGTAGGCGCCGCCGGCGAGGGCGACCAGCGCCAGGCCGCTGCCAATGGCGAGGGCGTCGGTGTCAGTGCCGGTTTCCTGCGCAATGCCGGTGTCAGCGCCGCCTGCGGGCATCTTCATCTGTCCGGCTGCCAGGGTTCCGCACAGGGCAGGGGAGGTGGCAGCCAGCGGAAGGGTCGGTGCAAGGTCGCTCTTCGCGGCCTGGCCCGCTGCGCTGAGGGTGGCGGGGTCAAGCCCGTGAACCACCACCACTGCGGTGCCTGCTGCCAGGGCCGCCTTGGTCTCCGGGTTCAGCTCGAACGTGCGGTCAACGGTGTAAGCGGCGCCCTGGCCGCCCACCTTCAGGTCAAGACCTGCTGCGGGGCTGGTGTCGCCGCTGGTGGAGAGAGTCGTCACAATGCCGCCGTAGGACGGGGCACCCTCGGTGGTGGAGATGACCTGGTCGCCGTCCTTATCCGCGGACGGGGCCGGGCAGACGCCCTGTGCTCCGCCATGGATGTGCTGGACGTGCGGGTACGGGGCGTCCATGAAGGTGGCCGGCATGCCGGAAACATTCAGGACAACATGGGCCTGGTTGCCCGTGACATCAACAGTGATGGTGCCCGAACCGGCGCTGCCGTTGAGCTGGCTCAGGGTGGACTGGTAGTGGTCGGCCCCATCATGGGCCATGGCGGGGGCGCCGGAAAGGGCAAGGGCGCCCAAAGCGAGGGTGGGAACAGCCATAAAGCGGAGTGTCTTGTTCATCAGAAAGCAGTCTCCTCATACAAGTGACGTTGGTGTCCCAGCTGAGGGACACAGGTACTTCGGAGCTGATCCTGTTTCGGATGGGAACAGAGTGAATTGGACCACAAAGGCCCTACTCCCTGGCCTGATCCTGCCCCCAAGCCGGACGTCCGCGCCATGCGCGGCCTGTAACATGGATCGAAGGTGCGCCGGGAAGTCTGGTCGGCATGATTTTGTCGACCCGGATTTGAGGACGCTTCATGAGCCAGACGCCCCCACCCAACCGCACCCGTTCCACCATCTTCGGACGGGGCAGCTATGCCGAATCCCTGCGGATCGGGGAGATCCTGCGCAAGGAAACCGTGGGCGGGGCGCTGCTGGTGGCCGCTGCGCTCATCGCCCTGGTCTGGGCGAATTCGCCCGCCTCGGACAGCTACTTCGCACTCCGGGACTACAAGGTGGGCTACGAGCCCTGGCACCTTGAACTCAGCTTGGGTGCCTGGGCGGCGGACGGGCTGCTGGCGATCTTCTTCTTCCTGGTGGGCCTGGAGCTCAAACGGGAGTTCGTGGCGGGGGACCTGCGGCAGATCAGCAAATCGATCGTCCCTGTGACTGCTGCAGCGGGCGGCGTGGTGGTCCCGGCCCTGATCTACGTGGCCATCAACCTCACCAGCCCGGAGACGCTGCGCGGCTGGGCCATCCCAACAGCCACGGACATCGCCTTCGCAGTTGCAGTCCTGGCCATCATTGGGTCGCACCTGCCCAGCGCGCTGCGGATCTTCCTGCTAACCCTGGCCGTGGTTGACGACCTCATCGCCATTAGCATCATCGCCTTCTTCTACACCAGCGACCTGCACGTCATGCCATTGCTCCTGGCCCTTATCCCGCTGGCTATCTACGCATTCCTGGCGCATAAATTCCGTTTCTTCTTCGGCCTGAAGGCTCCGGCGGCCTGGGTCATCCTGCTGCCGCTCGGCGTCGTCACGTGGGCGCTCGTCCATGCCTCCGGCATTCACGCCACAGTGGCCGGCGTGCTGCTGGGCTTCGCCATCCCCGTGCTCCGCTCGCAGGCGGCCGGCGGCCCGGAAGCGGGACCGGGCCTGGCGGAGATTTTTGAGCACCGCTTCCGGCCCATCTCGGCAGGCGTGGCTGTTCCCATCTTCGCCTTCTTCTCCGCAGGCGTGGCTGTTGGCGGCTGGGAAGGACTGGGCTCTGCACTGGCGGATCCGGTGGCGCTGGGCATCATTGTGGCGCTGGTGCTCGGGAAGCCGATCGGCATCATGGGCACCACCTGGCTCCTGACGAAGACCAGCAGGGCAGAGTTGGACAAGTCGTTCAAGTGGATCGACGTCTTCGGGGTCTCAGTCCTGGCCGGCATCGGGTTCACCGTCTCCCTGCTGGTGGCCGAGCTCAGCTTCGGGCAGGGAAGCCTGCAGGATGACCACGCCAAGGTGGGAATCCTCGCCGCTTCCCTGCTGGCTGCGCTGTTGGCCACGGTTGTGCTCCGGACCAGGAACCGCCAGTACCGCGCCGCTGAGGAAGCCGAGAAAGTGGACACGGACCGGGACGGCATCCCGGACGTGTACCAGGAAAGGTCCTAAAAGCCAGCCCGGGGTTTATCCCGAGCTTTAGCGGCGCACGGACCGGCGGCGTCCCGCAACAGCTTCGGCGGTGCCCACCAGGAGCACGGAGGCGATGACAGCAACGATGAAGCCCAGGAAGTTCAGCTCGAAGATGTCGCCGGTGCCCAGGAGGGAAGCGACCACTCCGCCGATCACCGAGCCCACCAGGCCCAGCAGGAGGGTTGCGAGCAAACCCAGGTTTTGCTTGCCCGGCTTGATGAGGCGGGCCAGTGCGCCGATGATCAGGCCGGCGACGATGAATCCAATCATGATGTGCTCCTTCGTGGTGGTAGCGGGCAAGTGACGCCCGGACTGCCGCGGTGGTGCCGCATTGGCTTCATTCTATGCACAGCGAGCGGGCAAGCCGCCTGTTCCTACGCCTCCAAAACCATTCGGAGGTTGTCCCCGGCCCCGGCCGCACCCCTGCCGCTGATGGCCCCGACAACTAAGGCGGCAGTTTCACGGAGCCTGGTGTGCCGGGCGGTGGACGAGCTTGTGAGCTCATGAATGGCTTCATCATGGGTACAGCGCTTCTGCGCCATGATCACGCCCACGGCCATGTCAATCATTGCCCGGGATCTCATGGCAGCAGCCAGGTCATCGCTGGTGTCACGCAGGGCGCCCAGCTTCAGCGCCAGTTTCAGCGACTTTGACGCGTTGGCCACGAAGTTCTGCGCGGTGGCGATGTCCAGAAGGGTCAGGCTTCCCGGTTTCGCGGCGTAGAGGTTAACCACCGCTTCGGCCTCGCCGGAAAGGTGCAGCGGGACGGCCAGGATCAGGCCAATGCCCCGCTCCCTTGCTGTCCCCAGGTATTCGGGCCACCGCTGGTCCGAGCCCACGTCCTGGACCAGGATGGTTTCCTGCCGCCGCAGGGCAGTGAGGCAGGGGCCGTCCTCGAATCCGTTCTGGAGTTCATCCAGGGAGCGGGCAAGGTGGTCGCTGCTTGCCGCGACGGTGGGTTTCCTGTGCCGTTCCACCGTCACGCCGCAGTGGATCTGATTCCACTCCGTGGACAGCGTGGACGCCGTGAGGACGGCTAGTTCCTTGAGGAACGAGCTGACGTCCACGCTGTTGAGGACGAGTTCCTGCAGTCCGCGTTCTTCAGCGGAACTCCACTGCTCTCCGCTGTCCTCCGAGTTGCTGTACGGCTGACCCTGGCTCAACCCCGGCCTCCTTCACCGAAAACCTCTTTCGGATTCCGAGGTTACTGTGTCCGGCCCCCGCGCCGAAAGTGGCCACGCTCAGGCGGTGGCCAGGGGCTTAACCTGTTCCTCTGCGTGCCGGATTTCCAGCGCCTCCGGATCCAGCAGCTTCCGCGTGCCGGTCCTCGCGTCCAGGATCCAGAACAGTTCCAGGGCGGGTACGACGTCGGTCACCCGCCCCCGGTGGAAGAGCTTGCCGTTGTGCCACGCTTCGATCTGGTCGCCGATGCGTAGCTGGGCCGTCATTACTTTCGGTGCCTCCATGATGCGTGCCTCCTGCTGTTGATCCCCGTAAGAACAGCTTGCCGTGGCCAGGTTGCTGAAATGTTTCAACAGGGTGTTTTTTCTGTGACCTTTGGGGCGGGAGGGACCAGGAAGCACGACGCCGGGCTGACGCACAGCGGGATCAGGAGGCCGCTTCGCGCCGGGCTGCTTCCACCGCCTCCCCGATGCCCCCTGTCCAGGGTTCGCCGTGGCCGGGCAGGACCAGGGAAGCGCCGGTCCGCGCCAGCTGGGTGAGGGTGTCCAGGTTCTGCCGGCTGTCCATGGTGGCGGCTCCCGCCACGATGCGCGGACCCCTCCGTCCCGAGTACGGATCGAGCGTCACCAGGGCGTCACCGCTGAACAGCACATCCCGGTCCCGGAGATACAGCCCGCAGTGCCCGGCGGTGTGGCCGGGGGAGAACACGACCTCCGGCGACCCCGGCACCGGCAGTGCAGCGGACCCGGCAGGGAACAGCGTCAGGTCGTCAACGCCCTTCACCCGCAAGGCGCCCGCCCTGGTCATCCGGGCCAGCACGGGCAGGCCGCCGGGATGGGCCAGCGCAAAGACGAAGCGGGACTTCTCGTGCTGGTACCGGTAGGGGTGGCGGGCGATGAAGGAATCACCGCCATGCACCCACACGGGCACCTTGAAATCCGCGTGCAGCCGGTGCGCCAGGCCCAGGTGGTCGAAGTGCGCGTGGGTGAGCACCACTGCCTTGATGTCGCCCACGGCGTGCCCGAGGCCCCGCACCGATTCCTCCAGAGTCTTCCACATGGCCGGCAGTCCGGAGTCCACCAGCGTCAGTCCGTCCGGGCTCTCCACCAGGTAGAAATTAACGAAGGCTTCGGAGATGCAGTGGACGCCGTCCGCCACCGTTGTGAACGACGCCCTGCCCGAGGTGGCCTGCGTCATCTCCGCCCCGCCGCCCGCCGAAGCGCCCGTACTGCCACGACGCCGCCCAGGCCGGCCAGGACCCATGGCCCGCCGACCAGCAGGGGATCGATCCACTGGTGGTTGACGTCGGCGCGCTTTTTCCCGAACCGGGAGCCCACCCCGTGGCGGGAGAACTCGCTGAGCACCCCGGTCTCGGTCAACGGGTTGTCCGGCCGCATGGTGGCGAGGGAGCGCAGGTGGCTTTCCCAGGCGTCCACGCGGTCCGCGGCGACGAGCAGCAGCCAGTGCGCGGCCCGGCCCTCGCTGTACTTGTAGGCGTACTTCCGGATGGCCCCCGAGGCGCCCTTGGGAGGGGTGGAGGTGCCGAAAACGGGGGGAAGGAAGGCGTGCTCGACGGACCGCTCCCGGGGCCATTTCTCGGGCTGGCGTTCCGGGAAGTCCCAGTGCGCGCCGGTTTCGATCCCGGGTTGCTCACGGGGGAAGGAGGGCCTGTCGGCCGGGTCCAGGTCCACTCCCCATCCTGGAATGCGGGCGCGGAGGTCCTCCACGGATTCCTTCAGGGCAGGCTTGCCGGCGGTGTAAGGCGTTGGTATCTCAGCCATGATGCTCTTCCTTTCAGGCCGGGGTGGAAATAATGAGGGGCTTGATGCAGTCATCTAGCTTCGCTGAGAAGATGTGGTACCCCTCGGCGATGTGTTCCAGCGGGATCCGGTGGGTGACGATGTCGCTGGGCTTCAGGTACCCGTTCCGGATGTGTTCGAACAACCGCGGCCACTGCCGTTTGACCGGGCACTGGTTCATTCGCAGCGTCAGTCCCTTGTTCACGGCGTCGCCGAACTTCACGGCACTGAAGATCGGGCCGTAGGCGCCCACCACGGACACGGTCCCGCCTTTGCGCACCGCGTCGATGGCCCAGTTGAGGGCTACGGGCGAGCCGCCCTGGAGTTTCAGTTTGCTGCTGGTGACGTGCTGGAGGAAGTTGCCGTCCGCCTCGGCTCCCACCGCGTCAATGACGACGTCGGCGCCCAGGTAGTCGGTGGCTTTCTTCAGGTGCACCACAATGTCGTCGTACTCCGCGAAGTTGTATGTTTCGGCGTGGGCAAAGGTGCGGGCTTTTTCGAGCCGGTATTCCAGGTGGTCGATCACGATCACCCGGCCTGCGCCCATCAGCCACGACGACTTTGCGGCGAACAAGCCCACCGGCCCGGCGCCGAACACCACCACGGTGTCGCCTTCCACGATGTCGCCCAGCTGGGCGCCGAAGTAACCCGTGGGAAGCGCATCGGTGAGCAGGACGGCGTCCTCCTCGTCCATCCAGTCAGGTATTTTGGCCGGTCCCACGTCGGCGAACGGCACGCGCACAAACTCCGCCTGGCCGCCGTCGTAACCTCCGCAGGTGTGGGAGTAGCCGTAGATGCCGCCCACCGCCGTCGCGTTCGGGTTCACGTTGTGGCAGTTCGAGAACAGGCCGCGGGAGCAGAAGTAGCAGGACCCGCAGTACACGTTGAAGGGAACCATCACCCGGTCCCCGACAGCCAGGTTCTGCACCGAGGGGCCAACCTCATGCACCATCCCCACGAACTCGTGGCCGAACGTCATCCCCACCCGGGTGTCGGGCATCATGCCGTGATAGAGATGCAGGTCGGAGCCGCAAATGGCCCCGGTGGTCACCCGCACAATTGCGTCGTTGGGGTGCTCGATCTTCGGGATGTCCTTTTTTTCGACCCGGACTTTGTACGGGCCGCGGTACACCATTGCTCGCATGTCTGCCGCCTTGCTTGTTGGTTTGGCGGCGCAGTTCCGTCTTGTGCAGGAACCAACCCCCGCTGCTTGAGGCGCACCGCGTGCCCCACGTTTCCACTTCGGGCGGGAGCTGGTCAAGGGTCGCTGCGCCGGCGCCGGAGCGGGGGCGAAGGATGCTTAGGGCGTCCGACGGCGGGTAGGGGAGAAGGTGAAGGGCGCACCGACGAAGGGGGAGCGAACAGTGTCACGGGAAACCCGAACACCGCCGGTGAAGGCAACCGGCGTGCCTGCCAAGGCGCCGGCCTTCCTGTTCGGCATGGGGATCGGCGGGTTTGTGGACGGCATCGTCCTGCACCAGCTGCTGCAATGGCACCACATGCTCAGCCACACCGAAAGCGGCAACACCAAAACCGTGGCCGGCCTGGAACTGAACACCCTGGCCGATGGCCTGTTCCACAGCGCCATGTGGGTGCTTGTGGTGGCCGCGGCTGTCCTCACCGTCCGCGCCCGCCGGCAGGGGCGGCTCTCTGGCAACTGGAGTCTCCATACCGGCCTGGTCCTGTGCGGCTGGGGAGCCTTCAACATCGTCGAGGGCCTGGTCAACCACCAGCTTCTGCAGATCCACCATGTCCGTGACGACCTGGGCGGCCCGCTGGCGTGGGACCTGGGCTTCCTGTCGGTCAGCGTGGTGCTGGCCGCGGCAGGCTGGCTTCTGTTTCGGGGTAGCCGAACGTCTGGAAAAAGCGGCACATCTGACGCAGGATAGTAAGCATGCTGATTAAATCGGCTGCCGGAACACGTCAGTTCCACCAACCCCGATGTGAGCTCGAGAGGACATACTCATGGTTTTCTTTCACAAGCAGGAACTTCAATACAAGGCGACGCCGGATAAGCCGGACGCCGTCTACGCGCGGAAACTGCAGGAAGTCCTGGGCGGGCAGTACGGAGAAATCACCGTCGCCATGCAGTACTCGTTTCAGGCCTGGAACGCCCATATGCCCGGGAAATACCGGGACATGCTGTTCGGCATTGGAGCTGAGGAATTCGGCCACGTGGAGATGCTGGCCACCATGATTGCCCAGCTGCTGGAGAAGGCACCCCTGGGCATCACCGAAGACGCCGTGCAGGCCGATCCCACCGTTGCGGCGATCGTGGGCGGAACCGATGTCCAGTCCGCCATCGTGGCCGGCGCCGGCGTCCGGCCCGTTGACAGCAACGGAAATCCTTGGCAGGGCAGCTACATCACCGCCAGCGGCAACCTCCTCGCCGACTTCTGGGCCAACGCCAACGCGGAAATGCAGGGCCGGCTCCAGGTGGCCCGGCTGTACCACATGACCGATGACCACGGCATCCGGGACATGCTGTCTTTCCTGCTTGCCCGGGACACCATGCACCAGAACCAGTGGATCGCTGCGGCCAAGGAACTGCAGGAAGAGGGCAAGGAAAACTTCCCCGTGCCGAGCAACTTTCCCATCAACAAGGAAATGCGGGACGTCGCCTACGAGTACCGGAACTTCTCCGACGGCCAGGCCGCAGCGGAGGGTTCGTGGGCCAAGGGCCCCACACCGGACGGCCTGGGCGAGTTCACCTACGTTTCAGAACCGCCGGCCGGCGTCCCCATGCCACCGCCCACGCACCCGGATTCCCGCTTCTACGGCACCACCGAGCTGCCGAACATGATGGAGAAGGCTGCGGGAACCATCCAGGACAAGCTCAAGAAGGAGTAGCTGGCGACGCGCACAGCGATCCGCGACGCGCAAAAACGCTGGCGCACCCGTATTCCGGGTGCGCCAGCATTTTGGTGTGTCGCAGGGTAATTATCGTGTCGACATGGCAGCACGAAGCCCCTGCCGGAAAGTCCCGGAGAAAAACCGGGCGGCAGGGGCTTCGAAGGGTGTGCCTATTTGTTGGGGTCCGGATCCTTGACGTCGCGCGGGCCGATATCCGCAGCGCCCAAAATGTCGGCGGCCGGGCTGTCAGCGGGCGCATGCTCGCGGACGCTCAGCTCCGGGTGGTGCAGGTCCAGGGCCGGCCTTTCCGAGCGGATCCGGGGCAGGGAGGTGAAGTTGTGCCGCGGCGGCGGGCAGGACGTGGCCCATTCGAGCGAGGCACCGAAGCCCCACGGATCATCCACGGTGACCTTCTTGCCGGTCCGCCACGTGAGGTAGACGTTCCACAGGAAGGGGATCATCGAGGCGCCCAGCAGGTAGGAGCCGAGGGTGGAGAACTGGTTCATCCAGGTGAATTCATCTTCCGGCATGTAGTCGGCGTAGCGGCGGGGCATGCCCTCAACACCGAGCCAGTGCTGGATGAGGAAGGTGCCGTGGAAGCCCAGGAAGAGCATCCAGAAGTGGATCTTGCCCAGCCGTTCGTTGAGCATGGTCCCGGTGAACTTGGGCCACCAGAAGTAGAAGCCGGCGAACATGGCAAACACCACGGTGCCGAACACCACGTAGTGGAAGTGCGCCACCACGAAGTAGGTGTCGGAGACGTGGAAGTCCAGCGGCGGGGACGCCAGGATGATGCCGGTGAGGCCGCCGAAGAGGAACGTGATCAGGAAGCCCAGGCTCCACAGCATGGGCGTCTCGAACGTCAGCGAGCCGCCCCACATGGTGCCGATCCAGTTGAAGAACTTCACGCCGGTGGGAACCGCGATGAGCATGGTCATAAACGCGAAGAACGGCAGCAGCACCGCACCCGTGACGTACATGTGGTGGGCCCACACGGTCACGGACAGGGCAGCAATGGCGATCGTGGCGTACACGATGCCCTTGTAGCCGAACAGGGGTTTGCGGCTGAAGACCGGGAATATCTCGGAGACGATGCCGAAGAACGGCAGCGCGATGATGTACACCTCGGGGTGGCCGAAGAACCAGAACAGGTGCTGCCACAGGATGGCACCGCCATTGGCCGGATCATAGATATGGGCGCCGAACTTCCGGTCCGCTCCCAGGGCAAAAAGCGCGGCGGCCAGTGGCGGGAACGCCATCAGCACCAGGATGGACGTGACCAGGGCGTTCCACGTGAAGATGGGCATCCGCCACATGGTGAGGCCGGGGGCGCGCATGCAGATGATGGTGGTAATGAAGTTGACGGCACCCAGGATGGTGCCGAAGCCGGACAGCGCCAGGCCGAACACCCAGAGGTCGCCGCCGAGGCCGGGCGTGAAGGTGGTGTTGGACAGCGGGGTGTAGGCGAACCAGCCGAAGGACGCGGCGCCCTGCGGGGTGATGAAGCCGGACACCGCGATGCTGGAGCCGAACAGGAAGAACCAGAACGCCAGCGCGTTCAGCCGCGGGAACGCGACATCGGGCGCACCGATTTGCAGCGGCATGATCACGTTGGTGAAGCCGGCGAAGAGCGGGGTGGCGAACATCAGCAGCATCATGGTGCCGTGCATCGTGAACAGCTGGTTGTACTGCTCTTTGGTCTGCAGGATCTGCATGCCTGGTTCGTACAATTCGGCGCGGATGAGCAGCGCCATCACGCCGGCAAGCAAGAAGAAAACAAACGAGGAAATCAGGTACATGTACCCGATGGTCTTGTGGTCCGTGGACGTGATCCAGCTGACCACGATGCTGCCCTTGGGGCGCTTGACCACCGAAGGTGCGGCGGTTGCCGACGTTGTGCCCATGTTCTGGCGGGTGGTGGTCATTACGGTTCCGTCCTTTGTTGTGCCTGCTCCAGGGCTGGTCGTTCCGGATTCCGGTCGTACTCATCGCCGCGGATGCCGGTGTTGCCCTTGGCCCGGAGGTCGGCGATGTGGGTGTTGTATTCCTGCTCGGTCACTACGCGGACCTTGAAGAGCATCTCGGAGTGGTATTCACCGCAGAGTTCAGCGCATTTGCCGGTGAACTCACCGGTGCGGCTGGGAATGATGTCGATGAACCGGTTGTACTGGTTTTCGCCGGGGTACATATCGCGTTTCTGCATGAACTCCACCACCCAGAAGGAATGCTGGACATCGCGGGAGTTCAGCTGCAGTTCCACCTTCTTGCCTACCGGCAGGTACAGGGTGGGCAGCCGGTCCGGCGTACCCCAGTTGCCGTCCAGGTGGGCCTGAACGCCCGGATCTTCATGGACGTCCTCCTTGACGTAGTTGAAGTCCCACGCCCACTGTTTGCCGCGGACGTCGATCACCACGTCAGGGTCCTCGAACCGGTCGTCCATGGCGCGCTGCTCGCGGTCGGTAAAGACGAACAGGACCCCAACGATCATGAGCGGTACAGAAAGGTAAAAGACCTCCAGCGGGAGGTTGTAGCTCATCTGCCGCGGAAACCCGACCGTATCCTTCTTGCGGCGGTAGGCGATGATGCACCACAGGATAAGCCCCCAGGTGATCACGCCGATCACCAGAGCAGCGATCCAGGAATTCACCCACAGATCAGTGACCAGGGGAGTGTGGTCCGTCGTGTCCCGTTCGCCGGGCAGCCAGCCCCGCTGGACCTCGGCAGAACAGGAGGTCAACGCCAGCAGGGCCGGAATCGTCAGTAAGGCGGCAGCCCGCCGCCATCTAAAGGTGTTTCTTCCAGTGCTGCTCACAGCGCGGTTCTCCTCCGGAAAATGCCCAGAGGCCCTCTGCATGAGCCCAATGACCCATGGCACATGGCCAGCGGGTTTGTGCCCACACTAGCGCGGGAAGGAGCCGAATGGGAAGAGGTTGTAGACCGTGCCGGGAACCGTCCTGCGAACGCCGGAACCAGGGCGGCCGGGAAGGCCGACGGCGGCGGGGACTGCCGCCGCCGGCGCCGCATCAGGCGTCCTCGCTGATAATTTCGCTGGCTGCCATGGCCAGCAGGTCACGCTGGAGGGCGGGCAGCGAGATCAGTCCCTCCACGTAGGCCTGGACCTCGTATTCACCGGCGGTGCCGCTCATGCCGAAGTACCGCAGCCAGAGCTCGCCAACGGTGATGTCCGCTTCCTTCAGCGTGTGGTTGAGCCGGCTGCGCTGCTCCGGCTCGTGCGGCTCGAATCCCATGACTGTCCCCTTGGCGTCGTTTAGCGCGGCGCTGTCCGGCTGGGCGTCAGGCGACGTCGGGGTAGCTGGCGAGGATGTAGTCGGCAGCGGCAGGGCCCGTCATGTACAGGCGGCAGTTGTTCACGTCAACACCGCAACGGCGCATCCCGGCCCTGAAGGCCTGGTCGGATTTGGCCCGGAAACCGTGCAGCGCTGCCCAGCTGACATAGAGCCCGTAAAGGCAGTCGGGTCGCAGGGGGTGTTCGGACGAAGGGTCGGGAACGGTGGCTTCGTCAAGGAACTGCTGAATGTGTGAGGACGGCATGGTGGCTCAATCCGGTTCTGCATCATGTGCCGCCGGGTGGCTCCAGCAGCAGCTTCCTGAACCCCTGCAGTCGGGGCCGGGGAGGACGGGGGTAACGCCCGTCACACTCCTGAATTTACCCGCGGTGGGCGGGGAAGTACAGCCTGCCCGCCGCCGTCTGAAGCCTGAAGGGAGGGGCCTGGGAAGGTCAGCACACCGCCGTAACAAAATACAAGTCTTCCCAATAATTCGTAAGGGTGCTTATTATGTTCTTCTTTCGACGGCATGCAGCGACCGTCAGCGAACCTTCCCGATTGGGCTGCGCCCGGCGGGAACAGCTGAAAGGCTCCCATGCACCTGACCCGGTCCGAGTACTCCAACCCCAACCATGTGCTGGTCCACGTGAGCGACCCGCACTTTGTGGAAGAGGGGCTGCTGTACGGCGAGCTGGATCCGCAAACGGGGCTGGTCGAAGTTCTTGATGCCATCGAGGCCAGCGGGCTGAAACCGGAAGCCATTATTTTCTCCGGCGACCTGACGGACAAGGGGAGCCTGGAAGCCTACCGGCGGCTGCGGACCACCTGCCAGGCCTACGCCGGGCGCATGGGCGCGCAACTCATCTGGGCCATGGGCAACCACGACGAACGTATCAACTTCCAAAAGATGCTCCTTGACGAGGAGCCGCGGACCCTTCCGGTGGACCGTGTCTACTACCTGGGCAATCTCCGGGTTCTGGTCCTGGACTCCTCCACCCCCGGCTACCACCACGGTGAGATCAGCGATGAGCAGCTGCGCTGGCTCGCGGGGGAACTGGCGACAAGGGCCGACGACGGCACGCTCCTGGTGATCCACCACCCCCCTGTGCCTCCGGTCCAGGAACTCGCGGTACTTTCGGAGCTGCGGAACCAGGAGAGCCTGGCCCAGGTGCTGGAGGGCAGCGACGTCATCGGTATCCTCTCCGGCCACACCCATCACAGCGTCTTTTCGACGTTCGCCAGCATCCCGGTATCGGTGGCGTCCTCCACCAGCTATAACCAGGACCTGGCACTGCCCGCGGGGGCCATGCAGGGCCTGGACGGCGCCCGGTCGTTCAACCTGATCCGCATCCACAACCGCACCTTCGTCTCGGCAGTGGTCCCGGTGGGCCAGTACCCCCGGATGAATTCCTACATCACTGCCGAGGAAACCCGGCAGCGGCTCCAGGCCGCTTCCATCGTCATCCCATCCGCCACCGAAAACGCGGGAGGCACCCCCTGCGGCCGCCCTTAGGCCGCGACATCGAATGAAAGGACCAGCCATGGACCAGAAACCACCCTCTCCACCCGGCACCCGCCGCCGCAACGTGGCGGTCATCCTGGCAGGAGGAGTCGGCGCCCGCATGGGCCTGGACATACCCAAACAGTTTGTCCCGATCGCCGGCCGCACGAGCCTTGAACACACGGTGGAGCTGTTCCAGCACTGTGAGCTGGTGGACGAGATCATCGTTATGATGACGCCGGGTTACATCCCCCGCGCGGAGGAACTGCTCCTGGGCAGCACACCAGGCGGAAAAGCAGCCAACAAGTTCGGTAAGCTCACCGGGATCCTTCCCGGCGGGGCAGACCGCAGCGAAACCTCCCGCCTTGCCCTGGCTGCCATCGCGGATAAGGACGCCAACGTCCTCTTCCACGACGCCGTCCGCCCCCTGCTCGACGGCGACATCATCATTGCCTGCATCCGCGCACTCGACGTCTATTCCGCCGTCGACACCGCCATCCCCTCAGCGGACACCATCATCGAAGTGGATGATGAGAACTTCATCCGTGCAGTGCCACCGCGGGCCAAACTGCGAAGGGGCCAGACCCCGCAGGCGTTCCGGATGCCCGTGATTGCCGAGGCGTACGAACGGGCCGGCCAGGACCCTGACTTCTCCGCCACTGACGACTGCTCAGTGGTCCTCAAGTACTGCCCGGATGTCCCCATCTTTGTGGTGGACGGGGACGAGGCGAACATCAAGATCACCCAACCCATCGACATCCACCTTGCGGACAAACTGTTCCAGCTCAAGCACAAAACCATGCTGCCCGGCGGGAACACGGACGGGCTGCGCGGCTCCACGGTGCTGGTGTTCGGAGCGAGTTCGGGGATCGGGCTGGAGCTCGTCCAGCAGCTCGAGGCTGAAGGCGCCCTGGTGGTGGGGCAAAGCCGCACCGGCAACGGAACCTATGTGGAGGACCGCCGGTGCGTGGCGCAGGCGCTCGCCTCCGCCGCCGCAACCCATGGGCGCCTGGACCACATCATCCTCACGGCAGGGGTCCTCAGCGTTGGCCCGCTTGCCCAGCTGACCGATGAGCAGCTGCATCACGACGTTGACGTGAACCTCACGGCAGCCTTCATCGTGGCCCAGGAATCGCAAAAGTACCTGGCCGAAAGCAAGGGATCCCTGACCCTGTTCGCCTCCAGCTCCTATACCCGCGGCCGGGCCAACTACACGGTCTACTCAGCCACCAAGGCTGCGATCGTGAACCTCACCCAGGCGCTCGCGGACGAGTGGAGCTCGGACGGCATCCGGGTGAACTGCATCAGCCCCAGCCGCACCGCCACGCCCATGCGGACCAGGGCGTTCGGCGCCGAGGAGGAAGGCTCCCTGCTGCCCGTGGCGGCTGTTGCCGGGGCCAGCATCCAGGTCCTGGCGTCGGCCATGACCGGGCAGGTGGTGGACGTCCGGCTCCCGTACACGGACGCGTCCAAGGACGGGGAACTGGTGGCGCAGCCATGAGCCAGGACGTAGAGACGCTGCGGGTTGAGACGGAGGGCGGCCACAGCCACAGCCTCACGGCGGACAGGTTGTCGCTGACCCTCGCGGGGCCACCCATCCCGGCCGGCGCCACCTTGTCCATCCTGCTGGAGGACAGGCCCATCTGGAACGTCCATTCCGGCGAGGGCGCGAGGCGCGGTGCCGGCGCCTGCGTGATCGACTGGCCGCCGGCCCTCGCGGGCCGGCTGTCCGGGTGGGCGCGGCTCAGCGTGCTGCAGGACGGGACGCCGTTATGCCCGACGGCGACCGTAGCCTTTGACGATTCGCCGCACCAGTTCTCGCTGGAGGAACCGGGCACGGGTCTGCCGCAGATCATCAACAAGTGGGGGCGGATCGCGCGGAACTTTGAAGGCCAGCGCGCTCACCTGATAGATGAGGCGCTGGATGAGGCCTGCATACTCGTGGAGTGGTTGCGGGGCCGCGGCCTGGAGCTCTTCGTCACCGGCGGCACCCTCCTGGGGCCCGTCCGGGACGGCCGGGTTATGCCCGGGGACGACGACGTGGACCTGGCGTACCTGAGCCGGCACGAAAACCCCTCGGACATCGCGCTGGAGAGCTTCGAGCTGGAACGGGCGCTGCACGCGCAGGGCTATGAAACGGTCCGGCACTCCGCGGGGCACCTGCAGCTGCTGTTCCCCGGGCCGGACGGAACGGACCGGTTCTACCTGGACATCTTCACCTACTTCAATGTGGGCGGCTGGTTCCATGGCACGTTCCATGCCCGCGAACGCACCGAAAAGGTGACCATCTTCCCGCTCCGGACCCTTTCCATCAACGGGCGGGAGCTGCCGGCGCCGGCGGAGCCGGAGCAGATGCTGGCCGCGATTTACGGACCCGGCTGGCATACCCCTGATCCGGCATTCCGTTTCGTCACCCCGCCGCCGGCGCGGCGCCGCTATGACACCTGGCTGGGCGGCCTGGACTGGGACCGGGAGAACTGGGAGGACCACCACCGGGCGCTGCTGCAGCGCGGGGCCGGGCACGGTACCGGCCACGCGCCGTCGGCCTGGGCGCAGGAGCTGGCCCGGGAGCTTCCCCCGGGGTCCCGCATCCTGGAGCTGGGCTGCGGCCTCGGCACTGACGCGAAGCACTTCGCGGCGCAAGGGCATCATGTGGTGGCTGTTGACTACAGCCGCCCGGCAATAGAGAACCTGCGCGGGCAACAGGCCGGGCCCGGGTCCCTGGAGTTCCGCCGCGTCAACCTCAACTCGCTCAGGGAAACCGCCCCGCTGGCCAGGCTGGTGGGCGAGGGTGCAGGTCCGCTGCATGTGTACGGGCGACTGCTGCTGAATTCGCTCGACTGGCAGGGCCGGGAGAACACCTTGGGCCTGATCCGGCAGCTCTTGCGAACCCAGGGCCGGGCTGCAACGGCCTTCCTGGAAGTCCAGGTGGGGGAGTGCGAACCGGCCTTCCCGGACTGCCGCTTCTATGGCCCCGTGGACGTTGCAGGGCTGAAAAGCAGCCTTGCAGAGCTGGGGCTGGAAGCAGAAGACGTTCCACCACAACCAGGGCGCCACGAGGAAGGCGCCATACCCACCCATCGAGTGAAAGTGAGGGCCCTGCCATGAATGATCCCCTGATTGACGCCATCCACGAGCACGAGCCCTTGAGTGACCCGCTGGAAGAGGTCAACCTGCGGCTGGCCATAGCGGCAACGGATATCGCCGAACTACGCGCCGAGGTGATCCGGCTGGACCGGGACCTCGACGAGTCCCGCCGGTTGAACCGGAGGGCCGCGGAACTGCTGGACCTCGTCTACGAGCAACTGGCCCGCACTCCGGGCCGCCCGGCCGCCGCCCAGACCCACGTCCTTGATGTGGCCGGCACCCCGGCAGGTGCCCAGGTTCACGCCCTACAGGGGAAAGGGGCGGGCATATGAGCGGAATCGAAATTATCGGCGCCTTCGAAAGCACCTACCTTCCCCGGCACGACAGGGACATCTTCGAATCCACTGCCCATGATGTCCAGTGGAAGCAGGACCTGGAACTGCTGACCCAATGTGGCGTAAGCCGGCTGCGGTACCCTGTCCGCTGGCACCGGGTGGAGGCCGAGGAAGGCGTCTTCACATGGCAGGACACGGACAAGGTGCTGCACTATCTCCGCGACAACGGCTTCCGGCCCATCGTGGACCTGGTGCACCACACCAGCTACCCCCGGTGGCTGGACGGCGGCTTCGCTGACCCCCGTTTCCGCACGGCCTACCTCCGGTATACGGAAGAGTTCGCCAAACGCTATCCGTGGGTGGAGGAGTACACGCTCTTCAACGAGCCCTTCTCCACGTTGTTCCTTACCGGGCACGAGGCCATCTGGCCGCCGTACCAGAAGGGCCTGGACAACTTCGTGGGCCAGGTCCTCAACGTGCTGCCGGCCGTGGCGGAGGCCAGCCGGGCATACGCGGAACTGTTGCCGGGCGCCAGACATGTTTGGGTGGACACCTGCGAGCACCACACGGGTGCCGGTGCCGGCGGAAGCGCCTACGCCGCCATGGCCAACGAACGCCGGTTCCTGGTGCTGGATAGCTTCCTGGGTAAGTACGACGGCAAGGGCTACGACCCGGACGGTCCCATGGCGGAGCTGCTTCGCGACGCCGGGGGAGAGAAGCTGCAGGATCTGGAGCCGGGGCGGATCGACGTGCTGGGACTGGACTATTACGCCCACTGCCAGTGGCACTTCGATGACAAGGGCGGCGCCCCCAACACCCCGTACCCGCTGCCGCTTGCCCAGCAGATCTACCTGTACTGGGACCGTTACCGGTTGCCATGCCTGCTCACCGAGACCAATGTCCGCGGCCGCACCTCGGACCGGGCCACCTGGTTCAAGTATGTGCTTGAGCAGTGCGAACGGGCCCGGCAGATGGGCGTTCCCCTCGATGGCCTGTGCTGGTTCCCGGTGATTGATTCCACGGACTGGGACACGCTTCTGTACCGCAGCGACGGGCACATCGATCCGGTGGGGGTGTATTGGCTGGACGACGAGCTGGCCCGGCAGCCGTCCGTGATGTCGGAGTCCTACGCGAGAGCCGCCGCGGGCACGCCGTCGAAAGAATTGCCGGCCTTCATGCTCGGCGAACCGGTAGCCACCTGGCTTCGGGGGTACGAATCACAAATGTCGCACTGGAAATGGAGGCAAGCCCCCGACGCGGAACAAGGCAACAGCCTGCCCAACACACAGACCCGAATGGAATTGAGGATAGTCAATGCAGAGTGAACTGATCGTTTTGTCGCACCTCCGCTGGGACTGGGTGTGGCAGCGCCCCCAGCACCTCGTTTCCCGCTTGGGCTCCCGCTGTTCCACCTGGTACGTGGAGGAACCGCTCACGCCGTCGCCCGGCTTCACCGGGCCGAACCGGATAAACCACACCCAGGTGGACGGGCTGAACAGGGCCTGGCTGGAGATCCCGGAGCAGGGCCACCATGTGGGATTCTTCGACGACGTCCTCCCGGACTACATCGAACAGCTGCCCGAACTGGTGGGTCCGCCCGGAGGGGAGCGCGTGGTCTGGCTGTACACGCCGCTGGCCCTGGAACTTGCCCTCGCGCTGCAGCCCACCACGCTCGTCTATGACGTCATGGACGATCTCGCCGCCTTCAAGGACGCCCCGCCCGAGCTGGTGGTGAGGCAGCGGCAGGCACTCCGCCGGGCCGACGTCGTCTTCGCCGGCGGCCGCTCGCTCCACCGGTCCATGGTGCGGCAGGGCCGCTCGGACACCCTGCTCTTCCCCAGCGGGGTGGAGCCGGAGCACTACAGGACCCCGACGGCGCAGCCCCGGGTTCCGGGGCAGCGTCCGGTTGCCGGATACGTGGGGGTCCTGGACGAACGCCTGGACCTGGGGCTCATCGCCGACCTCGCCGCCGCGCTGCCGGAATGGGACATCAAGATGTACGGGCCCGTGGCCAAGATCGATCCGGCCAGCCTGCCCCAGGGACCGAACATCAGCTACGAAGGGTATACCTGCTACGCGGACCTTCCCGCTGCGATGGCACGGCTGGATGTTGCCCTCATGCCGTTCGCCCTGAACGAGGCAACCCGCTCCATCAGCCCCACCAAAACCCTCGAATACCTCGCGGCCGGCCTTCCCGTGGTGTCCACCCGGGTGCCTGACGTGGTGGCTGACTTCCCGGGCGTGGTGCACCTGCGCGACCACGGCGCGGGCTTTGCTTCACTGTGCCGGAACCTCGGCCAGCGGGATCCGTCGCGCGGCCCCAAGCCGAAGACCCGTGAGCTGCTGAAGCAATACCACTGGGACGTGATCGCCGCCCAGATGGCCGAGTCCGTCTTTGCCTCCGGGCTCCAGCTGCCGGAACCGTCCGGCGCCGAGGCCACTGCGTAGCGCTGCCAGCCAGGGAAGGAGAGTGGAATGACGCATATCCGGGCCATGATGGACGCCCACCCCAAAGGGCTGGATGAGTTCAACAAAGCCAAACTGGCTGAATGCATCGGTGCCTGTTTCGAATGCGCGCAGACCTGCACTGCCTGCGCCGACGCCTGCCTCAGTGAGGACATGGTGGCGGAGCTGGTCAGCTGTATCGGGACTGACCTGGACTGCGCTGATATCTGTGCAACAACAGGAAACGTGCTCTCCCGGCATACCGGCTATAACGGCAGCGTCACCCGGGCGTTGCTCGAAGCCTGCCGCGCTGCCTGCAGGGCCTGCGCGGAGGAGTGCGATAAGCACGCCGACATGCATGACCACTGCCAGGTCTGCGCGGAAGCGTGCCGGCGCTGCGAACAGGCCTGCGCCGACTTGCTGAACTCACTGGAAGAAGGAGCTGAACAACGATGAACGAAGTACCCCTGCACAAGGAACTGCCGCTGCCCGACTACGACCACTTGCCGGTGGGGACCCTGCCGTCACGCATCTCCGGACTGGATGAGGCGCAGATGGCGCAGCTGATTACGTACGAGAAGGCCCACGGGAACCGCCTGCCCATCATGCAGATCCTCGAAAAGAGGCTGCATGACCTGCAGGGCGGCGCCGTTCCCCGCGGACCGCAGGCGCCCAGCACGCCGGAAGTGAACACCGGCCAGCCGGACACACCCCAGACTGCCAGCGTGCCGGGGCCACCTATCAACCCGCCTTCACAGGGCGATCCCACCAACCCCGCCCAGCCCCGGTAAGCCGTGGAGCAATATCACGGGCTGGAGGGACACGACGGCCCGGGTCACGAGGGCCCGGGCCTGCACGCGCGCGATGACACCGGCGTGAAGGACGATGATGTAAACGACGAAGGCGTGAAGGACGACGGCGGCGCGGACCTTCACGCCTTCGTCCGGGCCCATCAGGCTGAGTTGGAGGGCCAGCTGGCTGAGTGGGTGCGCGTGCCCGGCGTGCTGGGGGATCCGGAGCACGCCCAGGACCTGCTCCGCTCGGCCAACTGGCTGGCGGCGGCCTTCCGCGACGTGGGCTTCCCGGTGGTGGAGGTGCTGCCCACCGGGGAGTCCCACGCGGTGTACGCCGAATGGTGCGAGGCGCCCGGCGCCCCCACCGTCCTGGTGTACAGCCACCACGATGTGCGGGTGGCCAATCCCCAACAGTGGGACCAGACCGCCCCCTTCGAACCGGTGGTGCGGGACGGCAGATTGTTCGGGCGGGGCAGCTCGGACGCCAAGGGGCAGGTCCTGGCCCACCTTTGGGGGATCCGCGCGCACCTGGCCCAGCAGTCCCAACGCTCTCTCACTTCCGGGGCCCAAAACCCAAACGCTCCATCACCTACGGACGCCGAAACCGAAACGCTCTCTCACTTAACGGGCCTAAAACCCGAACGCTCCATCACTTCCGGGGCCCAAAACGCAAACGCTCCATCACCTTCCGGCGCCAAAACCGAAACGCTCTCTCACTTCCCTTCCCCTGAACCGCCGGACTCGGCACGAGCGGCACCCGCCATCAACCTGAAGTACCTGGTCGAGGGGGAGGAGGAGGGCGGTTCGCCGCATCTTGCCCAGTTGCTGGAGGAGCAGGCGGACCGGCTGCAGGCGGACCTGGTGGTCTTCTCGGACACCCTTCTGTTCCGCGCGGACCATCCGGCGCTGTGCCTGAGCCTGCGCGGGATGATCAGCGCGCACCTGGAGCTGACCGGTCCTGAGGTGGACGTTCACAGCGGCGCCGTTTCCGGTGCCGTCCCCAATCCCGCCTTTGAACTGAGCAGGCTGCTGGCAGGTCTTCACGACGAAGATGGCCGGATCGCCATCCAGGGATTCTATGACGATATTGCCGCGGTGCCGGAGGACTTTCGGGAGGCGCTCGCACGCCTGCCGTTCACCGAAGAGGACTGGGTGGAGCGCTCGGAGACGGGAAGCATCACGGGCGAGCGGGGCTATACGGTCCCGGAACGCCTGTGGCTCCGCCCGGCCGTGGAGATCACCGCGCTGGTTGCCGGCGATCCTGTCGGGCTTTCGAGTGCGGCTGTTCCGTCCGTGGCCTCCGTGGACCTGAGCTTTCGGACCGTGGCGGGGCAGCGGGTGGAGAAAGTGGCCGAGCAGATCCGGCAATGGGTCCAGGACTCGGTGGGGGAGAACTACGGCCATACGCTCAGCGTGGATCTCGAGACGGCCCAGGAACCGTACCGGACCCCGGACCACCCCGCGGTTTCCGCCCTGGAAAGGGCCATGGCCAAAGGCTTCCGCTCCAAGGAGGTTGGCAGGATGGGCAACGCCGGCGGGGGCCCTGCCGCGCTGCTCAGCCGGTCACTGGACGCCCCGGTCCTGTTCTTCGGGACGGGCCTTGTGGAGGACCACTGGCATGACAGCGACGAAAGCGCCAACCTCGAAGTCCTGGTCAACGGCGCCGTCACGCTTGCGTGCTTCTGGGATGGGCTTGCAAGGATGGAATGACAAAGGACGACGGCGATGGACGGCTCAGGAGCAGCAGGCACCACAGGTGCCACGGACGGGGATGCCATGGAGAGCGGCGCGGGCGTTTCGGAGCCCGGTGCCGCAGGGCGGCTGCGGACGTTCGGCATTGAGGAGGAATTGCTCCTGGTGAGCCCGGAAACGGGTGAGGCCGTGCCCATGGCCGGCGCTCTCTGGGACCTGTACGTGCGTCCGATGGACTCCGCTTCCGGTCCCGTCCTGACCGCCGAGTTCCAACAGGAGATGATCGAGGTTGTCACGCCCCCGCATTCCACCATGGCGGCACTGGAGGCGGACATCATTCGGGGGCGGGCCATCGCCGACAGGGCGGCGCGGGACATAGGAGCCCGGGTTGCAGCCCTGGGAACATCCCCGCTGCCTTCCGATCCCCACCCGGTGCAACTCCGCCGTTTCCTGGCCATGACGGAGGAGTACGGGCTAACGGCCAGGGAACAGCTCACCTGTGGTTGCCACATCCACGTTTCCGTGGAGTCGGACGAGGAGGGCGTGGCCGTGCTGGACCGGATGCGAATCTGGCTGCCGGTCCTGAGCGCGTTGAGCGCCAATTCGCCGTTCTGGCACGGACAGAACAGTGGTTATGCCAGCTACCGCTCGCAGGTGTGGAGCCGGTGGCCGTCCGCCGGGCCGCTGGACATCCTGGGTTCGCCGGATGCTTACCACCAACTGGTGTACGACATGGTCAGCACCGGCGTGGCATTGGACGAGGGGATGATCTACTTCGATGCCCGGCTTTCCCGCCACTATCCCACTGTGGAAATCAGGATCGCAGATGTGTGCCTGCGGCCGGAGAACACGGTGCTGCTGGCCGGCATCGCCCGCGGACTGGTGGAGACCGCTGCACGGGAGTGGCGGCAGGGCATAGACCCGGTCCCCGTGCCGGCGACGCTCCTGCGGCTGGCCGGGTGGAAGGCCAGCCGGTGGGGACTGCGCGGGGAACTGCTGGATCCGGTGACCAGCCGCCCGGGGCCGGCGATCGCCGTCGTCAATGCCCTGGTGAACCATATCCGGGAGGCGCTGGAGGACATCGGGGACCTGGATAGGGTGGAGGAATTGATAGACGGTCTGCTCGCCGCCGGCACGGGAGCCGTCCGGCAGCTGGAGGTGATCCATCGCGCGGGGAATTTGGAAGCCGTGGTGGCGGACGCGGTCGATTGCACCGTGTGGGTTGAGGCGGACCGCGACTAAGGCATATTGACACGGCGCACTCCTGAGCGCACCCTGATAGCGCTAGTTGCCCGTGTGTTGGCCGGCGTTCGGCGGCTTGCGCAAACGGCCGACCAACTTTCCCGGAGTTCTCTGGGCGCTCCGGATGAACAGTTCCACCCACTCCCTGTCAGGAGAAAACGAAATGGCCGGAGATTCAATCAGAGCCCTTGAAGCAAAGTCATTCGACGAACCGGATGAAAAACGCCGCCCGCCGAAGACCCAGGTGGATGTTGTGAACATCGGAGACACCACCTTGGGCAGGTTTACTTTTGAGCCGGGCTGGAAGTGGTCCGAGACGGTCAAGACCGTGGTCCATACCGACAGCTGCCAGGTCAACCACGTGGGAATCTGCGCCGCCGGGACGCTGACGGTGCGGATGGTGGACGGCACACAGGCCACCATCAGCCCCGGCAACGCTTACACTATTCCTGCCGGCCACGATGCCTGGGTGGAAGGCGATGAGACATTTGTTGGCTACGAAATCATGAGTGCGGCCACCTTCGCCAAGCCTGCCTGAATTGGCCGGTTGAGGCCGGAGGCTGATTCTGGCGAAAGGTCCATCATGCGTCCATCTCCCCGGACAGCTTCCGGGTCCTCAGAGAGGACGGATTCCGGTGCGCGGAAGAAGCCCCGGCGCGGTTGGCGCCGCGCCGGCCTCGCCGCGCTGGTCATCCTGGGGCTGATCCTCGTCTCCACGGTGGTCAACCTGGTCCTGGAGTCGACGGAGAAATCGGGCATGGCTGCCTACGGCGAACGTATCGTCGTAGGCAGCGGTTCCCTGAACGTGTACCGGAACGGGCAGGAAGAGGGCCAGCCGATTGTCCTGCTTAGCGGGCTGGGAACCCCGGCGCCCGGCTTGGACTTCGCTCCTTTGGCCCGCGAACTCAGCGGCTTCGACGTCATCGCCGTCGAGGGGTTCGGGTACGGCTACAGCGACATGGAAGCCCCGCCGCGGACCAACGAGAACATCAGCACCGAACTTCACGAGGTCCTGGCCAAGCTGCAGGTCAAGCAGCCCTACGTCCTGGCAGGGCACTCCATCGCCGGCTTCTACATGCTCGACTACGCGAACCGGTACCCAACGGAAGTGTCCGCCGTCGTCGGCATCGATGCGACCATACCGAAACCCGGGGACCAGCCGGTTCCGGACCCGGAGCCGGGCATCAACTGGGAACGGGCCCTGGCCGTCACCGGGATAGTGCGCGCGGTCGCGGCCGTCGCCCCGGGTTTCGTGGACCCGGCAAGCGACGCGTACACGGATGACGAGCTGCACCGGATGCGCCTGATGACCAGCTGGAACTACGGCAATCCGGCAGTGGCGGACGAAACAGCCCGGATAGCAAACAACGCGGCGGCATTGAGGGGCGTCACCTATCCCGATGACCTGCCGGTGTTGGCCTTTGTTGCCGGGGAGGATACCGATTCGGCAGCCACTAAAACATCCGCTGCGCAGAACCTGCTGAAGAACGTCCGGCGGCATAAAATCGTCACGCTGGAGGCCGGGCACTATCTCCACTGGACCCAGTCCAAGCGCATGGCGGAGGAAATCCAAGCCTTCCTTGCCGGCAGCGGTTAGTCCGGCAGCGGTTAGTCCGGATGCGGCAGCCGTCTAGAGCGGCTCGGGCCGCACGCGCACCGCGCCCAGCGAACGGAGAAGCGCGACGGCGGTGATGGCGCCCGCCGCCATGATGGACGCCAGGACTATCACCTGGAACCGGCCGGCTTCCAACGGGGAGGCGCCGCCGAAGATCGCGCCCACGAAGGCGCCGGGCAGGGTGACCAGGCCGGTGGTTTTGGTCTGGTCAGTGGAGGGGATCAGGGCTGCGTGCACCGAGTAGCGGGCTTGGGTAAGGGTGGCCCGCGGGGCGGTGGCCCCCAGGGCGAGCCAGCCTTCCACCTGGTCCCACTGCTCACGGACGGCCTCATAAAAGCGGTGCCCGGCAAGCGCGGCGATGGTCATGCAGTTGCCGATCACGATCCCGCCCACCGCCAGGACGTAGCGGGGCTCGGGCGCCACGGCTCCGGTGCCGAAGACGACGGCGAGGGTCACCACGATGCCGAGGGCCATGGTGGCCGACACCGTTGCAAAGCGCCGCCAGCCCCACGTCAGCCGGCGCGTTGCCGTCACCGTAGCCACGGTGAACATCACCACCAGCGCCACGGCCACCCACAGCGGATCAGCGATGATGCCGCCCAGAACCAGGCTGATGAGCGCCAGCTGGGCGGCGCCGCGGAGGATGGCCAGCGCCGGCGCAAGGTACGACGGCGTGTGGGAGCCCCGGAGCACCGCGACGGTGAGCAGCATCAGGATGCCCACGGCCGCGAAGGTGGGCGCCAGGGCATCGAGGAAGGCCATCAGTTCAGCCTAGCGGCCCAGGCAGGCGGCCCTTAACGTTCGCGAAACAGCGTTTTGGTTGGGCCTGTTTCGGCGATCAGGTTTCGGGCAATCAGCAATCAGGTTCCGGGTCAGACCAGGCTGGGCTGGCTTGAGAGGATGTAGTCCACCGCTGCCGGGCCCCTCATCGCCAGTCCCGGCCATTCATGACGGCCGGTGTTGCGGTGCTGTTTTGAATGTCCCCGCTGGTCCAGGGCTGCCCACAGGGAAGTGGTGGCGCCGGGTTGCTCGCCGTTGAGCAGGCACCAGCTGACGTACACCCCGTAGATCTCGTCTTCACGAAGGGCCGGTTGCCTTCCTGAGTCCTGCACGAAGCATTCCGAGAGGAAGCGGGTGTAGTTCGAAACGCTCATGTTTTGGCTCCTTCTGGTCGGTTTACGGCTCTGCGAACCTGCTAGGGGAGGTCCCGCTTTAGCGGTTCGAAGCCATACCGGCAAAGGATGGGTCAGTATTGAAAAACTTTTTTGGCAGCCGGCCTGCCACCTCTTCCGCCCTACGGTTGTCCGGCCCGGCTGGCCTCTGTTTCAGCGAAGCGTTGCGGCACGAGCACCATGTCGTCGATTTTGGGCACGGCACGCCTCAGGCGGTGCCCGGCTACTTCGGTGACCTGTTCAGCGGCAGCCAGGGTGGCGCCGTCGTCCACCAGCAAAGTGGCGGCGCCCTGCAGGCGGTGGCCCGACCACCGCAGCTGCAGGCGCGGCACTGCCAGTACTCCCGGGCTGCCCTCGAGGGCCTTTTGCGCCGTCTCCAGAAGGTCCGGCTCGATCCCGTCCATCAGCCGCCGCCCGATGCTGCGGACCGTTCCCCATAAAAGGACGAGGATGGCTGCGGAGATGAGCAGGCCGACGATGGGGTCCGCAAGGGGGAAACCCAGCATGACGCCTACGGCGCCGAGTACCACGGCCAGGGAGGTGAAGCCGTCCGTGCGGGCGTGCACGCCGTCGGCAACCAGCGCGGCGGAGCCGATCCGGCGGCCCACCCTGATGCGGTAGACGGCAACTGCTTCGTTCCCGGCAAATCCGATCAGGCCCGCGGCGAAGACCCACCATAGGTTGCTCAGCGGCTGGGGGTGCAGGAGACGGTCCACGGATTGCCAGGCTGCGACGACGGCGGACAGGGCAACGACGGCGACGATGAACAGCCCGGCGAGGTCCTCCGCCCGGCCGAAGCCGTAGGTGTAGCGGCGAGTGGCGGCACGCCGGCCCAGGATGAATGCGATCCACAGCGGGACAGCCGTCAGGGCATCCGAAAAATTGTGGATGGTATCGGCCAGCAGCGCCACGGAACCGCTGACCAGGACCACCATAAACTGCAGGACGGTGGTCAGTAGGAGAAGGAAAAGGCTGATTTTCAGGGCCCGCACGCCTTCTACGCTGGCCTCCATGGCGTCGTCGATGGAGTCGGCGGCGTCGTGCGTGTGGGGAACAAAGAGTTCCACCAGCCAGCCCTTGAATCCGCTGTGGTGATGGTGGCTGTGCTCGTGGTCATGCTCGTGCCCGTGCCCGTGGCCATGCTCATGCTCGTGCTCATGGTCGTGCCCGTGCCCGTGCCCATGCCCGTGGTCGTGGTCGTGCCCGGGGGCTGGTTCTGCGTGCTGGTGGGCGTGCCCGGGGCTGCTCATGATGCCGCCTTCCGGTCGCGGCGGTGGTGCGCCGGCTCTCCTCCAAGGGCGTGCTCAGCTTGGAAAACCGCGTCAACTACCAGCTGGCGTGCGTGCTCGTTCTCCAACCGGTACAGAACTTTAGTGCCGTCCTGCCGGGTGGAGACCATTCGGGCCAGCCGCATTTTGGCAAGGTGCTGCGATACCGCCGCCGGTGATTTTCCGACGACGTCGGCCAGGGCACCCACTGCCATCTCGCCGTCGCGCAGGGCCAGGATAATGCGCACCCGGGTGGCGTCGGCGAGCATCGCGAAGACTTCCACGGCGAGCTCCACGTACTGGCTGTCGGCACTCAGCGAGCAAGCGCTGCTATCTGCATTCATGCGCATATTCTGCCACGGGAGCGCGCTGCTCCGGCGGGTATTCCGTCATACAGGCGTTAAGTCCCGCGCAGCGCAGCCCCTTCCGCATCTCATGCCCCACTTGTAAAATGTCCACCGGAGAGCCGGGAAGCCTGGTCGGCCCGCACGCGGAAGCGCCTGCGGCACGCCATGGCAACCGCCTTGGCGTGATATTGCGACCAAGGAACGGCCATGCATGCGGACTCATCTCCCGTCATCAACACTTCACACCTCGCCAAGGACTTCGGGCGGACGGCCGCGCTTGCCGGTCTGGACCTGTCCGTCATGCCCGGTGAGGTCCACGGTTTCCTAGGGCCCAACGGGGCAGGGAAGTCCACCACCCTCCGGATCCTTTTGGGACTAATCCGGCCAACATCGGGTACGGCCCGGGTGTTTGGCGTCGATCCGTGGGCTCAGCCAGTGCGGGCGCACAGGGATGTTGCCTACGTGCCCGGGGACGTGACGCTCTGGCCCAACCTGACCGGCGGCGAGGTCATCGACCTGATCGCCCGGCTGCGGGGCGGTGCGGATGAAGGCCTGCGCAGGCAGCTGATTGACGAGTTCGATTTCGATCCACGAAAAAAGGCTCGGACCTACTCCAAAGGCAACCGGCAGAAGGCTGCCCTGATCGCGGCCTTCTCCCGCCCGGCCAGACTCTATCTGCTGGACGAGCCGAGCTCGGGCCTGGACCCCGTCATGGACGCTGTTTTCCGCCGGCACGTACGCCGGGTCACCGCCGAAGGGGCCACGGTGCTGCTGTCCAGCCACATTTTGGCCGAGGTGGAACAACTTTGTGACAGGGTAACCATCATCCGGGCCGGAGTGGCCGTGGAATCGGGGACCCTGGCCGAACTCCGGCACCTCACCCGCACCCGCTTTCGGATCACGGCGGCGGTGAAACCGGAGGTTGTGGCAACATGGCGGGGCATCCACGACCTCCGCGTCAACGGGACGGCCATGGAGTTCGACGCCGATGCAGCGGACCTGGGCTACGTCCTGGATGCCTTGGCTACAGCCGGCATCACGGGCGTCACTGCCGCGCCTCCTTCCCTGGAGGAGCTGTTCATGCGCCACTACGGCGTGCAGGCCGGCGGGCAGGCAAGCAACAAGAACCACAAGAGCCAGGTGAAGTGATGCGTGCCGTCCTTCGGCTGGCCCTGCTCGAGGCACGCAGGGACCGCGGAATCCTCGCGGTGTGGATCCTGGGCATCGCCGGTCTTGGCTACGCGGCCGCCACCGCCGTCACCACACAGTTTGCCGGGGAGACCGAGCGGGCCGCCCTGATTTCCGTGGCTGCGGCCAGTCCGGCGTTCCTGTTCCTCCGGGGGCTTCCGGACGGCATCGGTTCCGGAGCGGTCACCTTCTTCCAAGGCTATTCGTTCACGGCTGTGCTGGCAGGGCTAATGAGTGTGTTCCTGGTGGTCCGGCATACCCGTGCGGATGAGGACCAGGGCAGGTTTGAGCTGGTCGGTTCCACCCGGGTCACCCGGGTGACGTCCCTGTACGCCACCCTGCTCCTCGGCACGTGCGCCAACGTGGTCCTCGCCCTGGTTGTGGCCGCCGGATTCATCGGAGCCAGCCTGCCGGTACCAGGATCGTTTATGGCGGGGTCAGCTGTTGGCGCCGTGGGCCTGTTCTTCATGGCGGCCGCCGCGCTGGTGGCACAGGTCATGCCCTCCGCCAGAAGTGCCAACGGTACAGCCGCGGCGCTGGTGGGTGGCGCCTACCTGGTCCGCGGGGTCGGCGACGCCCTGGGCACCGCCGACCCATCGCTGCTGCACGTCACCGCCGCCTGGCCCTCGCTGTTCTCACCCATCGGCTGGGGCCAGCGCATCCGGCCCTTCACCGAGACGGACACGCTGCCGTTGCTGGTTATCGGCGCCGGGACAGTAGTCCTGGCAGGGGCTGCCGTTGTGATCCGCAACGGCAGGGACCTGGGCGCCAGCTACATCGCTGGGGTTGAGTCGGGCCCGGAACGGGCGGGCGCCGGCCTGGCGTCGATGCTGGGACTGGCCTGGCGGCTGCAGCGTGGAAGCCTGGCCAGCTGGTGCTTCACCACCGCTGCGCTGGGGGCCGTGGCGGGAGGCCTGGGCCCGGTGGTTCGGGACGCATTGGAAGGAAACCCGTCCGTAGCGGAACTGCTAAACCGCATCGTTCCAGGCGACGCGGGCATTATTGACCTCTTCACCACAGCCATGCTGGGCATCGCCGGGATCCTGGCCGCTGCCGCCGGCATCGAGGCGGTGCTCCGGCTCAGGGCGGACGAGGCAGAAGGGCGGGCCGAACTGCTCCTGGCCGTGCCGGTGTCGCGAATGCGCTGGCTGGCAGGTACCCTCGCCGTTGCCGCAATTTCGACGACGGCCGTTGCCGCTGCAGCCGGAGCCTCGGCCGCCGTCGTGTCCGCCCTGGCGCAGGCTGGGGGGAGCAGCCCCGGCACAGTTTTTGCGGCCGCGCTGGCGCACGTCCCGGCGGCGCTCGTGTTCCCGGCCGTGACCGTTCTTGTGTTCGCCCTGGCGCCCCGTTGGAGCAGTGCCGTTGGCTGGGGCGCCCTGGCCATCGCGCTGGTCCTGGGACAATTCGGGGAACTGCTCGGCCTGCCGGAATGGCTTCAGGATTTGAGCCCTTTCCGGCATTCTTCAGCCATGCCCGTTGAAGCCTTCCACCCGGAGGGCGCTCTGGTGATGGCCGCCGTCGCCATCACGGCGGCAGGTGCCGCCAGCCGCCTGGTCCGCGAAAGGGACCTGACGGTATAGCGGCGTCAAGGCGAAGTACGTGATACCTGATCAGTAGTCGAAATGCGTCAACACGTTCGGGTCCTGTGAAACGGACGCGACAATGGACGCCGCGACATCACGGAGCTTGGTATTGCGGGTGCTGGAAGCGATGCGGAGGATCTTCATGGCCGTTTCCTGGCTGCAGCGGTTTTGCGCCATGATCGCCCCGACGGCGATATCGATGGTGGTGCGTGACTCCATCGCTGCTGCAAGGTGATTGCGGTCATCCACCAGCTGCGCCACCCGGACGGCCATCCGCAGGGCTTTGGAAGCCTGGATGGCGTACGCCTCGGCTTTGTCGATGTCTTCGCCCGTGAACGCGTGGGTGCTGGTGGAGTAGAGGTTGAGCCCGGCATGCGCTTCACCTTCGAGGGGGAGCGGAACGGAAAGGATGGATCCGATTCCTTCGGCCCAGGCAGCTCTGCAGTAGCGGGGCCAGCGGTGCTCGTCCCTTAGGTCGGGAACGTGCACCGTGGCTTTTTCCCGAAGGGCTGCCAGGCACGGCCCATCGCCGTGGCCGTACTGCAGCTCGTCCAGCGGCAGTACCGCGGGGTCGCTTGTGGCCACGGTGGTTGGCTTTTTGCGCCGCATCAGTGTGACGCCGCAGAGCAGCCTCGTGTGGGTGGAAAGGCTGGCGGCGGAAATCGTGGCAAGTTCCGTAAGGAGTTCCTCCACGTCAGCGGAACCCAGGACGAGGTCCTGAAGCGCGTCGGCCACGTTGTTGTCTTGCTGCGTGCCGTGTTTCTGGACCATGCAGCCCCGTTCCTGTAGTGCCCTGAACAATGACCTTGAAAAGGTGCACCGCACAAGGCTGCGACCCGCCTGGGCGGCAGATGTCCAGTTTATCCCGCAAAGCGGCCGGCGGCACTGGGCAGGGGTTGTGAAACACGTCGTTGAATGCCTGCCGCGTGTCCGCCACAGTCTTCTGCGCGCCGTCTTCCTTGCCCGCCACGGCAACGATCGCCACCTTTCCTGGCAGGAACATACGACGTCGTTCCGAACCCCGGCTGCACCCGGTGCCCTCGGGCACGTCTTGCGCGATAGATAGCAAGTGTGCTTAGTATCTAGGTAGTAACCTTACTTACTAATTCATCAGGCTGGGTTTGAAAGTCCAGCTGCCAACCAGTGGAAGCGAGTGACGATGACGGAGAACCAGTGGCCTGAGGCTTCTGCCCGTAACCATCTCGACCAGTACGGGAACGCAGCACCGACCGATCCTTCCGCAGAGCCGGAAACCTACGTCACCAAGAAGGACGCAGCCAAGGAAGAGACGTCGAAGATCGCCGGGCAGGCGGCCGGTGCGGCCCACAATGTGGCGCAGACCGCGAAGCACGAAGTCGGAAACGTCGCATCCGAGGCAAAAGCCAGCGCAAAGGGCCTCCTGCATGAGGCGAAGTCAGGCCTGGGCAACCAGGCGGGCGCGCAGCAGCAGAAGGCCGCCGATGGCATCCGGACCATCTCCAGCCAGCTTCAGAACATGGCAGATGCCCCGGAGCAGAAGGGCATCGCCAGCGACCTGATCCGGCAGGCTGCGGACCGCACGTCCTCGGTTGCTTCCTGGGTGGAAGGCAAGGACCCCCGGGAGCTGCTGGAGGATGTACAGTCCTTCGCCCGCCGCAAGCCGGGGACGTTCCTGCTCCTGGCTGCCGGCGCAGGCATCCTCGTGGGTCGTCTCGCACGCGGTCTGCAGCCGGCGCCACAGCCGGCCATTCCGCCCAAGCCGGAGCAGCCGCCCGTTGTCGCGTCGACGGCTGCCGCACCAGCTGGTCCGTCGTGGGGCGAGGAGTCGGTCTACACGGATCAGGTGGCGGCACCGGTGACCTATGGCGAGACCATCTACGGGGAACCCGCCCGTCCGGCCTACTCGGGTACCGAAGCAGGCGGAGTCCCGCTGAGGGATCTCGATGATCCGTACAGCGAGGTCCGGGGCGCCGAGCGCCAGCCGTAAGCGTCAAAGCTGACAGCCAACAGCCAGACCCCAACCAAAGGACCTGAGCCATGAAGAAACTGCTCTTTGCTTTGCTCCCCGGCATCATCAGCCGGGTCTTGAAGGCCCGAAAGGCCAAGGAACTCCGCGCCGGGCAAACCCGCCCGCCGCGGAACCGCTTCTAGATTTGTCCTCAAGCAGCACAAACCAGTAACAAAAGGAGAAACACATGATTAGCACTGAGAACCTTTCTGCACTGACCACTGCCGGCGGACACGTCGTAGGCTCCGACGGAAGCAAGATCGGATCCATCGGCCAGATCTACGTTGATGACCAGACCTCGGAACCCACGTGGGTCACGGTTAAGACCGGGCTCTTTGGATCGCACGAATCGTTCGCCCCGCTGGACGCCGCTTCACAGGACGGCAACGACATCGTTGTGGCCCACAGCAAGGACAAGGTCAAGGACGCACCCCGCGTCGCCCCGGACGGCCACCTCGAGCCGGAAGAGGAAGACCGCCTTTACACCTACTACGGCCTCAACGGGCACACCGGCAACGGCCTCGCCGGCGGCAACGGTTTCGCCACCGGCACCGCCGAGGATACTGTGGGCCGCGGAACTGTCGGGCACGACACCTCCGGTCCCACCACGGACGACGCCATGACCCGCTCCGAGGAGCAGCTCCACGTGGGCACCCGCAAGGAAGAGGTCGGCCGGGCTCGGCTGCGCAAGTACGTGGTCACCGAAAACGTCACCACCACCGTCCCGGTCCAGCGCGAAGAGGTCCGCCTGGAGCGCGAGCCCATCACGGACGCCAACATCGGCGCTGCCCTGGACGGTCCCGACATCAGCGAGGAAGAGCACGAGGTCATCCTGCACCAGGAGCGCCCCGTGGTGGAAAAGGAAACTGTCCCCGTTGAGCGCGTTCGCCTGGACAAGGAAACCGTGACCAACGAGCACACCGTCACCGAGGAAGTCCGCAAGGAAAACATCGAGCTCGACGACGACGGCCGCACCCGCCGCTAAGGCTCACCTTTAGGAATCCGCTAGGATTCCCCATGCACGGCCCGTCCTCCGTTCCGGAGGGCGGGCCGTGCTTTTGCATCCTACAGTGACACGTGCAGGGCTACGCTTCGGGTCGCCAGCCAGCCATATTTCGCCAACCTGCAGTAGTCCATTTGAATTAGGTAAGGTTTACCTTCTAAAGTGCTCCGGTGACTATAGAGCCAGTTTTGGCGGGTGTCTCGTTTGCCGCCGGACTGGCTGGATACGGTGACCGGACCGCTGTACATGTTGAGGGCGAATCGCTGAGTTACCGCGAACTCGCCGGCCGGGTGGACGCCACCGCCCGGTCGCTGGGCACGGTGCGCCGCCTGGTTGCCCTTGAAGCCGACAACTCCCTGCCGTCCCTGGTGGTGTACCTGGCGGCCCTGTCATCCGGGCATCCGTTGCTGATCCTTCCCACGGGCGGAGGGCAGGCTTCCGCATCGCTGGTCGCGGCCTACGATCCCGACGTCGTGGCGCGGGTCCAGGATGGTGAGCCCGTGCTGGACGTCAGGCGGGAAGGCACCCGGCATGCCCTGCACCCGGAACTCGCACTGCTGTTGAGCACTTCAGGGTCAACAGGCTCGCCCAAGCTTGTCCGGCTCTCCGCCGATGCCGTCCAGGCAAATGCGGCGGCGATCGCCGAGTACCTGCAGCTGCGTCCCGAGGACCGGGCCGCCACCACGCTTCCCTTGTCCTACTGCTACGGGATGTCGGTAGTGAACAGCCACCTGCTGGCTGGTGCGTCCGTGGTGCTCACCGATCTTTCGGTGGTTGACCCCTGTTTCTGGGACCTGGTGCGGAAAGAGCGGGTGACGTCGTTCGCCGCGGTGCCGTACACGTTTGATCTCCTAAAGCGCGTGGGGTTCGCGGAGATGGATCTGCCAAGCCTGCGGTACATCACCCAGGCCGGAGGGCGCCTGGACCCGGAGCGGGTGCGTGCCTATGCACAGCTCGGCCGCCGCCGCGGGTGGGACCTGTTTGTGATGTACGGGCAGACCGAAGCCACTGCCCGGATGGCCTACCTGCCGCCTGACCTTGCTGAAGATCACCCGGAGGCCATCGGCGTGCCCGTCCCGGGCGGCCGGTTCCACCTTGCCCCGGTTCCCGGGCTGGATGACCGCGAACTTGTCTACACCGGGCCCAACGTGATGCTCGGTTACGCCGAAACGCCGGCTGATCTTGAGTTGGGCCGCACTGTCACGGAACTTCACACCGGAGACCTGGCGCGGCGCACCCCTGAAGGCGTCTACCAGATCGTCGGCCGCCGGAGCCGCTTCGTGAAGGTGGTTGGCCTGCGGGTGGACCTCGGCCAAGTGGAGCGCATCCTTGGGGATTTGGGCGTCTCGGCCGCGGCCGCCGGCACCGACGGCCGGATAGTCGCCGCTGCGGAATCCAGCCATGACCTGCCTCTGATTGCCAAAACGCTCGCGCAGGATCTGGGAGTGCCGCGCGCCGCCGTCGAGGTTCACCCCGTGGCGGCGATCCCGCGGCTGGCCAACGGCAAGCCGGACTATCCCGCCGTCCTGGCTCTCGCCAGAGAGGATGAGCACCCGGGCAAGGCCGACGACGACGGCCCGCAGGCCGACGGGGCTTCGGACGATGTGCGGCGCATCTTCGCCGATGTCCTGGAACGCGACGACATCACCGACACCGACACGTTCGTCACCCTGGGCGGCGACTCGCTCTCCTATGTTGCTGCCTCTGTCCGCCTTGAGCGGGCGATCCCGGACCTTCCCCGCGACTGGCATCTGGTGCCCCTCTGCGACCTCGCGCAAGCCCAACGCCGCACAATCGAACCTGACCGCCCGGGTTGGGTGCGTGCACGGTTTAACAGCTGGCGGAAGCGGCTGCTGGCACCCCTGGAAACCGGCATTGTGCTGCGCGCCGTCGGCATCATCTTCATTATTTCCACCCATATCGGGTGGTTCTCGTGGCAGGGCATGGCGCACGTGCTGATGGCCGTCGCGGGCTTCAACTTTGCCCGGTTCCAACTGAGCGGCACACCCCGGGCCCGGCTGTGGCGGCAGCTGCGCACCGTCGCCCGGATCGTGGTGCCCAGCATTGCGGTGATTGGCTTGGCGTTTGCCATCACCGACACTTACAGCTGGGCAAATGTGTTCCTGCTCAACTCCCTCCTAGGGCCCGAAGGATGGACGGACTTCTCCCGTTTCTGGTTCGTGGAGATGCTGGTGCAGATCATGCTCGGCATCACGGCGCTCCTGGCGATCCCCGCGGTGGGGCGCGCCGAGCGCCGCTGGCGGTGGACCTTCCCGCTGGTCCTGTTCGGCGCGGACCTGTTGCTGCGCTTCGACGTGATCGACCTGCCGTACCCGGGCCAGGGGCCGGTGCTGTGGCTGTTCGCGCTTGGTTGGGCGGCGGCCGCCTCACAAACGCTGCGGCAGCGCGCCGTCGTGACGTTCCTTGCCCTGGTGACCATCCCCGGGACGTTCGACGACGAGTACCGCAACGCCACGATCCTTGCCGGATTCCTCATGTTGCTCTGGCTGCCCAGCTTGCCCGTGCCGCGGGTCCTGCACCGCGTCACGGGCCTCCTCGCCAGCGCGTCGCTCTACGCCTACGTGACGCACTGGCTCGTTTACCCGCATGTGGAGGAGACCAGCAAGGGCCTGGCGGTCGCGGCCTCCCTGGCAGTCGGCGTCGCCTACTGGGCGTTCGCCACCCGGGCGATGGGCGCCGCGGAGCGGTGGATCCGGACCCGGCGGCGCCGGCCTCTGGCGACGCCCGTCTAGGAGTTGCTGTCAGAAACCGCTGAGCTGACGGCCGTGGGGCTGTCGTACTCCTTGTCGGGGATGGCTTCGAGGGCCTGGATCACGTTGTTGTCGGCGCCGGAGTCCTTGGCGCTGGACAGCAGGGCGTCACGGCTTGCGGGATAGTCCACGCCGCCGAGGAACTTCTGAATCTGGATCGGGTTCGGAGTGTCGGCCATGGTGCCAGTTTCCTTTCTGATCGGTTCCAATTTCCCTCGCGGTCTTTCCTTGGGAAAGGCCGCGAAGACTTCATCGTAGGCTGAGCGTTTCGATAGGGAAAGGGTAGTTACGGCTGTTCCGGATCTTCCGCCAGCCAAGCCATCGTCGCGCATTCAAGTTCATTGGCATTCACCACCGTAGGCTCGCCCGTCCGGGGCGTGTGCTTGGGCCTGGCGTCAGGTCATGCAGTGGTGCTGGTCATAGGCCATGCCATGGCTTCTGTCCGTGAGGTGAAAAGCGTTTGGGACGGGGTGTCCTATTCATTGCCGAGACGCAGTTGGCGATGACTTTGTCTACGGATGAAGCGAACCAGGAGTGCGACGTGTGACGCTTTTGGCTTAGTGGGAATTCTCTTCACAATATGGGAGAGGCGACTCTCCCATATTTAGAATTCTCTTAAAATAATGGGAGAGGCGACTCTCAAAATGCCTTAAAGCGCAACTGGAAGCCTAGGTATACCTAAGGCGTGAATTCGAGTACTCATAACTAGTGCTTAGTACATGAGCAGGTCGTATTGTGCATGGTACGGAAAAGTCGAGGCTGCTGAATGCTGGGCCACCGTGACCTGACAATCACCGTATAAGTGCTGACGGGTCTGCCATGTCGAGTGTGGAGTCCCGTTGCCTAAATAAGACTCCGTGCAATGACGCAAGGTGTGAGACTTTTGTCTATTTCCATCCAGTCCCCGAATTCAGTTTCAGTGCCAGCCGTAGCGCCGCAAATAGCTTCTGTAAGCGTTGTTATTCCGACACTCAATGAGGCACAAAACATCCCATGGGTCCTTCGCCGTATGCCTTTGTATGTGGATGAGGTGGTCATTGTTGATGGTCGCTCCACGGATGACACGGTCAGCGTGGCATGTGCAGTCCGTGGGGATGTCGTGGTGGTGCATGAGCGGCGAAGGGGCAAGGGCGTCGCCCTGCGGTCAGGATTTGCTGCAGCAACAGGCGACATCATCGTCATGCTGGACGCGGATGGAAGCATGGATCCGCAAGAGATTGGCTGGTTTGTTTCACCCCTCCAGCACGACTATGACTTCGTCAAAGGCTCCCGGCATGTGACCGGAGGGGGCTCTGAAGACTTGACGTGGTTGCGCCGTGCAGGAAACCGTGCGCTGACTGGACTGGCCAACGCGGTCCTGCGCAGCAACTACTCGGACCTTTGCTACGGCTACATCGCTTTCCGAAGGGAGTGTCTGGAGGTTCTGCAGCTGGAATCCGACGGATTCGAGATCGAGACGGAGCTGATAGTAAGGGCGGCGAAAGCGGGCCTTCGGATTGCCGAGGTCCCCAGCTTTGAACTGGATCGCATCTCCGGGGCATCAAATCTGCAGACTTTTCGGGACGGCTGGCGGGTGCTCAACACCATGGCGCACGAGTGCCTCCTATGGGAAGCTCCTACTGCCGGCGCCCGCCCCGAGCTGCTGCGGCGGGTGAAGTACACCTATGCCAACGTGCGCCATCCCCGGACACCAACGGACCCGCGGACTGTTCTTCCACTCTTGACCGCGGGCTGAGATGGCAAACGGCGATGCCCCCACCGTCAGCGTGGTCATATGTGCCTATACAGCGGAACGATGGGATTGGCTGCTCGATGGCATAGAGTCCGTGCGCGCCCAGACTTACGCCCCTAGGGAAGTCATTGTTGTCATCGATCACAATGAGGGTCTCTACGAGCAGCTGAGCGAATTGGTCGATGACATCACAATCGTCAAAAACACCGGCCCCCGGGGACTCGCCGGTGCGCGCAACACGGGTATGGGTGTGGCCGGGTCCGACATTACTGCGTTCCTGGACGATGATGCTGAGGCTGCCCGGGACTGGCTTGAACGCCTCATCGCGTTGTACGACGACCCGGAGGTGATCGCAGTAGGCGGTCGGGTGGAACCAGTCTGGGACGCGGGACGCCCCGGTTACTTTGGTGAAGAGCTGGATTGGATCGTCGGCTGCAGCTACCGGGGCTTGCCACGGATGGCCTCCGAGGTCAGAAACGTGATCGGCGCCAACATGTCGTTCCGGCTTGACGTCATACGGAAAGTGGGCGGCTTCAATGTCTCTCTGGGCCGGCGCGGTTCCATTCCTTTAGGTTGTGAGGAAACCGAGATCTGCATTCGGTCAAAGATGGGCGCCCCCGGGTGCCGCATCGTTTATGAGCCCGCCGCTCTGGTACGCCATCATGTGCCTGCAAGCAGGGGAACGATCCGCTACATGCTTTCAAGGTCCTGGTCCGAAGGAATCTCGAAGGGCCAGGTCAGCGACGTCGTAGGTCATAAGCGCGCCCTCGGTCCGGAGCGCCGATACGTCCGCAGCGTCTTGCCCCGGGCAGTCCTTTCAGCATTGAATGCCTGGCGTCTTGGAGATCCTGCCGGACCTGGGCGGGTGGCTGCCATCGTGGCCGTCGTGGCGTGTACGTCAGCAGGATATCTGCGGGGGCGGCGGCTTGCGCATGTGTCTGGACGGGCCCTGAATCAGCCGATCCTGGCAGGAGTTACTCCGTGGCGGGAAGTGCGGTGAACGGGTCATCGCTCGTCAATACCGTCCGCATCATCAGCAGCATCCGGCTCGTACCACCCAGACAGGGGACAATCAATGCACAAGCAGACCAAGACCAACTCCAAGGCACTGCACTTCGACATCCATGGCCGGATCACGCTCCGTGTCGACGCTGCGGCGCCGTCAGCGCCGCAGCTGAGGAGCATGTTGGCGTGTTTCGCTACTGACACCGAACGGCCGGCAGACATCACAGTGGATGACCGACTGGAGCCAATGCCGGATGCGGGTCTGCTTGAGCACGAGCTCGCGTACACGGAAAACGGCGTGCGCTTCCAGGCCGAGAAGCTCCAGGTCGTGAGGGACGGAAACCAGTGGCGCATCCACGGTCCGGGGGAGCTGTTGACCTCCGTGGTCCCTGTTCTGGATGCCGCCATGGTCGCTCGGGGAGCGGGCATGATCCATGCGGCGACGATGGCGTACAAGGGGCACGCGATCGCGCTCCCGGCCGCGGGAGGGACCGGTAAGACGAGTACTGCCGCGAAGCTGATGCGGCGGGAGGGGTGGTCGTTCATGGGCGATGACTGGGCCTTCCTCTCCGAGGACGCCACGTTGCTCGGGTACGCGAAGCCGATGTTCATCAAGCCGCACCACCGGGCCATTTACCCGCACCTGTTTGAAGGTGTCCGGAAGCCGCTCGTTCCGCCGCAGCTCTCGAAGAGCGTTGGGCGCCTCACCACGGTGGTGCATCCGTACGTCATCCGGTATCCGCGCCTCGCGGACTTCTCCCGGCGCTGGTCCCCGGAGCACCGCATGGTCGATGCCGGGACCGCGTTTCCGGGCCGGGAGGTGACCACCACGGCCCCGCTCGCGGCGGCCATCTACATCGAGCGCTACGAGGGCTCCCGGTCCCGGATTATCGAGCGGACAACCGATTGGATGGTGGACCGGATGCTCGGCAACTTCCACATCGAGATGGCGGGATTCTCGCAGCATGTGGTGACGGGCCTGGCCGCCACGTCCGTCGTCCCGTGGCGCGAGCACTTCGCCGCGAAAGGGGTAGTGCTGAGCAAAGCCCTGGACGGACGGCCCTGCCACCTGCTGCAGGTACCTGCCGCGTACAGCGCGGACGAGGCGTCGGACGACATTGTCCGGTATCTCGAGGAGCTGCTGCCGTCGGTCCTCAACGAGCAGATCTGAGGTGTCCGCGACCCGCACCGCCTGGTCTCGACAACCTGGGCGAGTCTTCGTTGGTCGCTCGCCATCGGAGGTCTGGCGGCAGTCGTCCTGGTCCTCCTCGCTCACCCGCTGCTTAGCCTGCTGGGCGAGCGGTACGCCGACGCATCCGCTGACGCGCTGCGGTGGTTGGCCGCCGGACTCGTGCCCCGTTGCGGTCGGCCTTCGGTTAGTCGCCGTTCTCCGGCGCATCACTAAGGAGTCATGATGGCCAGCGTGGTTGATACTTCCAGCCGTATCCAGGCAGGCTGGAAGCCCCGCGACGTGGGGTGCGCACTGGCGGGAGTAGTGTCACTGGCGCTTGTGGTCTGGGCTGCGTCCACGGTGGCACTGCCCGTGAACAGCGACCTGGGGCTCATCGCCGTCCTGCCCTACCCGTTCTGGGTGGGGCTTCTGGTCCTGAACGTCGCCTTTGTCGTGGCGCTGCGCGGAGATGCCGCGGGCCCGGCGCGCCGCCCGGTCATGTTGTGGCTGGTGCTGGTACTGGTGCTCGTGCTCTTCGGCACCGCATCCTTCGTGACGGACGTACCACGCGGTGAGGTCGCGTTCCGGCACCTCGGCATTGCGGACGCCCTCTCGACCACCCCGGGGATCGACCCGGACATCGATGCCTACTTTAACTGGCCGGGGTTCTTCGCCCTCCTGGCGACGGTGCTTAAGGCGACAGGTCTTGACCCGGTGACCGTTGCCCTGTGGGCACCGGTGATTAACATGGGTCTGTGGCTCGCTGCCCTGAGTGTCCTGACGGGCTACCTGACGCGCGATGCGCGCCGGCGCTGGCTCGTGCTCTGGATCTTCTGCCTCGGCAACTGGCAGGACCAGGACTACCTGTCTCCCCAGGCCTTCGCCTTCTTCCTGTACCTCGTTGTCATCGCGTTGGTCCTCGGCCCGTTGGCCGCGCGGACCCCCAGGTTCCTCGGCTTCGGACGCGCCGACCTGGCGGAGTGGTGGCGAGGGCGGTCACCCGCCGAGCACCGGCCGGGGCACCGGGTGAGCGCCCTCGCGGTGACCCTCCTGCTCATCACGGTCATCTGCGCGAGCCATCAACTGACGCCGTTCCTGGTGCTCATCACCGTCACTGCCCTCACCCTGAGCGGACGTGTCTGGCCCAGCCGGCTGCCCCTGATCACCGCGGTCGTGCTGGCGCTTTGGCTCGTCTACCCCGCCAGCGCCTACCTCGTGGGCCACCCACCGCTGGCGGACGCCGGACTGCAGGCCGCGACGGAGGCGAACGTCGTCAACCGCTTGAGCGGAACCCCTGGGCATGTGCTGGTGGTGCGGCTTCGGATGATTCTGACCTTCGTCCTGTGGGCCCTCGCCGCGGCAGGGGTCGTGCGCGACTGGCGCAGGGGGCGTCTTGACATCCGGGTAGTCCTCCTCGCTGTCAGCCCGCTGCTGCTCTTCCCCATGCAGTCGTATGGCGGGGAGATGCTCATCCGCGTCTCCCTGTTCGCGCTGCCCTTCATCGCCCTGCAGGCGTGCTCGGTCCTGCTCCCCGAGGACGGCAGCACACGCCGCTCCCCCCGGGCCGCTGCGGGCCTCGCCGCGGGAAGCCTTGCGCTGACCTGCTTCCTGTTGGCCGTGATGTCCGTGACAGGCCGGTTCGGCAACGCCCGGTATGACGTCTTCACCGACGCTGAAGTCGACGCGGTCGCCGCCGCACATCGTCTTGCGCCACCCGGCTCGGCCATCATCTCGGCTGCCCACCCAACGCCGTGGCGCAGCGAGGCATACCTCGAACACAAGTACCGGACGGTCGACGAACTGTGCGAAGCAGGCCTGTCGACGGCGACGTGCGGCCCTCTCGTCTACGGCTATGCCCGGCACAACCCTGCCGGAGCAATGGTGCTGCTCACGCGCTCGTCGGAGGCGAGCCTCGTGCTCCGGGGCCTCAGCAGCGAAGGCAACTTCGACGAGCTGGAAACCTGGCTGGGCTCGCAAGACGGCGTGGAGCTCGTGATCAGCAACGTTGACGCACGCGTGTACCGGGTGGCGCCATGAGCGGCGACAGCGTCCAGGCCGGCGGCACCGTTGCGCTCGGTCTCGCGGCGGCGAGCTCAGCCGCTTAATTACGACACCAATTAGGGGGTAGAAAGCGTCCGCGTCAGCTGTTGGGAAGCTCGTTGAACCATGCGTGCAAGTGCCTGAATGTCGATTTCTGGTAAGCGGAGTCTGGTGACCGTGGCTGTGATGGATCCTGCGATGGTTCCGTTGATGAAGTAGGGCGCGCTCACGCCGAAAGCGTCTGGGATGCGTTCACCTTCACCGATCGCCCACCCACGTTCCCGGATGTCTTCGAGGTCCTTTTCGAGGGCCCGTAGATTGGTTTGTGTGCGGTCGGTCAGGGGTTCAAGCTTGAGCGCCCGGACGTCGCTGGGGGGACAGTGGGCGAGTATGGCTTTTCCACCTGCGCCGGCGTAGAGGGGGATGGGTACCCCGGAAGCAAGGCCGTAATGCAGGGGTCTGACTCCGTCCACGACGGTTGTCATTACCGCTTCTTTGGTATCGGCGTGGAATTGGATGAGGCCGATAGTTTCGCCTGATTCCTTTGCGAGTTCACGAAGAATTGGACGTGCGATGAGGGCGGGGTCGATGTCAGGGCCCAGAAGGGCTGCCCAGTGAAATAGCCGGGGGCCTGGTTGCAGTGTGCCTTGGTGGTGCAGTGCCAGGCCTGTGGCTACAGCAGTTGAAACCAGCCGGTTTGTGGTGGCTATGTTGGCTCCGATGCCACGGGCGAGATCGTTGCCGGTGGGCAAGCCGTGAGGGTTGGCTGCCAGTGCGGTGATGAGGCGGGCGGTGCGCTCCACAGCGGTGGAACCTGCAGGGAAGGTGATGGGGTCTAATTTCGGTGGCATTGCGGGGCCTGCACAGGCGGCTTCAATTGCTTGCGCGGCTTGCCTGGCCTTGGGCCCGAAGCGGACCAGGTCCTCGTCCGGGGTGAGGAAGCGGGGCCGGGTGATGGAGACGGATCCCGTGAGACCGTGGCATTGGAACGACGCTGCGGCGCCGGCGGCCAGGGGGAATTGTTGTCCTACGCTGATCGTGTATCCGGCGCGGGCGTCCTCGGCGAGCAGCCTTTCCAGTTCGGCCCGTTCAGTCACGGTATCCGGTGTGTGCGCCTCCAGCGGCTCATCTCCCAGGGCATTGATTCCCAACCTGCCCAGTATGGAGCGGCCCGTGGCTCCGGCGTGGAGGGGCAGGACGGTACCGGGCTCCAGAAGATACTTGATGGGCCCAGGCCGCCGGCGGCAGGCGACGACGACGACGCGGGGCCGGGGTGCGTCGTGAAGAGCGACCAGCACGGTGGCGTCGGCCCGTTCTCCAAGGCGTTCCAGAACGGCCCCGGCATGCTGCAGCAGCGGGTGGCGAGCGTGCAGTGCTGCCCCCAGCACGCGCAGCCGCGGACCGGCCTGATAGTTTCCGCTCCCACCGACAGATGCCAGCCCATGGTCTTCCAAGGACAGCAGGACGCGGTTGACCGTGCTGCGGCTGGCATCAAGGGCCTGTGCAAGTTCACGCACGCCCTTCGCTTCAGTCTGGGTCACCAGGGCATGCAGGACCTCGACGATGCGCTCGTTCCCTGCCACGGCACTGTCGCTCACTTGGCCCCACCATCTCCTGATTCTCCAGCTCCTCCTATGAGCTGGGACTGCTGTCACCACGCTACCGTCAGACACCCCCTGCACGTGCCGCGGAAGACTAAAGGCCCCGCTTGACAGGAGAAATGGTCTACATCACACTTTAACTACATATTAGGACAGTGTCCCATTTTTTATAGGAGCAAAGATGCCCCCAGTTAGTCAGTCCGCCCCGCCAAAGACGGGTGCCCTCCATTTGAAAAAGGCAAAGAAGGCCACCGGCGTTGCCGCGTTCGGAACCTTTATCGAGTACTACGACTTCAGCGTGTTCGGTTATGTGGCCGCGACCATTGCCGTCGTGTTCTTCCCCAGCGGTGATCCGGTAGCGGGGCTGCTGAACACCTTCCTGGTCTTCGGCACGGCCTTCCTGGTCCGGCCGCTGGGAGCGATCTTCTTCGGGCGCATCGGCGACCGTTACGGCCGGCGCGCCAGCCTGATCGGTTCGGTCATCCTGATGAGTGGAGCGGCCGGGCTTACCGCGCTGTTGCCCACCTACGCGCAGATCGGCATCTGGGCGCCCATCTTGCTGGGCTTGCTTCGGATGCTGCAGGGCCTTTCTGCAGGCGGCGAGATCGGCGGCGCCGCGACCTATATTCGTGAATGGGCTCCGGTGGAGCGCCGGAATCTCTACATCTCCTTCATTCCCAGCGTTGGGGTCCTTGGCAAGGCCGGCGCTGCAGGTGTTGCTGCATTGGCTGCGTCTTTTGTGCCCGCTGCGGAAATGGAATCCTGGGGTTGGCGGGTCCCGTTCCTCCTCGCGATTCCGCTGGGCATCCTGTGCCTGGTGATGCGGTTGAAGATCGAGGACAGCCCGGAGTTCACCCAGAGCGCCAACAAGGGCCAGACGACTAAGGCCCCGATTGTTGAACTGTTCCGTAATCACCGCTCACGGCTGACGAAGGTCTTCTTTATCGCCCTGGTGCAGAACATCGGCACCTACATTGGCACCGTCTACGTGGCCGTCTACTTCAGCACGGTCCTGGACTTCAGCAAGGCTGAAGCAGCGACCATCGTCCTCATTGCGGTCACCACCGCGGCGCTGCTGATTCCACTGGCCGGCCAACTGGGCAGCCGCATCGGCAGCAAGAGACTGCTGACGGCCTCCTACATCGCCTACATCGCGCTCACGTTCCCCTCGTTCATGCTCATGAACGCCGGTTCGCTGTCACTGGCGATCTTCGGCCTGCTTCTTGGCATGGTGCCCTACGCACTCTGCCAGGCAGGCACCTACGCTGCCATGCCCGAGTTCTTCCCCGTTGAGGTCCGGCACAGCGGCGTCGCGTTCGGCCACAGCGTCGGGGCTGTACTCGGCGGTGCCGGTGCCCCGTACGTGGCAACCTGGCTGATCGGCAATACGGGCAACACCATGATTCCCGCCTACATGCTGATGATCTTCGGTGTCCTGGGCCTGGCCGTGCTGCTGGGCACGGTACGCAACAACACCCTGACCGCCTCATCCCATCTCTACCGCTAGGAACACCATGCCCACCTTCTACGTCTCCGACGAGATCCATTCTGATGTCCTGGCAGAACTGCACACCCTGGGACAGGTCCACCTCGGCTACGGCGCGGATGCTGTGCGCTACGAAGACATCCGCGCCGATATCGACGCCGTCCTGCTCCGGGCCGAACGCTTCGACCGGGAAAAAATTGAAGGTTCCCCCAGGCTGCGCATCATCGCCCGCCACGGGGTAGGAACCGACAACGTCGACATCCACGCGGCCACCGACGCCGGCATCTGGGTGACCACCACTCCAGGCAGCAACAGCCGCGCCGTCGCCGAGCACGTCTTCGCACTCCTGCTCTCACTGGCCAGGAAAGTGCCGTACGGAAGCGCCCAGACCACCGCCGGGCAATGGGCAGCAGCCAAACCCCACATGAACGGCTTCGAACTGCACGGCCGCACCCTTGGCCTGCTGGGCTTCGGCAACATCGCCCGCATGGTCGCCACCATCGCCCAAGGCTTCGGCATGCACGTCCTTGTCCATGACCCCTTCGTGCAGAATTCGGCCATCGAGGCCGCAGGTGCTGCTCCGGCGACACTCGATGAGGCTGTTGCCGGCTCGGACGTCCTAAGCCTGCACATGCCACTGACCGACCAGACGGCGCGCATTATCGACGCCGACGCCCTGGCCAGGATGAGGCCAGGATCAGTGCTGATCAACACCTCCCGCGGAGGACTCATTGACGAACCCGCATTGGCCCAGGCACTCCAAGACGGCCACCTGGGCGGGGCCGGGCTTGATGTCCTTGAAGGGGAGTCCGTGGACATGAGAGACCCCATCGCCTACTCCAAGATTCAGATCGCGGAGGTGCCAAACCTGATCGTGACCCCACACGTCGCCGGGCAAAGCAAAGAGGCCTTTCTGGCCGCCGGGACCGGTGCCCTGCAGGCGATCCAGGAGGCGCTTGCCGGTCAGCGGCCGCAGTGCGCCGTGAACAACATTGCGGCACCCGCTCCCGCCTAATCAGCCGCAGAACCGCCGTGCCCCCCAGTCGGGCCGCCAGCAGCAACGCAGGCATAACACCCGCAGATGGTGTTAAGCGGCAGAACCCAACCAGACGAGTCATTGAGGGACAACATGTTTATCGACGCAGCAACTACTTCACTCACGGTCAGCCCCCGTCCCACGAACACAGTCACTGGGCTTGTTGAGGGCCTGAAGCCGTACCCCACGGCCAATGTGGGTGACGCCATGGACAGGCTCAACCTCATGGACACCGGCATTGCGTCACAGTGGGCCACCGGCCGCTGTGTTGGTCCGGCACTGACGGTACTGACCCGGGAAGGCGACAACCTTGCGATCCATCGTGCCCTCGATGACGCTGAACCCGGCGATGTCCTGGTCATCAACGCGCTCGGAGGAACAACTAGGGCCGTATTCGGTGACCTCCTGGCAGAAATTTGCCTCGCCGCCGGCATCGCCGGTGTCGTCATCGACGGACTGACAAGGGACCGTGCCGCCATTAAAGACCTCGGCCTGCCCGTCTGGGCCCGCGGCGTATCACCTGCCGGGCCGGCGAAGTACGGACCCGGAGCCGTCTCAGTGCCAGTTGCCTGCGGCGGCACCGTCGTCAATCCCGGTGACCTTATCACCGCCGACGATGACGGCGTCGCTGTCATACCCCTCGAGCGTGCTGAAGGCGTCCTCCGCAGGCTGGCGGAGATCGAAAAATTCGAAGAAAACCTTCGAATCAGGATCAGAAACTCGGCCGCACCCGCCCTGGCCGGCACCCCCTAGTCAGCCAAAACCCCGGCGCTCCGACCCTCCGCATCATCACCAAGTGCCTCTGGGGAACCAATCCCAGAGGCACTTGGCTTGAGCGAGTGACAGGCCGCCTTTCCACACCACCAACAGTCACAACTTGAGGAAACGAAGATATGACCCCATATCGCCATCACGAATGGGCCCGGCTCATCGGCGCCCCGGTCGACATAAAGAAACATGGCGAAGTCATCCGCACTGGCATCGTCGACGACGCCATGCCCGATTCCTCCATGATCTGGATTGCATCCGACGAGCAATCCTCCAGAACCCTTTACGAAGCTTCAGAGGGCTTCCAGGTCTGGGTTGAGCCCAAGCAGCTCGAAGGAACCGTCTCCTACCGTATGACCGGCAAAGCCCTGCACAGATAGAAGCTCCGGATGGCAAGCGACCATTCTTGTCCGGACATAGAGGGAATTTTCGGGGTTAGTGGCTTGGCTGGCCTACATCCGCCAGGGCAGGTGCTTCATCAGTCTGGGTAGTGGGTTTGGAAGGCAAGGTGCTGACAGCCAGTATGCCGGCCGCTATGAGCATGCCGGTAGCGATGGCGAGCGCGCTGCTGTATCCCGCGACTAACTGGGCATCTTCGGTCAAGTTGGCATGCTCGGGACTGCTGGTGACGGTCGCGGCGATTCCGGCCAGAACGGCCAAACCAAGAGCGACACCTATCTGTTGGGCAGAGTTCAACAGAGCAGACGCGATCCCAGCTTCATGTGACTGCGTGTGGTAAACCGCCGCTTGCGTCAGTGCGATGACGCCGAGGCCGAACCCGAGTGCGAGGACGAACATGGCCGGTGCAAGTTGCAGCCAGTAGCTCGAGTCGATCTGGATAAAGGAGAACCACAACGCGGCAAAAGCACTAAGCAGAGCGCCCGCCGCGGCGACAAAGCGCGGCGCGACCCGGTTCAGCAGCTTGGGAGCAGAACCTGCACCAAGCACCAGTCCCGCAGCAAACGGCAGCCAGCTCACGCCGGTTTGCAGGGCGCTGTACTGCTGGACCTGCTGGAGGTAGAGGGTGATCACGTAGAAGGTGCCCATGGGTCCTATGGCCAGGAGCAGCATTGACGCGTAGGCGCCGGCGCGACCTCGGTCCCGGAACAGGCTCAGGGGGACCAGCGGCGTGCGGCTGCGCGCTTGGGTGGCGATGAATGCTGCAAGCAGCACAACTGCGGCCCCGATCAGTCCAAGCCCGAACGGGTCGGTGAAGCCGTCCTCACCAAAGCGGGTGATGGCGTAAACCAGGGCGACCATGCCGCCTGTTCCCAGCACCGCGCCCCGGAGATCGAGGGTCCCGGGATGGCGGTCAGCTTCGACGAGGTTTCGGCTGCCAAGGAGAACGAGTACCCCGATAGGGACGTTGATGAAGAAGACCCACCGCCAGCCGAGCGTGCCGGTGAGGAAGCCGCCGAGCAGCAGTCCAACGACGATCCCGAGGCCGGACATCGCACCGTAGAGGGACAATGCCGCGTCCCGGGTCTTGCGCTCAGAAAAGGTGGTGGCAATCAGTGCCAGCGCGTTCGGGGCGACCAGCGCCGCTCCCAGCCCCTGGATGGCACGAGCGGCGATAAGCGTTTCGCTGTTAACGCCGATTCCGCCGGCCAGTGATGCGAGCACGAAGATAGCGAGGCCCGCCTGAAGGGCGCGCCGGCGTCCGTAGAGGTCACCGATCCGCCCGCCCAGGAGCAGCAGGGCGCCGAACGCGAGGATATAGGCGTTCACGATCCAGGGCAGATGCACCGGATCCACCCCCAACTCTTGCTGAATGCTTGGCAACGCGATGTTTACGATCGAGTCGTCCAGTACCAGCATCAGCTGCGCGGTTGCGATCACCAGCAGTGGTATCAAGGCCCTCTGCTGTGGAGCCGAGGAAGAGGCGGAAGAAGTTCGGGCGGGATTCTTAGATTTAGGCATGTCAGTAATTGCATTCCTTGACGAAGGATCAATGGGTGCGGGAGTTGACGGCTGTGAGGGCGGGTGCAGGGCACCGGCCGGGACATACCATGTCACTGACAGAACCAACAATACCCCAGGGGGGTATATTAGGCAAGGTGCGAAAGGCGGTGTGCAGCGGTCGCGCCATCTCTTGCCCTTGGTGGCTATCGCACTGATTGGAAGTCTTGGCGGGTGCGAGTATGAGTCCGACGACGTCTCCCTCCCGTCCGCCCTCCGGCTTCGGAGGCTCGCACGGTGCCACCGCTGCCGGACAGCGGCGACATCGACGCCGGCACTTACCTCGTCACCGGCTTCACCGTGCCTTTCGAGGTCACCGTCCCAGACGGTTGGTCGACTGGCGACGGCGACGGCCTTCTACGAATGCTCACGCTGGTGCTCGATTCAAAATGAACACGAAACCTACCGAGTGGTCGACCTGAACGGCCAGCGGGCCGTGATCGCGGTGGGCCAAGTCCACCAATCGATCAATCCTGAGCTGACGACCCAGCACAGGTTCTCTGGTCAGAGTTCGAAGTGGGGGGTGCCGGGTGTTCCTGCGACGTTGGCGATGACTTCGAGGGCCACGTCGTGCAGCGTCGTGTGGCGGGTGTTGGAGAAGCTTCGGAGCATCTCGAATGCTTCTTCTCCTGTGCAGCGGTTTTGGGCCATGATGATGCCGCGGGCCATGTCGATGGCGGCCCTGCGGCCCACTGCCGCGGCGAGGTCCTTGGACTGGAGTTCAGCGGCAGCGATCCTGAGGCCCAGTCTTAGTGCCCGGCCGGCGACCTCTCCGAAAAGGCCTGCATCCTTGACGATGTCTTCAGTGAAAGCTCCTGGTGCGGCAGCGAAGAAGCCCAGGGCTGCTGAGGCCTTGGGTCCCAGCTTCAAAGGGACACCTAGGACGCTGCCGAAGCCCCGGCTCGTCAACTCGCTTCGGAGCGTGGGCCACCGGGGGTCCGCTGATAGGTCCTGCATCAGGACCGGAGCCCCGGTGCGTAGGGCCTGGAGGCACGGCCCGTCACCGATGCGTTGTTCGATGCCGTCCAGGAAAATGGCCTGGTCGCTGCTCCCGGCGATCGTGGACGGGCGTTTGTGCCGGTGCAGGGTCATCGAACACTCGATCCTGGCCCCCGTGAGCTGGGTGAGCGTGGTGGCTGCCAGTCCCGTCATGCCATCGAGGAGGTCCTTGATGTCATTCATGTCGGCTACCAGGTCCTGCAGCCGCTCGTTGTCGTCCAGGCCTTCCGGGGTCTCCATGGGTGCCAATCTATAAGGAATCAAGGGATCCTTCAGAACGGAAGGAGCCTTGACTCCGGATTTCTATTTTTTGTCCACTGCTGGTGGCCTCATTCGGAACATCATGAAACGATTGAGTGATCCCGGGCAATAGGGACACGAGGAGAGCGGCGAGTGCTGGACCCGGCGCGGCCGCCGAAATGAGAGTAGTCATTGTGGAAGATCCACGACTGACAGCGCGATCCATGATTGAACAAGACGAGACCGACGTCTACGAGCTCTGGCTGCAGTATTTTGGCAACGGCGGTAATGCATTGTCCGAGGAGTTCGAATCCTTGCTGTTTGGCATGCACGAGCCAAGCGCCTTGGACCTTGACCTTCTCGGCCTCGCGGTAGAAGAGCTTCGGGGCCGCAGGAAGCGGTCCCGGACCGGCTACTGACCCGTAACACTTCGCTTATTCATCGAAGTGGGTACGCAGGCTTGCCGTTGGTGACGCCGATGCAATGACTGCTGCCGCGACGTCTCGGAGCTTGGCGTTGCGGGAATTGGACGCCTTCCGCAGGATCGTCATCGCGGTGTCCTGGCTGCACCGGTTCTGGGCCATGATGACCCCGACGGCAACATCAATCACCGTGCGGTTCTTCATCGCCGCTTCCAGGTTGTCCTTTGCGTCCTGAAGCCGGGTCAGGCGCAGTTCCAGCCGGAGGGTCTTAGCGGATTGTTCACCGAACAGCTCGGCGCGGGCGATGTCCTCGCCCGTAATGCCGTGTGGCCGCGAGGAGTAGATGTTCAACGCAGCTGTGGATTCTCCTTCCAACCGCAGGGGAACACCCAAGATTGATTGGATTCCCTTTTTGGCGACGGCGCGGATGAACTCAGGCCACCGGTGTTCCCGCGACACGTCCGGGACGAACGTGGTCGTCCCGGTACGCATGGCCGTCAGGCACGGCCCGTCGCCGTAGGCGTATTGGAGTTCATCCATTACCCGGGCCCGGGCATTGCTGCACGCTACCGTGACAGGCTTTTTCCTGCGCACCACGGTGACATTGCAGTGCACTTTCGAATCAGGTGGAGACAGAAGGGACGCTGAGAAGACGGCGAGTTCCTGAAAGAACTCCTCAGCGTCCGAGGTCTCCAGGACCATGTCCTGAAGCCGGGAGGCAATTCCGTCCGGCAGTTCTGTAAGGAAGGGTAAAGCGTCCATGGCGCGTCCTCAGGAAGTGTCTCCAACCGCAGAAAACCGTGCGGGATGAAGGCGCCCACTGCCGGACGTTTCCCTCTCAGCTTAGGACACCAACCAGTGCCTGGCTGACAAAGAATGTACCCTTCTCATGCCCGGCTTCGGGTCTGGGGGAACAGCGCTACTGACGTGCTGGTTGAAAGTGGCGAGCCCGCGGCGCTGGTCGTCCGCGACCTCCGAATGTCTAGGGCAACGTTCTATAGGACGCACCAGCACTTATCAACCGACCGGGTGCCATTTAGCGCTGGCAAAACCGCGCCATTTACGGCTGCGATTCACACCCGCCGACTCCTCCCGGGGCCCGGAACAGTGGCTTGAAAAGCTCTTGGTTTATAAGACACGTCCGAGCCCTGAAATTGTGCACATCCGGAGGAGATACTGACTGAATCTTGAGGCTAAGAAGCGATTCTGTATGGAGCCGTAAAGCAGATGCGGAGTTTGGCCAAGCGGGGTGGCTTCTGTAGAAGCGCGGAAGTCTTGCCCCGGGTCTAAGTTAGTGCGCCGCCTAACGCATATGCCGCGGTGTACTCCAAAACAGCATGCCCCAGCGGGCCTGTACGAAGGAACACTATGAGCAAGAAAACTTTGGCTCCCGTCGTGACCGGGCCCACCGCGAAATCACCAGGAGTAACTGTGCGCGCCACTAGTGCGAAATCCCTCCTTGTCCGCCGCGTTGCAAGCGCTGTCATCCTGCCGGGGGTCCTGACCAGCATGCTGGTTCTCGCGCCACAGGTGTCGGCCGAGACCGCCCCTGTATCGGGCATCTGCAACGGTGTGACCAACCAGCTCGGGCACCGAGGGATGGTGCAGCCGAACCTGCTGAAGGCCGCCGCTCGGCAGAACGCTGAGCTGATCGCCAAGCTGCAGGCCGACCGCGCCGCACTAGTTGCGACCCAGACCTCCCTCGCCGAGCAAATTGCTGCGGCCGAGAAACAGATCGCTGACCTTGACGCCGCGAACGCCAAGCTGGACGGCGACATCGCCGCCGCTGAGATGTCGCTGGCCAAGATGACTGAGGATCGGTCAACGTTGGACGCGGCCATCAAGGCCGCCGAAGTCGCGCTCACCACGCTGCAGGGCGAGCACACCACGCTGGTCAACCAGATCACGCCACTGCAGACCCAGTTCGCCGACGCCGAGAAGACCCTCGCGGGCCTGAACACCCAGAAGGCCGGCGTTGAGAGCAGCCTTGCCACCAAGAGGGGTGAGCTTGCCACTGCGACCACCCGACTGAACAGCGCGACCGCGGCCGCCACCACTGCTCAGAACGCCGTCAACTCGCAGCTGAAGGCGATCGAGGACGCGACGAAGGAGCTGGCCGGGCTGGTCAATCAGGGCGACGCAGCCCAGGTCCTCGTGGATGCCGCCGAGAAGAAGCTGGCGGACGCCCGCACCGCGCTGCCTGGGCTGGAAGCCACCGCCAAGACCGCCGACACCACCGCCGCAGCGGCGACAGCCGCCGTCGTCAAGGCCGAAGAGAACCTCCGTCTGGCCGAGCAGAGCGTCACCACCTTGAGCCAGCAGATCAGCACGATCGAGGCCAGGCAGCCCGTGCTGGACGCTGAGATCGCTGGCCTCAAGGGCGACATCCTCACCAAGGAGGCGCAAATCGCCGCCAAAAAGGCCGAGATCGCCGCTGCCACCGCCACGTCGGGAACCAGCACGACGGTGCCGGCACTCGAGGCCGAGATCGCCCGCCTGCGGAACCTGCGTCAGGACTCGAACGACAACGCCGAGAAGCAGCGCCTGCAGACCCAAATCCAGGAACTCAACCGACAGCTCGACGCGGCCAAGGCGCAGACCATTGACAACACAGCGCTTATCACCGCCCTGAACGGTGACCTCACCAAGCTGCAGGGCGAGCTGGCCACGCTCAACTCGCAGCTGTCCGCGAAGCAGCAGGAGTCCAGCAACCTGCAGCAGGCTCTCCCGGGCCTGCAGGCCAGCCTCGCCGGTGCCAACACTCTTGTCACCTCCGCCACCGAGGCGCTGGCCGACGCCAAGGCCGCCCAGACCGCCGCGAACACAGCCCTTACCAACGCCAACGCGGCGGTGACCGCGAAGAAGTCCGAGATCGCCGACCTCGAGGCCGCGCTTCCGGGGCTGACGGACGGCCTCGATGCCGCGAAGGTGGAGATCACCACCAAGCAGGGCGAGCTCAAGGCCCTCGAGGACGCCCTGCCGGGCCTGCAGGCCACCCTGACCGCTGCCAACACCGCGGTGGCCAAGGAGACCGCCGAGGTCACGCGCCTCGACGGGGAAGTCACCAAGCTGGTCACGACGCTCGGCACCCTCAACACCTCGATCACTGCCGCCGAGAACACCATCCTGTCCCTGCAGAACCGCCTCGCCCCGCTTCAGACCTCGCTGAACACGCTCAACAAGTCGATCAGCGACAAGGAGGCGGCCCTGACCACCGCCAAGGCCGACCTGAACGCTCTCGATGCCAAGATTGTCACCGAGTCCGCAACCCTGCGGACCCTGGAGAGCGCCAAGAAGGTCAACCGCGACGCCGTCGCCGCCCAGAAGGTCGTCGTCGCCGGCCTGCAGGACCAGTACAAGGTGGTCCTTGGCCGCATCGCCGCCATCGACGGGACGATCGCGCTGGGCGGGTGCCTCGCCTGATTGACCGCAACACCCCGAAGCGCCCCAGGAGCCGGCTCTCCTGGGGCGCTTTACTGTCTCCCTGCGACGCAGCGCGGACCAGGCGCGCTCACGCTCCACGAGCTCGCGGACATGGTCGAGGAGGTTTACGTGCCCCAGCTTCCTCCTGAGGAGTTCCCCTACCTCAACGAGTCCGCCGTGGCGCTCGTCGCTGCCGGCTACGACCCGGCGGAGGAGTTCATCTTCGGCCTCGACCTCGTCCTAGCCACCCTCGAGCCCCTGAGAGCCTCCGCATAGCGACGCTCACGGCTGTCTTCGGCAGCGGCGGGCGTCTCGATTATTGCGCGACCGCGGGCCCAGACCAGGATCGCGACCGGGTCGATCGTGTTGCTGCTCGCCGTTGCCGCCATATGGTTCTGCTGGGCTCTAAGAATCGACGACATCAAGAAATTCGAGAGATTCGCCAGCTTCTAGTTGGCCGGCTGGAATATTTGTCGCTTGCTGCAGCCCGTAGAAGTCCGGCAAAAGAAACTGCTAGCGGTTCTCCCGCAGTCCGCTCTGAAACCAGGAATTACGTTTGTGTTCATTCAGTAAGCTCATCGAAGGGTTTTTCTTCTTTGCAGGGTTTGGGGGTAGGTGCATGCGGTTCACCGCGGGCATAGCTGTGGGCGTCGCTGCCAGCATCTTGTTGATTGGTGCTGGCCCGTCGATGGCATCGGGGGATGTCGTTGATGTTGGCGGAACACCTCTCAGCGTCGTTATCGACGCCGAGGGCACCGCTTACATCGGCGATTATTCTCCGGGCGGAGGGGTAAGCGTTCTTCCTGCGGGGTCGAGCAAACCGGTCAGGACCGTGATGACCGGTTTCAGCCCTGCCGGCATGGCTTTGTCGGGAGATGGGACTTTGTTTGTGGAGGGGTGGGATTTCGCCCAGCAACAGGAAAAACTCGCCGTGATACCGAAGGGCTCCTCTGCGGTGGCGCGTACCATTCCTCTCAGTCCCGGCGCCCACCTCATAGCCGCGGCGACCGACGGAACCGTCTTTGTTCCAAACCCATACCTGGGCACAGTCTCTGTCATCCCACCGGGAGCCGGCGCCCCGGCTCGCGAAATCGCCGTCGGTGGGAATCCCAGGAGAGTAGCCGTTGCCCAGGACGGAACCGCCTACGTGACCAACCAGAACGATGGGACCGTCTCGGTCATTCCTGTGGGTGCCGACAGGGTTTCACGGACGATCGATGTCAGGCCGACACCTGACAGATCCGGCGATCCCAACGGGATCGCGGTAGGCCCGGACGGCGCTGTCTACGTCTCCAACATCACCGCAAACGACGTCGCCGTAATCAAGTCCGGAGACTCAGCGGTCGCCTACCGCGTGGCAGTTCCAGGCGGCCCGAAGGAAATTCGAGTGGGCGCGGACGGAACTGCCTACGTCCTCTACACGGCTAACGGTCTCTCGGTCATCAAACCCGGCGGGACAAGCGTTTCTCTCGGCCTGCCCACCGGTCAGAAGCCCGGACATCTTGCCGTCGCTCCCAACGGGTCCGTTATCGTGACCAACACCGCTGATAAATCCGCGACAGTCTTCCCGGCACAGGACCTACGCGTATCCGCGCCGCCTGCAGCCAACGCCCAAGCGGAACCGCCAGAGATCAAGGAAACAGGTCCCACGGCTCAGACCACATCTGACAACGCGGGGACCAGCTTCATATCCAACCTTCCGGCAATTCTCGGCACAGTGGTCGCAGCCATGCTGACAGGGGCTGCCGTCCTGGTCCTGGCAGGCAGACGGCGCCACCGTTCCAAAGTTGACGAGGATGCAGCAACTCCAGAGCCTCCGGCAGAGGATCTCGAAAGACTTGAAGTCCTTTCGGATCAACGGCATAGCTGAACTTGTAAAGACACTCTTTATACCGGCTGGTTAGAGCGGCCCGCCGTAGGGGTAGCCCACCGTCAACTGGCCGGGCGAACCCGGCAGGAATTGCCGCGGCCGCCGAACGTGGGCGGACGGCCGGGCGACTAAACGGGTCACGGAAGAAATGTCCGTGTCACCGCGGGTTCGCGCGTCAACAGCTGCAGAACGCGTACGACGCCGGCCCGCGCCTGCCGCTGCCAGCATCTCTTCCAGCTTCCCGCCACGAGGGTCGGCCCAGTCCCAGCTGACAACCCCTAGTCCCGTGGCGCGGTGATGGGGCGTCGGGGGAAAGGCCGCGGCAGGTGATGGGGCGTCGGGGGAAAGGCCGCAGGAGGTGATGGGGCGTCGGTGAAAAGGCTGCGGGAGGTGATGGAGCGTCGCAGGGGGAGGGGGTACGCGCTTGACGGTCCGGAACGCTTCCGCATATCCTGAACGAACGGTCGGTAAATAATTCGGCACGTCCCAGTAGGTCTTTGCATAGGAGCAACCATGGCAGCGCAGAACTTGCAGTCAGTGCCGGCTGATCCAGCCCCACGCGAGCAGGATCCGGAGCAGCAGGCCCGGCTCGCGGCCCAGGAGGCGGACGGCCAGGCCAACTTTGACCGGGTCATGGCCGAGGACTCACGCATCGAGCCCAAGGACTGGATGCCGGCGCCCTACCGCAAGACACTGCTGCGCCAGATCTCCCAGCACGCCCACTCCGAAATCATCGGCATGCAGCCGGAGGCCAACTGGATTTCCCGCGCCCCCAGCCTGAAGCGCAAGGCCATCCTCATGGCCAAGGTCCAGGACGAGGCCGGCCACGGACTGTACCTCTACAGTGCCGCCGAAACCCTTGGCCAAACAAGGGACAAGATGATGGAAGACCTCATCGCCGGCAAAGCAAGGTACTCGAGCATCTTCAACTACCCGGCCCTCACCTGGGCGGACATGGGTGCCATCGGCTGGCTGGTGGACGGCGCGGCCATCTGCAACCAGGTCCCGCTCTGCCGCGCCTCCTACGGCCCCTACGGCCGCGCCATGGTCCGCATCTGCAAGGAAGAGTCCTTCCACCAGCGCCAGGGCTTCGAGATCCTCCTGGAACTCTCCAACGGCACCCCGGCGCAGAAGCAGATGGCCCAGGACGCCGTGAACCGCTGGTACGCCCCGTCGCTGATGATGTTCGGCCCGCCGGACGACGATTCGCCCAACTCCAAGCAGTCCATGGCCTGGAACATCAAGCGCTTCAGCAACGACGAACTCCGCAGCCGCTTCGTAGGCATGATGGTGGAGCAGGTCAGGGTCCTGGGCCTCACCCTCCCGGACGACCAGATCCGCTACAACGAGGACACCAAGAAGTGGGAACACGGCCCGCTGGACTGGCATGAGTTCCAGGAAGTCCTGGCCGGCCGCGGCCCCTGCAACGCCCAGCGTCTGGAGCGGCGCAGGGAAGCGCACGACGACGGCGCCTGGGTCCGCGAGGCAGCTGCCGCTTACGCAGCAAAACAGCAGGCAAAGCAGTCAATGACGACGAAGGAATACGCAGCATGAGTCCGCACGGCAACCCGGAAGTCCCCGCCAGTTCGGCCGCAGACATCACCACCAATGCGGCAAAGGTTCCCGCCGGCCCGGACACCGCAGCCGGCCCCGACACCGCAGCCGCCCCCGCAGCACCGGCACCGGCCGCCGCAGCAACCCCGGCCTCGGAGAACCAGGTTCCCTCGATCCAGCCGGCCGCGAAGCACGCAGACCGCGGCGCCTGGGGCCTCTGGGAGGTCTTCGTCCGGTCCAGCCGCGGCCTCAGCCACGTCCATGCAGGCTCCCTGCACGCGCCGGATGCCGCCATGGCCCTGCGCAACGCCCGCGACCTCTACACCCGCCGCAACGAGGGCGTCTCCATCTGGGTTGTCCCCGCGGAGGCCATCGCCGCCAGCGACCCCGACGCCAAGGGTTCGTTCTTCGAGTCGCCCCAGGGCAAGGACTACCGGCACGCCACGTATTACACCAAGAGTGAAGGGGTAAAGCACCTGTGAGCACCCCTGCCTCCAAGACCGAAACAGGCCACGGCGACATCTCCACCGGCGTGGCAGGCGGCGACAGCAACGCCTCCGCAACAAGAATTACCCCCGGCAACGCGCTCCGTCCGGAGGACATCGCGCTTGAGGTCCGCACCGGCCTGGCCAAGCCGTCGGAGGACGTCGGGGAGTACGCCCTTCGGCTCGGCGACGACGCCCTGATCCTCGCCCAGCGCCTGGGCCACTGGATTTCCCGCGCCCCCGAACTGGAGGAGGACGTGGCCCTGGGCAACATCGCCCTGGACCAGCTGGGCCACGCCCGGAGTTTCCTCAGCTACGCCGGCGGCGCCTGGGGGAAGAGCGAGGATGACCTCGCCTACTTCCGCCGGGAGCACGAGTTCCGCAGTGTCGAGCTGTTCGAGCAGCCCAACGGCGACTTTGCGGTGACCATCGCGCGGCAGTTCATCGTGAGCTACTACCAGTTCGAGCTGTACCGCCGGCTCACAGAATCCACTGATGCCACCTTGGCCGCCATCGCCGCGAAGGCCGTGAAGGAAGTGGACTACCACCGGGACCACAGCGCCCAGTGGATCCTACGTCTGGCCGGCGGCACCGAAGAATCAAGAAGAAGGATGATCCATGGCCTGCGCCTGATGTGGCCGTACGTCAACGAACTGTTCCAGGACGACGAGCTGACGCAGAGGCTCGCCGAGGCGGGCGCCGCCGTCGCGCCTTCCAGCCTGCGTGAGGACTTTGACCGGCTCACCGGCGAAGTCCTCAAAGAAGCAGAACTGGAGGTGCCGGACGTCCCGGCAGCCCCCGGCGGCGGACGGCACGGTAGGCACTCGGAGCACCTGGGCTACCTCCTGGCCGAGATGCAGGTGCTGGCCCGCGAGCATCCCGGAGCCAGCTGGTGACGGCGGCCATGTACATCTCCGACTTCGAAACCCGCACCCGCACCCCGCGGCAAACGGCCTGGGACATCGCCGCCACCGTCTGCGATCCGGAGATCCCGGTGCTCACCATCGAGGACCTGGGAATCCTCCGCGACGTGCAGGTGGGCCAGGACAACAAAGTCAGGGTCACCATCACCCCCACCTACTCGGGCTGCCCGGCCATGGACGCCATCCGCGACGACCTCAAAGCAGCGTTCGCCAAAGAAGGCTACCCAGACGTCGAGGTGGACCTGGTCCTCGCCCCGGCCTGGACCACGGACTGGATGACCGAGGCGGGAAAACAGAAGCTGCAGGAGTACGGCATCGCGCCGCCGTCGGGCACGGCAGGAGCAGCCCGCCACGCAGGCCCCATCCGCCTCAGCCTGGCCGTGAAATGCCCGCAGTGCAGCAGCCTGAACACCAAGGAACTCACCCGCTTCGGCTCCACCTCCTGCAAAGCGCTGTATGTGTGCCAGGACTGCAAGGAACCGTTCGACTACTTCAAAGTGCTGTAAGGAAGCCCCATGCCTGTTGTCCGCCAGACCGCCGCCGAAACGGCGCAGGCCACCGGCCGCCGTCGTCCGTCCTTCCACACGCTCGCCGTGAAGGAGGTGCGCCGGCTCACCGAGGACGCCATCGAGGTGGCCTTCCACGTCCCCACAGAGCTCGCCGGCCAGTTCGACTATCTGCCCGGCCAGTACGTGGCCCTGCGCACCAAGCTGCCCGATGAGGCCGGCGAGCTGCACGAGGTGCGCCGCAGCTACTCCATCTGCGCCGAGCCGCGCAGCTTCGCGGACGGCAGCAGCGAGATCCGGGTGGCGGTGAAGAAGGACCTGGGCGGGCTGTTTTCCACCTGGGCTAACGCGGAGCTGAAGGCCGGGGACACCCTGGACGTCATGAGCCCGATGGGCGCGTTTGTGTCCCGGCACGGCCGGGACGGCCAGGCGGTGGAGCAGAACCGCATGAACTCGATGAACAATCCGGAGGAGCTGGCGGGGGACGTCGCCTCCCACGGGGAAGCGAGCTTCGTGGCCATCGCTGCCGGCAGCGGCATCACCCCGGTGATCGCCATCGCCCGGACGCTGCTGGCCGCCAACCCGGAGGCCCGGTTCGACCTGATCTACGCGAACAAGGCCGCCATGGACGTCATGTTCCTGGAGGAGCTGGCGGACCTGAAGGACAAGTACCCGCAGCGGCTGGCCATCCACCACGTGCTGTCCCGCGAGCAGCGGATCGCGCCGCTGCTGAGCGGACGGATCGACGCCGAGAAGCTCCAGCAGCTGCTGGGAACGGCCATCCACGCGGACGATGTGGACGAGTGGTTCCTGTGCGGGCCGTTCGAGCTGGTGCAGCTGTGCCGGGACACCCTGGCCGAGCGCGAGGTGAAGCCGGAGAATATCCGCTTCGAGCTGTTCACGTCCGGCAAACCGGACAAGCCGGAGGGGCACGCGGGCCGTCCCGTGGTGGTGGACGAGTCCAAGGAGACGTACAAGATCACGTTCAAGCTGGACGGCCTGCAGGGCGAGGTGGCCAGCCCCACCCACGCCCGCGAGTCCATCCTCAACGCCGCGCTGCGGGTCCGCCCGGACGTGCCGTTCGCGTGCGCCGGAGGAGTGTGCGGCACGTGCCGGGCCAAGGTGGTCACCGGCAGCGTGACCATGGACGAAAACTATGCGCTGGAGCAGGATGAGCTGGACAAGGGGTACGTGCTGACCTGCCAGAGCCACCCCACCAGCAAGGAAGTCACCGTCGACTTCGACGTCTAACCCAAGGAGCCCGAATGATTTCCCTCTCCATCAACAACGGCGTCGCCGAAGTGGTCCTGAACGCACCGCACAAGCTGAACTCGCTGGATGAGCAGGCGCTGAAGGATTTAACCCACGCGTACGACGACGCTGCCGCCGCCGCCTCCCGCGGTGAGGTGCGGGCGCTGCTGCTGAGGGGAGAGGGCCGTGCCTTCTGCGCCGGCCGGGACATCCAGAACGTGACGCCGGAGAGCGACGACGCCGCAGCGTACCTGGGCGGGCTGGTGGAGCCGCTGCTGAGGAAGATGAGCGCGTTCCCGGCTCCCACGTTCGCGGCCGCCCACGGTGCCTGCCTGGGCGTGGGGCTGGGGCTGCTGCTGGCCACGGACGTGGTGTACGTGGCGGAGAATGCGAAGTTCGGGTCGCCGTTCGCCAAGCTGGGGGCCACGCTCGATTCGGGTGGGCACTGGTACTTCACCGAGCGGCTGGGCATGCACCGGACCCTGGACCTGATTTACACGGCCGAGTTGATCAGCGGCACCGAGGCGGTGGCGCAGGGGCTGTTCAGCCGCGCCATGCCGGCGGACGAGCTGCTGGAGAAGACGCGGGGGATAGTGGGCCGCGTGGCTCGCGGTGCCACGGGCGCGTTTGTTGCCAGCAAGGAGCTGGTGGCGCACATCCGGGACCAGCGGCTGGGCCTGTGGGAAGCCATGACTGAGGAGAACGAGGAGCAGGCGCGCCTCTGCAAGACAGACGACTACGCGGAGGGATTCCGGGCTTTCCAGGAGAAGCGCGAGCCGCAGTTCACCGGTGGCACCGACTCTTAGGGAGGACGATGGCGTTCCCACCTGCCCGGGCGCCTCAAAAGGGCGGCCATCGTCCCCCGCGAGATGAGCTAGGCCGTGCCAAACGCGGATGCTGTGCCCGCCTCGGGTTGCCCGGTAAGGGCATCCAGGGCGCGCCGGAGCAGGCTGCTTGAGGTTTGGAGGCTGTAGGGAAAGTAGACGATTTCTACCCCTACGTCGCCAAACCGCCGTTCCAGGGTCATTCCCTGCGGAGTGCCCTTCCAATCGTCCCCTTTGAAATAGACATGGAAGCCGACCTCACGCCACGTATCTATTTTGTCTTGGAAAGCCTCAGGCCGGGCTTCGTCAACAAACTTGATGCTGGACACTATTTCCAAACGTTCAGCCAGCGGAATCACCGGACGTTTTCCTTTCAGCAGCTCAACGAGATCGTCGTCCACCACCCCGGCTACGAGGTAATCGCACTGGCCGCGGGCGTGCTTCAAGAGATTGAGGTGCCCGATATGAAAAAGATCAAATGCTCCGCCCGCGTACCCGACTTTTTGCGCCATTGGGAATATCCCTTCTTTAGTGAAGCTCTTAGAAATTGGTTTTGGTTTCACCGCTAATACGCGCCGTGAGGTTTCAGAAGCACCTTGATTGTCTGAAGCATGATCAGCAGGTCGCCTGCGAGGGACCAGTTCTCCACGTAGTAGAGGTCTAGGCGGACGCTTTCCTTCCAGTTCAGGTCAGAACGGCCATTGACCTGCCAGAGGCCCGTTAACCCCGGTTTGACGTAGAGCCGGCGGTGCACCGACTCTTCATAGGCGGCAACCTCCGACGGGAGGGGCGGGCGCGGTCCCACGAGGCTCATATCCCCCCGAAAGACGTTCCAGAGTTGCGGCAGTTCATCCAGTGAGAGGCGCCGAAGCCACACACCTACACCCGTTACCCGGGGATCGTTCCGCAACTTAAAGAGCAGGCCCGCGCCTTCGTTGTGCCCTATAAGTCCGGCCAACTCCGACTCGGCCGTTTCCACCATGGAGCGGAACTTGTACATCGTGAAGGTCTGCTCGGCGCGTCCAACACGTTCCTGGCGGAATATCGCCGGGCCGGGACTATCCCTGATGATCAGCCAAGCCAGGGCGGCGAAGACAGGAGTCAACACCACCAAGGCGCAGCCGGAGAGCACAACATCGAGGAAACGCTTTACCAGATGTTGGAAGCCGGCGTACCGGGGCAGCTGCACCTGAAAAAGGGGCAAGCCGCTGGCCTGGCAAGCATGGATCCGGTTCGGCGCCACGTTAGTGAGGCCGGTGGCGAGAACCAGGCCAACCCCGCTTTTTTCCAGGCTCCAGGCGAGATCACGGACGAATTCGCTGCCTCCTGGCACCTGGCCTGCAACCATGACCGCATCTGGCCTATAGGTACTGAGTAAAGGCATCAGCGACTGGACGCCAGAGGCCACGGGAACCTGCTGTCCGTCCACCGTGACGGGGGTGGTGTTTTCCCTGGAGATAATGGCCGCACCGACTACTAGGTAAGGGCCGGTGGCATTCGCCCGCATTCTTCCCATCACCTGCTCTACATCGTCCCTCTCGCCGAGGACAACCATGCGAGAAAGGCATCGGCCTGCGGTTCTTTGCCTGGTCAGCCAGCTCCGGAGCACGAGGCGGCCGCATAAGAGGCCGCCAAAGCCGCTGGTGAAGGCGAGTAGAAAGAAGCCGTGGTCAATACCATGCAGGAGCAATTCGCCGAGTACGGAGACCAGGACGAAAGTGATGAGCGATGCTGTAACCACCCTCTTGTACTCGTCTTGGCCGGAACCGAGAACCCCGGGATCCGTGCTCCGGTAGGCGCAGAGGCCCAGAACCCAAAGGATCGCGATAGTTGTGCCTGCGTAGCCGGCGGACGGGTGCGGGAATGTTGCTGCCGCGAGCGCTGTCGCGCAAGCAATAAAACCGACGTCCACGGCGGTCAGGATGATACGAAGCTTGCGCACCCAGCTGTCGCTTGGCGTCCCGGGCTTGTCCCGCACTTCCCTGGCATGGAATTTCTTGCTCCAGCGCCAACCGGAAGCAACCCGGCCTTGAACCACGCTTTCGCCAACTTTTCGAGTGCCGGTAGGCATAGCTGTCATGACAAACCTTTGATTCGGAGGAAAGTCTGAAGAATCCACTAGCTTCGGATCCACTGCCATCAACGTAGGTAGCAGAAGCCTTGCGGTCACGAGTGCCACTAACCCGAACCGGCCATTCCCATACGTGGAAAATCTGTGAACCCTACTCACAAGCCCGGACGGCTACTTGCAAAAGGAGACCCTTATACCCGTCTTTTTCTTTCAGCCACGGGACCTCGCCCAAATGGACGAAAGTGCCTTGATCAGCTGCACAGGACGGGCCTAGCGTGGCGCAATGGCGTTAGCTGAAGGACTACGAAACGGCCGAAAGGTGCTGACATGAAACGCGGACCATCACCAGGCTCACCGCGGAAACCCGACAAAGGAGCACCCCTACATGGCGCTTCCTCCCGGCCCCGGTTCGTCAGGGCGATCGGAGCAGTCGCGGGGTGCGCCATATTGGTGGGAGTGGGAGTATCTGCAACTTCAGCACCTCCGTCATCAGGGGCCCAGGCCGCAGTTGTCGCTGCTGCCGCAGACCGCCAAACCCTCCGTTTCGAAGCACCCACGGATGGCGGTAACGGAGCACTTCCCGCTGCCGGCAATGATGCCCATGCCGCGGTCAGTCCCCAGATGGCTCCAAATCAGGCAGCGCAACAACCGGTGGTCCGGCAACCGGCAGCCCCAGCAACGCCCGCCGCTCCGATAGCCGAGCTACGGCGGGCAAGTGCTGCCTTCGAGGCAGCCGCCGGCAAGGCTTCAGCACCGGGCCCGCGGCCCGGTCCTGACCCAAACGCCCGGCCACCCATGCCAGACTTTGCCGGCGTTGCCAGTGGCGCCGCCCTGGGCGAACTGACGGGAAGATTCGACGAGTTCGCGCACAGCCAATGGGTGCAGACGGGTTCCGTTACCGCCACCGGCACTGAGCGGGTGGAAGTGGTCAAAGTAGGCGGTATTCCCACTCACCGCTTCTCTACCTGTATCGACTCAAGTGGGATCGAAATCCGGGATGCCGCCGGAGTTGTTGTCCTTGCGGCTGCGCCAGCCGGAACACGGAAAGCCGTGAACATATACGACATTCAGCAACAGCAGGGGACGTGGGTCGTGGTCGGCCACAGCTTCCCCGACTCGCCTGCGTGCTGAGCTGTCAGGAAAGGCACTTCGGATGATTATCAATGGCCTCCGCTCGCTGTCCGCAAAGAGTTGCAAGCTGATAGCGGCCGCACTGACGGCGGCTCTGCTCCCCGTCACTTTGCTCTCCTCCCTGCCTCAGGCAGCGGCAGCGGAACAAGGGATAGTCCGGGATGGGACAACACAGCTTCAGGCTGCGGCCTCATGCTGGGAAATCAAGCAAACAGCACCCGCTGCCCCATCCGGCAGCTACTGGCTGCTGACCCCGCAGATGCCGGCGCCTGAGCAGTTCTACTGCGATCAGGAAACCGACGGCGGCGGGTGGGTCCTGATCGGCCGTGGCCGGGAAGGCTGGAAAGAGTTTTACCAGGGTCTGGGTACCCCAGCGCAGGTCCGGACCACCGTTACGGGAGCGGGTGCTTTTGCGCCTCGACAGCTTTCCTCCACCGTGATTGATGGTCTCCTGAACGGAACGGCACCAAGTCTCCTTCAGGATGGTATCCGCCTGCGGCGGGCCACTTCTGCAGACGGAGCCAACTGGCAGGAAGCCAGGTTCAAAATCAACAAGTTCGCCCGCTGGGTGTGGACCTTTAGCGCCGAGCACCAGGTGGCCTCCTACACCTTTGGAAACGGAAACTTCAGCGGAGGCTTCACCAGCAATTTCGGTACGGACCAGGGACTCAACCGGGTGGTCACCACCGAGGCGGCCGCCCAGAACTACACGCAAGGCTGGTCTTTCGGGAGCGCGACTATCGGCACAACGGGCTCCTCCAGCTACCTGTGGTCCGCCAGCGCAAGTGCAGGTAACGCCCGTCCCTTCACCCAGATGTACCTTCGGCCCAAGTTGATGCAGGCTGACGTCACTTACCCCGCTGTCGGCGATGGCGGGTACCCGGGCTATGCCCAGCGCGCACTGCCCCAGAATGGTGCCCAAGCTTCCGTTTGGGGAGTGACGGGCTTGGCTAACGGGCGCGGCGGAGAGCTGGACACCGAGGTCCAGGACTTCGCGCAGATCGGCAACACTGTCTATGTAGCGGGAAACTTCCGGTACGTGCAGCGCGATGCCCAAGGTTTGGACAGGGTGGAACAGTCCTATCTTGCCGGCTTCAACGTTGACAGCGGGGAGTGGCTGGGGAGTTTCCGGCCGGTGCTGAACGGGCAGGTGAAGGCTTTGGCCGTTCTTCCTAACGGCAACCTTGTTGCCGGTGGCGAATTCAGCACATCTAATGGAGCCCCGGCGGCGGGCATCGTTTCTTTGGACCCCGCAACAGGCGCAAACGACCCCGCTTGGCGCCTGCAGCTGGAGAATCGCCTCACCGGTGGTGTTGTGCAAGTGCGGGGGTTGTCCGTGAAAAACGACTGGCTATATCTGGGGGGAGCCTTTACCCACCTTACGGGCGGAGCCGGAGCCAACCCCGTCTACGCCCGTGCTGGTGCGAGGGTGCGGGTGGCAGACGGGACGCCTGACGCAAGCTGGAACCCTGCCTTCAATGGCACGGTGGCTGCGGTAGACGCAGCAGCGAACGGTCAACGGCTCTACGCGGCGGGCTATTTCTCCGCCTCCAACACCGCGGCAGCTAACCGGGCGGCCGCTGTCCAAACGGTGGCCGGTGCGCCCCTGGCAACACCTGCCTGGACCTGGACCCCTTCCTCGGCAACGAGCTACCAGCAGGCTATTAAGGAGGTTGGGGACAAAATCTGGTTGGGCGGCTCCCAGCACAGCCTCTTCACGTTTGATCCGCAAACCTTTGCGCGCCTGTCCGGAAACATCACCAAGAGTGGTGGCGACTTCCAACGGATCGCCGAAGGAAACGGCGTCGTCTACGGATCCTGCCACTGCAGTCACTGGAATTACTCCAACGCCTTCACCTTCAGCAATGTGGGAACGCAGTGGACCTTGGCAGACCGTATCAATCTGATAGGGGCCTGGGATGCCCGCACTGGCTCATACATTCCGGACTTCAACCCGGTCCTGAGGGGCCGAACCGGTCACGGCGCTTGGGCCACCCTCGTAGATAGCCGAGGCAAGGTGTGGACCGGCGGTGACCACGTGTCCGCCGTGAATACAAACGGGGCGGTCCAGTGGGCCGGCGGGTTTGCTGTCTTCCCGCCACGGGACAGCACTGCCCCAGGGACGCCCACAGGTCTTACTGTGACCAGCGACAACGTGAGTGACACTCTGACGTGGTCAGCGGGATCAGGGGACACCAGCATGTACCACGTGATCCGTGAGGACCGCGTAATAGCCACAACGTCCCAGACCAGCGTCAAGGTGCCCGCGCTGGCGGCAGGCCGCTACGCCGTGAGGGCCGCGGACGCCGCCGGCAACTACTCCGGAAGCACCGCAGTGGTGACCGCACCAAAAGCGGTGCCCACTGCGGAGCTGATCAAGGCAGGGGCGGAGTGGAAATACCGCTTTGCCACGGATGCACCGGACCCGGCGTGGAAGACCACAGGCTTCGATGATTCTACGTGGAACACCGGCGCCGCTCCCTTGGGCTGGGGAAGCACCGGGACTGTCACCACCCTGACCTACGCGGGAGCGACTCGGCCGCTGTCAAGCCACTACCGAAAGAGCTTCACAGTGGATAACCCAGGCGCGGTGACCGAAGTGAACATCGTGACCCGGGCCGACGACGGCGTGGTTGTCTATCTGAACGGAACCGAGGTGTCACGGGTCAACATGCCGACGGGAACAATCACCAACAATAGCTATGCCACAGTCGCACCCCGCACTTTCACAGCCACCGCGAATCCGGTTAGGATCACCCTCCCCGGTTCCGCCCTGGCCGCGGGGGTGAACGTCATAAGCGCCGAGGTGCATTCGAACTACAGGGCTACACCGGACAGCAGCTTTGATCTCTCTGCTACCGCCGTGGTGACCGCGCCATGACCATCCACGATAGCGCCGGAAGCGACACAAGCCCCGGTGGCGACAAGACGGCCAACGCATCCGCTACGGGAGCACACCGCCCGTTGCGGTCCCGCATTGAATATTCCAGGGCTTCGTACCTGCTCAATGCAGCCCAAAAACCAGGCCATGGAGTTCCGGCCTATACCCGTTGGGTGAACAGGCGGTTGGCACGATTCGCCGCAGCAGCTGCCGCAAGCTGGGGAATCTCAGCCAACGCAGTAACGATGATCAGCGCCGCGTTCTCCGCTGCCGGCATCATCGGCTTGGCCGCCGCGCCGGCGTCGGTATGGTTCGGTGTTGTCATAGCAGTGCTCCTCGCAGCCGGTTACGTCCTTGATTCTGCGGACGGCCAGGTGGCAAGGCTCACCGGTTCCAGCAGCCCGGCAGGAGAGTGGCTGGACCATGTTGTGGACTCCGTTCGGATGCCGGCGATACACCTCGCGGTGCTTGTGGGGTTTTGGCGGATGGATGTGCTTCCCAGCTGGACTATCTGGCTTCCACTGGCGTACACGCTGACCTGCTCAGGCCACTTTATGAGCCAGATCCTGGCTGAACAGCTCCTCAGGGGCAGGGCAGATAACAGTCAGGCCCCCGCGGGGGCATTGCGATCCTGGGTGGTTTTGCCCACCGATTTTGGAACCCTTTGCTGGTTGTTCCTCCTGTGGGGTAACCCTCAGGTGTTCGTCGCAGCCTACGGAGGCTTGTTTCTGGTCCAGCTGATAGTCGTTGTGGCGTCTGTCAGGCGAAAGTACCAGGCCCTCAGCAGGGCCACAGAAGGGATGTCAGCATGAAAAACCCTACGGAATATCCGCTGGTGACTGTCGTGATTGCCACGTGCGGCAGGCCCGAACTCCTGCGACGAGCCTTGCGGTCCATCCAAGGGCAGGACTACGAGGGCCCCGTGCAGATCGTCGTGGTGTTCGACGGCGTGGACATCGACCCCCTGGCTGACGTGCCACCGAACCCGCTCCGAAGCGTCATGACGATGAGGAATGCGCGGACCCCAGGGCTCGCCGGAGGCAGGAATACGGGGATAGTGGCAGCACGGGGAGAGTATGTGGCCTTTTGCGACGACGACGACGAATGGGACCCGTCGAAGCTCCACCTGCAGATGCGACTGTGGGCTGCACACCCTGAAGCCGTCGCATTGGCCACAGGAATAACGATCAAGACAGGCGCCCAATCTGTTGAGCGGGTTCCACCCGCAACTGTGCGTATGGAAGACTTCCTGGAATCACGCGTGACCGCAATACACCCCTCCAGCCTTTTGTACCGGCGGGATGACCTGATGAGCCACATAGGCCTGGTTGATGAAGACCTGCCGGCTTCCTACGGCGAGGATTATGACCTGTTGCTCCGAGCCTCGCGGTATGGACCGGTGATGTCGGTGCAGGAGCCGTTGGTTACAGTGCATTGGGACCGGAAGTCTTTCTTCTCGGGTCACTGGGAAAACATTGCGGCGGGTCTCACGTACCTGCTCGCCAAATTTCCGGAGTTCCGTACCACCCGCCGCGGGACAGCGCGGATAGCAGGACAAATATCTTTTGCCCATGCTGCCGCCGGGAACCCCCGGGAAGCAGTAACTTGGGCAAGACGGGCACTAAGCAGAGATGCCAAACAACTCCGTGCGTATGCAGCCCTCCTCGTGGCGGTGCGGCTGGTTTCCGCTCCCGCCATATTAGGTGCGGTCGAGCGGCGGGGACGAGGTCTTTGAGCCTTGTAAACCGGCCTCGCCTGCGGGCAACACCCCATGAGTCCAGTGGTGAATTCGGCGCCGGTGCAGCCCTTCCTGCATGGCCGATGTACCTTTTGCTGGGCGGCTTCCCGCTGTGGTGGAGCCTGGGCGCGGCACCGTTCGCTCCCATGGTTCTTGCCATCCTCATGGCCACCTTAATGGTGCTCAGGCGCCGGCTGGACCTTGTTCCCGGCGTCCTGCCATGGTTTGCTTTCCTGCTCTGGGTCGGTGGGGCTGCAGTGATGCTGCCCACCGCCATCAGCTTCGTCGGGTTTGCCCAACGGTTCGGCAACCTCTTCGCAGTTGGCATCTTCATGCTCTACTACATCAATGCCCGTGAAAAGCTAAGTCCGCGGAAGATCATCAACGGCGTACTTTGCCTGTGGGCCGCCGTGGTGGTTTTAGGACTGGTTGCTACCCAAGTGCCAGAGTTCAGGCTTTCGACGCCGTTGGGCGCGTTAATGCCGCGGGTGCTGACATCGAATCCCCTGGTGTACGACCTCGTGTTTCCCCGCATGGCCGAAATACAGCAGCCATGGGGTGCGCCGGAGCCGTTCGAGCGGCCCGCTGCGCCGTTTCCTTACACCAACAGTTGGGGAGTTGCGTTTGTGGTCATGACTCCGGTCGCGATCGCGGGGCTGAGCACTATCAAGGCAAAGTGGAAACGCTTTGCAGTCCTGTTGCTGCTGGGGGCGTCGCTGATCCCTGCTCTTGCCACCGGAAACCGCGGGATGTTGGTCGGGACGGCCCTGGCAGCTGTCTACGTCCTGGTGAGGATGGGAGCGCGTGGCCACCTTCTCCGGGTTGCGGTCCTCGGGACAATCCTGGGGCTAACGGTCTTCACCCTCGTGGCCAGCGGGCGGCTGGAGCAGATTCTCGGCCGTCAAGAGTACAGCGACAGCACTGGCGGGCGCATCAGCGTCTACACCGAGACTCTTGCAGCCACCCTGAGGTCGCCGCTGCTGGGGTACGGGGCGCCGCGCCTCGACGAAACCATCGGCATTCCACTCGGAACCCAAGGGTATGTCTGGATGCTGATGTACTCCTATGGTTTTGTGGGGCTGGCCTTGTTTGTGATTTTCCTGGCCGGAGGGATTGTTAGGACGTGGCATGCTGCCGGCAACACAGGACTATGGCTGCACAGCGTGCCCATGGCGGGCGCCGGAATTGCCGGCTTCTATAGCTTTGACGTGATGCAGTTGACGGTTGTGGCCGTTGTGCTGGCAGTCCTGTTGCGGGCGCGCTACTTCGGCGAGCAGCTGCCATGAACGTCCGGCTCGCGGGGGCGGCGCTGGCCGCGCGGAGGAAGGGCGGCGGAAGGACGCTGCTATCAGGAGTTGCAACTTTTTGTTGCGTGATCGTTGGTGCTGCTGTGGCCTTCGGCACAGTGTTGGTGGTCACCAACAACTTTGGGGAAGCTGGTGCAGGAGTCTTTTTCCAGCTGGTTGCGTTTTTTGCCATCGCAACCGCCCTTGCCACTTTCGGTGCAGACACAGGCCTGGTGCGGACCGTGTCGGCTGCAGCGACGCTGGGCCGGCAACGCGTCGTTCGTCGGGTACTCCTGACGGCGTGCATTCCGGTGGCCGGTGCCTCCTTGCTGGTGGGCGGCCTCGCCTGGTTAGCGCTGACACTGAACTGGCTGCCCGGTGGCCCTGACGGCTGGGTTTCAAGCGCCGTGCAAATTGCAGTACCCTACCTCCCGGCCAGCGCCCTCTTGACTGCCTTCTTCGGGGCTCTGCGGGGATTGCACGCCGTGGTGACCTTCGCTGTGCTGCAGAGTCTTGTGCTCCCCACGCTGCGGCTTGCCGGGATCCTGGTGGTTGTGGCGTTAGGCGCCGGCCTGACGCAGCTCGTCACCGCCTGGGTGATCCCGATTCTGGCCGTAGCGTTCTTTGCTGTGGTGGCGCTTCGCCGCGAGATGCGCCGAGCCGACACAGGCGAATCCGGGGGCCATGTAGAGACCACGGGGATGGAGACGGCACGAGGGTTCTGGGCCTTTTCCAGTGCCCGGGGGGCCAGCTCCATGCTGGAGGTACTTCTGGAATGGGTTGATGTGGTTGCTGTCTTCATCCTGCTGGGGCCGGTTGCCGGCGGAATTTATGGAGCCGTAAACCGGTGCGTCCGCCTCGGAGTGATGCTGGACCACAGCGCACGCATGGTCACCGGTCCCGTCATCAGTTCAGCCCTGGCCGTCGGCGATGTCCCACGCGCCCGCCAGGTGTTTACCGGTGCAACAGGCATCCTCATCCTTGGGGCCTGGCCTTTCTACCTTCTCCTGATGATTTTCGGGCCCGCCGTCATGTCCGTCTTTGGCCCGGGATTTGCTGCAGGTGCGCCAGCCCTGCTGATCATCGGCCCTGCCATGCTGCTCTCGGTATCGGCAGGCGGAGTCCAAAGCGTATTGCTGATGGGAGGACACAGCCGGTGGCAGCTGCTGAACAAGGCGGCGGCCCTCGCCGTCGCAGTGCCCCTGAACGTCGCCCTGATACCCATCTGGGGAATTGCCGGTGCTGCGACTGCCTGGGCAGCTGCTGTCCTGGTTGACAGCGCGCTGGCCACCTACCAGGTGGCCACCATTATGAAGATCAAAGCGCCCGTGCGCTTCCTGTACGCGCCAATGGCCCTGGCCTTCACCGTGTTCGGAGTCGGCGGTTCCCTGATAGCGCTGCAGTGGGGGCAGTCATGGTCAGGGCTTCTTTATACCGCTTGCGCCGGCGGAGCCATCTACGCTCTCGCCCTGGCACTGCTCTACCGTCGGGGGAAGTTAACCCTCCGGCTTGGAACATAGCCGCTTCGTTATAAAGCAGGTACGATGCGGCGGAATCACCAAGAGCGGGAGCGCAGCAGCGGTTAGCGGCCAAAATGTGTGTACGCGGTGGCCTTGGTTGTCATCGTTCACATGGGTTGTAAGGGCCTGCACATGCTTTGCAAGCATGTGGAGTGAGGGTTCCATCGAATCAACCCAGGTGTGGTGTACGTGCTCGCAAGCTTGCTAAGCCCGCATCAGCGGTGGCCCAGCAGATGCCCCAGCCGCCGCATTGACATGGTGCCGGCAGGGCGGCTTTGCAGGTCTTGGATGGCACGCCCCAGCTCGAGCGCAGCCTCGAGGGACCGGGAAGGCCGTGGGGTGGTGGCGAAGTCCTCGGGCCGCCGCTGGGCGTGCTCGAGCTCTGCCCACAGCGATTCCTTGGTCTCGGCGATAACAACGAGTCCTTGCCTCGCTACTTGCCGCGTAAATTCGACCTGGTGGTCGTCAACATGCTCCTTCAACTTTGCACTACGAGGCACTGCGATGGGGACGTGTCCCGTGGAGAGCGCATCAAAAATGGAACCCGGCCCTCCCTGGACCACTACAACATGGGCCGTCGCATAGAGATCCAGAATCTCCTGGTGCGAAACCATGACTACTCCTGCCGCGAAGCGTGGCGGGCGGCTGTAGCCGTGTTGCATCAGGCAGCTCGGGGGGACGGGCTGTTGCTCCAGCCATTCATCCATCCACGAAACCAGCCGGTCGAAGGGGTGGTAGTCGGTTCCCAAGGACACTACTGCCTTCGGTGTTCCGTAATTGTTCATAGCACTGGTCCTATGTTCACGGATTCGGGATAGAAGCGTCGCTGCTCTTCCCATTGGATGCAAAAAAGGTCGGAGAGCGGATAGCAGAGCCGTCCGCTGAGTGTTGGAAGGTTGATCCGGTCCAGGCATTCGATGAATACAGTCCTAATGCCCAATAAGCGCGCGGCTATGAAAAAAGGGACGCTGACTCCGGCCCCGTTGGAGACAACGACGTCCGGCTTGAGACGCTGGAGAGTAGGCAGTGCAAGGCCCAGGTTGCGCACCGCGTTCGGGATGTTCCGGGTTGTTGGGAAGAAGGCCCAGGTCACGTCTTCGTCAGAAAGTGCCTTCTCGGCGTCCGCTTGTTTGAAAGTGACCCACGACCGGTCATGTTCCTGCCACCACTGCTGTAGGGGAAGGATCTGACCCAAATGTCCTCCGGGGGAGGTCACAAAGAGAATCTTCATGCCGGTTCCTTTCTTTTCGTCCGCTCGTGCTCATCGCTCGCCATCGTGGGTAGAGCCAAAAGCGAACCGGGCTTTCGTTCCTTGGCGTGTTTGTTGTTGGATTTGTTCCCCAGCAGGACATGAACCCGCGACGCACTACTCGCGTCAAGGTCCTGTTCCAGCCTTCGCAAGTCTTTGAGGCTGCTGTCGGCATAGACGAGTACCACCACCGCATGGAGGTGGTCCGCAAGCCGGGCACGCCGGACTCCCGCCAGCCGGACATCGGTTTCCAGGAGAATCAGGTCGCGGTGCTGCCACGTGTTAAGCACCGGTTCCGGCCACCCTTGGTCAATTTTTGCCGGGTCGATATCAGCCGCCCTCACCACCAGGACGGAAAGCCCGGCTGCACGCGCCACACCAGCCAGTGCGTCCGTGAATTCCGGAGGACAGGGCTTGTTGCTGAAGGCGGGCATCATGCTGACGAGCGCAGGACCGCCCGCACCGGTATTGATGGCGTCTGTGAGAGCACGAAGGACCCAGCGCATCCCCTCAGTGTCGTCTTGGTCCGTCACCGTGAGGGTGGGCACGGAGGAGGCTTCGCTGAGCCTGGAGCGCGTGCGGACTTTCCCATCAAGGCGTTCCCGCATGAGGGCAGCGGCGAGGCCCAGCAGCACCCCGCCAATCAGGCCGGCTATGAGGAAAGAGAGTTGGCTCAAGGAGGAGGGCTGGGACGGCGGGGTGGCGACGCCGATGATCCGCCCCGGGCTGTCAGCGACAAGTGTGAGGTTTTGCCGTTGCTGGAGTGCGTCGGAGAGCCGCTGTGACTGCTGCTCTGTGGGCCTCTCTACAGTCGTCAGCCGGGAAATTTCTTCACTTAGGGCCGCGATGTAACCGGCCGCAAGGTCAACGGCGCCTTTGGAACGGAACCGCAGGTACGCTCCTGCCATCGCGTTGGCATGATCAGCAGCCTCCTGCGGGTCAGGCATGGTGACGCTTACTTCAAGAACCTGCGAGCCTGAGGGGGCTGCGACATCCACCTGCTTCAGGAGGCCTCCGGAGCCGGTGCTCGTTCCCAGTTCTTCGGCCGCCATGCGTGCAACTTCATTCGATTCCAAAATGGCACGTTCGGTGTTGATGTTGATCTGCTGGTTGACCGGGGCGGATGAGAAGGGATTTGTAGTTAGGGGAGAGACCGTCAGGGACGCCGTTGCAGTGTATTCCCGCTCAACCTGCGTGCTGGCGTACAGGGACACCGCGGTGACCAGTGCGATGCTCGCCAGAAGGACCAGCCATTGCCGCATCACGGTGATTCCCAGTTCCCTCAGCCGAACGGTTGATGCGGGTCGTTCGCTAGTCATGGCACATCCTTGCCCAGGCCGGCCTGGTGTCGAGCTGTTTCATCGAGGACCTCCAAGATGCTGTCGTCAAGTGCCACCTGCGGTGTCCACCCGAATTCGTTACTCATGGCGGATATATCTGCCTGGCTCGCGAGGGCGGGCTCAGGCGTATGGCTGGTCTGGTCGACCGGGGGGAAATTACTAAGGCCTTGCAGCGCAAAGACCCGTTGCAGGAGCGCGCCGTTGGAGGTTTCCATCCCGGAGCCGATGTTGTACGCCGCCTCGCGGGGCTGCCCGTAAGCGAGCGCGGACAGGGCCCGGGCGACGTCGGTTGCGGAAACGTAGTCGTGGGTTGCGTCCAGCCCGTTCACTTCCAGGCGCTCCCTGCGTCCGGCCTTCCACTGCTGGAGTTGCCGGCAAAGGGAAGGCAGGAAGTGCCGGCCGGACATGCCGGTTCCAATCGGATGGAAGATACGGGCTGTAACTACGGGGATCCCAAAGCTGTAGCGGTACAGGCGCCCGAGACTCTCCTCGCGCACCTTGTCCAGGCCGAAGACGGTGAACGCTGCCAGCGGGTACGCTTCGGGGACGGGAAGGGCGTCCGGATTGACGTGCCCATAAGCTGCGGCTGACCCGCAAATGACTATGCTGCGTATATCAATCCCGGATTTGAGTACTGCCTGCAGCAGGTTGCCCGTCATCGCAGTGTTCGTGGGGGACCCGGCGGCGGTGGCTACACCCGCACAATTAATCACGACGTCGGGCCTTGCCTTGGCAAGCGCGGCGGCTATCGATGATGGCTGGAGCAGGTCGACATAATGAGAGCTGCAACGGCCATGTTCCGGAACCCGCGCGCTCACGGTCAAACCGCCGTCGGGCCCCAGGACACGGCATAAGGTGCGGCCGATGAAGCCCTCCGCCCCTATCACCAAAGTCTTCACTGCGGCCCCTTCCCTTGGATTCCCTAGCCTAGGAGTCGGTTCCCGCCACCACACGAGTAGGGAGGACTCTGGTTTGGGAATTGGCTACTCGCCGTGGTTGCTGGGGATACTCATCCGGGAACCGGGACTACTTGGTGCACCCCTCCCCGGGGTGGGCATCGCCAGGAGGGCGTTTGGTCAGGCCCTACCGAGCCCGGGCAGGGGCATTGCGGCAAGAAGTTCTGCCCGGCTGTTCACGCCGACTTTTGCGAAGATTCTGTAAAGATGGCCTTCCACGGTGCGTGCGGAAAGTGACAGACTGCGGGCGATCTCACGGTTGGACTGTCCGCTCTGCGCCAGGTCCACGATCTCCTGCTCCCGGGGCGTCAGGCGGCCCGTCCGGGAGGACTCCTGGCATGCCAGGACGAAGGGTCCATCGAGCAGCGTCCTGTATTGCTGCAGCAGCATCTGGGCAGCATTGCGCCGGGTGCGGCCTGCGTCTGCGTCCATCACTACGACTGCCTGCTCCGCGCAGTTCACGGCCGTCAGGTAGAACCCCTCGCGCCGGGCGTCCGCCGCGGCGTCAAGCAAGGTATCAGCATCGCCGGACATAACAGCACGGGAATAGATGTGGAGGATTTTGGTCATCGGCCCGTCAACCGTTGAGGTTAAATCAGCCAAGCTGCTCGCCGATCCAGCGTGGCCGGCGCGTATAGCCAGGGTTAGTGCGGTGCGTGACACGGACATAAAACCGCCCGCCGTGGCTTCCGCCGCCAGGTCGCTCAACCGCTGGGCGGCGTCGTCGGTCCGGCGGATCACCCCCATGGCAGCCAACAGATAGGCCTTGCCCCATAGAAAGGCACCTTCGTCACCACAGGTGTTTTCCAACGGGAAGGATTCCATGCACTCATCTGCAATCTCCGCCTCACCGCCCAGGGCGGCCGCGTAGGCCAGCATCCCCAATCCCAGGGGCAGAAGCTCAGTATGACGGCCCTGCCGTAACCCTTCAATTGCCGGCTGAAGATGTTGAAGCCCGAATTTCACGCGCCCCTGCTCTACGGCGAGGATTCCTTCGAAGAGCTGGATAGCCGCACCGGAATAAATCAGGCTCCGGGAGCCGCCTTGCCGGTAGTTCGCCAAACGAACAGCTGCTTCGTCCCAATGTCCTGCCAAAAGCAACCCTTTGACGTGATGCAGGAACACGTATTCGAAATCCATCCGCAGGTGCGAGGAATTCTTTTGCGCCAGGTCCAGGGCCAACGACGTCGCGGCAAGCCCCTTGCCCGTTCGTCCTGTTGTGTTCTGCAGGTTGCCCAACATCGTCAGGGATACTGCCCGCGTTTTCACGTCGATTCCGGGCGTGTGCCAGGCCAGGACGTCCAGCGCATCCTCCACCTCGGCCAGTGTCCCCGCCGCCACGTGGTCGAGGACATGTACCAAGCCAATGATGCGCTCAATCAGTTCGTCTCCAGGTCTAGCAGCACGAAACCCGGCAAGCCGATCCGCAGTTCCTGTAAGCAACGTCCGGAGCCTGTGTTGCTGGCCGGGGTCGCTGTCCGCGATGGGCATTTGGCAGATCCACAGGACAGCCCTCAGTAAGACCGGCAGGTTGTCAGACTCGGACAATAGGCGCTCCAAACGGTCCCTGGCGACGTACTCGTGGCCGAGGTGGGCGTGCGCGATCGCCGTCTCCAACAACATCTCGTCCAATTCCCCTGACCCGAGGGCGTCAGAACCCTGCGCGGCAGCTGCTACCCGCAGCGTGAAACGGAAATCGAACTTCTCGTTGGCCGCTCGCGCAGCCCGGACCATCACTTGCGGCGTCAGCGGGGCCCCACAGTCCAGAGCCCAGGAAACGTAACGGATCAGCCGTTCAGGCGGCGAATCTTCAACAATATGCCCATACATCCGCCGCAACTCCGAACTGCGGACAGGAGAAACTGTTCGACGAAGCACGTCCGAGAAGACTGGGTTCGCATGCCGCACTGACCCTGGGGCACCGTGGGACACAGCGACCAGCCCCATTGATTCCAGATTGTCCAGGTGGTGCCTTGTTCCGCCGGCTGTGAGGAGCTCGAGGGGCAGCGGTTCCGCCAGGGCTATGGATTCCAGGAGCTCAAATTCATCCCGTGCCAGTCGCATCAATTCGCGCCTGAGGCGAGCGGAGAACGCGGCATCCGTGCAGGGAACGTCGGCGGCAAGCCAGACGCCGTTCCGCTCAAACAAGGTCCCGTCCGCACGTCCTTGGCGCAGCAGCGCCCTGGCGGTCGAGGGATTTCCCTGTGACATGTGGGCAACCATGGCGCTGACGCTCCGCAGGACCTGTCCCTGGAGCACATTTTCACACAGGGCGTGGATGTCGTCCTGGCCCAGCGGTTCCAGGCTGCACCGGCGCAGGAAGCCATCCGTCCAAAGTTCCAAGAACTCCACGGGTGTCGACGAAGGTGGTGAGAGAACTAGTACCCGGACGGTATCAGCGGCCACCAATCGCGCCATGATGGTTCGGGAGTCTGGATCCAAGTCGTGGGCGTCGTCGATGATCATGATGGGTATCTGGTTTCTCTTTGCCCGATGGTTGCGGAAAAATCCGCCAATTGCCGCGAAAACTTGCTCCTGGCCGGGCTCTGCTCCGTTGTCCATGCCGGCCAGGAACGGAGCCAGCACAGCAAACGCCATTCTTGACAGTGCCGGCGTGCCGCTGATGCCGAAAACCGGGTGCGCCTCTTTAAGGACAGCTGAAACGGCCCGGGCGAGTGCTGTCTTGCCCATTCCCGTATCGCCAATGATGAGGCACCCGCTGCGGTCTGCTCTGGTCACGCTTGCCACTACCTGTTCAATGGCAGCGGAGCGGCCTACCAACGGGATGTTTTCCACCTGTCACCCATTCCCGCCGAGAAGCGCATCATCCTGACCCGCCCCGTGCAGGAGATCCCTGCCGGAAATCTGGAGCTTCGTATAGGACTGATACAGGTGGCCCTCCACGGTGCGGACCGAGATATGCAATTGCTGGGCGATGTCCTTGTTGCTGGCTCCGGCAGATGCCCTCTCCACGATGTCCCGCTCCCGGCTGGTAAGGACATCCAACCGCTCAAGTGCTGCCTGGCGGGGTGACTGCCCGTGCATCTTCCGTTCGCTCTCCGCCGCTAGGTTGAGTGCGCGTTTTGCCGTTGTCCTGTTGGCGGTCCTCACAGCGACCTGGTGAGCGGCAAGGGCGGTGTCCCGGCAAAAGCCCTCATCGCCGAAGCCCCTGGCGAGTTCTCCTGCCACGAGAAGGAGCTCAGGGTTTTCAGCCATGAGTCCGGTAGCCAGGAGACTGCACGCCTCAGCGAAAACTCCTTGGCACCGTCGCGCCACGGCGAGCAACCGGGGAGAGGCGGCCACTTCACCTAACCGCACCGCGGCCGCCAGTAAAAAGAGTTCATTCGAAATCCGGCCCGCCCTTTGTTCCTGGTCCGCGAGCTGCAGCACGTGGTCGACCGCGCCGTGGCCTCCATCCACCGCTGTGGCGAGGGCGGAAAAGTATTCGAGAGGAGCCTTGTACATGGGGCCATTCGGCGGGGTCAACGTCTTGAGTTCCCGCAGGCAGTTCCTCGAATCCTCGAATTTGCCCTGCAGGGCATAGGCGTACGAGGCCGCTGCCAAAGCCACTCCAAGTACGGCACCCGAGGGCATCATCCGAAGCTGCTCCAGCGTGGGCACGAGGGCCTCGAGCACCTGGCCCGCCCTCCCGGCATATGCGTGTATTAGCCCGGCACCCACTGCCGCAAGCCCGTGACGCGGAACCATGGGAGAGGCTACCGCACGGGGAGTGGAGTCCAGGACATCCGCGCACCTGTTCCACAGGCCGGCTGTGAGGTACACGGGCACGAAACGTGCTCGCAGCTCATAGCGCAGGCCTTCCGTAAGTTCCGGGACGTCCATCCTTTGACCCACTTCTTCCGCCACGCGGACGGCATCATCCTGCCGGCCAATCATTGCCAGCGCCTCCGCAAGGAGCGCGCCGGCCCGCAGCCTCAGCTCCTCGGATGCGGCCCGGTTATTCACGTAGAGCGTGGTCAGTGCAGCAATGGACGGGGCGTAGTGGCCTTGGTAGCTGGACACAGTTGCCTCTGCCAGCGTCAGCCGGTCCCTGATGTTCCGCAGAGTTTTCGTTGCCGCAGGGTCATCACCGAGCCGCTCACGAAGCTCGCGCAGATGACCCTCGGCCTCGGAAGGGGCATCCTTCTGGATGCAGGCCAGCGAGGCACGGGTCAAGAGGAAATCTGCCACGGAGGCCAGGGGCAGTGAATTCAAATGGTTCGCGCTGAAATTCTCCAGCACCTCCTCAGCCTCGGCCTGGCGTCCAAGCTGAAGAAGTGCACGTGCTTCGCCCAGCACGGCCCGGTAATTGATGCGCCGGTTAGTAAGTTGTGCCAGGAACCGGAGTGCGGCGTGGCCGTCACCGATGCGGGTGGCTTCGTCGACGGCCCCGAACACGAGTTCCGGCTCAAGCGCTGAGCCGGTAGCCAGCTGCCATGACGCGTACGCCTTGCAACGCACGCCTGCGCCGCCCGAAAGGTTCAAGACGTTGCCCAGCAGCTTCCTGAGCTGCATGCTCCGCCCGGCAGGAACCTCCCGGCGGATGATCTCCGCAACCGCGGGGCTCTTGACGCGGATGATCGCGCCCCCCGGCGCGCGGCAGGTAAGTCCCCGCTCCATAAGGGAAGCCAAAGCCGCGGGCGGAGCGATGCCCAGCAAATTTTCCGGAGAAAGACCGCCTGACAGGGCCAGCAGCTCCAGCACCTCGCGCTCTTCCAGGGACAAACGGCTGAAATGCGCTGCGACGACGTCGGACAGGGGCTTGCCACCGAGGACTGGGGTTGCAGTAAGTACGTAGGTGCCATTCTTGTTCACCAGGGACCCCGTGCGGACCTGTTCCCTCACCAGGGTTTTAAGAATGAGCGGATTGCCCCCGCTGTTCTCCCACAGCGTCTCCACGGCCAGCCGGGATACGTCTGCTCCCAACGTCGATACAACCCACTCAGACGTTTCAGCCGGAGTGAACGACTCGATGTCCTGAAAGTCGAGGAGTCCGTCTTTCCCGAGAGACACTAGGTCAGCGGACAAGGCTCCGACGCCGTTACAGGCAATGATGGCCCGTGCCTGCCCGCTTCGGACCAGGAGCCCGATGATCGCCGCGGCCAGTTCGTCGAGGAGGTGTGCGTTATCAACCAGCAAAACCAGCGTCCGGCCCTGCGACCTGACGCGCAGCAGCTTGGACAGCTGCTGGAAGACGGGGACAGGGTGGTTCGGCTGGTCGGCTTCCATGCCATCGAGCAGGAACCGCAATGCGCCGTATTCCGTCCTGGCACCGATACTGCTGCCGCGGACCTGTACCGGAAACATGTCCCGGGCAAGCGTCCGGCCCACGTGTTCGAGAAGCACCGTCTTGCCGGTCCCAGGTTCCCCAGCGAGCAATACTCCGTGGTTTCCAGGGCCCACCGTCTGCATAATCTTTGCGATCATCCGGTCCCGTCCCACAAGGGGGGCGTGCTCCGGATCCACACCTGGATGTTTACTTTGCGGCGCGGAGCTGCCTGCATCCCACTGTTCATCGATCCGGTCTTCGGTTCGCGAACCAGCACCGTTGATTGTCACAGGCAAACTGTTCCTCCTCTGATGGTTCACCGCTGGGTAGTAGTGGACCCACCAGGCGCGGAAACAAGGAAACGCACCTTGGTGTGTTCGGGAGTCTATGAAGCCTGTTAATTGCTGTCGAGGGAAAAGGCCCCGAAGGAACCGCAAGATTCACGCAAGAAGCCACATCACGCCACCCACCCTCCCTACTGCGGCGCGGAGGTGGGGCCGGACGAACAGCTCAAGCTGAACTCGCTGGATGAGCAGGCGCTGGCGGATTTGATCCAGGCGTACGACGGCGCTGCTGCCGCCAGCTCTCGCGGTAAGGTGCAGGCGCTGCTGCGCGAAAGTGGGGGTGTCGCTGATTTTGGGCGGCACTGGTACAAGCGCGGCTCTGCGAAACGGGCGACTATGCCGAGGGTTTCCGGCTGTCCCGGGAAGCGCGAGCGGCAGTTCGGGGTTGAGCTTGTCCAACTCTGTAGGGGCTTGGGTAGTAGCGCCTCCGCTCGCTTAGGGAGGTACGGTGGGCCTGAAGGAACGGGTATCGCCTACTCGTGTTTCCCGCTCCGCCTCGTTGTTCACTGGAAGTGCCGGCGAGGACCGAGCTTTCACGAAGGCTCCCACCGCAGCAATCGCCGGCACCACTCATCGCGGCGGCTGAAGAATGGAGTCCTCCCGGCGAACCCGGGGCGATTCAGGACGGCAGGATCCATGCGAACCAGATCATCGACTGGGGATGGCATCAACCTTGCGGCCTGCCCCCATCAATTTGTTGGCCGGTGCGATGACTGTTCCGCGTCAGCAAGCCTAAAGGAATCAGACCAGATGGTGACGGATGAGGGCGGGACTACCTTCGCGGCGGAGTCCGAGCCCTACGCGCGCGCATAGATGGCACGCCATGCAGCCCTTCGCAGCAGATCTTGACTCAACCTTGCAGGTTGGTTGCAGGAATCTTAAGTCACGTTCGGAAGAGTAGGTGACGCCGGGCAAACCCCGGCGAAAGCACGCTGCCGGTCCTCAAGGGCCGTCGCGGCCGAAACTACTCCGGGGGCGAACTTGTCTGAGGTTTTGAATTCAAAGGCCACTAGCGGCGAAGAGAACGGTTTCAGCCGCCGCAGGGTCATGGCAGGAGTGGCGTGGTCGGTACCCGTTATCCTGACCACCATCGCCGTCCCCCCTGCTGCGGCCTCGACAGGCCGGATTAGTGCCACGGCGACCTGGCTAAACGGCGCGGCCCCGCAGTATTCAAAGATCGGAGGCGGCGGCACTAAATTCGGAGGAACTGCTCCCGCAACTCTGAGGCTCGTGAACACCGGGACCTTGTCATTCACGGGAACTATTAGCGTAACGATAAACCTGACACCAGAAGCGGCCGTGCTCGTTGGAATCGGGGTAGAGTCACTCCTTCCCGCCACAGTGTCAGCAGCAAGTGCTTTTGAGCAGCATCGGTCCACGACGTCCTTCTCTTATACCGGCACAATTGGGAGCGGTCAGACGGCGGATTTCCCCATTCTGTTCAACTACGAAACGATCAATCCGAAACCGAGCAACGTTGTCTATTCCTTCGTCATGACCACCACTGTGGTTCTGACGGCAAACGGCGGCGGTTCGCTCTCGCTGACGCCCACCACCAGTCCTAACCCCACCATTCAGTTCTAACGATGGTCTGGAAACGTGGCGGCCTGGTGGCAGAAGTCCGTTCCGGCTCAGCGAACCGGGTAGCCCTGCTACACCTAGACGCAGTCAGGCCCCTGGTCTTGGAAGGCACGGCGGCGATCATTTGGAACCTGATCGACGGTCAACGAACAGAGCAGTCCATCCTTGCAGAACTCGAGGCCAACTTTGAAGACCAGTCAGGGCAGATGCAGTCCCAGGTGGAACGCTTCCTCGCAAGCCTCGAAGCCCAGCGCTTGATCGAGGCCGACCAAGAAGCTTCGCTCTAACAGTTTGAGGTCCGGGGGGATCATGGGAAACGCAAGTTTGGCGGGGAAACAACGTCAATTCGGGGAATTGGAAACCAGCGCCGACCTGCTGTGCCTGAATGTCCTGGGAATAGAATTCGCTGTTCGCTGGGGCCGTGAGGTTACACGGGAGCAGCAGGAGGATATGAGCTCATCCTGGGCTAGGTGTGCCAGCAACCGCGAGCTCATGCTTCCTCCGATGCCGAGGGAGCCTAAGGATGGCCAGGCGTTCAGCGCCTTAGTCACGTGGAAGTCGCACAAGCACGACGACGGGGTGTTCCAGCTTCAGGCCGCATCGTTTGAGGAACTGGCTGAGAACCTGACGTCCCGGCTCACCGTGGCAGCCATCCTGGCCAATGCAGGTCAACTTACGATGCTTCACGCCTGCGGAGTGGCAGACCCTGCCACGGGGGCGGTGGTGGCGCTCGTGGCTAAATCAGGAACGGGCAAGACCACTGCGGCCTCCGTGCTGGCCCGGACCTATGGCTATGTCACGGATGAAACGGTCGCCATCGCACCGGACGGCTCGGTGGTTCCATACCCCAAGCCATTGTCCGTTGAGCAGGCACCAGGCCAACCCAAGCGACAGGTGGGACCGGACGAGCTTGGACTTCAGCCGGCCCCTGCCAAGCCCTTCATCCAGTCCATCGTGCTGTTGGACCGGGTCCACAGCAGCCATCCGGTGGCCCCGGTAATGCGGAGGGTCCCGCTGGCCGATGCAGTCCTCGCCCTGATCCCGGACTCGTCCTCACAGGCCGAATTTGAAGAACCATTGCAATCGCTCTGCCGCCTGATCGACAGCGTCGGGGGAGTCTGTCAGGTGACGTACTCGGAGGCCGCTGATCTGCCAGCGGCTTTGGAGCCCTTGTTCCGGACGCAGCCCGGAAGCGAGCCCGAATGGGAAGCCCGGTCAGTAGAAAGTCACCAGTCCGGACACCTACCGGACGGCTTAGTCCGCCGCGCAGCAACGAAAGATGCCGTGGCAATCGGTGATGACCTGCTGGTGGTGCTCGAGAACGAAATTGTACGGCTCAGCGGAATCGGCCCGGCCATCTGGGAAGGGTCCGTCAACCCGGTACGGCTGGATCAGCTTGCTGAAGAAGTGGGCAAGGTGCATGGCAGGCCGGACGGCTACCGGGACGCCGTTGCCGCAGCGGTAAGTCAGCTCATCGCTAAAGCAGTGGTGGAACAGGGCCGCAAGTAGCCCACCATCGCGTGGGGGACCACTCGAAGCAGTACCCCGGCATCAAAGACCGGGACAGCAAAACGGAGAACTTGAGTGGAAGGAACCACCATGAGCACAACAGCCGCCCCCGCAGAAGCGCCAGCCGGCATGGAGCTGACGGACTACCTCCGCGTGCTACGGGTCTACTGGAAGGCAATTCTCGCCTTCGTCCTGCTGGCCACCCTGACGGCGGGCGGCTGGACAGCCCTTCAGCCCAAGATCTACTCTTCCGATTCCAGCGGCATCGTAGTGACGCCGGGATCGGACAACGTGAACCTCTCGCTCGCCGGGGACAGCCTCGCCAAGGCCAAGGTTAAGAACTATGAGTCTGTGGCAAAGTCACGGCTCGTAGCGGACCGGGTCATTTCCTCCCTGGAACTCAAGACCACTGCGGATGCCCTGCTCAGCACCGTCAGCGTAAAGGTCCCGCTGGACACTGCAGAAATTCGGGTGACTGCCTTGTCGAGCGATCCGGCGACCGCACAGCGCGTCGCTGATGCTTGGGTCAACGGCCTCGCCGCCCAGGTGGAAGCGATCGAAACGGCTCCCCCCGCCGAAACAGGTGCTGAGCCCGGCACCGCAGCAACAGCTGAGCCGGGGACGCCAACAACAGCGACAGCCACCGCTATCCGCGTGCTCCCATTGGGCAAGGCAGTCCTTCCCACCAACCCCACGTCACCCAACACCAAGCTGAATCTGGCCCTGGGCGCACTCGTGGGTCTGGCCGTCGGGGTGGCCTATGCGGTGGTCCGGCGGTACCTCGACCGGCGCATCCGCAAAGCCTCCGAAATTGAACGGCTCTTCAGCGTCCCCGTGATCGGCACCCTTCCGGTGGACCACCGCCTGGACCAGAAAAGCACCATCCTCGATGCCGGCACCGCTGCCCAAGTACACGATGCTGGCGGGGCGATGGCTGAAGCCCTGCGCGAACTACGCACCAACCTCAGCTTCCTTGACGTAGACCAGCCGCCGCGGATCATCGTGGTGACCAGCTCCGTGCAGTCAGAAGGCAAATCCACCGTCACGGCCAACCTGGCGGTCACCATGGCAGCCGCCGGGGAAAACGTCGTAGTGGTCGACGGCGATCTCCGTCGGCCCACACTGGTGGACGTCTTTAACCTTGTCCCGGGAGCAGGGGTCACCGACGTCCTCACCGGCACCACTGAGTTGGCGGGTGTCCTCCAGCCCTGGGGTGCCCTGCCGAACCTCTCAGTCCTTGGCTCAGGTCGTATCCCGCCTAACCCCAGTGAGCTGCTGGGGTCCCGGGCCATGAAGAATATGCTCGATGCCCTCGCTAAGGATGCAATCGTCCTCATCGACGCCCCGCCGCTGCTTCCCGTGACTGATGCAGCCGTTCTCTCCCGTGTGGCGGACGGTGCAGTCCTTGTAATCCGGACGGGCAGGACCACACAGGAGCAATTGGCTCAATCCTTGGGAAACCTGGACAAGGTCAAGGGCCGGGTCTTGGGCGCGGTCCTAAACTACGTGCCAACCCGCGGATCAGATGCCTATTCCTACTACGGAACATATACCTCTGCTTCTGGTCCGGTGCCTGCGGCTGAACCCCAGCGCGTAAGTTCCCGGCAAAATACGGTACCCGAAGGCCTCGTGGAAACCATGCCGGGCGGGCGCAGGGCAAAAGACTAGTGGCAAGCATGGCGGACACTACAAAGGAAACGCAGCTCAGCATTCCCGAGGGCGTGCTGCTAGGCCACGCCCTGGCGGCGCGGGTAGCGGAAAGCCTTGGCATCCAAGCTCTTTTCATCAAGGGGCCAGCCAGTGTGATTCAGGGCCTTCGCCAGCCCAAAACGTCGGCTGACGTGGATGTTATAGTGGCGCCCTCCAGTTTGGAGCGAATGCTTCAAGGCCTGCGGGAGCGGGGCTGGCGGGAGCGCCCTGTGAATCCGGACAGCAGAACCTTTCCAATGCATGCGGTTACTGTCGACCATCCTGAATGGCCTTGTTGCATCGATGTTCACTTCCGCTTTCCGGGAATGGAAAATGACGCCGCCCACTGCTTTGAGGTGATGTGGGCAAGCACGGAGGACCTTCAGCTTGCGGGGCAGGACATACGCGTCCCGTCAAAGGGACTGGGAATCTTGATCCTGGCGCTGCATGCCCTCCGGTCCCCCCAGTTGCCTGTGTGCGAGCAGGAGCTCGAGTTCCTGGCACACCTCACGGAACGGCAATCGCTCGCCTCCGTCATTTTGGAAATTGCCACGGCAACAGGCTCCCTGGCTGCAATGCGACCCTTCCTCGAGGACCTCCTCCCCGCATCGATTGAGCTGGAATGGCCGCAGCCGTCCACAGAATGGCGTAATCGCCTTACGGCCAAGGAACCGGGAAGCGCCCGGCTGATCGCTATTGTTCAGGCCCCGTGGCGAATCAAACTACCCATGCTGTGGCATGCCCTTCTCCCGCGGCCGGAGGTCTTCCTGAGCGGGAACATCTATGCGGACACGTCCTTACGTGGGCTGCTCCAGCAGCATCGAGCGAGATGGGTCCGGTTTCTACGTTCGGCTCCGCAGGTTTTACGGGATCTCGGGGGCGCACGTGGTTGAACCTGCCGAAACCCAGAAGGCCAGCCTCAATTGCCTATATAGCTCTGCAATTTGTAAGGTTCACCTATGACAACGGGGAAAGCAATTACCAAAGCCGTCATTCCTGCTGCCGGATTGGGAACACGCTTCCTGCCCGCCACCAAGGCAATGCCGAAGGAAATGTTGCCGGTGGTAGACCGGCCGGCCATCCAGTACGTGGTGGAGGAAGCCGTGAAGTCCGGCCTCACCGACCTGCTGATGATCACGGGGCGCAACAAGCGCTCCCTCGAGGACCACTTTGACCGTGAGCCCGGTCTGGAGCGTGCCCTGGAGCTGAAGGGCGACAAGGAACGCTTGGAGTCCGTGCAGTACGCCTCGGAACTCGGCCCCATCCACTATGTCCGCCAGGGCGAGGCCAAGGGCCTGGGCCACGCGGTGCTATGTGCCAGCCAGCACGTGGGCAATGAGCCGTTCGCCGTACTGCTGGGCGATGACCTCATCGACGAGGCCGAGGACCTGCTGACCACCATGATGGAGGTGCAGCAGAAGACCGGCGGTTCCGTGATCGCCCTCATCGAGGTGGATCCGTCCCAGATCAGCGCTTACGGCTGCGCAGACATCACGGCTGTCGACGGCGAGAACTTTGTCCGCGTTAACAGCCTCGTGGAGAAGCCCGCCACGGGGGAGGCTCCGTCCAACCTTGCTGTGATTGGCCGCTACGTGCTGCACCCCTCCGTGTTCGACATTCTGGAGAAGACGGAGCCGGGCCGGGGCGGCGAGATCCAGCTGACGGATGCGCTGCAAACCCTAGCGGCCGGCGACGGCGAAGGCTCCGGCGTGTACGGCGTGGTCTTTAAGGGCCGCCGGTTCGACACCGGCGACAAGCTGAGCTACCTCAAAGCCGTCATCACGCTGGCTTCCGAGCGTGTGGAGTTCGGTGAGGACCTGAAGACCTGGATGAAGGCTTTCGTTAACTAGCTCGGAGTGAAACTGCTACAGGCCCGTCGCTCACAGCGGCGGGCCTGTATTTTTTGACAGTTCCTAAGTCAGGAAGAGACCAGGTCCAGGGGCTTTGCCGGGCGGTCAGCCCCTTCAATCAGGAGTTCAAGAAGGTACTTGCCGTAGCCGCTCTTTGCGAGGGGCTCAGCACGTTCCCGCAGCTCGTCATCAGTAAGGAAGCCCAACCGCCAAGCGATTTCCTCTGGGCAACCGATGGAGAGTCCCTGACGGTGCTGTACGGTCCTCACGAACTCCGATGCATCATTGAGGTCGTTGAATGTCCCCGTATCAAGCCAAGCCGTACCGCGCGGAAGTATTTCCACCTGCAGTTTGCCGCGTTCGAGGTAAACACGGTTTACGTCGGTAATTTCAAGCTCACCTCGCGGAGAGGGCTTGAGGTCTCGTGCAATTTGCACCACGTCATTGTCGTAGAAGTACAGGCCGGGAACAGCGTAATGGCTCTTGGGCACTAAGGGCTTTTCCTCAAGGGAAATTGCCCGGCCGGTCTCATCGAATTCCACAACGCCGTAAGCAGATGGGTCTGCCACCCGGTAACCGAATACCGCCCCGCCGTCAATGTTCTCAAAACGGCGCAGTTGGGTGCCCATCCCGTGCCCGTAGAAGATGTTGTCACCAAGCACCAAAGCAACAGGACCCTCACCGATATGGTCAGCACCTAGAACGAAAGCTTGTGCGAGCCCGTCCGGTGAAGGCTGCTGCGTGTAGGTGAGGTTGATGCCGAACCGGCTTCCGTCACCCAGGAGTCGCTGAAACTGGTCAGCATCGTGAGGTGTCGTGATAATCAGGATGTCCCGGATGCCAGCCAGCATGAGCGTGGAGAGCGGGTAGTAGATCATGGGCTTGTCGTAGACCGGGACCAGCTGCTTGCTGATGCCGAGTGTAATTGGATGAAGACGTGAACCGGTTCCCCCGGCGAGGATTATTCCGCGCATATGGTCAATTTTCAGGGATGTTACAAATTCAACCAAATCGTGTCGGCGTGAAACTATGAATTATGCAAAACTTTCTTGTTACCGGCGGTGCCGGCTTCATTGGCTCCAACTTTGTCCACTACGCCCTGGAAAATACGGACTCCCACGTGACCGTGCTGGACAAGCTGACCTACGCCGGCAACCTCGAATCGCTGCGCGGGCTGCCCGAAGACCGCTTCTCATTCGTTCAAGGCGACATCGCTGATGCGGAGCTGGTGACGCGCCTGGTGGCGGACACCGACGTCGTTGTCCATTATGCCGCCGAGTCGCACAACGACAATTCCCTGCATGACCCCCGCCCGTTCCTGGACACGAACATCATCGGTACCTACACGCTGATCGAGGCGGCCAGGCAGCACAACAAGCGCTTCCACCACATCTCCACCGATGAGGTGTACGGCGATCTGGAACTCGATGATCCGAAGCGGTTCACCGAGCAAACACCGTACAACCCCTCCAGCCCGTACTCCTCCACCAAGGCCGGCTCGGACCTGCTGGTCCGCGCCTGGGTGCGTTCCTTTGGGCTGCAGGCAACTATCAGCAACTGCTCGAACAACTACGGCCCGTACCAGCACGTGGAGAAATTCATCCCGCGGCAGATCACCAACGTCATCGACGGAATCCGCCCCAAGCTCTACGGCAAGGGCGAAAACGTGCGGGACTGGATCCACGCCAACGACCACTCCTCGGCGGTCCTGGCCATCATCGCCAAGGGCAAGATCGGCGAGACCTACCTGATCGGTGCCGATGGGGAAAAGAACAACAAGGACGTCGTTGAACTGATCCTGAAGCACATGGGCCAGGCGCCCGACGCGTATGACCATGTGGTGGACCGGCCCGGCCACGACCTCCGCTACGCCATCGACTCCACCAAGCTCCGCGATGAGCTGGGTTGGGAGCCCCAGTTCTCCAATTTCGATGCCGGCATTGAAGACACGATTGCCTGGTACCGGGACAACGAGGACTGGTGGCGGCCGCAGAAAGCTCAGACGGAGGCCAAGTACAAGGAACAGGGCCAGTAGTCCATGTCTCTGGAGTTTTCAAAAAAGCTTGCTGCCCACCAAACACCGATCCCCGGCGTCGTTGTCTATGACCTGCCGGTTCACGGAGACAACCGTGGCTGGTTCAAGGAGAACTGGCAGCGGGAAAAAATGGTCGCCCTGGGGCTGCCCGACTTCCACCCGGTCCAGAACAACATTTCGTTCAACGAGAAGGCAGGAACAACCCGCGGCATCCACGCTGAGCCTTGGGACAAGTTCATTTCTGTTGCCACCGGCAAGATTTTTGGTGCTTGGGTTGATCTGCGCGAGGGTCCTTCCTTCGGTGCTGTGTTCACTGCGGAACTTGACGCGAGCCAGGCGATTTTCATCCCCCGTGGGGTCGGGAACGCCTTCCAGACGCTGGAGGACAACACCGCTTACACGTACCTTGTGAACGACCACTGGAGCGCGGACGCCCAGGGCCAGTACACCTTCCTGAACCTCGCGGATGAGAGCGCGGCCATTCAATGGCCTATTCCCTTGAGTCAGGCCGAGCTGTCCGAAAAGGACAAGGCGCACCCGCGCTTGGCGGATGTAGTGCCTATGCCGGCCAAAAAGATCCTCGTGGTGGGCGCCGACGGGCAGTTGGGAAAAGCGCTGCGTGACCTGTACGAGGGCGTCGCGTCGGTCGAGTTCGCCGGGCGTGCGGAATTTGATCTGGACAGTACAGCTTCCTTCACAACGCGGAACTGGAAAAACTACTCCACGATCATCAACGCGGCGGCTTATACCGCTGTTGATGCCGCTGAGACGCCACAGGGGCGCGCCGCGGCTTGGGCCGTGAACGTCACAGCCGTCTCGCGGCTGGCCAGGACCGCCGTCGAGCATGACCTCACGCTGGTTCACGTCTCCTCGGACTATGTCTTCGACGGCGACCGTGACACCCACGACGAGGATGAACCATTTACGCCGCTGGGCGTATATGGCCAGACCAAAGCGGCCGGCGACGCGATCGTCGACGTCGTCCCCCGGCACTACATCGTGCGCACCAGTTGGGTCATCGGCGAAGGCAACAACTTTGTGCGCACGATGGCATCCCTTGCTGAGCGTGACATTAGGCCCTCAGTGGTCAACGATCAGGTTGGCCGGCTGAGCTTCACCGAGGATATTGCGGCGGGTATCCGGCACCTGCTCGAGTCCGGCGCGGAGTATGGGACGTACAACCTAAGCAGCGAGGGCGAACCGCAGTCGTGGGCAGACCTTGCTGCAGAGGTGTATGAGTTGTCGGGCAAGGACCGGGCTGCTGTTACTGGAGTAACCACCGCGGACTACTTCAAAGGGAAAGATGCGGCGCCACGACCACTGAACAGCGTACTGAATCTCACCAAGATCAAAGCAACCGGTTTTAGGCCTCGCAAGCTCCGCAAAGGACTCCGAGGGTACCTTTCAGTCAGCGATTCAGCGGACTCCTGACAGGAAGCGCACCGCGCCTTTGGATCAGGGCTTCCTGAATACCAGAGGGCTGCTTAGGAATCTTCAGAGGCCCGCTGCCGGAAAAGGCGGCGGGCCTGCAGCTTGTCAACCATCAAGGCGGTGAGCAGGGCACCTATGACAGCACCAGACGCATTTGTCACGAGGTCGAGAAGACTTGCAAAGCGGTTGTGAAGAAACAGGAGCTGGCCCAGCTCCATACAGCCGGAAATGAGTAGCCCAAAAGAGCCGATCTGCCACCAGCGCTTCCCAGGAAAAGCCAGGGCACTGACAATTCCGAGAGGGATGAAAAGGGCCACATTTGCCGCCGCCTCCACGACCTTGTAATTGATCCAGCGCGGGTATCCGTTGCGGTGGAGGAATTTCAAAATTTCTGCCAGCTGTCCTTGCACGGGTTGATCTACAGGATTGGGCCAAAACGCGACAAAGGCCAGGAGGACCAGCATGGTGGCGAGGATTGCCTGCCACATCCGCTGGTTTCGGAAACGGTTCACAGCATGCTCAAGAAGACCGTAGGAAGGCTAACGTTACCGTGCTCAACGCGGCAGCGACAAGGAGTCCTAAAAGGACGTAAGGGAACACCTGTGGAGGGGGGAGTGGTATGGAGAAGCCGTGTTCTCGTGGTGCTCTGTGCCAGTGTCTCCCCATAGCCCTAATAGATATCACAGGTTTGGTGATTGAACCGTCGCCCTTTGTGACAGACGAGCCGTCGATCTTGGCCAGTCGGAACCTTAAAAGCAGAGGGTGGGTGGTTCTCCGCTCTGGGAGAACCACCCACCTTCTTTGGTGCTTCAGGTGCTGCCGTTAAGCAGCAGCCTCTGCCTTGGCGCGGCGGCGGACGACGACCACCGATGTTGTACCGGCAGCCAGTGCTCCGGCGCCGACCAAGGTCCACAGGACCAAGCCGGAGTCAGCTCCAGTGTTGGCCAAGGCTGAACCCGCATTAGCTTGACCGGAACCCGAGTTGGCGAGTGAAGCGCCAGTCCCCTTGTTTCCGCCAGCGTTAGCTCCTGCCGCGCCGTTATTGGCGAACCCGGGGGCAACTACAACGCGGACGGGGCCTACCGTGTACCCGGAGTCGCTAGTTGCTGTGAGCAGGTAAGCACCTTCTTCACGAATCGTGACCGGGACGGAGAATTTGCCGTTCTCGTCAGCCTGCGAAGTGAGAGTTTGCGCTTCGATGAAGACGCTGATCTTGCTTGAGAAGGAACTTCCGCCTGCAATGTTCGCCCCAGAGGCGGCAGGTGCGTTGCCGGGTGTGACTCGAATGGTCAGGCGCTGGCCCTGAAACGGACCCTGACCGCTGAACGTGAACTGCTCGCCTGGGCCAACAGTGCCGTCAGAGACGGCGGCCTGTGGCGGGATGGCTGGGTAGCGACCCTGCGCTACTGCCGGCGCCGAGCCGACGAGCGCGATGGTTCCTGCTAATGCGAGAGCTGCGAGTGCTTTTTTCATACTTGTCCCCCCGGAGACTTTGTGTTTTGGTTACCCGATGCGGGGAGTTCCCCCTCTGCGCAATACCTCTTGCAGAACTACGGATAGATATCCCAAAAAAGACGCTACCACCTGCGCTACTTTACGAGCAACGTCAATAAAGACGGTTTACATAAAGTTAACGCGCTATCTACGTGATCTAGCCACAGAGTGCAGCTTGTGTGGGCAAAATCACATCATTGACTTGCTGAACCGTCGGTGTGACAACGAGGTTAGGTTCGGTGTGCTGAATAATCTTACCGAAGGTAAAGTCAACCGTCCGGCTCTCGCCGGGGGCCAGTCGAACGGCGAGCACTCCTACTGGTCTATCGTCATGAAGGTAAGCCCCAAAATCAGACTTCTGTCCGTTGGTATGCGCGGTTTCGACGTAGGCCTGGACAGGCCCGTAAGCAACAATATTGGTTTGAACCGAGCCGGCCGGAACTCCGTAGGCACCGCCGGCGGTTACATATTCAGGAAGCACGGCTCCTGCGTCAGGCGCGGCAGTATTCGTGCCCGTTACCCGTACGGTCACCTGCTCATAACCGTCGCGGGGGCATTCTTTGATGAGTTGAACTGTTCGTTTGACGTAGTAGTCCATTTTTGCGCCAGTACCGTCATTGAAGTAAACGCCAAATTCGGCGGGGGAGACTCCACCACCACTGATGGAACCGCCCAGGGGATACCGGGCAATAGTGGTTTGCTGCTCAGAATCTGCGGACCACATCAAAATTCGGCCCTCGGTAGCGCCCTGCGTGAGCCCACGAAGTAGCTTCTCGGGTGAGCTAGAAGGTGACGAAAGGCCGTCGAAGATTTGCTTGGCGACGCCTGCAAAATAGATATCCTGAACAGCGGGTGACGGTATTCGAGCGTATACGTCTGACAGCAAGGTTGGAACCACGTTTTCGGCTGTGAGTTGGGACGGCAGGGTGTTGCCCGACAAGCGAGCTAGAAGCGGGTCAAGTTCCACAGGGCCGGTAGCTTTGAGGAGATAACTGAGAGCGACAGGATCGAGGGAAACCACTCCGTCAAGTGTCTCGCCGGTTTTCTGTTGCCACATGCTGCGAGCAGTGGCAGCGGAAGTCGGAAAATCGGGCGTCAAATTCACGTCTTGCATGAATTTCCCGACCCGTGTCGAGTAGATAGCCTCTTGTTGGGCATCAACTTTGATAATCGGGGCCATGGTTCCCATGGCTTCCGCAGTGGTTTGACCGGAAAGGGAGAGCTTGCCCGCGTCCACCGTGATCACCGCTACCGACGCGGGAATACCTCCCGAAGCCCGGAGCTCAGCGTTGTTCTGTACCAGCAACAAATATTTTTGAGGGCGATCTGCCCCTAGCATCTCCGGAACCAGGGTCGCTGCGCTTGCGGCGGCCTGGAGCACGAGATCCGCTTCCGCAAGCTGGGAACGGGTTGCGTCCAGGGCGCCGGCAACGGGCGGCAGCAGGGACGCCGATTCAATTCTTGCTAGCCTGTCTGCCGAACTTCGGATGGTATGTGCCGCCGAGGAAACTCTAGGGGCCGCTGCGCGCAGGGGCTCGAGATCAGCCCCGTCTGCTTTGGGCATCAAGCTGCCCCATTCCAGGGACTCGAAGACCCTTGAAAGGGGATCAACTGCCAACGTCGCTACGTCGTCCACTGACCGAGAGACTTCAGCTGCGGCACTGAAATTAGGTCCAATCCACGGCAGGGCCGAAGCCAGTGTCCATAGAGGATCCGAAGCTGCTTCCCGCGCGGAGCCAGTATGCGCTCTTAGCTGGGCAACCTTTGCTGCCGCGTCAGGCGCCCTATTTGATGAGATATCTTCCCTCAGATCAGGAAGAATATCCGCGGCGGCTTGTAGATTGTCCTTCAGAACCAGAGCCTTCAGGCCAACCCATGCACTTGCGCCAGCCAAGACCGCCAGGATGACCGTCACCCAGATTGCTGTGATGCGCCAGCGCCGATTTCGGGGCGCTTTTCTGCTCGTTGGTAGCCCTTCGGCTTCGGTCAGTATGAGGCTGTCCTCATTTGCGCCAGTCATATACTACCCGCGCTCCATTTCCTGTGTCCTGGGCGACGGCGGCCGCTCACTCGAGTTGTACAAGTACTCAATTTTCTCGATCCATAACGCCATGACTGGCACTAGTAGGCGCCGGTGCTGTGAAAAACGGCTCGAAAAGTCCGCATCAAGATGATTACGTCACCGGCGAGGGACCAGTTTTCCACGTAGTACAGATCAAGACGCACGGAATCCTGCCACGAGAGGTTCGATCGTCCGCTAACTTGCCACAGCCCTGTTAACCCCGGTTTCACCAGGAGCCTTCGACGTACGTCGTGCTCATAGACCTCCACTTCTCGAGGAAGGGGGGGTCTTGGACCGACCAGGCTCATGGTTCCAGTGAGGACATTGAATAACTGGGGAAGCTCGTCCAGGCTATATTTCCGCAGGACGCGCCCCGCCCGGGTTATGCGAGGATCCTCTTTCATCTTGAAAAGCAGGCCGCTACCTTCGTTGAGCTTTGTTAGTCCTGCCAGCTTTTGCTCCGCATCCACCACCATGGACCGAAACTTGAGCATGCGAAAAGGAGCGCCCTCAATGCCTACGCGTTCCTGACGAAAAAGAATTGGGCCGGGACTATCCAATTTGACGATGGCTGCCACTGCCAACATCAAGGGTGACGCAGCGATTATCAGCAACCCGGAGACAACGACATCGAACAGTCTTTTGGCAACCCGCTGTCCACCTTCGAGAGTGGGCGTCATGACATGGATGAGCGGAAGACCTGCGACCTGTTGAGTATGGATCCTTGGACCGGCTATGTCAGTGAGGGCGGGCGCCATTATTAGCCCGATGTTGCGTGCCGCAAGCTCCCAGCCCAGATGTCGAAGCGTTTGGGGGTGTAATTGAACGCCCGCGGAAACAGCCACGGCATCAGCGTTGCATCGCTCGATGGCCTTTAGTATCGATTGTGCATCAGGTGAGTGCCCCAGCACCTCTAGGCCAGATTCCTCTTCAACCCTAAAGGCTTCGTTGCCGCCTGGGGAGTAGGCGGCAACTGGCAAGTATCCCGCTTGTTTCGAGCGATGCAGGGAAGCAGCCAGGTGGGCAATTGCTCCTGGCCCGCCCAACAAAAGTAGCCGCGACATGCTGCCGCCCTTCTGGCGATCCACGTGGAGGTGCTGGCGGAATAACCACCGCGCAAGCAGTAACCCAACGAGGCCAACCGGCAATGCAATACCGACGTAACCGCGGGCGGTGTCTACGCGGAAGACATAGGAAAAGATGGCAACCATGCCAAAGAGCCATAACGAGGCCGCTGCTACCCGCTTGTACTCGTCAGGCCCCGAGCCAAGAATTCGGCTCTGGCGGGTACTCCAAGCGCCCAGCATTACCCACCAGGCAACGCCTAGTCCGACTGACAACCAAAGGTAGTTGACTTCCTGGCCGACTACGACGAAGTCCGGCTCGAAGCCAAAACGAACAATATAGGCGCCGGCGACTGCCCACGAGATGACAAAGGCGTCAACAATGCGCAAAGTACGGGAGGTTCGCACACGCCAGTCAGGCAGTATCCCCAATTATTTCCCCAAAGTAGTCGCTCATACCAAACAGGGAAAACCCCGTCGTCAGGATACAGGGAACGGGGGTGAAGCCAGCAATGTTTCAGGCTAGACATTCGTCACCCAGCGCGCGTCCTTTGAGAGCAGCCGCGACGCGATAGTATGTCAAGTCACGACAAATCCCAGTTTGCGGTCGTGGTGCAAAAGCGAAATGATGCCCACTGACAGTGTTCCGGTAGCCCAGGCATTAGCCCGTGCCGTTTACCCCACGAATGGGTGCGTCTATTCCGCCGTAGGGCAGGGCGTTGTCAACCGGCGCTTTGCAGCGGACGTAGGCATATGGGGCGCCGTCCACGTGGCTCCACTTGTGCCCATGGTCGCAAGTGTAGGCAACTCTTTGGCGTAGGCCACGGCATCGCTGCGCACATGCTTATCGGGGAGACTGGCCATCGAGAACGAAAGAACAGGTCACATGCCAAAAACTGTTGCAGTTATAGGTACACGGGGATACCCCAGCTATTACGGCGGCTTTGAGACTGCTGTGCGAAAGCTGGCGCCCTTTCTGGTCGACGCGGGATGGTCCGTAAGAGTTTATGGCCGAGCAGGCAGTACAAAGCCACATGATCCTGAGCTGGATATACGTGTTCAGTCGATCAACACGCTCGGTCTCGACAACAAGTCCCTCAGTACCCTGTCTTTCGGCCTTACTTCCGTTATTCATGCCATGCTTCATCGACCAGACGTTGCGTTGGTTATGAATGTCGCAAACGGCTTTTGGTTGCCTCTGCTTCGTTTACGGGGAATACCCTCCATCGTGAATGTAGATGGAATCGAATGGGAGCGTGCCAAATGGGGGCGGCTCGCCAAGCTTGCATTTAAACTGGGAGCAAAGTTTACTGCCCGATTTGGAACGGTCCTCGTGAGTGATTCTGAGGAGATTCGCCGACGGTGGCAGAGTGAATTTGGCAGGGACAGTGTCTTTATTCCTTACGGCGGCGAATTTCCCGACGAACTGCCGGTTGTGGAGGGCTTGGAGACCGAAGGGTACGCCCTGATGGTAGCCCGCTTTGTTCCAGAAAATACGGTCCAAGAATTCTTCACCGCCTGTGAAGAAATTGCTGAGGAATATCCGGTGGTAATAGTAGGGTCATCCGGTTACGGAGGAGAGCTTGAAAAGGCTGCCGCCGAGCTTGCCTCTAAGCATGAGAACGTGACGTGGCTTGGACACGTAAGCGACGATAAGAAGCTGATGTCGCTGTGGCAACATGCTGGAGCCTATTTTCACGGACATAGTGTGGGTGGCACCAACCCTGCCCTGGTACAGGCGATGGCATGTGGGGCTCCCGTCGTTGCGCGTAGGACGCCCTACAACTTAGAAGTGTTGGGCCGAGACGAGCACCTGGTTGCAGCTGAACCGGAAGCGATAGTGGGTGGTCTTCGTCGGATGCTTTCGAACAAGGGTAAACGCGACGCGGCAAGAGTCTACAACCGAGACAGGGCGTGGACGCATTACAACTGGGCAGGAGTTTGTGAAGCCTACGAGCACGCGATTGCACAAACCATCAGCGTTTCTCGCGGAGATATTCCTGCAAATTCTCTAATAGGAGCGATGCAAAATCTTTCAGCGGGTAATGTCAAAGAGACTAAGGCATCGCAGTAACGTGTCGAGCTGTGATGTAAATACCGGGCGAGGCGCCTATAATGCCGGGCGTAGAAGCATAAGGATTCGCCCCGAACTGCGAGCTATGCAGGTCGAAGAAGCATACGAAATGGTTCCGGCCACCACCCTTTATTTCACAGAAAAGTATGATCTTGGGGCAACGTACTTGAATGATACGTTCCATAAGGTCAGCCTGCTCCAAGCAGTCAAGTTCCTCATCCGAAGTGAAGCTCTAGTCTTGGAAGTACCAGAGCCCCTGTGGGTAAGGTTTCTTCCAAAAAACCTCGTGCTGTTGGCGGTTTGGAAGCTGATGGGACAGCTTCAGCGACGTCCGCGCATGGCTGTTACGTACGCTATTGAAAATAACGACCTGACAAATCTTCTGGCACCCAAGTTGACACTTCCGGAGCCGATTCTTCGCTTGGGTGGGTTACTCATGGGCGTAATTTTGAGGGCCACGATCGATCGGATTGCCTATGGCAGTGCAGGATCTATGGCCGTCTACCATTCTTTGCCGGGGGTGCGAGGTATTCCGCATCGTCTCATCGAAGAGCTGCCGGCCGCAGTGGCTGATGCCTCGACGCCGACCCGTCAACGCGCTATTTTCATCGGGGAGCTGGATGACAGGAAGGGAATTTTAGATGTAATGGAGGCCTGGCCGGGTGTTGAATCGGCCATGCCCGAGGCCGTCCTCACTGTTATCGGAGCCGGTCCCCATTCCGAGATAGTTTCTACCTGGTGCAGGGAGCGAGCGGCAAGCCGCCATTTCGCAGGCTTTCTTTCCCATGAAGAAGTCAAGCAGTCGCTGCAGCATGCTGATGTCCTCGTTGCGCCATCCCGGCGATCCGGTCGCTGGCGCGAACAGATCGGGCTTCCCATCGCAGAAGCGGTGAGCCATGGGCTGACTGTCGTAACAACGGACGAAACAGGGCTGGCCACCTGGCTCGCAGCTACTGGCCACACAGTAATTGAGGAAGGTCGGGTAGGCCACGATCTTCGTTCGTCATTAATTCATGCTCTCAACAACCAATTGCCGCGCACGTCCGTTATAAATGCATTGCCCCCGGTTCCTGGGCGAATAGAGGCCGACAAGTGGCTGCACGCCCCATAATTTCCGATGTTGAGGATATATACATGAGCACTTTGGATATAGCCGGGATCGTGGTTCACCACCGAAGCCGCGAAACTCTCGTGCCGACAATTCTTCGATTGATATCGGAAGGGCTGGAGCCGACGAAGCTTCTTATCGTCGACAACAGTGAGGACACTGCCGGGGATAACTCGCTCAAGGAGGCCTTACCACTTGGGGTGAAGGTCATCTTCACTCCGAACTCCGGGTACGGGGCGGCAGTGAATGCAGGTGTGGCCTGGCACAAGCAGAACACTCCTTCAACTGCCTATACCCTCGTCTCCACTCACGAAGCGCTTCCAGAGCCAAGTTCTCTACAAAAGTTGGTGGCTGTGTTGGAGAGGCATGAAAGGGCGGCACTGGTTGGCCCTGCCTTGGTGACGGGGGAGGACTCGGACGTTATCTGGTCGCTCGGCGGCTATTTCTCCAGGCCGCTGGGGTTGCCCAGGCACTTCGGACACAAAGCCCCCAGGACGGAGCTGGCCAGGGCCGCCCCTCGTCAAGTTGAGTGGCTGGACGGCGCATTCCTGCTCTTTCGTCGAACCGTTCTGGAAGCCCACCCCATCGATGAAGACTTCTTCCTTTACATGGAAGAGACCGATCACCAGTTGTCTCTCCGGAGAGACAACTGGGAAGTACGTCTTGAGCCAGCCGCAGTTGTCTGGCAAAGTTCGGGGGGGACCCCGGCCTTTTACCAGACCCGCAACGTTCAACTTTTCCAAGCAAAAAACGGGTCGCGGCTGCAGGCGCTTGTTTCAGCGCCTTACATTGTTGCCTCTGCAGTAGTTCGAGACTTCGTCAGGGGCAGAGGGGCATCCAACTGGAAGCCACTTCTGGCCGGATGGAAGGCGGGTTGGCAGCTTAGGGCGGGTAGGCCAAAGAACTCAGTGACGCTTCTGATCAACCCCCTCGGGGGAGCTTTAGCCCACTACACGGAAGCCTTGACAAAGACTTTGCAGGCCTCCGGTGTGGTTGTGCGGCTCCATTCAATAGAGGAGCCTTCCGTCTCAGGTCAGAGCCGGTGGCGCTGGCTCGGCGACTACCTGCGCCTGCTAGTACAGGCTAAAAAATCGAGCCGCGCTGAACATACCCGGACACTGGTGGTCTGGCCAGTCCTGGGATTCTTCGACCTAGTAATCGTTGGCTTGCTTAGTGGTAGCCGGGCAACCGTTGTTTACCATGATCCCAAGCCGCTCGTCCGTGCTGCAGGCAGCGATCCATTAAGCGCTCGGCTGGTTTTTCGGCTGCCCCGCCTTCCCCATGTCGTGGTCCACAGCGAGGCGGCCGCAAACGCAATGAAAAGCCTTGGCTTCAGGTCAACGATGCACTTGTTGGCCCACCCCATGTTTCCTCCTGCCACGCCGAAAAGAGCGGTCGGTGATCGGGCCACCGAGCGTCCCGTCGTCCGAGTTCTGGGCCAGTTCAAGCGCGACAGAGACCTCGGCGCGTTGGAGTCGTTGGCTAGGGAACTCAGATCTGAAGTGGACTTGGAAATCGTAGGAAGGGGCTGGCCGGAACTGGAAGGGTGGAAAGTCGATGCACGCTTTGTTTCCGAGCAAGAACTCGATGATCTCGTCCAAAGCAGCGACGCCATTGTTATCCCGTACCTTCGGTTCTATCAAAGCGGCATTGCCATCAGAGCCTTGGAAGCCAACACACCTGTAGTGGGACGGGCTGCTACCAGCCTGGCGGACTTGTACGGCCAAGAATCGAAACTATTAGTCAGGGAGCATCCCCAGACCGGGATTGTAGAAGCTCACGCCTGGGCAGAAGCCGTTAGATTCGCGGTAGCTGATGGGCGTGAAGAATCCATACGTGCCGCGCTGGCCTATCACGCAGCTGCTGTATCCCAATGGAAGGCTTGGGACTGCGTACCCGGGTCGGTAAACGAAAGGTCATGACGTTGGTCGCCTATACGCTCCTTGCATTAGGACCTGCCTCCCCAGATTCTGATTCTGAATGGCTTAGCCATCCGCGGATCAAGGCTATATTTCAGCACCACCCCGCGGCCCCAAACGGGAAACGATTCGGCTCGAGAGTTCTTGGCATTGGGGTGGATTCCCTGGTACTCGCCTTGCGAACACTTAGCCCCTCAGTCAGGGGGCCCTATGTAGCAAATAACCCATGGATCGGCGCAGCCCTACGGCTAACCGGCCGATCAAACTTCGTTGTCACGGGCATCTATGCCGAGCCATCAAGCCGTAGCTGGAAAGTTCTGCGTCGACTCATTGGTGGTGCTCCAGTCATAGCCTTATCCAACTCGGAAATAGGGCCGTGGAATGCAGACGGAGGGCGCGCCCAAGCCGTTTTATACGGAAATTCCTTCGGTTATCCGTCTCAAAAAGCTCCGTCCCAGCATCTCCACATATTCATCGGTGGCACATCAGACCGAGACGCGGCGGTTATTAGAGCTCTCGAAGCTGAGGTGTTGGCGAGCAGCACCCCCGTGCAGTTGACTCTTGCGACAGGGGAGCCGGCAGGGGAAGTCCAGCGAGGCCACAATGTGATTAGACGGCCTGGATACGTTAGCCAACAGGACTTCGGAAAGCTTCTGAGTACGGCCTCCGTTGTTTTCCTGCCCATAGCCCCAGGAACTAGAGCAGCTGGGCACATGGTTCTGGTGGGTGCGCTCGAGAGCGGGATTCCTGTAAGCGTCACACCAAGCAAGGGAATGGAAGAGTACGTTATTGGCCCTGCTGTAGTCCTATGCGACACAAGTCGCGCGATACTTCCCCAGCTTCAACAGTTGGCTGATGCGTCCCAATCTAAGCAGGAAGACATTCGGCAATTCTGGGCCCGCACTTTTAGCCTAAAAAGCTACGTTGCGCGCGTGGGAAAACTGCTTGAGCCGAGAATATAACAAGGGGAGTTCCTGCCTCTTACTTCAGTGGTCAGGTTAAGCTTGTTATCCAAATCAGCAGGAGAGCGGCGGAAACGAAGCCGCTCGTGGCGGCCATAAGTTTGTCTCGCAAAGCTATAAGAATCAGGAAGCTTGTCGCTGCATCGACCATGGCATAGGCGCAAAGAAGCGCGATTAGGCCGAATTGTTGAGAAGAAGTCGATAAAGCCACAGCTACAACTATGAGTGGGACCACTATAAGCGTGATCCTTGAGGAACTGGGCGGAAGGAATCGAAACATCAAGCGTTGTGCTACGGACGCGGAGGCCGAAGCAATAAGCCACAGTGCCACTACAACTGCTTGAATCAGGTAGGCCGGCAAGGTGAGGTTTATACCCAGGACGCCCACAAGACCCACGCTACCCAGGAGTACGACAAGCAGTCTGAGGAACCGGCGTGCAGCGGACGGGGATTCAGTGCCTTGGTGCACAAGCAACGGCATGACGGCGTTGACAAACGTCGCCGCCACTGAGCCAACGATTTTCATGGGCAGCGTCAGTAGCGTAAGGGTTGAGGGGGGTAGAACAAGAGCCAGAGATTGCACGACCATAAGACCCCCGTACCCCACAAACGACTTTGTGAGGAACCACCAGTGCGCTGAATGCCTGCGAACCGGCAGGGTGGGCAGCCCATTAAGCACATTCCGCCCAGCCTTTTGCCATATCATCAGTACCAAATAGGCCAAATTTGCTGCCAGCAGGCTCGCCAGCATGGCCGTCACGGTCGCAGCGGAATCGGACCACGGCAATAACATGATGAGCGTTGCCAATGCATTGGCGGGGAGGGCGACTGCAGCCATCCAGGCAGGGTTGCCTTCGGCTTCGGCAGCGACCGCTAGGAACCACAAGCGAGCCTGGACAACTGCGTTACTGGCCGCCAGAAGGTAGATGGGCAACACATCAACAGAGGAGCGTCCCTGTATTGACAACCATATACAGCCCGCTCCAATCGCTACGGATGTAGCGATGGGGACCCATAGGCCGAAACGTTTTGCCCCTCTGCTAGTGATACGATCCTCGTTCAAAAGCATCGGATATAAAACTCCGACAATGAGGATCTGTATTGGCAGATTGCCTAGGTTGAATAGGTAAAAATATGCATCGGTTGCATTTGTCGGACCATACCGCCAAAGAAGGACTCCCAGCTGGAGCAAACCAGAGGCTTGGGAGGCCAGAGAGAGGACCGGTGCGCGAAGCTGCGCGCGGCCGATACGCAGCTTCGGGACCGCCCTAATGATGTGAATTCCGAGCGCTGGGCTTCCGGAACGTTCCGGAAGCGATGCCACGAATCAGTGCTGCGATGCGCTGAATTCGGTCCTCTTCAAATAGCGCGACGATCAGAACTTTACGGCAGAGGACAAGATAGGTGAAAAGGACTCCCCGTTTTTGGACTCTGAGTTGTACTGGTGAATTGCGGTGCTTTTTTGAGTAGTAGATCATGTCCCGAGCCATGTGATAGCTCCGAAAAGAGGAATGATGGTACGCGATGAGCCGACCGTGTCGCGTAATTCGCCCGATTTCGTGCAATATCACCGCTTTCGACTCTCGGAGGATCTGGTAGCCCTGGACGCCTGCCCGCAAGCAATAGTCAAAGTCCACAAAATCTATAAACATCGCTTCGTCATATCCCCCGACCGCCCGCCATGCACCCACGTTGTATAGGGCTCCAGACGTAATGCAGTAATCAACGATGGAGACGCCAGCGTCGCTGGGGGAAATGTTCTCTTGAGAACGATCGACAACAGTTGGAGCCACAACAGCGACCTTGTCTCCCGTGTGCGCTTCAAGCAATTCGACCAAGTCCCCGGAGGCGACCGTGTCTTGATCAAGGAGGATGACCCACTGCGCGGACTTCGACGCCCATTCCATGATTTGGTTGAGGGCGCGGGCGATGCCTAGGTTCGACGCATTTGCCTTGAGCGTAACCTGAGGAAAGTCGGCGAGGAGCAACTCAACTAGTTCTATATTGGACGAGCCGTTGTCGACGACTACCGCTTTTTCCACTTGTGCGAGCACCGACTGTAAATTCTCACGCAGCCGGGGTATATCTGGGTTGAAAGTCACTATGCCTGCGGTGGCTCTTGTTGAGCGCATGACAGCTCCTCATGTCTTTGAAGGGGCCGCGCCCCAGAACTGGAATCCCCCCGAAACACAGCGACAGCGACGAGTTCGCGTAGAGACCTCAACATTATCGCAAGGCTTTGGTCCACATGGACGTGAGGGTTCTGCCGCCGTAACGGTTCAGCGGCGTGAGGGCGAAAGTTGTTGCTACCGTAGAATGGCGTGTGTCGACTCTTGCTACCTGGCTAGTGCCATCGACCGACTAAAGGGGAATCTGGTTTGGAACTAAGCGACTACCTGCGAATGCTCAGACGTAGTTGGCCCATGGTGGTCGCGTCGGCTCTGCTGGGACTTTTACTAGGAGCGGGTGTTACTTTGCTAACAAAGCCCACGTATACAGCGGAGACGCAGCTCTTTGTTGCAATTCAGAATTCCGGAACTATTCAAGAACTACAGCAGGGCAATACTTTCAGTCAGGCCCGTGTGCAGTCATACGTGGAAATCATTCACTCCCCTGTAGTTCTTCAGCCGGTTATCGACACGCTCGGTCTGCAGACCACTGCGGCCGAACTGGCGGGCCGGGTCGAAGCAACCTCTGATTTGGAAACCGTACTCATCGATATCTCGGCGCGCGATACGTCCGCTGTACAGGCGGCCGCCATCGCTCGCGCGGTGGCTTCAAGCACGATATCCGCTGTGGACTCCCTTGAAAAGCCTCAAACAGGTGGATCGTCACCGGTGAAACTTTCGGTTATAAAGCCGGCCACGGCACCACCATCGCCGTCGGCGCCGAACACGAGACTCAACGTCTTAGTCGGGTTTGTTGTAGGCCTAGCACTAGGGTTGGCCGCCATGATAGTACGAGCTTCATTGGACAAGCGGATTAGAGGGGAAGCGGATCTCCGCACGATCACCGATTCGCCCCTGCTCGGAGGTATTCAGTTTGACCAAGATGCTACCAAGAAGCCTCTGCTGACTCAGTCCCAGCAGCAAAGTCCTCGTGCTGAATCCTTCAGGCAACTTCGTACGAACCTCAAATTCGCCAATGTCGCCGGGAACGCAAAGAGCGTACTTATCACTTCGTCTTTACCTGGTGAAGGGAAGAGTACTACTGCCACTAATCTTGCTATCGCCCTCGCGCAGGCAGGTCAAGCTGTTTGCCTCGTGGACGCTGATCTTCGGCGGCCGATGGTCAGTGACTATCTTGGTCTAGACCGTAACGCAGGACTAACGACAGCTCTGGTAGGTACAGCTGACGTCAACGACTTGATGCAGCGGTGGGGCGAAGATGACCTGTGGGTTTTGGCTTCAGGAGAGATACCCCCAAATCCTAGTGAGCTTTTGGGCTCCGAGAACATGCGGGTCTTGATTGATCGCTTAGAGCAGGTGTTCGATCACGTGATCATTGATGCTCCCCCTCTATTGCCGGTTACCGACGCCGCAGTCTTGGCGCAACATGTGGGCGGAATAGTCCTTGTTGTGGGAGTGCAAAAGCTGAAGTATCAGGATCTCCAGAAATCACTTGCTTCGTTGGAGCTGGTTGGTTCCAATCTCCTCGGTATCGTGCTCAACAGACTCCCCGCTAAGGGTCCAGACGCTTATGCCTACGGTTACTATTCGGATGACGAGCTGGCTAAGACGAGAAAACCAAGAAACGCAAGTTCACGACCCGACGCATCATTTGAGCTGTATGAATCTGGCGGCGTTTCGCGCCCGGCCGCTGTTTTCCCGTCGAAGCTAGACAGTTAGGATTCGAAAAAGTCGGCCAGGAAGTAAACGACCGGCTCTTGGTACGATCGGACGAGCTGTTGTGGTTGGCTCCTGCCGTGACCTCAGTTGCCACGGTGGACTGGATTTCCTACTTCCGTCCTTCAAACATTGCGAAATCCATACTGCCATTCGCACAGTTTGCATCGATGTTTCCGACACCCTGTAAACGGCTATCGGACGGGACGAGGAAGGGCACGTGGGTGGTTCGTGCAACTGACGTAAATTCCCGGTCCGGCTCATCTTGACTGGCTAAACCAGTTCGATCCCGTACATCGATGAGATGCTTTCAAGCACATCGGCCGCCTCGGCATTGCTGATAGCCCGGCTGAGGGCGGCGAGCCGCGTATAGCGTGGCGTATTGCCCAGGCCGGTAGTGCCGCCGCTATAGGCGTTTTGCTTGAACCCGGGAATCTTCGCATTGGCTCCTTCATTCGTCGTGCCGGTTGTTCCGGTGGAAGGCGCCTTGGAGTTCACATAGAGACGCGTGCCAATTCGTCGTATACGGCGATAGTTACGCGCCAGTGCGAACCGGGGGAATCCTTTGCCACCCTGGCTGTCCCATTGGACGCCGTCTGGATCTCGATGCCCGAGACGGTAGTGGCGCCGTACATGTAAACGCCATTACGTCCAGTCCAGAAGGGATTTGGTGCTTGTGCGGTGTCAACTTGCGCAACTGTGATAACCGTGTCCGGCGTTGGCACGGCTGTGGACCAGGGGCCTGTGTCCAAGAAGTCGTCTGCACCGAACGTCACGGACGGCTTGTTGTTGATGCCACTCTCCCTAGCTGTGTAACTGGGCTGATAAGCGGCGACTAATTGAGCGAATGGAGATTTCTCCGATCCACGAGCAGGTGCCCAAGAGCCGACAGCAGCACCGTTAGGCAGCGCAAGCGTGGACGCGTCAAAGTCACAAACGAGCGCGGCGTCAGAGGCGAAGTCGTACTTGGGCGGCGCGAGAACGGCAGCCGAATCCGTCTTGCTCGGTGATGACGCCGCTGGTGGAACCAATCCGGCGGCACACTCACGCAAGAAGGCGACATAGTTCCCGGGGATGAAGTGTGAAGGATCCCCGTGCCCACCAGATGCGGGAACGAATGTAACCGGGGAATAGCTCTGCACGCGTTCCATCAGGCTGTCGATGAAGGGGGCCTTCAAAGCTGCAGAGTCAGTCGTGCTCGAGGTGATGTAAAGGGGGACTCCGCCGAATCGGCTGCCAGGTTCAAAGTCGGGGTCATGACCAGCAGTCTTCGTCACGTAGTCCGAGCCATCCGGGGTGATACCGTACGACGCTCGAATGTCGGGGCCGTGGCCGTTATCGTACCTGTGCTTCAGGCTCACGATTGGCTGCGACAAGAACACGCCAAGGACGTTAGGGAGTGCTTTGCGCGTGAGCACATTGAGCGCGGCGATGCCGCCCATCGATTCGCCGGACAGCAGCAAGCCATTAATCGGGGCAATTTTCAAGACCTCGTCGAGGACAGCGCGTGCGTCTGCCATGACGGCAGGGGACCCGTATGCGTTCCCGTGGAAGTCGCAGGTGGCAACGGCGAACCCGGCGGCTTGGGCCGCTTCCCACATTGGCTTCCACTGCACTTCGGTGGTGGCATTCGTGTCGGCACCGTGGAAGTGAATCACCAGGGGCACGGGCACTGCCCGGTTCAGGGTGGTAGGCAGGTAGAACACTGCCCGCTGTCCGTTCGCCGTAGCCACCGTTGTTGATGGTGCCATCGGTGCCCCGTCGGCCTTCGCCTTCAATGCGATGGCCTGTGATTGGGCGAGTTTGGCCACTTCGAGTCGATCCACGCGGGCGGCTGCGAATGAGTCAGCCATCTCGCTGCCCGTCGATGCGGCCGGCGTGACAGCAGAGGCACCGTTCACCCCGAGCACGGATGCTCCCGTGACAGCAGTCGAGCTGCCCTACGAACACGTCGCCCGCGCCGCCATCGAAGCGACTCCCCAGCACATGCTGGCCGCGGCTGCGAAATTGATCGTTGACCTCACTGATCCGGACGACTGCTCGTTCGACCACCACGGCGGCTGCCGGCGCATGGCTACCTCGACCTGCAGCCCGGAGAAACATGCCCACAGCGCGACGCCAAGGGAATGGGCGAAGGCACACGCCGCAATGGGGGAGAGTGCATGAGCTGGACGAGGGAGAACTACCCAAAGGTGCGCGAGCACCTTGCCGACGGCGCCCGGCAAGTCTTCGACCGGATGGCGAACGAGGGCCTGCGCATAAGGGAGGGAGCGAACGGATGGCCAACCGACTGGCTTCTGCGCTGCTGGGCCCACGCCTGCCAGCAGGCAGGGGCAACCGCGCCGTCCTGCCATGTCCTCCGCCTCGACTACATCACGACCGCTGTGGAGGCCCGCCGTGGCTAGTATCAGGGAACGTGCGAAGGCTGACGGCAGCGTCGCATACGCGGTGCGGTGGCGCGACTCTGACACCGGGAAGCGCACCAGCTACAACCTGACGAGCAGGACTGAAGCCGAGCGCTTCAGACGCCTGGTTGAGGCCAACGGCAACTCGCTGAACGCCGTCGAGCGGATCCTCGAAAGGTCGTCGTGGGCGGCCCCACCGTGGCCGAGAACATGACCCGCCGGAGAGATGCTCACACGTGCCGGAGAAGATCAGATCAAGCGGTAAACCAACGCCATCAAGAACCAATTCGGCGGCAGGCTCGGCAAGCTGCCCGTCGCCGCCGTCGAGCATGAAGACGTCGTTCTGTGGGTAAAGGAGATGCAGGGCAAGACCTGGCCTGCTGTCGGCATCGATGGAGACGGCCGTGCGGCTGCGGCTCCGCGGCGACAACCCTTGCAAAGGGGTCCAGCTGCCCCGCGACGAATCCCCGCGAGAAGATGCACTTCATGACGGCCGCCGAATCACTGGCCATCGTCCAGGTGCACCCGCCCCGGTACCAGCCGCTCATGGCATTCCTCCGCGGCACCGGTGCGCGCTTCGGTGAAGCGACCGCACTCTTCGGTGACTTCCAGCTGGACGTCCAGCAGCCAACCGTTCGCATCGAGAAAGCATGGAAGCGCGACAAGAACGACCGGTTCTACATCGGCCCGCCCAAGACCAAGAAGTCCCGCCGCACCGTCAGCTTGTCGCCGTCGCTCGTCGCCGCTGTCGGGCCATGGGTGGAAGCCGCGGGCCCGGAAGGTTTGGTCTTCACGACGACCTACGGCGGCCCGATCCGGCACTCCACTTTCTACGAGTTCTGGGAGGACGCCCTGACCTCGCTCGGCTACGGGAAGTCCGGAGAGCGGCCACGCATTCACGACATGCGGCATACTCACGCCTCGTTGATGCTCGGCGCCGGAATGAGCCCCTTCGAACTCTCACGGCGCCTGGGCCACGAGTCCATCCAGACCACCGTGGACAGGTACTCCCACCTCGTACCCGACGCGCAGTTCCGCGCCGCCGAGATGGCAGAACGGGCGCTGGAGGCGTGACGCGACGTCAGGCTCCTGCGCCGAGCCCTACGGACGATGGCCAGAACGGGATCACGTTTTCTAGGCGCCCTGTTGGCACCCGTCTTAGCCGATCCAGAGGGGCAGCTTCGAAGGCGGCAAGCAGTTCCACGTCCGGTGTTGTGCTTTCTTCGTCCAAGCTGAGCAACCGGTAAACGTGGGTCTGTTTGTAGCGCAGCATTTTGCTTCCTACCTTGGGCCTGAAAGAGACGTTCCATCCATTCCCGGACGGGTCGGCGACCGAAGGGAATGCCCACCCTGTATATCCCTGCTCCGGGAGGTCCCAGAACTCAAGTGCAAGGGCTCGGGACAAACGGTAAGGGTCGGGTTCCAAGGCGTCGTCCTTCGCAGCGCTGAACGCGCTACGGAGCCAACCCTGGATGAGCTGCCGCTTAGCTTTCTCATCGACGCTCATGTCGGGGAAGTCAGGGTCAGGCCCTACGACGGTCGATTGAAAGGAATTCCTGGCAACGAATCGGCTCATGGCGAAAACGGTGCCATCTTCAAAACGGCATTCCCGAAGGGCTGTGGTCGGGTTGCCCAGTGATGTGTATAGGATGGGCTCACTGACGGTGTTGACACGGCCAGTCTTCCGCACCAGCTCCGGATGTGGTTCGCGGACGTCCGCCGTCGTGCGCACGTCATCTACGCTCTCGATCGGGCGAGCCCTGAAGAAATCTTGGCCTTCCTCGACGGCGAGGGTTGCCTTCGGAAAAGTCCAGACGCCACTGCCGTTCGGGAACAACACTTGGTAGATACCGTCTCGGATTTCCCTGTCGGTCGTGAGCTCTGGGAGACGTTGGTAAAAGGACTCGATTCCATCTCGTAACTGATCGAGGGTAACTCGATCGAGCTCCGTGTTTCGCGCGTGTCCGCGGTCTGCGAGAAATCCGAACTTGACCACAAGCTCTCCGACGATCTGCACAATTCATTCCTTCGCTGTCCCGAGATGCACGCACAGCGGAGCATATCAGTGGCAGGCGCGGGACCCCTGTCATAGCGGCCGGGGCCCAGGCTGTCCTACCTCGCCCGTAGGCTCTCGGGGTTATGCTCACAGACACTCAAAAGGCGATGATCGACGTCGCCGCCCAAACGTACAAGTACACAGGATCCGTGGACGTCATAGCGAAGGAACGCTTTGGGCTCACGCCCACCCGATTCTGGCAGGACATAAACATGCTGATCCAGACCGAGGACGCGGTCGCGTACCGGCCCGAGGCGGTTCGGCGGCTGAACCAGCGCCGGCGGCCCCAGGTGCGGCTGCAGCGGAGCTTGGCCTAAAACTAGACGTACCGCCCGCGCCATTCGCCCTCCGCTGGCCGGCCGACGTCGGCTGCCGGAACCCAGCATCCCATGTGATTGGAATTGTCGTCCGTCCACACGATGTCCACCCAGTCCTGGCTGTAGAAGGTGGCGTAGCCGTGGACCTCGACTGTTCCCCCGCCAGCCAAGGGAACTTGGGCGATGACGTACGGCTCGGTGCGATGCTCGAACCTCGTGACGTCTGTGATGTTCACTTCCGGTTGCGGGTCGGCGTGCTCGTACTCCATGCCATCGAGCGTGAACTTGGTTGGCTTGTCGAAGATTCCCACGAGCCCACTTAACCACCGAAAGCGCCCGCCCACCGAAGTGGACGGGCGATCCTGAGATGGAAAGAAAAAGAACCCCCACGCGAGCCGGGGGAGGTTACGCGTGGGGGTTCTAAAGAGCCCTCCGCTTATTGGGGGATAGCGGGGACAAGCGCCCACAATATCCTGCTGGGGCTGTGATGCCGAAATCCGGACAGGGAACTTTACCGGCCTTATCCGCCGTCGAAGATTGGCTGCTCCTGGTTCTAGTGGAAGGCTTAGTTGGGGCCCTTTGCGCATGACGTGCCTGGCTGCGGTCCACCGACACCCATTCCTCGTAGGTTGCTGATGCCATGTGTTCGCGCAGGCCGCTGCAAGTCCTGCAGTTCGACGTCAACGGCTTACAATCTTGATAATTTCTTGAGTAAAAGCAGGATAGTTGCTTGAGATACGTGACCTAGGTTCTCGGAATGATCAACTCCCGTCCCTTCATTCAGCGACTTGCAGACTGGCTCTACCGCTTACCGAAAAGCGTTCCCGATAGCGAGTCCGCACAGTGCGAGTATGGCGCGGTTGAGAGCCTGGCCCCACGATGCGAGGTGATCGTGGCGCCTTATGCTGGCTATCGCCAGGGCGGCAAGGTGTACTGCACCTACGAACATGCCGAAGACGATCTGGACATGAAAATCATGTAGTTAGCGGAAAGTCACCGCGAAGTTGTAGAACTGCGAAAGCCTATCTGCCCCCTACGCATGGGGCATGGAGAAGCACTTTGATCTGGACGGTCGGGCGCTGTTGTTGAGCGGTGAAGCTTATTGGCTAATCCGTTCCAGAGAACTCCAGACTATCGAAGTTGAAGCTCCCTCCTACGAAGAAGCCCCGAACGGCGCAGGTAACCCAAGTCCGCGGCCGCGGTCTCTGAAGGGTGGCAACTACAGACGTCGAGGACTACATCCAGCAGGCATACGAGATGACGGCTGAAAGAGTCAAGGCAGGAGAGTTCGTGGAAGATGAAGGGGCCGGCGACATGAGGCGCTTGCCTGGTCCTGCTGAGCCGTAGACTTGCCTCCGATAACTTAGATCTCTATTGGGGGAAACATGGCGATATCATCGCTCGCTCCTGCGCGTACCACGCCCGCGGCTCAGCCGAAGAAAATTAGTTCTTTTAGGCCAGATATTCAAGGCCTCCGCGCTGTCGCCGTTGTCGCGGTGATTCTCGACCACATGTTCGGTTTTCCTTCCGGCGGTTTCGTTGGCGTAGACGTCTTCTTCGTAATTTCTGGTTTCGTCATCACCGCATCCTTGCTGCGTGAGCACAGCAAGAGTGGGCGCATCTCTTTCATCGACTTCTACCGGCACCGCGCAAGACGCATCCTTCCAGCTGCAAGTCTGGTCCTGGTGCTGACTGTGGCTGCGTCCTGGTTCATCTTCATAGGGGAACGAGCTCGTTCCGTACTCTGGGACGGCGTCTGGGCTTCCCTTTTCGGCGCTAACTGGCGCTTCGCCGCCACAGGCACTGATTATCTGCAGGCTGATGGTCCAACATCACCGCTGCAGCACTATTGGTCCCTGTCTGTTGAAGAGCAGTTCTACTTTGTATGGCCTGCGGTACTGGTCCTTACCCTTGGGACGCTGGCGATTCGGATGAAGTGGAACCCCATCGTCGCCCGACGTGCTCTAGGACTAGGCGTCCTTGCTGTCATCGTGTTATCCCTGACGTTCGCGTACTGGGAGACGATCAACGCGCCGACCATTGCCTATTTCTCAACCTTCTCTCGGACCTGGGAGTTGGGCCTGGGAGCGCTAGTTGCTGTCCTCATACCGGTATTCGGTCGAATCCCGGCTCATTTGCGCCCGCTCTTGCAATGGGTTGGCATGCTGGGGATCGTGGCGTCATTCTTCGTTGTTGACACCCACACGCCTTTCCCTGTTCCCGGCGCGCTGCTGCCTGTGCTTTCTACAGCTCTGGTCATCCTGGGTGGAGTTGGCGGCCAGGAGTTCATGGGTCCCCTCACCAACAGGGCCATTCGTTACGTTGGCGATATCTCCTACTCCCTCTATCTTTGGCACTTTCCTGTCATCATCCTCGGTGAAGCCGTTCTTCCTTCCCTGGGTATCGTTGAGTACGCGGTAAGCGTGGGGTTGATCATCATGCTCTCGGTCGCCTCATATCACTTCTTAGAAGACCCCATCCGAAAGTCTGCATGGCTGGAGCCACGAGCTGTGCGTAAGCGGTGGGAACCGGTCAGTATGACCCAAGGCACGAAGATGATGGGCCTTGCGCTTCTGGCGGTTGCTTCCCTAGGCCTGACAGGGCTTGCGATGATAAAGGACAACCCCGGCCCCGCTCAGAGCGCTCCAATTCCTGAGGTCACCATTGGGCCAGCGCAAAGTACCGAAGAATCCACGCCAGAGCAGAAGCTGCAAGTGAAGATTGCGGCTGCTCTTCAAACGACCGCATGGCCGGAGCTGCAGCCGTCACTCGACGAGCTGGGGTTCGATACTTGGGCGCCGGAAATTGCACAGGACAATTGCCTGTCGGTATCGGACGAGAACCTCAGCAGGTGTGCCTACGGGCAGCCCAATGCAGGGAAGACCGCCGTGGTCATCGGTGACAGCATTGCAGCGAGTTGGATGCCAGCTATCCGCAGCGCAATGGAAGGATCCGGATTTCGTATTCAGATGCTCACCTTTAGTGGTTGCCCAGCCTTCGACGTGACACTGAAGGCGCCGGCCGCGGCCGCTAATTGCTCAGGACACAGATCGTGGGCGGCCCAAAAGGTGAACGAAATCAAGCCTGCACTGATCTTGGTCTCGCAGGCATACGAGGACAGCCTAGAGACGGACGGGAAGACTCCGGAGGAGCAGACCCGCGAGTGGAAGGACGCCGGCACACGCTTCGTGGCCACGCTTCCCCCGACAAGTTCCATCGCATACATCCAAGGACCTAAAGGTGGAAAGGATCTAACTGAGTGCGCGACCCGAACAAGTACCCCGCAGGACTGCATCAGTGAGGTCAATGGGTTCGGCAAGATGATCGAACAGGCCAGCCATGATGCCATGCTTGCGGCAGCATCGAGCACACGTAAAGCCGTTTACATACCTACCGCGAGTTGGTTCTGCGTACAGGAGAAGTGCCCGGCATTCGTGGGCAATGTACCGGTGAGGATCGACGGTAGCCACTTGACGGGTGCGTACTCGTCATCGCTCGGCCCTGTTCTTGCCCCTCAATTAGCCCAGGTCCTGGACTAATTGCCGGTAGGTTGTTGTGCCCTTCGCCGTTGAGCAGGGAGTACTCAGCCGGTCTTAGTGGCCCCGTATCATTGGAGTCTGGGGAACATGGAGAACAAAGACGAATCTGAGAAGCCTGGTATCCCTTCGCCTTGGAACGGCGCCATGGTGGGCTTCCTGTTCGGCTTCTTCGCTTTGAGCTGGAGTGGGCCAGTATCCATGATTTGCGGTGCAATAGTAGGCGCTCTTCTGGGAGGATCTATAGAGCACCTGGGAGCTCGATTCGGGCGTTGAGGCGGTCCTTGTTCCGGGCCTGCCCCTCCTACGTTAGCGGCCGAAGGGCCCTTACCTGTTTACGCCTTAGAGGTGCCCTCTGATGTGCGGGCCCCTCACGCATGTCGGTAAGAATCGTTACGTCGTGCGGTTTGTTCTTGGCGGTCTCGGCGAGGCACAGAGCGAGCAGCATCCAGGTGACTGGGAAGAATGTTGCGTTCGAGAACAGGCTGCTGACGAGCACCATTATGAGTGCTTGCCCGGGAATTGTCCGACAGTACCTTGCGGCGGTGAACGCGAGCATCAGGATCAGTGGGACTGCCAGGTATTTTCCGTCTACCCACATGGCTAAGAGCCAGTTGCTTGCCACGTTGTTGTCGGACTCAATGCCCGTTATTATCTGTCCCCACACGCCCACGCGGCCGCTGGCGCTGAGTCCGTGCCCGTAGAAGGGAGCGATGTCAGCCAAGTGCATCAGAGAGTTGAACTGACGGACTCTCGCCTGACCTGAGATGTCGTCCTCTTGGACCTGCAGGGTCCGGCTCAGCCGCTCGGTGAGGTCGATGACGAGCTGCGGCAGGAACAGCATGACGGCAGCCGCTCCCGCACTTACGAGAACGGCGGCGCCAACACGGCCGCGCTTCTGCTCCAGAGGCTTAGGCTGCTTGCGGTCGAACAGCCCAAGGATTGCCACGACTAGGACGGCTACGGCGAAGGCGATCCAGGCGGCGCGGGCGAACGCGAGGACCAGCGCCGCGGCGTTGGCTGCTACGGCCACGATGCGAACCCACTTACCCAGGGGAAGCCGCCACGCGAGAATTACGCCTACGCCCGCATACATGCCTAGCCAGTCCGGTTCCGGATATATTCCAAGCGGCCGGCCAACGGAGCTGATGCTGGCGTGCCACGTCTCGATAGGCACGATACCCACGACTTGCAGCAGGGCGACAACGCTACTGAAGGTCGTGACGGCAAGTAAACCGCCGAGCATGTGACGGCGGTCTTCTTGCGTCGAGTAGGTGATGATCAGCATTGCCGTCGCGGCAAGGCCGAGCAGCTGAAAAACCAGCGTCTTGCTGTTTACCATGTCGCCCAGCACAGATGTCACGGCCATCAGGCCCACAGGAACAGCCATGAGGAGTGTTCGCGAGAAGCCTCTACTGTTGAAGCTGCCGCCGCGCTGAAGCATCCACACAATCACCATGATGGTGAAGACGTGCACCCTAAAGACCTGAACGGCGACGAGCCCACCGGCGATACCCACGAGGACAGAACTAATAACCCGCCCGAGGGCGCTGGTCGACAGAACGCTCAAGCCAAGAAAACACAGCGCGACTGTCAGTAAAGTTTCAGGTATCCCCATCCGGACAGTTTATGGCACCAGGGAGGGACGTCATCCTTCGGTGTTGTAAGGGGTAGTCTGGGTGTGCCGGTAATCGCTAAACCCTGGGGGGGTAGTGCGTGAAAATGGGGCAAATACCGTGGATCAATGCCGCGCGAGGGCTCGCCATCTTTTTGGTGATGCTGCACCATGCGGTTCAATGGGCTGACTCGGCTGGCTACCTGTCAGACGTGTGGCTGAATATTACGTGGGCACTGGCGACGATACGGCTTCCGCTGTTTTTCGCAATTGCGGGGATGCTTGCGGTGAAGTGGATGCGTCGCCCGATAGTGGAGTTGCTGCGTTCCAAGGTTGCAACGCTTGTTTGGCTGTTCTTGTTGTGGCAGGTGTTCACGGTGCTTTCGTACATGATCGTCCCCAATGTCAGCACTCCGGGGAAATCTAACTTCAGGGAGCTCATGACAGCCGCTGCAACGCCGGTCCTCCCTCAGAACTCGCTTTGGTTTATCTGGGCGCTGGCGCTTTTTTTCATCCTTGGCCGCGCACTCTTTGAAAGAGTGCCCGCATGGGCGGTTATGGTTCCTGCTGCGGCAGTTTGTTCGTTGACAATCGCGGGGGTGCTACACACTGGGAACTTGGGCTGGGACGGCGCCCTCAGCAACTTCATCTTCTTCACTGCCGGTATATACGGCAAGGAGCTTTTGCGTAGTTTCGCTGCGATTCTAAATACGTGGACTGCCTTTGCCGTTATCGCCGGCTGGGTAGCCTGCATGGTCTTCATGCCAGCAATTGACGGTGTGGGCATAAACATTTTCACGCGAGCACTTGGACTAGCCGCTGGGATTAGCCTTGGAGTACTGCTGCAAAACTGGCAACGTCTCGCCGCGGTGGGGAGAGAAACGCTGGTTTACTACCTTCCCCATTACATAATCTTGGGAGTCCTTGCGTTTGTCACCTCAGTGTCCGGCCTACCAAGCAGCGCAGCTATATGGGTTCCACCTGTGCTGTTTGGCGTAACAATTCTTGTTTGCATCGGTTTGCGGTGGGCCGCTCGGCGGTTGCGCTGCGAAGGCTGGCTCTACGAAGGGGCTCCTGGGCGCCTGCTGGCAATCCTCGCCGGCAGGCGCCAAGGTGCTACATCCGCGGCTCATGAGGAACCTCGCTGACCCTTCCCCATGCCCCTATACTTGCGGCATGGGGAACCTTCTTGAAGCTGTCCGTGCGTCCGTAGCCATTCGGTGGAAGACGCCAGTTGAACCGCCCAGCAACGTCTGCCACTGGTGCGGTGCCTCATGCCCCGGAAAGTCTTGGTGCTCTCCGGAGCATGAGGCTGCAGACGATGACGCCAGCAAGTACATTCCCTAGACCAGCGTCACGGCGTACTTGGCCGCCAGTTCCTTGATGAGGGCCTTGGCGCCGGCGTCGCTCATTGCGCCCTTGATGATGCGGAGCCGTGCAATGTCGAACGGTGCGCCGCCGTGGTTGCCCCGGTAGACGGGGCGCCAACCTTGATACCGGGCAGTGCTGCTGCGGCTACCGTCCCCGTGGTCCCGTTGACAGGGGTCAGGGCGTTAAAGTACAGCCGCGAGGACGTGCCGTTATAAACGCCTACAACGATCATCCGGTGGGCCGGGTGGTGAGACTGTTGATTTCGTTCGTGCCGCCCGCGCCCATGTGGACGTAGGTGCTGCCCACTGTCGGGTTGAGGCTGATGTTGCAGTTGGCGTAGACACCGGAACGTCCGGTCCAGAACTGTGCATCGCCGGACGTGTTGAAGACGCCCGCGACTGTGAGCGGGACGCCTTGCACTTGGGGCCACGCGCCAGAGTCGAACATGTCACCCTGCCCAAGACGGACCACAGGCTTACCTTCAAACGATGCGACATAGTTGGCTTCCTGCCCGGCCGTGGCGGTCAGGGGAGCGGTCATGCTGCCCTCTGCGGGTGCCCAGGATGCGATGGTGGCACCGTCAGCCAGTGCCAGCTTGGAAGCGTCCCAGTCGGCCAGCAGCGGGGACTTGGCGCTGAACGCGTTACCCGCCCACGCCTTGAATGTCGTAACGATGTCGGCGCTGTCGTAGTGCGAGGGGTCGCCGTGGTTGCCCGTTGCGTATCGGCGGCTGATCTGGTTGTACCCGGACAGCCGGGTGAAGAGCTTGTCTGCGTGGAGGGTTGCAGGACGCCGGTATCGCCGGGGGACGAGACAACACGGATGGGTACGCCGCGGAAGTCGTGCCGGTCACGGTCAGCCCACGAGTAGCCGCCCGTTTGGTCCCGCAGCCGTTCCACAAAGATGCTGGGGCACTTCACTGTGAGCTCAGGGCCGGCGGAACCGGATTTCAGGGACAGGCCCCGGGTGATCATGTTCCAGCCGCCATAGTTCACGGACGCGCCCGATTCCAGCAGTCCGGAACGGAACGTTTCCAAGTCCATGCTGTCCAGGAACGTCAGGGACATTTCCGTGACCTGGCTGGTGGACGCACCAAAGCTGGCCTTGGTGCAGGACTCCACCAGGTCCGCTTCCAGGGTCTTGCCTGTGATGCTGATGGACTTGAGCCGGTTAGCGTCCAGTGTCGCCGCCATCGGCCGGGAATCCTAAACACCTGGCCCGGGTAAATTCAGTGCGGATTCTTGATGATGGCGGTATTCAGGGCAAAGATTTCCGGCCAGCGCGGGCCACTGCCAAGGTAGCGCTGGGCGATATGCCCCAGGGTGTCACCGGACACCACGCGGTGGGTGCGCACGGGCGCGGCCACCGGCTGGACCACCACGGGCACCTTGGGCACCGGGCGGGGCCTGATGGCGCTGGTGGTCACATCCACCCATTCTTCAAGGGACCAGGAAATGGTGGTGAATGAAGCGGTGTTGTCCAAGGCCCGCTGGGTCACGGTCACGCCCAAGTCCTTGATAAGCCACCAGCAAGGCTGTTCAAAGGGGCCACTGCCCCCGGTGAAGCGAACCCGGACCCCGCGCGCGGCAATGTCCGTGAAGCGTTGGCACGATGGGTTCAATGGATTGCTGATAGTCCAAGCTCGCCACCGTGTGGGTGAATGACAGCTTGCGCAGCCCGGGGGACACCTGACGGGTCAGGGCCTTTTTGCCCTCACGGGGAATGGTCCCAAAGTTGGGAATGTACCTTTTATGCTCCTGCCGTGCCGCGATGACCGCAGCGTTTTGCGTAACAATCATGGTGACTTGATCAAACCTTGAGGATGTGTTTTGTAGCATCGCCGCATGGGTAGATACGGAGGCACATACCACTCTCGGTACTCCCGCCTCGAGCTCCGACGGCGGAATATAAGGCTACTTTCCTATTTCTTGCTGTTCGGTTTGTCTTTGGCAACGGCAGCCGTGGTGGTGATGGCTCTGCGCGCGTAAGTTCTGCAGGCGCAAGCCTGCTGTTGACGTGACTTGTCATTCCGTTTGTCACGTGGTTGGGTCATAGCTGATGGGGATCACTGTGACCGATGGAGGCTGTTGTGGCTATATCCGAGTTCGCCTTTGCGCTCTGCGCGCTGCTGGGCACCTTGCTAGTTCCCTTCTTTGTCCTGTACCAGATGCTGCGGCTCAAGCGCCGTGCCGTCCGGGTCACCACTCCCGCCGCCCCACGAGGCGACCGCCGCTAGCCATGCCATATGTAGACATTAACCCGTACAAAGGCCGCCCCAAGTGGCAGGGCTACACATTCCTGGCCGTGCTCCTGGTCCTCACTGCAGCTGTCGTGTCGGCCGCCCTGACGCGCATCTGACCCGGCGTACTCGCCAACCCCATAGACTTACTGTTTGAACGAGTGCAGCAGAACAGTTTTCCGAAACGTCCTGGGGGACACATATGCCCGATCTGGCGGATCAGAACGCACGCGCCAATGCAGAGGATGCAGGGCAGCCGCAGCCGCGCCGCCGCCGTGACTTCCGTCGCGGTGGCGGTGAACTGCCGGATGTCCGGACAGGAACCATGCCAGCCGTAACACCCAACCCAGCAAGCCAGCCCGGCGCCGGTAGCCCGCTGACGCGCCGGACCTCTTGGGCGGAGGCGGCTGCCGCAGCCGACGCAGTAACGCCTCCTGCGCTCGTCCCGGCTCCCACCCGTGCCCCGGCGTCCGCCGCGGTGCACTCTGTTGCGGCGGATCCCATCACCTCCGGTCCGGATGCCGCTGCAGCGGAAGCCTCGAAGCCGCCGTCGGGCGCTCCTTCTGAAACCCCCGCTTTTCGGCGTACCCGGCCGACCGTGGCCGACACGATCGCCGACATGCCCATGCCTGACTTCATCAGCTCACCCGGCCTGTTCGTTAAGGAACAAAAGCCGCGGCCGGTGGGGGGCCTTCGCGGCGTCATCTACAACATGACCGGCGGCGCCTGGAATATGGGGCCGGGCGCCAAGCAGCGCCAGGAAGAAGAACTGGGCCGCCGCATCTCCCGCCAGCTGCAAGGCAGCTACAACACCGCCGTGCTGAGTCTCAAGGGCGGCATCGGCAAAACCTCCACCACCGTGGGCGTTGGCCTGACCTTGGCCGAGTACCGTGGTGACGCGCCCTGCGCCATCGACGCGAACCCGGACTCCGGCGACCTCGTGGAGCGCGCGTTGGGGGAGGGCATTTATCAGCAGGCCAGCCCGCGCACGATCACAGACCTCCTCCGGAACATTGAGTCCGTCGACTCGCTCACCGCTCTGGCGCGCTACATGCACCATGCTGGCCGGCTGCACCTCATCGCGGGAGAGCAAGACCCGGAGGTCTCGGACTCGCTAACGGCCGAGGAGTATCTGCGAATCCGCAAGCTCATCGCCGCCTACTACTCCGTGGCCCTCACCGACTGCGGTACCGGCGTCACCCACAACGCCATGAGCGGGATCCTGCAGTCGGCGGACAACCTGGTGATCGCCGCTGGCTACGCAGTCAGCGGCGCTAAGCGTGCCCGGAGCACACTGCACTGGCTGGCCAGCCACGGATACGAGGACCTGGCCCGCAACGCCATTGTGGTGATCACGGACAAGGACGAGGTGTCCTCCCGGGTGGATAAGGACGCGATTGAGGAACACCTCTCTGGAATCTGCCGCGAGCTCATCGCCGTGCCGCATGACCGTGGGGTGGCGGACGGTGACCTGGTCACCTTGGACGTGCTCAAACCAGAGACACGGCGGGCCTACAAGGAGATTGCCGCGGCCATAGTAGACGGGTACCGGTAGGCGGGACGACAGTAGGAGGTTCCGGCAACCTAACTGTCGCGGAAATACGCCACGAAACTGCCTCGCCCGGGGAACATGCTCGCTCAGTTGGACTGACCGCTTAGACCACACAAGTGGTGCCAGCCGAAAAACAAGTAGTCGCTACTGGGGTGATTACTGGTGTCGAACCCTACCCTAAGACCCATGATGAACCTCATAGACAGTGGGCGCCACCGGCGCCGTCCACTAAAGCGGGAAACCCTGGAGATGGCGGGCCTCACGGCTCTTTCCGTGACGGGCGCACTCATCCTGCTCCCGGTCATCGGGCTGAGAATGCTAGCGGGCTCGGTTCCGTTCGCGAAAATCGGTGCCGGCCAGCAGCAGGAGGACAGCTACCTCATCACATAGGGCCTCCGGTCGCACCCACTTGGATTGAGCAGTCCCTGGCCAAGCGGGGACCCAGCCGTCGCACGATCCTGCGTCTCCGGACACAACCATGCGTCTACAGAGCAACTACCGCGTATCCAGATCCTCAAACACAAGGAACGTCTGCGTATCAAGTACCCCAGGCATGGACTGCAGTTGGTCAAAGATGACCCGCCGCAGGTCGATGTTGTCCACCGCGCGGACCAGGAGGATCACGTCGAAGTCCCCGCCCACCAGAGCAACGTGGTGTACCTCGGGGATGGCGCCAAGCTGGTCGCGCAGTTCGCGCCAGGCGTCCTGCCTCAGCTTCAGGGTCACGTAGGCGGACGACCGGAGCCCGGCCTTGATCGGGTCCACGAGCGCCGTGAACTTGGACAGCACACCCTCGCCGGTAAGCCTCGCGATGCGGGTGTACGCATGCGCCCGCGAGATGTGGACGTTCTCGGCCACCTGCGTAACGGACATGCGGCCGTCCCGGGTCAGCTCCGAAATGATCCTGCGGTCGATGTCGTCCAACGGGACGTGTTCCGTCCCGGCGTCCCTTGCTGCCAATTCGCCCACGGCCTGTCAGTAATCCGGCTCACACTTACAATTCGTCTCCCAGTGTAAGGGGAACTGCGCATGGTGTTGCCGTTACCGAACAGGCTGAATACGAAAGGGTGTCAGGACCGCGGGAACGAGGACTCGCTGCGGCGCGCGTCCTCCCGGTTAGCTGCGGAGCGGATGAAGTCGCAGTCGGCGGGGGAGAGGAGAGTTTCACCGTGCCGGTCCTGGTCGAACTCCACTCCGGTGGCCTTGGTGATCGCCGCCACCACGGCCCGCGGAAGGATCCTGCACCCGGGATTGTCGATCAGCCACTGCCGCGTTTCTGGCTCGAGCCGGTCCCACACCTTGTCAATGCCCATTCCGGATACCACCCTTTGTCATTTCTCCTGGATGAAATGCCGCCGCGCAGATGCACGACGGATGGCGCTGGTTGTTCCCGTTCCCGTCAGCCGCAGGAAGGGCTGATCGGGAAAGTGTCAGAGGCGGAGGGGACCACGCTGTCCCCTCCGCGTCCATCGCCGCATCCAGGAGCCCCCATAGAGGATATCCCTGCCACCTGGTGCGGAGCCTTCTGCTGTGTGAAGCTAAAACGAACTTTCATAATGTTGACCAAAAGACGTTTTCGTCAATCGACCAATCCGAGTGTGGCCCCACTCACAGAGAAGGTCAAGGCTTATTTATATAACAGACGAACCATTACGGGACTGGAAGCCAAGCGATAGGTCCCTTCCGGCCCTCAGCCGGGCCGGACCCGCCCGGTCAGGTACGGTCGGGTTCCTGCCCGTTGCGAAGTTCGTCCCGCGCCGCTTCCAGCAGGGTGCAGTTGCGGTTGCAGGCAGTCATGATGAGCCGTCCGGCTGCTTCCTCGGGGGTGCAACCGCTTCGTGCCGCTATCTGCTCGCACGCCTCCGCAATCACCGAACGTGATACCAGTGATTCCTCCAGGGCCAGGAACTGATCGTCCCAGAGGGCCGTGGATGGCAGTTCCTCCGGCAGGGGGCGGAGGCTAGTGATAGCGGCCGCGGTCCGGGCCTCAAGTACGGAGCGGGCAGCGGCAAGCAGTTCGGCGGCTTCCGGGTACGCCAGCCGGTACACTAGGCGTCCGTCTGCACGCAGGCACTGAATCAGGTGCTGCCCGCGCATCTGGGCCAGGTGCCGGGACAGGTGCGTCGCCTTCACTCCCGTGCGCTCGCATAATTCCGGGATGGTGGACTCGCCGTGGGAGAGCAACTCCAGAATCTGCGCCCGGACCGGATGGGCCACGGCCTTGAACAACTCGGCCGCAGCAGACATGGGCGGGTCGGCGCCTCCGCCGTGAAGCCCGTCCGTCATCGCCTGGTGGCTCTTCATGTCCGTGTCATACCTGCTCATGCGCTTTGCTCCCTGTAGGGCCTGTACGCCATTATCCTCCGTTGCCCGGCTCCCGGCCGGAAATCCGGCTCCAAAGATGAGGATTTGCCGTGCATGGCCGCCAATTCGTCTACCGTCCCCGCGGGTAATCCAGCTCACGCTGGCAATTCGTCTCCCAACACGGGCAGAATCGGGCAGCTTCTCCACGATTCCTCCAGGTGCTGGATACGAAACCTTCCGTGGGCCGATACTGGGAAGTAATAGTGGCAACAGAAGGACGGAACGATGACGATCTCCGCGAACCACACCGCACCGGACCACACCAGCAACGCGGCCGCCGAGGACGCCCTTACCGAGGCCGCCAAGAAGTTCGGCATCACGGCAGAGGATTACATGCTTCCCGCCCGGCACCAGATCGAGATGGTGGACCCGGCCGGCCGGCTCAAGCCCGAAGGCGAGCAGGGCACCGAACCCGGCCACGAGTACCCTTTGCCCGGCGATGAGGAGCTGCTGGCAGCCTACGAGCAGCTCGTCGTCGGACGCCGCGTCAACGACCAGAATTCCGCACTCGTCCGGCAGGGCCGCATGGCCGTGTACCCGTCCAGCCACGGCCAGGAAGCCTGCCAGGTGGCGGCCGCGCTGTGCCTCTCCGAGGGCGACTGGATGTTCCCCACCTACCGCGACGCCGTGGCCGTGATGACCCGCGGCGTTGATCCCGTGCAGGTGATGACCATCTTCCGCGGCGACTGGCACGGCGGGTTCGACCCCCTCAAGCACAAAGTGGGCATCCAGTGCACCCCGCTCACCACCCAGCTGCTCCACGCCGTCGGCGTGGCCCACGCAGCCAAGCTCCGAGGTGAGGACACCGTAGTGCTGGCCATGTGCGGCGACGGCGCCACCAGTGAAGGCGACTTCCACGAAGCGCTGAACTTCGCCGCCGTCTTCCACCTGCCCGTCATTTTCTTCGTCCAGAACAACAAGTACGCCATCTCGGTGCCGCTGGCACACCAGTCCGTGGCGCCGTCGCTCGCCCACAAGGCCGTGGGCTACGGCATGGCCGGCGAACGCGTGGACGGCAACGACGTCGTGGCGCTCCTCGCCGTCCTGGACCGGGCCGTGAAACTGGCCAGGGAAGGCTCCGGCCCCCTGCTCGTGGAGGCCAACACCTACCGCATGCAGGCCCACACCAACGCCGACGACGACACCCGCTACCGCGAGAGCGCTGAGGTTGCGGAGTGGCGGGCCAAGGACCCGGTGAACCGGATGCGCACCTACCTGACGGACCGCGGGCTGTTGGACGACGACGGCGAGGCGCGGATCCGCGAGAAGGCGGAGGCAGTTGCCACGCAGCTGCGTGACGGCCTCAGCGAGGACGTGCCCGTGGACCCGCAGGAGCTTTTCCGCCACGTCTTCGCCAAGACCACGCCCCAGCTGAAGGAACAGTCCGCCCTGCTCGCCGACGAACTCGCCCGCGACGCAGCATCATCACAGGAGGCCGGCAAGTGAGCCCCACTATCACCACCTCATCCGAGGCCAACGGCAACGTTTCTGCGGCGACTGCCCGGGCAGCTGCCTCGGCCGCTGCCTCCGCGGAAGCCGCCGGCCCCCAGCCGGTCACGCTTGCCAAGGCGTTGAATACCGCGCTGGCCGACGCCATGCACGCTGATTCTTCGGTCCTGGTGTTCGGCGAGGACGTGGGGACGCTGGGCGGGGTCTTCCGCATCACCGACGGGCTCACCAGAACCTTCGGGGAGCAGCGCTGCTTCGACACCCCGTTGGCCGAGTCCGGCATCGTGGGCATGGCCGTGGGCATGGCCATCAACGGGATGCGCCCGGTGATCGAGATGCAGTTCGACGCGTTCGCCTACCCGGCGTTCGAGCAGATCATCAGCCACGTGGCCAAGATGCACAACCGCACCAAGGGCGCCGTGAAGCTGCCCCTGGTGATCCGGGTTCCCTACGGCGGCGGCATCGGGGGAGTGGAGCACCACTGCGACTCCTCCGAGTCCTACTACGCCCACACCGCCGGCCTGAAGGTGTTCACCCCGGCCACCGTGGCCGACGGGTACCGGATGCTGCGCGAAGCCATTGATTCGGATGATCCCGTGGTGTTTATGGAGCCGAAGAAGCTCTACTGGTCCAAGGACCTGGTTGATCTGGCTGAGCTGCGGTCTGCCCACTCTGCTGCTGCTTCGGCGGGCCAGTCTTCAGAAGGCCGCGCCGCCGTCGCCCGTCCCGGAACCGACGCCACGCTGATCGCCTACGGGCCGTCCGTTCCGACCGCGCTCGCCGCGGCCGAGGCGGCCGCGCTGGAAGGGCGCTCGCTGGAAGTCATCGACGTGCGCACCATCGTCCCGTTCGACGACGCCACTGTCTGCGAGTCCGTGCGGAAGACCGGCCGGGCCGTGGTGATCGCCGAAGCCCACGGTTTCGCGTCAGTGTCCTCCGAGATCGTGGCCCGCGTGCAGGAGCGCTGCTTCCACTACCTCGCCGCCCCCATCCGCCGCGTCACCGGGTTCGACATTCCCTACCCGGCGCCGAAGCTTGAAAAGTACTACCTGCCCGGCGTGGACCGCATCCTCGACGCCGTTGACGACCTTCAGTGGGAGAACTGACCATGAGTGAAACGCGTGTGTTTTTGTTGCCGGACCTGGGCGAGGGCCTCACCGAAGCCGAACTCGTTTCCTGGCACGTCTCGGTGGGGGACTCGATCTCCGTGGACCAGCCGATTGCCGAGGTGGAGACGGCGAAGTCCACTGTTGAGGTGCCTTCCCCTTATGCGGGGATTGTGGCGGAGCTGCACGGGCAGCCGGGCGAGACGCTGGATGTTGGGAAGCCGCTGATTTCGGTGACGCCTGTTTCCGTGGGTGGGCCTGCTCCGGTGGGTGGGCCTGCTGAACCCGCGGAGCCGGTGGTTGAGCCTGACGAGACCGAGCTCGGGGAGTCGGTGGAGGAGACTGAGGAAACCCACCCCGAGGCCGAGTCGTACCGCGAAGAGGAAAAGGCGGGCTCCGGCAATGTGCTGATTGGTTACGGCACCCCGGGCGGCCACGGCGTTGCCCGGCGGACGCGGGCACGCAAAGAGTCCGTTGGTTCCGGGGCCGGGTCTGTCGGCACCCTTCCCCTGGAGGACGGGGCGGCCGACGGCGGCCCCGCGGCGAATGCCGACCTGGACCTTTCCCTCCTGCGCACCCGCGTACCCGGCAAGCTCGGTGCGGTGATCTCACCGCTGGTCCGGCGCATGGCGCGGGAGCACGGCGTGGACCTCGGCGAGCTCCCCGGCTCCGGCGAGGGCGGGCTGATAATGCGCCGCGACGTGGAGAAGGCCATTCACACGCCGGTGGTCGAGCCCGTACCGGTGGCTGAGCCGAAGCCCGCGGTGGAGCCTCTCGAAACCACTAACGGGAAAGCTGCATCTACCGATGCCCGCACCGGCCTGGCCATCTCTTCGCGGACTCCTGTTCGGGGAGTGCGCAAGGCCGTTGCCGCCAACATGGCCCGCAGCCGTTCTGAAATCCCCGAGGCAACTGTCTGGGTGGACGTCGACGCCACCGCGCTGGTGGAACTGCGGGAGGAACTCAAGGCCAGCGGTGCCCAGGTGGCCGGCCTGCTCGCGTTCATTGCCCGCTTTATCACCGCCGGGCTAAAAAAGTACCCGGAGCTGAACACCCGGATCGAAACCTCGGCCGACGGGTCCCAGGAGATCGTCTCGTTCGATGGCATCAACCTCGGGATCGCCGCCCAGACCGACCGCGGCCTCGTGGTTCCTTCGGTCCGCGCCGCGGAAAAGCTGACCGCCCGGGAACTGGACGCGGAGATCCGGCGGCTCACCGACGTCGCACGCCAAGGTAAGGCAACCCCCACTGAGCTGGGCAGCGGCACCTTCACGCTGAACAACTACGGTGTGTTCGGGGTGGACGGGTCGGCGGCGATCATCAACCACCCGGAGGTGGCCATCCTCGGTGTCGGCCGGATCATCGACAAGCCGTGGGTGGTGAACGGCGAACTGGCCGTCCGGAAAGTCACCGAACTGACCCTCACCTTCGACCACCGCGTCTGCGACGGCGGCACGGCGGCAGGCTTCCTCCGCTTCGTGGCCGACGCCATCGAAAACCCCAACAACCTCTTAGCCGACCTCTAACCCGCCCCATTCCTCCCGACTCCCACCCCCCACCCCGACCACGCCCACCCCCGGACGCTCTCTCACTTAACGTCGCTTTTTCCCAAACGCTCCATCACTTGACGTCGGTTTAACCCAAACGCTCCATCACTCGATGTCGGTTGTCCCCGATCGCTCCATCAGTAGATGTTGGTTTTACCGGATCGCTCTATCAGTAGATGTCGGTTCCACTTCGACGCTCTCCCAGTCGAGGTGGCAGTACCTCTCGCAACGGTGAGTCGTACGACGGCGGCGCCCGCCGCCGTCGTACGAAAGGCAGCATACTCAGCTTCTTCGCCGCGCTTGCCATCGGCGTCGGTCCTTTCCGACGCCCGGCTTCGACGTTGCGGGAGTCTGCCCTAGACGTCGAGGAGCAGCCTGTGGGGCATGAACCCCTCGGCTGCCTCCACCCGGGCCTGGAAGCCCCGGTAGCCCGCTTGGGTTATCACCAGCGACGTCGATGCCATACGCGAGTTGTCGACCTGACTCGCGTGGGCCTTGAGCGCCTCATGCTTCTTGTCCAGCGTGCTGGTGATGTCCACGAAGACGCTGGGGTTGAAGGAGTGGCTGGACGGGCTGTCGTAGCAGAGGACGCGGCGCGCATGCCGGGCCGCGCCCCAGGTCGCCTCGGCTACCGCACGGTGATCCTGGTGACTGTCCAGGCAGCCGTGGGTGTACACGACCTCCGCCCGCGTCTGGGTCATGACCCGCTCGATGGTGTGCACAAGCTCCAGCTCGTAGTTGCTCACCCGGCCGTCAGGCAGTTCGCCCCAGAACAGGTGCTCCGGAGGCACTCCCAGGATTTCGGCGGCAGCGATCTGCTCTTGGACACGCGCACTGACCTCGCCGGGCCCGGACTCGCCGGTGGTGATGACGAGCATGTGGACCTCGTCGCCGGATGAAACATGCCGGGCCAGTGTGCCGCCGCAGCCCAGCTCGATATCGTCGGGGTGACTACCGATTGCCAGGACGCTGGTCATGGGGCACTCGTTCCTACGAGGCCGTAGGCGTTCCCCAGAAGCGTCCTGGTCTGTGGGCCAGTTGATGCGGGGGTGATGGCGGTGGTCGTCATGCTGGCAGCCTCCTCGGGCTTAGTGGGTGCTTAGGGTGGCGGTAAGTTTTGATAGCGGCTGAATGCGGGCCGTTACGCCGCAACGCCAGTAAATGACCTAGGGAACCGACAGCTTGGGCTAGAAGTATCGACGTCGGCAGGGCTGTCGTTGTGGTGCCGCTCCAAGCGTCCGGCGGGGACTTCGGCAGGAACTCGGCACTGACGAGGCGGAGGGATTCGGGGTAGTCGATCCGCCAGTCCGCCTCCTTTTTGGTGGAGAAGAAGTCGACCACCTTCAGGTCTGGCCAGCGTGTAGTCAAGAACAGGTTGCGGTACCAGTTGGCCTTGCCGTTGTTGCTGTCCAGGGACCCCGTCTCCCCAATGCCGAGGGGCTTGCCGCTCGCCCCAGGCAGCTTCAGGATGCGATCCATCATCGGCTGGATCTTGTCCGCGAACTCCGTCCACAGTTCCCGGTGGTCGTTGTATGTGTCGAGACCGATCATGTCCACGTACTCGGGTCCCGGCCAGAACTCCTCCATACGCAGGCCCCTGTTGTCCGAACCGTTAGCGCACCAGAAGAAGGAGACGTTGCCGCCCTGACTAACGTGCGCACCGTTTGCCTTGGCACGGTTGACGACGTAGCGCCAGCCGTCACGCCACTGGCCGTAGCCTCCCGGCCAGGCCGTCCGGTTCTTGCCGACCTTGCGGCCCCGGCCGTCGTTGAACTCCCACCACATGCGCAGAACTACCTTGTTCGGAAAGGCCTTGGCCTTCAGGAAGAAGGAGTCGAGCTGCTTGTCGATATCCCCACGCAAGAGCTGGTCACCGCTGAGGTTGATGTTGGAGTGAATGTCCCAAGCGATGACCAAGTCATGGCCCGTACGGGCGCACCAGTCCGCGTCGGTCTGAGGCCAGCCGTCTCCGCCGCCGACGGAGGGCAGATCCTGGAAAGTGACGTAGCGCTGCAGCTTCGCCCCGACTCGATTTTCCAGGGCCTCGTGCCCCGCAGTGTTGTCAGCGTAAGCGCCGAAGGAACAGCGGGTGTAGAGCTCATTTTCCATGAGCCTGCCTACGTATCTGCTGAGGGGCAGGCCAAGGGAAACCGCACCGGTTGCCGCAGCCAACAGGAGTAATCGCCGCGAGAGCTTCTGGGAAAGGAACTTGTCGTACATGGGTCAGGGGGTGACGAGTTCGTAGACGAGCCAGTTTTCCTCAGCGTACTGACGGACCGGGAACGGGTCGGCGACGAGTCGGTACTTGTCACTGTTAACCACCACGTCACGGAAGAAAGAGGTGCGCGAGTCCTCGTTCACGTTTCCAGTGGACCCCGATCGCAGGATGATCATTTGGAAGGTCCCCTCGTCGACGGAGGCGCGCATGGCCTCTTGGCCGCTGTCGAACAACCCGTAGTGCTCAGCCCACACGATGCCCGGGTCGTCTGCCGTGTAGTACGCCAGGGTGCGGGCCGCCGCCGGGGCCAGGTACTGACCGGGAGGAGCCTCCACCTTCTCGACCAACTCCACGACGGGGCGCACGTCCGGCCACTGGTACATTGCCCAAGACCGAGCGAGGCCTGTTAGGGCAAGAATCCAGACCAGCGCTACAACCAGGAGGCCGCCCAAACGGCGATGAACTAGGCTTCCCAAGGCGCAGCCGGCCAGGGGGGCAAGGAACAGCGCGGAGTAGCCTAGGTGCTTTTCGAAAGACACATACTCCCCCAGCCGCATCTGCGCCAAGGGCAACAGGGCGCCCCCGCTCAGCAGCGCCAACGTCAGGAGCGTCGAGCGAAACGATCGGGCCAGCAGGGCGGCACCCGCCAGCGCAAGCACGAGTAGAAGCCCGATGTTTTGGATCAGGTAGGCCACCAGGTCGCTCAGTGAGGCCGGCATCAACGCGCTGCGCTGGCTCGTGGTGAACGCGATCCCGTCACTAATCTCTGGGCCTAGCAAGGAATAACCCAACCACAGAACTAAGGCCGTTACGGCTGCGGCCAGGATCACCCGGATTGGCTTGCGCCGCGAGCCTACCAGTGCGATCGCGAGGACCAGCGGGATGAAGACGAACCCTGTGTACTTCGCCGCCGCCGCCGCTGCCAGCAGCACGCCCATAAGCACAGCCGAGCTGTAGGTGCCTCGCGTGGTGCCAATCCAAACGGCGGTTGAAAGCAACGCCAGGCAGAGGGCGTCAAACGTAGCGAGCGAGCCAAGGAAGAGTACCGGTCCCGTTGCGATGAAGGCCGCAGCAGTAAGGTTGCCGCGCAGCTTGCCCCACAGGTGCTTGGCTGTTGCGCGAATAGCTAGGGTCGTAACGACCATACAAACGAGGCTGAAGATGCGTACCAAACCCAACCCCCCGACGGTGTCCAGCGCCGCAGCGAGAACCGGGTAGAACATCGGTAGGCCCGAGAAGGAGCCTCCATAGGGAACCGTGACAGGGGTTCCCGAGAAGATCTGGCGCAGGTAGTCGTGTCCCGCGGCGATGTAGAGCGCTTCGTCCTCGAATGCTGAGTTGCTCAGGCGCAAAGACAGGGCGACCTGTGCCAGTAGTATCAGGCCCAGGGGCAGGTGTCGCATCCATGAATGGGCGATGGGGTGCAACTTCAAGGGCAGGAACGAGGCGATCGCAAGCCCCCACACCGGGGTCTTCTCCTCCCGACGGATCGCAGCGACAGTGCTCATACTCGTGCTCCCTTCCTGTTACCGCGGATTCCTTTGAAAATCTTGTCGAGGCCGGAAAGTCGCTCGGGTACTTCGGCATCCTTGCGTTGCTTGCGTGCGCGGAGGTTGATGCGGGGCAGATCGATCCCCAGTGCCAGAAGGAAAACCGGCACGAAGACGTAGGCGTTAATACCTACGAAGAGCACGGCGGCCCACCAATCGGCCAGCGCGTACTCCGGCTGCGACAGCCGCCAGGCGAGGCCGGCCAGGACAGCGCCGAACGTGACGCCGATGTAGCCCGCCATAAGGCGTTTGACCTTGACCGCAAGCGGGGCGGGTGTGGTGCTGCCATGGCTGGGCACCCACTCCGATTCCCGCCCGAAGAAGACGTCGTAGATCGCCACCGCGTGGGTGAAGGAGTAGATGAGTTGCACCCGCAGCACGTCGAGCCGCCAGCGCGAGGAGAGCAGCAGGGGGTAGGCCACGAGCCACAGCGCCAGGAGCGGCACCAGGGGGAGGAAGTTCGCGGCGACCATGTACTGCGGGAAGAGCAGGATCATGATGAGGATCGGCAGCGGGGCGAAGAACGCATTCATCGCCGTCGTGGCGTAGTAGAAGAAGCCCGACCAAAAGGACAGGCGCTGGCGCGCGTCCAGGCCCAAGCTAGTGTGGAATTCCTCGCCCTTCAGAATCTCCATAGAGCCCTCGCACCACCGGTACTGCTGGGTAATGAATGAATCGATGTTGTCCGGGCAGATGCCTTGGGACAGGTTTACCTGTACGTACTGGAGCCGAAAGCCGGCCTTGCTCATCGCGATGCCCGTGAACACGTCCTCTGAATGCCCGATCGGGGGGAAACCGCCGATCTCGTCCAGCGCCGTGCGGCGGTAGAGAGCCGACGTACCACAGCAGATCGCCGCGTTGACCGAGCCCCGGCTGACCTGAACGAGGCGGTAGAAGATTTCCTGGGTGGCACCAGCAGCCCGCTCCAGCCAGTGCATCGACTTGGGGGTGGAGAAATACTGCGGGCTTTGCACAATGCCCACCTGAGGGTCATCCAAATAGGGCATGAGCTCGGAGATGAACTCGGCGCGCGGAACGAAGTCGGCGTCGAAAATCACGACGACGTCGCCATGTGTGCGGTCGAAGGCGTAGCGCAGGTTGCCCGCTTTCTTGAACTCACTGCCGGGACGCGCGAAGTACTCGAAGCCGTGCGCCATCGCGGCGGCCCGGACCTCCTCACGGGCCATGTCGTCCAGAACGTAAACCTTGACCGTGCCTGGGTAGTCGAGCTTGGAAACGTAGACGTAGGTGTTTTCCAGGATCTCCAAAGGCTCGCCGGCCGTGGGTAGGAAAACGTCGACTGAGGGGTACTTCTCGGGAGCCCACGTCTCGACCGTGAACAGGTGGTCCGGCAGCGTCACATTGCGCCGGTAGGTTGATGTACGGAGGCCCAACAAGGTCTCGCCGGCGTAAAGTGCCAGCGGGATAAGGAAGATCAGAGTCCAGTACTCCATGCGCGAGAAGCCGTAGAAGCTGACCGCGATACCGGCGAATGCCAGGGCGTGGGCCCAGAAGAACCACCGGTGCTGGGGTCCCTTGATGTAGGCGTACTTCTCCTGGTCGTTGGGCGGCGCCACGAGCGTGTGCATGGGCGATGTGGTGCGGGTGGCGAGCGACATGTCTCTCCAGACGATTGAAGGGCTTGGGGCAGCAGGTCGGGCGTTGGGGGTCAGCGACCGGGCATGGTTAGAGAGGGGTGTTGACCGGTCGTAGCGGGACTCGTTGCAGCAAAAAGGGTTGCGAAGCGGGCGGCGACAAATTATCGGCTTTCCGCTCGAGCAGATGGGGCGGGGAGCGCAACCGGCTTAGGACGGTAAACCACGCGGCTCACGAAGAGGAACCGGGCGATGAACGCGATGGCAAGCGTGATTGCCTGGGCAAGCAGGGCCAAGACGTGCATCGTCTCTACCAGGAGCATCAGTATCGGCAGCCGGACCAACACCTCAGCGTTGTTGAACAACAGATGCTGGGCCAGCCGGTTCCATAACGAGTTGTCTCCGTCCCGCATGTCGCGGAACACGAACCGTTCCTGGAGCACGAAGTTGTGCAGAATCGAGATTTCAGCCGCGACGACCGCGGCGACCACGTAGCCGACGTTGAACCCAGCATGGACGAGCAGGGCCATGACGAGCAGGTTGACCACGGTCCCGAGCGCTCCCACTGCAGCGAACCGGGACATTCGTCCCATCCGGAGGCTCACCAACTGGAACACGGCCCTTGCCTGGCTGCCCCACGTCGCCTTACTTGCTCCGGTTTCCCGCTCGCCAAACTCGGAGGACAAGTCCCCGATGGGAAGATCGTGACGCGCGAGGGACTTGGAGCCGTGGGGAGGCGGCTGCTTCATGTCAAAAATCATGGGGGCTCCCGGGAAGTGTTCACAGTATTGTCTTCAGGCAGGCACGGTGCGATATCGCTGAATTCATAATTGGGCACTGCATTCAGGCACATTTAGTTATGTCAGGTGTACTTATTGGCTGGAATGTACGAATACGGGTTAAAGGTTTCAGCCGGGTCCATGCCTAAAGCGGCGGAAATGTTATCTGCCGCGGCAGTAGTTGTAACCACTGCTGTTTAGGCGACTATTCCTACCGCGTTTGCTCGACGTTACGGTCAGCCTAGGTTGCTGTTAGCCGAAATTCCCATGTACGCAACTACCTGTTTTCAAAATACGGGGCTACCTAGATCTCTTCATTGTGAAAGAGGGATTCTCGTCCACCAATGCCGCTGTAATTGCTTTGTTTCTAATAGCTCACAGTGGCGATAGTTTTCCCGCTTACTGGCGAACAACAATTGGACAGTTCCGTGGCATCAGTGTCCCCCTGAAAGGGCCGTCGGCTGCGCCTCTCCTTGAGGCGTCGCTTGGTGCAGGGTCAGTTGGAACTTGGTCTAAATGGCTGCCCGGTGCTGGTAGTAGCCGTGGCCAAATTCCCCTCAATGAGTCGGAGCATGTGCGCCGTCGTGCTTCTTTGCTTGGTTGTGGAGCTTCTGTCCAGCTGAGCGCAACCCATTCATGGAAAATGTTTCACACAATTGCTTAGTGAGGCTTACGTCAAATAGTGGAAATGTGCCCATCTTCGGAACTCTCCGCCGTGCCCGCTAACATCCCCAATGCTTGGCGGAGGTGCGGAGAAACTATGTCGGAATGGCACGGAGCCGCCGCGGACAACTATGTGGGCTGGTGGACCTGGGCGGGCTGACCGCCGCTCTGTTTCATCTGGGCCGGGGCCATACCGACGGCGACCTGCTGGTGGGTACTTCTACCACCCTCCACGCTCTCTCACTTGATGTTGATTTATCCCAATCGTTCCATCAGTAGATGTTGGTTCCACTTCGTGCAGCTGCCACTACTACTGAGGAGTAGGAAGCGTTGGAAAAACGAGTACACGATACTCATGACGGGGTGCTGACCCGCCTATAAGCTGGGATGATGCACTAACTCCTTTTGGACGGAGCGAGACCTTGAAGACGATCCGGAAGCATTCGTTGCCCCACCTCATTGTCTTGATGATGGTTTTGCCGGTTCTCGGATGCGGCGGGCCCGGTGCTGCTGCAGAACCACCGCTGGCTCCAGCCCCGACTCAAAGTGCAGAAGCGACAGCCACGGATCCCGCCAGCCCGGACTCCGGTTCTGCACAGCCAACCACCGCTTCCACAGAGTTACCTGCAGCTTTCCCGGACACGCCTGCAGCTCCCGCAGACCCACCTGCGGCCATTCCGTCTCCGCTGGCCGAGGCCATGCCGGTGGGCGACCTGCCCGGTTGGAGGCAGGTCTTTACAGAGGACTTCACGGCGGGAGATGTGCCCATTGGCGGTTTCCCGGGCGCCATCTACGGCGACAGATGGAGTGAGACCTATTTCGACGGCACCCCCGATACTCATGGAAAAACGCAGCCCAAGGGCCAGGCCACGTCGGGATACTATCCATCGAAGGTCTTGAGTGTTCATGACGGCGTCCTGGACATGTACCTGCACTCGGAAAACGGCATTTCAATGGGTGCTGCACCGTCCCCGAAGTTTCCCGGATTTACCCAGTGGCCGTACAACAGCCAGGTGTACGGACGCTACTCCGTGCGTTTCAAGGCCGACTCATTGCCGGGATTCAAAGCCGCTTGGCTGCTGTGGCCTGTGAGCAAACAGTGGCCTCAGGACGGGGAGATTGATTTTCCAGAGGGTGACTTCGCAAGTGTCATCTATGCTGCCTTGCATGGTGTCGGCCCTGACGGGCATACCACCCAAGTGTTTCGTCCCGGAGTTCCGTTTTCGTCGTCATGGCACACCGCCACCACCGAGTGGAGTCCCGGACGCATCGAATTCTTCCTTGACGGCGTATCCGTCGGCGTTGCTACCTCACTCGTCCCGGACAAGCCGATGCGCTACCTCCTGCAGACCGAGTCCTGCCTGACGGGATGCCCGCTGCCCGAAACCAGCGGCCACGTGCACGTCGATTGGGTCGCCATCTGGGCAAAGGAATAGCCCTGCGACACTCCTGCAGCAGCAAAGGCGCGCAGTCATCCCGGGAACTCCAAGGGCCGCTGGGTACAATCGACCCCTGGACGAACGAACACTGCTACGCCGGAGGTACGGAGAAACAATGTCGGAATGGCTCGAAGTCGGCGCGGACAACCATGTACTGGTGACCGAAGGGTCGCTGCTCAACACAGGATTGATCGTCGGATCCGAGCGGGCCATGGTGATCGATACCGGCTGCGGTCCCCGGCAGGGGCGCGATATTTTGGACGCGGTGCGGGAGAAGACCCAGCTGCCGCTCGTCGTCGTCAATACCCACGCCCATTACGACCATTTCTTCGGAAATGCCGTGTTCGCGGCAGCGGGGGTCACCGAATTCTGGGCGCACCAGAACTGCGCCTGGGAGATCGATGAACGCGGGGACCTCCAGCGCCGCTTCGTGGGGACGCTGGAACCGGAGATGTCAGCCGGCGAAGGCCAAAACGTGGAACTCGTGGTCCCCAACGCCATTGTGAAGGACCAACCCGTGCTGGTGGACCTGGGCGGGCTGACGGCCACCCTGTTCTACCTGGGCCGCGGCCATACCGACGGCGACCTGCTGGTGGGCACCCCTACCACCCTGTTCGTGGGTGACCTGGTGGAGCAGGGCGCGCACCCGTCCTTCGAGGACTCGTACCCGGAGGAGTGGGCGGACGCGCTCCGGCACATCTCAGCGCTGCGCCACCGCTACGAGTTCCTGATACCCGGGCACGGCGAGCCGTGCAGCGACCAGTTCGTCAGGACCATGGCGAACACCATGACCACCGCTGTACGCCAGGCCCAGCGTTCCATCCGGGAAGCCCCTTCCGACGCGACCAAGGCCATCCCCGTTCTGCCTTACGGGCCGGAACAGTCGCGCTGGTTCATCAAGCGGCTGCAGGAGACCCGCCGGGAGAATTAGCTGGCTGCTGAATTAGCCGCGGGGTGGGCGCGCCGGAGGGTACCGGCCAGCCGAATAACTGACCTTCCAGGTCGGTACACCGAGCAGGGGCTACTGTATGTCCAGCCGAAGCGGCGGAGGCTGAAGCTAAGTATGCGGGTATGCAAAGACAAGTACAGCAGTACGCGGGTGCGAAGGGTGGCGGCTGGCTAAAGTCGGAGGACAGCACAGGTACTGCCGGCAACACGGTCGCCACAAACTGGCCATGCAGGCCAGACGAGGGGTGCCCATTTTCGCCAAATCGGCGTCACTCTATAGGTCGGCGTAGCCACCACGGACTACGTTTTTTACGCGCCAGGAAAGAGTATGCACGTAACTCTGCCGGATGCCGAGGGCCAGGACTCCGGTTGCCCTCATCAGTTTGTGGGCCGCTGCGATATGTGCAGCTCGCGGGATGGTATCAACGCTGGGTCTGAGACCGACCAAAGGGCGGGCCAGAACAAGGCGGACCGGCGCGAGCTTCACTGAGACGGCGGGGATGCCGGCCGCGTCTGCCGACATTGACCAGTCAGGTTACGACGGCGGCCGCGCGCCCGTCCTAGCGGTTTTTAAACGCCGCCAGGTGTTGATGAACAATTGCGCGTCATTGACCGAATCTTGATGCTGACTGATAGCTAAATCTGAGATAGCGCCTATTAGCTGGGTTTGTTGGTCCCACCGGGACCTGCATCAAATCCAGAAGGAGGCGCCCCGTGTCCGTTGCCCTGCCCTTGGCAGCTGAAGAACTGATGGTTTCCGGCGCCCCTGCCATGCGGGACCGGGTACGCACGTTCACGGATCCGGGCGAAGAGGCAGCCACGACTGACGGCCTCCGACTGCGGGTGGTGGTGCTGGTTCCTGCGTACAACGAGGCCGAGTCGATCGGGGCGACGCTTGACGGGCTGATGGGCCAGGAACGGCCAGCCGACCTGATCGTGGTGGTACCCAACGGCTGCACCGATGACACCGCCCGGGAGGCCCGCAAGTACCCGGTCACAGTGATGGAGCTGCCGCGCCTGGAGCACCGCAAGTCCGAGGCACTGAACCGTGCATGGGCACAGTACGCCTATGACGCGGACGTGGTGGTCTGCCTGGACGCCGACACCGTGCTGCCGCGGAACGCGCTGGCAGTCTGGGAACACGAATTCGCCGCTGCAGAGGGCAAGCTTTTAGGCGGGTCATCTTCGAAGTTCACCATGCAGGACCCAGGACTGCTGAGCCGGCTGCAAAAAGCCGAGTTCGCCACCTGGACCGACACAGCCCTGCGCCGCGGGCATACCAGCGTGCTTGCCGGGACGGGCTGTGCGATCAACAACGCCGTCCTGAGGGACATCGCAGCCCGCGAGGACCGCGAAGGGCCATGGGTTTACACCTCCCAGGTTGAAGACTTCGAACTGACCTACCGGATCCGCGAAATGGGTTACACCTGCCAGGTGTCACCGGACGTTCGCGCCTACACCGACTCCATGAAGTCCATCAAAGCCCTCTGGGGCCAGCGGATGAAATGGCAGGTGGGCACGGTGGAGGACCTGCTGGACCTGGGAGTCAACCGCCTGACTTTGCGGGACTGGGCCCAACAGGGGATGGGCCTGCTGGGTGTCTTCCTCAAGCTCCTGTGGATCGCCGTCATCGTCCTGTCCCTCGCCCTCGGGGTGTTCCACGTCGTCCTGTTCTGGTGGCTCGTGCCCGTCCTGTTCGTGGCCCTGGACATCAAACGTGCCTTGCGGATACCGCACCGCGACTGGAAAGACATCGTCATCGCGGCAGCCTTCTTCCCGCAGGAAATATTCATGTGGCTGCGCTCAGGATGGTTCCTGGCCTCCTGGTGCGCAGTCCTGACCACCAAGATCACCCGGCGGCGCATCGACCGCTGGGAAGCGCAATACACAGCAGAGGAAATCAACTAGCAATGTACGGAATGAACACCTCCATCCCCGCCTCCGGTGCAGCCCTGGCCTACACCGGACTCAACGTTGGAGCAGGCCTGCTCACCGCACTGGGCATCATGCTGATCGGCGTTGCGCTGATAGCCCTCGTCCGCCGCAGCCCCGCGGCCCGGCCCTAACCGTCCCCCAAGGCTATGACGCCCGGCGCGCCGCCAGAGCAGACTGGAAGGCGGCCGCCGAGGCGTCACTGCTGTTGATCCGCCAGTCAGCTTCCTTCTGCATATGGAACCAAACGAAACCCATCACGTCAGGCTGGGCCGCGAGGTAGGACACCAGATCCGTGTTCCAGGCAGCCTTGGACCCGCCGGCCTCGCTCGACGCCGTCTCCGCAATAAGTATCGGCAGGCCAGGCGCCAAGGACCGCAGCTCGGCGATCCCGGGCGCAAACAGATCCTGCGGTGAAATCCAGCCGCTCCATGTCGCGGACGTGCCCCAGTTGTAGCCGTCAAGGCCTACGACGTCCACATAGCCGGCACCCGGGAAAAGACCGGCCAGGTCAGTGGAACCCCAGTACGGAACGTTCGGGCTCCATACCCAGGAAACGTTGGACGCACCGGTGGCAGCCATAACGTCGTGCACGTGACGCCAAGCCTGGACGTAATCTCCGGCTTCATTGCCGTTGACGCCTTCAGCCCACGGATACCAGTCGCCGTTCATCTCGTGAGCGAACCTCAGCTGCACCGGATATCCCCACGCGGCCAGCGCCTGTCCCCACTCAGTAATCCGGGCATCGAAGTCACCGGCCGCAATCCTGTCCAGCGAGTAGGCGGGCTGGTCCACTCCGCCGCCCCAAGCCCACGGCTCCCACGTCACCAGGGGAACGGCACCCCGGGCCCGCACAGCGTTCATTTCACTGATCGGCGGAGCCTGGAGGAAATCCTTGTAGAACAACACGCTGGACGGGCTCTCCCCGGCCAGCCGGGACACCTCATCCAATTCCGCGCTTGCCAGCGGGCCGCCCGTGGTTGCCACACCGAAGCGCAGGTTCGCGGTGCTGACAGCCGGGGGCACCGGCGTCGGCGCAGGCGTCGGTGCAGCTACGGTGAACACCGTGGAAGCCTGGACGGAGGAGGTCTTGGCCGAGACGGTGAGCTTTCCGGTGGCGGTCCCGGGGATGGTGATCGACGTGCTGAAGGCACCGGCCGACGTCGTCCGGAAACCAAAGGTCGCTGCCCCGGCGATCACCGTTCCCGAGGTGGAGACCTTGAAGCCGGTCCCGCTCACCGCAATCACGGATCCCGCGGGGCCGGAGGTAGGGCTAAGGGTAATTTGAGCGGCGGCCGGTGCTGCCTGAACGGGCTGAACTCCCGCGAGCGTGAGACCTGCGCCGAGAGCGACGGCAGCAGTAATTACTTTTACAAACTTGAACACAGCGATCGGTCCCCACCATCGTCAAAGGCTGCCAGTCCGGCAGCCGCCAGTTCGGTGCCAGCTGGCACTTCCCTGATCCTAAAGTGCCGCTGATCCGAATACCTCAAGATCTGCTCAAGTTTCTCATACCGCCACTGACGGACAATCCACTAAATGCCAGCGACTTGGCGGCGTTTCGTTCCGGAAGCAGACGTAGCATGGGGCATGACTCGTTCTGGGATGAAGACGGCATGCACACTCCTGGCACTTCTGGGACTATTAGCCACGGGAATTGCACCGGCGGCAGCGGCTCCGCCAAGCGGAAGTACGGATCTGGTGGGTAATGACATTTCCTGGCCCCAGTGCGGTAAGGCCCTTCCCAGCGGGCAAGCCTTCGGAATCGTTGGTGTGACCGGGGGACTGGCAAATAACACCAACCCCTGCCTCTCCGATCAACTCACCTGGGCCGCCAGCTCTACCGGGGGAACTAAGCAGCCCAAGGTTGCCTTATATGTGAACACTGGCAACCCGGGACACGCGGGATCGTGGTGGCCATCGTCCAACATCTACCCCAACGTGCAGGTCCCAAACCCGTACGGAACGTGCGATGCCAAAGGGGCAGTCGAAGGCCCAGTAGACCTCGCCTGCTCATACATGTATGGCTATGCAAAGGCATACGACGACGCTACTATCCGGGGCGTGGCGAATCCCGGCACGTATTTCTGGTGGTTGGATGTCGAGACGGGCAACAGCTGGCAGACCGACACAGCCCTGAACAGGGCGACCCTTGAAGGGATGGCGGACTACTTCAAGAGCATCACTGCCGGGCGTGCAAACACCGAAAATAAGCCCGCCGGTGTCGGGATCTACTCGACGGGCTATCAGTGGAGAACCATCGCCGGGACCGTGCCATCGAGTAGCCCCCTGACGGGCCTGCCAAGCTGGCTTGCAGGTGCCACGACCCTCCGGGGAGCGAAGGCAAATTGTTCCTTGCCTGGCCTGACGCCCGGCAGCCCGGTAACCGTGACGCAGTATGTGTCGCGCGGATTCGATTATGACTACTCCTGCCGTTAGGCAGCCCGGCTTCATCGCAAACCCGCGGCGAGGCCAGTAGTGGGGTTTTTGAAGGACAAGTAGGCGATACGCGGGCGTCGGCATCTGAGGCTGCGTAGAGTCGGCGCATGACAGATACAACTGACCGAAAGCACGGCCGAAGAAGAGGCCCAGGGCCAGCCAAAGGGGCCAGCCGAAAGCTTGCCATTGTTGGCGTCTTCCTAGTGGTTGTCCTGGCGGTCGCCGCCTTCGCCCTGACACGCTAGGGCCGCCAGCGGGTCCAACAAGATTCCTAGGCTTTAAAGGGCGGGCTGATGTTCTGGCGTAAATTTGCAGCCGTTGCATTAACTATTCTGGTTGGGTTTGCAATCACCATGCCAACAACGCCACCAACGCCAAGCGTGACAACGACCATCCTGCCGACCATGGACGCCTACGTACAGGCGGACAAGGCGACGACCAACTTCGGGATCAGCGTCCGTTTATCTACCGAGGACCGTGCAGGAACCCGGCGGAACGCACTCCTACGATTCAACGTTCACATTCCCGCTGGCCGTCATGTTGTTTCGGCTAGGCTGCGGGCACACGCGGTCGCACCCGCAAGTCCCACTGAATTCGTGGACGTTTTCACCACGTCTGGCGGCTGGACCGAGAGGGAAGTTACTTGGAATAACGCACCACCACGCGGGACGCGGCTGGGGAAGGCTGGCGGGTTCGCTGCCGGCTCCTGGGTTGAATGGGACGTAACCAAGGGCGTTAACCCAAAGGGTGGCGAGCACAACTTCACGCTGGAAAGCAACGCAGAGAAGTGGATCGGGTTCCCGTCGAAAGAATTTGCGGATCCCACCCTGCGTCCGACGCTGGTGGTGACCACCGCGCCTGACACAGCAAAACCGACCGAGGCGGCGAGAGTCCATGCGTGGGGCACGCTTGTGACCGGGGACGAGTTCAATTACACGGGTCCGCCGGATGCCACGAAGTGGACCGTTTACGACAGCCCCGGACACGCGGGAATGGGAATCCGGAGTCCCCAGCAGGCTACGGTCGATGGTTCCAAAATGGTCATCACCGGAACTCCGGACGGCACCACCGCTGGCATGAGCGCGAAGTTCGCAAACCAAAAGTACGGGCGGTGGGAAGTCCGCGCAGCCGGGTCCGGTGACAACGAGTACCATATGGTGTCCATCCTGTGGCCGGACAGCGGGAATTGGCCCTGTGACGGCGAAGTTGACTACGCGGAAACCACGGGCGAATGGAACATCATCAAGTTCTTCCACCACTACGGATGTTCGAACCTGACGACTTCGGATGTCAGGGCCCTGGACGTTACCCAGTTCCATAACTACGCGCTGGACTGGTCTCCGAAAGGGATTGTGGGCTACGTCGATGGGGTGAAGTGGTTTGAGGACTACGATTCCGCGCACCAGCCTCCCGGTCCGATGCACCAGACGCTGCAACTGGACTGGTTCCCGGACAGCACGGCTAACGGCCCTGGGGAGATGCGGGTGGACTGGGTCCGCGTATATGCGCCGGCGGAAACAGGCTAGGCGTTATCAAGTTCCACTGGAGGCAGCGGCCGCCCCCTACACCCCCGGCCGTGCTGCAGACGCGAAGACAACGAAGGTTATCGCTGAAGGAGCCTGAGCTTGGCGCCGCGTTCCACAAGAATGGGGATGTAGTCCCGGATGCGGCCCTCGTCCAAGAGGCTGTGTTCTTCGGCAACGACATCTTCGATCACGGAAAGCTGCTCATCCGGGAAGCGCTCGGCCAGCCGGTTGACCACAGCCATGAGCGCCTGGGTTTCCGATTCCCTGATCATCAACCGCTCCTGCGATTCGCGGCGGCCAAAGGGTCAGGCCGCCGGTTCAGGCGTTGCCGACATCCTCTGCTGGCTGTAAAGGGAGGACTCCTTGTGCTCAGCGCACTGGACATCGGCAACCAAGGAGCCGCCGACGTCGTCCTTCTGGTAGTGCGTTACATGCTTGGTGTCCCTGCCGCACTTGCTGCAGAAAGCCTGGTGCTGTTTAGTCCACATGCATGAATAATACGGTCATAGCCGTTTTCCGGAAGAGGCAGTCCTGCAATGTGTGGCTGTCCACATCGGAATTGTGGCCCCTGGGGCTCATTGAGAAATTTCTCGCGAGACCCTTTACTACCCGGGCGCAGGTTACTAAAGTCAGTTCTTGTCATAGTCCGGATGGGCGCTAGGGGGCGTCCGGGAAGGGGGAGTGCATCACCGCTGACCGATACCAGAAGACAAGTGACCACTACGTTGAAAGCCCCTCCTAGGAGGGGCTTTCCCTTGTCCGTAACAAGATCCTGCCGGATGTCAGCTGTTGCCGGTGTGCACGATGCTTTCGCGGTCCAGTTCGCTCGCAGGGGCGTCTGCCAGGCCGGCGGGGGTCAGGTCAAAGTCCTCGATGCCCACGGGGCGGGAATGTCCGTCATTGGACGCTCTGGTGTTGCTGGTGATGCTCATGCTCTGGGTTTCCTTCGGTTTCTCTGTTCGGGTAGAAGCGCGGGGCACCAGGCTGGTTACAGGCCGTGGGTGGCGTCCCGGCTAAGACTCGAGCCGGACTCTTGGTCCCGGTAGGTGGCTTCGGTAAGGAACTGATCACACTGTGATTGCGCGCCGTGGCGGCACTTCTCAACAGCGTGCAGCGGTCCGCCGTTGGGCTACAGCAGCCACGCTTGACGCCCGTACAGGGCAACAAGCGAGCAACCAGAATATCAGGGTCGGTAGGTCCAGGACTAAACAGGAAGACCTTGGGTGACTCTAGGAAACCACAAGGTGCGGCCGCAGGGTTACCCCAACATCCACGCCGTACTGTCCAGTCATGACCACTACCACCACTCCTTTGGACACGGCGGATTGCCCCCAGACTGGCGGGATTCCAGGCATGAGAAGCGCCGGGGGATCCACCCAGCCCCTCATCAACCGGGCAGTGCTGGAGAGGTTGCGCGAGGACCTTGATGAGTACGAAGTCTGGAGGGTTTTTGTTCAGAACTTCATTAATGCGCTGCCGCTGAGGATCGAAAAGTTGCGGGCCGCGTTGACCACCGGGGACGCCGTCGGGGCCAGGGATGCGGTCCTCAGCCTCAAGACCGCGAGTCAGATGGTGGGCGCCGAACGCCTCGCCGCACTCACCCTCGACCTTGAGGCAGCCCAGCGGGAAGGTATCCGGATTGCCGACCCGTCTCGTGCCCTGCCCCGGCTGGCGGTGGACTATCTGTACCGGATCAAGCAACGTGCCGGTCAGACGTCCGACGCTCTCCAGGCACACCTCGATGCGGCCACGCGACCACGTAAGTTCGTCAGCGAGCCCTAACCCCGCGCAGGGGTTCCTGGGCTGACGCCGCAGCTGCCCGCGCTGCCGCCGACGCGGCACGCAACAGGGCCGCTGATACTAATGCGACGGCCCCCGGCTCAGACCACGAAGCGGGTCCCCGGGGCGCCGCGCGGCAGGTTCCTGAGCAGGCCCTCGGCCACGTCGCGTACCTGCAGGCTTCGCTGGGTGGACGCACTGGCAAGCAGGCTGAAGGCGTCCGGATAGGAACAGCGGTTCCGGCCCATGATCACTCCGCAGGCCACGTCGATGGAGGTGCGGCTTTCCAGGACGGCCTTCAGGTTGTCCCCGGCTGCCCGCGCGCTCCGCACGTCAAGGGCCAGCCCCAGGCTCTTCGCCGCCACGCCCGCGAACCAGGTGGCATGGCTGACCACCTCCGGTGCGAACGGAACGTCCGGTGGAGCGAAGAAGACCAAAGCGCAGGGCGTGCCGGCGTCCAGCCGGACCGGAACGGCAAGGACTTCGCCGTAGCCGGCGTCAAGGAACCTACGCCGGTAAGCCTGCCACCGCAGGGGAGTGCCGCCGTCGGCCTCTACAACCACAGGCATCCCTGCCCCTACCGCCTGGGCCAGCGGGCCGTCGTCCAGATCCTGTTCCGCGGCGGCGAGGGCAGCGGCCCGGCCGTTGTTGGCCGCGCGAATCGGAGCCCGCTGGGCAGAGGTGAGCGTGGCGGCGCAATCGATCTGGACCCCCATGGCTCCGGTAAGCGCAGTAGCAGCAGCTTCGGACAGCCTCCGCAGGGACTCGACGTCGGTGTTTGTATCCGTCACCAGGTCCAGCAGGAACCCGGAAGGCTCCGGCCATGGCTTCACGGCCGCGGAGCCCGCCGTCGCCTGCTTCCCGCCGTCGACCTTCGGCACCCTGCTGCTGGTGCCTGCCGCATGAATCGTCACCGTTATCCCCCGTTCGGTCCGCGCCCGCGCAATTTCCGCGGTTTGCACTTCGAACTTACGGGCACGCCTGAGGGGAGGACACCAGTAGTCGGTACTCTAATTTTCCGCGGCGCCTGCTTGGGCTACCTGCTTTCCTGCGTTTCCAGCCACTCAAGGAACGTCTGGCGTCCGACGGCGGCACCCGCCCGGGGGATGAGCTTGCCCTTGCGCATTGCCTTGCCCATCGGACCAGGGACAGGCACCATAACGATCCGTTTCCGTCGGCCCGTCCTCTTCAGATAGGCGCGGACCAGGTCCGCCAACTGTTCGCCGCGGGGGCCGCCCAGATCAGGGAGGCGTCCCTTCGGCCCTGCCTCTGCAGCCTTGACCAAAGCCTCCGCCACTTCACCGGCCGCCACGGGCTGGGTGAACATCTTCGGGACGAGTACCAGCGGGCCGGCCGAGGCGGCTTTCACCGCCATCGGCACAAACTCGTGGAACTGCGTGGCCCGCAGGAGGGACCAGGGAATGCCGCCGTGCCTGACTTCGTCCTCCTGCACCAGCTTCCCGGCGTAGAGCCCGGACGTGGCCTTGTCGATGCCCACGATGGAGAGCGCCACGTGGTGACGAACGCCCGCCTTCTTCTCGGCCGCCAGCAGGTTCTGGGTGGCGTTGGTGAAGAAGTCCACGGCCTTCTTGGTGGAGACGGTCTGGATGCCGGAAACGTCGATGACTGTTTCCACGCCCTGGAGCGCCTGGTCCAGGCCGCGGCCGTTAACCAGGTCCACGCCTTCCGAACGGCTCAGGCTGACGACGTCGTGCCCGCGTTCTTTCGCTATGTCAACGACGTGGCGCCCAACGGTACCGGTTCCCCCTGCAACGGCAATCCTCATGAAACAAATCCTAGCCCCGCAGTGCAAGCCGCAGCACAGGGCAGGGAGGCCATCGCCTATTGGTCTGTTTCCGGAGAGCGGTGCTTGCCGATGAAGCCGAGGGGTAGCCACAGGGGTGCAGTAGTAAGTAACCTTATCAATAGGTTTTTTTACGGTTGCGGAAACTTTGGCTAGGCGACTCGGTTGGAGATGGACGGCGTGGATGACGAGGTGGAGCGGCGGCTGGAGCTCGCTGCCACAATCGGTGTGGATCCGCGGAAACTTTTGCCTGCCAATTCCGGCAAATCCCGGTGGTCCGAGTTCGAGGTGGACGCGTACATCCATGGTGCCCTTGCAGACCCACCACTGGAGCGCAGTTACGGTTCCGATGGGTGGGGTGGCCAGGAGAAGACACGCGCGCGTTCGGTGTCAGCACTGGGAGCGGCGGGCAAGTTCCTGCTGACTCCTGCACAGGCAGAGCACGAACGCCTGGAGTCACTGCGCGAGACGGACCTGCTTCACAGCGGGCCGGAGGCCATTTTTGACCGCATTGTTACCGCCGCCAGGAGATACTTTGATGTAGGCGCCGCATCGATGTCACTCATCGGCGAAGACACCCAGTATTTCAAATCTGTCTTCGGGCCCCTCCGCGACGAGACTCCCAGGCAGATTGCGCTCTGCACGGCAACACTGGAGCGGAACTCGATGCTGATCATCAACGACACGCACACGGATCGCCGTTTCGCCACCAATCCGCTGGTGGTCGGGGAGCCCCACATCCGTTTCTACGCCGGCTATCCGTTGCACGGGCCGCGCGGCTGGAATATCGGAACCCTCTGCGTCATCGACCAAAAACCCAGGGCCTTTCCGCCCTCGGATCAGCAAGTACTCCGGACGCTGGCCCGAATCGTCCAGGGCCATATCGACGCGCGGACCTCGTAGCCCGGCCACGACGGCGGGGAGGCCCGCGGAAAGGTGACGGCCGCCAGCGCCCCGGCGTCGTCGGTCCTGCCGGCCTGCTCGAAAACAATCATTCCCGAGGGCCGCTGCCAGGCGTCACCCACGGACCTTCCTGAGAATCAATCTGCGCCGCCGGGCAGGCGTCTGGCCAGTCACGGGCCGGGAACGGCGCCAGGGCCGGTGGGGATGGAGGCTGTCGGGGTCAGAGGGAGGGGGAGCCGAAGCTACGAGCGAGGACCCACGCCTGCGGCGCCGCAGCCGGAGGAGCACGAATACTGTCAAACCAAGCCAAGCGAAAGCCACACCCAAAATGAGCATTACCGCCGGGAGCGTGTCCATGGCTAAGTGTAGGCGTGAGTCTGTCAGTAAGGCTTACTCGTTTCCGTGCTCACCCACCACGTGGTTTGCGGGATCCTGGCGGCCAGTACTTGTTTCCTGTCCGGGTTTGTCTCCAGATAGACAGCCAAGCTGGCTTTTTTACCCTAGGGAGCACATGCTGGTCAAGAGGGAAGCGGAAAATCGGTCGAGCCCACGGCTTGGATTCGCCAAACTCAGGGTGCTCGGGAGTTCACCTGTTTCTGTCAGCCGTTACGCAGCCAGCGGCCTTGACGGGTGTCAGCTGGCCAGCAGCCACTGGACGCCCGAAAACGGGCACAACGAGTTCTGCCTGCCTCCGGTTCGGGGGCGTTTAATTACTGCCTTGCCTTGCGTTGGTGTCGGCGGCAGTAGCGAGGGTTTCCCATGCAAGATCCACGGCCGCAGGCGCAGGCTTTGGTCCGCGATGATCATTCGTCACTCTGTCTTTTATGGGTCTGGTACAGGGGTAATGGGGGCGAGGCGCGGCTGGAGGAGTTTGACGCCTACGTCCACGGCCTCGTCGTCCTGGACGCTTTTGACCTGAAGATCCTCACCTGGGCCATGGAGGATTACGAGGCAGCATGTGTTTTCCGTTTGTAGAACCGGTGCACCCAAAGCGAAGCCATGAAGATCCTGACCAAGGCTTCCAGCGCCCGGAACCAGAAACTCCGCGACCTGGCCGAAGAAATAGTGGTCAAAGCCTCCGGAGAAAAACCCCTGACCCACTTCGACGCGGCAACTTCGAGGCCTCGGAGTGCCCAAGCGAACCCCAGCTGACCCGGCGCTAACCCGCGCCCGGTTTGCCCCGTTCAGCGGGGAATGCGGCGTCCCCTGAACCGGCTCAAGAGCAGCAGGACGACAGCCACGATCAACAGCACCGGGGCCACTCCCAGGAGGAATCCCAGCGTTTTGACGGCCAGGCCCACAATGAACAGGACCACGGCGACGGCGGCTATCGCCACGACTAACGCTTTCATCAGCTACACCCTTCGGCCGTGCCGTTGCTTGGAGTCGAGAACCACCCCGAGGACGATTTCGCCCGAATACCTTCGGCGTCCTGAAGTAGGTTTCCCCAGCGTACGCCGCTGCCGCGGCGGTGGACCCCATGAGCTCTGAACAATCTGCACGGCTGCGGTGAGCAGATGCACGATGCCAGCCTCAATTGATATCCCTTTCGCCCTCCTCCGACGCGAGGTTGATGGCTTGGCTGTAGCTGGCACGCCGCCCGTTGACGCCCAGGCCGTTGAGGGATTCGTTTAGGGCGTGCGCCAGCATATCGCGTTCAATGGAAGGAAGGCTGAGGGCACCATGGACGTAAGCCTGGACTTCGGTCAGGCCAACTCTTCCCCCAATTCCAAAATACTTCATCCAAATCTGGTCAAGAGTAAAGGGTGCAGCCTCGAATGCTAACCGGAATCCTTGGCGCTGTTCGTCCTCGTCCCCAGGGAGGTCCATTGTTCACCCCCGGTCAAGACCAAGTCCCGGCGTGGATTCAAGGACTTCTTGCGCCACTTCCTGCAATGTCCGGTTCTCGTTCAGTGCCCTGGTCATCAGGTGCAGCATCGCTTCATGGCTGCCCGTGCGCTGGCTCACCATGACCATCCCCTTGGCGGTGCTGATGGTGTCACGTTGCGCCAGGCTCGCCTTGAGCTGATCGCTCAGCTTCTGGGCCCGCTCCCGCGCCTGCACGTTGACCAGGAAGATCGAGGCCTGGGCTGCGAACAATTCCAGCAGCCGGATCAGCCGGTGCGAAGCCGCCTTGGGCTTGTCCCAGTAAATCTTGATGGCTCCGAAAGCGAGGTCCCCCGAAAGAAGAGGAACACTTACACAGGAGCGCAAGCCCAGACCGCCCGCTGCCATGCCCCATTCAGGCCAGCGGAGGTCCGTATGCACATCCGCTATATCCACGGGGTAGCCCGAGGCCCACGCACTCAGGCAGGGACCCTGTCCAAGCTCGTATTGAAGGGTGTCGGCCTGGGCCACAATCGGGCTGGTGGATGCTGCGCTGCTGCGGTTGCCGTTGGTGTCCAGCAGGGATACGCCTGCTCCGGCGGCGTCATTCACTGCCAGGACTGCAGCCTCGGTGATGAGCCTCAGGGCGCTGGAAACGGTCTCCTCGGTCAGGAGCACGTTGGAAAACCGCGCAAAGACCGCGGCCAGTTCGTCGGCCAGCGGCAATTCAGTGTCCATGACCGGCTCCATTCCCGGCGTTTTGGCCCTTGGCGGACCAATTGCTTCTTACCTTCATCCCAGCACACATTGCCTTCACGTACCACCCATCGGGGTCAGGCCGAGTAGAGGTGCCGCGAACGGCGGGAAGGGGTTAGGACTGCTGCATGCGTGCGTTCGACGGCGTCCATCACCACTGCGGTCAGGCTCTGGCTCTTGACCATCGCCTCGCGTTGTTTGTGGGCGCCGTTACCGGAGGCCAGGATCTGGGCGAGTCCCACAGTGACATGGTCCTCGTCGGCCGTGCCGATGAGGACAGGCCGGATGTGCGCCAGGAGGTCCTGCACGGCTTCTGTCGCAGGGCACGGTGAGTGCCGCAGGGGGTGCAGGAGGTTGCCTTCGACGCCGGCTTCGCTGGCCATCCAGCCCGCCAGGCGCAGTTGCGCGGCCGGCAGGCGGGGCGCCGGAATTCCCGCCCGCCATTCCTGCGCCGCCCGCTCCACCAGTGCCCGTACGATGGCCGCGAGTACTGTCGCGTGCTCGGCCTCCATGCACACATCGGCAATGCGCACCTCAACGGTGGGGTGGTTGCGGGACAGCCGTGCGTCAAAGTACACCATGCCCTCGTCCAGGAGCACACCGGTCGCCAGCAGCTCCTGTACGTGGCGGCGGTATTCCTGGAAGGATCCGAACGGTTCGCAAGGTCCCGCCGTCGGCCATCGGCTCCATGCCTGGTAGCGGAAGCTCGCGTAACCGCTGTTGGTTCCCTGCCAGAACGGTGAGTTCGCACTTAGTGCCAACAGGACAGGCAACCAGACGCGGATGCGGTCCAGGACCGCCGTCCCTTCTTCCCCTGAGGTGACATGGACGTGAACATGGAAACCGCAGGTCAGCTGTTCCCTGAATGTCAGGTGGAACCGGGCCGCCATGTTCAGGTAGCGCCGCTCGGGGACCAGTGTGGGGGTGACCGCGAAGGGGCTGGTAGCCAACGCCACCGCCCTTGCACCCACTGCACGGGCGGCTGTATCGGCCATGGCCCGGCCCTGCCTGATGGTCTGCGCCATCTGCTGGTAGCTGGAGCAAACAGGGCCAACAACCTCGAGTTGCTCCTGTTTGACCTCCAGGGCAAGGACTGGCCCCTGGCCGGTTCTTGGATTTTTTGTAGCATGCCGCAGGGCCTGTTCTGCCACGGGCACCGGTTGACCGGTGTCGGGATCTACGAGCAGGAATTCCTCCTCAACGCCAAAGGTTCGTTGAGGGCCGCCGGCGGGTGGAAGGCCGGGCAGATCTGTTGAAATTTTCATTGCAGTTCCAATGGCGCTGGCATCCGTACCCTCGACAGCTGGTTCAGATGACGATGCAACAACCAGCCCTACTGCACGAGCCCTCATCAGCCCGCTCCCAACCAGCAGGCCGCTGATGCCTCAAGGTTACGCGCGTGTGCAGCGTGTAGGAAGGACGTTGTGGGGGCCAATGACTATTTGCGGAACCACGCTGTACCGCCGCCTCCGTCATCGGCCCCGGTCTGATGGCAGCTACGTGAGGCGAGCCAGCCGGTACAACAACGTGCACATGATTGGGAGAGGCTCTGCTTGGCGGTGCCGGCTTCTCGACACCGCCATGCCCTGAGACTCGATTTCCCCCAAAAAAAGCCTTGGCATTACTGGTCCCAGTCCCAGTTGCAACTGTGTTGCGCTTCAAGCCTTACAAGGAACACTTTGCCGTGCCCGGCTCAAGGGCTCCGGCAGATAGGCTCAAGAGTTCCTCAAGATTCCCGCAAATTCCACGGGTTCTCATGCCCCTGACTTGGCGGGAACATGGCCCGGGCAGGGTCAAATGCACGCACTGCAGTGGCCGAGGCCTCCGGCGGGCTCCTAGGGATTCCCTAGACGCCGGCGGAAGACTGCCGCTATGGCATCGACAGCTTTGCTTAAGCGCACGAAGTTCCTTGTTCCTGCGGTTTTGCTCGCCCTCGTAGGGGCCCTTGTCATGAGCATCCTCACGGCCGCTCCGCGGACTCCCCCTGCAATGCTGGGGGCGTCAGCCAGCCTCGATGGTGGACTCGCCCGCGTCCACGGGGTTATCCCCACCGAGGTAGACGGATGGATGCCTCCTGCGCCTTCCGAGGCGCTGGCCAATCCGCCCGGGAAAGAACTCCACCGCGTCCGCATACTGGTGGAGCTGACAGCCATGGAGAAGGACGGCCTGTCCTTCGACCCGTCCCGGTACACCGTCACATCCCTGGGCGAAGGGACGTGGAAACCGGTGTGGTTCTCACCGGCACCTGCGAGGGCACGCCAGGGGGAAAGCATCAACGCCACACTCGTGTTTGAGCTGCCCGACCGCGCCATAGACCTGGCCCTGGAACTGCCAGGAGGACCAGGGCTCTCCCTTGGTGCTGGACACCACCGGGGCGGCAAATAGAAGTGACACTCCGACTGGCCGCAGGTCCCCTTCAGGGTTTCCCCAAGGATTTGGGAATCCGGTGCAGGAAATCCACAAGCTGAGTACTAAACAGTTGAGGCATCCAGCAAAGGAGACCGACCATGACAATTTCACGTCGTCAGGTTCTGTTGATCGGGGGACTCGGAGTCCTCGGAGCAGGTGGCGCCATGTTGCCCACGGGATCAGTGGAGGCTAAATCAATCAGCCGTCTGAATGACAGGGACATGCCGCGGCCGTTCCAGACGCCATTTGTCGAGGCTCCTATCCTCGCCCCTTATTCCACTGGCATTGATCCGGCGGACGGGCTGCCCGTCAATTACTACCGGGTGACGGAAAAGGCTGCTATGGCTAATATCCTGCCCCGGCTGACCACGCCTATCCTCGGCTACAACGGATTGTTCCCGGGACCGACCATCAGCCTTGACCGGGGCACAAAAGCTGTACTGAGGGTCCGCAACCAGCTCCCGGCCCAGCATGCCCTGGACGGTCATGCCCTGTCCACGTCCACCCACCTGCACGGATCCGCGTCCTTGCCGCAGTACGACGGTTACGCCAGCGACATCACGTACCCCGGGTTCTACAAGGACTACCACTACCCGAACTTCCAGCCGGCCCGCACGCTGTGGTACCACGACCACGGCGTCCACTTCACGGCCCAGAACGCCTACTCCGGCCTCGCGGCGCAGTACCACGTGCACGATCCCATTGAACGGCAGCTGCTCCCGCAGGGCCGCTACGACGTTGCGCTGACCGTCAGCGATGCTATGTTCGCCGAGAACGGGTCCTTGGGCTACGAGGACAACAGCCACTCAGGCCTTTGGGGCGACGTCATCCTGGTCAACGGAAAGCCTTGGCCGGTAATGAAGGTGCAGAAGCGCGTCTACCGCTTCCGGATTTTGAACGCGTCCATCTCCCGCTCGTTGCGGCCGGCGCTCAGCACCGGCGATCCGCTCGTGGTGGTGGGCACCGATGGCGGTCTCGTCCCCGTGGCGCAAAGCGTGGCGAACTACCGCCACGCCGGTGCGGAACGGTACGAGGTCCTAATCGATTTCCGGAAGTACAGGACGGGGCAGCGGATTGAACTCCGCAACCTGTCCAACAAGAACAACGTGGACTACGACTACACCAGCAAGATCATGGCGTTTGATGTTACGGACGAACCGGTGGACACCACCGACCCCACGTGGAACCGGATTCCCACAACGCTGACAGGCAGCGAAGCGATGTCGCTGACTGCAGTGCAAGCCGTGAAGACACGCAGGTTCCGGGTAAAGCGGAGCGACGTCACCAACCTGTGGACCATCAACGATGACAGTTGGCAGGATGTCATCGCCAGCGGTTACAAGAGGGTGGTCGCCGATCCCGCACTCAACTCGGTGGAAATCTGGGAAGTAGAGAACCGGTCAGGCGGCTGGTTCCACCCACTGCACATTCACCTGGTGGATTTCCAGGTGATCAGCCGCAACGGAAGGCCGCCCTTCCCGCACGAACGCGGCCCGAAGGACGTGGTGTACATCGGGGAAGACGAGACCGTAAGGCTCCTGATGAAATTCTCTCCCCATAAGGGCGTTTACATGATGCACTGCCACAACCTGCCGCACGAGGACCACGACATGATGGTCCAATTCCGGGTGGGCCTTGCGGCGGCCGACGTGGACCCCAACGACCCCATGACAGCTGCCAAAGCTGAATGGGACGAAGACGACGATTGAGCACCGTCCAGGTGAAGCGCCACGGCCGGCGGCGGCTCCCGGGCCGCCGCCGGCTGCTGTTGCAGAAACTACGGTTTGCTAAAGGAACCTGGCCCCGCCTCGTTGTGCTGGCGTTGATACCTGCCCTGGCCATCGTTGCCGTCCGTGCGTGGCTGGTGGAACCTTTTATTGTTTCCTCGGACAGCATGGAGCCCACCATTGCCTCAGGTGCCGTCGTGCTGGTGTACAAGCCGGCTGCCGCCGCCGGCTGGATCCGGAATGGCGTAGTAGTCGCTTTCACAAACCCCGTTGACGGCCACACAGCCATCAAGCGCGTCATTGCGGGGGAGGGGCAGACCGTTGCCATTCGCGACGCTGAACTCTACGTCGATGACGTGGCCGTTCCAGAGACCTTTATCGACCACAGCCGCATTGATGCAACCTATTTCGGACCCCAGAAGGTGCCTGCTGGAAGCGTCTTTGTGCTTGGCGATAACCGCGGTGTGTCCATTGACTCCAGGGACTTCGGGGCCGTGCCTCTGACGGCAATCCAGGGCACCCTGCTGACAGGCCAGAAATAGGGTTCCAGTTCCCCGCACCTCCCACCGTCCACTGCAGTGACCGTAGGACCAACCTGCACGGCCTATAGGCCGCTAGGCGCAGCCAAGTCCGCCACTTGTGGCATGAATGAACCCGGACAGGCTCATTGCCTCTGCCGGCATTAGGAAGACTTCCAGGGGCTTGAGCCGGCCCGCAACTTCGAGGGTCAGGGTGAACCCCGCAGAGCCAACGCTTTGGCGGACGGACCACTTCTCAACGACCGGCGCCAGGTCCTGGCCCATGAGGACGTTGCGCCCTTCCATGTCCCAGGGGGAGCCGACTTCCATCAGCGCCTTGTGCTCAGCACAAACGAAAGCCTCATGATAGCCAGCAACCGTGCGTTGGCCACCTGCCATAAATGCGGAGCCGGGCTTGGTGCACCGGAGGACTGAGCAAGTAAACATACTGCGACGGTACTGAGACGATGCTGGGGGAACCCTGTATGCGAACCTTGGTGTTTCCTAGTCCTCCAAGGTCAAAGCCAAAGGGTGGCCTACCCCCTCGCGGGGTAGGCCACCCTTTGGCTTCGGCAGGACGCTGGTGACGTACGCCGAGTCGCTCAGGCCTCGGTGGAAGTCCTGGCCTCCTCCGAGACTACTTTCCTGGCGTTAGCCCGGAAGCGGTAGAGCTTGTACGCCAGCAGACCGCATGCAGCCAGCAGGCCTCCTGTGGTGATGGCGAGGACCGCTGTGCCGGGAGCCGTCACAAGGTACTGGGCCAGTGCTGCCAAGGTGACCGCCGCGGCGCTACCAAGAGGCCCCCCGAAGGGTGCTGCGCCAGGGATCTGTGCCAGCGGCTGTTCCGCCACCGGTCCGGCCGCCAACGGCGCTTCCGTGTCCTGGTTCAAGGTGAGCCGCTGCTCCTCGGTGGCAGCCGGGACAACGGGTTCGCTCAGCTCGGAGAACTGGGGTTCGCCGCCGGCGTCGGGAGCAACCTGGAACCGGTAAGCGGCACCGTTCTCCAGGCCTTGAACCACCAGCCTCGTGGCGCCGGGCTCAGCAGTCAGGATCTCACCCACCTGGGTACCCGAGGAATCAACAGTCCGGACCAAGAAGCCTCCGGACACCGGCGCCGCGTCCGGCACCTGGGCTGGGTCCACGAGTGCCTGGTCCACGGGTGCCTGGTTGACGGGTGCCTGGTTGACGGGCGCCTGATCGACAGGCGCCTGGTCGACTGGCGCCTGGTCCACTGGTGCCTGGTCGACTGGCGCCTGGTCCACGGGTGGAGTGACGGGTCCGGTGCCCGGAGCGGGGTCCGTGCCCGGCGTTGGCGTGATAATCACGACAACCTCGCCATCGCCGGGAATGACCTCATCGATCCCGTCGTCCACTCCTTCGCCGGCTCCGTCCTCGACCTCATCCACGTCATCCTCAACCTCGTCGACGTCGTCCTCGATTTCCTCCTCACCGTCGTCCACTCCGTCGGTTCCGTCGCCGAACACGAGCTGTTCGATGTTGCGGAGGGTATCGGTGCCGTCCTCGCCGCTGATGTGCTGGACGGTGGTGACAGCACCCGGTGAGCCCATGGTGCCGTCTCCGCCGGTTGTGGTGATGGTGTAGTTGAACTCGAAGTCCGAGAAGGCCGCGGTGTCGGTTCCTTCGGAGGATGCCAGGATTTCCCGGACCACGATGATGTTGGCGGGGTCGATGCTGCCCGCGAACACCGCCTGCTGGAGCGTCGGGCCCGTCAACTTGCCGGCGGAATCGCGCTGGTACTGGGTGTTCATTCCCGTGGCGCTGCCGATCTCAGTGGCCGCGTTGTTCGGGTCCGTGCGGACGCTCAGCCGGACGTTGAGGTACCGGTCGCCGTCGATGATGTCATCGCCGCCGCGGCCCTCGATGAGGTCGTTGCCGCCGCCGCCCAGCAGGATGTTGCCTTCGCCCCATACCTGGGGGCCGGTCAGCACGGGGCATTCCTTGGATGCCGAGGCGTTGATGACATCGGCAAGGGGAGTGGGCAGCGATGTGATGAGCTGGTCCAGTCCGGTGATGCTGTCAACACCTGACCGGTCCAGGGCGTCGCAGCCGATGAAGCCTCCGCCACCCATTTCCTTGGGAATGTTGTCGTCGCCCCGGAGCTTGTCATCGAACGGACCGCCGGAGAGCGCCTCGACTTCGTTGTACCTATCGCGGACGCCCACCTGGAGGATGTCCAGCGGTTCGATCGGAAGTTCCAGGTCGGCGTCCTGCGGCTGGGGATCGTAGGCACCGATCTCCCAGTCGTAGCCGGATGCGCCGGCCACTTTTTCCACGCCCGGTCCGGCGATGCCGACGTCGTCCCCGCCTTCCATGTCGTAGTCGTCGTCGCCGCCCTGGCCCACCAGGACATCGTTGCCGGGCTTCTGCGAGTCGTCCAGGAAGAACAGGTTGCTCGAGTCGCCGATCAGCAGGTCGGGGCCGTCGCCGCCTTCTGCCCAGTCGTTCCCGCCACCGCCGAATACGGCGTCCAGCCCTTCACCGGCGATCACGAAGTCGTCGTCTTCGCCGGAGAAGGTTTCGTTCGAGTTCGCGCCTCCGTTGATGAAGTCTTTTCCGTCGCCGCCGAGGAGGAGGTCCAGGCCCGGGCCGCCGTCGATTGCGTCGTTGTCCGGCCCGCCCTTCAGGATGTCGTCTCCGGCCGAGTCGGTGATGATGTCGTTGCCGTCGCCGCCCAGAACGGTATCGGCGCCGTCATTGCCTTCGATGACGTCCTTGCCCTGGCCGCCCCACATGGTGTCGTTGTCCACGCCGCCGTGGATGCGGTCGTTATTGACGGATCCGTTGTAAACGGCCTGGCCGTTGATGCCGGCCGGGTCCACCGAGTTGGACGCCCGGTACTTGATGGTGCCGTCGGGCATCCGGATCAGCAGTGCGGATTCGTTGCACTCCGAGGCGGGATCGTCGGCGACGGCGTTGCCTGCGGACGCGAAGCCCTGCACCGTTCCGTTGAGGTTCTTCAGCTCGAACTTGCAGTCAGCCGTGGCGAACGCATCAGCCTTCAGTGCTTGGGCGTTGGTGTTGCGCATCATCATCTCCGCGAAGGAGTTTCCTTCGAGCTGCGCCATCAGGTTCATGCCGGGCGTGCGTGCCAGGTAGTACAGCCGGTCACCGTTCTGCAGATCCGTCATCTGGCTTTCGAAGACGTAGTTGAAGGTGCTGCCGAGGAGTCCGCCGAACAGGTTGGTCCGTTCGGCGAGGCCGCCCATCCACAGGTCTATGTCGTCCAGTCCGGTGATTGATGAGCTTCCGTTGTTGGCCCAGGCGTCCGTGCTGTTCATAAAGGCCACGGCGTCCTCGGGGGCCACTTCGCCGGCCAGGGCGTCGGGGCTGACGATGAGCCGGGCGGCTTTGCGCTTGGCCTCCAGCGTGGTGGCTTGCAGGATGGAGGGGTGCTTGCCGTAGGCGGCCACAAAGTTAACCAAGGACTTGGGGTGCTTGATGTTTTCGCCGAAGTCGATCCAGTTGGTGTACGGCTTGAGCTGGCCATCGTTGGTGGCACCGTGGATTTCCCGGCGCAGGTTGTTCAGCGTGGGCAGGCCTTCCGACCGGGCGCGGGTCAGGTTGATCGCCGCGAGGTCCATGGGCAGTCCCAGCAGCTTGTTGCGGAGAGTATCGGTGACGAACTCGTCCAGTTCGCTGCCCACCTGGTCCGACATTCCCATGATGATGCTGCCCGCGGCCTCCTCCGACGTCAGGGCGCCGGCGGGACCGCCGTCCGTGTAAGCGGGCGGATTCAGGAAGCCCTCGAGGAGGGAAATGTCGTTCTGGGAGCCCCTGACGTCGTCGGACGTTCCAAACATATTGTCCGCACCGGGGCTGTCTTCGTTGCGGCGGGAAATGGTTTCCGTGAGCATCGAGTGGCCAAAGCGGTACACGGCGTGGGCGAACTCGGCGCTCACCGCCGGATTGATGTCCGTCTGGGCGAAAGCGAACGGTTCAAAGATGTTGAGGGCAGGCTGGATCTTCCGGGCGAACTCCTCAAACACCAGGTGCTGGTACTGCATCTCTGTCACGAACCGTGCGGCCTGGAAGATCCGTTCGCCGTTCCAGCCGTCGGCGCCTTCGGCCAGCTTCCATTCTGCCAGGGCGGCAGCGCCCCTTGCCGAGGTGTCGTTGCTGAGGACCCGCTTGATGTCTCCGACCAGGCGGTCGTGTTCGGAGTGGAAGACCTGGTGGATGGCGGTCAGCCCGATGTTCTCGTTGACCCTGCCGTCGCCGGCGATGAAGTGCGCGTTGAGCATCTCGTCGTCGTAGGTGCCGGGGGCCTGGCTCATAAAGTCTGCGGAGGCGGTCTCGTTCCCGTCAGGAGCCGGGGCCGCCGGCGGTGTGGCCGGATTGTGGTCTGCATCCTGCGGTGACGGGTCGGCGTTGTGCGCGATGTCCGTCAGGAAAGGGGTGCTGAAGTACAGCACGTCCTGGGGAACGAGTGTTCCCCGTCCCTCGTCCGCGGTGCGGTCTGCCTCTACCAGGCCGGATTTGGTGACAAATTGCGGGAGCCCGTTCTTAGGCCCGGGAATGAATTTGCCGTAGGCGTCGGCAGCGAGCATTGGGACGTTCAGGACGTCCTTGTCCAGCAGCTGTATTCCGAGCAGCTCACGGGCCTGCTTCTTGGTGTCAGCCCAGGTAGCCATGCCGCCGGCCGTGGGCGTACCCTCCGCGCCGCCGAGCATCTTGCCCGTCGAGACGGGCCGACCCGAGGGTGAATTGGCGTACTCCCGCAGGAACACCTGGTGCGAGGAGTGCGAGGAGTAGGTCTGGCTCTGGTCCACCCACGGCGAATTGGTGTTCATCGCATCCTGGACATCGTCCCCGGTCCCCAAAACACCGTCCGGGCCGGGCTGGTTCTGGCCGCGGGTCAGAACCATAAAGCGCATCCTCGGATTGAGGTCATCCGCGTTGCCGAAGATGTGGTCCGGTCCTGCAATCAGCGGGTCATCGGCCTTGAGCGGCACATACACCGTGCCGCCGCCCTTGACGGTCTGGTCGATCCCGTGGTCGAAGAACTGGCCGAAGAGGGTGAACAGGGAGTTGTAGGGCGGTGACAGCCCGACGTCGGTAGTTACGTTGGGGATGAACAGCGTGTTGTGCGAGGGAACGCAGCCGTCCGGCGCGGCTGCGACCGGGGGAGTCGCCTCGGGATCCGGGTCCGTGGTGCAGGGCACCACACCCTCGTTGCCCTGCGTCCGGGCCGGGAAGCCGGCTGCGGCTACGGCTGCCGGGTTGGTGGACGTTTGATCGGCAATCAGGTTGCTGATGGTGCGCGGCCGTGAATCGAAGACGCTTCCTGATTTTTGTGTGTAGTTCGTGGCCATGGGTGGTCCACCGAAGGACCCGCTCTCGGCGGCAGCAAAGGACTTGGATCCCAGCCTTGGAAACACCTGGTCCGATGCGCCGAAGGTTTCCTGGCCGGGCTGAAGATTGTTGCAGCTTCCGTCAACCGTCCGCAGCCCGTGCGACAGCAGCGGGCTGGCAAGCTGGTTCGGGCCGCTTCCCACGAGGGCCCCGCAAGGGCCCGTTTCTGACGTGGTGTTGGCTACGTGGGCTTCGGCGATCTTGATCTGCTTCAGGATGAAGGACAAGTCGGCAGGCGTTACGGTGAATCCGGCGCCTACCGGGGCCTGCACGGCAGTGGCGGCAACGGGCGGCAAGCCCATGGAAGCGGCCAACGCCAACGCCCCCGATGCAGCCAGGAACCGGAGGCGTGGGCGAGTGCTGTTCTTTTGTGTTGGTTTACGCGATGAAGCCTTCATCCTGCGATCTGCTCCCCCTGAAGGGCCAACTCCCCAGTAGAGTCGGCGAAACAAGGCAATGCTGCAGGGGCGTCCTAGGGAAAACCTTGGCGAAGGCCGTCAGGCGTTACCGCTCACCGCCTTTATCGTCGCCTGGCTCATCATCGGAATCGTTGTCGTCCCGTAGGCCGCCTTTGTCGTCGCCGGGTGCGTCATCAGATTCGCTGTCGTCGCGTAGGCCGCCGTTGTCGTCGCCGGGTGGGTCGTCGGAAACGTTGTCGTCCCGCAGGCCGCCGTTGTCGTCGCCGGGCGCGTCATCGGAAACGTTGCCGCTGCGCAGGCCGCCGTTGTCGTCGCCGGGCGGGTCATCAGAAAGATTAGGGTCCCTGAGTCCGCCCTTGTCGTCGAACTGATCGTGGGTGGGGCCGTCGGATGGCACCGCTGCAAGAGTCTGCGGTTCTGCAGTGACGAGCTGCGTTTCCGGGGTTGCCTGGTCAGGGATTTCGGTAATCGTGGCGGTGGGGGCCGAAGTGGGAAGCAGGTCCGCCGAATCATCGGTTGTGGCGGTGCCGCTGCTGGAGGTCACCACCACGCCCGGGGAAACTTCAGGGGGTGGGCCGGCATTGGCTTGGCCCCACACGGTCAGGCTCGCAGCACCCACTACGGCTGCGATGGGGAGATACAAATAACTCTTCATCAGATCGCCTTTCTTGGTTGTGGTCCCACTCTGCCGGGCGAGGGTAAGAGGGGGATGAGACTTTAATGAGAGACCTCTCATCCACCGGATTGGGTCTGGGAAGTCGCAGCAGGGGCGGCCACAAAGCGGTAACCGGCGCCCCTGACAGCCAGGAACTTTTCGGGACCAAGCTTGTTGCGCAGGTAGCCCACATAGACATCCACCACGTTGGAGGACCCGTCAAAGTCGTATCCCCACACCCGGCTCAGCAGCTGTTCGCGGGTGAGCAGCCTGCCCTCGTTCTCCACGAAAGCCCGGGCCATGGCGAATTCCCGGGCGGACAGCGGCACTGTCCGGCCGCGGACCTTGGCGCTGCGAAGGTCAGCATCCAGGGTTACGCCGCCGGAAGTTGGTTCCGGTGCCCCCTGGGCACCGGGGTTAGCCCTCAGCCGCAGGCGGATCCGCGAGAGCAGCTCCTCGAACCGGAAGGGTTTGGTCATGTAGTCGTCCGCACCGCCGTCGAGCGCTGCGAGGGTGTCCTGCAGTGAATCCTTGGCCGTCAGGACAATCACCGGAACCGTGCACTTCATGGCGCGCAGCGCCGACAGGACAGCGAGCCCGTCCATCCTGGGCATGCCGATGTCCAGGATGAGGAGATCAAACTCCCCGGAGCTGCCATAGTCCAGGGCCCGGATGCCATCTTCCACCGATGAGGTGGTGTACCCGGCCGCGGTGAGTCCCTTGGTGATGAAGCTGGCGATCCGTGGCTCGTCGTCGGCGATCAGTATCCGTGTCATACGGTTACTCCTGGAAGTGAGAGCACAAAGCGGCTGCCTTCATCCACCTTCGACGTCACCCGCAGTGTTCCGCTGTGGGCTTCGGCAATGGCCTTGACGATCGGCAGCCCCAGGCCCGACCCTTCTGCCCCCCGGGAAACCCCGGCCCTGGCAAAACGGTCAAAGATCCGTTCCTGGTCCGCGGGGCTGATGCCGCAGCCCGAGTCGGCCACCCAGATGTCAATGCCCCCAAGGGATGAGTCCTGATGTCCGGGCGGCGCCGTGCCGCCAGGCCTGCCGGTCCAGGCTGCGCCAAGGGAAATAACGTCGTGCCGCCGGGTGGACTGCACTGCATTGGCTGCCAGCTGTTCCACGGCCTGCGTGAGCCGGTTGCGGTCCGCACGGAATTGGCCGCCGGGCATGCTTTCGATCTGCCACCGGCGATCCGCCAGGACCCTGATCCTGTCCATCGCCGCTTCAAGGAAGGAGTCGGCGTCGATCCAGTCCAAACGGACGAAGTCCGGGCGGCCGCTTCTGGCCAGCAGCAGCAGCTCATCAACGAGGGATTGCATCCGGTCCAGTTCCTCCAGGAGCAGCACCTGGGTTTCGCTCACATCGCGCGGGTCACCTGCCTGCAGCAGCTGAAGGTGGCCGCCGATGATGGTCAAGGGGGTGCGGAGTTCGTGGCTGGCGTCATCCACAAACTGACGCTGGTCCGCGATGCCCGTTTCCAGCCGGTCCAGCATGCGGTTGAAGTCCATGGCCAACTGCGAAACGTCGTCATCACCGGAAGGGACCAGGACGCGGGCGGTCAGGTCCTCAAACGTGATGGATTCCGTGGCTTGGCGCAGGCGCCGCACTGGAACAAAGAGACGTCCCGTCACCGCGAACCCCACCGCGCCGGCCAGCAGCAGCGTGGCCAGCGAGGCCCCTGCGAAGGTGCCGAAGGACGCTATCATCTGCTCCCGCTGCTGCCCGATTTCATTGGCTGCCACCAGCAATCCGCCGGGGCCTCCGTCCTCCAGCGATACGGAGGTGATGGCCAGCCGCACCGTCCGCCCCTCCAACGTCATGTCATGGAAAACTGTGCTGTCCTCTCTGTGTTCGGCCCACACTGTTTCGAGCACCTGGGGAGTAGCGAGACTGGTGGGCTGCCCTCCGGCGGGCAGGAACGTCCTGCCGCCGTTGACGGTGGCCAAGAGAGATTCGTACCTGCCGGGTGTGTCACCTTGAAGGAACACGGTGAACAGCCCATCCAGGGAAGTAAAAGGCCCTCCGCCCGGAACACCCTGCTCCACTACGTTCTGGAGCCGGGCGGACTGAAGCAGGAGCTCTTCGTTAACACGGCTGTTGAGGCTGCGCAGGTCGAGAACAAGCGTGGTGATGCCGGTGACCATCAGGCCGGCCGCCAGGAAAGCCAGCACCGTGACGAGGACGCGAACACGGACAGTTCGCAGTTCCGCCCGTATACCGTTCCAGCCCTGCATTAACGGCCTAGTGGGCCCGCTAACGGAGAATTTGTGGCTCTCTGTGGTCCGCGATGTCATCTGAATTCCCGTCACATTCCTGCGTGCACCAGGGTTTGTACTTGTTCTGTACAAAATTAGGTAGGCCGGCTTGGAGAAAGCTTCGGCAGAGGACGTGCCACTTGTGCCGGGCTACCTAGGGTTTTTCCAACATCTTTCGTCGGTAGGGAATCCTCGGGTTCACCAGCGCAAACGTTTCTCGCGCGGCAGCTTTCCCCGGAATGCCTGTTGGTCCCTTCACCTGGATTCTGCGTAAGGCCCGCAGAAGCAAGTGCTGGGCGGTTCCACATGTGAGTAGACACCACTGTTGTTCGCGCATTTGCCCTCCCCCTTCAATGAGAACCACGCAACACCGGACTACTTGGGGGAACCTCCTTGATCACCTTGGAACTCGCAGACACCACAGCCCAGGCACGCCTCATCACTGAAGCGCCGCCGCAGGCGCCATCGCTTCAGATTTCAGTCCTAGGCCCTTTGATGATCCGCCGCGGCGGCGTCGAGCTGGGCGCCAATGACCTCGGCGGACCAAAACCCCGCCAGGTACTGGAAATTCTCCTCATGAATTTTGGTTCGGCAGTATCGAAGACCCGCATCATGGATTTGCTGTGGGGCGGCAACCACCCGGCAGTTGCCCTGCCCACCCTTGAAAGCTACGTCAGCGTCCTCCGGCGCCACCTGCAGCCGGGCACCGGGCGAACCGGCGCCCTGCGGACGGTGACTGGCGGCTACGCCATAGACCGGTCTTTGGTGGACCTGGACCTGGACCGCTTCGAAACGCTGACGAAAGCGGCCAGCCAGGCGGAGCCCCGCGAGGCACTGGCCATGCTGACGGAAGCACTCGAACTGGCTTCCGCCCCGCTGCTCGGTGACGAGCTGCTGCCGTCCTGGGCAGAGGAGGAGCGGGCCGCACACGCAGCCCGCGTTGGCCTTGCCCGGGTGATGGCTGCGGAAACCGCGCTTGCCGTGGGGGAGACAGGCCGGGCAATCCACTGGGCCGGCGTGGCGGCGAAGGAAGATCCCCTCAACGAACGGGCCTGGACTGCCCTGGTCCTGGGGCTTGAGCAGAATGGCGAGAACACGGAAGCACTGCGGGCCTTCGACCGCTGCCGGAGGGTCATCGACCAGGAATTGGGCTGCGCCCCGGGCCCGGCGCTGAGGGAGGCGCAGGCCAGGCTCCTGCGGAGCACCGCGGCAACATCCCGGCCGCCAGAGCCCGTTGGCCCCATCCAGGTGGTCACGGAGAGCCGTCCTGTTACGCGGGAGACCCAGCAGGAAACGGGACGCCTGCGCATCCTGATCGTTGATGACCACACCACGTTTTCCGACCTTTTGGCGGGTGCGCTGGACCGCGAGCCGGACCTGCAGAGTATAGGTGCGGCGAAGTCGGTGGCATCTGCGGTGACGATGTTCCGGGACCTTGCTCCCGACGTCATCATTATGGACCTGTATCTTCCTGACGGCTCAGGGCTCAACGCTGCCGAGCGCATCCTTTCGGAGGCACCCGGAACCCGGATTGTAATGCTGACGGGGAACCCGTCCCAGGAAGCGCTGCGCGAGGCCGCCCGCATGGGCATCTGCGGCTTCCTCCCCAAAGACGGCGCACTGGGAGTCATGCTGGACACCTTGCGGCACGCCCATCCCGGCAACATGATTGTGAATCCTTCGCTCGTGGCGAGATGGGGCAGCACCGTCCCGACCGAGCCGGAACCTTTGGCAAAGTAACCAGGCAGACTCACCGTGCGCCGACTCCATGCGGGGGAGCCCGCCCACCCCAACAGCGGTCACGATGTCGCGGAGCGGCGCGAGGTAAGGGCGGCCGTTGCCCGTTTCCTTATTGCCGGCTTTGCGGCCCTCGTGCTGGTTGCCACCCCGGTTTCCTTTTGGGTGGGCGCCGAAGCGGAAAGGCACGCCCTGGCCAATGCCAGGGACATCACCCAACGCTTGGCCGACAACGTGGTGGGGCCGTTGATCACCGACCAGCTCCTGGCCGGCGACCCCGCCGCGCTGGAGCTGCTCGACCAGCGGCTGGAGCCGTGGCTGGCTGAAAGCGGCGTCACCAGGATTAAGGTATGGGACGAGAACGGCCGGGTGGTCTACTCCGATGTCGCGTCGCTTATCGGGCAGGATTTCGAAACGGAAGAATGGGCCCGCGAGCTCCTGGCCGGCGGCCCGGCAACGGCCACGTTTGAATCCCAGACTGAGGCAGAAAACGAGTTCGAGGCGAACTCCGGCGAGCTCGTGGAAGTTTATGCGCGCTCCGCATCCCAAAGCGGTGCCCCGATGATCTTCGAAACGTACACGTCCGGCGAAGGAGTCCGCCGCGAGCAGCAGGCAGTCCTGATGGGCATGGTCCCGCCCATGGCACTGTCATTGGCGGTCCTCCAGCTGACGCAACTGGTTCCCGCCGTCCGCCTGGCCCGGAGGATGCAGGTCCACCAGGCAGCACGCAACGCTTCGCTTCGGTGCGCGATCGAGGCCTCGGACCAGGAGCGCCGCCACATCGCGGGCGAACTCCACGACGAGGTGATCCAGGACCTGTCCGGGTTGGCGTACGCCCTGGAATCAGAGGAGCGCCGCGGCCCGCTTGAACTGCAGCCCGTTTTTACGAACGCCCGGACGATGCTGCAAAACAACATCCGGACCCTCCGCGCAATGACCAGTGAGCTCTACCCGCCCGACCTCGAAGCGCTGGGGCTCAAGGCCTCCCTCGTGAGGCTGGAGGCACCCCTGGTGGAGCGAGGAATACATCTGACAGTTGAAATCCCCGACAAGCTCGTGCTGGACCGGGACCGGGCTGTTCTGCTCTACCGTGTGGCGCGCGAAGCCTTGGTGAATGTCAGCAAGCACTCCGCAGCACAATCGGTTGATATTCGGGTCTGGCAAGCCGGCCCGCGCACCAAGATCACCGTTTCCGACGACGGTGTGGGCTTTGATCCGGGGGAGCCCCGCCGGGAAGGCCACATGGGCCTGAGAATCCTTGGCGACACCATTGAGCAGGCCGGGGGCACCTTCGAGGTCAGCTCCACACCAGGGGCCGGAACTGCTGTCACCGCCACCTTCGGCGCGGCCGCGCCGGCCGTCAGTTTCGCCGGGCGGCATTTTGCTGCCAAGTCGTCTAGCGGGGACCGCGGTGTGTTGAGGGCTACCTAGTTTTGGTATGACCAATGAGGGGCCTCCGGGTATTGATGTGAGCCACCACGCTCATCTCACGGCCAGGAGGCCCCCTTTCCTGCGTTAACCCCGCGATCAGCCGCAGTTGACGTCGCGCGGACCCGGTCGCAGTCTCGCCGGTAACCCGATCCCCCGACACCATTGGGTGCAGCCGGCTACTGACCGCATCCGGTGCCTTGCGGCCCTTTCTCCAGCCTCGCAGCGGGCCTACGAGGAGCCGCGCCGGGAGACCATCAACACTCGTGGCGTTGACCGCACAGGGGACAGCACGGCTCGCGCGATCACCAACTGCCGTGGCCGCTAAGATTCGCCAGCGCTGCCACCGCAGCTTCCAGACGCACGAGTTCCTTAAGCGCGACGACGGCAGGTTACCTCCCCGGGAAAGGTAACCTGCCGTCGTCGAACGTTCCTCCGGCCCAGCCAGTGAAGCGGCGGTCACGGAACGCGCCAAGGCCCGGCGGCTTCCGGAACATTACCGGGAGCCACCGGGCCCAGGTGGTGTTAGCCCTTTGGCTACCTGTTCGTGACCGTTACCGGCCCGGCGGTGCCGCCCAGGTTGGATTCGATGTAAAGAGTGCCTGGGTTGGTGGTGCCGGCGGCGTTATCGCGCAGCCGCAGGCTCCAGGTGCCGCCGGTTGCCGGAGCGACTGCCGCGGCAACGTTGACCCTGCTCACTAGCGTTCCGTTAGCACGGCGGATAGTGATCGTGGCGCCAGCAACGCTGCCGCTCCCGCTGACCCTCATGTCGCCGGGCTTCCATGTGGCGGAGGCGATGGTGACCCTGTCCGGAACGGGAATCACCTTGACCTCATCCGTCTTAACCGTCGTGCCGACAGTGACCGTCAGCCTGAAGGTAAGCGGATTGTTGGTCATGGGCGACTGGTAGACCGGCAGGCTGAAGGTGGGCTTCAGTGTGTCGCTACCACTCAATTGCATCGTATCATCCGTTGAAACTCCGGCCAGGACCTGCTCCCACTTGTAGGTGGCGTTGGTCGTTGAGGATCCGGTGCCGTCCAGGGTAACCGTGGTTGCCGTGGCGCGTCGGGCGACGTTCTGATCCGGCCCGGCATTCGCTACAACAGCACCCTGAACGGTGACAGGAGCGCTCTTCGACGGGGCTCCGGCACCGTTGATGTTGCTGGCCGTGACGGTGAACCAGTATTCGGTGTCGCCGTTCAGCCCGTCGTAGACCAGGGTAGTGACGTCACCCGCCACCTCCTTGGGATCTCCAAAGGCTGCATCACCGGTGTAGGCCTGGACCGAGTATCCGGTGATGGTGAGTCCTTCAGCTCCGGCGTCGGGTGCCGTCCAGGAAAGTTCCGCCGTTCCCAGCCCTGCCTTAGGCGCGCTGGCGATCACCGGAGCGGCCGGGACGGGATCGTTGGTGATCTGGAACTCGATGGTCTTTTTGTCGGAGGCATTGCCCGAGGGATCGATGGCGGAATAGGTGAAGGCCGTGTTTGCGGTGACCTTGATCGGGCCTTCGTAAAGAATTGCGTCGGGAACGCTGGCGCCGGCGGTAACAGGGTCGGTTCCGTCAAGGGTGTAGTAGATGTCGCTGCCCTGTTCACTGGCTGTCAGCGTCAGCTCCTGCGCAGTGGAGTAGGTTCCGCCGTTGGGCGAGGCGGTCACGGTCGGGGCTTCGGTGTCCGTTTTCGCGAAGGCGTGGGGAGCCGGGAACGTCTCACCGACGTCGCTGACGGACACCACGTAGACGTCATACTCTTCGTCCGGTGAAAGGCCCTTGATGGTGGTGCTGGCGGCCTTCGGGTCGCTGATGCGCACACCGGATTCCACCCGCTCGGTTCCGTTTGCCGTCGCGGCGACGGCCGTGACCCGGTAGCCGGTGATTGCCGGCGTTCCGGGGACAGCCACGGCGGGAGCCCAGTTCACCTTCAAGTCGCTGTTGACCTTGGCTGCTGAGATGTTGGTAGGCCCTGCAGGCCCGGAGCCCAGGGGGCCATTCGGGCAGCCGCCCATTCCCGGCCCGCCAAGCTCGCCATACTCGGCGATGGTCAGGCCCTGACGGTTGTCGTCGGCATCGCTCTCTTCCCAAGCCATGGCGCGGGCACCGCCAGCTGCGGCCGCTATTTCGGCAGCCTCTGGTTCGTCGAATTCGTAGGTGGCGGTGAAGGTGTTCGGGCCGTCCAGGCCGAATTCCAGCCTTGAAGTGTAACCGGCGTCCCCTCCCGGTGCTCCGGCGACCGCGCGGGCGTCACGGCGCCCGACACTGGTCTCCTTCAGAGCGGGCTCGACGATACGCTGCTCCATCTGCGCCTGGGTGACTGACCCGGCGACATGGCCCTTAACGATCACGGTGTTGCCGTTGCGAATGGAGGGAGCATTGACGTAGGTGTCCTGGACGGTGGTGGTTCCGGCCTCGATGGTGCCGAATTTGATGGTCACCTTGTCGCCGGGCTTGATGTCGGGGGTGACCTTCACGTCAGTCCCGTCGCCCCAGCAGACGCCGCCGGGGTGGTTGATTTCAAAGGCCACGTCCCCGGCTGCGACGACGCTCTTCGCGGAGCCGACAATCCCGATTCCGGGGCGGTGGACCTCGACGGTGGCGGTCTCGCCAACCCTGTCCTGGTAGCCCTCAATGGTCACGAAGTCGCGATCGGGGAAGACCACCACGTTGTTCGGGAATGCCGGGACGGCTGCGTTGGCGGTGGGGATGGCTAGGAGGGAAGTGGCACAGAGTACGGCGGAGACCGACCCAATAATGCCGGCCCTTCCAAAACTTTGGACGCGGACTCCCCGCTCTCCTGGTCCGTGTAGTGCAGATTTCATAAGAACCTCACTGATCCTGGGTGCGCAAGGGATTCACGCACAGTCACAAGTTAGGAAGTCCACCTTGTGGAAACGCTGGCCGTAATCCTGCTGAACATGGCTGCAGCCTCAGTCGAGGGACAGGGGGGCCGACTTTTCACAAGGTACGGAAACGGCTCCTAGGGATTCCCTAGGAGCCGGCAGCTGGGCAGTCACAAGCCCCTGCCCGGCGCTGTCCCACGCTTGGTGCGACGACGCCGGGCAAGGGCTTGGCAATCGGCTTCTATGTCAGGCAGTGGGGGTAGCCATCTCTTCATGTTCATGCGCAGATCTCGGGACTGCGGTGTCCGCGTGTCCCGGACTTTGGCCACCGCGGTTGGTGACCTTCGCGGCCGTAACGGCGAGCCATATGGCTGCGATGGACCACATAATGGTCCCGCCCAGTTCCGGGGCGGCCGCCGCTGCCATGCCCCAGGGTTGCCCTACCGAGGTAAACCAGGGCATTTCCATTGCCGGTGCCTGCTCCATCAGTTTCCACCCGCCGAATGAGTAGACGCCGGCCATTCCTGCCAGGACAAGCAGCCGCTGGCGTACGGCGTTGCCGGTGCCGTGGTCCGGGGCAGCGGTGAGCGCGGCGGTGGCGAGAGAACCGGCGAGCAGGGCGAGGACGGTCATTATGCTGTAGCCGATCTGGCCCACGGCTGCCCATTCGAGCAGCGGGGTGTAGTAGATGACGAGCATAGACGCGGCGAGGATAAAAATGGCCAGCACAGGATCCCTGCGCAGTGCCGCCAGTACCGGTTGTACGGACCGTTCCAGGAATTCTTTGACCCCGGCGCTGCCGTCTGTTCTGGCCCTGATGGAGAGGTTGGCCAAGGTCAGCGGGGCGGCCGGGACGAGCAGCAAGGGTACGACGGCGGTGAGTATCATCTGGGTCAGGACGTGGGCGGTGAACAGGTAGCCCTGGTAGACGTGCACGCCCCCGTTCGTGACCAAAAACAGGACCGCGACCCCGGTGGTCCACAGCACCGTGCAGCGCGCTGGCCAGGACTGGCCCTGCGCCCGGAGGCGCCGTACCCCGGCCAAGTAGGCAACGACGGCGAAGCCGCAGGCCAGTGCCCATAGCGGGTCAGGGGCAAAGCGGGATAAGTATTCCCAGAGGCCGGGCTCGGGCAGCCCGGGGGCGAGGTCCCCGGCGGAGGTCTTCCCGGACCCCGCAGCCGGCGGCGGTTCTGTCCGGGCAAGCGCCGCGGCCATCCCGGAAGCGGCGCCCATGACCGCGAGTTCGACGACGGCGAGGGCGGCGAAGTGCCTGCCACCCCGCGCCGGGTGCTGATCAATCCGGCCCAGGGACCAGCACCGGTGCAGCGCCCCGAACAGCCCGAGGATGACGAATACTCCGGTTTTAGCCAGGACGATGACACCGTAGGGGCTTAGCAGGGCCTCGACCGTGCTGATTCTGGTGAGGGCGGCCAGGATTCCGGAGGCGACCAGTGCGATGAAGCTGATCAGCGCCAGCGTGGAATACCGCCGGGCAGTCAGGCCGAGCTGGCCTGCCGGCAGGGCCCGCCGCAGTACTACCAACGCAAGCAGGCCGCCGAGCCAGACTGCGGCGCTGGCCGCGTGCAGGAACAGGGCGGCGGTGCTGTCCGCGTGGTCGGTGCCGCCGGCCGCATGGGATTTCATGACCATCGGCAACAGCCCGGCGAAAGCCGCGACGGCCGTGCCGGCAAGAAGGCGGTGGCTCCTCAGCCGGAAGCACAGCAGTGCCACGGCCGCGGCGATGAGCGTAGTCAGGGCGCCGGCACGGCCCGCGTCAATCCTGGTCAGGTACGTCAGGAATTCCCCACCCAGTCCGGCGGTCGGGGCCCTGTTGGCAAGGAGCAGGAAGCTTGCGGCAGTGTGGACCGCCGAGGCCCCGGCCCAAACAACCGCCGACCAACCGGCAAGCCGAAGTGCCAGTTGATAGGCCGTTCCGCCGTGGGGGAGCGCGAAGACTGCCAGGACCAGTGCCCCGATGGTGCCGGCACTGGCAAGGTTGAACACCAGCTTCGCCACAGGCAGGCCCCAGGTAACAGCGGGACCTGCCCGATCCAGCAGGCCCGGCTCCGCACCGCCGCCGTAAATGTAGGCCCAGACCAGTGACAGCATCCCGGCCGTCAGCAGCGCCAGGGACGCCATTACCCGAGTTCCCAGCGACATCGCGCCCCTCCCGCCGCCCTATTGGCCCTGATGGTGTTCGCACAGCAACCCGGCCTCTTACGTCATGCCAGCTTGGCGTGGGCCGCTTGGGAAATCCTTGGCATCACCGTGCCCCCAGATTTCCCCAACTTTTTCGCACCGTGGTCCCTCCACGCTTCAGGCATGTCCATTTCGCGCCGGCAGGCAATGCAAATAGGTGGTATCGGAATCATGGGTGCCTTTGGGCTTGCCGTCCCCTTGCGATCGGTCGAGGCAAAGTCAGCAAGCCAGCTGGCTGCCGGCAACATGCCCAGGCCCTTCCAGCGGGCTCTGACTATCCCGTCGGTGCTTCAACCCACAAAAACCACGGTGGATGCCGACGGCCATACCAGGCACCACTACCGCATTGAGCAGAGGCTCAGCTCGGCGAATATCGTGCCGGGGCTGAGCACTCCCATCCTTGGCTACAACGGGACGTTCCCGGGACCAACGATCAAGGTGAATCAGGGCGAACGCATCACCATGATGATGGACAACGTGCTGCCGCTGCTCCATCCGCAGTGGGGGTACAGGCTCGATACATCCACCCACCTGCACGGTGCGGCCTCGCTGCCGCAGTTCGACGGGTACGCCAACGACCTGACCGGACTCGGCTACTGCAAGGACTACGAGTACGGCAACTTCCAACCGGCGCGGACCCTTTGGTATCACGACCACGCTGTCCACAACACGTCGCAAAGTGTGTACTCCGGGCTGGCGGGCCACTACCACCTGCACGACGAGGTTGAACGAAGCCTGCTTCCCCAGGGCAAGTTCGACGTGCCATTGACCGTTTCCGACGCCATGTTCGCCGCCAACGGCTCCCTGGCCTACGACGACAACACCCGTTCCGGCCTCTGGGGTGATGTCATCCTGGTAAACGGCGCACCGTGGCCGGTCATGAAGGTCCAGCGGAGGATCTACCGCTTCCGGATCCTCAATGCTTCCATTTCCCGCTCCTACCGTTTCTCCCTCAGCACCGGGGACCCCGTAACCCTGGTCGCCACGGACGGCGGCCTGATGCCTGCCGCTCAGCAGGTGACATCATGGCGCCACAGCAGCGCGGAGCGCTACGAAGTCCTCATCGACTTCTCCAAGTACCCGGCTGGAAAACGCGTGGAACTGCGCAACCTGTCCAATAACAACAACGTGGACTACGACAACACCGGCAGGGTCATGGCGTTTGATGTGACGGATGAACCGGTGGACACGTCCGGGCCTGCCGCAAAGGTGATGCCGAAGCTGCTCGCACCAAGCACCCCCATGAGCCTGACGCCCTCGCAGTCGGTAAAAAACCGGCATCTGCGCGTGAAACGGGACAACGACATCTGGACCATCGGCGACATGACATGGGACGAAGTGGTGGAGAGCGGCTACAGGAAAGTCGTGGCAAACCCGGACCTGGATGATGTGGAAATCTGGACAATCGAAAACAGCTCCGGAGGGTGGTTCCATCCGGTCCACATCCACCTGGTGGATTTCCAGATCCTCAGCCGCAACGGGAGAGCACCCTTCAACTATGAACGCGGGCCAAAGGACGTGGTGTACGTCGGCGAGGGCGAGACGGTCCGGCTGCTCATGAAGTTTGAGCACCACCGCGGCCGGTACATGATCCACTGCCACAACCTCCCCCACGAGGATCACGACATGATGGCCCAGTTCAGCGTGGGCATCGACACGAACGATCCTGACCCCAACCATCCCATCGAGGCCTCGAAGCCGCATCCAATCAACCAGACCGCAGCGGTGGAGGAACCCACGGACGAGCCGACAACGGATACGCGGGAACCAACCACCAGCGCAACCGCGACTGCCGAGCCAACGGATACTGCAACGCCCGCCCCCACCGCTGAGGCAACGCCGACGGCGGCAGCAACCCCAACGGCGCAGACCGACGTTCTCACCATCACCACGGCGCGGCACCGCCTTAATAGGGACATGGACGTCGCGGGAACCTCCAGGATCGGCGGGGCTGTCCCGACCGGTTCAGCTTCGGTGAAGGTCTACGACGTAACGCCCGGACGTCCCGAAACACTGCTGGGCACCGTCCCCATCAACTCCCTCGGCGGCTGGTCCCTGCAGGCCAAGCCGGGCCCGCGTACTCAGGTTACTTCCGTAAGGGCCGAATCCAGCCGCGGGGGAACGGCCACGAGCCAGGTGCGTAGGGACTGAAATCCGCCCTGAAACAGCTGAAACGGAGCCTGCTGACTGTCAGGAGTCGGAGGGAAAGGCCACGCCTTCGCCCACCACGCGCAGGCAAAGTTCCATGCCCGGCTGGGCAAGGGAGGCGTTCCAGTGCCGGATGGTGATGATCTCGCCGCCGCCCGGGTACCGGTGGTCGGCGCGGCTGGCGAGTTCGGGCGGAACGGCAAGCTTTAGCCGCACGGTGGTTTCGGGGCCAAAATAGTCGGTCTCCACCACCACCCCGCGGATGGGGCCGTCCTCTGCGATCCGGATCTGTTCGGGCCGAAGCATCAGCTGGACCCGGCCCTGGGCCGGCGGCCGGCGGACCGGGATGCCCCCAAGCGAGCACGTGGCCAGCGAACCTTCCATCCAGGCATCCAGGATCACCGCATCGCCCAGGAACTCGGCGGTGGCCCGGTCTGCGGGACGGGTGTACACCACAAACGGGTTGCCGATCTGCGCCAGTTTCCCGCCGCGCATCACCGCCACCTGATCGGCGAAGGAAAGGGCTTCCGCCTGGTCGTGCGTCACCAGGATGGTAGTCACGCCCGCTTTATTAAGGACCTTGGCCACCGCCCTGCGCGTGGCAACGCGGAGTCCGGCATCCAGGGCTGAGAACGGTTCATCCAAGAGCATCAGTTCCGGTTCGCGCGCCAGGGCCCGGGCCAGGGCAACGCGCTGCTGCTGGCCTCCGGAGAGCTGGTGCGGGCGCCGCTTTGCCATATCCGGATCCAGCGACACCATCTCCAGGAGCTCACGGACGCGGTCCGCCACGGCCCGCCGCCCGCCGGAAAGCTTCGCTGCGTCCAGGCCGAAGGCCACGTTTTTGGCCACGGTGAGGTGCGGGAACAGGGCCCCGTCCTGGGCCACATACCCGATATGGCGTTTATGCGCCGGAACCCATGCGCCGTCGCCCGCCACCTTTTTCCCGTTGAGCGAGATGCTGCCGGTTGCCGGATGCTCAAACCCCGCGATCAGTCGCAGCAGGGTGGTTTTGCCCGAGCCGGAGGGGCCAACGATGGCAGTGGTTCCGCCCGTGGCGACGGAGAGGTTGACGCCCTTCAGGACGGCCTGGGTGCCGAAGTGGCGGGTGACGTCCGCGATCTCCAGGTGGCTGTTGGTGGAGGGCGCCACCGACGGGGCGATGCGTGGTTCCGGCAGCCGGGGTGGGGATTGTTCGGTCACTGGCCGGCTACTTTCTTGGACTGCTGGAAGAGGAGGTAGGTCATGGGTGCGGAGAGCAGGATCATCAGGAGTGCGTAGGGGGCGGCTCCCGCATAGTCGATCTCGCTGCTCTTGCTCCAGAATTCGGTGGCCAGCGTGCGGGTTCCGTTGGGGGACAGCAGCAGGGTGGCAGTGAGTTCGTTTGCTATGGCGAGGAAGACGAGGGCGGCCCCGCCGGCGGCCGCGGGTGCCGTCAGCCGCAGGGTGACCCGGATGAAGGAGAGCAGCGGCGGCTTACCGAGTGCCTGCGCTGCCTCGTCGAGTTCCTTGGGCGCCTGGGCGAGCCCTGCCCGCAGGTTCACCAGGGCCCGGGGGAGGAACAGCAGCACATAGGCCGCCACCAGCACACCGGACGTTTGGTAGATCCCGGGGACCACGCGGATGCTGACAGTAACAAAGGCCAGGCCCACCACGATCCCCGGCAGCGAGCTGGTGACGTAGTTGGAGAGTTCCAGGGATTTGCTGAACCATCCGGGGTGGCGCACTGCGAGGTAGGCCATGGGAAAGGCCACCACGATTGTAGCCACGGCTCCTGCCAGGCCGTAGCCGAGCGTGGTCAGCAGGGCGGGCAGGAACTCGTCTGCAGACCAGATGTCTGCCCCGCCTGCTACCGTCCAGCGCAGGACGAAGAAGAGGGGAAGCCCGAAGGCCAGCGCAGTGAGCGCCACCAGGAAGAGCTGGGCCGGAACCTGGTAACCGCGCAGCGGCAGCCGCAAGGCCTTTGCCTGGGCGCCCGACCCAATGCGGGCGTACCTGGCCGTCCCGCGGCTCGAGACTTCGGCCAGGAGCAGGAGGAGGCAGAAGAACACCAGGACGCTGGCCAGCATGTTCCCGGCCGCGCCGTTGAAGGTGGACTGGTACTGGACCATGATCGCGGTGGTGAACGTGTCGAAGCGGATCATCGCGAAGGCGCCGTATTCGGCCAGCAGGTGAAGCGCTACGAGGAGGCCCCCGCCTGTCATTGCGATGCGCAGTTGGGGGAGTACCACCCGGAAAAACGTGCCCCACGCGCCGAGACCCAGGGCAGCCGCGGACTGTTCAATGGCCGGGTCCAACCGGCTCAGCGTGGCGGCCGCCGGAATGTACACCAGCGGGAAATAGGAGAGCGTGGCGATGAGCACGCCGGAACCCAGCCCGCCGAGGGAAGGGATAGCCGAAACCCAGCCGTAGCTGTTCACGAACGCGGGAATAGCCAGCGGGGCGGCCAGCAGGACCGCCCAGATCCTGGCGCCCCGCAGCCTGGTCCGTTCAACAAGCCAGGCCCCTGCCACCCCAAGAAGAAGGCAGAGCGGAACGGTGAATGCCGTCAAAAGGAGGGTGTTCAGCAGCAGTTCGAGGACCCGCGGCCGGAAGATGAGTTCGACGGCGGTGTCCCACCCGGTTGCCACCGTCATGTACACCACGTACCCCAGGGGCACGAGGGAAAAGAGGGCGATCAGCACCGCCAGGATGGACACCGCTGAAACGCCGAAAGGCGGGCGGGGGCTGCTGCCCCGGCCCGCCGACGTCGTGCTCCCTCGAGGGGGAGCCGATAGGTCAGGAGTCACGAACTTAGAGGAGTCCTGCCTTGGTCATCAGCTCGGTGACCTTCTCGGAATTCAGCTTTGCGGGGTCCACGGTGGGAGCCTGCAGGTCCGCGATCGGAACGAGCTTCTCGTTGGCCGGGACATCCGAGGCGATGGCGTACTCGAAGGAGGTGCCGTTCTTCAGGACTTCCTGGCCCTTCTTGCCGGTGATGAACTTCAGGAACTCCTGCGCAGCGGCCGCGTTCTTGGAGGTCTTCAGCACGCCGCCGCCGGAGACGGACACGAAAGCGCCCGGATCCTGGTTCTTGAAGTAGTACGGGTTGACGTTCTTGGAGTTCTCGCCGGTCTTGGACTGGTCGCCGTAGTAGTAGTAGTGGTAGATCAGCGCTGCATCCACTTCGCCGGCGTTGACCGCCTTCATGGCGGTGCTGTTGCCCTTGTAGGCCTTGAAGTTCTCCTTCATGCCCGTCAGCCACTCTTCGGTGGCAGCCTCGCCCTTGAGCTCAAGCAGCGCGGAGACGATGGCCTGGAAGTCGGCGCCGGACGGCGAAGCTGCCCACCTGCCCTTCCACTCGGGGTTGGCCAGGTCAAGCATCGACTTGGGGAGCTGGTCCTCGGTCAGCTTGGCCTTGTCGTAGACCAGGACGGTGGAGCGGGCGGCGATGCCGGTCCACTTGCCGGTGGAGGGGCGGAACTCTGCGGGCACCTGCTCAGCGGTGGCTTTGTCCACGTCAGCGAAAAGATCCGCGTTTTCAACCTGCGTCATTGCCGGGGAATTCTCGGTGAGGAAGACGTCGGCCGGGGACGCCGCACCTTCCTGGATGATCTGGTTGGACAGCTCGGTGTCCGAACCCTGCCGCATGGTCACCTTGACGCCGGTCTCAGCCGTGAAGGCATCGATCCATTCCTTGGTCAGGCTTTCGTGCTGGGCGTTGTACACCGTAATTTCGCCGGCGCCCGCTTCGCCCGCGGCGGAGGCGGAACCGGTGGCAGCGGGAGTGGCGCCGCCTGCGCAGGCGGTCAGGCCGAGGGCGGCGCTGGCGGCGATTGCGAGGGCCGGCAGGGCGCTGTTGCGAATCTTCATTGAGGCACTGCTTTCTGGGGAAGAGTGAGGGCGGACCGGGGTCCAGGCGGGCCTTGAGGAAAAATTACCCACCCGAGGAACTGTAGGGTAGGCAACCCTAACGCAGAAGCCGGAAAGCGCTTTAAGTGAGGAGCATCACAGGAATTACGGAACTGTTGCGTGCCGTATTGCCCGGCCGGCACCCCCGGCCGCCCCTGCCGCCCGTGGCCCTGACTTCTGCGGTTCCGGGTGGCGCCTTTGTGCGATTGACTTTCGATAGGTATGCAACGAAACTCGATGTATGCAGATAACCCGTTTGGCCGTCATCGCCCTTCGAATCGTCCTTGTGGTCGCGTTCCTCCTGCTGCTCTTGTTCCAGGTCATGTCCATCCCCGGCCAGTTTGCCCATATGGCGCAGGAGAATCCGGAGCGGGCGCACCTGCAGTGGCCCCTGACCATCCTGTTCGTCCTGGAGGTTGCCTGCGTGCAGGTGGTTATCGTGAGCACCTGGAAGCTCCTCAGCCTGGTGAAGCAGGACAGGATCTTCACCAGGGGAGCCCTGGTGTGGGTGGACGCAATCGTCTGGGCCATCGCCGCGGCCTGGACCATGTTCGCGGTGTTCTCCGCCGTGGTGGTCCTCAATGCCGATGATCCCGGCGTGCCCATCCTGCTGATCCTGATGCTGGTAGCCGGCGCCGCCCTCGGCCTGGTGGTGGTGGTGCTGCGCGCACTGCTGCGGCAGGCCGCGGACCTGCGCGCCGACATGGAAGCGGTGATCTGATGCCCATCGTGGTGCGCATCGACGTGGAACTGGCCAAACAAAAGATGAGCGTGGGGGAGTTCGCCGACCGTGTGGGTCTCACGCCCGCCAACGTTGCGGTACTGAAGAACGGCCGCGCGAAGGCCGTGCGCTTCAGCACGCTGGAAGCAATGTGCCGGGTCCTCAACTGCCAGCCCGGCGACCTGCTGGAGTTCGTGGAGGAGTGAGCCCCCGCGGCCCGAGGTCCGGCCAGCGGGATCCTAGGATTCCGTATCCTCCCGCCGCTAGTATCTGAGGCAGGACAAGGTCACCCTAGGCAGGGGTTCAGCAGGAATGGTCGAAGCAGCAACGGCAGCGATTTCCACGGTGATCCGGCGGAACAATGTCACGGTGTCCGGGCGGGCTGACGGGCCGGTGATGATGTTTGCCCACGGCTACGGCTGCGACCAGGACATGTGGTGCAGGCTGCTGCCCTTCTTTGCCGACGATTACCGGCTGGTGCTTTTTGACCACGTGGGTGCGGGCCACTCCGACGTGAATGCCTATGACCGGAAGAAGTATGGTTCCCTGGACGGCTATGCGGCGGACCTCCTGGAGATCTGCCAGTCCCTGGACCTGAGGGACGTCATTCTTGTGGCGCACAGCGTCAGCGCGATGATGGCGGTCATCGCGGCAACGCAGGAACCGGAGCGGTTTTCCCGGCTCATCCTGGTGGCCCCGTCGCCCCGCTACACCAACGACCCCGCCGAGGGCTACGTGGGCGGCTTCTCCCCGGAGGACATCGAGGGCCTGCTCGCGTCACTGGACAGCAACTACTTTGCCTGGGCTGAAGCGCTGGCTCCGATGGCTATGGGCAACCCGGAGGCTCCGGAGCTCTCCGAGGAGCTCCGGAGCAGCTTCTGCCGGACCAATCCGTCCATCGCCCGGCACTTTGCGCGGGTCACCTTCCTCTCGGACACCCGGCAGGTGCTCGGGCAAGTACCGACGGACACCCTGATCCTGCAGTGCTCCGACGATCTGCTCGCGCCGCCGGAGGTCGGCACCTACATGCACCAGCACCTGGAACGCAGTTCCCTGGTGCACCTGCAGGCAACGGGCCACTGCCCGCATGTCAGCGCACCGGAGGCCACGGCCGATGCCATCCGGCGATATCTCGCGTCCGGCCCGTGATGGCCACGCCGGGCCCGGAGCCGGCCCACTTCGAAGCACTGTTCAACCAGGCGCCCTGCGGCTACCTGATGACGGACGACGCCGGGCGCATCACCGCGGTCAACGACACCTTTGTGAGCTGGACGGGCCGCGGCCGCCCGGACCTTCTCGGGTCCACCCTGCAGTCCCTCATGCCTGTGGGGGACCAGATCCTGTATTCAACCCACTGCATCCCACAACTGGGAATCACGGGCGCGGTGTCCGAAATAGCAGTGGAAATCATCGACGCAGACGGGCAGCGCCGGGCCGCGCTGCTATCGGCGTCGCGGTCCCCGGCCTCGGGCGGGGAGCCCGCCGTCGTCCGGGTGATCATCTTCAGCGCCCACGAACGCCGGATGTACGAGAGGGAACTGGTGGCGGCTCTTCGCGCCGCGGAGGAGTCCGAGGCCCGGCGTGCCGAAGCTGAAAAGGAACTGCACCGCCTGGCGCTGCACGATGCCCTCACAGGCCTGCCCAACCGGGCGGGGCTGAAGGCGGCGCTGGACCAACACCCCGCCGCCGGAACTGCCCGGCCGCGCGGGCTGGCGGTCCTCTTCCTGGACCTGGACCATTTCAAGGCTGTCAACGACAGCCTGGGGCACGCCGCGGGGGATGAGCTGCTGGTCTCCGTCGCGCAGCGCCTGACGTCGGTGGCCTCGGGAACGAACATCGTGGCCCGGCTTTCCGGGGACGAGTTCGTGGTGGTGGACGCCTTTGCCAGTGCCGGGGAAGCCACGGCGCTCGCTGCCGGGCTTCTGGAGGTCCTTCGCGCACCGATGCAGATCGAGGGCCTGGAAATAGTTGCCTCCGCAAGCATTGGAGTGGCGGTGGCCGAGGACGGCGGTGAAACCCTTGAAGACCTCATCCGCCGCGCTGATATCGCAATGTACCGGGCGAAGGAACTGGGACGGAACCGCTGGGAGCTGCATCAGCCCGCGGAGTCGGACCCCACGGTGGACCGGCTGCGCGCGCTGGGCGAGCTTCGGCACGGAATCAGGGAAGGTGCCCTCCGCCTGCACTACCAGCCCCGGATAGACCTGCGCACCGGCCGCGCAAGAGGGGTGGAAGCACTGGTTAGGTGGCAGCACCCCACCCGCGGACTGCTGCCGCCGTCGGAGTTCATCACCATGGCCGAGGAGTCCGGACTGGTGCGGCCGCTTGGCGCGTGGGTCCTGGGCGAGACGCTGAAACAGGCTGACAGCTGGCGCCGGGAAGGCGCCGGCAGCGCCCGCCTTGAGTTCGCCGTCAACCTTTCAGCCCGCCAGCTCAATGACCCCGAACTGGTCCCGATGGTGGAAGCCGGGTTCCGGCTCCGGGGCATCGACCCCGCGCTCCTGCTGCTGGAAATTACCGAGACGGCCCTCATGGCAGACCCCGCCGCGGCACTCGAATCGCTCACGGCCCTCAAGAACCTGGGCGTCGGCCTGGCTGTGGACGACTTCGGTACGGGCTACTCGAGCCTGACCTACCTGAAGAAATTTCCCATCGACGAACTGAAAATCGACAGGTCCTTTATCAGTGGGCTGGAGTCTGACTCGGGAGATTCGGCCATCGTGGGCAGCTGCATCGACCTGGCGCACGCGGTGGGGATCCGGGCCGTCGCCGAAGGCGTGGAAACCACCGGCCAGGTCCAAACCCTCAAGGCCATGGGCTGCGACCTCGCCCAGGGGTACCTCTTCGCCCGGCCGTTGCCCGCCCCGCTCCTCAAGGAGTGGCTGGACGCAAACGGCGGCGGGGAACCGGTACCCGCGTAACACGTTTCCGCAAACTAAGAGTGCAGCTACCCGTCTATTCGGATACAGCTGCACTCGAAGTTTGTGGAAAATCTGGAAGACAAAGTTTTTGACTGGCTCCCTGGCCCGATAGTGGGCGCTTCGGGTGCCTTGCCTGCGAAGCTTTTAGGCGGCGATCAGTGCGCGACTTGCGGGTGCGTACTCCCGCCGCGGCGCGAGCACGCTGATGGTACAAGGTGCCTGCTGGGGGTCGATCCTGGCCGGCAGGTGATGCGTTTCGGATGCGGTATGAAGCATTTCAAGGGCTTCGTCATCAACCCGTGCGTGGCTGATGTCCAGCTTCAGGTCCAGGCCATCCTTTAAGGAATTGGCCCGCTTAACTACTACATAAAGTGCGTTCACGCTGTGGATGGTGATATGCCCCTTTGCAATCACCAGAGCTTTGGCGTGGTCGAGATCTACACGGACAACGATGTTGAGCTTGGAATTCAAGTTTTAAAGCCTTCCCCGGCATTGGCTGCGACGCTGCAGCTTCTTGCTTTGGCCTGTTTCTTAAGCCTCATCCAGAGTAAGGGGCAAATGTGACCCACGCAACAGTTACGTATTTATTACACCGATGCTGATCCTGTCACGCCCATGCGAGCGGACTACGGGGCAGGCACCAGCATCAGCGGCCTCCGTACGCACGCCGGAAGTGCAACCCGGCGTCCCCGGAGCCGCCGCCCGCCGTCGGACGACCCGGCCCCGGACCTCCAGCCCGCGGCCTTCAGGAAAAGTTTCAGCCGACCACTTCAGGAAGTCTTCCGGCTAAAACCGACACCGGCGCCGACGACCAGCGCTCGCGCTCAGGCTCATAGGAGATGACCACGGAGGTGTCCCTTTCCCGTGCCTCATCCATCGCAAGCAGCAGGGCGTCCTCGATGTGCCGCGCGTATTCGAGCCGCTGGCCGAGGGTTCCCTGAAGGTCAGCGTCGTCGATCAGGACATGGCCTTTGCCGTCCACGATGACCTTCAGCGAAAACCCCTGGTCCTCATGGAGCGTTCCCCGGGTTGTTGAAATCTCGGTGACCCTGTCTGCCCGGACGAGCCCGTTGCCGAGCGTACGGATCCACACTTCACCCATGGAAAAACCTCCCTTTGGCCGTGGGCGCGCATCAGCACCCCATAAGGCAAACGCTAGTCCTTCGCAAGGGTTTTGTGACCCCCAAAATAATTGCTTTTAATCCCCCTGCTGCGAGCCACCCTAGGATAAATCTGATGACTTCCCCGGATGCCCCTCAGCCCTTCAGCCTGCGCGCTATCGCTGTGGCGGCTTTTGGCCCCACCCTGCTCTTCGGGATCGGCCAGGGAGCGATTCTTCCGGTGGTGGCGCTGAGCGCCCGCGAGCTGGGCGCCTCCGTTGCCGTCGCGGCCCTGATCGTCACCCTGATCGGGCTGGGCTCGTGGTTTTTCAACCTGCCGGCGTCGCTGGTCACCCTCAAGTTCGGCGAACGCTGGGCCATTGTGGGCGCCGCCGTCGCGGCCGGACTTGCGCTCGCCGCAGCCGGCTTGTCCTCCCTGGTTCCCAACGGACTGTGGCTGCTCGCGGTGGCGATGGCCGTCGTCGGCATGGCCGGCGCGGTATTCGGCCTGGCCCGGCAGAAGTACCTCACCGAGGCCGTTCCCGTGACGTTCCGCGCGCGGGCGCTGTCCACGCTGGGCGGCGCAAACCGGATTGGCGTGTTCATTGGCCCGTTCCTGGGCGCGGCCGTGATGCAGTTCTCCGGGATTGGCGGTGCGTACTGGGTGGGCGTGGCGGCGATGGCTGCCGCCGCGCTGCTGTCCCTCACCATTCCGGACCTCAAGATGGCGGAAACGCGCGACGGCGCGAGTGCCGGCCCGGAGCCCACCCTGCGCAGGGTGGCTGTTTCCCACGCCGGCGTATTCCTGAGCGTGGGCGCCGGGATCCTGCTGCTGAGCGCGCTGCGCTCGTCGCGCCAGGTGGTCATCCCGCTGTGGGCAGACCACCTGGGCATGGACGCGACGTCGGCCTCCCTGATCTACGGGCTCTCCGGGGCCATCGACATGCTGGTGTTCTATCCGGCCGGCAAGCTCATGGACCGGAAGGGCCGCCAGTTTGTTGCCGTCCCGTCTACCTTGCTGATGGGGACCGCGCTGCTGCTGATTCCGCTGACCGGGTCCTTTGTGGGGCTGTTACTGGCGGCGTTGCTGATCGGGTTCGGCAACGGCATCAGTTCCGGCCTGGTGATGACATTGGGGGCCGACTTTTCCCCGGACCGGGGGCGCGGCCAGTTTTTGGGGCTGTGGCGGTTTATGGCCGACGCCGGGTCCACCGGAGGGCCCGTCCTTCTCTCCGGGGTGACGGCCCTGGCGTCCCTGGGGGCGGGGATCTCAGCCACGGGCATCCTGGGGTTCGCGGCGGCGGCCGTGTTCGCCGTCGTGATTCCCCGGCTGAAGCACCGGCGGAACTACTGACGGGGCGCTATCCTCAACAGATGACTGAAACGGGCACACCCACTCGAATCAGCGCGCTGCAAAAAGGCGTGTGGTGGCTGCAGGACTATCTTTATGCCGGCCTCTGGCAGGTCCGCGGCGTGCTCTCCCGCGTGCAGCCCGGCTCCTTCCACCAGGGCCACCGGGCTCCCGTGGTGATCATCCCCGGCGTGTACGAAAACTGGCAGTTTATGCTGCCCCTCATCCAGTGCGTCCACGACGCCGGCCACCCGGTCCACGTGGTGACGGTCCTGCAGCGGAACAGCCTGGACGTCCCCGCCGCCGCCAGGCTCGTTGCCCAGCACCTGGAGGAGGCGGGCCTGCGGGACGCCGCCATCGTGGCGCACAGCAAGGGCGGGCTCATCGGGAAGTACGCGATGCTGAACCTCGATCCCGAGCACCGGATCGAGCGGATGATCGCTGTGTGCACGCCGTTCTCCGGGTCGCGCTATGCCAAATACATGTTGCTGCCCAGCCTGCGGATCTTCTCCCCGCGCAACGCACTGACTCTCCAGTTGGCCCGCGAGGAAACGATCAACAGCCGAATCACCTCCATCTACGGGCCGTTCGATCCGCACATCCCCGAGGGCAGCATGCTGCCGGGCGCCACCAACATCGAACTGCCCACAGCCGGGCATTTCCGGATACTGGGGGATTCTGAAACGTCGCGGATCATCGTGGAGCAGCTAAACCTCCCGGCGTGAGTTCGCTACCTTCGTTGCTGTTCAACAGCGGGCTGCAGGCTTCCGGCCGCACGTCTAGGCTGGCTAGGGGTAGGCAGCCGAAAGGAGAATCACCGTGACGTCCCCTGGCGACGCTGGCCGGAAGGGTGCCCTTCCGGACGAGCCGGACCACTCACGTTCCAGCAGCGCGGTAGAGCGCCGGCAAAGCAGGTGGGCCACCGTCCTGGCCGTCCTGCAGCGGCTCCTGTACCTGGTGGTGACGATTGCCGTGGGCTGGGCTCTCTACTACTTCCTGCTCGCCCGGCTTTCGCGCGGGCCCGAGCAGGCTTGGGTCTTCCTGCCGGTCTGGCTGATCCTGGCCTATGCGCTGCTGCCGCGCATCCATAAGATCCTCAGCAGCCTGTACATCCCGGACTACTTCATCGGGCGGACTCGAACGGGCGACGGCGTCCTGGGCGATCCGGTCAACCTCGCCGTGGTGGGCCCCCGGGAGGAGCTGCGGCAGGCGATGCGGACGGCGGGCTGGGTGGAAGCCGATCCCATCACCCCGGCCACCGCCTGGCGCACCCTGACCTCGACTGTCATGGGGCGCAGCTACCCGCAGGCCCCGGTGAGCTCGCTTTATGTGTTTGGCAACAAGCACGACCTTGCGTTCCAGCGCGAAATTGACGGGAACCCGCGTAAGCGGCACCACGTCCGGTTCTGGAAGTGCCCGGCCGGCTGGATGCTGCCCGGCGGCCTGGCCGTGGACTGGGTAGGGGCCGGGACGTACGACAGAAGCGTGGGGCTGTCCCTGTTCACCTTCCAGATCACACACAAGATCGCCGACCGCACGGACGAGGAACGCGACTTCATCATCGACACGCTCCGCTCGGCCAACGCAGTGGAGTCCGTGCACGTCATCCGCAACTACTCCAGCGGCTACCACCACCGCAACGGCGGCGGCGACGCCATCCGCACCGACGGGCACCTCCCGATCATCGACCTGCACCCGCCGGACCGGCTGCGCAGGGCGGGTTCGGCACCTTCTTAGGCGGCTTAATTGCGTCGGCTCTTGCGGCCGGTCAACTGCGCCTGGTCAACCATGGCCAAGGTGGCCGGGGCTGATGGCGGTGCCCAGGATGTGGGCAACTGAAGGGGCCAGCGGACTGGGGGAGAAGCCGAACCGCCGGCTGGCCTGCACCGTGAATACTGCCGCGGTGATGGCCGCGAGCGTGTCCCGGTTGGGATGGCAGCCGCCGGCCATCCGCTGCCAGGCCGGGGTGAGCAGGTCTTCGGCCGCGGCGAGCAGCCGGTTGCCCGAGCGGACGTGCTCATAAAAGGCGAGCGTGCCTCCGGCGCGCAGGACCCGGCGGATCTCGGCGAGCACAGCGGCCTGGTCCCGCACACTGCACAGGACGAGGCTGGCCACGACGGCGTCCGCGCTGGCATCCCCCGCAGGGATTTGTTCGGCGGCACCGGCAAGAACCGTGACCGGTACTCGTGCGGAAGCGGCACTGGCGACGGCAAGGTTTCGGAGGTAGTCATCCGGTTCGATGGCGAGGACGCGGGTCACCGTTTCCGGATAGAGGGCAAAGGCGGAGCCATTGCCGGCGCCGATTTCGATGACGGTCCCGCTCAGGCCACCAAGGATGGTGCGCCGGTGTTCAGTGCCGCCGCGGCGGTTCATCTCCTCCACAGCCCGCACGTAGGCCCGGGCGAAGCGGGGGTGCTGCAGGTCCGCCGGCCCGCCCTCTTCGGAGGAGCCTGGTCCCTGCTTGCCGGCCTCTGGCATACCGTCCTTCTTCCGTAGCTGTGCCTGTTCCCGGAATCTTGTGTTGGCTGGAATTATCGCCTTTGTTGGCTGGAATTATCGCCTTTGTTGGCTGGAATTATCGCCCGCCGTCGAGGCTTTAGACAGGGCTGTTCGCGCAGACCCGGGTGTGCGACCCTTTGGGGAGGGGGACGTTTCACTATGGCAGGAGGCCGAAGTGAAGATTGCGTCAGGGCAGTTCAGCGCCGGCAGGGAACCACAGCGGAACCTGGTGCAGATACAGCAACTTATGGAAACTGCCGCGCTGAATAACGCTGACCTGCTGGTGCTTCCCGAGTCCAGTCTTTACGCCGGAACCGAGCCCCCAAGCGTCCTCGCGGACCTGGCAGAGCCCCTGGATGGGCCCTTCATCAGCGGGATCGCGGCGCTCGCAAAAGGATTGCACCTGCCGGTGGTGGTAGGAACGGCTGAGGCCAACCCCAACGGCCTACCCTTCAACACCCTGGTGGCTCTTGACGCGGAGGGCTCAGTGGAGGGCACCTACCGCAAGGTCCATCTGTACGACGCCTTTGGCTACCGCGAAAGCGACGGAACCAGCCAGGGCACCATCAGCGAGCCGTATCTGCTCTCCTTCGGGCAGCTGCGCCTGGGCATGCTCACCTGCTACGACCTCAGGTTCCCCGAAAGCGCCCGCTACCTGGTGGACGCCGGGGCGAACGTCCTGCTGCTGCCGGCCATGTGGATCGTCGGCCCGGGTAAAGAGGACCACTGGAGCACCCTGGTGCGCGCCCGTGCCATCGAGAACACCACCTACGTGGTGACGGCCAACCAGTGCGGCCCGCTCGCTACCGCGTACTCGATCGTGGTTGATCCCTTCGGCGTGGTGATTGCCAATGCCGGCGAGGCGCCCGGGATTATCTTCGCCGAGCTCGAACCCGAACGGATCGCGGCGGTCAGGACCCGTGTGCCGTCCCTGCGCCACCGCCGCTTCACCGTGATACCGCGGGACTCGGAATGAGCCTGAAAGTGTGATCCTCTTGACACCTGCATTTGACCTCCACGAAACATTCAGAGCCTTCCGCCGCCCTAAAATTGGAGGCAGAAACATCCCCCGGAAGGACTACTGTGCAGACAACCGACGCCGCGATGACACCCATCATCGGACTCACCACGTACCTGGAGCAGGCCGGTACCGATGGTTGCGGCACGGTTAGTGCGGCATTCCTGCCCGAGACATACCTGAACCCCATCATCGCCGCGGGCGGTGTCCCCATCCTCCTGCCTCCCCAGCCGGTCATGGCAAGCATGATTGAACAGCTCGTGGGCAGGCTCGACGGCCTGGTGGTTCCCGGCGGCTGGGACGTTGACCCGTCCCTTTACGGCCAGGACGCCCACCCCGAAACCGATGCCCCCCGTCCGGAACGTGATGCCTGGGAGCAGGCCCTGATCCAGGAAGCGATCCGCCAGGACGTTCCACTGCTGTGCATCTGCCGCGGTGAGCAGTTGCTGAACGTCACGCTTGGCGGCAGCCTCCACCAGCACCTGCCCGATGTGATCGGCAACGGCCAGTACCAGCCCGGCGGCTACAACTTCAACAGGATCCCCGTGGAGATCAAGCCCGGCTCCCGGCTTGAGCAGCTGATCGGCGCCAACCCCGGACCCGTGCCGGTCTCCCACCACCAGGCGGTGGACAGGCTCGGTGAGGGCCTTATTGCTGCAGCCTGGAGCGAGGACCAGGTGGTGGAAGCCATCGAATACCCGGCAAACACCTTCACCATGGGCATCCAGTGGCACCCGGAGGAGCTGCCCGAGGACTTCGGCCTCTTCCGTGGTTTCGTCGAAGCAGCCCGCGGGAAGTTCCTGTCGCGCCTCCTGCCCGCCACCCCGCCGTCGTCCGTCACTGCGGAGATCAACGCCAGCCTCGCCGGACCCCCGCTCGTCTGAGCAAAAACCAGGCCGGCAGGGCGCAAAGAAGCCCGAAATAAGCTCCCCGTACCGCCCCGGAACAGCGCGAAAAGCGCGTTGTTCCGGGGCGTTTTCATGTTTTTTGCCTTGCGAACAGGAAATAAGCATGCTTAGTATGTTTTAGACAATGAGGTTAAGCCAACGCTTCACGGTTCTTATCCAGGGAGCAAATGATGGCTGTTTTCCGCAACGTTTTTTCTGATGCCGGTCCAAAGGGGCAGCGGTGATGCGCCGGGTTGGCGTCGAGGAAGAGTTCCTCATCGTCGACTACGCAGACGGTCATGCTGTTCCGCTGGGAGAATTGCTGGAAAGCCTGAATGATGACGACGGGCTCAGCAGCGAGATGAAGCAGGAACAGATTGAGTCCTGCACCCTGCCCAGGACCGCACTGGACGAGCTCGCGCAGGACATCGCGGCACGGCGGCTCAGCGCCGATGCCACGGCCCGTGCCGTAGGGGCCCGCTCCGTGGCGCTCGCCACGTCCCCGTTGCCCGTGCAATCGACTGCCACCCCCGGCCTGCGGTACCAACGGATGATCCAGCGGTTCGGCTTGACCGCGGTGGAGCAGCTCACCTGCGGCTGCCACGTGCATGTGGAGGTTGAGTCGGACGAGGAAGGGGTCGCCGTCCTGGACCGGATCCGGATCTGGCTCCCCGTGTTGATGGCCCTCACCGCCAATTCCCCGTTCTGGAACGCCACGGACACGGGCTACGCCAGCTACCGCTCCCAGGCCTGGAACCGGTGGCCCACTGCCGGCCCGTGCGAAATCTTCGGCTCCGCCGATGCCTACCATGCCCACGTGCAGGAGATCCTGGCATCCGGTGTCCTCCTGGACAAGGGACAAATCTACTTTGACGCCCGGCTCAGCCACCGCCACCCCACCGTGGAGGTGCGGGTGGGGGACGTGTGCTTGTTCGCGGACGATGCCGTGCTCCTGGCGGCCCTGGTGCGCGGCCTCGTGGAGACGGCGGCCCGCGAGTGGCGCGACGGCGTGGCTCCCGTGCCTGCCTCTGCTGCGCAGCTTCGGCTTGCCTCCTGGCAGGCGGGCCGGTTTGGGCTGGACGCGGACCTGCTGGATCCGCTGACCGGCCGGCCCCGGCGCGCCTTCGACGTTGCCATGGCCCTGCTGGACCATCTGCAGCCCGTGCTGAAGAGCCAGGGCGAGTTCGACGTCGTGGAGTCTTTGCTTTTCCAGGTTCTGACCCGCGGTAACGGTGCGGCCAGGCAGCGGGCCACGTTCGAAAAGGCGGGCAGCCTGTGCGACGTCATTGCCGATGCCATCGAGGTCAGCAGCCTGCCGGCAACCCCGCTTCAGAAGCTGACCGAGGCGCCGCTGCTCGCGGGCGACCAGAGTTTTTAGGCAAGGATCAGGAGGGTACATGGACCAGAATGAAGCACCGGTGCTCGATGCGCTGGCCGAACACCAGAAACTGGAAAGATACGGGTTCACTCCTCCGGCGCACCGACAGGGACGCGGCGTGGATCCGCGTGTGCTGGATGTGCTCGGGGAGCAGAGCTTCAAGTCCGACGTCGTCGCCTCCTCAGGGCTCGACGACCGGCAGTCTTCCAATGGCTATCTGTCCAAAGCGGAGCAGCTGATGGCCGAAGCCGTGGGTGCGGACATGGCCTTCTTTACGACCTGCGGCAGCTCGCTGTCCATCAAGGCCGCCATCCTGGCGGTGACCCGCGGCGAGGGGGAGCTCCTCATCGGCCGGGATGCCCATAAATCGGTGGTTTCAGGGCTGGTGCTGTCCGGCCTGCAGCCGCGGTGGATCAAGCCGCGGTGGGACAACGAACTGAAGCTGAGCCATCCGCCGTCACCGGAAACCGTGGAGGAGATGTGGCAGCGGTATCCTGACGCCTCGGCCGCGCTGATCGTCAGCCCCACGCCCTATGGCACCTGCGCAGACCTTGAGGCCATTGTCGAGATCTGCCACAAACGGGGCAAACCGCTGATCGTTGACGAGGCGTGGGGCGCGCAACTGCCTTTCCACCCGGATACGCCCACCTGGGCCATGTCTGCCGGGGCGGACATCTGCGTGGTCAGTGTGCACAAGATGGGGATGGGCTTCGAGCAGGGTTCCGTGTTCCATCTCCAGGGTGACCTCGTGGACCCGGTCCGCCTGAACCAGTGCGCCGACGTCCTCTCCACTACCAGCGCCAACACGCTGCTGTACGCGGCGATGGACGGCTGGCGCCGGCAGATGGTCCAGGAGGGCAAAGCCATGATCGAAAAGGCCCTGGAACTGACGAAGGGACTCCGGCGGGACATCGAGGCGATCCCCGGCCTGCACGTCCTCGAAGAGGAACTGGTCCACGCCGAGGCGTCCCATGACCTGGACATCCAGCACATCATGATCGACGTCTCCAACCTCGGCATCAGCGGGTTCCAGGCCACGGACTGGCTGCGTGAGAACTGCCGCGTCGACATGGGCACCACGGACCACCGGAGGACCGAAGCCGTGATTTCCGTGTCCGATGACCAGGAGACCGCCAGCCGACTCCTGGCCGCTCTCCGCGCCCTCGCGGAAGCTGCCCCGGACCTTCCCCGGCCGCCCGCCGTCGTCATCCCTGACGAGGAGGACCTCTACCTGGAGACTGTGATGCTGCCCCGGGACGCTTTTTTCGGACCGGTGGAAGTGATCCCGTGCGAGGAGGCACCAGGCCGCATCGCCGCCGAAATGGCCACGCCCTATCCGCCCGGCATTCCCCTTCTGCTGCCCGGCGAACGAATCAACAAGGCTGCCGTTGATTACCTCCGCAGCGGCGTGGAGGCAGGTATGGTCCTGCCGGATCCAGCTGACCCAACGCTCAAGACCATCAGGGTGGTCCGCGAGGAACCACACCGATCGCTGTAAATGCAAGGAACGAGGACAGCACCATGTGCGGAATAGCCGGCGAAATCGCGTTCAACGGGAGAAAGGCCTCGCAGGAGTCGGTTCTGACGATGATGGGGGCCATGACATCGCGGGGGCCCGACGGGCGGGGGACCTGGGAGTCGGGCTGGGTGGCACTGGGGCATCAGCGCCTCAGCATCATTGACCTTTCCGAGGCAGGTGCGCAGCCAATGCTGGACGACGGCGGCCTGGTCATCACGTTCAACGGCTGCATCTACAACTACCAGGAACTGCGCCGCGAACTGGAGCCGGAGTTTACCTTCCGGTCCAACAGCGACACCGAGGTAATCCTGAAGGCCTACCGGAAATGGGGCGACGACTTTGTCCACCACCTGGTGGGGATGTTCGCGGTGGCTCTTTATGATCCGCAGCGGCAGGAAGTCCTGTTGGTCAGGGACCGGCTGGGCATCAAACCGGTGTACGTCTCGCAGCTCCCGGGAAGGCTCCGCTTCGCGTCCAGCCTGCCGGCCCTGGTGGCTTCGGGCGGGATGGATACGTCCATTGACGAGACGGCGCTGCACCACTACCTGAGCTGGCACTCGATCGTCCCGGCGCCGCGGACCATCCTGCGCGGCATCCAGAAGCTGCCGGCCGCAACCATCCGGACCATCCGGGCGGATGGAACCTGGCACGACCGCGAGTACTGGAAACCTGACTACACCCGCCGTGCTGAGCATGCGGACTGGTCGCCGGCGGACTGGCAGGACGCCGTCCGGGAGTCCCTCCAAACGGCAGTACGACGCCGGATGGTGGCCGACGTGCCGGTAGGCGTCCTTCTTTCCGGGGGCCTGGACTCCAGCCTCCTGGTTGCCCTGCTTGCGGAGGAGGGCCAACACGGGCTGTCCACGTTCAGCATCGGTTTCGACGGCGCCGGCGGGGACTCCGGAAACGAGTTCGCCTACTCGGACCTCGTTGCGCGGGAGTTCGGTACGCGGCATGAGCAACTGCACATCAGCACCGCTGAGTTCGCCCCATCCATCGACGGGGCCGTGGGGGCGATGTCCGAACCGATGGCCAGCCACGACGTGACGGCGTTCCACCTGCTCTCCCGGACTGTCACCGAGCATCTGAAGGTGGTGCAGTGCGGCCAAGGTGCTGATGAAGTCTTTGGCGGGTACGGGTACCACCAGCCGCTTGCTTCTGTTGGCCGTTCGGAAGCCTTGTCAACATTCACCTCAAGTTTTGTGGACCACAGCCATAAGGAACTCCTGAACATTTTGGAACCCGAGTGGTACTGCGCCACCGATGTGAGCCGCCGGGTCCTGGCCGCCAACCTGGCCGCCCCCGGCGCGGACACGGCCCTGGACGCGGTGCTCCGGCTGGATACCCACCTGCTGATGGTGGACGATCCCGTCAAGCGGCTGGACAACATGAGCATGGCCTGGGGCATCGAGGCCCGTGTACCGTTCCTGGACCACGAGCTGGTGGAACTGGCCGCATCCTGCCCGCCGGAGCTGAAGGCATCGCAGGGTGGAAAGGGAATCCTGAAGGACCTGGGCCGGCAGATGCTGCCCAAGGCCGTGGTGGACCGGCCCAAGGGATACTTCCCGGTCCCTGCCCTCCGGCACCTGGAGGAACCCTTCATTTCGATCGTGCGTGAGGCCCTCCATGCACCGGAGGCCAAGCAGCGCGGGCTCTTCCAGCCGGCCTACATCGAAGGACTCCTGGCCCACCCCAACACGCAAAGGACAGCCGTGAACAGCAACGTCCTCTGGCAGTTGGCGCTGCTGGAGATGTGGCTCCAGCATCACGGGGTGGGCTGATCATTGAGCCTGCCGGACACGTCCACATTCCTGTTGCCAGAGCTCCGCCAGGCCGTCGCCGCGGACTTTACCTCCGCCGTCGGGCAACTCTCGGACCTGGTGCGCATTCCTGCCATGGCCTGGGAGTCCTTCGACCCGTCCGAGCTGGATAAGGCAGCCCGGCAGGTGGCGGCCCTGCTCCAGGAAGCCGGGATCGCCGACGTCAACATCCTGCAGGCGGCGCGGCCGGACGGCGCACCGGGGGCGCCGGCGGTGGTGGGACGCAGGCCTGCCCGGAACGGCAAGCCCACGCTCCTGCTGTATGCGCATTATGACGTCCAGCCCGCCGGGGACATTACCCTGTGGGAGAGCCCGCCGTTCGAAGCGGTGGAGCGGGACGGCCGGCTGTGGGGCAGGGGAGTGGCCGACAACAAGGCCGGGGTCCTGCTTCACCTGGCTGCCTTCCGCAACGCGCTGCGGGTCCTCGGGGACGATCTGGAGCTCGGCGTCACCATATTCATCGACGGCGAGGAGGAGGCCGGTTCGCCCAGCCTGCCGCTGCTGCTTCAGCAGCACGGCGACCTGCTCAGCGCCGACGTCCTGGTGGTTGCCGACTCCGGAAACTGGAAAGTGGGCGTCCCGGCCCTGACCACCAGCCTTCGCGGGCTGATCCTGGGCACCATTGAAGTGCGGGTACTGGACCACGCCCTGCACTCGGGCACCTACGGGGGTCCTTTGCTGGACGCCGTCACCGTGCTCTCGCGGCTGATTGCCACGCTGCACCACGACGACGGCAGCGTGGCGGTGGAGGGGCTAGCGGCCTCGGAGACGCCCGGGCCCCTGATGGACGAAGAGGAATTCCGGGCGGATTCCGGCGTCCGGCCACGGGTTCCTCTCGCTGGCACCGGCTCACTGACGTCGCGGCTGTGGACCAAGCCGGCGCTGGCGGTTATCGGGATGGACGTGCCGCCGGTGGCCCTGTCCTCGGACACGCTGCAGCCGGTGGCGCGGGCAAAGTTCAGCCTCAGCCTCGCCCCCGAGAGCGATACCGCCGCGGCCATGGACGCCGTCCGCCGCCACGTTGAGGCGCATACGCCCTTTGGCGCCGAGGTGACGTTTGCGCCCGCCGGCCGGACCGAGGGCTTTGCCGGTGACGCCGCCTCACCCGCTGCCCGGACCATGCTCTCGGCGATGGAGGACACGTGGGGAGTGCCGGCGGTCTGCATGGGCGTGGGCGGGTCCATTCCAGCCGTCAACATCCTGGCCAAGCTGTATCCGCGGGCGGAAGTGCTCATCACCGGGGCGGAGGATCCGGACTCCCGCGCCCACGGGGCCAACGAGTCGATCCACCTCGGCGACTTCGAGAACGCCATCCTCGCCGAGGCTCTGTTGATTGCCCGCCTTAACGCCCCGGACTAACCTTCCTGCTTCCCCCACCCAACTAAGTAGCGCTAATTGTCGTTTTGACGCCTCAAAACGACACTTAGCGCTACCTCGTTGGGGGCCCGGGGGAGGAGGCGACGTCAGCGCCTGGGTGAGTCCCGGCGTCGTGCGGCAAAGGCGAACAGGGCGGTGGTGGCAATAGTGGCCAGGTATCCGGCGATCACGATCAGCGAGATCCCGGCCCAGAAATAGTTGGTGGTGCTGGCTTCCTGCCAGGGGCTCGGCGCGATGCGGGCCAGCGAATACATCGCCACCGCGGCAGACGCCAGGCCGATCAGCACCGGCAGTGTCAGCCAGATCCGGGCCGAGCCGATATGCCCGCCGAAGCCGTCCCACGCGTTCCATGCCCCGCGGCGGATGACGAGCCAGCCCGCGGGAATCATAAACGCGCCCACCAGCAGGAACGCCGCCACCACGTCCGCCGGCCGGTGCCACTGGTTGATCAGAGTGGAGACCCCGGAGGCAATGGCGAACGTGCCGCCGACAAAACCCGCCATCGGGCGCCAGCGCGGCGAGGCCATCAGGAACACCGCAGCCGCCGCCGACGCCGCCAGGGTGGTGTGCCCGGACGGCAGCGAGTTCAGCTCAAGCGTCACCACGCCCTTGTCCGGCCGGGCGGGCAGCACGTCCTTCAGGACCTGGGTGGCAATATTCGCGCCTATGCACGCAGCCACGGCGATGCCGGCTTCCGTCCAGCGCTTCCGGATCACCGTGACAAAGAGCACCACGACGGCGGCCATCACCAGGGAGATGGTGGGCAGCAGGTCCAGGAACCTGGTGCTGGCCTTGCCTGCCGGCCCGTGGATATCGACGGCTTCGACCAGCGCGGACTCGTCGATGAACTGACCCGTGGTGGTCTGGACGAAGTAGTAGTACGTGGCCATCAGCCCTGCAACGCAGGCCAGGGTGGCGAGCACGAACAGGAAGCCCGACCCGGGAGCGGGGCGTGCTGGGGTCCTGATCTGTGCCTGCCGTTGAGAAGTCATCGCTTCAAGGTTGTCACAGAAAGCTGGGATCCCGCCGCATGTGCCGGCGCCCCCGGGCGGGCTGGGCCCCGTGGCAGTTAACTCAGGTTCCGGGCGAGTTCCTCGAGAAGTTCGAACTGCTCGCGCACGCCGCCTTCCATGCCGGACCCGGCAATCATGTCCCGCAGTTCCTTGCTGCCCGCGTCCGTGCGGATACTGACCAAGGTGGCCCCGCCGTCGGCATCGCTGAAGGTGACGGTGTTCAGCACGGCCCCTTCCTCGCTGTCCGGGGCCGCATCCGGAGTCTCCATGATTTCCGTGTGCACAATCCGTTCGTTGGGCAGGATCTCGCGGTACATCCCGTGGAACGCCACCTCGAATTCACCGTGCGCCACCATCACGTAGCGCCAGGCCCCGCCTACCCGGAAGTCCATCTCCGCCACGGTCACCTCGCCCCGGCGCCCGGCCCACCACTTCCTGACCAGCTCGGGTGTGGTCCAGGCCCTGTACACGAGGTGCCGGGGCGCGTTGACGGTCCGGGTGATGAGGATTTCCCGGTCGCTGGGAAAGGTCACGTCCATGGTGCTTGTCTGTGTCATTGCCCTGATCCTTTGCCTTGCGTGTCTTCCTGTTTGAGGTCGGCGAGCACGTCTTCCAGCAGTTCGAAGCGCTCGTCCCAGAGGTGCCGGTAGCCGGAGACCCATTCGTGGATGGGTTTCAGCGCCAGCGGGTTGAGCCGGTACAGCCGCTGCCGGCCCTCATCCCGCACGTCCACTGCCCCTACCTCCCGCAGCACACGCAAGTGCCGCGAGACCTGCGGCTGGGCCAGGCCAAGAAGTTCCACCAGCTCGTTCACCGGGCGCTCGCCCTGCGTGAGGGCGTCCAGGATTTCCCGGCGTCGGGGTTCGGCTACCGCATTGAAGGTGTCGGTGGTGGTCGCTGCCCGTGCCATGCGCTCATCATATATCCATATGGATATGCATTGGAAGGGATCCCCGCCCTCCACTTGTACAGTGGGGTCCATGACTGTGCCGCCGACCGTGAGAATGCCTGACCTTGGCGAACTGCTGGCCGGCGCGCACGTGGTGAGCCTGCCCATGCGCGTGAAGTTCCGCGGCATCATGGAGCGCGAGTCCCTGCTGCTGGAGGGACCGGCCGGATGGGGTGAGTTCTGCCCGTTCCCCGAGTATGGCGACGCCGAGGCCTCCCGGTGGCTGGCCGCCGCAATCGAGGCCGCCTGGTCCGGCTTCCCCGCGCCGCTGCGTTCGGAAATTCCCGTCAACGCGACCGTTCCCGCTGTGGCCGCCGACCGGGTCCCGGAGATTTTGGCGCGCTTTGGCAGGGTGGACGCCGTGAAGGTCAAGGTTGCCGAGCGCGGCCAGACGCTCGACGACGACGCCGCCCGCCTCGCCGCCGTCCGCTCCGCCCTGCCGGAAGCGGCCGTCCGCGTGGACGCCAACGGAGGCTGGGATGTGCCGTCCGCCGTTGAGGCCCTCACGCGGCTGGCCGAGTTTAAGCTCGAGTACGCAGAGCAGCCGGTGCCCACAATTGACGGGCTGTCCGAGGTGCGGCGTGCCTTGCGGGCTGCCGGAACACCTGTGCTGATCGCGGCGGACGAGAGTGTCCGCAAGGAATCGGACCCCCTGCGCGTGGCGCGTGCCGGCGCGGCCGACCTCATCGTGGTCAAGGTGGCGCCGCTCGGGGGAGTGCGGCGCGCCCTGGACATCGTGGCGCAGGCCGGGCTTCCCGCCGTCGTGAGCTCAGCGCTGGACACCTCGGTGGGGATCCGCGCCGGCCTGGCCCTGGCGGCGGCGCTTCCGGAACTGCCGTATGCCTGCGGGCTGGGAACAGTGTCCCTGTTCGAATCGGACATCACCACGGATCCGCTGGTGGCCGACGACGGCGCCATTCGCCTCCGCGATGTGGCCGCCGACGCCGGACTGCTTGAGCAGTATGCGGCTTCCCCCGAACGGCGGGACTGGTGGCTGGCCCGGCTCTCCCGCGTCCACGCCCTCCTCGCCACCTGAGACGCTCTCTCACTTGATGGGCCCTTTTTTCGGACGCTCCATCACCTTCCGGGCCTTTTCGGCGGACGCTCGATCACCTTCCGGGCCTTTTCGGCGGCGCTCGATCACCTTCCGGGCCTTTCTGGCGGATGCTCCATCACCTTCCGGGGCTCTTGGGCGGACGCACATTCCTGCAGGTCACAAGCGGTTCACCGGAACTTCACCTTGGTGACTGCTGCCCGTAGAAACCGGCTGACAGGGTGGGCGGGACCTCATAGAAACACCCTGGAAGGCCCCCATGTCTGAAACGACTGCCCGCAAGTTCACCCTGCTGCCGATGCTCGGCCATACCAAGGGCAAGCGCAGTGCCGTCACCTGCGCGCTGAAGTGCGACAACGCCTGCGCCGGCGATGTCTGCAACACCAGCTCCAACAGCTACTTCCGCGACATCGCCTCCGCCACCATGTCCCGCCGCGCCGCCCTGGGCTTCGGCGCCGCCGGTGCGCTCGCCGTCGTCCTCGGCAGTGCCGTCACTTCGCCTGAATCCGCCAGCGCCGCGGGCCTATCCAAGGCCGTGAAGGAAGGCTTCGGCAAGTCCAAGCTCCAGTTCACGGCCATCCCGTCGATTGATGCCGCCGTGGACGCCGTCACCGTCCCCGAAGGTTTTACCTGGCAGCCGGTCATCCGTTGGGGCGATCCCATCTTCAACGATGCGCCGGAGTTCGACCTGAACAACCAGACGGCCGCCGCGCAGGAGAAGCAGTTCGGCTACAACAACGACTACACGGACATCCTGGAGATCCCGGGCAGCAAGGGCCGCCGCGCGGTTCTCTTCTCCAACCACGAGTACACGAACGAGAACATCATGTTCCCGGCCACCATGCCCGCTGACCAGATGCGTGCTGTGGGGGCAGCCGCACACGGACTCTCCGTGGTGGAGCTGGAGCGCAAGAACAAAAACAAGCCGTGGACCTACGTCAAGGGTGCGGAGTTGAACCGCCGCTTCCTGAACAACACTGTCTACGAGCTAACAGGGCCTGCGGCGGGCTCATCGCTGCTCAAGACCGCTGAGGACCCCGCCGGCCGCTTCATCAAGGGCACGCTGGGCAACTGCGCCGGCGGCACCACCCCGTGGGGCACCATCCTGTCCGGCGAGGAAAACTTCCAGGGCTACTTCGTTGGCAAGGGCACCTCTGCCGGCGATAAGCGCTACGGCATCACGTCCAAGCCCACCGCCCGCCAGTGGGAACTGGACGAGGACCGCTGGGACACCCGGAAGCCTGGCTACGAGAACGAGGCCAACCGATTCGGCTGGATCGTGGAAGTCGACCCCTTCGACCCCGACTCCACCCCAAAGAAGCACTCCATGCTGGGCCGTTTCAAGCACGAGGGCGCCAACGTCATCATCGCCAAGTCCGGACATGTCGTGGCCTACTCCGGCGACGACGAGCGCTTCGACTACCTCTACAAGTTCGTCTCCAAGGACAAGTACCGCGAAGGCGACCGCAAGCACAACATGACCCTGCTGTCCGCCGGCAGCCTCTACGTGGCCCGGTTCACGGGCAACTCACCGGCCGCGGACATCACCGGAACCGGTGCTGTTCCCGCCGACGGCGCCTTCGACGGCATCGGCGAGTGGCTCCCGCTGGTGGTTGATGGCAAGTCCGCAGTTCCCGGGATGTCCGTTGAGGAAGTGTTGGTGTACACCCGCCTGGCCGCCGACAAGGTTGGCCCCACCAAAATGGACCGTTGCGAGGACGTGGAGCCGAGCCTGCACACCGGCAAGGTCTACGTGGCATGCACCAACAACTCCAACCGCGGTGTTGGGTCCAACGAAGGGGCCACGGAGGTCAACCCCCGCAACCAGAACCGCGACGGCCACATCGTGGAGATCACCGAAACGGGGGACCAGACCTCCACCACGTTCAGCTGGAACCTGCTGATGGTGTGCGGCGATCCGGCTCAGGGCGACGTCACCTACTTCTCCGGCTTCCCGGTTGACAAGGTCTCGCCCATCTCCTGCCCGGACAACCTCGCGTTCGACTCCGTTGGCAACCTCTGGATTTCCACCGACGGCGCCCCCTCCGGCATCGGCCGGGCGGATGGCCTGTTCAAGGTCACCCTGGACGGCGCGGAGCGGGGCAAGGTGGAGCAGTTCCTTGCCGTCCCGCGTGACGGCGAAACCTGCGGCCCGATCATCCACGACGAGGAGCGCACCGTGTTTGTTGCCGTGCAGCACCCGGGCGAGGACGGATCGTTCGACGCGCAGGTTTCCTTCTTCCCGGACTACGTAGCGGCAGGCACGACGCCGACTCGCGGCCAGGCGCGTGCGCCGCGTCCGTCCGTGATCCAGGTGTTCCGCACGGACGCCTAAGCCCCCTCCCGCCCTGCGACGCTCTCTCACTTAACGCGGGAAAATCCAGAACGCTCTATCACTCTCTTCAGGAGAGTGATAGAGCGTTCCGGCTTAAGGCGCATCAAGTGATAGAGCGTCGGCGAGTTCGTGCAGGAGGTTATGGGGCGTTTGGGGTTTCGTGCGGGGAGTGAGAGAGCGTCGGGGGTGGCAGACTGGTTTGGTGACTTCGCAGAACGATTCCACCCCCGACGCCTTCCACCCAGACGCTTCCCCCTTCGGCTCCCCGCAAGCGGGCACATTCCCCGCAGGGTCTTCCGGTGCCGCCCCTGGGTTGAGCGCTGTGGCAGCCGCGCGGATCGCCGTTGGGGTCCTGGTCGACGGCGGTGTGCAGCATGTGGTGGTATCGCCCGGTTCCCGTTCTGCTCCCATTGCCTACGCGCTGGCTGAAGCGTCGGCTGAGGGGAGGGTGGAGCTGCTGGTCCGCATCGATGAGCGTTCCGCCGGCTTCACCGCGCTGGGCCTGGCCCTGTCCACCGGCTCCCCGGCCGCCGTCCTCACGACGTCCGGGACCGCCGTCGGGAACCTGCTGCCGGCGGTGATGGAGGCCAACCACGCGGCCGTCCCGCTGGTCGTCCTCTCCGCTGACCGGCCAGACGAGCTGCGCGGCACCGGCGCCAACCAGACCACCATCCAGCCCGACATCTTCGGAGACCAGGTGCGCTTCGCCGTCGACATCCCCGCCGGCACCGACCCCGAACGCGCCATCCGGACGGGGCTTTCGGCGGCCACCGGCGCGTTCCCCGATCTGCCCCCCGGTCCCGTGCAGCTTAATCTGGCCTTTCGCGATCCGCTGGTTCCGGAGGCAGGCGCGAAGTTGCCAACGGCGGCAGAACGGCCCCGGTACCGGCTGGCCAGCGACCCGCTCGTGATGAACCTGCCGCCCGCATCAGAGGACCTGCCCGAACGGCGCACCGTGGTGCTTGCCGGGCACGACGCCGGCCCGGTCGCCGAGGCCTTCGCCCGCGCCCACGGCCTGCCGTTGCTGGCGGAGCCGTCCTCCAATGCCCGTTTCGGGCCAAACGCGGTGGGGCCGTACCGTCTGCTGCTGGAGCACTTCGGAGCCGGGGCAGCAATGCCAATTGAGCGCGTGGTGCTGTTCGGGCGGCCCACGCTGTCCCGGCCGGTCGCAGCCCTGCTGGCCCGGGCCGACGTCCAGGCAGCTCTTTATCAGCCGGTCCCGGTGGCCTGGTACGAGCCCGGCCGGCGCACTGAGCTGCCCCTGGAAAGCCTTGCGGACCTGGCAGATTTCGCCGGTCGCGGGCCGTCCACGTGGCTGGACACCTGGCTGCTCGCTGGATCGGCGGCCCAGCACGCGCTGGACCGTATCTTGGCTGAGGAAGCGCCCGCCACGGGTCCGGCCGTCGGGTCGCTGGTGTGGGAACACGCCAAGGGCCAGTTGCTGCTTGGCTCCTCCAACGGAATCCGCGACGTGGACCTGGCCGGCCTGCCGGCCCCTGAACCGGCCGCCACCGTTTATGCCAACCGCGGCCTTGCCGGGATCGACGGCACCATTTCCACTGCCACCGGCATTGCGCTCGGCGGGCGGCAGGAAACCACCGTCCTGCTGGGCGACGTCACCTTCCTGCACGACGCCGGCGGGCTCCTTCTCGGCACAGGCGAGGAGCAGCCGCAGCTGCGGATCGTGGTGCTCAACGACGCCGGCGGGGCCATCTTCGATCTCCTGGAGCACGGTGCGGTGCGCGAGGCGGGGACGTACGGCGACGCCGTCGAGCGCCTCTTCGGCACCCCCCATACAGTGGACATCGCGGCACTTGCTGCAGCGTACGGCGTCGGGCACTGCTCGGTAAGTACGACGGCGGCACTCGCCGAGGCGCTCGCGCAACCGATCGAAGGCCGCAGCATCGTGGAAGTCCGAACGGACCGGCACGGACTGCGCGCCCTGCACGGCCGGATCAAAGAGGCCGTCGCCGCCGCAGTCGGGGGAGTGCTTGCGCGCTAGGAGCCGGACTCCGGCTCGAGTTTCGCCATAACCCGCTCGGAGACTTTAACCAGCGTCTTCCGTTCCGCAGGCGTCAACAGGTCCAGGAAGTTCTCCCGGACCCACTCCAGGTGCCCCGGTGACGCCGTGCGCAGCGCCGCCCGCCCGGCTGCAGTCAGATGGATGACCACCCCGCGGGCATCATCGGGCGCCTGCTCCCGGGTGACGAGGCCGCGTTCCTCCATCCGCCGCAGCTGATGGGCAAGCCGGCTGCGGTCCCAGCCGGCACTGTGTCCAAGGTCCCGGGCGCGCATTCCGGCGGCGCCGGCTTCGGCAAGGGGAGCGAGCATCTGGTAGTCAGCGCCTGATACGCCGCTGCCAGCCAGCTGCCTCTCCATCCCGGCTGCCAGTTGCCGGCTGAAAAGGATGTAGGCGAACCACACTTCCTCTTCGTCCCGGGTAAGGCGGTGATACTCGGCCAAGATGCATCCCATCCCTGGAGAAATCAAATAGTTGTTGACATGTCAGCATAACAGGAGCAAAGTTGCTGACACATCAGCAACTGGCCGGCGCCGGGGGAAGCTGGCCAAGCCCTAAGGAACATCCCATGACCACGCAATCAGTCACACAAGTCCCAACGCTGCCGGAAGCCGGCACTTACTGGATCGACCCCAACCGCTCAAGCCTCACCTACGCCTGCCGGCACATGTTCGGCCTCGGAAGGGTTCGCGCCGACTTCACCATCTCCTCTGGACTGCTGACTGTCTCGTCGACATTGGCGGAGAGCAGAGCCAATGCCACCATCGACCCGGCCAGTTTCAACTCCGCAAATGAGCGCCGCGACCGCGACGTGAAAGGCCGGGGCCTCCTCGATGTGGCCGCCTTTCCCCGCATCGCGTTCTCTTCCACGCAAACTCGCCAGGACGGAGGTGCCCTAATTCTTGCCGGGATTGTGGCCATGCACGGAGTGGAAGCAACCGTGGAGGTCACGGTTCTGTCCTGGGAAACCCCAATTCCTGGCCAGGTTCACGTGACGGCGCGAACAACCCACTTGGACCGTTGTTCGTTCGGCATCACAGGTTCGAGGGGCTTGGTGGGCCGCTACTTCGACCTGACCTTCCAGATCGTTGCAGTACGCGCTGGAACATAAGCCCTGCCAAACAACCAAGCTGTGCCCTTTAGCCGCAGGCTTTCCGGTGCTGTTGCAGTTGCCGGGGCGCCACTCAGCCCGTCGGCGGCGTGAACTGGCTGGCGCTGAACGTTGCTCCCTGCGGGTCCCGGATCAATGCCTCCCGCGTCCACCCGGTGTCGTACTGCCGAAGGATTTCGGCCCCCAGCCGGATAGCGTCAGCAACAGCCTGGTCCCGGTCGGCAACGGCGAACGTCACGTGCCAGCGCGGCGGTTCGCCGGCGGCAGTTGCTACGACCCAGGCGATCGCGTCATCGAACCCGGGTGGGGCGGCGATTTCCGCGTGCAGGGTCCTGATGTCCGGGTAGATGGTCGCCTCAAGGTGGTCGCCATAACCCGGCCGGCGAACCATCAGCCCGAAGCCGACGTCGTCCACCTGCCAGCCGAACGCGTTCTCGTAGAACGCAATACCCCCGCTGGGGTCAGCCGTATGCAGGTCGCTGAAATTCCAGGCCCCCGGCTGATTGACCGCCTGCGCCCCCAGTCGCCGCTTCGGCTGCCAGATGCGGAAATCGACCCCTTCCGGATCGGTCAGCAACGCTCCGCGGCCGCCTTCTCCCGCGTCTGCCGGCGGGGCCAGCACCTTGGCGCCGGCGGTCACCAGCCGCCGGACTGCGGCGTCGGCGTCATCGACGGCGATGTAGGTGTTCCACGCCGTTCCCTCCTCGCCGCTGGCTATCCCGGCGGCATCGCGGCCGTCCAGCTTCGCTATCAGATACCTGCCCGGCTCGCCGGGCGGCATTACATCCTCGAAGGTCCAGCCAAAGAGTCCGCCGTAGAACTCAGCAGCCGCGTCTACGTCCGGCTGCTCCGTGTCGATCCAGCACAGGACACCGTGGGGATAGGTCCGTTCGCTCATGTCCCGCTCCTGTCCATGCTTTCTTTCATTGCAGCCTCGAATGCAGGCAGGCTGCGCTCGATCATGTCCTCGTTGGCCGTAAGGGAGATCCGAAAGAAGCCCGGTGTCTCGAACAGTACGCCCGGGAAAACGAAGACATCCCGGCGGACGAGCGACTCGGTGAACGCCTCGTCGTCCGGAATGGGGGAGGTGGCAAAAAGGTAGAACGTGCCCTCCGGCCGATGGACGCGATAACCCATGCCGCCCAGCGCATCAACGAGCCGGTCCCGGCGGCGCTGCAACTGGCCCACGTCGATGGTGAACTTCTCCAGTTCCGGAAGCGCGTGCTGCAGCAGGGCGTTCGGGTACACCCAGCCCATCGCCACCTGCAGGCCGGTGATGGCGGGGCGCATCTCCTCCCGGTGCGGCATAGTGGGCGGCAGCGCGAGATAGCCCACCCGCTGCCCCGGCGAGAGGTGGGTTTTGCCGTAGGAATAGGCCAGCAGCGTGTGCGCATAGAACTCCACGGGACTGTGGAAGCGGTGGCCATCGAACACAATCCGGTTGTAGGCCTCGTCCGAGACCAGGTAGATCCGCCTGCCGATCCTCACCGAGGCCGCCTCCAGCATTTCCGCCAGCCGGAGCAGCAGTTCGGGAGGATAGATCCGCCCGGTGGGATTGTTGGGCGAATTGATGATCACAACCCTGGTGCGCACCGTGATGGCAGACTCGATCGCGTCCAGGTCCAGGTCGAACGTTGCCGTGCTGACCTTCACCTTCACCGGGACGAGACCTGCTTCAAGGATCAGCGGCTCGTACAGGAACCACGGCGGCAGGCTGAAAATGACTTCATCACCCGGATCGCTGACCGTCTTCAAAGCCAGGGCGATGGCGGCAAAACCTCCGGTGGTCAGATAGATGTCCTCCGTCCGGAACGGCACATCCAGCAGCCGCTGAAGGGATTCCGCGGCAGCCTCCCGGGCAGCCTCGCCGTTGGTCTGGTACGCGAACCACTGGTCGTGCTGCGGCGTAAGGGCATCCCGCAACGTATTGACGTACCGGTCGGGCGGCATCTGGTGCGGGTTGCCGAAAGTAAAATCACAGATCTCCGACTGGCCCTTCCGGCGCAGGCTGGCCGCCGTGAAGAAGGTGTCAACGCGCTGGAAAGAGGGGATGGATGCCAGCCGCGCAGCGCGGCCAGATATCGCGGAGGACGGGGTTGTCGGATCTGTCATGCCGGCGCTCCTCTATTGGCCGGCCCGGGCGGGCCGGCACGTCAGATGGGCAGCACGCTGCTGAGCCAGGGCTGTAGTGGGACCTATTGTGTGCCGCGGCACCGCGGAAGTAAATGCACGCGCAAGAGGCGCGTGCCGCCGTCGTACGCCTTCCCATAAGTGGCGAACGCGCAAGCTACCCCTGACGCAAAAATTCCCTGGCGCTGCGTCCGCGGCGCCAGGGAATCTGTGTGTCGATACGGGAGGAGGGTTACTCCTCGATATCGATGTGCGTCGGATCGAGCACGCGGCGCAGGAACTCCTTGGTGCGTGCCTGGGTGGGGGCGGAAATGACCTGCTCGGCCACGCCTTCCTCCACTACAACGCCGCCGTCCATAAACACCACGCGGTCGGCCACTTCGCGGGCGAAGCCCATCTCGTGGGTCACCACCAGCATGGTCATGCCCTCCTTGGCGAGGTTCCGCATAACGGAGAGGACGTCACCCACGGTCTCGGGGTCCAGCGCCGAGGTGGGCTCATCGAAGAGCATCAGTTCCGGGTCCATGCTCAGCGCGCGGGCAATGGCCACACGCTGCTGCTGGCCGCCGGAGAGCTGGTCGGGGAAACGGTCCGAAAGGTGTCCGAGTCCCACGCGCTCCAGGTTGTGCATGGACACCTTGTCCGCCTCGGCCTGGGACCTCTTGAGGACCTTCGTCTGGGCGATGGAGCAGTTGCGCTTGGCGTCCAGGTGCGGGAACAGGTTGAACTGCTGGAACACCATGCCCACCTTGCGGCGCATCTTGTCGATGTCCACATCGGGATCGGTCGCCTCAAAGCCGCCCACGTGGATGCTGCCCTGGTTGGGCTGCTCAAGCAGGTTCACGCAGCGCAGCAGGGTGGACTTGCCGGAGCCGGACGGCCCGATCAGGCACACCACTTCGCCGGGGGCCACGTCCAGGCTGATGCCTTTCAGCACCTCATTGGATCCGTAGGACTTTCGCAGGTCCTTGATCTCCACGCCGGCGGCATGGACGGTTGCCGTGCCACCGCGGGAGTTGTTTACGACGTCGTTCATGGTCTTCGCTGCCTATCGGTTTGACCGCGCGGTGCGGCTTTCGAACTTCCGGGCCAGGAAGCTCAGGGGGATGGTGATCACGAGGTAGAAGGCACCGGCCACCAGGAGCGGGGTCAGGCCTGCGCCGAGGCTGGAGATGCCGTCGCGGCCAAACTTGGTGAGCTCGTACTGGGAGGCGGTGAGGCCCAGGACGTAGATCAGCGAGGAGTCCTTGGTCAGCAGGATGACCTCGTTGGTCAGGGGCGGCAGGACGATCTTGAACGCCTGCGGGATGACGATGGTAACCATGGCGCGCCACTGCGGCATGCCCAGGGAGCGGGCTGCTTCGAGCTGGCCCTTTGGTACGGCCTGCAGGCCTGCGCGGAGGGTTTCGGCGATGTAGGCCGAGGCCACCATGCCGAGGGAAACCATCACGATCACGGTGATGTTCCAGGAAACGCCGAATGCCAGCGGGACGCCGTAGCCGAAGGCGATGAAGACCAGCAGGGCAGGGATGCCGCGGAAAAATTCGATGTACCCGGTGGCGATCCAGCGGTACAGCGGGAAGCTGGAAAGCTTCATCAGGGCCAGCAGCAGACCGCCGGAGAGGCCCACGATAAAGCCGAGGAAAGTGTAGATCAGGGTGTTCACCAAGCCGGTCACAAAGATGCCGGGGAACATGGGACCGATCTTGGCGAAGTTGAAGACGCTGTTGCCGATGGTCTCCCAGTCGGTGGCCAGGATCAGCGCGGCGATGGCCACAACAAAGATTCCGGCCTGGACATACAGGCTTACTCTGGCTCGCTGACGTGCGGTCATTGCCATGGGTTGCTCACATTCGTTGTGCGCGGCAGAGGCCCCGGACGGACTGCGGTACAGCTCGTCCGGGGCCCCGGCTGCGTAGTTCTCAGGGCCGTGACCGAATTGAGGCGGGGGAGCCTCAGGCCTGCACGGCGACTACTTGGCGGTCTTTGGCTACTTGGCGGTTTCGCCGAACCAGGTGGTCTTGAACTTCTCGAGGGAGCCGTCGTCGGTCAGGCGCTTGAGCGTGCCGTTGACCTTCTCAGCCATGGCGCTGTTGCCCTTCTTGATGGAGATGCCCAGCTGCTCGCCGGTGGCGAATTCCTCAACGCTCTTGAACTTGGGCTGGTCCTTGATTGCGTAGCCCAGGACGGACTGGTTGCCCAGGGCTGCGTCGATGGTGCCGGCCTCAAGGGCCTGCACCAGGAGGCCGGTGTCCTCGAACTGCTGGGCGTCGATGCCCTGCTCCTGCGCGTAGTCCGCGCCGGTGGTGGCCTGCTGGACGCCCACCTTCTTGCCCTTGGCATCGGCCAGGCCGTTGATGCCGGACTCCTCGCTGGCTACCAGGGCCAGGTCGTCATCCAGGTACGGGGTGGAGAAGTCCATGACGGACTTGCGGGTGTCCGTGATGGAGATGGAGGAGATGCCGAGGTCGCACTGGGTGAGCGCGGTGCCGGTCTCGATGGCCTCGAAGGAGCTGTCCACGATGCTCAGTTCGGCACCGAAGTCCTTGGCGAGCTCCTTGGCGATGTCGACGTCGAAGCCGACCGTCTGGCCGTCCTTCTCGAATTCGAAAGGCTCGTAGGGGATGTCAGAGCACACAGTGAGCTTGCCGGCGTTGATGAGCTGGATGCCGCCTTCGGAAGCTGCCGGAGTGGAGCTTCCGCCGCCGCAGGCCGTGAGGGTGAGGGCGCCGACGGCGAACAGTGCTGCTGCCTTGGCGGTGATTTTGGCCGTGGCCAGGGACGTGAGCTGCATGTTTCTTACCTTTTGTTGCAGGAGTATGCGGTACTAAATCGGTTCATAGTGTAGCGCCGATTACGAGATGTGCATCACAGGAAACTTAGATTCACTATTGGATAACTAAGTTACAGCTGTTTTCAAGCCTAGGGGAAGCGGCGGTGTCTTGTATTCCGGACTTGTTGCCGGAATGTGTCTTAGCTGCTGATTCCGAGCGACTCCAGCATCGGCCGGAACTTCGCCCACGTTTCGGCGAGCTCTGCCTCTGGCAGCGAGCCGTCGACTATTCCGCAGCCGGCATATAGCCGGACCGTGTCGCGGGACTCGATGACGGCACCCCGCAAGGCGATGCCCCATTCTCCGTTTCCGGCGGCGTCCAGCCACCCCACCGGCCCGGCGTACGGCCCGCGGTCCAGGTGCTCCAGCTTGCGGATCAGCGCCCCGGCCACCTGGGTGGGGGTTCCGCAGACTGCCGCGGTGGGGTGCAGGGCATTGATCAGCGCCAGGCAGGTGGGAACGTGCCCCTCCACCTCGGCCAGCTCGGCCTTAACATCCGACGCCAGGTGCCAGACATTTGGCAGCTCCAGGATGAAAGGTTCGTCGTGGGCGTTCATCGCCTCGGAGAACGGCGCCAGCTGGGAGGTCAGCGACTGGATCGCGATTTCGTGCTCGTGCCGCTGCTTCTCCGATCCCGCCAGCACACGCGTGGCGTAATCCATGGGAAGGCCGTCCTCGCCGTGCGCATCGCGGCGGTCCAAAGTGCCTGCCAGCACGCGTGCCTGTGCCGTCCGCCCCTCCACCTGGATCAGCATCTCCGGCGTGGCACCCACCAGCCCGTCCACTCCGTAGGTCCAGCATTCCCGGTACCGGCTGGCGAGCTCGCGCAGCACCTGCGCAGCGTTCACGCCCGAGGGGACAGTGGCCACGACATCGCGTGCCAGCACCAGCTTCTCCAGCGCGCCCGTCCTGATTTCCGCCACGCCCGCGGCAACGGCGGCCATCCAGTCCTGCTCGCTCAGCGAGCCCGTGTGCAGGGTTGCGCCGGCCGCAAGAGGCAAGGGGCGTACGACGGCGCCGCCCGCCTTGCCATGCGCTGTAGCAGGGGTGCCGTCCCCGGCATAGTCCGCTGCCGCCGTCGAGCTTTCCGCCGCAGTGCTTCCCGCCGTCGTGGTTCCACCGGCGGAAGCACTACCCAGCCAGCGGTCCAACGCGGCGAGGGCGCCCGCCTCGGTGAGCTGGCCGTCGTCGAACGTCAGCTGGGTCAGCCAGACCCGGCCGTCGCGGACGCCCACCACGATCTCGGGCACAATCAGGCGCGACTCGTGGGCTGAAGTCTTGGAGAAGGCGAAAGAACCAAATGCCACCGGGCCGGTGCCGGGGAGTTCCACGGAGTCCGCGATGTCGGCTTCGAGGACCAGGTGGCGCCACCAGATGTCGGCCTCCAGGAAGCGTTCCGGGCCGGTGGCGGTGAAGCGGGCGATCTCGCCGAAGCCCACCAGTCCGGCCTCCCGGCGCGTCCAGCAGAGGACATCGTCGCGGACCAGAAACGACGGCAGCCCCCCGCCGAATTTTTGGCCATCAAGGGGGATTGTCAAGGTGCGGAAGGTGCTGGTCATGATTGCTCCACAGTACTGCTTTCTACTGCAGGGGCAGCGTAGAAGGACGCCAGGGAGTTCCTCCGGCAGCTCCGCAGGACCGCCGGGGGAGTGCTGGACCGGGGCCTGGTCCGGACCCTCCTGAACATTTGAGACAATGACATGGTGAACCGAGCATCCTTGGATAAGCGTCCGGACGAAGTAGCCACGATGTTTGACGACGTCGCCCCCAAATACGACGTCGTCAACGATGTCCTGTCCCTGGGGCAGACGCGCCGCTGGCGCAAGGTCGTGGTGGACGCGATGGAAACCGCCAAGGGCCAGCGCGTGCTGGATCTTGCTGCCGGAACGGGCACGTCCAGCGAGCCGTATGCCGATGCAGGCATAGATGTGGTGGCCTGCGACTTCTCCCTCGGAATGCTCAAGGTAGGCAAGCGCCGCCGCCCTGACATCGACTTCATCGCCGGGGACGCCACCAACCTGCCGTTCGCCGACAACACCTTCGACGGGACCACCATTTCCTTTGGGCTGCGCAACGTTAATGAGCCCAAGAAGGCGCTGCAGGAGATGCTCCGCGTCACCAAGCCCGGCGGCCGCCTGGTCATCGCCGAGTTCTCGCAGCCCGTGGTTCCGCTGTGGCGCACCATGTACACCGAATACCTCATGCGCGCCCTGCCAGCCATCGCCGTCAAGGCCGCCTCCAACCCGGACGCCTACGTTTACCTGGCCGAGTCCATCCGTGCCTGGCCGGACCAGGACCACCTGGCAGCGTGGCTGCAGGATACGGGCTGGGACAACGTCACCTACCGCAACCTCTCGGGTGGCATTGTGGCGGTGCATCGCGCGTTCAAAGCTCCGGAGTCAACGGCTGGTGGCCCGGATGGAGCAGCTGCCGCGATCGCTGCGCGCAAAGGCCCGGTGGCCAAGCTGCGCCGCAACATCACCCGCTGACCTGTGAAGGTACTGATAGTCGGCGCGGGGCCGGCCGGCTCCACCGCTGCGTACTACCTGGCCAAGGCCGGCATCGACGTCACGGTGCTGGAGAAGACGAGCTTTCCGCGCGAAAAGGTTTGCGGCGACGGCCTCACGCCCCGCGCTGTCCGCGAAATCCAGAGGCTCGGCCTGCCGCATCCTGAGGGAGACGGCTGGCGCCGCAACAAGGGCCTGCGCCTGATCGCGGGCGGGCGGACCATCGAACTGCCCTGGCCGGAGGTTTCCGACTTTCCGCAGTACGGTCTCATCCGCACCCGCTTGGGCTTCGACGAGGAACTGGCACGCCACGCCCATTCTGCCGGCGCCGAAATCCTCGAACGGCACAGCGTCACGGAAGCCCTTCGGAACGACGACGGCCGGGTCACCGGCGTCCTGGCCGCCGTCCTTGACGAGTCCGGACGCAAGACGGGGGAGACGCGCACGTTCAGTGCCGACGTCGTACTCGCCGCCGACGGAAACTCCACCCGCACAGCCGTGTCCCTCGGCATCCAAAAGCGCGACGACCGCCCCCTTGGCGTGGCGGTCCGCACCTACTTCACCTCGCCGCGCACCGACGACGACTGGATGGAAGGCTGGCTGGAGCTTCCCGGCCGCGACGGCAAGCTGCTGCCCGGCTACGGCTGGGTGTTCGGCGTCGGCGACGGCACGTCCAATGTGGGCCTCGGCATCCTGAACTCCTCCAAGGAATTCGGCAAGCTCGACTACAAGCAGGTCCTCCGCGAGTGGACCGCAGGCATGCCCGCAGACTGGGGCTTCACGCCGGAAAACCAGGTGGGCGAAATCCGTGGCGCTGCCCTGCCCATGGGCTTCAACCGCACCCCGCACTACTCGCCCGGTCTGCTCCTGCTGGGCGACGCCGGCGGAATGGTCTCCCCGTTCAACGGCGAGGGCATCTCCTACGCCATGGAGTCCGCACGCTTCGCTGCCGAGTTCATTATCGACGCCTCCTCGCGCTCGGTGTCCTCCAGCGGAACCTACGACGCCGACGCGCACGTCTCGAGATACGCGGACTATGTGCGGGAGCAGTGGGGATCCCACTTCACGCTGGGGCGGGCCTTCGCCGCGCTGATCGGCAAGCCTGCGGTCATGAAACTCGCGCTGCGCACCGGCATGCCCATCCCGGTGCTGATGCGGTTCGTGGTCACGCTCCTGGCCAACCTCACGGACCCCTCGGCGAAGGGCTTTGAGGACCGGGTGATCCGTGTCCTGGAGTCGCTGGTTCCGGCCACATCCAATACCCAGTCGGTTTCGAATCAGCGGTATCCGCAACAAAAAGTTAGGGTTAACCAGTGAACAACCCCGCAGACCACAGCTGGACGCACGCCGGACACGGCCTGCCGGACTCCGAACCCAGCCTCAACACCACTGCCATTGCAACGGGTTTGCAGCTGCCTGCCGGTTTCGCCGCCATCGCCGGGGATGCTGAACTGGGGCCGGCCATCACCAACAACCTGGCCCGGGTGGAGAAGAAGCTCCGCGAGGCCATTGCCAACTCGGATCCGCTCGCGGACGCAACGTCGCGCCACCTTGTGGAAGCCGGCGGCAAGCGTATCCGGCCGTTGCTGACGCTCCTCTGCGCACACCTCGGTGACGCATCCCTTCCGGCCGTGGTGCAGGCCGCCGTCGTGGTGGAACTGACCCACCTCGCCACCCTGTACCACGACGACGTTATGGACTCCGCTCCGTTCCGCCGCGGTGCACCCACGGCCCACGAAGTGTGGGGCAACTCGGTGGCGGTCCTCACCGGTGACCTGATCTTTGCCCGGGCCTCCATTTTGGTCTCGGAACTTGGCTCGCGGGCATTGGGAATCCAGGCCCGTACCTTCGAGCGGTTGTGCCTGGGCCAGCTGCACGAAACCGTGGGGCCGCGTCCGGACGAAGATCCCGTGGAGCACTACCTTTCGGTCATTGCGGACAAGACCGGCTCCCTGGTGGCGGCATCCGGCCAGCTTGGAGCGATTTTCGCCGGAGCCGATCCGGCCTACGAGTCGGTCCTGGTGGAGTACGGCGAAAAAGTGGGCGTGGCATTCCAGCTTGCCGACGACGTCATCGACGTCACCGGCATCAAGGTTAAGTCCGGCAAATCTCCGGGGACCGACCTGCGCGAAGGGGTTCCCACCCTGCCGGTGCTGCTGCTCCGCAGGGCTGCTGCGAACGGTGACCGCTCCGCCGTCGAACTTCTTAAGCTCATCGACGGCGACCTGACTTCCGACGAAGCCCTGGCCGAGGCGGTGGCGGGCCTGCGCGAGCACCCAGTGACTGCCGAATCATGGGTTGTTGCGCGGGAATGGGCGAACGAGGCCATTGCCGCACTTGCCCCGCTGCCTGAAGGTGTGGTCAAGGAGTCGCTGTCCAACTTCGCGCTGGCCGTGGTGGAGCGCGCCAGCTAACACTTGTCGCTGTCGAAGCCCGGCTCCTTTGGTGGTGCCGGGCTTGTTGCGGTCAACGCTGCCCTTGCGCCGCTAATCCCTGCTTCGCCGTCCCGGGGCCAGCCCTTAAACGGAATAGCCCCGGTCCGCAGCAACGATACGAGTCATACGTTGCCGCGAACCGAGGCTATCTCTCCGTTCGCATCAGACCCGCCGGAGGCGTTTAGCGGATCCGGAAATAGTCTATGACAGTTTTGTCACAAAATGCAAGTCCTTTGTTACTGACGGTGTCACACATTTTCCGCGTTGAAATTCGCTGCTCCTGACCTGAATGCGTGACTTATAGGTGCGGCCGGCAATGTTCTTGCGAAGTGGCGGGGCCGGGACCAGTCGGGTGCGCCAAAAGTCACGCAATCCGGTCCGAGTAACTCCCAACAATGAGTCCGCGCCTGTCCACATAGCCCTGGCTGCCCCTCCCAGCACGTTGCCCCCACCGACACCCTGAAGTGGTGGACATCACTGACTACCTCAATCGGCATGGCGGAGTTGCTCGTGCCAGCCAGCTGAAGAGCGCGGGCCTCACCCGGACAGCGGTCAAGCAGGCAGTTGCGCTGGGCATACTGATTCCTGCGCGGCGTGGCGTTTATGCGACACCGGCTCCCGGCGTCCTCACTACTGCCGTGGCCGCAGGGGGCAGGCTGACCTGTGTCTCGGCCGCGCCGGTGTATGGGCTCTGGACGCTCAACAGGCCTGTATCCATCCATGTCTCCCGTAGCCATCCGTCCAATACTCCTGGTCTGAAAGACCACGGGCGCCCCACGCATCCACGCCACGCCTGGCTGCCGGTGGTTGGGCTGGCCGACGTCCTCCTTCACGCACTTCACTGCCTCCCCGACCTTGAAGCGCTTGTGATGGTCCAGTCCGCGGTAGGGGGTGGAAACATTTCACTGGAGTTCCTCTTCGCAAAATGCCAGGGGCGCCGGAACGGCAAAGCGCGCTCAGTGCTTGAGCTGGTAATTCCCAGGGCGGACTCGTTGCTTGAGGTTCTGGCCAACGAGCACTTCGCCCGGGCCGGGCTGCGGGTTCGAAGACATGTCTACATTCCAGGTGTCGGCGAAGTGGACTTCCTCGTGGAGGACTGCCTTGTGGTGGAGACGGACGGATCAACCCATTTCGAGCCACGTTCTGTGAAGCGGGACCAGCGCCGTAACAACCGCAGTATTATCGATGGCTACTTGGTCCTGCGCTACTACTACGACGATGTTGTCCACACACCAGAGGTCATGGTCGCCGAGGTGCAGGCAGTGCTGAAACTGTGGCGAGGCGGGCGGTACCTGGCTGGTCCTGCCAAAGGTACTGACCTGTTTGCGTAGTTTTTGGTGCCGTTTAAGGAGCCGGCCGGCGGAAAAGCAAGGGGCCAGCCCAGCGCTTGGCCTATAAATCACGCATTCCGGTCACGTACAGAACAGGCTGCAGGAAACCCTAGCCTTCCTCGTCCTCGAAGGCCCACTCGAACATATCGAACACGAACTCCGAGAACGTGCCTTCTTCGGACTTCCACTGGCCGCGGGCATTGTTGCGGCGGTACACGATGGGGTCCGGGACGCTGAGGTCTCCTACACGGAAGCCCCAGGTGTATTCCTCTTCTTCATCCTCGAGGAACATGAGGAAGCCTTCGTCATCGACTTCGAGCTCGTCGGGATCCCAGAAGTAGTGGTAGGCCTCCATCAGGTCCTCGCAGCCGCCGATGGCCAGGTAGAACTCGCGGAGGACCAGGGGAATCTGGAATTGGTGGTCGGCCAGGGCCTTGTCCAGTTCCTCGGGGGACAGCCCGTCCTCTTCCTGCCATTCGTCTTCGAGATACTTCGGAACAAGCGCACGGAATTTCTCGAGGAACATGTCAGTCATGGTTCATATCCTAGCTAATCGCGGGCCCGCGATTCGCCGCTGTCAACCCCTGCACGGTGCCACCCGTTGACGGCCAGCGGGATGTACCAGGAGCGCCGCCAGGCCACCACCCGGAAGGCAAAAACGAGGGCCGCCACCACACACGCCGTCGCCGCATTAAAGGATCCGGTGATCCACAGCACCGCGGTCAGGGCGGCCCCGCTGAAGGCCGGCAGGGCGTAGAGGTCCCGCGAGTTGAACAACTGCGGCACTTCGTTGGCGGTGATGTCGCGCAACAGCCCGCCGCCCACCGCTGTCGTAACGCCCAGCAGCACCGCCGCCACGGGATTCACCCCGAAAGACAGCGCCTTCAGCGTGCCCGTGATGCAGAACAGTGCCAGCCCGCCGGCGTCGAACAGAACCAGCAGCGACGTGAAGCGCTCCACGCTGGAAAACAGGAAGTACACCAGGAAGGTGGCCAGCATTGGCGGGAGAAGATACGCGGGATTGCTGAACGCGGCAGGGGGCGTCGCGCCGAGGATGATGTCGCGGATGACGCCGCCGCCCAGGGACACGAGGGAGGCCAGCAGGAGCGAACCCACAATGTCGAACTGCTTCCGGGCAGCCAGGAGGGATCCCGAGACTGCAAAGAAGAAGACACCCACCAGGTCCAGCCACACCAGGGCGATGTCAAAAGGGAATGTCATGGAGCGTCCCGGCGGTTTCAAAGAGGGCGGACAGGGCGGCTCCAACGTTACGCTAGCCCCTATGAACAGCCCCATCATGATCGCCTGCGCCCATGGGACGTCCAGCACACAAGGCGCCGCGGAGGTCAATGCCCTGCGCGACGCCATCGCAGCCCTCCGTCCGGGCCTGGACGTCCGGGAAGCCTACGTGGACGTCCAGGAGCCGGACCTGGTGGACGTGATGGCCGGGCTGCCGCAGGGCGAGTCCGCGGTCGTGGTGCCGCTGCTCCTGAGCGTCGGCTACCACGTGAAGGTGGACATCGCCCGTGCCGTGAAGAGCCGTCCGGGCAGTGCCGCAGCGGCCCCGCTCGGACCGGATCCCCGCCTCGCCGCGCTGCTCGACCAGCGCCTGCGCGAAGCCGGAGTGACGGACCGCGACGTGATTGTCCTGGCCGCCGCGGGCTCGTCCAACCCCAAAGCAGCCGTAAGCGTTGAGGAGCTGCTGGGCCAGCTGCAGGAGCTGCGGCCCAACCGGATGGTCGCCGCCTATGGCGCCTCTGCCAAGCCGTCAGTGCCCGACGCCGTCGCGATGCTTCGCGAGGAACTGGAAGGCGGTGCCGGGGCGGGGGAGTCCGCAGGGGCCGTGGACATCGGCGGACGCGTGGTGATTGCCTCCTACCTCCTGGCGCCCGGCTTCTTCCACGACCAGCTCGCCAAGGCCGGGGCCGACCTCGTGACGGAACCGCTGCTGCCGTCCCCGGTGCTCGCCGGGATCGCGCTGGAAAGGTACGACGCCGCCGTCGCCAAGGCCCACGAAGCCGCAACCGAAACACCTGCTGAGGCACCCGCTGGGGCGCCGGCCGGCGAACCCGTGCAGGCACCCGCAAAAGCCGCGCCGGATGCACAGCAGGGTGGCTTCTTCAAGGCCGTCCGGCGTTTCGTGACGAAATATTTCCCTAGGTGACTTAGCGTTTCCGGGGTCTTTGTGACGCTATTCGGGCGGGACCTACAGTCGATGCATGACTGATACAGCTCTAGCCGGAGCGTCCGCGGACCCCGCCGCCCCGAAGCGCCCGGCCCGTCCCTCCCGACCCGCCGCCAAGCCGCACGGGCAGTGGAAAGTGGACGGCAAAACGCCCCTGAACGCCAACGAAACCTGGAAACAGGAAGACGACGGCCTTAACGTGCGCGAGCGTATCGAGTCCATTTACTGCAAAGAGGGCTTTGACGCCATCCCCGGCCAGGACCTGCATGGCCGGTTCCGCTGGTGGGGCCTGTACACCCAGCGCAAGCCCGGGATCGACGGCGGCAAGACCGCAACGCTTGAGCCGCACGAGCTCGAGGACAAGTACTTCATGCTCCGTGTGAGGATCGACGGCGGAGCGCTCACCACCGAGCAGCTGCGCGTCATCGGCCAGATTTCCGTCGATTTCGCGCGGGATTCCGCTGACCTCACGGACCGTCAGAACATCCAGCTGCACTGGATCCGCGTGGAGGACATCCCCGAGATCTGGACCCGACTGGAAGGTGTTGGCCTGTCCACCACCGAGGCCTGCGGCGACGTTCCCCGCGTCATCCTGGGTTCGCCCGTGGCCGGCATCGCCAAGGACGAGATCATCGACCCCACCCCGCTCATCGAGGAGCTGGGGGAGCGGTTCATCGGCAACCCACTGCTGTCCAACCTGCCGCGCAAGTACAAGACCGCCATCACCGGCCACCCCAGCCAGGACGTGGTCCACGAGATCAATGACTTCGCCCTTGTGGGTGTCCGCCACCCCGAACTGGGCATCGGCTACGACCTCTGGGCCGGCGGCGCGCTGTCCACCAACCCGATGCTCGGCAAGCGCCTGGGCGCCTTTGTGACGCCGGAGCAGGCCGCGGATGTGTGGCTCGGCGTCACCAGCATCTTCCGTGACTACGGCTACCGGCGCATGCGAACCAAGGCCCGCCTGAAATTCCTGATGGCGGACTGGGGTCCGGAGAAGTTCCGCCAGATCCTCGAGGACGAGTACTTGGGCTACAAGCTGGCCGACGGTCCCGCCGCGCCCAAGCCCACCACCCCGGGTGACCACATCGGCGTACACGAGCAGAAGGACGGCAAGTTCTTCATCGGCGCCACCCCGCTGGCCGGCCGCCTGTCCGGCGCAGCCCTTGTCAAACTGGCCGACACCCTCGAGGCGCGCGGCTCCTACCGACTGCGCACCACGCCGCACCAGAAGCTGGTGGTCCTGGACGTTGCGAAGGACCAGGTTGAGCCCCTGGTGGCCGAGCTGGATGCGCTGGGCCTGTCCGCCCGCCCGTCCGTGTTCCGCCGCGGGACCATAGCGTGCACCGGCATCGAATACTGCAAGCTGGCCATCGTGGAGACCAAGCACACGGCCGCCACCGCCGTGGCCGAACTGGAACGCCGCCTGGCCGACCTCACCGAATCCGGTGAACTGCCGCACGCGCTGTCCCTGCACATCAACGGCTGCCCCAACTCCTGCGCCCGCATCCAGACCGCGGACATCGGCCTCAAAGGCATGATGCTTCCCACGCCCGACGGCGACCCCTCCCCGGGTTTCCAGGTCCACCTGGGCGGCGGGCTGGCTTCCAACGAGCGCGAGGAAGCAGGCCTGGGACGCACTGTCCGCGGCCTCAAGGTGTACGTCGACGACCTGCCCGACTACGTGGAGCGCGTTGTCCGCACGTTCGTGGCCCAGCGCGCCGAGGGCCAGACCTTCGCCGAGTGGGCCCACGCAGCAGACGAGGAGGCACTCCAGTAATGAGTAAGCACGCACTTGGAGTAGACCCCGTGGTTGCGCCGGCTGAGGCATCAGCCCGGGTTGAAGCGACGGTGGCAACCACCGCCCCCACGCTCCGCAGCAAGGAAGAGCTGAAGGCCCTCGCCGAGGCCGGCGCCGCCGAGCTCGGCTGGGACGCCCCGGCCCGCGATGTGATCGCCTGGGTGGAGCGCAACTTCGACCTGCCCGCGGTCGCCGTCGCCTGCTCCATGGCCGACGCCGTCCTGCCCGCCCTGGTCGCGGACCAGCTGCCCGGCGTCGACGTCCTCTTCCTGGAGACCGGTTACCACTTCCCGGAAACCTACGCCACGCGCGACGAGGTGGCCGCAAACCTCCGCGTCAACGTGGTGGACGTGCTCCCCGAGAACACCGTGGAGCAGCAGGACCGGCTCCTGGGCAAGGACCTCTTTGCCCGCGATGCCGCCCAGTGCTGCGCCCTTCGCAAGGTGGCCCCGCTGCGCCGCACCCTGTCCGGCTACGAGGTGTGGTTCACGGGCGTGCGCCGCGATGAGGCCCCCACCCGTACCAACACCCCGCTGGTGACCTGGGACGAAGCCAACGGCCTGGTCAAGGTGAACCCGGTGGCTGCGTGGACGTTCGACCAGCTGGTCCAGTACTCGGACGACAACCTCCTGCCCGTCAACCCGCTGCTTTCCCAGGGCTACCCCTCCATTGGCTGCCAGCCCTGCACCCGGAAGGTGGCGCCGGGCGACGACCCTCGTGCCGGCCGCTGGGCAGGCTCCGACAAGACAGAATGCGGACTACACGTATGAGCACTTTCCTAACCGAGGAGACTACCCAGGTGACCGACTCCGCCGTCTCCACCCGATTGAGCAGCCTGGACACCCTCGAGTCCGAGGCCATCCACATCATCCGCGAGGTTGTTGCCGAGTTCGAGAAGCCCGCGCTGCTGTTCTCCGGCGGCAAGGACTCCGTGGTGATGCTGCACCTGGCCACCAAGGCATTCTGGCCGGGTAAGGTTCCTTTCCCCGTGCTGCACGTGGACACCGGCCACAACTTCCCGGAGGTCATCGACTTCCGCGACCGCACCGTTGAGCGCCTGGGCCTGAAGCTCGTGGTCGGTTCCGTGCAGGAGTTCATCGACCGCGGCGAACTGGCCGAGCGTGCCGACGGCACCCGCAACCCGCTGCAGACGGTCCCGCTGCTGGACGCCATCCAGCAGAACAAGTTCGACGCCGTGTTCGGCGGCGGCCGCCGTGACGAGGACAAGGCCCGCGCCAAGGAGCGCATCCTGAGCCTGCGCGACGAGTTCGGCCAGTGGGACCCGCGCAACCAGCGTCCCGAGCTGTGGAACCTGTACAACGGCCGCCACACCGTGGGCCAGCACGTCCGCGCGTTCCCCATCAGCAACTGGACTGAGCTGGACATCTGGCGCTACATCGAGCGCGAGAACATCGAGCTGCCTGGCCTGTACTACGCCCACGAGCGCGAGGTCTTCGCCCGCGACGGCATGTGGCGGGCGGTAGGCGAAGTGTCACAGCCGCTGCCGCACGAGGACGTCATCACCAAGACCGTCCGCTACCGCACCGTGGGGGACATGTCCTGCACCGGCGCCGTGGAGTCGGACGCGTACACGGTTGCCGACGTCGTGGTTGAAGTCGCGGCCTCCACCCTGACCGAACGTGGCGCCACCCGTGCAGATGACCGCATCTCCGAGGCAGCCATGGAAGACCGCAAGAAGGACGGGTATTTCTAATGAGCACCGACACAGTTTTGTCTGGCGCGGCCGGCGGCCTCGAGACGGCCCTTCCAACGACGCTCTTCCGGTTCGCCACTGCAGGATCGGTCGACGACGGCAAGTCCACCCTGGTGGGCCGCCTCCTTCACGATTCCAAGGCCATCCTGGCTGACACGCTCGACGCCGTTGCCCGCACCTCGGCCGACCGCGGCTTCGGCGGGGAGAAGGGCGGCATCGACCTCGCCCTGCTGACCGACGGCCTGCGCGCCGAGCGCGAACAGGGCATCACCATCGACGTGGCCTACCGCTACTTCGCCACCGACCGCCGCAGCTTCATCCTGGCCGACTGCCCCGGGCACGTTCAGTACACCAAGAACACGGTGACGGGCGCGTCCACGGCGGATGCCGTCGTCGTACTCATTGACGCCCGCAAGGGTGTCCTGGAGCAGACCCGCCGGCACCTGTCCGTGCTGCAGTTGCTGCGCGTGGCGCATGTGATTGTGGCCGTGAACAAGATTGACCTGGTGGACTTCAGCGAGTCCGTGTTCCGCGAGATCGAAGCCGACGTGCAGCAGGTAGGCCGCGAGCTGGGCCTGGGTTCCGACGGCATCACCGACCTGCTGGTGGTACCCGTGTCCGCGCTCGACGGCGACAACGTGGTGGAGCGCTCCGAGCGTACCCCCTGGTACACCGGGCCTGCGCTGCTTGAGGTGCTCGAAACCCTCCCGGCCGCCGACGAACTGGAAAGCCACCTGGAGAGCTTCCGCTTCCCGGTGCAGCTGGTCATTCGGCCGCAGGGCGCCCTGGCTCCCGACGCCGTCGCCGCCGGCCTCGATGTGGAGGCGTACCGCGACTACCGCGCGTACGCCGGCCAGATCACCGAAGGTTCGGTCAAGGTGGGGGATAAGGTCTCCGTCCTGACTCCCGGCCAGGACCCCCGCACCACGACGGTGGTGGGCATCGACTTCGCCGGCGCCTCGCTGGAGGAAGCCGCCGCGCCGCAGTCCGTGGCCATCCGCCTGGCCGAGGAATTCGACGTCGCCCGCGGCGACACCATCGCCGCTGCCGGCACCGTCCGCGAAGCTTCGGCGGACCTGTACGCGTCGCTGTGCTGGCTGTCCCCCAAGCCGCTGCGCGAGGGGCAGAAAGTGCTGGTTAAGCATGGCACCCGCACCGTCCAGGCCCTGGTGCGCAACGTCGGCGGCAAGCTGGACCTGGCGTCCTTCAAGCTGGAGCCGGCCTCCACGCTGGAACTGAACGACATCGGCCACGCGCAGCTCCGGCTCGCCACGCCGCTGCCGCTGGAGAACTACCTGCACCACCGCCGCACCGGTGCGTTCCTGGTGATCGACCCGCTGGACGGCAACACGCTGGCCGCCGGCCTGGTCAAAGACCACCCGGGCGACCACGAGGACGAGCGCTACAGCATCTGAGGTCGCCGGGTTCGCCGGAAGCATTCGAGGTCGCCGTATTTTTCCGGCGACCTCGGTGCGTTCCGGCGACCCCGCGGTTTCGGGACCTAACGCCCCGGCTTGCCGGCGGTGGTTTCGCCGTTTCGTATTCCGGGTAGGAGGCGAGGCATGGAGACCATCAACAGCAGGCTGCTCAACTGGGCTTCGATCCTTGACGGCCAAACGCGGGAGCAGGCCGTGATGACGTCCACGCTGCCGTTCATCTATCCGCATCTGGCGCTCATGCCCGACGCGCACCTCGGTAAGGGTGCCACGGTGGGTTCGGTCATCCCCACGCTGCACGCAATCATCCCGGCGGCCGTGGGGGTGGACATCGGCTGTGGCATGATCGCCGTCCGGACCCAGTACTCGCTGAAGGACCTGCCGAAGGACCGCAAAAAGCTCCGCGAAGACATCGAACGTGTGATTCCGCTGTCCGCCGGGCACAACAACAAAAAAGTGCTCCCCACCGCCGAACCCCGGATCGCGGAACTGAAGCGACTGGCGGCAAAGGCGGGCTTCAACCCCGCGCAGTACGTTGCAAAGTGGGAGTTGCAGCTGGGCTCCCTGGGCTCGGGCAACCACTTCATCGAAGTCTGCGCGGACGAGGCCGACGACGTGTGGCTGTTCCTGCACTCCGGCTCGCGCGGCATTGGCAACAAGATTGCCCAGCACCACATCGGCGTCGCCCAGCACGTCTCCCGCAAGAACCAGATCTACCTGCCCCACCCGGACCTTGCCTACCTCGACGAGGGCACGCCGCAGTTCGACCGGTACATCGCGGAGCTCCGCTGGGCCCAGCACTTCGCCCTGCTGAACCGGGAGGAGATGATGGACCGGGTCAGCACCCAATTCGGCAACTGGGTGGGTGGCCGGGTGCAGGAACGCGAGCGGATTAACTGCCACCACAACTTCACCCAGCAGGAGACGCACTACGGCAAGTCCCTTTGGGTGTCCCGGAAGGGCGCCATCAAAGCTGCGCCAGGCGATCCCGGACTCATTCCCGGATCCATGGGGACGGCGTCGTACGTGGTGGAAGGACGTGGAAACCCGGCATCCCTGAACTCTTCACCGCACGGGGCAGGCCGGGAGTACTCCCGCAACGCTGCCCGCAGGACTTTTACGCTCGAGGAATTGAAAAAGGCCATGCGGGGCATCGAGTTCCGAGCATCCGAGGCGTTTATCGACGAGATTCCCGCTGCCTACAAATCGATCGACCAGGTGATGCAGGACGCCGCCGACCTCGTCACGGTCCGGCACAAACTACGGCAGCTGATCAACGTCAAAGGCAACTGATCGGCTGGACGTGCGGCGCCGTGGCCTGCGCCGGGATTGTCAGCTGAAGTCCGGTTTCTGCTTGAGTGTGGCCTGCAGCAGGTATGTTGTCTGGCGGCTGCACTGCTTGATCCGTCGAAGGTGCTCCGCGGCCAGCCGGGGCAGCGCAACCGCCGGTTCAGTCTCGCGGGTTTCGTTCCGAAGGGCCCGCTCCAGGTCCAGGGCCATGTCCGCAAGGCGTTCAGCGCCCACCATCTGGCTGGATGTCTTGAGGCTGAGCACCGCGTCCATAGCTCCTTTATAGTCCCCGGTTGTCAGGGTCTGCCGCAGCCGCTCAGTCCGTTCGGGCAGGTACCCGATGAAGTTCTGCACGAATACCTTCCAGACACCATCATCGTCATCCAGCTCCTCGCGAAGCCTCTCCAGCACGGCCGGATCAAGGAGGGGCGCGTAGCCTTCGTCAGTCACGGCCGGGCCCCGCAAGGGGGCCGCGGGAACTGTAGCGCCCCGTGACGCACCAGGCCCCCGCGCAGCTCGATTGCCATGACCTTCCCCTGACCGTTGGATCACCCGCACCCTCCCCAGCAGGACTTTCAATGGAGGCTACGGGCACGGGATTGCTAAGGCACGAGTAGTGTGTACTCGTTTCTGCGGCGCCCGGCGCTGCGGTTCGCAAGTGGTGGGAAGCCGTCGTCGAAATATGACGCCAAATGAACCTGCGTGACCCCCCGTTTCCGCTTCATTGAACGGCTTTCAGCCACTCCCTATGGTGAAACAATGACTAGTTCCAAGCCCGGGATGACCCGCATCGTGGCAGGCGAAAGCGCGGTTCCCAAGCGCAAGCGTGCCATTGAGGCTGCCCTGGCTGTTGGGCTGGTCCTGCTCATTGTGGTGGGGGCGGTGGTGGGATCCACCGTGTCCCGCAACACTGAGGCGCAGGCTGTGGAGCCTACGCCCGCGGCTGCCTTGAAGCTGGGATATTTTGGCAACGTCACGCATGCGCCCGCGCTTGTCGGCGTCAAGGAAGGCTTCCTGGCCGAAGCCCTGGGTGAAACAGCCCTGAGCACTGAAACTTTCAACGCCGGGCCGGCGGCCATCGAGGCGCTGAATGCGGGCGCCATTGATGCTGCCTACATCGGCCCCAACCCCGCGATCAACTCCTTCGTCAAAAGCCAGGGCGAGTCGGTGAACATCATCGCCGGTGCGGCCGCGGGTGGTGCCCAACTGGTGGTTAAGCCCGGGATCAGCTCCGCGGCGGACCTCAAGGGCAAGACCCTTGCGTCGCCGCAGCTCGGCGGGACCCAGGATGTCGCCCTCCGCTCCTGGCTGTTGGACCAGGGGTACAAAACCAACGTGGACGGCAGCGGGGATGTGGCCATCAATCCCACCGAGAACGCCCAGACGCTGAAGCTGTTCCAGGACGGAAAGCTCGACGGCGCGTGGCTCCCTGAGCCGTGGGCCTCACGTTTGGTGCTGACCGCCGGAGCGAAGGTGCTGGTGGATGAAAAGGACCTGTGGGACGGCAGCAGCACCGGCAAGCCGGGCGAGTTCCCCACGACGGTCCTGATAGTGAACCAGAAGTTCGCTGCCGACCACCCGGACACAGTAAAGGCACTGCTGGCGGGCCACGCGAAGTCGGTCGCCTGGCTGAACGAGGCGCCGGACGATCAGAAGGCTTCGGTCATCAACGCGGCCCTGCAGGAGTCGGCAGGCGCAGCCCTGGCCGACGACGTCCTGGCACGGTCCCTCGCCAACATCACGTTCACCCTCGACCCGCTGGCCGGAAGCTATCCGCGGCTGCTGCAGGACGGGGTGGAGGCCGGCACCACCAAGCAGGCCGACATCAACGGCCTCTTCGATCTCCGCTCGCTCAATGAGGTCAACGCCGCTGCGGGCAGCACCACCAAGATTTCATCAGCCAGCCTCGGCCAGGACTGATCCACCCCACTACCTAAGGACGGCACCATGCCAGTCGTACTGGAACACCTGGGCAAGCGCTTCGGCGACGGCGCCCCGGTACTGGACGACGTCAACGCCAACATCGGCAAGGGCGAGTTCGTCGCCCTCCTCGGTGCCTCCGGCTGCGGCAAATCCACCCTGCTGAACATCATGGCGGGACTGGAGGCACCGACGTCGGGCGCCCTCGAAGTGCCCAGCGACGGTGCCGCCTTTATGTTCCAGGACGCCGCCCTGTTCCCCTGGCTCACCGCCCGGGAAAACATCGAGCTGGCCCTGAAGCTGCGGGGCGTCGGCAAGGCCGAGCGCAAAGCCAAGGCGCAGGAGCTCCTTGAACTGGTGCACCTTGGCACTGCGGGGGACAAGCGCCCGCACGAGCTGTCCGGCGGCATGCGCCAGCGCGTGGCCCTGGCCCGGTCGCTGGCGCAGGACCGGCAGCTGCTCCTGATGGACGAGCCTTTCGCCGCCCTGGACGCCATCACGCGCGACCTGTTGCACGACGAGCTCGAGCGCATCTGGAAGGAAACCGGCCGCACCATTGTCTTCGTGACCCACAACGTCCGCGAAGCCGTGCGCCTGGGACAGCGTGTGCTGCTGCTGTCCTCGCGCCCCGGCCGCGTTGTCCAGGAATGGGCAGTCACCGAAGAACACCGAACCGACGCCGGGCTTGCCGGCCAGCTGACCGGGGTAATCACCGCCCGGCTGCGTGAGGAGATTCGCCGCCATGCCAAGTAACCAGATCCCCCTCGTGGAAGCGCCTGCAGAACCCACGGAAACCCGGCACGTTCACGCTGCCCTGACCCGCACCTCTACCGGCAAGGAGGACCTGCGGGAACTGGAATCCGGCCTTGACTCGCTGCAGTCTGATGCAGACCGCAAGCACCGGATCGACTGGAGCCGTGTGCTCCTGCCCATCGCGGCTCTGGTGGTCCTGGTTCTCATCTGGCAGTTCTACGTCTCCCTCGGTGTGAAGCGCCGCGATCTGGTGCCCGGCCCCCTGGACGTTGTGACCCAGATGGGTGTGCTCTGGAATGAGGGCAAACTTCAGGAAGCCGTCTGGACCTCCATGCAGCGGGGGCTGGTGGGCTTCGTGATCAGCGTGGCCATCGCTACCCCGGTGGGCCTGCTGCTGGCCCAGGTTGCGCCGCTGCGCCGTGCTTTCGGCCCGCTGATCTCCGGCCTCCAGGTGCTGCCGTCGGTGGCCTGGGTGCCTGCCGCCATCATCTGGTTCGGCCTCACCGACGCCACCGTGTACTTCGTTATCTTTATGGGCGCCATTCCGTCCATCATCAACGGACTCATTTCCGGAGTGGACCAGATCCCGCCGCAGTACCGGCGGGTGGGAACCGTCTTGGGCGCCTCCCGTTTGGAAATGGCGCTGCAGATCATCCTTCCCGCCGCCCTGCCCGGATATTTGGGCGGGCTCAAGCAGGGCTGGGCTTTCTCCTGGCGCTCACTCATGGCCGCGGAAATCATCGCCGTAGGCGGAACCATCGGCTTCGGCCTGGGCTCCTTGCTGGACCAGGGCCGCATCCTGTCCGACATGACCGTGGTGATGTCGGCAATCCTGCTGATCCTCGCCGTCGGCATCCTGATTGAGCTGCTGGTGTTCGCGCCGGCGGAGAAGCGCCTCCTGCGCAGCCGCGGCCTGCTCTCCGGCAGCACCCGGTAGCCGGCACCACGCAGAACCCAAGCCAAGCCCGACGGCGACTCCCGCCGTCGGGCTTTGCTGTGTTTCCGCTCCTGCCAGTACCCAACCGGGGCACGTTGGCACGGACACGCCGTTGATTGTGTCAGTTCCGGCTCCACCGCCTGCCAATGTCCCCCTCGACGGCGGCCAACCGGTATGTGACGCAGCGTTACCTTACGTGAACTGGTGTTGCTCGGCCTTTGTTGGCCATTGTGACGCGGCCCTACCGTTGATTCATGGCAATTCAGGATATTTACCCCACAGCGCTGCGGTTGCTCGGCCGCCCCGTGCTGGTGGTCGGCGGTGGCCCCGTGGCCGCGCGCCGCGCCAAGGGCCTGCTCGACGCCGGTGCCCGGGTCACCGTCGTGGCACCGGTTGCCTCCGCCGCGCTCCGGGAGCTCGCCGACGCCGGGCTCCTCAGCTGGGAGCCGCGCGCCTACGCTTCCTCCGATGTCGACGGCGTCTGGTTCGTCCAGACGGCCACCGGCGATTCCGCTGTGGACGCCCAGGTCTCTGCCGACGCTGAGGCGCAGCGCATCTGGTGCGTCAACGCCTCCGACCATGAAGCCTCCGCCGCGTGGACCCCCGCCGTCGCCGAGGTGGATGACGTCAAGATTGCCGTCAACGCCGGGGGAGACCCCCGCCGCGCCATGGCTGTCCGCGACGCCGTCGCCACCGCGCTTGAAACCGGAGACCTGCCGCTGCGCCGCCGCCGGGCGTCTGCTGGAAGCGTTGCCCTGGTAGGCGGCGGTCCCGGCGACACCGGCCTGATCACCGTCCGCGGCCGCCGGCTCCTCGGCCAGGCCGACGTTGTTGTCGCGGACCGCCTGGGCCCGCGCGAACTCCTGAACGAACTGGCCCCCGACGTCCGCGTCATCGAGGTGGGCAAGACCCCCGGCCACCACCCCGTGCCGCAGTCAGAAATCAACCGGATCCTCGTCGAAGAAGCCCTGAAAGGCCACCGCGTGGTCCGTCTCAAGGGCGGCGACCCGTACGTCCTGGGCCGCGGCGGCGAGGAAGCCGAGTACTGCCGGCAGCACGGCGTCGAGGTTGAAGTGGTCTCCGGCGTCACCTCCGCGATTTCCGTTCCCGCTGCCGCCGGCATCCCTGTCACGCACCGCGGCCTGGCCAAGGGCTTCAGCGTAGTGACCGGCCACGAGGAACTCTCCGAAGTTCCGGCCCGCCCGGACCACACCGTTGTCCTGCTGATGGGCGTAGGCCAGTTGCGTGAATCGGCGTCCGCCCTGGGCAAAGCCGGTCTGCCCGGTGACACCCCGGTTGGTATTGTTGAAAACGGCTATTTGCCGAACCAGCGCGTCACCATCGGCACGCTTGGTTCCATCGCGGACCAGGCGGAAGCCGCCGGCGTCGCGAACCCGGCAGTTATTGTCATCGGTGACGTGGTGCGCGTGAGCCCGTTCGCGCCGTCGCACTTCAAAACCGCTGACTACAGCACCATCACCCCGAACAAGCCCCGCGTCCTCACTACCTAGCCCACCAACCCAACCGGGTAGCGCCAAGTGTCGTTATGAGCCCTCAAAACGACAGTTAGTGCGACCTAGTTGGGACGGAACGAAGATAAGGAACACAGCCGTGTCATCAAGCACCACCGTAGGTTCTGCCGAACGCCCGCTGCGCGTCGCCGTCGTGGGCTCCGGCCCCGCAGGCGTTTACGCCGCGGACATCCTCACCAAGAGCGAAGCCGTCAAGAGCGGCGAGCTGACCGTGAGCATCGACCTCTTTGACCGCTACCCGGCACCCTACGGCCTGATCCGCTACGGCGTGGCCCCGGACCACCCCCGCATCAAGGGCATCGTCAACGCCCTGCACAAGGTCCTGGACCGCGGCGACATCCGCTTCTTCGGCAACGTGGACTACGGCACGGACCTCACCATCGAGGACCTCCGCACCCACTACGACGCCGTCATCTTCGCCACCGGCGCCATCAAGGACGCCGACCTGAACATCCCCGGCATCGAACTGGACGGCTCCTACGGCGGCGCCGACTTCGTCTCCTGGTACGACGGCCACCCGGACGTCCCGCGCGAATGGCCGCTGGAGGCCAAGGAAATCGCCGTGATCGGCAACGGCAACGTGGCCCTGGACGTGGCCCGCGTCCTGTCCAAGCACGCCGACGACCTGCTGGTTTCCGAAATCCCGGACAATGTCTACGCCGGCCTGAAGGCTTCGCCGGTCACCGACGTGCACGTCTTCGGCCGCCGCGGCCCCGCCCAGGTCAAGTTCACCCCGCTGGAACTGCGCGAGCTGTCCCACTCCAAGGACGTGGACATCATCCTTTACCCGGAGGACTTCGAGTTCGACGAGGAATCCGACCGCCAGATCCAGACGAACAACCAGACCAAGACCATGGTGGGCACGCTCACCAACTGGATCGCCGAGCAGCCTGAGGACCTCTCAGAGCTCAAGGCTTCCCGCCGCCTGCACCTGCACTTCCTGCACAGCCCGGTGGAAATCTACGACGACGCCGAGACGCCGGGCAAGGTTGCCGGCATCAAGTTCGAGCGCACCGAGCTGGACGGCACGGGCAACGCCCGCGGCACCGGCGAGTTCGTGGACTACCCGGTCCAGGCCGTGTACCGCGCCATCGGCTACTTCGGTTCGGCCCTGCCGGAGATCGAGTTCGACCACACGAAGGGTGTTATCCCGAACGACGGCGGCCGCGTCCTGGATGCCGCCGGCACCCACGTGCCGGGCATCTACGCCACCGGCTGGATCAAGCGCGGACCGGTCGGCCTGATCGGCCACACCAAGGGCGATGCCCTGGAGACCGTGACCTACCTGCTGGAAGACCGCGAAAACCTTCCGGTGGCTGCCGTTCCCGAGGCTGACGCCGTCGTCGACCTGCTCGATGCCCGCGGCGTGAAGTTCACCAGCTGGGAAGGCTGGCTGGCACTGGACGCCCACGAGCTCGCCCTGGGCGCAGCTGCCACCGAAGCCGGCGGCTCGCACGGCGTTGAGGTCAAGCGTGAGCGCATCAAGGTGGTGCCGCGCGAGGACATGGTGGCCATTTCCCGCGACGGCGTCGCCGCGCAGGTCTAAGGAACAAGCTCCAACGGCACAAGGCCGGCAGCAGGGATGTTCCCGCGCTGCCGGCCTCCTGCATTAACCCGGGCGGCGCTACTTCCCGGCCCCGCCGGCCGCCATCAGCTCCAGGCGCTTGAGCGTCTCGCGGTTCCGCATGGTGATCATCGGGTCCCGCATGATTTTGGGCACCTTCTTGCCCGGCCCGCGGATGGCGTCTTCGGCGATGGTGACCAGGCATTGGTCGCTCCGGTCCTCAAGCGTGATGATGATCTTCGCTTCGCCCATGGGCCAGCCACGGGCCACCAGTTCCAGGGACTTGCCGGGTTCGACGGCGGTCACCCGGGTGCTGTCGTTGATGACCAGCGGCCAGGCGCCTACGGAGTGATGCAGGCGGGATCCAGCCTGGGGCCAGGTGTCGTCCACGGCGCGGATCCGGGACGCGCCCACAACCCAGCCGGAGTACAGCCAGCCGTCGGCAATGACCCGCCAGACGTCGGCGGCAGGGGTGTTGAACAGCTGGGACACGGTGGACATGGTGTTCCTTTCTGGGATGGCTGGGCTGGTGTGGTTTCCCTCCGGAGGGGGAGCGGCGGCAGAATGCGCGACGGCGGACGGCGGGGGTTGCTGCGCCGCCTGGTACGAGCGCTCCCGCAGGCGGCGGGTCCACGCATAGGTCTGTGCGCCGGGTAGTTGGTTCTCGAGCGGATTGAAGCGCAGGGGAGTATCGGCCGGCTGAGGGGAGGCGCGCAGCCGCAGTTCGCCGCACTGCCGCCACGGGCCCGCAGGCTTGGCCCAATACAGCCCCAGTACCCACTCACCATCGGTGACCGACCCCGCCGGCAGGCTTAAGCTCCGTAGCCCCAGCAGCACGGGACCCTTCCGGCCCCGGTAGGGCATCAATGTGGTGAGGGTGGCCGAGGCGACGTCGAGCCGGGGCTGGAGCAGGAACCTGCCGGGAAGCTGCCAGCCGGTGGAGGCAAACAGGACGTCCGCAGCACCGCCGCCCCCAGAACCGCCGTCGTCCGGGCCGCCGCTGGCGTCCGGGCCGTCGTCGAACAAAATACCTGGAGCGCCGCTGCGGGAAGGCGTCACCCGGAGCGCCAGGCCAAGGACGTCCGGCAGCTTCTCAGGCAAGCCTGCCGAACGTGAAAACCGGGCCGTCACAGGGTCAATCCCGGGAGCGTCCAGCCAGTCCAGGCCGCTCGGTTCGCCGGAGTTCCCGGTCCTGGTCATTTCTCCGGCCAATCCGATGCCCTTGGGATGAATTGGACGGTCAGGGCGGACCATTTTGAGGAGCCGGAACAGGGCGGCAAAAGCCCGGCCCGCGGTGTCCGTGACCGCAGGGGCAACGTTCCGCGGCCGGCCGCCGTCGGCTGTCTGGTCCGTCAGCACGTGGTGCGTCATGCTTCCTTCCTACCCACATCCGGGGGAAACTACATGCGTCCGAACCGGGACCTGATCAGGGCGAAGATCCCGTAAGCAATGAATCCTGCACCAATGGCGACCAGCACATAGGGGCCGAACGGGTGGTCGCGGAGGGCTTTAAGGCCCCCGTCCAGTCCTGTGGACTCCTCCGGATTGTGCTTGGAGGCAGCAATCACAAAGAGCAGTCCGGTGAGGCCCAGGGCGGCGCCTTTGGAGATGTGGCCGGTGACGCCCAAGGTGTCGATGAGCCGCCCGCGCCGGGTGCCGTCAAAGTGGAAGAGCTCTTCCTTGAACCCGCGCCGCACGCCCTTGAAGACAAAGTAGATGCCGATCCCGATGATGGTCAGGCCCAGCGCCACCAACGCCCACAGTCCCAGCGGTGTGGCCATCAGCGAGGCGCTGAAGTCCTTGGTGCTCTCACTCGAATCCCCCCGCAGCCCCACGGCAAAACCGCCAAAGCTCAACCCCACGCTGGTGTAGGCGACGGCCAGGAAGCCCGATGAGATCAGCTTGGACACCCGTTCCTTGGGGGGCAGGCGGCGGGCGCGCAAGGTGGCTTCGCTCGCCTGCCACAGCCCCAAACCGACACAGGCTGCGACACAGGCCCACATCACTGCCGGACCCCAGGGGTTGGCGGCCAGTTGCTCGATGGCACCCGTAGGTTCCGCCTCACCGGGCTGGCCGAAGGCCACCGCGATGGCAATGGCACCGATAATGACGTGCAGCAGGGCCATCACGGCGAACCCCGTCCGGGCGAGGACGTCCAGGGCGGGGTGGTTGGAGGCCTCCTCGACGGCGTCCGCGGCCTGGCTGATGGTGGAGTCGCTGTCCGACATGGGTCAGCCGTTCATCGGTCCTTCGGCTCGGATCTTCTCCGCGCCGGGTCCCTCGACATGGACCGTGCAGCGGACCACGAGCTTTCCGGGGGCGTTGTCCAGCTCCACCAAGGTATCGTCCGCGCTCAACACCGTGAAGACCTCCGAGCCGGCCACAACGGCCACTCCTTTGGCTTTCGCGGTGTCCCGGGCGTTCCCGAATGCCTCGCGCTGAAGCCCTTTCACGTAGCCGTCGTCATTTTCACGGGCGGGGTCACCGAAGGCCCAGCCGAACAAACTGCCTGTAATTCCCATGGCGACGATATTACGCGGTCCGCCCGAGCAAGACGGTCTTTCGTAACATTAGTAAGTGTGCTTACCATAGGCGGACCATGACCTCGATGGGACACAGTAAGTGAAGTCCGCAGGCGCGGCATCTCAACCAGTTCAACGTTAGGAATGCACATCATGGCAGGAAATCTCATTGCCCGGTCAGTTCACGATCTGACGGCAGCAGCGTGGTTCGGTGGATCTTTGATGGGTGCCATCGGCCTGAACGGTGCAGCGGCGGCGGCCAAGGACCCGTCCGAGCGCACCCGGCTCTCCAGCGCAGGATGGATGAAATGGGCACCGTTCCAGACGGCAGCCTTTGCCTCGCACCTGGTGGCGGACCTCGCCATCGCCTGGGAGAACAAGGAGCGCATCGCCAAGCAGGACGGCGTGGCCAGGGACACCGTGATCAAGACGGCGGTGACGGTGGTAGGTGCAGCGGTGACCCTCTACTCCGGGATCCTGGGCAAGAAGGTTGAAAAGCTGTCGGGTGAGGGTGCTGCAGGTGCCACCGAGCCGCGCCCCGATGCTTCCGACGAGCTGAAGGCTGCCCAGCAGCAGCTCAAGATGCTGCAGTGGGTCATTCCCGCCTTCGCGGGCCTGGTGGTCATCCTCGGTGCCAAGCATGGCGAGATGCAGCGTCCCAAGAACGTCTTCACGGGTCTGCAGCGCTAACGCATCCCGCGCAAAACGACGGTCCGGCAAGCAGGGCGGTTTCTAGGGGTCGTTGCAACACCTGCTGGTTAGGTGGTTAGTAGTAAATCACGTAAACGCTCGGCTGGGGTTTTCCAGCCGAGCGTTTTGCGTGGGCGGCCGTTGAGTTCCTGCGCGACGTGCTCGAGGTCTTCGGGCCCGTAGGCGGACAGGTCGGTGCCATTGGGGAAGTACTGGCGCAGCAGCCCGTTGGTGTTCTCGTTCGAGCCGCGTTGCCAGGGGCTTGCGGGGTCGCAGAAGTAGACGGGCATGTCGGTGGCCAGGGTGAAGGATCGGTGTCCGGCCATTTCGGCGCCTTGGTCCCAGGTCAGTGAGCCGCGCAGGTGTGCTGGCAGGGTGGCCATGGTCTTGACGAGGCCATCGCGGACGGTTTCAGCGGTGTGGTCTGCGGGCAGGTGCACGAGCATCACGTACCGGGTGGTGCGTTCAACCAGGGTTGCGATGGCGGACTGGTTTAGTGTCCCGGTGATCAGGTCGCCTTCCCAGTGGCCGGGGACGGCACGGTCCTCGACCTCGGGCGGTCGTTCGGAGATCATGACCATGGGATCCGTGAAGCGGGAGATTCGCTGTTCGCCGGTGTTATGGGGTTTGCGGCGGGTCCGGCCGGTGCGCAGGGCTGCCTGGACTTCGCGTTTGAGTCCGCCTCGGGCCTGGACGTAGAGGGCTTGATAGATCGTCTCTGGGCACACACGCATCTCCGGCAGTTCGGGGAAATCTTCGACCAGCGTGTGGCTGATCTGCTCTGGAGACCAGCGTAGGAGCAGTTTCTCTTTCACGTAGTTGCTCAAGTCCGATTCACCAGCCAGTTTCGCGGTCTTGGGCCGGGCGCGGCGTGAGGCAGCTTGACGTTGCGCGGCATACGGCTGGTAACCAACGCCCGGGTGGCCGTTACGGGCGATTTCCCGGCTAACGGTCGACGGCGATCGCTGCAACACTGCCGCGATTGAACGCAGCGAGGCCCCAGCGGCGTTCAGGTCCCGGATGGTTTCGCGTTCTTGCAGAGACAGAAACCTCGGGTCAATGGGCCGTTCAAGCACCGAGATCGATACAGGCCGGGTCTGCTGCCTTTTGTCGGGGATGGCAGGAAGTGTCGAAGAATCCACATCATGGTTGTAGTGCATTCTCTGTCCAGCTGGATAAATGCGTCGACCACCGGATTTCCTCACCCCAAGCTCCCACTCCCGGGCACTGCTGCGGGGAACGCCCAGAGCCTTGACCGCATCGCGCCGGCTCAGGCCTTGATCCCGTAAGCGTAGGTACTCCACCCGCCTGCGATGACTCACCGGTTGGCTGGAAATGCCCGCCTCGCGTGCCCAGCGGAATGCGGTGTTTACATTCAGGCTGATCTCAGCTGCGGCAACAGTCACGCTCCCTTCCCGCTCGAGAACGGACAAGAACTCCCGTTTCTGTTCGGGCGTGTATTTGGCTCTGGCTGCCTGCCGGGCTGATGCGGTGTTCGCGGAAGTGAGGCCAGCCTTTCGGAGCCACTGATAGCAGCTGTTCCGGTTCAAACCCAGTTCTGCCGCGGCCAATGTCGCACTTCCAAGTCGGTCAAAGACCCGGAAGAACTCTTCCCTCTGCTGGACAGTCGATCTCGTGTACTTCCGGGACTCCGCTGAAACATCGCTTAAATGCGGCACGGTCGTTGCAACTCCCAAAATCTATGGGTGTTGCAACGACCGCTAGAACTCAAGAAAAGGTGACCGGCCGTCGACGTCTGTGTCTGGCCTTGCTAAGGCAGGCCGCGCCTAGACCGGCTGGCTGTTGGGCGGGGGCAGGTCCGGGTTCATGTCCTCAAGGTTCGGGTCCTCCGCCGTCCACACCTGGATGATGGCCCAGACGACGGCGGCCAGCGGCACGGAAAGCACCGCACCTACGATGCCGGCCAGGATGGTTCCGGCGGTCAACGCCATGAGGATCACAAGCGCATGGAGCTGCAGCGACTTGCCCATAACGATCGGCTGCAGGAGGTCACCTTCAAGCTGGTTGACGGCGATGACCACGCCCACCACGATCAACGCCACCACGGGACCGTTGGCCACCAGTGCCACCAGGGCGGCCAGGATGCCGGCAACAGTGGCGCCCACCAGCGGGACGAAGGCGCCGATGAAGACGATGAGTGCCAGGGGGATGGCCAGCGGAACCTGCAGGATCAGTAGTGCGGCACCAATGGCTACAGTGTCCACCAATGCCACGATCGCCGTGCCGCGGACGTAACCGCCGAGCACCTCAAGGGTACGCCTGCCCACCCGGCGCAGTTTGGCCTCGCGTTCCCCCTTGAAGGGGCGGAGGAAGAAATTCCAGATCTTGGCCCCGTCCTTCAGGAAGAAGAACAGGATGATGATCACGAGGCTGGCGCCGGCGATGAACTCGGTCACCACGGACAGTCCGGTGATGGCGCCGGAGCGGACCTGGCTGCTGGTGGCGAACTGCACGATGCCCTCGCGGGCCTGGTCCAGTTGCTCCTGCTCCAGGGGAATGGGGCCGGTGAGCAGGAACCTCTCCAGCTCGTCCAGCCCGGATGCCGCCTGCTGGGCCAGTTCGCCCCACTGGTTGCGGACGGAGTAGTAGATAACTGTGCCAACGCCACCCAGCACCAGCAGCAGCCCGATGAACGCGATGCCGGTTGCCAGTCCGCCGCGCAGCCCGCGACGGCGAAGCATATTTACGAAGGGGCCGATGGCCGCCGCCAGGATGAGTGCGATCAAGATCGGAATCACCAGGAGCTTGATCTGCATCAGGGCATAGACCGACACCACAGCGACTGTCAGGATCAGCAGGATCTGTGCTGAGCGGATGCCCACCCTGCCCAGCCCGTCTGCCCACAGTGCGCCGGGCGGCTTGGGTTCCTGTTTCCTGGCGGCGGTTGCCGGGCCCTGCTGCTGCAAGGCTGAGCCGGCGGCAGGTGCCGGCTGCGGGGTGTCGCTGTCCGGCCCGTGGTCGGTCACGCGTATTGCTCGCGCCATGGGGACTCCTATATCTCGGCGGGTGCCCTGGCGCAGTGCATACGCGGCAGGGATACTACCTTTCTCAGATAGTAAGCCTACTGACCGATTTGGGAAGCGTGAAACCCCGAAGCAAAAAACGGACTATGCGGCGAGCCACTCGGCGCAGGAGTTCAGGTTTGCGTTGACGGTGGCGACGGCGGCGTCCTCGTTCCGGCGCTCAATCGCTGCCAGCAGGAGGTCGTGCCCCTCGTGCTGGAGTCCGACGAATCCCGGCCGGCGCAGTTGTCTGGCCAGATCTTCCTGGACAACGGCACCGAAGCTGACGTACAGCCCGTGCAGCAGGGGATTGCCCGATGCCTGGGCCACCCGCTCGTGGAAGCCCCAGTCCGCCCGGGCCCAGGCCTGGTAGTCCTCCGCGTTCCAGGCTTCATTCCGGTCGGTGAGGAGGGCGCGCAGGGCGGCGACGTCGTCGGCCGTTGCGTTCCGCGCCGCCAGTCGGGCCGCCTGGGTGTCCAGCCCGAGCCGGACTTCCAGGATGTGCGCCTCGGTGTGGTCCTCGTACATGCGGCGGGCCGCACCGGAAATCTCGCTCGTGGCGCGGACGTACGTGCCATCACCGCGGCGGACTTCCAGCATGCCGCTGTGGGCGAGTGCTTTGATTGCTTCGCGGAGGGTACCCCGCGAAACGCCCAGGTCAGTCATCAGTCCTGTTTCCGAGGGGATGCGCTGGTGGAGGGGCCACTCGCCGGACTGGATCATGGTCCGCAGCTTCGCTGTGACTTCGTCCGCGAGCGGCGGGCGGTGTGAGGGGCTCAGTGCCACGGCGGCCTACTTCCTCTTCCCGGTTGCGGGGGCGGCTGTGGGACCGGCTGTGGAACCGGCCATTGGGACTGACGCGCGGCCGGCAGTACCGCCGGGAGCGCTGGCTGCCACGCCGGAAACGCTCCGGGTCATCGCGCTGCCCGTGATCAGGTGCGCCACCACAATCTGCACCATCGCCAGGGCCAGCAGCAGGGCAAGGGGCAGGGTCCAGCCGCCGGTGACGCTGTGCAGAAGGCCCATCCCGAACGGGCCGGTGGTCGCGAGCAGGTAGCCCGTGGACTGGGCCAGCGTGGACAGCGCAGTGGTTTCGGCCGTGCTCGCGCCGCTGCGGCTGATCATCACCATCACCAGCGGGAAGATGCCCAGGCCGAAGCCCAGCAGGACCGCGGGAACGATGGCAAGGCCCACCGGCAGGACCAGGAGCAGGGCCAGGCCCACCGCCATGGTGATGCTGACCAGGTAGAACGCAGGCCGCAGCATCCTGGGGCGGGAGCCGATGGCGATGAGCAGCATGCCTGCGGGAACGGACACCAGCTGCATGAGCCCGAACATCAGCCCGCTCCCTGAAGCGTCCATTCCCATGGTGGTGAGCATGTACGGGAACCAGCTCAGCAGCGCATAGGCCAGCAATGACTGCAGCGTGAAAATGGCAGTCAGCAGCAGCCCTTTCCTGGTCCGCAGCAACGGCCACGGTGACACGTGCCCCGCCGTGGAACGGGTGCTGTTCCGGTGCGCGTGCAGTGCCACGGGAAGGAAGCCCAGGAATGCGGCCACGGCGGTGATGCCGATGGCGCCGACGGCGGCTGATGGCGAGCCCAGGGCCTGCGCCAGTGGAACGACGGCGACGGAGGTGACAGTTGCCCCGGTGGTCATGGTCACCGTATATACGGCGGTCATCAGTGACGTCCGGGCGGCGAAGTGCTCGCGGATAAAGGACGGCATGGCAACGTTGCAGACCGCCAGCCCGGACATCCCCAGCACACTGCCCGCCACCAGCATTCCGGTGGCTGGGATGCCGCGGAGCAGGAGTCCGCCGGCCAGCATGGCCAGGGACAAAAGGATTGCCTTCTCAACACCCAGTCTGCCCGTCAGCCAGGAGGTGCCCGCGCCCGCCAGGGCGAAGCACAGGGTGGGGATCGACGGGATGAACGCGGCCACCAGCGGCCCGTAGCCCAGCACCGTCTGCAGGTCATGCAGCAGCGCCGACGCCCCGGTGATGCCCGCCCGCAGATTAAGCCCGATCAGCACCAGGGCAATAACCCCGAACACGACGGCGGAACGGGGCCGGGTGAGTGGGGCGCCGGAGGCAGGTGCGGGCGCAGCAGGTCCCGGCGAGGGCATCGCGGCAGGCGTCGGTGATGGCGCAGGGGAGGCGGCCGTGAAGAGGGCGGAAGGCGCGGCAGTAGGAGCGGGGGGAGTGGCGGGCATCTTTCAAGGCTAAAGGTTAGACGTTTGATGTTTCCAGTTTTGTGGCCAAGTTCTCTCGCCCATCGTGCGCGGGCAATAGACTTCCACCGAGGGCCGGGACGCCATCCGTCGGGCCCGGCTGCAGGACCAATGCGGAAGGACGGCTGTGGAGGCTTCGCAAGGGATCGAGATCGAGAAGAAGTACGACGTCGACAACGAGGCCACAGTGCCCGCGCTGGAACAACTGCCCGGCATTGCCCGCGTGGGAACGCCCCATACCGCTGTGCTGGAGGCTGTCTATTTCGACACCGCCCGGCACACGCTCGCAGCCCGGCGCATCACCCTGCGGCGCCGCACCGGCGGGATCGACGCCGGCTGGCACCTGAAGCTGCCCCCGGAAGCCCGGAGCGGCTCCGGAACAGAACCGCAGCAGCGCCGGGAGCTGCACGCACCCCTGGGCCAGCCCGGCGTCGTACCGGACAGCCTGCTGGCGCGCGTGCAGGTGTACCTCCGCGGAACGGACGTAGCGCCGGTGGTCCGGCTCGAAACGCGGCGCACCACCCACGCGCTCTACGGGGAAGACGGCGTTCACCTGGCCGATCTGGCGGACGACCAGGTGGAGGCGACACGCCTGCATCACGGCGGCGCGGACGAACAGCCGCAGCGCTGGCGGGAGTGGGAACTGGAACTCGTCAACGGCGGACCCGACCTTTTTGGCCCCGCCGAGCAGCTCCTTTTCGCCGCCGGCGCACGCCCCGCGGGCCACGCATCAAAACTCGCAAGGGCACTCGGCAACATCTCACGAGGGAGCGGGGAACAGGAGAAGGAAAATCCCTTCGCGCTGCTAGCCGGAAAGAAGGCCCCGGCGGCCGCCGTCGTCACCGTTTATCTGTCCGAACAGCTGAACCAACTCTTCACCGGGGATGCCGCGGTGCGGCTGGAAGAGCCCGAGGCCGTTCACGATATGAGGTCAGCAACCCGGCGGATCCGCTCAGTGCTGGCCGCCTACCGGAAGCTTTACCGGGCCGTCCCGGTGCGGCGCCTTCGGGACGAACTTGGCTGGCTGGGCCACCTGCTGGGCGAACCCCGCGACGCCGAGGTCCTGCTGGACCGGCTGCGGGGCCACCTCGATGAGCTGCCGCCGGGCGAGGGGACGGACGCAGCAAGGGAACAGGTGGAGCGCAAGGCCGGTGCTGCCTTCGACGCCGGGTACCGCCGGCTTCAGGAGGCGCTGCGGTCGGAACGCTATTTCCGGCTGCTGGACGATCTTGAGGGCTTCTGCCGCCAGCCGCCGGTGCTGTCACAGGCCGTGGCTCCGGGGCGGACTGTCGCCGCAAAGGCGGTGGAGAAGTCCGCCCGCCGGCTGCGCCGCTCGCAGAAGGCTGCAGGCCACGCCCGGCGCGGGATGGCCCACGAAAACGCACTCCATCAGGTGCGCAAGGACGCCAAACGGCTCCGCCATGTGGCGGAGTCGGCGGGGCTGGTGCGGGGCAAGCGCGCCCGGAAGGTGGCCACGGCTGCCCACCGGCAGCAGAAAATCCTGGGCGACTTCCACGACGCCCTGATTGCGCGGAACCTGCTGCAGACACTCGAAGCGGGCCACGCGCTGCCCGAAACCACGGCTGAGGCCCTGGTCGCGCTGCGGATCCGCCAGGCGGATCTGATGGCCGCGTCCGAGGCCAAGTACCGCAAGGCCCGCAAGAAGTCCCGCGGCCTGCTGAAGCCCCGCGTTATCTAGTACCCACCCGCTACCTCCCCGATCTCGCAAGCTCGATTGGGGCCCCTCGGTAGCGTGGGCCCAGGCGTGGGCCCCTTACTTGCCCTGGCGTGCGGACAGCCGAGCCACTGCCAGCGCCAGCCACAGCTGCACGCGGTCGGTGGTGACCGCGGGGTCGTAGCCGGTCAGTTCGGTGATCTGCGCCAGCCGGTACCGGACCGTGTTCCGGTGCAGGGTGAGTTCCTCGGCGACGGCGGCCACGGAGCCGTTGTTGTTGAGGTAGCTTTCCAGCGTGGTCATCAGTTCCGCGCCGTGGGCTGCGTCGAACGTCCGGAGCGGATTGAGGGACTCGTGCGCCATGTCGGCCAGCGGCACATCTTCACTTGCCAGCAGCAGCGACGTCAGGCTCAGCCGCTCCGGCTCGTTAACGGGAAGCCCGTGGCTTGCCGCGTCGCGCGCCTCGAAGTAGCTCCAGCGCAGGCCGTTCGGCTTGGTGTACGCGCCGCCGATGCCGATGGTCGCGTGGATGCCCGCCTCGGCGAGGTGGTCACTCAACTTCCGCGCCAGGGACGGCGCAGCACCGCCGTCGTCGTTCATCACCAGCACCAGATCCTTGCCCACGACGGCGGCGACCGCCTTCTCCAGTTCCCGCGGCACCGAGGTGCTCACCAGGGCCTTGTGGTGGGCTGCGGAGACGGCGAGCAGCACCACATTCTTGCGGGTACTGTTCACGCCGACACCGGCCAGGCGGCGCTGGGCCTCGCTGGTTTCCAGCGCCCCGTGGATCACATCCTCCAGTACCTGTCCGCACAAGGCGCGCTCGGCCTGGCGCTGCTTGACCATATTGTTCAGTTCAACGCTGATCAGGTTCTGGGCATAGCCGATGATGCCGGTGTCCTCGAAGGGCTTGCGGACCCACAGCGTGCAGGCATCGCGCCGGCCGGTGGGGATGGGGTAGGAGGCCCAGGTGTCGGCCTGCGGCGTGTCCTTGCTGCTGTTGTACAGCTGGGCTGTGAACTGGGTGAGGGCAATGTCGGCCCGGAGCATGCCGCCCAGGTGCTTCAACAGCTCGGCCAGGCCGCCGCCCGTCAGCAGCGCGCGGGCCAGCACCTGGTGTCCGGCGATAAGCCGCTCCAGCTTGGCGTAGTGATCCGCGGACTGGGCATCGGCCACCAGCTTTCCGATGGCGATGAACGGCGTCTCGTACGGGACCTCCACCACGGGCAGTCCCCAGCGGTTCGCCTCCGCGAGCAGCGCCGGCGGCACTGCGTCATGGGAAAGGCCTACCCCAAAACCGATACCCACCGCCCCGGCCCGCTGCACCTGCCGGACAAACCGCCGCTGCTCGGGTGCTGACTTCAGCCGCAGGCCGGTGGTGAGGATGAGCTCGCCGCCGTTGATGAACCGCTGCGGATCCTCCAGCTCGGTCACTGCCACCCAGTTGATGTCCTGGTGCCAGGTGGTCTCGGCAACCCCTGCTTTTGACAGGTTCAGGGATTTGACACCCAAAAGGGCAGCAAGGGAAATGGCCATGAACCAAGGATAAGCGGGTGCTAGTCAACCGCACTAAAAAGCAGCAGAAAGGGTGTGCAGGTGGCTATTCACGGCGCATTGGTGCTGGCATAGGCTCAAGGCAGTCAGATCCATCCGCTTTGCCGCCGATGGCCCCCAGGAAAGAGGTTGCACACCGTGGTCCACACCTTGCAGAACTTCATCAACGGGACGTTTGTTACGCCTGCCGGCACCGGCACGCTGGACATCGTCAATCCCACCAACGGTGACGTTGTGGCGCACTCGCCCATCTCCGTCCAGGAAGACGTTGACGCGGCCATGGCAGCCGCCAAGGAGGCCTTCAAAACCTGGAAGCACGTCACGCCGGGCCAGCGCCAGCTGATGCTGCTCAAGCTCGCAGACGCCATCGAGGCCAACAGCGACGAACTGGTGGAGGCCCAGCACCGCAACACCGGCCAGGTCCGGTCCCTGATCGCCTCCGAGGAAATTGCCGCCGGCGCTGACCAGCTGCGCTTCTTTGCCGGAGCCGCGCGGATCCTCGAAGGCAAGTCCGCCGGTGAGTACTTCGAGGGTCACACCTCCTACGTCCGCCGCGAACCCATCGGCGTCGTGGCCCAGGTCGCCCCGTGGAACTACCCGTTCCTGATGGCCATCTGGAAGATCGGCCCCGCGCTCGCAGCCGGAAACACCGTGGTGCTCAAACCCTCGGACACCACCCCCGAGTCCACCCTTGTCCTGGCCCGCCTCGCCGGTGACATCCTGCCCGCCGGCGTCCTGAACGTTGTGCTGGGGACGGGCAAGACCGGCGCCATGATGGTGGACCACAAGGTTCCCGGACTGGTATCCATCACCGGCTCGGTCCGCGCCGGCATTGCCGTCGCCTCCGGTGCTGCCAAGGGCCTCAAGCGGGCCCACCTGGAGCTTGGCGGCAAGGCGCCGGCCATTGTCTTCAAGGACGCCGACATCAAGAAGAGCGCTGCGGCGATTGCCGAGTTCGCCTTCTTCAACGCCGGCCAGGACTGCACGGCCATCACCCGCGTGCTGGTGGAGGAGTCGGTGCACGACGACGTGGTGGCAGCAATGGTGGAACACACCAGGACGCTCCGCACTGGTTCCCAGAACGACGAAGACAACTACTTCGGCCCGCTGAACAACGTGAACCACTTCAACCAGGTCACCTCCGTGGTGGAAAGCCTGCCCGCGCACTGCCGGATCGAAACCGGCGGACACCGGGCGGGGGAGAAGGGCTTCTTCTTTGAGCCCACCATCATCACCGGCGCGAAGCAGTCGGACAGCATCGTCCAGCAGGAAACATTCGGCCCCGTCATCACCGTGCAGAAGTTCAGCACGGAGCAAGAAGCCGTCGAGCTGGCCAACGACGTCGACTACGCCCTGGCCTCCAGCGTGTGGACATCCAACCACGGCACCGCCATGCGCCTGAGCCGCGACCTGGACTTCGGCGCCGTCTGGATCAACACCCACATCCTGCTCACCGCCGAGATGCCCCACGGCGGCTTCAAACAGTCCGGCTACGGCAAGGACCTCTCCATGTACGGCGTCGAGGACTACACGCGCATCAAGCACGTGATGTCTGCCCTCGACTCCTAGTCCCCACCGGCCCCACAACCTCGCTCCGCTTCGGCCAGGGAACCCCCGCCGGCGTGGGCCCACCCAGCAAGGAAAGAATCATCATGACCACCACCGCATCAGACATCACCTTCCGCCTGGAGCAGAAGCGGCGCGTCCAGGCCGACTTCCCGGGCCCCAAGTCGCTGGCCCTGGCTGAGCGGCGCAAGGCCGTCGTCGCCGCCGGCGTCGCGTCCGGCGTTCCGGTTTACGTTGCCGACGCTGACGGCGGCATCATCCACGACGTGGACGGCAACTCCTTTATTGACTTGGGTTCAGGCATTGCCGTGACCAGCGTCGGAGCCTCCGATCCCGCCGTCGTGGGCGCCGTAAAGGAAGCCGTGGAGCACTTCACGCACACCTGTTTTATGGTCACGCCGTACGAAGGCTACGTGGCCGTCGCCGAGCAGCTGAACCGCCTCACCCCGGGCGACCACGAAAAGCGCACCGTCCTGTTCAACTCCGGCGCCGAGGCAGTGGAGAACGCCATCAAGGTGGCACGCCTGGCCACCGGGCGCAACGCCGTCGTGGCTTTCGACCACGCCTACCACGGCCGCACCAACCTCACCATGGCGCTGACCGCCAAGGCCATGCCGTACAAGACCAACTTCGGGCCGTTCGCACCCGAGGTCTACCGCATGCCCATGAGCTACCCCTACCGCGAGGAAAACCCGGAGATCACCGGTGCCGAGGCCGCCAAGCGAGCCATCACCATGATCGAGAAGCAGATCGGCGGAGACCAGGTCGCTGCGATCATCATCGAGCCCATCCAGGGCGAGGGCGGCTTCATCGTCCCGGCCGAGGGCTTCCTTCCGGCGCTGGCAGCGTGGGCCAAGGAGAAGGGCATCGTCTTCATCGCCGACGAAGTCCAGTCCGGATTCTGCCGCACCGGTGAATGGTTCGCCGTCAACCACGAAGGCGTCATCCCGGACATCATGACCCTGGCCAAGGGAATCGCCGGCGGCATGCCGTTGTCCGCCATCACCGGCCGGGCAGACCTGCTCGACGCCGTCCACCCCGGCGGCCTGGGCGGCACCTACGGCGGCAACCCGGTAGCGTGCGCTGCGGCGCTGGCCTCCATCGGCACCATGGAGGAATACGACCTTGCCGGACGTGCCCGCCACATCGAGTCCGTGGCTACCACGAGGCTCCGCGAGCTGCAGACCGAGCTGGCCGGCACCGGCTCAGGCGTGATCGGCGACGTCCGCGGCCGCGGCGCGATGCTGGCCATCGAACTGGTCCAGGCCGGCTCCAAGGAACCAAACCCGGAACTGACCAAGGCTGTTGCAGCCGCCTGCCTCAAGGAAGGCGTCATCATCCTCACCTGCGGCACCTACGGCAACGTGATCCGGCTCCTGCCGCCGCTGGTCATCACCGATGAACTGCTGAACGACGGCTTGGACGTCCTGTCCGCGGCCATCAAGGCCAACGCGTAACGCCGCCCATATAGAGTTAGCGTCCCCTCGCAACGGCGCAAACAAACCCTGAGGCCCCGGAACAACCGTTCCGGGGCCTCAGGCTTTAACAGCGATCTGCTCTCACGCCGTTATCTGGCGTCGTTGTCCGGTCCGCCGATGACCACCTGCGCCGGGCTGTGCAGGACGTACCCGTTGAGCCAGGAAAACAGGGCCCGGACTTTCTGCTGGAAACCGGACAGGAGGGCGAGATGCACCAGGAGCCAGGATACAAAAGCCAGTGAACCCTGAAGCTGGATGCGCTTCCGGCCGAGCTCAGCGACGGCGGCGCCCCGGCCAACCATGGCCATGTATCCCTTGTCCGTGTAGCGGAAAGGCTGCCGGCTGCCGCCGTGCAGGTCCGCGTAGACGTTGCGGGCAGCCCACTTTCCCGCCTGCTGGGCCACAGAGCCAAGCTGCGGCAGCTTCGCACCGGTCGAATCGGTGATGTTGGCTGCGTCGCCAATGACGTAGACGCCTTCTGCCCCAGGAGCTGTCAGATCGGGGTTGACGTCGATCCGGCCACCTTTGCCCTGCGGAAGCCCCGAGCCTGCGATCAGGTTTCCGGCCTTCAGGCCCCCGGCCCACACAACGATGTCACCTGGGATGTCCGTACCGTCGGCGAGCGTCACGCCGTCCGCCCGGACTCCGGTCACACTGACTCCCATGTGCAGGTGGACACCGATCTTCGTGAGTCGCCGGCGGGTATATTCCTGGGACTTTGACGAGAACATGGTCAGCACTGTCGGGACCATGTCCACCAGGTGCACGCGGCACCGTGCCGCGAGGTCCGGGGAAAAGTACTTGCTCACCACGAATTTGATGTTCTCCGCCAGTGCTCCGGCGGTTTCCACGCCGGTAGGACCGCCGCCGACCACCACCATGTCCACGGCGGAGCCGGGCTCCCTGTCGGCCCGGTCCAGCAGGCGCGTCACGCTGGTTCCCAGGCGGGTGGCGTCCGTGACGGAATACAACGGGAAGGCATGCTCCTCTGCGCCCGGGGTATTGAAAAAGTTGGGTACGGCGCCAACGGCGACCACCAGGGCCTCGGCGCGGAACGTCTCACCCTCCACAGTGGTGGCGGTGTGGTTCCCGGCATCGATTGCGGCCACATCCGCTGTCAGGACCCGCACGCTTCGTAGTCGTCGGAAGACGGAGCGGATGGGGCGGGCAATGGCTGACACGCCGATCTGTGATGTGGCCACCTGATACAGCAGGGGCTGGAACTGGTGGTAGTTGTTTGAGTCAATAAGCAGGACGCGCACGCCCTTGCGGCCAAGTTCCTTCGCTGCCGCTATGCCGGCGAAGCCGGCCCCGATCACGATGACCTGATATGAGTCCTCCATCCGAGCAACCTACTCCACAGAGGTTCCCGGCAACAGTGCTTAGGAAGATTTCAGTGCGGCCTTGCTTTGCCGCCGCGCCACGGACGTTTTGCGGGCGGTCCGCAGCATGTCCACGGTCAGGACCAGCAATGCCACCCAGACCACTCCGAAGCCGATCCACCGGTCGAGGGTCATCGCTTCCTTGAACACCACGAGGGCGAGGACAAACTGCAGCAGGGGCGCGAAGTACTGAAGCAGCCCGATGGTGGTCATGGGGAGCCTGCGCGCCGAGGCCCCGAAGAACAGCAGCGGAACCGCGGTGATCACACCGGAGGCCAGCAGGAGCCAGAAATGGCCCGGGCCCTGCGTAGTGAGGGTGGCGGTTCCGGTTGCGGCCAGGTAGACCATTGTCACCGCCGCGAACGGGGCCAGCACCATGGTTTCCACACTGAGGCTGGTGACAGCGTCCACCCTGGGGCCGACACGTTTCTTGACGAAGCCGTAAAGGCCAAAGCTGAAAGCCAGGGTCAGTGCGATCCACGGCAGCTTGCCGTACGAATAGGTCAGCACGCCCACCGCAATGAACCCGATGCCTACTGCTGCCCACTGGAGCGGGCGCAGCTTTTCCTTCAGCACAAACACGCCCAGCAGGACGGAGACCAGCGGGTTGATGAAGTAGCCGAGGGAGGCCTCCACGGCCTGGCCGGTGGTCACTCCGTAGGTGTAGGTCAGCCAGTTCACGGCGATCAGGAACGCGGCCAGGGCCAGGGAGCCAAACACGGCGCGGTTCCGGAGAGCGCCGGCCAGGGCGGACCAGGAACGGGTGACGGTGATCAGCAGGGCGCAAAACAGCAGCGACCACACCACCCGGTTCGCCACGATTTCGACGGCGCCGGCCGGCATCAGGACAAAGAAGTACAGCGGGAGCAGCCCCCACAGCCCGTACGCCCCGATGCCAAAGAGGATTCCCGCCGTCGTCTCCTTGTCCACTGCCTTGGGCGGCGCGCCCTTGGTGCCTGCCGCTGACGGCGCCACGGGTCCCGCGGCGGGCGGTGATGCGGCCGGGGCAGGGACAGGGGAGAGGGATCCATCGGGAGAACGCACGACATCCATAACATCAGTTTTAGGGCAGGTATTCCGGCAAATAGTCAGTAGGCTTGCTTTTATGATGTTTGCCGAAGGGCTGGAGGCCACCCGATGAGGCTCCGGCGCAGCAACGCCTCGGGCCGCGGCTACCGCCGTGTCCCCGCAGGCAAGGGCTTCAGCTACCGGGACCTCGATGGTTCAACGCTGCCGCCCGGCCCTGTCCGGGACCGGCTGGAGAGCATCGGAATTCCGCCGGCGTGGAAGGACGTGTGGATTGCCCCGTTTGAAAACGGGCACATCCAGGCCACCGGGGTGGACGCCGTGGGCCGGCGGCAGTACATCTACCACCCGGAATGGCGGGAACGGAAGGACCGGGTGAAGTTCGACCGGGCCCTGCAGCTGGCCGAATCGCTTCCCGCCGCCCGCCGGCGGGTCACCATGGACCTGCGCGGCGAAGGGTTCTCACGCGAGCGCGTCCTCGCCGGCGCCTTCCGGATGCTGGACAGCGGGTCGCTGCGGGTGGGCTCCGAACGGTACACCAACGAAAACGGCAGCCACGGGCTCGCCACCCTCCTCTGCGCCCACGTCCAGGTGCGCAAGGACCGGATCCTCCTGAGGTTCCCGGGCAAGAGCGGAAAGGACTGGGAGTCGGAAATCCGCGACGCCGACCTTGCCGCCCTGCTGCGCCTGCTCAAGCGCCGCGGCGCCAACGCCAGGCTCATGGCCTACAAAGAGGGCCGGCACTGGCGGCCCGTTAGCAGCGCCGACATCAACGCCTACGTCAAGGAGCGGACCGGTTCGGACTTCACCGCCAAAGACTTCCGCACCCTGCGCGGCACGGTTGCGGCTGCCGCCAGCCTCGCCAGGACCGGCACCCAGCGGACGGCCGCCAAACGTAAGCGCGCCATCAGCCGGGCCATGATCGAAGCATCAGAGGTGCTGGGCAATACGCCGTCGATCGCCCGCAAGAGCTACGTGGATCCGCGGGTGCTGGACCATTACCACGAGGGCGAAACCATCGACCCCAAGCGTCCTGACTCCGCTGAATCGGAGCTGCGGGCGTTGCTCTACCGCGAAGGCAACGTTGTACCGCTGGCGAAAAGCGGTTAGCGCCCTGCGTTACAGGCAGCGACACGCCGCGGAAACGGACAATTAGAATAAGTGACTGTGCGCTGCACCTGCCGCGTATCGTCATCGGCCAGAAGGGTTCCAGGTGTCCAACCTCGGCGAAACCACCCCCGCACGTCCCCTCCGCGTGGCAATTGTGGGCGCGGGACCTGCCGGTGTCTACGCTGCGGACATTCTCACCAAGTCCAGGGGCGTCAAGGACGGCGACTTCGAGGTCAGCATCGACCTCTTCGAGGCTTACCCTGCGCCGTACGGGCTGATCCGTTACGGTGTGGCGCCTGACCATCCCAGGATCAAGGGAATCGTCAACGCCCTCCACAAGGTCCTAAACCGCGGCGACATCAGGTTCCTGGGCAACGTGACCTACGGGCGGGACCTCACCCTGCACGACTTCCGTGCGTTCTATGACGCAGTCATCTTCTCCACCGGCGCCGTCAAGGACGCGGATTTGGCCATTCCGGGCATTGATTTGCAGGGCTCTTTTGGCGGGGCGGACTTTGTTTCCTGGTACGACGGGCACCCTGATGTTCCGCGGGAGTGGCCCTTGGAGGCCAAGGAAATTGCTGTGATTGGCAACGGGAATGTGGCCCTGGACGTGGCCCGGATGCTGGTGAAGCACCCGGAGGAGCTGCTTTCCACCGAGATCCCGGACAACGTGTACCAGGGCCTTAAGGCGTCGCCGGTCACCGACGTCCACGTGTTTGGCCGCCGCGGCCCGGCCCAGGTGAAGTTCACGCCCCTTGAGCTGCGGGAACTCAGCCACATGAACGACGTGGACATCGTGCTCTATCCCGAGGACTTCGAGTTCGACGAGGCTTCCGATGAAGCGATCCGGAGCAACAACCAGATCAAGACCATGGTGAACACCCTCACCAACTGGCTGGTGGAGGAGCACACCGAGTCCGAGAACCCGTCCTCCCGCCGCCTGCACCTGCACTTCCTGCACAGCCCGGTGGAGATTTACGACGACGGCGGGTCCGGCAAGGTGGCCGGCATCAAGTTTGAGCGCATGCAGCTTGACGGCACGGGCAACGCGAAGGGCACGGGGGAGTTCGTCGATTACACCGTGCAGGCCGTGTACCGCGCCATCGGTTATCACGGCTCGGCCCTTGATGAGCTGGAATACGACGCCAAGCGCGGGGTCATCCCCAACGAAGGCGGCCGGGTGCTGGACTCTGAAGGGAACCCTGTCCCGGGAATCTACGCCACCGGCTGGATCAAGCGTGGACCCGTGGGCCTTATCGGCCATACCAAGGGTGACGCCCTGGAAACCATCGGTTGCCTCCTGGAGGATCGGCTCACGCTCCCGCCGGCGCAGAACCCTGATCCGCAGGCCATCATCCACCTGCTGGAAGAGCGGGGAATCGAATACACCACGTGGGAAGGCTGGAACAGGCTCGACGCCCACGAAGCAGCCCTGGGCGCAGCCTGGACCGGGCCGGAAGGCGCTGACCATGTGGTGCGCGAACGCATCAAGGTGGTGCCGCGCGAGGAGATGATCCGCATCTCCCGCGCCTGACCTTTCCCGCCTCCAACTCCTGAGTAGGTGGGGGAGGAGGGCCGCGTTAGAATGGCGGCCACCCCTTGGCCGGCTGAGATGAAGCCGCGCCCGCAGGCAGCAGCAGGAGTTCAATGAGGAACCTGATCCAGCCAGGCCCGGCAGCCGACGCCGAACCGCGCCAGCGTGCCGCCCTCGCCGGGCATGAATACCTGGACCATTTCTCCCAGGCCGGCGACGGCCTTCCGGACGGCCCCGTAACGACGGAGACTTCCGAGCTTCCCGGGCTGCGGCAGCTCATCAGGGAGTCCTGGCAGCGGTCGGCAGGTTTCAAGGCCAACCCGGACAACCCCGGAGCCCCGCTGGCCATCGACCGGGATGAGCTGGAGGACTACCGGCGGCAGCATCCACTGGCCGCTATCATGCCGGTCATCAACAAGCTCCTGGTCCAGCCCAGCCATGACAGCGGACTGCTGGTGGCGGTGGGGGATGAGGTAGGGCGCCTGCTGTGGGTGGAGGGTGACCCCGGCCTCCGGCGACGTGCTGAGGGCATGATGTTTGTCCCCGGCGCCGACTGGTCCGAGTCGACCGTGGGCACCAGTGCGCCAGGTACTGCCCTCGCCCTTGGCCGTGGCATCCAGATTGCCGGCGCGGAGCACTACCAGCGGGCCGTGCACGCGTGGAGCTGCACGGCCGTTCCTTTCCACGACCCGGACTCCGGGGCCGTCCTGGGCGTCGTGGACATTACCGGTACGGCCACCGCCGTGGCCCCCCACACGCTGTCCCTCGTGGAGGCAACGGTGGCTGCCGCCCAGGCGCAGCTGCGTGTTGAACGCCTCCAGCGTGCAGCCCAACCTGCCGGCACGCCGGCACGACGGCGGCCACAAAGTGCCGCTTCCCGGCCGCCGGGCGAAAACACCCGGGACGGCAGCCTCTACCGGAACAGCCTTCAGCTGCTGGGCCGCGACCAGGCCCTGCTCAGCCTGGGCGGCAGGACCGTTGCACTGTCTGCCCGTCACAGTGAAATCCTTGCCCTGCTGAGTACCCACCCGGGCGGACTCAGTGCCGAGGAGCTCAACCTCCTGCTCTATCGGGGGGAGGGTTCCACCATCACACTCCGTGCCGAAATGGTGCGGCTGCGCAAAGTCCTTCACCAACTCGATCCGGATGCCGTCCCGCGCTCCCGGCCATACCGGCTTCCCGTTGACCTTGTCCCGGACAGCGGCCAGGTGCTGAGCTGCCTGCATCGCGGCGCCCACCGGATCGCCCTGGAGATTTACCGTGGCGCAGTGCTTCCCCGTTCCGAGGCGCCCGGCATCGTGGAGCTGCGGGACAGGGTCTCGTCACTGCTGCGGGAGGCGGTCATGACGGACGGCAGCGCCGAGTCGCTGCTTAGGTACGCGGAGCTCCCGGAGGCAAGGGACGACGTCGGCATCCGCCGTGCCGCGCTCCGCCTCCTTCCGGCCCGCTCGCCCAAGCGGGCCGCCGTCGTCGCGGATCTGGAGCGGCTGGAAGCCGAACTGCACTAATCCCCACCCGCTCCCCGAAGGTTGCAACCTTGCTGCAACCTTCGTGCTCCTACGCTGGCTCCATCGGCGAAAGCCTGATCTGCACAGCAAAGGAGCTAGCAATGACTGTTTACGCACAGCCCGGAACCGAGGGCTCGAAGGTCACGTTCAAGGACCGGTACGAGAACTGGATCGGCGGGGAGTGGGTGGCCCCGGTGAAGGGGCAGTACTTCGAAAACATCACGCCGGTAACGGGCAAGGCCTTCTGCGAACTGGCGCGCGGCACGGCAGAGGACATTGAACTGGCGCTGGATGCCGCACACAAGATTGCTCCGTCCTGGGGAAAGACCTCCGTGGCCGAGCGCGCAGCGGTCCTGAACAAAATCGCGGACCGCATCGACGAGAACCTGGAGATGCTCGCCGTCGCCGAGTCCTGGGACAACGGCAAGCCCATCCGCGAAACCCTTAACGCGGACCTTCCGCTCGCGGCCGACCACTTCCGCTACTTCGCCTCGGCAGTCCGTGCCCAGGAGGGCAGGCTGTCCCAGCTCGACGACGACACCACCGCCTACCACTTCCACGAACCCCTGGGCGTCGTCGGCCAGATCATCCCCTGGAACTTCCCCATCCTCATGGCCGTGTGGAAGCTTGCCCCTGCGCTCGCCGCCGGCAACGCCGTGGTGCTCAAGCCGGCCGAGCAGACACCGGCGTCCATTCTCGTCCTGGTGGAGCTCATCGGCGACCTGCTTCCGGCCGGCGTCCTCAACATCGTCAACGGCTTCGGCGTCGAAGCCGGCAAGCCGCTGGCCTCCAGCCCCCGGATCCGCAAAATCGCCTTCACCGGCGAGACCACCACCGGCCGCCTCATCAGCCAGTACGCCAGCCAGAACCTCATCCCGGTCACCCTGGAGCTGGGCGGCAAGAGCCCGAACATCTTCTTCAACGACGTCGCCCAGGACAATGACGCGTTTTACGACAAGGCACAGGAAGGGTTCGCACTGTTCGCCTTCAACCAGGGCGAGGTGTGCACCTGCCCGTCCCGCGCGCTGGTGCAGGAGGACATCTACGACTCGTTCATGGCCGACGCCGTGGCGCGCGTGGAGAAGATGGTGCAGGGCAACCCGCTGGACACCGAAACGCAGGTAGGTGCCCAGGCCTCGAACGACCAGCTGGAAAAGATCCTCTCCTACATCGACATCGGCAAGCAGGAAGGCGCCAAGGTCCTCACCGGCGGCGGCCGCGCGGAGCTGCCGGGCGACCTGGCCGGCGGGTACTACGTCCAGCCCACGGTGTTCGAAGGCCACAACAAGATGCGGATCTTCCAGGAGGAGATTTTCGGCCCCGTGGTGGCAGTGACCAAGTTCAGCGACTACAGCGAGGCCATGGGCATCGCCAATGACACCCTCTATGGGCTGGGTGCGGGAGTGTGGTCCCGCAACGGCAACGTGGCCTACCGTGCAGGGCGCGAGATCCAGGCCGGGCGCGTCTGGGTCAACAACTACCACGCCTACCCGGCCGGGGCCGCATTCGGAGGGTACAAGTCCTCCGGCATCGGACGGGAGAACCACGCGATGATGCTGGACCACTACCAGCAGACCAAGAACCTGCTGGTCAGCTACAACGAAAACAAGCTGGGCTTCTTCTAGGCCATGGCTCCCAGAAGCGCGATCGACGCAGCGGTGACGCTGCCCGGGGAGGACTTTTCCCGGGTGGCGCTCACCCCCGAGGCCGCGGAGCTGTTGCGGAAGCTCTGGCTCCGGCACGGGCCGCTGATGTTCCATCAGTCCGGCGGGTGCTGCGACGGGTCATCGCCCATGTGTTTTCCTGTCGGCGACTTCCTCACCGGTGACTCCGATGTCCTGCTGGGCCTGTTCGATGTATCGGATGGCCTGGAACCCCAGCCCCTGGAGTTCTGGATGTCCCGGGAGCAGTTCAACTACTGGAGCCACACGCACCTGACAGTTGATGTGGTGCCGGGACGGGGCAGCGGTTTCTCGGTGGAGGCACCGGAAGGCAAACGCTTCCTGATCCGCTCCACCCTGATGGACTGGCCCGCCTAGGAGTTCGGTAGAAAGCGCTTGGGACCCTCCTCACGGAGGGTCCCAAGCGTGTTCACGGAATAGAGTTCGGCGAATCGGCCGTCTCACCATTCGGGACAATTGGGACCGTCCAGTGGATGGACACTATCGTTGATAGGTCTGTTTCCATCAGAAATCAGGATAGTGATCCCCTTATGAACCTTCTCCGGACCAAATCGATCGAGCAGTCGATGGCCGACGCCGATGAACCCGGACGCAAGCTCAAGCGGTCCCTCAGCACCTGGGACCTCATGATCATGGGCGTTGCCGTGGCCGTGGGCGCCGGAATCTTCTCCGTCGGCGCCAAGGCGGCGGCCAACTTCTCCGGCCCTGCCGTCACGCTGTCCTTCGCGATCGCCGCCGTCACCTGCGCCCTTGCCATTATGTGCTACGCCGAGTTTGCCACCGCCATCCCCGTGGCCGGCTCCGCCTACGTCTTCACCTACGCCACGATGGGCGAACTCCTTGCTTGGATCATCGGCTGGAACCTGATCCTTGAGCTCTTCACAGCAGCCGCGGTTATCGCCAAGTACTGGGGCATCTACCTCAGCAAGGTCTTCGCCCTCATGGGCGCCGACGTGCCGGCGGCGCTTTCCCTTGGCGGCGTGGACCTCTACTGGGGCGCGTTCCTGATCGTTGCCGTGTTTACGGTGCTGCTGGTGCTGGGCACCAAGCTGTCGGCCCGCGTGGGCAACATCTTCACCCTGATCAAGATCGGCGTGGTCCTCTTTGTGATCATCGTCGGCTTCACCTACGTGAAGTTCGAAAACTACAGCCCGTTCATCCCGGCTGCCGAGCCGACCGGCGGCACCGGCGCCGCAGATGTCCTGAAGCAGTCATTCTTCGGCTTCCTCACCGGAGCCGCCCCGGCACAGTACGGCACCCTCGGCATCTTCGCCGGCGCCGCCCTGGTGTTCTTCGCCTTCATCGGTTTCGACGTGGTGGCCACGTCCGCGGAGGAAGTCAAGAACCCGCAGAAGACCCTGCCGCGCGGCATCTTCGGAGGTCTTGCCCTGGTGACGCTGCTCTACATCCTGGTTTCCCTGGCCCTGACCGGCATGGTGTCCTACACCCAGCTGGCGGAGGCGGAGAGCCCCACCCTGACCACCGCTTTCGAGGCAGTGGGCGACACATCGGCGGCCAAGGTCATTGCCTTCGGTTCCTTGGTGGGCCTGACAACTGTGATTATGGTGCTCCTCATGGGTCTGTCCCGCGTGGTCCTTGCCATGAGTCGCGACGGCCTCCTGCCACGTTCACTGTCCAAGACCAGTGACAAGCGCTCCACCCCGGTGCGCCTCCAGGTTATCTGCGGCGCAGCCGTTGCACTGGTGGCCGGCCTGACCAACGTGGACCTGCTTGAGGAAATGATCAACATCGGCACCCTTTCCGCGTTTGTGGTGGTGAGCTTCGGCATCCTGGTGCTGCGCAGGAAGCGCCCGGACCTGAAGCCTGCCTTCCGCGTCCCGTTCGGCAAGGTCCTGCCGATCGTCTCCGCCGTGCTGTGCCTCTACCTGATGACCAACCTGGCAGTGGAGACCTGGATCTTCTTCGCCATCTGGTTGGTAATTGGTCTGGCCATCTACTTCGTGTACGGCCAGCGCCACTCCAGGCTGAACGAGCGGTTCACTGAGGCCAACACGGCCGTCAACGGCGCTCCCGTTGCATCGTCCAAGGATGACGAGGACGAGCTGACCCGCGCCTGACGCGGTAAGGATCCTCAACCAAGCTAAGCCGACCGCCCGCTGATTCCCGATCAGCGGGCGGTTCTGCTTTCTCCCACCCTGTCCCGCCAGGGAAGACACGTGCAGCCCGGCCGACTTTGGAGTTCAATAAAAGCTGGACCTGAGGCGGGCCCTAGGACGTCATGGGAGGAACGGGCGCTATGCAGATGACCATGGAGTCGGTGGCAAGGGCTTTCTCAAGCCACCGGTTTGAGGATTCCCTTGCGCAGCTGGATGACGACGTTGCCTGGGAGTTGGTGGGCGGCGAAGAGCTGAAAGGCAAGGCAGCCGTTGTTGACGTCTGCACATCCCTGGCCCGGGACCTCGAGGACGTACAAACCAGTTTTGACCAGTTCAGGGTGGTGGTTGCTCCCGAATGCGTTGTGGTGGACAGCGTTGCCAGCTATGCCGCTGCCGACGGCAGCATCAGCCGGGTTGCGTCCTGCGACATCTATGACTTCCTGGACGGTCGGGTGGTGCGGATCCGTTCCTACAACGTGGAACTGGCTTCCGACACTGCCGGGTGACGCTTCCGACAGCGCCGGCTGACGCTCACGGTGCGGCGTAACGGCCAACCCAGTCCACCAACGGCCGCAGCTCATCCCACAACGCCCCGATTTCCTGGACTGCTGAAGGGCTGTCCAGCCAGTCGGGGCGGCCCAGGTCAGTGCTGGCCGCGAGGGACTTGTGCTTCAGGAGCTCGCCCCGCGGATGGTCCCGCGGGTACCCGCGCGGGACAGTCTTGAGCTTCTCTCCCTCCACCGCGAACCCAGCAGCACCGACGGCGTCGATGATATGCCGAAGTGATTCTCCTGTTCCGGAGGCGTCGACTGAGTTGCGGTACCTCACCAGCTGGGCGGGTGTATGCGAATGGTAGCCGCCGCCCACCAGCAGCCCCTCCGCGCTCACCTGCAGGTAGTAGCCCATCCCTTCCTGGATGGAGGCAAAAGCACCCTGTGCCGTTTTGTACGGTGACTTGTCCAGAGAGAACCGGATGTCCCTGTTGGGCCGGAAGATCCTGCCGGGGCCAAACCGGGGCTCCAGCTCCGCGAGCAGGAGAGCGATCGGTTCGCGGACCAGCTCCTGGTACCTGTCCTTATGCTCCAGCCACCACTCACGGTTGTTGTTGTCCTGCAGTTCTTTGTAGAAATCGAAGGCGCCGGCGGGGATGCCCTGGAAAGTTGTCATGCGTCGATCCTAGGGACGGCTGCCAGCGGCGGCTACGCGGCTTGATGCCTATGTGGAAAGCCCCCGCCTATGTGGAAAAGAAAAGCACCCCGCCACGGATTACCGTGACGGGGTGCTTTTTCGTAGCGCAAGACGTGGCTGGATCAGCCGATCTTGTTGGCAGCCTCTGCATCGGAGGACGGTGCCGATGCAACAGCTACGGCGCCGAGGTTGGCGCGGAGCTTGGCGCCAAGTTCGGCGTCAACGTTGGTCCAGTACTGGATGGCGCGTTCCTTGATGCCGGGGCTCTTGACGCCGCCCACTGCACCGGTGATGGTCTCGAGCAGGCGTGCCTTGGCGCCGTCGTCGTAAACCTCGCGGTACAGGGTGCCGGCCTGGATGAAGTCGCTGTCCTCGGCGTGGAGGGAGTGCGCAGCATGGGTCAGCTCGCCGTCGTTCTCCCAGCCCCCGGCCGGGTTCTGCGGTTCAACTGCAGCCGGGCCACCAACAGAGTTGGGGGCGTAGACCGGGACGGAGGGCGCGTTGAAGTGGTACCGCCCGGCGCCGTCCTGGCTGTAGTTGTTGACCTGGTTCTTGGGCTGGTTCACCGGGATCTGGGCGTGGTTGGTGCCCACGCGGTAGCGGTGTGCGTCAGCGTAGGAGAAGATGCGGGCCTGCAGCATCTTGTCCGGGGAAGCGGCGATGCCCGGCACGAAGTTCGAGGGGGCGAAGGTGGCCTGCTCGATCTGCGCGAAGTAGTTCTCCGGGTTCCGGTTCAGCTCCATGGTGCCCACCTTGATCAGGGGGTAGTCGCCGTGCGGCCACACCTTGGTCAGGTCGAACGGGTTGAAGCGGTAGGTCTTGGCGTCCTCGTACGGCATGACCTGCACGTGCAGGTCCCAGGACGGGAAGTTGCCCGCTTCGATGTTCTCGGACAGGTCGCGGATGTAGAAGTCCGCGTCGGAGCCGGCCAGGGCCTCGGCCTGCTCGCTGGACATGGAGTTCACGCCCTGGTTGGACTTGAAGTGGTACTTGACCCAGAACCGCTCACCGGCGGCGTTGATCCACTGGTAGGTGTGTGAGCCGTAGCCCTGCATTTCGCGCCAGGAGGCGGGCAGGCCGCGGTCACCCATCAGCCAGGTGACCTGGTGGGCGGACTCGGGGGACAGGGTCCAGAAGTCCCACTGCATGTCCGCGTCGCGCAGGTGGGTGCCCGGGAGGCGCTTCTGGGAGTGGATGAAGTCCGGGAACTTGATGCCGTCGCGGATGAAGAACACCGGGGTGTTGTTGCCCACGAGGTCGTAGTTGCCCTCGGAGGTGTAGAACTTCACGGCGAAACCGCGGGGATCGCGCCAGGTGTCCGGGGAGCCGTTCTCGCCGGCCACGGAGGAGAAGCGGATCAGCATCCCGGTTTCGACGCCGGGCTGGAGGAAGGCTGCCTTCGTGTACTTGGACACGTCTTCGGTGGTCTTGAACGTACCGAATGCACCGCCGCCCTTGGCGTGCACTACGCGCTCCGGGACCCGCTCGCGGTTGAACTGGGCGAGCTTTTCCACCAGGTAGTGGTCAGTCAGGATGATGGCACCGTCGGCACCGACTGACTTTGAGTGTGCGTCGGACGTAACGGGGGCACCTGACTGGGTTGTTGAAATGGCAGTCATTGTTCTCCTATTTCTCTATTTCTTCTGAGGGACGATTGGAAGGAAGTTGTTGGGACTGCTGGCAGTCCTGGCAGATGCCCTGGTACATCACATCGGCGATCTGGATGGTCATGGGCTTGGCGTTCTCGTCCCAGTGGGGCGTGAGGCAGGGGGCGTGGCCCACCGCGCAGTCCACGTCCTCCACGCGGCCGCAGCTGATGCAGATGGCGTGGTGGTGGTTGTCGCCAACCCGGGTCTCGTACAGCGCGGGGGAGTGCGGGGGTTCGAACCTGCGAAGCATGTGCAGGTCCGTCAGGTCCCCGAGGACCACGTACACCGACTGTGCCGTGAGTTCCGGAAGCTCGGCGCGGGCCGCGGCCAGGATGCTTTCGGCAGGGGAGTGGGGGTGGCGTTCGACGGCGGCGAGCACGGCCAGCCGCTGTTTGGTCACCCTGCGGCCATGGGCGCGCAGGGCCGCTGCCCATGCCTCGTGGCCGTCCAAGTGCTCCGTCATGACACCATTGAAGCACTTATTATGAACATCTCACAATAAGGCTCGGCTAACCTCCCGAGTCCCTTTGAAAACTCCTGCATCACGACGAGTTGCGGGGTGTTGAGCCTGCGTTCTTAGGCGGAGCACTGGAACCCTGCTCCGTGGAGAGCCGTTCCCATAGAAGAGGGAGGATGAGAAGTGCACAAACACTACAACGGACTCAAGACGGCGGCGCTGTTCGGCGTCCTCTGGGCGGTACTGCTGGGCCTCGGGGCGCTGATCGGCGCCGGCACCCGCAGTTCCGCGCCCGTCTGGATCATGGCGCTGGTGGGGGTGGCGACGACGGCGTACAGCTATTGGAACAGCGACAAAATCGCCATCCGGTCCATGCAGGCCTATCCCGTCACCGAAGCGCAGGCTCCGCAGCTGTACCAGATAGTCCGGGAGCTCTCCGCCCGGGCCAACCAGCCCATGCCGCGCATTTACCTCTCGCCCACGATGAATCCGAACGCGTTCGCCACCGGGCGCAATCCGAGGAACGCAGCCGTCTGCTGTACCGAGGGAATCCTGCAGCTCCTGAACGCCCGTGAACTCCGCGGTGTCCTCGGACATGAACTCATGCACGTCTACAACCGGGACATCCTCACCTCCTCGGTGGCGGCCGCTGTTGCGGGCGTCATCACCTCGGTGGGCCAGATGCTGCTGTTCTTCGGCGGCGACCGGCGTAACTCCAACCCGATCGCGATGCTGGCCATGGCCCTGCTGGCACCCTTCGCGGCGTCCCTGATCCAGATGGCGATTTCCCGCACCCGGGAGTACGACGCCGACGAGGACGGTTCGCAGCTGACCGGCGATCCGCTGGCGCTTGCCTCAGCCCTGGCCAAGATCGAGCGCGGCGTGGGCATCGCGCCGCTGCCGCATGACCAGCGGCTGGTCAACGCGTCGCACCTGATGATCGCCAACCCGTTCCGCGGCGGCGGGATGAACAAGCTGTTCGCCACTCATCCGCCCATGCGGGACAGGATCGCCCGCCTGGAGCGGATGGCCAGCGGGCCGCTGCGGTAGCCTGGTGCCCCCGCGTTCCTGATGCGCCCAGTGAGGCGCTGCGTGATGCGGCAATTCCTTCCGACACACAAAGAGGCCGGCGCGCCCAATATTGGGCGTCGCCGGCCTCTTTTCGCAGCGGCAAGTACTGGGCCCGTCGAAAACGACGGTCCGCGGCTAGCTGCGGAAGTTCACAAACTGCAGGTCGGCCTCGTCGAAGTCCTTCAGCAGCGCCATGGTGGCCTGCAGGTCGTCGCGGGACTTGGACGTGACACGCAGTTCGTCGCCCTGGATCTGGGACTTCACGGACTTGGGCGCTTCGTCGCGGATCAGCTTGTTGATCTTCTTTGCCAGGTCCTGCGCGATGCCCTCCTTGATGGAGGCCTCGAGCCGGAACTCCTTGCCGGAGGCGTAGGGTTCACCGGTGTCCAGCGACTTCAGCGAGATGCCGCGGCGGATCAGCTTTGACTGCAGGACATCCAGCACTGCCAGGACACGTTCCTCGGAATTGGCCTTCATCAGGATCTTCTCGCCGCTGAAGTCCACCTCGGCGCCCACGCCTTTGAAGTCGTAGCGCTGGGCCAGTTCCTTCTGTGCCTGGTTGAGGGCGTTTGCCACTTCCTGCTTGTCCACTTTGCTTACGACGTCGAACGTTGACTCGCCTGCCATGACTCTCCTTGTGCTGGTGGGTGCCCCGTCCGCGGACAGGGCTTGGGTGGCTGGATTCAAGCCTAATACGGATGCTCCCGTTAGGGGCGGGCACCTATTCACAGTTCCCTTACAGCGGACGCTCCGGGGGAACGAAGGAGGCCCGGGCAGAGTTGTAGGAGTTGGAAAGCTGCTGCACGAAGGGAACACCATGCACCGCAATGCCGTCCGATATGTCACCCGCACCACCTCGGCGGCGGCCGGTGCGGTGGCCACAGCAGCAACGTCGGTGGCGGCCGCCGCGGTGGCGGCCTCCATCATCTTCAGTCCGGTGGCGGACGCCTCCTCCCGGTTGGAGGGCGTCCACGCGGACCTGCTCCGAGCCGTCCAGCTGAACCAGATCACCGAGGAACAGGCGGTGAAGTTCGAGGCCCGGCTCGCCGGAAGGATTCTGGGTGAAGCCTGACGGCTCGGGAGGCCCTGAAAGCCCGGAATTCCTTGTCCTTGCGGGCCTGCGAGTGCCGATTCGATTCTTCAGCGGAAGTTCTGTATTGTTGTGTTGCCCGCGGTTACTGGAAGCGGAACGGCCCGGAAACGGACGGTTCGCAGACTGCAGCCGAGGGTGATCTTCTTTTGAAGTTCGGCAGATTACCCGAGCGGCCAAAGGGGGCTGACTGTAAATCAGCTGGCAACGCCTACGGGGGTTCGAATCCCTCATCTGCCACCCAAGGAAAAGCCTCCGGAACCACATGGTTCCGGAGGCTTTTCTGTGTCCGTCAAGCGGTCCCCAGCACTCGGAAAAAAGCGCCGCAAACCGCCGTCGACATCGTTACTGGCCCGGGCGTAGGCTGGCAGCATCGGCGCATGTGCCCGATGCCCTGCGTCGATAAACCAATCGATGAAGGAGGACCAATGAGTGCCGTACGTGAGTTTATGACTACGGACGCGCAGTGTATTAAGGAAACCCAGTCCCTGGCAGACGCGGCCAGGATGATGTTGGGTCTGGACTGTGGATCGTTGCCGATCTGCGGTGACGACGGCAAGCTGAAGGGCATGATCACCGACCGTGACATCGTGCTCAAGTGCGTAGCCGCAGGACGTGATCCGCGCGAGATGATGGCCCGCGACCTCGCCTCGGGCAGGCCCCACTGGGTGGACGCCGACGCCAATGTTGATGCCGCCATCGAAATGATGGAAAGGTACCAGGTCCGGCGGCTCCCGGTCATCGCCGACCACAAGCTGGTAGGAATCATCAGCCAGGGAGACATCGCCCGCAATTACTCCGAGCAGCGTGTTGGTGAGCTCGTGGAGCACATTTCGGAACGCAAGCCGATGAACGCATAGTAGGGATTGCCCGTCAGGCTTATCCCCACAACCAACGCCACGGAGCCTTCTCCGTGGCGTTCCTTATTTGCGCGTTCATGGCCTTGTCCGCGGCTCCCCGCCTTGAAGGGTCAGGAGCCGCGGACAAGCTTAGGAAGCGGGGGCAGCGAGTCCTGCATCCTCAGCTCAGGGCGATCAGGAGCATCTGGCTTGTCCCTGGAATGCAGGTCTGCAGGATGGCCCGGGGGAATCCCCCGAATACTGCGATGACGTCGTTGGTGGTTCCGGGGTTGGGTACCTGGCCCCTGGCAGTTACCGTGTAGGTTCCGTAACCCGGGATGCTCACCGTCTCGCCCACCCCGATTCCGGAGAACCGCCCCCAGCCGCCGCAGAAATCATGCTCGGTGATGAAGAGCGAGTAGCCGTCGTTGGGCGTGTAATGGATGGGTCCGATGCAGGCGTCCACCATGGATTGCCCGCCGGCCCCGGCCACGTAGATAGTGCGGACTGCAGGAGCGGGCGGAACGAAGGCGGGGGCTGCTGCGGGCGGTGGAGCCGGCGCCGGAGCGCCCGCCGGTACAGGGGCCGCCGCGACCGCCGGTGGTGCCGGATCGCCGGCCGGTACAGGTGCCGCCGCGGGTACGGCAACGGCTGGACCAGTCAGGACCAATGTTTGTCCCGGGACGATGACGCTATAGGGGCTTAGGCCGTTGGCAGCAAGCATCCCGACCATGTCCACACCGAGTCTCGACGCGATGGCTCCGACAGTATCCCCGGGGGCCACCGTGTACAGGTTGGCGTCCACAGCAGGTGCGGCAGGCGGCGGGGCAGTGACAGGAGCAAGTGCGGCAGGCGGCGGGGCAGGGGCAGGTTCGGCAGGCGGCGCCGGAGTGGTCTCCGCGGCCGTTTCCGCGGCAGGCGGTTCGGCTATGGATGCGTCTGCGGGCGCGGCCGCCTGCCCTTGGACTTCGCTGGTAGAGGCGCCGGAAGAATCGGTGCCGGACGCAGCCTGGGCCTTGGCTTCAACACCGGCTTGACCTTCCGGGGCCGCCGCGGCAACGGGACCGGCCGCCGTCGTATCCTGCATAAGGAAGGGGGCGGGTGCCGCCAGCGCTCCGACTCCCACGGCCGCCACCACGGCAGCGGTGGCCATCCCGGCCCACAGCTTGTTGCTGATGGCGGGGCGGCCAACCGTCAGCTCGGTGCGGGGGACGTCTGTGGCGAAGCTGCTGCTTGGTGGATCTGTAGCTTTGGAATTCGGCTCGTTCATGGGTGGCCCATCGAGGTTCGGTCCAGCCAGGCGGGTGCAGTGCACGGGCCGAAGGCGGGACGGATCGAGGTGTAATGCGCCGGCGGCCCAGCTTCAAGCCGGGCCGTTCAGGGCGCATGATGGAGGCGTCCGCACACCCAGAAATACGGAAGCTCCGCGAGGAGGCGTTGCCATCGGAAGCCACCCGGTGGACTGGCCAGCATTTGTTTAACCCTAGGAACCCCGAGTCTAGGAAGTCCGGCCGGGCCGGGCACCAGTAGGGGCTACCCGAATATTTTGACGCGGTACTTGGGAGTCCCCGGACCGATACTCAAAGCCGCTCCGGCCCGCTACTTGTGCAGAACCGTCCGGGCCTTAGCTGCTGTGCATGTCCTTCAGCTCAGCAATCTCACGGCGAAGCAAAGCCATCTCCGCTACGAGTTCTGCCACCTCGGCCCGGGCGGGCTCCTCGGCCTCCGCCATGGCTTCGGCGTTGTCCTCCACGCGCTGCACCAGCCAGGAGGCGATGGACGCCGTGACCACGCCCAGAACAGCGATTCCGCTCATCATGAGGGCGGCCGCCACCATTCGGCCGATCGGCGTCACCGGATACATGTCCCCGTAGCCAACAGTGGTGATGGTGGTCATGGCCCACCACAGAGCATCACCGAAGGTAACGATTTTTGCGTCCGGCACGTACTGCTCCACGTCAAGGACGGCAAGGGCGCCCACGAACACCAGCATCGTCGCGGACCCGACAACGTATGTGACCACGCGTCCCCGGAGCGTGTCGCCCAGCGTCCGGTGCAGGACAGACAGCAGCGTCACCAGCCGGAGAAGGCGGAGCGGCCGGAAGAACGGCAGCGCGACGATCAGCAGTTCATGGAGATTCCGGAGGAACCAGCTGCTCCTGTCCGCGGCCAGCCAAAGGTTGAGCAGGTAGTCCGCTGCAAAAATCCCCCAGGTAGCCCACATCACCACCTCAAGCCAGAACGCGCCGCTGCCTTCCATGCGCCCGATCACCTGCCACGCATACGCTGCCAGGAAGATGAGCGCAGTCACCGTGAGCGGCCAGTCCGCGAGGTCCCGGTAGCGTTGTTGGGTCATGCAGGAAATCCTACGCGGAGGGTCTCCATCCACCCCGCGGATACCTACCTAAGTTACTCACGGGTAACATGGCTTCATGCACCTGCTTCTACGAACCCTGCTGCTGCTGTTTACCTCATCCCGGCGCCCGCCGTTGACCGTTTGGGACGGGTCCTCGCTGCCGCTGCGGGTGCTGCCCACCGACATCGACATCGCCATGCACGTCAACAACGGCATGTACCTTTCACTGATGGACCTGGGCCGGTTCGACCTGATGGTGCGCAGCGGCGTGTGGAAGCGGATGCGCCGCCGGGGCTGGAGCCCGGTGGTGGCCGCAGAGACCATAGCCTTCCGGAAGTCCCTTCAACTGTGGCAGCAGTACACCATCGAGACCCGCATCATCGGCCTGGACGCTAAGGCAATCTATTTCGAGCAGCGCATGGTGGCCGACGGCGAAATCTACTCCCGCGCGTACATTGCCACCCGCCTGGTCGACAAGGGCCGGCCGGTAAGCCAGGAGGAGATCCTGCGGGAGTTCGGCCAGCCGCCGGCAGACCTGGTGCTCCCTGACTGGGTCCACGAGTGGCGGGCGTCCAGCGCGCTGCCGGGGAGCCGGACGCCCGCTCCGCACACGTGGAGCTGACACTTCGCCCCAGTGCCGGCGGGGCTATACGTGAGCGCGCAGGTTATTCCCGATGACGCGGGAAGCGAACAAGCGGCCGGGGCCGCGACATCACGCGCCGCCGCGCGTACCGTTGACTCATGGCTACCGTTGACATCACAGGTGAACAGTTCGCATCAACCATCGAGGGCAACGACATTGTCCTGGTGGATTTCTGGGCAGAATGGTGCGGCCCCTGCAAGCAGTTCGGACCCACGTACTCGGCTGTCTCTGAGAAGCACCCTGATGTCCTCTTCACCAAGGTGGACACAGAGGCTGAGCAGCAGCTCGCCGCCGAGGCAGGCATCTCCTCCATTCCCACGCTGATGGCCTTCCGCGAAAAGGTACTGGTGTTCTCACAGCCCGGCGCGTTGAATTCACAGCAGCTCGAACAGGTGGTGGATGCCGTGAAGGCCCTGGACATGGACGAAGTCCACGCCCACGTGGCACGCCAGCGGGAAGAAGCCGCTGCGGCCAGCAAGTCAGCCGGCCCTCAGGACGGAACGCAGATTCCGGACGCGTGATCTCCGAAGTTTGACCCTCGCTTGGAAGTGACGAAGCGGCGCCCTCTGACGAGAGAGGGCGCCGCTTCGATTTTGCCCGGTGTAAGAGGCCGTCAGAGGCGTTCCAGCTTGACGGGTTCGGCCAGGAGCGCGCTCAGGGATTCGTTCAGGTCCTGCACCGCGATGCCCTTGGAGTGCTTTTCCAGGTCCTCTTCCGACGCCCACTGCTCGGTGAGGACGAGCTTCTCCTCCGTGGCTTCGGTGAGCTCGTAACGGATGCAGCCGGGTTCGTTCACCACCTCGTCGATGGCGATTTCCAGGGCCAGCTTTACACGGTAAAACTCGCCGTCGTTGGGGATGAACGTTGCCTGCAGGTCAATGGGTGAACTCATGGATTTCACAATACCGGCCACCGCCTGCCGGACCGTTCCGGTTAACGCCGGCCGCGGGACTGTTGCGCTTTGATGTCCTTCTATTGCCCCGGTCCTGTTGGTAGCGTGCCATCATGCGTGCTTACACAGCCGGGAACACTGACGTTCCGCTACTCGAGGAGACCATCGGCGGGAACTTTGAGCGGGTGGTGGCAAGGTTTCCGTTCCTTGACGCACTGATCGAGGCGGCTCCGGTGCCCGGCGCCGACGCGCGGCGCTGGAGCTACACCAAGATGAACGACGACGTCGACCGGCTGGCGCGTGCGCTCCTCGCCCTGGGCATCGCCAAGGGGGACCGAGTGGGGATCTGGAGCCCCAACTGCGCCGAGTGGACGCTCCTGCAGTACGCCACCGCCAAGGCCGGTGCCATCCTTGTCAACGTCAACCCCGCTTACCGCAGCCACGAGCTGGAGTTTGTGGTGCAGCAAAACGGCATGCGGATGCTGGTCACTGCGCCCTCGGACCGGAACAGCGATTACGTGGGCATGGCGCGTCGTGCGCTCGCAGCGTGCCCGGACCTGCGCCAGTTAGTGTTCCTTCCCGCTCCCGGCGGGGAGGGGCTCGACGGCGGGGTCCCGGTAGGTGACGCGGAGCTGACGTACGCCGAGCTGCTGAGGCGGGCGGACGACGTCGGGCATTCCGGGCTGCGGGCCCGGATGGCTGAACTCAGCCCGCACGATCCCATCAACCTGCAGTACACCTCAGGGACAACGGGTTTTCCCAAAGGCGCCACGCTGACGCACCACAACATCCTCAACAACGGCTACTCCATAGGGGAGCTGCTCGGCTACACGGAGCAGGACAGGGTGGTGATCCCGGTGCCGTTCTACCACTGCTTCGGCATGGTGATCGGCAACCTGAACGCGCTCAGCCACGGAGCAGCCACCATCATTCCGGGCCGCGGCTTCAACCCGGCGGCTGCGCTGGAGGCGGTGCAGGACTTCGGCGGAACGTCCCTGTACGGGGTGCCCACCATGTTCATCGCGGAGCTCGCGCTGCCCGACTTCGCCTCCTACGACCTGTCCACCCTCCGTACCGGGGTCATGGCCGGATCCCTCTGTCCCATCGAGGTGATGAACCGCGTCATCTCGGAGATGAACATGGTGGATGTGGCCATCTGCTACGGCATGACCGAAACGTCGCCGGTGTCCACCATGACCCGGAACGGCGACACTCTCCAGCACCGGACGGAAACAGTAGGCCGGACCATGCCGCACCTGGAAAGCAAGATTGTGGACCCCGCGTCCGGCGAAGTCCTGCAGCGCGGGCAGATCGGGGAGTTGTGTACCCGCGGCTACGCCGTGATGGCCGGGTACTGGAACCAGCCGGAGAAAACCGCCGAGGCGATTGACCAGGACGGCTGGATGCACACCGGAGACCTGGCGCGGATGGACGATGACGGTTACGTCGTGGTCGAGGGACGCATCAAAGGACATGGTGATCAGGGGCGGCGAGAACATCTATCCGCGTGAAATTGAGGAGTTCCTGTACACCCACCCGTCCATCCAGGACGTACAGGTCATCGGGGTGCCCGACAGCAAGTACGGGGAGGAACTGATGGCCTGCATCATCCTCAAGGACGGCGCTGAGCCGCTGGACGCAGACGCCGTCGCCGAGTTCTGCCGGGGCAGGCTGGCGCACTACAAGATTCCGCGCTATGTGGATGTCCGGGACAGCTTCCCCATGACGGTCTCCGGTAAGGTCCGCAAAGTGGAGATGCGGGAGGAAGCCGTGGCCCGGCTGGGGCTCTGACCCTGCGGCGCGGCTGAACTAGTGCCGGCGGTGGTCCTGGATGGTCATCCGGGGGCCAAAGGTGGGCTTGCGGAAACCGCTGGCCTGAATCATCCGCACCACGCGCTGGCGGTGCCCTTCCCAGGGGGCAAGCAGGCGGAGCATGCCGGCGTCGTCCGTCCGGCGGCCTGTCAGCGCCGCCCCAACATAGGCAGCGAGGTGGTAGTCGCCCACGGAGATGGAGTCCGGGCAGCCGTGGGTTCGCTGCACCACCTCCGCCGCCGTCCAGATGCCGATTCCCGGGATGGTCTGCAGCTTGGCTGCCGCCTCGAGGGCCGGGAGAGCTGCCAGCCGTTCAAGCGCGACGGCAGAGCGCAACGCCCGCATGACCGTCGCCGAACGCTGCGGCCCCACTCCGGCCTTGTGCCACTCCCAGCTGGGGACCTGCAGCCATTGTGCGGCCGTGGGCGCCAGCATCAGGCTGGGCGGGGTGGAGTTGCCGGCAGGCGGGGCCGGTGTTCCGTACCGGTGCACCAAGTACCGGTAGGCCCGCCGCGCTTCGATGACTGTCACCTTCTGCTCCAGAATGATGGGCACGAGCTGGTCAATCATGCGCCCGCTGGACGGAAGCCGCAGGGCCAGGCTCCGCCGTCGTGCCTCACGGACCATGCGGGGGAGGGTGGTGTGGAAAGATGGCTCATCAAAGGCCCGCCAATCGTCGCCGGCCCCCAGGAGCCGCGGGACCGCGCCGACGGCAGCGGCGGCGCCCGGGCCCCACGCCTGGACGTCGACGCGGTGCTCCAGCTCGGCGCCACCGGCCGGACTGAGCCTCACAGTGGCAGGGCCGTCTTCCGTGGTGAAGGCATTCCAGATGACACTTCCCTGGACACTGAAGGAAGGATCGCTGTTGCCGCGCAGGATCGGGCCGAGGGTCCGGGACAGGTCATAGGGGCCGTCCGGATACCACCGGAGCGAGGCGTCCGCGGCGGCTGCCAGCCGCGGTGGTGCCTCTGCGATCGTCATGCACCAATCGTCCCACGGGGCGCGGACAAAGCGCCCGCCGTGCCGGTTCCGCGGCCCTTAACGGGCAGCAGACAGAGGACTAGACTCCACCGTGTGGTGCGGAAAACACTGCACCGAAAGCCCGAAAAACGAGGAGGAAACAATGGGTGGAGTAGTGCATTTCGAAATTCCCGCGGACGACCAGGAGCGGGCCAGGAGCTTCTACAAGGAGGCCCTCGGCTGGCGGATCGATCCCGTCCCGGGCATGGACTACGACATGGTGGTCACCACTCCCATGGACGAGTCCACGGGACAACCCACGGAAGCGGGCGCGATCAACGGTGGCATGATGGCCCGGGAGGCAGACCTGACGAACCCCGTCATCACCGTGGACGTCGAGGACATTGAAGCGACGCTGAAGACAGTGGAGTCTTTGGGCGGAGCTGTGGTGCGGCCGAAGGAAACCATTCCCGGGATGGGCTCCTTCGCTTATTTCAAGGACACCGAAGGCAACGTCATGGGCCTCTGGGAGAACCTTCCCGCTGACGAGCAGGCACAGGCCGCCGGGTAGGGGAATGCGCCTGCGGAAGCGGTAGCTTTGTACTCATGAAGTACGCCCAGTCCATCCTGGACCTCATCGGCAATACCCCGCTTATCAAGCTCAACCACGTGACGGACGGCGTCAAAGCCACAGTCCTGGTCAAGCTGGAGTACCTGAACCCGGGGGGATCCATCAAGGACCGCATCGCGGCGAAGATGGTGGAGGACGCCGAGCGGGACGGCAAGCTGCAGCCCGGCGGCACTATCGTTGAGCCCACTTCCGGAAACACGGGTGTGGGCCTGGCGCTCGTGGCGCAGCAAAAGGGCTACAAGTGCATCTTTGTGGTGCCGGACAAGGTGGGCGAGGACAAGCGTGCCGTGCTGCAGGCCTATGGCGCCGAAGTGGTGGTGACGCCCACCGCTGTCCCGCCGGACAGCCCGCAAAGCTACTACGGTGTGTCGGACCGAATCGTCCGCGAGACGCCCGGGGCGTACAAGCCGGACCAGTTCTCCAACCCGGCCGCACCCGGCAGCCACTACCTAACCACCGGTCCCGAGATCTGGCGGGATACCGACGGGAAGGTCACCCACTGCGTCATCGGCGCCGGCACCGGCGGTACCATCACCGGCGTGGGCAGGTACCTCAAGGAAGTTTCGGCGGGCCGGCCGGCTTCCGACGGCGGGACGGTCCGGATCATCGGCGCCGACCCCGAAGGTTCGGTCTACTCCGGCGGCACCGGGCGCCCCTATTTCGTGGAGGGCGTGGGCGAGGACATGTGGCCCGCGAACTACGACAAGTCCGTCCCGGACCAAGTGATCGCCGTCAGCGACGCCGACTCGTTCGCCATGACCCGGCGCCTGGCCCGTGAAGAGGGACTGTTGGTGGGCGGCTCATCCGGCATGGCCGTGGTAGCAGCGCTGCAGGCGGCGCGGGACCTGCCGGAAAGCGCCGTCGTCGTCGTGATCCTGCCGGACTCCGGCCGGGGCTACCTGGCCAAAATCTTCAATGACCAGTGGATGCGCTCCTACGGCTTCCTCTCAGGCGGCGAGGAGACCTCCGTGGGCGAGGTCATCAGCTCCAAGAACGGCGAACTTCCGGACCTGGTGCACATCCACCCCAACGAGTCTGTCCGCGATGTCATCAACATCATGAACGAGTTCGGCGTCAGCCACATCCCGGTCCTGTCCCAGGAGCCCCCGGTGGTGATGGGCGAGGTGCTGGGCGCGGTGGATGAGCGCACCCTCACGGCCAAGCTGTTTCGCGGCGAAGCCAAGCTGACGGACAAGATCTCCGAGCACATGGGCCCCAAGCTGCCGGTGATCGGTTCGCTGGAAACCATCTCGGCCGCCAGGGAGCTGCTCTCCGACGTGGACACGGTGATGGTCACCTTTGTGGGCGCTCCCGTGGGGATCCTCACCCGCCACGACCTCCTGGCCTACCTCAGCAACTGAACTGCTTCAACCCCGATAAGGAGCATCATGTCCGTCCCGCAGAACCAGGGTTTCAACACGCGTGCCGTGCACGCCGGCCAGGATTTCGAGCCGCGCACGGGGGCCGTGGTACCGCCCGTGCACTTCGCCACCACTTATGCGCAGGACGGCATCGGCGGCCTCCGCGAAGGGTATGAATACAGCCGCGGCGGCAACCCGACCCGGGACGCACTGCAGGAACAGCTGGCAGCGCTGGAGCTGGGCAAGCATGCCTTCAGCTTCGGTTCCGGACTGGCAGCCGAAGATTCCCTGATCCGCGCCCTGACCCGCCCCGGGGACCACATCGTGCTCGGCAACGACGCCTACGGCGGCACCTACCGGCTGATCAGCAGGGTGCTTGGCCCGTGGGGAATCGGCAACACCCCGGTGGACATGGCCAACCTGGACACTGTCCGACAGGCGGTGACCGCCAACAAGGCACGCCTGCTTTGGGTGGAGACGCCGTCCAACCCGCTGATGAAGATCACGGACATTGCGGCGCTCGCGGAGATCGCGCACGACGCCGGGGCCCTCCTCGTGGTCGACAACACCTTCGCATCCCCCTACCTGCAGACCCCGCTCGCCCTCGGTGCCGACATCGTGGTGCACTCCACCACCAAGTACATCGGCGGCCACTCAGACGTGGTGGGCGGCGCCGTGGTGGTCAAGGACGCGGAGCTGGCGGAAAAGATCGGCTTCCTGCAGTTCGCCGTGGGCGCCGTTTCAGGGCCCATGGACGCCTTCCTCACCACTCGCGGCCTCAAAACCCTGGGCGTCCGGATGGACCGGCACAGCCTCAACGGCCAAGCCGTGGCGGAGTGGCTGCTCGAACGCCCTGAGGTTGAAAGCGTCCTCTACCCGGGGCTGCCGTCGCACCCGGGGCACGAGCTGGCGAAGAAGCAGATGCGGAACTTCGGCGGCATGGTGTCCGTGCAGTTCAAGGGCGGCGAAGCTGCCGCACGCAAAGTGGCGGAGTCCACCAAGGTGTTCATGCTGGCGGAGTCCCTCGGCGGCATCGAGTCGCTCATGAACTACCCGTCCGAGATGACGCACGCCTCGGTCAAGGGCACCGAACTAGCAGTTCCGGTGAACCTCCTCCGCCTGTCCTGCGGCATCGAGGACGTCGAGGACCTGGTGGCCGACCTCGACCAGGCCTTCTCCTCCATTCCCTAGATGAAGGCGCGGCTGGAGGCATCCGATTCCGTACTCACCAAGCCCCACCGGCGGCCCCGCCGCTTCCACCCTGCCTGGACCGTTGCCGCCGTAGCGTTCCTTGCCCTGGTGGGTGCCGCCGGTTTCCGCGCCGCACCCGGGGTCCTGATGGTGCCGCTGCAGGAGGAGTTCGGCTGGTCCACCACAGTTTTGTCGGCAGCCGTCAGCATCAACCTGGTTCTCTTTGGGCTGACGGCGCCGTTTGCCGCTGCGCTGATGGAGCGGTTCGGCATCCGGGCCGTCACGGCCATCGCGCTGGTCCTGATCGGCACGGGCAGCGCCCTCACCGTGCTGGTGAACCAGTCCTGGCAGATCCTGCTCACCTGGGGCCTGCTGATCGGCCTCGGGACCGGTTCCATGGCGCTGGTCTTCGCCGCCACCATTGCCAACACCTGGTTCGTCAAGAGCCGCGGACTGGTGATCGGCATCCTGACCGCCGGCAGCGCTGCTGGCCAGCTGGTCTTCCTGCCGTTTATCGCCATGCTGGCCCAGGATCCGGGCTGGCGGCAGGCGTCCCTGCTGATCGCCGCGGGAGCCCTGGCTGTTGTCCCGCTGGTGCTGAAGTTCCTCAAGAACTCCCCGGCCGACGTCGGCGCCTTGCCCTACGGCGAAACTGCGCCTGCCGGGGGAGCGCTGCCTGCCGGTGAGGCGTTGCCCCAGTCCCCGGTGGAGGAGGCCGGCCCGCGGAGCAACGCTGCGGTGCGCGCGCTGCAGGTCCTCAAAAGGGCCAGCCGCGTCCGGACGTTCTGGGCGCTGGTGGCCGGGTTCGCGATCTGCGGTGCCACCACCAACGGGCTGATCGGCACCCACTTCATTCCCTCAGCACACGACCACGGCATGCCCGAAACCACGGCCGCGGGCCTGCTCGCCGTCGTCGGCATCTTCGACATCGTGGGCACCATCGCCTCCGGCTGGCTGACGGACCGGTTCAACCCGCGGATCCTGCTCGCCGTCTACTACCAGTTCCGCGGGATCGGCTTGCTGGTGCTGCCCCTGCTCCTGAACGCCGAAGTCCAGCCCAGCATGATTGTGTTCGTGGTGATCTACGGCCTCGACTGGGTGGCCACTGTCCCGCCGACGGCGGCCATCTGCCGGGAGACCTTCGGCACGGACGGCAGCGTGGTGTTCGGCTGGGTCTTCGCGGCCCACCAGTTCGGAGCGGCCGCCGCAGCACTGGGCGCCGGTGCCATCAGGGACGTCACCGGCCATTACACCTACGCCTGGTTCGGCGCGGCGGCGATGTGCACCATCGCCGCAGTCATCAGCGCCACCATCCGAAAGCACTCCCGCGAAACCGTTCCCGCCACCGCCGACGCCTAACCAGGCCCAACGGACGGGGCTACTACGCTGATCCCATGGAAACCCCCGTCGAAGGCCCTGTCCGTCACGTAGCCCTCATTACCGGCGCAGGCCGGCTTGCCTCCATCGGTGCGGGCATCGCCCGCCAGCTAGCCGCCGAAGGCTGGGACCTGGTGCTGGCTTACTGGCAGGACTACGACGCCCGGATGCCGTGGGGGAGCGAGCCGGACGACGTCGTCCGTTTGACGGCCGAGCTGGAAGCGATCGGCGCCCGCGTCCACTCGCTGCCCGCAAACCTTGAGGACCCGGGCACCGCCGATCGCCTGCTGGCTGAAGCGGTGCGGCTGTCCGGTCCGCTGCAGGGCCTGGTGCTGAGCCATGCCGAGTCCGTCGACTCCGGCATCCTGGACACAACCCTGGAATCGTTCGAGCGCCACTTTGCCGTCAATACGCGGGCCAGCTGGCAGCTGATTGCCGCCTTTGCGCGGCAGGCAACGGCCGACGGCGGCGCGATCCTTGCGCTGACCAGTGACCACACAGCGTTCAACCTGCCCTACGGCGCCTCGAAGGGCGCGCTGGACAGGATTGTGATCGCCGCTTCCCGGGAGCTGGGGCCGCTGGGCATCTCGGCCAACGTCCTGAACCCGGGTCCTGTGGACACGGGCTGGATGGATGATGAGGTGCGGAAGGCCCTTACCGCCCGGCAGCCCACCGGCCGCCTGGGCACCCCTGCCGACGTCGCCGGTACCGCCGCGTTCCTGCTCTCGCCGGCCGGCCGCTGGGTTTCGGGACAGCTCATCAAGTCGGACGGCGGCTTCTCCGCGTAGCGCCTTTTCGACCCGGCCCGCCTCCGCCGCATCCTGCCCAACTAGGTAGCGCTAGGTGTCGTTTTGACCCCCCAAAACGACACTTGGCGCTACTTACTTGGGGAGGGGAGTGGTGCTGCTCTTGCTGGTGGCGGTTGCTTTGCCGGTGAAGTAGCCGCGGGTTGCCGGCAGGAACCGGCAGGCCACGGCCAGCACCACTCCGAGTGCAAGCAGCAGCACGCCGCTTATGAACGCACCGCCGACGCCGAAGATCTGGGTGTCGCCGTAGGCCGGGTCCCACATCTGCACGGCCGAGATGAAGAACGCGGCGGTCAGCAGCAGGGCGCCAACCAACGGCAGGATCCCGCGGAACCACAGGTTCCGGGCCGACTCCCGCAACGTGGCCCGGAAGTACCAGAAGCAGGCGAAGCCGGTGAGGGCGTAGTAGAAGGCGATGAACAGGCTGATGGCGCTGATGGAATCGGACAGCAGGTTTTCGCTGAGGAAGCTCATGGCAACGTAGTAGGCAATCGCCGCGCCGCCCATGACCTGTGTGGAGAAACCGGGGGTCTGGTTTTTCGGGTGGACCTCGCCGAACTTCGCCGGCAGGGCGCCGTGCACTCCCATGGACAGGGTGCCGCGGGCGGTGGGCAGGATGGTGGACTGGGTGGAGGACAGCACCGAAGCGAGGACCGCGACGACGATCAGCCAGCCCCAGGGTCCGAGCACCACGTCCTTCATGGCCAGGAAGACGTCGTCCTGGTTGGCTTCGTTGCCCAGGCCGATGCCTTCAGAACCAACGGTGGCGTACATCATCACCAAGAGCGCTACGGAGACGTAGATGGCCACCAGGATGAAGGCGGAGATCACTGCACCGCGGCCTGGGGTGGTGGAGGGGTTTTCGGTTTCCTCGTTGACCGCCAGGCAGGTGTCCCAGCCCCAGTAGATAAAGAGCGCAAGCAGGGCACCGTGGACCACTGCACCGGGATCGGCGAAGGCTCCTGCGGGGTTGAACCACCCAAAATCGAAAGGCTGGCCTTCCGGCGCGCCGCTTACAATCCGAATCACGATGGCCAGCGCAAAGATGCCCAGGGCTATGTACTGCACGTAGGTCAGCACCCGCTGGACGTGTTCGCCCAGCCGGATGCCCCGGTAGTTCACCAGCGTCATCACGGCGATGAACAGCACACCGGTGGCCGTCACTACCAGCTTGTTTTCCGCCAGCGAGCCGTCACCCACCAGGAGCCACAGGTATTGCCCCGCCACCTGCGCGAGGTTGGCCAGGACCACAATTCCGGCGAGCGCAACACCCCAGCCGCCCAGCCAGCCGGCCCAGGGCCCGAAGGCCCGCCGGGACCAGGTGAAGGTGGTGCCGCAGTCCGGAATGGCGCTGTTGAGTTCGCGGAAGGCATAGGCGATGAACAGGACGGGGATAAAGCCCAGCAGCAGGATCAGGGGGGTGTAGTTTCCGTTCACGGCAACGATGAGGCCCAGGGTGGCAGCCAGCGAATACACCGGCGCCGTCGAAGCCAGGCCCAGCATGACGGAGTCGCCAAGATCCAGGATGCCGGCGCGGAGCCCCTTGGTCGGAACGGAGGTGCCGGGCCCGCCGCCGGGTCCGCCCGCCGTCGTGGTTTCTGTGCTCATAGTGTCACCGGAGTCATAGTGCGATACCTGCTTTGCTGGAGTGGGCCGCGGCCGAGAGCGGGGCCGGAGCGTCAATGGTGTTGGGCACAAATCTGCAGAAATAGTCGGTGATGGGGCCGTCCGATTCGCGGATGCCGCAGCCCACGGACTCACCGTCCACCACCCAGAGGCCAAGGACGGGGTGGTTACCGTCGAAGTCCGGCAGCGGGTGGTACTGCTGGTAGCACCAGCCTTCACGGCCGTAGCCGCCGGGTTGTTCCAGGCTGATGCCCTGGGCGTGGATCTTGATGTTGTCGCCTTCGCGGCCGTGCAGTGGTTTGGCCACCCATTCCTTCAGCGGCCCCGGTTCGTTCAGGTACGCCTGCAGCAGGTTGGGGTGCCCAGGAAACAGGTGCCACAGGGCCGCGAGGAGCGCTTTGTTGGAAAGCAGCATCTTCCAGGCGGGTTCCACCCAGCGGGGATTGTGGGCGCGTTCCAGCAGCCGGGGTCCAAACGGTTCCTTCATCATTAGCTCCCACGGGTACAGCTTGAACATGGTGCTGATCATGAAGTTGTCCAGGTCCACAAAGCGGTTCAGGTTGGGGTCCCAGCCGATATCGGACATGTTGATGCCGATGGTGGTCCATCCCGCCTGGCTGGCCACGTCCCGCATGTAGGCCGCGGTCATCCAGTCCTCGCCGGAATCCTCGACCTCCGAATGCGCCACGTGAAGGGTGCTCATGCCGGTGCGGAACTGCATCTTCTTCCACTGCCGGATCAGCGCTTCATGGATGCCGTTCCACTGGTCCTTCTCCGGGAAGACGTCCTGCAGCCAGAACCACTGGGCCACGGCGGCTTCGATCAGGCCCGTGGGGGTGTCCGCGTTGTACTCGAGCATCTTGGCGGGGCCGCCCTGCCCGTCATAGATGAAGTCGAACCGACCGTAAACATCGAGATCGCCGGCCTGCAATGAGTCCGCAGCCAACTCCAGGGCCTGCGGGCCTATGCCGATGTCCCCCATGGCGCCGGTGGCAAGGAACCGGGCGGCCTCCAGGCACATCTTGTGCATGTCCTCCGCCGTTGCCTCGAGGGTCTCCACCTCGTCCAGGGTGAACTCGTAGTAGGCGGCCTCGTTCCAGTATTCGATCCTGCGGCCGTCCGGCATGGTGGTGGTGGAGAAGACCAGGCCCTGCTCTTCAATCTTCTGCTTCCAGCCGGGCCTGGGTTCAGACAACAACCGCTTCACGCCTAACCCCCCGAAACCTTGCCGCCGCCACCACTGGTGCCGCTTTTGGCGCTGGTGCCGAAGCCGCCCCGGCTCACAGTGCCGCCTTTGGTGCTGTAACCGGTAGACGCTTTCGCACCGGTGGGCACAGTCCGAGTGTAGTTGGGGGCGGTGGAACGGTTTTGCCCCACCGCCGGGACAAAGGCGCCCCGGGAGAAGAAGTACCAGGCGTAGATGCCGCCGCCACGGCCGGCGGAGCTGTCGCAGCTGGCGTCCTCGACGCGCTCGCCGGTTTCGTCGTTGAAGCAGACCTGCGCGTATTCCGGCTCGTCCTGGTTGCTGGCAACCACCGCGGTGATGGTGCCGGCCAGCAGGGCCGTCACGCCCAGGCCCACCACTACGGTGCGCCGCTGGGAGCGCTTCTTCCGTGCCACCGCCTCGGTCTGCTGCTTCTCGCGGTCACGGGCAAAGGGGTCCACGGGTGTGACTGGCTCGTTGAGGAGTTCCGGGCGCAGTTCCGGCTTGGGTACCTGCCAGGGGGGAGGCTTGGGGGCGTCCGGCGCCGGCGTGCCGTTCGGTGCGGCAGCGGAGCTGCCCGCCGCGCCGTCCTGCCGGCCATCGCCCCTGGCTGGATCGTGCTCCGGGTCCTTGTTCGGGTCCACGGCGTCCCCCTCAGTTGTTACGTGAATTGGGCACAGCGCTGCACCCCCAATTGCAATCCTCAAATCAGCGTAGTCCCTGCAGCCTGCTGCTGCGAGCAGGAAAGCCGGGATGGCGGGGTAGCCGCCACGGGCTGCGCCGGAAACCTACACTGGTGCCATGGAAACCGCCTCTGTGCTTGCCGTCTGCCGTGTCCACCAGCTCCTTCCGGATCTCTCCAGCGTGGGCGTGACTGCCATCGACAAGCGTGCGGTGGAGGGGCCGGTGAAGGTGCACAAGCTCGGCCTGCAGGGCGACATCCAGGCGAACCGGGTACACCACGGCGGCCCGGACCAGGCCATCTACGCCTACTCCCAGGCCGACGCGGACTTTTGGGCGGGTGAGCTCCAGCGCGACCTGCCCCCGGGGATCTTCGGTGAGAACCTGCGCGTGGCGGGGATCGACACCACGGGGGCGGTGATCGGCGAACGCTGGAAGATCGGCCTCGACGTGGAAGTGGAGGTGACGTCCCCGCGCACACCCTGCGCCACCTTCCAGCGACGGCTGGGTGAGCCGCAATTCGTCAAACGCTTCACGGGGGAGGGCCGGGTGGGAGCCTACCTCCGGGTGATCCGCGTCGGCACCATCCGGGCAGGGGACCATATCCACCGGACGTACGTTCCCAGGCACGGGGTTACCGTGGGCAAGTGGTTCAGCGAGCCGGACCTTGAATCGATGGAAGCATTGCGTGACGCCGACGCCGACGGTGAGATCCGGCTGCAGCAGCCTGAGTTCAGGCAGAAGTTCGCGGCGCTGGAACGGCAGTTGGCCCGGTAGCAGCCCACCCGGGTGGCTGGCAGGGGAGCGGTGTGGGCAAGCTCACCGCCGACGTCGTACTCCCAATTACCGCCGGGGCCGGTGCGTGCCCTACACTTGAAATATCCCCCACTCCGGAAATCCCTTATTCCTGCCCAATTTTTGAGGCAGGACTGGCAAGTGTTGGGGCCCGCGCAAGCGATGCGGGCATTTTCATAGGGAGAGCCGGCTAAAGAAAACGCTGTACAGACTGCTGGGATAGCAGCCAAGAGATGCAGCGGGAAGTCCTGCCACGGGATTGCGAAAGCGCCGGACTTCTATGTGACCGGCCGGTCAACGTTTGCCCGGCACCCACGGCACACGTACTGCGGCTCCGCTCACCTCGGGTTGTGCCGCCTGGCCCCCTATGGATGAGGAATTCTTCCCTATGCCCGAAAACCAAAACGACTCCACCTTCGAAGCGGCAGCCGCCGAAACCGCCGCCGTCGAATTCACCGAGGCCGCTGTTCCCGCAGCTGAGCCCGCCCCGGCAGCCGAAGCTTCCGTCGAAGCGCCGGCCGCCCCCGCAGCCAACGCTGAGCAAACTCCCGCAGCCATCGCTGAGGAAGAAGAAGGCATCAAGTTTGCGGACCTCGGCATCGACGGCCGCGTGCTCGCCGCCCTGCAGGACGTCGGCTACGAAAAGCCGTCCCCCATCCAGGCAGCAACCATCCCGCTGCTGCTGGAAGGCCGCGACGTTGTTGGCCTCGCCCAGACCGGCACCGGTAAGACTGCAGCATTCGCAGTACCGGCACTGTCCCGCCTGGCGGAGCTCCACGACCTCAACGGCCCGTCCCGCAAGACCCAGGCCCTGGTGTTGGCCCCCACCCGCGAGCTCGCGCTCCAGGTAGCGGAGGCATTCACTTCCTACGCCAAGCACATTGACGACTTCACCGTCCTGCCCGTCTACGGCGGTTCCGCCTACGGCCCGCAGCTCGCCGGCCTGCGCCGTGGTGCCCAGGTTGTTGTGGGTACCCCGGGCCGCGTCATCGACCACATCTCCAAGGGCTCCCTTGACCTGTCCGAACTCCAGTACCTGGTGCTGGACGAGGCTGACGAGATGCTGCGCATGGGCTTCGCCGAGGACGTTGAGCAGATCTTCCAGCAGACGCCGTCGGACCGCCAGGTTGCCCTGTTCTCCGCCACCATGCCGAGCCAAATCCGCCGCATGTCCAAGCAGTACCTGAACAACCCGGCCGAAATCTCCGTCAAGTCCAAGACCACCACCGGCGCCAATACCCGCCAGCGGTACCTGCAGGTCATGGGCCCGCACAAGCTCGATGCCCTGACCCGCATCCTCGAGGTTGAGGAGTTCGACGGCGTCATCGCCTTCGTGCGCACCAAGATGGCCACCGAGGACCTGGCTGACAAGCTGAAGTCCCGCGGTTTCCAGGCAGCAGCGATCAATGGTGACATCCCGCAGCAGCAGCGTGAGCGCACCGTCGACGCGCTGAAGGAAGGCCGCATCGACATCCTGGTGGCCACCGACGTCGCGGCCCGTGGCCTTGACGTGGAGCGCATCAGCCACGTTGTTAACTACGACATCCCGCATGACACCGAGTCCTACGTCCACCGCATCGGCCGCACCGGCCGTGCCGGCCGTTCCGGCGACGCGATCCTGTTCATGACGCCGCGGGAGAAGTACCTGCTGCGTTCCATCGAGAAGGCAACCCGCCAGCCGGTGGAGCAGATGCACCTGCCTACCGCGGAGACCGTGAACACGCTGCGCCTGGGCAAGTTCGCCGAGAAGATCACCGAGACGCTTGCGTCCGAGGACGTCTCCGCGTTCCGCGACCTCATCGCCTCCTACGAGGAAGAGCACAACGTTCCGGCTGCGGAAATCGCTGCTGCCCTTGCCGTGATGGCGCAGGGCGGCCAGCCGCTGCTGGTCAGGGAACTGCCTGCAGCTCCCGAGTTCCAGAAGCGCGAACGCTCCAAGGACGGTTTCGGCTCCCGCGGACCGACCCGCACGCTCACCGAGGGTAACGCCACGTACCGGATCGCGGTGGGACGCCGCCAGCGTGTCATGCCGGGTTCCATTGTTGGCGCCATCGCCAACGAGGGCGGCATCTCCTCGGCCCAGATCGGCGGCATCGACATCCGATCGGACCACTCCCTGGTGGAGCTGCCGGCGGACCTCAGCCCCGAGCAGCTGCGTGCACTGTCCCGCACGCGGATCGGCGGCGAGCTGATCAACCTTGAGCTGGACAACGGCCGCAAGCCCTCCGGTGAGCGTGGCGCCTACCAGGGCAACCGTAGCGGCGAGCGCGGCGGTTACTCCGGCGGTGGCGACCGTGGGGGCAACTTCAAGGGCACCGGCGGGTTCAAGAAGGATTTCCGCAAGAACGACGGCGAGCGCTCCTCCGCCGACCGCGGCGGTCGTTCGTACAGCGAGCGTTCCGCTGGTGCTGACAGCGGCTCTACCCGCGGCCAGGCCAGCGACTCCCGCTTCGGTGGCCACGGCGACGGCTCACGCAAGCCCCGCCACGGCAACGAGGGCGGACAGCGCGACTTCAACCGCAAGGGCAAGTGGTAAACGTCAGTTAGCCTGACGCGTTCCCCCGGTGGGCCGGCTTTCGAGTCGGCCCACCGGCGTTTAACGCCGCCGTGTCTTACCTACGACGGCGGCTTAGCGGCCACGCGGTGTCCGCTACTTCCGGCCCACCGCTTCTGGGGAGTGTGGGGATCAACACATCCTTGCTCCGCGTCCTTTGGAAGAGGCGCGTAGCCGGTCCGCGTGCGCGGGTTGGCGGGTTTGATTTTCCGTGGTTTTCCGGCGTTTTCCGGCCCTTGGAGGGCAGTTTGGGCGACGGTTTTAGCCCCTGCTGACCTGTGCGGGCGCCGATTTGTTGGTGGTGGAATCTTCCGGTAGAGTATTTACTCGTTGCCCCCCTAGCTCAGTGGTAGAGCGCGTTCTTGGTAAGAACGAGGTCACCGGATCGATTCCGGTGGGGGGCTCTGAATGAGGGCCTGTGTCAAGGCGGTTTTGACCGGCTTGACACAGGTTTTTCTCATTCGTGGCGGTGTAGCTCAGTTGGTTAGAGCGCACGACTCATAATCGTGAGGTCGGGAGATCGAGCCTCCCCACCGCTACAGTTTCAGCAGGTCAGGGGCCTAGAGCCTCTGACCTGCTTCTGGCTTAAAAATGCCCGATCCAACCGAAACCCAACTAATTCAGTCGGTTGAAGCTGCTTGGGCCAGCCGACGCAGTAGCAGCTGCGGGGCAAGGAGCGTCACATAGATCTCCTGATCGATGACCACGGCATATGCCTGATGTCATCCGTCAAGACCAAAACCGCAACTTACGAGGTCTTGGAGCAACAGCAACGCCGCGGCCCTTTCCAGCCCGAGGCACCTGCCCACGTCGGCAAGTGACGCTGTGTTCCTTCCGGGTTGACCGGTACCTGCGACTCCGCGCCAACGCGACGCGCTCACGACCGGTTGTCCACTACACCGCTGACCAGGCTCGTCAACTCGAACCTACCAGCGACGCTGTTCGGCAGCTCAACGAACGCAAGCCCGACCTGCGGGACGTCTTCCTTTGCCACGCCTAGCCGGACCGGAAAGATGCCGCCAAGGAACTCCATGATCACCTTGAAAGCTTTGGTGCATCGGTCTGGTTTAGCGAAAAGGACGTCAGCCTCGGAGAACCACTTACCCGGCGAATTGATCAGGGCCTCCGGGACTCAAAGGTGGGGGTTGTGCTCGTCACTCACGGGATGCTCCAATCGCTGCAAAACCAAGGCATCGCCGACAAAGAACTAGCCGCGCTACTCCGCACGAATCGAGTTATCCCGGTATTGCACGGACTCACGTTTGATGACCTCAATGACGAGAGTCCCTTGCTCGCCTCCCGTGCCGGGCTCTCGACTGCGGAGAACTCGTTGGAGGAGATCGCGGCCATGATTGCTGACACCATTGACCGGTCCGAGGAACGCTCCGAAGCGGAATGATCGCTTTGAGCGACATGCTGGTACCTACCGGCTTTGTGATGAGGACGCCCATGGCAGCATCGGACGTTGCTTGCACAGGCTGAGATAGCATCAGCGGCTCGGCCCGGAGCGTCCCGGACAAACTCCGTGTATTGCTCTTCAAATCCTGGCCGCGTGGAGGCGTGTGCGCCGTAGCGAAGTAACAGAGGCCGATATGATCTGGTGAAGGTGGCTGAAAACCCCATATATCTGCTTTTATCCTTCGTCCGCTCCCGGGCTGACTGTGAGCCCGTTGGGGATAAGAGCGGGAAGGTTTTGCCGAGGTCCCCGGCCTTCTATTGAGTAGAAGGCGTTCCGGTGGCGGGTGACCGTGACATTGGACTTCCTGCTCCTCCGGGGCAGGGCGTAGTTCTTACAGTGGCCGTGGCGAATGAGCGTCGGTGAGTGTCTGGGTGGCTCAGTTCCAGCGGCGTCCCCCTCAGCACAACTGGAACTGAGTCGGTGCCACTACAGGCCGGTCGTGCTTACCCCGTACTCGGCCTGCTCCGGCGTGAAGCCCTCGTAAAGCAGCTGGTCGACCAGTCCGGAACGCGAGAAGGAAGTGTATTCCAGGTAGCTCTTGGCCTTTTTGGCTGCCTGCTCATTCCAGTCGACTGTCACACGGTCCGTAGCCCAGGTCGCATCCTCGGTCGAATACTTCTCGTACTCCAGTTGCGAGATCAGACCGGTGCGCGAGAACGCGGTGTAATCCAGGTAGCTGTCAGCTCTCCGCAGAGCGTTTTGTTGGCTGATCGTCCCTCTCTTGGCAGTAGCTTCAGCCTCAGCAGCAGCCTTGGCAGCTGCTGCGTCAGCGTCAGCTTGGGCCTTGGCGGCAGCGGCGTCGGCTTCAGCTTTTGCCTTGGTGGCCGCATCAGCTTCAGCCTTCTCTATCGCTGCGACGTCAGCGTCAGCCTGGGCCTTGGCAGCGGCGTCAGCCTGGGCCTTGGCAGCGGCGTCAGCGTCGGCCTTGGCGGCAGCGGCGTCGGCTTCAGCTTTTGCCTTGGTGGCCGCATCAGCTTCAGCCTTCTCTATCGCTGCGGCGTCAGCTTCAGCCGCTGCAACGGCAGGATCCTGTGTGGGCGTTGCCGAGGCGGTAGCAGCAGCAGAAGCGGAGGTCTTCGGAGTGGAAACGGATGAGGTGGAGGTTGTGCCAGATCCATCGCGCGTGGCGATGAAGATGATGTTCAGAAGGATGAAACTGCCGGTGACGATCAGGGCGACCTTCTTGTGCCGGTCGTAACCCTCCAGCGGAAGGCCCTGCTTATCGCGGGTTTTGTTGGTCACTACGAGAATGAGGTCGATCAGGGCCCAAATGCCGAGTCCGCCGAAGGTAAGCAGCTTGAGGATGCCGGTTCCGACTTTGCCCAAGTAGAACCGGTCCACGCCGAGAACGCCGAGGAGGAGGGACAGCAACCATGTCACAAGGAAAGACTTGTTGCTCTGTTGCACCTGCCCATAGCCGTAGGTTGGGGGATAGGGGGAGAGGCTGGGGTGGCTCATGAGAGTCCTTTTATAGGACACGTGATCGGCGTGCGTTTGCAAAGAGTGCGGAGATGGACGCGGAGATGGACGCCTCTAGGAGATGCAGCGCCCAAGCGCGGGCTGCAGAGGCGGCAAACCGCTCCAGCCGACAGTAGTAAGCATTGCCGCTTCCCCCGATAGCGTTACGGGCATGGGAGCCCTTAAGGCGGATGCTACACCCTATCGGCGGGGTCGAACCCAAACAGTTTGAAAAAGTTGCGTCTTGGCCTATTTAACAGCGCACAGCGGGATGAATGATTAGTATCAGTGCTTAGGTCCTAGTGCTGCCTGCATAAGTTCCTCAACGAAGGCCGTTCCAAGGTGATATCCGTCTGCCTTCTCGATGAGAAACTTCAGCGTGGCTTCTCGCATAGCACCTACCGTCCGGGAGCTTCGCCAGTCTTGTCGTTCAACCAGTTCCGCGGCCAACTCCGCAACGACGTAGACGGGTCGGCTGCGCAAGGCCGTTGACTGCGGGCGTTTATACATCTTGGCGTGAATACAGCTAGCGCTGTACGTTGGTGACATGGAAACACTCACGCAGGCACCAGTGCTTGCCCGGTTCGGCTATGCGGTCTCGGACCCTACCCGCGCCGCGGTTCTGCTGGCTCTTTCAGATGCTCCCTCCTATCCCTCTGATTTGGCCGATTCCCTGGGCGTAAGCCGGCAGAGCATGTCCAATCATCTGACCTGCTTGCGGGGCTGCGGCCTGGTGGTTGCCGTCCCCGACGGGCGGCGGAGCAGGTATGAGCTTGCCGACGCTCGGCTGGGTCATGCGGTTAGGGACCTGCTCGGTGTAGTTCTGGCCGTGGATCCTGCCTGCTGCGCCCCTGACGGGGAGTGCCTCGTATGACCGCACTGCTGCAGGCTGCAACTTCTCAACGCCGAGCGGTCCTGAACCGCCGTATCCGGCTCTTTGCCGCCGCGACAATCACGTACAACCTTATTGAAGCCGTCGTCGCGCTCTGGGCCGGCAACGTCGCCGACTCTGCTGCCTTGATCGGTTTCGGCCTGGACTCGGTCATCGAGGTGACCTCGGCCCTGGCGCTGTCCTGGCAGTTCTCCGCGAAAGACCCGGAACGGCGTGAGCACCTGACTTTGCGGATCATCGCCATTTCCTTCTTCGCCCTTGCCGCGTTCGTATCCGCCGACGCGGTGCGTGCACTGACGGGCGGGGAAGAAGCCCGGCACTCCACCCCAGGCATCGTGATCGCAGCGTTGAGTCTGGCCATCATGCCGGTCCTGTCCTGGGCCCAGCGCAGGGCAGGGCGGGAACTCGGGTCTCGGACGGCCGTGGCCGATTCCAAACAAACCCTGCTGTGCACCTACCTCTCCGGGGTCCTGCTCGTTGGCTTGGTCCTGAACAGCACCCTGGGCTGGTGGTGGGCCGATGCCGGGGCTGCCCTGATCATCGCCGGGATCGCCGTTCGTGAGGGTATCAACGCCTGGCGGGGAGAAGCATGCTGCGCCCGCCCCCAAACTGACGACGCCCATGGCCATGGCCAAGAGGACGGTGACTGCTGCGCACCCGCAGCCACCACCCCACTCCCAGCAGTGTCAGTGTCGGAAGCTCCTCTGCAGCCGGGGCAGGACAGTGCCTGCTGCGCCGGCTGCCAGGGAAACGCCAAACCCGCGCCGGTGACCCTGACCCTCGGAACGAAACCGGCGGATCAGTGAGCGCCGCCTTCACAGCACGGAACGTCCGGACCGCCATCTGGACCATCCTCGCTGTCCTCCTCACCTTCGGCGTGATCTGGTACGCGGTGTTCACTGCCAACAAGCCAGCGCCCGCAGCGCCTCCGGCCGCCGTCAACGCGCAGCTGGTCAGGGAGGACAGCCACCGCGTCACCAGCCCAACCACTGAGAAAGCCCAGCTGGTCGAGTTCCTGGACTTCGAATGCGAATCCTGCCGCGCCGGCGAACCCCTGGTGCAGGAGCTTAAGAAGGAGTACGGAGACAGGATCACCTTCATACACCGCTACTTCCCCCTCCCTGGGCACGCCAACTCCGGCGTCGCGGCCCTGGCCGTGGAAGCGTCAGCTCAGCAGGGCAAATACGAGCAGATGACTGCCAAGCTCTTCGAAACCCAGCCGCAATGGGGCGAACGACAGGACTCCCAGGCGGGGCTGTTCCGAATCTTCGCCGATGAACTGGGCCTGGACATCAGCAAGTACGACGCTGCCGTTGCAGCCGAGGAAACCAAGGAACGGATCCGCAAAGACCTCGCCGACGGCAAAGCCCTCGGTGTAACCGGAACCCCCACGTTCTTCCTTGACGGCCAAAAGCTCACGCTGAACAGCGAGGAGCAGTTCCGCCAACTCCTGGACGAAGCAGCGCGATAGCCCCGTCATGCCGGCCCAGGTGAACCTCTCCGGCTGCCTGGGGTGCCTGGCGCGGGACCGACTTCAGATTGTCGGCAAAACATCATCTTAGGTACACGCGGAAGCAACCCTGTGCCGACACAATGGGGTCAGGGGGAGCCCTTCAACAAAGAAAAGGACGGGTCATGAACAGCAATGACCAGCTTTTTATCGGTTCTTGTGATGAACTCTCCGCGGGAGATGCCATCGAAGCGTTTTACCGGGGCGCTCTGGTGCACCGCGGGCCGGTCACAGAGGTCGCGTTGGACCGGGGATTGCTCTGGATTCTGGACACTTTGACAGGGAGCCGCCGCCTTCTCGACATGTCGGAACTCGAGATCGTTCGTTTGCCGGCGCACTACCGTGAAGTCCTGGTCGGTGCACCTGGTCGATAGGAATGTGCGCCATTGGCCTGAACAAGAGTGCGTGACAAGTTCTCCGTTTCCCCGTAGTTTTGCCGCAACGCACGGATGGGGAAACGCATGGACTTCTTTGACCAGGTTATGGCCCCGTTCAGATGGCTGGTATCCGTCATCATGGTCGGCTTCCATGATGGGCTGAGCGCCGTTGGTATGCCTCCCGCGAGCGGCTGGACCTGGACGCTGTCCATCATCGGGCTGGTTCTGCTGATCCGCGCGGCCCTGATTCCCGTGTTCCTGAGGCAGCTCGACGCCCAACGCCGGATGCGGCTCCTGCAGCCGGACCTTAAGGCCCTGCAGGAAAAGTACAAGGGCCGAACAGACCAGCTCTCCCGCCAGTCCATGGTGCAGGAGCAGATGGCGTTGTACAAAAAACATGGGACCAACCCCTTCTCCGCCTGCCTGCCCATGCTGATCCAGGTGCCCTTCTTCTTCGCGCTGTACAAGGTTCTCTCCGGCATCAGCACCAGGGCAGCTCAGGGTGAGGGTACGGGCTCCCTGAGCCACGCCCAAGTGGTGCAGTTTGACCAGTCCAGCATCTTCGGCGCCTCATTGACCGCATCAGTGCTGCACGGCGGCAGCGGCGACCACACAGCCGTTATGGTGTTGACCCTCCTGATGATCCTTGCCATGACCGCCGCGCAGGTTGTCACGCAAAGAAGGGTGATGGCGAGGACTGTCCCGTCAGGGGATGCAGAAAGCCCCTTCCTGCGGCAGCAGAAGATGGCACTCTACATTTTGCCGGTGGTGTTCGCACTGGGCGGGGTCTTCTTCCCCATCGGCGTCCTGATCTACTGGACGGTCACCAACGCCTGGACAATGGGGCAGCAGCTGCTCGTCCGGGGACATCAGGAAAGTGGTCCCGCGTAAAAACGAAACCCGCTGGCCTTACCCGGAACCGTACAGACCGGCACAATGGGCCCATGGCCAAGCTCATCTACACCGGCATCGCGTCCCTGGACGGCTACGTCGCAGACCGCAGCGGCAACTTCGACTGGAGCGCCCCCGACGAGGAGGTCCATGGCTTCGTCAACGACCTCGAGCGCGACGCCGGGACGTACCTGCTGGGGCGGCGCATGTACGAGGTCCTGTCCGTCTGGGATACCCTCGGCGGCAGCGGAGACCCGCCCGTGATCCAGGACTACGGGCAGATCTGGCGGGCCGCGGACAAGATTGTCTTCTCCACGACCCTGGACGCGCCGCTGACAGCCAGGACAACGATCCAGCGCGCTTTCGATCCCACCGCCATCCGGCACCTGAAGGAGAGCGCCGAAGGCATCATCGGCATTGGCGGGGCCACCCTGGCTGCTGCCGCGCTCCAGACAGGGCTGGTGGACGAATGCGGCATCTTCCTCAATCCGGTGGCCGTGGGCGGGGGCCTGAGGTTCCTGCCTGAGGGGCTGAACCTGCAGCTCGAACTCCTGGACGAGCGCAGATTCCGCAACGGCGTCGTCTACCTGCGGTACCGGTGCCTCACCTGAGGGCAGAATGGGTCCATGACCCGAATCGCAATCATCGGCGGCCACGGCAAAGTGGCCCTGCATCTTTCCGCCATCCTTACGGACGAAGGCCACAGTGTCACCTCGTTCATCCGCAACCCGGACCACGCGGGCGACGTCGCGCAAACGGGAGCAACTCCGTCGGTCCTTGACATCGAGAATTCGGCGACGGCGGCGATCGCCGGGGCGCTGAAGGGCCACGACGCCGTCGTCTGGTCAGCCGGTGCCGGCGGTGGGAATCCGGCCCGGACCTACGCCGTGGACCGGGACGCGGCCATCCGGTCGATGGATGCCGCAGCGGAGGCGGGCGTAAACCGCTACGTGATGGTGTCCTACCTGGGAGCCCGCAAGGATCACGGAGTGCCGGAAAGCAACGGCTTTTTTGCCTACGCCGAAGCGAAAGCCGCGGCTGACGAATATCTCCGCGCAACCGGCCTCGCTTGGACCATCCTGGGGCCGGGCACCCTGACGGACAGGCCGGGGACCGGGCTGATCGACGTCGACCCCTCGCCGGAGGGCACCGGTGAAACCTCACGGAGCAACACCGCGAGTGTGGCGGCCGCAGTGCTGGACCTCCCGGAAACAGCCGGCAGGACCATCGAATTCCGTGACGGGACCCTGCCCATCGCAGCTGCCCTGCAGCCGTAGCACGTCCTACGCAGGCGGGGCCAGTTCAATGTCCAGGGAGTTTTTCTCCACATAGTCCAGCGCGGCACGGACTGCCCCGACCGTCACCATCGCGTCCCCCAGCGGGGAAACAGCGATGCGCGGGGGAGTGGCTGTAAAAGCGGGCAGGCGCTCGGCGATGGGCCCCAGCAGAACCCCCGCGGAGTTGGCCACCGCGCCGCCGATCACCACCAGCTCCGGGTTGTGCATGGTGGCTACCGTGCCGATGACCCGGGCCAGCCTGTCCGCCAGCCGCTCGAGAATTTTTTGGGCTACGGCATCGCCATCGGCTGCCGCGGTGAAGACATGTTCTGCCTCGGCACCGTTGCCGGCGTCGGCCCGCAGGGACGTCGTGGCTGTGCCTGCCAGGGCTTCCGCGGCCCAGGTCCGGGCCAGGTGGGCGATGCCGTATGTGTCGCCCACACCCTCGACCAGGTCCAGGAAAGCCAACTCGCCCGCGCTGCCCCGGCTGCCGTGCAGCAGCCTGCCGCCGTCGATGACACCGGAACCCAGGCGCTCGCTGGCGAGGATGACCACCACGTCGTCCACTCCGGCGGCCGCGCCCAGCCAGCGGTCCCCGAGCGCAGCCAGGTTGGCGTCGTTTTCCAGCAGCACCGTCCAGCCACGCAGCTCCTTCAGCGACGCGCGGAGGTCGATGTCGAACAGGCCCCAGAATTCCTGCGTTGCGAGCACGTCGCCGTGCCGGTCTACAGGGGCGGCAACACCCGCGCAGACAGCGAGAACCTCCTCCGGGCCTGCGGCGGCTCGGGCCAAGGCGCCCATGGCCACCCGTTCGATGAAGCTGATGCGCTGCGCCGCCGTGAGATCGGCAACATCAAACGGCAGGCTCGACCTCCCCACGGTGTCACCCCGCAGGTCCGCCACCACCGCAGTCACCTTGGAGTAGCCGATGTCCAGGCCCAGGACGACTCCTGCCCGTTCATTCAGCTCAAACCTGCGGGCCGGGCGGCCCTTCTGGTAGTCCCCGAAGGCCCGCTGGTTTTCCAGCTCACGGATCCACCGGCGGTCCTTCAGGTCCTCGCACACCGCGATGGCGGTTGCCCTCGTCAGTCCAGTCGCGTCCATGACCTCAGTGACAGTCACGGCGGCAGCCAGGCGCATGTACTCCAGCACGGCTCCGGCGCTGACCCGCCGCAGCAGGCTGGGAGTGGCTAGGGGCACTTCAGGCATGCTGTTGACCTTTCTGCCGACCGCACCAGATAATACTTGAGGAAGTAAATTTAGAATCAAAATAAATATAGTTCACAAGCAGCAAAGGATCATCCGTTGTCCACCACCGCCACGCTGGCAACCCTGTCCGATTCCGACCGTCTGGCCGATCCGAACTGGTGGCGCCAGGCCTCCGTGTACCAGATCTACCCGCGGAGCTTCGCGGACTCCAACGGCGACGGCATCGGTGATCTCAAAGGCATCACCTCCAAGGTCCCTTACCTGAAGTCGCTGGGGATCGACGCCGTGTGGCTGAGCCCGTTCTACCCATCGGCCCTCGCCGACGGCGGCTACGACGTGGACGACTACCGCGACGTGGACCCCAAGCTGGGCACGCTGGAAGACTTCGACGAGATGGCCAAGGCCCTGCACGACGCCGGCATCAAGCTGATTGCCGACATCGTCCCCAACCACTCCTCGGACCGGCACGCGTGGTTCAGGGAAGCGCTCGCCTCACCCAAGGGATCACCGGCCCGCGACCGCTACATCTTCCGGGACGGCAAGGGCCCCAACGGCGAGTTTCCGCCGTCGGACTGGGACTCCGTTTTCGGCGGCCCCGCCTGGGAGCGCATCACCGAACCGGACGGCACCCCGGGCCAGTGGTACATGCACATCTTCGCCAAGGAACAGCCGGACCTGAACTGGTCCAACCGGGAAATCCGCGAGGACTTCCTCAAGACCCTGCGCTTCTGGTCAGACCGAGGCGTTGACGGCTTCCGGGTGGACGTTGCGCACGCGCTCACCAAGGACCTCACCGAACCGCTGCTCTCCAAGCTCGAACTGAGCGCGGCCAACACCGGGGTGGACGGGTTCGACGACGGCACGCACCCGTTCTGGGACCGCGACGAAGTGCATGAGATCTACGCGGAATGGCGCGAGGTGTTCAACGAGTACAACCCGCCGCGCACCGCCATCGCCGAAGCCTGGGTCCACGCCACCCGCCGCGCCCGCTACGCCAGCCCGCAGGGCCTGGGCCAAGCCTTCAACTTCGACCTGCTGCAGGCAGACTTCGACGCCGCTGAGTACAAGGAAATCATTACCCGGAACCTCGCCGAAGCCGCCGCCACCGGCGCCTCCAGCACCTGGGTGTTCTCCAACCACGACGTGGTCCGGCACGCCACCCGCTACGGGCTGCCCCAGGTGTCCAAGGGCAAGGCCGGCACCAAAGGCCAGGACGGCAAGGACTGGCTGCTCGCCGGCGGTCCCAAGGCGGACCTGGACATCGAGCTCGGCGAACGCCGGGCCCGCGCCGCCACCCTGTTGATGCTCGCGGTCCCGGGATCCGCGTACCTGTACCAGGGCGAGGAACTTGGCCTCCAGGAAGTGGCCGACATCCCGGAATCCGAGCGCCAGGACCCCTCCTTCTTCCGCAACAAGGGCGTGGAAATCGGCCGCGACGGCTGCCGCGTTCCGCTGCCCTGGAAGGTTGAAGGAACGTCCTTTGGCTTCGGCGACGGCGGTGCCCACCTGCCCCAGCCTGACTGGTTCAGCAAGTACGCCGTTGAGGCGCAGGACGGCACCAACGGTTCCACCCTGGAGCTCTACCGCGCCGCCCTGAAGCTGCGCCGCGAACTGCAGACCGACGAAGAGCTGGAATGGGTCGAGACCGGCACCGCGGAGGTCCTGCACTTCCGGCGCCCCAACGGCTGGCAGTCAGTGACCAACTTCGGGGACACCGCCGTCGACCTTCCGGCAGGCAAGGTCCTGGTCAGCAGCGCCCCCCTCGAGGACGGCAAGCTGCCAGCCAACACCACCGCATGGCTGCGCTGATGTCCCCATGCCTTCCGGGGCGGGGAGCCTGATGCAGGAGCTGATCTATGGCTGCATGGGCCTGGGTGGCAGCTGGTCCGACGAGCCGCATGCCAGCGAGCATGTGGACGAGGCCGCTGCCGCCGTGGAGGCCGCGCTGGATGCAGGCATTACGCTGTTTGACCACGCGGACATCTACCGCAGCGGCAAGTCGGAAGCTGTTTTTGGTGAGGTGCTGGCCGCCACGCCGGGGCTTCGGGACCGCGTTCGGCTGCAGACCAAGTGCGGGATCCGGCTGAACGAGCGCGGCCTGCAGACGCACTACGACCTCAGCCGGGAGGCCATCCTGGAGCGGGTCAACGAAAGCCTGAAGCGGTTGCGGACGGACTACGTGGACATCCTCCTGCTGCACCGCCCGGACCCTCTGGCGGACCCGGCCGAGGTGGCCGCCGCCGTCGGGCAGCTGATGGCGGAAGGCAAGGTCCGGCAGCTGGGCGTGTCCAACATGTCCGGGGCGCAGATCGAGGTGCTGCAGGACCGGCTGGAGACGCCGGTGGTGGCAAACCAGCTGGAGATGAGCCTGCTCAAACGGGCATGGCTGGAAAGCCAGGTGCTGGTCAACCATCCCGAGCATCTGGACTACAGCTTCCCGCACGGCACGCTGGAATACTGCACCCGAAACTCGATCACCCTTCAGGCCTATGGCTCACTGGCCCGCGGCCTGTATACGGGGGCGGAACCGGATAGCCCGACGTCGGCCGAAGCCGCAACCGCGGAACTGGTGTCTGAACTGGCCGGGAGGTACGGCAGCTCGGGCGAAGCCGTGCTGCTGGGATGGTTGATGAAGCACCCGGCGGGCATCGCCCCGGTGATCGGAACGGTCAACCCCGGACGCATCCGTGCGTGTGCGGACGCTGCCCGCGTGGCACAGGCGATGAGCCGGGCCGAGTGGTACCAACTGTGGGTGACGGCCCGGGGCAGCAACATCCCCTGACCCGTCCCCAACTAGGTAGCTGTAAGTGACCCTTCTATAGTTCGTCAAGCCGTGGAGGGGTCCGTCTTTGTCGCGTTGAGGGTTCGGTAGATCTGGCGGGCGAGGTAGCGTTTGATGCACCGCCGGATTTCCCTTTTGGTCCGTCCTTCGGCTTGTCGTTTCTCGACGTAGGCAGTGGTTTTGGTATCAAAGGCCATTCTGCTGACCGCGACTCTGTGCAGGGCTTTGTTCAGGGTTCTGTCGCCGCCGCGGTTGAGTCGGTGCCGGACGGTGTTGCCTGAGGAGGCCGGGATTGGGTTGACGCCGGCCAGGGAAGCGAAGGCGGCCTCGGAGCGTACGCGGCCCTGGTGGGACCAGGCGGTGAGGCAGATGGCGGCCGTGACGGGGCCGAAGCCGTTTTCCTGGAGCAGCGGTGCGGCTTCGCTGATTTGGACCAGTTCGGTGATCTGGTCGTTGTTGGTTTTGATGTGCGTGTCGAGCTTCCTGATGTGCTGGGCGAGCCGGATAGCTTCGGTGCGGGCAACGGACAGCGCCAAGTGTTCTTCACGGGCCCGCCACCGGGCGACCTCGGCGATCTGGGTGCCGGTGAGGGGTTTGCGGGCGTCCAGGCCAAGGTCGTTCACCCGGAGCAGCGCGGTGAGCGCGTTCACGGCCCGGGTCCGGTCGGTGGTCATGGACTCACGGGCGCAGACCAGGATGCGCAGGGCTGCGCGGACGCCTTCGTTGAGCCGTGGCCTGCGCAGTTGCTGCTCGCGAAGGGGCAGTACGGCCGCGGCGATCCGGTGGGCGTCCAGCGGGTCGGACTTGCCTACCCCGCGGTGGGCGCGGGCATCCATCCGTGCGGCTTCAGCGACAGGGTAGCCGGCCGCGCACACGGCACCGGCCAGCAGGGCGCCGTAGGACGCGGCGCCCTCGATCACCCACAAGGTGGCCAGGTCGGCGCCGGTTAGGCGGGCCACCCAGGCAATGGCCCGGTTGATACCAGCACCGGTCGTGGGGAAATCCCGGGTCTGAAGCAGTTGCCCGGTTGCGGGATCGATGATCGCGTAGACATGTTTTTTCGCGTGGGTATCGACTCCCACGACAAACGGGTAGGAATGAGCAACGATAGACATAGCGGTTCTGGCACTTCCTCTATTCGCGGATACGGTCAGGGCCGCACGCGGCCGGTACCAGCCCGGGTAGAGGTCACTTCGGAACAGCACTGTGACGAGCCACGCCCCCCTAGAGGGGGCGGGCAACCTTCTGATCAAGTCACCAAAGTGGGCCGGGAAGGTACCGGCCGGCCCACCCCGCAGACGGACAAGTCACTTGAACGGCACCCTGAGGGGGCCAATCGTTTTGTGAGTCACGACCACAGCGCGGAACGGCCAGTACCAACTCTGCCAGCCAGTCCCGGACCAGCCACCCCAATCCTCACAGTCGTTTTGGCGCCCCATAGCGACACTTGCTGCTACCTACTTTCGTCAGGACCCGAGTCACATCCCGTTTAGTTCGTATTGAAGCTCACAAGCGGGCCGGTTTCTGCCTCGTGCTGCTTCCAAGACGGATACGGTAGATACATGACGTCTACCATCGCCACCGAGACCGTAAGGCCGGAACGCAATATCCCAGCAGAGATCGCCCGTTCATGGCTCCTTGTTAATGCCATGAAGACCGAGCTTTTTGACCAGTCCGCCGTGTCCCGCGCCGACTCGATCATTCTGGATATTGAAGATGCCGTGGACCCTTCCCAGAAGGACCACGCACGGAACAACGTGGTTGACTGGCTGACCGCCGGCGGCAAGGCCTGGGTCCGGATCAACGACGCCACGTCCCCGTTCTGGGCAGATGATTTGGCTGGCCTTCGCGGCACCCCCGGTCTCCTTGGCGTCATGCTGGCCAAGACCGAATCCGCCGACCAGGTGACCGAGAGCTTTCACCGCATGGACGGCAAGACTCCCGTCATCCCTTTGGTGGAATCCGCCGTCGGCATCGAGGAAGCCAACCAGATCGCCAAGGCCCAGGGCGCCTTCCGCCTGGCCTTCGGCTCCGGCGACTTCCGCCGCGACACCGGCATGGCAGCCACTGCCGAGGCCATGGCCTACCCGCGCGCCAAGCTCGTGGTAGCCAGCCGCGTCGGCAACCTGCCGGGCCCCATCGACGGCCCCACCGTTGGCACCAACCACCCCATCCTGCGGGAGCAGACCGGCATCACGGTGATGATGGGCATGACCGGCAAGCTCTGCCTGGCCATCGACCAGACCCCCGTCATCAACGAGGTCATCAGCCCCACGCCGTCCGACGTCGCCTGGGCCACCGACTTCATGGCCGACTTCGAAGCCAACGGCCGCGTCATCCGCGACGGCTCCGACCTGCCCCGCCTGGGCCGCGCCGAGAAAATCATGAAACTCGCCGTAGCCTTTGGGGTGCAGCCCGCGCTGTAGCACCCACAGTTCTTCCAGGAGACCCCGTGACCGATACCCGTTATCTGGTCCACGGGGTCTTTTGGCCTGCCCCGCCGGCCTCGCGCCCGGTACTGCGTTTGCAGGCTCCGGACGGCACCTTCGAGGAATTGGTGCTCGACGGCGGCACCCGCCTGGGTTTCCGGCTGGCTGCCGAAGGGAAGTCCTGCCTTGGCCACCACCGGGTGCACGGCCCCGACCACCGGGACCACGTCCTCTGCGCCGGGCAATCTCCGGCGGCCCGCGGAAACCAGTGCGAGCGGTGCTTTGTGGCGGACGATTTCCGGCTGATGCACGACTTCCACCGGGGCGGGCGCGTCCCGCCGGGCCTGCGCAACTACCTCATGCAGCCGCACTGGCTCTACGTTGCCACCTTCGCCACCGGGGCAACCAAGGTGGGCACGGCGTCGGACCTTCGAAAGTGGCAGCGGCTCGCCGAACAGGGCGCCGTGGTGGCGAGGTACATCGCCCGTGCCGCTGACGGTCGGGTGGTGCGGATCCTGGAAGACCTGGTGACGCGCGACGGCGGGCTTCCGCAGCAGGTGCGTTCTGCCGCCAAGGCCGCCGCCCTTGAGACTCCGGCTCCTGCTTCCTGGCTCTCCGCACACAACGCGGGGCTCGCCGCCACCGTGCGCGGGATCATTTCCACAGCTGGCCTGGACGGTTTCGAGGTGGTGGATGAAGGCTGGAGCAGGCCCGGGCTCGCCGAACGGCTGTGCACCGGAACCGCCCGGCACGCCTACCCCCATCGGTTGGCTGCCGGGGAGCACGGGTTCACCATCCGGTCCGTCGGCGGAAGCTTTGTCCTGGCCACCCTCGATGACGCGGACCTGGAGTTCGTGGTGGACCTCGGCCAGCTCAAGGGCCGGAGCATCGAACTGGGCCAGTACAGCTCCGCCGTGCCGGCAGTCCAGGAAGCGCTGTTCTGATTCCGGGACCGGCCCGTAGGCGGAGCCGCTAAGCGATCCCAGTAGAATGGCAGGGTGCTGAACGAATTCTGGGCCACCGCGCCAATCCGCTACAAAGTCCTGGTTTTCAGCGCGATGGGACTGATCGCCGTCGGCATTATACTGAACCTCGTGGGCAACACCAGCGGCAACTCCGGCCTCGCCACCGCCTCCCTCCCGCTGATCGGCCTGGGCCTTGTCCTGCACATCGCCGGGATCGTGGTCCGCGGCCAGAGCATCCGCAAGAACCTGCGCCGGTAACCTTTCGGGCCGCTCCTGAGCCTGACGATAGGCTTGAGCCCATGACTATCAATCCGGACCTGCAGGGCCGAAGCTACCCTGCCGCAGAGGTGTACGACGTTGGCCGCGAGAAAATCCGCGAATTCGCCCGCGCGGTCAAAGCCACCCATCCTGCGCACTTCGACGTCGACGCCGCAAAAGCCCTGGGCCACACAGATCTTGTTGCCCCGCCTACGTTTGCCATCATCATCGCCCAGCGTGCGGACGCCCAGCTTATTGAGGATCCGGAGGCCGGCATCGACTTCTCGCGCGTGGTCCACGCCGACCAGCGCTTTACCCACCACCGGCCCATCCTTGCCGGCGACCGCCTGGTTGCCGAGCTCCATGTGGACGGCGTCCGTGCCATGGGGGGCGGCGCGATGATCATCACGCGTTCGGAGATCTTTGCGCTCGGCTCCGATGACTCCCGGGAGCCTGTCACCACCACCACGTCATCCATCCTGGTCCGCGGAGAGGGACAGTAACCATGAGCCCCACCTTCAATGAACTCAGCGCCGGCCAGGAAATTGGCAGCCGCACCATCGAGGTCACCCGCACGGACCTGGTCAAGTATGCCGGCGCTTCCGGCGACTTCAACCCCATCCACTGGAACGAGGCCTTCGCCACCGGCGTGGAGCTGCCCGGCGTCATTGCGCACGGCATGTTCACCATGGGTTCCGCCGTGCAGCTGGTCAGTGACTGGGCCGGCGACCCGGCCGCCGTCGTCGACTTCCAGACCCGCTTCACCAAGCCGGTCCTGGTCACCGACACCACCGGGACCCCGGACCCCGGCGCCACCATCGAGGTCAGCGGCACCATCGGAAAGCTCGACGCCGATGCCGGCACCGCCCGCGTTGACCTCACCGTGGTTTCCGCGGGGCAGAAAGTCCTGATGAAGGCGCAGGCCGTCGTCCGGCTCAGCTGAGCGACGAGAGGCGGACCTGACGAGCTCAGCACCTGCTCGCACTGGTGGCGCCCAAGAGTACATTTGGCTCAGGTTCATGGAGTTTGATTCGGTTTGGTCTTGTTAGGCTGGTTTGGTGACCCAAACACTCCTCTCAAAGCTGACCACGGCCGCCGTCGGAGGCCCTGCCGGCGCCTATATCGAGGCCCGGACCGAGGCTGAGATCATCGACGCCGTCCGCACCGCGGACGCAGCCGGAGAGCCGCTGCTGATCCTCAGCGGCGGCTCCAACCTGCTGATTTCCGACGACGGGTTCCCGGGCACCGTTGTCAGGATCGCCTCCGAGGGGTTCACCGTCAACGCGGAGGACTCCTGCGGCGGCGTGGCCGTGGTGGTGCAGGCCGGGCACAACTGGGACAAGCTCGTGCAGCACGCCGTCCTTCATGCCTGGTCCGGGATCGAGGCCCTCGCCGGCATCCCGGGCTCGACGGGCGCAACCCCGGTGCAGAACGTGGGCGCCTACGGCTCGGATGTTTCCCAGACCATCGCAGCCGTCCGCACCTGGGACCGCGAGCGGAACGCTGTCAAAACCTTCACCAACTCAGAGCTGAAATTCGGCTACCGGGACTCGATCCTCAAGCAGACCACGGTCAACGGTTCACCCCGTTACGTGGTGCTGACCGTTGAGTTCCAGCTGCCCCTGGGGCGCATGAGCGCCCCGGTCCGGTACGCCGAGCTGGCCCGGTCGCTGGGGGTGGAGCAGGGAAAGCGCGCCTACTCCACCGACGTGCGCCGGGAAGTCCTGCGGCTGCGGTCTTCCAAGGGCATGGTGTGGGACCCCGAGGACCGGGACACGTACTCCACAGGTTCCTTCTTCACCAACCCCATCGTCCCGGCCGAGGTCGCCTTGGCGCTTCCGGAGGGGGCGCCCCGTTACCCCGCAGGCCAGGACGGGCTGGTGAAACTCTCCGCTGCTTGGCTGATCGACCAAGCCGGCTTCAGCAAAGGCTTTGGCCTGGAGCCCGGCAGCGTCAGCGGTGGCCGCGCGTCGCTGTCTACCAAGCACACCCTGGCCATCACCAACCGTGGCTCGGCCAGCGCGGCGGATGTGGTGGCTGTAGCGCGGGAGGTGCGCACCGGCGTCGAACAGCGTTTTGGCATCACACTGCACCCGGAACCGCTGCTTATCGGCTTGGAACTGTAGCCGCAGCCTCAGCGGGTGCCTCGCCGGATGATTCGCCCGCCACTTCGGTGCCGAGTCCCATTACGGCGGAGGCCCAGCCGGCGCTGGCAAGGTAGAGCCCCATAAACAGCCAGACGAGTAAGCCGGGGGCGAGCGGGTTCGCGGTTCCGGCCACCACACAGGTTGCCAAACCGCAGACGGCGATGGCGAGGGACAGCACCCAGAGAACTTTTCCTGCCCGGGGGTGGCACCGCCAGTCGCGGAAGACCCGGAGCCCAGGGCGGCCCACACTGATGGCCGGGAAGAGTACCGCGTAGCCGCCGCCCAGGCACAAGACGAGCGACGGCAAAAGGAGCAAGGGGTCCGAGCTGCCTCTCTCCACGAAGCCGGGCAAGGTGGCCACCCCCAGGCCCGTTCCCGCGAGGACGGACAGTGTCCCGCCAACCATCCACCGCTTCGTGTTTGGATCAAGCAACTGCCACAAACTCCCCAAAGTCATGCTTCCACCCTAACGGTCCATGTCGGCGGGCCCGTCCGGGAGCCTAGGATGGGCCCATGGCTGCGAGGGTGGGAAACCGTGTTGACCGCCCAACCATGGGCAGGCTGCGGCTGGCGTCCCAACGGCTGGTGCCGCTTCCGGCCCTTCCTCCGGAGCCCGCTCCCGACGTTTCCGGATCCATAGCCGGGACGGTCCGGTGGATGACGGCGATGCAGGCCCAGGACCTGCAGGCAGCAATCTGGGCTGTCGGCGCCAGGGTACCGGGAGCGGGTTTGAGTGATGTCCGGTCCGCCCTCGATTCAGGTGCTGTAGTCCCGTCGTGGCCGATGCGCGGCACCCTGCACCTCGTGGCGCCCGAGGATCTGCACTGGATGCTGGACCTCACTGCAGAGCGGCTCACGAAGAGTATCGCCGCCCGGCACCGCGAACTGGGCATCACCTGGGCGGACGTTGAGAAGTGCCGGGACATGGCGCTGGAACGGGTAACCGGTGGCGGCACTGCCGGGCGCGCTGAGCTCTTCCAGGTTTTCGACGCCGCCGGTCAGCCCACCCAAGGCCAGCGGGGCATCCACATTCTGGGAACGTTGTGCCGGCACGGCTGGCTGGTGCAGGGGCCGCTGGCCGGCAACCAGCAGCTGATGGTGGACTTCGAGGACTGGATTCCGGTGTCGCGGCAGCTGGAGCGGCAGGAGGCCATCGCGGAGTTTCTGCTGCGCTACTTCCGCAGCCACGGCCCGGCAACGATTCGGGACTTTGCCTGGTGGACGCAGATTCCGCTGACCGAGGTCCGGGCGGCGTTCGAGGACGTTAAAGGGCAACTGATGGAACTTGAGTTCGAGGGCACGAGCTACTGGCTATCCCCGGAAACCGCATCCCTGCTCGACGGCGGTCTACCCGGCCAGCGGTCCGTGCTCCTGCTGCCTGGCTTTGACGAGTTTGTCCTCGGTTACACGGACCGGAGCCTGGTCCTGGCGCCGGAGCACGCCAACAAAATTGTCCCCGGCGGCAACGGCGTGTTCAAGAAAACCCTGGTGGCCAGGGGAGAGGTGATTGGGACGTGGGCGCGGGAAGGCGCAGGCCCGCGGGCCGCCGTCGTGCCTGAGCTGTTCGACGACACCCGCCCGCTCGGTCCGGCAGCGCAGGCCGCCTTCGACCGTGCAGCCCGGCGGTATGTTGAGTTCCTTAACACCTGACCGCACGCATCGCACACAACAGCGGCCCCGCCCCCAAAGGGGCAGGGCCGTTGTTCAGGCAGCTTGAGGGTTACAGGTTCCCGGTGGCGATGTTCAGCATGCGGCGCAGCGGTTCGGCGGCGCCCCAGAGGAGCTGGTCGCCCACCGTGAAGGCACTGATGTACTGCGGGCCCATCTCCATCTTGCGGATGCGGCCAACAGGGATGTCCAGGGTGCCGGATGCCGCCACGGGGGTCAGCTCAGCCATGGAGGCTTCCTTGGTGTTCGGAACCACCTTGGCCCACTGGTTGTCCTCGGCCAGGAGCTTCTCGATCTCGGCGACGGACAGGTCCTCGCGGAGCTTGAGGGTGAGGGCTTGGGAGTGGGAGCGCATGGCGCCGATACGGACGCACAGTCCGTCCATGATCACGCGGTTTTCCTCGCCGGTGCCCAGGATCTTGTTGGTCTCAACCCCGGCCTTCCACTCTTCCTTAGACTGCCCGTTGCCGAGGTCGGCGTCGATCCAGGGGATCAGGGAGCCGGCCAGCGGGACGCCGAACTGCGTGGCGTCGATGCCGGTGCGCTGATGGGCAAGGACCTTGCGGTCAATGTCCAGGATGGCCGACGCCGGGTCGTCCAGTTCCGTGCTGACCTCGGCGTTGAGCGTGCCGAACTGGCTGAGGAGTTCGCGCATGTGCCGGGCTCCGCCGCCGGAAGCAGCCTGGTAGGTCATGGAGGTGCCCCACTCCACCAGCCCGTTCTTGAACAGGCCGCCCAGGCCCATCAGCATGCAGGACACGGTGCAGTTGCCGCCGATGAAGTCCTTGGTGCCGTTAACGAGGCCCTTGTCGATGACGTCCCGGTTGATGGGGTCCAGCACAATGATGGAGTCGTCGTTCATGCGCAGGGTGGAGGCGGCGTCGATCCAGAGGCCGTCCCAGCCGCGGCTGCGGAGTTCGCCGTGGACCTGCTTGGTGTAGTCCCCGCCCTGGGCGGTGACAATAATGGGCAGCTTCGCGAGGGTGTCGATGTCGAACGCGTTCTCGAGCTTGCCGGCGCCTTCTGCGAAGGAAGGCGCTGCACCTCCTGCGTTGGAAGTGGAGAAGAACACCGGGTTGATGTTGGCGAAGTCGCCCTCGTCCTGCATGCGCTGCATGAGGACGGAACCGACCATGCCGCGCCATCCGACCAGGCCGACGGAAGGGGTAGCTGCTGTAGTCATCCGTCCAGTTTAGACGCCGGAACGGGCAGGGCGCAGTCGGTTACGTCACTCTGGCAGCTGCCCGCCCGATGCGCTGGGCTTCCGAGGAATGCGTTCCGGGAGCTAGCCGCGGTCGCTGTTCTCCAGCACCGCGGCCTTGCGTGCCCGCAGCGCGAAGAAGGCGCCGAACGCAAACACCTGCGTCACCACCACGAGTACGATCACACCGGCGATCTTGTTGCCGCCCAGGATCATGGTGAGCCCAACGATGGCCGACAGCAGCGCCAGCAGGGGGAGCAGCATGTAGCCCAGCACAAAGAGGGTTTCCGGTTTCTTCAGCATTGCTAGCCCTCTGTCCTTGACCATTTGGTGAATCTGTAGCGGGTGCCGTTGGCAGCCGTCAGCCATCCGTCGGGCGGGACGGAGGCGGCAGCCTCCCAGCTGGTGCCAAGCGCGGGGGCGAACGTGTCGCCGTCGGCATCGACGTCGATGGTGGTTACCACCGCGACGTTGGCGAGCTCGGTGGACTGGCTGAAAATCTCGCCGCCGCCCAGGATCCAGACGGTTTCGCCGCCGTCGACGAACTGGGATTCCAGCAGCGCGTCATCAAGGGAAGGAACCACGACGGCGCCCTCCGCCTCGGGCGTGTCGGCCCAGCTTTTCTGCCGGGTGATCACGATGTTGGTCCGGCCGGGCAGGGGACGGTACTTTTCCGGAAAGGACAGCCAGGTCTTGCGGCCCATCACCACCGGGTGGCCCATGGTCAGCCGGTTGAAGTGCTTGAGGTCCTCCGGCAGGTGCCAGGGCATGTCGCCGTCTTTGCCGATGACACCGTCGGGCGTCTGCGCCCATACCAGTCCCACGCCGGTCACCGATGCGGCCAGTTCCTCGGTGAAGGACTGCGGATCGGTCGAATTTTCCGTGCTCATACCGCGATCGGAGCCTTGATCGTGGGGTGGTGCTGGTAGCCCACCACTTCGAAATCCTCGAGGCTGTAGTCGAAGATCGAGGCGGGTTTCCGGGTGATCTTCAGCTGCGGGTACTCGTACGGCTCCCGGTCCAGCTGCTTGAGGACCTGGTCCATGTGGTTCTCGTAGATGTGCACGTCCCCGCCGGTCCAGACGAATTCGCCGGGCTCGAGTCCCACCTGTTGTGCCACCATGCAGGTCAGCAGCGCGTAGGAGGCGATGTTGAAAGGCACACCGAGGAACATGTCGGCGGAGCGCTGGTACAACTGGCAGGAGAGCTTGCCGTCTGCCACGTAGAACTGGAAGAACGCGTGGCACGGCGGCAGTGCCATGTCATGGAGTTCGGCAACATTCCACGCCGAGACGATGTGCCGGCGGGAGTCCGGGTTGGTCTTCAGGTTCTCGATAAGTTCCGCGATTTGGTCGATGTGCCCGCCATCCGGGGTGGGCCAGCTGCGCCACTGGACCCCGTAAACAGGTCCGAGGTCGCCGTCCGCGTCGGCCCATTCATTCCAGATGGTGACACCCTGGTCCTGCATCCATTTCACGTTGGTCTCGCCGCGGAGGAACCACAGAAGTTCCACTGCCACGGACTTGAAATGAACCCGCTTGGTGGTGATCAGCGGGAAGCTCTCGGCCAGGTCAAAGCGCATTTGGCGCCCGAAGACGCTGGTGGTTCCGGTTCCGGTGCGGTCCGATTTGTGCGTGCCGGAAGCCATGACATCGCGCAGGAGGTCTTCATAAGGCGTTGGGATGCTCACGGCTCAAGTCTACTTTGCTACCGGCAGCAGCCCAGCCGCGTCACCAACCTCTGAGGTCAATACAGCTAGTCGTCGAAAGGCTTGAACTGTTCCACGGCGACAATCCGGTTTTGCCCGCCGGGAGCCACATGGCACACCACCAGCTCGCCGGGGGACAGGTACGGTTCCTTGGCAGGCAGGAGTGCCCCCAGCTGCGGCGGCATGTGTTTGGCCAGCTGCCCGAACACGGTGGGCAGCGCCGGGCGGTGGGTGCAGACGGCTACCGCCCGCTGCTTGTCGAGGAGGGCCTCGATGACTGCCGCGGTTTTCTTGGGGCTCCGCTGGTGCCGGTGCTCGGTGAGGGCTTCCGCCAGTTTCACCTTGGCACCCGTTGCCTTCGCATAGGGCGCAACCGTGGCCACGCAGCGGAGCCACGGGCTGGTGACAATCCGGGGCGGCCTCCACGCCTGAAGCAGCCGGCCAACGGCCTGCGCCTGGCGCGTTCCCGTGGCAGCCAGCGGCCGCTCGCCTTCCGCCTTGGTCCAGGACGAACGGGGTTTCGCTTTTGCGTGGCGGACCACCAGGAGGGGCCAGGTGTCCAGTTCGCCGCGCTCATGGGCCTGGCGCAGGTACTCAAGGGGTTCGACGTCGGACGGGTTGGAAAGCAGCCTGGCCGCCTTTTCCGGGGCGCACCACATCACACTGTCCACCTCTTTGCCGTCCGGAACCAGTTTCCCTCCGCCGTTGACTTTGACAGCCCAGTAATGGACCACCTTCAGCCCGGAAGCCACTCGGTAATGGATCGGCGGCAGCGGTATGCCAAGCTGGGCGGTGAACCCAATCTCTTCCTGCACCTCCCGGACAGCACACTCCGGGATGGTCTCGCCGTCGTCGATCTTGCCCTTTGGCCAGGACCAGTCGTCATAACGGGGCCGGTGGATCAGCAGGACTTCCAGCTTGTCCTTGGACAACCGCCACGGCAGGGCGCCGGCAGCGGTGACTGCTACCGGTTCGCCTGGGTGGTCTGTCTGGTCTGCTACGAGTGCGTCGCTCGACAAAACAGCGGCCCTTACCGTCGGCTCAGGCTGCGTTGCCGCGGCCGTGACGCCAGCAGGAAGGACTGAACGTCCTCAAGATGCCTGCCGTCGTCGGCCAGGTGGTGACGTGACCAGTTCCCCTCGTTGTCCAGGTGCCAGCTCGCGGTTTCCGGGGCCATATAGCGGCGCAACAGGTCCAGGACGTAGGTGATGTCATCGGCAGCGGCCAGCTGGACCAGGGCCTCCACCCGTCGGTCCAGGTTGCGGTGCATCATGTCCGCCGAGCCGATGTACACCACCGGGTCCCCGCCGTTCGCGAAGGCGAACACGCGGGAGTGCTCCAGGAACCTGCCCAAAACCGAACGGACGGTGATGTTGTCGCTGAGCCCCGGCACCCCCGGGCGCAGCGAGCAGATGCCGCGGACCACGACGTCCACCTTCACCCCGGCCTGGGACGCGCGGTACAGCGAATCGATGATGGCCTCGTCCACCATGGAGTTCACCTTGATCTGGACGCGGGCCGGCAGCCCGGCGCGGGCATTCCGGATCTCCGTTTCGATCCGGTCGATCAGCCCGGAACGCACCGAACGCGGAGCAACCAGAAGCCGCTTGAAGGTTGACTTGGGGGCGTAGCCGGAGAGTTGGTTGAAGAGCTTGGAAAGGTCCTCGCCCACCTGGTCGTTGGCGGTCAGGAGGCCCAGGTCCTCGTAGTAGCGGGCTGTCCGCGGGTGGTAGTTGCCTGTGCCGATGTGGCAGTAGCGCCGCAGCCCGTCCACTTCCTGGCGCACCACCAGCGAGAGCTTGCAGTGGGTCTTCAGGCCCACGATGCCGTACACCACGTGCACGCCGGCCTGTTCCAGCTTGCGGGCCCAGGAGATGTTCGCCTGCTCATCGAACCGGGCCTTGATCTCCACCAGGGCCAGGACCTGCTTGCCGGCCTCGGCGGCGTCGATCAGGGCATCAACAATGGGGGAGTCGCCGGAAGTGCGGTAGAGGGTCTGCTTGATGGCCTGGACCTTGGGGTCCGCGGCGGCCTGCTCAAGGAAGGCCTGGACCGAGGTGGAGAAGGAGTCGTACGGGTGGTGGAGCAGGATGTCGCGGCGGCGCATCGCGGCGAAGACGTTGGCGGCCTTGGAGGTCTCGGACTCGTTCAGGTACCGGGAGGTATGCGGAACGTGCTTGGGATAGTGCAGGTCGGCGCGGTCGATGCCCGCAATGACCGACAGTCCCCGGAGGTCAAGCGGGGCGGGGACGGAGTAGACCTCGGATTCCTCAACGCCCAGTTCACGGATCAGCAGCGCCCGGATGTTGGGGTTGATGTCGTTGGTGACCTCAAGCCGTACAGGGGGGCCGAAGCGGCGGCGCAGCAATTCCTTTTCGAGCGCCTGCAACAGGTTCTCGGCGTCGTCCTCCTCAACCTCCACGTCCTCGTTCCGGGTGACGCGGAAGGTGTGGTGTTCCAGGACTTCCATCCCGGCAAACAGCTTGTCCAGGTGGACGGCAATGACTTCTTCAAGAGCGATGAAACGTGCCACCCGGCCGGCCACCGCACCGGCACGCGGGCCGTCGATGGAGATGAGCCGGGGCAGCTGGTCCGGCACCTTGACGCGGGCGAACAGTTCCTTGTCACTGACGGGGTTCCGCACCACAACGGCGAGGTTCAGGGAGAGGCCCGAAATATAGGGGAACGGGTGCGCAGGGTCCACCGCCAAGGGGGTCAGGATGGGGAAGACCTTTTCGGCGAACATCTGGCTGAGCTGCTGCTTGGCCGCGTCATCCAGTTCGTCCCAGTGCATAAGGTGGATGTGCTCGTACGCCAGGGCCGGGCGGATCTGTTCTGCGAAGACCTGTGCATGGCGCTGCTGGAGCCGGTGGGCTTCCTCACCGATTTTTTCCAGCACTTCCACCGGGCTCAAACCCGCAGGGGAGGGGACAGCGAGTCCGGTGGCGATGCGCCGCTTCAGGCCGGCCACGCGGACCATAAAGAATTCGTCCAGGTTGGACGCGAAAATGGAGAGGAAGCTGACCCGTTCCAGCAGGTGCAGGGAAGCGTCTTCGGCAAGCTCCAGGACCCTGGAGTTGAAGCTGAGCCAGCTCAGTTCCCGGTCAAGGAAGCGATCCGGCCGGATGTCGCCCTCGGGCTCCAGGTTGGGGGCAAAATCCGGGATGTCGATCCGGTCCTGCGTGGCCCGCGACGCCGGAACCTCCGAGGAGCCGAATCGGGCGCGCACGGGGACTGGAGTCTCTTGGGACGTGGCTGCTCCGGAAGGTTCCGGGTTCATGGCATCTCCTTTACCTGGCGCTTTCTGCTGCCGTTTCCGGCCTGCGCGGTTCTGTTTCAACCATACAAGCATTCAGTGCGTGGGGGCCTTTGATTTAGCGCCGTGCGGATGCTGCATCCGGGGATTGGACTAACCCGCCGCCGGGCCGTACGTCACGTCCATGTCCCAGCGGGTGAAGCCCAGCCGGCGGTACAGGGAGACTGCCGGGGCATTGTCGGCGTCGACGTACAGCATGACCGCGTGCAGCCCCAGGCCCTGCAGGTACCTGATGCCCGCCACCGTCAGGGCTTTGCCCAGGCCTGAACCTTGGGCTTCCGGGGTCACGCCCACCACATAGATTTCACCGATCGCCGGGTGGGTGCCGTGGCTGGGGTGCACCTTGGTCCAGTGGTATCCCAGCAGCCGGCCGTTCCCGTTCACGGCAAGGAGGAAGCCTGCGGGGTCAAACCAGTCCTCAGCCATCCGGGCATCAAGGTCCGCGCGGGTGAGGCTGCCCTGCTCCGGGTGGTGGGAAAAGGCGGCACGGTTGGCCGTCAGCCAGGCGTCCTCATCCTGGCCGGGCACGAACGCCCGGATCGAAACGCCATCCGGCAGGGCGGCGTCGGGAAGGTCAGCGGCCGCCGTCGTCATCCGCATCTTCCACAGCTCCCGCACGGGGACGTAGCCGTAGCGGGCGGCAAGGTCGGCCGCAGCCTCATGGTTGCCGTGGGACCACGCCTTCAGTCCCTGCAGCCCGCGCCGGTCCTGAAGGGCGCCAACGAGGCGGTCGGCGACACCCTGGTTACGGTAGCTGGGGTGCACGGCGATTTCGACCACGCCGTTGCCGTCCGGCTCTTCGACCACTGCGGCGAAACCCGCAAGGTCCTGGCCGGAGGCCGGATCAGAGTCCTCGTCCGGGGCATACAGCGCCAAGGTCAGCAGCTTGTGTTCCGCGGAATCGCCGGCACGCATACTGATAAGGGTCTGCTCCGAAATGGACGGGTTGCCGTCCGACTCTTCCGCCGCGGCCAGGAGATCGCTGCAGTCCTTCAGCAGCTGCCGGTCAACACCGCCTTGAACAACACGGACGGGCCACTTCTCAGGGTGCGCTGGAGTCATGAGGCAAGGCTATACGGGATCGCCGAAAGCCGGACCGCGGGCAGCCCGGCTCAGGCTTCCGTCAGCTCGTCTTCCTGCTGCCGGACCAGGGTGAGCCGGTAGCCAACGTTGCGGACAGTGCTGATGAGGTTTTCATGGTCGGCGCCCAGCTTGGCGCGCAGGCGCCGGACGTGGACGTCCACGGTACGGGTGCCGCCGTAGTAGTCGTAGCCCCACACTTCGGTGAGCAGCTGCTGCCGGGTGAACACGCGGCCGGGGTGCTGCGCAAGGTACTTCAGGAGCTCGAATTCCTTGAACGTCAGGTTCAAGGGTGCCCCGTTCACGCGGGCGGTATAGCTCGCCTCATCGATGACGACGCCGGCCGCGCGGATCTCGGACGGCGTGTCGTCCTGCTCGGGCACGGCCCGGGCGACGGACAGCCGGATGCGGGCTTCCACCTCGGCGGGGCCCGCTGATTCGAGCACGATGTCGTCCACGGCCCAGGCGGAGGAGACGGCAGCCATGCCGCCTTCGGTGAGGATCAGCACCAGCGGGGCGCTCAGTCCGGTGGCCTTGAGGAGCTGGGTGAGGGAACGCGCACCCACCAGGTCCTTGCGGGCGTCCAGCAGCACGATGTCGCAGGGGTCGGTTTCCAGCAGGGCCGTTGGCTCTGCGGGAAGGATGTGGACCCGGTGGTTCAGCAATTCCAAGGCAGGCAGAATGTCCACCGAAGAGCCGGTGCTGTTGGTCAGTAACAGGATGTGCGACATTGTTCCTCCAAGGGCCGTCCGCGCATCATTGGGCGACTGAACCGGATTTTCACCGGCCGGTACTGGCTCCCTGCCCCGGCTTGGGACGCTGCCAATGACGGCGGTCCGGCCACTTCAGCAGGGAACTTAGCTGAGCTCTGAGTATACCTGCAGGCCCTGCCGGGACCATTGATTCAGCCCCGATGCGCGTACTTTTTGCGACATATCCCGTTCACATAAGGCAGGATTGGGGCAGGGCCGGATGCCCTGCCGCCGAGGGCGGACCGCCTTCCAAGGTCAACGCAAAAGGTCAACGCAGGATGGGATGCAGCGCAGTGAGTGCACAGACTAGGCCCGGGCCGGGATCGGTATGACGGCGGAACTGCAGGCGCCCGTGCGCTCCCTGGGCTCGTGGACCATTGGCGTGGTGGGGATTGCCGGGCTGGCCGCAATCATTGCAGGGGTTTACACGTCCCGCGAGGCCCTCGTCGCTGTTGCCGTGGCCAGCGCCGCTGCGGTGGGCATCGGCTGGCCGCACTTCCTCCGGATTCCCGCCAAAAAGACGCTCGCGGCGGTGATCTCCCTGGCCGGCGCCGGGGCGGCGCTGGCTGCTGCTTACGCCCCTGCTCCCGGCTATCTCGACTGGACCCCGCCCTTTATTGCGCTCGGTATCATGGCCATCTTTGTGGTGCAGCTTATCCGCGGTACCGGCCAGGCGCAGCGGCTGGAGTCGACCCTTGGCTGCTCGGTGGGAGTGCTGCTGGCTTGCCTGGGCGCGGGCTGGATCGCGGGTGCCCGGTTCAACGGGGTGCGGGAGATGCTGCTGGTGGCTGCCATTAGCGCGGCGGTTGCCCTGCTGGCCGGACTGATCAGGTGGCCGGACAGCATTGTGGCGCCCCTGGGCATCGCCCTCGCGGGACTTGCCGGACCGCTCGCCGGGCTGGTGCTCTCCGATATCGCAGTCCTGCCGGCGGCCGTTTTTGGTGTTGTGGTCGGTGCCGTCCTGGTTAGCTTCCGCCGGCTCGTGACCCTGCGCGGCGCTCCAATTAATGTTCCTGCTGCCCTTAGCATTGGGCTGGCGCCGGTCTCGGCGGTGGGTTCCCTGGCTTACTTCATAGACAAACTACTCCTCTACTAACGCGTTAGGATGGCATCATGTCCGTACTTGCTTTTGAAATCTTCTTCCTTGTCCTGCTCGGCATCGCCAGCCTCTCCATGGCATGGTTTGCCGGCTTTGTGGTCTACCGCCTGTTCAAGGGCCAGAAGTAGACCCTTTCCGGAGCTAGCCGTTTTCCGAGGTAATTGCTGTGCCCATTGAGATTCCCACCGACCTCACCCCAGAACTTGTCCCGCTTTCCTGGCTCATTGGTGAGTGGGAGGGCCGCGGCCGGCTCGGCACAGGGGACGAGGACTCGGAACACTTCCTGCAGCACGTGTCCTTCACCCATAACGGGTTGCCCTACCTCCAGTACCGCGCAGAGAGCTGGTTGACGGACGACGACGGCACGCGCCTGCGGCCGCTGACCGTTGAGACCGGCTTCTGGGCGCTGGAGCGCAAACAGCTGGATGCCGACGGCGGCCCTGGCCTGATCCCGGCGGACATCGTTCCTGCACTGAAGAGTGCCGACGAGGTGGAGGCCCTCCGCAACAGCGAGGGCGGCTTCGATATCTCGGTGTCCATCTCGCATCCCGGAGGTATTTCCGAGCTGTACTACGGACAGATCAAGGGACCGCAGATCCAGCTCACCACGGACATGGTGATGCGCGGGAGCCACTCCAAGGACTACAGTGCGGCCACGCGGATTTTCGGCCTCGTGGACGGGAACCTGCTGTGGCGCTGGGATGTTGCCGTCGGCGGCAAAGAAGGCAAGGGACTGGAAGCGCACGCCTCCGCCTTCCTCAAAAAAGTCTCCTGACCTCGTGCGGTCCGGTGGAACGAAAGCGGGTTATGGCACGTGGAAGATCCTCGGAACGAGCAGGCTGTTGCGAGCGCGCGCAGCTACAGCGACCTGAAAGCCGTTTTCTTCAACGGGACCCTGAAGAGGTCGCCCCAGACCAGTAACACGGACGGGCTGATCAACATCAGCACGCTCATCATGGAAAAGCAGGGCGTCAGCACCCGCGTGATCCGCACCGTGGACCACGATATTGCCAGCGGTGTCTACCCGGACATGACCCAGTACGGGTGGCCCACCGATGAATGGCCCGAACTGTACCCGGCGGTGCAGGAAGCGGACATCGTGGTGGTGGCCGGACCCATCTGGCTCGGAGACAACTCTTCCCAGACGAAGAAGCTGATCGAACGCCTTTACGCCCATTCGGGCGAACTGAACAGCAAAGGCCAGTGGGCTTTCTACCCGAAAGTGGGCGGCTGCCTTATCACGGGCAACGAGGACGGCATCAAACACTGCTCCATGAACGTCCTGTACAGCCTTCAGCACATCGGTTTCAGCATCCCGCCCCAGGCCGACGCCGGGTGGATCGGAGCCGTGGGGCCAGGGCCCAGCTACCTGGACGAGGGTTCGGGCGGGCCCGAAACCGACTTCACCAACCGCAACGTCACCTTTATGACCTGGAACCTGCTGCACCTGGCCCGGATCCTCAAAGACGCCGGCGGGCTTCCCGCCTATGGCAACCTCCCGCAGGAATGGGCCGCCGGGACGCGGTTCGACTTCGAGAATCCGGAATACCGCTAGGCCCAATCTCCCTGCGGTGATTCGGGCCTCCCCAACCGGTCCCGTGGTTTGCCCTTATCGAAACCCTTGGATCTCGACAAGCGCGATCACTGCCAAGCCCACCCGGAATACTCGCCGACTAAAGGACGTTGCCCCAGTATGACTATTTCGAGCCCTCTGTTGTCGCGCCCTGGAGCCGTTGAGGCAACCGGCGCAGACGCCGGCGTCGCATCCCATTACGGCGAGCCGCTGCGCGAGCAGCGCGCACTCGCTGCCGGTACCGCCGTCGTCGACCTCTCCCACCGCGGCGTTGTCACAGTCGCCGGGCCGGACAGGCTGAGCTGGCTCAACACGCTGTCCTCCCAGCAGGTGGCCGGCCTTCAGCCGGGGGAGTCGAGCGAGCTGCTCCTCCTCAGCGTCCAGGGCAGGATCGACTTCGACGCCCGGGTGATAGACGACGGCGTGACCACCTGGCTGATTGTTGAGGCTGCGGAAGCAGCACCCTTGGCCGAGTTCCTGAACCGGATGAAGTTCATGCTGCGGGTGGAGATTGCCGACGTTTCCGTGGACTGGGCCGTGGTGGGCAGCACCAGGGCAATCCCGGAGTGGCCGGAGCTGCTGGTGTGGCAGGATCCTTGGCCCAACGTGGCGGCCGGCGGCTATTCCTATGCCACCGTTCCCGAAACAAGCCACCCCGGACTGGAGCGGCCATGGTTTGAGTACCTGGTTCCGGCCGCGCACCTGGAAGAGCGGCTTACCGACCGCCAGCTGGCAGGAGTCCTCGCGGCGGAAGCGCTTCGGCTGGCGGCGTGGCGCCCCCGGATCGGTGCTGAAACGGACGATAAGACGATCCCGCATGAGCTGGACCTCCTCCGCACGGCAGTGCACCTGGCCAAGGGCTGCTACAAGGGACAGGAAACGATCGCGCGCGTGCACAACCTGGGACACCCCCCGCGCAGGCTCGTGTTCCTCCAGCTGGACGGGTCGCAGCACACCCTGCCGCAGGCCGGAAGCCCGGTGCTGGTGGGGGACCGGAAGGTGGGGACGGTCACCTCGGTGGCCCAGCATTACGAGATGGGGCCGGTTGCCCTGGCAGTCATAAAGCGTTCCGTGGGTGCGGATGAAATACTGACGGTCCTGGACGGCGAGGAGCCTTACCCTGCCGCCCAGGAACTCATCGTCGCCCCCGACGCCGGCCAGGTAGTGGGGCGCCAGACCGGATTCCTCAAGGGGCCACGCTAAATGACTGACAACGCCGGAACCAACGCAGCGCCGTCCGACTCTCCTGCGGGCCAGGGAGGGCCCGACGACGAGGCGCTGGCTTTGGCGCATACGCTCTTCCAGGCGGCCAGGGAGGGGGACTCGGCACTGCTGCGTGCCTATCTGGACGCCGGCGCTCCGGCCACCCTGACGAATTCCGCCGGGGATTCCCTCCTGATGCTCGCTGCCTACCACGGGCATGCGGAGACGGTTCAGCTCATCCTGAAACACGGCGCTGAGGCCGACACCGCCAATGACCGCGGGCAGACGCCGCTCGCCGGGGCGGCGTTCAAGGGCTACACCGACGTTGCCCGTGTCCTGCTGGACGCCGGTGCCGATCCCGATGCAGGCTCGCCGTCCGCACGGGCGGCGGCACAGATGTTTGCCCGCCAGGAGATCCTCGATCTCCTGGCGTAGCCTTTCCCGGGTCCGCCCGGCCAACAACCCTGGAAGATGACCGAGTGGAAAACGTAGCAAAGCCTTGGCCGGCCCTGTGGTCCCTGGTGATCGGGTTCTTTATGATCCTGATCGACAGCACCATCGTGTCCGTGGCAAACCCGGTGATTATGGAGGGCCTGGGCGCGGACATCAACTCGGTGATCTGGGTGACCAGCGCCTACCTGCTGGCGTACGCGGTGCCCCTGCTGATCACCGGCAGGCTTGGCGACCGGTTCGGGCCCAAGAAGCTATACCTCTTAGGCCTGGTGGTGTTCACCCTGGCATCGCTGTGGTGCGGTCTTGCCGGAAATGTGGAGACCCTCATCGCCGCCCGCGTGCTGCAGGGCCTTGGCGCCGCCATCATGACGCCCCAGACGATGGCCGTCATCACCCGGATCTTCCCGCCGGACCGGCGTGGTGCGGCGATGTCCATCTGGGGTGCCACGGCCGGCATGGCAACACTCGTCGGGCCCATCCTGGGCGGCCTCCTCGTGGACGGGCTGGGCTGGGAGTGGATCTTCTTCATCAACGTGCCCATCGGCATCGCCGGTTTCATCCTCGCTTGGCGGAACGTTCCGGCCCTCAGTACCCACCCGCACCGGTTCGATATCCCCGGCGTGGTGCTGAGCGCCGTCGGGCTCTTCCTGCTGGTGTTCGGCATCCAGGAGGGCGAGACCTACAACTGGGGCACCATCGCCGGGCCGGTGACGGTGTGGAGCCTCATCATCGCCGGCCTGGTGGTGCTGACGGGCTTTGTGGTGTGGCAGCGGTTCAACAAGGGCGAGCCGCTCCTGCCGCTCGGGCTGTTCCGGGACCGCAACTTCTCCCTCGCCAACGTCGGGATCACCATGGTGGGCTTCACCGTGACCTCTTTCGGCCTGCCGCTGATCTTCTACTACCAGATGGTCCGCGGCCTGACGCCCACCCAGTCCGCCCTACTGATGGTGCCCATGGCCCTGATCTCGGGCGGCTTAGCGCCGGTGGTGGGGAAGATCGTGGACCGGGTCAACCCCAAATACCTCGCGGCGGGAGGCCTTGTCCTCATGGCACTGGCCTTGGCCTGGAACGCCCTGCTGATGCAGCCCGGGACGCCCATCCTGCTGTTCCTGCTGCCCAGCGCCGTCCTGGGCTTCGCCAACGCCGGAATCTGGGCTCCCCTGAGCACCACTGCCACCCGTAACCTTCCGCCGCGCCAGGCCGGTGCAGGCTCGGGCGTCTACAACACCACCCGGCAATTTGGTGCAGTCCTGGGCAGCGCCGCCATCGCCGTGCTGATCCAGGCCAGGCTGGCGGCCGAACTTCCCGCCGGTGGACCTGGCGGACCCGCCGGCGAGGGCATGGCCCTGGGCGGGACACTGCCTGAGGCCCTGCATGGCGGATTTTCGACGGCGATGAGCCAGTCCATCCTGCTGCCCGCCGCGGTGGTCCTGGTGGGGGCTGCGGTGGCGCTGTTCTTCGCCAAACCCCAGCCGGTTCAGGGCTGGGGCGGCAGCGGGTCCCCGTCAGCCAAGGTGGACGCTGGTCTGGATACCACCGGCTGACAGGCCAAGCTTCCGGGCCAGAGCCAGGGATCCGGTATTGCTGACGTCCGTCCGCCACTGCAAGGTAAGGCCCGCGGCCAGCGCCTCGTGCGCGGCGATGGAGACTGCGAGCGAGCCCAGGCCCCGGCGCCGCCACTCCGGGTCCACAAGGACACCCAGGTGGGCCAGCAGGCCCACCCACTCGGAGTACGCTCCGCAGGCCAGGGGCACGCGGAACCCGTTGACTTCGTGGACGATGGTGTAGCGGTTTTCGAGGTCCGAAAGGCCCACCTCGTTGACGTCGTCCGGCGGGCAGCGGCCCTCCAGCTCGATGGCCTCCGGGTTGCCGTGGGACACCGTCATCTCTTCCGGGGGCTGCTTCAGGGGCAGGTCGTCAGCGAAGAACAACGCCGCAGCCCCCAGGCCGTGGCCGCCGTGGGACCGGGTCAGGGTCAGGAGCGTAACGTGCTGGGCCATTTCCTCATCGGGAATGCCCTCGGCGGCATCAATGACCCACTGCGGGCCAACCAGCGCCGAACTGCCAAAGAGCCGCACGAACTCCACGGTCCGCGCCGATTCGTCGGCGCGGACAATCCGCTCCCCGGAGCTCAGGGCAGTTCCGAAGGCGTCGTCGTCAAGTCCCAGGCGCCGGGCCCAGGCAAGCTGGATGATGGCGGCAGAACCGGGGTCAAGTGTCATGCTTCCAGCCTAGGGCGGGCAGGCGGCCCCGCCGAACAGGACACCTCAGGCGAATGGGACTCCTTAGAAGAACGGCACACCTTTAGCCGATTGGCACACGTCAGCCGAACAGGACGGCGGCTTCGTCGTAGCGCTTCTGCGGCACGGTCTTGAGTTGGCCGAGTGCCTCCTGGAAGCCGACGTGCTCAATGTCCGTGCCCTTGAGTGCCACCATGGTGCCCCAGTAGCCTTCCACCACCGAGTCGATGGCCGCCATGCCCAGCCGGGTGGCCAGGACGCGGTCGAAGGCGGACGGCACTCCGCCGCGCTGGATGTGGCCCAGGATGGTGGCACGGGTTTCGATGCCGGTGCGGGCTTCAAGTTCCGGGGCGAGCTGGTCCGCGATGCCGCCCAGGCGGGGCCGGCCGAAGGTGTCCAGGCCGCGTTCGGAGTGCGGGGTTTCCATGTGCTCTGGCACGAATCCTTCAGCGACCACCACCAGGGGGGCACGGCCACGGGCGTGGGCTTCCTTCACCCATTCGGTGATTTGGTCGATGCTGACTTTCTGTTCCGGGATCAGGATGGCGTGGGCGCCGGCGGCCATGCCGGCGTGCAGGGCGATCCAGCCGACGTGCCGGCCCATGACTTCGGCGATCATGCAGCGGTGGTGTGATTCGCCGGTGGTCCGGAGCCGGTCGATGGCTTCGGTGGCGATCTGGACGGCGGTGTCGAAGCCGAAGGTGTAGTCCGTGGCGTCGAGGTCGTTGTCCACGGTCTTGGGAACACCGACGATTTTCAGGCCGGCGTCGGTGAGGCGCTTGGCCGCGGCGAGGGTTCCCTCACCGCCGATGGCGATGATGGCGTCGATGCCGAGGCGGTCCATGTGGGCCTTGATGACCTCGGGGCCGCCGCCGTTTTCGAAGGGGTTGGTGCGTGAGGTGCCCAGGATGGTGCCGCCCTGTTTGGCGATGCCCCGGACCATGGTGCGGGGGATGTTGATGATGTCGCCCTCGACGACGCCGCGCCAGCCGTCAAGGAAACCCACGAATTCGTGACCGTGGATGGCAATGCCTTTGAGGACGGCTCCGCGGATCACGGCGTTCAGTCCGGGGCAGTCGCCACCGCTGGTGAGAATTCCAATTTTCATGTCTCGGCTCAAATCCTGGAGAGAAGGTGTACAGGCAGAGCGCCACGCTGAGCTCACATAGAGTCTAGTGGGGGGTGTGGGGTACGACACAAACCGGTTACAAAGCGTCCCGCCGGGAACCAGGCGGCACAAAAGAAAGTGCCCCCGGCTCCGAGGAGGAGCGGGGGCACTTTGTTGCCGGCTGTCTACGGACGGTTCAAGGACCGGCGGTCGAGGAACGTCTGGAGCGGGATGACATTCCGCTGGTCCGGCAGGACCACCCAGGCCAGGAGATAGAAGATGACGGCCGGGCCGGGCAGCAGGGCGAAGAGGAGGAATGCGATGCGGACGTAGGCCACGTCCACGTTGAGCTTGGCGGCGATGCCTCCCAAAACGCCTCCCAGCCAACGCTGCGGTCCGCGTTTCAGGCCAAGGCCCCTGACGATGCTGAAAAACTTGTCCATGGCTCAAGACTTCCCTGTTGTAGGACTGTTGTCACGTTTCCGGGCTGAGAGGAGTCCGCCGATCACCAGGGCCGCGCCGGCTCCGATCATGAGCCCGATCAGGACGTAGGTCCCGTTGAGGGTGACGATGCCGAGCTGAGCGATGATGATCAGGGCGGCGAGGGCCAGGACGATCAGTCCCCAGACCACGGTTCCCACCCGCGCCCCGGATGGCGGGGCAGGGTCCGTGTGTGCCGCCGTCGCGCTTCCCGGAACGTACGGGTCCGGGGCCGGAGTGTGGCTGCTCATGTCAGTTACCTTCCTGGATGATGACGTTGCTGACGGTGCCGTCGATCTGGATCACCAGGTGGCTGCCGGGCTTGTCGGTGTTGTAGCTGCTTTCCCGCGTGGTGGTCCCGCCGCGCTGGCTACCGCCTTCGGTCAGGTTGCCCAGGGTCATGTCAGCGCGGATGTCCACGGGCACGGTGTCGGGAATGACCACGGTGACGTTGCTGGCGGTGAAGTCCAGCGGGACCACCACCTCGGACTGGAGCGGGGCGTTAGGGGCCAGTTCGGTAAGGTCCACTGTGCCGCGTCCTGCCGTGATGTTGAGCCCGTCGCTTGCCTGCTGGATGCTCGTGGGAGTCCAGTCGACCTGCTGAAAGCGCACGCGGTCGCCATTGTTGCCCACCACATTGAAGATTCCGCCGATGACAAGGGCTGCCACCGCGAAGAACGAGAGGATACCGGAGGTCCTGCCGCGGAGCCCCAGGATGAGGATGCCGATGCCCAGGACCGCCGCTGCACTGGCCCAGGCGATCGCGTTGGTGGAGTCACCGAGGTCGATAACGTTGGTGACGTCCAGCGCTTTCAGACCCGCGCCGGCGATCAGGGCGCTGCCGGCAGCGATCGCGACGGCGGGGGTGCCGGGCCCTGCGGGACGTACCTTCGGTGCAGGCGGGGGCCCCTGCGGCTGGCGGGTGCCGCCGGCGCCTCCGTTGTTCCATCCACTGCCGGAGCCGCTGCCTCCGTAGGGGCTGCCTCCGTACGGGCTGCCGGTGAAAGGACCGGTGCCCGCAACGTCTGAGTAAGGGGGAGCGGTGCCGGTGGAGGAAGACGCTAAGTAAGCGGTGGTGCCGGGGTAAGCGGTGCCTGCGTAAGTGTTGCCTGCATAGGAGGTAGTGCCCGGCGTTGTTGCGCCCGCCGGTGTTCCAACGGCCGCCTTGTTCCGCTGCGTCAGGTAGTAGATCAGGTAGATGGCGCCGCCTACCCAGAAGATGGTCCAGAGGAAGGCACCGAAGCCGTGGTTGCCCCAGCCCCAGAAGCCGCCGCCCAGTCCGCTGAAGCCGAGGATAACGGCGATCAGGGAACCGGTCATGCCGCTGGTCCACCGGCCGGCGCCGGCTTCCTGGACATGGATCCTGCCGTCGGGCTCGGGCAGGAAGGCCCACGCCAGGCCGTAGGCAAGAACGCCGATGCCGGCGAAAAGGGTAAGGACGATGAAGACGCCGCGGACGATCAACGGGTCGATGCCCAAACGCTGGGCGATGCCGCTGGAGACGCCGCCGATCCAGCGGTCCTGGCCGCGGGTGATTCCCTGGCTGCGGACCCAGCCGAAGAAATCGGACTGTTGGCCGGGCATTCCGGCGTAGGCGTAGCTGCCGCTGTTCTGGCGTGGGTTGCTTTGGCTCGAAGAGGGTCCGGCCGGCCCGGCGTAGGGCCCGCCGGAGCTGTCCGGGTGATCCTGGGCGGAGTCCTGCGTGGAGTCCTGCCTGGAGTCCTGCTCGGGATTCTGGCCCGAGGCCGAGGCCGACGCCGACGCCGATGGGGTAGTAGGCGGCACGAGGGGCTCCGTGGGGTGTTCGTTATCCCGCTTGGGCAGGGGCTCCGTTGGCTGGCCGTCATCAGGGGTGGGGGTTTGCGAGTTCATACCTCGATCCTTCCGTCTGCGCTGCTTTGGTTGTATTGGGGGACACCCTGAACGGGCCCTGAGTGGCCCCCGGTTCCGGCCGGATTGCGGTCCGGGGAACCCTGATCCGTGCTTGGATTGATCCATGACAACCGTCCCCGCCCGCCCGCCGCTGGTCCGCCGCAGCGACCGCTTTATTGCGGGTGTGTGCTCGGGTCTTGCCGCCCATCTGGGCTGGCCGATCCGGAACGTACGGGTGGCGATGGCCCTGGCTTCGCTCGCCGGCGGCGCCGGCGTCGTCTTCTATGCCTGGCTGTGGATTATGGTGCCCACCGCGGACGAAAGCGCCCGCCGGCAGGCGCGGCGGCCGGCATCGCCCATTGCACCGGCCGTGAGCCGGGAGCCCGTTCCTGACGCCGTTCCCCGGACGATGCCCCAGGCTGGCCCTGGCCTCATGCTGCCCGGAACGGCCCTGCCCGGAACGGCGCTGCCCGGAACGGCCGACGGCGGCCCTGGTGCGGTCAGCGCCCCTGCCGGTGGTTACCCGGCAGCAGCGGGGGAGGCTGCAGGGCATGCTTCCGACGTTGCCCGGCCCTGGTTCAGGTTCCGGGACATGCGCTATGGCAAGGAAATCCTGCTCGGCGTGGGGCTCCTCCTGGTGGCGGCGATCCTGATCGCCCAGCTCCTGGGTGTGGACGTTCCCCTGGGCACACTGATTCCGGCGGCGGCAGTTCTGGGCGGGGCCTCCATCGCCTGGATGCAGCTGGATGAAACCAGGCGTGCCGGGCTCGTGGACAAAACGAAGGCGGACCAGGCCGGCGGCTGGGCCCGGCTCGCGGCGGGCCTGGCGCTGGTGGTGGCGGGCGTTCTGGTGATGGTGTCGGGCTCCGGTTCCTGGGAGCAGACCTGGCTGGCGCTGCTGGCGTCCGTGGCTGTCCTGGGCGGGGTGGTGCTGGTCCTGCTGCCGTGGGCGCTGAAGTTCTGGCGCGACCTGGAAGCCGAGCGTGCCGGCCGGATCCGGGAAACCGAGCGCGCCGAGATCGCCGCCCATCTTCACGACTCCGTGCTGCAAACGCTGGCGCTTATCCAGCGGCGGGCAGCCAATGAGCACGACGTCGTCCGGCTGGCCCGTGCCCAGGAGCGGGAGCTGCGGGGCTGGCTGTTTGAGGATCCGGGCAAGGACGCCGGGCAGTTGTCGGACCGGATCAAGGCTGTAGCCGCCGAAGTGGAGGACCTGCTGGGCAACGCCGTCGAGGTGGTCAGCGTGGGGGATACTGCCGTCACGGAAGGCCATGAAGCGCTGATCCAGGCCAGCCGCGAGGCCATGCTGAACGCGTCCCGCCACGGCGGCGGCACCGTCTCGGTCTACCTGGAAGCAGCCGGCGGACGCGCTGAAGTCTTCGTCAAGGACCGGGGCCCGGGCTTTGAACTGCAGGACGTGCCGGAGGACCGGCTCGGGGTGCGGGAATCCATCATCGGCCGGATGAACCGGCACGGCGGCACGGCCGCGATCACCAGTACCAGTGAAGGCACGGAGGTGCGGCTGGGTTTCCCCGCCGCTCCGCAGGACAGCACGGAAGGCAAGCCATGAACGCAACGCAGGGAGCCGGTACCGGTCCCGTCCGAACCGCCAGGTCCGCCCGGGTGGTGATCGTGGACGACCATGCGATTTTCCGCTCCGGCCTGAAGGCGGACCTGGACCCCAGTATCCAGGTGGTGGGCGAGGCGGCGACCGTGGAGCAGGCCATCGCCGTGATCGCGCAGGAGCGCCCGGACGTGGTGCTGCTGGACGTCCACCTCCCCGGTGGCCTTGGCGGCGGAGGCCGTGAAGTCATTGCCGGCTCCGCTGCCCTGCTGTCCTCTACCAAGTTCCTTGCCCTCAGCGTCTCGGACGCGGCCGAGGACGTTGTGGCAGTGATCCGGGCGGGAGCGCGCGGCTACGTTACCAAGACCATCTCGGGGGCAGAGATCACCGACGCCGTATATCGGGTTGCCGGTGGGGACGCCGTTTTCTCGCCGCGGCTGGCAGGCTTCGTCCTGGACGCCTTTGGAACCGCCCCCGCAGACATCGCCGACGACGAACTGGACAAGCTCTCCGCCCGGGAGCTCGAGGTCATGCGCCTCATCGCCCGCGGCTACAGCTACAAGGAAGTGGCCAAGGAGCTGTTCATCAGCATCAAGACGGTAGAAACCCACGTGTCCGCCGTGCTCCGCAAGCTGCAGCTCTCCAGCAGGCACGAACTCACCAAGTGGGCCGCCGAACGTCGCCTCCTCTAACCCCCCCAAACGCTCTCCCACTTAACGCGGGCTTTTTCCCAACGCTCGATCACCTAACGCGGGCTTTTCCCCGACGCTCTATCACTCAATGGGCATTAACCCGGAACGCCCTATCACCTTCCGGGCCTTAAACCCGAACGCTCTGTCACTCTCCCGAAGAGAGTGACAGAGCGTTCGGGTTTTTCCTGCCGGAGGTGATAGAGCGTTCGGGTTTTTCCGGCGGGAGGTGATAGAGCGTTGGGGTTTTTCCGGCGGTAAGTGATGGAGCGTTGGGGTTTTTTCCGCGTTAAGTGAGAGAGCGTCCTACTGGGCCTTGCCCAGGAAGTCCTGCAGGCGCTGCACGCCGGTGGCGAGGTCCTCGTCACCGAGGGCGTAGGAGAGGCGCAGGTAGCCGGACGGGCCGAACGCCTCGCCCGGAACCACTGCCACCTCAACCTCATCCAGGATCAGGGCTGCGAGCTCGGCGGAGGTCTGCGGGGTGGCGGTGCCGGACGCCGTCGGGAATTCCTTGCCCAGCAGCGCGCGGACGTCCGCGTACACGTAGAAGGCGCCCTTCGGCGTCGGGCATTCCACACCCTCTATGGCGTTCAGGCCGGCGACGATGGCCTTGCGGCGGCGGTCAAAGGCGACCTTCATCTCGTCCACAGCGGTCAGAGGTCCGGAGACGGCGGCGAGGGCGGCGACCTGGGGAATGTTGGAGACGTTGGACGTCGCGTGGGACTGCAGGTTGGTGGCGGCCTTGATGACGTCGGCGGGACCGATCATCCAGCCCACCCGCCAGCCGGTCATGGCGTAGGTCTTGGCTACGCCATTGAGGATGACCACCTTGTCGCCCAGTTCCGGGGCAGCGGTGGCGATGGAGGTGAAGGGGACGCCGTCGTAGGTCAGGTGCTCGTAAATTTCATCCGTGACAACCCACAGGCCCTTCGCCGCGGCCCACTTGCCGATCTCCGCCACCTGCTCGGGTGAGTAGACGGAGCCGGTGGGGTTCGACGGCGAAACGAAGAGTAGGATCTTCGTCCTGTCGGTCACCGCTGCTTCCAGCTGCTCCACCGTCACCAGGTAGTCCTGCTCCGGGCCGGCAAACACCTCCACGGGTACCCCGCCTGCGAGCCGGATGGCCTCCGGGTAGGTGGTCCAGAACGGGGTGGGGACGATAACTTCATCGCCTGGATCGACCAGCGTGGCGAAGGTGTTGTAGACGGCCTGCTTGCCGCCGTTGGTCACCAGGACCTGGGAAGCGTCAACGGTGTAACCGGAGTCCCTCAGGGTCTTCTCGGCGATGGCCTTCTTCAGCTCGGGCAGCCCGCCCGCGGGGGAGTAGCGGTGGTATTTGGGCTGGCTTGCCGCCTCGATGGCCGCCTGGACGATGTAGTCCGGGGTGGGGAAATCCGGTTCGCCCGCGCCGAAACCAATAACCGGCCGGCCTGCTGCCTTCAGCGCCTTTGCCTTGGCATCAACGGCAAGGGTTGCGGATTCGGCAATAGCGGAAATGCGTTGGGAAACGCGGGCGGCAGACATGGCAGGTCCGTTCTTCGCTTGCAGCCCGGAGGCTGGAATGTGGGTTTCGACGTGATCTACTCTATGCTGTTCACCGGACCCTCCGGGTTGCCGGTTTTGATTTGTGACTGCCTGCCAGTCAGGGTCATTCCTGGCCATCGGGAAGGGCTGGAAAAGGACTGGTTTTACGAACGCGAAGTTGTTGCGTAGACTGGTTCATCGGTGTTGAAAACACGGATGATGACGTGCGCCCCAGTGCAAGCTGGCGGTTTGTCGTCGGAGCGTGGAATTCACTCCATAGGGTAGTGGCGCAATTGGTAGCGCAGCGGTCTCCAAAACCGCAGGTTGCAGGTTCGAGTCCTGTCTGCCCTGCGCAAGCTGCCCCGGACAAAAATCCGGGGCAAGCGCAGCAACCATGGTTCTGATCAGGGCCGGGTAATCCAACATTGCAAAGATGAGCGAGGACCAGGTGACCGAAACAGCTGCCAGCAGCTCCAAGGGCCGCCCAGCTAAGAAGGAAGCCAAGGCAAACTTCTTCGCCCGCATTGCACTCTTCATCCGCCAGATCATCGGCGAGTTGAAGAAAGTTGTTGCACCAACCCGCAAGGAATTGATCAACTACACGCTCGTGGTGCTGGTGTTCGTTGGCATCATGATGATCATCGTCAGCCTGCTGGACCTCGGTTTTGGAACCGCTGTCAGCTGGATCTTCGGCGGTAGCGTCCCCACGGACAGCTAGGCTGAACCGTCCGCAGGCCGCGTGTTCCATCCGGGAAACCGGAGGGGAACAGCGGTGTGCGGAATTGAGCCATTTAAATAGGCATGTTAGGCAATGAGGAAGCAGGAGACCAAGTGTCTGAGCAGGAGCTCGAGGTAACCGAGACTGAGCTGGAAGAGTCCGCGGACATCACGGCAGAAGCCGGTGACGAGTCTGAGGTTGAGTCCTCCGCGCCCGAAGCCAGCGACGCCGAGTCTGAAGACGCGGAGGCGGACGACGCCGGCTCCGAGGAAGAGTCAGCTGACGCCCTCGCAGCTGCCGCCGCCAAGGCCGACGTTGACCCCGCCGAGGAATTCAAGGCCAAGCTGCGCCGCCAGGAAGGTGACTGGTACGTCATCCACTCCTACGCCGGATACGAAAACCGCGTGAAGGCCAACCTTGAAACCCGCATCCAGACCCTGGACATGGAAGATTACATCTTCGAGATCCAGGTGCCCATGGAAGAAGTCGTTGAGATCAAGAACGCCCAGCGCAAGGTCATCAACCGCGTCCGCATCCCCGGCTACGTGCTGGTCCGCATGGACCTGACCGACGCCTCCTGGGGCGCCGTCCGCCACACCCCCGGCGTCACCGGCTTCGTGGGCAACGCCCACAATCCCGTGCCGCTGCGCCTGGACGAGGTCTTCTCCATGCTCGCTCCCGTTTTCGAGGAAGAGCAGGCCGAGAAGGGCAAGCCGGTCAACAAGCAGAACCAGGCTCCCGTAGACGTCGATTTCGAGGTCGGCGAGTCCGTCATCGTCAAGGAAGGCCCGTTCGAGACCCTTCCCGCCACGATCTCCGAGATCAAGGTCGAATCCCAGACCCTCGTGGTGCTGGTTTCCATCTTCGAGCGCGAAACGCCGGTCACCCTGGCGTTCAACCAGGTCACCAAGATCTGACAACCCAAGAATTCGTCCCGGCGCTGCCTGCTTTAGCAGCACCGGAACGGCCGGCCGCCTTGCCATGGCGGCCAGAAACCTGAGGCACGCTCCTGTGTCCCAGGACGTTATTGAGAGAAGGACCCTACATTGGCTCCCAAGAAGAAGGTCACCGGCCTCATCAAGCTGCAGATCCAGGCAGGTGCCGCTAACCCGGCTCCGCCGATCGGTCCTGCGCTTGGCCAGCACGGTGTCAACATCATGGAATTCTGCAAGGCGTACAACGCTGCGACGGAAGCCCAGCGCGGAAACGTCATCCCCGTGGAAATCACGGTCTACGAGGACCGTTCCTTCACGTTCATCACCAAGACCCCGCCGGCTGCAGAGCTCATCAAGAAGGCTGCAGGCGTCGCCAAGGGTTCAGCTACCCCGCACACCGTCAAGGTTGCCAAGCTGACCCAGGCACAGGTCAACGAGATCGCTTCCACCAAGATGGAAGACCTCAACGCCACCAGCCTCGAAGGCGCAGCGAAGATCATCGCCGGCACCGCCCGCTCCATGGGCATCACCGTCGAGGGTTAATCCCCCCGCTGCCACATGTCGGGTTCGGGAAACCGATCACGACGACGGGCGGCACCGCCGGGCAACCGGCACCATTGCCGTATAAGCGGCACAAACCGACAATGTTGGGAACCGGGCACGGATAACGAGTCCGCTCACCAACTGTGGCAGGGCCCAGCGCGGTCCGCAGACCACAACTGCACAAGGAGAAATAAGCAGCATGGCAAAGCGCAGCAAAGCATATGAGGCAGCAGCCGCCAAGATCGACGCGGAGAAGTTCTACGCGCCGTTCGAGGCAGTAACGCTGGCCAAGGACACCAACCCGTCCAAGTTCGACGCCACCGTTGAGGTTGCATTCCGCCTCGGCGTCGACCCCCGCAAGGCTGACCAGATGGTCCGCGGCACCGTCAACCTGCCCCACGGCACCGGTAAGACTGCCCGCGTCCTGGTCTTCGCCACGGGTGACAAGGCTGAGGCAGCAATCGCTGCCGGCGCCGACTTCGTTGGTTCCGATGACCTGATAGAAAAGATCGCAGCCGGCTGGACCGACTTCGATGCCGCCGTCGCCACCCCTGACCTCATGGGCAAGGTTGGCCGCCTCGGTAAGGTCCTGGGCCCGCGTAACCTGATGCCGAACCCGAAGACGGGCACCGTGACCCCTGACGTCACCAAGGCTGTCAATGACATCAAGGGTGGAAAGATCGACTTCCGCGTCGACAAGCACTCCAACCTGCACTTCATCATCGGGAAGGTGTCCTTCGACGCCCTCAAGCTGGCTGAGAACTACGCAGCAGCACTGGAAGAGGTGCTTCGCCTGAAGCCGTCCGCTTCCAAGGGTCGCTACATCCAGAAGGCCACCGTTGCCACCACCTTCGGTCCCGGCATCTCGGTGGACCCGAACGTCACCAAGGTTCTGACCGAGGCCTAAATCCTCGTGTGAAGCAACCGCAGCGGATCCTTCCGTTGCAAACAAAACCGCCCGGCACCCGTGCCGGGCGGTTTTTGTTTAAGCCATGAAAATGCCCGGAGGGGCAGGGTCTTGCCTAAGCTGGAGAAATGGCCGAACCGGATGTGGATCCAACCCTGGATGGAACCGGTGCGTTGGCAATAACCGAAGTGGACGTCCTGCAGTCCGGCGGCGAAACAGGTGCTGGTGCCCGCCACGTGACTGCCGAGTTTGAGCAGTGCCACGCCCTGCGGGTGGCCCACGAACAGGCTGCCTGGGGCAACCTGGACCGCTGCCCCACCCTGCAGGAGGCGGCAGAGTTCTGGCAGGGCAACGAGTACGAGGAACGGCGCCTGTACCTGGCCAGGCTTGGCGCCGACATAGTGGGCATGTGCTCGGTGACGCTCCCGCTGCGCGAGAACACGAATACCGCTGGAATCGATGTCCTGGTTGCTCCTGCCCGCCGGCGCCAAGGACTGGGCCGGGCCCTGCTCAAGCACGCCGAAGCAGTCGCACGGGAACGTGGCAGGACGTCCCTTGACGCCCATCACGAGGTGCCGTTGGAGGCTGCGAAAGGCTCGGCCATGCTGCCGGCGAAATCAGGCGCCGGTAGCCTGCCGCTGGACGAGCCCGCAGTGGCCTTTGCTGTTGCTGCCGGCTATGAGCTGGAGCAGGTGGAGCGGTCCAGCCGCATCGCCCTGCCGGTGCTGCCGGAACTGTTGGACCAGTTGGAGGCCGATGCCTCCGCCAAGGCAGCGGCATACTCCATCACGGGCTGGGACGACCACTGCCCTGAGGACCTCGTGCACGCCTATGCCCAGCTCAAAGCCACCATGAGCACTGACGTTCCCATCGCCGGACTGGACTGGGAACGTGAGGACTGGGACGTCGCCAGGGTCCGGGAAGAAGAGGACACTCTGATCCGCAGCGGCGTCCAATCAGTAGTGACGGCAGCCCGGCACCGGGAGACAGGACAACTGGCGGCCTACACCGTCCTGAACTGGCGCGCAGGTGTGCCTGACTCCATCGTCCAACAGGACACCTTGGTCACCTCACAACACCGCGGCCGCCGCCTGGGCATGCTGACCAAAGTGGCAAACCTGCGGCGGGCCCAGAGCCGGTGGCCGCAGGCGCGGTCGGTGCTGACATGGAATGCCAACGAAAACCAACATATGCTGGCCATAAATATTGCACTTGGATTCAAGCCCGCAGGTTATGAAGGCGAGTGGCAGAAACGGCTGGGATGATTCGCCTATGGCAAAAGACGTGAAGATCGAGCAGCTTTGGATTCCCGACTCACTGGACGCGCCGGACGCAGCGGACTTCCTCGCCGCCGTCGAGGTGGGGCGGAAAGTCAGGATGCAGACTTGGGGCAGTGACGACCTCGCCTATGGTCCCCTGGAGAAGTTGCTCGAGTTCCAGGACCCGTACGAGCGCCAGCTGATTCTCGTAGCCAAGGTGGACGGGGACATCGTGGGGACCGTCGATATCGCCCTGCCCTTGACTGACAACCTGGACCTGGCCGAATTCACCCTCGACATCCTCCCCGAGTTCCAGCGCCAGGGAGTGGGCCGCCGGCTCCTCCAGGCCGCCGAACAGCTGGTCCGCGGCGAGGGGCGCACCATGATCCTGGTGGACACCAACCACCCGGGTGCTTCCCTCCATGAATTCGAACGCGCCCAGTTGGTGCCGGGCTCTGGCCAGGGCTTCGTTCCACTGGAGAGCCGCGAAGTGGAGTTCGCGCAGCGGACCGGCTACACGCTTCAGCACATTGAGCAGTTCAGTGCGTGCACGCTGCCGCTGGACACAAAGCTCGTGGCCGACCTGCAGGCCGAGGCAGACGAGGCCAACAACGGCCGCTACCGGCTGCACCATTGGACGGACCGCTGCCCGGACCAGTGGCTGGAGGCCGTCGCAGCACTCGAGAACCAGGCAGGGGCCGACGTCGATCCCGCCTTGGACCTGCCGGTTGAGCAGGACATGGTGCTCGACGGCGCCATCCTCCGGGAGGCTGAAGAGGTTGCCATTGCGCAGGGCAGGCGGACGGTGGTCACCGCCGTCGAGCACCTCGCCTCCGGAACGCTTGTGGGCCTAACCACCATCACGGTACTGGCGCACCGCGCCGACGTCGTTTTTCAGGACGACACACTGGTGCTGCAGGAGCACCGGGGGAACAAGCTGGGCCTGCTGATCAAGGTGGCCAACATGGAGCGGCTCACCGAGCAGTTTCCCGATGCGCGGGTCATCTACACCTGGAACGCCCCGGAAAACCGGTACCTCCTGACCGTCAACCAGCAGCTGGGCTTCCAGACAGCCGGCGTTACGGGGATTTGGCAAAAGGAGCTCCCGCACGGGCACACCAGCACCAGCTGAGGGCCGGATTTGGCGGACCGGGGGACCTCCCCGTAGACTTGAAGGACCAAAGACCGTCGGTTGTTGGAAATCCACTCTCCCGAGCATGGCTCAACTCTGCAGTTGTGCGCGGGAGAAGCAGTGGCTTTCTGGACGAAGGACCCTCAACGTAGGGCGGCCGGCGCAGGTGAACGAAGCAAAGCTCCAGGGAATATCCGTGTTGAGCCAAGCCCCGTGCATCTGCGCGGGGCGTTTTTAGTTTTAGCTCATCTGAGCGGGGACCGTCGCATACCGGCACTATCCCCGGAAGGAGGGTTATGGCAACGCCTACCAAGGTTTCAGCAGTAGCTGAGATCACTAACGATTTCAAGGAATCGAACGCCGCTGTCCTGACCGAATACCGCGGGCTCACCGTTGCACAGCTCAAGCAGCTGCGTGTTTCTCTCGGCCAGGACACCAAGTTCGCGGTCGTCAAGAACACCCTGACCGCCATTGCAGCCAAGGAAGCCGGTGTTGAAGCATTCAACGACCAGCTCTCCGGCCCCACTGCAATCGCGTTCATTAAGGGTGACGCAGTTGCCGCTGCCAAGAGCCTGACGGATTTTGCCAAGACCAACAAGCAGCTGGTCATCAAGACCGGTTACTTTGAGGGCAAGGCACTGAACGCCAGCGAGGTTGCCGCACTGGCAGCGCTCGAGTCCCGTGAGCTGCAGCTCGCCAAGGTTGCGGGCGTCCTCAAGGCACCCGCCGCCGCCGCTGTACGCATCATTGACGCACTGCGACTCAAGCTTGAAGAAGAGAACGGTGCACCGGCAGTTGCCGAGGCGCCTGCCGCTGAAGAAGCTGCTGCTGATGCTCCCGCTGCCGAAGCAGAAGCTCCTGCAGCTGAAGCTCCCGCAGCCGAAGAGAACTAATTCTCTTTACCCCACAAGACTCCGGTGTGAAGCATGGCTCCGTGCCGCTGAACACCACAACAGGAAGGACGCCTACCATGGCGAAGCTCACCAACGAAGAGCTGCTTGAAGCTTTCAAGGAACTGACCATCATCGAGCTCTCCGAGTTCGTCAAGCTCTTCGAAGAGACTTTCGAAGTTACCGCTGCTGCTGTTGCCGTTGCAGGCCCCGCCGGTGGCGGCGCCGCTGAAGAAGCTGAAGAGCAGACCGAATTCGACGTCGTTCTCGAAGCTGCCGGCGACAAGAAGATCGCAGTGATCAAGGAAGTTCGCGCCATCACTTCCCTGGGCCTCAAGGAAGCCAAGGACGTTGTCGACAGCGCTCCCAAGGCCGTCCTCGAGGGCGTCACCAAGGAAGCTGCCGAGAAGGCCAAGGATCAGCTCGAAGCTGCCGGCGCCCGCGTTACCGTCAAGTAACAACGCCTTTTCCTCGAAAAGCCCCGTCCACGTTTGTGGGCGGGGCTTTTTGCGTTCCCCAACTAAGTAGCGCTATGTGTCGTTTTGAGGGTCCAAAACGACACTTGCTGGTACTTAGTTGGGCGGCCCCGTCAGCCGGGGTCGCTGATGTCCGCGACGACGGCGCGAAGCGCACCGGTAAGGGCATCGGCATCCACGAAGGCGCTGTAGCCGTGGGCACCTGCGCCCATCGAGATCCTGCGTCCCGTGATGGTGGCATCGGCGTACACGGGCCAGCTGTTGGTGCTGCCCAGCGGGGTGATGGTGCCGCGTTCGTAGCCGGTTGCGTCCAGGGCCACGTCCGCGGGCGGCAGGGAGAGCTTGTTGACGCCCACGAGGTTCCGGAGCTTGGGCCAGGAGATCTGGCGGTCGCCGGGGATCAGTGCAAAGAGGAACGAACCGTCCTTGTGTTTGACCACCAGCGACTTCACGATGTCCGCAGGCGTAATTCCCAGGATGCCGGCCGCCTCCTCCAGGCTTTTGGCGGCCGGCCTTTCCACCACCTCGACCTGCAGGCCGCGCGCTGCGGCGTCGGCCAGGAACCTGTCCCGGCCGGCGCCGCTTTGACTGCCCGCTCCACTGTTAGCGCCGGCGCCGCGGTGGGTTTCGCTGCCGCCGGTCCCGGTGCCGTCAGCCCTGGCTGCGTCCGCCATCAGTCGCGGTACAGCAGGAGGGCTTCGCCCTGCCCGCCGCCCCCGCACAGGGACACGGCGGCTTTGCCTGTTCCGCGTCGCTTGAGTTCGTGCGCGGCATGGACCGCCAGGCGGGCCCCCGACGCGCCGATGGGGTGGCCCAGGGCGATGGCCCCGCCGTGGATGTTGCACTTTTCAAGGGGGTAGTCCAGGTCCTGCAGCGACTGCACTGCCACGGACCCGAACGCTTCATTGATCTCAATGAAGTCCAAATCGGCGGTGGTCCAGCCCGCCCGCCCCAGGGCGTTCTTGATGGCGTTGGACGGCTGGGAGTGCAGCGAGTTGTCCGGCCCGGCAACCTGCCCGGGCTTGCCGACAATCGCCAGGTATTCGAGCCCGTTCTCCTCGGCAAAGGCCCGGGAGGAGAGGACCAGGGCCGCGGCTCCGTCGGACAGGGGAGAGGAGTTGCCGGCGGTGATGGTGCCGTCCGTGACGAAGGCCGCCCGCAGCCCGGCCAGGGACTCAACGGAGGCGTTGGGCCGGACACCTTCATCAGTGGCGACCACCAGGGGATCGCCTTTGCGCTGCTTGACGCTGAGGGGAACGATTTCGTCGTCGAAGGTGCCGTTCTTTGCGGCCAGCGCGGCACGCTGGTGCGACTGGGCGGCCACGTTGTCCTGGGAAGTCCTGTCGATCCCCAGCGTGAGGTTCCGGGTTTCGGTGGACAGGCCCATTGACTGCCCGTCAAAGGCATCCGTGAGCCCATCGTGGGCAGCTGCGTCCAGGGCCTGGATGGAGCCGTAGGTCCACCCCTGCCGTGAGCCGGGCAGCAAGTGCGGTGCCCGGGTCATGGACTCCTGACCTCCTGCCACCACCACCGCTGCCTCGCCGCCGCGGATCATCCGGGCGGCGTCGATCACCGCGGTCAGCCCGGACAGGCAGACCTTGTTTACGGTGACGGCAGGAACATTCCAGGGGATGCCGGCGCCGATGGAGCTCTGCCGTGCAGGGTTCTGGCCGGCACCGGCCTGTAGCACCTGTCCCATGATGACCGATTCCACCTGGCCGGCGTCCACCCCGCTCGCCGCCAGGGCTGCCTTGATGGCATGTGCCCCGAGCTCGACGGCGGTAAAAGGCGCCAGCTGGCCGTTGATGCGCCCCTGAGGCGTACGAACTGCTGCGAGGATGACAACGTCAGTGTTGTCTGCGGAGTTGCCCATGTTTATCTCTTCCGTTCTGATCCGTTGTAGGCCACCAAGGCTATCGTGACGCCGGTCACCTATCTATTCAAACGCCCCGGCCGCTATGTGCATTCCGCGCAGTGCCCGGTTCCGGGGCCCACGCCCAGCCCCCGGCAACGGCGGGGGAGAAGCGCGACTGACGCGCCGCCGTCGTACGGCCCAGGGGGAGCCGCTCCAAGGGATACGGAAGTAGCTGCGAACTCTGCCATGGCTCGCGGAGCACACGCCATCCCGGGCCGTCGCGGCGTCACCTGCGGCTTTAGAGCCGTCGCCCGGAAACGGCCCGCAAAACCGGTGCTTGCAATCGGGCCCGATGTGGGGTAGACATGTAGGTTATTTTGCCGTATCGTAGATATTTGCGTCTTCCCTGTTTACCTTCAGCCTTCATATAGCGGTGGGCTTTCGCCTGGCAGCTGGCAATCAACGTGCCGTCAACAACGTCACAGCATTGTCAGCACCGGCCCCGGGTCATATAGCGGAACCGGATGGTAGCACTGCGGAGCATTCCGCAGGGTGCACAGCGGGGGAGATCTGAAAACGCCTGAAGGTCTGTGGAAGGATCCCTCTTGGTCGCCTCGAGCACCTCTAATAACGAAACCGCTAACACCGCCGACAGCACTGATGGTGCCACTCGCCGGCTCTCATTCGCAAAGATTCACGAACCTCTTGACGTTCCGAATCTGCTTGCCCTCCAGACGGACAGCTTCGACTGGCTGGTCGGAAACGAACGCTGGCAGGCACGCGTAGCGAAGGCTGTCGAAGAAAACGATCTTAGCGTCGCCACCACGTCCGGTCTTTCGGACATCTTCGAAGAGATCTCCCCGATTGAGGACTTCCAGGGCACCATGTCCCTGAGCTTCTCCGATCCGGAGTTCGCCGACCCGAAGTACACCATGGCCGAGTGCAAGGACCGGGACGCAACGTACTCGGCTCCGCTGTACGTCAAGGCCGAGTTCATGAACAACAACACGGGCGAGATCAAGCAGCAGACCGTGTTCATGGGCGACTTCCCGCTGATGACCGAGAAGGGTACCTTCGTGGTCAACGGCACCGAGCGTGTCGTCGTCTCCCAGCTGGTCCGTTCCCCGGGCGCCTACTTCGAGCGCGCCGCCGACAAGACCAGCGATAAGGACATCTTCACTGCGAAGATCATCCCGTCCCGCGGCGCCTGGTTCGAACTCGAAATCGACAAGCGCGACCAGGTGGGCGTTCGCCTCGACCGCAAGCGCAAGCAGTCGGTCACCGTCCTGCTGAAGGCCCTCGGCTGGACCGAAGGTCAGATCCTCGAAGAGTTCGGCCAGTACGACTCCATGCGGGCAACCCTGGAGAAGGACGCCACCGAGACCCGCGAAGACGCGTTGCTGGACATCTACCGGAAGCTGCGCCCGGGCGAGCCCCCCACCGTCGAGGCTGCCCAGTCACTGCTGGACAACCTGTACTTCAACTCCAAGCGCTACGATCTGGCCAAGGTTGGCCGCTACAAGATCAACCGCAAGCTTGGCATCGACCGCTCCCTTGGCGACACGGGAGCCTCGGTCCTGCACGTTGAAGACATCGTGGCCATGATCAAGTTCCTCGTCGCGCTGCACGCCGGCGAGAAGACCATCAAGGGCACCCGCGATGGCCAGGAAGTGGACCTGCGCGTCGAAATCGACGACATCGACCACTTCGGCAACCGCCGCATCCGCGCCGTTGGCGAGCTCATCGAGAACCAGGTCCGCACCGGCCTGTCCCGTATGGAGCGCGTTGTCCGTGAGCGTATGACCACCCAGGACGTCGAGGCCATCACGCCGCAGACCCTGATCAACATCCGCCCCGTGGTTGCAGCCATCAAGGAGTTCTTCGGAACCTCCCAGCTGTCGCAGTTCATGGACCAGAACAACCCGCTCTCGGGCCTGACCCACAAGCGCCGCCTGTCGGCCCTTGGCCCCGGTGGTCTGTCCCGTGACCGCGCCGGCATGGAAGTCCGTGACGTGCACCCGTCCCACTACGGACGTATGTGCCCCATCGAAACCCCTGAAGGCCCGAACATTGGTCTGATCGGTTCGCTGGCATCCTACGGACGCATCAACCCGTTCGGCTTCATCGAGACCCCGTACCGCCTGGTCAAAAACGGCGTCGTTTCCGACGACGTCCAGTACCTGACGGCCGACGACGAAGCTGAGGTGCTGATCGCCCAGGCCAACGCGCCGCTCGACGAGAACAAGAAGTTCGCCGAAGACACCGTCTTGGTGCGTGCCCGTGGTGGTGGAGGCGAGCCTGTGCTCGTTCCCGCCGAGGACGTTGAGTTCATGGACGTTTCCCCGCGCCAGATGGTGTCCGTGGCTACCGCCCTGATCCCGTTCCTCGAGCACGACGATGCAAACCGTGCACTCATGGGTGCCAACATGCAGCGCCAGGCCGTGCCGTTGGTCCGTTCCGAGGCCCCGTTCGTGGGCACCGGCATGGAGCGCGCCGCAGCCGTCGACGCCGGTGACGTTGTCATCGCCAAGAAGGCCGGTGTGGTCACCGAGGTTTCCGCCGAGCTCGTCATCATGCTCAACGACGACGGCACGGAAACCAACTACCGCATCAACAAGTTCGCCCGCTCCAACCAGGGCAACTGCTACAACCACCGTGTCCTGGTAAACGAAGGCCAGCGCCTGGAAGTTGGCGGCATCATCGCCGACGGCCCGGCAACGGACCAGGGCGAGCTCGCCCTCGGTAAGAACCTGCTCGTGGCATTCATGTCATGGGAAGGCCACAACTTCGAGGACGCCATCATCCTCTCGCAGCGCATCGTTGCCGAGGACGTTCTTTCCTCCATCCACATCGAGGAGCACGAGATCGATGCCCGCGACACCAAGCTCGGTGCCGAGGAAATCACCCGTGACATCCCCAACGTGTCCGAGGAAGTACTGGCAGGCCTGGACGAGCGCGGCATCATCCACATCGGTGCCGAGGTTGAAGCAGGGGACATCCTGGTTGGAAAGGTCACCCCGAAGGGTGAAACCGAACTGACCCCGGAAGAGCGCCTGCTGCGCGCCATCTTCGGTGAGAAGTCCCGCGAAGTCCGCGACACCTCCCTCAAGGTGCCCCACGGCGAGTCCGGCACCGTCATCGGCGTGCGTGTCTTCGACCGCGACAACGACGACGAGCTGCCCCCGGGCGTGAACCAGCTGGTCCGCGTCTACGTGGCTGCCAAGCGTAAGATCACCGACGGCGACAAGCTCGCCGGCCGCCACGGCAACAAGGGTGTTATCTCCAAGATCCTCCCGATCGAGGACATGCCCTTCCTTGCCGACGGCACCCCCGTTGATATCGTCCTGAACCCGCTGGGTGTCCCGGGCCGTATGAACGTGGGCCAGGTGCTTGAAACGCACCTCGGCTGGGTTGCCAAGACCGGCTGGAAGATCGAAGGCGAGCCCGAGTGGGTCAAGCAGCTGCCGAACCTGCCGCGCGAGAGTGGCCAGACCACTGTTGCAACGCCGGTGTTCGACGGCGCCCGCGAAGAGGAAATCACGGGCCTGCTCGACTCCACCAACGTGACCCGCGACGGCGAACGCCTGATCAACTCCTCCGGCAAGACCCGTCTGTTCGACGGCCGCTCCGGCGAGCCGTTCCCGGATCCGATCTCGGTCGGCTACATGTACATCCTGAAGCTCCACCACCTGGTGGACGACAAGATCCACGCGCGTTCCACCGGCCCGTACTCCATGATCACGCAGCAGCCGCTGGGTGGTAAGGCACAGTTCGGTGGCCAGCGCTTCGGTGAAATGGAAGTGTGGGCGCTCGAAGCTTACGGCGCCGCCTACACGCTCCAGGAACTCCTCACGATCAAGTCTGATGACATCCACGGTCGTGTGAAGGTCTACGAAGCGATCGTCAAGGGCGAGAACATCCCCGAGCCGGGCGTTCCCGAGTCCTTCAAGGTCTTGATCAAGGAAATGCAGTCGCTGTGCCTGAACGTGGAAGTCCTCTCCACGGACGGAACCACAATTGAAATGCGTGACTCTGATGACGCAGTCTTCACCGCTGCGGAAGAACTGGGCATCGATCTGTCTCGTGCAGAGCCCAGTTCGGTAGAAGAGGTCTAGCAGGCGGGCGTACGACGGCGGGTGACTGCCCGCCGTCGTACCCCACCTCCCTCTTTCCGTAACCCAAGACTTCAGAATTTAGAGAACAAGAGAGAACAGGGACCATATGTCCAGCGAATCCTCCTTCGGCCTCATGCAGATCGGCCTCGCCACCGCGGAAGACATCCGCGGCTGGTCGTACGGCGAGGTTAAGAAGCCGGAAACCATCAACTACCGCACGCTCAAGCCCGAGAAGGACGGACTCTTCTGCGAGAAGATCTTCGGCCCGTCCCGGGACTGGGAATGCTACTGCGGTAAGTACAAGCGCGTGCGCTTTAAGGGCATCATCTGTGAGCGTTGTGGCGTTGAAGTCACCCGCGCAAAGGTTCGCCGTGAGCGCATGGGCCACATCGAGCTGGCCGCTCCCGTTACGCACATCTGGTACTTCAAGGGTGTTCCGTCACGCCTCGGCTACCTCCTTGACCTGGCACCGAAGGACCTCGAAAAGGTCATTTACTTCGCTGCCTACATGATCACCAGCGTTGATGAAGCTGCCCGCCACGAGGAGCTGCCCAACCTGCAGGTTGAGCACGACATCGAGAAGAAGCAGCTGATCGACAACCGCGACTCCGACATCGCGGCGATCGCCCGTGACCTCGAAGGCGAAATTGCCCGCCTTGAGGGTGAAGGTGCGAAGGCTGCCGACAAGAAGAAGGCCCGCGACTCCGCTGACCGCCAGATGGCCAACGTGCGCAAGCGCGCCGACGCCGACATCGAGCGCCTCGAGCAGGTCTGGGACCGTTTCAAGAACCTCAAGGTCGCCGACCTCGAAGGCGACGAAGGCCTCTACCGCGAGCTGCGCGACCGCTACGGCATGTACTTCGAAGGCTCCATGGGTGCCGAAGCCATCAAGAAGCGTCTTGAAAGCTTCGACATGCAGGCTGAGTCGGACCTGCTGCGCGACATCATCGCCAACGGCAAGGGCCAGCGCAAGACCCGTGCCCTCAAGCGCCTGAAGGTGGTCAACGCGTTCCTGACCACCAACAACAGCCCGCTTGGCATGGTCCTCGACGCCGTCCCGGTGATCCCGCCGGAACTGCGCCCCATGGTCCAGCTGGACGGTGGCCGCTTCGCGACCTCCGACCTCAACGACCTGTACCGCCGTGTGATCAACCGCAACAACCGCCTCAAGCGCCTGCTTGACCTGGGTGCTCCGGAGATCATCGTCAACAACGAGAAGCGCATGCTTCAGGAAGCCGTTGACAGCCTCTTCGACAACGGCCGCCGCGGCCGTCCGGTCACCGGACCGGGCAACCGTCCGCTGAAGTCCCTGAGCGACATGCTCAAGGGCAAGCAGGGCCGTTTCCGCCAGAACCTCCTGGGCAAGCGCGTCGACTACTCCGGCCGTTCGGTCATCGTCGTCGGCCCGCAGCTGAAGCTGCACCAGTGCGGCCTGCCCAAGCAGATGGCACTGGAGCTCTTCAAGCCGTTCGTGATGAAGCGCCTGGTTGACCTCAACCACGCCCAGAACATCAAGTCGGCCAAGCGCATGGTGGAACGCTACCGTCCGCAGGTCTGGGACGTGCTGGAAGAGATCATCACCGAACACCCGGTGCTGCTCAACCGTGCACCTACCCTGCACCGCCTCGGCATCCAGGCATTCGAGCCGCAGCTTGTTGAAGGCAAGGCAATCCAGCTTCACCCGCTGGTTTGTGGCGCCTTCAACGCCGACTTCGACGGCGACCAGATGGCAGTGCACCTGCCGCTGAGCCCCGAGGCCCAGGCTGAAGCCCGCATCCTGATGCTGTCCTCGAACAACATCCTGAAGCCGTCCGACGGCCGCCCGGTCACCCTGCCTTCGCAGGATATGATCATCGGCCTCTACCACCTGACCACCAAGCGTGTCGGTTCAGCTGGCGAAGGCCGCATCTTCGGGTCGGTTGCGGAAGCCATCATGGCCTACGACCTTCATGAGCTGCACCTGAACTCCAAGGTCAAGATCCGTCTCGACGGCTTCGTGCCCTACGCTGGCTGGGAAGCTCCGGAAGGCTGGGAGCCGGGTCAGCCCGCGCTCGTCCAGACCTCCCTGGGACAGGTTCTCTTCAACGAGACCCTGCCTGAGGATTACCCGTGGGTTGAGGACGTTGCTGACAAGGGAGAACTGTCCCGGATCGTCAACGACCTTGCCGAGCGCTACCCCAAGGTTGTTACGGCGGCAACGCTGGACAACCTGAAGGATGCTGGTTTCTACTGGGCAACCCGCTCGGGCGTCACCGTGGCTATCTCCGACATCGAGGTGCCCAAGGACAAGCCGGTGATCCTTGCCGGTTACGAGGAGCGCGCCGCCAAGATCCAGGGCCAGTACGACAAGGGCCTGATCGACGACGACGAGCGTCGCCAGGAACTGATCGAGATCTGGAACAAGGCAACCAACGAGATCGCACAGGCAATGCGCGACAGCCTGTCGCCGATGAACACCATCAACCGCATGGTGTCCTCCGGTGCACGTGGTAACTGGATGCAGGTCCGCCAGATCGCGGGTATTCGTGGCCTCGTGGCCAACCCGAAGGGTGAAATTATTCCCCGTCCCATCAAGTCCTCCTACCGTGAGGGCCTGTCGGTTCTGGAATACTTCATCGCCACCCACGGCGCCCGTAAGGGTCTTGCTGACACCGCGCTGCGTACCGCCAACTCGGGTTACCTGACCCGTCGTCTGGTGGACGTGTCCCAGGACGTCATCGTCCGCGAAGAGGACTGCGGCACCGAGCGTGGCTTGGTCACGCCCATCGCCGTCGCCGATTCCAACGGTGAGCTGGTTCTGGACGAGAACGTCGAGAACAGCGCGTACGCACGCACCTTGGCTGTCGACGTCGTCGATGACAAGGGCAACGTGCTTGCTGCCGCCGGCACCGACTGCGGCGACGTGGTTATCGCCGAGCTGTTCGCGGCCGGCATCACCGAGGTCAAGGTCCGCTCCGTACTCACCTGTGAGTCCAGTGTCGGCACCTGCGCCCTGTGCTACGGCCGTTCGCTGGCCACCGGCAAGACCGTGGACATCGGCGAGGCCGTGGGCATCATCGCCGCACAGTCCATCGGTGAGCCCGGTACCCAGCTGACCATGCGTACGTTCCACACCGGTGGTGCAGTCTCCGCCAGCGGTGGCGACGACATCACCCAGGGTCTGCCCCGTATCCAGGAGCTCTTCGAAGCCCGTACTCCGAAGGGTGTTGCACCGATTGCAGAAGCAGCCGGCCGCATCACCATCGAAGAGTCCGAGCGCCAGATGCGCCTGGTCATCACCCCTGATGACGGAACCGAAGAGATCGCTTACCCGGTCCTGCGCCGTTCACGCCTGCTGATCGAGGATGGCGACCACGTCACCGTCGGCCAGAAGCTGATCAACGGACCGGTGGATCCCAAGCAGGTCCTGCGCATCATGGGTCCGCGTGCGGCACAGAAGTTCCTGGTGGACGAAGTCCAGGGCGTGTACCGCAGCCAGGGCATCGGTATCCACGACAAGCACGTCGAGGTTATCGTCCGCCAGATGCTGCGCCGCGTCACGGTCATCGAGTCCGGCGAATCGGACCTGCTGCCCGGCGAGCTCGCCGAGCGCAGCCGCTTCGAGGACGCCAACCGCCGTGTTGTGTCCGAGGGCAAGACTCCGGCTTCCGGACGTCCTGAGCTCATGGGCATCACCAAGGCGTCGCTGGCCACCGAGTCCTGGCTGTCCGCAGCTTCCTTCCAGGAGACCACCCGCGTCCTGACGCAGGCGGCCATGGAAGGCAAGAGCGATCCGCTGCTCGGCCTCAAGGAGAACGTCATCATCGGTAAGCTGATCCCGGCCGGCACGGGCCTCCCGCGCTACACCGAGGTCACCGTCGAGCCCACTGAAGAAGCAAAGGCCAACCTGTTCACCGGCCCCAGCGCATTCAGTGACTTCTCGTACGACACCCTGGGCGGCGACGGAGCTCCTGAGTTCCACGCCATCCCGCTGGATGACTACGACCTGGGCAACGATTTCCGGTAAGGAAGTTCCGCTGATTGGCTGAAGGGCCCCGCCTCCACGTTTGTGGGGGCGGGGCCCTTCCCCTTTCCCAACTGGGTAGCAGTAAGTGTCGTTTTGAGCTCTCAAAACGACATCTGCTGCTACCCAGTTGGGGGAGCGGACGCCGATTAAGGGGTGGAGAGCGTCCGTGCTAGACTTGTTACCAATTGTTATTGTGGCAGTGGATGAGTGCGCCGGTTCCAGCTGAAAGGCTGAACCAGAGCGACGTTTCCGGTTTGCAGGGTTCTTGTGCAACGTATGCCACATTTTTGCATGCCTAGGGACCATTGAAGACGCAAGTCAGGTCATTCCCTGCGTATGCGATCCGACTATTAAGGCTTCGCCTTCGCCGCCTTGGAGATCTTCTTCAAGGCCCAGGCGGCGGGGCAACGCAAAGGAGAGTGGCCGGAAGCGGCCACTCCGGATAAAACGGAGAACACGAGAGTGCCTACGATCAACCAGCTGGTCCGCAAGGGCCGCACGCCGAAGGTCAAAAAGACCAAGGCCCCCGCCCTTAACGGCAGCCCCATGCGCCGCGGTGTCTGCACCCGCGTCTACACCACCACCCCGAAGAAGCCGAACTCGGCTCTGCGTAAGGTGGCACGTGTGCGCCTCAACGGCGGTATCGAAGTAACCGCCTACATCCCCGGTGTTGGCCACAACCTCCAGGAGCACTCCATTGTGCTCGTCCGCGGTGGTCGTGTGAAGGACCTCCCCGGTGTCCGCTACAAGATCGTCCGTGGCGCCCTCGATACCCAGGGTGTCAAGAACCGTAAGCAGGCCCGCAGCCGCTACGGCGCAAAGATGGAGAAGAAGTAATATGCCTCGCAAGGGTCCGGCCCCGAAGCGGCCGCTAGTCATTGATCCCGTTTACGGCTCCCCGCTGGTCACCCAGCTGATCAACAAGGTGCTCGTCGACGGCAAGAAGTCCACCGCAGAGCGCATCGTTTACGGTGCCCTTGCCGGTGCGCAGGAAAAGTCCGGTGGCGATCCCGTTGCAGCCTTGAAGAAGGCCATGGACAACATCAAGCCGAGCCTTGAAGTGAAGTCGCGCCGTGTTGGTGGCGCCACTTACCAGGTTCCGGTTGAGGTCAAGCCGGGTCGAGCCACTGCGCTTGCCCTCCGCTGGCTCGTGGGCTACTCGAAGGCCCGCCGCGAGAAGACCATGACCGAGCGCCTCCGCAACGAGATTCTGGATGCGTCCAACGGTCTCGGCGCCGCTGTGAAGCGTCGCGAAGACACCCACAAGATGGCCGAGTCCAACAAGGCCTTCGCACACTACCGCTGGTAATACTCCCCGGACGCCGCCGGCTCAACAGAGCCGGCGGCGAACGTGTAGTCCATCCCAAAAGGAGACCCCGTGGCACAGGACGTGCTTACCGACCTTAGTAAGGTCCGCAACATCGGCATTATGGCCCACATTGATGCCGGCAAGACCACCACAACCGAGCGCATCCTGTTCTACACGGGTGTGAACCACAAGATCGGCGAAACGCACGACGGCGCTTCGACCACTGACTGGATGGAACAGGAAAAGGAACGCGGCATCACCATCACGTCTGCCGCCGTGACCTGCTTCTGGGAGAACAACCAGATCAACATCATCGACACCCCCGGCCACGTTGACTTCACCGTTGAGGTTGAGCGCTCCCTGCGCGTCCTCGACGGCGCCGTCGCCGTCTTCGATGGCAAGGAAGGCGTTGAGCCGCAGTCTGAGACTGTCTGGCGCCAGGCTGACAAGTACAACGTCCCGCGTATCTGCTTCGTCAACAAGATGGACAAGCTGGGCGCTGACTTCTACTTCACGGTAGACACCATCATCAGCCGCCTGGGCGCCAAGCCGCTCGTTATGCAGCTGCCCATCGGTGCCGAGAACGACTTCATCGGCGTCGTGGACCTGCTTTACATGCGCGCACTGGTGTGGCCCGGCGATGCCAAGGGTGACGTCACCATGGGTGCGAAGTACGAGGTCCGCGAGATCCCGGCTGACCTCCAGGAAAAGGCCGAGGAGTACCGCGCACACCTCGTTGAGGCTGTTGCAGAGTCCTCCGAGGAACTCATGGAGAAGTACCTTGAGGGCGAAGAGATCTCGATCGACGAGCTCAAGGCCGGCATCCGCAAGATGACGATCAACTCAGAGCTGTACCCGATCTTCTGCGGTTCCGCGTTCAAGAACCGTGGCGTGCAGCCCATGCTCGATGCCGTTGTCGACTACCTGCCGAACCCGCTCGACGTCCCGCCGATGATCGGTCACGATCCCCGCGACGAAGAGAAAGAACTGACCCGCAAGCCGTCTTCGGAAGAGCCGTTCTCGGCTCTTGCCTTCAAGATTGCAGCGCACCCGTTCTTCGGCCAGCTCACCTTCATCCGCGTGTACTCCGGTCACGTGGAAGCAGGCGCCCAGGTGGTCAACTCCACCAAGGGCAAGAAGGAGCGCATCGGCAAGCTGTTCCAGATGCACGCCAACAAGGAAATGCCCGTTGAGGGCGCTACCGCCGGCCACATCTACGCAGCCATCGGTCTGAAGGACACCACCACGGGTGACACCCTGTGCGACTCCGCCAACCAGATCGTCCTCGAGTCCATGAGCTTCCCGGAGCCCGTGATCTCGGTTGCCATCGAGCCGAACACCAAGGGTGACCAGGAGAAGCTCTCCACGGCCATCCAGAAGCTCTCCGCTGAGGACCCCACCTTCCAGGTGTCCCTCAACGAAGACACCGGCCAGACCATCATCGCCGGCATGGGCGAGCTCCACCTGGACATCCTGGTGGACCGCATGCGCCGCGAATTCAAGGTCGAGGCCAACGTTGGCAAGCCCCAGGTTGCCTACCGCGAAACCATCAAGCGCGCCGTCGAACGCCACGACTACACGCACAAGAAGCAGACCGGTGGTTCGGGTCAGTTCGCAAAGATCCAGATCGCGATCGAGCCGCTGGACACCGCCGAGGGCGAGCTGTACGAGTTCGAGAACAAGGTCACCGGTGGCCGCGTTCCCCGCGAGTACATTCCGTCCGTTGACGCTGGTATCCAGGATGCACTAAACGACGGCGTCCTGGCCGGTTACCCGGTTGTGGGCATCAAGGCCACGCTGGTTGACGGCGCGTACCATGATGTTGACTCCTCGGAAATGGCGTTCAAGATCGCCGGCCGTATGGCTTTCAAGGAAGCTGCACGCAAGGCGAACCCTGTCCTGCTCGAACCGCTGATGGATGTCGAGGTCCGCACCCCTGAGGAATACATGGGTGAAGTTATCGGTGACCTCAACTCCCGCCGTGGCCAGATGCAGTCCATGGAAGATGCACAGGGCGTCAAGGTCATCCGTGCGCACGTTCCGCTGTCCGGCATGTTCGGCTACATCGGTGACCTGCGCTCGAAGACCCAGGGCCGCGCTGTGTACTCCATGACGTTCAACAGCTACGCCGAGGTCCCCAAGGCAGTTGCTGACGAGATCATCCAGAAGACCCGCGGCGAGTAGTCTTCGGACTTTCGAAGCGAACAAACTCGGGTGTGCTTCCGTCTGACGGAGGCTACCTGGTGCAGGTGGCCGGTATTCCGGCCGGACGCAGTCCGGTCAAGCCGGGATCCGGCCATCTGCACGAACAGGCTCGAGGGACTAGTATTAGTTCCTGAATCTGCAATTTCACCAATCCAAAGCCCCCCAAGTAGACTTACCTGAGTTTCTGCCGCGACAAGCGCGGCTGAAGGGTATGTCATTTGAAAACGTTCTAGGAGGAACCTGTGGCAAAGGCAAAGTTCGAGCGGACTAAGCCGCACGTTAACATCGGCACCATTGGTCACGTTGACCACGGTAAGACGACGTTGACGGCCGCCATTTCCAAGGTGCTGTACGACAAGTACCCGACTCTCAACGAGAAGCGTGACTTCGCGTCGATTGACTCTGCTCCCGAAGAGCGTCAGCGCGGCATTACCATCAACATCTCCCACGTTGAGTACCAGACCGAGAAGCGCCACTACGCACACGTAGACGCCCCCGGTCACGCTGACTACATCAAGAACATGATCACCGGTGCTGCACAGATGGACGGTGCAATCCTCGTGGTTGCCGCCACTGACGGCCCGATGGCACAGACCCGCGAGCACGTTCTGCTCGCCCGCCAGGTCGGTGTTCCCTACCTGCTGGTCGCACTGAACAAGTCCGACATGGTTGACGATGAGGAACTGCTGGACCTCGTTGAAATGGAAGTTCGTGAGCTCCTCAGCTCGCAGGGCTTCGATGGCGACGAAGCACCGGTTGTCCGCGTTTCCGGCCTCAAGGCACTGGAAGGGGACCCGGAGTGGGTCAAGTCCGTTGAGGACCTGATGGCTGCTGTTGACGAGTCTGTTCCGGACCCCGTACGTGACCGTGACAAGCCGTTCCTGATGCCTATCGAGGACGTCTTCACCATCACCGGCCGTGGCACCGTTGTTACGGGCCGCGCCGAGCGTGGAACCCTCGCCATCAACTCCGAGGTCGAGATCGTTGGCATCCGCCCGGTCCAGAAGACCACGGTTACCGGTATCGAGATGTTCCACAAGCAGCTCGACGAAGCATGGGCCGGCGAGAACTGTGGCCTCCTGCTCCGCGGTCTGAAGCGCGATGACGTAGAGCGTGGCCAGGTTGTCGTCAAGCCGGGTTCCATCACCCCGCACACCGACTTCGAGGCTAACGTCTACATCCTCTCCAAGGACGAAGGCGGACGTCACAACCCGTTCTACTCCAACTACCGCCCGCAGTTCTACTTCCGCACCACGGACGTAACTGGCGTTATCACCCTGCCCGAGGGCACGGAAATGGTTATGCCTGGCGACAACACTGAGATGACCGTTGCGCTCATCCAGCCCATCGCCATGGAAGAGGGCCTCGGCTTCGCAATCCGCGAAGGCGGCCGCACCGTTGGTTCAGGACGCGTTACCAAGATCAACAAGTAATTCTTGTTGAACTGAAGAACAGCCCCGCTGCTACCTGCAGCGGGGCTGTTCTTTTTGGTTAACCCCTGCCTGATACTGTTGCTGGACCGAAAGGAGTTCATCATGGGATGGCTTATTTTTCTGATCATCGCAGTCGCCGTGGTTGCCGGCGTGTTCTGGGCCAAGAAGCACTTCCGCCACGAGATTGACCGCGCCAAGCGGATCAACCGGGCGAACAAGAACCAGTAGCGGGGCGGGGCTAAGCGGCTAACCTGCCGCGGCCCGGCGTGCCTTGCTGAGCGCCTGGTACCAGTAGAAGGACTGCTTTGGCGTTCGCTCCAGCGTTTCGAAGTCCACATGGACCAGGCCGAAGCGCTGGGAATACCCGGCTGCCCACTCGAAATTGTCCATCAGGGTCCACACGTAGTAGCCGCGCAGGTCCACGCCCGAGGCCATCCCGCCGGGCGAGGTGGCGGCCAGGGCCGCGCGCAGGTGTGACGCGATGTAATTCACCCGGTCTTCATCCTGGACAGGCCCGGACACCTGGTCAGGCTCCGGGAAACTGGCTCCGCCTTCGGTGATGTACACCGGAGGGAGCGCATCGCCATACCTGTCCTGCAGTTCCTTGAGCAGGATGCCCAGATGCTCAGGAGCCACCGGCCAACCGAAGCCCGTGTGGTCAAACTCCGGGTAGCCCACCTCATGGAAGGGAAGCCTCGCTACCGCCTTATGCGTATTGGCGGGAATAGGCGTCACCCCACGGCCCAGCGCGACCTTGACCGGGAAGTAGTAGTTGAGGCCGTAGAAGTCGAGCGGCTGGTGGATGGTGCGCAGATCGGCGTCCGAAATCCGGCCGATGGACCGGAGCCAGGGCCTGGCGTACAGGGGCAGGTGCGGATAGCGGCCCAGCAGCACGGGGTCGGCGTAGATCCTGTTCATCAACAGGTCGTAGAGGTTGGCCACCAGCCGGTCGCCGATCTTCCGGGACGCGGGGCGGACGGGTGCATGCAGGTTGGTCACGCCCACCGTGCCGGTTACACCGGCCGCCCGCAGGGCCTGTGCACCGAGACCGTGGGCCAGGAGCTGGTGGTGGATCACCGGGAGGGCATCGAACATCAGGGTGTGGCCGGGGGCGTGGACGCCCAGGGCGTAGCCGTTCAAGGTCACCGAGAGCGGTTCGTTGAGTGTCACCCACTGCGCCACCCGGTCCCCGAAGCGTTCGCCGGCGGCGGCGGTGTACTCACCAAACCGTTCGGCTGTTTCACGGTTCATCCAGCCCCCGCGGTGTTCCAGCGGCAGGGGAGTATCCCAGTGATAAAGGGTGGCCATCGGGGAGACGCCGGCCGCCAGCAGCTGGTCGATCAGCCGGTCATAGAAGTCCAGCCCCTCGGCGTTGAGCCTTCCCCGGCCCTCGGGCTGGATTCTTGGCCAGGACAACGAGAAGCGGTAGGAGTCCACAGCGAGTTCCTGCAGGAGGGCAATGTCCTCGGGCAGGCGGTTATAGTGGTCGCAGGCTACCGCGGGGGAGTGCCCGTCCATAATGCTGCCGGGCTTCTCGGCAAATGCGTCCCACCCGGACGGTCCCCGCCCGCCCTGGGCCAGGGCTCCTTCGATCTGGAAGGCTGCGGCTGCGACGCCCAGGGTGAACGACGGCGGCATGCGGCTGGCCAGTTCGGTCACGGATTCGGTGCTTTCCAGCGTCATGCCCCTATCATCCATTCCGGTGTTGCCGAAGGCAATGACTCCGCGGACTGGCCCGTGGAAAGGGCCAATTCGCTTCTGGCGCCAAATTCCGGCATACTAGATGAGTTGTTCAAGCGCTTCTTCGTGTCCCGATCCGGATAATGCCGGGTGCCAGGGTCCAAGTGGAAGACCAAACATAACCCCCTCCCCATGGAATTGCGGATTTGTATGCGTGCCAAGCGCGACACGCCCGACCGCGGGGGTCGGTTACGCCGGCAAGGTGAGGAACCCGGATTCATCCGGATTCAGTTTGTGCGGCGGATGGTGGTTACGACCTCAATTGCTTCGGCAGCCATACAACGAGTAAGTGAACAGGGCAGCCCCAACCGGGGGAAGCACAGACTGAAAGAGAGTCAGGCGACATGGCGGGACAAAAAATCCGCATCCGGCTGAAGTCATACGACCACGAGGTCATTGACGTTTCAGCTCGGAAGATCGTTGAGACGGTCACGCGCGCAGGCGCAACGGTAGTTGGCCCCGTGCCGCTGCCGACGGAGAAGAACGTGTACTGCGTCATCCGCTCTCCGCACAAGTACAAGGACAGCCGCGAGCACTTTGAAATGCGCACGCACAAGCGTCTTATCGACATCATCGATCCCACGCCGAAGGCTGTTGACTCGCTTATGCGTCTCGACCTGCCGGCAGACGTGAACATCGAAATCAAGCTGTAGGGAGGTGCTGAGAGACTATGACCGCAACCCGTAACGTAAAGGGCCTGCTGGGCACGAAGCTCGGCATGACCCAGGTCTGGGACGAGAACAACAAGCTCATCCCCGTCACTGTGGTCCAGGCAGATTCGAACGTCATCACCCAGCTGCGCAACGCAGAAGCTGATGGCTACGTAGCCGTACAGATCGGCTACGGCCAGATCGATCCCCGCAAGGTCACCAAGCCGCTGGCTGGTCACTTTGAGAAGGCAGGCGTCACGCCTCGCCGCCACGTCGTCGAACTCCGTACCGCAGATGCTGCTGAGTACGAGCTGGGCCAGGAGCTCTCCGTAGAGGTCTTCGAAGCCGGCCAGAAGATCGACGTCATCGGCACCACCAAGGGTAAGGGCTTCGCCGGTGTTATGAAGCGTCACGGCTTCCACGGCGTTGGAGCTTCCCACGGTGCCCACAAGAACCACCGTAAGCCCGGTTCAATCGGTGGCGCATCCACCCCGAGCCGCGTCTTCAAGGGCATGAAAATGGCCGGCCGCATGGGCGCCGTTCGTCACACCACGCTGAACCTCACGGTTCACGCGGTTGACGTCGAGAAGTCGCTGCTCCTTATCAAGGGTGCCGTTCCCGGCGCCCGCGGCCAGGTCGTACTCGTACGCACCGCCGTGAAGGGAGCCTAGTTCAATGGCTAACACTGTCCAGGTTGACCTGCCTGCAGAGATCTTCGACGTTCAGACCAACGTGCCGCTGCTGCACCAGGTTGTCGTCGCCCAGCTCGCTGCTGCTCGCCAGGGTACCCACAAGACCAAGACCCGCGCTGAAGTTTCCGGTGCAGGACGCAAGCCGTTCAAGCAGAAGGGCACCGGCCGCGCCCGTCAGGGTTCCATCCGTGCTCCTCACATGACCGGCGGTGGCATTGTCCACGGTCCCACCCCGCGTGACTACAGCCAGCGCACCCCCAAGAAGATGATTGCTGCTGCACTGCGCGGCGCACTGTCTGACCGGGCGCGTAACGGACGCATCCACGTTGTTGCGGAACTGGTTGAGGGCTCCAAGCCGTCCGCCAAGGCCGCACTTGCAACGCTGGCCGGCGTTTCCGACCGCAAGAACCTGCTGGTTGTCATCGAGCGCGCCAACGATGTTGCTGCACTGTCCGTGCGCAACCTCGCCGGTGTTCACGTTCTGTACGCAGACCAGCTGAACACCTACGACGTTCTCGTGTCTGATGACGTTGTCTTCACCAAGGCTGCCTACGAAGCATTCGTTGCCGGCAAGGCAGTGGCAAAGAATGAGGAGGATGCCAAGTGAGTGCAGCCACCATCAAGGATCCCCGCGACGTCGTGCTTGCGCCCGTCGTGTCGGAAAAGAGCTACGGCCTGATCGACGAGGGCAAGTACACCTTCCTGGTGGACCCCCGGTCGAACAAGACCGAGATCAAGCTGGCCGTGGAGAAGATCTTCTCCGTCAAGGTCGAATCGATCAACACCATCAACCGTGCCGGTAAGCGCAAGCGCACCAAATTCGGATGGGGTACCCGCAAGAACACCAAGCGTGCGATTGTCACCCTCAAAGAAGGCACTATCGACATCTTCGGCGGTCCGCTCGCGTAGCGGAGACCACTTTAACGAGGAAATAAATTATGGGAATCCGTAAATACAAGCCGACTACCCCGGGCCGTCGTGGCTCGAGCGTAGCGGACTTCATCGAAATCACGCGGTCGACGCCGGAAAAGTCGTTGGTACGTCCGCTGCCCAAAAAGGGCGGCCGTAACAACACCGGTAAGATCACCACCCGTCACAAGGGTGGCGGACACAAGCGCCAGTACCGTCTGATCGACTTCCGTCGCCACGACAAGGACGGCGTTGACGCCCGCGTTGCTGAAATTGAGTACGATCCGAACCGTACGGCTCGCATCGCCCTCCTGCACTACGTTGATGGCACCAAGCGTTACATCATCGCCCCGAACAAGCTGTCCCAGGGTGACTTCGTAGAGGCAGGTGCCAACGCTGACATCAAGCCTGGCAACAACCTGCCCCTGCGCAACATCCCCGTGGGTACCGTTATCCACGCAGTTGAACTGCGCCCGGGTGGCGGCGCCAAGATGGGCCGCTCCGCCGGTGCATCGATCCAGCTCGTCGCAAAGGAAGGCCGCTTCGCCCAGCTGCGTCTGCCTTCCGGTGAAATCCGCAACGTTGACGTGCGCTGCCGCGCAACGGTCGGCGAGGTGGGCAACGCCGAGCAGTCGAACATCAACTGGGGCAAGGCCGGCCGTATGCGCTGGAAGGGCGTCCGCCCGACCGTCCGTGGTGTCGCCATGAACCCGGTTGACCACCCGCACGGTGGTGGCGAGGGCAAGACGTCCGGTGGACGTAACCCCGTCAACCCGAACGGTCAGCGGGAAGGCCGCACGCGCCGCCCCAACAAAGAGAGCGACAAGCTTATTGTTCGTCGCCGTCGTACTGGCAAGAACAAGCGATAGGAGCCTGGACACATGCCACGCAGCCTGAAAAAAGGTCCCTTCGTTGACCAGCACCTCTTTGTGAAGGTGGATAGGGAAAACGAAAAGGGCACCAAGAACGTTATCAAGACCTGGTCCCGCCGTTCGATGATCATCCCCGACATGCTCGGGCACACGATCGCCGTACACGACGGACGCAAGCACATCCCGGTGTTTGTCACTGAGTCGATGGTCGGGCACAAGCTCGGCGAATTCGCTCCCACGCGGACATTCCGCGGCCATGTCAAGGACGACCGTAAGGGCAAGCGCCGCTAGGCGCCTGCACTTACGTCAAAGACGAGAGAAGGAAAGCAATGGAAGCCAAGGCAATTGCGCGCCACATCCGCGTAACGCCTATGAAGGCCCGGCGCGTCGTCAACCTTGTTCGTGGTTTGCAAGCGAATGAGGCTCTGGCAATTCTGAAGTTTGCCCCACAGGCAGCTTCAGAGCCGGTATTCAAGGTAGTTCAGTCGGCAATCTCCAACGCCCGGGTCCTCGCGGACCGCGACGGCCTGGCGTTTGACGAAGGCGACCTCATCATCAGCGAAGCGTTTGTTGATGAAGGCCCGACCATGAAGCGGTTCCAGCCGCGTGCCCAGGGTCGCGCATTTCAGATCAAGAAGCGCACCAGCCACATCACCGTGGTAGTCGCTACCCCGGAGAAAGAGGAGGCTCGCTAAGTGGGACAGAAAGTAAACCCGCACGGGTTCCGACTCGGCATCACCACCGATCACGTATCGCACTGGTTCGCTGACAGCACCAAGGCCGGCCAGCGGTACAAGGACTTCGTTCGCGAAGACATCCGCATCCGCCAGCTCATGTCCACGGGCATGGAGCGCGCCGGTATCGCCAAGGTTGAGATCGAGCGCACCCGTGACCGTGTCCGCGTGGACATCCACACGGCCCGCCCGGGCATCGTCATCGGCCGCCGTGGAGCAGAAGCAGACCGCATCCGCGGCGAGCTCGAAAAGCTCACCGGCAAGCAGGTCCAGCTGAACATCCTCGAGGTCAAGAACCCCGAGATGGAAGCACAGCTTGTTGCCCAGGGCGTTGCTGAGCAGCTGACTTCACGTGTGGCTTTCCGCCGCGCAATGAAGAAGGCCATGCAGTCCGCACAGCGTGCAGGTGCCAAGGGCATCCGTATCGCCTGCTCGGGTCGACTGGGTGGCGCTGAAATGTCCCGCTCGGAGTTCTACCGCGAAGGCCGTGTGCCCCTGCACACCCTCCGCGCGAACATCGACTACGGCTTCTACGAAGCCAAGACCACCTTCGGCCGCATCGGCGTGAAGGTTTGGATCTACAAGGGTGACGTCACCGCCAAGGAACTGGCCCAGCAGGCCGCTTCCGCCCCGTCCCGTGGCCGCGGTCCCAGCGACCGTCCGGGCCGCCCGGGCGGCGCTGACCGTGGTGACCGCCGCCGTCGCAACGACCGTCCGGCCGCTGACGCAGCTCCTGCTGCCGAGGCTCCGGCAGCTGAAGCTGCTGCTCCGGCAGCAGAAGGAGGACAGGCTTAAATGCTTATCCCACGTCGAGTCAAGCACCGTAAGCAGCACCACCCGGGTCGTTCCGGCGCTGCTACGGGCGGCACCAAGGTCTCCTTCGGTGAGTACGGCATCCAGGCCCTGAGCCCGGCATACGTCACCAACCGTCAGATCGAATCCGCCCGTATCGCGATGACCCGCCACATCAAGCGTGGCGGTAAGGTCTGGATCAACATCTACCCGGACCGTCCCCTCACCAAGAAGCCTGCCGAAACCCGCATGGGTTCCGGTAAGGGTTCACCGGAATGGTGGGTCGCAAACGTCAAGCCGGGTCGGGTTCTCTTTGAGATCTCCGGCGTCGAAGAATCGGTAGCACGCGAGGCCCTGCGCCTGGCAATCCACAAGCTCCCGTTGAAAGCACGCATTCTGCGTCGCGAAGGTGGTGAATAGAAATGGCAGTAGGATCCAAGGATCTGGCTCCCGCACAGCTGGACGGTTTCGACAACGAGCGTCTCGTTGAAGAACTCCGCAAGGCCAAGGAAGAGCTGTTCAACCTGCGTTTCCAGTCCGCCACCGGACAGCTGGAGAACCACGGTCGTCTGCGCGCGGTAAAGAAGGACATCGCCCGCATCTACACCGTTCTCCGTGAGCGCGAGCTGGGCATTCGTGCCGAGGTTGCCGCACCGGTTGTGGAAGCCAAGGAAGAAAAGAAGTCCAAGAAGGCAGCAACCAAGAAGGCCGACAAGGCTGAAACGGTTGAGACCGAGGAGGATGCCAAGTGAGTGAAAAGGACGAGAACGTGACCGAAACTGCTACCGCAGCCACGGCTGAGCAGCGCGGTTACCGCAAGACGCGTCGCGGCTACGTGGTCTCTGACAAGATGGAAAAGACCATCGTTGTCCAGGTTGAAGACCGCGTGAAGCACGCCCTGTACGGCAAGGTCATCCGCCGTACCTCCAAGGTCAAGGCCCACGACGAAGAGAACACCGCCGGCATCGGCGACCTCGTTGTCATCGCCGAGACCCGTCCGCTGTCCGCCACCAAGAACTGGCGGCTCGTGGAGATCCTCGAGAAGGCCAAGTAGCACCTGCTGCTTCGGTATCCGGAAGCCCCTGCTCCCTTTTGGGAGCGGGGGCTTCTGCGTTAACAGCCGCACCGCCCGCCGTCCGTCTTGCCTCCGGCGCTCTCTCACTTAACGCGCTAAATTGACTGACGCTCCATCGCTTAACGCACTAAATCGACTGACGCTCCATCACTTAACGCACTAAATCGACTGACGCTCTCTCACCTCCCGTTCCGGGGCGGCGGGAGGTGGTGGGGCGTTGCTTGAAAGAGTGCGGGAGGTGGTGGGGCGTACGACGGCGGTGCGTCGGCTTCCTGGGGGAGTGGCACCCAAGGCGGGCCGAAAGGCTGCCGTGCGTGGCGCCGTCGTCGTCTTGCGGGGGAGCGCCGGCGGTGATATGGGGATGGGCGGAAAACGTGCTAGGATATTGAGTTTGTATGGCGCCTTTAGTGTGCCGACATCAACCTCGTAAACAAGCGTGCCACGGCATAGTGCCCCCTTGCGCCCAGGATCTCCTGGACCGGATGGGAGCAACTGCTTCTGGCACGGGCGTTTAGGCCTGGTCTGGCAAAATCCAGGCAGGTCAAGAGACACCCCGATCAACCGTTCCGCAAGGCTCATTCCGTAGGAAGATTTTCGGTCTGAGAACCGGCGCGACGCAAGGAGTAAATAGTGATTCAGCAGGAGTCGCGACTCAAGGTCGCCGACAACACGGGTGCTAAGGAAATCCTTACCATTCGCGTTCTCGGTGGATCCGGACGTCGCTACGCAGGCATCGGTGACGTCATTGTCGCCACCGTCAAGGATGCAATCCCCGGCGGCAACGTAAAGAAGGGCGATGTTGTTAAGGCAGTCATCGTCCGTACCAAGAAGGAACGCCGCCGTGCGGATGGTTCCTACATCAAGTTTGACGAGAACGCAGCTGTGATCCTGAAGGGTGACGGTGACCCCCGCGGTACCCGTATCTTCGGACCGGTTGGTCGTGAACTGCGTGACAAGAAGTTCATGAAGATCGTTTCTCTGGCTCCGGAGGTGCTCTAGTCCATGGCTGCAAAGATCAAGAAGGGTGACCTCGTTCAGGTCATCACTGGCGCCAAGGCTGAGCGCGGCGGCGACCGCGGCAAGCAGGGCAAGGTCCTGCGCGTGTTCACCGACACCAACCGAGTGTTGGTTGAAGGCATCAACCGCGTAACCAAGCACACCAAGGTCGGTCAGTCGCAGCGCGGCACCAAGACCGGTGGCATCGAGGTTGTTGAAGCCCCGATCCACATCTCCAACGTGGCACTGGTTGACCCGTCCACCAAGAAGCCCACCCGCGTTGGCTTCCGCACTGAGACCGTTGAGCGTAACGGCAAGCAGCGCGAAGTCCGCATCCGCGTGGCCAAGAGCTCAGGGAAGGACATCTAATGACTGAGACTCTCGAGACTCCGGCAACGAAGATCGTTCCTCGTCTGAAGACCAAGTACGCCGAATCCATCAAGAGCACGCTCATTGAGGAATTCAAGTACGAAAACGTCAACCAGGTTCCGCGCCTCGTGAAGGTCGTTGTGAACATGGGTGTTGGAGATGCCGCCAAGGACTCCAAGCTGATCGACGGCGCCGTCCGCGACCTCACCCAAATCACCGGCCAGAAGCCGCAGGTAACCAAGGCCCGCAAGTCCATCGCACAGTTCAAGCTGCGCGAAGGTATGCCCATCGGTGCACACGCTACCCTGCGTGGCGACCGCATGTGGGAATTCCTGGACCGTCTGGTCACCCTCGCACTGCCCCGTATCAGGGACTTCCGTGGTCTCTCCGGCAAGCAGTTCGACGGTAACGGCAACTACACCTTCGGTCTGACCGAGCAGGTTATGTTCCACGAGATCGACCAGGACAAGATCGACCGCGTCCGCGGTATGGACATCACGGTTGTCACCACTGCCAAGACCGATGACGAAGGCCGTGCGCTGCTCAAGGCGCTTGGTTTCCCGTTCAAGGCCGAAGACTAATCTAACTACGTAAAAGGTCCGGCGGTCCGGCTTCGAACAGTATCCCTGTAGAAGCAAGTCCGCGGAAACCGTTATGAGGAAGGGCAAGAGCCCACAATGACAATGACAGATCCTGTCGCAGACATGCTTACGCGTCTGCGCAATGCAAACTCGGCATACCACGATTCCGTGTCCATGCCGTACAGCAAGCTCAAGGCACGCGTTGCTGACATCCTCAAGGCCGAAGGCTTCATCGCCGGCTGGAAGGAAGAAGACGCTGAGGTTGGCAAGAAGCTGACCATCGAGCTCAAGTTCGGACCGAACCGCGAGCGTTCAATCGCTGGTGTTCGTCGTATTTCCAAGCCGGGACTGCGCGTTTACGCAAAGTCCACCAACCTGCCGCACGTGCTGGGTGGCCTGGGTGTCGCAATCCTGTCCACCTCTTCCGGCCTCCTGACTGACAAGCAGGCCGGCAAGAAGGGCGTGGGCGGCGAAGTCCTCGCTTACGTCTGGTAACGGGAAAGGAAGAGAATAATGTCACGTATTGGACGTCTCCCCATCACCGTTCCTGCCGGCGTTGAGGTCAAGGTTGACGGCTCTGTCGTCAGCGTCAAGGGTTCCAAGGGCGAGCTGAACCACACTGTGGCCAGCCCGATCGAGGTCACCCTGGATGCAGATACCCTGACTGTCGCCCGCCCGAACGACGAGCGCGCCTCCCGTTCACTCCACGGCCTGACCCGCACCCTGATCTCCAACATGATCGAGGGCGTTACCAAGGGCTACGAGAAGAAGCTTGAAATCGTCGGTACCGGTTACCGCGTTCAGGCCAAGGGATCTGACCTTGAGTTCGCTCTCGGTTTCAGCCACCCGGTCAATGTCTCCGCACCGGAGGGCATCACCTTTGCAGTTGAGACCCCGACCAAGCTCTCTGTTTCAGGTATCAACAAGCAGCAGGTCGGCGAGGTTGCTGCCAACATTCGCAAGCTGCGGAAGCCGGACCCCTACAAGGGCAAGGGCATCCGTTACGCCGGCGAAGTCATCCGCCGCAAGGTCGGAAAGGCTGGTAAGTAACCATGGCCATCTCAATTAACAAGAAGCGTACGAACAAGAGCAAGTCTGCCCAGCGCAGCCGCCGCCAGCTTCGTATCCGTAAGCGCATCTCCGGTACAGCTGTACGTCCTCGTCTGGTCGTCAACCGTTCCGCACGCCACGTATTCGTCCAGGTTGTCGATGACACCAAGGGCCTGACCGTAGCGAGCGCCTCCACTCTGGAAGCCGACCTTCGTGCATTCGACGGCGACAAGACTGCCAAGGCCAAGCGCGTTGGCGAACTTGTCGCAGAGCGTGCCAAGGCTGCCGGTATCGAAGCTGTTGTCTTCGACCGCGGTGGTAACAAGTACCACGGCCGGATCGCCGCCGTCGCTGACGGTGCACGTGAAGGTGGGCTGTCACTGTGACGGAAGCAAACAAGGAAAAGGACACTGTGTCTGCAGATCAGAAGGCTACTGAAGCCGTAGCTGCCGCTGAGACCACTGCCCCCGCAGCTGCCGACGACCGCCGTGGTGGCGCTCGTCGCGGTGAGCGTGGCGACCGTGGCCAGGGCCGCGGCGACCGTGGTGGCCGTGGCGGCCGCGACGGCGGCCGTGAAGCCGAGAAGAGCCAGTTCGTAGAGCGCGTTGTCACCATCAACCGCGTCTCCAAGGTGGTCAAGGGTGGTCGTCGCTTCAGCTTCACCGCCCTGGTCGTCGTCGGTGACGGCAACGGCATGGTCGGCGTTGGCTACGGCAAGGCTAAGGAAGTTCCTGCCGCAATCGCGAAGGGCGTTGAAGAGGCCAAGAAGTCCTTCTTCCGCGTTCCCCGCGTTGGCAGCACCATCCCGCACCGCGTCCAGGGTGAGGCTGCTGCAGGCGTCGTTATGCTGCGTCCGGCTTCCGCTGGTACCGGTGTTATCGCCGGCGGTCCGGTCCGTGCAGTACTGGAGTGCGTGGGCATCCACGACATCCTCTCCAAGTCGCTCGGTTCCTCCAACGCCATCAACATCGTTCACGCGACCGTTGATGCCCTGAAGCGCCTCGAAGAGCCGGCAGCAGTGGCAGCACGCCGCGGCCTGCCCCTCGACGAGATCGCTCCGCCGGCACTGGTGAAGGCTCTCCTGAATTCGAAGGCGGGTGTCTAGTTATGGCTAAGAACCTGATTCCCTCCGACGCCCAGTTGGAGATCACTCAGATCAAGTCCGCCATTGGCGGCAAGCAGAACCAGCGCGACACCCTGCGGTCCCTCGGCCTGAAGCGGATCGGGCACACCGTTGTCCGCACCGCCGACGCCGTCACCGTGGGAATGCTCAACACGGTTCCGCACCTGGTACAGGTAGAGGAGGCGAAGTAAATGGCAGAGAACACTGCTGACAAGGCACAGAGCGCCGCTGCTGAGAAGCAGAACGCCCTGAAGGTTCACCACCTGCGTCCCGCCCCGGGTGCCAAGACCGCCAAGACCCGCGTTGGTCGTGGTGAAGGCTCCAAGGGTAAGACCGCCGGTCGTGGCACCAAGGGTACTGCAGCCCGCTACCAGGTCAAGGCTGGCTTTGCCGGCGGCCAGCTGCCGCTGCACATGCGCCTGCCGAAGCTTCGCGGCTTCAAGAACCCGTTCCGGGTTGAGTTCCAGGTTGTAAACCTGGACAAGCTCAACGAGCTGTTCCCGGAAGGTGGCGCAGTCACCGTGGAGAACCTGGTCGAAAAGGGTGCCGTTCGCAAGAACCAGCCCGTCAAGGTGCTGGGCACCGGCGACATCACCGTCAAGGTTGACGTCACCGCCCACGCATTCTCGGCCAGCGCCGCTGAAAAGATTGCTGCAGCAGGCGGAAGCACCACCGCTCTCTAGAGCCGGTGGGTGCCAAGCCCGTTGTTGAACTCCCGGTCCCCGGGGCCCAGGCCCCGGAGACCGGGAGTTTTTCATATCCGCCGGGCGTATTTTTCCCGCCACCCGCCGCATGCGCGCTTTCCCGGATTGTTCGCATGGCGCATCCAACCGTTAGACTCGGTTGTTGGGATTTATAGATCCCCATCACACCACTTATTAACACCACCAGGAGGACGCTTGCTTAGCGCATTTGGCCGGGCCTTTCGCACGCCTGATCTGCGACGCAAGTTGTTGTTCACGCTGGGAATCATCACCATCTTCCGCTTGGGTGCTTTCATTCCCTCGCCAGGTGTGGACTACCAGAATGTCCAGCAATGCTTGCAGAACGGTCAGACCGCAGGCGGCCTGTACCAGCTCGTTAACCTGTTCAGCGGCGGCGCGTTGCTCCAGGTGTCCATCTTCGCCCTCGGCATCATGCCGTACATCACGGCAAGCATCATCGTCCAGCTGCTCCGGGTGGTCATTCCCCGGTTCCAGCAGCTCTACGAAGAGGGCGCGTCCGGGCAGTCCAAGCTGACCCAGTACACGCGGTACCTCACCATCGCGCTGGGACTGCTGAACGCCACCACGCTGGTTTCCCTGGCGCGGTCCGGGCAGCTTCTGCCCGGCTGCAACCTGCCGATCATCCCGGACAGCAGCGTCATCACCACCATCCTGATCATCATCACGCTGACGGCCGGCACCGGCCTGATCATGTGGATGGGCGAGCTCGTCACCGAGAAGGGCGTGGGCAACGGCATGTCCCTGCTCATCTTCACGTCCATTGCAGCGACGTTCCCCACCTCCCTCGGCGCCATCTGGAGCTCGCAGGGACCCGGAACGTTCTTTATGGTCCTCGCCATCGGCCTGCTGACGGTGGCCCTGGTGGTCTTCGTTGAGCAGTCCCAGCGCCGCGTGCCGGTGCAGTACGCCAAGCGGATGATCGGCCGCCGGACCGTGGGAGGTACCAGCACGTACATCCCCATCAAGGTCAACATGGCCGGCGTTATCCCGGTGATCTTTGCATCCTCCATGCTGTACCTGCCGGGCCTGATCTCACAGTTCAACCAGCCCCGGCAGGGCGAACCGATCCAGCCGTGGGTGGAATGGATCAACAACAACCTGGTCCGCGGTGACCAGCCGATCTACATGGTGCTGTATTTCGCCATGATCGTTTTCTTTACCTACTTCTACGTCGCGATCACCTTCAACCCTGAAGAGGTCTCGGACAACATGAAGAAGTACGGCGGCTTCATTCCAGGTATCCGGGCGGGGAAACCGACCGCTGACTACCTGCAGTACGTGCTTTCCCGGATCACCCTGCCCGGTGCCCTCTACCTGGGCTTCGTGGCGCTGATTCCGCTGGTGGCACTGGTGCTGATCAACGCTAACCAGAACTTCCCGTTCGGTGGCACCTCGATCCTGATCATGGTGGGCGTTGGCCTGGAGACCGTCAAGCAGATTGATGCGCAGCTACAACAACGTCACTACGAAGGGCTTTTGCGATGACGAGAATGCTGATTATTGGACCTCCCGGTTCCGGAAAAGGAACGCAGGCAGAGCGGATCTCGGAGCGCCTCGGCGTTGTGGCGATCTCCACCGGCGACATCTTCCGTGCCAATGTAAAGGGCGAGACCCCGCTTGGCATCGAAGCCAAGAAGTACATGGACAACGGCGACTTCGTTCCGGACAGCGTGACCAACAAGATGGTGCGCGACAGGCTCAGCGAGTCCGACGTCGAAACCGGCTTCCTGCTCGACGGGTACCCCCGCACCACGGCGCAGGTGGACTACCTCGATGAGATCCTCGCCAAGGGCGAAGAGAAGCTCGACGTCGTCCTGCAGCTGACTGCCGACGACGAGGAACTGGTCCACCGGCTCCTCGGCCGGGCCAAGGAAACGGGCCGGAGCGACGACAACGAAGCCGTTATCCGCCACCGCCTGGACCTGTACCACGAGCAGACCGAAGCCGTGGTGGCCAAGTATGCCGAGCGCGGCATCCTCACCCAGGTCGACGGGATCGGCCCCATCGACGAGGTCACGGACCGCGTCATGCAGGCCATCAAAGCCGCACAGGCAGCCTGATTCAGGCAAAGCATTTCCGAGGCTCCTCCCGGTAAACGGGAGGAGCCTCAGCCATTTGAAAGGAATCACCATGGCCTTTGGCCAGCCCCGCATCGAATACAAGACCAACGCCCAGATGCGCACCATGCACGAAGCAGGCCTGGTCCTGAGCCGAGCCCTGGACGCCGCCGTCGCAGCAGCCGTCCCCGGAGTCACCACCAAGCACCTGGACGACGTGTTCGCTGCTGTCCTGAACGAAGCCGGCGCAAAGTCCAACTTCCTCGGCTACCACGGGTTCCCCGCCACCATCTGCACCTCCGTGAACGAGGAAGTGGTCCACGGCATCCCGGGCAGCCGGGTGCTCCGCGACGGCGACATCATCTCCATCGACGGCGGCGCAATTGTGAACGGCTGGCACTCGGACTCGGCGCGGACAGTCATTGTTGGCACCGCAGACCCCGAAGACCAGCGCCTCTCCGACGTCACCCGGGCAGCCATGTGGCGGGGAATTGCTGCGCTGGCCACCGGCAAACACGTGGGCGACATCGGCGCGGCCATCGACGACTACGTATCCTCCGTGCCGGGCAAGCCGCTGGGCATCCTCGAGGACTATGTGGGCCACGGCATCGGTTCCGAAATGCACATGCCGCCGGACGTGCTCAACTACCGTACCAGCCACCGCGGCCCCAAAATCCGTCCCGGCCTTTGCCTGGCGATCGAGCCCATGCTGGTCCGGGGCAGCATCGACACTGCAGTGCTGGATGACGACTGGACTGTTGTCACCACGGACGGCAAGCGCTCCTGCCAGTGGGAGCACTCGGTGGCGGTGCACGAGAAGGGCATTTGGGTGCTGTCAGCGCCCGACGGCGGCGCGGAGCACCTGGTGCCCCTCGGCGTCACCCCCGTCCCGATCCCGTAGGTTCCGCTCGCCCAGCCCAACCAGGTAGCGCCAAGTGTCCTTTTGACCCTTCAAAACGACACTTGGCGCTACTTAGTTGGGGGAGGGGGAACAATGGGTGCCATGGGAGCAATCACCGACGTGCCCGGGATCAGGGTTGGCCACGTACAGAAGACCGACGCCGGGTGGCTGAGTGGTGTAACGGTGGTCCTGCCCCCGCCCGGCACGGTCGGGTCAGTGGACGTCCAGGGCGGCGGACCGGCCACCCATGAAACGGATGCGCTCGACCCCACCACGCTGGTCAGCGCTGTGGACGCCGTGGTGCTTACCGGCGGCAGCGCCTACGGGCTGGCTTCCGCGGCCGGCGCCCAGCGCTGGTGCGAGGAAAACAACCGGGGATTCGCGGTGCCCGGGGGAGTGGTCCCCATCGTCCCGGCAGCCGCGATCTTCGACCTTGGCCGCGGCGGCGACTTCTCAGCACGTCCGACGGCGGACATGGGTTACGCCGCAACTGCCGCCGCCGCTGCCGAGAAGGACGGGCACGACGTCGGACGCGGCAACGTGGGTGCCGGCACCGGAGCGTTGCTGGCTCGAACCTATAAAGGGGGAGTGGGCACGGCGTCCGTCACCCTGGATAACGGAGTGGTGGTGGGGGCCATTGCTGTGGTGAACGCGCTGGGTCTGCCGTTTGACCAGACCAGACCTGCAGTATCAGCGCCGGTGAAAGCAGCCACCACAACGAACACCACGTTGGTCGTTGTGGCTACGAACGGAGCCCTGGACGTGGCCGAGTGCAAGCGGACTGCAGCTGCTTCACATGCCGGAATCGCGAGGGCGCTCAATCCGAGCCATACCCTGGGCGATGGGGATACTGTCTTTTGCCTCGCAACCGGGGCCGTCCCATTGGACCGCAGTGATGAAGCTCCCCGGCAGATCAGTCTCATCACGCTGCAAAGCGCGGCAGCCGACGTCGTACGGCTGGCAATCCTCGACGGCGTAGCCAGCGCGGAAGCCGTGAGCACTCCGGCCGGCGATTATGGTGCGTACCGCGCTCAGTAGGTTACTATTGCCGATTTAACTTTTGCAGCGATACGGAGTAGTGTTGTTTGTTGGTTGTCTGGACTGCCACGCCCTTTTGGGGCCTGGAACTGACAATCGATCCAACAAAAACGTTCGTGGTCATGCCCGGTGCAATCCGGCAGGACTGCGGCAACAACAGTTAGCGGAGGGTATGGCCAAGAAGGACGGGGTCATTGAGATCGAAGGCGTTGTGACCGAGGCGCTGCCTAACGCGATGTTTCGCGTTGAGCTCACCAACAAGCACATCGTACTGGCACACATCTCTGGAAAGATGCGTCAGCACTACATCAGGATTCTCCCTGAGGACCGCGTAGTGGTGGAGCTGAGCCCGTACGACCTCACCCGTGGTCGTATCGTCTACCGCTACAAGTAAATTGCTGGGCGGCTTCAGTGCGAACTGATGGCCGCTCCAGTTGACCAACTGTTACACGCAAAGGAATGCCATGAAGGTCAAGCCGAGCGTCAAGCAGATCTGCGAAAAGTGCAAAGTGATCCGCCGTAATGGCCGGGTCATGGTGATCTGCGAGAACCCGCGCCACAAGCAGCGCCAGGGCTAATTTCCCTTCATCGGGAAATCCTGGGTTGCTAACCCACGCAAGTAAATAAAGGCAGCACAAGCTGAACTGGGACGTATGAGTCCGGACAGCTAACCCCCGGTCGGAGGCTGGGGCCGTACAGAACGTGCGGGTGTACTGCCTACGACCTCCGGTTTATCAAGGAGTACTGCCACTATGGCTCGTCTCGCTGGCGTAGACATTCCCCGCGAAAAGCGGCTGGAAATTGCGCTTACTTACATCTACGGCGTGGGCAAGACCCGTGCACACGAAACCCTGGCTGCCACTGGCATCAGCGCTGACGTCCGCGTTAAGGACCTCACCGATGCCCAGCTGGTTGAGCTGCGTGACTACATTGAAGGCAACTACAAGGTTGAGGGTGACCTTCGCCGCGAAGTAGCAGCTGATATCCGCCGCAAGGTTGAAATCGGCAGCTACGAAGGTATTCGCCACCGCAAGGGCCTGCCAGTGCGCGGACAGCGTACGAAGACGAACGCACGTACCCGCAAGGGTCCGAAGCGCACCGTTGCAGGCAAGAAGAAGGCTCGTTAAATCCTCCGGGATTGACGCGTCTTCCCCCAATAAATTTCTGTAGGAGAAAAAATGCCCCCGAAGACTCGTGGCGCGGTTCGCAAGCCGCGTAAGAAGGACAAGAAAAATATCGCGCTTGGCCAGGCGCACATCAAGAGCACTTTTAACAACACCATCGTTTCCATCACGGATCCGAACGGCGCTGTTATCTCTTGGGCTTCCTCAGGTGAGGTTGGCTTCAAGGGCTCGCGTAAGTCCACTCCGTTCGCTGCCCAGATGGCTGCCGAAGCCGCTGCCAAGCGCGCTCAGGAGCACGGCATGCGCAAGGTTGACGTTTTCGTCAAGGGACCGGGATCCGGACGCGAGACCGCGATCCGTTCACTGCAGGCCGCAGGCCTCGAGGTTGGCTCCATCTCGGACGTCACCCCCGCTGCGCACAACGGCTGCCGCCCGCCGAAGCGCCGCCGCGTCTAAGGCTTTCCACGCCGCATGAGCTTGCCCGGACCGTCGATGGTCCGGGCAAGCCCAGCGCGTTAAGTCTTCAGACCGAATTTCCACCACCTGTGTTGCGTCATATAGCGGATGCTCGCCGAAAGGAAACCTAAGTGCTCATTGCACAGCGCCCCACCCTCTCCGAAGAGGTAGTTTCAGAAAACCGTTCGCGTTTCATCATTGAACCGCTGGAACCGGGCTTCGGCTACACCCTCGGAAACTCCCTCCGCCGTACCCTGCTCTCCTCCATCCCCGGTGCTGCTGTAACCAGCATCCGGATCGATGGCGTGCTGCACGAGTTCACCACGGTTCCCGGTGTCAAGGAAGATGTCACTGAGATCATCCTGAACATCAAGAGCCTCTCGGTTTCCTCCGAGCACGATGAGCCGGTTGTCGCTTACCTGCGCAAGCAGGGTCCCGGAGTCGTCACCGCCGCGGACATCGCTCCGCCGGCCGGCGTCGAATTCCACAACCCGGATCTGCACATCGCCACGCTGAACTCGAAGGGCAAGTTCGAACTCGAACTGACCATCGAGCGCGGCCGCGGCTACGTTTCGGCAGCTCAGAACAAGTCCGGCGACGCAGAGATCGGCCGTATCCCGGTCGATTCCATCTACTCGCCGGTGCTGAAGGTTACTTTCCGCGTGGAAGCAACCCGTGTTGAGCAGCGCACCGACTTCGACAAGCTGATTGTCGACGTCGAGACCAAGCAGGCCATCGCCCCGCGCGATGCTGTTGCTTCCGCAGGCACCACCCTGGTGGAGCTCTTCGGTCTGGCACGTGAGCTGAACACCGCAGCTGAAGGTATCGAGATCGGCCCGTCGCCTACCGACGCTGCCCTGGCAGCCGACATGGCCCTGCCGATCGAGGATCTGGACCTCACCGTCCGTTCCTACAACTGCCTCAAGCGTGAGGGCATCCACACCGTGGGTGAACTCGTTGCCCGCTCCGAGGCTGACCTGATGGACATCCGCAACTTCGGTGCCAAGTCCATTGACGAGGTCAAGGCAAAGCTGGTTGAACTGGGCCTGTCCCTCAAGGACTCGCCTCCCGGTTTTGACCTCGCAGCACGCGCCGCAGCAATCGAAGAGGACGACGCCGCCTTCGGCGACGACGAACTCTAAACCAGACCTTGGCCGGCGGGCAGGACACCATGGTGTGCCCGGCCCACGGCTTCCATTTGAGGAGAAACAATTATGCCTACCCCCACTAAGGGTCCGCGCCTCGGAGGCGGCCCGGCTCACGAGCGCCTCATGCTCGCGAACCTGGCAGCATCCCTGTTCGAGCACAAGCGGATCACCACCACGGTCACCAAGGCCAAGCGCCTGAAGCCGTACGCAGAGCGCCTGGTCACCTTCGCCAAGCGTGGCGACCTCGCTTCCCGCCGCCGCGTGCTCGGCCTGATCAGCAACAAGGGCGTCGTCCACGAGCTGTTCACCGACATCGCCCAGGCTGTGGAGAACCGCGACGGCGGCTACACCCGCATCACCAAGATCGGCAACCGCAAGGGCGACAACGCTCCCATGGCTGTCATCGAACTGGTTCTCGAGCCGGTTTCCGCCAAGCAGGCTGTAGTCGCTGAGGCTACCGCCGCTGCCAAGCGCGACGCTGACAAGGCTGCTCCGGTTGCCGAGGAAGCTCCTGAGGCTGAGGTTGCCGAGGCTCCCGCTGCTGAGGAAGCTGCTGAGGCTCCTGCTGACGAGGCTGCAACCGAAGAGGCGCCGGCCGCTGAGGAAGCTCCCGCAGCCGAGGAAAAGGACGCGAAGTAATTCGCTGATTTTCTTCGCATAGACTTAAGTCTATGAACGACCAAAAACCCGCGGCCCCCGTAATCGGGGGCGGCGGGTTTTTGCGTATCCGGCTTGATCTGTCGTACGACGGCGGCCCTTTCAGCGGGTGGGCCCTGCAGCCGGGCCGCCGCACAGTCCAAGGCGTCCTCGAGGAAGCCCTGCACCTACTCCTCCGGCGTGCAGTCCGCGTCACTGTTGCCGGACGCACCGACGCCGGTGTGCATGCCCGCGGCCAGGTGGTCCACCTGGACCTCACGGAAACCGAGTGGCTGGGCCTGCCGCGCGGGCACGAGCTGGATCCCGCCGTCGCCATGCTCCGCAGGATCCGCGGCGCCCTGAGCCGGGTGCTCGGCGACCTTACCGGGTCAGTGGAGGTCCACAGGATCTCGCTGGCGCCCCCCGGCTTCGACGCCCGCTTCTCGGCCCTGTGGCGGCGCTACAGCTACCGCATCGCCGACGGCCCCGCCCTGTGGGACCCGCTGGGCCGGTACTCCACCCTGTGGCACAAGAATCCGCTGGACGTCTCGCTGCTGAACGAGGGCGCTTCCAAGCTCCTCGGGCTCCAGAACTTCCTGTCCTTTTGCAAGCCACGTGAGGGTGCCACCACCATCCGTGAGCTCCAGCGTTTCGAGTTCGCCCGGGCGGAGGACGGCGTCATTGTTGCAACCGTCCAGGCCGACGCTTTCTGCCACAACATGGTGCGCGCCCTGATCGGTTCGGCCCTGTACGTGGGGGAGGGCGTGGAGGAGCCGGGCTGGCTCCACGAACGGCTGCTCGCCAGGAAGCGGGACGCCAAGTCCGTGCTGGCCGCCCCGCACCCGCTGGTGCTGGAGGAAGTGGCTTACCCGTCCGACGACGAACTTCTGGCCCGCGCCGAGCTCACCCGGGCACGGCGGGAGTATTCCCCACCCGCACCCTAGCCTCGCAAGCTCGGCCAGGGAACCCTGCGGGCGTGGGCCCAGTTAGAACGCGGGCGGCGGGCCCTCCGCGGGCAGGGTCAGCGTGAAGGTGCTGCCCTGGCCTTGCCCGCTGTTGCACGTGATGTGTCCGCCGTGGCGCTCCACGATGATCTTGGTGATGGACAGGCCCAGCCCGGCGCCGGCGATGGCCGCGCCCTTGGCGGACTCCGTCCGGAAAAAACGCTTGAAGACCCTGGTGGTGTCCTCGCTGCTGATCCCCATCCCCGTGTCGCTGACACTGAGCTGCACCCACTCGTTGCTGCTGCGGGCGCTGATGCTGACCCTCCCGCCGTCGGGGGAGTACTTGATGGCGTTCGACACCAGGTTGTCCAGGGCCTGTCCGATCCGGAGCGGGTCCGCGTAGGCCCACAGGGGCGAGGGGACGTCCGCGGTGAGCCGGATGTTCGCATGCTCCGCCAGGGCCTGGGCAGAGCCGATGCTGGTTTCCACCAGGCTGGCGAGGTCCGTCCGTTTGGGGTGGACATTAAGCGCGGCCGACGCTGATGCCGACAGGTCCGCGACGAGCGCCAGCAACCGCTCGGCGTTCCGCTGGACCACGAGCAGGCGCTGGGCCACCTGGGGCGACAGGGCGGCTACGTCGTCGAGCACCAGGTCCACATTGCCGATGATGGAGTTCAGGGGCGTCTTGAACTCGTGGGTCACGTTGGAGACCAGTTCGTGGTTTGCCGCCAGCGCCTCCACCCAGCCGGTGACATCGCTGTACACCACCACGGCGCCGGTCAGCCGGCCGTCCTCGCTGACCAGGGGCCGGGCCGCCGTCGACACCGCCCGCTGCTCCGCTCCCTCTCCGGCCCACACTAGGTAATCGGCGAAGGACTCCCCGGCGATGGCGCGGCTGATGGGTCGTTTCTCCGGCGGTAGCAGGGTTCGTCTGTCCTGCCCGAAGATCAGCTGGTGGCCCTGGCCGGGCACGGCGTCGTCGGCCCCTGTTGCCCGGCGGAAGTTCCGCTGCCGGTCGTTAGCCACGAGGAAGTGGCCGGAGCGGTCGACGGCGGCAATCCCGACGTCGGTGGCGTCCAGGACCGTCTGGAGCAGCTTTTCACGCTCCCGGCTCTCGCGGAGCAGCTGCCGAAGCTCCTTGTCCTTCTGGGCCAGTTCGCGCTGCTGCAGCCGGACGTGCACGCTCGCGAACCTGATGGCCAGGGACACGGAGAGCATCATGAGGGGGAAGAGCAAGGTGGTGGTGATGTCCGAAGGCGTCAGGTTGGGGAACCGTCCGGCCAGCGAGGGAACCATGATGAGCATGGGGCCAAAGAAACTGAGGACGAGGCTGCTCCGGGCAAGCATGCCCGAGGCGGAGAGCCAGATCACCGGGAACACCGCCAGCACGGCAAGTCCCGGCAGAAGGGGAGCCGCGCCGTTCCGGAGCAAGCCAATCGCGACGAAGTCGAGGATGGGGACCAGCAGGTAGGGGCGGTGGGTCAGCCGTTCCCAGGGGACCAGGAGGCAGCCGAGGAAGAGGATGCCGGAAAGGAAGACCCCGGCCAGGAAAAGCGGGCTGTGCAGCAGCGTGGGCCAGGCGAACGGGGTGGCGACCGCAAGTGCAGCCACGATCAAGGTCAGCGGCAGTTGGCACAGGGCCACCTGGGCCCGCGGCCCGAGCCGCTGGAAGAAGCGGGCGGGTCCGCGTGGGAAAAGCCGCTCAGCCATGACCCCGGCTAAGGCCAGGGTGGATCATCACCTGAATGTCCGCCGCCTGTGCGTCCGAATTCCTGCTCGGCAACGCGGCACATCCTTTCCGGCTCGTAATCCACATAGTTGTCATAATAATTGACTTTTCGAATGCAATGTTGAAACAGATGTCATCAGCACGGCTTACTTGTAGCGTATAAAGGGTTGGAGCGGGTATGGGCATTGGCGCTGGGCTAATGGGGGGCCATAACCGCCTGGCTCAGGGATATCAATGGACGATCTTGGTGTGGCTGTAGTAATCGAAGATGACGCCGACGTGCGCAACCTCCTCGAAGGGGTGTTGAGCCAAGCGGGCTTCGAGGTGCATACAGCGGTTGACGGGCGGGCTGGAGTGGAAGTGGTCCGGGACAAGCAGGCCAACGTGGTGACGCTGGACATCGGACTGCCGGACATTGACGGTTTCGAAGTGCTGCGGCGGATCCGCAATTTCAGCAACGCCTACGTGGTGATGCTGACAGGGCGGACTGAGGAGCCGGACCTGCTGTCCGCCCTCAATGCCGGTGCTGACGACTACATTGCCAAGCCTTTCCGTCCCCGGGAGCTAAGGGCACGGGTTGCGGCGATGATGCGCAGGCCCCGGCACGAGGTGAACGGGCAGACACCGGTGTCATCCGTGTGGGGAGCGGCGCCCGCTGCCGCTGTTGCTGCAGCCCGGCTGGAGGATTCCGCGGTCCTGCACCACAACGGCCTGGCGCTGAACCACCGGACACGCACGGTGGAGATCAACGGGGAGCCGCTCGGGCTGACGCGAAGCGAGTTCGATCTGCTCCACGTCCTCCTACGCGGTGGCGGGGCGGTCTGCACCCGGGCCGATCTTGTCCGGGCAGTCCGCGGCGATTTCTACGGCGAGGACACCTACATCAGCGAGGCGGACGAGCGGGCTGTTGAGGTCCACATCGGTAATCTGCGGCGAAAGCTGAAGGAGGATCCAGTCTCGCCGCGCTGGCTGCAGACGGTGCGGGGCGTAGGGTATCGGCTGGCGCCCGGCAACCAGGACACTGTCTAGGCCATTCGAAGCAACAGCCGGGCGCCGCCTGGGGAAGGCTAGCCGTTTTTGAGGATGTAGGTGGCCTGGAGTTCGGATACCGTCTGGCCGCCGTCCTGGGTAACCCGCTCCATCAGGGCCTGCCCCTGGCCGAAGTCGCCGCGGCGGATCAGTACTTCCAGGAGCTCGGCCAGTTTCGCCAGACGCATCCCGCCCACCATGGCGGAGCTGATCTTCAGGCTGATGGCGGCGTCGAGGGCCGATTCGCTGTCCTGGCTGTCCACCGCTGCCGCAAGCCTTGCGCAGCGCTGGTCCCACATCGCGGCGTAGTCGCGGGCGAAGCGCTGGGCGAGGCCGGAGCCGGCAAGTTCGTCTTCCAGCTCCTCCAGCACCGCCGCGTCAACGAGCGGCAAGAGCCCGGCTGCTTCCTGCGACGCGGAACCGGTAAGCGGTGCGATCCCGGGCTGCGGTGGATTCGCAGCTGCGCCCCTGTCGCTGGAGCCGGGATCTGGACTTTGCATTCTTCAAGGCTACTTCCTGGTAGTAGTCGGTTGTCCTATTTCGGGTGATCCTGTGTAAACCTTGAGACATCACTGCGGCAAAACCCATGCCCTCTATTGCCCGCTGAATGTCTCTATGGTGTTGATGACTGCCGGTCCGAGAATCGCAATAAAGAGAACCGGAAAAATGAAGAACAACAGCGGGAACAGGATCATTACCGGAAGCTTCATCGCTTTTTCCTCAGCGCGTTGGCGACGTTTTACTCGCATGACTTTTGCCTGAACGCGAAGGACCCGACTGATGGCGATGCCGTAGGTGTCCGCCTGGACCACGGCTTGAACGAAACTGCGTAGCTCCGGAACATTGGTGCGTTCAGCGAGGGCGAGGTACGACTCCCGGCGGCTGCGCCCCACCTGCATGTCCTGCAGGGTCCGTACCAGTTCCTCTGCAAGGGGGCCCTTGCCGTTCTCGCCGGCCCTGGCCATGGCACCTTCGAACCCGAGCCCTGCTTCAACCGAGATCAGCATCTGGTCGAGGGTGTTGGCCAGTTCCAGTTGCATGACCTTCTGCCGTTCCTGCCCCTTGCTGTACAGGAGCAGGTCAGGGATGAAGTAGCCCAGGATCAGGACGAACAGTCCCACGAGCTTGATGATCGGCGTCGTTCCGACAGAACTTAGCCACAGCCCAACGAGTCCGCCCACCAGACCGAGGGCAGGTTTGGCAGCGAGAACCCGGCCCAGCGGAAGGTTGGCGGGGCGGCCAGCCAGCGAAAGCAGGTGATCGAGTTTCTGGACATAAGCCGCCGGAGTGAGGCGGCGGCCGATTTTCTCAAGGGCGCCGCTGCCTGTCGTTTTTTCCTCTTCCGCCTGGTGGGCGCCGCGGGAGAGAATTTCGCGGGCGACGGCCTCGCCCTTTTTGTCCCTGGACAGCAGGGACCAGGCAAGGTAGGCGACCGGCAGGCAGATCATGAGGAGGCCGAGGATTAGCAGAGGATTCATCGTGTCCTCAGAACTTCAAGTCAATGATCTTGCGCATCCACAACCCACCGATTGTCATCATGATGATCGAGGCGATGATCATGATCCACCCGAGCACCGTGGAAACCATCTTGTCCATGTAGCCCGGACTGACCAGCATGAGCATCGCCACGATGCCTATGGGAAGGGCCATCAGGATGTAGGCGGAGAACTTTCCTTCCGCAGCGAGGGATTTGATGTGGCCCTTGATTTCGTTGCGCTCGCGGATGGTCTCGTTGACCTGGTCCAACACTTCAGCCAGGTTGCCGCCCACCTCCCGGTTGATCTGGATTGCCTGGCTGATCCACACGAAATCTTCACTGCGCATGCGTTCGGCAGTGTCGTTCAACGAAGTGAGGAGGTCCCGCCCCAAACTGGTTTCCGAAACAACGCGGCGCATCTCCTCAGAAGTAGGAGCCTGCGATTCATTCGCCGCTGCGTCGATGGCCCGGAGGACACTGTGTCCGGCGCGCAGGCTGCCCGAGAGTAACTGCAGGGTGTCACCCAACTGGTCATCGAACTTAATTCGTCTTTTGCCGGTGAGGAAGCTCAGCACCAGGTGGGCGACGAACGGCGCGGCTATCACCAGGAGGATGGCTAGGACGGGACCGGCAACGACGAGGCCCATCAGGGCACCCACGAAGGCGCCGATGATCACGAGGAGCAGGAAGTCCGCCTGGCTTAGGCGAAGTCCCGCGTTTTCGAGGGTCTCCCGGTCGAAGTAACGAAGATTCTTCTTGGCGAGGACACTTTCAATTCCTTGGACGGCTGATCCAGCGAAACGCGTCAGTTGGGAATCTGAATCCGTGCGGAATGGCCGACGGCGATCCAGCGGCACGGTAGGAGTGCGGGGGATCATTACAGCAACGCCTGCGACGGCGATAGCGGCGATCACCAGGATGATGCCAAACGTCAGGAACACATCAGGACCTTCCGCTGGAGACCAAGGGGGCGCCGAAGACACCTGGTGAAACGTGAATGCCCATGTCCTCAAAGCGGTCGATGAAGCGCGGACGGATACCCGTTGGAATGGGAGACCCGAGGAAACGGCCGTGCTGGTCCACTCCCGCCGAGTAATCAAACACGAAGGCGTCCTGGAGGGTAACAATGTCGCCTTCCATGCCCTGCACTTCGGTGACGTGCGTGATGCGGCGTGTGCCGTCTCTCAACCGGGAAATCTGAATGATCAGGTTCACGGCAGAGGCGATTTGCTCGCGGATGGCCCGCAGCGGCAGGTCCATGCCAGCCATAAGCACGAGGGTTTCCAAGCGTGCCACGGCGTCGCGGGGCGAGTTGGAGTGGACGGTGGAAAGGGACCCGTCGTGGCCGGTGTTCATCGCCTGGAGCATGTCCAAGGACTCGCCGCCACGGACTTCACCTACCACGATGCGGTCAGGCCGCATACGCAGGGAGTTTCGGAGCAGTTCTCGGATGGTGACTTCGCCTTTGCCTTCCGTGTTCGGCGGCCGGCTTTCGAGCCGGACCACGTGCTCCTGCTGCATCTGGAGTTCTACGGCGTCTTCGATGGTCACAATGCGTTCGTTGGCCGGAAGGAACGATGAGAGAACGTTGAGCAGGGTAGTCTTGCCGGTGCCGGTACCGCCGGAGACGATGATGTTCAGCTTGGCTTTAACGCAGGCGTTGAGTAGTTCAGCCATTTCCGGAGTGAGCGTACCGAAGTCGATGAGGTTCTGGACTGTTAGGGGAACTTTGCTGAACTTACGAATGGTCAGCGAAGACCCGCCGACAGCCAGCGGAGGAATGACGGCGTTCACGCGGGATCCGTCCTCCAGACGCGCGTCAACCAGGGGAGAGGACTCATCAATGCGCCGTCCCACTTTGGAAACAATGCGCTCAATGACTTTGCGCAGGTGTTCTTCAGAACTGAACCTGGATTCTGTCAGGGCCAGCTTTCCCTTGCGCTCTACGTAAATCTGGTCCATCCGGTTCACCATGATTTCGGTGACCGCTGGATCATCCAAAAGGCGCTGCAGTGGACCGTAGCCGAGCACGTCATCGGCTACGTCCGCAACTAGCCGGGAACGTTCTTCCGCCGTCAACGGAACCTGCTCCTCATCGATGATGCGGCTAAGTTCTTCCCGGGCAGTGCTGCGAAGATCCTTTTCGGTAATGGTGGAGTCGTTGAAACGTGCTCCCATGCGTTCGAAGAGGGCGGTGGCCGCTCGCTGCTTGAGGGCCGCAAAAACATCCACCGGCTGTTGGGCCTTCGGCTTGGGAAGGTTGTGCTGAGCAGGCGACTGCTGCGGCCGCTTGCCGACCGATTCCGGATGCCCCCGTCCCGGTGGGTTCTCTCCCCTGCTGCCTGCAAAAGGACTGGTTGCCATTTGGACGTTCAAATATGCTGCGGCCTGCACGGTTGCGGGCGCTACGGCTGCTGAAGCGGGGACTGAAGCGGGAGCAGTAGCCGCGGCCGCGGCTGCAGCCTGGTCAGCGCCAGGCTGGGACCTTGACTGTGCCGCTTGAAGTCGTTCGGACAGCTTCATCTAAACCACCACCCGGCGGTGGATTTGCCGCTGGCTCTTTGCCGAGGAGCTGAAGCGTTCCACCAGCTGCATAAGCCCCTTTACTGCGGGATCCCTTTTAGCTTCCTGGAGAACGGGAACCCCCCGGTTGGTGGAGAAGGCGACGGCACGGGATCGGGGTACGCTGACGTCAACCGGAGCCCCGATGGACGATTCGATGTCTTGGACAGAAAGCCCGCACTTCGCGTCCGCCATGTTCAGGACCACATGCCTTCCCTCAGGAAGTATTTCAAGTTGCCGAAGGATGTCCAAGCCCGACCGCAGGCCGCGGACGCTGGGAATGTCCATGGCACTGACCCAAACTACGTCTGTGCAGGCTTCCATTGCTGCCAACCCGATTTCCGGCAGGCCAGGGGCAGTATCGACAACAACGTACTGGAATTCTTCCGCCAACTGCTCCAGCAGCCGGGTGACGTGTTGGGGAGAGATGTGGTCGGCTTCGACCGGGTTATCAGGGGCACAAAGCGCATAGATGCTCGAAGGGTGCACGGTAAGGAACGCCTTGAGCACCAGCGTGTCCTGGCTCGCGGCGGGGGAGACTGCATCCGTGACTGTGTGTTCGGGATTGAGGTACAGCCCGGAGGCGACGTCACCGAACTGCAGATCCAGGTCCACGAGTACTACGCTCATCGGCGAAACCTTTCCGAGACCTACTGCGAGGTTGGTAGCGATGGTCGTCTTACCGACGCCGCCCTTAGGCGAGAAAACACCGATAACACGCCCCTTGTCGTTTTGGGCTTGCTGCGGCTGGCCCGCCCGATGACGGCTGGCGAAGGACTGGCAGGCGCGCTCCAGCAGCACCCGCAGTTGGGCTGGGTCGGCAGACGGGCTGAGGATGTCGCGGACTCCCGCACGCATGGCCTGCAGGACGAGTTCCGGCTCAGGTTCGCTGACCAGGAGGACGGTGAGGTCAGGCACCTGGACGTCGAGCACGGTGGCCAGGCGGAGAGCCTCGTCTACGGGGACGTCCGGTCCCAAGATTAGGACCTCCGGCTGTTCCTGGTTGAGCTGTGCGAACAAATCGTAAGGACCCGCCGGCAGGACGTTCGTAAAAAACGTCTGGACGCCGCCCTGAAGGCCGCCTGCAATAGCCTGCCGTAAGCGGGCGTCAAAGTCCGTGTTAGGTGTGATGAGGACGAAGCGGCTCATTTGTAGACCTCGGCACGCTCGATGATGCGGGGGCCGCTGTCGGCCGCGTCGGTGGGCTCCTTGCTCAGCCACATTTTGGCGTATTCGGCGGCGAAGACAATTTTTGCTGCGTCAACGTCATTGACTGCAACGGTCAGCATGAGGGAACCCGTTGGAAGGGTGGTGTCTTTCGGGTCGGCGGCGTTCGGGTCGGCGCTCGCGGTTGGCGTGGGGGCAGCCTTCGGCGCCGCCTCAGGCGCCCGCTGAACGGCGGTGACGAGAACTTTGCGGACAGTCAGCTTGGTGGTTTCCTTGTCAGCCTTGGCCTCAAGGCCACCTGTGTCCATCGACACGAAAACGCCGACATGGTCGCCAGGCGTGAGCCGGCCCCCAACCACGCGGTCCGGTTCCAGCTGGAAAGATACCTCTTGAAGGCCGGCCGGAACTTCGACGGAGCCAGACGACTTGAGCGCAGCGGGAGCGACCAGACGCTCGGCTACAAGTTGTTCCCCGGGAACGAGGTCGACAGCGGATACCTTGCCCGTGGAACCATCAAGTGTTGCGAGAGCGGAATCGGTGACTGCTGAAGCCGGCAACTGTTCTGTCGTCAGCGAAGCTGCCATCGATTCAACAGGAGTGCCTGCGGGGATAGCCGTCTTTACCACGAGAACAGCCACGGGTTCGAGATTTCTAACAGCCCGCTGGTCGGCGCCTTGGGCATAGGAAACAATCAAGAACGCGCCGACGATAGCGAGGACTGCCGCGGCCGCTCCTGCCAACAATCGAGACTTCACGAACTGCTCCTAGGGTTGTGCTACAAAAATTGCAATAAACTACTTTGTGAGTTCGACTACAGTGGCGCCGGTTGCGCTGACGGGGCCCAGCTTGTAGCCGTCAGCAAGGGAAACATATTCAACGAAGCTGCCGATAATGCCTCGGCAACTGCCTGTGCAGCTGGGCCCGCTTCCAGAAGCCGGCTGATTGCGGAAGACGAGAGGCAACTTATCGGCACCGCCGAACTTCCAGCCCAGTACCTTGAAGGAAGCGAAAGCAGTCAAATGATAAGTAGCTGTGGAACCGGTGCCAGTAGCTTTATCAAATACAGGTAAAAGCACCACAACGTCCTTATTCGCGACGATCGATTGTGCCCATGTGTCGAGTGTTGGTCCGCAATTTTCGGGCGCATCGTTACCTGTCTCGCTCCGGCTCGTGCTCACGCTGAGATCGATGCTGCTGCCGCATTCGCCAACTACCTGCTGTGTCCAGTTGAATCCACCAGGAACAGGTTGGCCTGCATATATGCAGTCGGGCGTGCCCTTATCGCCATTAGCGCTAGGGTCATGGCCCTCCAGCAGCTGCGGATTCTTATCTGCGGCTGTGGACACCTGACAAATCGAGAACGCTAGCGGAAATGGAGTAGGTCCTTCAATTGGGCTACCCCAACGCGCGCTGGAAAATGCTGATACCTCGGAGCTGGGAATCCCAAAGATTCCGGCGAAGAACGTGGACACGCTGTTTGTGGTGGTGCCAGCTTCTTTTGCCCCTGCTGTCACTTGGACGGTACGGCCTGGCTTGTCGAGGGCAATGGCCTTTATATTGCTGAGGCTGTCTAGGGCGTTCTTGTTGGCCAGTTCTGGCGCCATGGATGACGTCGCCGAGCAGTTTGTGTCTGCTTCGTTTTTGGCGCATTTCTGGGCCACCATCAAAGCGGCTGCATCTGCTCCGTTCTGGAGCTGCGCACGTTCAGAGTGCAGCTTTGCAACGTCAATAGAGATGGCGGCGAAGCCGAGCAGAACCACCATGAGTACGGCGACGATGACGGCGATTCCGCCGCGTTCCCCGTCAGTATGTGTTGTCAACCGCCGCACAACATGGTCCCTTTGCCCGTCATAGCAAACGGTCCGGCTATCCCCGTTATTGTGCTAAGGCTGTAACTGATAGTCACCGTCGTTTGCGCATTCGTGGGACAGCCCGAGGTTCCCGCTGTAAGACTGAAGGTGATGTTGCCGTTTTGAAGGGCCGGGATGAGGTGTAGAGCTGCATTCTTTGCAGCGGTGCGGGCAGCGTCTTCGTTTTTGGTGATTGCCATGCTGCGGGCAGCTTCACGGGCAGCATTTGTCAGTGAGATCTGGACGTTGTAAGCGCGGCCAAACTCCATGATGCCGAAGACCAACATGATTAGGATTGGTACCAGAAGCGCAAATTCCACGGCGGCTGCACCGCGCTCGGAAAATTTGTTCACGTGAGCACCTTTCCGAATAAGTTGACTATCAAACGAAGTGGTGGCGGCCAGTTAGCCGCCACCACTTCAAGGTCAGCGTTCGAGCTAGACTGGATTTCAGCCCGGTCGACTGTCCGCCTAGTTAACGCAGGTAGCCGTGCCCGGGGTCGAGGTAGCCGCTGTGAAGACGCCGCCGTTGACGGAGCACTGGACCTGGGTAAAGACATCTTTCATACCATTGCCAAGGAAGGTGACTGCCGCGATGATGATGACCGCGATCAAGGCGACCATGATGCCGTATTCTACGGCGGTGGCGCCTTTTTCTTCGCGGCGGAGGCGGGCAGCGGTGTTAGAGAAAAACGTAAGCATTGGAAACTCCTGAGCGAGTGAGTGAAAGCTGGCCCATCACCAGCTCTGTAAATAGGATGCAGGGCGATTTACGCTCGCGGTAGGGAGTTGACCACTTCCTGCGTGAAGCTTTCGTAAGCTGTGGAATTCCTGCGCTTGCCTTGCGCAAATCTTGTTACTCATAAATCCCAAGGTTCCGAATGCATGAGGACTTTTACCGAATGGAGCAAGATGCCGCCGTCAGCGACCACTAGGATGCTACGAAGATGGTGCCCAAGAGGGCAGCCAGCATCGAGGGACCAAAAGCGACCTCGGCATTCTTTCGGGCTCCCTTTGCTGCCACCAGAATGAGGGAGGCAAGGCCGCCAAGCACGAACCCAAGCGCACCACCGTAAAACAACTCACCCCAGCCCAGATAGCCAAGGTAAAGGCCAGTGGGCGCCGCGAGCTTGACATCACCCATTCCGATTCCGCTCGGCGAAATGACAGCCAAGACCAGATAGACAAGGAAGAGGAGGACGGCTCCGGCGGCCCCCCGCAGTAGATCGGACCAGGCCGCAGCGGCCGAACTTCCGACCACAAACAGCGCCAGGCCCGCGATGAGCAGGGCCAGTACGAGTGGATTGGGCAACAGGTGGTCGGCGAGGTCGACGCGTGCCAGCTGCACAGCAAGCACCGCAAGGGCTAAGAAAGCCGGGAGGGACCAGTCCATCCCGATCCGCAAAGCCAAGGCGGCGCAGAGCGCGCCGGTGACAACCGCCGTCGTAATTCTGGTCCTGGTTGAGGGAAGCCCGCCCAGGCGAGGAAGCCGCCAGGCGATCAGCAATTCGGTGATGGGGGAGAGGACATACCCAACCAGGCCCGCGCCAAGGACGAAGAACCAGCCGGCAAAGCCATCGCTGCCCCAAAAAGCCACTGCAACCCCCCCACTCGCGTCAGGCCGGCTGGAACTGAGGCATCGTCCGGCTACCCCATTTTGACCCTGAACCCCTTAACGCGCTAATCTTGGTAGTCGTTGTGCGTGTCCTATTCCGATGGTGCGTGCCCGCTGAGAATCCGGTTGCAGGATGACTCCTCAACGTGCACATTCGGAACCACAGGATGACTGGTTACATAGAGCCCTCACCTCTGTTCCGGTAGCGCGCAGATAGTAGGTGCCCACCCCTGAGTGGCTCCTAAACAAGAACGCCAGAATAAGAACGAGGCAAACACCGTGCGTACGTACACCCCGAAGCCCGGCGATATCAACCGCCAGTGGCACGTCATTGACGCCACAGACGTTGTCCTTGGTCGTCTCGCGAGCCAGACCGCAATCCTGCTGCGCGGCAAGCACAAGGCCACCTTTGCATCCCACATGGACATGGGCGACTTCGTCATCATCATCAACGCTGAAAAGGTTGCCCTCACCGGCGCCAAGCTGGAGCAGAAGCGCGCTTACCGCCACTCCGGCTACCCGGGCGGCCTGACCTCCGTCAACTACGCGGAACTGCTGGAATCCAACCCGGTCCGCGCCGTTGAGAAGGCCATCAAGGGCATGCTCCCCAAGAACTCCCTCGCTGCCCAGCAGCTGGGCAAGCTGAAGGTGTACCGCGGTGCTGAGCACCCCCACGCCGCCCAGCAGCCCAAGACTTTCGAAATCACCCAGGTCGCCCAGTAGTCCTGGCCACCAAACAACTTATCTATACAAGGAGAATCGTGGCTCAGAACGAAGAGACCACCGAAGCCGTTGAGGCTGAGGAAACCCTGACCAGCTACACCTCTGAAAGCTCAGCTGCTGACGCCGCTGCGCCGAAGAAGGAGCGCCCGGCCCTGACCGTTGCCGGCGCAGCTGTTGGCCGTCGCAAGGAGGCTGTTGCACGCGTCCGCGTTGTTCCCGGCTCTGGCAAGTGGACCATCAACGGTCGCGCGTTGGACAACTACTTCCCGAACAAGCTGCACCAGCAGGACGTCAACGAGCCCTTCAAGATCCTTGATCTCGAAGGTGCCTACGACGTCATCGCCCGCATCCACGGCGGCGGCATCTCCGGCCAGGCCGGCGCGCTGCGCCTCGGCATCGCCCGTTCACTGAACGAGATCGACGTCGAGAACAACCGCGCCACGCTGAAGAAGGCCGGCTACCTGTCTCGCGACGCCCGCGTCATCGAGCGTAAGAAGGCCGGTCTCAAGAAGGCCCGTAAGGCTCAGCAGTACTCCAAGCGCTAAATCCGCTTGCACGGAAGCCCGTCCCGCCATTTGGCGGGGCGGGCTTCTGCCGTTAACTCGGTTTGAGCTGGCTCAATGAAGTTATCGACCTCTAGCGGCAGGCGTTCTAGTCACGAATTTTCATCGTCAGATGGCGGATGACCCATTCCTCTAGCTGCTCACTGTCCCAGCTGGATGTCGCAACGAGGAGAACTTCGCGGTCTTCGCGGATTACACGGATGATGCCGTTTTCCTTCGCCAGGTTCCTGGCCATACGGTCCACCACTCTGGAGTGCTTATGGGCGATGTCCTCCCTTAAAGCCACTTCGAGCTCGCGGCCCCGAAGCGGGTCGTCGCCGAGGTCCTCGACTTCAACCAGCGGTTCGTCTTCGCCGGCGGCACGGTCGGCCCGGGTTAGATAGTCGATGTACGCCTGGACCTGGAGCGCCAGCATATGGTCCTCTAACCGGATACGTCCGCCGATGGGTTGGGCGGAACGTTGCACCAGCTCACCTAGCGCCCACCCGTCGTCACCCACGGTGAGCACGGGGTGGTTCTCCCACACCCAAGACTTGATGGGCTTGTGCCCAACGCGCCACTGAGCATTCGGGGCGCCGCGTTCAACAACACGGCAGACGTAGGAAATGAGGCCGTCGACGATTACGACCGCCTCCCTGGACAGGGTTGGTTTTGTTACCCACGCAGTAGCGAAACCATGACGGCGGTTGGTCCGTCACCACTTCAATCTCTGCCGTCTCGGACTCAGTCACCATCTCCTTCACCCAAGCGCACAATGGACGAAGACTCTTCACTGTGTAATCCAGAGTGGCAAGGGGATCCTGGCCGTCAGCCCGAATCGCCTCGTGAAGCTGCTCCAAGGCTGGGCCACGTTCATCAAGAAATTCCTGCAGGGCCGCTGCGGCATCGGGTCACTCAGGCTCCAATAATTAGTCACTGACTTTGTCCTTAAGGTATCCGGTGACCCATCCGTGTAATTGGCCCGTGTCCCAGCTTGATGTAGCAACGAGGAGCACTTCACGGTCTTCGCGAAAGGCGCGCGTGATGCCGTTCTGTTTTGCCAGGTCCTTGACCATACGGTCCACTACACGGGAGTACTCGTGGGCAATGTCCTCCCGCAAAGACACCTCAAGCTCTCGCCCGCGAAGTGCGTCTTCGCCCAGGTCCTCAACCTCGATAAGCGGCTCATCCTCAGCGACTGTCTCCTCGTAAGTACCATTTAACCGCTGGACTACCGCCGCAGCTGTGCGAGTGAGCTTGTCGTCATCTGATGGGCGCTCCCCGCTGGCTTGTCCTCGGGCAATGCCTGGAACAAGGGCAGCGAGTGGTACTTCCACGTTATCGAGTGCCAGCACCGGGTGGTTCTGCCACATGTACGACTTGATGCGGTTGTATCCAACCCGCCACCGGGCTTTGGGGCGCCTTGCTCCACCACCCGGCACAGGTAGGAAATGACCCCGTCGATGATTTCAATTGACTTGGGCGACAGGATCGGTTCTGTGCCGATACCGTACCGAAGCCATGTGGGGCTGGTGGAGGCCTCTGGTTCGGGAGATTCCACCGTCAGTTCCGTGAGCACGGATTTCACCCAGCGCCAGAGGGGGGTAAGGCTTTCTACTGTCTCGTCGAGGTGGACAGTACCGTCGGCATATTCGGTTAGATATCGGGTCAGATGCTCCAGCGCGTGCGGCCGCTCATCGAGAAACTCCTGCAGCGCCGCGGCAGCTTCCTGCTTCCTCATCTTCTCGTAAGACTTCACGGCCTATGCCTAACATAAGCTGGTGCCGTGATCATCCAGTGGTCCAGAATACGGGCGGTTCGAACGCCTAAGTAAGGACGCCTGGCCAGCCATTTCAAGCCCAACCATCCCCATCCTCTAGACTTGACCGGTGTCTAGATTATTTGGAACTGATGGTGTCCGTGGACTGGCGAACGGTCTGTTGACTGCGGAGCTCGCTATGCAGCTGGCCCAGGCGGCCGCCGTCGTACTCGGCCATGACCGCAAATCCAACGGGTCCCGGCCGCGCGCCGTTGTAGCCCGCGACCCGCGGGCAAGCGGTGAATTCATTGCCGCCGCGGTGGAGGCTGGGCTCTCCAGCTCCGGGGTTGACGTTTACGACGCCGGCGTCCTCCCCACTCCCGCGGCGGCCTATCTCGTGGCGGACCTGGACGCTGACTTCGGCGTCATGATCTCGGCCTCCCACAACCCTGCGCCCGACAACGGCATCAAGTTCTTCGCCCGCGGCGGCCAGAAGCTCCCCGACGAGGTGGAGGACGCCATCGAGGCGCAGATGACCAAGGAAGCAGTACGCCCGGTCGGCGCGGATGTCGGACGCATTCAGCGCTTCTCGGACGCCGAGGACCGCTACATCGTCCACCTCCTCCAGACCCTGCCCCACCGGCTGGAGGGCCTCACCGTTGTCTTGGACTGCGCCCACGGGGCCGCCAGCGGCTGCTCACCCCAGGTATTCAAGGACGCCGGCGCCAACGTTATTGTTATCGGCGCCGACCCGGACGGCCACAACATCAATGACGGCGTCGGTTCGACTCACCTGGATCCCCTCAAGGAGGCCGTCGTCAAGTACGGCGCCAACCTGGGAATTGCCCACGACGGTGATGCAGACCGCTGCCTCGCCGTGGACCACGAGGGCAACGAAGTGGATGGCGATCAGATCATGGCAATCCTTGCCGTTGCGCTGAAGGCATCAGGCAAGCTCAAGGACGACGTTCTGGTGGCCACCGTCATGAGCAACCTTGGCCTGAAGATCGCCCTCCGCAAAGCGGGCATCAGCATCCGCGAAACCTCGGTGGGCGACCGCTACGTCCTGGAGGAAATGCGCGACGGCGGTTACAACCTGGGTGGCGAACAGTCGGGCCACGTAATTTTCGCCGACCACGCCACCACGGGCGACGGCGTGCTCACCGGACTGCAGCTTGCAGCCCAAATTGCCCTGACCGGAAAGCCGCTCAAAGAACTCGCCACGGTGATGACCAAGCTTCCTCAGGTACTCATCAACGTCAAGGGCGTGGACCGCAACCGCGTCGGCAATAACGAGGTGCTGGCCCAGGCCGTGGCGGCAGCTGAAGCCGCACTCGGGGACACCGGCCGCGTCCTGCTCCGTCCCTCCGGCACTGAGCCCGTGGTGCGCGTGATGGTAGAAGCTGCCGACGAAGAGACCGCCCAGTTCACCGCCGAACACCTTGCGCAGGTGGTCAGGGCAGAACTCGCTTTGGAACTCATCTCCGAATAGGTCCCTCAACACCGAAGTGGCCCGCCTCCAACAGGAGGCGGGCCACTGGCGTTTTCTCAAAATGTCAGGGCGTGCGGCTTTTCAGCGCGTCACGGATCTCTGTGAGCAGCGCGATCTGCGGATCCTCGGCGGACTCCTTCTTCACGTCCTGGCCGATTCCGAGCCGGCGGTTGCGGCGCTCAATCATCAGGTTCATCGGCATCACAACAACGAAATAGATGGCCGCGGAGATCAGCAGGAAATTCACGATTGCAGTCAGCAGCACGCCGAACTCGATGAAATTGCCGTTGAAGTTCACCCTTGCGAAGCTGTCGAAGTTCGGCGAACCCGTCAGCCCGGCAATGAAAGGCATAAGCACCTTGTTCACAAGTGACGTCACCACAGCACCAAAGGCGGTACCAATAACGACGGCCACGGCAAGGTCAACGACATTGCCCTTCATGATGAAATTCTTGAATCCAGTCAGCATGACAACCACGCTAACGTAAAGGCGACAAGTGCCCATGACACGCGTGCGCTATGACCTACCGCAGGAACAAGACCAGGACCAACGGCCCCGCAAGACAGATAAGTGCCGCGGCTGCCAGACCCCGATAAACCTGCCCGCGACGAATACCTAGCTGCTCGGCCGCATGCTGCGCCGGCTGCCACGACCAGTCACTGAAAGACAAGCCAACCCCCGCTAGGCTAAGCGACCGCAATCCTTGAATTATCCCCACGGCGCCCTCAATCGGCTTTTTTTCAAGATACCTTCGCGTTGTCCAGGCCACCTTTGCCCGTTCGAGCGGGAACGCAAGTCTTACCTCATCGCCTTGATGGTCAACCCGCAGCACGACCCCTTGGCTGGTGTCACTGTTCTTCATTCCCGCCTTAGGTGCACCTTCTGGATCTATGGCACGAATCGAATCCCAAGGGAAGGCAGCGGCAATATCCGGCACCCGGCCGCCAGAAACCAGGAGAGCCCCCTCCTTGGTGAAACACATAGAGAAATACCTGGGCACACCACCGGAGCGTCCGGCTTCAAACAGGCCCGGACGAAGTTTACGAAGAGCGGCAAGAAACTCCGGCGTACGTTTGCCCTGCAACACCGTCATTCTGCTCATCGCGCGCGCCAGCGCGAAGAACCCGCTGGTACGCATGTCGATCAAGGACACCGCCCCCATGGCGAGAAGGGTACCGCCGAGGAGTTCTACCAAGAGGAATGTGAATGCGCCTGTCGAGGCATCAAGGGAAGATTTCGCCAGCAGCTGCTGAACCATAGGCCAAGAGAGCCACAGGGCGAAGGCCGGGACACCGAACGAGCCCATAAGCCAGCACAAACTCTTCAACTGCCGCGCCCGTAGCTTGGACTGACGCCGCCAGATGTGTGCCTCAAAGGCGTCGCCCGCCGTCTTCACACCGGCTACGCCTTGAACATCGAAGCTCCGCTCTCCGCGGTCGCTTAGATCTGCAAGGCTGCTCCGGCGGTCGGCCCGCACCGAACTCTGCGGGAGGCCGATCCAACTGGCCAGGGCGGATGCCCCGGCATCCGTGTCAACCTTGGATAGTTCCGCCAGCAGCAGCTCCGGTTCCACGTCCGATGGAGAGATGCCGAATCTGTCCAAGCGGCCCTTGGTAATCAGCCCGGCAATGTCCCTCGGACTGGGCCCCCGCTGAAGGATCCACTTTGCAAACTCCGCAGTCATAAAATGGCAGTCGTCTTTGGCGTCTGCCCAGGCATCAATGCCCGAGTAACCCATGCTGGCCGTAACGTGGGCCGACGTTTTCTGGAGTTGAAGCTTTGCCAGCGAATGAGCAGTGTTCAGCAGCAGAACGACTCCACGCGCACCGTACTTGCCAGCGCCTTCCCGTGCCAGGCTGTCGTCCGGGCCGAAACCCAGGATGCCCTTCACCCGGGTGAGGCATTGGAAAAACATGGTTTCACCGTGTGCCAGCAGAATGTCACGGAACAGCAACACATCGATGAGCCTCGCGTCCACTGCCGCGGCTGAATGGGGAGCCAGTGGAAGACCGCTGGGAGGAGAACAATAACTTCTGATGAACTGCGCTACCCCGGGCCCGCCATTGAAACCCATCCCGAAGACAGCGGACGTTGCGATGCCGTCGGACCTGGCAAATTCCCTGTCCAGCGCCTGAAGCGTACGCGGGTTGAGCTCCCGCAAAAAGGCCAACGCCTTGTTCAGCGCGAGAACCCGCTTTTCGTCAAAGTCCTGACGCTGCGTCTGGTCTTTGCGCGCTAAATCGCTGATGCGCGCAATGATGCTGTCGGTGTCGCCCTGTGCATCAGTTTCTTCCATGTCCCCTACCTGACCAATGTAAAGCGAATTTCCAGCGAGCTAGGAGTTTCCATTTAGCAGGACCTAACCTCAACCCCACATTTCACCGGCTGCGGGATTCTTAGGGGCTCGGAAGCTTAGGTCCAAGGCCCAGTCTTCAGGAGCTGAGCTACCGAGCTGCCAAACGTACTCATTTTTGAGCTTTGCGCCGTCAGATTTGAACGGGCCGGTGTGGAGTGGGTAGAACGCAATCGTGGGCAGGCTGTTGTCCGGCGATGTGAGGATTGCGTTGTTGAAATCGCCATTCATTGATCTCAATTGCTCAAGGATGTACTTCCTGTACGCGGCCTGGTCCAGGGTGCGCTCGTGGGTCGCTTTTGCTGTTAGCTGCAGCGCAATGTGCAGTTGCCGGTTTCCTTGCTCGTCTTCGAAACTGACGAGGCGGTGGTTCTCGACAGCTGCGAGAAGGCTCCGGTCGCTGCTGAGGACGTCCCGCAGGGCATCAGGTGCTACCACCGCGCCGTTGAAGTCAACGGACAGGTCGCTCCTGCCGTAGTGGAAAAGCAGGGGCAAATCGAGGAACTGCTGACGAATGATGTGTTCGAGCCCGAATTCTTTGAGCACGGCGTTAAGGTCGCGGACGCGCAGCACGTGCCCACGGTCATGGATGTTGTAACGGATCCTCGGATTGACGTTCTCTTTCCGTACGATCGTGACGACGAGTTCTCCGTCCCCGTTCGTTTCCATGAGGTAGTCGTACGGGTTGAACTGGAAAATCATCGGGAGCATACCGTACTCTGCCTGCTTGGTGAGCCTTGCGGACAGCTCAGCGTTGGAAGCGATGGCCTGACGGAGCGCCACTGTGTAGTCAGTTTCTATAGCTATGTTGATTTCGAGGTCGGAGGCGCCGTAGGAGCCAAAGGCGCTGTGGGCGTACTTCGTGATGTGCCCGCGCATATTCTCGCTGATGCCTTCACCACCGAACGCCGCGACGACGTCGAAAGCTTCCCAATCGATCCGGTCATCCTCAAACAAAGCCTTCAGGAACGGCGGGTAACTCAGAATGATGTATGTGTAGTCCGTTCCAAATTCGAGCATCGTGGCGATTACCTTGTTGCGGTCCGGCCCGATGGATTTGATCATTGTGACATCCGTGAGCGAAGTGCTGACGTTCATCCCGGTCGCCCACGCTCCGAGCGAGAAGCAATTGAGGACGAACGGTTGCTTCTTGAGCGTTTCCGCAGTGCGCGAGAAGCCAACCTGGAGCAGCTGCCGGGTGGCAAGGCGTTCGTCGAGGCCACGCACCCAGCTGGTGGGAACGCCTGAGCTTCCGGAAGATTCGTCGACGACGACACCGTGGCGGGGAAGAACGCCGTCCACGCTGCGGGCGGGAATGGTCCAGCGTTTGATATAGCTGTCTTTGTCCATCTCCGGAAGCGCGGCGAAGGCATGCTTAAGGGTTTTGCCCCTGAGGGAGAGCTTTCCAGGTACCCCATGTTCGGAGAGAAACTCGCGATAGGCAGGTACGCGTTTGGCTGCCATTTCAAACGTCCGCCATGCCCTCCAGCGTCCGGCGGTCCACCGGAAGGGTTCGATGCCCGGCATCAGCAGTATCCGGTGCGTGGAAATTCTTGGGGTGAACAGTCCAACAAACCTGTCCATCAGAAACACGAATACGAATATGAACCTTTTATTCACGGAGTGGCTCCTGTAGTGACGTGTACCCGGGCGATGGACTAAGCAGGGTAGAGGTGGCGGGACGGCGGTGCGCGGCTGGAGGAGTGGCGCTGTAGCCGAACCGGAAGAGCATCCAGGCCATTCTGCCCTCGGTTTCGTGGATTCCTGCCGCCCGAACGAATTCAGAGTGAGAGTCCGGGTTGGTAATGACAGTGCCGAAGGGATGAAGGCACACGCCCTTTTCGGAAAAGAAAAGCCACACTTGCATGAACGTGCGCCCGGCTTCCAGATAATCGACTGGCTCGGCGAATTGGCCCTCCAACCATCCGAGTTGGCGTACCCCGCGCATCGTCCGTAAGTAGATGGCTCTAATTAAGCCCCCGATCAAGGGGAATGACCACAAGCCACGGTGCCTCATTGCGAAACGAAGCACCCGACCCGGCATGATCATAGTTTCTGCACTAAGACCGTCGGCCAGTGCGGCCGCTTCATCCTTCGAGAACCGCAACCAGTGCATGATCTCGGCGTAGACGGCATCATTGCGCAGGTCCGAGAATAGGGTCTTCTGATTAATTTGCACGAGTAAGGAAACAAGGCGGGCATCAGTTGTTGAGCGGAATTCGAAACCTTGCGCTGCCGCGATTGAAGTGGCTGAATCCAGTAGCTCATCGCCTACGATCCTGCTGTCGTAGGGCCGGCGGGAAGTCCGTCTGGACCGGAACGCGGCCAGCCGTCGTTGAGCCGTAGCCTGCAACTCGTCGTTCCCGGGGGCGGGTTCTAACCGCACTGTGCCAATAAGATGCAAGCGGTCTTCGGCAGCGAAATCCATTTCGGAAAGTTCAAGGGATTCTATTGTCCTGTAGCCCCGGGCTGCGGCGACAACCGACAATGACTCTAAAAATACGCCCGCGCAGACATGGCCGAAAGGGATACCGAACGATTCGGCAGGCAACCCAAGGTCAAGGTCGTAAAAAACAACTGCCGCCGTCTCGCTGATGGCCCTCAGCTTGATCGGCTGGGAGTTATGGGGCGAGGGATACCATCGAACGTCCTCAACGAGATCGAGCCAAAGGGCTTCAGCATCCATAACCATGTGGTCAATCTATGAGACGCAGATAACAATAACCGTCTAGGTGCGCCAATCCTTCGCAAGACTTGAGAAAACAACAGCGCGCTTACTGACCTGGCGGGACAGTGACTATTCCCTGTCACAGATACCCCGGCGCCGCCTCGACGCCGAAGTACTCCTCCAACGTGTTGATGCCGCGGTTCGCCATGTCGGTCGCGGCGTCCACGCCGATATACCTCAGGTGCCACGGCTCGTAGTAGTAGCCCGTGATCGGGTGGAACATCCACGGGTAGCGCACTACAAACCCGAACCGGTGTCCGTTCGCCTTCGCCCACACGGCCGCCGGCTGGTCCGCGAAGCACGGCTGGAAGCCGCACACGCCCCCGCCGTCGGTGATGTCGAACGCCCAGCCCGTCTGGTGCTCCGAGTATCCGGGCCGGGCACTTGCCGTGTCGGCGTCGGCTTGGCCGCGCGAGGCAACGTAGCCGTTGTAGGTGGTCATCTGGGTGCCGTAGGAGCGGTAGCCGCTGGCCAGCACCATCGCCACACCGTCCCCCGCGGCCGCCGCAAACATCGCTTCGGCCGCGGCCGCCGTCGTGCTATTGAGCAGCGAGGCCTCACCGGAAGCGGAAATAGCGACGGCGGGCGTCACAAGGTCAGCCGGCACATAGTCCGCCGGAACCAGCGGCCGGTGCTTGTTCACCACCAGCCAGGGGCTCGCGGGGTCGTTGAGGGAGAACTGCCGCGGCAGGGCCGAGGAGGGTGACGGCGTCGGGGACGGCTCCGGAGGTCGAGCAGCCGCCGTCGTGGCCTCCGCCGTCGGGGTTGCCGACGCTGTAACCGGACTGGGGGAGGGGAAAGCAGAAGGGGAACCCGACGACGGCGCCGCCGCCCCGGGTGCCTCAGGCGTACAGGCAGCCAACACAGTAAGTCCTGCCCCCGCTGCCAGGAAGCGGGCGAAGCTGCGCCGGCTGGTCGCCGCCCGCCCGGAGGCTTCGGAAGGAGCGCAGTCGTAGCACACCTGTGCTAAACCTTCCGGAGGAGCATGCGGCGGATCGAATGGTCGGCGTCCTTGGTGAGCACCAGCTGCGCACGTCCGCGTGTGGGGAGGACGTTCTCCTCCAGGTTCGGCTCATTGATGCGCTTCCAGATGTCCCGGGCAGTGCTCTCAGCCTCGTCATCGGACAGTGCTGCGTACCGGTGGAAGTAGGACTCCGGCTGCGCGAACGCTGTGCTGCGGAGCTTGCGGAACCTGTCCACGTACCACTCCTCGATGTAGGACGTCTTGGCATCCACATAGATGGAGAAGTCAAAGAAATCACTCAGCGCCAGGCCCTGCCGGCCGTCATGCCTAGGCCGCGCCGGGGCCAGGACGTTAAGCCCTTCCACGATCAGCACGTCGGGCCTGCGGACCACTACTTCCTTGCCGGGAACGATGTCGTACGTGACATGTGAGTACCAGGGCGCCCGTACTTCCTCGGCGCCGCTCTTGATTTCGCTCACAAACCGCAGCAGCGCGCGGCGGTCGTAGGACTCCGGGAAGCCCTTGCGCTCCAGCAGCTGCCGCCGCTTCAGCTCTGCCAGCGGGTACAGGAAACCGTCGGTGGTGATGAGTTCAACGTTGGGAGTGCCCGGCCAGCGGCGCAGCATTTCGCGGAGCACGCGGGCAATGGTGGACTTGCCGACGGCCACCGAGCCTGCCACACCGATCACAAACGGAGTGCGCTGGGTCTGCTCGCCCAGGAAGGTGGTGGTGGCCGCGTGAAGCTGGCCCGCGGCCTCAACATACAGGTGGAGGAGCCTGGAGAGCGGAAGGTAGACTTCCCGCACTTCCTTGATATCGAGCGGGTCGCCAAGGCCGCGGAGACGGACAATATCCTCCTGGTTAAGGGGCTGTTCCATCTCATCTGCGAGCCGGGACCAGGTTTGCCGGTCCAGCTCAACGAACGGGGAGACACCTTCGCCGTTCGCGTCATTGCGTTGCACAGTCACTTTAGAGATTCTGCCCCCAGCCCGGCTGAGAGCGAAATGCGGGCGCGCACTTACACGGGGAACCATGCAACAGAAGCCGCTCCCGGCGGCCCTTGGTTTAAAGCTAGGGCACCCCTGCCGATAGTCTTGAGCCTATGTGTGGAATCGTAGGATACGTGGGCCGTTCTGATAACGGCGGAAGTCACAGTGCGCTGGATGTTGTCCTTGAGGGACTGCGCCGCCTGGAGTACCGGGGCTATGACTCCGCAGGGGTCGCCGTGGTGTCCCAGGGTTTGATCGAGTCGCGGAAGAAGTCCGGGAAGCTGAGCAACCTGGTTGCCGAGCTGGAGGCCCGTCCGCTGCCGGAAACCGTCACAGGTATCGGCCACACCCGCTGGGCCACCCACGGCGGCCCGACCGACCGCAACGCGCACCCGCACCTGGCCGATGACGGCAAACTCGCCGTGATCCACAACGGCATCATTGAAAACTTCGCCGAGCTGAAGCTTGAGCTGCTGGACAAGGGCGTGACGTTCCTGTCCGAGACGGACACCGAGGTGGCCGCGGCGCTGCTGGGGGATATCTTCCGGAACAAGCTGGGCGGGGATACCTCCGACGGCGGCCTGACCCGCGCCATGGAGCTCGCCTGCCAGCGGCTCGAGGGCGCCTTCACCCTGCTCGCGGTCCACGCGGACCAGCCCGACGTCGTCGTCGCCGCACGCCGCAACTCACCCCTGGTGGTGGGCCTGGGTGAGGGCGAGAACTTCCTGGGCTCGGACGTGTCCGGCTTCATCGACTACACCCGCCGTGCCGTGGAGCTGGGCCAGGACCAGATCGTCACCATCACCGCGGACACGGTGGAAATCACCGACTTCTACGGCAACCCGGCCGAAGGCAAGGAATACCACGTTGACTGGGACCCCGCCTCGGCGGAAAAGGGCGGTTTCAGCTCATTCATGGAAAAGGAAATCCATGACCAGCCCGACGCCGTGGCGCAGACCCTGCTGGGCCGGTCGGACATCAACGGCAAGCTGACCCTGGACGAGCTCCGGATCGACCCGGAGCTGCTGAAGCAGGTCAACAAGATCATCGTCCTGGCCTGCGGCACCGCCGCCTACGCCGGCACCGTGGCGAAGTACGCGATCGAGAACTGGTGCCGGATCCCCACCGAGGTTGAGCTGGCGCACGAGTTCCGCTACCGCGACCCGATCCTGGACGCCAACACCCTGGTGGTGTCCATCAGCCAGTCCGGCGAAACCATGGACACCCTGATGGCCGTCCGGTACGCCCGGGAACAGGGCGCGAAGACCATCTCGATCTGCAACACCAACGGCTCCACCATCCCGCGCGAGTCCGACGCTGTGCTGTACACGCATGCCGGCCCGGAGATCGCGGTGGCCTCCACCAAGGCGTTCCTGGCCCAGATCACGGCGGCGTACCTGCTGGGGATGTACCTGGCGCAGCTGCGCGGGAACATCTTCTCAGGCCAGATCAAGGACGTCCTCGCCGACCTAAACAAGATCCCGGCCAAGATCCAGAAAATCCTGGACAGCGCAGGACCGCTGCGCGAGCTCGCCCGGAGCATGGCCAACGAAAGCTCGGTGCTGTTCCTGGGCCGGCACGTCGGCTACCCGGTGGCCCTCGAGGGTGCGCTGAAGCTGAAGGAAATCGCGTACATCCACGCCGAGGGCTTCGCCGCCGGTGAACTCAAGCACGGCCCGATCGCCCTGATCGATGACGGCCAGCCGGTGTTCGTGGTGGTCCCGTCCCCGCGCGGCCGCGATTCGCTGCACGCCAAGGTGGTCTCCAACATCCAGGAAGTCCGCGCCCGCGGCGCCCGCACCCTGGTCATTGCCGAGGAAGGCGACGAAGCTGTAAAGGCCTATGCCGAGTTTGTCTTCTACGTCCCCGAAACCCCCACCCTGCTGATGCCGCTGCTGACCACCGTCCCGCTGCAGATCTTCGCCGCGGAACTGGCCGCTGCCAAGGGCTACGACGTGGACCAGCCCCGCAACCTCGCCAAGAGCGTCACCGTCGAGTAACTGGTTCTGATCTACAGCTGAAGCCCCGGGCAGAGAGCCCGGGGCTTCAGCTTTTTTGGAACCTGTTCGCGCGACTTTTGCTGGCCTCAGCAGCAGGAGCCCCCGGAAATACAGGGCAGCCATTAAGCTGTCGGCCCAAAAACCACGCATTCCTGTCGAGCGCGCTGCGTGCCGGGAGCCCCGAAGTGTCACCGTAGAATAAGCCGCATGATTGTTGGCATTGGCGTAGACGTTGTAGACATCGAGCGGTTCGGCCGCCAGCTTGAACGCACCCCCGGCCTCCGGGACCGGCTGTTCGTCCCCGCTGAGCGGGAGCTGAACACCCGCTCGCTGGCTGCGCGGTTTGCTGCGAAGGAAGCCGTTGCCAAGGTCCTCGGCGCGCCGGCCGGCATGAACTGGCAGGACTGCTGGATCGGCCTGGACCACAACGGCCCCACGGTCCAGGTCAAGGGCACCGTGCTTGCCGTCGCCCAGTCCAAGGGCGTCAAGCGCTGGCACCTCTCCATCAGCCACGACGGCGGCATTGCCACGGCCACGGTCCTGGCCGAAGGCTGAACCGGCCAAGCGTCCCGCCCACCCATCTGACGACGTGATCAGCGCCTACACCGGAACCCAGGTCCGCCAGGCCGAGGAACCCCTCCTGGCTGCCGGCCTGGGCGACGTCCTGATGCAGCGCGCAGCCCACGGACTGGCAAACACCATCATCAGGGAGCTCCGGTCCCGCGGCCGCCGGATCTACGGCTCCAGCGTTGTGGTGCTCACCGGCAAAGGCAACAACGGCGGGGACGGGCTCTACGCCGCCGCTTTCCTCGCCGCCCGGGGCATCCGGACGACGGCGGTGCTCACCGCCGATTCGGCACATCCGCACGCGCTTGCTGCTTTTGAGCGCGCCGGCGGTCGCCTGCGCCATCTTACGGACGCGGCACTTGTTGATCTTGCCGCAGAAGCGGCGCGTGCCGACGTCGTCATCGATGCTGTGCTGGGGACCGGGGCAAAGGGCGGCCTGCGGGGGAGTGCGGCGGCCCTGGTCAAGGCCGTCGCCGATGCCCGGACCGGACACCTTGCCCCCGGTTTTGTGGTGGCGTGCGACCTGCCCAGCGGCGTTGATGCTGATACCGGAGTGGTGTCCGAACCGGTGCTGTCCGCGGATCTCACAGTGACCTTTGGAGCAGCCAAGGCCGGCCTGCTGGTGGATCCCGGCGCCGATCACGCCGGCAGGGTGGAAGTGGTGCCGATCGGCATCGAGGACAATTTTGAAGGCACCCCACTGCGCCGGCTTGTTGATGCAGACATCGCGGGCTTCCTTCCCAACCCTGCCCGGCGTGCCCACAAGTACTCACGGGGAGTCCTGGGAGTGGTGGCAGGATCCGCTGATTATCCCGGCGCGGCCGTCCTGGCATGCCGCGGCGCACTTGCTGCCGGAGTCGGCATGGTGCGCTATCTCGGGCCGCCCGAGGTCGGGGATCTGATCCGCCAATCCTGCCCCGAAGTGGTCTGCAGTACCGGCGCCGTGGCCGACAACCGGGTCCAGGCGTGGCTGGTGGGCTCCGGCATGGGACCCGTTGACCACGAACAGCTGCAGCGCGCACGTGACGCCGTCGAGTCCGGGTTGCCCGTGGTGGCCGACGCCGGTGCGTTGCCCGCTCTTCCCACTGCCCTTGCCCCGAACGTAGTACTCACCCCGCACGCCGGCGAGCTTGCCGCGCTCTTGCAGCGGCTGGGGGTCGAAGCGGACCGCGCGGCAGTGGAGGCCGGAACGCTCGGCGCCGCCTGTCAGGCGGCCAGGCTGACCGGTGCCACTGTCCTGCTCAAGGGCGCCAGCACCCTGGTGGCCGCCCCCTCCGGGGAGGTGTACAGCCAGGCGGACGGCACGCCTTGGCTTGCCACCGCCGGCAGCGGTGACGTGCTGGCCGGCGTCATCGGCGCGCTGCTCGCGCAGGCAGGTCCCGACGTCGGACGCTTCCGCCAGTGGGGCATCGAAGAGGAGGGGCGGTGGGCTGTGATGGCCGCGCTGGGAGCGGCGCTGCATGGCCGTGCCGGCAGGGCGGCGTCGGACGCGTGCCTGGGCGGGCCGATCGCTGCGGGCGGAATCGCCGACTCCCTACCTCATGTTTGGGGTAAAGTAAGCACGCTTAGTAACGCTGTGGTCCGGAAACGTAATAGTCACACCCAGCCGCTACGGTAGGCATTAGTTCGCACCGGCAGCAGGGGGCTCATGCCCTTCTGCTGCCGAATCACAAAGAGGAGCATTATGGAAGTCTGGCCTGGATCGGCTTATCCCCTTGGCGCCACGTTCAACGGAACCGGCACCAACTTTGCCCTGTTCAGCGAACGCGCCGAAAAAGTTGAACTCTGCCTCTTTGACGATGACGGCAAGGAAACCCGCATCACGCTGGATGAAGTGGACGGGTACGTCTGGCACTGCTACATCCCGCAGGTCCAGCCCGGCCAGAAGTACGGGTACCGCGTCCACGGCCCCTACGATCCTGCTTCAGGAAACCGCTTCAACCCCAACAAGCTCCTGCTGGACCCCTACGCCAAGGCCGTCCATGGGCAGGTGGACTGGGATCCGTCGCTGTTCACGTACAACCTGGGCGAGCCGGACTCCATCAACAACGAGGACTCCGCCAGCCACATGATGCTGGGCGTTGTCATCAACCCGTTCTTCGACTGGGACGGCGACCAGAACCTCCGGATTCCCTACCACCAGTCGGTCATCTACGAGGCCCACGTCAAGGGCCTCACCGAACTGCACCCCGAGATCCCCGAAGAACAGCGCGGCACCTACGCCGGCGTGGCGCACCCCGCGGTCATCTCGCACCTGCAGAAGCTGGGCATCACCGCCATCGAACTCATGCCCGTGCACCAGTTCGTCAATGACGGCACCCTGCAGGACAAGGGCCTGAACAACTACTGGGGCTACAACACCATCGGCTTCTTCGCGCCGCAGAACACCTACAGCTCCACCGGCGATACCGGCCAGCAGGTCCAGGACTTCAAGGCCATGGTCCGTTCACTGCACAAAGCCGGCATCGAGGTCATCCTGGACGTGGTGTACAACCACACCGCCGAAGGCAACCACCTGGGCCCCACGCTGTCCTTCAAGGGCATCGACAACGCCGCCTACTACCGGTTGATGGAGGGCGACGAGAAGCACTACATGGACTACACCGGCACCGGCAACTCCCTGAACGTCCGCCAGCCGCACTCCCTGCAGCTGCTCATGGACTCACTGCGCTACTGGGTGTCCGAAATGCACGTGGACGGCTTCCGGTTCGACCTCGCCTCCACCCTCGCCCGCGAGTTCTACGACGTGGACAAGCTCTCCACCTTCTTCGAACTCATCCAGCAGGACCCGGTGGTTTCCCAGGTCAAGCTCATCGCCGAGCCCTGGGACGTTGGCCCCGGCGGCTACCAGGTGGGCAACTTCCCGCCGCAGTGGACCGAATGGAACGGCAAGTACCGCGACACCGTCCGCGACTTCTGGCGCGGCGAGCCCGCCACACTGGGCGAATTCGCCTCCCGCATCACGGGTTCGGCAGACCTGTACGAGCACTCCGGCCGCCGCCCCGTGGCGTCCATCAACTTCGTGACCGCCCATGACGGCTTCACCCTGGCGGACCTGGTGTCCTACAACGAGAAGCACAACGACGCCAACGGCGAGGGCAACAACGACGGCGAGTCCCACAACCGCTCCTGGAACTGCGGCGTCGAAGGCCCCACGGATGATCCCGAGGTCCTGTCCCTGCGGGCACGCCAGCAGCGAAACTTCATCGCCTCGCTCCTCCTGTCCCAGGGCGTCCCCATGCTCCTGCACGGCGACGAGATGGGACGCACCCAGCAGGGCAACAACAACGGGTACTGCCAGGACTCCGAGCTCACCTGGATCAACTGGGAGACCATTGACCAGCCGCTGGTGGAGTTCACGGCCGCGGTGAACGCCCTGCGCGCGAAACACCCGACCTTCCGCCGCAGCCGGTTCTTCGACGGCCGGCCCGTCCTCCGTGGCGAGGGCGAGCGGCTGCCGGACATCGTATGGCTGGACCCGGACGGCGAAAACATGAAGCCGGAGGCCTGGGACAGCGGGTTTGGCCGGTCCGTGGGTGTTTTCCTGAACGGCGACGGCATCCAGGGCAAGGACACCCGCGGCCGCAGGATCACCGACGTCAACTTCCTGATGTACTTCAACGCGCATGACGACACCGTTAAGTTCACGCTTCCTTCGGACGAATACGCGCCGGCCTGGGACGTCATCATTGATACCGCCGGGCAGAACGCCGACACGGAGCCGGTGGCAGCCGGAGAGCCGCTGCCGGTGGAGGCCAAGTCCTTGGTGGTCCTGCGGGCCCACACTGTTCCCGAGGTGGAGCCGGACCACTCTGTCGCCGCATCGCTGGCTGCACTTACCCAGACCTCCAGCAGCGAGACTGAATCCCTCAGTACGCCTGCTGTGGCCGAACCGGGGAAAACCACGAAGATCGGGGAGCGGAAGGCGACCGGGAAGTGAGGGTCCCGGCATCCACCTACCGTCTGCAGATCCGGCGCAGCTTCACGCTGTTTGACGCTGCCGAAAGGGTCCCGTATCTCAAGGATCTGGGCGTCGACTGGATCTACCTTTCCCCCATCCTGACGGCGGAGCAGGGCTCGGACCACGGCTATGACGTGACCGACCCCTCCGCCGTGGATCCGGACCGGGGCGGCCCGGAAGGCCTGCTGGCCCTGTCCAAGGCAGCCCGCGAGCACGGCATGGGCGTCCTGGTGGACATCGTGCCCAACCACGTGGGCGTGGCCACCCCGGCGCAGAACCCGTGGTGGTGGTCGCTGTTGAAGGAAGGGCAGGCGTCGCCGTACGCCGAAGCCTTCGACGTCGAATGGGAACTGGCCGGCGGAAAAATCCGGCTGCCCATGCTCGGCTCCGGTGACGACCTGGACAAGCTGGAGGTCAAGGACGGCGAACTCCGCTACTACGACCACCGGTTCCCGATCGCCGAAGGGACGTATTCCGACGGCGACACCCCGCAGGAGGTCCACAGCCGCCAGCACTACGAGCTGATCGACTGGCGCCGCGCCGACGCAGAACTGAACTACCGGCGCTTCTTCGCCGTCACCACGCTGGCCGGGATCCGGGTGGAAACCCCCCGCGTCTTCGAGGAAGCCCACGCCGAAGTAGGCCGCTGGTTCCGCGAAGGACTAGTGGACGGGCTCCGGGTGGACCACCCCGATGGACTCGCCGATCCCGCAGGCTACCTTCGCTGGCTGAAGGACCTCAGCGGTGGAGCGTACATTCTGGTGGAAAAGATCCTGGAGCCGGGCGAAGCCCTGCCCCAGGACTTCGCCACCGAGGGCACCACCGGCTACGACGCGCTTGCTGATGTGGACCGGGTCTTCATTGATCCGGCGGGCCAGCAGGCCCTTGATGACCTGGACGCCAAGCTGCGGGGCTCTGCGGTTCCCGCTGACTACGCCGAGATGATCCGGGGCACCAAGCGGATGATCGCGGACGGCATCCTGAGGTCCGAGGTGCTGCGCCTGGCCCGCCTAGTTCCGGAGTCCCACGGGATCCCCGTGGAACAGGCTGCCGATGCCATCGCGGAAATCATCGCGGCCTTCCCGGTATACCGGTCGTACCTGCCCACCGGTGCCGACATCCTCAAGGAAGCCTGCGAGTCCGCGGCGGCCCACCGGCCCGAGCTGGAGGTTGCCGTCGGCACCCTGCTGCCGCTGCTCCTCGACCCGGCCAACCCCATCGCGGTCCGCTTCCAGCAGACCTCGGGCATGGTGATGGCCAAGGGCGTCGAGGACACGGCGTTCTACCGCTACACCCGGCTGGGCACGTTGACGGAAGTGGGAGCCGAGCCGACGGAGTTCGCTGTGCCGCCCGAGGAGTTCCACCGCCGGATGCTTCGGCGCCAGGAGGAACTGCCGCTTTCGATGACCACCATGTCCACGCACGACACCAAGCGCAGCGAGGATGCCCGGGCCCGAATTTCGGTCATCGCCGAACTGCCGCAGGAGTGGATGGCCACGCTGAACACTCTTCGCGAGCTTGCCCCGATTCCGGACGGGCCCTACGAGAACCTGCTCTGGCAGGCCATCGTCGGCGCCTGGCCGGCGAGCAGGGAACGGCTCCAGGGCTACGCGGAAAAGGCAGCCCGCGAGGCCGGCAATTCCACCAAGTGGACAGACCCGGACGAAGAATTCGAGTCCCACGTCAAGGCGGCGGTGGATGCAGCGTTCGACGACCAGCGGGTCACCACGGTGGTGGAGGACTTCGTGGCACGGATTGATTCCTACGCCGCGTCCAACTCGGTTTCCGCCAAACTGGTCCAGCTGACAATGCCCGGCGTCCCGGACGTCTACCAAGGCAGCGAGTTCTGGGAAAGGTCCCTGACCGACCCCGACAACCGGCGGCCGGTGGACTTTGGGCTCCGGCAGCAGGAGCTGGCAAAGCTCGACGCCGGTCAGTTGCCTGACGCGGGCACCGAAACCAGCAAGCTCCTGGTCACCTCCCGGGCGCTCCGGCTCCGCCGCGACCGGCCCGCACTGTTTCAGGGCTACACCCCGGTTGCCGCCTCGGGCGCCGCCGCAGAACACCTGCTCGCGTTCCACCGTGGCGCGGACGGGGCTCCCGGAGCCCTGACACTGGCCACCCGGCTTCCCGCCGGCCTGGCGGCCGACGGCGGATGGCGGGACACCGCCGTCGAACTCCCCGTCGCTGTACGGGACGAGCTCACCGGTGCCGGGTACGGGCCGGGCGCCGTTTCGGTGGCTGACGTGCTGGGTACCTACCCGGTGGCTTTGCTCGTACCGGTGGATGGAGAAAAGGCATGACCCTCGTCAATGTTGGGCCCGAGCGTTTCGACGTCTGGGCTCCCGACGCCAGTTCCGTGATCCTGGTGGCCAACGGCCGGCAGTATCCGATGCTGAAGAAGGAGACGGCGCCCGGATCGGAGGGTTGGTGGACTGCACCCGACGCTCCTGGCGACGGTGACGTGGACTACGGCTACCTGCTGGACGGGGACGGCCAGCCCGTCCCCGATCCGCGGTCGCGGCGGCTGCCCGATGGTGTTCATCAGCTTTCCAGGACCTTCGACCCCGCCGCGCATGCCTGGCAGGACGGCGGCTGGAAGGGGAAGGACCTGCAGGGTTCGGTGATCTACGAACTCCACGTGGGCACCTTCACCCCGGAAGGCACTTTGGACGCCGCAGCCGGGAAGCTGGGTTACCTGGCGGACCTCGGCATCGACTTCGTGGAGCTGCTGCCCGTCAACGGCTTTAACGGCACCCACAACTGGGGCTATGACGGCGTGCAGTGGTACGCAGTCCACGAAGGCTACGGCGGGCCTGCCGCCTACCAGCGCTTTGTGGACGCGGCGCATGCCGCGGGCCTCGGCGTCATTCAGGACGTGGTGTACAACCACCTCGGACCCAGCGGTAACTACCTGCCCAAGTTCGGCCCCTACCTGAAGCAGGGGGACGCCAACACCTGGGGCGACTCTGTCAACCTGGACGGCCCCGGCTCAGATGTGGTGCGCGAGTACATCCTGGACAACGCTGCGCTCTGGCTCCGGGATTATCACGTGGACGGGCTCCGCCTGGATGCTGTGCACGCGCTGCGCGATGAGCGTGCCGTGCACATCCTGGAGGAGTTCGGTGCCTTGGGCGATGCCGTCTCGGCTGAGACTGGGCTGCCCAAAACGCTTATTGCCGAGTCGGACCTGAACAACCCGCGCCTGCTCTACCCGCGGGACGCCAATGGCTACGGGCTCGCCGGGCAGTGGAGCGATGACTTCCACCATGCGGTCCACGTGAGCGTCAGCGGCGAGACCACCGGGTACTACGAGGACTTTCAGTCCCTGGCTGTGTTGGCGAAGGTCCTGAAGGACGGCTTCCTGCACGACGGCAGCTACTCCAGCTTCCGCGGCCGGCACCATGGCAGGCCCATCAATGCCGCCCTGGCTCACCCTGCCGCCCTGGTGGTGTGCAACCAGAACCACGACCAAATCGGCAACCGGGCCACGGGGGACAGGCTTTCGCAGTCGTTGTCCTACGGGCAGCTGGCAGTGGCCGCCGTCCTGACCCTGACGTCGCCGTTTACGCCCATGCTGTTTATGGGCGAGGAGTTTGCGGCGAGCACGCCCTGGCAGTTCTTCACCTCGCATCCGGAACCGGAGCTGGGCAAGGCGACCGCCGAGGGCCGCATCAAGGAGTTTGAGCGCATGGGGTGGGACCCCGCCGTCGTGCCTGACCCCCAGGATCCGGAAACCTTCCGCCGCTCCAAGCTGAACTGGAACGAAGCCGACGGCGGCGACCACGCGCGGCTCCTGGAGCTCTACCGCTCCCTGACTGCCCTGCGCCGGGAGCACTCCGAGCTCGCCGGGCTTGGCTTTGGGGAGACGAACGTGACGTTCGACGACGACGCCGGCTGGCTGCGTTTCCGCCGCGGCAGCGTTGAGGTACTGCTGAACCTGTCGGACGGCAAGGCCCGGCTGGAGGGCGTTTCCGGGTCGGTCCTGCTGACAACGGACGAGGGAACCGGCCTTGACGGCGAAGCCCTCGCTCTGGCTCCCTGGAGCGCCGCAATCCTGAAGTCCTGACTATTTAGGGCGAACGTTACGTCGCGGGCTGTTGTCAGCCCGCGGCGTAACTTTTCTGCCTTGAGCTGTAGCGCCGGTCACAACTGGCAGGATGGAACGTATGACTTATTCCGCGGCGGACAACCGCTACGACTCCATGCCCTACCGCCGCGTCGGCCGCAGCGGACTGAAACTCCCGGCGATCTCGCTCGGCCTGTGGCACAACTTCGGCGACGACAAGCGCTTTGACGAACAGCGCGCGATTCTTCGCCGTGCCTTCGACCTGGGCGTCAACCACTTTGACCTCGCCAACAATTACGGCCCGCCGGACGGCTCGGCTGAAACGAACTTCGGCCGCCACCTCAAGGACGACTTCAAGCCCTACCGGGACGAACTCGTCATCTCCACCAAGGCCGGCTACTACATGTGGCCGGGCCCCTACGGTGAATGGGGCTCCCGCAAATACCTGATCTCCAGCCTGGACCAGTCGCTGCAGCGGATGGGCCTGGACTACGTGGACATCTTCTACAGCCACCGGCCGGACCCCGAGACCCCGCTGGAAGAAACCATGGGCGCCCTGGATTACGCAGTGCGGTCGGGCAAGGCGCTGTATGCCGGCATCTCCTCCTACACTCCGGAGCAGACCCTGGAAGCGGCCCGGATCCTGAAGGACCTCGGCACGCCGCTGCTGATCCATCAGCCCAGCTACTCCATGCTGAACCGGTGGACCGAAAACGGCAGCCCCAACCTGTACGAGGCACTCGACGAGGTGGGCGCCGGCTCCATCGCCTTCTCGCCGCTGGCGCAGGGCATGCTCACCAACCGCTACCTCAACGGTGTTCCTGCTGATTCGCGTGCGGCCAAGGCGCGCTTCCTGTCCGAGGACGCCATTACGGACGAAAAGCTGCACCGGATCCGTGGACTGCACGACATCGCCGAGGGCCGCGGGCAGTCGCTGGCACAAATGGCGGTCGCCTGGATCCTGCGGGACCAGCCGAAGGGTTCACCCGTGTCGTCCGCACTGATCGGTGCCTCGAGCGTCAGCCAGCTGGAAGACACCCTGTCCGCCATCAACAACCTCGGGTTCAGCGAGGACGAGTTGAATGCCATCGACGAGTTCGCAGTCGAATCGGACATCAACCTCTGGAAGCAGCCCGTCTAGTTACTTTGCCGTCATCCCGCAGAGTGGGACAGGGGAACAAGTCCTTGCCCCACTCTGTTGGGTATTATGAAAAGGCGCCGCGTGGCGCCGTACCTGCCGGCCGCCGTCGTACTTCCCCGAAGCGCCGGCCGACGTTTGTCCTCAAAGGAGTTCCGTGTCTTCACATCCGATTCGTGTTGCAATTGTCGGCGTAGGAAACTGCGCCGCTTCGCTGGTCCAGGGCGTCCACTACTACAAGGACGCTGACCCCAAGGCCACGATTCCGGGCCTGATGCACGTTGAGTTCGGCCAGTATCACGTGGGTGACGTCGAGTTCGTCGCCGCGTTCGACGTTGACGGCAAGAAGGTCGGCGTTGACCTCGCCGATGCGATCCTGGCAAGCGAAAACAACACCATCAAGATCGCTGAAGTGCCGCCCACCGGCGTCACGGTGCAGCGCGGCCACACCCTCGACGGGCTCGGCAAGTACTACCTCGAGACCATCGAGCAGTCCCACGAAGAGCCGGTGGACGTTGTCCAGGCGCTCAAGGACGCCAAGGTCGACGTTATGGTGTGCTACCTGCCGGTCGGCTCCCAGGAAGCTGCCGAGTTCTACGCCCAGTGCGCCATCGACGCCGGCGTCGCCTTCGTGAACGCCCTGCCGGTGTTTATCGCCGGTACCAAGGCGTGGGCAGACAAGTTCACCGCAGCCGGTGTGCCGATCGTGGGCGACGACATCAAGAGCCAGATCGGTGCCACCATCACGCACCGTGTGATGGCCAAACTCTTCGAAGACCGTGGCGTGACCCTGGACCGCACGTACCAGCTGAACGTCGGCGGCAACATGGACTTCAAGAACATGCTCGAGCGCGACCGCCTGGAATCCAAGAAGATTTCCAAGACCCAGGCTGTTACGTCAAACGTCGAGGCTGAGCTGGCCGCCAAGGACGTCCACATCGGCCCGTCCGACTACGTCCAGTGGCTTGATGACCGCAAGTGGGCCTTCGTCCGCCTTGAAGGCCGCAACTTTGGTGACGCTCCCGTTTCGCTTGAGTACAAGCTGGAAGTCTGGGATTCACCCAACTCCGCCGGTGTCATCATCGACGCCATCCGCGCCGCCAAGATCGGCCTGGACCGCGGCATCGGCGGCCCGCTGCTCTCGGCATCGAGCTACTTCATGAAGTCCCCGCCGGAGCAGTTCAACGATGACCTCGCCCGCGAAAAGGTGGAAGCCTTCATCCGCGGAGACCTCGAGCGCTAAACCCCGAATTACTGCAGTTGCCCTATCACTTTTGGTCCGCAAACCCCTGGTTTGGGAACTACAAGTGATAGGGCAATTGGCTTTTAAGCGACCCGGAGTGCCAGCCTTACCTGGTTCGTGGCACGCCGGAAGTCCTGGGCCAGGTCATCCGCGTTGAACTTGAAGTACCGCCAGCCCGCCGAGTTGAAGGCTTCGTCCCGCCGATTGTCCCTGGACTGCTGTTCCCGCGTCAGGTGGTGGCCCCCGTCGTACTGGATAGCGATGCGGTGCCGCCGGTATCCCATGTCAGCGGCAGGGGAATAGTTATCACCGGGCTTGACCCGCAATTGCAGTTCAGGCTCGGGAAGACCGGCCTCAATTAGGGCAAGACGCAGGAGAGTTTCAGGGGCGGAGTCAGCGCCGGCACGGATCAATAACGTCGCCTCGCGGGCTTTGACAATCCCCTTCATCTTGGGGTGCCGGTTTAGCATGCAGCGCAACTGCTCCACTGTGTTCCAGGGCTCTGTTCGTTCTTCTATGCCGTTTCGTGGTTGTCGGACCAATTGGTCACCCACAGCAACCACATCCCGCAGAGGTAAGGAGGTTGCCAAATCCAGCCATGTCCGTGCCGGGGTGGATATGCGGATGCCTTCAAAGACGGTGATTTCGTCGTCGAAAGCTAAGACGGTGTGGCCGACAACACCTTCCCGCCGCACTTGTGGCAGTACTTTTGGTTTGCTGAGGTGCATAACTCTGGAGCCCTGCAGCCAGCCCGGAAGCCAGAGTCCCCACAACGCTGCTGCCGTTGTGTGTGAGATCCATGCCCCAGGAGTTGCGGCGGAAAGTGCGCGGGCCAGCCCGGCACGTTCGAATTCCCAACCAGCGGGCATATAGAGCAGGCGGCCGGCGGATGCCAGATCAGACGAACGCAGCCGACCGGTGCTCAGGCTCGCTGCCTTCGCCTCATGGACCGTGAACGGGACCGAAGAAAGGTGGGCGGGCAAAGGCGCGGGAGGCTGCATGTGGACCATTGTTACCCGGACCCAAGCGCGGCCGCGGAAGATATCCACAGGCCTCGTTTGCTCTATCAGCTTTGGTTCTCAAAACCCCCGTATGACCGCCAAAACTGATAGGTCAAGGGTGGTGGGGCGTTGGGTCAGGCGAGGCCCACGGGGTTGCCGGCGTCGTCTACGTCCATGCGCATGGCGGCCGGAGCGGCAGGCAGTCCGGGCATGGTCATCACCGCTCCGGTGAGCGCCACGATGAAGCCTGCGCCCGTCTTGGGCAGGAGGTCGCGAACGTGGATGGTGAACCCTTTGGGGGCGCCCAGGCGGGAGGCGTCGTCGGTGAACGAATACTGGGTCTTGGCCATGCAGACCGGGAGGCCGCCCCAGCCGTTCCGCTCGATGTCGGCCAGCCTTTTCAGGGCGGGGACGGAAAAGTCCACCCCGTCGGCACCGTAGATCTCCTGGGCGATGGTCCGGATCTTGTCCTCCACCGGCAGCCCCAACGCGTACAGGTGCCGGAAGTTGTTCGGCCCCGCCACCGCCTTCGCCACAAGGGCCGCAAGCTCATCCCCGCCATCACCACCGCCGCCGCGCCCCCAGACATCAGCGACGGCGGCAGGTACTCCCTCCGCCGCACACCACGCCAGCAGCCAGTCGAGTTCCTCGGCGGAGTCGGAAGCAAACCTGTTGATGGCCACCACGGGTTGCACCCCGAACTTCTCCACGTTCCGGACATGCCTGCGCAGGTTTGCCACCCCGGCCTCAAGCGCGGGTATGTTCGGCTCGGTGAGCTGGCCTTTGGCCACCCCTCCCTGCATTTTTACAGCCCGCACTGTTGCCACCACCACGACGGCGGAGGGCGCCAGGCCGCCCGTCCGCGCCTTGATGTTCATGAACTTCTCGGCCCCCAGATCGGCGCCAAAGCCCGCCTCCGTGACCACGATGTCAGCAAGTCGCCGGGCCGTCTGGGTGGCTATCAGGGAGTTGCAGCCGTGGGCGATGTTGGCGAATGGGCCGCCGTGGATCAGGGCCGGGGTGCCGGCGATGGTCTGCACCAGGTTCGGCTTGATGGCTTCCTTCAGAAGGAGGGTCAGCGCACCTTGCACCCCGAGATCGGCCACGGTGACGGGCGAACGGTCGAAGGTGTAGCCGAACGTGATCCGGCCCAAGCGCTCGCGGAGGTCCGCCAAATCCGTGGCCAGGCAGAAGACCGCCATGATCTCCGATGCCACCGTAATATCGAACCCGTCCTGGCGGGGGACTCCCTGCGTCGGCCCGCCCAGTCCGATGACCACCTCCCGCAGTGCCCGGTCGTTCATGTCCAGTACCCGTTTGAAGGTCATGCGCCGGGGGTCGATGTTGAGTTCATTGCCCCGGTAGATGTGGTTGTCCACGAGCGCCATTAGGGCATTGTTCGCGGACGTCACGGCGTGGAAGTCGCCGGTGAAGTGCAGGTTGATCTCGTCCATCGGCAACACCTGCGAGTACCCGCCGCCGGTGGCCCCACCCTTCATGCCCAGGACCGGCCCCAGGGACGGCTCCCGCAGGGCGATCATCACCCGGTGCCCGGCACGTGCCAGGGAATCGGCAAGTCCTACCGTGGTAGTGGACTTCCCCTCACCGGCCGGCGTGGGGGACATCGCCGAAACCAGGACAACCTTCCCCTGCGGCGGCGGTGCATCCAGCCGCGCGGGGTCGATCTTCGCCTTGTACCGCCCGTACAGTTCCACCGCCTCCAGGTTGATTCCCGCCGCCGCAGCGATTTCCTCGACCGGCCGGATCCGTGCCGCGCGGGCGATCTCGAGGTCACTCGGGGTAGTAGACATCTTTGTCCTTTGCTGGAGCGGATGGGATCAGGAGGCGGGAACCGCGGTCAGGGGCTTGCTTGCATGGTTCTCGACGGCGGCGTGGTAGCTTTCGAGCGTGATGGCGGCAGTGCGCTGCCACCCCGAGTTCTGGGCACGGATGGCGGCTGCCCGCCCCATGTCTTCGCGGGTAGCGGGGTCGTCGTACAGCGCCTCCAGCGCATCCGCCCAGTCCGAAGCGTGGTGGCCATCCACCAGGAGGCCCGTCCTGCCGTCGAAAACGGCCCTCGACAGTCCGCCGACGCGCGTTGCCACCACCGGAGTGCCGCAGGCCTGGGCCTCAAGCGCCACCAGCCCGAAGGACTCGCTGTAGGAGGGCATCACCACCACGTCGGCCGCACGAAACCAGGCCGCCAGCTCCGGTGCCTTCACCGGCGGAAGCTGCGTGACGACGTCGTCCATCCCCGCCTCAGCCACCAGCCGCCGGAGGTTGAATTCCTTGTTCCCGCTCAAGGAGCCCAGGATGGTGAGCCGCAGGTTGATGTCCGGCCGCCGGTGCCGAAGCAGGGCAGCCGCCTTCACCAGGATCTGGGGCCCTTTCAGCCGCTGGATCCGGCCCGCGAATACCAGGTGGAAAGTCTCGGGGCTGATGTCCCGCTCCTTCCGCGACCTGGCCCGGAAGGCTGGAGTGAAAGTGCTGAGGTCAACCCCGGGCGGGGCGATGTCTATCCGGTCATACGACGCGCCGTAGTGCGACACCAGCTCGGCCGCCTCCGCGCTGGTGTTGGCAATCAGCCGCGCGGCCGCGTCCACGATGCGGTGCTCACCCAGTTCGCGGCGGCGCGGTTCAGGTTGTTCGCCGGATTCGAGCAGCAGGTTCTTGACCTTGGCCATGGTGTGCATGGTGTGGACCAGCGGCACGCCCCAAAGCCTGGAAAGCTCCAGGCCGGCGATTCCGGATACCCAGTAATGCGAATGGATGACGTCGTAGCGGCCGTGCGGCTGCCGCTGCCGGATCTGCTCGATTTCTTCCACCATGTGATGGAGAAGGCCGGGAAGCTCTTCCTTGGGGATCTTCTTGGCGGGCCCGGCCATGACGTTGTGGACGCAGACCCCCGGGTCGGGGTGCTCGACGGCGGGCTGGCCGGCGGAGGTGGAACGGGTGAAGATCTCCACTTCCACGCCGGCCTCGGCCAGGGCGGAGGCCAGTTCGCGGATGTAGACGTTCATTCCGCCGGCATCGCCGGAGCCCGGCTGCTCCATGGGGGAGGTGTGGAGGGACAGTAAAGCCACCCTGCGGACCGGTGCCACGGGACCTCCTTCCGGCTCCCGGCGCAGGTTAACGCGCCGGGTCAGTGCTGGGCATTCGATAAAACACTACTCCTGTGTCAACGTGTACCGCCGCGCCACATCTTTCCCAGTGCCGGAAACGCCTGCTCGTAGCCGGCCAGCAGGGCCGCGGCGGGTTCTTCGGACCCCACCAGCGGATGCCGCGCGAACGCCTGCAGCGCGGCGTCCCGGTCACCTTCCACAGCAGCCCGGACCGTCAGCCGCTCCACGTCCTTCACCCGGCGAAGGAGACTGAGCTGTTCCGGCGGGGGAGGCTGCTGCGCCAGCGGCAGCGCGCCGTCGGCGGACACCGTGCAGGGAAGTTCGACGACGGCGTCGGCCGGCAGTCCCGGGATGGCAGCTTTGGGGGCGGCTGGCTGAGCGTCGGCCGGCTCGGCAGAAGTTGGTACCGCTTCTGTTGGCAAAGTGTTGCGGGTGTTCAGGATCAGCTGCGCGTCCCCGGAACCCGACAGGGCACGCATGGCCGCCAGCGCGACCCGCTCGTACCCGCCGCCGGCAAGGTCTTCCTCGTTGCGGCGTTCATCCTTCCCGCGGGCCTCGGCCAGGTAGCCCTCCTCACGGGACCGGCGCGCAGCCTCCCACAGCGTGAAGGCCTCACCGCCCGCCGCGGCCAGCCGCGGATACAGCTCCTGCTGCTGGCTGTGGATCGACTCTCCCCGGGTTTCAGGCATGGCACGCATCGCGTCCCGGGCGGCGTCCTGCTGGTAGTAGTAATACAGGTACTCGTTGGGAAGGGCACGGAGGCGGGCCAGGAAGGGCTGGGGAAACAGCCGGCCCTCCTCGAAGGACTGAAGGGCCTGGGGATCCGACAGCAGCGCGGGCAGGACGTCCCGTCCGCCGGACTCGAGCCGGTACAGCCAGCCCAGATGGTTCAGGCCGTAGTAGCCCACGCCGTCGAGCGTTCCTTCCTGCAGGGTGACGCCGGCGGCACGAGCGGCGCGGTGCACCAGGCCGCCCGCGGAGTCGCAGATCCCGATAACGCGCGGGCCAAGGATTGGCAGCAGCGCCTCGGTGACCATGCCGGCGGGGTTGGTGAAGTTGATCAGCCACGCGTCCGGGCTGTGTTCCTTCATCAGCCGGGCCAGGTGGAGCATGTGCGGGATGGTCCGGAGCGCGTAGGAGATGCCGCCGGCCCCGGTTGTCTCCTGCCCCAGCAGGCCCAGGTGCTGCGCCACTTTTTCATCGGCTACGCGTCCGGCGGTGCCGCCGGGGCGGATGGCGGCAAAAACCATCTGCGTTCCCGCCAATGCCTCCGGCAGGTTGGTGGTGGGATGGACGGGCAGGCGGGGACCTGGTCCCGAAGGCATGCTGCGCAGTACTGCTGTCACGGCGGCTAGGCGGGAAAGGTCGACGTCGAACAGCACCAGTTCGGTGACTACCCCGGTGAAGGGCCCGGAGACCAGCGCACGGTAAATCAACGGAACCCGAAAACCCCCACCGCCGACAATCAACAGCCGCATACCCAGCAGTCTAGGCTGAGTCTCCTGGATGGCCGATGCCTGGATGGCCCGCGGTGTTGGCCGGAAGACAAACGCCTGCCGCCCCTTCCTGTGGAAAGGGCGGCAGGCGCCAGGGTGCTAAATGCTTATGGGGTTCAGCCGACGCGGGTGTAACTGATTACTGTTTCACCCAGGGGAGCCGAGTGAAGCGTCACGTACGTGCCCTGGGCTTTGTTGGCACCGCCGGGTAGGACGCCGGGCAGCGAAACGTAGTTTCCCTCGGCGCGGACTGAAACGTCGCGGCCGGCCGGGAGGGTGACGTAGCTGCCTCCACGCGGTGTGCTGTTCCGGAGGGTCTCTTGGGTTTCTCGGGCTGCGGTCAGTTCGGATTGCAAAGTCATGGTGTCTCCTGCTTGTTGGGGGGTGCTGGCGTTGCCGATGCTGGTGGGGTACGGCCTGGGCGCCATTGGGGAGGTGGGGCAGGCGCAGGCGTGGCTAGCCAGACATGGCGGCCGTCTGCCGAGGCGCTCGGGGTTCTACCCTGCGGCACCACCAAAGGGATTCGGCCGGCCTGCCCTTAATGCTACGGAACTAATCTGACCAACTCATAATAAGGTGGGCGATCTCACGGGTTGCCGTGTCAGCCCCGTGAGGATGACCGCAGCCCCCCCGTCTCCTAGGCGCGGGTGTCCACAGCACGTGCGGCGGCCCCTACCGTATGTCTGTGGCAGGGCGTAGTGTGCGGCACATGGAGGCGATACCAGCACACCCGTTCGACCCCCTGGCTACCGTCCGCTCGCCCTCGGAGCCAGGATTCGACGTGCTGCTGGCCGGAACGGTGTTCCAGGACATCATCTTCACCGGCCTGCCGCACGGTCCGGAACCGGGCACGGAAATCTGGAGCGACGGCATGGGCAGCTGCCCGGGCGGGGTTGCTAACCAGGCCATCGCTGCGGCCCGGCTGGGCCTGCGCACTGGCTTGGCGGCGGCGTTCGGCGATGACGGCTACGGCGATTTCAACTGGAAGATCCTGTCCGGCCAGGAGCATGTGGACCTGAGCCTGTCACGGAAGATTCCGGGCTGGCATTCGCCGGTGACGGTCTCCCTGTGCGTGGACAAGGACCGGTCCCTGGTGACCCACGGCCATGCCGCACCGGTGACGGCGTCGGAACTCATCGGGGACCCGCCACCCGCGCTGGCGGGCATCGCCGAAGTGGGGCTGGAAGTTGAGCCGTGGGCCAGGGCGGCGCACCAGGCGGGGGTGAAGCTGTTCGGGGACGTCGGGTGGGATCCCAGCGGCGTCTGGGCGCCGGTCAGGCTGGACAACCTGCAGTACTTCCATGCGTTCCTGCCCAACCAGCGGGAGGCGATGGCGTTCACGGGCAAGGATGATCCATGGACCGCCCTTTACGCGCTGGCCGACCGCGTGCCGGTTGCCGTGGTGACCCTCGGGCCTCAGGGCGCCATGGCGGTCGACTCCGAAACGGGCGAGGAGGAGTGGGTGCCTTCACTGCCCGTCAAGGCTTTCGATCCTACCGGCGCCGGTGACTGCTTCGACGCCGCCTTCATCGTTGGGAGCCTAGCCGGCTGGCCGCTGGGAAACAGGCTGCGTTTCGCCAACCTTTGTGCTTCGCTCGCGGTGCAGGAAGTGGGAGGTTCCCTTGCAGCCCCGGGCTGGGGCGACATCGCCGACTGGTGGAAACGCGCCAACGCCAGGCCGGAACGGCAGACCAGCCAATGGCTGCGTCGCTTCTCGTTCCTGGCGGACATCGTCCAGGACGTGCCGCTGGCCGCCCAGCGCAGGGCATCAGCCACCATCGCGCACCTCTCGGACGCGTAATTATTCGGCCCGAAGCGCCAGCACTAGAATCACTAAGGTGACTTACCCCGCTACAACCGGTGATTTCGACGATGCCCCGGCAGACCCCCGCCACGAACGGTCCGCCGTGATCGACCTTGACGCAATCCGGCACAATGTCCGCCGGCTTGCCGCTGCGGCCTCTCCGGCCGAAGTCATGGCGGTGGTCAAAGCCGACGCCTACGGGCACGGCGCGGTTCCGGTGGCGCGGGCGGCCCTGGAAGCAGGCGCCTCTTGGCTGGGGGTTGCGCACGTCTCCGAGGCGCTGGCCCTGCGCGCGGCCGGGATCGATGCTCCGCTGCTCGCCTGGCTGCACACCACGGAAAGTAACTTTGGCGCGGCGGTGGCTGCCGGCGTCGACATCGGATGCTCCGGCTGGGAACTTGAGCACATTGTTGCGGCGGCCCGGGAGCAGGAGCGCCCGGCCCGCGTCCACTTGAAGGTGGACACCGGCCTGGGACGCAACGGTGCCACGCTTGATACCTGGGACCAACTCGTGGGCGAAGCCGTGGAATACCAGGATCAGGGACTGCTGCGCGTCGTGGGGATCTTCTCCCACCTGGCGGTCGCAGATGAGCCGGAGCGGCCGGAGACCGACCAGCAGCTTGCCGCGTTCCGCGAGGTACTTGCTGTTGCCGAGGACGCCGGCGTGGACCCCGAGGTCCGGCATCTCGCCAATACGCCGGCAACTCTGTCCCGGCCCGACACCCACTTCGACCTGGTCCGCGTGGGCCTGGGAATTTACGGGCTGTCGCCCTTCGCCGGGCAGACCTCGGCCGAGCTGGGCCTCCGCCCGGCCATGACCCTGCGGACGCTTGTGTCCCAATGCAAGGAAGTGCCGGCCGGGCAAGGCGTCTCCTACGGCCTCCGCTACCGCACCAGCGGCCGCAGCACGCTGGGCCTGATCCCGATGGGTTACGCCGACGGAGTGCCGCGCATCGCCACCGGCGGCCCCGTCCGGGTGGCCGGTACCACCTACCCCGTGGTGGGACGGATCGCCATGGACCAGATGGTCATCGACCTCGGCCGCATGGGCCCTGCCGGCGTGGACCTCCTGGGCGCCGAAGCCGAACTGTTCGGGGACGGCGCCGAGGGCGGCCCCACTGCCGATGACTGGGCCCGCGCGGCCGGAACCATCAATTACGAGATCGTCACCAGGATCAGCCCCCGCGTACCCCGCCGCTTCATCAACGAACAGGAGCCGCCCGCCGTCGAGCAGGCCGCGGAGGGTGACGCGTGAGCGCGCCCGCCCCTGAATCCGGGGACGCTGGCGGGGTTCGCCCCAACTGGGAAATAACGTTGACGGCGACGACGGCGGACCAGACCCATGCGCTCGCCGCACGTCTTGCGTCGGTCCTAGACGCCGGGGACCTGCTGGTGCTGTCCGGCGAGCTGGGTGCCGGGAAAACCACGTTCACGCAAGGTCTGGGGGAGGGACTGGGCGTCCGCGCGGGCATCATTTCCCCCACATTCGTCCTGGTCCGCATCCATCCCAACCTGTCGGAGGGACCCCGTCCCGGCGGACCGGACCTGGTCCATGTTGATGCGTACCGCCTGGGGTCGGCCGCCGAAATAGACGACATCGATCTCGAGAACACCCTCGACTCCTCCGTAACGGTGGTGGAGTGGGGCCATGACCGGGTGGAGCACCTGAGCGAGAGCCGGTTGGAAATCGACCTGCACCGTGCCATGGGGCTGGACGTTACTGGATTTGGTGCTACGGATCATGATTCCGGCACCACCGACGGCGGCACTCTGGATTTCGAGGACGAGGACACGGACGAGCCCCGGACCATTGTGATGCGCGGGTATGGTCCCCGCTGGCCTGTTGTTCCCGAGCCCGTCAGAACCTTTGAAGGGAAAGCCTGATGCTCATCCTCGCCATCGACACCAGTGCCGTGGCCAGCGCGGCACTGGTTTCAGACGACGCCCTCGAAGGCGTGGTGGCCAGCTTTTCCACCGAGGACACCCGCAGCCACGCCGAGGTGCTCGCGCCCGGAATCGAACAGCTCCTGGCCGACGCCGGAGTCAGCGGCAGCGATATTGATGCCCTGGTGGTGGGCGTGGGCCCCGGCCCGTTCACCGGGCTGCGGTCGGGAATCGCCACAGCGCGCACCCTGTCCTTCGTCTGGGGCAAACCCCTCCATGGGCTGATGAGCCTGGACGCCGTTGCTTTGGAAGTCGCCGAGTCCACCGCCGCCGCCCCCGAGTTCCTGGTGGTGACGGACGCGCGGCGCAAAGAGGTCTACTGGGCGCGCTACCGCCTCGCCGAAGGCCAGCTTCCCGTGCTGGAGGACGGCCCGCATGTTGGCTTCGCCGCGGACCTGCCGGACCTGCCGGCCTATGGTGCAGGCGCCGGGCTGTATGCAGAGACCCTGAAGGCGGACCCGGAGTTTGCAGCCGAACAGCCGGATGCCCTCTACCTGGGCCAGTTCGCCCTGGCCAGGCTCGCAGGCGGCGGTAAGCTCCTGGATTCCACCCCCTTGTACCTCCGCGAATCAGACGCGCAGGTCCCCGGACCCAGGAAGAGGGCGCTGTGATTACCGCCCCGGACATCAGCAGCCATGGCGTCTCCGTGCGCGGGATGACCCCCGAGGACGTGATTGCCGTCAGCGTCCTGGAACAGCGGCTTTTCCCCGTGGATGCCTGGCCCCTGCAGATGTTCTACGACGAGCTGTCCCAGCCGGAGACCCGCCAATATCTGGTGGCGGAGAGCAGCACCGGCATTGTGGGCTACGCCGGGCTGATGTGCATCGAACCCATCGCCGACGTGCAGACCATCGCCGTCGTCCCGGAATACGAAGGCCGCGGCATCGGCACCACGCTGCTGACCCGCCTCATCGAGGAGGCGCGCAGCAGGCACGCGGCGGACCTCCTGCTGGAGGTCCGTGCCGACAATCCCCGCGCCCAGCAGCTCTACCGGCGCTTCGGCTTCGAACAGATCCACATCCGGCCTCGCTACTATCGCGACGGCGTGGACGCCCTCATCATGCGGCTCCAGCTTGCCGGCAAGGCTTGCGAAGGAGACGACACCTCAACGGAAGCAGACCAGCCATGAACCGCTCGCAGCCATTGGTGCTGGGCATCGAATCGTCCTGCGACGAGACGGGGGTGGGCCTTGTCCGGGGGACCACCCTCCTGACCAACACGGTGTCCTCGTCGATGGATGAGCATGTCCGGTTCGGCGGGGTCATCCCGGAAATTGCTTCACGCGCGCACCTCGACGCCTTCGTGCCCACCCTCGAGCAGTCGCTGTCCGACGCCGGGGTGGGCCTGGACGACGTGGATGCGATCGCCGTCACTTCCGGCCCCGGCCTGGCCGGCGCCCTGATGGTGGGGGTCTGCGCCGCGAAGGCGCTGGCCGTGGCTACCGGCAAGCCGTTGTATGCCATCAACCACCTCGTGGCGCACGTGGGCGTGGGGCTGCTGGACGGTAAGGAAGGGCAGGCGCCGCGGCTGCCCGAAAACCTTGGCGCCCTGCTGGTGTCCGGCGGGCACACCGAGATCCTGAAAATCAACAGCATCACCGACGACGTGGTCCTGCTCGGCTCCACCATCGACGACGCCGCCGGCGAAGCCTACGACAAGGTGGCCCGCATCCTGGGGCTGGGCTACCCCGGCGGGCCCGCCATCGACAAGGTGGCCCGCACCGGCAACCCCAAGTCCATTCGCTTCCCCCGCGGCCTCAGCCAGCCCAAGTACATGGGAACAGCCGAAGAGCCGGGCCCGCACCGCTACGACTGGTCCTTCAGCGGGCTCAAGACCGCGGTGGCCCGGTGCGTTGAACAGTTCGAGGCCCGCGATCAGGAAGTCCCGGTGGCCGACATCGCGGCCGCGTTCCAGGAAGCCGTGGTGGACATCATCTCCTCCAAGGCCGTACTGGCCTGCCGGGAGCACGGCATCAAGGACGTGCTGCTCGGCGGCGGGGTGGCGGCAAACTCGCGCCTGCGCGAGCTGACGGGCCAGCGCTGCGCCTCCGCCGGAATCAGGCTGCATGTGCCGCCGCTGGAGCTGTGCACCGACAACGGCGCCATGGTGGCGGCGCTGGGCGCGCAATTGGTGATGGCGGGGGTAAAGCCGAGCGGAATCCGCTTCGCCCCTGATTCCTCGCTGCCGGTCACAAGCGTGTCGCTCCCCGCCTGAACTCCACTTGACCTATCAGTTTTGGTTCCCAAAACACGCGTTTGGGGACCAAAACTGATAGGTCAACGCAATATAAATCAGGCGGTGGGGCCGTTGCGCATCTGCTTGACCAGATCCAGGACCACGGCCTGGAGGTCCCCGCCGTGCTCCTCGGCTACCCGGCGCTGGCGCTGGTAGCCGGCGCCGCGGCGGATGATCTTTTCGACGTCGGCGAGCTCGTCCTGGCAGCCCAGCTTGGCTGCCACGGGCTCCAGCCGGTTCAGGGTCTCCAGCAGGTGCTCGGTGACCAGTTGCTCCTTGCCGGCGGCATCCAGGATGATGATGGCGTCCATGCCGTAGCGGGCTGCCCGCCACTTGTTCTCCTGGACGTGCCACGGCGGCATGGTGGGAATGGTTCCGCCGTTGTCCAGGGTGGTGGAAAACTCGTCCACCAGGCACTGGGTGAGCGCGGCAATGGCGCCCACTTCCTCCAGCGTGGCCAGGCCGTCGCAGATGCGCATCTCGATGGTGCCAAGGTTCGGTACCGGCCGGATGTCCCACCGGATTTCCGAGAGGGTGTCGATCACGCCGGTGGTGAACATGTCCTGCACATAGGACTCGTATTCCCCCCACGAGTTGAACTGGAAGGGCAGGCCGGCCGTGGGCAGCTGCTGGAACATCAGGGCCCGCTGTGATGCGTAGCCAGTGTCCTCGCCGCCCCAGAAAGGGCTCGACGCCGAGAGCGCCTGGAAGTGCGGGAAGTAGTTGACCAGCCCGTCCAGCACCGGAAGCGCCTTCTCGCGGCGGTCCAGCCCCACGTGGACGTGCACGCCGTAGATGACCATCTGGCGGCCCCACCACTGGGTGCGGTCAATAAGTTTTGCGTAGCGGGCCTTGTCCGTCACGGGCTGCAGCTGCGGCGGGCTGAACGGGTGGCTTCCGGCGCAGAACAGCTCCACGCCCATCGGATCGGTGATTTCCCGGACGGCGGCGAGGGACCGGGTGAGGTCCTCCTTCGCCTGACCCGCGGTTTCGCAGATGCCGGTGACCAGCTCCACGGTGTTCAGCAGCAGTTCCTGCTTGATGTGCGGGTGCTCGTCATCTTCGTTGAGTTCCGGGTGGCGGGACGCCACGCCACGGAGTACCTCGTTGGCTACGGAGGCGAGCTCGCCGGTCCGGCCGTCCACCAGCGCGAGTTCCCATTCAACACCGAGGGTTGACTGCCTCGAAGAAGCGAAGTCAATCTTCACACGTATCCTCACTGTCCGGTTTGCCGCTGAGCACGTCGCTGACAGGCTGCTGCTGGCAGGCGCACGGGTGTTTCAAGTCTAGTGCAGGGGTAGCATCGTATTGATGGCCCCGTTCCAACACCTGCGTGACAGTTTTCACAAATCCTTCCCCGTCCTGGCCGCAGCATCCGCGGCCGTGGCACTTGCCTCCTGTACCGCCGCTCCTGCTCCTGCCCGGCAGGCGTCACCCTCGACGCCGGCCGCACCTTCCGCATCACCGAGCACGACGCCGTCACCCGCCACCGCTTCCCCCTCACCTGCCGTGACTCCCGACCCCGGTTCCCGGCCGCTGGGGTGGGGCCCCCAGCAGCGGGACCAGGACGCCGCAGCCGCTGCCGTGGCGGCGATGTCGCCGGAACAGAAGGCCGGACAGGTCCTCCTTCCGTTCTTCACCGGGACTGACGCACAGGCCCATGCGGCCGTCGTCGAACGCCTGCACCTTGCCGGGTCCATCATCATGGGCGACAACGTGCCGTTGGATCCGCAGGGGAGAGTGGACCTCGCCGCCATGGCCGCGGTCAATCAGCGGCTGGCAACGGCGGCAACAGCTGACGGCAGGCCTTGGCCGGGAATGATCGGTGTGGACCAGGAGGGCGGGATAGTGGCGCGCCTGAATGCGCCGCTGACGGAGTGGCCGGCCCCCATGAGCTACGGCGCCGCAGGCAGCCCAGCCTTGACCAAGGAGGCCGGGCAGGGGCTCGCCGGAGAACTGGTGCCTCTCGGTTTCAACACCGACTTTGCCCCGGATACCGATGTGACCATCGGGCCGGCGGATCCCACCATCGGTGCCCGGTCCATGTCGGCGGACCCTGACGCGGCTGCCACCCTCGGAGTGGCCTTCGCCCAGGGAATGCTGGCCGCGGGCGTCCTTCCCACCGTCAAGCACTTCCCCGGGCACGGGTCCGTGACCACTGATTCCCACCTGAACCTTCCCACGCAGCCGGCCACCCTGCCGGAACTGGCCGCCCGCGACTGGAAGCCCTTCCAGGCCGCCATCGCGGCCGGAGCGCCGATGGTAATGACCGGCCACATAGCAGTGCCCGCCTGGGAACCCGGAGTGCCGGCGTCGCTCTCCCAACCCACGTATGCGGCGCTGCGGGGACTGGGCTTCAAGGGGGTGGCCGTGACTGATGCCCTGAACATGGGGGCAGTGCACAAGCAGTACCCGGCCGGGTCCGCGGCCGTGATGGCCCTTGCCGCGGGGGCCGACCTGCTGCTGATGCCTGCCGACGTCGGCCAAGCCCATGCCGCGATTGTCCACGCTGTGGCCACCGGCAGGCTGCCTGCGGCCCGGCTGGATGAAGCGGCCCTGCGGGTGGCAACCATGATGACCTGGCACGCCCGGACAGCTGCGGGGACCGGCGCCCCAACCGGCGCTCCGGCCGGCAGCGGGGCCGCGCTCGCGGCCAAGGTGTCCGCCGCCGCCGTCACTGTCCTGTCCGGCCACTGCGGCGGTGCCCTGGCGCCCGGTGCCGTCAGGGTCACAGGCGGCAGCCCGGCGGACAGGGCGCGCTTTGCGGATGCTGCGGCGCGTGCCGGCCTCGCCCTCGGCTCCGGACCCCTGGTCAGCCTCATCCCGTACGGCGGACGGCCCGCAGGCGGAGACATCGCGGTCGCCCTCGACGCACCCTGGCCGCTGCAGCACTCCGCGGCCCCGGTCAAGGTGGCGCTCTACGGCCGCAGCCAGGGCGCCTTCGACGCCCTCGCCGCCGTCCTGGCCGGGACGGCGCCGGCACCCGGGAAGCTGCCCGCCGCCGTCGGAAGCTATCCCGCGGGAACCGGCTGCCCCTGATCCCGAGTAGGTAGCGTCAACTGTCGTTTCGGCGGCTCACAACGACAGTTGGCGCTACCCAGTTGGGGGAGTGTGGGTTTAATGGTCAGGTGCCCATTCTGAATAAAGACATGACCCTCTGCATCTCGCTCTCGGCCCGGCCCAGCAACAACGGGACCCGCTTCCACAACCACCTGTACGAGCAGCTGGACCTGAACTGGATCTACAAGGCGTTCGCCCCCACCAACCTGGAGCAGGCCATCGCCGGAGTCAGGGGGCTGGGCATCCGCGGGTGCGCCATCTCCATGCCATACAAGGAGGACGTCATTGCCCTCGTGGACGACATGGATCCCTCGGCCAAGGCCATCGACTCTGTGAACACCATCGTGAATACCGACGGACGCCTGGTGGCCTACAACACCGACTACACAGCGATCGAACAGCTGCTGGCCTCCAACTCCGTGCCCACCAGCTCCTCGGTCCTGGTGCAGGGTGCGGGCGGCATGGCCAAGGCCACCGTCGCCGCGCTGCGTGATGCCGGGTTCTCTGATGTCACGGTCCTTGCCCGGAACGAGACCACCGGGCGGGCGCTCGCCGAGCAGTACGGCTTCCAGTGGCGTCCGGCGCTCGACGGCGGGACGGCAGACCTGATCATCAACGTGACCCCTATTGGTATGGCAGGGGGTGCCGAAGCGGACAGCCTGGCGTTCCCGCAGCAAACCATCGACGCCGCGCAGGTTGTTTTCGACGTGGTTGCCCTGCCGGCCGAAACCCCGCTGATCAAGGCGGCGCGGGCTTCCGGGAAACCGGTCATCACCGGAGCAGAGGTGGCCACGATCCAGGCGCTGGAGCAGTTCGTGCTGTACACCGGGGTCCGGCCCACGGCTGGGCAGGTCCGAGCCGCCGAGGAGTTCATGCGCGCCCAGTAGCGCTTTTTAGGCCGGCTCCACCACGATGGCCACCCTGTCCTCCCCGATGCGGGTCAGGACCAGGGTGGCTGTTTTGTTGCCGCCCTTCTTGCTGCCTGCGTTCTTGCCGCCGGGCAGCAACTGTTTGCGGAGTTCCTCAGGAGTGACGGCGGTGCCGCGTTTCTTGATGTCCAGCACTCCGATTCCCTCCGCCTTCACCCACGCCTTGAGCGCCTTGACGTTGTACGGCATCACGTCCAGCACTTTGTAGGCCCGTGCGAAGGGGGTGTCCACCAGCTGCGGTGCGCAGATGTAGGCAATGTGTTCATCCACCAGGTGCCCGCCCAGCTGCAGCGCGACGTCTGCCACCAGCCCCGCGCGGATCACTGCACCGTCCGGCTCGTACAGGTAGCCCTTCACCGGACCCACCTGGGCTGCGGGTCCTGCGCCGAAATCCTCGCCGCTGGTCAGTTCCGCCGCACCTTCGCTACCCAGGACCAGAGCTGCCCTGCGGACTCCGGGCCGCCGGACGGCATTGAACCACAGGGCCACTTCGGTGACATCCCCGGACACTGAAACCCACTGGGCTTCGCAGTCCGCGGGTACCGAATCATGCGGCATCCCCGGTCCCATTTTGACGCCGACCGCCCGGCCGGAGGCCGCCAGGGACTGGACAAAGGACAGCGGCGGCGAAAAGGCTTCGGGGTCCCAGATGCGCTTGGTTCCGGAGGTGGAGGTGACCCGCCGCGCAGGATCCAGCCAGACGCCGTCGATCCCGTCCAGCGGAACGGCGGTGGCATCTGCATGGACCACGGTGGCGTTGGGGAAGGGGATGAGGTTCACCGTGGCGCAGGCGGCGGTGGTCTCGTCCATTTCCACCGCCGTCACGGTGATGTCCATCGACGCCAGCGCCAGTGAGTCCGCGGCCAGGCCGCAGCCCAGGTCCGCCACGTGCTTGATCCCGGCCTCGGCAAACCGCTGGGCGTGCCGGGCGGCCACGTTCAGCCTGGTTGCCTGCTCCAGGCCGGCCTGGGTGAACAGCATGCTCCGGGCGAATTCACCGAACTTGGCTTCGGCCCTGGTGCGGAGCCTGGACTGGGTCAGGACGGCCGAGACCATGGCGGGGGAGTGCCCGGCCTTGCGCAGGGCGGAGTTCAGTTCGAACGACGTGTCCTCCTGGTAGGGCCCCAAAGACGCCAAAAGGTCCCATCCCTCGGGGGTGAGCAGCGGCGCGATCTGGTCCTGGGGAGCGTGAGACATGCGTTCCAGCCTAGTGGAGGAGGGTCCGGCGGGATGCGGATAGTGTTGAAAGCATGGAAGAGAGCGCAGGTCCCGAGCAGTCCGGAGAACGAGCCAGGGACAGGGGCCCCGCCAGATTTGCCCGGCCGGCACTGATCGCCGGATCCCTGGTGGCGGTGGTGTGCATCGGGCTCCTGGTGGTGATCTTTTTCCTCGATACGTTCAACGCCACTGTCTACTCTGTGGGCGGTGACGACATCGCCGGTGACACCCAGGAAGCGCGGGACATCCGCGGGCTTTACGCCGGTGCCCGTGCCGGCAGCATCGCCGTTCTGGTTGCTTCCCTGCTGACGGCGGCAGGGGCGGCGGTGGTGCTTTACCGCGGGCGGGGTTCGGCCGCCGGCGAAGGTGAGGGCGGGGAGGACGTCGACTTCGATGACCTGGGACGCTGAGGCGCCTTTCCGCCGGCACTGGTGAGCAACACCCCGGAAATGACTAGGACGCCGCCGATCATCTGCGGCACAGTGACGGACTGACCCAGGGCCACGGTGATGATAGCGGTGAACACCGCGATGAGGTTCAGGTAGTTGCCGGCGTTGGCCGCGGTGGTCCGCTTCAGGGCAAGGTTCCAGAGCAGGTAGGAACCCAGTGAAGGAAACAGTGCGATGAACGCCAGGGACCAGCCCTCCGAAGGGGTCCCCGGCAGGCCGGCGCCCGTCACGAGGGCGAGCGGGGTCAGGACCACGGCCGCCATCGCCACCTGAACTGCCGTGGAGGTGATGGCGGGGATGCTCAGCCTGCGGGCGATGATCGTGTACAGCCCCCAGACGGTGATGGCCCCAAGGATCAGCAGCTCGCCCCTATTGATGGAAAACGTCAGCAGGCGCTGCAGCTCGCCGCCGGTGAGCACCAGCAGGACTCCGAGGAGGCCCAGGCCGATCCCCACCCAGCTCAGCGGGCGCGGCCTGTCCCGGAGGAGGACCACGGCCAGCACCATGATCAGCGCCGGGTTCGCGGCCGTCACCAGGGACGCGTTCAGGGCAGAGGTGTTCTGCAGGGCGCTGTAGAGCAACAGGGTGTAGCCGCTCATGCCCAGGGAACTCAGGAGCAGCAGGACCGGCCAGCGGCGCAGGACAGCCCGCCAGTCCGGCCGCTCCACCGCATGGGCCAGTACCAGCAACGGCACGGCGGCCAGCACCCACCGCCAGAACGTCAGCTGGAGCGGCTCCATGGTCTTCATGGCGGCCTGGCCGACCACAAAATTTCCGGCCCAGAAAAGGTTGGCAAGGATCAGGTAAACGGCAGCTCGCACCGCTCAAATGTACATGCGGGAAGTTCGCGAATGACGAAACGCTGGCACTCGCCTTGACCGAGTGCTAACCCTTACATAGAGTCTTCATTAGCACTCTCCCTAGGAGGGTGCTAACACATGAAGAGCTGCCAGCCAGGCTGCTGCCGGCACCGCGACGACGGTTTGCCAGCCACGGCGGAAAGCTTTCCAGTCCACGAATTTGCTGACGAAAAGGAGAGGTCCGAGTGTCGGTCTCTATTAAGCCTCTTGAGGATCGTATTGTTGTCCGCCCGCTCGAAGCCGAGCAGACCACGGCTTCCGGCCTGGTTATCCCGGACTCCGCGCAGGAGAAGCCCCAGGAAGGCGAAGTTGTTGCAGTAGGCCCCGGCCGCTTTGACGACAACGGCAACCGCGTCCCGCTCGACGTTGCTGAGGGCGACGTTGTTATCTACTCCAAGTACGGCGGAACCGAAGTCAAGCACAGCGGCACCGAGTACCTCGTACTGTCCGCCCGCGACGTCCTGGCGATCGTCGTAAAGTAACTCCCCGGATCCCCGTGCCGCTGGTCATGCGTTCTGCTGGTCAGCTGCGCGGGGTTCTGTCTTGAAAGGACAAAACCATGGCAAAGCAGCTTGCGTTTAACGACGCTGCCCGCCGGTCTCTTGAAGCCGGCATTGATAAGCTCGCCAACACCGTCAAGGTGACGCTCGGCCCGCGCGGCCGCAACGTCGTCCTGGACAAGAAGTGGGGCGCTCCCACCATCACGAACGACGGCGTCACCATCGCCCGCGAAGTTGAGCTGGACGACCCGTACGAGAACCTTGGCGCCCAGCTGGCCAAGGAAGTCGCCACCAAGACCAACGATGTTGCCGGCGACGGCACCACCACCGCAACGGTTCTGGCCCAGGCCCTGGTCAAGGAAGGCCTGCGCAACGTAGCGGCAGGTGCCGCTCCCGGCCAGATCAAGCGCGGCATCGAGGTTTCCGTCGAAGCCGTTGCTGCCCGCCTGCTGGAGAACGCCCGCCCCGTCGAAGGCACCCAGGTGGCCAGCGTTGCGGCAATCTCCGCCCAGAGCGAAGAAATCGGCGAGCTCCTCGCCGAGGCATTTGGCAAGGTTGGCAAGGATGGTGTGATCACCATCGAAGAGTCCTCCACGACGCAGACCGAACTGGTCCTCACCGAGGGCATGCAGTTCGACAAGGGCTACCTGTCCCCGTACTTCGTCACCGACGCAGAGCGCCAGGAAGCCGTCCTCGAGGACGCCCTTATCCTGATCAACCAGGGCAAGATCTCCTCAGTGCAGGAATTCCTGCCGCTGCTGGAAAAGGCGCTGCAGAGCTCCAAGCCGCTGTTCATCATCGCTGAGGACGTCGAGGGCGAGGCCCTGTCCACGCTGATCGTCAACCGCATCCGCGGCACCCTGAATGTTGTTGCCGTCAAGGCTCCGGGCTTCGGCGACCGCCGCAAGGCCATGCTGCAGGACATCGCCACCCTCACCGGTGCGCAGGTTGTCTCGCCGGAACTGGGCCTGAGCCTGGACACCGTTGGCCTTGAGGTGCTGGGTACCGCCCGCCGGATCACGGTCACCAAGGACAACACCACCATCGTGGACGGCGCCGGTTCGGCAGAAGACGTGGCAGCACGCGTTGCCCAGCTCCGTGCCGAGCTGACCCGCACCGACTCCGACTGGGACCGCGAAAAGCTCCAGGAGCGCCTGGCCAAGCTGGCCGGCGGCATCGGCGTGATCAAGGTCGGCGCAGCCACCGAGGTTGAGCTGAAGGAAAAGAAGCACCGCATCGAGGACGCTGTTTCCTCCACCCGCGCTGCCCTCGAAGAAGGCATCGTCGCCGGTGGCGGCTCCGCCCTGATCCACGCCCTCAAGGCACTGGATGAGGACCCGGCCGTCAAGGCACTCGAAGGCGACGCCGCCGCTGCTGTGGGCATTGTCCGCCGCGCCCTGGTCCAGCCGCTGCGCTGGATCGCCCAGAACGCCGGCTTCGACGGCTACGTCATCACCGCCAAGGTTGCCGAACTCGAAACCAATAACGGCTTCAACGCCAAGACGGGCGAGTACGAGGACCTGATCGGCGCCGGCGTCATCGACCCCGTCAAGGTCACCCGCGCAGCCCTCCGCAACGCAGCCTCCATCGCAGCACTGGTTCTCACCACCGAGACCCTTGTTGTCGAGAAGCCTGCCGAGGAAGACGAGCACGCAGGCCACAGCCACTAGGCTGCAGCCTCCGCAGCACGTCTGCATACACAAAGAACCGGTCCAGCGTGCAGCTGGGCCGGTTTTTTGGTGCCGTCGGACGCTCCATCACGTCCTGCAGCAAATCGGGCAACCCGCCATCAGGTCCTGAAGCAAATCCGGCAACCCTCCATCACGTCCTGCAGCAATCGGGCAAGCCTCCATCACCGTTGGGTGAACCGAAGGCGCCGAAAGCATATGCCTGCGGGAGCAACGCCGTCGGGCTTCATTAGTTAGTGATGGAGCGATGAGCCGAAAGCCGCAGGGGCTGATGGGGCGTTGGACCGAAAGCCGCAGGAGCTGATGGGGCGTTGGACGGAAAGCCGCAGGAGCTGATGGGGCGTTGGATGGAAAGCTTCAGGAGCTGATGGGGCGTTGGACTGCAAACCTGAACTAACAGTTTTAATGATTTCAAGGTCGACGTCGTGATCGAACCCGTCGAACGGCGATTGCCGGCGCCAAGGATCACCGGTGCCGTGGACAAGACCAGTTCGTCCACCCGCCCCAAACCTTTCCCATCACATTTACCCCATGTCGCGCGTCTCAACATCGCCCGCCCGCTCGTAAACCAGCGACACCGCCCCTTTCGGGAAGCTGCGGGCCGGCTCGAGGAGGCGGAAGGAGGAAGGGATGGTGCCGGCGTCGAAGAGGCGTTTGCCCTGTCCGAGGGTCACCGGATAGAGCCAGAGGTGCAGGCGGTCCAGAACGTCCGCGGCGAGCAGTGAACGGATGAGGACGCCGCTGCCGAACATGTGCACCTGGTTGTACTCCTCTCTGAGCCGGCCCGCGGCCGTGGCGTCCGGCAGGACGGTTGTGCCCGCCCAAGCCGGAGCCGTCAGGGTGTTGGAGACAACGAACTTGGGCACCCGGTTGAGCGTGCCGCCAACCTTGTCGGACTGGTGCGGCCAGTAGCCCGCGAAGATGTCGTAGGTCTTCCGGCCGAGAAGCAGCGCGTCGATCCGGTCGATCTCGGCTTCGATGGCAGCGTCGGCCTCGTCGTCGTTCACCGGCGCCTGCCAGCCGCCGAACGCGAAGCCGCCCTCACTGTCCTCCTCGCGGCCGCCGGGCCCCTGGTAGACGCCGTCAAGGGTGAGGAACAGGTTTGCGACGATGATTCCCATCCGTCCAGTCTGGAACTGCCTCCCCGCACTGTCCAGCATCAGCCACCCGGCACAAGAGCCGTGGCACACTGTTGCCATGCTGCTCGATGAGCTTGTAAAAACCACGGAAGCCGTCGCGTCCACCCGTTCCAGGCTCGCGAAGGTGGAGGCTTTGGCGGACCTGCTGCGCCGGCTGGACCCCGGGGAGATCACGACGGCGGTGGGCCTGCTGAGTGCCAGGCCGCGGCAGGGCCGGGTGGGAGTCGGTTGGCGCGGGATGTCAGCGGCCATGGGGGAGCCCGCCGCTGAACCGGGCCTTACCATCGCCGATCTCGACGCGGCGCTGAACCGGCTGCTCGTGACCTCAGGCGCAGGATCTGCAGCGGAGCGCGCGGCCACCCTCCGGACGCTGACGGCGGCAGCCACGGAGCGCGAGCAGGCCTTCATCTCCGGTGTGCTGCTCGGCGAACTGCGGACCGGTGCGCTTGAGGGTATTCTCGCCGATGCCATTGCCCGTGCCGCCGACCGGCCCCTGGACGCCGTTCGCCGTGCGGCCATGCTCTCCGGCGATCTTGGCGAGACCGCCCTTCTGGCGCTGACCGGCACCATGGAGCAACTCGACGCCGTCGGCCTGGCGGTGGGCCGCCCGGTGCAGCCCATGCTCGCCTCAACCGCGGCCAGCGCCGGCGCGGCGCTGGAAGTCACAGGGGAGGCATCGGTGGAATTCAAGCTCGACGGCGCGCGGATCCAGGTGCATCGCCTCGGCGACGGTGTGCGCATCTTTACCCGCACCCTTGCCGAGGTGACCCATCGCCTGCCCGAGGTGGCCGACGTGGTGCGCCGCCTGCCCGTGCGGGATGTGATCCTGGACGGCGAGACCCTCGCCCTCAACGAGGACGGCGGCCCGCGGCCGTTCCAGGAGACCATGTCCCGGTTCGGGGCGGACGGCGCGCGCGCCACCTTGCTGCATCCGTGGTTCTTCGACGTGCTGCACCTCGACGGGCGCGACCTGCTCGACGAGCCGCTTTCGACCCGCATCAAGGTGCTCGAAGGCATCGCCCCCGGATACCGGATCCCCGGGGAGATCACGGCGGAGGCGGCCGTCGCCGAAAAAGTGGCGCGGGATGCTCTCGCCGCGGGCCATGAGGGCGTGGTGGTGAAGGCGATTGGATCGGCCTACGCGGCCGGCCGGCGGGGTTCCAACTGGATCAAGGTGAAGCCGGTGCTCACCTACGACCTGGTGGTGCTCGCGTGCGAGTGGGGGTCAGGACGGCGCACCGGGCTGCTGTCGAACCTGCACCTCGGAGCCCTCGACTCTGCAGGCGAGTTCGGCGAACCCGGCGGCTACGTGATGGTCGGTAAGACTTTCAAGGGCCTCACCGACGCGCTGCTGCGGTGGCAGACGGAGCGCTTCCAGGAGCTCGAAGTCCGGCGCACCGCGGGCACCGTCTGGGTGGAGCCCATCACCGTGGTGGAGATCGCAATCGACGGCGTCCAGTCTTCTTCGCGCTATCCCGGCGGAATTGCACTGCGGTTCGCCCGCGTGAAGCGCTACCGCGACGACAAGACGCCTGCCGAAGCCGACACGATCCAGACACTGCGGGCGCTGTTGCGTTCGTAGCCGGAAATGGAGCCCCCTGGCCCCGCGCTCAACTGCGACCGGAGATACGGCAAGGGTCCGCGAGGTACCTGCCACGCCGCCTGTGCCTGAGGTGCGCCGGGCGCGCCGGGGTCGCGAACCTGGCCGGGAAAATACCCCAACCGGGTAAAATTGACGTTTTGTCGATGCGCCTGTGAGGTCTTTTGTGTCAGTAGCGAGAACAGCGGTTGCAGCCAAACCGCTTTCCGGGGCCGATGCCAAGGGCAGGAAACCAACATTCCGGCCCGAGGTTCAGGGGCTCCGGGCGCTCGCTGTGCTCATGGTGGTTGCCTACCACGTGTGGCTGGGCCGGGTGTCCGGCGGGGTGGACATTTTCCTGCTGATTTCGGCTTTCCTGCTGACGCTTTCGTTTGTCCGGAAAGCCGAATCAGGGCGGCCCTTCGGGCTCCTGGGACACTGGCTGCACCTGTTCAAGCGGCTGCTGCCGGCCGCGGTTGTGGTTATCCTCGGCGTCCTTGCCGGGACCTGGCTGATCCTTCCACAGAGCCGCTGGCCGCAGGTGCTGGACCAGGCCTGGGCGTCGCTGCTGTACAGCCAGAACTGGCTGCTCGCTGATACCGCTGTTGACTACTACGCCCAGGATCGCGCCGGAGCCAGCCCGCTCCAGCACTTCTGGTCGTTGTCCATCCAGGGCCAGGTGTTCATCCTGTGGCCGCTGATCTTCGCGGGCACTGCAGCGCTGTGGGCGCTGCTGCGCCGCCTCCCGGCGTTCGGCGGGGTGAATTACCGGGGACTGCTGGCCCTGGTCTTCGGTGCGGTCTTCGCTTTTTCGCTGGCCTACTCCGTGGAGCAGACCGCAACGAACCAGGCGTATGCCTACTTCGACACCAGGGCCCGCCTTTGGGAGTTCGCACTGGGCTCACTTCTTGCCCTGGCGCTGCCCCACCTCAAGCCTGCCCGGGCCCTGAGGGTCATCCTGGGCTGGGCCGGGCTGGCAGCCATGGTCTCCTGCGGCCTGCTGCTGACCGTGGACCGGTCCTTCCCCGGGTACGTCGCACTGTGGCCAACCCTCGCCGCGGCTGCGATCATCGTTGCGGGACAAACCGGCAGCCGCTTCGGCGTGGACAGGATCCTCAGCAGCAAGCCGCTGGTGGCGCTGGGGGACAATTCCTACGCACTGTACTTGTGGCACTGGCCCGTCCTGGTGCTTGCGCTCGCAGCCACCGGCGTGGAGGCACCCAACCTTACCCAGGGACTGGGAATCGTCGGCGCGTCGGTTGTCCTCGCTGTCCTCACCACCCGCTTCGTTGAGAAGCCGCTCCGCGACTGGCACTGGCCGAAACGCCGGGCCTGGCGCACCGCCGTCGTCATTGCTGCCTGTGGTGCCGTCCTCGCCGGCCCCGTGGCCGTCTGGCAGACTACGCTCACCGCGGAGGAAAGCGCGACGGCGGCCCAGCCGCGCGAGCTGACGCCAGGGGCGGCGGCACTGAACCCGGAGAACGCCCCGGTGCCTGCTCCTGACGCCAGGATCATTCCGGGGCCGGCCGCGCTGGACAGCGACTGGGCTGGAATCCATGCCCCCTGCACCGGTGCCAACGCCACCAGCGACCCCGTCCTCGAAGGCTGCCGGCAGGAGGTTCCGGAAGGGGAGGTCACCAAACGCATTGTGGTGCTTGGCGACTCCCACTCCCAGCAGTACCTGGCTGCGCTGGCGCCGATAGCGGCTGCACGGGACTGGGAACTGGTAACGCTGCTGATGCCGGCGTGCCGCTTCGGGGCCGAGTCAGTGGAACGGAACGCGGAGTGCAACGCCTACAACCGGTCCAGCGCGGCCTACGTCCTGGAACACAAGCCCGACGCAGTGTTTACGGTGGCGTCACTGACCCATGAGGAGGCCCCGTTCGAAACCGAAGTCCCGGGTTACCTGGCGGGCGTCCGGCCGTTTGCGGACGCCGGGATCGGGATCATCGGCATCCGGGACAACCCCCGCTTTACCTTCAACATGCCCGAGTGCATTCAGCGCAACGGCCCGGACGCCCCCGAATGCAGCGTGTCCCTGGAAGAATCCCTGGTGAACCCCTCTCCGCTCGAAAGCTACTCCGGCCACATCGAGGGGCTGTACCTGATGGATCTGAGCGACTTCATCTGCGCGCGCGGCATCTGCCCGGGCGTGGTGGGAAATGTCTACGTCTACAAGGACGACAACCACCTCACCCGGACCTATGTGGAAACCATGATCCCCATGTTCGAACAGCGGCTCCTGGCCGCGACAGGCTGGAACTGACCGCACGCTTTCTGGTCTTGGCCGTTCCGGCGTAGGGCCCCGCCCGAGCTTGCGAGGGCAGGGAGCCGGGACGGCCTCGGGAGGCTAGGGAGCGGGTGGCTGGGCCCACGCCCGCAGGGTGCCCTGGCCGAGCTTGCGAGGCTAGGGAGCGGGTGGGGCGTGTGGTTGCTCACACTGCCGGCATGGAATAGGGGGATCGGCGCGGAGGTTCTAATATTTACTCAACACTTTCTGAATCCGGAGCGCCGCACGTCGTGGTGGTCCCGATCTCCTGCACAGGCCAGTCCCGTAATGACGGGCTGGTCATCGGCTGCAACCCCTACCCACACAGCAACCAAGGTAAGAGGCGCATTCATGACCGAGCCCGAACACAACCCCTTTGGCTTCATCGGCCTGACCTACGACGACGTCCTGCTCCTGCCGGGTCACACCGAGGTCATTCCCTCCGAAGCTGACACCTCCTCGCGGATCTCCAAGCGCATCACCGTGCAGACCCCTTTGCTGTCCGCTGCCATGGACACCGTGACGGAGTCCCGGATGGCCATCGCCATGGCCCGCCAGGGCGGCCTGGGCGTGGTGCACCGCAACCTGTCCATCGCTGACCAGGCGGACCAGGTGGACCGCGTCAAGCGCAGCGAGTCCGGGATGATCACCAACCCGCTGACCATCCGGCCCGAGGCAACGCTGCGCGAACTGGATGATCTCTGCGCCCAGTACCGCGTGTCCGGCCTGCCGGTGGTGGACCAGGACAACCGCCTGCTGGGCATTGTTACCAACCGCGACACCCGCTTTGTGCCCGAATCCGACTTCCCGCTGCGGCTGGTCAGCGACGTGATGACCAAGATGCCCCTGGTCACCGGGCACGTCGGCATCAGCCGTGAGGAAGCCTCGCACAAGCTGGCCACCAACAAGATCGAAAAGCTGCCGCTGGTGGATGAACAGGGCCGGCTGAAGGGCCTGATCACCACCAAGGACTTCACCAAGGCGGAGCAGTACCCGCTGGCCACCAAGGACGACGAGGGCCGGCTCCGTGTTGGTGCCGCCATCGGATTCTTCGGGGACGGCTGGGAGCGCGCCATGGCACTGGTTGATGCCGGCGTCGATGCCCTCTTCGTGGACACCGCCAACGGCCACTCCCAGGGCGTGCTGGACATGATCCGCCGCCTGAAGTCCGATCCCGTGGCGGCGCACGTTGACGTCATCGGCGGCCAGGCGGCCACCCGCGAGGGCGCCCAGGCCCTGATCGACTCCGGCGCTGACGGCATCAAAGTAGGCGTCGGCCCGGGCTCCATCTGCACCACCCGCGTAGTGGCCGGTGTGGGCGTTCCGCAGATCACCGCCATCTACGAATCCGCCAAGGCAGCCATTCCGGCCGGCGTTCCGCTGATCGCCGACGGCGGCCTGCAGTACTCCGGCGACATCGGCAAGGCCCTGGTGGCCGGCGCCGACACCGTAATGCTCGGCTCCCTCCTGGCCGGCTGCGACGAATCACCGGGCGAGCTGATCTTCGTCAACGGCAAGCAGTTCAAGTCCTACCGCGGCATGGGGTCCCTGGGTGCCATGCAGTCCCGGGGCAAGAACACGTCCTACTCCAAGGACCGCTACTTCCAGGCCGACGTGTCGGGCGATGACAAGCTCATCCCCGAAGGCATCGAAGGCCGCGTTGCGTACCGGGGGCCGTTGGCTTCGGTGGCCTACCAGCTCGTGGGCGGCCTGCGCCAGACCATGTTCTACACCGGCGCCCCCACCATCCCTGAGCTGAAGGCCCGCGGCAAGTTTGTCCGGATCACCTCCGCCGGGCTGAAGGAATCGCACCCGCACGACATCCAGATGACCGTCGAGGCGCCGAACTACGGTTCCCGCTGACAACGGTTCCTGACCGGACGAAGGGCCAGCCGCAACGACGGCTGGCCCTTCGTCCGTACGCCCGCGCGGTAGCCCAGGTCCTGCGGGTCAGTTTCCGGGCCTCCCCGGGCGCGGTGGTCATGAAAGTGCTCGGCTCGCTGATTTCGGCTGTGCTGCCGCTGGTGACCACCTACTTCGCTGCGCTCACCACCACCGCGCTGGCTGCCGCATACTCCGGTGACGCCGCAGCCGGCCAACTCGCGATTGTCTACGTCATCATCACCGCCGCCCTGGGTCTTTTCTGGGGTGCCTTCAACAGCGTGGACCGCTACATCCAGCAGCTCATGAGCTTCAAGGTGGGCGCCATCGTCGGGGACCAGATGTACGAGCGGTTCCTTGCCCTCGAGTTCTGGCGCTACGACGACAAAGAAACGGTGGACCTGTACGACCGCGCCAAGCGGTTTTCCGACTCCTATGCCCGGGTGCTGGACCGGATCGCGGCGATCTTCACCCAGCTCGTCTCGGTCATCCTTGCCGTGGGCGCCTTGCTCCTGGTCAGCTGGTGGATTGCGGTGATTGTCCTGGTCGCCATCGTCCCCAGCGTCTACCTGCAGTTCAAGCTGTCCCGGGAACAGATTGCGCACTGGAACACGCAGGTGGATTCCCGGCGGCAGCGCCGGATGATCGAAACCAATCTGCTGCGTCCGCAACACATCGCCGAGATGCGGCTCTACGGCATCGTGGGTTTCCTGATGGACCTCCGCTCCCGTCTCCGTGACGCGGATGAGCGCCGCCGTCTTGATTTCCAGCGGCGGTACATCCCCAAGCAGCTCGCCGCCGATGCCCTGCAGTACGGCGCGGAGGTGGTCTCGCTGATCTGGGTGGTGGGGCAGATCATCGCCCGCGCGCAGCCCGTCGGCCAGTTCCTCTATGTGCAGCAGATCGTCAGCCGGGCACTGTCCACGGCCAACAACCTGGTGTCCTCGCTCAGCTCCATCGACGAGGACCTGGCGAACCTCAAGGACTATGAACTGTTTATGGCCCTGCCGGTGCATTCCGAGCACGCGCCCCCGCTGCTTGAGCCGCCGAAAACCGTGGAACTGAAGGACATCCGCTTCACGTACACGGGCAGCGACATCGAGGTGATCCGCGGGATCAGCCTGACCATCAGCGAAGGCCAGCACATCGCCATCGTGGGGGAGAACGGGGCGGGAAAGTCCACGCTGATCCGGATCCTGGCCGGACTCTACCGCCCGGATTCCGGCCAGGTGATGCTCGACGGCGTTGACCTCGCCGCCGTCGACGTCACCTCCTGGCACAGGCACCTCGCGGTGCTGAGCCAGGAGTTCCTCAAGTACGAGTTCGCCACGGCCGCCGAGAATATCTACTTCGGCGACGTCGACTCACCCAGGGACGAGGCGCGGATCCGACGCGCCGCCGCGGATGCCGAAGCGTTGGACTTCATCAACAAACTGCCTAACGGACTGGACAACCACGTCAGCAACTGGATGGAGGATCCCCGGGGCCGCAAAGGCAGCGGGCTCTCCGGCGGCCAATGGCAGCGGCTGGCAATGGCCCGCAACTTCTACCGGGACGCCTCGTTCATGGTGATGGACGAACCGACGTCGGCCATCGATGCCCTCGCCGAGCACCGCATCTTCACCCGCCTCTTCGCGGACCGCAGCAGCACCATCATCGCCATCAGCCACCGGCTCGCCACCATCGAAAAGGCGGACATCGTGTACATGCTGGAGGACGGCCGGATCGTGGAACAGGGCACGCACAAGGAGCTTGTCGCGCTGCGCGGCCGCTACTTCCGGATGTTCGAATCCCAAATCCCCGTAGAGGAAGCCGAAGGGGTCTAGGACTCCACCACGGTGGTGCGCACCCGCGCAAGGCCCGGCTGCGGCGGGACGCTGCTGAAGCCGAAGGTCACCGCCGGCACGATGGGAGCCAGCGCCCCGGCGTCCACTCCGTCCCAGCTGACGACGGCGGAACTGATGGTCCGCAGGTCACTCACCCCGTAATACTCGTGCCGGCCGCTCCCGGCGGTCCCCGAGGTATGTGAACCGCCGCTGAGAACGGCGGCAACCGGGCTGATCACCCGCAGCCAGCGCGGGTGGACGGCGAGGGGCCGGGGGATTGCCCGCAGCGTGCTGCCCAGGAGGGTCCTCGGGCCGGGCCGGGCACGGACAGCCAGGGCGCCGGCGTCGACCGCCAGCAGGTCCCGGGCCAACGTGGTGTGCACCTGCAGCACGCGGACCTCGTCGAAGCGGTAGGTGTCGGAGATGAAACGGGCCACCTCCGCAGTGGGCGCGAGCAGCAAACGGTGCCCTGACGGCTGCTGAACCATCACGTCAGAGAACGCGCCGAAGGGGGACACCTGCCAGACCCCCACGACGGCCCGCAGTCCCGAAGCCGTCCCAAGCCCCGCTATGTGACCGTCAAACACCCAGCGCCTGCCCATAAGGCCCACTGTAGCCAAGGACAGCACTGCTGCTGGGATAACCTAGAGCAGTGACTTACGAGATCGAGATCGGCCGTGGCAAGCGTGGGCGTCGTGCCTACTCCCTGGATGACATTGCGATTGTCCCCAACCGTCGTACCCGCGACCCCAAGGACGTCTCCGTCTCCTGGCAGATCGACGCCTACCAGTTCAGCATGCCCGTCATCGCAGCCCCCATGGATTCAGCCATGTCCCCGGCCACAGCCATCGCACTGGGCAAGCTCGGCGGCCTCGGCGTCCTCGACCTCGAGGGCCTCTGGACCCGGTACGAGGACCCGCAGCCCATCCTCGACGAAATCGGTGCCCTGCAGGACGAGACCAACAGCCCCGCCGTGACGGGGCGGATGCAGGAGCTGTACAAGGCCCCCATCCAGCCCGAACTGATCACCTCCCGCCTCGCCGAGATGCGCGCCGCCGGCGTGACCGTGGCCGGATCCCTCACCCCGCAGCGCACGCAGGAGCACTACAAGACCGTGGTGGCCGCCGGTGTCGACATCTTCGTCATCCGCGGAACCACCGTGTCCGCCGAGCACGTCTCCAAGGACCACGAGCCGCTGAACCTCAAGCAGTTCATCTACGAACTGGACGTCCCCGTGATCGTGGGCGGCGCGGCAGGCTACACGCCGGCGCTGCACCTGATGCGCACCGGTGCCGCCGGCGTGCTGGTGGGCTTCGGCGGCGGCGCCACCACCACCACCCGCCGCGCCCTGGGCATCCACTCGCCCATGGCCTCGGCAATATCCGACGTCGCTGCCGCCCGCCGCGACTACATGGACGAGTCCGGCGGCCGCTACGTCCACGTCATTGCCGACGGCGGCATGGGCACCTCCGGCGACATCGTCAAGGCAATCGCCATGGGCGCCGACGCCGTGATGCTGGGCAGCGCCCTCGCCCGCGCCGAAGAGGCACCGGGCAAGGGCTGGCACTGGGGCCAGGAAGCCCACCACCTGGAACTTCCCCGCGGTGACCGCGCCAACGTTGGTACCGTCGGTCCGCTCGAAGAAGTCCTTTTCGGACCGGGCCACCACACCAACGGAACCTCGAACCTCATCGGCGCGCTCCGCCGCTCCATGGCCACCACCGGCTATTCGGACCTGAAGGAATTCCAGCGGGTCGACGTCGTGGTTTCCCCCTACTCCGGGAACTGACGTGCGGCGGCAGGGCCAATCGCTCCCTGCCGCCCTGCCCAAGCGTCCCGCAACGAAGTAGTGTGGTTTCACGACCGGGACTAGTGGCACTGGAGGCGTTCAATGAAGAGTGTTCCTGCTAACGGCGGGGCCCTGGGCCCCGCAGCCAGGGAAGCAGCCATCCAGCGGCTGCGGGCCACCGCCGAGCCGGGACGGGAACTGGACATCCTGATTGTCGGCGGCGGCATCGTGGGTACCGGTGCGGCCCTGGACGCGGTCACCCGCGGACTGGACGTGGGGATCGTCGAGGCCAACGACTGGGCTGCCGGTACGTCCTCCAGGTCCTCAAAGCTCATCCACGGCGGACTGCGCTACCTCGAAATGCTTGACTTTGCCCTCGTCAAGGAGGCTTTGCAGGAGCGCGGCCTGCTGCTCTCCGAACTGGCGCCGCACCTGGCCCGGCCGGTGCCGTTCCTGTACCCGCTGACCAGGCCCTTCCTCGAGCGTCCCTACGTAGGCGCCGGCATCGCACTCTACGACGCCATGTCCATCTCCAGCGGCCACAGCAGGGGAGTGCCGTTCCACAAACACCTCAGCAGACGGGGCACGCTGCGCGCGGCGCCGAGCCTGAAAGACGACGCCTTTGTGGGCTCCATCCGGTACTACGACGGCCAGGTGGACGACGCGAAATACTGCGCCAACCTCATCCGGACAGCTGCCTACTACGGCGCCCATGCGGTAAACCAGATGGCCGTGGTGGACTTCCTGCGTGAAGGTGAACGCGTGGTGGGGGCCAAAGTGGTCAACCACGAGGACGGGACACAGTTCAACATCAAGGCCAAGCAGGTCATCAACGCCACCGGCGTCTGGACCGACGAAACCCAGGCCATGGTCACCGAGCGCGGACAGCTTAAAGTCCGTGCCTCCAAGGGAATCCACCTGGTGGTTCCGCGGGACCGTTTCCAGTCCACCGTGGGCCTGATCCTGCGCACCGAAAAGTCGGTGCTGTTCGTCATTCCCTGGGGACGGCACTGGATCATCGGCACCACCGACACCGACTGGCATCTGGACAAGGCCCATCCCGCCGCGTCCAGCAAGGACATCGACTACATCCTGGAACACGTCAACAAGGTCCTCAAGCGCCCGCTCACCCGGGAAGACGTGGAAGGCGTGTACGCCGGCCTGCGTCCGCTGCTGGCCGGGGAGAACGACTCCACCGCCAAGCTGTCACGCGAGCACGTGGTGGCACACCCCGTCCCCGGCCTGGTGGTGGTGGCCGGCGGAAAATGGACCACGTACCGGGTCATGGCCAAGGACGCGGTGGATGAGGCAACACGGACAATGGACGAGCGCGTACCGCCGAGCTGCACGGAAACCATCCCGCTGCTCGGAGCCAGCGGTTTCAAGGCCGCATGGAACCGCCGAAACCGCACGGCAGAGGAATCAGGGGTCCATGTGGCCCGGATCGAGCACCTGCTCAACCGTTACGGTTCCCTAACGCCCGAGGTGCTGGCCATCATCGCCGGGAACCCCGCCCTTGCCGAACCGATTCCCGGCGCCGACGACTACCTGCAGGCTGAGGCGGTGTACGCGGCAAGCCACGAAGGCGCCCGCCACGTCAATGACGTCCTCACGCGGCGGACCAGGATTTCCATCGAGGCCTGGGACCGTGGTGTGTCTGCCGTGCCCGTAGTCGCTAAACTGATGGGTGACGTCCTTGGCTGGAGCGATGCCCAACGTGAGAATGAGGTCAGGCACTACATTGCACGGGTGGAGGCGGAGCGCCTCAGCCAGCAACAGCCGGACGACGAATCCGCAGACGCCGCCCGCCTGGGTGTGGAAGACATCGTGCCCTTGCGCTGAGGGATTCACGGCACCAGCACTGCTGACTGAAGGGATACGCCTTGGCGGAACCACTTGACCGGTATGACGCCGAACTCACCACCCCTGAGATGGTGATCCTGGAACTGGAGGCATCGGACAAGGCGGACGCCGCAACCCAGCTCGCGGAACGGCTCTTCGCCGCCGGACGGGTATCGGATCTGCCCGGTTTCCTTCAGCATGTCAACGCCCGTGAGCACCAGCTGGCCACCGGGCTCCCCGGCGGAATCGGATTGCCCCATGCCCGCAGCGAATTCGTGTCCCGCACCTCAATCGCCGTCGGCATCGCCAAGTACGGCCACGCACTGGACTTCGGTGCCACGGACGGGCCCGCCACGGTAATCCTGCTGATCGCCACTCCCGCGAGTTCCTTCTCCGACCACCTCGAGGTCTTGGCCACCCTGGCCCGCTCTCTGTCCAAGGAGTCTTTCCGCGAATCCCTCCGCCGTGCTTACGACGCCGAAGTGATCGCGGAGCTCATCAATTCCAGCCTGGTGTTTTTCGACCACTGACGCATGGATCAGTGCGCCCCTGCCCGCCAGGTCCTGCCGCCGGACAGGACCTTTCCGGCCCCGGACGTTTAGTTGTTCTACAGCGGGACGAAGTACGGTTAAGACGTGTGGAAAACAGCCCTTAAACCCCGATGGATCGCAGGTTTCATCTTCGCGATCGCTATTTCCGGGGTCTTCGTGCTGCTCAGCCAATGGCAGTTCGGACGCTCCACCCAGCCCGAGGTGCCGGTCAACCCGGCCACCGAGCAGGTGCAGCCACTGACCCAAACGCTTCAGCCCGGGGACTTCTTCCACGGTACCGACGCCGACCAGATGGTCAGCGCCCAGGGAACCTATGACCCGGCCAAGCAGGTCCTGGTTCCGGGGCGCCTGCACGGCGGCAAGACCGGCTACTGGGTGGTGTCCGCCTTCGCCGTCAGCGGCGCACCCACCCTCAGCGGCGTTGCCGCTTCACCCCAGACGTGGATCCCGGTGGCCAGGGGATGGGTGGCCGACCCCGCAGACGCGCCAGCGCCGCCGTCGGGCACTATTGAACTCATTGGACGGCTGCTCCCGTCCGAGGCGCCTGTGGCAGGGACGGCCGCCGCCCCCGGCGAGGCCACGGCGGTCTCGGTGGCAGAGCTGATTAACTACTGGGACGTCAGCAGCTATCCGGGCTTCGTCGCCGCCACGGCCGAAATCGCCGGCGGTACGGACGTCAGCCCCGCAGCGGTGCCGGGGGATCTCCTTCCCCTGCAGATCGGCCCCCAGCCGCCTGCCCAGCAAATCAACTGGCTCAACCTCTTCTACTCCCTGGAGTGGGTTGTCTTCGCCGGTTTTGCCCTCTTCATCTGGTGGCGGCTGGTCAAGGACGACTACCACCGGGATCTTGAGGAAGACCTCGATGATGACGACGGCGACGTCCCGGTAAGCCCCGGGCAAACCCAGCAACCTGAACAGAACCAGCAAAAGGTAGAGCCATGATTGATCCGAAACCGGCCACCCCCGCCGCCGCAGGCACCAAAGCAGGCAGCAACACTGCCGGCAAGGGATCCGGAAAGAAGCGCCGTTTTGGCGGCACCGAGGCACAGATCCGTTCGGCCCTGAAGTTCTACAAGGTGCTGGCCTACCTCACGGGCGCCATGCTGCTGCTGCTGTGTGCCGAACTGATCGCCCGGTACGGATTCGGACAGTACCTCTTTGCCGGCGGCACCAACGCCGTCACCGGCCAGCCGTTCGGCTTTGGTTTCGCCGGCGCGGAACCGCAGGGCGTCCTGGGTGGAGTGAACCTGTCCGTCGCGGTCCTCATCGTCCACGGCTGGATGTACGTGGTGTACCTCATTTCCAACTTCCGGCTCTGGTCGCTTATGCGCTGGCCGTTCCTGAAGCTGATCCTGCTGGCTCTGGGCGGAGTCATTCCGTTCCTGTCCTTCATCGTGGAGAAGAAGTTCCACGCCGAGGTGGAGGCTGAACTCGCGGCCAACCCCCAGGCGCCGCAAAGGTACTAAGCAGCCGCTGAAAAGTCTGAAGTTCGCTCCGTCACAGCCCAAGCTCTCAAGGTGCGCCGGTGCAACAGCGCCCAGTAGGCTAGTACGGTGACTACTCCCACTGCATCCCAGACTTCCCAGAAGCCGGTGCTGGTTGTTGACTACGGTGCCCAGTACGCGCAGCTGATTGCCCGCCGCGTCCGGGAAGCGAACGTGTATTCGGAAGTGGTTCCGCATACCTACACAACCGAGCAGCTCCTGGCCAAGAACCCCGCCGCCATCATCCTTTCCGGTGGCCCGTCCAGCGTCTACGCTGACGGTGCCCCGAGCGTTGGTGCCGACCTTTTCGAGGCCGGTGTCCCCGTCTTCGGCATCTGCTACGGCTTCCAGGCGATGGCCAATGCCCTGGGCGGCAAGGTGGACAAGACCGGGCTGCGGGAGTACGGCTCCACGGAAACCACCCTCCTCGGCGAGGGCCGCTCGGTCCTGGAGGGCATGCCCCAGCACCAGAACACCTGGATGAGCCACGGCGACTCCGTCCACGAGGCGCCGGACGGCTTTGAAGTCCTGGCGACGACGGCGGGTGCTGAAGTAGCTGCCTTCGCCAACGAGGAAAAGGGCCTGTTCGGTGTCCAGTGGCACCCCGAGGTCAAGCACTCCGCCTACGGCCAGCAGGTCCTGGAAAACTTCCTCTTCAAAGGTGCCCGGCTGGAACCGAACTGGACCACGGGCAACATCCTCGAGGAGCAGGTGGAGCGCATCCGCAAGCAGATCGGCGATGCCAGGGTCATCTGCGGCCTGTCCGGCGGCGTTGACTCCGCCGTCGCCGCTGCCCTTGTCCAGCGCGCCGTAGGCGACCAGCTCACCTGTGTCTTCGTGGACCACGGCCTGCTGCGCGAAGGCGAAGCAGAGCAGGTGGAACGCGACTTCGTCGCCGCCACCGGCGTGAAGCTCTACGTGGCCAACGAACAGGAACGCTTCCTCTCAGCCCTTTCCGGGGTCAGCGATCCGGAAACCAAACGCAAGATCATCGGCCGCGAGTTCATCCGGGCCTTCGAAGAGGCAGAACTTGCCATCATCGCCGAGGCCGCCGCCCACGGCGAGAAGATCAAGTTCCTGGTCCAGGGCACGCTGTACCCGGACGTCGTCGAATCCGGCGGCGGCGAAGGTGCCGCGAACATCAAGAGCCACCACAACGTGGGCGGCCTGCCCGAGGACCTGCAGTTCGAGCTCGTGGAACCGCTGCGCGCCCTCTTCAAGGATGAGGTCCGCGCCGTCGGTGCCCAGCTCGGACTGCCGCAGGAGATCGTGGGCCGCCAGCCCTTCCCCGGACCGGGACTCGGAATCCGCATCGTCGGCGAGGTCACCAAGGACCGCCTGGACCTGCTCCGCAAAGCCGACGCAATCGCCCGGGCCGAGCTCACCGCAGCCGGTCTGGACAACGAAGTCTGGCAGATGCCGGTGGTGCTGCTGGCCGACGTCCGCAGCGTGGGCGTTATGGGTGACGGCCGCACCTACGGCCACCCGATCGTGCTCCGCCCCGTCTCCTCGGAGGACGCCATGACGGCGGACTGGTCACGCCTGCCGTATGAGCTCCTCGCCAGGATCTCGAACCGCATCACCAACGAGGTGGAGGGCGTCAACCGCGTAGTGCTCGATGTCACCAGCAAGCCGCCGGGAACCATCGAGTGGGAATAGCATCATGAGTGGCCGGCCTCCCGTGAAGGAGGCCGGCCACTGCTATTTCCTCCACCTAAAACTCCGCAATTTAGCCTCCTCCAGTGTTGCGGTCTCTCAGTCCGGGCATCGAAGCGGCTACGCTCGAATCTATGCCGGTATGGTCCAGGGCGTCACGTGCAAACGCAGAAAAGAAGGCAGTAGTGTCAGTTGGTCAAGACCACCCGGAAGGCTCCGAAGAGCTCCGTAAATGGTTGTCCGGGCTCAAACCCGTCACCGGGGCGGATACGATGCTGCGCTTCACCAAAACCCCCGAAGGCTCCATCGACCTGACGCACGCCCACCCGTCCGGCCTCGCCCAGCTCATGGCCGGGCGCAAGACGCGGCTCTCCACGCTGATCCGGGACCGCCAGCAGTACGTCGTCGCGGCCAGGGCTTCGCGCAACATCCGATCCAAGATTTTCGAGCTTGCCAACGACCGCGGCATCGATGCCGGCTATTTCTCCGCAGGCACGGTGGTATGGACTTCTGCGGTGGGCGGCAAGCCCCAGCGCATCTCGGCTCCCGTTATGCTCACGGCGATTTCCCTCACCGTCCGGCCGGGGGAGGACGACTACGAACTGCAGTTGACCGAGCAGGCCCACATCAACCCGGCCCTGGTGCGGCACCTGAAGAACATCCACGGCATCGTCTTTGACGTCAACGCCGTCACCCGGCTCGCCTACAGCACAGCACGCTTCGATCCCCAGCCGGTCCTGGACAAACTGGCTGCTCTCATCCGGCCCATCCACGGTGCCGAGGCCCAGCACAACCTGCTGGTTTCCACCTTCGCGGACCTCTCCGGGAACCTGGACGACCCGTGGATCAACGACTCCAACCCCATCGTTTCCAACCTTGCCACCGCTGCAGGTGGAGAAGTGGTGGACGTCGACGAGCCGGACCCGTCCCGTTTCCCGCCGCTGGACAGCAGGCACCCCAGGGACGAGATGCTCCTGCTGGACGCGGACATTGACCAGCAGTACGTGATCGATGCTGCCCGCGCGGGCGATTCCCTCGTTGTGAGCAGCCCTCCGGGCACCGGCCAGACCCAAACGGCCATCAATACCATCGGTGCCCTGGTGGACGCCGGAAAAACGGTCCTGGTAGTTGGCGACCGCCGTGCCAGCCTCAACGAAGTGTCCGGGCAGCTTGAAAGCCTGGGCCTCGAATCCATCATGTTCCAGCTGTCCGGGAACGTCACTCCGCAGCAGCTCAAGGGCCAGCTGGTCCGGGCGATCGTCCGTAACGAAAAATCCCTGGAACCCCAGCTGGGGAACCTGCACAACACCCTGACTGAGCACCGCCACGCCTTGATGGACCATGTGGCGTCGCTGCACAACGTCCGCCAGCGCTGGGGCTGCTCGCCCTACCAAGCCATGCAGTCGCTCGCTCAGCTGACGTCGATCCACCCGGCGCCCGCCACCACCGTGCGGCTGAAACGCAGTGTCCTGGACAGCATCCGGGACCGGGATGAGCTTGCCGGCAGGCTCCGGCGCGCCGCTGAGCTGGGCAGCTTCAGCAAGGCGTCCACCACCAGTCCCTGGCATGGCGCGCGCCTGCTTACGCGCAAGGAGACTGAGGAAGCCCAGGACCTGGTCCGCTCGGTGGAGAAGAGCCTGCCGGTCCTGCGGGAACGCATGAACGCCGTGGCGGAGCATGCCGAGATCCGGCTGGGCGCTTCCTTCGCCGAATGGGGCGAGCAGCTCGATCTCCTGGTGGCCGTCCGCGGAAGCCTGGACAAGTTCACCCCCGACATTTTCGACCGGCCGGTCACCGACCTCATCTCGGCTACAGCACCTTCCGGTTGGCGTCGGGAGCGGGGCATCGAGATGACCGCCATGCAGCGGTCACGGCTGCGCAGGGTTGCCAAGGAATATGTCCGGCCCGGCGTCCATATTGCCGATCTCCACAGTTCGCTGGTCCTGGTCCAGGAACAGCGCGCGTTGTGGGCAGGCTACGCCACCACGCAGCGCCACCCGGCCGTGCCGTCCGGACTCGCCGAAATCAGCATGATGTACCGCGCCCTGGAGCGCGAACTGGCCCAGCTGGGCGAGGCGCTCCGGCACACAGAGGGGGGCGGCTCGCTGTCCACCGTCCGGTATGAAGACCTGATGGAACGGCTCGAGCGGCTCGTGGCGGACACCGACACCCTCAAAACACTGCCGGAGCGTACCCTCCTGGTGGAGAACATGCGCGAGCACGGGCTGGGGGAACTCCTGGCAGACCTGGCCGAGCGGGAGGTTCCGGCAGGTTCAGTCGCCGCGGAACTCGAACTGGCCTGGTGGCAGTCGGCGCTCGAAGCGATGATCAGCGGGGACGACTACCTCGCCATGTCCGACGGTGACGCCCTTCGGCAGCTGGAGGCCGAGTACCGGCTGGCGGACAACGCGCACATCGCCAGCGGGGCGGCCCGCCTTCGGTGGGACCTGGCCGAACGGTGGCGGGCCGGCATCGCCGCCCATCCCCGCCAGGCCGACCTCCTGCGCAGCCTCCTGAAGGACGGCAGGGTGTCCCTGCCGTCGCTGACGGCACAGGCTCCCGACCTGATCGGCACCCTCGTTCCGGTGTGGTCCGTCAGCCCGTACCTGATGACGGGCCTGCTGCCCGCGGAGCAACACTTTGACGCGGTGGTCATCCTGGACTCCGAAGCCACCTCGCTCCAGGCTGTGCTGCCATCCATCGCCCGTGCCCGCCAGGTCATCGCCTTCGGCGACGCCATGATCGCCAGCCCCCGGACGTTCACCGTCGGCGTGGAGCGGCTGGCCGCGGGCGAGACGGCACACCAGCGGGTGGAGAGTGCTTTTAATGCGCTCTCGGCCGTGCTACCCGTGTGGCGGCTGAACTTCGTTTACCGTGCCGTGGACGAGGACCTGGTCCTCCAGCTCAGCAAGAACTTCTACGACGGCGCCCTGCGGCGCCTTCCCGAGGGCCAGTCCGCCACGGGCCTGGACCGGTCCCTGCTGGTGGAGTACCTGCCGGACGGCACCGGACTGCCAAGCGCGGACCACGAAGGCGTGGAATCGGTGGTGGCTGAGGTCAACCGCGTGGTCCAGCTGGTTTTCGAACATGCACGCACCCGTCCCCGCACCTCCCTGGCAGTGGTCACGGCCAGCCTCCGCCATGCTGCCCGGATCGGGGAGTCCATCCGGCTCCAGCTGCCCAACCACCCGGGCCTTGCCGGCTTCTTTGGTGCCGGGCCCGAGTCCTTCCGGGTTGTTGACCTGGAACGGGCCCAGGGCCTGGTGCGCGACCACGTCATTTTCTCGCCCGGTTTCGGCCGCACCCCGCACGGCCGCGCCCTGCACAACTTTGGTCCGCTTTCCGCTGAAGGGGGCCGGGAGAAATTCGCCCTGGCCATGACCCGGGCACGCCGGTCGATCCACGTGCTGACCTGCTTCCGGCCCGAGGACCTGGACCACACCCGGCTGACGCACGGAGCAGTGGACCTGTACTCGCTGCTGGACCGCGAAATTTCCGGAAACACCGATCTGGGGACTCCCGCTTCCCGGGCCGCCGCCAGCGAACAGGCACTTGGCGCCGATCCCCTGGTCGCTGACTTGGGGGACAGGCTCCGGGCCCGCGGCGCGCGGGTATGGCACCAGTATGACGGCGCCATCGACGTCGTGGCGGCCGCGGATCCGCTGAGCACCATGGGACAGGACGAGACCGACCTGCCCTGGCCCGTGGCCATCGAGTCCGACGGAACCGAGCAGTACCGCACCATGAGCGTGCGTGAACGGAGCCGGCTGCGGCCGCAACTCCTGGAGCGCCTGGGCTGGCGGTACATGCCGCTGTGGACCATCGAGGTGTTCACCGATCCGTCAGCCTGCGCCGACCGGATTGCCGCTTACCTGGGCCTGGAGCGGGCGGTGTTGCGGGACCGGACGTCAACCTCAACAGGGTTCCTTGACGACGACGTGGACCAGGCGCTCAATGGTATCGACGCCGGGGAACAGGCACGCCGCCGGCCCCAGGAGAAAAACGTGGACAGCAAGGAGGCGGCCTCCGTGGCCCCTGAACAGAACACCAACGGCACGGCGGACGGGCAGTCAGTTTCCGCCGGACCTGCCCTCGAAAGCGACCAGAGCCAAGACCACCAGAGCCAAGACGAACAGGGCCAAAGGGAAGCCAAGGGGCAAGGGCACAGCGTGCCGCAGGGCATTCTGCCCACCAAGGCCTCGGAGGATGACCCACGGGGCTGGGGCGATGCTGATGAAGACCACGACGCCTGGCTGAAGGAACAAAAGCCGCCGCACTGGGGCTGATGGGCCTGGTCTGGGGGACTTAGTCTGGGGGACTGGGGGCTTGGGGGACCCGGGCCGACAACAGGTTGACGTCGGCCTAGGGTCCAACGAGGACGAAGAAGAGTTTGCCCTGGGTGGAGGCCCCGGCCAGCCGGGCAGCCTGCTCCGCGCTTGCCGCCACCACGATCAGCCCGTCCGTCTCCGCGGTGCCCAGCCACTGCCCGCTCTGGCCGCCCTTGCCGGAGGTCCACAGGACGGGAACCGATGATGCCAGGACCTCGGACGGTGCCTGCTGGTCGAAGCCGTTCGCCGCGGTCAGCACGACATTGACCAGCTGCCCGGGGGAGACGAGCTGGATGGATGACGGATCGGCCATCCGCAGGGGCACCGCGGCCGAGCCCGGAGGTGTACCGGCCAGGAGCCCGGGACCGAGCAGTTGGGCATCCGTCAGCAGCTGGCCCTTCCGCAGCGGAGCCGCAAGTTGCTTGCCGGCCAACTCACTTTCTTCATCCAAAAACCCCGCGGACATCAAGTCCGGCGGTACCTGCACGTGGGCAAGGTCTGACGCCGCCATCGCAGCGCCGACAGGCAGATCCCTCGCGGCGGCCAGGGCCGTGACCGTGTGGACCGGCGCGGGAGTGAGCTGATGGACGGTGATGGCAGCCGCCGCGCAAAGCAGCAGCGCCACAGCGAGCCGGCGGTTCCGGCTCAGCCAGCCGCCAAAGCGGAGATGCGCAGGCCGGCGGCCGGAACTGCCGGGACGGCGGCGCGTGCGAGTGTAGCGGGAGGCAACCCGGCCGGAGCGGAGAAGGTTTGCAGGCATGCACCTACGCTATGGCCGTAGGAATGAGCGGCAACAGGAGCGCAGTGCGCTATGTGGACAAGCCGGGCAGGCCGGCGTCGGACGGTCCCGCTTAGCTGGCTGCAGCCGCCGGGGCGGAGGCCGCGGGTGCCGCTGCGGGGGCGGAGGCTGCAGCCGCCGGGGCCGGCGAAACGGTGCTTCCCTTGGAGTCCCGGGAATCCGTGCGGTAGAAGCCGGAACCCTTGAAGACGACACCTACGCTGTTGAACTTCTTGCGCAGCGTCCCCTGGCACTCCGGGCACGAGGTCAAAGTACTGTCCGAGAACGACTGGACGATGTCGAAGGCATGGCCGCAATCCTTGCAGGCGTACGCGTACGTTGGCACTGGTGCTCCTCCTCTTGGGCAAACGGGAGGTCCCGTGCTGCCTAGACGGATGTCCGGTTAGCAGTCGCAGGGCCTGAGTGCTAATTCTATCATCCCCGCAGCATTGCGCTGCGGGATTCAGCGGTGGCCGTCGAGCGGCAGGAACCCGGACGGCGCCAGGACGGCGGGGACGGGGCGGTCGAACTCCTCCTCGGGGATTCCGCCGGCGGGGAGCAGTTCTTCGTCATAGACAACGGCAGCCAGCGGAATGTTCTTCCCTGCGGTTGCGAGATGGCCCAAAAACTTGTCGTAGTACCCTCCCCCTTGCCCAATGCGGTTGCCGGAAAGGTCGACGGCGGTGGCCGGGATGAAGAGGGCGGCCGCAGTTCCTGCCACCTCCGGTCCGTGCCTGTCACCCTTGGGTTCCAGGATCGGGGCGAACCGGCTCTGCTCAAAGCCGGCGTCGGGGTTCCAGAAGACCCAGGCAAGCTCCCGGCCGGGTTCGCAGACGGGCAACAGGACGTGGTGGCCGGCGGTGTGGAGCGCGTTGATCAGCGGAAGTGTGGGCGGTTCAACGCCCACGCCGAAGTAAACGCAGAACGTGGCAGGAGCACCGCCGGCCAGGGATGCAGCCCAACCGGCGCCGTGGCGGGCGATGGCAGCCCCGGCGGCCTCCAGTTGCTGCGGGCTCAAAGCGGCACGCCGCTGCCGATGGGCCGTACGGATCCTGGTCTTGGTGGCCTTGGCCTCCTGGGCGTCCTCAAGCACTGTGTATTCCTCCATCGGTTGCCGTTGTGGCGGTTGGCGGTGCGGCCGCAGGGCGGGCAGCAACCGTTCAATGATTACTGATTGCTTGACGCTGACGTTAGATTAGTCGGGTGACTACCAGTAACCCGAGGGTTCGCAAAGCCGTTATTCCCGCTGCCGGACTCGGCACCAGGTTCCTGCCCGCCACCAAGGCCATGCCCAAGGAAATGCTTCCGGTCGTAGACAAGCCTGCCATCCAGTATGTGGTTGAGGAAGCCGTCAACGTGGGCCTCAATGACCTGCTGATGATCACCGGGCGGAACAAGCGGGCCCTGGAAGACCACTTTGACCGGGTGCCGGCGCTGGAGTCCACCCTTGAGGGCAAAGGGGACACAGCAAAACTCGAGTCCATCCAGGCTGCCAGCAATCTTGGCGACATCCACTATGTCCGCCAGGGCGACGCCAACGGTCTCGGCCACGCTGTCCTCCGGGCAAAGCAGCACGTGGGCAATGAAGCCTTCGCCGTCCTTTTGGGCGATGACCTGATCGATGCCCGCGATGAACTCCTCAGCACCATGATCGATGTGCAGGCGAAAACAGGAGGCTCCGTCATTGCCCTCATCGAGGTGGAGCCGTCGGAGATCAGCGCTTACGGCTGCGCCGATATCGAGGAAATTGACGGCGAGGACTACGTGCGCGTCAACCGCCTGGTAGAGAAGCCCGCCGCAGACGAAGCCCCGTCCAACCTTGCCGTCATAGGCCGCTACGTACTGCACCCCGCCGTCTTCGATGTCCTGGAGCACACCGGTCCCGGAAGGGGTGGCGAGATCCAGCTCACCGATGCGTTGCAGGAGCTTGCGTCCGGAGAGGGCGAGGGGCAAGGCGTTTACGGCGTTGTGTTCCGGGGGCGCCGCTACGATACCGGCGACAAATTGAGCTACCTCAAGGCCTGCGTCCAGCTGGCCATTGACAGCGAAGACCTGGGTCCTGGCCTGCGCGAGTGGCTGCCGGGCTTTACCGCCAGCCTGTCCAAGTAGCACCGTGCGCGCCGGCCCCATCTGGCCCGTAACCCTTGAGTGCGGAGACCTGGTCCTCAGGCCCATCAGGTACCGGGACAAAAAAGAGTGGACAGAAGTGCGTGCCCGCAACAGCGAATGGCTGGCCCCGTGGGAAGCTTCCAACCCGGATCCCGCCGGAGGCTTGCCTGATTACCGGCAAATGGTCCGCTCCCTGAACGCGCAGGCGGCCCAGGCCACGGCCCTTCCCTTTGTCATCACTGAACGCAGTCCCGGGAGCAGGAACCCGGCGATTGTTGGCCAGCTGACTGTCTCGTCCATTGTGTGGGGTTCGGCCATGATGGCGACCCTAGGGTACTGGGTTGACCAGGCGCGTGCGGGGCGGGGGATAGCACCCACTTCTGTGGCCCTGGTGACGGACCACTGCTTCCGGACCTTGGGGCTGCACAGGATGGAAATCAACATCCGGCCCGAGAACGGACCCAGCCTGCGGGTGGTGGAGAAGCTGGGTTTCCGGGATGAGGGATACCGGCCGCGCTATTTGCACATCAACGGCGAGTGGGCCGACCACCGGTCGTTTGCCTTGACGTCGGAGGAAGTTCCGGAGGGGTTGCTGCAGCGGTGGCTTGCCTCCCGGCCGTCATAAATCCATTGATTTGTCAGCCGCAACACGACACACCGCGGCTAATGCGGCTGGAGCCGACATGATGCTCATACGGTTTTGAGTGTGGACTTCCCCCTTAGCAGCTCAGTGATCCTTGTGGTTGCCGTTGTGCTCTGGATTGTATGGGTTGCCCCCTACGTCCTCCGGAACCGCCGGCACCAGTTCCAACCCGCCGGTGACTTCCTGGCAGACACCCCCGCCGATGAACTACCGGACCCTCGAGCAGGGCTGGTTCTGAAGGTCGCCGCCCAGCAGGAGAAAGCCATGGACACCAGGAAGAGCACCGGATCCAGTGTGGCCACAGCGGCCAGCGCTGCCCCGACAGGCCAGTTCCGGATCCGGTACGGCCGGACGGCACTCGCCCTCGTGGGACTGGTTTCCCTGCTGACCGCATTCCTTTCCGCCGTATTGCTGGCGTTTGGCCTGGGAACTCCGGTTCTCCCGCTGGTCTGCACAGCCCTGACAGTGGCTTCCGTAGCCCTTCTTCGCTGGCTCGCCCTCCGTGACCGCAGTTCCAAAGTCAACGCTGCTTTCCGCTCTGCCATGACCGCGCCTGCGCCGCGGCCCGCAGCGGAGCATGTCCCGCCCAAGCCGGAAGCAGCCCCGGTGCGCCCGGAAAGCCCGCTCTTTGACGCGGAGGCCGACAAGCCCAAGATCAAACCCCTGACAGCCCTGGAACTCCGCGAAGCCGCCCTTGCCGTTGCGGTGGCCGCCGGTGACACCAGCGCAGCACAGCCCGCACCCGCAACCACCTGGGAGCCCGTGGAGGTGCCCAAGCCGGTCTATGTCGAGGCCGCGAAGGCCGAGCGCCCGGCACCCGAGCCGCTGGAGCTGCCGGAGGCGCCCAAGGCCACCGGCAAGCCGTCCCTGAAGCAGGGCGCAGCCGCAGTCCCCGCCACCCCGGCTCCGGAAGCCCAGCAGCTCACCAAGGCCCAGAGCGCGCTCAGCAACCTCGACGACGTCCTGCAGCGCCGCCGCGCCTGACCAGCTGGTCCCGGGCAGGTTCCCGTGACAGTCGTCCGGGTGCCGGTTGGCATTGGGCCGGGAAAATTTGTAGCCTAGGTTCACCGGTGTCGCACCTGTTGTTCAGGCGGCTGGTTCCGGGGTTATAGCTCAGTTGGTAGAGCGCTTCGTTCGCATCGAAGAGGTCAGGGGTTCGAATCCCCTTAGCTCCACAGAATGCAGGGTTTTGAAGCCCAGGGCTATGCCTGAATAAACACTTTGGTAACACTTTGTGGCAAATGTGTGATGGGTTTCAGAGCTTGAGCAATGTGTCATGGCGCCATCCTAGACGCGGTAGTGTCAGCGGCCATCCATTGGGTTGTTACGACATCGAAGTCGGGACGGGATTTAGGACACGGGCTCCCTAGGAAGAAGGCTCCAACAGCAACTGTCGAGGAGCGCTCAGCTGCCCCGGCTGTGCCTTCTATCGCATACGTCGCAGACCGTTGACGTCCGGGGGGATCTAATGCTGGCGTTTTCCCCACCGTCCGGAGCCGGCGAAGCGGCCCACAATGATGGCCCGGCGGAAGCCGAACATCTCTGGACGCGTTGGCCAGGGGATGCCAACCCCTGGCAATGAGGGGTGGTTGCGCTACCGGCTTGGCGCTTGCACAATCGATGACCAGTACAACCTAGTCAGATTTGGCCTAGCACCTACTGGATCTACCCAGACCGCACTCGGCCACCACAGACCTGGTCCAGTGGAGGCCCGAGTGAATTTGTACTTCGGGGTGAAACTGGTGAACAAGGTGAATTTGGTGAAAGTGGTCGGGAAGGCCAAGGAATCTAGGAGGGGGTGGCGATACAGTAGGGGCCGGTTCATCGTTCTGCAGTGACCGACGAACAAGGCGGCAGATTAGTGGGCTGGTAGCTGGCCTTAAGTCGGTCTTGTGACCCGAAGTGAGTCTTGTGAGTCTCCCCGGCTCGCGGACGATTTCTAGTGGATAAACCGGTAAGGGGGTAGGCGGGTATGGATGAGCCCAAGTGGGTTTTTATAGGAGACACTCACGGGGACACGGGCTGGATGCGGACCGTACTGGTCTCCGCGGCCAGGGCGGGGGTCCGCTCATTGATCCACGTCGGGGATGACGCTTTCGACTTCCCAGGCCGCAACAGGCCAAAGCACGCCAATCGCGTGAATCACATCCTGGAAGAGCATGGCCAGACCCTCTATTTTACGGGCGGCAACCATGACAACTGGTCCACACTCTTGAAGCTCAAAACAGAACGTGACGGGCTGGCCACCTGGCGTCCGAACATCCGTGTCTTTCCCCGTGGCGGCCGTGCGGTTGTGGAGGGGTTGACGATCGGACCAATCGGTGGTGCCTTTAGCGTCGACGCCAGCCACAGAACCCGCGAGAAAGATTGGTGGGACACGGAGCAGCCGACTCGCGAGGATGCTCAGCGACTGCTGGCTGGCGGCCCCGTGGATGTCCTTGTTACGCATGACGTCCCCCTGGCGGTGCCGATGGTTGGGGACTTCGACCTGCCGCCGGCTCTTGTTGATCAGGCTAACGTGACCAGGCAACTTCTCCAGGAAATTGTCGATCAGCTGCGCCCCCGTCACCTGTTCTGCGGCCATTGGCATCAGCGAAAGACACATGACCTCATGCACCCAGACGGCAGTGTCACCACGGTGGAAATCCTGGCGAATGAGTACAACCGGCGCACCAACGCAGTGCTGGTCACTCGGGGTGAGCACGGCCTAGTAGTTGAGCCCCTGGACCTCAGCGGCAACTGATTCACTACCGTTCAGCGGAGTTGAGATGACTCGCTCGTCCCATTCACTCCCGGTCACAAGCCTTGGCTTAGGGCCAACTTCCAGCCCGTAATTTGCCGCCTCGATCGTCGGTCCCAGGCTGCAGGAGTGCTTCTTCCGGATGAGGGCGACCTGGCGACACGCCAGAATCGGGAAATACTGGCATCACTCGAGTGGTCATGTATGTTGGGAGCAATCCTCTCCAGGGGATAACAAAGGACCAGTCCGGCCAGACCGGTTCACGTAACAAAATCCGGTAGCTCTAGTAGATCTACCTTTCGACTTACAAACTGTCCCGCCGCCAAGCATGTTCAGGATGTAAGTCTCATGCTTCGGAGGCCCGCCTAGTGCGGGCCTCCTTTTGTATGTCCCCTTGATTAGGCATTCGGGCCATGCTGCCTTCAATACAAGCTCTTGCCCAATCAGCGCTCAACCAGCATGTACCGGGCAGGCGATATTGAGCTAGTACGCTTTGTGCTCATGATCCTCTTACTAGCCGCCAAGAAGGGCGGCGTCGGCGAGAGTACCCTGGCCGTGAATTTGGCCGCAGAAGCCGCGGTATCCGGCCGGAGCGTGGTTCTCGTGGATACCGACCCGTCTATAGACACGACGACAATTTGGGCCCAGGATCGGCAAGAGGGAGGGCTGACCCCGGACGTACATGCCGTGCGCCGCCGCGGGGACATCCTGCACCACGAACTGCAGCGCCTGGACGACGTTCATGACCTGGTCGTGGTGGATATTGCGGGCAAGGACTCAGAGGAGCTGCGTCTTGGCCTGGTCGTAGCTGACCTGGTACTCATCCCCATTGAGCCGAGCCAAGCCGTTCTGGACCAGACCGAGGCACTGGTCAACACCATCATCAAGGCTCGCAAGCTCAAGCCCGACCTCCGCGCTCTGGCCGTTCTAAACCGGGTACGCACGCATGTTTTCGACCGTTCAGCCTCTGAGGCCAGGAAGGTCCTGGACCAGTTCCCGGAGATGTCCCTGGCCGGGGTGAAGATCCATGAACGCAACGCCTTCCGGGTGCTTGGACGGCGGCCGGGGCGTGAGCGAAATGAAAGACAGCAAGGCACGAGCAGAAATCCAGCTACTGGCAAAAGAGGTATTCCCATGGTGACCGCACGCCCCCGCAGGACCCCGGCTGACACGGATGTCAAAACATTCGCCGCCGAGGCAGAGAAGCCTCAGGAGAGGGCACCCGAGGTCCCTTCCTGGAAGCGCCGCAACAAGGAGCCGAAGGTGGCCGGCGTGAGCCTCCGCACGTCAGCCAGCCAGCAGGAGATGCTGCGCCGCGCGGCTGAGATCGAGGACATGAGCCAACAGAAGATCGTGGCAATGACTGAGCTCTTCATGTCCCGCTCGAACGAACCGTGCCGGTACAGGACAAGACAGACCAAGCATGTACGGGCCGTATTGGTCCCGGCCGGGCCGAACCGGTACAAACCGAACCGGTACAGTCCATGCCGATATGGATTGTACCGTCACCTGGCGGCGATGACTGGGCCGCTCCACGATGATCGTTGAAACGGAGACCGCGTATTATCTGCTGGACCTAGCCGTCATGACGCTCAAGCGTGTGCCCAGGGACGCCGCAGTTGACGTCCCGGACAGCCGGCACGACCTGCCTGCCGCGGTGGCCTCCCTGCGCAAAGACGGGGAGGACATCCCGTTCTCCTTCCTGGCGCCGCTGGAGGTAGGTAAGCCCGCCAGGTTCCTGCTCCGCTTAGGAGCGGACGGGGTAGCGACTAGCAGAACGACCACAGACGTCCTGGCCATCATCACGGACGTGTGACAGGCCCACCGCTCTCTTCCTCAGGCTGGCGGTGGTCAGCGGGCAACCACATTGACGCCGGCAGCCTGCAAGGTGGCCATGTGCTGGATTGATGATGCGCCGTGGTCTTCGCTGCTGGCTGCGCCTGTCAGATCGAAGCTGTATATGAGATCTTCCCGCGTCGGCAGACTGTCGCTGCAGGGCCAGGATCTCCTCGACCTTGCTCGCGCCGTGATCGGGGCTGTTGGCTGTGTCCGTGAGGTCGATAACGTGAACCGAGGGGTCCTCACTGAGGATCTGCCCCCTGTCGCGGATGGCCTTGGCGATCTGCTCGTCGGTTAAACTCGCGGCTTCAGTCGAGGGGGCCGGCTCCGTATTGAGCTGGAAGATGGAGACCGCACCGCTGACTGCGCCGTCAACGACCCCAGGGTACATTGCCGTAAACACTGCAGCAGAGGCGAGGACCAGTACTGTCGCGATCGGGATTGCAAGGGAGGTGGCCATGATGCCTTCTTTCGGTCTGACATGAAAATGAGGGTTGGGCGAATGGTTGCCGGCAGGGGGCGATTTATCCAGTTTGGTGCAGGGGCTCGAGGGTGACCTGGTAACCCAGGGATTCGAGTTGTCCGATTGCGCGGGCTTTTGCCTTGGCGGGTGTGCGTTGCGTGAAGTAGTCGGCTCCGGGGTCGCGGTAGAGTTCGCCGGTGGCGAGCATGTGCCAGGCCGCGGTGAGCATGGCATGTTCGACCGCAACGAGAGCCTTAACGGGTCCGCGCCGGAAAGCGATGCGCCGGTACTTCGCTGAGAAGTATGTGCCGTTGGACCGTACCGCCGAGAGGGCCGCGATGCCCAGGGCGCCTTTGAGGTATCTGTTGCCCGGGCGGGTCTTGGTGGATTTGATCCGGCCGGCGGATTCGTTGGCTCCGGGGGACGTGCCTGCCCATGATGCCAGCTGTTGCGGTGTCGGGAAGACCCTCATGTCGGTCCGGTTTCGGCGATGAAGACCTCGGCGATGGTGGTGCTGAATCCCGGGATGCTGGTCAGGAGCTCCCGGGCGAGGCGAAAGGGCTCCATCGCCTCCTCGATTCTGGCGCTGAGGTCTTTGATGTCGGCGGTGTGGGCATCGATGCGGTGCAGATAGAGGGCCGCCATGTAGCGGTGATGGTCGCTGAACCGGCCGGTGAGTGCGTCGGTGAGCTCGGGGATCTTTGCACGCATCCTCCCGTGGGCCAGTTCCGCCAGTACGGCGGGGTCGTCCTCCCCTTCGATGAGTGCCTGCAGCATCAGCCGTCCCGAGAGCCCGGTGATGTCCGAGGCTACCGAGGACAGTTTGATGCACGCGTCCTCGAGCAGTTTCTCCAGGCGCTGCATTTCCCTGGTGCGTTCACGGGTGATTAGTGTCCGGGCGCGGGTCAGGTCCCGCAGCTCGCGTACCGGTGGCGGGGGCACGAAGGAGGCTCGGACCAGCCCGTGAGCGCCGAGATCGGCGAGCCAGGCCGCGTCCGAGACATCGGTTTTGCGGCCGGGGACGTTTCTGGCGTCGCGGGCGTTGACCAGGATCACGTCCAGGCCTTCGTCTTCGAGCAGGTAGTAGAAAGGGCGCCAGTAGTCGCTGGTGGCTTCCATCACGACCAGGGTCACGTGTTCGTTCAGCAGGTGGTCCCTCAGGTCCAGGATCCGCGCGGTCATCGCGGCCCAGGTCGTGACGGTGGACGTGGTGGGCCGGTTGCCGCGGCCCTGGATACGGACGCAGACCTTAGCGTCCTTCTTCGAAACATCGACACCCGCGCAGCGCGAGTGAATGACCTCCATGGTGGATCACCTTCCGAAACCGTTTCGTGCGGACAAGGCGTCTGTGTTCCGGGGAGGGCGGATAAACAACAAATCTGACATACGTGCTCGAAGGCAACATTCCACGGTCCCGCGGACAAAAAGCTGTGCCCTCCACCACCAAACTAGCCCACAGGCTCACCGGCACCATAGAAGCATCGGGGACGACCGAAACACACTCATCAAGTCTGCCCCGCACCATGGAACAACACCAGATATCACCGGCTCAGGTGCCCGCGACGTATATTTTCCATCCCCACGGCGGAGCGAAGCCCCTCGGGAACTAGCCCAAATTGATATGCGCTCGATAGCGAATGAAGCGCCGGACTGGGAGCGGCAGTCCGGGGCTTCGGTTTTTTTAGGCGGACTGGAGCTGAGGCTCTTCCTGTTCCTCTTTGTAGCGCCGCTTGGCGGTTGAGACCGAGAGGCCGGTTTGGGAGGAGATCTCCGCCCAGGTAAGCCCCTCTTCGTCCTTCAGCCCCCGAATGCTGAGTGCGCGGTCGGTCTTGCCCGTGGAAGTCTGCGGAACCGGCGGGACAGCGGCAGGGCGGGGAGTGACGGCCTGTACGGAGGGGCGAGGGGCTGAGACTGCAGGGACGCTCGTAGCCTGCCCTACCTCGGTAATCGGCCTAGCAGTCTGGGGTTCCGGGGCTGCATGCGGCACGCTCTTCAGTTGCACCCTCGCAGGCGCCGGAGCGAGTGGGCTCTTAGTGGCAGCGGCCTGCGCAGTGACCTCTTCCTTTGCCGCCGCCTGCACGCCTTCGGGGCGGGCGATCAGGACGTTCTCAACAACGAGGCTGGCGCCAAGTGCTGCCAACGGCATAAGGGCCGAGAAGGTGGCACCAGCGTAGGTGCCGGCTGACCAGGAGGAGTAATGGACCGTCTCACCGAATGGGCCCGGGGGAGCGGTTCATTCGAGGCTGCAGCCCAGACCAAGGAGATGTACAGTGCGCAGGCCGCCGAGCGCACCGATGAGTTGGCAGTGGCCCGCGCCATCAGGGCCCAGGCCAAGGTCGATGCCGAGAGCTTCTTCGGACCGGTCACGTCCATCCCGAAGGCTGGGCCGTCGCGTGATCGCATGAACGCCTGGCTTCAAGATGCCACCGGTGTCATGGGCCGGAAGGTCCTCTCCGACGCCCAGGTCAAAGCCCTGGAGAAGGAGCTCGTTCGCCGGTTCAGGGCCCGTGGCTACGAGGGGGACACTATAACTGAGCTGGCCCGGATCGTACTCCGTGATGCCGGTTCCTTGATCGGCCCCGATGACTCCATCCCCGCCGCGACCGCGGAGGCCGGCGAGAAGCAGGCCTGGCTCCAGGGCATGGTGGAGAAGATGGACGGCCGGCCCCTGGCGGAGGATGTGCGGACCGCCGCCGGCAAGGAGCTGACCGCCAAGTTCAAGCGCCGCGGATTCGACAAGGACAAGGCCGCGAAGCTGGCGGGGCTCATCCTGGGAGAGACCGGCTGCATGAGCATTCGGGAAAGGGGACACCACTAACTGCTGTTATAAGCAGTTGCTGGAGGGCGTTGTGTATTCGCCGACATGGTGCTCGCTTCGCGACCTTCGCTGCAATCTACTGACTTACTCGGACTGAGCGGCATAGGCAAGACTGCGCTCACCAAGCGCTTGGACTACGCCGCACGCCCCTTACTGTTTGTCAACGTTGGGTTCCTCCCGCGCTGGACTCGGTGTAGGTAGCAAGTCGGAAACTGGATGGAGAACGTTGGAAGCGGCACGATCTCAGGTTGGGCATCGCTGCCTTTCCGGGTTTCCGAAGGTTTCTCATGCGCCGCAGTCCAGGACAGAACCCACAGAGCCACGCCCTGCGTCAGCCTGTGAGATTGCTGAAGTGCTTCACTGGGACCTGTCGCCAGTTAAGCAGGAAGGCGATATTCCTAGCGCATTCGGCCTTTCCCCGGAAAATTGATTTCTTACCCGAATTGTTTGCTGCACATTTGGGGGTTTGCGTATCGGCGGCGAAAAGGGTTCTTAGCCAAGCCTGGCGCAGCGGATCGCCTCTGACAAATCTCCCGATTTCGGGATCCGTCGTGGCGCTCTCTGCCAGTTGTGGATCACCAGCAGCGGCTGTAAGGCGCTTTTGTATCCTGCCCCACGCCATTTTCTTTAGATCATCACTGTCCTCCGCGAACTGGCTCGCAATGCTGCAAGCGGCATTGAAGGCAATAGCTGGCGCCATCGACGCCATAGCGTCCGTGTACCAACGCACCCAATCCTCTGGCCAATTCCATTCCCTCAATTGGTCGTTCTCCTGCGATTGTCCTGGCGGAAGAGCATTGGTAGGTTTTTGGGACGCCGAGGAGGGCAAGTGGAGCCGGCATAGGCTGTAGTACGCCAAAGCAACCTGAGGCCGTAAGCGCTGTTCTAGTTGACGTGTCTCCTTGTGGGATGTTCGGAGCTCGGTCATTAGGGACTGTGCGATCCGCCAAGGCGCATTAAGAAATTTCTCCTGTTCTTTGGCGGCAAGAGTAGTCTCCGCAGTCCCAATTCGCCGCAGAGCTGCAAGGTTCAGTGCGACGGACACGTACGTAAGCTGCAGGCGGTATAGCAGGCTTCGGTATCCCGGCAAAGGACGCGCACTCGCTGCGAGAGGCCCCGCATTGGGGGAGACTTTATCATCATCAGATGATGCCATCGGAAGAGTCTCTTCGTTAGCTAGCTTTATCTTCTCCAGTAGGGATTCGGCGTACTTTTCCAGCTCTTTGTCGTCCTTGGAATCTCGATGTAGAAGGTTCTGGAGAGTAACTTCAGCCAGATTGTTCTTGTAATCGAAATTCAACGCCCGGTACAGAAGAGCACGCTGTTCAGCCCTGTGCCCGTTGTAGTCCGTAGTCGCTAGGTAGTGCAAACCGATGCTTCGCCAGTCCGTGGCGCCGCAAAAGCCCTCGTACCCCTCGTAATGCTCAGCCAGAGTAGCCAAAATGAAGGCGGCAGCCATCTTGTGTAGGTCTACTGGAGGGGCTGGGCGGGATGACAACGGACCCTGTTGGGCTGACTGCGGCATCTCGCCCTGGTCGTTTTTACTACCTCCGACGACGGCTGGTGCCGCCAGCCGAACAGGGAAAAGACGCACATCTGCCCGATCTATGGAAGCCGCCGCAACGTGCCAACCGTTGCGAGTAATTACAACCGAGACGATGTTGTCCGACTGTGAGTCAACGGCTACGTGCCATGGAGTGACAGCGAACACTGCTTGAGCAATTTTTTGCAGTGCAGCCCAAGCGGTGTTTGTTAGCCCTACTGTGACGGCAGCCTCCCCCAATCCAGTAGCATCAGATCCCCTTGGGACCTCGAGCCCGTGCGGGCTTGTCGAACCCAACTCTCCCATCAAGGCCACGACGCGGGTGGTCGTCGCTTCGTTCGCATCTCCGTCTGTCTTGCGGGCGTCAATAGAAATCCGTTGCCGGGTCGCTAGGCCGATTGCAAAAAGTGCTGAGCCTCCAACGGCGAGCAGAATCAAAATCCACTGAATACCCGCACTGTTGCCCCCCGCTACTGCAATATAGGCTAAGACTCCTAGCGACGCTGCGAGCATCAGGGAAAGCCCCGCTACCAGCGCTGTTCGCCTCAGAAGCCTTGACTTCAACTTCCAAGGCAATTTACCGGGTGGCATTACGGAAGTCGGTAGGAACACCAGGAGCCGGGAGAGCACCAAGAGCCCGGCTACGGTCCCTACCCACCATATTGCGAGACTTGCCCAAGGACTTATCCAAGATTCAACATGTTTGTCCCAAAGTGTCTTGGCTCTTTCCGCGGCAGTAGGGTCACTTTGGTTGTCTTGGTCTTGCTTGTTTCCAATTGCCGTCAGCGCTTGTAGTCGGATGTCCTCGCACTCGACCCTCGGCGAGGACTCTCCTGGCGCATAGTCATTGCGAATTTTATCGATTAGTTCTAACGCCTGGTCCGGGTGTTCCTTCAGTAGAATGGCCGCCGACTCGCAGGCTTCGGCAAGGAGTTGCGGCGTGGGTTTCGCTGATGCGCTGCTGCTCGATTCACCTGCCGCAGCATCTGATGATGGAGAAGCGGGCTGCGTAGAACAGCCGCCGAGGAGGATGAGGAGAATCAGCGTTCTAACCGCAACCATCAACGGCCGGCGCCCACGGCGAATGGTGATGGAAGAAGGTTCGGAAGGATTTGTACCCATGAGATTTTCCGTCCTTGGTACCAGGTGGAGCCATTCTGCTCTCGGCAAATGCAATTGGCAACCCTTGAGTCGTAAAGGGGGTTCTGAGTTCGATGCCGTGGCGAAAAGTAAAGTATGCACCTTATCGACGGAAATTCTGACGCCTGTTTCCTAAGTGTTGACTCGCCCCAGACGGCGGTCGTATGCCAGGTCGCGTAAGTGACCTTTCCCCTTATTGGCAGGAGTTCCCTGCTGTATGCCATGTCGCAGTCAAACTTGACATTCTCATAAAAGCAACCTATTGCGGTGTTCCTCAGGAACTGATATGTCAAAAGCTATCTGCCGGATTGGTAAGTGGCGCTTGGCCAAGTCGTGTGGCGCAAGGGTTGTACCGCTGCAGTCGTCACTATCTAGATAAAACTTCCGGTAACCGCCCAACGGCTATCGACACCAAGGCGAGGCTACCGTGCAGTGCCTCAGCGTTTGACCGTGGCAAAGCTGCTCGACGCGGTGCGCGCGAGCTGACAGGTGCGCAAAGGCGAACTTTGGACGGAACGTCTCTTGGACCTCCCGCTGAGGTGCAGAAGGAGGAGGACGAGCCTGACCCGGAGCCTTGGTGATGGAAGTAGGCAAACTCGACCCTGTTGCCAGGAAATCGAATAATTACAATCACCGCTGCCGCAAGAGTCGTAGTCTAGACGTTCACATTGCTGGCTATGAGCGCCGCGTTCACCCGAATGAGAACTTGACCCCGGTCAGCCGCCGTTGGAATGTATGTGCAGGCTTTCGGCAGTGAGGCTGACAGGCCCTTGGTCCAACTCCCGCCACTGTCCATGGGACAGTGTTTTTCAAAGGCTCAGCAGTACGAATGGACTCTTATGCCTACGGCCCGACATGAGTATGCTTTGTTGCGGCAACGCGCACACCCTTTCTACTGGAGGTTGCAATGTCGGATTCTGCTAGCAATGGTCCGGGGGAAGAGGAATGGCCGCACATGTTGCGGATCGAGTCTCAGCCGGGGCCGCACGGTTCGACTAGTCTCGAGTGGTTCGAATGCAAATGCGGGTACGTATCCGAACGACGGCCTCCCCTCGAATCAAGCAGCTGGCCGGGGCTTTGGGACGAAGCCATGGACCACCTTGTTAAAGCAGGTCAACTGACCCGTGGGCAAACCGGAGAGGACCCATTCGTCGGATACTCGGGCCACGGTGAGAATCCCATGTCGGCGTTCAGATCCGATCTAACACCTGACAAACGACGCCGCGCGCGCGAGCACTTCGGGATCCCCGCCGCCCCATAGTGCAGCACCGACGGGTGGGCGGGTCCGGCCATGCGGCTATGAATGGGCACTGTATGGTTCTTGCACACCCTTGCAGCGCCGCCGCCGTGGTGGCTTGGGTCTCAAACGCCGGAAACAAATCTGAACTTGTCAGAACCTTGCTGACGTTTCTATGGGTCTGCTGCTTCCGATCCTGGCGGGATGGTTCGCGACAGCGGACTAGGTCGGTTCGCGTTCAGCCGGACTACGTCAGCAGCGAGCTCCACAAAAACTCCGCTCTCGCCACACACCTTCTTGAAAAAGCGATTGGCACAGAGCTATTGCGCTTCCAGCAACGCCTCCTCGACGAACTCAATGACGAAGGCAAGGGGGACGTTGAAACTGACGGGCTTGCAGCCGTGATAACTGCAGGCCCACGAGGCGCCGGGAGATCCACCTTGGTCAAGAACCCACACTTGGCAGGAGAGGGGTGGCGGGTCATCAACGGATGACATAAAGGTCCGGCTGTTGCGTGCCGCGGTCCACGACGGCACCTACGACTCAGTCCTCCCGAAGCCTGGCGGACGGGCTCCATCCTCGGGGAGTCCGGCCTGCCGGCCGCCCGACCCCAGAAGCCGCTAGCCCCAAAAGGGGACCCCATGGTTTGTGTTTTAGGTGGGCCTATTAAGACAACTCCGGCAAGCGATCAGTAGCCGACTGTAATTGAACCTTGCCGGAATCCCGTTTGTTGGCGCACACTCGACTACGGCGAAGCCGCGTGGCCTCGTCGACGCACACAACAGGGCGGCAGCCGCTCGAACCCAGGTTTGGTTGTCCAGATCCAGGCATCATTCAGAGGTGGACTGGATGTCCACGTCGTACGCAAGAAAAGAGACCGACGGCGGGGTGCTTCCTCAGCTCCGTCCAATCGAAGCCGCATCAGTAGTCAAGCCACGGGCAGGCACGAAACGGGATGCGGTTGACGGGCAGCTGCCCCGAAAAACTGGCGTGCAACATGATCGAGGGGAGACTTCCGGTGGTTCACCTGCTGCCGGAGGCGTCACGGCCGCTGCAGGGAAACCCAGTCGGCCAGCTCGGAGCCGTAAAGCTCCATCCGTCGTTCCCGTTCTCGGGAGGGACAAAGCCCCGCTTATGCCGACTAACCCGGCCAGGGCGAGGAAGCTCCTGAAGGAAGGTCGGGCGGTGGTTGTATCCGTCATCCCCTTCGTCATCAGGATGAAGCACATCATGACAACGGACGGAACTGCCGGTATCCAGGGTATGGGGCTGGGAGTCGACCCCGGCTCGAGGCACACCGGCTTGGCCGTCTTCAGAACTGCAGGCCGTAACCGTCAAGGCCTTTTCGCAGTCCAGATCGATCACCGCTCGGGTGTCATTACCCGGCACATGCTGGCCCGTGCCCAACGACATCGCGGCCGCCGCCGGCGGCTGCGTTATCGGGAGATGCGGTTCCGACATCGGAGAAGGCCTTACGGCTGGCTTGCCCCGTCACTCCGGCACAGGGTCGACGGTGTTGCCGCGATGGTCAGCAAGCTGCGGCAGTGGTTCCCGATAAGGGCTGTCCACCAAGAGTTGGTCCGCTTCGATACCCAGAGGTTTGGGGACGCTCAAATCAGCGGAGTCGAGTATCAGCAGGGGACTTTGGCAGGGTATGAGCTCCGCGAGTATCTCCTGGAGAAGTTTCGCCGGCAGTGTGTCTACTGCGATGCGCACGACTTACCGCTGAATTTCGACCACGTCATCCCCAAGTCGCGAGGCGGATCTGACCGTGTTGCCAACCTGGTCCTTGCCTGCATTCCCTGCAATGACGCCAAGGGGAACCATCCTGTAGAGGAGTTTGTAAGGGACCCGGTCCGCTTGGCACGGATCCTGGCACAGCTCAAGGTGCCTCTTCGCGACGCGGCGGCGGTGAATTCGACCCGATGGGCTATCTGGCGTCGGCTCCAAAAAACCGGTTTGCCCGTGAGCGTGGGCTCGGGCGGACAGACGAAATTCAACAGGACCCGCAACGGGTTGAAGAAGAACCACTGGAACGACGCCCTGGCGGTAGGGGACATAGAAACTATCACGTCGGGTATCGCTTCGGTGTTGCTGGCAGACCATACGGGCCGGGGCTCCTATGCGCGGACCCGATCGGACCGGTTCGGATTCCCCCGGTTGATTCTCCCCAGGCGAAAAGAACACTACGGCTTCATCACCGGCGACACAGTCCGTGCCGTCGTTCCTCGTGGCAAATACGCCGGGAGTTACACCGGCCGGGTAGCGGTGCGCAGCACTGGGACCTTCGCAATCCGGACCACCAAAGGACTCATTCTCTCGGTCCGGCACAAGCATTGCAGGATCCTGCAGCGTGGTGCGGGCTGGTATTTCACAACCGTGCACGCGGGGGACGCGGAATTTGCCCCGCCGAGGGCACCTTCACCGGCTGGAAGACCGCGGCGGGGAACTGACCGTCTGGGGATGGCCAAGTCAAAGACAACTTCAACACCTTCAAGCAGTGGCGTGCCCTGGCAACACGCTACGGCAACCTCGCCCTCACCCGCCGCGGCGGAGCTGTCCTCCGGGCCCTTAGCATCTGGCTGACACTTTTTAGGAGACACGTCCTAGACGAAATGCCTACCCCATCTGTTTTCAGCTGCCATTGCAGCCCACACTCCCAGTAAGCACGCCGCAATCGTCGTCATGATTCCGTAGGCGCCCATATACGCAGTGAGGACGTAGATGAACCATCTGACCGCTGGATGCCCTCCTGCGTCCGTCCCCGTTGTCATATCGACGGGATAGCCAAGACCGATCGCGGCGCAAGCGAAGGAAGCGCCAGTGAAGAGTGCCAAGACAACCGCGACCTTATTCCGTGCATCGGTCTTCTTGTCTCTCGTGCAATATACGAAGGCAATGCAGGAAGCAATGGTGGCTGGGGCCGCGTATATGGCAAGAAGGAGCATCTGCGCCTTGGTGTCTTCGCTGATACCCCAGTCCTCCAGCAAGGTGATGATGGCGTCTTCGGGACGACCAAGCCAAGCCCAGAGCGTTGCGAAGGCAGCGATGGCAAAGATCGTTTTCGACGGGTAACGCTCATCGGCATTCTGTTCAGCTACAGGCGGGACGGGTGCTGGCTGTCTTTGATCCGAGGCGGCCGCCGCGGGAGACTCTACCCTCCGTGATTTAGGGGGCGCTGGCTGGGCCGGCTCTGCCTGGACAGGGAGCGGTCGTATCCGCTCAGGCTTTAAGTTTGGGGACTGGCGTCTAGGTGCAGCCGTTTCATCGGTTGAAGAACCGACCTTACTCCTTGAGGAGGCATCCGGTGTTCCGCCGATGGTTGTCTTCAAGGAAAACGATTCAGTTGCCTGGTCATAGGCATGAACTTCAAGAGTGCCACCGCCCTGCCCCTGAAGACCCAGGATGGCGATGTTTTCTGCTTCCTCGCGAGTGGCCGCGACCCACAAAGGCGGCTGCCCTTGTCCCTTTCTGACAACCCATCCGCCCTGCTCAAGATCTCTCTCCACGAGACGATAATTCTCGTTGGGCACGGCACCAGTGTACGAATAGGCACTTGCAGAAGGAAGAGGGCATTGCAGGAATTGGATAGACACCTATTGAGCATGAAGCGGCAAACGCGCACTACCATCGGTGGCGGAGCGGACCTCCGAGGCAATCAGCCTGGCCTACAGCTTTGAGGAGATGCACTCTAGCCAGTCGTACGTCTTCATCGAAGCGCTCGATGGCCTCGTCCGACAAATTAGCAGCTTTAGTATTGACTGCACAGTCACGATGATGACAATAATTCGGACATTACTAGCAGGCATGCCGCGCCATGTCCTGCACCGTACACGAGGCATCACGCCACCGCCCGTATTCCGGGCCTAATCAGACATCCATAAAGCTACGAGCTCCTTCGTTACACAGAAAAAAGGGCCGAGGCGCGTTCGGTCCGCTTTAGAGCTCGTTCCTTCTTTTCATTTCTTTGGCTTTCGCGATGATCAAAGCATCCTCCTTGAGCAAGGTATTGCCGCTGGAGGCTGATCGAGCGCGGCGAGTCCGGAGTGCCGCTTTTCCGGGCGGTCGTCCAGTGCCATATTCAAGGCCCACTGGGTTCGGCTCCAGGGTTCGGGCTTCCGCCGGGGGAAGAAGTACCAAATGGCAAAGGGGGCCAGCGCTAGGACTAGGGCGAGCGGCGCAAAGGCTGCGGCGATTTGCAACCACTCGGCGGGGACGATTATGTCAATGCGGCCCGAACCATCAGCGGGGTACATGGCACCAATATAGATGCGCTCTCCTGCCAGCTGTGATGCAGTAGCAGAACCCCCATCACCAGGACCCGGGCAGCTACCGCTTTTCGGGGTCCTGGCCATGCGGGTCCAGTTCCGCCTGCCATTGGCACAGTACGGGAAGTAGCATGGTGATATGAAAAGCTTGGTCCGAGAAGCACGCCTCAAGCTGGGCCTGAGCGTGCACCAGCTCGGGGCCCGCATGAAGACATCACCGTCATCGGTCGCCGGTCTCGAGCAGCAGGAAGTGGCCGGAATTGCAGAAACCGAAGCCGTCCGGCGTGCCCTCGCGGCGGCAGGGATGACATCCGAGTCCATCGCAGTCGCGACCGAGCCCCTGGCCCGCGCCGAGAAGAAGGCGAAAAGAATCGCCCGATCCGTAGAAACGACGATGTCCCTGGAAGGTCAGGGCGTACCGCCTACCGTCGCGCGGAGAGTGTACGAGCGGGCTCTTCGCAATGAGAGAGCCAAGCTCTGAGCGACAAGCCCGTCCTGGAGCCGTTCACGTCGAGCTACGGACAGACACCCGTTGATTCGGACGCACGTGAGCACCTGCAGCCCGCGTACGCCCATCTGGAAACCAACGCCGACTTGGATGAGGCCGAATCCTTCAACATCGTGGACGCTTTGTCTTGGGCTTTCGACCAGGAGTGGACGGCGGAGTCCCTTCTGAACTCCGCTGCCATCCGGCTCATCCACCGGCATATGTTCGAGCAGGTTTGGACCTGGGCTGGCAAGTACCGCAGCCGTGACATCAATATCGGAAATTGCTTGGCCGAACAGGTACCTGAGCGCATGGAGCAGATTCTGGGAAACGCCGCCTACCAGGCTGATGCCGGCAGGGACGCCGCCGCGTTGTGCGCCGATTTACACCACGGCCTGACTCAGGTGCACGCCTTCCACAACGGCAACGGCCGACACGCGCGCTTGGTCGCAGAGCTCCTCGCCGGCGCTCGGGGTCTTGATCCCGACACCCTCACCTGGGGTTCCGGCCTTACGGATGCCGAAGAGCGACGTGTCGCTTACCTGACCGCACTCCGATTGGCGGACCAAGGGGACCAGCAGCAGCTGCTGGCGTTTATCTTCAGCTAAAGCAAGCTTTTGGCCCGCGCCGGCATCGGTTGACGCGGTGCACGCCGATCCGCGACGCCACACACATAGCCTCTGATCGGTAGGTTCAGCGTGCTACGCCCGGGTTACCCGCTCATGTGGTCCAAAACCTTCCGGGCCGCTGACGGTCCACGTGGTGGAGGAATGCATGGCTCCAGGGTGCCACTGCGGTGATAGCCCGCAAGATCCTAGCGGACGTCCAGGTAATGGCCGTGATGAGCTGGGAGCTTGAGCCGCGGTTAAGGCCCGTGGCTAAGAAGGAAGACTGTAACCAAGCCCGCCGCAGGCGTAGGCTTCCTGATCGGTCCTGACGAGTCCATTCTGGCTGCCTCACTGGCCTAGGCCATCATTGGGCGTGGCTTAGGCGATGGTGGGAGAGATGGATGGCCGTGTCTTGGCTGACGAAGTGCTGCCCGCTGCTGCTAAAGAGTTGAGCGCAAAGTTGAAGCGCCGGGGGTTCGAGAAGGAACGTTAACTGACTTTCCTGCCTTATTTGGGGGAGCAAGTAGGGGTTCAGTCTGCATAGGCCAGTGTGGGGGCACGGCTGAGTTCCGTTGACCATAGCCGGTAGGGCATGCGTATTGGTCTCCTTGTTCATAAATTCGCAGGACAGCCCGGCACCCGTAGGGGCAGTGTTCATATCGGGGCAACATTCGCAGTGCAAATAGGACCACAACGGCAGTGTGTTCAGATGGCTATTTCTGATGGATTCTAGCCCTTGCCCCGCTTTGATGTCCTCCACGTTTGGAACGCCGCGGTGGACCTACACGTTGCGACTTGCAGATTGCTCCTACTTGCTTGTCAGCGGGGGCAAACTCGTAGCTATGACCAGCCCGTTGCTGGATACACGAAACAACCGCTGTCGGTCGGTCAGCACGGTCACATCCCCAGATCTGCCCAGCAGAATTAAGCCCGGTGGCAGGACGTCCTGGGGGCCCGTCAGAGGCAAGTAAGCTTCGCTACTGTCTGCCATCAGCCCTAGGTACGTTATGGGTACGTCCGTCCGCCCCGTTGAAATGACCTGTGAGGCGGCATGATCTCCCAATTTCGACGCGGCGAGGAAACCCAAGAAGACTAGCGAGACGATGGCCATCGAAGCGCCAAATGCGTAGGTTCTATGCACAAATAGACGGAGGCCGCCGAGGACAAGGACGGTCAAGAAAGCGAGTTCAAGTAACGTTGAGGTTTGGCCGCCCGCTGAATACTCCATAGTTACCGCTGCTGGAATGGCGCAAGCAAGGGCAACACCTAGTACTTCTCGTCGCATTCTTCCTGTCGTCGAAATCGACCAAAAGTGCTCACCTTGTCCTAGAAGTGCTCGCAACCAGGCCGCACTTGTGCTGATGGTGACCGCCCCATACCGCCTAATTGGCATTCTGGTTATCTTTTCCGGGAGCCAGATGCCCAATTTGAAGATCAGCAGGGCCAGTCGGATGGTGAAAGTAAGAATGATAATCACCACCACTGCTGACCCCACGGCCCCGACGAGTAAGAGTGCGGCGCGAATAACGAGAGTAGGTTGACCTAGCCCGAGGTCCTCCGGTGTCGCGCCAAAACGACCAGCAAAGGTTGCGCTGAACGCGTAGCCAATTCCATATAGGACCGCGCCTCCGACAGCAGTTATGGCTGCTAGGCGCGGAATCGTGCACCATCGAGGAATTTTTCTGCGTCTCCGCAAAATCCGTTCAGCTCTTTCGTCGGCGGATAACTCGCCTTCGCCGACAGTCCTTGGGGAGTGCGCCGCGTGGTCGGCTTCAGCAGAACTGTCCATGCCGTCTCCTATTCTGGGATTTCCGCCCCGTGATCTTGCGGGATGCCTTACCTTCACGGTCCGCTTTATGCCGGCCGAGATGGACACCTGACTAGCTTCAATAAGTGAGAATTTATTCCTCATGAGCATGAGCAGAGTGAAGCCGCGCCCCCGGTATAGTCTGCCTCCAAATTGCATGGCGATGTCGGTAATCAGAGGCGCGATACTTTGGACCTCGTTGCAATCGACTTTGCCACCGCCCCCCGTTAGGTTGAGAGTTCGCTGGAACTTAAGGGTATGAACCCGGATAGGCTGCACCAGCGTAAGTGGATGCCCCGACGGTCTTAGCTCCTGCCAGGCGTGAAGATCAACTGCTCGACATCCTCGACTTCTATGCCGAGCTCATCCGCCCAGCCATTCAGAGCCTCTAGGTACTGGCGATAACTACCAGCACTGTGCCAGCCAAGGCGGAGCCGCACTTCCGGATAATGCTTCCTGAACCACGTTGCAACCACCTTGTCCATCACAGGAGAAGTTTCCACGTCTGAGACCGCTTTCGTGGTGAAGTAGATGAATTTTGTTGCAAATGCCGGGCCGTACCCCTTGAAGTAGCTGCGGTTTGCCCGTCGCTCCTGCACGACATGCTCGAACGCGGCCAGTCCTCCTTGAGTCTGTGAGATTTTCGCAAAGCTAACAAGATCGGCTGGGAAACCAGGGTTGTTATCGAAGATGGCTCGGGTCCTGTAGGGCCCGTAGCCAGCGTCGCCGAACCCCCACACAGAGGCCGCCAAAAAGGCCCGCGCAGCGGACTCTTCATCCTGGATCTCACTGCAGAGCGCTGCGACATCTGCTCGACCTATCGGGTTAGGAAGCTCCGCAAGAACGTCGGAGTGTCCGGGCACCCACCGATGCCAGCCTGCGGTCTTCCAGGGAAACGCCCGCTGGGCCGGTCGGCCTTCAATGATCCACGCGTCAAACAGTCTGCGAAGCTCCGGCGGTACTGGCGGCATTTCATTTCCCCTGACTTCTGCTTACCGGCAGCTGCAGCCGGACGATTGTCCTCAGGGTACAGGTGCTCTAGTGGACGCGAGCTTGTCTTCGACCCTCCAGTCTCCTAAGGCTCATGTCCATGGCGCAGCACTAACAGTACTCTCACCTGCCAAGACGGCTTGGCTACGCAGTTGAGCGGCTGCTTCTTGGTTGCTGGGAGGGCTGGATTGGAGTATCTCTTGGACAGCCTGAGCAATTGTCAGGGACTGACCTCCGGCCCAAGCGAGCCCGAAGCGAATTGGGCCGGCTTGGGTACGCGCGGTCGCGAGCAAGGATTCGATGAGCCGGAGCTCCGGCGCGGTGAGCGGATGGCTTCGCTCGTTCCTGTAAGCGTCCGCTGCTGCAAGCACTCGAACAGCCAGTTCGTTACGGTCTTGATGAACGTAGATGCCAGCGAGGGACTCAAGGTATCCAACAATGTTGGCCTCCGCGCCCAGATCAAGAGTAGCGATGAGAGCTTCGAGCAATAGCTCCTCGGCGGTGTCGTAGTCTCCAATTTGCTCCGTACTCTCCGCCAAGTTGGTCAGAGCAACGCCCATAGCCAAGCGATCGCCCAGACTACGGGCAAGAACGGCACTTTCCTTGCAAAGGTCAAGGGCTCGGGAATAGCGTCCTGCGTAAAAAGCCAGCCGGCTCATGCAGATCAGGGCAGCAATCCGCGTACGGGCGCTTGCCTCCGGCATGGTTACCGCCCGCGCAGCAAGACGTTCAGCCGTCGTATTGTCATTACGGTCCATGGCCTGCACAGCCAGGCACACTGTCGCCCAGGCTACTCCTTGATCGTTTCCAGCTTGAGTGAAAGCCTGCAGCGCCTCCTCGTGTAGTTTGGTCGCTTCTGCATTGCGGCCGAGGATCCAGCAGAGCGTTGCCGTTCCGCTAAGAGCTGGTGCCCTGAGTTCAGGCTTAGCCCCCGACGTGTCCGAGAGCAACTTCAAGGCGAGGTCGCATGGCTCGGATAGGTCCTCGGTCATCTCCCAATAATGCGACAACTGGCCGACCAAGCGCAGCGCCATGTCTTTCGAGCCCTCGGGGCCACACGCCCAAACTAGTGCCTTGCGAACATCTGCTCCGTCGGCTCGCAGGCGTTTGAATGCGTCCACCTGGTTGAATTCCCAAAGCTGCGGACCAAGATCGTCAGCGACGCCCAGGTAGAACGCAGCGTGTCGCCGACGCATAGTTGCCGCCTCGTCTATCAGATCCAAACGGTCACGGGCGAACTCCCCAATTGCTTGAAGCATTGACGCTCTGCGTATTCCAGCATCATCCTTATACCGACGCAGAAGGCTGTGCTGCGACAACGCGGTCAGGAGCGCCTCGGCTTCGTCCGCATCAGACGAGTTGCCGAGTATTGATTGGACTGCTTCAAAGCTCGGATCGGCTGCGAATACGCCAAGACGGTCGAAGAGGGATCGTTCCGCCTCGGAGAGCAACTGGTAGCTCCAAGTAATGGTGGCCGAAAGCGTCCGCTGGCGTTCTGGAAGATCACGGAGCTCGCCGGGCAGTGCGGACAGGCTGAGCTCCAGGTCATGAAGCAGTGCGTGCTCGTCGCGCTTCCGCAGTTGTGCTGCCGCCAACTCAATCGCAAGGGGCAATCCGTCGAGGCGATGGCAGATGCGAGTCACCGTTGAAGCATTTTCGCTACTGAGCCGAAAGGAAGGGCGAACTGCCCGGCCACGAGCCAGAAACAGCTGCACTGCGGGTACTTTGTTCAAGAGACTCAGGGGCACCGGTGGGTCGAGTTGGGGGAGTGCTAGAGGAGCGAGGTCGTATTCATATTCGGCCCGTATTCTCAGTGGTTGCCGACTGGTGATCAGAATCCTCAGATCCGATGCCGAGGTAAGCAAGTCCACGACTACCGGCCATGCCTCGTCCAAATGTTCAAAGTTGTCTAGAACCAGCAGTAACCGGCGGGGGCGCAGGAAGCTCCTGATAACGCCGAGCGGATCAGAGCCGGCCCAGTCCTCGAGACCAAGCGCCGAGGCTATAGCGGCGGGTACCTGTGGGACGTCGCTGAGTGGTGCCAGATCTATCCAGCAAACGCCATCGGGCATCTGCTCGCCCAACTTGCCCGCCACTGCCAGGGCCAGACGAGTCTTGCCGGTTCCTCCGGGTCCGGTAACAGTGAGCAATCGGCAGCCTTCAGTGATAAATAGGGCGAAGATTTCCTCAAGCTCAGCTTCACGCCCCAGCAGGATTGTCTGCTCGGATGGAAGGTTGTCCACGCGTTGTCGCACCCGGCGGTGGCCGTCGCGGGCAGGAGGTGCCAGCGACGGGTCTTGCTGCAGCACCAAGTTTTCCAGGTCCCTGAGTTGGGATCCGGGCTCGATACCCAACTCACGGGTGAAGACGCGATGGGCTTTTCGACACGCCGCCAACGCTTCAACTTGGCGGCCGCTGCGGTAGAGGGCGAGCACAAGCTGAGCCCACAAACCTTCCCGGTATGGGTGCTCGGCAAGTAAGGATTGGACCTCGCCCACGAGTTCCGTGTGCCTTCCTAGGGCAAGTTCGACCTCAATCATGTCCTGATGGGTGTTCAGCCGGGTTTCCTCCAACTTGTCGAGCTCGGCCCGGAGCAGCGGAACGTCTGCCAAGTCAGGAAAGATCGGATCGGTGAAAAGCTGCACAGCCTGACGTAGGCACTCGGCGCCTTCGGCCAAGTCCCCAGCCTCCACAGCCTGTTCACCAGAATGAACATGCTCCCGAAACCGAATCAGATCCAGCTCATGCTCCGCGACACTGAGCAGGTATCCTCCGGCTCTCCCGACCAACCGCTGAGAAGCGACGCCCTTGGGGCGAGCAGGTTCTAGAACCTGCCGAAGGTTTGCAACATACACCTGGAGTTGGGGGCCGGGTTTGGTGGGCGGATTGTCCGCCCAAAGAGCTTCGATAAGGGTATCTGTTGTCACGACGGTGTTTGCCCGCAAAGCCAAGCATGCCAACACGATGCGTTGTTTGGTGCCGCCAACCGATATGTGCTCTCCGCCGGCCACCACGTCCAGTGGTCCTAGGGCTCGTATCCACAGCGCACTCATCTTGCGGAACTCCTCACCGGAAGGTGACCTACCCCCGCGAGCAACGAAAACGCCAGGGCCGAGTCACAAGAGCCTCTTGCATTGCTACCAGCTTGACCCCATCATGCCCTGCCCACGTGAGGCCGTCCATAACCCATTTGTGCCTGCTTCCTGGGAGCGGATTTAAGGATCCTTTAAGGCCTCTGCGACATCCTTATATCAACAGCTCGAAGACATCAAACAAGAGGAAGTATCGGCCATGAAGACCACCAAGCGCCTGTTCTGGACCCTCGCCACAACACTCGGCATTGCAGCAGCCACCGCCGCCCCCGCCCTCGCCGGTCTTGGCACCAATCACACCGAACCGCTCACCCGCTGAAACCCAGCCGATACCAAGGAGACCATGGCCATGAAGACCACCAAGCGCCTGTTCTGGACCCTTGCCACAACACTCGGCATCGCAGCATCTACCGCCGGCCCCTCATTCGCCGGCGTATGGGTCAACCACACCGAACCGCTCACCGCCCACTAAAAGCCCGTAAATTACCAAGGAGACCATCACCATGAAGACCACCAAGCGCCTGTTCTGGACCCTCGCCACAACACTCGGCATCGCAGCAGCTACCGCCGGCCCAGCCCTCGCCGGTGTCGCTGTTAATCACACCGAACCTTTGAACCGGTCATAAGGCCACTCACTTAGGAACATCGTCATGAAAACCACCAAGCGCTTGTTCTGGACCCTCGCCACAGCAGTCGGCATCGCAGCAGCAACCGCCGCCCCCGCCCTCGCCGGTCTTGGCACAAACCACACCGAAGCGCTCACCACCCGCTAAACCCCAGCCGATACCCAAGGAAACCATCGCCATGAAGACCACCAAGCGCCTGTTCTGGACCCTCGCCACAACACTCGGCATCGCAGCAGCAACCGCCGGCCCCGCCCTCGCCGGCATTAGTGCAAACCACACCGAACCGCTCACCACCCGCTAGCACGACCGCAATCGAGGAGAGCGTCACCATGAAGACCACCAAGCGCCTGTTCTGGTCGATCGCCACAGCGGTCGGCATCGCAGCAGCTACCGCCGGCCCCTCTTTTGCCGGCGCAGCTTTCAACCACACCGAACTACTCACCACTCGCTAACACGGCCGCAACCGAGGAGAGCATCGTCATGAAGACCACCAAGCGGCTTTTCTGGACCTTCGCCGCAACACTGGGCATCACCGCAGCTACTGCAGGCCCCTCCTTCGCGGGAGTGATGTTCAACCACACTGAAGCAATTGTCACCCGCTAACCCAACCCGCCCAAGGAAACCATCGCCATGAAGACCACCAAGCGCCTGTTCTGGGCCCTCGCCACAACACTCGGCATCGCAGCAGCTTCAGCCGGCCCCTCTTTTGCCGGCGTGATGATTAACCACACCGAAGCGCTAACCACCCGCTAAACCCGTCCACTAACCCAAGTAGTTAATTGTCATGAAGACCACCAAGCGCCTGTTCTGGACCCTCGCCACAACACTCGGCATCGCAGCAGCTTCAGCCGGCCCCTCTTTTGCCGGCGTCATGGTTAACCACACCGAAGCGCTCACCACCCGCTAAACCCGCCACTAGGCCAAGGAGACCATCACCATGAAGACCACCAAGCGCCTGTTCTGGACCCTCGCCACGACTCTCGGCATCGCAGCAGCAACCGCCGGACCCGCCCTGGCTGGCCTCCAAACCAACCACACCGAACGCCTCGCCGGGCGCTAATCGGTCGTAACGGATTACCACCATGAAAACCACGAAGCGTTGGTTCTGGAGCATCACAGCAGCGCTTGGTATCACGGCAGCCACGGCCGGCCCTTCTTTTGCTGGCCTTATGTTCAATCACACGGAAGCACTTATCACCCGCCAACCGCAGCCCATCCAAGGAGATCATTGCCATGAAAGCAACAATTAAACGTTTGTACTTCGCAGCCGTAGCCAGCCTCGGCCTCGTGGTGGCAGCTGCCATCACGGCGGCGCCTGCCATTGCCGGTACTCGGCTCAATCACACCGAACCCCAGCTCTAGTTCCCTGGATGGCAGTCACGTACTATGCATACAGCCAAGCGCCTGCTGAGGCGTTTGGCTAAATGCCGTTAGCTCGGTGGCAGGCACGACAATAGAACTTGCCGAGTCATCCAACAGAAGACCGGGAGCCTAGATTGATCCCTTCAATCGCCTCAGCACACGAGCTGCGGGGCTTCAAGCTGTTCCGGTGACAGGCAGCGCTAATGCTCAATATTGTCGCTAGAGCTAAAGCAGTAAGGCATAATCGCCTCGCCTTGGCTGCGCTGGTTCAAGGCAATCGGGGCACGGCGGAGGACAGGGCCCGGCAGGCTCTCAAAGCCCTGCCCCAAGGTTGCAGCCTGTCCGCTGTTACCCTCCGCGCAGATATTCTTCTTACACTTGGGGCCATCTCCGCCGAAGGGCGGAATCACGCCGACGCCGAGAATCACCTAAAGGAAGCCGCTTCCATATTGCGTGGCTTACCGGTTTCTCTGACCAGAGACAAATGGCTGGCGGAGGTCCTCACCAGGCTCGGAGACACGTTTCGTCTCGCCGCCAACCACAGGGAAGCAATCGAAACCTTTGCGCTAGCTCGGCAACTTCCCAACTGGGATGACCTTGAACCGCTGCGCAAAGCTGCGCTGCTAAACGCGCAGGGAATCCTAGCGAAGGACACCGGCCTCTATGCCGAGGCCAAGAACCACTACGACTCCGCCTATGAGCTGATAAGCGCAGCGGTGGGCACGGACAGCCCCCTGCTGGCCGGGCTGCACCACAACTACGCCGGCCTTTTTCACGTGCAAGGTCTGTACGTAGAGGCCGAACCCGATATTAGAACTGCGCTTGAGATGCGTAAGCGTGCGGATCCACCGGAACCCATCGGTGTCGCCGCCGACATGTCTGTGCTCGGTGCCGTTCTAGCTGGGCAGGGCCGTCTTTCTGAGGCGGAGGAAGCCCTAATGGAGGCTTTGGAGACGTGGACGGCGCTGTACGGGCCGGACCACTATGAGGTGGCCGTTCAGCTGAACAATCTCGGCTCTGTGAAACAGCAGATTGGGGAACTAGCGGCTGCCCATACCAACTTCGAGGCAGCCTTGCAGATCAAAGAACGAGTGCTGGGACGGGAGCATCCGGAGATTGCCGCTCTGCTCAACAACTTGGCCTCACTGGAAGCGGACGAAGGGAATAAAGCTGCCGCACGGGCACACTACGACGAAGCACTCGCTATCTTTACTCGTCGACTCGGGCCAGAGCATCCCAGCACAACAACGTGCGCCGCAAATCGACAGCGGTCGGAAGGATAGTCACGGCCGGCGAACAAAACCTCGCTAAAGGCCAACTAGCACAGCATCAGCAAACGATGGAAGATTCTATCACTTCGAACACGCGCTCCCTCGCGTTCTTCCAAGCTTTCTCTACATCTCGATCTGGTACTGGGATCCGGACTACGGGCGGCAAACCGGACGCTGGGATCGATAGGTCTTTCAAAGCGTCGTAGAAGGCGCGTTGCCTCCCTCTGCTTCTTGGGCCAAACGTCACAGTGTCTTTGCCAGCCCAAGCTGTATCCGCGTAGGGGCTGTACTGCTGACAGGTCCTCTTGTATTCATCCACGTCAAAGCCCAGCGCTGTGCCCACAGGGTAGTAATCGAAGGTCGCCAGGCGGTGCGACGTGAAGTGCTGTACCTCATCGACTTCGATCACCAGCCCGGACTCTTTGTGCATAAGATCAGCTCGGGGCCTAACCACCCGCCGTGCAGAACGCATCGCTTCAAGATTTGCGTCCAGTCTGACCGCGATGGCGAACACTGGCTCATAGACACTTGAGACCTCGACTGTAAGACCAAAGGGTCCTTTAGTTCCTATCCAGGAGAAGCTTTTGCCTGGTGAGAGGTATAGACCGTCCTTGGCAGCTTCTACCGCGATCCCAACCTCGCACTCACAGCCCATACAAATCTCCTTCCGCGAGAAGTACGCCCGAGACAGTCACGCGCGTGACGCGGCTAATTTGGCGATTCCTGCCGTAAAACCGAAGTTGGAGTAGCCGGTTTCGCCCGCAGTCATTGAGGTCGCAGCCCGTAGAGTTCTGACACAAGATCGACCGTGGGGCGGAAGTGCATCCACCATTCTCCAGGATCATCTATCTTCACCTTAAGCTCGTCGCGTTGAGCTCCCGGCCATTGTATTTGGAACACAATAGTCTCGAAAAGAGTAGTGGACTGCTCCATCAAGTCTTCGATCAGAGGTACGGCTCGCAAGACGATGCCGTACTCGTCAGAATCCTTTACTATCCACCGCTGCGTGGTTCCTAAGGTGCTTGCATTTGCACGGAAGTCTTCAGCCTTGGAGGTAGGAAGAATGACGTACTCTTCCTTAACGGCTCCGCGGCCGTCACTTTCCGCCGCCCGGGACAACGCCTCGTGGTGGATTGTGTTTCTCAGTTCGGCGATTGTTCGAATGAGGGCCACGTTCTTCTGCGCCCCCAGCAGACGCTTGACGTTCTCTGGGAGATGCTGCCTATAGGCCTTATTCGTGAAGCCGCATCTTTCATCTTGCACGTCGAGTGCTAGCGCCTCTTTGATGGCACGAGCAAGGCTGTCAAACATGGATAGCAAATTCAGGGCAACTCGTTCAACCAGTGCGTCGTTCCTATCAAAAGGAAAACTTCGGCCGGGGTGAATGCTTCGTGCCAGGATCTGGTCACGATTCCGTAGGCACCGCTCCAGTCGCACTTGGGAGACTTTGATGAGGTCCTTCCAGCGAGCCGTCGAGGCGCCTTCGAATGCAAATAGTTGCAGTGCGTTGGGCAGCAGCCCCCAAGACTCCACGTACTCCGCAGAAGACAGGTCCAGGGTTTGTGGAACCGGATCTACGTTTATATGCAGTCGATCATTCAGCCGCTGATGTAGTCCCACGATTGACATCGCTTCTTGAGGCGTGCATGCGAAGACGTTGCCATTGAGTTGCTGGGCAAGCGCAAACTGGTTGTCGGTCACGTACAGGTCAGCTTCGAGGGCAATGGCTGCCTCTACGTTGAGCTGCCGCTCGCGTGCCTCTTTTGCGTCAAAACCAGACGCCAATGCCCAGTTATATGCTGCAGTCGGATTACTCATGGCGCTGAACATCACGCGAACACTACGCCCACCTTCTTCCTCTTCCAATAGAACCGCATCATCTGAACCGCTCGTTGCTTCGGGAATGACTACAAAGTAATCACCGACTCGGGAGGGCGGATTTTCATCACATCGAGTCAGGACGCTTATGCCCGCCTCTCTGGTGCGAAGGAAGGCAAGGTAATTTACTGCGGGTTCCTCTTCCGCGAGTTGCGGATCGATAACCACGCGGAGAGCGGGCCACACGATTTCAGGTTTGAAAGCCGCATTTTCTCGAAGCGAGACGGAGCGATACCAGTAGTCAGGCCACATCCTTTTGATTCTTCCAGTTTCAAAGAAAACAGGCATACTGCAGCCTCTCCGATGGATGTTTAGCGTCACGGGCATGCTTAGGGGTCAATGGGGTGCTTGCGCCTGATCAACACCTCAGTGGAGCGCGCCCCCAGAGGATGGGGGCTACCTCATAAGCATGGGACCGTTGCCGATCCTTAGATGCTCTTCGCTACTCAGTTCTTCGAACCAGTGTGGCTCGCCCGTATCGATGAGCTCCACCTTTCCCTCTAGTTCCCGGGTGATGAAGCTCACTGCTTCAAACAGCGGTTTCCAGGCTCCTCGCTCAGCAACGCACTCTTCATAGGACGCCTCTCGGCCGGGATGATGGTGACGTTTGTCGGGGCGAGGGAGAGCACCCGTGGGGACCCAGATGGGGTATGAGGACGCGATGTGAATTACCCCCTTCCGGGGCTTGAAAAAGGAACGGGTGTCTTGGGAGGTACCGATGATTACCTGATGCATCGCCCGATCTCTTACATGGCGTAGCCCTTGCAGGACTCGCCCCTCTTGGTCCTTGTTTCGGCGGGACAAGTACTCCGTGTCCTCGCCCGACAACTGCTCATCTAGCGCACAGGCCCAGTGGAGGGCTTCCGTGGCGGCAACGGCAGTGGAGAGCAGGTGCTTCCTCCGAGACGCGTCCAGCGTCCTCCAAGTTGCGCCAGTAAGTCCTTGATGAGCAAGCGCCATAGCTTCTGGGCGGTCTGCGATTCCCATGCGCTTACTGTTTCATCTGTGTGGTCTTATGCAAGCATCGAAGGCTTGACGCGTCGTAGCTACTATGACGGCATGATGATCGACTTCAACGTTCGAGACGACTGGCCTGCTGACGAACCTCGGTGGATCAAGTCCTTGGTTTCGTCGCTTTCCGGGCCGCACAGCCCCTCGGCCTGCCTTCCATTGACGGTAATCGTTGAGGAAATCTTGAAGTGGGTGGCACTGGCAAGTGGTCAAGACGCTTGGAAAAACCGCCAAAATCGCCAGTCGCTTAAGGCGGACCTTGAGCAATCTCTAGAGGTATTAGGACCAAAGATCCAAAGCCACCTAAGGGCGCATATCGCTAGCTTTCAAGCAGCACTGACAGCGCTGGACGGCAGCAGACCCTCTGTCCTGACTGAGCCTCCCGGCAGGCGGACCGATGCCGCTTGGACAGACGTGACAACGACAGGTCAGGCTCTCCTGACTGAGATGGCAGTGGATACCGCCTTAAGCGCATGCTGGGAGGACTTGGTCGACGCTGCCCAGAACGTGAGTCGAGAAGACCGGCAACACCAGGCAATTTCGAACCTGCTTTTCGAACAATTGATGGGTCACCGACTTGATGCCAAAGAGGTTTTCGGGCAGGTAGCCCAGGTATTGTCCTATGGTCAGCGGCCCTCGCGTCATAACACCGAGAAACAACTCGTACCGCTGGAGGAGCGGTTAGCTGCTGCCCACGCCATTCTTCTTGCTCCAGCAATCGAAGGAAATGTTGTGGTGTGGCTGGGCTATTCCGGGGGGCGCGTTGACCATTCCGTCCAAGCAGGGGCTGTGACCTTTATGCAGGCAAACTGGTTTGTCCCCAATGCCAATGCCACCGGCCAGGACTTCGAGCACAAGGAAGAACTGTCCAAGATCGTCAAACTCGGCATGTTCAGGGTTGCCAAGACAACTTCGGAAAGATCTGCCGCGGATATTTTGGCCCGTGTAGATCTTGGGACGACGACAGCGGCCGGCGCTGCGAGTAGAGCCGAAAGCATCGTCAACGCGCTCCTTACCATCAGCATCCATTGGTCGGGGGGTGTACGACCGGTCCTCTCTCAGACCGCAATTTTGATCGACGGCGCTGTTATCCTGCGGTCGCGGCGGAATATGCTTAGCGCTCCGGCGGAGGATAGTTATGGGCGCAACATGACGGAGGAATCAATTAGGAACTTCGCGCCCATGCTAGGAAGCGCTCTGGCCCGAGAAGAACTGCCACAGTACCTTGCTGCTGCAGTCGAAACACAAACTACGGCAGAAGCGCCCTACAGCAGAGAAAGGATGCTGCAGGCACCTGAGGAAGCGGACATGCGCGCAGCCGTCCCTCTCCAGGATCGTGTGGTGCAGTACGTCGCTGCATATGCCGCAATCCCTGCCAATGACCTGTTTGGGCTCTTGCTGAAACACTGGCCAGCAGCGCGGTGGGAATCTGACGTGGAACTCGCCGTTTCCATGTGTCTTCTCGGTGGCGGCCCTAATTGGCAACGGATTGAAGATCTCCAGGGGGCAATCTACTCAACTGGCCCCGAAAAGCCATGGTTGGTTGTTGTAGCAGACAACGAGGAAGCCCTATTAGATAGCTGCCGCGTAGAGTCTGAAAGGATGTGGATCGGACGAATGATTCGGAGCGTCAGCGATCCGGACGTCTATAGGGGCCTCATCCAGGACTATAAACTGGAGTTGGATATTCTTCGGCTGAGACGATCGAGAACGCGCAACGCCCTTGTGCATGGCAACCCTGTCGAATTGCCTATCGTCGACTCGGTGGCATCGATTGCTAATTTTCTCGGCCGCGAATCTCTGCGGGTGGGATTGCAGTCCTTCATCACGGCGGAACCTGTGCCCATGATTCTTGAATACGAACTAGGCTCGAACATTACCCCACTGCTCGGCGAGACTTCTGTAGCGGATTTTTGGCGGGTAAAGGCAGCCAACCTCTAGTTTGGCTTCAAGATTTGGCACGCCTGGTTCTACCGGATGCCACCGTGGTGCGAGCAGGCACCCTGCTTGCCGCCACTGGACGAGACCCAGCCGTCAGCGCACGTCACGTTGTACCCGGAACCGCCGGAGCTTCCAGAGCTCAGCGGAACTGCCGCCAGCAGGTATGAAACATCCACATGGTAGCGGCGTCCGTACGCTGAGACGTCGTCGATATACTGCATTAGCAGGTCGTGGTATTCGTCGTCGTTCTCATCGAGGGCGATCATCAGCCCTGCAGTCACCGCGAAGTGCATGTCTGACTGGTAGTAAAGTCCTGCAGGCGCCTTCGGCTTCTTTGCGCCAGGGCAGGTTGCCTCGGTGGCCCCTTCAAGGTAGATGTCGACGAATTGCCACTGTTCTTCGCTGGGAAGGGCGGCAGCAGCGTCTGAGAGGTAGAAGGAGGACTCGCCTGCTGCCAGTGAGCTACAAATTTGGGTTCGGAGCGATTCCCACTCCAAGGATCCGAGCACGGCGCCCTTGTCAGCGGACCATTTCAGAACAATTTCTTCGACGACCGTTTCGAGGGACTTCCCGGCCGGCCGCTTAGGCAAAACCGGTGGAGGCGGGATTGTGGAACGCGGGGGAGAGGTCGCAACGGAGGCTACATTCGCCTTTTGCGGGACGGACGCCGCAGTGACATCCTCAGGCGAAGAACAGCCGGTAATCGCCAAGACAACTGATGCTGTTAGCGCCGCCAATCCGGCTCGTGTGGCCCGTCGCATATTCTTACCCCCACTTTCCGAGGATCACCTGCGACCCACTGACTCAAGTATGAAACACGACGATTGTCAGCGTGCACTTGTGAAGCTCCGCTTGACGGAAGTAGATCCTGAAAGGGGACACCAACTGCTACGAGAAGCCCAAGGCTCGGACCTTGGCTGATCTCCTGGTCGGAAGCGCCCAGGTCCAGGCGGCCCGAAGGGGACACCACATTCCCAAGCAGGTGGTAACTTTCTTTATCCAGGGGGTGGGTAGCGCATGACGCATGTATTCTTTTACAAGGCATGTGAGCACTGCAACGAGCAGTTCACCATGAAGGGGCTTCAGAGCGTCGAACGGCAGAAGCGGGCCCGGTTCTGCTCCGTGGCATGCCGGTCTGCGTTCGGCCGCCGAGACGTCACCTGCATACATTGCAGCAAGGTCTTCAGCATGAAAGCTAGCGAAGCAGCGGACCGCCACTTCTGCAGCCGCAAGTGCATGTTCGCAGAGTGGGGCTGTGCGGTCTGCTCAAAGATCCGGCCGGAGGAGCGCAGGGCGGCGGGGGACACTCATTGCTCGGACCGGTGTGCACTGACCACGCAATTGGAGGAACTTGCCAGAAACACGGGCGAACTCCTGGCGGTCTGTCGCAAGTGCAAGCACATCCTTCCGGCGAACCGATTCACCAAGGAACGCAAGAACCGCAATGGGCTGTCCAACGACTGCAAAGGCTGCAGCCGGGCCTACTACGAGGAAAACAAAGGCGCCTACCAGCGGCGCCGATACCAGTACCAGGCGGCGCCCGGCGGGATCATGGTCGGCTTCACGCCGGCCCAAAAAGCGGCACGCTTCGCGCTCTGGGGCGGGCACTGCTGGATGTGCGGGATCACTGATGCGACCGAAGAGGACCACGTCAAGCCGATTTCAAAGGGCGGGTCCCACTGCCTGTCCAACCTTCGACCCATCTGCAAGAGGTGCAACACGACGAAGCGAGGTGCTTGGCCGTTGCCCCCAGAGGCGCTTCGTGCCAACTTCCGGCACCCCTCTCCTCGTGAAGGCAGTGCCCGTGACGAGGTTACTGAGCGCCAGCCGCGCGTCCAGTGGACTTGCCCGCAGTGCCGGCGGGCAGAGCTGATCAGAGCCTGCGACGCCAGGAACCGCAAGCACTGCTCGCGTGAATGTTCGCATGCAGCGCGCACCGGTTCAACGGTCGACAAGATCTGCCTGAACCCGCTCTGCGCAAAGACCTTCACCCTGCCAGGGCAGAAAGGATCGAAAGCCCGAAAGTTCTGCTCAATCGAATGCGCTTGGGTGGCTCGCGACCGGCCGGCCCATTGGCGGGATGTCACCGAAGGCCAGCTCACCCTCTTCTAAGTTAGAGAGGGACATTAGAACTCCGTTTCTGGGTCAGGTTCCGCTTGCTGCTGGTTGCGAACCTGGCTGAAGACAGCGCCTCTCACAAGGGAGGTTGTAACCTCTCTTGACACCTGCGCTTGTTCGAGACAGACTGGATTTCGTCAACCCCTCTTGTAACCTCTCTTGGAGTTCTCATGCTGATCCCCATCACTGTCCACGTCCCCGAACACCGCTACCAGGAGTTCCTGAGCCGCTTTGTTGAGTTCCTAGCCGACGTCCCAGACCCGGACGCGCCCACCCAGCTGCCCTCCGGGACCGTCCCTGCATGGATTGAAACCGACGAAGCTCCCGCTATCGCAGCGACACTCTGGGACAAGATCTCACTGCGGGGGCAGGAAGTCCTCCTTCATATGATCCGGGCGACCGATGACCAGACCATGCACTTCCTTCCACGCGAAATCGCAGAAGCTACATCGGACCCGAAAGGCGCGGCCGGCGTCGCAGGCACCCTCGGCGGCGTGGGGAAGGCAGTGCGCCGCGCGGGCCTTCCTATGTACATCACCCCCAGGGGCAAAACCTGGCACTACATCTGGGATTGGGACGGTGTGCGTTACTCCATGACCCCCGAGGTCGCTCGACTTCTGCGTGGGGCCGCGGACAAGTGACCGGTTACCCCCGTACGTCAAGTAATCGCTGGTATCGCTGACACTGCGGGGCTGCAGTACCAGCGAGCCGCGTAGGGACACTCAAACCGTCCTGTAAGTACGTCAAGTCGTGCACCCCGTGGCGGAACAGTTACTTGGGCATGTTGTCCAATTCATGGGTTACCAGCACGAGTGATCCGTCCTGGAGCTGGGCTTCGGTTACTTCCTTATCGCCTTGGTCTTCAATGACGACGGTGTAGAACTTTTCACCTGCCGGAACGTCGCTCACGGTGAAGTCGTAGATGCAGACATACCCGTTATTGGGGCTGCGGTCTTCAAAACTTGGCGTCCCCGCGACCTGGCCAATGGCAACCGTGTTCCCCTTTGCCTGGATCTTCACTTCCTTCCCGGCCTTCAATGCGTTGACGTTCTGGGAGTTGCACTGGATGTTCCTCAGAGTCATGGTTTCGATCTTCCCTTTCGCCTCAAAAGTTGCAGGCGAGCCCGCTCCGCAAGCGGTCAACAGGGTGAGGGAGGAGGCTGCAACAGCTGCTGCGAGAAGTTTGTGTCCGATCGTCATGAGCTACATCCTTCCATTGGCCGCGCTGTGGGGGACATTGGAACCAGCCCGGTCGTTTTTGTGAAGACTGATTACCTGTGGGGAGGCCGCAAAGCCCCCACGGCGGATGAACATGGGTGGCCGCGGCCCTCTGACCCCATAGTCGGTGTGTAACTGCGCGGCACGTTGCCGGCCTGGGGCAGCGAACTCCGCGGAGGGGGACGTTGGAACCGTGGGGGGGCTTAGAAGTCTTCCTGGGCGAGCTTCTTCAAGTCAGCGGAGTGGTGCGTCCCAGGCGGTCATCGAGCACTACCCGCAGCTTGGCCGCGGCAACCCGAACACGCCGGGCTGCGGCGCTTTCCTGCGCCCGCGCCGGCGGTCTGGAACACTCCGGTCTGGGGCTGGCGTGCTGCTGGTCATCGTGGCCTCCTGGATCCATTGAGCGGCCCTGTGCTGCCCGGCGGTCTACGAAAGATTGTCCGCCGTTTCCATGGTCCTGCAAGCCGCCTTCACGATCGCAGTCCGGCCCGCTCCTTGGTACGCGCGGCGAGACCACCTGCTGCGATGGCTTCGGGTGGGGGACACTCAAACTCTTCGGCGCTAGGCCGCTCCGCACCACCCCGGCATGACGCATTGCTGGCGATTCCGCTACAAATATGAAATCGCTGGCGGCTTCAGTCCTGGGTGTTCTACGGCTTCTGGTGGCTGGAAACCTTCGAAAGCGCGCCAAGGGCATTGCGCTGCCACTGAATCCCCTTGGAATCAACGAAGGCCAGCTCCAGGAAGACCCCTGGTTCTGCCTCCTGCCCGTTCCATGGCTTCCAGGATTTTGATGAAACGAAGAAGCTGTTTTCCTCACCTTTCATGAACCCGTCACTCGCAATTTGGTGAGCCGGTTGGAAACCAACCTCCGGGGATGGTGGCAGCACTGCCATTAGGAGGCTGCGGAATTCCTTTACCACCGGACCCTCGGTTCCAGGGGTCGTCCCGAAAACCTTGTACTGCACGTCGTAGATAGGGGCATGGTTGGCGTTGCGGAGCCGGACCTCGAGCAGGCCTCCTTCCCGTTCCTGATGTAGCCAGCCCGAAACCTTTGTCGCCTCGTCAATTTCGCGGTCTTCCCTCATGATGGAGAGCTGTTCCTTGGCTGCCTTCCAGCTACGGGATGCGTAGATCGCCGCAGCGACTGCACCGCCGAAGAGAAGGAAGGTGCCAGCCACCAACCACCAGGTCCACCGTGCGGTTTCCCACGCGGCGTCAGCGGCCCGTTCGGCCTGGTAATCGGCAGGGGCTACGGACAAGGAAAGAAGGAGGTCGGCAATCACGCCTCCCAATAAACCACTGAGACGGTGCCTGGATGGGGAGGCTCGGCTGCGCCGTGAAAAACAGAACGCCCGCCGGCGGGATGCGGGCGGGCGGTTCTTGGGGGCTCGGTCTTCCCGGCCCTCCTTCTTGATCTACGCGGCTAGGGTGAGGTGTGCAGGCGAACTTCTTTGACCAGCTCGTCGTACTTCACGGCGTACTTCTGCGCTCCCTCGCTGAATTCCCCGGCAGGGCGTAGGGGCTTCCACGTGCTCGGCCCGGCCGATGGAGTAGGCGTCCCCGATGTCCAGCAGGGCGTGAATTGCGTTCAGCAGGCGGGGTCGCGGGAATCCTGCGGGCGGCGGATGCCAGGAAAGGGCACTACTGCCAAAGCAATGACCGCAGCTACTACAAGACCTGTCATGATCTCGATGAGGCTGATCCCCGATGGTTCCAGTACTTCATCCGGCTCGGGTCTAATCGACGCGAAGATGGTGTCTTCAGGTAGCTAATGGCAGCGTGCAGGGATCCAGCACCTGCCGCGGCCAAGGACGCACCGGTGTCGCCTACGAGGGTCCGCCGCGGTTTAGCCCCAGGGCTGGGCACTGCTATGTTTGCCGCATGTCCATCGCCTTTCTCCTCGTGCCCCACGGTAGGAATTTCTCAGGCACCCCGGTCTACGTTCCGCTCAACCAGGTGGTCGCGGTGAGTCTGGACACAGACGACGGCGGCGGCGAGAGCTGGTGTGTGAAAGTCGAGGCGGTCAGGCGCGAGGCCACATACATCTACACGCTCACGCCCACGATGCAGCGAAGCGACGCGGAGTACGCCCAAGCGAGCCTGCTCAAATGCATGGGGTCCGCCACTGCCTCCTCCGTTGTTTTGTGGAACGGTGAGGAGTTCGAGCAGACCTTCCCTATAACGAGGCCACGGTAGTCGCGGACCTGGGTTCCCGTTCAGAGGAGTGGGCGTCGTGTGAACTGGGTGCCATCCCAGGAAATGACCGCTACTCCCACGCCTTCGTCGCTAGTGAGGCGCAGCAGCTCGTCCCTTGCGTGCTTTGCTGTAGCTCCATCCACCCCATGCACCAAAGAGGCCCTCGTGTCATTCGAGGCCTTCAGGTTGACGGACCACTCCTCCTCATACCGGCTGAGGAAGATCTCCACGATGTTGTCGACGAGGAAGTGACTGCCCGAGTGTTCTAGGTAGACGCGCATCCCCGAAACCTATCAGCCGGTCACTATCGCCCTGGAATGCTTGAAGGCGCCTTTATTCCTGGGTGGGGCACTGGTCTTCTTTGAGGCGGCGGCTGTTGTGGTAAGCGCTGCTTGTCGCTTACCAGGTCTGTTGATCAGCCCGTGCACACTGCTTCCGAGGAGAATCCCGTATCCGGGTCGTAGCGGACTATGACCGTTTGATTGGGCAGGGACCCCTTGCTGACCAGCATGACGCGATCCTCGAACGAGGTGTCTTGCTTAGCCTTGCCTGTCCAAATTAGCTGGTACTCATTGCCGTCGCTGCTGACGCCTTGGGCCTTAATGGTGACGTGGACAACTGACGACCCGTTTGGTAGCTGATTTTCTACGAATGTCATCGTCCCCGACAGCCCGACATGATCAAACCCGCCGTTGCATTCGTTGACTACAGCGGCGAAAGTCTCAGTGTGGGGGGTGACTATGGCGGGGGCAGCGGTCGCTCCACCTGCGAAAGAAAGCATCGACAGCAGGAGAACCAAGGGGGTTAGGATCCGAATTATTAGACGCATGATGACCTCTATGTCATGGGGAATCTGCAGTTTGAGGATATGCACCAAGTACAGTGCACTAACGGGGTCTGTCGCAGCCTGATCGCTGAGAAGTAGGCGCAGGGCAACAAAGTACACCCGTGGCTCTCCTCAAGGGAATAGAACCACGAAGACTTGAGCGGGCGATTGATGTTGGCAGACCGAGCCCCGTATATGAGCGGCCTCAGTTCGAGGTGATCAAACCCGGAGATGCATTCTGCGCCAAGAAGAACGGCGACCCGCACGGCACCGGCTGGGAGAAGTGGGGTTCACCCTGCTGATGGGACGGCCTACTGGCGGCGGCCGGCAGAGAAAAAATCTACTGCCCCGGATGTCGGGGAGACTGTTTCCCAGATCCTGGTCTCGGATGCCAAGCCGCTCATGTCGGGCCGCAGTTCCACCTTCGAAACGGCCGCACATGAATTCAGCCATCGCTGCGAGTCGTTCGTGCCCGGGGTTACAGCCCTGGAACAAGATTTCCTCACACGGCGGACTTCAGTGGTTGACCCTGAGACTGGCGCCACCAGGCGAGAGGACCTGGTCCAGATGTATGCCGGGACAAGCGAGATGGCCCGCCACGACTACTTCGCCGCCACATACATTGGGAAGCACTACGCGCACGGGCACACGGAGATCCTGTCGATGGGCATGGAGTCGATCTTTGCAGGTACCGACGGCGGCCTGATCGGCGTGAATGCCTACGACGCCGACCCGGAGATGCGTGACTTCATCCTGGGGACGCTGGCCACTGTAGGGCGGTCATAGAGTGCCGGGCTGAGGGAAGGCCTGCAGTCGAACCGCTACGAAAGCGCTGGAGCGATACGCCGGCCAGCGTCTTGTAGCGACCGTTTGCCGTCCACCGTCCATCAGGCCCTTTCTTCGCGGTCGGTATCCTGCCCCAGGATCCGGGTGGAGTCGCGATGTTTGCCATCACGCCACCTTCGGTAGCACGCGCTGTGCTGCCAACCACTCCGCTAAGTCTTCGATGGCATAGACAACGGCACCATCCTCTTGGCGGTAGTAGACGGGGCCCTTCCGCTTTGCAGCCCAGTTGGCGAGAGTGCCGGTGGACCGACGCAGGTAGGTGGCGGCTTCGCTGCGTGTCAGGAGCCTCGACGGGACTCCTGGTGTCCCGATTGTCGTTTCGATGTTTGTGTTCATGCAGTCTTCTGTGCGGACAGTGCCGCGACGGCGGGACTCCCCGGTTAGCGCCAGGTAAATAACACTTTGAATGACACTTTGGCCGTGAACCAGAGTGAATGCCGAGTGAGCCAGCGTGATTCTATGAGAACCAGATCCCTGTGTTCTCGGGGCCGGAGATAGAACTGTGAGCGCGCGTGAACTTTTGATATTCAGAGTTCGCATCGAAGAGGTCAGGGGTTCGAATCCCCTTAGCTCCACAGATCTTTTCCTGCCGGAGTACTGCCGCCGTCGTGCCACGGCGGCCGGCCTAGAGCCAGCCCTTCTTTTTGAAGATGATGTACATAACGGCTGCCGTAGCCGCCATCAGCCCAATTGCCATGGGATACCCCAGTTGCCAGTGGAGTTCGGGCATGTGGTCAAAGTTCATGCCATAGACGCCGGCCACGAATGACGGTGCGAAGAAGATGGCGGCCCACGAGGATATCTTCTTCACCTGCTCGTTCTGTTCCGCGCTGGCTTCGTTCTGCCGGTTGGCGGTGAGGGTGCCGTCCAGGGTCAGGGCGTTCTGCAGCAGATCGCGGAACGAGTCAGCGCGCGAGATCACCCGCTCCACGTGGTCCTCCACGTCGCGCAGGCTGTGCCGAAGGTCGCTTTCCACATCGTACTTTTCAAACCCCCGCTTGAGCTGGTGCATCATGTCCGGCAGGGGGTGGATGGCCCGCTGGAACTGGATGACCTCACGGGCGAGCTCATAAATGCGGCGTGACACGGTTGTGTCGCCGCTGAACAGCTGGTCTTCAATCTCGTCGATGTCGTTTTCCAGCCCGGCCACCACGGGTCCGTAGTCATCCACCACCCGGTCCAGCAGGGCGTAAAGGACGGCCTCGGGCCCGTGCCTCAACAGGTCCGGCCTGCTTTCGAGGCGCTGCCGCACCCGTGCCACCCCGGCCGTCTCGGCGTGCCGGACAGTGACCACGAAGTTTTTGCCCGTAAAGATGTGGAGCTCGCCGAACTCCACCGTTTCAGTGGCATCCAGGTACCGCGCAGGCCGCAGGACGGTGAAAAGGTTGTCCTCGTAGCGTTCGAGTTTGGGACGCTGGTGGGCAGAGATGGCGTCTTCCACCGCGAGCGCGTGCAGTCCGAACTCGGTGGCCACCGCCGACATTTCCTCGGCGGTGGGCCGGTAGAGGCCGATCCAGGCCATTCCACCGTGGTGCGCAAGGGTCTCGAACGTCTGTTCCAGGTTTTCGGGTTCTGCGTGGCGCACACCGTCGACGTACACGGCATTATCAATGATGGTCATGGCCGGCTGTCCTTCGATGAGGGGGTCGGCATGTTGATCTGCGAAACGTAAGAGAGCCAATCCATTCTGAAAATCCTAGCTGTCCGTTTCCGCCCCGGCCGCGCCGGAGGTTTTCGCCGGGCTGTGTTGTCCCGCCCCGGCAGCCTTGGCGAGGCCGCCGATGAGTGGTTCCGTCCGGTAGGGGATGTGGGTGTGCAGCGCCAGCACGGTTTCGGTCCGGATAACCCCTTTGATCCTTAGGACCTGCCGCAAGGCTGCCTGGAGGTTGTGGGTGTCGGTGGCCACCACCCGGCACCAGACGTCGCCGCGTCCGGAGATCTCGTGTACCTCCAGAACCTGCGGAATCAACCTCAGTCCGCCCACCACCCCGTCCAGCTCGCGGTGCGACACCTCAATGGTCACGAACGCCACCACGTCGTAGCCCACTGCCTCCAGGTCCACCTCGCGGCCCCCGGACCGCAGGACCCCGGCCCGGAGCAGCCGCCGGACCCGCGACTGAGCAGTGTTGCGGGCCACCCCCAGTGAATCGCTGAGCTCACCGATCTGGATCCTGGGCTCCCGGATGAGCTCCAGGAGGATCTTCAGGTCCGTAGGGTCCAAGTTGTTCAAATGATCACTCTCCGTCACATCGGCATCAAACTTTTGATGATCATGCTCAATTGTGGCAGCACTTTCCGCTCGAAAGAGCAGAAATGCTGCACCCTAGAGCTATCACAAGTCCATCCGCGCCGGGCTCCCACAAGGAAAACCTGCCGCGGCAGCAGCAGAGGCGGCACAATGACGGTCTTCAGCGAACTCCGCATGCGTCCGGCTCCATCCACAACAGCTGGGTGGGATGCGTCGGTCACTGCCCGGCTGGTGCTGGCGGGCGCCGTCATTTTCACGCTGTTGGTCGGTGCCAACCTTGCCACGCCCCTGTATCCCCTCCTGCAGGCGGAACTGGGGCTGTCCCCGCTGGACGTCACGACCGCGTTCACGAGCTACGTACTGGCGCTTGTGGCCACGCTGATGCTGGCCGGGCACTGGTCTGACCATATCGGGCGCAGGGCAGCCCTCATCCTCGCCGTTGTTGCCGGCCTGGCCGGGGGCTGGCTTTTTGCGGAGGCACACACGCTTCCTGCCTTGTGCGCCGGGCGGGCGCTGCAGGGAGTCGCGGTTGCCCTTGCAACAGGCGCCAGCGCCGCCGCCCTGCGTGAACTGCTGCCCTCACGTCCCGAGTGGGCCTCCCGGTTCACGCTGCTTGCTTCGGCCGGGGGAGTAGCCGCCGGCCCCGTGATCGGCGGGCTGCTGTCACTGCTTCCCGGGGCCACGTCGGCGCCGTACTACATCCATGCTGCCGTTCTCGCCGCGCTGCTGGTTCCGCTGTACCTCCTGCGGGCACGCCCCGCCATCCAACCGTCGGCAGGACCCAAGCCGCTGCACCTGCTCGCACCCCGCCGTCCTTCCGTCACACAGGAGGCGAGGGGCGCGTTCTGGCTGGCATCCGGCGTCGGCTTCCTGAGCTTTGCTGTCTTCGGTTTCTGCCTCTCGTTGGCGCCCGGCTACTTCGCCCGGATCTTGGCCGTGGACAGCCGCCCCCTGATCGGCGTGCTGGCCGGCCTGACCCTCGCGGCATCGGCACTGACCCAGCTGGTGACCCTTCGGGGCCGCTTCGTTGTCCCGGGCGGGCTGGCGGTCCTGGGAACGGCGGTGCTCCTGCTCGGCGGGGCAGGGGCATGGAACAGTCCGGTGCTGCTGGTGGTGGCAAGCGTTGCCGCCGGGGTGGGGCAAGGCTTCGCCTTCCGCACTGCCTTTAATAATGTTGCTGCCCGGGTGGAGCCCGACCGCCAGGCCCAGACCATCAGCACGGTGTACGTCATCACCTACCTGGGCAGCGCGGTCCCGGTCCTGGGGCTCGGCTGGGCCGCGGGGATGTTCGGCCTGGCGCCTTCCGTGGCCGGATTCGTGGTGCTGTGCGGCTCGGCAGCTCTCGTTCTGGCCGTCGTCACGCTCCGCCAGGCAGTGCGTACACGGGGCTAGCCACCACAGGGGCGGCTACTCCGGGAGCGGCCCGTGGTTGCCCTGGATGTGCTCAAACACCAACGTGGTTTCCGTGTGGCCCACCACAGGATCGGTGGCCAGGTTGTCCAGCACCCAGTCCCGCAGGTCCTCCGTGGTGGCAACAGCGATGTGCAGCAGGTAATCCACCGAGCCTGAGGTATGGAAGGTGGACAGCACTGCCGGGAGATGGGGGACGCGGGCCGTAAAGCGGTCGATCTGGTCCCGGTCGTGCGCCCGTAGCCGCACAGCGACCAAGGCCTGCACCGACCTTCCGATGGACGACAGGTTGAGCTTCGCCTCGAAACCCTGCACGATCCCCCGCTCCGTCAGCGCACGGGTCCGCATCAAGGCCGTGGAGGGGGCTATGCCCACCAGTTCGGCAAGCTGCTTGTTCGAGATCCTTGCGTCCTCCACCAGGGCGGCAAGAAGCCGTTCGTCGATGGCATCAAGGGGCTCCAGATGCACTCCCGGCCTGACGTTCCTGGCATTCGTGCTCACGGCGGCTCCTTACAAAGTTCCTGCGTTTATCCTAGACGCCCGGGTGCCGTGTTCAGGTGGCGGTCCTGCCGGCTGCCTTTGGATGGACGACGGCGACGGTCACCATAGTGAGGCAGGCGAGGATCATGACGGCGGCGGCCAGGGTGTTCCAGCCGTAGGACTGGAAGAGCAGGCCGCCGGCCCAGCCGATCAGACTCGATCCCAGATAGTAGGCAAGGTTGTAGAGCGAGGCTGCCTGGGCGCGTCCGGTGTTGGCAATGGCGCCCGTCCAGCCCGCGCCGATACTGTGGGCGGCAAAGAAGCCACCCGTAAAAATAACGAGCCCTGCCAGGATCAGCACAAGTGACGGGGTCAGCGTGAGGGCGAGGCCCGCCGTGGAGAGGGCCAGCCCGGCGAGCAGTACGTTGCGGCGACCGAAACGCATGGTCAGCCCTGCTGCCCAGCGTGAGGAGACGGTCCCGGAAAGGTAGGCAAGGAAAATCAGGCTGATGACGGTGGTGGGCAGGCCAAAAGGCTCTCCGGAGAGCCGGAATCCGAGGTAGTTGTAGACGGCCACGAAGCCGCCCATCATCAGGAAAGCCTGGATGTAGAGGGCGAGCAGCCGGATGTTGCGCAGGTGGCCGCCAAGGGTACGGGCGGCTCCGCGGAGTCCGGGAGCCTTGGCAGCGGTGAATCCCTGGGCCCGCGGCACCAGGACCAGGAAGGCGACAGCTGCGAGCGTGGCCAGGACAGAGACGGCCAGTGCCGCGGCACGCCAGCCCCACAACTCCCCGGCGGGTCCGGCCACCAAGCGGCCGGCCAGGCCACCAAGCGTCGTGCCTGCGACATAGCTTCCTGCTGCCACTGCGGCATGGGCCTTGGTGACCTCCTCGTTGAGGTAGGCGATGGCGATGGCCGGAATCCCGCCAAGTGCCATCCCCTCGAGGAGCCGAAGGCTGAGCAGCATGGCGAAGCTGGTGGACAGCGGAACCATCAGGCCCAGCACCGTTGCCACGGAGATTCCCCAGGTCATGGCCTTGACCCTGCCTATCCTGTCCGCAAGGAAGGACCAGGGGATTACGGTGACGGCCAGCCCTACCGTAGCCAGCGAGATGGTCAGCGCGGCCTCTGCGGCCGTGACCTGCAAATCCGAAGCAAGGAGGGGCAGGACGGCCTGGGTGGAATACAGCTGGGCAAAGGTCGCCACCCCGGCAAAGGCCAGGCCGGCAATGATGCGGCCATACGCCCTCGAGCCTTTCGCGTGCCCATCCCACCCCGGCGGGGACGTTTGGTGGCCGGGCTGCGGCGGACTGTAGGGCATGTGGCAAGCGTAGACCCGGCCCAATGCCTGCCTCCAATGCATCTTTTGTGCCAGACTCATATCAGATCCGGAACATTTCCCCCTTTAAAGCCCGGAGACGGGGAGGACGTATGGAGCCCAACCACAAGCAGCTGGTGCAGCTTCTTCCGCTCCTGCCTCTGCTGGCCGAACTGGGCCGGACTGAGCATGTCACCGAAACCGCCGAACTCCTCGGAGTACCCCAGTCCACGGTGAGCAGGGCGCTGGCGCGCGCCAGCGCCGTCGTCGGTACCGAACTCCTGGTCAGGGACGGCAGGGGAGTCCGCCTCACCCCGGCCGCCCGGTCCCTGCTGCCCTATGTCCAGCGGGCGCTGACGGAGTTCCAGGCAGGGCTGGACCTGGTCCGCAACGAGTCCGATGTGGTCCGCGGCAGGATCTCAGTATCGTTCCAGCACACCTTTGGTGAGTCCACCCTCCCGCTCCTCATCAGCGCCTTCCGCAGCCGCCACCCTGGCGCCGTGTTTACGCTGAGCCAGGGAGCGCGCGATTCCTGCCTTGCCGAGCTCGCGGCGGGCGAGTCCGACCTGGCGCTGACCGCGCCGGTGGCAGCCCCCGGCAGGAACCTTCTCTCCGCCCCGCTCTACCGAGAACCCCTGTGCCTGGTGGTCCACCACACCCATGCGCTCGCGGGCAGGCCGGTGGCGTCCGTCGCGGACATCCGTTCGGAACCGTTTGTGGCACTCGGTCCCGGGTACGGCATGCGCTCGCTGACCGATGCGCTGTTCCGTGAGGCCGGATACCGTCCCCGCATTGCCTTCGAAAGCCAGGATTCCCATACCGTCCGGGGGCTCGTCTCGGCTGGCCTCGGCGTCAGCATCCTGCCGCCTGGCGGGGACGCCCCCGGCCGGAACGTCAGCGCGGAAACGGGCAACCTGGGCTGGGTCGAGGTGCCCCTCGACTCGGCCCTGGCCTTCCGTGACGTCGGCCTGAACTGGCGGCAGCGTAAAACCGAGGTTGAACAGGCTGCCGTCCGGCTGTTCCGCGACATGGTCCTCACCGAGGGGCCGGAGCTCCTCGCCGGGCTGGTGGAACGGCGGTCCCGGCCGGCCAGTCCCCGGGACGACCGGCACGAACCTTCACTAGACCGGTGACCAGTACCCTTGTGACGTGACGAACACCGAAAATACCGCTGCCCGGCCCGCCCAGACGCTGACCCCACCGTCCAGTCCGCCCGGTGGTGTCATCATCGGCCTGGACATCGGCGGGACGAAAACCCACGGCATCCGGTTCGAAAACGGGGTTCCGGTGGCTGACGAGTCTGCAGGGAGTTCGAACGTGCAAAACGTCACCCGGGATGAAGCAGCCCGCAACCTGGCCAGCCTCTTTGAAAGGATCGGCGGCGGTACGGTGTCCCACGTGTACGCAGGATCCGGCGGCATCGACACCGAGGAGGACGCCGCAGCCCTCGCCGGGCTGATCGAACCGCACGTTCCCGGCGCGCACATCACGGTGGTGCATGATTCGCGGCTGCTCCTGGCAGCAGGCCACGCCAGCACAGGCGTGGCGGTAATCGCCGGCACCGGTTCGGCGGCCTGGGGCAGGAACGCAGACAGCCTGGAGGCCAGGGCGGGAGGCTGGGGTTACCTGCTGGGTGACGAAGGCAGCGGTTATTGGCTGGGACGGGAAGCTGTCCGGCATAGCCTGCGGCGGATGAACCAGGGCCTTCCGGTGGACCAGTTGACTGCCGCGCTGCTGGCCGCCTGCGGAGTGGACCATCCGAACCGCCTCATCGCGCATTTCCATTCCCCGGACACGGGCCGCCGTTTCTGGGCGCAGCAGGCCCGGCACGTCGTGGAGGCGGCAGCAGCGGGCCATCCGGCGAGCCAGGCACTGCTCGAGCAGGCAGGCCAGGACCTGGCCGGACTGGCCCTGCAGGTACTCCACCAGTTGGAGATCCCCGGACCGGTCATCCTGGGCGGCGGGCTGGGCATGAACGTGGTGCCGCTCCAGGACGCCTTCCGCCGGCACCTTGCGGAGGCCGGGGTGGCCGATGTCCGGGTCCTGGACCAGGAACCTGTCTTCGGTGTGCTGCAACTGCTGGCAGAACCTGCCTGACGGGTAGCGCGAGCGGGGACGCGCACCCGCCGGGCCGGGTCCTCAACGTGACGCGCCCGGCCTATACGGTCCCTACACCGATCGCTTGCGCGGAGTGAGCCGCACGGCAGGAAGCGGGGGAGCCGGGATGCGGCCGGCCTCCGGACCGGCGTCAGGACCGTGCCCGGGGACCAGGCCGTAGCGGGCTGCTGCCGTCTCCCCGTCGGGAAGGGCTGCCTGCGCCTCCCATGCATCCCGGGCCTGCTCGACTTCTTCGTGCGTCCGTCCCACGAAGTTCCACCACATCAGCAGTTCCTCCTGGAAGGGCTCCCCGCCGATCAGGAGGAAACGCGTACCGGGCTTCGCCTGCACCTGCAGTTCCCGCCGGCCGATGCCAAGGTAGCCCAGCGGCCCGGGGGTAAGCTCCTGGCCGTCCAGCGTCAGCCCGCCGTCGAGCACCAAAATGCCGTGCTCAAAGTGCTCGTTGAGGGGGAGCACGGCACTGCCTTCGCAGGAAACGTCCGCTCCCACAATCGGGGAATACATCGTTGCCGGCGAGACCGCACCGCCAAGTTCGCCCACCATCACGGTGGCGGTAAAACCGTCGCCGGCTGCTTTCGGAAGGTCGCGGTGCTGCTCGAACGCCGGCTGCCGGTGCCGTTGCCCATCCGGCAGGGCCACCCAGAGCTGCAGGCCCCGCTGCAGGGGCAGTTCGCCCCCCGGCGGAAGCACTGCGAACTCCGAATGGGACACCCCGTGCCCGGCTGTCATGATGTTCAGCTCGCCGGGCCGCACCACCACGTCGCTGCCCACGCTGTCCCGGTGCCGGATGGTTCCGGCCAGCGGCCAGGTCACCGTTTGCAGCCCGATGTGCGGGTGCGGAAGCACGGACATGGCGGTCCGGTCCGGGCCGAAGCTGTCCAGGAAGCACCAGGCGCCGATGGTCGGAAGCCCGCGCTGGGGAAGCGTCCGTAAGACATTCATGGCGCGCACTCCGCCCAGCGGTACTTCACGTTCAGGCCACAGCTGCAGGCAGGGGCCGGAGCTTCCTTCCGGCTGTGCCGGCGGGCAGACTTCCTGTTGCGGGGAAACTTCCAAATTGGTCACGTCCCCACTCTAGGGCGGGTTACCACCCCGCGGTATGGCCTGCCCGCCACCTGCCACTCGTCCCTACCCATCCGGCCGGGGACCGGCGCCGAATGATCACAGTTAGGGATTCCTTTGCCGGAATTGGGGCGTGCTGCAGGTGTTGCCGCGTCCGGTTTGGGTTACCGTAACTATCAGCGTGCTGTGACAATTTCGCGTTGCTTTCCGAAGCCGTCCAACAGAACAGGTAAGTCCGCCCATGGACCAGGCCATGATCGAGTTTCAGAGCGTCACCAAGCAGTACCAGGGCGGGCAGCCGGCCGTGGACCAGCTCACCATGTCCATCAGCCAGGGTTCCATCACCGTATTTGTCGGGCCCTCCGGCTGCGGAAAGACCACCTCGCTGCGCATGATCAACCGCATGGTCGAGCCCACCTCAGGTGTCATCACCGTAGCGGGCAAGGATGTCACCTCGGTCCCGGCGCCGGAGCTGCGCCGTTCCATGGGATATGTGATGCAGTCCGCGGGATTGCTGCCGCACCGTTCGGTGCTGGACAACATCGCCACCGTACCCAGGCTCAACGGTGTCTCGAAGTCCGATGCAAGGAAACGTGCAGGGGAACTGCTCGACGTCGTCGGCCTGGCCCCTTCCCTGGGCAAGCGCTACCCGTCACAGCTCTCCGGCGGCCAGCAGCAGCGCGTGGGTGTAGCCCGGGCCCTCGCAGCGGACCCGCCCGTCCTCCTGATGGATGAACCCTTCAGCGCCGTGGACCCTGTTGTCCGTGACGAACTCCAGCAGGAACTGCTGCGGCTGCAGAAGGACCTCGCCAAAACCATTGTTTTTGTCACCCACGACATCGACGAGGCCACAACACTGGGGGACAGGGTGGCTGTCTTCGCGGTGGGCGGAAGGCTCGCCCAGTACGCTGCGCCGGAGGAAATCCTGCGTGCCCCGGCCAACGACTTCGTGGCCTCCTTCGTTGGGCGCGACCGCGGTTTCCGCCACCTTGGATTCACCCCGTCCGACGGCGTCACGCTCCACCCGGTGCCAACCATCGTCCGCGGTCCCTCCGGTTACGGGTCCGATCCCGGAGCCTCCGGCGGCTGGCAGCTTGTGGTGGATGCGGATATGCGCCCGCTGGGATGGGCGGCACCGGGCACCGACACCGGCCTCATCCCCGGCGGTTCGCTGTTCCGGCCGGGCGAGAGCCTACGCCGGGCGCTGGATGCTGCCCTGTCGTCACCGTCGGGCCTTGGCGTGGCGGTCGATTCCGAGGGAAAAGTCCTGGGCGTGGTCCGCGGCGGCGAAGTCCTGGCCCTGATTGAAGAGGCACGCCAGATACGGCAGGCTGCGCTCTGATGGAGTGGTTCCTGGCGAACAGCGGCATGGTCCTGGAACGCTCGGGCCAGCACATGCTCCTCGCCCTTGTCCCCATGGTTTTGGGGCTGCTGATTTCCATCCCGCTCGCGCAGCTTGCACGGCAGAACCGCACTCTCCGCTCGGTGGTGCTGACGGCGTCGTCGCTGCTGTACACCATCCCGTCGCTGGCATTGTTCATCATCCTGCCCACGATCCTCGGCACCCGGATCCTCGACCCGCTCAACGTGGTGGTGGCACTGACCATCTATGCCGTGGCCCTGCTGGTGCGTGCAGCCCTGGACGCCTTCGACTCCGTGAATGAGGATGTCAGCCAGGCCGCCGTCGCCATGGGCTACAGGCCGCTGGCGCGGTTCCTGCAGGTGGATCTGCCGCTGTCCCTCCCTGTCCTGTTTGCCGGCCTGAGGGTGGTGTCCGTCAGCAACATCTCCCTGGTCAGCGTTGCAGCCCTGCTGGGCATCGGGAACCTCGGGATGCTCTTTACGTCCGGCCTGCAGCGGGATTTTGTTACCGAAATCGTGGTGGGCATCATCGCCATCCTGGTCCTGGCACTGCTGATGGACGCCATCCTGGTCCTCCTGGAGCGGATTCTCACGCCCTGGGAACGGGCCGGGAAGCGGCCCACGCCGCAAGCAGCGGGAGGCGGCGCACCAGCGGCAGCGGCGGAAGCGCGTCGTCTTTCCGAGCCGAAAACGGGAGGCGGAAACGCATGAGCGTCTTCACCGACACCTTCGCATGGCTTGCCGACCCTGAGCACTGGACCGGCAGCGCCGGTATTCCCACCCGGCTCGGCGAGCACCTGCAGTACACCGGCCTGGTGATGCTGATTGCCGCCGCAATCGCCGTTCCCGTCGGCCTGTACGTCGGCCACACCGGCAGGGGGAGGGTAGCCATCGTTGCCCTCGCAGGTGCCCTGCGCGCCCTGCCAACCCTCGGGTTGCTGACACTCTTCGTCCTGCTTGCCGGCATCGGCCTCATGCCCCCGGTCTGGGCACTGGTCATCCTGACGGTACCGCCGCTCCTCGCGGGCACCTATGCCGGAATTTCGAGTGTGGACCGCAACGTGGTGGACGCCGCCCGGGCGATGGGAATGACTGAACTCCAGGTCCTGTTCCGGGCCGAGCTGCCCAATGCGCTGACCGTGATGTTCGGCGGCTTCCGCACCGGCGTGCTGCAGGTCATCGCCACCGTCTCCGTCGTTGCCTACATCAACCTTGGCGGCCTTGGCCGCTACCTCTTCGACGGCCTTGTCCTCAGCGACTTCCCCCAGATGCTGGGAGGCTCCCTGTTGATCGCAGCCTTGGCCATCGCCGTCGACCTCGTCCTGTCCCTTTTCCAGAGGCTCTTCCTCTCATCAGGAGCCTCGAAGCAGTCACGCCGCAGCCAGCAGGCTGCGGTCGATCTCACAGACCCCGTGATCGCGGAGGCTGTTGTACAAGGAGGTAAGTCATGAAAGAAAGCCGTTCCCAACACTTCGGCAGGAGGGCCCTGGGCGGGCTCGCCGCCGGGCTCGGTGTGGCACTGGCGCTGTCCGCCTGCGGTGGTTCCGATCCCTTGAGCAATGCTCCGGCCACCAGTGCAGGAGGCTCCGGCGAAGCAACGTCCCTGGTGGTTGGCTCGGCTGACTTCCCGGAAAGCCAGATCGTGGCCGAACTGTACGCCGGTGCGCTGAACGCGGCAGGCCTCACGGCCACCACCAAGCCGAACATCGGCTCCCGCGAGGTGTACTTCAAGGCTGTCCAGGACGGTTCGGTGGATGTGGTTCCGGACTACACCGGAAACCTGCTGCTGCACGTGGACAAGGAAGCCACAGAGGAATCGGCGGAAGACATCGCCGGAGCGCTGCCGGACAAACTGCCCGACGGCCTTGCGGTTGCGGAAGCTTCCAAGGCGGAGAACAAGGACGCCATGGTGGTCACCAAGGCAACCGCCGAGAAGTACCAGCTGAAGTCCATCGAGGACCTGGCCAAGGTCTGCAGCGAGATCGTGGTGGGAGCCCCCGCCACCTTCGCTGAACGTGCCTACGGGCTGCCCGGCTTGAAGGAGAACTACAACTGCGAGCCCAAGAAGCTGGAGCCCTTCAGCGACGGCGGCGGCCCGGTGACCCTCAAGGCCCTGCTCGAAGACCAGGTCCAGGTGGCTGACATCTACACCACCACCCCGTCCATCACTGACAACGACCTGGTGGTCCTGGAGGACCCCAAGAACAACTTCATCGCCCAGCAGGTGATCCCGCTGTACAACGAGGCGAAGATGACGGACAAGGCGAAGGAAGCGCTTAACTCCGTCTCGCGGATCCTCACCACCGAGGACCTGATCAACCTCAACCGGGCAGTCAGCGGCGACCAGAAGCAGGGTGCCAAGGAAGCGGCCGACGCCTGGCTCAAGGACAAAGGCATCGTCAAGTAGGAGCGCGCTTACCTGCTGTGCCAGTACGACGGCGGCTGCCGGACTTTTCCAGTCCGGCAGCCGCCGCCGTTAAGCCTGGGCCCCTGTGCTGCGGGCTGCACGTGACGCGGGTGTGGCTGACGTCTCAGCGGAAGCGCATCCCTCCTGTGGCATATTTAGTGGATGGCAGAATTCAAGCAGTCCACGAAGCTCAACAACGTCCTTTACGACATCCGTGGACCGATCCTCCAGGCCGCCCAGCAGATGGAAGCGGAGGGGCACCGGATCCTCAAGCTGAACATCGGAAACCCGGCGCCGTTTGGCTTCGAAGCCCCCGACGCCATCCTGGTGGACATGATCCGCCACCTGCCGCATGCCCAGGGCTACAGCGACTCCCGTGGCATATTCTCGGCGCGTACCGCCGTCTCGCAGTACTACCAGACCCGCGGGATCCAGAACATCCACGTCGATGATATTTACCTGGGCAACGGCGTCAGCGAGCTGATCACCATGTCCCTGATGGCACTGCTCGACGACGGCGACGAAGTCCTGATCCCCACGCCGGACTACCCCTTGTGGACCGCGTCCGTGGCGCTCGCAAGCGGGAAGCCAGTCCACTACCTCTGTGACGAGGAATCCGGCTGGCAGCCTGACCTGGAGGATATGGAAGCCAAGATCACGCCGCGGACCAAGGGCATCGTGGTTATCAACCCGAACAACCCCACCGGCGCCGTCTACCCCGAAGAAACGCTGAAAAAGATTGTGGGCCTCGCGGAGAAGCACGGGCTGGTGATTTTCGCTGACGAGATTTACGAAAAAATCCTGTACGAAGACGCAGTCCATGTGAACCTCGCCAAGCTCACCGGCGACCACGTCCTGTGCCTGACCTTCAGCGGATTGTCCAAGGCTTACCGCGTGTGCGGGTACCGTGCAGGCTGGATGGCCATTTCAGGCCCCAAGAAAGATGCAGCCGACTACCTTGAAGGCATCAGCCTCCTGGCGAACATGCGTCTCTGCGCAAATGTTCCCGCCCAGCACGCCATCCAAACGGCGCTCGGAGGCTACCAGAGCATCAACGACCTGATCCTGCCCGGCGGCCGCCTCCTGGAACAGCGCAACAAAGCCTATGACATGCTCAACGCCATCCCAGGCGTCAGCACCCAGCAGGCGCGTGGTGCCCTGTACCTCTTCCCCCGGCTGGACCCCGAGGTCTACCACATCCGGGATGACGAGAAGTTTGTCCTCGACCTCCTTCGGGAGCAGAAGATCCTGGTTTCCCACGGCCGCGCCTTCAACTGGGTACGCCCGGACCACTTCCGAATGGTCACCCTGCCCAACGTCAAGGACATCGAAGAGGCAGTTGGGCGGATGGGGGACTTCCTAAGCAGGTATCAGGGGAACTAGCCTGTGGACACGGGCGCCTCGGGCCCGTGTACCTTCGCGGAAAGGATTCCCTCATGGCCGGCGTCGTCCAGTTCGATCAGCACCCCTCCGAAACCCTTCGGGCAGGGGAGGGCTTTTCCTTGGCGGACGTGGATCCGGACTCCACTCCCGGCTACAGCGGCGCCAAGGAGGACGGCAAAGCCCTCCTGGCGGATCTGGACGACGAGCTGGGCGAGCTGCAGGAAAAGCTGTTTGCCGAGTCGCGGTTCGGCGGCCGGAAGCGGATCCTGCTGATCCTCCAGGCGATGGACACGGCGGGCAAGGGCGGCATCGTTAACCACGTAATGGCAGCCATGGACCCGCAAGGCGTGCAGTTCAAGGCGTTTAAGGCCCCGACGGACGAAGAGAAGTCCTACGACTTCCTGTGGCGGATTGAGAAGGAAGTGCCGGCTGCCGGAATGGTGGGCGTTTTCGACCGGTCCCATTATGAGGACGTGCTGATCCATCGGGTTCACGGCTGGACCAGCCCCGATGAGATCAAACGCCGCTATATGGCGATCAACGAGTTCGAGTTGCGCCTTCGGGACTCCGGGACCAGCGTCGTGAAGGTAATGCTCCACATCAGCGGGGAGGAACAAAAGTCCCGCCTGCTGGCCCGGCTGGATGACCCCGCCAAACACTGGAAGTACAGCAGGGGGGATCTGGACGAGCGCGCCTTCTGGGAAGACTATATGGATGCCTACCAGGCCGCCTTCGACGAAACGAGCACCCCGGACGCGCCCTGGCATGTGGTGCCGGCCAACAAGAAGTGGTACGCCAGGATCGCGGTTCAGCAGCTGTTGCTGGGGGCTCTTTCCAACCTGAACCTGGAGTGGCCCAAAGCCGGGTTTGATGTGCCCACCGAGCGGGAGCTGATCCTCCGCTCCTGAAGCTCTACAGCGGCTGGTCCCGGGCAGCGGCCAGCCGCTTCCTGGCGCCTTCCAGCCATTCCTCGCACCGTGCGGCCAGGGCCTCGCCCCGCTCCCACAGGGCAAGGGATTCCTCCAGGCTGGCACCGCCCGCCTCCAGCCTCCCCACCACGGCGATGAGCTGTTCGCGTGCTTCCTCATAGCTCAGTGCTGCGACGTCGTTTCCTGGCTTTTGCTCAGACATGAAGGTCTCCGGTTTCCGATGTGTGCTGTTCAAGGCTGCCCGTGGACGTGGCGCCGAAGCGGCCTTCCGCCACCCGGACGGAGAGCGGGGTTCCCGCCGGTGCTTCCGCCGGGCGGCGCACCACCGCGTGCCCTGCGCTGCCGGACTGTGCTGCCTGGGCGTCGGCGAGTTCGACGACGGCGTACCCCCGGTCGAGCGTCTTCTGCGGGGACAGTGCGCGTACCTGGGCCTTCAGGTGCTCCAGCTGGTCGGCGGCCCGCACCACGGTGGAGTTCACCGCCGCGGAGGACCGTCGGAGCAGCCGCTCGATCTCCTCGGAGCGGACGGTCACCATGCCTTCAGGTGCAGCCATGACGGGCCTTGAGTGAAGAGACGCCAGGCGGTCCGATTCCCTGTCCACGAGACGCTCCATGCAACGGCGCAGCTGCTCCCGCGCCTGCCGGACCCCTGCCAGTTCTTCGGAGACTTCCGGGACGATGCGCTTGGCCGCGTCTGTGGGAGTCGAGGCGCGCAAATCCGCAACGTCGTCCAGCAGCGGCCTGTCCGCCTCGTGGCCGATGGCGCTCACCACGGGAGTGGAGGCGGCTGCCACAGCCCGGATCAGTTCTTCGCTGTTGAAGGGCAGCAGGTCCTCCAGGGCGCCGCCGCCCCGGGCGATGACAATAACGTCCACCTCAGGGTGGGCGTCCAGGTCCCGCAACGCGCGCACCACCTGGGAGACAGCCGTGTTTCCCTGCACGGCAACCTCCCGGATTTCGAACTCCACAGCGGGCCAGCGCAGGGCGGCGTTCCGGAGGATGTCCTTTTTCGCGTCCGAGTCGCGGCCGGTAATGAGGCCGATGCGGTGCGGCAGCAGGGGCAGCGGCTTCTTACGTGAGTCCGCGAAGAGCCCTTCAGCGGCGAGGGCCTGGCGAAGCCGCTCAATCCGGGCAAGGAGGTCGCCCAGGCCTACGGGCCTGATGTCCCGCACCAGCATGTTCAGCCGGCCGGTCTTGATCCAGAACTCGGGCTTCAGCAGGGCGACCACCCGGGAACCGCGTTCCAGCGGCAGGTTCTGGCGCTCCAGCACCTTCGTCCACACCGAGGCCGGCAGCGAAACCTCCGCGTCAACGTCCCGCAGAGTGAGGTACGCGTTGCTGCCACGGCGGTTCAGCTCAATGACCTGGCCTTCGACCCAGGCCGACGGCGTGCGGTCGATGTGGGCTTTCAGCTTCTGCGAGAGGAGCTGCAGCGGCCATGGGTTGTCCGGGGTGGTTTCGGCCGCCGTTGCAGGAAGGGTGGTGGGTGCAGCCAGTTGCTGACCAGGGACCGGAAGTGAGGCCTGTTCAGACATGCGGAGTCCCTTGCGGGGCTGGAGCTGCGGGCATGGGGTCCTTCGTCTGTTGTGCGGCGGTCATTCAACCTTATCCATAAGCTGTAGCATCCGGGGCTGACAATGGCAGGCCAGGACGCCCGCCTAGGATGGGTTGACCGCCATCGACCTGAAGGACCTGCTGTGCGCACTTTTGTTTCCGCTGCTGCCACCGTGCTGGCCGTACTGCTCGCCGCTGTGGCAGTTCCGGCCGTATGGCTGGACCGAACCATAGTCCAGGAGCAGGGCTTCGTGGAACTGGCGGCACCGCTGGGCAGGAATGCAGAGTTCCAGCAAGGACTGGCTGTGGCCGCCATCGGGACGATCGACACCAGCGCCGTCCCGGGCTTCCTCTCGGACCTGGTCCGGCCGGTCCTGGAGGACGCTGCGGCGTCCCTGGCCAATCTTCCCGGCTACCCCGCCGCATGGGAAGAAACGCTGCGAAAGAGCCACCGCCTTAGCTTCGCGGGGACGGACGCGGACAGCCCTGAAGGCGCGTCTGCCTCATCACTGACCCTCGACGTCGCGCCCCTGGTGGCGCTGGGCGCCGAGGAGATCTCACGCACCACCAGGCTTCCCCTGGAACCGCCGCAGCAGACGCTGATCAACGTGGGCCAGCCGGAGCACAAGGAATGGACGGAGCGCCTGCGGACCTATGCCCCCGCCGGCTACCTGCTGGCCGGGGGAGCGGCGGTGGCGTTGCTCCTGGCCCTCGTTGCCGCCCACCGGCGCTGGACAGTGCTGGTGGGTGCGGGAGTTGGCGCCTTGCTGCTGGCAGCACTCTGGACGCTCGGCGCGCAGGCGGGCTCTGCCGCGGTGCTGGCCAAGGACAGCGGAAACGAGGTGGCCAACATGTTCAGGAACGAGTTCGTAGCGGCGTCCTCCGCCGACTTCCAGGCATGGATCTGGACGGCGGCAATCACCGGCGGGGTGCTGGCGCTGGCAGGAATTGTGGCCGGCCTCATACCGCGAAAGCAGGCACGCGCTACCCGGTAGAATCGAGTAATGACCGCCTCAGCTGTTTCCCTATCGATGCCCACTATCCCGCGTAGGCGCCGCTCTCCCGAGGAAGTAGCTGCTGCAGCCCCCGTATCCGGAACCAAAAAGGTGCTGCTCGCTGCTCCCCGCGGATACTGCGCCGGTGTTGACCGTGCCGTCATCGCCGTTGAGAAGGCCCTGGAACACTATGGCCCTCCGGTGTACGTGCGGAAGCAGATTGTGCACAACGTCCATGTGGTCAGCTCCCTGGAGGAAAAGGGTGCCATATTCGTTGACGAGACGGATGAAGTGCCGGAGGGTGCGCTGGTGATTTTCTCCGCCCACGGCGTTTCGCCGGCGGTGGTCCAGTCCGCTGAGGACCGCGGCCTGCGCACCATCGACGCCACCTGCCCGCTGGTGACAAAGGTCCACAAAGAAGCCGTACGGTTCGCGAAGGACGATTTCGACATCCTGCTGATCGGCCACGACGGCCACGAGGAAGTTGAAGGCACGGCCGGCGAAGCTCCGGAACACATCCAGATCATCAATGGCCCGCACGAAGTGGACAAGGTGACGGTGCGGGATCCGGAAAAGGTCATCTGGCTGTCACAGACCACCCTCAGCGTTGACGAGACCATGGAAACAGTCCGCCTGTTGAAGGATCGGTTTCCCACGCTGCAGGACCCGCCCAGCGACGACATCTGCTACGCCACCACCAACCGCCAGGTGGCAATCAAGAAGATCTCCCCCCAGGCAGATCTGGTCATTGTGGTGGGCTCGGCTAATTCCTCAAACTCCGTGAGGTTGGTGGAGGTTGCCCTCGAATACGGCGCCAAGGCCTCCTACCGCGTGGATTTTGCCAATGAAGTTGATGAGGCCTGGTTCGAAGGCGTTGCAACAGTTGGCGTGACGTCCGGGGCCTCCGTCCCCGAGGTGCTGGTGCAGGACGTGCTGCGCCTGCTCGCCGACTACGGCTACGGCACCGTTGAGGAAGTTGTCACGGCCGAAGAGGATCTCCTCTTCTCGCTGCCCAAGGAGCTCCGGGCAACCCTGAAGCAGGCCGGCGATGTCAGCCGCGCCCTGGGTGGACGCCGCCCGCGAAGCTGAGAACGCGCGGCTCGAGGCTAAGAGCAAGGGGGGAGGGCCTGGCAGCTATGGCTGCCAGGCCCTCTTTCTTATCCGGATTCCATGTCCGGCAGCCCCTAACCGGCAGGCTGCCCTCAGGCGGCCTCGTCCTCGCTTTGGAGTTCGGGGGCGGCCAGCGCGCGCGGTGTGACCTCCACAACCGCAGGAGTGACCAGGCCCGACTCCTCCAGCGTGTTCAACTTCCTGGCAGTGGGAAGGACACGCGCTTCCAGCGTCCCCACCATGGAGTTGTAGCGGTCCACGGACGACTTCAGCGAAGACCCGAGTTTGCTGACATTGTCGCCCAGGGTCCCCATCCGGTCGTACAGCTGCCTCGCGAGGTCAAACAGTTCGCGGGCGCTGTCCGTCAGGACGTCCTGGCGCCAGGTGAAAGCTACGGACTTCAGCACAGCCAGCAGCGTGCTGGGCGACGCCAGGACCACGTTCCGGGAGAGCGCATGGTCAAGGAGTTCAGCATCAGCCATGAGTGCCGCGGCCAGGATTGACTCGGCCGGGATGAAGCAGATCACCAGCTCCGGAGAGTTGCCAGGGATGTCCCAGTATTTTTTGTTGCTGAGTGCATCCACATGGGCCCGCAGCGCCTTTGCGTGGGCAGCCAGGAGCGCCTGCTGCGAGCGGCGGTCCGTACCCGGTTCCAGCCCGGGCTGGAATGTACGGGAATCCGTGGACGCGCCGAGCTCCTGCGCCTCCAAGTAGGCCGACAGGGGGACCTTTGCGTCAACTACCAGCTGCTTCTCGCCGGGCAGTTGGACCACGAGGTCCGGGCGGACGGACGACTCGCCGCCGGCGCTGTGGACCTGTTCGATGAAGTCCACGTGCCGGAGCATCCCGGAGGCCTCCACAACGCGCCGCAACTGGACCTCTCCCCACTGCCCGCGCGCGCTGTTGGAACGCAGGGCGGACTCCAGTGCGTGGGTGGACCGGATCAGCTGCTCGTCCGAAAGCCGGGCTTCCTGCAGTTGCTGGGCCAGCTGGCCGTACTGTTCCAGCCTGTCCCGCTCCAAAAGCGCCACCTGCTGCTGCACTGCGGTCAGTTTCTCGGCCACGGGCGCCAGTGCACGGAGCACACTGCCGTCCTGGGACCGTGATTCCCCCAGCTCCCGGTTCTGTGCAGCCAAAAGGCGGCGTTCGGCGTCGGCCGCGGCAAACTGTGCGCTCACCTCCGAAAGCCGCGACGACACGGCGTCGAAGTCCTCTTCCACCGCCCGGCTGTTTTTCCGCAGCACAAAGTAGGTGGCTGCGGCACCCGCAAGGGCCCCCAGCAACAGCATGAACAAAGCCAGTATCAGCGCAAAAGCATCCATGTGCTCACTGTTGCACGGGGCTGTGACATTTCCCGGAAGCGACATTTCCGCCCACCGCCCCGGAACCCCTTCGCGCCCTGCTGCGGGTAGAATCAATGCTCGTGGCTCTTACTATTGGCATCGTCGGACTGCCCAACGTCGGCAAATCAACCCTTTTCAACGCACTGACCCGCAACCAGGTGCTGGCGGCGAACTACCCGTTCGCCACCATCGAGCCCAACGTCGGCGTCGTGAACCTGCCCGACCCCCGCCTTCAGAAGCTGGCTGAGATCTTCGGTTCGCAGCGCCTCCTGCCGGCGCCGGTGTCCTTCGTGGACATCGCCGGGATCGTCAAGGGCGCGTCCGAAGGTGAAGGCCTGGGCAACAAGTTCCTGGCCAACATCCGCGAGGCCGAGGCTATTGCCCAGGTGGTGCGCGTGTTCGATGACCCCGATGTGATCCACGTCGATGGCAAAGTGGACCCGCGCTCCGACATGGAAACCATCAACACCGAGCTCATCCTGGCCGACCTGCAAACCATCGAGAACGCCATCCCGCGGATCGAAAAGGAAGTCAAGATCAAGAAGCGGGAAGCTGCGGAGCTTGCCGCCATCAAGGCAGCCCAAGTGGTTCTGGAGCGCGGCGATACCATCTTCTCTTCCATCAAGAGCGACAAGCTGGAAATGGAACACCTCAAGGAGCTCGGCCTCCTGACGGCAAAGCCGTTCATCTACGTCTTCAACGCCGACGAAGCCATCCTGGGCAGTCCCGAAAAGCAGGAGGAACTGCGGGCCATGGTTGCCCCGGCGGACGCCGTTTTCCTCGACGCCAAGCTCGAAGCCGACCTCGTGGAACTCGACGAGGAAGAAGCCCGCGAAATGCTGGAAATGAACGGCCAGGACGAATCCGGACTGGACCAGCTGGCGCGCGTCGGCTTCCACACGCTGGGCCTGCAGACCTACCTCACGGCAGGCCCCAAGGAAACCCGTGCCTGGACCATCCGCCAGGGGGATACTGCACCGCAGGCAGCAGGGGTAATCCACTCTGACTTCCAGCGCGGCTTCATCAAAGCTGAGGTGGTTTCCTTCAATGACCTCGTCGAAGCCGGGTCCATGGCCGAGGCCAAGTCCCGGGGTAAGGTCAGGATCGAAGGCAAGGAATATGTCATGGCCGACGGCGACGTGGTGGAGTTCCGCTTCAACGTCTAGCCCACAGAATTTTTGGACGGGCCTATCTGCTTCCGCAGATGGGCCCGTCTCTGTTTATGCGATGGGAGCATCCGTGGGTTCTATGTGCCGATAATGTAATCCGTCCAGCCTCAGGAAACCCGCGCTGGGCGACCTGCAGCACGTGACCTAGGATCTACCCATGACGACTCTTCAGGGTGCGGTTGTTCTGGTAGTCGGCGCCACCGGTGGACTCGGTTCGCGCATCGCCGCTCAGCTGGAGAGTAACGGCGCCACCGTCGCCCGGTCGTCAAAGTCTGCTGGGCACGATCTGCGCGCACCCTCCGTGATCCAGGAGGTGCTGGATGAGACGAATGCGCGGTACGGACGCCTCGACGGGCTAGTGGTTGCGTCCGGGGTTGTTGCCTTCGGCGCCGCATCAGACCTTGAACCCGCCACCGTGGACGAACTCTTCGCTGTGAACACGACCAGTCCGATCCAGCTCATTACCCAGAGCCAGCCCTACCTCGCGGCCTCGGCACGTGAGGGCCGGGAGCCCTTTGTTGTCACACTGAGCGGCGTTGTCGCCGAGGCACCTGTCGCCGGTCTGGCGGCGTACTCGGCGTCGAAGGCTGGGCTCGCGGCCTTCGTTGTCGCAGCGGCGCGCGAGTATCGCCGCGCCGGTATCCGAATCGTGGACGCCCGCCCCGGTCACACTGGCACCGCACTGTCCGACCATCCGATCGCCGGGTCAGCGCCGCAATTCGGCGCGGAGCTGGATCCAGACCTGGTTGCAGCGCGAATTATCACCGCGATCGTCGACGGCGAAAAGGATCTGCCCAGCACCGCCTTCTAAGCTCGGCCGCGTCCTTCAACTGAGCGCCAAAGAAGCTAATGGACCCCGAAGCGGGTTCTTTGCTGACGGCGGTGCGTCGAAGCCATTTTGCTCGAGTCGGAAACGACTTGGAGCGTCAGGCGTCCATTTGCATGGCCTGTGGGCATCAGCCACAGTGCTCGAGTAGACGGTATCGTGAGCACCGCCGTCGTGCTGAAGCACTGCTCCGCGCTGGCAGGAGGCAACACGGCTGGTGCGAACGGCGTCGACGATCGCGCCGTCGGACGCCTTATCCTGAGTACAGGGCGTGATCCTGGCAGTTCCAGGAGCCCCTCCCGCAGAAGGAAAACAAGGAGGCGGCATGCCCGTCAGGCGTCTGATGCAGGTCATCACCACGGCACTAGCGGCTGCCCTGGTGCTTTCGGGCTGCTCCGGGAGCGGAAGTCCGGCCCCCGTGGTGGTGGGGGAGGCCAAGCGAGGCGGCAGCGCCACGGTTGCCGAGGTCAACGCGTTCTCGTCCTTCAACCCGTACAGCACTGACGGCAACACGGACATCAACTCGAAGGTCGGGCACATCACCCACTCGGGTTTTTACTACCTCGATGACTCGTCCACCGTGGTGCGCAACGAGAAGTTCGGACGCTTCGAAAAGGTGTCCGACGAGCCGCTCAAGGTGAGGTACACCGTCAACGAGGGCGTCACGTGGTCTGACGGTGAAGCGATCGACGCGGGTGACCTCCTGTTGAGCTGGGCTGCCGGCTCCGGCTACTTCGACGACGCCGATCCCCTGGCCGGCACCGGCACGAAGTATTTCTCCACCGCCGCCGATACCAGCGGCCTGGCCGGAACAGTCCTTCCCGAGGTCGGCGCGGACGGGCGATCCATCACCCTCGAGTACGCAGCGGCCTACGCCGACTGGGAAGTGGCGTTCGACGTCGGCCTGCCGGCCCACGTGGTGGCCGCGAAAAGCGGCCTGAACGATGAGGAAGACCTCATCGACCTGATCAAGGACTCACCCCGCGGTGATGTCGAAGATCCCGCGGTCAACACTGCGCTCAAACAGGTCAGCGACTTCTGGAATTCCGGATTCGACGCCAAGGGTCTTCCTGATGATCCCTCGCTGTATCTTTCCAGCGGACCGTATATCGTCCGGGACATCGTCCCCGAGGTTTCCATGAGGCTGGTGCGCAACCGCGACTACATTTGGGGCCAGGAACCGTGGCTCGATGAGATCAACATCCGGTTCAGCGGGTCGATGCCGGCAGCTGTGGATGCCCTCCGGAACGGTCAGGCGGACATCATCTCACCCCAGCCCTCTGCCGGCACCGATGATCTGTTCACTGGCTTGGTTGAACAGGGCAACACCGTCGAGCGTTACAACCAGTCCGGGTATGACCACCTGGACCTGAACTTTTCCGGCCCCTTCGCACGGGATGACGTCCGGGAGGCTTTCCTCAAGACAGTTCCGCGGCAAGCCATTGTCGACGCCGTCGTCGGGGACCTGCTGCCCGATGCAAAACCCCTCGACTCGCATGTGTTCCTGCCGGGGCAGCCAAAGTATGACGACACCGCCAAGAACAACGGGTCCGCGGATTATGCCGAGGTGGACATCGACGGGGCCAAGGCGCTCCTGGAGGGAGAAACCCCCACCGTTCGGGTCCTCTACAACCGTGACAACCCCAACCGCACCGAGGCATTCGCCCTGATCCGGGACTCGGCAGCCCGGGCCGGCTTCCAGGTTGTCGACGCCGGACAAGGCAACGCCGACTGGGCCCGGGCCCTGGGCGGCGGCGGGTACGACGCAGCGCTGCTCGGCTGGATCGGCAACGGAGTGGGAGTCAGCCGCGTCCCCCAGATCTTCCGCACCGGCGCCGGCAGCAACTTCAACGGATTTTCCGACCGGGACGCCGACAAAGTCATGGAGGAACTCGCCGGGACCACTGACCTGGCCAAACAGGACGAGCTCCTGGCGGAGATTGATAAGCAGGTATGGGAGAACGCCTACGGCCTCCCGCTGTACCAGACTGTGGGCACAACAGCTTTTAGTGCCCGGATAACGGGCGTAAAACCGAGCCCGGGCCCCTTGGGCGTCTGGTGGAACGTCTGGGACTGGCGGCTGGCCTAAGCCCCTTTTTTGCCCTGCCGCACGCGCCGTGGCACGGTTCACATTTCCAATTCGCCCTAATGCCTACCGGCGAGTAGCATGTGACTTGCACAACTTCCGTTGACCGACTAGGCGTTCAGTTTAAGCCGGTCACGGTTTGGCAACGGAGTACCAGCATCTGGACTTCATGCGGTTAGGCTACTCGTATATGTAGGTTGCGTCACAGCGGAAAGCTGCGTCTCGCCTGCGGGGAAGCACCAAATTCCCCTCGTTATCTCCCACAACTCATAGGAGGCGGAATGCGTTTTGCGCGCACTTCCAAAGCACTGGGCATCGTGGCAATCGCCGCACTCGCCCTGACCGGCTGCGGCGCTGGAGGCGGCAGCAATGACGGTGCCAGCCAGTCTGCCGGCGACCCGAACAAGGTCATCACTGCTTACAACAGTGAACCCCAGAACCCACTCTTGCCCGCGAACACCAACGAAACGAATGGTGGCCGCGTTGTCGAATTGCTCTTCGAAGGTCTTCGCAGTTACGACGCCGATGGCAAGCCGGTCAATGCCCTTGCCGAGTCCATTGAATCCTCCGATGCCCAGAACTGGACCATCAAGATCAAGCAGGGCCAGAAGTTCACGAACGGTGAAGCGATCACTGCCAAGACCTTCGTCGATTCCTGGAACTTCGCCGCGAACTCCAAGAACCTGCAGAACAACGGCTTCTTCTTCGAATCCATAGCAGGGTACGAGGAGGTGTCGGCAGTGACAACCGAAAAGTCGGCCGACGGCAAAACCACCACCACTCCGGCGCCGACCGCCGAAACCATGTCCGGCCTGGTTGCCACGGATGATTCCACCCTCACAGTAAAACTTGCGCAGCCCGAGGCTGACTGGTCGCTCCGCCTTGGCTACTCAGCGTTCTACCCCTTGCCCTCTGCCGCAATTGCAGACCCGAAAACCTTCGGCGAGAACCCGGTGGGCAACGGCCCGTACAAGTTCGAGAAAGAGGGAGCCTGGGTCCACGACCAGTCCATTGCGCTGGTAAAGAACCCCGACTACAACGGACCTCGCGCAGCTAAAAACGGTGGTGTGACGTTCAAGTTCTACACCGATCCTGCACCGGCCTACACCGACCTGCAGGCCGATAACCTGGACATCACCGATGTGCTGCCGTCGAATGCTACCAAGACGTACGTCACAGATTTCCCGGACCGCAACGCCTCCCAGCCTGTGGCGACAAACGGGACCTTGAACATCCCGCCGTACAACCCGAACTTCCAGGGTGAAGCCGGCAAGCTGCGCCGCCAGGCCCTCTCCTACGCGATCAACCGCGAGGAGATTACCAAGGTGGTCTTCAGCGGAACCCGTACCCCCGCTAAGGCCTTCGCTCCGCCGGTCATTGATGGCTTCAAAGAAGGCCTCAAGGGCAGCGAAGTCCTTAAGTTCGACCCCGCGAAGGCCAAAGACCTGTGGGCACAGGCTGAAAAGATCCAGCCGTACGACAATTCCAAGCCGCTCCAGATTGCCTCCAACACCGACGGTGGCCACAAGGAATGGATTGACGCGGTGGCGAACGGTTTCAAGAACAACCTCGGTATCCAGGCTGAAATACAGCCGTTCGCCAAGTTCGCCGAGGTCCTGAACCTGCGCAAGTCCCAGCAGCTGCCTGGCCTGACCCGCGCCGGCTGGCAGGGTGACTACCCGTCGCTCTACAACTTCCTGGGACCGGTTTGGGCCACGAACGCTTCCTCGAACTACGAGAAGTACTCCAACCCTGAGTTCGACAAGCTGCTGCAGGAAGGCCTCGCAGCCAAGAATACGGAAGAGGCGAACGCCAAGTTCAACCAGGCGCAGGAAATCCTGTTCCAGGACCTTCCGGGCCTGCCGCTCTGGGATTACGCGAAGCCGATTGTGTGGAGCAATAACGTTGTGAAGGCCGAGACCGGCTGGAACGGCAGCATCCTCTACTACAACATCACTGCCAAGTAGTCCCAGATCTAACTTGCCGCCAGGCGCATTGGGGGTCCGGTCACGGCCGGGCCCCCATTGGCTTGCACGGCAGGAAGGCACCAATGAACCTGTACTCTTCCCACCAGGAAGGCTGGTGATCCGGTGGTCCGCTTTATTCTGCGCCGACTCCTGCAAGTGATCCCTGTTTTCCTCGGCACAACCCTCCTTGTTTATTACATGGTGTTCGCCCTTCCCGGGGACCCCATCGCGGCGCTCTTCGGCGACCGCCAGCCTCCGCAGGCCGTTATCGACACGCTGCGCAGCCAGTACCACCTCGATGAGCCTTTCTGGGTCCAGTACGGCCTGTTCCTGAAAAACCTCTTCACCTTCAACCTGGGCAATGACTTCACCGGGCAGCCTATTGCAGCCACTCTGGGCAGGGTCTTCCCTGTTACGGCAATGCTCGCTGTTGAAGCGTTGGCCATCCAAGCCATTTTCGGCGTTGCGTTCGGCGTTTTCGCCGGCCTCCGCCGCGGCGGCTGGTTCGACTCCACTGTCCTCGTGGCGTCCTTGGTGGTGATCGCGGTTCCCACCTTTGTCCTCGGCTTTGTGTTCCAGCTCGTCTTCGGCGTGCAGTTGGGCTGGGCGAAGCCCACTGTAGGTGCCAACGCAGACTGGGGCTCCTTGTTGCTTCCGGCTGTGGTCCTGGGCCTGGTGTCCTTCGCCTATGTGCTCCGCCTGACCCGCACCTCGGTCAGCGAAAACATGAACGCGGACTACGTCCGGACCGCCACCGCCAAGGGACTCTCCCGGCCGCGGGTGGTTCTGGCCCACATCCTGCGCAACTCGCTGATCCCCGTGGTGACCTACCTTGGTGCCAACCTGGGCGGCTTGATGGGCGGCGCCATTGTCACCGAAGGCATCTTCAACGTTCCGGGCGTCGGCAACAAGCTTTACCAGGCAGTCCTCCGCACAGAGGGACCCACTATCGTCTCCATCGTCAGCGTCCTGGTGCTGGTGTTCGTGGTAGCCAACCTGCTTGTTGATCTCCTGTATGCCTGGCTTGACCCGAGGATCCGCTATGACCAGTAATAACAGCCACTACGTGGCGCCCATCGACGAAACCCCGTTGTTGGCAACGGACGCCGTCAAGACTGACCAGGCACCACTCAGCCTGTGGTCGGACGCCTGGCGCAAGCTCCGCCGTCGTCCACTGTTCATCATTTCGGCGCTGCTCATCCTGGCCCTCACGGTGGTTGCGCTGTTCCCGGGCCTGTTCACCTCCGTTGCACCCAACGAAGGCTGTGAACTCGCCAATTCCGAGGGCGGTCCCACGGCCGGACACCCCTTCGGCTTCACCTTCCAGGGCTGCGACATCTACTCCCGCGTTATCCACGGTACCCAGGCCTCCCTGTCCGTTGGCATTCTGTCAGTGCTGTGCGTCCTGGTCATCGGCGTGACCCTCGGTGCCCTCGCCGGCTACTACGGCGGCTGGATCGACGCCGTACTGGCCCGGCTGGGCGACATCTTCTTCGCCCTGCCGCTGATCCTCGGCGCGCTGGTCATCACCCAGTTGCCTCTGTTCCGCGAGAACAAGAGCGTGTGGACAGTAGTCTTTGTGATCTCGCTGCTGGCCTGGCCGCAGATGGCCCGCATCACCAGGGGTGCCGTTATTGAAGTGCGCAATTCGGACTTCGTTACAGCCGCCCGCGCGCTGGGCGTTTCCAGGTTCGGCGCGCTGGTGCGGCATGTGCTGCCGAACGCTCTCGCTCCGATCATCGTCCTGGCCACCCTGGAGCTCGGCGTCTTCATCGTCGCGGAGGCAACGCTGTCCTTCCTGGGCATCGGCCTGCCGCAGAGCATTATGTCCTGGGGCAATGACATCGCCGGGGCGCAGGCATCCATCCGAACCAGGCCGGAAATTATGCTGTTCCCGGCCGCGGCACTGTCCATCACGGTGCTGAGCTTCATCATGCTGGGCGATGCGGTACGTGACGCCCTTGATCCGAAGAGCCGCCAGCGATGAGAGACAAAGAGATGACAACTCCAGAAATACGAATCGCGGAGGCTGACACCACGGCCACCAAGCCGCTGCTGGAGATCCGCGACCTCGCCATCACCTTCAAGACCAGCGGCGGTGAAGTCCAGGCGGTCCGTGATGCACACCTGACCATCATGCCCGGTGAAACCGTGGCGATTGTGGGGGAGTCCGGCTCCGGCAAGTCCACTACGGCGCTGGCTGCAATTGGCCTGCTTACCTCCAACGGCCGTGTTTCCGGCGGCCAGATCCTGCTGGACGGCGAAGACATTGCGCATGCATCCGAAAAGCGCATGATCGAGCTTCGCGGCAACACCATCGGCATGGTGCCGCAGGACCCGATGTCCAACCTGAACCCGGTATGGAAAATCGGCTACCAGGTCCGTGAAACGCTCCGCGCCAACGGCCAGCCCAGCGGTCCGGATGACGTTGCCAAGGTACTCTCCGAGGCCGGGCTCCCGGACGCCTACCGGCGCGCCAACCAGTACCCGCACGAGTTCTCCGGTGGCATGCGCCAGCGCGCCCTGATCGCCATCGGGCTCTCCTGCCAGCCCCGGTTGCTGATCGCGGACGAGCCCACCTCCGCCCTCGATGTCACGGTGCAGCGGCAGATCCTGGACCACCTGGACACGATGACCACCGAACTGGGCACCTCGGTGCTGCTCATCACCCACGACCTGGGGCTGGCAGCCGAACGGGCCGACAAGGTGGTGGTCATGTATCAGGGCCGGGTGGTGGAGTCAGGACCTTCCCTGGAACTGTTGCAAAACCCGCAGCACCCGTACACAAAGAGGCTCGTGGAGTCCGCACCGTCCCTGGCCAGCCGAAGGATCCAGGCTGCCAAGGAGCAGGGTGTGGAGGCAGCGGACCTGCTCGCCCCGGCAGCCGAGCCGGCAGCAGCGGACAACGTCCTGCAGATCCAGGACCTGCGGAAGGTATACAAGCTCCGGCAGGGGCTGGGCAAGACCACGGACTTCGCAGCCGTGGACGGCGTGAGCTTCGACGTTAAACGGGGAACCACGACGGCGATCGTGGGGGAGTCGGGCTCCGGCAAGTCCACCGTGGCCAAGATGGTGCTCCAGCTGGAGAAACCCACCGACGGCAAGATCCTCTTCGACGGCCTGGACACCTCGCTGCTGAAGCCCTCGGAGCTGTTCAAGTTCCGGCGCCGCGTCCAGCCCATCTTCCAGGATCCCTACGGCTCCCTGGACCCGATGTACAACATCTTCCGCACCATCGAGGAGCCGTTGCGCGTCCACAAGATCGGGAACAAGGCCAGCCGGGAGAAGAAGGTCCGTGAACTGCTGGACCAGGTGGCGCTGCCGCAGTCCACCATGCAGCGGTACCCGAATGAGCTCTCCGGCGGGCAGCGGCAGCGTGTCGCCATTGCGCGTGCACTTGCCCTGGATCCTGAAGTCATCATCTGTGACGAAGCCGTGTCCGCCCTGGACGTGCTGGTCCAGGCCCAGGTGCTGAATCTGCTGGCAGACCTTCAGTCCAACCTGGGGCTGACCTACCTCTTCATTACCCACGACCTTGCTGTGGTGCGGCAGATCGCCGACCACGTCTGCGTGATGGAAAAGGGGCGGCTGGTGGAAACCGGCTCCACGGACGACGTCTTCGACTCGCCGCAGCAGGAGTACACCAAGGCACTGCTTAACGCCATCCCTGGCGCCAAGCTGATGCTTCCGCCGGAAGTGGCGTAAGCGGCTGCATCAACGACAATCGGCTGGAGCCGGGGCCTTTGGGCTCCGGCTCCGGCCTTTTGTCGTTTCAGTCCTGGACCGGACCGGCTTCCCCCGTGCCTGCAGCGAGAAACGGCGGCTGGTCCGCTGTCGGCTTTCGCTCCAAGCCCAGTTCCCGGAGGCGGCCCTCCAAAAGCACTCCCAGCCTTTGGTGGCCGCGGGGATTCATGTGCACTGCGTCCGAAAGGTCCTCGGCCAGGCCGTATCTGGTGAGCCAGTCACCCACGGACACGAAGGCCAGGCCATGGGCAGCCGCCACGGATCCCAGCAACGCATCGACTTCACTTCTCCGGCCGCCGCCGTGATCTTCCCCCCGGGCGAGCGTTCCGATCATCGCCATGCGTGTGCCCGGGTACCGCCCCTGCAGCTCCGCGATCAGGCGTGCGGCGTTGGCGGCAATCCGGCTGTCACTTGCTCCGCCGGCGGCGTCATTGCCGCCGCCCTGAATGACGATCAGGGCGGGCGTGCCGGACGGGAGCAGCCAGTCCCCGTGCAGCAGGGCATCGATGTAGTTGCCGGTTGCGCCCTTCGAGGAGACAAAGCCGGTGCCGCCCCGCCCGCAGAAGTACACCTTGTACCCCGCAGCCGCCAAGCCCCGGCGCGGCCAGCCGTCAGCCGGTTCGGACTGCGAATCGCCGATTAACAGGACGGTTCTGCTGATATCGGGGACAACGGCCTCGAGCCGCCCATTGGCGGGATTCAGGACGGGGAAACCGGCACGCAACTGCCCGCCGGGTACTCCGTGGGGACCTGCGGCCGCGGCGGGCGGGGGAGGATCTCCAAGGGCCTGCCCGGACAGGCCGCAACCGGCGAGGGCCAGGACACCAGATAAGGCAATCACCGCGATGCCGTGGGACGCGGCAGAACGGGTCCGGGCCAACGCAGGCGAGGCTTTGCGCATCTGGTATCTTTCGGGCTGGCATGGTCTGTCAGAGCAATCATGTGGCATGCCTCCCTGTATGGCCAGTGATATTGCCCACAATTTTCCGGTGCGGCGTAAGGCCTGGGTGCCCTGGGACCCGCACGCCGCCGGAAAAATTTAGGCCAATAAATGGCACAGCAGCTAGACTTGGGGAAGGCGCCCTGTGCTAAGGGCCTGATCCGTCGTGCGTTCCAGTTGGAAATGTCGCGATACAACAGCTGACTTTCACCACTGAATCGAGCCATTACGCATGTCTGAAACCACCACCAACACCGCGGTAGCCACTGCATCACGCAGTGACCTCCGCAACGTCGCGATTGTGGCCCACGTTGACCACGGCAAGACCACCCTGGTCGATGCCATGCTCAAGCAGACCAACTCCTTTGCCGAGCACAACCACCTCGAAGACCGCGTGATGGACTCCGGTGACCTTGAGCGCGAAAAGGGCATCACCATCCTGGCCAAGAACACCACGGTGGCCTACAATGGTCCGTCCTCCAACGGCCAGACCATCACCATCAACGTGATCGACACCCCCGGCCACGCCGACTTCGGTGGCGAGGTGGAGCGCGGCCTGTCCATGGTTGACGGGGTCGTCCTCCTCGTTGACGCTTCCGAAGGTCCGCTGCCGCAGACCCGCTTCGTGCTGCGCAAGGCCCTGGCCGCCCACCTGCCCGTCATCCTGCTGGTCAACAAGACCGACCGTCCCGATGCCCGCATCGAGGAAGTCGTTCACGAGTCCATGGACCTCCTCCTGGGCCTGGCCTCTGACCTGGCCGATGAAGTTCCGGATCTGGACCTGGACAAGATCCTCGAAGTTCCCGTTGTCTACGCTGCGGCCAAGGTCGGCCGCGCGTCCCTGGAGCAGCCCGCCGATGGCACTGCCCCGGAAAACGAGGACCTCGAGCCGCTCTTCAAGACCATCATTGAGCACATCCCGGCTCCCACGTACAACCCGGAGGGTGTGCTGCAGGCGCACGTCACCAACCTGGACGCCTCGCCGTTCCTGGGCCGCCTGGCACTGCTGCGCATCTACAACGGCACCCTGCGCAAGGGCCAGACCGTTGCCTGGGCGCGCGCCAACGGTGAGCTCAAGAACGTCAAGATCACCGAACTGCTGGCCACCAAGGCCCTGGACCGCGTCCCCGCCGAATCCGCCGGTCCCGGTGAGATCGTCGCCGTCGCCGGTATTGAGGACATCACGATCGGTGAGACCCTGACCGACGCTGAGAACCCGCAGCCGCTGCCGCTGATCACCGTGGATGATCCCGCGATCTCCATGACCATCGGTATCAACACCTCGCCGCTGGCGGGCAAGGTCAAGGGCGCCAAGGTTACGGCCCGCCAGGTGAAGGACCGCCTGGACAAGGAACTGATCGGTAACGTCTCCATCAAGGTTCTCCCCACCGAGCGTCCCGACGCGTGGGAAGTACAGGGACGTGGCGAGCTGGCCCTGGCCATCCTCGTTGAGCAGATGCGCCGCGAAGGCTTTGAGCTGACCGTGGGCAAGCCGCAGGTTGTCACCAAGACCATCGACGGCAAGATCCACGAGCCCATGGAGCACATGACCATCGACGTGCCGGAAGAGTACCTCGGTGCCGTCACCCAGCTCATGGCAGCCCGCAAGGGCCGCATGACCAACATGGCCAACCACGGCACCGGCTGGTGCCGGATGGAATTCATCGTTCCCGCCCGTGGCCTGATCGGCTTCCGCACCAAGTTCCTCACGGACACCCGCGGTGCCGGCATCGCAGCCTCCATCTCCGAGGGCTACGAGCCCTGGGCCGGCCCCATCGAGTACCGCACCAACGGTTCCATGGTCGCCGACCGTGCCGGTGTTGTAACGCCGTTCGCCATGATCAACCTGCAGGAGCGCGGTTCCTTCTTCGTGAAGCCCACCTCTGAGGTTTACGAGGGCATGATTGTCGGCGAGAACTCCCGCGCCGACGACATGGACGTGAACATCACCAAGGAAAAGAAGCTCACCAACATGCGTGCGGCCTCCTCCGACACCTTCGAGAACCTGACGCCCCCGCGCGACCTCACGCTCGAAGAGTGCCTCGAATTCGCCCGCGAAGACGAATGTGTCGAGGTGACCCCGGAGTCCATCCGCATCCGCAAGGTGATCCTGGACACCAATGAGCGCGCCAAGGCCAACCGCGCCCGCGCAAAGGTCTAGCAGCAACGGCCCTGAGGGCCAATGAAACTGCCGGGACGGCAGGCGGCATTTTGCCGCCGTCGTCCCGGCTTTTTCTTTGCCCGCTGGTGGGCGCGGCAGCTGGAGGGGCTTACCAATCGCGTACAGGCCTGCGCAGTGGGACGCCCTTATGGTGCGGCTTGCCGGCGCGGGCCCCGCGGCTCGGGTGCCGGCGGGACTTCCTTGGCAGCGACAACACGCTCCAGGGGGATGACGACGTCGGCCTGCCGCGTGCGGACGGTGCAGGCACCGGCGTCGCACATCACCAAGTGCCCCAACGCATCGGTGAAGCCGCCATCGATGCGGTAGCGCACAACCACACGGGTACCGGGCGCGGCAGCGGCAAGAAATCCGGCAGGTGTGGGGGCAGGCAGGTTCACCACTTCATACTAAAGGGCTTCACACAAGGCCACCGGCTAGGTTCGCGGGAACAGGCCGGGAGATAATAGGCTCAGATGTCAGGGTCCGGCGAGAGTTGCCGGATGCAAAAACCGGCGGGTCGCCGGAACCAACGTGGAGAGGCCAGGGACGTGACGTACGTAATCGCGCAGCCGTGTGTAGATGTCAAGGACAAGGCATGTATCGAAGAATGCCCCGTCGACTGCATCTACGAAGGTGAGCGTTCGCTGTACATCCATCCGGACGAATGCGTCGACTGCGGGGCATGCGAGCCCGTCTGCCCCGTTGAGGCCATCTACTACGAGGACGACACCCCGGATGAGTGGGCCGACTACTACAAGGCCAATGTTGAGTTCTTCGATGACCTCGGTTCACCGGGGGGTGCCGCCAAGGTCGGCAACACCGGCAAGGACCACCCCATGATCGCCGCGCTGCCGCCGCAGAACCAAGACCACTGACGCAGGCAGGATCGGTGACCGCAGCAGTGAATACGTTCGGCCTTGACCTGCCCGACTACCCGTGGGAGGCCATGGCGCCGTATCTCGCCAAGGCTTCCGCGCATCCGGACGGGGCGGTCAACCTCTCCATCGGCACTCCGGTGGATCCCACTCCCGCCCTCATCCAGGAGGCCTTGAAGGCCGCCGCGGACGCCCCCGGGTACCCCACCGTCCACGGCACGCCCGCGCTCCGGGAAGCCATTGCAGGATGGTTCGAACGCCGCCGCGGAGTGGCCGGTCTTGATCCCCGCAACATCATGCCGACGGTAGGCTCCAAGGAACTGGTGGCGTGGCTGCCCCTGCTGCTGGGACTCAAGCCGGACGACGTCGTCGTTCGCCCCAAGGTTGCCTACCCCACGTACGATATCGGCGCCACCCTCGCCGGCGTTACGTCCGTTGCAACTGACGACCTGGACGAGCTCGACGACGCCACCCGCTCCCGCGTCCGGCTGATCTGGGTTAATTCACCGGGCAACCCGACCGGCAGCGTCCGCGGCATTGAATCCTTGCGGGGACTTGTGGCCCAGGCCCGGGACCTGGGTGCCGTGGTGGCCTCGGACGAATGCTACGCAGAACTTGGCTGGGGCGACTGGGACGTCCAACGCGGCGGCCAGGCAGTTCCGAGCATCCTTGACCCCCGGGTTGCGGGCGGATCCCACCAGGGCCTGCTTGCGGTGTACTCGCTGAGCAAGCAATCCAACGTTGCAGGCTACCGGGCAGCGTTTGTGGCCGGTGATCCGGACCTGATGGCCAACCTGGTGAACAGCCGCAAGCACGCTGGCATGATCGTGCCCTATCCGGTGCAGGAGGCCATGCGGGTGGCACTGGGCGATGACGCGCACGTGGAGACGCAGAAGGACCTTTACCGGGGACGCCGCGAACGGCTGGTTCCGGCGCTGCTGGACTTCGGGCTGGAGATCAAGGAATCCGACGCCGGCCTGTACCTGTGGTCCACGGCGGGGGAGGGGACCTGGGACACGGTGGCGCGGCTGGCGGAACGCGGCATCGTGGTGGGCCCGGGCGTCTTCTACGGGGAGGCAGGCAACGGGTACGTCCGGGTCGCCCTCACGGGAACCGACGAACGGATCGACGCCGCCGTCGCCCGGCTGGCCGCCGCACCGTAACAATGCTGTGACTCGCACCACATCCGGCGCGTTTTAGGCCATTTTGGAACGTCGCGGATTAGTGGCACCCGCCAAGGAGCGGTAGCTTTTTAAGTGACTATCAATGGTGGCTTTCTACAAGAAGGCAGCCCGGGTGTTGGAACCTGTCCATTCAGGCTTCGTGCGCGGCTCACCTGATGTTGGATCAAGCTTTCGACAGAGGCCCAGGCGCCTCATGAAGGGGACTCCATGACTGAGACCAACAATGCTGCGACCCTGCACCACGCAGGAGGCGAGCTCCAGCTGCCGCGCATCCAGGTTGTTGAAGGAAACGAGGGCTACGACGTTTCCAAACTGCTGAAGCAGACGGGCGCAGTCACCTTTGACCCCGGCTTCATGAACACAGCAGCCACAACTTCGGCTATCACCTACATCGACGGCGATGCGGGCATCCTGCGCTACCGCGGATACCCCATCGAGCAGCTGGCACAGCACTCCAGCTTCCTTGAGGTGTCCTACCTGCTGATCTACGGCAACCTGCCCACGCCCACCGAACTGGACGAATTCGACCAGAAGATCCGCCGGCACACGCTGCTGCACGAGGAGCTCAAGGGCTTCTTCGGCGGATTCCCCCGCGACGCGCACCCCATGCCCGTCCTGTCCTCGGCCGTTTCCGCGCTGTCCACGTTCTACCAGGACTCGCTGGACCCGTTCAACGCCGAACAGGTGGAAGTATCCACCATCCGCCTGATGGCCAAGCTCCCGGTCATCGCGGCCTACGCCCACAAGAAGTCCATTGGCCAGCCCATGCTGTACCCGGACAACTCCCACAACCTTGTGGAAAACTTCCTCCGGCTCAGCTTCGGGCTTCCGGCCGAGCAGTATGAAGTGGACCCGGTGGTCGCCAAGGCCCTGGACCTGCTGCTCATCCTGCACGCGGACCACGAGCAGAACTGCTCCACCTCAACGGTGCGCCTGGTGGGCTCCTCCAACGCCAACCTGTTCGCGTCCGTCTCGGCAGGCATCAACGCGCTGTTCGGGCCTGCCCACGGCGGCGCCAACGAGGCAGTGCTGAAGATGCTCCGCCAGATCCAGGCCGAGGGCACCAAGCCCGAGGACTACATGGAGAAGGTCAAGAACAAGGAAGACGGCGTCCGCCTCATGGGCTTCGGGCACCGCGTCTACAAGAACTACGATCCGCGCGCCAAGATCGTCAAGGCCACCGCACACGAGATCCTCACCAAGCTCGGCGGCAACGACGAACTGCTGGACATCGCCCTGCGCCTGGAAGAGAAGGCGCTGAACGATGACTACTTCATCCAGCGCAAGCTCTACCCGAACGTGGACTTCTACACCGGCCTCATCTACAAGGCCATGGGTTTCCCCGAGAAGATGTTCACCGTCCTCTTCGCCATCGGCCGCCTCCCCGGCTGGATTGCCCAGTGGCGTGAAATGATCAGCGACCCGAACACCAAAATCGGCCGCCCACGGCAGCTCTACATCGGCGAGCCGGAGCGGGACTACCCGGCCCGCTGATCCCCACCGGCTCCCAAACCTCGCAAGGTCACTCCGGCTCCCGACCCTCGCAAGCTCGGGTCGGGTCCCTCGCCGAAGCGGACGGTTCGGGGCCCTCGCCGGCGTGGCCCCACAACAACGAAACGGCCGCCCACCTCCTGGAGGTGGGCGGCCGTTTCGTTGCCTTAGGAGTTGTAGCCCTGGGGGTTGTTTTTCTGCCAGCGCCAGTGGTCCTCGCACATCTCATCCACCGTTTTGGTGGTGGACCAGCTGAGGTCAGCCAGGGCGGAGGTCGCGTCAGCCCAAAAGGCCGGCAGGTCACCCGCCCGGCGGCCCGTGATCTCGTGAGGGATGGGCTTGCCCACTGCCTTCTCGAAGGAGCGCAGGACCTCCAGCACCGAGGAGCCCTTGCCGGAACCGAGGTTCCAGCGGAAAACGCCGGCGCGGTCCGCAACATGGTCCAGGGCGGCCACGTGGCCTTCGGCGAGGTCGACGACGTGGATGTAGTCGCGCAGGCACGTGCCGTCCGGGGTGTCGTAGTCGCCGCCGAACACCATGAGCTTTTCGCGGCGGCCCACGGCCACCTGGGCGATGAAAGGCACCAGGTTGTTCGGGATGCCCTGGGGGTCCTCGCCGATCCGGCCCGAGGGGTGTGCCCCGACGGGGTTGAAGTAGCGCAGCAGGGCTATATGCCAGCGGCTGTCCGCGGAGCCAAGGTCGGAGAGGATGTCCTCGATCTGTTCCTTGGTGCGGCCGTAGGGGTTGTTGGCACCGATTTCCATCTTTTCCACGTAGGGGATGGGGTTGTGTTCGCCGTAGACCGTGGCTGAGGAGCTGAAGACGACGGAGCGGACGTTGTGCCGGTCCATGACCCGGATGAGGTTCAGGGTCCCCACCAGGTTGTTGTAGTAGTACTTCAGAGGCTCCCGCACTGACTCGCCCACGGCTTTCAGCCCGGCAAAGTGGATCACGGCCTCGATGGCGTTGCCGGCAAACACCTTCTCCACGGCGGCTTCGTCCACGAGGTCAACGTTGTGGAACTCTGCGGTCTTGCCGGTGAGTTCCGCAACCCGGCGAAGCGACTCTTCGCTGGAGTTGACGAGGTTGTCGATGACCACCACGTCATGGCCGGCTTCCTGCAGGGACAAAACAGTGTGGGAACCGATGTAGCCGGTGCCCCCTGTGACCAGTATTTTCATGCCTCCAACGCTATCCCAACTCGGCGTACCGCCGCGGGTGTGTCCCGGATGACGGGCAGCATGACGGGCGTTTTCGGTGCCAGCGGCGGGCCGGGTATTTTTTTGAGCACAGACGTGCTAAAAAATGGAGTGCCTAAAATTGTGGATGCCGAAGCCCGGCGCCAGGACGTCGTCGAAGCGGTCTGGCGGATCGTCGCAGTGGACGGGCTGGAGAAGGCGTCGCTCCGGGAAGTGGCAGGTGAGGCTGGCCTCGCCGTCGGCTCCGTACGGCACTACTTTGCGGGAAGCGAGGAACTCCTCACTCACTCCTTCGCCACCGTCATCAACCGTATCGTCAGCCGGCTGGTTGAAGCACTGCCTGCCCTTGAGGAGAACCCGCCCACAAGCCGGGAACACCGCGCGGCTGTTTTAACACTCCTGGGCGAACTGCTGCCGCTGGATGAACAGCGGGCGGTGGAGGCATGCGTCTGGATGGCCTTTCGGAACGCCGCCAGGATCAGGCCGTTCCTTGCAGCGGAGGCGGACCGCAGCCACCGGGAAGTCGCGGCGTTGATGGGACGCGTCATCACCGCCCTGCTGCCCGATGGTGCATCTGAGGAAACGCTGGTGGTGGAGGCCGAACGGCTCCTGGCGACCCTTGACGGGCTGTGTATGCATGCCCTGCTCCAGCCGGCCTGGATGCCGGCCCGTATGTGCCTGGATGTCCTTGAGCGGCATCTTGAAGGGCTGGCCGCCTGACTACCGTTAACGTCCGGAACATGGGGGAATAGACTGATAACCGGGGGCGTGAAACCGGATCAACAGGTCCGGTAAAGCGTGCCAGGGAAGGATTACGGATGCACCAAACAGGCGGTTCAGGGTGGCAGATCACCACCGACACGTCCGGACCGATGATGATTGCCCTGTATGTCCGCGATGCTGCCGGACTGGACGGCGCCGGCCATCCGGCCCTGTCGCATGCCGCTCCCAAAATCCGCCCTGCCGACCATACCCATCTTACTGCCGATGTTGGTGGCCTGGGCGTGCTTAAGACGGAGTGGGAGGCCTGGTGGACGCAGCTACTGAAAGCCCATCCCCAGACGTCGCCCGAACTGTCTCCGCCCAATTTTGAGGCCTTTGCCAATTCACCCGCCCTGCAGCGCGTACTTCAGGCCCACTTCGGCTCTGCCCTCACCTGGGCCCGGGAGCGCAGGAGCGAATACGCCGAGCTGGAAGCAGAGCGCGCTGCCATCGGTGCAGACCAGCTGCTGGAGGACATGGTGGATGACAGGCTGTTGGAGGTGGGGCGGGACGCCCGCGACTTCAAGCTGACCATCATCGAGCTGCCGCTGAATGAGCAGCGGGCCTGGTACCTGGAGCCGGACAAAATCATCATGAGCCACGAGCTGATGGGCCAGCCCGAGCTGTTCCGCAGCTACGTCCAGCCCGTGGTCGAAATCCTGGCGTAGGCAAGCCGGCAGGAGCTCAGCCTTCGACGCTGGCCGGTGACACAGTGATCCGGACCTGGCTGTCAGAGGCTGATGATTCCTGCCAGCCGTTCCGCTCCGCACGGTCCCACGTGCGTCCAGCCACCTGTACTTGCGTCACCTCATAACCCTTGGCGTTCGCCACCGCCCACTGGGCCACCGACCAGGCCTGGCTGCCATCGGCTTCCACCACCAGCGTTTGGCCTTCCACAGCCGTTTCCAGCGGCCCGTAGGCCTGGGACAGTTCCGCCGAAACGGCACTGGGGTCGCCGGCAGCAGCTGCTGAACGAAGGGTGCATTGAACGGCTTCGGGTGTCTGGCCCGATAGCCCGGAAGCAAAAAAGCGGCCCATCTGCTCATGCTGGGCATACGCGGTAGGGAAAGCGGACCGCTGCACCCGCTGCGCCGCTTCCGTGATCTCCATCGACTCATAGCCCGGGATCTTGACCAGCGCGTCGTAAAAGGCGTTGGCTGCGTAGTACGGGTCCATCACCTGCGCCTCGCTGCCCCAGCCCTGCGAGGGACGTTGCTGGAACAGTCCCCGTGAATCGGGGCCGGCCTTGTCTCCGTGAGCGATGTTCCGAAGCTTGGACTCCTGCATTGCGGTGGCCAGCGCTATGCTCGCGGCCCGCGGCGGGAGTCCCCGCTGGACGGCGACGGCGGTAATCAGCGATGCGTACACGGCCTGGTCGGGTGCCAGTTCTGCCGTTCCTCCGCCTACGACGGCTGTGCAGCGTTCCGAAACAAGGGTTTCGGAACGCTGCACAAAAAACACCGCCGCATAGACGCCGCCGATCACCAGTGCGAGGGCGAGCAGCAGTACCAGGAGGCGGCGCAGGCCCCGGCTTCGTGCCATAGGGATCAGTTGGCGTGCAGGGCGTCGTTCAGTTCAACGGTCTGGCCCGCGCGGGGGAGGACCTCCACCGCGCCGTTGGTGGAGTTGCGGCGGAACAGCAGGTTGGGCACGCCGGAGAGTTCTGCGGCCTTAACGATCTTTGTGGTGTCTTCGCCCACCTCGTCCTTGGGACCGGGTACCCGCACCCGGGTTCCTGCCGTGACGTAGAGGCCGGCTTCCACCACCGAATCGTCCCCGATGCTGATGCCCACGCCCGAGTTCGCGCCGAGGAGGACGCGCTCACCGATGGTGATCTTCTCTTTGCCGCCGCCGGACAGCGTGCCCATGATGGACGCTCCGCCGCCGACGTCGCTGCCGTCACCGGTCACGACGCCGGCGGAAATCCGGCCCTCCACCATGGAGGTGCCCAGGGTGCCGGCGTTGAAATTGACGAAGCCTTCGTGCATGACCGTGGTGCCTTCGGCGAGGTGGGCGCCCAGGCGCACACGGTCGGCGTCGGCGATCCTTACACCCGTGGGGACCACGTAGTCCACCATGCGGGGGAACTTGTCGACGCCGTACACTGTGACGGCTCCGCGCCGGCGCAGGCGGGCACGCGTCAATTCGAAGCCCTCCACGGCGGCGGGCCCGAAGTTGGTCCACACCACATTCGGCAGTTTGCCGAAAATGCCGTCGAGGTTGATGGTGTTCGGGCGGACCAGCCGGTGCGAGAGCAGGTGCAGGCGCAGGTAGGCGTCCGCCGTATCAGCCGGGGCCTCATCGAGGTTGATCTGGACAAAAACCACCTTCTGCTCGGTGCCACGGTCCTCGTCCGTGCCGGCCTCTGCAATCCGGGTAAGTGCCTCGTCCGCATTTTCCACTGCCCGCAGGTGTTCGGCAGCGACGCCCAGCGAGGGTGCCGGGAACCAGACGTCAAGGACGGTGGCATCACCTGTGTCGGTGCCTTTCGCGGACGCAATGGTGGCCACGCCAAAGCCGTAGGCGGAGCGTTCTTCAGTGGGGGCAGTCTGGGTTTCGGGCACAGCGGAGGAAGCAGTCTCAGTCATGGCCCCAGTCTATCGACGGGCGGGGACCTGCTCCGAACTAGACTGGCTTCGTGACTGCCGAAACCGCTCCGGACTATTCCACCCTTCGCCTTGACCTCCGCCAGGACGTTGCGCTCCTGACCGCCGCGATCATGGACATCAACAGCGTCTCCGGCAATGAAACGGAACTGGCCGACGCCGTCGAAGCGGCCCTGCTGGCCCTTCCGGAACTGCACGTTGTCCGCGACGGCGACTCGATCATTGCCCGCACGGAGCTGGGCAACGCCGAACGTGTCATCCTGGCAGGCCATCTGGACACTGTTCCGCTGCCCCTAGCTGAAGGGTCCAGGGGTACGGTTCCTTCCAGCTGGGAGTCCGGTGTCGCCGGGGAAGGCGTGCTGTATGGCCGCGGTGCCACCGATATGAAGGGCGGCGTCGCGGTGCAGCTGGCTCTTGCGGCCACCATGTTCGACGGCGGGGCCGCACCCAAGCGGGACGTCACCTTTGTTCTCTACGACCACGAGGAAGTAGAGGCCGTGAAGAGCGGCCTGGGCCGGCTGGTGCGCAACCACGGCCACCTGCTCGACGGTGATTTCGCCATCCTGCTGGAACCAACCGACGGCACGGTGGAGGGCGGTTGCAACGGCACCAGCCGGTTTGAGGCGACAACTGTGGGCGAGGCAGCCCACTCCGCCCGTGCCTGGATGGGCAGCAACGCAATCCACGCAGCGGCACCAATCCTGGCCCGGCTCGCCGCGTACCAACCTGCCACCATCAACGTTGACGGGCTGGAATACCGCGAGAGCCTCAACGCGGTGAAGATCAATGGCGGCACTGCCGGCAATGTCATTCCGGACCGGTGCGTGGTGGAGATCAACTACCGTTTTGCGCCGGACAAGACCCCGGACCAGGCCGAAGCCGTGGTGCGGGAACTTCTGGAAGGTTTCGACGTCGTCCGCACTGATGCTGCCGCCGGTGCACGGCCGGGGCTCCAGCACCCTGCCGCCGCTTCCTTCGTCGCCGCCGTCGGAGCCGAGCCAAAGCCCAAATACGGCTGGACCGACGTCGCGCGTTTCAGTGAACTGGGCATCCCCGCGGTCAATTTCGGACCGGGTGATGCCCTGCTGGCCCATAAGGACAACGAGCACGTCCACGCCGACGCCATCCGCAAATGCCTGCAGGCGCTGCGGGACTGGTTGGCAGCCTGATTTAAACGGCAGTGGCCCGGACCAAAAGGTCCGGGCCACTGCTGCAGGAAGTATCAGGGGACGGGTGCTTCGGCTTTTTCCGGTTCCGCCTTGGCCACCCCGCCCGCCGCCTTCTTGGACCCGCGGCGCTCGATCCACACGGCAATGCGTGAAACGAGGATGTTGATGGCGATGTAGATCGCCGCGGCTACGAAGAAGATGGGGAACAGGAACTGCGTACCCAGGAAATCCGCCATCACCTGTACGGCGCGCAGTAGCTCACCGTACGCCACGATGTAGCCGAGGGAGGTGTCCTTCAGGAGCACCACCATCTGGGCTACGAGTGAGGGCATCATGCGCCGGATGGCCTGCGGCAGTTCGATCAGCATGCGGGACTTGAAGCTGGTCAGGCCGATGGCCAGCCCGGCTTCCCGCTGCCCCTTGGGAAGCGACTGGATGCCGGCACGGATGATTTCAGCAAACACTGCCGAGTTGTAGAGCACCAGGCCGGTAACCACGGCAATGAACGGCGAGGTGCCGAAGCCCAGCAGGATGAACAGCATCATCAGGACCACCGGCATGCCGCGGAGGAACTCCAGCAGCACCCGGACAGGGATACGGATGAAGGCCGCATCTGCGATGCGCAGCAGGCACAGCAGGAGGCCGAGCGGGAAAGCAATGACCGCTGCCAGGGCCGCGGCGCTGAGGGTTGCGCTCAATCCGTTGCCCATGAGCGTCCACACGTCTGCGCGGGTAAAAATAGCCCACCGGCGCCCTTCAAAGATGCCTTGCTGGGCGAAGGTCATGATGATCCAGGCAAGCAGGCCCAGGATCAGCACGGAACCGACGATGGAACCAATAAGGGATATCCGCCGGGCCTTGGGGCCGGGAACGTCGTACAGTACCGAGCTCATCGGGCAATCGCCACCTTTCGTTCCACCGTGCTGGCCAGGATACCCAGCGGAACGGTGAGGAGCAGATAGAAGAACGCAACGCCGAGCAGGACGGGGATGACTGCATCACCGTTGGCGTTGGCCAGTTGGCGGCCGTAGCCGAACAGTTCAAGGACAAAGAAGGCGCCGGCCACGGAGGAGTTCTTCACCAGGGCGATCAGTATGTTGATCAGCGGCGGGACCACCGTCCGCAGGGCCTGGGGGAGGATGATGAGGTTCAGGACCTGCCCGAAGTTCATGCCGATGCTCCGGGCGGCTTCAGCCTGGCCCACGGGGACGCTGTTGACACCTGAGCGGACAGCTTCGGCGATGAACGCTGCGGTGTAGGTACTGAGGGCGATGATGGCGGCGATTTCGAACTGCTCGAATTTCACTCCGAGCCGCGGAAGGACGATGGCTGCAAAGAAGAAGGCGATGGTCAGCGGAGTGTTCCGGAGAACTTCCACGTAGACGGTGCTGAAGCCGCGGAGCGCTGCTACGGGGGAGACCCTGGCAGCCGCCAGCAGGGTGCCAAGAACCAGGGCAATGACTCCGGAAACGGCGGAAAGGAAGAGGGTGCGGAGAAAACCGTTCCAATACAGGGGCAGGTTTTCAAGAATGACGTCCATTGGATCCTTTGGCTGTGGGGCGTGGACGGGGGTAAAGGCGGTGGTTGCCGGGACCTGGAAGCGGCCCCGGCAACCACAGGCGCTACTTAGTAACGGTCGAGCTTGGGCAGCTCAGGGGCAGTCTTGATGACTGAACCCGCGGTATCTTCCCATGCCTTCTTGTACGACCCGTCCTCCTGGAATGCTTCCAGCTGGTCGTTGATCCAGTTGCGGAACTCGGTGTCGTCCTTCTTCAGGCCGATGCCGTAGGGCTCCTTCGTGAAGGTCTCATCCGAGGCGAGCTTGAAGGCGTCCGGCTCCTTGTCCACGAAACCGGCGAGGATGACGTTGTCGGTGGTGACTGCTTCAACCTGCTTGTTGCGCAGCGGCTCCAGGCATGCGGAGTAGGTGGCGGCGGGAACAAGCTCAGCACCGTACTTGTCCACGATCGTTGCAGCCGGAGTGGAACCGGTGACCGAGCAGACCTTCTTGCCCTTGACGTCCTCGGGCTTCTTGATGGTGTCGTTGTCCTTGTTCACCATCAGTGCCTGGCCGGCCTCGTAGTACGGTCCGGCGAAGCTGACAACCTGCTTGCGCTTGTCATTGATGGTGTAGGTGGCGATGACCAGGTCAACCTTGCCCTGCTCGATGAACGGCTCGCGGTTGGCCGAGACGGTTTCGGACCATTCAATCTTGTCAGCGGCGATGCCCAGCTTGGCGGCGATCAGCTTGCCGATTTCGACGTCGAAGCCGACGGGCTTGCCGTCCAAGCCCACCTGGCCGAAGAGCGGCTGGTCGTACTTGGTACCGATTTTGATGGTTCCGGCCGAGGCGAGCTTTTCCATGGTGGTGCCGGCGGCGAAGGTGGGTGCTGCCTCAACAGAGGGGTCGCTGGTGGTGCCGGCCCCGCCTCCGCCACAGGCGCTCAGGGACAGGGCGAGGGCAGCGGTAGCCGCCACAAAGAATGACTTCCGCCGGGTCATAAATGCCTTCATGACATTCCTTTCATTGGTGGCCGTGGGTCACGGCCTGGGTGCGAACTGGGAGTGTTTGTTCGTAGGTGAATCAGTGGGTCAGGAGCTTGGAGAGGAAATCCTTGGCGCGGTCGCTCTTGGGATTGGTGAAGAACTCCTCAGGGGTGGCGTCCTCGACGATCTGGCCGTCCGCCATAAAGACCACCCGGTCCGCGGCTTTGCGGGCGAAGCCCATCTCGTGGGTGACCACGATCATGGTCATGCCCTCCTTGGCCAGCTGGATCATCACGTCCAGGACCTCGTTGATCATCTCGGGGTCAAGCGCAGAGGTGGGCTCGTCGAAAAGCATGACCTTGGGCTTCATGGCGAGGGCACGGGCGATGGCAACACGCTGCTGCTGGCCGCCGGACAGCTGTGCGGGAAGTTTCGGAGCCTGGTGCCCGACGCCCACCCGTTCAAGCAGCGCCATGGCGTCCTTGTCCGCGGTTGCCTTCGGAACGCCCTTGACCTTGATGGGGCCGAGAGTGACGTTTTCGAGGATCGTTTTGTGGGCGAAGAGATTGAATGACTGGAAAACCATTCCGACGTCGGCCCGGAGCTGTGCCAGTTCCTTGCCTTCCGCGGGAAGGACTTTCCCATCAATGCTGATGGTGCCGCCTTCGATGGTTTCGAGGCGGTTGATGGCACGGCAGAGCGTGGACTTACCGGAGCCTGAAGGCCCGATGACCACGACAACCTCGCCTTTGCGGACCTGAAGGTTGATGTCCTTCAAAACATGCAGCTGGCCGTAATGCTTATTTACGGCGTTCAGGGAGACGAGGGAATCGCCGGGCACATGAGTAGTCATAAGGAAGAATCTAGCGAACAACGGTGCCTTATGACGCGAATCACCCCAAGTTCCTGCGGATCGTGATTCAAGAGATACCTCCCGCAGGCAGGTTAGCCTTGGGGAATGAGCATCAGTGCAGATCCGGCCAAAAACTCCCAGCCGCGCCGCAAAGGACCCCTTGAACTACGCCGCAAGCAGGCGTCGGTGGAGATGTCTGACCAGCATTTGCTTGATACCAAAGGCCTGGGCCAATTCGTGCACACGGATCCGTGGCGGGTGCTGAGGATCCAAAGCGAGTTCGTCGAGGGGTTCGGGGCTTTGGCTGATCTCGGCCCGGCAGTAAGCGTCTTCGGTTCAGCCCGGACCAAGCCAGGCAGCCCCTACTACGAGATGGGCGTCGAGGTGGGGCGGAAGCTGGCCGAGGCCGGAGTCGCGGTAATCACCGGAGGCGGACCGGGGTCCATGGAAGCCGCCAACCGCGGCGCCGTTGAAGGCAACGGGGTGTCAGTGGGGCTCGGCATCGAACTCCCGTTTGAGCAGGGCCTGAACCAGTGGGTGGACCTGGGGATTAACTTCCGGTATTTCTTCGCGCGCAAAACGATGTTCGTGAAGTACGCGCAGGGATTTATCGTCCTGCCCGGGGGCCTTGGCACCCTCGACGAGCTCTTCGAAGCCATGGTCCTGGTGCAGACGCGGAAGGTGACGTCCTTCCCGATCGTGCTGCTCGGCGTCGACTTCTGGGGCCCGATGATCGATTGGATCAGGGGCACCCTCGTGGCGGAGGGCATGGTCTCCGAAAAGGACCTGGACCTGATCCAGGTGGTGGATGACCCGGCGGAAGCCGTGGACCGGGTCCTCCACGTTGCCATCACGCCCTCGCTGAACGGCGAACAGCGCCCGGAATAGCGAAGGCGGCCAGGTCTGGCACGATGGGGGAGTGACTTATTTTCTGGTCTTCCTTGCCGTGTCGCTGATCGGCGTTGTCCTGTGGGCCGGCGCAGGGGGACGCTCCGGTAAACCGGGCGGTCGGGCGCTCCCTTCCCTGCTGGACGCCGGTCTCGACCAGCCTCCCGCCAACCTCCCGCCGGTCCTCCTGCCGGCAAACGCTGCGCCACAGGATGTGGACCGCGTGCGGTTTTCCCTGGGCCTGCGGGGCTACCGGATGGACCAGGTGGACCAGGTGCTCGATGAATTGAGGGACCAGCTTGAAGCAAGCCGGCAGGAGATTGAGACCCTGAAAGCCAGGCTGGAGGCCGCGGAACAGTCCGGGCCCCCCGCTGAGTCCGGGGCGCAGGAGGTCCGGGTGGCCGGGACTGAAAAGACTGGGGCGCAGGCGGCACCACCAACAGCGGAAGCCCACGAGCCCTCAGTCGCAGGGCCCGGGGCCGGGGAGGACCGGGCGTGAGTACCGCCACCCGCCGCGGACCAGGTGTTGCAGCGTCGGTTCAGGCGCTCGCCGTCCGCTTCCGGGCAACCGTAAGCGGTTGGCCCTGGTGGCTCCAGGTTTCGGCCATCTATATCGCCGCAAGGCTCGTCAGCGCCGCGATTTTTATGGCTGCCGCCCTGCACCAGGGGCCCAATCCCTGGTTTCCGGCCAAGCCTGATTACTGGAACTTCATCAACATCTGGGACGCGCGCTGGTACGGCAGAGTAATCGCCAGCGGTTATCCCGCGGAACTTCCGACCGATGAGGCCGGCAACGTCCAGGAAAACACGTGGGCCTTTTATCCCCTGTACCCGTCCCTGGCAGGTGGGCTCAGCAGACTGACTGGGTTGACCCCTGCTGCCTCGCTGACCATTATCGCCATGCTGTCCGGACTGGCCGCCGCGCTGGTGGTCTACGTGCTTTTCCGGCATAAGGCAGCACACGGGCCATCACTTTGGGCGGTGGCGTTCGTCGCCACCTTCCCCGTGTCCGCGGTGCTCCAGGTGCCCTATGCCGAACCGTTGTCACTGCTGCTGCTGGCGGCCGCATTGCTGCTGGTGGTCCGCCGGCAGTTCCTGTGGGCGATCCCGGTGGTGGTGTTGCTGTGCCTCTCACGTCCCGTGGGCGTTCCATTCGCGGCCATGCTGGGGCTCCTTCTGGTCCACCGCTTGGTGCAGCGGTTCCGCAGCCGGGAATCGCATCCGGTCCGTGACCTGGCGGCCCTTGCCACCCTTACGGCGGTGGCAGGCCTCTCGGCGCTGGCATGGCCGGCCGCAGCATGGGCGGCAACGGGGGATATCCAGGCCTACACCAAGACTGAAACTGTATGGCGGGGCCACGACCTGGTGCCGTTCAAGCCCTGGTTCGATACCGGCGTGAACCTCTTTGGCCCGGTGCTCGGAGTGCTGGCGCCCTTCATTTTTGTGGCACTCTTCGGCGCGATGCTGTACCTGCCGCCGGTGGTCCGGCTCGGCGTCGAACTCCGCCTGTGGTGCGCCTGCTACATGGGCTACCTGGTGATGTTCCTGCACCCGCAGACGAGTACTTTCCGTATGCTGCTGCCGCTTTTCCCTCTGGCGTTGGGGGCCGCTTTACTGTCCCGGTCCCGGGCTTACCGGGGAGCTGTTGTGGTGATGTTTGTGCTGTTGCAGATCGTATGGATTGTCTGGCTGTGGGCGTGGGCGCAATTGCCGGGCGGCGGGGATTATCCCCCATAGAGATCCCGGCTTCCGTGCAGGTCAGAGTGGAAATTGGACCTGCCCGCAAATGTCCATCGATTAGCTACGGGCGGGTAATTCCGCGATAATGGTAGGTAAGCAAGGACAATAAGCATTCAGAATACGCGCAGCCCCGGCGGTGTCCATCCACTCCGCCATGGCAGCTTGATCTACATGCGGACACAGCCCACCCGGGCTGATCAGTCCTGGGACTAAATGGAGGGGAATTCCTCATGGCGGCTATGAAACCACGCACCGGCGACGGCCCAATGGAAGTCACCAAGGAGGGCCGCAGCCTGATCATGCGCGTCCCGCTCGAAGGCGGCGGGCGCCTGGTGGTCGAACTGAATGCAGCCGAAGCGGCCAACCTCAAGGAATGCCTGGTCGGCGTTACCGAATAATTGTGCCGGACAGGGTCCGCAAGCCTTCGGGCTGCGGGTCCTGTCTTATTTTTTGACCGCCACGAGCAGGCCGTCCCCCGTGGGAAGCATGGCCGAGGCCAGCCTCTCGTCGTCGCGGATGCTCTTCCCCACCTGGCGCAGCACTACGGTGGTGGCCTCGCGGCCGGCAGGGTTGGCTACCTTGTCCTTGTCCAGCGCATCGTTGATGATCAGCAGCCCGGCGGGCTTCAGAAGCCGGATGGCCTGCTCCACATACCCGGGCAGTCCCGGCTTGTCGGCGTCGATAAACACCAGGTCGTACGCGCGGTCCGTGAGGCGCGGCAAAACATCTCCCGCGCGGCCGGAAATGGTTCGCGTCCGGTTGGCCGGGCTGCCGGCCTCGGAAAATGCTTCCCGTGCGGCTTTGAGATGTTCCACGTCCACGTCGATGGTGGTGAGGACAGCGTGCGGGCCGAGGCCGCGGAGCAGGCAGACTCCGGAGACCCCTGCCCCGGTTCCGATCTCGACGGCGGTCTGGGCCTTTGACGACGCAGCGAGGACGGTGAGGACAGCACCCACGCCGGGCCCGATGGGGGTGACGCCCAATTCAAAGGAGCGCTCCCGGGCCCGCAGCATGACCTCATCCTCAGCGGGCAGATCTTCTGCGTAGGACCAGCTGGTGGACTTGTCGGCGCTCATGGATTTTCGCTTTCTGGGCGGCAGGGGGAGTGTCCTCTACAGCCTACTGTGTAGTTCGGCAACAGCCGGGAAGGCGGGCTGTTGCGCCCACGGCTGAAGTTACCCGGCAGTCAGGAAATTCCCAGCCAAATTTGAAATGATTATTTTCTGGTCATCCATAGGGTGGCCGGCGCCGAATCAGAGATGTCAACAGTGTCCGGGCGTAAGCATTCCACGAGGGGAGTGGACGATGTCATCATCAGTTGTGGCACCTGTCCCTGCAGCAAACAAGCCTGAGTCCGAGTGGGTGCGCCCCACTTGGGAAGAAGTGGTGACCAACCACTCCGCAAAGGTTTACCGGCTGGCTTACCGCCTGACCGGAAACAAGTACGACGCCGAAGACCTCACCCAGGAGGTTTTTGTCCGCGTCTTCCGCTCGCTGGAGAATTTCAAGCCCGGAACGCTGGACGGCTGGTTGCACCGCATCACCACCAACCTCTTCCTGGACCAGGCGCGGCGTAAAACCCGCATCCGCTTTGACGCCCTTGCCGAGGACGCCGAATCGAGGATTCCCGGACGGGAACCGGGCCCCGAGCAGAGTTTCGAGCTGAACAACCTGGACCTCGACGTTCAGGCCGCCCTTGAGGAACTCCCGCCGGACTTCCGTGCCGCCGTGGTTCTCTGTGACCTCGAAGGCCTGTCCTACGACGAGGTGGCCGAGGCCCTGGGCGTCAAGCTCGGTACGGTGCGCTCCCGCATCCACCGCGGCCGCACCATGCTCCGGGAAAAGCTGGCCCACCGCGACCCGCGACCGCAGCAGTCCAGGCCCAAGCTGTCGCTGCCGCGCATCGCCGGCATCCTCTGAACGGCATATGAGGCCCCACATTCCGCTCAGCCGCAGGCATCAGCGCACCGCCAGCCATATCCAGTCCTGCCCCGAGTGCGCTTCAGCCGTGCGCCGGGAGCGGCAGTACCTGGAGCGGTTGCGGGACGCGCCCATTCCGCCGGCAAGCGATGACCTGACTGCCCGGCTGCTCGCCAGGACCCAGGAGTTGGCAGCCCGGCAACCGGCTCCTGCCCCGCATCACCAGCCAGCCAGGGCAGTGGTCCGGGCGCTCGCCATGACGGCGGGGGGCACCGTAGCCGCAGCGGGTGTGCTCGCTGCCGGCGCTTTTACTGTGGCCGGTGATCCACTTCAGGCAGATGGCGCTGAGGCCGGAGCCACCCTCTCGCAGGTCTCTGCCCAGACTCCGGCCGACGGAAGGACCCTGAGCGAGGACCGGCTGTCGGGACTGCGCTCGGAGGGATGGGTGTGCCCCGAGCTTGAGGCGATGGGCTTCCACCTCGAGTCAGCGAAGGCCGTGGTGCTGGAGGGCGGGCCTGCCGTGGAACTGAAGCTCTCCGACGGAACGCACTACGCCACCATCACCGAACGGCATTACCCTGGCGGGGACACAGAAGCAGAACCTGGTTCGGGACTGCCCGGCCCGCCGTTGCAGATCCTGGCGTCGTCGCCCTGGTCGGCCAGGTACCGGACGGAGGGCCGCACGTTTACCGTCGTCTCCGACCTCCCGCCGGAGCAGGCTGACGACGCCGTGCCCATCCTGCAGCGCCTCAGCGAACAAGCGGGAGAAGGCGTCGCAGCGGAGGTGCTGGAGGAGCCCCGGGCGCATGACAGTGAACCGGTGGCTCAACGCCTGCAGCGCGGCGTGAACAAGATCGTGGCCCTTTTTACCCAGTAAAACGGACGGTTTCCGCCGTCCGTGGGTGGGAATCGTCACTGGCAGCCCGGAGAGGGTAATCTTCCTAAAGTGTTTGGAATCAACGGCCCGGAGTTCTTTCTTCTGCTGATCATTGGCGTCCTCGTGATCGGTCCTCAGCGGCTGCCCGAATACACGCAGAAGCTGGCCAACCTGGTCAAGGAAGTCCGCCGTATGGCCTCCGGCGCGCGCGAGCAGATCAAGGAAGAAGTGGGGATCGACATCGATGATGTCGACTGGAAGAAGTACGACCCCCGCCAGTACGACCCCCGGCGCATCATCAAAGAGGCGCTTTTGGACGATGACCCCAAGCCAGTCAGCGCCGGTGCGCCTGCAGCCGTTGCGGCCGTCTCCGGCGCCGCGGCCGTAGCTGTGGCTGAGACCGCCGCTCCGAAGCGGCCTGAGAGGGTGCTCCAGTCGCTTCCACCGGGCGAAGCTGCCCCTTTCGACACAGAAGCCACGTAGCTAAGGCCGGCCCCGGGAATCCCGGGCAGGCGGACACTCAGCGGGGCTGCAGCCCCAGCTTCATGCCAGCCAGGCCCCGGGGTCTTGCCGCCAGCCTTCCGGCAATGTCCGTCAGCGCTTCTGCCGCCGGCGTACCTGCCTGGCCCAGGACGATCGGTAGCCCCGCGTCGCCGCCTTCCCGCAGCTGGATGTCCAGCGGTATCTGTCCCAGCAGCGGCACCTCGGTGCCCACAGTGGCCGTCAGCCGCTCGGCGAGGACCGCCCCGCCGCCGCTTCCAAACAGCTCCATTCTCCCGCCGTCGGGCATTTCCAGGTAGGACATGTTCTCGATGACGCCCGCCACGGACTGCCCCGTCTGGGTGGCGATGGCGCCGGCCCTCTCCGCGACGTCGGCCGCTGCGGCCTGGGGCGTGGTGACCACCAGGATCTCCGCCTTGGGCAGCAGTTGCGCCACGGAGATCGCGATGTCTCCGGTGCCCGGCGGCAGGTCCAGGAACAGGGCGTCCAGGTCGCCGAAGTAGACATCCGTCAGGAACTGCTCAAGGGCCCGGTGCAGCATGGGCCCGCGCCAGGCCACGGGCTGGTTCCCGCTCACGAACATCCCGATGGAGATCACCTTCACGCCATACGCAACAGGGGGAAGGATCATGTCGTCCACGCGCGTGGGCGCCTGGCTGATGCCCATCAGGGCGGGAACCGAGAAGCCATAGACGTCGGCGTCCACTATTCCGACGCGCAGTCCCTGTGCGGCCAGGGCGCAGGCAAGGTTGACGGTCACTGAGGACTTTCCCACGCCGCCCTTGCCGCTGGCCACCGCGTAGACCCTGGTGAGCGAGCCGGGCTCGTTGAAGGGGATGCCGCGCCTGCCGCCGGCCCCCCGGAGCAGTTCCTTGAGGGCATCGCGCTGTTCCTGCGTCATCACCTTCAGTTCAATGTCGACGGCGGCCACTCCCGGCACTGCCAGCAGCGCCGTCGTCGCGTCGGCGGTGATGGTGTCCCGCAGCGGGCAGCCAGCAATGGTTAGCAGGACAACCAGGCTGGCCCTGCCGTCGTCGGACACGTTGACGGACTCCACCATGCCCAGCTCAGTGATGGGACGGCGGAGTTCGGGATCGATGACCGTTGCCAGGGCGGCATTAACTGCCCCGGCCAGCGAGGTGTTCTTGATGGGTGCGCTCCTTAGCGGTCCTGGGTGGAGTGCCCGGGCTTGACCCGGGGAAGCTGTTGGGTGCGGGGGTTACGCTGCCGGTCCCGCTGTTCCTTGAGTTTTTCCCGCACCTTGTCGCGCGGGGACTCGTGTTGCCCCTGCCCGGACGGGTCATGGGTCCGGAGCTCCTCCTGGGCTTCCAGCATGTCTTCCAGGAGAGAACGCAGCTCCGCACGGACGTAGTCGCGCGTTGCCACCTCGCGCAGCGCGATCCGCAACGATGCCAGTTCCCGGGTCAGGTACTCGGTGTCGGAAAGGTTGCGCTCGGCGCGCTGGCGGTCCTGCTGGAGCGAGACGCGGTCGCGGTCGTCCTGGCGGTTCTGGGCGAGCAGCAGCAGCGGAGCCGCATAGGACGCCTGCAGGGACAGCATCAGGGTCAGCAGGGTAAAGCCAAGGTCGCGGGAATCGAACTGCCAGGCAAGCGGCGCATAGGTGTTCCAAGCCAGCCAGACGACAACGAAGACCGTCATGTAGACCAGGAACGTTGGCGTACCCATAAAGCGGGCAAAGCCTTCCGTGGCATGGCCGAAGGCATCCGGATCCGGAGAGAACTTGGGCAGGATCCGCTGGCGGCCGCTCAACGGGGTGTCCAGGCTGCCCTTCGCCGCCGCCTTGGCGGGCGTCCGCAGGTTGGGGTTCTTGGGAGCACCAATGTCAGCCAATGCGGCCACCGAGCCTTCTTATCGGGGCTTCGCCATCATGGGCCCGCCAGTCATCCGGCAACAGATGATCCAGGACGTCATCAACAGTCACCGCCCCCACAAGCCGGCCGGTGTCGTTGACTACCGGAAGGGAGTTGAGGTTATAGGTAGCCAGGGTCCGGGCCACTTCGCTGATATGGGCCTGGTCGGACAGCGGCTCCAGGTTCTTGTCCACCAGGTTTCCCAGCGGCTCGAACGGCGGGTACCGGAGCAGCTGCTGGATGTGGACTACGCCCAGGAAGCGCCCGGTAGGCGTCTCCAGCGGAGGCCTGGCAATAAAAATGGACGATGCAAGCGCGGGGGAGAGCTCCTCACGCCGCACATGCGCAAGTGCTTCTGCCACCGTGGCTTCAGGCGGCAGGATGACCGGGACAGGCGTCATCAGGCCGCCGGCAGTGTCCTCGTCGTATTCCAGCAGGCGCCGGACGTCCTCTGCACCCTCGGGTTCCATCAGCTGGAGCAGCTCCTCCGCCTGGGCTGAGGGAAGCTCGCCGAGGAGGTCGGCGGCGTCGTCGGGATCCATTTCCTCCAGTACGTCGGCTGCGCGCTGGACGTCCAGGGCGGAGAGGATCTCCACCTGGTCATCCTCCGGCAGCTCCTGGAGCACGTCGGCCAGGCGCTCGTCCTGCAGCTCACTGGCCACTTCGAAGCGGCGCTTGTCACTCATCTCCTGGAGTGCCTCGGCGAAGTCGGCAGGCTTGAGGTCTTCGTGGTTTGCTACGAACTGGGTGGCTGCCTGAGGCTCAGTACGGGGGCCCTGCAGGGCATCGGCCCAGTCGATGATGAGGGTTTCGTTGCGGCGCAGCCGGCTCAGCGGCGAGAGGGAATGGCCCCGCCGGACAAAGAGCTTGCTGACGAACCAGTCGCGGGAGCGGTGCTGGTCCATGGCGATGTCTTCGATGGTGGCGTCGCCGCTGCCGTCCCGGAGCGTGACGCGGCGGTCGAACATCTCTGCCACCACCAGCGTTTCGGCGCCGCGCTGCTCGAAGCGGCGGAGGTTGACCAGTCCGGTGCAGATGATCTGGGTCTGGTCGATGGAGGTGATCCGCGTCATGGGCACGAAGACCCGCTTTTTTCCGGGGACCTCCACCACGATGCCCACCACGTGCGGGGCACCCTGTGTGCCCCGGGAGAGCACAACAACATCGCGCAGCCGGCCCAGCCGGTCGCCCAGCGGGTCGAAGACGTCCAGGCCCAGCAGGCGCGCCACGAAGACGCGGGTAGGAGTTGTGCTCACTCCTACAGGCTACCGAGTCTGCTCTCTTTTAGCTGAATTTACAGGCAGCACACATGGTCATGGGCAAGAATGGGACCATGGCAAACATTTTTGGTGCTCCCAAGGCTGGCGGGCCCAACGGCGCGGACGAAGCCCGCGCGGTTCCCACCGGCAACACCGTTGGTTCCTACACTTCCTATCTGGACGCCCAGAAGGCTGTGGACTACCTCGCGGACCAGCAGTTCCCGGTCCACATGGTGTCCATCGTGGGCAACGAACTGAAGATGGTGGAGCGGGTCACGGGACGCCTGAGCTACCCCCGTGTGGCTCTGTCCGGGGCACTGAGCGGCATGTGGTTCGGCCTCTTCGTCGGCGTGATGCTCTCCTTCTTCGCGCCGTCGCCGGGGTACTTCTCCATCCTGACGTCCGTGCTGATGGGCGCGGCCTTCTTTATGCTGTTCGGCATCGTCACCTACGCCATGCAGCGCGGAAAGCGGGACTTCACGTCCACCAGCCAGGTGGTGGCTACCAGCTACGACGTCGTCGTCTCGCCCGAAGCCGCGCACGAGGCGCGCCGGCTGCTGCAGCAGCTGCCGATGACCCGCTCGGACGCCGCCGCGGGAAACGGTCCCTACACGCAGCGGGACTACCAGAACCAGCCCTACCAGCAGCAGCCGGGCCAGGGCCCTGCCCGCCCCTCCGGCTGGAACGATCCGTACGGCCAGTCTTCGGGGAACCAGGTGCAGGAAAACCCGGCATACGGGGCGCCGGCCGGACAACAGGCCGACGCCGGTGTCCAGCAGCAGCCCGCAGCGTCGCCGGCGCGCGCGGTGCGCTACCCCGACCTCCCGGACGGCCGGCCCCAGTATGGCGTCCGGCTTCCCCAGGGTCCTGAGGCAGGCGCCGGCGAGGTTGCCGACGCCCAGCAGGCTGCGGCGCAGCACTCCGCAGGACCGTCCGACGGCGGTCAGCCGGCGGACCAGCGGCCTGTTGACGATCAGCGCCCTGGCGACGATCAACGCCCGGACAACCCACGGCAGTAGTTGGGGCAGCCACAAGCAAAAGCGGGGCAACCGGATATCTCTCCGGTTGCCCCGCTTTTTTGTGTCCCTAGTTTGCGCCCTCGGCGTCGCGGTAAATACCGGCCATCCAGTTCTCCACGTCGTCCGCCCTGCGCGGCAGGGCGGCGCTGAGGTTTACCGGACCCTCTGCGGTCATCAGGATGTCATCCTCGATGCGCACGCCGATCCCGCGGTATTCCGCCGGGATGGCAAGGTCCTCTTCCTTGAAGTACAGGCCCGGTTCGATGGTGAACACCATGCCCTCGGTGAGGATGCCGTCCAGGTACAGCTCGCGTTTGGCCTGCGCGCAGTCGTGCACATCGAGTCCCAGGTGGTGGCTGGTTCCGTGCGGCATCCAGCGGCGGTGCTGCTGGCCCTCCGGGCTGATCGCCTCTTCCACGGTGACGGGGAGGATGCCCCATTCCGCGAGCCTTTCCGCGAGGACAGTGGTGGCGGCGGTGTGGATGTCACGGAACCGGGTGCCCGGCTGTGCCGCTGCGAACCCGGCGTCTGCAGCGTCCAGCACTGCCTCGTACACCTTGCGCTGGATTTCCGAGAACACTCCTGTGGCCGGCAGGGTGCGCGTGATGTCAGCGGTGTACAGCGAATCAGCTTCCACACCGGCGTCCAGCAGCAGGAGCTCGCCGGCGTTGATCTTTCCGGTGTTTCGGGTCCAGTGCAGGACCGTGGCGTTGTTGCCGGAGGCCGCGATGGTGTCGTAGCCCAGCTCGTTGCCCACTTCGCGGGCGCGGGCGAAGAACGCGCCCTCCACTACCCGTTCACCACGGGCGTGAGTCAGGGCCCGGGGGAGGGCCTTCACTACCTCTTCGAAACCTTCCACGGTGGCGGCGACGGCGAGCTTCATCTGCTCGATTTCCCACTCATCCTTGAGCAGGCGCAGCTCGGAGAGGGCTTCGCTGAGCTTTTCGTCGAGGGCGTCCAGGACGGCGAGGTCCAGGTTGTCTGGGTCCTTTGCCGTGTTGTACCGGGCGGTGTCCACCAGGGCATCGATGTTTTCGTCCACCTTGCGCACCAGGCGGATGGAGATGCCGCCGATTTCAGGGGCACCCACGTCCTTGGTGACGGCCGTCTCAAGCTGGTCGATGTGTGCCGTGGCCAAGCCCAGTCGCGCCTCGAACTCGGCAAGCGTGGGGCGGGCGCCGATCCAGAACTCGCCGGAGCGTGAGTCGGCGTAGAACTGTTCAGTATCCCGCCCGGCGAGTGGCCGGAAGTAGAGCGTGGCACGGTGGTTGCCGCCGTCGTCGCCCTTTCCTTCATCGACAGGCTCCAGGATCAGGACGGCGTCAGGCTCGTGGTCAAGGCCAAGCCCGGTGAGGTGCGCAAAACCCGAGTGCGGGCGGAAGCGGTAGTCACAGTCGTTGGAACGGACCTTCAGCGGACCGGCCGGGATGACCAGGCGTTCGCCTTTGAACTGGTCGGAGATGGCCTTGCGCCGGGTTGCGGCGTGGCTGGCAACGGCGTCGCGCGGCGGGAGCTCCTGGCTGGACGGCGCCCAGTTGCTGGCCATAAAGGCCTTGAAGGCGTTGGAACTGGGCCGCTGGGAGCGGTTGTTGACCCGCTCTTCCAAGGGCTGGGAAGCAGAATCTGGGGTGTTATCGGCAGCGTTCACGGCACCATCGTCTCACCAGCACGAAGCCTTGTGCGAATGCCGTATGAACGGAGGATGCAGGGTCTACTAGGCTGGTGTGGTGAGGATTGACCTGCATGCCCACTCCAACGTCTCCGACGGCACCGAAAAGCCTGCCGACGTGATGGCGTCGGCCGCCCGTGCCGGACTGGACGTGGTGGCACTGACCGACCATGATTCCACCGCGGGCTGGATGGAAGCGTCCGCTGCGGCAGTGCAGCACGGCGTCGCACTGGTGCCGGGCATGGAGGTGTCCTGCCGGACGGAGCAGGGAATCAGCGTCCACCTCCTGAGTTACCTGCACGATCCCGAACATCCCGGGCTCCTGGAGGAAATCACCAAAGCCAAGGATGCCCGGCATACCCGTGCCGAGCGGATGGTCACCCTCCTCGCGGAGGATTACCCCTTGACGTGGGACGACGTCATCCATCATGTGGCCCCGGGTGCCACCTTGGGGCGTCCGCACATCGCCGATGCGCTGGTGGCCGCCGGGGTGGTGGAGGACCGGTCCGAGGCGTTCGCCTCCATTCTCACCTCCCGGTCCCGCTACTTCATCCAGCATTACGCGCCGGACCCGGCCACCGCCGTCGAACTGGTCCGCGCTGCAGGCGGGGTGCCCGTGTTTGCCCATCCGGTGGCCTCCTCGCGGGGCCGCATCGTGGGGGAGCGCGTCTACCATGAGATGATCGACGCCGGTCTGGCGGGCCTGGAGATCGACCACCGCGATAATCCGGAGGAGGGCCGTGATTTCCTGCGCCAGCTCGCCGCGAAGCATGACCTGCTGATCACCGGTTCATCGGACTACCACGGCACCGGCAAACCCAACCTGCTGGGGGAAAACCTAACGGGACCGGAGGTCCTGGCCCGGATCGAGGACATGGGCACAGGGACCGCCGTCGTCCGCTCCTGAACACGGCAAGTAGGTAGCGCCAAGTGTCGTTTTCGAGCGTCAAAACGACACATAGCGCTACCTAGTTGGGCGGGAAAGCGGTGAACTCGGCGTGGGCACCCAGCCGCTTGGCCATGATGTCGATGGCCGGCTGGTTCTGGTCCACGCACACGAACTTCCGGCCGAGCTTCGCCGAAACGGCGCCGAGCGTGCCGGAACCCGCAAAGAAGTCCAGGCACCAATCCCCTGGCCGGCTTGACGCAGCCACGACCCGCCGGACAAGGCCTTCGGGCTTCTGCGTAGGATAGCCTGTCTTTTCCTTGCCGGTGGGGGAGACGATGGTGTGCCACCAGACGTCGGTGGGCAGCTTGCCCAGTTCGCGCTTTGCCGGCGTGACGAGGCCGGGCGCCATGTAGGGTTCGCGGTCCACTTCTGCGCTGTCGAAGTGGTACTTGGCCGGGTTCTTGACGTAGACCAGGATGTTGTCGTGCTTGGTGGGCCAGCGGTTTTTCGCCCGCGCGCCGTAGTCGTAGGCCCAGATGATCTCGTTCAGGAAGCATTCGCGGCCGAAGATCGAGTCCAGCATCACCTTGGCGTAGTGCACTTCGCGGTAGTCCAGGTGCAGGTACAGCGTGCCGTCCTCGGCCAGCAGGCGCCATGCCTCGACCAGCCGTGGTTCAAGGAAGGACCAGTAGTCGCTGAACGCGTCGTCGTAACGGTGCAGCGCTCCCTTGATGGTGTCGTAGGAGCGTCCCTTGAAACCCACCCGGTCGCCCGTGCCGCCAGCGTTGGCGACCATGGTGGTCTGCTGGCGCTGCTGCGGCCTGCCGGTGTTGAACGGCGGGTCCACGTATATCAGTGTGAAGGCGCCGTCCGGCAGCGAGGGGAGGAACTCCGCGTTGTCCGCGTGGACCACCATGCTGCTGCCGTCCGGCGCCCAGACAGTGTCAGTCATTGAGGGGGTTAGGCCTCGGTGCTGCCGGGCTGTGCTGCTGTGTCGCTGCCCGCCACTACCTCGCCGTTGCGGCGGCGGGTGCGCGTGCGGGACCGGCGGGTACGCGAGGGCTGCTCGCCCTCAGTTGCGGTTGAGGCCGCGGCGGGGGATTCGGCGGCAGCGGTGGGGGCTGCAGCGGAATCGGACGTACGACGGCGGCGTTCCCCGGTGCGACCGGCGGATTCACCGCTGCTGCGGCTGTCGTCGCGGTTTCCGCCCCTGCTGTCGCGGCCCCGGCTGCTGCGGTCCCGGCCGTCGCGTTCGCGCGAGGGGCCACTGTCACGGCCGCCGCGGCTGTTCTTCTTGCCGGTTTCGCCCAGGTCTTCAAGGACCTCGGCGTCAACTCCGGCCAGGGTGCGCTTGTCGCGGGGCAGGCGGCCCTTGGTGCCTTCAGGGATGTCCAGGTCCTCGTAAAGGTGCGGCGAGGAGGAGTAGGTCTCGATGGGCTCCGGCACGCTCAGGCCCAGGGCCTTGTTGATGAGGCTCCAGCGCGGCATGTCATCCCAGTCCACGAAGGTCACGGCGGTGCCCTTGTTGCCGGCCCGGCCGGTGCGCCCCACGCGGTGCAGGTAGATCTTCTCGTCTTCCACGCACTGGTAGTTGATGACGTGGGTGACGTCGTCCACGTCGATGCCGCGCGCGGCGACGTCGGTAGCCACCAGGACGTCCACCTTGTTGTTGCGGAAGGCACGGAGCGCCTGTTCACGGGCGCCCTGGCCCAGGTCGCCGTGGATGGCGGCGGCTGCGAAGCCGCGGTCCACAAGCTCCTCGGCCACCTTGGCGGCGGTGCGCTTGGTCTTGGTGAAGATGATGGTGCGGCCGCGGCCGCGCGCCTGGAGGATGCGGGCCACGACTTCGGTCTTGTCCATGCTGTGGGCACGGTAGATCAGCTGCCGGATGTCGCGCTTGGTGAGGCCCTCGTCGTCGGGATCTGCTGCCCGGATATGGGTGGGCTGCGTCATGTAGCGGCGGGCCATGGCGATGACCGGGCCGGGCATGGTGGCGGAGAACAGCAGGGTCTGGCGGACTGCCGGTGTACCGGCGATGAGGGTTTCCACGTCCGGCAGGAAGCCGAGGTCCAGCATCTCGTCAGCTTCGTCCAGGATGACGATTTTGACGTTTTTCAGGCTCAGGTGCTTCTGCTTGTAGAGGTCGATCAGGCGGCCCGGTGTTCCCACCACGATCTCCACGCCCTTCTTCAGGGCCTCCACCTGCGGTTCGTAGGCACGGCCGCCGTAGATGGTGGTGATGCGGGCGTTGCGTTTCCGGGATGCCGTCTGCAGGTCATTGGCCACCTGCACGGCGAGTTCGCGCGTAGGCACGATGACCAGGGCCTGCGGGGCACCGGGGACCGGAAGCTTGTCGTAGCCGGGGTCGTCCTGGCCAACCACGCGCTGGAGGGCGGGGATGCCGAAGCCGAGGGTCTTGCCGGTACCGGTCTTGGCCTGGCCGATGATGTCGTGGCCGGACAGGGCCACCGGCAGGGTCATGGCCTGGATGGGGAAGGGGTGGGTGATCCCGGCGTCGGCCAGGGATTCCACGATGTCAGCCCGGACGTTGTAGTCCGCGAAAGACTTCTCCGCGATCTCGTGCGGCTTTTCGTCCGAGATGATGGTTTCTTCCGGCTCGATAGTCTCGGTGCCGGACTCGTCGGTCAGAAGTTGGTGCGTATGCAATTCACTCACTGGGGAGTTTCCTTATTCATTTGGGCAGTGGCGCTGCCTGCTCAACGGGCCGGCCAGGGACTGTTCCGGAGCACGCTCGGGCGCACAAGCAATTCCAGTGGAAGCCGATCGCGGGCTATCTAAATGCTGGCACTGGTGACCAGCGGGTGTATCTCAAGATCGCGTAGGGGCGGGCTTGTTGGTTTCAAATCAAGGAAATCAACGACCGGGCATCCATTTCTACATCTCCAGTCTAGCCGCAGGCGGCCCAAATCCCGGCTTTGGGGGCCGCGGGGCCCCTCGACGCCACTACTCCACGAGCTCGAAATGGACTTCCCGCGTTGCGATATCCGAGGAGACGAGGCGGACCCGGACCTTGGTCCCGGACACCAGTTCTCCGGCGCAGCGGGCGGTTGCAGCGGGGTCTGCGATCTGGATGATCCCCGAACCACCGTTCCCGTTACCGTTCTTCCCGTTGCCGTTGCCGTTGCCGTTTTTGCCGTTCTCTTTTTGCGGCTTGGACCCGGAAATCACGATTGCGTCGAATTCCTGCCCGATGTGGTTAACCAGCAGGGCAGCCTCGACGGTATCCAGGGCCATCCGCTCCATCCGTGATGCCAGCTGGTCGGATCCGGCCATGATCTCGGGCAGGGACTGAAGCGCCTCCCGCGCCCACGCTGGTACCTGGCCGCCGTTGCTCAACGCCTCGCAGATGACCAGGACAAAGCGGTCCACGAGACGGCGCAGCGGAGCGGTGGTATGCGCATAGGCGGCACCAATGGCGGATTGGACTGCGTCTTCCGGGACGGAACCGTCAAAGGCCGTGTAAGCGGCACCCCGGAACAGCATGCCGGCCGAGTGCAGGATGGCAAGCTGGCGGGGATCTGTGGAATCCAGGCTGCGCAGGTATTCGCCGTAGCTGACCTCGCCGTCCCAGGGCTTGCCAAGGGCCTCGGTCTGCAGCCGGAAATGGTTCAGGGAGCGCTCGTCCGGCGATGGCATGGTGCGCAGGATGCCCACCTTCCCCGCCAGCATCATGCCCGCCGCTGCCATGCCGGTCATGAGGGATATCTGCGCGTTCCAGTCCTCCACTGGAAGCTGGGGAGCGGCGGCGATCCGGTAGCCGCCGTCGGGAAGCTGGACAATTTCCTGTTCCGGCATGTTCAGGCTCGCACCCCCGCGGGCCCGTTCAAGGTCCACCCGCTTGAGCCCCACTTCCCTCAGGAGCTGCAGCACCGGCGAGGCGGTGCCGGCGTCGAGCTCCGCCTGCACGCCCTTGTAGCTCAGTTTCGCGCGGCTGCGCATCCGGGCCCGCTTCACGGCCACGGACGTCACCTCGGCGGCGCTGTCCAGGCGGAAGTCCCAGACGAACGCCGGGCAGTCCTGGCCGGGGAGGAGGCTGCCCGCTTGTTCGCTGATGACTTCCGGATGCAGCGGGATCCGCCCGTCGGGGGCGTAGAACGTCTGGCCCCGGCGGCGTGTTTCGGCATCCAGGGGCCCGCCGGGGGCCACAAACGCCGGCACGTCGGCGATGGCGTACAGCACGTGGTAGCCGTCACCGTCGGCTTCAATAAACAGCGCCTGATCCAGGTCGGTGGACGAGGCCGGGTCGATGGTGATGAATTCGACGGCGGTGAGGTCGTACGCGGGGAGCTGCAGGGATTCAACGGCCGTTTTCGCGTCAGCCACCGCATCCTCAGGGTAGGCGCCCGGCAGCTCCAGTTCTGTCCTCAGGGCACTGAGTGCTTCCTCAAGCGCGTTGTTGTGCTCGTGGACGTTGGGGGCCAGCCGATGGTGTGACACGAAAGCCAGCCTAGCCCGAATCCGGGCCGGAATGCAGGCATCCGGCCCCGGAGCGGCGATGTCAGGAGGAGGGGGCATCCAGGGCGGCGAGCAGCGCGGCGGCGGCGGCTGCGGGATCGCTCGCTTCCGTAATGGCCCGGACCACCACAATCCTCCGTGCGCCTGCGTCCACCACCTGCTCCACGTTGCCGTGGTCAATGCCGCCGATCGCGAACCAGGGAACACCGCCGTCGGACTGTCCCTCCTGCTCCGCCGGCCGGGCAGCTTCGGCGGCATAGTTCACCAGCTCCAGTCCCACCCCTGCCCGCCCCGGTTTGGTGGGCGTTGCCCATACCGGACCCACGCAGAAGTAGTCCAGTCCGGCGGGACCGGCGGCCGCACCGAGCGCCGCGTCCACCTGGGCAGGGGTGTGGCTGGACAGGCCGATGGCGGCGTTGCCGTTGAGCAGGGTGCGCGCAGCGTCCAGGGGCAGGTCCTTCTGGCCCACGTGGAAGACGGGTGCCCCGGACAGCACTGCGATGTCGGCGCGGTCGTTGACAGCCCAAAGCCGGCCATGTCGCTCTGCCGCTTCCTTGAGTACCGCCAGGAGTTCCAGCTCCTCTGCTGCTTCGATGGCCTTGTCCCGCAGCTGGATAATGTCCACCCCGCCCGCGAACGCTGCGTCCACGAACTGGTCGAAGTCGCCGCGCTCCCTGCGGGCGTCGGTGCAGAGGTAGAGGCGGGCGGCGTTGACGCCGTTGCTGATCTTGGCGCTGCTGAGGACATCGGTACCGGCGGCCGGGGTGTGGGACACATTCATGGGGGAAAGCCTAGTTCCTCTACACTGGCCTCGTACTGCGGGAGCCCGCGGCAGCTGTCACACAGCGCCGGGCTGAGAGGGCGTCAGAGCCGACCGCTTGACCTGATCCGGCTAATACCGGCGTAGGGAAGGAGACAAATGGGCGCATCATCAGAGCCCCTGACCGCGGACGCGGACAGCACCATCCATGCTGATGTGGCGGTGATTGGCGGGGGAGTTATCGGCCACGGTATCGCGTGGGAGGCGATGCGTTCGGGCCGTTCCGTGGTGGTGATCGATGACGCACCGGGTTCGGGGGCCAGCTGGGCCGCTGCCGGGATGCTTGCCCCGGTGAGCGAGTTGCACTACCAGGAGGAGGACCTCCTCGAATTCATGCTGGATGCCTCGGCCCGCTGGCCCGGTTTTGCCGCCGGCCTCACCGCAGCGTCGGGAACAGATCCGGGATACATTACGACGCCGACCCTCGCCGTGGGTGCCGATGCCGCCGACCGCCGGGCGCTGATGGACCTGCGCGCCGTCCAACAGGCCAACGGCCTTACCGTCGAGCCGCTGACCGTCCGGAGCGCGCGGCAACGTGAGCCCCTGCTCAGCCCCGGGATTGCCTGTGCCCTGGACACCCCGGCCGACCATCAGGTGGATCCGCGGCTGTTGGTGGCGTGCCTGCAGGCCGCATTGGCCCAAGGCACGGCTGACGGCGGCGGGAACAGGGACAAAGCCGCGGAATGTGGCACTGAAGCAGCCGACGTCGTCGGCCGTTATGCCGTACGGGCCAAGGCAGCCGGGCTGCTGTGGCAGGACGGAGCTGTTGCCGGCGTGCGCCTGGCGGGCGGGGGAACCGTGCTGGCCGCGGAAACGGTAGTGGCGAACGGGCTGCACGCGGCAGCACTTGAAGGGCTGCCCGCAGGGCTGAACCTGCAACTGCGGCCCGTCCATGGGGACATCCTGCGGCTGGCAGTGCCCCGGCATCTGCAGCCCCTGGTGACGTCCACGGTCCGCGGGCTGGTGCACGGCGTTCCGGTCTACATCGTTCCCCGCAAGGACGGCACGGTGGTGATCGGGGCAACCCAGCGTGAGGATGCGCCGTCGGCCGCGGACGCCGTATCCGCAGGGGGCGTGTACCAGCTCCTCCGCGACGCGCAGGTACTGGTCCCTGCCGTCGCCGAACTCGAGCTGCTGGAGTCCACCGCCCGCGCCCGCCCCGGAACGCCGGACAATGCGCCGTTGCTGGGGCGCGTTCATGCTCCGGACGCGCCCGCCCGCGGGGAGCCAGGGTCCGTTCCCGGCCTCATCATCGCCACCGGGTTCTTCCGCCACGGCGTCCTGCTGGCACCGGCGGCCGCCGCCGTCTGCCGGGACCTGCTGGACGGCCGCGAGGACCCCCGGTGGACGGCCTTCAACCCCTCCCGCTTTTCCGCCAGCAGCGGCCGCTACACCACCGGCTCAGCCAGCCACGTCCTCACCCACACCTCGCCCACGAAGGAAACAGCATGAACATCACCTTGAACGGAACCCGGCACCCTGTGCCCGAGGGCGCCTCCATCACCGTGCTCGTCAGCCAGGTCACTGGCCGCCCCTTGGCTGCCAACGGGCAGGCAACCGACGGCCAGAAGCTTGGCGTGGCCGTTGCCCATAATTCCGAGGTAGTACCCCGCAGCCAGTGGTTCACCACCGCGCTCGCGGACGGCGACGAGGTCGAACTCGTCACGGCAGTGCAGGGAGGCTGACACCATGACCGAAACCATCACTACTCCAAGCCTGGCGGGCCACGACGATCCGCTGGTGATTGACGGCGTCGCGCTGGCATCCCGGCTGATCATGGGTACCGGCGGCGCGCCGAGCCTGGACGGCCTGGGGGCGGCGCTCCTGGCCTCCGGTACCGCGCTGACCACAGTGGCAATGCGGCGGTATTCCACCGCGGAGACGGGCTCGCTCTTTCAGTTGCTCGTTGACCATGGCATCCGCGTGCTGCCCAACACGGCAGGCTGCTTTACTGCGCGGGATGCAGTGCTGACGGCAGAACTTGCCCGGGAGGCCCTCGAAACCGACTGGGTGAAGCTGGAAGTCATTGCGGATGAACACACCCTGCTGCCGGACGCCGTCGAACTGGTGGACGCTACGGAACAGCTCGTCAACAGGGGCTTCAAGGTTTTCGCCTACACCAACGACGATCCGGTCCTTGCGCTGCGGCTGGAGAACCTCGGGGCCACCGCGGTCATGCCGCTCGGGGCGCCGATCGGCACGGGGCTTGGCATCCTGAACCCGCACAACATTGAGCTGATCGTGTCCCGTGCCTCAGTTCCGGTGGTTCTGGACGCCGGCATCGGTACCGCCTCGGACGCGGCGCTGGCCATGGAACTGGGGTGCGACGCCGTACTGCTGGCTACAGCGGTGACCCGGGCGCAGAACCCCGCCCTGATGGGGAAAGCCTTCAAACATGCCGTGATCGCCGGTAGGCTGGCGAAAGCGGCGGGCAGGATCCCGCGCCGCGAACATGCATTGGCGTCATCGGCCATGGAGGGCCGGGCAGAGTTCCTGTAGCCCGCTCCCCGTGCCGCGGCCGCCAACCATAAGGCGAGGAGCAGCCATGGCCGGCAAGGACATCCTTTCTCCCGAGCGGCTCGAGGACGCACTGGCCGTCCTGACCGACTGGCGGTACACGCAAGGTGCCCTGGTGACGGTGTACAAGATGCCGACGGCGGCTGCCGCACTTGAGCTGATTGCCGCCGTCGGGCGCCTTGCCGAAGAACAAAACCACCATCCGGACCTGGACTGGCGCTACAACCGGGTGTTCCTCCTGTACACCTCGCATGACGCCGGGGGAGAAGTCACCGCCCGCGACGTGGGCGCAGCCGAGGCAGTGAGTGAAGCCGCCGCCGCGGTCCACGCGGTTGCCGAACCGGCTAGGCACCCAGCAGCCGCTTAAACGCCTGTGACCACCACCCCGGAGGGCAGTGGTCACAGGCGTGCTTGGTGTTCAGGGCGGATGGCTCCGGCTAAAGCCTCAGCGCGGCCGTAAGCCGTTCCAGATCGTGCCGGGCCCGCGTGCGGCCCACGTACAGGACCACGGCGACTGGCGCTGCTGCGCCCAGAACCATGGGCAGGACCCAGGGCAGCCAGGTCGTTCCCGGCAGGTAGCCAAAACCGGCAGCCATAAGGATGATCCAGCTGACAGCTCCCACACCGACGGCAACGCCGACCGGCAGGACGACACCGTATTTTGTGTGCCGCTTGTCGTTGGCCCAGACGATGAAACCTGCGGCGGCTGTCACCAGCACCACAATGGTCAGCGAAAGCATGGCTCTCCTTGGAATGCTCGCCCCTGAGCGGGGCAGGGGGCTAGAACTGGCCGAAACCTACGCGGCGCTGTTCCTCGGCGCCGATTTCTACATACGCCAGTGCCTTGCCGGGAACAATGATCAGGCGTCCCTTGTCATCCTTCAGGCGCAGTTCGCTGCCGCTGGTGATGGCTTCCTCTACAACCTTGGCTACGGAGTCCGGGTCCTGGACTGATTCCAGCACAATTTCGCGGCCAACATTTTGAACGCCGATCTTAATTTCCACAGGGGCCTCCCAGCCGGTTCACGTTACTCGGGTTATGTCTTATTTGTAGTCTAGGACTCTTTGGGGAAGCGAGAGATTCCGCGCCAAGCTAAACGGTAGATGAGGTCGCTGGCCACATCCAGGTCCAGGTTCCCGTCAGTTTCAAGCCAGTACCGGGCGCTGACCTGCGCCATCCCGGCAAGTCCGCGGCCCAGCAGTTCTGCCTCCAGGTGGGGAAGCTTGGTGTCCTCGGCGATGACGCGCGCAATGGCATCAGCAAAGGTCCGGTTGAACGTTTCCAGCCGTGCGCTGACATCCGGATCGTTGATGAGGTCCGATTCGAAAACGAGCCGGTGGGCCTGGTCATCGTTGGCAATGAACTGGAAGTAGGCCCGCATAACGGCCTGCACTCGTTCATCATTGTCTGTTGTGGAGTTCAGTGCCCCCAGCATCAGGTCAGTCAGGGATGCCAGGTGGCTTTCGAGCAGGGCCAGGTACAGTTCCCGCTTCGAGGGGAAGTGCTGGTAGAGGACCGGTTTGCTGACGTGGGCTGTCTCTGCGATTTCGTCCATGGCGGCGCCGTGATAGCCGTTGGCCACGAAGACTTCCTGTGCTGCGGAAAGAAGTTGTGCGCGCCTCTCGTCCCGGGGAAGCCGGGCGGACCGTTGTCCGGCGGGGCGCGAGCCGGTTTGCGGTTCGGCTGCGGACGGGCGGCCAGTCCGTGCTTCATGGACCACAGTTGTCCTTCTTTCCCTTGCAGTTACCCCCACTCTACGTCGGGGTAATATGACCCGGCGGTATCCCGGGGCATACATTGAAGTATGGCTTCGACATTCACCGCAAATGTTTCGACTATTTCACTGCCTGCGCTGGTTGAACCGGCCGGGGAGTTCACACCTGACGAGGTGGAGCGCTACTCGCGGCACCTCATCATTCCCGAGATCGGCGCACTGGGGCAGCGGAGGCTCAAGAACGCCAAAGTACTGGTGATCGGGGCCGGCGGGCTCGGGTCCCCGGCGCTGCTTTACCTTGCCGCCGCGGGGGTGGGAACACTGGGGATCATCGACGACGACGCCGTTGACCTCAGCAACCTGCAGCGCCAGGTCATCCACGGGGTGGCCGACGTTGGACGGCCGAAGACCGACTCGGCGCGGGACGCCATTGCCGCCCTCAACCCGCTGGTCAACGTCCGGCTGCACAATGTCCGGCTCGATGCCTCCAATGCCCTGGAGCTGTTTGCCGGCTACGACCTGATCCTGGACGGCGCCGACAACTTCGCCACCCGCTACCTGGTCAACGACGCCGCTGCCATCCTGGGCAAGCCCTACGTCTGGGGCTCCATCTTCCGTTTCGACGGGCAGGTGAGCGTCTTCTGGGAAAAGCACGGACCCACTTACCGTGACCTCTACCCTGAGGCGCCGCCCGCAGGCTCTGTCCCTTCGTGCGGCGAGGGCGGGGTGTTCGGCATGCTGTGCGCTGCCGTGGGGTCACTGATGGTGACGGAGGCAGTAAAGCTGATCACCGGCGTCGGACGCTCACTGCTGGGCAGGGTTGCCCTGTTCGACGCCCTGGGCGGCAGCTGGCGGGAAATCCGCGTCTCCAAGGATCCGGCAGCGGAGCCGATTACGGAGTTGACGGACTATGAGGCCTTCTGCGGCATTACGCCCGCGCCGGCGGACACGGAACACACCGTTACCGCCACCCAGCTGGCCACCATGCTCGCGTCCCGGAAGGCCGGCCTGAAGGATTTTGAGCTGGTGGACGTCCGGGAGCCCGGCGAATTCGAAATCGTCAGGATCGACGGCGCGGTGCTTATCCCGCAAGGACGCATCCTTGCCGGGGAGGCGTGGCAGGAGCTGCCGCAGGACAAGGATATTGTGTTCCTGTGCAAGGCCGGGACACGTTCGGCAAACGTCCTGGCAGCGGCTCAGAAGGCCGGCTATCAGCGGGTCAGCCATCTCGACGGCGGCATCCTCGCCTGGGTGCGCGAGGTGGAACCCAACAAACCCGTCTACTAAGCCCGGAGCCGGAGCCGGAGCCGGAGCCGGAGCCGGAGCGCCCCTATAACGCCCCATCACCTTCCGCACCCGTTTACGGGACGCTCTCTCACTTAACGCGTGCTTTTAACCGACGCTCGCTCCCTTCCTTCAGAAGAGGGAGAGAGCGTCGGTGGAAATAACGCATTAAGCCTGTATGCCCCTTGCGGGGCGCCCGTTCCGGGCTGAAAATGTGCCTGTGGTCGCCTGCGACGCCGTAGTCACTATGGTTCTTTCAGGCCGTCATTAAGCCGGGCGCCGGGGATCCCGCCGTGGGCCCTTCACTGTTTCTTTTGCCGAGAACGAGGACTAGATTTCCGATTTCCCCCGGTGATCCCCGCGGGCGGCCGCTTTATCTATTGGCGGATATTTCGGGCGAGGAGATGAGTAGGCCATGTTGGCCGCAACCCAGGATGAGGAACAGATCATTGCCAGGGTCGCTGCCCTGGATATCGGCAAAGCCGAACTCGTGTGTTGTGTCCGGGTCCCTGCGGAGGGGAACCCGAGGAAACGGCTGCAGGAGGTCTCCACTCATTCGACGATGAGCCGGTCCTTGACGGAACTGGCGAACCATCTGGTGGACCTGCGTATCGAGCGGGTGGTGATGGAGGCGACCTCCGATTACTGGAAGCCGGCGTTTTACCTCCTGGAGGCGCACGGGCTCGAGCCGTGGCTGGTCAACGCCCGGGATGTCAGGCACCTGCCGGGGCGTCCGAAGACGGACGTGCTCGACTCGGTGTGGCTCTGCAAGGTGGCCGAACGGCAGATGATCAGGCCCAGTTTTGTCCCGCCCGCCCCAATCCGGCAGCTGCGGGACCTGACCCGGTACCGGATCGATCTGGTCGGAACCCGGACCGCGGAGAAGAACCGGGTCGAAAAACTACTCGAAGACGCCTGCATCAAGCTCTCCGTCGTCGCTTCGGACATTTTCGGGGTATCCGGGCGGGAAATGATGGCCGCGCTCATCGCAGGCGAACGGAACCCCGGCGTGCTCGCGCAAATGGCGCGGACCCGGATGCGGACGAAGATCACCGAACTCGAGGAGGCCTTCACCGGCCACTTCGATGACCACCACCGCTTCCTGTTGGCCCGGATGCTGGCCCGGATCGACGGCATCGACGCCGACATCGCCGCGGTCGATGAACAGATCGAGGCGAACCTGGCCCCTTTCGCGGAAGCGGCGGCACGCCTGGATGAGATCCCGGGCATCGGCCCCATTGCCGCCGCCGTTATTCTCGCTGAGATCGGGGCCGACATGTCACGGTTCCCGACCGAGGGGCACCTGTGTTCCTGGGCAAAGTTCTCCCCAGGCATCAGCTCCTCCGCAGGAAAAACGAAGGGCAACGGCTCCACCGGACACGGTAACCGCTACCTCGCCCGGGTCCTGGGCGAGGCCGCCGTCGGAGTCGGCAGAACGGATACCTTCCTGGGCGAACGCTACCGAAGGATCGCCCGGCGCCGGGGCAAGAAACGCGCCATCGTCGCCGTCGGACGGTCCATCCTCATCATCATCTGGCACCTGCTCCAAGACCCCGACGCCCAGTTCCACGACCTCGGCGCGGACCACTTCAGCCGCCGCACCGACCCCGAGAGCAGAAAGCGCGGCCACATCCGCCAGCTCGAAGCCCTCGGTTACACCGTCACCCTCACACCCGCAGCCTGACCCGCACCCCACCTTTATACAAACACCCGCCAGACCATGACGGGTGCACCAGTGCGCACCGACCACGGTCACGTCCCCTCCATTTTCGGACTAGTGCGAGAGCGTGGGATTACGAGGGGAGGTGGTGGTGGGGCGTGGCGCGGGACGTGATGGGGCGTTGGGCTGGTCAGGCGCTTTCGAGGCCCTTGTGGTCCACCGGGCATTCGGCCTGGGGAACGGCACGGGCGGCCGGCTGCTCAACGGTGATGCCGTAGAGGGCCTCCAGCGCGGCGACGTACTCGTCCTGCTGGCCATTGGCCGCGAGCTCGCGGGCGCGCACCGTGGGCACATGAAGCAGCTGCTTAACCATGCGCCGAAGTGCGAACTCTACTTCCTCAGCCGCCGCAGTGCAGCCGTGCCGGGCACGGACCTTTTCCATTTCCGCGTCCAGGACGTTCATGGTGTGCCGCCGCAGCGCAACGATCGCCGAATCCACGGAGCGGGCCTCGCGTTCCTGTTCGAACGCCTTGGCGGCGCCGCTGACGATGCCGCTTGCCTGGGCCAGTGATTCAGCCTGTTCCTGCGGTGCGGCGAGGCGCACGGATTCCAGGGTCAACAGCTCAACGCCTTCCAGCTCGCCCACGCCGGGGTCGAAATCATGGGTGAGGGCCAGGTCGATGGCAATCAGCGCCTGCGGCGAATCTGCGCGCACCAGGGCGAGTTCATCGGCCTCCACACGGGTGTCCGAGCCGCTGCAGCCGATCATCACGTCCGCGGCAGCGACGGCGGGACGGAGCGATTCGGCGTCAAGGGCCGTGCCGCCGCGGGTGGCTACAAAGCCTTCGGCGCGGCCGGATGAGGAGAAGACGGAGATATCGGTGCAGCCGCGCTCACGCAGCAGCGCCATGGTGGCGCCGGCGTAGGCTCCGGTACCGAAGACCACTACCTTTTTGGCCGACCAGTCAGGATTTTCGGAAAGGTCAGTTGCCAGGTCCAGTGCCACCGACACGATGGACAAGCCCCGGGACCCGAGCGCCGTCTGGGCACCGACGTCCTTCGCCGTTTTGGATGCTGCCTGGAATAAACGGACGAGCCCGGAGCTGGCAGTTCCTTCGTGCTGGGCCGTTATAAGTGCCCGGCGTACCTGGCCCGCGATCTCACGTTCTCCGACCACTGCGGAGTCCAGCCCGGCGCTGACGGCAAAGAGGTGCTGGCTCACTTCCGGGCCGGTGCGGGTGCTAAAGGAGCGGGAGACCAGTGGTTCGCTGAGTCCGCTGACTTCACTGATCTGGGATACAAGCGCGGCACGGGCGGCTTCAACATCGTCAGGGTGGGAAGCCTCGCCGTAGATTTCGTACCGGTTGCAGGTGGCAAGGACAACCGCACCCGTCACGGCCGGCGATCCGGAGAGAGCGGATGTGGCGATCCCGGAGGCACCGTTGCTCAACTGAGCAACGGTCTCAAGATCGATGTCGGCGTGTGTAGCCACCAATGAAAAAAGAACCACAGCAGACCAATCATAGCTTTTTCGTTCCTCGGTAGAACAACCACCCGGGCGGGAAGCCGCCGGCCGGGGCTGTGATTCCCGACACTGCAAGGGAAACGGCCCCTGCCGTGACAGCCTGTCGTTATCTTTTGCTGCTGTTTTTCGGCACAATCAAAGGCATGACTTCCAGCCCTGCCATGTCCGCTGCCGGCGCCCTCGCTGCAGACCATCCACTGGTGGATGGCCGCACCGCAGACTCGCCCCTGATCACGGCCTACCGCGGCGGAAAGCCGAGCCGCCGACCGGTCTGGTTCATGCGGCAGGCCGGGCGTTCCCTGCCGGAGTACCTCAAGGTCCGCGAAGGCATCGCCATGCTGGATTCCTGCCTGCGGCCCGAGCTCGCTTCGGAGATCACCCTCCAGCCGGTCCGCCGCCATGACGTGGACGCCGGGATCTTCTTCTCCGACATTGTTATTCCGCTCAAGCTGGCCGGCGTGGGGGTGGACATCGTCCCCGGAGTGGGCCCGGTCCTGGACAAGCCCGTGCGGACTGCCGCGGACGTTGCCGCCCTGCCGCAGCTGACCTGGGAGGCGCTCGAACCTATCCGCGAAGCGGTCCGCCTCACGGTGGCAGAACTCGGCAAGACCCCGCTGATTGGCTTCGCCGGGGCCCCCTTCACCTTGGCGGCCTACATGGTGGAGGGCAAGCCGTCCCGCGACCACCTCGGTCCGCGCACCATGATGCACGCGGACCCGGAGACCTGGCGCGCCCTGGCGAACTGGGCTGCCGACGCATCCGGCCTGTTCCTGCAGGCCCAACTGGAGGCCGGTGCCTCCGCCGGGCAGCTGTTCGATTCGTGGGCCGGTTCGCTGGGCCTGGCCGACTACACAAAGTTCGTGGCTCCGGCATCGAGGCGTGCCTTGGACCACGTGCGGCACCTGGGTGCTCCGCTCATCCACTTCGGCACCGGGACCTCCGAGCTTCTCGTGGCCATGCGGGACGTTGGCGTGGATGTGGTGGGCGTTGACTACCGCCTGCCCCTGGACGAAGCCAACCGCAGGTTGGGCGGATCGGTCCCGTTGCAGGGAAACATCGACCCGGCCCTGCTGTCCGCCCCCTGGGAGATCCTCGAGGCCCACGTCCGCTCTGTTATCGCCGCCGGGGCGGCTGCGCCCGGCCATGTCCTCAACCTGGGCCACGGCGTTCCTCCCGAGACCGACCCTGCCGTCCTCACCCGGGTTGTAGAGCTCATCCACTCCATCTCGCCGGAGTAATTCGTGGCGACTCACCCGGTGGATGCCGCATCCGCGCTGGTGCTGGGCGGGGGAATCTCCGGTCTCCTCTCAGCCCGGGAACTGGCCGCTGCCGGGCACCCGGTGACGGTCCTTGAAGCCGGCGGGGAGTGGGGCGGCTGCGTGGGCAGCCATGTTGTAGCGGGCCTCACCCTGGACAGTGGGGCTGAGTCCTTCGCCACGCGGTCCGACGCCGTTGCAGGCCTTGCCGGGGAACTCGGCCTTTCGGACAGGATTGTTGCGCCGAGGCCTGGCGGGGCCTGGGTCCAGCTCCCGGACGGCCCCCGCGAACTTCCCAAGACAGGCGTGCTGGGGATCCCGGCGAACCCCTGGGACCCCGAAGTCCGCCGGTCCCTCGGGCTGCTCGGCTCGCTTCGCGCCTCCCTCGACAGGATCCTGCCCGCATCTATCGGCACGGACGCGGACGTCGTCAGCGTCTCCGCCCTCGTCCGGGCGCGCATGGGGCGCCGGGTCCTTGAACGGCTGGTGGCGCCCGTTGTGGGAGGCGTCCACTCTGCTGACCCGGGACTCCTCGACGTGGACATGGTGGCTCCGGGACTCCGTGCAGGACTCCGACAGCATGGCTCCCTGGCTGCCGCCGTGGCCGCCCAGCGGCGCAACAGCGCCGGACCCGCCAAGGCAGGCTCCGCCGTCGCCGGCCTCGAAGGCGGAATGCACACCCTGGTGACCGCGCTGGTCAACGATCTCCAGGACCGGGGCGTCACCCTCCTGTCCGGAAGGCGCGCAACAACGGTGGCCCGGACAGCCGAAGGATGGCGCGTGGAAGCCGCCGGGAAAACGTTCGACGCCGGCCTGCTGGTAGTCGCAGTGGACGGCCCGGCCGCCGTCGGACTGCTGGAAAAGGCAGTGCCCGCAATTGCCGGACAGCAGCCCGGTTCAGGGCCTGACGTGCAGCTTGTCACCCTGGTCCTGGACAAGCCTGAACTCGACCGCTGTCCCCGCGGCACCGGCATCCTCGTTGCACCACAGACTCCCGGCATCCAGGCAAAGGCTTTGACCCACGCCACCGGCAAATGGGACTGGCTGGCGGCGGCAGCCGGCTCCGGCAGGCATGTCATCCGGCTCTCCTATGGGCGCGTCGACGATAACGGCAACCAGCCCGGCGGACCCGATACCGACGACGGGCTGTTGGCAGCGTCGCTTACGGACGCAGCGGCCTTGCTTGGCGTTGGCATCGGCCGCCAGGACGTTGTGGCGTGGGACGTTGTCCGGTGGCGCGGCTCCCTGCCTTTTGCCGCCGTCGGACACCGCGCACGGGTAACGGCCATCCGGGAAGCCTGCAGCGCGGTGGGCGGACTGGCCGTGGTGGGCGGCTGGGTGGCCGGGAACGGACTCGCCGCAGTGGTGTCCGACACGAAGAAGCAAATCCGGAACCTGGCCGGCTGACCATCGCCGCTGGTCAGCCGCGTGGTGATGCTGGAACAGGGCTCCGCTGGGCCGCCGTATCGCGCTTGGCTGGTTTTCACTTCGCCACCCGACATGGCTAGTGTCGATGACTATGCTTCACAACAGGTCTGATTTTTCCATGCCCCGAACCGGTATCCAGAGGGGGATCCGACGTGGCGCAGCAGCTGCGGCAGTCGGAGCGGTACTGGTTCTGACCACCGGCGTTCCGGCGTCCCAAGCCAAAGAGGGAGTGCCCGGTCCCGGTGACCCTGCAGCCCCCGCTGTGGACACCCAATCCCTCCCGGTGGTGGCCCCAATGAAGGGTCAGTCTGCTGCCGCACGGGAAGGCGGGCCTCGCCAAAACCGCGAGGGGCAGAACTTCAACGGCAACTCTCCCGCGGACAAGGGCAAGGACGGGGATTCCCCGGAGGCCGCCGGTCCCAGCCCGGTTCCTGCTCCTTCCGCCTCCGCAATCCCGCCTGCCCTCCGTCCCGCTGTAAGGGCCACCCAAAAGCCGACCGCAACGGCGGCGCCTTCAGCCACCGCTCCAGCGTCCCCGGTTCCAACGGTGTCCCCGGTTCCGACCTCCAGCGTCCCCGCAGCCGGCACACCGACAGCCACGCGCTCGGCGACGTCGGCTCCTGCGAAGTCTTCCCCTGCACCTTCCCGTACCGCGGCCGGCGCTGCGCCCTCGGCTCCCGTGGCGGTGCCGGAATCACCGGGTGCCGGCGCCCCTGCTGCCCCGGAAGCATCCGCAGCGGCGGCCGGGACGACGCCGGCACAGCCTGCCCCGGCCGCATCCACCGTGGGCGGGGATCCTGCCAGGACGACGGCGGACCAGCCCGCGGCCGATGCCGCCGCAGGTGAAGCTATAGCAGGTGAAGCTACCGCAGATGGAGCCACCGCAGCCGGGCCGGTTGAAGTGGGCGGACAGGGCGGATATGTGCCGGTTTACGCCGTGCCACACACCCAGCCAGGGTGGACGCCATACGCTGCAACCCCCTACGGCAACAGCGTCCGGAGCAGCGCGGTGCTGGCTGCGCAGCCCGAGCCGAAGAGCGCCCTGGTGTGGCTTGGCTCGGGGCTGGTAGGGGTGGCCGGCGCCGCCGGCCTGGTCTTCTTCCGCCTGCGAAACCCCTAGGGCGGGTTGCCGGGGATCCGGAAGAGCGGGGCGCTGCTGTGACGTTGAGCACTTCTACGGGCTGTAGAACTCGCTGGTTTCGACTTTCGGGTACGAAGGGGCAAACTTGTAACCATGAGCCACACTTCTGCCGAATCTGTCACTAAAACCGAAGAATCAGCCGAGCAGTTTTTCACCCTTTGGACGGTCTTCAAGCGTTCGGAGGCGCTGATCCGCAGCGCCGCTGCTGCCACGGACTTCGAGGCCCTGTTGGAGCGGCTGGCCCAGGCGGGCGTGACCCACCGCGGCAGCTACGACGTTTCCGCCATGCGGGCGGATGCCGACGTAATGGTGTGGCTCCACGGCCCCAAACCCGAAGCCCTGCAGCAGGCCATCCGTGACATCCGCCGCAGCACCCTCTTCGCCGGAACGGAGATTGTCTGGTCCGCCATGGGCGTGCACCGCGAGGCTGAGTTCGCCAAGAACCACACCCCCGCCTACTCCCGCGGCGTCGCACCGGCAGAATGGCTGTGCGTCTACCCGTTCGTCCGCTCCTACGAGTGGTACATCCTGCCCGAGGCCGAGCGGGGCAAAATGCTCCGCGACCACGGCCTGCTGGGCCGGGACTTTCCCCAGGTCATTTCCAACACTGTCTCTTCCTTCGCCCTGGGCGACTGGGAGTGGATCCTTGGCCTGGAGGCGCCCGAGCTCGTGGACCTGGTGGACCTGATGCGGCACCTCCGCTCCACGGAAGCACGCAACCACGTCCGGGAGGAGATCCCCTTCTATACCGGTCGCCGCATCTCCCCGGAAGAAGTTGCCGAGGTGCTGGCATGAGCCCCCTCGAAGCCCGCGACCCCGCCAACGCGGTTGCCATCAATCCCGTTACGGAAGCCGGCCGCATGGCCCCCAAGAACTACGACGCCGTCCTCCTCGCCTCCTTCGGCGGACCGGAAGGCCAAGAGGACGTGATTCCGTTCCTCCGCAACGTCACCCGCGGCCGCGGCATCCCGGATGAGCGGCTTGAGGAAGTTTCCCACCATTACCGCGCCAACGGCGGCATCAGCCCCATCAACCGGCAGAACCGCGAGCTGAAGGCAGCCCTTGAAGCCGAGCTCGCCGCCCGCGGCATCAACCTTCCCGTGCTGTGGGGCAACCGCAACTGGGCACCGTACATCCCGCAGACCCTGCAGGACGCGTACGATGCCGGGCACCGCCGCCTGCTGATGATCACCACGAGTGCGTACTCCTGTTACTCCAGCTGCCGCCAGTACCGCGAGGACATCGGCATGGCACTGGCCGAGACCGGACTGGACGGCCGGCTGGAAGTGGACAAGGTGCGCCAGTACTTCGACCACCCCGGCTTTGTGGAGCCCTTCATCGAAGGCACCGCTGCAGGCCTGGCGGAGGTCCGGGAAAAGCTGGCAGCCGCGGGCACACCCGACGCGCCCGTCCAGATCCTGTTCGCCACCCACTCCATCCCTACCCGGGACGCGGATGCGGCAGGCCGGTCCGAGGGCGAACCCCGGGAGTTCGAAGAGGGCTCCGCGTACGTTGCCCAGCACCTGGCCACCGCAGCCGCCGTCATCCAGCGGGTGGAAGAGGAATCAGGCCTTACCGCCCCCTGGTCGCTGGTGTACCAGTCCCGTTCCGGGGCCCCGCACGTGCCGTGGCTCGAACCGGACATCAACGACGCCATCGAAGAGCTCGCGGGCAAGGGCATCAAAGGCATCGTTATTGTGCCCCTCGGCTTCGTAAGCGACCATATGGAAGTTGTCTGGGACCTGGACACGGAAGCCCTGGAAACCTGCGCCAACCTGGGACTCGCAGCCACCCGCGTCCCCACTCCCGGCACCCACCGCACATTCGTCAACGGCTTGGTGGACCTGATTTCCGAGCGGACCGTGGCCAACAACATCAGCGACCGCCCGGCAGTGACGGCCCTTGGCCCCTGGTACGACGTCTGCCGCCCGGGATGCTGCGCGAACTTCCGCGGCGAGAAGCCCACCATCGCAGGGGCGGACACCACCGTGGGCACCGGCCACGATCCCTATCCGGCCGAAGCGCCGGCACAACAGGCAGGCACGGCTCAACCAGGCACGGCCGGGGGAGCGCGGCAGCAGTGACCGTACGCATCGGAACCCGCGCCAGCAAGCTGGCGCTCACCCAGACCCAGCAGACCGCTGACCAACTGGCCGCCGTCGGGGGCTTCCCGGTGGAACTCGTGCACATCAGGACCGACGGCGACGTCCTCACCGGCTCGTTGTCGCAAATGGGCGGCACCGGCGTTTTTGTTGCCGCGCTGCGCGATGCGCTGCTGCGCAACGAGTGCGACGTCGCCATCCATTCGCTCAAGGACCTGCCCACCGGGGCCGCAGTGGGGCTCAGCCTGGCAGCAACTCCGAAGCGGGTGGACGTCCGTGACGTCCTCTGCGCCCGCGACGGTCTCAAACTTGCCGATCTTCCATCCGGAGCCACCGTGGGGACGGGGTCGCCCCGGCGCGCCGCCCAGCTCCGCGCTGCCCGCCCGGACTTGGAGATCAGGGATATCCGCGGCAACGTGGACACCCGCCTGGGCAGGGTGCCAGGACTGCCCGGAAACGTAACGGAGCAGGTGGTTCCGGGGAAGTCCTGCGACCTCGATGCCGTAGTCCTCGCGGCGGCGGGCCTGGAACGCATCGGCCGGCTGGACGCCGTCAGCGAGTACCTCGAAACGGAGGTTATGCTCCCCGCTGCCGGTCAGGGTTCCCTCGCCATTGAGTGCCGTACAGCCGACGCCCCGCCCAGGCCGGGCTCCACGGAGGGTTCCCGGGACGTCCTTGCGCAGGCACTCGCCGCGCTGGACGATCCGGACACCCGGCTTGCGGTAACGGCTGAACGGGCCCTGCTGGCCCGGCTCGAAGCCGGCTGTGCCGCACCCGTGGGTGCTTACGCCTTCCGGAAGGGCAGCATGCTCCACCTGGAAGCCGTTGTGTGTGCCGTTGACGGCACCGCTTCGGTCCGGGACAAGCGGGCCACCGACGGTCTCACGGAAGTTGGGGCCACCCTGCTGGGCATCGAACTGGCCGAAGTCCTCCTGGCCGCAGGTGCCGCCGATATCGCAGACCTGCAGGCTTCCTGAGCCGGCCATGGGACTGCTTTCCCGCCGTGTCCACGACCCCCTGCGCGGGGAGGGGTAAACATGGCGGACCGCACCGCCCAGGCCGTAACCGGGTCCGGGAGCGGGAAGCCGCTTAGCGGGGCCCGGGTACTGATCACCCGCAGTCCGGAACGCTCGCTGGCCCTGGTGGCGGCCCTCGAAGAGGCCGGCGCCGTGGCCCTCCTGCTGCCGCTGATTGACTTCGAACGTGCCGCTGACCAGCACTCGCTGGACGTGGCCTGCGATGCGCTGGGTGCCGGCGCGTTCGACTGGCTGGTCATCAGCAGCGCCACCACAGTCCATGTGCTCACCGCCAAGGCAACCGAACGGGGCCTTACGTTGCGCCAATGGATCCCGGGCCCCACCCGGATCGCTGCGATCGGACCGGCCTGCCGGCGGCTCCTTGAAGCCGCCGGACTGCCCGTGGACCTGATGCCCCGGGGCGAACAGTCTGCCTCGGGACTGCTCGAGGTGTGGCCCGACGGCCCAGGCAAGGTACTGCTTCCCCAGGCAGACATTGCACCTGCACGCCTTGCTGAAGGCCTGACGGCGGCAGGCAGCACCGTCACGGCTGTAGCCGCCTACCGCACCGTGGACTATCCGGCGGCAGCGGAGCACAGGCTGGCCATCCCGCCGGGGGATGGGGGAGCAGGGCGGGGCACGCCGTCGTACTCCCTTCTCCCGCCGGAAGCAGCTGCCGCCGACATCGCGGCCGGGCGGATCCACGCTGTGGTGGCAGCCTCGCCCAGCGCCGTCCGGCGCATCCATGCGCTCTCGCCCCTGCACGGCTGCCGCCTTGTGGCCATCGGAAGGTCGACAGCGGAACAGGCCGCCGCCCTGGGCCTGCCCGTGGCAGCTATTGCCGGCGAGCCCACGCCGCAAGGGCTGGTGGCCGCCGTGGGAACGGCCCTTGGCGCCGCTGGAGATGCCGGCCGGCAACCACCCTGACGTGCCCGAAAACCGCCAGCCGGACCTTCCGCCCCTACCTCGAACCATTCCCAAGGACAGGACCATGACTTTTCTGAGCCAACGCCCCCGCCGCCTGCGTACCACCCCGGCCATGCGCCGGCTGACCGCTGAAACCCGGCTGGCCCCGGCCGAGCTGATCCTCCCGGCCTTCATCCGGGAAGGCCTCACCGAGCCGAACCCGATCACGTCGATGCCCGGGGTGGTCCAGCACACCACGGAGACGCTCAAGCGGGCGGCGGCAGAAGCCGTTGAGCTCGGCCTTGGCGGCATTATGCTCTTCGGCATCCCGGAGACCCGGGACGCCGAGGGCACGGCCTCCCTTGACCCTGACGGTGTCCTGAACAAGGCGATCCGGGATGTCCGGTCAGAGGTCGGTGACGATCTGGTGGTCATGAGCGATGTTTGCCTGGACGAGTTCACCGACCACGGGCACTGCGGCGTACTGGACGCCGAGGGTTATGTGGACAACGACCGCACCGTCGAGATCTACGCCCGGATGGCCGTGGCACAGGCCGACGCCGGTGCCCACATGCTGGGGCCCTCCGGCATGATGGACGGCCAGGTTGCCGCCATCCGCGCCGCCCTGGACCAGGCAGGGCACACCAATACTTCCGTTATTGCCTACGCCGCCAAGTACGCCTCGGCCTTCTACGGCCCCTTCCGGGAAGCCGTGGACTCCCAGCTCAAGGGGGACCGGCGCACGTACCAGATGGACGCGGGCAACCGCACCGAGGCCCTTCGCGAGGTTGAACTGGACCTCGCCGAGGGGGCAGACGTAGTGATGGTGAAGCCGGCCATGAGCTATCTGGACATCGTCGCCGACGTGGCGGCGATGAGCCCGGTCCCCGTGGCGGCCTACCAGATCTCCGGGGAGTACGCCATGATCGAGGCTGCCGCCGCGAACGGCTGGATTGACCGGCGTGCGGCCATCACCGAATCCGTGCTCGGCATACGCCGGGCCGGCGCGCACATGGTGCTGACCTACTGGGCAGCTGAACTGGCCGGCTGGCTGAAGGAGTCCCGATGAGCGAAATCCCGCCCCTTCCCACGGCCCCGGTGGGCGCGGACCGGATCCTGATCGGGCTGAACACGTTCGGCGACGTCGGCGAGCACCGGGACGGGAGCCCACAGACGCATGCCCAGGTGCTGCGCCAGCTGCTCGAACAGGCTGAGCTGGCGGACGCCGTCGGACTCCACGCCTTCGGTGTGGGTGAACACCACCGCAAGGACTACGCGGTATCCGCGCCCGAGGTTTTCCTCGCTGCCGCTGCCGCCCGCACCACCAGGATCCGCCTTGGCTCCGCAGTTACGGTCCTGAGTTCGGATGATCCCATCCGGGTTTTCCAGCGCTTCTCCACCGTGGACGCCCTCTCGAACGGCCGGGCCGAAGTGATGCTGGGCCGCGGATCATTCATTGAGTCCTTCCCGCTGTTCGGGCTGGACCTCGCCGACTATGAGCTCCTGTTCGAAGAGAAGCTGGAGCTGTTCGACAAGGTGCGGGCGCAGAAGCCGGTCCACTGGGAAGGCCGCACCCGGCCAGCCCTTTCCGGCCTCAGCGTCTACCCGCCCCTGGAACGCCACCTGCTGCCCACCTGGATCGGCGTCGGCGGAACACCTGAATCAGTGCTGCGGTGCGCACAGTATGGCTATCCGGTCATCTTTGCGATCATCGGCGGGCAGCCGCGCTCGTTCCGGCCGCTCGTGGACTTGTACCGGGAAGCCATGGCCAAGTACGGCCACCCGATGCAGCAGGTTGCCACGCATTCGCCCGGCCATGTGGCAGATACCGACGAGCAGGCCCGGGAGGAACTCTTCCCGCACTGGCTGAAGCTGCGGAACAAGCTCGGGGCTGAGCGCGGCTGGGGACCTGCCGGACGGGGGGAGTTCGACGCCCTGTGCGCGCCTGAGGGTGCTCTATACGTCGGGTCGCCGGAAACAGTGGCCCGGAAGATCGTCCAGCTCAAGCAAAACCTGGGCGTGGACCGCTTCGACCTCAAGTACAGCAACGGCCCGCTGCCGCACTCCGCCATGATGCGCTCCATCGAGCTCCTGGGCACGGCCGTGGCCCCCCGTGTGGCGGAATTGCTCGGCACCTGATGTGCCGGCCAACTGAGAGAATGGGAACCATGACTTCCAGCAATCCTCGCAACGAGGCACTTTTCGACCGCGCCCGCCAGCTGATGCCGGGCGGAGTCAACTCACCCGTACGGGCCTTCGGGTCCGTGGGCGGAACCCCGCGCTTTATGGTTTCCGCCAAGGGACCGTACCTGACGGATGCCGACGGCAAGGAATACGTGGACCTTGTTTGTTCCTGGGGGCCGGCACTGCTGGGCCACGCACACCCCGCCGTGCTGGAGGCCGTCCACGCGGCGGTGGACCGCGGCCTGTCCTTCGGCGCCTCCACCCCCGACGAGGCAAACCTCGCTGCCATCGTCCAGGAACGGGTGCCCGCCGTCGAGCGGCTCCGGATGGTCTCCACCGGCACCGAAGCAACCATGACGGCCGTCCGGCTGGCCCGCGGCTTCACCGGCCGCAACCTGATCGTCAAGTTTGCAGGCTGCTACCACGGGCACCTGGACAGTCTCCTGGCGTCGGCAGGTTCGGGCGTGGCAACACTCGCCCTGCCGGGCTCAGCCGGTGTCACCGAGGCCACCACTGCCGAGACCCTGGTGCTGCCGTACAACGACCTCACCGCCGTAAAGGAAGCATTCGCCGCCCACGGACCCAACATCGCCGCCGTCATCACCGAAGCGGCGCCGGCCAACATGGGTGTGGTAACACCGGACGAGGGCTTCAACCTCGGCTTGTCCCGCATCACCCGCGAACACGGGGCGCTGCTCATCGTGGACGAGGTGCTCACCGGATTCCGCACCGGCTACTCGGGCTACTGGGGCCTCACCGGTGGCGCGCCGGACGCCGCTGAACCCTGGACGCCGGACCTGCTCACCTTCGGCAAGGTCATCGGCGGGGGAATGCCGACGGCGGCCCTCGGCGGACGTGCCGACATCATGGACCACCTTGCCCCCACCGGCCCGGTGTACCAGGCCGGGACGCTCTCCGGGAACCCGGTGGCGATGGCCGCCGGTGTTGCCACCCTGACCCATGCAACCCGGGACGTGTACTCGTACATCGATGTCCGCTCGCTTGAGCTCTCTTCCGCACTGTCCAGCGCCCTTGACGCGGCCGGGGTGGACCATTCCATCCAGTTCGCCGGGAACCTTTTCTCCGTGGCTTTCGGCACCTCGGCGCGCGGCGTGCACAACTACGCCGATGCCCAGGCGCAGGAGAGTTTCCGCTACGCGCCGTTCTTCCACTCGATGCTGGAGTGGGGCGTCTACCTGCCGCCGTCGGTCTTCGAAGCCTGGTTCCTGTCCGCCGCGCATGACGACGCCGCAATGAACCGGATCTTCGACGCACTTCCGGCCGCAGCAAAGGCGGCAGCAGCCGCACAAGGCTGATTCCGCCGTCGGGCATTTCTTTTCCCGCTGGACATAAAAAATCCCCGGTTGCATGATGCAACCGGGGATTTCTTTGTGTATTGACCAGGAGCTACAGAACGTCCGAGAGGAAGTTCTTCAGGCGGTCCGTGCGGGGCTCGCTGAAGATCTGCTGCGGAGGACCAGACTCCACCACCACGCCGGCGTCCATAAATGTCACCGTGTCCGAGACATTCCGGGAGAAGCCCATCTCGTGCGTCACCACCACCATGGTCATGCCGCCCTTTGCGAGGTCCGTCATGAGCGCCAGGACGCCCTTGACGAGCTCGGGATCCAGTGCGGACGTAGCCTCGTCAAAGAACATGACTTCCGGCTTCATGGCCAGTGCCCGGGCGATCGCGACGCGCTGCTGCTGGCCTCCGGAGAGGTTTGCCGGGCGGGCGTCGGCCTTGTGCTTCAGGCCCACCAGGTCCAGCTGCTCCAGGGCTTCGGCGCGGGCCTGTTCCTGTGGCAGCTTACGCAGCTTCCTCAGGGCCAGGGACACGTTGTCCACCACCGTCTTGTGCGGGAACAGGTTGAACTGCTGGAACACCATGCCGATCCGCTGCCGGAGCTCATCCGGGTTGTCCTTCAGGACCGAACGGCCATCCAGGAGGATGTCGCCCTGATCGGGTTCGATCAGCCGGTTCATCACGCGCAGCAGGGTGGATTTGCCCGATCCGGAAGGACCGATCACCGAAGCAGTGGTGCCCTTCTCCACGTGCAGGTCAATGCCGCGGAGAACATGGTTGTGCCCGAAGGACAGGTGCAGGTTCTTGCCGGTCAGGGTTCCGGACGCGAACTCCGTCATGCGTGTGCCCCCTTGCCGATAGGTGCTGCCAGCTCATCCGGTTCCTTCTTTTCCGGCTTGCCGGTACGCAGCCGGTTGTCGATGAAGTTCACGAAGTGGGTCAGCGGGACGGTCAGGATCAGATACAGGACGCCTGCGGCCACCAGCGGAGAGAGGTTGCCCGTGTTGGCCATGGCGTCATTTCCGATGCGGAAGATTTCCCGGTCAGAGGCCGCCAGGCCAAGCATGAACACCAGGGAGGAATCCTTCAACAGCGATATGAACTGGTTTACCAGTGCGGGAAGGACCCGCCGGATGCCCTGCGGCACCACCACCAGGCGCATGGAACTGCCGTAGCTGAAGCCAAGTGCCCGGGATGCTTCCAGCTGCCCCTTCTCCACACTCTGGATGCCCGAACGGAAGATTTCACCGATGTAGGCTGCCGCGATGAGCGTCAAGGCAAGGATGCCCAGCGGGTACGGGTTCCGGGACCCGGTGATTTCCCGGGCGATGGGACTGAGTCCAATACCGATGACCAGGATCACCAGGATGGCAGGGAGTCCACGGAAGACATCGGTATAGATGCGCGCCACCCACCGGGCCCCCGCGTTGCGGGAGATCCCCATCATGGCAAGCGCCAGCCCCAGCAGGGAACCCAGGACGCCGGAGGCCACAGCCAGTATCAGGGTGTTGGGCAAACCGACCATAAGCAGGGCGGGAATGACTTTGGCCATTTCCTCCCAGTTGAAGAAGGTGTCAGCCAGCTGGTCCAAGAGATCCATAGACGTTGCGGCTCAATCAGCTCTGGGGAACCGTGGCGGCCTTGCTGCCCGGCTTCCAGTCGCTCGGCATCTCGCGGTCCGGGTACCACTCCTTGGTCAGCTTGGACCAGGTTCCATCAGCGATAACGGCATCCAGGCCGGAGTTCAGCGCATCGATCAGCGGCTGGTTGTCCTTGGCCACGGCATAGGCGGTGAAGTTCTGCGTGTTGACGACGGACTCGACGATGGCGGTGCCGTCGCCTTCCTTCACCTGGCCGGTAGCCTGCTGGGACGGGGCGACCCACGCGTCCACCTGGCCGTTGCGCACGTTGGCGTACACGGTGGCGTAATCCGGGAAGCGGATCGGTTCAAGCTTCAGCGTGTTGGTGACGTAGTCATCCTGGACCGTGCCCTGGACAACGCCGATGCGGAGGTCGCCGGTGAGGTCGGCAAAGCCCTTGACGTCGCTGTCGGTCTTGGCGACGACTGCCATGAAGCCGAAGTCATAGCCATTCGTGAAGCCGACGTTCTGGCGGCGGGCGTCCGTGGTGGAGATGGAGGAGGAGCCGACGTCGAACTGCTTGGTCTGCACCTGCGAAAGGAGTGCCGAGAAGTCCGTGGCAACGAATTCGACCTCAAGGCCGAGCTTGCCGGCGATGGCACGCAGCAGTTCGTTGTCGTAACCGGTGAACTTGCCGGAGGGGTCAATAAAGATGTTCGGCGGGGCGTCCGAGAGGGTGCCCACCTCAAGCTTGCCTTCGGTGTTGAGGCCGAGCTTGGCCTTGTCGATCTGGTCCACCGGGGTGACGTCGGCGGTGGTGTACTTATCCAGCGTCTGCTGGTCACTGCCGGCGAGGGCGTCCGTGGGCGTACCACTGGGCTCGGCAGATCCTGAGCCGCATGCCGCGAGGGAAACCGCGAGGGCGAGTGCCACGGGAGCGGTTGTGAGCCACTTCATCGCTTTGATTTTCATCAGGTTGTCACTTTCATTGAGTCATAAGTCAACCGGGCCGCAAGGCTGCGCTGGTGGCGCCTGGCACCTGCCCGGTGCTGGTCAAGCAAGGCCGGGGCAGGGGTGACCGCAAAACTTTATTGTCTCACTTCGGTGTTTTCGGCCTGGAAGGTGAAGAAGCGCGGACGCGGGCCGCGCCCTGCCGAAGAAGATTCGGCTTAGGGCCGTTGCGCCCGTCCTGCTGAAGCTTGCAGTGGCCGTCGCAGCGAATCCTCGGTGCCGAAAACCAAGCCGTCTTGTGAAGCGATATGACTGTGAAATATATCTCGCCAGAGGCAGCGCGGCTGACGGGCTAGAAGCCGCCGGCGCTTGCGTCCTGCGGCGGGAGTACGGGCCAGTCACCCTCGATGACGGCTGTCGGCTTGGTCTTGCGGAGGTAGCCCTGGAAGTCTGCAGCCTGGCTCACGGCCCAGTCCACCTGAAGCTGGTGCAGCTGGCTGGCGGGCATGCTCAGTTTCGGGAATTTCCCGGCCATCGCATCCAGGACCTTCAGGGTAGCCAGGGCATCGGCGGCCGACGTATGGGCGTTGTCCAGGACCACGCCATACTCTTCGCACAAGGCAGTGAGGGTCCGCTTGCCCTTGCGGTACCGGTCCACCTGCTTGTTCATGATGTAGGGGTCCAATACCGGAAACCGGGTAAGTTGCGGGACCCCGTAGCGGGCCGACTCGGCTGCAAGCACCGTGAAGTCGTAGCTGGCGTTGAACGCGATAACCGGCGTACCGGCGTCGAAAAGCCCCTGCAGCACTGCCGCGAGTTCCTGCGTCACCTCGCGGGCAGGCCTGCCCTCGCGCCGGGCCTGTTCAGTGGTGATGCCGTGCACATCACTGGCTTCGGTGGGTATTTCAACCCCTGGATCGGCCAGCCACTCATGTTCCTCGATGACCTCACCCCTGTGGTCCACCACAGTGACTGAGGCCGTCACTATCCGGGCGGCACGCGAATTGCGGCCGGTGGTTTCCAGGTCGAAGGCTGCGCGGGGAAGGGTGTTCCAGGTGCTCATGCATCCACGCTAACGGGGGCCACCGACAATTCCCGGGAGCGCCACTGCGGCTAGATTGGATCAATGCGGATTGAGTATGTGGAGGCGGTACTGGCCATCGTGAGGCTGGTTCCGGCCGGATCCGCAGTGTCATACGGGGACGTCGCCGAACTGCTGGGATCAGGCGGGCCCAGGCAGATCGGCACTGTCATGAGCCACTACGGCAGCGGCGTCCCGTGGTGGCGCATCCTCAAGGCGAGCGGACAGGCCCCGGAGGGCCATGAAGTGAAAGCCCTGCGCCACTACCTCCAGGAGGGCACTCCCCTCACCGGCGACTACGAAACCTGCCTGCGGACCGGGGAGGGCTCCTGGCGGGTGGACCTTTCCGCCGCACGCTGGGCGCCGACAGCTGAAGATTTTGAGCACATCGACGCCGTTGCGGGGGAGTTGGAGCGTCGGCTGCATAAATTGTCGGTGGCTGATGATGGAATGTCGGCGTGACAGTAACAGTTCCCTTCACAGGTCCCCGCGACGAGTACCGGCACCCATCAGCAGCCGGCCTTGAAGCCGAATTCGATACAGCAGCTGAAGTATTGGACGACGGCTGGACAGGACGCCCTGCCCAGCCCGGTTCTCCGGGCCTCAAACTGCTGCCGCCGCGGCGGATCCACGCTGAAGCCCCGTCGCTGACCTCCGATCAGCAGGCAGCTGTTGACGTGGCGCAGGGATCCGGGCCTGTCCTGGTACCGGGGGCGCCGGGCACGGGCAAAACCACTGTCCTGATCGAAGCCGCGGTCACGCGGGTGCTGCGGGACGGGGTTGACCCCGAGCGGATGCTCATCCTGGCCCCAACCCGGCTCGCGGCTGATTCCCTTCGTGACCGGTTCACCGCCCGGCTGGACAGAAGCCTGAGCACGACGCCGGCCCGCACCTGGGCGTCCTACGCTTTTGATGTCCTCCGGCGGGCCAAGGCCGAGGGAGTGCTGCCCCTCTCACGGCCGCCGCGCCTCCTGTCCGGTCCGGAGCAGGACCTCATCATCAAGGAACTCCTCGAAGGCCACCGCCTGCCAGGGCTGGAGCTGCCGTGGCCTGACGATCTGGCCGGAGCCCTGGAGACCCGCGGCTTCCGGCAGGAAGTGAGGCAGCTGTTCGACCGGGTCATTGAGTCGGGCCTGACGGCCGCTGACCTCGCCCAGCTGGGCAGCCAGTGCGACCGGCCTGACTGGATTGCCGCAGCCGGGTTGTACGCGGAGTACCGCGACGTCCTGGACCTGAGAATGCCCGAGGCCTTTGATCCCGCCGGGATCATCACGGCCGCACGGCAGGTCTTCCAGGACGTCCCTGAATTCCTGGCTGCCGAACGTGAGCGCCTGCAGGTAATCGTTGTTGATGACGTGCAGGAGGCCAACCCTGCCGTCTTTGAGCTTCTGGCGGACATCGCCCGCGGAATGGACTGCTTCATTGCCTTCTCCCCGGACACCGTCGTCCAGGGTTTCCGGGGAGCGCGCCCGGATCTCGTGGCCGAACTGCCGCGCCTGCTGTCGCCGCACGCCCCTGCCCTGGAGCGGCCCCTGCGATACGCACACCGGCACACGCAGGCCCTGGCGGACGCGTGGTTGGGCGTTGCCGCACGTATCTCACAGCGGGCGGGCGGGCAGTTGGCCAGGCAACTCGAGCAGCCGGTGGGGGACCGCGCGCAGGGAGTGGTGGAAGCCCATCTCGTGCCGACAGCCGTGCATGAACTCCGGTATGTGGCCCAGCGCATCCTGGACCAGCACATCAACCACGGCCGGGACCTTGCCGAGATCGCGGTGATTGTGCGTAATGGAGGACAGGTCAGCGAGCTGCAGCGTTACCTGTCCGGCCAGGGGGTCCCGGTTCGTGTGCCTGTGGCCGAGTCGGCCGTCCGGGACGAAGTGGCGGTTCGGCCCCTGCTGGACGCCTTCGCAGTCGCGCTTGACCCCGCACTGCTGACACCCGAAACGGCTGTATCGCTTTTGACGTCCCGCATCGGCGGTGCCACCTCCATCGAGCTGCGCCGGCTGCGGCAGTCCTTAAGGCGCGAAGAGCTCCTGGGCGGCGGGGGCCGCACCAGTGACGCCTTGCTCGTCGAAGCCCTGCTCCAACCGGGAGCCCTGTCAACCCTCGGCATGGAAGGCCGTGCGGCGCGCCGCACGGCAGGCATGATCCAGGCAGGACGGAAAGCTGCATTCGAACCGGGTGCCAACGCCGAGTCGGTGCTGTGGGCCCTCTGGCATTCCACCGGTCTTTCCACTGCCTGGACGGAAACCGCCTTGTCCGGCGGTCCGCATGGCGCCCGCGCGGACCGGGACCTTGACGCCATGATGGCGCTTTTCCACACCGCCGAACGGTACGTCGACCAGATGCCCGGTGCCGGACCGGAGCAGTTCCTGGAGTACCTGCTGAACCAGGAGCTCCCCATGGACACGCTGGCCGCCCGCGCCCAGCTGGACGACGCCGTCGAACTGATGACTCCCGCCAGCGCAGCAGGGCGGGAATGGCCTGTGGTCCTGGTGGCAGGGCTCCAGGAAGGCGTATGGCCGAACACGCGGCTACGCGGCGAACTCCTGGGCAGCACCCTGTACGCGGACGCCGTCGAGCACGGGGTACCTTACGCGCTGCAGCGGGATCCGCTGAGCCGTTTGCGGGATATCCGGTATGACGAACTGCGCAGCTTCTCTACGGCTGTGTCAAGGGCACGGGAGCTCCTGATCTGCACTGCCGTCTCCTCGGAGGACGAACAGCCGTCCTCCTTCCTGGATTACGTCTCCCCCCTCAACCAGGACCAGACGGGGCGGGCGTTCACGCCGGTGGAGCGCCCCATGACCCTGCGTGCGCTGGTTGCCGAACTGCGGCAACATGCCCAGCTGGATGGAAAGCATGCGGCTGAGGCGGAGGAAGCGGTCAGGGTCCTCGCCCGGCTCGCGGCTGCCGAACCTCCTGTGGCCGGCGCGCATCCCGGAAGCTGGTGGGGGCTGCCACAGCTGACCTCATCCGATCCCGTGGTTCCGCCCGGCGGAACGGTATTTGTGTCACCGTCGAAGGTCGAGACGGTCCAGAAGTCACCGCTCGACTGGTTCGTGCAGGCTGCAGGAGGTGAGGCGGCCACCGATTTCGCCAGAAGCCTGGGCACGCTGGTCCACGCCATCGCACAGGAACTGCCGGATGCGTCAGGATCGGAGTACGTCGCGGAACTGGTGCGCCGGTGGCCGGCGCTGGGGATGAAGGACAACTGGGAGGGGAGACTGGATTTCCAGCGGGCGGAGGCCATGGTCCGCAAGCTTGCCCAGTATGTGCTGGTCATGAGGAGCGAAGGCCGGAGCCTGCTGGGGGTCGAGCAGGACTTTGAGGTGGCACTCCCGGACGTGGCTGTAGACGACGGTACGGCACGCGCGGCGGTCCTCCGCGGCCAGGTGGACCGCCTGGAAATCGACAATGAGGGCAGGCTGGTCATCGTGGACCTCAAAACCGGAAAACGCCAGCCGGGTAAGGCGGAACTCTCCACCCACCCGCAGCTGGGCGCCTATCAGGCCGCAGTCCTCGCCGGCGGCTTCAGCGAAAGCCCCGGGGGCAGTACGCCTGCCGTTCCCGGCGGTGCAGTACTCGCCCAACTTGGAACGGGAACAAAAAATCCGGGCATCCAGCAGCAGGAACCGCTTGACCCCCAGGAGAACTGGGCTCTGGACATGGTGCAGGAGGCCGCCGCCGTGATGGCCGGCAGCGAATTTCCGGCACGGCATGATCCAGCGAAGGGAAGCCATGGCGGACACGGCTGCCGGCTCCCCGAAGTGTGTCCGTTGTGCGTCCGGGGAAGGCAGGTCACCGAATGAGCGCGGAAACAGCCGTGGCCGCACCGGACGTCCCCGAACCACGGTTCACGCCGGAGGAACTCTCGCTGCTGCTGGGAGAAAAGAACGTCCCCACCCGGGAGCAGTCGGAAATCATCAGTTCGCCGCTGGCGCCGCGGCTGGTCATCGCAGGGGCCGGATCGGGCAAAACCGCCACCATGGCCGACCGCGTCGTCTGGCTGGTGGCCAACGGCTGGGTCCGGCCAGAGGAAGTCCTCGGTGTGACGTTCACCCGCAAGGCCGCCGGCGAGCTCGCGTCCCGGATCCGGGCGAAACTCGCCGCCCTGCAGCGGCTGGCCAGCCAGGACAGCGCACACCAGCTGTTCCCCGGGCAGCTGGCCAGCAGCGACTCCCTCGAGCCCAAGGTGTCCACTTACCACTCCTTCGCCAGCGGGATCGTGTCCGATTACGGACTGCGGCTGGGCGTGGAGCGGGACGTTGTCCTCCTCGGCGGCGCGCAGGCCTGGCAGCTGGCGAGCGAAGTGGTTGAGGCCTACGACGGCGAGTACGCCCACTTCCGGTCTGCGAAGTCCACCTTGGTGAAGGCGGTCATCCAGCTGGCGGGGGAGTGCGCGGAGCACCTCCAGGAACCCGAGGACGTGGAAGCTTGGCTGATGGCCCGGCTGTCCGAATTTGAATCCCTTCCGTACCAGGCGGGCAAAAAGAAGAACCCGCCACAGTCGGCGGCCGAGCTTGCCGGGATGCTGCGGACCAGGGCCAGCGTGGCGGACATGGTGGGCCGGTACGCAGCAGCGAAGCGGGCGCGGGGCGCCCTTGACTTCGGAGACCTTGTGGCGCTCGCCGCCAAGGTGGCGCAGGAAGTTCCGTTGGCCGCACACATGGAACGGCAGCGGTACAAGGTGGTGCTGCTCGACGAATTCCAGGACACCTCCTATGCCCAGCTGGTGCTGTTCTCCCGGCTCTTCGGAGGCGGGCATGCGGTGACCGCAGTGGGCGACCCCAACCAGTCGATCTACGGTTTCCGCGGAGCCTCGGCCGGGCAGCTTTTCCACTTTGTCCGGGAATTCCCCGTGGCCAGTGGTCCCGCAGGCGCCGGGACGTGGGCTCCTGCCCCCACGTCCTACCTGACGACGGCCTGGCGGAATGGCCGGTCCATCCTTTCGGCCGCCAACGTAATGTCCGAGTCCCTGGGCAAGGCAGCAGCCCAGCGGGGACCGGCCGGCGGGGGAGGGCCTGCGGCAGCAAATGTGCCTCCGTTGCAGCCCAGCCCGGTCGCAGTTGAGGGGACGGTTGTGCTGGGGCGCTTCGGGACGGATGTCGATGAAGCGTCGGCACTCGCCGAGGACGTTCTGAAGTACCGGGTGACGGACTTTGAGCTTAAACCGGACGGAACTCCCGTACCGCCCGCCCTTTCCGTGCTCTGCCGCCGGCGCGCACAGATGGAGACCATCCGTCGCCAGTTTGAAGCCAGGGGAATTCCCTATGAAATAGTTGGGCTCGGCGGGCTCCTGGATACCCCCGAAATCGTGGACCTCGTGGCCACCCTGCGTGTGCTTGCCGACCCCGGACGCTCCGACTCGCTGATGCGCCTCCTGGCAGGCGCCCGCTGGCGCATCGGCCCGGCTGATCTGATGGCGCTGCGCGACTGGTCCAGCCAGTTGGCGCGGCGGCGCGGACAGGTCGCCCAGCAGTCTGACGAGCAGCCGGACGAAGCCAGTGAAACGGTCCTCGAGAGCGATCTGACCGACGGCGCCAGCCTGGTGGAAGCCTTGGACTGGCTGCCCCGGGAGGGCTGGGCGTCCGCCAACGGCAGGTCGCTCAGTGCCGGTGCCCGGAGCCGGCTTGCCCGGCTCTCGACTGAACTGCGGCAGCTACGGAGCTACCTCGGCGATGACCTCACCACCCTGCTGGGCGAGGTTGAGCGGTCCATGCTGCTGGACATCGAAGTGGCCGCGCGGCCAGGCATCAGCATCCACCAGGCCCGCCGCAACCTTGACGCCTTCCAGGACGCCGCCGCGGGGTTCCTGCGCACGTCCCAGCGTGTGGACATCCTCGCGTTCCTGTCCTGGCTGGAGGCCGCCGCTGCTGAGGAAAACGGGTTGGAAGCGCCGGCCAGTGAAGTGAACCGGGAGGCTGTGCAACTGCTGACAGTCCACGCGTCGAAGGGCCTCGAATGGGATGTGGTTTTTGTCCCCGGGCTCAATGCCGGGGCCTTCCCCAGCGACAGGGACTCCCGGTGGAGCAGCGGCTCGGCTGCCCTGCCCTGGCCGCTCCGGGGTGACCGTGCCGACCTTCCCCAGTGGGACCTCGAGCAGCCTGACCAGAAGGGCTGGCTGGACGCGGAAAAGGACTTCAAGTCGGCCGTCCAAGCGCACGGGGAGTCGGAGGAACGCCGCCTCGCCTACGTGGCCTACACCAGGGCCAAACACGTCCTCTGGGCGTCCAGCCCTGCGTGGGTGGGCTCGAGGGCGGGGCGTGCCGACATGTCACCGTTCCTCTCCGAACTCGAGGCACTCACCAAGGCGACCGGGGGTGGGCAGCGGGCTGCTGCGACAGTCCATCCGGGGTCGCTTGAGGAAGCCGCTCTTCCGGAGGAGAGCCCGCTCACCCTTGAATCGGAAGTTGCCACCTGGCCTTACGACCCCCTGGAGGGGCCTGTGGACCCGCGCACCGGGAACCGCCTTCGCCTTTCAGGCGGACGGCGGCAGGCTATGGAGACAGCCGCCGCCAAGGTACTTGCCGCCCTGGGGAACCGGGACGGGGAAGCCCTTGCGGGCCTGCTTCCACCAGATGTACCCGCGGGGCAGGTTGATCCCCGTAAGGAGCTGACAGGTGTGGCACGGGGATGGGCCCGGGAAGCGGCGCTGCTGCTGGAGCGGCGCACCAGGAGGAGTGCCGGCCGCGAAGTGCACCTGCCCGGGCACATCTCCGCATCCACCCTGGTGGAACTGCGGGAGGACCCCGCCGCGGTGCTTGGCAGGCTCCGCAGGCCCGTGCCGCGCGAACCCGGCATGTCAGCACGGAAGGGCACGGCCTTCCATGCATGGGTGGAGGAGTATTTCGGCGCCGCCGGAATGCTCGACCTCGGTGAAGCTCCCGGCTCGGACGACCACCTTGATGCTGCCTACGACCTTGACGCCATGGTGGCAACCTTCAAGGCATCGCCCTGGGCTGAACGCTCGCCCGCCTTTGTTGAGGTTCCGGTAGAGACGCGCGTGGGCGACGTCGTGGTGCGTGGCCGCATTGACGCGGTCTTTCGGGACGCCGACGGCCGGTGGGACCTCGTGGACTGGAAAACCGGACGGCGCCCGTCCGCGGCGCAGCTCAGGACCAAGTCCGTGCAGCTCGCGGTGTACCGGCTTGCCTGGGCGCGGTTGAAGGAGGTGCCGCTCGAGGAAGTGCGGGCGGCCTTCTTCTACGTCGCGGACAACGAGGTTGTGCGGCCCCACGACATTGGTACAGCCGGCGAGCTGGAGGAGATCGTGACCGCTGCCCTCAGTTCTTCGTGACGTCGACGATGGAGATGGCAGCCGTGGAGGTATCGTCCAGTTCCTTCTTGTCCTCCGCCTTGGCCTGCCCGCTGTCCATCGTCGGCCCGTTGTTCCCCGCGGATTTCCCTGTTGCGGAGGCAGCCGGGGCTTCCGCCGGGATAGCGGTGACGTGGACCGCCGGCGGGACCGGCAGCGGTGCTACCGTAACGGCCGGCGCGGAACCCCAAGGACCGGCGCCGGCCGCCATGACCGCCGGCACTTTGCCTGCGGCTGCGGCTGCGGCTGTGTCTGTGCCTGCGGCAGTGGCGCCCGCTTCCGCCACTGTGGGGAAGCCAGCAGCCGGTGCACCCGCCGGCGGCTGGGGCTCCACGCTGATCGGCTGCCCGCCGTGCTCTTCGATGTCCCGGGCGAGCGTGCCAAGCATCTCTTCTGCCTCTGAGATGATGCCGGGGTCGTCCGAGGCGATCCCCTTCACCAGGTACTGGGCCAGCGCGAACTCCGCGGAAAGTGCTGCCCGGCGCAGGAGGTGGTTGTCCGGGGTATCCCTGCGGCCGGCCGTGTAGGCCTCCAGTACCGCGCTGACAAAGTCCTGCTCATTGGAGGCAACAAGCCAGGCGAAATCGTCGGCAGGATCACCGATCCTCAAATCGGTCCAGCCGGTGACCGCAGTCACACGCTGGCCTTCCACCAGGAGGTTGTCCTCGTGAAGGTCGCCATGCACCACGCTGGGGTTGAAGCGCCACAGGGATACGTCTTCCATGGCGTGTTCCCAGCGGAGCAGCAGGGCGGGCGGGATCTTCCCGGTGGTCGCGGCCTGGTCAAGTTCATTCAGCCGGCGCTGCCGGAACTCGTTAGGGGTGTAGCTGGGCAGGTCGGCGTTGCTGACCAGCGAATGGGGAAGGTCATGGATGGCGGCAAGAGCGACGCCGATTTCACGGGCGAGGGCGTCCGGGCCTGCGGTCAGTTCCTCGACGCTGTGCGTGCTGCCGGCCAGATGCGAGTAGACAAACGTGCTCAACGTTCCCAGCCGCACGCTGCCGGCAACTGTGGGCATGAGGAAGGGAAGTTCGGCCCTGATCGCCGGGGCGAAGGCGCGCAGCACGAGGAATTCCGTCTCGAGCCGGGCGCTTGCCTCGGCGTGCCGCGGTGAGCGGACACGCCAGCGCTTGCCCTCGGAATCCAGCAGCAGGGCGGAGTCGAAGTCCGCAGGGTCATCCGGGGCAGAGCCAACGGCCGTTGGGGTCAGTCCGGGGACTGCCGCGGTTGCAACGGCTGCCAGTTCAATCGGTTTTCTTCTCACCGTTCCACGGTAGATTGCGTCCAGTCGAAGATACCGGTCCAAGGACGGCGAGTCTTCAGATATAGTCCAAATCCGGGTAGGCAGGGGAGCCCGGCAAGGGGGTGGTGCGCCCCAAATATCAATTGTCGGTCCCAGTCAGTACGGTGGACACATGAGCCATGCGGAGTCTGTAGCACCGGTCAACCTGGGCAAGGCGGCCCGGCTGCCGGCGAACCACCTGATGGACACGGTACTTCCGGTGCCCCCCGCGCTGGTTGACCGCGGATCTGTCGCCCGGGCACAACCGGGAATGGTGGAGGAGCTACTCGCCGCTCCGGACACGTTGGCCGTTGTCCTCTCCGGCAGGCAGGGGCTGATCCACGGCGGCGGGCTGTTCATCGCGGCGGCCCGGCCGCTCCTTGATGCATTGGCCGCCGCAGGTGCCGCGCCGGAGCTGACGGTTTACCTTGGTTCCGCCCTGCCCGATTCGGATCTTGCCCCGGGCACCCAACTGCTGCTGTTCGTCCTGCGGGAAGCGGCGGAGCCTGGAACTGCCGGGATACCCTCGGATGCTTCGTGGGCAGGATTCCGGGACGTTGCCGCCGGACTGAGCCCAACACATACAGCCCTGTTTGTTGAAGCCAGCGCCATTGCCAACTGGCATGCCACGCACACGCATTGTCCGCGCTGCGGTTCGCCCACCGATGTGGAAGCCGGGGGATGGGTGCGGCGCTGCCCTTCCGATTCGTCTGAACACTACCCGCGGACCGACCCCGCCATCATCGTTACCGTAGTGGGCCCGGACGGCCGCCTGCTCCTTGGCGGTGGCGGGGCCCGTGATGCCAGGAACTATTCAACGCTGGCAGGGTTCGTGGAACCGGGGGAGTCCCTGGAGCAGGCAGTGGTCCGGGAGATCCAGGAGGAAGTGGGAGTAAGGGTTGCCGCGTGCCAGTACCTTGGCTCGCAGTCCTGGCCGTTCCCTGCCTCCCTTATGCTTGGATTTACCGCCGTCACCGAAGACGCCGAGGCAACACCCGACGGCGTGGAGGTGACCAGGGCGCGCTGGTTCAGCCGTGAGGAACTCCAGGACGCCGTGCTCACCGGAGAGATCACCATCTCCAGCCGGCTGTCGATTGCCCGCTCCCTGATAGAGCACTGGTTCGGCGGACGTATTCAGGACCGGGTTGGCGCCTGAAGCCCTACTTATCCATCAGACTCCAACACGCGGTAGTCGAGACGAAAAAGCAGCAAAGTGACTACAGAAAATTTTGATGGCGCAGCTTCCCTGGAGGACCGGATCCTGGGCGGCCTTGATGCCGAGCAGCGCGAAGTGGCCAGCACCCTTAACGGCCCGCTGTGCGTCCTTGCCGGGGCCGGCACGGGAAAGACACGGGCCATCACCCACCGCATCGCCTATGGTGTGCACTCCGGCGTCTACACTCCCCAGCGGCTGCTGGCCGTGACCTTCACTGCCCGCGCGGCGGCGGAGATGCGCAGCCGGTTGCGCGACCTTGGGGCCGGTAACGTCCAGGCCCGTACGTTCCACGCAGCAGCACTGCGCCAGCTGCAGTTCTTCTGGCCGCAGGCTGTCGGCGGGACGCTGCCCAACCTGCTGGACCACAAGGCCCAGATGCTCGCCGAGGCAGCCCGCCGGCTTCGGTTGAGCACGGACAGGGCCTCCATCCGCGATCTTGCTTCCGAAATCGAGTGGGCCAAAGTGTCCATGCTGACGCCCGCCAACTACCTTGAAAACGCGCAGGACCGGGGTGCGCCGGGCGGTTTCGACCTCACCGCCGTCGCCCGGGTCTTCCAGTCCTACGAAGATGTCAAGACGGACCGCAATGTCATTGACTTCGAGGACGTCCTCCTAATCACCGTGGGCATCCTGCAGGAGGACGAAAAGGTTGCCGCCACCGTCCGCGAGCAGTACCGGCACTTTGTGGTGGACGAGTACCAGGACGTTTCCCCGCTGCAGCAAAGGCTCCTCGAACTGTGGCTTGGAGGACGGGACGAGCTGTGCGTCGTCGGGGACGCCAGCCAGACCATTTATTCGTTCACCGGGGCCTCACCGAAGCATCTCCTGGAATTTAAGGCCCGCTATCCGCAGGCCAACGTCGTGAAACTGATCAGGGATTACCGCTCCACGCCGCAGGTGGTCAAGCTCGCCAACGATCTCCTTGCGGCCAGGCGGAGCAGTGGAGCTGCCGCTGATGCCGCCTGGGCTGCCCCGCTCCAGCTCGTGGCCCAGCGGCCGGCCGGGCCTGCCCCTCAGTTCACCGAGTGCTCGGACGATGAAGCGGAAGCTGCCACGGTGGCACAAAAGATCAAGGCCTTGCTCGACGCCGGCACTCCGGCCAGCGAGGTGGCTGTCCTGTTCCGCACCAACGGGCAGTCCGAGGCCTATGAACAGGCTCTTGCTGCCGCCGGCATCGGCTATCAGCTGCGCGGCGGAGAGCGCTTCTTTGCCCGCAAGGAAGTACGCGATGCCATCCTCCAGCTGCGGGCAGCCACCCGGGCGGTCCCGGCGGAGTCGCCGGAACCTCTGGGCCAGCTGGTCCGGGACATCGTTGCGTCCCTCGGCTATACCGAGGCAGCACCCCACAACGGCGGTGCGCTCCGTGAACGCTGGGAGTCCCTCGCGGCGCTCGTGGCCCTCGCGGACGAACTCGTCCAGACACGTGGACCGGAGTTTGGCCTGGCAGACTTTGTGAACGAACTCCAGGAGCGTTCGCTGGCCCAGCATGCACCCACAGTGCAGGGCGTGACCCTCGCCTCGCTGCACGCGGCCAAGGGCCTGGAATGGGACGCGGTGTTCCTGGTGGGGCTCAGCGAAGGTTTGATGCCCATCTCCTTTGCCGATTCCCCGGAATCCGTGGACGAGGAACGGCGGCTCCTCTACGTGGGGATCACGCGGGCCCGCGAACACCTTTCACTGTCCTGGTCCACGGCCAGGACTCCCGGGGGCCGGGCCAACCGCAAGCCCTCCAGGTTCCTGGACGGGCTGCGCCCGGATTCCGTCGCAGGCTCAAATATCAGGGGCAAGGGGCCTTTGCCCCGCCGCAAGGCGGCCGCCCCGGCCGTCTGCAGGGTCTGCGGCAGCATGCTGGCCACCGGGGCGGAACGCAAAGTGGGGCGGTGCAACGCCTGCCCGCCGAGCTATGAGGAACAGACCTTTGACGCCCTGCGGACCTGGCGGCGCGAGGTGGCGCTGTCCGCGGACGTTCCCGCCTTCGTCGTGTTCACCGACGCAACGCTTACAGCCATTGCCGAAGCCCGGCCCACCTCCCTGGAAGAACTTGCGGCGCTGGCGGGAGTGGGGCCGTCAAAGCTGGAACGCTACGGGGAAGACGTTCTGCGGGTCCTGGTGGAAAGCACCGCACTGTGATCACCACCGAGGGCGGCGCGCCGGTAGAGGTGCGCCGCTCCGCCCGCCGCACCCGGACCGTTGCGGCGTTCTGGGAGAACGGGACGGCCGTCGTGGCCATCCCGGCGCGGTTCTCGGCTGCCCAGGAAAAGGAATGGGTCCAGCGGATGCTGGCCAAGCTGCATCGCCAGGGGGAACGGCGTTCAGCTTCCGGCCGCAAGCGCCCCGCCTCGGACGCCGCCCTGGCCGCCCACGCCGCCCAGTTGTCCGAACGGTACCTCGGCGGAAAAGCCGTGCCGGCGTCGGTGCGCTGGGTCAGCAACCAGAATTCAAGGTGGGGTTCGGCCACCCCCGCGGACGGAACTATCCGCCTTTCGGACAAGCTCCGCCCCATGCCCCAGTGGGTGATCGACTATGTACTGCTCCATGAGCTCGCCCACCTCCTGGTGGCCAGCCACAATGCGGCGTTCTGGAAGCTGCTGGAGGAATACCCGGACACCGCACGGGCTAAGGCTTTCCTGGAAGGGGTCTCCTTTGCCATGGCCCGGGGCCTTCCCGGCAGTGAAGCGGGTGACGGAACCGGTGCCGTCCGGCCAGGCGGGGAGCGCTGGGCGGACGACGCCGATTAGGCCGGCTTAGCTTTTAGGCCCGCCGTCCTGCCCGTCGGCATCCGGGTCCTCGGCCGGCTTCCCGTCCTGCCCGCCGTCGGCGTCATTGTTTCCGTTGGACGAGGCATCATCAAACCCGCCGCTCAGCAACTTCTGCAGGGCGTCGTCCACCTCCGTGTCGCTGGCTTCGGCCAGTTTCCGGCGTCCGCTGAACCCGCGGGGATCATCCAGGTCCTCGCCGGTGGGCAGCAGGTCCGGGTGGTGCCAGATCGCGTCCCGGCCTTCAATGCCGCGTTCTTCTTTCAGCGTGGCCCAGAGTGTGGCCGCATCCCGCAGCCGGCGGGGGCGCAGTTCCAAACCGACCAGCGAAGCGAACGCGTGCTCGGCCGGACCTCCCGTGGCACGGCGCCGACGGACGGTTTCCCGGAGGGCGCCCGCAGACGGAAGAACCTTTTCGGTAGCCGCCGCAGTGAGTTCGTCCACCCACCCCTCCACCAGCGCGAGCGCGGTTTCCAGTTTCTCCAGGGCCTGCTCCTGGGCAGGTGTCCGCTGGGGCATAAATACGCCCTGCGAAAGGGCTTCCTGGATACCCTCGGGATTGCTGGGATCAAGATCCCGCGCCAGTTCCTCGATACGGGAGGTATCGATATGGATGCCCCTCGCGTAGGCCTCGATGGCGCCGAGCAGGTGGCCCCGCAGCCAGGGAACCTGGACAAAGAGCCGTGCGTGGGCAGCTTCCCGGACCGCGAGGAAGAGCCGAATGTCATTCTCGGGCAGGGAAAGCCCTTGGCCGAAAGCGGCGACGTTGATGGGCAGCAGCGCCATCTCAAGGTCGGCGAGGGGTACTCCGATGTCGGTGGAGCTGACCACATCCGTGGACAGGGCGCCGATGGCCTGCCCCAGCTGCATGCCGAAGATGGCGCCGCCCATGTTCTGCAGCATTGACGAGGCTCCGCCCATCATGGACTTCATCTCTTCAGGCATCTGTTCGGTCATCGCGGATGAAAGCGCATTGGCGATGCTGTTGGCCACCGGCTCGGTCAGCCTCTTCCAGGTGCCAAGGGTCGCCTCCACCCACTCCGCACGGGACCACGCGCGGCCGATCAGGCCTGTAGCGGGAAGATCGGTGACGGGGTCGAGCCACAGTTCAGCGAGCCGCAGGGCCTCGTCCACTTCACGGGATTGCTGCGACGTGACCGATGGATCTGCGCTGGCTGCCGCGACCCGCCGGGCATTCTCGTGGGCCAGCTTCCAGTTCACCGGACCCTCGGACGGCACGCTCATCATCGCCTGGACCTGCGAAAACATCTGGGCCAGGAGGTTGGGGTCGTTGGGAAGGCCGGCAGCCTTCGCCAGCTCGGCAGGATCGAAATTCTCCATCCCCTTGCCGCCCATCAGGTTTTGCAGCATCTCTGCCAACGGGTCCTTGGGGGTGTCGTCGCCGTTGGACGGATTAAGTGGGTTGGAGGTCATGATCCCGCCGATCGTCGGTGTGACTGTTAATCAACCTTCACGGTACCCCGGTGCTGGTCGGCTGTCTGCCGGAGTGCATTGCCGTTCGCTGTAGGCAAAGAACTCCGCCTGCCGGCACCGCGTAGTGTTGGTTCAGTGACTACAACCCGTGGCGGCCACCCCTCAGAGGACCACGCTGCCGAGCCCTCTTCCGTTCCCTGGGATGGGGAACCAGGCGGCCCTGAAGGCGGCGCGCCCGCCAATGCCCCGAGCTCTTCCCCAGCGGCTGACACTCCACTGTTCCCGGGCAGCCCGGGGCGCCGGGACAGGAAAACCTCGGCCATGATGGTGGCCGGAGTGGCGGCCCTGGTGCTCGGAATCGCGGTGGGCACCCTGCCGGTCCCGTACGTCGTCGAAACACCCGGTCCTACGTACAACACCCTGGGCCAGAGCCAGGGAAGCCCGGTCATCAAAGTCACCGGGCGTGAATCCTATCTGGCAGAGGGCAACCTCGATCTGACCACCGTCTACGTGAGCGGCGGCCCCACCAGCCCTGTGAGCATTTTGAGCGTTTTCTCCGCCTGGCTGGACCCGTCAAAGGCTGTGTACCCCGAGGAATTGATCTACCCCACCGGTACAACCAAAGAAGAGGCACAAGAACAGAGTTCAGTGGCCATGACCACGTCCCAGGAGAACGCGGTGGCCTCGGCCCTCAATGAGCTGGACATTCCCTTCGGGCAGCAGCTTCAGGCGGCAGACCTCTCCGAAGGTTCCGCCGCCGCCGGAAAAATTGAGCCCGGGGACATCCTCGAGACCATCAACGGCAAGGAAATCACCTCACTGGCCGTCATCCAGGAGGAACTGGCTGCGGGCAAGGGTGCGCCAGTCACGGTGGTAGTGGAGCGCGGTGGCCAACAGGTCACGCAGGTGATTACCCCTAAAGACAACGGTGCGGGGCGCTTCATCCTGGGTGTCATGCTCAAGTACCTGTTCACGTTCCCCTTCGACGTGGAGATTTCGCTCGAAAAGGTCGGGGGCCCCAGCGCGGGACTGATGTTCTCACTCGGCATCATCGACACAGTCACCCCGGGGGACCTCACAGGAGGAAAACACGTGGCCGGCACCGGAACCATAACCCCGGACGGTTTGGTGGGGCCCATAGGCGGCATCGGGCAGAAGATGCAGGGTGCAAGGTCCGGGGGAGCCACGCTCTTCCTCGCTCCCGCTGCCAACTGCGGGGAAGTGGTGGGCAATATTCCCGACGGTCTCCAGGTGGTCAAGGTCGAGAACCTCGCGGAGGCCCGCCGCGCCGTCGAGCTTGCCGGTTCCGGCGGGGACACATCCGGCCTGCCGGCATGCACAAGCAACTAGACTGGGCAGGAACTAAGCATTACTGCCACTCGTGGCAATTAAGACGGACGAAACCAGCGTTTGACCGGTAAGTACGTCGCTCGCACGCACCGCTTCGAATATTCTGACGACCAGCTATGAGGTACCGAGTTTGTCCCGTCCCGCCAGCACCATGTCCACAGGTAAACCCCCTTCAAGACGCGGCGCGCTGACGCCCACCCTGATCGTTGTTGCCCTGGTAGTTGTGGGCTTCATTTTCTTTGCCAACGTCTGGACCGATGTCCTCTGGTACCGGCAGCTCGGCTTTATCGAAGTGTTCATCACCGAGAACCTGGCGCGGATCGGGATCTTTGCTGCCGGGTTCGCCATCATGTTCCTTGCGGTCTTCTTCGCCATCCGGATCGCCTACCAGTCCCGGCCGGTGTACGCCCCCGACTCGGAAATCCGCGACAACCTCAACCGCTATCAGGCGCAGCTGGAACCTGTCCGCCGGGTGGTTATGGTGGGCCTGCCGGTCCTCTTCGGCCTCTTCGCCGGAAGCGCCGCATCCAGCCAGTGGCAGAGGGTCCTTCTCTTCTTCAACCAGGAACCCTTCGGAAAATCGGATCCGGAATTCAATCTGGACATCAGCTTCTACCTGATGACGCTGCCGTTCCTCGGCTTCGTGACCGGGTTCCTGATCAGCGTGGTGGTGATTGCCGGCATCGCTGGCATCCTGACCCATTACCTCTACGGCAGTATCCGGCTGATGGAACGGGGCGTCTTCACCAGCCGCGCCGCCCAGATCCACATCGCCGTGACGGGTGCCGTCTTCCTGCTCCTCCTGGGCATCAACTTCTGGCTTGACCGCTATTCGGCCGTCCAGAGCAACAGCGGACGCTGGGCCGGCGCCCTGTACACGGACGTGAACGCCGTGATTCCCACGAAGTCCATCCTGGCGGTGGCCGCAGCACTCGTCGCCATCCTGTTCATCGTGGCCGCCGTTATCGGCCGGTGGCGCCTGCCTGTGATCGGCACGGCGATGCTCGTCATCACGTCCATCCTGGCCGGCGGCGTTTACCCCTGGGTGATCCAGCAGTTCCAGGTACGCCCGTCGGAAGAGACGCTGGAAAAGGAGTTCATCCAGCGCAACATCGACAACACGCGTGCCGCCTACGGACTGGATGCCATCCAGGTGGACCGCTACGATGCCACCAACACCGCCAGCACCGGCGCGCTGGCGCCGGATGCCCAGACCACGGCAAACATCAGGCTGCTGGACCCGAACCTGATCTCGGACGCGTTCTCGCAGCTGGAACAGTACCGCCCGTACTACCGGTTCCCGGAGTCCCTGAACGTTGACCGCTATGAGGTGGACGGGCAGATCCAGGACACCGTTATCGCTGTCCGCGAGCTGAACCCCACCAACGTGCAAACAAACCAGCAGGGCTGGCTCAACCAGCACGTTGTGTACACCCACGGCTACGGCGTGGTGGCAGCCAAGGGCAACAAGTTCACCGTTGACGGCAAGCCGGAGTTCCTGCAATCAGGCATTCCCTCCACGGGTGTGCTGGGGGATGACTCCAGCTACGAGCCGCGGATCTACTTCGGCGAGTACTCTCCGGACTACTCCATCGTGGGTGCACCGGACGGTGCTCCGCCCCGCGAGCAGGACAGGCCATCAGGTGAGGGAGAGACGCAGTACACCTTCGAAGGCAACGGTGGACCGAACGTAGGTAGCTTCTTCAACAGGGTGCTGTACTCCATCAAGTTCCAGTCCTCGGACCTGCTGCTCTCGGACGGCGTCAACCCGGAATCGCAGATCCTGTACGAACGCAACCCGCGTGAGCGCGTAGAGAAGGTTGCCCCCTACCTGACCGTGGACGGCAACGCCTACCCCGCGGTGGTTGACGGTCGGGTGAAGTGGATCGTGGACGGCTACACCACCAGCCAGTACTACCCGTACTCCCAGCAGGAGCAGCTCTCGGACGCGACTGCTGATTCCCAAACCACGTCCGGCCGTGCGGTCGCCCTGCCGAACAGCACCGTCAACTACATCCGGAACTCTGTGAAGGCCACGGTAGACGCCTACGACGGTTCGGTCACCCTGTACGCCTGGGACGACCAGGACCCGCTGCTGAAGTCCTGGCAGAAAGTCTTCCCCACGTCGCTGAAGCCATACTCGGAAATGTCCGGCGATGTCATGAGCCACGTCCGCTACCCCGAGGACCTCTTCAAGGTCCAGCGCCAGCTGCTGGGCGAGTACCACGTGACGGACCCGTCCAGCTTCTACCAGACGAAGGACGCGTGGAGCGTACCGAACGACCCCACGGTGGATTCAACCAATGACGTCAAGCAGCCGCCGTTTTACATGTCGCTGCAGATGCCGGACCAGGATAAGCCTGCTTTCCAGCTGACGTCATCGTTCATTCCGCAGATCGTCAACGGAAACGCACGCAACGTCCTCTACGGCTTCCTGGCCGCCGACTCCGACGCCGGCAACCAGGCCGGTGTGAAGGCCGAGAGCTACGGCAAGCTGCGGCTGCTGCAGATCCCGCCTGAGATCCAGGTCCCCGGCCCGGGCCAGGCACAGAACAAGTTCAACTCCGATCCCACCGTTTCCCAGGCGCTTAACCTGCTCCGCCAGGGTGCCTCTGACGTGCTGAACGGCAACCTTCTGACGCTCCCTGTGGGTGGCGGAATTCTTTACGTCCAGCCGGTGTACCTCAAGTCGACCGGTGAGACGTCCTACCCCACGCTGCAGCGCGTCCTGGTGGCCTTCGGCGACAAGGTCGGCTTCGCCCCGACCCTCGATGAAGCGCTGAAGCAGCTTTTCGGTGGCGACTCGGGTGCCGCTGCGGGCGACTCGGACAACAACGGCCAGACGCCCACAGACCCGGCTGCTCCGGAGACGCCGGCCGGAGCGGATGCCAAGGCTGAACTTCGCGCGGCGCTGGATGAGGCAAACGCCGCCATCCAGTCCGGTCAGGCTGCCTTGGCTGCCGGCGATTTCGCAGCCTACGGCGAGGCGCAGAAGCGCATCTCAGCGGCGCTCCAGAGGGCCCTGGATGCAGAGAACAAGATCCCGGTGGCCGCTCCGGAGGCAACTCCGGCGCCGGCCTCTACGGCAACACCCGAAGCCACGCCGTCGCCCTCTCCCAGCAGCTGACCACGACGGCGGCATCCGGCACCCGTTCCATCTGGAGCGGGTGCCGGACCGGCGAGACGGAGATCACGCCTTCCGGATTTGGCCTGCTGTTCACCGGCCGGTAGAGTAGTTCTTGCGACGCGGGGTGGAGCAGTTCGGTAGCTCGCTGGGCTCATAACCCAGAGGTCACAGGTTCAAATCCTGTCCCCGCAACTGACGGAAGTCCCGGACACTGGAAACAGTGTCCGGGACTTTTTGTTTAAGCGTCGGACCGGGCTGTCGCGGCTGAGGGCTTAGCGTCCAAAGCTGTCGGGACGGAAAGCGGGCCCTGAAATGGCGGTGGAAAAACCTGCCGCCAAAATAGGGTAGTGTTGTTTCAGCGACGCGGGGTGGAGCAGTTCGGTAGCTCGCTGGGCTCATAACCCAGAGGTCACAGGTTCAAATCCTGTCCCCGCAACTATGAGAAGGTCCCGCCCGGCAGACAAGCCGGATGGGGCCTTCTTTTTTCATTGAATGCCGGCAGTTCCTAGTATTCTCTTTCGCAGAGCCTCACAGATCGTGAGCACTTCGCCAGTCATTCTCGAGAGGAATGTTGCTCGATGTCCACACCCACGAAGAAGCCCGGCGCTGCCGCGGGCAAGCGGTCCCGACTTTATTGGGGCGTGCCCGTGGTTCTTGCGGTACTGGTCCTCGTGGTGTTGATCGCCAAGTGGCTGATGGGCCTGCCGGCCGTCGCCTCCTTCGTGGCGGATTATCCGGGCCAGTCGGAGCTGCCGGCGGACGCGCCGGTAGGATTCCCGGCCTGGCTTGCCTGGCAGCACTTCCTGAACGCCTTCTTCCTGCTGCTGATTATCCGCACGGGCTGGCAAGTGCGGACCACCACGCGCCCCAGTGGACACTGGACCCGCAACAACAAGGGCCTGATCAAAACAAAGAACCCGCCAACGAAGATCAGCCTGGAGCTGTGGTTCCACCTCACGCTGGACGCCCTGTGGATCCTCAACGGCCTGGTGTTCGCGGTTCTGCTGTTCGCTACCGGTCAGTGGATGCGCATCGTTCCCACCAGCTGGGACGTCTTCCCCAACGCGCTCTCGGCCGCCCTGCAGTACGCTTCCCTGAACTGGCCCACGGAGAACGGCTGGGTGAACTACAACGCGCTCCAGCTGCTCTCCTACTTCGTTACGGTCTTCATTGCGGCGCCACTGGCCTTCATTACTGGCCTGCGGATGTCCTCTGCGTGGCCAAAGAAGGCCGCCGGCCTCAACAAGGCCTACCCGATTGAATGGGCCCGGGCCGTCCACTTCCCCGTGATGATCTACTTTGTTGCCTTCATCGCGGTGCACGTCTTCCTGGTGCTCGCCACGGGGGCGCTGCGCAACCTCAACCACATGTACGGAGTGCAGGACGGCGACGGCTGGTTCGGGTTCTGGGTTTTCCTCGCCTCGGTTGTGGTCATGGTGGCGGCCTGGTTCCTGGCCCGCCCCATCTTCCTGCGGCCCATCGCGTCCCTGATGGGCAAGGTCAGCCGGTAATACGCCGCAGAGCCGGCGCCGGCGCTGCCCGCTAGTCCTTGAGCCTGCTGTAGGTCTCCAGTGCCCTCTCCCGTGACTCCGGCAGCCCCACGAGCGGCGCCGGGTACCCGGCAACACCGGCGGCCTTCCACGGTTCGTGGATGGTCTTACCGTCGAGGCCGGCAAGCTCCGGGATGAACTGGCGAAGGTAGCGGCCGGCCGGGTCGAATTTCCTGCTTTGCGTCACCGGGTTGAAGATCCGGAAGTAGGGCGACGCGTCGGCTCCCGAGCCGGCCACCCATTGCCAGTTGGCGGGGTTGCTGGCGGCATCCGCGTCCACGAGGGTGTCCCAAAACCACTGCTCACCGATGCGCCAGTCCGCCAGCAGATTTTTGACCAGGAACGAAGCGGCCGCCATCCGCACACGGTTGTGCATCCAGCCTGTCTGCCACAGCTGCCGCATCCCGGCGTCAACGAGGGGATAACCGGTGCGGCCCTGTTGCCATGCCCCTAGCTCGTCACCAGTGAGCGACTGCCACTCGAAGCGGTCAAACTCAGCGCGGTAGTTGCGGGTGGCGAGTTCAGGGTTGGTGTACAGAAGGTGCCAGCAGAATTCCCGCCAGCCGAGCTCTGAACGGAAGATTCCGACGTCGGCCGGTATCTTGCGCGGGAACCGTTGCCGGATCTCACGCCACACCCTGAACGGGCTGACCTCGCCGAAGCGCAGATGCGGTGACAGCCTGCTGGTGCCTTCCACCCCCGGGACGTTGCGGCCGGTGCCGTAGTCCTCCACGGGTCCGTCCAGGAAATCCGCCAGGCGGCGCAGGGCGCCCTTTTCGCCGGGCTCCCAGGTGTCTGCAAGGCCGCTGCTCCAGTCGGGGGAGCGGGGCAGGAGGTTCCAGCTGTCCAGGTTGTCGCCGGGAGGAAGCGCTCCTCCTCTTGCCAACGCAGGGGACGGCAGGTGGTGCGGCGATTCGTGCGGGTCGCGCACTTCGCCGTGGGCCAGGCAGGTACGCCAGAAGGGCGTGAAGACCTTGTAGGGGCCCCCGGCGCCGGTGCGAATGGTCCAGGGCTCGAACAGGAGGTTGGCCTGGTGGCTGGATGCCTGAATGCCGTTAACGCTGGCCCACATCTTCACATCGGCATCCACAGACCGCTCCGGCAATCCATAGCGCCGGTTCCAGAAGAGATGCGTGGCAGCCGTTTCGGCCGCGAGTTCCTGGATGACAACAGACGCCGGCCCGCGGCGAAGAAGAAGGCGCGAACCCTTGCTTTCCAAGGTGGCGGCCAGCGCTGCCAGAGAATGGTGGAGCCACCACCGGGTGGCTCCACCCAGCGGCCGGATCCCTTCCGACTCCTCGTCCAAAATGAAGACGACGGTCATGGGCAGGCCCTCCGCTGCGGCTTGGGTCAGCGCAGGGTTATCGTCAAGGCGGAGGTCGTCACGCAGCCAGACGAGGGACGCTGCGTCGGAGGTAGCCATGCCACCACGCTACACACCCGCGGCATCAGGAAGGCCGGGGCAGCGGCCCCGGCCTTCCTTGATGTGTTACTGGGGAGAGTGCTCCCTGCCCACGTGTCAGAGCTTGTCGTAGTCGATTTCGGTTGTAGTGGACTCGTCGGAGGCGGCAGAACCAGCGGCGCCGATGGCAGGCTTTGAGGTGCCACCCGACTTCAGGGCAGCCAGCCGTGCCTCGATCTCAACCTGCTCGCCGAGGTCCTCCAGCTGGTTGAACTGCGCATCAAGGCTTGACGAGGCGAGTTCCTGCTGCCCGCGGACCTTGGCCTCTTCGCGGCGGATCTTCTCTTCGAACCGGCCCACTTCGCTCGTGGGATCCATGATGTCGATGCTCTTGATCGCATCGTGCACCTGCGCCTGGGCAGCAGCGGTCTTGGAACGGGCAACCAGTTCGTTGCGCTTGCTGGTCAGCTGGTTGAGTTTGCCCTTCATCTGGTCCAGGCCGGTCTTCAGCTTGTCCACCACTTCGCGCTGGGAAGCGATGCTCGGTTCTGCACCCTTGGCCTCATTCTCAGCGGCCATTTGACGCTGCAGGGCAACCTTGGCCAGGTTGTCGAACTTTTCGGCGCGGTACTCATCGGCCTTGCGTGACGCCGCAAGGGCCTTGTTTCCCCAGTCGCGCGAGTTCTTGACGTCCTCGTTGTAGTCGTCCTCGAGCATCCGCAGGTTGCCGATGGTCTGTGCGACAGCGGACTCCGCCTCGGCGATGTTGTTGGTGTAGTCCCGTACCATCTGGTCGAGCATCTTCTGCGGATCCTCAGCGTTATCCAGCAAAGAGTTGATATTCGCCTTTGCCAGCTGCGCGACCCGGCCGAAAATGGACTGTTTAACCATGGTGTTACCTTTCGTCCTGCTCTGTGTTGACCACTGAAATCAGTGAACGTTGGTGTACTGCGTCTATTCGCCTGACGGGATATGCGGTTGTCGAAGCTTGGCTCCGACCGTCAGAAACTTCCGGAGTCGCCTCCGCCGAAGTCGCCACCGCCAAAGTCCCCGCCGCCGAAATCGCCGCCGCCCCATCCGCCGCCGTCGCTGTGGCCGCCGCCCCATCCGCCGCCACCGCCTCCGTTGAGGATGGAGTTGATCAGGATGCCACCGAGGATGGCGCCGCCCAGTCCGCCGCCGCCGCCTCCGCCGAACATGCCGCCGCGGCCGTAGCCCTGGTTGGCGTAGCCGTCGAAGTGGTCAACATCGGCCTGCGCCAGCTGGGCTGCCTGTGCAGCCAAGGCGTGTGCCTGCTGGGCGTAAGTGAGGGCGGTTACCGGATCGGTGCGTGCAATGGACAAGGCGTAGTCCAGGTTGCGCTGCGACTCCGCCAGCCGGGTGCGTGCTTCGGTACCCACGCCGCCGCGGCGGGCCGTGATGTAGTCGGAGGTGGCGCTGATCTGGGCCTGGGCAGACATGATGGTCTGCTGCAGTGAGGCCTGGGCCCGGCGGGCCTGTTCCTCCTGGTCCCTGATGCCCGTGAGCGACTGGTCGAGCGACTGATGGGCGGTTTCGACGCGCTGCAGGGTGGCGATGGGGTCGATCTTCCCGCCCTGGATCTCGGACTTCACCTGGGCCAGTGCAGCTTCAACTGCCGCCACCGGTCCGGCAAGCTCCGGATGGGTTCCGGACTGGATCATTGCCTTTGCCTGGGCAAGGTCCTGGGATGTATCAACTACCGCCGCCTCAAGGCCGCTCCGGGCCTCATCCAGGCTGGAGGAAACCTTGGCGATTGCATCGATGAGGACGTTCGTCTGGTGCAGGCTTTCTTCTGCGGCGCGGACAGCAACGGCAGCCAGGCTTCCTTCACCCTCAGCCAGCTTCTGCTCCGCAGTGGCCGAAGCATTCTGGACGAAGGCCAGCCGTTCCTTGGCCTGCAGGATGTTGTCCGAAACCTGCGCCAGCGCGCTCTCGGCATACTTTGCCCTGAGCGCCGTAAGGGACTGCTCGGCGCTGGCGATCTTCGAATCCGCTTCGCGGGCCCCGGCGTTGACGGCTGCCAGTGCCCGTGGAGCGTTCTTCTCAAGTTCGCGGAGGGAATCGAAGTCCGCCTTCTGCTCCTGGAGCGACGCCAGCGCGGCTTCCGACCGCCGGATGATTTCGCCCAGCCACGTCCGCTGCTGCTCTTCGGTGTCAGGGATGTGGTCGTCCAGCTGCTGCTGCAGCTTGAACGATTCGGTCATGTGGCCTTTGGCTTCCTCCAGCGCCTTGGTGAAGTTGCCGACGGCGGAATCACCGTATTGTGCCTGGGCGAACATGAGTTCCTGCTCGCTGGACTTGATGGCGTCATCGGCCTCGATGAGGAGGGAACCGCTCTTGCGGCGAAGTTCCTCTACGCTCAGGGAAGCCAACGGATCAACTTCCGCACCCTGCGGGCCATAGCTCGCGCTCGACGCCTGGACGGCAGCCTTCTTGCGCTTGTTGCGGAAGTAAAGGTATGCCCCGGCGCCACCCGCGGCGACCACGCCCGTTCCCACAAGAACGGCTGCACCAGCACCGTCACCGGAGGGAACGTTGCCGCTGCCGCCACCGGCGGCATCTCCGATTGCCGCTGCCGTGTCAATTGCTGCCTGGGCGAAATCGGGGTTTCCACCGGCCAGGTTGGCCGTAACCGCGTTCTGGCTTATGGCCCCCTGTTTGGACTTGATGGGGCTGGCAGAGTTCAGGACAAAGCTGAATTTGCCGTCGTCTTTGGCTATCGCGAGGATCGCGTCGGACCTGCCCATGCCCTTCTTTGTTGCAACGGCTGCGGCCCAGTCTGCAGGGACTGTCGGGTTGGTGAACTTGTCTACGGTGACAACGTAAAGGTTGTACTTGTCATCCTCGAGGAGCTTCTGGACCGCTTCCTGGACTTCACCCTTCCGGCTTCCTAGGACATTCGCGTTATCCACGATGTTCTGGCCGGACGGAATGGTGACCGGGTCCTCTGCCCAGGCCGCGGCAGCGGGCGCCGCCAGCAGGCCGGTAAGGCCGATCACGGCGAGAATACGTTTGAACTTTGACCGCATGTGCAACCCTTCAGCACGCCTGACACCGATTCGGGACGAACCGGTCGTCTCAGAATGCAGCAGCGCCCCCACGCATGTGTGTAGCCGCAGGTCGCTGTGGCAATCATCTTGATTCTATGGTGCACCCCACAGGCCGTCCATCGAGTCGAATATGCCACCAGCGAAACGTCCCGGAAGGGGCACCAACGGGCCTCGAAGAAGTCCACAGCAAGCTCTCAGCAAACATCCGAGCTTGTTACAGGCAGGGAGTCCATAGTTAATTCAGACGAGGATGAAAGGAAGTCCCATGACTGAGAACCAAACCCCCGGTGCCTCTCCTGAGAACCGCGGCCCGGCCCGGCAGGATCCCTGGCAGGAGCACTCCGCGCAGGCCGGGAACAACGCCGGGGAGCTTCAGGATGCGGACCACACAGCAGCCTCAAACCCCGTAGCCAACGAAACTTCCGGTCCGCGCCAATACCCCACCGAACAGCTGGACGGGACGAACCCGGGGGACAACCCCACGCAGGAGCTTCCCGGAGCGCGCCCCGCGTACCCGCAGCGCCAGCCGTATCCCCAGCGACAGCCGTTTTACGGAGAGTCCGCTTCCGGCCAGAATGCAAGCCAGCCTTCGAATGAAGCCCACGGGTCCCAGCCGCACTACAGCTACTACGGCCAGGGCCAGCACAACGCCCCCGGCGGCCCTGTCGGCCTGGCCCCAAATCCGAAGGACGCTCCGCGCAGGAAGGCGTCGTTTGGCGTTGGTACCCTCGTGGCCAGCATCCTCGCGGCCGGTTTAGTGGGCGGGGGAGTAGCGACAGTTGCGGGCGGTGAGGCCTTCGACAGTCCGGGTTCTGCGGCCACTACGAGCAGCAACAGCCAGCCAGGGACTGTCATCGTCAACAACCAGGATGATGTCAACGCCATCACGGCTGCCGCCCTGAAGGCATCCCCCAGTGTGGTGACCATCAGTGCTTCAAGCAGCGGCGCCGGCGGGACAGGTTCAGGCATCATCCTGGACGACCAAGGCCACATCCTCACCAACACCCACGTCGTTACGCTCGACGGACAGACGGCCAACGCCGCCCTCGAAGTCCGCACCAGCGATGGCAGGGTGCTCACTGCCAAGCTGGTAGGTACCGATCCCCTGTCAGACCTTGCTGTCATCAAGGTGGACAACGCCTCAGGCCTCACCCCTGCCACCCTGGGCGACTCCGGCAGGCTCAACGTCGGCGATACCGCCATTGCCATCGGCTCGCCCCTGGGCCTGACCGGAACGGTGACCGACGGTATCGTCTCGACGCTCAACAGGACCATCAGTGTCGCCTCGGCCGCCGCCCCTGAAGAGGGCGACAACGCTGAGGGTGGCGACCAGGGCTTCCAGTTCGCGCCTCCCGGCGGCGGGCAGAGCCAGCAAACGGCGGAGCAAGGTGAGATCTCGATCAATGTGATCCAGACGGACGCCGCCATCAACCCCGGCAACTCAGGCGGTGCCCTGGTGAACAGCAGCGGCGAGATCATCGGCGTCAACGTGGCCATTGCTTCGGCCGGATCCGGCTCGCTGTCCTCCTCGAGCGGCAACATTGGAGTGGGCTTCAGCATCCCCATCAACCACGCCAAGCGGGTGGCTAAGGAGATCATCGACACCGGCAAGGCCTCGCACGGACAGCTGGGCGTCAGCGTCAAGAAGAAGGCTGCTTCCGGTGCCGCTTCCGGTTTCTCGGTGGGCGCAGACGTAGCCACCGTGGAAGCCGACTCGGCGGCAGGCAAGGCAGGGATCAAGGTGGGCGACGTCATCACGAAGTTCAATGACCTGGCCATCGGTGAACCGGAGCAACTGACGGCGGCTGTCAGGGAACAGCCCGCCAATTCCAAGGTTAAGATCACCGTTCTGCGCAACGGCGCGGAGCAAACCTTCGACGTTACCCTTGGCGCCGCAGCCAGCTGACAGCAGGCTTCGGCAAGGCAGGAAGAACCAGCGAACGCCCGACGGCGGCGTCCCCACCCGGCGGGGACGCCGCCGTCGTCATTGCAGCCGGTACGTCCCTGTCCAGCCCGGCTGACACAGGCGTTAACGGAAGACGGCGCATGGGTGCGCCTATATGGTTAGCTAGGAGCTACCCGTATGCCGGGCATTCCGCGGCCATGACCCTACCCGGCTGGCTGTCCCCAAGCATGGAAGGCTGCTGTCGATACAGTGGAGAAGACATTGAAGATCATCGTCCTGGTTAAGCATGTACCGGACGCCCAGTTCGACCGTCACCTCAACGGGGAGGGCTACACGACGGACCGTGACGAAAGCATCCTGTCCGAACTGGATGAGTACGCACTCGAGGCGGCACTGCAGCTGGCCGAGGCGCGCGGTGGCAGCAAGGCAGGCAACCAGGTCATCGCCCTGAGCATGGGCCCGGCCGGCGCAGTCAATTCCGTCAAGAAGTCCCTTCAGATGGGCGCCACGGAGGGCGTGCACCTGACCGATGAGGCCCTTGCCGGCTCCGACGCAGCCGCTACGTCGCTGGCACTTTCGGCAGCTGTCCGGTACCTGGGCCAGGATGGGCCGGTTGACCTGATCATCACCGGCATGGCGTCCACCGACGGCGAGACCTCACTGGTGCCCGCGCAGCTTGCCGAACGCCTTGGACTTCCCCAGGTCACGTTCGCCTCGTCACTTGAAGTGGACGGCGGACGGCTGGTCGCCCGCCGCGATGCGGACACGAGCTCCGAAACCGTGGAGGCCGCCCTCCCGGCGCTGGTGTCCGTGACGGACCAGATCAACGAGCCGCGGTACCCCAACTTCAAGGGCATCATCGCCGCCAAGCGCAAGACCATCACCACCCTGTCCCTCGCCGACATCGGTGTGGATCCTGTCCAGGTGGGGCACGCCGGTTCGTGGACCACAGTGACCAACGCCGAGGAACGGCCGCCGCGCACCGCCGGCACCATCATCACCGACGAAGGCGACGCCGGCATCAAGCTGGTTGACTTCCTGGCCGCCCAGAAGCTGCTCTAAGAGGGAACATCGACATGGCAAAAGTACTTGTTTTCATTGACAACCCCGGCACCGCGCTCAAGAAGAGCAGCCTTGAGCTGCTGACCCTGGCACGTTCCCTCGGGGAAAGCGTTGTTGCTCTCAACGGGGAACTGCACAGCGAGGTCTCAGCTGCCTTTGGCGAATACGGCGTCACCGCTGTCCTTCGCCCCTCCGTGCAGGATCTGGACGACTACCTTGTGGCACCCAAAGCCGCCTACCTTTCAGCCGCAGCGCAGAGCACCGGAGCCACCATCGTGCTGCTGGACAACTCTCCCGAGGGCAAGGAAATCGCCGCCCGACTGGGAATCCGCCTCAATGCCGGTGTTATCACTGACGTTGTCGCCGTGGATGCTGACGGAACGGCGCACAAGTCAGTCCTCGCCGGTTCCTACAACACCGCATGCAAAACCACCACGCCGGTGTCCGTGCTGACCATCAAGGCCAACAACGTGGTCCCGGAACCGGCCGCCGCCCCCGGCACGCCGGAAACCGTCACTGTTGACGTTCCCGCGGGCAGTACCGAAGCCGCGGCCCGGATCACTGCCCGCGAGCAGAAGGTTGCCAGCGGCCGCCCGGACCTGACCGACGCCCGCATCGTGGTGGCCGGCGGACGCGGGCTCGACGGCGACTTCGGACCTGTGGAGGAACTGGCAGATGCATTGGGAGCGGCCGTGGGAGCCTCACGCGCAGCCACCGACGCCGGCTGGATCAGCCACGACGCCCAGGTGGGGCAGACCGGAAAGACCGTGTCCCCGCAGCTGTACATCTCCGCCGGTATTTCCGGTGCCATCCAGCAAAAGGCCGGCATGCAAACCGCCAAGGTAATCGTCGCAGTAAACAAGGACGCCGAATCGCCCGTATTTGAGATTGCGGACTTCGGCATTGTCGGAGACCTCTTCGATGTCCTCCCGCAGGCCACGGCAGAGATCAAGAAGCGTAAAGGCTGATTATTGACTGCCTTCAGTGCGCAGGCAGAGAACCCGTTCAACCCGGCCACGCACCGGATTGGACGGGTGCTCTGTTTTGCGGCCCACCCCGATGACATTGATTTCGGTGCTGCCGGCACCATCGCGGCCTGGACGGCGGCCGGTGTGCAGGTCAGCTATTGCATCATGACCGACGGCGATGCGGGCGGCTTCGACCCGGCGCACCGGGCGGACATCATCGCCATGCGCGACGCCGAACAGCGCCGCGCTGCCGAACTGGTGGGGGTTTCGGACATCCATTACCTCCATCAGCGTGACGGCTACCTCGAACCCTCGCATGAGGTGATGCGGGGTGTGGTGAAGCTCATCCGTGAACTGCGTCCCGACGTCGTGCTTTCCATGCATCCGGAACGGAACTGGCGGCGGATCCAGAAAAGCCACCCGGACCATCTGGCGGTGGGGGAGGCCGTGACGCGGGCGGTCTATCCGGCCGTGGAGAATCCCTTTGCCTACCCCGAACTCGCCGAGGCAGGGCTGGAGGCGTATAAGCTTCCGTGGCTGTGGCTGTACGCGGGGCCGGACGAACGGGAGAACCATTTTGTCGACGTCACCGGGCATGTGGAGGCCAAGCTGGAGGCAATCCATGTCCACGTTAGCCAGCATCCGGACGTCGAAGCCATGGAATCGGCAGTGCGCCAGGGCATGCACGCCAATGCTGCACGTGCCGGGCTTCCTGCGGGTCACAGCGCTGAAGCGTTCCATGTGGTAGCGGTCAACGGGCCCGGAACCATAGCCGGTTTCTAGGCGTTCCGGGCACACAAAGGCGCCCCGCGGCTTTCCTTCCGGAAGGCCGCGGGGCGCTTTTTGATGCTTTGCCAGAACGGTTCTACCAGGCCGGTTCTATGCGTCCAAGGGCGCGGCGGCGACCGTGGGCAGGGTGGGTGAGACGGAGCCACCGACGGGCTCGACGGTGATCCCGAGCGCTGCGGCAGAGGAGATGCCCTCCACCACTGCAGGTTTCGAGAGTGCTTCGGCGTCCATCAACCCCTGCGAGACGGGTGCTGAACCGTCCTTGGGAATCAACCACATCTGGTAAACCTTGCCCTCGGGCGGGGCAGGAACGTCTTTCATCCTGATAACGGCTGCGTCCTCTGATGCGGAGATCTGGAGGTTGGCGGTACCGCCCCCGGCCACGTTCACTGAGGCCTCCCGGAGGTCACCTGCCCGGACCACCTGGTTCAGGGGGTTGTTCTGGTCCGCAAGGTAGGACCCGACGCCAACTCCGCCCAAAGCTATCGCTGCTGCCGCTGCGATTCCGGCGAGCCAGCGGCGGGCGCCGGCCGGACGGCCCCGTTCCGCCCGGCGCTGCCGCGCCTTGGCCAGCTCGTCATGGGAGTCTTCCCCGGCGGCCGGGAAGCTGGCTGAAGGGGCGGGCGCACCGGAATCCCGGGGCCCATCCTGGGCGGGCAACTGGGCGATGATGCGGTCGAAAAGGTCAGCCGGCGGCTCTTCCTCCACCTTGAACGTGCGCGTCAGCGTTTCCCTGGACTGGCGGACCCGTTCATGGAATGCGTCCCGTTCAGCCGCCGGTGCCGTTGAAATGTACTGCTCAATGGCATGGCGTTCTTCGTCCGTCACTGCATCCAGTGCATACAGCTCGGCCAGGTCAACGGCGCGTCCGGACGCGAGATCAGCCGGGACGGTGTCACCGAAGGCGCCCGGGCGGGCGCTGCGTCCGTTATTCATTTCGGTCATTTCAACTCACCCCCAGGCAGGTTTTCAAGCGGATCAGTCCGTCGCGGATGCGGGACTTGATGGTAGGTACTGCGGCGTTCAGGCGTTCTGCGACTTCGCGATAGGTGAGCCCGCCGTAGTAGGCGAGGCGGACCGATTCCTGCTGCGTCTCGGTCAGGGTGCCAAGACAACGGACCACGGCCTCGGCCTCAAGCCTGCTCCCCACTTCGTCGGAAACGCTGTCATGGTCGATGTCCTGGGTGCTGGCACCGTAGCGGGCTTCGCGGTCAGTGGCCGACTGGGACGACCGGACCTTATCCACTGCACGCCGGTGCGAGATGGTCATGAGCCATGCGAGCGGGCTGCCGGCGGTCGGATCGAACTTGCCCGCGTTTTGCCATACCTGCAGAAATACCTCCTGCGTGGTGTCCTCGCTGAGTTCAGCATCGATAAGGACCCGGCGCGCCATACCGTAGACGCGGCGGGATGTCAGCCGGTAGAACTCCGCGAAAGCAGCGCTGTCACCCTCGCCTATCTGCTGCAGCAGGGCAACAAGTCGGTTGCTGACGTCGGCCGGTGTTTCCGTCACCGTGGCCGGAGCCTCGGAATGAGGCGCGTTGGGAGTTTCCATCACTACCAAGCATAAGTCTCCAGGAGATGAATCCTTAGCAGTGCCGCCGGGGATGCGGTGGTCTGTCCTGGGACCTTCCCGGAGAAGTGTCACCTGCCGCTCCTTGATCGCTGTGGATTGTTCTCAGAAGTGATTCGGCACAGCTGCGGGGGTGGATGGGCCGGGCCCCATAATGTTTTAGTAGCCCATGCCAAGGGTGTGGCACTCTTGCAGGCCGTAGTGAACCAGACGCGGAGTCTTAGGTCCTCGCACCGGCGAAACCCTGCTGGCGCCAGGCTTCGTAGACGGCGATGGAGGCGGCGTTGGCGAGGTTGAGCGAGCGCAGCGCGGGCAGCATCGGCAGCCGCACTGTGGCAGTGACGTGGGGATCCGTTTTTAGTTCAGGCGGCAGGCCCACGGATTCCCGGCCGAACATCAGGACATCGCCGGGCTGGTACGCGATGTCCGTGTAGCTGGCCGTTCCATCTGACGTGAAGGCGTAGACGTGTTCCGGCTGGAGATGCTGCCAGGCGTCTTCGATGCTCCGGTGCACGGTGACGACGGCGAGGTCGTGGTAATCGAGGCCGGCCCGGCGGAGTTTCGCATCCGAGAAGTCGAACCCCAGTGGCTCCACCAGATGCAGTTCAGCGCCGGTGATGGCTGCCAGCCGGATTGCGTTACCGGTATTGCCGGGGATTTCGGGGGCGTGGAAGAGGATGCGGAACACCATCCCATCCTAGTCAACGCAGTCAGTGCATGCCGCGCAGCAACCTGGCCAGGACAGGAACGTTGACGGTGTTGGGAGCCGGCCCGGATGCGAGGAACTCCTTCAGCCCCCGGACCATCCCCGCGGCGTTGACGATCCGGACGGACTCCAGGGCGCCGGCTGACCGGCGGTGCTGGTCGATCACGGGCTCGTGCAGGTTCCCGCCCGGGCTGTGCACTACTGTCCAGCCGGTGACGTTCAGTTCCGGAAAGATGTCCTGCATGGCCCGGACCAGGTGTGCCAGCTGCGGCGGGGCAACGGAGCGTCCGCCGTGGTTCAGCGTCCTGCCATCCCACGCGTAGGCGCCCTTGGGCAAAAGCATGGAGCCGATCAGCGCCAGCCGGTAGCCGGACAGCACGGCGTGGTCGATGTGGCTGTTGTCGGCTGGCGACTGGAGGCCGTTGATGAGCCGCGCCGCAGGGATGGCGGGGAGCACCTGGCGGGTCAGCAGCTGGACCGTGCGCATCTCACGCTGGATCCGGGCTTCGGCCCCGAAGATCCCGCGCTTGCGCGGCATGCCGTGCACCTGCTGGCTCGCTTCAGCCAGCGGGATGAGGGGGACCACGCCGTCGTCGGGGGAACCGTAGGGCGGGACGTAAATCGGAGGGTCTCCCGCAGTGTTGCGGCTGCCGCCGGTCCTGTGCACGGTGGCCGAAGCCCGGCTGCCCGCTGGCGGTGCATCAAAGTGCGGCTCTGAATCCTGGTTCTCCCCGGCGGTACCGGCCGCGTAGGAGCGGTCGTAGGCTTTCCGGCGCTGGGGGTCGATCAGTGTTTCGTAGGCGCTGGTTACCCGACGGAAGGCGGCAGCGTCCCCGCCGTGGTCAGGGTGGGCAATGCGGGCGGCGCGCCGATAGGCTACCTTGATTTCCTTCTCGGTGGCGGTGACTGCCACCCGAAGCACCTGGTAATGCGAGCTGCTCTCGGTCAAGCACTCATCCTTCTGTCGGTGTGGCCAGTCCGCGGGGGCAGCCCTGTCGGCCTAGTTTATCGACCTTTGCCCTGACAACGATCCTGCCGGCCTTCAGGGTTCCCGGCCCCGGGTTTGGCTCCCGCGGGCCCGTATCCCGAGGCGGATAGCTAGCTGCTGGACGGCGTGGCGGTCCGCCGGGACAGCCGGTTCAGGGCCAGGGCGCCGACAAGCAGCCCAAAGTCACGAAGTGCCACGTCGAAGAAGGCTCCGAGCAGCAGCAGGTTGAGGATGATTCCGCCCAGCCAAGCGGCCACGAGGAGCGACCCGAACTGCGGACGGACCGCTACGGCGATGCCGGCAACAATTTCCACCACCCCGACGACGTACATCAGGGTTTGGGCGGGCAATGGCACCAGGGCGGTGGCGTGCGGGGCGAGGTAGATGGTCCAGTCCGCAAGCACGTTCACAAACTTGTCCAGTCCGAAGACGATGGGTGCGACGGTAAAAACTGTCCGCAGCAACAGGAAGGCCTGCCGGGCCGGGTCCATGACTGTTGTGCCATTAACGCCCAGTGCTGATGTGGTTTTCACAACTAACTCCTTCTAAAAGTAGGTTCTACTATTTTAGAACCTGGAAGGGTCTATAATCAATAGATCTTGACTTTGGATTGGTGGACGATGAGCAGACTTTCCTGGGCGGGCCGGATGGCCGCACTCGCCTCCCTTGGTGATGAAAAGCGCCGCCAGCTTTTCGAGCTCGTCGCCGCTTCCCCGGCAGCCGTCGGCCGGGACGAGGTGGCCGGTGCCACCGGAATTCCCCGCAGCACGGTCTCCTTTCACCTGGACCGGCTGGTTCAGGACGGCCTGCTGGCGGTGGAGTTCCACAAGCCGCCGGGGAAGTCCGGACCGGGCTCGGGCCGCCCGGCCAAAATGTACCGGCCGGTGGCAGGTGAAATCGGGGCGTCAGTTCCCGACCGGAACTACGACCTTGCCGGCGAGCTGATGGCAGCAGCGATCGAGCGGTCCACCACCGAAGGCGAGCCCGTCCGCAACGCACTGCCTGCGGAGTCATTTCAGAAGGGCTGTTCCCTGGCCGAAACGGCCGAGACTTTAGAGGACTTCCTCGTTCAGTGCGGCTACCGTCCGGAGCCGGATGGCGACGGCGGTTTCCTCCTGCCGAACTGCCCTTTCCACCGCCTTTCCGACGGGCATCCGGCCGTGGTGTGCACCATGAACGGCGCTTTCCTGCGGGGCGCCGCAAGCCGCTTCGACGCTTCCGCGGACCGCGTCGCACCGGCAGAGGTGCCTGGCCATTGCTGCGCCAGGATCCTGCCGCCGGCCTGAAGCGGCTCCAAAGCTGCCCCGGGCAGCCTGGAGGTGAGGGCGGCTAGAATTACAGGGTGCCCGTTTACCTCGACCATGCCGCCACAACGCCTCTCTCACCCGAGGCCCTGGCAGCCCTGACGCGTGAACTTGCCCGCACCGGGAACCCCTCCTCCCTGCACGGCGCCGGCCGCAGGGCCCGCCGCGCCGTGGAAGATGCACGGGAAGCCCTTGCCGCAGCGGCAGGCGCCCATCCTTCCGAAGTGATTTTCACTTCCGGCGGCACCGAAGCGGACAACCTTGCCGTCAAGGGCCTGTACTGGTCCCGCGTCGCCGAAAACCCCGCGCGTCGGCGCATCCTGTGCTCCGCCGTCGAACACCACGCAGTGATGGACACCGTGGAATGGCTGGAGCGGCACGAGGGCGCCGAGGTCACCTGGCTTCCGGTGGACAGTGACGGGGTGGTGGACCTGGGGTTCCTGGAAGCTGAGCTTTGCCGTGACCCGGACACCATCGCCCTGGTGACCGTAATGTGGGCGAACAATGAGGTAGGTACCATCCAGCCCGTCGAGCGCGTGGTGGAACTGGCTCACGCGGTGGGTGTTCCCGTGCACTCCGATGCCGTCCAGGCGTTCGGATCGCTGCCGGTGGGCTTCAAGGCGTCAGGCTTGGACGCGATGTCCATCTCCGGGCACAAAATCGGCGGACCCGTAGGGGTTGGCGCCCTATTGCTGGGAAGGGCGGTCAAACTCACCCCGGTCCAGCACGGCGGAGGCCAGGAACGGGACGTCCGGTCCGGCACCCTGGACACCGCCTCGATCGCCGCTTTCGCCGCCGCGGCCGAAACCGCCACGGCGAACCTCGGCGCTGAATCAGCGCGCATCGCCGCCCTCCGCGACCGACTGATCGACGGCGTCCGCGAGCAGGTGCCGGAGGCAGTCCTCCGCGGTGCGCCCGCCCCTGGCAGGCTCCCCGGCAACGCCCACTTCACCTTCCCCGGCTGCGAGGGGGACTCCCTGCTGTTCCTCCTGGATCTGGCAGGGGTGGAATCGTCCACCGGGTCAGCCTGCACCGCGGGCGTGCCCCGGCCCTCCCACGTACTCCTCGCCATGGGACTGGACGAGGAAACAGCGCGCGGGGCCCAGCGCTTCACCCTGGGGCACTCCTCCAAGGCAGAGGACGTCGATGCGCTGCTGGCCGCCCTTCCCGGTGCCTATTCGCGGGCGCGGCAGGCAGGAATGGCCGGCCACGAATCCTCCATCCAGACGGCCGGTACCGTTGCCCGGCAGGGTTTGGGCGCTCGCTGACCCTGCATTTGCCAGAGGCCGTAGAATAGATAGGCGAAGATCGTTTCCGCGAGCCTGCCTTTTCAACCAGCACGCTCAGCCAGCGTTTTCCTGCAGCACCATCCGGCCAGGAGCCGGAAATACCCCAACAGAAAGCCAGTATGCGAGTTCTAGCAGCCATGAGCGGCGGAGTCGATTCCGCCGTCGCCGCCGCCCGCGCCGTTGAAGCGGGACACGACGTCGTCGGGGTCCACTTGGCGCTCTCCCGCATGCCCGGCACCCTGCGCACCGGAAGCCGCGGCTGCTGCACCATCGAGGACTCCCGTGACGCATGGCGCGCCTGCGACGTGCTGGGCATTCCGTACTACGTCTGGGACTTCTCCGAACGCTTCAAAGAAGACGTCGTCCAGGACTTCATCGACGAATACGCGGCCGGCCGCACGCCTAACCCGTGCATGCGCTGCAATGAGCGGATCAAGTTCGCGGCGCTGCTGGAAAAGGCGATCGCCCTGGGCTTCGATGCCGTCTGCACGGGACACTATGCCAAGGTCATCGAGGACGCCAACGGCAACCGCGAACTGCACCGGGCCGCGGACTGGGCCAAGGACCAGAGCTACGTCCTGGGCGTCCTGACCCACGAGCAGCTCAAGCACTCCATGTTCCCGCTGGCCGACACGCCCTCCAAGGCTGAAGTGCGCGCAGAAGCTGAGCGCCGCGGACTCTCCGTGGCCAACAAGCCCGACAGCCACGACATCTGCTTCATCCCCGACGGCGACACCGCCGGCTGGCTTGCCGAAAAGATCGACATGACCACCGGTGACATCGTGGATGAAACAGGCACCAAGGTGGGGGAGCATCCCGGCGCCAACGCCTTCACCGTGGGCCAGCGCCGCGGCCTGAAACTGGGCACCCCCGCCGCCGACGGCAAGCCCCGGTTTGTCCTCGAGATCCGGCCCAAGGAAAACAAGGTGGTGGTGGGTCCCGAGGCCCTGCTGGCCATCAACGAAATCAGGGGCATCAAGGTGTCCTGGGCCGGGCTGCCCATTGCCGAAGTGGAAACAGGCGAAGAGTTCGACTGCTACGCCCAGGTCCGGGCGCACGGGGACCCCGTTCCCGCAACGGCCCGCATGGAGCCTTCCGAAGAAGGTGCCGGCGCCCAGCTGGTGGTGACGTTGACCAACCCGCTGCGCGGCGTCGCGCCCGGTCAGACGGTTGTCCTCTACCAGGGCAGCAGGGTCTTGGGCCAGGCGACCATCGACGCCGCCCGCTCCCTGCAGCGCGCAGCGCTCTAGAACCAAAGTTTTTCGCACGCCGCCCCGGTCCAGCCGGGGCGGCGTTCTTCGTTGTGCCGCCAGCAAATGAGAGCACCAGATCATTCAGGTAAATTTTGTGTCTCAACTCACAAAATGGTCCGTGTTGGGGGTTGACTCTCTGATTGAATCTAGGCATCAGCACAGCGCGCTCCCGTCCAGGCAAAGGCACCCAACGATGGCCGGCGGGCGCGTACTCATCGAACAGAAAGTTCACAGATGACGAAGAGCAACAAGGCCCTGCACGGCGCGATCGCGCTGGCAGGCATCTCCGCGCTTGCACTGACAGCCTGCACAGGCCCCTCGGGCGGCGGCGGAACCTCCACCGGCGACGCCGGCGGTGGCGCCATCACCTACGGAACCACTGACAAGGTGGTCACGCTGGATCCCGCCGGCTCCTACGACGGCGGTTCGTTTATGGTGATGAACCAGATCTACCCCTTCCTGCTCAACTACAAGCCCGGCACCGCCGAGGCCACCCCGGACATCGCTGAGTCGGCTTCCTTCACCAGCCCTACCGAATTCACAGTGAAGCTTAAGCCGGACCTGAAGTTCGCCAACGGCCACACCCTTGACTCCTCCGACGTCGTTTTCTCGTTCAACCGCGTGAAGGCCATCGACGATCCCAACGGCCCCGCTTCGCTGCTGGCCAATATGGACAAGATCGAAGCGACAGATCCCAACACCGTGGTGTTCACCCTCGGAGCCGCAAACGACCAGGTGTTCCCGGGTGTCCTCGCGTCCAACCCCGGACCCATTGTGGACGAGGAAGTCTTCCCCGCGGACAAAATCATGGATGATGACGCCATCATCGCCGCCAAGCCTTTTGCCGGCCAGTACACCATTGAAAGCTACAAGAAGAACGAACTGGTCAGTTTCAAACCCAACGCTGACTACCAAGGGATGCTGGGTAAAGCCGCTAACGATGGCGCCACCCTCAAGCACTACGCGGACCCCAACAACCTGAAACTCGACGTTCAGCAGGGCAACATCGACGTGGCGGGCCGCATCCTGACGGCCACCGATGTGGCCGACCTGGAAGAGGACTCCAAGGTCAAGGTCCACAAGGGCCCCGGCGGGGAACTGCGCTACATGGTGTTCAACTTCGACACCATGCCGTTCGGCGCCAAGACACCCGAGGCCGATCCCGCCAAGGCGCTGGCCGTGCGCCAGGCCATCGCGCACCTCGTTGACCGCGACGTCATCGCCTCCCAGGTGTTCAAGAACACCTACACTCCCGTCTACTCCTACGTCCCCAAGGAATTCGAGGGAGCCGCGGAACCGCTGAAGAGCCTCTACGGTGACGGCAGCGGCAAGCCCAGCCTGGACAAGGCCAAGAAGGTCCTGGCCGACGCCGGCATCACCTCGGCTGTTGACCTCAAGCTGCAGTACACGGACCGGTACGGCACATCCGCTGCAGACGAATACGCCCTGGTGAAGGAACAGCTTGAGAAGTCAGGTCTCTTTACCGTGGACCTCAAGTCCACGGAGTGGACCACCTACACCAAGGAACGCCGCGCGGACGCCTATCCGGTCTACCAGCTCGGCTGGTTCCCGGACTACTCGGACGCCGACAACTACCTGACGCCGTTCTTCATCCCCGGCAACTTCCTCGGGAACCACTACGAGAATCCTGCCGTGACGGACATCGTTAAGAAGCAGCTGGTAACCACGGACAAGGCAGAGCGGAGTGAACTGCTGGGCCAGGCCCAGGAAGCGATCGCCAAGGATCTGTCCACGCTGCCGCTGCTGCAGGGTGCCCAGGTCATGGTGGCCGGAACGGATGTCCAGGGAGTCGAAAAGACCCTGGACGCGTCGTTCAAAACCCGTCTTGGCGTGATGTCCAAGTAGGTCCAGCGACCATCCGGCTCTGACCGCACACGGGGCGGGACGACGTGCACCTGCAACCAGGCGTACGTGTCCCGCCCCACCGCGCTGGTCACGGTGCTGTACTCCTGCGCCGCGGCGCCGGCAACGACAACTTTAGGTACCCATGACAACACTCATCGATGCGCCCCCAAGCGACGCGGACGGCCTTCTCCCAATCTCCAAAAAATCTTCCGGCGGGGGACTGGGACAGTACATCCTGATCCGTTTCCTGCTGATCTTCCCCACCATCTTCATCCTCGTCACCATGGTTTTCTTCCTGATGAGGATCACCGGGGACCCCATCACGGCGGCCATGGGCGGGCGGCTGCCCGCCGACCAGCTTCAGGAGCGCATCCAGGCGGCCGGCTACGACCGGCCCCTCCTGGTCCAATACTTTGAATACCTCGGCCAGTTGGCCACCGGAAACTTCGGCCGCACCCTCACGGACAACCGGGCCGTCGTCGAAATGCTCACCACCTACGGGTCAGCAACACTGGAGCTAACCATTAACGCCCTGCTCGTCGCCCTCCTGGTAGGCATCCCGCTCGGCATGGTGGCGGCGCACCGCCGGGACAAGGCGCCCGACGCCGTCCTGCGGGTCTTCGCCATTCTTTGCTACGCCACCCCCGTGTTCTTCGCCGGGATGCTGCTGAAGCTGACCTTCTCAGTGTGGCTGGGCTGGCTGCCGGTGGCAGGCAGGGCCAAAACATCCAGCGAACTCGCCCTGACATCCCTGGCGGCCCCCACCGGAATCTACTGGCTGGACGCGCTTCGGAGCGGAAACATGGCAGCGCTCAGCGACGTAATGGCCCATGCCGTCCTGCCCGCGGTGGCGCTGGGACTCCTGACGGCCGGGATCTTCCTGCGCCTTGTCCGCACCAACGTCATCGGGACCCTGGGCAGGGACTACGTGGAGGCCGGCCGGTCCAGGGGAGTGAGCGAATACCGCCTGGTCACCAAGCATGCCTACAAGCCCGCCCTGATTCCGATCATCACCGTGATGGGGCTGCAGATCGCCGTGATGCTCGGCGGCGCAGTGCTGACCGAAAAGACGTTTGAGTGGAAGGGCCTGGGATTCCAGCTGGCCAACTACCTCACCGCGCGTGACTTCGTCGCCGTCCAGGGCATTGTGGTGCTGCTCGCCATCATCGTCGCCATGACCAACTTCATCGTGGACATTATCGCCGCGCTGATCGACCCCCGCGTGAGGTACTGACATGGGCATTCCAGCCGTTCCCGTCCCCATGGAAAGTCCCCGGGCCCCCTGGTACCGGCGCCTGCCGGTCATCTCGCATGTCAACAAAAGCGTTGGGCTCCAGCGCGGCATGCTGGTGGCAGGCCTGATCCTGACCGCCGCTTTTGTCCTGACGGCGATCCTCGCCCCGCTGCTGGCGCCCTACGGCTTCGCCCAGCTTTCCGACGCCGAAGGCAACTTCCCCACCCAGCAGGCCCCGGGCGGCAAGCACCTCCTGGGCACAACCGTAGGAGGCTACGACGTCCTGTCGCGGGTGATCTGGGGAGCGCAGACCGCGATCCTGGTGATTGTCGTCGCCGTGGCCATGTCCATCGTCGTCGGCGTCGTCCTTGGTCTGGTCAGCGGCTACCTGGGCGGGTGGCTCGACCGGATCCTGGTGGTCATCGCCGACGCTGTCTACGCCTTTCCGTCGCTGCTGGTGGCCATCGTGATGGCCATCGTTATCAGCGGGGGCCAGTCCAGCCTCATCGGGGGCATCTTCGCCGCCGGCACCGCCATCACGCTGGTGTTCATTCCTCAGTATTTCCGGGTTATTCGCGCCGAGACTGTCAGGTTGAAGGCCGAGCCGTTCGTGGAGTCCGCAAAAGTGGTGGGTGCCTCCAACATCCGCATCATGAGCCGCCATATCTACCGCAACGCCACCCGCACCCTGCCGCTGATCTTCACGCTCAACGCCTCCGAGGCCATCCTCACCCTCGCAGGCCTGGGGTTCCTCGGTTTCGGCATCGAACCCAGCTCGGCCGCGGAATGGGGCTTCGACCTCAACAAGGCCCTTGCCGACACCACCTCCGGGATTTGGTGGACCGGCATGTTCCCCGGCCTGGCCATCGTGCTGACCGTGGTGGGCCTGACGCTCGTGGGCGAGAGCATCAACGACCTCAATGACCCGCGCCTGCGCGGCCGCAAGAGCACAGGGGGCAGCTCCCCGGCGCCGGTGGACACCGCCGCCATCGCAACAGAAGTGAGGGCATCATGACTGTCAACATCGACCCGCTGTCCGGGCAGCATTCTGACGGTGGTGAGTCCGTCGGCGGCCGCCCGGTTCTCGATATCGACCACCTCCAGGTCACTTTCGCCACCGACGGCGGTCCCGTCCATGCCGTCAAGGACGTCAGCCTGGAGGTCGGAAAGGGTGAAGTGCTCGCCATCGTGGGGGAGTCCGGGTCCGGCAAAACGGTTACCGCCAAAACCATCCTGGGCCTGCTTCCCGAGACCGCCACCAGCTCCGGCACCGTGCTGATCAATGGGGCCAACGTGATCAGCGTGAGCGCCGCGCGTCTGCGCCAGATCCGCGGCCGCGACGTTGCCATGGTGTTCCAGGAACCCTCCACGGCACTGAACCCGGTGTTCACGGTGGGCTGGCAGATCGCCGAGGGCATCAGGGCCCATGCGGGAAGCGGCGGCGGAAAGCGGGTTTCGGCCAAGGAAGCGAAGTCCCGGGCCGTTGAAGCGCTGCGCAAGGTCGGCATCCCCGATCCGGAACACCGCGTCAACTACTACCCGCACCAGTTCTCCGGAGGACAGAAGCAACGGGTGGTGATCGCCGCTGCACTGGCACTGAATCCCGGACTGATCGTTGCCGACGAACCCACCACCGCGCTGGACGTCACAGTCCAGGCCGAGATCCTGGAACTGCTGCGGGACCTGCGGGACAAGTACGGCACGTCCATTGTGCTCATCACGCACAACATGGGGGTGGTGGCGGACCTCGCGGACCGTGTGGTGGTGATGTACCAGGGGGACGTTGTTGAGGAGGCGCCCGCCCACACCCTGTTTGCGGAACCGCGGCAGGACTACACCCGAAAACTGCTCGCCGCGGTACCCCATCTCGGGCACAACTCCGCCTCGCAAGGACTGACCGCCCGGGCGCACCAGGAAGAGGAAGTCCTGGTGGAAGCCAGAGACCTGACCATCGAGTACCCCGGCAGGCTCGGAACGCCCGCATTCAAGGCGGTAGACGGGGTCAGCTTCACCCTGTCCCGGGGTGAAGTGTTCGGACTGGTGGGGGAGTCCGGTTCCGGAAAGACCACCATCGGCAGGGCCATCGCAGGCCTGAACAGGACCACCGGCGGCAGCCTCAAAGTGCTGGGCTACGAAATGCTGAACCTCCGGGAGCGGACCTTCAAACCGCTCCGAAAGGACATCGGCTTTGTGTTCCAGGACCCTGCTGCCTCCTTCAACCCGCAACTGACGATCGGGGACTGCATCGCCGAACCCATGGTCATCCACACGAAGCCAAGCCCGGCGCAGCTGCGCAAACGCGTCGGCGAGCTGCTCGAATCAGTCCAGCTGCCGGCGTCGTACGCAGGACGGTACCCGCACGAGCTGTCCGGCGGGCAGCGCCAGCGGGCATCCCTGGCGCGGGCCCTCAGCCTTAACCCGCGGCTGCTGATAGCTGATGAGCCGACGTCGGCCCTGGACGTATCAGTGCAGGCCAAGGTCTTGGAGCTGTTCAAGGACATCCAGCAGGAGTTCGGCTTCGCCTGCCTCTTCATCAGCCATGACCTCGCCGTGGTGGACATCCTGTCCTCCTGGGTGGGCGTGCTGTACAAGGGCAGGCTGGTGGAGCAGGGGATCGGGAGCCAGGTGATGGGAAACCCGCAGCATGATTACACCCGGCGGCTCATCGCCTCCCTTCCCGTACCGGATCCGCAGGAACAGGCCAGACGTCGGGAAGAGCACCGGGCATTGCTCGGGATCTGATGCCTGAGCCTTAGTTAAGCGCCGGTGCCGGATACCGGCACCGGCGCTTAACACCCGGTCGAAACGGGAGCCCTCCCATAGACTTGAACCATGACGCAGCACAACCTCCACGCTCCTGACTCCGGTGACTACGACCCCTCCGCCAGTTCCCTGGCCGGCCAGGTGGACAACTCGGTGATGGCTGAGCTGCTCTCCATCCGCTCCAGCATCGACAATATCGACGCCACCCTGGTCTATCTCCTGGCTGAGCGCTTCAAGGCAACCCAGAAAGTCGGATTCCTCAAGGCCACCCACCGGCTGCCGGCAGGCGACCCGGGGCGCGAGGCGGCTCAAATCGCACGGCTGCGCAGGCTGGCCGAAGACGCCCATCTGGACCCTGCATTCGCGGAGAAGTTCCTGAATTTCATCATCGGTGAGGTCATCCGGCATCACGAGGCGATCGCCGAAGACCATGAGGCGGCCTCGGGACAGCACCCGCAGGCATCAGCACTCGCGTGAGGACCGGAGAACGGCACGAAGCCGGTCCCGAAGCCGCGAGCGGGAACCAGGCGCTTCCGCGGGAGGTAACGGCCACCGGACTTGGGCCCTGGCCGGGCGAGGATCCGGTGGAGGCGGCAAAGATCATCCGGGGCGAGCTGGGCAGCCCCCATCTGCCATTCCTCGCCGAGCTGCCGGACCGGGGCGTCGGTTCAGATGCCGTGGGGCGTACTGCTTGCCTCCTCGAGGAGTTGGCGGTGGACGTCCAGCCCTACGGTTGGCGGCTCGTGGACCGTCCCGGCAAGGACTTCCGCCGCGCTGCCTCGGCCCTTGCCACTGACATCAACATCCTGGCCGACGTCGCCGGTGCGGAAGAGAAGCAGGCTGCCGAGGTGAAGGTCCAGCTGGTGGGGCCGATGAGCCTTGCGGCCGGCCTCCACCTGCACAACGGCGAGCGCGCCCTCATCGACTACGGTGCCCGGCGGGACCTCGCAGCTTCACTCGCTGCCGGCGTCGGCACTTATCTTTCCCGGGTCTCGGCAGCGGTTCCAGGTGCCCGGCTGGTGGTACAGGTGGATGAGCCCGACATCGCAGCTATCCTGGCCGGCACGATTCCCACCTCCAGCGGTTACCGCACACTGCGTGCCGTTCAAGCCTCCGAGGCGCGGGAGTCCTGGCGTATCGTTTTGGACGCTTTACGGGCCGCAGGCGCCGTCGAGATCGTGATTGCTGTTCCGGAAATTGAGGCGCCCTTCGAGCAGATCCTCGCGGCGGGAGCCGACGGCATCGCTGTTCCGGTGAAGGCGCTGACCGCCCGGCAATGGGAGCAGCTGGCCGGGGCCGTGGAATCAGATAAACGTCTGTGGATCGGGGCCGTGGACTTGGCGGGGAACTCCCTGCCGAGGGTGTCTGACTGCGTCGAGGCGGTACGGCGCCCCTGGCACCAGCTGGGCCTGCTGGTGACGGCCCTCAGCACTGTGCGCGTGACGCCCTCCGCAGGTCTCGCCGGCCGCAGCCCGGCTGACGCTACGGCAGTCCTGGGCCGGCTCACGCAGCTCGCTGACGGGCTGAACCAGCTGGCGCAGGGCTAGGAGCGTCAGACCCGGTTTTCCCAGCGGTCCGGCTGCGCGTACCGCGGCAGGAAGCTCTGCGCGGCGCTCCCGCCGGTGTAGGCGCGCAGCCTGTAATCGAAGCTGCCGGCATAGACCAGCACCAGGCCGATCTGCGGCTGGATCACCTTGACCTGGATGCGGTGCTTGCCGTTGCTGCCTTCGGCCGGGTCCCACCACTGTTCGGCATAGGCTTTGGCGTCCAAAGCTGCGGGCAGGGGGATCCGGAGGGGACCCAGGAAAAGCCGTGAAGCCTCGGAAACGCCGCGGAGCCGTCCCTCTTCCGTGACGCTCAGGTTCAGGTCAGTCACCAGCCGCCGGTACCTCCCCACGTAGTCAACCAGCCGGGTGGCGCCGTCGGGGCGGGCCACGCTGGTGGTGTCCTGGAAGATCCGCGTTCGCCCCGGGAAACGGATTTCCCGCCGCGCGGTGAGGCTGGAGCGGCCAAAGGGATCCTGGTGGGCGTGGTTTTCGATCCGGAACGGAATGTTCTCCCCATACTCCGGAAAAAAGGCCTCCTCCCCGCCGGTCAGCCGCAGCAGCGGACGCAGCCAGTCCTGGCGGCAGCCCACAACGTCGAACGTGCCCTCGCCCACGCCGTAACGGCCACTGCCCGGCGCCAGGGCAAAGTACTCCTGCAGTTCGGGCTGCAGCCGGCTAAAGTCCGATCCCAGGGCCTGCTGGTAGATCGGTAGGTTCATGGGGGACCTCCTCGTGAGGGCACGGACAGCGATAGGGACTTCACAATCTACCTGCAGCCTTGAGCCTGATGTACATATCCGCCAGCTGCGGCGGGAGCTCCTGCGGCTCGGCGTCCACCACTTCCACGCCATGCTGCCGGAGTTCGGCGGTGACCGCTGCGCGCTGCAGAAGCGCGCGTTCGGCGGCAGCGGCGCGGAAGACACCGGCTGCACTGTCACGTTCCCGCAGCATCGTCCCGAGCTGGGGGTCCCGGACGGAAGCCACCACCACCACGTGCTGGCGTGCCAGCCGCACCGCCGTGGGAATGAGGCCCTCCTCAGGTGCGCCGCCCTCCAGCGAGGTCAGCAGCACCACCAGGGACCGGTGGGCGGACACAGCGCGGACCTGCCCCGGGATCGCGGACCAGTCCAGTTCGATCAGTTCGGCTTCCAGCGGAGCCATCGCCTGGACCAGCTGGCCGAGGAGATTGCCCTGCCCGGCAGATCCCGCCCTGGCCCGGGTCCGGCGGTCAAAGGCCAGGAAGTCCACCCGGTCGCCGCCCCTTTCCGCAAGGACTCCCAGCAGGAGGGCCGCTTCCATGCCGGTATCCAGCCGGGGCTCGTCGTCGATCCTTGCTGCCGAGGTCCTGGACGTGTCCAGCACCACCACAACGCGCCGGTCGCGTTCCGGCCGCCAGGTGCGCACCACTACGGCAGACCGGCGGGCCGTAGCCCGCCAGTCTATGGACCGGACGTCGTCGCCGCGGACGTAGTCACGCAGGGAATCAAACTCGGTGCCGGCACCCCTGATCTGGACGGCGGCTTTACCGTCGAGCTCGCGGAGCTTGCGCAGTTTGGACGGCAGGTGCCTGCGGGAGTTAAAAGGAGGCAGGACCCGCAGTACGCCGGGGCAGCTGACGGTCCGCTGGCGGGCTGCCAGCAGCAATGGCCCGTAGGAGCGGACGGTGACGTGGGGGGCCTTGAGGTCTCCGCGCCTGGCAGGCTGCAGCCGCACAACGGACCGCCGGCCTTCGCCGGCAGGAACGTCGATGTCCTGGATGGGATTTTGGGCCCCAGCCGAGGGTTGCCAGGCATCACGCAAGGTTCCGCGCAACCGGCGCCGTCCATCGTTGCGGACAGTAAGAACAGAGTTCGCGGTCCCATGCAGCGTCACGTTGCCGGGCTCCCGGCGCACCACCCGGACGTGGCGGAGCGAACCGGCGAGGGCCAGGTCCACGGCTGCCAGGGCAAGCAGGCAGCCGGCCACGAGGCAGACCGTTCCCCATCCGGGCATCAGCAGGACCGGCACCAGGCCCAGCAGCACCAGCACCACAAAGCGCCCGGAAATGGCCATCAGCGCGGTACGGCTACGGAAGCGAGGATGCTGGCCAGGACGTCGTCCACCCGCACCCCGTCCATCTGCGCTTCAGGCTGCAGCATCACCCGGTGCCGCAGGCAGGGCAATGCCAGGGCCTTGACGTCGTCCGGGGTGACAAAACTCCGGCCGGACAGCCACGCCCAGGACCGCGACGTGTTCAGCAGGGCGGTGGCACCGCGGGGTGAGACGCCCAGGTGGAAGGACGGCGCCGAGCGGGTGGCCCGCGCCAGGTCCACGATGTACGCAATGATTTCAGGCTCGACTGCGACGGTGGCCACCGCCTGCCGGGCCCGCTCCAGGTCCGCCGCACCTGCCACCGCCCGGACACCGGCGGCTGCAAGGTCACGCGGATCGAAGCCGAGGGCGTGGCGCCTGATGACTTCGATCTCATCCCGGCGCTCCGGCAGCGGCATGGTGAGCTTCAGCAGGAAGCGGTCCAGCTGGGCCTCGGGGAGGGGATAAGTGCCCTCGTACTCCACCGGGTTCTGGGTGGCGGCAACAAGGAAAGGTGAGGGCAGCGGGCGGGAAACACCGTCCACCGAGACCTGCCGCTCCTCCATGGCCTCGAGCAGCGACGCCTGCGTCTTGGGCGGGGTCCGGTTGATTTCGTCGGCCAGCAGGAGGTTGGTGAACACCGGCCCCTCCCGAAAGGAGAACTCGGAGCTGTGGGAGTCGTACACGAGGGACCCGGTGACGTCTCCCGGCATCAGGTCCGGGGTGAACTGCACCCGTTTGGTGTCAAGGCTCAGGGCTGCGGACAACGCCCGCACCAGCAGGGTCTTGGCCACACCCGGCACACCTTCCAGCAGCACATGCCCCTGAGACAGCAGGGCAATCAGCAGGCCGGTGACGGTGGCATCCTGCCCCACCACTGCCTTTGCCACCTCATGACGCACGTCCAGCAGCGCCTGCCGGGCGGAATCATGGGTACTGTCAAGGACCCGGGGGCCGCTGCCTTGTTCGCTCATCGGCTACTGACCTCTTTCTCTAGGGTGTCCAGTTCCTGCGACCAGGCCACAAGCCGGGCCTCGCTGCGGGGACGTTCGTTGAGGAGTTGTCTGATGTCCTGCGACGGCCGGTCCAGGAACCGGGCCGTCGCTTCCGCCGTGTCGTCCGCGGTGGCACCTGGCCCCAGCCGCAGCTTCCGGGCCAGCCGCACCAGCGTGCCGGCCCGAAGGTTGTCCCGGGCTTGTTCGATTGCATGCGAGTCGTGGTACAGCCGGGCCCTGCCCTCTGCAGTCTCCACAGCCTTGACCACCACGGGCAGCGGCTCGAAAACCAGCGGCCCGTGACGCCGGCCCCGCCAAAGGATTGCCGCCAGTGCCACCAGGGCGAGCCAGAGGCCGAGGAAACGGGCCCAGTCCGGTGCGAGCTCATCAAGTGTTTGCGGGGAACCGGACGTATCCAGGTCGGCCACCGAGGGCAGGTACCAGACCAGGTCCGGCGAAGTGCCCAGGGTCCGGATGGCGAGGGCGGCGTTACCCAGCTCATCGAGCCGTTCGTTGCTGAGGATCGCCGTGCTGCCCAGGACCGAAACGTGCCCGTCGCCGCTTACCGCCAGCAGCCCGGCGGCGGAGCCCGTGGGCCGGTAGCAGGACGTCCCGCCGTCGTACACGAAGCCGTCCTCGCCGGAGACTGCACCCGCAGCTTCCGCATCCGGAAGCGCGCAGCCGGGTTCCAGTACGGACGTTGTCTCGGGCACCACGCCGGCCTGGCTGATCCCGCTGTCCAGCGCGGCAAGTGTCTGCAGCCGGGGCGCAACAACCACCACGCGCTCCACGGCCCCGGACAACTCGCGCAGCCGGGAGTCATCCAGGAACCCGTCCGGGTCGTACAGCAGGAGGGTGGGGGAGTCCGCGCCGGCCAGGGCGGCCATCGCGCCTTCGAACGTATCGGCGCCCCGGACATCAACCCCGTAACGGCCCAAAATTTGGGCGACAGCCCGTGCCCCCTCCGGTCCGGGGTTTTGGACGGACAAGGAAACGCCGTCGCCCTTCGGGGCGAGCTGTCCCCAGACAACCAGCACCAAGGCCACGGCAACGACTGCTCCCAGGGCAGCAAGGGCGCGGTGCCGGCGGAGCCACCGGAACAAATTCCTGCCGGAAATCCTGGTTTCGGCGCTGGCCCCCTCCGTGCCCGCAGCTTCGGAAACGATCGGGGTCACGGCAGCGCCGCCCGATCCTGCTGCCGGGCGTCATCCTGCTGGTCCACGCTCCTGGCGGGCTTCATCGCCTCAAGAGTGTGATCGAGGGTGGCGATTGCCTGGTAGTCAGAACTGCCCGCCGTCCAGTTTCCGTAGCGGACTGCGTCGAAGGTCCTGGCGGCCTGCTCGAGGCGTGCCGCTTCGACGGGGAACGGGACTGACAGGGCGAGGACCACTTCATCAGCGGTCCGGCCCGGCTGCGGATCAAGGACTGTACGGTCTTCCGCCGACCGGACCAGCGCGCGGAAGCGGTCGACGACGGCGTCCCCCCACTTGCCTGCCGCTGCCGCGGCCTCCGCACGGTGCCGGTAGTCGGAAGCTCTCAGTTCACTGTCCGGTTCGAAGACCTGCTTGCGCTGCCGCGTCTTCGGGTTCAGGCGGGGCCGGGCCAGGAGCACGGCGACGGCAATGATGACCGCAATAACGATGCCGATGACCGGGCTCGGCACAGGGCCCGCTTCACCGGCGGGCCCGTCCAGGGACAGCAGCCAGTCCAGGAAACTTCGCCACAACGAATCCAGCCAGCCGGGCTCGGCGTCCCGGTATTCGGACTTGGCGAGTTCCTCCGCTGCCCAGCGCCGGGCTTCCTCAGCCCCCGGGAGCACCGGAGGTTCAGCTGACATGCGGCCAGGCTCCGCCGGGGCCCGTCCCGGGAAGAGGGCCCGGCCCTGGGGCAGTCATCCCGCGTCCGGGGATTCCTTCCGAATCGGCACCGGTTTCCAGCAGGCGGAGCAAGGCAATGTCCAGCCCGTCCTTCCGCATTCGGAGATCCATGTAGATCAACGCCATCACCGACGTTTGGAAGGCATAGCCGACGGCGCCGATCAATGCACCCAGGACGGCCGTGGCCACGCCGACTGCAATGGCGATGGTTACCTCCTGCTCAGTCCCGCCATGCGGGGAGATAAAACCGCCAAGGAAGGTGGGCAGCAGGCTCACCGGGATCATCACCACTTGCCCGATGATGCCCACCATGATGGCCACCACCAGGGTGATGCCGAAGATCCGCCACCAGTTGGCGCGGGTGAGTGCCCAGGAGCGGCGCAGGCCATCGAGGGCGCCAAGTTCTTCAATGACGACGGCGGCAGGGGCCACCATCAGCTTGATATAGAGCCACACGAACACGGCAATAAAAGCAGGCACCAGGGGAATGAGCAGCAGGGCTCCCGCGCCTTCCATGCCGGCAACCAGCCCCACGGCGGCCGCCGCCAGGACCAGGAATCCGAGCAGGACCGCCGCCATAATCAGCGCGGCCAGGCGTACCAGCGCCCAGGCCCGTGACCGTGCCAAACCCCACATCTGCCTGAAGCCGGTGGGGCGGTTGAGGAGGGACCGTGCCACCGGCACCACCATTGCGCCCTGGAGTACGGCTGAGATAAAAAGCGTCAGGACAAGAACCAGGAGGATGGCGGCCAGAAATCCCAGGCCGAGGGAAGCAAGATCGGCGGGACTGGCGCTCTCCGCCCACGCCTCGAAGGAGACCAGGGAAGTGGCTGTTACGGCCGTGATCACCGCGCCGAGGATTGCTGCGAGGGATTGCGCGAGAACGGCGGCGCCCAGCATGGCCCTTGCGTTCCGCCGGATCGTCTGGAAGGAACCGTCCAGGATTTCACCGAACATCAAGGGGCGCAGCGGGACGATGCCGGGTTTGGGCGGGGCCACGTAGCGGGGCTGGCCGTAAGGCGGCTGGCTGTAGGGTTGCTGGCCGTAAGGCGGTTGGCCTAACTGCGGGCCCTGGTAAAGAGACTGCGGCGTGCCCCACTGCGGCTGCCCTGGCCCGGATCCCCAAGCGGGTGGCCCGCCCCACTGGGACTGCCCGCCCCACTGAGGCTGCCCGCCCCATGCGGGCGCGGCACCCCAACGTGGCTGGTCATTAGGGGGAGGCGCGTCATGAGGGGGAGGCGCGGGCTGAACGTTCGGGCCCAAGCCGGGTCCGCCGTCGTCGCCGTCGTCGCTGGCATTGTTGCGGGCGCCCGGGCTGCCGTCAGCGCCGGGGCCTTTGCTGCCGGCGCCACCGCCTTCCGCGGGCGTGTGCCAGCCCTGGGGCTGGTGCGCGCCCGGATCCTGTTGTGACACCCGTGTTCCTTCCCCCTGTACCAGTGCCTCGCTGCCGCCGCCCGGGCCGCAGCACACGGATAGGCGCCGGGACGTCCGGCATGGCTCCAGCCTATAGTTCCGCAGGCGGGCCACCTAGCGTTTTCGCCATGCCGCAGGGCCCTGAACAGGACAAAGCCTGCCGGATAAGGGAATATATAACTATGAAGGCACGCATTCTGGTGGTAGACGATGACGAAGCGCTGGCCGAAATGATTGGGATTGTTCTTCGCAATGACGGCTTCGAGCCGGTCTTCTGCGCCGACGGCGCCAAGGCGCTTGACGTTTTCCGCTCATCCAGGCCGGACCTTGTGCTGTTGGACCTTATGCTTCCCGGCGTGGACGGCATCGAGGTTTGCCGGCAGATCCGCGCGGAGTCGGACGTGCCCATCGTGATGCTCACTGCCAAGGCAGACACCTCCGACGTCGTCCGCGGCCTGGAATCGGGAGCTGACGACTACGTGCCCAAGCCGTTCAAACCGGCCGAACTGGTGGCACGCGTCCGTGCCCGGCTTCGGCCCGGTGACCAGAAGGCCCCGGAAACCCTGAAGATTGCGGACATCACCATCGACGTCGCGGGGCACACCGTCAGCAGGGGCAATGAGCGGATCTCCCTGACGCCATTGGAGTTCGACCTCCTGGTGGCCCTTGCCCGCAAGCCGTGGCAGGTATTCACCCGCGAACTGCTGCTCGAGCAGGTCTGGGGCTACCGCCACGCCGCGGACACGCGGCTGGTCAATGTGCATGTCCAGCGCCTTCGGTCAAAAATCGAGCAGGATCCGGAAGCTCCGGAAGTCGTATTAACGGTGCGTGGTGTCGGCTACAAAGCAGGGGCCTGACCCCGCAGTTCCCAAGGGGGGACCTGCCAACGCGCCCGCTGCCGGAAACTCTCCGGAATCCCACGGCGGGCCTGAACGGCCTGAGCCCCATAAGGCCCCGGAGCACACCGACGCCGTAACAGCCGGCTTCCAGAGGCTGTCCTTCCGCGCCCGGATCTGGCAGCGCCGTACCCTGATTGTCACCCTGCGCGTTGCCCGGCTGGTGCGAACAGGAATTCGGCGGTTCCTTCCGGCGCTCCGCTATCTTGGGCGTGCCCTGCACCGGCGGTGGCGCCGGTCGCTGCAGTTCCGCACGGTCCTCACCACCCTGATGCTCGCGGTCACCTCGTTTGCCGTGGTGGGCGCGTACTTGTCCAACCAGATCGCGAACAACCTGTTCCAGGAGCGGCTGACCCAGGCCGAGTCGGAGACCCGCTACAACGTCAAGCAGGTACAGGAAACGTTCGACGGCGCCCAGGTCACCGATCAGTCCAGCGTGATCACCCTGGTGTACGACACCCTCAATGCGGTGGAGGGCCGAGGCTCGGTCATCCAGCGGAGGTACGTCTTCGAGGCCATGCCCGAACAGACCAAACCCCGCAACCGGTGGGTAGAGTCACGGGCGTCGGACCAGCTGACCGTCAGCGTTATTCCGCCGGAACTGCGTAAGGCCGTGCAGGAGTCGGGGAAGGACCAGTACTGGGCCTCCACCGTGATCCCGGTGGGGACCGAGGACCGTCCCGGCATTGCTGTGGGCAACAAAGTGACCTTCAACGGCACCGTTTACGAGTTGTACCTTATATACGATCTGAACACAGCCCAGCAGACGCTCGACGAGATCCAAAGCGTGTTGTGGGCAGGAGGTGCCGTGCTGGTCCTGATGATCGGTGCCATCGCCTGGTACGTCACCCGTAACGTCGTCAGTCCGGTCAGCCACGCGGCGATGGTGTCCGAAAAACTCGCGGCCGGCCAGCTGCAGGAGCGCATGGTGGTCCGGGGCGAGGACGAAGTGGCCCGCCTCGGCGCCTCCTTCAACCACATGGCAGCCAGCCTCCAGGAGCAGATCACCCAGCTGGCCACACTGTCCCAGATGCAGCAGCGCTTCGTGTCCGACGTCTCCCATGAACTGCGGACTCCGCTGACAACGGTGCGGATGGCCGCGGAAGTGCTCTACGACGCCCGCGAAGAATTCGATCCCATCAACAAACGCTCCGCCGAACTCCTGTACAACCAGGTGGAGCGTTTCCAGTCCCTCCTCTCGGACCTGCTGGAGATTTCCCGCTTCGACGCCGGTGTGGCCATGCTGGATGCTGAACCGGAGGACATCCTGCAGGTGGTGGCCCACGTCATTGAAGGTGCGGCCCCCGTGGCAGCCGAATACGGCTCTGAAATCATCCTCAGCGCCCCCGGCGGCGGCATCATCGTTGAAATGGATGCCCGCAGGATTGACAGGATCCTTCGGAACCTCATCCTCAATGCTGTGGAGCACGGCGAGGGCAAGCCCGTAAGGGTCACGGTGGCAGCCAGCCAGACCGCCGTCGGGATAGCAGTCCGGGACCACGGCATCGGCATGACCCCGGCTGAAGGCGCCCGCGTCTTTGACAGGTTCTGGCGTGCAGACCCTGCCCGCGCCCGCACCACCGGGGGCAGCGGCCTTGGCCTGTCCATAGCGATGGAGGACACCAAGCTCCATAAGGGCTGGCTCCAGGCGTGGGGCAAAAAGGGCAACGGGGCGAACTTCCGGCTGACTCTGCCACTTCGCCAGGGTCAAGAGATCGACAAGTCGCCGGTCCAGCTGGAGCCCAATGACATCACGCTCCCCGATGAGGCGGATAACAAAAACATGGTGGTGCTGGAAGCCGGCGGAGCGGCCTTTGCTCCCGCGTCGACGTCGAAGGAGACCCCATGACGGGCTACGCCCTGCGCCGGGCAAAGCCGGTGGCTTTACTGCTGGTCCTGCTGGTCGTTGTGCTGGCCGCCTGTGCCCGCATTCCCACCTCCGGTCCGATAGGCAAAAGCAATGAGGGCAGCGCGGGCAACCTCAGCGCACCCGTGTTCCTGCCGGCGGCGCCGCAGGCAGGCGCCACACCCGAAACGATCATTGACTACTTTTACCGGGCGGGCAGCGGTTACGAGGACGACTACGCCGTCGCACGCCAGTATTTGACCCAGGCGTCATCCGTCTCCTGGAAGCCGGACCAGCGGGCCCTTGTGTACCGGGAAGCGCGGGTGGTGGCGGGTGAGGCCGAAAATGTCTACAACTACGAGCTTGACGTCGCCTACACGGTCGATGCCGACGGCATCGCCACCCAGTCACCAAAGGGTACTGTCGAGAAGATCCCGGTGACGGTCACCCAGGTGGACGGGGAATGGCGGATCTCCGACCTTCCGGACGGCACAGCCATTGCTGAAGAAACGTTCAAGGTAATCTACGGTGCCTACCCCATCTACTTCTATGACCCCAGCTTCACGTACGCGGTGCCTGATGTCCGCTGGTTCATCAAGAACAAGACCGTCAAGGCGATGACCAGTGCGCTGCTGGCCGGGCCTGCCCCCTACCTCCGCGGTGCGGTGGTGAGTGCCTTTCCCTCGGGCATCAAGTTGGCCCGGGAGTCGGTGCCGGTGGTCTCAGGCGCGGCACAGGTGGACCTGACAGCCAAGGAGCTCACTGAAACCTCGCCCGAAGACCGCCTCCGGATGCAGATGCAGCTGACCCTGACATTTCGCAGCCAGCCGGATGTGGTCAACGTCGAGCTGCGCGCCAACCAGGACCTGGTCCGCGTGGAGGACAACGGCTCCGTCCTGCCGCCGTTGCTGGACAAGAGCGTGCCCGCACGCCAGATTGCCGTCAGCGGCAACGACCTGGTGCGCTACGAGAACAATAGGGTGTCGCCGCTGCCGGATATGCAGCCGGTATCTTCCCTCAATCCGCGGTTCCCCGCAGAATCCCCGGTGTCGCAGACCGCGGCCTTCCTCAACGAAAGCCGCACCACCCTGTACAGCATCAATCCCGGCCAGCCGGCACGGGCATTGACCACGCGGAGCACACTGACCCGCCCCTCCTTCGGTCTGAGCGAATGGGTGTGGTCTGCAGGGCCGGGAGCTTCAGGGGAAACCGAAGTTGTTGCTTACCGCCCCACCGGCGTGGCCGAGGGAGCCACCGTACCGTCGGTAACACTGACGCCTGCCTGGCTGGCGGGACGAACCGTCAAGGACTTTCGGATCTCGCGGGAAGGAGTCCGGGCGCTGGTGATCTCCGAACAAAACGGGAAGATCCGCGTACAGGTCAGCGGCATCATCCGGGCCGGGGACGGAACACCGCGGGAACTGACACCGCCTGTTACCCTGTCCACCGACAGCGAACCGGACCAGGGCGTGTGGGTCAGCGACACCACCGTGGCCGTGATGAAGGGGGCCGCGGCGTCCAACGTCACCCCTGAGCTGCTGTCCCTCACCTCGGGGCAGCCGCAACAGCTGGCCCCATGGCCCGGCCTGGTCGCACTCAGCGCCGGAAACGGCCCTGAGGAAATCTATGCGCAGTCCGCGGAGGGCGTCTTCCAGCGACTCGGAAACGGCTGGTCGCCGCAGATCAAGGGACCCATCGACCCTTCGTTCCCCGGCTGATTTGCCGTTTCCCCTGCGGCCGTTGTCCACATAGACGGGAAGCGGCCTGTCCTCGGAGGGCAGACGGGCAGATCCTTGTCCGGTGAGCAACAGATCCATCCCTGAAGCCGGGCCGGGAAGAAGGCTGCGGCTGGACCCGGACCTTGCACCCGCAGCAGAACGGTCCGCCTCGCACCGCTCCGAATATCAGGGCGCACTCCTGCGCCTGATGGACAACGCGGCCGGGGCTGCCGCCGACCTCCTTGCGCTTGCTGTTCCGGTTGACTGCGTGTGCTGCGGAGCCGAAGACCGGGCCCTCTGCGTTCAATGCGACCGCCACATCCGCCGCCTGACGCGCGACCCCTTCCGGGCCGAAAGCGGAGCCCCTGCCCTGATGGACGTTGGCGGGACCGTGCTGCTGCCCGTCGTGGCTGCCGGTGTTTACCGGGAGGAGCTCGCCCAGGCCCTGCTGTCCTTTAAACGGCACGGCCAGTATCCACTCAGGAGCAGTCTGGGGCGGGCGCTCGCCGGTGCTGTCCGTTCTGCCGCAGCCGGAATGGAAGTCGGCTGCCTGGTCCCGGTGCCGAGCAGCAACGCTGCCTTCCTGAAACGCGGTTTCAGCCCCGTCAACCTGCTCCTGCGGGAGGTGTCGCGCCACGTGCCTGGACTTGCGGTGCAGGACGTGCTGGGAAAGACCAGGACGGGCGGCCTGCAGCTGCCCGGAGGGCAAAAAGGCCTGGACCGCGGCGGCCGCGCAAAGCGCGTACGGGGCTCCATGCAGGTCCGCCACCGCGGGCGGAACCAGGTTCCCGGACAACGCTGCATCATCGTCGACGACGTCCTCACCACCGGCGCAACACTCGCGGAAGCAGCGCGAGCGCTGCACCTCGCAGGTGCAGTAGTGACTGGCGCAATTGTGCTGGCTGCGACACGCCCAACCGATTCTTCAGGCTCCGGCGCCACATCCGCCGAAGGCCGGGGAAGGGCGGGTGACTTAGAAAAAAATAAACCAGGAAAGGATGAATAACGGAAGGCTATGAACTAACGTCGGTGGTGGGTACCAAGAACAGAATGTACCTGTCGATGGCGGCTCGGAGAGGGGCTTGACTGTCAAACAGATCGGCCCAGGGAAGTGCTGCCGTCGTGTCACCGAAGTCATTTGGAGGGCACCATGGAGTTTATGATCAGCGGACGAAATCTGACAGTTTCAGACCGGTTCCGCGAATATGCCGGGGAGAAGATATCAAAGATCGAGTCGCTGGGGGACAAAGTCCAGCGGGTTGATGCAAAGGTTTCCAAGGAGACCAGTTCCCGGCAGACCGGCGACCAGCTGACCGTTGAGGTGACAGTTCTGGGCAGGGGACCGGTGATCCGTGCCGAAGCGAGCGCCGCCGATAAGTTCGCTGCATTCGACCTCGCGTACAACAAGCTCCTTGAGCGGCTCCGCCGCGCCAAGGACCGCAAGAAGGTCCATCACGGACGGCACACCCCTAAAGCTGTCCGCGAAGCAACCGCCGCGCTGGAGCCTGCCAGCGCCCACGAACCGATCTATGTCGAGGCGAGCCACCGGAACGAAACCGCGCCGGCCCCCGCGGAGAAGTCTCCCTATGAGGTTGACAATGACATCCCGGCCGGTGATTCCCCGGTCCTGATACGGCGCAAGGTCTTCCCGGCCGCCTCGCTTTCCCTCGACGATGCCGTGGACAACATGGAACTCGTCGGTCATGATTTCTACCTTTTCGTGGATAAGGCTACGAATACGCCGTCCGTCGTGTACCGGCGCCGCGGCTGGACCTATGGGGTCATCACCCTCGACCACGAATGCGAACCGGGTGACACCGTCGTTGAAGAAAAAGTAATCGCGTACCGAGCGGACGACGCAGCAGCCAAGGCCTAGGATGGTGAACACCATCCACAGAGAGGACTGATGTGCCGGCGACGCTGAGCCTGGACCAGGCCCGGCGGATTGCTCTGGCAGCACAGGGACTCGACAAAGGACGGCCCGCCGGCCCCGTGACATCACGGACGGTGGGCCGCACCTTTGCCCGGCTCCAGCTCGTCCAGATCGATTCCGTCAATGTCCTCGCCCGAAGTCACTTCCTCCCTTTCTTCTCCCGGTTGGGGAACTACGACCGCAGCATCCTCCAGCGGATGTCGGGTACCCATCCGCGGCGCATGGTGGAGTACTGGGCGCACGAAGCCAGCTATATCCGCCCTGAACACTTTCCCGACCTCCGGCTCTGGCAGAAAAGGGCATGGGTAGGCGCCGCCGGTATGGACCCGGCTGTGCGGGCAACCATCTCCGCCAGGATCCTGGAAACGCTCGTTTCAGCCCGCCCCATGACTGCTGCTGAAATAGCGGCGAGGATTGGCCACGTCGAGGAAAAGCAGGCGGTCAATTGGGGCTGGAACTGGAGTGCCGTCAAGCGGGTACTGGAACACCTGTTTGAGGAGGGCCTGGTTTCGGCGGCTTCCAGGACTGACCAGTTTGAGCGCAAGTACACGTTGACTGCCAAGGTGCTGCCGGGCGTGCCCCTAACAGGGGAGCGGGAAGCTGGTCGCGCTCCTGCGCTGAACCGCCTTATTGACGCCGCCGCCCAGGCACACGGCATCGGAACGGTGAGGTGTTTCGCCGACTACTTCCGAACGCCGGTCAAGGCCGCAGGCGCATCCGTGGAGCAGTTGGTGGCTTGCGGGAGGCTGGAGCGGGTGCAGGTGGCCGGCTGGAACCGTGAGGTGTTTCGTCACGTGAAGGCCACGCTTCCACGCAGTGCGTCCGGCCGTGCCCTCCTGAGCCCGTTTGATTCCCTGGTCTTTGAACGCCGCAGGCTGGAAGAACTGTTTGGCTTCCACTACCGCATTGAGATTTACACACCTGAGCACAAGAGGCGCTATGGGTACTACGTGCTTCCCTTCCTCCTGAGGGACAGGATTGTGGCGCGGGTGGACCTGAAGGCTGACCGCACAGGCGGGAAACTGTTGGCCAAGTCCGCCTTCGCCGAGCCGGACGCTCCGCTGGACACCGCCGTCGAACTCGCCGCCGAGCTTCGCTTGATGGCGGACTGGCTCGGACTTCGTGACGTGGAGGTAGGTTGCCGCGGCGATCTGTCCGGGGCCCTTGCGAACGCTGTTGCCGGCTTGTAGCCCGTATCCGCTCTGAGGGAACAAACGGGGCCCGGGGCTGTGTCTCTCCCGTAGACTAAAAACGCCAGAATTCAGCGGCATAGGACTGGGAGCATCTTCACGTGGCATCACTTATCGAAAAACTTCTCCGCACCGGTGACAAAAAAACGCTCCGGCAACTGCGGAACTATGCCGACTCCATCAATGCCCTGGAAGATTCGTTCAAGACCTTCACGGATGCCGAACTCCGCGAGGAAACGGACCGGCTGCGCGAACGCCACCAGGATGGCGAGAAGCTTGATGACCTGCTTCCCGAGGCCTTTGCCGCGGTCCGGGAAGCGGCCTCACGGACCTTGGGGATGCGCCACTTCGACGTTCAGCTGATGGGCGGCGCAGCCCTGCACCTGGGCAACATCGCGGAAATGAAGACCGGTGAAGGCAAGACCCTGGTGGCAACTGCTCCTGCCTACCTCAATGCGCTCACCGGCAAAGGCGTCCACGTCATCACCGTTAATGACTACCTGGCCGAATACCAGTCGGACCTCATGGGCCGTGTCTACCGATTCCTAGGCCTGACCAGCGGCTGCATCCTCGCGAACCAGGACCCGGCGGTGCGGCGCCACCAGTACGCCGCGGACATCACCTACGGCACCAACAACGAGTTCGGTTTCGACTACCTGCGCGACAATATGGCCTGGGACAAATCCGAACTGGTCCAGCGCGGGCACAACTTCGCCATCGTTGACGAAGTCGACTCCATCCTCATCGATGAAGCCCGTACCCCGCTGATCATTTCCGGTCCTGCCCAGGGCGACACCAACCGCTGGTACAGCGAATTCGCCAAGGTGGTCACGCGGCTCCAGCCGGAGAAGGACTACGAAGTCGACGAAAAGAAGCGCACCGTCGGTGTCCTGGAAAGCGGCATCGAGAAGGTCGAGGACTACCTCGGTATCCAGAACCTTTACGAATCCGCCAACACGCCCCTCATCGGGTTCCTCAACAACGCCATCAAGGCCAAGGAACTTTTCAAGCGGGACAAGGACTACGTCATCCTCGACGGCGAGGTGCTGATCGTTGATGAGCACACCGGCCGTATCCTGGCCGGCCGCCGCTACAACGAGGGCATGCACCAGGCCATCGAGGCCAAGGAAGGCGTGGAGATCAAGGCCGAGAACCAGACTCTGGCCACCGTAACGCTGCAGAACTACTTCCGTATGTACGGCAAACTCTCGGGCATGACCGGAACTGCCGAAACCGAGGCAGCGGAATTCATGAGCACCTATAAGCTCGGTGTGGTTGCCATTCCCACCAACCGCGACATGCAGCGGATCGACCAGTCCGACCTGGTCTTCAAGAATGAAACGGTCAAGTTCGACGCCGTCGTGAAGGACATTGCCGAGCGGCACGAAAAGGGCCAGCCGGTCCTGGTGGGCACCACGAGCGTGGAAAAGAGCGAGTACCTGTCCCGGCTCCTGGCCAAGGAAGGAATCCGCCACGAAGTCCTGAACGCGAAGAACCACGCCCGGGAAGCAGCCATCGTGGCGCAGGCAGGCCGGAAGAGCGCCGTCACCGTGGCAACCAACATGGCTGGCCGCGGTACGGACATCATGCTTGGCGGTAATGCCGAATTCACTGCCGTGGCGGAGCTGGCGAAGCGCGGCCTTGATCCGGAAGAGAACTCCGAGGAATACGAATCGGCCTGGCCGGCCGCCCTTGAAGCTGCCAAGCAGTCCGTCAAGGACGAGCACGAGGAAGTTTTGGACCTGGGCGGCCTGTACGTGCTGGGTACCGAACGGCATGAGTCGCGCCGCATCGACAACCAGCTGCGCGGCCGTTCCGGCCGCCAGGGCGACCCCGGCGAGTCCCGTTTCTACCTTTCGCTGACTGACGACCTTATGCGGCTCTTCAATTCCGGCGCTGCGGAGCGACTGATGAACAGCTCGGTGCCGGACGACGTTGCGCTGGAATCCAAGCTCGTCTCCCGTGCCATCGCTTCCGCGCAGGGCCAGGTGGAGGGCCGCAACGCCGAACAGCGCAAAAACGTTTTGAAGTACGACGACGTCCTCAACCGGCAGCGTGAGGCCATTTACGGTGACCGGCGCCGCATCCTTGAAGGCGATGACCTGCACGAAAAAGTGCAGTTCTTTATCGAGGACACCATCACGGCCCTCATCGATGCAGCCACGGCCGAGGGCAACGGCGACGACTGGGACTACAACCAGCTCTGGACCAACCTCAAGACGTTGTATCCGGTCAGCGTTACAGCGGACGAGATCATCGAGGAAGCCGGCGGCAAGTCCAGGCTTACGGTTGAGTTCCTGAAAGAGGAACTGCTGTCCGATGCGCGGCTGGTTTACCAGGCCCGGGAGGAGGCTCTCGGCGCGGAGAGCATGAGGGAGCTGGAACGCCGCGTTGTCCTGTCAGTGATTGGCCGCAAGTGGCAGGAACACCTTTACGAGATGGACTACCTCAAGGAGGGGATCGGCCTGCGCGCGATGGCACAGCGTGATCCTCTTGTTGAGTACCAGCGTGAGGGATTTACCCTGTTCCAGAGCATGATGGAGGCCATCCGGGAGGAAAGCGTAGGATTCCTCTTCAACCTCGAAGTGGAAGTCACCCCTGCCCAGGACGTCGTTGTCGAAGACGCACAGGGCGGACACACAGAGCACGTCGAGCCGCAGGTGCGGGCCGCCGGGCTGGAAGCCCCGAAACAGCCTGCCCAGCTGCAGTACACTGCTCCCCGTGAGGATGGCGGCACCCAGACCCGCGTGGAAACCCGGTCCTCCGGCCGCTCAGGTAATCCTGCAAAGGCGGCGGCACAGGACGCAACGAGGCGATCTGCCAAGAAGAAGAAGCGCTGACACGCAGGTTGCAAAAAACCGATTATTGAATGAGGGGCAGGGCCGGGGCATCGTTCCCCGGCCCTGCCTGCGTCTGCACGTGAATCTGCATGAGCCCGTCACTGCCCTGGTTCTCTGCTGCAGGCCCGTCAGCCAATGACAAGCTCAGTCACCCGCCACACCTGCTTGCCCCGCTCAAGCCGGACCGCTACAGCCCGCGCACGGGCATCGTCCACTACAACGGCGCTGGCTTCGTAAATGCCGTCCGCCACTTCGCAAACGCGGACCGAGCGGACGATGGAATTCCGGTGCAGCCGGGCCAGCGCGGGGTTGCCCGTCCGGGTGATTTCGCGCCGGATCAGGCAGGCGCGGTGCTGCAGGGCTGCCAGGCATCGGGGATCAAGCCGCCGCGCCAGCTGGTGGACGGGGCGAATACCCGCAAGCACTTCCATGGCCGCCTGGACGGTACCGCGGGCGACCGCTCGTACTTCTGACAACTCATCGACCGGACGCAGGACCGGAGGTGCCCCGGCCTGGCCTGGAGGGGGAATCCTGGTTGGGGCCGGCGGCGGAACCTTCCTGATCACCGGGTTCCCCGTCCTCCCTGGCACTTCGACGGCTCGGATAGGTGTGGCTGCGCTCATGTGCTTTTCCTTTGGTAGTGGCTGGGGTTATGGATAACTTGAAGGCTGCCGCCGTTAATGGGCTCCGGAGGGCGGTTGAAGAATTTGTCCCGGGAGCAGCACGTCGGGATTTTGGCCGATGATTGCCCGGTTGGCCTCGTACCAGCGGGGCCAGTGCATGGCGATCTCCACATCAGAGGCCCCTGGTCCCATCGCCTGTGCGGCGATATCCCACAGCGTGTCTCCCGCCAGGACGGTCACGGCACCGGCTTCGCTTCCTGCGTCGTCGGCTGCGCGTGCTGCCGGTGCAGCCAGCAATCCAGGGCTGGCCACCGGGGCAGCGGGCTGCCAGCCCGGGGCTAAGCCCGATGGGGGTGTTGCGGGGTTTTCCCGGCGTTCCTCCACTGACAGAGGTTCCTGCACTGACAGTGAGTCGGTACCGGCGGGTTCCTCAACGGACGGGGAAGGATTGTCCCGCTCTCCTGATATTGCTTGAGCGGGAGCCGCCGCCTGTTGTACTGATCCCGCAGGAGCTGTCTCCGTGGCACCCTCGACTGCCGGAGCCTGCCCCATGAACTCCTGAGCTTCGCTCCCGGTATCCGAAGGGGCCGACGCAACACGGCCCTGCGTGGGCGTCCACTCCGGTCCGGGCACCGTCACGGCGGCATGTGCGGCCGGACCGGACAGCAGCTGCAACGAAAGCCCAGCCAGCACCAGCCGCTGCATTAGGGCGGGCGAAAGTTTCCGGGTCACTGCCGCCGCGCGGATCCTGCCGGTGCGCTCCAAAATTGCAGCGGCTCCCGCGAAGACAAATGCGAGGCACCACCAGCTGACCAGGGCGGCCCCGCCGGCGGCCGCGGCTGCCCCAAGGAGGTGCTCCGGATGAAGTCCCTGCTGCCGGGCGGAAGACTGCTGCCATTGCTCCATGATCCCGGAACCTGCGGCGTAAAGAAGGGCACCCAGCAGCAGGATGGCAGCCGCGTTGATGGCGTCGGTGGATCGCCGGGGTCCTGCTGGTGTCGTCATCGTTGTTCCTTTGATGCAGTTTGATGCTGTTTGGCATCAATAGAGCAAGTTTCCTCCTCTTGTTCTTTGTTTGTCCAGACGCTGGAGCGAAAAAGTGCTGGTCATTGACCCGTTGAAGCCTTAGCCCTACGCTGGCCGGATGCGCTGGGATGCACTTTTCACCGACCTCGAAAGCCAATTCGCGGAAGGGGACCGACAGGCCCTTGATTCCGAGATCAATGAGCGGGCACGGGCGGAAATGGTGGGCCTGGAACTGGCCGACCGGCTGCGGGCCGTCCTGGGCTGCAGGCTAACTGTTTACCTGGCGGCGGGGGAGTCTTTTTCCGGCACGCTTACACACGCTGGCGGGGAGGCATTAGTGCTGGATGAAGAACAGCACCAGCTGCTCATTCCCTACACAGCAGCGGTGCGCTACGTTGGCCTGGGCCGCCTGTCAGTGGCGGAAAAATCGTCTGTGCGCCGGGCTATTGGGCTCGCGAACGCCCTGCGCGGCATGGCCCGGGACCGAGCGGAGCTGTCGGTACTCACCGGGAACTCCGTCGGACTGGTCCGGCTGGCAGGCGTTATCGACCGGGTAGGAAGGGACTACATTGACCTTGCTGTACTTACTCCCGGCGAAGTGCGCCGCAGCCACCAGGTCAGCCACATTGCGACTATTCCCTTCACGGCACTGGCTGTGATCAGGTCACGGCGGACCAATGAGCTTTAGGTGCCGGCGAACCGCTTGGGCGAGACGGAAAGCGGGAACGCAATTCGCGGGGAGGAAGTCACACCGACTTGGACTTGGATTCCTGGATCATGCGGCTTGCTTCGGCATACCGTTCCTCGATGTACTGCTCAAGCATCTTTTCTTCGACCCGCCATTGGCCGCGGCCGCCAACCTGGATAGCCTTGAGCTCGCCGCTCCGGACCAGGGCGTAGGCGGCTGGAGAGTTGATCTGAAGCTGCTCGGCGACATCTGCAAGCGTGAGAAACCTGGGCATGTATTCATATTGCCACCGGAACGGACAGTTTGCTGTCGTTATCCACAATTTGGTCTTGTTTGAAATTTTGTCTTTTGTTCCTGCGCCGCTGCCGCAACAATGAGGACTCAGCGAGCAGACACGGTGCACCTAGGGGGAGAAACGGTAATGGTTCCTGAGTCATCTGCCACGGCGGCAAGGCTGAAACGACCGTCATGGAAAGACCCCCGCTTGCTGGTAGGAATTCTCCTTGTGCTGGCATCCGTGGCGGGGGTCGTCTTCCTGGTGGCAAGCGCTGACCGGACCACGGAGGTTTACGCGGCCCGCGACGGCATCGCTGTGGGCGAAAAGCTGACGTCGGAGAACGTGGTCCGGGCCAAGGTGCGCCTGGGGGAGACGGAGGCGCAATACATTACCGCCGAGTCCGGACTGCCGGAGAATGTGGTTGCGGTGCAAAGGATCGGCAAAGACCAACTCGTTCCCCGCGCAAGCCTCGGTGCAGTGGACGAACTGGACCGCAAGCCCGTGGCCTTGACCATCGAGGAGACCCTTCCAGCGCAGGCAGTGGCAGGCGCAAGGGTGGATGTATGGGTAGCCCAGCCAGATGCCCGCAACGGCTTCAGCGAACCAAAGCTTCTCCTGCCAGGTGCCGAAATAGCGGAAGTGACCGATGGGTCCACCGCCTTGGGGTCGTCCCGGACCACCGTTCTGATGGTGCTGGTGGAAGACAGCCAAATGCCCGGCCTGCTTGGAGCGCAGGCGAATGAAGCAAAAATTTCAGTGGTCTGGAACCCGGGGGGCGGCGCCCGATGAGTATTCCCGTCGTCACCGTCGGGCAGAGCCGGGAAGATCTGGTCGGCGGGCTGGAACGCCTGCACGGTCCCGTCACAGTGGTCCGAAGATGCGCCGAACTGCCCGAACTGCTGGCCGCGTGCCAGAGCGGGCTGGCGAGGGCAGCGGTGGTTGCCGACGGTTCGGAGGGCCTGACCGCTTCCCTGGTGGACCGGCTTGGAGCCGTTGGTGTCGCCATCATTGCCCTGACCGATTCGGCGGATGAAGCGGCAAGGCTGCGGGGGATAGGAGTGGCTTCTGCCCTGACAGGAGTGGAATCGGCGGTTCTGTCAGACAGGATTGCTGAGGCAGTGGCCCAGCTGACGGGTGGCGGGGCCCGGGACGCACACTGGAGCAGCGCTGCCGACCCGGGCGCTGCCCTCAACCCTGTCCCGGCGGAGCCACCAAGCAGCCCGGAGGAGCCAGGGCCAGGGCGGATCATCGCGGTTTGGGGCCCGGCCGGGGCTCCAGGACGGACCGTCCTTGCGGCGAACATCGCCGGTGAACTGGCCGCCGAGGGAAAGTCCGTTATCCTCGTCGACGCCGACAGCTACGGCGCGAGCATAGCCGCTGTGCTCGGCCTGATGGATGAGTCCGCCGGCCTGGCACAGGCCTGCAGGCTCGCTGACCAGGGCCTGCTGGACGCGGACGCGCTGAAGCGGGTGGCCACACCGGTCGCCACGAAACTCGGTTCTTTCCGGGTCCTCACCGGAATCACCCGCGCGGACCGCTGGACCGAGCTCCGGGCATCCGCCCTTGCCCTGGTCCTGGAACGAGCGAAACAAATTGCCGAGGTGGTTGTGGTAGACACTGGATTTTGCCTTGAGGCTGACGAGGAGCTGAGTTTTGACACCATGGCTCCCCGCAGAAACGCGGCCACTCTGCGCTCCCTGGAGCTGGCTGACACTGTTTACGCTGTCGGCGCCGCTGATCCTGTCGGCGTGCCCAGACTCGTGCGGGGTCTGGCCGAACTTGAGTCTGCCGTTCCACAGACTGCACCCATCGTGGTGATGAACAAAGTCAGGGCCTCCTCGGTGGGCCGTAGCCCGGAGCGGCAGCTGAGGGATGCATGGCAACGATTCGGGCCGGCGTCCGAACTGAAGGCTTTCCTTCCGGAGGACAGCGCAGCGGCAGATGCGGCACTGCTGCGAGGGTCGCTGCTGCTGGAAGCGGCACCCGAATCGCCCCTCCGCCGTGCCATCGCAGAACTTGTTTGTGCACACGCCCAGCAAAAAACCAAAACCTCTGTATTTTCTTCCACAGCAGGGCGCAGGCTAAAAGGCTAGGCTCGCCGTAAGAGCTGCAAGGAAGCAGCAAGAATCTTGTGATGGAGGCGTGTGTCCATGTCGTCTGGATCCAGTGTGGAGGATCAGCCCCTTTCGATAGAAGGCCACGAGGGCTTTATCGGGGACTACTATCAGCACCTAGCCGAAGAGGACGCGCGGAGTTATCCGGGAGACGTGCTGACCGCACGTGCGGAAGCGCACCGGGAGGCGGCGTCGGTACGGAAACCGGGCCATGCAAATATTGCCATCGTCGATGAGGAAGACAGCAGCGTTGTCTTCGTCGTTACCGACGATATGCCCTTCCTCGTAGACTCCGTCAACGCTGAACTGGTCCGGCAGCACGCAGCCATCAGGCTGGTGGTCCACCCCCTATTTGTGGCCACCCGCAGCAGGGAAACGGCTGCCCTGGTGAAGGTCAACAAGGTCCCCTCCCACCTCGGCATCTCCAGCGGCGATACCGCTGCCATGCCCAACCTCTCCCACCTCATTGCGCAGGGTGAAAACGCCTCGTACATGGAGTCATGGATCGCCGTCGAAATTAACCGCGTCTCCGACGAAGCCAAGGCGGCGCTGCTGGAAGGCCTGCAGCGCGTACTGAGTGATGTCCGGGCAGCGGTGGAGGACTGGCCGCATATGCGGCAAAAGGCGCTCCAGATCGCCGAGAGCCTGGACAAGGTTGCGAATCCGGCGCAGATCGCTGAGCTCAGGCAGGCCCAGGACCTCCTTCACTGGCTTGACGACGGCAACTTCACCTTCCTCGGCTACCGCGAATACGATCTGGTCAACGTGGGCGGGGAAGATGTCCTGGAGCTGCGGGAAGACAGTGGCCTGGGGCTGCTGCGCGCCGCTGCGGACTCACCGCATATCCAGCACCTCACGGACACGGGCCGGAGAAAGGCGCGCGAAAAGCGCGCCCTTGTCATCACCAAGGCCAACTCCCGCTCCACGGTCCACCGTTCGGCATACCTTGACTACATCGGGGTCAAGAGTTTTGACTCTGCAGGTAACGTCAATGGGGAACGGCGCTTCATCGGCCTCTTTGCCACCAGCGCCTATACGGGCTCTGTTCGTAACATCCCCATAGTGCGGGAGAAAGTGGATGCGGTCCTGAGCAGCGCTGGCTTCCCGCCGGATTCCCACTCCGGAAAGGATCTGCTGGGAATCCTGGAGACGTATCCGCGGGATGAACTCTTCCAAATCGAGGTTCCGGACCTCGCCGCCACCGCGCTTGGCATCCAAAAGCTGCAGGAGCGCCGGCGGACCCGGCTCTTCCTGCGGCCCGACATTTACGGCCGGTTTATGTCCGCCGTCGTCTACCTTCCCAGGGACAGGTACACCACCAACGTCCGGCTGCGCATCGAGCAGGAACTGCGCGAGACATTCCAGGCCGTGTCCATTGATTACGAGGCACGGATGACGGAGTCGGCCCTCGCCCGGCTGTTCTTCCGTATCCGCCTGCCCAAGGGTGCCGACGTCAGCAACGTCAACGCCGAGGAATTGGAGAGACGTCTGGTGCGTGCTGCCCGCTCGTGGAGCGAAGGCATCGCCGAAGTCCTGCGTGAAGGGCGCGATGTTGCAGAGGCCAAGGAACTGGCAGCCATCTGGTCGGAGGCCTTCCCCGCAAGCTACCGGGTGGATTACGAGGTTGAGGACGCCCTTGAAGACATCGCCCGCTTCGAGAAGTACGGCGCGGCGGCGGAGCGAACTGCCGGTGCCAAGCAGGAACGGCCCGGCGTGCATGTCTACCTCCCGGAGGGAGCGGGGGCGACGCTGGAGGAAGACGCCCGTGTCAAGCTCTACATGCTGGAGCCCAAGAGCCTGAGCCAGATCCTGCCTTTCTTCCACAACCTTGGGCTGGAGGTGCTGGACGAGCGGCCTTTCGAAATCGAGACCGCGGACCGAAGGGATTTCTTCCTCTACGACCTGGGGTTGAAGTATCCGGCGGGCGTTGATCCCGTCTCCACCGGCCAACTGCTGGCTGATTCCTTCTCAGCCGCCGTTACCGGCGCCGCTGAATCGGATGCCTTTGACCGGCTGGTTTTGCGCGAGGGACTGCAGTGGCGGCAGATCACGGTGCTGCGCGCCTACGCCCGCTACATGCGCCAGATGGGCAATGCCAACTCCTTCGGCTTTATGGCCGATACCCTGCTGGCGAACCCGGAGGTGACCAAGGGGCTGAGCGCGCTCTTTGCCGCCCGCTTCGATCCTTCCCTGGACGCTGAAGCACGGCTGGAGGCGCAGGCTTCCGTGCGTGCGGACTTGGCTGCGGCCATTGAAAAGGTGGCCACGCTTGATGCCGACCGGGTACTGCGGACTTTCGTGAACCTGATCGAGTCAACGCTCCGGACCAACTTTTACCAGGACAAGCCCCACCTCAGCTTCAAACTCGATCCCGCCCGGATTGAAGGGCTGCCCTTCCCCCGCCCCATGTTCGAAATCTGGGTCTATGCGCCCCGCGTCGAGGGCGTCCACCTCCGCTTCGGCAAGGTGGCCCGAGGCGGCCTGCGCTGGTCCGACCGCCGGGAGGATTTCCGCACCGAAGTCCTGGGTTTGGTCAAAGCACAGACAGTGAAGAACGCCGTCATCGTGCCCACCGGGGCCAAGGGCGGCTTCTTCGCCAAGCAGCTTCCGGACCCCACAGCAGACCGGTCCGCCTGGATGGCGGAAGGTATCGAAAGCTACAAAACCTTCATCCGCGGCCTCCTTGACGTCACTGACAACCTGGTCACCGAGGGTGGCAGCGAAAGGCTGGTGCCGCCGTCGGACGTTGTAAGGCACGACGACGACGATTCCTACCTTGTGGTCGCGGCCGACAAGGGAACCGCGACCTTCTCGGACATCGCGAACGGGCTGGCCAAGGAATACGGATTCTGGCTCGGCGACGCATTCGCTTCCGGCGGATCCGTGGGCTACGACCACAAGGCGATGGGCATTACTGCCCGGGGTGCGTGGGAATCCGTAAAGCGGCATTTCAGCGAGCTTGACCTGGACACGCAGACCCAGCCGTTCACCGTAGTGGGCGTGGGTGACATGTCCGGTGACGTGTTCGGCAACGGCATGCTCCTTTCGCGCCACATCCGGCTTCTCGCAGCGTTCGACCACCGCCACATCTTCCTGGACCCCAACCCGGACGAAGAAACTTCCTTCGTGGAGCGGCAGCGGTTGTTCGAGTTGCCAAGGTCATCGTGGGACGACTACAACAAGTCGCTCATCAGCGAAGGTGGCGGAGTGTTCCCCCGCCAGGCAAAATCGATTCCCGTAACAGCACAGGTACGCGTTGCCCTGGGGCTTCCCGCGGAAACAACGGAACTTAGCCCGCCGGAACTCCTGCGTGCAATCCTGCTTTCTCCCGCCGACCTCCTCTATAACGGCGGCATCGGAACCTACGTCAAGGCAAGCACTGAGTCCAACGCCTCCGTGGGTGACAAAGCCAACGACGCCATCCGCGTGGACGGCAGGGACTTGCGCGTCAAGGTGGTGGGCGAGGGCGGAAACCTGGGCATGACGCAGCGCGGCCGCATCGAAGCCGCACTGCAGGGGGTCATCCTCAACACCGATGCCATCGACAACTCCGCCGGGGTCGACTGCTCCGACCATGAGGTCAACATCAAGATCTTCGTTGACCGGATGGTTGCTGCCGGGAAGCTCAGCGCCGAAGAGCGCGCAGGCTTCCTCGCATCGATGACCGATGAGGTGGGCCGGCTGGTGCTCGAAGACAACATCGACCAGAACATCCTGCTGCTGAATGACCGCACGCGCGTGGCCGAATGGAGCCCAAGCTACGAACGGCTGATGGACTGGCTGGAGAAGAAGGCCGACCTGAACCGGGAGCTGGAGGCGCTTCCCACCACTGAGGTGCTGAGGGAGCGGTTGCAGCAGGGCCAGGGGCTGACGTCCCCGGAGCTGTCCGTGCTGGCCGCCTACGCCAAAATCGAGCTGACCTCCGCACTGCGTGACAGCGACCTGGCTGACGACCCCTGGTTCAGGAAGACGCTGCGGGCCTACTTCCCCGAGCAGTTGCGCGAACGGTTTAACGCGGAGCTGGACACCCATCCGCTGCGCCGCGAAATCATTGCAACCATCGTGGCCAACGACATGATCAACATGGGCGGCATCACGTTCGCCTTCCGGACCATGGAAGAAACGTCGGCCTCGGAAGTTGCTGTCGCCAAAGCGTTTGTCGCGCTGAGGGAGGTTTACGAGCTCGACGTTATGGTCGAGGAACTGAACAGCCTGCCGGCGTCGTTCCCCACGGAGCACTGGAGCACTGTCCACCTTGACATCCGGCGGCTGCTGGACCGGGCTGTCCGCTGGCTGCTGGGTCAGGGCAGCGTCTCCCGGCCGATTGCCGACGTCGTGACTGAATTCAAACCCCTCATGGATCCCATGCGGGCCCGCCTGCTGGACTACCTGCGCGGTGATGACCGGGACAGGGTTACCGGCTGGCTGGAGAAAGCGCGCGAATGGGAGCTTCCGGAAGGACTCGCCCTGCGGTGGGCGGAGCTCTTCGAAAGCTTCGTCCTGCTGGATATCGCCAAGATCGCCCGTGTCCGCAAGGATCCCGTGGAGGAGATTGCCGCCGTCTACTACACCGTCTTTAACCGGTTCCATGCGGACTCCCTGCTGGAGCGCATCAGCAGCCTGCCGCGGCAGGACAGGTGGCAGGCACTGGCCAGGGCGGCCTTGCGTGATGACCTGTATTCCACCATCTCGGACATGACGACGGCGGTGCTGGACGCTACTGATGCCGCGGACTCGCCGGAGGCGCGGCTGAAGGATTGGGAGGCGCGGAACGCGGAGCAGTTGGGTCGGGCGAAGAGCATGTTTGATGAGGTCAATGCCCTCGAGGCCGACGACATGGCCTCACTGTCGGTAGCATTGAGGCTCTTGAGGTCAATCGTTCGACGCTAGCGAGTGCGGCGTTGCAAATGGAGGTGCAGTGGCAATCTTTACCGACCCCATCAGGGAGCATGCTGATTTCGGGCCGGGGGATGCGGAATGGCTGCACCTCCTGGTGGGGGACTGGCAAATGGTCGCGGACCTGGCGTTCGCGGACCTGGCGCTCTGGTTCCCCCACCCGGACCATGGGTACGTGGCGCTGGCGCATGTCCGGCCCTCCACCACGCATACCGTGTTCCACGGCGACTTCGTGGGGGAACCCATCCGCTCGGATCTGCAGCCCCTCGTGGACAAGGCCTGGAACAGCCGCTCCATCGAACGCTCGAGCGAAACCAACTGGAGCAGTGACATGGCGTTGCGGGTTGAGGCCGTACCCATGGTCCGGAACGGCCGCACCCTGGCGGTGGTCACCACACATATGGACCTGTCGAGCTCGCGGATGCCGTCCCGGCTGGAACTGACCTACCGGCAGTGCGCATATGACCTCCTACGAATGGGCACCCTTGGGCTGTGGCCCGACTTCGCTTCGCCCACGGGTTCCCGCCGCGGCGCCCCCCGTGTGGGCGACGGGCTGATTAGGCTGGACGCCGAGGGCATAGTCCAGTACGCCAGCCCGAACGGTGTCTCGGCCTTCCGGCGCCTCGGCGATGGTGAAGCGCTGGAGGGCCGCTCGCTGGCCGAGGTCACCGCCAGCCTGCTTAAAGACCGCCGGATGGTGGACGAGACGTTGCCCCTGGTGGTCACGGGCAGGATGCCCTGGCGCAGCGAGATTGAATCACGCGGTGTGAGCCTGTCCCTGCGGGCGATTCCGCTGCGCGACGAGCAGCAGCGGTTCGGCGCGCTGGTCCTTTGCCGCGATGTGTCCGAACTGCGGCGGCGGGAGATGGAGTTGGTGACCAAGGACGCCACCATCCGCGAAATCCACCACCGGGTCAAGAACAACCTGCAGACTGTCGCGGCGCTGCTGCGCATGCAGTCCCGCCGCATGGTCAGCGACGAGGCAAAACAGGGACTTGAGCAGGCGATGCGCCGGGTGGCCACCATCGCGCTGGTCCACGAAACGTTGTCCCAGGGCCTGACGCAAAGCGTGGACTTTGACGAGCTGATCGGGCGGCAGTTCCGGCTGTCCGCGGAAGTAGCCTCGCCATCACAGCAGGTCAGGACCGAGCGCTCGGGAATGTTCGGGGAACTGCCCAGCGACTTCGCCACTCCCTTGGCGCTGGTCATCAATGAACTGGTCACCAATGCTGTTGAGCATGGCCTTGAGGGGCGTACAGGTACCGTATGGCTGCTGGCTGACCGCTCCGAAGGGGACGACGGCGAGGAGCTGACCGTCACCATTGCCGACGACGGCGTGGGTCTGCCTGACACACCCCACGTCGAAGGCCTCGGGCTGCAGATTGTCCGTACCCTGGTGACCAGCGAACTGGGCGGCACCATCCAGTGGCAGCCGCGGGAGGGCGGCGGAACTGCCGTTCAAATCCGACTCAGCCTGGCGGCCAAGTAAGACAGCAAAAGGCCCTGGCAGCAACCTTGCAGGTTTGCGGCCAGGGCCTTTTGGTGTCCGAAAGCTGTTTCGCTACGCCTGTATGCGTATTGAAATCAGGAAGCCCGGCGGGCGCGGGCGGCGCGGCGCTTCAGGGCGCGGCGCTCGTCTTCGCTCATGCCGCCCCAGACGCCCGCATCCTGGCCCGACTCGAGAGCCCACTGCAGGCAAGTGTCCACTACCGGGCACCGGCGGCAGACGCTTTTCGCTTCCTCAATCTGCAGGAGCGCCGGGCCTGTGTTCCCTACGGGGAAAAACAGTTCCGGGTCCTTTTCGAGGCACGCTGCGCGGTTACGCCAATCCATGCTGATCAGTTGCTCCATTTCTGGGAAAAGCCCTTTGTGAAATTATTCACTAGTAGCTACAAAGGAAAGGGGCCCGGCAGGGCCCCGTTGGTCATCTGAATCAAGCCTGTCATGTTAACGCTGTGTAAACAAGGGGTAATAAGGCTTGAAATCCCGGGAACGCTGAGCGATACGTCACAGTGGCGGTATTGGCCCTCACCACTGTCCGACTATGTCCGGTAGGGTGCCAGTGTGTCAAGACCCCCTGAGTACCCCGCCGACCCGCCGAACGCGTCAGAAGGGCCGGACCCGGAGCAGCATGCCGGTGGTGACGCCCACCCTGCACGGCCGGCAGCTGTTCTTCTGGTGGCGCTGATTGTTGCAGTGGAGGCGACAGCCCTGCTGGCAGCTGCTGCCTGGTACGGCTACCAGCTGGCAGCTGGCAGCCCGGTGCTTTCCTTCTGGGGTGCAGTGTTCACCCTTGGGCTGCTGCTCGCATTTTCGGCCTGGCTGTATTCCGTCGCGGTGTTCCTTTACCGGGGTTACCGGTGGACCAGGGCTGCCGCACTGGTGGCTCAACTATTCGTTCTGACCATCGGTTTTCCCACTTTCACTGGCGGTCTTCCTTTCGCTGGAATGGCGATGGTGGTCCCGGCCGTCACCGCCATTGTGCTGCTGTTCCACCACAAAGTCATCAGTTTCGCATCCCGCACCGGAAGCGCGACGCCGGCCCTCTGACCGCGCGGGCCGTTTAGCGTTTTTTGGGCCAGCCACTGCTCCTCATTCCTTGCGCCCTGGCTTCGTTCGCCGCGGTTGCAGGTGATCGCTGCTCCGCAGCGTCATGCCTCGGCCTCGGGTTCGACCTCTGCCTCGGGCCCGGCCCCAGGACCAGCCCAGCCCACCTGAATGCTCCGGGCGAGGCCCTGCGTAATGAGGATTCCCCTGCCCGGTGGTGCGTTGGCCTCCACCTCGAACCGGACTCCGAAAAGATCACCGTCGGACAGGGAACGGGGTGCAAGCAGCAGGCCGATGCCGGCCGAACGGGAGCCCATAACCAGCGGCACGCGTTGCAGGAGCAGTGGGCTGTAGGTCGCGGTGAGGACCACCGGATGGCCCAAGGTGTTAAAGGCCGACACATCCCGCATGGTTTCGGCGGGGAGAAGGTCAGCGTTATCGACCAGCGCCACTGTACCTTTTGGTGTTTTACCTGCTGCCGCGGTGGCAAGCGACCGCTCCCAGAAGTCGCGGGGGTTGGTGCCATTTTTGGGATAGAGCCACTGGCGGCCTTCGGGATTCATGACCGGCAGGGCGCGAAGGAAATTGGTTTTCCCTGATCCAGGTCCGCCCAGGACAGTGAACACCCCTGCCGCCTGCAACCTGCAGGAGGTTGGCTCGAGTTCCTCACCGCCAATGCCAAGGAGGATGTCCTGCAACCTGGGACGGCCCGGAGCGCGTTTTCCCCGCTCCGTCAGGTCCTGTGCGCTGAGGCCGGAAGGTTTCCATTCCCGTATTTTCACTCCAGGCACCAACGCCGGGAGTGGGTCGATGCGGAAGGGGCGTTTGGAAAGCCGGCTCTCCGCCTTCCCCACGTTCTCCAGGCCGTCCACCCTCGCAGCGCTCTCCGGGCCGCGGTCCGCTGGTCCTGAATCCCCAGCGTGCTGGTGGCTGACGCTGTACAGCTGGCAGACGGCAGGCACTGCTCCGGAAACGGGACCGAACACCACGGCACGCCCTTTGATCTCCGCAGTGGCCGGCATCCGCGGCCAGGCAACGCGGCTGTCCGTGTTGGAGCCGGTGGGGAAGTAGAGCCGGTTCGGAAATGCCGACAATGCCCTGGAGTTGACCAGTTCACGGTCGCCGGCAACCATCACAATAATCCCAGCTCGCCCCCCGTCACGGGCCAGGTCCTGGACAAGATCTTCTGCCCAGGCCAGAGGCCCGGCCCGAAATGCTGACACCCACGAACCCCAGCCGGAAATGACGAGTACCAACGGCACTTCGCCCTGCCCGCCACCTTGGCCCAGCCGGCGTGCCAACTCCTTCTTCAGACGCTCAAGTACCCGGACGGCGCGCCGCAGCTCATGCAGGCCCGCATGCGCCCCGATGGCCGGGTGCTTGGCCAAAGCCGGGAAAGTACCACCGGCGTCGAGGATGTAGCCGTGTGCTTCGACGGGGTTGAGCAGCACCTGCGAAACAGCCAATTCGAGGGCCTCTGTGGCACCGGAAGACGGAGCACCGATAAGGGCCAAGTGACTGTCTGCCGCCGGACTCCACACAAGGGGCACCAGTCTCTGCTGTTCCGGCAGGTCCAACAGTCCGAGCTGAATCGACCATTCCGCGATCCTGCGAGTGCTTGCTGGAGATGCCGAAGTGGTCTCGGGAGGGGCCGGCAGGAACGAAGGGAGGGGAGGGGCGACCGGCAACCTGGAGGCCGGTCCCTTCCGCTCACGCCATAGGTCCCGCGCCATAGTTACGAGCGGGGCTGCTGCCTGGGCAGGTGTTTGCCCGGCGGGGAGGGGACTTTCAGGCCCGCCCCTCTCGGCTGGTACAAGGCAGTCCACGGCGAGCTCCACCTTGACGGCACCCGCAGAGCGGGAGCCACCACTACGGATTAGCCCCAGGGATGCGGTCTGGAATTCCCGGGGAGCCTCCATGCCGCGAACCAGGAAGGCCCGCCCCGGCGCGTCAACGCTGATGCCGGCGGCCGCTTTGGAACTGATGATGTCCATGGACTCCATCTCCGATTGCACCCTCAGGGCAATGCTTGAGGTAACGTTCGCCCGGATATCCGCCGTGAGGGCGCCCTGGGGCCGTTGGGTGGCCATAACCAGATGAATTCCTAGCGATCGCCCAATCGCCGCGATCCGCAGCAGTTCGCGGAGCACTTCCGGGGCATCATCCACGAGCATGCGGAACTCATCAATGACGATGACCAGATGGGGGAGTGGGAAGTTCTGTGAGGCACCGGTGGAACGGTAAGAGGCGAGGTCCGGGACCCGGGCGGAAGCGAGAGCCTCCTCGCGCAGCCGGATTTCCGCGCGGAGGGAAGTAAGGGTGCGTTCGAGTTCGTGCGTGGACAAGTCAGTCAGCAGCCCGACACAGTGGACCAGTTCCGTGAGGGGACCGAGCCCGGAACCGCCCTTGAAGTCAACGAAGAGGAAATTGACCCGGTCGGGTGGGTGGCTGAGGGCCAAAGCCAAGGTAAGGGTGCGGAGCAGTTCAGACTTGCCGGAGCCGGTGGTGCCGGCGACCAGGAGGTGGGGGCCGTCGGTCTGGAGGTCCAGGGTGCGCACTCCCGTGGCGGTGAGCCCCAAGGGAACGTGCAGGCCGTGGTCCCGGGTGCTCGCTTTCCATCGGGCAGCAGTATGGTGCGGAGAGAGCGGCAGCACCTCCGGGAGTGCACACACAGTGGGGACAGCCGGCTCCTCGATATCCCGCCGCTCCGGATGCGCGGCGAGTCGTCTACAGAAACTCACGAATACGTCGCCCGGTGCCAGATCCGGGACGAATTCAACGTCGCCGGCCGCGAGCCGCAGGAGGGATTTCCGCTCGGTAAGTTCCACGTCAAAGGTGCCGGCGCTTTCCGCCCCCGAAAACCGGAGGACCTGCCAACCGAGTGCCGCCGCGCTTTCGGCAATCCTGCTGCGGTCGTCCTCTCCGGAGGAAGTTTCCAACAGCAGGATGACGCCGTGTTGGTAGCCCCGCCCGAAGCCCTCCTTAAGGATGGGAAGTGTGTCCACCGCAGAAGCGGCGAGGGTGACGCTACGCAGGTACCGGGCAGCCAAAGGAAGGCGACCTGCTTCGCCGTAAATGATGATTCGTGTGCCGTGGCCCCTCGGGTAGCCCGCCAGCTGCATCAGGAGGGAACGGATGATGCCGTCAGCCACGATGTCCGGCCCGCGGAATTTTATGGACATTGCAGGGTCCAAGGTCACGGGAACCGCGTCCAGGCAGGGAAGGGTCACCGACGGTGTGGGCGGTTCGACTTTCACATTAACCGGCTGCCGAGCCTCCCCGAGCCGCAGCCAAACCCCGTCCTCACCGGGGGAAACAGCAGTGGTGCCGCGGTTTTGACCGGCAGCCAGGGCCAGGAGTGCCAGGGACGGGCCGGACCGCCGTCGTCGTTCCCGGTCTTCTGCCACGGCGGCTGCCACGGCTTGTCTGAGGTCCCGGCGCTGCCGCCGTCCCGAAGCGAGGGGGACCAGAACGGACACTGCCGAGGCGGCGGCAAACGCCAGGAACATCCAGACGCCGGTGAGCAACGCAAGTCCTACCCCGATGACTAACGGAAGAACGGCGGTTAACAGGAGCAAGGCCCTGTTGCCGGCATCCGTTCGGCCAAGGACGGTAAGGGGCGGCTGCGTGGAGGTCCCGGCGTCGGCAATTGCTTTTTCCGTCACGTCCATAAAAGCCAGCGACATCGTTGTGTTGCCGCAACGGATGCTCGACTCGGTGGAGACAACGGCGTAGCGGACGCGCTCGCCGTCGACGTGGATGCCGTTGGCGCTGTCGAGGTCAACGATCATAATGTCCGTCTCGGTGACAACGAGGCGGGCATGTTCGCGGGAAAGCTCGGGGTCGGGGATTACGATGCGGGTTCCGCTCCGCCCGATGGTGTAGGAGCCTCGCCGCAAGGGCACCACGGTACCCGCCCCGACGCCGGTGTGGACTGCGAGGGCGAGTTGGGCATCTTCGCCAGGCATCCGTCCTCGTGACTTCTTGACGTTCCGCAGGCAATCCCCATCCACAAGAATGGCACCGTTCACCAGTGGGGCCGTTCCCACGCTCAGCGAATCGATGTCCTTACCCTGGATGGAGACAGGACCCGTCCCGAACTTCCGGATCAGTTGGGCATGAACGTCCTCGCCGGTTGTCCCTTCGGGCGCGTTGATGGTGAGTTCGAGTGGTGGGTCCTGCAGCCCGGACCCCGGGCTGCGGACCAGCGTGCAATGGAGTTTCATCGGTACAGATCCTCACGGCCTTTTAAACCACGCTAGTGAGCGGTACGCCGCGCCGGTTGAACGGGTTTCCGTATGTGGAAAACGCGGGCGACGGCGGTGAGGATCGCTGCAAGCTGCGACTTCACTTGCGGAGCCCGGAGCAACCTCTCGATGGGCGCGTCGGCGCCTGATTCGACGGCCGCCGCAGCGCCTCGGGTAGGCTAGAGCAGCAGACAATGCGTACCGTTGCGCTGCCCGCATTCAAACCAGGAGATTTTGTGACCGCTGACCTCGTCATTGTAGGGTCCGGCTTTTTTGGCCTGACAATCGCAGAACAGGCCGCCACTGAGCTCGGCTTAAAGGTCGTTGTCCTCGACCGTCGCCACCACATCGGCGGCAATGCTTACAGCGAAAAGGAAGAACAGACAGGTATTGAGGTGCACCGCTATGGTGCCCACCTGTTCCACACGTCCAACGAGCGTGTATGGGAGTACGTCAACAGGTTCACTACCTTCACGGACTACGTTCACAAGGTATACGGCGTGCACAAGGGCGAGGTCTACTCCCTGCCGATTAACCTGGCCACCATCAACCAGTTTTTCCGCGCCAACCTCACGCCGGGCCAGGCCAGGGATCTTATTCAGGAACAGGCCGGCGAGCTTGCGGGAACCGATCCACAGAACCTCAACGACAAGGGTATTCAGCTCATCGGCCGGCCTTTGTACGAGGCGTTCATCAAGCACTACACGGGCAAGCAGTGGCAGACGGATCCCAAGGACCTGCCTGCCGGCATCATTTCGCGGCTCCCGGTGCGATACAACTACGACAACCGGTACTTCAACGACAAGTACGAGGGCCTGCCGACGAACGGCTACACCGCCTGGATCGAGAAGATGGCCGAGCACCCGAACATCGAGGTTCGACTCAACACCGACTTCTTCGACGAGTCGCACGAATACAGCAAGAACAAAGTTGTTGGCAACATCCCCGTGGTCTACACGGGCCCCGTTGACCGCTACTTCGACTACGCCGAGGGTGACCTCTCCTGGCGCACCATCGACTTTGAAGAAGAAGTGCTCAACATGGAGGACTTCCAGGGCACCTCCGTGGTCAACTACAACGACGACGACGTGCCCTACACCCGCGTCATCGAACCCCGCCACTTTCACCCCGAGCGGGACTATCAGACGGAGAAAACCGTCATCATGCGCGAATATTCGCGCTTTGCGGAGAAGGACGACGAGCCGTACTACCCCATCAATACTTCAGCGGACCGTGAGCGGCTACTGAAGTACCGCGATCTGGCGGCTGCTGAGAAGGACGTCCTGTTCGGCGGGCGGCTGGGCACTTATAAGTACCTGGACATGCACATGGCCATCGGCTCTGCGCTGAGCATGTTCGATAACAAGATCCGGCCGCATTATGAGAGCGGCGTAAAGCTGGAAAGCGGAGGCGTGGACGCATGACTGTCCCGCCGGGCTGGGCGACACTTCAGCGGGTAATTTTCCCCCCGGAGTCCGGGGTGGACACGATGTCCCTCTACGCTGACGCCGGCCCGGCAACGGGCGTTCGCTTTAAGGAGAGCGACGAATTTGCACGCAACCCGAAGCCCGTGGCTGAAAAGTTGCACCTCGTGGGTTCGGGCCAACGCGAGGTGCATTTCGATGATTTGTTATCGCGCCACTCCATCAGGGTGCGATCAGGTGAGCAGCTGTCACTGGGAACCTACTTCAACGCCTTTCCAGCCAGCTATTGGCGCCGTTGGACCCACCTTAGGGACATTCGGCTGGTTGTGGAAACTTCGGGGCACGGCTCTGTGGCCGTTTACAAGTCGAATGCCCGCGGCACCATACAACGCGTGGATGGCGCGCGCGTGGACGGCGAGTCCAAAACCGAGTTCGAATTGTCGATAAGGCCGTTTGGCGACGGTGGCTGGTACTGGTTCGACGTTGCTGCAAGCGCCGGGGACCTGGTCTTGAAGGAAGCCCGATGGGAGGGCGCTCCGCCCCTGCGCACAGGGGAAACGGTAACGATACAAATTACGACCATGGACAAGCCGGACTTCTGTCTGGCTAATGTACGTACACTCGCTGACCACCCCGACGCGCTTGAACTCGCCAAAGAAGTGATCATCGTTGACCAGGGCTCCCGTAAGGTGGTGGACCAGCCCGGGTTCGCGGAAGTTGCAGCTCTTCTTGGCCCAAAGCTTCGGGTCATTAACCAGGCCAATCTAGGAGGTTCCGGCGGTTTCGCCCGCGGGATGTATGAGGCCGTCGAAAACGGCAGCGACTACGTCCTCTTACTGGACGACGACGTGGTGATGGAGCCCGAGAGCATCATGCGGATGATGGCCTTTTCCGGCCGGTGCAAGAGCCCAACCATCGTCGGCGGTCACATGTTCGACCTGTACAGCAGAAGCACCCTGTACTCGATGGGCGAGACCATTGATGCACGCCGCTTCTCACCAAGCCAGCCACACCCGGACATGCAGATGCGGCATGACTTCAGCGTATCCAACCTTCGGCAGACGCCTTGGCTGCATAGGCGTTTCGATGTCGACTACAACGGTTGGTGGATGTGCATGATCCCTACGGCTGTTATCCGCGACGTCGGCCTTCCCCTGCCCCTTTTCATCAAATGGGATGACTCAGAATACGGACTCCGCGCGCGGGCTGCCGGATTCCGGACAGTGTCGCTCCCCGGGGCTGCACTTTGGCACATCTCGTGGATAGATAAAGACGATCTCGTGGGTTGGCAAGCATATTTCCACAACCGCAACCGGCTTATTACTGCACTTTTGCACAGCCCTCATCCGAAGGGCGGAAATGTGCTTCGGGAGTCGTTCCAAGAAGACGTCAAACATCTCGTGTCTCTGCAGTACTTCACTGCTCACAACCGCCTTGCAGCCAGGAATGACCTTTTGACAGGACCAGGGCATCTCCACCCTTCACTCCGCACCAAGCTTGGCTGGATCAACGATCTGCGCAGGTCCTACTCCGATGCGCAGATGCGCGAAGATGTGGATGAATTCCCGGCCCCGGCCATCGGTGCCGGCCTCTCTACAGCAGCGGACGTGGGAATGCCTGCCAAAAAGGACATGGTCAAGTGGGGTCTGGTCACAGTCGCCCGGCAATTGCTGAAGCAACCTGCCAAGGAGTCGCTGGAGCGTCCTCAGGCGTACCTCGCGCACATTGATAATAGGTGGTTCCGTATAGCTCATTACGACTCAGTGATCGTATCCAATGCTGAGGGAACAGGGTCATCCTGGTACAAGCGTGATCCGTCAAAGCTTAGGGCCATGCTCAAGCAGTCAGCCCTGCAGCACGCACAGCTGTACAGACATTGGGATGCCTTGGCCGAGGAATACCGGTCGGCTGTCCCGGATCTCGTATCAATTGAAGCTTGGCGCAGGACTTTCGAAGAGGGCGCTCCGACGGAGGGCCATGCGCATGGCCCTGCCGCCAGGAACGACGCAATATCCCGATGACCCCCCAATGCTTACGGCTATGACTGCCTTTGGCGTACCGCGTCGAGAGGCCGATAAGGGGCTTGTGGAGTAGTCAGCACGCGGTAAAGGCCTGCACCTGCGACTGCAAGGAGCAGGATGTAGGCGAGAGCGAGCACTTGCCACGTGCCCGGAGGCTGCCACACTGGCTCGAACATCTCAGTCCAGTTGGTGTGTCCCTGAATTCCGATCGTGTAGCGCCTAAGGCCTTCAAGGAAAACGTAGGTGTGTGCGAGGGCTCCGAGGACCAGCCCCCAGCGCACCATCGACTTGGTCCAGGGCGTAACCCGGTAGGGGCGGAATCTTGTGGTGACACCGGCTGCCAGGATGAGCGTTACGACCATTGCCAGCGTGTAACGGCCTTGCCAGATCCAGCCCAACTTTTCGCTGGAGCCGGCCTGCAGTGCGGTGGGAACGACAATCACGGTGAGCGTCAGCAGTGCCATCACCCAGCGTCCTCTGACAGGTCGCGCCGTGTAGGCCAGCAGGAGCATCGCCCCGAATCCCAGCACCCAGGTGTAAAGGGCTGCGGGCGGGGGCAAAGTGTCGATCCACCCCAAAACTCCGACGTACTCCACCATAAAAAAGACAGTCTTATCAAGCATTGCCACAGCAGCATCTTCAGCCGGTATGGGGGCGCCGGCAAGGAGGCTGTCAAAACTCTTGGCCGAGACTACCCACCAGAGGGCGAACAAGCTGGACAGGCCGACCACCACCAGGGCCACCTGGAAGCCGCGGACGGTGAGGGTGCGGATGAGCGTGCTGATTCCATAGCACAGGACGGCTGAGACAGCAGCAATAGCCAGCCAAAGAAGGGAAAGCGGCCTGGTATGGGCAAGGAGGGTACCGGACAACGTAGCGACCACCAGTAGCAGTTTGCTGATGGGGGTCTTGCCGGCGGATTGCTCAAAGATGGCGCAAAGGCTCATGAACACTGCTCCCGCGGTCGCAATTTCAAGGGCATTGGGATTGATGGACCCGGTCAGAAAAAAGACGGCAGGGGTCAGTGCAATTGACGCTGCTATGACGGGGCGGTGGAAGCGGCGGAGGGCGGTTGCCGCGCAAAAAATGGCTGCCAGGAAGAATGACACCATCCAGGCACTGATGAGCCGCATTGCGTATATTGCCGCCTCACCGCTCAGGCCCCGGCTACCCATCCCGACGATGCCGTAGTAGACCGGGTTGTAGTTTCCGGCTGAGGTCTTGCCGGTTCTCCAGCCCCGGTCTGAAGCGTCAATCGGGGTCGCACAGTCAGCTGTCACGTTCGAACGCTGCGCGAAACACACATGGTTGTTGAGATCCGCGATGTAACCGGGAACCTGGACCGTCAAGGGAGCTCCTTGAACGCCCGAACTCGTTCCCCACAGTTGTCCACGGGCAACAGCCGCCGCTTTGATTGTGTGGGCAGGTTCGTCAGGGACTGACATTAGCGGCGAAGCAAAGCTCCAAACGCTTCCGAGTAAGCCAAACAGCAGCCATGCAACCAACAACACGCGCATCGGCGATGGCCGCCTTCCTCTGGTCGGGGAGGATCTCAGCACGGGCGACAGCGATGGGGCGATGAATTTTTGCATGATAGGTTTAACAATACTTTGGAGTTCGGCGGGGCAAATCCGCATGCTTCAGCCAACCAGGAGGATGTACAAAACGATGCGCAGTTCTGCTTCCAGTGCATCGTCTTCCCCTGAGGAGTCCGAGGTTTTGCCACCCACTGTTCCCGGCTTCGCCGTCGGTTTGTACCAGAACGCCGTTGTACGGTTTCTGCTGGTTGGCGGTCTTTCATTCGCCCTCGATCTGGGGCTTCTTGCGCTCCTGCACGAAGCGTTCGGTGTGGCTCTTTGGGTTGCCACCCCCATCGCATTTATCGTCAGTCTGATCTTCAACTTCTTCCTGCAGCGGATCTTCACCTTTCGTGCGACCAATAAGGGAAGCGTCAGCGCGGTTAAGTACCTGTTGCTCGTTGTCCTGAACATCGTCGTCAGTGATGTCATCGTTACCGGCTTTGACGCCCTGGGTTGGTCCTACATCATTGGCAAGACCACCGCTACCGTCCTGACTACCGGATGGAACTACTTCCTGTACCGGCACTGGATATTTAAGCGCATCCCCGAAGCCGCGCAAACAGTCTAGGTTTTTTGGAACTGCATTACTGACCTCGGACGGCCTTGGCCGCCTGGGGCTTCCAGCTGGACTAAGTTTCAGTCAAGGCACTGCCCAACGCTGAGCGCGGAAACAAACACAGCCAACCGCCCGCATTATTTCGACGCTCCCACGCCTCATAAGCCTGCTGCTCAACGGTTTTCGTGAAGGGGCCCCGGCGGTGTCCGGTGGGATGCCCCGGCCCGGTCCACCAACCATGAAAGAGAAACGCCAATGCGCGGCGGACTTTCCGGGGTCCGAGGGAGTGGGCGCGGGCGTTGAACCAACCGTGGGATCCTGGGCTGGCGATACGAGGGGGTCTTAAACGCAGAACTCGTGCCACCGGTACTAATACTTAGTACCGGTGGCACGCAACTCCCCAGCGTTGCATGGAAACTACTGCTTCGCCCGCTGAACCGAGGACTACTGCTGGGGAAGCTAAACCGGGCGTTGGCGCGGCGCGGCCGAAACTTCGCGTGGGGTCGCCCCCGGCACAGTTGCGTGAACAGGCGCCAATGTGGCGCCACTGCTGGCACCGTCGAGCGCTTGCTCGCTGCCTGCGGGTTGCGGCACCGGATTGCCGCGCGACGTGTTGTGATGTATTAGAGGTTGTCCATTGTGGAGATAGCGGAACAGGAGCAGGCCTGCCGATGCCGTTACCAGCAGGTAGGCCGTGGTCAAAGGCAGCCAGCCGAGAGGTGGCTGCCAATCGGGTGATGAGAAAAGCGTCTGCCAGTTGGCGATTTCGCTAATCCCCACCACATACCGTCGCAGGACGTAAACGAAAGTCAGCGTATGGCAAAATACGATCAGCCAGTAGACGACCCGTGAAACGTGAACGGCCGCAGGACCGCCCGGGAACCGGAGTTTACGCAATCCCAGGCCCACGCTGACAAATAAAACGATAACCAGCGGCAGCGTGTAGCGTCCCTGCCAAATGAAGCCCATACCGCGCCAAAGGGCGGTCTGCAGCAGCGCTGGGACCAGGTAGAGCATGGCGAGTGCCACCCAGTAGCCGGTCCAGTTACGTAGTGGCCGGACGCAAAGCGGCACTACCAGGCCAGCAACCATGAGTCCACCCCAGACGAGGTTCACCAACTCGGGTGCGGGCGTATCCAGCCAACCCATGATCCCGATGTATTGGGGGAAGAAATCGTAGGTGCGGTCAAGCATGATCATGAACCCCCGGTACAAGGGGGCATCGGGGTGCGGGTTGGCAATCCCCTCCGGCGCCACACCGACGTTCGCGGGTCCATTCGCGGAGATATACATCCACAGCAATCCCATGACGGCGCCCGGAATGGCCAGTGCCGCGGCCATCAGGACACGCTTGTCGGAAAAAACCGCCAGTGTCCGCCGGAAGCGGAAGGAGCAAACGCCAACGATCAGGGCACAAAGTAGCCAGACCAGCGAAATCTGCCGTGCGTTGGCGAGTACGACCGTGGCAGCCGCGACGGTGGCCAGGGCAGGAACCACGCGTTTGGTGTTCTTCCAGTTGTCCAGGACAACTACGAATCCTGAGAATGCCGCCATCGTGGCCACGATTTCCAAGGAATTCGGGTTGATGCCCCCGCCGAGGAACAGGATCATCGGGGTCATAGACAGTGCAGCCACCAGGACGGGATATTTCGGGCGTCTTAATTCAGTGAGGGCCGTGAAAGCGGCGGCCACGAATACAGCACACAAGATGGCGCTCACCAGTCGCATGGCATAAATGGCCGGTGCCCCCGACATGAACAGAGTCGGCAGCCCCACGACCCAGTAGTACATGGGGTTATATGACCCTGCAGAAGTCACCGCAATGTTTGTGAAGGTGTCGTCTGCGTAGATGGGGGCCGTGCAGTCGGCCGCCTGTGCCCGGTTGAATTTGTAGCAGCTTTGGGCATGAAGGCTTGCGATGTAGTTAGGCACCCGGACATGAACGCCATGGCCGAATGATGTCCCCTCTTCCACCACGACTTGTCCCCGGACAACCGCTGCAGCCTTGATGGTGTGGGCGGGTTCGTCCGGAGCCCCCATCAAGGGGGTGGCGATGGACCACAGCCCGAACAGCAGGAAGAAGATTGCGGTCAGGAGACCGAAGGTAGGGAGGGGACGGGGAAGCCCCCGCCATTGAACTTTGCTTGAGAAAATGCTCATTGTCCGTCTCCAATGGTCCTAACAAGTGCCAGTCCTTCGGTTACGGCCTTCTTGCTCGGGGACATCACAAAGGCAAATGCGTTTGCGTTCTTTTGCGACTCCTCGGCTAGGACATTTTCACCAAAGGACTGGCTGAGGCGGCCCAAGGCTTCCTCAGAGTATTCCCGGCAGAGATGAACGTAGATGACTGTGCCTAACGCGTAGCCGGAGCGGCCATCAAGGGCCTGAACTACGGAGGTTGGTGATGCTTTCACTTCGCCGGTCGTAACGGCGTCGACCACGGAGGAAGCCTGCAGGCGTCTTGGTTGACCGTCGAAGACGATTTGCGCCGCGACGAACCGGTTGCCGATGATACTCCCGTCCAGAATGGACAAGCCTCCGTTGGTGCCCTCCAACTTGTTGGCGAGATCCAGGGGCGGTGACGAAGTTTGTCCGATGACGGCGGAGGGCCAACGATCCGGTCCCTCCGGCTCCCACTGAACCCCTGGCTCCTGGCTTAGGTAGTCATTGATCGGTCTTACGGTGTCCGATGGTCCCTCCTGGACAATGACTGTGATCGCAAGATCCGGCAAGGAGGTTCCCGGGTTGAGATCCAGAATGCGGGGATCGTTCCAGCGTGTGATGTCGCCTTGAAGAATTGCTGCGAGGGTTGGGGCATCGAGAATCAGATCATTCACCCCCTTGATCTTAACCGCCACACCGACCGGCAAAACTCCAGCAGCAATCGATAGAGCACCTTTGGCAGTGCACATTCCGCCAACTGCACGTGCATCATTCTCTGACAGTGGGGCAGAACTTACTGCAAAGTGGGCCTGACCGTCCCGGAAAGCCTTAAGGCCGGCGGCGGAACCGTCGGGCGAGTAGCTGACGGAGGTGCCTTTGACTGTATTTCCCCATGCAATTCCCCAGGCACTTACCGCTCCCCGCCCGGCGTTGCTGCCGATGCCGGTAAGGGCTCCTTGAATAGTTCCTGGGGGAGTGGTTGAGCAGGCGGTCAGGCATAGAAGTCCTGACAGTACAGCCGCAGTCCGGAGTCTTGAAGATCGGTGGGAAACGGGAATCACCTTTCCAGCCTAGTGCTGTTGGGAAGCAGAATTTGGCAAGCTGGCCTGCAGCTGCAGCAGGTCAGGTTATGTTGCATGCCGTAATCCGGTAAAGCTTCGCGTTTTCGCCCTGCGAGTCAACGAGGGTGAAGCCCCGGGCGTTCCCTATGTCAGTTACGCCGGGATAGGTTTTCGAGCCGGGCAAGTCGATCAGGTAACGCGAACCGAAGTCCAATACGAACTGCACGTTCTGATTTCTCAGCGCGGCGCAGACAGCAGCGCTATCTGGTGATTCCTTCAGCCGTTGATCAATAGTCTTTGTCTCGGCGTGGTCCGCGGCGAATAGGTGGGCTGTCAGGACGCGTCTCCCTGTGTAAGCGTAGGCCAGTGAGCTTCCGTTCCAAGGGTTGTCTGCTATTACAGCGTCAGCAGGCACATGATTCGGAACACGTTCCAGCAACGCCAGTTCATCGGGTGTCAGTAAGTCGGAGGAGGCGTCGAACCGGTAGACGGTTGATGCGCCGCGGATGTAGTGCGTGAGCGGGCCCGCGAAGGTTGCAAGCAGTGTGAAGACGGCGACTGCAGCGACGGCGGTTGCCGCTGGTCCCCGGTCCTTGAGCCCGGGCACGCGTCCCTCAAGTGCGTGGGACAACTGGGCCCCATACCCTGAGCCCCGCCAGGAATCCCAAAGACGGAGCCCACCGATGACAGCAAGGGGCGTTGCGAACAGCGGCAAGAGGGCAGCCAACCGGTAGGTGTCCTGGTACCAGGTGCCGACAAGGGCATCCCGGAGCTGACCCTTGGGAAACGATGCTGCGACTACGTACAGTGCCCCAACAATTCCATATCCGACAGCCACCCATCGGAGCTTCTTCATATGGAAGACGGTGAGTAATCCGACAACGGAGAGTACCGAGACAACGACCGCCGGGATCGCCGATTGCATCGTGCTCACAGTCAGGATTTCACCGATGGCGGCCCCGGGCTTAACTGACGGTCCCCAGTTGTCGTAGGGCGCGGGACGCAATTTAAACCAGAGGGCAGCTCCCAGCACAAGGACAGCCATGGTTCCTGCTATGAAAAGCCAGCTCTTGGAGTCACTGGACCGCCAGGCTGCCCGTTCTCTGCCGAGGCGCCACCAGAGTAACGCCACGACGGGAAGGCTGACCGCGATTGTGGTGTTGATCGCACTCGTATGGGCAAATGCGAGGCCAGCCATAGAAAGAACGAGGGATGACGTCCAACTGCGGACTGGTTCGGTGCGCGTGCGCCTGAAGCGCGCAAGACCCGCGAGTGACGTTATCACCACGGGCATCATGCTTATTGCCATGGCATACGGGAATAATGGCCCCCAGACGATCATGAGGAACGGGAATGCGACTTGGGTGCTGGCCATTACAGAGGCGATGATAAGGGCAGCAGGCCTGCGCGAGATGGTCTTGGACACCAGAAACAGGCAGGAAGCCGGCCAGACGATCGCCGCAAGGACCAGATTGAGGGCGTTTTGAGCAGCCGGGATGTCTACTCCGGTCAGTTGCACGAGGAGCGCCGCGAAGGAATGCCATGCCGCGGGGTAGACGGCGTCCAGGCCGGACACGCCCTGAAGCGAAGCCAGTGTGAGCGATGAGGCATTACCCGTATCAAGGATGAACCGGATGGCGTTCAGGTGAAAGACATTGTCGAACACCTGCGAAGGGTGCTCAGGGGAACCGACCAGTTGAACGAATCGCCAGCTAATCGAGATCGTGGCAATGCCAATGGCCGTGAAAGGCAGGACATGGCGCCAGGGCACCCGGCGTATCCGCCAGGGGCATCCGCGGGTGACCAGCAGAGCGGTTGCGGCCAGCATGGCACTTACCAACAGAAACGGCAGGAGGCCCCAAGAGACACCCAGCAAACCAGCGATGACGCCTGCGAGTCCGGCCGCCGCCGTCGAGTGGAGGGGGGCCACGCCGAGAATTGCCCCCAACCTGAATTTGAGGCAGGCCGCAATCACGGCTCCGGGCACGTATAGCAGCATTGCTGCCAGGACAACGGCCGGGAGGACGCCGACCCAGCTCATGAAGGCACTCCCTCAACTTTTTCATCTGACGCCTTGTCGCGGAGGAGACCCAGGATGGCTCTCAACTGGATGGCTGTTACTGCGACTTCACCTATGGCAAGGCCAAGTGCTCCGCCCTGTCCGCCCATGAGGTGCGAAAGGATGATCATGGCCGGAAGGCCCACCACAGCACCGGCGATGGTGCTGGCAAACACGGTTCGCATGCGCTTCGCGGGGACAAGCCAATGGCCTCCGGTAGAAGTTGTCACGCATACAAGGAGGAAGGACAGGCCAAACCAGAAACATGTCAGGAAATCCGCGGCCCGTTCAGACCCGAAGAGCAGCCCGCTGGCCCAAGGACCAAGCAAGGCCAGCATCAGCCAGCCAGCAAGGCCCAGCCCAGCGAGGGCCATCAGGGAAAACTTCCGCCGGCGCCTGTGGTCCGTGCCGAATTCGCTGACCCAGCCCTGAAGGCTGTTGCCGAGGGCAGCCGTTGCGAGCTGCCCGATGCGGTAGAACTTTTCGGCTGACACGAATGCGGCCAGTCCGGCCGCCGAAGCGGCGAACTGAACTACAAGTATCGGCGTGGACGCGTAGGCCCCCGCAGCAACGGTAATGCCCGCACCTGCCCGCAACCTCCAGATTTCCTTCAATATGGGGCCCGGAGTCAGCCCACGGTAATCCTGCCGATTCGAGTGATCCTTGTTGAACCAGAATGTTCCGGCGAGGCCAAGAACCAGTAACGCCAGAGGGTAGAGGTAAATCTCACCCGTTGCGAACAGCAGCGGTATTACACCGAGGGTGGCAATCATCCGCGGGATGACGTCGTATTTGGCGATTCGGCCGGCGTGACCGGTGGCAATGCAGTACCAGGCTGGAGTAAGGCCTGCAGCCGCTTGAGCGGAGGCCATGAGGAAAGCAATCCAAAACTGGCCCGCTCCGCTGGTGAACATCAGGGCAAGTGCCAACAACGGGACAGCGCAGACGAACATGAATGAGCGGGTGACGAAGCTGACGGCATAATGCCGTCGTCGTACGCCCTCTTCCCGTGCGGACGCCACAGCGGAAGGCCCGGTCAGTGGCCAACCCAGTGCAATGACGATGGCGGCGATGGAACCGACGGCTTGGCCCACAGCCAAGGAGTTCCAAGCCGGGGTTCCGCCAACTCTTGCAATGATGGGCAGGAGGATGAAAGAGGCGAGGGAGGCGAGCAGGGGTAAACCGGCGAAAGCCGCGATCCTTCTGATCATGCCGTTGTCGCCCCAGCCCGGGCGTTGCTAAGCGTAGTCATACGCGTCCTTGCCCAGGTGGCCCTTCACGAAGACATCTTCAACTTCGCGCCTGAAGCGCGAACGCTCGTTCAGGATGGTTTCACGGTAGCGGTCCTGCTTGGCCACTTCCGCTTCGAAGTTCTCGATGAGTTGCGGAAGCATGGCCGCAGCTGAGGAGACTTCGTCCTCACCGGGGGTGATTTTGTGCTCCCATGGGATGGGTACGTCGGCGTAGAAAGCCCCGGAGCCGCGCCGCGCAACCACAGTGAGAGCACCGGACAGGGTCGCTTCACGGGGCATACGGTCCTTGCCTGGGTGATGGCCCAAGTCAACGTACAGGCCGCACCCCTGCAGAGTGTTGACAACTTCCGATCGCGTCATGCCGACAATGGGGCGCCACTCCAGGGAAGAAGAGCTGTGGGCCTTCACGGCGTCGATGATATGCCCGCCCTTCGCCGGATTGTACGTAACCAGGTGATGGTTGCGGGTTGTTTCCGGTACGGCCTGGAATTCGCCGGTCGGGGTGTAATCGGAGACGAGCGAAGGAACGGCATCAAACCGGGTCGCGATAAAGGCCCAGGCGTAGGAAGACTGGGCAAGGTGGACAACGTCTCTGTCCTGACGGAGCATTGCCGGTGCTACGCCGTTTTTCCACATACGAGCGTAGGGGACAGCAACCTCCCGTGTCTTTTGAAATAGACCCGCCCCACTGCGCTGCCACATTCTTTCGGCCATGAAGGTGAGCGAATTGTCGATGCTGAGCCACCAGCACATACGTTGGGCACGCTTTACATGGGACATTTCGTAGACGTAGGTTTCGGGATACACCACTACGTTTTCGGGCGCGTCAACGATTTCAGGGGCTTCCGGGGCGTCGTACACGTTGTACTGTTCCACCCTTTGGTTCTGAACAGTGTGGGGATGCGGTACGAGATAAGCATCTTGCCCGAGCTCCCGCAGCATATCGACGAGCTGGTGAAGGGCTTCCGGGCCACCGGTCCTTAATCCCTTGTGGTAGAGGACGAATATGGTTCCTGAGTTGTTGGTCATGTGAGATCTTTCGATTTCGGCGGGCCAACGGCTCTGCCGCTGATAATGGAGTTCCTGCTTAGCGCAGCCGCGCGGCGAGAGAGTCGTCTATCTTGCCCATCTTTTGTCGCAGGGCATCACGAACGCCGGCGGTAGCGGCAAGGAAGTGCTTCCGCCTGTTGGGGCCGAACCCGAACCGGACAACATGGCTTTGAATTTCCATATAAATCCTGCGAAGCACCCACGCGGGCTGCTTTACTGCGTATCGACGGGCCAGAACCAACGAGTTCCGAGTGATGTAGTAAACGCGGAAAGGGGCGTGGTAGTACACGTAGAGCTTCTTTGCGCCCACTCTTGCGTGCCACCCCAAAATCGTCATTGGACGCGCATTGCCAAGGCTGTGTTCCAGGTTGCAGCCCCGTCCTGCCAGTGCACGCAGCCCGTGCTCGCGCAGGCGGGCATTAAATTCCGAGTCAACGCAGTCAATGAAGAAGCCTTCATCGAAATACCCCACGGATTGGAACGTTTCCGTCCGTACCAGCGTGCCGCTGGTCATGGGATCGAAAATTTGAGGCTCTTCCTGTCCGCCCCAAGTAGGCAGGGGAATATTGTTGTGCGATTCAGCGCACACCATTCCTACACTCTGGGGGTCGTGGGATGAAATCGCTGTGGCGAGTGCAGCTGCTACGTAGTTGCCGGTGAACCGGGAGTCCTGGTCCATTGTAACGATCCACTTGGGGTCCCAGCTGGTGATCGCTTTTTTGATTCCGATGTTGAGTGCGTGGGCTATCCCTGAGTTCGTGCCGAGCTTGACGACGACCGCGCCGGCAGCCTCCATCTCTTCCAATGCCCCGGACACGTCACCGGGTGAGCCGTCATCAACAACAATTACATGGGCCACGAAGCGCAGCAGCCACCTGACGTTGGACACATTTTCGGGCCCGGGGTTAAAAGCCGACACAACACCGCAAACGTCCTGGTAGGGTTCCACTGCTTCGAACTCTGCCTGCTCCATCACGCTGCCTTCGCCCGCCGGAACCGCAAGTAAGCTTCAAGAACATTTCGGAGGAAGGCAATACGGGCCCGCACGATCTTGGAGGCAGAACGGATGCCGTGCGGTGTCAGGTTCTCCCCGTGCAGTCGATGAAGAATGGTGTCTTCCTCCAGATAGACGATGGAGCGGTTGACGTTGCCTACGGTTGCTATCCACTGATCGTGGGATTCATTCATATAGGAAGGGAAAGGCAGAACCTGCTTCAGAAGTTCTTTACGCAGCGCCATGGCACATCCCCAGTGCAGTCGATATCCGACCAAGATGCCCAGGATGTTCCGGACAGCATGCGCAGAATCCTTTTTGCGCAGGCGGACTTTATGGAAAGAACCGAGGGGCCCGTCGAAGTGTTTGCAATTGCTGACCACCATGTCCACCTTGCCCATCGCGGAGATCATGACTGCCACCCGGCCAGGCAGCCAGATATCGTCCTGGTCCGAGAGGAATACGAAATCACCACGGGCCTCGCCCAGCGCCCTTTCAAACGTGCGAACGTAGCCACGGTTCTGCTCCGCTTGGATCAGCCGGATGCGGGGTTCATTTAACCCCGCGACTATGCCCGGGGTGCCATCGGTGGAGCAGTCGTCTACCACTATGAGCTCGTCGTCCGGGCCGATTTCCCTCAAAATGGAGACGATTTGTTCTTTGATGTGGCGGGCGCCATTGTACGCCGCCATGCATACGCTGACGCGTGGCATGGCAGCCGGTGCGGGGTCCATCAGTTTTTTCTCCTCAGGCCTCCGGGCTGTGCCAGCGGGGCGGGTAGGTCCCCAGCAGTCTAGCAAGGCGTCCCTGTCGAATTGGACGCTGCACCCGTCAACTATAATCGAGAGGATGCAGCCGCCGAGCTCTTCGCGCGGAAACCACGGAAGGAACCTCAGGTCCATGACCGTTGACGTAATGTTGCCGTACTACGGCGATGTCCATCAAATGAAGCTCGCCGCTCGCAGCGTGATGAATCAGGAAAACCAGGACTGGCGGCTTGTTGTCATTGACGACGGGTACCCGGATCCCGAGCCCGAGCGGTGGTTTTCGAGCATTACCGACCCGCGCGTTACGTACCTGAAAAACGAGAAAAACCTTGGTGCCAACGGTAACTACCGCAAGGCCATGACCCTGGTGGAATCACCCTACGTTGTCATTATGGGCGCCGATGACATCATGCTCCCCAACTACCTTGACGTCGTAGTGAGCGCCTTTGAGGAATACCCCGCAGCCGATGTCGTGCAGCCCGGCGTCCAGGTCATCGACGAGCAGGGGATTGCTTGCACTCCGCTGGTGGATGCCGTGAAGAAGGTCTACGCCCCCAAGACCACCGGGCGTATTGAACTAAAGGGCGAAGCGATGGCTACAAGCCTCGTACGGGCGGACTGGGCGTACTTTCCGTCGCTTGCCTGGCGGTCTGAGACGGTCAAGCGCATCGGCTTCACTGAAGGCTTGGATGTGGTCCAGGATCTCGCTCTTCTGCTGGACATAGCAGCCGAACACGGCTCCATGATCGTTGACCCGGTTTTGGCATTTCTCTACCGCCGGCATTCCGCGTCTGATTCTTCTGTACGCGCGTTGGACGGCCGGCGCTTCGACGAGGAGCGGCGCTTTTTCCAGCAGCAGTCGAAACGCTTCAGAAGCCTGGGTTGGAAGAGCGCAGCCCGTGCGGCAAGCTTCCACACGACCTCGCGGCTCAATGCTGCATCCCTGATTTTCAAGTCGGTAGGCAAAGGAAAATTCGATTCACTGCCCCGGCTTGCGAAGCACGTCGTTAGCTAGCCAGGCTGGAACGAGAAAGGACGCCCCGTGGGCGTCCTTTTCTATTCTATGCCAATGCCGGTGCTCGCCGAATACCTGTCAGCGGTTGGGTTAGGAATCGTTCCCTGTCGGGCCGACCTGGAGCTGCTCCCGCAGTGCGGCGAGATCTGCCTTCAGCAGCGCTACTTCTTCACAGAGAATCCTGACCTCGTCTTCGGCCTGCGACTGCTCCCGCGAGAGATGCAGGCAGACTCCCACAAGGAGGACCAACGTCATGATAAAGAGGAGGTTTGCTGGAACCTGGATGCCAAGGAGTCCGCTGGCTTTTTCAAGGACTGAGGGGAAAGCCGAAAGAAGGAGGGTGCCGATGCCGATGACAATCCATAGCACGGCGTACTTTTCGCGCAGCTTCTGCCTACGGAGCATTTCGAACACAAAGAAAAGGATCGCCACGACGACGATGGAACCCATAAGGAGTGACATATTGAATTCCTAGTTGGTGGACGGCTCGGTTTTTTTCCGCGTCAGCGCAAACAGCAAAGCCATTCCTGAGCGTCCGAGATAGATTGCAGCCTTGATCGGGTCATGGCTTGGAGTGCCACCCTGACGTTCGCGCATTGACACGCCGACTTGTCTTACGGTGCACCCGGATCGTATCGCGACGACAAGCGAGTCGATGGTGTCGCCCAGATACTCGGCCGGATAATGGTCAACGTACTGGCGGATAGCCTTCATATTGGCCGCGCGGAACCCGGAGGTGACATCGGTCAGGTTAGTTCCGGCCACGCGGGAAATGGTCCAGGCGAGTACTTTCATGGCCCATTTCCTGGGTCCTCGCACTGTGTAATTGCCCTTGTCGGCGAACCTCGCACCGATGGCGATGTCTGCATGCTGTAGGCCATCGAGCACTGCTTTGATATCCCGCGGATCGTGCTGCCCGTCAGCATCCACTTGGATCACTTGGCTGTAGCCGTAGTTCTTGGCGTACTTGAAGCCGGTACGCATGGCGCCACCAACTCCCATATTGAAGGGGAGTTGTATCACTGTGGCGCCCGCTTCGCGTGCTACCTGGGCTGTGTTGTCACGGGATCCGTCATCGACTACCAGTACGTCGCAGACCGGACCAAATTCGTAAACTTCCCTGATGGTGTTACCAATGGATTCCGACTCGTTCCAGGCGGGCATGATAACGAGGGTTTGAGGCCGGCGATTGGGCGCTGTCACGGCTTGATCAACTCATTCTTCAAATATTCCGCCAGCCGGTTACTGGAGCCTGCAGGCTCGAAACCGGTCGACTTTATCTTGGCCAGCTTCAAGGTGCTTGAAAGCGGGCGGGGGGCAGCCGACTTTCCGCTGAAGTATTCTTCCGTCGACACACCCGTGACGGCTTCGCGCTTGTTGCCCGCCAGCTCGAAGACATCGGCCGCAATGTCGGCCCATGATTGTGGTTTTCCCTCGTTGCTGAGGTTATACAGACCGTATTCGGCTTTAGTGTCCAGCAAGTGCTTTATGCCGGCGGCGATGTCCTGAGTGAAGCTCAGCCGTCCGATCTGGTCATTGACCACAGAGGGCGAGATTCCGCGTTCAGCAAGCGACGCCATGGTCTTCACGAAGTTGTTTCCTTCGCCGATAACCCAGCTGGTGCGCACAATGTAGTGGCGCGGCACTATGCTCACGACTGCATCACCGGCAGCCTTCGTCTGGCCGTACACGCCAAGGGGGGTCAGATCTTCGTCTTCTCCGTGCACCTCCTGGACGCCATCAAAGACATAGTCCGAAGACACATGGACCAGCGTAAGGTCCTGCTCGACGGCGCACTTAGCCAGACGTGCCACTGCTGTAACGTTGATTTTCCAGGCTGCCGCCCGGCCTTCGGCTGATTCCGCGTCATCGACAGCGGTGAAGGCGGCCGCATTGATAACAGTGGAATAGTTCTTCCAGTTGACGCGTGCGAACGCGTCGCTTGACGTGAGATCGAAGTCACGGCGACTGGCGAATTCAACGGAAGAATCGCCGTCGAACACTTTACGCAAAGCTTTGCCCAACTGCCCGTCAGCACCAAGGATGAGTATCTTCTTGGCCGGCATGGGCACCACATCGGCCAAGCGGGGATGCGCCTTGTCTTTTTCGGACAGTTCGGCCTGACTCAAGGGAATAGGCCATTGAATGGCCGCGCTCTCATCCGCGAGGTTCAGGAAGGTGTACTGGCCCTGGGCGTCCGCGCTCCAGTGGTCGTTCACAAGGTACGTGTAAGCGGTGTTGTCCTCCAGCGTCTGGAAGGCGTTCCCGACCCCGCGGGGGATGAAAATCGCCTGGCTCGCGTCAAGTTCCGCAGTGAAGACAGCACCGAAGGAAGGACCCTCGCGGAGATCAACCCAGGCACCAAAAATCTTGCCGGTGGCAACAGAAATGAACTTGTCCCAAGGCTCAGCGTGGATGCCGCGGGTTGTTCCTGCCTTCTCGTTGAACGAAATGTTGTTCTGGACCGGGTGGAAGTCGGGCAGCCCCAGGGCGACCATTTTCTCCCGCTGCCAGTTCTCTTTGAACCAGCCACGGTTGTCTCCGTGAACCGGCAGGTCGTAGACAACGACGCCGGGGATCGGTGTTTGGTGGGCAGCAAGCTTTTTTGAAAACTCCAGAGACATGGACTACTGGCCCTGTTCCTTGTACTTGGCTTCCGTCTGAGCTTTCTGCGGCCGCCACCAGTCCTCGTTGTCCCGGTACCAGGCAATTGTGTCTTCGATGCCGGCGTCGAAATTGGAGAACTGGGGCTCCCAACCCAGCTCATCGCGGAGCTTGGTGGAGTCGATGGCGTAGCGGAGGTCGTGGCCGGGCCGGTCCACCACATGGTCATACGCGTCGGGCGCCTGGCCCATGTGCTTGAGGATCAGTTCAACGACGTCCTTGTTGTTCTTTTCCCCGTCGGCGCCGATCAGGTAGGTCTCGCCGATCTTGCCCTTGGCGATGATGGCCAGGACCGCCGAGGAGTGGTCGTTGGCGTGGATCCAGTCCCGGACGTTTTCGCCCTTGCCGTAAAGCTTGGGGCGGATTCCGTCGATGACGTTGGTGATCTGCCGGGGGATGAATTTCTCCACGTGCTGGTACGGGCCGTAGTTGTTCGAGCAGTTGCTGATGGTTGCCTGCAGCCCAAAGGAACGCACCCAGGCGCGGACCAGCAAATCCGAGCCGGCTTTGGTGGAGGAGTACGGGCTGGAGGGGTTGTACGGTGTCTGCTCGGTGAACCGCTCCGGGTCATCGAGTTCCAGGTCGCCGTACACCTCATCTGTGGAGATGTGGTGGAAGCGCTTGTTGTGCTGCCTGGCGGCCTCGATCAACGTGTAGGTGCCGATGATGTTCGTGTCCAGGAACGGGCGGGGGTCATGCAGGGAATTGTCGTTGTGCGACTCGGCGGCATAATGGACCACGACGTCGGTGTCCGCCACCAGACGCGTCACCAGCTCCGCATCAGCGATGTCGCCTTGAACGAATGAGAAGCGGTCTTCGGGCAGCCCGCGCAGCGATTCGAGGTTGCCGGCGTAGGTCAGCTTGTCCAGCACGGTCACGTGGGAGTCCGTATTTTCCAGGGCGTAGTGGACAAAGTTGGAGCCAATGAAGCCGGCACCGCCGGTAACAAGAAGTCGCTGCATAATTTCCAAGGGTACCGGATTTGCCCGCTTCACTTGGCGAAGGGAAAGATGGGGGCATGCGCGGAATAATACTTGCCGGCGGTACCGGCTCCAGACTCCACCCCATCACGCTGGGCGTCAGCAAGCAGTTGGTTCCCGTCTACGACAAGCCGATGATCTACTACCCGCTTTCCACGCTGATCCTTGCAGGTATCCGGGACATCCTTATCATCACGACGCCTCACGACAGCGAACAGTTCGAGCGGTTGCTGGGGGACGGTTCGCGTTTCGGAGTTTCCATCACTTACAGGCAGCAGCCCTCGCCTGACGGCCTCGCCCAGGCTTTCGTGCTTGGAGCGGACCACATTGGTGACGACACTGTTGCGCTCGTTCTGGGCGACAACATCTTTTACGGGCAGGGGATGGGCACTCAGCTTCGCCGCTTTGAGGACATCGACGGCGGTGCTGTATTCGGCTACTGGGTGGCGGACCCGAAAGCCTACGGAGTTGTACAGTTCGATTCAGCCGGCAAGGTAATCTCCCTTGAAGAGAAGCCTGCTGAACCAAAGAGCCACTACGCCGTGCCTGGTTTGTACTTCTATGACAACGAGGTGATAGACATCGCCCGCAACCTCAAGCCCTCAGCCAGGGGAGAGCTCGAAATAACAGATGTAAACCGTACCTACCTGGATCGCGGGAAACTGAAAGTCGAGATTCTTCCGAGGGGTACCGCTTGGCTCGATACGGGCACCTTTGACGACCTCAACGATGCATCCAACTTTGTACGAACGACAGAAAACCGCCAGGGGCTCAAGATTGGTGCTCCCGAAGAAATCGCATGGCGCCAGGGTTTCCTGAGCGACGATGAACTTCGCGTAAGGGCTGAAGGCCTTGTGAAGAGCGGCTACGGTTCTTACCTGCTGCAGCTTTTGGAGTTTGGCCACTAGCCTGCAGCGGCAAAGGTCAACAGCTCTGGATAGTAGGAAAGGCAGGGGCGCATCAGCTGATGCGCCCCTGCCTTTCCTGCATACCCTGAACTATCGCTGCTAGACCATGGCGTCTTCTGCAGGAATAGAAGTTGCTGATCTTCGTCCAGTGGCCGCTTTCCCGCGCTCAGCTGCTCCTGCCCTGGAGTGCGAAATTGCCACGCTCGAGACTGGGACGTCCCGTGCCGGAAAGAGGTGCCGGTAGATGAGTACTGCGCCAATGAGCAGCGCTATCAGGTAAAGGGCGGATAGTCCCTGCCAAGTGAGCGGAGGCTGCCAAAGCGGCTCCGCCATCTCAGTCCAGTTCGTGTGCAGTGGCATTAGCCCTACGGTGAAGCGCCGGAGGGCATACAGGAAGACATACAGGTGCGCCACGACGGCCCCGCCAAGAACCCAGACCGCCAACGACCGCGCCCTGGTCGAGTTGCGAACCGACTGGTTGCGCTGGGTTACCCCGCAAACTACCAGGAGGAGAACCACCAACGCGAGGAGGTAGCGGCCCTGCCAGATGTAACCCAGCTCTCCAATAACCTGTGACTGCAAAATGGGCGGCAGCAATACCGCCGATACGGCAATGGGCAGTATCGCAGCCAGGCTGCGGAAGGAGGCGCCGCTGAGTGCCGCAAGTAGAAGCGCCCCAAATGTCAGGTGCCAGAAGATCTGGACCCCTGAGGGCGCGGGGGTGTCCAGCCATCCCATTATCCCGATGTAGCCGTTGGCGTAATTGAACGTCGAATCAAGCATGTGTGCGAAAGCTTGGTCAGGTGTCGTCGTGCTGGGTGCACCACCCAAACTTTTCAAACTGTCCGCGATTACCAGCCACCCTAAGCCTGCCGCACACCCAGCAGCGACGAGCACGCTCATACACAAGCCCAACCTGTTTCGCAATACAGCAACAAACGGACGCCACCCGAAAATGATCAATGCTGCGAAGGAGGCCGCTGCAAGCCAGATCAAAGACAGGGAACGTGTGTTTGCCAGCGCCACCCCGGAGAGTCCTACGGCGACCATGGGACCGCGCACTGTGGAGAGGGATTTGGACTTATCCAAGACCAGGCAAAGATTAAGAAAAAACGCTTGTGTCGTCACGATCTCCAGGGAATTGGGATTGATCGAGCCGCTGAGGTACAGAACCATCGGTGTAAGGGCAACGGCCGACGCTGTTACCGGCCACAGACTGTGACGGAGGCGAGTGGCCGCTACAAACGCCATAGCCAGAAAGGCCGCGGAAACCAACCCGCTGACTATTCGCATGCCGTAGAGGGCAGGGGCTCCAGTCATAAACCGGGACGGCAGTCCAGCCAACACGTAGTAGAGCGGATTGTAGTTGCCCGCCGTCGTTTTAGCCTTTGTGGGTGCGGTGCTCTCGGGATCGATTGGCGGGGCACACGCGGCAGTTAGATCGGGCTTAAAGGCGGTGCAGGTCTGCGGGCCCAATTCCGCAAAATAGGCGGGGACCCAGACAGTTGCCGGCTCACCTTGCGGTCCTTCGGTCTGGGGTTGCACCTGCCCGCGCACAACAGCGGCGGCTTTGATGGCGTGTGCGGGCTCGTCCGGAACAGTCATCAGGGGCGATGCGAGTGCCCAAAGACTCGTCAGCGCCCCGAGTATAAGGAAAATTGAGACAGGCAGGAAAAACGGCAGTGAGCGGACAGAGGTCCACCGCACGCCGCCTAGCAAAGTGGGCATAACTCTTGAATTTACCATCAACTACTGTTCCTGCCGGACGGAAGAAGGCGGTACTCCGCCACGCAGGAACTGGAAAGGGCGGGCTGCGCGCAAATGTTATGCGCGCAGCCCGCCCTTACCTTTTGCTGTCAATTAGAAGCTGGCTGCAAAGCTGCGACCCAGGTAGCCTTCCGTGGGGCGCATTCCGGTTCCGCGGAAACTCCACAGTGATCCATCGTTTCGCCTGGCGACAAGGTCGGGAATGTTATCCGAGGTGAGGTCGGAAGCTCCAGTGATGGCATCAAAGGCGTTCCACTCTGTGCTGATTCTCCGTGAACCCCCTGGGTAGCCGCTGCCGGTCCCGAGGTAGAGCCACGTCGTACCGTCGGGTTTCCACGCGAGGATATCCGCTCTGCCATCTCCGTTGACGTCACGAGGACCAACTATTTGGTCATATATGTCCCAGCCGAACTCGCCAATCCTGACGGCACCTCGGTAGCCGTTGTTGCTGGCGTCCACTCGTCCGGTACCCGCATAGAACCACAGGGATCCATCGCCCATTCTCCCCACGATGTCGTTCCTGCCGTCACCGTTGTAATCACCGACGCCCGTTAGAGCGGTAAAGACATTCCAGCCGAAATCGCCAATACGTACAGGGGCGGCGTAACCATTGCTGGTCGGGCCAACGATTCCTGTGCCGGGGTAGATCCACAAGGTTCCATCCTTGCCGCGGGCTAACAGATCGGCTTTTCCGTCACCACTGAAGTCCCCGACGCCGATCAAGAGGTTATAAATCTGCCAACCGAACTCCCCTATGCGTTTTGCCGGGCCGTAAGTTCCGGCGCCAGTTCCAGGGTAGAACCATAGCGTTCCGTCTGGTTTCCGCCCTAGAAGGTCAGCCTTGCCATCGCCATTGAAATCCGGAGTGCCGACCAAGGTGTCGAAAACTTCCCACCCAAAATCGCCAATCTTCTTTGGACTCTCGTAGCCCAAATCTTTCATGGCTGTTCCTGCATAGAAGTACACCGCTCCCGCAGGATCATGGGCGACAAAGTCTGCCATGCCGTCCCCGTTGGCGTCTCCTGTGCCGATCACGGAATCGTAGATTTCCCAGCCCGTACCAATCTGGCGACCATTCTTCAGGACAGCGGTCCCGGAGTTGGAGTATAGCCACAACGTGCCATCCGGCTTCCGGCCGGCCAGATCATTCGTGCCGTCCCCGTCAAAATCTTTAAGCGGGAACAACTGATCGAAGATTTGCCAGCCAAAGTCAATTTTTCGAGATGCACCGGGCTTTCCCGTAGCGGTACCTGCATAAAGGTAGAGGTCCCCGTTAGCGACCCTCGCCAAGAGGTCGGGCTTGCGATCGCCGTCAAAATCACCAACCCCGAGGATGCTGTCAAAGGCTTGCCATCCGAAGTCTCCCACTTTGACTCCGCCTATGTATCCCATAGAGGTGCCTGAGACAGTCCCCGTACCCGCGTAGAACCAAAGTGATCCTTCAATCTTTCGGGCCAAGAGGTCGTTTTTTCCGTCCCCGTTGAAATCACCGACTCCGACAACGCGATCATAGAGGTCCCAGCCGAAATCGCCGATCTTGCGACCAGCACCAAACTTTCCTGTTCCGTCGCCGGCGTAGAACCATAGGGTGCCATCACGTTCTCGTTTGATAAGGTCCGCCTTCCCGTCTCCGTCGAAGTCTCCGGGGGATACGACCTTCCGTGTTTTGTCAGTCGGCGGCGGCGGCGCCATCCCGGTGGCAAATGTCTTCAGCTGCGAGTAGTCGCCGTTCCAGACGTTCGAGTCGCCCGCGAAAGGACCGGTGCTGCTGTACTGCCAGATGCTGTAGCTGCTCCAGCTGGCCGTGGGAACCGGTCCTGCATTGTTGGTAGGGGAGCTTGGGTAGGCAGCAACCCAGAGGGGGTAGTCGCCAAAACCGGCAGGATTACCGAGGCATTGATTCCACCAACTCGTGTTCGTGTAGATGACCGGAAGCCGGCCGGTGAGCGACCGCATCGTGTTGCCGAAATCCCTCACCCACGACTGGAGCTGGGCCGGCGACATGTTGTAGCACGTGTTGCCAAAGTAGAAACCGTTGATGGTCCGGCCTTCATAGGGGTTGAACTCGAAGTCCAGGACAGGCGGCATGGTATATCCGTCAGCAGACCAGCCCCCGCCGTTTTGTACAAAATAACGGGCCTGATCCGCTCCGGAGGACCAGTTCGGAATAGCGAAGTGGTAGGCACCGCGGATCATCCCGACGTTCCGGGACCCCTGGTATTGCGAGCTGTACGACGGGTTGGTGTAGTAATTTCCTTCCGTGGCCTTTACATAGGCGAATCTTGAGCCCATGTTCCACTGCTGCTGCCAGTCCACATTTGGTTGGTGACCGCTGACGTCGAGCCCCTGGATGCCAAAAGTTGGCATCCACGTTCCTTCGGAAGACAGTGACTCCGTGCTGAGCCGCCTCATGGATTCAGATGAAGCGGACGCAGTGACCCGGGCTGAACGCTGACCCATCTCAGCGCCTCCGGGACCAATCGCCTCGGCCATGGATCTGGCGGTCGTTGCAGAGGGCGAGGGAGTAGGCACCTCCGCTGGCGCCGGTTCGACTGCCTTTGTCGTCCCAGCAGGCTCCGTAGCAGGTGCCGGCCCCCCTCCGGGCGATGCAGTTTCCGTGGCGCTTGCCGTTTTACTTTCGGCGGAACCGGTTGGCGAGCTTGTCGTCGGCGTCGGAAGGGGTTCGACGGCGGAGGCAACGCCCACCAGGCTTGGGCCGGCCACCAGCGAGGTAGCCAGCAGGATTACAGCCAGTGATTTCATGGCGGGGCGACGGGACTGAGACAGGTTCCGTTTCATATTGGCTCCGGAGACAATGAGGCGCTCCCAGGAGCCCTCATCTGGTTTGCTGCTCCGGCTGATTCCCCAGGAAAAAGCCGGACAGAAGATTCTGACAATTAACGCGCTCACCATAGCACCGTGTTGCTGGTGGAAACAGAGGTGCTGCTGGTGCCTTTGGGGATCCTGTGACTATCTTGCGCTTTTCCACAGGCATCCTTTACCTCTTGTTGGCGTGCGGACCGCTCTTTAGGCTGTACCCAGTTGCACTGCCTCGGCCGGGGGCGGCAGTTGTATTGGGGAACATATGGACGCGCTGGGAATTGTCGAGGACGAAGTCCGCGAGCTGATCCGTCGTCGAGGGCTTGATCCGCTTCAGCAAGTGGGAGAAGTCCGACGCCTTGTAGAGGCAGCAGTCAGCGACTACGACGAGCGGGCACTTATGGGTCCGCTCCCTCCCCTTGGCCCTTTGGATGCGGCACGCAAGTTCCTTTTTGATGCTGTCGCAGGATTTGGTGTACTTCAGCCACTCCTGGACGATCCGACCATCGAAGAGGTTTGGATCAACGCTCCCAACGAAATCTACGTCGCCAGGAATGGTGAGTCCGAGCTGACCTCCCTCAGCCTGACGGAGCAGCAGGTGCGGGACCTGGTGGAGCGGATGCTCAAAAGTTCCGGCCGCCGCCTGGATATGTCTTCGCCCTTCGTGGATGCAGCACTCCCGGATGGGTCCAGGCTCCACGTCGTGATCCCCGACGTCACACGGAGGCATTGGGCCGTCAACATCAGGAAGTTCGTCGTCAAGGCGAGCCGGCTTGAGCACTTAGTCGAGCTGGGTACGCTGACCCCACAATCAGCCCGCTTCCTCGGAGCCGCCGTTTCCAGCGGGCTTAACATCCTCGTTTCGGGAGCGACGCAGGCAGGCAAAACCACGATGCTCAACTGCCTTGCAGCCAGTATCGGGAGCCGCGAACGCGTCATAACCGTCGAGGAAATCTTCGAGCTGCAATTCCCCCTGCGGGACGTTGTCGGGTTGCAGTGCCGTCAGCCGAACCTTGAAGGCGAGGGGGAGATTCCGCTGCGCCGGCTGGTGAAGGAAGCGCTCCGGATGCGTCCTGACCGGCTCGTCGTTGGTGAAGTGCGGGAGGCGGAGAGCCTGGACATGCTGATCGCATTAAATTCAGGGCTGCCGGGGATGTGCACGGTCCATGCCAATTCCGCGCATGATGCCGTCACCAAAATCTGCACGCTCCCTTTGCTGGCCGGTGAGAATATTTCCAGTGCGTTCGTCGTGCCCACCGTTGCGTCCTGCATCGACCTGGTGGTGCACTGCAGCCGCCGCGTCGACGGCCGACGGGAAGTGACCGAAATCCTGGCTCTCGGCCGCCGGGTTGAAAACGGCATCATCGAATCATCGCCGGTGTTCTCCATCGTGGAAGGCGTTCTGCAACCACGGCCCAACTCCATGCCGGCAAAGGAGAAATTCGCCAGGGCCGGATATGACGTCGCCATGCTGCTGGACCCGCGATGATTTCGGCACTTTTGGGAGTAACGGCAGGAGCCGGGTTCTTCCTGATCTGGTGGTCCTTTTGGGAGTCGCCGAAACCAGCGCCCCGCAAGGAACGGACAAGCCGTCTGGCGGACCTCCTGGCGGGGGCGGGAGTCGAGAAAGTGTCTGCTTCTGGACTGGTGGGAACTTGTATTGGACTCGGACTTTTCGTGGCCTTGGTCTTTTTCGCCGTAACCCGCTCCTGGCCGATTTCCACTTGCTTCGGCCTCTTCGGAGTTTGGCTGCCGATAACCATCCTCCGCTGGAAGGCAAAGAAGAGGAGCGCTTTGCTGCGCACGCTTTGGCCTGACGTCGTCGACCACTTACGTTCCGCCATCCGGGCCGGGCTGCCTCTGCCGGAGGCCCTCATCCAGCTCGGCGACAAAGGACCCGAAGAACTGCGGCACGTCTTCCGGGATTTCGGGGCAGACTACCGGGCTGGTGGGCATTTTGAAGCCTCACTCAACCAGCTCAAGCACCGGCTTGCCGATCCTGTTGCAGATCGGATCGTCGAGGCGCTGCGCCTGACGAGAGAAGTCGGGGGCTCCGACTTAGGCAAGCTCCTCGGAACGCTGGCTGAGTTTCTGCGGGAAAACGCCCGTACACGCAGTGAGCTGGAGGCGCGGCAGTCCTGGACCATCAATGCGGCACGGCTTGCCGTTGCCGCACCCTGGATCGTCATGATGCTCCTTGCGACGAGGCCGGAGGCGGTACAGGCCTACAACACACCAATGGGCGCCGCGGTCCTGCTTGGCGGCCTGGTCGTTTCCCTGGTCTGCTACTCCATCATGCTCCGGATTGGAGCACTTCCGCAGGACGAGCGGGTGCTCAGGTAATGGACATTTCACCTGCTGCTGTTGTCTGCGGAATGCTTATGGGCATCGGCCTGTGGCTCGTTATTTTCCGGTCTCCTTTCATGCGCGAGGTCACCCTGTCGCAGCGCATCGAGCCGCAGCTGAAATCACAAAATCTTGAGTCCAGGCTGCTGCGCGCGGGCCAACACAACCCAACACCCTTCGGGCCGTTGGCAAGGATTCTCCGACCCCTACTGCAGGACGGCCTGGCAGCCCTCGCACGGCTCAACCCCGCGTCGAAAGCTACGGCCCGACGACTGGCCCAGGCCGGAATCGACAAGTCCCCGGTCGACTTCCGGGCGGAACAACTGCTGTGGGCGGCCGCTGGCTTCGCGGCGTCGATCGTCTTCATTGTCCTCGGTGCGGCTTCGGGGAGGTTCAATCCCTTACTGGCTGCTGTTGCTGTCGTGGGGAGTGCCATAGGAGGGTTCATGTTCCGCGACTACTGGCTGGGTGAGCAGATCCGCCGCAGGGAGTCGAAGATGATGGCGGAGTTCCCCAGCCTTGCAGAACTGATGGCGTTGGCGGTCAGCGCGGGGGAGAGCGCTACAGGTGCCCTGGACAGGGTATGCCGCAGCGCCAGGGGTGAGCTCACAAAGGAGTTCTCGAAAGTTCTTACTGAGACGAGAGCAGGCAAGCCCCTGATCCAGGCACTCCAGGAGTTCTCGGCGCGGACCGACCTGGCACCCCTCGTCCGCTTCGTAGACGGGATCGTCGTCGCAGTCGAGAGGGGCACTCCCTTGGCCGATGTACTCCGTGCCCAGGCACAGGACGTACGTGACACTGCAAAGCGCGACCTGATGGAAGCCGCGGGCAAGAAGGAAATCGCCATGATGGTGCCGCTCGTATTTGGTGTGCTGCCCCTGACTGTTGTTTTTGCGGTCTTCCCAGGCATTGCCGCAATCAATCTCGGATTCTGAATGTCAAAAGAGAAGTACGTAACGACCACTCATAGCTGGAAAAGAACGAATAGGACGGAAAGAATGAAAAATTTGGGGATCCGCTCGATGGTGCTGTTCCTGTCCCTTGCCGCAGCACTGCTGGCAGTCGTGGTCGTCGGAAACGGGAACACACGCTCGCAAAGAGGCTCAGCGACGGATCACCCTGAACGCGGTGACGTCCCCGGCTGGGTGATGATTACCCTTATGTCGGCCGTCCTCGTGGCTGCGCTGCTGGCACTCGCCGGCCCGGCACTCGAATCCATGTTCAACCAGGCGATGGACAAGGTCGGAAGCTAACACATGACAACGTCCACCCGCGGTCAAAACCCGGACCGCGCTCTGGACATGGGCCGCAAAGCGGGACGCCCGGGCAAATCTGTCTCCCATCACCCAGCTGCACGGGAAGCCGGATCCCGGGAGCGCGGCTCTGCAGTGGTCGATTTCGTCCTGGTCGGCATCCTCCTCACATTGTTCTTCCTTGCGATCATTCAGCTGGCACTGGTTCTGCACGTAAGGAACACTTTGATCGACGCAGCGGCATCGGGTGCCAGGTACGGAACCCTCGCTGACCGGGGTGCAGCCGACGCGGAGGAAAGGACGCGGAGCCTCATCCAGTCCGCCCTGAATGCCGGCTTTGCTCAGCAAGTAAGCACCAGTGAGGTGACGTATCAAGGCTTGCGGACCCTGGAAGTGACCGTACGGGCTCCCATGCCTGTGGTGGGTCTCATCGGGCCCCGGGACCTGTTGGAGGTGAAAGGCCATGCCGCTATTCAGCCGTGACCCGAACCTTGCATCTCTTCGCCGGCTGATGGCAGCCCTCTGCATCGCACCGAACACTGCAGGGCAGGAGCACTTGGCCGTGCCCGAGTCCCTGCGCCGCCGGCGAAGCGGGCGGGCCGGTGTTCACTGGCGGGACCATTCACCGCTGCTATCGCCCGCCAACCAGCATGAACGGGGGAGCGCGGTCGTCGAGTTCACGTTCCTGGCGCTGCTGCTGATGGTGCCGCTCGTGTACTTCATCATCACCGTAAGCCAGATCCAGGGCGGTTCCTTCGCTGTTGTGGGGGCGGCTGATCAGGCCGCCAAGGTATACGTAGCGCAGCCTGACCCAGCCACTGCCCGGGCAGCAGCCGAACAGGCGGTGGCAATCGCGCTCGCCGACTTCGGACACCAGCCCGAAGGGGCACGGGTAGCAACATCCTGCAATCCGGAAGATTGCCAGGCCGCCGGAAGCACCGTCACGGTGACAGTGAGCCTGACGGTGCCGCTGCCCTTCGTGCCGTTCAACGATGACTTCCGGCTCAGCGCCAGCGAGGTGGAAGCGTCATCCACCCAACTCGTCGGCAGGTTCCGGTGAGAGAAGTGGCCCGGGATGAAAACGGGCAAATGATGGTGATGATCCTTGGTTACGTCGTTATAGCCCTGCTTGTCACAACGGTGGTCATCGGCATTTCGTCCGTCTACCTCGAACATAAGCGCCTGCTCTCCTTGGCCGACGGCGCCTCCCTTGCTGCCGCCGACAGCTACACCCTCGGGGAGGTGGCGACACAGGGCGGCAGCCCCTCCGCGGTTCTGAATCCCGCGAGAGTTCGGAACGTGGCAGCGGACTTTGTCTCCCGGAGCCCCGCGTCACAGCGCTTCGATGGGCTCGCCGTTGCGGGGGCAACGGGGAGTCCCGACGGTTCTACCGCCGTCGTTGTATTGACGGCTGCTGTACACCCGCCAGTGGTGAACTTCCTGATGCCTGATGGCATCAGGATCGAGGCGACGTCAACAGCCCGCTCGCGGCTTACCCGCTGATGCCGTCAGGTGTGCCGGACTAGCCGCCCGGGTTTCGCGCGCCAACAGCCCAGAGGCTCCCCGCCTGCAACCATACGTCGCAAGGTCCGGGGCCCCAGCAGGGATGGCGTAGGCTTAAACAACCATGGCCAATATTGATTTTTCCGCTGAAATCCGCGCCCTTCGCGCCACCTACGAGTCGATTGAGCGGGTCTCGGATGTAGAAGCGCTGAAGGAAGACATCGCCGAACTCAGTGAGCGGGCCGGAGAACCGGACTTGTGGGACGACCCCGCAGCGGCGCAGAAAATCACGTCGCGGCTTTCCCACCGCCAGTCGGAGCTGGAACGCCTCAACAATCTGGCCTCAAGAATCGATGACCTTGAGGTCCTGGTGGAGCTCGGGCAGGACGAGGACGACGCCGCTTCCATGGGCGAGGCTGCCGCTGAACTGGAGTCCATCAAGAAAGCCTTGAAGGAACTTGAAGTCGTCACCCTGCTCTCAGGTGAGTATGACGAGCGCGAGGCTGTCGTCTCCATCCGGGCAGGCGCCGGCGGCGTGGATGCTGCCGACTTTGCCGAGATGCTGATGCGCATGTACCTCCGCTGGGCCGAACGGCATGGCTACCCCACCACTGTTATGGACACCTCGTACGCTGAAGAAGCGGGGCTGAAGTCTGCAACCTTTGAGGTGAAGGCTCCTTACGCCTTCGGGACACTCAGTGTTGAAGCCGGCACCCATCGGCTCGTGAGGATCAGCCCCTTTGACAACCAGGGCCGGCGCCAGACTTCCTTCGCCGCCGTCGAGGTCATCCCGCTGATCGAGCAAACCGACTCCATCGACATCCCGGACAACGAGATCCGTGTCGACGTTTTCCGCTCCTCAGGCCCGGGCGGGCAGTCTGTTAACACCACGGACTCCGCGGTCCGCCTGACCCACATCCCCACCGGAACCGTGGTTTCCATGCAGAACGAAAAGTCGCAGCTGCAAAACCGCGCGGCAGCCATGCGCGTCCTGCAATCCAGGCTTCTGCTCCTGAAAAAAGAGCAGGAGGATGCCGAAAAGAAGGCTTTCGCCGGCGATGTCAAGGCGTCCTGGGGCGACCAGATGCGCTCCTACGTCCTCAACCCTTACCAAATGGTCAAAGACCTGAGGACCGAGCACGAAGTCGGAAACACCTCGGCTGTGTTCGACGGTGAAATCGACGACTTCATCGACGCCGGCATCCGGTGGCGCACGGACAACCGCAACGCCGAGAAGTAGGGCACAACACCACCGCCCGCGCCACGGGGCAAACCAGGATCCGGCGACACGCCACCTGAAACCTGCGTGACGCGCCGGAGTTCCTGAGTATAGTCAAGGGGCCGGGGCCCTACTTTCCCCAAACGAAACCCGTGCGCCGGCTGCAGAACTGGGCTGCATCAGAATCAGCCATGCCTGCAGGGTACTTAGGGCCATGATCCGATTCGAAAATGTCACCAAGGTCTACGACCAGAAAGCCCGGCCTGCGCTGGACTCGGTCAACCTTGAGATTGACCGCGGCGAATTCGCCTTCCTGGTCGGCGCGTCCGGCTCCGGCAAATCAACCTTCCTCCGCTTGGTCCTCAAAGAAGACCGGGCAACGTCCGGCGCTGTCTACGTTGCCGGCCAAAACGTCGCCAAGATCTCCAGTTGGCGCGTCCCGCGGCTTCGCCGCGGCATCGGCGTCGTCTTCCAGGACTTCCGGCTCCTGCCTCAAAAAAACGTCTTCGCAAACGTAGCGTTCGCCATGCAGGTCATCGGCAAGAGCCGCAGCGTTATCCGGGACACCGTTCCCGAGGTCCTCAAGACCGTGGGCCTGGAGGGCAAAGAGCACCGCATGCCGCATGAACTCTCCGGCGGTGAGCAGCAACGCGTCGCCATCGCCCGCGCCGTCGTGAACCGGCCCGGTATCCTCCTCGCGGACGAGCCCACCGGAAACCTGGATCCCACCACTTCGATGGGCATCATGGGCATCCTCGACAAAATCAACCAAAACGGAACCACCGTGGTGATGGCCACCCACGACGACGACATCGTCAACGAGATGCGCAAGCGCGTAGTCGAACTCAAAAACGGCGTTGTTATCCGCGACGAGGCAAAGGCACTGTACACGTCCATGATTCCGGTCGTGGGACAGTCACGCAGGCTGAAGGACGCCAGCGGCAGGGAAGACCCGGAGACGGGACAGCCGCGGGAAGATGAGGGGCAGCGATGAGGCTTGCGTTCATCCTCAGCGAGATCGGCAGCGGCCTCCGCCGCAACCTTTCCATGGTGGTCTCCGTCATCCTGGTCACCTTCGTCTCACTCACCTTCGTTGGCGCTGCAGGAATGCTGCAGATGCAGATCAACCAGATGAAGGGCTACTGGTACGACAAAGTCCAGGTGGCCATCTTCCTGTGCAGTGAAGGGTCGACGGCGGCTGGTTGCGCCGGCGGGTCGGTCACCTCTGAGCAACAGGAAAGCCTCAACGCACTGCTGGAATCTCCTGCGGTTGCCCAATACATTAACGACTTCCAGTTTGAGTCCAAGGAAGAGGCGTACAAGCACTTCAAGGACCAGTTCTCCAATTCGCCCATCGTGGACTCCGTTACCCCGGACCAGCTGCCGGCCTCCTTCCGGATCAACATGAAGGATCCGGAAAAGTACCAGATCATCAGCGAGACGTTTTCCTCCCAGCCCGGCGTGGAAACGGTCATCGATCAGCGCCAGCTGCTTGAGCGACTCTTCTCGGTAATGAACGGAGCCTCCCTCGTGGCGGTCAGCATCGCCGGTGTCATGATCGTGTGCGCCATCCTGCTGATCGCAACCACCATCAGGCTTTCGGCCTTCAGCCGCCGCCGCGAGACGGGCATCATGCGCTTGGTGGGTGCTTCCAAGACAGTGATCCAGCTGCCCTTCATCCTCGAAGGCGTCATCGCCGCGGTCGTCGGCGCTGCACTGGCCTCCGCCACCCTGTGGGCGGTTGCGCACTTCTTCCTCGGCGAGTTCATGTCCCAGCAGTACCCGGATACCGCCTTCATATCGTCCGGCCAAACGCTGATCCTCGCACCCGCGCTGATAATCCTTGGCGGATCCTTGGCGGGAATTTCGTCTCTCTTGACCTTGCGCCGATACCTTCGCGTCTAGGTATGCAAACCGAACAAGGAATGCTCATGAACTTAACGGACCAAAATTCCCCGCGGCACCGGCAGAACAGCCGGGCCAGGGCGCCCCAGCGCACCGGCGTCATCAGCGCTGTGCTCGCAGTCGTCCTCGCCGCAGGGCTGGCTTCCTCCACGCCGGTGGCTTTCGCCGGCGAGCTTGAAGACAAGCAAAAAGCGCTTGAAGCAGAGGCAGCCAGGGTCCAGCAGTCCCTGGAATTCGTCGATTCCCGCATCGCCAAAGCGGCCAGTGACCTGGTCATCTACCAGGGCCAGCTGCCCGGCGCCCAGCAAGCCCTCTTGGAAGCCCAGGGCCGCGTGGCCGGGGCCGTCAAGGAAGTCGAAGCACTCTCCGCCCGCGTGGACATGGCCCAGCAAAACAAGGCCAAAATCACGCAGCAGATGGAAACGGACAAACAGAAGATTGCCGACACCAAGAAGCTGATCGGCCAGATCGCCACCCAGGCGTACAAGTCCGGGGGTGTGCCATCCAACCTGTCCCTGTTCTTCGGCTCCAACAACGGCGGAAGCCTGACCGAGACCATGGATCTGGCAGACCAGGCGATGCGCAGTCAGAACGCAGCCATGGACAAGCTTTCGCAGCAGAACGCCACGAACGTGAACTCCCAGGCCCGGCTTCAGGCAGTCGAGGCGGAGATCAAAGATTTAAAGGCCAAAGCCGACGCCGCCCTGGAGCGCGAAAAGGCTGCCCGCGATGAGGCCGCAGCGAAGAAGGAACAGGTCGATCAGCTGATCGCTGACACTAACCGCCTCGACGCTGAACTGCAGGCGGCAAAGCCCGGCATCCAGACGCAGTTGGCCGGTGTCCAGGCCAGCCAGAACGCCGTAGCAGCTGAAATTCAGGAACGCGACCGGAAGCTGCGGGAAGCCTGGGAAGCCGAGCAGCGGAGGCTGGCGGAAGCCGCCGCAGCTGAGCACCGCAGGCAGGCGGAGGCCGCAGCCGCTGCTGCTGCGGCGGCGGCAGCAGCACGCAACCAGCCGCCACCGCCCGTGCAACCATATGTGCCGCCCGCGCGGCCCGCGCCCTCAGTCGGGTCGCCGTCGGCCTTTGGCCTGCGGCATCCCTTTGGCGGAAGCGTGCCGATCACGTCCGGGTTCGGGTGGCGGGCCACCCCGCCAGGCACCATCGACTTCTACGGGCAGGGCGGCTACATGCACACGGGGCTGGACTTCGGAGCAGCCTGCGGCACACCTGTCTACGCTTCAGCGGCAGGGGAGGTCTTCGGCTCCGGTTGGAGCTCTGCGGACGGAGGCGGCTGGCGGGTCAAGATCTCGCACGGCCTGATGCAAGGCAACACGCTGAATACCATCTACTACCACAACGCGAGCATCGTGGTGTCGAACGGCCAGCGCGTCTCGCAAGGCCAGCTGATCGCCTACTCCGGCAACACCGGCAACTCCACCGGCTGCCATGCCCACTTCGAAACCTGGCTCAACGGCAACCCGGTGGACCCGATGGGGCTGCTGTAGGGCGCATAACCCTGCCGTACACTGGTATGACTCCGCGCTGGCTGGCTCGGAGGACATCCGATTCTTGAACTGAGGAGCTTTCCCTTGCCTAAAGAAAGTGGCCGTAAAGTGGTGGCCACCAACCGGAAGGCCCGGCACGATTACCATGTGCTGGATACCTACGAGGCTGGAATCGCGCTCATGGGAACCGAAGTAAAGTCCCTGCGTGAGGGCCACGCCTCCATGGTGGACGGATTCTGCACCTTCTACAACGACGAGCTGTGGATGGAAGCCATCCATATCCCGGAGTACAACCAGGGCAGCTGGACCAACCACGCCGCCAGGCGCCGCCGCAAGCTGCTGCTGCACCGCGAGGAACTGGTCAAGATTTCGCACAAGGTGCGTGAATCGGGCTTCACCATCGTTCCGCTGCAGCTGTACTTCGTAGACGGGCGGGCCAAGGTCGAAATCGGGGTTGCCCGCGGCAAGCGCGAGTACGACAAGCGCCAGACCCTCCGCGAACAGCAGGACAACCGCGAAGCCCAGCGGGAAATGCGGGAACGAAACCGCCGCCGCTAGGCTGGAATGAATTCCCTGACTGATGCGTTATGATGGGTAGTCCGGTGGGCTTGATCCGCCGGTTTGATAAAAGAATATGGGGATGATCGGTTTCGACGATGTTAGTCGCGACAGGTGAAGCGGGCCGAGGATGCAGAATTATCTCGTAAACGCTTTCTGCAAACCAATAAGTGCCGAATCTAAGCGCACTGACTTCGCTCTTGCTGCTTAACCAGTAAGACAGTCCGTCAGCCCGAGGTTGCTATCGCCCCGGATCCTGGCGTAATTTAGATAGCCACTGCTGTTCACCTCCGTCATCGGGGTGGACGGGACTCTTAGATGACTGGGCCCGGATCAGCCAGCTGTTTGCAGCATGGCTGGGGCCGAGAAAATCCGACGCAAACTGCGCCCGGAGAAGCCCTGACAACACGACATCGGACGGGGGTTCAATTCCCCCCATCTCCACATTTATGATGAGCCAACCCTTCCTTGATGGAAGGGTTGGCTCATCGGGATAACACCCCGGTCCTCCGACCGGGGTGTTTTTCTTTGCCCCCTTCCCGTGCCCCCTTCCCCGGGGGCACCAGCCGCGTGCCACCGGCGAGCCGCCCCCAAAACTGACCCAGGCCCCTCCGTGGCTTCGTTCACCCAAGGCGTAGCGCTGCCGGGACTAGCGGCAGGCCCCTGGTGGTTGACTCGGGTAGGACCCCGCACCGCAGTGGACATCGGGATCCTTCTACGCCAGGAGGTGCCCCATGAACCAGGGGAGCGAGCCAGCTTCACAGGTGTCCGACGTCGACGCCCTGGACTCGTATTCACAGACAGTGATGCGCGTGGCTGCCACAGTCACGCCGCACGTTGCTGCCTTGGAAATGTCCGCGGCCCGCCGCAACGGACGCGTCCGTGTCGGTGCCGGTTCCGCGGTGCTCTTCACCGAGGACGGCTACCTCCTGACGAACGCCCACGTCGTGGCTGGCACCCAACGGGGGCACGCAGTGTTCGCTGACGGCAACCGGATGGAGTTGGAACTTGTGGGCGCGGACCCGCTGTCCGACCTTGCCGTGGTCCACGGCAGGCCGCCGCGGGTGGCGCCGGCGCAGTTCGGTGCTGCGGAGTCTTTGCGGGTGGGCCAGCTGGTGGTCGCCGTCGGGAACCCGCTGGGTCTCGCGGGCTCAGTCACGGCGGGCGTTGTCAGCGGCCTGGGACGCGCCATCCCGGTCTGGTCCGGAGGCAACCGCCGCGTCATCGAGGACGTCATCCAGACGGACGCGGCCCTCAATCCTGGCAATTCGGGCGGAGCGCTGGCCGATACGCACAGCCGGATCGTCGGAATCAACACCGCCGTGGCTGGCGCCGGACTCGGCCTGGCCATCCCCATCAATGCCACCACGCAGCGGATCATCTCCGCGCTGCTGGCGGACGGACGGGTGCGGCGGGCCTACCTTGGCCTGGTCAGCACGCCGACCCGCCTCAGTCCCAGCGCCGTCATTCGAACCGGCCAGCGGGATGCCCTGCGCGTGGTGGAAGTACTCCCCGGCTCTCCCGCAGACAAAGCCAGCCTGGCAGCGGGGGACATCCTCCTCGCCGCTGGCGGCCGCCCCGTCAGCGACGCCGAAAGCCTCCAGCGACTGCTCTTCGCAGACGCCATCGGCGAACCGCTCCCGCTGGCGGTACTGCGGGACGGTACGGAAATCCACTTGACGGCAGTCCCCGAAGAGATGGTCAGCAACGGTAAGTAAGCAGGAGGCAGCACTGCCGTCCCAGCCGCAAAAAGCTGCGGGCTTAGTCCTGCCCCGGCACGTCTGCGATGCCTACGAAACGCGTGCCGACGCCGTCGAACTCGCTGCGGACGTACCCTGCGCGGACGCGCGGAACGTCCTCGGGGCTGTGATGGCCGCACACCACGTAGGTAAAGTCGGGCCACCACTTTTTGGGGCGCGCTGCTTCCTCGTAGCCGCAGACGGCGCACTCGAGGTGGACCCAGACGGGCCGTTTTCCGGTGCGGTTGGCGCGGGACTGGACCAGCCAGGGTGGCGGGTTGTCCAGGATCTCACCCAGTTCAGCTTCGGACATCCACTTTGGTAGGCCGTGGCGCTGGGCCATTTCCATCGGTACATCAAGGGCAATGGCCGCGTCGCGTCTGCTAATCATCACCATCCACGATACGCGAGCCGGCCAAATCGCCTGCAGCAGCGCTAGGAAGCGAGGGCAATCCCGGCCGCAGCAGCCGCAAAGCCCAGGCCAAGGTTAGCCGCCACATTCAGTACGGCGGAGCCGAACCGCATTTCAGTCAACAACCGCACCGTTGCCGTGGTCCATGAACTGAACGTGGTGAGTCCGCCTGCCAGCCCTGTGGCCAGTGCGGCCTCCCATTCCGGGGCCAGCCCCAGCTTCATGGTCATGGCGTGCGAGACCCCAATGATGAAACATCCCGTCACATTCACCAGCAGTGTGGCCCAGGGCCAGTGCAGCCGCGCCTGGTGCCCCCAACCATGCGGGGAATGCCCGGCGGAACGGGCGGAACGGGCGGGACGGGCGGTACGGATGGACGCATGCTGCGCGAACCAGCTGTCAACGCCGAAACGCAGAAGCGTCCCGGCGACGCCGAACAGGCCCACCAGGGCAGCAGTCATCACGCCGGGCGGCCCGCGCCGGCGTTAAAGCGCCCGGCCAGCAACGCGCCAAACCGCCAGCCGAGGCCCGCCGCCGCCAGTCCCAGAAGCACTGACAGGGCCAGGTAGGCGGCCCATACCGGGTGATCGCCGGCGCGGACCAGCTGGTCCACGGAAAAGACTACGGCCGAGAAGGTGGTGAAGGACCCCAGCAAGCCCGGCCCCAACCCGGCCCGTAACCAGAACGCGGTCTGCGGGCGGGCCATCCAGGCAGTGGTCAATGCAGCCAGGATGAAGCTGCCGCCGACGTTGATCAACAACGTGGTCCAGGGAACCGCACCGGGAAGATCGGGAAACGCCAGCCCCAGTCCATAGCGCAGTTCAGTGCCGATGAGGCCACCGGCGGCGACGGCGAGCCAGGCGCGGCCCGCCGGTTTGCCGGCCGGCTCCATTCAGCTGTCTCCCAGCAGGCAGCCCGTGTGGGGATGATCGCTGTGGACCCACAGGGCTGACGTGATTTCATCGGCCAGGTCATAGTCCCGGGTCCTGCCCGAGTTCCTGATCCGCACCACGAGGGCGCCGCCGAACGGTTTGCGGCCCAGAACCTCCACTTCGGCGTCGAGGTCTATTTCCTCGGCGGCAAGATAGCGGAGAAGGTCCGGGTTCTCATCGCTGATCCGGGTGATCCTGCCGGTGTGCCCCTGGTCCAGCTCACCCATCAGGTGGGCGCGCGGCATCAGCACTTTCCCGTCGGGGGTGGGAATGGGGTCACCGTGCGGATCCCGCTGGGGGTTCCCGAGTTTCGCTGAAACCCGCTCAATGAAGGTGTCAGAGACGGCGTGTTCCAGCAGCTCGGCTTCGTCGTGGACCTCGTCCCAGCTGTAGCCCAGCTGCTGGACAAGGTAGGTTTCGATCAGGCGGTGGCGGCGCACCATGGAAAGGGCCAGCCGGACGCCGGCGTCCGTCAGGGTGATGGCGCTATAGGGCTTGTGGTCAACAAGGCCCTGGTCCTTCAGCTTGCGGACCATCTCGGACACCGAGGAATTCGCGACGCCGAGGCGCTGGGCCAGCTGGGAGGACGTGATGGCCTTGTCCTGCCATTCCGTGAACGAGTAGATGACCTTGACGTAATCCTCGATGGAGGAGGAGGGCGCGCTGGTCTTCACAGCTCCAAGCCTACCCGTTGCCGGTTGGCCGTCATGCCTTGAAGGCCCGCCAGGCGAGCGTCAGATACGGCAGTTCAAGCTCGTCATCCAGGCTGTGGCCAAGGTGCTCGTGGAGGTACCAGTCCAGGTTGGCCAGCACCTTGGCGCGGGTGGTTTCGCCGGCGCGCAGGTAGTAGCTTCTGGACTTCGTCAGCTCAACCAGGTCCGAGGTGCTGACCCGGTCCTGCCAGTGGGTCACGTGACCCTCGAGCCCCTTGAACTCGGGCCCCACGTTAGGCCGGAAGTCCGGTTTGTACACATCGCCGGCGTGCATGATCCGGGAGAGCCGGTGGACCCAGGGCACGGATGTGTCCAGCTGGTTCCAGACCAGGCCCAGCGTCCCGTGCGGGCGGAGGACGCGGGCCAGTTCGGAGCTGGCGGCCAGGGCGTCGCACCAGTGCCATGCCTGGGCAACACTGACGACGTCGAAGGCTGCGGCAGGCAGGCCCGTCGCCTCCGCGGTGGCTTGGACTGCCGTGGCAGCGGGATAGTGCGCCCGTAACTGCTCGAGCATGTCAGCAGAGGGGTCCACGGCCGTGACGGCCAGGCCCATGTCCAGCAGCAGTTCGGTGAACTTGCCGGTGCCGGCACCGGCATCGAGCGCCTCGCGGGCGCCCGGGGGCACCAGCCAGCGGGCTGATTCTTCCGGGTAGCCCGGACGGACCTGCTGGTAGTGCCGGCCGCCGTCCTGGAAGCTCTGGCCAAGCTCCCGCCGCCGTCCGTGATCAAGCCTGGGGCCACCCCGTACCACGCGTGGCCTCCTTCGTCCGATGCCCTTGGGTATCCTTCGAATGTACCGCAATCGCCGTAGAGGCAAGATCAGGAAGCAGAGTCAGCGCGAACCCGTAGCAGGCACGAGGGTTCAGTCGTCGATGCAGGGGGCAGCGCCGGCGGTTCCCGGCGTGTTGGGTGCCCAGTGCGGGTAGGTCCGCGTGTCGTTGGCAGGAACCCAGCGCCCCGCATCCACCACGTAGTCCCACCCGAGGCCGTTGCGGCGCAGCGACTCGATGCCGGCCAGGAGGCGTTCGGCATCCTCAAGACGTGAGCCGACGCCGAAACTTGCACGAAGGGAACCGGAGGGAAGCCCGAGCCGCTTCAGCAGCGGGTGCGCGCAGAAGCGGCCGTCCCGCAGGCCTACGCCGTGCTCAGCGGAAAGGTAGGCGGCCACAAGGCCGGCGTCATAGCCTTCCACGGAGAAGTTGACCACGCCGATCGTGTCCGTGTCCGGGTTGGTGTCCTTGAAGATCTGGTGCACGGTCACGCCGTCGATCGTCTGCAGGCCTTCCACCAGGAAGGAGCGGATGGCCGATTCGTGGGCGTGCCACTGTGCCTGGTCCAGCCCGGCGATCACCTGGGTGGCGCGGGCCAGGGTTGCTGCGCCAAGGACGTTCGGCGAGCCGCCCTCATGGCGGGCCGGGCCCGTGGCCCAGCTGACGCCGTCGAGCCTTGCTTCCTTCACGGCGCCGCCGCCGGCCAGATGGGGCGTTCCGGCGTCGAGCCAGTCCGGCCGGCCCACCAGCACGCCGGTACCAAACGGCGCGTAGAGCTTGTGGCCGGAGAAGGCCAGATAGTCGACGCCGTCCGCGGCAATGTTCACGCGGCGGTGCGGTGCGAGCTGGGCCGCGTCCACCACGATCCTTGCGCCGTGTTCGTGGGCAAGTGCGGCGAGGGCCCGGACGGGAAGAATTTCACCGGTGACGTTGGAGGCGCCGGTGACGGCGAGCAGGCTCACGCCGCCCTGTTCCAGCTCAGCGCGGACGGACTCGATAGTCCCTGCGATGGTGTCAGCGGCAACGATGCTCCGGTGGGGGACGCCCTGCCACGGCAGCAGGTTCGCGTGGTGTTCGATGTCCAGGTACAGGACGTCGCCGTCCGGATGTCCATCGGTGGCGGGGAGGCAGCCTGCCAGCAGGTTGAGGGAGTCTGTGGTGTTGCGGGTGAAAATTACTGAGTCATCAGGGCGGCCGCCCACGAAGTCCCGGACGATGCTGCGTGCGTTCTCGTAGACGGACGTGCTGATCTGGGAGGCGTAGCCGGCGCCGCGGTGGACGCTGGCGTAGAAGGGCAGGATCTCGTTGAGGTACGCCGAGACCACCGAGAGGGCGGGAGCGGAGGCGCCATAGTCGAGGTTGGCGTACCGGACATGCCCGCCGGAAATCAGGGGTGCCTGGATTTCCGCGCCGGTGACGGCGGCAAGGGGACGGCCGGCAACATCGCGGCGGGCATCAAAAAGGGCAGCGGCTTCAGCCTCGATGCTGTCAGGCTGGGCGGGGGCGTTGGGGGAGACGGTGGCAGTTGTCACAGAGACCTCACTTCGGAAAGGACTCCCTGCTCCGGGAATCCGCGCTTGCCGCATCCGTTCCGGACCGGCCTGGTCGTCACCCGGGGCACCCCACCGCGGTTGGAGGGTTGCCGGCCAGCAAACCGGGGTTTCGCGCTGGCACTCGTGACCTGGTTAAGAGCGTAGGACATGCGGCAGGAAGGTTTGAAGCCGGCTCGAATGTTAAGCGCTTTGTTACGCGGACGCTGAAAGTGCTGCTTTGACCGAAGAAACGACGGCGGGCGCCTCCTTTTGGAGGCGCCCGCCGCTGATTCTTCGGAGTAGTTCCCTAGAGAAGATCGTCCAGGTCAGGGTTCAGCCTGCGGAGTACCTCGGAGTGCAGGATGGAGTTTGTGGCCAGAGCGTTGCCGCCGAATGGCCCGTCCTCTCCTTCCAGGGAGGTGAAGCGGCCGCCCGCTTCGACCACGATCGGCACGAGCGCCGCCATGTCGTACAGGTTCAGTTCGGGTTCGCAGGCGATGTCCACAGAGCCTTCCGCCACCATGCAGTAGGACCAGAAATCGCCAAATGCCCGGGTCCGCCACACGTCCTCGGTGAGGCCCAGGAAGTTGTCCAAGCTCCCGCGTTCCTTCCAGCCGCCCAGGCTGGAGTAGGACAGGGATGCGTCGGAGAGGTTGGCGACGTTGGAGACGCGGAGGCGGGTGGCAGCAGCCAGGGACCGTCCCATGTAGGCGCCCATGCCCTTGGCCGCCCACCAGCGCTTGCCCAGGGCCGGGGCGCTGACCACACCAACAACAGGCTCGCCCTCATCAACCAGGGCGATCAGGGTCGCCCACACCGGGACCCCGCGGACGAAGTTCTTGGTGCCGTCGATGGGATCGATGATCCAGCGGCGGGATCCGTGGCCGGTACTGCCGAACTCTTCACCGAGCACGGCGTCGCGCGGACGGGAGCGGGACAACTGGCCGCGGATGGCTTCTTCCGCAGCTTTGTCCGCGTCGGTGACCGGCGTCAGGTCGGGCTTGGTCTCCACCTGGAGGTCCTGGGCCTTGAAGCGGCTCATGGTCTGGTCATCCACAGAGTCTGCCAGGACGTGCGCCAGGCGCAGGTCATCGTTGTAGCTTGAAGCGGGTTGGATCATGGTTCCAAACTACCGTCTGCGCGCGGTTCTGCTGGGAGATCGGCTTTGTCAGTTGACGCTGCCGAGCTCCTTGGCCTCCTGCGCCTCCTGCCGCGGGTCGGTGCCCAGGAGGCGCCGCAGGGATGCCAGCCGGGCTTCTCCGGTGGCTCCGGCATGCCCACCGCCCACCCAAGCGTCCAGCCCGCAGTTCACGGCCGTGGCGGTGTGTTTGCAGCCGCGTTCGCAGTCCTCGATGCCGGGGGAGAGGTCCGGGAAGGAGCGCAGGATCCGGTCCGGGTCCACGTGCGCCAGGCCGAAGGAGCGGATGCCAGGGGTGTCGATGATCCAGCTGCCGGCGGGTGCGTCTGCAAGCCTCAACGCCAGCGCGGACGACGACGTGTGGCGGCCCCGGCCCGTCACCGCATTGACCCCGCCGGTGGCACGTTCGGCCCCGGTCAGCGCGTTGACCATGGTTGACTTGCCCACGCCGGAGTGCCCCAGCATGACTGTCACTTTTCCGTCCAGGTAAGCGCGGAGCTCCGCGACGGCCCTGCTGTCCAGGCGCGCGGACAGGCCGTCGTCCGAGCGGGCATCGATCCCCGAAGCGCTGGAGTCGGCCGTCCGGCTGATGATCACGGGGAGGTCGAGGTGCGTGTAGTTGGACAGCAGCTCGGCCGGATCCTTGACGTCAGCCTTGGTGACCAACAGGATTGGCTCGATCCCGGCGTCGTACGCCGCCACCAGGGCGCGGTCGATGAAGCCGGTGCGCGGCTCGGGGTTGGCGGCAGCCACCACAACCACCAGTTGGTCCGCGTTGGCCACCACGGCGCGTTCCACGGGATCGGTGTCGTCCGCGCTGCGGCGCAGCAGCGTCCTGCGGTCCTGGATCTTGACCAACCGGGCCAGGGTGTCCGGTTCGCCGGAAACGTCGCCCACGAGGGAGACGAAATCGCCCGCCACGACCGGGTTGCGGCGCAGCTCCCGCGCCCTCGCTGCGATGACCACTCGTTCGTTGCCGGAGTCCTCGCCCACCACGGCCGTGTACCTGCCGCGGTCAACGGTGATGATCCGTCCCGTCACGGCGTCGTCGTGGCTGGGCCGGTCCTTGGTGCGGGGGCGCGAACCCTTCTTGCTGGGCCGGATGCGGACATCCGATTCGTCCCAGGAATCAGTGCTCCGCGCCACCGGTTGAACCTTCCGCGCCCGTAGCGGGGCCTGCCTGGCCAAGCATGTCCGCCCACAGCCGGGGAAAGTCCGGCATGGTTTTGGCGGTAGTGGCGATGTCCTCCACCTGCACACCCTCCACTGCCAGGCCAAGGATTGCGCCGGCGGTGGCCATGCGGTGGTCGGCATAACTGCGGACGACGCCGGCGTGCAGCTTGGCAGGCCGGATCACCAGGCCGTCGATGGTCTCCTCGGCATCACCGCCAAGGCGGTTGATCTCGGTCACCAGTGCGGCAAGCCTGTCGGTTTCGTGCCCGCGCAGATGGGCAATGCCGCTCAGCCGCGAGGGCCCGCTTGCCAAGGCGCACAGCGCAGCGACGGTCGGGGCCAGCTCGCTCGTGTCCGCGAAATCCGCGCCCTTGATCTCCGGACCGCCCGTGACGGTGAGGACGCCGTCGCGCAGGCTAACCTCCGCGCCCATCTCGGCAAGAATGGTCCGCCAAAGATCCCCTACCTGTTGCGTCTGTTCGGGCCAGCCGGGAACCCGTACGGTACCGCCCGAAGCCAGGGCCGCGGCAAGGAACGGACCGGCGTTGGACAGGTCCTGCTCAATCCGCTGGTCGAAGGCCCGAATGGGACCGGGTGCAACAACCCAGTGGTTGGGAACCGAATCGTCAACAACAACCCCGGCGCCCCGCAGGACGGCGACGGTCATGTTGATGTGGTCCAGGCTCGGTACGGGTTTCCCTACGTGCTCGAGGTGCAGGCCCTCAGTGAACCGTGCCCCCACCAGGAGAAGTGCCGAGACGAACTGTGAGGAGGCGCTGGCATCGATGACCAGGTGGCCGCCGCGTACTTCTCCGGTGCCTTCCACTGCAAACGGCAGTGACGACGGCGTGCCGCCGCCTTCAGCGGAAACGGCCACTCCCAGCGCCTTGAGCGCCTCGATGATGGTTCCCATGGGCCGCTTCCGGGCGTGGGGGTCGCCGTCGAACAAGCTGGCGCCGTTCCGGAGCACCGCAAGTGGCGGAACAAATCGCATCACCGTGCCGGCCAGGCCGCAGTCGATCATGGTGGAGGTCGGCGCAGCAGCCGCCGGCAGCGGCAGGACCTCCAGGTCCGGCCCGAAGGCCCCGTCCCCCGGCACCTCGGTGATGGTGGCGCCAAGCTGGCGGAGCGCGTCAATCATCAGAGCCGAATCCCTGGAGTGCAGCGGCGCGCGCAAACGTGACGGGCCGTCAGCCAGGGCGGCAAGGACCAGGTACCGGTTGGTCAGGGACTTCGAACCGGGCACCGTGACGGTGGCATCCACCGGGCGGGACGCGAAAGGTGCGGGCCAGTGGGGGAGGGATGCTCCGGAGTTGTCGAAGGTGGCGGCGGCTGCGGCGGTCATGTCCTGCTTATGCCCCTTTGGCCTGTTCAACAGCGCGGCGTACAGCCTTATCGGCCTTGGAGAGCTTCTTGTTGGTGGTCTTCCTGGCGTCTGCGGCAAGGTGGGTGGCACCCTTCCGCGCGTCTGCGGCGAAGTGCTCTGCGCGCCAGGCGAGTCCGGGCTTGCCTGCCGTGTCAACGGAAGCAAGCAGGGCTCCGCCGCTCAGTGAAAGGTTCTTGAGCAGCTGGTTGCGGCGGTTTCCGCGGCCTTCCTTGCTGCTGATGTCCGCGCTGCGCCACTCGACAAAGGTATTCAGAAGGGAAATGACGGTCAGTACAGTGGCTGAAAGCCGGGAAAATTTCCCGAGTCCAAAGAGGACGCCCGCGCCCACCTGCGTGCCACCGATAACCCGTGCCAGCGTCTTCTCGTCAGTACGGAACGGCAGCGCCGCCGTTGCCTTGCTCAGCAGGGGTGACAACTGCTGGGCGGTGTCGTCGGCGTTCTTGAGCTTATCCATTCCGGCAAAAACAAAACTGGAAGCCAGCATGGGCCGGGCGAGTGTGCGGACAAAGGTCATGAGTTTCCTCCTGGCTGGACGAACCGCGTCGGCTGCGGCGAAGTCGGTTCTAGTCTTGCACTTTTGGGGAATATTTGCCCAAGGCCCGGGGTTATGGATGCTGGGTCCGCGAGAGCTGGACCCGAACCACAAAGCACCGGACAACAGAGCGGAGTTGGCCCTTGAGGCGGGTGTTGGACGGAATTGAAGCGGCAGGCCCGGTGGCAATGGACTCGTTCGAGGACGAACCCCCCGGGTACGGCACGCCGCGTGCGCGGAGCCTGACAGTAGACTTGAAGGCAATGAGCACCTTGGATCCGGCCGTTTCGGCCATGTATGAGGCTTCCCAAAGCGAAGCCAAGAGCAGCGCTGACGCACAGCCCGAGGCCGCGGAGCCATCGGCAGATTCCCCGCGGCCCGACGCGGAAACCACCGAAGAGGTGGTGGAGCTTTCCACGGAATCTGCGGAAGAGCGCCGCGCCCGGTTTGAGCGTGACGCAATGCAGTATGTCGACCAGCTGTATTCGGCCGCGATGCGCATGGCCCGGAACCCTGCTGACGCGGAGGACCTCGTCCAGGAGGCCTACACCAAGGCCTTCTCCGCGTTTCACCAGTACAAGCCGGGAACCAACCTCAAGGCCTGGCTCTACCGGATCCTGACGAACACCTATATCAATCTGTACCGCAAACGGCAGCGCGAGCCGCTCCAGTCCAACTCGGACACCATCGAGGACTGGCAGTTGGCGCGGGCTGAGTCACACACCTCCAGCGGGCTCCGCTCCGCTGAGGCAGAGGCGCTGGATCACCTGCCCGATTCAGACGTCAAGCGCGCGCTCCAGGACATCCCCGAAGAGTTCCGCCTGGCGGTCTACTTCGCGGACGTCGAGGGCTTCGCGTACAAGGAAATTTCAGACATCATGAACACGCCCATTGGCACTGTGATGTCCCGGCTCCACCGCGGCCGGAGAATGTTGCGGGACATGCTCGGGGAGTACGCCGCCGAGCGGGGATTCAAAACGGCCGCAGGTCCGCAGGACGCGGCGGAAAGCACACAACAGGAGAACAGGAAATGAGCGACTGCCAGGGATTGGGCGACTGCGACGACACCCGGATGCAACGCATCTATGAGTATCTGGACGGTGCCTTGACCCGTGAGGACATCACGGAAATAAAGACCCACCTTGATGACTGCCCCGAATGCACGGAGCAGTACGACCTTGAGTGCGTCATCCGCAACATGGTCAAGCGTTCCTGCACTGAGGCTGCTCCCGAGAACCTCAAGAACGCCATCCTGGACCGGATCCATTCGATCCGCCCGGTGGACGCCTAGCCCGGGACAGCTGTCCAGCAGCCAGGCAAGGCGACGATTTCATCAACACATACAAAGGACCCCGGAAGCCGAATAGCTTCCGGGGTCCTTTGCTGTGAACCGTAGTACCTGGCGTTTTGCCTAGGTGTTGGGGCGCTTCCCGTGGTTCGCGCCGCCACGCTTACGGTCACGACGCTTGCGTGCACGCTTGCTCATAGCTGGCCTCCTTACTGTTGGTACTCAAAAGAGCTGCCCTCAAGTCTCCCACATCATCCGGCACCCCGCGAACCGGCGACCACCTCGTGACCTGCGGCTCGATGTGGGGCATTAGCGCGGAGGCTACTTTTCGAGGAGGGAATTCCGGACGGCGATGCGGGCCTGTTCCAGCACCGTCCTCAGCGTTTCCAGGACCACTGGACTCAGCGGCTGCTTGCCCGCCTGCAGCCGCAGCTCGCTGCGGAGGTCATCCCGGAACGCCTGGAGCATCGTCTCGGCTTCCTTCAGGGAACGCCTGCCCCCGGGTGACGCCCTGCCGCTGGAGGCGGTGGCATCGACCGAACCGGCGGCGGCCCGGGCCGCCTCCGCCGTCGCTGCAAGGTCAGCCCGCAGCCCGCGCATATTGCTGCGGATGTCTTCGCGGAGGTTGTCTGCCAGGCGCCGCACCGAGGCGGAAATCTCGTTTTCCACGGCCGCCAGTTCTTCACGGCGCAGGTTCAGCTCCGCGAGTCCGGCAGGCGTAATGCGGTAGTTGGTGCGGCGCCCGGCCGTTTCCGTGGCCACCAACCCCTCCTCCTCGAGTTTCCCCAACCGCGGGTAGATGGTTCCCGCGCTGGGGGAGTACGTGCCGCCAAACCGTTCCTTCAGCGCCTTGATGAGTTCGTAGCCATGCTTCGGGCCGGACTCCAGCAGGGACAAAAGGTAGAGCCGCAGGGCGCCGTGGGCGAAGACGGCCGGCATCAGGGCCGTTCTTCCGCGTTCCCGGACAGTCCGCTGTGGACGATGGATGTTGTGCCGGACACAGAATTGGTCCTGACCAGCATGAGTTTCGTGTCCGGGCCGGCGATCGTTTCCACCTTGCCCCCGGGTACGTGGTACTTCTGGTGGTCGATCACCACTGTTCCGCTGGCCGATTTGGCCACAATGTCCACGCCGACGTCGTGCGGTATGCGGATGGTGAGGTCTCCCGATACTGAGTTTGCCCCGAAATCCTCGGTGTAGCCCAGCAGGTCGAAACTCATGGCGCCGCTGACCGTGTTGGCCCGGATGTGGCTGAAGTTGCCGGACGCGGTCACCTCGCCCGAGACGGTCTTGGCAGTAAGGACGCCCGTGTGGTGGCGGGCGCTCACCTCGCCGCTGACGGTGTTAACGTGCAGTTCACCGTCCGTGCCGTCGGCCATCACGGAACCGGAGACGGTGTTCAGGCGCGTTCGGGCCGCCATTCCGGACACGAGGCCGTCACCGCTGACGGTGCCTGCCTCAACCTCAACCGTCGCCGGAACCGCAATGCTGATGACCGCGTAGTTCTCGCTGTTGTGGTTGACCGTTCCCATGAGGTTCTTGAACCAGCCCTGGGGCCCGTGCAGCTGGTGACGGACCTCAAGCCGGCCGTCCTCCAAGGAAACTGCCACGGGGTCGCCCTGGACCTCGGAAATCTCTATCCGGGTCACCGGCTCGTGGTGCGCCACCACGTCGAAGCGGCCACGCACCATGCCCAGCTTCAGTGACGTCACCGAGTCGACGTCGATGGTCTGCGCGCTCGTGACATCCCAGTTTTGCTGAGCCATTGGTCCTCCAAGACGTTATATCGCGTGATGCACCCAACCTACTGCCGGCGCGGGCGGCGGTCAAGATATATCGCGAACTCGGCCTACTCGGGGACGGCCATCCCCAGCCACTGGAACCAGCCACGGTGCAGTACCAGCCAGGCCATCAGCCCATATCCGGCCTGCCCGGGCGTGCCGCCGTTCGCAGCCAGGTCCTGCCGCCACTGTTCGTGGTTCAGGAGGGGAGAAAAAGTATCCACATAGAGGTGCTTGCGGCGTGTGGTGACATCAGCGAAGGCAGTGTTCAGCTCGTCCAGCCGGCGGTTTTGGGCAGGGTCCAGAGTGGGTGGCGGTCCCACCACAAAAACCCCCAGGCGGTTCTGGGACGCCGAGTCCAGGATGTTGGCCAGGTTGAGCCGGCTGCGGGCTGTTGATAGTCCGAACTCGATATCCCGGCCGGACAGGCCTATGACCAGGCGGTTCTCGGCATGGTCGCTGAACCGCCTGCCGGCCTCGTCCATCCAGCGGGCGGCCAGGCCTTCCGTTCCTTCCTGCGGACAGGGGAGGGCGTAGCTTTCCAGGAGCACGCCATCCTGGGGAGTCCGGGCCAACACGCGGCCCAGCCAGCCGAGCGCCCGGGGGTCACCCAGACCGGCCAGCAATTCATCTCCTACAGCTGCGATACGCAGCTTCCTGTCTTCCACACGTTCCTCTTAACCTCGGTGCTGGCTGCCCGTCGCCATTCGGACCATATAGGGGGATCGGGCCGGCGCTGTCCATCCCATTAAACAGAACTGCCCGGCCGGAGTCTGGTATTTCGACTCCGGCCGGGCAGCCTTACTGGTTACTTCCGCGCAAATGCCTGCTTCAGCAGGGCATCCTGCTCTGCGGCGTGGCGCTTCATGGAGCCGGCGGCCGTGGAGGCCGAGGCCGGACGCGACACCAGGCGGACCCTCCGGTCAAGGGCATCCGGGAGGTTCAGGCCGATAAACGGCCACGGTCCCTGGTTGGCGGGCTCGTCCTGGGCCCAGACAACCTCGGCGTTGGGGTACTTGGCCAGCTCGGCCGCGATCTCCGCGTGCGGCAGCGGGTAAAGCTGCTCCACCCGAACAATCGCCGTCGTTTTGTCATCGGTCTTCTGCCGGGTGGACAGGAGATCGTAGTAGAGGCGGCCGGAGACCAGCAGCACGCGTTCGACGGCGTCGGCGGCCAACTGCTCATGCTCACCGATGACAGGCCGGAACCCGCCGGTGGTGAAGTCCTCCACGGACGACGCGGCGGCTTTGAGGCGCAGCAGCTGCTTCGGCGTGAAGATGATCAGCGGCTTCCTCGGCCGGCTGTACGCCTGGCGGCGGAGCAGGTGGAAGTGCGAGGCCGCCGTGGTGGGGTTGGCCACGATCATGTTCTCTTCGGCGCACATCTGCAGGAAGCGTTCGATCCTTGCCGAGGAGTGGTCCGGTCCCTGGCCCTCGTAGCCGTGCGGAAGCATCAGCACCAGCGACGAGCGCTGGCCCCATTTCTGCTCCGCGGAGGAAATGAATTCGTCGATGACGATCTGGGCGCCGTTGACGAAGTCGCCGAACTGCGCTTCCCACAGGACGAGGGCGTCGGGGCGTTCCACGGAGTAGCCGTATTCGAAGCCCATGGCCGCGTATTCGGACAGCAGCGAATCGTAGATCCACAGCTTGGCCTGGTCGTCGGAGAGGTTGCCCAGCGGCAGCCATTCCTTACCGTTGGCACGGTCGTGGAAGACGGCGTGGCGCTGGACGAACGTGCCGCGGCGTGAGTCCTGGCCGGCCAGGCGCACCGGTACGCCTTCCATGATGAGGGAGCCGAAGGCTGCGATCTCGCCGAAGCCCCAGTCGATGCCGCCTTCGCGGGACATCTGTTCACGCTTCTCCAGCAGCTGCTTGAGCTTGGCGTGGACGGTGAAGCCGTCAGGGATCTCCAGGTGGGCCTTGCCGATCCGCGCCAGGGTGTCTGCCGAAATGGCAGTGGACACGGGGGAGTTGGTGCTGGAGTCGGACTGCTGGGCGATAGGCCGCTCAATGTCGGACACCGCTGCGGAATCCGCGGTCACGATCGGAATCGGGGAGGTCTGCGCAGCATGGGTCTCGGCAAAGACCCGTTCCAGGCGTTCCTGGTAGTCGCGGAGCAGCTGCTCTGCTTCTTCCTCGGTAATGTCACCACGGCCGATCAGCGACTCGGTGTACAGCTTGCGCACTGAACGCTTGGCTTCGATCAGGTTGTACATCAACGGCTGGGTCATCGAGGGGTCATCGCCCTCGTTGTGCCCGCGGCGGCGGTAGCACACCATGTCGATGACAACGTCCTTGTGGAACCGCTGGCGGAACTCGTAGGCGAGCTGGCCGATGCGGACCACAGCCTCGGGATCGTCGCCGTTCACGTGGAACACCGGTGCCTGGATCATCTTGGCAACATCAGTGGAGTACGTAGAGGACCGGGACGAGGACGGGGCGGTGGTGAAGCCCACCTGGTTGTTGACCACCACGTGGATGGTTCCGCCGGTGCGGTAGCCGCGGAGCTGGGACAGGTTCAGGGTTTCGGCAACCACGCCCTGGCCGGCGAACGCGGCGTCGCCGTGGACCATGATGGGCAGGACCGGGAACGACTCGCCCTGGTCCAGCCGGTCCTGCTTGGCGCGGACGATGCCCTCCAGGACAGGGTCCACTGCTTCGAGGTGGGACGGGTTGGCGGCCAGGTAGACCTTGGTCTCCTTGCCGTTGTCCGAGGTGAAGGTTCCCTCGGTGCCCAGGTGGTACTTGACGTCGCCGGATCCCTGTACCGAGCGGGGATCCTGGGTGCCCTCGAATTCGCGGAAAACCTGTGCGTAGGTCTTGCCGGCGATGTTGGTGAGCACGTTCAGGCGGCCGCGGTGGGCCATGCCGATGGCTACTTCGTCCAGGCCGTCATCGGCGGCATCGGACATGATGGCGTCCAGCAGCGGAATCAGGGACTCGCCGCCTTCAAGCGAGAAGCGCTTCTGGCCAACGAACTTGGTCTGCAGGAAGGTCTCGAACGCCTCCGCGGCGTTCAGCTTCGAGACGATGCGCAGCTGCTCTTCACGGCTCGGCTTCGAGTAGGGGTGCTCCAGCTGGTCCTGGAACCACTTGCGCTCGGCAGGCTCCTGGATGTGCATGTATTCGATGCCCGTGGTGCGGCAGTAGGCGTCGCGCAGGACGCCCAGGATGTCGCGGAACTTGAGCATGGGCTTGCCGCCGAAGCCGCCGGTGGGCCATTCGCGGTCCAGGTCCCAGAGCGTCAGGCCGTAGGTGAGGACATCGAGGTCCGGGTGCTTGCGCTGGACGTATTCGAGGGGATCAGTGTCCGCCATCAGGTGTCCGCGGACGCGGTAGGAGTGGATCAGCTGCTGGATCCGGGCAACCTTGTTGATTTCGTCAGCCGGGTCCACCTGCTTGTCGGCGCTCCAGCGTACGGGCTCGTACGGAATGCGCAGGGACTCGAAGATCTCGTCGTAGAAGTTCTGCGCACCGAGCAGGAGCTGGTGGACCAGCTTCAGGAACTCACCGCTGCCGGCACCCTGAATCACCCGGTGATCGTAGGTGGAGGTCAGGGTGAGGACCTTGCTGATGGCGTTCTGGGCGATGATCTTCTCGCTGGCACCCTGGAATTCCGCAGGATAGTCCAGTGCGCCAACGCCGATGATGGCTGCCTGGCCCTTGGAAAGGCGCGGCACGGAGTGCACGGTACCGATGCCGCCCGGGTTGGTCAGGGAGACGGTGGTGCCCTGGTGGTCCTCAGCCGTCAGCTTGCCGTTGCGGGCGCGCTTGATGAGGTCCTCGTAGGTGTGCCAGAACTCGGAGAAGTTGAGGGTCTCAGCCTTCTTGATGTTCGGCACCATCAGCAGGCGGGTTCCGTCGGGCTTCGGCATGTCGATGGCGATACCGAAGTTGACGTGTGCTGGCTGGACGGCAACTGGCTTGCCGTCCACTTCGTCGTAGTACACGTTCATGGAAGGGAACTGGGAGAGCGCGCGGATGACCGCGTAGCCGATCAGGTGCGTGAAGGAGACCTTGCCGCCGCGTGCGCGGGCGAGGTTGGAGTTGATGACAACGCGGTTGTCGATCAGCAGCTTGGCGGGGATGGCCCGGACGCTGGTGGCGGTGGGCACCTGGAGGCTGGTGACCATGTTGGTTGCAATGGCCTTCGCCGGTCCGCGAAGGACGGAAACAACGTCCTCTTCCGGAGCCGTGGGTGCCTTGACGTTCTTGGGCAGCTGCGCAGGGATGGGCTGCGAGCCTGTGCCGGACTCGGTCTTCTTCGAACCGTCGCGGGCCACAGTGGCAGGAGCCTTCTTCACAGGCGCCGGCGCAGGAGCGGCAGGTGCCGCCGAGGCCGGCGGTGCCGACGGGACGGGAGGCGCTGCTGCCGGCGGCGCTGCCGGTGCCGCAGGAGCTGCATTCACAACCGGCATTTCCCTCGTTGCAGGGTGGGCAGCGGCATGCCCCGAGTTTCCGTTGGAAGAAGAACTGCCGGCCGAGCCGAAGGATTCAAACAGCGGCCACCATTTGGCGTCGACTGAGTTCTTGTCCTTTTGGTACTGCTCGTACAGTTCGTCAACGAGCCACTCGTTTCCGCCAAATTCCTCTGGTAGACGGTGGCTAGGCTGCTCTGGCACTTGAAATACGCCTCTTCCATGAGTTTGATTTCTCTCCGGCCCACGGTGCTTCAGCACTACGTTTTAACCGGTCTCTGCGTCCTCTGAACCCAGACCAATGCCAGTCTAGTAAGCATCCTGTGGTAACTGCCAATAAGGGTGACCCAAATCATGAAGTGACGCGAAAAGGCCGGAATATGGCGGAATGTAGTGCGCGGAAATAGGGGTTTTGGCGGCAGGCGAGAGTCTGCCCGTTCGGCGTGGCGGGAGTCGCGGCCGGAGAAGCGGGCTCCTGTAGACTGAAATTCTTATGGACAGTAAATCTAGGTGCCGGCCTGGGGGCTGTCAGCGGAGCGTAAAGAGCGCCGCGCAGTCCACCCGCAGAGCCGGCAAACCCCGAACACGCGCCCATCACCATTCGCTGGCAAAGCCGGCAGCAGCTGCAAAGGAAACTGCGTCGGCATCGGCCGACCATCCTCCGCCGGACCGATCTTCCTGTCGGCGCTTCCCCATTTCAACGCCCTGCCCTGCGGCCTCCGCTGTCGGGACGGGATGCTGAATGGAATGGCTTCTCCTCGCAGCGGGTTTGCTGCTGATCGCCGGCACGGGCTTTTTTGTCGCCGTCGAATTTTCGCTTATTGCCCTTGACCGGGCCACCGTCCAAAGAGCCATCGACGACGGCGACGCCGGCGCCGTTCCTTTGCTCGCGTGCCTGAAGTCCCTGTCAACCCAGCTCTCCAGCTGCCAGCTGGGCATCACGCTGACCACCTTGCTGACCGGTTACGTGATGGAGCCATCGGTGGGCCGGCTTCTGGAAGGCCCGCTGGCCGCCGTCGGACTCCCTGACGTGGCGGTGGCCTCCATCTCGCTTGTCCTGGCGATGGTCATCGCTACCCTGCTGTCGATGCTCCTGGGCGAACTGGTCCCCAAGAACATGGCCATTGCGCTGTCCTTCCCCATGGGCCGCGCCCTGGCGCGGCCGCAGCTGATGTTCACCGCCGTGTTCAAACCCGCCATCGTGGTGCTCAACGGCTTTTCCAACAAGGTCCTGAACGTCTTTGGGCTGGAGGCGAAGGAAGAGATTTCCGGCGCCAGGACCCCTGCCGAGCTGTCGTCGCTGGTTCGGCGGTCGGCGGAGATGGGAACGCTGGACCCGGGCACGGCCAACTTCGTTGCACGCACCTTGAACTTCTCCACCCGTACGGCTGCCGATGTCATGACTCCGCGCATCCGGGTGGAAACCATCGAGGCGGACCAGCCGATTTCCGACATCCTTGCTGCCGCACGCAGGACCGGGTACTCGCGTTTCCCGATCATCGGTGAATCTGCCGATGACATCAGGGGACTGGTTCACGTCAAAAAAGCGGTGGCCGTTCCCTGGGACCGCCGGCAAAACCTGGAAGCCGGGGCCATCATGACCGACGTGCTGCGGGTTCCGGAGACCATCCACCTCGACGCCCTGCTGGCGGAACTCCGCGAGGGGAACCTGCAGCTGGCTGTTGTCCTGGACGAGTATGGCGGAACCGCCGGCATCGCCACCCTTGAGGACCTCGTGGAGGAAATCGTGGGAGAGGTGTCGGACGAGCACGACAGGGTCCGTCCGGGGCTGCTGCAGAGTGCGTCCGGCGACTGGTATTTTCCCGGACTGCTCCGCCCGGATGAACTGTCTGAACAGATTTCCGGCCTGACCGTTCCCGATGAGGCAGCCTACGAAACAGTGGGCGGCTATGTCATGAGCAAGCTCGGCCGGATCGCCACGGTGGGTGACACCGTCCCCGTTGGCGGCGGAACCCTGAGCGTCACCAGAATGGACGGCAGGCGGATTGACCGGATCTGTTTCCGGCCGGCCGAGCCTGAACCCGAGTCCGGGAACCACAACGACGGGACTGCACCATGAGCGACTGGGCCGGAATTATGTGGCTGGTTGTCCTGCTGTTCGGCAATGCCTTTTTTGTTGCCGCCGAGTTTGCGGTGATGTCTGCCCGGCGCAGCCAGATCGAGCCGCTGGCCGACGCCGGATCAAAGCGGGCGCAAACCACCCTCCGTGCGATGGAGAACGTTTCGCTGATGCTGGCGTGTGCCCAGCTTGGGATTACGGTCTGTTCCCTCCTGATCCTGCTGGTGGCAGAGCCGGCCATCCACCACCTGTTGGCTGTGCCGCTGGAAACGTTGGGCCTGCCGATGGAAGTCGCCGATGTGGCAGCCTTCGCGGTGGCGCTGATGCTGGTGACGTTCCTGCATGTGACCTTCGGCGAGATGGTGCCGAAGAACATCTCCGTGAGCGTGGCCGACAAGGCGGCACTCTTGCTCGCGCCGCCGCTGATGTTCATTGCCCGGCTGGTCCACCCCGTCATCTCCGTTCTTAACTGGTCCGCGAACCACATCCTCAAGCTGCTCCGCATCGAGCCCAAGGATGAGGTGAACTCCTCCTTTACCCTCGAGGAGGTGCAGTCGATCGTGCAGGAGTCCACCCGCCACGGCCTGGTGGACGACGATGCCGGGCTCATCACCGGCGCACTCGAGTTTTCGGAGTACAGTGCAGCGGACATTATGGTTCCGCTGGAAAAGCTGGTCATGCTCAGGGCAGCCACCACCCCGGTGGAGTTTGAGAAAGCCGTGAGCCGCACCGGATTTTCCCGCTTCCCCATGCTCGACGATGACGACATGCTGTACGGCTACCTCCACGTGAAGGACGTCCTGTCCATCCCGGAGGCAGCCTACGAGCGCCCCATCGCCGAGAGCCGGATCAGGTCCCTTGCGAACCTGGCCCTGGATGACGAGATTGAAAAGGCGATGTCGGTGATGCAGCGCAGCGGCTCGCACCTCGCACGGGTCATCGGCACGGACGGCAAGACGAAGGGCGTCCTGTTCCTGGAAGACGTCATCGAGCAGCTCGTGGGGGAGATCCGGGACGCCACCCAGGCCACCGGTGTCCGCAGGCTGGGCCAGCCAAACGGGGGATAACGCGCCTGTGCCAGTGTGCCTACAGATCAGTATGGCTTGCTTACCTAAATAGGAATCATTCCTATCTAGGTATAAGCTTGAGTGGTTCTTTCCGCTCCCACTTCGAACCGAGGTTTCCGTGCGCCGTTTCGCCGTTGCCCGAATGTCTTTAGCAGCCGTTGCCGGGCTGGGCCTGCTGCTCACCGCGTGCAGCCCGCAGCCGGAAGCGTCGCCCGAAAATGCGGTCGGCATCGATGTGGTGGCGTCCACCAGCGTCTACGGGGACATAGCCAGGACAATCGGCGGGGACAAGGTCAGCGTCACCGCCATCATCACCAAGACGAGCCAGGACCCGCACTCCTACGAAGCCACCGCCCAGGACCGGTTGGCAGTGTCCAAAGCGGACCTCGTCATCAAAAATGGCGGCGGATACGACGGCTTTCTCCACACCCTCGCGGAGGACGGCGGCGTTGACGCAGGCAACGTGCTGAACGCCGTCGAACTTTCCGGACTCGCACACCCTGAGGAAGAGGCTTCGGGCGGGGCAACCCCAACGGAATCGCCGGCAGGGGATGGCGACGCCCACGATCACGGTGAGCTGAACGAGCATGTCTGGTACAGCCTCCCAGCTATGAAACACCTGGCTGATGGCCTGGCCGCCAAGCTTGGTGAGCTGGAACCTGCCTCTGCCGCAACCTTCGAATCAAACGCTGTTGCCTTCAAGTCGGGGCTGGAGGAACTGGCTGGAAAGCTCGAAGGGCTGAAGGCCGGCGCAGACGGCGCCCAGGTGGCTGTCACCGAGCCGGTGCCCGTGTACCTGCTCGAAGCTGCAGGCCTGGAGAACGCCACGCCTGAGGACTACACTGCCGCGATTGAGGAAGGCTCCGACGTTCCGCCGGCCGTCCTCAAAGCCGCAACCGACCTGGTGTCCTCCAAGTCTGTCCGGTTCCTCGCCTACAACGGGCAGACAGAAGGTCCTCAGACCGAAGCGCTGAAGAAGGCCGCCGAAGCGGCAGGTGTGCCGGTAGTCGATTTCAGTGAAACGCTCCCCGAGGGCAAGACCTACGTGCAGTGGATGACGGACAATGTGAACAACATCAGCACAGTTCTGGAGAAAAATAGTTGAAACCCGTTGTCAGCCTCACCGGGGCGTCCCTCGCATTCGGTAAGCGGACGCTTTGGGAGGATCTGGACCTGGACATCAGGCCCGGCGAGTTTTTTGCTGTGCTCGGCCCCAACGGCAGTGGCAAAACCAGCTTTCTAAAGGTCCTGCTGGGTCTCCAGGATCTGCACCGGGGCAAGGCCACGCTCGGTGGACACCCGGTTGAGCGCGGCAGCAGCCTGATCGGTTACATCCCGCAGCAAAAGTCCTTCGCCCGCGATACGCCGATGCGGGCCCGGGACCTGGTGGGCCTGGGCGTTGACGGCCACCGCTGGGGGCTCCGGCTGTCCTCGGCCAAGGCGAACCGCAGGATTGATGAGCTCCTTGAACTGGTGGGGGCAACCGAGTATGCCAAGGTCCCGGTAGGCCAGCTCTCCGGCGGCGAGCAGCAGCGGCTACGCGTGGCGCAGGCACTCGCCACCGACCCCAAGGTCCTGCTGTGCGATGAACCATTGCTCTCCCTCGACCTGCACCACCAGCAGGCAGTCAGCGCGCTGATCAATAAACAATGCCACGAGCAAAACAGTGCCGTGGTGTTTGTAACCCACGAGATCAACCCCGTGATCGACTACGTGGACCGGGTGCTCTACCTGGCCGGCGGACGCTTCAAGGTTGGCACCCCGCAGGAAGTAATGACCACCGAAGTCCTCTCGGATCTCTATGGCAGCCACGTCGAAGTGATTCACGCCAACGGGCGCATCGTGGTGGTGGGCCTGCCGGATGCCACCACGCATCATCACGCGGAGGCCCACGCCCTTGCAGGAGAGGTGGCCTGATGGACGCGGACAGCATCCTAGGTGCCATCTTCAGCTTCGAGAATTACGGCGAATTGCTGGTCCTGGTGCAGAACTCGATTTGGGCGGGAGCGGTCCTGGGCCTGCTCGGCGGGCTGGTGGGCACTTTTGTTATGAAGCGCGACCTGGCGTTCGCAGTCCATGGAATTTCGGAACTGTCCTTCGCCGGTGCCGCCTTCGCCCTGCTGATCGGGGCCGACATCGTTTTCGGTTCGCTGATCGGCTCAGTAGCAGCTGCGCTTCTCCTGGGCCTGATGGGAGTGCGGGCCAGGGACAAAAACTCGATCATCGGCGTGATCATGCCGTTCGGGCTGGGCCTCGGAATCCTGTTCCTGTCCCTGTATGAGGGCCGCGCTGCGAACAAGTTCGGTTTGTTGACCGGACAGATCGTGTCAGTCGATACCGTACAGCTCCAGGCCCTGGCCGGGACCGCCGTGGTGGTGATGGTGGTCCTTGCCGGCATCTGGCGGCCACTGAACTTTGCCAGCGTGGATCCCGAACTCGCCGAGGCCCGCGGGGTTCCGGTCCGGACGCTGGCCATCGTTTTTATGGTCCTGCTGGGAATCAGTGTTGCCCTGTCCATCCAGGTGGTGGGAGCCCTCCTGGTGCTCGCACTCCTGATCACGCCTGCTGCCGCCGCCCTCCGGGTGACTTCTTCTCCGGTGGCTGTGGTGGTGCTCAGCGTCGCCTTCGCCATGACGGCGACCGTCGGCGGAATCCTGCTGGCCCTGGGCGGCCGCATCCCCATCAGCCCCTACGTCACCACGTTGTCGTTCCTGATCTACGTAGTGTGCCGCATCATCGGATCCGTCCGGTCGTCCCGGGGCATCAATGGGCGGGTACTGCAGGCGCACTAACGTGCAGCGGCACGGCCTCGCAGCAACTCGCATCGGCCCGCTGCAGCTCGCCGCGGCCCGGCCAGCTCACCGCGGCCCGGGCACGGACAGCTCCCGACGCCGGGCCTTCCTAGAGTTTGCCGGCTGCCCTGAGTGCCGTGCAGTCAGGGCACAGCCCAAAGATTTCCACCGTGTGCGCTACCTCGGTGTAGCCATGTTCGCTGGCCGTACGGGCAGCCCACGTTTCCACGGCCGGCGCTTCCACCTCCACGGCTTTGCCGCAGTTCCGGCACAGAAGGTGGTGGTGGTGACCGGTGACGGCACACCGGCGGTATACCGCTTCGCCGTCGCCATTGCGCAGCACGTCCACCAGTCCCTCGTCGGCAAGCGACTGAAGAATCCGGTAGGCGGTGGCGAGGGACACCGAGACGCCCTGGTTCTGCAGGATGCGGTAGAGCTCCTGCGTGCTCACAAAGTCGTCCAGTTCATCAAGGGCGGCGCTCACTGCCAGCCTCTGCTTGGTGACACGCTGTTCCTTGCCGGCAGCAGGACCGGCGGTACCGGCAGGACCGGCTACGGTCCGTGTGCTGCCGCCCGGGGCCGGGGCCGAAGCGGGCTTGGTGGAATCAGCCTTCGTGCCGAACGGCATGGATGAACTCGCTTCCCTCAGGATGGTGGCAAAGATCAAGATTACCAGCCGGTGCTTCGTGGACAGGGGTTCCCACCGGACCCTAGGCTGACGCTATGAAGCTGACCAAATACACCCATGCCTGCATCCGCCTTGAGAAGGGCAACCGGATTCTCGTCCTGGATCCCGGAACCTTCTCGGAAACGGCTGAGGCGCTGGCGGACGCTGAAGCAGTGCTGGTCACGCACGAACATGGCGACCACATCGACGTTCCTGCAGTAGTGGCTGCCTTGAAGGACAACGGGGACCTGGCGGTTTTCGCCCCTGCGGGCGTCGCGGAGAACCTGCGCAAGGAGGCTCCCGAAGCCGCAGCCCGCATCAACACCGTGGAGCCGGGGTCATCGTTTGAGGCGGCAGGCTTCGGGGTCCGCAGCTTCGGCGGACAGCATGCCTTGATCCATCCGCAGATCCCCGTGGTGGCCAACGTCGGCTACCTCCTGGACGGGAACGTGTACCACCCGGGTGATTCATTTGTTATTCCCGATGGCATTGACGTGCAAACACTGCTGGTGCCCCTTCATGCGCCATGGAGCAAGGCCGCTGAGGTGGTGGACTTCGTGATCGGCGTCCGCGCACCACGCGCCTTTCAGATCCACGACGGATTGCTCAATGATGCCGGCCTGAAAATTGTGGAGGGCCATGTCAAGAGGCTCGGAGCCAAGTACGGCACGGAGTATCAGCACCTGGCCGCGCGGGAGTCCGTGGAGGTCTAAACCTCTTCGCCGTTCCAGCTGCCGGTGTCGAAGAACCGCCCGATCACCGCTTCATACGGGTGGGGGTCCAAGCCGTGTGAGGTCAGCCAGTCCGGGTTGTAGTAGTTCCCTGCATAGCGTTCGCCGCCGTCGCAGATCAGCGAGACGATGCTGCCCTTCCGGCCTTCCGCGATCATTCCGGCGATCAGCTGCCAGACGCCCCAGAGATTGGTGCCGGTTGAGGGACCGGCGTGGAGTCCGGCCAGCGTCTGCAGGTGACGCATGGCGGCGACCGATGCAGCGTCCGGAACCTGGATCATGTGGTCGATCACGGATGGCACAAAGCTGGGCTCCATCCTGGCCCGGCCGATGCCCTCGATCCGGGACGGCAGGCCGGTAGCAGGGCCGGACGTGTTGCCGCGCCAGCCCGGGTAGAAGGCCGAGTTCTCCGGATCCACCACCAGCAGCCGGGTGGGATGGCTGTGGTAGCGGAGGTACCTGCCGATGGTTGCGCTGGTGCCGCCGGTCCCTGCACCCACCACAATCCAGTCCGGGACGGGATGTTCCTCCAGTGCGAGCTGGCCGAAGATGGACTCCGCGATGTTGTTGTTTCCGCGCCAGTCGGTTGCCCGCTCGGCGTAGGTGAACTGGTCCATATAGTGCCCGCCGCAGGTGGCAGCGACTTCCTCTGCCGCCGCGTAGACCTCGGAGGCATGGTCCACCAGGAGGCAGGCGCCGCCGAACTGCTCAATCAGGGCGATTTTCTCCGCGCTGGTGGTGCGTGCCATGACAGCGATGAACGGCAGCCCCAGGAGCTGGGCAAAATACGCCTCGGACACCGCGGTGCTGCCGCTGGAGGCCTCAACAATCGTGGTGTCCTCCCTGATCCAGCCGTTGGCCAGCCCGAACAGGAACAGGGAGCGCGCCAGCCGGTGCTTGAGGGACCCGGTACGGTGTGTGGACTCATCCTTTAAATAGAGCTGGACGCCCCAGTGTTCCGGGAGGGGTACGGAGTAGAGGTGCGTGTCGGCGGAGCGGTTGTTTTCTGCCGTGATTTTCCGGATGGCTGCGTCGGCCCAGTCCCGGCCCGCGGTGCGCTCGATCTTCACCGCACCAGCCTATACGCGGCCGCCGGAGCTGCCGTTAGAGTGGGAGCGTTGGCTGCCCGCCGGAAGGAGCACGATGTACCCCCTGATGGATGTTGCCGGGCTGGAACAGCGCCGTGCCGCCGGCCAGCGTGTGGTGCTGCTGGACGTGCGCTGGGCGCTGGGCGACCCGGACGGCCACGACCACTATTTGAAGGGGCACCTGCCGGGTGCCGTCTTCGTCGACCTGGCCGCCGAACTTGCAGACCCTGCAGCTCCGGAGCGGGGCAGGCACCCGCTGCCTTCGCCCGCCGTCTTTCAGGATGCGGCGAGGCGCTGGGGCATCAACAGCGGAGATGTTGTGGTGGCCTATGATGACAGCGCCAACATGGCCGCCGCCCGCGTCTGGTGGATGCTGCGGAATGCCGGTGTTCCGGACGTCTACCTGCTCGACGGCGGTCTGGCAGCCTGGCGTGCAGCGGGCTTGCCGATCGAACAAGGAGAGGTCAAAGCCAGTCCGGGCGACGTCACCCTGGCGGACGGGGAGATGCCAACGCTGGACGCGGCCGACGTCAGCGGTTGGATGGAGAGCGGACTCCTTGCGGGCGGTCCCGCTCCGGACAGGATCCTTCTCGACGCGCGGGCCGGAGAGCGGTACCGAGGCGAACTTGAGCCTGTTGATCCCCGGGCAGGCCACATCCCCGGTGCTGTCAGTGCTCCGACCTCGGAGAACGTGGACCCGGCGGGCCGGTTCCTGCCTCCCGCCGAGCTGCGCCGGCGCTTCGAGTCGCTGGGCATCACCGAGGATGTCCGGGTGGGCGTCTACTGCGGGTCCGGGGTCACGGCAGCGCACCAGGTGGCCGCCCTTGAACTCGCCGGATTCCATGCTGCCCTCTATCCCGGGTCATTCTCGGAGTGGTCCAGCAATGCCAACCTGCCTGTGGTGACGGGGCCGGAACCCGGCGGCGGCGGGCCGGCTGAGTGGAAACATGGCGGCGCTGAAGGGTAGCGTCGCACTATGACTCCTGGACGTCCCGTGCCGCCGCCCCTTGCAAAACCTGTCACCCCCAGCCCTGCCGCTCATGAGCCGGCTGGCTCTGGCGTTATTGCCTCCGACGACGGCGTCCTGGCCGCCGCGTACGGCGCGACGTCACCGGACAGCGGCCTGGTGCCACTGACCCTTGCCCGGCGCGCTCCGGGGGCGGACGACGTCGAAATTGCCATTGAGTTTTGCGGGTTGTGCCATTCGGATGTCCACGCGGTGCGCGGTGAGTGGGGTGGCCAAAGCTGGCCGCTCGTGCCCGGCCACGAAATCGTGGGTACTGTCAGCCGCATCGGGTCAGCCGTCACCGACTTCGCGCCCGGGGACCGCGTGGGGGTGGGCTGCATGGTGGACTCCTGCCGCGAGTGCGAAAGCTGCCTGGACGGGCTGGAACAGTACTGCGAAAACGGGATGACCGCCACATACGGTGCCGTGGACCGGCGGAACGGCGGGTCCGTGACGCAGGGCGGTTATTCCTCCTCAGTGGTGGTGGACCGCCGCTACGTCCTTCGCGTGCCGGAGTCCCTGGACCCCGCCGCCGTCGCACCCTTGCTGTGTGCCGGTGTCACCACCTACTCGCCCCTGCGTCATTTCGACGTCGAAGAAGGCGATGTGGTGGGCGTTGTCGGGCTGGGCGGACTGGGCCATATGGCCGTCAAGCTCGCCAAAGCCATGGGAGCCAAGGTGGTGGTGTTCACCACGTCCGAGTCCAAGGTGCCCGCCGCCCTTGAACTTGGCGCCGACGAGGTAGTTTTGTCCCGCGATGACGCAGCGATGGACGCCGCCAACCGCACCATCGACCTGATCATCGACACCGTCGCAGCCCCGCACGACCTGAACCCGCTGTTCCGCACCCTGCGCGTGAACGGTGCGCTCTTCCAGCTCGGCCTTCCGTCCGAACCCATGCCGCCGGTCAACCCGCGGGCGCTGATCCGGCGCCGGATAGCCTATGCCGGTTCCTTGATCGGGGGCATTGCCGAAACCCAGGAAATGCTGGACTTCTGCGCGGAGCACGGCGTTGTTGCCGACGTTGAAGTGGTCCGGGCCGACCAGCTGAATGACGCCTACGACCGGATGGTGGCCGGCGATGTGAAATACCGGTTTGTGCTGGACACCAGTACCCTGCAGGCAGCCGCCAAGGAGGCAGACGCATGAGCACCCTTTTCACCAGGATTTTGAACGGCGAGATTCCCGGCCGCTTTGTTTGGCGGGAAGACGACGTCGCCGCGTTCCTCACGACTGGACCGCTGGCCGACGGACACACCCTGGTGGTCCCCACAGAGGAAGTGGACCGCTGGACCGATGCTTCCCCGGAGACCCTGGCGAGGGTCATGGAGGTGGCGCGGCGGATCGGTGCCGTGCAGGTGGACATCTTCGGCGCGGCGCGGGCCGGGCTGATCGTGGCAGGTTACGAGATCAACCACCTCCACGTGCATGTGTGGCCGTCGAGGAGCATGGCGGACTTCAATTTCGCCTCGGCAGACCAGAATCCGGATCCGAAGGTGCTGGATGCCAACGCCGAGAAACTGCGGGAAGGCCTCAGGGCTGCCGGGTATCGGGCGTTCGTCCCCGCCTGACAGTTCCCGCTTGGCCGTTTCCCTCCCGTATTGATGCCGGCTTCTGTTCCCGGCCCAGGCATGCTGCCTAGGCCGGGGCCAGCGCCTTGTTGAGCACGGCACGGATCCGCTTCTCGGATACCGAATAGGCTGTTCCGAGTTCGACGGCGAAGAGGCTCACCCGGAGCTCTTCGATCATCCAGCGGACCTGGGCCAGCTCGCCGCCGGCCCGCCGTCCCGGAAGCAGGGCGGAAGCGGCGTCGTCGTAGTCATCCTCGAGCCGCTGCACCACCGCCATGCTGAGGGCGTCGCGCTGGACGTTGCCCGGGAGGCGCTCCAGCCGCTTTTCAATGGCGGCAAGGTACCGGGGGAGCTGGCTGAGCTGGGCATAGCCGGTGCGTGCCACAAACCCCGGGTACACCAAGTGCTCCAGTTGGCTCTTGATGTCATTGAGCGCGCTGATGAGCGCGAGGCTCGTCGTGCCCTTGAGCTGTTTTTCAATCCGCCGGGTACTGGCAAGAATGCGCTCCACCACGGCGGTCACGCTGAACACGGTATCGATCAGCTCGGCCCGGACCACTTCATAGAGCGCATCGAAGGACTGCCGGTCCCACGGCAATTCCGCCGGGGTGAGTTTGTCGATGGCGGCCAGCGCGCAGTCAGCGATCAGGGCTGCGACTGAGCCGTGCGGGTTCTGGCTGAACGTCAGCTTCTCAGTGTTGCTCAGGTGCTCCAGCACGTACCGGTCCGGAGCCGGAACACGCAGCGCCAGCAACCTGATCACGCCGCCGCGCATGGCGTCCTGCTGCTCGTCCGGGGTCTGGAAAACCCGGAGTGCCACCGACTTGCCCTGGTCAACCAACGCGGGATAACCCGTCACTGTGTGGCCCTTGACCACATTGCTGACCTGGCGCTGGATGGCTCCAAAGCTCCACTCGGTCAGGCCCTCCTGCTCCCGGAAGCCGGCGGGACCGGACCCAGCCTGTGCAGGGGCGGAGGCCTGCACCCGCGGATTCCCGCCGTCGTCGGCCTTGCCCCCGGTACGCGCCGCCTTGCCGCGCGGGGCTGTGGAGGCGGGCGTGGCACCGAGTGATTCGGCAATGGCCCGCCGGGTGGCCGGCGCAAGCTGTTCCTGCAGGGCCGCGAGGTCCTTGCCCTCGTCCAGGACCGTGCCCTTGCTGTCCACCACCTTGAAGGTCACGCGAAGGTGCGGGGGCACCGCGTCCCAGTTCCACGAACCGGGCGGGATGATGCTGCCGCGGATGCGGCGGAGCGCAAGTTCGAGGGACGGTTCCAGTTCGTCGGAGGCCGGGTCGAAATCGGACTCCAGCACCGCCACTGCCTGCCGGGCGACGTCCGGGGCAGGAACAAAGTTCTTGCGGATCTGCTTGGGCAGGGACTTGATCAGGGCGGTGACCAGTTCCACGCGCTGGCCGGGTATCAGCCAGCGGAATGCCTTGTCGTCCAGCTGGTTCAGGAAAAGGACCGGCACTTCGGCGGTGACGCCGTCGTTCGGGTTGGGCGGCGAGCCGGGGGCCACCGGGTGGAACTCGTAGGTCAGCGGGAGTTCAAAGCCCTTGTGCAGCCAGGTCTTCGGGTAGGCGGATACGTCGAGGTCATCGGCGTCATCGCTGAGGAGGAATGACTTGTCATAGTCCAGCAGGTCCGGGTTCTGCTGCCGGGCGTCCTTCCACCACTTATCAAAGTGCCGTTCGGACACGACGTCCGGCCCCACCCGCGCGTCGTAGAACTCAAACAGCGTCTCGTCGTCCACGAGGAGGTCCCGGCGCCGCATCCGGGCTTCGAGTTCCTCAACTTCCTGCAGGAGGGCCCGGTTGCGGTGGAAGAACTTGTGGTGCGTTTTCCAGTCGCCCTCCACCAGTGCATGCCTGATGAAGAGTTCCCGGGCGACAATCGGGTCCACCCTGCCGTAGTTGATCCTGCGCTGCGCGATGATGGGCACGCCGTAAAGAGTGACCTTTTCGTAGGCCATGACAGCGCCCTGGCGGGTGGACCAGTGGGGCTCGCTGTAGCTGCGCTTGACGAGGTCCGGCGCCACCTGCTCTGCCCAGACGGGATCGAATTTCGCTGCAACCCTGGCCCAGAGCCGGCTTGTTTCCACCAGTTCGGCCGCCATCACGAAGGTGGGCGACTTCTTGAACAGCGCAGAACCGGGGAAGATCGCGAAGCGGCTGCCCCGGGCCCCGGCGTACTCACGCTTGCGCTCATCCAGGATTCCGATGTGGCTCAGGAGCCCGGACAGGAGGCTGATGTGGATGCCGTCATGGTTGCCAACGGGATCGGCGAGGCGTTTATTGTCCAGGCTGATGCCCAGGGGCCGCGCGAGCTGGCGCAGCTGGGCAAACAGATCCTGCCACTCGCGCACCCTGAGGTAGTTGATGAATTCGGCCCGGCACAGGCGGCGGAAGGCCGACGACGACAGCTCCTGCTGCTTCTCCTGGATATAGTTCCACAGGTTCAGGAAGCCCGTGAAGTCCGAGTTCTCGTCCTTGAACCTGTTGTGCTTTTCGGCGGCGAGCTGTTGCTTGTCTGTAGGGCGCTCGCGGGGGTCCTGGATGGTGAGGGCTGCCGCCAGGATCATGACCTCCCGGACACAGCCGCGTTTTCCGGCTTCCACGATCATCCGGCCCAGCCGGGGATCCACGGGCAACTGGGCCAGCTTTTGCCCGACGGCGGTGAGCCCGCCGCCGCTTTTCGCGCCGCCCGTGCCGTTCTGGGGCTGGGCGGCAGCCAGGGCGCCGAGCTCGCGGAGCAGCGTGACGCCGTCGTTGATTGCCCTCGTTTCGGGAGGCTCCACGAAGGGGAAGTTTTCGACGTCCTTCGGCCCCCGCGCCACTCCCATGGCTGTCATTTGAAGGATGACGGCGGCGAGGTTCGTGCGCAGGATTTCGGGATCGGTGAAGCGGGGCCGGGACTCGAAGTCCTCCTCCGAGTACAGGCGGATGGCAATGCCCTCGGACACGCGGCCGCACCGGCCGGAACGCTGGTTGGCGGATGCCTGCGAGACGCGTTCGATGGGGAGCCGCTGGACCTTGGTGCGGTGCGAGTACCGGGAGATACGCGCTGTTCCGGTGTCGATCACGTATTTGATGCCCGGGACTGTCAGCGACGTCTCTGCCACGTTGGTGGCGAGCACGATCCGGCGTTTGTTGCCCGGATGGAATACCTTGTGCTGTTCCTGCAGGCTCAGGCGTGCGAACAGGGGGAGGATTTCCGTTCCGACCAGTCTTCTATTGGACTGGATCCGGGCCTGGAGGGCGTCGGCGGCATCCCGGATCTCGCGTTCGCCGGAAAAGAAGACGAGGATGTCGCCCGGGGCTTCGGCCGCGAGTTCGTCGACGGCGTCACAGACGGCGTCCAGCGGGTCGCGGTCCTCCTCGAGCTCGTCGTCTGAAGCGTTCTCTTCATCTGCCCCGGCAGGCGGCTGCGACAGCGGGCGGTACCGTATTTCCACCGGGTACGTCCGCCCGGAGACCTCAATGATGGGGGCTGGGAGGTCCGGCGTGCCGAAGTGGTTGGCGAAACGTTCAGGATCGATGGTGGCGGAGGTGATGATCACCTTCAAATCGGGCCGCTGCGGCAGGATTCGCTTGAGGTAGCCAAGGATGAAATCGATGTTGAGGCTGCGTTCATGGGCTTCATCGATGATGATCGCGTTGTACTTGCGCAGCAGCTTGTCGCGCTGGATCTCCGCCAGCAGGATGCCGTCGGTCATCAGCTTGACCTTGGTGTTCCGGCTGACCTCGCCGGTGAATCGGACCTGGAAGCCGACCTCCTGGCCGAGGTCAACGCCCAGTTCCTCTGCGATGCGCTCCGCGACCGTGCGGGCGGCGAGCCGGCGCGGCTGGGTGTGGCCGATCAGGCCGTTTTCGCCCAGGCCGAGCTCAAGGCACATCTTGGGAATTTGGGTGGTCTTACCGGAGCCGGTCTCGCCGGCGATGATGGTCACCTGGTTCGCTGCGATGGCGGCCATCAGGTCTTCGCGGCGCTCGGAGACTGGGAGCTCGGCAGGATAGGAAATGTGAAGTGTCATGGCTGCTGACAGTCTACTGCGGGAGCCCGGGCTTCCCGCTTTCGACTGGTTGCAGCCCTACCCGCTGCTTGGGTGGTTGGGGCTAGAAAATGCGGAGCGTGTAGTTGGTGCTGGGAAGGTCAAGGGCTGACCATGATTCGTGCGACTCGACAGGAGGCGTGTGCCCCCTGCCATCACGCAGGAGAGCCGACACAGTGGCGGCAAATACGAGGAGAAGCAGGACGATCAGGGCGGTTGTGAGGATTTCCATGCCTCCATGCTTGTCCTCTTCGTGGCCAAGAAGAAGTGGCAGAAATGCCCAAAAGCTAAAATTCCTGCCACAATGGAAGCATGCTGAAATCAGTAGCCGTCATCGTGGTTTCCAACTTCTCGATGTTCGAATTTGGGACTGCCTTCGAGGTGTTCGGCATCGACCGGTCCGGGCGGGGGAGTGGCGTTCCGGCTTTCGACTTCCGCGTCTGCACGCCGGTTCCGGGCGAGGTTCCACTCAAATCCGGCCTGTCCATGAATGTGGCCCTGGGACTCGAGGCCACCGCCGATGCCGACCTGGTGATCATGGCTCCCTACGGCAGGGATGATGACGTGCCTGAGTCCGTCCTTGACGCGCTTCGGGCGGCGGATGCAAGGGGAGCGTGGGTCATGTCCATCTGTTCAGGAGCCTTTGCCCTGGCACGGGCCGGCCTCTTTGATGGCCGCCGCTGCACCACGCACTGGCACTATTCCGGGGAACTGGCAGCCAAATACCCCGGCGTGCAGGTGGATGAAAATGTCCTGTATGTGCAGGACGGCACCATCATTTCCTCTGCCGGTACGGCCGCCGGGATCGATGCATGCCTGCACCTGGTGCGCGTGGAACTGGGAGCGCAGGTGGCCGCCGCGATAGCCCGCGACATGGTGGTTCCCCCGCACCGTGACGGCGGCCAGGCACAGTTTATTGACCGGCCCATGCCCACTTGCGGCTCGGCTCCGATGGAGGAACTCCTCCGCTGGATGGTGGAGCACCTGGACCATGAGCACACGGTGGCCGAACTGGCGGCGCGGGTGCACATGTCCGCGAGGACCTTCGCCCGGAAGTTCCGGTCGGAAACGGGTGCGACGCCGGCGGCCTGGCTCAATTCCCAACGGGTGCTTCGCGCCCAGGAACTTCTGGAGTCCACCGACCTGAACATCGACGAGATTGCTCGCGAGTCCGGATTCGGGCATCCGGTGCTGCTGAGGCACCACTTCGCCAAGGTTTTGGACACCAGCCCGCAGTCCTACCGCCGGGCCTTCCGCGGACAGCTGGCAGAGGTGGGTTAGCTTTACGTGTCCCGGCGCTGGGCGGCGCCTGACTCCTCTGCCGCTGCCCGGGTGGTGTCCACCAGCACCCGCCAGGGACCGGTGACCGCCTGCTCGGGCAGGGCGGCCCGGTGCTGACCTGCCCGGATGGAGTAGATGAACCGATCCGGCTGGGCTCCCGAAAATTCCGCCGCGGCGGCCCGCGGTGTCCGGGGTACGGCATCCCATGGGCATGCTTCCACGATGGGCTGCCAACGACTTCTGGCCGTCTCGGATTCGGCGTTGACCGTCCAAACCCGGGTCATCGCCGCGATACCGCCGGTGCGCTCCACACTGATCTTCATGGCCCTGGTTCCTGGGTGGCTCAAGCCCGGCTGCCTTAAGTACGGCAGCCAGGCGACCCGCTAAAGCTTGACCTTCACAGTTTCCCACGCGTTCCGCACGGCGTCATGCTCTTTTGAATCCGAACCGAAAAGCTCCGCAGCGGTGGCCGCCGTGGCGCGGGCAAATACAGTGAAGGTCGCGCCGGTGGGCAAATCGCCGCTGGTGAGTGTCTCGTACCAGATGCGTCCGGGGGAGTCCCAGGCGTTCCCGCCCAGCTTTTCCGCCACCAGGTAGAAGGCCCGGTTGGGAATACCCGAGTTGATGTGGACACCGCCATTGTCGGCGCTGGTCCGCACGTAAGAGTCCATTGAGTCCGGCTGCGGATCCTTGCCCAGGACGTCGTCGTCGTAGGCAGTTCCCGGAGCCTTCATGGAGCGCAGGGCGCGCCCTTCCACCTCCGGCGTGAAAAGACCCTCGCCAATGAGCCAGCTGGCCTCTGCCGCCGACTGGTTCTTCACATACTGCTCCACGAGCGCGCCGAACACGTCCGACATGGACTCATTGATGGCCCCGGCCTGGTTCCGGTACACCAGCGCAGCAGAGTACTGGGTAACCCCGTGGGCAAGCTCGTGGCCGATGACGCTGATGGACTTGGTGAACCGCTCGAAGACCTCCCCGTCGCCATCTCCGAAAACCATCTGCGTCCCGTCCCAAAACGCGTTGTCGTAGAGCTTGCCGAAGTGCACGGTGGCGTTCAAGGGCAGGCCCCGGCCGTCGATCGAGTTCCTTCCGAAGACGTCAGCGTAGAGGCGATGCGTGTGGCCCAGCCCGTCATAGGCCTCATCGGTCGCAGGATCCCCTGTGGCGGACTCGCCCTCTTTTCGGACGAGTTTGCCCGGGAGGATTTCCGAACCGCCGGCGTCGAAAACCGAGCGGTTTGACGGTCCTGGTTTAGCCTGACGCACTCCTGCTGGAACATCGGGGGCTGCCTGGACGCGGGCCGCGTGAACCGACCGGACGTGCCCCAATGCCTCTTTGGCGGCCCTTGCCGCTGCAGAAAACTCCGGAGCGTCCTGCCTGGCCAGCCGCCTCAAGAGGTAGGGCGGAATGATGGAACAGATCGGAACGTGCATGGCGTACCCCCTCAACTTGGTGAATTCAGACTACGAGGGGGCACAGACAAAGCGGTGCAGGCGCAGGTGACGAGTTGGGGTGACTGGGCAGGAACTTGCACGGGCAAAAAGAGAAGCACCCCGGTCGGTGGACCGGGGTGCTTCTGGTGATGGTGCCCTCGATAGGATTCGAACCTACGACCTTCTGCTCCGGAGGCAGACGCTCTATCCCCTGAGCTACGAGGGCAATCCGGGGTTCCTGCCGTTGCCGGCGGGACGTCCTAGAGCTTAGCAGTAAGGTGGCCTGCAAGGGAAAATCGGCACTCCAACGTCCACCTGAGCGGTGGGGGCGCATGGATCAGTAGCCGGAGAACGAGTCCACGTGAACCCGCCGGGCTCCGGCCTCCCGTGCCGCGCGGCGCAGTGAAGCGACACTGGCCGGTGAGCCCGAGATGAAGACCTCGCGGGCGGCGATGTCGGGAATGAGCGCCCTGAGAGCTTCGCCGTCCACCCTGGTTGCATCAGCCGGGAAAGCACTCATATGCGACGGCGGCTGGGAACCGTCGGCAGTCCGGGCCACCACACGGATGCCGGCTTCCTTCAGTTCCTCCGCGTACGCAATCTCGTCGGCACTCCTGGCCAGCAGCAGGAGTACGGCGTCGCGATCCCGTAAGCCGCCGGAGGAGATATGTGAAAGGAAGGGCGTGATCCCGATTCCTGCAGCGATCAGCAGCACCGGCTTGCGGGGGTCGCGGGGGAGGACAAAGTCGCCTCCAACGGCGGTGGCCGTCAGTTCGTCGCCCGGCTTCAGCGAAAGAAGGACCTTCTTGGCCGCGGACACGGGCTCAGCAGTCCGCACGCCGAACCTCACCAGCCGGTCAGCCGGGGCGCCCGTCAAACTGAACACCCGGCGTCGTCCTTTTCCGTCCGACTTCGGGTGCGGAAGGTCCAGTTCCATGTATTGCCCCGGGACGAAGCGGACAGGCCGGGAGGGCTCAAAGGAAAATTCAGTGGTGCTGGGCGTCAACGGCCTGGTTCCGTTGAACTTCAGCTTCACGCCGCCCCGCTGGCCCACCATAAAGGCGAGAAGATTGCCGAGCAGCAGCGCCGCCTCGGGAGAATTGGCGAGGAAGCCAAAGTTGTACGGGGCCGCAAACACCACGCCGACCACAGCCGCGAGCGCCAGCTGCTGCCGCCTGCGCGGCGGCAGTGTCAGCGGCTCGGTGAGCATGAACCCTACAAAGAACAGCAACGGCCGCTGTGCAATTGACTGCCACAGGGCCATTCCAAGGGTCATGTCCGCCTGGAGCAGTTCCGCGGTAATGATGGCGCCCGCCACGAGGAGGAAAACAGAGGCCATCTGGAACTTGCGCGTGCGGTACAGGACCAGGAGCACGCCGGGCACCAACAGCCACAGCATGGCAGGGGTAGCTGCCCACCAGGTGGCGATGTTGAGCCCGGTGAGCCCGACCACAAAGGCGCCCGCAGCGGCAGGGTTGAAGATATGGCGGCCGCGCCACGCGAGCGCATACTTCGATGCAGATGCCAGGACGCAGGCCAACGCCACACCGGCCAGATCCATCGGCGCGAAGGACGGCCAGAACAGGAAGTACAACAGCAGTCCGGTGATCAGCGAGGACTCTGTGTGGGGCCGCACGTGGAAGATGGCTGCCAGTGCCCTGTTGGACGCATAGGTCAGGCCAAGGCACAGGACCAGGTGCGCCAGCATTTCGGGGATCCCAAAGGTCAGCCACCCCAGGGCATCGAGCAACAGACTGTAGGCGGCAAGTGCTGCCAGGACCAGGAGGATGAGCCGGTACATGGTGAACCGGCCAAGAACGGTATCCAGCCGTGCGGCCACGGACGGGGCGGGCCTGGCTTTCGGCGTTTCCACAGGGCTCATGTGAACAGTCTCCCTTCAAACTCCGCGGAGTGGGCCGCGCTCCCGTCGGAGAATACGGTCAGCCAGGAGAAATCGAACTCCTGCTCCAACCGGACACCTGGCGCGAAGAAAAGCGCAGTGGCCAGGGCATCGGCCAGCATCGCGGTGTCCGCCAGGGCCCAGGTGGCGACGGCGGTCCTCACCGGCTGCCCGGTTGTTCCGTCCAGCACATGATGCAGGCCGTCGCCCCAGGCCCGACGGTTGGACGCCGAGGCACAAAGCGCCCGCCCCGCCAGGGAAACGATTCCGATTGCCTGGGCCGGATTGTAAGGATGCTCCAAAGCGACCTGGGTGGATCGGGGACCCCTTGCAAGCAGGTCCCCGCTCCCGTCAATGAGGAAGGAATCAATGCCTTCAGCGTCCAGTTCGTCGGCGAGCAGATCCACCAGCAGGCCTTTGCCCGCCGCCCCGATATCCAGAACCACAGGCGACGTGGTGGTGATGGTGGTTCCCGCCCACTCAAGGACCCCGTTCCAGCGGGGCGCCGGCAGCGGGGACCCGGACGGCGTGAGGGTGTATCCGGCGTCGTACCCCAGCCGCTCAAGGGAGGCGCCGATCAGCGGGGTCATGGCCCCGTCCGTCAGTCCGTAAAGCGTCCTGTACAGCGGCCCAAGCCGGCCAGCCTCGTCCGGAAACCCGTACCGCCCCGGTTCCCGCGCCATGACGCTGACGCGGGAATCGGATCGGAAACGGGACCAGTCGGCGTCGAACTTCTCCACCCGGTTAAGGAGGCGTTTCCGCATGGGCTCGCTAAGCGGCTGAGGCGTGGAGATCTCCCAGTGCGTGCCGATTCCCTCGAACGCAAAGTCCTCCCAGTCCGCGCCCGGCACCGTCTACTGCGCCTCCGACTTAATCTTTTCCACGGCCTGGTTGAATCCGCCGCTGGTCAGCGAGGAACCGGCAACCTTCGAGACGTTGAGCCCGTCGATGCTCTTGCCCACCACCTGCCCGGCGATCCCGCCGGCGAACTCACCCTGGAACTTGCGGGTGTTCGGGTTTGACGGGTGCTGGGTGATGTTTACAGCCGTGACCGTGCCCCCTGCGAGGGTGAGTTCAACCCCGACAGTCTCCGTGCCGTTGGGGGAGACGTAGTTTCCGTCAGCGCTGTAGGTGCCGTCCTTGTAGGTGGAGCCGCTGGTGGCCAGGGACGAGGCTCCTGCGGATGGTGTTGCGGCGGAGGTTTCCGCAGCGGTACCCGAGGGCGCGGCGGATGTGCTTTCGGTGGCGGACGGCGCGCAGCCGGCCACCGTTCCGGCGAGGGAAAGGCCGGCGATTCCGGCGAAAACACTCTTGCGGACTGACGGTCTCATAGAAAGGCTCTCATTTCGGTTAAGTGTTTGGGAGGGTGCTTACGGTGGTGTCAACGATGAACCCAGCGTATTGGTTCAACTTGTAGCTGGCTTGTGGTTTTCCTGTGGAACGGCTGCGGCGCCGGAAACACGGCCAATTCTTTTGCTGTCACTGGCCCCCGGTAGGCTAGAGGGGTGACTCCCGAAGAACTCTCCCTCGCCATATCCGCCTGCCTGAAAGACGCCGTCAACGCCGGCGAGATTGCCCTCTCGGCATCAGCAGTGCCAGACGAGGTACGGGTGGAGCGACCCAAGAACCGGGACCACGGCGACTGGGCCACCAATATCGCCCTGCAGCTTGCCAAGCAGGCCGGTACCAACCCCCGTGAATTCGCCACAGTACTCAGCGCCCACCTGAAGTCGATCGACGGCGTCTCTGCCGTGGACATCGCCGGGCCCGGGTTCCTGAACATCACCGTGGACGCAGCAACGGCTGGCGCCCTGGCCAAGGTGATCGTCGAAGCCGGGCAGCAGTACGGAACCAACAACGCGCTCGCCGGCCACATCGTCAACATGGAATTCGTCTCGGCCAACCCCACCGGACCCCTGCACATCGGGCATACCCGGTGGGCCGCCCTGGGCGACTCCATTGCCCGCGTGCTGCGCGCCTCCGGCGCCGATGTCACGGCTGAGTACTACATCAACGACGCCGGCTCCCAGATGAACGTCTTCGCCAACTCCGTCTACTCCCGCCTGCACGGCCGTCCCGTGCCCGAGGGCGGCTATCCCGGACAGTACATCGCGGACTTGGGCCACGAGGTCCTCACTGAGCACCCGGACATCCGCGAACTGACCGAAGTTGCCGCTCTTCCGGTCATCCGCTCTGCCGCCTACAAGGCACAGATGAAGGACATCAAGGCCACACTCGCGGACTTCGGTGTCGAGTTCGACGTGTTCTTCTCCGAACAGGAACTGCACGACGCCGGCGCGATCGAGAGTGCCGTTGCCCGCCTTCGCGAGCAGGGCCACGTGTTCGACGACGGCGGTGCTGTCTGGCTGCGGACCACCGACTTTGGCGACGACAAGGACCGGGTGATGATCCGCGCCAACGGAGAGCCCACCTACTTCGCAGCGGATGCGGCCTACTACCTTTCAAAGAAGGACCGCGGCTTCACCGAAAAAATCTACCTGCTCGGCGCGGACCACCACGGCTACATCAACCGCCTCAAGGCCATCGCCGCGTGCGCCGGGGACGATCCCGAGGTGAACATCGAGGTACTGATCGGCCAGCTGGTATCAGTGAACGGCGCCAAGCTGTCCAAGCGCGCAGGCAACATCATCGAGCTCAAGGACCTGATCGACTGGCTGGGCAAGGACGCCGTCCGCTACTCCCTGGCCCGGTTCCCGGCAGATTCCCCCCTGACCCTGGACCCGGAGCTGCTGAAGAAGCACAGCAACGAGAACCCTGTGTTCTACGTGCAGTACGCCCACGCCCGGTCCCGCGGCGCGGCCCGCAACGCTGTCGACGCCGGTGTGGACCGGTCCGCTTTTGACGCCTCCCTCCTGGACCACGCCACGGAGAACGAGCTGCTCTCGTACCTGGGCAGCTACCCCTCGATCGTGGCAAAGGCAGCCGAACTGCGGGAACCGCACCGGGTGGCGCGGCACCTCGAAACCATCGCCGGCGCCTACCACCGCTGGTACGACGCCTGCCGCATCGCCCCCATGGGCGACGAAGCGGTGACCGACGTCAACCGCACCCGCCTCTGGCTCAACGACGCCACGAGCCAGGTGCTGGCCAACGGCCTTGACCTGCTCGGCGTTTCCGCCCCGGAACGGATGTGATCGGCGTGAAAGAAGCAAACACCAGCGCGGCCTCGCCGCTCGCCCCCGAATGGCTCGCGGTTCCGGAGGACCTGAACGCGCTGACCCCTTCGATGTGGGCCGAGGACGTTTCCCGGGCCAGCGCGGGCCAGCTGGCCATCGACGGCATTCCGGTCGCTGATCTGAAGGAACAGTTCGGCACGCCCCTGTTTGTCATGAGCGAGGGGGACTTCCGCTCCCGCGCCCGGGGGTTCAAGGACGCGTTCGACGACGCCTTTGCGGACATCTGCGGGGGAGTGGACGTCTACTACGCCGGCAAATCCTTCCTCTGCACCGCAGTGGCAAGCTGGGTGGCTGAGGAAGGCCTCCGGCTGGACACCTGCTCCGGCGGTGAACTCGCCGTGGCAGCACGCGCAGGGATTGCCGGTGCCCACCTCGGCCTGCACGGGAACAACAAGTCGGACGCCGAAATCCGCCGGGCCCTTGACATGCAGGTGGGCCGGATCGTGGTGGACAGCATCGACGAGCTGGACCGCGTAGCCAAGATCGCCTCCGGGCGCGGCGAAACGGCAAAGGTCATGCTCCGGCTGACGCCGGGCGTCCACGCGCACACCCACGAATTCATCGCCACTGCGCACGAGGACCAGAAGTTCGGGCTCTCCATGGCCGGGGACACCACGGATGAAGCAGGCCTCTCAGCTGCCGAAGAAGCCGTTGCCGCCGCCACCGGGTACCACAGCATCGAACTGCTCGGGCTGCACTGCCACATTGGCTCGCAGATCTTCGAACCGGACGGCTTCGAGCTGGCCGCGGAAAAGCTCCTGACCTTCCTTGACGCCATGCAGCGCAAATACTCCATCGTCCTTCCGGAGCTGGACCTCGGCGGCGGCTACGGCATTGCCTACACCCCGGTGGACACCCCGCGCCCGCCGGCCGAAATCGCCCAGGCGATGGCCGCCGTCGTGCGCTCCACCTGTGCAAAGCTCGGCATCGACTCGCCCCGCATCTCGATCGAGCCCGGAAGGGCCATCGTGGGCAGCACCACCTTCACCTTGTACGAGGTGGGGACCCTCAAGACCGTTCGCGTCGATGCGCCGGATTCGGTTAGTGCTGAAATGGCAGGCGAGAACATTACGTATCCGCGCCGCTATGTGTCGGTGGATGGCGGCATGAGCGACAACGCCCGCCCGGTGCTCTACGACGCCGATTATTCGGCGGTCGTGGCTTCCCGCGCATCTGCCGCCACACCGCAACTGTCCCGCGTGGTGGGCAAACATTGCGAGAGCGGCGACATAGTTGTTAGAGATGTATATCTGCCCGAGGACGTGGCAGCCGGTGATCTGCTTGCTGTACCGGGGACCGGCGCCTACTGCTGGGCCCTGTCAAGCAACTACAACTATCTGGCCCGGCCGGGCGTTGTCGCGGTGCGCGACGGATCTGCCCGGCTGATTGTCCGCGGGGAAACCGAAGAAGATCTGCTGAACCGCGACATGGGAGTCTGAATGACCGAATTGCGAACCCTGAAAGTAGCCCTGCTGGGCTGTGGCAACGTTGGGGCCCAGGTTGCGCGGATTCTCATTGAGGACGCCGACACCCTTGCCGCCCGCACCGGCGCGAAGTTGCAGTTGACCGGCATCGCCGTGCGCAACGTCCACACCAAGCGGGATGTGGAATTGCCGCAGGAACTCTTCACCACCGACGCCGACACCCTGGTGAAGGACGCGGACCTGGTGATCGAGCTGATGGGCGGCATAGAGCCCGCCCGCACGCTGATCCTGTCGGCCCTTCGCAATGGTGCCTGCGTTGTCACCGGCAACAAGGCGCTGCTGGCCCAGGACGGTCCCATCCTTCATGAAGAGGCTGACAAGGCGGGCGTGCAGCTCTCCTATGAGGCCGCCGTCGCCGGAGCCATCCCCATCCTGCGGCCCATCCGCGACAGCCTCGCCGGTGACCGGATCACCCGCGTTCTGGGCATCGTCAACGGCACCACCAACTTCATCCTTGACCAGATGGACACCACCGGCGCCCAGTTTGCCGACGCCCTCGCCGAAGCACAGCGCCTCGGTTACGCGGAGGCCGACCCCACCGCCGACGTCGAAGGCCACGATGCTGCCGCGAAGGCTGCCATCCTTGCCTCGCTGTCGTTCCACACCCGGTTCGCCCTGGAGAACGTCCACTGCGAAGGGATCAGCTCCGTCACCGCGGCGGACATTGCTGCCGCCAAGGACGCCGGCTTTGTCATCAAGCTGCTGGCCATTGCGGAAAAGCTTCCCGCCGCAGGCACGGATGCAGACGGCGGTGACGGCGTCTCCGTGCGCGTGCACCCGACCTTGCTTCCCCGCGAGCACCCGCTGGCCGCCGTCCATGGCGCGTTCAACGCCGTGTTCATTGAAGCCGAGAACGCCGGTGAACTGATGTTCTACGGCCAGGGTGCCGGAGGTACCCCCACAGCCTCCGCCGTCCTGGGCGACCTGGTATCCGCCGCGCGCAGCCTGGTCCTCGGCGGCCCCGGCAGGACGGAAACCACCACCGGCCACGTTCCGGCCTTGCCGATCGACGCCGCCGTCACCAGTTACTACATCGGGCTGGACGTCGCTGACCAGCCCGGCGTCCTGGCCAGGATCGCCCAGCTCTTTGCCGAGCACGGCGTCTCCATCGAAATCATGCGGCAGACCATCCACCGCGACGCTGAGTCCAACGTGGAGTCCGCCGAGCTGCGGATCGTCACCCACCGCGCGTCAGAGGCTGCCCTTGCAGCCACCGTCGAGGCCGTAAAGGGCCTGGACGTCATCAATTCAGTTACATCCGTTCTGCGGGTAGAAGGAGTCTAAGTGGCTCACCAATGGCGCGGCGTTATCCGCGAATACGCTGACCGTCTGCCCGTGACGGAATCCACCAGGGTGATCACCCTGGGCGAGGGCGGCACCCCGCTGGTGCACGCGCAGAAGCTCTCGGAGCTCACCGGCTCCCAGGTGTACCTCAAGGTGGAGGGCATGAACCCCACCGGCTCGTTCAAGGACCGCGGCATGACCATGGCCATGACGGCCGCCGTCGCATCCGGAGCCCAGGCCGTGGTGTGCGCCTCCACCGGCAACACGTCCGCTTCCGCCGCTGCCTACGCCACGGCCGCCGGCCTGAAGTGCGCCGTCCTGGTGCCTGAGGGCAAGATTTCCATGGGTAAGCTCAGCCAGGCCATTGCCCACGGCGCCACGCTGCTCCAGGTGGACGGCAACTTCGACAACTGCCTCGACATCGCACGGAAGCTGGGGGAGTCCTACCCGGTCTTCCTGGTCAACTCGGTGAATCCTGCCCGTATCCAGGGACAGAAGACCGGTGCCTTCGAGATCGTCGACGCCCTGGGCGACGCGCCCGACATCCATGTCCTGCCGGTTGGCAATGCCGGAAACATCACGGCCTACTGGAAGGGCTACAAGGAGTACTCCGCGCCGTTCGAGTCCGAAACGGCCGGCACGCTTCCCGCCGTCTCCACCAAGACGCCTGCCATGTGGGGCTTCCAGGCAGCAGGGGCGGCACCCTTCGTCGCCGGCCACCCCATCACCGAGCCGGACACGATTGCCACGGCCATCCGGATTGGCAACCCTGCGTCCTGGGACGGTGCCATCGGCGCCCGTGACGAATCAGGCGGCCTGATTGATGCGGTAACGGATGACGAAATCCTCCACGCCCACCGCTGGTTGTCCTCCCGCGAAGGTGTTTTTGTTGAGCCTGGTTCCGCCGCCGGCGTGGCTGGTCTGCTGAAGAAGCACGCCGCGGGCGAGGTGCCCGCGGGCAAGACCATCGTCATCACCGTTACCGGGCACGGCCTGAAGGATCCCCAGTGGGCCCTGCGCACCGAGGACGGCAGCGATGTGCAGCCGGTCAAGGTCTCCAACGACGTCGTCACTGTTGCTGCCGAGCTGGGACTGGAAGAAAAGTAGCCTTGGACACCACCTCGCAGACCGCCGTCGGACTGCAGCTTATTGAACCCGGACAACGGGTCACCGTCCGGGTACCGGGCACCACGGCCAATCTTGGTCCCGGCTACGACAGCCTGGGCCTGGCCCTGGCGCTGCATGACACGCTGACGGTGGAGAGCCTTGAATCCGAGGAACTCCTGTTCGATCTCCGCGGCGAAGGCGCAGACACCCTGCCGAGGGACGCCACCCACCTGGTTATCCGGGCCATGGAAGCGGCTTTCGAACGGCTGGGCTTCCGGCACGGCGGCCTGAAGGTGACGGCTGACAACGTCAATCCCCACGGACGGGGCCTGGGCTCGTCCGCATCGGCGGTAGTAGCAGCAGTCTCCGCGGCAAACGCGCTGGTACCTGAGGCAAGCCGCCGCGGGAAGGACTGGATCCTGCAGCTCACCAGCGAACTCGAAGGGCACCCCGACAACGTGGCACCGGCCATTTTCGGCGGCCTGGCGCTGTCATGGCAGGACAGTGACCAGTACAGCAGCACCAGCGCGACGGTGTCCGAAACGGTGGTTCCGGTGGTGGCAGTTCCTGATTTCGAGCTTGCCACCGAAGCCGCGCGCGCATTGCTGCCGGCCTCGGTCGGGCACCACGCGGCTGCCATGAATGCCGGCCGTGCGGCCCTCCTGATCCATGCATTGACCAGCAAGCCCCAATTCCTGCTGGCAGGCACAGAGGACTACCTGCACCAGAGTTACCGTGCAGAGGCCATGCGCCCCAGCGCTGCGCTGATATCAGCGCTTCGTGCAGCCGGGTATGCGGCGGTGGTGTCGGGTGCCGGCCCAACCGTGCTGGTTCTGGCAGACGGACAGGCTGAAGCGGCCGCCGTCGTTGGTTTTATCGAGGAGTTCACTGCAGCGAACACGCCGGACATCGGGTGGCGTGTTCTGAAGCTCGCAGTGGACGTTGAAGGTGCTAAGGTGGAGTTGCACCGGCGGTAATTGACGCCTATCTGATCTGCTATTGCACTTAGTTGCCGCTTGGTCTCTTACTGCGCAATCTATTCCGGTGCCACCTGCTCGGTCTGTCGCAGGAATCTGCAGCACGCAAACTGCCCCTGAAATGTCAGCCCGGCGTTCCACCATGGCGGAGCGCAAGGTGAATCAGTATCCGGCCCTGCTGGCCGATATCCAACCGGCAAGGCCGAACAATCCGGCTGCAGATCTGAACTGCAGCCCAGATCAAATCATCGCGTCCAGCTCCCAGTCTGGACGCCGTCGAGGGGGAAGGATCCTTCGTGACCGAAACCACTGAGCTGTCGCCAGCTGTGGAACTATCATCTTCTGCTGCCGAATCACCGGCCGCACCCGCCAAGAGCAGCGGCCTTGCCGGCCTGAAGCTCGCCCAGCTGCAGGCTCTTGCCAGCCAGCTCGGTATTTCCGGCGGTTCCCGGATGCGCAAGGGGGACTTGGTTTCCGCCATTTCCGCCCACCGCGCCGGCACCCCCATGACCAAGGCCCCGGCCAAGGCGGCCGAAAAGGCCGTCGAGAACGTGTCGGTGCCGGCAGTTGTTCCGGCAGTAGCTGCTCCGGCCGCTGAAACAACCGAAGCTCCAGCAGAAGGAACGCGGGCCCGTGGCCGTGGCCGCAGCCGCCGCGCCGTCAGCGACGGAGTGGTGGCACCAGCGGCCGCTGAACCGGCTGCTGCCGAAACCAGCGCTGCCGCTCCCGTTGAGGCTCCGGCCGCCGCCGAGGTTCCCGAAGCGACCGAAGGCGCCGCCGAGCGTCGCCAGCCCCGCACCCGCAACCGCCGCCGCGGGGAAGCAGCCGCAACCGCTCCTGAAGGTGCAGAGGCCCCGGCAGAGCAGGCCGACGTCGAGCAGCGAGCCGACGTGCAGGCCAGCGCGGAACCGCGCACGGCAGAAGCCACAGCCGAGCGGACCGAAGCTGAAGCCGGCGAAGCCGGGCAGCGCACCGACCGCCGTGAAGGCGGCCGCACCCGCGGCCGGGACAACGCAGCACGCGAGAACGCCGACACCGGCCGGGACAACGCGGGCAGCCGCGAGGCCGGCCAGCGTGAGGGTGCCCGTCGCGATGACAACCGTGACAGCGACGACACCGACGGCGGCAGCCGGCGCAACCGCCGCAACCGCCGGGACCGCAACGACCGGAATGACCGCTCAGGCGGCCAGGACCGTGACAACAGCTCGCGCAACGACCGCTTCCGCGACCGTAACGACCGCCGTCGTGGACGCGCGCAGGGACCGGACGTCGACGACGTTGAGGTCACCGAGGACGACGTCCTGTTGCCGGTTGCCGGCATCCTGGACGTCCTGGAGAACTACGCGTTCATCCGCACCTCCGGCTACCTTCCGGGCCCGAACGACGTTTATGTCTCCCTTGCCCAGGTCAAGAAGTACAACCTGCGCAAGGGCGACGCAGTGGTTGGCGCCATCCGCGCTCCGCGTGACGGCGAAGACCGCAGCCAGCAGTCGGCCCGCCAGAAGTTCAACGCCCTGGTCCGCGTCACCTCCGTCAACGGCAAGACCTCCGAGGACCTCAAGGACCGTGTTGAGTTCGCCAAGCTGGTACCGCTGTACCCGTCCGAGCGCCTGCGCCTCGAGACCGACCCCAAAAAGATCGGCCCCCGCGTCATCGACCTGGTTGCCCCGATCGGCAAGGGCCAGCGCGGCCTGATCGTCTCCCCGCCGAAGGCCGGCAAGACGCTCATCCTGCAGTCCATCGCCAACGCGATCACCACCAACAACCCTGAGGTCCACCTCATGATGGTGCTGGTTGACGAACGCCCCGAAGAAGTTACGGACATGCAGCGCACGGTCAAGGGTGAGGTTATTGCCTCCACCTTCGACCGTCCCGCCGACGACCACACCACCGTGGCCGAGCTTTCCATCGAACGCGCCAAGCGCCTCGTGGAAATGGGCATGGACGTGGTGGTCCTGCTGGACTCCATGACCCGCCTGGGCCGCGCCTACAACCTGGCAGCACCGGCCTCCGGCCGTATCCTGTCCGGTGGTGTGGATTCCGCAGCACTGTACCCGCCCAAGCGCTTCTTCGGTGCAGCCCGCAACATCGAAAACGGCGGCTCACTCACCATCCTGGCCACCGCCCTCGTGGAGACCGGTTCCAAGATGGATGAGGTCATCTTCGAAGAGTTCAAGGGCACCGGCAACATGGAGCTCCGCCTGTCCCGCCAGCTGGCAGACAAGCGCATCTTCCCGGCCGTGGACGTCAACGCGTCCGGCACCCGCCGCGAGGAGAACCTGCTCTCGCCGGAGGAAGTCAAGATCATGTGGAAGCTGCGCCGCGTCCTCTCCGGACTCGAGACCCAGCAGAGCCTTGAACTCCTGACCAACAAGATCCGGGAAACCCAGAGCAATGTCGAGTTCCTCATGCAGGTTCAGAAGACGACGCTTGGTGCGAAGTCGGATAACGACAAATAAGGCTCCGGTGAGCGGCTGATCTGCTGCCCCGGTGCTGACGCCGCACGGATTTTTCCGCCCCCGCCCCTACGCTGGGAGGCTTACGATCTTCGATCGTCAGCCTCCCAGCTCCGGCAGGCCCGATGCCACTCCCGGGGCGGAAAAATCCGTGCGTCTTCGTCGTTAAGCCGCCAGCCGCGGTCCCGTCTTTGTTTGTTACTAGACTTGTACAAGTCGAAAGAGGTTTATAGATGTTTGAGTCCGTACAGGGCCTGCTTGATGAGCATGATGCTATCCAGGCGCAGCTGGGGGATCCTGCTGTTTATGCTGATCAGCGGCTTGCCCGGAAGCTTGGGCGGCGTTCGGCTCAGCTCAATGGCATTGTTGAGGCCTATCACAAGTGGGAGGGCATCCGGGATGACCTTGCTGCTGCCAAGGAGATGGCTTCGGAGGATCCTGAGTTTGCGGCTGAGGTGCCTGAGCTGGAGGCCGCGCTTGAGATCGCTGCTGCGAAGCTTCGCAGGCTGCTCATTCCCCGCGACCCCGATGACGCCCGCAATGTGATCCTCGAAGTCAAGGGCGGTGAAGGTGGCGACGAGGCCGCACTTTTTGCCGGTGATTTGCTGCGGATGTACACCCGGTACGCGGAATCGCGCGGCTGGAAGACTGAAATTATCTCCGCCACGGAATCTGACCTTGGCGGTTACAAGGACGTCCAGGTTGCGGTGAAGGGCAGCTCGAATGACCCAGCCGAGGGCGTGTATGCCCGGCTCAAGTTTGAAGGCGGCGTGCACCGCGTCCAGCGCGTTCCCGTCACCGAGTCCCAGGGCCGCATCCATACCTCCGCTGCCGGTGTGCTGGTTTTGCCTGAAGTGGATGAGCCTGAAGAGCTCGAGATCAACCAGAACGACCTCAAGATCGACGTCTACCGCTCGTCCGGTCCCGGCGGCCAGTCCGTGAACACCACTGACTCCGCCGTCCGCATCACCCACCTTCCCACCGGCATCGTGGTGGCCATGCAGAACGAAAAATCCCAGCTGCAGAACCGAGAGGCCGGCATGCGCGTGCTCCGGGCACGCATCCTGGCGCACCAGCAGGAGCAGATCGACGCCGAAAACTCCGCCCAGCGGAAGTCGCAGATCCGCACCATGGACCGCTCGGAGCGCATCCGCACCTACAACTATCCCGAAAACCGGATTGCGGACCACCGTACCGGCTACAAGGCGTACAACCTGGACCAAGTGATGAACGGTGACCTCGAGCCCGTCATCCAGTCCGCGATCGAGATGGACGAACAGGCCCGCCTGGACGCCATCGGCGACTAGCCCTTCCGCCGTATGACACTTGGGCCAGGCCAGTCGCTAGCGGATGCCGTCAGCGCGGCAACGGACATCCTGCGTGAAGCCGGCGTACCCAGTCCGCGGGTGGACGCCGAGCTGCTCGCAGACCATCTGCTGAACGTTGGGCTGGGCCGCCTGCGGGCCATGATGCTGGGGGACGCGCCCGCCCCGGAAGGCTATGAGGCGCTGGTCGCAGAACGGGCCAGCCGGATTCCGCTGCAGCACATCACCGGCGTGGCGCATTTCCGCTACCTGGAGCTGGCCGTGGGCCCTGGTGTTTTTGTGCCCCGCCCCGAGACCGAATCCGTGGCTCAGCTGGTGATCGACCATGTCAAGGGCATGGTGCACCCGCGGATCGTCGACCTCGGGACCGGTTCGGGCGCCATCGCGGGGTCCGTCGCCCACGAAGTGCCGGGCGCCGAGGTGCACGCCGTCGAGTTCAGCCCGTTCGCGCACGCCTGGGCTGCAAAAAACCTGGCCCCGCTGGGCGTCCATCTGGTCCTCGGGGACCTGCGGGACGCGCTGCCGGAACTCAATGGGACCTTCGACGTCGTGGTTTCCAACCCGCCCTACATCCCGGCTGAGGCCGTTCCCACCGAGCCGGAAGTCGCCCTGCATGATCCCCCCGAAGCCCTGTACGGCGGGGGAGCGGACGGCATGGAACTGCCGACGGCGGCAGCAGTCTCGGCCGCGCGCCTGCTGCGGCCCGGCGGCTACTTTGTCATGGAACACGCAGAAGTCCAGGCGGGCTGGATCTCGACCATGCTGGCCAGGACCGGGAACTGGACCACTATCAGGACGCACCTGGACCTCAACGGCAAGGAGCGCGCCACCAGCGCCCTGCTCGCGGATCCGGACCACAGGGAATGAAAGAATAGGCGAGTGACCACAACCTATAACTGCACCAGCGACGACGAGCGCGCCAAAGGACTTGAGCACGCCCAGCGGGCCATCAGGGAAAAGAAGTGCGTGGTTTTCCCCACTGATACCGTCTATGGGATTGCCGCTGACGCCTTCTCGCCGCAAGCCGTCACCATGCTCCTGGTGTCAAAGGGACGCAGCCGCACCATGCCGCCGCCCGTGCTGATTCCGCGCATTAACGCCCTGGACGGGCTCGCCACCGACGTGTCAGCAGACGCACGAAAGCTTGCCGAGGCGTTTTGGCCCGGCGGCCTGACCCTCATCCTGCACGCCCAGCCGTCCCTGGACTGGGACCTTGGGGAGACCAAGGGCACTGTGGCGCTGCGCATGCCTGATGATGAAATCGCCCAGGAACTGCTGACGCTCACCGGGCCGCTGGCCGTTTCTTCGGCCAACCGCACCGGCCATGCTCCAGGACAGACGGCAGCCGCCGCACGCGAGCAACTGGCCGATTCCGTGGAGGTCTACCTCGAAGGCGGTTTTCGGCCGGTTGAGGGTGAGGCAGCCGTACCCTCCACCATTGTTGATGCCACCGGTCCCCGACTGCGCGTGGTCCGCAACGGGGCCGTAAGCCTTGGCCAACTCCGCGAACATGTGCCGGGTGTATTGGGGCTCGGCGAGATTCCCATGGCGGAAGAGGAACCGGTTGAAGCACCGCCGGTTGCGGGGACACCGATTGAAACAGCGCCGGTTGCAGATACTCCGGTTGAAGCAGCACCGGTTGCGAGGACACCCTCCGGTTCATCGGTGGTAGAGCCTGAAACCCCGGGAGCAGCTGAAGTCCCGGCCGTCCCTGCACCGGCCCCGGACGCCAGGCCTTGATGGCGCTGGACCGCCAGCAGATTCCCGTCCTGGAGGTCGATGCCACCCCGCTGCGGGTTCCTGAACTGGTGGAGGAACTCAACCGCTTTGTCCGGGAGGGGTCCACACGGACGGTCCTGGGCCACAACCTGCACAGCGTCACGCTGACCCTCTCTGACGAGGGCTTCCGCAACCTGTACCGGCGGAGCGACGTGGTCCTGCTGGACGGTGCCCCCGTGCTCTGGTTGTGGGGGAGGACCGGCAATGCCGAAGGCCCGGTCATGGACTACCGGCTGGGCTCCACCGACTGGCTGCCCGCCCTGGACCATGTGCAGGGACTCGAGCGGATCGCCGTGCTGGGTGCCGGTGCGGAGGCCAACGCCGGTGCTGTCCGAAAACTTCAGTCCATCGTTCCTGGCGCCAGCGTCTCGGGCTTCCCCGGCGAGGGCTGGAATGGCGCACTCGAAGACAATGCCGTGGAGTGGCTTCACCTGCAGGAACCACAGCTGGTCCTGCTTGGACTGGGCATGCCGTTGCAGGAGAAGGTCCTGGAGCGGCGCCTCGGCGACATGCCGCCAGCCATCTACTGCGCAGTGGGTGGAGCTATCGAGCAGTTGGCCGGTTTCCAAAAGCTCGCACCGCGCTGGCTCGGCAGGCTAGGACTGGAATGGGCTTGGCGCCTGCTGCTTCACCCCCGCCGTGTTGCGTACCGGGTGCTCGGGGAGCCGTGGGTCCTGCTGTGGCTCCTGGCAACCCGTGCGTTGCAGCGCAGGATGCTGAAGCGCCAACGCTAGAAGCGCCAGACCTGGCCACGCCGGAGCGGAAGCTCTACTCCCTGAAGCTGCAGCCTAGAACTTCTGGTCCTCCAGCGGCGCGAAGCCCTTGCCGCGGAGGCCGGTGGTGAAGGACCTGGCCCAGCCCAGGAATCCGGGCAGGTCCCGCCGCTGCGCGAAATAGCCCAGGTAACCGCCGACGTCGGCGACAAAAGACCGGACGCGGAAGTACCGGCGGATCAGGTAGCCACGGTTCCGGTAGTAGTAGTACCGCTTGAATGCTGACTCCGGAACAATGACGTGCCAGCGGGCCCCGAACACGTGCTGCGTCTCGGAGAAGGCGTGCGGATGCGTGATTGCGGTTGTGGTCACCGTGCCGAAGCGGATGCCGGCCTTGCGGAGGCGGATGGTGAAATCCACCTCGTCCCCGCGGATGAACAGGCGAATGTCCGGCAGGCCCACCTTGAAGAAGACGTCAGAGCGGATCAAGGCGCCGTTGAAGAAGTGGCCGTCGCCCGGAAGGAAACCGATCTTCTCCAGTTCGGCACGGCTGTGGGTGACCTTGCCATCCAGGCGGAAGAAGAAGGAAAGCCGGTCCGGCTGCCCGGGCGCCGTCACCAACGGGACCACCGCCTCCAGGTCGCGTGCCTCAGCCTCCCGGAGCAGCGTGGCGAGGCATTCAGGGTCGGCCGGCTCGGCGTCGTCGTCCATCATCCAGATCCAGGTGGCGCCGCTGGCGACCGCCTTGAGCGCAGCCAGGGAGAAACCGCCCGCGCCGCCGAGGTTGGCTTCGGACCGGACGTAGTCGACGTTCGGGTGCTTCGCGGCGACGTCCAGTGCCGGCGTTTTGCCGCTGTCCACCAGGCAGATCGTGTCCACAGCGGCCGTCTGTTTGTTGATCGAATCCAGCAGGACAGCCAGTTCCTTCGGCCGGTCGAATGTCACGGCGGCAACTGCTATGCGGGGGGTCATGGGGGTCCTTTCAGCATGGCTGACAGGGATTTCCCCGCGCGCGGTGCGCCAGTGTGGCGCGAAGCCATGATGCTGTTGGCGCTAGTATCTTTGACTAGAGTCCACTGTAATACAGCCCTGTAAGGCACTGCGTACAAGTAAAAATGCACTGCCTGCTGCGCGCTCGGCGACGGAGAAGTTTCATTTATCGAAGAACAGATTCCCGACCAGTGAGCCCATCGACCAAGGACCATCCCTCAACGCGGTTGTCCGGCTTCAGCACCACCCCCGAAACGGCTACCGCCCCATGATCATGTACCTGCTGATGGGGCTCACCGCTGCTGTGGTGTCCTATTTCGCCACCTGGGGTGCGCGGGTCGTGGGCCATCGGCTCGAGCTGCACCTTCCCATCCGCAGCCGCGACATGCACTCCATTCCGGTGTCCCGGCTGGGGGGTGTGGCCATCTTCCTCGGAATCATGGTGGCGCTTATCGTTGCCAGCCAGTCCTTCTTTGTTAAGGACATCTACCGGAACAACTTCTCGCCCTGGGGCGTCCTCGCCGGCGCGGCCGTTATCGTCCTGGTGGGGGTTGCGGATGACCTCCTGGACATCCGCTGGTGGGTGAAGCTGATTGGCCAGAGCGCCGCGGGCCTCACAGTTGCCATCTGGGGAGTCCAGATGACCATCGTCCCGTGGGTGCCTGACCCCATCTACCTGGAGAATGAGACTCTGCGGGTGGTCCTGACCGCCGGCCTGATCGTCACCACCATGAATGCCTTCAACTTCATTGATGGCCTGGACGGGCTGGCCGCCGGAGTGGCCGTCATTGGTGGTACTGCCTTCTTCTTCACCGCGTACTGGGTCCACCGCAACGCCGTGCTGCTGGACTACTCGGATCTTGCCACCCTTATTACGGCAGTCCTGGTGGGCAGCTGCCTGGGCTTCCTGCCGCACAACTGGTTTCCGTCCAAGATCTTTATGGGTGACTCCGGTGCAATGCTTATCGGCCTGCTCATGGCATCGGCCGGCGTGGTGTCAACGGGGCAGATCACCTCGGGCCTCTACGACCGGGCAAACGGTATCTCTACCGTAATACCCATCCTTCTTCCGTTTGCCGTCCTCTTCCTGCCGCTGCTGGACCTTGGTTTAGCGGTGGTCCGGCGCACTGCCCGCGGCCGTTCGCCCTGGTCCGCAGACCGCGGCCACCTCCACCACAAACTGCTGGACATCGGTTATTCGCACCGCACGGCCGTCATCCTGATGTACCTCTGGACCGGCATCCTTTCCTTCGGGGGACTGGCCTTCGCCATCTTCCCCTGGCAGATCGTGCTGTCCGTTGACATCTTCGCCACCCTGGTGATGGGCCTTATCACCGCGTGGCCTTACCTCTCCCGGCGCAGCGACGATAACCAGGCGTAATCCCCGTGCAGAATTATTTCTATCTCATGTAGAATTTAGGGGCAGCCAAAGCTGCCCCTCCACCCTGCCTCCCGGCTAGCTGCCGGTTGGTGCCGACGATTGGGATCGCATGACCTCCAACGCCGAGTCCGGACCCGTGTCCGGCAACGGAAACGTTGGCGCATCCGGCCCCACGCCGTCCCTGTGGCTGAACCTCCTCAAGCGAAGTTCGGTGGCCGCTGCGGCCGGGCTGGCACTGTGTGCCGTTGCTGCAGGAATCCTGGCCGGTCCGGACGGCGCCCTGTCCAGTACGTTGGGCGGGCTGCTGGTGATGCTGTTCTTTGGCATCAGCCTTGTGGTGGGCCACGTCGTGGGACGCAGCAATCCTTCCGGAGCCATTGGCATGTTTGTGGCCACCTATGTTGTGAAGGTGGTGGGGTTCGCCGTGGTCCTGTTCGTCATCGGCGCTCCGCAGTGGCTGCAAGGCCGCTGGTTTGTCGCCGGCGCCGTCACCGCCGTCGTCCTGTGGCAGGCCGCTGAAATTTACGGTTTCAGCAAAGCCCGCCTCCAGATCTACAACGATCCAGAAACCAAGGAAACCCGCGATGCGTGATCCAAACAAGCCCGGCGAAGGCACCAATGGCAGAGGTGTATCAAGCGGCTCCGCCCCCGGTGTATCAAGCGACGGAACCAGCGGCGGATACAACGCCGGGATGGCCGTATTCAGCTACATCATTGGCGGAATCATCGTCTGGAGTTTGATAGGGTGGGGACTGGATTACGTGTGGGGAACGCGCTGGATCGTGCTCGCAGGCGCTCTGCTTGGAGCCGTCGGAGGTTTCTACCTTTCCCACATGCATGGCCTTACCAGTTCTCGAAAAAATGCTGGGGAGCGCCATGCTGCCAGCGGGCCGTCCCAGGACGGCAACACTAATGCCAAATAATTTCACAGGGGGAACAGCAGGCCGTCAGGCTGCCGGTCCCCGCCCAACGCCCAATGATGGACACTGCAGAGAGGAAACGCGTTGATCGCGCTTGCGCTCCCGGCCCAAGATTCAGGAGAGTTTACTCCTCCTGGTATTAACGAAATGCATTTGCCGGCAATCCTGCCGTGGGGTGCCGCAGAAGGATTCTCCAAGCAGATGCTGCTGGTCCTCCTCTCTGTAGTCTTTATCGCCGTCTTCTTCGTGCTCGCCGCACGCAAGCAGCAGCTGGTACCCGGTAAGCTCCAGTTCGCCGGCGAAGCCGCCTACGGCTTCGTCCGCAACGGAATCGCCAAGGACATCATCGGCGGCAGGGACTTCATGAAGTACGTCCCGCTGTTGTTCAGCCTGTTCTTCTTCATCCTGGTGAACAACATCTACGGCGCTATCCCGTTCTTCCAGCTCCCCACGTTCTCGCACGTGGGCGGCGCGTATGTGCTGGCGGGCATCGTCTACTTCACCTGGATCGCCATCGGCGTCAAGAAGAACGGACTCCGTTACTTCAAGCTGGCCACCGTGCCCTCCGGTGTTCCCTGGTTCATCCTTCCGATCGTTATCCCGATCGAGATCATCTCCAACTTCCTGGTCCGGCCCGTCACGCACAGCCTCCGTCTGTTCGCGACCATGCTCGCAGGACACCTCATCGTGATGATCGCCGGGTATGGCATCGAGTTCCTCATCATGCAGGAGAACGTCCTGCTCAAGGGAACCTCCGTGCTGGTCCTGGCTGGCGCCATCGCCATGTACATGCTTGAAGCCCTGATCATGGTCCTGCAGGCCTACGTTTTTACCCTGCTGACAGCGATCTACATTGAAGGCGCGCTTCACGCCGACAGCCACTAGGCACCCCTAAGCTTCCCCTCGCGGGGATGATAGCAACCCAAACAACCTGCCACATGGGTGGCATCTTGAAAGGAAGAAAAATGGAAGGCAATCTCAACCTCGTAGGTTACGGTCTGTCCGCAATCGGCGGTGGTATCGGTGTTGGTCTCGTATTCGCTGCCTACATCAACGGCGTCGCCCGCCAGCCGGAAGCACAGCGTGTCCTGCAGCCGATCGCATTCCTCGGCCTTGCGCTGACCGAAGCCCTCGCCATCCTCGGCCTGGTCTTCGCCTTCGTTCTCTAGTCCTAGTCCTTAGAGCGAAGCGAATTTACAGAACCGAGTAGAAAAGGACGGGTGAAATATGAATCAGCTGATCATCTCAGCCGCCACTGAGGGCGAAGTCAACCCCCTGGTTCCCAATGTCTGGGAAATGGGCGTTGTCCTCGTGGGCTTTGCCATCCTCATGTTCATCGTGGTCAAGTTCGTTGTCCCGATGTTCGAAAAGACCTTCGCCGAGCGTGCCGAGGCTATCGAAGGCGGCATTGCAAAGGCTGAAAAGGCCCAGGCTGAGGCGTCTGCTGCACTCGAAGAGTACAAGCAGCAGCTGACCGACGCCCGCGCCGAAGCCAACCGCATCCGTGAGGAAGCCCGCGCCGAAGGTGCCCAGATCCTGGCGGATCTCAAGGAAAAGGCAGCTGCAGAGTCTGCTCGCATCACGGCCCAGGCCCATGCCCAGATCGAATCCGAGCGCCAGGCGGCCGTTGTGTCGCTGCGTTCGGAGGTCGGCACCCTGGCCACCACCCTTGCCGGCCGCATCGTTGGGGAATCCCTGAACGACGACCAGCGTGCAGCACGGGTAGTGGACCGCTTCCTGGCAGATCTGGAGACCCAGAACGCAGGTGCAGCTAAGTAATGGCAGGCGTATCGAGCGAATCGCTGGCAACAGGGCTGGCCGAGTTGGAAGCGAAGCTTCCGACGGCGTCACTGCAGCTGGCAAAGGAACTCTTCGGAATTCTGGGAATGGTGGACAGCTCGGCTGGCTTGCGCCGCGCCCTGACTGACCCGTCCCGCAATGGTGACGAAAAGTCGGCGCTGGTCAGGCAGCTGGTTGGCGGAAAAGTCTCCGCTGATGCTGCAGAGATCGCGGGCGGATTGGCCAGCTCACGCTGGGCAACCGCACGGGATATCGGCGATGCACTCGAGACTCTTGCCGCAACGGTGGTCATTTCCGTTGCTGAAAACAAGTCGGCCGTTTCTGCCTCCGGAATCTCTGGCCTGGAGGAGCTGGAGAACGATTTGTTCTCCTTCAACCAGGCCGTTGCCTCCAACCACGAGGTACAACGTGCTCTGTCCGAACCGCAGGCCAGCGCTGCAGCCAAGGCAACCCTGGCCGAGAAGCTGGTGCCGGGCGTGAGTGAGGAAGCAAAGGTCCTCATCACGCAGGCGGTCACCCAGCCCCGCGGCATCAAGCCCACCCGGCTTGTGGAACGGTTCGCCGAACTGGCGGCCAAGCGGCAGCAGCGCTGGATTGCAACGGTCAGCGTGACCCGTCCCCTGACACCGACGCAGCTTGCACGCCTCCAGGCGGGCCTGAACGCGATGTACGGGCGGGAACTGAAGGTCAACGTGAACGTTGACCCGGCACTCATTGGCGGCATCCGCGTCCAGGTAGGTGACGAAGTGCTTGACGCTTCGGTCATCACCCGCCTTGGCGAGCTGCAGCGCCAGCTGGCCGGCTAGCCGGACAGGCACAACAAAACTGATAGAAACCCCGGTCATCGCAACGGTGATCACAAAACAGGAGAGCAGGGACTGCAGATGGCCGAATTGACCATCAACGCCGACGACGTCCGTAATGCGCTGAACGAGTTCGCGGCGTCCTACGAACCCGGAAACGCAGAGCGCGTAGAGGTCGGCCGCGTAACCACCGCTGGTGACGGCATCGCCCGTGTTGAGGGCCTTCCCTCGGTCATGGCGAACGAGCTGCTTCGCTTTGAGGACGGCACGCTGGGCCTGGCCCAGAACCTCGACGTCCGCGAAATCGGCGTCATCATCCTCGGCGACTTCACCGGCATTGAAGAAGGCCAGGAAGTCCACCGCACCGGACAGGTTCTGTCCGTTCCCGTGGGCGACGCCTTCCTCGGCCGTGTTGTCGACCCGCTGGGCATGCCCATCGACGACCTCGGCGAAATCAAGGCCGAGACCACCCGTGCGCTGGAGCTTCAGGCTCCCGGCGTGACCCAGCGCAAATCGGTGCACGAGCCGATGCAGACCGGACTCAAGGCCATCGACGCCATGATCCCGATCGGCCGCGGCCAGCGCCAGCTGATCATTGGTGACCGCCAGACCGGCAAGTCCGCCATCGCGATCGACACCATCATCAACCAGAAGGCCAACTGGGCTTCTGGCGATGTGACCAAGCAGGTCCGCTGCATCTACGTGGCAATCGGGCAGAAGGCGTCCACCATCGCCGCCATCCGCCAGACCCTCGAGGACAACGGGGCACTGGAGTACACCACCATCGTGGCGTCTCCCGCTTCCGACCCCGCAGGCTTCAAGTACCTGGCACCGTACGCCGGTTCGGCCATCGGCCAGCACTGGATGTACGGCGGCAAGCACGTCCTCATCGTGTTTGATGACCTGTCCAAGCAGGCAGAGGCCTACCGTGCCGTATCGCTGCTGCTGCGCCGCCCGCCGGGCCGTGAAGCCTACCCGGGCGACGTGTTCTACTTGCACTCCCGCCTGCTGGAGCGTTGTGCGAAGCTGTCCGACGAACTGGGTGCCGGTTCCATGACGGGCCTGCCGCTGATCGAGACCAAGGCGAACGACGTTTCGGCCTATATCCCGACCAACGTCATTTCCATCACCGATGGCCAGATCTTCCTCCAGTCGGACCTCTTCAACGCCAACCAGCGCCCCGCTGTTGACGTCGGTGTGTCCGTGTCCCGCGTGGGCGGCGCCGCACAGGTGAAGTCCATGAAGAAGGTCTCCGGTACGTTGAAGCTGGACCTGGCACAGTACCGCGACATGCAGGCATTCGCCATGTTCGCATCGGACCTGGACGCCGCATCCCGCCAGCAGCTGACCCGTGGCGCCCGCCTGATGGAACTGCTCAAGCAGGGCCAGTACTCGCCGTTCCCGGTCGAGAACCAGGTTGTGTCCATCTGGGCCGGCACCAACGGTTACCTGGATGACGTGCCGGTTGAGGACATCAGCCGCTTCGAGTCCGAGTTCCTGGAGCACCTGGCCCACAAGTCCTCGATCCTCACCACGCTGGCCCAGACCAACGTGCTGGACGACGACACCGCGGTTGCTCTGAAGTCCGCCATCGTGGACTTCAAGAGGGGCTTCTTCGGCGAGGGCGACAACCACTTGGTAGGCGCCGGCCATGAGGAGCACAGCGCCATCTCCGAGGGCGATGTCGACCAGGAAAAAATCGTCAAGCAGAAGCGCTAGTTCCACTGACCGGGGGCGCCGGGCCGAAGGGCCCGGCGCGCCCGGTCTAAGGAATGTTAGGAAAGGATAAGTATGGGAGCCCAGATTCGGGTCTACCGCCAGAAGATCAGCTCGACCACGTCGATGCGCAAGATCTTCAAGGCGATGGAACTGATCGCTACTTCGCGCATCGGCAAGGCCCGTGCGCGCGTAGCAGCTTCACTGCCTTACGCGAACGCGATCACGCGCGCCGTTTCTGCTGTCGCAAGCCAGAGCGAAATCGACCACCCGCTGACCACCGAGCCGGAGCAGATCCGCCGTGCCGCAGTCCTGGTAATCACCTCGGACCGTGGCTTGGCCGGATCGTACTCGGCAAGCGTGCTTAAGCAGGTGGAGGGTCTCAATGAGCTGCTCCACGCTGAAGGCAAGGAAGTCAAGACGTACCTCGTCGGACGCAAGGCGCAGGCCTACTACGAATTCCGGAACCGTGAATACGCGCGGGTCTGGACCGGAGGCACCGACGCACCCGAGTTCACTACCGCGCGCGAAGTCGGCGAAGCACTGCTGGCTGATTTCGCAACCGACTTTGAAGAGGGCGGCGTGGACGAGATCCACGTTGTCTACACCCGCTTCAAGTCCATGGTTACCCAGGAGCCCACGGTCATCCGCCTGCTTCCGCTGGAAGTAGTGGAAGAACAGGCAGCCTCTGAGTCGGACCTGTTGCCGCTGTACGAATTCGAGCCGGAAACGGAGCGCGTTCTTGACGCCCTGCTTCCGCGCTACATCGAATCACGCATCTTCGCGGCCATGCTGCAGGCAGCAGCTTCCGAGCTTGCTGCACGCCAGCGGGCCATGAAGTCCGCCGGCGACAACGCCACGGACCTCATCAAGAAGTACACGCGTCTGCGCAACACGGCCCGCCAGGCTGAGATTACGCAGGAGCTTTCCGAGATTGTTGCCGGCGCCGACGCCCTTGCGTCCTAGCCTGCACCACCTTCGGATTCCGCTGGACCTGCACCACCACAGATAAACTTAAACCCACGCCATCTACTGAGTGAAGTGAGAGAGATGACTGCCATTGCTACCGAACACGTAGCCGCAACGTCCGGTGCCACCGGCCGCATTGCGCGCGTAATCGGCCCGGTTGTCGACGTCGAATTCCCGGCTGACGCAATCCCGTCCATCTACAACGCCCTCACCACCGAGATTACTCTCAACGGTGTAACCAAGACCATCACGTTCGAGACCGCCCTGCACCTGGGCGACAACCTCATTCGCGCCATCTCCCTGCAGGCTACCGACGGACTGGTCCGCGGTACCAACGTGGTGGACACCGGCGCCCCGATCTCCGTGCCTGTTGGCGACGGCGTCAAGGGCCACATCTTCAACGTCCTGGGCCAGCCCCTGGACGTTAAAGAGTCGGAACTGAACATCAGCGAACGCTGGCCGATCCACCGCAAGGCACCGAACTTCGCCTCGCTTGAGGGTTCCACCGAGATGCTGGAGACCGGCATCAAGGTCATCGACCTCCTCACCCCGTACATCAAGGGTGGAAAGATCGGCCTGTTCGGCGGCGCCGGCGTGGGCAAGACCGTTCTGATCCAGGAAATGATCACCCGTGTTGCCCGCAACTTCGGTGGTACTTCCGTATTCGCCGGCGTGGGCGAGCGTACCCGTGAAGGCAACGACCTCTGGGTTGAAATGGAAGAGGCAGGCGTCCTCAAGGACACTGCCCTTGTGTTCGGCCAGATGGACGAGCCGCCGGGAACGCGCCTCCGCGTGGCCCTGTCCGCCCTGACCATGGCGGAGTACTTCCGCGATGTGCAGAACCAGGACGTGCTGCTCTTCATCGACAACATCTTCCGCTTCACGCAGGCAGGTTCCGAGGTTTCCACCCTCCTCGGCCGCATGCCTTCGGCTGTGGGCTACCAGCCCAACCTGGCTGATGAGATGGGTCTCCTGCAGGAGCGCATTACCTCCACCAAGGGCCACTCCATCACCTCGATGCAGGCCATCTACGTTCCCGCGGATGACTACACCGACCCGGCACCGGCAACCACCTTCGCACACCTCGACGCGACCACGGAACTTTCCCGTGAAATCGCCTCCCGTGGTCTGTACCCGGCTGTTGACCCGCTGACGTCGACCTCACGAATCCTGGACCCCCAGTACATCGGCAAGGACCACTACAACACGGCTGTCCGTGTGAAGCAGATCCTGCAGAAGAACAAGGAACTCCAGGACATCATCGCCATCCTTGGTGTTGACGAACTGTCTGAAGAGGACAAGATTGTGGTGTCGCGTGCACGCCGCATCCAGCAGTTCCTCTCGCAGAACACCTACACCGCCAAGCAGTTCACCGGCGTCGAGGGCTCCACCGTTTCCATCAAGGACACCGTCGAGGGCTTCACCGCCATCTGCGACGGCGACCTTGACCACATCGCGGAGCAGGCGTTCTTCAACGTCGGCGGCCTCGATGACGTTGAGCGCCAGTGGGCCAAGATCCAGGAACAGACCAAGTAATATGGCTGAGCTTGAGGTTGAGATTGTCGCAGCGGACCGGTTCATCTGGTCCGGAGCGGCCAAGATGGTCAAGGCCCGCACCAGCGATGGTGAAATCGGAATCCTGCCCGGCCACTCGCCCCTGCTGGCGATCATGGCCGAGGGTGAACTGGCCATCCAGCCGGTGTCCGGTGACCGCATTGCCGTGGATGTTGACGGCGGATTCTTCTCCGTTGACAACGACCGCGTGGTTATTGTTGCTGACAACGCCCACCTGGGCGGCTCGGCTACCGCTGGGATCCGCTAGCACCAATTTGATGGACGCACCGAGTCTTCCGTTCATCGCCATGGCAATCGCCTTTGGATTGCTGATCTTTGCACTGTGCCTTTCGGGGGTGCGCCGCTTCAATCTGCGGCGTGCCCTCGGCACGGTGGACGCCTCCATTTGCATGGCTGGAAACAGCTGGCAGATGGGGGTTTGTCGTTATCAGGACAACGACCTTGAGTGGTTCCGGCTGCTCTCATTGAGTGTCCGGCCCAAGCACAAGTTCAAGCGGCACTCGCTCGAACTGCTGGGCCGCCGCAAGCCCACCGAAGCCGAGGCAGTCAAGGTCCAGCCCGACGTCGTGATTGTTGAATTGCGGTATGAAGGGCAGGACCTCCGCCTTGCCATGAAGTTTGACGCCTATGCCGGCCTCTCGTCCTGGCTTGAGGCCGGGCCGGTCATCGGCGTGGGTACCTGGCGCTAGCCCGCGTGGACTGGTTCTTCGATCTCCGGCTCACCGACGGCCCGGTGTACTGGCTTGCCCTTGCCCTGGGCGTTGCGGGTGCCGTGTATCTCGTGGCCCCGCCCCCACAGCATCGCCGGCTGCGCTGGTTCTTCCACGTCATTGCCGCTGCCGCCCTGGCCTTCGCGCTGGTGGCGACGGTCCACTGGGCCCTCATCAACGTCTTCTCCGTATTCCCGGAGAACATTCCGGATCCGGTCCTGCTGTGGGTGGTGCCCGGCGCCGCCGCCCTGATCCTGTTCCTGCTCCGGCTGCCCCGGAGCAACTGGCGCCGCCGTGCCGCGGGCCTGGTGGCAGTGCTCCTGGTGGCGGCCCTTTCCTCCGTCCAGATCAATGCCTACTTCGGGCTCAACCGCACGGTGAGCGACCTGTTTGGTACGTCGCTGGCCCGGATCCCCGTCCTCGAGCCGGACCTCACGCGGCAGCCGGGGGAGGCCGACGGCGTTCCGCTCCTTGGGTGGGCACCGCAAGGTGACATGCCGGACGGGGGAGTGCTCCGGAAATCTGTTATTCCCGCCGCCTTGTCCGGCATGAACACCCGCGAAGCCTATATCTACCTTCCACCCGCCTACTTTGCGCAGAACCGCCCCGCCCTTCCCGTCCTGGTCCTGGTGGCCGGCCAGCCCGGCGGGCCCGCGGACTGGCTCACCGGGGGCACCCTGCAGGCCCACATGGACTCCTTTGCCGCTTCCCATGGCGGCGTTGCCCCGGTGGTGGTGGTACCGGACCCGAACGGCTCGCAGTCGGCCAACACCATGTGCATGGACAGCCGGATAGCCAAGGCCGATACCTACCTGTCCCGGGATGTGCCCGCGTGGATCAGCTCCACTCTTGCCGTTGACACCAACCACAACCGATGGGCCATCGGCGGATTCTCGTTCGGCGGCACCTGCGCCCTGCAAATGGGAACCCGGCATCCCGGGCTGTTCCCGTCCGTCCTCTCCTTTTCCGGGGAAGCCGAGCCGGCCATTGCGAAGGAGCGGCAGAAAACCATCGACGCCGCCTTCCCGGGGGACCCGAATGCGTTCGAGCGGCAGACGCCCCTGGCCATCATGAAGGAACGCCGGTTCGAATCCAGCGCGGTGTACCTGACGGCAGGACAGGATGACCCGGAATTCGTGGCGTACCTTCACACGCTGGCCACAGCTGCCCGGGACGCCGGCTTCACGGTGCGCGCCCACGAGGTGGAACACACCGGACACTCGTGGGACACGTCCTCGAAGCGCATCGCAGACGCGCTGCAGTTCCTGGCCGACAGGTGGGGACTTCAGCAATGACCTCCGTGAAACAGGTGCCTACAGCGTCCCTGGCTTGGACAACAGTGGGACGCCCGGCGTGGGACCGGATCATCGCCTCCCTGAAATCGATGCCGTTCTCCATGGCAGTGCTTGCAGTGTTCCTCGCAGCAGGGGCAATCACCGGCAGTTACCTGGCGGGGCCGCCCGAGCAGTTGCTGGATGTGGCGGGAGTGAGCGGACCGGGGCTGCGCGAGGGCAACTGGTGGTCCTTGTTCACCAGCCTCTTCTTCGCGACCAACCCGTTGGCCTATGTTGCCGCGTCCCTGATGATCCTCCTGTTGCTGGGCCTCGCCGAGCGCAGGATGGGAACACCCGCGGCGGCCGGGTTCTTCTTTGGCGGCCAGTTCGCTGCCGTCACGCTGTTCCTGCTGCTGACCCAGCTGGCCGGCTTCGTGGGTGACGGATGGCTGGACCGCATGGCCGACGACATCCTGATCGGCCCCTATCCGGCAATCCTGACGGCGGCCCTCGGGGCCAGCGGCAGGCTGCCGGTCCTGTGGCAGCGCCGGCTGCGCACGGGCGTGCTGTCCATCTCGCTTCTGCTGGTGCTCTACGTTGGGCATGCGGAGACGGTCATCGGACTGCTCGGTGCCGTCCTGGGACTCCTGGCGGGCTGGTGGATCCAGGGCGACCACGGCCACCTGCACCGGCACCGGTCCACGGGCCGGGAGACCCGGAACCTGCTCGCACTCACCGTGGCCGTTTTCGCGGTAGGCCCCATCCTCACGGGCATTGCGCGGGCGCCCACCGGCCCGCTGGCGCTTTTGCGGGACGTCGTCCTTAATCCCATGCCCACGCTTAGCCAACTTGCCTTCAACTGTGGTGCCACGGTGGAGGCATCCTGCCTGGAAGCCGGCAGGGCGGGCTTTGCCGGGCCATTCGGCCTCGCCCTTGCCGTGGTTCCGGTGGTCCTGCTGCTGATTTGCGCGGATGGAATGCGCCGCGGCCGGCGGCTGGCGTTGAACATTGCCCTCGCAATCCAGCTCGCCGTCACGGGGCTGGCCGCCGTCTACCTGGCATTGTTCGCCCTGGTGCCGTCCCGGCTGCAGGGCCCCACAGCTCCACCGCTGGGATCTGCCTTTGCCCACGTACTTCCGTTGGTGGGCGTTCCACTGCTGCTGGCAGCGCTCCTGTGGTTCAACCGGCGGCAGTTCCGCGTCCAGACGCTTCCTTCCGCACGGCGGATGCTGGCATTGGTGGTGGGAGGAACCTGGCTTGTCCTTGCCGGCTCGTACGCAGTGGCCTGGTTCTGGGCGGGCGGGTTAGCGCGCGACGGCGGCCTGCTCGGACTGTTCGCGGAGCTGGCACGGCAGTATGTACCTGTTCCCATCCCTCAGCACTACCACCGCGTTTTCGCTGACCGCAACAGCGTGGAGGCTGTCCTTTTTGCCTACTCCGGTCCCGTGTTTTGGGTGATTGCGCTGGCGGCCGTGTGGTGGGCGCTGCTGGGCGGACATCATGGCAACGACTCCGGGCGCCAGGACAGGATCAAGGCACGCAACCTGCTTCACCAGGGCGGCGGACCGCTGTCCTGGATGGCGCTCTGGGAACCCAATACGTACTGGTTCAGTCCGGATGGCCTTGGCGCGGTGGCTTTCCAGCGGCACGGCAGCGTGGCGCTGACACTGGGCGGAGCCTTTGGTCCGGCGCAGGGCCAGAAGGAGGTCACCGCGGGGTTTCTGGCCCACTGCAGCCGCCAAGCCATGATCCCGGCGCTCTACTCCTGCGACGACACACTCTGGCCCATGCTCCAGGAGCGTGGATTTTCACGGGTTGCAGTGGCTCAGGAGACACGGTTGGCCATTCGCGAACTCGAATTCAAGGGCAAGGAATGGCAGAACGTCCGCACGGCGCTGAACCGTGCTGCAAAACTCGGAGTCAGGGCTGTCTGGGGATCATATGAGTCGCTTCCCGCGGCGCTGCGCTCACGGCTGAGTGAAGTCTCCGAGGAATGGGCGGCCGGAAAAACGGTCCCCGAGATGGGCTTTACCCTCGGCGGCATCGATGAGCTCGATGATCCGGAGGTCCTGTGCTGCCTCGCCGTTGACGAAGACGGCACCGTCCAAGGAGTGACCAGCTGGCTGCCCGTTTACGACGGCGGGACCCTGGTCAGCAGGACGCTTGACGTTATGCGCCGGGGCGCCGAGGGCTTCCCGGGGGTGATGGAATTCCTGATCGCCTCCGCGGTGCTCGAGCTGCGCACGTCCGTGGAGGTCATTTCCCTCTCGGGCTCTCCGCTGGCCAGCGTCCCCGGAACCGGTGGCGGTTCCGGCGGGGAGGACCGGGCGGATAACCTGGTCCGGATCCTTGACCTGGTGGGGCATGCCCTGGAACCGGTGTATGGATTCCGGTCCCTGGCGGCATTCAAGTCGCGCTTCAAGCCGGAGTACCGTGCACTTTACCTGTATTACCAGGATCCGCTGCACCTGCCCGCTATTGGCCGCGCATTAACACGCGCCTACTTGCCCGGGCTTTCCCTTCCGCAGGGCGCGCGCCTGGTGCGCAAATTGGTGAAGTGAACTCTTTCTATTAGCACCAACAATGCGCGCTCCGGCCAAACAAAACCGCCGGATGGGGCCGCACGACGGAACCGGCAATTCAACAAAAATGGTCCCCGGCATAATTGCCGGGGACCATTCTTTCGCTGCCGGACACATCACGTGGCCGGGCGGCGGGGACTAGACCAGCGTAACGCCGGTTGCCTGGGGGCCCTTGGCGCCCTGACCGATTTCGAACTGAACACGCTGGTTCTCGTCGAGGGTCTTGAAGCCACCGGTCTGGATCTCCGAGTAGTGCACGAAGACATCACCATCGGAATCATCCGGGGTAATGAAGCCGAAGCCCTTTTCAGCGTTGAACCACTTGACGGTTCCCTGTGCCATTTTATTTCTCCTCATTGTGGAACTTGTTTAAGATCGGCACACCTCGTGCCGGCCTTGGTCACTCCGCGAGAAGAATCCTGGATTGCCTGTCCGGAAAAGGGACCTGCGCTGCAGGAGCTTCGCGCTCGCAACATGTCTTGCGAGCATGAAAAACACCTACACAAAGACTGAGATAAGAATTTCACGCTGCCCGGCGGAGGTCAACGGTTTGGACAGGGAATCGGATAAATTTTGGGTTAAAAGACGGTTAATTCAGCTGGTCAGAGCCCAATTGGGGGCAATTGAAGGCCCGGCGGGACCGCGGGGGACCGGCGATGTCAGAACAGCCGGGACCCGCTGTCATCCACACCGCGCATCGCATCGTAGTCAAGGGTGACGCAGTCGATCCCGCGGTCGTTCGCCAGGACCTTGGCCTGCGGCTTGATCTGCTGCGCGGCGAAGATGCCCCGGACGGGGGCCAGCAGCGGATCGCGGTTCAGCAGTTCAAGGTACCGGGTGAGCTGCTCCACGCCGTCGATGTCGCCACGGCGCTTGAGCTCAATGGCCACGGTGGCGCCGCCCGCGTCCCGGGCCAGGATGTCCACCGGTCCGATCGCCGTGAAGTACTCGCGGCGGATGAGGGAGAAGCCCTCACCGAGCGTTTCAATCTGTTCAGCGAGGAGCCGCTGCAGGTCCGCCTCCACACCGTCCTTGATCAGGCCGGGATCAACGCCGAGGTCATGGGAGGATTCACTGATTTTCTCGTGGATGTTAATGATCAGCCGGTCGTCCGTCTTGGCCGACTGCACGGTCCACTGCTCAACGACGCCCAGCTCCAGGTCCACGTCCTCGGGGGAAGAGACCCGCAGCGTGGCCGGCGGGCTCATCCAGTTGAGCGGCTTGTAGGAGCCGCCGTCCGAATGGACCAGGACAGAGCCGTCAGCCTTGACCAGCAGGAGCCTGGTGGCAAGGGGGAGATGGGCTTTGAGCCGGCCAACGTAATCAACAGAGCATCGGGCTATGACAAGTCGCACGCCGTACAGACTACCGTCTGGTGCCGCCGGCCTCGGCCCGTGCACGTCGTGCAGGGGTGGAAGTCAGGGTCCGGCGGGGTCCTGTGCTGGGGCAGAATGGATGCATGCCGCGATCCAACCGTCCCCGCCGTCCCGTGTCCGGAAAAGCCGGTGCCGGTGCGGGCAGGGCAGCCGGCAAGAAGGGAAGCGGCGAAGGTCCTGAGCTTGACCTGGAACGCGCCAGGGCAGGCATCGCCCGGCGGGAAAGCGCTCCCGACGGCGAGTGGATGGTCCGCACCATGACGGCCAGGAACGCCGAAAAGACGTATATCTGCCCGGAGTGTTCCACTGCCGTTCTGCCTGGGGTTGCGCACCTGGTGGTCTGGAAGGACGACCACCTGTTTGGCGCCGCGGCGGGGCTGGCGGAACGCCGCCATTGGCACACAAACTGCTGGATGACCCGCAGTTACCGGTACCGGTAGGGGCCCGGGCGCAGCTGTCGCTAAGCTGGCAGGCATGACTTTTGATCCGGCGTCGTATGAATTCAGCCAGTCCACCGGTCCCGCTCCCATCCGTGCCGCCACTGTCCTGCCCGCACGGCGCGAAAACGTGGAGCTGCAGACGGAGGACGGCCATACCCTGGTAGGCGAACTGGCGCTGCCGGAGTCCGGGCCCGTGAAGGCCACCCTGATCACCCTTCATCCGCTGCCCACGCACGGCGGATTCATGGATTCCCACGTTTACCGCAAGGCCTCCTACCGGCTGCCGGCCCTCGCCGGGATCGCGGTGCTGCGGTTCAACACGCGGGGCACCGAATCCCCGCGGGGTACCAGTACGGGGGCGTTCGAGGAGGGTGTCGGTGAGCGGCATGACGTGGAGGCGGCGGTCCGCTTCGCCGTCGAACGCGGCCTGCCCAACCGGTGGCTGGTGGGCTGGTCCTTCGGCACGGAGCTTGCCCTGATGTACGGGGCCGCCGAGCCGGTCGCCTCGCAGATCGAGGGCGCCGTGCTGCTGTCGCCTCCGCTGCACCGGGCCAAGGACGCCCATCTGCGGCAGTGGGCGCAGTCCGGAAAACCGCTCAAGGTGCTGGTGCCTGAGCACGATGACTATCTCCAGCCGGAGGCCGCAACAGCCCGCTTCGGCCTGGTGCCCCAGGCGCGCGTCGTGGGTGTCAAGGGCGCCAAGCACCTGTGGGTGGGGGAGAAGTACGCGGGGCGCGTGCTGAACGAGATCGTCGAAGAGGTCACTGAAGGCGGCACCGGCGGCACCGGCCTGCCGCACGAATGGGACGGGCCCGTGGCCACCGCCCCGGCCTAGGCCGGAAAGACCAGACGAAAGGCCCAGGCCGGAAAAGGCCAGGCCCGGGCAGCCTTAGCCCCGGTGGGTCAGTGCTTGTCCTGCCGCACGATGTAGATTTCGCGGATCAGCAGCAGGACAGCGGCCGCCGTGGGAATGGCGATCAGGGCGCCGAGGACACCGAGCAGGCTGCCGCCGGCGATGACGGAAATAACAGCCACCGCTCCCGGCACCGCGACGGCCTTCTGCATAATGCGCGGGGAGATGAAGTAGGCCTCGAACTGCAGGTACGCGAAGTAGCACACGGCGTAAACAGCGGCGGCCTGCCAGCCTTCGGTCAGCGCGATGAGGACTACCAGCACTCCCGCAATCAGCCCGCCGACCAGCGGGATAAAGGCGAGCAGGGCCACCACAAACGCCAGCAAGAGGGCGAAGGGGATCCCCACGATGGACATCACGATGAAGGCAAACGTGGCATTAAGCAGGGCCACGCAGGCCTGCCCAATGACGTAGTTGCCAACCGAACGCGTGATCTCCTCGGACAAAGCCTCCACGCGGGCCCGGCGGGAACGCGGTGCCAGCCGGTAGCCCCACTTCTTCATGGCCGGCAGGGCCGCCAGGAAGTACAGGCTCAGCACCAGGACAATCAGGGTGCCGAACAGGCCGTTGGCCACCGTTGAGCCAAACGTGACCACGCCGCCGAAAATCCCGCCCACGGCAGCAGGGTCGTTAACGAACTTGTCCAGCTCCTCAGTGAGCCGGTCGCGGACGCCGAACTGGTCGTCAAGGCTGCGGAAGAACTCGGAATCGATGAAGTCCCGCACCCAGATGGGCGCCTGCTGGACAATCTCTGTTACCTGCCCAACGATTGTGGGGATCAGGGTGGCAAAAAATCCGACGACGGCGCTCACCAGCACGGTCACGGAGACCAGTATTCCTGCCGGGCGGGGGATCTTCCGGCTCTCCAGCCAGCCCACCACCGGCTCCAGGCCCAGGGCGATGAACAACGCCGCAACGATCCACAGCAGCAGTTGCGTGGTGTTGGATCCGATCCAGTAGACAAGCAGGGCCAGCCCCACGCCCACGGTGCCCATAAAACCCATGTAGAGGGGATGCTGCGGCGACATCCGGGGCCCGGGATCACCGAACTGGGGCTCCACCTCGCCGGGCTGGTGGCCAACCTGGTTGTCCTGGTGGAAGTACTCCGGCGGCATCTCGAAGCGGAGCCTCGGCTGGGCCCCCGGCAGCGGCTGGCGAAGGCGGCGTACCACCAGTCCGAGGGCTGCAGCCGCGGACCCCCTCCGGCGTACCGGCACAGGGTCCTGCTGAGCGTTCGCCGAACGCTCAGCGTCCGCCGGATTCTCGGGTGCCGCGGAGGACTCGTCCGTCTTGTCAGTCAATGGAATTTAGGGCCTGTCCGGTGCGTGGCGCCGCTGGCGCGGGCCGGTGTGATGATCATCGCAAACACTATCAGCAGCCTTGTCAACACCCGCGGAGGGGTCCGTCCCGCAGGCAGCGGAAAGCGCGTATCCGGCGCTGCAACAAAGGCCCTGGGTAACCAAACCGTTACTATTGAAGGTAAACCCCCGCTGATGATAGGTGTTCCCTTGCGTTTAAAGACTGCAGTCGCACTCGTGCTGCTCGGCCTCCTGACACTGCTGGCCGGCATCGGCCAGAGAACCATCTGGGCTCCGTCCGAGACCTTCACGGCCGCTGCGCCCGCTGATGCCGAGGCGGCGCCGCTGACCGTCATAGACCAGAACCTGCGCACCCTGCATGGCGGCACCGTCAAGATCAACGTTGAGGGCGACGGCAACTTCCTGCTGGCGGCAGGGCGCCCCGATGACGTGGACGCCTGGGTAGGCCAGGCGGCCCACAACACCGTCACGGGGGTATCGGAGGACGGCAAGGCCCTTCAGGTGGAACACGCCGACGGCGAAGCCACCGCACCCAGCCCCGCCGGCTCCGATCTTTGGGTTTCCACGGAGAACGCCAGCGGCCAGCTCGAGTATTCCTGGACGCCGCCCGCCGATGGCGACTGGACCCTCCTGCTTGCCGCTGACGGGACCCAGCCTGCTCCAGCTTCCATCTCCATGACGTTCCCGAACGATACCTCCACGCCGTGGGCCATTCCCCTGATGGTGCTGGGCTCTCTCCTTATCCTCGGCGGGATCGTGCTTGCCCTGCTTTCCTTGCGCAAGCGCGACGGTGAAGGCGACGGCAGGGGCAGCGGCTTCGCCGAGCGTGCCCCTTCCAAAACCGAGGCGCGTTCATCCTCGCGTGTGACCATGGTGGCCGCCGGAGTGGTTGCTGCAGCTGTCGTGGCCGGAACGGGCGCCGCCGCGAACGCCACCTCGCCGGCGCCTGAGCCTTCCCCGGGTTCGTCATCAACGGCCCCGGCCGCGCAGGAGCAGTCCGGTTCGCCGGTGCTGCTCGATGCCCAGGTGCGCCGCATCCTGGAACAGGTTTCCAGCGCCGCTGACGCCGGCGACGCAGCAAAGGATGCAGCGAAGCTTGCCGACCGCGTGGGCGGGACCGAACTCGAAGTCCGGACGCAGAACTACAAGATCCGCTCGCAGGTGGGATCCTACGAGGCGCGCATGCCCGTGCGTTCCACCAAGCTCCTCACCACGGTGGTCACCAGCAACCGCGACTGGCCCAGGTCCGCCCTCGCCGTGACCCAGGGCGAGGGAAACGTGGTGCCGCAGCTGCTGACGCTCGTGCAGGCCTCTCCTCGGGAGAACTACAAGCTGGTGGAAACGAATCCGCTGCAGCCTGGCACCACCTTCCCCACCATCAACCGTAACGGTACGGAAACGCTTGCTGCCGGTGACAAGACCGGGCTGCTGTACAGCGGCGAAGAGGCCATGTCCGGCCTCGCCGACCGCCTCACCTCCGCAGACTCCGCCTTCAAGGACAAACTGGTGGAGGGTGAGTCCTCCCCGTACATCGCGGACACGCTGTCCTACCAGGCCGAGGTGGTCAAGGCAGGCGAGAACGGTAACTTCTCCTTCACCCACAAGGTGGTTCCCGAAAGCACAGTGGTGTTCCGCACCGCCGACGGCGGCGCGCTGGTCCTGGGCCGGATCAATTTCGGCTTCGAGGGGACGCCGAAGGCTGCCGGTGACAAGCTCACCATCGGTGACGATGCCGCGGCTCTCGCCGGCGGCAAGGAAACCACCACCGGCATGGTCCTGAACTTCGCCGAGTCCATGGCGGTCTACGTTCCGCCGGCAGGCTCCACCGACCCCATGAGGCTTGTGGCCGCCACCCGCGGCCTGGTGGGCGCCAGCTTCAAGTAAGAGCAGTATCTGCAGTACCCCCGGCAGCGGCCGGAGTGGCTAGAGTGGAAAGCATGAGTTCGCCAGCTTCCCGCCCAGTCCCTCCTGCCGCTGCCAACCTGCTTAACCTGCGCGGCGCCGTCGACCTTTCCTCCCTGAAGCAGCGCCCCGCCGCCGCGGCCCCGGCTGCGCCGCCGGTGGGGACGGAAACGCCCGGAGGGGCGCAGCCCGGCGCCGCTCCCGAACTGGTGGTCAACGTGACCGAAGGCAACTTCCAGCAACTGGTGGAGTTGTCCGCGCAGGTGCCGGTGGTTTTTGCCCTGTGGGCTTCCTACTCGCCCGAGTCATCCACCATGCTGGACGTCCTGGAACGCGTGGTGGACAGCTATGGTGGCAGGCTGGTTCTCGGCGCCGCGGACATTGAAGCGTTCCCGCAACTGGCCCAGGCGTTCCAAGTGCAGGCCGTGCCTACGGCCGTTGCCGTGCTGAAGGGCCAGCCGGTGCCGCTTTTCCAGGGCGGTGCCGATGAACAGCAGGTCCGCAGCCTTTTTGACGAACTGCTGAAGGTGGCCGCAGCAAACGGCGTGACCGGCAGCCTTGGCGGCGGCGCTGCCCAGCCCGGGGAGCCTGAACCCCTGCCGCCCCTGCACCAGGCCGCTTTTGACGCCATTGAAGCCGGTGATTATGCGGCGGCGGCAGAAGCCTACCGGCAGGCGCTGAACGAGATGCCTGCCGACCACGAGGCGAAGGCGGGGCTGGCCCAGGTGGAGCTGATGGAGCGTCTCCAGCCGCTCACGGGCGCGGACAGCGAAGCACTGCGGGAGCAGGCGGCCAATGAGCCGGACAACCTGGAGGCACAGTTTGCCGTTGCTGACCTGGATATTGCCGGCGGCCATGTGGAGGATGCGCTTAACCGCCTGGTTAGCTTCATCGGCAGGAACTTCGGACCCGAGCGCGAGACCGCCCGGGTCCGCCTGCTCGAGCTGTTCGACGTGGTGGGCGCGGCCGATGAACGCGTAGCCAAGGCCCGGCAGGCGCTCGCGAGGGTGCTTTTCTAGTGTCCGCGCTGTTCGAGCCGCTGAAGCTCCGCTCGCTGGAGCTCCAGCACCGCGGTTGGGTCTCGCCCATGTGCCAGTACAGCTGCGATGCCGACGCCGCACCCGGCGTTCCGCACGACTGGCACCTGATGCACCTGGGTTCCTTCGCTGCCGGCGGCGCAGCACTGATCCTCACCGAGGCTGCCGCCGTCAACCACGAAGGCATGATCAGCCCGCGCGACGCCGGCCTCTACAACGATGCCCAGGCCGAGGCCTGGCAGCGGATTACGTCCTTCGTGCACCGCCACGGGGCGGCGGAGGCAAAGATCGGCGTGCAGCTGGCCCATGCGGGCCGTAAGGCGTCCACCTACTGGCCCTTCTCCGGCAAGCACGGCAGCGTCCCGGAGTCCGACGGCGGATGGACCACGGTGGGGCCCTCGCCGTCGGCGTTTGACGGCTATGCCGAACCCGCGGTGATGAGCGTGGAGCAGATCGACGGAGTGATCAGCGACTTCGCTGCCGCCGCTGTCCGCGCCGTTGATGCCGGCTTCGATACGGTGGAAATCCACGGGGCGCACGGTTACCTCCTGCACCAGTTCCAGAGCCCGCTGATCAACACGCGGACCGACGCCTGGGGCGGGGACGAGGCGGGACGGAACCGCCTGATGCTTGCCGTGGTTGATGCGGTGCGGTCTGTCATTCCGGACTCAATGCCCCTGCTGCTGAGGATCTCGGCCAGTGACTGGGCCGACGGCGGGGTGGACCTTGCGGCCTCGGTGCGGCTGGCCCGCGAAGCCGCGCAGCACGGTGTGGACCTCGTGGATGTTTCCAGCGGGGGAGCCGTTGCCCATCAGCAGATCAAGGCGGGTCCCGGTTACCAGACGGGCTTCTCCGCCGCCATCCGCAGGGACGCGGGCGTGCCCACCGGAACGGTGGGCCTCCTGACCTCCGCCGGCCAAGCCGAGCATGCCGTTGCCACCGGGCAGGCCGACGGGGTCTTCATTGCCCGGGCGGCACTGCGGGATCCGCACTGGTGGCTTCGCGCGGCCTTCGAGCTGGGACACGACATCCAATGGGCGCCGCAGTACGAGCGTGCGGTGCCCCGGCGGACCTTCTGAAAGCCGCGCACAGGATGATTCAGGGGCGGCGCGAAAAAGGGCAGGACGCTGGTGACGGGGTGGACAGGCAGCTGGAAGCGGCCATCCTGGGACTTTTGGCTGCCAGGGCCGCTACGTCCACCATTTGCCCGTCGGATGCTGCCCGTGCTGTGGGCGATGAGAATTGGCGCGACCTGATGGAGCCTGCCCGCAGGGCGGCCCGGCGGCTGGTGGATGCCGGCGAGGTGGAGATTACCCAGGGCGGTTCGGTGGTGGATCCCGCCACGGCCAAAGGGCCCATCCGGATCCGCAAGGTGCGCTAGAGAGCGGCAGCCCGGTGGGCAGGTTCCGGCGGCTGCTTTCCAGGTCCGGCCTCGCCGGCAGAAGCGCCCTCTACTCCCTGGACGGTACTCCTGCAGGAGGACCCCGCTGCCGCAGCCTGAGGACTAGTCTGGCATCATGACTGCTCAGCAACCAGATCCGGCGCCGCCCGCCGGTCCCGTGGCCGCACTGTCCATCCGGGGACTCGCCAAACGCTTCGGCGAAAAGATCGCGGTGGACGGGATCAGCCTGGACGTCCCCGCGGGCTCCTTCTTTGGGATTGTGGGCCCCAACGGCGCCGGCAAGACCACCACGCTTTCCATGGCTACCGGGCTGCTGCGCCCGGACTTCGGCACCGCCGTCGTCCACGGCGTGGATGTCTGGGCCCGGCCGCTGGAAGCCAAGCGGCTGATGGGGATCCTGCCGGACGGCGTACGGCTTTTTGACCGGCTGACCGGCGAACAGCTCATCACCTACGCCGGTCTGCTGCGGGGAATGGACAAGGACGTGGTGGCCAGCCGCGTGGGGGAGCTGTTGGCAGCCCTGGACCTGTCGCAGGACGCCGGCACGCTGGTGGTTGACTATTCGGCCGGCATGACCAAAAAGATCGCCCTGGCGTCCGCCCTGATCCACGCGCCCAGGCTGCTGGTGCTGGATGAGCCCTTCGAGGCCGTGGACCCTGTCTCCGCATCCAACATCCGCTCCATCCTGGACAGCTACGTGGCCTCCGGCGGTACGGTGATCGTCTCCAGCCATGTGATGGACCTGGTCCAGCGCATGTGCGACCACGTGGCGGTAGTGGCCGGCGGCAGGCTGCTCGCCGCAGGAACCGTGGACGAGGTGCGCGGCGGCGCTTCCCTGGAAGACCGGTTCGTCCAGTTGGTGGGCGGCCGCAGCCACACGGAAGGGCTGGAATGGTTGCGCACCTTCTAAGGCTCAAGCTCACCCTGCTGCGCAACGGTTTGCGCCGCAGCCCGTGGCAACTGGTGGGCATGGCCTTCGCGGGGCTTTACGCGCTCAGTGTTGTCGCCACCCTGGTGGTCGTCCTGGTCCTGCTTCGCCAGGCGGAACCCGAGCTGGTGTACACAGCCGTGGTGCTCGGCGGCTCCGCAGCTGTGCTCGGCTGGGGAATCATTCCGGTGGTGGCCTCGGCCACGGACATGACCCTTGATCCAGCCCGCTTCACCACGTTCGCCGTGCCCATGAAGCAGCTGCTGGCAGGCCTGGCGCTGGGCGGGCTGATCGGCATTCCGGGCCTGGCCACAGCCCTGGTGGCGCTGTCCACGGTGGTGACCTGGTCCCGGGGCTTCCTTCCGGCGCTTGCAGCTTTGGTGGGTGCAGCGCTGGGAGTATTGATCTGCATTGTGCTGTCCAAAGTGGTGACCACCGCAACGGCAAGCCTCGCGTCGTCCCGCCGCTTCAAGGATGTCAGCGCCGTCGCATTTATGGTGCCCCTCGTCCTGCTGGGCCCGATCGTGGCGGGGGTGGGAAGGGGGATCGCTGCCTCGACCGGCTTCCTGCCCGACTTCGCCCGGACGTTGTCCTGGACTCCACTTGGTGCCCCCTGGTCCCTGGCGGGGGACATCGAGGCAGGCCGGCCCGGCGAAGCAGCGGCGAAGCTGCTCCTTTCCGTTGCGGTGCTGGCCGGCCTTGCCTGGTGCTGGAAGCTGCTGCTGGAACGCGCTTTGGTCAGCCCGCCCTACTCCGGCAGGGGCAAGCGCAAGGGCGGCAAGCTGGGGCTGCTCGGGTTGTTGCCCGCTGTTCCTGCCGGTGCCGTGATGGCGAGGGCGCTGACGTACTGGTTCCGCGACCCCCGGTACTCCGGCTCGCTCATTGTGCTGCCGCTCCTTCCCGTGGTGCTTGTCTTCCAAGGCAGCCAGGCCGGCGACTTCAGCACCCTGGCGCTCCTGGCGCCGCTGTCGGCATTCATCCTTGCCTGGTCCATCTCCGCTGACGTGTCCTATGACAACACCGCCTTCGCGCTGCACCTGGCCAGCGGCGTCCGTGGCGTGGACGACAGGCTGGGCCGCGCGCTGGCCTGCCTGGCCTTCGCACTGCCGTTGGTCCTGGTGTTTGCCACAGGGGCAGCTGCCTTCACCGGCGGCTGGGACGCCTTGCCCGGCCAGCTGGGACTGAGCCTGGGGATACTCTTCACCGGGCTGGGATTGTCCTCCGTGGTCTCGGCCCGGTACACGGCGGCGGTTCCCCTGCCGGGCGACAGCCCCTTCAAGAAGCCTCCGGGAAACGTGGGCCAAACCCTTGCCGTCCAATTTGCCGGACTGGGGGTCCTGCTGGTCCTGGTTTTGCCGGAGGCAGCCCTCCTGGTCGCGCAGCTGGTGACCGGCAACGCCCTGTTCGGCTGGCTGAACCTGGCCGTCGGGCTCCTGTTGGGAGTGGGCCTGTTTGTGGCCGGTGTCATGCTTGGCGGGAAATGGCTGGACGGCCGGGGTCCCGAGCTGCTGGCCCAGGTCACCGTTAACCGCTGAGGCTCAGAACCGCTGACACCCGAACCGCTGGCACCCGAACCACAGACGCCCAAACCGCCACCCGTCACCGCTGAAACGACCCCGGAAGGAACACTATGGAAGTTGTCATCCTCAACGGCAGCAAGCAGATCGGCAAACTTGCCGCGGACTCCATCGAGGAGCTCCTCCGGCGCAAGCCGGACGCCGTCCTGGGCCTTGCCACCGGATCGTCGCCGCTGCCGGTCTACGATGAGCTCGCTGACCGGCACGGGCGCGGCGGCCTGGACTTCAGCCGTGCCTCCGGTTTTGCCCTGGACGAGTACGTGGGCCTGCCCGCGGACCACCCCGAGTCATACCGGGAGGTGATCCGGCGGGAGTTCACCAACAGGGTCAACATCGCTCCGGAAAACGTCCACGGGCCGGATGGTACGGCAGCGGACATCCTGGCCGCGTGCCGCGCCTACGAGGAAGCCATCACGGCGGCCGGCGGCATCGACCTGCAACTCCTCGGGGTGGGAACCGACGGCCACATCGGCTTCAACGAGCCCGGCTCCTCCTTCGCCTCCCGCACCCGGATCAAGAGCCTCATCGAACAGACACGCCGGGACAATGCCCGCTTTTTCAACAGCCTGGCCGAGGTCCCGCACCACGTCCTGACCCAGGGGCTGGGGACGATCATGGATGCCGGGCATGTGATCCTCGTGGCAACCGGTGCGCAGAAGGCACAGGCCGTCCGCGATTTCGTCGAAGGTCCGGTATCCGCCATCTGCCCCGCATCCGTGCTGCAGTTCCATCCCCACGCCACCGTCCTGCTGGACGAAGCTGCCGCCTCGGCGCTGAAGCTCGCGGATTTCTACCGCCACACCTACGACAACAAACCTGCCTGGCAAGGCCTCTGACCGGAAGGCGCCGCCCGGGCCAGCCGGGAGAAAAGTACGACGGCGGCGGGTCCCGGGCGGCGCGGCGGCGGGCTCCGGCGTCGAACGTCCCACCGGCGGAACGGCTAAGATGGATCGCATGACTAGCATGACGGACCCTCTCGACAACGACCCGATGCGTGAGCTTTCCGGGGCTGGATCGTCCACAGCCACCATTGAGCGCGAGGAACTGCGCCAGGAAGTGGAGCCCGGGGACCGGGAGCGCTTTTCGCACTATGTACGCAAGGAAAAGATCATGGAGTCCGCGCTGACGGGGGAGCCTGTCATCGCCCTGTGCGGCAAGGTCTGGACACCGGGCCGGGATCCGCAAAAGTTCCCCGTATGCCCCATGTGCAAAGAGGTCTATGACGGCCTCCGCCCGGGCAACGACGGCGGCAAGGGTCCCGGAGGGGACTCAGGCAACAACAAGTAGTGACGGAGACGCTCTTTGGCGGCCCCACCCTGCCTCCGGCTTATCCGGAACGCGCAGCCTGGGGAACCGCCCCGAAACTCCGTGCCTGGCAGCAGGAAGCCCTGGACCTCTACCTGAGGACAAGTCCCCGGGACTTCCTGGCCGTGGCTACGCCCGGTGCCGGTAAAACCACCTTCGCGCTCCGTGTTGCGTCCATGCTCATCGAGTCCGGCACGGTCAACCGCGTGACCATCGTCGCGCCCACGGACCACCTCAAGCGCCAGTGGGCGGATGCGGCGGCCAAAGTGGGCATTGCCATCGACCCGAACTTCAAGAACTCCGACGGCCAGCACGGCCGCGGCTTCATCGGAGTCGCCGTCACGTACGCCCAGGTGGCCAGCAAGCCGATGCTGCACCGGGCCAAAACCGAGGCAGCGCGCACCTTGGTAATCCTTGATGAGATCCACCACGGCGGCGAGGCGCTGTCCTGGGGCGACGGCCTTCGTGAAGCGTTCGACCCCGCGGCGCGCCGGCTTTCCCTGACCGGTACCCCGTTCCGTTCGGACACCTCACCTATTCCCTTCGTGGAGTATGCGGAGGACCGGGACGGGATCCGGCGGTCGAAGGCGGACTACACCTACGGCTACGGCAATGCCCTGCGGGACCACGTGGTCCGGCCGGTGATGTTTATGGCGTATTCCGGGCAGATGCGCTGGCGGACCAGCGCGGGCGAGGAGATGGCCGCTTCACTCGGTGAAGCCGCGGTGACCAAGGACGTTACTTCGCACGCCTGGCGCACAGCATTGAACCCGGCTGGCGAATGGATCCCCGCCGTGCTGGCCGGAGCGGACAAGCGGCTGAGCGAGGTGCGCCGCACGGTCCCCGACGCGGGCGGCCTGGTGATCGCCACTGACCACGAGGACGCCCGCGCGTACGCCGGGCAGCTGAAGCGGATCACGGGGGAATCGCCCACCGTTATCCTTTCCGATGACGCGAAGGCGTCCAGCAAGATCGAAGAGTTTACCGCCAGCGATAAACGGTGGATGGTGGCTGTCCGCATGGTGTCCGAAGGCGTGGACGTACCCCGGCTTTCCGTCGGCGTGTACGCCACGTCAACCTCGACCCCACTGTTTTTCGCCCAGGCGGTGGGCCGCTTCGTCCGTGCCCGTAAACGGGGGGAAACGGCGTCGGTCTTCCTGCCGTCGGTTCCCCAGCTGATGGCGCTGGCCAACTCCATGGAGGCGGAACGGGACCACGCCCTGGACCGGCCGGAGAAGGAGGATGGGGACGGGCTCTTCACCCCTGAAGACTCGCTGATGGCCGAAGCCAACCGCGAGGACAAGGCCTCCGACAGCCTTACAAAGGGCAAGTTTGAGGCCCTGGACTCCCAGGCGTCCTTTGACCGCGTCCTGTTCGACGGCGGCGAGTTCGGCACGGGCGGCGAAGTGGGCTCCGACGATGAAATGGACTTCCTGGGCATCCCCGGGCTGCTGGACGCCGAACAGGTGGGCACTTTGCTCCGCCAGCGCCAGCACGAGCAACTCAACCGGAAAAACCGGAAGTCGTCCGCCTCCGCGGCCGGCACGGAACCCGCGGCTCCGGCCGTACCGGACCACCGGCTGCTCATGGATCTGCGGAACGAGCTGGCCAAAAACGTGGCTGCCTGGTCGGCACGGACCGGCACGCCCCACGGCGTGGTGCACACCAAGCTGCGGACTGTCTGCGGCGGCCCGCCGGTGGCGCAGGCCAACGAAGAACAGCTGCAGTCCCGCCTGCGAAAGCTCCAGGACTGGTTCATCGGCAGGAAATAGCAGTGCTCTGCAAAAGCGGCCCGGTACAAGTGTGCCGGGCCGCTTTTGCAGTTACGACCAATCAGGCGACGTCGACGCCGCCGAGTTCCATCTCCGTGACCGCTTCCTCGAGGTCCTCCGCAATCCCCGCCGTCAGGGAACGGATGACCGTCACGGAGTAGCCCGCCTGCACGGCGTCAAGGGAGGTTGCCTTGACGCAGTAGTCGGTGGCTATGCCCACCACCACCACGTCCTCGACGTCGTTGCTCTGCAGCCAGTCGTCCAGGCCGATGGCATCCTCGGCCGCGGCATACCTGTCCGCGTCGCCGGCGCCGGGCAGGGCGCCGGGTTGCCGTTCCCCGGTGGGCACGGCGTCTTCCGGCGCCTGCAGTCCCTCGAAGCCGGAGTACGCGGCAGCAAACTGCCCTTTCTGGAAATAGGCGTCGATGTACTCGGTGTCCAGGTCCGGGTGGAGCTCGGCGCCGCGGGTTCCGGCCACGCAGTGCGGCGGCCAGCTGTCAATGAAGTCAGGGGTCTCGGAGAAGTGGTCTCCGGGGTTGATGTGCCAGTCCTGGGTGGCCACGATGTGGTCGAATTCGCTGTGGTGGGCATCCACGTATTCGCTGATGGCACCGGCCACCGCCGCGCCGCCGGCCACGGCGAGCGAACCGCCTTCGCAAAAATCATTCTGGACGTCAACGATGATCAGGGCCCGGGACATCAGTTCTCCTCGTAAATAGTGGGGATGGCTGCTTCGCCGCGCTGGAGGCGGTTAACCACGGCCGGCAGTTCAGCCATGGACTCGGCGTGGCGCCGGCGTGCCCGGAGGACCCCTTCATGGCCGGTCCACCCCGGCATCAGCTCACCGTTTTTCATGAACTGCTGCAGCAGGGGACGGTCATTGCCGTCGTCGTCGGGCCGGTGGCCCACACCTACCACCTCCGCAGTGGCAATGCCCCGTTCGTCCAGTTTCCGCAGCGCGTACTTCCGCCCGCCCACGCTGCCCTTGTTCTTGGCGGCTTTGGCGACGGAGACGAAGTCCCCGTCATCGTCCGTGCGGCTCACCAGCTTATAGACCATGCTGGCAGTCGGGGCGCCGGACCCTGTGACCAGTGAGGTGCCCACCCCGTAGGAATCCACGGGGGCGGACTGCAGGGCGGCGATGGCGAACTCGTCCAAGTCGGACGTGACCACAATCTTGGTGTTTTCGTTGCCGAGGTTGTCCAGGAGTTGGCGGACCCATTGGGCCTGGGCCACGAGGTCGCCCGAATCCAGCCGGACCGCCCCAAGCCGCGGGCCCGCAAGGTCCACGGCCGTGCGCACGGCCGTCTCGACGTCGTACGTGTCCACGAGCAGGGACGTGGACTCGCCCAGGGACGCAATCTGGGCCTCGAAGGCGTCGCGCTCCGTGTCATGCAGGAGGGTGAAGGAGTGGGCGGCGGTGCCCACTGTCTTGATTCCGTAGCGGATTCCCGCCTCCAGGTTCGACGTGCTGTCGAACCCGGCAATGATGGCTGCCCTGGCGGAGGCCGTCGCCGCTTCCTCATGGGTGCGCCGGGAGCCCATCTCAATGCAGGGGCGGCCGCCGGCGGCACTGACCATCCGGGACGCGGCGGAGGCGATGGCGCTGTCGTGGTTCAGCACGGACAGCAGATACGTCTCCAGCATGCACGCTTCGCCGAAGGTGGCCTCGACGATGAGGATGGGGGAGTTCGGAAAGTAGGCTTCACCTTCCGGATAGCCCCAGATATCGCCGGAGAAACGGTAGGACGCGAGGTACTCCAGCGTCTGGTCATTGACCACCTTCGTGCGGGCCAGGAAGTCCAGTTCGGCCTCTCCGAAGCGGAAATTCGCGATGCCTTCCAGCAGCCGGCCCGTACCGGCCACGATGCCGTACCGACGGCCGTCCGGCAGCCGCCGGGCGAAGGCCTCGAAAACGGACTTGCGGTGCGCGGCGCCTGAATGAAGCGACGCCTGCAGCATGGTCAGCTCGTAGTGGTCAGTGTAAAAGGACGTGCGGGGATGGTCCCAGCCGGCTGAGGTGCTCACGAAAGTCACTCTAGTCCCCACCGGCTCCCACGTCTCGCTTCGCTTCGCCGCGGGGCCCTCGCCGGTGTGGGCCCATCCACCGGCTGCCACGTCTTGCTTCGCTTCGCCGCGGGGCCCTCGCCGGTGTGGGCCCATCCGGCGTGGGCCTCTCCTCCCCATAGAATGGACAGATGACCTTAAGCGTTGCGCTCGGCCCTGATACGCAAGAGGGCACCCGGACCGGCACGGCGGAGTCAACCGACTTCCTCGCCGCACCGGACATCCCGTGGAACCTGGTGATCTGGAATGACCCCGTCAATCTCATGAGCTATGTGAGCTACGTGTTCCAAAGCTACTTTGGCTACCCCGAAAGCAAAGCCAACAAGCTCATGATGGAGGTCCACAAGAAGGGCCGCTCCATTGTTGCTTCGGGCAGCAAGGAACAGGTGGAGCGCCATGCCGTCGCCATGCACGGCTTTGGGCTGTGGGCCACGGTGGAGAAGGCCAGCGGCGGACCAGGCGGCAATTCAGGCAAGTCCGGCGGACCGGGCCAGGGTAAGGGGAAACGTGGCTAAGGCGTTCAAGTACGGGCTCAAAGGCATCACCGGCTATTTGGAGCCGGCCGAACGGGAACTGCTGCGGAGCCTCATCGACGACGTCATCTCCATGCTCCAGCCGGAGGAGCGCAAGGGCCAGGATCCGCTGGCAGCACTGATCGGGCTGGACATGGACGTTGCCGAGCCCTCGGACAGGGCAGTGAAGCGGCTTTTGCCCAACGTGATGAAGGACGACGGCGCCGCGTCACTTGAGTTCCGCCAGCTCACCGAGCGTTCGCTCCGGGAAACAAAGATCGGCGCCCTCCGCGCGGCGGCACTTGACCTGGACAAGGACGAGATCGTGCTCAGTGCGGACGGCGCGCGGCACTGGTCAATGGCCCTGAACGACGTCCGGCTTGTGCTGGCCGAACGGCTGGACATCCAGGATGAGGAGGATGCCGAGCACGTCCACCAGATGCAGGACTGGTCCCAGGCCGAGGACGTGGAAAGCTACCTGGCCCTGGTCTACAACTTCGCCACCTGGCTGCAGGAGTCGCTGGTCCAGGCCATGCTGCAGGCCCTGGATACCCGCCGTTGACCGGCCGGGCGCTCCCGTCCCGGCCCTGTGACAAATTAGACATGAGTCACAGGCCACAAGATGGTGCCTGACGCTGCAGGGAAGACCTATCCTCGAATAATCATGACAAAAGCCTCGAGCATGGATCCGTCAGCAGGCGCTGCAGCGGTATCCGCAGCCAGCGACCTCCCGGCCGCCGCCGTGGAATCACGGCCCATCGGTGTCTTCGATTCCGGCGTAGGCGGTTTGACGGTGGCACGCTCCATCATCGACCAGCTTCCCAACGAATCCATCCTCTACGTCGGGGACACGGCGCACGGACCGTACGGGCCCCTGCCCATCGCGGAAGTCAGGGCCAACGCCCTGGGCGTGATGGACGAACTGGTGGACTCCGGCGTCAAGCTGCTCACCATAGCCTGCAACTCGGCGTCGGCCGCTGTGCTGCGCGATGCCCGGGAACGGTACACCGCCAGGTACGGCATCCCCGTCATCGAGGTCATCCAGCCGGCGGTGCGCCGTGCCGTTGCCGCTACCCGCAGCGGAAGGGTGGGCGTCATTGGCACGTCCGCCACGGTAGGCTCCCGGGCCTACGAGGACACTTTCGCGGCCGCGCCGGACCTGGAAATCACGTCAGTGGCCTGCCCGGAGTTCGTCAGCTACGTGGAAGCCGGCATCACCACCGGCCCGGCCCTGCTGGCGGTCGCTGAGGAGTACCTCGCGCCGCTGAGGGCTGCCGGCGTGGACACAGTGGTCCTGGGCTGCACGCACTACCCGCTGCTCACCGGCGTCATCTCCTACGTTATGGGAGCGGACGTCACCCTCGTGTCCAGCGCGGAGGAAACAGCCAAGGACGTGTACCGGGCCCTCGCCACCCACGACCTGCAGCGCACCGACGCCGCCCCGCCGGAACACCACTTCGTGGCAACGGGGGACGCAGGCCAGTTCGAGGCACTGGCCCGCAGGTTCCTGGGCCCCGAGGTGCTTTCAGTCCGGCACGTCGACCACGTGTCCGCCCAATACCCCACCGGCAGCCTGGCCCGCATCACCCCGGAGATGATTGCGGCCGCGCAGAGTGCCCGCAACCGCCCGCGGATCTCCAACTTCGTGGGGAGCTCAGTGACCGGAGGCACCGGCCAGTGAAGCTCACCATCGTAGGCTGCACCGGATCCTTCCCCGGCCCCGGCTCCCCGGCGTCGTGCTACCTCCTGACGGCGAACGACGGCGAGCGGACCTGGAAGGTGGTCATGGACCTGGGCAGCGGTGCGCTGGGCGCCATCCAGCGCTACACCGACCTTGAGGACATCGACGCGATCTTCCTCACCCACCTCCACCCGGACCACTGCATGGACCTTTGCGGCCTGCACGTGGCCGTCCGGTGGAAGCCGGGCGGCTGGGGCCGCGGGCGCATTCCCGTGTGGGGACCGGCCGCCACGGCAGACCGGATGGCCACCGCCTACGGGCTCGAGCTGGACCCGGGGATGCATGAGGAGTTCGACTTCACCAACTGGGCGGAACGCGAAGCTGTGACAGTGGGTCCCTTCACCGTGACTCCCTTCGCCGTCAACCACCCCATCGAGGAGTGCTACGCCCTGCGCGTGGAAGTGGTGGAGCCGGACAAGGCAGGCAACAACGTCACCAGGACCCTGACCTACTCCGGTGACACAGATTCCTGCGCCGGGCTGGAGGAGGCCGCCAAGGATGCGGACCTGTTCCTCTGCGAGGCAGCGTTTGAAGAAGGCCGCGATGATGGCATCAAGGATGTGCACCTGACCGGCAAGCGCGCAGGGGAGGCCGCCGCGGCTGCCGGAGCCCGCCGGCTCCTGCTGACGCACATTCCGGTGTGGACCTCGCAGACCACCGTGATGGCCGAGGCCCGGCCCGTCTTCGGCGGCGACGTCGCCGTGGCAGTCGCGGGCGTCCACTACACCATCTAGGAAACGATTTTTGGGCAGCACCCTTGGCGGTGGGCACCTGGAATCCCGCGGCGGGCTGCAGTGGATAAGCTAAAGGCATGACTTCTGAAGCAACTGCAGTGCCCATTGTGCGCGCCGACGGCCGCGCCCCGGACCAGCTCCGGCCCATCAGCATTACCCGCGGATGGTCCAACCAGGCTGAAGGATCGGCCCTGATCGAGTTCGGCAACACCAGGGTCCTGTGCACCGCTTCGCTCACGCCGGGTGTCCCGCGCTGGCTTAAGGGTGAGGGCCGCGGCTGGGTTACGGCCGAGTATGCCATGCTGCCGAGGGCCACGAACACGCGGTCCGACCGCGAATCGGTCAAGGGCAAAATCGGCGGACGCACCCACGAGATCTCCCGGCTCATCGGCCGTTCCCTGCGTTCCATCATCGACACCAAGGCTTTGGGTGAAAACACCATCGTGCTGGACTGCGATGTCCTCCAAGCTGACGGCGGAACCCGGACCGCAGCCATCACGGGGGCCTATGTTGCGCTCGCTGACTCCATCAGGTTTGCCCGTGACAACAAGCTGATCGCAAAGAACGCCCAGCCCCTCATCGACACCATCGCGGCGGTGTCAGTGGGCATCATTGACGGCGTTCCCATGCTGGACCTGCCATACGTTGAGGACGTCCGGGCGGAGACCGACATGAATGTGGTGGTCACGGGCTCCGGCAAGTTCGTGGAAGTGCAGGGTACCGCCGAGGGCGCACCCTTCGACCGCGCCGAACTGGACCAGCTCCTGGACCTGGCCCTGCTGGGCACCACCCAGCTCGCCGCAATCCAGCGCGAAACCCTGGCAGACACCCTGTGAGCGCGGCGCCCGCCGCTCCGCGCCTGGTGCTTGCCACCCATAACAAAGGCAAACTCCGGGAGTTGCGCGAACTACTGCGGGGGCAGGTGCCGGGGCTCGACGTCGACACACAGGTGGTGGATGCAGCGGCGGCGGGTGCCCCCGACGTCATCGAAACCGGTGTTACCTTCGCGGAAAATTCGCTGCTGAAGGCGCGCGCTGTCGCCGAGGCAACGGGGCTGGTGGCCATCGCCGATGACTCCGGCCTTGCCGTGGACGTTATGGGCGGGGCGCCGGGAATTTTCTCGGCCCGGTGGGCCGGCCGCCACGGCGACGACGAAGCGAACCTGCGGCTCCTGCTGAACCAGCTTTCAGACGTGCCGGATGCCCACCGGGGCGCGGCTTTCGTCTGTGCGGCTGCGCTGGCAGTACCCGGATCCGACGGCGGACCCGGGCGCGAGGTGGTGGAATACGGGCAGCTGGAGGGGGTCCTCCTGCGGGAACCGCGTGGCGGTGGCGGCTTCGGCTACGACCCCGTCCTGCAGCCGGCGGGGGAAGAGCGAAGCTGTGCGGAACTGTCCGCCGACGAGAAGAACGCCATCAGCCATCGCGGCAAGGCCTTCCGGGCTCTCCTGCCAGCCGTCGTTGAGGCCCTCCGGGACCGGTAACCGCCCTGGCCGTTCCTTAAACGGCTGTGCTCCCCGCCGGAACGGGGAGCACAGCCGTTTAACAGTGATCTTGCCGCCGGCACGGACAGCACCAGGCAACCTAGTCTGAGCGGGTGCCTTCGCGGATATCGCGCGGTGCCTTGCCCTCGTCCTCCGGGGCAGGTTCCTCGATGCGGACGCCCTCGTGGATATCGCGCGGTGTCTTGTGCTCGCTCTCGGGGGCATGCTCCTCGATGAACTCGTCCACCGGGTCGGTGCCGTAGGCCTTCGCCTGGCGCTTTGCCGACACGCCGCGGAGGACTTCCACGCCAATGGGCAGGACCGAGACCAGGACGATGGCAATGAAGATGATGTCCAGGTTTTCGCGGACCCAGGGGATACGGTCACCCAGCAGGTAACCCAGGAGCGTCACCCCGCCGCCCCACAGGACAGCGCCGATCACGTTGAAGAGGAAGAACTTCTTTTTGTTCATCTGGGCGACGCCGACGATGACCGGGACGAAGGTCCTGATGATCGGGACGAAGCGGGCCAGGATCAGGGCCTTGCCGCCATGCTTTTCGAAGAACGCGTGTGCGTTCTCAACGTTCTCCCGCTTGAAGAGGCGGGAGTTGGGCTTGTTGAAAATGGCCGGGCCGGCTTTGGAACCAATCAGATAACCGGTCTGGTTGCCGATAATGGCCGACACCATGATCAACAGCGCAAAAAGCCACACGTTGAACTTGATGGTGCCCGTGGCCACCAGCAGGCCTGCGGTGAAAAGCATGGAGTCTCCCGGCAGGAAGAAGCCCACCAGCAGGCCGGTTTCCGCGAAGACGATGCCGCACACCAGCAGGACCACCCAGGGTGCCAGGGCAGGATCGGCCAGGAAGACCTGGGGGTTCAGCCAGTCGGGCAGGAAGGATGCCAGCTGTGGCTGCACCGGTCCCGCACCACCCAGCATGGACACAGCGAAGTCGTTCATCACAGGAAAGTTCACCACTCAAGGGTACTTGACGCACCTCAGGCCCCGGCCGAAGCGTGGTTCCGGCCACCATCCGGAAGGGTGATATCCATGACAGGACCGCACGGCTGACGCCGGAAGCCCAGCCCCCGGCGGTAAGGTTGGCCCGTGGGTTTGGACTTTACGGCGATCGACTTCGAGACTGCGAACGGATTCCGGGGCTCGCCCTGTGCCGTGGGATTGACGAAGGTCCGGGGCGGACGGATTGTCGAGGAAGCCTCATGGCTGATGCGGCCGCCGGCCAACCATGACCACTTTGACTACCACAACGTGCGTATCCACGGCATCAGCGCCCGTGACGTCGCCGGAATGCCGCGCTTCGGGGAGCTCTTCCCGGAAATTGGCGCCTTCATGGGCGATGACATCATCGCCGCGCACAATGCCGCTTTTGACCTGGGCGTCATCCGCTCTGGACTGGAGGTCTCAGGACTGTCCGGCCCGGCCTACGACTACGTCTGCACCGTGATGCTTTCCCGCCGGTGCTATTCGCTGGTTTCGAACTCCCTGCCGTTTGCCGCCGAGGAAGCCGGCGTGCCCCTGGTCAAGCACCACGACGCCGCCGAAGATGCGCGTGCCTGCGCAGGCATCCTCATCGACATCGCCCGCCGCAACGGAGCCAACAGCATCGCGGAGCTGTACCTTTCCCTGGGGCTCGTGATGCCCCGCCAGGAGGCCTTCGACCCGGCGCGGGACGCGTTGTCCAAGCCGAGCCTGGCCGCGATCTCCGGTGCGGCAGGCAGCGGAGCGGCACTGGTCAGGCCGTTTCAGGCAGGCTGGCCCGAGGAGGGGGCCAACCCGGACCCCAACCCGCATGCGCACCCCGGCCACCCGCTCTACGGCCAGACGGTTGTTTTTACGGGACAGCTCTCCCTGGGCCGGCCGGAAGCGAAGCTGCGGTCGGCGGAGCTCGGTGCCCGGCCGGAGAGCAGGGTCACCGGACGCACCACCGTCCTGGTGGTGGGGGACGGTTTTGTCGCTTCAGACCTCCGCTCCGGGAGGCTCACGGGCAAAGCCCGGCGCGTCCTGGAGCTCCACGAGCGCGGCCAGGCCATCGAGGTCCTGTCCGAGGGGGAGTTCCTGCAGATGGTGGGAAGTTTCGCCGCCGCAGCCGTCAGCGCCTGAGGCCTGCCCGCCGGGTTCATGCGGCGCAACAAAGCTGCCACCCGGCGTCACTCGAAGCGTTCGCCGGCTTTTGCCTTGGCTGTGTGATCGGATTCCTGCAGCGGCGCGGCCTGATACCGGAGGTTATCTGCGAGGCCTGCAACAACGTCAGCCTTCGGCGGACGTAACCGCCACGAGCTGGTCGGCCATGCCGCGGATGACCTCCGGTGATTCCAGCGCCGCAAGCCATTCGCCGGGCAGGCAATCCTCGCCGTAGAAGGCGCCCAGGATGTTCCCGGCAAGTGAGCCGGTCGAATCACTGTCGCCGCTGTGGTTGACGGCAAGGGCCACCGCCTCGCGGAAGTGCTGCACGGGGTCCGCTGGCGGTGCGCCCGTGTCGGGAAGGGTGGCCAGGGCAGCGTAAAGTGCGACGGCGAGTGCTTCCTCAGCCACCCATCCCTCGCCGAGTGCCTGGACGAGTTCCTCCGGCGTCACGATGCCCTTGCCGGCCAGCCGGAGTGCGCCCTCGAGCCGGTGGGGCAGTTCGGGAGCCACCCCATCGAACCCTGTGGCGTGGGCGAGGGCTTCGGCGGCCGCTTCCCGCAGCCCGTCACCCGCGACGAGACGGTGGATCAGCAGGCTGAAGGTTCCGGCGCTCTGGCGGGCTGACGGATGGCCGTGCGTCAGGGAGGCGGCGTCGGAACTCAACTTGTAGACGGCGTCGGCCGTTATATGCGGAATCAGCCCAAACGGAGCGGACCGCATCACCGTGCCGCAACCCTTCGACTCGGGGTTTACGGGCCGGACGGAGGTGCCCATTTCGCCCGTCGCCAGGCCCGAGATGCACGCCTTGCCAGGATGCCGCCGCTGGTGAAGGGCCGACTGCCCATCGATCCAGCGCGGTTGGGGCGCCGGGGCGGATGCCGGGGCCGGTTCGCCCTGCGTTGCGAGCCAGCGCAGGTACGCGAGCCACAGGCAGGCGTTGACGTCGGCGCCTACCCCGGAGTTCGCCCATTCCAGCGCCTCCACAAGGCCGTCAACGGTGTAGAGCGTCATTTGCGTGTCGTCAGAGAAGTGGCTCATTCCTGCCAGGTCTTCAAAGCCGGTCACACCGGCTGCACCGAAGCGGGCGCGGATCTGCTCGATCGAATCGAACTCCACCGCGTAGCCCAGTGAGTCACCAAGTGCGCCGCCCAGGAGACAGCCGTGGATGCGGGACTTGAGGGAGGGCGTGGATGTGTCCGGCTCGATGCTCATGCAGTAAATTTACCGTGGTGGGCCGGGGCTCTTTGACCCGTGTCGGCGCGGGCTTCGCGCCGCTCCCTCCAGCGAACGCACAGCCGGCGCTGGAATAATCCCGGGGTTGCCTGAAGGCAACCCCGTCCGCCTACCTGAAGGTCACCACCATGAGCACGCCTGTCCCGGCCCGTCACGATGCACCGCAGCCGTCCGGCCCTGAAGCAGCCCTGCCAGGGCTTCTGCCCCGGTTGACGGCTGAAGCGTTCGGCAGCTTCTTCCTGACCCTGGCCGGACTGGGCGTGCCGCTGTTCAACATTCCGCAATCGAGCCCCTTGCCTGCCGCCCTTGCCGCAGGCCTTGCGGTAACGGCCGTAATGCTCGCTTTTGCACACGTTTCAGGTGGCCATTTCAACCCTGCCATCACGGCCGGCCATCTCCTTGCCGGCCGGATCCGTCCAGGCGCGGCCGCCGCCTATGCCGGGGCCCAGCTGGCCGGGGGCGTGTTTGCGGGCCTTGCCCTCTACGGGATCCTGCGCACGCTGCCGGGCATAGCCGACAGCCGGACCGCGTTCGACACCGTAACGGCCGGCTTCGGCGAACACTCCATCATCCAGGCGCCGCTGGCGGCAGTACTCCTCCTGGAGTTGATCGGAGCCGCAATCATCGTGGCCGTCTTCCTCGGTACGGCCGGCAGGGACAAGGCAAGCAGCCCAGCCGCGGCAGTCGCAGTGGGTTTGTCCTTTGCCGTTCTCCTGCAGCTGGGACAGTCCGTCGGCAACCTGCCCTTCAACCCCGCCCGGGCTGTTGCCTCAGCCGTGTTCAGCTCGGGATGGGCACTTGAACAGGTATGGGTGTTTGTGGCCGCTCCGCTGGTGGGCGCTGCCGTGGCCGGGCTTGTCTTCAGGAGCTTCGGGGGAACCGGGCGTGCAGGCGACGAAGCTGACGCCGGACGCCGGGGCGAAGCCGGCGGAGGGAATGCGGTGGAGACCGCCGAACAGGGTGCAACGAGCGGAAAGGACCCGGCGGGTGAAGCCAGCGAAGCCCAGGAGTTCTTCGAGGGAAAGCGTGGCTGATCCGGGCGCTTGCGGCGGTGTCCGGAAGTGTCAGTGGCAGCCGATAGCTTAGAAACATGAGGTTACTTCACACATCGGACTGGCATTTGGGCCGGTCCTTCCACGGCGTAGGGATGCTGGATGCGCAGCGGTCCTTTGTGGACCAGCTGGTGGACGCCGTCACCCGGTATGCAGTGGACGTTGTGCTGATCGCCGGGGACGTTTACGACCGCGCCCTGCCCGGGGTGGATGTGGTCCACCTGCTTGACGACGCCTTGGTCCGGCTGACGTCGGCGGGAGCCCAGGTGGTGCTCACCAGCGGCAACCATGACTCCGCCATCCGCCTGGGGTTTGCCTCGCGTTTGCTGGAGCGCGGCGGAGTGCACCTCCGGACCAGGCTGGAGAGCCTGGACCAGCCCCTGCTGCTTCCTGCGGGCGCCGGGTCTGCCGGGGGAACCTCTGCGGGTGAAGCGGTAGTGGCCATTTACGGCATACCCTGGCTCGAACCACGGCTGGTGGCAGAACAGCTGGGCGTCCAGGCCGCCAGCCACTTCGAGGTAACCCGCGCGGCAACGGAACGCATCCGCCAGGACATCGAACGCCGCTCAGCCTCCCAAACAGTCCACTCCGTGGTGCTCGCCCATACCTTTGCCAGCGGCGGCATCAGCTCGGACAGCGAACGCGACCTCAGCATCGGCGGGGTGGGCGCCGTCCCCCTGGATCTCTTTGACGGGTTCAGTTACACGGCACTGGGCCACCTGCACGGGCGGCAGTCCCTGTCGCCCCAGGTCAAGTACTCCGGATCCCCGCTCGCCTACTCCTTCTCCGAAGCTTCCCACCGGAAGGGGGCATGGCTCATAGACATCGAAGCCGACGGCGTGACTGGTGTCCAGGAAATCCTGTGGGATGCCCCGCGAACCCTGGCCGTGCTGCGTGGTCCCTTGGCCGAACTGCTCGAATCGGCTGAGTACTCCTGGGCTGAAACCGCCTACTGCCAGGTGACCCTGACCGACGCCCAGCGTCCGGCCCGGGCAATGGAACGTCTTCGCTCACGTTTCCCTGACACCCTGGTGCTGGGGTTTGACCCTGAGGGCGGACTTGGCGCCGCTGCCTCAACGTACAGCAGCAGGCTCGCTGAAGCCCCCGACGACCTCGCCGTATGCTGCGGCTTCCTTGAGCACGTTCGCGGCCGGTTTCCGGACGACGCCGAGAAGGCTGCGCTCGCCGGTGCCCTGGAGAATGTCCGCCTCCAGGAGGTCTCACGATGAGGATCCACCGCCTCCGCATCTCCGGGTTCGGTCCCTTTGCCGGCACCGAGGAGGTCGATTTCGACAGGCTCAGCGCACACGGCCTTTTCCTGCTCAACGGCCCCACCGGTGCGGGAAAAACGAGTGTGCTGGACGCCATCTGCTTCGCCTTGTACGGCTCAGTTCCGGGAGCGCGCCAGGACGGCAAACGCCTGCGCAGCGACCACGCCGAGCCGGGCCACGAACCCGCCGTGAGCTGCGAGTTTTCCGCCCAGGGCCGCCGCTTCGAGGTAACGCGTTCGCCTGCCTGGGAAAAACCCAGCGCCAGGGGCAGGAACGGGTTCACCACCCAGCAGGCCAAAACCCTCCTGCGCGAACGCGTGGACGGGGCATGGACCGAGAAATCGGCGCGCAGTGACGAAGCAGGCGCGGAAATACTCGCCCTGCTGGGAATGGACCGTGAGCAATTCACCCGGGTGGTGATGCTGCCGCAGGGTGATTTTGCAGCTTTCCTGCGGTCTAAGGCCACTGACCGGCTCGAGCTTTTGCAGAAGCTTTTTGGCACGGAGCGGTTCGAAGAAGTTGAACAGGAGCTGTCCCGGCAGGCACAGGCAGCCAAGGAGGAAGTGTCCGTCCTTGCCGGCCAGCTTGAGCTGCTGGTGGCCCGGGCAGAGTCGGAAGCGGCAAGCCTGCAGCTTGAAGAGGCCGATGGCCAGGCCCCGGACAACCCTGCCGCAAGGCTTGACTGGCTGAAGGATGCCGCCGCGCAACGGTTGCGCGAACTGGCTGACCAGGCGGGAACCGCGGAATCGGCAAGTCAGGAACGTGCCCGGAGCATCGCCGTCGAGACCGCACGCAGGGACCGGCATCGCAGGCTGGCGGAAGCGACGGCACGGCAGGCAGCCGTGCAGGACGCCGCGCCGCGGCTGGAGAGCCTGAAACTCCGGCTTGGCCGGCACCGGCAGGCCGAGGTACTCGCCGGACAACTGCGCACCGTGGATGCGGGAGCGGTCAAAGTCCGGCGTGTAGCCGGCGCCATGGAGTCTGCTTTTACGTTGCTTCGCCTGGCTTCCGATGAAAACCCTGAACTCGCCCAACTGGATCTCGGCTCTGCGGCAACCGACGCACTGGATCTGTCCGGACCGGCGGAGGTTCCTGGTGCAGCGGACGAATTGAACCGGATCCGGTCCTTGCTGGCGGTGGTCGAAGCAAGGCTTCCGGACGAAGACCGCTATAAGGCGCTCCGGTCGAAACACCAGCAGCTGGTGACCAAACAGCAGGACCTTACCGAAACCAGCGCCGAACTGGCGCAACGTGTGGAGGGCTTCCTCAACGAGCGCTCGGCCCTCTCCGACACCCTGGTGCCATTGGAGGAGCGTGCCGGCGGGGCGGCCCTGCGCGCGAAGGAAGCAACGGCGGCGGAGGAATTACTGGACGTGGTGCGGCGCTATGCTGCGGCCTCGGCAGTCCGCGACGCGGCCAAGCTGGAACACGACGCCTCCCGGGAGAACCGGCTGGAGACCAAACGGCGCTGGCTTGATATCAGGGAGCAGCGGCTGGCCAATGCCGCTGCCGAGCTCGCTGCCAAGCTGGTCGAGGGAGAACAGTGCCCGGTGTGCGGAAGCCCCGACCACCCCTTGCCGGCGGCGGCTGATGGGGGCGGCCCGGGACTCGCGCAGGAGGAGGAAGCAGCCCACCAGCTCCATGAAGCTGCCGAAGCCGAGTTTGCAGCGGCAGGACAGAAGCTGGCCGAGGCAAACCAAGTGGTAGCCGTCCTCGCCGGCCAAGGCGGGGAAACAGCCAAGGAGGAAGCCGCCGGGGCGGCCCGGGAAGCGCGTCGCGCCGCAGCCGATGCTGAACAGGCAGTCAAGGAGCTCGCGGCGGTACGGTCGCGGCTTGAAGCCCTTGAAGCCGACGTTGCAGCAGCACAGGCTTCCCGCGCCGCCACCGAGGCCGAGCTGGTCCAGGTCGGTTCCTCCCTTGCGGACGTGGCTGAACAGTCGTCCTCCCTGGATCACGCGTTGGCAGGGCTGAGGGCAGGCCACCGCAGTTTGGACCGCCGGTTGCGTGCCCTGGAAAACGCTGCGGCGATGTTGGGCAAAGCCGTTGACGCCCAGGCCGAACTGCGCTCTGCCAAAGCCCAGGTTGCGGAGGCGCTGGAGCAGCTGGAGCAGGCGTTGCCGGAATCCGGCTTCGCCACCGCTGAGGAGGCCCGCAAAAACTTGCTGGACGCCGGTGCAGCAGCTGCCCTGGAAGCCGACATGCGGTCTGTCCAGGACGAAGCCGCAAGGGTGGCGGAGCTGTTCGCATCAGAGGATATTGTGCTTGCCCTGGAGGAGGCGGCTGCCCGACTTGTACCGGATGAGCACCAGCTCGCCGACCTGCAGGCCGCGGCTGCAGCTGCCGCGAAGGAAGCACGTGATGCGGCCTTGGCAGCAGGCCTGGCCGAGCGCTGCCTCGAGTCATTGACCTCCATTCGTGCGGGCTACGAGGAACTGGCCGGGTCCGCCCGCGGGCCTGCGGAGCGTGCCCGCATGCTTTCCGGCCTGGCGGACGCGGCCGCCGGCAGGGGAGACAACACGTACCGGATGAGCCTGAACAGCTATGTACTGGCAGCCCGGCTGGAGCAGGTGGCCTTGGCCGCGTCTGAACGCCTGGTGGCCATGAGTGATGGTCGGTACCTCCTGCAGCACACGGATGCGAAGGCGGCGCGCGGTGCAAAGTCAGGGCTGGGCCTTGAAGTGGTGGATCAGTGGACCGGGCACCGCCGGGACACGTCCACCTTGTCCGGGGGTGAATCCTTTATGGCGTCGCTCTCCCTGGCACTCGGACTGGCAGACGTTGTGCAGCAGGAGTCGGGCGGGGTCGAAATCGAGACGCTTTTTGTCGACGAAGGCTTTGGCAGCCTTGACGAGCAGTCCCTGGAACAGGTGATGGATGCCCTCGAAGGCCTGCGCGACGGCGGCAGGGTAGTGGGACTTGTCAGCCATGTAGGGGAGATGAAGCAACGGATCGGCATGCAGCTGCAGGTACTGAAGACCAGGAACGGGTCCACGCTGCGGATAGCCGAAGCCTTGGAGGTCCCCGTCTGAGGGAGCAAGGAAGGCCGGATATACTTGGAAAGTTACCGGGTTCGGCGCATCGGGAGGAGGGACGATGCGCATGACTGAACGAGCCCGCAATTGAACTCCTCCACTTCCCTTTCACCTGGCCAGACCTCCACACCGGGGCAGCCCGCCCCTCCCGCCCCGCATGCTCCTGCCAAACCGCAGCCTGCCTCCGGCGGCCGGTTCGCCAGGCTTCCGCATCTTGCCGGCCGCGGCTTCCTTCCCTTAGGTCTTTTTGCCCGGCTGCCCTTGGCCATGCTCACGGTTGGCACTCTGACCCTCGTCACGTCCAACAGCGGTTCCTACGCGCTGGGTGGGACCGCCGCGGGTGCGGTGGGCATCGGCTCCGCCCTGGGAGCTCCGGTCCTGGGGTCCCTCGCGGACAGGCGCGGCCAACGTCCTGTCCTGCTGCTCGCTGCAGCCCTCAATACCGTGGCCGTGGTGGCTTTGATCCTTGCAGCTTCTTCGATGGGATCGCCTGCGGGATTTCCGGGCGCCGTGCTGGCCGCTGCCTTCCTGGCAGGAGCCAGCTGCCCGCAGGTTGGTCCGTTGGCCCGGGTCCGGTGGATGGCGCTGACGTCGCAAGGCACTGACTCGGACAACCGGCGGGACCTTGACACGGCATTGTCGTACGAAAGCACAGCCGATGAAGTGACGTTTGTGCTGGGACCCGCGCTCGTGGGAATCCTCGCCAGCCTCCTGGCACCCTGGCTTCCGCTCGCGTTGGCGGCCGCCATGACCGTCACGCTGGTGCCGGCTTTCGCCACCCACCGCACCCACAGGGCAGTGCCGGCGGCACGCCGCGCACCTCGGGCGGCGGGCCGCAAGGAGTGCAGGATGCCGGCCGCCGTCGTCCTGCCGGTGGTTGCCATGGTGTGCATGGGCACGTTCTTCGGCTCAACGCAGGCGGCGTTGAGCTCTTTCTCCGCCAGCTACGCCACCTCGGAACTCGCCGGACTGCTGTATGCAGTGATGGGGCTCAGCTCCGCCGCTGCCGCCCTCTCGGTTGCCTACTGGCCGCAGCGTTTCAGCCTTTCCTGGCGCTGGTTGGCCTCTGCTGCGCTGATGGCAGGACTGGCCGTCCTCCTGCTGGTTCCTTCATCAGTGGGTGCGATGGTGGCCGTGCTGCTGATCCTGGGTGTCCCGGTAGGCCCGGTCATGGTTACCGTCTTCGCCGTCGGCGGGGTGGTGGCACCGCAGGGGCGGCTCGGGACGGTCATGACCGCCCTCGCCAGCGGCATTGTGGCCGGCACCGCGCTTGGCTCAGCACTGGGCGGCCGGCTGGCGCAGGACCACGGCTACGCGGCGGCGTTCCTCGTCCCTGCCTGCGCCGCCTCCGCGCTGGCCATCCTTGGTGCCGCGGCCGTCGTCGTGCTCCGCCGCCGGAACGCAGGCTGACGGCAGGCTCAGGCCAGCTGGCGTTCGATTCTCGCCGCGCTCTCCGCCAGGGCCGCCCCCACCGCTGAGGGTTCATGGGCGGAGCGGATATAGACGACGGCGAGTGCTGCCGGGCGCCCGCCCGGCACCCGGACGGGCGCGGCAAGTGAGGAAACCCCGGCGATGACCTCGTCGTGGCTGGCGGAGTACCCGATGCGCCGCGCTTCGTCGGCTTCGGGCCGGTACGGGACGCCGGTCTCCAACCGGTCCCACTCAGCTTCTGTCAGAGCGGACTGGATGGCGATGCCCGGCGCGCCCGCGTTGATGGGGTGTCTGGTCCCGGGATGCTGCGCCACTGTGGCGCCTGAATGACGCGGCTCCACAGTGACCAGGGTGATGCAGTCGTGATGGTCCCACAACGCAACAAACGCCGTCATGTCCAGCGTGTTGGCCAGGTGCGTCAGTTCGGGAAGCGCTGCACTCTGGAGGTTCCGGGAAACGCTCCGTGCCAGGACGGCGAGTCCGGGTCCGGGCTGCACCCGTCCGGCGTCGTCACGCACCAGCAGCGAGTGGTCCTCGAGGGTGCGCAGGATGCGGTACGCCACGGAGCGGTGGACGCCCATTGCGTCGGCGAGCTCGGCGATGGTCATCGGCCCCGCCGCAGCCGCGAGGATCTCCAGGGCGCGGATGCCGCGGGAAAGCGTCTGGGAGGGCGAAGCCTGCGCCGGCGCTGCTCCGGCAGGGGCTGCGGCGGTGCGAGTCATGCTGTCCATCCTAGGTTGCTCCTGCGGCGGTCACCCGGTTCTGGTGCTGCGACCCGCCTTTCCGTGCTGTCCGCAATCGGAACCGGAGGTTCAAATATAGAACTCTCCCGCCTGGCCGTCCATGTCCCACGGTTGGCCGCGCTGGTCCACAAGCGATCGCCGCAATATTGGCCAACCCGTGTCCTGCCTCACACTTTCGTAGTACTCTTTCAACTAACTGACCGTTCTGTCGGTAATCCTGAAGGCGCCCGGCAGCCTGCTGCCGAATAAACAATGGAGTTTCAATGACCACACCTTCGAAGGTGGACACGCTTGCCGGTCCGAGCACCCGGCGGGAAGAGCGCAAAGTCCTCGCCGGCACCCTGGTCGGAACCACCATCGAGTGGTACGACTTCTTCATCTTTGCCCAGCTGACTGCAACGCTGCTGTCACCCCTGTTCCTGGCACCGCTGAATGAGTCCAACCCGGGCCTTGCCCAAATCCTGTCCTTTGCCCTGATTGGCATCAGCTTCCTGTTCCGCCCGTTGGGCGCAGTGGTGGCCGGCCACCTCGGCGACCGCTTGGGCCGCAAGGCAATGCTCGTCTTCACCCTGGTGATGATGGGCGCCGCCACCGCCCTGATTGGCCTGCTGCCCACCTACGCGCAGATTGGTGCCTGGGCGCCCATCCTCCTGATCACGCTGCGCATCATCCAGGGCTTCTCGGCAGGAGGCGAGTGGGGCGGCGCAGCGTTGATGGCCGTGGAGCATGCGCCCCTGAACAAGCGGGGCCTGTTTGGTGCCTACCCCCAGATCGGCGTGCCCATCGGCATGATCCTGGCCACCGGCCTGCTTTTCTTCCTGAACACCAGCATGTCCAAGGAGGACTTTGGAGCCTGGGGCTGGCGTGTTCCGTTCCTGCTCTCCATCGTGCTCATCGTGGTGGGCTACCTGATCCGCCGCGCTGTCGCTGAAAGCCCCGTCTTCCAGGAGATGGCTGCGCGGAAGCAGGAAAGCAAGGCACCCCTGGGTGAACTCGTCCGCAGCCACAAGAAGCCGGTCCTTTACTCCACCATGATCTTCATCGGCAACAACGCAGCCGGCTACCTGCTGATCGCCTTCTTTATCGCCTATGCCACGAGAACCCTGCAGATGCCTACGCCCCAGGTCCTCCTGGCCACCACCCTGGCGTCGTTCGGCTGGCTGATCTTCACCCTGGCCGGCGGCTGGCTTTCAGACCGTATCGGCCGGGTCAAGACGTTCCTCACCGGCTACGCCATCATCTTCGCCTGGATGATTCCCATGTTCGCCCTGATCGACACCAGGAACATCTGGCTGTACGGGTCGGCACTGTTTGTCCTCACCATCGGACTCGGCCTGTCCTACGGGCCAATGTCCGCCATGTACGCCGAGATGTTCCCGGCCAACGTCCGCTACTCCGGTATCTCCATCGGGTATGCCTTCGGCGCCATCCTCGGCGGAGCCTTCGCCGCGACCATCGCCGAATTCCTGCTGCAGACCACCAAGTGGGCCGGGTCCATCGGTATCTACATCATGGTGCTCTGTGTCATCTCGGCCATCGGCGTGCTGCTGGCCAAGGAGACCAAGGGTCGGCCGCTGGGCGTCAGCCACCACTGACCACGTAGGCTCTTTCCATAACTGCGGCGGGCCCGGACCTGAATGGTCCGGGCCCGCCGTCGTGATGCACCATGCATTTGCTTCAGAATGGCTACTGCTTCAGGAAGCTGATGGCGTCATCGTCCGTGAGCTGTTCGAAATGCCGGTAGAAGCTGCCCACGGCGCGGAACTTGCCCGGAAGATGCAGGCACAGCACGGCGTCGCATACCCGCTCCACGGATGACGCCGCGTCAATGGACCCCACCGGGGCGGCGGCTACCACGGTTTCCGCTCCACCCCCTCGGACGGCTTCGACGGCGGCGCGCATCGTGGCGCCGGTGGCCAGTCCGTCATCAATCAACAGGACTGTTTTGCCGGAAAAGTCCTGGTCTGTTCCGGGATATAGGTCCACCCGGCGCAGCAGCTCGGCGCGTTCGCGGTGCTCCACCTCGTCCAGCAGCTCCTGGCGCACTCCGTGCTCCAGTACCCGGTCCACCAGCGGCTTGTTGAGCAGGCGGACCGTCCGGCCACGCGCCCACGCCAGTGCTCCATACGCCGTTTCCTGGTGTCCCGGGATGCCGAGTTTGCGCACCAGGACGGTTCCCAGCGGGAGGTAGAGGGCCTTGGCGGCAGAAGCCGCTACGGGGATGCCGCCCCGGGCAAGGCCAAGGACGACGGTGCCGGGCCGCTCACGGAACTGTCCGAGTACCGCGGCCAGCCTCTCGCCGGCCTCTGTGCGGTCTTCAAAGCGCGTCAGCATGGTTCCCTCCCGGCTCTTTCCAGCCCTTACTTCAGCCTACCGCCGGGGGAGGCGCAGCAGGAGACTGCCGGCAGGCGCACTGGGAGTAGCTAGACGGCGAGGAAGGTGATGGCAGCCTGCTTGAAGGCCCGGCTGGTGACCGCGTTGGTGTGGTTACGGCCTGGCAGCAGCACCTCTTCGGCCGTCGCCCCGGCGTTGCGGGCGAGCTCGGCGAGCTGCGGCAGGCTGGCGGCCCGTTCATCCTTATCGCCGGCCACCAGGAGCAGTGGCACGTGGGGCACCGCCTCCGCGGGGTCGTAGGGCTCGGCCTTGATGGCTTCAACCAGGGAGAGCAGCGCAAAGATGTTGTTGCTGGGCAGCAGCAGGGCCATCTTCAGGAGCCGGGCGGTCGACTCGTCGGCAATCGGGGTCCCGTCCGCGAGGTAATCCTGCGCTGCAACGAGATCGAAGGCCGCGAGCGGATCGGCGACGTTCGGACCGCCTAGCACCAAACGGTGCACGATCTCGGGCTGGGTGGCCCCGAACTCCCAGGCGAGCCGGGAACCAAGTGAATAACCCACCACGTCAAGCCCGCTGGAAGGGTCATTGTCCTGCAAGGGGCGCACGCCGGCGTCGAACGCTACCTGGAGCAGGTCCGCCCGGATCCTGCTGGGGGAGTAGGAATCCCGGTCCTCCGGCGCCCCGCTGCGGCCGTGCCCGGGCAGGTCCACCGTAATGACGCGACGGCCGGCGTCGAGCAGCGCAGCCACCCAGCCGGTGTCCTCCCAATTGAGCTTGCTGGAGGATGAGAAACCGTGCAGCAGCAGAACGGGCCGGAGGCCGGCATCGACGGCAGGATCGTGCACCCCCACATACAGCTGGGGATCCGTTCCCTCTACAGTGTGCGAATGCTGCTCGCCGGTGTGCCTGCCGCTCATGGTGCCAGTCCTCATCAACTACGGCGCCCGGGCGGACCCGGCGCGTGGAACCTCGTTTCGGGACTACTCTACCTGCCGGATCTCCCGGTAATTCCACCCCGGATTCTGCCCGCCGCCACCAGCACACCAGTGGCGCTGCATGCCGTTTCCGGCGGGCGGAACGGCACGGGCGGGAGCTAGTTGGACCGGGTCTTTCTGGTGAAGCGCGTCTTTGTGGTGAAGCGGGCGGCCACGGCGCAAGCCGCCGCTATCCCGGCAATCAGTCCGATGGTGCTGAAGAGCTGGATACGGCTGCTCTCGGCACTGAAGCCCACTGCGAAGATCAGGCCCAGCAGGACGAGCCCCACTATGGTCAGGACGGGGAAACCCTTCATCCGCAGGGGCAGCGGCGTTCCCTCCCGGTCCGCCCGGCGCCGCAGGATCAGCTGCGAGATCAAGGCGCTGCCCCACACCACCAGGCAGGTGGATCCCACCAACTGGAACAGGGCTGGAAGGATCCGTTCCGGGAACAGCAGTTCCAGGACAGTGGCGATAAAGCCGAATGCCACTGACACCCCAACGGCCAGCATGGGTACGCTGGCACCGCTCAGCCGGGTGAGGAACCGCGGGGCTTCGGCCCTCTCGGCGAGGGAATAGACCATGCGCGACGCCCCGTAGAGGTTGGCGTTCAACGCCGAAAGAAGCGCGACGACGGCCACCAGGGTGATCGCCGTTGCGGCGCCGGGGATGCGGGCCGCGTCGAGAACGCCGGCGAAGGGTGACGCCAGGCTCCCTGAGGTTGCCGGAAGGACCGCGGCGATCACAAAAACGGAGCCGATGTAGAAGACCAGGATGCGCCACACAACAGTCCTGATTGCCTTGCCCACGCTGTGTTCCGGGTCCTCCGTCTCTGCCGCCGCCACCGACACGATCTCCGTGCCGCCGAACGCGAAGATCACCACAAAGAGCGCGGAGGCGATCCCGCCAAGGCCGGCGGGGGCGAAGTCCGACGCCAGGTTGGCCAGGCCGGGGGACGCCACATCCGGCAGCAGGCCCAGCAGCAGGGCGGCGCCCACCACCAGGAACAGGACAATCGCGGCGACCTTGAGGATGGCAAACCAGAACTCGAACTCGCCGAAGTTCCTGACCCCTGTGAGGTTGATGGCGGTGAAAACAACCATAAAAATAAGGGCCAGCGCCCACACCGGAAGGACCGGCCAGACCGTAAAGAGGAGCCCGGCAGCTCCCAGGGCCTCCGCGGCGATTACCACTACCAGCTGCAGCCACCACAGCCAGCCGATGGTGGCACCTGCTGTCTTTCCCAGCGCCCGCTCGGCATATACGGAGAAGGCGCCGCTGGTCGGGTTGGCGGCAGCCATCTCGCCCAGCGCCCACATCACCAGGATGATCAGGGTGCCGGCCACCAGGTACGAGATGAGCACGGCCGGGCCGGCAGCCTGAACGCCGGCACCGGATCCCAGGAACAGCCCGGCGCCGATGGCACTGCCCAGGCCCATCATGGTGAGTTGGCGCGGTTTCATACTGTGGCCCAGGTGGCCTTGGGGACGCACTTCCGTGGACTTCATCGTCATTTTGCTACTGAACCTTCTTGGGGTTGGAAATGGTGGCTCCTCGTGGGACCTCTTGAATTTACCGCCTCCGATCCTGAGCGGGTATTCGGTGCGTGACTGCCCCTGGACGACGCGGGGATCAGCGGGCAGAAATATTTTGGGCATTTGGTGGTTGCTGCCCGTAGTATTAGTTTTGGTCAAGATGACCATAACTAACGCGGACCCAGTCGCAGGTCCTGCAGGCCGGAAGGCGGTGAGGATGTACTCGAGCTCGGCGAATGTCTCGGAGCGCCAGGCGGCACCGCCGTCGCTGGCTATTTCCACTGTCATCTTTGCGCTGCGCCCCAGCGAAAGCTCCGGCCGGCCAACGCTGTGGCTGCCCCTGGTCCGCCGGATCCGGGAGCCGTACAAGGGGCTGTGGGCGCTGCCCGGAGGCCCGCTCAGCCACAGCGAATCCCTTCAGGACGCGGCAGCGCGGAACCTGGGGGAGACCACCGGCCTCGCTCCCAGCTACCTCGAGCAGCTCTACGCCTTCGGCGGGCTGCACCGCTCACCCACCCAGCGGGTGGTCTCGATCGTCTACTGGGCCCTGGTCCAACCAACGGAAGCCGCGCTCGCGGACGAATCGGAAAATGTCCGGTGGTTCAGGGCGGACCGGCTGGGGGACCTGGCCTTCGACCACAACGCGATCGTGGACTATGCGCTCTGGCGGCTGCGAAACAAGCTCGCCTACGGCTCGGTGGCCTACCACCTGCTGGGGGAATACTTCACCCTCGCCCAGGTCCGGGAGGTCTACGAGGCAGTGCTGGACAGGCAACTGGACCCCGCCAACTTCCGCCGGCAGCTCAAATCCACCCCGGACATTGAGGAAACCGGCGAGTACCTCCAGGGCGGCAAGCACCGCCCTCCCCGCCTCTACCGCTTCACCGGCCGGCCCGGCCTTGACCCAGACAACAGGAGCACACCATGAGCAGCGTCAACACAGCAATCCAGCTGATCACGCGCGAACAGGCCGCAACAGGCGCAACCGCAAAGGGCAGCACCTGCAGCCCCGCGCTGGCCAAGGGGCCGTGGGACTACGACCTCGCAGAGGCGCTCGCCGGCATCCCCGCCTACGGCCCCGGCGCTTCCAGCGCGGACGTGGCACCTCCGGCAACCCCCCGCCAGGGGCAGCTGCCGGAAGAGTACAAGCTGGCCGGCGACGCCGAACTGGGCGAGAGGATCCTGGCCGCGAAGGCTGCGCTGGGGGACAGAGCCGTCATCCTGGGGCACTTCTACCAGCGCGACGAAGTGATCCAGTACGCCGATTTCGTCGGTGACTCCTTCCAGCTGGCCAACGCGGCGCTGACCCGGCCGGACGCCGAGGCCATCGTGTTCTGCGGCGTCCACTTCATGGCCGAAACCGCTGACATCCTTTCCGCGCCGGACCAGGCCGTCATCCTGCCCAACCTGGCGGCCGGCTGCTCCATGGCGGACATGGCGGACACAGACTCCGTGGCCGAGTGCTGGGAGCAGCTCGAGGAGATTTACGGCACCGAGCCCGACGCCGACGGGCGGGTTCCGGTGCTTCCTGTCACCTACATGAATTCCTCCGCAGCCCTGAAGGCCTTCTGCGGCGAGCACGGCGGCATTGTCTGCACCTCCTCAAACGCTAAAACTGTCCTTGAGTGGGCGTTCCAGCGGGCCCAGCGGGTGCTGTTTTTCCCGGACCAGCACCTTGGCCGCAACACCGCAAAGGCGCTGGGTGTGCCCCTGGAACAGATGCCCATGTGGAACCCGCGCAAGGACCTGGGCGGCAATGATGAACAGGCACTGCTGGATTCCCGGGTCATCCTGTGGCACGGGTTCTGCTCGGTGCACAAGCGGTTCAACGTAGCCCAGATCGAAAAGGCCCGCGCCGACTTTCCCGGCGTCCAGGTGATTGTCCACCCGGAATGCCCCATGGAGGTGGTGGACGCAGCCGATTCCGCCGGGTCCACCGACTTCATCAAGAAAGCGATCGCGGCTGCCACGGAACCCACCACCTTTGCCATCGGCACCGAAATCAACATGGTGAACCGCCTCGCGGCAGAGTACCCGCAGCACACGATCTTCTGCCTGGATCCCGTCATCTGCCCCTGCTCCACCATGTACCGCATCCACCCCGGCTACCTTGCCTGGGTCCTGGAAGAACTGGTGGCCGGGCGCGTGGTCAACCGGATCACCGTCGCGGACTCAGTGCAGGATCACGCCCGGACAGCGCTGGAGCGCATGCTCGCGGCCAGGCCGTAATGACAAGGCCGCCTTTTATGTTTCCCTTCAAGGGTGGCGGTACGCCCGGACCCGCTGGTGTGCCCGGCGGCCCCAGCGTTACGGTCCGCCCGCGGCTGATCGTCGTGGGCAGTGGCATCGCCGGCCTGTACGCAGCCCTGCTGGCCACGGATGCCGGTGCCGATGTGGTGCTCCTGAGCAAAGGGGAGCTGAGTGAAAGCAACACCTGGTACGCCCAGGGCGGGATTTCTGCCGTGCTGGACGGTCCTGCTCCGGGTGACACCGTGGCTGCCCACATCGCGGACACGCTGCAGGCCGGAGCGGGGCATTGCAACGAAGCCGCCGTGCGGCTGATGTGCACGGAGGCGCGCCGTGATATCGCCGGGCTGCAACGCTTTGGCGTGCACTTTGATTCCGGTCCCGACGGCGGCCCTGCGCTGGGGCTGGAAGCGGCGCATTCCGCTCCTCGCATCCTCCACGCCGGGGGCGACGCCACCGGAGCGAAGGTGGCAGGGGCCCTGATCCGGTCAGTGCTCGCGCGGCAAGCAGAGGGAACCCTGGCGGTCCGGACCTCAGCCCACGCAACGTCCTTGCTGCAGCAGGTGGGGAAAGTCACCGGAGTGGAGTTCCTCCAGGACGGGAACAGGGCCACCGTGACTGGTGACGCCGTCCTGCTGGCAACCGGAGGAGCGGGCCAGCTGTTTGCCCGGACCACCAACCCCGCAGTGGCCACCGCCGACGGCCTTGCGCTCGCAGTCCGCGCCGGAGCTGAAGTAGCCGACCTGGAGTTCTTCCAGTTCCACCCCACCTGCTTGGTTTCCGGCACCGGTGCCGCGAACCCGGCCGCGGCACCCGGCCTGGACCAGGATCCGCTGCTCATCTCCGAAGCTGTCCGCGGCGAAGGGGCACTCCTCATCGATGGCAACGGGAAGCGGTTCATGCGGGCCTATCACCCGGACGCGGAACTGGCCCCGCGCGACGTGGTGTCGCGCAGCATCGCGCTGCACCTGGCCAAACTCGGGGACCCCAACGGCCACGTCTACCTCGACGCCCGCCCCATCGAAGCGGCCAAGGGGCAAGGATTCCTGGCCAGGCGCTTCCCCACCCTCACGCAAAGGACGCTTGACGCCGGTATCGACTGGACCCGGGAGCTGGTGCCCGTTGCACCCGCAGCCCACTACTGGATGGGCGGAGTGCTCACCGACCTGCACGCCAGGACTACGGTTGCCGGGCTGTATGCAGCCGGGGAAGTGGCCTGCACAGGGGTCCAGGGCGCAAACCGGCTGGCCAGCAACTCCCTTCTTGAGGGACTCGTCTTCGGCCGCCGCGCTGTCGAGCACTTCCTGGAAGGCAGCCCCGCAGGTCCCTCGGCGCCTGCGCTCCCGCCTCGCACCGGCAAACGCCTCGCAAGCTCGGCGGCCGGTGCGGACGCTCACGCGACAACGGCGCTGTCGGGACCTCCGGAACTGCCGCATGGATCCTTCGCGGCAAAGCCTGAGCCCGAGGCATCCGAGGCCGAAACAGTTCCTCAGCCCATCGAACGCTCCTTCACCCGACCTGAGCCGTTTTCGAGGGAGGCGCTTCGGCGGTTGATGACTGCCAAGGCCGGGGTGCTTCGCAATGGGGTGCTGCTCGGGGAGGCGGCGGAGGCCCTTGGCCGGTGGGCCGCCGTCGTCCGTCCTGAAGCTGTGTCCGCCGGCGGGGATGTCCGGGACCACGAGGACCGGAACCTGCTGCTGGCCGCACAACTGCTGGTGGCTGCGGCGCAGGGGCGTGCGGAATCCCTCGGCGCCCATTACCGGAGCGACAGTCCGGCTGATGCGGCCGGCATCGCCAATGAACTTGTTGAATCGACCCGAACGCGTCCGAAAGCGAGCCTTGTCCATGACTGAGTTGTCCACCACAGAGAAGCCCATAACAGCTAAGTCCGTAACGCTCCCCGCCGGCAGCGGGCGCGTTGACCTGACGCTGCCGACCGCGCCGGTGCGGGAAATTTTGGAGCGCGCCTTTGCAGAGGACGCTCCTGCCGGGGACATCACCTCACAGCTGCTGATACCCGCTGATGCACGGGCCACGGCTGTACTGAACGCGCGGGTGCCCGGCGTGCTCAGCGGCGCCACGGTGTTCCGGGACGCCATGCAGCTGGTGGATCCCGACACCGACGTGGAACTGCTGCTCGGCGACGGAGAGACGTTCGACGCCGGCACGCACCTCGCGAGGGTCAGCGGTCCGGCCAGGTCGGTCCTGCTCGCCGAACGCGTGGCCCTGAACCTCGTGCAGCGGATGTCCGCCATCGCCACGAGGACCGCGGAATTCGTCCGGCTGACCGAAGGTACGTCCGCGCGGATCACCGACACCCGCAAGACCACGCCCGGGCTGCGGATCCTGGAGCGGTTCGCCGTGCGCTGCGGTGGCGGCGCCAACCACCGGTACAGCCTCTCCGACGCCGTCCTGGCCAAGGACAACCACCTCGCCGTGATGACGGGCGGGGATGCGGCCAGGCTTACTGCGCTCCTCACCGCAGCCAAAGCGCAGCTGGGGCACACCACGCACTTTGAGGTGGAGGTGGACCGGATGGACCAGATCGAGCCGGTCCTGGCGGCCGGTGTGGACACCATCATGCTGGATAACTTCACGGTGGAGGAGCTGGCGGCCGGCGTGGCCCTGGTAGCCGGGCGTGCGCGGGTGGAGGCGAGCGGAAACGTGAACCTCGGGACGGTTGCGGCGATAGCGGCCACGGGAGTTAACGTCATCTCCGTTGGCGCCCTCACCCACACGGTGGCCGCCCTTGACCTCGGGCTGGACGTCGAACTGACTGTCGGGTGACCCGTGATCTTCCTTGATGCCGCCGCCACCACCCCCGTCCGCCGTGAGGTGCTCGAGGCGATGTGGCCATACCTCACGGGTGAGTTCGGCAACCCCTCAAGCCATCACACCCTGGGCGAGGCTGCTGCCGCTGCGCTCGCCGGTGCCCGCTCGTCCGTCGCGGCCGTCCTTGGCTGCCGGGCCGGTGAAGTGACATTCACGTCAGGAGGAACGGAAGCGGACAACCTCGCCGTCAAGGGGATTGCCCTGGCCCGGCAGGCGGCAAATCCGCAGCTCAACCGGGTGGTGATCAGCGCCGTCGAACATCCCGCGGTGGAGGAATCTGCCCGGTACCTGGAGCGCTTCCACGGCTTCGCGGTTGACGTGGTTCCGGTTGACGGGGAAGGGCTGGTAACGCCGGAGGCGTTCAGGGCCGTGCTTCGGCCGGAAACGGCGGCGGCCAGCGTGATGTATGCCAACAACGAGGTGGGGACGGTGCAGCCCATTGCCGAACTGTCCGCCCTGGCTCGCGGATTCGGCATCCCGTTCCACACTGATGCCGTCCAGGCGGCTGGCTGGCTGCCGCTGGACACCAAAGCATTGGGCGTGGATGCGATGAGCCTTTCGGGGCACAAGGTAGGGGCGCCCAAGGGCTGCGGTGTGCTGTTCGTCCGCGGCCGCACCAAGGTGGAGCCGCTGGTCCACGGCGGCGGGCAGGAACGCGGCCGCCGCTCGGGAACAGAAAACGTGGCAGGAGCCGTGGGCCTCGCCACCGCGCTCACGCTGGCCCAGGCCCGCCAGGCGGAGGAACGACGGCGGGTGGCGGCGCTGCGGGACACGTTTATCAGCGCGGTGCTCAGCGGTGTCCCAGGCGCAGTCCTCACGGGACATCCCGTTGACCGGCTGCCTTCCGTTGCTTCCTTCTGCTTCCCCGGCACCAGCGGTGAATCCGTGCTCCTTGAGCTGGAACGCCAGGGCGTGGTGTGCTCCAGCGGGTCAGCCTGCGCCGCGGGTTCGGACGCGCCCTCGCCGGTGCTCACCGCGATGCGCATCGCCCCGGAAGTGGCCCAGACGGCCGTCCGTTTCAGCTTCGATGCAGCGGTGGCTGAAACGGACCTGGAAGCGGCGGCAGCGGCGGTGCTTGGCGCCGTTGGCAGGGTGAGGGCACTGGCCGGCTAGGGCCCCTTCGCTGGGGGGACTGCTGCAGGCGGGCGGAAGGCCCCGGACGCCGGCACGGTGACCTCAGTAGAGCTCGCCCACCGGGATCTCGACGGCCAGCCGGTTGGACGCTCCGGGCAGCGGGCAGGCCCAGGCCTCGTTGTAGGCGCACGACGGGTTGTAGGCAAAGTTGAAGTCCAGGACAAACCCGGCGTCCGGTCCGGTGCCTTGTACGCCGTGGAACGCGCCCTTGATGGTGTCCAGCAGGTACCGTCCGCCCCCATAGCTGCCGCCGGGCTGGCCGGCGGTGGCGTCACGGAACGGCACGAAGATACCGCCGCCGTACCCCTGCAGTTTCCACACAGCGAGCTGCCCCATTTCCGGCAGGTCGAACGTTCCCAGCCGGACAAACCGGACCACCCCGTCGGTGCCGGTGTCCACGCTCATTTCGCGCCCTGCGCCCTCTTTTGTCAGCGGCACATGGAAACGGTAGATGGGATCGTAGTCGGCAGTCTTCAAGCCGGAGAAGCGGGCTTTGTCCCGCGTGTCCAGGGCAGATGCCGGGTGGGTGGCGAACATCAGGTCGCGCTGGTGGCGCCAGTAGGAGTGCGCCTCGGCCGGGCTTTCCAGCGAAATTTTGCGGACGTTGTGGTACAAGGCGAAGGTCCGCAGCCGCCAGTCAGCGATGTCGACGGCGGAGATGTCCGTCCGGTCTTCTTCGGCTGTTCCCCGATGCTCTTCCATAGCCCCCAGCCTAGTCCCAGGGCACCGGTATACCGCCGACGGCGACACGAACCCGGGTGCGTGCACTTCCGGGAGGGGAAACGCCTTCCGGTCATCACCGGCGGCCACGGCCCCCGCTAGGCTGGCGGCATGAGAGGCAATGCAACAACGACGGTCCGGTCCGGAGCGCTGCTGATGGTTGGCGCACTTCTTGCGGGCTGTTCAACAGCGGGGCCCGCGGCGCCGGGGTGGACAGCGCAGCCGGACTCCACCGGCGCAGGCACCACGGCACCGGCTTCAGCTGATGCCCCGGCGTCAGCAACGCCAACAAACGGTCCGGGCGCCAGTGCCACGGCGACCACGGATCCGCGGGCCGTTGCTACTGCCCCGGCCTGGAAGACCTTCTCGGATCCCGGCAGGACCGTCAGCTTCGACCTCCCGGAGGACTGGATCGCGCAGTCCGTCACGCCCGAGGAAGGGACGCTGCCCGGCGCACTGAAGGTTGAGGTGAAGAAGCCGGACGGCACTTTCCTGGCAGCCCTGCGGACGGGATTGCCGCCGTCGTCCGCTGAATGTGCAGATGCCTCGCGCCGGCCGTATACGGTGATCAGCAGCGTTCCGGTGGAAGTATCCGCGGCAGGCGGCGAAGGAACCATACCGCCCAGGGTGGTTTTCCGGGTGGTCCACGGGTACCGCTACTTCGGCTCCTACGGGATTACCAATGTGGTGGGCGGCTCCGGCGGGCAGGCGTGCGAGCTCCGCAACATCGTCCGTGGCCCGGCCGGGAAAGGGGACTACTCCTTTGGCGATGTGGTCTCCGTCAGGGCCTTTGCCCCGGATGAAAAAGTCGCTCCGGCCAAGGCCTTCGACACCCTGGACCAGGCCGCCCGGTACGCCTCGGAAGGCACTGAATTCGCCAACGTCCAGCGGATGCTAATGTCTCTGGAGATCAAAAACTAGTCCCGTTCCCGGCCCCACCACGCGCCGGGCAGAGCGGGGACTTGTCTTCCACCGCCGAACACCCCCGGAGAACCATGGAACGCAGTGTTTCCGCACGACTGGTCTTCAAGACCGTAGCCAACACCAAGGTGGCCATGGCCATCGCCGTAGCGCGGAACAACGGTTACTCCTCGTTCGAGGAGTCCCTGTCCGTCACAGCCGGGGGAGGCGAGGTTCCCCTCACCGAGATATCCGACCACCACGGAGGCAGGTTCCACTACATGGAGTTCGCCGACCCGGCGGAAGTAACGGTGGAATACTCGGCCACGGTGGCCGGTAAGGCCGAGCCCGAGGACGCGGAGCTTGCCGACAGGATCCGCTACGTCCGTCCAAGCCGCTACGCCGAATCCGACCGGCTCCTGCCCACGGCTTATGCAGAGTTCGAAGGAATGCACGGCGGCGAGCTGCTGCAGGCCGTCCGCAACTGGGTGAACGGGGAACTGCGGTACCTCAGCGGATCCTCCCGTGGTACCGACGGTGCTGTGGAAACGCTCCTGAGCCGCCGTGGGGTGTGCCGGGACTTTGCTCATTTGGCCATCGCGCTGCTGAGGTCCAAGGACATTCCAGCCCGGCTGGCCGCCGTCTACGCGCCCGGCTTGAGCCCGATGGATTTCCACGCCGTGGCAGAAGCGTACGTGGAAGGTGCCTGGCACGTCATCGATCCCACCGGCCTCGCCCCGCGGGAATCAATGCTGCGCATCACGGCCGGGCGCGACTCTGCCGATACAGCCTTCCTCTCCACGGTGGGGGGAAGCCTTATCCTCAACCAGCTGCAGGTCACTGCCGTTGTCAACGGCACGCTGCCGGTAGAGGATCCTGCCCGGCCGGTGAAACTGGGCTAGCAGGCTCGGGACGCCCGGCGCCGGGTGCGGCGCCGGCCTGTACCCGGTTCTTCGCGCAGCTAGCGGGGAGCCAGCGAGCTCCTCAGCTTCTCGGTCAGCCTTCGCAGCTCCTTCTGCTCCGCCGGGGTCAGCGCGGGACCCATCAGGGTGGAGATGTCCCGGACGTGCTCGCGCCCGATCTCCTTCTGCAGTTCCCGGCCGGCGTCCGTCAGCTGCAGGAGCACGCCCCGGCCGTCCTCCGGGGCAGGCATTCTGGCCACGAGCCCGCGTTTCTCCAGCCGCTCCACCAGGCGGCTGAGGCTGGACTGGCTTAGCAGGACGTTGTCGTTGAGCTCGTTGAGGCGGAGCCATCCGGTGGGACAGCGCGAGAGCGTGAACAGGACGTCATACTCGTTCACCGCGAGCTTCCGGAACGCCGGGCCGGACTGCAGCTTGCGCATCACGGCCACCTGGGCGCGGAACAGCGACTCCCAGGTTTCAGCGGCGAGGCGGACCGGCGACTCCGACTCTGCATTCCTGGCCGCCATCATGCCTCCGCAGCGGACTTGTCGGCATCCTGCGCTGCCAGCAGAGCAGCCACCCGGGCGGCGTGGGTGGGCGGTTCGGGAACGTGGGCCGGCTTGCGGGCCGCGTATTCCTTGCGCAGCACGGGCAGGACTTCCTCGCCGAACAGGTCCAGCTGCTCCAGTACGGTTTTGAGCGGCAGGCCGGCGTGGTCGATGAGGAACAGCTGGCGCTGGTAATCGCCGAAGTACTCCCGGAACGTCAGGGTCTTCTCGATCACTTCCTGCGGGCTGCCAACGGTCAGCGGCGTCTGGGAGGTGAAGTCCTCCAGGGACGGCCCGTGACCGTACACCGGAGCGTTGTCGAAGTAGGGGCGGAATTCCTTGACGGCGTCCTGTGAGTTCTTCCGCATAAAGAACTGGCCGCCCAGGCCCACAATTGCCTGGTCTGCCGTGCCGTGGCCGTAGTGCTCGTAGCGCTCACGGTAGAGGCCGATCAGCTGCTGGTAGTGCTCCTTGGGCCAGAAGATGTTGTTGGCGAAGAAGCCGTCCCCGAAGTAGGCGGCCACTTCGGCGATCTGCGGGGTGCGGATGGAACCGTGCCACACGAAGGGGGCGACGCCGTCGAGCGGGCGGGGGGTGGACGTGAAGTTCTGCAGCGGCGTGCGGAACTTTCCGGACCAGTTCACGGTGTCCTCATCCCACAGCTTGCGCAGCAGGCTGTAGTTTTCGATCGCGAGCTCAACGCCGTCCTGGATGTTCTTGCCGAACCACGGGTACACCGGCGCCGTATTGCCGCGGCCCAGGACCAGGTCCACCCGGCCGTCGGCGAGGTGTTGGAGCATTGCGAAGTCTTCCGCGATCTTCACCGGATCATTGGTGGTGATCAGCGTGGTGGCCGTGGACAGGGTGATGCGTTCCGTCTGCGCGGCGATGTAGGCAAGGGTGGTGGTGGGGGAGGAGGAGAAGAAGGGCCGGTTGTGGTGCTCGCCCAGGGCGTAGACATCCATGCCGATTTCCTCGACCTTTTTGGCAATCGCGACGGAGGCCTTGATGCGTTCGTTCTCCGTAGGGGTGCGGCCCGTGGTGGGGTCCGTGGTGATGTCGCTGACGCTGAAAACACCGATCTGCATGATGTGCCTTTCCGTTGCTTGCACTTGCTGGCCTTGGTTCCAGTATAGGCCAATTTAGATGCATTTGCATCTATCGCCGGATACAACGCTGCCGGGCGGAAAATATTCCGCTTTTGCTATTCGGGGCTTCCGGGGGCGGCGCGCCGGCCGCTGACCTTGGGGACCATCCCGGTGGTCCAGTCGCGGAACTCCTCGTCCATGTCCGTTCCGGGGCCAAACTCCGGGCGTTCCTGCAGCTCGCGGAGCAGCGCCTTCCTTTCGCGGCGGCCCTCCACCAGGCGGTACAGCACCGGCACCAGTACCAGGGTCAGGGCGGTGGAGGAAATAAGCCCGCCGATAACCACCACGGCCAGCGGCTGCGAGATGAAACCGCCGCCGCCCGTGAGGCCAAGTGCCATGGGGGTGAGGGCGAAAACTGTGGCCAGGGCGGTCATGAGGATCGGGCGGAGCCGCTGGCGGGCACCATGCGTGATGGCATCAGCAACGTTCATCCCCGGCCTCCCATCACGTGGTTGCCGGTACTGGTTGATGAGGTCGATCAGCACAATGGCGTTGGTGACCACGATTCCCACCAGCATCAGCATGCCGATCAGGGAGGGCAGTCCCAGCGGAACCCCGGTCACCAGGAGCAGGGCCACGGCACCGGTGGCCGCGAACGGCACCGAGACCAGCAGGATCAGCGGCTGGATCAGCGACTTGAAGGTGGCCACCATAATCACGTAGACGATGGCGATGGCGGCCAGCAGCGCGAGCCCGAGTTGCTGGAATGACTCCTGCTGCTGGGTGGTGGCACCGCCGAGTTCAGCGGTGACTCCGGCCGGCAGCTGTACCTCCGCAAGGCGTTTCTGGACCTCCGCGTTGACCGCACCGAGGTTGGATTCCGACGGCGTTACGGAGACACGCGCTGTGCGCTGGCCGTTGCTGGCAGTAATGGAGACCGGCACGTCCACCTGTTCCACCGACGCGATGCTGGCCAGCGGGACGGGCCCGCCCGCCGCGGGCAAGGGGATGCGGCGGACAGCGTCGATGCCGGTGAACCTGGTGCCCTGGCCGATCTGGACCGGGAAATCGTCGGCGTCGATCCGTACCGTTCCGGCAGGGATAGGGCTGATGGTTGACGCGAGGACGCCCGCCACCTGTTCTTCGTTAAGCCCGGCAGCCACGGCTTTGGCCCGGTCCACCTTCACCTGGACCACCGGCTGGCTGGCGGCCAGGTTGGTGGCTACCTCGCTGGTGCCCGGAACGCCGGTCATGGCCTGGACCATGGTGTCGCTTGCTGCCTGCAGGTCGGCCGTGGTGGCGGCCTTGATGGTGATGTCCACCGTGGATGAGGTCCCGAAGCCGCCCTGCTGGGTGCCCACGGAAACCTTCCCGGAGTCGGGCACCTTTATCAGTTCGTTCCGCACCGTCTCCTGCAACTGCGCCTGGTCTGCCTTCTCATCCGTAACCACGGTGAACGTTGAGTTGGACGAACCGGTGGAGGTGAGCGCCGCAAAGCCGGCCTGGGCGTTGCCGGAGGTCACCTGGACGTCCCGGACGCCGTCGATCCCGCGCAGGACCTCTTCGACGCGGATAGCGGCGGCGCTGGTGTCCGCCAGGCCGGTGCCTGCGGGGAGCACCTGGCGGACGGTCAGGCTGTTCTGGCCGGAATTGCCCAGCAGGTTGGTTGCCAGCAGCGGTGTCATGGCGGCGGTCGCGCCGAGGACCAGGCCGGCGGCCACAAGGGTGATCACCGGATGCTTCTGCGTTTTGGACAGGACGGGCAGGTACCCGCGCTGCAGCCTGCTGCGCTGTTCCGCTTCCTGGGCTTTGGCGCGGGCATCGGCTGCGTTCTGCCGTGCTGCGTCACTGCCGGGGGAGGTGCCGGGATTCCGCAGGAACCAGTACGCGAGCACCGGAACGATGGTCAGCGAGACCAGCAGTGAGGCCAGCAGCGCCATGGTGACCGTGAGTGCGAAAGGCCTGAACAGTTCGCCGGCCAGTTCACCTACAAAGGCGATGGGGAGGAAAACGGCCACGGTAGTGAGGGTGGACGCTGTGATGGCGCCGGCCACTTCCCTGATGGCTGTCAGGATGGCGGTGACTTTATCTTCCCCGTAGCTGAGGTGCCGCTTGATGTTCTCGATAACCACAATCGAGTCGTCAACCACGCGGCCGATGGCGATGGTCAGGGCGCCGAGCGTGAGGATGTTCAGCGAGTAGCCGGTGGCGGACAGGCCGATGAAGGTAATCAGGAGCGAAAGCGGAATGGATACGGCCGTCACCAGCGTGGACCGGGCAGACATCAGGAAGACCAGGATGACCGCAACGGCGAACCCCAGTCCCAGCAGGCCCTCCGTGGTGAGGTCCTTGATGGATTTTTCGATGAAAGGGGTCTGGTCGAATACCGGCGTGAACTTGGCGTTGGAGCCGAGTTCGGCTTCAAGTTCCGAAAGTGTGTCCCGCACGGCATGGGAGATGCCAACAGTGTCGCCTTCAGGTTTTTTGGTGACGGAGACGGCGAGCGTCTCTTCGCCGTTGGTCCGCGTGATGGAGGTGCGTTCGTCGTCCTTGAGCGAGACATCGGCCACGGTGCCGATCGTGGCGGCGTTTTTTGCCCCGGCGAGGGGGAGTGCCTTGATGGCGTCCAGTGAATCCACCGGGCTGCCGATCTGCAGGGAAAGGGTTTTGCCCTGCTCTTCAAGCGTCCCGGCCGGAACCAGCGTGCCGTTGTTGCCCAGCGCATCGCGGATCGAGGTGATGCCGGCGCCGGCCGCAGCCATTGCGTCCGGGCGGGGAAGGATCTCGATGTGCTGGGTGGCGCCGCCGGTCACGTCGGCGCCGCGGACGCCGTCGATCTTCTGCAACCGGGGCACGCTCAGCCGCTGGAGATCGGCGTTCAGCTCGCTCAGCGTCTTGTCCGAGGACACCGCCAGGAACACGATGGGGAAATCGTTGATACTGCCGGCAAAGGCCTGCGGCTGTACGTCCTCGGGCAGGGAGCGCTTGGCGTTGGAGATGGCCCTGTCAATCTGGTTCCGGGCCCGGTCCAGGTTGGACCCGTACGTGAAGACCATGGTGATCTGCGAGACGCCGTTGCGCGACGTGGAGGAGGTGGATTCCAGCCCCTCCACGCCGTTCAGCGCGGTCTCCAGCGGCCCGCTGACCTGTTTGTCCACCACCTCCGGGGAGGCCCCGGGCATGGCAGTCAGCACCGTGATCTGCGGGAACTCGATCGAAGGGATGAGTTCCTGCTTCAGCGACGACATGGTGATCACGCCGAAGACGGAAGCGAAAACGGTGATCAGAGCGATCAATGCCCGGTTTGCCAGTGAGAGTTGTGCCAGCCGGAACATCGGATCGGTCTCCTGTGGGGTTTAACTGACTGTTGTGGTTACCGGAAGCCGGCCACAAACCCCGGCAGGGGTCAGTGGTTGGCGGAAACGCTCTCCAGCTGGAGGGACCTGGCCGTTGCCCTTTCGAGCTCCATCGCAAGGTCCGGGTTGTCATCGAGCTTGACGCCGTAGCCCGGCATCATGTCCTTCAGCCTGGACTGCCAGCCCTTGAAATTCTTCGGGAAGGCCTTCCGCAGCAGTTCAATCATGATCGGCACCGCGGTGGAGGCTCCGGGGGAAGCCCCGAGGAGGGCGCCGATGGAACCGTCACGGCCGGCGATCACTTCAGTGCCGAACTGAAGGACGCCGCCCTTCTGCGGGTCTTTCTTGATGATCTGTACACGCTGGCCGGCCGTGATCAGTTCCCAGTCGCCTGCCTTGGCTTCCGGGTAGTACTCGCGGAGCGCCTCGACCTTGTCTGCGTGCTTCTTGGCCACTTCCTTGACCAGGTAGGCCGTGAGGTCCATGTTGTCCTTGGCCACAGCGAGCATGGGGATGATGTTGCTGGGCCGGATGGACAGGGGAAGGTCCAGGTAGGAGCCGCTTTTGAGGAAGTTGGTGGAGAACCCCGCGTAGGGGCCGAACAGGAGGGAGCGCTTGCCGTTGACGTAACGCGTGTCCAGGTGGGGCACCGACATGGGGGGAGCTCCCACGGACGCCTGGCCGTACACCTTGGCGCTGTGCTGCGCCGCCAGCTTTTCGTCCGTGCAGCGGAAGAACTGGCCGGAGACTGGGAACCCGCCGTAGCCCTTGCTTTCCGGGATGCCGGAGGCCTGCAGCAGGTGGAGCGCGCCGCCGCCGGCGCCCACAAAGACGAACTTGGCGTGGATCTTGCCGTGCTCTCCGGACTTGGGGTACTTCAGCGAAAGGTTCCAGCCGCCGTCGGACGCCCTGGAGATGCCGGTGACGTCGTGGCCGTAGTTGATCTCGACGCCGTTGTTCCCCAGGTAGGTGGTCAGCTCCCGGGTGAGTGCCCCGAAGTCCACGTCCGTGCCCTCGGCGGCGCGGGTGGCCGCGATCCGCTGCTGCGGGTCCCGCCCCTTCACGATCAGCGGAGCCCACTTGCCGATCTGGCCGTGGTCCTCGGAGTACTCCATGCTGCGGAACAGGGCGTGCGGCTTCAGTGCCTCGTAGCGGGTCTTCAGGAATCTGGTGTTCTCCTCGCCGATCACGAAGCTCATGTGCGGCACGGTGTTGATGAAGCCCTTGGGCGAACCGATCAGGGACTGGTCCACGAGGTGGGACCAGAACTGGCGGGAAAGCTGGAACTGCTCGTTGATGAGCAGTGCTTTGGCGGGGTCCACCGAGCCGTCTTTGGCTGCGGGGGAGTAGTTGAGTTCACAGAGGGCGGCGTGGCCGGTTCCGGCGTTGTTCCACGGGCCGGAGCTTTCCAGCCCGGGCTCGTCCAGCCGCTCGAACATGGAGATGGTCCAGTCCGGTTCCAACTGCTTGATGAATGCCCCCAGCGTGGCGCTCATGATGCCGCCGCCAATCAGGACGACGTCGGCATGTGGGGTCTTGGAAATGAAGGTCACGATCAGTCTCCGATTGCAGCGGCTCTGGCTGTCACAGAATATCCCCGGGCGGCCCTACTACTGAAATTGGCCGGAACCGTCAAGGCTCCAGTTGCACTTTAGTGAAAACTTCATTTAAGACAGGCGACGCCGGATAGCTCAGCACGCGGTCCGAAAGGGCCAGCGCCGAGATGGGGAAGGCAATGGGCACCGCGGGGACGGACGCCGCGATCTGGGCATTGATGGTGTGGTACTGCTTATCGCGTTCCTCGCCCTCCGGCAACCCGCGCGCCCGGTTGATCTTCGAAAAAACCTGCGGGTCCTGGTAGCCGAACTCGCCGTTCTTTTCTCCGAAGAGGGGGCCCACAAAGTTGTCGGCGTCCGAGTAGGAGCCGTTCCATCCGAGGAGGTGGAGCGCGTGGTCCCCGGGGGACTGGACCTTTTGCAGGTAGCCGTCCGACCAGTCGACAGGAACGGGCTGGATGTTGAGCCCTACCGCCGTGAGCTGCCGGCTGATTTCGGCGTATACCTTCTCCGGTGTGGGCAGGTAGGGCCGGGTGACGTTCATCGGGTAGTAGAACCTCAACGCTTCGCCCGCGTACCCGGCCTCCTTGAGGTATTCCCTGGCCTTTGCGGGGTCATGGCCCAGGGCGGGGGCATCGTTATTGAATCCGCTGATTTTGGGCGGGACGAACTGTGTGGCCTCGGCAGTGTTGTCGATGAAGAATTTGCGGATCAACACCTCTTTGTCGATGGCCATCTCGATGGCCTGCCGGATCTTTTGGTTTTGCAGGATCGGAATTTCCTGGTTGAGCCCCAGATACATCACCGAGAACGGATCACGCTGCACAATCTGTTTTCCGCGCTTCACCAGTTGGTCGAAGTTGCCCACCGTTACGGCGTCGTACCCGTCGATCTTGCCGTCCAGCAATGCCTGGAGACGTGCCTGGGGATGGTTATAGGCCACGAAGTTGATGATGGCGATCTGGCCGCGGTCCCCCCAGTAGGACGCATTGTTGGCCAGGGTCACACTTCCTTCATCCCAGGATTTCAGGCTGAAGGGCCCTGTTCCCACGGGATTGGTTGCGAAGGCGGACATAGCCTGGCCGCCGCGGTTCTGGTCCAGCACGTCCGCGTTGCCGGCGGCCAGTGCTGCGGGGGAGGCGATGGCGAAAGCCGGCAGGGTCAGAGCCTGCAGGAACGCGGTGAAGCGCTGGGTGAGCTCGATCTGCACGGTGTCCGGGGACAATGCGGTGCAGCTCTTGAAAATGGACAGTTCCGGCTCGTCCGAGTGCGCCTTGAAAACGCCCTTGAACGAGCTGCCGGGGGCCTGCCGGCGAAGGTCTTCCGAGAAAGCGAACCAGCGGTTGAAGTTGGTGCAGACGGCGTCCGCGTTGAACGGCGTGCCGTCTGAGAACGTCACGCCGCTGCGCAGCTTGAAGGTGTAGGACCGGCCCTCGTTGGACTCACTCCACTCGGTGGCGAGCAGCGGGGTGGGTTTGCCGGTGGTCTGGTCCACGCCCACCAGGCCCTCAAGGATCTGCCGGGTGATGCGCTGGGACTCGACGTCGCTGGACAACGCCGGGTCCAGGCCCAGCGGCTGTACTGCTGTGCCGAAGTTGAACGTGGCAGTGGGCTCGGCAGCGGTGGTGGGTGCCTCGGATGTTGACGACGGCGAGGGGGCCGGAACGCCGGTGCATGAGGTAACGCTCAACGCCAGGAGGACAGCGCCGGTCGTGATGACCGTCCGCCGCGATGGACTGCTGGGCACTCGTTCATCACCTCTGGATCTTGCCGCCCCGCCGACTGCGGGCCGGAACCCAGTGTAGTTGACCCCATCCTCCGGTTGGCCGGCGGCCCGCGCAAGGCACCCGGCAGGAAAAAGCCGGGGCCCGGTCCTGTCGGATCGGTCCCCGGCTCAGCCTCTCAGATTACTTGGGCATCAGCACCGAGTCGATCAGGTAGACGGTCGCGTTCTTCGTCTTGACGCCGCCGCAGATCACACTGGCATCGTCCACCTTGAGGGCGTCACCGCTGCCGGTAACGGTGACGGACCCGCCCTGGACGGTGGCGTGGGTACCGGCGATCTTGTCAGGAGTGATCTGGCCGGGAACCACGTGGTAGGTCAGGATCTTGCTCAGGAGGGCGTCGTCGGTCTTGAGGGTCTCGATGGTGGCTGCATCGATCTTTGCGAAGGCGTCATCAACCGGCGCGAAGACCGTGAACTCTCCACCGTTGAGGGTGTCAACCAGGTCCACCTTGGGATTCAGCTTGCCGGATACCGCGGCGGTCAGGGTGGTGAGGATCGGGTTGTTGGATGCTGCCACCGCCACGGGATCAAGTGCCATGCCTTCAACGGAGCCGGCGCCGGTGGGAACCTGCTCGGCGTACCCTGCGCAACCCGGACCAACCAGGTTTGCGGCCGGATCCATGGCGGCTGCGGAGGCGCTGGCTGACGGGGAAGGAGCCATGCTGGAGGCCGAGGGTGCGGCCGAGGGGGCGGCCGCCGGGGCAGAGGAAGTAGCGGTGCCGGCCGAGCCGCCACACGCTGTGAGGCTCAGCAGAGCTGCAGCTGCAACGCCTGCGACGGTGAAAGTTGTGCGCTTGATTGTCTGCATTTCGGTTCTCCTTGGTATTAGCGTTTCGCCTGGCCGCGGACGGGATGTCCGGGGTGTTGTTTGCGTCTGGCTGGTGGGCACCTGCCCTTGGCTGGTGTCTCAATGGGTATTCGGCAGCTGTGCGAAGACGGATGGGTCAAACATCAAGGAGTTTTCGGCGGGCTCGGAATTTGCGCGTCTCCTGGCGCCGGCGCTGCGGGTCTGGGGTATTAACAAAAAAGAGATCCCCCGGCCGGAGCCGAAGGATCTCTATCTTTATGCAGTGTGCGCAAGGGGGGACTTGAACCCCCACGCCCGAAGGCACAGGAACCTAAATCCTGCGTGTCTGCCAATTTCACCACTCGCGCTTGCCCCGGCAACGTTTTTCAGACTCTTGTTAATGAGCTGTGGAACGTACGACGCCGGATGCCAGTTTTCATTGTAGCGTTGCGCAGGCGGGGCCTGCGTCAGCGCCGGTCAGGTCAGGCTTCCAGCTTCAGGTCCCGGCGCAGCTTGGCCACGTGTCCTGTGGCGCGGACGTTGTACTGTGCAAGCGCCACCTTCCCGGCCGGATCAACCACGATGGTGGAACGGATCAGGCCCTGGTAGGTCTTGCCGTAGTTCTTCTTTTCACCCCATGCCCCATAGGCCTCGGCCACGGCATGGTCCTCGTCGGAGAGCAACGGGAAGCTGAGGGCTTCCTTGACGGCAAATTTTGCCAGTTTCTCCACCGGGTCAGGGGAGATGCCCAGCACGTCATATCCCGATGACTGCAGGGATGCCAGGTTGTCCCGGAAATCGCAGGCCTCCTTGGTGCATCCGGGTGTCGACGCTGCGGGGTAGAAGTAGACGATGGTGTGGCGGCCCGGGCGCGGTGCCAGGCTGGTGTCTTTACCGGCTGAATCCCGAAGCGTGAACGGGGGCGCGTCGTCACCGGTTACGAGTTTGTCAGCCAAAGTTTTTCTCCTTGTTGCAGGCGGGACACACCAGCCTAGTAAGCAGTCTGGAGGAGTGCTAATCGACACTTGGCTATACTTGCTGCTATGCCTGATATGGATCACTGGCCCACAGGGCGCCTCTTGTCCACTGCTGCGCGCCTCGTCGAACACTCATGGAATGAAAAACTCGGGGCTATAGGCCTTACCCATGCTGGTGTTATCGCTATTGAGGTTCTCAACGCGCAAGGACCTATGACGCAGGCGCAGCTTGCCCAGTACGTGCGGGTTCAGGCCCAGACCATGGGCAAAACGCTCAGCAGGCTGGAGTCCCACGGCCACATCGCGCGGGTCCGCAGCACGTCGGACCGCAGGAGCCACGTGGTGTCGCTCACCGAACGGGGCAAGGAAGCCGTCGCTGCTGCCGTGGAGATGGAGCGTTCGGTGCTGGCTGCTGCCACCATCGACCCCGACGTCCTGCGCCAGGAACTCCAGGCAGTTGTCCGGGAACTGGCAAGCCAGTTCGGGTCGCCCGCAACCGGAGCCCTTTTGGATAACCCGTCCATGACCCCGTAACTATCGCTGCCAGTGCCGCTGGTGCGGCCGGCATCCAGGCGTGATCCAAGCTTCACTTGAAGCTGGGGTCACGCCTTTCCTTTTAGCCGTTCGACCATCGAGGGCAGCGTGCAGCGTTGCTCGCGGAAAGAGCGGTACAGGTGCCGGATAAAACAAAACAGCCCCCGGCCCGCGTTTCCGCAAGCCGGAGGCTGTTTTCCCAGTGGTGCACCCCCCGGGACTTGAACCCGGAACCCATTGATTAAGAGTCAATTGCTCTGCCAATTGAGCTAGAGGTGCATCTTTTGTTTCGATCTTTCAGGCTTTTTATTTCCCGGTTGATCTCCGCAACGACATGAAACTCTACACGAACTTCCGGTGCATGTGAAATCGACGCCCGCCAACAGTTCCGGCCGTGCCTGAAGGTGGCAAAACTGGCGCAAAGTCGGGGTTTTTGTTGTTGTTCAGCTGCCAACAACCGCTGTCGGGCCTGCCCGGCCGTCCCGGCGGCGCCCGTTCTTGCCTGTGAAATGGGCCACAGGAGCACTTCCCCTATTCCCCCGGGGCGCCGTCCAAATCCGCCGGCCGGGCTGCGGGACTGTTGCTAGCTCCGCCGACGCCTAGGTGCCCGGAACCCGGCAGCTTCAGCGTGCGCGGCGGATTCAAACCACACGCCACCCCGGGTCTGCTCATAGTCGGGGTGTCCCTGCTCGTAGTAGACCATCGCACTGGCGTCCCCCTTGACGGTGTAGTCCGCCGGTCCGCTGCCGTCCGCCGCGGCCGACGCCGAGCCCGCACCATACGGCTCTTCGGCTGCCAGATGCCCCGCCAGCTCCCTCACTCCCGAGCCGGCACCGCCCAATGGGTCCTGGGTGTGGTTGGCGCCGGTTTCCACCAGCGCCGAGGAGTGCGCCCGTTCCTGGGTTTCTGTCGCTCCCGCGTTGCCGGGGAGGTGGACGCCTGCCGCAGGCGCGTTCTCTGCGCTGCCATTGGTGCCGGAGGTGCTGCCGAAGGGGACCGGGGCGGAAACTGCAGTGCCGGCGTCGTCCGCGTCCTCCAGGGCGGCTGTCTCGGCACCCGGCAGGGTGGGGGCGTGGGGTTCCGTGTACTCGAAGTGGTGAACCGGCCGCCGTGCATCTGCGCTCTCACCCTCGGCAGCAGGACGCCCGCCGTCGGGCTGTCCAGGCTCTGCCTGACGCAGCCCGGCGGGGTTGGGTTGCCCGGGGGAGTGGGCAGGCGATGCCGGTGCTGATCCTTCCCGGTGGCCGGCCTCCCGGTCGTGGGTGGAACCGGAGGCCTCCGACCATTGGGTTTCCCATTCAGTGTCTTCCTGGACCCGGCCTTCATGGTGTCCGGTTCCTTCTCCACGGTCCGTCCCGGCTCCGCTGCCGACGGCAGTCGCGCCTGCCCTGCTGTGGCCCTGCGGTGCCGGAGTGCTTCCCGCCGGCGCCTTTGTTTCCACTGGTTCATCTGCAGTGGTGGGCGCTGCAGGTTCCGCCGGGGCACCGAACCCGGCGGCACTGGCAATTCCCGTTGTACCGGCAGCTTCGGCGGACGCTGCTGCGCTGCCGCCGGAGAGTGCTCCATCTGTGCGGTTTTCCCCCTCGCTGCGGCCCTTTTCGGCCTGGCCGGTATTACCTTGGGCAGCATCGGATTTCTTGGCGTTCAGCCTCCACCACACAACACCTGCCAGTACAGCGAGCAGAATGATCAAGAAGACAGCTTCCATGGCAAGCCCTTCGGTCAGTTGGCAAGGTCCCTTGCCCCGACGCTACGTCGGGTCCACACCGCTGTCCAGCACTTGAACAGCCCCGACGTCCCTTTGGGCGTCCCCAGCGGTAGCGTCCCTCAATGGGGGAACCAGGGACGGTGCCGTGGCCTTGAAGCTGGCGCCTCAGTGACCTGGACCTCGTGAACCGCTAGGTAGTAAATGCATATCTCAATATTCGAGATGCCAGTCCACTATCTGATCGAAAAATTCGCTGTTTTCCGCTTAACGGGTAGCGCTCTGTCGTTGGGCCGCCCCGCGGAGCCATAGAATTTCCCTTATGAGTGAGGACACCCAGATCGCGACCGACAACAAGCCTGACATCAAACCCCGCAGTCGGGTAGTAACTGACGGCATCCACGCTGCCCCCGCACGCGGCATGTTTCGTGCCGTTGGCATGGGCGATGATGACTTCGCCAAGCCCCAGGTCGGTGTCGCCAGCTCCTGGAACGAAATAACTCCCTGCAACCTCTCGCTGAACCGGCTCGCGCAGGGCGCCAAGGAAGGCGTGCACGCCGGCGGCGGGTTCCCCATGCAGTTCGGCACCATCTCCGTCTCGGACGGCATCTCCATGGGCCACGAAGGCATGCACTTTTCGCTGGTTTCCCGTGAAGTCATTGCCGACTCCGTGGAAACCGTGATGCAGGCCGAGCGCATCGACGGCTCGGTCCTGCTGGCCGGCTGTGACAAGTCCCTCCCGGGCATGCTGATGGCAGCAGCCCGCCTTGACCTGTCCAGCGTCTTTCTTTATGCCGGCTCCATCATGCCCGGGTGGGTGAAGCTTGAGGACGGCTCCGAAAAGGAAGTCACCCTCATTGATGCCTTCGAGGCCGTAGGTGCCTGCGCTGCCGGCAAGATGAGCATGGAAGACCTGACGCGCATCGAAAAGGCCATCTGCCCGGGTGAAGGCGCCTGCGGCGGCATGTACACGGCCAACACCATGGCCTGCATCGGCGAGGCCCTGGGCATGTCCCTGCCCGGGTCCGCCGCTCCGCCCTCGGCAGACCGCCGTCGTGACGAATTCGCCCGCAAGTCAGGCGAAGCCGTGGTGAACCTGCTGCGCCTCGGCATCACCGCCCGCGACATCATGACCAAGAAGGCCTTCGAAAACGCCATCGCCGTAACCATGGCTTTCGGCGGCTCCACCAACGCCGTGCTGCACCTGCTGGCCATTGCCCGCGAGGCCGAGGTCGAGCTGACCCTCGACGACTTCAACCGCATCGGCGACCGGATCCCGCACCTGGGCGACCTGAAGCCGTTCGGCCGCTACGTGATGACCGACGTCGACAAGATCGGAGGCGTGCCCGTCATCATGCGCGCACTGCTCGACGCCGGGCTGCTGCACGGCGACTGCCTCACCGTCACCGGCAAGACCGTTGCCGAAAACCTCGAGGCCATCAACCCGCCGGACCTTGACGGCAAGATCCTTCGCGCGCTGGACAACCCGATCCACAAGACCGGCGGCATCACCATCCTGCATGGTTCCATGGCCCCCGAGGGCGCAGTGGTAAAGAGCGCAGGCTTCGACGCCGACGTTTTCGAAGGCACCGCCCGCGTTTTCGAGCGCGAACAGGGAGCCCTGGACGCGCTGGACAACGGCCAGATCCACGCCGGCGACGTCGTGGTCATCCGCTACGAAGGACCCAAGGGCGGCCCGGGCATGCGCGAAATGCTCGCCATCACCGGCGCCATCAAGGGTGCCGGGCTGGGCAAGGACGTCCTCCTGCTCACCGACGGGCGCTTCTCCGGCGGCACCACCGGCCTGTGCATCGGACACGTTGCTCCCGAAGCAGTGGACGGCGGCCCCATCGCCTTCGTCAAGGACGGCGACCGTATCCGGGTGGACATCGCAGCGCGCAGCTTCGACCTTCTGGTTGACGAGGCAGAGCTCGAAGCCCGCAAGGTGGGCTGGGAGCCGCTGCCGGCCAGGTACACCAAGGGCGTCCTCGCCAAGTACGCCAAACTGGTGCACAGCGCCAGCACCGGTGCCTATTGCGGGTGATACCTGCAGGTTGGTGGCTGACCCAACTAGGTAGCGCTAAGTGTCGTTTTGAACGCCCAAAACGACACTTACTGCTACTTAGTTGGGGGAGTCCGCCAAAGAGTGGACAATGATGTCCACATGGTGAGATCGGGTAGCGGCTCGTTGACACGTATCTCACCAGAGGGAAAACTGAACGCATGACCTTCGTTACCGGCACCGTCGTCGTCCTTACCAAGCGCGTGGCACATTAGCCCGGGTAACGAACCGTCACGCGCAACCCCTCGAAGAGCCGCCAGGCTGAGGGGTTTTTTTATTTCCCGCAGTTTCCACGAACCACAGATGATCCACAAGGAAGAGTCCGATGAGCAAAGGATCGCCGATCAGCCCCTCGCTGATGGCTACTAAGTCCGCTGGAGCCGCCAAGGCTCCGGAACGCGCCGACCGGACGGCCGACCCCGCCGTCGTCGTCGCCGACCTTGCTGCTGCCTCTCCTGTCCTTGGGCCGAACAACGTTGTACCCCCAACGGTGATGACCGGCTCGCAAGCTATTGTCCGCGCGCTCGAAGAACTCGGCGTCGACGATATTTTCGGTTTGCCCGGTGGCGCGATCCTGCCCACCTATGACCCCTTGATGGCCTCCAGCATGAACCACGTCCTGGTCCGTCACGAACAGGGAGCCGGCCACGCCGCGCAAGGCTACGCCATGGTCACCGGGCGGGTGGGCGTTTGTATCGCCACCTCGGGCCCGGGCGCCACCAACCTCGTTACCGCCATCATGGACGCCCACATGGACTCCGTGCCGCTGGTGGCCATTACCGGCCAGGTGTCCAGCGGTGTCATCGGCACCGACGCCTTCCAGGAAGCCGACATCGTGGGCATCACCATGCCTATCACCAAGCACTCCTTCCTGGTGACCGATCCCAACGATATTCCGCACGTGATGGCTGAGGCCTTCCACCTCGCCTCCACCGGCCGCCCGGGACCTGTCCTTGTGGACGTGGCCAAGGACGCCCAGGTTGGCCAGATGACCTTCTCCTGGCCGCCCCGGGTTGACCTGCCGGGTTACCGGCCGGTCACCCGCGGGCACAACAAGCAGGTACGCGAGGCTGCAAAGCTGATCGCCGCAGCCCGGAAGCCGGTGCTCTACGTGGGCGGCGGCGTGGTCAAGGCCCATGCCTCTGCCGAGCTGCTGGCACTCGCGGAGGCCACCGGCGCCCCGGTTGTGACCACGCTGATGGCCAAGGGTGCCTTCCCGGACTCCCATCCCCAGCACATGGGGATGCCCGGCATGCATGGCACCGTCTCGGCTGTGACGGCCCTGCAGCAGTCAGACCTCCTGATCACCCTCGGCGCCCGTTTTGATGACCGCGTCACCGGGGTGCTGAAGACCTTCGCGCCCATGGCGAAGGTCATCCACGCCGACATCGATCCTGCAGAGATCTCCAAGAACCGCACCGCGGACGTCCCCATCGTTGGTTCCGTCAAGGAAATCATTCCGGAGCTCACCGAAGCCGTACGCACCCAGTTCGAGGCGGCCGGCACACCGGACCTCACCACCTGGTGGGCATTCCTTAACAACCTCAAGGAAACCTACCCGCTGGGCTGGACCGAGCCGGACGACGGACTGACTGCTCCGCAGAAAGTCATCGAGCGCATCGGCGCGCTGACCGGTCCGGAAGGCATCTACGTGGCGGGCGTCGGCCAGCACCAGATGTGGGCAGCACAGTTCATCAAGTACGAGCGCCCGCACGCCTGGCTGAACTCGGGCGGCGCCGGCACCATGGGCTATGCCGTCCCGGCTGCGATGGGCGCCAAGGTGGGGGAGCCCGACCGTGTTGTCTGGGCCATCGACGGCGACGGCTGCTTCCAGATGACCAACCAGGAACTGGCCACCTGCGCCATCAACAAGATCCCCATCAAGGTTGCGGTCATCAACAACTCCTCGCTGGGAATGGTGCGGCAGTGGCAGACCCTCTTCTACGAGGGCCGCTACTCGAACACCGACCTCAACACCGGCCATGACACTGTCCGCATCCCCGACTTCGTCAAGCTGGGGGAGGCCTACGGCTGCGCCTCGTTCCGCTGCGAACGCGACGAGGACATCGACGCCACCATCCAGAAGGCCCTCGAAATCAACGACCGCCCCGTGGTCATCGACTTCGTGGTGAGCCCCAACTCCATGGTGTGGCCGATGGTGCCCGCCGGCGTGAGCAACGACCAGATCCAGGTTGCCCGCAACATGACCCCGGAATGGGAAGAAGAGGACTGACCATGAGCCGCCACACACTTTCCGTCCTGGTTGAAGACAAACCGGGCGTGCTGACCCGCGTCGCCAGCCTCTTTGCCCGCCGGGCCTTTAACATCAACTCACTGGCCGTCGGCCCCACCGAGGTCCCGGGCATCTCCCGGATGACCGTGGTGGTCGACGCCGACGGGGACCTCATCGAACAGGTCACCAAGCAGCTCAACAAACTGATCAACGTCATCAAGATCGTTGAGCTGACCTCCGAATCTTCCGTACAGCGTGACCACATCCTGGTCAAAGTACGTGCGGATGCCGCAACACGTCTGCAGGTGACCCAGGCTGCAGACCTGTTCCGAGCCTCAGTGGTCGACGTCTCCACCGATTCCGTCGTCATTGAAGCAACCGGCCACCCCGAAAAGCTCACCGCACTGCTCTCAGTGCTCGAGCCCTTCGGCATCCGCGAAATTGTGCAGTCCGGCACCCTGGCCGTTGGACGGGGATCCCGCTCCATGAGTGACAGGGCGCTGCGTTCCGCGTAGGACACCGTCAAGGGTCCGCCCCGGCAGTACGCAACGCCCGTAACCGCACCACCACATACCTATCTACAAATCCACTCAAGAGGAGTTACGCAAGTGACTGAAATGTTTTACGACGACGACGCCGACCTGACCATCATCCAGGGCCGCAAGGTTGCCATTGTTGGCTACGGCTCCCAGGGCCACGCCCACGCGCTCAACCTGCGCGACTCCGGCGTCGAGGTCACCATCGCCCTGAAGGAGGGCTCCAGCTCGATCGCCAAGGCCGAGGACGCCGGCTTCACGGTCAGGAACGTCGCCGACGCCGCCGAATGGGCCGACGTCATCATGATCCTGGCACCGGACCAGCACCAGCGCTCGATCTACAACGACTCCATCAAGGACAAGCTGACCGCCGGCAAGGCCCTTGCCTTCGCCCACGGCTTCAACATCCGCTTCGGCTACATCCAGGCACCCGAGGGCGTTGACGTCATCCTGGTTGCCCCCAAGGCTCCGGGCCACACCGTACGCCGCGAGTTCGAGGCCGGCCGCGGCATCCCCGACATCATCGCCGTCGAACAGGATGCCTCCGGCTCCGCCTGGGACCTGGCCAAGTCCTACGCGAAGGCAATCGGCGGTACCCGCGCCGGCGTCATCAAGACCACCTTCACCGAAGAGACCGAAACCGACCTCTTCGGCGAGCAGGCTGTCCTCTGCGGCGGCGTGTCCCAGCTGGTCCAGTACGGCTTTGAGACCCTGACCGAAGCCGGCTACCAGCCGCAGATCGCCTACTTCGAGGTGCTCCATGAGCTCAAGCTCATTGTTGACCTCATGTGGGAAGGCGGCATCGCCAAGCAGCGCTGGAGCGTTTCCGATACCGCTGAGTACGGCGACTACGTCTCCGGCCCGCGCGTCATCACCCCCGCGGTCAAGGAAAACATGCAGGCTGTCCTTGCCGACATCCAGTCCGGTGCCTTCGCCAAGCGCTTCATCGAAGACCAGGACAACGGCGGCGTCGAGTTCAAGGAACTGCGTGCCAAGGCTGAGCAGCACCCCATCGAGGCTGTTGGCCGGGAACTGCGCTCCCTGTTCTCCTGGCAGCAGCAGGACGTGGACTACGTTGAAGGTTCCGCCGCCCGCTAAGGCTGCCGCTTAGGCGCCACCAACAAGGCAGCAGTGAGGCCGGGTTCACACTTAACAATGTGAGCCCGGCCTTTCCGTCGGCCTAGACTTGTTTCCATCCCCCGGACTGCAACGCAGAGGATCAGCCGTGTCAAAACCCGTAGTACTGCTCGCCGAAGAACTTTCCCCCGCCACGATCGAGGCCCTGGGCCCGGACTTCGACATCCGCCAGACCGACGGCGCTGACCGCTCCCAGCTGCTCTCTGCCATCGGCGACGTCGACGCCATCCTGGTCCGTTCTGCCACCCAGGTGGATGCCGAGGCAATCGCCGCCGCCAAGAACCTCAAGGTCATTGCCCGCGCGGGAGTAGGCCTGGACAACGTGGACATCAAGGCCGCCACCCAGGCCGGCGTGATGGTGGTCAACGCCCCCACGTCCAACATCGTCTCTGCGGCCGAGCTCACTGTGGGCCATATCCTTAGCCTCGCCCGCCACATCCCGCAGGCCAGCGCAGCCCTCAAGGACGGCGAGTGGAAGCGCTCCAAGTACACGGGCATCGAGCTGTTCGAGAAGAAGATCGGCATCATCGGCCTGGGCCGGATCGGTGCCCTCGTCGCGGCCCGCCTGAAGGGCTTCGACACCAAGATCCTTGCGTACGATCCCTACATCACCTCGGCCCGGGCAGCGCAGCTCGGCGTCCAGCTGGTGACCCTGGACGAACTGCTCGCTCAGTCCGACTTCATCACCATCCACATGCCCAAGACCCCGGAAACGGTGGGCATGCTCGGCGCGGACGCCTTCAAGAAGATGAAAAACACTGCCTACGTGGTCAACGTTGCCCGCGGCGGCCTGGTTGATGAGGAGGCCCTGTTCACGGCTCTCCAGGACGGCACGATTGCCGGCGCCGGCGTGGACGTGTTCTCCAAGGAGCCCAGCACGGACCTGCCGTTCTTCAAGCTGGACAACGTGGTGGTTACCCCCCACCTCGGCGCCTCCACTGACGAAGCCCAGGAAAAGGCCGGCGTTTCGGTGGCCAAGTCCGTGCGCCTGGCCCTGGCCGGCGAGCTCGTCCCGGACGCAGTCAATGTTGCCGGTGGCGTCATTGCCCCGGACGTCCGCCCGGGCATCCCGCTGATTGAGAAGCTGGGCCGTATCTTCACGGCCCTGACGCACGCGTCCCTGACCCAGTTCGACGTCGAGGTGGCCGGCGAGATCTCGTCCCTGGACGTCAAGGTCCTGGAGCTGGCGGCACTCAAGGGAATCTTCGCAGACGTGGTCACCGAGCAGGTCTCCTACGTCAATGCCCCGGTGATCGCCGAGCAGCGCGGCATCAACGTCCGCCTGATCACCACCCCGGAGACAGAGTCGTACCGCAACGTCCTGACGCTGCGCGGTGCCCTCAGCGACGGCACCCAGATTTCCGTGGCCGGCACCCTCACCGGGCCGAAGCAGATCGAGAAGCTAGTGGGCATCAACGGGTTCGAAGTTGAAATCCCCATCAGCGAGCACCTGGTGGTGGTTGGCTACACCGACCGTCCCGGCGTGATCGGAACCATTGGCCACATCCTGGGCATGAACAACATCAACATCGCCGGCATGCAGGTGGCACGCCACGACCAGGGCGGCCAGGTGCTCGCGCTCCTCACCATCGACAGCTCTGTGCCCCAGCAGGTCCTGGACGCCATCAAGGCCGGCATCGGGGCCGATATGGTGCGGGAAGTGGACCTGGAGGACTAACCTTCGTTCCGTCGAAACGCCGTACCGCCGCCTTCCGCTCGGCGCGTCCCGGCGGGGCCACGTATGATTGGCCGGTCTGCTTACAATGGCTGGGTCCTGTTGATGGACCGGGCCGGCAGGCCGGCCAATACCTTTTGCACATCCGTCCGTGATCGTCCATGTCCGCTCCGCGCGGTTTCGAATGTGCGCACGCAATCCAGGTTTCAGGGAGTTCAATGAACGCCGTCCAGAGGTTCATCAGAAGCAAAGTGCTGCTGTTGACCGCGGCCATCTTGATCGCAGCCATGTGCTTGTCGGTCCTCGTCCAAAGCCAGTCCCAGGCCGCGCTCAGCCGGACGGTGGATCAAAACTCCCGGGGGCTCTACGATGTCCTGGTCCAGGCGAAGGCGCCCTCGGGGGCGCTGCTGCAGCCGGAGATCGCCAACGGCACCGGCGGCATCAGCTTTGAACAGCTGGAGAACATCCGCAAGCTGTCGGGCACCTCGGTGGCAGCCCCCATCAGCCTCGTTTCCCGGGTAACGCAGAACCTTGAAGCACCGCGGCTGGACGCCATGGACTACCTCGGCTACAACGCCGGGCTCGCGGGCACCGCCACCGCAGACCAGGCCGCCGGCGCCACCGCTCCGGCTGACTGGCCCGCCGCCGAGTCCGTGCTGACCGATGAAGCCAAAAAGTACCGCCTGACGGCCAGCGCAGTCAGCTCCGACGGCGTTTCCGAGCAGACCCTCTTCAAGTCCACCGCCGAAGGCACCCTGGGCAAGGCCAAGCTCGTGGAGGAACGGGCAGCCGGCGGGAGCAGCATCCGCATCGCTGCTCCCGAAGATGAAACAGGCATCAAGTTCCCCGCCCCGGCCGGCGGTTCCGAACACAACCTGTTCAATCTGTCAGTGTCGCTGCCCCTCGCCCCGGAGGTCACGGAATCCGTGGTCGCCGTCGATCCCGCCGCCGAGCGCGCCCTGCTGGGTACCGCCGGCGACTTCCTGGCCCCGCTGGAAAAGGCACCGCCCGCCGACGCCCGTGATGCCGGGGCCATCGGCCGCTACTTTGAAGGCCTTTTCACCAACGGGATCGGCCTGGACGAGCTGGAGGAAGGCCCTGACTTCCTGGGCGTGAAGCTCAAGTACTGGGCACCCCTGATGACGCAGTACCAGCAGGCGAAGCGCAACGGGCAGTTGACCGCCGATTCCCAGGCCATTCCCCTCATCGTGCGCTCGGGCACCTCCATGGATTTGAAGTACAACGTCAAGATCGAGGAGATCGACGACGCCGGCAAGGTGGTCAAGGACGTTGGGACCGCCTCCCAGTCATTGGGGAAGGACTACCTCCCGTTTGTCTCGAAGGACCCCTTTGTTCTCTCGTGGCCCGGGTCCACGGACCATTCCTCCCTCGTCGGAGCCACCGGCAACTTCAACCAGGGGCTTTACACGCCTGCTGAATGGAGCACTGACTTTGCCGCGGCCCCGAAATACACCGACGGCGAGGCGGCGGCAAACGGTGCCGCCAACAAGACAGCGGTGCCCGGCGAATGGGTCACGGTCAACCGGCTGCCCGAAAAGGGCGCCAACGGAACCCCCGTTGACCAGACGCAGCGCGAGCCTGTGGACGAACGGTCCTACCGTGAAAACCTGGAGACGGGGGAACAAAAGGCATCAGCTCCCCTTGCCATGGTTTACGGAACCTTTGATCCTTCCGCAGTGTCAGAAGCCGCCGGGGACGTGAACAAGCTTCCGTTGGGCGGCTACGACCCGACTCCCTTCACCCTGGTCAAGGACGCCGAGGGCAAGGATGTCCCGGCGGCCGAGCTTGAACCGTCCCTGAGCGCCACCGGGCTTGCCAGCCAGTCCGCCGGCGCCATCACCGACTACTACGGCCTGGCGGCAGCCCGCGGCTACAAGGACAACGCGGCAGTCATCGACGCCGTGCGTGTCCGTGCCGATGCGCCCGGCAGCTGGAAGGAAGCCCAGCCGGACGTGGAGAAGCTGGCGGGCGAGATCCGCGACATGGGCCTGGAGGCCACCATCGTGGCCGGTTCAGCCCGCGAGGACGCCAGCATTTTCGTTCCCGGCTACTCAAAGGACGACGCCGGCAAGGAATCCGACCTGGGCACTGTCCAGCAGTCATGGGTCCGGCAGAACGCGGCCGACGCCGTGACGGGGTCCCTCTCCGGTACGAACATCACGCTGCTCTTCCTGACGCTTTGCGGGGCTGCCCTTCTCACCGGTGCCTCCACCGTGAGCTACATCCGCAAGCGGCGGAGCGAGGCAGGAACGCTCCGCGCCATGGGTTGGACGCAGCGCCGCATCCGCAGCTGGGTACTGGAGGAATTCGGTGTTGGCGCGGTACTGCTTGCCGTGGCCGGCATCGTCCTGAGCCTGGTCAGCTGGAGCCTCACCACAGCGCTCGTGTGCGTTTCCGTCCTGGTCCTCTACGCCGGCGCTGCGTTCTTCGCCGCCCAGCAGCTGCGCCACCGCGACGTCATCGACCAGGAGCCACAGCATGACGAGCGGCTCATTCCGGTGGATTCACCCCTGACCTTCGCGAACCGCCAGCTGAGCACCAACAAGTTCAACAGCCTCGCCTTGGCCGTTGCCGTGGGCGTTTTCGGGGCGGCCGTTGGCGGGCTCATCGCGCTGCTGATCGACATTCCGCGCGCGGCCGGTGCCAGTGCCTTGAGCGGGCTCGCTGCCGCCAGCGTGGCGCTGCCGAGCATTCTCCTGGCGCTTGCCGGTGTGGTGGTGGGACTGGTGTTGACCCTGGTCACGGGCCGCTTTGAACTCAACGCAAAGCGGCAGTACCTGGGCATCCTTGAGGCCATGGGCTGGAACCCGGACATGCTCCGCCAGGTCCGGCTGTTCGAGAACGCGCTGGTGGGAACCGTGGCCCTGCCGCTGGGCGTGCTGGGCGCCCTGGGCATCGGCCTGCTGCTGGCCCCTTATGCCGCACTGTGGGCAGGCGTGGCCGGCCTCGTGGCTGTACTTTGCTGGATACCGATTGCAACGAAAGTGGTCCAATGACAAACCACCAGACCAATGTCCAGCGGAGCCGCAGGAGCGGCTCCGGCGACGTCCCCCTGCAGACGCGCGCCAACACCATCGTCAAGGCCGCTGACCACGAGACCCCGCTGGAACTGAGCGACATCACCATCCGCTACGGCGGCGGCAAAGGCGGCGCCGAGGCAGTCAGTGTGGTGGAAGGCTTCGACCTCACCCTGCACGCCGGCGAGATGCACTGCGTCGCCGGCCGAAGCGGCTCCGGCAAGACCAGCATCCTGACCGTCGGCGCGGGGCTCACCCTGCCGACGTCGGGCCGCGTCTTTTGGGAAGGTGATTCCCTTGAGAGCATGGGCGACGACGAAATCGCCGACCGCCGTCGTGCCCTGATCGGTTACGTGGACCAGGGCGGCGCCCTCATCGACGGCATGAGTGCGCTGGAGAACGTGCTCCTGCCGGCCGTTCCGGACGGGGAAGTGGACCAGCGCCGGGACATGGCCAAGGACCTGCTGGACCTGGTGGGCCTGGGCCGCCGCATGCGGCACCGCCCTGCCCAGCTGTCCGGCGGTGAGCGCCAGCGCGTTGCCATCGCCCGTGCCCTGATCCTGGGCACCAGGGTCCTGGTGGTGGACGAACCCACCGCGAGCCTGGACCGTGCCTCCGCGAACCGCATCATCAGCATCCTCAAGGACACCACCTCCGATGGCATCGCGGTCCTGGTGGCGTCGCACGACCACGAACTCGTCCGGCTCAGCGACTCCCTGACCGAACTGATCTAGCCTGTCCCTCCGCACCGAAGGTAACGTCCGCACGTGACTGCTTCAGAGAAAACGCCGTTCTACATCACCACGGCCATCACCTACCCCAACGGCGTGCCGCACATCGGCCACGCCTACGAGTACATTGCCACCGACGCCATGGCGCGCTTCAAGCGGCTGGACGGCTATGACGTGATGTTCCTGACCGGCACGGACGAGCACGGGATGAAGATCGCCCAGACCGCCGAAAAGGAAGGCATCACGCCCAAGGAACTGGTGGACCGGAACGCGGAGGTCTACAAGGCGGCACATTCGGCCCTTGGCATCACGTACGACCGTTTCATCCGGACCACGGACGAGGACCACTACGCCGCCTCGCAGGCCATCTGGAAAAAGATGGAAGCAAACGGGGACATCTACCTCTCCAAATACGAGGGCTGGTACTCCGTCCGGGACGAGGCGTTCTACGTCGAGGACGACACCGTGGTGAAGGACGACGGCGTGCGCTACTCCAAGGAGACGGACACCGAGGTGACCTGGACCGCGGAGGAGAGCTACTTCTTCCGGCTTTCCGCCTACCAGGACAAACTGCTGGCCCTTTACGAGGCCCAGCCCGAGTTCGGTGCACCGCAGTACCGGTTCAATGAGGTCATCAGCTTCGTGAAGCGCGGCCTGGAGGACCTGTCCATCAGCCGCACCACTTTCGACTGGGGCGTTCCGGTTCCGGGCAACGACAAGCATGTGATGTACGTCTGGGTGGACGCCCTGACCAACTACCTCACCGGTGTGGGCTACCCCGACGTGGATTCGGAGAAGTTCCGGAAGTTCTGGCCGGCCGATGTCCACGTGATCGGCAAGGACATCTCCCGGTTCCACGCCATCTACTGGCCTGCCTTCCTGATGAGCGCCGGCCTGGAACTACCCAAGCGGGTCATGATCCACGGCTTCCTGCACAACAACGGTGTCAAAATGTCCAAGTCGCTGGGCAACGTGGTGGCGCCGGCAGATTTCGTGGAGCAGTACGGCCTTGACCAGGTGCGCTTCTTTTTCCTTCGTGAGGTGCCCTTCGGTGCGGACGGCAGCTACAACCACGAAGCAATTGTTGGCCGCATGAATGCCGACCTCGCCAACAACTTCGGAAACCTCGCCCAGCGCTCCCTGTCCATGGTGGCCAAGAACTGCGAGGGTAAAGTCCCCGTCCCGGGGGAGTTCACGGCGGAGGACAACGCCATCCTGGCCCAGGCCGCAGACCTCCTCGACGCCGCGCGGGCGGCATTCGAGAAGCAGGAATTCAGCCGCGCGCTCGAAGCCATCTGGGGCGTCCTGGGCGACACCAACGCCTACTTCGCCGAGCAGGCGCCCTGGGTGCTGCGGAAGACCGACGTCGAACGCATGAATACCGTGCTGTACGTGACGCTGGAAATCCTGCGGATCGTGGCCATCCTTGCCCAGCCCGTCATGCCGACCGCAACAGCGGCGCTCCTTGGCACCCTCGGCCAGCCGGAAGGGGAGGCCCGCCAGTTCGCCGCCATCGGAACGCCGATTGCTGCGGGTACTGAACTGCCGGCTCCGTCGCCGGTGTTCCCCAAGTACGAGGAGCCCGCCGGGGCCTGACGCTCTGTCACTTCCTGCAGGTTTTCCGGGAACGCTCCTGCACCTTCGAATCAGAAGGTGCAGGAGCGTTTGCCGTTTCCCCGACAGGCCAGCCGTTTGTTCGAATAATGAGACAGCTTGACCAGCATATGGATGTCTTGGCTACGCTGAAAGCATGAGCGCATCCTCCATCGATCTTGCAGTTATCCCCGGCGACGGCATTGGCCCTGAGGTCATCGCGGAAGCACTTAAGGTGCTGGAAAAAGCTGTCGCCTCGGAGGGCGTCGAGCTCAAGCAGACGCACTACAAGCTCGGCGCGGAGCACTGGCTGGCCACGGGGGAAACGCTGCCGGACCACGTCCTGGCTGACCTACGGACCCGGGATGCCATCCTGTTCGGGGCCGTAGGTGCTGCCCCCGGCGATACCCGCATTCCGTCCGGGATCATTGAGCGCGAGATGCTGCTGAAGCTCCGCTTCAGCCTGGACCACTACGTCAACCTCCGCCCGTCCCGGCTCTATGGAACCGTTGGCAGCCCCCTGGCCAATCCCGGCATCATCGACTTCATCGTGGTCCGCGAAGGCACCGAAGGCCCTTATGTCGGCAACGGCGGAACCCTCCGCGCCGGCACTCCCCACGAGGTGGCCACCGAAGTCTCGCTGAACACCGCCCACGGCGTTGAGCGCGTTGTCCGGGATGCCTTCCGCCGCGCCAGCGCCAGGGAGCGCAAGCACGTGACGCTGGTCCACAAGCACAACGTCCTGGTCTTCGCCGGGCACCTCTGGAAGCGCACGGTGGAGGCCGTGGCGCAGGAGTTCCCGGAGGTCACCCACGATTACCTGCACGTGGACGCGGCGACCATCTTTATGGTCACCGACCCGTCCCGCTTCGATGTGATTGTCACCGACAACCTCTTCGGCGACATCCTCACCGACCTGGCCGCAGCCATCACCGGCGGCATCGGACTGGCAGCGTCCGGCAACATCAACATGGACCGCACCGCGCCGTCCATGTTTGAGCCGGTCCACGGCTCCGCCCCCGACATCGCCGGCCAGGGCAAGGCGGACCCCACCGCCGCCATCCTGTCGGCAGCGCTGCTGCTGGACCACCTCGGCTACACCCGCGCAGCCCGCAGGATCGAGGCGGCAGTGAGTGCCGACGTCGAAAAGCGCGACGGCGGTGCACGCAGCACCAGCGCCGTGGGCGACGCCATTGCCGCCGGCCTGTAGCCGCGCCTGGGGCTGACGGCAACGGGCGTAAGCTTGTCTCGAATCACCAAATGCCGCCTTGCCGTTCAACGCTGAATCCAAGGCGGCCGATCGTGGAGGAACCATGACTCAGACTGCCCACGGCGTCGAATTTAAGCAGCAGCTCTCGGACAACCCGAAGTCTGCTGAAGAGCGTGCAGCCATCCTGGCCAACCCGGGATTCGGCAACCACTTCACCGACCACACGGCCATCGTCGACTACAGCGTGGACGAGAACGGAAACGGCGGCTGGCACAATGCCCGGGTGGAAGCCTACGGACCAATCTCCCTGGACCCGTCAGCTGCGGTGCTGCACTACGGGCAGGAGATTTTCGAGGGGCTCAAGGCCTACCGGCACGCTGATGGTTCCATTTGGACGTTCCGGCCGGAGGCAAACGCCGCCCGGCTGAACAAGTCCGCGCGCCGGCTTGCCCTTCCCGAACTGCCGGCAGAGTACTTCCTCGGGGCCATCCGGGAGCTTGTGGCCGCGGACAAGGAATGGGTTCCGGCCGGCGACGGCGAGGCGCTGTACCTCCGGCCGTTCATGATCGCCACCGAGGCCTTCCTGGGTGTCCGTGCCGCCCGTGAGGTGTCCTTCCGGGTGATCGCTTCACCGGCCGGCAACTACTTCGGCGGCGAACTCAAGCCTGTGTCCATCTGGATTTCGCGGGAATACGCCCGCGCGGGCCGCGGTGGCACCGGCGCAGCAAAGTGCGGAGGCAACTACGCCGCTTCGCTTATTGCCCAGCAGGAGGCTGAAGCCAACGGCTGCAAGCAGGTCCTCTTCCTGGACCAGTTCAATGACAACGCGGTTGAGGAACTGGGCGGCATGAACGTTTTCTTCGTGATGAAGGACGGCTCACTGGTCACTCCCGCGCTGACCGGCACCATCCTCGAAGGCGTGACCCGGATGTCCGTCATCCAGGTTGCCAAGGACATGGGCCGGGAAGTCACCGAGCGCAAGATCACTCTGGACGAATGGCGCGACGGCGTTGCCTCCGGTGACATTGCCGAGGTCTTCGCCTGCGGTACTGCCGCCGTCATCACCCCGATCGGTGTCCTCAAGGACACCACCGAGTTCATCGGTTCCGAGGATGCCAAAGCAGGGGAGACCACCATGGCCATCCGTGAAAAGCTGCTCGGCATCCAGACCGGCGCCGTTCCCGACACGCATGGCTGGCTGACCCGGCTCGCCTAGCTGCCGCTTTTCCCTGACTGAAAAATTACGACGGCGCCTGCCGGGCTCATCCCCGGCAGGCGCCGTTCATTGTGCAACGGGGGGATTAGCGCCGCGCTGCCTTCCGGGCGGCATTCTTCAGCGCCTTGCGGGAAACGGGCTTCAGGGCCTTCCGTGCGGCTTCTTCCTCCAGTGCACGGTTGCGGCGGGCGTCGATAATGTCGTTCCACAGCGTCGTCGCAAAGACGCCGCCGTCCTGCGCGTACACGTCGTAGGGGTAGTCGGCGAATATGGCCAGCGTAGTGCTGCCGGAGGGCAACTCCTGCCCTGTTGCCTTCGCGACGGCGTCTGCGATAGCCCAAGTCCTTGTCAGGTGGGGCGTGAGGTTCTCCTGGACAAACAGGGCGGCATCGGCGGAGGCGGCGGCCCGTTTCAGGAGTTCGTCCAGTTCTTCCGCCAGGAGCCCTGAAGCCGCTTCCTCCACGGGCGCCGCACCCCGCTTGAGATCCTCAGTGAGGCCGTCCACCGCCGCACTCCAGTCGGCGGTCTCGCGGAACTTCTTCCAGGTGGGAAACCAGACAATGCTGCCCGTGGCGTGGTTGTGGATGTGCAGGAGCCCGCTGTTCTTCTCCGTTGCGGCATGGTCGTGACCGGCTGAATCGGCTTCGGCGAGGAGGTCTGCAAGCGTGGTGGTGCTCATTTGATGTGATTCCGGCTTCCTGGGAGACAACGAGGGGATGCACTGGTGGTCAACCCGGGCACCCCGCTGTTCTATTCCGGCCTGTTCCGCGCGCAACGGCCGCGGAGCTCCAGAGTCGGGTGCAAAGATGGGATGGTGACTTCAGCTTCCGGCCCCATCCTGCAGCGCAGTTCCGCAATGACGCAGTTCGTCCTGGCACCTAATCCCGGGCCCATGAGCCTGGACGGCACCAACTCCTACGTGCTGCGGCACCCCGGTCATCCGGGCGCCGTCGTGGTTGATCCGGGCCCCCTGGACGAGGACCACCTTCAGGCACTCGCCGGTGCCGGCCCCGTTGAACTCATCCTCGTCACACACCGCCACGCGGACCATACCGCCGGCTCCGCACGGCTGCACCAACTGACCGGCGCCCCGGTACGCGCCTGGGACCCTGCCCACTGCCGTGGAAACGGCACGCCGCTGCTGGACGGCGAGGAACTCCGCTCCGCAGGTCTTGAGGTGAAGGTGGTGGCAACGCCCGGCCACACCTCCGATTCTGTGTGCTTCCACCTTCCCGCCGACGGTCCGGACGGTTCCGTGCTGACAGGGGATACGATCCTGGGCAGTGGCACCACGATGCTTGACTACCCGGACGGGACCCTCGGAGGCTACCTGGCGTCCCTGGACAGGCTGGAATCGCTCGGACCGGCCACCGTCCTTCCCGCCCACGGTCCCGTCCTGCCGTCCTTGACGGACATCGTGCGCCACTACCGGGCCCATCGCCTCGAACGGCTGGCGCAGATCCGCGCGGCGCTGGACCGGCTCGGCCCGGACGCCACCGCCGGTGACGTCGCTGACGCCGTTTATTCCGACGTCGACCCTTCCGTGCGGCGCGCAGCTGTTACTTCTGTTGCTGCGCAGCTTCACTACCTCAGGGGCGGAGACGGCGGGCCGTAAAACGACAGGCGCGGTGGTGGCGGGACGGTAGGGTAGGAGCCATGCGTATTGCCAGGTTTGTCGTCGATTCTGATCCCCTCTACGGTGTTGTCGAAGGTGACACGGGCAGTGAGGAAATCACTGTCATCCACGGGGACCCTTTCTTCAACGGGGTGGAGCGTACCTCCGTCCGGCACAAGCTGGAGGACGTCCGGCTCCTCGCCCCCATCATTCCCCGCAGCAAGGTCATCGGCGTGGGCCGCAACTTCGTGGAACACGCCCATGAACTCGGCAACGAAGTGCCCGCCCAGCCGCTCCTTTTCCTGAAGCCCAACACCGCCGTCGTGGGCCCCAACGATCCCGTGGTGCTGCCCGAGTTTTCCGAGGAAGTCTCGTTCGAAGCGGAACTGTGCGTTGTGATCGGACGGATCTGCAAGGACGTGCCCGAGGAACGCGTGGACGACGTCATTTTCGGCTATACGTGCGGCAACGACCTGACGGCCAGGGATGTCCAGAAGACAGACCTGCAGTGGACCCGGGCCAAGGGGTTTGACACCTCTGCGCCCCTGGGCCCGTGGATCGAGACGGACCTTGATACCGAGGACCTGCAGATCCAGGGCCGGCTCAACGGCGAGCTGCGGCAGGACGGCAGCACCAGCCAGATGATCAGGGGAGTCCGCGAACTCGTGTCCGTTGTCTCCCAAGCCTTCACCCTCCTTCCCGGGGACGTGATCATGACCGGGACTCCGGCAGGAGTGGGCCTGGTCAGCGCCGGCGACCGCTTCGAAGTGGAGATCGAGGGGATCGGCCACCTGTCCAACCCCATCGTCCGCCGCTGACCCCTGGCTCCGCGCTGGGGCTTTGCGCCAGACGGTAAAGTTGGAGCCACTATGACTACTGCTTCTGCGTCGAATGCTGCCTCCATCCCGCCCGTCACCGCGGACACGCCCGTTCGGGTCCGCTTCTGCCCCTCGCCCACGGGCACTCCCCATGTCGGGCTGATCCGCACGGCACTGTTCAACTGGGCCTACGCCCGCCACACCAAGGGCACCATGGTGTTCCGGATCGAGGACACGGACTCGGCGCGGGACAGCGAGGAAAGCTACCACCAGCTGCTGGACGCACTGAAGTGGCTGGGCATCGACTGGGACGAGGGCGTGGAAGTGGGCGGCCCGCATCAGCCGTACCGTCAGTCGCAGCGGAGCGACATCTACCAGGACGTCATTGCCCGTCTCCGGGAGGGTGGCTTTGTCTACGAGTCGTACTCCACGCCGGAAGAAATCGAAGCGCGCCACCGTGCCGCAGGACGCGATCCGAAGCTTGGCTATGACGGCTATGACCGCCACTTGACGGAGGAGCAGCTCGCCCAGTTCAAGGCAGAAGGCCGCGAAGCCGTCCTGCGGCTGCGGATGCCCGACGAGGACATCACTTTCAATGACCTCGTGCGCGGTGAGATAACCTTCCGTGCCGGGTCCGTCCCGGACTTTGCCGTGGTCCGTGCGAACGGAGCGCCCCTGTATACGCTGGTGAACCCGGTGGACGATGCCCTGATGGGTATCACCCATATTCTCCGCGGCGAGGACCTGCTCAGCTCCACTCCGCGCCAGATTGCCCTCTACCGCGCCCTATATGCCGTTGGCGTTGCGCAGTACATGCCCGAGTTTGGGCACCTGCCGTACGTGATGGGCCAGGGCAACAAGAAGCTCTCCAAACGCGATCCCGAATCGAGCCTGTTCCTGCACCGGGAGCGTGGCTTCATTCCCGAGGGCCTGCTGAACTACCTGTCGCTCCTGGGCTGGTCCCTGAGCGCGGACGAAGACATTTTTACTGTTGAACAGTTGGTGGAGCACTTCGACATCCATGACGTCCTGGGCAACCCCGCACGTTTCGACCTCAAGAAGGCTGAAGCGATCAACGGCACGCACGTCCGGATGCTCCCGCCTGAGGTATTCCGGGAACGCCTGGTTCCGTACTTGCGCGCCGCGGACCTGGTGGGGGAGATCCTCACCGACCGGGAGGAGGAGATCCTCACCGAGGCTGCGCCGCTGGTCCAGGAGCGCATCACGCTGCTCGGCGAGGCGCCCGAAATGCTGGCGTTCCTCTTCAAAGCGGATGACGCCATCGACGTTGCCGCTGATGCCCGGAAGGGGCTTCCGGAAAACCTGGCGGAAGTGCTGGATGCAGCCCTCGCAGCACTTGAACCTGTCGAGGACTGGACGCCGGACAACATCCAGACCGCGCTCAAGCAGGCCCTCGTTGAGGACCTTGGCATCAAACCCCGTCTGGCTTTCGGACCCGTGCGCACGGCCGTTTCCGGGCGGCGTATCTCTCCGCCGCTGTTCGAGTCCATGGTGATCCTGGGCAAGGAGTCCTCCCTCCGCCGCCTTCGCGCGTTCCGCGGCTGATGACGGCTCCCATGCAGGTAGGCGGCGCGGTCCTGGACACGCCTTTCGGCTCAATCCGGGGGGTGCTCTTTGACATCGATGACACCCTCGTTGATCTCGAATTCTCGATGACCACTGCCCTGCGCGAGGTCAGCGAACACCTCCTGCCCGGCCTTGACCAGGCCGGGTGGGAGCGGTTCGGGCGGATCTTCACCCACGAAACCACGCACTACTACGACCGCTACCTGGCAGGTGAACTCACGTTCAACGAACAGCGCCTGCTGCGGGGCCGCGCGGCCCTGGGCCACTTTGGGGTTGAACTTGCCGAGGGTGAGCAATCACACCAGTGGCTCAGCGCCTACATGGAAAAACAGCCAGCGTATGTAAAACCTTTTCCCGACGTCATGCCGCTGCTGGATGTCCTGGACAATGCGGGCATTCCGTACGGCGCGGTGAGCAACAACGTCCACGATTACCAGCGTGCCAAGCTGGATGGGGCAGGACTTGCGCGGGTCAGGCGGCTGGTGGGAACGGACACCCTGGGCGTGGCAAAACCGGATCCGGCCATCTACCTCGAGGGGGTCCGGCTTCTGGGCACGGCCCCTGCCGACACCCTGTATGTGGGAGACAACCGCCTCCTTGACGCCGAGGGCTCGACGGCGGCCGGCCTCCTGGGCGTCTGGCTGAACCGGGCGGGCGAGGAGGCTGCCGGATTCGACGGCGGCATGGTTACCTCGCTGGATGAGCTGGTCAGCTAGATCACACCGGGCCGATTTGTGTGGGCCGGAAGACTCGGGTAAAGTAATTTCTCGTGCTGAGGGGCACGGAGCGGGGCAAAACCCTGAAAACCGGCCCGAAAGTGTCATTGGGATATGGTGTAATTGGCAACACTACGGTTTCTGGTACCGTCATTCTAGGTTCGAGTCCTGGTATCCCAGCTCTGTTCAGAGGCTCCTCAGGGGCCAAAAGCAGACGGTTTCAACCGGTTCGCCGATTTGAAACCACAGCAAAGTGTGTGAAACAATCACTGAGCTGACCAGCGGAAACACTGGAAAGAAGTACGGTAAAGTACACGGCCCCATCGTATAGCGGCCTAGTACGCCGCCCTCTCACGGCGGTAACGCGGGTTCGAATCCCGCTGGGGTCACCAAGGAAATGGTCCCGGGCAAACGCCCGGGGCCATTTTTCGTTTCCGCAACAAGCAGTGGAACGCGCCATCACCTTCCGGAACGACTCGTGAAACGCCCCATCACCTTCCGGAACACATTAGGCAACGCCCCATCACCTTCCGGAACACATTAGGCAACGCCCCATCACCTCCTGCAGTGAATCGTGGAACGCCCCTTCACCTCCTGCAATGAATCGTGGAACGCCCCATCAGCTTCTGCAACGAATGGTGGAAACGCTCCATCACCTCAGCAGAAACTTCCCAAACGCGGCCCGGGCAGCACCACCGTCGAATGCCACCCAGAAACTGATAGGGCGATGCCCCAAAAGGTGCAGGAGGTGGTGGGGCGTTGCGGTAAAGGGTGCGGGAGGTGGTGGGGCGTTGGGCAGGAAACGGCACCATCCCCGCCGTCAACTGGCATGATGTTGCTGTGACTTCCCGGAACGAGCAAGACTCCCCGCACGATTCGCAGACCGCCCCGCCCGCACTGGCGGCAGTGACCCTGCTGGAAGAGGTGCGCGATGATCTTGCCGCCGCAGGGCTTCCGCTGGCCCTGCCGGACGCAGAGCGGGCCCGAGGCAATGCCGCCGGCGCCGTCGCCCAGCTCGACGACTACATCCTCCCGCGGTACCGAAGCCTGGACGCCCCGCTCCTGGCCGTAGTTGGAGGTTCCACCGGTGCGGGCAAGTCCACGCTCGTCAACGCCCTTGTTGGCCACCCCGTCACCCGTTCGGGCGCCATCCGCCCCACAACCCGCCAGCCAATCCTTCTGCACCACCCGTCGGAGGCAGTCTGGTTTGAAGGCCACCGCGTCCTGCCCAACCTGAGCAGGATCCGCGGATACGTCGCCAGCAAACCGGTGCCTGCCAGCCGGGCAGGCGCCATCCCGGACGCGGGCGCAATGACTTCCCTGGTGCTTGTGGCCGATCCTGCTGTCCCCGCAGGAATCGCAGTCCTGGATGCTCCCGACGTCGATTCCATCTCCGACGACAACCGCAGGCTGGCAGCGCAGCTCCTTGCTGCAGCCGATCTGTGGATCTTCGTGACAACCGCTAACCGCTACGCGGACGCCGTCCCGTGGAAACTGCTCCTGGACGCAGCCTCGCGGGACATCATGGTGGCTGTGGTGCTGGACCGGGTTCCGCCGGGGGCGGAAAAAGAAGTCAGTGAGGACCTGCGCAACCTCCTTGACCGCGAGGGCCTCGGCGCGGCACAGCTGTTCATGATCCCCGAGACATCCCTGGATTCGCTGGGCATGCTCCCGCCCGGCACCGTCCTCCCGTTGAAGACGTGGCTGGGAGAGCTGGCCGCAGATGCTGCCGGCCGTTCAGAGATCGCCCGCCGCACGCTGAACGGAACCGTCAGGGCATTGGCCGGACGCGTCGCTGACGTGGCACAGGCGGCCAGGGAGCAGCAGGCCGCCGCGGACAGCCTGGAAGCCGCTGCCGTGTCCGCCTACCGCGATGCTGCCGGCCGGATTCTCGACTCCACCAGGGACGGGGCGCTGCTCCGGGGAGAGGTGCTGGCCCGCTGGCAGGACTTCGTGGGCACCGGCGAGTTTTTCAGGGCCCTGGAACAGAACGTGGGCCGGTTCCGCGACCGGTTGGGGGCCTTCTTCAGGGGCGAGCCGCCGCCCGCGGTGAGCGTCGAGGCAGCCATCGAGACGGGCCTGCAGGCCGTCATCATCGATGAAGCTGCAAATGCCGCCGAGGACACCGACCAGCGCTGGCGAAGCGACCCGGCAGGGCGCCAACTGCTGGGGACAGACGACCTTTCGGGGACCACTCCGGGCTTCGAGGACCGGGCGGCCGCCGAAATCAGGGCTTGGCAGGAGGCCCTGATGGAACTCATCCGCACCGAAGGCCAGGGGAAGCGGACCCAGGCCCGCTGGCTGGCCTTCGGGATCAACGGGCTGGGGGCCGCCCTGATGATCGTTGTGTTCTCGATGACCGCCGGCCTGACAGGACTTGAGGTAGGAGTGGCAGGCGGAACCGCCGTCGTGGGCCAGCGGCTGCTCGAAGCGGTCTTTGGCGAGGACGCAGTACGGCGCATGGCCGAAAAAGCGCGGGAGGACCTGCACGCCCGCTGCCAACGGCTGTTGAAGGACGAGCAGCGGAAGTTCCTTTCCCGGCTGCCGGAGCGCGATGAAAGCGCCCCGCAGACCCTCGCTGCCCATGCTGCCGCCCTGGTCCGTCTGGCGGATACGGCATGAGCCGCCACAGCGACACCAAGGACGCGTCCCGGCTTGACCGTCGGCTCGCGGCCCTCAACGACGCGCGCGAACTCGGCGAAGGTGTCCTCCCCGATGACTCGCTCCATGAGGTGTTCACCGTCCTGGAGCGTGCCAGTTCACGCCGGTCGCTTTCGGCTGACCACACTGTGGTGGGCTTCTTTGGTGCCACCGGAAGCGGCAAATCCTCCTTGTTCAATGCGGTCAGCGGAGCTGAGATCGCGACGGCGGCAGCGCGCCGGCCTACGACGTCGGAACCTTTGGCGGGGGTGTGGGGAGCGGAGGGCAGCGAACCGCTGCTTGACTGGCTGGAGGTCCGCAACCGGCACCATGCGGCGGCTGTGGAAGGCTTTGCTGACGAAGACACCGGCCTGATCCTGCTGGACCTGCCGGACTTCGATTCCACCCGGGCGTCCAACCGCGAAGTGGTCCAGCGGATGGTGGGCCTCGTGGACGTCCTGGTGTGGGTCCTTGATCCCCAAAAGTATGCCGACGCAGCCGTGCACGATGATTTCCTGTCGCGCCTGGCGTCCCACGGTGCCGTGACGCTGGTGGTCCTCAACCAGGTGGACCGGCTTCCCGCGCATGACGTTGAGCCCGTACTGGAATCGCTGCGTTCCATCCTTGCCCGCGACGGTCTGGCCAAGGTCCAGGTGCTGGCGGCCTCCGCCCTGACAGGTACGGGAGTGGACAAGGTGCGGGCCGCCATCCGAAGTGTTGCGGTCAAGCGCAAAGCCCAGTCGCAGCGGCTCGCTGCCGACATCACCAGGGCCACAGAGGAACTGGGTGCCGTTTCCGGCGGGGGAGAGGCCGCCGGGGTCCGGGCGGCGGGAAAGACGCGCCTGGCCGGGGAGCTCGCCGTGGCAGCCAATGTACCGACCGTGGTCCGGGCGGTTGGCCGGTCCTACCGGCTCGAGTCAGTGAAGCGCACGGGGTGGCCCGTCACCAGATGGCTGTCCAGGTTCCGGCCTGATCCGCTACGCCGGCTCAATCTGCGAAGTGCAACACCTTCCGAGCTGAACCGGACCTCCCTGCCGCCGGCCGGGGCGCCGGAACGCGCGCGGACGGACGCAGCGGTCCGGGACTTCGCCGACGCCGCCAGCGCAGGCGCGCCCGGCCCCTGGCGGGCAGCCATCCGGGGCGCTGCCCGGGAGGGGAGGGAGCAACTGCCTGACGCCCTTGACCAGGCGATTGCCGGAACGGACCTCGCGGCCGACCGCAGGTCCTGGTGGTGGGGGCTGTTCAACGTGGTGCAATGGCTGGCACTTCTGACGGTGTTGGGAGGTCTCGGCTGGCTGGGCGTCCTGGCCGCCCTCGGCTATCTCCAGATGCCCGTTCCCGAGGTGCCCAGGGTGGAGGGCTGGCCCCTGCCTACGCTGATGATCGCGTCTGGGGTGGTGCTGGGGATCTTTCTCGCCATTACCGGACGTTTTATTGCCGCCGCCGCGGCCAATGCGCGCGCGGCCAGGGCGCGGAAGCGGCTCAACGCTGCAGTTTCCTCCGTTGCCCAGGAGCTGGTGGTGGAGCCGGTGGAGGTGGAAGTCAGCAGGCTTGCCGCTTTTAATGCCGCGCTGAGGACGGCCGGGGCGGGATAGAACTGCCGGCCGCGAGTTCGGCAGCGGCGTCCCGGACCTTAATCATGGTCCGCAGGTTGCGGGTGGTGGTGGAGGCCTTGAACCTGGCTTTGGCCGAGATTTTGCTGAAGGGGCTATCCAGTGTTCCGCCGGCCGGAGCCAGCCAGGCCAGTGCTTCCGGCCCCAGCCTCGTCTGCTCCGTCCCGTCCAGTGCAGCTCCCGCCGCGTCAAGTTCATCAAGCATTGCTTGGTCCGAGGAAAGCGTGATGTAGGTGTGGGTGCTTTTATCGTCGTCCGGGTAGGGGCATGCTTCCACGAGTTCGGCCACCCTGCCTGCATCGAGCACCACCACCCAGGCGTCATAGCCAAAGGCGTCACGGAGGCATTTTTCGCACTCCCGCTTTACAGCAGCCGCATCCAGGCTGCTGGCCAGCACCACGTTTCCGCTGGCAAGCAGGGTGCGGGCATCGGAAAAGCCCGCGTCCTTCAGGGCCCCCCGGAGGTCGGCCATTGTGACGTTGATGCCGCCCACGTTGATGCCCCGGAGAAACACTGCATAGCTGCCCATGGCGAGAATCCTAGCGCCCGCAGCCAATGAGGCTGCCGGCCGCTGTTCTCACGTTAGTCGTTGTTCTTGCGCAGGGCCTCGGTGAGGATACGGCCGGCGTTGCAGACCACTTCTGCATGCAGCCGGCCCGGCTGGCGGGTGAGGCGCTCGATCGGGCCGGAAATTGAAACGGCGGCTATCACCCGGCCGGAAGGACCACGCACCGGTGCGGAAACTGAGGCTACCCCCGGCTCGCGTTCGCCGAGGCTCTGGCCCCAGCCCCGCCGTCGTACGCCTGCCAGGACGGTGGGCGTGAAGCGGGCCGACTGCAGCCCTTCCAGCAGGCGGTCGTGGTCCTCCCAGGCGAGCAGCACCTGTGCCGCCGATCCTGCCTTCATGGACAGCTGTGTGCCTACCGGGATGGTGTCGCGCAAGCCAATAGGGCGCTCGGCGGAGGCCACGCACACGCGCCAGTCGCCCTGGCGGCGGAAGATCTGGGCACTTTCGCCCGTGGCGTCGCGCAACTGCATCAGCACCGGACCCGCAGAAGCAATCAGACGGTCCTCGCCGGCAGCGGAAGCGAGCTCCACCAGGCGGCTTCCCAGGACAAAACGCCCCTGTATGTCACGGCTCACCAGCCGGTGGTGCACCAAGGCAAGGGCAAGACGATGGACAGTGGGGCGCGCAAGGCCGGTAGCCGCGACCAGCTGCGCCAGAGTGGTGGGGCCGGCCTCCAGTGCATCAAGCACCTGGGCCGCTTTATCTATGACACCGACTCCACTAGAATTGTCCATGTAATGATATTGCCGTCTCATTATCTGAGATGCAAATCTTTCGGCTGGCGCAGTGCAAGGCGTACTGGTTCAGTGGAATACATCAGCCAAACAGCAGTGAAGGGAGATGGCCATGGCAAAGACATTGGCCGAGAAAGTCTGGGACGCGCACGTGGTGCGCAAAGGCGATGGCGACGGAGCCAATGCCCAGCCCGACCTTCTCTTCATCGACCTCCACCTTGTCCACGAGGTCACATCCCCGCAAGCCTTTGAGGGCCTGCGGCTGGCCGGCAGGAAACTGCGCCGGCCGGACCTGACCATCGCCACGGAGGACCACAACACTCCCACGCTGGACATCGATAAGCCTATCGCCGACCTGACCAGCCGCACGCAGATCCAGACGCTGCGGAACAACTGTGCTGAATTCGGTGTCCGCCTGCATTCCCTCGGTGACGCCGAGCAGGGCATCGTCCACGTGGTGGGGCCGCAGTTGGGGCTGACGCAGCCCGGCATGACGGTGGTCTGCGGCGACTCGCACACCTCCACGCATGGAGCTTTCGGCGCCCTGGCCATGGGCATTGGAACTTCCGAGGTGGAGCATGTCATGGCCACCCAGACGCTGTCCCTGAAGCCGTTCAAAACGATGGCCATCAACGTCGAGGGGACACTGCGTCCCGGTGTCACGGCCAAGGACATCATCCTCGCCGTCATCGCCAAGATCGGCACCGGCGGCGGCCAGGGCTACGTCCTGGAATACCGCGGTTCCGCCATCCGCGCGCTGTCCATGGACGCCCGCATGACCATCTGCAACATGTCCATTGAAGCCGGCGCGCGTGCCGGCATGGTGGCGCCGGACGAAACCACCTACGAGTTCATGAAAGGCCGCCCGCACGCCCCTGAGGGTGCTGACTGGGACGCCGCCGTCGAGTACTGGAACACGCTGCGCACCGACGACGACGCCACCTTCGACGCCCAGGTGGACCTGGACGCCGACACGCTGGAGCCCTTCGTCACCTGGGGCACCAACCCCGGGCAGGGCGTCTCGTTGTCCGAGTCTGTCCCGTCCCCCGAGGACTTCGGCGACGAAAACGCCAAGGCCGCAGCGGAACGCGCCTTGCAGTACATGGGACTGGAAGCCGGCACACCCATGAAGGACATCCGGGTGGACACCGTGTTCCTGGGCTCCTGCACCAACTCCCGGATGGAGGACCTGCGCGCCGCCGCGGACATCATCCGCGGACGCCAAAAGGACCCGAACATCCGGATGCTGGTGGTGCCCGGTTCGGCACGGGTCCGCCTGGAAGCGGAGGCCGAGGGGCTGGACAAGGTCTTCAAGGACTTCGGCGCCGAATGGCGTTTCGCCGGCTGCTCCATGTGCCTGGGCATGAACCCGGACCAGCTGGAAGTGGGGGAGCGCTGTGCCTCCACCTCCAACCGCAACTTCGAAGGGCGCCAGGGCAAGGGCGGCCGCACCCACCTGGTCTCCCCGGTGGTTGCCGCGGCCACCGCCATCCGCGGCACGCTCAGCTCGCCGTCGGACCTGGATCCCGATCCGGCGGTTGAGCCTGTCCAGACCCCCATCCGCACCGACGCCGCCTAGGACACGCCATGGAAAAGTTCACCACCCACACCGGAATCGGCGTCCCGCTCCGCCAGAGCAACGTGGACACGGACCAGATCATCCCCGCTGTCTACCTCAAGCGCATCACCCGCACCGGCTTCGAGGACGCCCTGTTCTCGGCATGGCGCAAGGACCCGTCCTTCATCCTGAACCAGGCGCCTTTCAGCGCCGGATCCGTCCTCGTGGCTGGTCGGGATTTCGGCACCGGGTCCTCCCGCGAGCATGCGGTATGGGCACTGAAGGACTACGGTTTCAAAACCGTGCTCTCCTCCCGGTTCGCCGACATTTTCCGCGGCAACTCGGGCAAGCAGGGACTGCTGGCAGCCGAAGTCGCCCAGGACGACATCGAACTGATCTGGAAGGAACTGGAGAACGCTCCCGGAACCGAGGTCACCGTGGACCTCGTCTCCAAAACGGTGGTGTGCGGCAACATCGTGGCACCGTTTGAAATCGACGATTACACCCGGTGGCGCCTGCTCGAAGGCCTGGACGATATCGGGCTGACCCTCCAGCACGAGGCGGACATCACGGCCTACGAAGCCACCCGGCCCGCCTTCAAGCCCAAAACCCTGCCGGCCCGCCTTTCCTGAGCCGGCTCCAGCAGCTCTGACAAGGGCGACGGCGGTGCGCCACGCCCTGCCGCCGTCGCCCGCGTATTTCGGTTCGGTAACGCGACCTCCTATGCTTGGTTGGAGCCTTTGCAAGGATTTGGGGGCTAGTCATCGTTAGGAAACCGGTATATGAGTAGTGTTCTGACCATCCGCGGCGGAGTCCCGCTGACAGGCCGCGTCACCGTCCGGGGAGCGAAGAATCTCGTTCCCAAGGCCATGGTGGCTGCCCTGCTGGGCAACGAACCGTCGGTGTTGCGGAACGTGCCGGAGATCAAGGACGTGGAGGTAGTCACCTCCCTCCTCCAGCTGCACGGAGTGACAGTAGATAAGGACCCGGTCAACGGGGACCTGACGCTGGACCCGAAGGCAGCCAAGACTGCGCCGAGCACCGCCATCGACGCGCATGCCGGTGACTCCCGGATTCCCATCCTGCTGTGCGGCCCCCTGATCCACGCCATCGGCGAAGCGTTCATCCCCGATCTCGGCGGCTGCAAGATCGGCGACCGTCCCATCGATTACCACCTGGACGTGCTGCGCCAGTTCGGTGCCGTGGTGGAAAAGCGGCCCGGCGGCATCCACATCTCCGCTCCCAAGGGGCTGCACGGCGCGAAGATCTCCCTTCCCTACCCTTCGGTCGGCGCCACCGAGCAGGTGCTGCTGAGCGCCACCCGCGCCGAGGGCATCACAGAACTTTCCGGGGCCGCAACGGAGCCGGAAATCATCGACCTCATCGCTGTGCTGCAGAAGATGGGTGCGATCATCAGCGTCCAGACCGACCGCACCATCCGCATCGAAGGTGTCCGCGACCTTGGCGGCTACAACCACCGGGCGCTTTCGGACCGCAACGAGTCGGCGTCATGGGCTTCCGCTGCCCTGGTGACAAAGGGCGACATCTACGTTGAAGGCGCCTCCCAGCGCGACATGATGACTTTCCTCAACACCTACCGCAAGGTGGGGGGCGGCATGGACATCGGTGAGGAAGGCATCCGCTTCTACCACCGCGGCGGGAAGCTCAACCCGCTGGTCCTGGAAACGGACGTGCACCCCGGCTTTATGACCGACTGGCAGCAGCCGCTGGTGGTGGCGCTGACCCAGGCCGAGGGCGTCTCCATCGTCCACGAGACGGTCTACGAGAACCGCTTTGGCTTCACTGATGCCCTGATCCGGATGGGCGCCAGCATCCAGGTGCACCGGGAGTGCCTGGGCAGCGTGCCCTGCAGGTTCGGCCAGCGCAACTTCCTGCACTCCGCCGTTATTTCAGGGCCCACACAGCTCAAGGGAACCGACATCGACGTTCCGGACCTGCGCGGCGGCTTCAGCCACCTGATCGCGGCCCTCGCCGCCACCGGAACCTCACGCGTGACCGGAATCGACATCATCAACCGGGGCTACGAGCGTTTCACCGAAAAGCTCGCGGGACTGGGTGCGGACTTCGACATCACCACAACGAAGTAGCGGTACCGACGTGAAGGAATCGGCCAAGAGCCGCGCGACCCTTGCGGTGGTCGCAGCAATAGTTCGTCCCTTGTTCAATCTCATGATGGACAAGAAGTGGGAGGGCACCGAAAAGCTGCCCGCCGGCGGTTTCATCGCAGCGCCTAACCACTGCACCGAGATCGACCCGCTGATCATCGGCCACCTGCTCTATAACCACAAGCGTGCACCGCACTTCCTGGCGAAATCCGGACTCTTCAAGGTTCCGGTTCTGGGCTGGGTCCTGCGCGCAACGAAGCAGATTCCCGTGGAGCGTTCGACGGCGGGAGCGAACCGGTCCCTTCAGCTCGCGCAGGAGATTGTCGCCGAGGGCGGAGCGATCATCATCTATCCCGAAGGCACCCTCACCCGGGATCCGGACCTGTGGCCCATGAAGGGCCACACCGGTGCTGCCCGGCTTGCCCTTGAGGGCGGCATTCCGGTGGTTCCGATTGCCCACTGGGGAGCCCACGAGGTCTTCCCGCGATATGGCAAGCGGTTCCACCTGTTCCCGCGCAAGAAGTCGAGGGTGGTAGTGGGCGAGCCCGTGGATTTGAGCGCGTTCACCGGCCGTCCCCTGGACAAGGCCACGCTGACCGGGGCCACCGACGCCATTATGGATGCCATCACGCAACTCGTCGGGGAGATCCGCGGCGAGCAGCCTCCGGCGGAGCGCTGGGATCCGGCCAAGCAGCAGCAGGCAAAACACGGCCGCTTCGTGGAGCGCGGGCAGCAGCAAACCGGCGAACGGATGGCCGGTGACGCTTGAGGGTAATCACCTCGGTTCGGCCCGTTCCGTAGCAGTGCTGGGCGCGGGCTCCTGGGGGACGACGTTCGCCAAGATCCTGGCGGATGCGGCAACGGCGGCAGGCGAGCCGCGCGCCATCCGCCTCTGGGGCCGGCGGAGCGAAGTGGTGGAGGAAATCAACACCTACCACCGCAACTCGCAGTACCTGAAGGACATTGCCCTCCCGGACAGCATCACGGCGTCGACGGATGTGCGCGAGGTATTCGACGGCGCGGATCTGGTGGTCCTGGCCGTGCCGGCCCAGTCCCTGCGGCCGCAGTTGCGCGGCTGGAAGGACATGATCGCCCCCGGGGCGACGGTGGTTTCCCTGATGAAGGGCCTTGAGCTGGGCACCGACGCCCGGATGAGCGAGGTCATCAGCGAGGAACTCGGACTGCCCACCGACTGCATTGCCATCGTCTCAGGACCAAACCTTGCCATGGAGATTGCCCGCGAAGAGCCCACGGCCTCCGTGGTGGCCTGCACAGACCCGGCTACGGCAGGCTGGATCGCACGCAGCTGCACAGCCCCCTACTTCCGGCCTTACACCACCTCGGACATCGTCGGCGTGGAAATCGGCGGCATCGTCAAAAATGTCATTGCGCTGGCGGTGGGCATCTGCGAGGGCAGGCAAATGGGGGACAACACCAAAGCCTCGGTGATCACCCGCGGACTCGCTGAGACGTCCCGCCTTGCCCTGGCCTTGGGTGGGGACGCGAAAACGATGGCCGGCCTGGCCGGCCTCGGCGACCTGGTGGCGACCTGCTCCTCGCCCCTGTCGCGGAACCATACTGCAGGCCGGCTGCTGGGCCAGGGCCTCACGCTGGAGGAAGTGGGCCAAAAAATGACCCAGACCGCCGAAGGCATCAAATCCGGCCAGGCCGTCCATGAACTGGCAGCAAAGCTGGGCGTCGACATGCCCATCACGGCCGCCGTCGTCGCCGTGCTGGCAGGCAAGCTGTCCGTTGACCAACTGGGGCCTGTCCTGCTGGCCCGGGAACTGAAACCTGAAGGCGATTACTGACAATGTCCCATGACAAACTGACCGCAGCAGAACCGGCCGGCGGGTCCAAGCCCAGGGTGGCCGTACTTTTCGGCGGCCGTTCCAGCGAACATGCCGTCAGCTGCGTGACCGCCGCCGGTGTCCTCGGTGCGATCAACAAGGATAAGTACGAGGTCATCCCCATCGGGATCGCCAAGTCAGGGCAGTGGGTGCTGGCCGCGGGCGACACCGCCCAATGGTCCCTGGCAGCGTCCTCCCTGCCGGAGGTGCTCCCGTCGACGCAAACCGTGACGCTGGCCCAGATCGGCGGCGAACACCAGCTGATTGTGGCCGCGCCGAACGAGGTCCCCCAGGAACTCGGTGCCGTGGACGTCGTATTCCCGCTGCTTCACGGCCCCTTCGGAGAAGACGGCACCATCCAGGGGCTGCTGGAACTCTCCGACACCCGGTACGTCGGAGCCGGCGTCCTGGCCTCGGCAGTGGGCATGGACAAGCATTATATGAAAGTTGTTTTTGAAGCCGCAGGCCTTCAGGTTGGTCCCTACATCGCCGTGACCGACAGGCAATGGCGCAAGGACGCGGAATCCGTTCGGAAACAGGTGGACCTGCTCGGCTTCCCCGTTTTCGTTAAGCCTGCCCGGGCCGGATCGTCCATGGGAATCTCCAAGGTGGACTCACTCGATGAGCTCGACGCCGCCATCGAGGAAGCACGGCGGCACGACCTCAAACTGGTCATCGAAGCCGGAATCACCGGCCGGGAAATCGAGTGCGCCGTCCTGGAAGGCAGGGGCACCGACGCTCCCCGGACCTCCATGCCCGGCGAGATCTCCGTCGCTGGCGGGAGCCACGAGTTCTACGACTTCAACGCGAAGTACGTCGAGGACGATGCCGCATCACTGAGCTGCCCGGCAGACCTCCCGGAGGAAGCGATCGCCAGGGTACGGGAGCTCTCCGCAGCCGCCTTTGACGCGGTGGGCGCAGAGGGCCTGAGCCGGGTGGATTTCTTCTACACGCCGGACGGCCAGCTGATCATCAACGAGATCAACACCATGCCCGGCTTCACGCCCAAGAGCATGTACCCGCAGATGTGGGCCGCATCCGGGCTGGACTACGCCGAGCTGATTGACGAACTCATCTACCTGGCCTTGAACCGGAAGACGGGCCTCCGCTAGGAGTCGCTCGTTGGTGGTTGAGCCAGTCGAAGCTACTGGCTTTTCGGCAGGTTCTGCAGCTCTTCCTGGCCCACGCAGTTCCTGAGGGGCGGGATCTCACCGGCAGCCGCGGCAAGATCGGCCAGGACAGTGGCAGAGCTGATCTTGTCCGGATCCATCAGTATTTCGGCGGCGGGTTCCCTGCCGTAGGTGGTCAGTGTCCAGACGGGGTCGCCTTCCTTGATCACCCAGTCGATCCCGTTGACGGTCACGCACCGGTCGGTGGTGGGCCCGGGCACATTCACCCCGCAGCGAAGTACCACAAGGGAAGGGTCACCCCATACCGCAGTGGCCTGGCTGTTCGTCTTGCGCAGCGCCGAATCACCGATGGCTTCCGGCAAGGCCACCATCATGGGAGCGCACGCGGGGTTGGCGGCATCCCGGGCTGCGGGGACGTCCACGGCAGGGGAGCACGCCGCCAGGGCGAGGGAAGCAACAATCCCAGTCAGCGCCATCCTGGCAGCTCGGGCGGGCAGGGACAGCTGTGGACGGTGCATATCTTCAAGACTATCCCTGCGGCCCCGCTGTTCCTGACACGGTTATGGCGGTCCGGGCCGCCGTTGTCGGATGCCCGCTGTAGCGTAGTGGCGTGCCTGAAAAGCGTTTGACCGTCCAAGTGCAGCCGCCCGCCGTCGCCGCCCTCTCCGAAGCAGAGCTGCTGGCGCGGATATTTCCACGCCTTTCCCTGGGATCTGACCACTCCCGGGCCACCCTGCTCGGTCCCGGCGACGATGCCGCCGTTGTCGCGGCGCCGGACGGCAGGACGGTCATCAGTATTGACACCCAGGTCCAGGACCAGGATTTCCGGCTGGAATGGCCCAACGGCTACCGGACCACTGGTTTCGACGTCGGTTGGAAAGCCGCGGCGCAGAACCTCAGCGACATCAATGCGATGGGAGCCACCGCCATGTCCTTGGTGGTGAGCCTCACCCTTCCCCCGGAGACGCCCATTGATTGGGTGGAGGACCTGGCGGATGGACTGACAGCGGGAATCAGGGGCCTGGGAGCAGGCAGGTGTTCGGTGGCGGGAGGCGACTTGGGCCGCGGCCGGGAAATTTCCGTCACGGTTGCGGTCCTGGGCAGCCTCGATGGCCACCACCCGGTCCTTCGCTCGGGCTCCCGGCCCGGGAATGTCCTGGCGCTTGCCGGAACGGCCGGCCATGCTGCCGCCGGCCTGGCCATCCTCGAGTCTGCCGTAAACGTCAACGTCCTTGGCCCTGAACAGCGTGTCTTCCTGGACCTCCAGTGCAGGCCCAGGCCTCCTCTTTCCGCCGGCCCTGCGGCCAGGGCCGCGGGCGCCACTGCCATGCTGGATGTCTCGGATGGCCTGCTGCGGGACGGGTTGCGGCTGGCGGTTGCCAGCGGCGTCCACCTGGATTTGGATCCGGCGCCGTTACGGACGCTGGCGGAGGTGCTGCGGCCCGCCTCGGAACTGCTGGGAACAGATCCGATGCCGTGGGTGCTGGGCGGCGGGGAGGACCACGGGCTGCTCGCCACATTCCCGCCAGATGTTCAGCTGCCCCGCGGATTCACTGCGATAGGCTCAGTACAAGCAGTGGGAAGCAACGAAAGCCCGAGCGTCACAATAGCGGGCCGGTCCGCAGACACCGGGGGATGGGATCACTTTGCAGACTAAGGTTGCCGCCAACGCGCAAGCGATGAAGAGGTGGTTGGGCAAGGCTGAGACCGTGCTGGGGAACCACAGCGACCGCCTCAACGCCATCAATATCTTCCCGGTGGCGGACGGCGACACAGGCACCAACTTGTACATCACCGTCCGCGCAGCCGCCCGCTCTGCCGCGGCAGCCGGCGACCAGCCTGCACAACTGGACGTTGGGGCTGTACTGGCCACTGCCGGCCAGGCGGCCATGGAAGAGGCAAGGGGAAATTCCGGCACCCTGTTCTCCGTTTTCCTTTGCGCGGCGGCCGAACCACTGGCAGGCCACACCCGCCTGACCTCCACACTGCTGGCGGCTGCCCTGAACCGCGCCCAAATCCGCGCGTGGTCGGCCCTCAGTGATCCCGTCCCGGGAACGATGCTTTCAGTCATGGAGGCTGCGGCACGGGCCGCCGCCGCCGTGGATGCCGGACAAAACCATGATGACAGCAACCACGCCCTGGGCCTGGCCCTGGATGCCGCCGTCGAAGCGGCCCTGGCCGCCGTCATCCGCACTGAGGACCAGCTCGATGCCCTGACATCCGCGCGGGTGGTGGACGCCGGCGGAGTGGGAATGCTCCTGATCCTGGACTGCCTCCGGTCCGCCGTCCTGGGCGAGGAACTCCAAAGCGAGCTCCTCGATGGGCTGCACGGCTATGACGTGTCAGATCCCCACATCCACACTGCCATGCCGGATGACGACGGCGTCGAAGTGATGTGCACCATCAACCTCTCGCCCCTGAATGCCGCCAGCCTCCGGCAACAGCTCGATGAGATCGGCGAGTCCGTCATCATGAGCCAGGTGGGCAGCAACCCCGACAGCGACGGGAACTACCGCTGGCGTGTCCACGTCCACGTTCCCGCCCCCGAAGCCGCCGTTGCCATCATCCGGTCCCTCGGGGAGCCGGCCCAGATCAGTATCAGCGAACTCGCCCTGCCGCGGGAACCGCACACGGATGCAGTGAACTCCAGTGGGCATGAACGCTGAAATGGACCTTGCGCTGGAGCGCAGGATAGGAAAACGTTCCGCGGCGGTGATCGAAAAACACCTCGGCATCACCACAGTGGAAGGCCTGCTGCATTACTTTCCGCGCCGCTACATGTCCCGGGGCGAGCTTACGCCCATCAGCGAGCTTCCGCTCGACGAGGAAGTCACCCTCATTGCCAGGGTGCTGTCCAGCAGCACACGGAACATGCAGGCGCGGCGGGGAACCATCACCGACGTCATAGTGTCCGACGACGACGGGCAGCAGGGGCTTCGGCTGGTAGGCGGCCGGGACTACCGCGGCAAAGTTCCCGGCACCCTCAAAATCAGCTTCTTCAACGGATACAAAGCGAAAGCGGAACTCCTGCAGGGACGCCGGGCCCTGTTCTCGGGAAAAGTCACAAGCTTCAAGGGATCGCTTGGCCTGACCAACCCGGACTTTCAGCTCCTGGACGAAGACCCGTTCAGCGAGGGCGGCCAGGACCCGGAAAAACTCGCGGCCATGCCCATCCCGGTCTACCCGGCAACGGCGAAACTTCCCAGCTGGAAAATCCAGAAGACCATCGGCACACTGTTGGAAACCCTGGACCTGGACGCCCTGCCCGATCCCGTCCCCCCGGCAGTCGCTGCCCGCGAAGGTTTCCTGCCGCTGGCCCAGGCGTACCGGCTCATCCACGCTCCCGAGTCCTCTGACGACTGGCGCCGGGCGCGCGACCGGTTCCGGTACCACGAGGCGCTGGTACTGCAGTCCGCGCTGGCCAGGCGCCGGGCACAGCTGGCCGCGGAAGAAGCCACGGCACGCCGGCCGGTCGCTGACGGCCTCCTTGCCGCGTTCGATGCCAACCTCCCGTTTACCCTCACAGCCGGGCAGGCCGCCGTCGGGAAGACCTTCGCAGCGGAACTTGCCCGGGACGCTCCCATGAACCGGCTGCTGCAGGGCGAAGTAGGGTCCGGTAAGACCATCGTGGCGCTGCGTGCCATGCTGCAGGTGGTGGACGCCGGGGGACAGGCGGCACTGCTGGCGCCCACCGAAGTCCTCGCCGCCCAGCACTTCGAGTCGATCCGCCGCTCACTCGGGCCGCTCTCCAGGGACGGTCTGCTGGGAGGGCTCGACGACGCGTCCGTCCAGGTCACGCTGCTGACCGGTTCCATGCCTGCCGCCGCCCGAAAGCAGGCCCTGCTCGACGCCGCCTCCGGCACGGCCGGGATCATCATCGGCACCCATGCCCTCCTCAGCGGAAACGTCACGTTCTACGATCTTGGCCTGATCGTGGTGGACGAGCAGCACCGCTTCGGCGTGGAGCAACGCGATGCACTGCGCGCCAAAGCCAGGAAGCCGCCCCACCTGCTGGTCATGACCGCCACCCCCATCCCGCGGACCGTTGCCATGACCGTGTTCGGGGACCTTGAGACGTCGGTCCTCGACGAGCTCCCCGAGGGCCGGGCACCTATCAGCACGCATCTGGTGGGGCTTGCGGAGAATCCTGCCTGGGCCGGCCGCATCTGGGCCCGTTCCCGTGAGGAAATCGACGCCGGACACCAGGTGTACGTCGTCTGCCCGAAGATCGGCACCGATGACGACGGCGATTTCAGCCCCGGGGAAGCCGACCTGGCCGAGGGCTCGGATGGCGAAAACGGACGGGAACTGGCATCGGTTAACGCCGTTGTCGAACAGCTTCTGGACGAGCCCGCCCTTTCCGGGGTTCCGTTGGCACCACTGCACGGCCGCCAGCCGCCCGAAGTGAAGACCGCCGCCATGGCGGGCTTTACGGCAAACACCGTCAAGCTGCTGGTCTCCACCACCGTGATCGAGGTGGGCGTGGACGTTCCCAACGCCACCCTTATGGTCATTCTCGACGCCGACAGGTTCGGCATCTCCCAGCTGCACCAGCTGCGCGGCCGGGTGGGCCGGGGCGGCCTGCCGGGGACCTGCCTGCTGGTCACCGCGCTGGAACCTGAACACCCCAGCCGGCGGAGGCTGGACGCCGTGGCGGCCACCACGGATGGTTTCGAACTGTCCCAGGAGGACCTGAAGCTGCGCCGCGAGGGTGACATCCTGGGCGCCTCCCAGTCCGGCGGGCGCTCCACCCTGAGACTTTTGCGTGTGCTCGAGCATGAAGCTGTCATCAGCCGCGCCCGGGACGACGCCCAGCAGATTGTGGCGCAGGACCCGTCCCTGGGCGCACACCCGGATCTCGCAGAGGCCATCGACAAGTACCTGAACCCCGAGAAGGAGGCGTTTCTTGAACGCGGTTAGCACGGTTGAGTCCAGAGCACACGGCGTCCGAAGCGGGGGTTCCGAATGAGCCGCATCATCTCCGGCGCTGCCGGCGGTACGCCGCTCCAGCCTGTTCCGGGTTCCCTGACCAGGCCCACCACTGACCGCGTCAAGGAGGCGCTGTTCTCGCGGCTGGACGCCTTTGACGTCATCACCGGTGCGCGGGTCCTGGACCTCTATGCGGGCTCAGGTTCGCTGGGGGTGGAGAGCGGCAGCAGGGGCGCGCAGACCGTGGACCTGGTGGAATTCGACGCGAAGGCAAGCGCCGTTTGCCAGCGCAACGCTGACTTGATCAATGGTGTTTTGGGCCGCAAAGCCGTGACGGTCCACCGCTCGAAGGTGGAGCCTTTCCTGGAACGCGCCGCCGCCACCGCAACCTGGGACCTGGTGTTCCTGGACCCGCCCTATCCGCTGGAGGAGGCCGCGCTGTCCGCGGTGCTCGAAAAGCTCGCTGCCCACCTTTCGCCGGCGGCTGTGGTGGTGGTGGAACGGTCGTCCCGTTCCCCTGAGCCGGCTTGGCCCGGCGGCCTGGCTCGGTTCGCGGAGAAGAAATACGGTGAGACCCGGCTGTGGTACGCAGAGCCTTTTGTACCGGACGCCATTGACCCTGACGTGGTTGACCAGGACCTGGTCGATCAGGATGTGGTTGATCAGGACTAGGCTTACCAGGACTAGGCTTACCAGGACTGGGTGATCAGGTTCGGGGCGCGAGCATGTCCAGGTCCACGCCGGCCAGGACTTTGGCGGGATGCGGGCCGCGGGACACCAATGCTTCGGACCAGCCTTCCGGCCAGGGCGTCTGCGTGCCGGCGAGGACGATGTTGCCCGGGTAGCGGCCCTCGAACATGCCCGCTTCGGCAAACGCCGCTACGTCGCCCATTGCCTGCCGCATCGCCGCGACCTGGCTGCGGACCAGGGTGAGGCCCGGCTCGTCGCCCACGTTGACAATCAGCAGCCCGCCCGGGGTGAGCCGTTCCCGCACCTCACTGTAAAACTGTGTGCAGGCAAGGTGTGCCGGTGCTTCCGGCCCGGAGAAAATGTCGAGGATCACGACGTCGAACCGGAGTCCGGGCTCGAGGTCAGCGAGGGCAGCGCGGGCGTCGCCGATAATGGTGTGCAGGTCCGTCCCCTCCGGGAGGGGCAGGTGGCGCAGGACGAAATCCAGCAGTTCGCGTTCCAGTTCCACCGCGTACTGAACGGATCCGGGCCGGGTCGCCTCGATGTAGCGTGCCAGCGTCAGCGCCCCGGCTCCCAGATGCAATGCCGTCACGGGCTGTCCGGGTGATGCGGCCAGGTCCACCAGGTGGCCGATCCGCCGCAGGTACTCGTAGAAAATCTCGTCCGGGTGTGCAAGGTTCACGTGGGACTGCTCCGCGCCGCCGATGCTCAGTACGTAGCTGCCGCTGGTGAAGGCGTCCGGTTCAATGGTTGCGTGCTGCCCGGTGGTTCGCAGGAACCGTTCCACCCTCCCGCCGCTGCCTGCCGGCATCAGAGCCGTCCGCTGAGGGTGGCGAGCCGGGCGGCCGCCTCCTCCAGGACTTCGGTCTTCTTGCAGAACGCAAACCGAAGGAGGCTCCGCGTCCTCTCAGCACCTTCGGGGTGGCAGAAAACGGGAACCGGGATCGCGGCCACGCCCACCAGGTCCGGGAGCCGGCGTGCAAGGTCCACGGAGTCATGGATGCCCAGCGGCGCGGTGTCCACGTTGACGAAGTACGTTCCCTGCGGTGTGAAAACGTCGAAACCGGCTGCCCGAAGGCCTTCGCTGAGGATGTCGCGCTTGTGCTTCAGGGTGGCCGCAACACCGCTGTAAAAAGCGTCCGGCAGGCCGAGCCCGCCCGCAATGGCTGACTGGAACGGCGTGCCCGAACTGTAGGTGAGGAACTGTTTAACCGTGCGTACCGCGGACACGAGCTCCTCCGGGCCGGTAAGCCAGCCAATCTTCCAGCCGGTCAGAGAGAACGTCTTGCCGGCTGAGGAAATGGTGATGGTCCGGTCGGCGGCTCCCGGCAGGGAGGCCACCGGGACGTGGCGGTCGCCGAAGGTGAGATGTTCGTACACCTCGTCAGTGACGATCAGGCAGTCGTGCTTCCGGGCCAAGTCCACGACGCGCTGCAGCACCGGGCGCGGAAAGACGGCGCCGGTGGGGTTATGGGGATTGTTCAGCAACACGATCCGGGTCCGCTCGTTGAAGGCTGCCTCCAGCGCGGTGAGGTCCGGCATGAAGTCCGGGGCCAGCAGGGGAGCCGTCACGTGCGTGGCACCTGAGAGGCCGATGACTGCGCCGTAGGAATCGTAGAACGGTTCAAAGGTCAGGACTTCGTCCCCTGGTCCTGCAAACGCCAGCAGGGAGGCGGCAATGCCCTCGGTGGCGCCGGTAGTGACGATCACCTCGGTCTGCGGGTCGGGGGAGAGTCCGTAGAACCTTTCCTGGTGCGCAGCCACTGCTTCCCGGAGTCCCGGCAGGCCTTTGCCCGGCGCGTACTGGTTTGCCCCGGAGGCGATCGCCTCGCGGGCGGCTTCGCGTATCTCCAGCGGCCCGTCCTCATCCGGAAAGCCCTGGCCCAGGTTGATTGCGCCGGTCTGCACCGCCAAGGCGGTCATTTCCTCGAAGATCGTGATTCCGAGCCCGCCGTCGGGCCCCAGGAGGTTGGCTCCGAGCGCCGTCCGCTGCCAGGGGGCGGGGGCCAGGGGGGTGGAAATTTCCCGTCGTGGATGCATCCAGTCATGGTATCCCGGCCTTTTCATGGGGTAGGTTCGGAGCATGAGACGAGCTGTCTGCCCCGGATCCTTTGACCCCATCCACAACGGCCATCTCGAGGTCATTGCACGGGCTGCAGGCCTCTTTGACGAGGTCATCGTTGCTGTGTCCACCAACCCTGCCAAGACGTACAGGTTCCCTTTGGGAGAGCGGCTGGAGATGGCGCGGGAAACCCTTGCTTCCCTTAAAGGCATTGTGGTGGAACCCGTTGGGGAAGGTCTCCTCGCCGAGTATTGCCGGCAGCGCGGCGTTTCAGCGATTGTTAAAGGCCTTCGGTCCTCCTCGGATTTCGACTACGAGCTTCCCATGGCCACCATGAACCGCCAGCTCAGCGGCGTGGAGACAGTGTTCCTGCCGGCCGAGGCCCACTACGTGCATTTGTCCTCCACCCTCATCAAAGAGGTTGCGAGCCTGGGCGGCAGCGTTTCGGACTATGTCCCCAGGTCGGTGCATCGAAGGATGCTTCCGGGCGAGTCTGCGCCTGAACAGCAGCCAAGAGGGTAGGCTAGTCCGGTACTTCGGCGCCGCCGGCTGCCTGGTTTGAGTCCCCGTGGCTCTTCAGGCTAAGATGGTACGTCGGTCATATGTTCAACAGGAGTTCTCATTAAACGAGATGCTGGTTCGCCCCTGGCGTTCGACGTCAAGGACCTCGGACGCAGTCCGGGAAGCATGCGGACACTGAAGGAACATGTACCCGCACCAAGTGATCTTGGTGTGGCGCTTATTGGTGTTCAGGAAGGCTCGGATATCGAGCTGGATCTGAGGCTTGAGGCCGTACACGAAGGAATTCTGGTATCAGGAACCGCGCTTGCCGAAGTAACCGGTGAATGCGGGCGATGCCTGGATCCCCTTGCGTATGACCTCGAGGTCAATGTGCAAGAACTTTTCTTCTATGAAGGCGCAGAGCTTTCGGACGAAGAAGATGATGAAGAGCAACGTCGAGTCGAGCACGATGTAATCGATCTTGAACCGGTGTTGCGGGACGCGGTTGTCACCAATCTGCCGTTCCAGCCGGTGTGCCGGGAAGACTGCCAGGGCCTTTGCTCCGAATGCGGAGTTCGCCTGGAAGACGAGCCGGGGCACCACCACGAGGTCCTGGATCCTCGCTGGGCTGCCCTAGCTGATATGGCTAAGCCTGACCGGCAAAATTGATTTGTACGTGTTTGTCTAGAGAGAAATGAGTTAGCCGTGGCTGTTCCCAAGCGGAAAATGTCTCGCTCGAATACCCGCGCCCGCCGCTCGCAGTGGAAGGCGACCGCCCCCCACCTGGTGAAGACCGTGGAGAACGGCCAGGTTACTTACAGCCTGCCGCACCAGGCAAAGGTTGTCACCGACTCGGCCGGCACTGCGCTGTTCCTTGAGTACAAGGGCCGCAAGGTCGCGGACGTCTAATCGGCCCCTCCGGCTGACATGATGTCTTCAACTGAAGAGCTTTTGAAGCGTCTCGGTGTCTCTATTGACGCCGGGACGCTTCGTCTTGCGCTCACACACCGTTCCTACGCCTACGAAAACGGCGGCATCCCTACCAATGAGCGGCTCGAATTCCTGGGTGATTCCATCCTGGGCTTCTCCGTGACGGACGCTCTGTACCGGGACAACCCGGACCTGCCCGAAGGTGACCTTGCCAAGCGGCGCTCCGCCGTGGTCAGCACCCGTGCCCTCGCAGGCATCGGACGCAGCCTCGGCATCGGCGACTACATCTACCTCGGGCAGGGCGAAAAGCTCACCGAGGGCAAAAACAAGGCCTCCATCCTTGCCGACACCATGGAGGCGCTCATCGGTGCCACCTACGTGTCCAACGACATCGAGACGGCCCGCCAGCTCGTGATGCGGCTGATCGGGCCGCTGCTCAAGGATGCTGCTGCCCTGGGCGCGGGAACCGACTGGAAGACCAGCATCCAGGAACTGGCAGCCAGCCGCCAGCTGGGAACCATCCACTATGCAGTGGAAGGTTCCGGCCCGGACCATGCGCGGATCTTTGCTGCCGTCCTGAACATCGGCGGGACGGCCTACGGCAAGGGCACCGGCCACTCGAAAAAGGAAGCGGAGCAGGAAGCTGCCGCCGACGCCTGGCGGGCGCTCACCGGCAACGCCGGTTCCGCGCCGGCCGGCAAGTCCGCCGGTTCCGTAGCTGCCAAGTAGGCGGCATGCCTGAACTCCCCGAGGTTGAGGTGGTCCGCCGCGGCCTGGTGAGCTGGGTCCGCGGCAGGACCATCGAACGCGTGGAGGTCCTGGACCAGCGCTCCATCCGCCGTCACGCGCTGGGCACCGAAGACTTCATCGGAAACCTCGAAGGAGCAACCGTTGCCGACGTCGTGCGGCGGGGCAAGTTCCTGTGGATGCCCCTGCTGGATGAATCTGCCCTTGCTGGCGTGCCGCGTCCTGACGTGCCGCTCCCTGACGAGCCTCTTCCTGACGGGCCTGCCGGCCCCCGGAAGGTGGCGCTGATGGCGCATCTGGGCATGAGCGGCCAACTGCTGATGCAGGACGGCAGTGTTGCGGATGAAAAACACCTTAAAGTAAGGATCCGGCTAAGTTCGCGCGACGGCATGCCGGAGCAGTTGCGGTTCGTGGACCAGCGGATCTTTGGCGGGCTGTTCGTCACCGCTTTGGTGCCAACGGACGACGGCGGCCCGGGCGGCCTCGCTGAATCGCCCCTTCCGCTGATCGCAGAGGAAGCGGCGCACATTGCGCGGGACCCCCTGGATCCGGCGTTTTCCTTTGACCTTTTCTACCGCCGCCTCCGCAGCCGCAAAACGGGCCTGAAGCGGGCCCTGCTGGACCAGGGCCTGGTGTCCGGCATCGGAAATATCTACGCGGACGAGGCGCTGTGGCGCGCCCGCCTCCACTTCGCCCGGCCCACCGACACCCTGCGCCGGGCCGAAGCGGAACGGGTTCTGGGCAGCGCCCGGGAGGTCATGCTGGATGCGCTTGCCGCCGGCGGAACCAGCTTCGACTCCTTGTACGTGAACGTCAACGGCGCCTCGGGATACTTCGACCGGTCCCTCAACGCCTACGGCCGCGAGGGGCAGCCGTGCAAGCGGTGCGCCGCTGCGGGAATCCACGCAACCATCCGCCGCGAGCAGTTCATGAACCGTTCCTCACACACCTGTCCCGTGTGCCAGCCCCGTCCCCGCAACGGCCGCTGGTAGTAGAACCGCCGGCCGGATGTCCTGGTGCCCTCGCGCAGGAGTAGTGGCCCGTCAATCCGGGCCATTTCGCCGGTAAGCAGTAGATTTGGTGCAGGGAAGCATCCGTCCCAGCCATCCAGGAGATCCAAAAGCCTTGCACCTCAAAAGCCTGACCGTCCGGGGGTTCAAGTCGTTTGCGTCCGCCACCACTTTCAATTTTGAACCCGGCGTCACTGCCGTCGTGGGCCCCAACGGTTCCGGCAAGTCCAATGTGGTGGACGCCCTGGCCTGGGTCATGGGGGAGCAGGGGGCCAAGACCCTGCGCGGCGGCAAGATGGAAGACGTCATTTTCGCCGGAACGTCCGGCCGGGCCCCGCTCGGGCGCGCCCACGTGTCGCTGACCATTGACAACACTGATGGTGCCCTGCCTATCGAGTACAGCGAAGTCACCATTTCCCGGACGCTCTTCAGGGCCGGCGGTTCCGAGTACGCCATCAACGGTGCGGGCTGCCGGCTGCTCGACATCCAGGAACTGCTGTCCGACTCAGGCCTGGGCCGGGAGATGCACGTCATAGTGGGCCAGGGCCAGCTGGACCGGGTACTCCACGCCACTCCGGAGGACCGCCGCGGCTTCATTGAGGAAGCCGCCGGAATCCTGAAGCACCGGCGCCGCAAGGAGCGGACAGTCCGCAAGCTGGAGGCCATGCAGGCCAACCTGCAGCGGCTTACCGACCTGACCGGGGAAATCAGGCGTCAACTGACCCCGCTGGGCAAACAGGCAGAGGTGGCCCGGCGCGCCCAGCGCGTCCAGTTCGACGTCCGTGATGCCCGGGCCCGGCTTCTCGCGGACGACCTCGTCCAGCTGCAGCAAGCATTGGAGCAGGACGTCGCGGACGAAGCTGCGCTCAAATCCCGGCGCGCCGCCGTCGAGCAGGACCTGGAAGCGGGGCGCCGGCAGCAGGCTGCCCTGGAGCAGTTGGCCGCGGAAGCCACCCCCAAGCTGAACGAGGCGAGGGACACCTGGTACCGGCTGACCGCCTCGCGTGAACGGCTCCGTTCCCTCGGGACGTTGGCGCAGGAACGCACCCGCCTGCTCGGGTCCACGGAGCCCCCGCCAGCTGGCCGCGATCCTGAACAGCTCGAGCGGCAGGCTGCACGGGTGCGCGGGGAACTTGCCGGGCTCGAACGCGACATCCTTAGTATGCGCAGTGGCCTTGAGGCCGCCAGCGCCGCGAAGGCGGAAGCGGAGGCTGCCGCCCTGGCCGAGGACAAGCGGCTCACGGCGGTGCTGCGGGCAGCCGCGGACCGGCGTGAGGGACTGGCCAGGCTGGCCGGGCAGGTTGCTGCGGCCAGGTCACGGGTGGAATCAGCGCAAGCCGAACTGGGCCGGCTCCGGGAATCCCAGGCCGCCGGGGCGGAACGGCGCGCACGCGCCCAGTCCGAGTTCACTGCGCTCGAAAACCAGGTGGCAGGGGTGGAAGAAGGGGAGGAGTCCCTGGACGCCGACTACGAGGCCGCCAGCGAAGCGCTCGATGCAGTGCTCCAGGACATCTCGGGCTTCAAAGCGGCCGTCAGCGAGGGAATCCGCAAGCGTGATGCGCTGGTGGCCCGCCGGGACGCCCTGCAACTTGGGCTGAACCGCAAGGACGGTGCCGGGCACATCCTTAATTCCGGACTGGCAGGGGTATTGGGAACCCTCGCCGGCGAGCTGACGGTGGAACCAGGCTATGAAACGGCCATCGCCGCCGCCCTGGGGGCAGCCTCGGACGCCGTCCTCGTACAGAACCATCAGGCTGCAGCCGCTGTGGTTCAACTGCTCAAGGACGACGACGCCGGGAGGGCCACGTTCCTGCTCGATGCTGCGGCTGCGGCGCAGGGAGCGGAAGCGGATGAAGGCGCGCCCCTGCCGGAAGGGGCCACTTGGGCAGCGGGACTGGTGCAGGACGCAGGACGCGCAGCGCCGGCGGTAAGGCACTTGCTGGCCGGCGCCGCCGTCGTCGCCGATGTCAAGGCGGCAGCCGCGCTGGTGTCCGCACACCCCGCAACCACCGCGGTAACCCGGGCAGGGGATGTTTTCACCGCGGTTTCAGCTACTGGCGGCTCGGCAAAGGCCCCGTCCCTCCTTGAGGTCCAGGCTGCCGTGGACGACGCCGAAAGCCAGCTTTCGTCCGTCACTGCCGAGCTGGAGCGGAACAGGTTTGCCCTGGCCGGGGCAGAGGCGCGGCGGGCTGAGACGCAGGAACGCGCCGACGCCGCCCTCGACCGGCTGCACGAATCAGATGCCAGGCTGGCGGCCGTGGCCGAACGCCTCGGCCACCTCAACTCAGTACTCCGCAGCGCGGTGGGTGAAAGCGAACGGCTTGCGGCGTCGCTGGCCCGAGCCGAAGCCAATGTGGCGGCCGAGCAGGAAGCGCTCGCCGCCGTCGCAACGCGGCTTGCCGCAGCCCAGGATGCGCCGCTGGAAGAGGAGCCCTCCACAGAGCACCGGGACGCCCTCGCGCAGGCTGCCTCAACAGCCCGCGCTGCCGAGGTGGAGGCCAGGCTGTCACTGCGCAGCGCCGAAGAGCAGTTGACCGCAACCCGGAACCGCGTCGATTCGCTGGAGCGCGCCGCTGCCACAGAGCGCCGCGCCCGGGAGGAAGCCGCCGAACGCGCCCGCCGCCGCCGGGCCCAGGCGAAACGGGCTGCCGCCGTAGCCGCCGCCGTCGAACTGGCCCTGCGGTACATGGATGTGTCCGTAGACCTGGCAAGGCACGAACGTGATCTTGCTGAAGAGAACCGGGAACAGCGGGACAAGGAACTGCTGCACATCCGGACAGCGAATGACCTGCTCGCGCGGGAACTTGCCGAGCTCACGGACAACGTCCACCGCGATGAACTGGCCCGCACCCAGCAACGTGCCCGCATCGAAGCCCTGGAAAGCCGCTCCATCGAGGAACTCGGGATCACCCCGGATGCCTTGGTGGCGGACTATGGGCCGGAAGTCCCCGTTCCGGTCCCGGCCGAAGAAAGCAGCGACAAGTGGGCCGCACTGCGTGCCCCGGTGGACGCCGGCGGAGCCGAAATTATCGAGGGCAAGCCCTATATCCGCGAGGAGCAGGAGAAGCGGCTCCGGAAGGCAGAACGCGATCTCGCCAGCCTGGGCCGGGTCAACCCCCTGGCGCTGGAGGAATTCGCCGCGCTTGAAGAGCGCCACCAGTTCCTCAGCACGCAACTGGAGGACCTGAAGGCCAGCCGCAAGGACCTTTTGGACATCATCAAGGAAGTGGACGACCGGGTCCAGCGGGTTTTCACGGAAGCCTTCGAGGATACCCAGGCGCAGTTCACCGGGGTCTTCGCCCGGTTGTTTCCAGGCGGAGAGGGACGGCTGGTACTCACGGACCCGGGGGACATGCTTACCACCGGCATCGAGGTGGAGGCCCGCCCTGCCGGCAAGAAAATCAAGCGGCTTTCGCTCCTGTCCGGCGGCGAACGCTCCCTGACGGCAGTGGCCCTGCTGGTTGCGATCTTCAAGGCGCGGCCCTCGCCGTTCTATGTGATGGACGAGGTGGAAGCTGCCCTGGATGACACAAACCTGGGCCGCCTCATCACCATCTTCGAGGAACTCCGGGAGTCCAGCCAGCTCATTGTCATCACCCACCAGAAGCGGACCATGGAAGTAGCCGATGCCCTCTATGGTGTGACCATGAGGGGCGACGGCGTCTCCACCGTTATCAGCCAGCGCCTGGGCGCGGAGGTGTAGGCAGGGTTAACCGCCCCTGGGCTGCCCCTGCGCCTGCGCCGCCCGTAACGCCCGCTGCGTTATGAGAAGCTAGGGGAGTGAATGACATCCTCCCCATAATTTTGTCCATTGTTGCTGCCTTGGCGGTTATTGGCGGGCTGATTCCGGTCCTGCTCAAGACGCGGAAGAACATCACCCAGTACCCCGGCACCAGGGATGCGAACGACCCCGTCCTGCCGCGGAGCGGGAGCACGGCCGTCGATGACAGCCCGGCCGCGGTGACGGACCGCAAAGCCCCCGACGGCGTAGACCTGGACGCTCTGGACACCACCACGGTCCCTGACGACGCAGCGGGCCTGGAAGTCATTCCGGTGGAAACCCCGCTGCCGGTTGCCGGCCGCCTCATGCGCCTTCGCGAACGGCTGGTCCGCTCCAACAACATCATGGGCAAGGGCCTCCTGGCACTGCTTTCCAGTGACAGGATCGACGAGGATGTCTGGGACGAAGTCGAGGAAACCCTCCTTCTGGCCGACCTTGGCACCGAACCCACCATGCAGCTCGTGGACGCCCTGCGCGAGCGGGTCAAGGTGCTGGGCACCCGGACCCCCGACCAGGTCAAGGTGCTGCTCCGGGAAGAACTCATCAAACTTGTGGACCCCACCATGGACCGCACCCTGAACGTGCAGCGCCACGCTGACAAGCCGGCCGTCATGATGGTGGTGGGCGTGAACGGCGTGGGCAAGACCACCACCGTGGGCAAGCTTGCCCGCGTGCTGGTGGCCGAGGACAAGGACGTCCTCCTCGGCGCCGCGGACACGTTCCGTGCTGCGGCCGCGGAGCAGCTGGCCACGTGGGGCCAGCGCGTAGGTGTCCCCACCGTGAAGTCGGACATCGAGGGTGCCGATCCGGCCTCCGTTGCCTACGAAGCAGTGAAGGCTGGCATCGACCAGGAAGTCGACGTGGTGATGATCGACACGGCCGGCCGCCTTCAGAACAAGGTGGGCCTCATGGACGAACTGGGGAAGGTCAAGCGCGTGGTGGAGAAGCTGGCCGAGGTGGACGAGGTCCTCCTGGTGCTGGATGCAACCACTGGCCAGAACGGCCTGAACCAGGCACGCGTCTTCTCCGAGGTGGTCAACATCACCGGTATCGTCCTGACGAAGCTGGACGGCACGGCCAAGGGCGGCATCGTCGTGGCCATCCAAAAGACCCTCGGCGTTCCGGTCAAGCTCATCGGGCTGGGTGAGGGCGCTGACGACCTTGCCCCGTTCGAGGCTGAAGCGTTTGTGGACGCCCTGCTGAACTAGCGCCCGTCCGCACCGTCCCCACCGTTTACGCCCTTGGCGGCCCGAAGGGTCTCGCGGGTGGTGAGCCAGGCACAGGCAGCAACCAGCATGATGCCGCCAGTGACGCCAAAAGCCCAGCCATAACCCAGGCGGTCTGCCAGCACGCCGGCCAGCACGGGCCCAACGATCGCGCCGACGTCGGACGTCATCTGGTACACCGCCAGGACCTTGCCGCCGGACCGCCCGTTGCCGATCACATCGGCGATGGCGGCCTGCTGGGCGGGTCCGAACAGCCCTGAGCCCACCCCGGCAAGCGCTGACGCGGCCAGGAACCACGCCAGTTCGCCGGTGAAGCCGATGCCTGCTGTTGAAGCGGCCGCCACCAGCAGGCCCGAGATCATCATGGGCTTGCGGCCCATGCTGTCCGCCAGGCGTCCCGAGAACGTCAGCGCCACGGCGTTGCCTGCGGCGAATACCGCCAAAGCCAGCCCTGCTGCCTCGGGCCCGGCTCCGAAGGCGGCAGCGGCAAACAGGGGAACTGTGGCCATGCGTACGCCGAAGGTGGCCCACCCGTTGGCGAAGCTGGACATCAGGGCCGCCCTGTACGGTCCTGTCGCCAGGGCCTCTCCGAGCAGCATGTCCGGCATGCGCTGCTGCGCTTCCGCAGATCCGCGGCGCTCGTGGCTCAGTTGCGTCTGGACCACCAGGGCCGCCACGACCAGGGCTGCGGCGTACGCGAGGAACGGAATCCGAAGGCCGAACCCTGCCAGCAGCCCACCCACAATCGGCCCGCAGACATTGCCGATAAGGAACGCTGACGCGTACGCGCCCGACACCCTGCCCCTGCTCTCCGGGGGCGCCAACCGAATCACCAGGGCCATGGACGCCACAGTGAACATCACGGAACCTGCGCCGCCCAGCCCGCGAAAGAGCAGCAGCTGCCAGTAGTCCCGGGCGAACGCGCAGGCCGCCGTGGACACGGCGACAATCAGCAGCCCGGCCACGTAGACGGGCCGTTCACCCAGCCGGCCAATCAGGCTGCCGCCCGCCGGGGCGAACACGAGCCGCATAAAAGCGAAGATGGCAACAATCACTGACGCCTCGGTGTTTCCCACCCCGAACGTGGTGGCAAACTGCGGCAATACGGGCGCAACAAGCCCGAATCCCAGCGCAATCAGGAACGCTGCGACGAGCATCACCTTAATGTCGCGCGGAAGCCGGTCCCGTTGCGGCCTCAGGCGGGCCAGGATCCTTGAAGTGGCGCCGCTTCCGCGGGGTGATGCCGTCATGATGCGCAAATCCTTGCAGTCTGGAGGCCGGGTGCCGGCGAAAACGATGAAACACCACCGTAACAAGCGCGATATGCACCATTTACTTCATAGAGGTTGTTGTAACAGGCCGGCAATCTAAATCCTCCGTGGGCGAAACACGGCGCGGACAAACTCGTTACAGGACGCGAAAAGGCGTTGGCAGGCGGAGGACTCCGCAATCTTCGACCAGAGAGGACGTGCACCATGGAACTTACCCCAGGTCACGTATGGATCATGGTGTCGGCAGCCCTCGTGCTGCTGATGACGCCGGGTCTGGCATTTTTCTACGGCGGCATGACCCGCGCCAAGGCCGCATTGAACATGATGATGATGAGCTTCATCTCCATCGGCATGGTGGGCGTTGTCTGGGTCCTCTGGGGCGCCTCCATGAGCTCCGGTGAGGGGTTCCTTCAGATCGTCGGGAACCCGTTGGCCACCTTCGGCCTTGAAGGTATCGACACTCCTGACGGACTGATCAAGGTGGGCTACGCTGCCACCTTCGCCATCATCACCGTCGCACTGATCAGCGGTGCCATCGCGGACCGGGCAAAGTTCGGCGCCTGGAGCGTCTTCGTCCCCGTCTGGGTCACACTGGTTTACTGCCCCCTGGCCTACATGGTCTGGGGCGGCGGCCTCTTTGGTCCTGAAGGTGCTGTGGGCCAGGCCATTGGCCCGGCCATCGACTTCGCCGGCGGCACCGTGGTCCACATCAACGCAGGCGTGGCCGCATTGGTACTCGTCCTCATCATTGGCAACCGCAAGGGCTTCGGCAAGGATCCCAACCACCGCCCGCACAACATCCCGTTCGTGATGCTCGGCGCAGCCATTCTGTGGTTCGGCTGGTTCGGTTTCAACGGCGGCGCCGCCACCACGGCTGAGCAGGGCGGCCTCATTTGGGTCAACACGCTCGCCGCTCCCGCTGCCGCCATGCTCGGCTGGCTTGTCACGGAACGTATCCGCGATGGCCACCCCACCTCCCTCGGGGCAGCCTCCGGTGTCGTCGCCGGCCTGGTGGCCATCACCCCTGCCTGCGCCAACGTCAGCCCTGTTGGCGCCCTCGGCCTCGGCGTTGTGGCCGGCGTAGCCTCCGCCCTGGCTGTTGGACTGAAGTTCCGCTGGGGCTTCGATGACTCGCTGGACGTCGTCGGCGTCCACCTCGTCTCCGGCATCATCGGCACTGTGGCCCTCGGCTTCATCGCACTGCCCGCTGACGGCGTGGGCGGCGGCCTCTTCTACGGCGGCGGCATGACCCAGATGTGGGCCCAGCTCGCAGCGGCCGGTATCGCCATCGCCTACTCGGCAATCCTGACCGCGATCATCGCCCTGGCCATCCACAAGACGATGGGCTTCCGGGTTTCCCAGGAACAGGAATCGGTGGGTGTGGACCTCAGCCTGCACGCTGAAACCGCCTACGAGTTCGGTGTTGGCGGACACGGCGGAAGCTTCCAGCCGCTGCACGACATGATCACCGGCAAGAACCAGCAGGGTTCTTCCGCCCAGCCCGCACCGGCTGAGCAGAAGACCGCATCAGCAACAGGCAAGGAAAGCGTGGGGGCATGAAACTGATTACCGCAATCGTCAGGCCGGAGAAGCTCGAAGCCATTCGGGAAGGGCTGGAGTCCTACGGCGTACAGGGCCTGACGGTCAGCGCGGCAAGCGGCTACGGCCGGCAGCGCGGCTACACAGAGGTGTACCGCGGAGCCGAGTACAACGTCGATCTCCTGCCGAAGATCCGGGTGGAAGTCCTGGCAACGGACGAGCAGGCTGACGACATCCTGGATGTCATCATCGCCAGCTCGAACACCGGCCGGGCCGGGGACGGCAAAGTCTGGACCATGGACGTCTTTGAGGCAGTGCGGGTCCGGACCGGGGAACGGGGAGTCGCCGCCATCTAAGCGGACGATACCTCGCCAACAGTCCAGGAAGAGCGGGCGGGAAACCGGAAGGTTTTCCGCCCGCTCTTTCGTTTCCCTTTTGTATGCCCGGTCGCCTGGACGCCCTGCGAGGCGTCGCGCCGGGCGGAGCAGCGCCCCACCTTAGTCAGCGCTGGCGGTGCTGGACCATTCCACGGGCCCGGCCGATCCGGCGTCGTACTCCTCCAGCGGGACCGTGTCCTGTTGCCAGGCCTTCAGGACCGGCTCGACAATCCGCCAGCAGTCTTCTGCCGTATCACCCCGGACGGAGAGCAGCGGATCGCCGGTGAGAACGCCCTCCAGCACTTCACCGTAGGGCAGGAGTTCGGATGCGCTCAGTTCCGCTTCGAGCGTGACCCGGCTGAGGCTGAGGATCTCGCCGGGACCGTTCACATCGACGTCGAATTCGAGGGTGTCGGGGCCGAAGCCGATCCTGAGCTGGTTCGGCGAGTCCACCCCGGTGAAGCCCTTGGGAAGGTGGGGGACCGGCCTGAACGTCACCACTGCCTCCTTGCGCTTCACGCCCATCGCCTTTCCGGAGCGCAGGATGAACGGAACGCCCTTCCAGCGCCAGTTGTCGATCCCCACCTCGATCTGCGCCAGGGTCTCAGTTCCCTGCGACGCGTCCACCCCCTCTTCCATCGCGTAGTCGGGGACTTCCTTCCCCGCCAGGGTCCCGGCGGTGTACCGTGCCCGGTGGGTTGAAGCCGCATAGGGAGCGCGGACGCTGCCCGCGCGCAGGACCGTGGAAACGGCGTCGCGCAGGTCCCGTTCGCTGATGGTCGACGGCGGCTCCATCGCCATGAGGGCCATGATCTGGAGCAGGTGGCTTTGGATCATGTCCCGGAGCGCACCGGCGCCGTCGTAGTAGCGGGCCCGGCCCTCCAGTGCGAGGTCCTCGTCGAAGATGATCTCCACCTTCTCCACGTGCTCACGGTTCCACACGGGCTCCAGGAAGTTGTTGGCGAAGCGCAGGCCAAGAATGTTCAGCACTGTAGCCTTGCCCAGGAAGTGGTCCACCCTGTGGATATGGTCCTCCGGTACCAGGCGCACCAGGGTCCGGTTCAGCGAGCGGGCGGATTCCTCGCTGGAACCGAAGGGCTTTTCCATGACCAGCCTGGTGCCCGGCGGAACCTGCTCCGGCCGGAGGGCTTCACAAGCCAGTTGGCTGATCCGGGGCGGCAGGGCGAAGTAGACGGCGGTGGGACCCTCAAGCGTGGCGAGCAGTGACGCCAGCGGACCGTCAGCCGTGACATCCAGTTGGTGGTAAACCGTCTCCTTTTCCAGATCCTCCAGTGCCCGCACGCCCTCGGGGCCGGCCGCGTCCGCGGTCTTCGCGAAGGACGTACGGACCCTCTCCCGCCACTGTTCAGGGGTCCAGGAATCGGAGCCTGCGCCGACGAGCCGGAGCCCTGCCGCGCGGCCCGTTGCCACAAGCCGCGCCAGGCCGGGGAGGAGCAGCCGGCCGGTGAGGTCGCCGGAAGCACCGAGGATGAGCAGGGTTTTCACAGTTGTTTGGCTCGTCATTTTGCCAGCATGCCACCTTGCGGGCCCGACTTGGTACCCTAGATAGTCGAGTCCCGATCATCCACTGAAAGAAGTGCACGGCGCGTGTTCAATTCACTCTCTGACCGGTTGACAGCAACCTTCAAGAATCTCCGCGGCAAGGGCCGCCTCACTGAGGCCGATGTTGACGCCACAGTCCGGGAGATCCGCCGCGCCCTCCTGGATGCGGACGTTGCCGTTCCCGTTGTCCGTGAATTCACCGGCAGGGTGCGCGAACGCGCCCTGGGTGCCGAAGTTTCCGGGGCCCTGAATCCCAGCCAACAGATCGTCAAGATCGTCAATGAGGAACTGGTGGAGATCCTCGGCGGCGAGACCCGCCGCATCCGGCTGGCCAAAAACGGTCCCACCATCATCATGCTGGCCGGCCTCCAGGGCGCCGGCAAGACCACCCTCGCCGGCAAGCTGTCGAAGTGGCTGAAGGCCCAGGGCCACAGCCCTCTGCTGGTGGCCTGCGACCTGCAGCGCCCCAACGCTGTCACGCAGCTCCAGGTGGTTGGCCAGCGCGCCAAGGTGCCCGTGTTCGCGCCGCACCCCGGTGCCACCTCGAGCGAGCTTGAGCACCCCGCTGGGGACCCCGTAGCGGTTGCCCGCGCCGGTGTTGAGGAAGCCCGCCAGAAACTTCACGACGTTGTCATCGTGGACACCGCCGGCCGCCTCGGCGTTGATGCCGACATGATGGAGCAGGCACGCCAGATCCGCCGCGCCATCGTGCCGAACGAAGTGCTGTTCGTCCTGGACGCCATGATCGGCCAGGACGCCGTCAACACCGCGCACGCCTTCGACGAGGGCGTCAACTTCACCGGCATCGTCCTGTCAAAGCTCGACGGCGATGCCCGCGGCGGTGCCGCACTTTCCGTTGCGTCCGTCACCGGTAAGCCGGTGATGTTCGCCTCCACCGGCGAAGGCCTTGACGACTTCGAGCTCTTCCACCCGGACCGGATGGCGTCCCGCATCCTCGACATGGGCGATGTCCTCACCCTCATCGAGCAGGCCGAGAAGTCCTGGGACAAGGACGAAGCTGCCCGGATGGCGAAGAAGTTCGCCGACCAGGAAGACTTCACCCTGGACGACTTCCTGGCGCAGATGCAGCAGATCCGCAACATGGGCTCCATGAAGAAGATGCTCATGATGATGCCGGGCGCGCAGAACATCCGCCAGCAGCTTGAGCAGTTTGACGAGCGCGAGATCGACCGCGTCGAAGCCATCGTCCGCTCCATGACGCCGCACGAGCGTGTGGCTCCCAAGATCATCAACGGCTCCCGCCGCGCCCGCATCGCCCGCGGTTCCGGCGTGCACGTCTCCGAAGTCAATGGCCTCCTGGAGCGTTTCGCGCAGGCCCAGAAGATGATGAAGAAGATGGCCCAGGGCGGCATGCCGGGAATGCCTGGTATGCCCGGTATGCCCGGTGCCGGCGGCGGAGCGCGGAAGAATGCCAAGAACGCGCCAAAGAAGAAGGCCAAGTCGGGCAACCCGGCCAAGGCCGCCCAGGAGCGCAAGGATGCCGAGGCCCGCCGCGCGAACGCCGCCAAGGCATTGCCCACCGGCGCGGCCTTTGGCCAGCAGCAGGGCGACTTTGACCCCTCGCAGCTGAACCTGCCCAAGGGTTTCGACAAGTTCCTCGGCCAGTAACCACATCTGCAACCAGGCAGCGCCACGCGTCGTTTCGAGCGGTCAAAACGACACTGGGCGCTGCCCGCCTGGGATGTTGGTGCCGTGGAATAGGGTTGGGTCATGTTCAAGCAGAGGGTAGTGTTCGTCCACGGCGCCGGCAGCTTCGGCTCCGCGGCCTGGCCGCGCCAGCACGGCATGGCGCTGTCCTACGACGCACTGTTCCTGCGCCGCCACGGGTACCATCCTGTGGCTGATCCTGTTGAGTCCTCCTTTGACGAGGACGCCGCCATTGTGTTGCGGTCCCTTGCCGATGATGGCAGGGGCGCCGCCGGCGGGCACGTCGTCGCGCATTCCCAGGGAGCCATCGCAGCGATGATGGCCGCCGTCGAACGTCCCGACCTCGTCTTTTCCTTGACGCTGGTGGAACCGGCCTGCCTCTCGCTCACCGCGGAACTGCCGGCCACGGCGGCCCATATCGGGCTGATGCAGCCCCTGTTCGATGTCCGGGACCACATGAGCGACGAGGATTTCCAGCGCGAGTTCGTCCGGCGGGTCTATGCCACGGACCTGCAGCAGCCGGCCACAGCGGAGGAGAAGCGCTCGGCCAGGAGGCTGCGGCTGCAGGCCCCCTCCTGGGAGGCGCCGCTGCATATTGTTCCCGGCGTTCCCACCATGGTGCTCACCGGTGGATGGGAGCCGCTCTACGAGGAGATCGCCGGCTACCTGCGTGAGACCGGCGCCCTGCACCGCACGGCGGCGGGAGGGCACCGGCCCCATGACTCCCGGGAAGGTGACCGCATTATCCGGTCGTTCATCAGCGAGGTCAGCAGGAGCCAGCCTGCCAGGGCTTCCTGAAACCTGCCGGTACAGCTTCCCCGTCCGGCAGGCCCCCAATAGCCTGCCGGACGGAAAGCGTGGTGCAGCTACGGGCGGCCCTTCACGCGAACTTGCAGCTCCGGCAGGTAGACCTTGCCGCCGGCTGCCAGGAATTCCTCGCTTTTCCCGCGCATTCCCGCGGCGGCAGCCTGCTGCTCCGCTGACCCGTATTCGTCCCGGATGTCCTGGCTGATCCTCATGGAACAGAACTTGGGACCGCACATGGAGCAGAAATGCGCTGTCTTGGCCGGCTCCGCGGGGAGCGTTTCATCGTGGAAGGCCTCGGCCGTCACCGGGTCCAGGGACAACGCGAACTGGTCCCGCCAGCGGAACTCAAAGCGTGCCTTGGACAGGGCGTCATCGCGTTCGTGCGCCCCCGGGTGGCCCTTGGCGAGGTCTGCGGCGTGCGCTGCGATCTTGTACGTGATCACTCCTGTTTTGACGTCGTCCTTGTTGGGCAGGCCCAGGTGTTCCTTTGGGGTGACGTAGCACAGCATGGCCGTGCCGTAGCGGGCGATTTCCGTGGCGCCGATCGCAGACGTGATGTGGTCGTACCCGGGTGCCACATCGGTAACGAGCGGGCCCAGGGTGTAGAAGGGCGCGCCCTTGCACAGCTCCTGCTGGCGTTCGACGTTTTCCCGGACCAGGTGGAACGGAATGTGGCCGGGGCCTTCCACCATTACCTGGACGTCGTACTCCCAGGCGCGCTGCGTCAGTTCCGCGAGGGTATCCAGCTCGGCGAACTGCGCGGCATCGTTGGCATCGGCCGTCGCCCCCGGCCGCAGGCCGTCGCCCAATGAAAACGCGACGTCGTATCGTGCGAAGATTTCGCAGAGCTCGTCGAAGTGCGTGTAGAGGAAATTTTCCTGGTGGTGGGCCAGGCACCAGCCGGCCATGATCGATCCGCCGCGGGATACGATGCCGGTCACACGGTTGGCGGTCAGGGGAACGTACCGGAGGAGGACGCCGGCGTGGATGGTCATGTAGTCCACGCCCTGTTCGCACTGTTCAATGACGGTGTCGCGAAAGATCTCCCAGGTCAGCGCGTTCGCTTCACCGTTGACTTTCTCCAGGGCCTGGTAGATGGGCACGGTGCCGATCGGAACGGGGGAGTTGCGGATGATCCATTCCCTGGTGGTGTGGATGTCGTCGCCGGTGGAAAGGTCCATCACCGTGTCGGCGCCCCACTGGGTGGCCCACTGCAGCTTGTCCACCTCTTCGGCGATGGAACTGGTGACCGCCGAGTTGCCGATGTTGGCGTTGATCTTCACCAGGAAGGCTTTGCCGATGACCATGGGTTCCGACTCGGGATGATTGATGTTGCTCGGAATAATGGCCCGGCCTGCGGCCAGTTCGCTGCGGACCAGTTCCACATCGCAGTTCTCCCGCAACGCCACGAAGCGCATTTCGGGGGTGATGACGCCCTGCCGCGCATAGTGCATCTGCGTCACCGTCCGGCCTTCGACGGCGCGGCGGGGCACCGGACGTTCCCCCTTCCACTCCGCGCTGGCGGCACCGCGGCGCACAGCGGAGCGGCCGTCGTCGAACAGGTTCCTTGCGCGGCCGCGATAAGTTTCCGTGTCGCCGCGCTCTTCGATCCACGCGGAGCGGTAAGGGTCGAGGCCGCGTACGGGGTCGCTCCCCGGGCCGGCAGTGCGGTAGATCCGGAACGGGCCGTTGGAGTCGCCGTTGGGTGAAGCCGCCAGGGCTATTTCCGTCACGGGCACCTGTATCCCGGATGCTTCATCGTGGACAAAAGCCAGGGAGTGGGACTGCAGCGATTGCGTGACGGGGGCCTGGAGCCGGCCGTCCGCCGCCTCGCCGGCTACCATGCGGGCAGGGTTCAATTGGGAAATTGGTGTACTCAAGAAATACTCACTTCCTTCGCCGGCATTACCCGGACAGGTTCAACGGTCGCAGGCTGCGTCAGCCCGATCTCAGCCCCTGCAGGGGCACCCGTGTGGTCAAGATGAAAGCTACCACACCCCGGAAAGGGGCCAGGGGGAGGGGCTCCTGCCATATCCCGGCGGTGCTAGCCTGACGGGGCGGGAAAGAGGCAAATCCATGGCAGAAATCATCAACTTCACGGGAACCGTCCTCACCGGGCCGGACAGCGAGCGGCGGGGATTGTGGTCAGTTGACGGCAGGCTGACGTACCACCGGCCGGCAGGGGAACCGGACAGGATCCTGGACGGCTGGGTGCTGCCTGGATTCGTGGATGCCCACTGCCATATCGGGCTGGGGCCCGGAGGTGCGGTTGACGCAGCAACTTCGGAGGAACAGGCCAGGACCGACCTGAACGCCGGAACGCTGCTGGTGCGGGACGCAGGTTCCCCTGTAGACACGCGCTTCCTTCAGGACAGCAGCAATGCCCCCGTACTGATCCGCGCCGGCAGGCATGTTGCACGGACCCGCCGGTATTTGCGGGGCTTCGCCGAGGAAGTGGAACCGCAGGGCCTGGTGGAAGCCGTCCGGAAGCAGGCCCGCGACGGTGACGGCTGGGTCAAACTTGTCGGGGACTGGATTGACCGCGACGCCGGCGACCTGGCGCCGTCGTTTCCCGCCGACGTCGTCAAGGACGCCGTGCAGGCGGTGCACGACGAGGGCGCCCGGATCACTGCCCATTGTTTTGCCGAAGAAACCCTGGACCAGATGCTGGACGCGCGGATTGACTGCATCGAGCATGCCACCGGGCTCCTGCCACGGCACCTGCCGCGGTTCGTCGAGCAGGGCGTTCCCATTGTGCCCACCCTCATCAACATCGCGACGTTTCCGGACATCGCCGACCAGGCGGAGCACAAGTTCCCCCGGTACGCCGCACATATGCGCGCGCTCTGGGAGCGCCGGGCGGAGCGGGTGCTGGAGGCGTATGAAGCAGGGGTGCAGATTTATGCCGGTACCGATGCCGGCAGCGTCATCCGGCACGGCAGGATCGCCGATGAAATTCTGGCCCTTCACCGCGCGGGCCTGCCAATGGCCGCTGCCCTCGACGCTGCCTGTTGGGCCGCCCGCAGGTGGCTGGGTGCTGAGGGGCTGCAGGAGGGGGCCAGGGCCGACGTCGTCCTGTGCCGGGAGGATCCCCGGCAGGTTCCGGCCGTGGTCAGCGACCTGGCACACGTTGTGCTGGGTGGCCGCGTCATCCGGTGAACGGGGCGAGGCTGCAGCTCACATTCAACGCACTTGGAATAAATTGAAGCTTCAAGTAATTTTAAGGGTATAGGCCCACAACCCGCAGGGCCCCAGCACCGGGAGTTTTCAATGACTGCAGAAGCCGCCAGCCAGGATCTTCTTCCTGCCGACCTCGCCATGGGCACCGTGATGCTCAAGGTGGGCGACATGAAGGTGATGACGGATTACTACCAGCGTGCCCTCGGTCTTGAGGTCATCGCCGAGCAGGACGGCGGACTCTACCTGGGACGGCTGCAGAAGCCGCTGGTCCACCTCGCGCCCGCTCCGGGGCTGAACCTCCCGGGCAGGGGAGAGGCCGGTCTTTTTCACACGGCGCTCCTATTCGAGAACCAGGCGGACCTGGCCGCCACCATCGCCACCGCCGCGCAGTTTGAGCCGCGTTCCTTCACAGGCAGCGCCGACCACCTCGTCAGCGAGGCCTTCTACTTCAATGATCCGGAAGGCAACGGCATCGAACTCTACTGGGACCGGCCGCGCAGCAACTGGTCCTGGAACGGCACTGACGTTGTGATGGACAGCCTCGCCCTGCCGCCGCAGCGGTACCTCGAGCAGCACCTCACCGAAGAGTCCCTTCAGCGCCAGCACGGGAGCGCGGCAGGGGTGGGCCACGTCCATCTCCAGGTGGGCGACGTCCAGTTGGCCCGCGACTTCTACGTAGGAGTCCTCGGGTTTGAGAAAACCGCCGGCTGGCACGGGCAGGCTTTGTTTGTTTCGGCCGGCGGCTACCACCACCACATGGCCATGAACGTGTGGAACAGCCGCGGCGCCGGTCCCCGCAAGGACACCCTTGGCCTTGGCGAGGTGCTCATCGAGGTGCCGTCCGGGGACGACCTCGGGGCGCTCGCAGACCGGCTGAAGGTCGCCGGACTGCCGTCGCACCACACCGGGGCGGAACTTCGGTTTGAGGATCCGTGGCGCAACCGGATCCGCGTAGCGGTCCGCTGACGCCGCTGCAGCTGCTCCACGTGGACCGGGGCGGGCCTTGTACTAGGCTGAAACGGAACGGCCGGGGCGGCAGGTGCCGCCCTGCGTGGGCCGCATCGTCGACGGAATGAGGGCATTCCCATGGGCTTTACCGAGATCTTTGTCGCTACCCACGACGGCGCGCTGAAGCGCGCCGGCATCCTGGACCAGGGCGGCAGCGGGCCGGCGACGCAGGCCGTGCGGATCCCGGAAATCAGCGACTTCGAAGTTGAACAGCTCGGTGAGCTTGCAGGCACTGCCGTTCATGCCGGCGGTGCCGACTATGAGCTGACCATGGTGGACGTGGCAAGCGATTCGCTCCTGGCGGTACCACCGGCCATGGTCCGCGCCCTGGCCGACCTCCTGACCTACGAGGTGGAAGGGGAGGGCAATGTGCTCGATGACGTCGCCGAACAGTGGGCGGCGCAGGACGACATGCCTTTCGACGCTGCCCAGGCCCGTGCCTATGTGGAGCAGCTGGCGGAACTGGCCGGCGGAATCGACGATTCCGAGCGCAGCGGGCTGTACGTCTGGTCCTCCTGACGCAGGCTTCCGCTTCGCACCGGTGACAGCTGGGTTGGGGTGTCAAGTCGAAATTAGGACGCTCATCTGGCACAATAAACAGGTACTCGATCTGCGTGGCCCCTCTCTCCGCGTCCGGATCCTGTCCTTCGAACCCGCAAGTACGGCCCGCCCCACGGGTGCAGAACGCCGGGTTCACCCCCTTTTCTGAAACAGGAGTGACCACAAAAGTGGCCGTAAAGATTCGCCTTAAGCGCTTTGGCAAAATGCGCGCACCGTACTACCGCATCGTCGTTGCAGACTCACGCACCAAGCGTGACGGCCGCGCCATCGAGGAGATCGGCAAGTACCACCCCACCGAGGAGCCCTCATACATCGAGGTCAACTCCGAGCGTGCCCAGTACTGGCTGTCCGTCGGCGCCCAGCCGTCCGAGCAGGTTGCCGCGATCCTGAAGATCACCGGTGACTGGCAGAAGTTCAAGGGCCTCCCGGGCCAGGAAGGCACCCTGCGGACCAAGACCCAGAAGGAAGCCTTCGTTGCTCCGGAAAAGGGTTCCGTGATCATCCCGGAAGCCATCACCAAGAAGGCATCCAAGTCTGACGCAGCCGAGGCACCGGCCGAAGCAGAGACCACCGAGGCTGAGTAAATTGCTGGCAGAAGCGCTGGAGCACCTGGTCCGGGGAATCGTCGATTCCCCGGATGACGTCAAGGTCAGCTCGAAGAGCAACCGCCGCGGGGACACCCTCGAGGTGCGGGTCCACCAGGACGACCTCGGACGGGTGATCGGCCGCCAGGGCCGCACGGCACGCGCACTGCGCACCGTTGTGGCTGCCCTGGCCGGCGGCGAACCGGTAAGGGTCGACGTCGTCGACACTGACCGCCGCCGCTGAGCGCTCAGCAACATCAGTTTTTTGCTCCGGCCCCTCCACCAACGGTGGAGGGGCCGGAGTGCTTTCCGCAGAACACCGCCAACCACATCCAAGACAGAGGAACACATGCAGCTCCAGGTGGCACGAATCGGCAAACCCCACGGCATTCGCGGGGAAGTTACCGTCCAGGTCCTGACCGACGCCCCTGAGGACCGGTTTGTGCCGGGCACGGAATTTGTTGTTGAACCGGCATCTGCCGGCCCGCTGACCGTCAACAGCGCCCGCTGGAACAAGGACATCCTCCTGCTGGGTTTTGACGGGATTGAGACCCGCAATGAAGCGGAAACCCTCCGCGGAGCCAAGCTTTTCATCGAAACCGAAGAGCTGGACGAGGACGACGACGAAGGCTGGTACGAGCATGAGCTCGTGGGTCTGGAAGCCCGGGTGGGGTCCCGCGTGGTCGGGAAGGTTGCCGCCCTCAACACAATGCCCGTGCAGGACCTGCTTCTGGTCAAAACCCCGGAGGGGGAAGAGATCCTCATTCCCTTCGTCGAGCAGATCGTGCCCGAGGTCAACATCGAGGAAGGCTTCATCCTCCTCACCCCGCCGGACGGCCTGTTCGAACTCAACTCAGACCAGGACGCCGCCCAGGAAACTGAAGGCAAAGCGTAAATGCGGATCGACGTCGTCAGCATCTTTCCCGAGTACCTGGCGCCGCTGGAACTGTCGCTGATCGGCAAGGCCCGCCAGGACGGGATCCTGGACCTGCGCGTCCACGACCTCCGCGCCTTCACCACGGACAAGCACCGCACGGTGGATGACACGCCCTACGGCGGCGGCGCCGGGATGGTCATGAAGCCTGAACCGTGGGCGCAGGCCCTCTTCTCCATCGCTGCCGACCGTCCGGAAGATGCGGACAAGCCGGTTCTGATCGTTCCGTCGCCGGCGGGGGAACGCTTCACCCAGGCCCTCGCCTATGAGTTGGCGGAACAGGAGCATCTCGCGTTTGCCTGTGGACGCTACGAGGGCATCGATGAGCGGGTCATCGAGTGGTCCCGCGAGCACTTCACCGTCCGCCCCGTCAGCCTGGGCGACTATGTCCTGAACGGCGGTGAAGTCGCCGTCCTGGCCATGGTGGAGGCCATCGGAAGGCTCCTGCCGGGTGTGGTGGGCAATCCCGAGTCGCTGGTGGAGGAGTCCCACTCCGACGGGCTGCTGGAGTATCCCGTCTACACCAAACCTTCTGTGTGGCGGGAGCGTGAAGTTCCGGCCGTCCTGCTTAGCGGCAACCACGGGAAGATAGCGCAGTGGCGCCGCAGCGAACAGTTCCGCCGGACGGCGGAGCGCCGCCCGGACCTGCTCGAAACGTTCGACGCCGCGAAGCTGCCCCGTGCCGACCGCGCCGCCCTGCAGGACCTGGGCTACGACGTCGTCGACGGCCGGCTGCGGCGCCGGCCGGACGCGCCGGGGGAACAGCCGCACTGACCCGGCTGCGTGTGCGGGCGGTGTTAAGGCCTGGGAATTGGTTGTACGTGGCGGACTGTGGCAAAATTAGTCGTTGTGTCTACTGGGTCCGCACCTGCCACAGGGGGAGCGAAACCAACAGCTAAGACAACCGGCCTCTTCAATCAGTGAAAGAGGACGGACCACTTACCTTTCGGCAGAAATTCCCGGCAGCGCTGCAAGCGTCCGGGCTTGGCTGCCGTGACCCAAAGTGAATGACCTGTGGCGTTCACCAGGAGTGCAATCATGCATATTCTCGATTCCGTAGATGCAGCTTCGCTGCGTACCGATGTTCCCGCGTTCCGCGCAGGTGACACCCTCAAGGTTCACGTGAACATCATCGAAGGCAAGAACACCCGTGTCCAGGTTTTCCAGGGCTTCGTCCTGGGCCGCCAGGGTGAGGGCGTTCGTGAGACGTTCACAGTCCGCAAGGTCTCTTTCGGCGTCGGCGTGGAGCGTACCTTCCCGGTGCACTCCCCGATCATCGAAAAGATCGAGCTCGTCACCAAGGGTGACGTGCGCCGCGCCAAGCTTTACTACATGCGTGCACTGCGCGGTAAGGCTGCCAAGATCAAGGAAAAGCGCGACTTCAGCACCGCCAAGTAAGTCCTTTACAGACCTACAAAGGCAGGGCCGCAGCCGTATCCGGCCAGCGCCGGAGCCATGCACCAGCGCCCAGGATACGGACTTATGGACCAGACAAAACGCCAGCCCCGGAAAACGGGCTGGCGTTTTGTGTTCCTCGCCCTTGTCCTCGCCATTGCGGTAGGCGGGTTGGTCCGCTCGCTGTGGCTCGACGTCTACTTCATTCCGTCCGAGTCCATGGAACCGGTCCTCAAGGGCGGGGACCGGATCCTTGTGTCGCGGACTGACTTCCGGTCCGAATCCATCCGGCGGGGCGACATCGTGGTCTTCGACGGCCGGGGAACCTTCGCGCCGCTCAACAGCGGCAAGGGTCCAATGGCGGACGCCGCGACCGCCACCACCCAGTGGCTTGGCCTCACCGGCAGCGACACCACCTATGTAAAACGGGTCATCGGCATACCAGGGGACACCGTGGTCTGCTGTGATGCCGACGGCAGGATCACCATTAACGGCCAGCCACTGGACGAGCCCTACATTTTTCCCGGCGATGCCCCCAGTACGCAGAAGTTCACTGCAAAGGTGCCGGACGGGCGGCTGTGGCTGCTGGGTGACCACCGGTCGCTGTCCGCCGATTCCCGGAGCCTGCTCGGTGCGCCCGGCGGGGGAATGGTGCCGGTGGACCGTGTTATCGGCAGGCCGGTCCAGATCATATGGCCGCTTGATAGATTTGCTGAAGTACCTCGGCCGCCAGCGGCAGGACCCTTAACAGAGAACGGACAGTAGATGCCCGAGAACCACGCGCGGACACCCGAACCGCGTCCCGACGGCGACTCGGATTCCCGGGCGCACGGCGCGCCCGAGGCAGCCGCCGCGGGTCCGGCATCAGCTGCTCCCGCGTCCGCGGGCAGCCGCGCCGCGGCCAAGGCCCGCGAGAGCTCCGGCCGGAGCCAGGTGGTTGCCTGGCTGAAGGAAATCGCCACGGTGGTGGTGATCGCCGTCGTGCTCTCCTTCCTGATCAAAACCTTCCTGTTCCGTGCGTTCTTCATTCCCTCCGAGTCCATGGTCAACACCTTGGACATCGATGACCGGATTTTTGTTAATCTCCTGGTGCCCGAACCCTTCTCGCTGAACCGCGGCGACGTGGTGGTATTCCGCGACACGAAGGGTTGGCTGCCGCCTGCCGAGGAAAAAACCGAAGGACCGTTCAGTTGGGTCCAGGACGGACTGACCTTTGTTGGCCTTCTGCCGGACAACTCTGAGCAGCACCTGGTCAAGAGGGTCATCGGGCTGCCGGGGGACCACGTGGTCTGCTGTGACGACGGCGGTAGACTGACCATTAACGGGAGGCCCATCAACGAAAGCTACGTCAATCCGGCTGAGGCCCCGCAGATACGCAACTTCGACGTGACTGTCCCCGAAGGCAAGGTGTGGGTGATGGGCGATAACCGGAACCATTCCGCTGACTCCAGGGCGCACATGGATTCCGACGGCGGATTCATCGACGTTGCAGATCTCGAAGGCAAAGCCGCGGTCATCGCCTGGCCGCTGAGCCGGATCACAACCCTGGGCAACTATCCGGACGTGTTCCGGAACGTACCGGCAGCTCCCTGACCATGTCATCCGCAGTTCAGGCCAAGCCAGGTTCCAAAAAGATTCCCTCACGCACCAAGGCCCCTACCCTAAGGCACGAACGGACCTTCAAGGCCCAGGGCATCCGCTATCTTGCAGGGGTGGACGAGGTGGGCCGGGGCGCCCTTGCCGGTCCGGTCAGCGTTGGCATCGCCGTGGTGGACCTGGAACGCCAAAAGCCCTTGGCCGGCGTGAGGGACAGCAAGCTGCTGACCCCCGCTGAACGGGAACGGCTTGACCCGCTGGTCCGTCGGTGGAGTGTGGCGTCCGCGGTTGGTCACGCGTCGGCGCAGGAGATTGATTCCCTCGGCATCATCGCTGCACTGCGACTGGCAGGAACCCGCGCCTGGCAGGAGATTCTCGCCGGGGGAGTCACTCCCGACCTCGTGCTCCTGGACGGCAGCCACAACTGGCTTTCGCCGGCTGACCAGCTGTCGCTTTTTGACGAGCCGGTGCTTGAAGCGGGCTGTGACGCCCCGGTTCACACCAAGATCAAGGCCGACATGCAGTGCCTGAGCGTTGCCGCTGCCAGCGTTATCGCCAAGGTGGAGCGGGACAGGATGATGCGGGAGCTTCATGGTGAGTACCCGGACTTTGGCTGGGACATCAACAAGGGCTATGCCACCGTGCTGCACCGTGACGTCCTCCGCGTGGCCGGGCCTACGCCCTACCACCGCGTCAGCTGGCGTCTCCTCGGCGGGGAACTGCTGGAGGGCGGGCTGTCCGGCGGGGACGAACCCGCAGCGGACGAACCCGGCCCGGAAGACTGACTCTGGCCGGCGCGGGCGCCAGGGGCGCCGGACATGGTGCAAGATGGAATCATGAGTGCTGAGGATCTTGAAAACTATGAGACCGACATGGAGCTGCAGCTCTATCGTGAATACCGCGACGTCGTCGGACTGTTCAGCTACGTTGTCGAGACCGAACGGCGCTTCTACCTGGCCAACCATGTAGACCTGCAGGCCCGCAGCGCGGACGGCGAGGTCTACTTTGACCTGACGCTGCAGGACGCCTGGGTGTGGGACGTGTATCGATCGGCCCGGTTCGTCAAAAGCGTCCGTGTCCTGACGTTCAAGGATGTCAACGTGGAAGAGCTTCCGCGCAACGAGGAACTGGCCCTGCCCAAGGACGTTGACCTGGGCCAGTAACTCCTGACAGACCGCGGTTCGCCCGCGGGGCCATCTGCGCAGCCGACTTTTCCTTCACAGGGGCGTTAGTCCACATACGGGTTAAGCTCCCTTACCTCCGCAACCACGCTGCCGCAGGCTGGTTGCGGAGGTAAGAAATGAAATCGAAAGACCTGTTGGGCCGGCACGGTGAGGACCTCGCCGTCGGCTTTCTTGAGTCCCTCGGGATGCTCGTTGTGGAGCGCAACTGGCGCTGCACCGAAGGCGAAATCGACATTGTGGCCCTGGACGGCGACGCCCTGGTCATCGCCGAAGTAAAGACCCGCCGTTCCCTCGATTACGGCCACCCCTTTGAAGCGGTGGGGCCGGAGAAACTCGCCCGCCTGCACCGGCTCGGCTCGGCGTGGTGCCGCGATCGGGAGCTGCGGATGCCGCTGCGGCGCGTGGACGTGATCGCAGTAGTGGACGACGGCGGCGGCGAACCTTTGGTGGAGCACCTCAAGGGGGTGGGCTGAGTGGCCCTGGGAAGAACGTACTCCATCGCCTTGGTGGGCCTGAACGGGTACATCGTGGAAGTCGAGGCTGACATCGGTCAGACCTTGCCGGCATTTGTGCTTCTCGGCCTGCCCGACGCCTCCCTGAATGAGGCCAAGGAACGCATCCGGTCGGCCGCGAAAAATTCCGGGATCCCGCTGAGCCGCCGGAAGATCACCGCGAACCTTATTCCTGCCTCTCTTCCCAAGCGGGGGTCGGGCTTCGACCTTGCGGTCACCATGGCTGTGCTCCGCGCCGCGAACGACATCAAACCCACCGGTAACACGGTCTTCATAGCGGAACTGGGGCTGGACGGCAGGCTGCGCCCGGTCCGGGGCATTCTTCCGGCCGTGATGGCGGCCGTCCAAGCCGGGTATCCGGACATTGTGGTGGCACAGGCGAACCTGGCGGAGGCAGCGCTCGTGCCGGGCGCGAACGTCAGGGGTTACCGGACCCTTGCCCGGCTCGCTCTGGATTCCGGGGCGGACCCGCAGGAACTGGCACTGGATTTCGAACCGGAGGACGCTGAACAAACCTGCGATGGCCCGGAGGACGCAGGGGTGTACCCGGATATGGCTGATGTTTCCGGCCAGGGGGACGCCCGGCGGGCCCTCGAAGTGGCAGCCGCCGGAGCCCATCACCTGCTCCTCACGGGGCCACCGGGCGCAGGCAAAACAATGCTGGCAGAGCGCCTTCCCGGGCTTTTGCCGGACCTCGCGGACCACGAGGCAATGGAAGTCACGGCCATCCACTCGCTCTGCGGGCTGCCTTCGTCGTCGGTCCACCTGCTGCGGCGGCCGCCCTTCGAAAGCCCGCACCACTCCGCGACGGCGGCAGCGATCATCGGCGGCGGCTCCGGCCTTCCGAGGCCCGGGGCCGCCTCCCGCGCCCATAGGGGCGTGCTGTTCCTGGACGAGGCGCCGGAGTACGAGCGCCGCGTGCTGGACGCCCTGCGCCAGCCGCTGGAGAGCGGTGAGCTCGTAATCCACCGCTCCGCCGGGACCGCAGCGTATCCTGCCCGGTTCCAGCTCGTCCTGGCAGCCAACCCCTGCCCCTGCGGCAAGGCGTCCGGTAAGGGGCTGGACTGTACCTGCACGCCCATGATGCGCAGACGCTATCTGGCGAGGATGTCCGGGCCGCTCCTGGACCGTGTGGATATCCAATTGCAGGTGGAGAGGGTTTCCCTGGCCGAGTTCGGTCAGGGGGGTGCGGAGGAGGATACCGCTTCCGTGGCCGCCCGCGTCCGGAATGCCCGCGGGCGGCAGCGTGAAAGGTTGGCCCCCTTCGGTCTGGAAACGAACTCGCAGGTACCGGGCCGCGTGCTCCGCGGAGAGCTTCGGCTGCCTCCTCTCGCCACGCGCATCCTCGACCATTCCCTGGAGCGCGGCGTCCTCACTGCCCGTGGCTACGACAGGGTACTGCGCCTGGCCTGGACGCTGGCAGACCTTGGGCACCGGGAAAGACCTGAGATGGATGATATTGGGCAGGCCCTGGGGCTGCGGCAGGCAGCGGCGGTCGCGGCATGAATCAGGCAGCAGTGGACGCAGAGAGGCTTTCCCGCGCCGCGCTTGCCCGGCTTATGGAGCCACAGGATGCGGCAGGCCTGGCCCTCGTGCAGGTATGCGGCGCCGTTGACGCCCTTCGGATTGCCACCGGCCAGGTTGCTTACGGACCTGAACTGGAGCAGGAGGTCACCGCCCTGCTTGCGGACAGTGGTTCCGCCACCAGCTGGGCCGGTATGGCGGCATCCCTAAAACGTTGGCAGCCGCGTATTCCGGATCTCGCTCCCGAGCGGGACCTCGCCACCATGGCGAGGCTTGGCGGCAGGTTGATTATTCCGTCGGATGAATTGTGGCCCGGGCAGTTCGCCGACCTTGGTATCCAGGAACCCATCTGCCTGTGGTGGCGGGGACAGGAGCAGCCTCTCCCCGGCGCGGACAAGTGCATCGCCCTGGTCGGGTCCCGGGACAGCACCAGCTACGGTGCGTCTGTGACCGGAGACATTGCATATTCCTTGGCGCAGCGCGGCTTCACCGTCGTTTCCGGTGGTGCCTATGGCATAGACGCGCATGCCCACCGCGCCGCGCTGGCAGGCGGTACCGGCACAGTGCCCACCATTGCCGTGATGGCCGGGGGAGTGGACCGCTTTTACCCGTCAGGCAATGAGGACCTCCTCCGTGCCGTCTGCAACCAAGGCGCGGTGATCGCAGAGGTTCCGCCCGGGTCGGCACCCACTCGTTACCGCTTCCTTCAACGGAACCGCCTGATCGCCGCCCTGTCCGCTGTGACTGTTGTGGTGGAGGCCCGATGGCGTTCCGGGGCGCTGAACACAGCCCACCACGCCGAAACGCTCGGCCGCGCTGTCGGGGCTGTTCCCGGTTCGGTCCATAGCGCCAATTCGGCTGGATGCCACCGGCTGCTCCGGGACGGCGGTGCTGTCTGCGTCACTGACGCCGCGGAAATTGTGGAGCTCGCAGCGCCAAGTGGAACAGGGCTGCCGCAGCCCCGCCAGGCTGGAGCCGAGGTCCAGGACGGGCTGACCCTCGAAGACCTGATCCTCCTGGATGCACTTCCGCTGCGCGCCACCACGTCGGTCGAGAAACTGTGTTCCGTCGCCGGCCTGAGCCAGGAATCCGTCCGGGCGGGGCTGGGTCGGCTCGGACTGCTCGGGCTGGCGGTATCCGAAAGAGGCGGCTGGAAACGCGGCAAGGCAACCGCCTGACTGCTGGAGGGCGGTTGGCCAGCAGGACTCACACTGGCGGTTGCGGCGTGCCGTGTCAGGCCGTGGGACAGCGGCCTCACCTGAGACAGTAGGAGGGTGAAAGACGAGGAATTGCCGCGGGAGCTGAGCCAGGCATTAGCTGCCTTCTCAAGCTACCTGTCGGGGGAACGGGCCGTATCGGCGCACACCTTGCGTGCCTACCTTGGGGACTTGCGCAGCTTCCTGGCCCACGCCGCGTCCGAAGGTACCGCCCGGCTGGAGGACCTTGAGCTCGGCACCCTTCGGCGCTGGCTGGGAACGCAAAGCCAGTCGGGTGTCTCCCGCTCCACCCTTGCCCGGCGGGCCGCCACCGTCCGTGCCTTCACGGCGTGGGCCCTGACGGAAGAGCGCATCGGCTCGGACCCGGCACTACGGCTCAAGGCTCCCAAACGGGAACGCCACCTGCCGGGCGTCCTGCAGTCACAACAACTGACACGGCTGCTGACCGGCCTGGAAGAAGCCGCGGCCGGCGGCGGGCCGCTGCCTGTCCGGAACCGCGCCGTCGTCGAACTGCTCTATGCCACCGGAATCCGGGTCGGTGAGCTGGCAGGGCTGGACATCGATGACCTGGACCCCGACCGGCGCACGCTGCGCGTCATCGGAAAAGGCAACAAGGAACGCACTGTTCCCTACGGAGTTCCGGCGGCCCTGGCACTGGACGACTGGCTGCGGCGCGGCCGGCCGCTGCTTGCCAAGGACAACAGCGGCCCCGCCCTCTTCCTGGGCTCCAGGGGCCGCCGCGTGGACCAGCGGCAGGTCCGGGAGGTGGTCAACGGGCTCCTGGAGGCCTTGGGTGACACGTCCGCGTCGGGCCCCCACGCCCTTCGTCACTCGGCAGCAACCCACCTGTTGGACGGCGGCGCCGATCTCCGTGCCGTCCAGGAAATCCTGGGCCACAGCAGCCTGGCAACCACCCAGATCTACACGCATGTCTCAGTGGACCGGCTGCGGCAAAGCTACCAGCAGGCGCATCCCCGGGCATGACACCGAACAGGCGCCGGGCCAAACCGTAATCGCGAATCGCACTGGCGTAATTACCTGGCGTACGGCACAATAAGAGTCACGTCCGGCAACTTTCAAGTCCCGCTTGAAGCTCCTTCGCTTCCTGCAGAACAGCAAGTCCGGACGCTGCTTAATCCGAACAAATTAAATATGTGGCAAGGAGTTGCACCGCAGAACAGCGCACGGCAGTTCCATCCAGGCAGAGGTCGTTGGGGAAGACGTACCTAGAGCTATGGAGGATGGAATGTCTGTTGCAATGACCCGCGGTGTGCTGTTTGTTCACTCAGCCCCTACTGCTTTGTGCCCTCACGTGGAGTGGGCCATCGGCTCCGTCGTGGATAAGCGGACGGATCTTGAGTGGACCCCTCAGCCTGCTGCGCCCGGAATGTTCCGGGCCGAGCTTTCGTGGACGGGCGTGCCCGGAACGGGCGCTCAGCTGGCGTCCGCGCTGCGCGGCTGGGCCCACCTACGCTACGAGGTCACCGAGGAACCCAGCCAGGGGGTTGATGGCGGCCGCTGGTCCCATACACCCGAACTGGGCATCTTCCATGCCGTCACCGACGTGCACGGCAATATTATGGTGTCAGAAGACAGAATCCGTTACGCCTACGAGTCTGGCGCAGGCGACCCCGCCGCGGTCTATCATGAACTGTCCCTGGCTCTCGGCGAGGCCTGGGATGAGGAGCTGGAGCCTTTCCGCCACGCTGCCGAGGGCGCTCCCGTCCGCTGGCTGCACCAGGTGGGCTGACCGCTTAGCCAACGGCCGCCGTCGTAACTCCTGTAGCGGGAGCCCCGTAACACCCCGAAGCAATCTCCATAGCAAAAGAGGAGGCCCCGCCGGCTGGCGGGGCCTCCTCTTGCATGCGGGCGGCAAAGCCCGGAGCAGAACTACACGCTGCGCACAGCCACCACGGCGTTGTGTCCGCCGAAGCCGAAGGAGTTGCTCAGGGCCACAATGTTGCCGGCCGGCAGGTCCCTGGCGGACGTGACCACGTCAAGCGGGATCTCAGGATCCTGGTTCTCGAGGTTGATCGTGACAGGCGCCTTCCGGTCGTACACTGCCAGGACCGTGAGCACGGCCTCAACGGCACCGGAAGCACCCAGGAGGTGACCCATCTGCGACTTGGTCGCGGACACCGCAACGTTGTCGATGTGGTTGCCAAGTGCGGCGCGGAGGGCCGTGTACTCGGGCTTGTCACCCACCGGCGTGGACGTTGCATGGGCGTTCACGTGGACCACGTCCTCGGCCTGGATACGGCCGTCGAACATGGCCGCCTTGAGGGCACGGGTTGCGCCGAGGCCTGCAGGGTCAGGGGCAGTGATGTGGTACGCGTCAGCCGTGACGGAGGTCCCGGCGAGTTCGCCGTAGATCCGGGCCCCGCGGGCCAGGGCGTGTTCCTCAGCTTCGAGGACCAGTGCGCCTGCGCCTTCGCCCATCACGAAGCCGTCGCGGCCCATGTCGTACGGACGGGAGGCGGCCTGCGGATCGTCATTGCGGCGCGACAAGGCCTGCATGGAAGCGAACGCCGCCAGGGGCATCGGGTGGATGGCTGCTTCGGCGCCGCCGCACATCACCACGTCTGCCTTGCCCGAACGGATCAGGTCCAGGCCCAGGTGCAGGGCCTCGGTGCCGGAGGCGCAGGCCGAAACCGGTGTGTGGGCGCCGGCGCGGGCACCCAGGTCCAGACTGACGGCCGCTGCAACACCGTTAGGCATCAGCATGGGAACAGTCATGGGAAGCACACGGCGGGGACCTTTTTCCTTCAGCGTGTCCCACGCGTCCAGCAGGGTCCAGACCCCGCCGATGCCGGTGGCGAAGGCAACCGCCAGCCGGTCCTTGTCGAAGTCGGTGATGCCGGAGTCGGCCCAGGCCTCGCGGGCAGCGATGACACCGAACTGCGTGGAGGGGTCCATCCGCTTGGCCTCGACCCTGCTAAGTACCTCGAGCGCGGGCGTGCTGCAGCGGGCGGCGAAGTGAACGGGCAGTTCGTACTTGGCTACCCAATCGTCCTCCAGGGTGCGGGCACCGGAGACCCCCTTGAGCGCGTTGTTCCACATCGTGGGTACATCGCCGCCGATGGGCGTTGTGGCACCCAGACCGGTAATGACTACTTTGCGTGTCATGGGATCACTCTTTCGTCGGTGGGGATTCCGGCTCCGGCTGTCCGGAGGGTCCCGCGTAATAGTGGTCGGCACCGTTCCAACTGGAGCAAGGTGCCGGAAAAATGCGGCGGGCTGCCGGCCCGGTCGTCCGGACCGGCAGCCCTGCCAAGCCGATGAACGGCGAAAGCCTTGACTAGGCCTGGGCTCCGGCGATGAAGCTGACGGCGTCGCCGACGGTCTTGAGGTTCTTGACCTCTTCGTCCGGGATGCGCACGCCGAACTTCTCTTCGGCGTTGACCACAATGGTCATCATGGAGATTGAGTCGATGTCCAGGTCCTCGGTGAAGGACTTGTCCAGCTCGACAGCCTCGGGGGCCAGGCCGGTTTCTTCGTTAACGATTTCAGCCAAGCCGGCCAGGATCTCTTCGTTGCTAGCCATTGATGGCTCCTTTTCTTGTATTGCCGGCAGGGCTGCCGGAAATGGTTCAGGTCGCGGTTGCGGCCTGTTGAGGGCGTTTCTAGGGAAGGACAACTACCTGGGCGCCGAAGACCAGCCCGGCGCCGAAGCCGATCTGGAGTGCCAGCCCGCCGCTCAGCTCCGGCTTTTCCGACAGCAGGCGGTGGGTGGCCAGCGGGATGGACGCTGCCGAGGTGTTCCCGGCGTCGGCGATGTCCCGTGCCACTGTAACTGTCTCCGGCAGCTTGAGCTTCTTGACCATCTCGTCGATGATGCGCATGTTGGCCTGGTGGGGGATAAAAGCCACGAGGTCCTCGGCCTGCACCCCGGCGGCTTCGAGCGCCTGCTGTGCCACTTTCGCCATCTCCCATACAGCCCAGCGGAACACGGTCTGGCCGTCCTGCCGCAGGGTGGGGTAGAGCTCCTGGGCTTCTTCGAGCAGGGCGAGGTCGCCGGTGGAGTCTGACTGCCGGGCAGCCATGCCAAGGTCACGGACGTCGAGCATGGAGCGGGTCATCCCGATGGCGTCCCACTTGCTGCCGTCCGATCCCCAAACAGAGGGTGCGATGCCGGGAGTTTCGGAGGGGCCGATGACAACCGCGCCGGCCCCGTCTCCGAGCAGGAAGGAGATAGTGCGTTCCCGGTTGTCGATCACATCGGACAGCTTTTCTGCGCCGACCACCAGGACGTATTTGGCGGTACCGGAACGGACCAGCGCGTCGCCCTGGGCAATGCCGTAGCAGTAGCCGGCGCAGGCTGCAGAGATATCAAAGGCAGGTGCGGGGGTGGCCCCGATGCGGTCAGCAAGGCTGGCTGCGGCGGAGGGCGTCGCGTAGGGGTGCGTGACCGTGGAGACTATGACAGCACCCAGATCCGACGCTTCAATTCCGGCCTTTTCCATGGCTTCGCGGGCTGCGCCCTCTGCCATGTCGATCACGCTGACGTCGGCTGCGGCGCGGTGCCGCGTCACGATTCCGGTCCGTTGCCGGATCCATTCATCCGAGGAATCAATCCACTGGCAGACGTCCTCATTGGTGACGATGACGTCCGGCCGGTAGGCACCGAGCCCGAGGATCCGGGTGTGCTCCTGAAGGGGAGCCTGTTTCAGCGTGGGAACGCTCATGCGTTGCCCTCCAGTTCTGCAAAGAGCGCCAGGGCGGCGGAAAGATCATCAGGGGTCTTGACCGCAACGGTCTTGACGCCGGGCATGCCGCGCTTGGCGAGGCCGGCAAGGGTACCGGCAGGAGCAAGTTCGATGACACCGGTGACACCGCGCTGGACCAGGTTTTCCATGCACAGGTCCCAGCGGACCGGGCGGGACACCTGGGCGATCAGGCTGTCGACGGCGGCGCCGCCCTCGGTGACTTCCCCGCCGTCGTAGTTGGACAGCAGGGGCACCTTCGGTGCCTGCGGCTTAAGCGCCGGCTCCAGCGCCTTGAGCGCGGTGACGGCGGGTGACATGTGGCTCGTGTGGAAGGCGCCCGCCACCTTCAGCGGGATCACGCGTGCCTTTGCAGGCGGGTTTTCGCCGAGGGCCTTCAGTTGTTCGAAGGTGCCTGCAGCAACGGTCTGACCCGCACCGTTGACGTTTGCCGGGGTGGCGCCGGCCGCTTCGATGGCTGCCAGTACCTCGGCCGGGTCCCCGCCCACGACGGCGCTCATGCCGGTAGGTGTGACGGACGCGGCAGCAGCCATGCTGTTGGCACGCTCGCGGACAAAGGTCATGGCTTCCTGCTCCGTCAGGACACCGGCAAGGGCGGAAGCGGTGATTTCACCAACGGAATGGCCGGCGAGGATCACCGGCAGGGAGCTGAGCTCGACGTCGAAGAGGGAAGCCGCGGCTACGAGCCCGGCCGCAACGATCAGGGGCTGCGCCACGGCAGTGTCCTTGATGGTTTCTTCGTCGGAGGTGGTTCCATGGGCGATCAGGTCAAGGCCTGCGATGTCGCTCAGGGAGGCCAGTTGGCCTGCCACCGGGGGCAGTTCAAGCCAGGGGGCCAGAAAACCCGGGGTTTGTGAGCCCTGTCCAGGGCAGACTATTGCAAGCACGTATCCAGCTTTCCAAATTACTGTGTGATCCAGCGGTGTTTGTCCGCACCAAGCTCACGGGGTCAGGTTGTAGGAAGTCTACAACGCCTCAGGGCTGGTTCCGCGACGGGTGGCGCTCGACGGGGGCTTTGGGCGGGGCGGAAAGACGGCCCACCACAAGCGCCGCCTGGAGGACAAAGGCCTCTCTCGGGAGGAGCGGATCCCAGCCGGTGACGTCGCAAACCCGCTTCAGCCGGTACCTGACGGTGTTGGCGTGGACAAAGAGTTCGCGGGCCGTGGCCTCAAGGGAATGGCCGAGTTCCAGGTAGGTCCCGAGGGTTTCCACCAGCCCGTTGGACGCGGCCAGGAGCGGGCGGTAAATGTTCTTGACCAGCGAGCGGCGGGCGGCCTCGTCTCCGGAGATCACGCGCTCGGGCAGCAGGTCGTCGGCGGAAACGGGCCGGGGCGCGGAGGGCCAGGCCCTGGCTGCGGTCAGGCCGGCGAAGGCGGATTGCGCCGAGCTGCTGGCCTCCAGCAGCGAGCCGGCTTCGGGCCCGTACACCACGGGACCGGGGGCAAACATGTCGCTGAGCTTTACGTAGGCCGTTTCCCGGTCCGAAACGCCGCCCAGGATCAGGATCAGGCGATCGCCCTGGATGCCCACGAGGGCGTCCTCGGCGTAGCGGCCTGCCATCCGCCGGAGTTCGCTGACGTAGCTGGCGCTGGGCTCGGAGGGGGAGTTGCCCACCATCACGGTGAAGCGTTCCTGCGCTTTCCAGCCCAGGGCAGCGATCCTGGAGCGCAGGGCGTCAGTGTTTTCACCGCGAAGGATGGCGTCCACGATCAGCGCTTCCAGGCGGGTGTCCCAGGAACCGCGTGACTCGGCGGCCCGCGCATAAACGTCGGCGGCGGCGAAGGCCACCTCGCGGGAGTAGCGGAGGACGGCCTCGCGAAGGGACGGCTGGTCAGCCTCCGGGGCGATGACCGGCACCTGGTCCTCCACCACCTCCACCACGATCCTGATCAGCTGCAGCGCCTTCTGCAGGCTGATGGACCGGGTCAGTTCCGTTGGCGCTGTCCCGAAGACGTCGGTGAGGATCCAGGACGGAGAACTGGGGCGTTCATACCAGGTCACAAACGCTGCGATGCCGTTCTGGGCCACCATGCCAAGGGCGGAACGTTCATCCGAGCTGAGCCGGCTGTACCAGGGCAGGGATTTTTCCAGCTCCCGCATCGTGGTGGTGGACAGCTGGCCCACGTTCGCCCGCAGCTTCTTGAGGGTTTCGGACTTCTCCGGCGTAACCCTCGGCGTGGACGGTTTGCGCTTGGCGGACGGGGCGGCTGGTGCTGGCATTCTTTGAGCATACGGCCACTGCCCGGCAAGCTCCATTTGTGCAAAGGCTACAATCCGGTTGGTTGTGCGTCACAGAGGATTCGTGCCGCACAACGGACGACGGCGGCCCCCGCCTTTCGGTGGGAGCCGCCGCCAAGTACCTCCGCAGGATCGCCGCAGGTTAGCTGCGTGTCCTAGGACTCGCCCCCGGCGTTGCCGGTGGAGCCTGCATTGACGTTGTGCAGCCGGTACTTGTCGATCGCCTTGGCAGGTGCCTGCTGATCAACCTCACCGCGGCGGGCCAGCATCTCCAGTGATCGGACCACGATGGAGTGGACGTCGATCTTGAAGAAGCGGCGGGCTGCGGCGCGGGTGTCGGAGAAGCCGAAGCCGTCGGCGCCGAGGGTGGCGAATTCGTTGGGGACGAACTGGCGGATCTGGTCGGGGACGGCTTTCATGTAGTCCGAGACGGCGACGATGGGGCCGGTGGCTCCTTCGAGTTGCCGGGTGACGAAGGGGACGCGGGCGGGTTCGCCGGGGTTGAGGAAGGCTTCCTCTTCGGCGGCGAGGCCGTCGCGGCGCAGTTCGTTCCAGGACGTGACGGACCAGACATCGGCTGAGACGCCCCAGTCGTCGGCGAGGAGCTGCTGGGCCTCGAGCGCCCAGGGCACCGACACGCCGGAGGCCAGGATCTGGGTCCGGGGACCGTCGATCTTTGCCGGGGCGAGCAGGTAGATGCCCTTGAGCACGCCTTCAACGTCCAGTTCCTCCGGCTCAGCCGGCTGGGTGATGGGCTCGTTGTATACCGTGAGGTAGTACATGAGGTTCCGGTCGTCCGAGTTGGGCCCGTACATGCGTTCGAGGCCGTCGCGGATGATGTGGCCCATTTCGTAGCCGTAGGCGGGGTCGTAGGTGACCACTGCGGGGTTGGTGGAGGCGAGCAGGGGGGAGTGCCCGTCGGCGTGCTGGAGCCCTTCGCCGGTGAGGGTGGTCCGTCCTGCGGTGGCGCCGATGATGAAGCCGCGGGCCATTTGGTCTGCTGCTGCCCAAAAGGCGTCGCCGGTGCGCTGGAAGCCGAACATGGAGTAGAACACGTAGACCGGGACCAGGGGCACGCCGTGGGTGGCGTACGCGGTTCCGGCGGCAGTGAACGCTGCCACGGCGCCAGCCTCGTTGATCCCGGGGTGGATCAACTGCCCTGCAGGGGATTCCTTGTAGGCCAGGACCAGGTCCCGGTCCACGGACAGGTAGTTCTGGCCCTTGGGGTTGTAGATCTTCGCGGTCGGGAAGAAGGCGTCCATGCCGAACGTGCGCGCTTCATCCGGGATGATCGGGGCAATGTGCTTGCCGAAGTCCTTGTCCCGCATCAGGTCCTTGAGCAGGCGCACAAAGGCCATGGTGGTGGCGGCCTGCTGCTTGCCCGAACCGCGCTTGGCCACCTCGTAGGACTTCGCGTCCGGCAAGGTGATCTCGGCGTGCTTGGACCGGCGTTCCGGGACCGACCCGCCCAGGGCGGCGCGGCGCTCCATCATGTACTGGATTTCCGGGGCGTCCGTGCCGGGGTGGTAGTACGGGGGCTGGTACGGGTCTTTTTCTAGCTGTTCGTCCGTGACGGGGATCCGCAGGTGGTCGCGGAACTTCTTCAGGTCGTCCAGGGTGAGTTTTTTCATTTGGTGGGTCGCGTTGCGGCCCTCGAAGTGGGGTCCGAGTCCGTAGCCTTTGACGGTTTTGGCGAGGATGACGGTGGGTTTGCCCTTGAATTCGGTGGCGGCCTTGTACGCGGCGTAGACCTTGCGGTAGTCGTGGCCGCCGCGTTTGAGGTTCCAGATCTGGTCATCGCTCAGGTCTGCGACGAGGTCCTTGGTCCGGGGGTCTTTGCCGAAGAAGTGTTCGCGGACGAACCCGCCGGATTCGGCCTTGTAGGTCTGGTAGTCCCCGTCGGGGGTTTCGTTCATGATCTTCACCAGGGACCCGTCGGTGTCGCGGGTGAGGAGGTCATCCCATTCCCGGCCCCAGACGACCTTGATCACGTTCCAGCCCGCGCCGCGGAAGAACGCTTCGAGTTCCTGCATGATTTTGCCGTTGCCGCGCACCGGGCCGTCCAGGCGCTGGAGGTTGCAGTTGATCACGAAGTTCAGGTTGTCCAGGTTCTCGTTCGCGGCGAGCTGGAGCAGGCCGCGGGATTCGGGCTCGTCCATTTCGCCGTCGCCCAGGAACGCCCAGACCTGCTGGTCCGAGGTGTCTTTCAGGCCCCGGTTGTGCAGGTACCGGTTGGACTGGGCCTGGTAGATCGCGTTCATCGGCCCGATCCCCATCGACACCGTCGGGAATTCCCAGAATGCGGGCATCAGGCGCGGGTGCGGGTAGGAGGACAGGGCGTGGCCGGCCCGGGACTTTTCCTGCCGGAACCCGTCCAGGTCCTCCTCGGAAAGCCGGCCTTCCATAAACGCCCTCGCGTACATGCCGGGGGAGGCGTGGCCCTGGAAGAAGACCTGGTCCCCGCCGCCGGGGTGGTCCTTGCCGCGGAAGAAGTGGTTAAAGCCCACCTCGTACAGGGTCGCGGCCCCGGCGTAGGTGGAAATGTGCCCGCCCACGCCGATGTTGGGCCGCTGGGACCGGTGCACCATCACCGCGGCGTTCCACCGCATGTACGCCCGGTACCGGCGCTCGAACTCCTCGTTGCCCGGGAACGCAGCTTCCTGGTCCACCGGGATGGTGTTCACGTAATCGGTGGTGGTCACCATCGGCACCCCGACGCTCTGCGCACCGGCACGCTGCAGCAGGCTCCGCATGATGTATTGGGCACGCTCGGTACCCTGTTCCCTGATCAACGAATCCAGGGACTCAACCCACTCGGCGGTCTCTTCCGGATCACGATCAGGCAGCTGGTTAGTCAACCCGCTGAGGATATGGGAGGTATCTTCTCCTGCAGCCACGTCCAACCTCTCTTTGCGCGCATTGATGGCGCACTCAGGCCGGGCAGGGTGACCGCCCGGCGTATATACGCCGTGTGCGACGTATCGGTTACAACAGCCCGGTCATGTGTGCCGGGCAGGGTCCTAGCATTCCTACGTCTGCATTGGAGTTACAGGGTTGTTGCCCCGCAGGCATAGTTGTCACCTGCCACTCTAACTCTGTCCGCAACACGATGCGTAGCCGCGGCTTGGGCGGCTCGGTTGTATTTCGCCGTCATACTGGTTGTGTGACGAAAAGCCGCTGCGGGCGGGCTGGCCACACCAGGTGTGACGCAGAATATGCGGCATCCGGGGGCGTCAGCTTGAAGCGCAGGCACAAAGGGTGTTGGCTGGGAGTAATGGAAATCACTATGCACACTGCATATATGAGGCATTGGAGGAACACGTGAGCGAGGCCGACGCCGCCACTTCGGTAAATGTGGCGGAAAAATTGGGTTTCAAGAACGGGGATCTGATTCAGGAGTTCGGTTACGACGACGACGTCGATTTCGACTTACGTGACGATATTGAAGACCTCACGGGCTCAGAGCTGCTGGATGAGGACGACCATGAAGTGGCTGACGCCGTGATCTTCTGGTGGCGCGACGGCGACGGTGACCTGGTGGACAGCCTGATGGATTCGCTGACTACCCTCAGCGAAAACGGCGTCGTCTGGGTCCTGACCCCGAAGTCCGGCAGGGCCGGCTATGTTTCACCGGCTGACATCCAGGAAGCTGCCCCGACGGCCGGCCTGCATGTCACAACCTCGGCAGGCGTCTCGAAGGACTGGAGCGCAGCCCGCCTGGTGATGAGGAAGAACAAGTGACGGCAGCGCTTGACGCTGCCACTTCAGCTGTTCCCGCTGTCGGCGGGACGGCGCCTGACTTTGAACTCGCCAACCAGTTTGGCGAACCCGTCCGGCTGTCATCCTTACGGGGCCAGAACGTGGTCCTGGTGTTCTATCCGTTCGCTTTTTCGGGCATCTGCACGGGGGAGCTGTGCGAGATACGGGACAACCTGGCGATGTTCGAGGACGCGAATGCCCGGGTCCTGGCCATCTCCGTCGACAGCAAATTCAGCCTGCGGGCATACGCCGCGCAGGAAGGCTACAGCTTCGACCTGCTGGCCGACTTCTGGCCCCACGGCGGCGTCGCCAGCGCCTACGGCGTCTTCGACGCGGACAGCGGCATGGCGAAGCGAGGCACGTTCATTATTGATGCCGGCGGATACGTCCGCTACTCGGTAGTGAACCCGCGCGGCCAGGCCCGGGACCTTCAGGAATACCGCACCGCATTGGCTGGCCTGGGGCAGGCCTGAGCGGCCATGGAACAGCGGCGGGCGGGTGTTGGCCTGACAGGCTTCGCCAGCATGCCGCCCGTGGCTGCCGCCCTGCCTTCGCCTGGGGATCTTGACGCTCTGCTGCGGATTCGAGGGGTCCTCGCCGGGAATCCCTTTGCCCTGCTGACAGGTGCCGGGCTGAGTACCGATTCAGGCATCCCGGACTACCGCGGACCGGGCTCGCCTCCGCGTTCTCCCATGACGTACCAGGAGTTCATTAAGGACGAGGCCAACCGTCAGCGCTACTGGGCGCGAAACCATATCGGCTGGTCGCATCTTCGGCATGCTGACCCGAATCAGGGCCACCACGCCGCTGCCGAACTTGAACGGCGCGGCTACCTTACCGGCCTGATCACGCAGAACGTTGACCGGCTCCACGAGGACGCGGGCAGTGTCAATGTGGTTGACCTGCATGGAAGGTATGACCAGGTGGTTTGCCTCCAATGCCGGCGTACCTACTCCCGGCGCCTCTTGGCCGGAGTGCTTGAGGAGCTGAACCCGGACTTCCTGTCGGGGGCAGCGGAATCGGGCCTGGTGGAGATAGCACCGGATGCAGACGCGACAGTGGAGGACCAGGCGTTGATCAGCAGCTTCGTGGTCGCTGTCTGCCCTGCCTGCGGCGGAACACTTAAGCCGGACTTTGTGTACTTCGGCGAGAATGTGCCCAAAGAGCGGGTTGAACGCTCCTACCGGATAGTGGACGATGCCGGCGCGCTGGTAGTGGCCGGATCATCACTGACCGTGATGAGCGGGCTGCGCTTCGTCAGGCATGCGGCCAAGGACGGGAAACCGGTGATCATCATCAACCGTGGGGAGACCCGCGGCGACGACAAAGCCACAATAAAGCTCGATGCGGGCATCAGCGAATCCCTGGCGTGGCTCGCCGCTGAGCTTCCTCCCCTGTAGGGGCTGGCGGCGTCAGGGGCGCTGGCGGCGCCGATTCGCGTTTCCCGGCCTGCGTCCGGTAGAGTCTATGTTCGTTGGTTGCGGCGCTTAGGCGCCGGATTCAGCACAATGGGTCTTTAGCTCAGCTGGTAGAGCGCCACGTTTACACCGTGGATGTCATCGGTTCGATCCCGGTAGGACCCACAAGGAAACCCTGTTGTTTCCGCCCTCGAGGCGGAAGGAACAGGGTTTTTTCGTTGCGGTCCAATTGTCGGTGCCCCGCCGTAGTTTGCAGGTATGGAACACGTGATGGTGCGGACGGGAATCAATGGAAGGCCGACGGCGCTGGTCAGCAACGGCCGGGAATGGACTGTGGGTGCCGAACCGGTCCGCTGGTTCGAGCGGGTCAACTGGTGGGAAGTCAACCGAAGGATGCCGAAGGGCCTCAGCCGGGTGGACGTCGAGGTCCTGCAGGTACAGGTGAGGCTCGGTGGGAACAGCGCCTCCGCGTTGACCACCATGCTGCTGGAAAGGGACGGCGTGGGCGGCGGGTGGCGCCTGCGCGAAGCAGTTGCGGACGCCGCCTGATATGCGGTCCCGGGCGCACCTGGGCATTGGAAAACCCTCCACCGCGACTATTGGGGGATGCCGCGGTGGAGGGCCTGAGATGAATATACCGTGAAGTCCCCGAAACAAGAAGTTGTCAGCATTGCGTGTCGGAGGTGTTCTCCTGCGGCCGAACCGGAACAGGTCCGGCCTGGACGTAACGCCTGTTGCAGCGTTCCGCCCTAGCGGTGGACGGGAATGAAGACGCGGGGTTGTTCGGTCCAGGTATCCGACATCTGGGACATGGTCCGGCGCATGATCCGGTCCGAGGCATCACGTGCCGCCGGGGCATCTCCCCGGGCAATCGCCTCTGCAACGTCGACGTGCCACTGGAGGGCGGCCTCGTGCGGGTGATCGGGCATCAGGCCGTGGACGGTGCGCCCCGTCAGGGTCTCGGCCACCTGTCCCATCAGGTTGGCGAACATCTCGTTGCCCGAGCCGGAGAGCAGCAGGGAGTGGAACTGGATGTCCAGCTCCAGGAAGCGGGGCACCTCACCGTTGTGTCCGGCGTCGCGCATTGCGTAGGCGACGTCCACGAGTTCAAGCCGCAGCGGGGCGGGGGCGTTCTCGGCCGCCAGTTCCGCCGCTGCCGGCTCGACGGCGGCACGCAGCTCTGCGAGTGAGCGCAGCTGGGCGCCACGCGCGTCGCTGGCCAGGCGCCAGCGGATGACCTGCGGGTCGAACGGGTTCCAGCGGCTCGGCGGGAGGACCCGGATGCCGACCCGCTTGGTCGTTTCCACCAGGCCCAGGGACTGCAACACGCGGACGGCCTCGCGGATGACCGACCGGGACACCTTCAACTCATCCTCCAGCTGCTCCGCCAGCATTACGTGGCCAGCCGGCAGGCTGCCCGAGACGATGCGGGTGCCCAAATTCTCGATGGCACGGTGGTGCAAGCTGGTGGTCATGCTGCTAAGCCTAGTGCGGGCCCGTGCTCCGATTGCCTTTCGCCCTGGACGGGGAACGACACAAAAGGTTCCAATAGGTGGGCGTTACTTTCCTGTGACCGGATGAATATATATGCTTTATTCAGACCCTCGGTCTGCAACCGTGCTTCCGCGGAAAGGGAGCCGCTGCACATCCAACGCACAGTATGAATTGGAGTTTTGATGTCTGCACACATCGGTGTCACCGGCCTTGCGGTGATGGGAGCCAACCTGGCCCGCAACCTCGCGCGGAACGGTTTCACGGTCGCGCTGCACAACAGGTCGGTGGAAAAGACTGACGCCCTGCTGGCGAAGCACGGCTCGGACGGCGACTTCGTCCGGACCGAGACCCTGCAGGAGCTGGTGGACTCCCTGGAAAAGCCCCGCCGGGTCCTGATCATGGTGAAGGCGGGCAAGCCCGTTGACTCCGTCATCGAGCAGCTCGAACCGCTGCTGGAAGCCGGCGACATCATCATCGACGCCGGCAACTCCCACTACGAGGACACCCGCCGCCGTGAAGCCGCGCTGGCCAAGAAGGACCTGCACTTCGTGGGCGTCGGCGTGTCCGGCGGCGAGGAAGGCGCACTCAACGGCCCCTCCATCATGCCCGGCGGTTCCAAGGAGTCCTACAAGGCCCTCGGACCGCTGCTGGAAAAGATCTCCGCCAAGGTTGACGGCGAACCGTGCTGCGCCTGGGTGGGAACCGACGGCGCCGGCCACTTTGTGAAGATGGTCCACAACGGCATCGAGTACGCCGACATGCAGGTCATCGGCGAAGCGTTCGACCTGCTGCGCTCCGGTGCGGGCATCGAGCCTGCCGAGCAGTCCAAGATCTTCTCCGAGTGGAACAAGGGCGAGCTCTCCTCCTTCCTGATCGAAATCTCGGCAGAGGTCCTGGGGCACGTTGACGCCAAGACCGGCAAGCCGTTCGTGGACGTGGTGGTGGACGCCGCCGGCCAGAAGGGCACCGGCCGCTGGACAGTCATCTCCGCATTGGAACTGGGCTCCCCGGTCTCCGGCATCGCCGAATCCGTGTTCGCCCGGGCCCTGTCGTCACAGGCAGGCCAGCGGAAGCTGGGCCAGGAGCTCCTGGCCGGCAACGAGGCTTCGGTGGAAATTCCGGAGACGTTCGTCGAGGACGTCCGCCAGGCACTGTACGCCTCCAAGCTGGTTTCCTATGCCCAGGGCATGGACATGCTGACGTCCGCTGCCAAGGAATACGGCTGGGACCTGAAGCTGGACGAAATCGCCTCCCTGTGGCGCGCCGGCTGCATTATCCGTGCCGAGCTGCTCAAGGACATCACCAAGGCTTACGCAGCCGACGAGAAGCCCGCCAACCTGCTGTTTGCACCGGCCTTCACCAAGGCCATCGCCGAGGCTGTTCCGGCTTGGCGCCGCGTTGTTGCCACCGCCGTCCAGCTGGGTATCCCGGTGCCGGTGTTCTCCTCGTCGCTTGCCTACTACGACGGCCTGCGCCGCAAACGCGTTGCTGCCGCCCTGATCCAGGGCCAGCGCGATCTCTTCGGTGCCCACACTTACGGGCGCGTAGATGCGGAAGGCACGTTCCACACCCTCTGGGGCGAGGACAAGTCCGAGATTGAGGCAGTGGACACCCACTAGTTCCGCAGAACGCCGAATGGCCCGTAGCTCCAGGAACAAACCAGGAGCTGCGGGCCATTTGTTCAGGTCAGCAGGGCGTCAACGCGCGGTGAGCGTCAGAGATGGTATTCGATCTCGTATTCCGCGGGGTCCACGGCGGGCTTGGTCTCCCGCTGCGCGTCCCGGTGGCGCCATTTGGCAGGAACGCCGGTGACGATCGATTCCGGCGGCGCGTCCTTCACCACCACCGCGTTGGCGCCTACCGCACTGTCGCGGCCGATGGTGATTGGTCCGAGGATCTTGGCGCCGGCGCCAATGGTCACACGGTCCCCGATGGTGGGATGTCGTTTGATTCTGGCCAGGGAGCGGCCGCCGAGCGTGACGCCGTGGTACATCATCACGTCCTCACCGATTTCCGCAGTTTCACCGATCACCACGCCCATGCCGTGGTCGATGAAGAACCGGCGGCCGATCGTGGCGCCGGGGTGGATCTCGATGCCGGTCATGAACCTGCCCAGCTGGGAGACCAGCCGCGCCGGGAAGCGCAGGGCCGGGTTCTGCCAGAGGCGGTGCGTCAGGCGGTGGATCCAGATGGCGTGCAGGCCGGAATAAGCGAAAAAGTTCTCGAAAGAGCCTCGAGCCGCCGGGTCGTGGGACCGGGCGGCGTCGAGGTCTTCCTTTAGTCTTGCGAAAAAGCCCACAAAGTTCTTTCTACAGGAAACGGGCGGCTGGCGGTTCTAATCAGCCCCGGATGTCGTCATAGAGCACCGTGGAGATGTAACGCTCGCCGAAGTCGCAGACTACGGCCACGATCAGCTTGCCCGCGTTTTCCGGGCGCTTTGCCAGTTCCAGGGCGCCCCAGACGATGGCGCCGGAGGAGATGCCGCCCAGGATGCCTTCTTTGACGCCGAGCTCGCGGGCTACGCGGACAGAGTCCTCCAGCGTGGCATCCAGGACTTCGTCGTAGACGTTGGTGTCCAGGATTTCGGGAACGAAGTTTGCCCCGATGCCCTGGATCTTGTGCGGGCCGGGTGCGCCGCCGTTGAGGATCGCGGAGTCCTTGGGCTCCACGGCCACAATCTGGACGTCGGGCTTGCGTTCCTTCAGGACCTGGCCAACACCGGTGACAGTGCCGCCGGTGCCCACGCCTGCGACGAATATGTCCACGGCACCGTCAGTGTCAGCCCAGATTTCTTCGGCGGTGGTGCTGCGGTGGATTTCGGGGTTTGCCTCGTTGGCGAACTGCTGGGCCCAGATGGAGTTCTCGGTGTTGGCCACAATCTCCTGGGCCTTTTCCACGGCGCCGCGCATACCCTCGGAGCCCGGCGTCAGGACGATCTCGGCCCCGAAGGCGCGCAGCATGACCCGGCGCTCGGTGGACATGGTCTCAGGCATGGTCAGGATGACCTTGTAGCCGCGGGCAGCACCAACCATGGCCAGGGCGATGCCGGTGTTGCCGGAGGTGCCTTCAACGATGGTCCCGCCGGGCTTGAGCGCGCCTGACTTCTCTGCTGCATCGACGATGGCCACACCGATGCGGTCCTTGACGCTGTTGGCCGGGTTGTAGAACTCGAGCTTGACGGCCACAGTGGCTTCCAGCCCCTCGCTGAGCCGGTTGAGCCTGACCAGCGGCGTGCCGCCCACCAGCTGTGTTACATCGTCATAGATCCGTGCCATGTACATACGCCTATCTCGTCAGGGGTGAAATACTGAGGTCAGCCTAACGAGGCCGCGTAACGCCCGCTAAGCGTTAAGCCACGCAGAGTAATATTTCCTGGCCTTGGCGAGCTTGGGGTTGATGATCACCTGGCAGTACCCCTGCTCCGGATGCTTGGCGTAGTAGTTCTGGTGGAATTCTTCAGCCACGTAAAACCAGGGGAGCCGGCTGACCTCGGTCACGATGGGGTTCGCCCACAAGGTCTGGTTCCGTTCGATGGCTTCCTCGAACAGGATCTTCTCCTCCGTGGTCTCGTAGAACATGGACGAGCGGTACTGGGTGCCGACGTCGTACCCCTGCCGGTTGAGCGTTGTGGGATCGTGCAGGGCGAAGAACATGTCCAGGATGACCTCCGCCGGAATCACGTCCTCGTCAAAGGTCACCGCCACCACCTCGGCGTGGCCGGTGGTGCCATTGCAGACCGAGTAGTAGTCCGGGTGGGGATCGTGGCCCCCGGTGTAGCCGGACACCACCGAGGTGACGCCCTTAGTCTGCTGGTAGACGGCGTCGAGGCACCAGAAGCAGCCTCCGCCTAAAACAAAAGTTTTCATGACCTCTTCAATGGTTGGCGGCTCCGGATGATTCCCCGGCCATTTTGAAGCGCCGCTTCCAACATGGGGTCTCGGCGGCGTGATGGGGTAAAACTAAGACTATGGAACCTGTGGACACAGACGTTACCGGCCAGGAACATCACGACGGCGACGCCCCTTCCGGCGAGGAGGCAACAGCCGGCCAGCCGGAGGCGCCCACCCTGGGTGAGCTGCTCCTGGCAGTGGAGGAACTGTGGCCGGAGTCCCTGGCCGAGAACTGGGACGAGGTCGGGCTGGTGGCAGGGCACCCCTCCGCTCCGGTGACCCGGGTGATGTTTGCTGTCGATCCCACGCTCGAGGTTATTAAGGAGGCGGTGGAATGGGACGCAGACCTGCTGATCACGCATCATCCGCTGCTCCTGAAGGGTGTCACCACAGTCGCCGCCACCACCCCCAAGGGCCGGGCGGTGCACCGGCTTATTGAGTCGGGCACGGCCCTCCTGACCGTTCACACCAACGGTGATTCCGCCGTCGGGGGCGTGTCCGACGTGCTCGCCGACGCCTTGGGCCTGCAGGACGTCGCCCCGCTCACTGTGGCAGCCAACGGCCTCCCGGAAGAGGGAATCGGGCGCGTAGGCGACTTGGCCGATGCCATGACCCTTGGTGATTTCGCAGCGCGTGTCTTTGGCGTACTGCCCTCCGTGGCGGGGGGAGTGCGCGTCTCCGGGGACAAGGACGGCCTGGTGCGGCGGATTGCCGTCTGCGGCGGTGCCGGCGATTCCCTGTTCAACGAGGTGCGCGCCAGCAATGCAGACGTCTATGTCACTGCTGACCTTCGCCACCACCCGGCGTCCGAAGCCCGCGAAGCGGCGCTGAACGGCAGGCCCTACCTGGTGGACGTGTCCCACTTCGCCAGCGAGTGGCTTTGGCTGCCGGCAGCCGCCGCAGCGCTGGGCAACGTCCTCGCCGACCAGGGACACGACGTTGAGATCCGGGTCAGCACCACCAACAGCGATCCCTGGGACTTCATCCTGACGCCGGGCTGAGCCTGACCTAGGGAGAGGCAGGGGAGCAGGCCAGGCGCTAGAGTCTAGGAAGCGCCGTTCAGGTGCCCGGCTCCGGCCGGAAGTGATACAGCGGAGGTAACAGTGGCGAAGGCAGCACCGGCGGAACAGTTGAAGTTGCTTGAGCTGCAGGGGCTGGACGCCAGGCTGAAGTCTCTCGCCAACCGCCGCCGCTCGCTGGAGAACGATCCCAGGATCAAGGATCTCGAAGCCGCCCTGTCCGTCGCCAACGGCGAGCTGGGCGCCGCGAAGGTGGCCGTGCACGATGCCGAAGCCGAACTGAAGCGCGCCGAGGCGGACGTGGAGCAGGTTGCCTCCCGTATCGAGCGGGATGAGGCAAGGCTGAACAGCGGAACCGGGCTGTCCAAGGACCTTGTTGCCCTGCAGAAGGACATCGCCTCCCTGAACAAGAGGCGCTCTGACCTGGAGGACGTGGAGCTCGAGGTCATGGAACGGCTCGATTCGCTCCGGGCCAAGCAGGCTCAGCAGCAGGGGATTGTGGACGACATCCAGGGATCCTTCGGCAGCATCCGGGCCGAGCTTGACGCAGCCCTGGCCGAAGTGGAGGCGGAAGCCAGCGGGCTCCGCAGCCAGCGTGCAGAGTTTGCCGCCGCCCTCGACGGCGGAATGCTGACCGTGTATGAAAAAACCCTGGCGAAGCGGGGAGTAGGCGCCGCGAGGCTGTTCCACGGAACATCCGAGGCATCGGGAATGAAATTGAGCCCCGGCGACCTCGCCGAGATCAAGGCTGCGGCCGCGGATGACATCGTGTTCTGCCCGGACTCTGGCGCCATCCTGGTGCGCTCGGAAGAGTGGGCCTGACCCGACTGGGTAGCGCCAGGTGTCGTTTCGGAGCGTCATAACGACACTTAGCGCTACTTAGTTGGGGAGTGGCGGGCGAATCAGCCCGGCAGGATGATGTTCAGCGCGTGCGGCTTCCGTGCCGAACCCGCCACGAGTTCGGCCTCCCACTTTTCACGGCTGGCCTTCAGCAGCTGCTCGGGCGACTCCGGTGCCTTGCCCCGCCGGGCCAGGAGATGCCGTGCCAGCTCACCGCGGGTGTGCTTCGCAAAGTGGCTGACAACCTTCCGCACCCCGTTGACCTCGGTGAAGACGTTCACGGTGACTGTCTGGACGGCCGGCGGCGCCCATGCGGCCGCATAGGTGCTGGACCGGCAGTCCACCAGCAGGTGCCCGGAAACGGCAGCGGCCAGGGCATCTGCCAGTTGCGGTTTCCAGAATGAGGCGAGCCGTCCGACGTCGGGCAGCGCCGTCCCCATGGACAGGCGGTACGCGGGCACACTGTCGCCGAACCGGATGGCACCCCAAAGCGCTGAAATGACGAGGACTGACTCATCCGCCTTGCGGCGCTGGCCGGCAGTAAGTGTCCTGTAGCCCAGGGCGTCGTAGAGCACCCCTGAGTAAATCTGGTGCGCCGGAGCCGCCGGTTCAGCGTGGAGCCGGGTGTTGCGGTCGACGTCGTCCTGCAGGGATGCCCCAACCCCCAGCAGGGCGAGGGCGTCCTCATGTGCACTCACGGTACCCAGCGCGTCCAGCACTTTTGCCCGGTAGGGGTTCAGCTGCGGGAAGGCCAGGGAAGGCCAGTCGACGGCGGATCCACGGACCGCGGGTGTCTTGCCTTCAGAGGGGGGAAGCAGAATCAGCACCGTCCGATCCTACCGGCCGAGGGAAAGCGGTTCGGCGCCGGTAGACTGGACCCGGATGGGTTGACCAGGCGGCCGCGCGTCACGCAAGTGGCTCGAGGAACGTCCGGGCTCCGCAGAGCAGGGTGGTGGGTAACGCCCACTCGGGGTAACCCGCAGGCCAGTGCCACAGAAAACAGACCGCCTGGGTCGCGCCGGTTTGAAAGCGGCACGAAACAGGTAAGGGTGAAACGGTGGTGTAAGAGACCACCAGCTTCCCGGGTGACCGGGAAGGCTAGGTAAACCCCACCCGGAGCAAGGCCAGACAGGGTACGTTTGAGGGCTGCTCGCCCGAGTGCCCGGGTAGGCCGCTGGAGGGCGCCGGCAACGGCGTTCGTAGATGGATGGCCGCTACTCCCGCACCGGCAACGGGGCGGGAGCACAGAACCCGGCGTATCGGTCAACCCATCCACTTAACCGCCTTCGTGTTAGAGAGAAGCCATCACGGGTGCAGCGTCCGGCTGCCTCGCCGGGCTCTCGGCAGCATGCGATCCTGGTGCCAGACTCCTCAGCAAGGCTTTCTTCAATCTCGAGGCAAAGCGGCGCTCGATCAGCCTGTGAATCAGCCAGGCCATGAGGAGTGAGGCAGCTGTGGCGACGGCTACGGAGGGCCACGTGCCTATGGCCTCGTGCAGGCTTCTGATGATCCACCAGCCCCACATCTCGTGCACTAGGTACAAGGGGTAGGTCAGTGATCCTGCCATGCTCATCCATGTCCACCCGGTGTGGCGTAGTGGTGTCGTTGTGATCAGAGCGACAACAGCCGCGAAGCACAGGATCAGCAGCCAGGTGACTCCAGGCGAAAGTTCGCGGCCAGTACTTTGCGACATACCCGGCAGGAAGGTATTCGCTGTTTGGTGGCAGGCAAGCACGACATTCACGGCTACGGCCAGCCACCGGACGATGTCGTGCCCGTGGGCGTGGATGAGGTACAGGCCCATTCCAAGGGCGAAAAGGGGTGAGTATTCGGGGATGAGCAGTGTCTTCAGCATGCCTGCCTCGGACTGGATAGACAGCATCCCCAGCAAAGGCCAGAGAAAGATGAACGCGAGAACTCTGCGCTGCGTCATGCCACGCCAGAGGAAGAATGCGATCGTCACATAGAACAGCAACTCGACCCAGAGGGTCCAAAAGACGCCGTCCAGAGACTTCACGCCGATCGACTGCTGCAGCATGGTCAGGTTCACCACCGCGTCAGTCCATGTGATCTTGTTCATCTCGCCCGGGCTTATTACCAGCAGGAGAAGTGCAGCGAGGATGACGGCGGCCCAATAGGCGGGGAACAGCCGCGAGATCCGGGACGCCGCGAACTGTCCCACGGTTCGACCGTAGGCGGACATAAGGATGACGAAGCCGCTGATGATGAAGAAGAGTTGGACCCCCAGCGCCCCATAAGCAGTTGCCACCGAAAGTGTAGGAAAGACATCCCGCGAAGGAGCGCCCCAAAAAAGAGACCCGAAAACTGCTGTGTAGTGGTACGCAACGACGCTGAATGCCGCTGCGAGCCGAAGGCAGTCAAGGAGTAGCAGCCGTGGACGTATCGGCGCCGATACGGAAGGGGCGGGCGGCGATGAAGACATGGGGCTACTTTCTCAGGGCGTTTGGAGCGTTGTGATCGTACCAGCCTGCCTCTCGGCAATGAGCAGCGACTGCGCCCTCATCTTCACCGGGTCCGTTCCCGGGTCGCGCCCGGCCAAACCATCCAGCTAACCGGTTTGACCTTGGAAGCTGTGTTGGGGATGCTGAATCGTGCCCTCTAATACTGATGGACAATCCGGGCCGGGGGCCGCCGTGCGGCCGGTTCCTTCCGGGGGCAGGCAAGTCGTCGCCCTGATAGGTTTCCTTGCCATTTCATATGCCGTCTGCATGCTCGCCTCCATCCCGATCATCCTCAACTCCAATGGCTGGTTTGCCGGCTCGGTCAAGGCCCCGTGGATGCCGGCAGGATGGATGTTCCGCGCCGCCTGGCTTTCGCTGTACGCCGGGATCGCCGTGGCCGGTTGGCTGGTCTGGCGGACCGGAGCGCTGGCCGGGTCCCTTGCCCGCATGTATGTCTTCCAGCTCCTGCTCAACCTTGCCTGGCCCATAACGTTTTTTGGTATGTACCCCATGCTCGGGGCAGCCGCCTTGTGGATGGCTCTCGGGGTTATCGGAGCGTTGGCTTTGGTCCTGGGCCTCCTCATTCTGCGGTTCGGGCCCGTCAACACCGCTGCCGGGCTGCTGGTTCTGCCCTACTTCTCCTGGGTGGTCTTCTCCGCCAGCCTCAACCTCTACTCCGCCATCCATAACTAAGGCGGCGCCAAAAGCGCCGCCGGAAGACCCGGGTGTGAGTGATTTCACGCGGCTCGGGCCGCCCCGGGGCAGTCTGCCAAATTAGAATGGATACCGGACGCAGGAGTTCTTCCGCCGGAGTTGCGTTCGCAGCCGGCGGTTTTCTTTTGCACACGATCCAGGCACCTGGGGGACAATCCCCGCAGGTGCCGGTGCCCCTGGACACCATCAGGTGGCCGACATCCGTGTACGAGGACGTACGCGGCTGAACCGAGGAAGGTATTTCTGTGAGCCAGACGTCAGATTCTTGTCTTGATACGTGGATGGGCCGGGAGGCCCTCGCCGAGGCCATGATTCCGGTGATTGGCCGGCTTTACCGCGAGAACAACGTGGTGACGAGCATCCATGGCCGGAGCCTGATCAACAAGTCCACCATGAACATCCTCAAGGCGCACCGCTTTGCGCGCAGGATGAGCAAGGATGAGCTGCTGCTGGAGGAAACCGCTCCGCTTCTGAACACCCTGGCGGGGCTGGAGCTCGGTGCGGCGGCGATCGATATTGCCCGGCTGAACCAGAAGTTCAAGGAAGAGGGCGGCGACGCCACGCTGGAGGAATTCCTCCGTGAGGAACTCGCCGAGATCGTGGGCAAGCGCGGCGGTGACGACCGCACCAGCACCGACGTCGTGCTGTACGGCTTCGGCCGCATCGGACGGCTCCTGGCCCGCCTCCTGATCGAAAAGGCAGGCGGCGGCCACGGCCTGCGCCTGCGCGCCATCGTAGTCCGCAGGGGCTCCGACAACGACCTGTCCAAGCGCGCCAGCCTGCTGCGCCGCGACTCGGTGCACGGTTCCTTCGAGGGCACCATCCGCGTTGACGAGGCAGCCAACACCATCACCGCCAACGGCGTACAGGTGCAGGTCATCTACTCGGACAACCCGGCCACCATCGACTACACCGCCTACGGCATCAACAACGCACTGGTGGTGGACAACACCGGCCGCTGGCGTGACGCCGAAGGCCTGTCCCAGCACCTGCAGAGCAGGGGTGTGGCACGGGTGCTGCTGACCGCCCCGGGCAAGGGCGAGCTGAAGAACATTGTCCACGGCATCAACCACCGCACCATCGAAGACACCGACCAGATCGTGTCCGCGGCCTCCTGCACCACCAACGCCATCACCCCGGTCCTGAAGGCCATCAACGACAAGTTCGGCGTGGTCCACGGCCACGTCGAGACGGTCCACTCCTTCACCAACGACCAGAACCTGATTGACAACTTCCACAAGGGCGACCGCCGTGGCCGTTCGGCAGCGCTGAACATGGTGATCACTGAAACCGGAGCAGCCAAGGCCGTGGCCAAGGCCCTGCCCGAACTGCTCGGCAAGCTCACTGGCAGCTCCATCCGCGTCCCCACCCCGGACGTTTCTCTGGCCATCCTGAACCTGAGCCTGGAAAACGGAACCACCAAGGACGAGGTCAACGAATACCTGCGGGAAATGTCGCTGCACTCGGACCTGCGCAAGCAGATCGACTACATCGACTCACCCGAGGTGGTCTCCACGGACTTCGTTGGCTCCCGCCGTGCGGGCATCGTTGACGGTCTCGCCACGATCTCCAACGAAAAGAACCTGGTGCTCTACGTCTGGTACGACAACGAGTTCGGCTACAGCTGCCAGGTGGTCCGCGTCATGGAGGAAATGGCCGGTGTTAACCCGCCGTCCTTCCCGGCCAAGGAATCGGCCGCAGCCCTGGCCGCAATTTCCGTCTGATCCACCCCCACCGGCCAATCTCGATTTCCCGGCTGGCTCTCTGGAATCAGCCGGGAAACGGGACCACACTTGTGCCATGGATAAAGATTCGACGCTCCAGCACGAAACTACCCTGGAACACGCACTGGATGTGGCAAAGGCCAACCACAAAGAGGCTGTCCGCTTGCTTGAAGGCGCCCGCGCCGCCCATGCAGCGGGCGACGTCGGCGAGGACCGGGTGCGGCAGCTTGAGGGACTCCTGGCCATCGCCGAGGAGGACCTCCGGCGGGTGATGCGGGAGCAGTAGCTTTTGCTGGTGTGACCTTTCACTCGCCCTCCACAATGTGGATATCGGCGGGGATGGCAGCCTGCTGTCCTAGGCTCTTCTGGTGCAGAAACGTACCGGAAGGGCAGGAACCCCATGACCGTGAGCTGGTCCGCCTACCGACGTGCCCGCCGTCGTTCCCGCCAGGCATGGGGAGTACTCGCAGTTGCTGCCCTCTCGGCGCTGGCGGCCCTGTTCTGGTTCTTCACCGCCGGCCAGTTTGCCGTAGCGGAGCCCGCCGCTTCCGGGCCCACAGAAGCTCCCGTCTTTGACCCCGGCTGGATGAAGCCGGTTGTGCCGGTGCATCCGGTGCCCCCAGGAACGGCCCTCTCGGCACTGGAAGGACTGGCCGTGAAGGGACGCGCCGCCAAGGACAGCTACAGCCGGGAGGCTTTCGGCCAAGCCTGGCAGGACGTTGACCGCAACGGCTGCGATACCCGCAACGACATCCTGCGGCGGGACCTTACGGATGTGGTCTTTATGGAAGGGTCCAAGTGCCGTGTTGCAGCCGGCTCCCTCCATGAACCGTACATCGGACAGTTCGTGGACTTCCGCCGGGGCTCCGAAAGCAGCCGGGCCGTCCAGATAGACCATGTAGTTCCCTTGGCGGACGCCTGGCAGAAAGGTGCCCAGGGGCTGACGGCAGGGGAGCGCCAAAGCCTTGCCAACGATCCCCTGAACCTCATTGCAGCAGACGGGCCGGCCAACCAGCAGAAAAGTGCCGGCGATGCCGCCACATGGCTTCCCAAAAACAAGTCAATCCGGTGCCACTACGTGGCCCGCCAGATCTCCGTCAAGGCAGCTTACGGCCTGTGGGTCACCGAGGCGGAAAAGGATGCCATGAAGCGGGTGCTGGGCTCCTGCCCGGACCAGCAGACTGTGGCAGCCCGCTGAACCCGCACACTGCCCGCTGAACCCCGCGCTGCCTTCTGAACCCGCACACTGCCTTCTGAACCCGCGCTCTGCCCGCCGGGGCACCAGGGCGGCGGCCCGCCGTCGGGCCTAATGGCCGAATGGGTCCGGGTCCACGCCCGGCATCCAGGTCAGCCCGGGAACGCCCCAGCCGTTTTTCTTGACCTGCTTCATGGCCTTGCGGGCGTAGCGGTCCAGCAAGCGGTTGACGTAGAGCTTGCCGTCGAGGTGGTCGTATTCATGCTGCATAACGCGGGCGAACCAGCCCGTCGCCTCGAACTTGACCGGCTGCCCATAGCCGTCAAAGCCCTCCACGCGCGCCCACTCGGCGCGCTTGAGCGGGTACTGCCCGCTGGGGAAGGACAGACACCCTTCCTCTTCCTCGTCGGGGTCGGGGACTGCCCCGGAGATTTTGGACAGCGTGAGGACCGGGTTGACCAGCACACCGGTGGGGGGAGCGCCGTCATCATTGGCGAATTTGTAGACGAAGATCCTCTTGCCCACCCCAATCTGGGGGGCCGCAAGGCCCACGCCGTTGGCTGCGTCGTTCGTTTCGAACATGTCGGCAATAAGGGTACGCAGTTCGTCGTCGAAAACTTCCACCTCGGCTGCCCTGCGGTGCAGCACGGGCTCTCCCCAGATGGTGATTGGCAGAACAGTCATCCCACGGTCCTTCGGCGGTATCTTGTGCAAAAGAAAGGAGGCCGCACCGGATATCCGGTGCAGCCTCCTTTTGGGACGGCTGTAAGTACCATCCTGTGAGGGTGAGCTACGGGGGTTGAACCCGCGACCTCCTGGACCACAACCAGGCGCTCTGCCAACTGAGCTAAGCCCACCATGCGCCCTGCAGATTTACCGGCGAACCGGCTCCCTGGAAAGGCAACTCAAATAGCTTACCTGCTCGCCGAGGGTGCTTTGTCCACTTTTGCCGATTTCATTGAAATTTCCTGCAAACGTGGCGCAGATTACGCTTCCGGCTGCTGGGGATCGCCGGCAGCGGTGATGCGCTTCGCGATCTGCTGTGCCGTGGCGCTGTCCGGTCCGGGCGGCGGCACGAAAACGGCCTCCCGGTAGTAGCGGAGTTCATCGATTGAATCTTTGATGTCCCCCAGGGCGCGGTGGCCGCCCTTCTTTGCCGGCGACTGGAAGTAGGCCCTGGCGAACCAGCGGCGGGAGAGTTCCTTGATGGTGCTGACGTCAATGACGCGGTAATGCAGGTGCTCCACGACGGACGGCATGTCGCGGGAAAGGAAGACGCGGTCGGTGCCTACCGAGTTGCCTCCCAGGGGTGCCTTCCGGGGGTCCGGTACCCATTTTTCGATGTACTCCATAACGGCCGCCTCGGCCGCGGCCATGGTGGTGCCGTGGGGGAGTTCTTTGAGCAGCCCGGATTTGGTGTGCATGTCCCGGACGAAGTCGTTCATCTGGGCCAGGGCCGCGTCGTCGGGTTTGATCACTACGTCCACCCCGTCACCAAGGATGTTCAGCTCGGAGTCCGTGACCAGGGCCGCCACCTCGATCAAGGCGTCATTCTTGATGTCCAGACCGGTCATTTCGCAGTCGATCCAGACGATTCGTTCGTTAGATATAGGCACCGGACCAGCCTACCGTTACACCTCCCGGCCGCCTGCCGGTGCTAGGATTTCGGGTACACGGCGGGACCACTTGCTGTCGTTGTAACCCGCCCCGGCCGGCCATGTAGCCCGCGGGGCAGAACCGCGCCAAGCCAAGAGCGCAAACCCAAGAGATTGGACGATCCTGACATGACGGCGCCTGTGCCCGCAGCGGGGGAGCTGACGGCCGTGGACACTGCCGCAGCAGTGGGGGCCGACGTCGACAATCCCCGTTCACCGCTCCTGGCCGGATTCGTGGGCTCAATGTTAATGCTGGTCGGGTCCTTGGGAGTGGGTTGGCTCGCCCCCGTTTCGGAGCTTCGGCGGATGCCGCTGTTCATTTGGATGCGTGCAGAAGCAGCAGGGGTGGCCCTGTCCATTGTTCTGCTGGCGGTTGGCGGGATGCTCCTGGTGCGCGCCTGGCTCCGGCTGGGCCAGCGCGTCCGGGTGTGGGGAGAAGAAGCCCGCAAGGCGACCCTGATGGCAGTGGTCGCCTGGGGGCTGCCCATGATGTTCACCGTGCCGCTGTTCAGCCGCGACGTCTACGCCTACATCGGCCAGGGCCGCCTGATGGTGGAGGGCTTCAACCCGTACGAGAACGGCATTTCCGCGTTATCCAACTACTTCCAGCTCGGTGCGGACAAGATGTGGACCGAGGCCCCTGTTCCGTACGGACAGCTGTTCCTGTGGATTGAGCAGTTCATCGTGTGGGTCACCAACGTCCAGCCTGAAACCAGTGTGATGCTGTTCCGGCTGGTGGCCGTGGCCGGAGTGGTCCTCTGCGTGATCTATGTTCCCAAGCTTGCCGAACTGCACGGCGTCAATCCCCACCGGGCCCTCTGGCTCACAGTCGCCAACCCCCTCTTCCTCACCAACTTCATCGCCAGCGTCCATAATGACGCGCTCATGATCGGGCTGGCGCTGGCCGGCCTTTACTACGCGGCCACCCGCCGCGTGGTCCGGGGCATCGTCCTGGTGACACTCTCGATCGCCGTCAAACCCATCACCATTGTTTTCCTGCCCTTCATCGGACTGCTGTGGGCGGGGAAAAACGCAGGCTGGCTCCGAAAATTCGCCTATTGGGGGCTGACCGCAGGACTGAGCCTCGGGATCCTGGCCCTGATGAGCCTCGTGAACGGTTTCGGCTTCGGCTGGATCAACGGGCTCTCGGCTCCGGGGAGCATCTTCATCTGGTACGCGCCGGTGGGGCTGATCGGAATGGTGGTGGCCTCCCTGGGCAACTCGTTCGGGCTGGACGGGTGGGTCCTCGCGGATTGGGTGTTCGACGCCGGGAAGCTGCTGGCAGTGGGCATCGTCGCCTGGCAGATCTTCCGCGGTGAGCACGACCGCCTGATCCGTCGGCTGACTCTCGCCTTCGCAGCCATAGTCTTCCTGGCGCCGATGATCCAGTCCTGGTACGTGGTGTGGCTCATTCCGCTGTTTGCCGTCACGGGCATCCGCAACGACTGGCAGGTCAAGGCCCTCTACTTTGTGGTCTCGTTCTTTATGATTTACGCGATTTCGGACCAGCTGGAGGTTTTCCCTTACCTTCAGACCGCGGACCTGGGCTTGGCGCTTGCCCTGGCGCGCGTCGCCGCTGCCGTGACCGGCCTGCTGTTCGGCCTCTACCTGATCTTCTGGGATCCCCGCACCCGAAGCCTCTTCCGGAAGAGTCCCGATCCGGTGGTGGAACGCCCCGTCATCTAGGCTTTCCTGATGAAAAAACTCGGGGTGGGCCAGGTTCGCCTCGATGACCCGGCACAAAAGTTCGGGACCGGTATCGGCTTTGGCTTTCAGCTGGGCCGTGATCGAAGCCCGCCTGATCCAGAAGTCCGGGTCCGTGCTCCAGCGCAGAATTACCGCTGACATTTCTGCACGCTGTGCCTGCAGCAGGGAGCAGAGCCGGCCGGCACACCGTCGGCGAAGTCCCACCAGGCCCCGTGCGGATAATCTCCTCGTAAACCGGGAGCATCTGCAGGTCCGCAGCCACCAGCTTGCCGCCGGTCAGGTCGATATCCGCATAACGTTCCTCGCGGAACTCCGCGTTGCGCCACAATTCCAATACGGTGGCTCGCTGCTCGCGGGCCGACTCGAACGGATACCGCGCGGCTGCCGCCGCCGTCAGCCGGCGCACATCCGGAACCCGTACGCCCAGGAACGGCATGGGTGATTTCATGTGCGCCTGCGCACCGGCAGCACGCACCGGATCCGCCGCTTCACGGAGCCCGGCGCGGATGGCACCAAGCACTTCCCGGTTGACCATGCGGGGATCAGGAGGGGCGGGTCCACCCGGCCCGGCCCAGCCAGCCCGCACACAGCGAGCTCCACTGATCGGGCCCGGGCTCGCCGTCGGCAAGGCCCAACCCATGGCGTCCGTGCGGAAAAACGTGCAGCTCAGCGGGCACGCCGGCGCTGAGCAGGGCACCTGCGTAGCCCAGGCTGTGGCTCACCGGTACGGCAGCGTCGTCGGCGGTGTGCCACAGGAACGCAGGCGGCGTTTCACGGGTGACCTGCTGTTCCGCTGACAGCTCCGCGAGGATGTCCGACGGCGGCGCGTCGCCGAGGAGGTTCTCCACCGAACCCTGGTGCACGTCCCGGGTGTAGGAAACCACCGGGTAGCACAGGACCGTGAGGTCGGGAACGGCCGCGGGAACGTCGAGGTCGGCGCTGCCGGTAGCCACCGCTGTGGAGAGCGTTGCCGCAAGGTGTCCGCCGGCGGAAAACCCGAGTACGCCTACGCGTTCACCGTCGACAGCGAGCCCGTGTGCGCCGTCCCGGATGTGAAGCATGGCCTGCTTGGCATCCTCCAGCGGCGCCGGGTGCCGGTCGGGGGCCACCCGGTACCGCAGGACAAAGGCGTGAATGCCCAGCCCGGCGAGCCAGTCAGCAACAGGCTCCGCTTCATGGTCGGCCTGCCGGGCGTAGCCGCCTCCGGGGAGGACAAGGACTGCGGGCCGGTCGCCGGCGGCGCTGCTACGGGACGAGACAACTGTGAGTCGGGGCGCCACGGTCAGGCAGCCGTCTCGGTGCTGCGGCGCAGCGTCACTTCGCCCGTGATCGGATGCGGCCCCACGCCGTCGGCTCCTGCATTGTCTGCCCGGCCCGCTTCGGCGCCGCTGGATTCCGCTCCGCCGGATTCAGGTTCTTCTCCCGCGGCAGCAGCTGCCGGAGCCGTGGCACGGGTGGCGAGGCGCCCGATCTCTTCGAGCGGCAGGCGGACCGTGGAGAGCGCCGGGCGGAAATCGCGGAGTGTTTCGATGTCGTCGAATCCGGCGATGATGGCGTCGCGGGGGATGCGAAGCCCCTCTGAACGGAGTGCAGCCGCAGCGCCGATGGCCATCACGTCATTGACGGCAAAGATGCAGATCTTCCTGCCGCCCGGCGCATCCGCGTCCCCCGCCTGCCGTGCTTTGATCAGCCCGGCGAGCTTGAGGCCGGCCTCGTAGCCGCCCGCCCGGTTGAAGGCAGTCCGCAGGATGTCCGCAGGTTCACGTCCCGCGGCCGCCAGGCCCGCCTGGAAACCACGCACCCGGTCATCCGAGGTGAAAAGCCCCTCAGGTCCGCCGATGATCACAAAGTCACCTTCCCAGCCCGAGGCGAGTTTGCCCGCCAGCGCTGCGGCGAGCTCCTCGTTGGGCACTGCCACGACGTGGTAGCCCTCCTTGACCGTTGCGCCGACTACCGGGTGGCCGATTACCGCTACCCGGCCGCCGTTGCGGCAGTACCTGTCCAGTTCGGCAGCAAGTTCGGCATTGCCCTCCCGGTTTTCCGGCTGGGACGAGCGGGAGCCCGCAATCACGATGGAATCGGCGCGGCGCGCTGCGAAAGCTGCCACCGCCTCCTTCTCCTCTGCCGGCGCTCCGCCGGTGGTGGCCAGCAGCACCATTTTGCGCTGCTCCCGTGCTGCTTCCTGCACGCCCCTGGCAATGGCGGCGAAGTAAGGATCGGCGATGTCGTGGACGATCAGGCCGATCAGGCCGGAGCTGGATTTCGCCAGGCCCTGTGCCTGCGCATTGGGGATGTAGCCCAGGGAATCAGCAGCCTGCCGGACCCTGTCCGCGATGTCCGGGCCGGGCTTGCGCGCGGAACCGTTGAGGACGCGCGAGGCGGTGGCCGGCGACACTCCGGCCAGCCGTGCCACCTCGGTAAGGGTACTTGCAGCCACAGCAACTCCTGGTGGGCTATAAAGGGACAGTAAGCGTGCTCACATTATGGCAGTTTCAAACCCTTTCCGGAAAGCGCTTGCCAATACCTCCGCCCAGGTGCATCATGGATGTAGTGGGAATGCGCTTTCCCAATCAGCTTGAGTACTACTGCTCACTCACCGTGGAGGACACATGGGCTTCGAAACAAAAACGATCCGCATCGCCATGAACGGCATCACCGGCCGCATGGGCTACCGCCAGCACCTGCTGCGCTCCATCCTCCCGATCCGGGACGCCGGCGGCTTCACCCTGGAGGACGGCACGCGCGTCCAGGTTGAGCCCATCCTGGTGGGCCGCAATGAAGCCAAGATCCGTGAGCTGGCCGAAAAGCACAAGGTCTCCGAATGGAGCACCGACCTCGAAGCCGTGATCAACGATCCCACCGTCGACATCGTTTTTGACGCCTCCATGACCAGCCTCCGCGCTGCCACCCTCAAGAAGGCCATGCTCGCCGGAAAGCACATCTTCACCGAGAAGCCCACGGCCGAGACCCTTGAGGAAGCCATCGAACTGGCCCGCATCGGCAAGGAAGCCGGCGTGACGGCGGGCGTGGTCCACGACAAGCTGTACCTCCCCGGCCTGGTCAAGCTCCGCCGCCTGGTGGACGAAGGCTTCTTCGGCCGCATCCTTTCCATCCGTGGCGAATTCGGCTACTGGGTCTTTGAAGGCGACGTCCAGGCAGCGCAGCGCCCGTCCTGGAACTACCGCAAGGAAGACGGCGGCGGAATGACCACGGACATGTTCTGCCACTGGAACTACGTCCTTGAAGGCATCATCGGCAAGGTCAAGAGCGTCAACGCCAAGACCGCCACCCACATCCCCGCACGCTGGGACGAAGCCGGCAAGGAGTACAAGGCCACCGCCGATGACGCCTCCTACGGCATCTTCGAACTCGAGACCCCCGCCGGCGACCCGGTCATCGGACAGATCAACTCCTCCTGGGCGGTCCGCGTCTACCGGGACGAGCTCGTGGAATTCCAGATCGACGGCACCCATGGCTCCGCCGTCGCAGGCCTGAACAAGTGCGTTGCCCAGCAGCGTGCGCACACCCCCAAGCCGGTCTGGAACCCGGACCTGCCCGTCACGGAATCCTTCCGCGACCAGTGGCAGGAAGTCCCCGCCAACGCCGAGCTGGACAACGGCTTCAAGCTGCAGTGGGAAGAGTTCCTCCGCGACGTCGTCGCCGGCCGCGAACACCGCTTTGGCCTGCTGTCCGCCGCCCGCGGTGTCCAGCTCGCGGAGCTCGGCCTGCAGTCCAACGACGAACGCCGCACCATCGACATCCCGGAGATCACGCTCTAATGACCTCACTCATCCTTCCCTCCCACGACGGCGGCACCAGGGAATACCGGCTGCAGGGCGCTGTGTCCTGGGCGCGTCCCGCCGCCCCGCTGACAGCCCGCCGCGCCTACGCCGCAGCCCATGTCATCCCCGAGGTCCTGGCCGACAACACCCCCGGCGCGCCGGCCCGGCTGGACTGGGAAGCCACCATGGCCTACCGCCACGAGCTGTGGTCCTACGGCCTGGGCGTTGCCGATGCCATGGACACCGCCCAGCGCGGCATGGGCCTGGACTGGGCCGCCACCCAGCAGCTCATCAAGCGCACCGGAGTCGAGGCCGCCTCGGTGGTCTCGTCCGGCAGCGCGGCCACGGCCGGCAAGTCCGTCCGGGACCTCGTGTCCTGCGGAGCCGGCACCGACCAGCTGGACATCGATTCCCTGCCCGTCGGCGAAGCAGGACTCAAGGCCGTCCTTGAGGCGTACCGCGAGCAGATTGCCGTGATCAGCGAGGCCGGACCCAAGGTCATCATCATGGCCTCGCGTGCCCTGGCCAAGGTTGCCGGCGGCCCCGAGGACTACCTGAAGGTGTACTCCACCCTGCTGCAGGAAGTGGACCAGCCGGTCATCCTGCACTGGCTCGGCACCATGTTCGATCCCGCCCTCGCCGGCTACTGGGGTTCGGATGATGTCGCGACGGCCACCGACACTTTCCTCGGGCTCATCAAGGACAACGCGGCGAAGGTGGACGGCGTCAAAGTCTCCCTGCTCGACGCCAGCCACGAGGTAGCCCTCCGCGCCGCGCTCCCCGAAGGCGTCCGCCTCTACACCGGCGACGACTTCAACTACCCCGAACTGATCGACGGCGACGGCACCCACCACTCCGACGCCCTCCTGGGCATCTTCGCCGCCATCTACCCGGCAGCTTCAGTGGCCCTGCAGAACTACGAGGCCGGCAACGCCGCCAAGGCACGGGAAATCCTGGACTCCACCCGGGAACTCGGCAAGCACATCTTCAGCGCCCCCACGTTCTACTACAAGACTGGGATCGCGTTTATGTCCTGGCTCAACGGCAAGCAGCAGGGCTTCCAGATGGTGGGCGGCCTGCACTCCGGCCGGTCCGTGTGCCACCTCGCCAAGACGTTTGAACTGGCAGACCAGGCCGGACTGCTGCGGGACCCGGCGCTCGCCGCTTTCCGGATGTCCGACTACCTGCGCATTAACGGGGTGGGAGCATGACAATGAACTCAGAATCTTCCACTTTCTCCCGCCTCGCCATCAACAGCGCCACCACCAAGAAGTGGACCCTTGCCCAGGTTGTCGAGGGCTGCGTCAACGCCGGGATCCCGTCCATCGGGCCCTGGCGGGACCGGGTGGAGGAGGCCGGCCTGGACAAGGCGGCCCGCCTGATCAAGGACGCCGGCCTGCGCGTCTCGTCCCTGTGCCGCGGCGGATTCCTCACCGCTGCCGACCCGGATGGGCAGGCCGCCGCACTGGCCGACAACCGCGCCGCCATCCTGGAAGCTGTGGCCCTGGGCACCAAGGAACTGTTCCTTGTTGTCGGCGGGCTGGCGCCGGGGGAGAAGGACGTGGTGGCCGCGCGCCGGCGCGTCGCGGACCGCCTCGCCGACCTCGCTCCGTTCGCCGAGGAAAACGGGGTCCGCCTGGTCCTGGAGCCGCTGCACCCGATGTACGCGGCGGACCGTGCCCTGATCTCCACGCTGGGACAGGCCCTGGACCTCGCAGCGCCGTTCGATGCCTCAACGGTGGGTGTCGCCGTCGATACGTTCCATGTCTGGTGGGATCCCGAGCTCAAAGCCCAGATCGAACGTGCCGGCCGGGAGAACCGCATCGCCTCCTACCAGGTCTGCGATTTCAACATGCCCATCGCCGCCGATCCCCTGCTGTCCCGTGGATACATGGGCGACGGCGTCGTTGACTTTGCCACCATCGGCACCTGGGTACGGGATGCTGGCTACACCGGTGACATCGAAGTGGAAATTTTCAATCAGGACATCTGGGACACGGACGGCAACACCGTCCTGGCCACAGTGAAGGAGCGTTACGCGGAGCTTGTCCTCCCGTACGCCTGACACACTCTGGATGTCCTGTCCAGACCGCGGGCTCCTGCTACGTCACGGCAGGAGCCTGCGCCCCACCCCAAAAGGCCCCGGACCGCATCGCGCGGTCCGGGGCCTTTTGCTTGGAGGATCCCTAGGCGTACAACGAGGCGCACCTGCGGTAGCGGGCCAGCACCCCGCCGTCGTCCTGCCCTGCGGGGAGGTCGACGGCGTCGAGCGCCCATTGCGGAAACTGCCCCGTGAGTGCCGCAGCGGCCTGGCGCGCGGCGCCGTCGGCTACGTATTCCCCGGGACGCGGCACGGTGACCTCGATTCCCAGCAGCTGCGCTGCCGCCTCCTGCACGGCCGCGGACTGTGCCCCGCCGCCCACCAGGATGATCCGCCTGGCCTCGACTCCCTGCTGTTGAAGGGCCGCCAGCCCGTCCGCGAGCGAACACACCACGCCCTCGACGGCGGCGCGCGCAAGGTTCGCCGCGGTGTAGTTGTGACGGTTAATCCCGTGCAGGGAACCTGTGGCATCGGGCAGGTTTGGCGTGCGCTCGCCGTCAAAATAGGGCACAAGGGTCAAGCCCCCGGCACCGCTTTCGGCGGAGAGCGCCAGCTCGGTGAACTCCGGCAGGCTGACGTCCAGCAGGGCTGCGGTGGCATCAAAAACCCGGGTGGCGTTGAGCGTGCACACCAGCGGCAGGTAATTCCCGGCGGCGTCGGCGAACCCTGCCACCAGCCCGGACGAATCGGCCGCGGGTGTACCGGACACGGCAAAGACCGTTCCGGACGTGCCCAGCGACATCACCACATCGCCTACGCCGGCACCAACGCCCAGCGCCGCTGCGGCGTTATCCCCGGCGCCTGCGGCCACGAGGGCGCCGGCGGGAGTCTTGCCCGCGACGTCCAGCGGGCCCAGCACTTCGGGCAGCAGCGGGACGTGCCCCAGTGACGACTCCAGGACTTCTGGAAGGTACCGGCCCGCCGCCGTCGAATAATAACCCGTACCGGAGGCGTCCGACCGGTCCGTGGTCAGTGCCTTCAGGCTTCCCGGTCCGCTGCCCTCGCCGTAGCCCAGAAGCCGCCAGGTCAGCCAGTCGTGCGGCAGGCAGACCGCCGCAACCTTCGCCGCGTTCTCCGGCTCATTCTTGGCCAGCCAGTGCAGCTTCGTGAGCGTCAGCGACGCTACCGGGACGGTGCCTGTGGCACCGGCCCAGTAGCTGGCGCCGGCGGCAGGGTCGCCGTCACCGGCCGTCTTGATCAGGTCAGCGGCGGCGCCGGCACTCCGGGTGTCATTCCAGAGGAGCGCAGGCCGGATCACCCGGCCGTCGCTGTCCAGGCAGACCATCCCGTGCTGCTGGCCCCCGACGGAAACCGCGGCCACGTCGTCCAGTCCGCCGGCCTTTGTGATCGCCTCCTGCAGGGCTGCCCACCAGTGGTCCGGGTGGACTTCGGTGCCCTCCGGGTGGCTGGCCCTGCCTTCACGGACAAGTGCTCCGGTGTCCGCATCGCGGATCACCACTTTGCAGGACTGGGTGGAGCTGTCGATGCCTGCTACGAGTGCCATGGTCAGCGTGCGTTGAGGAGGTGTTCGATGGCGAGTTGGTTGAGGCGGACGAAGGCGAAGGAGCGTTCGGCTGCTTTGTCGGCGTCGAAGTCCTCAAAGGCGGTGGTGTCGTTGAGGAGGTCGGTGGCGGTTTCGCCTGCTGTGAGGGTGGTTTGGCCGAGTTCGAAGACGCCGGAGGCGGTGAGGGCTTCCTGGACCTGGGGGTCGGCGCGGAAGGCCAGGGCGCGTTCTTTCAGGAGCAGGTACATGTTCATGTTGGCTTTGGCGGATTCCCAGACGCCGTCGTAGCCGTCGGTGCGGGAGGGTTTGTAGTCGAAGTGCCGGGGGCCGTCGTAGCGGGGGCCGCCGTTGGGGAAGCCGTTTTCGAGCAGGTCCACGGTGAAGAACGCGCTGGTGAGGTCGCCGTGGCCGAAGACGAGGTCCTGGTCGTATTTGATGCCGCGCTGGCCGTTGAGGTCGATGTGGAACAGCTTGCCGGCCCAGAGGGCCTGGGCGATGCCGTGGGTGAAGTTCAGCCCGGCCATCTGCTCGTGCCCGGTTTCGGGGTTCAGTCCCACGATGTCGCCGTGGTCGAGCTGGGCGATGAACGCCAGGCCGTGCCCGACGGTGGGCAGGAAAATATCGCCGCGGGGTTCGTTGGGCTTGGGCTCCAGCGCGATTCGGAGGTTGTAGCCCTTGTCCTTGATGTAGGCGGCGGCGGTGTCCACGCCCTCGCGCATCCGGTCCAGGGCCGCGGAAAGGTCCTTGGACCCGTCGTATTCGCTGCCCTCGCGCCCGCCCCACATGACAAAGGTTTCGGCGCCGAAGTCGGCGGCGGAATCGATGTTGCGCAGGACCTTGGCCAGGGCAAAGCGGCGGATGGAACGGTCGTTGGAGGTGAACCCGCCGTCCTTGAACACCGGGTGGCTGAAGAGGTTGGTGGTCACCATCGGGACCTTCAGACCGGTCTCGGCCAGGGCCGCCTTGAAGTTTTTCAGGATCAGCTCCCGCTCCGAGGCCGTGGCCTCAAACGGGACCAGGTCATTGTCATGGAAGGTGATGCCGTACGCGCCCAGCTCGGCGAGCCGGTGCACCGCCTCCACCGGATCCAGCGCCGCACGGGTAGCAACACCGAACGGGTCAGCACCGGTCCAGCCAACAGTCCAAAGACCAAAAGTGAACTTCTCAGCGGGGGTCGGGGAAAGAGTCATGATGCGTCCTTGCAGTAGTGTATCGCCGTCGGTCCGGCGAGTTAGTTCAGGGTTTGAACTATATAAGCGTGATTACGCTAAGGTCAATAGCAAGGGGAACGCAATTCACGGTCCCGCATTGAGTACGAGGAGGCCGGCCATGGCGACCACGGCAACGGCGACAGCGTCCGACGCCGCCACCCCAGGGAGCATGGGCGACGTGCGCCGGAGCAACCTTGCCCTTGTCCTGGGCACAGTGGCACAGTCCCCGCCCGGGTTCCACCTGACCCGGGCGCAGATTGCAGCAGCCACGGGGCTCACCAAGGCGTCCGTGTCAAGCATTGTGCTCGACCTTCTCGAAGCGGGCATTCTGCACGAAATTGGCCTGAACCCCCAGGGCGAGCGCGGCCGGCCGGGCGTCGGACTGGAATTGAACCCCGCGCGGGGCGTGATGGGGATGGAAATCAACGTCGACTACATAGCTGCCGGCGCCACCAGTCTTTCCGGGGTTGTGGTGGTGCAGGAGATTCGTGAACGGAACAACCGCGACACTGCAAGTGCGCCTGTGATGGCTGCCCTCGCTTCGTTGGCCGGTGAGGTCCGGGCGGCGGCCGCGGCCAAGGGCATGGAGGTTCTGGGCGGAGGACTGGCCGTTCCCGGACTCGTGGATGCCGGCTCTGCAACTGTCATCACTGCCCCCAACCTGGGTTGGGTGGACGAAAAGCTGGACGTTGCCCAGCTGCTACCCGGCTTGCCGTTGGGTGTCACGCTCTTCAATGAGGCCAATGCTGCTGCCCTGGCTGAACTGGCCCACGGTCCTCACGGCAAGCAGGACTTCCTCTTCATCTCCGGCGAGGTGGGTGTTGGCGGCGGGCTGGTTATCAGGTCGGAGCTTTTCACGGGCCCGGAAGGGCATGCGGGGGAGGTGGGCCATATTGTGGTCGACCCTGAGGGCAGTCCATGTTCGTGCGGTGGTACGGGCTGCCTGGAGACGATAGCCGGGCAGGACGCGATTTTTGCCGCCGCGGGAATTGAAGGAAAGCGGCAGGCGAGGTCGGAAAGCATGTCCGCCCTGGTGCAGGCGCTCGCTGCGGAGAAGCCGGACGCAGTGCTGGCCGTGCATCGCGCCGGGCGGTCACTGGGCGTCGCGATTGCCTCCACGTCACGGGTTACCAACATCAGGGCCGTTGTGCTGGGCGGGCACTTCGCAGTCCTTGAGCGCTGGCTGCGTCCGCCGCTGGTCGAAAGCCTGGCCCGGTACGCCCCCGGAAAAGTACTCCCGGAACACATCACCACCGCCGCGGTGGGCGAGGGCGGGGCCCTGCTGGGTGCCGCCGGCAGCGTGGTCCGTTCCCTCCTGGAAGCGCCGCACCGGCTGCACTCCTAGCGTCCTGCGCCGGCACTGGCGGGCAGGGGTGCCGGCGCGGACAATGGGAGCACGTTGCAGTGACTGTTCGGAGCCGTCATGCGCCGATCCACGGGCTGGCTAAAACACCATAGGCTTTTGGCTTTCTTTGTCCTGACTTACGCGATTTCCTGGGCGTCGTTGCCCGCTTATGCGTCAGGGCTGCTTCCCCGTATGGAATTCCTGCCGGTCGGTCCGCTGGCCGCGGCGATGATCGTCATCGCCCTGGCCGAGGGCCGCGCCGGTTTCCGCACCTGGGGACGGCGGCTCATACGTTGGCGCGTCGGGTGGGTGTGGTACGCCGTGGCGCTTCTCCTTCCCGGCGTGCTTGTCCTGGCCGCGGGGCTCATCACCATGGCGCTCGGGGCCTCCGCCCCGGGCCTGGCACAGCTGACGTGGAGCGGGCTGCTGACCGTTTTTGCGGTCCGGCTGGTCAATCCGCTGGACGGGCCCCTGGGCGAGGAACCCGGGTTCCGCGGCTACGCCCTCCCGCTGCTCCAGGTGTCCCGTCCTCCGCTGTTGTCCGCAGGTATTCTGGGCGTCCTCGTGGCCCTGTGGCACCTGCCGCTGGTCCTCTTTGGCGGGCTAAGCCTGATCGGACTGCCGACGACGTTTGCCATCACCTTCCTCTACGTGTGGCTTTTCAACCGCACGGACGGCAGCGTGCTGCTGACGCTCCTGTTCCACAACAGCCAGGGCACGTTCACCATGGGTTCCTTCGGCTTCACCGGAGCCGCAGCCGTCCGCGTGGAATTGATCTACTTCGTCGTCGTCGTTCTCGCGGTTCTGGCAACTGTGGTGCTGGACCGCGGGGCCTGGCGCAAGGCACCCCGCCGAGCCACCGCGGGTGCTTTTCCCCTCAGGAGGCGCCCCATGTAAAGGCGGCTGGCCGCAGCGGGAATGAAGCGGAAACCCGCCGCCAGACTTGAGCTGGAGCAGATGCACGTGAGGCGTATAGGAAACCAGAAGCGGCCCTGGCTTGCGTCTCCGCAGGCCAGAGCCGCTGTCCAAAGGTGCCCCAGGAGGGAATCGAACCCCCGACCGGCGGATTAGAAGGCCGCTGCTCTATCCCCTGAGCTACTGAGGCAATGGTTTCGGAGTCGAAATCCGGCACCTCAAAAAGTTTACATTGCCGGAAGTCCCCGCGCTTTCAGGGACATGGAGCGCCTGACTTTTCCTCCACATGCCGATCCGGATGCTGGTTGTGCACATAGCGAGAGTACGCCCTGCTCCCGGGGTCGTTGCAGGCGGGATGCTGGTCTTGCCTGCTAGGGCATCACCACATGAAGACAGGACGTAAAGATGAGCGACACCATAACGATCCGGGGCTTCGTTGCCACCGAGATCAAAAGCTCCACCACACCAGGGGGAGTGGCCACCGCTTCTTTCCGCATCGGATCCAATTCCCGCCGCTTCGACAAGGAATCCGGCACCTGGGCCGATGGCCACACGAACTGGTTCACCGTCCAGGGCTACCGCCACCTGGCGGAAAGCATGGGTTGCAGCATAAGGAAAGGCCAGCCGGTCATCGTGGTTGGCAAGCTGAAGATCCGCAGTTGGGAAAGGGAGGGCAGGGTCTACTACTCACACGTCATAGATGCTGATTCCGTGGGCCATGACCTCACCTGGGGCACGGCCAACTTCATCCGGTCCTCCACAAAACCAATCCTGTCGCTCGTGGAGCAGGAGTCTCCCATCCACGGCGAACCCCGTTCCGGCGTGGACGGACCCTTCGACGAGCCGGAGGACAGCGAAGAGGACCTGGACGGCGGCGATCCTGCTGCAGCTTTCGTCGAAGACAGCAACGGCGACCTGGTCGCCCTGGACCTGGAAACGGGGGAACTCGCCGAATCCGGAGTCTAGAAATCCCCTCTATCAACGTCCCCCTTGGATCCCTTGGCGGGCAGGACCGCGGCACCCCCCGGCTGCGACCTGCCCGCCAAGGTTGTGAAACCGGTACCGGAGCCCATGGCAGAATGGCACCATGCGGACCAGCCCTGACCACCGGCAGAACACTACCGCCGGCGCATCATCTGCTGCTCCTCCCGAATCCAGGCAAGTTGCCGCACGCCGCGTGCTTGCGGCGATGACCTGCGCCGCGCTGGCAGCCGCCTTGTCCGGGTGCGTGGGCGGGGTGCAGGATCTCCAGCCCGGCGCGGCTGAGCCGGCAACTGCGGCGTCACCCGCAGCCGGGCCAGCAACCGGTCCCGGTGTCACAGAAACATCGGCTGCACCGCTGGCGGATGCCTCCGGAGGGCAACGGACTGACAAACCGGAGGCCGCCACGGAAACGGTCAAAAAGACCGTCACGGACGTCCTTGGCCGGCTGGCCGCGGGATCTCCCAAGCCCGCTACGGTTCAGGTGACCGAAGCCCTGACGGGAGCGGGAGTGGACCCGGCAGCATTGCAGGTTTCGCAGAGCCGGACCCCCACCGGCCTGGAAGCCGATGCCATCGAAGCCTCCGTGCTCCAGGGCAGCGACTGCGTCATCGGCCAGGTCCGCGACGGTGCCGTAACAGTGTCGGTCCTTCCGGTACTGGCTAGCGGCAAGTGCTTTGTAGGCTCCTGATCCTGGTTCCCCGAATGTGAGATATGCCCGCTAACCCATTAGATTTGGAAGCATGGCGGAATTTATCTACACAATGACCAAGGCCCGCAAAGCCGTTGGCGAAAAACTCATTCTTGACGACGTAAGCATGTCCTTCTTTCCCGGCGCCAAGATCGGTGTTGTGGGCCCGAACGGTGCCGGTAAGTCCACCATCCTCAAGATCATGGCCGGGCTGGACACCCCCTCCAACGGTGAGGCCCGGCTTAGCCCCGGCTACAGCGTGGGCATCCTCCTCCAGGAACCACCCCTGAATGAAGAAAAAACCGTCCTGGGCAACGTCCAGGAAGGCGTGGGGGAGATCTACGGCAAGATCCAGCGGTTCAACGAAATCTCCGAGGAAATGGCCAGCCCGGATGCTGACTACGACACCCTCCTCGAAGAGATGGGACACCTGCAGGAAGCCATCGACGCCGCGGACGCCTGGGACCTGGACTCCCAGCTGGAGCAGGCAATGGACGCGCTCCGCTGCCCGCCTGCGGACGCCGACGTCACCAACCTCTCCGGTGGTGAGCGCCGCCGCGTGGCCCTGTGCAAGCTGCTCCTGCAGAAGCCGGACCTGCTGCTCCTGGACGAGCCCACCAACCACCTGGACGCGGAGAGTGTGCTGTGGCTCGAACAGCACCTCTCCTCCTACGCAGGCGCAGTCCTGGCCGTCACCCACGACCGTTACTTCCTGGACCACGTGGCCCAGTGGATCGCCGAAGTGGACCGCGGCCACCTGTACCCTTACGAGGGCAACTACTCCACCTACCTGGAGAAGAAGCGGGCACGCCTGGAAATCCAGGGCAAGAAGGATGCCAAGCAGGCGAAGCGCCTCAGCGAGGAACTGGAATGGGTCCGCTCCAACGCCAAGGGCCGCCAGACCAAGTCCAAGGCCCGCCTCGCCCGCTATGAGGAGATGGCGGCAGAAGCAGACCGGACCCGCAAGCTTGACTTCGAAGAAATCCAGATCCCGCCGGGACCCCGCCTGGGTGGCCTGGTGTTGGAGGCCAAAAACCTGCAGAAGGGCTTCGAGGACCGGACCCTGATCGACGGACTGTCCTTCAGCCTGCCCCGCAACGGCATCGTCGGCGTTATCGGTCCCAACGGCGTCGGCAAGACCACGCTGTTCAAAACCATCGTCGGACTGGAGCCGCTCGACGGCGGCGACCTGAAGATCGGTGACTCCGTCAAGATCTCCTACGCGGACCAGAGCCGCGGCGGCATCGACCCCAACAAGACCCTGTGGGAGGTCGTCTCGGACGGCCTGGACTTCATCCAGGTCGGCCACGTGGAAATGCCCTCCCGTGCCTACGTTGCAGCTTTCGGGTTCAAGGGACCTGACCAGCAGAAGAAGGCCGGCGTGCTCTCCGGTGGTGAGCGCAACCGTCTGAACCTTGCCTTGACCCTCAAGCAGGGCGGAAACCTGCTGCTCCTCGACGAGCCCACCAACGACCTCGACGTCGAAACTCTTAGCAGCCTGGAAAACGCGCTGCTGGAGTTCCCGGGCTGCGCCGTGGTGGTCTCGCACGACCGCTGGTTCCTGGACCGGGTGGCCACACACATCCTGGCCTACGAAGGCGACGAGGAAAACCCCTCCAAGTGGTACTGGTTCGAGGGCAACTTCGAATCCTACGAGGAGAACAAGGTGGAGCGGCTGGGTCCGGACGCGGCCAAGCCGCACCGGGTGACGCACCGCCGCCTCACCCGCGACTGACACAACCGCAGCCGCCATCAGCGGCTAAGGCAGCAGGCAAAAACAGGCCGGCACCCACGGGCGCCGGCCTGTTTGCATTGCCGGGGAGAAAGCTCCAAGGCTAGTCGCGGGAAGCCTTGCGGATCTGGTGCTCCAGCACCTTGGACTGGAAGGCGCCCACCACCTTGTTCTTCAGGTCGGTGGGCACGCGGACCATACCTTCCTGCGCCACCGAGGCCACGTGCTGACCGGCCTGGTTGAAGATCTTGCCGGTCGCCAGTCCGCGGGCACCCTGTGCACTTGGTGACTCCTGGACATACAGCAGCCATTCATCCACCCGTGCGGGCCGGTGCCACCACATCGCGTGATCCAGGCTGGCAACGTTCATTCCCGGAGTAATCCAGCTCAGCCCGTGGCGGCGCAGGATGGATTCCAGCAGGGTGTAGTCACTGGCGTACGCAAGGGCAGCGCGGTGCAGGTTGGGGTTGTCCGGCATGGGGCCAAAAGTTTTCATCCACACGGCATTGCGTGCTTCCCGCTCACCGTTCGCTGACACGTACAGCGGCGGATCAACGTGCCGGATGTCGAAGGGCCGCTCATACGCCCAATGCCGCGCCACGGGATGGTCGAACTTTCCCAGCAGGTCAGCCGTGCTGGGCAGCGACTCGGGGTCGGGAATACCGCTCGGCATCACGGATTCGTGCTCGACTCCTTCGTCCTCGCCCTGGAAGGAGGCGATCATCGACAGGATGGGCACGCCTTCCTGGTAGGCATGGACACGGCGGGCTGAAAAGGACCGGCCATCACGGAGTCGCTGCACACCGAAGGTGATGGGCTTGTTGGCATCACCCGGACGAAGGAAATAACCGTGCATGGAATGGACAAACCGGCTTGGATCCACCGTCCTGATGGAGGCAATGAGTGACTGCGCCAGCACCTGGCCGCCAAAGACCCGGTGATGGGGCTGCTGCTGCGACGGGCCCAGGAAGATGTCCTCGTCCGTCCGGGCTCCCTCCAGCTCACCGAGGTCAAGAAGGGAGATGAGCGATGAGGTGGGGTCACCGCTGGGGAGCGCCAGGAGTCCGGCGTCGGCTTTAGTCATGGTTCGACTCTAGACGGCACCCCGGCACTGCTCAACAATGGTGCAGCCGGTAGTGTTCTTGGTGTGTCTGATCTTCTCACCTCGTCCTTCCGCTTCGTCGATCCCCGCGATCTCGCCGACCTGAAGACCTTCGCCACCCGCGCCAAATCCATTGACGACGGCGCCATCCGCCTTCAGGCCGCAGGTTCCGTCCTTGCCGCCTACGTCTGCGTGCTGCGGCCGCGCGTGCTGGGTGAATCAACTCCCACCATCCTCGGACTGCGCACGATGGCGCTGGCGGAGGAGTCAGGCACGGACGTCACGGTGCCCCTCGCAGCGGTTCTGGACCGGCTCGCACGGGCAGGGGAGGACGACGTCGAGCTGCCGGTTCCGCCGTCCACCGTCACCGAGTCCTGGACCGGGGTCGGCGCCCCCAGGAGCGGGTGGGAGCTGCTGGGTTTACGCAGCGATGCAGCGCTGCGGCAGGCCGCAGAGGCCGGCATGGCAGAAGTGGCCGGAATTGTCCCCGATAAGCCGGGCGCGCTGATCGTCAACAACGCCCGGGCGGCCGTGTGGGGCAGGGAACTGGATGACTCCGGCGTGCCGGCAGGAGCAGCCTTCGCAGCCCTGGCCCTGGGTTTCCTCGCAGACGGCGACCAGAAGCTCTACCGCGCCGGCCGCTGGTTCCGCCTCACAGGTCCGCGCGGGCACGTCCTCGTCCGGACAGGAAGCGCACTGCTCTGACCCCGGAATCGCAGCACGGCAGCAACACCGGGGCTGCCGCACGTCATGGGGTCATTGCCCGGCCGGGCTGTTCACCATCGACAACGCTGCCCGCTCCATGTAGTCCCAGAGGGTTCCCTCGTACAGGGGCGGGAGTTCCAGCGCACCCACAGCGGCACGCATATGGAACAGCCAGCGGTCCTTGGCCTCCGGCGTCACCTTGAAGGGCATGTGGCGCATGCGCAGCCGGGGATGGCCGCGCTCTTCCCCGTACGTGGTGGGCCCGCCCCAGTACTGCTCCAGGAACATGAGGAACCGGCGCTTGGCCGGCGCCAGGTCCTCTTCGGGGTACATCTGCCGCAACAGCGGATCCGCGGCCACGCCGTCGTAAAAGACGTCAATGAGCTTGACGAAGGTTTCGTGGCCGCCCACGGCGTCGTAGAAGTTGTCGGTGTAGCCGGGCTGGCTGAACGGATCGTTCTGCATCAGCTGGCGGGGCCGCTGCGGTTCGATGGGGATGGTCATTGCTAGTCTCCGGCCTTCTGGTCCGTCTTTTTGGGTTCGGCGTGATCGGTGCCCTGGTCCGTGGTCCCGTCCGGCAGCTCGTGCAGCGGCACGTAGTTGCCCTGCGAACGGTTGCCGACGCGGAGGATTTCGCCGTTGCGGAGGTACCAGATGGCGCCGTCGTCGGACCGTACGCGGGTGATGCGCAGCCCCATGGACTCCACCACACCCACAACCTCGCTGGTTTCGATCACGTCGCCGATTCCGTACTGGTCTTCAATGGTAATAAAAATTCCGGCCAGGAAGTCCCGGATCAGCTGCTGGGCACCAAAACCGATGGCCACACCCAGGATGCCCACGCTGGTGAGGAGGGGTGCGATATTGATGTCAAGGTTCTGTAGGACGTACATGCTGGTGATGACCACCACCAGCACACCGACGATGCTGTTCAGCAGGGACCCGATGGTTTCAGCGCGCTGCACCCGACGTTCATGGTCCAGTGCCCGCAGTGCCGGCGCCGCCCACTTGAACGTCGGCCTCTTGAAGAAATTGCTGCCCGCCGCCACCCGTGTGGTGATGCGGGAGATGACAAAAGTGGCAACCAGCCAAACGGCAACGCCCACGCCGAGGCTGATCACGATGCCCGTGATGCTGATGCCGTCCGGCTCGGTGGTAGCGGAAGGAATGATTGACAACATACTGACCATAGGGGGGAAATACTCCTGGGGTTCCCCGGCGGCGCCGGGATGCGGGGCCGGAGCGCCGGTTACGCCCGGCGCGGAAGGCTCTGTTCTCCTTCAACCCTAGCGCCGTAGCGTAGCGGGATGCGCATTCTTGTCCTGGGCGGAACCGCCTTCCTGTCCGCAGAAATAGTCCGCCAGGCAGTCGCCCGGGGGCATGAGGTAACCTGCCTTGCCCGCGGTTCGGCTGCTGATCCGCCAGGGGGAACGGCGTGGGTGAAAGCCGACCGGTCGCTGGGCGCAGAAGCCTACGAGGGCGTTGAGGGGGAGTGGGACGAGGTCATCGACGTCGCCCGCGATCCGGTGCCCGCATCAGCAGCGCTGGACGCCCTCCCAGGCCGGGCGGCCCACTGGACCTTCGTTTCCAGCTGCTCCGTCTACGCCGATGCCTCGGTTCCCGGCGCCGCCGAGGACGCCGCCCTCCTCCCGGCGCTGCCGCCGGGGACTCCTTCAACCCCGGAAAATTATGGTGAATCCAAAGCCGCCATCGAAGCGGCAACCCTCACGGCGGCCGGCGGGAAGGCCCACCTGTGCCGGGCAGGCCTGATTGGGGGACCAGGTGACGGCTCGGACCGCTACGGTTACTGGCCGGCCCGGTTTGCCAGGGACACCACCCCGGTCATCGTTCCCGCTATCGCCGGCCACGCGACCCAGGTCATTGACGTACGGGACCTTGCCGCCTGGATCCTGCTTGCCGCGGAGCAGGGGACCACCGGAGCGCTGAACGCGCTGGGTGACCAAGTCCCCTTTGGGCAGTACATCAGCGCGTCCCGCCACGCTGCGGGCCATCGGGGAAAAGTGGTCCCCGCGGCCGAGGACTGGCTGGCGGCCCAGGGCGTCAGCTACTGGGCGGGCCCGGATTCGCTGCCGCTGTGGTTGCCGCCGGGGCATGACGGGTTCATGGCCAGGAGTAACAAGGCTGCGCTGGACGCCGGCCTGCGGATCCGGCCGTGGCAGGACACCCTGGCGGACACGCTGGCTGACGAACGCCGCCGCGGCCTGGACCGGCCCCGGAAAGCCGGACTGACGCCGCAAACGGAAGCACGGCTGGTCGGCACCCTGCGGCCCCGGGGGTGAGCTGCCAGGCAACGGCAACGCCACGATAGCCCTGGTGAGCGCTAAGCCGCCACCGTGACAGGGGCGTGCTCCACCGGGAAATTCACGCTGCGGGCGATGAAGCACAATTGGTTGGCCTCATGGTGCAGCTGCCCGGCCAGTTCCAGGTGACGCCCGTCCGCCATCGTCACCCGCGGGCGCAGCGTCACCCTCTCGAACTGGCCGCTGCCGTCCCGGTTCAGCTTCAGCAGCCCGGTTGCGTCGTCACGGTAGTCAGTGACCACGACGCCGTGCTTCACCGCCACATGCAGGAAGGACAGCATGTGGCACTGGGCAAGGGCAGCCAGGAGCAGCTGCTCCGGGTTGTAACGCTCCTTGTCGCCGTGGAAGGTGGGGTCCGCGGACCCCTTGAGGGCCGGCAGCCCCGGAATCAGGACGTCGTGGTCCCTTGAGTAGCCCCGGTACGACGACGTTCCCCCGCCCAGATTGCCGGTCCACTGGACAGTCAGTGCATAGCGGTGCTCGCTCAGCGTCACAATGCCGGCCCTGCCTCACCGGGAAGGACGTCAGCGGCGCGTGCGCGCAAGGCCCGTGCAACGCCGTCGCGGTTTTCCAGCATCATCCGCCGAAGCGCGGCGCTCTGCGGCGGGAGCGCGGCCAGGAAGCCGTCGGTACGGTCAACGGTGGCCTGGGTGGTCAGCAACGCCGGGTAGAGCCCGACGACGATCTGCTGGGCCAGTGCATGGGTCCGGGTTTCCACGATTCCCGGCACCGCCTGGAAGTACCTCTCCGCGTACGGCTCCAACAGGGACCGGTCCAGGACCCGCATGAAGCCGGTCACCGCCGACCCCTGAAGGGCATTGGAGAGCTCGCCTTTGACCACAATCGACTCCCAGGCTGCGGCCTTTGCCTCGGGGGTGGGGATCGCCGCTTTGGCCTGGGCGGCCGCGTTCTGGCCGCTGGAAGTGTTGTCCCGCTCAAGTTCGGCATCGATGCCGTCCTGCGCCAGCCGTCCGCCCACCACCAGTGACGTCAGCAGCTCCCAGCGCAGGTCCTGGTCAACACTGAGCCCCTCCAGGACCAGCGAGCCGTCGAGGAGGCCCGCCACTGTGTCCAGCTGGCTTCCACTGCGCGCCAGCAGGGCGAAGGATTTCACGAACTGCAGCTGCGCATCCGAGCCGCCCGGCACTTCCGACGCCAGCTCCCACAGCCGGTCTGCCGCAGCCACGGCCGTCGCCTCGCGGTGCTCCTCGGCGACGTAGAAGTTCAGGGTGGTGGCCAGCTGGCGGAGCTGGACCAGGATCACCGACGAATCGGATTCGGCCGCCACGTTGGCAAGGATCAGTTCCACGTAGCGCCGCGCGGGCGTTTCACCGTCGCGGGCGGCGTCCCACGCCGAGTTCCAGACCAGGGTGCGCGGCAGGCTCTGGCTGAAGTCCTTCAGGTGCGCGGTGGCGGTGGCAAGCGACTTCTCATCCAGCCTGACCTTGGCGTAGGCGAGGTCGTCGTCGTTGACCAGGATCAGATCCGGCTGCGCCATGCCCACAAGTGTCGGGACCTCTGTGCGCTCGCCGTCGACATCGAGTTCCTCGCGGTGCACGCGCTCGAGTTTCCCGGCGTCGTCCAGGTTATAGAAGCCCACCGCCAGCCGGTGCGGACGGATGGTGGGCCAGTCCTGGTCCGCGGACTGCAGGATTGCGAAGGAAGTCAGCCGGCCGTCGCTGTCCACGGCGAGATCCGGTTTGAGGGTATTGACGCCGGCGGTCTCCAGCCATTGCCGGCCCCATTCATCCAGGTCGCGGCCGCTGGCCTTCTCCAGCTCCACCAGAAGGTCGGTCAGTTCTGTGTTCTGCCAGGAATGTTTGGCGAAGTATTCCCGGACCCCGGCCATAAACTGCTCCGGTCCCACCCAAGCCACCAGCTGGCGGAGGACAGAGGCGCCCTTGGCGTAGGTGATGCCGTCGAAGTTCACCTCGACATCCTGGAGGTCGTTGATCTCAGCGAAGATCGGATGGGTAGTGGGCAGTTGGTCCTGGCGGTATGCCCATGACTTTTCCACTGATGCGAAGGTGGTCCACGCGCTGGTGAACGCCGTCGCCTCGACAGCGGCGAGGTGGGACATGTACTCGGCAAACGACTCGTTGAGCCACAGATCGTTCCACCAGCGCATGGTCACCAGGTCGCCGAACCACATATGCGCCAGCTCGTGAAGGACGGTGATGGCCCGGCGTTCGATCTGCGCGCCGGTGACCTTGCTGCGGAAGACATAGCCTTCGAGGATGGTCACGGCCCCGGCATTTTCCATGGCGCCGGCATTGAACTCCGGAACGAAGAGCTGGTCGTACTTTTCGAAGGGGTAGGGGCAGCCGAACTGCGCCTCGAAGAATGTGAAGCCCTGCCGGGTCAGCTCGAAAATGTTTTCCGCGTCGAGGTACTGCATCAGCGACTTCCGGGCGAAGACTCCCAGCGGAATGACCCTGCCGTCAGAGCTGACCACCTCGCTGCGCACGGACTGGTACGGCCCTGCAATCAGGGCGGTGACATAGGAGGACAGCCGCGGGGTGGGGGAGAAGGACCACACGGAGCGGGCACCGCCGTCGTCCCCGGGGGTGGTCTCAACGGGCACGGGGGTGGGGGAGTTGGAGATGACATCCCAGTGCGAGGGCGCAGTAACAGTGAAGGTGAAGGCTGCCTTCAGGTCCGGCTGCTCGAACACGGCAAACATCCTGCGTGAATCGGGAACCTCGAACTGCGTGTAGAGGTAGACCTCGTTGTCCACCGGGTCCACGAACCGGTGCAGCCCTTCGCCGGTATTCATGTAGGGGGCATCTGCCACGATGGTGAGCTCGTTATTCTCCGCGAGCTCCGGCAACTGGATCCGAACTCCGTCAGATACGGCGTCCGGATCAAGGGTGCGGCCGTTGAGGCTCACACTGTGAACGGCGGCAGTGACAGCGTCAATGAACGTGGAGGATCCCGGCTTCGCGCTGAACTTCACCGTGGTGGTACTGCCAAAGACCTTTCCGCCGCGGGTCAGGTCCAGGCTGACATTGTAGGACTCGACGGAGATCAGTTCGGCACGGCCGCTGGCTTCAGCGCGTGTCAGATTCATACCTGGCAAAGTGGGCCTCCAGAAGAAGTGCGTCTGCCGGCTGGCGGTGCCCAGCGGCGGCACTGCTCATTCTTGCATTCCTTTACCGCGGAACAAGTAGCGCGGCTCACGGTGGGTATGGACAGTGGTGGGAAGTCATTGGCCTGCGGCGGGAGTAGCGTTAAAACATGGGGAAGTTCATGGAGTCGGTGGACACCAAGGCCCTGCGTTTCGTGACGGGGTTCCCGGTGGTGGTCGGAGCCGCTTTCGTGGCCTGCGCTTTTTTGCTTCGGCCGGAGCTTCCTGAGCCTCTCGCCATCCGGTGGACTGACGACGGCGGCGCTGCGTTCGCGCCCTTTGCCGCCTATGTCACGGTGGGCGCCCTGATGATTGTTGCCGCCGGCTGGCTGGTTCTCTTCCAGGCGCTGCCGGTCAGCAGGCCGGTGCCCATGCGCCGGATCATGATGGGCGCCGGGCTGTTCCTGTGCCTCTTCGTTGCCACCGCCCTGGCTGCCGGACTCGTTGGCCAGACGGGCCTGGCGGACGCCCGTGAGTCGCGGGTGGACCTCACGGTCCTGGCGCTCGGAAGCGGGGCCGCCGTGTCCCTCGGCGTGATTATGGCCTTCGTCTACAAGGCGGACCAGCAATGGTCCCCCGACGACGACAGGGCCCTCCAGCTTGCCATCGCCAGGGAGCTCGACCCTGACCTGTCGCGGGACACTATCCGGCTCTGGGTCCATGCCCGCAGCTCGGTCTTTGTCATGATCGGCATTGCCTCGCTGTTTCCGGCTGCACTGATTGCCATCGCCGTGCCTTGGCTCGGAGTGTTGCTGGTGGTCCTTGCCGTCGTCGGGGCGGCCTTCCTCTGTGCCCGGATCAAGGCGGACAGGCGCGGGCTCAAAGTCCTGCTGGCCGGCGTCGTGCCCGTGATGGATGTCCCCGCAGGTGCCATTTCGGCGGCCAGCGCAGCGGATATCCGCGCCGCCGACTATGGCGGCTGGGGCTACCGGCACCACAGCGGAACCGCCGCCATGCTCGTCAGCAGCGGCCCCGCCGTCGTGGTGAAAAAGACCGATGGGCAAAGCCTTGCGGTCAGCGGCGGGAGCCCCGCCTCCGCTGCGCGCCTGGCCGAGGTCCTCACGCGCGTGGCGGCGAGGGCCCGGGGCGGCAGCGGTCCGGCCGCCGCCGGCCAGCCGGAGTCCTAGTATTCTTGTCCGTGTTGTTGACCCCGGCCTGCACCCACCGTGCCGGCCGCCAGCGCCCACACCGAACGGATTTTGCTCGTGACTTCTTCCCCTGCCTTCCCGCGGGTACACATTGCCACCGACCACGCCGGCATGGAACTCAGCGCCCACCTGGTGACCCACCTGACCGCCAAAGGCTACGAAGTGGTGGACCACGGGCCAAAGGTCTACGACGCCCTGGACGACTACCCGTCGTTCTGCATCAACGCCGCCCTGGCTGTCGTCGCTGACCAGCAGGCCGGTGTCCACGCCTTGGGCATCGTGCTGGGCGGATCAGGAAACGGGGAACAGATTGCAGCCAACAAAGTAAAGGGTGTCCGGGCAGCCCTGGCTTGGAACCACGCCACCGCCACCCTCGCCCGCGAGCACAACGACGCCAATGTGGTGGCCGTGGGCGGGCGCCAGCACACGGTGGAGGAAGCAACGGAGCTGATCGAAGCCTTCCTGGCGGAGCCCTTCAGCAACGATGAGCGCCACGTCCGCAGGATCGGCAAAATCGCGGCCTACGAAACGACCGGCGAGGTCATCGAGTAGTGCCGGAAGGGCATACCCTCCGGCGCCTGGCGCGGCAGTTCGGGGACGTTTTCGGCGGCCAGCGGCTCGCTGTGTCCAGCCCGCAGGGCCGGTTTATCGGGGGAGCCGCGCTGCTGGACGGGCACACCCTTGTTGCTGCGGAGGCCCACGGAAAACACCTGTTCCTGCACTTTGACCACGCGCTGGTGCTGCACGTCCACCTGGGCCTCTACGGGGCCTGGACCTTTGGTGGAGACAGCACTTTCGCGGGGTCTTCCAGCATTGGTGCCCCGCGCCGGGTGGGGGAGCAGGAAACGTTCGGTGGCGACGATGACTCCGGTGGGTATGCCGGCCCGCCGGATCCGGTGGGGGCCGTGCGTGTCCGGATTGTGGGCAGCAACGGCTGGGCGGACTTGAGGGGTGCCACTACCTGCGAAACCATCACCGTTGCCGAGGCCGACGCCGTGCTGGCCCGGTTGGGCCCCGACCCGCTGGTCAACCGCCGGGGCGACGCCGGCCGTTTTACCGCGAATCTTCAAAGCCGCAAAACACCAGTGGCTGCACTCCTGATGGACCAGAAGATCATTGCCGGAGTGGGAAACGTGTACCGCGCGGAGGTCCTGTTCCGGCGGCGGCTCGATCCGTGGCTGCCCGGCAGCGACATTCCGGAGGCCGAGGCACGCAAGCTGTGGCGGGACGTCGTCTCCGTGATGAGCGACGGCGTCTCCGACGGCAGGATCATCACCACGACGCCCAGGTATTGGTCGGGAAACGGCAAGAGGGCAACGGCTTCGGCCGACGCAGCCGGGCTTAGGAGCGACACATTCCCGGCCAGGGAGAACGCGCACTTTGTCTATAAACGCAACGGATTGCCGTGCCGGGTGTGCGGCACCACCGTGCTGATGGCCGAACTGGTGGCGCGCAAGCTCTACTGGTGTCCGTACTGCCAGCAGTCCTAGCAATACCAAGCGGACACCCCCGGGTTAGCGGCGTAACACAAAAAGGCCCCTCTGTGGGGGGCCTTTTTGTTCTTGGAGGGGACGACGGGAATCGAACCCGCGTAATCAGTTTGGAAGACTGAGGCTTTACCATTAAGCTACGTCCCCGTAAGAAGTCCGACTGTCAGGCCGTGAGGTCTGGCAGGCTGGCAACTTCGGGCTGGCTGTTCAAGCCGGATACAACTAAACCTAATTCATGGGCTACGTGTCAAATGTGCAAACTTGGCGCGTATGACCGTAGACTTGCCTGTGCACTTACGGGGTGTAGCTCAGCTTGGCTAGAGCGCCTGCTTTGGGAGCAGGAAGTCGCAGGTTCAAATCCTGTCACCCCGACTCTGCGGCCCGGACCAGTCGGCCTGGACAAAACATTGCGTTTGCAGAAATCCATCCCACAATCCCAGGAGTACTTAGACCGTGAAGAGCGCTGTCGAGAACCTCACCCCCACGCGGGTCAAGCTCAATGTTGAGGTCCCCTTTGAGGAATTGAAGCCCAGCATCGACTCGGCCTACAAGACCGTTGCTTCGCAGATCCAGGTCCCTGGCTTCCGTAAGGGCAAGGTCCCCGCAAAGCTGATCGACCAGCGCGTCGGCCGCGGCTACGTCCTGGAGACGGCCATCAACGAAGGCCTCAACGGCTGGTACCAGGCTGCTGTCCAGGAATCCGGCATCCGTCCCCTGAGCCGTCCCGAGGTGGAGATCACCGAAGTTCCGGACCCCACCTCCACCGATGGTGAACTGAAGTTCCACGCCGAGGTTGACGTCCGCCCGGAGATCGAGCTTCCGGACTACGCCGGCATCCAGGTCGAGGTTGCTGCTGCGCAGTCCTCTGACGAAGACGTTGACAAGGCCCTGGACGAACTGCGCGGCCGCTTCGGCACGCTGAAGTCCGTGGACCGTCCTGCTGCCGACGGCGACTTCCTCACCATCGACATCACGGCCACCATCGACGGCGAAGAGGTTGACTCTGCTGCCGGCCTGTCCTACCAGGTTGGCTCGGGCACCATGCTCGAAGGCCTCGACGAAGCCGTGACCGGCCTCAGCATCGACGAGGACGCCATCTTCAACACTACGCTGGTGGGCGGCGACCACGCCGGCGAAGAAGCGCAGGTCAAGGTAGCCGTGAAGGCCGTCAAGGAGCGCGAACTTCCTGAAGCCGATGACGACTTCGCCCAGCTGGCTTCCGAATTCGACACCCTCGCCGAGCTCCGCGAAGACCTCGCCAAGCAGGCCGCGGATTCCAAGGTTGTGGAGCAGGGCGTTGAAGCCCGCGACAAGGTCCTGGACAAGCTCGTTGAGCTGGTAGAGGTTCCCGTTCCGGACTCGGTGGTCGAAGAGCAGCTCGAAGCCCACTTCAAGGAGGGCAACGGCCACGGTGAAGGCGAGCACGACACCGAGGAGCACCGTGAAGAGGTCCGGGCCAACACCGCCCGTGCTTTCCAGAACGAAATCATCCTGGACGCCATCGCGGAAAAGGAAGAAGTCAACGTCAGCCAGAACGAGCTGATCGACTACATCGTCACCACTGCCAGCCAGTACGGCATGGACCCCAACCAGTTCGCCCAGATCATCGATCAGAGCGGCCAGGTCCCCATGATGGTTTCCGAGGTCCGCCGCCGCAAGGCGCTGGCTGTTGTCCTCGGCCAGGCCACGGTAACCGACACCGAGGGCAAGGCCGTTGACCTCAGCGACTTCGTCCGTCCCGGCGGCGAAGAGGAAGCTCCCGCCGTGGAGACCGAAGAGGTAGTAACCGAAGCACCCGAGGCTGCTGTTGAGGAAGACAAGGCAGAGGCCAAGGCCTAGTACCTTTTCTCGGCGCAGTACCTGCTGTAAGGCTCACGTGAACGGCCCCCGGATCAGTTGATCCGGGGGCCGTTTGCATTGGCCCGGGCCTGTCATTCACACGCGGCCTGTTGATCGTGCGCCGTCAGCGAACAGCCCACGGTGCGCGAACAAAACGTCAGTGAAACCGGTTAGTGTCCAAGTAGTGATTTTCAGTGATGTCACCGTCACCAGCGAGAGGTAAGTACATATGTCACAGCACGCAGAGGCCCCCCGGATGGCTACTGTCGATCCTGCAGCCCAGGACAACTACATCTACAACCGCCTCCTGAAGGAACGGATCATCTGGCTGGGCTCAGAGGTGCGTGACGAGAACGCCAACGCCATTTGCTCGCAGCTGCTGCTCCTGTCTGCGGAGAACCCGGACAAGGACATCTACCTCTACATCAACTCCCCGGGCGGCTCCGTCACGGCCGGCATGGCGATCTATGACACCATGCAGTTCATCCCCAACGACGTCGTCACCGTCGCCACCGGCCTCGCCGCTTCCATGGGCCAGTTCCTGCTTTCCTCCGGCACGAAGGGCAAGCGGTACGCCACCCCGAACGCACGCGTCCTGATGCACCAGCCCTCCGGCGGCATCGGCGGCACGGCATCGGACATCAAGATCCAGGCCGAACTCATCCTTCACATGAAGAAGGTCATGGCTGAGTTGACCGCCGAGCAGACCGGCCAGACCGTGGACACCATCCTCAAGGACAACGACCGCGACAAGTGGTTCACTGCCACGGAGGCGCTGGAGTACGGCTTCTTCGACAAGATCGCCGCGCACGCCGGTTCCGTGTCCGGTGGCGGCGGCACCGCCAACGGCACCTCCGGCGATACTGCCTCGCAGAACTAAACCGGCACAAAACACTTAGATCAGGAGCAATGAACATGAACTACAACTTCGGATCGACTGCCGGTAACCTTCCGAACAGCCGTTACGTACTGCCCCAGTTCGAGGAGCGCACGCCGTATGGCTTCAAGCGCCAGGACCCGTACACCAAGCTCTTCGAGGACCGCATCATCTTCCTCGGCGTACAGGTGGATGACGCCTCGGCTGATGACGTCATGGCCCAGCTGCTGGTCCTCGAGTCCACCGACCCGGACCGGGACATCACGCTCTACATCAATTCGCCGGGCGGATCCTTCACCGCCATGACGGCCATCTACGACACCATGCAGTACATCCGCCCTGAGATCCAGACCGTGTGCCTGGGCCAGGCGGCCAGTGCCGCTGCTGTCCTGCTGGCGGCCGGCACCCCCGGCAAGCGCCTTGCCCTGCCGAACGCGCGCGTCCTGATCCATCAGCCGGCACTGTCCGGCGGCCAGGGCGGCCAGGCCTCCGACCTGGAGATCCAGGCCGCCGAGGTCATGCGCATGCGTTCCTGGCTTGAGGACACCCTGGCGCACCACTCGGGCCGGACGTCGGAGCAGGTCAACAACGACATCGAGCGTGACAAGATCCTGACCGCCGAAGAGGCCCAGGTGTACGGCCTGATCGACCAGGTCCTGGATTCACGCAAGATCAAACCGCAGGCCATCACCAGGTAGCGGTAAAGTAAGGCGCCGGTGGAGCCAATCATTTGGCTCCGCCGGCCTTTTCCTTCCACCCTCGGGAGCGAATGTGACCTAGAGTGGATGTTGTCACAACCGGTCCATGCAGGCTGGTGGAGATTCCAGCAACGGTGCAAGGCTGCCTGGCAGCAAGATACTAAGGGGTTCACATATGGCTCGGATTGGCGAGAGCACGGATCTGCTGAAGTGCTCTTTCTGCGGAAAGAGCCAGAAGCAGGTGCGCAAGCTCATTGCCGGGCCCGGTGTCTACATCTGTGATGAGTGCATTGAGCTTTGCAACGAAATCATCGAAGAGGAACTGGCGGAGGTTGCCGATCTTGGCAGCTTTGAGCTGCCCAAGCCCCGCGAAATCTTCGACTTCCTGCAGGAATACGTCATCGGCCAGGAGCCTGCCAAACGCTCCCTCGCCGTCGCCGTGTACAACCATTACAAGCGCATCCAGGCCGGCCACGCGCCGAAGTCGGGAAGCCTGGCGGAGGGCGGCCACCACGACGACGTCGAGATCGCCAAGTCCAACATCCTCCTTATCGGCCCCACCGGCTGCGGCAAGACCTACCTGGCCCAGACCCTCGCCCGCCGCCTGAACGTGCCTTTCGCCGTAGCTGATGCCACGGCCCTGACCGAAGCCGGCTACGTGGGTGAGGACGTGGAGAACATCCTCCTCAAGCTCATCCAGGCCGCGGACTACGACGTCAAAAAGGCCGAACAGGGCATCATCTACATTGATGAGATCGACAAGATTTCCCGCAAGAGCGAAAACCCCTCCATCACCCGCGATGTTTCGGGCGAAGGCGTCCAGCAAGCGCTGCTGAAGATCCTCGAGGGCACCGTCGCCTCCGTTCCTCCGCAGGGCGGCCGGAAACATCCGCACCAGGAATTCATCCAGATCGACACCACCAACGTGCTGTTCATCGTGGCCGGTGCCTTTGCCGGGCTCGAGGAGATTATCGGCTCAAGGTCCGGACGGAAGGGGATCGGCTTCGGCGCACCGCTCAATGACGCCAGCAAGAAGATCGATTCCTATGGTGAGGTGATGCCGGAGGATCTGCTGAAGTTCGGACTTATCCCCGAATTCATCGGCCGGCTGCCCGTGATCACCACGGTGTCCAACCTGGACCGTGACGCCTTGATCCAGATCCTCTCGACGCCCAAGAACGCGCTGGTGAAGCAATACCAGAAGATGTTCCAGATCGACGGCGTGGAGCTGGTGTTTGATGACACTGCCCTGGATGCCATCGCGGAGCAGGCGCTGGAGCGCGGTACCGGTGCCCGCGGCCTGCGCGCCATCATGGAGGAAGTGCTGCTTCCCGTGATGTTCGACCTGCCCAGCCGGGAAGACGTAGCCAGCGTCGTGATCACCGAGGACGTCGTCCTGAAGGGCGCGGAGCCAACCATGATCCCGCACGTCACCAAGCGCCGGAAGTCTGCCTGACAACCTTGCGCAACACACCGTCAGATGCGGCTGCCCCCTGCGCGGCCGCCTGCCCCTGAAGGAGTAACCCTATGACTGACACTGCACGGAACAAGGCGGACTTTTGGTTCGATCCGCTTTGCCCCTTCGCGTGGATCACCTCGCGCTGGATCGGCGAAGTGGAGGGCGTCCGCGACATCGAAACCGTCTGGCACGTCATGAGCCTCGCCGTCCTGAACGAGGGCCGCGACTTGGAACCCGCGTACCGCGAGTCCATGGACAACGCCTGGGGCCCGGTGCGCGTCATCATCGCCGCGCAGCAGGAACACGGACAGGAAGCGGTCAAGGGCTTGTATGACGCCATGGGCTCGCTGATTCATGAGCGCGGCGAGAAGGACCGCTCCCTCGTGATCACCAAGGCCCTGGCGGAATGCGGTCTTCCCGCCGAACTGGCAGCCGCCGCCACCACGGACGCCTTCGATGGCCAGCTGCGCGCAAGCCACGAGGAAGGCATCTCCCTGGTAGGCCAGGACGTCGGAACACCTGTGGTGGCCTTCAACGGAACCGCGTTCTTCGGACCGGTCCTCACCCGCATCCCGCGCGGCGACGAGGCCGGCAAGCTGTGGGACGCCACCACCGCCCTCGCCTCGTACCCGCATTTCTTCGAACTCAAGCGCAGCCGCACCGAACGGCCCGAATTCAGCTGAAAAACTGATCCAGCCCGCCGTCCGGGCAGAACACAGAGAGCCCCGGTAGAACTACCCGTTTGTAGTTCTACCGGGGCTCTTGCGCTTGCAGGTTGGCAGGACAAGAATGGTCTTTACCCACTTCGAAAGAAGTGGGACGCAGAAACCAAAGATTCAGTGATATGTCTTCGACGCAGCCATCGGCAAAGTCAGAAGCAAGCTACCAGTGACGAGGTAGGAAGACCTGAAGATCCGAGGATTCTGCCAGACCATCAAAGACGTCACCTGTATGGCCGAAAAGTCGAAGCCCCACCAACGGCAAAACGCTGATGGGGCTTCCCCTTTGCCCTGAAACGGGCAGCAGTAAGGTCAAGCCTGGGCAGGCTCCTCCGTGGCGGCCAGGGCGACGTCGCTGACAGCCAGGTCCCCGTCGCCTACCAGCAGGGTGATTTCCCGGGCATTCGACGCGGCCTTCAGGTCGGCGAGCCCCGCCTTCAGCTGGGTGGTGAGGGCTTCGGAAGCCGTGATGGTCGCCGAGAGAACCTCCGTGCGCTGCTTGACCTTCGCTTCTGACTTCGCCTTGCGGACACCACTAAGGGCAACACCAACGGTGGCAAGCATCGTGGTGTCACCACCGGGGACGTCCAGCGGTGCGGGCCACTGGGCGCGGTGGACTGAACCGGTGCGCCACCATCCCCAGACCTCTTCGGTGGCAAAAGGCAGGAACGGCGCGAACAGCCGCAGCAGGGTGTCCAGGGTGGTGGCCAGTGCTGCGAGCACCGAAGCCTGTTCGCCCTCGCCCGCGGCGCCGTAGGCCCGGTCCTTGATGAGCTCCACATAGTCATCCGTGAACTGCCAGAAGAAGGTTTCCGTGATCTGCAGTGCGCGGGCGTAATCGTAGTTCTCGAACGCCTTGGTGGACTGGGCCACGACGTCCGCGAGCTGGGCAAGGACCGCCCGGTCCAAGGGGTTGGACAGCACGGACAGGTCGGAGGACAGCACCGATGCCTCCGTGGCGCCGAGGTTCAGCACAAACTTTGAGGCGTTCAACAGCTTGATGGCCAGGCGGCGGCCAATCTTCATCTGGGCAATCTCGTAGGCGGTGTCTGCCCCGAGCTTGGCCGAGGCCGCCCAGTAGCGGACAGCATCGGAGCCGTATTCCTCCAGCACATCGGTGGGAACCACCACGTTGCCCTTGGACTTGGACATCTTCTTGCGGTCCGGGTCCAGGATCCAGCCGGAGATAGCAGCGTGCTTCCACGGCGCACTGTTCTCCAGGGCATCGGCACGCACCACGGAGGAGAAAAGCCAGGTCCGGATGATGTCGTGGCCCTGGGGCCGGACGTCAAAGGGGAACACCTTGGCGAACAGGTCCTCGTCGCGCTTCCAGCCGCCCACGATCTTGGGCGTCAGCGAGGACGTGGCCCAGGTGTCCAGGATGTCGGCGTCGCCGGTAAAGCCGCCCGGAACATCGCGCTGGGCTTCGTCGAACCCGGGAGCAGCGTCTGCTGCCGGGTCCACGGGAAGTTGCCCGTCGGACGGAACGATGGGGGAGTCGTAGTCCGGGTTGCTGTCGGAGTCCAGCGGGTACCAGACGGGGATGGGCACGCCGAAGAATCGCTGGCGGGACACCAGCCAGTCACCGTTGAGGCCGGAAATCCAGTTCTCGTACCGTGAGCGCATAAAGGCGGGGTGGAAGTCGATCTCGTGCCCGCGGGCGATGAGCCGCTCCCTGCGGTCCTCGTCGCGGCCGCCGTTGCGGATGTACCACTGGCGGGAAGTGACCACTTCAAGGGGCTTGTCGCCCTTTTCGTAGAAGTTCACGGGGTGCATGATCTTTTTGGGCTCGCCGTCGAGCAGGTCGGCAGCGGTGAGGAGCTTCACCACTTCTTCCTTGGCGCTGAAGACCGTCTTGCCCGCAATCGCGGCGAAGGCTTCACGGCCGATGTCAGTGGTGATCCATTCAGGGGCCTCGCTGACGATCCGGCCGTCCCGGCCCACGATGGCACGCGTGGGAAGCTGCAGTTCGCGCCACCAGGTGACGTCGGTCAGGTCACCGAAGGTGCACACCATCGCGATACCGGAGCCCTTGTCCGCTTTGGCAAGCGGGTGCGCCTTGACCTCAACCTCGACGCCGAACACGGGGGACGTGACCTTCTTGCCGAACAGCGGCTGGTACCGTTCGTCGTCGGGATTCGCCACCAGCGCGGCGCAGGCCGCGAGCAGTTCGGGACGGGTGGTCTCAATGTAGATCCGTTCCCCGTCCTCGGTGAAGAACGGGTAGCGGTAGTACGCTCCGGCCACCTCGCGGTCTTCCAGTTCGGCCTGGGCCACTGCCGTGCGGAACGTCACGTCCCAGAGCGTGGGTGCTTCAGCCATGTAGGCGTCGCCCGCGGCGAGATTGGCCAGGAAGGCACGCTGCGAGACCGCACGAGAGTTGTCGTCGATGGTGCGGTACGTGAGGTCCCAGTCCACGGACAGGCCAAGCGTCTGGAAGAGGTTCTCGAAGACCTTCTCGTCCTCGACAGCAAGCTCTTCACACAGTTGGATGAAGTTGCGGCGGGAGACGACGTCGAAGTCCCGCTGGTTCTTTGCAGGCTGCGCCGGCGGCTGGTAGTCAGCGTTGTACGGGATGGAGGGGTCGCAGCGGACGCCGTAGTAGTTCTGCACGCGGCGTTCGGTGGGCAGGCCGTTGTCGTCCCAGCCCATCGGATAAAAGACGTTCTTGCCGGTCATGCGCTGGTAGCGCGCCAGCACGTCCGTCTGCGTGTAGGAGAACATGTGCCCCACGTGCAGCGATCCGGAGGCGGTGGGCGGGGGAGTGTCGATCGAGTAGACCTGCTCCCGGGTGGTCTCCCTGTTGAACTTGTAGGTCCCTTCGGCCAGCCAGCGCTGTGTGAGGGCAGCTTCGAGGCCTTCGAGGGCCGGCTTGTCCGGAACGTTGATGGGGGCGGTGTTGGGCGTGTCTGTACCCTGATTGTCTTCAGCCATTTGCCAATTGTTTCATGGACGGGCTCTCCCGCCGGTCGGTTGCTGCTCGGGCGGACGGGGACCGAGTTGTGTGGGCGACAGAGCCCTATTGATCGCTTTGCTGGTTAGCCACGGCCATAACCGTCTCTACATGCCCGGCCGAACCGTTCACCACACCTCACGGATCTACCGCCGCGATCCCCTGAAGCTACTAGCCCTGTTTCTAACGCTATGACCGTCGCCGCAGTGATTGCTGGTACATCTCCTCCGGCCGCCGATCACGCTGCCGCGGGCGCAGCACCACGAGCGGGCAACGGCCGGACGCCGGGCTACAGTGGAAAAGGAACACGATCCACTAAGAGCCTGGGGGCAGCACATGAGCCATGAGTACATCCTGACCGACGATGACGCAGCACCTGCCGATGCCACCCATGCCCAGGACGTTCTCGAGCTCTCGATGCTGACCATGCCGCAGCCAGGCGCCTCCATCGTTGATATCTCCTGGGAGAAATCCCCGCTGGACCTGTAGTTTTCTGCAGCGATGTCGCTGCAGCACTGATTTTCCTTTTGCTGAACCTAACCGATCCGCAGGAGTCCGTTGACAACATTATTGAGTTTCCTTCGGAGCGGTTGTCGCCGTGCGTCACGGGGCGGCATCCTTCGGGCGCCTGCCGTTAGGGTGGTGCCATGACTCAGGACTTCCAGGAAAAGGCAGCTTTGGTGACCGGCGCGAGCAGTGGAATCGGGGAGGCAACGGTCCGCGCCCTGGCAGCGCAGGGGTGGAAGGTGTTCGCCGTGGCCCGCCGCGCGGAGCGCCTTGCCGCCCTCCAAGCCGAGACGGGCGCCGTCGGAATTCCTGCTGACATTTCCGAGGACGACGACGTGTCCCGGCTGCTTGCCGAGGTGACGGAAGCCGGGGGAATAGACACCCTGATCAACATCGCCGGCGGTGCTCGGGGAGCGGACACCATTGGCGCCGCAAGCACCGAGGACTGGGAGTGGATGTACCGGGTCAACGTGCTGGGCACCATGAAGCTCACCCGGGCATTCCTGCCGATGTTGCGCGCCCACGGCGAAGGTACCGTGCTGAACCTGACGTCCACGGCCGGCCTGGCTGCCTACGAGGGCGGGGGCGGCTACAACGCGGCGAAGTTCGCCCAGCATGCCATGACCGGCGCGCTGCGGCTCGAGGAAGTGGACCACAACCTGCGGGTCATCGAAGTGGCTCCCGGGCTGGTGTACACGGAGGAATTCGCCCTGAACCGGCTGGGCGACCGGCAGGCCGCAGAGAAGGTCTATCAGGGGGTGGAGAAGCCTCTCACGGCAGAAGATGTCGCGGAGGTGGTCCGCTACGCAGTGACTGCCCCGCACCACGTGAACCTGGACCAGATCGTCATCCGCCCGGTAGCCCAGGCCGCAAACCACAAACTGATCCGAAAGCGCTAGGAAAACCTGACACTGAGCGTTGCGACCACTGCCGCATGGTCGGTCCCGCGGATCCGGTGGACAGAGTAGTCCCGCCCGGCAATATCGGGGCTGGTGACCAGATGGTCCAGCGTGACGCCGGGGAGCCGATACACCCGCGTTGGCCAGGTAGGAACCAGACGGCTTCCCAGCGCCGACGCCACGTCCACCAGGTCCCGGCGGCCGGTGGTGCCCTCCAACAGGCTGCGGAACTCCCAGTGGTCATAGGTCGCATTGAAATCGCCAGCCAGCAGCAACGGCCCGGCACCCGAATCAATCCTGCCCAGTGCACTGAGGTCGCTGCGCCACTTTTCCACCGCGTCGTCGCCCACCGGCGCTACAGCGTGCACGGCCACCACCCGCAGGGTTGCGTCCCCGGAGTCGCCAAGGTCAAGGCGGGCAACCGGCATAGTGAACTGCGTACCCTGCAACGCGCCGGTCTCCCTCAATCCGAAGCGGGAATAGATAGCGCTCCCGCCCGCTCCGTCCTTGGGGCGGGAAACCCGGTGCGGAAGCAGTCCGTCCAGCCCGGCGGCGGACAGCCTGGTTGCCAGTTCCGGCGTGTATTCCTCCACCACCAGCAGGTCCACGTGCCGGTCGCGGACCAGGGCAAGGATCCCGTTTGCGTCGGCACCACCCACCTGCGCATTGATGGTCATGGCAACGAGCGTGGACGTGGTGCCGGCAGCTTCGGCGGCAGGTTGCCGGATGTCCAGCGGGAAAAGCCAGAATGACTGGCACGCAATCAGGACCAATACCGCAACACGCTGCCAGCGGCGCCGCCCCAGGAAGGCCAGGACCAGCGCCGCTGTTGCCGGCACCGCAAGCCACGGCGTAAAGGCCAGCAGCTGCACCACCAGTACCGGCCACTCCGCCGGCACGGCACGGAAGACTGACATCACCGCCACCGGCAGGGCCGCGGGAAGGAACAGCCACCTGGACACGGCTGCTACGCGCGTCCTCCGGGCGGGGCGGGCGGAAGCTGTCATGAGGCGAGTCTAGGCAACAGCGGGACCAGCGTCAGCCCTGCCGCAGCGACTGGCTCGAAGATGGTCGATCGCCTCAGGATGCGCCGGGGGAGCGCCCCGCAGTCATGTTCCAATTCAGCCCGGGAATGGCAATGGGCGCCGCGGAAATAGTAGACTCGAAAGCGGCTATGACCCGGCTATCACCGGTGAGCTTCCGGAAGAACGCGCGAACCAGGCGGGGAGCGTCAGTAGAACCGGACGGGTAAGCCCGTCACAGCAGTAATGAGAGGCCGGAGCAGGCACGTTCCCCCGGGAACTGACAGCACCGGTAAGTGAGGTGGTACCGCGGTGAGCGTGGGGTCCGGAAGGGCAACACGGCAGCCGTCCTCGCATCCTGAACGGAACTGCCAGGCGCAAGCCGGCAGTTCGCCAAGCTCAACCCAGGATGTCGAGAATGACGTATTACCCCAAGGCCTCAGCCTCCACCAGTGGCACCTCTTCCAGCCGCAACGCGGGTGTGTCCGCCTCCGTGAAGTTCCCGGAAGTCGAAGAGCGCATCCTCAAATACTGGGACCAGGACGGCACCTTCCAGGCCAGCATCGACCAGCGCAGCCCGGACGCCCCCGGCGGTGCACCCGGCAGCAACGAGTTCGTGTTCTACGACGGCCCGCCGTTCGCCAACGGCCTGCCGCACTACGGCCACCTGCTTACGGGGTACGCGAAGGACCTCGTGGGCCGCTACCAGACCCAACGGGGCAAGCGCGTCGAGCGCCGCTTCGGCTGGGACACCCATGGGCTGCCGGCGGAGCTGGAAGCGATGAAGCAGCTGGGCATGACGGACAAGACCCAGATCGAAGCCATGGGCATCGACAAGTTCAACGACGCCTGCCGCGCCTCGGTGATGAAGTACGCCGACGAATGGCGCAACTACGTCACCCGCCAGGCACGCTGGGTGGACTTCGACAACGACTACAAGACCCTCAACGTGGAGTACATGGAGTCCGTCCTCTGGGCGTTCAAGCAGCTCCACGAAAAGGGCCTGACCTACAACGGCTATCGCGTGCTGCCGTACTGCTGGAAAGATGAAACGCCGCTGTCCAACCATGAACTGCGCATGGACGACGACGTCTACAAGAACCGCCAGGACCAGACCGTAACGGTCACCTTCCCCATCACGGCAGGGGAGTCCGAACTGTCCCACCGGCTCGCCGGGGTCCAGGCGCTCGCCTGGACCACCACACCCTGGACCCTTCCCACCAACGCCGCGCTCGCCGTCGGGCCCTCCATCACCTACGCCGTGCTGCCCGCCGGCCCCAACGGCATCAAGGCCGCCTCCGCCGACGCACCCGTCAGCGGCAGCTTCCTGCTCGCGGCGGACCTGCTGGCCAGCTACGCCAAGGACCTGGGCTACGACGATGCCGAGGCAGCACAGGCCGCCGTCGTGTCCACCCATACGGGCGCCGAGCTCGAGGGCCTGGCGTACCAGCCGCTGTGGCAGGACTTCGCCGACAACGAAAAATACGGCATGGAAAACGCGTGGCGGATCCTGGTGGCCGATTACGTCACGACCACCGACGGCACCGGCATCGTCCACCAGGCACCCGCCTACGGCGAAGACGACCAGAAGGTCTGCGAGGAGGCCGGCATCCCGGTGATCCTTTCCGTTGACGAGGGTGCCAAATTCCTCCCGCTCTTCAAGCACGGCGACCTGCACGACATCGTGGGCCTGCAGGTCTTCGAAGCCAACAAGCCCATCACCCAGGTGCTGCGCGCCCAGGGCCGCCTGGTCCGCCAGGCCAGCTACGAGCACAGCTACCCGCACTGCTGGCGGTGCCGCAACCCGCTGATCTACCGGGCCGTGTCCTCCTGGTACGTGGAGGTCACCAAGTTCAAGGACAGGATGTCCGAACTGAACCAGGAGATCAACTGGATCCCCGGCAACGTCAAGGACGGCCAGTTCGGCAAGTGGCTCGAAAATGCCCGCGACTGGTCCATCAGCCGCAACCGCTACTGGGGCAGCCCCATCCCGGTGTGGCAGTCCAGCGACCCCGAATACCCCCGCACCGACGTGTACGGCTCCCTGGCCGAGATCGAGGCCGACTTTGGCCGGCTGCCGCTGAACAAGGACGGCCAGGTTGACCTGCACCGCCCCTTCATCGACGAACTGACCCGGCCGAACCCGGACGATCCCCGCACGCCAGAAGAAGGCCAGTCGGTGATGCGCCGCGTGGAGGACGTGCTGGACGTCTGGTTCGACTCCGGCTCCATGCCGTACGGCCAGGTGCACTACCCGTTCCAGAACGAGGCCTGGTTCGATACCCACAACCCTGCCGACTTCATTGTCGAGTACATCGGGCAGACCCGCGGCTGGTTCTACATGCTGCACATCCTTTCCACGGCGCTGTTTGACCGGCCGGCTTTCCGCAACGTCATCAGCCACGGCATCGTGCTCGGTTCGGACGGGCAGAAGATGTCCAAAAGCCTGCGCAACTACCCGGACGTCTCTGAGGTGCTGGACCGCGACGGCTCGGACGCCATGCGATGGTTCCTGATGTCCAGCCCCATCCTCCGCGGCGGCAACCTGGTGGTCACCGAGCAGGGAATCCGCGACGGCGTCCGCCAGGTCATCCTGCCGCTGTGGAACGTTTACAGCTTCTTCACGCTCTACACCAACGCCTCCAACGGCGGGTCAGGCTACGACGCGAAGCTCCGCTACGACGGCTACGCCGACACGCTGGACCAGTACCTGCTGGCCAACACCGGCGACCTGGTCAGGAACATGACCGCGCAGCTGGACATTTACGACATCTCCGGGGCCTGCGATGAACTGCGCAGCTACTTGGACATGCTCACCAACTGGTACGTCCGCCGGAGCCGCCAGCGGTTCTTCGACGAAGACCAGGACGCCTTCGACGCGCTGTACACCGCACTGGAAACTGTTACCCGCGTAGCGGCGTCCCTCCTGCCGCTGGTCTCCGAGGAGATCTGGCGCGGGCTCACCGGCGGCCGTTCCGTGCACCTGGCCGACTGGCCGGATGCTGATCTGTTCCCGGCCAACCCGGACCTGGTGCAGGCCATGGACAAGGTCCAGCAGATCTGCTCCACCGGTTCCTCGCTCCGGAAGGCAGCAAACCTGCGCGTGCGCCTGCCCCTGCAGGAGCTGACTGTGGTGGCACCCGGCGCCGATGCGCTGGGCGGTTTTGCCGCCGTCGTCGCGGACGAGCTCAACCTCCGCTCGGTCCGCCTGCTGGATGCAGCCACGGCCTCCCCGGAGGAGTTCGGGATCCAGCAGAAGCTGGTGGTCAACGCCCGCGCTGCCGGTCCGCGCCTGGGCAAAAACGTGCAGGCCGCGATCAAGGGCTCCAAGTCCGGTGACTGGTCAGTGGACGACGGCGGTGTGGTCACCGCCGGCGGGCTCCAGCTGGAACCGCAGGAGTACACGCTGGAGACAGTGGTGGCGGAGTCTGAGGGCGGCAGCGCCACTGCATCGTCTGCTGTCGCAGTATTGCCCGGGGGCGGGTTCGTGGTCCTCAACACCGAGGTCACCCCGGAGCTGGAGGCCGAAGGCCTGGCCCGCGACATGGTCCGCTCCATCCAGCAGGCACGCAAGGACGCCGGTCTGGATGTCAGCGACAGGATCCGTACCAGCATCACCGCCGCCCAGGATGTGGTGGACGCTTTGACAGCCCATGAAAGCCTGATTGTCAGCGAAACCCTCACGGTGGAGCTTGGCCTGCATTCCAGCGGCGATGGCACCGAGCCGCAGATCGCCGTCGAAAAAGTAGAGGCATAATCCATGACTGATGAATTTTCCGTAGAGAGCGTCTACGCCGAACTGCTGGGCCGGGCGCCGGAAAACAAGATGGAACCGCGGCTTGCCCCGCTGTTCCGGGCGATGGACGTGCTGGGGGAGCCGAACAAGGCCTTCCCGATCATCCACGTCACCGGAACGAACGGCAAGACGTCCACCGCCCGCATGATCGAATCGGTCTTGCGGGCCCACGGCCTGAGCACCGGGCGGTACACCAGCCCGCACCTGTCCAAGGTCACCGAACGCATCAGTATTGACGGGCACCCGGTATCCGATCAGACCTTCGTCCGGATCTGGGACGAAATCCGCCCGTACCTGCAGATTGTCGACTCCGAGCTGGAAGCCGACGGGCAGCCGCGCCTGACGTACTTCGAATGCCTCACCATCCTGGGCTTTGCCATCTTCGCCGACCAGCCCGTCAACGTGGCCGTCATCGAAGTGGGTCTCGGCGGCATCACCGATGCCACCAACGTGGGCGACGGGCAGGTTTCGCTGGTCACCCCCATCTCCCTGGACCACACTGACCTGCTGGGTGACACCACCGAGGACATCGCCTACGAAAAAGCCGGCATCATCAAGCCCGGCGGCTACCTCATCAGTGCCGCCCAGCCGCTTGACGCGGCCCAGGTCCTGCTGGAGAAAGCCAAGGACGTGGGCGTGCCGTTCAAGTTCGAGGACGTGGAGTTCGGCGTCGAATCCCGGACTGTGGCAGTCGGTGGCCAGATGGTGACCATCCAGGGCATCGCGGGACGTTACCCGGATCTGCTCGTGCCGCTTCACGGCGCGCACCAGGCGCAGAACGCAGCAGTGGCAGTGGCTGCGCTGGAAGCATTCTTCGGGGGCGAAAAGGAACTGGGCTTCGACGTGCTGCAGGAAGGTTTCGCCGAGGTCACCTCCCCGGGCCGGCTTGAGGTGGTGCGCACCGCACCCACCATTGTGGTTGACGCCGCCCACAACCCCGACGGCGTCAAGGTGTCCGCAGCGGCCCTCCAGGAGGCCTTTACCTTCACCAGGCTGGTGCCGGTGGTGGGGATCCTCAAAGAGAAGGACGCCGAGGAAATCCTCCGGCAGCTCAAGGAGTCCTTGGGCGGCATGGCGGAAGAGTACTGCTTCACCCAGTCGAACTCCCCGCGCGCCGTCCCGGCAGCAGAACTTGCCGAACTCGCCATCGACCTCGGTTTCGGCGAGGACAACGTGCACATCGAGGAGAAACTCGACGACGCCCTCGAATGGGCAGTTGAACGCGCCGAAGCCAACGATGACCTTTCCGGCGGCGTGCTTGTAACCGGCTCCATCACCCTGGTGGCCGAGGCACGGATCCTGCTGGGGAAGACGGAGGCGTAGGCGATGGCCAAGCTGACCAAAGCCCAGCGCGAATGGCGGCCGGGCATGCCCAAGAAGCGGCGCTCCACCAAGGTGATGTTCGCTTCCACGGTGCTGCTCCTGGAAGCCTTCGTGATGTTTTTCGCCACCCTCGCGGTGTTCGGGCTGCGCCGCGGGGAGTTCCCACCGGCGCTGATCCTCGGTGTGGGCATCGCCTTGAGCGTCGTGATGATCGTGGCCTGCGCCTTCCTCACCAAGCCCTGGGGCATCGGGCTCGGGTGGATCCTGCAGCTCGTCTTGATCCTCACCGGCATCTTCGAGCCCGCCATGTTCCTGGTGGGCGGGCTGTTCGCACTGGCCTGGTGGTACGGAATCCGCACCGGAATCAGGCTGGACCGGGAAGCCGGCGAGCGGGCCCGTGAGCAGGCCAAATGGGAAGCAGCCCATCCGGACCAGGCCGCAGGGCCGGGCCAGCAGCCGCAGTCCCCGTAGACTTGACCCGAAATCCGTTACCAACGCATTGGAGCAGTTGTGACTACTGAGCGCACCCTCGTCCTGATCAAGCCCGACGGCGTCGCCCGCAACCTCACCGGGGCCATCCTGGCCCGGATCGAAGCCAAGGGCTACACCCTGGCCGAGCTGAAGAAGGTCGACGCGTCCCGTGAGCTGCTGGAGCAGCACTACGAGGAGCACGTCGGCAAGCCCTTCTACGAGCCCCTGGTGGAATTCATGCTCTCCGGGCCGGTAGTGGCAGCCATCTTCGAAGGCCACCGCGTCATTGAAGGCTTCCGTTCCCTGGCAGGAACCACCGACCCCACCACGGCAGCCCCCGGCACCATCCGCGGCGACTTTGGCCGTGACTGGGGCGTGAAGGTCCAGCAGAACTTGGTCCACGGCTCCGACTCCACCGATTCCGCCGAACGCGAGATCAAGATCTGGTTCCAGGCGTAGCTTCACCTGCATGACAAGTAAGGCCGATGTTCGTCACGAACATCGGCCTTATCTGTCACTTCACGGGCGGCTTTAGAAGCCCGAGGTTCCGGCGAAAACCTGGATGAAGGCGAAGAAGATGGTGGCGATGACGGCCACGTAAAGCAACGCGGTGATGATCCAGCCGGAGTCGCCCAGGATGCGGGCGGCGTTTTCCGGCATGGGAATCACCCCGGCGGTGACGTTCCGGATGGTCACCCAGACGAACAGGGGAATCATGGCCGCCCAGACAATCATGCAGAACGGGCAGAGGATGTGGATGTCGTAGAGTGCCTGCGACCACAGCCACACCACGAAGGCGAAACCGAGCGTGACCCCGGCCTGCAGGCCCAGCCAGTACCAGCGGGCGAAGGTTGCCCCGGCGAGCAGCGCCATACCAACGGTGATGACGACGGCAAAGGCCACGATGCCGATAAACATGTTCGGGAAGCCGAACAGCGAGCTCTGCCACGTTTTCATGACGTCACCACAGGAAATCCAGGGATTCACGTCGCACACCGTGGTGTGGTTGGGATCTTGGAGCACCGCGAGCTTTTCCAGCACCAGGGTTCCGGAGGCAAGCCAGCCGATGGCGCCCGTGATTACCAGCAGCCAGCCGAAGGGCCGGTTACGGGTCATTGCCGGGACGGTTCCTGCTGTCTTGCCGGCCGGATCGCTGTCCTGGTTCAGGCTCCGTTCCTGGGCAGGGGTGCCGCTGAGGGGGGAGATGCTGGGCATTGGTGTGGCGTCCTTTTCATCCGGTGCTCCTTGCCTGATTGTAACGCCGGAGGCTGGAAGGACCGTCCAGGAGAAGGAAATGAGCCAGCACGTTTGGCGCTGCCTCCGCCGGGATTTAGCCCGGGTATGAGAGAATAAACGTGGCTGGAAGACGATCCACATTCGGACTCCGGTCCGGTGGCTTGTTCCCAAGACCGCCAATGACGAGCAGGGCAGGCATCGGTTTTACCGAGGCAGTCTCCCGCGACTCCATTGAGCGGCACCTGGTTGTGGCACGTAGAACAACGGGTTTCAGAACATCCCGCCGGCCCCCACGGGCTGCCGCACCCCACTGCCGGTGCGAACCTGGGGGTATCCACTTGACTTCTGTCAACGCCTGCGGGTTTTGACAATATGTGCCCCAATGGGTGCCGGATGTGGCGGTACGTCAGGGGCAGGAGTGTTGCCACATATGGATAATGAACAAATTTCAGCCGTTAACGACGAAGCAGCGGCCGCAGACGCAGACGCTGCACCCAAAAAGGCCACGAGGACGCGCCGGAAGGCCGCGCCCAAGGCCGACGCCCTGATCCCGGAGACCGACGCCGCCGGAGCCGGCACTTCGGAAGGTGTCCCGGCCGGCGTCGATGCTGCGGAAGCCACCGCTACCGGTGCCGCGGATTCCGGCGCCCCCGAGGCCAAAGCTCCCGTCCGGCGGACCCGTGCCCGGAAGAAGGCGGACACCGCCGAACCTCTCCCGGCTTTCGCCGCAGGGGCAGAATCCCCAGAGGCAGAACCGGAAGCAGTATCCAACGCCGACGCCACTGCCGCCGCTGACGCGGAGGCTCCCGGGGTCCCGGCCGGGGAACCCGCCGTCGAGGCCGCCGAAACGAAGCCGGTCCGCCGCCGGCGGGTAGCCACCCGCAAGACGTCCGCACCGGCAACCGCGGCAGCACCGGAAGATATCCAGGCAGCCGATGTCCCGCCTGCCGTGGAAGCCGGCGCGGCGGTTCCCGCTGGGGAGGAACCGGAACCGGCCGAGGCAGCACCCGTGCCGGCGGCAGCAGGCATCGGGACAGCATCAGCAGAAGCTGCGGCACAGGCGGAAACCCCCGAAGAAGAGGGCCCCGCAGAACCAGCTCCCGTGGATCAGGCGCAAGCGGCACCTTCCAGCCCCTTCGGCTCCCTGTTCATGGAACCGGCGTCCCCTACCTCCGTGCTGTTCCAGGCACCGGACCTCAGCACCGTGGTGCGTCCGGTTCCCGCCGCTGTTGAAGAAGCAGCGGAGGACGACGCCGATGAGATCGACTCCGAGGATGCCGGCCGGCGCAGGCGCCGTGGCCGCGGCCGCCGCGGACGCAGCCGCATCGACGAGCGTGACGCCGACGCCGACCTTGAGGGCAGCGAAGATGTCGACGCCGATACTACGGACGACGCCGACGAGGACTCTGCCGGGCAGGTCGAAGAAGGCGTGACGTCCCGCCGCCGCCGGCGCCGCCGTCGCGGCGACCAGGACCTTGAGCTGACGGGCGGCGGGGATGACGATCCGCCCAACACCGTCACCCGGGTGCGTGCGCCGCGGGCCGTGACCGAGCCCGTCGTGAGCAACCGGGTTACCAGCGTCAAGGGATCCACCCGTCTGGAGGCGAAGAAGCAGCGGCGGCGCGAGTCCCGCGACACGGGCCGCCGCCGTACCGTTATCACCGAGGCCGAGTTCCTGGCGCGCCGCGAGTCTGTTGACCGCCAGATGATCGTGCGCCAGCGCGATGACAGAATCCAGATCGCCGTCCTCGAAGACGGTGTCCTGGCCGAGCATTTTGTGTCAAAGACCCAGCAGGATTCCCTGATCGGCAACGTGTACCTGGGCAAGGTCCAGAACGTGCTGCCCTCCATGGAAGCCGCCTTCGTGGACATCGGACGCGGCCGCAACGCCGTCCTGTACGCCGGTGAGGTGAACTGGGAAGCCGTCAACCTCGAGGGCAAGCAACGGCGCATCGAAAACGCCCTCAAATCCGGCGATACCGTCCTGGTCCAGGTGACCAAAGACCCCGTCGGACACAAGGGCGCACGCCTGACCAGCCAGATCTCGCTGCCCGGCCGCTACCTGGTGTTCGTACCCGGCGGTTCCATGACCGGCATCTCCCGTAAGCTGCCCGACGTCGAACGCAACCGCCTCAAGCGCATCCTTAAGGACCGCCTTCCCGAGCAGGCCGGCGTCATCGTCCGCACTGCCGCCGAAGGTGCTTCCGAGGAAGAGTTGACGCACGACATCAACCGGCTGCGCGCGCAGTGGGAGGGCATCGAGAGCCAGTCGAAGTCCACCAAGATCCTTGCCCCTGAACTGCTCTACGGCGAACCGGACCTCACCATCAAGGTGGTCCGCGACGTCTTCAACGAGGACTTCTCCAAGCTGATCGTTTCGGGCGAGGAAGCCTGGGACACCATCGAGGCCTACGTTACGTACGTAGCGCCGGACCTGGTGGGCCGGCTCGAGAAGTGGACCAAGGACCAGGACATTTTCGCTGCCTGGCGCATCGACGAGCAGATCCACAAGGCGCTGGAACGGAAGGTCTTCCTGCCCTCCGGCGGTTCACTGGTGATTGACCGCACCGAAGCCATGACCGTGGTGGACGTCAACACCGGCAAATTCACCGGCAGCGGCGGCAACCTCGAAGAGACGGTGACCAAAAATAACCTCGAGGCCGCCGAAGAAGTTGTCCGCCAGCTCCGCCTCCGCGACATCGGCGGCATCATCGTCATCGACTTCATCGATATGGTCCTCGAATCCAACCGCGACCTCGTGCTCCGCCGCATGGTGGAATGCCTGGGACGCGACCGCACCAAGCACCAGGTGGCCGAAGTGACGTCCCTTGGCCTGGTGCAGATGACGCGTAAGCGGATGGGCACCGGACTCCTCGAAGTATTCGGCGAGCAGTGTGAGGCCTGCGCCGGCCGCGGCGTGGTCACCCATGACGACCCCGTGGAGCACCGGCGTGCCAACATTGTGGCCGCCGAGCACCACATCCAGCGGACCGACAGCCGGCCTGAGGCCCGCAGCGAAAACCACCGCACCGAGGCCCAGCGGATCGACAACAACCAGCCCGGCGCGCGCCCGGACCGCAAACGGCGGCGGGGCCGCGGGGGCCAGCAGCCGGAGGTTGTCCCGGCAGCGGCAGTGCATGTCCACACCGTCCACCCTGACCCATCGGACGCTGAACGGCACGCCAAGGCGGAGGCCACCAGGCTCGCCCTTGCCAACATTGCCGCAGCCGCACATGCAGCCCACCTGCACGACGACGAAGTGGCGGCAGCCAAGCAGGCGGCCGCTGGCCAGCCCGCCACTGCCTCTGCCGCGGAGGCTGCAAAGCGCGACGACGAAGCCCGCCAGGCTGCCGTGCTGACCTTCGGCGGCGAGAAGGTGGTGTTGCCGTTCGTTGATCACGCTGAAGAGCAGCAGCAGAAGCCGGCCCTGACCCTGGACCGGCTCGCTGAGGCCTTCGCCCACCTCGGGCAGCCGGCGCCGGCCGAAGCCCAGCCCGAGCAGGCGGAAGCGGAGCAGGCAGCACCGGAGCAGAAGCCAGCGGAATCGGTGGAGCCTGTACGGGTACCCGCTGCCGCAGCCCCGGCGAAGGATTACAGCGACCACACGCTGGAACAGTCCCGGCAACGCCGGCCGCGGCGCAACCGCAGCGCCAGCCGCGCGCAGGGAGCTGCCAACGAAACCATGGTTCAGCATCACGAAAACGTGGCGGCAGCCGGCACGGGGCACACGCACGAGGCCAAGGCCCCGGAACCGGCCGGTGCCGGCGGCTCCAGTGACGGCAATGCCGGCGCCGGGAAGCCGGCCACAAAGCCGGCCGACGCGCCCATCATTTTGGGTGTAGGGGTTCCGGCCTCGGAGCTCTAAGCGTCACCGGCAACAACCACCTGAATGCCCGGCCGGCCACAACAGTGGCCGGCCGGGCATTTCCCAGTTTAAAACCAGCAATGCAAGGGCGCTCCGGCCTTTCAGGGCGCGGCGCCCGGTCGCAAAGTGTCACCTTCGGCCTGCGCCACGCAAAAAAGCTAGGCTGGGGAACTGACACGGGGTGCCGCGCAGAGAGCCGGCTGAGATCCACACCCGTTGAACCTGTCCGGCTAGCACCGGCGAAGGGATGTCTCTTGTCTACGACTCTTGTAATGCCTCCTGCCCCCTCGGCAGTCTTCACTGCACCACCAACACACCTGGGCCGGCCCGTACCCCGGGTCCTTTCCATTGCCGGCTCCGATCCTTCCGGCGGCGCCGGTATCCAGGCCGACCTGAAAAGCATCGCCGCGCTCGGCGGCTACGGGATGGCTGCCGTCACTGCCCTGACCGCCCAGAACACCCGCGGCGTCCGGTCCGTTCATGTGCCGCCGGCAGCGTTCCTGGCCGAGCAGCTGGATGCCATCAGTGACGACATCGGCATCGACGCCGTGAAGATCGGAATGCTGGGCAGCGCCGAGGTGATTGAGGCACTGGGAGCATGGCTCCGGAAGGTACGACCCGCCGTCGTGGTCCTGGACCCGGTGATGGCCGCCACCAGCGGCGACAGGCTTCTGCAGGAATCAGCCGAAGCGGCACTGCGCGGGCTCCTGCCGCTGGCCCACCTCATCACCCCCAACCTGGCGGAGCTCGCCATGCTTGTGGGCGGGGAACTGCAGGACACCTGGACCGGTGCCTTGGAACAGGGCCGCGCCCTCGCAGTTGCCACCGGGGCAACAATCCTGGTCAAGGGCGGCCACCTTATCGGCGACGAGTGCCCCGATGCGCTGGTTAACACCACAGGCCTCCTTTCCGACGACGTGGTGGTGGTTCCGGGGGAGCGGGTGGCAACGCGGAACAGCCACGGCACTGGCTGTTCGCTCTCTTCCGCCATGGCAACTGCCCAGGCGCGGCTGGGGGACTGGGAGGCGTCCCTCCGGGAGGTCAAGCCTTGGCTGGCCGGCGCGCTGGAGGCGTCCGGAACCCTGGAGGTGGGAACAGGCAACGGGCCCGTGCACCATTTCCACCACCAGCAGCCGCTGCTTCCGGAAGGGAGCTTCGCAGCGCAGCTGTGGCGTGAGGCGCAGCAGGACCTGGACGATATCCATGCCCTGGACTTCATCCGCAACCTGGCCTCGGGCAGCCTCCGGGAGGAGGAGTTTGCGTACTACCTCGCGCAGGACGCCATCTACCTCAACGGCTATTCACGCGTGTTGGCCAGGGCCAGTGCGCTGGCACCCACCGAGGCGGAGCAGCTCTTCTGGGCGGCCTCTGCCCGTCAATGTTTGGAAGTCGAGTCGGAGCTGCACCGCTCCTGGCTGAGCACCCGGCCCGTCCAGCCCCGGCTCGGCCCCGTGACCAAGTCCTACGTGGACCACCTGACCGCAGCATCGGCGTCGGGCAGCTATGCGGTGCTGGCGGCGGCCGTCCTGCCCTGCTTCTGGCTCTACGCCGAGGTGGGCGCAGCACTTCATGCCCGGTTCGTAGCGGCCGGCGAACCACCGGCGCACCCCTACGCGGACTGGCTGCGCACCTACGCCGACGAAGACTTCGCAGCCGCCACGCGCAGGGCCATCGCGATCGTGGACCAAGCAGCGCGCTCGGCCTCCGCCGCGGACCGGGCAGCCATGGTCACAGCGTTCAAGCAGTCCTGCCGCCTGGAAGTGGACTTCTTCGACGCGCCGCGCCTGCACTCCTGAGGCGTTGCCCGCGGCCTTGCCGGTACTATGGTGGGGCACGCTGCGGACGCCGGAGTTGAGCTGTGGTATCTATCACAGTCCACCCGCCGGAACCAGCCTCATTTGCGGCCGAAGGCAAAATTAGCGTATTCTGGATCTTCGGTGCTTACGCCAACACTTGGGTTATGACCCCACGGCGTTGAGGCACAGCGAGAAACCAGGCTTTTACAGGTCGGTTCCGCACGCAAATTTAGTAATAAACGTCGAGAGAAGTGAGTTCCCAAGTGGTGTACGCGATTGTCCGCGCAGGCGGCCGCCAAGAGAAGGTTTCCGTTGGAGACTTCGTTACCCTGAACCGCGTCGCCGGTGGAGCTGGCAGCACCATTCAGCTGCCCGCACTGCTCCTGGTTGACGGTGACAAGGTCACCTCTGCCGCTGCTGACCTGGCCAAGGTAACTGTTACGGCTGAGATCCTGAACGACCTCCGTGGTCCGAAGATTGTGATCCAGAAGTTCAAGAACAAGACCGGTTACAAGAAGCGCCAGGGTCACCGCCAGGAACTGACCAAGGTCAAGATCACTGGTATCCAGTAACCTTCGTTACTGTTCAGGTTTTTCAGCAGATCCCCAGAATTTAGAGGCAGGCATTTCAAATGGCACATAAAAAGGGCGCGAGCTCCACTCGCAACGGTCGTGATTCCAACGCTCAGTACCTCGGCGTGAAGCGCTTCGGCGGCCAGGTCGTCTCCGCAGGCGAGATCATCGTCCGCCAGCGCGGCACCCACTTCCACCCGGGCGCCGGCGTTGGCCGTGGCGGCGACGACACCCTGTTCGCACTGACCCCGGGAGCCGTCGAGTTCGGCACCCGCCGCGGTCGTCGCGTCGTCAACATCGTTGCTGCTGCAGCTGCAGAGTAACAAATAGTTCTGAAGCGGTGGAGCGGGCCAGATGGTCCGCTCCACTGTTCTTTTAACCGCATTACAATCGTCTTGGCGCCCCGCGGCGTCCGGGAAACAGCACTGAGGAGATCCACGTGGCCAGCTTTGTAGACCGGGTAGTACTGCACGTATCCGGCGGTAGCGGCGGCCACGGGTGTGTCTCCGTCCACCGTGAGAAGTTCAAGCCGCTGGGCGGTCCCGACGGCGGCAACGGCGGCAACGGCGGCGACGTGATCCTGCGCGTGGACCACCAGACCACCACCCTCCTGGACTACCACCACGCACCCCACCGCCACGCCAGCAACGGCGGCCCGGGCATGGGCGACTGGCGCGGCGGCAAGAACGGCGAGACGCTCATCCTCCCCGTGCCGGACGGCACCGTGGTCAAGTCCAAGGACGGCACCGTCCTCGCGGACCTCGTTGGCGAAGGCGCCGAGTACGTAGCCGCAGCAGGGGGCATCGGCGGCCTGGGCAACGCCGCGCTTTCATCGCAGAAACGCCGCGCTCCGGGATTCGCCCTGCTCGGCATCGAAGGCGAAGCCAGCGATATCGTCCTGGAACTCAAGTCGATCGCCGATATCGCCCTGGTGGGTTTCCCGTCCGCCGGCAAGTCCAGCCTCATCGCCGCCATGTCTGCGGCGCGGCCGAAGATCGCCGACTATCCCTTCACCACTCTTGTTCCCAACCTTGGTGTCGTCCAGGCCGGGGATGTCCGCTTCACCATCGCGGACGTCCCGGGCCTCATCGAAGGTGCCAGCGAGGGCAGGGGACTGGGCCACCACTTCCTGCGCCACGTTGAGCGTTGTGCGGCGCTGGTCCACGTCCTTGACTGCGGCACCCTCGAATCCGACCGCGACCCCCTCTCCGACCTCGCCGTCATCGAAGCCGAACTGGAAAAGTACGCCGTTGACATGAGCTACGCCGGGCAGGACGGCGAAGTTGTTCCGCTGAACCACCGCCCCCGCCTGGTGGCTCTGAACAAGGTGGACCTGCCCGACGGCAAGGACATGGCGGACTTTGTGCGCCCGGAACTTGAATCCCGCGGCTACCAGGTGTTCGAAGTGTCTGCCACCAGCCATGAGGGCCTGCGCCAGCTTGGCTTCGCCATGGCCGGAATCGTCAAGGCCGCCCGTGATGCTGTTGCCGCTGCGCCGCCCAAGGTGCAGCCGGCCGTGCTGCGCCCGCGTGCCGTCAACGAATCAGGCTTCAGGATCCGCCGCGAGGAAAAGGGCCTCGAGCCCCTGTTCCGCGTCATCGGCGAAAAGCCGGAGCGCTGGGTCAAGCAGACGGACTTCACCAATGAGGAAGCCATCGGCTACCTTGCTGACCGCCTCGCCAAGCTTGGCGTGGAGACGGAACTGTTCAAGCAGGGCGCCAAGCCCGGCGATACCGTTGTTATCGGCGAGGACGACGGCGTCGTCTTCGACTGGGAGCCCACCATGATGGCAGGCGCGGAACTCCTCGCATCACCGCGCGGTACCGACGTCCGCTTTGCTGATCTGGGTGACCGCCCCACCCGTGGCCAGAAGCGCGAAGAACAGCAGGAACGCAAGGACGCCAAAGCCGCCGCCCGTGCTGAACTGGAAGCAGAACGCAAGGCCGGCATCTGGACTGAGTCAGTGAGCAGCCGCAGGGTGGCCAAGCCCCTCAAGGAGAGTGGACTGGACGCAGGCGATGAGTTCTAGGGCTGCAGCCGCGGAACCGCTTGCCCGCTCGGTGGACAGGAGTGTGCTCGCCAACGCCGGACGCGTGGTGGTCAAGGTGGGTTCGTCGTCGCTGACCAGCATCAAGGGCGGCATTTCCGAGGAGTCCCTGACGGCCCTGGCGGACGCCCTGGCCGCCAAGCGGAATACGGGGACCGAGATCATCCTTGTATCCTCCGGCGCCATCGCCGCCGGCCTGGCTCCGCTGGGGCTTGCCAAGCGTCCGCGTGACCTGGCCACCCAGCAGGCGGCCGCCAGCGTGGGCCAGGGCCTGCTGATGGCCCGCTACACCCAGGCGTTCGGAGCACATGGCGTCACCGTCAGCCAGGTCCTGCTTACCGCCGAGGACCTGATGAGGCGAAGCCAGCACACCAATGCCTTCCGTGCCCTGGACCGGCTGCTCAACCTCGGGGTGGTACCCGTCGTGAACGAGAACGACACCGTCGCCACGCACGAAATCCGGTTCGGCGACAACGACCGCCTCGCCGCACTGGTGGCGCACCTGGTACGGGCGGACGCGCTGGTGCTGCTGTCCGACGTCGACTCCCTGTACGACGGCCCGCCGTCGCTCGGTGCCAAGAGGATTCCACTCGTTGAAGGCCCCCACGACCTGGAGGGCGTCTCCATCGGCAAAACTGGCAAGGCCGGCGTCGGAACCGGGGGCATGTTGACCAAGGTGGAGGCGGCGACCATGGCTGCCGGCTCGGGCATCCACGCCTTGGTCACATCAACGCCCAATGCCGCGGCTGCGCTCAACGGCGAAGACGTAGGGACCTGGTTCACAGTCAACGGGGCCCGCAAACCGGTCCGCCTGCTGTGGCTGGCGCACGTGGCGTCAGTGCAGGGCCGCCTGGTCCTGGACGACGGTGCCGTGAAGGCTGTACGGCACCACCGCACTTCGCTGCTGCCTGCAGGGATCTCCGCGGTGCACGGGGACTTTGAAGCCGGCGACGCCGTCGAGATCGCCAGTGCCGACGGCACCGTGGTGGCCCGCGGCCTGGTGAACTACTCGTCTGCCGAGCTGCCCCAGATGCTGGGCAGGTCCACCAGGGACCTTGGCGAGGCGTTGGGCACCGGCTACGACCGTGAAGTTGTTCATGTAGATGACCTCGTGCTGGTTTGAGCTCCAGGCTCGCCTAAACTTGGAACATGACTGAGGCCCTGATCCACAAGACTGCTGAAAACTCCGGAGACACTGCTGCGCCTGCCGGTGTTCCTCCCGTCGAGTCACCCGCAGCAACAATCCCGGCTGAGGTTCCGCTGTCCGCCGGCGACGTCGAAGCAGCAGTCCACGCCATCGCTGACCGTTCGCGCCAGGCCGCCCGCCGGATGGCCATGGCGAACCGTGCCTGGAAGGACCGGGCGCTCCGCGCCGTCGGTGCTGCCCTGCTGGAGAGCACTGCGGCAATCCTGTCCGCAAACGCGAAGGACGTGGCAGCAGGAAAGGCCAACGGCACCTCAGCGGCCATGCTGGACCGGCTCACCCTGACCGAAGCCCGGATCGCAGGGCTCGTGGCGGCATTGGAGAACCTCGCCGGCCTGCCCGATCCGGTGGGCAACGTGGTCCGCGGACAAACCCTCCCCAACGGGCTGCGCCTTCGGCAGGTCAACGTACCCATGGGTGTTGTGGCCGCCATCTATGAGGCACGGCCGAACGTCACCGTGGACATCGCGGGGCTTGCCCTCAAGAGCGGCAACGCGGTGATCCTGCGTGGCGGCAGCGCTGCGGAGGCCACCAACCAGGTGCTGGTGCGCCTGCTGCGCGAGGCACTCGAATCGGTCGGCCTGCCTGCCGATGCCGTCCAGACTGTTGACCAGTATGGCCGCGCCGGCGCCAATGTCCTCATGCGCGCCCGCGGCAGGGTGGACGTGCTCATTCCCCGCGGCGGCCGTGAACTCATCCAGACGGTGGTTACCAACTCAGCCGTTCCCGTTATTGAGACGGGGGAGGGGAACGTGCATATCTTCATCGACGAGTCCGCCAATGAGGACATGGCCGTGGAGATCCTCCTGAATGCCAAGACGCAGCGGCCCAGCGTCTGCAATACCGTCGAGACCCTGCTGGTCCACTCCGGCTCAACGGCATTGCCCGCCGTCGCCGCCGCACTGAGCAAGGCCGGCGTCCGGCTGCATGCCGATGAGCGCATCCGGGCCTCCCTTCCCGCATCCATTGAGTCGGAACCGGCCACTGACGAGGACTGGGGCACCGAGTACATGGACCTTGACCTCGCCGTTGCCATGGTGGACAGCCTCGATGAGGCCGTTAAGCACATCCGCACCTGGTCAACGGGGCATACCGAGGCGATCCTCACCAACGACCTCGCCAACGCCGAGCGGTTCATCGCCGAGGTGGATTCCGCAGCTGTCATCGTCAACGCCTCCACCAGGTTCACCGACGGCGGGGAACTTGGCCTTGGCGCGGAGGTGGGAATCTCCACCCAGAAGCTGCATGCGCGGGGTCCGATGGGCCTGACCGAACTCACCACCACCAAGTGGATCGTGCAGGGCGAGGGCCAGGTCCGCGGGTAGCAACGCGGTAACATAGACCAGAAGTCAGAAACGGCGGAGCTTTCCGCTGCCACAATCGTTTGAACCCAAGGGGAGAAAATGCTGCTCCAGCAGATTGCCACGACCATCGCCGAAGGCGAAGAACACGAACTCGCCCCGCTGTGGGCCGAGCCGTGGGTCTTCGGAGTGGTCATCTTTGCCATCCTGCTGGTGATGATGTTCATCACGCTGTCCTACTCAAACCTTGGAAACCGCCACTCTGCCACCGAGGAGCACGCGGATCCGCACCGCCAGCACCCCAACAAGCACGATCACGGGCAGGGCCACTAACATTTCCCGCGTTCTTCACCACAACGGAGCCAACGGCAGGCTGCGCCTGGGCGTCATGGGCGGGACTTTCGACCCCATCCATCACGGCCACCTGGTGGCAGCCAGTGAAGTGGCGGCCGAGTTCGACCTGGACGAAGTGGTTTTTGTCCCCACCGGCCAGCCGTGGCAGAAGTCCCACAAACAGGTCAGCGAACCCGAGCACCGCTACCTCATGACCGTCATCGCCACGGCTTCCAACCCGCGGTTCACGGTCAGCCGGGTGGACGTTGACCGTCCCGGGCCTACTTACACCATCGACACCTTGCGGGACCTCCGGGCCCAGCGCCCGGACGCTGATCTTTTCTTTATCACCGGGGCCGACGCGCTGGCGCAGATTCTGTCGTGGAAGGACATCGACGAGTTGTGGTCTCTGGCCCACTTCGTCGGGGTGACCAGGCCGGGGCACGTGCTGGACGGTATGGGCCGGAAGGACGTTAGCCTCCTTGAGGTGCCAGCCATGGCCATCTCATCGACCGACTGCCGTTCACGGGTGGCCGCGAACAACCCGGTCTGGTACCTCGTGCCGGACGGGGTGGTGCAGTACATCGCCAAGTACGGCCTTTACCTGGACGCCCCGGCGGCCGCCAATGCTCCAACCTCCGAAGCAAGCGAACCAGCCAGCACTGAATGAGTTCTCTATGAGTCAGGAACAGCCCCCCATCCGCAGCCGCCGGGAACTCCGGAGGGCCAGGGACGCGCAACAGCCATCCGTGGCCACAGCCACGGATCAGCTTTCGCCTGCCACTAAAAAGCCCGCGGTAAGCCGTCCCGCGCCGGGCACACCGGCACCGGCTCCTGAGCAGACACACACCCAGCGTTCCTCCCAGATCCGGGCGCGGGACCGTGCTGCGCTGCGCACCATCAAGGAGCTGGAAGAAAAAGAGGGCCAGCTGGCAGCCGGAGGTCCGCCCACGCGGCGCCAACTCCGCCTGCAGCAGCTGAAGGAACAGGCGCTGACCGCTGCCACCCCCATCATTGTGCCCGCCGGGCCGGCCGCCCCCGCCACCAAAGAGCCCGCATCTCCTGCCTCCCAGGAGAAGGCGGCGGAGGAGCAGGATTCCGCCGGCGCAAAAAGCGCGCCCTCGCCAATCTCCGATGCCCCTCACGGGATGACTGTTGAACAGGCTTTGGCAGCAAGGGCCCTGATCGCTGAGCAGGCGAAAAACCAGATCGCCAAGATGGAGCACATCGCCTCCCTCGATCCGGAAGCTGTGGACCCGCAGATCCTGGCGGAACAGATCGCACTGGCGGAACGTGCCGCCGTGCTGAACCGTCGCGCCATGGCCAAGCAGAAACTTGCCGAGCAGACCGGCGTCCCGGCCCCGGCCAATGACCCTTCGTCCCCTGACCCTGCACTCCAGCAGCAGGGACCGAAGGTGCAACCGGTTCCGGCGCAGCGGCCGGCCCCCTCGACCGCCAGCAACCTGGCCATGGTCACCCCTTTGGAATTCGTCCAGGTCCCGGGCGTTGACCGGCCGGTCATGAAACCGCCGGCAACGAGCCACGTTCCGGTCACCACCCGGCCCGGTACGAAAGTTCCCCCGTCCGGCACCAAAAAGCGGCGTCCGGCCGGCGGAGCCCGGCCGGACGGGTCCGACGCCGGACCCGGACGTTCACAGGTCATTGCCCGCGCCGAGGCTGCCGCCAGGGCCGCTGCCCGGCCCAAGGCTCCTGTCCTCCCACCGGCTGTGACGGCGGAGAGCCACGGCGAGGACGCCTTCGAGGACCTGCCCCGGGTCCCCGCCCGGTCGGCCCACGGACTGGACCCGCTGGACGCGGCAACGGCGGGGCTGGCCCGCGCCACCCGCAACCGCATCCTCCAGGTCTGTGTCCTGGCCTTCGGGATTTTGGCCCTCGTCTCGGGCATTTTCCTGATTATCAGCGGAATGTCCAGCTAACCGGCACTGCCGGCACCACAAGCTTTTTAACCAACAAGGAGTCCCGTGACTGCATCAGATTCATCCATCATCACAGCCCGCGTTGCCGCCAAGGCAGCTGCGGACAAGATCGCCCAGGACATTGTGGCCCTGGACGTGAGCGAACGCCTCGCGCTGGCCGACGTCTTCCTCATTGCCTCCGCCCCAAGCGAGCGGCAGGTCAACGCCATCGTTGACGGAATTGAAGAAGAACTCGCCAAGCAGGATCTGCGTCCAACCCGGCGCGAGGGGCGCTCCGGCGGCCGCTGGGTCCTGCTTGACTACTCGGACATCGTCATTCACGTCCAGCATGAAGAAGACCGCGTCTTCTACGCGCTGGAACGCCTGTGGAAGGACTGCCCCGTGGTGGACCTCCAGCTCGGCGACGACACCTCGGCGAAAGCTGCAGCCTCCACCGATACGGAGTAGATGCGCCGGAACCCGCCGAATATGCCCGATTTGGAATTTTCGGAATTGCTGTTCTAAGATATTTGAGTTGCTTCGGGGAAATCCGAAAGAAAAGCTCGTTGAGCGGCAATAATTCGGGGCTGTGGCGCAGCTGGTAGCGCACCTGCATGGCATGCAGGGGGTCAGGGGTTCGAGTCCCCTCAGCTCCACCGATAACCCGCCGGAATCAGTAGATTCCGGCGGGTTTTTGTTGTCCCGGGGCGTGGACGGGCACCTGCTACGGCGCCGGGCCGGGCGCCCGCCCAGCAGAAGGTGCCGATTGGCGCGCGGGACAAAAGTGCATTAAGCTGATCAGGTTGCTTTGGCGGGACATTCTCCCAAAGAAAAGCAAAGTCCGGGGCTGTGGCGCAGCTGGTAGCGCACCTGCATGGCATGCAGGGGGTCAGGGGTTCGAGTCCCCTCAGCTCCACCGGTCATCCTCCTTCAAGGGGGAAACAAAAAGGAATCATCCTTCGGGATGGTTCCTTTTTGTTTCCCCGGCAGCAGCGGTGCCTTTCCTTACAGCCACTGCCTCCTGCTCAGCGGCGGCGGGTCGCCGCCCGGCCTCTGGACCAGAACCTGGTTGATGCCCGTCAGTCCGTTCTCGAACCCCAGGGCACTGGAAGCCATATACAACCGCCACACCCGGGCCCGTCCTTGGCTGGTCAGCTTCACGGCCTGGTCCCACTGCTCCTCCAGCCGGCTCACCCATGCACGCAGTGTGAGGGCGTAATGCCGGCGCAAAGCCTCCACGTCCAGGATTTCGAAGCCCGCAGATTCCAGTGCCGTGGACATCTCGCCCAGGCTTATCATCTCGCCGTCCGGAAAGACGTACCGGGGGATAAAGGAATTAGGGTCCGGGGCGGTGGGACCGGCGTTCCAGGAAATGGCGTGGTTCAACAGCCGGCCACCGGGGCGCAGCAGGCTGAACAACGTGGCGGTGTAACGCCGCATCTCCGACCGTCCCACATGCTCGGCCATGCCGATGGAAGTGATGGCATCGAAGGGCCCGTCTTCGATATCGCGGTAATCCTGCACCCGGATGTCGATTTTTTCCGTGAGGCCGGAACCTGCAGCACGTTTGCGTGCGAGGATGGCCTGCTCCTGGGACAGGGTTACGCCCACCACCGTGACGCCGTACTTTTCGGCCGCGTGCAGGGCGAAGCTTCCCCAGCCGCAGCCCACGTCCAGCACGCGCATCCCCGGCTGGAGCCCCAGTTTGCGGCACACGAGGTCCAGCTTGGCCTCTTGGGCGGCGTCCAAACCGGCGGCGAGCCGGCCACCGGCGGGAGTCCGTCCGTCCTCCTCTTCGGGCCACACGGCGCAGGAGTAGACCATGGAGGGGCCCAGGACCAGGGCGTAGAAGTCATTGCCGACGTCGTAATGGTGGGAGATGGCGGCGGAATCCCGGCCGCGGGAGTGAAGCCTGCCTTTTCGGGCAATCCGCGCTTCCTCCGGGGGAGGAGCAGGGTTGGGGCCTAGAGCTCCCAGCCTTACGGCGGTACGGAACAGCGTCCAGAGTTGGCCCACGGTGAGCGGGCGGAAAGGGCCGGGTTCCGCAAATTTTCCGGCTGAGCTTAGCGCAGCAAAGGCGGCAAAGACGTCTCCGGGCGCATCAATATCGCCGGCCACGTAGGCCCGGCTCAGGCCCAGCTGTCCCGGGGCCCACAGCATCCGGCGAAGGGCACGCCGGGAACGGAACTCCAGGACAGGGGCCCCCTCGGGCCCGGCCTCGGAGCCGTCCCAGGCCCGCAGCCTCAGGGGTATTTCCTCAGTACCGAGCACGGTGGCAAGGGCCTTGGCGAGCCGTGCTGCGTTTCCGGTTCTAGTGGTCATGTGGTCCTCCTGTCTCCATGGGCCAAGACTAAGGCCGGGACAGCCGGTCCGACTATCATGGTTGGGTGAGTCCTGCCCGAGCCGACGTTGTTGTTATCGGCGCAGGCCAGGCCGGACTTTCCGCCGCCTACCACCTGCAGCGCCGGGGGCTTGACTTTGTAGTGCTCGACGCCGAGGAAGGCCCGGGCGGTGCGTGGCGGCACCGGTGGAAGAGCCTCCGGATGGCCACCGTCAACGGCATCAGCGACCTCCCCGGCATCGCCAAGCCCGCCGTGGACCCGAGGGAGCCGAGTTCGGAGTTCCTGTCGCGCTATTTCCGGGACTATGAGGAGGAACTGGGCCTGTCCGTCCAGCGCCCCGTCAAAGTAACGTCCGTCAGCCGCGAGGACCAGGACCCCGCCGGAAGGCTGCTGGTCAGCACCTCCCGCGGCGACTGGAGCACTGCAGGGGTCATCAACGCCACCGGCACCTGGACCCGGCCCTTTTGGCCCATCTACCCCGGGCAGTCAACGTTCCGGGGCAGGCAGCTCCATGTCGCCGACTATGTTTCAGCCGAGGAGTTCGCGGGCAAGCATGTGATTGTCGTGGGCGGCGGGATTTCCGCCGTGGGGCTCCTGGACGAAATTTCCCGCATCACCTCCACCAGCTGGTTCACCAGGCGGGAGCCGGTGTGGCGGGACGCCGAATTCGACGCCAAGGCCGGCCACGACGCCGTGGCACTGGTGGAAGAGCGGGTGCGCCAAGGCCTGCCGCCCCAGAGCGTAGTATCGGTGACCGGGCTCATCTGGACGCCCGCCCTGCGGGCGGCGGCAGCACGCGGCGCGCTCAACCGGCAGCCCATGTTCACGTCCATTGAGCCCGACGGCGTCCGGCTGGCTGACGGGCGCTTCCTGGCCGCGGACGTGATCCTCTGGGCCACGGGGTTCCGGGCGGAACTTGAGCATCTCGCACCGCTGCACCTTCGTGGACCGGGAGGGGGCATCGTTATGGACGGCACGCAGGTGGCAGCCGAGCCGCGGGTCCATCTGGTGGGCTACGGGCCGTCGTCGTCAACCATCGGTGCGAATCGCGCCGGCCGGGCTGCGGTAACTGCCATTTTGAAACTGCCGGGAATCGGGCCCTCCGCCAGGACGGTAAATTGGGGCTGACCGACGAAGCCGGCCAGGCTAAACCGGACAGGCTAAACCGGTCAGGCATACAGGACAAGGCGGCAGGAACCAGGTGGCACTAGAAACTCTTGAGGACGTCCTTCCGGTACTGAGGCGCCGGCCGGATGTGGAAGCTCCGAACCTGCAGGCGTGGGATGCCACAGACCGGCTGCTGCTTGACTCCGCAGCCGGGCACGTGTCCGCAGGAAGCACCGTGGCAGTGGTCGGCGACCGCTACGGCGCCCTGACACTGGGAGCCCTTGCAGTCCTCAGCCCCGGTATGGTCCGGGTGCACCAGGACCTCATCACCGGCGAGCAGGCGCTGCGGCTCAATGCCACCGCGGTGCTCAGAACCGATGCCGCGGCCACCCCGCCCTTTACCCAGCTTCCCCTCGGACGCGAACTCCTCAAGGGCGCAGGAACTGTCCTGCTGCAGCTGCCCAAGACCCTCGCCGAACTGGACGAAATTTCGGCAGCAGTGGCCCGGTACGCGTCGCCGGACGTGGCGCTCCTGGCCGGTGGCCGCGTGAAGCACATGTCCCTTGGCATGAACGCTGTCCTCGAACGCCACTTCAGGTCTGTCACGCCCCAGCTCGCCAGGCAGAAGTCGCGGGTGATCGTGGCCACCGGCCCCCAGGGGAGCGGGGGCACGGAGCGGTTTCCCGTCGTCGAGCACCTGGCCGAGCTGGATCTTGACGTTGCCGCCCACGGTGCGGTCTTTGCCGGGCCGCGGCTGGATATCGGCACCAGGTTCCTGCTGACGTTCCTGCCGTCCATGCGGTCCGCGCAGCATGCGATCGACCTGGGCTGCGGCACGGGAATCCTGGCCGCGATGTATGCCCGGCAACACCCGGGCTCGGCGGTCACCGCCACGGACCAGTCCGCCGCCGCCGTGGCATCCGCACTGGCAACTGCCCGGGCCAACGGCCTGGCGGGGCAGATCCATGCCCTGCAGGACGACGCCATGGGCACCCTGCCGGACGCGGGCGCGGACCTGATACTGCTGAATCCGCCGTTCCATGTAGGCGCGGGCGTCCATGCCGGAGCCGGTTTGAAGCTGATCGAAGCGGCCGGCCGCGTGCTGGCCCCCGGCGGCGAGCTGTGGACCGTCTTCAACCGACATTTGGCCTACCTGCCCGCGCTTGAGCGGTATGTTGGCCCCACCGTTGTCAAAGGCATGAATCCCAAATTTACCGTTACCTTAAGCACCCGCCGGAGCCCGCGGTGACCGTCCCCGGGGAAGCAGAAACAGGCGGGAAAGAAGGCGGCCAAAGCTGCGCCGCGCCTGTCGGCCGTTCCTATGGGTCTGTGCCTGTGCGTAACGTACGATTCAGACATCAGTAACTATGCGCCGGAGACGAAGGGGACGCCGTGACTGAGATCCGCCAATCCTCACCAAGGCGCGGCACCAACCTGCCCCGGATGGGGGATTTCAACCTGACGGTGATCCTCGACGCCATCCGGCGGTCATCCGGCGGCCTCAGCCGGGTGGAGCTCGCCCAGATCGTGGGCCTCTCGCCGCAGACCATCTCCAACATTTCCCGCCGCCTGCTGGACCAGAACCTCATAGTCGAGGCAGGCAAGGAAGGCAGCGGCCCCGGTAAGCCCCGCACCATCCTCCGCCTCAACCCGGGCGGCATGTTCGCCGTGGGTGTCCACCTCGACCCCGCAGTGACCACATTCGTGGTCCTGGACCTCGTGGGCGCGGTGGTGCAGCACTCCCGGATCAAGACGCCCGGCGGAAATGACCCGTCCGCCGTCATTGCCACCATCGCCGCCGAGATCTCCCAGATCGTGACGGATTCCGGAGTGGACAGGGAAAGGATCGCCGGCCTTGGCGTTGCGGCTCCCGGTCCCATTGACCTGGATAACGGCACCGTGGTTGATCCGCCGCTCCTCCCGGGCTGGGACAGGGTGGAACTGCGCAACGCCCTGTCGGAAGCCACGGGCTACTCCGTGCTTATGGACAAGGACGTCACCAGCGCGGCCGTCGCTGAAACCTGGGCCGGCGGCCCGAGCGGAGCCGGCAGTTTCATCTTTATGTACATGGGCACCGGAATCGGCTGCGGGATCGTGCTGAATGACGAGGTGGTCAGGGGCACGTCCGGCAATGCCGGCGAGATCGGCCATATTGTGGTGGATCCGGACGGTGCGCCGTGCGACTGCGGGCTGCGCGGCTGCGTAAAGTCTTCCTGCATCCCGCAGGTACTGGTGGCCCAGGCGGAGGCCGCCGGCATCCTTGACGGCTCCCGGTCGGGCAACAGCGGTGCCGAAATCCAGCAAAGCTTCTCCGCGCTGTGCGACCTTGCCGACCAGGGCAATGAACGGGCGCTCGCCATCATCGATAAATCTGCGGTGCTGGTGGCACGGGCAGCTTCCGTGGTGACCAACACGCTGGACGTGGAGCGGGTGGTGTTCGGCGGACCGTTCTGGAGCCGCCTCGCTGAACGCTACCTTGAAAAGATCCCGGCCCTGCTCGACGCCAACAGCGACACCCGGCTGATCCATCCCATTGAGGTGGTGGGAACCGGCGTCGGCGAGGACGTCGGGGCCATCGGAGCTGCGTCCCTGGTTCTGGAGCACACGCTGGCTCCCCGCGCCCAGAGGCTCCTGCTGGAGAGCTGAGGGAGTGCCCTTGCTCTTGCCTGGGGCCGGGCACGGATCTAGCATTTGCGTATTGCCGCGGCTGGGGGGCCCGCTGACAAGGGGCCCCGCAGCCATTGATCGAATGGAGCACCATGCGCCGCCCGGCCTTGAAGACCATGTCCCTGATCGCTTCCGCGCTGGTCGTCCTGGCCGCATGCACGCCCGCTGCTCCCCAGGATGGTTCAAAGACGCTCAAGGTGGTCTATCAGAAGACCGACTCCTTCACCGCTCTGGACACAATGTTCCAGGCTGCCAAGCAGGAGTTCGAGGCTGCCAACCAGGGTGTGAAGGTTGAGCTGCAGCCCATCCAGGGGAACGATGACGACTACGGCACCAAGCTGGCCCTCGCTCTGAGATCGCCCTCCACCGCGCCGGACGTCTTCTACGAGGACACCTTCAAGGTGCGCTCCGACGTCGACGCCGGCTACCTCCTCAAGTTGGACAGCCACCTGGAGGGCTGGGAGGACTGGGACAAGTTCGACGACGGCGCCAAGGCGGCAGGACGGGCGGACGACGGCGGGACGTACGCAGTGCCGCTGGGAACCGACACCCGGGCCATCTGGTACAACCGGAAGGTCTTTGAAGCCGCGGGAATCGCCCTTCCCTGGGAGCCGCGCAGCTGGCAGGATATCTTGGACACTGCGCGGAAGATCAAGGCGAACGATCCCTCGGTGGTCCCGTTCAACATGTATGCCGGCAAGGGCACCGGTGAAGGCACCGTGATGCAGGGATTCTACGAACTGCTCTACGGAACCGGGTCCACGCTGTACGACGAAGAAACCAAAAAGTGGGTGGTGGGCTCCGCCGGCTTTACGGACTCGCTTGCCTTCCTCAAGACCCTGTATGACGAGGGACTCGCCGTTTCCCCGGCCGAGGCGCTGGATGCGAACGTCTGGAAGAAGGTCTTCGGGGAATGGTTCCCGAACGCAAAGCTCGGCGCCACTGTGGAAGGCTCCTATGCGCCGTCGTTCTGGCAGGAAGGCGGCAGCTACGAATGGCCGGGCTATGAGCAGGACATGGGTGTTGCCCCGTTCCCCACACAGGACGGCCGCGCCCCCGGAGCCGTGAGTATGTCAGGCGGGTGGACGCTGGCGATCGGTGCCGGGACGAAGGAACCCGACCTGGCCTTCAGCTTCCTCAGCACCGCACTGAACCGCGACAACTCGCTGGCCTTCACGCTCGACAGTTCGCAGATCGCCGTCCGCAGTGACGTCGCGGAGGATTCCGGCTACCAGTCCGGAAACCCGTTCGTAAAGGACGTCTCCGAACTCGTCTCCGTCACGCGCTACCGCCCTGCAACCTCCGACTACCCCCGCATCTCCGCCGCAGTCCAGGAGGCAACGGAGGCCGTGATCACCGGTGCCCGGTCGCCGGAACAGGCAGCCTCGGATTACGACGCTGCGCTGACGGAGATCGTGGGTGGCGACAACACCGTGCGGAAGTAAGCGGTGGCGGCCCACACCGGGGGACGCGGGCTGCTGCGCCACCTGCCGGTCCTGCCTGCCGTTGTGCTCCTGGCGGTTTTCCTCGCCGGTCCCGTGCTGTGGGCCTTCCACGCGTCCTTCACCAACGCCGGCCTGACGGGACGGAACGCGCGCAATCCCGACTGGATTGGCCTGGAGAACTACCAGCGGCTGCTGGCTGACCCCGTGTTTCCCCTTTCCCTGGGGCTGACCGTGGTGTTTGTCCTTGGCTCTGCAGTCCTGGGACAGAATCTGCTGGGGCTGGCACTTGCCGTCCTCATGCGCCGCGCACGCCGGACCGTGTCCGCCGTGGTTGGAACAGCGGTGGTGGCCGCCTGGGTGCTTCCCGAAATCGTCGCCGCCTTCGCCGCCTATGCCTACTTCAGCCGTGACGGGACGCTCAACCAACTGCTGGGCGGCCTGGGGCTGGGCCAGCCGGACTGGCTCTATTCGTGGCCCATGGTGGCCGTGGTGCTGGCCAACACGTGGCGCGGCACAGCCTTTTCCATGCTGGTGTACCGCGCGGCACTGAATGACATTCCTTCGGAAGTGGCCGAAGCCGCCCAAATGGACGGGGCTGGCGGCTGGCAACGGCTTGCCTACATCACCCTGCCCATGATCCGGGGGAGCATCGCCACCAACCTGATGCTCATCACCCTGCAGACCTTGGCAGTCTTTACCCTGATCTGGGTGATGACTGCCGGCGGCCCGGCAAACGCGAGCAGCACGCTGCCCATCCTGGCCTACCAGGAGGCCTTCAAGTTCGGTGACATTGGTTACGGCACGGCCGCGGCTACGGTACTGATCCTCATTGGAGCGGTCTTTGGCGCCATTTACATCCGGCTGCTCCGGGAGTCGCAGCGATGACCGCGCCCGCCAAAGCCTCAAGGGCCGTTCCTCCCGGCCAAGCCACCGGCCGGGCCAGTGGGCGGTACCGCAGCACAATTCCCGCGGATCTGTCCCTGCTGCTGCTCGGCGCCGCTTTCCTGCTGCCGCTGCTGTGGCTGGTGCTGGCGTCACTGGACGCTGACGCCAGCCACGAAACGAGGGTGCCAGCCCAGCCTGGCCTGGAGAACTTTGCCGCCATCATGACACCCGCGCTGCTGCTCCAGCCGCTGTGGAACAGCCTGGTGCTCTCCACCGGCACCGCGGCCGTCACCCTCGTGGCAGCTGTGCTGGCCGCCTACCCGCTGTCCCGCTACACGTCGAGGTTCAATACTCCGTTTATGTACGCCGTCCTGTTCGGCACCTGCCTTCCCATTACGGCCATCATGGTGCCGGTCTACGGGGTGTTCGTTCAGCTGGAACTGATCGACTCGATGCCGGCCACTATCCTCTTTATGGCAACCACCGCCCTGCCCATGGCCATCTGGATGACCCGGAACTTCATGGATGCCGTGCCCGCTTCCCTGGAGGAAGCGGCGTGGGTGGACGGGGCGTCGAGGATGACCGCACTGCGCACCATCGTCCTGCCGCTCATGCGCCAGGGCCTGGGCGTCGTGTTTATCTTTGTGTTCATCCAGGCCTGGGGGAACTTCTTCGTCCCCTTTGTGCTGTTCCTGTCCGAGGCAAACCAGCCGGCCGCCGTGTCCATCTTCAGCTTCTTTGGACAGCACGGGGCCGTTGCGTACGGCCAGCTGGCCGCGTTTTCCATCCTGTACTCACTGCCGGTCCTGGCCCTTTACGTCATGGTTGCCAAGGGTGCCGGCAGCTCGTTCGCACTCTCGGGCGCGGTCAGGGGCTGAGCCTGCACAGCAGCACAAACGGTTTGGCCTGAACCTGCTAGTCGATATCCTCCAGGACCACCCCGTACGGGAGGCTGTCGTCAAGGTGTGCCTGGTGGCCGGTCGATCCAGGGTTGTAGACAACCCGGACCCCGTGCAGCTTGTCCGCAGCCGACTGCTGCAGGACAGGTTTGACGGTGTTGATGAACATCTCGCTTTTGTCGGCGAGAAACTCCTTGTAACTGGCTGGAAGCTCGCTCATGTCAAAAGGATAGACCCGGGACGGCGCGGGTGGGGAGGGGCCGCGATGCCGGAGGGCTCAGAACCCCTTGGCAACGGGCGGCGGATGCGGTGACGGGAAGGGCCATTGAAGCGAAGAATGTTCTGCCGGGCGAAGAAATAAGGCGTAAGACTGCGTCTTAATTCGGAGTGGACTTGAATGCCCATCCTGCCACTCCTAGAGTTCTATACAAGTTACCGCGGTAACGTGTCAGCGATCCTCCGTTACGGAGGGTGTGGGTGCCCCCATGTGGGCCTGACATTTGCTCACGGACAACTTCATTCCAGGCGTAACAGTCGCGGCTGCGTCCTTGTGGAGTTCTTCCGTGTTCCCCAAACTCAATTCATTGCCGGTGTCCCGTCACAACTTTTGGCGGGCAGCCCTCAATGGCCCAAAGCCAAGGACGCAAATGTCACCACCAAGCCTAATTGACACACATCCACATCTCTCCGACGCCGCCCCGGTGGCGCTTTCCTACGAGTTGTTCCCGCCCCGGTCGCCGGCAGCCGCGGAGACCCTGTGGACCACCATCCGGGAGCTCGAAAGCACCGAACCGGACTACGTCTCTGTCACCTATGGTGCCAGCGGCTCCAACCGGGACACCGCCGTCGAACTGATTAACCGGCTCCTGCTCGAAACCACCCTCCGGCCGCTGGCCCACCTGACCTGCGTCGGCAACACACCGCAGGAACTGGCCGGGATCATCGGCGAACTGCTGGACACCGGTGTTCGAGGGATCCTCGCGCTGCGCGGTGACCTTCCCAAGGACGGCGGCGAACCTGCTGCCGGCTCCCTGCGCTACGCCCAGGACCTGATCGAACTCATCCGCCGGGTGGAGCAGCGCCGGTCGGCACTGCTGTGCGCCGGAAAGATCGCGGTTGGCGTGGCGGCATACCCCACCAGGCACCCGGAATCACCGAGCGAGGAGCACGACGTCGAGGTGCTGCTCGCAAAGCAGCGCTCCGGCGCTGACTTCGCTATCACCCAGGTCTTCTTCCATGCGGAGCAGTACGCCGACCTCCTTACCCGGGCACGCCGTGCCGGTGTCACCATCCCCATCATTCCCGGCGTCATGCCGCTGACCAGCCTCCGCCGGCTCAAACGGCTGGGCGAACTGGCGGGAGTGGAGCCCTCAGCCGAACTGATGCAACGCCTGGCGGCCGCGGACAGCGACCTCGAACGGCTCCGGATCGGAGTCAGCGCCACGGTTGACCTGGCCAACGCCGCCCTGGATGCAGGAGCACCCGGCATCCACCTCTACACCTTTAACGAGCACCAAAGCGCATTGGAGGTGCTGGACAAGCTGGCACTTCCTCGGCGCTCCCGTGCCGGCAGCCGGCGTGCTGCCATTGCCCGGCCCCAGCTCGCCAGCTGAGCAACCCGCCGCCGGCCGCACGGCGATAGCCCCCGGCTTCAAGCCCAAACTTTCAAACCCAGCTCCTACCTGAGGATTTGCCATGCCTAAAAGCAACACCCCTTTCCCGTCCGCCTCGCTCCTCGGCTACCCCCGCGTTGGCCGCCGCCGCGAACTCAAAAAGGCCGTGGAGGCTTACTGGGCCGGCAAGATCGACGCCGCCGCCCTGGACGCCGTGGCCAAAGACATCCAGCTGACCATCGCCAAGCGCCTGCAGGAGCTCGGCTTGACCGAAGCCGCAGCGGTGCCCGGCACCTTCTCCTACTACGACCAGGTCCTGGACACCACAGCCCACCTCGGCGCCGTGCCGGCCCGCTTCGGCAAGCTCCTCAACGCTGAGGGACAGCTCGACGTCGACGGCTACTTCACCCTTGCCCGCGGCACCAAAGAACAGCAGCCGCTGGAGATGACCAAGTGGTTCGACACCAACTACCACTACCTGGTGCCGGAGATCGGCCCGGAGACCGAGTTCACCCTCGCCTCCACCGCCAAGGTTGACGAGTTCGCCTTCGCCCTGGCCAACGGCATCGAGACCCGCCCGTACATTGTTGGCCCCGTCACCTACCTGCTGCTTTCCAAGGCTTCCGACGACGCCCCGGCCGGCTTCGGGCCGCTGTCCCGCCTTGAGGACATCCTGCCCGTCTACGTACAGCTGCTCGAGAAGCTCGCAGCAGCCGGCGCCGGCTGGGTCCAGCTGGACGAGCCCGCCCTCGTGGTTGACCAGGACACCCCGGCCAGCGAAGTCGAAGCAGCCGTTGCCCGCGCCTACGAGGTTCTCACCGCAGCGGCCAACCGTCCGCAGATCCTTGTTTCCACCCCGTACGGCTCACTTGATGGCCAGCTTGGCACCCTCGCGGCCACCAACATCGAGGCATTGCACATTGACGTCTTCAAGGGCGCCGTTCCCTCTGCCGCGGCACTCGCCGGCCTGGGCAACAAGACCCTGGTTGCCGGCGTCGTGGACGGCCACAACATCTGGCGCAATGATCTGGCCGCATCCGCTGCGAAGCTCGATGCACTGAAGGAAGCCGCCGCCAGGCTCGCGGTCTCCACGTCCACCTCCACCCAGCACGTCCCGCACGACGTCGCCGAGGAAACGCAGCTTCCCGGGCAGCTCCGCAGCTGGCTCGCCTTCTCCGACCAGAAGGCCGTGGAGGTCAAGACCCTCGCCTCGTACCTGGCCGATCCCGCCTCCGCGAAGGCAGCCATCGACGAAGCAACCGCAGTGATCGCTTCCCGTGCCACCGCCGAAGGCGTACGCCGTTCAGACGTCCGGGCACGCACCGAGGCCCTGACCGCCGCGGACTTCTCCCGCTCCGAATACTCCGTCCGCGAAGCCGCCCAGGAAGAGGCACTGCACCTGCCGCCGCTGCCCACCACCACCATCGGCTCCTTCCCGCAGACCCCGGAGATCCGTTCGGCCCGCGCCCGCAACAACAAGGGCGATCTCACCAACGAGCAGTACGAAAAGCTCATGAAGGACGAGATCAAGCGCGTTGTGGACCTGCAGGAAGAGCTGGGCTACGACGTCCTCGTGCACGGCGAGCCCGAGCGCAACGACATGGTGCAGTACTTCGCCGAGAACCTCGAAGGTTTCGACGTCACCGTCCACGGCTGGGTCCAGTCCTACGGTTCGCGCTGCACGCGTCCGTCCATCCTGTGGGGCGACGTCACCCGCAGCGCGCCCATCACGGTTGAGTGGGCCGAGTACGCACAGTCACTGACCAGCAAGCCCATGAAGGGGATGCTCACCGGTCCGGTCACCATCCTGGCGTGGTCCTTCGTCCGCGATGACCAGCCGCTGGGCGAGACCGCCAACCAGGTTGGCTTGGCTCTGCGCGACGAGATCGCTGACCTTGAGGCCGCCGGCATCAAGGTCATCCAGGTGGACGAGCCCGCCCTGCGCGAGCTCCTTCCGCTGCGCAAGGCGGACCACGCCGACTACCTGAAGTGGTCCGTGGACTCCTTCCGCCTGGCCACCGCCGGTGCGGCCGACGCCACCCAGATCCACACCCACCTCTGCTACTCGGAGTTCGGCGTGATAATTGACGCGATCGACGGCCTGGACGCTGACGTGACCTCCATCGAGGCCGCCCGTTCCCGCATGGAGGTTGTGCACGACCTCGAGTCCCACGGCTTCGGCCGCGGCGTTGGTCCGGGTGTCTACGACATCCACTCGCCCCGTGTTCCGGGTACCGAGGAAGTGACCGAGCTGCTCAGCACCGCCGTCAAGCACGTGCCGTCCCGCCAGCTGTGGGTCAACCCGGACTGCGGCCTGAAGACCCGCGGCTACACCGAGACCGAGGAATCCCTGCGCAACCTGGTGGCGGCCACCAAGACAGTCCGCGCCGGGCTGCTGGAAACAGCCAAGTAGTAGTTTCTGTAAGAGAGCCCGCAGAGGCTCAAGGTCCGGTGCGCCCAGCGCACTGAACCTTGAGAAGCGGGCGAACGGCCGGCCGGTCACCTCAGGTGACCGGCCGGCGTCGCGCTTTAACTACTGGACTGTCAGGACCAGACGATCTCGTCGTCCACCACGCCGTCCTCATCGGCCGACGCCACCAGGACCTCATCGGTGAAGTGCTCGCCCAGGGTGAAGTCCAGAACGAAGTAGCGCTCGGGCTGGCCGGGGTAGATGCGGACGTGACCAAGCTTCAGTGCCTTGAGGAACACTTCGTTGGTGAGCTGGCTGCGCTCGGTCACACCGAAAACCTTTTGCAGGTGCTCATCCTTGAGTGCGTTGCAGTGGAAATGGAGGTATTCCTGGGGGCTGGTGCCTTCCTGGTCCAGCTCCTCAGCGATCATGTCCCGCACCTCGTCAACCAGCTCGGGCAGGAAGCGCAACCGGTAATCGACCTTGCGCAGGGCGGCCTCGTCGAAATGGTCATGGGCGGTGACGTTCAGGTCGATTTCCAGCGGGTGGCCGCGCAGTTCATGCTTGGCGGCGATGAGGTGATCCTTGCCGTGGTTGAGCTCGATCTCTCCAAAGTGCTGGCTCGCTACCTTGTTCATAGTTTCAACATAGACCCGAAGTGCGGTGCATTCCAGCGTTCGGGCCTAATTCACTGCAGTGCGCATGCCCGCCAGGGTCTCGGCCAGCAGGTCAACAAACAGCTGCACCCGGGCGGTTTTCCTGTCATTGATCAGCAGCGCGAAAACGTTGCGGGCCAGCCTGATCTCGGGAACATCAAGCACCACTACTCCCTCAGGCCGGTGGCGCAGCGCCAGTTCGGGAACAAGCGCCGCCCCCAGCCCTGCGGCAGCCATCTCGAGGCTTGCGTGGAAGTCGTCGCTGTGGGCCACCACGCGCGGATGCAGGTTGCAGCCCGCGAAAAGACGTTCGATGACCATGGCATCGCTGGTGCCGGGGTGGTGCATGATCCACGGCATCTCGGACAGGTGGTCCGCTGCGACTTTCGCGTCAGTCCGGAATCCCCAGCCGGCGGGCAGCACCACCCGGAAGTTGTCGTCGCCGATCCACTGCCGGTTAATGGTGTTCGGCCACGCGAACCCCGTCTGGCCCACCTGGAAGACCACGGCCAGGTCCAGGTCACCGCCGGTGCGCAGCCCCTGGATGGTCTGGCCCGGTTCCGCCACGGAGACTTTCAGGTCGATGCCCAGGTTTTTCCATGCGGGGTTCTTCAGGATCCGGGGCAGGACGTACGTTGCGAGGCTGGGAAAGATCCCCAGCCTCAGTTCCTGGTTGGCTGTGTCCTGGGTCTTTGACGCTGCGGCCAGCAGTGCCTCCATGTCCGTGAGCACCTTGGCGGCGTGCCGGGTCATCACGACGGCGGCTTCCGTGGGCACCACGCTGCGCGCGGAACGCTGGAACAGGACGACGCCGGTATCACGTTCCAGCGCGGACATCTGCTGGGAGACAGCCGAGGCTGTGTAGCCGAGCGTTGCTGCGGCGGCCGCGAACGAGCCCAGCCGCGTGACCTCCAGAAGGGTCTTCAGGTGTACCGGATTTACCACCTGCCCACAGTACTCCGCTGCCCGGCGCTGACGAAGCTGACGGAAACGGCACCCATCCGCGGCCGCACCGGCGTCGAATTGCCCGCTGTATACCTACCCTTGGCAAATGTTCAGCAGAGGAGCATAAATTGTCACCTGACCCAGCAGTGCCCGGAGGCAGACGACGGCGCGTGGCCGTCATCGGCAGCGGCGTGGCCGGCCTGACTGCCGCCTACGTCCTCAACCGGGAGGACGACGTCACCCTTTTCGAGGCGGACACGCGGCTGGGCGGGCACGCCCATACGCACGATCTTCCGCAACCGGACGGGTCCGTTGTCGGCGTCGACACCGGCTTCATCGTCCACAACGAGCGGACCTATCCCACCCTGCTGCGGCTGTTCGCTGAGCTGGGGGTTCAGACGCAGGACTCCGAAATGAGCATGTCCGTCCGGTGTGACGGCTGCGGCCTGGAGTACGCCGGAGCCCGTGACGGCGGCCGGGGGATCATTGCCAGGCCCTCCAGCCTGCTGCGGGGACGGTATCTGCTGATGCTGCTGGAGGTGACGCGCTTTTACCGCAAGGCGCGGGCGCTCCTGAAGACAGATCCCATCCCGGCGGCCAGTCCGCATGCCGCCCATACGGACCTGACCCTCGGGCACTTCCTGGAACGGGAAGACTTCAGTCCATATTTCATTTCCCACTTCATGACCCCTGTGGTCAGTGCCGTCTGGTCCTGCGACTCCACTACCGCGCTGGCCTACCCGGCCCGCTACCTCTTCACTTTCCTGGACCACCACGGGATGCTGGGCGTGAAGGGTTCGCCGCAGTGGCGGACCGTCACCGGCGGTTCAGCCCGGTACGCGGAGAAGCTCGCCGCCACGCTGACGGATGTCCGGCTCAGCACTCCTGTCACTGCCATCCGGCGCCGGCCGGAAGGGGTGGAGCTCGCAACCGAGCACGGGCTGGAAGACTTCGACGCCGTCGTGATTGCCACCCACCCGGCCCAGGCACTCGGGTTCCTCGCCGACGCGACGCCGGCGGAGAAGGAAGCGCTGGGCGGGATGCCCTACTCCGTGAACCACACCGTGTTCCACCGGGATCCGGCTGTCCTCCCCGCCGCCGACAATGCGAAGGCGTCCTGGAACTACCGCCTGCCGTCCTGCGATGCCCGGCCGGACAAGGTCCTGGTCACCTACGACCTGACCAGGCTGCAGCGGCTGGACCCGGTTGACGGCAGGCCGTACCTGGTGAGCCTGGGGGAGTCGGAGCTCATTGACGATGACGCCGTAATTGAGCGCATGGTGTACGAGCACCCGCAGTACACCCCGGAATCGCTGCAGGCGCAACAGGCAATTGCCGCACTCAGCGACCACCGGATTGCCTACGCCGGCGCCTATCTGGGCTGGGGCTTCCATGAGGACGGTGCGCGTGCCGGCGTCCGGGCGGCCGAATCGCTGGGCCGCTCCTGGCATCCCGTCCTGCCGGCCGACGACTCAGGGGCGTCGGATGACGGCGAACGGGAGCTTGCTCCCGTGGCGGAACCCGCATGACCACCGGTGCAGCCATCTACCGCACCTCCATTTCGCATGTACGGCGCACACCTCTCAAGAACGCGTTCACGTACCGCAGCTATAGCTGGTTCGTAAATGTGGACAGGCTTCCGCGGCTTCCGTTCCTGCTGCGGCCGCTGGCCGGGTTCCGCGCGGGGGACCACCTGGGCGATCCGGGCGACACCATCCGCAGCAACATTGAACGATACCTGCGCACGCAGGGGATAGAGCCCGACGGCGGCCCCATCGACATGCTGGCCAGCGCCAGGGTTTTTGGCTACGTCTTCAATCCACTCTCGCTGTTTTGGTGCTACCGGTCCACCGGGGAGCTCGAGTGCGTCGTGGCTGAAGTCCACAACACGTACGGGGAGCGTCACTGCTACCTCCTCCGGACGGATCCGGCGGGGCGGGCTGCTGTCCCCAAGGCGTTCCATGTTTCACCCTTTAACAACCTGGACGGGCAATACCTGATGAAGCTGCCGGCGCCGGGGGAGCGGCTAGCCGTTTCGATCGTGCTGGACCGTGAAGGCCACAGCCCGTTCGTGGCCAGCATGGACGGCACACGCCGCCCGGCCACGGTCCCGAACATCCTGGCAGCGGCCCTTGCAGTGCCGGCCGCGCCGTTGCTGGTATCCGCGCTCATCCGGGTACAGGGCATCAAACTCTGGGCCAGGCGCCTGCCTGTCGTTGCCCGGCCACATCATCCCTCACAGGAGGCAGTTCAATGACACTGATCGACGATAACGAAACAACTGCAGCTCCTGTCCTGGATAAAGCCAGGCACAACGCTGGACGTTCGGGCGTGGCCGCCGCGCACTATGCCGCCGTCTGGACCGCCGCCGGAGCCCCGGCGTCGCCCGCCGCCATCGATCCTGAGGTATGGCCGGAAGTTGCCCAGCCGCCGTCGGGCGCCAAAGCGGCAGTGGCAGGCAGGGCTGCGGGTCTCCTCTTCAAAGGGGCCGTGAAGCGGCTGCCCCTGCGTGTTGAGTACCCGGACGGCACGGTCCTGGGCACCGGCGGCGCCGGCGGCCCGGTGATGGTGATGGTCCGGCCGGAGGCATTTGAAGCCAGGATCGGCGACAACGGGCTGATCGGGCTGGGCGAGTCGTTCATGGCCGGGGACTGGGAGGCCAGCGACCTGGCGGGCGTCCTGGAAGTCTTTGCCGCCTCGGTGGATACGCTGATTCCCGTGCCGCTCCAGAAGCTGCGGGCCCTCTACCTGCCGCGCACGCCACGGCAGGAACGCAACGCCGAGCAGAACACCCGCAGCAACATCTCGCGGCACTACGACCTGTCCAACGAGCTGTTCTCCACCTTCCTCGACTCCACGATGAGCTATTCGTCGGCGCTGTTTCCGCTGGAAACCGGACCGCTCTCCGCTGTTGCCTATGAGGTGCTGGCCGAAGCGCAGCAGGCGAAGATTGAAAGACTGCTGGACAAGGCAGGCGTTGGCGCCGGGACCAGGCTTTTGGAAATCGGTACCGGCTGGGGCGAACTGGCGCTCCGGGCTGCGGCCCGCGGCGCCATCGTCTACAGCGTCACCCTCTCCAGTGAGCAGCAGGCACTCGCGCAGGAGCGCATCGCGGCCGCCGGTTATGCGGACCAGGTGACGGTGGCGCTGCAGGATTACCGGGCCGTGGAGGGCGAGTACGACGCCATCGTCTCCGTTGAGATGATCGAAGCGGTGGGCTACGAGTTTTGGCCCATCTACTTCCAGACCATCGACCGCGTGCTGGCGCCCGGCGGGAAAGTGGCCATCCAGGCGATCACCATGCCGCACGGGCGGATGCTTGCCACCCGGAACGCCTACACCTGGGTCCACAAGTACATCTTCCCGGGCGGATTCCTGCCGTCCGTGCGTGCCATCGAGGGCGTGACGCAGGAGCACACCACGTTGCGCGTGCGGGAGCGGATGGGCATGGGGGACCACTACGGCGCCACCCTGCGGCTGTGGGAGGAACGGTTCGTGGAGCGCTCGCGCGAGGTGGGGGAGTTGGGGTTTGATGCGGTGTTCCAGCGGATGTGGTTGTTCTACCTGTGCTACTCCCGGGCGGGCTTCCAGTCCGGCTACCTGGATGTGCAGCAGATCGTGCTGGACCGCCGGGAGGTCCAGCTCTAGCAGCCGGAACTGCCGGCGCCGCGGAGGTGCCGGCAGCCGCCGTCGTGAAGGTCAGTGGGGTTAGTCACCACAAGGGGTTCCGAAGGTCACTTCGGGGCCCCTTTGGGCTGTCCCGGGAGGCGCGGAACCTGCCCTTGGGCTGCGGGCGACACGCCGTCTTTTCCTCGACACGCTGGGCGTTAAATGTGGCTAAGTACTCCACAGGATGTGGATTGCGTCCGCAAAAACAGCGGGATTCCGGACATTTTGCAGGCCCCTCCCTGTGGATTAAAGGTGCATTAAATGACATACTTGTAATACATCATCTAGGGGTTCCAAAGAGGCGTCTGCACTAGATGTAGTATCTAGGTACAGCTTGGGCGGGAACACCGGACGAGCAAGTTTTCAGTAAAGGGGACAGGAACCATGACCGTAACGGTTTACACAAAGCCTGCTTGTGTTCAGTGCAACGCCACCTACCGGGCGCTCGACAAAAAGGGCATTACCTACCAGAGCGTTGACATCTCCCAGGACGCCGAGGCCCTCGAGCGCCTGAAGGCACTGGGCTACATGCAGGCCCCCGTTGTGGTCACCGACCAGGACCACTGGTCAGGCTTCCGCCCGGACAAGATCGAGGAACTTGCGCTTTCCGCAGTTTCCTCCGTGGCCTAGGGGCCACACTTTTTCTGCCGGCAACCAACAACCAGCTGAGGTGACTCCCACGGCCGCACCAGCAGCCCAGGAATTCTACACGGCACAGGAATCCCGCACCTCCCAGGATGTTCACGCGGCTCAGCGCGTGGGGGATCCCGGGGCGGTTCCGCCGGTTGTCACCAGCAGCCAGCTCATCTTTTTTTCCTCGGCATCCGAGAACACCACCCGCTTTGTCTCGAAGCTTGGCCGCGAGGTGGCCCGGATTCCGCTGTTCGCCAAAGACGCACCCCTCCTCGCCACCCGGCCGTTCGTGCTGGTGGTGCCCACCTACGGCGGCACGGGAGGAGAGGGTTCTGTCCCGAAGCAGGTCATCCGGTTCCTGAACATTCCGCAGAACCGGCAGCTGCTCCGTGGAGTCATCGGCGCCGGCAACACAAACTTCGGGGACACCTACTGCCTGGCGGGGGACATCATCGCTGCCAAGTGCGGAGTACCGCACCTCTACCGCTTCGAATTAATGGGCACGCCAGACGACGTTGCCCGCGTAAACAATGGATTGGACACGTTTTGGACACGACTGTCGCAGACACAGAAGTAACCAGGGCCCAGAAGCCCGAGATGCCCGCCGCCTACAAGGGCCTGGGTTATCACGAGCTGAACGCGATGCTGAACCTGTACGGCCCCAGCGGCGAGATCCAGTTCGAAGCGGACCGCGAGGCCGCTCACCAGTACTTCCTGCAGCACGTGAACAACAACACCGTGTTCTTCCATGACCTGGAAGAGAAGCTCGAATACCTGGTCAAGAACGACTACTACGAGCGCGAGACGCTTGACCAGTACACGATGAACTTCATCCGTGACCTGTTCAACCGCGCCTACAAAAAGAAGTTCCGCTTCGAGACCTTCCTGGGCGCGTTCAAGTTCTACACGTCCTACACACTGAAGACGTTCGACGGCAAGCGTTTCCTGGAGCGCTACGAGGACCGCGTGTGCATGGTTGCCCTGCACCTGGCCCGCGGCAACGAGCAGCTCGCCCTGCAGATGGTGGACGAGATCATCGATGGCCGTTTCCAGCCGGCCACCCCCACGTTCCTGAACGCCGGCAAGAAGCAGCGCGGCGAGCTGGTTTCCTGCTTCCTGCTGCGCATCGAAGACAACATGGAGTCGATCGGCCGGTCCATCAACTCCGCGCTGCAGCTGTCCAAGCGCGGCGGCGGCGTGGCCTTTGCGCTGACCAACATCCGCGAAGTGGGCGCGCCCATAAAGCAGATCGAGAACCAGTCCTCCGGCGTTATCCCCGTGATGAAGCTCCTCGAAGACAGCTTCTCCTACGCCAACCAGCTCGGTGCCCGCCAAGGTGCCGGCGCCGTGTACCTGCACGCGCACCACCCGGACATCTACCGCTTCCTGGACACCAAGCGCGAGAACGCGGACGAAAAGATCCGCATCAAGACCCTCTCGCTGGGCGTTGTCATCCCGGACATCACGTTCGAGCTGGCCAAGCGCGACGAGGACATGTACCTGTTCTCCCCGTACGACGTGGAACGCGTCTACGGCATGCCGTTCTCCGACGTCTCGGTCACCGAGAAGTACTACGAGATGGTGGACGATTCCCGGATCAAGAAGACCAAGATCAAGGCACGCGAGTTCTTCCAGACCCTCGCCGAGATCCAGTTCGAATCCGGCTACCCGTACATCATGTTCGAGGACACCGTGAACCGGGCCAACCCGATTGACGGCAAGATCATCATGTCCAACCTGTGCTCGGAGATCCTCCAGGTTTCCCAGCCCACCACGTACAACGATGACCTGTCCTACGCGGACACCGGCAAGGACATCTCCTGCAACCTGGGCTCGCTGAACATCGCCAAGACCATGGACTCGCCGGACTTCGGCCTGACCATTGAGACGGCCATCCGCTCGCTCTCGGCTGTGTCTGACATGTCCAACATCACCTCGGTGCCGTCCATCGCCAAGGGCAACGACCAGAGCCACGCCATCGGCCTGGGCCAGATGAACCTGCACGGCTACCTGGCGCGCGAGCGGGTCCACTACGGGTCCGAAGAGGGCCTGGACTTCACCAACATCTACTTCTACTCGGTGGTGTACCACGCGGTCCGCGCCTCCAACCTGCTGGCCATCGAAACCGGCCAGACCTTCGGCGGCTTCGAGAAGTCCAAGTACGCGTCCGGCGAGTTCTTCGACAAGTACACGGAGCAGGAATGGCTGCCGCAGACCGAAAAGGTCCGCGAGCTGTTCAAGAACGTGCATATCCCCACGCAGGCTGACTGGCTGGCGCTGAAGGCTTCCGTTATGGAGCACGGCATCTACAACCAGAACCTGCAGGCTGTTCCGCCCACCGGCTCAATCTCCTACATCAACAACTCCACCTCCTCGATCCACCCGGTGGCGTCCAAGATCGAGATCCGCAAGGAAGGCAAGCTGGGCCGCGTCTACTACCCGGCCCCGTACCTGACGAACGACAACCTGGAGTACTACCAGGATGCGTACGAGATCGGCTACGAGAAGGTCATCGACACCTACGCCGCTGCCACCCAGCACGTGGACCAGGGCCTGTCCCTGACGCTGTTCTTCAAGGACACCGCCACCACGCGCGACATCAACAAGGCCCAGATCTACGCCTGGAAGAAGGGCATCAAGACCATCTACTACATCCGTCTCCGCCAGCTCGCGCTGGAAGGGACGGAGGTGGAGGGTTGCGTCAGCTGCATGCTGTAGTTGAAGCTTCAACCAAATCCTGACAGTACGACGGCGGGTGCCCGCCCGCCGTCGTACGCTTTAACTTAGAGAAAACCACCCAACGCATAGGGGATGACATGACCGAGAAGGTCAAGCTGCTTAGCCACGTAGAGGCCATCAACTGGAACCGCATCCAGGACGATAAGGACGTGGACGTCTGGAACCGTCTGGTCAACAACTTCTGGCTGCCGGAGAAGGTGCCGCTGTCCAACGACGTCCAGTCGTGGAACACACTGACGCCGGCCGAACAGCAGCTCACCATGCGTGTGTTCACCGGCCTGACGCTGCTGGACACAATCCAGGGCACCGTCGGCGCAGTCTCCCTGATTCCGGATGCCCTGACTCCGCATGAAGAAGCCGTGTACACCAACATCGCCTTCATGGAGTCCGTGCACGCCAAGAGCTACTCCTCCATCTTCTCCACGCTGGCCTCCACCAAGGAGATCGACGAGGCGTTCCGCTGGTCCACGGAGAACGCGAACCTTCAGAAGAAGGCGCAGATCGTCATGGACTACTACCAGGGCGACGACCCCCTGAAGCGCAAAGTTGCCTCGACGCTGCTGGAGAGCTTCCTGTTCTACTCGGGCTTCTACCTGCCCATGTACTGGTCCTCACGGGCCAAGCTGACGAACACGGCTGACCTGATCCGCCTCATCATCCGTGACGAGGCCGTGCACGGCTACTACATCGGATACAAGTTCCAGAAGGGCCTCGAAGGCCTGTCCGAGGAACGCAAGCAGGAGATTAAGGACTACACCTTCGAGCTGCTCTTCGAGCTGTATGAAAACGAGGTCCAGTACACGCATGATCTGTATGACGGCGTCGGCCTGGCCGAGGACGTCAAGAAGTTCCTGCACTACAACGCCAACAAGGCCCTGATGAACCTGGGCTACGAAGCCATGTTCCCGTCCTCTGTTACCGACGTGAACCCGGCCATCCTCTCGGCCCTGTCCCCGAATGCTGACGAGAACCATGACTTCTTCTCGGGCTCGGGCTCGTCCTACGTGATCGGCAAGGCTGTTAACACTGAAGACGAGGATTGGGACTTCTAGACGACGACGTCCGCGATCCTACTGAGCGCGAACGCTAATCCCCTCAGACTGCGTCTGCCCATCCAAAGCAGAGCAAATTTCAACAGCCCCGTACGTAGTTCGTACGGGGCTGTTCCCGCACTAAGATGCGAAACCAAGCCTGAGCTCCCTCAGAACAACGGCCAGGGCACCGCGGGCATCGCACGCGTTGGCGCCGGAAAGCGCCCGGCCGACCGCAACCGGGCGCAGCGCTCCGCGAGCACGGCGATCTCTTCGGCGCTGAGCAGGTTCGCCAAGTTTTGGCCCAGCTCACCGTGCAGCGCTGCGCTGACACGTTCGATGCCGTCGGTTTCCTCAGTGGTAAGGGCGTCTCCCAGCCACCCCCACAGCACCGTGCGCAGCTTGTGGTCCTGATGAAAGGTGAGTCCATGGTCCACTCCATGCCGGTGCCCATCGGGCATGGCAAGGATGTGGGCGCCTTTGCGATCGGCATTGTTCACGACGACGTCGAACACCGCCATGCGTCTCAGTGCCGGCGTGTCCTCGTGGACGAGGGCGACCATTCGTCCCTCCTCGTCCTGACCCTCGAGGACGTGTTTCCAACCGCTTTCGGCGACGTCGTCCGTTGCGACGAGGTCCACCGCGTTCTGGTCGGGGTCTGTCTCCTGCCAGAGCTGCACCATTCCCATGCCTAACGGACCATCGCGCAGCCAGGTGCGTGGCACTACGTTCCAGCCGAGGACCTCCGAGACCAGGTAGGCGGCGACCTCCCGGTGGGCAAGGAAGCCGTCGGGAAAATCCCATAGCGGTTTCTCCCCGGCTATCGGCTTATAAACGACCGCGGTGTCGCCGATGGTGCCCAGGAAGGTGGCATTCGACGCCGTCGTGATGCGCCCGGTGAGCGTCAGTTCGGCAGTCAGCAGGTCGGGCGCCGACATCAGACCTCGGGAAGAGTGCAGACATGCCCGTCTGGGTCCACCGGGTAACCGCAGAGCGGGCACGCGGGACGCCCGGCGCCCACCACCTCTCGCGTCCGCTTGGCGAATGCGCGGGCGGCGCCGACCGGCATCCGCACCAGCAACATTTCGGGCACTTCAGCGCCGTTCTCATCAAGCGATTCGTCGTCGTTATCATCGTCGACATCGGTGATCGGGTAGGCCTCGATGACGACCTGCGCTGTCGTCGGGTCCCAACCCAGGCTCATGGCACCGGTTCGAAACTGCTCCTGAACTGCGTCCAGCTGGTCGTTGTCGACGAGCTCAATGGGAGTACTGGTGGGAACACTGTGGGGGTTCCCCTCCACGTTGAGAAGCTGGTCGAGAATCTCGTCGATTTTCTCGGCGAGCAAAGCCGACTGCTGCTTCTCCATGGCGACACTTACGATCTGAGTCCCTGCCCGCACCTGCAGGTAGAACGTGCGCGACCCAGGAACGCCGATGGTTCCAACGACGACCCGATCGGGCCAGTCAAACTCATGAACACGTGTAGGCATAAGAGCATTTTAGGCATATGCGCTTCATGGTGCCTGTTGCCCTGCACCGCCGCCCACCGGCGCATCTCCCGAGTGGAGGCCGTTCGACAGCCAGGAAAGATCCCCGGCGTCGGTGTTGGTCGCGTAGACGCTTGGCCGACTGGCGCTGTAGCGCACGATTGATACGGAGGCAGGGCTCACGTTAATGCGCTGGAACAGGTCGAGGTGCATGCCTAGCGCGTCGGCGAGGATCGATTTGATGATGTCACCGTGACTAACCGCCACCCATACGGCTCCTGGCCCATACTCGGCTTCGAAGGCTGCGTCGTGGCGTCGAATGGCTGCCACCGCCCGGGCCTGCATCGCGGCCATGGATTCACCGCCGGGAAAGATGACGGCGGACGGTTGCGATTGCACAGCCGACCACAGATCTTCGCTTGCGAGATCACTGAGCGCGCGGCCCTGCCACTGGCCGTAGTCGCACTCGGTAAGATCGGGTTCCAACGGCGCGTATGGAGTGCCAGCCTGGCGATCGAGGATGAGCTGGGCCGTCTGCTGACAACGCTCGAGAGGGCTCGATACCACCCCAACCAGCGGCACTGCCGCTATCCGCTCTCCGGTGGAAGCTGCCTGCTCGCGCCCAATCTGGTCCAGTCTGACACCGGCGGCCCGACCGGCCAGCAGTCCAGTGGCATTGGCTGTGGTGCGGCCGTGCCGCACGAGAATAACTGTCGCCATCCACCCAGCCTAGCCACCCGTTCGACGGCGGCCTCCACCTAGGCCCATGAAAAACTTGCCTGCCACGTCACCACTATCGATTATCAAAGGGCATCGGGTGGTGAAGAGGTCACTCGTACCCCTCCAACTGCGCCCGTCCAGGGAGTGTCACCCGGTTCCGGCAGTACCAGATGCGCGAACAGGTAACCCTGTTCAAGGGCGATGACTTGGGACGTGGCACCGGCACAATCCAACTCGAGTTCCACTGGGCGGAAGGGTGCACCGGGATGCTCCTGGCCAACGGAGACCTTCGCGCCTGTTGCACCAACACAGGCAGCGGTAACGGTGTACTGCCCGGCCTCCGGCACCTTCTCGAATTTGCCAAAACCCCTGACCGGCCCGTCCAGTGGCCCAACCTCAAAGAGGAGGACTGGGCCCGGCACCGCCCGCAGCAGCCGGTACAGCTCAGCGTAGTTCTCAGCTTCCTTCTCCAGGACGTCCGTATTGTTGTACGGCTGCGGTGCCTCTGTTGTGGGCGTGGGATCCGCCGTCGGGGTGTTCACCGGCTCAGGATAGCTATAGGTGCACCCCGTCATACCTCCCAAAGAAACCAGCAGGCACAGTGCCAACCACGTCAGGTGCCGCTTGTCCCTCATTCCCACTCTTCAATAGTGGGCAAAGCCGTAGTCCAAAACAACAGGTGCCGGTTGCCCTGTGTTAACTCTTGGGTGGGGGTACGAGGGGGGATCAGGCTGGAGGAAGACCACGACGACGACCCAAGCCCAGCTGCCCAGGATCAGGGCACTGGCTTTACTCGCCCCGGCCACCCTCCCCGGCCCAGAAAGCCTGTGCGCCTGCAGCGGCGTCGCGCAATAGCCTGCCATCCAACGGGATAGAGGTTTCCTCCAACCCAAAGTCGAGCCATTGGGCCACCAGACGAAGCTCGCCGGCAGGAGGGAGAGGCCAAAGCCAGAGCTGGCCCGTGCCCGAAAATTCCTCATCGCCGCCACTGCCTCCGCCGTTGTTCAGGACGAGTGTCGGTGGCTTCGGCTGTTGGCCGGTCTCCATCAAGCCATGCGGCCCGAGGCTTCCGGTGCTGGCCTTCGCCCCATCCGGAAACTGCACGCCGAACAGCAGCCCGGTCTGCCTTTCCCTGCCACGGCGGATGCCCATGCCTGGCTGAAAGAACAGGTGCTGCAGGTCAGCCCAGTCTTCGTCAGACTGCTCCCCGCGGCGGAAGAGCCAGGAGAGGCTGAAGGAGCAGCCGGTCGAATACACGTCGGCGCTTTTGACCGCCATAACCGTTGTTGCGTTCTGGTGCAGGAACTTCCCGAGATGGACTACAGCCGGCAGCTCGTAGGCGGGTGCAGCTGCCCAAGGTGGCGGGAGGTATCTCGTTGACCGTGGTTGCGGCGGCATCGGAGGCACTGGAAAGTCCCTGAAGAAGGTCACGGTGGTCCTTTGTTCGCTGGCTGCGACCGACCAGCGGAGCGTAGGCACAGCCGCCCAGGATCCCCCCATCCGTCCTTACCCCGCCAAGTGTAGCCCTGGCTGGTCGCCAGCTTGAGGACACACGTGCCGGTGTTGGTCAGGCAGGCTCCCAACGCACCGGGAGTTCCTTCAGTCCATAGATGATGGTGCTTTCCATCCGTTCCAAAGGGGCTCCCTGATCCAGGGAGAGACCGGGCAAACGGGACAGTAGGGCACCCAGCGCGATTCTGGCTTCGAGCCGGGCAAGCGGCGCGCCGAGGCAAAAGTGGATGCCGTGGCCGAACGCCAGATGCCGGTTCTGGCCGCGGTCCACGTCGAACTCGGCGGGCCGCTGGAACTGCCGCTCGTCGCGGTTGGCGGAGCCAATCCAAGCCACGATTGGCGCGCCGGCGGGAATCAGTTCCCTTCCCAAGGTAGTCTCCCCGGCCGTCGTGCGGTACATGGACTGAACCGGCGATCGAAAGCGCAGCACTTCTTCTATGGTCTGGGGGAGCAGGGCAGGTTCCGTCAGCAGGCGGTCCATGGCGCCGGGGTACTCAGTCAGGCACAACACGGCGTTGCCGATCAGATTGGTGGTGGTCTCATTGCCTGCGACGAGCAGTAGAGCGCAAAAACCGAGCAGTTCGGGCACCGTCAGCTTTTGGCCGTCAATCTCCGCTGCCAGCAGGGTGCTGATCAGGTCCTGGCCGGGCCGGCTCCTGCGCTGGTCGATCAGGGCCAGGAAGTACTCCGTCATCTCCATGATTGCGGCGTAGTGGTTCTCACTTTCCGAACCCGTCCGCGTCTGGCTGACAATTACATCGGACCACTGTTTGAAGCGCTCACGGTCCTGAGCGGGGATACCCATGAGTTCGGCGATCACTATGACCGGCAGCGGGTACGCCAATTCCTTAATGAGGTCCCCGCTGCCGCGGGCCGCGATCCCCTCCAAAAGCTCGTCGGTGAGCGCGGCAATACGGGGAGCCAGCGCATCCACGGCTTTAGGCGTGAACGCCTGGGTGACCAGGGAACGCAGCTGCCGGTGCCTTGGGGGATCGGTGGCGATCAGGCTCGAGGCGAACAATTGGCCCGTCCCCGATGCATCGTCACCGCCCATATGCGATGAAAATGTTGCATATTCGGACAGTGCCCGCTGAACGTCGTCGTACCGGAAGATGTGCCAACTTCCCGATTGTTCGTCGTAATAGACGGGGGCAGTTTCCCGCATGCGCTCGTAGTGGGGGAAGGGGTTGAGCTGATGTTCAGCGGACTGGATGAAGTCCACGGCTGGCCTCCCTGCTCGCCTGGGCCCTATCGGCCTGACGGACGCCGCGGCCCCGGTCGACTGAGCGTCGAGCCTTGATTTTAGCCAATGCCTGCTCCTGGGTCATTAGCAGGCGGTAAACGTTTGGTTCTGGACCCGCAGTTACCGGTGGATGCGGTCCCGCCAGTCTGCCGGCACTTTGTCTGCCGGTGCAGGTGCCGACTGCTCCAGTGGTCTGGACTGAGGATCCGGAAGCCGCGGGCCACGGAAGAACTTCTTCGTGTTGTGCTGGTAAAACCAGTCCTCCCCAGGTTCAAAGGACGTTATAACAGGGTGACCGACGGTCCGCGCGTGGGTGCTGGCATGCTGCGAGGGTGATGAATCGCAGCGCCCAATGTGGCCGCATTGGGCGCAGCGCCGAAGATGTAGCCACCATCCCGGTGCTCCCACCACCACCACATCGAAGACCTTGTCCGCCGGCGGCGGGCGCGTCACCCCCATCGCTTCGGCAATCTCCAGCGTCCGGTCTGCCATGTCGGACCCTGCAGGGTGGAAAACCCGCCGGGATGTGGTTCCGGCTCAGGGAGTCGCGCAACGTATGAGTCCTTTCGTCGCCCACCTCCCCGATTAACCGGACGGCCTCGAACCCAAGCCCCTGGGCCAGATGCCAGTCGTCGCTGGCATCGGTAATCGCCCGATGGAATTCTTCATCGCGCGATCGTTCCGGACGTATTATCACCAATTCGGCGTACCCCTGCCCGATGGCCCGGAATACGGTGGGGGCGGTGGCGAAGTCACCCCCATGTCACCACCACGCCGCGCTTGGCAGCCGTGGGTGAAAGCCGTAGGCACGCCGCAGGAAGTCGAGCCCACCGCGGTCAGCAGGTCCGTAGCACCGGAGTATGAGGGCGACCGGGCGATTCCAGCGCCGCAGCCCCTCAAGCACAGCCCGCCCGTGGGCGTGGTGGCGCAGGCTACCACCTCGTAGTCGGCACTGTCCGCCGGCAGCGCGGGCCGGAATTGCGTAAGTAACCTACCCTACAAAGGTCTGATCGTCCGTGCCCGAGGCAGGCGAAGGCCCACTATGCTCTAAGCATGGCGGTTCGAGATTCTCCGGGAAATACGACCAAGGGCATCCCTCAGGACCTTAGTCAACGCCGTGGCTGGATTTTGACGATCGCAGTGGGATTCGCCGTCCAGATCCTTAGTGTTGTTATCGGCTTGAAGACAGTGGGGCCGTTGTGCGGTAGCCCGCTGATCCCGCAAAGCCGAGCGGCTGAGATGGCAGACGTGCAGCTCCGGACTACAGGTCTGGCGGCAGAGTGCTATCGGAACATCGACGCCGCGTCGGTTCCGGTCTGGGTGCTCATGGCGTTGGGAGTCGGCCTTGTCCTGACAGGAGTCGCCGTCAGGATCGTCGGTATCCGCAGGTCCATCAATCGCAGCCTGACCTGACAGAAGCAATCACCCGCGTACCTTCCCGGGCCGCATTCGTCGTCGGCTCGGGGTCTGTCCCGTCAGGGGCCGGACACGGCGCCATGGCCTGTGCGGACGGCTGCTGGAGGCTTCGGCAGGAGGGGGAGCCGAAGCCACCAATGAGGACCCGTTCCGACGGCGGCGCAACCTCAGGATGACGAGTACCGTCAAACCAATCCAGGCGAAAGCGGCACCGATAATGAGGATCACCGCAGGGATCGAATCCATGGCTAATTCTAGGGACGGGGCACCGTTGATAGCCGCGTTCACTCCCAAGGGTTATTAACACGTGACAGCAGTGGCACTGTCGTTACCGGTTCATGACCTTCGATACAACTGCTGGATTTCGTCCTGTAGTAGCAAGCAATCATTTTCCTTGACGGAACGGAACCGCCCCTGTAACAGTTAGGCGTGGGCGGATCGATGGAGAACCACAGACGGACGGGCGAGGCGTCAATCCCCGGTGGGCTCACTCAAGGATCCGCGGCCACGCGGCCACTCCTGGAAGTCCGTGGATTGACCAAGAGTTTCTTCGGCATTCCCGTTCTGGAAGACGCCCACCTTACCCTTCATCGGAGCCAGGTTCACGGGCTCGTGGGTGAAAACGGCGCCGGGAAGTCCACCCTGATGAAAGTGCTTGCGGGGGTCTATCAGCCGGACGCGGGAACAGTGCTTTTGGACGGCCAGGAAGTCAACTTCAGCCACCCTACGAAGGCCCACGAAGCCGGGCTGTCATCGGTATTCCAGGAGTTCAACCTCCTTCCCGACCGGACAGTGGCCGAGAACATCTACCTTGGCCGCGAGCCCCGCCGTGGGGTCCTGGTGAACAAGGTGCTGATGAATGCGAAAACGGCCGAGCTGCTGCAGTCGCTCGGGATCACCGCCATTCGACCGACCGCCCAGGTGCGGAGCCTGACCGTAGCTGAACAGCAAGTAGTGGAGATTGCCAAGGCGGTCAGCTATGACGCCCGGATCGTCTCCATGGACGAGCCCACTGCTGCGCTCGCCGGCGCCGAAGTTGAGCTCCTCTACCAGATCGTGTCCCGCCTGCGGGAACGTGGAACGGCCATCCTTTATGTCTCCCACCGGCTTCGTGAGCTCTTCGACCTGTGCGACGTCATCACAGTCTTGAAGGACGGCCGTGTGGTCAGCACCGGTCCCGCCTCGGAACTCGACGACGCACGGCTGGTCCGGCTGATGGTGGGCCGGCCTATTTCCGCCTTCTTCCCGGACAAGCTGCCCCGAACGGACGGTGACGCTGAAGGCAGCGGTGCCGAAGTGAACAGCGCTGACGTCCCCGCCAAGCCGGTCCTGGAACTCCACGGTGCCGGAAACGGCCAACTGGACGGTATCAGCTTTAGCGTTCGTCCGGGTGAGATTGTCGGGCTGGCCGGTCTCCAGGGCTCCGGCAGGACTGAACTGCTGCACGCCATTTTCGGCGCCGCTCCCTTTACCCGAGGCACCATGAAGGTGGAGGGCCGCGAGCTTCTGCCGAAGTCACCAAGGGAGGGGGTCCGGGCGAGGATGGCCCTCATCACCGAAGACCGCAAGGCAGAAGGCCTGAGCCTGAACCAGTCCATCCTGGATAACGCGCTGACCGTCATCCGATCAGTGTTCACACGCCGCACAAGTGCAGTCAGAACAGAAATCCCCGGTGTGTTTTCCTCCCTCGAGGTCGTTGCCCGGGACTTGGACCAGGAGGTGCAGTACCTCTCCGGCGGGAATCAGCAAAAAGTGGTCCTTGCCAAGTGGCTGGCCATCCGCCCCCGCCTGGTGCTGCTGGATGAACCTACCCGCGGAATAGATGTGGGAGCCAAAGTGGCAGTGTACCGGCTGATGCGCAGGCTGGCAGCCGAAGGCAAAGCCATCCTCATGGTCTCCAGCGAACTGCCCGAGGTCATCGGCATGTCCGACCGGATCCTGGTCATGCGTGACGGGCGTCTCGCCGGCGAGCTTCCGGCCGGAACATCCGAGGAAGCAGTCCTGCAGCTGGGAACGGGTGCCAGGATCGCATCTGGGGGAGGAACATGAAACCGCGCGGCAGCTTCATCGATCGCCTGTCCTCCACACAAATCGTCTACCTGGTGGCGCTGCTGACGCTGATCGTTGGTGCAGTGCTGGTCAGCACGGTGGGGCGGAATTTCTTCAGCCAGGGCAACATCTCCAGCATCCTGACCGGAACCAGCGTCCTGGGTTTCATCGCAATTGGACAGACGCTGGTGATCCTCGCCGGCAGCCTGGATCTCTCGGTTCCCTATGTCGCCAGCCTGGCCAGCCTTATTGCCGCCGGCGTGATGGCCAACAACCCGGGCAACGTCCTGCCCGGCGTGCTGCTCACGTTGGTTGCGGCAGCGGTCATCGGTCTGGCGAACGGGCTGATTGTGGCCCGCCTTAACGTGCACGGGTTCATAGCCACGCTGGGCATGGGCTTGATCATCAGCGGTTACCTCGCAACCAATTTCAAGGGCAGCTTCGGCCAGACCCCGTTCTCGTTCCGGCTGGTCGGGGCGACGGGCCTGGGGCCTGTTCCCATCTCGACCATCATCATGCTGGCCTGCGCGGGCCTGGCCATGCTGCTGCTCCACCGCACCCGCCTTGGCCACCACCTCTACGCCGTGGGCGGTGACATTTCGGTGGCCCGGACCTCTGGGATCCGCATTGATGCACCGGTCATCACGGCCCATGTGATCTGTTCGCTCCTTGCAGGAATGGCGGGCCTGCTCCTGGCCAGCCGGCTGGGCGTTGGCAGCCCGACGGTGGGTTCCCAAGGCGGGTACGATTTGCTCTCCATAGCCGCAGTGGTCCTCGGCGGCACGCTCCTGGCCGGCGGCAAAGGGACCATCACCGGCACCCTCGGCGGCGTCCTCATCTTCGCCATGCTGGACAACATCATGTCCGTTATGCAGATCAACCCCTTCCTCAAGGACGTGGTAAGGGGCGTGGTGATCGTCGTCGCCGTCGCCGTGTACGCGCGCCGCAGGATCGTCACCAGGCCGGAGCGGTTCAGTTCGAAGGGTTCCGCGGAAGCACCGGCTGCGCAGGCTGCACCCGCGCAGCCTGCAGCCGCGGAGGGGCCATGAGCGCGGTACTGCCCTCAGGGCGCAGCGCGGTCCTCCGGCAGAACCGCGCCAGCCGTTCCCAGCGCCTCCTGCGGGTGGTGCGCACCCCCGGCGGCGCCGTCTTCATCCTGTTGATCAGCCTCCTGGCAGCCATCATCGTCCTGAATCCCTCCTTTGGGGAGCCGGGCTCCCTCATCCGGTTCATCGGCAGGACGGCCCCGATAGCCATCGCCGCCGTCGGCCAGTACTTCGTTATCGTCAGCGGCGAATTCGACCTGTCGATGGGATCGGTGGTGACCATGCAGGTCATTGTTGCCGGCAACCTCATCCGGCAGGACGACTCCCGGGTGATTCCGGTCCTGATCCTGATGTTTGTGCTCGGTGCCTTCATCGGACTCGTGAACGGACTGATCACAACGCTGCTGAAGGTGCCCAGCTTCATTGTGACTCTGGGCATGATGCTGGCCCTGCTAGGGCTGGTCCTCTACTGGACCGGCGGCGCAGCCCAGGGAAACCCGGCCGACAGCTTCCGCCAGATAGGGCGCGGCGGGATCCAGGATGTCCCGGTGCTGGACATCATTCCCTACCCCGTGATCATTCTGACGGCGGTGGCCATCCTGGCGTTCGTCCTGATGCGCCGCCCCTTCGGCCGCATGCTCATCGCCGTCGGTGACAATCCAAGGGCTGCTGAGCTTGCCGGCTCGCGCGTCTGGTGGGTGCGGACACGGGCATTCATCATCTCCTCGCTGTCGGCCACTGTGGCCGGCATCCTGCTCGTGGGCTACGCGGGAGTACATCCCTCGGTGGGGAGGGGTTACGAGTTCACGGCGATCACCGCCGTCGTCCTCGGTGGCGTGGTGCTGGGAGGCGGACGCGGCTGGGTCCTCTCAGCGGCGGCCGGAGCGTTCGCCCTCGAAGCGCTGTTCACCCTCCTGAACTTCATGGGTGTCCAGGCCACCTGGCGGGACACGGTCCAGGGGGCAATCATCATCATCGCTGTGGCAGCAGCGTCCAAGTCCTGGCAGCGCAAGCGCAAAGGAGCAACTTCCGCTGCCCATGACGAACGGCACCGGCTAAGCGCAGCACCCATGCCCCACCAGGGCACCGAACAAGGAGGAGATCGAGCCTGATGCGCAAACACTCTATTCGCGTGATCGCACTTGGGGCAGCGTTGCCGCTGGTGGTGCTGACTGCGTGTACCACCACGGATCCGTCAGTTACCGAAACGACGGCGGCAACGGGTACCGGCTCGCCGGCGGAAACCACCGCGGCTAGCCAGGAATGGTTTGATCAGGCCCTCTACGACGCGCAGTTGGAGCAACGTTCGGCGACGTTTGAAGGAAACGCGGAGCAGCCGTACCTGCAATACATTGCCGGCGACATGACGGACACCGCAAAGTTCGCCTCGTCCGGAGCGAAAAAGGTCTGCTTCGCAAACGCTTCCATCTCGAACCCGTGGCGGCAGACCGGCTGGATCAGCATGAACCAGCAGCTCAAGGTCCTGCAGGACTCCGGGGCCATATCCGAGATGGAAACCCGGGACGCCAAGGACAACGACAACACCCAGATCGCGGACATTGACTACTTCATCGACGAGGGAAACTGCGATGCGTTCGTCATCTCGCCCAACTCCACAGCGGCCCTGACCCAGGCTGTGGAACGCGCCTGCGAGACCGGCAAGCCGGTGGTGGTGTTTGACCGCGGCGTGGAAACGGACTGCGCCACCACGTTCATCCACCCGATCGGCGGCTTTGCCTGGGGCATTGACACCGCCACGTTCCTGACTGACAAGCTGCAGTCCGGTGACAAGGTGGTGGCCCTGCGGATCCTTCCCGGCGTCGACGTGCTGGAACACCGGTGGGCGGCAGCAAAGAAGATCTTCGAGGAAAAGGGAATTGAGGCCAAGGACTACTTCACGGGAGCGGACCCCACTGAGATCAAGAAGATCATCTCTGATGAACTCGCTACCGGAGACGTCCGGGGCGTCTGGATGGACGCCGGAGACGGTGCGGTGGCTGCCCTTGAGGCGTTCGAGGATGCGGGCAAGGACCTGCCGGTGATGACCGGCGAAGACGAGATGAGCTTCCTGGCCAAGTGGAAGGAAACCGGCATCGACGCCATGGCTCCCGTTTACTCCAACTTCCAGTGGCGGACCCCGCTGCTGGCCCTGGAAAAGATCTTCAAGGGTGAGCAGATCCCCGCCGAATGGGTTCTCCCGCAAAAGCCCATCCTCGCGGACGAACTGGACGACTGGCTGCAGCGCAATCAGGGGATGCCCGGCGGGCACTACGCCAAGTTCGGCGGAGAAGACCTTCCCGGCTACCCGGACGTCTGGCAGAGGCGGCAAATGCCCTGACGGTGTCCTGCAGGCGGTTTGGAAGGCAGCGGAGTGAAGCGCCTCATCGGGATCAGCACGTGGGTATGGGAGTCTCCGCTGACCGACTCCAATTTGAGCGGACAGTTGGCGAGGATCGCCGCCCTGGGGTTTGACGCCGTCGAACTGCCCCTGGAGAACGCCGGCGACTTCACGCCGGGTGCAGTGCGCCAGGCCCTGAAGGCGACGGGGCTTTCACCGTTTCTTGTTGGTGCCATGGCGCCGGGCCGGGATCTCGTCGCCGCGGACCCGGCCTCCGTGGAACGGACCCAGGCCTACCTCATGGCCTGCATCACCATGGCCAGCAGTATCGGTTCGCCCACTGTTTGTGGTCCTTTCTACGCCCAGACCGGCCGGGTCTGGCGGATGTCGGCCGGGCAGCGGCGGGATGCCTACGCTGAGCTGCGTCAAAATCTTCAACCAGTGGCGGCGCGGGCACGGGAAGCGGGAGTGGTCCTTGGCGTCGAACCGCTGAACCGGTATGAAACATCTTTGATCAACACGGTAGACCAGGCGCTTGAGGCGCTGGAGCCGTTGCTTGGCAACGGCGTCGGCCTGGCTTTGGACACCTACCACCTTCATATCGAGGAGCGTTCGCTGGCCGCTGCGGTCCGGGCAGCCGGAGAGCACGTGGTACATGTGCAGGTTTCCGGAAATGACCGCGGCGCCCCCGGCGGGGACCAGACCGACTGGGAGGGCTTACTGCAGGCGCTGGACGAGGTGGGGTACAACGGACCGCTGAACATTGAAAGTTTCACTGCGGATAACGCCGCGATTGCCGTTGCGGCCTCCATCTGGCGGCCGCTGGCCCCGAGCCAGGACGAGTTGGCCGCCAGCGGGTTGGCTTTCCTGCGCGGCCTATAACTACTTCGGCCCGCTTAACGCCTGCGTCGCGCCCCCGCCACCGTATAATCCGAAGCATGCCACTTATGCGCCTCGTCAGAAGCCTCCATGCCCTGCAGTCCGCCCTCAAGAAGCGCGGGAGCGGTCTGTGAGCGGCGGTCTCGTCGCCCTGCTGGACGACGTCGCAGCCCTTGCCCGCATAGCGGCCGCCTCGGTGGACGACGTCGCGGCCGGCGCCGCCAAGGCAGGCGCCAAGGCCGCCGGCGTGGTGATCGACGACGCCGCCGTCACCCCGCAGTACGTGTCCGGGAGGGACCCGTCCCGCGAACTTCCAATGATCAAGAAGATCTTCTGGGGCTCGCTGCGGAACAAGCTGCTCATCATCCTGCCGGCGCTGCTGCTGGTCAGCGCCTTCGTCCCCTGGGCGATCCCGTTCATCCTGATGCTGGGCGGCACCTACCTCTGCTACGAGGGTGCTGAGAAGGTCTGGCACAAGCTCCGGGGCCACCACTCCTCGGAAGAAGATGCGCCGGCGGTGGATCGCGGACCGGGCGCGGAAGCCAAAGTGATCAAGGGTGCCATCACCACTGACTTCATCCTGTCCTGCGAAATTATGGTCATTTCGATGAACGAGGTGGCTAATGAATCCCTGTGGGCCCGTGCGCTGATCCTGGTGGTGGTGGCACTCGTCATCACGGTGCTGGTTTACGGTGCCGTTGCACTCATCGTCAAGATGGACGACATCGGCCTCCACCTGACCACAAAGGACTCTGCCGGCTCCAAGCGCTTTGGCGAGCTGCTCGTCAAGGGGATGCCTGCCGTGCTGGGCGCGATCACTTTTGTGGGGACGATCGCCATGCTGTGGGTCGGCGGCCATATCATGCTGCAGGGTGCACACGACCTTGGCTGGCACGCCCCTTATGACCTTGTCCATGTCCTTGAGAAGCCCTTCGCCGGCCTCGCCGTTGTGGGAGGCTTCCTGGCCTGGCTTGTGAACACCCTGTGCTCGGCCATCGTCGGCCTCGCCTGGGGCCTCGTAGTTATGGCCGTCGTCCACCCGCTGCTGCACGCGCTGCCGTTCGGGAAGGGAAAGGGCGGGCACGAGGAAGGCGACGTCCGTGCTGCAGCTGCAGGCGATAACCCGACGAAACGCAGCGATCCCGCCTCTTAGCTCGGCCTAACATGTCCCACACCAAAATGGCCCGGGAAGCGCGGTCTGCTGCCGTGGTGATCAATGCCGGATCGCGCCGCGGGGCGGCCGCACATGAACTGGCGGTGGACACTATGCAAAGGGTCGGCGTGCCGGTCTCCGCCGTGCACCGCGTGCTGTCGGGGGCAGAGCTGGCCGAAACCCTCGACCGTGTGATTGCGGACGGCCATGACCTGGTGGTTGTCGGGGGCGGTGACGGGACGGTGAGTTGTGCCGCCGGTCGGGTTGCCGGTACCGGCGTTATGCTCGGCGTTCTTCCGCTGGGGACCGCCAACGACCTCGCCCGCACGCTTGAGATACCGGATGATCTGGCACAGGCGTGCACTGCCATCGCGGAGGGGAAAGTGGTCGACGTCGACCTCGGCCGGGCGAACGGTCAGCCCTTCCTCAACGTCGCTTCCGTCGGACTGTCGGTGGGTGTTACCGAAGCTCTCAGCCCGCGCCTCAAGCGGCAACTTGGACCGTTGGCATACGCCATCGCCACCCTGCGCGCGTATGTTCGGCACCGGCCGTTCCAAGCCCGCCTCGAGTTTCCGGAGGGGGACCACGAGCCCATGAAGCTCGAGCATCTGCTTCAGGTGGCCGTTGGCAATGGCCGGCACTACGGCGGCGGCAACACGGTTTCCCCGACGGCAGGAATCGACGATCATACTCTTGACGTCTACGCCATCCTTGGGGCGCCGATCCGGGAACACGTGAACATCGCACGGTTGCTCAAGGACGGAAGCTTCGTCGGGCACGACCGGGTTAACCACCTGACCAGCCGACAACTTCGGCTGGTCACCGAGCCACCGCTGTCGGTAAACCTCGACGGCGAGATCGCGACCATCACGCCGACCGACTTCACTGTTGAGCGCAACGCCGTTCACATCGTGGTGCCGCAGGGCAGCAACAGCGCATTGTTTGACGGCCCGGGTGCCGCGAGCGGCCCGTCAAGTTGAGTGTCCAATGGCCAAGGAGCGTGAACGGCCAGGATTCCAAGCCGCCGGGCCCTGCCTCAGGTAAGGGACCCTGCCTAAGACACTTCGGGATCTCCGACGACCGGCGCCTGGCCTAGAAACTGGTCACCAGCTCGCCGAGGACTTCTTCGAGCCTGTTCGGATCGGTGGCGTCGTAGTAGTGCGCCCCGCTGGCCCTGGCGATTTCCAGCAGGGTGGGGACGTCGGCGTCGGGTCCGTATGCGAGGGTAAAGACAAGCACCGGCGTCGAGTGGTTCTGATGGCTCAACTGTTGGGAGAGCCCACCCAGGTCTCCCGGGTGGGTGGTGTCGTTTTTTCCGTCACTCAAAAGCACGATGGTATTGATGAAGGTGTCTTTGTAGTCCTTGGCTTGATCGCCGGCGAAGCGGCCCACCGCTTCGAAAAGAGGCGTGGCGTCCACGGCCTTGAGGTCGTTGAGCTTGGCGATGAGGTCTTCTTTATTGGTCTTGAACGGTGCGACCTGGCTTACGATGCCCGGCGTCAACGGGCCGTCGCCTACCTGGGAGAAGGCGGCCAGCCCAATCTCATCGTCACCGGTGAAGTGGTCCAGTGCCTTGCGGACGGCGTCCTTGGCCCGTTGCAGCTTGGTGACACCTGGTTCCTGCACCATGGACTCCGAGATGTCCAGCAGGAACAAGGCCCTTGCCCGCTTGCGGACCTCAGGGAAGCTCTCCTGTACTTTAGTTAGCGCCTCCGCTTTGGGCAGTGGCAGCGGCTGGAGCGTCTCGGCGTACCGTCCGGTTCCCGCCACTCCAGCATCCAACTTGCCCTGGATGGTCCGGTACCCGGATGTCTTGACAATTTGTTGGCCCTGTTCGGTAACTGCGAACGTGAGGAAGTCCTGGGCCGCCAGGCGCTGCTGGTTCCCCACCCAATCTCCGTCAAGGATCACTGCCGGGTTGTCCGCCACGTGCACGCCGTCGCTGGGATAAATGGCCCTGAGGGATTCCTTGGGGGCGGGACCAGCTTGCTTTGTTTTTCCGTCCTCGCTAACCACTCCCCGGTTGTAGTCCCACACAGATTTTTCATCCACGATTACGGCGGACAGGAATTCTGCAACGTTCCCGGCGTCGTCAGCCTCCCTGGCGTGCCACAGGAAATGCTCCGGGGTGGCCATGTAGTGGCTGGTACCCAGTTCCACGGCGCGCACTTTCTCCACCAGGGATGGTGCGTCCAGGTCCATGTCGTTCAAACCTCCTACGCTGCCGCCGGCGGCACCGTAGGAAGCAGCAACGGCCATCAGGCCCGACGTTGAGACCAGGGGACTGGCCTTGCCGAACTTGAACTTGCCCCACTTGCCGTGGCCGAGGCGCTCCCAGACGTCCTGCTCCTCCGCCAACTTAAAGACCTCAGACCACGACGGCGGTTTGCTGTCCCAGCCCAGGACAGCCGCCATTGTCTCCGGCATGGCAACGACGATCGCGCTCCGGGCGAGGCTGAGCCCCTCTTGCGGGACAGCGCTTCCGCCGGCACCCGCCCCTGCGATTCGTAACCACGCGGAGGAGTCCGGCAGCCAGACGGAGGGCCGGTCGCCGGCCGCAACGCCGGGGAACCCGGCAGCGACCTTGCCGGCAGCGACTCCCGACTTTTCCTGGGCCACTACCGGCGTCACACATCTGCCTTCCACGCTGCGGGGTTTAGCTGTGTACCCGGCCGCCAGCGCCCGGACAGTCTCGGCGTTCTCCAGCGACGTAAGGATGTTCAAGGAGATGCAGGGAGGGGTTCCGGCGACGGCGGCAGGACTGTCCTGCGCCAGGGGCTGGCCTGCTGACGGTGTGCTGCCATTCCCCGCTGAAGGCCCGCCGTCTCCTGAATCAGTGGGGAAGATCAACGTTCGCAGCACGAATGCGCCGCCAACAATGAGAAGGGCCACCGTGGCCGCCGCGGCGACCCAGATCCAGCGCGGATAGCTCGGGTCAGTTGCTGCGCGTCGACGGCCCATGCTCGTTTCCTCTGAAATCCGCCGGGTTTCCCCGGTGTGAATGCAAATGATGAAACTGGCCCGCGGCAGTTCACCGCGGGTGCGCCTAGCCCCCGCCCGGATGCCCCCGCAACTGGATACGCATCTTGAGGATAACCCCGACGGAGGCAATATGAGTGTCCTGATTCACATCTGCTGCCTCACGCAGGCGTGACGGTCATTAGGGTTCCATCTGCCGTGAGTAGGACGAGCCGGAGGCGGTGCGTTCCAAGAGTCCGAAGTCCACCACGTAGCGGCGCAGCAGCACCACGTCATCGGTGTAACTCAGGAGCCGTTCGTTGACCTGCTTCTCGGACAGGATTTCGCCTGGTTCTATGGCTTGGTTCACGATCCAGGCCAGCAGTTCGCGCCGTTCCGCCAGGTTGGCAGGATACCTCTCGATTCTGCCCAGGCGCATGAAGCGGTCCACACCGCTCTGTGACTGCCGCCGGGGCAGCTGGGCGAGAAGGTCACGGAAGATCGATTCGGGTGCCACCAGTTCGTCCGCAGCGTTCTGCTCGACAAGCCCCGACTCGAGCAGGGCAGTGAGGGCCCGGTTCCGTCGTTGACCCTTCACGCCGGCAAGGACCTCGGGAAGCGTGGCACCCAGCACAATTTGTGCGTAGGCAATTCGGGCATCGTTGTTGGCGAGGGCAGCCACCACCCGCCGCCAGTGCGGCCCGCTAAACCTCATCGCTCCGGTCACGGCATTTCCTCACTCTGCCTCTGCGCCCACCTGTGCTGACACCGTGGTGAAAGCGTAGTCCTGGTGGCGGTCGCTGCGGAATTGCGGGCGGTCCGACTCCAACTCTTCGGCGGGGTCTGGATCACGACGGGCAGCAGGTCTACATTGGTGCTTGGCTTTGCAGTAGGCCGACTCAACACTAGTTCAGGAGGGGACCATGAGCCCCAATCCAAAACAACCCATCACCGATGACAGCATCCAAGTCCGGCAAGTCAACCATTACCAGTTCAGCTGGGTGGCCGGAGAAGCGGGACAGCCTGGCACATGGACCCTGCAGTTGGTCCTTGACCAAGGGGCATGGGAAGAAGTGCTCACCCTCGATGCGGAGGACGCCGAGGTTCTCCAAAACCTCCTAAAACGATCGGCAACGGTCTATTACGACGTGCGGCGACGGACCCTGATGTTTGGGACCACAGCAGCAGGGGAGTGACCGAGTCAGTCCTGACGCCCTTCAAGGATCCGCCGCGCATCCTCCTGGGCTTCAAGGGCACGCTCGCCCACCACTTCGCCCGCCATATGGCCGGAGGCGGAAAGGATGTCCCGGAGTTCCGACACTGTGCGCGGCGAGGCAACACCGCGGTGCGCCATGGCGTGGCAGTTGGGGCACAGCGGTACGAGGTCAGCAACAGGGTCCAGTTGGTACCCGTCCCCAAGCATTACTGGCGGCACCACGTGGTGCACGTCGATGAAACCCGTGCCAGTCTCGCCGTAGGAGGCCTCGAAGGAGAAGCCGCAGGCAGCGCAGGACGTTCCGTGGAAGGCCAGGCACACGCGGCGCGCGTCAGGGTTTCGTTCGTAACGGTTCACGTCTATGGTGCTGACAACGTGCGGCGGGCAGGTTCCCGACACCAGGTGCGCAGGTTCCATCACCGGCGGTCCGTGGTCCCGCCATAGCTGACGAAGATCCGGTTCGGCGGCACGCGGAACTGCCAGGCTTGAGCCACGTTTCGCGTCGTCCCAGCTGATGGCAGGGACGGCTGACCGAAGGGTGCCGGGACGTATCTGGTCGCCAATCGGGAGAAGTGCGTCAAAAGCGATGCTGACATGGCAGTCAGTGGCGGCAGTATCCGCGGAATGTACGGCCGCATACGGTTCGGACATCACCACTCCATGGCCGATCAGGCCGGCTCCCGCGTCACTGCTGCCCTGCAGCAGGAGCCAAACCTCGGTCCCTGCCTCGATGTTCCGGTTGTGGCCAACGCTCCAACGGGCCAGAAAACGGCCGGACTCCGCGACCTGCTCGACGGCGCCGGGATAGTCCCAGCGGTTCCAGCGGTCTGGGTTCCATCCCAGAATTACTGCAGCCACGACCCACCTTTACCAGCACACGCCGCGTCGCGTCCCCTTAGCCTCAACGGCGGGACCTAGATAGGTTCCTTGGCAGGGGAACCGCTGCGGGAAGTATGGATGATCCGGCGTTCGGATGATGCTGCGCTCATTGTCCAACCACCTTGATCTTGTCCTCATCCGTCGTTTCATTGTCGCCCATGGGGCCACCTGCGTCCACGAAGGCAGACTGCTGCCAGCCCCAACGCCTTTGTACCGCCATCTTCGTCCGATGCCAGTCAGCCGGCTCCGAATGAATGCTGATGCGGGCGGGAGAGGCCGGCATCGTCAGACGGCGGTGTAGCCTCCGTCGACCAGGTAGTAGCCGCCGGTCATGAAGGAAGCTTCTTCTGACAGCAGGAAGCAAACGAGGTGGGAGACTTCCTGGGCGGTGCCCAGGCGGTTGAGGGCGTGTTTGCCCTCCAGAACCTGCAGGACCTCAGGGCTGAGACTGCTTTCGACAAGCGGTGTCCGGATGTAGCCGGGGCCTACGGAGTTGATCCGCAGTCCCTGCGGGCCGTACTCGGCCGCAGCATTCTTGGTGATCCCCACGACGCCATGTTTGGCAGCTGTGTAGGCGCCGTTGCCGAGGGCAGCCACTGTGCCGTGAATGGAAGCCATGTTTACAATCGCACATTTCGCCGCGCCGGCCTCAAGCATCTGGGGGATCTGGTAACGCATCCCGTAGAGGACGCCATTGAGATTGATGCCAATGACCTTGTCCCATTCGTCCAGGTCCGTTTCACCGGCCGGCGCCTGTTTGCCGCCAATGCCAGCGTTGTTCACCGCATAGTGCAGTGCCCCATATGTATCTACGGCATGGCGGACGACCATTTCAGCGTCCTCCTTGCTTGCAGTGTCCTGCCTCAGCGCCGAGGCGGTTCCGCCGTCGCCGGATATTTCCTGGCTCACGCGCTGCGCCGCCTCAAGGTTGATATCACTGACGACGACGCTCGCCCCCTTGGCGGCCAACTCCTTGCTGATTGCCTCGCCGATGCCGGAACCGCCTCCAGTGACAAGGGCGACTTTGCCGGTGAACTGTGCCATGTTGACTTCCTCTCAGTCGCCGCGACGTTGGCGGCAATCCCAGCGGTTGCAGGTGCGACCCACGCTACAGCCTCGAAATGGAAGGGATCCTATTGCCCTGCCGTCGTGTCGGGCCGAGGGAACGGCGCCCCGTCAGGTGTCGGGGACACGGCGTGGAGCGGGGCTTCCCCGGGGCCCTGATCCAGCCTGAACGGCGGGTACTCATCGCGCATCAGCGAGGTGTAGGCGAGGACCCGGTAGATCCAGCGGTTGATCCCGATGACCAGGTCGAACAGCGGGCGCAGGTACCGGCCGGTGAACAGCAAGGCCACCACGGCAATCAGGACAAGCAGCCCCAGAAGGGAGAGGCCCGTTCCACGTTCGTAGGTTGTTCCCACGTCACCGTAATCCTGCCGGCTCCACGTGCTGCCGGCGAGCGCGGCGACAACGAGCAGATGCGGGATTGCAAGGAGCCACCATTTGACCAGGACCAGCCCGCGGGAGAGCCGGTCCGGGTAGTCCACGTCAAAGTCAGCGGGATAGTTGGTGCGTGCAAGGGTGAAGGGCGGGTAGCGGTCGGTGCCTGCGGCCGTATAGGCGTAAAAGGCGACCCTCCAGTTCCACCGCAGAACGCCGACATTGAAATTGAACAGGGGCCGCGGATAGCGGCCGGTAAAAAGGATGGCGAAGCCTGCAAAGATCGTGCTGACGAGGAACGCAAACCAGAGGAAGATCAGTACGACGACGTGCGGAATGGCAAGGAACCATTTCACCAGCCACATCCACCGCGACAGGGCCGGGTCCAGTTCGCCGATGAGCCGTGCCGGATATGGTGTCCGGTCCACCGGCTCCCCGGGGCGTTGCTGGGCCGGCGGAAGTACTCCCTGAGTACCCGGGAATGCCGCCGCTACTGCCGTGTTTTCGGGCAAAGGCCCGCCCGGTTCCCGCCAAGGCGGTCCCGCATGGCGCCCGAGGCCGACGGCTCCCAGGATGAGCAAAGGAAGCCCGATGAGCAGGGAAACGGCTCCGCCCACGAGCAGGGCAGAGGCTGCCGGCCGAATCAGGTCGGACCGGAACCCGGCCCGGACCTGGGAGTCGACGCCGAGGCTGGCGTCGGCGTTCATGATGACTATTGCCCAGCTGCCGGCGGCAAGGTCCCAGGTGAGCTCCTGCTCTCCGGCACCAGAGGCGGATGCGGTCCAGAACGTTTGTTCTCCCGGGGGTGACGGTGCAGTGCTGCCCGGAATGTCCCGGTACTCCGCGCGGAAGGGCCGGCTGTTCACCTCAAGGAGCTCCGAGTGATGCACGCCCGTGAGGTACCGCCCGACGTCGGCCTGGGAAGCGATGCCGATGAAGATCTCCTTGCCTGCCTCCAAAGAGGAGGCGCGCAGCCGGAGCGTGCCGACGTCGAACGGCAGGCGCGGGGGTACGCCCTCGCCGACGGCATCGAGCCGGGACGTGGTCAATGCGTGGGAGCCGACGGAAAGGCGGGCAGTGCCTGAGGACAGGTATCCATCGCCTTGGGCGGACCCCACCGCTGACGTCACAGCACCTGCGGCCAGGGCCGCAAGGCCCAGGAGCGAGAAGAGGATCCCCAGGATGAGCATTATTACTGAAGCGGTCTTTTTCATGATCCTGTCCCGCGACTCTGCGGGCCGTCAGCCATGGCGGCGCCTGTTTACTTTGACACCCGCGAACTGGTGGGAGTTCGCGGGGAGGCCCCAGCGTAGGGACAGTGTGCTCCGGATGCGGGCCGCTTGTCGATCCCTAATCTGACCCCCGGTTTCCCTGGCCTCCCCGCGTTAAGTAGCCCTGCTGTCCCGCCTGGCGCGCATCTTCCTCACGTGCCGGCAGGGGAGTACGCTGAGACGACCGTAAGGAAGTGTGCGGCCACCATTGCAGACTGGGTGTAGATCCCCCAGCGTTCCGGAAGTGATGCTTAGCGGTTGCTCGAACCCCCTGACGGCCCGGTCTTTCCGGTTGGGCGCCCCCTTTGGGTGAGACCCTTCTGGCTGAACGCCGCTATAAACGGGCAAAGTCTCCCATCAACCGCCGTGCGCTGCCAGCCGTGCAGCATCCATCACAAAATCCTGATTCAACAAAAAAATAAAGAGGAGTCCCCATGGACCCTGGGGCCGTTCTAGCGCTAATTGCCGGCTACATTGCAACCGGAATTGGTGTTTTTCTGCTGTATTCGCCTGTGCTTGTTCTTGGGGTCGGTTTGTTGTTCACGGCTGGCCTGCTGCAGCTACTGGCCTGGCCCTTCCTCGTCCTGGTCCGCAAGCTGCGCCGAAAGCCCGAACCGCCGCAGGACGGATCGTGGCTCCTGCACTGATGCGGGAGTTCACACCGCGCCCCGTTCGTCAGTATGCTTACTATTATCCGCAAGCCGCTGAAGAGAAAGGCATCACCATGACGGAACAGAACCTGCCTGATGACGAACTTGAGGTTGTCGAGGAGAACGACGTGCTCCTTGACGAGACCCCCGGCGCGGCTTCATCCTTCGAGCTGGACCCTGTGCGGGGTGGCCAGCCTGACAGCTACCCCGGCGCTGCCGAGAACAATCCGGACCGCTGGCAGGAGGATCCGCTGCTTCAGGACGAAGTTTCCGGCGAGGAGGAAGATTTCCTCAGCGACCAGACCCTGCGCGATGACATGAAAGCCACGCGCGACGGGGCCGGAGACGAACTCCCGGCGAGCACACCGGCCCTGGGCGAGGCAGTTGCCGATGTGGACTTCGGCGAGGACCCCACCGGGGTGGAAGCAGATGCCAGTGACGACCAGGAAAACTTCGGCGGCTCGCCCCTCAGCGAGTTCGACCCCGATGACCTGGAGCGCTAGACCCAACGCCAAACCGGGCAAGATGGACCGCCCGCTGCCCTAGCCGGAAATCGAAACTGCGCTAAAATAATAAGCACGCTGATGAATATCGGTTGGCAGGATCAATACTGAAGGAGTTTCACATGAACTTGGGAAGCATGATCAGGAATGCCGCTGGACGATTCGCAGGCAGGTCCGGCACCGGCGGAACAGTCCGCGGCACCGGAATGAACGCCACAGGGCGGACGCCCCACACCACAGGCGCTATGGGCGGCCGGCCCGGCACCGGCGGCATGGCCAACAAAATCATGGGCATGCTCAAGCGGCGCTGACCCGTCACACTGAACCACGAAGCAGGTCCCGGATCATTCCGGAACCTGCTTTTTGGGTCCTGTAAGAACATGCGTGAGCTGATTGTCCTGGGCACCGCCTCCCAGGTCCCCACCCGGACCCGCAACCACAACGGCTACCTGCTTCGCTGGGACGGCCAGGGGCTGCTCTTTGATCCCGGCGAGGGAACGCAGCGCCAGATGATCCATGCGGGCGTGTCCGCAACACAAATTACGCGGATCTGCCTCACCCACGTCCACGGTGACCACTGCTTCGGGCTGCCGGGTGTCCTGTCCCGCATGGCCCTGGACGGCGTGGCCCACCCCGTCCACCTGCACTACCCGGCCTCCGGCAGTGACGTGGTCCGCGCCCTCGTGTCCATCAGTTCGCCCGGAATAGACCTGCGGCTGCATCCGCATAGCGGGAGCGGAACTGTGGCGGAAGGCCTGGAGGTCCGGCCGCTGAAGCACCGCATCGAGACCTACGGCTACAGGCTGGTGGAACCGGACGGCCGCACCCTTCTGCCGGGCCGGCTCGCGGCAGCAGGAATCAAGGGCCCGGATGTCGGACGCCTGCAGCGTGAAGCCACCCTGGCCGGCGTCCATATTGACGACGTCAGCGTTCCCCGGCCCGGCCAGCGCTTCGCCTTTGTTATGGACACGGCCCCCTGTACGGGCGCGGAGGACCTGGCGGACGGCGTCGACCTCCTTGTCGCGGAGTCAACCTTCAGCGACGACGACGCTGCGCTCGCCGCCCAGTACCGCCACCTGACGGCCGGGCAGGCCGGAGAGTTAGCGGCCTTCGCCGATGTAAACACCCTCGTGCTGACGCACTTTTCGGCAAGGTACGACGACGTCAGCCACTTGGGTGCCCAGGCCGGCGCCCGGGCCGCAAGGGCAAAGGTCATCACGGCCCACGACCTGCAACGGATTGCTTTTCCAAAGAGACGGCGGGGGCAGCAGGACTCGCTCCTGGCGAGTGGCGAGGGGCGGGGCTGATGTTTGCCAAACCCAACCATGAGGTAGAGAGTGAATTATCCGGCATGCTCCCCGGGCGCACCCGCCCAACGTGTTGTGGAGGTCGACAATGAGCAAAACTTCCGAAGAAGTCTCCGACGCTACTCCTGAAGGAAAGGAACCCGAACTTAAACGGGTCCTTGGCCCCAAGCTCCTCCTGCTCTTCATCGTGGGCGACATCCTGGGCGCCGGCGTCTATGCCGTCACGGGAACCATGGCAGGAACCGTGGGCGGCATCGTGTGGCTGCCGTTCCTTCTGGCCTTTGTGGTGGCCACCCTGACAGCCTTTTCCTACCTGGAGCTGGTCACCCAGTATCCCCAGGCCGCCGGTGCCGCCCTTTATACGCACAAGGCATTCGGGATCCACTTCGTGACCTTCCTGGTGGCCTTCGCCGTGGTCTGTTCAGGCATCACCAGTGCCTCCACCTCCGCCAACGTGCTGGCCCAGAACCTGTTCGGCGGATTCGCGATCAACGGCTGGATGGGGCGTCCCGGGCAGGGTGTCATCACGGCAGTGGCCATGGCCTTTATGCTGGTCCTTGCCGCCATCAACCTCCGCGGCGTGGGGGAGAGCGTCAAGTTCAACGTTGTGCTCACGTTGGTGGAGATGATCGCGCTGTGCATCGTGATCGGCGTCGGCTTCTTTGTGATGTCCCAAGGGACGGGAAACCCCGGGGAGATCTTCGTCTTCAACGACTACCAGGACAAGGGGATGTTCCTTGCGGTCACCGCAGCCACCTCCATCGCGTTCTTCGCCATGGTGGGCTTTGAGGACTCCGTGAACATGGTGGAGGAAACCCAACATCCGGAAAAGATCTTCCCCCGCACCATGTTGACCGGCCTGGGCATCGCCGTGCTCCTTTATATGCTGGTGGCCGTGTCCGTGGTCAGCGTACTGACTCCCACCGAGCTGGAGAACATTCGGGAAGCCGAGGGTGCGGCGCTCCTGGAAGTGGTGCACAAAGGCTCGCCCGATTTCCCGATCGACAGGATTTTCCCGTTCCTGGCGGTCTTTGCCGTAGCCAATACGGCGCTGATCAACATGCTGATGGCCAGCCGTCTCATCTATGGCATGGCGCGCCAACGCGTCCTGCCACCTGCCCTCGGGAAAGTCCTGCTGGTGCGCCGCACTCCATGGGCCGGCATCATCTTCTCCACCGTCCTGGCACTGGGACTCATCCTGTACGTAACCAGCGACCCGAAAAGCAACATCGTTGCAAACCTTTCCGGCACCACCGCCTTCCTGCTGCTGTGCGTCTTCACGGTAGTGAACGTGGCGTGCGTGGTGCTGCGGCGCAAGCGGGACCCCAACCGCAAGGTGTTCTTCACGTCCCCGGGGCAGCTGCCGCTCGTGGCCGCCCTGCTGTGCGCCTTCCTTGCCGGCCCGTGGGTGGGCCGGAACGTCATCCAGTACCAGATTGCCGGCGGCCTGATGGCCATCGGTGTTGTGCTCTGGTTCGTCACATGGCTGATCAACCGGAAAACGAACCAAGCGGAAAGGCTGAACAAATGACAGCTGCTGCAGAATCAACTGTTACCTTTGACGGTCGCTTCGCCCGGGAACTGTCCGAGCTGGCTGTTCCCTGGCAGGCAGAGGAAGCCCCTGAGCCGAAGCTGCTCGTCCTCAACGACGGACTGGCAAGGGAGCTGGGGCTTGACCCGGAGTACCTCCGGTCCCCGGAGGGGGTAAGGCTCCTCCTGGGAAACCACGTTCCGGAGGGCTCAACGCCGGTTGCCCAGGCATATGCGGGCCACCAGTTCGGCGGCTACTCGCCCCTGCTGGGAGACGGCCGTGCCCTTCTTCTCGGCGAGGTAACCGACGTGGAAGGCAGGCTCCGGGACGTCCACCTGAAAGGTTCGGGCCGCACACCGTTCGCCCGCGCCGGGGACGGCCGGGCCGTCGTCGGACCCATGCTGCGGGAGTACCTCGTCAGCGAGGCCATGCACGCCCTCGGCATCCCCTCAACGCGGTCCCTGGCGGTGGTGGCCACCGGCCGGCCGGTACGCCGCGACACGATGCTTCCCGGGGCAGTGCTGACAAGGGTGGCCAGCAGCCACTTGCGCGTGGGCAGCTTCCAGTACGCAAGGGCCACCGAAAACGTGGACCTCCTGCGCCGGTTGGGGGACCACGCGATCAGCCGCCACTACCCGAATGCCGCCAAGGCAGAGAACCCCTACCTGGCGCTCTTCGAAAAGGTGGTGGCCGCCCAGGCATCGCTGGTGGCCCAGTGGATGCTGGTGGGATTCGTCCACGGCGTGATGAACACGGACAACATGACCATATCCGGGGAAACCATCGACTACGGGCCCTGCGCCTTTATGGACGCCTTTAATCCTGCCGCGGTCTACAGCTCCATCGACGTTGGCGGGCGCTATGCCTACGCCAACCAGCCCGTAATTGCCGAATGGAACCTGGCCCGCCTGGCCGAGGCCATGCTGCCGCTCTTCCACGAGGACCAGGAACAGGCCGTAACCCCTGCCGTGGAGGCACTGGGGAAGTTCCGCCGCCAGTACAGCGACGCCTGGTTCGCCGGGATGAAAACCAAATTGGGTGTAGCGGAGGCACCGGCGGGAAGTGCCGAGGCTGAGGAAGCCTCGGAAGTGGTGGACGGGCTGGTGGCTCTTTTGAAGGACGGACCACTCGACTACACATCGTTCTTCCGGAACCTGGGCCATGCGGCAAGGGGAGATATCCGCCCTGCCCGCGGAATGGTCCTTGACCTGGCTGCCTTTGACGCATGGGCGGAGCGGTGGCGTGCCCTGCAACCCGACGCCGGCATGATGGAACGGGTCAACCCCGCCTACATACCGCGCAACCACCTGGTAGAGGAAGCGCTCGCCGCAGCAACGGAGGGAGACCTTGATCCGTTCACCCGGCTCCTGGAGGTGGTCCGTGCACCCTTCCACGAGCGGCCGGGGCTCGAACGCTACACCGAGGGGGCGCCGGAGGACTTCGGCAGCTACCAGACCTTCTGCGGCACCTGAGCCTCCACGGCACACCTGAGTGCTCCCTGCTGGAAGGACCCGACAAAACAGCCGGACAACACAACAGGGGCGGCAGCCGGGAACAATCCCGTCTGCCGCCCCTGTTCGGGTGGTGTGACTACGCTACGCGAACGAAGGAAGCGCCGCCGAGCCAGCTGATGGAGTGGACTTCGGTCTTGAAACCGTCCACGCCACCGCTGACAACCTGGCCGTTGCCGGCGAAGACGCCGACGTGACCGGCGGTGATCACCAGGTCACCGGGGACGGGGGTGCCCACAGTGGAGCCGTACTGGTAGAACTGGCCGGGGGCGAGGTCGCCGACGCTCTTGCCGACCGAGCGGAGAGCCTTCTCCACCATGGCAGTGCAGTCCTGCTGGACGCCGAGCTGGCCGTAAGCGGCAGCCAGGATGGCTGCGCCGGTGCCGGTGCCCGGGGCGGCCGGTGCGGGTGCCGGTGCCGGAGCGGGTGCCGGAGCAGGCGCAACGGAGGCGTAGGACAGGTTCATTCCGGTGTTAGCCGGGGCAGCAACGGGAGCAGCCGGAGCAGGAGCAGCGGCCGGAGCGGCGGCAACGAAGCCGGCGCCGGGGATCTGGATCTGGTCACCGGGGAAGATGATCGTGCTGATTGACAGCCCGTTGGCGGACAGAACGTCATTCAGGGCTACACCGTTGGCGGCCGAGATGGCGCCCAGGGTATCGCCGGAGACGACCGTGTGCACGTTGGCTGCAGCCGCCGCGGGGGCAGCCACTGCAGCAGCCGGTGCTGCATAAGCCTGGGTGTTGGTGGTCTCAGTGGTGTCCGGACCGGTGACGCCTGCGTGGGCCGGCGCTCCCACACCGAATGCAATGCCTGAAGCTGCGGCTACGGCGAGCGCCGGGCGGCCAAGCGACTTGGCTGAGACAGCCAGGCCCTGGAGCGCAATGGAGCCGGCCGGAGTCGCGCGGTGACGGGGGGTGGTGGAATTTTTTGACACGGTTGATCGCCTCTCCCATGCCTGCGGGGTGAGCTGTCGGGTTCGGGTTGGAGATACCCGGCCGGGAGCAACTCCGTAAAGTACGAAGGTGCTATCGACTTAACCCCAAGGCCTCGTATGAGGCCGCGGAAACTTGGTTCCCCCGTCCCTGCCAGCTGGAAAGCGATTGAATCCCGGTTCAGTGGCAGGGCTCGGCATACTGACGGGAATGTCCCGTCTGAGAGGGACACCTGAAGACCATAACCGGTTTCCTGCTGCATTGTCACATTTGGGTAACATACGAGGCGGTTCTATCGCATTTGGCCATCGAATAGATTTCGCTGCCATACTGGCCTGACGAGACGAAACAGGCGCGCCGCTGCCGCAGGCGGTGTTCTTGGTCACAAAGTAATAAAGGGCGTTGAAAAGTGCCCGCGGGACCTTGCCCGGAGGGGCGGCGCGGAGGAGGATGTTCCGCACCGGCGAGGAGGCACAGTGACCCAGCTTGGCAAGTACGAGAAATACCTGATCGAGGAATTTTTTGATGACTACCGTGCCGGCGCGCTGAGCCAGCGGACCTTCACCCGCAGGGTTGCCTTCATCACCGGCAGTATGGCGGCGGCCGCGGCGGCAATGCTGCTGGTGGGCTGTACTCCCGGTGAGGTACCGCGGAGCACCGACCCCATGCCTACGCCGGAGCCTTCAACATCCTCAGCCGCCGGGACTGCCGGTTCCGGTGCCGTGCCCGGGGCGAAGAGCCCGCTTTCCGTACCGGAGGGTGCACCGGGGATGGCGACGGCGACCGTACAGTTTCCGTCCGGTGGAACCTCAGTCAGCGCGTACCAGGCCAGGCCGGAGCGGGGGGAGCGCAGCCCCGCAGTGCTGATCTGCCATGAGAACCGCGGATTGACACCCCACATCGAAGATGTTGCCCGTCGCTTCGCGAAAGCCGGATACGTGGCTCTCGCACTGGATCTGCTCAGCCGTGAGGGCGGGACTGCGAACATGGACCGCGACGCTGTTCCCGGTGCCCTTACCCAGGCGGGTGCCCAGCGCCACGTTGCCGACTTTGCCGCGGCACTGGAGTACCTCCGAGGGCAGGACTTCGTGGACGGCGGCCGAATCGCCATGACCGGTTACTGCTTCGGCGGCGGAATCACCTGGCAGGCGGCCACCGACCTGGACGGGTTGAAGGCCACGGCTGCGTTCTACGGCCCCGCCCCCGACCTGGCCAAAGTGCCGGATATCAAGGCCGCAGTCTTCGGCGTTTATGCCGAACGTGACCAGCGCATCACGGGCGCGATGCCTGCGCTTCAGGATGCGCTGGCAGCAACAGACGTTGTCCATCAGCTGACGGTCTACCCGGGCGTTGACCACGCCTTCCACAACGATACCGGCGACCGCTACAACGAGGCCCAGGCCACGGCAGCGTGGAACGATACCCTCGCGTGGTTCGGCCAGCACCTGTAAAGGCCGTAGCTTCCCAACTGTGTCACGGTCCGTTATAAAGCCGGGTGCCACTGGCCGGCGCGCTACCCAGGGCTCGCCGTGCCCCGCCTGGAACCGCGGGGTGGCAGGGAACTGGTCCTGACCCCGCGTAGGCTTTTGCCATGCCCGACTACGAACGGTTCCGTATCCTGCTTGAGGAGGAGCGGGAGCGGAAGGTGGCCCTCCTTCCGGCGCTCCGCGCGGACATCGCCTCCGCAAATTCAGCGCGCCAGGACTCGAACGTGGACGACGAACATGACCCCGAAGGCTCCACCATCGCCTTCGAGTTGTCCCAGGCGTCCGCCCTGCTGAAGCAGAGCAGCGCAGGGCTCGACCAGGTGGACGCGGCCCTTGCCAGGATCGCCGCCGGGACCTATGGCACCTGCGCCGTCTGCGGGGATGCCATCGCCGAAGGCAGGCTCGAGGCACGGCCCTGGACCCCGTTCTGCATCCGGCACGCATCTGCAGGCCGTCAATGAGCAGGGGCGCGGACCAGGTGGCGGCAGCTGCCGCCTTCGTTGACCGCACGCTGCAGAACGAGGGTGCGTGGTACCGGGACGACGTCGAGGGCCGGCTGGGCGGCCAGCTGGCCTCCTACGGCTCCTCGGTGGGCGCTGTCCGGGGAACCGTCCGCGACGCCCTGCGGAAGTACAAGGACTTCGATCACGACGCCGTGCTGCAGCTGGCATCGGCCCTGTGGGGCCAGCCCCGGCCCGGCTCCAGGGCAATCTTTGAGCGCCGGCTCGCCGCCGTTGTGCTGCTCCAATCCAAGGTGCCGCTCCTGCGCCATTCGGACCTGACCCGGATCGAGGGCTTCCTGCGGTCCGCCGGGACCCAGGAACTGACTGAACCCCTGCTGGCCGACGTCGTGGCGCCCTTCCTGGCACGGCTCGGCGGGCGCGACCGGCAACGCGCAAATGTTGTCCTTGCCCGATGGCGGACGGACCCCGACGGCCAGCTGCGCAGTGCCGCCGCCTTCCTCGCGCAGCAATCGACCCCCGAAGCCCCATCACAAGGAGATACCCATGAACCATCCCTATAACCTGGACCGATTCGTTGCCGCGCAGGACAGCGGCGGAACATATGACCAGGCCTTGGCCGAACTGCAGCTGGGCAGGAAATCCGGTCACTGGATGTGGTTTATCTTTCCGCAGATCGCGGGCCTGGGCCAGAGTGAAATGTCGCAGCGGTACGCCATCAGCTCCCTTGCCCAAGCCCGGGAGTACCTGGACCATCCGGTACTGGGCCCCAGGCTTCTCGACTGCGCCCTTGCCGTCACCAACCACAAAGGCCGCCCGCCGGAGGACATCCTTGGCGGCATCGACGCCCGGAAGCTGCACTCCTCCATGACGCTCTTCCTGCGCGCAGCTCCAGGGGAAACTGTCTTCAAAACCGTCCTGGCCCAGTTCTTCGATGGGCAGCCCGATGCCGCCACCGACGAACTGCTGGCGGACAAAAACGGACAGTAAGCGCCAACGTCCAACAACCGACGGCGGCACCCCGCGCAAACACGCGAGGCACCGCCGTCGGACTTATGGTGTGGCTCAACGCTACGGCGAGGGGCTGCCGCCGTTGACGTTCAGCGTCTCCCCGATGACGTAGCTGGACTCCGGCGATGCCAGGAAAACATAGGCGGGGGCGAGCTCCGCCGGCTGGCCCGCCCGGCCCAGGGGAGTGGACTGGCCGAACTCCGGCAGTTCCTCCTTGGGCTGTCCGCTGCTGACCTGCAGCGGCGTCCAGATGGGCCCCGGAGCCACGGCGTTGACGCGGATGCCCTTCGGGGCGAGCTGCTGGGCGAGTCCCTTGGTGAAGTTGTTGATGCTTCCCTTGGTGGTGGCGTAGTCCAGCAGCGTGGGGGACGGGTTGTAGGCCTGGATGGAGGTGGTGTTGATGATGGTGGATCCTGCCGGCATGTGCGGGAGGGCGGCCTTGGTCAGCCAAAACATCGCGTACACGTTGGTCTTCAGGGTGTGGTCGAACTGCTCATCCGTGATGGCGGTCAGCTCCTCCTGCGCCACCTGCTTGCCGGCGTTGTTGACCAGAATGTCCACCCCGCCGAGCACTGCCACGGCGGTGTCAACCACTTCGCGGCAGACGTTGGGGTCCTTCAGGTCCCCGGGAACCTTAATGGCCTTGCGGCCGGCGGCCTCGATAAGCCCCGCGATGCGGGCTGCATCCTCTTCCTCCTCCGGCAGGTAGGACAGGACGACGTCGGCCCCCTCGCGGGCAAACGCGATGGCAGTGGCCGCCCCGATCCCGGAGTCCGCGCCGGTCACGATGGCCTTCCTGCCTTCCAGCCGGCCGGTTCCGCGGTAGGTGTTCTCGCCGAGGTCCGCCTTGGGCTCCAGTTCCGCGTCCAGGCCCGGCTCAGGCTGGTGCTGCTCAGGCGGAGAGATCTTCCCGTACGCGGTAACGGGGTCGCGGAAGGTGTATTGGTCTGTCATGGTGGTCCTCCTGTTGGGTAGGGGTGGAACACGGTAAAACTAAGCATGCTTACCGTTCCAAGCCTAGGCACTCCTGTCTGTCCCTGCCAACCCGTATTGCAGTCCCGCTTCAGCCAGGTAGCGGGTCCCGGCGGACCTCCAGCAGCCTGACATCCTTGAGGGTTCCCGCATCGGCCACCGCTGTCATGTAGGTACAGGCAGGCTGGCGGCGCCGGTCGGTGGGGGAGCCCGGGTTCAGCAGCCGCAGTCCTCGCGGCGAGGTGGTGTCCCAGGGGATGTGGCTGTGCCCGAAAACCAGCACATCGGCGTCCGGATAAAGCGCCTCGCACCTCGCCTCCCGGCCCTTCGCCTGGCCGGTTTCGTGCACCATGGCGAAGCGGACATCCTCAAGGGTGACGGTGGCCGTTTCGGGCAGGCGGCCGCGCAGGTCGGGGCCGTCGTTGTTGCCGTAGACGCCAATCAGGCGGCGGCTGCGGCGCTCAAGCTGGTCCAGCAGCTCCGCCGTCACCCAGTCGCCGGCGTGGAACACCACATCGGCGCTTTCGACGGCGGCCCATAGTTGCGCCGGAAGTGCCTTGGCGCGCTTGGGCACATGGGTATCGGCGAGCAGGAGAAGGTTCAGCGGCATGGGAAAATCCTGCCATGCCGGGCCGGCGCCGCCGGCCTTTCCTTTGGCATTGTTCCTCACCGCGGGCAGTCGTAGTCTGGGGCTGGAGGTGATAGCCATGGAGGCTGCACAGGGCGACAGGATCATTGTTCATGGAAGGACCGTGGGGTCTACGGACCGGCACGGCGTAATTCTCGAAGTCCGTGGGCAGGGCGGAACGCCGCCCTACCTGGTCCGCTTCGACGATGGCCACGAAACCATCATGTATCCCGGCGGTGATTTCGCCGTCGAACGCGGCAACGGGCACTAGCGCCCCTGGATGATGCGCCGTTTCCGGTCCACCTGTCAGACTGGAGCGATGGATCACTCACTGGCTTCAACAACGTCCTCCAGCCCGCCTGTCCGTACCGGCCCGCGCGATCCCGGTGACGCCTGGGTGGAAGGGGAACACGGCCGCTACTGGGGCAGGTTCGGCGCGGCCGGCGTACTGGCCTATGACCCCGCCAAGGGTGTGCTCCTGCAGCACCGCGCCATCTGGAGCCACAACGGCGGAACCTGGGGACTGCCCGGAGGGGCGCTCCACAAGGGCGAGGACGCCGTCGTGGGCGCCTTGCGTGAGGCGTACGAGGAAGCGGCCGTGCCGCCGGAGAACGTCGACGTGCTTTTCACGTCCGTGCTGGATCTGGGCTACTGGGCCTACACCACCGTTGTGGTCCTGGTGGCGGAGCCCTTTGAGCCGGTCATCAGTGACCCCGAAAGCATTGAACTGCTATGGGTTCCGCTGGCTGACGTGGAGAGCAAGGAACTGCATCCAGGCTTCGCGGCGGCATGGCCGGACCTGCGGGACCGGCTCGTCAACGGCGGTTAGCAAGGGCCGGCGGTCAGTAGTCCGGGCCGTATTCGGCGTGGACCAGGATGGGTAGGTGGTCCGAGTTGCCACGCGGGAGGGTCTCCACGCTGGTGATGTCCAGTCCCAACGACGTGGCGAAGTCGAAGTGGCCCTTGAACACTTTGTAGCGCGTGTACGTGCGCCGGTTGCTCAGCGAGAGCGCATACCCCGAATTCTTCATGTGGACATGCAGGTTCTTGGTAAAGAACGGGTAGTTGAAATCGCCCACCATCAGCGTCATCAGGCCCTTGCCCATGCTCAGGAGCTCGGCGTGGGCGGCGTGGATCTGCTTGCGCCGCAGCGAGTTGGAGGCGGTCAGGGGTGCAGCGTGGAAGGAACCGATCACCAGTTCGTGCTGCGTCTCGTTGTCCATCACCCGGGTCCCGATGAGCCGTTCATGCGCCGGCGCCAGAACCCTGTCATGCATTGACTTCTTCAGCGCGAAGGACTGGGTGTCCAGCGCTGTGAACCGGCTGGTGCGGTAGTAAATCGCCAGCCCGAGCCGGTTGCCCTTGGTGGCGTCTGCGAGGTGAAGCGGGCCAAGGGTCTCCGGAAGATCGCTGGAGTCCACCTCCTGAAGGCAGAGCGCATCAATATCATGATTCCGGGCTAGGGCAAGGAGTTCACCGCTTGCCTTGTGCTTGCGGAGGTTGTAGCTGATGACGCGCATGGAACACCTCTTCCGAGGGTTGCTGACAGGACCAGTTTCTGAGTCTACCCAGAGGAAAGCCGCCAGGCTTCAACATTTCGCCGCGTCGGATGGCCGCTCCTGGCGGCGGCCCCGGAGCAAAACGATAGAGTTATCGGCAATTCACTGACTTCTCATTCGAAGGGCACCCGTTGACCGCAGATCTGCCTGAGCTGGCCGAGGGAAACTTCTATTACCAGTCCCTGGGTGATGGCCGCTTCCGCTCCACCATCCACGCCCAGGGCGCCTGGAACGTCCACGAGCAGCACATGGCACCGGCCTCCGGGCTGATGGCTCACAGCCTCGAACGGCACCAGCCGCGGACGGACATGCGGATGGCCCGGCTCAGCTACGAGATCCTGGGCCTGATCCCCGGCGGCGAATTCCACATCGAGACCACCACGCTGCGGCCGGGCAGGACCATCGAACTGCTGCAGGCCGAGCTGGTGGCAGGCGGCAGGACAGCAATCCGTGCCACGGCCTGGCGGCTGGTCACCAGCGACACCTCCGAAGTGGCGGCGGTGGAAGATGCCGCCATTCCCGGGCCCGATGACTGCAAGCCATACGACGGAGCGTCAGTATGGCCGGGCGGCTACATCCGCTCCCTTGAGATGCGTCTATCGGAAGGGCATCGGCCCGGGGCCGGCAAGGTATGGCTGCGCACTGACCATCCCCTCACCGACCGCGAAGACAGCGGCGACCTCGCCCGGCTGATGGGGCTGGTGGACACCGCCAACGGCATCGCTGCGCGGGTACCTCCGGGCGCGGACAGCTACGCGTTTCCCAACCTTGACCTGCAGATCCACATGTACCGCCGTCCTGAAGGCGAATGGCTGGGGCTGGACAACGCGGTTTCCTTCGGCCGGGACGGAATCGGACTCACCTCAACGGTGCTGCACGATCTCCAGGGCCCCTTCGGCCGGGCGGAGCAGATCCTGACCGTGCGCAGGACCTGACGGCTGCACCGGTGCCACGTCGTGCACGACGACAAGCCCGGCAGGGATCAGCCCCGGCCCTGGAACACAAGCCAGCCGGCGAGGGTGGACAGCGCGGTCAGCGCGGCGCCCCAGAGCATGTCCACCACGATCAGCTGCAATGGCCACACCTTAAGGGTGGCGGCGTTGGTCAGGTCATAAGTGGCGTACGCAAAGGCGCCCAGCGCCGCACCGTACCCCAACGCGGTAAGCCAGCCGCCGCCGTCGAGCGCGGGACGGAGGGCAAAAAACACAATTCCGGCGATGTAAATAACGTAGAAGGCAACGGCGTACCCTAGGTTTGGCCTGTCCGCCAGCAAATCGCCGATGTGGCTCCGGTAGAACGGGTTCATCAGCTTGAGCCAAACGGCGTCAATAACGGCGAACGCGGCGGCAACAACGAGGAATTGCAAGATGACCATAGGGGAGCTTAGCAACATGCACCACGCCGGACCGGGACCCCGCACGCTCACGGTCGTGCGGCAGGAGGCGTCGCTCGGCGCAGCCCGTGACCTGGAATTTGGCCTGGAGCTCCTGGCCAAGGCAAGGACTGGGGGCATCGGCCCCATCCTGCGGCTGTACCGCCCTGCCCCCACGGTGGCGTTCGGCCAGCGGGACACCCGGCTGCCGGGCTTCGAAGCAGCAGCACAGGCGTGCCGCGACAACGGCTTTGAGCCGCTGGTCCGCAGGGCGGGAGGGCGGGCGGCTGCCTACCACCAGGGAACCCTCGTGGTGGACCACATCGAAGCGGATACGGATGCCATCGCAGGTTCCAAGAGCCGGTTTGGATACTTTGGCGAACTCTTCGCCGAAACGCTGCGCAGCGTGGGAGTGCAGGCGGCCGTAGGGGAGATCCCGGGTGAGTACTGTCCCGGGGAATACAGCGTGCACGGCACGGACCGGGCGGCCGGCTCCCGGCTCAAGCTGGTCGGCACTGCCCAGCGCGTGGTGGCCGGAGGCTGGCTCTTCAGCTCCGTCATTGTGGTGGAAAACTCCGCCCCCATCCGCAAAGTCCTCACGGACAGTTACGCAGCCCTGGGCCTGGAGTGGGACCCCGCCACCGCCGGAGCCGTCAACGATCTTGTGCCGGGCGTGGACGTCGCCGCCGTAGAGGATGCGCTGCTGGCCACCTATGCAGGCCACGCCAGCCTCACGAGTGCTGCCTTCAGCAGCCTGGGGGCATGACCGGCCAAGTGTTTTAGGGGCAGATACGAAAACGGGACCGGCACCGAGGTGCTGGTCCCGCTTTGGTTATCACGCCTCCGACGGCGGGTGGCGGGGCTGCCGGCCCCTGTGGCCGGTTTCCCGGCTACGCTGCGAGGCGGGTCTTGACCTCGGCAGCCGAAGGGTTGGTAGCCGCGGTGCCGTCCGGGAACAGGACCGTGGGCACCGTGCGGTTGCCGCCGTTCAGCTGCTCCACCAGTTCTGCGGTGCCGTCCACTTCCTCGATGTTGATCTCGGTGTAGCCGATGCCCTGCGCGTCCAGCTGCTTCTTCAGCCGGTTGCAGTAGCCGCACCAGGTGGTGGAAAACATGGTGATGGTGCCGGATTCGGGAGTGAAGTCCACGGATTTCTCCTACGTGTCGCTTACGGGTTCATTCCTGACAACGGTAGCGTGGGCCCCGCTATTCCCGGCAACTGCGCCCTGCGGCGGCCCCTGGATGACAGCTCCTGCCGCCGATGGCATGCTGGAGCCATGTGTGGACGCTATGTGATGGCCCGTGCCGTGGGGGACCTGTTGGCTGAGTTCGATGCTGAGCTGGAGGAGGAGGTGGCTATCCCGCCGTCGTGGAATGTTGCGCCAACAGATGCCGTTCCCATCGTCCTGGAGCGGCTGATCGATGAAGGTCCGGAGCGCAAGCAGGTGCGCCAGCTGCACATGGCGCGGTGGGGACTGGTTCCTTCCTGGGCCAAGGACCCGGGTATCGGCTCGCGGATGATTAATGCCCGGAGTGAATCGGTGCTGGACAAGCCCGCGTTCCGGAAGGCCATCCAGTCACGGCGGTGCGCTGTGCCCGCCGACGGCTACTACGAATGGAAGCAGGGTCCCGGGAAGGCGAAGCAGCCCTACTACGTGCATCCGGGGGAGGGCCGCGGCCTGGTCTTTGCCGGGCTCTATGAGTGGTGGAAGGATCCGGCGTGGCCGGTGGGGGAGCCGGGCGGCTGGGTGCTTTCCACGTCAATCCTGACCACTGACACACCGCCGGCCGGCAGCGAATCCACCATCTTCGGCAAGTTGACTGCACTGCATGACCGCGTGCCGCTGCCAATGGACAAGTCCACTATGCAGGCCTGGCTCGACCCGGAGGCTGACGACGCCGCGGGCCTGGTTGACCTGGTGCGGTCCGGCGTCAAGGATGTGGCATCGGACTGGCACGTGGATTCAGTGGGCAAAGAGGTGGGCAACGTCCGCAACAACGGCCCGGAGCTGATCCGCCCGGTGGAGGCCCTCTTCTAAGCTGTAACCCGAAGCAGCCCGAATGACCGGGGCGGCGGGCTAAACGGTGACCGATCCGGCGTCGTCCACTGTCCAGGTGGGGTTGTACGCCACTTCCCAGCGGAAGCCGTCCGGATCCGCGAAGTAGCCGCTGTAGCCGCCCCAGGGCTGGGTGATGGGCTCGGCAATGATCTCCGCCCCCGCTGCGGCAGCCTCCGCCATGACCCGGTCAACGTCTTCCGTGCTGGGGAGGTTGTGGCTGAGCGTGATGCAGGGGACAGGGCCGGGGGCGCTGACGCCGGCGTCGGCCTGCATCTGGCGGACGTCCCACAGGGACAGCACCAGGCCATGGTTGACCTGGATGAACACCACGTCCCCCGGAAATTCCCGGTGGACGGGCCAGCCGAGGCCATCCACGTAGAAGGAGCGGGACGCCGGGACGCTGCGGACGCCCAGTGAAATGAAGTCGACTCTGGGTTGCATGGTTCGATACTGTCAGAGGATGGCAACAATTCAAGGGAACGATAGAGACGCTCTGGCCGACAAGGAACAGCTTGCCGCCGTCCGGGTTGCCGTTGACGAGGTGGATGACCAGATTGTCACCCTCATTGCCCGCCGGGAGCGGCTGATCCGGATTGCCGGGACCCTTAAGGGCGACGACGCCGAGGTCCGTGCCCCCGGCCGCGTGGAGCGGGTCATTGAGCACGTCCGCTCCGCCGCTGAGAAGAAGGCCATCGACCCGGACATCGTTGAGTCCACCTACCGGGCCATGATTTCAGGCTTCATCGAACTCGAACTCCGGGTCCACAAAGAGAACAGCTGAGCTGTTTCAGCCCAGCTGTTACAGGTTTTCCTCTACTGGAACGCCTGACTGGAATTCCCGGCCGTCCGCTTCGCTGAAGCCGGTCATCACGTGCCCTTTGCCGAGCCCATTAATGGCCGCGAGCGGGAAGTGGCCGGTGATGGTGTTGCCTGAGTGGGTCACGCCTGAAAGATCGTAGTTCTCTTCCGTGCTTTGTTCGTGGTTGAACGAGAAGAAGGCGATGGCCTCCCCGTTCATGAATTCAATCCCCAGCCGCCGCTGGGATGAGTAGTCCGGACTGGCAGCCACAAGCCCCACCACATAGGCACCGGAACCGGGAATGTTGCCGTCTATATCGAAAGTGGCCACGAGTGTGGAGTCCTGGGCTTTGATGCTGACCTGCTTGAGGAGTGCGTCATGGGTGCTCATGGCACCATCCTGCTCCCTGCCGATCTGTCCGTCCACCCCCGCCTAGGATTTGTGCCGCCACTGGCTTAGACTTGAAGTATTCGAATACATATTCGAATAGGTTCTTGTTTCTTAGTCCTGCCGGGAGGTGCCCATGGCGATGTTCAGCGAATCCGTGGACGTTGCCTGTAACCCTGAAGGCCAGCCGGTGAACCTTTCCTGGGCAGGACGGTCCTATGTTGTCTGCGCTGAACCGGTGCGCTGGTACGAACGCAGGCAGTGGTGGGCGGAGGAAAGCCGCGCGCCGCTGGGAAGCGGACCCGGGCTTGTCGACCACGAAATCTGGCGGGTTCAGGTGTTGCCGTCTACTCCCGGCACGCCCACGGAACATGACGAGCCCCTCACCCTGGACCTGACCCGCCATATCCGCAGCGGCCGGTGGCGGCTCCTGCGCATCCACGACGCCCTGCGCCCACGAACAGCATGAGCTTCACCCACCTCCACGTCTCCACCGCCTTCAGTGCCCACTATGGTGTGTCCTGGCCTGAAGAACTGGCGCAGGCTGCTGCTGCTGACGGGGCCACCGCGCTCGCCTGCACCGACCGCGACGGCCTGTACGGAACCATCAAGCACCTCAAGGCGTGCATGGACGCAGGTATTGATCCCATCGTCGGGGTGGACTTGGCCGTGTATGACGACGACGGCGATCACCGTACCCAGTTGGCTGGGCGTGTGGTGGTGCTTGCCCGCGGAAACAACAACGGGGCCGGCTACCGTGCATTGTGCCGGCTGGTGTCAGATGCCCATGCCCGTACCTCGGGAAAGTCCGGGGGAACTATTCCCGTGGCCGTTACCAGGGCAGAGCTTGCCTCCCGCACCCTGGACCCCCAGACCCTCAAACCAGTGCTGACGGTGCTCATTGGTCCGGACTCTGACGTCGGGCGTGCCATGGGCGGACGCCGGTACCTTCGCCCGCGGACCCTCTTCAAGCAATGGCTCGACGCCATGCCCGGCGGAACAGTGGCAGCTGAAATTGTGTCCCAGCTCAGCGCCCCGGGGGCGCCGCTGAGCACTTCGCATGCCGTCAGGATGCTCAAGCTCGCGGCAGAGCACAACGTACCGGCAATCCTCAGTAACGCTGCCAGATACTGCGCGGAGGACGGTGCTGCTACCGCTGACGTCCTGGATTCGGCCCGGACCCTGAAATCGCTGCCGGAACTGGCCCAGGAACCACTGCTGCAGCCCAACGGCCAGGGCTGGCTGAAATCCGCAGCCCAGATGCTGCAACTGGGCAAGGAAATCATTTCAGCAGCGGGTTACGGCGCCCAGGACCTCAAACAGCTCATGGGACAAACCGAGGCGCTCGCCGATCTCTGCAGGATTGACCCGGTAACCGATATGGGCTGGAAGCAGCCAGTGGTGCCGGAGGCTTCTGTCATCGGGATCAGCCAGGATCCGCACGTTGAACTGGTGCAGCGCTGCGAGGCGGGAATCGGGCGGCGGTTTCCGGGAATCCACGGCAGCCGGGAAAAGGAGATGCTGAAACGCCTTGACCATGAACTGGGGATCATCCAGAACCTGGGTTTCTCGTCCTACTTCCTCACCGTCGCCGAAGTGTCACGCATGATCCAGGACATGGGGGTAAGGGCTGCGGCCAGAGGGTCGGGAGCGTCCAGCCTGGTGAATTACCTGATTGATGTCAGCCAGGTAAACCCGCTTCAGCATGACCTGATTTTCGAACGCTTCCTGTCCCGCGACCGTGCCACCCTGCCGGACATTGACATCGACGTCGAAAGCGCAGAACGGCACAACGTCTACCGCCGGATCTTCGAGCGCTTCGGCGCCGAGCGGGTCACCCTGATGAGCATGCAGAACGGCTACCGGGCAAGGGGAGCCGTACGGGATGCCGGAATGGCATTGGGCATGGATGACGGCGACGTGGGGGACATCGCCAAACAGCTGTGGCGGTTTTCAGCCCGCAAGTTCCGCGAAGCGCTGCAGGAAAAGCCGGAACTGAGGGAGTTCGCGGGCCGGGTGGAGCAGCGGGATACCCACGGCAACCAACAGCTGGACCTGCTGGTTGACCTGACCGAACGCCTTGACCGGTTACCGCGCCATATTTCGATGCACCCCTGTGGTGTGATCCTGGGCGACGCAACCCTGCTGGACCGCACTCCCGTCCAACCCAGCGGCCTGGGGCTTCCCATGAGCCAGTTCGACAAACACGACATGGACCCCATGGGCATGCTCAAGCTCGATGTCCTGGGCGTCAGAATGCAAAGCGCCATGGCGTTCGCTGTCCGGGAAATCATCCGCATCCACCCCTCAAAAGAGGAAGTGGTAGCTGCAGGGGGCCATCCTGCCGGGCAGGACGGGTACGGCCCGGATTACATTGCTGACAACGGACACATAGACCTTAACGCCATCCCCCTGGATGATGAGCCCACCTTCGAGCTGATCCGCAGCACCCACACCCTGGGCTGCTTCCAGATCGAGTCTCCCGGGCAGCGCGAGTTGATCGGCAAGATGGCGCCCCGGGAGTTCAACGACCTCATCATCGACATTTCGCTGTTCCGGCCCGGGCCCATGAAATCGGACATGGTCCGGCCTTTCCTGGAACACCGCCATGGTTTCGCCCCGGAGGTGTACCCCCACCCGGACCTGAAACCCGTCCTGGCGGAAACCCATGGGGTGACCGTTTTCCATGAGCAGATCCTGAGGACCTTTGACGTGATGACGGGGTGCGGGCTGGCGAAAGCTGATGAGTTCCGGAGGGCCTTGAGCAACGACGTCGGGGAATCCCACGTAGAGGGGTTTTTCCGCAAGGGGGCAAAAGCCAAAGGTTTTTCACCTGACGTCGTTGACAAGGTCTGGGACACTTTGAAGTCTTTTGCAAGCTTCGGCTTCTGCAAGGCCCACGGGGCGGCTTTTGCCGTGCCTACCTACCAGTCGGCATGGCTGAAGGCGCACCATCCCGAAGCCTTCCTGGCCGGCCTCTGGGAACACGATCCCGGCATGTACCCCAAGAGATTGCTGGTGGCCGAAGCCAGGCGGCTGGGCATTCCCATCCTTCCCCTGGATATCAACCGCAGCAAGGGGGAGTACCGGGTGGAGCGGGTCCGGCAGGGCCCTGATGCGGGAAAGCTGGGAATCAGGCTGAGCCTGAACGGTATCTACGGGCTGTCCGGCACGGAATTGAAGAGGATTGTGGCAGGCCAGCCTTATGACTCCCTCTCAGACCTCCGCGCGCGCTCGCGGCTTAGCAAGCCCAGTATTAAACGCCTGGCCCAGTTGGGAGCCTTTGATTCCCTGCACCGCGAGGCGGGCGGTGTGGCAAACCGGGCTGACCTGGTCCAGCACCTGCAACAGCTTCAGAGTTCAGGCAGTGGGCGGAAAGGCGTCGAGGTCCTCGAGGGGCAGCTGTCCCTGCCCCTGGGCGATGTGGAATTGCGCAACATCAAGCCCGGCCTCCCTGAACCTACGCTGATCGAAAATGTACGGGCAGAGCTGGATTTGATGGCCGTGGACGTCAGCAGCCACCTGATGGACAGCCACCGCCCCATGCTGGACAGGTTGGGAGTGACGACGGCAGACAAGCTCCTGGGCTTGCGCAACGGGACGGAAGTGCTGGTGGCCGGAGTGCGGGTAGCCACCCAGACGCCTCCCATGCGCGGCGGCAGGAGGGTGGTGTTCATCAGCATCGACGACGGCACCGGCTGCATTGATTCCGTCTTCTTCCATGAGGCTCAGGAAAACGCCGGCCTGCTCCTGTTCGGGACCCGGCTGCTGCTGATCCGCGGCAACACCCGGAGGACAGGCCCGCGGGGCATCAGCCTGAGCGCAAGCATGGCCTGGGACCTCAGCCACACCGAAACACTGCCATTTCCGCCATCGGATACACGGGCCTCGGACGGCCCGCATCCCCTGGATGGAATCAGCAGGAGCCTGGCCATCACGGGATTCAACGGCTGAGCCTGCCGTGCGCCGCGTTGGTCGGCCCTTTGCTGAACCGATAGCATTGACGATGGCTGGCTGTGGTCCCCGTATGCCACAAGCTATGAAGCCTCAACTTTGAATAGGAGACACCCGTGTCAGATGCCCAGCAGATCACCCTTCTCGTCGATGGCGAAGAGACCAAGGTGACTACCGGGACAACCGGTGCGGAACTCTTCTTTGAGCGCCGTGATGTTGTTGTTGCCCGCGTCAACGGCGAGCTGAAGGACCTGGACCAGGAACTTCCGGAAGGCGCCGACGTCGAAGGCGTCACCATCGATTCCCCCGACGGCCTGAACGTGCTCCGCCACTCCACCGCCCACGTTATGGCCCAGGCCGTCCAGCAACTGCGCCCGGACGCCAAGCTGGGCATTGGCCCGTACATCACCGACGGTTTCTACTTCGACTTTGACGTGGCCGAGCCCTTCACCCCCGAGGACCTCAAGACCCTCGAAAAGATGATGCTCAAGATCGTCAACCAGAACCAGAAGTTCGTCCGACGTGTGGTTTCCGAGGACGAGGCCCGCGAAGCCATGAAGAACGAGCATTACAAGCTCGAACTCCTGGGCAAGAAAAACGAAGCCGCCGAAGCCGGTGAAGGCGTCAACGTTGAGGTGGGCGCCGGCGACATCACCATCTACGACAACGTTGAGCGCAAGGAAGGCACCACCGTCTGGTGCGATCTCTGCCGCGGCCCGCACCTGCCCAACACCAAAATGATCTCCAACGCCTTCGCCCTCACCCGCTCGTCCTCCGCCTACTGGCTGGGAAACCAGAAGAACCAGCAGCTGCAGCGCATCTACGGCACCGCTTGGCCCACCAAGGAAGCCCTCAAGGCGTACCAGGAGCGCCTTGCAGAAGCCGAACGCCGCGACCACCGCAAACTCGGCTCCGAACTGGACCTCTTCTCCTTCCCGGACGAGCTCGGTTCCGGCCTGCCGGTGTTCCACCCCAAGGGCGGAATCATCCGCAAGGAGATGGAAGACTACTCGCGGCAGCGCCACGTGGAGGCCGGCTACGAGTTCGTTTATACGCCGCACATCACCAAGGGCCACCTGTACGAGGTCTCCGGCCACCTGGACTGGTACAAAGAGGGCATGTTCCCGGCGATGCGCGTCGACGAAGAGCTCAATGCCGACGGCTCCATCCGCAAGCCGGCCCAGGACTACTACCTGAAGCCGATGAACTGCCCCATGCACAACCTCATCTTCCGTTCCCGCGGGCGCTCCTACCGTGAGCTGCCCCTGCGCCTGTTCGAATTCGGCTCCGTCTACCGGTACGAGAAGTCCGGCGTGGTGCACGGCCTCACCCGGGTGCGCGGGATGACACAGGACGACGCACACATCTACTGCACCCGCGAGCAGATGAAGGACGAACTCACCAAGACGCTGACCTTCGTCCTGGACCTGCTCAAGGACTACGGACTCAACGACTTCTACCTGGAACTGTCCACCAAGGACCCGGAAAAGTACGTCGGCGACGACGCCACCTGGGAGGAAGCCACCAGGACCCTCGCCGAAGTGGCACAGGAATCAGGTCTTGAACTTGTGCCCGATCCGGGTGGCGCCGCGTTCTACGGCCCCAAGATCTCCGTCCAGGCGAAGGACGCGCTGGGCCGCACCTGGCAGATGTCCACCATCCAGCTGGACTTCAACCTGCCCGAACGCTTCGAACTTGAGTTCCAGGCCGCCGACGGCAGCCGCCAGCGTCCCGTTATGATCCACCGTGCACTCTTCGGGTCCGTGGAGCGGTTCATGGGCGTGCTGACCGAGCACTACGCCGGCGCCTTCCCGGCCTGGCTCGCCCCGGTCCAGGTGGTGGGCATCCCGGTGGCGGAGACGTTCAACGAGTACATGTTCGACGTCGTCGATCAGCTTAAGGCGGCCGGCATCCGGGCCGAGGTGGACACCTCCTCGGACAGGTTCCCGAAAAAGATCCGCACAGCCAGCAAGGACAAGATCCCGTTTGTGCTCATCGCCGGCGGTGATGACGCCGAAGCGGGTGCGGTGTCGTTCCGGTTCCGTGACGGAAGCCAGGACAACGGCGTGCCTGTGGCAGAGGCAGTCAAGCGGATCACGGAAGCCGTCCGTAACCGGACCAGCTAGCGGAAACGGAACAGCACCGTGCAGGAGAACACAGGCGCAGGGTATCCAGGGGATGCCGGCGTTACCGACGACTTTGACCTCGCCGGTGTCCCGGACGCCTTCCAGCGCCTGTGGACTCCGCACCGCATGGCTTACATCAAGGGCGGCCAGCACCAGTTCAAGAACGAGAACGACTGCCCCTTCTGTATCGGACCGGCACGGACCGATGAGGATGCGCTGATCGTTTACCGGGGGAAGACCTGCTACGTGGTGCTGAACCTGTTTCCCTACAACCCGGGGCATCTCCTGGTTTGTCCGTACCGCCATATCCCCGACTACACCGACCTGACCGTCGAGGAGACCGTCGAGTTCGCCGAGCTGACGCAGACCGCCATGCGGGTGCTGCGGAAAGTAGCGAATCCGGGCGGCTTCAACCTCGGCATGAACCAGGGCGTCGTGGGCGGAGCCGGCATCGCCGCGCACCTGCACCAGCACATCGTTCCGCGCTGGGGCGGTGACGGGAACTTTTTCCCCATCATCGCCCAGACCAAGGCGATCACGCAGACCCTCGACGAGGTCCGCCAGCAGGTCGCCGACGCCTGGCCCGGGGAGACGGATGCTGAATAAGCACGCCCGGCGGTTCTTCACCGCGCTGTTCACCCCGCTCGCCCGCTGGCTCCTTCGGATCGGCGTCTCACCGGATGCCGTAACCATCATCGGTACCGCCGGTGTGGTGGTGGGAGCCCTGGTCTTCTACCCGCTGGGGCAGCTCTGGTGGGGAACACTGTTCATCACCGCGTTCATCTTCTCCGACGTCCTGGACGGCATCATGGCCAGGATGCAGGCGGTGGGCAGCCGTTGGGGCAACTTCCTCGACTCCACCCTGGACCGGATCGCAGACGGTGCCCTTTTCGCCGGCCTGGCCGTTTGGTTCTTCACCGGCGGCGCGAATGTTCCTATCGCCATGGCCGCCACTGTGTGCCTTGTCCTGGGCATGGTGGTCTCCTATGCCAGGGCAAAGGCGGAGTCCTTGGGGTTCACGGCCAACATCGGCATAGCGGAACGCGCTGAACGCCTCGTTTCCGTGCTGGTGGTGACCGGATTCACCGGCCTTGGGCTGCCGCCCGTGGTGCTGCTGGTGACACTCGTCCTGCTCGGCATTGCCAGCCTCATCACCGTGGTTCAGCGCATGGTGTCGGTGCGCCGCCAGGCCCTTGCGGAACCATCGCCTGCCGATTAACACGAATTAAGCCGGCCGGGCGCGGTGAGACTAGTATTAGGACTGCCCGATCAATGGATCCGGCAACCCGGTGTGTGTATATATGGCATCTCCGTGCCACGCTGCACGCCCGGCGAAGGTCATCTATCTACCCATAGGGGTTTTTGTGTCTACACCTGATGTAAGCAGCGAAGCCGGTTCGTCCGCGAACAGCGTCACGGGCAGCAGCCGCGTGAAGCGGGGCATGGCTGAGATGCTCAAGGGCGGCGTCATCATGGACGTCGTCAACGTCGAACAGGCCCGCATCGCCGAAGACGCCGGTGCTGTTGCTGTTATGGCGCTGGAACGCGTTCCGGCCGATATCCGCGCCCAGGGCGGCGTCTCCCGCATGTCCGATCCGGACATGATCGATAAGATCATCGATGCCGTCTCCGTGCCGGTCATGGCCAAGGCCCGGATCGGCCACTTCGTCGAGGCCCAGGTCCTGCAGTCCCTCGGCGTGGACTACATTGACGAGTCCGAGGTCCTGACCCCGGCCGACTACGTCAACCACATCGACAAGTGGAACTTCACCGTTCCCTTCGTCTGCGGCGCCACCAACCTTGGTGAGGCACTGCGCCGCATCAACGAAGGCGCGGCAATGATCCGCTCCAAGGGCGAAGCCGGCACCGGTGACGTCTCCAACGCCACGGGGCACATGCGCCAGATCCGCTCCGAGATCGCCAAGCTCGCAGCCCTGCCCGAAGACGAGCTCTACGTCGCGGCCAAGGAACTGCAGGCCCCGTACGAACTGGTCAAGGAAGTTGCCGCTGCCGGCAAGCTTCCCGTGGTGCTGTTCACCGCCGGCGGCATCGCCACCCCGGCCGACGCCGCCATGATGATGCAGCTCGGCGCCGACGGCGTGTTCGTCGGCTCCGGTATCTTCAAGTCCGGCAACCCGGCCCAGCGCGCCGCCGCCGTCGTGAAGGCCACCACCTTCTTCGACGACCCCGACGTCATCGCCAAGGCCTCCCGCGGCCTGGGCGAAGCCATGGTGGGCATCAACGTCGACGAGATCCCCCAGCCCCACCGCCTCGCTGAGCGCGGCTGGTAATTGCCGCCCTCTTTGGTCGCCTTTAGGGCGCCGGGCGGCGTCATCCTCTGCGCGCTATTCCCCGCGCGTTGTCGGCAGCTAAGTAGCTGCTTGCGGCGCGGGGCCCCTTTTACGCGCGCTGCCGGATAACGCCGTCCGTCTCTAACGGTCGCCTTCCGTCCTTATGTACGACGCCGGTTCCTCACCTTTTCTGGTGGGGGACCGGCGTCGTTTGCTTAACCCAAGTAAGTAGCGCTAAGTGTCGTTTTGAGGGTTGAGAACGACACTTAGCGCTACTTAGTTGGGAAGGGGGGAGGTGCTACTCGAGGCCGCGGCGCTTCAGCAGGGGTTCCAGCCTTGCTTCGCGGCCTCGGAGGGTGCGGAAGGAATCGAGCGGGTCGCGGCTGTTTCCCCGGGACAGGAGCTCCTGCCGGAAGCGTTCGCCGTTGGTTCGGTTCAGGCCACCGTTTTCGGTGAACCAGTCCACCGTCTCGGCGTCCAGCACCTCGCTCCAGATGTACGAGTAGTAGCCGGCCGCGTAACCGGCTCCCGCGAAGACATGCTGGAAGTATCCCGTCCGGTAGCGCGGCGGAATCAGGGCGTGGGCGATTCCGGCAGCCGCAAGGGCCTTCTCCTCGAACGCCAGGGCGTCCTCGGGGATTTCGCTGCTTCCCAGGACGTGCCAGGCCAGGTCCAGCAGTGCTGCCCCCAAGTACTCGGTGGTGGCAAAGCCCTCGCCCCAGAGCCGCGATTCGTTCAGTTTGCCAACGACCCCCTGCGAGAGCGGCTCGCCGGTGGCGTAGTGCTTCGCGTAGTTGGTTAGCACCTCCGGCCACATAATCCACATCTCGTTGACCTGGGACGGGTACTCCACAAAATCCCGCGGAACCGACGTTCCGGAGAAGCGCGGGTATGTCACGTTGGAAAAGAGCCCGTGCAGGGCATGACCGAATTCGTGGAAGGCGGTCCGCAGTTCATCCAGCGTCAGCAGCGTGGGTTCGCCCGCAGACGGCCTGGAGATGTTCAGGTTGTTGATGACCACTGGTTTGGTCCCCAGCAGTGCCGACTGTTCCACCAGGGAGTTCATCCAGGCGCCGCCGCGTTTGGACTCGCGGGTGTAGTAGTCGCCGAGGAACAGCCCCAGGGCGCTGCCGTCCTCATTCCGGACTTCCCAGACCCGCACGTCCGGGTGGTAGCCGGTGAGATCCTTCCGTTCGTGGAATGTAATGCCGTAGAGGGCCGTGGCAGCGAAGAAGATCCCGTCGGTCAGGACGCGGTCCAGCTCGAAATAGGGCCGGAGGGCCTGCTCGTCCACCTCGTACTTTTCCCGGCGGACCTTCGCGGAGTAGAACGCCCAGTCCCAAGGCTCCAGGGCATGCCCGGCTGCCTCCGAAAGGGCCGCGGCCTCGCGGTCCGCATTGCTGACCGCGGCCGATGCCATACGGTTCAGCATCGACTGGACCGACTCAAAATCGGGTGCGGTCTGCCGGTCCACCACGAGCTCGGCGTAGTTGGCGAAGCCCAGCAGCGCAGCTTTTTCGGCACGGAGGGCAGCCATGGAGCGGGCGATCTCGAGCACGTCGAAATCCCCGCCGCTGCTGCCGCGGGCCACCGAGGCTTCAAACAGCCGCCGCCGGACGTCCCGGTTTTCCAAGGCGGCGAGGGCCGGCTGGTTGGTGGGTTGGATCAACGCCAGGAGGAACTTCCCCTCATGACCGGCTGCACGGGCTGCTTCTGCGGCGGCGGCCACGTCGTCGGCCGGCAGCCCGGCCAGCTCCGCGGGGTCCTCGAGCAGCAGGGCCGCGGACTTCATCCCCTCCTTGACCCGCTGGCCGAATTCTGTTCCAAGCCTGGAGAGTTCGGCATTAAGTTGCCGCAGCCGCTCCTGCCCGGGCCCGTCCAGCTGAATACCGGATTGCCGGAACTCCTTCAGATAATCCTCCACCAGGCGTGCCGACTCCGGATCAAGGCCTGTTGTATTGATGGCCGCGAAGCGTTCGAAAAGGGCCCTGTTCAGGAACACTTCGTCCTGGTGGGCCGAAAAGCGTGGCGAAAGCTGGGTTTCCAGGTCCCGGATCTCGTCCGAGGCGTCCGCGGACACCAGGGTAAAGAACGCTGCAGCAGTCCTCTGGAGCAGCCGGCCGGAGAGCTCCATCGCCACGGCCGTGTTGTCGAAGGTGGCGGGATCCAGGTTGTCCGCGATCGCCTGGACCTCAGCCAAGTGCTCCTTGAAACCTGCCTCCGCCGCCTCTGCATAGTGGGATGGCTCGATGTCCGCGAACGGGGGCAGGGCGAACGGGAAAGTGCTGGGACTGAGCAGGGGGTTTGTCATGACGCAAATCTTCCACACAGGCCACGCCTTCTCAACGACCCCCAAATGCACGTGGCGGCCCCGAACCCTATCTAGAATGACCGCTATGGGGATTAGTTGGGGCGGTGCTGCCTCACGCGCCCGGGCGGTATCTTGGCCTTGCTCGCAGCTGCTGTGCTGGCCGGCTGCGGCCTCGTGGCTGAGCAGGACGGGCAGCTGCCTCGGCCGGCGGAGTCTGCTTCACAGAGCCCCGGTTCAGGCGTTGCGTTGCCGCCAAGCCCCGCTCCTGCCCCTAGCCCCACAGCTACACCCACACCCGCGTCCACGCCCGGTAAGGGCCCGTCCTGTCCGATGGTCCGGTGCACTACCGTGCTGGTCACCGGCGACATGCTGATTCACAGCCAGCTGTGGCAGCAGGCGCAGCAGGACGCCGAAGCTGCCGGCAAGCCGGGCATGGATTTTGGGCCGCTCCTGGAAGGCCAGCGCCGCTACATCAGGAACAGCGATCTTGCCATCTGCCACCAGGAGACGCCGGTGGCGGGCCCGGACGGTCCGTTTTCTGCGTACCCGTCGTTCAACGTTCCGCCCCAGATCATCGCCGCGTCCAAGGACGTGGGATACCAGGCCTGCACCACCGCCAGCAACCACACCATTGACCGCGGCACCGACGGGCTGCTGCGGACGCTGGACGCCCTGGATGCTGCCGGCCTCAGGCACACCGGTTCGTACCGGACCGAAAGCGAATCCCGCAACGTCCTCATCATTCAGACGGCAGCCGCGAAGATCGCCATCATCCAAGCTACCTACGGGCTCAACGGCCTGCTGCCCGATCATCCCTGGCAGGTGGACATGCTGGACCCCGCAGCCATGATTGCCAAGGCCGAAAAAGCGAGGACGCTGGGGGCGGACATCGTCGTGGCCGCCATGCACGCCGGTGATGAGTACGCCAGCGAACCGAACGCCCAGCAGCAGGAGGTGGCGCGTGCACTGGTGGACAGCGGGCAGTTCAACCTAGTCTATGGGCACCACACCCACTCCGTGCTGCCCATCGAAAACTACAAAGGCACCTGGATTGTGTACGGGCTGGGCAATGGCGTCACGGAGCTGTCTCCCTGGTATGTGGTCAACAACGAGGGTCTGCTGGTGAGGGCGCAGTTTGGCCAGGACGGCTCCGGCAAATGGTTGGCCACGGACCTTGCGTGGGCACCATCGGTCATTGTCCGCGACCCATACCGCTGGTGTTCGGTGGCCGCTGATGCGCCGCAGGGACAGTGCGCCGGTCCGGAAGAGGACATGGCGACCAGGCAGCGGACCAGCACCGTGGTGGAATCCCGCGGTGCGGGGGCAGCGGGTGCCCATGAACTCCTGATAACCCGCGAACCCTAAGCCTGACCGCCAAAAGGTGCGGGCCGCCGTCGGCCGCTCGACGTTGTGCCGGTCAGCGCGGGCGGCGCGCCGCGTGTTCCCTGGCCAGGTCCGCGAAATGGTCATCCGGGTGGCCGGGCTGGAACGTGCCGTACTTCCGCTCAGCCGCGGTCCGGATCAGGAAGTCGGCAATGGCTGGATTCTTCGGCAGCAGCGACCCGTGCAGGTAGCTCGCCACGATGTTGCGGTAGCGGGCACCTTCATGGCCGTCGCTGCTGTTGTTTCCGGTCCCCTTGGCCACGGTGCCGAGCGGCCGCACCCCGTCACCGAGCGTGGTCTGCCCGCTGTGGTTTTCGTAACCCAGCACCTCGCCGAACTCCGGCGTAGCCACTTTGACGTTGCCGATCAGGCGCTCATCGGTGCCGTGGGTCTCCACGTCAAGGACGCCGATGCCGGGGATGACAGCTCCGGTGCGCGTTTTGAAAAATCGTCCAAAAAGCTGGTACAGCCCGCAGATGACCAGCATCGGCGCGCCGTCCTCAGCCAGGTCCTTCAGCACACCCGCCCGTGCCTGCAGGTCGTCCTGGATCACCAGCTGGCCGCTGTCCTGGCCACCACCGCCCACAATGATGTCCACGTCCTCCGGGAAGGGATCACCCACGTTGTACTCAAGCAGCTCCGGAGTGTAGCCGTGCCATTTGATGCGCTGCTGAAGAACCAGGGCGTTGCCCCAGTCTCCGTAAATGTTCATGTCGCGCGGGTAGAGCTGGACAACACGGATGGTGCCCTTGCCCGCGGAGCTTTCCCTTGCGGAATCCACGCCTGCCTGGCTCAAGAGACAACCTCCACGGTGGTGATTTTGGACAGCTCGCGGCGGATGGCCAGCATTGCCGTGTAGGTGCAGAAAATGCGCTTCGGCTTGCCCTGGGCTTCCCGGATGAAGGAGGCAAGGGCGGGCGTAATGTCAGGCTCCACCCCGCCGATCCGCACGTCGTCGTACTGCAGGCGCAGGGCCATGTCGTAGGCGCGGGATCCCGTCAGCTGGTCCACTCCGCCCTCGCGCAGGGAGCCGAACTCCACGTCCCACAGCCAGGACATGTCGCGGCCGTCGGCGTAGTTGTCGTTGATGGCAATCATGGTGGCGTAGCCGCCGGCGGGGAAGGACTTCAGGCCGAGCCGGAACCCGCTGGGATTCTTGACCAGGACAAGGTCAAGGGGCTGGCCGTCAACGGTGAGGCTTTCGCCGCGGCCGAAGGCAGGGGCAACCTGGGCGAGTGCGGCCAACAGGGTGTCGTGGTTGGCAGTGGCTGCGCCGCCGCCGCAAATACTGCGGGCCAGGGTCAGCGCCGCGGCCGCATTAAAGATGTTGTAGACGCCCCGCAACTTCATCCCGGTGGTGACGGTCACGCCATCGTACTCAAATTCAGCGGTGTCCGCACCAACTTTGCGGAGCACGACGTCGGCGGCAGGCTTCTCGGGAAGGCCCGCCGGAGCGGGACTTCCGGGAGCGGCGCGCATGTCGTCGTCGTTGGGAAAGGTGCCCAACAGCGAATCGTCCAGGCCGAAGTACTTGACGTCCTGCCCGGTCAGGGTGCTGGCGATTCTGGCGACGCGGGGGTCCTCCCGGTTCAGCACCACGGTTCCGGTGGTCTTGGCGGCGATGTGCTGGAGCAGTTGGGCCGTCTTGTCGATCTCACCGAACCGGTCCAGCTGGTCGCGGAGGACGTTCAGGAGCAGGCAGTAACGGGGCGGGACGCTGTTGACGAAGTGCACGGCGTGGGCCTCGTCGAGCTCCAGGACTGCGACGTCGGCATCGAGCCGGCCCCGCCAGTCCACTTCACCCAGCAGTGCGGCGGCGACGCCCCGCGTGAAGTTACTGCCGGTGCGGTTGGTGAAAACCTTCAGCCCCTGGCTCTCCAACAGCTCCACCACCATTTTGGTGGTGGTTGTTTTGCCGTTGGTACCGCTGACCACGGCCACGCCGTGGGGGAGCGTGGTGAGCGTCCGCCGCATGAAGCCGGGATCGATTTTTTCGACCACCAGCCCGGGCAGGGCAGAGCCGCCGCCCCGTAGCCGGGACACCCGGCGGACCAGCTTGCCGAGCGGAACACTGAAGTAGAGCATGCTTCGAATATATCCCAGCAACGGCATGCAACCGCCTTCGGGGTGGGCCTCCGGCGCCGGTCGGGAAGGCCGCGCCCCGTATGCTGGATGGATGACAATTTCCCCTTCAGCCGCTTCCGCGCGCGTGGGCTCGGGCCTGCGGATCGGCGTGCTGGCGCTCCAAGGTGACTTCCGCGAGCACCTCCATGCCATCGAAGCAACGGGAGCCGAGGCCGTTGGGATCCGCCGCGCCAAGGAACTGGACGGCCTGGACGGGCTGGTCATTCCCGGCGGTGAATCCACTGCGATTGACAAGCTCGCCCGCGCCTTCGACCTGGCGGAACCCCTCCGGGAGCGGATCGCCGGCGGCCTGCCCGTTTACGGTTCCTGTGCCGGCATGATCCTGCTCGCTGCGGACATCGCTGATCCCGCCACAGACCTTGCCGGAGCTCCGCAACAGACCTTTGGCGGACTCGATATCACTGTCCGGCGCAACGCCTTTGGCCGGCAGCGGGAGTCCTTCGAAACGGACCTCGACTTCAAGGGACTGGATTTCAGCGCCACGGATACCGGCGTTCCTCCGGTCCACGCCGTCTTCATCCGGGGACCCTGGGTGGAACGCGTAGGCCCCGACGTGGAGATCCTTGCCCAGGTGGAACCGGCGGATCCCGAGCACGCGTCCCACGCGGCGGGCCTGCCGGGGACAGCTAGAATTGTTGCAGTGCGTTCCGGCCACCTGCTGGCCACCTCCTTCCACCCGGAAGTGACTGGGGAGAAACGCGTACACGAACTTTTTATCCGCATGATCAGAGGAGACGCGTAAAGCATGTCAGGACACTCCAAATGGGCAACGACCAAGCATAAAAAGGCCATCCTCGACAGCCGCCGTGCAAAATCGTTCGCCAAGCTGATCAAGAACATTGAAGTCGCCGCCCGCATGGGCGGACCGGACCTCGCCGGCAACCCGAGCCTGGAACTTGCCGTCACCAAGGCCAAGAAGACCTCCGTTCCCGCCGACAATATCGACCGTGCCATCAAGCGTGGCGCCGGCCTCACCGGTGAAGTGGTTGATTACACCGAGATCATGTACGAATGCCGCGGCCCGCAGGGTTCGGCGCTGCTGATCGAATGCCTCACGGACAACAAGAACCGTGCAGCATCCGAGGTCCGCCTGGCCATCTCCCGCAACGGCGGCACCATCGCCGATCCCGGTTCGGTGAGCTACCTCTTCAGCCGCAAGGGCGTCGTCTCGCTGCCGAAGAACGGCCTGAGCGAGGACGACGTACTCATGGCCGTCCTCGATGCCGGGGCCGAGGAAGTCAAGGACAACGGCGACAGCTTCGAGATCCACTCCGAGCCGACCGACCTCCAGGCCATCCGCGAGGCCCTCAAGGAAGCCGGAATCGAGTACGAGACGGATGAGGCCGAGTTTGTTCCCTCGATGGAAGTGCCTCTTGACCTGGAGGCTGCCAAGAAGTTCATGAAGCTCGTTGACGCCCTGGAAGAACTCGACGACGTCCAGAACGTCTACAGCAACGCCGACCTTAGCGACGAAGTCCAGGCTGCCCTGGAATCCGAGTGACGCCCGGCCTTGCCTGCTGAACCCGGCCGCCCATGACGCTGCGCGTACTGGGGGTGGACCCCGGACTGACCCGCTGCGGCATCGGCGTGGTGGACGTTGAACGTAACAGGCGCGCCACCATGGTGGCCGTCGGCGTGGTTGGAACCTCGCCGGACGAAACGCTGGACCAGCGCCTCCTGGTGATCGCCCTGGCCATCGACGAATGGCTGGACCGCTACGAACCCCAGGTCCTCGCCGTCGAGCGTGTCTTCTCCCAGCTCAATGTCAGCACCGTGATGGGTGTCGCGCAGGCGTCCGGCGTGGTGATCGCCGCCGCCGCCCGCCGCGGGATCCCGGTGGCGCTGCACACGCCGTCGGAAGTCAAAGCTGCCGTCACCGGCAGCGGCTCCTCAAACAAGGAGGCGGTGACCAAGCTGGTCACCAAGATCCTCCGGCTGGACGCGCCGCCCCGCCCGGCGGACGCGGCGGACGCCCTGGCGCTGGCCATCACCCACGCCTGGCGGGCAGGCAGCGGCGCGGCTGTTGCCACCACCGGGCCCGGCAGTTCCTCGCTCACGCCCGCCCAAAGAGCGTGGGCTGACGCCGAAGCGAAGGTGCGGCGCGCACGCTGATTGTCCTGGCTGCTTGCTAGGGTATTCGTAGATATGTTCGGATAGCCGGTCCAATTCCTGGAGCCCGGCAAGACACAGGAGCCAGGCCCTTGATCAGTTTCCTTCGCGGAACCGTAGCGCACGTTGGCCTGTCCACGGCCGTCATCGACCTCAACGGTGCTGGCATGAGCGTCAACGCCACCCCGCAGACCCTCAGCCGGCTCCGCACGGGGGAGGAGGGCCAGCTTTTTACGTCCCTGATCGTCCGGGAGGATTCGCTGACCCTCTTTGGTTTCGCGTCCGACGACGAGCGGGAAGTTTTCGATGTCCTGCTCAGTGTCAGCGGGGTTGGCCCGCGGCTGGCTCTCGCGGTTCTCGCCGTCCATGACCCGGAGGCCATCCGGGTGGCAGCACATACAGGGGACAGTAAAACGTTCACCAAGGTGCCCGGCATCGGGCCCAAGGTTGCCGGCCGGATCGTCCTGGAGTTGGCAGGAAAGCTGGTTCCGCACGGCACTGCCGGTGCCGCCAGCGCCCCCACCGCTGCAGAGGCTGCCTGGAAGCCGCAGGTCGTCGCGGCCATGACCAGCCTCGGCTGGTCCGAAAAGGACGCGTCGGCAAGCATCGACAAGGCTTTGGCGGATGATCCCGAGGTCTCGTTCCGCGGCAATGTCCCGGAGATCCTGCGGACCACCCTTCGCTGGCTGGGCCAGGACGGAGCCCGCGCCGGCAACCGCGTAGGCAGCCGTGGCTGAACCGTCAGTGGTGGCTGCGGGTGAGGAGCCGGAGGAACGGGCTATTGAGGCCGCGCTCCGGCCCAAGAACCTGCACGACTTCGTGGGCCAGCACCGGGTCCGCAAGCAGCTGTCCCTGGTGCTGCAGGCCTCCCGCATGCGCGGACGGAGCGCGGACCATGTCCTTTTTTCCGGTCCGCCCGGCCTCGGCAAGACCACCCTTGCAATGATTGTCGCGTCCGAAATGAACGCCCCGCTGCGGATCAGCAGCGGCCCCGCCATCCAGCACGCCGGAGACCTGGCGGCCATCCTTTCCTCCCTGTCGGAGGGCGAAGTCCTGTTCTTGGACGAAATCCACCGGATGTCCCGGCCGGCAGAAGAAATGCTTTACATGGCCATGGAGGACTTCCGCGTGGACATTGTGGTTGGCAAGGGAGCAGGAGCCACGGCGATTCCGCTTGAGCTTCCCCCGTTCACCCTTGTCGGCGCCACCACCCGCGCCGGTCTCCTGCCCGGGCCGCTGCGTGACCGCTTCGGCTTCACCGGGCACCTGGAGTTCTATTCCGTGTCCGAGCTTGAGCTTGTCCTGCGGCGATCCGCGGGACTGCTGGACCTCAAGGTTAATTCCGCCGGGTTCAGCGAAATCGCCGGACGTTCGCGCGGCACGCCCCGTATCGCCAACAGGCTGCTGCGGCGGGTACGGGACTGGGCGCTGGTCCACGGCATCGAACAGATTGACGCGCGGGCGGCCTCGGCTGCGCTGGACATGTATGAAGTGGACAAAAAGGGGCTGGACAGGCTGGACCGGTCAGTCCTGGAGGCGTTGATCACCAAGTTCGGCGGCGGGCCCGTCGGGCTGTCCACCCTGGCCATCGCCGTCGGCGAAGAAACCGAAACTGTGGAGACCGTCGCAGAACCCTTCCTGGTCCGCGAGGGGCTCCTGGGCCGCACTCCGCGGGGGCGGATCGCCATGGCCCCCGCCTGGACCCACCTTGGCTATGCCATCCCTGCCGGCGTCTTCGGGCAGGAGCCGCTGGACCTGTTCGAAACGGCCGGTGACGAGGCCGGTGGCATGGAAGACTGGGCCCCGCAAAGCCAATAACAGGCCCCCTTCAGCTTTTCCCTTTAGACTGGTATGACGCTCGGCACGTTCGGGTCTTTGTTCCTGCAGCCACCAGAATGCGGTTGCTCCGGCGGTGAAGGAAATCCGTCAGGTTTTCTGTCCGCGAGTCCGGCCAGCGGACGGAACTCATCGGACGTCGCCGTAAACCGGCCAGGCACGCAATAGAACGGATTTTTCCCTTGGATCTAATGTCAATACTCCTCTTCGTCATGCTTGGCGTGTTCATCTTCATGATGTTCCGCCGCAACAAGAAGACGCAGCAGCAGCAGGCTGAACTCCAATCGCAGTTCGCCCCGGGTGTCGAGGTCATGACCAGCTTCGGTCTTTTCGGCCGCATCGTCGACATGGACGACGTCGAGAACAAGGTCACCCTGGAACTCTCCCCGGGCAACCTCGCCACCGTGCATCGCCAGGCCGTCACCAAGATCGTGGAGCCGGCAGCAGCGCCGGAAGCAGTTTCCCCCGCCGTGCCGGATGACGCTTCATCCCTCACCGTCCAGGAAACCGGAACCCAGTCCGCGTCAGTGGAGACGCCGGACGAAACCCTGAAGCGGCTCAACGACGAGGGCAAGAAGGACAACTAGTCCCGCTGGTTCTTCACCACACCTCTACGGCTGCGGATCGCCGCCGGTGCCTGCACTAAGCCCGCGCCGGCGGTTCCTCCGTGAATAGAAGAAAGATCAACAATGGCACGAACTGGCCTTAAGAAACCGGGCCTCAGGGTCCTGGTCTGGCTCGGCGTAATCCTCGCCGTGCTGACTGCTGTCCTTGCCGGCGGCACCATGGCCGGGCAGGCGAGCTGGGCGCCGAAGCTGGCGCTCGACCTCGAAGGCGGCACCCAAATGATCCTGGCGCCGAAGGTGGAGGGCGGTTCGGACATCAATGAAGAACAGCTCAACCAGGCTGTCGCGATCATCCGCCAGCGCGTGGACGGTTCCGGCGTTGCCGAAGCGGAAATCAGCACACAGTCCGGGCGCAACGTGGTGGTCAGCCTTCCCGGCACCCCCTCAAGCCAGACGCGCGACCTCATCCAGGCCTCGGCTGACATGAACTTCCGCCCCGTCCTCCTCAATGGTGCAGGCGCACCTGTTCCCGAGGAGTCGCGGGCCCCTGAAGAGCAACTGCCCAAGCCGACGGCGGAACCCGCCAACAGCAGCGACACCAACTGGATCACGCCGGAGATCTACCGGCAGTTCGAAGCCCTTGACTGTGACAACCCGTCCCAGGATGAGCAGGAACGTTCGGATCCGGCCAAGCCGTTGGTCACCTGTGAGCCGGCTTCCGGAACGAACCCCGCCATCAAGTACATCCTCGGTCCGGTGGAGGTAAAGGGCAGCAACATCGTCACGTCCTCCTTCCAGCTCCAGCAGGGTGCACAGGGTGCCGTGACCAACGATTGGGCCGTCAACATCCAGTTCGACGACGAAGGCACCGCCAAGTTCAAGGAAGTCACCGAACGACTGAACCAGTTCTACCTGGCAGCCGGCGGCGAGACGGGCAACGACCCCAAGGCCCAGTTCGCCATTGTGCTGGATGACCAGGTCATCTCTGCTCCCCGTTCGCTTGCGGTCATCACGGACGGCCGCCCCCAGATCACCGGCGGCTTCACCGAACAGAGCGCCAAAGCGCTCTCGGACCAGCTCCGGTTCGGTGCACTGCCCATCAGCTTCGAAATCCAGAGCGAGCAGCAGATCTCTGCCACCCTCGGTGGTGAACAGCTGCGCATGGGACTCCTGGCAGGCGTGATCGGCCTCCTGCTGGTGGTGGTGTACTCCCTGTTCCAGTACCGGGCCCTCGGCTTCGTGACCATCGCCTCGCTGGTGGTGGCCGGCATTCTGACCTATCTCGCCATCGCCATCCTGGGCTGGACCGAAAACTACCGGCTGTCCCTGGCCGGTGTGGCCGGCATCATCGTCGCCATCGGCCAGACGGCAGACTCGTTCATCGTCTACTTCGAGCGCATCCGCGATGAGCTCCGTGAAGGACGCGGCCTGGTATCCGCCGTCGAAAACGGCTGGAAGCGGGCCAAGCGCACGGTTCTGGCTTCCAAGGCCGTGAACCTCCTTGCGGCCCTGGTCCTGTACTTCGTAGCCGTGGGCAACGTCCGCGGCTTTGCCTTCACGCTTGGCCTCACCGCCATCGCCGACCTCATTGTGGTGTTTATGTTTACGCACCCCACCCTGCAGTTGCTGGCGCGTACCAGGTTCTTTGGTGAGGGCCACCGGCTGTCCGGTCTCGACCCCAAGCGCCTGGGCGCCGTGCCGCTTTACCGTGGTGCCGGCCGAATCCGCACGCCTGAAGAAAAGCCGGCCGCCGTGGTCCGCGCCAAGAATGCCGGTGCCGCGGCCGAGGCAGAACGCCGGATGACCATTGCCGAACGCCGGATGGCGCAGAAGCAGGAGCAGCTCGCAGGCTCCTCGAAGTCCGCAGCGAAGGAGAACAAGTAATGCCAAGCTTCGCAAATTTCGGCAACGAGCTCTACACAGGTAAGCGCTCCTACAACTTTGTGGGCGCCAAGAAGATCTGGTTCATCATCGCGGCTGTTGCGGTTGCCCTGTCCATTCTTATTCCGGTGGCCAAGGGCGGGTTCAACCTCGGCATCGAGTTCCGCGGCGGGTCCGAGTTCACCGTCTCAAACGTCAAGACCACTGACGCGGCCGTGGGCGAAAAGGCCGTCACCGATGTGGTGGAGGGCAGCGTCCCGCGCGTAGCCAACGTGGCCGGGACCACCATGCGGATCCAGACCGACAAACTCACCGATGACGAGACCCTTCGCATCAAGGAGGGCCTGACCGCAGCCTATGGCGTCACGGACAACGAAGTGACGTCAACATTTGTGGGTCCGACATGGGGTGCAGATGTAACCAAGCAGGCACTGATCGGCCTGGTGGTTTTTGTGCTCCTGGCCGCGGTGCTGATGGCGTTGTACTTCCGCACCTGGAAGATGTCGCTCTCGGCAATAGCCGGCATGGTGGTCACGATGTTTGTCACAGCCGGGGTTTACGCCCTCAGTGACTTCGAAGTCACGCCGTCTGCCATCATCGGGTTCCTGACCGTCCTGAGCTACTCGCTCTACGACACGGTGGTGGTTTTCGACAAGATCCGCGAAAACACCGCGGACCTGGATGCATCCACCCGCCGTACCTTTGCTGAGGAAGTCAACCTCGCAGTGAACCAGACCCTGGTCCGCTCGATCAACACCATGATGGTGGCAATCCTCCCCGTGGGCGCCATCCTGTTCATCGGCGCCGGCCTCTTGGGCGCGGGAACCCTGCGCGACCTCTCGCTTGCGCTGTTCGTCGGCATCCTGATTGGAACCGCTGCAACGATTTTCGTCGCCGCTCCCATGTATGCCTGGCTGCGCCAGAACGAACCCGACCTGGCCAGGCAGGCCAAGCGCGTCGAGCACCGCCGGGCCGAGACTGCCACCCGGGCCGGATCAACCGCCGTGGAGCCGGCCCAAAGCTGAGCCACCTGTACGGGCCGGGCAGCGTCAGAACCATGACGCTGCCCGGCCCGTCCGGTTTTTACCGCCGGTTTAAAAAGTCCCCCGGCGGAGGAATAGACTGAAGTAATTAAACGGTGGTGAGGGGTGCTTCATTGGAAGAACGTTCGGCGTCGGTGCCAACGGCACAGGGAGATAAAAGTCCTGCCGGTCTGCAGACCGGTGCGGCGGCCTCCGCACGCCCGGGTTCATTGGTCCCCGTGGACAACTCCGGGTCACGCCCTACGTTCCCCGGCCGGAGGGAACGCACCCGGTCCCGGCTCGCCCGCCTGACCGGGCGTGGTGCGGCAAATTACTCGCCCATCCTTGAACCGCTGCTGAGGACAGTCAGGGCGAACAATCCCAAAGAGGATTTCGATCTGATCCAGCGTGCTTTCGACGTGGCGGAACAAAGCCACCGGGGGCAGAAGCGCAAGAGCGGCGATCCCTACATCACCCACCCGGTGGCAGTGGCCACCATCCTCGCCGAATTGGGACTGAGCGGGACCACCCTGGCGGCGGCCCTCCTGCACGACACTGTGGAGGACACCCCCTACACACTTGCTGACCTGAAGCGCGACTTCGGCCCGGAAGTGGCCATGCTCGTTGACGGCGTCACCAAACTGGACAAGGTCAGCTTCGGGGAAGCAGCCCAGTCCGAAACAGTACGCAAGATGGTCGTGGCCATGGCCAAGGACATCCGCGTGCTGATGATCAAACTGGCCGATAGGCTTCACAACGCCCGCACCTGGCGCTTCGTGTCCGCCGAATCGTCAGCGCGCAAAGCCCGGGAAACGCTGGAAATCTTTGCCCCGCTTGCCCACCGCCTGGGCATGAACACCATCAAATGGGAACTGGAAGACCTCTCCTTCGCAGCGCTCTACCCCAAGGTGTATGAAGAGATTGTCCGCATGGTGGGGGACAGGACCCCGGAGCGGGAGAAGAGCCTGAGCGTCATCCGCGACCAGATCACGGAGGACCTCCGCACGGCCAGGATCAAGGCAACCATCACGGGCCGGCCCAAGCACTACTACTCGATCTACCAAAAGATGGTTGTCCGCGACAAGGACTTCGACGACATCAACGACCTCATGGGCGTCCGTGTCCTGGTGGACTCCGTCCGGGACTGTTATGCGGCCCTTGGAACCATGCATTCGCGGTGGAACCCGCTGCCGGGCAGGTTCAAGGACTACATCGCGATGCCCAAGTTCAATATGTACCAGTCGCTGCACACCACGGTGATCGGCCCGGGCGGGAAGCCTGTGGAAATTCAGATCCGGACCCACGAGATGCACCGCCGCGCCGAATACGGCGTCGCGGCCCACTGGAAGTACAAGGACCAGCCCAACCGGACCGCAGTGGGCCCGGGCAGCCCCCGCGACGGCGACATGGGCTGGCTGCGGTCACTGGTGGACTGGCAGCAGGAAACGTCGGACCCCGGCGAGTTCCTCGACTCGCTGCGGTTCGAAATCAACGCCCGTGAAGTGTTCGTCTTCACCCCCAAGGGTGAGGTCATGGCTCTGCCCGCCGGGTCTACTCCGGTGGACTTCGCGTATGCGGTGCATACCGAGGTGGGGCACCGGACCATCGGGGCCCGCGTCAACGGGAAGCTGGTTCCACTTAACAGCGAGCTGAACCACGGCGACTGGGTGGAAATCTTCACCTCCAAGGCCGAAGGCGCCGGACCCAGCCAGGACTGGCAGCACTTCGTCAAGAGCGCCAGGGCCCGCAACAAAATCCGGCAGTGGTTCAGCAAGGAACGCCGTGAAGAGGCGATCGACCGCGGCAAGGAACTGCTGACCCGGGCCATGCGGAAGCAGAATCTTCCCTTGCAGCGGCTAATGACGCACGAAGCCCTGGCGGCAGTAGCCGAGGAATTCAAGTACGTTGACATTTCCGGCCTCTACGCCGGCGTGGGCGACGGGCACACCTCCGCCCAGTCCGTCATGGAGAAGCTCGTCGAGAGCCTTGGCGGCAATGAAAGCACCGACGATGACATCACTGAGGTCAGTGTCCCCACCCAGGTCACCAAGGCACGGTTCTCCGATTCCGGTGTTGTGGTCCGCGGTGTCGGTGACGTCTGGGTAAAGCTTGCCCGCTGCTGCACTCCGGTGCCGCCGGATCCCATCCTCGGTTTCGTGACCAGGGGCTCGGGGGTGTCAGTGCACCGCACCGACTGCACCAACATCTCCGACTTGAAGGACCAGCCGGACAGGATCGTTGATGTGGACTGGGCGCCGACGCAGTCCAGCGTGTTCCTGGTGGAGATCCAGGTGGAGGCGCTGGACCGCAAATCGCTGCTCTCCGATGTAACGCGTGTGCTGTCCGAAAACCACGTGAACATCCTGGCAGCCAGCGTCCATACCTCAACTGACCGCGTGGCCATTTCAAAGTTCGCGTTCGAGATGGGGGACCCCAAGTACCTGCACCACGTCCTCAGTGCCGTGCGCCGCATTGACGGTGTTTTCGACGTCTACCGCACCACCGGCAACAAGCGCCGGAGCTAGCCGGGCCAACTTTTCCAGTGCCGCCCTCTTATGGGGAACACGGGGGCTGGCCTCGATGGCAAGAACCAGCAAGCGCAGGCGTACATCGTTCTGCGGGCGGGCGAGCAGCCCTTCCAGGGTGGGAATGGCGCGTTCGGCGTCCACGTGGAGGGCGACATCAAGGGCAGTGCGCAGGGGACTGGACACCATCATTCCGCCGAGGCTGACGACGTCGAAGGGCCCAAGCTTGACCTCATGCAGGGTGCAGCCCCTGGTGTTTCGGAGACTTGAAACCCGCCGCTTCGCGTCCACCAGGAGGGCCAGCCGGTCCGGTTCGCCGGCGCAGCCGTAGATCCAGGCCGCCGTCATGCGGCCGGCGACGACCCGCTGCCGCACGGACGCGGGCACCGCCCCCGCTGCTGCCCGTGCACGCAGCTGCGGGGAGGCCGTGGCTCCCGGCAACGTATAGCCGTGCTGGTGGAAACGTTCCAGCAGGCCGTCCGAGGCCAAGGACTGCAGCTCCGGGGAGGCAAAAGGCATGCCCGGGGCGTACAGCTCAGGAAAACGGGGTGCTGCTTCTCCGCCCTGGACATGGTCCCTGCCGCGGGTGGCGGAGGGAGAAGGTGATGGAATGGCCATCCACCCATCCTGCCGCCGCTGCCATTAACAGGCACAGGCCCGGCTCCGGATATGTGGATAACCGGAACCGGGCCTGCATTAAGCGGCGGCCTGAACGTGCCAGGCAATCAGCCTAGGACAGTTCGCTGGCCGAGCGCTGGATCTGGTCAAGCCATGCCTGCCGTGCTTCCAGGGCTTCCTGGGCAGCCTTAATCCGGCGCTGGTCGCCGGTTTTCTCGGCCTTCGCGAGGTCGTCCTGCAACCCGGCAATGGCGGATTCGAGCTGGGAGAGGGCGCTGTTGGTGCGGGCCTTCCGTTCCGGGTTGGACCGCTGCCACTGCTCTTCCTCAGCGTGGCGCACTGCATCCTCAACCTTGCGCAGTCCGGCCTCGATCCGTCCCATGTCGGCCCGGGGGACCTTGCCGGCCTCTTCCCAGCGGTCACGGACGGACTGCAGTGCCTTCTTGGCCGCCGCAAGGTCCTTCACCGGAAGGATCGCGTTGGCCTCGGCCAGGAGGGCTTCCTTGACCGTGAGGTTCGCGGAGTACTCCTGGTCGATCTCGTCATTGGCGGCTTGCCGGTTGGTGAAGAAGACGTCCTGGGCGGCACGGAACCGGGCCCACAGGGCGTCGTCGTCCTTGCGGCTGGCCCGCGGGGAGGCCTTCCACTGGTCCATCAGGCGGCGGTACTCGCCGGCGGCGAAACCCCAGTCAGTGGACGTCGACAGGGCTTCCGCTTCTGCAATCAGCTTTTCCTTGGCCGATTTGGCAGCGGAGTTGTTGCTGTCCAGCTGGGAGAAGTAGGCCCGGCGGTGCCGGTCAAAGACGGTGCGGGCGGCACGGAAGCGCTTCCACAGCGCGTCTTCGTTGCTGCGCCCCAGGCGGACTCCGCTCTTCTGGGCACCTTTCCAGGTCTCGAAGAGTTCGTTCATCCTGGCGCTGGAGGTCTTCCACTGCGTCTGGGCCGGATCTTGGCCGGAGATCTGCTCGGCTTCGGCAACAATCGCCTCACGCGCTGCGAGCTCGGAGGCGCGGACGGCGTCATGCTCAGCCTTTTCCGCCTTCTCCAGTTCAGCGATCTGGCTGGAGAGCTCGTCGAGGCGTGCCTCGGCCGACCGGAGGTCGCCCACCATGTTCCGTTCGGCCAGCTGCTCGCGAAGGTGCGTGACGGTCTTCTGCATGTCCGTGCTCGGGGCCTTGGAGCTGACGCGCTGCTCGAGCAGCACAATCTGGGCCACCACGTCGTCGTACTTCCGGGCAAAGTACGCCAGGGCTTCGTCGTCGCTGACGTCCGGGTACTGGCCTACAGGGTGCTCGGCGCCGTCAATAGTCAGGAAAACGTGGCCGTCCCCCTCCACGCGTCCCCATTTTGAGGCTTCCGCAAGGGAAGTGGCAGGAACTGTGGCGACCGGTGCTGCGGCAGGTGCGGCGGCGGGCTTGGGGCGGGAGGCAAAGGCGGCCGGGGAGGGCGCCGGACGGGGCGACGGTGCCGGGGCGCTGCCCTCCGGTTCAGTGCTTTGCGGTGCCGGGGCGCTGCCCTCCGGTTCAGTGCTTTGCGGTGCCGCGGCGCTGCCCTCCGCTTCAGTGCTTTGCGGTGCCGGGGCGCTGCCCTCAGGTGCATCGTCCACGGGGGCTTCCGCTGCCGGGGTGGTGGCTGCTTCAGATGTCGCCTCTTCGGCGGCGGGTGCCGCCGTCTCGGTCAGGTCTGTTGCTGTTTCGTCGGATTTCTGACTGTCTGTCACCGCTAAAAGTCTTTCGCTTGGAGGAAAATACTCAGGTCCTGCGCCGCAGCCGCCGTGGCCGGGCCTCCTACTTCAGAGAGAACGAGTCTATCGTGACTGGTTCCACAGGTGCGCCGTCTGTGTCGCTGCTGCCCGGCGTAATTCCGGACGCCGCTATATTCGACACCGTTTCCAGGCCGGATGTCACCCTTCCGACCACCGTGTACCCGCCGGCAGTATCGGGCGGGATAGCCGTGTCCTTGTAGACAATGAAGAACTGCGTGCCGTTCCCGAAGGCGTTGTTGCCTGTGCGGGCCACGGCCACAGTCCCGGCGGGATAAGTATCGTCAGCGGGGGTGTTTTCCAGCGGTCCCCACGTGTAGTCAGGATCGCCTTGGCCATCAGGGCCGGAGGCACCGCACTGCAGCAGCCCGAAGGCCTCACCGGTGGTGAGGCGATGGCAGGATTTTCCGTTGTAATAGCCCTCGTCGCTGAGGGACTTAAAAACAGCTGCTGCCTGCGGGGCGTTTGTCCCATCAAGCTCCACAGTAAGTGGGCTCCCGTTAAGGACCAGGTCGCCGGTGAAGGTCTTGCCCGCAGCCGTTTCGGCCGCCGGGATATTAGGCCCGTTGGTCGCCTGGGCGGTCGGGCTGGCAGATGCAGAAGCGGATGGGCTCGTCAGCGCCGCCTCGGCGGCGGCGAATTCCTCCTCGGTCGGATTCCCGGCAAAAGCGGTCAGCTGAAGTACGACGGCGAGCACGACGGCGGCGGTTCCGGCGCCGGCGGCGATAACGTTGTCCCGCTTGCGCCGCTTCTCCTGCTCCCGCCGCAGCTCGCGCTTGGCTTCCATCTGCTGGATGCGGCGCTTTGCTTCGCGGGCGCTGCGTGAACTGGCCGCCAAGGGTCCTCCTTATAGTCGGGCTGCTGCACGGCGTGGCTGAGGCCCCGGGCGCAGTTGTCTGACGGCCGAGCCCTGCCGGTCCGCCGCATTAGAGATGCCGGCGGATGACGCATAAACTGACTGCCGCACATAGTTTATGCATGACTGGCTGGACTGCCGCCGTTCCTGGCCCGTTTCGGGATGCCGGGCAAGTCCCAGGCACAACACCTACGAGGAGAAAATCCACCATGGCACGCACCGCCTCCCTGTCCGGATTCCCCGAGTGGCTTCCCGAGGAGCGGCTGGTGGAGCTGCACGTGCTGGATACGCTCCGCCGGGTCTTCGAGCTGCACGGCTTCTCTTCCATCGAGACCCGGGCCGTGGAAACGGTTGGCCAGCTGCTGCGCAAGGGTGAGATTGACAAGGAAGTGTACGGCCTCAGCCGTCTCCAGGAGGACGACAGCGACAACCCCGTCAAGGCAGGTAAGGCCGATCCGCACGCGCTTGCCCTGCACTTTGACCTCACCGTGCCTTTTGCCCGTTATGTGGTGGAGAACGCCGGCTATCTCGCCTTCCCGTTCCGCCGTTACCAAATCCAGAAGGTTTGGCGCGGTGAGCGTCCGCAGGAAGGCCGCGCCCGTGAATTCACGCAGGCGGACATCGACGTGGTGGGGGACGGCGACCTGCCCTTCCGGTACGACGTCGAAATCGCCCTGGTGATCGCCGAGGCCCTCAGCTCACTCCCGATCCCGGACTTCCGGCTGCGAATCAACAACCGCAAGCTCGCTGAGGGCTTCTACCGCGGTATCGGACTCGAAGACACTGCCGGCGTGCTGCGCAGTATCGACAAACTCGAAAAGATCGGACCTGACAAGGTGGCCGACCTGTTGAAGGCGGAACTGGGGGCCACCGACGAACAGGCGCAGAAGGCCCTGCAGTTGGCTGCGATCCGTACCGAGGACACATCATTCGTGGCACAGGTTCAGGCGCTGGGGGTCAGCAATGGCCTGCTCGATGAGGGCCTGAACGAGCTGGAACAGGTGATCGAGGCCGCTGTCCAGCGCGCCCCCGGCAAGGTGGTGGCTGACCTCAGCATCGCCCGCGGCCTGGACTACTACACCGGCACCGTGGTGGAAACCGTTCTGGTGGGCCACGAGCAGCTGGGCTCCATCTGCTCCGGCGGACGGTACGACGCGTTGGCTTCAAAGGGCAACCGGAAATTTCCCGGTGTGGGCCTGTCCATCGGCGTCACCCGGCTGGTCTCACGCATCCTCAGCCAGGAGCTGGCCAAGGCTTCGCGCTCTGTTCCTACCGCGGTACTGGTTTCCCTCACCTCTGATGACAGCTGGAGTGCGGCACAGGACGTGGCTGCCCAGCTCCGCAGCCGTGGCATTGCCACCGAGGTGGCGGCGAAGGCAGAGAAGTTCGGCAAGCAGATCAAGTTCGCCGACCGGCGGGGCATCCCCTTCGTCTGGTTCACGGACGACGACGGCACCCACCAGGTGAAGGACATCCGCACGGGCGAGCAGGTTGTCGCTTTCCCCGAAACCTGGACCCCGCCGTCGGAGGATCTGACGGTTCAAGTGACCTCGACGGTTCAGGTGCCATCCGCCGTTTAGGTGGGGTCTCCCTTCGCCGTTCAGGGAACTTACGTTTCACGCCACCGATTGTTTGAAGTGGGCGCGTTTGAGTGCCGCGGTGCGCGCTTGGTGCTGACGACGGCGGCGCGGCGCAGCATCCCCTGTGGTCGCTAAGGTGCCGGTCGAGCGAGTCCCGGTCAGCTGTGTGCCGGGCAGCGGGGGAGCTGTTGACCGGTAGCGGTGGCCCGTGATGGCCCGGTCCCCGGCGCTGGTGAGGGCGCCTGTGTCGGCGGCGATTTCCTCGTCCACGGCGGTCCGGTCCTCGGCGGACAGGCACCGCTGTTTCTTTCACGATCAAGGTGCCCGGAGCTGGTCAATTATTGCCGGGCCATCAACCGCCGGGCGAAGAGAAGCCACGATACGCACGGCATCAGCAACCCGGGGACCAGGAGAACTTCCCACTGCTTGAGCCGCTTCCTGACCCCGGGTTCCCGACGACGCTCTTGCTTCCATGGACAAAGTCTTCCAGCCGGGCCTGACAAAAACAGATGGTGGGCGGCTTATGTGGAAAACTTTGCCCGCAACCGCAGCACCAGCCAGCGCCCGGCCACGCCGGCGGCCAGGACGGCTGTCATGGTGAGCACCGAGGCGGGTGGAAGGGTGAAGGCCAGCAGCAGGCAGGCCGCGAAGCCGACTGCGTTGAGCCACTTGGGTGCGTACCCGGGGTGGGATGCCAGCGTGTAGGCAGAGGCGTTGGCCACGGCGTAATACAGGAGCACGCCGAAACTTGAAAAGCCCACTACCGTCATGACGTCGGTGGTCAGCAGGAGGAGGATAACGACGGCGGCCACGGCGATTTCTGCAGCGTAGGGAACGGTGTGCTTGCCGCCTACCCGTGCCAGCGGCCCGGGAAGGTCACGTTCGCGTGCCATGGCCAAAGTGGTTCTGCCCACGCCGGTGATGAGGGCAAGGAGCGCGCCGAGGCACGCAGCCGCCGCGCCCGCCTGCACCACCGGCGCGCCGGCCGCCAGCCCTGACTGCAGGACCGCTTCCAGCAGCGGGGTCTGCGTGGCCGCCAATTGTCCGCCGGGAAGGTGGTTGAGCAGCAGCATTGCCAACGCCAGGTAAATGGCGAAGGCGGCAGCCAGCGCGGCAAGGATGGCCCGCGGGATGGACCGGGACGGGTCCTTGACTTCCTCACCGAGCGTGGCAATCCGGGCGTAACCGGCAAAGGCGAAAAACAGCAGGCCGGCAGCCGGCAGCACACCCCCGGGTCCGCCCGAACCAGCCGCCGTAAACCCGGCCGCCGGGTGCGGCCCAACAATCGCGGCGACGGCGACAAACACCAGGGTGGCCAACACCACGCACAGCAGGATCCGGGTCAGCAGGGCCGTCCGGGTGATCCCCAGCAAGTTGACGACGGTCAACGCCACCACCGCTGCGATGGCGACGGGCACTGCGTAATCACCGGCCACATAGCTGCCAAACGTCAGCGCCATCGCCGCACACGAGGCGGTTTTTCCGGTAACAAAGCCCCAGCCGGCGAGGAATCCCGGCCACTCACCGAGCTGTTTCCGGCCATAAATATAGGTTCCGCCGCTGGTGGGATACTTCGCGGCCAGTGCTGCTGATGCCACGGCATTGCAGTACGCCACTGCTCCCGCGATCACCACCGAGAGGACCAGCAAACTCCCTGCCAACGACGCGGCGGGGGAAAAGACGACGAACACGCCCGCGCCCAACATGGAGCCCAGGCCGATGGTGGTGGCATCGAAGGTGCCAAGCCTTCGATGCAGTTGCTGGTGCGCGCTCATGCGGTGACTGTCCCTTTGCAGCGGGTAAACTCGAACGGAATCGTTCCCCGAACGATCCTATTCAACTTCCCGTATGACTTCCCGTGTTACCCCGCAGAAAGGCGTGCTGTGCTGCGCACACATGACCTCGGAATCCTTCGTTCCGAGCACATTGGACAAACCGTAACCCTCGCTGGCTGGGTGGGCCGCCGTCGTGATCACGGCGGTGTCGCTTTCGTTGACCTGCGCGATGCATCCGGCGTGGCACAGGTTGTGGTCCGCGAGGAAGAAGTTTTCCACGGACTGCGCAACGAGTATGTCCTGCAGGTCACCGGCACGGTCTCCAAGCGGCCGGAAGGCAATGAAAACCCTGCGCTGGCCACCGGCGAGATCGAGGTCATGGCGGACAAGGTGGTCATCCTCAACACCTCCGAGCCGCTCCCGTTCCAGATCGACGAGCACGTTGAGGTGGGCGAGGAAGCACGCCTGAAGCACCGCTACCTGGACCTGCGCCGCCCCGGCCCTGCCCGCAACCTCCGGCTCCGCTCCGAGGCAAACCGCGTGGCCCGTGAGCTGCTGCACCAGGACGGCTTCGTCGAGGTTGAAACGCCCACGCTGACCCGTTCGACGCCGGAAGGCGCCCGGGACTTCGTGGTCCCCGCCCGCCTGGCCCCGGGTTCGTGGTACGCCCTGCCGCAGTCACCGCAGCTTTTCAAGCAGCTCCTGCAGGTGGGCGGTTTCGAGAAGTACTACCAGATCGCCCGCTGCTACCGCGATGAAGACTTCCGCGCCGACCGCCAGCCGGAATTCACCCAGCTGGACATCGAAGCCAGCTTCGTGGACCAGGACGACATCATTGCCCTCGGCGAAAACATCGTCAAGGCACTCTGGAAGCTGATCGACGTCGAGATCCCCACGCCCATCCAGCGCATCACCTACGCGGACGCCATGGCCCGGTACGGCTCGGACAAGCCCGACCTCCGCTTCGGCGTGGAGCTGACCGAGCTCACCGAGTTCTTCAAGGACACCAACTTCGGCGTCTTCAAGGCCCCGTACGTCGGCGCCGTGGTGATGCCGGGCGGTGCCTCCCAGCCCCGCCGCACCCTTGACGGCTGGCAGGAGTTCGCCAAGCAGCGCGGGCACAAGGGCCTTGCGTATGTCCTGTTCAAGGAAGACGGCGAGCTCGCCGGCCCGGTCGCCAAGAACCTGACTGACACCGAGCGCGAAGGCCTTGCCGGTGCAGTAGGCGCCAAGCCCGGCGACTGCATCTTCTTCGCGGCCGGCGAGAAGTCTGCCGCCCGCGCCCTCCTCGGTGCTGCCCGCGTCGAGATCGGCCACCGCACCGGCCTGATCGACCCCAGTGCCTGGGCCTTCTGCTGGGTAGTGGACGCGCCCATGTTCGAGCCGGCCGCCGCAGCGGTGGCGTCCGGGGACGTAGCCGTCGGCGGTGGCAAGTGGACGGCCGTGCACCACGCCTTCACCTCGCCCAAGCCCGAATTCCTGGACACGTTCGACCAGGATCCGGAGTCGGCCTTGTCCTACGCGTACGACATCGTCTGCAATGGCAACGAAATCGGCGGCGGTTCCATCCGTATCCACGAGCGCGATGTGCAGGAACGCGTCTTCGAACTGATGGGCCTCGACCGCGAGGATGCCCAGACCAAGTTCGGCTTCCTGCTGGAGGGTTTCAAGTACGGCGCCCCTCCGCACGGCGGCATCGCCTTCGGCTGGGACCGCGTGGTGGCACTGCTGGCCGGAGTCGAGTCCATCCGCGACGTTATCGCCTTCCCGAAGACCGGCAACGGTTACGATCCCCTGACGGCGGCCCCTGCCCCCATCACGCCGCAGCAGCGCAAGGAAGCCGGCGTGGACTTCAAGCCGGAGGCCAAGCCGGCCGACGGCAAGTAAAGCACCGCTGATCCAACTGAAGGCTCTCCCGGAAGGGAGGGCCTTCAGGCTTATCCGCAGACAGGAGCCGTTGTGGTCCACAGCCTCCGCGGGCAGCAGACCCGCGTTATCGAAACGCTCATGGACAAGGCCTGGCCCGCCGTCGAGCGTTACGACACGGGGGAGTGGGTCCTCCGGGCTGCCGCCGGAGTCACCCAGCGGGCCAACTCGGTGTGGCCGCGGGATGCAGCCGCGGAGCCCCAGGCTGCACTGCGCGAGGCCGTCCAGTGGTACCGGACGCGGCGTCTTCCCCTGATCTTCCAGGTCACGGACGCCACTGCCAACGCCGGGCTAAACGATCTTTTGGACGTTCAGGGCTTTACCCGGCAATCGGAGACGCTCATCATGGCCCGGGCTGCCGGTATTAGCCCTCTCGGGCCAGCAGCTGCTGTGAAGGTTGAAATCCGGGACCAGCCGGGCGAGGAATGGCTGGACCTTTGGTGGAGCGTGGACGGCCGGGGCGGCCAGGCCGAACGGGAGACGGCGCGCACCATCCTGGCCGGGTGCCCTTCCCGCTATGCCCTGGTGAGGGACGACGACGGCGGGCCGGCCGCCGTCGGGCGCCTCGCCCTGGTGGACGGAACCGGCGGCATCTACTGCATGGCTACGTCACCGTCCCGCAGGAGGCGCGGCTACGCTTCGGCGGTGCTGCAGGCGCTCCTGACCGACGGGGACGCGCGCGGCCTTGCCAACTTTTGGTTGCTGGTCACAGCGGCCAACCATGCAGCCCAGCGGCTGTACAGCGAAGCGGGGTTCAAGGTGTCGGGCCGCTACGTCTACCGCCAGCAGCGGCCCTGCGTGCCCTGACCGGCTGCTGAGCTCAACCCTCGGCGGTTACGTCCGCATCGTTGGGAATGAAGATCGACTCAATCGGCTTGCCAAAAAGCCTTGCGATGCGGAAGGCCAAAGGAAGGGCAGGGTCGTAGCGGCCGGTCTCCAACGCGTTCACCGTCTGCCGTGAGACGCCCAACTGATCGGCGAGATTCCCTTGCGTCCACCCGCGTGACTCGCGAAGCGCCTTCAGGTGGTTGTTCACCGCCGGGCCACCACGGTGCTTGTGACGATCCAGCCCAGCATGCCTGCGCCGTAGATGACCCAGCCGATCCCCACGAAGCTCATACCCGCTATCTCCAGGAAGGCAACGGTCACAGAGGCAACCATGGCAACAGCGAAGCCGCCGCCCAGGGCCTGCAGCAGCAGGAGCCGCTGGTAATCGTCGATGCGGCGCGCATGGCGGAGTACTGCCCTCACGATCCACAAGCTGGGTATCACCGGCAGGACGGCCCAGACAAAGCGCCAAGGGCTGCTCCCATCCAGGCCGCCCCAGAGAAGCACTGCCGTAAGCACCACGGCGTAGGCACCGATGCCTGGCCAGAAGTCGAGGTTGTAGGCACGGGAAACTGCGCGGTCGCCGGCGCTGCGGTCATTCCTGTCAAGTTTGCTTGTCATGGCTTCAGTGTGCAGCGCCCGGCAGGGCGTGTCAAGCATCCTTGTCACCATGAATGCGTACCTTCATTGGCCGGGTGGATCGCTGACCTGGATCCGTACTGAGCATGCGTCCGCGGCCGCCTTCTTTAGCACCGCAGCCTTGGGGTCCGGAACGTCAAGGTAGGCCAGCCGCGGCAGCCCCGCGTAGTCCTTCAGGGCAGGGTGGTCGAGGACAAAGCCCGCCAATGCCCGGTCACCGCCCGGGACGACGTACTCAAACGGCTCCCCGCTGAAAACCCGGGCAGCCTGTTCGGCTACAGCATCCACGAGTGCGTCCGCCTGGTTGGACCGCCGCCGCGCGAACCGCTGCTGCGACTGGCCGCCCGCGGCGGTTCTGGACTGCACGTAGGTGGAGCCGACCTTTGAAGCCAGGGCCACCCCCTCGCTCACTACCGCCACCCCGTATCCTCCACGCCTAACGAGGAGGAGGCCGAGCCGGCGAGGCTGTACCGCAAGGGAAGCGAGCCGTTGCAGCGCATCCGCGCCGCGGCCAGGCCTGCCGTCGCTGGGCCAGGGTGCCTGCAGGAGTGCTTCGGCGCCGTCGTCGGCGAGGAGGCGCAGGCCGTCGTCGTCATCCCGCAGCTGAAACCCGCCGTGCGCGGCGCCGAACCTCTCCGCCCAGCCGGCCAGCCGGCCACCGGGGACGAAAGCAGTACGCACGGAGGGAGGCTTGGCTCCGCCGGTGCTGCGAGCGGACATGGTGGCATTCCTTTACAGGCAGGGCGGACTCCCGGGCGAAATCCGGAAGTGAACTCGAAGTAGCCTATCTATGTGGAAGATCTCTTCGGGCACGGCACCGGCAATGATGATGACGACGACGGTTCCATAGCCGCCGCCCGGACTGCAGCGCCGGGAACCAAGGCTTCCCCCCGCGGCCCGCTCGCCGTCCGGATGCGTCCCCGCACCCTTGATGAGGTAGTGGGCCAGCAGCACCTCCTCGGCCAGGGGTCGCCCCTGCGCCAGCTGGCCGCCGGGGCCGGAGCAGACACAACAGGCCCCGCTGGACCCACCTCCCTCATCCTCTGGGGCCCACCGGGAACCGGCAAAACGACCCTCGCCCACGTGATTGCCCGCGGACCGGGAAGGAAATTCGTGGAACTCTCCGCGATTACCGCCGGTGTCAAGGACGTGCGGCGCGTGATGGACGAGGCCCTGACGGCCCGCGACCTCTACAAGGCCACCACGGTCCTGTTTTTGGACGAAATCCACCGCTTCAACAAGGCCCAGCAGGATGCCCTGCTGCCCGGCGTCGAAAACCGCTGGGTGGTGCTGGTTGCCGCCACCACCGAGAATCCGTCGTTCTCAGTGGTGTCACCGCTGCTGTCCCGCTCACTGCTGCTGACGCTCCGTCCGCTCACTGACGCGGACATTGAAGGACTGATTCAGCGCGCAGTCGCCGATCCGCGCGGGCTGAACGGGAAAGTAGGCCTTACTGAGGAGGCACTCGACCATCTCGTACGGCTTTCCGGCGGCGACGCACGCCGGGCCCTGACGGCACTGGAGGCGGCCGCCGGCGTTGCCTTCGGGGATGCGGACGATGCAGGGGAGGGACCCGTCGCCGTCGACCTTAAACACACCGAGCGTGCCCTGGATGTAGCCGCGGTCCGGTATGACCGTGCCGGCGACCAGCACTATGACGTCATCAGCGCCTTCATAAAATCGATCCGCGGCTCCGACGTCGATGCGGCCCTGCACTACCTGGCCCGCATGCTTGAAGCGGGGGAGGACCCGCGCTTCATAGCCCGCCGGATCGTGATCTCGGCAGCGGAGGACGTGGGAATGGCGGATCCCACGGCGCTGCAAACTGCGGTGGCCGCAGCCCAGGCGGTGCAGCTGATCGGCATGCCCGAGGGGCGGATCATCCTGGCCGAAGCTGTGGTGCATCTTGCCACGGCCCCTAAGTCCAATGCCGCGTACATGGGCATCAACAAAGCCGTCTCGGATGTGCGGGCAGGGCTGGGGAACGGTATCCCCGCCCATCTGCGGGACGCGCACTACCCTGGCTCCAAGCAGCTGGGCCACGGCCTCGGCTACAAGTACGCCCACGACGCTCCCCATGGAGTGGCCACGCAGCAGTATCCGCCCGATGACCTGGTGGGAAGGGACTACTACCAGCCCACCGCCAACGGTGCGGAGCGGGACATCGCGGTGCGGCTGGAGCGGCTGCGGAAGATCGTCCGGGGCAAGTAGCCGCCGTGGTAGGATAGATGTTTGTCTGGCAAGGCACAGACGCACAATCTCCCCAATTTTACGTTGAGAAGGTTATGCCCTGCGCCCAGTAGCAAAAGGCAGCGGTTGGCCGATGCTCTCCATCGTGGAGGCCAGTAACACTGACACACCGCAGTTATTTGGAAGGACACAAGTGGCTAACAACACTCGTGCTCGCCGTCAGGCCCGCCTCTCGCGGTCCCTCGGCATCGCTCTGACCCCCAAGGCCGCCAAGTACATGGAGCGCCGCCCGTACGGCCCCGGTGAGCATGGCCGTGCCCGCAAGAAGCAGGACTCCGACTACGCAGTACGTCTGCGCGAAAAGCAGCGCCTGCGCGCCCAGTACGGCATCCGCGAAGCACAGATGACCCGTGCCTTCGAAGAAGCCCGCCGCACCAAGGGCCTGACCGGTGAAAACCTCATCGAACTGCTCGAAATGCGCCTTGACGCCCTGGTCCTGCGTGCCGGCTTCGCCCGCACCATCGCCCAGGCCCGCCAGCTGGTTGTGCACCGCCACATCATGGTTGACGGCGTCCGCGTTGACCGCCCGTCGTTCCGCGTCGGCGAGGGCCAGCTGGTCCACGTCCACAGCCGCAGCGAAACCATGGTTCCGCTCCAGGTTGCAGCAGCCGGCGCCCACCGCGACGTCCTGCCCGCCGTTCCGGCATACCTGGACGTCAAGCTGGAAGCCCTTCAGGCACGCCTGGTCCGCCGTCCCAAGCGCTCCGAGGTCCCCGTGACCTGCGAAGAGCAGCTGGTCGTCGAATTCTACGCACGCTAAATCACAGCAGCGTCTACAAAGAAGCCCGTGGCAAGCGCCGCGGGCTTCTTTGTATGTAAGGTACTTGGGGGACATCTGCGGGAATGCGCTTCACGACGCATCCGACGGGTGGAACGAACCACAGAATTTCGAGGAGATGAACGTCTATGTCTGGTGGCGATATTGCCGGCCTGATCGCTGCCGGAGTATTTGCGCTCCTGGTGCTGCTGCTTGCCGTGCCCATCCTGAAGCTGGGCAAGGTCCTTGACGAGGTCCGCACCTCCATCAGGTCCCTGAGTGACGGTGCCACGCCGCTGATGGACGAGGTCACGGCCACCGTGTCCACCACCAACCAGCAGCTGAAAAAGGTGGACGGCATCTCCTCCAACGTCTCTGACGCGTCAGCGAACCTGTCGGCACTGTCCTCCCTGATCGCCGCCACCGTTGGTTCCCCGCTCATCAAAGTGGCAGCGTTCAGCTACGGCGTCCGCACCGCCCTGGCCAACCGCAAGAAACCCGCTGCCGGCCGCCGCAGCCGCTGAACTTCGGAGAACTTAGAATGAAACGACTTGTCTGGATGGGAATCGGCGTGGCGATCGGAGTCATCGCCTTCCGCAAAGTCACCGAAGCGCAGGCCACCATGCAGTCCACCCTTGGCCCCCAGGGCCTCAACCGGGCAGTAGGCCGGCTGGCCGACGGCGTCTACGACTTCGCGGACGCCATCCGGGACGGAATGCGTGAACGGGAAACAGACCTCCGCGCCGCCCTCGGGGTGGAGTCCGGGGAACTGGTCCGCCGCTGACCGGCAACCGGCCAGCCGCAGCCCGGCCCCGGCAGTCAGAACCAACCGGCAGCAACCGTGCCTACGGAACTGCCAAGCGAACGAACCTCCGCGCATCTGCGCGGACCAAGAAGGGTAAGTAAACAGCTCATGAAGTCGCAGGAGATCACTAAGCGCTGGGTGGACTTTTTTGTCAGCAAGGGCCACACCGCGGTTCCCTCCGCATCGCTGGTCTCCAGCGACCCCTCGCTGCTGTTCACGGTTGCCGGCATGGTTCCGTTCATCCCGTACCTCACCGCCCGCGAAGAACCGCCCTACTCCCGCGCCACCAGCGTGCAGAAGTGCATCCGCACCGGTGACATCGAGGAAGTGGGCAAGACCGCACGGCACGGCACCTTCTTCCAGATGTGCGGAAACTTTTCCTTCGGCGATTACTTCAAAGAAGACGCCATCAAGTTCGCCTGGGAACTGCTGACCACAAGCGTGGACGACGGCGGCTACGGCCTCGCGCCCGAACGGCTGTGGGTGACGGTTTACGAAGAGGACGACGAAGCCAAGGAACTCTGGCTGAAGAACACCGGCGTTCCTGCAGAGCGCATCCAGAAAATGGGCAAGTCCGACAACTACTGGCACACGGGCCAGCCCGGTCCTGCCGGCCCCTGCTCGGAGATCTACTACGACCGCGGCCCCGCGTACGGCGTGGAGGGCGGCCCGCTGGCTGACGAAACCAGGTACATCGAGATCTGGAACCTTGTGTTCATGCAGTACCAGATCGAAAACGTCCGTTCCAAGGAAGACTTCGATGTTGTGGGCGAACTGCCCAAGCGCAACATCGACACCGGCCTTGGCATGGAGCGCCTGGCCATGATCCTGCAGGGCGTCGAGAACATGTACGAGACCGACCAGGTCCGTCCCGTGATCGACAAGGCCGCCGAGCTCTCGGGCAAGGAATACACGTCCGCCGAAACACCTGACGATCCGCACCACACCGATGACGTGCGCATGCGCGTGGTGGGCGACCACATCCGCTCGGCACTGATGCTGATCTCCGACGGCGTCACCCCCTCCAACGAGGGCCGCGGCTACGTCCTCCGCCGGCTCATCCGTCGTGCGGTGCGTTCCATGCGCCTCCTCGGCGTCGAGCAGGCCTGCCTGCCGGAGCTGCTGCCCGCCTCGCGGGATGCCATGAAGGGCGTTTACCCGGTGGTGGACACTGACTTCGCCCGCATCAGCCGCATCGCCTACGCCGAAGAAAAAGCGTTCCTGCGCACCATCGCTTCCGGCACCGCCCGCCTTGAGGACGCCGTCAAGGAATCGAAGGCCGCCAACAAGCCGCTTTCGGGTGCCGACGCCTTCGCCCTGCACGACACCTACGGGTTCCCCATCGACCTCACGCTGGAAATGGCCGAGGAGGCGGGGCTCCAGGTGGATGAGGCAGCCTTCCGCAGTCTGATGCTGGAGCAGCGCAAGCGTGCGCAGGCTGACGCGAAAGGCAAAAAGGGCGGCCACGCCGACCTCAGTGCCTTCCAGGAGTTTCTCGCCCAGGGCGAGACGGTCTTCACCGGTTATACCGAGCTCGACGGCGAATCCCGGGTCCGCGGCATCCTCACCGGGGGACAGCGGGTACAGCAGGCGTCCACGGGCGACGAGATCGAACTCGTGCTTTCCGAGACCCCGTTCTACGCAGAGGCAGGCGGCCAGGCCGCCGATACCGGGCTCATCACCGGTGACGGGTTCGTTGTCGAGGTCCTTGATGTCCAGCGCCCGCTGAAGGGGCTGAGCGTCCACAAGGCCATTGTCCGCGAAGGCGAAATCGGCGCTGACTCGCTGGTGCGTGCCGCCGTCGACCGCGAACGCCGCCATGCCGCCGAACAGGCCCACACCGGCACGCACATCGTGCACGCCGCACTGCACCAGATCCTCGGGCCGGAGGCCACCCAGCGCGGGTCGTACAACAAGGCGGGATACCTCCGCTTCGACTTCGCCTGGGGCGAAGGCCTGAGCACCGCCACCCGCTCCGAGATCGAAGAGGTCTCAAACCTCGCCATCCGGAACAACTATGCCGTGGAAACCAAGGTGATGGGACTGGCCGAGGCCAAGGCCCTGGGCGCCATGGCTCTCTTCGGCGAGAACTACGGCAGCGAAGTCCGCGTTGTGGAGATCGACGGCGCGTGGTCCCGCGAGCTCTGCGGCGGAACACACGTGGCCAACACTTCGCTGATCGGCAGCCTCTCGCTCCTGGGCGAACAGTCAGTCGGTTCGGGAAACCGGCGCGTCGAGGCCTTCGTGGGAATGGATGCGTTCCGCCACCTCGCCGCCGAGCGTGCCCTGGTGACCGAGCTGACCGACATGCTCAAGGTACCGTCCGGCCAGCTGGCCGACAGGATCGCCGCAACCCTCGCCAAGCTCAAGGCTACGGAGAAGGAGCTCGACAGGCTCCGCAAGGAACAACTGGCTGCTTCCGCCGCCCAGCTCGTCAACAGCGCCAAGGATGCCTCCGGGGTCAGCGTCATTGCCCACGACGCCGGACAGGTCAGCGGCGCGGACGACCTCCGCGGCCTGGCGCTGGACCTGCGGAACCGCCTGGGGTCGGCTGCCGCTGCTGTGGCTGTTGCCGGCGTCGCGAATGACCGCCCCGTGATCCTGGTGGCCACAAATGAAGCCGCGCGGGAAGCCGGCGTCAAGGCAGGTGCCCTGGTACGGCTCGCCGCAGGCATCCTCGGTGGCGGTGGCGGCGGCAAGGACGACGTAGCCCAGGGCGGCGGGACGGACGCCGGCAAGGTGGCCCCTGCCCTGGCAGCGGTCGTGGACGCCATTTCGGGGCGATAAACCTTCCATGACCAATCCAACAGCGGCCGGCGGCAGCCCCCAGGGCATCAAACTGGGGGTCGACGTCGGCACGGTCCGGGTGGGTGTGGCCATCTGCGACCGCGATTCAATCCTGGCCACGCCGTACAAGACGCTGGACCGGAATGCGAAGAAGAACTCGGATGTGCGGGTTATCGCCAACCTGGTCGAAGAACTTGGCGCTGTGCAGGTCATCGTGGGCCTGCCCCGGACCATGAAGGGCGAAGAGCACGCTTCCGCCAGGATGGCCACGGAGTACGCCGAGTTGCTGGCCGCAGAGCTGGCAACCCGGGCGCTGGCCGTGCCGGTAAACCTGGTGGACGAGCGCCTGAGCAGCGTTACGGCGCATCGCAACCTCCATGAAGCTGGCATGAGCAGCCGGAATCACCGTAAAGTAGTTGATCAGGTCGCGGCGGCAGGCATCCTTCAGCACGCCCTCGACATGCAGAAAGCCAGGGGATCGGATGTCGGCCGACGCGTGACGGCGCCCTCCCCTTCCGTGGACGCGGGGGTCCGCGAGGTGGATCAGTCCATCTCTGCCACCCCGGACACGGACCGATCTTCAGATGATGGAAGGCAACAGTGAGTCCTGCCAATATTGACGACGCTTCCGGCCCCTTGGATGCCGGGGCTACGCGGCCGCTGACCCGCAAGGAAATCCGGGCGCGCGAAAAGACCACCGACACCGGACTCCAGGGCGCCGTGCCCGAGCAGGCCTACGAAACGGGACACGACGTTCCGCCACCGCCCTCCGAGCCGCCCGCCTCCGCCGCGCCACCGGTTCCTTCGGCACGTGAAGAACACCCGGTTCCGGCCGCTCCGGAAACGCCACCATCCATCCAGGACGTTCCCAACGGGGCGAAAGCCGCAGGGCAGCACCCGGAAAACGACGTGCACCACGAGTACGTGCACCCCGCGGATACAGACCGTTCCGGGGTTCCGGACGACGACGCGCATTACGACGCCGTGCCCGCTTCGTACCCTGAGCACGCCCTCGCAGGCCACCAGCATTCAACACGCGGGCACTATGACGACGATGCCCGCTTTGCGGAGGGGCACCACTACCAGGAGGGCGTGCACCACGACGATGCCCTCCATCACGAGGGGCACTATGAGCACGGGCAGTACGACGATGCGCACCACGAGGCCGGGCACCACGAGTTCCTGCCGGGCGCTGCGGCAGCGCCCGTAGTGGTAAAGCCCTCGAAAAAGGTCCGTCGCCGCCGTCGGTTGCTGGCGCTGTTCCTCACACTTGCGGTTTTCGTCACGGCCGTCGCCGTCGGCGCCCAGTTCCTGAAGCCATTGCTGGGCAATGACAAGCCCAGCGACTTTCCGGGCCCCGGTTCGGGCGAGGTGATGGTGACGGTCGAGAACGGGGAAGGCACCCGTTCCGTAGCCAGCAAACTGGAGGGCGAGCGGGTCGTGGCGAATTCCGACACGTTCCTCCAGGCATTCAACGCCTCCGGCGGGGTACTGGCGCCGGGGGACTACACCTTCAAGACGGAGATGAAGAACTCCGATGCCGTCAACGTCCTGCTCGGCAAGGACAAGACGAAGGTGATCTACTTCGCCCTGAGCGCCGGTCTGCGTATCGGTGAGTCTCTGCAGGCCATCTCGGAAGGGTCCGGCATTTCCATTCAGGACCTGCAGGCCCTCAGCAACCAGCCGGCGCAGTTCGGGCTGCCCGCAACGGCCAAGAACCTGGAAGGGTACCTGGCTCCGGGCGAGCACCGTTACCCCTTGGGTACCCCGGCAAAGGACATCCTCCAGTCACTGGTCAAGACCACCGTTGACGAGCTGGAATCACAGGGGATCACTGATCCTGCCAAGCAGTATGAGGCCGTCATCGTGGCCAGCATCGTGCAGGCGGAAGGGGGCCAGGCAGAATACGGGGACGTAGCCGGGGCCATCTACAACCGCCTCAAGCCCAATGACCAAACCGGCGGTTTCCTGCAGGTGGACTCAGCTGTCACTTACGGCCTGGGAACCAAGAGCTACAACTTCACGGACGAACAGCGCCAGGACAAGTCCAACCCGTACAACACCTACGCGAATCCGGGCTTGCCTCCGGGGCCCATCGGTTCACCGGGAAAGACAGCCATTGATGCTGCCGCCAAGCCCAAGTCCAACGACTACCTGTACTGGGTGACCATCAACCTGGACACCAAGGAGACGAAATTCTCCCGCACCCTGGCTGAACACAACGGCTACGTTGAGCAGTACAACGCCTGGTGCACAGCGAACGTCGGCCGCTGCACATGAGCCTGCGGGCAGCCGTCCTTGGCCACCCCATCAGCCACTCAAAGTCACCGGCACTGCATCATGCGGCGTACAGCCGCCTCGGAATCGGCATCAGCTATACGGCCATCGACGTCACTGAGCAATTGCTGCCGTCGCTGATGAGGCAGATACGGGATCAGCCAGGCTGGCGGGGCCTCTCTGTCACCATGCCTTTGAAGGCCGCGATGGTCAGCGAGGTGGACGAAGTCCGCGGCGTTGCCCGGACCCTGGGCGTGGTGAACACCGTGTCCTTCGAGGAGTACGAGGGGGGTTCCCGGACCATCGGGTTCAACACGGACGTCACGGGAATTGTTAACGCTGTCCGTCACGCGGGCGGGCACACGCCCGCAGCGCCTGTCATCCTCGGCGGAGGCGGCACGGCAGCCGCTGCCGTTGCCGCCCTGAAGGAGCTGGGAGCCGGCTCCGCCCGGCTCTTCGTCCGTGACCCCTCACGCACGGGCGACGTGCGCGCCGCAGGAGAAAGCCTCGGACTTTCCCTGGAGATCCGCCCGCTTACGGAGGCCGCGAAAGCAACGGCCGCTGCCGACGTTGTCATTTCCACCCTGCCGCCGCGCGCGGCGGACGGGCTGGCGGCCGAAATCGCGGCGCTGAAAACTTCCACCCCCGGCGTTTTGCTGGATGTGGCCTATGATCCCTGGCCCAGCCTGATCGCGCACGTGTGGGAGGCCGGCGGCGGCGCCGTGGTGCCCGGCCTCGAAATGTTGCTGTACCAGGCGGTGGAACAGGTACGCCTGTTCAGCCGCTTTGAAGAGGAAGTTAACGCATCCGTCATAGATGTGATGTGTGACGCAGTCGGCCTTCCCCGACGGGCGTTGTAACCGCCATACGTGGCAGGATGGAAAATATGTTGCGTTGGTTGACTGCCGGTGAATCCCATGGTCCGGCTCTGATGGGAATTATTGAAGGCGTCCCCGCCGGTGTGGAAATCACCAGCGGGCACATCGCTGATTCACTGGCCCGCCGGCGCCTGGGCTACGGACGCGGCGCACGCATGAAGTTTGAACAGGACGTTGTGACCATCCTCGGCGGCGTCCGGCACGGACGCACCCAGGGCGGCCCCGTCGCCATCCAGGTGGGCAATACGGAATGGCCTAAATGGGAGCAGATCATGTCTGCCGATCCCGTGGATGCCGGGCTGCTCGCCGACCAGGCCCGCAACGCGCCGCTGACCCGCCCCCGGCCAGGACATGCAGACTTCACCGGAATGCAGAAGTACGGCTTCGACGAGGCCCGGCCCGTCCTGGAACGCGCCAGCGCCCGCGAGACTGCCACCCGCGTGGCGATGGGTACGGTCGCTGCGCAGTTCCTCAAGCACCTCGGCATCGAACTCGTCAGCCACACCGTTTCCATCGCAACCGTTACCGTGCCCGAAGGCAGGCCGCTGCCTGTTCCCACGGACGTGCTGGCCCTGGACGCGGACCCGTTGCGCTGCTTCGACCGGGAAACGTCCGACGCAATGGTGGCCGAGGTGGATGCCGCGCACAAGGAAGGCGAAACCCTGGGCGGCGTGGTTGAAGTCCTCGCCTATGGACTTCCGCCGGGACTCGGCAGCTATGTGCACTGGGACCGCAGGCTCGACTCCCGCCTCGCAGCAGCGTTGATGGGCATCCAGGCGATCAAGGGCGTGGAGGTCGGCGACGGCTTCCTGACCGCTGCGCGCCGCGGTTCGGCTGCCCACGACGAGATCGTCCGGGATGCCGACGGGCGCATTGTCCGCACCAGCAACCGTGCCGGCGGCATCGAAGGCGGCATGAGCATCGGCGATGTGCTGCGTGTCCGCGCCGCCATGAAGCCCATCGCTACCGTTCCCCGCGCACTGAAGACCATCGACGTCAGCACCGGCGAACCCGCGAAGGCACACCACCAGCGCTCCGACGTCTGCGCCGTCCCGGCCGCCGGCGTGGTGGCAGAAGCCATGGTGGCACTGGTCCTGGCTGAAGCGGTCACCGAAAAGTTCGGCGGCGACTCCGTGGCGGAAACCGCACGCAACATCAAGGGTTACCTGGACAGCATCCCGGCGTCCCTGGACTCGATCGGCCAGTAAGTGCCCCATAGCAACAAAACCGCGTCCCTGGGCCGCCCGGTGGTCCTCATCGGGCCCATGGCCGTCGGTAAATCCGCTATTGGGCAGCAGCTAGCCCAACAGCTCGGTGTGCCTTTCGTGGACACCGACGCCGTCATCGTGGCAGCCCATGGCTCCATTTCCGATATTTTCGCGGGACGCGGCGAGCACGCCTTCCGCGAGATAGAGGCGCGGACAGTGGCCAACGTCGTGGAAGCGGCGGAAGGCACACCCACCGTCATCTCCCTTGGCGGCGGCGCTGTCCTTGACTCCGGTACCCAGCAGCTGATCAGCCGCTGCACCGTGGTGTACCTCGAATGCGACGCCACGACAGTGGCCGGCCGCATCGCCCGCAATTCGGGGCGGCCGCTGCTGGCGGGGGACGCAATGGGCCGCTGGACGGCAATGTTCGCCACCCGCAAGCCGGTATACGAACGGCTGGCAGATATCACCCTGGACGTGCGCTCCGGCTCGGTTTCCGAGCTGGGACGCCGACTGGAAGCAGCACTGCGGGACTACGCAGCTGCCAAACAGGAAGTTGAAAAGTGAGCGCGGAATCAACAATTATCAAGGTCACCGGCGAATCCGCCAGTAACAACTACGACGTCGTAGTGGGGCGTGGACTGCTGGGGAACCTTCCCGGCCTGCTCGGTGAGCGCGTGCGGCGGGTCCTGGTGATCCACCCCCGGGCCTTGCGGCTCACCGGCGACACCGTCCGGGACGAGCTTGCGGAAGCAGGATTTACGTCCCTGACGGCGGAGATTCCCGACGCCGAAGAAGGCAAGCACATCCAGGTTGCGGCGTTCTGTTGGCAGGTCCTTGGGCAGAACGACTTCACCCGCTCCGACGCTATTGTCGCCGTGGGGGGAGGCGCAGTCACAGACCTCGCCGGCTTCGTCGCCGCCACCTGGCTGCGCGGCATCAAGGTCATCCACATGCCCACCAGCCTGCTGGGCATGGTGGACGCCTCGGTGGGCGGCAAAACCGGCATCAACACAGCCGAAGGAAAGAACCTGGTGGGCGCCTTCCACCCCCCGGCGGCCGTCCTGGCAGACCTGGACACGCTGGACACCCTGCCCAAAAACGAGATCATCTCCGGAATGGCGGAAGTCATCAAGTGCGGCTTCATCGCCGACCCCGCCATCCTCGACCTCATTGAGAAGGACCCGGAAGCGGTGGTGGACCCGCAGTCGGCCGTCCTCCGTGAACTCATTGAGCGGGCAATCGCCGTGAAGGCAAACGTTGTCTCCGAAGACCTCAAGGAGTCGGGCCTGCGGGAGATCCTGAACTACGGACACACGCTGGGCCACGCCATCGAACTGGTGGAACGCTACTCCTGGCGCCATGGTGCCGCCGTCTCCGTGGGCATGATGTTCGCCGCCGAACTTGCCCGCAGCGTCGGCAGGCTCAGCGACGCCGATGCCGACCGGCACCGCACCATCCTGGAGACCCTGGGCCTTCCCGTCACCTACCGCCGGGACCGGTGGCAGGGCCTGCTGGACGGGATGCGCCGGGACAAGAAGTCCCGTGGAGACCTGCTGCGCTTCGTTGTCCTGGACGGCATTGCCAAGCCGGGGATCCTTGACGTGCCGGACACGTCTCTGCTGTTCGCCGCCTACCAGGAGATCGCTTCCTGATGCTCGGCGACCTGGCGGGAACAGCGGACTGGCCGGAGGCCGGCTTCCCGGGCATCCGCATCAACCCCGAAACACTGCTGCCGCAGATCGTGAACGAGGACGCCTGCCGGGAAGCGCTGGCAGTATCCACCGACCCCGCGGACCACATCTTTGTGCTGCTGGTGGAAGGGCATGCGGCGGAGGCTGCCGAACTGCTGGCCGAGGCGCGTTTCAGGGACCCCGAGTCCTTCAGGCTGCGGGCCTTCGAGGCCGAAGTGCTGAGGGTTTCCAACCGGCTGGACCGGGCCGTGGAGCTGTTCCGGCAGCTGCTCGCCGAAGTACAGGGGACGCCCCGCGAGGCGCTGGTCCTGCAGTTCCTGGGCAAGACCCAGTACAGCGCGGGACAAACGTCGGCAGCGGTTGAATCGTTCGCCCGCGCGCTGGACCTGCGCGTGGCCGAGTCCGCGGATGCCGCGTTGATCTACTCGTCCACCGTGGCGCTGCAGCGTGCCCGGGACGTCCTGGACCTGGCCTGCTGATACCGCCGGCGGGGGCGGTCCGAAAGGCACCCGCCGTTTTACCGGTAGAATAGTTCTTGAATTTTTTCGAAGACTCGATTTTTGACAAATACGCGCTGGCAAGCCGATTGGCAGGCCTGCCCGGCATACAACGTCTGAGCACGCGACCAGACATAGAAACCAGAGGAAACCAGTGGCAACCACTAACGACATCAAGAACGGAACGGTCCTGAAGCTTGAGGGCCAGCTCTGGAACATCATCGAATTCCAGCACGTCAAGCCGGGCAAGGGCGGCGCCTTCGTTCGCACCAAGATGCGCAACGTGATGTCCGGAAAGGTCGTGGACAAGACGTTCAACGCCGGGCTCAAGATCGAGACCGCCACCGTGGACCGCCGCGACTACCAGTACCTGTACCAGGATGGCGCGGACTTCGTGTTCATGGACACCTCCGACTACGACCAGATCACGGTTTCCGGCGCTACCGTGGGCGACGCCACCAACTTCATGCTGGAAAACCAGATGGTCAACATCGCCATCCACGAGGGCACCCCGCTGTACATCGAACTGCCGCCCAGCGTCGTCCTCGAGATCACCTACACCGAGCCCGGCCTGCAGGGTGACCGTTCCTCGGCCGGCACCAAGCCCGCAACCCTGGAAACCGGCTACGAGATCCAGGTCCCGCTGTTCATCGAGAACAACACCAAGGTCAAGGTGGACACCCGCGACGGCAGCTACCTCGGCCGGGTCACTGAGTAGTGAGCGCACGCGGTAAAGCCCGTAACAGGGCCCTGGATGTCCTTTTCGAAGCTGAGCAGCGCTCCGTTTCGGCCTTCGACGTGCTCCGGGCGCGCCGGGAGAAGACTGACCAGATCGTCAACCCGTACACCCTGGAAATCGTTGAGGGCGTCCTGTCACAGCAGGCGGCTATCGATGAGTTCCTCGAAACGTACTCCCAGGGCTGGACCCTGGAGCGGATGCCGTCTGTTGACCGCATCATCCTCCGGATCGGTACCTGGGAGCTGTTGTACAACGACGACGTCCCCGACGGCGTGGCGGTGAGCGAAGCGGTTGCGCTGGCCAAGACACTGTCCACCGACGAGTCGCCGCAGTTCATCAACGGCCTCCTGGGCCGGCTGCAGCAGCTGAAGCCTTCCCTGCTCGCTTAGCCGGCAGGAAAGCGAAAGGGCTGGCCTCCACAGGTGTGGAGGCCAGCCCTTTCGCAGTTAACCCGCCGACGGCTTCCGGGCTGAGGTGCAGCAGCGTTTAATGGGCGACGGCGGCCCGCAGGGCCAGGATGCGCTGCAGCTGCTGCCTCTCCTCCGCCTGGTGCAGCTGGACGTCGCGGCCGCTGAGGATACGCTGGCGGGTGTTGGCCAGCTGCGTGGCCGCCTTCAGGAATTCCTTCATCTGCCGCTTCCTGCCATAGCTGCCCGCCCAGCTCAAGGCGGTCCGTCGGCCTCCCAACGTGGCCAGGAGCTCCACCTCCGCCGGGGTGAACCAGCCGGCGGCGGAGTATTCGAGCAGGCGCTGGCGGGTCAGCCGTTTCTCCGCAACACGCAGGAGGATGATGCCGCCTATGGCGAGGAAGAAGAGGGGAACCTGGACCAGGATGTAGTCCACCAGGAAGCCCTGGCCCATGCTGTTCCAGCGGTTGTGCAGGAACATGGCCGGCAGCAGCCCCACGAAGAAAGCGGCTACGGAGGCGCCCGCATGCCAGCGCCGCGCGGCGAAGCCCATGATGAGCCCGGTGGTGCCGGTGAAGATGGCGTGCGCGAAGGGGGACATCACGCCGCGAAGGAAAAACACCTGGGCAAACTCACTGGCAGGGTCTGCCGATTCGGCAATGGCCCTGCCGAAATACAGGATGTTCTCCGTGAAGGCGAAGCCCCCGGCAATAGTGAACGCGAAAACCACCCCGTCCACCGGCCCGTCGAAGTGCTTCCTGGCCAGCAGGAGCAAAAGCAGCAGCCCCAAAGATTTCGCGAACTCTTCCACGATGGGCGCCTGGACCGTAGCCATGTAGGTCTGCAGGTCCGCTCCGTCCGACAATTGGAATCCCAGCACAAAAAACGGCTGGATGAGCAGGGTGACGGCGATGGATACCGCAGCGCCCCAGGTGAAGGCGAAGTAGAGGAGCCGCTTGGGCTCGGGTTCCCACTTGTCGATGACGTACACGGCCAGCAGGACCACCGACAGGGGAATGAGCGAGGCCAGGAAACCCACCAGGAAGCCGGCCGGACCTGTGTTCGAGAGCAGGAAAGGCACCACCAGGAAGAGGCTCAGGAAAGCCAGCGCACTGCCGCCGATGGTCAGTCCCAGCAATCCGCCGCTGCGGGTCCGGCCGGCATGGACCATCGTTCCCTGGACCGGTGGCGGCACCACGGTGTCCACGGGCCGGCCCTGATGCCCCGGCGCCAACCTGTAGTTCTCCGGCTGCACCTGCCCCATCCAGCTTGGGTTGGCCCCGCGGGGGAGCGGGGCACCGCCTTCACGGTACGGATCTTCGGGCGGCCCGGACGCCGGGTAGCGGGGATGCATCGACATACCCGAAAGCCTAGGTGGCTCCCGCCGCACGTCCAAGGACCCCCGGCACGGGCCTCAGGAGTGTGACCATCAACGCGTCGAACCGGCACAGGTCCCGCCAGGCCTATGTGGTAATTTTGGAACGCACATGATCCTTTTTTAATTCCGTCCTGTGAGGCGGGGAAAGGGGAGACGAGCGTTGACTTCTGTCACCAGCGCACCGGTTCCAGCCAGGGTAGTCCTTAGCCAGGCGGACATCGACCGGGCCCTCACTCGTATCGCCCATGAGATTCTCGAGGCCAACAAAGGTTCCCAGGACCTCGTCCTGCTCGGCATTCCCCGCCGCGGTTATCCGCTGGCCGCCAGGCTTGCTGAAAAAATCGCCGCCGCTGATCCCAGCGTGGACGCTGCCGCGATTGTTGGGCAGCTGGACGTCACCATGTTCCGCGACGACCTGTCCCACCAGGGCACGCGCCCGCCGTACCCCACCAAGCTCCCGCGTACAGGCATCGATAACAAGGTGGTTGTCCTCATTGACGACGTCCTGTATTCGGGCCGCACCATCCGCGCCGCCCTTGATGCCCTCGTGGACCTGGGCCGGCCCCGCATCGTCCGGCTCGCCGTGCTGATCGACCGCGGCCACCGCGAGCTGCCCATCCGCGCGGACCATGTTGGTAAAAACCTGCCCACATCATCCGCTGAGAAGGTCCGGGTCCGGCTCGAGGAAACGGACACCGCTCCGGGAGGAACTCCAATCAACGAAGTAGTTATCGAGGGCCGCTCGTGAAGCACCTGCTCTCCACCGAAGACCTCAGCCTCAGCAACGCCATCCGGATCCTCGACACCGCGGAGGAAATGGCAGCGGTAGGTGACCGCGAGGTCAAGAAACTGCCCGCCCTCCGCGGCCGCACCGTGGTCAACCTCTTTTTCGAGGACTCCACCCGCACCCGCATCTCCTTCGAAGCCGCCGCCAAGCGCCTCTCGGCGGACGTCATCAACTTTGCCGCCAAGGGCTCCTCGGTGTCCAAGGGGGAGTCCCTCAAGGACACCGCCCAAACGCTCTCCGCGATGGGGGCTGACGCCGTCGTCATCCGGCACTGGGCCTCTGGCGCGCCGCACCGGCTGGCCTCGACCGACTGGATCGACGCCGCCGTCATCAACGCCGGCGACGGCACCCACGAACATCCCACGCAGGCCCTGCTGGACGCGTTCACCATGCGCAGGCACTGGGCCCGGCTTGCCGGGACCGGCTCCGAGGGCGCGGACCTCAAGGGCATGCGCGTTGCCATCGCCGGCGACGTCCTGCACTCCCGCGTGGCCCGCTCCAACGTCTGGCTGCTGCGCACCCTAGGCGCCGAGGTCACGCTGGTGGCGCCGCCCACCCTGCTGCCCATCGGCGTTGAAAAGTGGCCCTGCAAGGTGAGCTACAACATGGACGAAACCATCGAGCAGGGTGTTGACGCGGTGATGATGCTCCGCGTCCAGGGCGAACGCATGAACGCGTCCTTCTTCCCCAGCACCCGCGAATACTCCCGGCGGTGGGGCTTTGACGACAACCGGCTGCGCGCGCTGGACGCACTGGGCATGAAGGACACCATCATCATGCACCCCGGCCCCATGAACCGGGGCCTGGAAATCTCCGCAGCCGCCGCCGATTCCCCCCGCTCCACCGTCCTGGCGCAGGTCCGCAACGGCGTGTCCGTGCGCATGGCCGCCCTCTACCTGCTGCTCTCCGGGGACACCCGCGAACCAGCCGCCACCCCCGCCCTGGCGTATACCGGCACCCATTCCACCAAGGAGAGCAACTGATGGCAGGCAACACCGGAACCTATCTGATCCGCGGGGCCTCAATCCTGGGCGGCGAGGCGGCAGACCTCCTGATCCGCGACGGCGTCATCGCTGAAACGGGAACAGACCTTTCCGCTGACGGTCGGAGCGAAGGCGCCACCGTCATCGACGCCGCAGGCTTGGTGGCGCTGCCGGGCATGGTGGACGTCCACACCCACCTCCGCGAGCCGGGCCGCGAGGATGCCGAGACCGTGGAGACCGGAACCCGCGCAGCCGCCCTGGGCGGCTACACCGCCGTGCACGCCATGGCCAACAGCACTCCCGTCGCTGACACCGCCGGCGTGGTGGAGCAGGTGTACAGCCTGGGCCAAAAGGCCGGCTGGGTGGACGTGCGCCCGGTCGGCGCAGTGACCGTGGGCCTGGCAGGCGAGCAGCTCGCCGAGCTCGGCGCCATGGCCGATTCCCGCGCCCGGGTCCGCATGTTCTCGGACGACGGCATCTGCGTCCACGATCCGGTCCTCATGCGCAGGGCGCTGGAGTACGTCAAAGCATTCGACGGCGTGGTGGCCCAGCACGCGCAGGAGCCGCGGCTCACCGCCGGCGCCCAGATGAACGAGGGCGAAGTGTCTGCGGTGCTGGGACTTGCCGGATGGCCCGCAGTGGCAGAGGAAAGCATCATTGCCCGCGACGTCCTGCTGGCCCAGCACGTGGGCTCCCGGCTGCACGTCTGCCACGTTTCCACGGCAGGTTCGGTGGAAATCATTCGCTGGGCCAAGGAACGGGGCATCAATGTCACGGCAGAGGTCACCCCGCACCACCTGCTGCTGACCGATGACCTGGTCCGCAGCTACGATCCCGTCTACAAGGTCAACCCGCCACTGCGTACCGACGCTGACGTCCAGGCCCTGCGCGCCGGCCTCGCAGACGGAACCATCGACGTCGTCGGCACTGACCATGCCCCGCACCCCAGCGAGCACAAGGAGTGCGAGTGGGCGCAGGCCGCCATGGGCATGACCGGGCTGGAGACCGCACTTTCCGTCGTGCAGCACACCATGATCGAAACCGGCCTGATGACGTGGGCGGACTTTGCCCGGGTAACCTCCACCGCCGCCGCGAAGATCGGCCGCCTGGAGGACCAGGGCCGGCCGCTGGAAGCAGGGGAACCCGCCAACGTCATCCTCGTGGACCCCGCCGCGCGCTGGACCGTTGAGCCTTCCCTGATGGCCACCATGGGCCGCAACTCTCCGTTCAAGGGCATGGAGCTGCCGGGCAAGGTTGTTGCCACGTTCTTCAAGGGACACCCCACCGTCCTCGACGGCTCCCTCAACACCCCGTACCGGCACGCCGCCTCCGTAGGCGCCGCCTGATGGACACCCAGCTGCTCTCGCTGGTCATCACGCTGGCCCTCATCGCCGCAGCCTTCGGCCTCATCTGGCTGGGCTGGCGGAACCGTCTGCGCCGCCAGGCCGACGTCGAACAGCTCCCGTCGGTGCCCGATGCGCCGGGGGAGCCGCGCACCGCCGCCGAGGGGCAGTACGTCGCGTCCACCACCGGCGGCGACTGGCTGGACCGGATCGCAGTGCACGGGCTCGGCATCCGGACCAACGCAACGCTCGAGGTCTACCCGCACGGCGTCCTCTTTGACCGGTCAGGGGCACCGGTGCTGTACATTCCCGCGGCTTCCCTCACCGGGGTGCGGCTGGACAGCGGCATGGCGGGCAAGTTCGTGGAAAAGGACGGCCTCCTGGTCCTCTCGTGGGTGCACGGCAGCCACGAGCTGGACACCGGCTTCCGGACCCGGCGCGCAGAGGACAGGAACGTGCTTTTCGCAGCACTTCAGGAATTGATTTCTTCGGCCCCCGCGGCTGATGCCAATAGTGGAAAGTAAGACAGTGACAACAAACACAGCAGTATCAGCCCCGGTTTCCGCTCCAGCTGCGCTGGTGCTCGAGGATGGCCGCATCTTCCGCGGACGCAGCTACGGCGCCACCGGAACAGCCCTGGGCGAGGCAGTCTTCGCCACCGGCATGACCGGTTACCAGGAGACCATCACGGACCCCTCCTACGCCCGCCAGCTGGTGGTCCAGACCGCCCCGCACATCGGGAACACCGGCGTGAACAACGACGATGCCGAATCCCGCCGCATCTGGGTGGCCGGCTACATCGTCCGCGACGCCGCCCGCCGCCCCTCCAACTGGCGCTCCGAGCGTTCGCTGGACGAGGAGCTGGTGGAGCAGGGGATCGTGGGCATCCAGGGTGTGGACACCCGCGCCATCACCCGCCACCTGCGCGAGCACAAGACCATGCGCGCGGGCATTTTCTCCGGCGAAGCCGCGCAGGCCACCGACAAGGAACTGGTCGACGCCGTGCTCGCCAGCGCGCCAATGGAAGGCGCCCGGCTGGCCGAGGAAGTCAGCGTTGACGAGGCGTACGTGGTGGAACCGAAGGATCACGGCTGGGACGGCGACCCCCGCTTCAGCATCGCCGCCGTCGACCTCGGCATCAAGGCCATGACCCCCGTCCGGTTCGCCGAGCGCGGCGTCCGGGTCCACGTGCTCCCCGCCACCGCAACCCTGGACGACGTCAAGGCCGTCAACCCGGACGGTTTCTTTATGTCCAACGGCCCCGGCGACCCGGCCACGGCCGACGCCCAGGTCAACCTGCTCCGCTCCGTCCTGGACGAAAAACTGCCCTACTTCGGCATCTGCTTCGGCAATCAGATCCTGGGCCGTGCGCTGGGCTTCGGCACCTATAAGCTTCGCTACGGCCACCGCGGCATCAACCAGCCTGTGATGGACCGCCGTACCGGCAAGGTGGAAATCACCTCCCAGAACCACGGTTTTGCCGTGGATGCACCGCTCGACGGCGCCACGCAGGCCCCCGAGGCACGCTACGGGCGCGTCGAGGTCAGCCATGTCAGCCTGAACGACGACGTCGTGGAAGGCCTCGCCTGCCTGGACATCCCCGCCTTCTCCGTGCAGTACCACCCCGAGGCAGCGGCCGGACCGCACGACGCCGCCTACCTGTTCGACCGCTTTATTGAACTGATGGAGGGCACCCGGGACGGCAGGACCGCCAACCTGTCCAAGGATCCCGTGGACTCTGCCCACTCCGCCGGCGCGGAACACAAAAACGACAACAAAACTGAGGACAAGAAGTAATGCCGAAACGTACAGATCTCAAAAGCGTCCTCGTCATTGGTTCCGGCCCGATCGTCATCGGCCAGGCCGCTGAATTCGACTACTCCGGCACGCAGGCGCTGCGCGTCCTCAAGGAGGAAGGCCTGCGGGTCATCCTCGTCAACTCCAACCCGGCCACCATCATGACCGATCCGGAGTTCGCCGACGCCACCTACATCGAACCCATCACCCCCGAGGTGGTGGAGAAGATCATCGCCAAGGAACGCCCGGACGCCGTGCTGCCCACCCTCGGTGGCCAGACAGCGCTCAACACGGCCATCGCCCTGGACAAAAACGGCGTGCTCGAGAAGTACAACGTGGAGCTGATCGGTGCCAACATCGCCGCCATCGAGCTCGGCGAGGACCGGGAAAAGTTCAAGGGCGTGGTGGAGCGCTGCGGCGCAGAGTCCGCCCGCAGCCACATCATTCACAGCATGGACGAGGCTTTGAAGGCTGCCGATGACCTCGGGTACCCCATGGTGGTACGCCCGTCCTTCACCATGGGCGGACTCGGTTCGGGCCTCGCCTACAACGAGGAGGACCTCCGCCGCATCGTGGGCCAGGGCCTGCAGTACAGCCCTACCAGCGAGGTGCTGCTCGAAGAGAGCATCCTCGGCTGGAAGGAATACGAGCTCGAGATGATGCGGGACAAGAACGACAACGTCGTGGTGGTCTGCTCCATCGAAAACTTCGATCCCGTCGGCGTCCACACCGGTGACTCCATCACCGTGGCGCCCGCCCTCACCCTCACTGACCGGGAATACCAGCGGCTGCGCGACATCTCCATCGCCGTCATCCGTGAGGTGGGCGTGGACACCGGCGGCTGCAACATCCAGTTCGCCATCGATCCCGCCACCGGCCGCGTGGTGGTTATCGAGATGAACCCGCGCGTGTCCCGTTCCTCGGCGCTGGCGTCAAAGGCCACCGGCTTCGCCATCGCCAAGATCGCCACCAAGCTCTCCCTGGGCTACACGCTGGATGAGATCCCGAACGACATCACCCAGAAGACCCCCGCGTCCTTCGAACCCACCCTCGACTACGTCGTGGTCAAGGTACCGCGTTTCGCGTTTGAGAAGTTCCCGGCCGCGGACAACACCCTCACCACCACCATGAAGTCGGTGGGGGAGGCCATGGCCATGGGCCGCAACTTCGCTGAGGCCCTGCAGAAAGCGCTGCGGTCGCTGGAGCAGAAGGGCTCCCAGCTGGACTTCAGCTCCGTTCCCGAATGGGAAGTGGCGGAGCTCATCGAAAAGGCAAAGCGCCCGACGACGGAACGGCTGCACCAGGTCCAGCGCGCCCTCCTGGGCGGCGCCAGCGTGGAGGACCTCTTCGAGGCGACCAAGATCGACCCCTGGTTCCTGGACCAGCTCCAGCTGCTCAACGAGATCTCCCTCGAGATCCGCCAGGCCGGTGCACTGACGGCTGATATGCTGCAGCGCGCCAAGCGCCACGGCTTCTCCGACGAGCAGATCGGCGCCCTCACCCACAACTCCGAAGCCGTGGTCCGCGGCGTCCGCCAGGCGCTGGGCATCCGGCCCGTCTACAAGACGGTGGATACCTGTGCAGCTGAGTTCGCCGCCTACACGCCGTACCACTACTCGGCCTACGACGAGGAGGACGAGGTTGAGCTGCACTCCAAGCCGTCCATCCTGATCCTCGGTTCCGGCCCCAACCGCATCGGCCAGGGCATCGAGTTCGACTACTCCTGCGTCCACGCCTCCATGGCACTGCGCAAGGCCGGCTACGAGACGGTCATGGTCAACTGCAACCCCGAAACCGTCTCCACGGACTACGACATTTCCACCCGCCTGTACTTCGAGCCCCTGACGCTCGAAGACGTGCTGGAGGTCATCGCGGCCGAGGAACGCACCGGCGGCGTGATGGGCGTCTTCGTCCAGCTCGGCGGCCAGACCCCCCTCAAGCTGGCCCAGCAGCTCGCTGATGCGGGCGTGCCCATCCTCGGCACCTCCCCGGAAGCCATCGACCTCGCCGAGCACCGCGGCGCGTTCTCGCGGGTCCTGGACAAGGCCGGCCTGATCTCCCCGAAGAACGGCACCGCAGTGTCCTTCGAGGACGCCAAGAAGATCGCGGACGAGATCGGCTACCCTGTGCTGGTCCGCCCGTCCTACGTCCTGGGCGGCCGTGGCATGGAGATCGTCTACGACGAGCCCAACCTGTCCCGCTACATTGCCAACGCCACGGAAATCACCCCGGACCACCCGGTACTGATCGACCGCTTCCTGGAGGACGCCGTCGAAATTGACGTCGATGCCCTTTTCGACGGCACGGACATGTACCTGGGCGGCATCATGGAACACATCGAGGAAGCCGGCATCCACTCCGGTGACTCCGCCTGCGTCCTGCCACCCATCACCCTGGGCACCAACGTCCTGGAGCGGGTCCGGACGGCAACCCGGGCCATCGCTGAAGGCGTGGGCGTCCGCGGCCTCATCAACATCCAGTTCGCCCTGGCCTCCGACGTCCTGTACGTCCTGGAAGCCAACCCGCGGGCGTCCCGGACGGTGCCGTTTGTGTCCAAGGCCACCGGCGTGCAGATGGCCAAAGCGGCTGCCCTGATCGGCACCGGTGTCACCATCGGCCAGCTGCGCAGCGCCTACAAAATGCTGCCCGAGGTCGGCGACGGCTCCACCCTGCCTTTGGACGCCCCGGTGTCCGTCAAGGAGGCAGTCCTGCCGTTCAGCCGCTTCCGCACGCCTGAAGGCAAGGTAGTTGACTCCCTGCTCGGACCCGAAATGCGCTCCACCGGCGAGGTGATGGGCATCGACAAGCACTTCGATACCGCTTTCGCCAAGAGCCAGGCAGCGGCCAACAACGCCTTGCCCACCGAAGGCAAAATCTTCGTCTCGGTGGCCAACCGCGACAAGCGCTCGGTCATCATGGGCGTCAAGCGGCTCTCCGACCTCGGTTTCGAAATCGTCTCCACCGGCGGCACCGCGGACGTCCTGCGCCGCAACGGCATCCAGGCCACGCCGGTGCGCAAGGTGGCAGAAGGCAGCAGCGCCGAAGGCGAAGGCACCATCGCGGACCTCGTGATCGCGGGCGAGATCGATATGGTCTTCAACACCCCCTCCGGCGGGGAAGCCCGCAGCGACGGCTACGAACTCCGGGCAGCTGCCACGTCCATCGGCATTCCCTGCATCACCACGGTGGCCGAGTTCAATGCGGCCGTGCAGGCCATCGAGGCGATGCGGACCTACGAATGGTCGGTCACCAGCCTGCAGGAGCACGCTGCCGCCTTGGCGGAGTCCCAGAAGGCGGCCCTGCAGCATGCCTGAGCAGGCAGCAGCGTCCGCTGAAGTGCAGGGCCGGGAGCCCTTCGGCTCCCGGCTCGGTGCGGCCATGGCCGCCCGGGGCCCGCTGTGTGTCGGCATCGACCCGCATCCTTCCCTGCTGGCCGGCTGGGGGCTGAAGGACGACGTCGAGGGCCTCCGCTCGTTTTCCCTGACAGTCCTGGAGGCGGTCGCTTCCCTCGCTGCCGCGGTCAAGCCACAAGTGGCGCTCTACGAGCGCCACGGCTCAGCGGGGATGGCTGTCCTGGAGGAAGTACTTGCCGTTGCCCGGGACGAGGCTGTACTCACCATCGCCGACGCAAAGCGCGGGGACATCGGATCCACCATGGCCGCCTATGCCGACGCGTGGCTCCGCGACGGTTCCCCGCTGGCCGCAGACTCGGTGACCCTCAGTCCCTACCTTGGCTTCGAGTCGCTGCGTCCGGCCCTTGACCTGGCCGCCGCGACCGGGCGCGGGGTTTTTGTCCTCGCACTGACCTCCAACCCCGAAGGAGCCTCGGTCCAGCATGTTGGGGGAGCGGACTCCGTGGCCCGCCGGATCGCCCAGGCAGCCGGCGGCGAAAACCGCCGCTATCCCGGGGTGTTCGGTTCGGTCGGCCTGGTGGTCGGTGCAACCGTTGGCTCCGCCCTGACCGAACTCGACCTGGACCTGGCGGCGGTGCGCGGGCCCATCCTGGCGCCGGGCCTGGGAGCACAGGGGGCAACCCCGGCCGATCTGCGTGCCACCTTCGGCAGCGCCTATCCGCAGGTTCTGGGAACCTCCAGCAGGGACATTCTTTCTGCCGGGCCTGAGCTGCGCGGACTTCGGGAGGCTGCCCTGCGGACGCTGGACGGGCTGCGCGGCGAATAGCGTTCCGTTTCAGGTTTTGCATTGATTCGGGCAGCACCAAAGGGTAGTTTCAGGACATGTCCAAGGGCGGCCGCCCGTGGGCGTATCCACCCAGATCCGGGGGTGTCCACCATGGTGCTGCGACCCTTATCCGCGTCCGAACGAACAGATGCCTTGAACAAGGCGGCGGCAGCCAGGGCAACCCGGGCCGCGGCCAAGGAAAGCCTCAAGAACGGTGAGAGTTCCGCAGCGGACATCATCAGTTCGGCAATGGAGGACGAAGCCATGGCCCGGATGAAGGTTTCGGAGCTGCTGGAGGCATTGCCCGGTGTGGGCAAGGTCCGGGCCGCCGCCATCATGAAGCAACTGGGCATCGCGGCCTCCCGCAGGCTCCGCGGCCTGGGCGTCCACCAGCGCCGTGCGCTGGTAGATTTTATAGACGAGAACTAGAGCGGGTACCTTCCCCGCTTTTCCCGAACTCCGGCACAAAGGAATACGTGAGCAAAAAACCTGGACTGACAGTCCTCGCTGGTCCGACGGCTGTTGGCAAAGGCACCGTGTCCACCTACATCCGGGACAACTACCCCGAGGTTTGGCTTTCCGTATCAGCCACCACCCGCGCCCCGCGTCCGGGTGAAGTTGATGGGGTCCATTACTTCTTCAAGGCCAAGGAGGAATTCGAGCGGCTCGTCGCCGAAGGCGAATTCCTTGAGTGGGCAGTCGTCCACGGCCAGAACACGTACGGGACGCTTAAGAGCACCGTGAACGAGGCCATCGCCGAAGGCCGGTCGGTGCTGCTGGAGATCGACCTGCAGGGCGCGCGCCAGGTCAAGGCAGCCGTTCCGGACGCCCAGTTCGTCTTCCTCGCGCCGCCCAGCTGGGACGAAATGGTCCGCCGGCTGGTGGGCCGCGGCACGGAAACACCCGAGGAACAGCAGCGCCGGCTGGAAACCGCTAAACTGGAGCTTGCTGCTGAACCGGAGTTCGACCATACCGTCATCAATGACGACGTTCGCCGGGCAGCGGACGAGCTTGTTTCACTCATGGGGCTGACCCCGCATCCGCACGGAGCGCCGGAACGGTCAGCCCGCTAGAAATTTGGAGAATTCGTGTCCACGAACCTTGAAGGCATCATCAACCCGCCGATCGACTCGCTGCTCGAAGCAGCGGATTCAAAGTACGGCCTGGTGATCTTCGGTGCCAAGCGTGCTCGTCAGATCAACGCTTACTACGCCCAGCTGCACGAGGGTCTCTTCGAATACGTTGGCCCGCTGGTAGACACCAAGCTGAACGAAAAGTCGCTTTCCATCGCCCTGCGCGAGATCAACGAAGGCAAGCTGGTCTCCACGCCGATCGAAGCCGCAGAGTAATACTGCCGCCTGACGTGCTGTTGACGGAGGTCACGTGCGCATAGTCCTCGGAGTCGGGGGAGGGATAGCCGCCTATAAGGTGGCATCGCTCCTCCGGCTTTTTACTGAAGCCGGCCATCACGTCACCGTGATCCCCACGGAAGCAGCCACCCGCTTTGTTGGCACTGCCACGTGGGAGGCGTTGTCCGGAAATCCGGTCAGCAACAGCGTTTTCGACGACGTACACCAGGTCAACCACGTCCGCCTGGGCCACGAAGCGGACCTGGTGGTCATCGCCCCGGCCACCGCCGACCTCCTGGCCAAAGCAGCTACCGGACAGGCCGGGGACCTCCTCACCAACACCCTGCTGATGGCCCATGGCCCGGTACTGTTCGCCCCGGCCATGCACACCGAGATGTGGCAGCACGCGGCTACCCAAGCCAACGTGGAAACGTTGCGGAGCCGCGGCGCGGCCGTCTTGGAACCCGCCACCGGCAGGCTGACGGGTTCGGATTCCGGCCCGGGCAGGCTGCCCGAGCCCGAGGCGATTTTCGACGCCGCCATGGCCCTGGTCCAAGGCCAGTCGGACTACCAGTTGCCGCTGGCGGGACGGACCGTCACCATCAGCGCCGGCGGAACCCGCGAACCCCTGGATCCGGTACGGTTCCTGGGGAACCGGTCCTCCGGCAAGCAGGGAGTGGCGCTGGCCGTCGCCGCCAGGAATGCCGGCGCGACGGTCCGCCTGCTGGCAGCCCACATGGAAGTTCCACCGCCGGCCGGCGTGGAAGTCGTGCCCGTTGAGACTGCCTTGCAGCTGCGAAAGGCGGCGCTGGCAGCGGCGGCGGATTCCGACGTCGTGATCATGTCCGCCGCGGTGGCAGACTTCCGCCCGTCGGAGGTTTCGGACACCAAAATCAAGAAGCGCGATGACAGCGCCGACCCCGTGATCACGCTGGTCCGAAACCCGGACATCCTGCACGAACTGGTGGAACTCCGGAACAGCGGCGGCCACGCACAGAGCCAGCAGCTGATCGTAGGCTTTGCTGCCGAAACCGGCGACAGCGACGGCGACGTGCTGGCCTACGCCGAAGCAAAACTTCAACGCAAAGGCTGCGACCTGCTGGTGGTGAACCATGTGGGCGCGGACAAGGTCTTCGGGCAGGACACCAACTCCGTTGTCATCCTGGCCCGCTCCGGCGCCGAACCTCAGGAGGCCGCCGGAACCAAAACAGAAGTTTCAGCGGCCGTCATCAGCCGGATCGGCTTCGAACTGAACCACGTTCTGCCCCGCGCCTGACGTGTTCCATGCCACGTCCGCTTAGCACGAGGACATCTGCCGATGCCTCCTGCGGGGAGGACGAATCCCAACCAGTAAGGTAGTTGAGTGACTTTACCGCTGCACCTTCCCCCGTCCCACGCGGCCACGCCCTCCGCGCTCCGGCTCTTCACCTCCGAGTCGGTCACCGAAGGCCATCCGGACAAGATCTGCGACCAGATCAGCGACGCCATTCTTGACGCCCTGCTGGACAAGGACCCGGAATCCCGCGTCGCCGTGGAGACCATGGCCACCACCGGCCTGGTGCACGTGGCCGGTGAGGTCACCACCGACGCCTACGTGGAAATTCCGCAGATCGTCCGCGAGACCATCCTGGGCATCGGCTATGACTCCTCGGCCAACGGGTTCGACGGCGCCCGGTGCGGCGTTTCCGTGTCCATCGGCCAGCAGTCCAACGACATCGCCGGCGGAGTCTTCAACTCCCTCGAAGCCCGCGAGGGCCGCCAGGAGGATGACTACGACCTCCAGGGCGCAGGCGACCAGGGCCTGATGTTCGGTTACGCCAGCGACGAAACTCCGTCCTACATGCCCACCCCCATCTGGCTGGCACACCGACTTTCGGAGCGGCTCACCGAAGTCCGCAAGTCGGGGGAGCTGCCTTACCTCCGCCCGGACGGCAAGACGCAGGTGACCGTCGGCTATGACAAGGACCTGCCGGTCTCCGTCGAAACCGTGGTCATCTCCAGCCAGCACGCCGAAGGCGCAAGCCTGGAACAGCTCCGCGCGGACCTGGCCTCCATTGTCATCGCGCCCGTGCTGGCCGGTGCCAACCTGGACATCTCCCGTGCCGCAAACATCCTGAACCCGGCCGGCGAGTTCGTTATCGGCGGGCCCGTCGGTGACGCCGGCCTGACCGGGCGGAAGATCATCGTTGATACCTATGGCGGCATGGCACGCCACGGCGGCGGAGCCTTCTCCGGCAAGGACCCGTCCAAGGTGGACCGCTCCGCCGCTTACGCCATGCGGTGGGTCGCCAAGAACGTTGTGGCAGCAGGACTGGCCAAGCGGGCCGAAATCCAGATCGCCTATGCCATTGGCCAGGCGCGCCCCGTGGGTACGTACGTTGAGACGTTCGGCACCGAAACGGTCGACCCCGCCCGCATCAGCGCGGCCATCGCCGAAATCTTCGACCTGCGTCCCCGCGCCATCATCGACGCCCTGGACCTGAAGCGGCCCATTTACGCGAAGACTGCCGCGCACGGGCACTTCGGCCGTGACGATCCGGACTTCACCTGGGAGCGGCTGGACCGTGTGGACGACCTGAAGGCTTTCTTCAACGCCTAGGTGTGCCCGGGGCCGAACCCGGCACGGACGCCGCTGCCCGGATGTCCGTGCCTCCTGGTTTACTGAGCAGGTCCACCCGGTGATGCTGAACGGAGGTAGCCGAAGTGGTTGCTGACGGTTCCACACAACCGCTGCAGGATCTGCCCGCAGCGGTGCAGCCGTCCCTGCTGCAGGGTTTCCCTTCCCGCACCCAGCAGGCGGGCCTGCAGTTCGCGGAACACCTTCCGGTGGCCAGGGTGCTGGTGGAGTCCTCGCTGCCCCACCTGGACCGGCCTTTTGACTATGGTGTTCCTGCCGTTCTCGATGAGGATGCGCAGCCCGGCGTCAGGGTCAAGGTCAAGTTCAACGGCCAGGATCTCAACGGGTTCATTATGGAACGGGTGGCGGAGTCGGACGCCGGCCACACCCTGTTGCCGCTGGCGAAAGTTGTTTCCCCGGTTGCCGTCCTGACGCCGGAGGTCCGCGACCTGGTCACCGCCGTAGCCTCCCGCTATGCGGGAACGGTCAGCGATGTCCTCCGGGTCGCCGTTCCGCCGCGGGTAGCCCGGCTGGAGAAGAACTATCCTGCTCCCGAAGGAACTCCTGCGGCCGGGGCAGGTGAAACCGCCGGTGCCGCCAAGGACCCCGGCGCAGACGATGCCTGGGCCAGCTTCCGGAACGGTCCAGCCTTCCTGCGCCATCTGAAGGACGGTGGTTCCCCACGGGCCGTCTTGAATCCTCTCCAGGGCTACGGACCCGCCGGCTGGCCGCAGCTGCTGGCCCAGGCCATTGCCGCAGTCCATGCTTCCGGGCGGGGAGCCGTAGTGGTGGTCCCGGACAACCGGGACCTGGACCGGCTTGAAGAGGCGTTGAAGGCCCTGGTGCCGGACCAGGCCGTAGCCCGCCTGACAGCGGAGGACGGGCCCACGCCCCGCTATCAGAACTTCCTGCGGCTCCTTGCAGGAACCGCACGCGTGGCCATCGGCACCCGGTCAGCTGCCTATGCTCCCGTGAAGGATGTGGGGCTCGTGGTCTGCTGGGACGACGGCGACGACCTCCACATCGAGCAGCGCGCACCCTATGCCCACGCCCGCGAAGTGCTGCTCCTGCGCGCCGAACAGTCCGGGTCAGCCTGCCTCCTGGCCGGCCATGCCCGCAGCACGGAGGTCCAAAGGCTCGCCGAGACAGGCTGGGCCCTGCCCGTGGAAGCCGACCGCCCGCTGGTCCGCCGCACCGTCCCGCGCGTGGTGAACACCGCGGACAGCTTCGAACAAGAGCGGGATCCGCTGGCCAGGATCGCCCGCCTTCCCGGCACTGCCTGGCGGGCGGCCAAGGAAGGCATCGAGCGGGGACCGGTCCTGGTCCAGGTTGCCCGCGCCGGGTACGCGCCGTCGCTCGTCTGTGACACCTGCCGGGAGCCGGCACGCTGTGCAGCCTGCCAAGGTCCTTTGGCCGTCGCCGGCGCGAGCGGAACCTCAGCCCTGCCGCAATGCCGTTGGTGCTCCACCCCGGCACCGGACTGGCACTGCACGCACTGCAGCGGCCGGAAGCTCCGCAGGGGCGCAACCGGTGTGATCCGGACGGCCGAGGAGTTGGGCCGGGCCTTCCCCGGCAAAACCGTCATCACATCCTCCGGTGACCAGGTCAAGGCGCATGTAACCAACAGCAAGGCGCTGGTGGTGGCCACGGTGGGAGCCGAACCCGTGGCAGAAGGGGGATATGCCGCCGCCTTGCTGCTGGACGGCGATTCCCTGCTGCGCCGTGAGTCGCTGCGGGCCAGCGAGGACACAGTGCGGCGCTGGTTCAACGCCGCAGCCCTGGTCCGGCCTGCGTCCGAGGGAGGCCTCGTGGTGGTCACGGCAGCGGACACCGGGGCTGTCGGTGCGCTGCTGAGGTGGGATCCTGCAGGTTACGCCCGGCGTGAGCTTTCCCTCCGGGCCGAACTGCAGCTTCCACCGGCGGTGCGCCTAGCCTCGGTCACCGGCCCCCGGGCCGCCGTCGAGCACTTCTCAGGTGCAGTGGCAGCGCAACTGGAACAAGCCGGGGTCCGCCTCCGAACCGCGGGCCCGGCCCCAGTGATTCTCAGCGGACCGCCCTCAACCCGCCGCCCTGCGGAGGACGTCCGGACCCTCCTGTTCTTCCCCTACGCACAGGCAGCCGCGGTGACCCGCGTCCTGCGTTCAACCCGGTCCGCAACGGCCGCTAAGCGCAGTGCCGAACCGGTCCAGCTCCGCCTTGACGGTGTGGACGTACTGTAGCGGTACCTACTACTTGCCGCGGCGCTGTTACATTTTGCCGCGGCGCTGGGCGACGATGTCGTGCGCCACGTCCACCAGCTGGCGGGCGGACTCCTCCCAGCTGAACTCCCGGGCACGGGCAACAGAGCGCCGTGAGGTTTCCTCCCACCGGTCCCGGTCCTGCAGCTTCTTCACTGCGGCGGCAAACTGCGGGGGCGACGCCGGATCAACATAGCTGGCGGCGTCACCGCCTACTTCCCGGAAAATCGGGATGTCGCTGGCGATGACCGGCGTGCCCAGCGCCATGGCCTCGACCAGCGGCAGGCCGTACCCTTCAGCCCTCGAGAGGCTCACCAACGCAGTGGCTGTTTCCAGGAACGTGGCGTACTCCTCATCCGTGACACCGTTGTGGAACACCACGTTTGATCCGGGCGGGATGAGCTTCTCCAGTTCGGCGCGCCGCTGCGGGGTGATCCGGCTCAGCAGGTGAAGCGTGAAGCCCGGCAGCTCGGCCATCCCGGCCACCAGGGTTTCCACATTTTTGTAGGGCATGAACGAGCCCATGTACACAAGGAAAGGTGCGGCGCCGGCCTCCGGACTGCGCGGCTCCTGTGCGGGCTGGGGTGCATTGCTGATAATCCGGACAGGCCGGCGGGTCAGCTGGTACTTGGCCATCAGGGCCTCCGTGGTCCGGCTGATGGTGGCCACGACGTCGGCCCGGTTGAGGAGCAGGCGCTGCGGCCAGTACGCCTTGTGGTACAGGCGCCACAGCAGCCGCACCGGGGCCGGCAGGAATCCCGGGGGCTCAGGGTGCTCGTAATAGATGAGGTCATGCAGGGTCAGGACCAGGCCGTACTTGCGGCCCATGGTGCCCATCGTCTGCATCGGGCACACCACCACATCCGCGCCGAGCGGGTTGATCTTTCGGGCCACGAACAGTTCCGCCGGGGACAGGGGGCTGTTGATCAGTGTGTACGGCACATCCGGCAGCAAGGCCAGCTGGCGGACGTCCGAGACCAGCATCGAGACGTCGGCGATCCTGGCGGCGGCCGCGATCAGGCTCGCACCGTAGCGGCTGATGCCGTCGTGGTGGTCGGTCCGGGTGAACCGGGCATCGATGACAATTTTCACGCGGGGTGGTCCTTAAGGAAGCTGCGGATGTAGCCGGCGGCAGGTTCCGGCGTTTCGTAATGAATCAGGTGGCCGACGCCCGGAATAACTTGGAGTTCGCCGTCTGGCAGCAGCTGGACGAGCCGGTGCTGGTCGGGAAGCGTGGCGATCTCGTCTTTTTCACCCGCTATCAGCAGCACCGGAAGGGTCAGGCTGCCGGCCACCTCGGCCACATGGGTGCTGACGGAGGCAGTGAAGGATTCGAGGAGGCTGTCACGGCTGGCAAAGGCACTGAAGTAGGCGTGGTGCTGGCCGTGGATAAAGCGCCGGAGGTCCCGGTCGCCTGTCTTGGCCATGGCCTCGCTCATCACGCGGACAATCAGCGGGCTGCGCAGCAGGGCCAGCCCCAGCGGACGGGGGAGGCGTGCGGCGAGGCGGTAGTACAGCACCGCCAGCCTGGTCATCACGCCTTTGGGGCCCTCCAGGGCAGGCGCGGCGATGGGATTGATGAGGATCAGGGGATTGACGACGCCGGGATGGGCGGCTGCGAAATGGGCGGCGATGATGGACCCGAACGAGTGCCCCAGGAGGACTGTATCCGGCCCCAGTCCCAGGGCCGCCATGAATTCCGTGATGAAGGCGCCGTAACCCGGAACTGTGTGTCCACCTGAGGGGAAGGCTTCCGAGCTGCCGAAGCCAGGCAGGTCCGGCATGATGATTCGCATCTCCGGAAGCTGGTCGGCCACCCGAAGGAGTCCGTGGTGGTCGCCGCGGAACCCGTGGATCACCAGGATGGTCCGGGTCTGGGCGGTTTCCAGCGCCGGCTCGTAGGTCCAGAAGGCCACCCTGCCGCCGGCGAGCTGCAGGGACGAGGCATGGGTGCGGCTAGCCAGGTCCGGGCTGATGAAAGCGGGCGCGGAGGACTGCCCCGGGTGTGCTGTTTCCATGGGAGTCCTAATTGACGTTGTCCGGGTGGGAACCGGTGCGGTGTCCCCGGTCCAGGCCGGCGAGCGCCTCCATGTCCCGGGGTGAGAGCTCAAAGCCGAAGACGTTCAGGTTCTCGCGGATGCGCGCCTCGGTGCTGGCCTTGGGGATGGCGATGTTCCCCAGTTGTACGTGCCAGCGGAGGATGATCTGTGCCGGGGTCCTGCCGTGTTCGGCGGCGCAAGCCTGGACGACGGGGTCCGCCAGCACGTGTCCGCGCCCCAGGGGACTCCACGCTTCGGTCCTGATTCCAAGGTCCTGGTGGATTTTCCGCAGCTCATGCTGCTGGAGCCAGGGGTGCAGCTCAATCTGGTTGACCGCAGGGGTGACTTCTGCGGTCTGCATCAGCCGGTCCAGGTGGGCAGGCTGGAAGTTGCTGACGCCGATGGCCCGCACTTTTCCCTCCCGGTAGAGCGTCTCCATGGCCCGGTAGGTTTCGGTAAATAGTCCACGCCGGGGACAGGGCCAGTGGATGAGGTACATATCGATGTAGTCCAGGCCCAGGTTGACCATGGAGTTATCGAAGGCACGCAGGGTGGCGTCGTAGCCGTGGTGGTCGTTCCACACTTTGGTGGTGACAAAGATGTCCTCCCTGGCCGGTGCCGGGAAGAGTTCACCGGAGCCGCCGCTGCCTGCCTGTGTACCGAGCTGGGAACTGATGCCACGCGCAACTCCCGACTCGTTGCCGTACATGGCGGCGGTATCGAAGTGGCGGTAGCCGCTGCCGAGGGCCATGGCTACAAGGCCCGCCGCCTCCGAGGGCGGCACCTTGTACAGGCCGTAGCCCAGCTGGTCGATCAGCACGCCGTTGTTCAGGCTCAGCCGCGGGGAGATCCTCATAGCCATGACTCTACCTACTCGCCACGGCAAGGCCTTCCAAGCCCACCAGGCGGCGCGCGGTGGCCTCGTCCAGGATCAGGTCCGTCGCCAGGCGCGCCGCCAGGGCACCCTTGAGCCCATTGATCTTGGATACGCCGGAAACTACGCAGATCCTGCGCCGGACCTGCCGAAGTTCGGCGAGCGCCGGGCCCGTGGACCGTTCGTTAAGTACAATCCCGTCCGAGGAACCGTCCGCGCGGAAGAACACGGTCGCAACGTCACCGACAACATCAGATGTGGACAGGATGCTGAGGTCGTTCTCGTCCAGGTAACCGCCGGCGTAGACGTGGCTGGGAAAATCGGCATCCACCGATCCGACCCCAAAAATCGCGATGCTCATCTTCGCCTGGAGTTCAAGGATCCGCTGCACGCTGCGTTCATTCCACATGGCGGTCTTGGTGGCGGCGTGGTCGAAAAATGCCGGAACGGGGAACTGCTCCACCCGCGCCCCATAGGCGCTGCCGAAGCGGCGCATGATGTCGCTGGCATACGTAATGCCCGTTGTGTGCATATTGCCGGCGCCGTTCAGCTGCACCACCACACTGTCGTGGGTAATTTTCCTCGTCAGGTGACGGCTGACGGCACTAAGGGTGGAACCCCAGGCGACGCCGATGATCGCGTTGGAATCCACCAAGGGCCCGATGGTCCGGGCGGCCTGCATCGCCACCCGGTCCAGGGTTTCAGCCTCGTTGAGGGTTTCCACGACCGGCACAACATGGGCGTCCACCCCGTACCGGCGGCGAATCAGGCTTTCCAACTCCGGCCCTGTATCCAAGGGGTTGCGGATCTGGACCTGCACCAGCCCGGAATCCCGGGCGGAAGACAACAACCGGGAAACAGTCGAGCGGGACGTCCGAAGCTCGCGGGCGATGGCATCCATCGTGAGGTCCTGGAGGTAATACATTTGTGCAGCCCGAAGGGCGTCAGCGTGCCGGGAAGGGTCCATGGGAACTCCGTTCTGCACGTTTGTGCATAGTGCTTGACGCCATTTTCCATTACTCCAAACAATAGATGAGAACGGCGGATCACTTTCTGTCTCCGCGCCGCACAAAGCCCCAAGGGAGTCGTTTTGGGACCCAAGGATTCACCCGCCCGCACCGCCGCGCCAAAGTCCGGAGGGCAACGTGCATCAGTCCACAACCTGCGGCTCCGGCCGCACGCAAAAGTGCTGGTGGTAGGAGGCGGAATCAACGGCGTCGCAACATTCCGTGACCTCGCCCTGCAGGGAGTCGACGTGGCACTCGTGGAACGTGGTGACTACTGCCAGGGGGCCAGCGGTGCTTCTTCACACATGATCCACGGCGGCATCCGCTACCTGGAGAACGGCGAGTTCCGGCTGGTCCGGGAGTCGGTGGTGGAGCGCAACAGGCTGCTCCGGATCGCACCGCACTACGTCAAGCCGCTGCAGACCACCATCCCCATCTTCAGCACCTTCTCCGGAGTGCTCGCCGCGCCTCTGCGCTTCCTCACCCACAAGCAGCAGGGCAAGCCCAAGGAACGCGGCGCTTTCCTCATCAAAATCGGCCTCAGCCTGTACGACTCGTTTTCCCGTGACGGCGGCACGGTGCCGCGGCACCAGTTCAGGGGACACAAACGCGCCCTTGCCGAGCTGCCCGAGCTCCGCCCTGACGTCAAGTACGCGACCACTTACTTCGACGCTTCCGTCCACAACCCCGAGCGGCTCACCCTTGATGTCCTCCAGGACGGCGAAAAGGCCGGACACTCGTCCGGCGCCAACCCCCAGGGAAGTACGGCCCGTGCCAGTAACTACCTGTCATTGAAGTCCATGACCGACGAGCCCAACCGCGGCACCGGCAAAGGAAGCACCGTCCGGTTGCGGGATGAGCTGACCGGTGAAGAATTCAATTTCACTGCCGACGTCATCGTCAACACCACGGGCGCCTGGGTGGACCTCACCAACGAAGCCATGGGAGCAGCCTCCGCGTTCATGGGCGGAACCAAGGGTTCGCACATCGTGCTCGATCACCCTGAGCTCCTTGCCGCCTGCCGCGGACGCGAAATCTTCTTTGAACATACCGACGGCCGGATCGTGCTCATCTATCCGATGGGTGACCGCGTCCTCGTGGGAACCACTGACATTGACGCGGACATGGCCCAGGACGCCGTCTGCACGGATGAGGAGATCGAGTACTTCTACGAACTCATCAGCCACGTCTTCCCGAATATTTCCGTCAAGCGCGGGCAGATTGTCTACACCTTCTCCGGCGTACGGCCGCTGCCCCGTCATGATGAGACCCAGCCCGGATTCGTCTCCCGGGACTACCGGATCGAACGCTGTAGCCCCGGGAGCAGCGCAGCCGGGGCGGGCGCCGTCGTCCTCAGCCTGGTGGGCGGCAAATGGACCACCTTCCGGGCACTGGCTGAACATCTGGCCAGTGACGTGCTCGCCGAACTGGGCGTTCAGCGCAAAGTGTCGACGGCGCAGCTCGCCATCGGCGGCGGCGCCGGTTTCCCGGCCGACGAGGCGGGCGTGCAGAAATGGATCAAGGATCACATGACCGCCGGCCGTGACGCGGACCGGACCGCCGGCCTGCTCACCCGCTATGGAACCAGGGCAGAGACGGTGATGGCCCACCTCGACGGCGGTCCGGACCGTCTGTTGCACTCCACCCGCGAACTGAGTGTGCGTGAACTGGAGTTCATGGCCGCCCATGAGCAGGTTGGACACCTCGTGGACGTCCTGATCCGCCGCACTTCCCTGGCCTTCCGGGGCCTTGTGACAGGCGAGGTGCTGAACGAGGTGGCTGAGGTGCTCTCCGGTCCGCTGGGATGGGACGCCGCAGCACGCGCAGCTGAGATCCGCCACGCGCAGGACGTGCTGCAGCGGTTCCATCGCGTAGAAACGCACAGCCTGGTCGCATAGGACAGGCTGGCCGCCGGGAAGCGCAACGGTCCCGGCCAACGGTCCTTCAACCCGCGAAGGACTGACAACAGAAAATAGAGGAGTCAAAGATGTCTCTTGGAATAGTTTTTCTATCCGAAGTCTTCGGAACGGCGATGCTGACCCTGCTGGGTTGCGGCGTCGTCGCCAACGTCGCCCTGCGGGGGACGAAAGGCAACAGCGGCGGGTTCCTGATGGTCACCTGGGGGTGGGGCGTGGCAGTTTTCGCGGGTGTCTATGTGGCCGCGAAGTCCGGGGCGCACCTGAACCCGGCCGTGACACTTGGCCTGTTCGCTAATGGAGCTGACCAATACGCCCCCGATGTCGCGGTTGATTTCGCCTCCACGCTGACCTACCTTGGCGGAGAACTGCTGGGTGCCTTCCTTGGTGCCGTGGTCTGCTGGCTCGCCTACAAGCAGCATTTCGACGTGGAAGAGGAAGCTGCGAGCAAATTGGGCGTCTTCTCCACCGGCCCGGCCATTCGCTCCACGCCGTGGAACCTCGCGACCGAGATCATCGGAACCTTCGTCCTGGTGTTCGTCATCCTCACGTTTGGCGGCACACCCTCGGGCCTGGGACCACTGGCCGTGGCACTGCTCGTGGTCGGCATCGGCGTATCCCTGGGTGGCCCCACCGGCTACGCCATCAACCCCGCCCGTGACCTCGGCCCGCGCATTGCCCACGCCCTGCTGCCCATCAAAGGCAAGGGTTCCAGTGACTGGGGCTATTCCTGGATTCCAGTCGTTGGTCCAATCATCGGCGGGGTCCTGGGCGGCGTCGTCGCCCGGCTGGTGCCGATCATTGCCACAGCAGCAGCCTGATTCCTTTACCTAACCACCGCTCAAAATCATCCCGAAAGACAAGGACGTCATCGTGAACCAGTATGTAATCGCCATCGACCAAGGCACCACCAGCACCCGGGCCATCATCTTCGACCACAGCGGCAGCATCGTCTCCTCGGGCCAGATGGAACACGAACAGATTTTCCCCAAGGCCGGCTGGGTGGAGCACAACCCTGCCGAGATCTGGAACAACACCCGGGAGGTCATCGCCTCTGCCCTGTCGAAGGCGAACCTGACGCGGCACGATATCGCCGCCGTCGGCATCACCAACCAGCGCGAAACCGCCGTGGTGTGGGACAAAACAACGGGGGAAGCCGTCTACAACGCCATCGTCTGGCAGGACACCCGTACGCAGGACATCGTGGACGAGCTGGCAAAGGACGGGGGAGCGGACCGCTTCAAGCAGAAGGTGGGCCTTCCCCTCGCCACGTACTTCTCGGGTACCAAGATCAAGTGGATCCTGGACAACGTGGACGGCGCACGCCAGAGGGCCGAAGCCGGCGACCTGGTGTTCGGCAACACCGACGCCTGGGTCCTGTGGAACCTCACCGGCGGGGTGGACGGCGGCGTCCACGTCACCGACGTCACCAATGCCTCGCGCACGCTGTTCATGGATCTGGAGACGCTCCAGTGGGATGAGGAAATCCTGGGCATTTTCGGCGTTCCGCGGTCCATGATGCCGGAGGTCAAGTCCTCCTCGGAGGTGTACGGCACCGTGCACACCTCGCAGCTTCTCCGCGAGGTTCCGGTGGCCGGCATCCTCGGCGACCAGCAGGCAGCCACTTTCGGCCAGGCGGCGTTCGAGACCGGTGAAGCCAAGAACACCTACGGGACGGGCTGCTTCCTGATCTTCAACACCGGGGAGGAAATCGTCCACTCCAAGAACGGCCTGCTGACCACGGTGGGCTACAAGCTCGGGGACGCGGCACCCCACTACGCCCTCGAAGGCTCCATCGCTGTCACCGGCTCGCTGATCCAATGGCTGCGGGACAACCTGGGCATGATCAGCAGCGCCCCGGAAGTGGAAACCCTCGCCGCTTCCGTGAAGGACAACGGCGGCGTGTACATCGTTCCCGCATTCTCCGGGCTCTTCGCGCCCTACTGGCGTTCCGACGCCCGCGGCGCCATCGTCGGCCTCACCCGGTTCGTCAACAAGAGCCATATTGCCCGGGCAGCGCTGGAATCCACAGCCTTCCAGACCCGCGAGGTGCTGGACGCCGTGAACGCGGACTCCGGCGTGCCGCTCTCCGAGTTGAAGGTCGACGGCGGTATGGTGGCCAACGATGCGCTGATGCAGTTCCAGGCAGACATCCTTGGCGTCCCCGTGATCCGGCCGAAGGTCGTGGAGACTACGGCGCTGGGCGCTGCCTACGCCGCCGGCCTCGCTGTCGGGTTCTGGAAGGACCTCGGCGAACTGTCGTCCAACTGGTCCGAAGACAAGCGCTGGGAGCCCCGGATGGACCAGGCCGAGCAGGACCGGCAGATGCGGCTATGGAAGAAGGCCGTGACGAAGTCCATGGATTGGGTGGACGAGGACGTGCGGTAATGCCGCGCCGGTAACTCAGCCGGTCTCACCTTCGCAGCGGTGCGGGGCTGGGGCGCAAAGGAGGCCGCCCCTGCCCCGCCCGCTTCGCGGTGCCCACCACACCCGGGCGAGGGGCGGCCTCCTTTGCTTGCCGCGGTTCTCACCACACCATGCCGGGGAGCCCCGGCCCTTTTTGCCGGGCTGATCAGCCTGGTCTTGGTGGGGCCGCCTCCCTTGCTATTTCTGTCAGCAGGCTTCGCGTACGGCTGGCATTTCCGTTACTCCTCGTGGGGTTCTACTGTTCCTGCGTTGCCGTCGACCGTGACCAGTTGGCCTGTTCGGAGCTCCTGGGTGGCGGTGCCTGTGCCTACTACTGCCGGGATGCCGTATTCGCGGGCTATCAGGGACGCGTGGGCTGCGAGGTTTCCGCCGTCTGTTACGACGGCGGCCGCGTGGGCGAAGAGGGGAGTCCAGGCCGGCGCGGTGGCCTTGGCCACGAGAACCTCGCCGGGTTGAAACGCGGAAAACTCCTTGGGGCCTTCCACCACGCGGACGCGGCCGCGCGCCCGGCCGGGGCTTGCGGGATGGCCGACCAGGGCGCCAGGCGGAACCTTGCCGGCGCTACGCGCCGTGTTGGCTATCCGGTCCAAGGTGTTGCCGAGCATCGGAAGCTTGCCCAGCATCAGCGGAGCGGCAAGTTTCCGTTGCCGGAGCCAGTCCCTGCGGCGTTCGGCAACGTTGCCCTGCTGTGGCGGGGCGTCGGCCCGCAGGTCCTGCCGGGTCAGGAAGTACACGTCCTCCCGGCTGCTGATGACGCCCGCCTGTTCCAGCTGGGTTCCAATTCCTGCCGCACATTCCCTCAGCAGTGGCCAGCCCAGGGTGAAATCCCGCACCTGTTCCTCCCGGAGCAGCGCATAGTGCTGGGCAACTGCCAGTAGTCTGTCGAACCGGCCCAGCAGGCGCGGATCCTTGAGCAGGGAGCGGCAGGCTTCTTCGGCTGCTCGCCGCCGGACAGCCGCAACAGCAGGCCCTGGGGAAGCGCTGCCGGACGGAGCAGCAGGTGCTGGCTCATCGCCCGCCGTCGGGTGGTACCAGTCGAGGCTGTAGACGGCGTGGGGAACCCTGGGCGGCAAGGCCGGGGAGAGGCCGCCCAGCAGCACCTGGTAGCCGCCCCCGTCGTACAACCCCTGCTCCTGCAGGCCGGCAAACGCAGGAGCAAGGTGCCTGCGCCAGAACCTGGCCAGCACCATCTCCATTTTCCAGGCCGCCCCGCCCGTGACGGCGAAAAACCAGAGATATCGCCCGGCCGCGCGAGCCACCTGTTCAACGGCATCCATCAGCCCGGCCAGGCTTGCTGGCAGTGCCCCGCCGCGGTAGCTGTCGACCAGTATGCGGTAGGCCGGCAGGTGTTGGGTGCGCCACTCGGACTCAAGGTCCCGCAGGACGGCGCGGTCTGCACCAGCGGGGTCGATCATCGGGCGGACCACGGAGTTGAAAAAGTAGGGCAGCGAGCGCGGGGAGCCGCCAAAAACCAGCTGGGGGAGGGCGCGGGGTGTCGGCGGGGCCACGTAATACCAGCCGTTGACGCTGGTATGGGCCATCGGAACCCGAAGGCCGGCCGAACGGAAGACGGCGTCGTTGTAGGCGGAATCCATGCAGGGAATGATCCAGTCCATAAAGAGCGGCGTGACCGGTTCCGGCAGCCATTCCCCGAGCCGGAAGTTCGGCAGCCAGGCGCCCTTTCCCGGGGCCGGCCACGCCACCGGTTCCGGAACCGCTGTCATCGGACGCGCCTGCACGACCAGGACGCGGCCGGACCGGTCCACCGCCCACTCCACGTCCTGTGGGCAGCCGAAATGCCGTGCAACGTTTCCCGCCATGGTGGCAACCGCCGTCGCGCTTTCCTTTGACAGGACAGCTGCGGCGCCATGCTGGGGGCTGACCGATCCGCCGCGCGCCAACCACTCTTCCCCGCGTGCCGACCCTCCCACCAAATTTTCCCCGAGCCCCTTGACTGCGGAGATTACCGTCTCATCCCGGGCACCGGTCAAGGGATTTGCCGTGAAGGCGACGCCGGCAGCCGCGGCGTCCACCATCTGCTGCACGAGAACAGCCATCTGCCCGTGGTTGGTGCGTGCTTCATTTCGGGCGCCGGCGTTTGGTTCGGCACATGGGGCGGCAGTAGGCGGCAGCGATTCCTGGTACATCCGGACGCGGCGGGTGTCAGCAGAACCGAAACAGCGGATGACGGCCGAGGGGAGGTCCTCGCCAGGCACGTCAAGATAACTCTCATACATTCCCGCGTAGGAGGCGCCAGGCAGGTCCTCCGCTGCCGCCGAAGATCGGACAGCATACGGCCCGGGCCCGGCGGCTCGGGCGGCGTTTTGCAATTCGCGGTCCCAGGCATCCTGCCCGTCACCCGAACGCGCCGCCAAAACCGCGCGCGTGACGACGAAGCCGGAAGGAACGGGGAAACCCGCGGATTTCAGGTCGGACAATGCGGCGGCCTTGCCACCGGCCTCCGCCCGGGTCAGGTGGAGACGTCCGCCAAGCGGCGGGAAAAGGCCAGCGCGAGGGGATTCGGCACGGACGGCAACCTCGGGGTCATTGCCCATGTCACTGCCCGCGTCATCGCTCATGGAGTCACCTGCGGAGTTCGTAGCCGGATTGCCCTCAAGTCTAGTGACGGGGGCCGTCGGCAGTACAGGTCAGCACCGCAGGAGCCTGCGTGCGCTAAAGTGGTTCCATGCGTGCGATCCTTCTGCTTAGTTAGCCGCCCGGCATCCGAAACAACGGATAACCGAGCGGCAGCCCCTCCATGGCGAGGGGCTTTTGTGTGTCCGGGCCAGTTTCCGGGCCGTCAGCAGGAGGATCAGGCCGTTATGGCAGCACAGATGCCGTAACAGAACAGAAGAGGGCAGCAGTGGGCGTTCAGCCGGAGACAGAGACCGGAACAGCAACAGTGTCGGCGGAGGTGCCCGAGGAGGGCACGTACAGTTTTGCCGCCATGGAGGCCAAGTGGCCGCAGGTGTGGGAAGACCTCAAGGTCTTCACTCCTGTCGACGACGGGTCCCGGGAGCGGCGCTACGTGCTGGACATGTTCCCGTACCCGTCCGGAGATCTGCACATGGGGCACGCCGAAGCGTTTGCCATGGGTGACGTCGTGGCCCGCTACCTCCGCCAGCAGGGATACGACGTCCTGCACCCGATCGGCTGGGACTCCTTCGGCCTGCCCGCCGAGAACGCCGCCATCAAGCGCAACGCCCACCCCAGTGAGTGGACCTACGCCAACATCGAGACCCAGGCCGCGTCCTTTAAGCGCTACGCCATCTCCGCCGACTGGTCCCGCCGGCTGCACACCTCTGACCCGGAGTACTACCGCTGGACCCAGTGGCTGTTCAAGCGGTTCTACGAGCGCGGCCTGGCGTACCGGAAGGACTCTCCGGTCAACTGGTGCCCGAAGGACCAAACCGTGCTGGCCAACGAGCAGGTAGTCAACGGCGCCTGCGAACGCTGCGGCACTACTGTCACCAAGAAGTCGCTCAACCAGTGGTATTTCAAGATCACGGACTACGCGGACCGGCTGCTGGATGACATGGAGCAGCTGCGTGGCCACTGGCCGGAGCGCGTCCTGGCGATGCAGAAGAACTGGATCGGCCGGTCCGAGGGTGCGCACGTTAACTTCGTCATCGAAGCCGACGGCGGCAAGCCCGCCAAAGAGGTAACGGTCTTCACTACCCGCCCGGACACCCTGTACGGTGCAACGTTCTTTGTGGTGGCGGCCGACGCCCCGCTGGCCGTTGAGCTCGTCACCGACGAGCACGCCGCTGCCCTGGACGGGTACCGTGAGCAGGTCAAGGCTCTCACCGAGATTGAACGGCAGTCCACGGAACGCGAGAAGACCGGCGTTTTCACCGGCCGGTACGCCATTAACCCCCTGAACGGGGAGAAGCTGCCGGTGTGGGCTGCGGACTACGTCCTCGCCGATTACGGTACCGGCGCCATCATGGCCGTGCCGGCCCATGACCAGCGCGACCTTGACTTCGCCCGCAAGTTTGATCTCCCGGTGCGGGCGGTCTTGGATACCGGCGAGGAAGATCCGGCAGCCTCCGGAACCGCCACCGCAGGGGAGGGCACCCTGATCAACTCGGGCGACCTGGACGGCCTGCCCAAGGCCGAAGCCATCCCGGCCGCGATCGCCATCCTCGAACGCCAGGGCACCGGCGAGAAGTTCGTGAACTTCCGGCTGCGCGACTGGCTGCTGAGCCGCCAGCGGTTCTGGGGCACCCCCATTCCCATCATCCACTGCCCGTCCTGCGGGGAAGTCCCCGTGCCCGATGAGCAGCTGCCCGTCACGCTGCCTTCCAACCTCCGCGGTGAGGACCTGTCGCCGAAGGGCACTTCTCCCCTAGCGGCAGCCGAAGCATGGGTCAACGTTGATTGCCCTTCCTGCCACGGCCCGGCCAAGCGGGACACCGACACCATGGACACTTTCGTGGACTCGTCCTGGTACTTCCTGCGCTTTGTGTCACCGCAGTACACGGAAGGTCCCTTCGACCCGGAGAAAATCAACGACTGGATGCCCGTGGGCCAGTACGTGGGCGGCGTGGAGCACGCCATCCTGCACCTGCTCTACGCCCGGTTCTTCACCAAGGTCATCAACGATCTCGGGTTGATCGAAGCCAGCGAGCCCTTCAGCGCGCTGCTGAACCAGGGGCAGGTCCTGAACGGCGGCAAGGCGATGAGCAAGTCGCTGGGCAACGGCGTGGACCTTGGTGAGCAGTTGGACAAGTACGGGGTCGACGCCGTCCGCCTCACCATGATCTTCGCCTCCCCGCCGGAGGACGACGTCGACTGGGCGGACGTCTCGCCGTCGGGTTCGGCGAAGTTTTTGGCCCGCGCCTGGCGCCTCGCGCAGGACGTCGCCAGCGAACCCGGTATCGACTTCTCTTCCGGTGACCGCGGCCTGCGCTCGGTGACGCACCGGACCATTGCGGACGCTGCTGAACTGCTGGACGCCAACAAGTTCAACGTCGTCGTGGCCAAGCTGATGGAGCTGGTCAACGCCACCCGCAAGGCCATCGACTCCGGCGCCGGGGGAGCAGATCCGGCAGTGCGGGAGGCGGCCGAGGCCGTGGCAGTGATCCTCAGCCTCTTCGCCCCCTACACGGCCGAGGACATGTGGAGCGTCCTTGGCCACCCCGCCTCCGTGGCCAACGCCGGCTGGCCGGCCCACGACGCGTCCCTGCTGGTGCAGGACACCGTCACCGCGGTGGTGCAGGTTCAGGGCAAGGTGCGGGACAGGCTGGAGGTGTCGCCCGACGTCTCCGAGGACCAGCTGCGTGAACTGGCGCTGGCCTCGGACAACGTCCAGCGGGCCCTTGACGGGCGGGGCATCCGCACCGTCATCGTCCGCGCCCCTAAACTGGTCAACATCGTCCCGGCATAAGCCGGACCGGGCCGCCGGAATCCCGGCGGCCTGCTGTGACCACAGGAGGCCCCCTTGCCACATCGCGACGCCGCCGCCTGGCCTTGGGTCCGGGCGCGCCTTCTGGCCCGCCTCCGGAAGCAGGGAAGCCCTGCGCCTGAAGCGGGCGCCGTCGCACGTGTTGCCGTGGTAACCGACTCTGCCGCCGCCTTACCGGCTGACTGGGCTGCCGGGCTGAGCGGCGACGGGCGGCTGACCGTGATTCCGATGCCCGTGATGGTGGGGGACGAGATCTACGGCGAGGGCGACGACGACATTTCGGAGGCCATCGCGCTGGCCCTGGCCGGCGGGACGTCCGTGAAAACCTCCCGGCCCTCGCCCGGGCAGTTCGAACAGGCCTACCTCGCGGCCCAGCGCAAGGGCTTTGACGCCGTAGTTTCCGTGCACATCTCTGCCGGCCTTTCCGGCACGGCAGACGCCGCCCGGCTCGCCGCCGGCAGGGTGGGCATTCCTGTGGAAGTCGTAGATTCGGGAACCGTGGGCATGGCCTTGGGGATGGCCGTGCAGGAAGCTGTGCGCGTGGCCAGGGAAGGCGCCGATGCGACCGCAGTGGCCGCCGCGGCCGCCAATCAGGCAGCACGGACCAAGGTGTATTTCTACGTTCCGAGCCTCGAGCAGCTTCGGCGCGGAGGACGAATCGGGACGGCTGCTTCCCTCTGGGGCACCATGCTTGCGATCAAGCCCATCCTTGCGGTCGACGGCGGAAAAATCGTTCCGCTGGAGAAGGTGCGCTCAGCCGTCCGGGCAGTTGCCCGGCTCGAGGAACTCGTGGCTGCGGACGCTTCTGCCCGTACTGCCCCTGAAGTACGCCTTGCCGTCCACCACTTCGGCAACCCTGCGGAAGCGGAAAGCCTCGCCGAACGACTGGCGGTTGCCTTGCCGCAATGCCCCCCTGCCCAAATCAGCTCACTGCCGGCCGTGCTTGCTGCCCACGCGGGGCTGGGGGTCCTTGCCGTTATTGTGGGCGAGCACCTCACCGCGGAGTAAAACCCGGCCGTGCCCTGCCCGAGTCTAGGGCTCGACAGGAGCGCTCTGGTCATACTCCGCAAATAAGCGCTGTTGGCAGGGATTCCAACGCTGCCCGATAGTCTTGGTTAACCACGCCTGGTGCGTGACCTGGGAGCAGCGGGCAGGGTCGTAATGAGCTGGAAGAACTGGCCCGCGACCTAAGGAAGCTCATGAATGCGTATAACGTCTCAATCCCAGGCGACCTCCAGTGGTAGCCAAAACTACTCCCTCCAGGCCGCGCCGGAACAGGGTACGCCATCCCCGGTTCAGTGTTGGGGAGCGTGTCAGCTTCATTGAAGGAAGCCTCAGCGGCACCGGCGTTGTTGACGCCGCAACGGGGGACTACTCGATCGTCTGGGTCTGGACCGACGGCGGACGTGGCCGGCGGATGTTTTTCCAGGGTTGTGGCAGCATCATCTCATCCCTGGAGGACCAGCCGGAGTAAGCCCATTGGTTCCGGAGCATGACAAGGAGCTGCAGACCCAACGTTGTGGAATGCCGTCTGCAGTGACCAGGTAGCCGCCGCCCGAGCACGTGACTGGCCGGTGAACCGGAGAGGGGTACGGTGCGGACCGCAGAGACGCGCCGTCGCTCAGCTCGGGGTGCGGACTGCCGGGAGTGCAAGTCCCCTGATGCAGGAAGTTGCGACGGCGATGGGTTGTCAGTTCTTCGTGACCTTTCCACATAGCCGGTTGCCGCCTGTTTCCCGGATGCGGCCTGTCCCTAGCATGGGGGTATGTCACGCCGAAATGCTGGAGCACCTGGTGAACAGGCGCGACATGCCAGGTCCCGGCTGCAGGCTACCTTGGGTGACAATTCCCGCGGGCTGTTGCTCGGGGACGACGGCGGTCCTTCGTTTGAGTATCGCGGCCCCGGAACGGCCGGGGGAGAAAAGCCCGGCCATTCCCTTCCCGGCGACGAGCCACAGCACACGGACTCCGTCGACGTCGGCCCCGCCGTCCGCTGGCGCCTCAGCTTCCGGCTTGGCGTGCTCCTGGCCATCCTTGCCGTCGCTGCCGGCACCTGGTTCTGGTGGCAGGCCGCTTCCGGCCGGCCCGAGATCCTGCCACTGAACGGTGCCAACCCCGAAACTGCAGCGGCGGCGGCCGGGGACGGTACCGCGGAGGAGGACGGCGGCGGCAGCCGGGCCGGTCCGGAGACCAGTGCGCAGGAAAGCGCCCCTGCGGGGACTGTTGTGGTTCACGTTGCCGGTTCAGTCCTTCGGCCCGGAGTGGTCGAACTGCCCGGCGGTGGCCGGGTGCACGAGGCCATTGCCGCCGCCGGAGGGGCATCACCCGGCGCTGATCTGAACCGCCTTAACCTCGCCCTGGTTGTAGAGGACGGGCAAAAGATCCACGTCCCGCAGCAGGGCGAAGCGCTGCCGGCCGGTTCTGAGGACTTAGGAGGACCGGTTGCCGGTGACCCGGGGGAGGGGAACGCGGGGGGACCGGCAGGATCGAAGATCAACATCAATACTGCAGGCGTGGAGGAACTGGACGGATTGCCGAAGGTCGGCCCGGTGCTGGCACAGCGAATTGTGGACTGGCGCAAGGAGCATGGCCCGTTCAAGGCGGTCGAGGACCTTGACGCCGTTGACGGTGTCGGCCCGAAGATGCTTGAAGCATTGCTGCCGCTGGTGACCATATGAGACGAAGGCAACGCACCACGATGACGATGATCCTCGCTGGACACCATGGATAGCAGGACGCGCGGGACCAAGGCGAGCCCCTGGAGCCGCTATGTAGAGTCGGCAGTCCATGGGCAAGCACCTGGTCGGCAGGATGCCCGGCATGCCGGGGCGGTGGGACGGCCGCGGCCGGCGGCCGGAACCGACACCCGGGAAAGCTCCCGGCTGGGCGCCCCGGCCGACCTCCGAAGGGGGTTGCTCAGCCCTGTCCGTGAATCCCGGAGAAGCATTCAAAAATTCTACGCAGCGCAGTCAGCACGGTTTCGGGAAGGCGGCAGGAAAGCGCGGCAGGAGGCAGACCCTGACAGTGGCGGAACCCCGCGCCGGCGCACCGACGTCCGGCTGGCGTTGCCGGCGGCGCTCGTTTGGGCTGCCTCCGTTGCCGGTCTCTGGCTGCCCCCGTTGGCCCTGGCGGGCGTCTGCTGCGCACTGCTCGTCTTTGCGGCGCTGCTGCTGCACCGCACCTTCAAGGACCGTACCCTTCGTGCGGCCCGGCAAGGCGGGGCCCGGCATGGGAGCGGAAAGCCGGCTCGGCGCAGTTTCCTGGCCACTACGGCGGTTGCCCTCCTCCTGGCAGCGACAGTGGCAGCACACTCGGCAATAGCCGCCACCCAGCGCCACGACGGTCCCCTCGCCGCCGCCGTCTCCTCCGGGAAGTCAGTGGTAGCCGTGCTGGAAGTGGCAGGAGCCCCGCGTGCCTTGACTGCACCAGATCAGGCTGGCCCGCCGGCCCGTTGGTCCGTGCCGGTCTGGACCCGGGACGTCAGTACCGGGGGTGTGGTGCTCCGGACGCGTGCGCAGCTGCTGGTGATGGGTGGTGGCGGCTGGGGCGAAGTGGTGCCCGGCCAGCTGATCCGGACGACAGGAAAGCTTCGCCCCGCTGATCCCGGGAAGGAGGAAGCCGGCATCCTCACGGCGTCCTCCGGGCCAGGGCAGCCAGTTGCCCCGCCAATCCTGCAGGGAGCGGCCAAGGAGCTGCGGGAACGCTTCGTGGCCGCCGCCGCTTTCCTCCCCCCGGACCCCCGCGGCCTGCTGCCCGGGATGGTTACGGGGGACACCAGTGCCTTGGACGAGGGCCTTAACTCTGCCATGAAGAGTGTTGGCATGACCCACCTGACAGCTGTCAGCGGGGCAAACTGCAGCCTGGTCCTTGGCGCTCTGCTGCTGATCTGCAGGAGATTCCGCCTACCCCGGGTGCCCGCAGCTGTGCTGGCTGTAGCTGGCCTTGGAATGTTTGTACTGCTCGTCGGACCCGACGCGAGCGTGCTGCGGGCAGCCCTGATGGGAGCAGTGGCGGTGGCGGCCCTGGCTGCCGGGCGGTCCGGGCGGGGTCTGAGCTTCCTGTGCCTCGCCGTGATCGGCCTCCTGCTGGCCGACCCGGGCCTGGGCACAAGTTTTGGGTTCCTCCTGTCCGTCCTGGCAACTCTGGGGATCATCGTCCTGGGCCAACGACTGATGGCGTGGACACCCGTTTTCATCCCGCGCTGGGCAGCGGCCGCTGTAGCTGTACCCTTGTCCGCGCAGTTGCTGTGCGGACCGGTGATTGTTGTGCTGCAGCCCCAGTTTTCAACCTACTCACTGCTGGCCAACGTCATAGCGTCGCCACTGGTGGCACCTGTAACCCTGCTGGGAACGGCTGCCGTGCCCCTGACCGTGCTGGCGCCGTGGGCGGGAACCGTCCTGATCGCGGTGGCCGGTGCGTTCAGCGGCGGAGTGGCGGCGACGGCAAGATTCACCTCCCAGCTTCCCGGCGCGGCCCTTCCCTGGCCCGAGGGTCTGCCGGGATTGTTGACGATGCTTTGCCTGTCTGCGTTGACGTTCCTCGCTTTCTGGGCCGCAGTCCGCCCGCACCGGCTGGTTCGGTTTGTTTTGGTTTCGCACGGGCACACGGTGTTCCTGATCGAACTGCTGGAGCGGAAGGCGGCCGGATTATTGCAGGGCTACGGCCGGAAGCCGCGGCACAGACCGGCCCGGCGGGGGCTACCGCAGCGTGGTCCGGGCTTGGACCGGGCCGCAGGACATGGCAGGCTGGGATACTCCACAAAACTTTCCGGAAGGAAGCCCTGATGGCCGCTGCGCAAAAACGTGCAACCCGTTCGCCGGCGTCGAACGGCCCCACCTGGCGGGACGTAACCCCGGCCGCAGTGGTCCTGGTCAGCGGACCCGAAGAATACATCGGCATCAGGGCCATGGACCGGGTCCGGGCGCAGGTACGGGAAGCGGCCCCGGATGTTGAAGTCAGCCGGCTCAATGCCGCGGCCTATGAGGCAGGGACCCTGCTCATGCAGGTCAGCCCATCCCTTTTCGGTGAAAGCAAGCTCATCGAAGTGGAGGCCGTCGAATCGACGAACGATGCCTTCCTGGCCGACGCGCTGGCCTACCTTGGCCACCCGGAGTCCGACGCCGTTCTGGTGCTGCGGCATGGCGGGGGAGTCCGGGGCAAGAAGTTGCTGGACGCGATCAAGAAGGCCGGCTGGCCGGTAGTGGACTGTCAGCCCCTCAAAAAGGACGCGGACAAGGTGGCCTTTGTCACCGCAGAGTTCAAAGGGGCCGGGCGGCGGATTGAGCAGGACGCCGTGCAGGCACTGGTTAACGCTGTCGGGGCAAACCTTTCGGAGCTGGCGGCGGCATGCAGCCAGCTGATCGCGGACGCCGGCACCACGGTGACCACTGACATTGTGGACCGCTACTACGGCGGACGGATCGAGGCCACGGCGTTTAAGGTTGCAGACGCTGCCATGGCAGGAAACGGGCCGCTGGCGCTGTCCACTCTTCGCCACGCCCTCGCCACGGGAGCAGATCCGGTCCCGCTGGTGGCCGCGCTGGCAGCAAAGTTGCGGACCGTGGCACGCGTAGCCGGCGCTTCGGGTTCTTCCGCCCAGATCGCCGCCGACCTCGGAATGCAGCCCTGGCTGGTGGAACAGGCCCAGCGGGAGGTCCGGCGCTGGACCCCGGAAGGCCTGGTCCGCTCCATCCAGGCCACCGCCGAAGCCGATGCCCAGGTCAAGGGCCTCTCCCGCGATCCCGTCTATGCAGTGGAACACGCGGTCACGGTGATCGCCATGTCCGTCCAGGGCAGGTAAGCCGGCAGCACGTCACACCAAGCGCCGGGGAAAACCGAAGCGTAGTTAGTTGAAAGAACGCAGTTAGTTAAGAGAGCGCAGGAACTTAAAGATGTGTGGCCGGTACCAACCGGTACCGGCCACAACCATCAGTTCAAGGAACTGGAAACCTTACAGTGCGTTGACCTTCTTGGAGATCGCCGACTTGCGGTTTGCTGCGTTGTTCTTGTGCAGAACACCCTTGCTGACAGCCTTGTCCAGCTTGCGGCTGGCAGCAACCAGGGCAGCAGCAGCTGCATCCTTGTCCGTGGACTCAACGGCGGTGTTGACGGCGCGGATGGCCGTCTTCAGCTCGGACTTGACTGCGTTGTTGCGCAGGCGTGCCTTCTCGTTGGTGAGGATGCGCTTCTTCTGGGACTTGATATTCGCCACGTGTGAACTCTCTTTTTAATGCGGAAATGGTCTAGAGGGCTTTCAGATTGGCCATTGACTGAGCGGCGTGGGGATACCTATGGCGGCCAACCATCAGTGGCCGTCGACCTGCACGGACACACAGCTATAAAGAATAGCAGGTCAGGCGCAGGACTGGCCATTTGGGAACCTAGCTCCAGCCGTGTCGCCGGCGAAGCCCTGCGGCCACCTTGTCAAAGCGCGCGCGTTCCAGCACGGCGCCTTCCCGCCGGATGCTGTCCGGCCGGAGCTGAACGATGCGGTCCAGCCGGGCTTCGCTGGACCTGCCCTGCCGGTCCCACGCACCAGCGCCGATGTCCACATAGCCTGCTGATGCTCCCGCGTCGGGGACCCGGTCTTTGCTGGTGAGCATCAGCCCAAGGAGGTACCCGCCGCTGCGGCCCACCAGCAGCACCGGCCGGTCTTTGCCGCGCGTGTGATCCTCTTCGTAAGGGACCCAGGCCCACACCACCTCGCCCGGATCCGGGCCGCCGTCCGGCTGCGGCGCGTAGCGGATGGTAAACCGGCCTTCAAAGTCGCCCGGGTACTGTTCATTGCCCGGAGGTGCGGGGGAGGGCGCGCCGCGGGCCGGACCGGCTTTGCCGGCCGGGGCGCCGCGGCCGGCCTTCTGCAGTGCTCGCAGGCCGGCCCTGACGGCGCCTGCCAGGGAACGGAGGTTGATAGCCATCGTGCAACCCTAGCCCTGGCCCCAGTCACGGGCATGGATGTCACCTGGTCGCAGGCGTGGACGGCCAAGGGGCCCGTAATGCAGTGCCACGCGCCCGGACGTGGGACACTTGAAGTTCCAGATGTGCGGAGTGTCCGCAGGGTGCCCTCTGTGCGCCCTGGCGGCGGCCGCGTGAATGCCAACAGTAAGGACCCTGCGTGTCTCCCATGGCCCGCACCGCCCCGGTGCCCGCCGCGACAGATCCGGCAATTATTCGGAACTTCTGCATCATCGCGCACATTGACCACGGCAAGTCCACCCTCGCCGACCGCATGCTGCAGTTCACCGGCGTCGTTCAGTCCCGCGACATGAAGGCCCAGTACCTGGATCGCATGGACATCGAACGTGAGCGCGGCATCACCATCAAGTCCCAGGCCGTCCGCATGCCGTGGGAACTCGACGGCACCAGCTACGCGCTGAACATGATCGACACGCCCGGCCACGTCGACTTCACGTACGAGGTGTCCCGCTCCCTGGCGGCCTGCGAAGGCGCAATCCTCCTGGTTGACGCAGCCCAGGGCATTGAAGCCCAGACCCTGGCCAACCTGTACCTGGCGATGGAAAACAACCTCACCATCATTCCGGTCCTGAACAAGATCGACCTCCCGGCGGCCCAGCCCGAAAAGTACGCGGCCGAACTGGCCAGCCTGATCGGCGGCGACCCCGAGGACGTGCTCCGGGTCTCGGGGAAGACCGGGATGGGTGTTGAGGCGCTGCTGGACAAGATCGTGCGCGACCTGCCCGCCCCGGAAGGTGATGCGAACGCTCCTGCCCGCGCCATGATTTTCGACTCCGTGTATGACACCTACCGCGGCGTGGTCACCTACGTCCGAGTCGTGGACGGCATGCTCCACCCGCGCGAACGCATCCAGATGATGTCCACCCGGGCCACCCACGAACTCCTGGAGATCGGGGTGAGCTCCCCGGAACCCACCCCCTCCAAGGGCCTGGGTGTCGGCGAAGTGGGCTACCTCATCACCGGGGTAAAGGACGTCCGCCTGTCCAAGGTGGGCGACACGGTTACCAACCTCGCCAAGCCGGCCGCCGATTCGCTCCCGGGCTACGCCGATGCAAAGCCGATGGTCTTCTCCGGCCTGTATCCGCTGGACGGCACGGACTACCCGGTGCTGCGCGATGCGCTGGAGAAGTTGATGCTCAACGACGCCGCCCTGGTCTACGAGCCGGAAACCTCCGCGGCGCTGGGCTTCGGATTCCGTGTGGGCTTCCTGGGTTTGCTCCACCTGGAGATCACCCGCGAGCGGCTCGAACGCGAATACAACCTGGACCTGATCTCCACTGCGCCCAACGTGGAATACGAGGTGACGCTGGAGGACAAGAAGGTGGTCCACGTGACCAACCCCAGCGAATACCCCTCCGGCAAGATTTCCGAGGTCCGCGAGCCGATGGTGTCCGCCACCATCCTGGCGCCGAACGAATTCGTGGGCGCCATTATGGAGCTGTGCCAGAGCCGGCGCGGCGTTATGGGCGGCATGGACTACCTCTCCGAGGACCGGGTGGAAATCCGGTACCGCCTGCCCCTGGCCGAGATCGTGTTCGACTTTTTCGACATCCTCAAGTCCAAGACCCGGGGCTACGGTTCCCTGGACTGGAAGGCCGACGGCGACCAGGTGGCCGACCTGGTGAAGGTGGACATTATGCTCCAGGGGGAGCAGGTGGATGCCTTCTCCGCTATCACGCACCGAGACAAGGCGTACGCCTACGGCGTCATGATGACCACCAAACTGCGCGAGCTCATTCCACGCCAGCAGTTCGAGGTGCCCATCCAGGCAGCCATTGGCTCCCGGATCATCGCCCGCGAAAGCATCCGCGCCATCCGCAAGGACGTGCTGGCCAAGTGCTACGGCGGTGACATCTCACGTAAGCGCAAACTGCTGGAAAAGCAGAAGGAAGGCAAGAAGCGCATGAAGATGGTGGGCCGGGTCGAGGTCCCCCAGGAAGCGTTCATCGCCGCCCTCACCACAGACGAGTCCAAGGACAAGGCCAAGAAGTAGTGAACACAGCGTCCGGCAACACCGGAGGCCCCTGCAATGCCTAGCACCCTTCCCCTCGGCGACCCGGCGCCGTCGGACGGCCTGCTGCCTGCCCAGGCAGTGGACGGTTCGGCGGACCGGGCGTTTGGCCTGTACGTGCACATCCCGTTCTGTGCGGTGCGCTGCGGCTACTGTGATTTCAACACCTACACAGCCACCGAGCTCGGCGGCGGTGCCTCGCAGGATGCCTATGCCGGCACGGCCGCTTCAGAGGTGTCGCTGGCGGCGAAGGTCCTGACGGAATCCGGCCTTCCCTCGCGCAGGTTGAGCACCGTGTTTTTCGGTGGGGGCACACCCACCCTGCTTCCCGCGGACGATCTTGCCCTGATTCTCCGGCGCGCCATCGACCAGTGGGGCATCGAAGACGGCGCCGAGGTCACCACGGAGGCGAACCCCGATTCGGTCACGCCCGAATCCCTCTCCATCCTGAAGGACGCCGGGTTCACCCGGATCTCCTTCGGCATGCAGTCAGCCGTTCCGCACGTGCTCAAGGTACTCGACCGAACGCACACGCCCAGCCGTGTCCCGCAGGTGGTGCAATGGGCGCGCGAGGCCGGCCTCGCAGTCAGCCTGGACCTCATTTACGGGACACCGGGGGAGTCCCTCGCCGACTGGCGCTACTCCCTCGAGACCGCTTTGTCCTACGAGCCTGACCACATCAGCGCCTACGCGCTGATCGTGGAGGACGGTACCAAGCTTGCCGCGCAGATCCGCCGCGGTGAAGTCCCAGGAATCGACGACGACGACCACGCCGACAAGTATGAACTCGCCGACCAGCTCATCACCGAAGCCGGCCTGGGCTGGTACGAAGTCAGCAACTGGGCCCGCACCCCGGAGCAGGCCTGCCGCCACAACCTCGCCTACTGGCGCGGCGATGACTGGTGGGGGATCGGGCCCGGCGCGCATTCGCATGTGGGCGGGGTCCGCTGGTGGAACGTCAAACACCCCACCGCCTACGCCGGTCGCCTGGCGCAGGGCCTTTCGCCGGCTGCCGGCCGGGAGACCCTGGACCTGGAAACCCGGAACGTGGAGCGGGTGATGCTCGAGGCGCGGCTGCAGTCCGGTCTTGAGGTTTCTTCACTCGGCGCGGACGGCCGGCACGAGGTTGCAGGCCTGATTGCTGACGGTTTGGTGGAGCCGGCCGAAGCCTTCCGGGGACGGCTGGTCCTCACCCTCAAGGGCAGGCTGCTGGCTAATGCCGTGGTCCGCCGCGTCCTTCCGGCCTGACAACAGCTTTCCCCGGGGTATACACCCCCGGGTGCTCGGCGCCCTCCCTCCGGACAATCTGAACGCTCAGCCCTCCGGCGGGCCGCCAAGAATGGTGGTGGTCCTGGTGGGGCTGTCCCATAGCCGGGCTGCGGTGCACACTCCCTCCGTCCGCACGTCCAAGGCGTCACAGGCGGTTCCGAGCAGGTGCCCGGGAATACGGCGGGCGAGCGTGACGTGCGGCATCCAGGCATCCGGCAGGGTATTGGCAAAAGCCCCCGTGCACAGCTGATGCAGCCTGGCGTGCAGTTGCAGCAGACCCGCCGCCGGCACCACCAGGCGTGCCAGCACGTGCTTGCCGGGACCGGCAGGAAAGACCACCAGGCCGGAAAACCGGACGTCGACCGGCAGTACGCCCCACAGGTCCTGCGCAGCGGGGCCGAGGTCCAGGTCGTTTCCTGCCGCCAGCGTGATGTGGGGCCTGTTGCTCGGAGAGGTATGCGAGGCCAAGCTCGGCAGACCCGCCGCATGGAGGCGGGCCCAATCCGTCCTGATTGAAGAATCGGTGGCTTCCCCGAAGGTCAACTCGACGCTGCGCATGCACCCATCATGCAGGACGCTGCCGTCCGGTAGTGCGGGGAAGCGGCCTGGGCAGCGCTATTTGATCCAGCGCAGGTTGTACGGGTAACGGTGCGGTTGGCCCTTGTTGACGTGGATTCCGGCGGCAACCGAAAAGCAGGTGAGGGCAATCCAGATCAGTGTTGCGATGACGGCAAAGAGGTTGCCGATTACCGGCACGAAGACCAGGATGTTGGCGACCACTGCGGCGATGGTGGGCGGCAGGCTGAAATTCAGCGCCTCCTTGGACTCCTGCGCCGTGAACGGGCCCCGGTCACGGAAGATCAGGTAGATCAGCAGCGACGGAACGCAGCCCAAAATGCCGCCAAAGTGGGCGAGGGTGGCCCACTGCCGGTCTTCGCTGGCCGTCAGGGGCAGCGCGTTGGCTGGAACGCCATGGTACTCCGAACGGCCCTGGCTGTCCCTGTGCTCACGTGCGTTTTCTGCCACAGTCTGTTCCTTCGAAGATGCAATGGTGCTGACTAAGAATGCCATGTCTACTGCCGGTGCTGCGATCCGCAGGTACCGCAGTACCAAGAATACTGGGTGCAGCGGTGCTGCCTGTCCCAAGCAAGGCAGGAGCGCGGGCGGGCGCGAACCAGGTGCGGTTCAGGGAACGGTGAGGAAATCGATGACTTCCTCTACCCTTCCCAGCAGCGACGCTTCCAGGTCAGCGTAGGTGCGGACGGCGCCCAGCAGCTTCTGCCATCCCAGGCCGATGTCCTCTTTGGTTTCGTGGGGCCAGCCAAAGGCTGCGAGGATGCCTGTTTTCCAGTCCTGCCCCCGCGGCACTGTCGGCCACTTCTCGATACCCAGCACGGCCGGGCGGATGGCCTGCCAGACGTCAACGTAGGGGTGGCCAACGATCAGCACGTTTCCCTTGGCGCCGGGAGAGGCCATAACGGCGTCCGCTATGCGCGATTCTTTCGAATCAGGCACCAGGTGGTCCACGAGCACACCCAGCCGCCTGCCCGGCCCCGGCTTGAAATCGGCTACAGCCGCCGAGAGGTCATCAATGCCGTGCAGGGGTTCGACGACGATGCCTTCCACCCGGAGGTCATCTCCCCACACCTTCTCCACAAGTTCGGCGTCGTGCTTTCCTTCCACCCAGATGCGGCTTGCCTTGGCAACCTGGGCCCTCTGGCCGGCAACGCGGACCGAACCCGACGCGGTCCGGCCGGCGGCTGTACCAGGACCTGCGGCCGGCCGGGGAGCCGGCGGCATCAGGCGGATCGCCTGGCCTTCCAGGAGGAATCCGAAGCCCAGCCGGAACGAGCGCGACTTGCCGCGGCGGTCCTCCAGTGCCACCACATGCATTCCTCCCGATTTCTCCACCCGGGTCACCGCGCCAACCCAGCCGGACTGCACATCCTCCAGCACCATGCCGCGCTCCACGGGTACTTCGGGCAATTGCGTCCGGGCAGGCGCGGACAGGTCCTGGGCTCCCCAGTTCTGGTAATGCATGAATCACTCCGCCTAGCGCTAGATCACGGCCGGGAATTTCGCCCGGAGCGGTTCCAATGCTAACAACGGGGCGAGTCATAATAGACTGTTAGCACTTGGGCATGTCGAGTGCTAACCCCTGTAGCGTCACGTGCGGGCGGAACGGCTGCCCTGAACCCTGGATGGAGGTGGAGAGTGAGCGAGCCACGCAAACTGGAAGTACTGCGGGCCATCGTGGAGGACTACGTCCACTCCCGCGAGCCCGTCGGGTCCAAGGCACTGGTGGAGCGGCACCATCTCGGTGTCTCCAGCGCCACCATTCGCAATGACATGGCCGCGCTGGAGGACGAAGGGCTGATTACGGCGCCCCACACCAGCGCAGGCAGAATCCCCACGGACAAGGGCTACCGGCTCTTCGTGGACCAAATTTCGGCGGTGAAGCCCTTGTCCCAGGCGGAGCGGCGGGCCATCCAGTCCCTGCTTGAGGGCTCGGATGACCTCGACGACGTCCTGGAACGTACCGTCCGGCTGCTGTCCCAGCTGACAAACCAGGTGGCGGTTGTCCAGTATCCGCACCTCAACCGCGCACTGGTCCGCCACATCGAGTTCGTTCTCCTGGCGCCGCGGAAGGTGTTGGTGGTGCTGATCGCCAACAGCGGCAAGGTGGAACAACGGGTTATCGACGTCGGGCAGGATTTGGCGGATGACGCCCTTGCTGCGTTGCGCGCCCGGTTCCTTGGGTCACTGACCGGTACACCGCTGGCCCAACTGGGACAGTCCCTGCCCCCGGTAGTATCCGGTGTCGCTCCTGGACAACGGCAGGCAGCCCAGGCGCTGGCGCACGGCCTGGAAGGCCTGGCCCACAGCAGCCGCGAAGACCGCATGGTGATGGCCGGCACGGCCAACCTGGCCCGCTCCAACGTTGACTTCCCGCTCAGCATCGGTCCGGTACTGGAAGCACTGGAGGAGCAGGTGGTGATGCTGCGCCTGCTGAGCGAGATGGCGCAGGACCACCGCGGAGTGGCCGTGAGCATCGGCCGCGAAAACCCCTACGACGGCCTGGCGGAGGCATCCGTCGTGGCCACCGGCTATGGCCCGGACAGTGTCGCCAAAATTGGCGTGCTGGGCCCCACCAGAATGGACTATCCCACCACCATGGCCGCCGTCAGGGCTGTGGCCCGTTATTTGTCACGGATATTGGGGCCCTGACCGCAGTACGGCGCGCAAAAGCGCACAGCAGTCTATGCAGTACGCCTGCAGGCAGAACAACAAGGAAGAGATACGAACTTTGAGCAGCCACTACGAAGTCCTTGGAGTCTCACCGGATGCCACCGGAGAAGAGATCAAGAAGGCCTACCGCAAGCTGGCCCGGACCCTTCACCCGGACGTCAATCCCGGTGAGGACGTTGCGGACCGCTTCAAGGCAGTGACCCACGCCTACGAAGTTCTCTCGGATCCCCAAAAGCGGCGGGTCTATGACACCACCGGCAACGAGAACGGCACGGACAACGGGTTCGGCGGGGGAGCGTACGCCGGCCAGGGCTTCGCTTTCCAGGACATCTTCGACACCTTCTTCGGCGCCGGCGGCACCACCGGCCCCGCTTCACGGGTCAGGCGCGGGCAGGATGCGCTCATCAGCGTCCGGATCGAACTCCGCGATGCGGTGTTCGGGGTCAACAAGAAGCTCGAAGTGGACACGGCAGTGGTCTGCCCCACCTGTGACGGCTCGTGCTGCCGTCCCGGAACCCATCCGGAGCCCTGCGACATCTGCGGCGGCAGCGGCCAGGTCCAGAGGGCAGTGCGTTCCATCCTCGGCCAGGTCATGACCGCCGCCCCCTGCGGCACCTGTGAAGGCTTCGGAACCGTCATCAAGGACCCCTGCAACGAATGCAGCGGGCAGGGCCGGATCCGCAGCCGCCGTTCCCTGACCATCAAGGTTCCCGCCGGCGTCGCCACCGGCACCCGCATCCAGCTGTCCGGCCAGGGCGAGGCCGGTCCCGCCGGCGGGCCCGCCGGTGACCTCTACGTGGAGATCCGCGTCAACAACGACGCCACCTACGTCCGGGAAGGGGACGATCTCCACGCCACCTTGAACATTCCCATGACTGCAGCTGCGCTGGGAACCGATGTGACCCTCGAAACCTTCGACGGGCCCCAGGACATCGACGTCAAGGCCGGCACCCAGTCCGGGGAGATCATCACCCTGCGCGGTCTGGGCGTCACGCACCTGCGCGGCTACGGCCGCGGTGACCTGAAGGTTCACCTCCAGGTTGAGACGCCCGCAAAGCTCGATGCGGCGCAGGAGGACCTGCTGCGCCAGCTCGCCAAGCTTCGCGGCGAGCAGATCACGGACGGCAAGCTTGCTGCCAGCGGCGGCATGTTCGCCAAGCTTCGGGACCGGCTCGGTAACCTGTAGCGGTGAGCAACCCCGTCTTTTTCACTGCGCCCGGGTCCCTGGAAAGCATGGCGCCGCAAGGGATCTTCGTCCTGGAGGGGCCCGAAGCGCGGCATGCGGTCACGGTGAAGCGGCTCGCTTCGGGCGAAGCCGTGGACATCGTTGACGGTGCAGGCACGCGCATGAGCGGCAAGGTCACCGCCGCTTCCTCCTCGGGACTTGAAGTGGAATGCACGTCCGTGGTTGTGGAGGACCGTCCGCGCACCAGGCTGGTGCTGGTCCAGGCCCTGGCCAAGGGCGACCGGGATGAGCTTGCCATCGAGACGGCCACCGAACTGGGCATCGACGCTGTCATACCCTGGCAGTCGGAACGGTCCATTGTGCGCTGGAAAGGCGACCGGGCTGCCAAAGCCCACGCAAAGTGGCAATCCGTTGTCACCGCGGCCGCCAAACAGGCCCGCCGCGCCTTCATCCCCGAGGTGCGGGCCGCCGTCGACACCGCCGGCCTCGCCGCCGCGGTGGAGGCGGCCGGCCTCGCAGTTATCCTGCACGAGAACGCCGTTCGCCCCCTGCGGGCCGTCCTGGAGTCCTGGCTTGAAACTGGAGCCGCTGACGGGGTGCGGGAAGTATTCCTGATCGTAGGGCCCGAGGGTGGAATCAGCCAGCGTGAAGTGACAAGGCTGTGCGGCAAAGGCGCCGTCACCGCCCTGTTGGGAGAGCACGTGCTGCGCTCATCAACAGCCGGTCCTGCCGCCGTCGTTCTTGCCAGCGACATCCTGGGCCGCTGGGCGGCACCGGCAGTCTGACCCGTCGGGCCGGGGCTAACGGACCCTGAAGCTCCGGGTGTCTTCGGTGCCGTCCACCGGGCCGTCAGCGTTCGAGGTCTGGGCCACCCGAAGTTCGAAGTCACCCTCGGGCAGGATCAGGGCCAAGGTAAACACTCCGGCCTGTGCCGGATCCGCAGCCGCCGTGGTTTCCCCGGTCAGGAAGGGGGTTTTGTCCCCGTTGTCCCCGGACCGCAGGATCTGCCAGCGGAGCTTGCCGCCCGGAAGGGTGCTTCGTCCGGTGATCTTGACGCTGCCGCCGGCCACTTCCACGTTTTCCTGCGGGTCGATGATCCATACCGGGGCCACCAGGCCCACCGTGCGGGCCATCAGGGATCCCAACTGCACATGGTTGAACGCGACGTAGTCCGTGTGTCCGTCCACAAGGACCCTGACACGGATCTGCTGGCCTGAGTCAATCAGCCCTGAACTCGCGGCAGCCGCAGTAGCCGTGTAGACCAGCTGCTGAATGGCCCGGGCCGCCATGTCAGCGTCAAGATTGCTGTTGAAGGCATCCTCCGACACATCCACGGTGATGACGTCCTTGCCCGAAATCGAGGTGGCCAGCCGCCTGGGGTTCTGCCACGGCGTAAAGAAGTCCGGATCCAGCGGCTTTTCCGACATCATGGCCCGCAGGGCCCGCGTGACCGGATTCTCCTGCTCCGGGACGTCCCGGAATTCCCGGTAAAGGAAGACGTCGCTGTCGCTGCGCCCGATCCAGTAGACGGGCGCCTTGTTGGAGGACTGGGTGGTCTCCAGCGGAGCACTCGTGGACGGGGCGCCGGACGTGGTTCCCGGGGCGGCAGGGCTGGAGGCCAGCGCGCCGGTGGGGGTCGGCGCCGGTTCGGCGATGCATCCCGCCAGGACAGGGGCCGTGACCAGGAGACCGGCAAGGACCGCTGAACGGGCGCCGCTGAAGGCACCTCTGGCCCGGCGGGGCGCTGCGGTTTCCGGCACCTTGATTGCCCTGTCCTTTCCTGTTCGGGTAGGCCGATCCCCGGTCGGCTTCAATGCTCCAGCAGCAGGCTGGATTTCCAGCATTACACAGCCCCGCGGAGCAGAAGCACCGGGAGGCGCTGAGCGGTCCAACTGCAACTGGAACGATATGAGGCCGATATGAAGTTGATACCTAATGACGGGAACCCCCACCTTGTCCGCGCCGGACCGGAACCGGGAGTTTATTGCTGTATGGGGCCCGGTCCGCCTGCTGGCGTAGGATGGAAGGTACCGCTGGAAGCAACGGCAACAGCCGCCGCAGACCAGCCAACAGCCAAAGTTTCGACATCGAGGGGATCACAGGCCTGCGGGCCGGCACCATGACTGAATCAGCTAACGGAAAGCGCAGGCTCGTCACAGGCGAGGGCGCAGCAGGGGAGTTCCCCCATTCACTCCCCGGCGTCCGGACCGAAGTAGTCCTTTTCGACAACTCGGACCAGATGGTTCAATCGCTGGGCAGCCATGACGAAGCGTTGCGGTTCATCGAGGAACAGTTCCCTGACGTGAACTTCCACGTCCGCGGCAATGAGCTTTCCATCAGCGGGCCTGCTGCCGATGTCCCGCGGATCATGCGGCTCCTCCATGAGGTCCGCGGACTCGTGGCCCGCGGAACAGTCATCAGCCCGGCTGTATTGCAGCAGCTCGTGGCACTCCTCCGCACCCAGTCATTGCAGAATCCCGTGGACGTGCTCACCCATGACATCCTGTCCAGCCGTGGGAAGACCATCCGTCCCAAAACCCTGAACCAGAAGAATTACGTCGATGCCATCGACGCCAACACGGTGATCTTCGGAATCGGGCCCGCCGGAACCGGCAAGACCTACCTGGCAATGGCCAAAGCGGTGCAGGCCCTGCAGCAAAAGGAGGTCAGCCGCATCATCCTGACCCGCCCGGCAGTCGAGGCGGGGGAGCGGCTCGGTTTCCTTCCCGGCACCTTGAGCGACAAGATCGACCCCTATCTCCGTCCGCTGTACGACGCCCTGCACGACATGATGGACCCGGAATCCATTCCGCGGCTCATGGCGGCGGGAACCATCGAAGTGGCCCCGCTTGCCTATATGCGCGGCCGCACGCTCAATGACGCCTTCATCATCCTGGACGAGGCACAGAACACCACGCCTGAGCAGATGAAAATGTTCCTCACCAGGCTTGGCTTTGGATCCAAGATGGTTGTTACAGGCGATGTCACCCAGGTGGACCTGCCCTTCGGCACCCGGTCCGGGCTGCGGATCGTGGAAGAAATCCTGCAGGGCATTGACGGCGTGAACTTCTCCGTCCTGGACGCAGCCGACGTCGTGCGGCACCGCCTGGTGGGCGATATCGTCAATGCCTACAGCATCTGGGACGACACCCAGCGCAGCCGGGTCAAGCACTCGGCAAGCCGGGAAAAACGGGGGGAACACGCTTGAGCATCGAGGTGAACAACGAGTCCGGCGTCCAGGTGGATGAATCCGAGCTCGTTGCCTTATCCAGGTACATCTTTGAGCAGCTTTATATCCATCCGCAGGCCGAACTGTCCATCCTCCTGGTGGACGAACCCGCGATGGAGAAACTCCACATCGAGCTGATGGACGAGCCCGGCTCCACTGACGTGCTGTCCGTGCCGATGGACGAGCTGACTCCGGGTACGCCTGACCGGCCCACGCCCCAGGGCATGCTGGGGGACATTGCGGTGTGCCCGCAGGTTGCCACCGTCCAGGCCCGGAACGCCGGCCATTCCCTGCAGGACGAGATGCTGCTGCTGACTACGCACGGCATCCTGCACCTGCTGGGCTACGACCATGCCGAGCCCGAGGAGAAGGCCGAGATGTTCGGCCTTCAGCGCGAGCTCCTCTCCGGCTTCACCGGCAAAGAAGCGCCCGCCGAGACCACCCAGTGACCCCTCTGCTCCTGGTTGCGATGGCCCTTGCTTTCCTGGGCGTCGCGGCAGTACTGACCGCGGCCGAGGCCGCCTTTAACTTCCTTCCGCGGCACGACGCCGAGGAAGCACTCCTCAAGAGCCGCGGCACCGCCATGCGCCGGATCCTGGCGCAGCCCGTTGCCCACATCCGCGCCCTGCGGTTCTGGCGCATCTGGTTCGAGATGGCCTCAGCGGTTGCCGTCGCCGTCCTGCTGTACAGCCTGCTGGACAACATCTGGCTGGCGGGGCTTGCCGCGACCGGCATCATGGCCCTCCTGGGATTCGTCATTGTGGGTGTCTCTCCCCGCCAGCTCGGAAGGCTCCACTCAGCCGCCGTCGTGCGCTTCACCGCACCGCTGATCCGTTTCCTGACCTGGGTGCTGGGACCCATCCCCGGGTGGCTCGTGGCGCTGGGAAGCGCTGCAGCGCCCGGTGCGCCGGGCGGCGATGAGGCGTTCTTCAGCGAGCAGGAATTCCGTGAGCTCGTGGAACGGGCCAGCGAATCAGACATGATCGAGGACACCGAGGCCGAGATGATCCAGTCGGTCTTTGATTTCGGCGACACCCTGGTCCGTGCCGTGATGGTGCCGCGGACAGACATCCTCAGCATCGAAGCCGGCTCCAGCCTCCGCCATGCCATGTCGCTCTTCCTGCGGTCCGGGTATTCCAGGATGCCAGTGATCGGCGAAGACACGGACCATATCCTGGGCATCATCTACCTCAAGGACGTCGCCGCGGTCCTGCATGAGCTGGCACCCGGCGAGGAGCCGCCCCTGGTGGATTCGCTGGTCCGGGAGGTGCGGTACGTGCCCGAATCGAAGCCAGTCAGCGACCTGCTGCGGGAGTTGCAGAAGGAATCCACGCACGTGGCCATTGTGATCGACGAATACGGCGGTACCGCCGGACTCGTCACCCTCGAGGACCTGATTGAGGAGATCGTCGGGGAAATCGTCGACGAGTACGATACCGAAAGCGCCGAGGCCGTGGAGCTTGGCGATGGATCGTACCGCGTGAGTGCCCGGATGAGCATCGATGACCTCGGCGAGCTTTTTGACATTGAGCTCGACGACGACGAAGTGGACACCGTGGGAGGCCTGCTCGCCAAAGCGCTGGGCCGTGTGCCCATCGTAGGCAGCAGCGTTGAGGTTGACGGTGTGTCGCTCCGTGCAGAAAGGCTTGAAGGCCGCCGGAACCGGGTCAGCCACATCATTGCGGCGCAGGTTCCAAAAGTAGACACTGACTTTGAAGACCTCCTCCAGGAGGCGGAAGCAACCCAGCAGGGAGTTCCACGTGAGCAAGAAAAATAAGGCCGCAAGCGAAGAAGATTTCGGCGGCTTCCGCGCAGGATTTTCGGTCCTGGTGGGCCGGCCCAACGCGGGCAAGTCCACACTGACAAACGCTTTGGTGGGCAAGAAGGTGGCCATAACCTCCGCCAAGCCGCAGACCACCCGCCACACCATCCGCGGGATTGTCCACCGCGAGGACGCGCAGCTGATCCTCGTGGATACACCGGGCCTGCACCGTCCCCGCACCCTCCTGGGCAAGCGCCTGAACGATCTCGTGGCGGACACCCTCGCGGAGGTGGACGCGATCGGGTTCTGCCTGCCCGCCAACGAAAAGATCGGACCGGGCGACAAATACATCGCCGCGCAGCTCGCGGCTGTTGGCCGCCAGCCCGTTATCGCCATCGTCACCAAAGCAGACCTGGTGGACCGGCAGGCCCTCACTGAGCAGCTCCTCGCCGTGGCCGCCCTCGGGCGGGAAGTGCTGGGGGAGGAAGGCTGGAAGGACATTGTGCCGGTATCCGCCAGCGACGGCTTCCAGGTGGAAACCGTAGCCGACGTCCTGATCAGCCACATGCCGCCGTCGCCCCCGCTCTATCCGGACGGCGAGCTGACCGACGAACCGGAAGCCGTGATGGTCGCGGAGCTGATCCGGGAAGCGGCACTGGAAGGGGTCCGGGACGAGCTGCCGCACTCCCTGGCGGTGGTTGTCGAAGAGATTGTGCCCCGGGAGGACCGTCCGGAGGACAACCCCCTGCTGGACGTGCGCGTCAACCTCTACGTCGAACGCCCGTCCCAGAAGGCCATCATCATCGGCAAGGGTGGCAGCCGGCTGCGCGAAGTGGGCACGAACGCGCGAAAGGGCATCGAGGCGCTCCTGGGGACGCGCGTCTACCTCGACCTGCACGTGAAGGTGGCCAAAGACTGGCAGCGGGACCCGAAACAGCTGGTCAAGCTGGGCTTCTGACGCTTTACTACGCGCGGCCGCGGGGCCGTCCGGGAATTTCCCAGCCTGGACCACTAAAATGGACCGGATTAAGAATCTAGAGGAAGGTCCACCACGTGGGGCGAGGCCGCGATAAGCGCGAAAACGGAGCTGACGTGTCAGCAGGGGGACCAGTGTCGCGGCACGCGGATAATGGCCCCGTTGGAGCCGCCCGGCACTTTGGCCCTGTGCGTGCCATGCCGCTGTGGCTCAAAATCACCACTGCCGTGCTGTCGGTTGCCCTTGTCGGCGCCCTCGCCTTCGCCGGATTCTGGTTCCTCCGCCTGCAAGGCAATCTTTCCAGGGCTCCGCTGAATGCCGGCGGCGGGAGTAACGAATCCGGAAGTGACGCCACCGGGCGGATGCAGATCCTGATCCTTGGCTCTGACACCCGTGACGGCAAGAACGCCGATTACGGCACCGCGGATGATTCACGAGGTTACGGCAAGTCCGACGTCATGATGCTGATGGACATTTCCGAGGACAATAAGCGCGTGAGCGTCATCAGCTTTCCCCGCGACCTGCTGGTTGACATCCCTGCCTGCAAGGACGAGGAAACCAAACAGACCTATCCCGCCCGCAGCGGTGTGATGATTAATGAAGCGATGGCCGAGGCGGGCATCGGCTGCGCCGTGGACACAGTCAACCGGCTCACCGGCCTGGAAGTGGACCATTTCATGATGGCGGACTTCAACGCCGTGAAGGAACTGTCGAACGCCGTCGGTGGTGTGGACGTTTGCATCAGTGACGCGGTCTACGACCCCGATTCCCGGCTCCGGCTGCCCAAGGGCACCTCCTCCGTTGAGGGTGAGATGGCCCTCGCGTTCCTGCGGACGCGCCATGCCTTTGCCGACGGCGGCGACCTTGGCCGCATCAGGGCGCAGCAGGGGTTTTTGTCCTCGCTGACCCGGAAGATCAAGGATGAAGGCACACTGTCCGATCCCGGCAAGATGTTGAAAATTGCCGACGTCGTCACGCAGAACCTGACGGTGGACGAGGGGCTGGCGTCAGTTCCTACCCTGCTCACCATCGGTAACCGGCTCAAGGACATAGACCTCGGGAAAGTCGCGTTCGTTTCGGTTCCCACGGCACCCGCCCTCCTGGATCCGAACAGGCTGCAGATTGCCGAACCAGCCGGGTCCCAACTGTTCTCCGCAATGCGGCAGGACCTGGACCTGACAGACCCGACAGCGCCGCCGGCCCCTGCGCCTACGGAAACCACTGCTCCACCCACAGCGGCTCCCAGTGAAACCGCTCCGCCTCCGCCCGCCTATGACAAAGCGCTCCAGCAGGTCACCGTAGCCAACGGCACCGGCCTGCCGGGACGCGCACAGGAAATCGTCCAGGCCCTGATCGACGGCGGATTCACCCAGACCGGACAGTTCGAAGCGGCCGCGGTGGAACAGTCCGTTGTCTACTACGGCACCGGCTTCGCGGACGTCGCTGCTGACGTCGCGGCAATGTTGGGAGTCCCTGCGGCGCAGGTACTGCCGGCTCCGGCAGTATCCGGGGTCCAGGTCTACCTCGGCACCGATTTTACGTCGGGTACCACGTACGGGGCGGCAGCGGCGCTGCCCGAGAACATCGTCAACCAGACGGCCGGGGACACGCTCTGCCAGCAGGCCAACCCCCTGCTCATCGTCGAAGGCTAGGCCAGGCCCGGGCGGAATTGATTCGGCCGCCCACGGCACAAAAATGGGGCCCGCTCGGCGGGCCCCATTTTTATTTGCTACCAGATACTGACGCGCTCCTCCGGAGGCATCCACATGCCGTCCTGGTCGGTGACCTCAAACGCGTCGTGGAAGGCGTCCAGGTTCTTCACGATGGCATTGGTCCGGAACTCGTTGGGCGAATGCGGGTCAGTTGCCAGCCTGCGGATGGCTTCTTCGCTCCGGATCACCTGCCGCCAGCCGGCTGCCCAGGATGCGAAGAAGCGCTGGTGGCCGGTGAGGCCGTCCAGGACCTCAGGCTCCCTGCCATCGAGGCTGATCAGGTAGGCCTTGTAGGCAATGGCCAGCCCGGCGAGGTCGCCGATGTTTTCGCCGAGGGTGAGGCGGCCGTTGACGTTATGGCCGGGAGCTGCGTACGGGGAGAGTGCATCGTATTGTGCCACCAGTTTGGCCGTGAGTTTTTCGAACGCTTGGCGGTCTTCATCGGTCCACCAGTTCCGCAGTGCCCCGCCGCCGTCGAACTGTGACCCCTGGTCGTCGAAGCCGTGGCCGATTTCGTGCCCGATCACCGCGCCGATCCCGCCGTAGTTCACGGCGTCGTCCGCGTCGGCGGTGAAGAACGGCGGCTGCAGGATCGCCGCCGGGAAAACGATCTCGTTCATCATCGGGTGGTAGTAGGCGTTAACTGTCTGCGGGGTCATCAGCCACTTGTTGCGGTCCACAGGCTTGCCCACCTCGTCAAGGTGCCGGTCGACGTCTGCGTTGTGTGCCCGTTCCACGTTGCCCAGCAGATCAGCCGGATCAATCTCCACGGCTGTGTAGTCGATCCAATTTTCCGGGTAGCCGACCTTCGCCCGGAACCCTTCCAGCTTCCGAAGCGCCTCGGCCTTGGTGTCCTCGCCCATCCAGCCGACGGCGGTGATGCTTCGGCGGTAGGCCTCGATCAGGTTGGCGACCAGCGTTTGCATGCGGGCCTTGTGTGTTTCCGGGAAGTGCCGCGCCACATAGATCTGTCCCACGGCTTCGCCGAGACCGCCTTCCACCACGCCCACGCCGCGCTTCCAGCGGTCCTTGTTCCGGGGAGTGCCGCTGATGGTGGTCCCGTAGAAGGCGAAGTTGGCGTCGACAAATGCCGAGGACAGGTAGGGGGCAGCAGCGCTGACAACCCGCATAGCCAGCCATTCCTGCCAGTGGGCCAGCGGCTCGGACTCGAGAAGGCCGGCGGCGCCGTCGAAGAACGGAGGGGTGCTCACCACAATTTCCGTCCGCTTTTCCTCGTCGATGCCGGCTGCTTCAAACCAGGTTGTGAGCAGCGGGAACAAGGCGGATGCCTCGTCCGCCGACTTCAGGTTGTACGTTTTTTGCGGGTCCCGCAGGGTGACGTTGTCCCAGTGATGGGACGCCAGCTTGGTCTCCAGCGCAACCACCCGCCCGGATGCGCCGTCCGCATCCGCAACCCCGGCAAGGTCAAGCATCGTTTTCACATGCGCACCGTAGGCCGTGACCATCGGTGCGAACTTCTCTTCCCGGTAGTACGACTCGTCCGGCAGTCCGAGGCCGCCCTGGCCCACGTACAGGAGGACCCTGTCGGGATTGCCCGCGTCCGGAGCCGGGTAGATGTAGAACAGGCCACCCACATCGGCCCGGAACAACCGGCCCGCCAGGGAGACCAGTTCCGCCACGGAGGTGGTGGCGAACATGTCGGCGAGCCGCTGGCGGATGGGTTCCACGCCCTTGGCTTCAACGGCAGCTTCGTCCATGAAGCTGTTGTAAAGGTCGCCGACCTTCTGCTCGATGCCGCTGGCGGCCCCGCCCTTAGCCGCGGCTTCCTCGATGATGTCGCGGACAGCAATCTCCGACCCGTCCCGCAGGGCAGTGAAGGTGCCTTCCAGAGGCCGGTCATCCGGAATTTCAGTAGCCTTCAGCCATGCACCGTTCACGTGCTGGTAGAGGTCATCCTGCGGCCGGACGGTGTTATCAAAGGTGGACAGGTCGATCCCCGAAATGGGCACTGAGGCTCCTTTTTATGCTGCCGCGGCCGGCGGAATACCGGTCGGCGTCTGCATGGTGGACGTAACGGACGGTAGTGCCCTTTCATCTTACGCACCCGTGTTACTCTCAAATGGTGCGTGCAGAGCTTCTTCTTCTTAGCTGCCGCGGCGAGGCCTCAGACGCGATCTAGCGCAAGGCCCACCCTCGCTGCGGAGTTTGTGTTGCCCGGCCACCCTTTCAAAGAAGAACCACAGAAAAGGCCCCGATAGTAATGCGAAACGCACAGAAGCCCTCCGGAATGCCCGCCCACCGGTACACCCCGTTCCAGGACCAGATCACCGTCGAACTGCCTGACCGCACGTGGCCGGACAAGAGGATCACCAAGGCTCCGCGCTGGTGCGCCGTGGACCTGCGCGACGGCAACCAGGCACTGATTGACCCCATGAGCCCGGCACGCAAAATGAAGATGTTCGACCTGCTGGTCCGCATGGGCTACAAGGAGATCGAGGTAGGTTTCCCGTCCGCGTCCCAGACCGACTTCGACTTTGTCCGCCAGCTCATCGAGGGCAACCACATCCCGGACGACGTCACCATCCAGGTCCTGACCCAGGCCCGCGAGCACCTGATCGAACGGACCTACGAGTCCCTGGTCGGTGCCAAGCAGGCCATCGTCCACCTGTACAACTCCACCTCCGTGCTGCAGCGCCGCGTGGTCTTCAACCAGGACGAGGACGGAATCCTGGACATCGCCCTCCAGGGCGCCAGGCTCTGCAAGAAGTACGAAGAGACCCTTGCGGACACGCACGTGACGTACGAGTACTCCCCGGAGTCCTTCACGGGAACCGAACTGGAATACGCAGTGCGGGTCTGCAACGCCGTCGCCGATGTTTTTGAGGCTTCCGCAGACCGCCAGGTGATCATCAACCTGCCCGCCACCGTGGAAATGGCCACCCCCAACGTCTACGCAGACTCGATCGAATGGATGAGCCGCCACCTGCACCCGCGGGAAGGCATCATCCTCTCCCTGCACCCCCACAACGACCGCGGAACCGGCGTTGCCGCCGCGGAACTGGGCTACATGGCAGGAGCCGACCGGATCGAAGGCTGCCTCTTCGGCAACGGGGAGCGTACCGGCAACGTGGACCTGGTCACCCTCGGCCTGAACCTCTTCGTGCAGGGCATCGACCCCATGATCGACTTCTCCAACATCGACGACGTCCGCCGCACCGTGGAGTACTGCAACCAGCTGCCCGTCCCCGAGCGTTCACCCTACGGCGGCGACCTCGTCTTCACGGCGTTCTCCGGGTCCCACCAGGACGCCATCAAGAAGGGCTTCGAGGCCCTCGAGCGGGACGCCGCTGCCGCCGGCAAGGACGTTGCCGACTTCACCTGGCAGGTGCCCTACCTGCCGGTGGATCCCAAGGACCTCGGCCGCAGCTACGAAGCGGTGATCCGGGTCAACTCCCAGTCCGGCAAGGGCGGCGTCGCGTACCTGCTCAAGAACGAGCACAGCCTGGACCTGCCGCGCCGTGCCCAGATTGAGTTCTCCGGCGTCATCCAGAAGCGCACGGACACAGTGGGCGGCGAGGTCAGCGGGGCGCAGCTCTGGCAGGTCTTCCAGGACGAGTACCTGCCTTCCGGCAAGGCTGACGGCCAGTGGGGCCGTTACTCCCTGGGCGCCGTCAAGACAGAGACGGATGGCGACGGCGGCATGACGCTGCACGCCTCGCTCACCGTGGACGGCGTGCAGGTTCAGCGGACAGGCACCGGCAACGGTCCCATCGCAGCCCTGCTGAGCATCCTCCGGGAGGACGGTGTGGACGTCCGCGTCCTGGACTACAGCGAGCATGCCCTCTCCGAGGGTGGAAACGCCATGGCTGCCGCCTACGTGGAGTGTGCTGTGGGGGAGCGCGTGCTGTGGGGCGTCGGCATAGACGCCAACACCAGCATGTCCTCCCTGAAGGCTGTTATTTCCGCGGTGAACCGCGCCATCCGGGACGCCCAGGCCTGACACGCGGGACGTTGTGCCGTCGGGTCCCTGGCGGCACAACGGTACCCCCATAGTGCCGGGCAGGATGCTGCCCGGCAGGGCCGTGCCCGGAAGGCAGCGCCCGCAAAGGATGGGAAGATAAAGGCGTGGCCCAACACTCTTTCGCCTCCCGCGCGTACCGGGACGACGCCGTCGTGCTCCGCACCCACAAACTCGGCGAGGCGGACCGCATCATCACGCTGCTGACGAAGCACCATGGCCAGGTCCGGGCTGTGGCCAAAGGAGTCCGGCGGACCAGCAGCCGGTTCGGTGCGCGCCTTGAACCGTTTATGGTGGCGGATCTGCAGCTCGTGTCCGGAAAGTCGCTGGACATCGTGACCCAGGCCGTGGCCAAGGGCGCCTACGGCGGAAGCATCGCCGCGGACTACGGCCGGTATACCGTTGCTGCCGCCATGACGGAAACCGCGGAAAAACTCACCGACGTCGACGGCGAATCCGGAACCGCCCAGTACAACCTGCTGGTCGGGGCCCTTGCAGCACTGAGCCGGAACGAGCATGCCGCCGGGCTGATCCTGGATTCCTACCTGCTGCGGGCACTGGCCACCGGCGGCTGGGCGCCCAGCTTCACCGACTGCGCCCGCTGCGGGCTCCCGGGTCCGCACAGCGCCTTTTCCGCACCGGTGGGCGGTATGGTCTGCAGCGGATGCCGGCCGCCGGGCTCGCCTGCGCCGGCCCCTGAAACGGTGGTGCTGCTCGCGGCACTGCTGACGGGAGACTGGGCTACTGCCGACGGCTCCCTGCCCGTGCACCGCAAGGAGGCCGCCGGCCTGGTGGCTGCCTACCTGCAATGGCATCTTGAACGAGTACTGAAGTCCCTCAAACATGTGGAGCGCAGCTGACAGTGGCCCTGGGAAAAAAGAACAACGCGTCCCCTCAGCGGACCCACCCCGTGGTCGCGCCGTATCCGCATCCTTCAGGCGCGGTGGCGCCGTCCATTCCGGCAGAATTCATACCCCGGCACGTTGCCATCGTGATGGACGGCAACGGCCGCTGGGCGAACCAGCGCGGGCTGCCGAGGATAGAAGGCCATAAGGCCGGCGAGCCCGCCCTCCTGGATGTGATGGCCGGGGCCATCGAACTGGGCATCGAATACGTCAGTGTCTACGCCTTTTCTACAGAGAACTGGCGCCGCTCCCCGGAGGAAGTGCGCTTCCTGATGGGATTTAACAAGGACGTGCTGCGGAGGCAACGGAACCAGCTCGACGAATGGGGCGTGCGGGTCCGGTGGTCAGGCCGGCGGCCGCGGCTCTGGGGGTCCGTGATCCGGGAGCTTGAAGAAGCTGAGCAGTTCACCGCCGGCAACAGCACCTGCACCTTGACCATGTGTGTTAATTACGGCGGCCGGGCGGAAATCACGGACGCCGTGTCCGCCATCGCCGCGGAAGTTGCGGCCGGCAGGCTCAAGCCCGGCGCCATCACCGAGCGCACCATACAGAAGTACCTTGACGAGCCGGACCTCCCGGACGTGGACCTGTTCCTGCGCAGCTCGGGGGAGCAGCGGCTGTCCAACTTCCTGCTCTGGCAGTCCGCTTACGCAGAGTTCGTTTTTATGGACACCCTGTGGCCCGACGTCGACCGCCGGACGCTGTGGGCAGCCGTGGAAGAGTACGCCCGGCGCGACCGCCGTTACGGTGGTGCGGTGGACGCAGCCCGCCCAAGTTGAGGGAGCAGGACCGGCGCAGTAGCCAGGCCTGCAACCCGGCCCGGTCAGGGCTGTTCGGAGCCTTCTTCGACGTCTGCCGGGTCGCCGTACGCACGGAGCCAGCGGGACAGCCGCGCGTAGGCGTCCGCGCGGACCGCGGCGGGGGAGAGGAACACGTCGTGCAGTGCGCCGTCGATCCTTTCCACCGTCACCGTGCGGCCCAGGGTGAGGGCGCGGGCAGCAATAACGTTGACGTCCAGCACGGCGTCCGTCCGCCGCATCTCTTCGGACCAGAAGAGCCCGTTCGCGCTTCCCCGGGACAGCAGCACCAGGATGGGAACCTCGATGTTGAGTCCGCGCGCCACCTTGGTGTGGCCCGCGAGAACCGCGCTCAGCCAGCCGGCGCGCACCGGAAACGCCATGGGCGGGCGGTAGCGGTCATCCAGCGTCCATTCCCCGTCCGCGGAACTGCTGATGGTCCGCCAGTAAAAGCCCCGCTCCGGAAGCCTGAGGACAGCCTCCGGCCGGAAGCGGGCAACAGGTCCCACCATGCTTGAGGCGGCCCGCCGCACCAGCGAGCTTCCATGCATCTCCAGCCATGGGCTGTTAAGGATGAGCCGGGACGCCGCCCCGGGATGCCTGCTGGCCCATAGCGCTGCCACCAGCCCTCCTGTTGAATGCCCCATCAGGGTCAGCGGCCGGGTAACACCCTCCTGGCTGATCAGGCGGCACGCCATGTCAATTTCTGCGTCGTAGTCGGCCAGATCGGAGACGTAACCGCCCGGCGACTCCGGACGCAGGCTCCGGCCGTGGTTATGCATGTCCAGGGCGAAGAAGTCGTAGCCGGCCGAGGACCAGAAGCGCGCAAGGTCCACGTTGAAAAAATAATCGCTCCAGCCGTGCAGGAAAAGAACGGCCCTGCGGTTTCCCGGCGAGGGGAGGACGGCAGCGACGACAGGGCGGAACCGCACCAAAGTGGCGGTCCGCTCCACACCGTCCGGTCCGGCGGCTGTGAAGGCATGGGACTCGAATTCCTCGCCCAGGATGTCCCGCTGCCATTCCATGGCTTTATGCTATTCCGCCGTCCGGCCGGCCCGCGTCATTTTGGTCCGTGCTCATTTTGGTCTGGGCCCGCCAAGACGGAAGACTGGAGGCATGCGTGTTTATCCCACATTCTTCAGGCTGGCCTTTTCATGGATGGACGCCGAGCGCGCCCACACAATAGGGTTCAAGGCGATCCGGCTGGCACATCGGTCCGGCGCGGGTAAGGTCCTGGAGAAACTCACGGCCCCGGCAAAATCGCTGCAGACAACGGCCTTCGGCCTCACCTTTCCTTCGCCCTTCGGCCTTGCCGCAGGCTTCGACAAGGAAGGCCATTGCATAGAGGCACTGAGCCAGCTCGGGTTCGGCCACGTTGAGGTGGGCACCATTACCGGCCAGGCCCAGCCGGGCAACGAAAAGCCGCGCCTGTTCCGCCTGGTAGAGGACCGTGCCGTGATCAACAGGATGGGATTCAATAACGACGGCGCCGCCGCCGTGGCCCCGCGGCTCAAGGCCGCCCGTGCTGCCCTCCAGCGCAGGCACCCCGCGGTGCGCCCCGTCATCGGAGTCAACATCGGCAAAACCAAGGTTGTTGAACTGGCTGATGCCGTGGATGACTACCTGGCCAGTGCGCGCAGCCTTGCGCCCGCCGCCGACTACCTTGTGGTCAATGTCAGTTCGCCCAACACGCCCGGCCTTCGGCTCCTGCAGGACGTGGAAAGCCTCCGGCCGCTGCTGACCGCCGTCGGCGAAGAAGCCGACCGGGCAGCGGGCCGCCACGTTCCCCTGCTGGTGAAAATCGCCCCGGACCTCAGCGATGAGGACATCGACGACGTCGCCCGCCTTGCCCTGGACCTGAAGCTGGACGGCATCATTGCCACCAACACCACTATCGCCAGGACAGGGCTGGCATCCCCTGCAGACCAGGTGGAAAAGTACGGTGCGGGCGGGCTCTCCGGTGCGCCGCTCAAACAGCGGTCCCTCGAAGTGCTGCGCCGGTTAAAGCAGGTCACCGGTGATGCCCTGACCCTGGTGGCCGTTGGCGGCGTGGAAACGGCGCAGGACGTCCAGGACCGGCTCGACGCCGGGGCCACCCTGGTCCAGGGCTATACGGCCTTCCTCTACGAAGGGCCGTTCTGGGCATCGCGCATCAACCGGCAACTGGCGAAGAACCGCCGGCGGTCCTTGCGCTGACGCGCCTGCCGCCGTACCCGGAGCGGGCGAGCACCCCTGGTTGCAACGAAACCCCGGCGGATATTCCGCCGGGGTTTCGTTGTCACATGGTTTGGGGGACGCAGGGGACCGGTCAGGCCGGGTACTGTCCGCGCTTGACCAGCGGCTTGGGCAGCCGCAGTTTACGGAACTGGAGCGAACGCATGGAGCCGTACCAGACCGTACCCCGCTCCACCTCGCCGAACTTCTCGGTCAGCCTCTTGCGGAGCTTACGGGACAGGATAAACACGTCAACAAAGACGGCCAGGAACATCACCCAGAAACCGCCCAGGACGTAAATCATCAGGTCACTGGACGCCGGCACCACCAGGGAAACCAGGACGAACACCAGGGCCCCGAACATCAGGTATTCGCCGAGGCTGAACCGCGCGTCCACATAGTCACGGGTAAACCGCTTCTGGGGGCCCTTGTCCCGCAGGGGCAGGAACTTCTCGTCGCCGGTGTCCAGCGCCTGGCGCATCTTGAGCCGCTGGTCCTGGATGGCCTGGCGTTCGGCGGCTTTGGAGGCCTTGCGGTCCTCCGGCACCAACGGGCGCTTCCGTGCAGCCTCCTGGGCTTTGCGGGTTGGAGTGGGGGCTCCCTTGCCGGCTATGCCATTTTGCCGGGCCGCAGCTTCCGCGGCCTGCTGGTCTATTATTTCCTGCGCCGAGGGCGCTTCCTTTTTACGTCCGAACACCTGAACAGAATACCTTGCGGTGGCATTGCTTCCCGGCCCGGCCGTGCGGCGGCCACGGCGCTGAATGTGACGAGGGTAATGTTTTTCCATGACTTCATCTCCGACGGCCACCCCCGACAACTTTGCCGGCCCCACACCTCCCGGCCCCACCTCACAACCCGGTACGGAAGACCTCCGGGCCGCCATCGACCGCTCTTTTGAGGGCACCCTCGCCCGCCTTAAGGAACTCGTTGCAATTCCGGGGATCGCCTGGCCCAGCTTCGACCGGTCGCCGCTGGAGCGCAGCGCGGAAGCCGTGGCGGAACTGCTCCGTGCGGCTGGCCTGCAGGAGGTGCAGGTCCTTGGCTGCGACAAGCCCGACGGCACGCCAGGCGGCCCCGCCGTCGTCGCACGCCGCCCGGCTGCGGAAGGCAAGCCGACCATCCTGCTGTACGCCCACCACGACGTCCAGCCCGCAGGCGACGAGGGACTGTGGGACACAAAACCTTTCACCGCTGTCGAGAAGGACGGGCGTCTGTACGGCCGCGGCGCCGCGGACGACAAAGCAGGCATCATGGCCCACATCGCCGCCTACGCAGCGGTCACCGAGGTCCTGGGAGCCGGGCTGGGCCTCGGCGTAACGTTCTTTTTCGAGGGCGAGGAAGAAGCGGGTTCCCCCACATTCCGGCCCTTCCTGGAGGCACACCGGGACCTGCTCCGTGCTGATGTCATCGTCGTCGCCGATTCCAGCAACTGGAAGGTGGGCGTCCCGGCCCTGACAACAAGCCTTCGCGGGCTCGTGGACGGAACCATCGAAGTCCAGGTCCTGGAGCACGCCGTGCATTCAGGGATGTTCGGCGGCCCGGTGCTGGATGCCCCCACCTTGCTGTCCCGGCTGATCGCCACCCTTCATGACGACGACGGAAACGTCGCCGTCCAGGGTCTTGTGGCCTTCGACAACGCGACGGTGGAGTTCCCGGAGGCCGACTACCGGGCGGATGCCTCAGTGCTCGACGGCGTCCGCCTCGCCGGCTCGGGCAGCGTCGCCTCGCGGCTCTGGACCAAGCCGGCACTGTCCATCATCGGCTTTGACGCACCTGCGGTGGACGTGGCCTCGAATACGCTGCTGCCCCGGGCACGGGCCAAGTTCAGCCTTCGGCTTGCGCCGGGACAGGTCCCCGGGGAGGCCATGGAGGCCGTCCGCAGGCACGTCGAGGCGCACGCTCCCTTCGGTGCCAAAGTCACGTTCACGCCGGGGGAGAGCGGCAATCCGTTCAAGACCGACACGTCCTCGCCCGCAGCCGGGCTGGCGATGTGGGCACTGGGTGAGGCGTGGGGCGTACAGGCAGTGGAAACAGGAATCGGCGGTTCCATTCCCTTTATTGCCGACCTCATGGAGCTGTATCCCGACGTGCAGATCTTAGTGACGGGTGTGGAGGACCCGGACTCACGGGCACACAGCGCCAACGAGTCACTGCACCTGGGTGATTTCCGGAAAGCCATCCTGGCGGAGGCGCTGCTGCTGTCACGACTGAACGATGGACTGTAAAAGGGGGTGGCCGTCGTCCTGGCGTCCCCGCCCGCGCCACACTGAAGCGGAAGCCTAAAGTGGCTTCCGCGGGAACAAGTAGAAGGCTTTCATGGTTACGTCAGGAGTTAGAGCTACACCTGCGCCCCGCGTAGCATGTAGCTATAGCCCATACCGAATCCGTAGGGGCAGGCGCCGTTAGCGCGGAGCCGCCAGACCGTCCTAAGAAGGTAGGCCAATGAGCACCGCAACCAATGAGAACAGCACCCAGACCACCAGTGCCGCCAGTGCAGAACTGCCTGTCCACGAGGTCAACCTGACCGACGTCGCGGCAGGCAAGGTCCGCAGTCTTCTCGAGCAGGAAGGCCGCACCGATCTGCGGCTCCGGGTTGCTGTGCAGCCCGGCGGCTGCTCGGGACTGATCTACCAGCTCTACTTCGACGAGCGGCTCCTGGACGGCGACGCCGTCCGGGACTACGACGGCGTCGAAGTTGTTGTGGACAAGATGAGCGTCCCGTACCTCAGCGGTGCAAGCATCGACTTTGAGGACACCATCGCCAAGCAGGGGTTCACCATCGACAACCCGAACGCCGGCGGCTCCTGCGCCTGTGGAGACTCCTTCCACTAAGCCGGTTATTTCGCCCGGTGCCGGCGCCGCGCCTCCTCCTCTTAATGATGGAAGGAGGCGCGGCGCCGACATGTGGGCGAAACTCCCGGCGGAGCGGTAAGCTCTACACCGAGTAGTAAAACTTTTAGTGTGCCCGCGGCGCCGATGGCTGCCCGGACAACAGCAGCAACCAGTAGGAAGGGCCGTCTGTGAGTTCGCAGAACCGAACCGGCAGCCGACGCAAAACGATCACCACGATCACAGGCTTGGCAATTGCCGGCGCGTTGGTTTTGACCGGATGTTCGCCAGAGGTAGAGAAGGGGTGGCTGCCCACAGAACGTGGCACCACCAGCAACAGCGACCGCATCATGGACCTCTGGGTCAACTCATGGATCGCCGCCTTGGCTGTGGGCATCATTACCTGGGGCCTGATCGTCTGGTGCCTTGTGGCCTACCGGCGCCGCAAGGGCACTGTGGGCTTCCCCCGCCAGACGAGCTTCAACCTTCCGCTTGAAGTGTTTTACCTGACCATTCCGCTCTTTATGGTCCTGGTGTTCTTCTACTTCACGGACCGTGACCAGCAGGCCATTGATGACCGGTCGCAGCCCGCCGACGTCGTAGTTGACGTCCGCGGCAAGCAGTGGGCGTGGGACTTCAACTACAAAGCCGGCGACGTCATCGAAGAAGACGTTCACGAGGCAGGCGTCCAGGCGCACCTGACCGGCAACACGATCGACAAGGAACAGCTTCCCACGCTGTACCTGCCCGTCAACAAGTCCGTTGACCTTGAGCTCAACGCACGCGACGTGATCCACTCCTTCTGGGTTCCCGCCTTCCTGCAGAAGCGCGACATGATCCCGGGCAAGACCAACTACATCCGGTTTACCCCCACTAAAGAGGGCACCTACGACGGCAAGTGCGCCGAGCTCTGCGGCGAGTACCACTCGGAAATGCTGTTCCGCGTCAAGGTTGTTTCTGAAGCTGAGTTCCAGGCACACCTGGAAGAGCTCAAGGCCGCCGGCAACACGGGCCTCCTCGGTGTGGAGTACGACCGCAACCCGAACCTGAACGAAATTAAGTAAGGGGAGCGACGTGGCTACGTACACTCAATCCGCACCCACCGGAGTTCTCACAGCTCCCGTGGTTCCCAAGTCCAAGGGGCGCATCGTCGTCAACTGGATCACTTCCACCGACCACAAGACCATCGGGTACATGTACCTGATCGCGTCGTTCGTGTTCTTCTGCCTTGGCGGCGTGATGGCGCTGCTCATCCGCGCCGAACTGTTCGAGCCCGGCATGCAGATCCTGCAGACCAAGGAGCAGTACAACCAGCTGTTCACGATGCACGGCACCGTGATGCTGCTGATGTTCGCCACTCCGCTGTTCGCAGGTTTCGCGAACGTCATCATGCCGCTGCAGATCGGTGCGCCCGATGTCGCGTTCCCGCGGTTGAACGCGCTGGCCTTCTGGTTCTTCCTCTTTGGCTCCAGCATCGCGGTGTCCGGCTTCATCACCCCGCAGGGCGCCGCTTCCTTCGGCTGGTTCGCCTACGCCCCGCTGTCCAACACCACCTTCAGCCCCGGCATCGGCGGCGATCTCTGGGTGTTCGGCCTGGCGCTGTCCGGCTTCGGCACCATCCTGGGTGCCGTCAACTTCATCACCACCATCATCTGCATGCGTGCCCCCGGCATGACCATGTGGCGGATGCCCATCTTCACCTGGAACACCCTGGTCACGGCCATCCTGGTCCTGATGGCCTTCCCGCCGCTGGCCGCCGCGCTGTTCGCCCTCGGTGCGGACCGGCGCTTCGGTGCGCACATCTTTGATCCGGAAAACGGCGGTGCAGTGCTCTGGCAGCACCTGTTCTGGTTCTTCGGCCACCCCGAGGTGTACATCATCGCGCTGCCGTTCTTCGGCATCGTCTCCGAGATCTTCCCGGTCTTCAGCCGCAAGCCCATCTTCGGCTACAAGGGCCTTGTCTACGCAACGATCGCCATTGCTGCCCTGTCCGTGACCGTGTGGGCCCACCACATGTACGTCACCGGTGCGGTGCTGCTGCCGTTCTTCGCGTTTATGACCATGCTCATCGCGGTTCCCACCGGCGTGAAGTTCTTCAACTGGATCGGCACCATGTGGCGCGGCTCGCTGACGTTCGAGACGCCCATGCTATGGAGCATCGGCTTCCTGATCACGTTCCTCTTCGGCGGTCTCACCGGCATCATCCTGGCGTCCCCGCCGCTGGACTTCCACGTCTCCGACTCCTACTTCGTGGTGGCGCACTTCCACTACGTGGTGTTCGGCACCGTGGTGTTCGCGATGTTCGCCGGGTTCTACTTCTGGTGGCCGAAATGGACCGGCAAGATGCTGAACGAGCGCCTGGGCAAGATCCACTTCTGGCTGCTGTTCCTGGGCTTCCACGGCACCTTCCTCATCCAGCACTGGCTCGGTGTTGAGGGCATGCCCCGCCGCTACGCTGACTATCTGGTGGAGGATAACTTCACCTGGATGAACCAGTTCTCCACCGTTGCCTCGTTTGTTCTCGGCGCATCCCTGATCCCGTTCTTCTGGAACGTCTACATCACCTGGCGCAGTGCCGAAAGGGTAGAGGTTGATGACCCCTGGGGCTTCGGTGCCTCGCTGGAATGGGCCACGTCCTGCCCGCCGCCGCGGCACAACTTCACCTCCCTGCCCCGGATCCGTTCGGAGCGCCCCGCCCTCGACCTGCACCACCCCGAGCTTCGACAGGTCCAGACCGTCGAGTCGCCGGCTCCCGCAGCCCGGACGCTCGGTAACGCCGACCAGAAGGACACTGCACAGTGAAAATTGAGTCATGGATCTTTGGTTCCGGAGTCTTCTTCTTCGTACCGGTTTCGGTGATTTACGGGTTCCTCACTGACTGGGGTGAATGGGTCGGTATCCTTGGAATCCTCCTGGTCGGCGGCCTCGCCGGCATGATTGGCGGATACCTTGGCTTCACTGGCAAGCGTGTTGGCCTTCGTCCTGAAGACCGCAGTGATGCCGAGATCCACGAAGGCGCCGGCGAGCAGGGGCACTTTAGCCCTTGGAGCTGGTGGCCGCTGGTCCTCGGCCTGGCTTGCGCAACAGGATTTCTGGGCCTGGCGGTAGGCTTCTGGATCGTTTATATCGCAGCCGGCCTGGCTGTTGTGGCACTCGTCGGCTGGGTTTACGAGTACAGCCGCGGCGATCACGCCCACTAGGCAAATAGAACTACGACGGCGGGCCCCACCATTTTGGTGGGGCCCGCCGTCGTTGTCGGTTCTCTACTGCCGGCGCGCCTGGCGCAGGTGCTCCAGAAGCGGCGCCGAAGGGCTCACGCGGCGCCCTGGGACTCCAGCAGTTCGCCCAGCGTCCGGAGGACGTCGTGGGCCTTTTCACGGCTCAGGCTCCCGTTTAAGGCCGAATCCTCGATGCCCAGTTCCACTTCGCAGCCGTAGTGGAAGTCCGCGGTCATCACTTGCAGAAGCGACCGGGCATCCACGCCCCTGATGCCCGCCTTGGTGATGGTGACGGGAAGCCCGGTATCAGTCACCGCCCGGACGAATACAGCCGCCGGACGCGCATGCAGTCCAATCGCGGCTGTGACCACGGCCTTCTGTGTTGGCAACGAAACTCCTTTTTCGTGACGGCCCCATCCGTCTGGCTTGAAATTTTCCTGTCCAAATATAGCGGCCGGTAGGCCCGGCCTGTGAAATGCGCCCGGCTTGTGGCAGCAGGTGGTCTAGACCTGACCTAAAATGGCTGGGTGAACGTGAACGCGAGGGAAATGTACCGTGGCTGCTAGCGCAGGGGCGATAGCCGGCGAGATCGACCGGACCAGTGGAACGGCCATCTACGTGCAGCTGCGCGAAATCCTCCGTACCTACATCGCCGAGTCATGCCGGCCGGGTTCGGCTCTGCCGTCCGAGCGGGACCTGGCGGAGCGCTTTGGTCTTGCGAGGATGACTGTGCGGCAGGCGATTGACGCGCTGGTGGGCGAAGAGGTCATCGAGCGGGTAGTGGGTCTGGGCACGTTCGTGCGCAGGCCCAAGCTGGACCTCCAGGTAAAGCTGACCTCGTACAGCGAGGAGATGCAGCGGCGCGGCATGGTTCCCGCGGCCAAGGTCCTCAGCTTCGAACAAATCGGCGCCAGTGCGTTCCTGGCCCGTGAACTCCAGCTCGAGGAGGGCACGCCTCTGGTCCGCTTCCGCCGTCTCTTGCTGGCGGACGGGGAGCCCATGAGCGTGGATGAAAACTTCATTCCGGCCCACCGTGTTCCCGGCCTGTTGGACGGAGAGCCTCCTACCTCGCTGTACAACGTGCTGAGCGAACAGTTCGGACTCGTGATGGAGTGGGGTGAGGACATGATCGAGGCGACCGCAGCCTCACCGTCAACTGCCCGGCTGCTCAACGTCGAAGTCGGCTCACCCTTGCTCAAGATCCAGCGCCACGCCTTTGTTTCCCGGACGATGGTGGACTATTCCGTCTCCTATTACCGTGCGGACCGCTACAAGCTGTGGGTCCCGCTGCAGCGCCCGGGAGCACGCCGGTCCCGTAGCCACTAGGCCCGGCACGGCTCTGTCCCTTCCCAGCCGTCATGCGCCAACGACCTCTGACGGCGTGGAGGGGGGAGTACACGGAAGGCCCGGTCCTGATGGACCGGGCCTTCGATGTTTGGAACAGGGCTTGTGCCTAGCGGCTCAGGCTTTTCGCTTCCTCGGGTGCTTCAACTGCCGCGTGGCCGTGGCCGTGGGCGGCTTCCAGCTCAGCGGGGGTCGCCGGAGCAACCCGGTCTTCGAAGAACCACTTGGAGAGGAATGCGCGCCGCTTCTCCTTGCGGGTCACCACACCGTGTTCATTCGGTACTGCCGGAAGAACCTCGGGTGACTCAAAGCCAACGAGCTTGTAGCGCTTGTACTCGTCCAGGGGCGCGTGCACCTCGATGAACTCGCCATGCGGGAGGCGGACGATACGCCCGGTCTCGCGTCCGTGGAGGGCGATCTCACGGTCCTTCCGCTGCAGGGCCAGGGCCACACGCTTGGTGACCATGAAGGCAATGAACGGACCAATGATGAACAGGGTACGCAACCAGTACGTGACATCGTTCAGGGAGACACCGAAGTGCGTAGCGATAAGGTCGGAACCTGCAGCTGCCCACATCACGCAGTACCAGACGAAGCCTGCCATGCCAATGGCGGTGCGGGTGGGGGCGTTGCGCGGACGGTCCAGTACGTGGTGCTCACGGTCGTCCTTGGTGATCCACCGTTCAATCCACGGGTACATAAACATCACCGTGAACAGAATTCCGGCGGGCACAAGGGCCGGGAGCAGGACGTTGAAGGAGAACACGTAGCCGAACCAGTTCTGCTCTACCTGCCAGTCACCCAAGGTACCGGGCATCAGGCGCAGGGCGCCGTCAACAAAACCGATGTACCAGTCGGGCTGGGTACCGGCCGACACGGGGGAGGGGTCGTACGGACCGTAGTTCCAGATCGGGTTGATGGTGAAGAAACCGGCCATCAGGGCCAGGACACCGAAGACGATGAAGAAGAATCCGCCGGCCTTGGCGGCGTAGACAGGACCCAGCGGGTAGCCCACAACGTTGTTGTCATTGCGGCCCGGACCGGGGTACTGGGTGTGCTTGTGCACAACCACCATAAAGAGGTGCAGCACGATCATGAGCAGGATCAGGGCCGGCACCAGCAGGATGTGCAGCATGTACAGGCGGCCAATGATGGCGGTACCCGGGAATTCTCCGCCGAAGAGGAAGAACGAGATGTACGTGCCCACAATCGGGATGGACTTGATCACGCCGTCGATGATGCGCAGGCCGTTGCCTGAGAGCAGATCGTCGGGGAGTGAGTAGCCCGTGAAACCTGCAGCCATGGCCAGGATCAGGAGGACGCTACCGACAACCCAGTTCATTTCCCGGGGCCTGCGGAAGGCACCGGTGAAGAAGACCCTCAGCATGTGCACGGCAATTGAAGCCACGAACAGCAGTGCGGCCCAGTGGTGGACCTGGCGCATGAAGAGGCCGCCACGGATGTCGAAGGAGATGTCCAGTGACGAGCTGTACGCCACCGACATTTCGACGCCCTTGAGGGGTACGTAGGAGCCGTCGTAGTGCGTCTCTGCCATGGACGGGTCGAAGAAGAACGTCAGGAACGTGCCCGAGAGCAGAAGGATGACGAAGGAGTACAGGGCTACTTCGCCGAACATGAAGGACCAGTGGTCCGGGAAGACCTTGCGGCCGAATTCGCGGAGCATTCCGGAACCGCCAACACGGGCATCGACGAAGTCGGTAAACCGGCCTGTCTTGGTTTTGGCGACGAAAGCGGGCTCAGCTGTTGATGCTGCGCTCATGCATATCACGCTCCCAGTAACTTGGTCCTACAGGTTCTTTGAAGTCGCTGGTGGCGACCAGGTAGCCCTCGTCATCAACTGCGATGGGCAGCTGGGGGAGCGGCCGGCTGGCGGGGCCGAAGATCACCTTGCACTCTTGCGTGAGGTCGAAGGTGGACTGGTGGCACGGGCACAGCAGGTGGTGCGTCTGCTGCTCGTAGAGAGCAACGGGGCAACCGACGTGGGTACAGATCTTGGAGTAGGCAACGATGCCGTTGTAACCCCAGTCCTCGCGCCCCGCGGAGGGGTTCAGCGATTCGGGATCCAGGCGCATGAGCAGCACAACGGCCTTGGCCTTCTCGTTGAGCTTGCCCTCGTGAAGTTCGTTCAGGCCCTCCGGAATGACGTGGAAGGCTGAACCGATGGTGACGTCGGAGGCCTTGATGGGCGTTCCGTCAGGGTCACGGGCGAGGCGCTTGAGCTTGCCCTCCGTGGGTGCCCACATGGTATGGGCGAGCTTGTTGTCCGGGCGCGGTCCGAGGTCACCGAAAATGGCAACCGCCGGCAGCGGCGCAAGGGCAACGGCACCAAGCAGGGTGTTCCGGATCAGCGGACGGCGCTTGATGCCCGTCTCTTCCACGATGTCGTCAACGATGCGGACAGCAGCCTGGCGGTCCTCTTCGTAGCGGATGCCGTGGCGCTCTTCGGATACTTCATGGTCCGGCATCAGGGCCTTGGCCCAGTGCACGATGCCCGTACCGATGCCGAGCATGGCAAACGCCGTACCAAGGCCCAGGAGCATGTTTTGGAGCCGGATGTTGCCGATAGTTGATTCGCCGGCCCCCAGATCAATGGCGAAGTACGCCACCAGGAAAATCAGGGTTCCAACAACAGAGATGCCAAATAGTAAGGCGACCTGCCGTTCTGCCCGCTTTGCGGCCTTCGGGTCCGTGTCAGCCAGGCGCAAACGGTGCGGAGGAATTCCAGGGTCCTGGAACTTTTCCACCTCATTCTGACCAGCCGTAGCTACGGTGCCCGAGTGGTTCGGACTGCCGTCACTATGGTTGCCCATAATTCGCCTCATCCTTCTCTCGTCCCGGCGGGTGCCGGGTTAGTTTCCAATATCAAGCTGCTGACGGATCAGCAGAAGTTGTGCGGCGCTTCGCGGAGGCCCTAGGACGTCCGGGAGGTCAGCCAGATGGTGAAGGCGATGATGACGCCGAGACCTGCGACCCAGACAAACAGGCCTTCTGCAACGGGACCCAGGGATCCCAGTTCAGCGCCGCCGGGGGAGCCGCTGGTCTCGATCTGCTTCAGGAAGGTGATGATGTCGCGCTTGCCTTCAGGAGTGATGTTGGAGTCGCTGAAGACCGGCATGTTCTGCGGACCGGTGACCATGGCCTCGTAGATGTGCTTGCCTGACGTGTCCTCAAGGGCGGGCGCGAACTTACCGCGGGTCAGGGCACCACCGGCTGCAGCAGCGTTGTGGCACATGGCGCAGTTGGTGCGGAAGAGCTCGCCACCGGCAGCTGCATCGCCGCCTTCGTCCAGCAGGCTTTCTTCAGGGATTGCCGGGCCGGCGCCCAGGGAGGCAACATAAGCTGCCAGCTGGTGGGTCTGCTGATCGTTGAACTGGACGGGCTTCTCCAGCGCCTGGGGGCCGTTCATCTGCATGGGCATGCGGCCCGTTCCCACCTGGAAGTCAACAGATGCGGCGCCCACACCGACGAGGGACGGGCCATCCTGGGAGCCGCTGGCACCCATGCCGTGGCAGGTGGCGCAGTTGGCGGCGAAGAGCTTGCCGCCCTCCTCGACGTCATTGGCACTGAAGGTGGTGGTGGAAGCCTTGGCCTCGTTGACAGTGGTGGCCACGGCGTAAAGCCCGCCAGTGATGAGGAGCCCCATCAGAAGCAGCGCGATTGCTGCCAGTGGGTGACGCCGCTTTTGCGAGAGTGCCTTCACGTGGTGGTTCCTTTATTCGATCCTGCGCCGGCTCGGGGAGCCGCTACCTGAAATTCTGCCTCTTGTAGAAAAAGAATCAAAGCTGGCTACTTGAGTACGTAGATGACCAGGAAGAGGCCAATCCAAACGACGTCGACGAAGTGCCAGTAGTACGAGGTGACGATTGCGGACGTTGCTTCGAAGTGCCCAAACTTCTTCGCGGCAAAGGAACGGCCCATGATCAGGAGGAACGCCACCAGGCCGCCGATCACGTGGAGGCCGTGGAAGCCGGTGGTCATGTAGAAGGCTGAACCGTATGCGTTGGAGGAGAGCGAGACGTGCTCCGAAACCAGCATCGCGTATTCAGTGGCCTGGCCGGCGACGAAGAACGCGCCCATAAGGAAGGTCAGGGTGAACCATTCGTTCATACCCCACCGGGCGAACTGGAAGGCCCCTCCGGTGCGGCGTGGCTGCAGCCGCTCGGCGGCGAAGACGCCCATCTGGCAAGTAAACGAACTTGCCACGAGGACGATCGTGTTGGCGAGCGCAAAGGGGAAGTTGAGCTTGGCTGTCTCATCCGCCCACATCTCTGCACTCGTGGAGCGCAGCGTGAAGTACATGGCGAAGAGACCGGCGAAGAACATCAACTCGCTGGAGAGCCACACAACGGTTCCAACGGAAACCATATTGGGGCGGTTCAGCGTGGGGTGCGCCGGGGTACTGGGGGCATGGGTCGCAGATGTCACATAGACATTATGTCTGTAAAAGTCCGTGCTGCCCAACGCAAACCGCCTTTTCGGGGGACTTTTTCTACAAAGACGCGAATTCGCCCTCAAAAGTTCCCCGGGCCGTTCACATTGGTCACTCCCGGCCATCCCCCGATAGCATCAGCAGGTGACTTCACAGGCATCTGCAGCGGCGGCAGGCCACACCTGGCCGCGGCTGATTTCGGCACTGATCAACGGCAAAGACCTCTCAGCGGACGGCACTGCCTGGGCCATGGACACCATCATGTCCGGGGAAGCGACGCCCGCCCAGATCGCAGGGTTCCTGGTCGCGCTGAGTGCCAAGGGCGAGACCGTTGAGGAGCTCTCCGGCCTGGTGGATGCCATGCTTGCCCACGCAAAGCCTGTCTCCATTACAGGGGAGAAGCTGGACATCGTCGGAACCGGCGGTGACCAACTCAACACCGTCAACATTTCCACCATGGCCGCGCTGGTGGCCGCCGGGGCAGGCGCCAAGGTGGTGAAGCATGGCAACCGGGCAGCGTCGTCGTCGTCCGGTTCGGCGGACGTGCTGGAAGCCTTGGGAGTCCGGCTTGACCTGTCCATTGAAGAGGTGGCGCGAAACGCTGAGGAGGCCGGAATCACCTTTTGCTTCGCCCAGGTCTTCCACCCGTCGTTCCGCCACACAGCCGTTCCCCGGCGCGAACTGGCCATACCCACAGCCTTCAACTTCCTTGGCCCGCTCACCAACCCGGCCAAAGTCCAGGCGTCAGCAGTGGGCGTCGCCAACGCCAGGATGGCCCCGCTGGTGGCGGGCGTCCTGGCCCAGCGCGGGAGCCGGGGCCTGGTGTTCCGCGGAAACGACGGGCTCGATGAGCTGACCACCACTGGACCGTCCACCGTGTGGGAAATCCGCAGTGGCACGGTGACGGAACTGACATTCTCCCCGGCGGACCTGGGCATCAAACCGGCAACTGTGGAGCAGCTCCGCGGGGGAGATGCACAGGCCAATGCCGCGGTCGTCCGCGAGGTCCTTGCGGGCAAGGAAGGCGCGGCCCGGGATGCCGTCCTGCTTAATGCGGCGGCCGGCCTCGTGGCGTTCGACACCAGTGCGGACGGGCCGTTCTTTGACCGGATGCAGGCAGCATACCGCCGTGCAGCCGAGTCCATTGGCTCAGGCGCTGCCGCAGCTGTCCTGGAGAACTGGGTCTCGCTCAGCCGTCAGTGATCCGCTTTGCCCGGCTACTGCTCGAAGCCGAGGGCGAAGGCCGCGTCCAGGTCATGCTGGGAGTAGGCACGGAACGCGATGTGCGTGGTTGTATGGACAACGGCAGGAACCTTGGACAGGCGGTCCGCAATAACGTCGGCCAGGTCCTCGTGCCGGGATACCCTTGCGACGGCAATCAGGTCCCATTCGCCGGTGACGGAGTACACCTCGCTGATGCCCTCGATCGCTGAGATCTCCTCGGCCGTCTCAGGAATGCGGGCAGCGTCGGTCTTGATCAGAACGAATGCGGTGATCACGATGAATCCTTCCGGATCTGTTGCGCCGTAGCATAGCCCGGCAAGCTTTTCGGTGCTGCCAGCCTATTACATCAGGGGTGGCCGACGGCGGACCTCCAGCGGCCCCCGGCCGGCATTGTTTAGGCGCTCCGCAGCCGTCGGGCCCCTGCCCAGGCCAGTCGCCACCCGACCAGCAGCAGGCCCAGGCTCAGCAGCGCCACGATGATGAACGGCAACACAACCGTCTGGCCCGTAAGCAGCCGGAGCACCATGCCGCCACCAAGGGCACCAAGCCAGACCGCCAGGCCGGTCCGGCGCACCGACAACGGGTTCCGCCACGCTCTTGCAGCAAGCCACCCAAGAGCAGCCCCGGCCAGAAACGGCCAGGCGGTCAGCAGTACGCCGGCGATCACATCGCCGCGTTGGTGGGCGTCACGGCCGACGGCGGCGAACACCAGGATCAGGACGGCGTCGGCGACGGCTGCAGCTGCCGCACTCCGCCCAGTGGATGAAGGGAGGGGCCGGTGAATCGAACGCGTCATGGCTTCGAGCCTAGCAACTGGCCGTTCTTCCGGTGGCGCCGCCCTTGCCTGGCCCAGTTGCCTGGTCCAGTTGCCTGGCCCGGTTGCCAGGCCGCCCTGTTCGGCCCCTTGTTTGCCCCCCTTGCCGGGACCCCCGTGGTTGAGCAGGATGGACAAACCAGGCAAAAGGAAGGTTGGAACCATGCGTCTCATCCAGGTAGCCCAGTACGCCGGCGACCTCCAGCGGGCGGCGGGGTTCTACTCCGATCTGCTGGCGGTTCAACCAAGGGCGGTGTTCGACCCTCCCGGCCTTGTGTTCTTCGATCTTGAGGGCGTGCGGCTGCTGCTGGAAGCAGGTGCCCCGCGGGCTCTTCTGTACCTTGACGTTCCCGATGTGAGGAAGTCCGTGGACGAGCTCACGGACAGGGGAGTGGAGGTGGTGGCACCCCCGCGGGTGATCTACAGCCATACTGACGGGCTGCTGGGCCCGGCAGGCACGGAGGAATGGATGGCATTCATCCGGGACAGCGAGGGCAACACGCTGGGACTCGTCAGCCAGGTGCCGACAGGACCAGCAGCTCCCGAACCGCCGGGCGCATGAAAGCGTTGCGCCTTGAGCGCGTTGTCCAGCCCCGGCTTCAGCACTAGGCTCAAGCTGGAAGGGAGCAGCCATGCCACGCACCATCGGGACATGCCTCTGGTTCGAGGACCAGGCGGAAGAGGCAGCAGAGTTCTACACGTCGGTGTTCGACGATTCGAAGATACTTAACGTCTCGCGCTTCGGCGAAGGTGCGCCCGGTCCCGCGGGGCAGGCGATCGCCGTCGAGTTCGAATTGGAAGGCCGCGGGTTCACGGCGCTGAATGGTGCACGGGCTTGCAGTTTTACCGAGGCGGTTTCGTTTGTGGTCGACTGCGAGGACCAGGAGGCCGTGGACCGTTACTGGGCCGCGCTGACGGACGGTGGCAGCGAAAGCCAGTGCGGCTGGCTCAAGGACCGATTCGGAGTCTCGTGGCAGATCGTTCCGTCCGTCCTGAGTTCCTTGATCGCGGGCCCCGATCCGCGGGGTTCGCAGCGGGCGATGGAGTCCATGCTCGGCATGCGGAAACTGGACATTGCCGAACTGCAGAAGGCCTACAACGGCTGACTCCCGGAACGACGTAGCTGTTTGGATGTTCGTTCCTGTCACTGCAGTGCTCCCGGATAATCCGGCCGGTAGCATCGGGTCCAATGAATAAGCCGCTGTGGATCTGCTGCCTGGTGGGCGCCGCCCTCGGAATCACCCTGGGCCTTGCCGTCTTTGACAGCCCGTTTATCGGCTTCGCCCTGGGACTGGGCATTGGCGCCGTAGTGGGGGCCGGCATCGGGCCTCGGCGCTGACCTGCACTCCCGTCGATTCACCACCTCCATCACCACTTGTGGTGATGCTGCGTCACCACACGCATCCGTAGTTTTGGAGATGTCCCCGGCACCCATGCCCAGGACAAACCACAATCACGGAGGCTGAGATGGCCATCACCCGGTCCGAATCGCTTACAGACCATACAAAACGTCGTTGGCCATTCCGTCGCACGCGCAAAATACTTGGCGTTGTCGCTATCACTGCGTTGGGAATAACGCTTGCATCCACAGGCGCCAACGCGTTCCTGGAACAGCAGGAGAGGTCGAGCACTGCCCAGTACGGTGAACTGGTGGAGGTCGCGGGAGGCTCATTGAACGTCGTTCGGGCTGGCACCGAAGGTGGAGAGCCCCTGGTCCTGCTCAGCGGTCTGGGCACGATAGCTCCGGCGCTGGACTTCGCCCCTTTGATCAGGGAACTCGTTGCTTACGACGTCATCGTCGTCGAGCGCTTCGGGTACGGCTACAGCGACATGAGCGCACGTGATCGGACCGTGGAAAATATCAACACTGAGCTCCACGAGGCCCTCTCCTCACTCGACATCGGAAAGCCATACGTTTTGGCCGGACATTCGATCGCGGGCTTCTACACACTTGACTATGCCAACCGGTACCCAAGCGAAGTATCCGCCGTTATCGGCATCGACCCCAGCGTGCCCACCACCGAGCTAGCGAAGCAATCCGAGGCTGGCGGCGGAATCAATATCATCGGAATCCTGTCCACAGTTGGCCTGGTCCGAACATTGGTCTCGATTGCTCCCGGCGCGGTAGATCCGAAAAGCGACGACTTCACCACAACCGAATTGGAACGCATGCGCCAAATGACGATCTGGGACTTCGGCAACGCGGCAGTCGCCGATGAAAGCGCCCGGGTCGCCAGCAATGCCGCAGCTCTCCACGGAGTCACCTACCCGGAGAACATGCCCGTTCTTCACTTCCTCGCCAGTGACAGCGTGGCCAATCTTCCGGACTGGCTCGAGTCGCACAAGAACCAGCTTAAGAGCGTCAACCGCCACGAAATCATCGAGCTCAATGGCCTGCATAACCTGCAGTGGACGCAGTCAACGGCCATGGCTCAGAGGATCACACAATTCCTTCAGGACATTGACGGAAACGGCCAGCCGGAGGACAAGGAACCGTCCTCTTAGCCGGAGCTAAAGTCAAGGCAGAGAACATAACAACAGGCGGACCTCACAACTGATCGGAACCGCCTTAACCACGAGGACGAACATGAGCGTAGAGCTTGCCCAGGGCATCGACCGTTTCACCGTGACACAGAAGCTCACCCTGATGGTGAACCGGTACGAGATACGTTCCGTGGCCGGAGACGGGCAGCCCGGGCACCTGCTCGCCGTCGCCCAGCAGAAGCGGGCCGCCTTCAAGGAACAGGTGACGTTCTACCAGGACGAGTCAAGGACCACGCCGCTTTTCTCCTTCAAGGCCCGGCAACGCCTCGATCTCGGCGCCACCTATGACGTGCTGGACGCCAATGGGCAATTGCTCGGCAGCTTCCGGAAAGACTTTGCCAAGTCCCTGCTGCGGTCCACCTGGCACCTCGAAGTGCCCGGGCTCAAAGTAACCGGAAGTGAACGCAGTCTCGGGGTCGCCATCGGCCGGCGCATATGGGAAGCGACACCCCTTGGAGACGCGATCCCTTCGCCCTTCCGCTTCCACTTCGACTTTGTTGACTCGAACGGAGAAGTGCTCATGACATCAGAACGGGGACGGTCCCTGCGCGACCGGTACCTCATCACCCTTCCAGGCGCACGGCTCGATGGCCGGGTCGCGGCGGCGATGGCAGTGGCACTGGATGCTCTCCAGTCCCGATAGAGCCGCCAAGACGATAGGAGTACGCACATCAGCGCCTGGCACCGGGATGCTGAGAAACAAATTGTTGATGTAACGCCGGCCAGCTGGTCTTTCCCGTGCTCCCGCTGCGGTCACCGCTGTTGCTCACGTGTCATCGACCGACTAACTGGATTGCGGTCGAAACAGCCCCTCTATACTGGGGGCATGCCAACGCCCGTGCTGGCGACGAAGCTCTTTTTCCCTGCACCGCGCCCGCAAATCACTTCCCGGCCCCGGCTGTTCCAGCGTCTCAACGATGAACTGGGCGCTAGCCGGAAGCTGTCACTCGTGTGTGCTCCGGCCGGCTTCGGCAAAACCACCCTGCTCAGCGAATGGATCACCCAGCGCAGACGGCAGCACCCGGGCGTAGCTATCGCCTGGCTGTCCCTCGACGCGCACGATAACGACCCCTCACGCTTTTTGGCCTACCTTGTTGCTGCACTGCAGGGTGTTGACGCGGAAATCGGCGCTGAAATCACGGGCCTGACGCTCAGTGGCCAGGTCCTGGCGGTGGAACCTGCGCTGACGTCCCTGATCAACGACATAGCGCGGTCCGGGAAAGAGTTCATCCTCGTGCTTGATGACTACCACGTGATTGAAGAACGACCTGTTCATGACGCCCTCGTGTTCCTCCTTGACCATCTGCCGCCACAGCTGCACCTGGTCATTGCCACCAGATCGGATCCTCCGCTGTCGCTGGCCCGCTTACGGAGCCGGGGCGAGCTAACCGAGTTCCGGGCCGCAGACCTGCGCTTCACACCCGACGAAGCGGCTGATTTCCTCAACCGGGTCATGAATCTGGGTCTTTCAACAGACGACATCGCTGCTCTCGAGACCCGGACCGAGGGGTGGATCGCGGGGCTTCAGCTGGCCGGGGTGTCTCTACGGGAGCACGGGGATGTCTCCGGGTTCATCAAGGCTTTCACAGGAAGCCATCGCTTCGTCATCGACTATCTGCTGGAGGAGGTGTTGCAGCATCAGCCGGAAGAAGTCCGCAACTTCCTGCTGACCACAGCTCCTTTGGACCACATGACAGGAGGTCTGTGTGAGGCACTCACAGGTGTGGGTGGAGGCCAGGGCATGCTTGAGGCGCTGGAACGGGACAATCTGTTCGTAATTCCACTGGATGACCGGCGGCAGTGGTACCGCTATCATCATTTATTCGCCGAAGTCCTGCGTGCACGTGCGTTGCGGGAACTGCCCGGCCGCGTGCCTGAGCTGCATCGGCTGGCAAGCGAGTGGTACGAACAGAATGACCTGACGGAGGACGCGGTTCACCATGCATTGGCGGCCGAGGACTTTGGACGTGCCGCCGACCTGATCGAATTAGTCCTGCCGACAATGCGCCGGACCCGGCAGGATGGGGTGATGCTGGCCTGGCTGACGGCGCTCCCTGACGAGGTGGTCCTTACCCGGCCCCTGCTCAGTGTCTTCTACGCCTGGCGCACGCTCGTCTCCGGCGACCTCGACGCCGTCGAACCCTGGCTTCGGGCGGCTGAACAGGGACTGGAAGCCCAAGCAGCAGAGGACAAGGGGCCAGAAGATGCCGCGCCGACATCAGACCGCGGACAAGAGCTCCGAATGCTGCCATCAACGATCGCGATGTACCGGGCCTCCTTGGCCCAGGCCCGGGGCGACGTTTCCACCACTGCGCAGCACGCACGGGAGGCCTTCGAACGTGCCGGGCCGGAAGACCACTTCGCCCGTGGGGCCGCAGCGGCGTTTCTTGGCTTGGCGTCCTGGGCACAAGGCGACGTTAAAACGGCTGTCAACACCTTCTCCGATGCAGTCGCGAGCCTCCATGAAGCGGGAAACCTCACCGATGAGCTCAGCAGCACCATCCTGCTGGCAGACATGCGGATCGCGAGGGGACAGCTTCAGGAAGCGCGAACGCTTTACGAACAGGCCCTTGGCCATGCGGCCGCCCAAGGACAACCGCTGCCACGTGCCACTGCTGAACTGTATGTGGGCTACAGCGAGCTCAGCCGTGAATTTGGCGACCTGGAGAGCGCAGCCCGGCATCTGCAAATCAGCAAAGAGCTGGGCCGGCAAGTCGCTCCCTTGACGGAGCACTCTTACCGGTGGTTCGTTGCGATGGCAGGCGTAAGAGAAGCCGAGGGGGACACTGCCGGGGCCGCTGAGTCCCTTAACCAGGCCCAGCTCCTGTATCTGCGGGGCTTTTTTCCGGAAATCCTCCCAATCCCGGCGTTGAAGGCGCGTTTGGCGATCAGGCAGGGGCGGCTGTCAGAGGGCTGGGAGTGGGCACGCAGCCGCGGCCTGCTGCCGGTGCGGGAGCTGAGCTACCTGCGGGAATTTGAGCACCTCACCCTGGCGCGCCTTCTCATTTCCCAATTCAAGGTCCTGCCGGCAGAGAAGACGATTCAGGAGGCGGAGGACCTGCTCACGCGCCTGCTCAACGCTGCGGAGGCAGCCGGACGCAAAGGAAGCACCTACGAGGTCCTCGTGCTGCAGGCCCTCGCACTGGACGCCCAGGGCCAACGCGCCCTGGCGATGGCACCCCTGGAACGTGCCCTGGCTGAAGCCGGACCGGAGGGTTACGTCCGCCTCTTTCTTGATGAAGGCGCGCCCCTCGCGCCGCTGCTGGCTGAGGCAGCAGGCAAGGGCACCACCGCGGCCCGCTACGCCCAGCGCCTCCAATCCACGGAAACCGCGGAATCTCAAAAAGCCATCAGTAGGACTGACACACCTCGGCTGGAGGACCTGAGCAAACGCGAGCTGGAGGTACTGAGGCTACTGGGCTCGTCACTTAGCGGACCGGAAATCGCCCGCCAGCTCTTTGTCTCGGTCAACACCCTGCGCACCCACACCAAGCGCATCTTCACCAAGCTTGAGGTCAACAGCCGGCGGGAAGCGGTCCGCCATGGCAAGGAGCAGGGCCTGATTTGAGGGCCCGGCCAGCTCCCCCGGAGTCACCACATCTGTCACCACGGATGGTGACGCGGAATCACCACACCCCTCCGTAGCTTCAGGGTGTCCGGGAAATCCGTTCCGGGCCAATTCAGAGCAGAAAGCGCGGACCATGAGCATCACACCGGGCAAACTTACTCAGGCCGCCGGCATGTCTGCCCTGCTGGCCGGGCTCCTATACATTCTCAGGCAACCACTGCATCCAACAGATGAGGTGTCCGAAGTTTATGGTCTCGCCTGGCTGATCGTGGGATACATGACTTTGTGCATGTCAGTTCTGGGACTGGCCGGCGTCACAGGCATCTACCTCCGGCAGGTCAAGGAAACCGGGCTGCTCGGACTGATCGGGTACCTCATGTTCGGTTCATGGTTCGTGCTGTTGACCGCTTTCACCTTCGCCCAGACCCTCATCCTGCCGCCGCTGGCTCCTGAAGCTCCCCGGTTCGTGGACAGCTTCCTGGGCATCTTCAGCGGCTCCGGCGGCGAGGTGAACCTGGGAGCTTTGGGATCACTGGCCTTGGTCTCAGCCCTGCTCTACATCCCGGGCGGCCTCATATTCGGCCTCGCCATCTACCGCGCCCGAATCCTTTCCCGCTGGGGCGCCGGCATCCTCATCCTCGGAACGGCCATGACGCCCCTTGCCTCAATCTTTCCGCACACCGCCGGCAGTGTCTTCGCCGTACCGGTGGGGCTGGCGATGATGTGGCTCGGCTATTCCCTCTGGTCTCAAGAACGAAAAAGGGCAGGCCACCAACTTGTCCCAGGAAGCCCCAACCCGTCCCACGCCCCCGCCAATTGAAACCGATACAGGACCTGTGCGAGCGAGTACGTGAACAACACCAGCGGGCATCTGATGCGCAACAAGGGGATGAACGACATGCCAGCAGAACACTACGGATCCGGACAGTACCAACTCCGCATCCGGGGACACCTCGACAGCTCCTGGACCGATTGGTTCGAAGGCATGGCCCTCATACAAGAAAACGATGGAACAACCACCCTATGCGGACCGGTCGTCGATCAGGCAGCGCTGCACGGCCTGTTAGCAAAAGTTCGGGACATCGGCGCGACGTTGATAGCCGTGAATCTCGTGGGCGACCAAGACCGCGGCGCTGGCCAAACAGCGGCCACACCTCCGATTTCACCCAACGACCGGTAGCAGAAGGCAGCGCGAAATTTCCCCGCACCCCCGGCCCAGTGTCTATTAGGAGGAAAAATTGAAAACCCTCTCAGTTACCACCCACATCCCGTCACCGCCGGACGTCGTGTGGAAGATCCTCACCGACTTTCCTGCCTACACCGACTGGAACCCGTTCATTACCCAGGCCAGCGGGGATCCTAGGATTGGCCACAAACTGAGCATCAGGATAGTCCCACCTGATGGGCGCGGAATGACTTTCCGTTCACGCGTGACCGCAGTGGAACCCGAGCGCTTGCTCGAGTGGTTCGGAACACTCGGAATACAGGGGCTCTTCGACGGCCGCCACGCTTTCGTCCTCAAACCCACGGCAGGCGGCACGACTCTTACTCAAACGGAATCCTTTTCCGGCCTATTGGTGCCACTCATGGCCGGGGTACTTCAACGGACAAAAAAGGGCTTCGAAAACATGAACAATGCCCTGCTCAGCCGGGCTGGCTCATGGCCCCCGGCGCCAACACAGCCTGAAACACCGGAATAAGCACCTGTCGCGAGTGTCGAAAGTTCCACCAGAACGAGGGGCACAGCGACCCCCTCCACTGCGGAGTCCGTCAGGCAGCAAAGCTCCAGAAGAAAAGACACCGACGCCGGTTTAGTCGGGAGATGCAGTACCAACCACCCCATTAGTCACCACAAGTGGTGACGCCAAGTCACTAAGCGCCCGCGTAGCTTCAAGTTATCCCGGCACCCCGGTCATGACGCCTCCTTCAACACTCGTTATTCGCGCAGATCCTCTAGATACGAGCTCCAAAATGTCATCCAAAATCCAAGTACCCCTACCTGCAGCACTCATCAGGATCTTTGCCTTCGCCGGATTCATCTCAGCAGCAATCCTGCTGGTCAACGCGGCAAAGAGAGCAGGGATCATTCCCACATCACCTTTCACCCAGCTCGCTGCACCGATTGCTCAAATCGCCGCCATCGGCCTGGTGATCGGGCTGTATCTGTTGGTTTCCCGGAAGGCCGGGGCCCTCGCAGCCTTGGGTGCCGTTATCTCCGTAATGTCTCTGGCCGGCCTCGTTGGGGTTGAGTTCGTCCTCAACCTCGTCTTTCCCTACATTGGCCAAGATGTGGTTGCCGTCCTGCGTTCAGGTCCCTTGGGGATCGCCCTCACAGTGGTATCGATGCTCTTCCTCCTCGGTACCGTGATCTTCATGCTCGCGCTGTGGCGCACTTCAAGCGTTCCCAAAGGCGCCATCATCCTGTACACGGCCAGTTCACTTCCCATCGCGCTGCGGACGGTGTTTCCGGAAACCGTGCTGCAACTGGGGCTGGTTGGCTTGGCCGTAGCCGCCGCTTTCCTTGCAACCTGGATGCTTCGCAACATTCCTCGTACAACAGCAGCCGACGGGGTCGCAGCCAGGGTGCAGTCAGCAGCGGTGAGCGCACCCTGACTGGCCGTAACTGCCCGAACCGCCCCGCCGACGCTTTGCGGTCAGCGGGGAGCGCCCAGCAGTGATTAGAACACGCTGAGAAAGCCGCTACCCGCAATTTTCTAAACGCCGCTTCCGTCAACCGGCCGGTGCGTGCCATTCGCACCTGCCCAGCACCCCACTTCTCTATTTGCTTACCGAAGGGTGCCCGGAGTCTTAAAGGCGCTTGGGATCGAAATAACCGCTGCAATCAACCAATGCCGGGTATTGACCCGGCTCTTGTACTAGGAGTAACAATGAGTTCGCTTACAGACCATACAAAACGCCGCTGGCCATTCCCCCGCACGCGCAAAATACTTGGCGTTGTCGGTATCACTGCGTTGGGCATAACGCTTGCATCCACAGGGGCCAACGCGTTCCTGGAACAGCAGGAGAGGTCGAGCACTGCCCAGTACGGTGAACTAGTGGAGGTCGCGGGAGGCTCAGTGAACGTCGTTCGGGCTGGCACCGAAGGTGGACAGCCCCTGGTCCTGCTCAGCGGGCTGGGCACGATAGCTCCGGCGCTGGACTTCGCCCCCTTGATCAGGGAACTCGTTGCTTACGACGTCATCGTCGTCGAGCGCTTCGGGTACGGCTACAGCGATATGAGCGCAAGTGATCGGACCGTGGAGAACATCAGCACCGAGCTCCACGAGACCCTCTCCTCACTCGACATCCGCGAGCCATACGTTTTGGCTGGACATTCGATCGCGGGCTTCTACACACTTGACTATGCCAACCGGTACCCAAGCGAAGTATCCGCCGTTATCGGCATCGACCCCAGCGTGCCCACCACCGAGCTAGCGAAGCAATCCGCGGCTAGCGGCGGCATCAACATCATCGGAATCCTGTCCACAGTTGGCCTGGTCCGAACATTGGTCTCGATTGCTCCCGGCGCGGTAGACCCGACAAGCGACGACTTCACCACAACCGAATTGGAACGCATGCGCCAAATGACAATCTGGGACTACGGCAACGCGGCAGTCGCCGACGAAAGCGCCCGGGTCGCCAGCAATGCCGCAGCACTCCACGGAGTCACCTACCCGGAGAACATGCCCGTTCTTCACTTCCTCGCCAGTGACAGCGTGACAACCTTTCCGGACTGGCTCGAGTCGCACAAGAACCAGCTGAAGAGCGTCAACCGCCACGAAATCATCGAGCTCAATGGCCCGCATAACCTGCAGTGGACGCAGTCAACGGCCATGGCTCAGAGGATCACACAATTCCTTCAGGACAGTGCCCCATCTCAGGCGCCGTCCACACCCCTTCAGGTGCGGTGACTTAGATGGAAGCGGACAACCGGCGAACAGTAACCCCTTTTGAGCCGCTCCCGCGGCCACTTTCAAACGCTGATAACGGGTACTCCGTCAACCCGTCTCGGTCGGGCAAACCCGTGCTCGCTGATCACACGCCGGAACTGATGCAACTCTGATCCGTCCATGACTGGGGTCAGTTCAGGTTATCCACGGCTGGGATTGGGAGCCGTTGAGATAGCTCCCTGGCAGCAATAGCGGTGGATAACCTATGAGAATTGTCCCCGGCTGTGGGCGGGGCGGACCCGACTTCTCGTCCAAACGTAGATCGATTCCCCGGCAGCAGCCCTGTGTCAGCCTTGTGTGTGCTTTAGTCTGATACGAGGATCCGCACATTTGGCCTGTTTCCCGTCTGGTGCAGGTCTCGTAAGCCGAGGGTTGAGGGGGCGTCCTAAAGAGACGGCAACCCCGCCAGCGCTCCTCGGCTCCTCTTATGTCTTACCACTATGTCTCGGTGATGATTGCGTATGCATGGCTTCTGTCAGAGTTACGAGACAGCGCCGTCACGGGGACAAGGCCGGATGATGGTCTGACGGTATGGCTTGGAGATCAGTTAGATCGAAAAAGCTGTTGAGAGCACGGGATGGCTTTCCGACCTTGGCCTTAGTCAGGCTGCTTGCGGCTCGCCACGCCGGGTGTCTTCCTTGCCCTTTCCCCGCAGGGAAGACACCCAGCGGTGACTTCATGCAGTGGTCGCTGTAGACGCAGTGTCCTGGTTTGCAGCGGACTCAGCCTCTTCGTAGGGGGGCATCCGGAGCAGGGCCACGGCCGCGAGGAGAACCACCGCAGCTACGCCGAAGTAGAGTTGCGTGGGGTTCCACCCGCTGTCGAGCAGGGCGCCGACCGCGATGGGAGCGAGGATCGCACCGGCCCGGCCGACGCCGATGCCCCAACCCACACCCGTGGTGCGGACACCGGGCTCGTAGGTCATGGGAGCCACGGTGTAAAGACCGGCGATGCAGCCGTTGACGAGCATCCCGACGACCACGCCGGAAGAGAACGCCAGCAGCGGCAACGAGGTGGTGGTAATGAACAGGACGAGGGTCACGGCGGAGAGCACCGTGAAGGCCATCAAGGTCCGCCGCTCGTCCCACCGGGTGGTGAGCCCGCCGTAGAGCAGCGAGCCGAAGGTGCCGCCCATGGTGAGCATGAGCCCGCCGATGATGCCCTGCTGCTCGGTCATCCCTGATTCCACGAGCAGGCGGGGAGTCCAGGAGTTGGCGAAGTAGAAGCCGAACATGATGATGAAAAAGGAGATCCACAGCAGGATGCTGGCCTTGCGGTACCGCGGACTCAGGAGCGTTGCCACGCTGCCCTGCTGCTTGCCCGTGCTGACGGGGGCGGGACCGAGGTCGACATCGCCCTCGAGGCGCAGGCGCCGGGCTATGCGCTGGAGCTTCTCGGCGGCGTTCTGCGGTCGCCGGGCGCGGAGGTAGTCGACGGACTCGGGCATGAGCGCGACGACGAGGGCGATCGCCACGAGGGTCAGCAGGCCGCCGGTGAGGAATACGGAGCGCCACCCGAAGGCGGGGATGAGCTGGGTCGCGCCCATGCCGCCGAGTGTGGCGCCCACACCGTAGCCTGCGGTGAAGATGCTGACGGCCATCCCGCGGCGGCGGGCGTTGGCGTATTCGCTCGTGATCACGGTAGCGGAGGCAAGAATGCCGCCCACGCCCAGCCCGGTGACGACCCGCCACAGTCCGAGGTCGAAGGCGGAGTTCGCCGTGGTGGACAGGAACAGGCCGAGGGCGTTGATCACCAGTGCCACGATGAGGATCTTGCGCCGGCCGTAGCGGTCGGCGAAGGGCCCGAGGACGAGCGAGCCCACGGCCATGCCGATGAGGCCCGCGCTGAGCAGCCAGCCTAGCTGGGCGCCGGAGAGTCCGAACTCCTTGGTCACGGACGTGGCAGTGAAGGCCATGGCCAGCACGTCGTAGCCGTCGAGGGCGTTGAGGAAGGTGGTCACCGCGATGATGAGCCACTGGTACGACGACATCTTGGATGCGTCGATCTGGTGTCGGATATCCATGGTGGTGATGCCTCTCAGGGGACGTCGATGGTGAGGACGGCGGGACGGGGTGCCGGGGCTGTGCCCGGCTCTCCTGTGACCGCGCGGGAGACGCAGCAGCACATCTTGGTGTTGGGTTCCTTTTGCCGGTCGGAGTAGAAGACGTCGCGGTGGTCGATATGCCCGGCGAGTTCGAGGACCTTGACCTGGCACAGGCCGCACTCGCCCTTGCGGCAGTCGGACATCATGTCCACGCCCTCGCGTTGGAGGGCCTCGAGCATAGACTCGTCGGAGTCGACAAGTGTCTCAACCCCCAGTCGAGGAATGCGGACGGTGAACGGTTCGGCCTCGTACCAGCCGCTGTTGCCGAAGGTTTCGTAGCGCAGGTTCGTGGGGTCGAGCTCACGCTCGGTCCATGCCCGGCGGACGGCGTCCATGAGCCGGATGGGTCCGCACATGTAGAGCTCGGCGTTCTCGGGGACTGAACTCACGAGGGCGTGGACGTCGAGGGAGGTGCCCTCCGCGTCGACGTGTGCCTCCAGGTGGTTCCCATGAAGGGCGGCGAGATCGTCGAGGTAGGCCATCGCGTCCCGGGAGCGGGCCACGTAGACGATGCGGTATCCGGCGCCGAGGCGCCGCAGCAACGTGGCCATTCCGGCGATCGCGGTGATGCCGATGCCGCCGGCGAGCAGGACGTAGGAGGGCGCCCCGATCCGCAGCGGGAAGTTTTGCAGCGGCTGGGTGATCTCCAGGAGCTGCCCGGGCCGGAGCGAGTGCATGAACACGGAACCTCCTCGGGAGGTGGGGGTCCGGAAGACGCTGAGGGCGAGGTGCGTGCCGTCCTCAGCGGCGTCGACCACGGAGTAGGAGCGGACGTGCTGCTCGCCTTCAATGGTCGTGCGGACGTCCACGTGCTCGCCCGGGCGCACAATGCACGGGCGTTCCGGGCGCAGAATGATGCGGCGGATGTTCTCGGCTACGTCGGATACGGAGTCGACGACGGTCTGCTGCCAGATGATGTTGTGGGAATCGGCCACGGTGGATCTCCTCCTGCTCAGGAGCTCGGCAGGGCGGCGAGGCGGCCCTCGGCCTCGAGGGCGCGCTCCAGGAGCCGGCGCACCCACATTCCGCCCATGTCGATGTTGAGGTTGTAGAACTCGTAGTCCGGGTTGGCGTCGATGGCCTCCTGCTGCGCCAGGAGCATGGCCTCGTCCTCTCCGAAGACCCCGTGCACGCCGTTGCGCAGCTGTGTGGTGATGAGCTGGCTCTCCAGCCGGTAGTTGCGCATAAATGCCCAGAAGTAGTGGCAGGAGCGGTTTGTTTCCGGCGTGATCGTGTTCATCACATAGCCGTTCACCCCGCGCGAGCGGTCGCCCTCGGGTGCCCCCGTTCCGGCCTCGGCGACCCCGACGTCGATGCAGATCGTGGACGGGAAGTAGTAGTGGATGATCTGCCAGCGGTCCACCTTGCCCTCGAAGCCAGGGAACTTGTCCCGCATGTTCTTCAGCCAGAACGGCGGGGCGTCGATGTTGCGCATCCAGCGGGTCACGGTCACGGAGGTCTCGTCGTGGGTCACCTCGAACTCGGACTCGGACAGTTCCTCTTGTCCGATCGAGGAGCTGTGCACGAACTCCTCGTGGGTGAGGTCCATGAGGTTATCCAGGACCAGCTGGTAGTTGCACGGGGCGTGGATGGTCTCGCCGTCTCCCGCCCACTCGGGATTGTCCAGCTGGTGCATGTCCGGCAGGAGGCCCGGGTCGGCCTTGGTGGGGTCACCGAGCCATACCCAGATGTAGCGGTAGCGTTCAACCACGGGAAAAGAGGGCACGGTGGCCGAGGGGTTGAGGGTCTCCTGCGCCGGCATTGAGGTGCAGCGGCCCGCGGCGTTGTAGCGCAGGCCGTGGTAGGGGCACTGGATCTCGTCGCGGCCCACGAGTTTGCCTTGGGACAGCGGGGCGAGACGGTGCCAGCAGGCGTCGGCCAGCGCGACAGCGCGGCCGTCCTCGGTGCGGTAGAGGGCCAGAGGCCGGCCCGCGACAGTGCGCGCCAGGATCCCCTTGGCGGTGATCTCGTGGTCCCACCCCGCCACGAACCACGCGTTGAGCGGGGAGGGCAGGAGCTTGGCGGTGGTCGTGGTCTTCGTAGCTGAGACGGTCATGAAGCGGTCCTTCGTCGTTGAGCGGGCCGGACAGGGAAGCCACTAACTATGTAGATAGTTATTTAGTGGCGTGGAGCACATACTATCTATGTCGATAGTGAGTTGCAAAGCTTCTTCTGAACTAGGCTGGGAGGCGAACGCATTGCCGACTGAAAGGACCGCCCGTGACCCTTAGATCGGCTCTGCTGGCACTGCTGTCCTCAGGTCCGCTGACGGGCTACGACTTGGTCAAGCAGTTCAGCTCCTCGGTGGGCCACGTCTGGCATGCCCCCGACTCGCAGATCTATCCTGAGCTGCGGAAGATGCACGCCGAGGGCCTCCTTTCCAGCCAGCCTGTGCCGTGGGGCACGCGCGGAGCCACCAAGACGGAGTATGCCCTTACGCCCGCAGGCGAGGCGGCTCTGCTGGAATGGCAGAATCAGCCATTGACCTACGTCCGGGACCGAGACCCCGCCCGCCTCAAGGCCGCCTATTTCGAGTGGGCACCGACGGGCGTGGCGGCAGCACAGCTGCGAGCCCACATCGCTCATTACGAGGAACAACGCCTCCAAACTCTTCACATGATCCAGGCTCTCGAACAGCGTACGCATCCCACTCTTGCCCGTCGCCTCACCCGGTACGCTGAAGAGGAACAAGAGCAGATCGTCCGCTTCAAGATCTTCGCTTATGAAGGCCAGCTCGCTCGTGCCGAGCAGGAAATCGATTGGGCCAAGCGCGGCCTGCAAATACTTGAGGAGATGGAGAAACACGGAAAACCCGGTCCGGTTAAGGAGACCTCTACCATGCGGAGCCCTCCCCGCACCCGCTCCTGATCCTGCCCGCCTCCCCAGTCCCCTATAACGGGGGCAAACAGCGCGCAGCTGCGCCCGAGCCCACATACGCGGATCGTCCCAGGAGCGGGGATTCCGGGCGGTGGCGTAGACCTTGCTCGTGCCTCGGGCTAGGGCCCGTGGACGAAATGAGTTCCGATTCCACCGTTTTGCGCCGGTCGTTTGCTGAGCCGATATCGAGGCCAAAACGGTTTACGTATTCCGGATAAAGCAGGCTGCCAAGCTCAGCAGGGTCAGACAGGTTTGTCTTCGAGACTTCCCGCTTATCATGAGTGGATGGAAAGAGTTCTTCGGGAACTGGCGCGTTTTGATACCTCAGGAGAGAGCGCCCTGCCGATCATTGCTGCTTTCCAGCACATCGCTGAACGAGCTGTATGGGACGAAGCAGACATTCTGACCGCGATGTCTCAGTACTCCGGTTACCCGGCGCGTATCGCACTCGGTGGAGGAGTGTATCTTCGCGCTGAAGTCGATGGAAGACTCTCGCACGATGCGACACCGCCCCATGAGCGGTGGCCGGCTGAGCGGACAAGCGGAAGCGACGCCGACAGCATCTGGTTGGAGCGTATCGGTCCGGTCACTCTTACCGAAGCCGTGATCCTCCACTCATCAGCAGAACTTCTTCGTAAGCTCCGGGAGCGAGCCGCAGCCGGGCATTCAACGGAGTTCAATGATCCTCTCGCAGCCATAGTCGCCACCGCTGATCTCGCGCTTACTGAGCGACTGTTGCAGCGACTAGGTATTGACCCCGCGGTGGAGTGTGTCGCAATCGCTCAACCGGGGCCTACCGTGGGCCTGCAGATGACTGTCGGTGACTCTGTGGCCGCGAACTGGTCCGATTCCTTGGGCCCTAGCGACCGGTTCGGTGTCGTACGCACTGGAATCGGGATTCGTGTTCAGGCTATTCGCTTCGCTGAGTCGTGGAAGACCGCGTTGACGGCACTTTCGCTTGCGTCTGAGGGGAGTGATTTCGATCCCGGAGCTACGGTGATGCGATACGAAGACGTTGCTCTCCTTGCCCGACTCACGGAGGCCAAAGGTCTGGCCGACAGCCCAGATGTCGTTGGAATCACCCGGCTCTGTATAGAGGTCCCGTGGGCTGCACGAACCCTTGATGGTATTGCTCGGCAGACAAGCCTTCGCCTGGTGGCCTCGATGCTGTTCACGCACCACTCGACGGTCCAGTCGCGTCTCGCCATTATGGAGGACCGACTTGGGTGGGAAGTCACCACGGCCGACGGCAAACTCCGGCTCCAGCTCGCGCTTGCTGCGCGCAGGTTTCTTCTGCACGGACTCGAGGTAGGTCCGCCGCGCTCGACATTCGCGCCCGTGCCGTCCGCCAAGTGGCGACCGTAAACCGCCACTTGGCGTGCTCCGGGGGCTGTCATTCGATTGCGTCGTTTGATGAGATGAAGTTTCCATCGTTCAACGCGGCCTTCACGTCCTCTGATCCGACGCAGGTCGCGCTTCGCAACTGCGTTTTAACTCAAAGCGGCTGCGTTGTGACTCAAAGGAGAGTTCATGCCTTCATCTACCGGAAACGTGCGTCAAGATCTCCGGCGCTGGATCGATCCTGCCCATAACCGCCGCCCGCTCGAGAACCCGGGGGACCTAAACCTCGACACTCTCAATGCGGCGATCGCTGACGTGGGCAATGCGACGGTCACATCAGTAAGTGTGAACACCAGCGGATCTTTCGAATCTCCGCTTGGCCCCATGATGGATCTCCCCGATTTCGTTGATATTCGCGTGTCAATCACCAGCCCGCAGGGGCGCGACGCCCATGTCTATCTCTGGGCCCCTCTTGACTGGAACGAGCGCTTTCTCGGCATAGGAGGCGGAGGCAGCCGCACGCTGGCGCAGTGGTTGACACCAGAAGGAATGAGAAGCCCGACTCTCCGTGACGGTGTCCGCAATGGGTATGCCGTTGCCACCACTGATGGAGCGAATCGGGATGAACGTTTCGGAGCCTGGGGCTTGGACCTTGAGACCGGCGAGATCGATTTCGATCGCGCCGACAATTGGCACGTTCGAAGCAACCATGAGATGGCGGTCGTCAGCAAACGCCTTATCGAGCGGATCTACGGGAAGCAGCCGGACTATTCCTACATGATGGGCGCGTCAGGCGGGGGACGACAGACACTTATGCAGGCGCGGGAATACCCGGAAGACTTCGATGGGTATTGGGCCGATTGTCCAGCGGTCAACTGGACCAGGTTGCACGTGGCGCAGATGTGGCCTCCGCTCGTGATGAAGGAACTTTCGAATCCAGTCCCGCTGGCCAAGATGGAGGCATTCCGTCACGCGGCGATCAGTGCTCACGACGCTCAGGACGGTCTTGTGGACGGAATCATCGCAAGGAGCGACTTCCCGTCGTGGGATGCCCGCTTGCTGGTCGGCGCGTCGACTGCAGCAGGCCCGATCACAGAGCGCGACGCGGAGGTATATTCGCCGGGGGAGGGCCCCTGGGGATTGGTTTGGCAGTTACGGCAATGGTTGATGGGGTTCTCACTCCCGTCCCCTTCCCCCTGGCAACGGATTGGATTGGGAGCTGGGTTCTTCGCGACCCCGACTGGGACTGGACGACACTGACCTTTGAACAGTACGAAGAAATCTTCGAGCGGAGTGTCAGCGATTTTGCGGCTTACGACGCCAGCAATCCGGACTACAGCGATTTTGTGAGCAGCGGAGGAAGGCTGCTGCTTTCGCACGGGACTGCCGACGAGGGTATTCCTGCTCAAGGAACGGCCAGGCTCTACACGGCCATCCGGGACACGCTCGGAGGCGACGTCACCGATGAGCACTTCCGCTTCTACCTCACTCCCGGCGACGTGCACGCAACCCTGTACGGCAATGGCCCTGGTCTGAGCCTCGCCACTGGTATGGAAGCGCTCGTTGCCTGGGTCGAGGGTGGGGAAGCACCGGAAATCCTCACCGCGATCCGTACGGACCCTCGCACCGAAGAGACGACAATGATGCGTCCGATCGCTCCGTATCCCTTGAACGGCAAGTACATCGGAGGCGACCCGTCGGCAGCGGAAAGTTATCGTTTCTCCTGATCTCAGGTGCGGCCAGGGGTAGTGTCTGCGCTCCGGCGGGGTGCCCTGTTCCGGCGCCCCGCCGGAGCGCAGCCTGGTGGGCGAGCATCGTACAACAACGGCAAGCCCTGGCCCGTAGGGCCCCATCATTCCCCAGGGCAGCCCCGTTCAAACCGGCCAGCAGGCAACGCCGGGACGACGTGGACGATCTTCGCGCTTACACATAGAAGGCCGGGGGTGCTCACTGAAGCCATGGAATCCAGGTCTGCACGCTGATATCTTCTGGAGGACATTGAGCTTCCGAGCACGAGCGGAAACAGTGACTAAGCATCCCGATTTTGTGCTGCAATCAACGCTTCCGACGCGGCCCTCCCCCGCTGGCTCCAAAGAGCCGATAACCGAGATCCCGTCAACCTGCCTCGGGCAGACAACGCGCGCTTGCTGATCAAAGGGCTGGAACTGCAAAGAGTCCGGCGACGAGGAGCGTTGCTCCAGCGAACGACGACGGCCGCGTCCGCATCCGTCGATTTGACGGCCATGACCCGCTTTCTATTGCGGGCGGGCCATGGTCCTTTTCCGGACCTTGCTCTGTGTCAGGGGAGGGTGCTGAATTTTTCGGCGTCGGTTTTGCTGCCCTGGACGATGATCTGGTCATCGTCATACAGGACGGTCTGGGCTGTGGTGTGGCCCCAGGTCCCGCCGAGGCGTTTGAACGCGACGATGGTGATGCCGTACTTATCCCGAAGCCCGAGGATGCCCAGGGGCCGGTCCTGGGCTTCAGCCGGCGGGGTGGTGCGGACCATGACGAAGTCGTCTTCGAACTCGACGTAGTCAAGGATCCCGCCGCGGACCAGGTGCGCGACGCGTTTACCCATGTCATGTTCGGGCCGGATGACGTGGTCCACGCCGAGTTGGCCGAGGATTTCGGCGTGTGGTTCTGAGATGGCTTTGGCCCAGATCTGCGGCCCCTTGAATTTCAGGAGCCGGGAGGTGGTGAGGATGCTGGCCTCGATGTCGGTGCCGATACCGACCACGGCGCGGTCGAACTCGTGGACGGAGAGTTGACGGAGGACTTCTTCCTGGGTGGAGTCAGCCCTCACGACGTGGGTGAGACGGCCGTTGAAGGACTGGACGATGCTCTCGTCCGCGTCAATACCCAACACCTCGGTCCCCTGGGCTTCCAGCTCCAGTGCAAGGGACCCGCCGAAGCGGCCCAGCCCGATCACGGCGACCGAGTCTGCTTTGGCGAGCCGTTCTGGGGCGCGGGAGAAGATGATTTTCCTAGCCAATGAGGGGCCTTTCCTTGGGGTATTCGTAAAGAACCGGGTTGGTGCGGACCGCGAGGGCAACGCCGAGGGTGACCGGGCCGAGCCGGCCAATGAACATCAGCAGGATCAGCACGACCTGTCCCGCCGGGGGCATGCCCGCGGTGATGCCAGTAGACAGCCCGACGGTCGCGAATGCTTCGATGACTTCGAACAGGATCTTTTCCTGTCCGAAGTCGGTGATGAGCATCAGGAACATCGTGGAGCTCACGATCAGGGCCAGGGCGAGCAGGACGACTGTGATGGCCTGGCGGTGGACGGCCCGGGAGAGGCGTTTTCCGAAGATGTTTACCGCGGTGTCGCCGCGCAGTTCCGTGGTGAGGATGAAGAGCAGAACGGCGAAGGTTGTGATCTTCAGGCCGCCGGCGGTGCCTGCCGGCCCGCCGCCGATGAGCATGAGGATGTCCATGCCGAGCCAGGAGACTGGGTGCATCTGGCCGATGTCGATGCTGTTGAACCCGGCCGTGCGGGTAATGACCGATTGGAAGAATCCGGCCAGGACACGGTCGGCCGGGTGAAGGGCGCCAAGGGTTGAGGGGTTGGTCCACTCAAGGGCTGTCAGGAACACCGTCCCGAGCGTTAAGAGGACGGCGGTGCCGGCCAGGACCAGTTTGGTGTTCATGCTCCAATGCACCGGGGTGCGGTAGCGGCGACGCAGCTCGAACAGCACCGGGAATCCGAGGCCGCCGATGATGACCGCCAACGCGATCGGCAGGCACACCCAGGGATCCCCGGCGAACCCGATGAGATTGTCCGAGTACAGGGCGAAACCGGCGTTATTGAACGAGGACACCGAGTGGAAGAACCCATGCCAGAGAGCTTTCCCCAGGGGGTATCCGTAGCCGGCCATGAAGCGGACGGTGAGGATCGCGGTGAGCAGGAGTTCCACTATTGCTGTGATCGTGAGGACGCCGAGCAGGACCCTGGTGATGTCGCCGAAACCGGTACTTTTGGTTTCGGTCGCTGTCGTCATTCGTGATCGCAGCCCCAACCGGCGGGCCATCAGAACACCGAGCAAGGTGCCGAAGGACATCACCCCGAAACCGCCGACTTGGATCAGCGCCAGGATCACGACGTGTCCGAACCCGGACCAGAACACCGGCGTGTCCACCGTGATCAGCCCCGTCACGCACACCGACGAGGTCGCTGTGAACAATGCCTCCAGAAACCCCGCACCACCGGGGCCTTCTTTCGCCGCCGGTAGCATCAACAGACCAGTCCCGACCGCCACCGCGGCCGCGAAGCCCAGCACGATGACCTGCGCGGGATGCTTCGGGGAGAGGGCCTGTGCTGCATCGTTCGCTACCGACGACAAAGTTCGCAATGTTGCCGACACGAGCCCGGACAGAGCAGAAATTCTTCGCCTCACAGCGGGCACGAAACGCATAGCGGTCACGCTACCACCGGCCACAGGTCAGTTCAGGACAAGCAACGGTTGCGGTCAAGTCAGGTTATCAACGGCTGGAAATGGGGAGCCGGTGGGAAGCTCCCTGGTAGCAGTAGCGGTGGATAACCTATGAAAATTGTCCCCGGCTGTGGGCGGACGGACCGGACGAGCCCGAGTGGCGCGAATCCCGGTGCATCTCATTCAGCTTGCCCCCTACCCGTGACCCCTTGGTGTGGCAGGTTGACGAACATTTCTGCGACACCGCTGCTTTCAGAATTCACCAAGACCGGGTAGCCGGCAGCATTTAGGGGCATGCCGCGGCCGGGATCGAGCGCCGCTACACGATCAAGGAGCTAAACCGCCTCGTCCACCTGCTTGAGCCTGGTCTGACGATGCGGAGACACCCGTGTGGGCACCATAGTGGCCGTGCTTGAGCCGAAGCCGCGCGCGATAAGCCAGATGGCGAAGAAGATCTCGAAAAGGCCACCGGGGACGGTTGAAACGAGGCCGGCGCCGGTTACTCCGGCGAGTTCGAGGAAGCAGCCGGCCGCAAACGATCCGTAGCCAATGAATCCCCAGGCCGCGAGGAACTGCGGCACAAGGTGTGAGCGGTAGAGCGCGGCGCAGAAAAATAGGCTCCCGATTCCCAGACCCGCCATGGCGATGTTGTACGCGAGGAAGTTGATGTTGGCGACTCCGACGAGCAGGGCGACTGCGCCGACCGCGAGGAATGCGCCCTCGAAGATTCGCGTGGCGAGGTAGCCGGCGGCGACTGCCGGGGCGTGCGGGCGGAGGACCGGCAGCATCATCGCACCGATCGCGATGACGGCCACCGAGTTGAGCAGCATCATCACCGCGCCGATGGTGAGGAGCGGGCCCGGGGATGCGGCCGTCGCGATGGAGCTTCCGATGCCGTAGAGGAAGAAGGCGGCAAGCATGAGTATGCCGACGGTGCGGGCGGTTTTGCGTGTGTTGATCATGGTCTGTCCTGACTCGAAGTCGATGCTGGCCGAAGGTTTAAGGCCCTATTGGCAAGACGTGAGGGTTGCTTGAGGGGATGGCCTGGACATGAGCGTCAGGGCAGGGTGCCGGCGGTGCCCGGGGTGGTGATGTTGGTTGGCGGACAGGCAGTTCGTTTGTTTAGGCGCTCGAGGGATCCGGCGGACGGCTTTTAGTGCCCGGGCGGTCCGGCGGGGCAGCCCGCCACCTCACGGTGTGGGAGTTCTTTTAGGCGGTTCGTCCCCAGGTTTCCCCGGCAGTCTTTACGTAGCGCTTCCACACGTAGTCCCACGGGGTCACGGCCAGGATGGCGACCACGAAGAGAATGCTGAAGAGCATGTCGGCTGTCGCGGTGTCCATGTCGTTGGCGAGAAGGTGGGGGAGCGCCACGACCCCCAGCCAAAGCACTTTCCAGATGACCTCGAACAAGAGGATCGGCAGCATGCCGATGGGGTACCTGAGGCCCAGGAGTGCCAGGAGCGACATCGCTGTCAGGATGCAGACGACTGCCCCGTCCATCACGGGCATGGAAGCGGCCTGGAGCAGGACGGGCCATTTGACGATGATCAGGCCTACTGCCATTAGCAGGTAGCCGCCCCGCATCAGGTTCAAGCGGAAGGCAGGCAATCCAGCGACTGCGGGCGGGTCTCCTTGGGCGTTCCTGCTTCCTCCGGAGGTACCAGCGGCGAGCACTGCCGGGCCGTTCGTAATGGGGCTATGGTCCTGTTGCATGATGGGGTTCCTTAGAGGATGGGGATGGTCCTGCCGGTTGCTCCAGCGGGGCGGTTGTTTACATGTGAGTGCTGAGCATTGGGGGAAGGATTGGCGGGGACCCGGACCTGGCGACCCCTGATGAGCAGCCAGAACAGGAGTGCTACTTCGCCGGCGAAAACAAACAGTGCGAAGCTGAACGGGGCATCAGCGATGAGGATGGTGGCGAATCCGTCGGTGAGGTAGCCCAGTCCGGCGATGGTGAGCAGGACGCCGAAGATCCTTGCGATGAACCCGGATTGGTAGGCCAGGTAGCCGATCAGCAGCAGGTGGACGGCGAAGAGGACGAGCCCGATTTTCCAGGTGGCATCGAAGGCGCCAAGTATACGCATCGCCTGTTCCGGGTCGCCGGTCAGGAGTGCAGGCACTTCCAGGAGCCGGCAGATCGCGACGAGGAAGACAGCTGAGTAAGCGAGTCTGAACCAGGCAGCCGTCATCGATACGCCACGGTTCACGGACTCGAACACCGCGAACAGCGCTGCGGCGACGATGACGTCCAAAACCACGACGGCGACCAGGGCGGCTACGCCCATGCGGAACAGTGCTTCTGAAGCGGAAATATCTGCGACGGTCTTTGCGGTGTCGCCTGTGGTGATGAGGTTTTCCAGGACGCCGAAGTTCGCCCAGGCGGACAGTACTGACATGAGCAGCAGGGCGGTTCCGGCGATCAGGCTCGGTGCGCGCAGGGATCTGGTGGGTTGGTTGCCGGTGGCGTGCAAGGCGCCGTGCGGGGCTGAAACGGTCATCGTGTGCTTCTCTCTTAGCTTCGTGGGACCTGGATGGTGATGGCGATTTTTCCGCGGGCTTTACCGGCGTCGAAGTAGCGCATGGCGTCCGGGACCTGCTCCAGGGTGTAGGTCCGGTCCATTACTGGCGTGAGGGTGCCGGCTTCGATGAGTCGTCGAAGGTGTTCGAGGTCAGCTGCGTTTTCCTTGCCCATGACCATGGTCAGCCGCTGGTTGATGAACGGATTGAGGGCCAGGGCGCGGAGTTGCCGGTCCATGCTGCCGGTCCAGGATCCGCCTTCCTCCCCGCCGGTGATCACGGCCGTTCCTGTGGGGGTGAGGGCGTTGCGGAGCCGGGTAAGGGTTGGGTTTCCTGCGATGTCCAGGATCAGGTCGTACCGTTCGGTGCCGTCCGCGAAGTCCTGGCGGGTGTAGTCGATGACGTGGTCGGCGCCGAGGGAGCGCAGCAGGTCCATTTTGGCGGTGCTGCTCACGCCGGTGACCTCGGCCCAGGCTGCTTTGGCCAGCTGCACGGCGTAGCTGCCGACCCCGCCTGAGGCGCCCAGGACCAGTACCCTCTGCCCAGGCGTTATGGGGCCGGCTGCACGGATCGCCTGCAGCGCCGTGCTGGCCGAGACCGGGACTACCGATGCCTGTTCGAACGTCAGGTTTGCAGGTTTAAGGGCAAGTTTGTTTTCGGCCGCGGCGGCGAATTCGGCAAAGGGACCCTTCCCGAAACCGAAAACTTCGTCACCGACGGAGAATGTGGTTACCGCTGCCCCGACTGCTGCGACGGTGCCCGCCAGATCCAGCCCAGGGACGGGGTTTTTAGGGGTGCGGAGGCCGTAGGCAAGCCGCAGCGCGTAGGGCAGGCCCCTGGTGACATGCCAGGTGCCCCGGTCCAGTCCGGCCGCGTGCACGCGGACCAGAACCTCTTTCTCGCTGATGGCGGGGCGGGGAATGTGCGCGAGGTGCAGGACGTCGGCGGACCCGTAGGTCTCCTGCACGATGGTCCGCATCGGAGTTTCCACTGCCGGCGTTGTCCGTGCGGACGGACTTTCTGTGACGCCTGGAACGTGTGAGGTCATGGCCGCTCTCCTGGGACTGTTTGATGTGAGCGCCATTTCGTACGCTGTACGGCCATGGTAGCGTACGTAGTACTAAACCGATACGGCTGGGAGCCATCATGTCAGTCAGCACGCAAAACCTGCTCTCGAAACGCGTTCCACTGAGCCGGGAAAGGGTACTCAGATGCGCCCTCGATCTCGCCGATGAGTCGGGAATTGTTGGGCTGACCATCCGATCCCTGGCGACCAGCATGGGAACGAAGCCGATGTCGCTCTACCACTACGTGGCCAACAAGGACGAGATTCTTGACGGCATTGTGGATATGGTCTTCGACGAGATAGAGCCGCCATCCCCGGCGGGGGAGTGGCGTGAGCAAATGCACCGCCGGGCCCATGCGGTGCGGGATGCACTCAAGCGCCATCCCTGGGCCGTAGGGCTGCTGGAGACACGGGCATCTCCCGGGGCTGCCACCCTGCGCCATCACGAGGCGACCCTTGCTACCCTGCGGTCCGCGGGGTTCTCGGTGCAGATGACGGCTCACGCGTATGCGCTGCTGGACAGCTACATCTACGGTGCCGCCCTTCAGGAGGCGGCACTGCCATTCCATGGTCCGGACGCGGCACCCGAGGTCACGTCCTCAATCGTCAAGCTCTTCTCCGACGGGCAATACCCCCGCCTGGTTGAGATCGCCACCGAACACGTCCTCAAGCCCGGCTATGACTTTGGGGACGAGTTCGACTTCGGACTGAACGTCATCCTCGAAGGACTCGCGCGGTCGATTCACGCGCCGGAAGCCGGGGCCTAGCAGCCGTCCGGCTGTCAATTGAAGCTTCCCGGCCGACAACTATCGCCAATTCGTACTATGTACGGTAAGGTGGGCGTACGCCGTACGAAACCGTGCTGCTGGCAACCGGTAGCCCGGTCGCCAGCTCCGGGCACGCCAGCCGTCGGCCCCAGGAAAGAAGATCGCCATGTCAACGTCAATGCCCGGCAATTCTCCCCGGGCGCCAGACTCACCAGTAGCAAAAATGCCCGCACTGCCCATGGCCGTCCTCGTGGTGGGAGTACTGCTCGGGCTCGCCGCGGTCGCTATGCTGTCGGCCTACCGTTCGCTTCCGCGGGAAGTTGACGGTCTTTCGACGGCGCTGCTTGCCATCGGCGTCGCGCTGGTCTTGATCATCGTCGGGGCTGCAGGCCTGGGACGAGGGATTGCCCCCGGGGCCTCGCAGGAAGCCGACCGGATTGGAAACGAGCCGGCCCAACTTACCGGGCATCTTGATCCCGGATTGTCGCGGTGGCTCTGGCTGGTCAAGTGGGTCCTCGTTATTCCCCACTACATCATCCTGGCCCTGCTGTGGGTCGCGTTCCTGGTCGTAACCGTGGCAGCAGGTTTTGCGATCCTGTTCACCGGCCGCTATCCGGCCTCGCTCTTCCAATTCACCGTCGGCGTCCTCCGCTGGAACTGGCGCGTGACGTTTTACGCCTACGGCGTCCTTGGCACCGATCGCTATCCGCCCTTTACCCTCGCCCGCGCAGATTACCCGGCGGAACTGGACGTTGCTTATCCCGTGAAGCTCTCCCACTGGAAGGTACTGTTCAAGTCCTGGCTGTTCGCCTTGCCGCAGCTGCTCATCGTTGCCGCCCTTACCGGCAGCGCAGCCTCCTCCTCAACGGCGAGCATCTCCCTGCTCAGCCTGCTGGTATGCATCGCCGCAGTCATCCTGCTCTTCACCGGCGTGTACCGTCTTGGGATCTTCGACCTGCTGATGGGCATCAACCGATGGACCGTGCGGACCATCTCGTATGCGGCCTTGATGAGTGACAAGTACCCGCCGTTCCGGCTCGACCAGGGCCCGCTCGATCCTCCAACGCACCGTGCGGCGTCACCGACGCCTGCGTAATGCAAACGCGGCCCGTGACGGCCGGGCCTGTTTCCAGCACCATCACAAGGAACTCTGGGGGTTCCTGGACGGGCCCAACCCGGCGGGCGCGTGAGCCCACCCACCAGAGAGCGACACCATGCCAGCCCAAACCCTTCCCCGCTCCCGCCCCAAGCCACCCCGTACCCGATGGCTCGTACCCGCCGCCCTGATCCTCCTCAGCCTCGTCCCGATCATCGCCGGCGCAACGCGTCTGACCGAATTATCGGGAGGTCACATAACGCCGGATAACGTACGATTCTTCGACTCGCCCATCCCCGTGCTGATTCACATCCCCACTGTCACGGTGTACTTGGTGCTCGGGGCGTTCCAGTTCGTGCCCTCGCTCCGCCGCGGCAAGCCCGGCAGGCTCAGTTGGCACAAAATCGCCGGACGCATCCTTGCTCCCACCGGACTGCTCGCCGCGCTCTCCGGCCTGTGGATGGCGGTCTTCTACGACCTCCCGCCCCTGGACGGGCTGCTCCTTCTCATCCTGCGACTCGTCTTCGGCTCAGCCATGGTCGCCTTCATCATCCTGGGATTCATCGCCGTACGGCGCCACAACTACGTTCGGCACAGTGAATGGATGTCCCGCGCGTACGCCATCGGCATCTCCCAGGGAACCATCGTCGTCGTCACCATCCCCTGGATATTGCTGATAGGACCCGTTGACGAGCTAACCAGGGCCCTGCTGATCGGGGCATCCTGGGTACTGAGCCTGGCCGTGGCTGAATACTTCATCCACCGCCGGGCCCAAGGACCCGCGCGAACCGCCCGCCCTGCGGTCCAGCCTGCTCAAGCACGCTCTTGATTTCAAAAGACTTGTGCTCAACCCGGGTCCTGGCTGGCGACTTGCGGGACCATATAGCTCTGGAAAACGCCGCATGCTGCTCACGACAGTGAGAGTGCTTCACGACCGCGGTCGCACTCAACCTCGGAATCAAAACCGGATCCGTCACGGACATCTCCCTGCCACCCTGGCCGGCGCTTTATAGGTTCTTGGCAGGCAGTACTGTGCGGGTGGAAGCCGGTGTGCGGTGAATTAGAGGCCGGGCGTAGGGGAGCGCTACTGCGATCGTGGCACCGATGAATACCAGCTGTATCAGCGTCCGAGGCAGGAGCGCCGTGGCGGCTGCGCCGTTGACTATGAGTCCGGCCTGTGCGGCGTAAACGTTCGCCGGGAACATGGCCACCAGCAGCAGGGCCAGCCCGCCGGCCGCCCACGGCGCCGTTCGACGATGGAGGAGACCCGCGGCACCAAGCAGTTCCAGCACGCCCGTCGCTGTGACCAGCAGTTCGGGATTGGGCAGGGCCGGCGGCACCATGGCCACGAGTTCGCCCCGCATACCGTTGAAGTGAGCCACCCCGGTCAGGGTGAACATGGCCGCCAAGCCGCCACGCAGGCTGGTGTGCCACGACCGGAGCGGTTTGACGCCCATAGCCCCAGCGATACGAAGCAGGAGCGTGACGGCCAGGAGTGTAATGAGTGGTGCCATAGTGCGTTCCTTCCAGAGGCATCTATATCTTGACACTGACTAGATTACTCTTCGGCCCTAACTTGTCAATGACTAGATTGGGATTAGTCTTGGGGCATGAGCACATCGACGTACCATCACAAGAACCTTCCGCACACGATCATCAATGCCGCCCTCGATGTCATTGCAGAGTCGGGTCCGTCAGCAGTGAGTTTGCGGGATCTCGCCCGACGGGCCGGCGTTTCCCATGCCGCCCCCGCCCATCACTTTGGGGACAAAGCGGGCCTCTTGACTGCCGTTGCAGTGCAGGGCTTCTGTCTCCTCGCGGACGCGCTGGTGGAGGCGCAGCGGCGGACCGGTGACTTCTTGGAGGTGGGAGTGGCTTATGTCGGCTTCGCCGTCGAGCACCCAGCCCATTTTGCCGTAATGTTTCGCCCGGAGCTGTACCGGACAGAGGATCCGGAACTGGTTGCGGCGAAGGCTCGGGCGGGCGAGTCCCTCTACCGGGGGGTTGCGCCGTTCACATCCTCGGAATCAGGCCCGGTGTCACAGGACGCGGCGTTGGCGGCTTGGTCCCTGGTCCACGGGTTTTCCGCCCTTTGGCTCAGCGGCAGTCTGCCTCCGGGACTGCCGGCAGATCCGCGGGAGGCTGCCCGTGGGGTTGCCTCCGTTCTGTTTTCCGGACCGCAATAGCGCACGCCGCAAGCCAGCGGGTGCTCAATGGAGCTTGTCCAATGCCGGGCGGTCTGCAGCAAGAGCAGGAGCGCTTACAACGGCTCGGGAGGAACCGTCCGCCTATACGGGGGGTATGCCAACGCCTGTGCTGGCTACGAAGCTCTTTGTTCCCGCACCGCGCCCGCAGATCACTTCCCGGCCCCGGCTGTCTAAGCGCCTGAATGACGAACTGGGCCCAACCCGAAAGTGTCACTCGTGTGTGCTCCGCCAGCCTTCGGCAAAACCCCCCACCCATTTTCAAACGCCGATAGTTGATCTTCCGTAAAGCTACGGCAAAAGGGCGACCCGGCGGGGGAGGAGGTTCCCGCCTGCCTGGCTTGGCGTAGGTACTGGTAGACGATCTCCCTGCTGATCCCGTAATCGCGGGCAAGGACGACTTTTGAAATGCCGCTGCCAGCCCGCTGGACCAACTCGGCCGCCCGCTCCGGTGTAAGGGGACAGATCCCAGCGAGACGAAACTCAGTCCTCCGGTCCCTTTGCCAGTTCGAATGATGTTGAGCAGAACCGTAGTGCAGACAGCGTTAACACTATTGTTCTGGTGGGGGAGCGGTGTCGGCATTAGCCTTGGACGATCTACTTCATCTATGGCAGTGGCCGCCTACACGTGCCAGGATTCCTCCGGCTGAACGAGAACGGCTACCAGATGAGGGCCGTGTCGTTGCGGCCCTTGAGTGGGCTGGTCCGGAGACCCAGGAATAGGGCGCAGGCATTCCGCTTTAGCGATCTACAGCGTCGACAAGCTCTTGTATCTCTCGCTGAACAAGGACCGGTAAATCAAGACCCTCAATATTCTGCAGTCGGAGCCAGTCCAAACACTCTTACGAAGTCCTTTCGTCGGCGGCAATATAAGTTGATATCCCGATCGTGGCGGTTCGTGAGAGACCCGATGACATGAGAACCACTTCACTCGCCCTGGATACTCCCAGTTCGAGAAGCATCGTTACGTCTTGTGTAGGGCCTAGATCGTGGATGCCCCGCTCTGCGGCAAACGTGTTGAGTATGTCGTTGTAACAAGAGGTACTGGACGGGCTGCTTCTGACGTTGGACACGAGGAAGTCCATGCTGGAATGCTGGATCCTGGTGAGTTGCTGCGGTTTACGCAGACGTGGAGGCCGGAAGCCTCCGGGGCGCCACTCTCAGGGCCAGCTTTACATAATGTAGATTATCGGCGTTTGTAGCGGGCGCCGAAAGGGGCGAGCCAGCACCTCCCAAAGCCGGCCAACAACCCTGCGCCCGCACAATGAATCCGCAGGTCAGCATTGTCTTATTCCGGGCGCTCGTTAAGAATGAGTCAATGACGGTCTACGTGCGATCACTTGAAACTGCAGTCCCACAAACCATGCTGATTCAGACAGAAGCCCGTGACGTGTTTGCGGCCCAGCCCGGATTGTCCCGGCTCGGCTCACGGCTGGTCAGTACCTGCTTTGACTCCGCTGCCATTGATACGCGCTTTACCGCCGTGGAGGAACTCACCAGGGAGCATCGCTCCGACAACCCGCAGTTTTTCGATCCGGAGACCAACCTGCTGCTGAATCCCAGCACAAAGGTACGCAACGACATCTTCGGGCGCGAGGCCACCAAGCTGTTTGTGACCGCCGCCCGGGCAGCCGTCGAGGCCGCCCCGGAACTCGACTTACTTGACATAACTCATCTCATCACAGTTTCCTGCACCGGCTTCTTCAACCCGGGCCCTGACTACAAGATCGTCCGGGAGCTGGGCCTGGATCCGGCGGTCCAGCGCTACCACCTGGGCTTTATGGGCTGCTACGCGGCTTTCCCTGCCCTGCGCGCCGCAAAGCTGTTCTGCGAGGCCGACCCGCAGGCCGTCGTCCTGGTGGTATGCGCCGAGCTGTGTTCCCTGCACGTCCGCACCTCAAATGATCCGGACACGATCATGGGCTCAGCACTGTTCGCCGATGGTGCGGCTGCCGCCGTCGTCACCGCGCGCAGCGGTTCGGAGGAAAAGGCCCTGCTCCAGCTCGACCACTTCGAAACGGTGCTCACACCGGTTGGCGAGGACGCAATGGCATGGAACATCGGCGACCACGGCTTCGAGATGGTGCTGGGAAATTATGTGCCGCACATCATCGATGACCATATTGTCGGTGCCCTGCGGCCCCTTCTTGCCCTGGACCCGGAACTGGAGGCACTCCCCTACACATCCATCCGGCACTGGGCCATCCACCCCGGCGGCCGCAGCATTTTGGACAAGGTGCAGTCCCGGCTGGGCCTGTCAGATGAGCAACTGATTCCGGCGCGCGAGACGCTGCGGAACTACGGAAACATGAGCAGCGCGACGGTACTTTTTGTCCTCAAACACATCCTGGAACAGGAGCCGGAGAACGGGGACGAACGCATTTGCTCCATGGCCTTCGGCCCGGGACTCACGGTGGAGACGGCGCTGTTCACCAAACTGCGCCAGGCTCCCGGCGCAGGAGTGGCGGGCCAGATGCCGGGCCGCGCGGCGGCAGAAGTACCGGTCCCCTGAGCCCCTTGGACCTGCTGTTGCGGCACCGCGCCGTCGACGCCGTGGAATTGATGGACGCGCAGGACTGCGACGCCCGGCTCCTGCAGAACACCTACCGCCAGTTCGCACTGGTCAACCGCGCGCTTTCCGGATGGCGCAGGCTCTACGTCCGGGAGCTTCGTCCTTCCCTCGCCGCGAACAAGGCTGCAGCCTCCCTGCTGGACATCGGCTCCGGCGGCGGCGACCTTGCGCACATGTTGGCAGGATGGGCGCGCCGTGACGGACTCCCGCTGCGGATCACCGGCATAGACCCTGATCCGCGTGCCGCCCAGTTCGCGCTGGGACGCCCGCCCCTGCCCGGAGTCGCGTTCCGGCAGGCGCACAGTTCAGACCTTATCCGGGAAGGCGGACGGTTTGACTTCGTGATTTCGAACCACGTCCTGCACCACCTCCCGTCGGACGAACTGCAGCAATTGCTCGCCGATTCAGCCGCCCTTTCCACGAGGAAAGTGCTGCACAACGACCTGAGGCGGAGCCCCGCCGCTTACGCCCTTTTCTCAGCCGCAGCCCTCCCGTTCCGCCGTTCCTTCATCCGGCAGGACGGCCTGACGTCCATCCGCAGGAGCTACACCCCGGCCGAATTGGCCGCCCTCGCTCCCCCGGGCTGGAACGTCGAACCCACCGCGAGGTTCCACCAGGTTCTCGCCCTGCGCAGGAGCTGACATGGCACCGGAAACGGATGTCCTGATTATCGGCGGGGGCCCGGTGGGCCTGTACCTGGCCGCCCTGCTGCTTCAGGACGGCGTCAGCGTCAAGGTTCTGGAGCAGAGACAGGCCAGGAACCTGCATACACGGGCCATCGGCATCCACCCGCCTGCCCTTGAGGCTTTGCAGCAGATAGACATTGCCTCTCCCGCGGTCCGGGACGGAGTACAGATCCGCGAAGGGTTGGCAGTCAGCGGCGGAAAGACGGTTGGCACCATGCCGTTCGCCGGAGTCTCGGACGCCTTTCCCTTCGTGCTGGCCCTGCCCCAGTTCCGCACCGAGCAGCTCCTGGAGGAGCGCGTCCGCCAACTGGACAGCGCCGCCCTCGTCAGGGGTGTGCAGGCCAGGAAGGTGAAGGACGACGGCGGCCGGGTCACCGTCGTCGCCGGGCCTTCCGGGGACGACCACGGCGGCGAATCCGCGTGGCACGCCTCCTTCGTTGTAGCAGCCGACGGCGCACGCTCCCAGGTGCGCGGCTTCCTCGGCGTGCCCGTGCGCCAGAAAAATTATCCGGACCACTACCTCATGGGCGATTTCCAGGACTCCGGGTTGCACGGAGAACGGGCGGTCCTGTTCCTTGAGCCCGGCGGAATTGTCGAATCCTTTCCCCTGCCCGGCGGAATCCGGCGCTGGGTGGTGCGGCTGGGACGGCCTGCCGATAACGCCACGCCGGATGAGTTGGCGCGGCTGGTCCTGCGCCGGACCGGGATCCTCCCGCACACCGGAACCAACACCATGCTGAGTGCCTTCAGCGTCCGCTCCACCATGGCCCGGCGGATGATGGACGGAAGGGTGTTCCTGCTCGGCGATGCTGCCCACGAGATCAGCCCCATCGGCGGCCAGGGCATGAACCTCGGCTGGCTGGATGCCCGGGCCCTCGCTCCCCTGCTCCAGCGGGCGCTAGCTGCCGGAACCACGGACCAGCTGGACCGGCAGTTGAGGGAGTTTCAGGGTAGCCGGCAGCGTGCGGCGACGCTGGCAAAGCGGCAGTCTGAGATCAACATGATGCTGGGGCGGCCGCTGGCCCGGCCCCTGCTGGACCTTCGGAACCTGGGGATCAGCGCGGCGGCTGCCACCCCGTCCGTCAACCGGTGGGTAGCCCGGCGTTTCACCATGCAGGAGCTGGACAGGCAACCAGGGCGGGCACGGGCGCCCGGCCGCTAGGCTTTCCCCATGAGCCAAGGCCCGCCGGAAACCGTATACACCGCAGAGCAGATCCGGGAACCCGTGGAACGGATCCTCGAAGCAGGCGCCCTCCCGCCCATTGTGCAGGCAGGTCATCCCGCGCTGAGGCAGCGCGCCGCCGCCTTTGACGGGCAACTGTCGGACGACCAACTCGTGCGCCTCATAATCCTTATGCGCCAGGTGATGCATGAGGCTCCGGGTGTGGGGCTGGCGGCGCCCCAACTCGGCATACCGCTGCAGCTGGCCGTCGTCGAGGACCAGTTCGACGTCGACCCCGAGGCCGCTGCCCTCCGTCACCGAAGCCCGCTGGACTTCCTTGCGGTCCTGAACCCCCGCTACACGCCGCTGGGGACGGGCTTGGCGTCCTTTTACGAGGGCTGCCTGTCCCTCAACGGCCTCCAGGCCGTGGTGGCCCGCCCCGATAATGTGCTTCTTGAGTTTCAGGCTCCTGACGGCGCAAGGATCCAGCGGAAGTTTTCCGGCTGGCAGGCCAGGATTGTGCAACATGAGACTGACCACCTCAACGGTGTGCTGTACGTGGACCGCGCCCAGCTCAGGTCCCTGAGCAGCAACGCCGAATACGCCGCGCACTGGGCCGACCCGGGTATCAGCAAGGCGCAGCAGGGGCTCGGTTTCGAAGCCGGTCCTGCCGGCATCAGCCTCTGCTGACCTTCCAGCACCACCGCCCGTCCAGGGATGAACCGGGTGCGCCATAGGATGGTTCCCATGCCCTCCACGACCGACCTTCCGCTGTTGTGCCCGGTGTGCCGAAATCCGCTGGAACTTCGGGCCGCTTCGGACCAAGGTCGCCTGGCGTGCCCGTCCGGCCACAGCTTCGACGCCGCACGCCAGGGCTACTTCAATCTGCTGGTCGGGAAGGGTACTGCCTTCGAGGCCGATACTGCGGACATGGTCCAGGCACGCTCCGACTTCCTGGCCGCCGGGCATTACCGGCCGCTGGCAGCCGCTGTGGCAGCCGCCGTCGTGCCCTGCTTGCCCGAAGGGCGCGGCGCAGTCCTCGATGCCGGGACCGGAACGGGGCATTACCTGCGGGCGGTGCTGGATCATGCCGCCGCCCGGAACCGCCGTCAGGTGGCTGCCCTGGGCCTGGACATCTCCAAATTCGCCCTGCGCCGGGCCGCGCGCCTGAACTCCGAGGCCGTGAACCTGGTGTGCGATGTCTGGCAGCCCTTGCCGCTGGCGGACCACTCGTTGGACGTCATTACGGTCGTCTTTGCGCCACGCAATGCGGCGGAATTTGCCCGCGTCCTGCGGCCCGCCGGGCGCCTGGTGGTGGTCACCCCGCGGCGCGGGCATCTTGCTGCCATCGCCACTGTTACCGGGATGCTTGGCATCGAGGAAGGCAAGGAAGCGCGGTTGGCTGAAGCGATGGGCAGCCATTTCGACGCCGAAACAGGCGCCGACGTCGATATACCCCTGGCACTGACGCGCCGGGAGGCCGCCGACCTTGCCTACATGGGACCGGCCGGCCACCACCTCGACCGGATGGAACTGTCTGAACGATTGCAGGCCGTGCCGGAGCCGATCCAGGCCGAAGCGCATTTCCGGCTGACGGTCTTCCGGCCCCGGATCCCCGCCGCGACGTAACGACTTGGCCACTATCGCCGCACGGCTGGTGAGAGCCAGCCCACAGTGAAGGGGGCCGCACTAAGATTGAAGGACAGTTACTGGCGGGTGCGCGCGTGCGCCTCCCCGTAGCGAAGGGGGAGAACGTTGTTCGAATGGCTCGGGGAAAACTGGTGGGCGTTGTGGCTCACGGCCTTCCTGGCGTTTGCCGTGATCGAGATGATCACCCTTGACCTGTTTTTTATCATGCTCGGCGGAGGAACCCTCGCCGCACTCGTCGCGGACTTCGCGGGCGCCGACCTGTGGCTCCAGATTGTGGTCTTCTGCGTGGTGTCCCTGCTCATGATTGCCTTTGTCCGGCCCGTGGCCCTGGCCCACCTGAAAAACGGTCCGTCAGAGCAGCGCACCAACATCGACCGGCTGATCGGTGAGCAGGCCGTGGTGATGGAACCGGTGACATCCGACAGCGGCCTGGTCAAGATTGGCGGAGACATCTGGACAGCCCGTTCTGCAGGGGGCGTCCTTCCCGCCGGCCAGAAAGTCGTGGTTTCCGCCATCGATGGGGCCACGGCAGTGGTTTCAGCGCCGCCGGAAGCAGCAAGCCAGTCCTGATGCAGCCTGAACAAATGGGGAACAAGGAGATGTATGGATAACGCAGGAGGAACTGCATTGGCCATTGTGCTGGTGGTCCTGATCGTGTTTGTGATTATTGTGCTGGTCCGGTCGGTGCGGATCATCCCGCAGGCGCGCGCCGGTGTGGTTGAACGCCTGGGCAAGTACCAGCGGACGCTCAACCCAGGGCTGACCATCCTGATCCCGTTTGTGGACCGGCTCCTGCCGTTGCTGGATCTCCGCGAACAAGTGGTGTCGTTCCCTCCGCAGCCGGTTATCACCGAGGACAACCTGGTGGTCTCCATCGACACGGTGGTCTACTTCCAGGTCACGGATCCCCGGGCCGCCACCTACGAAATCGCCAATTACATCCAGGCAGTCGAGCAGCTGACCACTACCACCCTGCGCAACGTCGTAGGCGGCCTGAACCTCGAAGAAGCACTCACATCCCGTGACCAGATCAACGGCCAGCTGCGCGGCGTCCTGGACGAGGCAACGGGACGTTGGGGCATCCGTGTTTCCCGGGTGGAGCTCAAGGCCATCGATCCGCCCCATTCCATCCAGGACTCCATGGAAAAGCAGATGCGCGCGGAGCGGGACCGGCGTGCCGCAATCCTTACAGCCGAAGGAACCAAGCAGTCAGCCATCCTGACGGCCGAAGGCCAGCGGCAGGCGTCCATCCTGGCGGCTGAAGGCGATGCCAAGGCCGCCATCCTCCGCGCGGACGGCGAGGCGCAGGCCATCCAGAAGGTCTTTGACGCCATCCACAAGGGCAACCCTGACCAGAAGCTGCTGGCATACCAATACCTGCAGACCCTTCCAAAGCTCGCAGAGGGTTCTTCCAACAAGCTCTGGATCATCCCCAGCGAAGTCGGCGAAGCCCTCAAGGGAATCGGTAACGCGCTGGGGGGAACCAACCCTGATCCCGCCGCGGCCGGGTTGTTCGACGAGGTGCGGGTTAAGACCTCCGAGCCATAAGTTCAAGGCCGGGTGAAGGCACAAAGAGGGGATCCGCAGCTGCTGCGGATCCCCTCTCTTTTGGTCGGCATGGCATGACACCCGTATAATGGGGTATTTGTCCGGCAGGAGCAGATCCGCTGGAACAACCAAGCTTCGCAATGCGTTGAATCTTAAGATGCAGCACAGAGCACACAGTAGTCCGGCGGTGCTTTTCAGCCACCGGCTTGCGCGGGGTTTTACTCCGCGAACCGACCAGAGGGAGAAAACATGAGCGATCGCAGCCTGCGGGGCATGCGCCTTGGTGCGCAAAGCATGGAGACCGAGTCCGGAGTCGAGCCGGCTCCGCGCCAGCGCGTCGAGTACCGGTGCGAGGACGGCGAGCAGGTCTTCGTTACGTTTTCATCCGAGGCGGAGATTCCCCCGGTCTGGGTTTCCAAGACCGGCAAGGAAGCTCTCCTGGTCGACGGCGAACGCCCGGACACCAGCAATGACAAGGCTGTCCGCACGCACTGGGACATGCTGCTGGAACGCCGCTCGCTTCCGGAGCTGGAGCAGATCCTGGAGGATCGGCTGACCATCCTGCGTGAACGCCGTGGAGAGCGCCGCTCCGCCTAGCATCCTACAAATGCACGAAGGGCCGTCCCCCATAATGTGGGGGGACGGCCCTTGGTTCTTTAACGCACTGCCGTTTGTCACCACAGCCGCGTTCGGTAGTTAAGGCTGGGCCGGGACCTTTTTGCGGGTCAGGGTGTTCCAGCGGGCCTGGAGTCCCCACTTGGTGACATTGATCATTGCCTCCACCACAATGTTGCCGCTCATTTTGGAGGCGCCCAATTCCCGTTCCACAAAGGTGATGGGCCGTTCCTCGATCCGCAGGCCCATGCGGGATACGCGCCAGGCGAGGTCCACCTGGAAGCCGTAACCCACCGAGTCCACTTGGTCCAGGTTGAGCTTTTCCAGCGTTGTCCTGCGGAAGGCACGGTAGCCTCCGGTGACGTCCTTGATCTTCAGGCCCAGCATGAGGCGGGCATAGGTGCTTCCCACCCGCGAGATGGCCTGCCGGTACAGCGGCCAGTTCACCACGCTTCCGCCTGGGACCCAGCGGGAACCCATGGCAAGGTCGGCACCCTGGTCGATGGCCTCGAGGAGCTGGGGAAGCTGTTCGGGCTGGTGCGAGCCGTCCGCGTCCATTTCCACCAGGACGTCGTATCCGGCGGCCAGGCCCCACCGGAAGCCGGCAATGTAGGCGGCGCCCAGCCCTTCCTTGCCCTTGCGGTGCAGCACGTGCACCTGGGAGTCCTCGGCAGCGATCCCGTCGGCAAGCCGGCCCGTCCCGTCAGGGCTGTTGTCATCCACCACCAGCACGTCCGAGGCAGGTACGGCTGCACGGAGCCGTTGCAGCGTGATGGGCAGCGATTCCAGCTCGTTGTAGGTAGGGATGATGGTAAGGACGCGCACAGAAGGCCTTCCTGGAGGGAACGGTCGGTGCACCCGCGGACGAGCATAGTCGCTGGCAGGCGCAGCTACCCATTATAGAGCGGACGGTACGGGGGCCAGGAACGCAGGTCAGGAACGCAGGGCAGGGCTGGCGTACAGCTCGATTCCGTCCCTCACCGTCTGAAGGCACAGCGGGTCCGAGCCTGTGTCCAGTGCCGGCAGCAACGGCGTCCGGGCCCTTGGATCGGTGCTCCAGGACTGGACCCTGCCGTCGGCCACCTGCACCATCAGTTCCTCGGCTTCCCAGACGGCGAAGCTGGCCGGAGCTCCGGGGACAAGCTGGCCGGCCATCGGGTTGGGATACCTGGCTGCACGCCACCCTGCCCGGGTGTGGCCCAGGAAAGCCGCGCGCGCCGAAATCCGCTCATCGTCATTGTGGTGCTCCAGGCAGGCCCGGACGCTGGACCAGGGGCGCAGCGGCGTCACGGGACTGTCACTGCCAAAGCACACCGGAACGCCGGCGGAGTAGAGGCTGGCAAAAGGATTCATGGTTTTTCCCCGCTCCCCCAGCCGCTTCTCGTACAGTCCTCCAGGACCTCCCCAGGCAGCATCGAAGGCAGGCTGGGCACTCACCGTCACGGAGTAGCGGGCCAGCGTTTTGATGGCTGCCGCGTCCACCATCTCCACGTGCTCAAACCGGTGGCCTGCAGCCCGGACGCGCTGCTCCCCCACTTCGGCGGCCGCCAGGTCCAACGCCTCCAGTGCGGCATCCAGCCCGGCATCCCCGATGACGTGAAATCCGCCCTGGATCCCCACAAGGGAACAGGCAGCAAGATGGGCTGCCGCCTCCTCGACACTCAGGTAAAGGCTGCCGGACTCGTCGGGGGCGTCGCTGTAACCGGACCTCAGGGCCGCAGTGCGTGATCCTATGGAGCCGTCGATGTTCAGGTCGCCGGCCAGGCCCCGGACGCCCACCCCGAGTTGATCCAGGATGCTGCGGGCGTGATCTTCGGATGTCGCCAGTTCACCCCAGTAAGGCAACACTTCAGGCGCCGGCACTCCCCCGCTGTTCCAGCCTGCCGCCAGCCTGAGGTCCTCCGCGCCCCCTAAGTGCGGAGCGCCGATCTCCGCGACTGCCACGTAACCGTTGGCGGCGGCCTCAGCCAGGGCCCGGCGCTGGTGCCGCCGAAGCACCTCTTCCGGGAGCCGGCGCGTTGCCTGCCGGGCTGCGGCGTGCGCGGCCCGTCGAACCCTTGCGCCGCCGTCGAAACCATCGAGGCCGGGAAGGCCTGCTAAGACTGCCAGGGACGGTGAGACCAAGGCTGAGTGGACGTCCACCCGGGACAGGTACACCGGGCGGCCTCCTGAAGCCCGCTCCAGTTCCTCGGAACTTGGCAGCGTGGCGTCGGCCCAATTGGTCTCATCCCAGCCGTGGCCCAGGACCGGGCCGTCGCCAGGGGCGGCGGCCACGGCATCCAATACCTCACGCGCCGAGTTGGCCTTCTGCAGCGCCAGGGTATCCAGGGCGATTCCTGTTTCCGTCAAGTGCATGTGGGAGTCAACGAAACCGGGAGCAACCAGGGCACCGCGGAGGTCGATGATGTCCATGGAGCTGTCAGCGATGGAAGAAGCTGCCTGTTCGGATCCCACCCACGCCACCGTGTCTCCGTCCACCAGCATGGCGGTGGCAAAGGGGTCAGCGGCTGTGTAGACGGAGCCGTTGCGGTAGAGCACCGGGCTGGTCCTGGAGCGGGATCCGGGCAAGTCTTCGGGATGGGGCATAGGTAAGCAGAACTCCTGGAGGTAGGTCGGCCCGCAGCAGCGGGCGGCAGGTCAGAGGACGGAAGAGTAGGCCACGACGCCGCGCCGGATCAGCGAAATCGCGTCGGAGCAAAGGCGTGCGAGGCGGGGATCCAGGTCGGGGATCTTTGCGAGCTGGTCCAGCAGGTCAACCACCTGCTTCACCCAGCGGACAAAGTCTCCCGCCGCCAGGTCGGTGCCGCTGAGGACGTCCTGCAAGTGCCGGCCGCGCGCCCACTTGTAGATCGGCCACACCAGGCCCAGTTCGGGCTCGCCCGTCAACGGAAGCTTGTTCTCCTCTTCCGTGTCCTCCAGGGCGGACCATTCACGCACAACAATGTCCACAGAGGTCTCCAGGGAGACACTGGGCATCCGCGGGCGCAGCCCCCGGTCCTCGCGCTTGGCCTGATACACCAGGACACTGGCAAGGGCTGCGACTTCCGCGGCGTCAAGGTCCTCGAAGGCGCCAAGCCGGAGGGACTGGGAGATCAGCAGGTCCTTCTCGCCGTAAATCCGCCGCAGCCGCTGCCCGTCCGGGCTGATGATAAGCCTGCCGTCGGTGGTCGGTTCGAGGTAGCCGTAGGAGGACAGGACGTCGCAGACCCGGTCGAACGTCTTGGCGATGGTGTTGGTCCGGCCCTGGATCTGCCGGACCAGCCCATCCGTTTCCCGCCGGAGCTTCCACCAGCGTTCGGACCAGCGTGCATGGTCCTCCCGCTCGCTGCACCCGTGGCAGGGATGCGCGCGGAGGGCACGGCGAAGGTCGGCGATGCGCTTTTCCTGGTTCGGCAGGGCCGTGGCGAGGCCGAAGTCGTTGTTGCGGTTATTGCCGGGGGCAGGCGGCCGGTTTTCCCGGAGCGCGTTCCGGGCCGATGATGCGAGGTCGCGGCGGGACTTGGGAACCTTGGCGTTGAAGGACTTGGGGATGCGGATGCGGGTCACCGGTGCGATGGGGCCTTCGAGGTCATCGGTCCCGATGCGGCGCAGCTGGTTGTCCAGCGTCAGCACGGCCGGTCGGGGCTCCCGGCTGCTGTGGTCGGAGCTCAGCACAATCGCGGGCCCGGGTGCGCGTCCGCCCGGAACGTGCACAACGTCTCCCGGAAGCAGGCGTGCCAGCGAATCATCGCTGAGCGACTTCCGGGCGCGTGACTTCGTGCGGGAGGTGTTGTTCTCGGCGTCGGACAGTTCCCGCCGCAGCCTGGCGTACTCCGTGAAGTCCCCGAGGTGGCACGTCATCGACTTCGCATAGCCGGCCAGGGATTCCTCGCGGCTGCGGACCTGCCTTGCCAAGCCGACTACCGAGCGGTCCGCCTGGAACTGCGCAAAGGAGGACTCCAGGATCTCGCGGGCCCTCACCCGGCCGAACTGGGCCAGCAGGTTGATGCTCATGTTGTACGTGGGCCGGAAACTGGAGTTGAGGGGGTAGGTACGGCGCGACGCGAGGCCGGCGACCGCCGTCGGGTCCGTTCCCGGCTGCCACAGCACCACGGCGTGGCCTTCGACATCGATGCCACGCCGCCCGGCGCGGCCCGTCAGCTGGGTGTACTCCCCGGCAGTGATGTCCACGTGCGCTTCACCGTTGAACTTGTCCAGCTTTTCGAGCACCACGGAGCGGGCAGGCATGTTGACGCCGAGGGCAAGAGTCTCCGTCGCGAAAACAGCCTTCACCAGGCCGTCCGCGAAGAGCTTTTCCACCACCTCCTTGAAGGTGGGCAGCATACCGGCATGGTGCGCCGCGAAACCCCGAAGCAGCCCGTCCCGCCAGGTCCAGAAGCCCAGAACGTCAAGGTCGTCCGGGGGGATGTCGTGGCCGGCCTCGTCCACGCGTTCGGCGATGATCCGCTGCTCTTTTTCCGTGGTCAGCCACAGCCCGGAACCGACGCACTGGGCGACGGCAGCGTCACAGCCTGCCCGGGAGAAGATAAAGGTGATGGCCGGCAGGAGGTCCATGCGGTCAAGGCTTGCGATCACCTGCGGGCGGCTGGCCGGGCGCACTCCCCGTTCGTCGCCGCCCCTGCCGGGCCGGTCGTTCCCGCGCCTGCCGCGCTGGCCGCGGCCGCCGGGGGCAGACCTGGCACGGAAGCTCTGCATGCTTTCGCTGCGGGCCACGGTGAGGAGATCGGGGTTGACGTCGAAGCCCCGGCTCTTGGACGTGTTCTTTGGAGATTCCCCTTGGGCTTCGTCGGAGTCCACGGGTGGAGCGATCTCGTCGAAAGTGGTTTCCCCGGCAAAGAGGTCCATGATCTGGCGGCCCACCATAACGTGCTGCCACAGCGGCACCGGCCGGTGCTCGGAAACAATGATGTCCGTGTCGCCACGGACGGTATCAAGCCAGGCGCCGAATTCCTCGGCATTGGAGACTGTGGCGCTCAGGGAAGCCACCTGCACTTCGCTGGGGAGATGGATGATGACCTCTTCCCAGACCGCACCACGGAAACGGTCAGCAAGGTAGTGCACCTCGTCCATCACCACGTAGCCCAGGTCGCCCAGGGTTGCCGAGTCGGCGTAGAGCATGTTGCGCAGGACTTCGGTGGTCATCACCACCACGGGAGCATCACCGTTGATGCTGGTGTCACCGGTCAGCAGACCCACGCTGTCAGCTCCATATTTGTCGCTGAGCTCTGTGAACTTCTGGTTGCTCAGCGCCTTGATGGGTGTGGTGTAAAAAGCCTTCAGGCCCCGCTCGAGCGCGAGGTAGATCGCGAACTCGCCAACAATGGTTTTGCCGGCCCCGGTGGGCGCTGCAACGAGCACGCCCCTGCCTTCCTGCAGGGAGCGGCAGGCCTGCCGCTGGAAGTCGTCCAGCTCGAAGTCCAGAGTGCGGGAGAAGGCGCCGAGGTAGGTGGCTGCCTCCGCCCTCCGTTCGGCACTGAGGCGGTACCTCTCGGCCGGTGAGAGCTCTTCGGGATCACCGGGACCGGGAGAGAATGGCCTGGGCTGAAACGAACCGTCGGTGGAGGACATACCCCAAGCCTAATAGGAGCTTAGAGGTTCTTCAGCTCACTTCCCGGAGTGGCGATGTCTGCTGTGGCATCAGTTTCGGCCAGGCGCTTGGCTTGGCGGCGTTCCCTGCGCTTGTCATTCATGAGGCAGATGCCGATGGCTGCGAAAAACAGCACCAGCAGCGGGCCCGCGAGCATGAACATGGAAATGGCGTCGGCGCCCGGGGCAGCTATGGCAGCAAGGACGAACACCAGGAACACGGTGATCCGCCAGGCCTTGAGGATGGTCTGGCCGGAAATGACGCCGGCCATGTTGATGCCCACCAGCACTACCGGGACCAGGAAGGCGATGCCCAGCACCAGGACCATCCGGGTCACGAACTCAATGTAGGTACGGGCATCGATGACGCTCGAGGATCCCTCGGGCGTGAACTGGGTCAGTGCGTGTACCACCTGCGGCACCACAAGCCAGCCTGCCCAGATACCTGCAAGAAACAGTGGTACGGCCGCGGCCATGTAGCCCAGGGTGTACCGGCGCTCCTTCGAGGTGAGTCCGGGGGTGATGAAGGCCCACAGCTGGTAGATCCAGATCGGGCTCGAGATAACCACGCCGATCAGGAGTGACATTTGAAGCTTGAAGTCGAACGGCGAAGCGATGCTTCCGAAGTTGATCGCGGCCAGCCCGCCGGTTTGCTCCGAGATGCGGGTCACCGGTTCCGCCAGTGCCTTCAGCAGCGGATCGTAAAGTATCCATCCCCCGATGCCGCCGATGACGACACCGATGGCCGACTTGATCAGCCTGTTTTTCAGCTCTTTGAGGTGGTCCCAAAGAGCCATCCGCCCCTCGGGGTTGGCTTTACGGGCCCGCGACAGTGCCACTGGGGGTCAGGCGCGGTTCGACGGCGGAACGTCAGTGCCGTCTGTCGGCTCGCCGGGGGTTGCCTTAGGGTGGTTGACGATCGTGCCTTCCACCGGACCGGAGGCGTCAGTGGAGTCGGTCTTGCCGTCGTTCTTCATTTCCTTGACCTCGGATTTGATGATCCGCATGGACTGGCCGAGGCTGCGTGCCATGGCAGGAAGTTTGGGCGCGGCAAAAAGAAGCAAAGCGACAACGATGATAATTACGATGGGCCAGGGGCCATCAAAGAGTCTTCCCACGGGAAATCCTTTCGTCTCAATACATTTTACTTCGAGGTGAACTCCAGATCGCCCAGCGCCTGCGGCTGACCCCGGTCCGTCTTGCGCTGCACTCTCTTGAGGCGGCGTTCTTCCCGTCGGAACGACTTGGATGCCTCGTAATCATGTCGCATGACGGTCGGGGAGGCAAAAACCGAAGAACCTGGCTGCGGCCTGGCCGGATCCCGGGCTTCGTCCGGCTGCTCGACGGGGCCCAGGTGCCCCAATTTTTCACCGGCTGCCCCCAGGTCCTTCATGGTCGCCATGAACTGCCGGAACAGTCGGATGCCCAAAAGGACATAGAGGAGCAGCGAGAGCGCAACGAGCGCCACCCATATCAGGATCCAGGACCACCAAGGCATGCTGAGAAGTCTAGCCGCCGTACCTGGCCAGGGACGCCGCCAGCCACGTGCGGGCTGCGTCGGCCAGCTCCGTGGGCGCCAGGATGCGGGCGGAACCGCCATGCTGGGCCACGAACATCGGAAGCCATGCGGTGTTGCCGAACCGGATGTCAGCTACCAGCCCGCCGTCGTCGAGCTCTGCCGTACGTTCGGCGTAATAGTCCGCAGCCAGCCCCCTCCCCTGCCGGGTGAGCTGGACGGTGACGGTTGTATCGTCATCCCTGGCCGTGAAGAGCTTCGCCGGGACCCCCTTGGCAGGGGTGGTCCCGGCCGGCACGGGCCGCCCGTTCGGGTGGGTGTCCTGGATGCGGTCCAGCCGGAAGTTCCGCAGCCCTTCCACGGAATGGCAGTAGGCCTCGACGTACCAGATGTTGTCCAGCGAATAAAGGCGGAGCGGGTCAACGTCCCGCTCCGAGACGCTGTCCCGCTGCGGGGCGAGGTAGGTCAGGCGCAGCTGGGACCCCGACTCGATGGCCTGCCGTACTGTGGCGTGCGTTGCGGCATCTGCCGGGGCGACCTCCGGCCCGGCAAGTGAAGCTGCCCGGAGCCCCTCCTCGCCGGCGGCGGCCAGGAGCTTGAGCGTCACTGATTCCAGGGCGCCGCCCTCTGCCACCTCCGGCAGGCCGTTGAGCGTCTCCAGGCCGGTCAGGAGGGCACAGGCTTCCTCCACGGTGAAGCGGACGGGTTTGGTCAGGTCCAGGTCCTGGGTGATGTAGACGTGGTCGTCCTCCCACTGGATGTCCAGCAGGTCATCGGGGTATCCCTCCGGAAGGCCTGAACAGATGAGGATTTGCAGATCATCCTCGAGTTCCTTCCTGCTGACGCCGAAGCGATCCGCGACTTCCTGGATGTGCAGTCCCTGGTTGTGCACCAGGAAGGGCACCAGTTGGAGCATCCGCTTGAGCTGGTCCTCCGAGGTCCGCGCGCGGGCCGGCCGGGCGGGAGCGGTCCCGAACCGGTATGCGGGAACAGGGGCGGCGCTGAATGTTGCTGCGGCGCGAAGCCTGCGCCGGACGGCGTCGACCAGTTCGCCGGGAGCCACGGCGAGGGCGTCAGGGCCGTAGGAAGCGAGCTCTTCTGCCAGGACCTGCGGGTCCCGGTACTGTACGCTGATCCGCTCGTAGCCCGCTTCCGGCTGGCTTGCGGCGCTGCCTTGTGCGTCGTCGGACGCAACGTCCTGTACCGCAGCTCGGCGGCGGAGTGCCAGCAGGCGCCCTTTCAGCACGTCCACGACGGCGGTGCGCAGCGGCAGCTCCGGCAGGCGGTCCAGCTCCTGGCGGATGTTGAAGTCGCGCGGAGGCGTGAATTGCTCCCGTTCGAGGGTGGCCACCGCGCTGGTGAAGCGGGACAGCCGGAAATGGCGGGGTGCCTTCCGGGCCCTGTCATAGCCCGCGAGGTACCAGTGTCCGAAGCGGCTTCCCAAACCCCACGGCTCAACCGTCCGTTGTTCCTCTGTTCCGGTACTGCCGGCTAAGTAGGTAAACGTGACGGGGTGCTTGGCGTGCATCGCCGCAACAAGGTCGTCGAAGGCCTGGCCGGCGGGTTTGATCCGGGGCTGGACCCCTGCGGGCAGTTGGACGTCGGCCATCGCGCCGGACGCCTGGAGCTTCCGCAATGCGCTCTGGGCGGCGGTGCCCAGCGCTGCGCGCTCCCACAGTTGGGAGGCGAGAAGTAGTACTGTCCACTCCTCCGGCCCGAGCTGGACGTCCGGCAGGCGGTTGGATTCTTTACCGATCCGGTAGCGGGTGGTGGCGGGATCGTCCTCGCTCCAGCCCATGTCGGTCAGCGTTTCGACGTCGAACCCGAACTTGCGAAGATCGCTTTTGTCCCGTTCGAACATGCGGCCGAAGGATGCCTCGTTGCCGGGGGTGTCGCGGTAGATCGTGTCGCGCAGCTCACTGCGGCGCAGGCCGTACCTCGTGTTGAGCAGGGCGATCAGGAGGTTCAGGAGACGTTCAGTACGGGATGCGGACACCCTCGTTACGTTACTAAACTCCACGCCATAACGCAGAAGCGCAGCAGCAACAGGATGTAGTGGTTCTGTTGCTGCCGCGCCCCGGCGTCGGATGGGTACAGCTGGGTCAGCGGACGCCCACGAGGTCAACCACAAAGATCAGGGCTTCGTTGGGTGCAATGGCTCCGCCGGCGCCACGGGAACCGTAGGCAAGCTCGGAGGGGATTTCCAGGCGGCGGCGGCCGCCTACCTTCATGCCCAGGAGGCCCTGGTCCCAGCCCTGGATGACCTGTCCGACTCCCACCCGGAAGTCCAGCGGCGCGCCGCGGCCCCAGGAGGCGTCGAATTCCTCACCGGTGGACCAGGCAACTCCGACGTAGTGGGTGGAAACGGTGTCTCCGGCCTTGGCTTCGCGGCCGTCCCCCTCGATGAGGTCGGTGATGACGAGTTCTGTGGGGACGTCGCCCTCGGGGAAGTCGATCTCGGGCTTCTGGCGGTCAAATTCCCGCTGTCCAAAAGACATGGTTGCTCCTTGGTGTCCTGTAGGTGGTGTGCTTCTTGATGCCTCGGCGGGGGCCGGGCCTGTTGCCATTGTTGCTACTTGGCTCCGAGGATGTCCACTACGAAGACAAGATCGCCCTTGGCTTCGCCCTGGCCGGCGTCGCCGTAGGCCAGGTCCTTGGGGATGACCAGCAGGACGCGGGAGCCCACGGTCTTGCCGGCCAGGCCCTGGGTCCAGCCCTTGATGACGCCGGTAAGCGGGAAGGAGGCGGGTTCGCCACGGTCGAAGCTCGAGTCGAATTTCGTTCCGCCCACCAGGGTGACGCCCACGTAGTTGACGGTCAGGGTGTCGGATTCCTTGACGGTGGCGCCGTTGCCCTTGATGAGGTCCTGGGAGACGAGCGCGGTGGGTGCTGCCACTCCTTCGACGGAGATCTCGGGGATGCCGTCCTTCTCAGTTACGGTGGGCAGGCCAGCCGGCGGGGTGACGGTCTCTCCTTCGGGCTTCTCAAGGACAGGAGCCACGTCGGTGGCCGAGAGGATTTTGATAATGAGCAGCTGTGTGGGCTGTGCTGCGGCGGACGGGCCCGGGCTGGCACCGTCGGAGGGGCTGGGTGCGGCTGCGCCCTGCTGGCCCGGTACGGCGAGTGCAAGGCTGGAACCTACTTTTGCGCCAACAAACGCGTTGTAGATGACCTCGCTGCCGGTCTTCAGCTCCTCGTTGAGTTCCAGGGGTTCGGGCTCGTTGGGGAACGTGTCCTCGAGCGTTGACCCGTCGGCGCCGTTCAGGGCGAGGATGGAGATGTTGGCGATCTGGTTCGCCTTCACCCGGTCGCCGTTGCCCTCGGTGACCACTTTGATGCTCGGTTCTGCCACTTCCAGGGGCTTGGCGAACTCCACGCCCGGAGCTTTTTTGTCCCCGTTGTCGGTCAGTTTGAGGGAGTCGAACTTTGCAGTCTCGCCAGCGGACTTGCTGGTGGGTTCCGGCTCTGCCGTCGAACCGCCGCAGGCGGTCAACAGCAGCAAGGCGGGAAGAAGGATTGCTAGTAGTCGGCGCACGTAAGAGAACTTTCGTCGGGGCAAGATGGAGGCGGTGGTCCGCAACTTGGCGGGCGGCACCGCGGCAGGACCTTTAAAGGACCCTATCCAGAATAGCCCGTGAAGCTGGGTGTCAGCCCATAGAGTCCAGAAGGGCATCCACGCGATCATCGACGCTCCGGAAGGGATCCTTGCACAGAATGGTCTGGTGTGCCCGGTCGTTCAGTTTCAGGTGCACCCAGTCCACCGTGTAGTCCCGGCCCAACTCCTGTGCCCGCCGGACAAAGTCTCCGCGCAGTTTCGCCCGGGTGGTCTGCGGTGGCGCGTCGACAGCGTCCTTGATAACCGTGTCATCGACGATCCGCCGGACTGCCCCGCGGCCCTGAAGCAGGTAGTAGAGGCCGCGGCTGCGGGAGATGTCATGGTACGTCAGGTCGAGCTGCGCTATCCGCGGCGCGTCCAGGCCGAGCCCGTGGCGTTCCCGGTAGTTGTCCATCAACTTCTTTTTAATGGCCCAGTCAATCTCGGTGTCGATGCTGCGGGTGTCGCCGCTTTCAATGGCCTTCAATGTACGTTCCCAGAGGTCCAGGATCACCGGGACGTGGGGGTTGTGGGCGCCGTGCTCTTTGACGAAGGCAGTTACTTTGGTCAAGTACTCCTGCTGGATCTCCAGCGCCGTGAGCTGGCGTCCGTTGGCAAGGCGCACCAGTGCCCGGCCGCTGAGGTCGTGGGAAATTTCGCGGATGCTGCGGATGGGGTTTTCCATTCTCATGTCCCGCATGATGACCCCGGCCTCTATCATCCTCAGGACCAGGTCAACCGTGCCCACCTTCATCAGCGCCGTGGCTTCGGACATGTTCGAATCGCCGACGATCACATGCAGCCGGCGGTAGAACTCGGCATCCGCGTGCGGTTCGTCACGGGTGTTGATGATGGGCCGGGACCGCGTGGTGGCCGAGGAGACCCCTTCCCAGATATGGTCAGCCCGCTGGGAGAAGGCGAAGGTGGCCCCGTGCGGGGTCTTGAGGATTTTCCCGGCGCCGGCGATGAGTTGGCGGGTGACCAGGAAGGGAATCAGGATCTCGGCCAGCCGGGAAAATTCACCGCGGCGGGGAATCAGGTAATTCTCGTGGCTGCCGTAGGAGTTCCCGGCGGAGTCCGTGTTGTTCTTGAACAGGTACACCGTGCCGTTGAAGCCCTCCGCCGCGAGGCGGGCCTGCGCCTCGTCCACGAGGTCGTCGAGGATCAGCTCTCCGGCACGGTCGTGGGAGATCAACTGGGCGAGGTCATCGCACTCGGCCGTCGCGTATTCGGGGTGGGATCCGACGTCAAGGTACAGCCTGGAGCCATTGGTGAGGAAGACGTTGGATGAACGGCCCCAGCTGACCACCTTGCGGAAGAGGTACCGGGCCACCTCCTCCGGGGCAAGAGGCCTCGAGTCGGGGCTGGAATACGAAATCCCGAATTCCGTTTCGATACCGAAGATTCTCTTGTCCATGTTTCCTCCTAGGCCAGCAGTGCAGTGATGTCTGCGTCGTCAAGCCGGCGGAAGGCACGCCGCGAGCCCCGCGAGCTCTCCGAAGATCTGTCCAGGACGGCAACTTCCACGGCCTTTACAGGCAATGCTTTCGGCTGGTCGCCGGTCTCAGCCGCGGGAACCAGTGCGGCCATGGCAAGCCGCAGGGCGTCCGCAAAGCTAAGCGAACTGCGCCAGCCCTCCTCTATGGCAGAGGAAACTTTGTCTGCCTGGCCGCCCATCACGACGAACTGGTGTTCGTCGGCAATGGAACCGTCAAAAGTCAGGCGGTAGAGATGGTCCTCGGCCTGGGTGGGACCTACCTCCGCTACTGCGAGTTCAACCTCAAATGGCTTCTGCTCGGCGGTGAAGACCGCGCCGAGGCTTTGTGCATAGACGCTGGCGAGGCCGCGGGCTGTAACGTCCTCGCGGTCGTAGGAGTAGCCCCGGACATCCGCATACCGGACCCCGGCCTGCCGGAGGCTTTCGAATTCGTTGTATTTGCCGACAGCCGCGAAGGCGATCTTGTCGTAAATCTCGCCGATCTTATGCAGGGACGGGGAGGGGTTTTCGGCCACCAGGGCGATGCCGTCCGCGCAGCTGATGACCGCAACTGACCTGCCCCGGGCTATTCCCTTCCGCGCGAAATCCGCGCGGTCCTTCATCAGCTGCTCTGGCGATACGTAAAACTGCTGGGTCATCTCAGGCCTCCCGTCCGGCGTTGGTGCGGGCCTCGATGACATGTCCGGCGGCGGCCGCGAGCACGTTCTCGGCTACCCGCCGTGCACCGGACCTGTCCACCGTGTAAATGACCGGCCAAAGCTTCCGGACGGTATCCGGTCCGCCGGTGGCGGAATCGTCGTCGGCAGCGTCGTAGAGGGCTTCGACGGCGACAGACACGGCTTCAGCCTCGCTCAGGTTTGGACGCCACAGCTTTTTGAGTGCGCCGCGGGCAAAGACAGAACCGGAGCCGACCGTATGGTGCTCGTGTTCCTCGTACCTGCCCCCGGTGACGTCATAGGAAAAAAGCCTTCCCACGCCGGCACTGGTGTCGAAGCCGGCAAAGAGCGGCACCACGGCGAGTCCCTGCATGGCGAGGGGCAGATTGCCGCGGATCATCGCTCCCAGCCTGTTGGCTTTGCCCTCCAGGCTGAGGAGGGTGCCCTCGATCTTCTCGTAGTGTTCCAGTTCCACCTGGAACAGCCGGGTAAGGTCAATGGCTATCCCGGCAGTGCCGGCGATTCCCAGGACGGAGTAGCGGTCAGCGGGGAAGACCTTCTCGATGTGCCTGCTGGCAATCACGTTCCCCATGGTGGCCCGCCGGTCCCCCGCCATCAGTACCCCGCCGGCGTAGCTCATCGCCACAATGGTGGTGGCATGCGGAACCTGCAGCGGCGGGGTCCCGGGCGCGGCGCCCTGGAATCCCCTGTTGTACGGCAGGAGTTCTGGCCGGTCCCGCTGCAGATGTTCCGTAAAGGACGAGGTGGCGTTGGCGGCTACCTGGTTGGCGGTTGATTCCTGCACTCATGCACTCCTTGAACGTGGTTCTTCAACATCTGTACAGATTCCGGCCGTCCGCGGCTTCCGCCACCCACCGGGTCCGGGTTACTGGCCGCCTTTTTGGACGAAGGCGCGCACGAACTCCTCGGCGTTGGATTCGAGCACTCCGTCGATCTCGTCGAGGAGGTCATCCACGCCTTCGGTTGATGCTGATGCCTGCGCTTCAGGCGGCGCCGGCGGGGCCTCGGGAATGTCCTCGTCGACCTGGCTGTCGCGCGATTGCGGCTGCTGCTGCTCCTGGCCTGCCATTGTTACCTCTCCCTTTCCTGCCGTCGGATCCGGCGGATCCTCCGATATGCCAATCCTGCCACGATGCGGGCCTTCCGGCGCGGTTTATGCCGCAGGCGGAGCGGTGTTGTGTCCCAGGAGCTCCGCGAGGAACGGACCCGCTTCCCGGTAGCGATCAAACAACGCTCCGGTCAGGGCTTTGGTTCCCCGGAGGGGTTCCCGGGTGGGCACGCGCTGAAGCCTGCCGTAGCCCGGGACGTCGAAGATGACCGAGTCCCAGCTGGCCCCCACGACGTCCTTGCCAAAGCTGCTGATGCACTTGCCGCGGAAGAACGCGCGGGTGTCCGGCGGCGGCTCGCCCACCGCGGCTGCTATGGCGCCGTCGTCGACAATCCTGTCCACGCGGTTCCTGGCCAGGAAGCGGTAATAGAGGCCTTTTTCGGGCCTGATGTCGGCCCACTGAAGGTCAACCAGCCCAAGCCGGGCGTCGTTCCACTCCAGGCCGTCGCGTTCCCGGTAGCCCTCAAGGAGCGAGAGCTTCGCGACCCACTCCACCGAGCGGGCAGCGGCTGCGCGGTCGCCGTCCAGCTGGGTGAGGACGGTGGCCCACCGGTCCAGGACGTCATGGGTATGGCCATCGCCGTCCATGGCATCGCCGACCCCGGTGTCCTGCGCCAGCTTTGCCGCGGCTTCGTGGTACATCCATTGGAGGTCAAGGGCTGTGACACGCCTGCCGTCCAGCAGCCGAAGTGACGCAGTGAGGGAGGTGTCGTGGCTGACGGTCTGCAGGGCCGCAACCGGTTCGTAAACCTCAATCTTTGGCGCGAGCCCCGCTTCGATGAGGCTGAGGACCATGGCCGTAGTCCCGAACTTCAGGTAGTTGGAGACCTGGCTGAGGTTGGCATCACCGATGATGACATGCAGGCGGCGGTATTTGTCGGCGGTGGAGTGCGGCTCGTCGCGGGTGTTGATGATGGGACGCCGGATGGTGGTTTCGAGGCCCACTTCGGCTTCAAAAAAATCAGCCCGCTGGCTGATCTGGTAGCCGGGGGTGGAAGCGTCCTGCCCGATCCCTACCCGGCCGGACCCGCAGAGGATCTGCCGGCTGATGAAAAAGGGCGTCAGTCCGCGGACAATATCCCCGAACGGAACGGAGCGGGGCATGAGGTAGTTCTCGTGGGACCCGTAGGACACCGATTTGTTGTCGGTGTTGTTCTTGTACAGATTGACCGGCGGCAGGTCGGGGTCTGCAGCCAGCCGCCGCACGGTTGCCAGCGCCACGAGGTCGCCCGCGGCGTCCCACTTGACGGCGTCACGGGGGTTCGTCACCTCCGGGCTTGAATACTCCGGATGGGCGTGGTCTACGTACAACCTGGCCCCGTTGCCCAGGACCATGTTCATCAGGAGGGTGCCGGACTCGTCCTGCCCGTCGAGTTCCAGTTCCTCCCGGCCATAGGCCAGCGCAACAGCTTCCGCGTCCAAAACCGGCGGCTGGTCGGTCAGCTGGCTGGGGTGGGCGGATCCCCTGTCCACCGTCCAGCCCCGGGCGTCATGGAGGGGTTCCTCGTCCGTGTAGTCCCACCGGGTTTCGGCCCCGCCTGCGGCACGCTGGCGCGTTACCTGGGCGTAGGCCTGGACCACCCTCGCGCTCATCATGGTGGCGTTCGCCGACGGGGCGGTCGGTGCATGGATGCCGTATTCGGTTTCTGCTCCCATGACCCGCAAGGCCCCGCCCACGGGGAGGCCTCCCCCGGCGGCGGGTTCCGGCGCAGCCGTCATAGATACTGCCCTGTGCTCGGCATTGTTTCGATCGACTTTCCAGGCTCCTGGCCGGCCTTGCCCTGGACGATGGTGCGGATGTAAGTGATCCGTTCACCCTTCTTGCCGGAGATCCGCGCCCAGTCGTCTGGATTGGTGGTGTTGGGCATGTCTTCGTGTTCGCGGAACTCGTCCACCACGGCGCGCAGCAGGTGCTCGATCCGCAGCCCCTTCTGATGCGTGGTCAGCAGATCCTTGATGGCGTACTTTTTCGCCCGGTCCACCACGTTCTGCACCACGGCGCCGGAGTTGAAGTCCTTGAAGTACAGCATTTCGGTGTCACCGTTCGCGTACGTGACTTCCAGGAACTCGTTGGACTTGTCCGTGGAGTACATGGCTTCCACCGTCCGCTGGACCATGGCGTCCACAGTCGCCTGGACGTCGCCGTTGTGCTCGGCGAGGTCGGACTCGTGGAACGGCAGGTCCGGAGTGATGTACTTGTTAAAGATGTCCGCAGCAGCCTCGGCATCCGGGCGGTGGATTTTCACTTTGACATCCAGGCGGCCGGGCCGGAGGATCGCTGGATCGATCATGTCCTCGCGGTTGGACGCGCCGATCACGATGACGTTGTCCAGCCGTTCCACGCCGTCGATCTCGCTTAGGAGCTGGGGCACGATGGTTGTTTCGACGTCGGAGGAAATCCCCGTACCGCGGGTGCGGAACAGCGAATCCATCTCATCGAAAAACACCACGACGGGGCTGCCGTCTGATGCCTTTTCCCGGGCGCGGGAGAAAATGAGCCGGATGTGGCGCTCCGTTTCGCCCACGTACTTATCCAGGAGCTCAGGGCCTTTGATGTTCAGGAAGTAGCTTTTCAGGTCCACGTTTCCGGAGCGCTCCGCTGCACGGGCGGCAAGCGAATTGGCGACGGCCTTGGCGATCAGGGTTTTACCGCAGCCGGGAGGGCCGTAAAGCAGGATGCCCTTGGGCGCCTTCAAACCGTGTTCCCGGTAAAGGTCCGGGTGCAGGAAGGGCAGTTCGACGGCGTCGCGGATCTGTTCGATCTGCGGCCCCAGCCCGCCGATGTCTTCGTAGGTAATGTCGGGGACCTCTTCCAGCACCAGGTTCTCCACCTCGGACCTGGGAACTTTTTCCAGGGCGTAGCCGGTCCTCGAATCGATGGAGAGGGCATCGCCCACCCGGAGCTTTTCGGCCAGCAGCGCACCGGAAAGCCGGACCACCCGCTCCTCATCGGCCCGTCCCACCACGAGGACGCGATCCGAGCCAAGCATCTCCTTAAGCGTGGCCAGTTCGCCTGCACGCTCATACCCGAGGCCGGCGACGACGAGAAGCGCCTCGTTGAGGAGGACTTCCTGGCCCACCGCCAGCTGGTTGATGCTCACCAGCGGGCTGATGCCCACGCGCATTTTCCGGCCGGCGTTGAAGATGTCCACTGATTCTTCAGTGGCCGCCTGCCCGCTGTTGCCCGGCGAAGGCTGCCTCCGCGGGTTCAGCTGGAGAATGGTGCCGAAGCTGTAGGGAGGTTGTCCTTCCTGGTCCAACGCGTTCTTTAGCCGGAGAATCTCGGCTTTCGCGGCCTCGAGCATCGTGACCAGCTTGGTATTGTTCTGCGTTGCCGCAGCCAACTGCCGGTCGATGTGCCTGAGCTTGTCCCGGAGGATGTTGACCTGGCGGTCGGCAACCGAGAGGTCGTTGGCGGCAGACTGCTCTGCCGGTGTACGTCCGGAGTCCTGGTTTGGCGTCTCCATGATGTATCAGCCCCTTCCTGCGCTTCTATTAAGACCTTAGCCCCAAGATGGCAGGTAGGGTGGGAGACTCCCGAAATATGGACTAGTTCGTGATGTCCGGCGTGTCCTTGACGTTCGTGCCCGCGATGGCATCGCGGGCGGCGCGCCGAAGCTTTTTGTCGGAGACCAGCCGTTCCCCCACGGCACCCGGCGTCCAGGCGTTGACGTCCTCTTCGTTGAAGTCAGTCTTCGAGGGGCGCCGCTTGACGGAGATGCCAGTGACGCCGTCGGCCAGCCGGCGCGTGACCAGCAGGAAGCCGGTGTGGGCCACCATGCGGTGGTCGGGGCGGACGGCGAGGCCCTCGAGGTGCCAGCCGCGGACCATGGACTCCCAGGCGTCGGGCTCGGTGAACCGGCCGTCGGCGCGGATGGCCTCCGCTGTCCTGGAGAGCTGGGTGACCGTTGCCACGTAGTTGATCCATACGCCGCCCGGGGCCAGGACCGTAGCCACGGCATCGAGGCATTCCCACGGCGCAAGCATGTCCAGGACCACCCGGTCCACGGAGCCGGGCGCCTCGCTGCGCACAACCTCCTCCTGGAAGTCGCCAAGGGAGATCTGCCAGGCAGGGTGCGGGCCGCCAAAAATTGTCTCCACGTTTCCACGGGCGATGTCCGCGAATTCTTCACGCCGTTCAAAGGAGTGCAGGTAGCCGTTGTCTCCCACGGCGCGGAGCAGCGAGATGGAGAGGGCACCGGAGCCGACTCCCGCCTCCACTACCCGGGCGCCGGGGAAGATGTCGGCCATGGTGACGATCTGCCCGGCGTCTTTGGGGTACACCACAGCCGCACCGCGGGGCATGGAGAGGACGAAGTCAGAGAGCAGCGGGCGCAGGGTCTGGTACTGCTGGCCAACGTTGTTGACGACCACAGAGCCGTCAACCTTGCCGATGATGTCATCGTGGTTCAGGAAGCCTCGGTGGGTGTGGAAAGCGCCGCCGCTTTCGAGGGTGATGGTGTTCATCCGCCCCCGCTCGTCGGTCAGCTGGACGCGTTCGCCTTCCCGGAAGGGGCCGCGGCGACGGGCAGCTCCCACCGGCTGCGAGCCGCTGGCGGCAACACCCGACCGGGCTGCTGCTGTGGCTTCGTTGACGGCAGTTTCGCTGCTCATGATTTTCCTCGCTCCTGTAAAACTGTGGTGCCCCCGCGTCGAAGTCCCCTTAAGACATTGTGGCTTCTGCGGCGGCAATGCACGACCGGCAGGTAACTCTACCGGTTCCTGCCCTGCGGATGCCTACCGGATTGCTGCTGCCTGCCCGTGATGGCGGACAGAACTGCGTCCTGGGAAAGCAGCCCGGTCACCTTGCCGTTGTGGTCCACCACGGCGTATTCCCGTCCTTCGAGCTGGGACAGGAAGTGGAGAAGTTCCTGCCCTTTCGACCATTCCGGCACGTAGGCGCCGGCGGCAAGGGCATAGGAGACAGCCGTTACAGGGGTTGACCCGGCGGCAGCGGCCGGGACCGAAGCCAGCGCAGCAGGATCGACCACGGCTTCGGGCCTTCCGTCAGGGCCGTAAACCACCACCGACGTTGGGCCCGGCGCACCAAGCCGGAGAGCGTCCTGCACCGACGCCGTGGACGGCAGCCCGACGGCGGGCGTCGAAAGCCCTGCAGCACTGACCAGGTGGAGCCGACCGCGCAGCGTGCCCTGCTGAATGGCGGCAGAGGCACCGAGCCACAGGAATCCGCCCACCAGGACGGTGATCATAAGCAGGCTGAACTCGGGCGAGTCACCGGCAAGCAGCGGCCGGAGGATGAACCAGTACCCGAGCGCAACCACGATGAGGCGGCCGCCCCAACCTGCTGCCACGGTCCCTTTGGCTTGGCTGCCCGTGGCCTTCCAGACGGCGGATTCCACCAGCCGGCCTCCGTCCAGCGGGAGCCCCGGGAGGACGTTGAACACGGCGATGAGGAAGTTTGCCCACATAAAGATGTTGGTGAGGATTTCGGCGACGCTGCCAAGCGGGGCACCGGTCAGAAGCAGCCAGGCGCCGGCGGCCAGGACAAAGTTGGCGGCGGGGCCGGCGAGGGCCACCAGGACGGACCGGCCCGGGGTGGCGGTAAAGCTCTCGAACTGCGTGTGCCCGCCCCAGAGGTTCAGCACGATTTTCTGGGTGGGCCACCCGTAGATCTTCGCCGTCAGGGCATGGGCCAGTTCGTGGACCAGGACGGAGACGAGCAGCAGCACGGCGTAGGCGAACGCGATGACGTAGGCGCTGGCGCCAAGGGCAGGGTTGTTCCGGCCAAGTACCGGCCCGTAAACAATCACGGTGAAGGCGGCGATGACGAACCACGAATAAGCCAGGACAACAGGAACACCGGCAATCCTGCCCAGCGGAATTCCCTCGCGCCGGACCGGAGCCGCTGTCTCAGTCATGGGAGGTCTCCAAGGACTACGGCCGGTATGACCGCGGACGGCGCCGAGGAGCGGGCCACTACCAGGTCCTCGAGATCAGCGAGGGACCGCCCCGCCAGCGACTCCCACAGCGTGTACCGCCCGTCCTGGGGCAGCGGGACGATATGGGGAATGGCAACGGTGGCCACTCCTGACGCCACAGCCGCCGCCACTCCCGGTTCCGAATCTTCCAGCGCCACGCAGTGGTGCAGGGCCAGGTCCGGGTCCTCGTCCTGGAGCAGTTCCACCGCTTTCAGGTACGCCTCCGGGTGGGGCTTTCCCTGCGCAACGGTATCCCCGGTGACCACCACTTCGAAGTACGGCCGGGGCAGGCTGGCCACCACCTCCCGGGCCAGCGGCCCTTCGGACATGGTTACCAGGGCGCATCTCACACCGGCAAGGTGGAGGTTTTCCAGGAGCTCCCGGGCACCCGGACGCCACGGCACCTGCTGCCTTACGGCGGCCACCACTTCGGCGGTGAGGGTGTCAATGATTTCGCGGATCTCAAGATCGACGCCGGCCTGCTGAAGGAGGCCGGCGGAGAACGTCAAAGACTGGCCTACGAGCTGCATGGCCTGCTCATGGGACCAGCTTCCGCCGTGGGCTTCCACAAGCGCATGTTCAGCCGCTATCCAGTAGGGCTCCGTATCCACGATGGTGCCGTCCATGTCCCAGAGGACGGCTTTGAGCGGGGAACTGGTGGTTGGCAGTCGCATGCCCCCAGTCTACGGGGGCTGCCTGAACGGGGGCTGTGGCTACGCCCTCGGCGAATACGGCAGCGTTTGCTGCCTTGTCGGGGGAACCGGACGCATTTTTCGGCGCTTCATTCAATGCAAGACCCCGCTCCTTGGACGTAGGGTGAAGAAATGAATAGCTTCGAGGGAGACACCACCGAACCGGGTGCCGGACCCGCCAGTGAGCGCTTCCTGCAGCCTGTGGCTGACGGGCAGCGCGTCACAGTGATGCTGGCCGCCTTTGAAGGCTGGAACGATGCCGGAGAGGCTGCAAGCGACTCGCTGCGTTATCTCAACAAGCTGTGGGGCGGAAAGAAAGTGGCGTCCATAGACGCCGACGAGTACTACGATTTCCAGTTCACCAGGCCCACCGTGCGCAGGAATGCTGCCGGGGAACGCAAAATCAAGTGGCCCTCAACGCGGATCTACAAGGCCAGTGCACCCGGCTCGAACGTGGACGTCATTTTTGTCCAGGGCACCGAGCCGTCCTATAAATGGCGGGCCTACACTGCAGAACTCCTGGTGCATGCCGAAGCACTGAACGTTGACTATGTTGTCCTGGTGGGCGCCCTGCTGGCGGATGTTCCGCACAGCCGGCCCATCCCGGTGAGCACGTCCTCGGACGACGCGCCGCTGCGGGAGCGCATGAACCTGGAAGCGTCCCAGTACGAGGGCCCGGTGGGAATCGTCGGCGTTCTCTCCGAGGTCTCGCTCCTGGCGGGCATCCCCACCGTCTCGCTCTGGGCCGCCGTCCCCCACTACGTTGCCCAGGCGCCGTCGCCGAAGGCGCAGCTGGCCCTCCTCCACCGGATAGAGGAGCTCCTCCAGGTCCCACTGGACACCCATGAACTGGCTGAGGAAGCTGACGCGTGGGAGCGGGGCGTTGACGAACTGGCCACCGAGGACCCGGAAATCGCCGCCTATGTCCGGCAGCTAGAGGAAGCAAAAGACACCGCGGACCTTCCGGAAGCAACAGGCGAGTCCATTGCCCGCGAGTTTGAGCGTTACCTCAAACGCCGCGGCCAGGACAGGCCCTAAGCACGCCGCACCGCCGGCGTGCTCAGGGCCTGTTTTGCAGTCCCGCCGGGAGGCACTCCCTGGCGCCGGGCGGTCCGGTTAGAGACGGATTCCGAGGAGGGCGTCGACGGCGTCCCGCACCAGCGCCTGGTCCTGCCCGCTCGGTGCGCCCCCGGCAGAGTTTGCCTGCCGTGCCCAGCGGGAAACTGCGGCAACGGCAGCGGGAGCGTCAAGGTCCGACGCCAGCACGGCGCGCATCTCGGCGATAAGGGCAGGGGCGGAGTCTGCAGGCGCATGAGCCAGTGCGCTTCGCCATGCTGCCAGGTCTGACTTTGCGGCCTCGAAGCCTTCCTGCGTCCAGGACCAGTCCGAACGGTAGTGGTGGGCGAGGATGGCGAGCCGGATGGCTGCCGGGTCCTCCCCCGCGGCGCGCAGCTTTGATACCAGCACCAGGTTGCCCTTGGACTTGCTCATCTTTTCGCCGTCCAGCCCCACCATTCCGGCATGGGCGTAGTGCTTGGCAAGCGGGACACCTGCGAGGGAGAAGGCATGGCCGGCACCCATTTCGTGGTGCGGGAAGATCAGGTCTGAGCCCCCGCCCTGGACGGTAAAGGGCGAGGGCAGGTACTTCTGGGCGATGACCGTGCACTCGATGTGCCAGCCGGGCCTGCCGGCTCCGAGGCTCCCGCCGGGCCAGCTGGGCTCGCCGGCCCGCTCCACCCGCCACAGCAGCGGGTCCAGCGCCTGGCGCTTCCCGGACCGGCCGGGATCACCGCCGCGTTCGGCGAAGAGCTCCAGCATTTCGCTTTCGGCGAGGCCGGAAATGGATCCCAGGGACCAGGCGTCCGGCGACGCGGACTGCTTGCCTGCTGCCTCGACGTCGTAATAGACATCCCCGTCCGGCTCGCCATTGGTGCCCCGAACCCTATAAGCCAGCCCCAGGCTGACCAGCCGCTCCACCTCCGGCACGATCAGGGAAATGGATTCGACGGCGCCCACGTAGTGGTCCGGCGCGAGGACATTGAGCGCTTCCATGTCCGTCTGGAAAAGTTCGATCTGGCTTGCCGCGAGGTCCCGCCAGTCCACCCCGGTGGCCGTGGCTCGTTCCAGCAGCGGATCATCGACGTCCGTCACATTCTGAACGTAGGAGACCTCATGGCCGGCATCCCGCCACACGCGGTTGAGGAGGTCGAACGCCACGTAGCTCGCAGCGTGGCCCATGTGCGTCGCGTCGTACGGTGTGATGCCGCAAACGTACATGGAGGGCCGGACGTCCGTTTCCAGGGCTACCTCCCGGCCAAGAGCGGTATCGAACAACCGGACGGCCGGCATGCTGCCGGGCACGTCGGGAACAGGGCGGGAGATCCAGGATTTCACACGCCAAGCCTAGTGCTAGGCGCTGATGACATTGAAACCGAGAAGGAGGTACAGGGCCAGGCCCAGGAAGATCCGGTACCAGACGAACAGGCGGTAGCTCCGGGTGGAGACGAACTTCAAGAACCAGCCGATGATGACGTAACCCACCACCAGGGCGATCACCGTGGCCAGGGCTGTCTCGGGCAGCCCGTAGGGGCCGGTGATTCCCTCCTTGGACACAGTCTTGTAGAGCTGGAAGAGCCCGCTGCCGAATACGGCAGGAATGGCCAGCAGGAACGAGTAGCGGGCCGCCGCTTCGCGGGTGTAGCCCATCAGAAGCCCTGCGGTGATGGTGCCGCCGGACCTGGAAACGCCGGGGATAAGCGCCATGGCCTGGGCAAAGCCGTAGAGGATGCCGTGCTTGTACGTCAGCCGGCTCAGGTCCCGTTCCTGCTTGCCCACTGCGTCCGCCACGGCAAGGAACAGGCCGAACACAATCAGCATGGTGGCCACGAGCCACATGCTGCGCAGCACTGATTCGATCTGGTCCTGGAACAACAGGCCCAGGACAACGATCGGCAGGCTGCCCAGGATGACAAGCCAGCCCATCCTGGCGTCAGGGTCCTGCCGGGAAACTTTTCCGGCAAGGGAACCGGCCCACGCCTTGACGATCCGGACGATGTCCCGCCAGAAATAGATGACTACCGCTGTTTCGGTGCCCAGCTGGGTGATGGCGGTGAAAGCTGCTCCGGGGTCGGCGGCGTTGGGCAGGAACTGCCCCACAATCCGCAGATGGGCGCTCGATGAAATCGGTAGAAATTCGGTCAGTCCCTGCACAAGGCCCAGCAGGGCCGCCTCAATCCAGTTCACGCTAAGACCCTACGGCATGAGCAGTGCTGGTTCTGCCCGTAAGCTTGCTGCTATGCAGCAGCGTTACGTCGGCAACAGTGGATTGCGGGTTTCCGCCCTTTCCTTAGGCACCATGTCCTGGGCCGGCGAGACCGACGAACAGGACGCCGCCGAGTTGCTGCGGACCTTCCTGAATGCCGGCGGACGGCACCTTGATACGGCTGCCTCCTACGCGGATGGACGCTCGGAAGCCATGATTGGCTCGATGCTGGGCGACGTGGTTGCCCGCACGGAGATTTCCATTTCCACGAAAGCAGGAATGACGACGCCGGATGGCCGGCGGGGTGTGGACACGTCACGCAACGCGATGCTTACCGGACTGGAGGCAAGCCTGGCAAGGCTCGGAACTGACTACGTGGACATCTGGTTTGCGCAGGCCTGGGATGGCAACGTGCCTTTGGACGAAACGCTGTCCGCGTTGGAGTTTGCCGTACGTAGCGGCCGGGCCCGCTATGCCGGCGTCTCCAACTTTAACGGCTGGCAGACGGCCAAGGCCGCGGCGGTCGCAGGATTTCCCCTGGTGGCCGCCCAGGCCGAATATTCATTCCTGCAGCGCCGGCCTGAAGCGGAGCTGATTCCGGCGATTGAGGATGCGGGCCTGGGCCTGATGGCGTGGGGACCCCTGGGCCGTGGGGTGCTGACCGGAAAGTACCGGGGCAGCATTCCGGCCGGATCGCGGGGAGCGTCCGCCACCGAAGCCGGGTATGTTGAGCCCTACCTTGACGGGAAAGCGTCCAGGACAGTCGAGGCTGTGTGCATGGCGGCGAAGGGGCTGGGCCGGACGCCGCAGGACGTGTCCCTGAGCTGGTTGCTTTCCCAGCATGGTGTCGCGACGGCGATCGTCGGCCCGCGTACGCCTGCGCAGCTCAAGGAGATTGTGGATGCCCAACTGACGCCGCTGCCGCCGGAGATAGCCTGCGCCCTGGAGGACGCTTCAGCACTCCAGTAGGTCGTTTGCGGCTCGGCGTTCAGCGGTGCTGCGCCGTTCAGACGTTGCGGTCCTCGACGATTTCGAGGTCCTCGTCATCCACGTCGCTTTCCTCTTCCCCGTCGTCTTCGTCATCGAAGACCTGAAGGGGCGTGACCTCGTTGTAGGCCTCGTAGAGTGCGTCCTCGTAGACTTCAAAAGCATCGGCTACTGCGAAAAACGCCGCCTCCACGGAGGGGTCACCATCTCCGCGGCGGTTGGATGCTGCTATAAGGTGTTCTTCCAAAGCGGTGGTCAAGGACTGAAGCGCGACACGCGGATCGATGCTCATGCCTTCACGTTAGCCGGAAAAGGACGAAAATGGAGAGCAAATGAAGGAACAATTTCTCACCAGCTCGGTCCAGCGGGAACGGGACTATGCGAAGCAGTACGAGTACCTTGTACTGACGGTCAGCCCTGTCGATTCACTGCACGAAGCCAGGCGCCGCCTGGTGGAACACTCCGAGTACGGCAAGTGGGAGCTGCAGCGCAGCAAGCTGTACGTGGGCGGCGGCAGGCGGTTCTGGCTGCGCCGCCGCGTGATGCAGGTCCAACGGACCGTCTAGAAAACTTGGATCCAGCGGACCCTAGTAAACGGCGTCCAGCGGACCGCCTAATCCTCCAGGGGCCCCAGCCAGGCGGTGGCCACCGTGTTGTGGGCTGATTCGTCGTCGGACGGATGGAACATCCCGGCCAGAACGTCCCGGTAGAGCCGTTCGAGCTCTGATCCCCGGAAGTAGCTGGATCCGCCGCTGACGCGGATGGCGAGGTCTACAACGCGGCGTGCGGTCTCCGTGGCATTGACCTTAAGGCCCACGAGTTTCGGGAACCACTGCGCACCGTGATCGGCGAGGGCGTCGACGTCTGCCGCAACCGAGGCCAATTGCGGGTACAGGTTGTCCATGGCCATCGCGGCCTCCGCCACCTTCCAGCGGATGTCCGGGTCCTGGGCGTAGCTCCGTCCACCGTTTTTGAAGGAAGTCCGGCGTTTGACGGTTTCGACGCCCACCTCCAGTGCCCGCTCCCCCACTCCCGTGTAGACGGCGGCCAGCAGCGTTTCGAAGCACGCGAAGATGGCGAAAATGAGGGGATCGCGGTTGGGTCCGACGGGAAGTTTGCGGAAGATCCGGCTTTCGGGGACGTGGACGCCTTCCAGCACCGTGGTGTTGGACTGGCTGGCCCGCATTCCCAAGGTGTCCCAGTCGTCCACAATGTTGTAACCGGGCGTGTCACGGGTGATGAAGCCGTGGACGAGTTCACCGTCGCCATTTCCGGCGGAGTGGTCTTTTCCGAAGATACCCAGCCTGGTCCACGCCGGGGACAGGCTGGTGAAGATTTTTGTACCGGTGAAGGTGTAGCCGCCGCCGGGCTGCGGCTCGGCGACGGTGCGCGAGTCGAACAGGACTGCATCGTTGCCTGCTTCAGAGTTGCCGAAGGCAAAGATTTCGCCCTGGGCGGCTTCCTTGAGGACAAAATCCAGGGTGTTGTCCCCTCGTGCCTGAAGGACCTGCGCGACGCCGGTCCACACCAGGTGCATGTTGACGGCCAGGGCGGTGGCGGGCGCCGCCGTTGCCAGCCTCCGCTGGCACTGTGCCGCCGCTTCCAGCCCAAGCCCTTTCCCGCCGTCGGCCGCCGGGACAAAAAGCTTCAGGTAACCTGCCTCGGCGAGTTCCCGCAGGTCCTCGTGAAAGAACCCGTTATCGCGGTCGTATCCGGCGGCCCGGCCGCGGATCCGTTCCACAAGGGCGTCCGGCAGGACTTCTTCCGGCAGCATGGCAGCGTGCCTAATAGTTGGTGAGCAGGGTGTTGAGCACCCTGGCACCGAACTTGAGGGAGTCGGCGGGAACGCGCTCGTCCACACCGTGGAACATGCCGGTAAAGTCCAGCTCATCCGGCAGCATCAGGGGCGCGAAGCCGTAGCCGGTGATGCCGAGCCTGCTCAGGGACTTGTTGTCCGTGCCGCCCGACAAGGTGTACGGCAGCACCTTCGCGCCGGGGTCCTCGGAATGCAGGGCATCGATCATGGAATCCACCAGGTTGCCGGCGAAGGGCACCTCAAGGGACACGTCGCTGTGGACATAGCTCACGTCCACCCCCGTGCCGGCGAGCTCCCGGACGATTTCCAGAACGTGCTCCTCCTGACCGGGCAAGGTGCGGCAGTCGATAAGCGCCTCAGCGGATTCCGGGATGACGTTGTGCTTGTAGCCGCCCTTCACAAGCGTGGGATTGGTGGTGTTCTGCAGGGTCGCGCCCACAAACCGCGCCACCGTCCCCAGCTGGTCCAGGAGGAGGTCGGGATTGTCGGCGTCGAACTCAACTCCCGTGAGTTCCGTCACGCCGTCCAGGAACTGCCTGGTGGTGGGTGTCAGTTCGATGGGCCACTTGTATTCGCCGATGCGGGTCACTGCGGCAGCGAGGCGGGTGACCGCGTTGTCGGTGTTGATCTGGGAGCCGTGGCCAGCCCGTCCGTGGGCGACCAGGCGCAGCCAGGAGATGCCCTTTTCGGCGGTCTGGAGCAGGTAGGTGCGCTGCCCGCCGATGGTTGCCGAGAAACCGCCAACCTCCGAGATGGCTTCGGTGGCGCCATCGAAAAGTTCCGGGCGCTTGTCCACGGCGTAGCGGGCGCCGTACGCGCCGCCGGCTTCCTCGTCCGCGAAGAAGGCAAAGATGATGTCCCTCTTGGGCTTTTTGCCCGTGCGGGCAAAACCGCGCAGGACGGCGAGGATCATGGCGTCCATGTCTTTCATGTCGACGGCGCCGCGGCCCCAGATGAGCCCGTCCTTCAGTTCGGCTCCGAACGGGTCCACCGACCATTGGTCGCGGAGGGCCGGAACCACGTCCAGGTGGCCATGCACCACCAAAGCGCTGGCGGACGGATCCTCGCCGGCCATCCGGGTGACCACGTTGGCCCGCCCGGGTGCTGACTCGAAGATCTCCGCCTCCATGCCGACTTCCTCGATGAGCCCTGCCGCGTACTCTGCGGCGGCCCGCTCCCCCGGTCCGGAGCCGTCACCAAAGTTCGAAGTATCTATCCGGATGAGTTGCTGGCAGATACGGACAACTTCATCCTCGGGCAGGACGTCAGGCATTGAGAGCTCCTCACTGGGGAATGACGGGTTTGCAGCGCTGGATTGCTGCCCTCAGCCTACCCACTTGGCCCGATTCGATGTTTCGGGAAAAGTCGTGTTAGAGTTTTTCTCGCTGCTTCGGAGAAACCCGAAACGCTGAAAGGCGGAAACGGTTCCCGAAATACCACCTGCGCGGGTGGCGGAATGGCAGACGCGCTAGCTTGAGGTGCTAGTCCTCGAAAGGGGGTGGGGGTTCAAGTCCCCCTCCGCGCACAAACGGAAGCCCCGGAAAATCAATGATTTTCCGGGGCTTCTTTGTGTCTCCAACCACGCGAGAGGCGTTTTCAACCACGTCTTGATGCTGCCACGCCGGCCCGGGGGTTCGACGCCTAGTGAACCGCATGGCAAGTATCAAAAAATGTAAACGTCAGAATGGCTCAATGACGTATTACGTCAGGTGGATTGATCCGGAATCTAAGAACCGGATGGCACAAACCTGGGTGCGGCGTGGAGGTTGGCTGCGGCGCACCGAGGTGTGAAGAAGCATTAAAGGTTTAGCCGCGGCCCTCACCAATACTCGATGGGCTTGCGCACATAATCCTAAGCATGCTTATTATGGTTGCAGTCGGATGGGGATTTGACTGTGAGGGGTAATCGAGAAGGGTGCGCTCAGCGAACGGGGCGCACCTTTTTCGTGCCCTGTGGTACGGAGTTGCGTCCGAGAATCAACGTGGCGCGGTCCTAGACTTTCGGCATGCACCCCTTAGTGGCAATCGGCCTGGTGTTCCTCGCCGCGATCGCATGGACGGTCACAGTCCTGACCATGCTGATTGTTCTGGTTAAAGCCCGGCGCAGGCCGTCAGCCCAAGTCAGACGCGCAGTCCAGGGTGCGGAAGTCCCAAGCTCCGATGAAAGGGCGGCTGAAACATAGCTGACGTCGCCGGTGCCGCGCCCTACTGCAAGGCGGCGCGCAGCCGCTCCGAGAGGTCTTCAAGTCGGCTTCCAGTGCCAACTCCAGTGTGGCGCAGCCGGGTGCCAGCACCGGAAAGCCGTCGGGCATGGTCATTGATCCCGCTGCCGGCGGGGTGCCCGCCCTGCGACTCAATGGAAGCAGATCTGCCCCGTTGTCGAGGGCAGACAAGGCGTGTCCTGCGCCGCGGCTGGAGCGTTACCGGTGGACGGAAGATCATGAAGCGATAACGGCCGTGTCGTCATAATCACGGGTCCGTAACCCTTGGTCAGAGGGAGGAGCAGCCGCCTCGCCCCGCACCTACACTGAGCCATGAGCGCAACCGCATCGCTGATCCTGATTTTCTGTGCTGCCTCCGCCTGGATCAGCTTGACGGTATTCGTGCTCGTACGGTTGCGCCGCCGCCGCCGCGGGTCATCACTTGTAGCTTCGGCTCCACCCACGGCTGGTTCCGGCGCAAGCCTCTCCTACAGGCCCTGGCACGACGTTGGCGCGGTAACGGCCAAGATCCCGGCGCATCGACACAGGTTGAGACTCAGGAAGGTTCGCGGCTGAAGCCACCACTGGGGCTTTTAGAGCCCCGTCTGCCGACGCCCGCGCACCCTGATGGCCCTCGGCAACCCCGGCCAAAGCCAGCGGGAACGCAACGACGGCGGACAGGCGACGCAGCAGGCTGTAGGGGTTCTCCAGCGCAGCCCAGCCCACGAGAACTCCTGGCAGCCCTCGCAGACGGTGACCCAGACTGGGTTGCCCCGGACATGTGACCAGGCGCCGGCAGCGGAGGACATTGTGCAGCCGACGAAGTTGTAGCGGTTACCGTTCCGGACCTCTTCCTGCTCGGCCGGAGCCGGCAGCCAGATGTGCCAGTCGGCCCGACATTCCTCGTAGCCGATCATGACGATAGAGGCTGACCATCGGTGGCGAGCAGGACCAGATGGGCGAGGGAGCCGCTACCCCTTGCTCTTTCGCAGTAGTCTGCGGTGCCAGAGCCACAGGAAAAGCCACAGACCCAGGACCGGGATGTGGATTGCGGACGAGGTGGCCGAACTGATCAGGGCCTCTTCGGCATCAGGGCGTGGCGTGATCTCACCGCTCAGGTACATCGGCATTAGCGAGAACACGTGTTGCACGTACATGAAAGTGATAAACACCAGCAAGACCAGGCCGAGCTCAATAGGGATCTTGAGGACCAGGAGAATTTTCCTGCGTCGCCACAGGGCAGTTGCAGATTCAGAACTCGCACCTATTGCCATCATCTTCTCCGAAGCACGCCGTTAGTACAACGAAATTATAAATTCGCCTCATAATGGCACGGACACCTGTTCCATACCGAGTAACTGAATTCAGGCGACCAAAAGCCCGAGGGCCCGGGCTGGTGCGATACCGTGCCCAGGCCCTCGCGGCTTTGGATTTTTGATTACCTGTCCGACTTCGGGGAGGGAACCCGAATGACCGGAGGCTTTCCGGACTGCCTCCCCCATCGTGGGCAAGTGTCGTTTCGTGCGCTTGGGATGCACTCAGTAGAAGGAAATGAGCTCCACAAGTTCCCCGACTCTGTCCTCCGGATAGTTGCGGGCGATGTCTGCCTGGGTGAGGATGCCCACCAGATCGTGGCCGTCAATCACCGGCAGCCGGCGCACTTGATGCTCCTGCATGGTGCTGATCGCTTCTTCGATGGAATCGTCCGCACCGATGGTGACGGGCTTGCCCTGGCCAAAATCCCCTGCTTTTGCAGTCCGGGGATCGCCGCCTTCCGCGAAGCACTTGATGACGATGTCCCGGTCCGTGATCATGCCCTTGAGCCGGTTGTCCTCACCGCAGATCGGCAGTGCGCCGACGTTCAGGTCTTTCATCTTGCGCGCCGCTGCTTCCAGCGTTTCATTTTCGCCGATGCATTCAACGCCGCCGGTCATAATTTCACGTGCTGTGGTCATGGCATTCTCCTTAGGTTGCGCCCAAGCGGGCGTTAGAAGTTCCCCGGTCCCGGGGGTTCCTATGACTTCGTCGCCCTGCGCTAGGTTTTTTGCCGCCGGGTCCGATGAAGTCCCTGAATGTCCGCAGGTCTGCTCTGACCTGGGTGCCAGCGAGAATTTAGCTTGGTCCCGGATGTCCTATAGGTTTCCTCCTGTCCTGGCTGGTGACCCACGACGCGTCCCGGAAGCAGCGGGGTGGCCCGGAATGCTTCAGTCTAAATCTGTGCGCCTCGTGGTGACAGACCGCATTCAAACAGCAGGCACGGGCCGTCCACCGCGCTGACGACCAACCACTTACGTCTGCGAAGGGCTCTCCATCGCGGTGGCGCGGCCTTGCTGTCCCCCCGGCGTTTCCGGCCCGGCTGGCAGGTAGCGGTTGCGCCTGCAAGGGTGGAACATGTCCCACATGGACTTTGAAACGGGTAAGGACCAGGAAACGGGCCATGTGGTCCTGCTGGGCGACTCCATTTTCGACAACGCTGCCTATGTGGACGGCGGGCCGGACGTCATCAGCCAGCTGCGGCAGGAACTGCCGGGCTGGACATGTTCGCTGCTGGCCATCGACGGGGACGTCATCACCGGCGTCGCCCGCCAGCTCCGCGGCCTCCCCCGGGACGCCACCCACCTGGTGGTCAGCGTTGGCGGAAACGATGCACTCGGCTACGCGCCTTTGTTGCAGGAGCGTCCCGGCTCGGTTGCCGAGGCCCTGCTCCTGCTTGACGCCGGAAGGGACAGGTTCGACGCCGACTATCGGGCCATGCTGCCGGCTGTCCTGGCGCAGGGCCTGCCCGCGGCGGTATGCACCATCTATGACACTCCCCCATCGGAACCGAACCAACGGATTATCAAGGCAGCACTGTCCCTCTTCAATGATTCGATTACGCGGGCAGCCTTTTCCACCGGTACACCGGTGATCGACCTGCGGCTGATCTGCGATGAAGACGCGGACTATGCCAACCCCATTGAACCTTCATCGCAGGGCGGCCGGAAGATTGCGCGCGCAATTGCCACCCTGGTCCGGGCCGGTGGCCCCACCGCCCACTCGGTGGTTATCGCGGGTGCGGCGCGCTCCGAATCTGCTGCCCCACCCAGTCGGGTGGGGTAGCACGTGATGCCATACCGCACCTCAGTGCGGCCGCAGGCGGCTGCGCCCTTGCCTGTCGCGGCCCATCAGCCGCGAGCCGGCTACAACCGGGCGGTACTGGACGCGGCGTTGCCGCTCCCGGTCGGCCCTGCGCTCCTGGCGCCGGGCCTTCCTCTCCAGCCGGTCAATCCCGGACAGGATGGCGAAAGTGCCGACAACCCACAGGAACGCCACCGCCAACACCAAGGCAATTTCGATCTCAGTGCCCATGGCACCATTTTAGAACTTCCCGGCGTCGTGCAGGAGTCCTCAACCGGCCTCCGGCTGACATGGTCAGTCAGGCTGCCCTAGAACACCCCCAGCCCCCGCACTGCAGCCAGGACATCCTGCACGGTGACTGCCAGCAGCGCCGGATCCGGCTGGGCCGCGAACGTGTCCCCCCGCCGCAGTTCAGCTCGGGTCAGGACAACGTGCGGACCCGGGGGCGGACCCCAAATCTCGGGCGGAGCGGGCCCGAACAGGACCACGGAGGGCGTTCCGTAGGCGGAAGCCAGGTGCGCAGCCCCCGTATCGGCGGAGACCACCAGGCGCGCCGCTGCAATGGTCGCGGCGAACTCGGCCAGGCCAAGCCGTCCCGCCAACACTGCATCCTCCTCAAGCCCCGACCGGAGGCACACGTCCAGGGCCCGGTCCTTTTCGCCGCTGCCACCGGTGAAGACAACGTTGTGCCCGGCAGAGGCAAGGGCGGAGGCAACAGCCGCGAACCGCTCGGCCGGCCAGAGACGGCTGCCGTAGGCGGCCCCCACATGTAGGACGGTGGCACCTGGTACGGGGCTGGGCACATGCGGAGTATTCAGGTGGATGTCCAGGGGGTCGGCCTCGATGCCGTGCCACTCCAGGAGGCTGACCCAGCGTTCCCGCTCATGCAGCTCAGCCCGCCACGGCGGCCCGTCCCGGTACTGGCTCCTGTGGCCGATGGTGTGCCGGGCCTGCAACGCCTCAATCCTGCCCTGGCTTTCCGGTCCGCTGCCATGCAGGTTCACTGCCACGTCCACAACGCCTGGTTCCATGGCCAGCGGCTCGTCCAAGCCGTGCGTGGGCAGAAGTTCGTAACCGCCCACGAGCCCCAGCGCCTCTGAAAGCCAGCCTTGCGCCGCGTACCGCAGCCGGTGATCCGGGAACTCACGCCGGAGCGCTTTCAGGGCCGGCACGGCCACCAGCAGGTCACCCAGCTTTAATGCTCGAAGGACCAAAAGCTCGGGTTTGCCGTCGTGCGGCTCGTTGGCTTCCTGCACCGGCGCACTCTCCGTGGCGCTCATGCCTGCTGCCTGGACAATTCAGTGGCCGCAAGACTGCGGACATCCTCGTGGACATCCCGTGCCGCAATGCCGGCCACCACCGAATCGTCATGGGAGCAGCGCGGGGCCGTCCAGCCCACCTGGGTCACATCTATGCCGCAGGTGGGGCAGGCGGTCACCCAGGAAGCGTGGATCCGGTGAAGGCTCCGGCCCAGTGCGCCGGCATTGATAACGTTGCCGGCCCAGAAGATACCGACAGTCGGAACCCCCAGAGCCTGCGCCAGGTGGCGCGGGCCGCTGTCATTTCCGACGACCACGGCCGCAGCCGCCAGCAGTGCCACCAGACCTGCCATGTCCAGTTCGCCGGCCACTGAACGTACCTGGCTGGAACCAGCCAACTCGACGATCCGCCCGGCGAGTCCCTTCTCACTCTCATCCCCCACGACCACCGCCTGGAAGCCGTCCCCGGCGCAGGCCACGGCAAGCTCAGCGAACCGCTCAGCCGGCCAACGACGACGGGGGTCAGTAGCGCCCGGATGCATCACGACCAAAGGCCGGCCGTCGCCGTCGGCCGCTTGGGGAGAAGGGCGCAGGCCCTCCGCCGGCGCCAACCGCGCCTCCAGGTCAACAGGGAACGCACCCGCAAACCCGGCCACTTCGAGAGCCCTCAGCGGTTCATGCTGGTAATAGAGGTACGGCACCGTCCGCTCCAGGCTTGCTGCGTCGGGCGTGCGCGTCCCCACCGTATGCCGGGCGCCCAGCCGGAGCAGGAAGGGATTGGAATACCGCCCGCCGCCGTGAACCTGGACCGCCAGATCAAAACGGCGAACCCGCATCTCCTCGAAAAACCGTTCCAGCTCATCCTCGTCCTCGACCCCGGGCCGGACACCTTCCGAGAATGGCAGGACCTGAACCTCGTCCACCGGGCTTTGCGTAGCAGCGATCAACGCCTTGTGCGCCGGGGTTCCAAGGAGCGTTATGGAAGCCTGCGGGTAGGCCGCTTTCAACGCGGCGATGGCGGGGATGGCGAAAATGAGGTCGCCGAGGCCGCCGCCCCGCAGGACGACTATCCTTGATACTGAGTCGAACTTTTCCAGAACTGGACCGACGCCCGTGCCGGTCCGCCCGGCGCCCCCGAACTCTGCAGTGAGCTGCTCCACATATACCCCTTCAGATAGTGCGGAGACCGCAGCGTTCACCGCGACCTCCTTGCCCGTGCAGCCACACTAGATTGATGAACCGTGAGGCCGCTTCCTATAAACCTCTACCCAAACGGCGGTGAATATACTCCGGCTATTGGGGAATACCCGGATGATGCTGTACGTTTCATACGCGACAGACGAACCAAAGAAAAGAGAAGCACCTAAAGTGGCAACCGATTACGACGAACTGCGTTCCGACGTCAAGGAATCGCAGGACAACTCTCTCGAGCAGCTCCAGTCAGCCAATGCTCCCGACGCGCGCAGCGTTGTCTTGGAGCTGGACGAAGCTGACGGCCTCGACGGCGCGGGCGTACCCGGCGGCGAGTTTGTCGCTGAGGAGCTCGTGGTGCAGGTTATCCCGCAGGCCGAGGACGAATTCACCTGCTACTCCTGTTTCCTGGTCCGCCACCGCTCGCAGATTGCGCGCCAGAAGGATGGCCACAGCTACTGCACGGAGTGCGAAGGCTAAATCAGGAACTCAGGCGGGGCGGTGCAAGCCGCCCCCCCAACTGAGCAAAGGCACGCCCACCACTTGGTGGACGTGCCTTTCCGCTCTAAGCCAGCTTTTGGCGCACCAGCTGGCTGACTTCCTTGCCATCGAAGCGCCCCGCAACCTTGGCCGTCACGGGCTTCATCACTTCACCCATCTGCCGCGGCGTCAGCTCGCGCCCCTCGGCACGGAGCCCGGCAATGACCTCATCCACCATCGACTCCACCTCCTGCAGCGACAAGGGCTTCGGCAGGTAGGACTCGATCACCTCCGCTTCAGCAATTTCCGCTGCCGCCCGGTCCGGCTGTCCGGCTTCCGCGTAGATGCCGGCCGTATCCCGGCGTTTCGCGGCTTCCTTTTGCAGCAGGGACGTCACCTGAGCGTCATCGAGCTGCACGGGTGTCTTACCCGATTTCTCACGGGTCTCAATCTCGCCCAGGACGTTCCGGACGGTGGTCAGCGCAGTCTTGTTGCGCTCCTTCATATGGATGACAACGTCGGCCTGCAGCCGTTCCTTCAAAGATGACACGCTTCCTCTGTTCCTGTGTTTTTCTTTCATTTAGCGGGGCGCCACCCGGCGCCGCGGCAGCATCCATCCATCCCTAGTACCGTAGGGGCTTATGCCTCAAAATGACCACTCATCCGCGGGAAGCATTCGGTGAACCTTCCCCGGGACCCCTGGAACAGCTTCGTCAGCGCCTTCAGCCGCACGGATGTTCCCGTCATTACGTTCATGGAGCTGCTGCTGGCGGTGTGCATAGTGACTGCCCTGTCCATCCCCCGCCGGTCCTGGAAGTACGTGGGCCTGCTTGCGACTGCCACCCACGAGCTGGGACATGCCTTCGCGGCCGTCACGAGCGGCCAGCGGCTGTCAGGGATACACCTGCGGCTGGACCATTCAGGAACCACCACCACGTACAGCCGGAGCAAACTTGCCACCGTCTGGTCCTGCTTCTGGGGATATCCCGTTCCTGCCGTCGTCGGCGCCGCGTTCATCTGGTCCGGCTTCAACGGGTGGGGTCCTGCCGCCCTTGCGGCCGGCACGTTGGCCCTTGCAGCCGCACTGCTGTTCCTCCGTAACCCCGCAGGGTTCCTCATCACCATCACCGCAATAGCCATCAATCTAGGCCTTATTGTCCTGGTGCCGGCCGGTTTCGTGGGCCACGTGGCCGTCATCCTGGGCCTGGTACTGCTGGTGGGCGCTGTACGTGACCTCATCAAGCTCACCCACGTGCACCTGCGGCGGAGGGACCGGCTTGCCAGTTCGGACGCGTACCTGCTGTTCCGCGCCACGGCGATTCCTTCAGTTGTCTGGATTCTCCTGTTCACGGTCCTCGTGGGCGGGTCCTGGCTGGTCGCCTGGCAGCCGATCTCTGCAGTCCTGCCAGCGGGCGTTTAGGGTTGGTTTTATGAGCCAGGAAACGAAAAGCGCAAAGCAGGCGGAAAGCGCCGGTACGGCAGAGCACAGCACCCGCGGCGCCTACGTAACGGGTGGCGCGGAGTTCAACCGCGACACGAACTACATCGAGGACAGGATTACCTCAGACGGCAGGCCGGGCCTGAACGGGGAGCCCGGTTGGCCGGTGGAGGCCGGACGATACCGCCTCATCGCCGCCAGGGCGTGCCCATGGGCCAACCGAACTGTTATTGTCCGCCGGCTCCTGGGGTTGGAGGATGCCATTTCCCTCGGACAGCCCGGCCCCACGCATGACGCGCGGTCCTGGACTTTCGACCTGGATCCCGACGGCGTTGACCCGGTCCTGCGCATTGAGCGCCTCCAGGAGGCCTACTTCAAGCGGTTCCCGGGCTACCCGCGGGGCATTATCGTACCTGCGATGGTGGACGTGGCAACCGGTGCCGTGGTCACCAACAACTTTCCGCAGATCACGCTCGACTTCTCGACGGAATGGACGAAGTTCCACCGGTCCGGCGCACCCCAGCTGTACCCCGAGCATCTTCGGGAGGAGATCGACGAGGTGAACAAGCGGGTATTCACCGAGGTCAACAATGGGGTCTACCGCTGCGGCTTTGCGGGTTCGCAGGAGGCGTACGACGCCGCGTACGCCCGGCTTTGGACGGCCATGGACTGGCTGGAGGAGAGGCTCTCCCGGCAGCGGTACCTGGTAGGCGACACCATCACGGAAGCCGATGTGAGGCTGTTCACCACCTTGGCGCGGTTCGACGCCGTCTACCACGGCCACTTTAAATGCAACCGCCAGAAACTGAGTGAGATGCCGGCACTCTGGGGCTACGCACGCGACCTGTTCCAGACCCCCGGGTTCGGCGACACCACCGACTTCGTGCAGATCAAGCAGCACTATTACATCGTGCACGAGGACATCAACCCCACCGGCATCGTCCCTGCCGGCCCCGCGCTGGATGGCTGGCTTGACGCCCACGGGCGCGAGGCCTTGGGCGGACGCCCTTTCGGGGACGGAACCCCGCCTGGGCCGGTAAAGGCCGGCGAAGAAGTTGCACCGGGACACGGACCGCACTCCTGAAGGAAAGCGCTTTCTGGCTAAACTGGCCGGATGCAGACCACTCAATGCCTTGTAGCGCCGGGCTACGAAAATGTACTGGAGCTCTTCGAATCATTCCTGGCTGAAGACCCGCACTACAGCGCACAGCTCGCCGCCTACCATCACGGGAAGCAGGTGGTGGGACTCACTGGCGGGCCTGACATGGGCGAAGACACGGTAACCGGCGCGTACTCCTGCTCAAAAGGAGTGGCAGCCATGGTGGTCGCACTCCTGGTCCAGGACAGACTGATTAACCTCGATGCCAGGGTTGCCCACTACTGGCCGGAATTCGCGGCCCATGGCAAGGACCAGCTGCTGGTGCGTGAGGCGCTGTCCCACCAGGCCGGAATCATGGGGGTTGAGGGCGGTTACGCCCTGGACGAGTTCACCACCCCTGGCGCTGCCGCCCGCCTGGCCGCGGCCCGGCCGTCGTGGCAGCCCGGGCGGCAATTCGGCTATCACGCCCTGACCATCGGGATCCTCATGGAGGAGCTGTGCCGCCGCACTGCAGGAGAATCGCTGCAGGGCATCTATGACCGCCGGATCCGGACGGCACTGGACATCGACTTCTTCCTGGGCCTGCCGGGGGAGTTGGAGCCCCGCTATCGCGATGTCCTGTACACCACGGATCCGCACCAGCCCTGGGTCGATCCGCTCAGCCTGGACGGGCTGAACAGCAACGCACCCGTCAGCACCATTATGGAGCTCCCCAACATCCGCACTGTCCGCGGTGCAGGAATGTCGGCGGCCGGCGGCGTGGGATCCGCTGAGGGACTTGCCCGGCTGTATGCCGCAGCCACCACCGGGGTCGGTGGCTCGGAAGCTTTTCTGACCCCTGCAACGGTGGAGCTGATGTCCCAGGAACAGGTGTGGGGCCTGGACCGATCCTCAGGCCTGGATAACGCTTTTGCCGTGGTGTTTATGAAGCCGCATCCTTCCCGGAACTTCGGCAGTCACCGTGCCTTCGGCCATGAAGGCGCCAACGCTGCCCTCGGCTTCGCGGACCCGGCATATGGACTGGGGTTCGGCTACATTCCACGGCGGGCAGAGGACGGCCGCACGGCCGGGAAGGCGCACCAATTGGCGGCCGCAGTGCGGCGTTCAGCGGCAGCTTTGTCCTGACAGTGCTTCTGCCACCGGCCTGACCAGCAGCTTTGTCCCCTGGTGCCTGCGCCCCGTAGGGTGGATCGGATGGGCAATTCTCAAGCACGTCCGGCAGTCCGGTGGGCCAAGGGGACCCAGTATCTGAAGCAGGCAGTGGAAGGGCTGGCCGCGGCGTTCGCTGCACAGCGCCTGCAGCTGGCGGCCAAGGCGGCCCTGGCCGCAGGCCTGGCTTTCCTGATCGCCCCGCTCATGCCCGGGGCGGCAGCAAATTATCCTTACTACGCGCCGCTGGGAGCACTGGTGGCGATGTACCACAACGTGGCCGGCTCGGTCCGGCAAGGCTTCCAGGCCCTCACCGGACTCACCGTAGGAATAGGCCTCGCGGTCATCCTGGTGAATGTCGCCGATCCCTCACCCCTGACGGTCGCGATCTTTATGGGCGTTGGGGTCCTGCTGGGAGGGTTGCCGGGAATCGGCTCGGGCAGTGATTGGATTCCGACGGCGGCCCTGCTGGTGCTCCTCGTGGGCGGCAACAATGCGGACGACTTTTCCTTCGGCTACCTGGTGCAGATGGGCGCCGGCGTTGGCGTTGGCATCGCGGTGAACTTTTTGGTCTTCCCCCCGCTGCACCTTAAAGCCGCTGCGGCCAGCCTCGACGACCTCCGTCTTGCCCTGGGCAGGCAGCTGACGGACATGGGTGCTGCCCTGAAGGAAGAGTGGCCGCCTGAACACGAGGATTGGTCCCGCCGCTCGGAAGAGCTGGCATCAGCCGCCAGTTCCGTACGGCACCTCGTCAAGGAAGCCGACGCGAGCCGGCGCGCCAACCCCCGCCGCAAATTCCACCCCCGGGACATGGACCGTGACTACCGGAACCTTCGCCAACTGGAGAGGGTAACCTTCCACATCCAGGACATGACGGACGTCCTCTCCGACGTCATCTGGGACAGCGATGTACCGTACACCGTTCCGCTGCAGGACAACGGTCCGCTTGCCGGCGCCATCACTGCCACAGGCGAATTGCTGTGCTCCTTCAGTGATGAAGACCTGCAACAGCAAGAGGATCTCCATCAGTCAGCGAAGACGGCGGTGGAAGCCTGCATGGCCGCCACCGCCGACAGGAAGGTGGACGAGGGCGCGGTTCCGGCTTCCGAATCCATCCTCCTGAGCCTCCACCGGATCCTGCGCGCCGTCCGCCCGGATGACGCGCAGGCATTGCCGCAGCACGAACCTCTAAAGGGCGGCGACTGAGCCGCTGAAGTGACGGCGGCCGGAGCGGGGATTCCAGGCCACGAAGTCGGAACGCTCCCAGGCTCCTGCCGCCTCCTGCACCGTACTGATGTCCAGGGCGACCCGGCAGGGAAGGAAAACCGGCGCCTCGAACTCGACTTCCCAGGTGAAGGAATCCCCGCGGACGGCGCCGACGTCGGCCAGGGCTCTGGCCGCAAGATACATGCCGTGGGCGATGGAGCGGCGCATTCCCAGCGCTTTGGCGGACAGCACGCTGAGGTGGATGGGATTGAAGTCCCCGGACACTGCCGCGTAGGCCCTGCCGGTGTCGACTCCGAGCTGCCAGAGGCCAGTGGGATCAGGAGCCGTGAACTCCGGCCGCGCCGGGGCGGCCGTGGGTTTGTCGATTCCAGGCAGGAAGACGCCCTTGGCAAGGTACGTGGAGACCCCGCGCCAGGAAATCTCCTCTGTTCCGGCCCTCCTGACCTCGACCACCAGGTCCACCTGTGTGCCTGACCGGTGACCACGAAGGTTTTCCACGTGCGCGGTGATGACCAGGGCGTCGGTGAAGAGCAGCGGCAACCTGTGTTCCACGCAATTGCGCAAGTGGATCATGCCGAGCAACGGCAAGGGAAAGTCGTCCCGGTTCATAACGCTCATTGCGAGCGGAAACGCCAGAGCGTGGATGAATCCTGCAGGCAGAACGTCACTGGCAGTTTCGCCAATGAGGTGCTGGTACGCCGTAAGGTTGCCGACATCCACCGTGACGCCGCGGACTTCGTGGCTCTCGGCCGGAAGGGCTGAGCCGTCATGCGCCCCAAGCAGCCGGCGCCGGGCTGCCTGGGCCGCCGCATTCACGTACAGCTTGGAAAGCGACGGCATTTCGCCCAGGATGAGCGGCTGGACAGGCGTCATGCCCCCACCAGGTTCTGGCCGCACACCCGGAGCACCTCGCCGTTGATACCGCCTGCCGCGTCGCTCGCCAGGAAGGCGATGGTTTCTGCGACGTCGGTTGGCTGGCCACCCTGCTGCAGGGAGTTCAGGCGCCGGCCCATCTCCCGCAGGGCAAAGGGAATCCGGGCCGTCATCTCGGTTTCAATGAACCCCGGCGCGACGGCGTTGATGCTTCCGCCATGCCTTGCGAGAAGCGGAGCTGTGGCCCGGACCATCCCCATGACTCCGCCCTTCGACGCCGCATAGTTTGTCTGCCCGCGGTTGCCGGCGATGCCGCTGGTGGAGGCGACGGAGACGATCCGGGGCGACGTGCGGAAGTGTTCTGAGGCGAGGAGGGCCTTATTGATCCGGAGCTGGGCAGCGATGTTGATGTTGATCACCGAGTTCCAGCGCGCCTCATCCATGTTTGCCAGGAGTTTGTCCCTGGTGATGCCGGCGTTGTGGATCATGATGTCCAGGCGCCCCAGCCGCTGGACGGCGTGCTGGAGGATCCGTTGCCCGGCGTCCTCCCTGCTGATGTCCAGCTGGAGGGCAGTCCCCCGTACCTCATTTGCCACCGCAGCGAGCTGGTCGCCCGCCGCGGGGATGTCCACCAGCACCAAAGTGGCGCCATCCCGGTGCAGTGTCCGGGCTATGGCCGCACCAATGCCGCGGGCCGCTCCGGTGACGACGGCGATCCTCCCGGCCAGGGGCTTCTCAGAGTCCCCTGGAAGTTCTCCCGCCGTCGTGGACACCGTGATGAACTGGCCGTCCACAAAAGCGGAGCGGCCGGAGAGGAAGAACCGGACCGCCGCCAGCGCGCTTGCGTCCGTCGTGGTGACGTCCGGCGCCAGGAGAACACCGTTGCCGGTGGCACCGGCACGCAGTTCCTTGGCCAGGGAGCGCAGGAACCCGTCCACCCCCTGGCGCGCGGCTGCGGCCGCCGGGGAAGTCGCGTCCGGGGCGGGCCGGGACACGGTGATCACACGGCCGCCCGCAGCCAGGTCCCGGAGGGAGGCTGCAGCGGAGAGGATGGGTTTCCCGAGGTCTTCAGGCTGCGCCACTTCGTCCAGCACCAGGATGATGGCACCCAGCTTCTCCCGCGGAACGGCGTGCCGCCTGACGTCCAGATCCCACGACAGCAGTTCGGCGGCCAGGCTGTCGGCACCGGCGGTGCCGCCCTGGACCAGGATGGGCCCGGTAATCAAGGGCTGGCCGGGCTTGTACCGGCGCAGCACTGCCGGCTGGGGCAGCCCGAGCTTTTTGGCTACGTTTTTGCCCAGGCCCTGGTTAACCAGTTGGGCGTACTTGTCTGTCATCCGTTCCCCCTACAGCGATTCAAGAATTGCGGCGACGCCGAGTCCGCCGGCTGCGCAGACCGAGACGAGGCCCCGCGCGGGACGGCCCTCAGTGCCGGCTTTTTCGTGGAGCGCCTTGGCGAGCGAAGCTACAATCCGGCCACCGGTTGCGGCGAACGGATGGCCCGCGGCAAGCGAGGACCCGTTGACATTCAACTTCGACCGGTCGATTTTGCCAAAAGCACCCGGCAATCCCAGCCGGGTCCGCCCGAATTCCTCGTCCTCCCACGCAGCCAGGATGCTGAGGACAGTGGCTGCGAAGGCTTCGTGGATCTCGATGAAGTCAAAGTCGTCCAAGGTGAGCCCGTGCCGGGAGAGCAGCCTGGGCACAGCGAAGACGGGCGCCATCAGCAGGCCGTCTTTTCCGTGCACAAAATCCACTGCGGCGGCTTCGGCGTCCACCACAGCGGTCAACTTGGGCAGGTCGCGGGCGTCGGCCCACTCCTCGGAGGACAGCAGCACGGTGGAGGCGCCATCCGTCAGCGGGGTGGAGTTGCCGGCCGTCATGGTGGCGTCAGCACCGAGGTTCCTGCCGAAGACCGGCTTCAGGGTTGCAAGCTTTTCCTGGGAAGTGTCCGGCCGCAGGTTGCCGTCCCGCGTCAGCCCACGGTAGGGAGTGAGAAGGTCATCGAAAAAGCCGGCGTCGTAGGCGGCAGCGAGGTTCCGGTGGCTGTTCAGGGCCACTTCGTCCTGCGCCTCCCGCGAAATCTTCCATTGGGCCGTGGTCAGTGACTGATGCTCCCCCATGGACAGCCCGGTCCTCGGCTCGGCCGTTCCCGGAGCCAGCGGGGCCAGGTCCTTCGGCCGCAGGCGGCTGAGGATCTGCAGCCGCTGCGGAAGGGTCTTGGCCCGGTTGAGGTCGAGGATCACCTCACGGAGTCCTTCGCTGACCACCACGGGCGCATCAGAGGCAGAGTCGACGCCACCGGCGATCGCCGAGTCGATCTGGCCCAGCTTGATCTTGTTGGACAGTCCCACGACAGTTTCCAGGCCCGTGGCGCATGCCTGCTGGAGGTCGTAAGCGGGCGTTTCAGGAGACAGGGCAGAACCGAGGACGGCTTCACGGGTGAGATTGAAGTCCCGTGAGTGCTTGAGCACCGCACCGGCGCCCACTTCCCCGATCCGTTCATCCTGAAGCCCAAACCGTGCGATCAGTCCGTCCAAGGCTGCAGTCAGCATGTCCTGGTTCGAGGACTTGGCATAGGCCCCGCCGGACCGCGCAAACGGAATTCGGTTGCCTCCCACGATAACTGCCTTGCGGTGTGCCGGGACGGAGGCTGCGGCGGAAGTTCCGGCGGCGTCAGGTCCGGTGGTGGGCTGTCCGTCAATGGACATGGGTATCTCCTCGGGTCACGTTCGATTACCGATACCCAGCGTACCTGATACGCTGGGTATCGTGAACATCCAGGAATCAGGGCCCGGGCCCTCCGCTGCCGCCGTGCCCGGAGATGGGCGGTCGTCCCGCTGGCAGAGCCACCGGGAGGAGCGGCGCAGGGCGCTGATCAAGTCAGCCCGCCGGGCGGTCCACGCGCTGGGCAGCGAGGCGTCCATGGAGGACATAGCTGCCGCCGCGGGCACGTCCAAGTCTGTCTTCTACCGCTATTTCGGGGACAAGGCCGGGCTGCAGCAGGCAGTGGGAGAAGTTGTCCTCAGCCAGATGCAGCGCCGGATCCAGGAGGCTGCGCAGAGCGCCGTCACCCCGCGCGAAGGTTTGCTCGCAATGGTCACCGCCTACCTTCAGATGGCCAGCACCAGCCCCAACGTCTACACCTTTGTCACACAGCATTCCGCCGCCGAACCGGACAATACCCAGGACCCCGCAGCCGGATCCGCTGCCTTGGGACATTTTTTTGATGCCGTCGCCGAGATGATCGCCACCCCCATGCGTTCGCACCTGGGGGACGGCAAGGAAGCCGTCATCGGATACTGGCCCAAAGCGGCGATCGGGCTGGTCAGGAATGCCGGTGAACAGTGGCTTAGTACGCCGGACTCCCCCACAAAACCAGGGCAGGAGGCGATGGCACGGCAGATCACCGCCTGGCTGTGCGTCGGCATCGCTCCTGAATTGCCCAAGTTGTCCGCCCCTGACTCCTGATACCTCCCTTGCTTGCCGCAGCACCACCACCCCATCTGTCAGCACCAACGAAGGACATTGACATGACTGAACTAGTGGACCGTCCCGCTGGAAACAGGCAGCGCCCCGCCACAGCGGCCGCCGCCGGCTTCGGCTCCGGCTCCGACGGAGCCTTCGCACAGCCCGCCGTCGACGTCGACGCGCTGGGCGGGCAACTCCTTGGCAAGTGGGCCGCGGTCCGGCTCCAGGCCCGGAGCCTCGCAGCGTCATCGGAACTGCACAAGATCGAAGGCCTGACGCACATTGAACACCGCGCCAGGGTGTTCGGCCAGCTTAAATACCTCGTGCAGAACGAGGCCGTGCACCGGGCCTTCCCCGAGTCCTTGGGCGGCTCAGATGACCACGGCGGCAACATCGCCGGTTTCGAAGAACTGGTGGTGGCGGACCCTTCGCTGCAGATCAAGGCCGGCGTCCAGTGGGGGCTTTTTGGTTCCGCGGTGATGCACCTCGGCACCGCTGAACACCACGCCAAGTGGCTTCCGGGCATCATGAACCTGGAGATCCCCGGTTGCTTCGCCATGACGGAGACGGGGCACGGCTCGGATGTGGCCAGCATCGCCACCACCGCCACGTATGACCCTTCCACTGACGAATTCGTTTTGCACACCCCCTTCCGGGCTGCCTGGAAGGATTACATCGGAAACGCGGCCACTGACGGCCTGGCCGCGGTGGTCTTCGCCCAGCTGGTTACCCGGGGCGTCAACCACGGGGTCCACGCGTTCTACGTGGATCTCCGGGACCCTGCCACGATAGAGTTCCTGCCGGGCATCGGCGGTGAGGACGACGGCGTCAAGGGTGGTCTCAACGGCATCGACAACGGCAGGCTGCACTTCACCGATGTCCGGATCCCGCGGACCAACCTGCTGAACCGCTACGGGGACGTGGATGCCGACGGCCGGTACAGCTCCCCCATCGCCAGCCCGGGCCGCCGTTTCTTCACCATGCTGGGCACCCTGGTGCAGGGCCGCGTATCCCTCGACGGCGCTGCCGTGGCCGCATCCAAACTGGCCTTGAAGGCCGCCATTCAGTACGCCACGGAGCGGCGCCAGTTCAACGCCTCTTCGCACACGGAAGAGGAAGTGCTCCTCGATTACCAGCGCCACCAAAAGCGCCTGTTCACGAGGCTGGCCACCACGTACGCGGCCAGTTTTGCCCACGAGCAGCTGCTGGCGAAGTTCGACGACGTGTTCTCCGGCGCCCATGACACGGATGAAGACCGCCAGGACCTCGAAACCCTCGCTGCTGCACTGAAGCCGCTGAGCACCTGGCACGCTCTGGACACCCTGCAGGAATGCCGCGAAGCCTGCGGCGGCGCGGGGTTCCTGATCGAGAACCGCTTCTCGTCGCTGCGGGCCGACCTGGACGTCTACGCCACCTTTGAGGGCGACAACACCGTCCTGCTGCAGCTCGTCGCCAAACGGCTGCTCGCCGACTACGCCAAGGAATTCCGGAGCGTCGACTTCGGGGTGCTGGCCCGTTACGTGGTGGGCCAGGCTACCGGCGCGGCCATCCACCGCACCGGCCTGCGCCAGGTGGCACAGTTCGTCGCCGACACCGGCTCCGTGCAGAAGGCGGCCATCGCCCTGCGCGACGAGGAGGGCCAGCGCGCGCTCCTCACCGACCGCGTCCAGACCATGGTGGCTGAAGCTGCGACAGCGCTCAAGGGCACGGGCAGGTTGTCCCAGGAGAAGGGCGCGGCCCTGTTCAACCGGCACCAGAATGAACTCATTGACGCAGCCCAGGCACACGCCGAGCTGCTCCAGTGGGAGGCTTTCACGGACGCGCTCCGCGATGTCACGGACCCCGGCACCAAAACGGTGCTGACCTGGCTGCGCGACCTGTTCGGCCTTTCCCTGATCGAAAAAAACCTGTCCTGGTACCTCATGAACGGCCGCCTTTCCATGCAGCGGGGCCGCACAGTGGGCGAGTACATCAACAGGCTGCTGGTCAAGCTCCGCCCGCATGCCGTGGACCTCGTGGACGCCTTCGGTTACGGCGAGCAGCACGTGCGGGCAACGATTGCCACCGGTGCCGAGAAGAAGCGGCAGGACGAGGCCCGCGCCTACTTTCGAAGCCAGCGCGCCAGCGGTCAGGCGCCTGTTGACGAAAAGGTGCTGATCGCCCGCAGCGCTGCAGGCAAGCGCAATTGATCGTCCCCTGACGCCAGGAACGACGACGGCGCCGCTCCCCTTGCGCGGGGAGCGGCGCCGTCGTTATTTCCCTAGGAAGTCTGGCCCTGCGCCGGGAGCACCGAGCGGTACACCTCGAGCGTGGTTTCGGTGATGGATTCCCAGGAGAAGTGCTGTTCGGCACGGAGCCGGCCGGCCTGTCCCATGGCGCGGGCCCGCTCGGGGTCCGAGACAACCTCGGTGAGGGCGGCGGCGAACTCGGTGACGAATTTTTCCGGGTCCAGGGGTGTCCCGGTACCGTCCGTCACCTGCTCCAGGTCCACCAGGAGGCCGGTCCGGCCGTGCTCCACCACTTCAGGGATACCACCGGTGGCGCTCGCCACCACTGCTGCGCCGCAGGCCATGGCTTCGAGGTTCACGATGCCGAGGGGTTCGTAGATGGAGGGGCAGGCAAAGGCCGTGGCGTGGCTGAGGACCTGGATGAGCTCGTTGCGGGGCAGCATGCGCTCGATCAGGACAACGCCGGTGCGCTCCCTCTGCAGGTCCTCGATCAGGCGGGCAGTCTCCGCGGCCAGTTCGGGAGTGTCAGCGGCGCCCAGGCAGAGGACCAGCTGGACGTCGGCAGGAAGCTTCGCGGCGGCCCGCAGGAGATAGGGAACCCCCTTCTGGCGCGTGTTTCTCCCCACAAAAACGACGCTCGGCTTGTCCGGATCAATGCCCAGGGCGCGGACCGCTTCGATGTCCTCGTCGCGGTTCCACAGCTCAACGTCGATGCCGTTGTGGACCACCCGCACCTTGGCCGGGTCCACGTCAGGGTAGCTGCGCAGGATGTCCTGCCGCATGCCTTCCGAGACAGCGATGATGGCCGCTGCGGCCTCGTAGGCGGTCTTCTCCACCCAGGAGGACAGGGCGTAGCCTCCGCCGAGCTGCTCCGCCTTCCACGGGCGGAGCGGTTCCAGGCTGTGGGCGCTGAGAACATGCGGAATCCCGTGCAGCAGGGACGCAAGATGTCCCGCCATGTTGGCGTACCAGGTATGCGAATGGACCAGGTCCGCGCCCTCGACGTCGGGAACGATCCGCAGGTCCACGCCCAGCGTCTGCACCGCGGCGTTGGCCGAGCCGAGATCCTCCGGCACCGAGTAGGAAGTCACCGCCGCGCCATGGTAGTCGGCATCGCGGGGAGCCCCAAATGCACGAACCTGCAGGTCAACATGCTTACTAAGCACCCTGCTCAATTCGGCCACGTGGACACCTGCGCCACCATAGATCTCCGGCGGAAACTCTTTAGTCACAATGTCTATTCGCACAAGTCCCAAGGTAGTCCTTCACGCATAACTGTTCTAGTGTGAAGGAGTCCGGGCATGCCGGACTGTCTTGGGGAGTTACGAAGGCGTACAGGAGCGACCATTATGCCGTTGAACAAAAGAGTCCTGGCCATTGTCCTCGCAGGCGGCGAGGGAAACAGACTGATGCCACTGACGGCAGACCGCGCGAAACCCGCGGTACCCTTTGCGGGAAGCTACCGCCTGATCGACTTCGCCTTGTCCAACCTGGTGAACTCCAGCTACCTGCAGATCGTTGTCCTCACCCAATACAAATCGCACAGCCTGGACCGGCATATCTCCGAGACCTGGCGGATGTCCACGCAGCTGGGCAACTACGTTGCCTCCGTCCCGGCGCAGCAGCGCGTGGGCAAGAGCTGGTTCCTCGGCAGCGCCAACGCCATCTACCAGTCGCTGAACCTCATCCAGGACGCCAACCCCGACATCGTGGTGGTGGTCGGCGCGGACCATGTCTACCGCATGGACTTCGCCCAGATGGTGGCGCAGCACGTCAACAGCGGGGCCAAAGCGACGGTCGCCGCAGTGCGGCAGCCCCTGCACATGGCTGACCAGTTCGGCGTCATCGAAGTGGACCAGAACGATCCCCAGAAGATTGCCGCCTTCGTGGAGAAGCCGGCCAGCACGCCCGGCCTGGCGGCAGATCCCTCACAGTTCCTGGCCTCCATGGGCAACTACGTCTTCGACGCAGACGCTCTCGTCGCGGCGCTGCACGTCGACGCCGAGCGTCTCGACACCAAGCACGACATGGGCGGGGACATCATCCCCTACTTCGTGAATCAGGGCGAGGCCGGCGTTTACGACTTCACCCTCAACGACATCCCCGGTTCCACCGAGCGGGACCGCACGTACTGGCGTGACGTCGGCACCATCGACTCCTTCTATGACGCGCACATGGACCTCATCTCCCCGCTGCCGGTCTTCAACCTGTACAACTCCGAGTGGCCCATCTACACGCGGCAGAGCATTTCCCCGCCGGCCAAATTCGTCCGCGGCCAGAACAACACGGTTGGCACTGCCCTGGACTCGATCGTTTCCAGCGGCGTGGTGATCTCTGGCGGTGTTGTGGAGGGTTCGGTCCTCTCCAACGATGTCTATGTGGCAACGAGCAGCCGGGTCATCGATTCGGTGCTGATGGACAAGGTGCAGATCGGCGAGGGCGCCGTTATCAACCGGGCGATCCTCGACAAGAACGTCAAGGTGCCGGCCGGCGCGGCGATCGGACTGGATCCGGAACTGGACCGCGCCCGCGGCTTCAAGGTCACCGACTCCGGCATTACTGTGCTGTCCAAGGGCCAGGAGGTGCCGGAGCCCGGCGAAGAAGAGCGCAAGCTGGCGGCCGCCAACCTGCATCTTGTGCCGAACGCCGTCAAGGCTGCAGCCGCCCAGTACCCGGACGTCCGTGAGTCCGTTGACAAGGTTGCCAGGACGCACGCTGCAGCAGCAGCGGAAATGGCGCCCGGCGCGCGTATTTCCTGATCGCTGCCGGGAGCGCTCCTGCCGCGCGCTCCGCGCTGCCGGCCCTGTTGAGGGGGGGCCGGCAGGAGATCCCAGGCTGTAAAATCGGTACAATGAGCTCCCCCGATCTGACGCCTGAGGAAATCCAGGCCTGCCTCAAGGTCCTCAACGCGATCCACGCCTATGACGAGGAACATCCGGACTACGTTTCGGTGCGCCGGGCCACCGGCAAGATGTTCAAGGCCGTCAAGAGGCACCGCCGCGTCACCAAGCGGGACCTGATCTCCGAGGCGGACCGGGCAGTGATCGCCCAGACGGCCACCGCAGCCCCGGACCGGATCGACGACGAAACCCGCGGGAACAAGCTGGCTCCTTCCGCCACCGGCAAGGTGGCTGGCCACCTCATCCGGTCCCGCCCGTGCTACATCTGCAAACAGCACTACACCCAGGTTGACGCCTTCTACCACCAGCTCTGCCCGGAATGCGCCGCCTTCAACCACGGCAAGCGCGACGCGCGCACGGACCTCACGGGCCGCCGCGCCCTGCTCACCGGGGGTCGGGCCAAGATCGGCATGTACATCGCGCTCCGGCTGCTCCGCGACGGCGCCCATACCACCATCACCACACGGTTTCCCAAGGACGCCGCCCGCCGCTTTGCGGCCATGGAGGACAGCGGCGAGTGGCTGCACCGGCTCCGTATCGTGGGCATCGACCTGCGGGACCCGGCCCAGGTCATGGCCTTAACGGACTCGCTGAATGAGGCCGGCCCGCTGGACATCATCATCAACAACGCAGCCCAGACCGTGCGCCGGTCCGGCAACGCCTACAAGCCGCTTGTGGACGCTGAGGACGAACCGCTGCCGGCAGCCCTCGAGCAGGCCAACGGCGGGCCCGAACTGGTGACCTTCGGCCACGCCCACGACAAGCACCCCCTGGCCCTGGCCAGCAGCGTCACCGAGCATCCTGTCCTTGCCGGCGACGCCATCACCTCCCTGGCCCTCTCCACCGGTTCCGCGTCCCTGGAACGCATTGCTTCGGGAACGGCAATCGACGCCGGCGGGCTGGTCCCTGACCTCGCGACGATCAACAGCTGGACGCAGGTTGTGGACGAGGTGGACCCGCTGGAGATGCTCGAGGTCCAGCTTTGCAATGTGACGGCCCCGTTCCTTTTGGTCAGCCGGCTGCGCTCCGCCATGAAACAGTCCACTGCGCGGCGGAAGTACATCGTGAACGTCTCCGCCATGGAGGGCCAGTTCTCCCGCGCCTACAAGGGCCCCGGCCACCCGCACACCAACATGGCCAAAGCTGCGCTGAACATGATGACCCGGACCAGCGCCCAGGAGATGCTGGACAGTGACGGCATCCTGATGACTGCCGTCGACACCGGCTGGATCACCGACGAGCGCCCCCACTTCACCAAGGTACGGCTGATGGAGGAAGGCTTCCACGCGCCCCTGGACCTGGTGGACGGGGCTGCACGGGTCTACGATCCGATCGTGATGGGCGAGAGCGGCGAGGACCAGTACGGCGTGTTCCTCAAGGACTACAAGCCAAGCCCCTGGTAGGCGTATGCTCGGCGGCATGAGCCACGAGACCTCCCCCGACGTACAGAACCTGGAACACCACGAGTGCTGGGCCTTGCTGCGGACGGTGTCCGTCGGCCGGCTTGCTGTCCTGGCCGGCGGTCGTCCGGACATCTTCCCCATCAACTACACCGTTGACGGCGGAACACTTGTGTTCCGTACCGGCGAAGGCACAAAGCTGGCCGGTGCGTCGAAGAGCGCAGCGGTGGCACTGGAGGCGGACGGCGTGGATCCGGACAGCGGGCTGGCCTGGAGCGTCGTGGTCAAAGGCACTGCCGACGTCGTCACCGGAACAGACCAAGTCCTGGCTACTGCCGAGCTCTACCTTTTCCCCTGGCAGGCGGGCAAAAAGGACGCGTTCGTCCGGATCGCACCGGACAGCATCACGGGCCGGCGGTTCAAGGTAACCGAACCACTCACCTGGTGGACCCAGCTCAGCGGCGCCGCCAAGGCATCACCCGAGTAAAACACCAGGGGCGCCCGCAGATGCGGACGCCCCTCGTGTAGCTGTCATTTGACTGGCCAGGCCGGTCAGGCCAGCTGGGTGATCTCCACGCTGACGTTCAGCGCCGACCCGCCGCCGCCGGACAGGATGCCCTTCAACGGGGGCACATCCCGGTAGTCCCTCCCCCGGGCCACCGTGACGTGGAAGTCGCCTGCGGGCTTGTGGTTGGTGGGGTCCCAGCTGCGCCAGTCACCGTCCCAGAATTCCAGCCAGGCGTGTGACTGCCCGGCCACGGTTTCGCCGATGCCGGCGCTGGACCGCGGGTGCAGGTAACCCGAGACATAGCGGGCCGGGATGCCGCAGCTCCGCAGCGCGCCGATGGCGAGGTGGGCGAGGTCCTGGCACACGCCCTTGCGCTGGCCCCAGGCCTCCTCGGCGTTCGTGGTGACGGCGGTGGAGCCGGACATGTACGTCATCTCACCGCGCATCCACTCGAACACTGCCATCGCGGCGTCGTGCGGGTTCTTCCCTGCCACCACCCCGGGGATGAGGCCAAGGACCTCGTCCCCGGGACCGCTCAGCCGGGACTGGGGAAGCCAGTCGCTGTACGTATTGAGGGTCTCGGGTGAGGCGAGGACGTCCCAGCCCACAATGTCGGACTCGGAGGGGATCTTCTCGGCGCGGTGCACTTCCACCGTGATGTTGGAGACCACCTCGAGGTGCTCGTGCGGCATCTGCATGTCGAATGCCGTGACCCTGGTCCCCCAGTAGTCGCGGTACGTGCTCACTGCTGCCTGCGAAGGCGAGACCTTGACCACCGATTCCAGCACCACCTGCTGGGAATCGGTGAGGGGCGTCATGCGGGCCTCATTGTAGGACAGCGTGACCCGCTTGTTGTACTTGTAGGCCGTCTTGTGCACGATGCTCAGCCGGGTCATGAAACTTCTCCCACCCAGGCCAGTTCGTCTGCCTGATTGAAGTACTTACGGGAAATGGCGTCCGAGGCCTGGGACACTGCCTTCTGCACGCGTTCCATGTGTTCGGGCAGCTCTGACATCAGGTCGTCCGTGCGGTGGAACTCAAGGAACGTGCGGGCCTGGCCCACGATCCGGCGGGCGTCGTTGATGAAGCCCACGCGCTGGGCGGAGGGATCCAGCTTCGCGAGGCATTCATCAGCGTCCCGCAGCGCGTAAACAATGGACCTCGGGAACAGCCGGTCCAGGAGCAGGAACTCGGCGGCGTGCTGGTCACCAAAGGCCGCGCGCCGGGTACGCAGGAAGGACTCGTAGGCTCCGGCGCACCGGAGCATGTTGACCCAGGACATGCCGGCGGACAGGACGTCGCGGGTGGAAAGCATGCGGGCGGTCATGTCGGCCCGTTCCAGGGAGCGCCCCAGCACCAGGAACAGCCAGCTTTCGTCATGGCTCACCGTGGTGTCCGCGAGGCCGCTCACCATGGCGGTGCGTTCCAGTGTCCAGTTGCAGAAGCGGTAGGTGCCCACCACGTCTTTACGGTGCTGGCTCAGCCCGTAGTACGTGGTGTTGAGGCTCTCCCAAAGGCCGGAGGAAACCGTTTCACGGGCGCGGCGGGCGTTCTCCCGTGCGGCTCCCAGCGACCCCGCAATGGAGGTGGCGCTGGTCTTGTCGTAAGCCAGGGCGTGCAGCAGTTCAGGCAGGCCAAAGTCCTCGCTCTGCGGGCGGGCACCCATCACAGCCAGGAGTTCCTTTGCCACGCTTTTGCGTTCATCCATGGGCAGGTGGTTCAGCCGCTCCAGGTGCACATCGAGGATGCGGGCGGTGCCATCGGCGCGCTCCACATAACGGCCGATCCAAAAAAGGGACTCGGCAATACGGCTAAGCATTCGCGGCTACCTCCTGCAGGCCCGACACTGAAAAAGACATGGGAGCGATGGTGCCCCGGCTCACTGCTGTTGCTCCGACTGGCGGTCGCGCCAGTTGCTTTCGACCGGCCACACGGAAACACGCTCGCGGACGGAGATGGACTGCCGCGGCACGGTCTCCACCGGCACTTGGGGCGAATCCGCGAGGACCCAGGTGTCCTTGGAACCCCCGCCCTGGCTGGAGTTCACGATCAGCGACCCTTCTTTGAGCGCGACGCGGGTAAGGCCGCCCGGGAGCACCCAGACGTCGTCGCCGTCGTTCACGGCAAAAGGGCGCAGATCCACGTGGCGGGGGCCAAACTTGTCCCCGCCCAGCGTGGGCACGGTGGAGAGCTGCAGCACCGGCTGCGCGATCCACCCCCGGGGATCGGCGATGACGCGCTGGCGGAGAGCGTCGAGTTCGTCCTTCGAGGCGTCCGGGCCAATGACCAGGCCCTTCCCCCCGGAGCCGTCCACCGGCTTGACCACGAGCTCTGACAGGTTGTCCAGGGTGTACTCGCGCGCTTCCTTCTCCTCGAGGCGGAAGGTGTCCACGTTCGCGATGATGGGTTCCTCGTTGAGGTAGTAGCGGATGAGGTCAGGGACGTAACTGTAGACCAGTTTGTCATCCGCGACGCCGTTGCCCACGGCGTTGGCGATGGTCACCCCGCCTGCCCGGGCAGCATTGACGAGTCCGGGGCAGCCGAGCATGGAATCGGCCCGAAACTGCAGCGGGTCCAGGAAGTCGTCGTCAATCCGCTTGTAGATGACGTCAACGCGCTGCTCACCGGCGGTGGTGCGCATGTAGACGCGGTTACCGCGGCAGATGAGGTCGCGGCCCTCCACCAGCTCAACACCCATCAGGCCCGCCAGGAGGGTGTGCTCGAAGTAGGCGCTGTTGAACACACCGGGGGTCAGGACGACGACGGTGGGGTCGTCCACGCCGGCCGGCGCGGTTTTGCGCAGGGCCGAGAGGAGCCGGCGGGGGTACTCCTCCACGGGGCGGATGAGCTGCTGGCCGAACGCCTCGGGCAGGCCCTTGGCCATGGCGCGGCGGTTCTCCAGGACGTAGCTCACGCCGGAGGGGACGCGCACGTTGTCCTCCAGGACCCGGAAGGTTCCGGCGGCATCACGGACGACGTCGATGCCGGAGATGTGCACCCGGACGCCGCCTGCAGGTTCGAAGCCGTGGACCTGACGGTGGAAGTGTGCGCTGGTGGTCACCAGCTGCCGGGGTATCACGCCGTCGGACACCACGTTCATCTTGTCGTACACGTCGTTGAGGAAGGCCTCGAGTGCGTGCACGCGCTGGGCGACGCCGCGTTCAAGCACGTCCCATTCAGCCGCGGGGATGACCCGGGGGACGATATCGAGCGGGAAGGGGCGCTCCTCGCCGGCAAAGTCAAAGGTGACGCCACGGTCCAGGAACGTGCGCGCCATCGAATCCGCCCTGGCGCTGACATCGGCAAGGGAGAGCTTGCGCAAGGCGTCCGCCACCTGCTCGTAGGAGCCCCGTGCCTCTTGCCCGGGAGCGAACATCTCGTCATAGGCCCCGGTGCGGCCGGCGGCCACCGAGTAATCCTGGAATAGGTCTGACATGTCCAATAGCCAACCATCTTTTTGTTTCGAATTCATTACCGCCATCCATTGTGGCGTGTTGGCGAAGGTGGTGTGGTTCGTGGATTCCGTGTCCTTTCCGGCACAGTAGGTGAGTGCCAGTCAGTAGAAGCCTTCCTACCCCGCACCCGGGCATCCCCGGGAGGGCTGACCGGTTGCTCCCGGGCCTGGCCACGGCGGCCGTTGCCCTGGCCGCGGCCTTCCTGGTCCACTGGCTCGTTCCCGTTCTCCCCGTCATGACCCTGGCGGTGGTCCTGGGCGTCCTGGCCGCCAACCTGCCGGCCGCTGGAGTGTGGACTGCCGGCAGGGCGCGCCCGGGGCTGGACTTCGCCGGCAAGCACCTGATGCGCGGCGGGATTGTCCTGCTGGGGCTGAAGGTGAGCGTTATGGACGTCCTGGGACTGGGCTGGCTGGCCCTGGTGCTGATCGCGGCGGTGGTGGCGGTGAGCTTCGGCGGAACGTACCTGATCTCCCGGCTGTTCCGGCTCCCGCCGGTGACATCGCTCCTGGTGGCCACAGGGTTCTCGATCTGCGGTGCGTCTGCCATCGGCGCCATGGCGGCCGTCCGCCGCATCCGGCACGTGGACACCGTCCTGCCGGTGGCGCTGGTAACGCTCTGCGGGACACTTGCCATCGGGGTTATGCCCCTCCTGGTGCATCCCCTGCAGCTCAGCGCGCCGGTTTTTGGCGCCTGGACGGGCGCTTCGGTGCACGATGTGGGCCAGGTGGTGGCCACGGCGCAAACTGCTGGAACGACGGCGCTGGGCATCGCCGTCGTCGTCAAGCTCACCCGGGTGCTGCTGCTGGCGCCCGTGGCGGCATTGGCGGGTGCGCACCAGCGGCTGGTTTCGAAGTCGGGCCCAGGGGTGGAGGGCGGGGACACGAAACTGCCGCCGGTAGTGCCCCTCTTTGTCCTGGGCTTCATGGCCATGGTGGCCCTGCGCTCCACCGTTTGGCTCTCCGCAGGCTGGCTCGAGGCCGGAGCAGCCCTCCAGGACATCCTGCTCGGCGCAGCACTGTTCGGATTGGGTTCCGCCGTGCGCGTGCGCACGCTGCTCCACACCGGAGGCCGTGCGCTCCTGGCCGCCCTCGCGTCCTGGCTCCTCATCGCCATCCTGGGACTTGCCGCCGCCCTGCTGATCGCCGCCTAACCCGTGATTAGATAGCCGGGTGTCACATGAGAATCTGCAGCGCGACGAAGCCGCCGGACGTTCAGCCCTGATCAGCACCACGAGCTACGACGTCTCGCTGGATGTGCGCCAGGCTGAGGACCCGGCCGTGACAGGCTATCCAACCCGCAGTGCCATCACCTTCTCGGCGGCACAGCCCGGTACCTCGACGTTCCTGGACTTCATCGGCGACGTCCACAGCGTGTCCTTGAATGGCCAGGAACTCCGTGTGGAGGACGTGGTGCACGGCGCCAGGATCAGGCTGGACAACCTGCAGGCCCGGAACGAGGTGACCGTCACCGGGACCGCCCGCTACAGCCGCTCCGGCGAGGGCATGCACCGGTTCGTGGATCCGGCAGACGGCCAGTGCTACCTCTACACCCAGTACGAGCCCGCGGACGCCCGCCGGGTCTTCGCCAACTTTGAACAGCCCGACCTCAAGGCCGCCTACACCTTCCATGTGACGGCTCCCGCCGGCTGGCAGGTCGCCTCCAATGGTGCTGAGGTGGAACGCACCCTTCTTGCCGGCGCCCCGTCCGCGGCGTGCTGGGACTTCGCCACCACCAAGCCCATGTCCACCTACATCACCACGGTGTTGGCAGGGCCCTACTTCAAGGCGGAGGACCGCTGGCAGGCAACACTCGACGACGGCACCGCCATGGACGTGCCGCTCGCCCTGTACTGCCGGGTGTCAATGGCGGACTCCTTCGACACGGACGAGCTGTTCCGGCTCACAAAGAACGGCCTGGACTTCTGCAACCGGCTCTTCGACTACCCCTACCCCTGGGGCAAGTACGACCAGGCCTTTGTGCCCGAATACAACCTCGGCGCCATGGAGAACCCCGGCCTGGTGACATTCACCGAAAGCTACGTCTTCACCTCGCGCGCCACGGACGCGCAGTACCAGGGCCGGGCCAACACGCTGATGCACGAGATGGCGCACATGTGGTTCGGCGACCTGGTGACGATGCAGTGGTGGGATGACCTGTGGCTCAAGGAATCCTTTGCCGACTACATGGGCACCCTGGGCGTGGACCGCGCCACCGACTGGGACACCGCGTGGGTGAACTTCGCCACCAAACGCAAGGCCTGGGCCTATATCCAGGACCAGCTGCCCACCACGCACCCCATCGTGGCGGACATCCCGGACCTCGAGGCCGCCAAGCAGAACTTCGACGGGATCACCTACGCCAAGGGCGCGTCGGTCCTGAAGCAGCTCGTGGCGTATGTGGGGTTCGAGGCGTTCATCGCCGGCTCCCGTGGGTACTTCCGCAAGCACGCCTACGGAAACACCTCCCTGGCCGACCTGCTGGCGGCCCTCAGCGCTGCTTCGGGCCGGGACCTTGCCGGGTGGGCGGAGCAGTGGCTGAAGACCTCCGGCATTTCCACGCTGTCCCTCGACATCGCGGCAAATGCAGCAGCGGACGACGGCGTGCTGGGCCGGGTGGCAATCGTTCAGGAGGCTACGGATCCCGCCACCGGACGCGAGGAATCCCGCCCGCACCGCCTGCGCGTGGGCTCGTACAATTTCGCTGCCGACGGCGCGCTGGTGCGCACCGGAAGTATCGAAACCGACGTGGCGGGTGCACGGACTGAACTCCCGGAACTCGCAGGGCAGCTTCGGCCGGCGCTCCTGCTGGTGAATGATGACGACCTCACGTACGCCAAAGTCCGGTTGGACCCGGCATCCGAGGCGACGGTCCTTGCCTCACTGGACCGGATCGTGGACCCGATGGCCCGTGCCCTGTGCTGGACGGCGCTCTGGAACTCCGCCCGCGACGGTGAAAGTCCTGCGGCCCGGTACGTTAACGCCGTTGCTGCGTTCGGACCGGCTGAGCCGGGCATCGGGGTCCTGTTGAACATCCTCGACAACGCAAGCACCGCCGTCGAACGCTACACCCCTGTCCGGGAGCGGGGTCCGCTGCGGGCTGCCTTCCTGGCCACCGCCGCCGCTGAACTCGACCGCGCCCGGCCCGGCTCGGACCAGCAGCTGGCCTGGGCCCGGACCCTCGCCACCGCCAGCAGGCACGATGGCGCCCTGGTGCCCCGGCTGAAGGGCCTGCTGGACGGTACCGCCCCGGTTATCGCCCTGGCCGTGGATGCGGAGCTGCGGTGGCACCTCTGGCATGCCCTGGCGGCGAACGGCCAGGCGACGGCGGCGGAACTGGACGCCGAGCTGGCCCGTGACACCACGGCCTCAGGACGGGCCGGCCACGCCACAGCCATGGCTGCCCGGCCGGACCCGGAGGTCAAGGCGGCAGCGTGGAACAAGGCCGTTCGAGGTAGCGAACTGTCCAACCAGCTGCTGACCGCCACCATCTCCGGGTTCACGACGTCCCCGGCAGAACTGCTGGAGCCTTACGTGGAGCCGTACTTTGAGTGGCTGCGCGCAATCTGGGACGGGCGGAGCATCGAGATTGCCAGCCGGATTGTCCGTGGCCTGTACCCCCTGGCGCAGGATTTGGCCGAGGTCTCGGAACCGGCGGACCATCCCGTCATCCGGCGCACGGACCAGTGGCTGGCCGAGAACGCAGAGGCGCCCCGTGCACTGCGCCGCATCATCGTGGAGCAGCGCAGCCACCTGCTGCGGGCGCTTACCGCGCAGGCCGCCGTCGTCAAAGCCCCATTTTCGAGCCCTTCTGCGCAGTGAAGCCCCGCCCCGGTGCGCAGGGGCAGCCCCTGCACACCGAACCCCGACGGTCAACGGCAGTTACGGTCCAATTGAAGTTCAGGGGACCCGGTGGAGCCATTCGTCGGTGCCGAACTTCGTGCCGACGCGCTCCCGCGCCGTGGCCAGTTCGCTCTCGGTCAGCTCTGATGGCGTAGCACCATACCGCTCGGTGAAGACCTCCATCATGGCCGCAATGATCTCGGCGCGGGCAAGGCCGGTCTGGCGGCGGAGCGGGTCCACCCGTTTCTTGGCGCTGCGGGTGCCCTTGTCCGAGAGCTTTTCCTTGCCGATGCGGAGCACTTCCACCATCTTGTCGGCGTCGATGTCATAGCTCATGGTGACGTGGTGCAGCATGCCGCCGTTGGCCAGGCGCTTCTGCGCCGCGCCGCCGATCTTGCCCTGGTCCGTGGCGATGTCGTTCAGGGGCACGTAGAACGCGGTGATGCCCAGCTTCTCGAGCGCGGACATGACCCAGGCGTCCAGGAAGGGGTAGGAGTCGGCGAAGCTAAGGCCGTCCACCAGGGTCTGGGGCAGGTACAGCGAGTACGTGATGCAGTTGCCTGCCTCCATAAACATCGCTCCCCCGCCACTGATACGGCGGACGACGTTGATGCCGTGCTTCGCCACGCCGTCGGGGTCCACCTCGTTGCGGTAGGACTGGAAGCTGCCGATCACCGTTGAGGGCTCCTGCCAGTCCCAGAACCGGAGCGTGGGGTTGCGGCGGCCGGCGCCCACTTCTTCGGTGAGGACCTCGTCGAGGGCGACATTGATTTCGGTGGGCAGGACGGTGGGCGGGATGAGGTTCCACTGGTGGTCCGCCCACGACGTGGCTTTGGCCAGGGCTCGGCGGACCGCGATGGCCACGGCATCCGGTGAAAAGCCGAACAGGGCTGCGCCTTCCGGCAGCGAAGCGGTAACGGCGGCGGCAAGCTCGGACGCCGTCGTCGTATCCGGCAACCCCGCCAGCCCACGGTTGATGTCCAGGAGTGCCTCGTCAGGTTCCAGGAAGAAGTCGCCGCTGACGGAGACGTCCACCAGCCGGCCGTCCACGACGTCCAGGTCGACCACCACGAGCTTGCCGCCCGGGACTTTGTACTCGCCGTGCCGGCGGGATGTGGAATCAGCAGCTGGAGCGGGCGTGGCAGTCATGCCTCCCATCCTGCCCCAGAATGGCGCGGCCCCTGAAACGATGCCGGCCGCTAACGCGAAAAGCCCGCACCGTTGCCGGTGCGGGCTTTCCCTGTGAAGCTCGGGGGGAAGTGAATTACTTCTTGCCGCCGAAGCCCTTGAAGCGAGCGTTGAAGCGCTCGACGCGGCCTGCGGAGTCCATGATGCGCTGCTTGCCCGTGTAGAACGGGTGGGACTCAGAGGAGATTTCGACGTCGATGACCGGGTAGGTGTTGCCGTCTTCCCACTCGATGGTCTTCGAGGAAGAAACGGTGGACTTGGTCAGGAACTTGACGCCGGAAGCCAGGTCGTTGAAAACAACAGCTTCGTACTTCGGGTGGGTATCAGACTTCATAATGGGACCTTTGTTCGCACAACTGGATTTTGCCAGCTGCCAGGTATGAATGGGATGGCCGCGTTCCGTGCCGTAAGACGCAGGGCAGCCAGCTATCAATAATAGCGGATAACCAGGGTGCCCGCGAACTGCCCGCCGGCCCCTAATCCCGGGGACGCAGTTCCCAGAAGGCAACGGCTGATGCGGCGGCAACGTTCAGCGAATCCACACCGTTGCGCATGGGGATCTTCACGGCGAGGTCGACGGCGGCGAGCGTCTCCGCGCTCATGCCGGCTCCTTCAGTCCCCAGCACCAGGGCGAGCCGCTCCGGATTTTGCGCAGCGACCGCGTCCACGTCCTGCGCATCCTCGGTCAGCTCCAGGGCGGCAACGGTAAACCCCTGCTCCTTGAGCACGTGGAGGTCCTCCGGCCAGTTGGTCAGGCGGGCCCACGGCACCTGGAACACAGTGCCCATGCTCACGCGGACGCTTCGCCGGTAGAGGGGGTCGCCGCACCGGGGCGAAACCAGGACTGCGTCGATGTCCAGGGCGGCGGCCGAACGGAAGATGGCGCCCACGTTGGTGTGGTCCACGATGTCCTCCAGGACGGCCACCCGCCGCGCTCCCGCCAGCAGTTCCGGCAGCGGAACCGGCGCCGGACGCTGCATTGCGGCCATGGCTCCGCGGTGCAGATGGAATCCGGTGATCTCCTCCAGGAGGGCCGGCTTGCCGATGAAGGCGGGGACCTGGGGGTAGGCGCCCAGGATGTCCTGGAGGTCATCCAGCCATTTTTCCGCGAGGAAAAATGACCGGGGCTGGTGCCCTGCGGCCAGGGCGCGGCGAAGCACGCGGGAGGATTCGGCAATGTACATGCCCTCGGCCGGTTCGCGAAGCTTCCGCAGGTGCACGTCCGTGAGCTGAGTGTAGTCGGACACGCGGGGGTCCGCGGCGGACTCAAGATAGTGGATTGTCACCGGGTGATTATTTCAGCAGATTCGCCGTCATGAATCCGAGGGCCACCAGGCCCAGGACGAAGATCACACCGCGGAGCACTGCCGGGGAAAGCCGCCGGCCCACCTTGGCGCCCAGCAGACCGCCGATGCTTGAGCTGATGGCGATAAGCAGCACCACCAGCCAGTTGATCCGGTCGAACGCGAACAGCAGGTAGGAGATGGCTGCCACCAGGTTCACGCCCAGCACCAGGATGTTCTTCATGGCATTGGCGTTCTGGATGGTGCCGGTGAGGAACACACCCAGGATGCCGACCAGCAGGATTCCTTGGGCGGCGACGAAGTACCCGCCGTAAACACCGGCCAGATAGACGAGGACCACCAGGAGAACGGTGTGGCGCTTGTCCCGTACGGCGTGCTCCGGGTTTTCCTCCCGGTTGCGGACCCAGGCCTGCATGCGGGGTTGGAACACCACCATCAGGAGGGCCAGGACCAGGAGGACCGGGGCGACGTAGTGGAAGACCTTTTCCGGGAGGTGCAGGAGCAGCCAGGCGCCGGAAATGCCGCCCAGGAGGGACGCCGGCAGGAGCCGCATGAGCTGGCGGCCGCGGCCTTTCAGTTCCCGGCGGTAGCCGAAGGCACCTGCAGCGGTACCAAAAACAAGGCCCATGGCATTGCTCATGGAGGCGACAACAGGGGTGACACCCAAGGCAATGAGGACGGGAAACGTCACCAGGGTGCCGGAGCCCACCACGGCGTTGATGGTGCCGGCCCACAGGCCGGCGATGGACACAAAGATGCTGCTGAGTAGGTCCAAGCTGCTGGGTGCCGCTTTAGCGGCGTGCGACGGCGGTGTACCGGCCGGCGTTGACGGTCACATCCAGGTCCAGCCCGAAGGTGGTGCTGAGGTGTTCGGCGGTCAGCACGCCTGTGATGGGACCGGCGGCAACCACTCCGCCGTCGCGCATCAGCATGGCGTGGGTGAAGCCCGGCGGCACTTCCTCCAGGTGGTGGGTGACCAGGACCATGGCAGGTGCTGCCTCGTCCCGTGCGAGTTCTCCCAGCTTGTGGACGAGTTCCTCGCGGCCGCCGAGGTCCAGGCCGGCGGCGGGTTCATCGAGCAGCAGCAGCTCCGGATCGGTCATGAGGGCGCGGGCGATCTGGACCCGCTTGCGCTCACCCTCCGAGAGTGTGGCAAAGGTCCTGTTAAGGAGCGGACCCATCCCCCAGTCGTTGAGCAGGCGGAAGGCCCGCCGCTCGTCGTCGCGCTCGTATCCCTCACGCCAGCGGCCCGTGACGCCGTAAGCGGCGGTGACCACGACGTTGAGGACGTTCTCGTGTTCGGGGATCTGGGTGGCGAGGGCTGCGGAGGAAAGTCCGATGCGGGGGCGGAGTTCAAAAACGTCCACCCGGCCCAGGATTTCGTCCAGGATTCCGGCCCTGCCGCTGCTCGGGTGCATCCGGGCGGCTGCGATCTGGAGAAGAGTGGTTTTGCCGGCGCCGTTCGGGCCGAGGATTACCCAGCGTTCGCCTTCGTTGACTTCCCAGTCGATCTTGTCCAACAGGGTCTTTTTACCTCGGACAACGCTAACGGAAGCCAATTCCAGAACATCACTCATAGGAGTAGACACTAGGACAAAAAAGAGGCTGACTGATAACCGGTGTCGTGCCCGGACAGGACGCGTGAAGTTACCGGACGAGCCGGACGTTCTCTCCCCGGAGGTTGGCCCGGAAACCGTCACCTTGAACGGCGACGTCGTGGAGCACGAGGCCTTCGGGCAGGCCCTCAATGTCATGCTCTATGGTTACGAGCCGCCGCACGACGGCGGCGGTGGCGCCGGAGAGGAAATCCGGCCCGCCGAAGTCAATCGAGCGTGGCTCGACGACGAGCCTGCCGGCCTGAACCTCGACAGTGCCGGTGGCTATCACACGCAGTTCACGGCCCAAGGCCTCGACGGTGCGAAGCACCATGGCCTGGCCGCCGTCAGCGGCGCGGACCTCGGTCCCGTTGCCAAGCTCCCCGGCGACAACCTCGAAGGGCACGGTGGCATCTACAGTGAGCCGGGAAGCGACCGGCCCGTCCGGGCCCGTGGTCACGTCCTGCCCCACAACCCGAACGTCGCGGAGCGTCGAGCCCGCGGCAACCACTGTCCCGGCATCCAGCGAAAGGTCGGCCAGCCACACCTCGTCCTCGCGCAGGTCAGCGGGAGGCCCTGCATCGGGCATACGTTCGGCGCCCGCCGTCGGTGACGGCACAGGCCCTGCCTCCCCCGCGGCCGGCTCGCTCACTACCCACCAAAGGACCGCAGCCGCGAGCCCCAGGACGAGGAGCATCCCAAGTGCACCGATCAGCCAGTCCTTCGCGCGCGTCCACTCCATCGGGACAGTCTGTCATTGGGCAGTCACAGGTGACGGCATGGTTTCAGGAGAAACCCCTGTTTCCGCAGACATGCTGAAGGCCGGTGATTCATCGCCCCCAAGGCGTTGAATCACCGGCCTTCATCAGTTTTATTCAGTCTGTTTAGCCGGCGCGGACGAAGGTGACGGCGCCCTTGGAGGTCATCCAGGTCAGGGGGTGGACGGCGGTTTCGTTCCTGCCGTTCAGGCCGGAGCTGAGAACCTGCCCGTTGCCGACGTAGATGCCCACGTGGCCGGACTGGACCACCATGTCGCCGGCCTGGGGATCGCTGACGACGGTGCCGTAGTTCAGGAACTGCATCGGCCCGAGGTCACCGACGGGAATCCCTGCAGCATTCAGGGCGTTTTCGACCAGTCGTGTGCAGTCCTGGATCATGCCGATCTGGGCGTATGCCGAGGAAACCATGATGGCGTTGATTCCGCCTGCTGCCGGGGCGGGAGCGGGGGCAGCGGGAGCGGCAGCAGCCGGGGTGACGGTGACTTGGGCCTTTGCCGGCGCAGCGGCCTGTGTCTTTACCGCAGCAGACGCCGCAGGAACGACGGCCTTGGGGATCTCGACGGCGACCGGTTTGGGGGCTTCCACGACGGGGGCAGGAGTGGTCTTGACGGCGGGACGTTCGAAGGAGATCTGCACCGTGGCGTCTGCGCTGAGCGGGGTCTGTACCTGGCTGGTGACTTCCAGGTTCGAGGCCGGCTCGGCTTCGCGCTGGGTTGGGGCGTCTGCTGCCTGGGCGGCGATGCCGCTGGTCAGGACGAGGCCGGAAGCGGCTGCGATGACGGCGGCCTGGCGGCCTACACCGCCGGCGTGGCCGGCGACTGATTTGGACAGGACCGCCAGGGGGCTGGTGTGGACGGGGACCGCGCGGCGGCGGCCGTGAGCTTTGCCATTGGGCATAAGAGAGCCTCTCCCACTGCCTGCGAGGTTAGCTGTCGGATTCGGATGGGAGACACCCGGCCGTGATGGTGCACGAAGGCACCAGGCACGGCTTCACCCCAAGGACTGCCGGAAGCAGGCCGTTATTGGGTTCCCCGTCTCTGCCGGACGATTTTGCGAACGGATCCCGGGCAGCGGCAGAGTTAGGCAAGTCTGCTCAGGAGTGCCGTATTAGGAAATACCGGCACGGCTTCAGACCCTACGTCACAAGAGCCCCATCTGTCACATTTGCATAACGGCAGGGGGAAAGTTGTAGCTCGAAATGGCAGGCAGGGTAGCCGTCGTGCAATGAATTCAAGGCACCGCTCCCCCGCTGACTAAGATTGCAGGCATGACTTCGAACGTGACCGCCGTCAGCTATGGCCTGAATGTGACCCCAACCGGGCTGGAGCAGCTGCGTTCCGTCCTCACTGGACAAGGGGCCGCCCTGCTGTCCGAAACGGACCTTGGCGACGAGCGGTACCAGGTCCATGTGGCTGAACTTCAGCTTCCGGACGCCACCGCGGCCGGAATCGCGGCGCTCCGCCACGCCGTCGCCGGGTCCTCGATCGCGGGACTGGACACCGCCCTGGTCCCCAACGGCCTCCGCTCGGCAGAACGCAAACTCCTGATCATGGACGTGGACTCCACCCTGATCCAGCAGGAGGTCATCGAACTCCTCGCCGCCTACGCCGGGAAGCGCGAAGAGGTGGCTGCCGTCACCGAAGCTGCCATGCGCGGAGAACTGGACTTCACCCAGAGCCTTCACGCCCGGGTGCAGGTGCTCGCAGGGCTGCCGGCCGACGTCGTCCGTTCCGTCCGTGAAGAAGTGAAACTTAGCGAGGGGGCCGCCGAACTCGTGGCAGCGTTCAAGGCCGCGGGCCATGTGGTGGCTGTGGTCTCCGGCGGGTTCAACCAGATCCTGGAGCCGATTGCCGCAGAGCTGGGCCTGGACTACTGGCAGGCGAATGAGCTGGAAATCGTCGACGGTGCCCTGACCGGCAAGGTGCTGGGCGCCGTGGTGGACCGGGCGGCAAAGGAAAAGTACCTGCGCGAATGGGCAGCCGCCGAAGGCATCGCCCTCGAGCACACCGTGGCCGTGGGCGACGGCGCCAACGACCTTGACATGCTCGGCGCCGCCGGGATCGGCGTCGCGTTCAACGCCAAGCCTGCCGTACGCGCCGTGGCCGACGCCGCCGTCAACATGCCGTACCTCGACGCCGTCCGCCACGTCGCAGGCGTCTAAGTCCCGCTTAGGAGACGAAAGAGGCCCACGCCCTCAGCATTCCCCTGACGGCGTGGGCCTCTTTCGCATTGCGTTGCGGGGCCTAGCTGGCCTGGCCGGCGCCCTTGCCGAAGTAGTCGGCGCCGCCTGCGTATTCGGTGTGGCCGGACTCGACATCGGCGGTAACCATGCTGGCCACCACCTCAGCGAACTCTTCCACGGAATACAGCTTGCCTGCTTCTGCCCTGCGCGCTTCGATGGCACCCGGGGTGGAGCGGTCAAGGAGCGTTGCGGTGACGGTTCCCTCGATCATGTCGCCGGATACAACCACCAGGGTGATGCCCTTTTCGGCGAGGCCGGGAACGAGTTCGCGCAGTGCGTCCTCGCCGGCACGCTTGCTGCGGGCCACGGGCTCGTAAGCCTCCATGGTGGGCACGGTATTGATGAAATGGGCCTGGTGGCTGGTGACGAACACCACGCGGGAGCCTTCCTTCATCAGGGGCACGGCTGCGTTGAGCATGTTGACCTGGGCGTCGCGGTTCAGCTTGAGCGCGTAGTCCTCGCCCATGCCGGTTTCCATGCCGCCGGAGGCATTCAGCACCAGGATGTCCAGCGAGCCGAAGTTTTCCATGGCGGCGGAGGCCAGGGCCTGAACGCCTTCCTGGGTGGTGAGGTCGGCCCCCACGGCGACGGCACGCCCACCGGCGGCCTCGATTCCCTGCACAACCTTGTTGGCGCGCGGCGCCTTCTGGCGGTAGTTGACCACGACGGCGGCACCCTGGCCGGCGAGGATCTTCGCCACTTCTGCGCCGATGCCACGCGATGATCCGGTGACGATGGCGGTCTTGTTGTCCAGCAGTCCCATACGAGCTCCCTTTGTTCGAAACGTCTAAATCGCTGAAGGTCTGCAGTCCATCATGCCAGCGGCCGCTGCCGATCCGCTTGTGCGACCCCCACAAAGAAGGCGGCGACGGCTAGTTGGGCGGATCGGGCCCGGGCACCAGGACCCGTCAAGCGCGCCTCCCGGAAGAATGACCGGGCGTAAGCTCCCCCTATGGAAAAGCAGGCGGATGCGTCCGGTGGCGCGTCCACTCCAGAGCAGGTGTTCAGCGGCTCTCCGGAAGGATTGCAGATCTGCGCGGCCGTACAGCATGTCATGCCGCCTCAGGCAACAATGCGGACCACCGCCAGCCAGGTGGCTTTTCGGAACCGGCGCGGGTTCGCCTATGTCTGGAACCCGCGCCGATACCTGAAGACCACCGTTCCGGCGGTGCTGTCCATCGCCCTGCCGCGGCGCCTGGACTCGAGCCGCTTCAAGGAGATCATCAGTCCGTCCGCCGGAATCTGGATGCACCACCTGGAATTGAACGGCGTCGACGAGGTTGACGGCGAGGTGGCAGATTGGCTGGCGGCGGCGTTCGCTGCCGCCGAATGAGGGCTTTGTTGGTCCGCTACCGGGTCAGTGGCCCATGCCCAGGCCGCCGTCCACGGGAATGACAGCGCCGGAGATGTAGGCGGCTTCCTCGCTGGAGATCCAGCGGACCACGTTGGCAACCTCCGTGGCTTCGGCAAAACGGCCCGCCGGAATGCTGGACAGGTAGTCCTTCTGGGTGGCTTCAGGCAGTTCAGCGGTCATGTCCGTGTTGATGAAGCCGGGGGCCACAACGTTCGCGGTAATGCCGCGCGAACCCAGTTCGCGGGTCAGGGAACGCGCAATGCCCACCAGGCCGGCCTTCGAAGCGGAGTAGTTGATCTGGCCCGGGGCGCCGTACAGGCCGGACACGGAAGAGATCAGGACCACGCGGCCCTTGCGCAGGCGGATCATGCCCTTGGAGGCACGCTTGATGACCCGGAACGCGCCGGTCAGGTTGGTGTCGATGACCGACGTGAAATCGTCCTCGCTCATGCGCAGCAGCAAAGTGTCCTTGGTGATGCCGGCGTTGGCCACCAGGACCTCCACCGGTCCATGCGCAGCTTCCACTTCCTTGAAGGCTGCGTCCACGGACGCCTCATCGGTGACGTCCGCCTTGACGCCCAGAATTCCCTCCGGCAGCTTGGACTCGCTGCGGTAGGTCACGGCCACCTTGTCCCCGTTGGCCAGGAACGCTTCGGCGATGGCCAGGCCGATGCCGCGGTTGCCGCCGGTGATCAGGACGCTGCGGGGTGCGGTGGCTGCTTCAGTCATGAAAAAGGCTCCGGATTTCTGCGGCAGTGGACCGCGGTGGAAGAGGGGTGATTTGGCTGACTTCGATCTTAGCGTCAGCCCCGGGCCTGGTTTGGGTGGCACTGCCGTTGGTGAGAGAATTGACGTAAGCCTTTGGAGCGTGATCAACCACCGTGACCCTTGAAAACCATGCGGGACAATCCGCGCCTGAAGAACCCGAGCGGTTCTCCGGCGATTCGGAAGTCCACAGCATCACGGAAGCCGCGGGAGCCCATTCCGAGGACATGCACCAGCGCATGGTCAAGTACGCGCTGGCCATGGGAATCCGCATGGTCTGCCTGATCCTGATCTTCGTGGTGGACGGCTGGCTTAAGCTCGTTATGGTTGCCGGGGCTGTGTTCCTGCCATGGATTGCGGTTGTTATCGCCAATGGCAACGACACGGCCGAGGGCCACAGCGACCTGCTGCTGGATTCTGCACCTTTGGCCGAGATTGAAAGCCCGCCCGCTCCGATCCCCGAGGATGAGCACGGCAGCGAAGTCCTGCAGGGCGAGTTGATTGATGACGACGACGAAACACCATCCGGGCAGGAGCGAAGGGCATCATGAGCATTTTTGACTTCGCAGCGGGAACCGATCCCAAGATGGCGGAAGCCGCCGCCATCTGCTCGCGGAAGGCGTGCCGCGAACAGGCAGCCTGGCAGCTCCAGTGGAACAATCCAAAGATCCACTCCCCCGAGCGCCGCAAGACCTGGCTGGCCTGTGCAGACCACCGGGACTGGCTGGAGGATTACCTGCAAACCCGCGGGCTGTGGAAGGAAACCCTGCCGCTTGCGGACCAGGGCGTATCCGGTGCCCTGGAGCAGGACAGCTGAATGTACCGTTTCCTCTTCTCCAGCAAGTGGCTGGGCTATCTCCTGTTGGCTGCCATTTTCGCGTCCGCCTGCGTTTTCCTGGGCCGGTGGCAGATGGACCGCCGCGCGGAGACCTTGGCCGAAATCAACCGTGTGGTGACCAACTACTCGGCCGCGCCAATCCCTTTCGCTGAGGCCAGGGAGCAGTTCAACCGGCTGGACCCTGCCATGGAGTGGACCCAGGTGGAGCTGCAAGGCTCGTACCTCGCCGGGGAGCAGCGCGTCGTCCGGAACCGTCCGCTGAACGGCCAGCCGGGCTATGAGGTGGTTGTCCCCTTCCGCCTCACCACCGGCGAAACGGTAGTGGTTGACCGCGGGTGGCTGCCCATCGGCAACAACAATCCCGGCAGCCCCGATTCGGTGCCCGCCCCTCCTGCAGGCGAGGTGACCGCCGTCGTGCGTTTGAAGCATCCAGAGCCGGAACTGCAGCGTGGTGCACCGGAAGGCCAGCTGGCCTCCATCGACCTCGCGGCCTACTCGGCGCAGCTCGGATATCCCCTGCTCACCGGGGCCTATGGCCAGCTCGCCTCCGAGACTCCGCCTGCCGTCGAGATGCCACTGCCGTTCCCGAAGCCGTCCATCGAGGAGGGCACGCACCTGTCCTACTCGCTGCAGTGGTTCGCGTTCGGCGTGCTGATGTTTGTGGGCTTCGGCTACGCGGCCCGCCAGCAGGCCCGCAACGCAGCGATCGACGCCGAGGACGACGACGATGAGCCCGGCCGGCCAGTCCATTCCGCCGCCGCGTCAGCCCGCCGTCGTCCGCCAACTCCACGCAAACGCAAGCACGCAACCTCCGAAGAAGAGGAAGACGCCCTCCTGGACGCGCAGGGCTACTGACGCATGACAGGGTACGACGGCGGACCGGTCGGCCGAGTGAGCTCAGCGTTGGTGCGCTCCGGCGTGGGCGACACTGTGCGGACCTTTCCGACCGGAGTCCCGACAGCGGCCGCGGCGGCGGAGGCATTGGAATGTGACCTCGCGGCAATCACCAACAGCCTGATCTTCGACCTCAACGGGGAGCCCCTGCTCATCCTAGCCAGCGGTGCAGCCCGTGTGGACACAAAGCTGGTGGCAGAGCAGTTGGGGGAAGGCCGAATCCGCCGGGCCTCCCCCGATTTCGTCCTGAAGCACACCAGTCAGCATGTAGGCGGAGTAGCACCAGTTGGCCACCCCGAAAAGATCAGGACCATACTGGACGAGTCCCTCCAGAAGCACGAGCTCCTTTGGGCAGGAGCAGGCGACCACAACTCAATGTTCAGCATCACCTACCGGCAACTTAAAGAAATAACCGAAGCGCTGGAACTGAAGGTGCGCTGAAGCGTAAAAGGCTCCAGAGGCACGAACGAAGCGGCGTAGGTGATTTATGTAGCGTGCGTCAGAGGCGAGGAACGAGCCAGCACGCGGGAAATCACCTGCGCCGCGAAGCGGAGCCAACCGGGGAGGGAAGGCTTACGCCAGGGTGATCAGGTCCAGGTAGTCTTCGTTCCAGTGGTCCTCGACGCCGTCAGGCAGCAGGACGACGCGCTCGGGGTTGAGGGCTTCGACCGCCCCTTCGTCGTGGCTTACCAGGACGACGGCGCCGCTGTAGTTCTTGAGGGCGCCCAGGATCTCGGCGCGGCTGGCGGGGTCGAGGTTGTTGGTGGGCTCGTCCAGGAGCAGGACGTTGGCGCTGGAGGCCACGATGGTGGCCAGTGCCAGGCGGGTCTTCTCGCCGCCGGAAAGCACGCCGGCGGGCTTGTCGACGTCGTCCCCGGAGAACAGGAAGGAGCCCAAGATGCCGCGCACCTCTGCGTCCTTCATGTCGGGAGCAGCGGACCGCATGTTTTCCAGGACGGTGCGGTCGACGTCGAGCGTCTCATGTTCCTGCGCGTAGTAGCCCACCTTGAGGCCGTGCCCGGCGATCACGTCACCGGTGTCGGGCTTGTCCACGCCGGCCAGCATGCGCAAAAGGGTAGTCTTGCCGGCGCCGTTGAGGCCGAGGATAACAACCTTCGAGCCGCGGTCGATGGCCAGGTCCACGTCGGTGAAGATCTCCAGTGAACCGTACGACTTGCTGAGGCCTTCGGCCGTCAGCGGAGTCCTGCCGCAGGGTGACGGGTCCGGGAAACGCAGGGCTGCCACGCGGTCCTGCTCGCGGACTGCTTCCAGTCCGCTCAGCAGGCGCTCTGCGCGCTTGGCCATGTTCTGCGCTGCGACGGCCTTGGTGGCCTTGGCCCGCATCTTGTTTGCCTGGTCAAAGAGGACCTGGGCCTTTTTCTCGGCGTTGGCACGTTCCCGCTTACGGGCACGCTCGTCGGTTTCGCGCTGCGTGAGGTAGCGCTTCCAGTCCATGTTGTAGAAGTCGATCTGCGCGCGGTTGGCGTCGAGCAGGAAGACTTTGTTAACGGTGGCTTCGAGCAGTTCGGTGTCGTGGCTGATCACGATCAGTCCGCCCTGGTGGTTTTTCAGGAAGTCACGAAGCCAGGCGATGGAATCGGCGTCGAGGTGGTTGGTGGGCTCATCGAGGAGCATCGTCTCGGCATCCGAGTAAAGAATCCGGGCCAGCTCCACGCGGCGCCGCTGGCCACCGGAAAGCGTCTTCAGCGGCTGGTTCAGGAGACGGTCCGGCAGGGCGAGGTTGGAGCAGATGGCGGCCGCCTCGGCCTCGGCCGCATAACCGCCGGCCGCCAGGAACTCGGACTCGAGCCGGTCATAACGGTTCATGGCCTTGCGCTGGACCGCGGCGTCCTCGCTGGCCATCTCTTCATGGGCCAAACGGAGTTTGCCGACGGCGATGTCCAGGCCGCGGACGGACAGGATCCGGTCCCGGGCGAGCTGCTCCATGTCAGGGGTGCGCGGATCCTGGGGCAGGTAGCCGATCTCGCCGGTGCGGGTGACTTTGCCGGCGGCGGGGAGTCCTTCGCCTGCGAGAACCCGTGTAAGCGTCGTCTTCCCGGCGCCGTTGCGGCCCACCAGTCCGATCTTGTCTCCCTTGTCGATGCGGAAGCTCACCTGGTCCATCAGGAGCCGGGCGCCGGCACGCAGTTCAAGATCCTGGACAGTAATCACAGCAGGTAAAGCCTTTCACAGAGGGATAAGCCGCAGCCCAGAGCGTCTGTGGTGGGCGTGGGCGGCAATGGCCGGAGAACGGCCCATCCAAGTCTACCGTCCACACCTGCGCTGTAGAACCGCAAGCCGGGTGGGAGCTGTACGGTTTCGGTGCCGGGCAGGGATCGCGTTTGCGCCTGCACCATGTCGGGCAGGGAAACGAAGAACTGCAATACTCTGACAATGGCCGTCTACTTTGAGTGCACAACGCGGACAAGCATGCCCAGACTGGAGCTGTTTGACCTTGCCCGGAGTGTCGACGCCCATAAGGAATCGATGGCGAAGTCCCGTGAGGAAGCCATTGCCGGTGTGACGTCCGGCCTCATCTCGCTGGGCGACGAAGTAACGTGGCGGGCCTGGCATTTCGGCCTTCCGCTACAGATGACGAGCCGGATCAACGAGTTGCAGCAGCCTGACTATTTTGTTGATGAACAGGTTCGGGGACCGTTCCGGCGGTTCCGGCACGTGCATGAATTTACGGAGCATCCCGCCGGGACCTTGATGGTGGACCGGATCGAGTTCGCGGCCCCCTTCGGACCCGTGGGGCGGCTCGTCGAAAGGCTGGTCCTCGCCGGCTACCTGCAGAAACTCATCGAGGCGCGCAACCGTCACTTGGTAGGTGCTGCCGCTCGCGGGCATTAGCTGCGAGAACTGAAACTGATCGCGCCCCGGGCAGGCTCCTGCGCCAATCGGAGCCCCAAGGTCGAGGAACCCGTCGGCGTGCAGCCACGTGGCAGCGGTGGCGGCGGGCATGTGCCAAGGATTTCCCAAGCGACGCAGGCGAAGCTTGGACCACGTTGGGGCCACGATGGTTGCGCCAACGAAGTTTAGGGCAAGCAGGTGGCGGAAGGGGCACGATGTTCCGCAATGACATAGGAGGCGCCATGCATCCTCAACCAAGCCAATTCACCAATCGAAACCTAAGTCGCCGCCAGTTCGGATTAGTGCTCAGTGGCGGCGCTTTCCTGCTGCTGGCTGGCGGTACCTATGGAATTTCCGGACGGAGTCGGGAGAACATCACCACAAGCGTGGCCACGAGCTTCGGATCCGTGGCAATTGTTCGGGCCGGACGCCTTGCCCGCCTCGATGCTCAAGGCCAACCAGCATTCAAGACCCTGGCCGCTGCTGCTTCACACATCACCGCCGGCAGAGGCATCGGAAGCAGCACGCAGATTCGCCGTGTCAGCGCGAGGGAAGAGCTTCCTCGCGACGGTCACGGCCACGACGACGGCGCGCTGGGAGATCCGGTGCGGCCGGAACCGGTGAACCTCACCTGGGCCGACGTCGTGCTGCTCGAAGTACAACTTCACAATGCCGGGGATACCCCGGTGCTCTTCAGCCCGGGCCAGCTTCGACTCGAGCTGGCTTCCTCAGCTACGTCAGTAACGCCGCGGGACTCCGACCGCGATCCCGGCCCCATAGCCGCACGTGCCACGGAGCACGTTCTGATCAGCTACCTGGCACCGCGTGATTCCCCGGAACTGGCGCTGGAGTACTCCGACGAGCAGCAGGACCGGACCTACCGGCTTGCGCTCCCGTCCCTCACTACGGATGAGGCACGGTCATGAGCATCCTGGACTTCCACATCAACGAGGGTTACGTGGCGATGGTGGACGGCTCCTTGGTTTATCACCGGGGATTCGGCGAGCGCCGCACCACCTTGTCGGACGCCAGTCCGTCCCTGTCGATGAGTCCGCGGGTCTTCACTGCTGCCGGAGACGTCGTGGCAAGCCGGACCTATCCCCTCACCGCTCCGCCGCCGCCGCACGGCAGGCCTGCCCCGCTGCAGTCTGACCCGGCAAATCCCGGACAGTACCTGGCGAGGAAGGAATACTGGGCCAGCTACTTTCCGGACCGGACCCTCATCGCGGAGACAGGCAGTACCATCCGGATAAGGGTGCACAACAATCTTTCGCAACCGCACGAACTCCGGTTCCATGGTGCCGGCCCGGCAGGCGGAGATGAAAGCACAGGCCCGGTAGCCCCGGGAGCATCAACTGTTCTTGAGTTCGCTGCACCGCTGCCCGGCACCTACCTGTTCTCCGACCCAGGCAACGAACCGGTGGAACGGACCCTGGGCCTGTACGGCGCGCTTGTGGTCATCCACCCGTCCCACGCCTGGCAGCTCCTTCCTGGCGGGACCGAGTTCGAACGACAGTGGCTGTGGTTGTGCCACGACGTGGATCCTGCCTGGGCTCGCATCGCCTCCCGCGGCCAGACGGTCAACCCAGTCACAACACCGGCCGTACCCCGGTACTTCACCATCAACGGCTATTCGGGTTTCCAGTCACTGGCAGTTACCACCAATGAAGAATTCAATGAGCGCCGGGAACAGGACACGCTGCCCTCGGGCCACCCGCGCGAAACCGACGTAAGGAACTTCAGCGCCTCGCCGGCCAGCGGCGCCGTCCGCACAGGACACCTGATGAGGATGGTCAACGCCGGCATCGTGGACCACCAGCTCCACTACCACGGCAACCACGTCTGGACTGTACGTGCCAATGGCTATGATTTTCCCCGGGAACGCGGACGGGTCAGCCCGGAGGGGGACGTCCTGCTGCAGCACTGGGAGGACACCGTCCAGCTGGAACCATTGGACCGGAAGGAGTCACTTCTTCCCGTCCGGCGTCCACCGGACGTACTGGACCCGGTGTGGGATGCCCGGCGTGAGGACTGGAGGTATCCCATGCATTGCCATGCAGAGCCCTCCCAGACGGCGGCGGGCGGACTCTACCCCGGGGGGCTTGTCGCCGACTGGGTACTGGCCGCGGACGCGAACACGGGCTCCGGCCTTCCGGAGACGGTGGAAGGTGGCCACCACAAGTACCGGAGCCAGGTGGAGTTCGCCTCGGACCAGCCCCATGAGGGAAGCCCGGAAACGAAGTTCCCGCAACGCCCGGACATCAGCATGGAGTTCGACTTCTTCAACAGGAAATTGAAGATACCCAACGGTCCCGAGATCGAATTCTGGAGTTTTGAGAGCGGCGAGTCAGGGCGCGCGCTTCCCGGCCCGCTGGTGCGGTTGACGGAGGGCCAACTGTTCCACGGCACCATCGAACCCAGCAAAAGGGTCCACACCATCCACTGGCACGGCATCGAACCGGACCCACGGAATGACGGCGTAGGCCACACGTCCTTCGAAGTCTCCGGTCACTACACCTACCAGTGGAGAACAGATGTAGGCGAGTTCGGGAACCCCAACCGCGGCTCGGCCGGAACCTATTTCTACCACTGCCACGTCAACACACCCCTGCACGTCCAAATGGGCATGTTCGGCCCGATCATCATCGATCCTCCGGTCCGCGCAATGGCGCAGCCACCGCAGGGAATGCGCCGCCACTCGGTGCAGGGTCCGCTGTATGATATCGCCACCGAGACACTGATTGCCCCCTATTCCATTGACCCGCGGTGGCACGAACTGAACCATGCGGCCGGTTTGTCCGGGGACGATGCAGGCCTGAACCGCTTCGAGCCCAAACACTTCCTTCTCCTGGGCGGCACGATCCCCAGCAGACCCGGAGGCGACAGGGTATGGGCGATCAGTTCGATGCGTGCCAATGTCGTCAGGGCCGGCGTCGCCCCCACACTGGTCCGCATGGTGAATGTTGACTACTTTCCCACCCGGACGCGGTTCCTGAATGCGGCGGGTGAACCGGCTCAGATCGCCGAACTCATCGCCCACGATGGCCGCCCCTTCTGGAACACCCCGAACCCGGACGGCCCGGCGGTCCAGCCTTCAATGGCCGGCCAGCCGCTGGTCACCAGCATCCTCAAGTCGGGTGCGGCGGAGAAGTTCGACTTCCTGCTGCGCCCGCCGGCTGCGGGACGGTACACCATCGCGATCGACTTCCTGCACTGGGTTACCGGCCGGGTTCTGGCGACACGCACCGTCGCCGTAACCGCCGCTTAGAGGTTCCGGATCCGTGCAACGCTTATTCCATGGATCTGGAGGTACTGCCCGAACTCACGATTCCCGCGTCGGAACTCGCCTGGCGGTTCTCGCGCTCATCCGGGCCGGGCGGACAGCACGTCAACACCTCGGACACGCGGGTGGAACTCTCGTGGAACCTCAGGGAGTCATCGGCGCTTTCAGACAGCCAACGGCTGATCCTGCTCACGCGTCTTGGACCACGCCTCATCGGCGGCGTGATAACGGTGGCGGCCTCGGAGCGGCGCTCGCAGCTGCGCAACCGGGAGATCGCCCTGGCCAGGCTCGCTGACCTGGTGGCCAAGGGCCTCGCTCCGGCCGGGCCCGGCCGCCGGGCAACCAAACCTACCCGCGGCTCGAACCGTCGCCGCCTCGTCGCCAAGAAACTGCGGTCAACAACCAAGCAGCAACGCAAGCGGCCCTCCGCCGAATAGCGGACGGTGAGCTCCAGAAGGCAGCGCCATAGGCAAGATGAGGTTCGCCGCGGGCGCAAGATGCTGTGGGCTTAACCGGCCGCGGCAATTCCGGCGGCTTGGGAGAATGGAACCATGGAATTCAACCGGCTGCTGCAGATCCGGCGTATCTATGCGCAGCCTGCTGCACTGGAGCTTCCCCGGGGCCAGGAGATCGTCGAACGCTGGCCGGACGCCGACGTCGTGCTTGTCGACAACCACTGGAACATTCCGGAGGTGCACGGCGATGAAACGAACGTGCCCCGCTGGTCCCGGATCAAGACGGAGTCGCTGGTCCTCGGCGTCAAAAAAGCGCTGACCGTCAAGCCGAACGGCCGTTCCGCGGACTTTATTGCGCCCTCCACCGCGAACGGCTGCGCCATGGCGTGCGCCTACTGCTACGTGCCGCGGCACAAGGGGTACAGCAACCCGGTGACCGTGTTTGCGAACATCGACCAGATCTCCAGCGCGCTTGAGCGGCATGTCACACGGCAAGGCATCAAGCTGGAACCCAACCAGTGCGACCCGGAACTCTGGGTCTACGACATCGGTGAAAACAGCGACTGCTCCGTTGACGCGCTGATCAGCGACAACGTGCAGGATCTCGTCACACTCTTTCGCGACTTGCCCACCGCCAAACTGTCCTTTGCCACCAAGTACTTTAACCCGGCGATGCTGGGCTGGGACCATGGCGGCCACACCAGGATCCGCTTCTCCCTTATGCCCGCGGATTTGGCGAAGTCAATTGACGTCCGGACGTCGCCGGTGGCTGAACGGATGGCGGCCATCAACGCCTTCGTCGATGCCGGCTACGAGGTGCACGTGAACTTCTCCCCCGTCATCATTACGGATACCTGGCTTGCCGATTGGGAGGAGCTGCTGCGCCGGCTCGACGCCACCCTGACAGATGCCGCAAAGGCCCAGCTTGCGGCGGAAGTGATCTTCCTGACCCACAACGAGCGGCTCCACGAGGTCAACCTGGGGTGGCATCCGCAGGCAGAGAACGTGCTGTGGCGTCCGGACCTGCAGGAATCAAAGGTCTCCTCCAACGGCTTCAGCAACGTCCGCTACCGATCAGGAACCAAGGGACGCTATGTGCGGCAACTGACGGCGCTTATTGAGAAGATCACGCCGTACTGCCGCATCCGCTACGCGTTCTGAGCTGTAGAAATTGCCCACGACGCCGGCACCCCGCCTACGTGAGGTCCCTTACGGCTCGCAGGACCTCACCGCGGCCTCCAGGATGGCCGCCGAATACCTCGAAGCTGATGTGCACCTTCCCTCCCCGAGACCGGGGCGCCGCGCTAAACTGGACCGATCATGATCGGTGCCCGTACCCGTCTTCTCGCCTGGCTGATCGCCGTGGCGGCTTTCGTCGCGGGCTGTGCGCCAGCGATCGGCCTCGACGACGCCAGCACCGACCGCCCGACCCCTACGTCCTCAGCCCCGCCGGCCGCCGTCGACATTGCCCTCCCGCCTCAGGCGACCGCGGCCCCCACGCCCACCCCGGCAGCGGATCCCACACCACCTCCGGTGCCCCAACCGTTCGCCCTCAACCTCTATCAAGAGGGGGACTTCGTGCCGCAGTACACCTTTGACTGGTGTGTTGCGGCGAGCATCCAAATCGCCCACAACCTTATCGACGATACCGGCGGCGGGACGTGGGGCGACCCCACTCATCAGGGGGAACTCTGGGAAATGGCCAGGGCGCGGTCGTCCAACTCGTACAACGGCGCCAACCCCTTGGGTTGGGCGCAGGTACTGACGGAAGCTGGGATGGGACCATACTCGGTGGTCAGCGTCGCTGATTATGAGGACGCGCTGCAGACGGCGGCGCGTGCCATCGCTGACACCGGCCGGCCGGTAGGTCTGGTGATGTGGAGCGGTCGCCACGCTTGGGTCATGAGCGGCTTCGAGTCACTCGGCGATCCTAAGCAGTTCCCTGAGTTCCCGGTTACCGGTATCCGCGTCCTGGACCCGCTCTATCCGCACGGCAGCGGGCAGTGGGGTCCGTCGCCGGAGCCCAACAGCCTGCTCACTCCCGAGCAGCTGGCGACGCAGTTCGTTGTCCGGGAGCCGCGGCGCTGGAGCACCGACATGCCCGCCGGCTACCTGCTGGTGCTGCCGCGGGCCGGGGCCTGATCACGGTTTCGCTCCCCCGAGTTCTGCGCCCCATTTAGCCGCGATATCTTCGACTGCCCGCGTCAGTGCTGCCATGGATTCCGCGCCCCCATGCCCTTCGTCCTCAACGACGACGAGGCGGCTTGACTCCCACCGCCGGTGCAGGCGCCAGGCGGTGACGACAGGGCCGCTGAAGTCCCGCCGGCCGTGAATGAGGTAACCGGGGACGCCGTTGAGCTCGTGAATCCGCGGGATGATTTCCCGTCCGTCGATCAGGAAGCCGTCTTTGGCTCAGTAGTGCGTCACCAGAAGAGCGAACGTCATACGCTCCTGCTCGTCGTCAAACAGTGGGCCGGGAAGCCAGCCGCGGTCCAGAGATATGTGGGTGGACTCCCACCGGTCCCAGGACAGGGCTGCACGTCGGGCGTCTTCCCGATCCTTGCCTGCCAGTCGACGGGCGTAAGCCTCCACCAATCGTTCGCCCGGGGCTGCATGGGCTGCCTCTGCAAACTCGGCCCATGCTTCAGGAAAGATGCGTCCAACATCCTCTGTAATCCACCGGATCTCTTCCCGGCTGCTTGTGGTCACGGCCACCACAGCAATTCCCAACACCCGCCCGGGGTGTTCCAAGGCATAGGCGAGGGCCAGCGTGCTGCCCCAGGAAACGCCGGTGACAATCCACTTTTCTATGCCCAGGTGCTCTCTCACAGCCTCAATGTCGTCGATCAAGGTTTGAGTCGTGTTATCCGACAGGTGGTCAAGGTCGTCCTGGGCAAGAGGGGTGCTCTTGCCACAACCGCGCTGGTCCAACCCGATGGTGCGGAATCGGCTGTGGTCGTGGCGGTGGCGGTAACCGCCCCGGCCAAGGGAGCCGCCAGGGCCGCCATGAAGGTAAAGGACGGGGATTCCAGATGGTTCGCCGGTTGCTTCCCAGTAGATGCTGGCATGGGGTACGTTCACCCAGCCGGTTTTAGTCGTTGATTCCTCGCCGGTCACCTGCCCAGATTATGCGACGTTGGACCGTGCTGGTGGTGCACGGCTCTCTACAGAAGTTTCCCTTGACAGTCCTGCGATCAGGAGACTCTCATCGAGTACCGATCTGAATAGGAGAGAAGGTGGTGGCTATGCCTGCCATCCAAACTACCCCGGCGGGCGAATCCCGTGTCCGGGCGGGAGCGGCTCTCATGACGGTTGCCGGGCTGGCTTTCGTGGGGTACGCCGCAGTCTTCCTGCTGTCCAACTTCACCGGCGCCTTCCTGGAGCTCGGCATCGGCCCCGACCAAGTGGACAAGGGGAAGGCGGAGATCCAAGCTTTCAGCCCGGAGCTGTACCACTACATCAGCCATCTGCACATTGCCCTTAGCGGCTTTATTGCCGCGACGGGCCTGGCCATCGCAGGCCTGTCCTGGTACGGGGTGCGTAGAGGAGAACGATGGGCATTCGCCACCGCAGTGACCGTCCCGGCCGTCGGACTCGCAGTGGCACTCCCCGCACACTACCCATGGGATCTGGCCACGCCCGGACACCTTGGCCCGGTCTATCTCGCTGTGCTCATTTTCCTGGCGGGAGCCGTCGCTGGAAACGGCCATCCTGGTCACGGGTGCGGCGAATGGCCGGCCCGCCGTCCGCGAGCTCTTCCGCAGGGCGTTCCGATGGAGAGTGGCCCCGGCATGGTACGTGGTGGCGCTGCCCGCGCTGACAGCGCTTATTGCTGCAGCAACCGGGACGTTCCACCTGCCCCGTGACGGCTGGGGCCCTTGTTGGGCACCTACCTGCTGAACACCCTGATCATCGGTGCCCTGCTGGGCAACATCTGGGAAGAGCTGGCCTGGACGGGCGTTGTGCAGCACCGGATCATGGACCGGCGTGGACCTGCCATTGCCGCCCTGCTGACCGCCATCCCTTTTGCACTCATCCACCTGCCCTTCGCCTTCGCCGAGAGGGGTTTCTCCGGCACGCCCTGGAACAACGTCGCGGTCTCCTGGGCGGTCCTGTTCCTCTTCGCCCCCTTCTTCCGCTTGCTCATGGGAATCGCCTATCTGGGAACGGGCTACAGCCTGTTCATTGTGGGGCTGCTGCACGCGTCCTTCAACGCCTCCATGTCAACGAAGCTGGCCGTGTTCGACGGCGACTGGCAGCAGATTGCCGCCGTGATCCTCCTGCTGGGAGTACTTGCCGCAGTCAGCGTCTTCCGCGCGTCCCACTCAAAGCCGGCACCGGCGGGCGGGGACCCGGACGTCCGCACCTTCCGGCATCCGGCTAAGCGGCGGGGGGCAAACGCTGCGGAGGAGGGCGATGGCCCACAACCAGTTGGTTGACGACCGGACACTCTTTCACTGGGATTACCACCCAGCTGTCCCAATCAGCGCTTTCGGGAAACCTTTCGGGCGGAAGTAGTCCTTTGAGCTTCACAGTGGCAGCGTACGCCCTCGATAGGTCAGCTCTTGTTCAGTTCCTGGGCGAGCATCACAAGGATGCCGCTGGGGCCGCGGACATAGGTCAGCTTGTAGACGTCCCCATATGTTGCCACCCCCCGCAGCGGGTGGCAGCCGTGCCTCGCGGCGATCTTGAGAGCCTCGTCAATGTCGTCGACTGAGAAGGCTACGCGGTGCATGCCGATTTCATTGGGCAGGGTGGGCTTCGTCTCGATCGCTTCGGGGTGAATGTACTCGAAGAGCTCGAGGCGGCCATTGCCGTCCGGCGTCTGAAGCAAGGCGATGTTGGCATGGTTGCCGTCGAGGCCCACAGCGGTGTCGGTCCACTCTCCACTGACCGTGTCACGGCCGAGGACGATGAGCCCGAGGTCCGTGAAGAAGGCGATCGTCGCTTCAAGGTCGCGGACTGCGATGCCAACGTTTTCGAGTTTTATGGGCATGCGCACACGTTACCAAGTGGCGGCACCCTCTTCAGGGGCCTGAGCTGCTGGTTCCGTCTCAGTTCCAGGCGCTCCCGGAGGTTCACGAGGCATTGCCGATCCCGAAGGCGAACCTCTACGGGTTCTCATTGACGTCGTCACCAACTAACCAGACGAGCCCGCGGTTTCCGCGTTCGTCGGATGAAACAAGTGCAATTGAATATCTACGGCGGCCTGCCTCCCCATTCGCCCAGCTCTTAGCTTCAGCGAATGTTGCCTCAGCTATGTCATAAGTACTCACGGAGTAGGCTTACCAGGGCCCTCAAAAAAGTACACGCGGAATGTGCTTCGGTGTCGTTCCCATTGGCTGTCGCGTTCATCCGAAATATCCACGTGCATGAAGGGGATCTTACGCCGCGAAAAAGCGAGATGGACCAGGCGATGGGGATGAGCACGTCCCGCCAGGGTCCGGTTTCGAATCCGTCCCGTTAGCCGGTCCTGCGCCAGAAAAGGCCCTCATGACCTGTGATTCTCTGCGCTATTCGGCGTGTATTTCGCGGCGATATTTGGCGTGGTCGGGTGCAGGTGCCGATGAGCAGGGTTTCACGCGCTGCTTCGACGACTTCTTTGGTGATGCTGTTGAGCTGGTTAACGTCGCGGATGCGCATGATTTGGGTGAAGAGGCGCTGGATGAGCCGGAAGTTGCTGATGCGGGCGACGGCGGCGATGGCCTCGGCGCCCGTGAAGTCGTGGGGATCGATAGTCAGGCCGAGCTCCTGCCAGCGGTTTGCCAGGACGAAGGTGAGTTCCTCGGTGCTGAGGGTCCGGTAGTGGTGGGCGAAGCCGATGCGGCTGTAAAGCTGGGGGTAACGCGCGAGGCAACAGCGGCCTTGCTTCCGGATGTCGCGTCCTGGCCCGACGTACTCACACGCGTATACCCGAGATATCTCACCCGGCCATTGTCGCCTCAGAAACCCCCGGTCGACACCCGCCTGAGACGATTCACAGTGGGACACCTTTCCAAGACGCGGGACGGCCCGGCACGATGCCGATTCCTTTGACCCTTCAAGATGCGACGCGGGTGTCTTGAAAAGCTGTTGTTATTCAAGACGTTAGGCAGCCGAACTAAGAAATGTGTTTGCTTCCGCGCCTTGCCCTATCAGCTCTGGCCGGCCCCCGCTCACCTGTCTCATAACTAAGGATGAGTACTCGATTTTTGCCAAGAGGTTCTGAGACATAGTTACGAGAATCGTCCTTGCGATCGCCCGTCCAAGATTCCGCAGAAAATCTGTGACTGTGGAGGTCAGACGACTATTCGCTCGTCGAGACGTCTCGTTTTCCAAGGGAAATGAGACACGACGGCGGCAGGGCGGTTGGGACGGGAGAGCGGCGCCTGACTTTCAGGTTTCGTGTTGCGACCGAATTTGCCGCTTCCCGTCCCAAGAATGTGGGCCGAATGCGTAGCCGGGCGATCGTTTCTTACGGGGGCTCTGACCTGCTTCTGTTGCGCTACGGCAATGTGGTTGTTGGTAGCCAGGAGGGCCTGCTGGTTTCAAAGGCGGAGATTAGGTCCTGATCTTGCAGGGTCAGGTCGATATCGTCCAGCCCGTTGAGCAGTCTCCACCTTGTGTCTGCATCGACAGCGAATTCGACAGCCAGGTCACCTGCGGTGATCGTCTGGGCATCGAGGTCGACGTTTAAAGATAGGTCGGGCTGGGCTTCCACTGTTTCCCACAGTTGGTCCACCCGCTGCTGGTCTAGCTGTATTGCCAGAAGCCCGGACTTTGCTGCGTTGCCTCGGAAGATATCGGCGAAACGGGGCGAGATGACCACTCGGAAGCCGTAGTCCATGAGGGCCCAGACGGCGTGTTCCCGCGAGGAGCCTATTCCGAAGTCGGGGCCCGCAATCAGGATGTTTGCCCCGGCGTGTTCCGGACGGTTGAGCACGAAATCGGGGTCGCGGCGCCAGCTGGCAAAGAGGCCGTCTTCAAACCCGGTCCGCGTGATCCGCTTCATGTAAACGGCCGGGATGATCTGGTCCGTGTCGACGGTGTTGCGTCTGAGCGGGGCTGCTTTGCCGTTAACTGTGGTCACAGATTGGAAGGCCATCAGGTCTTCCCTCCTTTGTGCTCTGGCTGCGGTGATTGGGCGTTTTATTCCGTGCGCGGATCTACGAGGACTTTGTAGCCATCTGAGTGGTAGAAAACCTGTCTGGCCCGCAAGGCGTCCTGGCGCAGCCAGAGGAATGCTCCATTTTTTGTAACGGCGTCGATGGTGCCTTCGATGCGGTCCTTGTTTCGGGCAATGAGAACCACGGTGTCCCCAGGGATCAGTTCGCGCCAATTGGCGACTACGGTGCGCCTGAACCCGTATCGGGTCGGACTCATTTCTGCAGTTGTCGGGATACTGCCCGTGGTGGCGGCAGCGGAATCTTCGGCAGTCTCTACTGCCGTGGCCATGTTGGTTGTCATGTTGTCTTTCTGAACATGCCCGTCTTCGGGCAGACGGAGGGGGCTGCTGCCCATGACAGCAGCAACCCCTTCCGGCTAGGGGATGACGGGCAGGAGCAGGTGTGAGTCGTGTCCATTGCCGGTGTGGATGATGTGTTGTCCGCTGTTACGGGTGTACGTGTGCCCCTGGGCGAAGAGCCCTTGGGCATAGCTGTTTACGTCGTGGCCCTGGACAATGAGCCGGAGTGTTTCTCCGGCATGGAACAGCGTGCTGGAGGGCCAGATTTCGATGTTGACCGGCACGACCTCGCCCTCGTTGAGCAGCTCTTCGATTTGGTGCGTGTAGCGCGGTTGTTCGGGGCGTGAATCCTCGGCGAGTTGCCGCCGGCTGACCCGGAGCCAGCCCAGGGCAACGTTTCCGTCGTCAAAGGTGGAAAAGAACGGAAAGTTCACTTCGTTGCCGTCAGCATCCAGTTTCTGCAGGGCTACAAAGAGGTCCATGTCATTGGACCCTTGGGATTCAACCCACAGCCGGAGTTTCGTGTAGCCGGTAATTTCTGTGTCGTTGGCGAAGGTGTGCTCGAAAACTGCCTTGCCGGTCGCGGCATCGTAGGAGATCGTTTCCGGTTTCGGTGCGGGATCCTTACTCAGGTTTCCGCGGCCGGCATCGAGGTAGAGGGGCGTGTATTCGGTGCGTGCCAGGGGCCATTCGTTTTCTGCCCGATTTTCGCCGGTGTAGGCGCGGTCGCGGACTTCGATCCTGACCTTCGGCCATGCTGTCACTGTATTTTCTTCGCCCTTGAGGAAGTGGTCGAAGAATTCTCGCTGGCGCGCCAGGCTGTCCTGGTCGTAGAAGTTTTGCCACTTCTTGCGGCCGTGCACTTCCAGCCATTTCTGCGTCGAGGCGATCCGGCGGAAACCTTCAAGGGTTCCCCTGGTGTGGAGACCGTGGTCGGACCAGCTGGCTACGACATAGGTCGGCACTTCGATGGTTGTCAGGTCAGGGGCTTTGGACTGCCAGTATTCGTCGTAGAAGGGGTGGTTCATGCTGTTGGTCAGGATGTCCTCGACCCGTCCATGGGTGTTGGCGATGAGGGGGCCGAGCGCTGCACCGAACTGCGTCTCCGGGATTCCGCCGTGGGTCAGGACTTCTTTGTAGAGGTCTGTCCAGCCTTCCCACGGGTTGATGGCCGCCAGATGTGCTGGGCGGCGGGCCGCGACGGCCCACTGGATGACCGCGTACCAGGAGACGCCGGCCATTCCGACCTTGCCGTTGCTCCAGTCCTGTTCGCCGGCCCATTCGATCAGGTCACAGCAGGCGTCGGCTTCTTCCGGCGCGCACATGGTGACATCGCCTTCGGATCCCCAGGCGCCGCGGGCGTCGGCCATGATGACGGCGTAGCCGTTGCGGGTCCAGAAGAGGGGGTCAGGGGTTTCGAAGGCCGCGTACTTGGAGAGCTGTTCCAGGTCCACGTCGTGTCCGGGCCAGCCTGCGAAGCTGAGGGCGCCGTGCTTGCCGTAGGGCGCCCAGGCCACGAGGACGGGCAGATCTGTCGTGGTCTCGGCTGGTCGGTAAAGGTCCACGAGGAGGTTCTTGCCGTCCCGCATGGGCACCCGGACGTTGTAGTCGATCTGCATTCCATCTGCAACGGTTTGGGAGTATTCACCTCCTGGCCACCCGGCGTTTTCGGGCGGGTTCCCGGGAAGGAAGGCAACATCATTGTTAACCGCTTGCTGGGTCATGGCTTTTCTTTCTCTCGTGATGATTCGCTGACGGACGGATGGAACGGTCAGAGGGGTTGGGCGTCGAAGTGGTTCACGTCGGCACCAGCAAGAAAAGGAGCGAAGGTGGCAATAACTTCCTTGCCCTGGTCCGTTTCCGGGAAATGCTCCGTGTGGTGGGCGACGGTGTCCCATCCGACCCAGAGGAGGTAAACCCCCTCGTGATCGGCGCTGCGGTGCAGTTGCGCCGAGCGGCAGCCCGGGGCCTGGAGAAGAACGCCGCGAAGACGCTGGTAGGCGGCTTCGAAGGCCTGCTCCTGACCAGGATGGATCGTGAATCTTGCGTGTTCAAGAATCATGGTTCCAACTCCGTTCTCCGGCCCCGGTGCCGGTGTAGGGCGCGACAGCTACAGTGCAACGGACGGGTAGGGCTTACCGATCCACGGCGCCAGACGCCGTGCCCATTCCAGCTGGTAAGACAGCGGGCCCTTTTCCTCGGTCCAGTCGTCGGCGAATATGCCGATGAACAGGGTGAGGTAGAGAAAGAAGTGGGCGCCGTAGGCGAACAGCCACTCGTAGTCGTAGTTGATTAGCGCGCAGCGTTCTTCATCGGTGAAGGTCAGCCAGGAGGTCTTTTCTGCACTGTTGAGCCAGATGCCGACTTCCTTCTCCCACCGGTCAATGGTTGCTTCAGGATCGGCCTTGTAGCTGGCTACCCATTCCGGGTCACGGTCGATGCTGTAGAGGAACTTGTTCACGTAGTACTTGCTCATGCTGCCGCTCCTGCCTTTGCGTACACGGGTCCTGTGACGCCGCCTGCCTCGGCGGCGGAACGTGCTGCCGCTTCGGCCATCTTTTCGTTCTTGTTCGGGTACCAGGTCATGAACATTTCACGGGTGTGGTAAAGGTCCAACTGGTCAACGTAGTCTGCGTTCTCGGGACCGGCGATACCCATCATGAGGATCAGGTCCATGAAGCCGTGGGTGGCATTACCGGAGCTGGCCATGGATTCATGGGTGACGTTTTCCAGGATGGCTTCGATGTTCCCGGTGGAGAGCCATTCGATGGCCTGGGCGTCGAATTCCGGGTCTGGACCGTGTTCACCGAACATCAGGGGGCCGCCCAGTTCCAGGGACAGATGGCCGGTGCCGATGGCGGCGATCTTTTTATCCGAGGGGTAGGCGTCGATGATTTTGCGGATCGCACGGCCCAGGTCCCAGAACCGCTTGGGCGAGGGCAGCGGCGGGGCGAAGATGTTCGTGTAGATCGGAACCACAGGCAGGTCGGCGTCAGGGCGGACGGTGATGATGGGGCAGATGATTGAGTGGTCGATCTTCAGTTCGTGGCTGAAGGAAAAATCGAACCCTTCATCCAGCAGGCCCTGGTGCATGAAGTTCGACAGCGCCAGATCACCGTCGAGGACGTACTTCGGAATGCCGAATTCGCGTTCCTCGTTATAGAACGTCGCGTCGTACTTTTCCTGCTTACCGATCATGAACGTCGGGTAGTTGTCCAGGAAGAACTGGTGGAAATGGTCGGCGCCGACCATGATCAGGATGTCCGGTTCAGCGGCGGTGAGGGTCTCACGGTATGCCTCGACTTTCCGCTTCCATTCGTCTGCCTGGGGCATGCGTTCCTCGGGCGGCGCGGTCGTCGCCTTGAGGTAGAAGGGGTGGTGTGTACTGGCCAGCACAGCGGTCAGTTCTGCCATGGTTCTCTCCCTGTTGTCTTTCGCTGCCGTCGTTGGCAGCGCTGGTTATGTGGCTAGTCGTTCTCGGGGGTGACGTAGGCCGCGTTGCGGTCCACGGTCATGTAGATGTCGTTCGCGATCGGGTTGCGGCGTTCTTCGGCGATTTGCCCGAGCAGGCCTGCCGCTCGGGCCAGCAGCGCGAAACCGCGCAGCAGATCGGTGGGCAGTCCCAGATCGGCCAGAGCCGCTCCGCAGACGCCGGCGCCATTCAGCGGCAGCTTCCGGCCCAGTGCCTGTTCGCTCATCCTGCCGATGGCTTCGAAGAGCCGCAGGTGGGGTCCGCGCATCCCTTCCTCTTCGGCGATGCCGATGAGCACGGGTGTGCGGGGGTCCCCGTCTTTGTGGTTGGGGTGTCCCAGGCCCGGGACGAACTTCCCCTCGGCGCGCTGGGCCTTAATGGCCTGCAGCGCGAGTTCGTCCCACTCCCCATCGGTTTCCGGCAGCGCACCCTCGTGGGCGGCCAGGACGGCGGCCAGGAATTTCCCGCAGTCCTCGGTGACGCCGAGGAAGCGGGAGCCGCCGCCAAGGAGCCCGGCGGCCATGGCGCCCTGGATCGAGTCGGGCGCGCTGAGGTAGGTCAGCCGGGCTGCAATCGCGGTCGGGGTGAAGCCGTGATCGGCAAGGGCCACGAGAACTGATTCAAAAACCCGCACCTCACTAGGGGTGGGACGGCGCATGGCGACGAGCCAGAAGGCGAGCTCCCCGAACCCGACCTTGCCCATCAGGTCGGAGGCGAGGTCCTGTCCGAGCAGGCGGATTTCCGTGGCGGTGGAAGTTCCCAGCGAGGTGGGGAAGTTCAGTTTCTGGGTGTCAGCGGTGACGGTCATGCGTGATCCTTTGTCGAGGGGCGGGCGGTGGCAGGGGCAGCGAGCCAGACGAGGATTTCATCGGTGTGCTCGCCCAGCCTCGGGGGTGCCAGGTCGTACCGGGGCGGAGTCGCAGAGAAGGTGATCGGGTTCCGTACCCCGGGGACCTGGTTCCCGGCGGCGCCGACCTGCACAACGGGTTCCAGGCCGAGTTTCTGCGCGTACTCGACGCCCTGTTTGATGCTGTTGATAGGCCCGTTCGGGACGCCTGCCGCGTTGAGCTTGTCAAACCAGTACCCTGCGGATTGGGTCCGGAGTCGGTCCACGAGCAACGGGCGGAGTTCTTCCCGGCGTTCGGTACGGTCCTTGTTCTCAGCGAACCGGGGATCATCGGCGAGTTCAGGCACCCCGAGCACGGCGCACAGTTTGCGGAACTGGGCGTTGTTGCCAGCTGCGACGATCAGTTCGTCATCCGCCGTGGGGAGCGGTTCGTAGGGGAACAGACTGGGATGAGCATTGCCCATCCGGTGCGGAGTGACGCCGCCGGCGACATAGGCCGAGGTCTGATTGACCAGCCCGCTCATCGCTGATGCCATCAGCGAGGTCTCAATGTTCTGGCCCTGCCCGGTCTGATCGCGGTGGCGCAGAGCGGCGAGGATGCCAATGGTGGAATGCAGTCCGGCCATGACGTCAAAGACGCTGATCCCGGCCCGGTACGGGGACCCTTCGGGCCCTCCGGTGAGGCTCATTAGCCCGGACATAGCCTGGACAATCAGGTCATAGCCCGGCAGTGAGGAACCTTCGGCGGTGCCGAAGCCGCTGATGGAGCAGTAAATGACGGACTCGTTGCGCTCTTTTACGGACTCGTAGTCGAGGCCGAACCGCTTCAGCCCGCCGGGTTTGAAGTTCTCGATAACAACGTCCGCGCGGGCGGCCAGTGCCTGCGCCGCAGCCAGTCCTTTAAGGTCTTTGAAATCCAGCACCACGGACTTTTTGTTGCGATTGATCGCAGCGTAGTAGGTCGAGACACCGTCGGGGCGGACCGGGGGCACCCAGGAACGGGTATCGTCGCCGGCCGGGCTTTCAACCTTGATGACTTCAGCCCCCATGTCGGCGAGGAGCATCGTGGCGTAGGGGCCAGCCAGGACCCTTGAGAAGTCGGCGATGACGACGCCGTCGAGCGGCCGTGCCCGGGGTGTTGTCTCCGGTTGCTGGGCCAAGGGGAATGACATGTGGTTCCTTCTTTATGAACAGGATGGGGGCGGTGAATCGAGGCGGGGCCTGGGTCCTTATGCCTGCCAGGAGCGGGCTACCTCAAATGAGGTGAACTTCCAGGAACCGTCCGTGGCGGTAAAGGTGGCGCGGTAGTCACCAATGGCAAGCAGTTTCGCGTCTGGGGCGATGGCCCACCGGCTGTAGCGGCAGCGTGCTTCGGCCGTGCCACCTGCCGGATCGATAATGAAGTTGGTCAGCAGGTGCCGGCTGGGCGGTGCCGCGGCGAAGACCCGGCTGTAGTGGTCAGAAATTTCTGCCGTCGTGCCCAAAGTTGTCCCGGCGAAACGCACGACGGCATTGCCGAACAGGGTGGTCACACCATCCGCATCGCGTTCGTCGGCGTACTCGGCGTATCGGCCCAAAAGGTTCTCGACGGCATGCCGCACCTCCGGTGCGGGGAAGGACATTAGTGTGCCCACCAGTCAAGACGGTTCGTCTTTGCATGCCGCGCGGTGGTGGGGTGCAGCCGGGAGATCAAACCGCGGTAGAAGACCAAAGGGCGTGTGTCCGCGGTCCGCAGGTCTGTCAGCCGGGCCATGAGCCCGTAGTGATCGCCGGCTTCATACACAGAATCAATCCCGCACTGCATGGAGACCGCGGCCGTCTTGAGAACGGGGCCCTCTGCGCCATTCATGTCCCAGTCGCCCACTGCGAACTTTGGTCCGGATGAGGAGGCGAAGGCGAAACAGACGTCGGCGTGGTCCTCGTCCAGAACGTTGATGCAGATGCTGTCCAGGCTGCGCAGGGCCGCGAAGGAGCGTGACTCTTTCATGGCGAAAAAGGTCACCAGGGGCGGGTCCAGCGAAACCGTTGCCAGCGAGCCGACGGTCATGCCCACCGGCCCTTCAGGGCCGTGGCCGGTGACAACGGCGACGGATGTTGGGATGCGGCCCATTGCCCGGCGAAGAGAGGATGCTTCCAGTGCTGTTGTCCGTTCAATCATGACAGTCATCAGGACTCCTATGTCGTGGTGAGGATGTGGTGCTGATGTCAGTGAAGCAGCTCACAGGCTCGGGTTTCTTAGGCTGCTAAGACAACTTCGGGTGGCCTGTTTGTGCTCAGCGCCAAGCTGGGGCGCCGGAGTTGGCGTGTGGCGCAGCTCACGGCCACTTTTTTGGTCGTTGAGCATAAGAGCTGCCACAGACATGGGGGCAACCATGGTGGAACAGCTTCTTACGGAAGCGCACGTTTTGGCCTCAATCACTGAGGACCCCCTGGAAGGACAATGATGACCATTACCGCGGAGCAGACCTCCCCCACCACCGACACCGCCGACACCGACCTGGTGGCCAAGGCGGCCAACCTCCTGGACCTTCTGCAGAAGAACGCAGCCCAGACAGAAGCTGACCGCCGCGTCGTGGAGGAAAACATTGAAGCCCTCGCCGCAGCAGGGCTGTTCAAGATCGCCGTTCCCAAGCGTCTTGGCGGGCACGAAGCCGACTTCTCCACCTTCCTGAAGGTCACCTCCACACTGGGCCAGGCATGCGGTTCCACCGCCTGGGTCACCAGCCTGATCAACGTCTGCGGTTGGATCATGGGACTGTACCCGGACCAGGCGCAGCGTGACGTTTACGAGGACAACCCCGAGGCCCGCGTCTGTGGCGTCTTCGCACCCAGCTCCACCACCGTCGCCGTCGACGGTGGCCTGAAGGTCACCGGCAAGTGGGGCTTCGCTTCCGGGTCACTCCACTCCCAGTGGGCCATTCTGGGCGTGCCCGTCGTCGACGAAACCGGCGCGCAGATCGACCAGGGCCTTGCCCTGATCCCGATGAGCGAGCTGAGCATCGAAGACACCTGGCACGTGGCCGGCATGCGCGGCACCGGAAGCAACACCCTCGTTGCGAACGATGTGTTCGTGCCCCGCTACCGGATAATGTCCCTGACCCAGGCCGTTGAAGGAAAGTACCCGACCGAACATACCGACGAGGCCCTCTACCGCTCGGCGTTCGTGCCGGTCGCGTCCCTGATCCTCATCGGCCCCCAGCTTGGCCTGGCCAAGGGAGCCTTGAACTTCGTCAAGAACTCCCTCGCCAAAGGCAAAGGCATCGCGTACACCTTCTACGACCGCGCCACTGACGCAGGATCAACTCAGATCAACATCGCCCAGGCCGCATCCCTTGTCGACACTGCCGAACTGCACATGCTCCGTGCCGCCTCAGACATCGACAACGCCGCCAAGGGAACCGAATACCTCGACTTTGAAACCCGTGCCCGCGTCCGCATGGACGTAGGAACCGTCGCAACCCGGTCCCGCGAAGCCATGGACCTCCTCCTGAACGTCCAAGGCGCCGGATCCTTCGCAGAAGCCAGCCCGCTGCAGCAGAAATGGCGTGACCTCGAGACCGGCTCCCGGCACGCCGTCGTCAACCCGGCCATCGCCAGTGAAGCCTACGGGCGGGCGCTGCTCGGGGTGAAGGAACAGGTCACCCCCCTGATCTAAGAACCACCGATCCCAACGACAGGAGGGGCAGGGCCACCGGCCCTGCCCCTCCTTGTGTCCGCTACTACCTTTGCCTGTCCTCGGGCACCAGTACTTGCGAACCGAAAGTATCCGCCAGGACCAGGGCCGTCTGAAGTTCAAACCGGCGTTCGGCAACGTCGTAGCCCAGCAACTCCCCGGCCCGCTTCACCCGGTACGCCACCGTATTGCGGGAGACGAACAGGCGCTGTGCGGCCGCGTGCGGGGAGCTTTCCTCCTGCAGGTAACACAGCAGCGTCGCCCGCAGGTCGGCAGCGTTCTCATTGTCTTTTGCCAGCGGGCCCAGCTCCCGCACCACCAAGTCCTTGGCCAAGTCGATGTCGACGGACAAAAGAGTCGGGATCGCTATGTCAGCGTAATAGGCATCCCATCCCTCGCCGTTGCGGCGAAGCCTTGATGTTCGTTCGGCGGCTTGCGCTTCCCTGTGGGACCGCTGGAACCCGGCAATGTCAGTCCCTGGGGTTCCTGCGGCCATACGCACATCCGGTTTTGCAGGGCGGTAATCACCTACGGTCGGCCTTGCGGAGAAACTGTTCCGGCTGCCCCATGCCCACACTCTGCCACCGCCGACGGGCATGACCAGTGTCTTCGTAGCCCCCATCCGGGCAAGGGCATCCAACGCAGTGGTTTCAAGTTCCGGGGTATCAGCGCTGTTCCGGACCGGATCAAACCAAAGCGTCAGGGCCACATGCTGCCGCGAGAGGTCGTAGCCCAGGTCCCGGCTTGCCTCGGCCCTGTCCGTGCGGGTGCCGTCGAGCACCTGCCGGATGATTTCCGCCTTCGCAGCGGCCGCGCTGACGGTCCACCGCTCCCGCTCGGCGAGGTACGTTGCTGCCATCTCTCCGGAAAACTCATCAATGTAACGGAACAAGCTCTCAGAAATAGTCTGCATCTGGTCCACCCGCTCTGCTTCAGGGACCAGTTCCCGACAAGAATCCAAAAAGGCTTTGGTCATCTGGGCGTGCCCCAGGCGCACACCCCGCAGAACCTTGTCCAAGGAAATGCCGCGACGAACAAAATCCACGTCGCCGCGCAGCGCTTCCTCGGTAATGGCCGGCAGGCCCTCCCCCTTGCTGCTAATCCAGATCAGTGAGCGGATAACCGAGGACTCAGGTCCCATCCGCAGCGATTCAAACTGCTCAGGCCCCCCTCCAAACGCGGGGATTTCTGCAATGATCCGCTCCGTCATCGCATACCCAACTTGGCAAGCCCACTCCACGGGGCCCTTGCCCAACCGCTCAACAGCATCTGCGATCGTCACCGGCCGACTTGCAGGCGGTGGAACAGCCACGTCTGGGTTCGGGTGCAACCGTTGAAGCCATAAATTAGCCTCGGTGACATCAGCATCTTTGCCGGACACGTCCCACACCCTCTTCGAACCGATTATGGAGCACCCCCGACCTGCGCCAGCGCTCTTCGGGAAGCTCGGGTAACAAGGCAGAAGCTTAGCGTTACTGGCCTTGAGTCCGCGGTCTGTACAACCCTCGAAACTGAGAAAATTCAACGTCGGAGGGCAGAAGGGTCATAGTATCCACACGGGTGCACCTCGCTGACAAGTACTATTCCTGATCGAACCGGTGTCTCGAAACCTAAGCGCCTCGAAACACTAGGGATAAGAGACCACAAAACTTGGGATCCATTGGTCGTTTTACTTGATCCAGCCCCTGCTTCCTTTCTGCATCACCCCGCCGGTGGACGGAAGCCCTTCGTAACGAATCCCCTTTACGGTGCTGAAATGAATTTTCAGCGGATAGCATCCCTTTCATGACACCAAGAGTGAAAGGACGCCGGCGAGCTGCCCAGCAAATCATCAGGGACGTCGCTACCTGGGCGAAGCAGGAAGACAAAGTGAGAGCTGTTGCTCTCGTGGGGTCTTACGCCCGAGGAGCTGAGCGAATGGCCAGCGATGTCGACCTAGTGGTGCTAAGCGACACTCCCAGAAGCCTTGAAGACGCGCGATGGTTTGAACAACTCCGTCCTGGGGCGCGCCTTATCCGCTCCGAGGTATGGGGGCCAGTACGAGAACGCAGATTTCGGTTGGCATCAGGATTGATCGTTGAATTGGGCATCGCTCCCTCGAGTTGGGCTCATACCCCCTTAGACGAAGGAACGCGTCGCGTCCTCAGCGACGGCCACCGCATTCTGTACGACACAGGCCTCCTCGGAAGGGCTTCCGCAAGCGTCACCAAGTAAGGCATCCGCTCCCCGTCGAACACTGCCTACAAGCAAAACGTGTACCCAGCGCAACGACCCGTTCCATCAATACGGAAGCTGTCGTCACATCAGCGTTTGTTCCCCCTGACGGGCGGCCTGCTCCTTCTCTCAGCCCGATTCGGTGTCTCGAAACCTTTTTGCCTCGAAACCCTAGAGTTATCAGACTCCTTTGCCCTGACTCGTTGTAGCCCCTGATCCATCCGGTACTGCCAAGTCAGCTCGATAACCCGAATCGTACCCACGGTGTGGAAGTCCGACTGAGGAGTCACTCGTTTTAGGCCGGCCTACCTCCCGCTACTTCGCCTGGACCCGCGACGTAGACTCACCTGAGCAACTACAAATTGGGGGATGTGATGTTCGGTAAGAAGCACGCGTGCGGGATGTGCGGGCAAGCTCTGGCGGCCCACGATAGAGATGTTCGGTTCCGTCTCCCGGATCCAGTGCTGGAGAGCCCTGAACAGCACCGGGTCGAGGACAGCTGGCTGAGCGACCCGGACCCCAACAAGGCCACGCTCATGCAGATCCCGAATATCAGTCCTTTCGTCCGTGCCCTGCTTCCGATCAGGCTGCAGGGCGGGCACGAGTTCCGGTTTGGGGTCTGGATCGCCATCCACCCCGATGACCTCCAGCACGCCTGCAGGGTCTGGAACGCGCCCCAGTACGTCGACCTGAGACTCACTGGGTACCTGGCTAACAGGATCCAGCCCTGGGGCCTGTTCGCCGTGCCAGTAGATTTGGCTGTCCTGAACGCGGACCAGACTCCATACTGCGTGTCCAGCTCGAACGAGGAGCTGAACGAGGTGCTAACCAGGGAGTGGCCACATGACATCCTGGCGACACTGCCGTGATTCAGCAACGGCCAGCCCGCCGCCCATGGACGTTCGCCGCGGTCTGCGTGATGGTGACCTCGCTGACGCTTCTGGTGTTCGGCCTGACGCAGGTGCCCGTGATCGAGCTGTTGCCCGGGTACGTGACCGCCTACCTGCTGATCGGGGTGTGCATCTTCGGCCCGCACGGCAAACTCCCGTCACTTCGGCAGGCCGCGGCGTTCCTGCTTCCCGGCGCCCTGCTCGTGGTCCTGGCGCTGCTGAACCTGGGTTTTTGGTGCGGCGGCTGGCTGCTCGGGCTCCCGGCCTGGGGGCTGCTGCTGAGCCGATCGACGACGGCAAACCCGATCCGGGCCGTGGACGTGTTGAAATTCCTTGGGCTGCTGGTGCTGGGCCTGGCGGTCTTCACGTTCAACGTCATCTGGGTGATTTTCAGCCTCGGCCTGTTCCTGCTCCCGATAGTCCCCTTGGTCCGGCTGGCCTACCCTGAGTACCGGACCAGGCCTTTGCAAACGGCCGTGGAGGTACTTCTGGCATTGGCTGCCGTCGTGGTTGCCTTTGCTATTCCCACCCCCGAAGGGTCATGGTCCTCGCCCTGGGTGTATGCGGGCGGGGCCGCGACGGCTGGACTCATGATCACATATTGGGCGTGGAGCCTCCCCCGCCGTTCCCGGCGCCCGCAGCTCAATAACGGAGCCATCGTCTAGCCTCCGGTCTCTTAACCCCTGTGTCGCGTATCCCTTTGGTTTCGAGACAACTTGGTCGTCCACCCACGGCCCTGTGCCTTCTTCTGGGCAGACAAGGCCGGCGCCGTTTCTCGTGGACCAGTAGTCCGCGGCGAAGATGGCATCTTTCGGAGTAAACGCCCATTGCGGGATCTATCTGTGCGTTTCGCTACCCGTTGACATGGCTACGGGCTGCGGCCCACACTGGCGCTACCTGTGCCGGGCAAGCCGTGCCTGCCGCGGGCCTGTTCAAGGAGTGGCAAGATGCCTGTTGTAGAAGAAAGCGTCTTCATCAACCGCCCGCCTGAAGATGTTTTCCAATACCTCACCAAGACTGAGAACATTCCAATCTGGGATTCGTCGGTTATCCAGGCTCAACAGGTCGAGGACGGTCCGGTCGGACTCGGCACGCGCTCAAAGGGGACCAGCAAAGTCTTGGGCCGACAGTTTGACTGGCTAACTGAAAACGTCCACTTTGACCCCCCGAAGCAGACCGTCATTCGCTCCGTAGAAGGCAAGTTCGACTTCACGATCAGCAACGTCCTGGAACCGGAGGCCGGTGGAACGCGCTTCACATACCGTGTTGAGGTGAACAGCGGCATGGGCGGATTCTTTGGCAAGCTTGCTGATCCACTTGTTCAGAAGGCCCACGCCCGCACCGTACGTGCCAACCTGGACACCCTCGCTGATCTGTTAGGTGAACATCCCGGCGGCATTTGAGGCTTATGCACATACGCGTTCTGCAGTTCTCTAGGCTGGAGGAGCAACTCATGGATCCAGAGAGGAGGAAGAACGACTTCCTTGAATAATCCTCGGCCACCAGTCGCCGTTCTGCCTGACACGACTGATACACGGGTGTTGGTGGAACTGACCAGTCATGCTAATGACCTTTCGGAAGCTGCACACGCCCTCACCAGCGCCTTAGCCATGGGTGAAGACTCTGAGCTGTGGATGCTCTGACGTCGCATGCCGTCACGGCGTATGTTCGCCCCTTCATCTTCTCTACGGTTCGCCGACGATTGGACAAGATGTCGGCGAAGACGTCGCGCTTTTGCACGCCGACGGAGAGCAATGCGTCGAACTGCAGCTGGGCATCCTGGTTCGGAGAACTCACCCGCGTGTAGCCCAATTGCCTCATCAGGCCATTCTGGCTCAAAAAGTCCATCACGGGCCTGCACTGAGACGATTTACGGTGAGACGCGTTTCCGGGATATCAGCCGGCCCGGTTTTCTGAGTCTGCCGCTGGCTGTGAATGGCAGCGGTAATTGGCGCTTTCTATCAGCGCTAGATGGCACCCTGCGGGTTCCTGCGTGCTCGCACCGTCTGTAGAGCGTTGCTGGGGGCATCCAGAGATCGCGGGAGATCTGCGCAGCGGGTTCGGGTCCTGAGACGGGGGCAGTCAAATTCGGCAGTTGTTTCTTGTGTAAATGCAGGTGCGGTTCTGGTCGTGAGTTTGTGGAGGTGCCAAGGCAACGCTGCAGAATGATTGCCTAATCGGACCTGAACTGTACTGACCGGTCTGTCTGGTTTGGTGTAGTGTCTGGTGGTGATGGAACACACTCAGAGCTCCTTAGCTGACCCGGTTGGCATTTCTGCCCCTTCACTGCCAGCTCAGGTTGGCGCGCGGGAGCGCATATTGGCTGCCGCTTACGAGTTGTTTGCGCAGCGTGGTATCCGCGATGTTGGCATAGCCGAGCTGATTTTGCGGGCCGGGGTTGCCAAGGCAACGTTTTATGGACACTTCGCCTCCAAGGATGAGTTGGTCCTCGCCTTCCTGGAACGCTGCCATCAGAACCTTACTGTCGAGCAGATCATTGCCGAATGCAGCAGGAGATCCGAGGACCCAGCAGCCCAGCTGCTGACCATTTTCGATGTTTTGGACGGGTGGTTCCGCCGGGATGATTTCCAGGCCTGCGCCTTCGTGAGCACCATGCTGGAAATGGGCCCCACCCATCCCTTGGGAGAGGCCTCCATCAGCTATTTGGCCCAAGTAAGGGCCTTCATGCGAACACTCGCCGAGAAGGCAGGTCTGGACCAGCCGGACGTTTTTGCCCGGTCCTGCCACATCCTGACGAAGGGCTCCATCATCTCAGCGGTCGAAGGAGACAGAGAGGCAGCCGTGTTCGCCCAAAAGATGGCCGTCTCCCTCATTTACGACCACGGGGGCGGCAACGCTCTGGCCGGTGGCGGCCTGGTGATGGCCGGCAACCGCATCGGTAACAACCACGCCTGACCCTCGTTCTTCCCGGCCCCGGGCCGGGAAGTAGCTGATTCTGCTTGACCTTTTGTTTGTCCGCCGGACGATGGTCCGGGAGTTCCGCTTAGCGTCCCTTCGTGCAGGGCGCTGAGTGTTATGTCGCTGTAGCCAAACGGCGGCGCACCGCACCTTGTTTGAAAAGAGCCACCGTGGCGTATTCAGAGTTCGATCAGTTCCTCCAGGAATCCACTTATCGTGTACAGGAGTCAGACTCGTCTCTTGATGGGGACTCCTTATATGGGCTCTACACCAGCTGGTGCAGCGTGTCCCACAACATCCCTCGGTCAGAGCACACGTTCTGGGAGGCAATGAGTCATCGCGTTGGTCCCGGACAGGGTCTGCGCATGAAGGGACCGGCGGCTGCCGACTACATCCTGACCAGCTACCCGGCCCTGGTATGAACCCCACCATGACCACAGCGTCAAGCAGTTACATTCCCCGCCACGCGCATCAGCCCCGGGGGAAACGCCCCTGGTGCCCGACGTGTGACACCGACCTGCACCTCGAGGTTGAATCGCCGACCGTTCCGGGTCGGCAGGCAGACGCTCTCGCAGTGGCCGTCCTCTGTTCCAATTGCCGCAGATCCCGGGTGCTGGACACCACAGCAGATCATTTGGCCGTCCTGGTTGCGCATCAGGCTCGGTGTTCGCTCAGGGATCGAAAGTGCGTGCCGCCGGGGTGCGTCGGTGCCGGGGGTGGCCACGAGGCACAAGAATCATTTAGTAAGCTTGCTTGCCATTCTGATGGTAAGCATGCTTAGAATTCTTGCAGTAGTGGCCGGGCATGTTGGCCTAAAACCGCCAGGACGAACCCGTTGCCGGCTCCCTGACTGAAAGGCTCAAGCCCTTGGACATTCTTGACTCTTACGGGAAGGCCCTGGCCAACATCGCCAGCATCTTCATTTTGGGCATCGGCATCATTGCAGCCCTGAACCAGGTGGACATCGCCACCACGGTAACCACCCCCACCTCATCGCAGTCCTCGCTGCCGTGGTCGGCGTCATCATCGTCGGTGTTGGCGGTGGCCTGACCGGGCCGATGTCCCGCCGTTGAGGGTTACCTGGCAAAAGCAGAAGCTGAAGCTCCCAAAATAAAGGCCGAAGCAGCCTCCTCGCCTTCGGCGAAGGACCAGCTGACCGCCAAGGCAAAGCAAGCCACGGAGACCGCGTCCTCCGGGGGCGCCCACGCCACCACCAAGAACCCCCTCGCCTGATACAGGCACCACCCAATTTTTTTACCCGCAGTACGAGAAGGAGAACATCATGATCAGCACTGAGAACCTTCCTTCACTGGCTACCGGCGGCGGCAACGTCGTTGGATCCGACGGGACCAAGATTGGGTCTATCGGACAGATCTACGCCGATGACGACACATCGGAACCGACCTGGGTCACGGTCAAGACCGGGCTCTTTGGCACCCACGAGTCCTTCGCCCCCCTGGATGCAGCCACGCAGGACGGCAAGGACATCGTTGTCCCCTACACCAAGGACAAGGTCAAGGACGCGCCCCGCGTCGCCCCCGACGGTCACCTTGAGCCTGAAGAAGAAGATCAGCTCTACACGTACTACGAACGTTCCGGGGGTGCCGCTTACACCGGAACAACCCGGGACGCCACCGATGGGGACACCAGCGCGCGGGGTGCCGTGGGCCACGACACTTCAGGTCCCACCACCGATGATGCGATGACCCGCTCGGAAGAACAGCTCCGCGTCGGCACCGAAAAGCAAGCCACCGGCCGAGCACGGCTGCGCAAGTATGTTGTCACCGAGAACGTCACCACCACGGTCCCGGTCCAGGTGAAGAAGTCCGCCTCGAACGCGAGCCCATCACTGAGGAGAACCGCGGCGCGGCAATGGCTGGCCCCGCCATCAGCAAGGAAGAGCACGAGGTCATCCTCCACGAGGAACGCCCTGTCGTGCAGAAGGAAACCGTCCCCGTCGAACGCGTTCGCCTCGACAAGGAGACCGTGACCGAACAGCACACCGTGACCGAGGAAGTGCGAAAGGAAAACATCGAACTCGACGACGACGGCCGCGCCAGTCGCTAAAGCCCGACCCCCCTGCCGGTACGCCCTCCGGCGTGAACAGCGGTAATGCCAGCCGGTCCGCCCTCCGTTCAGGATGGCGAACCGGCTGGCTTCAACGCTGCTGCACTCACAAATGGAGAGCCGGGGACACGTTCATCGTCACCAAACTCGATCGCCTCGCCCGCTCGGTAAGGGACGTCTACCAAATTGCTGACGATTTAGCGGCAAGGGAAGTAAAGCTCAGTATCGGCGGCTCCGTTTACGATCCCACGGACCCCATGGGCAAGCTCCTGTTCAATGTCCTCGCCATGGTTGCCGAATTCGAAGGTGACCTCATCAGGTTACGAACCAAGGAAGGGATGAAGATTGCCAAGGCCAAAGGCCGGCTACGGGGAAAAAAGCCCAAGCTTTCCCCCAAACAGGAAGCACTCCTGGTCCAATTGCATGCCAACGGCGAACACACCACGTCCGAGCTGGCGGAACTGTTTTCGGTAGGACGCTCCACTGTCTACCGCGCACTCGACCGCGCCCGTATCAAGGAAGCAGCCGCAGAGGCCAAGCGACCCAAGCCCGAGCAGTAGTGCATCCCAGACCAGAGCACGGTTGTGCCCAAACCTCAGCGGCCGGCCCCGGCTTTAGTAGACCCCCTACAAAATAGAGTCAGTCCCACCGCAGTAACGTCGGCAGTACAACAGATTCCGCTTGTACAACCCCGACAGGACTGCCATGAGCAACACTGACACTGCCGTCAAAAACACCCTGAACACCGGGCGCCGCCGGTGGAACGCCACCGACCTTGGACTGATCGCCGTCTTCGCCGCCCTCGTCGCCGGCGCGGCGCTGGTGCCCGGACTGGCCGTCAACGGCTTCGGCGTGCCCATCACCTTCCAGACCCTTGCCGTGATGCTCACCGGCCTGGTGCTGGGCCCGGGGAGGGGCTTCGCCGCCGTCGGACTCTACGTCCTGCTGGGCCTCGCCGGCCTGCCCATCTTCAGCCAGGGCCGCAGCGGCCTGGGCATCCTTGCCGGTCCCTCCGCCGGCTACATCATCGCCTTCCCCATCGCCGCGGGCATCGTAGGATGGCTGGCCACAGTGGTGATCCGCCGGACCACCAAAGCCCGGGCCCTGTGGCTGTTCCTTTCCGCCACTGTCACCAGCGTTGTGATTGTGCACTCACTGGGCGTCGCGGGCATCGCACTGAACACCAAGGCCACCCTCGAACAGGCCTTCCTGAGCGACGTCGTCTTCTACCCGGGAGACATCATCAAGAACATCCTGGCGGCAGTCATCGCCGTCGCCCTCCACCGCGCCTTCCCGGACATCCTGGTGCGCCGCGCGCGGCGGAATGTCACCCAGCCCGCGAAGGCCTAAGGAACTAACCCATGCCCGCAGTGACCTTCGACCAGGTGACCGTCGCCGTCGAGACGGACCACGCCCCTGAGCCCAAAGTCCTGCTCAACGGGGTCCACCTCCGGCTTGAGGAACGGCGCGTCGGCGTTATCGGCGCCAACGGCTCCGGGAAATCCACGCTGCTGCGCCTGGTCAACGGCCTCGTCCAGCCAACGGCGGGGACGGTCTCCGTCGACGGCGACGATACAGTCCGTGCCGTGCGTAAAGTGCGCCGGAGCGTCGGCTTTGTCTTCACAGATCCCCTGTCCCAGCTGGTCATGCCCACCGGCCGTGAGGACGTGGAATTGTCACTCCGCCGCTCCGTCAAGAACGGCGCCGAGCGCCGCAACAGGGCCGAGGCGGCGCTGGAACGCCTGGGGCTCCTGCACCTGGCGGACCAGAGCATCTACGAGCTCTCCGGCGGTGAACGCCAACTCATGGCGCTCGCCGCCGTGCTCGCGGTGGACCCAGCGGTGCTGGTCCTGGACGAGCCGTCCACCCTCCTTGACCTCCGCAACCGCGAACTCCTCCGCCGGACCCTGTCCGGACTGGACCAGCAGATCATCATGTCCACCCACGACCTGGACCTCGCCCTGGAAATGGACCGGGTGCTCGTCATCGAACAGGGAAAAGTCACGTTCGACGGCGGCCCCGCTCAGGCCTTGGCAGCGTACCGGGCCTTGTGCATGAGGGGTCTTCAAGCTCAAGGACCGGCCAGCCGATGAGGGGCCACGGTTTCCTCCTGGCCAACTACGTGCCGGGCAACTCCTTCATTCACCGGGCGCCGCTGGCGCTGAAGTTCCTCCTGGTCTTCGCTTGCGGGCTGGCCTCGTTCATCATCATCGACTGGCGGGTTTCGCTGGCAGTTCTGGGCGGGCTCGTCGGCCTCTTCCTGCTGGCAGGTGCCGGCCTGAAACGCCTCTGGGCCGCCATCCGTCCGCTCGCGGCCGTCCTGCTGGTGATCGGACTCTTCCAGTGGTGGCAGCTGGGAGCACCAACCGCTGCCCGGATCGTACTGAACATCCTGGTGTGTGTGGTGGCGGCGTCGCTGCTGACCGCCAGCACTCCGGTACAGCTGCTGCTGGACGGAGTGGTCAAAGCGGCCACCCCCTTCCGGCGGTTCGGCGCGGACCCCGAGCGGTTTGCCCTCACCATCGGCATCATGCTGCGGAGCATCCCCTACATCGCCGGAACATTCGCCGACGTCCGGGATTCGGCACGGGCCCGGGGGCTGGAGCGCAATCCCCGCGCCCTGATCCTGCCGGTGTTCATCACCTCGGTGGCCTTCGCCCGGCAGACGGGCGAAGCGCTCGCCGCCCGCGGCTTGGGCGACGCCGAAGACTAAGCTCCCGGGAGAGCGCCCTAGAGCCGCTCGTACTGCAGCAGGGCGGCGGTACCCATTCCGCCGGCGATGCTGATCATGGCCAGCGCAAGACTGCCGGGCGTCCCCACCCTCCGTGCCTGGGCCAGCAGGCGGGTCACCAGCACAGCACCCGACGCCCCATAGGCGTGCCCGAGGGCCAGCGCCCCGCCGTCGAGATTCACCCGCTCGGCGTCAATAGCCAGCTCGTCAAGGCAGGCAAGCGTCTGCGACGCGAATGCCTCGTTGAACTCCACCAGGTCCAATTCCTCCGCTGTCACGCCCGCGGCCATGAGCACGTTGCGCGCGGCAGCCGCGGCACCGACACCCAGCAGCTCAGGATCCACCCCCACTGTGCCGGTGCCGAGCACCAGCAGGCCGTCAGGAACACCCCATTCCCGTGCCCGCTGCAGGGAAGTGATGACGACGGCGGAGGCAGCGTCAGCGTCGAAGCAGGAGTTTCCGGCGGTGACAGTTCCCCCGTCCACGAAGGCGGGCGGGAACCGTGCCATCACCGCGGCGCCCAGGCCCCGCCTCGGCCCGTCGTCGACAGCAACAGCACCGTCAGCGGCGGGCACCGGGACCAGCTCGCCGTCGAAATGACCGGCTTCTGCAGCAGCGAGGGCCAACCGATGGCTGCGCAGGGCAAACGCGTCCTGCCGATCCCTGCTGACGCCGAAGTTCCGCGCTACGTTTTCTGCGGCTACACCCATGTCCGGATCACCGAAGCTGTCCGGCACAAACTGTGCCCGCCCGTAAAACTCCGGCCCGCCGTCGTCGTTCCGGTGCGCACGCAGGGGCGCGCTACTGGTGCTTTCCACTCCCCCGGCCAGATACAGCGGGTTGCCTCCGGCCGCCACGAGCCCGGCAGCGAGGACGATCGCGTCCAGGCCCGAGCCGCACTGCCGGTCCACAGTGAGGCCGGGGACCGTAACGGGCAGGCCTGCTTCCAGCAGTGCAAGCCTGGCCACGTTGCCGCCGCCGCCCACCGCGTTGCCGATTACCACATCCGTAACAGCCCCCGGCTCCATCCCCGGCCCCGCCACGAGCTCCCGCAGGACGGGGGCCAGAAGCTGGTGCGCGCGCATCTGCCGCAACGCTCCGTTGGTGCGGCATACCGAGGTGCGGCGGGCCGCGATGATGACGGGCTGGCGGTCCGGCGGAAGGAGCTCAGCCGCCAAGGTTCGTGATCCTGTGGTCCCGCGAACTGATCCACTCCAGCAGCAGGTTACGGCTGACCTTCCCGCGGTCAGTCGTGGGCAGTTCACTGACCGAATAGTAGTGAAGGGGCCACTTATCGCGGGCCAGGAAGTTTTCCAGGCCCGCTTTCAGCTGGGTGGCGGTAACAGCACCGGCGGACGGGACAACGCCGGCAACCACACGCTGGCCCCGCAGGTCATCCGGCATCCCGGCGGCCACAGCCGCGGCGACGCCCGGCACGGCCGCCAGCGCCAGTTCCACCTCGTGCGGGTACACGTTCCTGCCGGCAGTGAGGATCATGTCCGAACGGCGCCCCAGGATGTGGAGCTCCCCCGCCTCGAGGTAGCCCTGGTCCCCCACCGTGAACCATCCATCAAATGATTTCAGCGCCTGGCCGTCGTCACCCCAGAGGTAGCCGTTGCTGACCATTGGGCTCCGCACACAAATGTTGCCGGCGGTGCCGTCCGGAAGGGCTGCTCCGGAGTCATCGAGGATCCTGACCTCCACACCGGGAAAGGGACGGCCGATGCCGGTCCCGCCCACGGCTGCCTCTTCGCCCGCGGGCAGGCCGGCCCCGGAAACAAAGCTCAACTCCGAAGCGCCGTAGTACTCGAAGATCGTGGCGTTCGGGGCCCAGCGGCGGGCAGCTTCGAGGGTCCGGGCATCGAGTTTCGAGCCGGCGCAGATGATGGTGCGGACCCCGGAGGCGTCCACGCATCCCGCCAGTCCACGTTCGCTAAGCATCCTCAGCATGGTGGGCACCAGCACCAGCCGGGTGACGCGGTCGTGCGTGATGGCCACATGGACGTCGCCGACGTCGAACGTTTCGAGCGTCTGGAATTCTGAGCCCGCGTAGAGGCACTCGGCCAGGGCGTAGAGGTTAAGGCTGGCTGCCAGCGGTCCCGGTGCGAGAGTGACATCGTCCTGGCGAAGCCCGAAGAACTCGATGGACGCGTCGAAGGACTCCTGCCAGGACCGCCGGGACCGGGTGAAGGCCTTCGGGACGGAGGTGGTGCCCGAAGTGAGGCCGATGAGGAACGTGGATTCCCCCGGGCCGTCGGCAAGTTCGTCGTCCGGAGCCACTGCGGCAGGCTGCGCCGATGACTCGACGCGGTGGACTATGTCCTGCTGAAGCGGAGCAGGCCAGGTGGGATCAAGGACGCCGCACTGGCGCCCGCCGGCCACCGCGGCAGCTAACTTTACGGCGAAATCGGCTGAATTGGCTTCGCAGAGGGCGGTCACGGCCTTCGTTTCGCCAACTAGGGCTGCTGCCGAATCACGAAGTTCCGCCCAGCTCAGGCGTTGACCGGCGACCACGACGGCGGTGTCGTGCGGCCGTTCTTCGGCCCAGCGCTGGATTTTGTTGAGGAAAGGCATCGGTTCAACTTTACCGGCCGGCACGGATTGAGCTTCCGGTCCACGGGTAATGTGACTTTATGAGTTTCAATGACAATGTGCAGCTGGATCCCTCACAGGTCCAGGACCGGCGCGGCATGGGCCGCGGAGCGAAGGTAGGCGGCGGTATCGGCGGCGGGCTCATCCTGCTCATCGCCGCGCTCCTCGGCGTCAACCCGCAGTTGCTGGAAGGACTGGCAGGGGCCGGGCAGGCGCCGCAAAGCCAGGGCACGGCCCCTGCCTGCGATAGGGGGGCCGATGCTGATGCCCGGGTGGACTGCCGCATCACCGGCACCGTAAACAGCCTGAACGCGTTCTGGCCCGCCTATCTGCAGCAGTACAACGTGCAGTACCCGCGGCCGACGACAGTGATCTTCGAGCAGGGGGTCGACACAGGTTGCGGTTCGGCTTCCAGCGCCGTGGGCCCGTTCTACTGCCCGGCCGACACCACTGCCTACTTCGATCCCGGCTTTTTCCAGGAGCTCGTGGATCGGTTCGGTTCCTCCGGCGGTCCCCTGGCCCAGGAGTATGTGGTGGCCCACGAGTTCGGGCACCACATCCAGAACGTGCTGGGAAACCTTGACCGTGCGCAGCAGGATCCGCAGGGCCCTGAGTCCGGCGCCGTGCGTGTTGAACTTCAGGCCGACTGCTATGCAGGGCTCTGGGCCAAACACGCGTCAACCCAGCCGGGCCCGGCAGGCGAGCCGTTCCTGGAGGCGCTCACACCGCAGGACCTGAACGACGCGATGTCCGCCGCCTCGGCCGTCGGCGATGACCGGATCCAGGAGGCCGCCACCGGACGAGTCTCCCCCGAAGCCTGGACCCACGGCTCCAGCGAGCAGCGCCAGCGGTGGTTCTACCAGGGCTACGAGACCGGCGACATCAACCAGTGCGACACCTTCTCGGCACCGACGCTCTAACTCCTGACGCTTCTGCATTAAGTAAGACGACGGCCGGTTACCTTCGCTTGGAAGGTAACCGGCCGTCGTCGTACTTAATGTTTTATGGCGTGGGATCAGATGTTGAAGCCGAGGGCCCGCATCTGGTCCTTGCCGTCGTCCGTGATCCGCTCAGGACCCCATGGCGGCATCCACACCCAGTTCAGGCGCCAGTCGTCAACAACGCCGTCCAGGGCCTGGCCCACCTGCTCCTCGAGGACATCGGTGAGCGGGCAGGCGGCGGTGGTCAGGGTCATGTCGATCAGCAGCGCGCCGTCGTCATCGGAGTACTTCAGGCCGTACAGCAGCCCCAAGTCCACGATGTTAACGCCCAGCTCAGGGTCGATGACATCCTTCAGCGCCTCTTCGACGTCCTCAAGGCTCGTGCGGGACGCGTTGATTTCGGTCATGGCAAAGTCCTTACTAGGCCGTTGCCGCGGCGGGTGCAGCGGCAGCGCCGGCGCCCTTCGCGTAGCGGTCGTAGCCTTCTTCTTCCAGGCGGTCGGCCAGCTCGGGGCCGCCTTCCTCAACAACCTGGCCGTCCACGAACACGTGCACGAAGTCAGGCTTGATGTAACGCAGGATCCGCGTGTAGTGCGTGATGAGCAGCGTGCCCATCTTGCCTTCGGCGTGGGCACGGTTGACGCCCTCTGAAACAACCTTCAGCGCGTCAACGTCCAGGCCGGAGTCGGTCTCGTCCAGGATGGCGAACTTGGGCTTGAAGAGTTCCAGCTGCAGGATTTCCACACGCTTCTTCTCGCCGCCGGAGAAGCCTTCGTTGACGTTGCGCTGTGCGAAGTCGGCGTCGATGCGGAGCTGCTCCATGGCAGCCTTGACGTCCTTGGTCCAGGTGCGCAGCTTGGGGGCTTCGCCGTCGATGGCGGTCTTGGCGGTGCGCAGGAAGTTGGTCATGCTGACGCCGGGGACCTCCACCGGGTACTGCATGGCCAGGAAGACGCCGGCGCGGGCACGCTCGTCAACGCTCATTTCCAGGACGTCTTCGCCGTCCAGGGTGATGGAACCGCTGGTGACGTTGTACCGCGGGTGGCCTGCGATGGTGGAGGCCAGCGTGGACTTGCCGGAACCGTTGGGGCCCATGATGGCGTGGGTTTCCCCGGTCCGGATGGTCAGGCTGACGCCCTTCAGGATTTCCTTGGTGCCCTGCTCCGTCTCAATGCTGACGTGCAGGTCCTTGATCTCAAGAGTAGACATGTGTCTTGTTCTCCTCTGCACCGTGCCTGGCGGCTGCGGTGCGGTCTTTGTCTGGAAGTTGGTTCGTAATTCTGTGGTGCTAGCTGAAGTTGGGGGCTTCGGCGCCGTTGAGGATGGTGGTGAAGTCCACGTAGACCTCGTCTCCCCGGATCTCGACGGCGAACACCGGAACGGGATCGTAGGCCGGCAGCTGCAACGGTTCCCCGCTGCGCAGGTCGAACTGGGAGCCATGGCCCCAGCACTCGATGGCGCAGCCCTCCACTTCGCCCTCGGACAGGGAGATGTCCGCGTGCGAGCAGGTGTCACCGATTGCGTGGATCTCCCCCATGGAGTCCTTGACGATCGCGACGGGGTAGTCGTCGATCAGGATCCGCAGCGCCTGCTTCAGCTGGATTTCGTCCACCTTGCAGACAAGCTCGCCCTTTGGCTGGTCAGTCATCGTTAAACCCGTGCCCCGTACCCTTAGTTTTCCGTCAGTGCGAGTTCGTGCTCAACAGCCTCGGTCAGCCGCTCCTCGATGGAGGGGACCTTGATCTGCTGGATGATCTCGTTCAGGAAGCCGCGGACCACCAGGCGGCGGGCCACCGACTCCGGGATGCCGCGGGCCATGAGGTAGAACAGGTGCTCGTCATCCATCCGGCCGGTGGCGCTGGCGTGGCCTGCACCCTCGATCAGTCCGGTCTCGATTTCGAGGTTGGGCACCGAGTCGGCGCGGGCGCCCTCGGTCAGCAGCAGGTTGCGGTTGGCCTCGTAGGTGTCGGTGCCTTCTGCTTCCTTGCGGATCAGGACGTCACCAACCCAGACGGCGTGGGCGTTGCGGCCCTGCAGCGCACCCTTGTAGAGCACGTTGGACTTGCAGTTGGGCACTGCGTGGTCCACGAACAGACGCTGCTCCAGGTGCTGGCCGGCGTCGGCGAAGTACAGGCCGAACAGCTCGGCCTCGCCGCCGGGGGCGGTGAAGCGTGCCGACGGCGTGACGCGGACCAGGTCGCCGCCGAGGCTGACCATCACGTGCTTGAGCTTGGCGTCGCGGCCGATCTTTGCCTGCTGGGAGGAGGCGTGGACAGCGTCGTCGTTCCATTCCTGGAGTGAGATAACCGTCAGGCTGGCGCCGTCTTCCACGATGATCTCTACGTTTTCCGATACCACGGCGGATCCCCTGTGGTTCAGGACCACAACTGCCTTGGAGAACTTTTCCGCCACGATCACGAGGTGCTGGGCGGCTGCCTCGAGGGAGGTGCCTTCGATGTCGACGGAGATCTCCGTCAGGGCTTCGAACTCAGCCGGGATGGTGACGACAGTGGCTCCGGCGAAGTTTTCCCAAGCGTTGGCTGACACGCGGTCCTCGGGGATACCGGCGGTACCAATGCGCTTGTCGTCGCGGTTGACGCTTTCCACGGTGACCTGCTCGGGTCCGGTGACCACCACGGTGGGTGCAGCGCCGGAGAGGACCTCGGAGTGCAGGCCGCGGAGGCGCTTCAGCGGGGTGAAGCGCCAGTCTTCCTCCATGCCGGTGAGCGGCTTGAAGTCGGCAAGCTTGTAGGAGGTCAGCCGGCCGGCGCGTGAGCTGTCCGGGATGCCGACGCCGCCGCCGTGGGAGTGGCTTTTGGCCGAAGCGCCGGCGAGCGGCGCCTTGGAGCCTGCCGCGTTGATCGGCGAGAGGCTCTCGCCTTCTTCGGTGAAGCCGTCGATGAACGGCTGGGCTGAGGGCGCGCCGATGCGTGCCTTTTCAGTAGTAATTTCAGTCATCGTTATCCGACGGACCCTTCCATCTGCAGTTCAATCAGGCGGTTCAGCTCAAGTGCGTACTCCATGGGGAGCTCGCGGGCAATGGGCTCAATGAAGCCGCGGACGATCATCGCCATGGCTTCGTCTTCGCGCATGCCGCGGGACATCAGGTAGAAGAGCTGCTCTTCGCTGACCCGGGAAACAGTTGCCTCATGGCCCATCACAACGTCGTCCTCGCGGATGTCGATGTACGGGTAGGTGTCGGAGCGGCTGATGGTGTCCACCAGCAGTGCGTCACAGCGGACAGTGTTGGCGGAGTGCTTGGCGCCTTCGCGGACCTGTACCAGGCCGCGGTATGCAGCACGGCCGCCGCCGCGGGCCACCGACTTGGAAATGATGGAGCTTTTGGTGTTCGGCGCGATGTGCACCATCTTGGATCCGGTGTCCTGGTGCTGGCCCTCGCCGGCAAAAGCGATGGACAGGGTTTCTCCCTTGGCGTGCTCGCCCACGAGGTAAACGGCCGGGTACTTCATGGTGACCTTGGAGCCGATGTTGCCGTCGACCCATTCCATGGTGGCGCCCTCTTCGCAGATGGCACGCTTGGTCACCAGGTTGTACACGTTGTTGGACCAGTTCTGGATGGTGGTGTACCGGACGCGGGCGCCCTTCTTCACGATGATCTCCACCACTGCAGAGTGCAGGGAGTCCGAGGTGTAGATCGGAGCGGTGCAGCCTTCGATGTAGTGGACGTAGGAGTCCTCGTCGGCGATGATCAGGGTCCGCTCGAACTGGCCCATGTTCTCGGTGTTGATGCGGAAGTATGCCTGCAGCGGGATGTCTACGTGGACGCCCTTGGGGACGTACACGAAGGAGCCGCCGGACCAGACGGAGGTGTTCAGCGAAGCGAACTTGTTGTCGCCCACCGGGATCACGGTGCCAAAGTACTCCTGGAAGATCTCCGGGTGTTCCTTCAGCGCGGTGTCGGTGTCCAGGAAGATGACGCCCTGCTTCTCAAGGTCCTCACGCAGCTGGTGGTAGACAACCTCGGACTCGTACTGGGCGGCGACGCCGGACACGAGGCGCTGCTTTTCGGCCTCGGGGATGCCCAGCTTGTCGTAGGTGTTCTTGATGTCCTCGGGCAGGTCTTCCCAGGTGGCAGCCTGCTTCTCGGTGGAGCGGACAAAGTACTTGATGTTGTCGAAGTCAATGCCGGACAGGTCCGCACCCCAGGTGGGCATGGGCTTGCGGTCGAAGTACTTCAGGCCCTTGAGGCGCAGGTCAAGCATCCACTCGGGCTCGCTCTTCTTGGCCGAAATGTCCCGGACCACTTCTTCGTTGAGCCCACGGCGTGCGTTGGCGCCGACGTCGTTCTTGTCAGCCCATCCGTACTCGTAGTTGCCGATGCCGTGCAGCTCGGGATTCTTTTCCAGAATCTCCGAGATCACAGTGTTTTCGGCTACCGCTTTCTCTGATAGTTGGTCCGTCATCACGGCCTTTCTTGCTGCTGGTTGTTTACTTCATTCAGGCTGGCGGGGGCTGCCATGGGCCTCATGGGCCGTTCGGCAGACAGCCTGCCTGTGGGTATGTGGGTGGTGCAGACGTGCCCGCCGCGGGCCAGCGTGGAGAGGCGGCGCACGTCCACGCCCACCAGCTTCGAGAACACTTCGGTCTCCACGTCGCAAAACACGGGGAACCGGGCGGCGAGCTGCTGGATGGGGCAGTGGCCCTGGCACAGCTGCACGCTGGAGAGGGCCGCCGGGAGCGGGGGCTTAGCCTCGATGGAGGCGGCCGAGGCCACGAAGTTGTCGCGGCTCAAGGCGTCCGCCAAGGCTTTGGCGCGGTCAGTGATGTCCGGGCCCGCCTGGTCGATTTCGGGGGCGTAACGGCGTTCCATGTCGGCGAAGCGCTCGACGGCGAATGCCCGCACCGCGTCCGGCCCGGCAACCTTTTGAAGCTGCTGGAGCGCAAGGGCTGCAATGTCCAGGTAATCGTTGCCGAGGCTCGACTGGCCCTGCGAGCTGAGGACATAGCGCCGTGCGGGACGGCCTGCCCCGCCGCCGGATTTTGCCACACGCTTGACTTCAATAACGCCGGCACGGGATAAATGGTCCAAGTGCCGCCGGACCGCCGCCGGAGTGAATCCCAGCAGGTCGCCGAGTTCAGCGGCGCTGACGGGTCCATGTTCCAGGACGGCCGAGAGGACTCGGTCCCGGGTGCGCTCATCGGCATCAGCCACCGGACCGGCGGCCAGGGGGCCACGGTCTGCGGGAGCCTGTGAGGCCCCGTGCCCGGCAAAGGGCACAGCAGTAGCATTGCTCATAGAATACACAACACAATCATGTCGTAATTTAGTCCCCCGCTCCAGTAAGGGCAGGCTGACCTCAGCAGGCTCCGGTGCGGACGGCGGAAAATACTACGTCCCGTAGAATACTGGGGTGCGATCCCCCCATTCCCCGGTTCTGTCCATCAGCGGGCTAGTTAAGGATGTAGGCCCGCTTGGGAGCCTGGACGGAAAGATGCTCCGGGTGGTGAGCGGGGTCTCCCTCGTCGCCGAGCGGGGTCAGGTCACCGCCCTCCTAGGGGCCAATGGTGCCGGGAAAACCACCACGCTTGAATGTGCCCAGGGCCTTCAAAAGCGAAGCGGCGGCACAATCTCCCTGCTGGGGTACGACCCCGCGACTGCGGGGGCGGAACTGCGGTCCCGCGTAGGCGTCATGCTCCAGGACGGCGGGCTGCCGCCGTCGTCCAGGCCCGTTCCCTTGCTGCGGCATATTGCCGGGCTTTACGCACGCCCCTGGCCCGTGGACGACTTGATGGAACGGCTGGGCATCGGCGCCTTCAGCAGGACCACGGTCCGCCGGCTCTCCGGCGGGCAGAAGCAGCGCCTGGCCCTCGCCGCTGCGCTGGTCGGCCGGCCGGAGGTCCTGTTCCTGGACGAACCAAGCGCCGGCTTGGACCCGCAGTCCCGGCAACTGGTGTTCGACCTCATTTCCGAGCTACGGGATGCGGGGATGGGCATCATCCTCACCACGCACCTGATGGACGACGCCCAGCGGCTGGCTGACTACGTTTACATCATCGACGGCGGCCGGAACGTGGCGGAGGGCACCGTCCAGGAGCTGCTCCAGCGCAATCCTGCCGTGGAAACAGGGTCCGAACACATCCGAACGCTTGAGTTCGAAGCGCGCCCAGGGCTGGATTTTTCCGGGCTTCTGCCGGAAGGCATTGACATCTCCGAGAACCGCGCCGGGAGCTACTCAGTCACGGGCAGCCTGACACCGGGGCACCTGGCAGCACTGGCCAGGTGGTGGGAGGCGCACGACATCATGCCCGCTTCGATGAGCCTGCAGGCGCGTAGCCTTGAAGACGTCTTTCTGGATATTTCGGGAAAGGACATCCGATGAACGGGACACCGTCCGGCGCTGCCGGAGATGCTTTGGGCGATACTTCAGTCGCCGCCCTGGGCGGCATTTCCGGCCGGCAGGAGCCTGCCTCGCTGCTGCGCCGCGTTCTGCTGCAGGGCAAGTACGAGGCTTTAGCCATGCTACGGAACGGCGAACAGCTGATCCTGGCGGTGGTGCTGCCGCTCCTGGCGCTTGTCGGCCTCACCGTGACTCCGTTCCTGGACGGATTCGGGGGCAGCCGGATCGACGTCGCCGTACCCGGGATCCTTGCCCTGTGCGCCATGTCCACGGCATTCACCGGCCAGGGCATCGCCACCGGCTTCGACCGCCGCTACGGCGTGCTCCGCTTCCTGTCCACCACTCCCCTGGGTCGCGGCGGGCTGATCGCCGGCAAAGCGTTGTCGGTCCTGGCCGTCCTCTGCCTGCAGGTGGCAGCCGTCACTGCGGTTGCCCTGTCCTTGGGATGGCAACCCCGGGCAGCCGGCTGGGTTCCCGGCCTGTTCCTCCTGGCACTGGGCGCCGCCGCCTTTACCGCACTGGGGCTGCTGGTGGCGGGGACGGTCCGGCCGGAAGCCACGCTGGCCATCACCAACCTCCTCTGGATTTTGCTTGGCGCACTGGGCGGAATCGTCCTCCCGGCGGAACGCCTGCCTGCCGGCGTCCAGGCAATGGTGGAGTTCCTGCCTTCCGGCGCGCTGGGTGAATCCCTGCGTGAGGCTTTCCTTGCCGGCACGCTTAACGGCGGCGCCACCATCATCCTGCTGCTTTGGACAGTCGTCGCCGGGGCAGCAGCCATCCGTTGGTTCAAGTGGAATTGAGATATCCGTGAGCACGGCTGCACGCCTCCCCCAGTTTGTTAACCGCCTGTCGTCCCGGCTGCCCCGCAGCGTGGACGTCCGGATCCGCCGCCTGGCGGTTGCCTCCCTGATCGGCCAGACCCTCCTGGTGGTCACCGGCGGAGCCGTGCGGCTGACGGCCTCCGGCCTGGGCTGCCCCACCTGGCCGCGCTGCACGGACACTTCACTGGTGAACACACCGGAAATGGGCATTCACGGGTTTATCGAATTCGGTAACCGGCTCCTCACTTTCGCCCTTGCCGCCGTCGCCGCCCTGATGCTGGTGTACCTGTGGAACCTCCGCAAGGAGCGCCGGGACCTTTTCCTGCTGGCCCTCGGCCTGCTGGCCAGCATCCCTGCCCAGGCCGTGATCGGCGGCATCACAGTCCTGACCAACCTCAACCCCTGGGTGGTTGGCCTGCACTTCCTGGTGTCCATGGCGCTGGTGGTATTCGCCACGCTTCTGGTTAATCGCGCCTTTGGCCGGACAGGCCGGTTCCGGACCGCCTCCCATGCCGCACTGCCGGGCGTCATGCGTCCGGTGACCGCCGCCGTCGCGCTCTTCTCCGCGCTTGCCGTGATGCTCGGCGTGGTGGTGACCGGAGCCGGTCCGCACGCGGGCGACGCCGACGCTCCCCGCAACGGGCTGGACTGGGACCTGTTCTCCCACATCCACGCCGTGCCGGCCTACCTCATCACCGCTGGAACCTTCGTGGCACTCGCGCTGGTGTTCCTGCGCCGGATCACCGGGCCCTTCCGTACCGCGGTCCTTGGGCTCCTGGGAGTTACGGTCCTGCAGGCCGTCATCGGGTTCACCCAGTACTACAACGGCATTCCCGCGCTGCTGGTGGCCGCCCATATGCTGGGGGCCGCGCTGCTGATGGCGGCCGCAACCAATGCGTGGGATATCGCCCGGTCCAGCCCTGTGGAGTAGGCGCTGTAGCATCACTTCGTCTCCTTGACGCCGGCGGCTGCCCGGTTCTGCCCGGTCTTCCGCGCGTAGTGGTGAGCGAACCCGTCCGGGGAGCCGTTCACGGGAATACTTTGTCAAATGCCCGAAGGTGCTGCGCACCTCGGGTTCTTGATGCGTCAGTAAACGGTCGAATTTGGCGCCGGGAAAGGCATTGGGGCCACCGGTACCACGCATTGCCTTTTTTCATTTCGCCCGCCCGAGGGCACTAATCCCGTTACGGCCGCCGTCAGAACCTGAACAGCATATGGTGCAACCTTGGGGAATCCTTGGCAGCGAAACCTTGGAGGTTTCCCCAAGGCCCCCGGGGACTTGGTGTCCTGCAGCGGGCTGCAACCGAAAAAGCCTGATCACAGCACGGTCTGGCCCGGTAGTTGTACTGGACGCGGCTTCCAGGCTGCCCCCACCCCCCAACTGGAATCCTCCTCGTTTAGTACAGCCAGGATTGCCATGACAGCTGGCTCCAAGCTTTCCGGCGTGCCGACGAAACGCGTGACAAGGTTTTACACGGTTTTACACACTGCATCCACATCTTTTCCCAGCGTGGAACACCCACAGTGTTACTACCAACCGTTCAACTTAGGAGTACGAGATGAATATCAATATTCCTCTTCGTTCAGGTCCGCCTATGACTAAACAGCGGAAGGCGCGTCGGTGCCTCGCCGCGGCTACTGCCTTGGTGCTGGCGGCCACCGGTGTGAGCACTGCAGTGGCAGCCACCCAAGTAACGCTGAAAAATCCGGGGAAAATTACCGCAGTCGGTCCTGTGAATCCCGCCAACGGGTTCCCGTCCTGGTACGAGGACAGCACCGGCACCCGACTTGAGTTATGCCTGGACGGTGCGAACCCCCTGTGTGGGTTCCTTCCGGGAGACATCCCCAACGAAGGCGCACCGATATCGTTCCCGGAGAATTTCCCGGAGGAAGCGTTTTACATGCTTGCCGGCTCCGATCTGGATCTTCCCGGAGGAGGCCGGGCGGTCCTGGTCCTGGCTCTGGAGGCCGCATTCGCAAATTCCGTTACTGCCGGGGACCAAGTGGTCTTCGGACGCCAGAGGGTTGCCGTCGAGGGAGGGCCTGCCAACTCTACGCTGGAGTTCCGGCACCCCTACGGCACCATCACCATTGATACCGACGCCTCAGGGGACGGCAGACTCGTTGAAGACATCACGCCGGCCATCGAAAACTTCAATACACCCCTGAAGAGCAACATCGGGCCTTTCCTCATGTGGGACCCCCAGGCCGCTCCAGCCCGACCGGAAGGCTACCTCGGCGACCCCGACGAGGAGCACACAGTGGTGGGAAGCCCCTTTGGTTACAATAACTTCTCCGTCACCGGCGCCGGACTCAATCTGACAACTGACCAGTTCTCCCTCATGGGTAAGCTGGCAACCACCCAGGGTGTCCCGACCGTTCCGACTGTGCCGGCGACTGTAGCGAGGGACGTGACCGGTGATGGCAAGGCGGACCTGACTGCCCGCGACAGCAATGGCACCCTCTGGACCTACACCGGCACCGGCACCGGCCTCTACGACCGCCGGATCGAAGTCGGTCCGGGCTGGAACGTTATGACGGCGATCAGCGCTGCGGGGGACCTTACCGGTGATGGCAAAGCCGACTTGACTGCCCGTGACCGGGACGGGATTCTCTGGACGTATACCGGCACCGGTACCGGCCTTTACGACCGCCGGATCCAGGTGGGCCCGGGCTGGAACGTTATGACCGCCATCAGTTCCGCCGGAGACCTTACCGGTGACGGCAAAGCTGACCTGACGGCCCGCGACAGCAATGGCACCCTCTGGACCTACACCGGCACCGGCACCGGCCTCTATGACCGCCGGATCGAAGTCGGCCCGGGCTGGAACGTCATGACCGCCATCAGTTCCACCGGAGACCTTACCGGTGACGGCAAGGCCGACCTGACGGCCCGTGACCGGGACGGGATCCTCTGGACCTACACCGGCACCGGCACCGGCCTCTACGACCGCCGGATCCAAGTCGGCCCAGGCTGGAACGTCATGACCGCCATCAGTTCCACCGGAGACATCAACGGTGACGGCAAAGCCGACCTCACTGCCCGTGACCGGGACGGGATCCTCTGGACCTACACCGGCACCGGCACCGGCCTCTACGACCGCCGGATCCAGGTCGGCCCGGGCTGGAACATCATGACCGCCATCAGCTAGGTCCAGGGCGGTACTTCTGCCCATCCTTCGGACATCCGGTAACTTGGACAGAAACCATCCCAAAAGGAAGCCTGCCGATCTCCCGATCGGCAGGCTTCCCGCAGCCCTTCCCGAAACGCCCCACCAGATCCCGCAGCTCTTCCCGAAACCCCCCACCAGATGCTGCGGGCCAAACAACAAACCCTCTTTCACCAACAGATGAGAGAGGGTTTGTGTATTTGGCTCGAAAGGTGATGGGGCGTCCTGGAGAACCTGCGAAAGGTGATGGAGCGTCATGGAGAACCTGCGAAAGGTGATGGAGCGTCGCAGGGGTGCTGAGGGGTTGAAGCTGGCTGTACTGGTCAGCCCGCCATGACGGCAGGTCCAATAAAGGGGTCAACCGCCAGGGCAATGAAGAGCAGGGTGAGGTAGCTGATGGAGCCGTGGAAGACCTTCATGGCCCGCTTGTCGGAGATGTCCTCGCGCTGGGCCCGGTTGTACAGGGCGTGGGACTCGTACAGGAACCAGGCGCCGGCCAGAACGGCGGTGGCCGTGTAGACCCAGCCGGCCCCGCCGGCGGGAACCATCAGGAGCGAACACGCCACCATGGCCCACGCGTAAAGGACCACCTGCACGGAGACCACCTTGGCGCCGGCGATGGCCCCAAGCATGGGGACCTTGGCGTTGCGGTAGTCCTCTCCATAGCGCATGGACAGGGGCCAGTAATGCGGGGGCGTCCAGAGGAAAATCACCATAAAGAGAATGACGGCCGGCCATTCCACCGAGTTGGTGACAGCCGCCCAGGCAATCAGCACCGGGAAGCACCCCGCCGCACCGCCCCACACAATGTTCTGTGCGGTACGGCGCTTGAGGATGATTGTGTAGATCACCACGTAGAAGAAGATGGCGCCCAGCCCGAGCCAGGCGGACAGCGGATTGGCGCCGAACCAGAGGATGGCGATGGCGGCCGCGCCCAGAAGCCAGGAGAAGACCAGCGCCTCACGCGGGGTGACCTCGCCGGTAACCAGGGGACGATTCTCGGTGCGGTGCATCAGCTTGTCGATGTCGCGGTCGATGTAGCAGTTGAACGCTCCGGCACTTCCGGCGGCGAAGGCGCCGCCCACCAGCGTGGCAAGGATAAGCCCGATCGAGGGGAAGCCGCGCTCCGCATAGATCATGGTGGGCAGTGTGCTCACCAGCAGCAGCTCAATCACGCGGGGCTTGGTGAGGGCAAGATACGCCTTGGCCTTACGGGCAATCCCGGCGCTTGTTGCCCGGGATGCGTTCAGCGGCGTATCTGTTGTGCTCACGGTGGCAGTCACCCGTTCTGTTGGCAGTTCTGTCTGGCTGTCCAGCTGTGTCATGCGGCCCGCCCGTCCGGGCGCCGGCGGAACCGTAGTCGTTGATTCACGTCATGCCCGGGAGTCGCAGGAGCTAAAAAGGTCCGCCACCCGGCGCTGGCCTCCAAATATCATACCGTGCCGGATCCCTCCCAACGGCCCGTCATTTGGTGCTGATGATCGCTCGCGCATCGATTCGAGCAGATTAACTCAACCTCACTTCAGAGGGATTCACATAAGGCGAAATTGCGTCCAAAAGGTGAGATTTCGGCCGCCCGCAGAGTGGAATAGAGCTAAGCTGTCACCAGATCAGCACGCAGCAAGGAAGCAGTGGAAAACGCATTCCCGAGCTGGCCAGTGGCTGAGTAAAAGATCAACGTTTCGATGGTGAACGGCTGGTACACACCGCAGCGGGCGCCACACAGCGTGCCTCCATACGGATCCGGTGTGCCATCTGCCATCAGCACAGAGAGGGGCCCGGTTTTCGTGCCACATTTGGAAGAGCAAGAACTGTCTTGGACCAGCCTGGACGAGCGCGCGGTGGATACTATCCGCGTGCTTGCAGCAGATGCCGTGGAGAAGGTGGGCAACGGCCACCCGGGAACGGCAATGAGCCTGGCGCCGGCCGCGTACCTCCTTTTCCAGAAGCTGATGCGGCACGACCCGCGGAATCCTGACTGGCTGGGCCGTGACCGCTTTGTCCTGTCCCCGGGCCACACCTCGCTGACCCTTTACATCCAGCTGTTCCTTTCCGGCTACGGCCTGGAGCTGAAGGACCTGGAGGCGCTGCGGACCTGGGGTTCGCTGACTCCGGGCCACCCTGAGTACAAGCACACCGCCGGCGTGGAGATCACCACCGGCCCGCTGGGCCAGGGCCTGGCGTCCTCGGTGGGCTTCGCCTACTCCCAGCGCCGGATGCGCGGCCTCTTCGACGCCGACGCCGCCCCGGGTACCAGCCCGTTCGACCACACCATCTGGGTCATTGCCTCCGACGGCGACCTCCAGGAAGGCGTCACGGCCGAGGCTTCCTCGCTGGCCGGCCACCAGGAACTGGGCAACCTCGTCGTTGTCTACGACGAGAACCACATCTCCATCGAGGACGACACCGACATCGCGTTCACCGAGGATGTCCTGAAGCGCTACGAGGCCTACGGCTGGCACGTCCAGCGCGTGGACTGGACCAAGACCGGCGAGTACAAGGAAGACGTCCAGGAGCTCTACTCCGCGCTCCTCGCGGCCAAGGCTGAAACGTCCAAGCCCTCCATCGTGTCGCTGCGCACCATCATCGGCTACCCGGCACCGAAGAAGCAGAACACCGGCAAGATCCACGGCTCTGCCCTGGGTGCAGAAGAAGTCGCAGCACTGAAGGAAGTCCTGGGCTTTGACCCGGCCAAGTCCTTCGATGTGGACCAGGACGTCCTGGCCCACGCCCGGGCCGTCGTGGACCGCGGCGCTGCCGCCCGCAAGGAATGGGAAGAGTCCTTCAACGCCTGGCAGGCAGCCAACCCGGAAGGCGCGGCCCTGCTGCAGCGCATCGAGGCCAAGGAACTGCCCAACGATGTTGACGCAGCCCTTCCGGTCTTCCCGGCCGGTAAGGACGTCTCCACCCGTGCCGCCTCGGGCAAGGTCCTGAACGCCCTGGGCCCGGTCCTGCCCGAACTGTGGGGCGGCTCGGCCGACCTCGCAGAGTCCAACAACACCACCATCGAGGGCTCGCCGTCGTTCGTTCCCGCGTCCAAGCAGACCGATGCCTGGAAGGGCAACCCGTACGGCCGCGTCCTGCACTTCGGCATCCGCGAGCACGCCGCAGCCTCGATCGTGAACGGCATCAGCCTGCACGGCCGGACCCGCGCGTTCTCCGGCACGTTCCTGATCTTCAGCGACTACCAGCGGCCCGCCATCCGCCTCGGCGCCCTGATGGGGGTCCCGTCGCTGTACGTCTGGACGCACGACTCCATCGGCCTCGGCGAGGACGGCCCCACCCACCAGCCGGTGGAACAGCTCGCCTCGCTGCGCGCCATCGTGGGCCTGGACGTGGTCCGCCCCGGTGACGCCAACGAAGTTGCCGTCGCCTGGAAGACGATGCTGGAAAACCACTCCAACCCGGCCGGCATCGTCCTGACCCGCCAGAACATCCCCACCTGGGAACGCGGCGAAGGCCAAGCCGACGGCGACACGTTCGGTTCCGTTGCCGGCGTCGCCAAGGGCGGCTACGTACTGGCCGAAGCGTCCAAGGACGGCGCCACCGTCCCGGCCGACGTGATCCTGATCGGTACCGGCTCCGAGGTCCAGCTTGCCGTGCAGGCCCGCGAAGCCCTGCAGGCCGAAGGCATCGCCGCCCGTGTTGTGTCCATGCCCTGCGTTGAGTGGTTCAACAAGCAGGACGCCGCCTACCGCGAGTCAGTGCTCCCCGCCGCCGTCAAGGCCCGTGTGTCCGTCGAAGCAGGATTGGCCCTGGGCTGGAAGGAATTCGTTGGCGACGCCGGCCGTTCCGTCAGCCTTGAGCACTACGGCGCTTCCGCGGACTACAAGCGCCTCTTCCAGGAGTTCGGCATCACCGCAGAAGCAGTTGCTGCGGCCGCCAAGGACTCCCTCGCCGCCGTCCAGGCCTAACCACCAAAATTCCTAGGAGATATAGAACAATGACTACTCCCACCCAGCAGCTCTCCGACGCCGGAGTTTCCATCTGGCTCGATGACCTCTCCCGCGGACGCCTGGACACCGGCACCCTGGCCAAGCTCATCGAAGAGAAGAACGTGGTTGGCGTGACCACCAACCCGTCCATCTTCCACGCCGCGATCACCGCCGGCACCGACTACGACGGCACGATCGCCAAGCAGGCAGCAGCCGGCGCGTCCGTCGAAGACACCATCTTCGAAATCACCACCACCGACGTCGCCGACGCCTGCGACCTGTTCGCCCCCGTGGCGGCAGCCACCAACGGCGTGGACGGGCGCGTGTCCATCGAGGTTGACCCTCGCCTGGCCTGGGACACGGCAGGCACCATCGCCGAAGCCAAGCACCTGTACAAGAGGGTCAACAAGGACAACGTCCTGATCAAGATCCCGGCCACCCTCGAGGGCCTCGAAGCGATCACCGCCACCCTGGCAGAAGGCATCAGCGTCAATGTGACCCTGATCTTCTCCCTGGAGCGCTACCGCGCCGTCATCAACGCCTTCCAGGCCGGCCTGGAACAGGCCAAGGAAAACGGCCACGACCTCTCCAAGATCCACTCCGTGGCCTCGTTCTTCGTCTCCCGCGTGGACTCCGAGATCGACAAGCGCCTCGACGCCCTGGGCACCGACGAGGCAAAGGCCCTCAAGGGCAAGGCCGGCCTGGCCAACGCCCGCCTGGCCTACCAGGTCTACGAAGAGCTCTTCGCCACCGAACGCTGGGCCCTGCTGGCCGAAGCCGGCGCACTCCCCCAGCGTCCCCTGTGGGCCTCCACAGGCGTGAAGGACCCGGCCTACCCGGACACCCTCTACGTCACCGAACTCGTCGCCCCCGGCGTCGTGAACACCATGCCGGAAAAGACCCTGGACGCCACCTTCGACCACGGTGTCATCACCGGCGACACCGTCACCGGCACCTACACCGAAGCCAACAACACCCTGGACGCGCTCGAGAAGCTCGGCATCTCCTACAACGACGTCGTCGCCATCCTTGAATCCGAAGGCCTGGACAAGTTCTTGGCCAGCTGGAAGGAACTCCTCGGCGACGTCGAGGGCGCCCTCGCCTCCGCACGGAAGGCTTCCTAACCGACAATGAGCACACTCAGCTACGAAGCCACAGGTGCCGCGCAGCAGGCACTGGAACAGCACCTCCCCGCCCTGGTGGAGGACCGCATCGCCACCCGGATCTTCGCGAAGGACCACACCTTGTGGGGTCACGACGCCGAAGCAGAGTCTGCCATCCGCCTCGGCTGGGTTGAGGCGGCCACCGTCTCCCAGCCGCTGGTTAAGGAGATCCTGGAGCTCCGCGACGCCCTCCGCGCCGAAGGCGTCACCCGCATCGTGCTCTGCGGCATGGGCGGGTCCTCGCTGGCTCCGGAAGTCATCGCGGGCACCGCCGGCGTCGAGCTGACTGTGCTGGACAGCACGGACCCGGACCAGGTCCGTGCTGCCCTGGCGGACCGGTTGGCGGAGACGGCCATTGTGGTCTCCTCCAAGTCCGGTTCCACCGTTGAGACGGATTCGCAGCGGAGGGTTTTCGAGAAGGCGTTCAACGACGCCGGCATCGACGCCGCCAGCCGCATCATCATCGTCACTGATCCGGGCTCGCCGCTGGACAAGGCCTCCCGTGAGGCCGGCTACCGCGCCGTCTTCAACGCTGACCCCAATGTCGGCGGGCGTTTCTCCGCGCTCACCGCGTTCGGGCTGGTGCCCTCGGGCTTGGCCGGCGTGGACATCCAGGCCTTCCTGGACGAGGCCGAGGAAGCAGCAGAGGTCCTCAACGACGACGCAGCCGAGAACATCGGCCTTGCACTCGGAACAGCGCTGGGCGGAACCAGCCCGCTGCGCAACAAGATCGTCATCGCCGAGGACGGTTCGGGCATTGTGGGCTTCGCCGACTGGGCCGAGCAGCTCATCGCCGAATCGACAGGCAAGCTGGGCACCGGCGTCCTGCCGGTCGTCGCCGGGCCCTCTTCACCTGAGGTGACCTCTGGAGCCAAGGACGTGCTGGTGGTCCGGCTCGTGGCCGCTGACGCCGACGTCGAACTCGGTGAAAACGAAGTTGCCATCGCCGGTGGCCTGCCCACCCAGATGATGGTCTGGGAGTTCGCCACGGCTGTCGCCGGACGCCTGCTCGGGATCAACCCGTTCGACCAGCCCGACGTTGAGGCGGCCAAGGTGGCGGCCCGCGGCCTGCTGGACGCCCAGCCGGAACCCACCCCCGCCGCTTTCGTCGACGGCGCCATCGAGGTCCGCGGCGGCGACTGGCTGGGCGGTGCGTCAACGGCCGAAGAAGCAGTCCGTGCCTTGCTGGAAACCCTCCAGCCGGACAACTACCTGAGCGTCCAGGCCTACTTCGACCGGCTCGCGTTTGCCCGGCTCGAAGGCATCCGCGATGAGCTGGCTGCCGTCTCGGGCCGCCCGGTGACGTTCGGCTGGGGTCCGCGGTTCCTGCACTCCACAGGGCAGTTCCACAAGGGCGGCCCCGCCATCGGCGTGTTCCTCCAGGTGACGGCTGCTTCGGCGGAAGACCTTTCCATCCCGGACCGTCCCTTCACGTTCGGGGAACTGATCGCCGCGCAGGCCGCCGGTGACGCCCAGGTCCTGAGTGAACACGGCCGTCCCGTGCTTCGCCTGCACCTGACCGACCGGGCTGCCGGTGTGGCACAGTTGCAGGACATCATTGCTGCGCTGTCCGCCAGGTCAGCTCCGTTACTGAAAGCTAAGGCACAGAAGCAACATGCCAGAAACTGAATACGGCAGGACGTCCGGCGCGCGCCCCGGAAAGCCGCCGCGGAATCCGTTGCGGGATCCGCGTGACCGCCGCCTGAACCGGATCGCAGGTCCGTCGTCGTTGGTGCTCTTCGGAGTCACTGGTGACCTTGCCCGCAAGAAGCTCATGCCGGCCGTGTATGACCTGGCCAACCGGGGGCTGCTGCCGCCCAGTTTCGCGCTGGTCGGCTTCGCCCGGCGCGAGTGGGACAAGGAGGACTTCGCCGCTGAGGTGAAGGCCTCCGTGCAGGCCTACGCGCGCACGCCGTTTGATGAGGCGGTCTGGAACCAGCTGTCCGAGGGCATCCGTTTTGTCCAGGGTGAGTTCGACGACGACGGCGCTTTCGAGCGGCTCGGCGAGACCATCAAGGAACTCGACGACGTCCGCGGCACCCGGGGGAACCATGCGTTCTACCTCTCGATCCCGCCGAAGGCGTTCGAGCAGGTCTGCCGCCAGCTGTCCAAGCACGGCCTGGCCCAGGCCGAGGGGGACAAGTGGCGCCGTGTGGTGATCGAGAAGCCGTTCGGGCACGACCTCGAGTCGGCCCGGAAACTGAACGACATCGTGGAATCGGTGTTCCCCGCGGACGCGGTGTTCCGGATCGACCATTACCTGGGCAAGGAGACGGTCCAGAACATCCTGGCGCTGCGCTTCGCGAACCAGTTGTTCGAGCCGCTGTGGAACGCCAACTACGTGGACCATGTCCAGATCACCATGGCCGAGGACATCGGCACCGGCGGCCGGGCAGGGTATTACGACGGCGTGGGCGCGGCCCGCGACGTGATCCAGAACCACCTGCTGCAGCTGCTGGCCCTGACGGCGATGGAGGAACCCATTTCCTTCAACGCCGATGACCTGCGGGCGGAGAAGGAAAAGGTCCTCGCCGCCGTCAAGCTCCCCGATGACCTGTCCACGCATTCAGCGCGCGGCCAGTTCACCGGCGGCTGGCAGGGCGGCGAACAGGTCCAGGGCTACCTGGAGGAAGAAGGCATCCCGGCCGATTCCACCACCGAGACGTTCGCCGCGATCCGGGTGGACATCCACACCCGCCGCTGGTCCGGCGTCCCGTTCTACCTGCGCGCCGGCAAACGCCTGGGCCGCCGTGTCACCGAGATTGCGGTGGTGTTCAAGCGTGCACCGAACCTGCTCTTCCGTGACCATGGCGAGGATGACTTCGGCCAGAACGCCGTGGTGATCCGGGTCCAGCCGGACGAGGGCGTGACCATCCGGTTCGGGTCCAAGGTCCCGGGCACGCAGATGGAAGTCCGGGACGTGACCATGGACTTCGGCTACGGCCACTCGTTCACGGAGTCGTCCCCGGAGGCGTATGAGCGGCTGATCCTGGACGTGCTCCTGGGCGAGCCGCCCTTGTTCCCGCGGCATGAGGAAGTGGAGCTGTCCTGGAAGATCCTTGACCCCTTCGAGGAATACTGGGCCACCCTGGATGAACAGCCCGAACCCTACGCCCCGGGCAGCTGGGGACCGGCTTCGGCCGATGAGTTGCTGGCCCGCGACGGACGAACCTGGAGAAGGCCATGATTGTAGACCTGCCGGACACCACCACCTCCAACGTTTCCAAGAAACTGATGGCCCTGCGCGAGCAGGGCGGCGTGATCGCCCTGGGCCGGGTGCTCACCCTCGTGGTGGTCACCAAGTCAGGGCTTGAGGAAGAGGCCATCGAGGCAGCCAACGAGGCCAGCCGCGAACACCCCTGCCGGATCATCGTCCTGGCCGACGCCGGCAAGGATCACGCGGACAAGCTGGACGCCCAGATCCGCGTCGGCGGGGACGCCGGCGCCTCCGAGGTGATCGTGCTGCGCGGTTACGGCCAGCTCGCCCACGAAAGCGAATCCCTCGTGGCCGCGCTGCTGCTCCCGGACGCACCGATCGTGGCCTGGTGGCCGCACGGCGCCCCGGAAAGTGCCTGCGAAACCTCCATCGGCCGCATCGCGCACCGCAGGATCACCGACTCCGCCAACGAACCGGACCCGCAGGCGGCGCTGGAGAACATCCACGCCACCTACCGGGCCGGGGACACGGACCTCGCCTGGACCCGCCTGACCAACTGGCGCATCCAGCTCGCCGCTGTCCTGGACCAGGTGGACTCCTCGCCGGTGACCGCCGTCGCGGTTGAAGGTGCCTCGGATTCCCCTAGCACCATCCTCCTCGCGGCCTGGCTCACGCTCACCCTGGACGCACCCGTGACCATCGTCGCGGACCCGGCCGGGACAGGCATCCGCCGCGTCCGCCTCACCCGCCCCGGCGGCGACGTCCAGCTCTTCCGTCCGGGACTGTCCGTGGCTGAACTGACCCAGCCGGGCCAGCCGGCGCAGCGGATCTCCCTTCCGCGCCGCAGCCTCCGCGACTGCCTTGCTGAGGAGCTGCGCCGCCTGGACCCGGACGAAGTGTTCGGCGAAGTGATTACTATGGGACTGCCACGTACCAATCTAAGGAGCGTCCGACCCAGTGAGCGTTGAGCCAAGAGTAAGCATTCATCCTGATTCGTCCGTGCTGATGGCGGCCATTGCGGCCCGCCTGATTACCAAGCTTGTTGATGTCCAGGACAAGTACGGTGAAGCTACCGTAGTCCTGACCGGCGGCACGGTGGGCATCGGCACACTCAAGGCTGTTGCTGACTCTCCGGCTGCGCCCGCCGTCGACTGGTCCAAGGTCAACTTCTGGTGGGGCGATGAGCGGTTTGTCTCCTCCGATGACGCCGACCGGAACACGAAGCAGGCGTTCGAGGCCCTCCTCTCGCACATTCCGGTGGATCCGGAACGGATCCACGAGCCCGGGTCATCGGACCGGTTCGGCACTCCTGAAGAGGCTGCCGAGGCCTACGCCCGTGAGCTGCGGGACGCGGCCGCCTTGGAACACGCTGCGGACATGTCCGATGACCGGCCTGAACACCCGGCAGCCCTCCCCCGCCTGGACGTTGTCCTGCTGGGCGTAGGACCGGACGCGCATGTGGCGTCACTGTTTCCCGAGCAGGGCGGAATCCGGGAGAAGGAGCGGACGGTGGTGGGTGTGCGCAATTCGCCCAAGCCGCCTCCGCTGCGCGTTTCCCTGACGCTGCCGGCCATCAACACGGCCTCGGAGGTCTGGATGGTTGTTGCGGGCGAGGACAAGGCCGGCGCGGTGGGGCTGGCACTCGCCGGAGCCAACCCTGTACAGGTCCCCGCAGCGGGCCCGAGGGGAACGTCCCGGACCCTTTGGCTCATTGATGAGAACGCGGCGTCACGGGTCCCCCAGCAGCTCGTCCGGAAGGACGCTGCGGGCGCGTAGCTTTTCCAGCGCTCCAGCCAGGAGGTCTTCGGCGTCCTGGCTGGAGCGCCGCTCTTTAACGTATTCCAGGTGGCTCTTGTAGCCATCGTCCGGCGCGTCCGCCTCGGCGGCTGCCACGCCGTCCCTCGCTGCCACGGCCCCGCACCGCCGGCAGTTCCACACGGCAGGAAGCTGGTCGTCAGGAAGGTCGAGGAAGACCAGCCGGGTTTCGTGTCCTTTGGCGCACCAGTACGAGATCCGGACGCGCGGGAGGCTTTCCTTGTGGTCCTCGTCGGTCTGAAGGCTAGGTCCCGACCCTGCCGTGACACCGGCGCGCGTGCCCCGGAAACCTGACGTTGGATGTACCATCGGGGCTCCTGTCTCTTAAACAGAACTGTGGCTGCCGGAAACCGACAGCCACAGTTTAGTTCGCAGATCTGCGCCGCGGCAGTGCCCGCGCCGATCCTCTTGGCGGTGCTTTAGGAGTCGCCGCTGCCGGTGAACCGCATAATCAGCCCCAGGGCGATGATCACGACGCCCCAGGTGACACCGAGGACCACCGTGAACCGGTTGAGGTTGCGTTCGGCCACGCCGGAGGAGCTGAGTCCGGAACTCATGCCGCCACCGAACATGTCGGACAGTCCGCCGCCCCGTCCCTTATGGAGGAGGATAAGCAACGTCAGCAGGAGGCTGGTGATGCCCAGGAGGATCTGCAGAATGACATGAAGAACGTCCACGACGGCCTTTCAGAAAGTTGGGATTGCGGGAGTATGCGCGGCGGGACGGACTAGTCCGTCACCAGGTGACTCTCGAACCTGACAATATTAGCAAACTCGGCCGGATCGAGGCTTGCCCCGCCCACCAGCAGGCCGTCCACGTCGCGTTCCTTCAGGATCGCGGCAGCGTTGTTGGCCTTGACGGAACCGCCGTACAGCAGGCGGGTCTTTGCTGCTACGTCGGCTCCGAAGAGGGACTCGAGTTCGGCGCGGATGGCGGCGCACATTTCCTGGGCGTCTTCCGGCCCTGCTACTTCGCCCGTACCAATGGCCCAGACGGGCTCGTAGGCCACCACAAGCTCTCCGGCCTGCTCCGGGGTAAGGCCTGCGACGCCGGCGCGGAGCTGGGCCAGGGTGTGGTCCACGTGGGTGCCGGCCTGGCGGATTTCCAGTCCTTCGCCAATGCAGAGCACCGGAACCAGGCCGTGCTTGAATGCGGCCTTGACCTTGGCGTTGAGGACGTCGTCGGACTCGTTGTGGATGGTCCGGCGTTCGCTGTGACCCACCAGGACGTACTTGCAGCCCAGCTTGTTCAGGAACTGGCCGGAGATGTCGCCGGTGTAGGCGCCGGAGTCGAACTGAGAGAGGTCCTGGCCGCCGTAGGCAACGTCCAGGTCGTCACCCTGGACCAGGGTCTGCACGCCGCGGAGGTCGGTGAACGGCGGGAAGACGGCAACCTCAACCCGGCTGTAGTCGTGCTTGGCGTCGGAGAGGGTCCACGCGAGTTTCTGCAGGAGGGTGATGCCCTGCACGTGGTCCATGTTCATTTTCCAGTTGCCCGCTATGAAGGGCTTGCGGTCGAAGGCGCCGTTCGTTGACGTTGTCACATATTCTCCAAAAAGTCTTGATAAGTGTTCGGCCGGCAGGCTGCCGCGGGGCAACCTGCCGGCCGGAGGATTGAAGAGCCAGGTACTGCTGCCGGAGGTGCTGCTACCGGTCCAGGACGCTGAGTCCCGGGAGTTCCTTGCCTTCGAGGTATTCCAGGCTGGCGCCGCCGCCGGTGGAAATGTGGCCGAACTGGTCGTCAGCGAAACCGAGAGTGCGGACGGCGGCTGCTGAATCCCCGCCTCCCACCACGGTGAACGCCCCGGTTTCGGTCAGGGACTGCGCGATGGCGCGGGTGCCGGCGGCGAACGCTTCGAATTCGAAGACGCCCATGGGGCCGTTCCAGAAGACGGTCCTGGCACCCTTGATCCGGTCGGCAAACGCAGCGGCCGAATCCGGGCCGATGTCCAGGCCGATGCCCTTGGCGCCGAAGCTGCTGTCCTCGATGGCGTCGGCCGGAACGGTTTCGTGGGCTGCGTCGGCAGCGAACTTCTCCGCCACGACGACATCTGTGGGCACCACGAATTCAGTGCCGGCGTCCGATGCCCGCTTCAGGTAGTCCTGGACCACGGGGATCTGGTCCTCCTCCAGCAGGCTGGAGGCCACCTTGTGTCCGGATGCGGCGAGGAACGTGAACAGCATGCCGCCGCCCACCAGGATAGTGTCCGCCTTGCCGAGCAGGTTGTCGATGACCGCGAGCTTGTCCGAGACCTTGGAGCCGCCGAGGACCACCACGTAGGGGCGCTGGGTGTCTGCCGTCAGCTTGCGGAGCACCTCCACCTCGGTGTGCACGAGGTCGCCCAGGTAGGACGGCAGCCGGGTGGCGACGTCGTAGACGCTGGCGTGCTTGCGGTGCACGGCACCAAAGGCATCATCGACGTACGCACCGTTGTCGCCGGTCAGGGCCACCAGCTCGTCAGCGAAGGCGCCGCGCTCGGCGTCGTCCTTGCTGGTTTCGCGGGCGTCGAAACGGACGTTCTCCAAGACCAGCACTTCGCCGTCCTGGAGGTTGGCGGCCGCTTCCTTGGCGGAGCTGCCTACCGTGTCTTCGGCGAGGGAGACCTTGAAGCCTGCCAGTTCAGCCAGGCGGCTGACTGCGGGGCGAAGGGAGTACTTTTCCTCCGGGGCGCCCTTGGGGCGTCCGAGGTGGGCTGTTACCAGCACGCGGGCACCGGCGTCCGTGAGCTTTCCCAGCACTGGCAGTGAGGCCCTGATGCGGCCGTCGTCAGTCACTGTAGAGCCGTCGAGCGGCACATTCAGGTCACTTCGAACCAGAATGTACCGCCCGCGGACACCTTCAGCGATCAGTTCGTTGAGGGTGTGAGATGTCATGTGTCTAACCCTAGCCCAGCTTGGCTGCCACAAGCTCCGTGAGGTCAACGAGGCGGTTGGAGTAGCCCCATTCGTTGTCGTACCAGGAAACAACCTTGACCTGGTTGCCGATTACCTTGGTGAGGCCGGAGTCGAAGATCGAGGATGCGGGGTCGCCAACGATGTCGGAGGAGACGATCGGCTCGTCCGTGTAGGTCAGGAAGCCCTGCAGGTCCTCGGACTCGGCTGCGCGCTTGAGGGCGGCGTTGACTTCCTCCACGGTGGTCTCACGGGAGACGGTGACGGTGAGGTCGGTGGCGGAGCCGGTGGGGACGGGGACGCGGATGGCGTAGCCGTCCAGCTTGCCCTTGAGCTCCGGCAGGACCAGGCCGATGGCCTTGGCTGCGCCGGTGGACGTGGGCACCATGTTGACGGCGGCAGCGCGGGCGCGGCGCAGGTCCTTGTGCGGGCCGTCCTGCAGGTTCTGGTCCGCGGTGTAGGCGTGGACGGTGGTCATGAGGCCGCGCTCGATGCCGAACTCGTCGTTGACCACCTTGGCCAGCGGGCCGAGGCAGTTGGTGGTGCAGGACGCGTTGGAGATGATGTGGTGCGTAGCGTTGTCGTAGAGCTTGTGGTTAACGCCCATCACAATGGTGATGTCCTCATCGGAGGCAGGGGCGGAAATCAGGACCTTTTTGGCGCCGGCGTCGATGTGCTTCTGCGCGTCTGCTGCCTTGGTGAAGAAGCCGGTGGATTCGATGACGATGTCCACGCCCAGCTCGCCCCAGGGAAGGTTGGCGGGATCGCGCTCTGCCAGGACCTTGACGACGTTGCCGTTGACGACGATGTTGCCGTCCTTGACCTCGATGGTTTCCTTCAGGCGGCCGCCGACTGAGTCGTACTTGAACAGGTGGGCCAGGGCCTCCGGGCTGGTGAGGTCGTTGACTGCAACGATCTCCAGGTCCGCGCCCTGTGCAAGTGCTGCGCGGAAGTAGTTGCGGCCAATACGGCCAAAGCCGTTGATACCAATACGGGTCGTCACTTTTTCAGTCTCCTTGGTGCTTTCAGAAGCACAACTAGTTGAGCGGGCGTTCAAGCCAACTAACAGATCCCGCACGCCATTGGGCAGAGATGATTTACAGACGGAGGGCGACCAGCCTCATTGCTGAAGGCTAACCGCCTTCCGTGACCTATCTTACGTTTAACTGGGTCCGCCCCCGCAAGTGCGGGGGCGGACGGTCCACATTCCGGGTGGTTTACCCCCGAAAAGTGAACTTTGTTACATGCCTGTGAAGCACAGGTCACTACCGGAGGGTGATGAGTCCCGTGGCGTTGGTGCGTGCAGCTTCGAAGCGCTTGGCGACGTCGGCCCAGTTCACGATGTTCCAGAAGGCCTTGACGTAGTCGGCCTTGACGTTGACGTAGTCCAGGTAGAAGGCGTGCTCCCACATGTCCAGCATCAGCAGCGGGGTGGTGCCCAGCGCGGTGTTGCCCTGCTGGTCGTACAGCTGCTCGATGACCAGGTTTCCGCCGATGGGCTCGTACGCCAGGAAACCCCAGCCCGAACCCTGCAGGCCGAGTGCGGCAGCGGAGAACTGGGCGCGGAAGGCGTCGAAGGAGCCGAAGGCGTCATCGATGGCCGCTGCCAGCTCGCCTTCGGGCTTGTCGCCGCCGTCCGGGGACAGGTTGTTCCAGAACACGGAGTGGTTGACGTGGCCGCCGGTGTGGAACGCCAGGTCCTTGGACAGGCGGTTGATGTTGGCGAAGTCGCCCTTCTCGCGCGCCTCGGCCAGCTGGGCCAGGGCGTTGTTGGCGCCGGCCACGTAGGTTGCGTGGTGCTTGCTGTGGTGCAGCTCCATGATGCGCGCTGAGATGTGCGGCTCCAGGGCAGCGTAATCGTAGCTGAGTTCGGGCAGTACGTACTCGGTCACAAAATCCTCCAATATCGTGGACACTCAGTCCGGTTGGTAACTCTCGGATTGTGCATCCGGGCGTCTGGCACCCGGAATCTTTTTGATTCTAGGGGGCTGTTACTCGTCCAGCATTTCCGGCGTCACATTGGCATCCGTCCCCGGGATGCCCAGGTCCAGCGCACGTTTGTCGGCCATGGCCAGCAGGCGGCGGATCCGTCCGGCGATGGCGTCCTTGGTCATGACGGGATCGGCAAGGCGGCCCAGTTCGTCCAGGCTGGCCTGCTTGTGGGCCACCCGCAGCTCGCCGGCGTATTTCAGGTGCTCCGGGACGTCGTCGCCCAAAATCTCCAGGGCCCGGTCCACGCGGGCCCCGGCCGCTACGGCAGCCTGGGCTGAACGGCGCAGGTTGGCGTCGTCGAAGTTGGCAAGCCGGTTGGCGGTGGCCCGTACTTCCTTGCGCATCCGGCGTTCCTCCCACACCATGAGCGCGTCATGGGCGCCCATGCGGGTGAGGAGGGCGGCGATGGTGTCGCCGTCGCGGATGACCACCCGGTCCACGCCCCGGACTTCGCGGGCCTTCGCCTGGATGTCCAGGCGGCGGGCTGCACCTACCAGTGCCAGCGCCGATTCCGGGCCGGGGCACGTCACCTCCAGCGAGGAGGACCGGCCCGGCTCGGTCAGCGAACCGTGCGCCAGGAAGGCACCGCGCCAGACGGCTTCGGCATCTGCTGCAGAACCGTTGACGACGGCGGACGGCAGCCCGCGCACGGGGCGGCCTCGCCCGTCGAGGAGGCCGGTCTGGCGGGCCAGCGCCTCGCCGTCGCGCACTACCCGGACAACGTAACGGCTGGCCCGGCGCAGTCCCCCGGCGGAGACCACGATGATCTCGCTCTGGTGCCCGTAGACTTCGGCGATGGCAGCCCGGAGGCGGCGGGCGGTGGAGGCCAGGTCCACTTCGGCCTCGATCACGATCCGGCCGGAGATGATGTGCAGCCCGCCGGCAAAGCGGAGCATGGCGGAGACTTCAGCCTTCCGGACTGATGATTTCTTGATGTCCAGACGGGACAGTTCTTCCTTGACTGATGCTGTCAGTGCCATGGCACCTTCCTAACTGTTCCCAAAAATGTCGTTGTACGCCGTGGCCAGACGCAGGGGGTCATGGACGGGTCGGCGGCCCGACGCCCCTACTTTACCCAAGACCACCTCGGCGCCGATCATCGCGGCGGCCTTCTCGAACTCCTGCCGGTCGGGAACGGAGGCGGGGTCGGCGAGGACAACGTCGACGTTGAACTCCGGGGCGTAGCGCCGCAGGACGTGCAGGTGGTCCGCCGCCGTCATGCCGGAAGTTTCCTTGGTGTCAGTGGCCAGGTTCATGGTCAGGCAGCGCTTTGCGGGGGTGTGGCACAGCGCCTGCCGCATCTCGGGGAGCAACAGGTGCGGCAGCACGGACGTGTACCAGGAGCCCGGACCCAGGATCACCCAGTCAGCGAGCTCGATGGCGCTCAGTGCTTCAGGGCAGGCCGGCGCCGCCTCGGGCAGGAGGCGCACCTGTTCCAGGGACCCGGCAACGGCGCAGCGCGCCTGTCCCCGGATGGTCTGCAGTTGCGAGGTGCCGTCGGGACCGGTGACCAGGACGTCGCCTTCGATGGTCAGCGGCTCCGTGGACATCGGCAGGACCTGCCCGCGGGCGCCGAGCAGCGCGCCGGCCCACCGCAGTCCCGCGACGGCGTCGCCCAGCAGCTCCCACAAAGTGACGATCAGCAGGTTGCCCGTGGCGTGGTCGTCCAGCGATCCGCCCGGTCCCTTTCCGGGGCGGAAGCGGTGCTGCATAACATCGCGCCAGGTACGCCCCCAGTCAGTGTCGTCACATAAGGCGGAGAGCGCCATCCGCAGGTCCCCGGGAGGGAGGACGCCGTACTCGTCCCGCAGGCGGCCGGAAGAACCGCCGTCGTCCGCCACCGTGACAATGGCAGTGAGCTCCGAGGTGAGCAGGCGCAGTGCCGAGAGCGAGGCGGACAGGCCGTGGCCACCGCCCAGGGCAACAACATTCGGCCCCTTGTCCTGCTGGGTGGCCGCCGTCCCGGCAGGCGGAACGAGCGGCAGTGCGCCGGTGAAAAGCGACATTACTCGCGGCCCAGGTCCCGGTGTGTGGTGGTCACCGTGACGCGTGGGTACTGTGCCAGCTTCTTGGAGAGTTCGACGGCGACTGCCACGGAGCGGTGCTTGCCGCCGGTGCACCCCACGGCGATGGTGGCGTAGTGCTTGTTCTCGCGGCGGTAGCCGTCCAGGACCGGTTCCAGCGCCATGACATAGCGGTCCACGAAGTTTTTGACGCCCTCTGCTTCGAGCACGTAGTCGCTGACGTCCTTGTCCAGCCCGGTGTGTGGGCGCAGTTGCGGCACCCAGTGCGGGTTGGGGATGAACCGGACGTCTGCCACGTAGTTTGAGTCCACCGGCAGGCCGTATTTGAAGCCGAAGCTCATGACGTTCAGCCGCAGGGCTACGGGTCCGGTTTCACTGAAGAGTTCGGTGATGGCGGTGGCGAGGCCGTGCACGTTGTAGCCCGAGGTGTCCAGGACGACGTCGGAGCTGTCGCGCAATTCCTGCAGCAGGTCGCGTTCAGCGGCGATACCGTCGAGGATGCGGCCGCCGCCCTGCAGCGGATGGGGCCGGCGTCCCTGTTCGAACCGGCGGACCAGGACGTCGTCGCTGGCGTCGAGGAAAAGGACGCGGAAGGTGACGCCGCTGGCGGCCAGGGCGCCGAGCGCGGCGCGGATGTCCGCGAACAGGCTCTTGCTGCGGACGTCGATGACCACGGCCAGCCGCGGAATGGATTGGGGCGCGTGGGAGACGAGCTCGGCGAGGGTGCCCAGCATCTGCGGCGGCAGGTTCTCCACGACGTACCAGCCGTGGTCCTCCAGCGCGTCGGCCGCTGTACTGCGCCCGGCTCCGGACATCCCGGTGACCACCAGCAGTTCCGCTTCGAGCGGCTTGACGGGGAGCATCCCGTCCTGCCCTGCTCCGGATTCCGCCGTTGAGTCTGCCATTAAGTCCGCCCCGTTTCTGCTCTTGGTGTACGGGGCGGCCGCATCGGCGGTCACCCCGCCCTCAACCCTAGCTAAGATTCTTTGAACTCCGCTAAGTTTCAGCAGTGTCCGCTAGGTTTCGATGACTTCGCCGGTGGTCATGTTGATGGCCGGAACGGTGGCTGCCTCCGGTCCGCTGGCGGAGAAATGGTTGACGATGGCGCTTGCGAGAGCAGGTCCAATCCCCTTCGCTGCGGAAAGTTCCGCCACCGAAGCCGCCTTGACTCCCTTCACGGATCCGAAGTGCGCCAGGAGCGACTTCCGCTTGGACGCGCCGAGGCCCGGCACCCCGTCCAGGGCGGAGACCGTCATTGCCTTGCCGCGCTTCTGCCGGTGGAACGAGATGGCAAAGCGGTGGGCTTCGTCGCGGATCCGCTGCAGCAGGTACAGCCCTTGGGACGTCCGGGGCAGGATCACCGGAAAGTCGCTGTCCGGCAGCCAGACTTCCTCCAGGCGTTTGGCCAGGCCCACGACGTAGACGTCGTCGATGCCAAGGTCCGCCAGAGCCCGTGCCGCTGCGTTGACCTGGGGCTTGCCGCCGTCCACCACCACGAGGTTGGGCGGGTAGGCGAACTTGGCGCGGGGCGCGGGCGTGGTGGTGTCCAGCAGGGCAGCGTCCTTGGCCGCTTCCTGCTGCCCCGGCTCCACGTGCCCCGGTACACGCTGGTCCGGATCTTGGGCGCTGGAGTTGAGGAGGGCCTCGTCCACCTGCCCGGACTTGTCCTGGAGGTAATGGCGGAACCGCCTGGTGAGGACGTCGTGCATGGCTGCGGTGTCATCGGCTGCCGCGGCGCCCGTGATGGAGAACTTCCGGTAATCGGACTTCTTGGGGAGGCCGTCCTCCACCACCACCATCGAGGCCACCACGTTGGTGCCCTGGACGTGGGAGACATCGAAGCATTCGATGCGCAGCAGGGGCACCGGAAGGTCCAGCGCCTCCTGCAGTTCCTGAAGTGCCTGCGACCGCACGGTGATGTCCCCGGCCCGGCGGGTCTTATGCAGCTTCAACGCGTGCTCCGCGTTCTCGCGCACGGTGGACATCAGGGCGGCCTTATCTCCGCGCTGGGGTACGCGGATGTCAACCTTGGCGCCGCGCATTCCGCCCAGCCACTCGGTCAGTTCCGCGGCGTTGCTGGGTGCGACCGGCACCAGGACTTCGCGGGGCAGCCGGCCGTGGCCGTGCCCCTCGTCCCCGTAGACCTGCTGCAGGAGGTGCTCCACCAGGTCGGGGGTGGTGGAATCCTCCACCTTCTCGACTACCCAGCCGCGCTGGCCGCGGACCCGGCCGCCGCGGACGTGGAACACCTGCACGGCGGCTTCCAGTTCGTCCTCATGCAGGGCGAAGACATCGGCGTCGGTGTCTTCCGCCAACACCACGGCGTTTCGCTCGAAGACCTTGCGCAGCGCGGTGATGTCGTCGCGCAGCCGGGCGGCCCGCTCATAGTTCAGCTCGGCTACCGCCTCCGCCATCTGCTTTTCCAGCTTGGCGATGAAGCGTTTGGCCTCCCCGCCCATAAATGCGCAAAAGTCGTCGGCGAGGGCGCGGTGGTCTTCCGGGGAGATCCGGCCCACGCAGGGTGCCGAGCATTTGTCGATGTACCCCAGCAGGCACGGCCGGCCGCTTGCCTCGGCGCGCTTAAAGACACCGGCACTGCAGCTGCGCACCGGGAAGACGCGGAGCAGCGTATCCATGGTTTCGCGGATGGCTCCCGCGGTGTAGGGGCCGAAGTAGCGGGTGCCCTTCCTCCGGTCGCCGCGCATCACCTGCACACGCGGATACTTTTCGCCCATGGTCACGGCGAGGTACGGGTAGGTCTTGTCGTCCCGGAAGACAACGTTGAACCGGGGTTTGAATTCCTTGATCCAGGTGTATTCCAGCTGCAGCGATTCCAGCTCGCTGCCCACGACGGTCCATTCCACACTGCTCGCCGCATGGACCATGGCGTAGGTCTTGGGCAGGAGTCCAGCCGGGTTGGCGAAGTAGGAGTTCAACCGGGAGCGAAGGCTTTTGGCCTTCCCTACGTAGATGACCCGCCCGTTGGGGTCACGGAACCGGTACACCCCCGGGTTGGTGGGAATCTCGCCCGTCTGGGGGCGGTAACTTGCTGGATTTGCCACCTATCCATTCTACTGAGGCCCGCCGGGTGCCTCTGCCACGAGGACGTTTTCCGTGCTGTCCCGGTGTCACCAGGAAGCCAAGCGGTTTCCTACTCCGTGATTTTGCTCTGGTTGTAGCTGGTGGAACGTTCCTGGCCGCTAAGTTCAGCTATGGCGTCCATGATGCGGTCGGTGACTTCCCGGCGCGCCGGCAGCGAGTGGTCAGGTCCCGTCTTGTCGAAGTACAGCGGCTCCCCCACTTTCATGGTGAAGTGCTGCGGCCGCACGCCCTTTTCGCCTGCACGCTGAAGGTTTTCGGTTCCGATCAGGCCCACCGGGATGACCGGAGCCCCGGTAGTCAGTGCCAGCCAGCCCACGCCGGTGCGTCCGCGGTACAGGATGCCGTCCCGGGAACGGGTGCCTTCGGGGTAGATCCCGATGCCCTTGCCCGACTCGAGGATGTCCAAAAGGGTCTTGAGCGCCTGGACGCTGGCCGCCTGCTCACCGCGTTCCACCGGGATGGAGCCCACGGATTCGAAGAAGGACTTCATCACCTTGCCCTTGATGCCGCCGGTGGTGAAGTACTCGGCTTTAGCGAAAAAGGCCACCGGCCGCGGCATCAGTGCCTGGACAATGACGCTGTCAAAGAAGGAGAGGTGGTTGGGCGCCACAATAAAGGGACCGTCCGTGGGGACGTTTTCGAGCCCGACGACGGTGGGCCGGCAGGAGCCTGCTATCAGGCTTCGCGTGCTCCAGCGGACAGCCTCAAACAGTGCCATCGTTCGTCACCTCGCTCATGGCGGCAGCGTGGATGGCCTGCAACCGCTCGATGGCGGCGACCAGCTCCTCGGCATTTTCCACCACGGCCACCGCTCCCGCGTTTTCGAGTTCGCCGTCCGGGGCAAAGCCCCAGGCCACACCGATGCAGTCCAGGCCGTTGGCAATGGCGCCAGACACATCCTGGGCGCGGTCCCCCACCATCAGCGCGTGCTGCGTGCCCAGGTCTTTCAGGGCAGCGGCGATGATCTCCGTCTTACCCAGCGGAACGCCCTCCACTGCGGATTCGTCGTCGGCCGATCCGTGGATGCCGTGGAACAGGCCGTCGATACGGTGGTGCGCCAGGACCGTGCGGGCCAGCCCCTGGGGTTTCTGGGTGGCTACGGCGATCGGCAGGCCTGCGGCAACGAAGGACTCGAGGACCTCACGGACACCCGGGTATAGCCGGCCCTGGGCGATGCCGGTGGCGACGTAGTACTCCCGGTAGCGGCGGATGACGTCGTCCAGCAGCTCCGCCGGTACGTGGGCCACGTTGAGCAGCGAGTCGCTCAGCTTGGGGCCGATCATCGCTTCGAGCAGGTCCTGGCCGGGAACCGGAAGCCCCAGCCCGCGAAGGGCCGCAGCAATTCCATCTGTTATCCCACCGGCCGGGTCGACAAGAGTGCCGTCCAGGTCAAAGATCACGGGCACTGTTGTTTGAGTCACCGGGTTAGTTTCTCACGACAGTACGCATGCCTGAAACTCGCATACGTGCAGCGGAATACTTCACTCCTTATGGCAGGATTTCGGCGAGGAAAGTGGCGGTGTGGCTGGTGGTGGACTTGGCCAGCTGTTCGGGCGTACCGGCAGCGACGATCTGGCCGCCTCCCGAGCCGCCGTCGGGACCGAGGTCGACGATCCAGTCGGCACTCTTGATCACGTCCAGGTTGTGTTCGATGGTGATCACCGTGTTGCCTTTGTCCACGAGGCCCTGCAGGACCATCAGCAGCTTGCGGATGTCCTCGAAGTGCAGGCCGGTTGTGGGCTCGTCCAGAACGTAGACGCTGCGGCCGTTGGAACGCTTCTGCAGTTCCGCGGCCAGCTTGACGCGCTGGGCCTCGCCTCCGGACAGGGTGGTCGCCGGCTGCCCAAGGCGGACGTAGCCCAGGCCAACATCCACGAGGGTGTTCAGGTGGCGCGCGATCGGAGAGAAGGCGGCGAAGAACTCCGCGCCCTCCTCGATGGGCATGTTGAGTACGTCCGCGATGGTCTTGCCCTTGTAATGCACTTCAAGGGTCTCGCGGTTGTACCGGGCGCCATGGCACACCTCGCACGGAACATAGACGTCGGGCAGGAAGTTCATTTCGATCTTGAGCGTGCCGTCGCCGGAGCAGGCTTCGCAGCGCCCGCCCTTGACGTTGAAGGAGAACCGGCCCGGCAGGTAGCCGCGGACCTTGGCTTCCGTGGTCTCCGCGAAAAGCTTGCGGATGTTGTCAAAAACGCCCGTGTACGTGGCCGGGTTGGAGCGCGGCGTGCGGCCGATGGGGCTCTGGTCGACGTGTACCACCTTGTCCAGGTGTTCCAGGCCCTGGACGGTCTTGTGCCGGCCGGCCACCTGCTTGGCACCGTTGAGCTTGTTGGCCAGCACCTTGTACAGGATTTCGTTAACGAGGGTGGACTTGCCGGAACCGCTCACGCCGGTCACGGCCGTGAAGAGACCCAGCGGGAACGCGGCGTCGACGTTGATGAGGTTGTTCTCCCGTGCGCCGATCACCTTCAGTTCACGCTTTTTGTCGTACTTCCGGCGCTTTTTCGGAACCTCGATTTTTTTGCGCCCGGACAGGTAGTCGCCGGTCAGTGACGAGGTGTTTTCCAGCAGCTCCTTGTAGGAGCCGGAGTGGACCACCTGGCCGCCGTGTTCACCGGCGCCCGGTCCAATGTCAACCACCCAGTCGGCCACATGGATGGTGTCTTCGTCATGCTCCACCACGATGAGCGTGTTGCCCATGTCCCGGAGCCGGGTGAGGGTGTCGATCAGGCGCCGGTTGTCGCGCTGGTGCAGCCCGATGGAGGGTTCGTCGAGGACATACAGGACACCCACCAGCCCGGAGCCGATCTGGGTGGCCAGCCGGATGCGCTGGGCCTCACCGCCGGACAGGGTGGCGGACGGCCTTTCAAGGTTCAGGTATTCCAGCCCGACATCGAGCAGGAAGGTCAGCCGGGCCTGGATTTCCTTGAGCACCTGGTGCGCGATCTGCGCCTCGCGGCCCGTGAGCACCAGGTTGTTCAGGAACTCCGCGCAATCGCGCATGGGAAGGGCGGCGACGTCAGCGATCGACTTGCCGTTGATCAGCACCGACAGGGAAGCCGGGTTGAGCCGGGCGCCGTTGCACGCGGGGCAGGGAATCTGCCGCATGTACTCTTCGTAGCGGTCGCGGGCCCAGTCGGAATCCGTCTCGCCGTGCTTGCGGTGGACGTACTGGATGGCACCTTCAAAGCCGGTGCTGTACTTCCGTTCCCGGCCGAAGCGGTTCCGGTACTGCACCACAACCTTGTGGTCCTTGCCGTGCAGCACCGTCTGGCGGACGTCGCTGCCCAACTTCTCCCACGGGGTATCCATGGAGAAGCCGAGTTCCTTCGCCAGGCCTTCCAGGAGCCTGTTCCAGTATTCAGTGGTGGCAGTGCCCAGGGACCAGGGAGCGATAGCACCTTCGGACAGCGAGAGTTCCGGGTTGGGAACGATGAGTTCCTCGTCCACCTCCAGCTTGGTGCCGATGCCGCTGCAGGCCGCGCAGGCGCCGAAAGGGTTGTTAAAGGAGAACGACCGGGGCTCGATTTCGTCGATGGCCAGCGGATGTTCGTTAGGGCACGCCAGGTTCTCGGAGAACGCCCGGAGCCGGTGCGGATCATCAGCCTCCAGGTCCACGAACTCGGCGAGGACCCTGCCCTCGGCGAGGCCAAGGGCTGTTTCGATGGAGTCGGTCAGCCGCTGGCTGATGCCTTCCTTGACCACCAGGCGGTCCACCACAACTTCGATGGTGTGCTTGAACTGCTTCCCCAGTTTTGGCGGGTCGTTCAGCTGGACCAGGTTCCCGTCCACGCGGGCACGGGAGTACCCCTTGGCGGTGAGTTCCTTGAAGAGGTCGACGAACTCCCCCTTCCGGCCGCGCACCACGGGAGCGAGGACCTGGAAGCGCGTGCCCTCGTCCAGCTCCAGGAGCTGGTCAACGATCTGCTGCGGCGTCTGCTTGGCAACGGGCTCCCCGCACACAGGGCAATGCGGGCGGCCCACACGCGCCCAGAGCAGTCGCATGTAGTCGTAGATCTCGGTAATGGTTCCCACGGTTGAGCGGGGGTTCTTGCTGGTGGACTTCTGGTCGATGGAGACGGCCGGCGACAGCCCCTCGATGAAGTCGACGTCGGGTTTGTCCACCTGGCCCAGGAACTGCCGGGCGTAGGCGGAGAGCGACTCGACGTAGCGGCGCTGGCCCTCCGCAAAGATGGTGTCGAAGGCGAGTGAGGACTTGCCGGAGCCGGACAACCCGGTGAAAACGATCATGGCGTCACGCGGCAGGTCCAGATCAACGTTGCGCAGGTTGTGCTCCCGGGCGCCCTTGACAACAAGGCGGGAAAGGTCCGGGCGCTTCGGCGGCGCGGACTGGGCTACGGCGGCTACAACGGATTCGATGGCAGATTCTTCAGCTACGGCTTTAGGCACCCACTAATGCTAATCGAAAACTTCTTCGAACATCCACGCGGGAGCCGTCAGCCGCCGTCGTACGCTGCCGCCAGCAGCTGCACCGCCTCGGCGAACGAGGCACCCTGGGCCTTGGCCGCGGCAGCATAGGCTGCAGCAGCCTCCGAAAGTCCACCGAGACGTTCGTCACGTGCACACACCACCGTGCCGTTCCTCCCGCGCGTGGCCACGACGCCGGCCGCCTCAAGCTCCTTGTACGCCCTCGCCACCGTGTGCGGGGCGACGTCCAACCGCTCCGCCAGGGCCCTGACGGCGGGCAGGCGCGTGCCCGGCGGCAGCTTTCCGCCGTCGGCCAGGTGAATGACCTGGAGCCTTAGCTGTTCGAACAGCGGTACCGAGCTGGCCGGGTTCGGCTTCCACGATCCCGGGAAACCGGCTGCCGCGGTCAAATGCCGGCCTCGAGCACGCCGGTCCGTCCTGCCTGGCGGGCAAACTGGGCGTTGTAAAGCCGGGTGTAGTAGCTGTTCGCAGCCAGGAGGTCCTGGTGGCTGCCCTGCTCAACGATGCGTCCGTGGTCCATGACCACGATTAGATCAGCGTCGCGGACGGTGGACAAACGGTGGGCAATAACAAAGCTGGTCCTGCCCCGGCGGAGCCGCTGCATGGCCTGGCGTATCAGCAGTTCTGTCCTCGAATCCACCGAACTGGTTGCTTCATCGAGGATCAGCACAGCCCGGCCCGCCAGCTGGGCCCTGGCGATGGTGATCAGCTGCCGCTGGCCATGGCTGAGCCCGTCGCCGCCGTTCTCCAGCACGGTGTCATACCCGCGGGGCAGGGACCTGACAAAGCGGTCCACGTAGCTGGCCTCCGCCGCCGCCAGGATGTGGGCTTCTGCAGCGCCCGGATTTCCATACGCGATGTTCTCCCGGATGGTGCCCGCAAAGAGCCACGCGTCCTGGAGCACCACCCCGAATTGCTCCCGCAGGAGGTCCCGGGGAATGGCCGCGATGTCCGTCCCGTCGATGGTGATCCGTCCGGAACCTGGCTCGCAGAAGCGCAGCAGGAGGTTGATCACAGTGCTCTTGCCGGCCCCGGTGTGCCCAACGATCGCCACCATCCGGCCCGGCTCCACCGTGAAGGTGAGGTTGCGGACCGCCGGCGCCGCCTCGGGATAACCGAACGTCACGTCGTCGAAAACGATGCGTCCGTGCGGCGCGGCCACCGCGCCTGCTGCCGACGGATCGGCTGGCTCCTCCTCCGCATCGAGCAGGGCGAAGACACGGGCTGCGGAAGCCACACAGGACTGCATCAGGTTAAGCATGCCCCCGATCTGGCCGACGGGCTGGGTAAAGAGCCTGCTGAACTGGATGAAGGCCTGGATGCCGCCGATGGTCATGGCGCCGGCGATGACCTGGAGCGCACCCACCACTGCCACGGCAATGTAGTTCAGGTTGGTCATCAGGATCATCAGCGGCTGCACAATCCCGGCCGAATACTGTGCCCTGGTGGCGGCCCGCGCCAGCCGTTCGTTGCTCGCGGCGAAGACATCCGCAGCCTGCGACTGCTGCCCGAACGCCTTGATGACCTCGTGGCCGGTCACGAACTCCTCCACGTGCGCATTCAGTTCACCGGTTTCCGTCCACTGCCTGGCGAAGTGTGCTTGGGACTTCCTCGCCACCAGCACGGTGATGAGGGTGGAAAAGGGGATCGTCGCAAGTGCAATCGCGGCCAGCAGCGGCGATAACCACAGCATCATGGCCAGCGAACCGCACAGCATCAGGAAGGACATGATCAGTTGTGTCAGGAGCTGGTTCAGCGCCTGGGTGATGTTGTCGATGTCGTTGGTGGCACGGCTGAGGACATCCCCCCTGGAGCGCTCCTGGAAGTAGTGCACCGGCAGCCGGTGCAGTTTTTCCTCCACGGACTCCCGCAGGCCGTACATCAGGCCCTGTACCGAGTGGGCGGAGAGTGCACCCTGGATCCAATTGAACAGGGAAGCGCAGGCATACATCAGCGCCACGGCCCCGAGGAGGACGACGAGCCCTTCCTGGTCCAGTGCACCGCGGAGGACGCCTTCGACCACGACGTCGGTGGCATCACCGAGATACTTGGGCGCGGCGACGTTCAGCCCCGCGAAGGCGCACGTGGCGGCAATTGCGCCCAGCATGCGCCGGCGAAAAGGCCGCAGCAGGGCAAGGAGACGCCGCGCGGTGTGCCAGAACCCTGCCGCGGTCTGTTCGACGCCGGTTGCCTCCGTCACGCGCGTCCGCCCAGTGCCAGCTGGGAGTCGGCTATTTCCCGGTACGTGGGCGAGGTCTCCAGCAACTCCTGGTGCGTTCCCTGCGCCACGAGGCGGCCCCCGTCCAGCACCAAAATCAGGCCCGCGTCTTCAACGGCAGAAATGCGCTCGGCAACGACGACGACGGTCGCGTCGGCCAACGTGGCCTGGAGGGCCTGCCGCAGCCTGGTGTCCGTGTCGTAGTCAAGCGCGGAAAAGCTGTCGTCGAACAGGTACAGGGACGTCTTCCGGAGCAGGGCGCGGGCAATGCACAGCCGCTGCCGCTGGCCGCCCGAGAGGTTGGTGCCGCCTTGGCCAAGCGGTGTGGCAAGGCCCAGCGGCAGGTCCCGCATAAAGCGCATGGTCTGGGCAGTTTCGAGGATGTCCCAGAGCTCCTCGTCCGTTGCGTCCGGCGCGGCCATGCGGAGGTTGTCGGCGATGGTGCCGGTGAAGAGGTGCGAATGTTGGGGAACTATCGCCATGGCGGCGCGCAGGTCGTCCAGGGAAACGTCCTTAATGTCCACGCCCCCCAGGCTGATGCTTCCTGCCGTTGAATCGAGGAAGCGCGGGATCAGGTTCAGGAGCGTGGACTTTCCACTGCCGGTGGAGCCAACGATGGCCGTTGTAGTGCCCGGTCGGGCTGTGAAGCTGATGTCCGCAAGGACCGGTGCTTCTGCACCCGGGTAGGAGAAGCCCACTCCGTTGAATACCAGGGTCCCGGGCGGAAGCGCAGGGGCGGGTTTTACGCCGGTCGCAGTGGCGGGACCTTCCGCGGTCTTTGGGTGCAGGGGTTTCGGGTTCGGTGGTTCCCGTACTGAGGACTCCGTGTCCAGTATGGCGGTGATCCGCTCCGCACAGACAGCTGCGCGGGGTGCCGTCATCAGGACGTACATGGACATCATGATGGCGAGCAGGATCTGCAGGATATAGGCGATGAACGCGGTCAGGGCTCCGAGGTTCATCAGGCCGGCCTGGATCCGGTGGCCCCCGAACCACACCACAGCCACCGAGGAGATGTTGACCACCAGCATCACCAAAGGGAGCATGCCGGCGACCAGCAGCGCGGACTGGAGGTTATTGGCAGTGAGGCTGCCGTTGACCCGGGCGAAGCGCCGGATCTCATGGTCCTGGCGGACAAAGGACCGGATGACACCGGCACCGATGATCTGCTCCCGCAGGATTCCACCGGCGCGGTCCAGCTGATCCTGTCCCTCCCGGTACAGCGGGATCAGCTTCCGGACAATGAGGTACATGATCAGGAGGAGCAGCGGCACAATGATGATCACCACCGAAGACAGCGCCGCGTCCTGCTGCAGGGCCAGGACCACACCGCCTACCCCCATGGCGGGTCCGGCTACGAGCATGGTGAACACCAGCACAGCGAACGCCTGGACCTGCTGGGTGTCGTTCGTGGCGCGGGTGGTCAGGCTTTGGGTCCCGAAGGCCGCAACGTCCTGCGAGGACAGCGCCTGGATCCTTGCGAAGATCTCCCCCCGGAGCTGCCTTCCCATCCTCATCGCAACAACGGCCCCAAGGTATCCCGCTGCTATGGCGGCCGCCGCCTGGAGTACGGCAATCACGGCCATCACTGCTCCCAGGCGGGAGATCACCTGGGTCTGGCCAGCGACGATGCCGTCGTCAATGATGGCTGCGTTGACTGTGGGCAACAGGAGGTTCGCCCCGGCCTGTACCAGCTGCAGGAGGACAATGGCGGTCACGGCAGGTTTGTGGTCTGCCAGCAGCCGCCTCATCAATGCGATCAGCACCATACCTCCACTGCGGTCAGGGAAGCCGTCAAGGCGGTAGCGGCCTCCCCCATCAGCCAATTCCGCAATTGTAAGCCACATCACTTACTTCGCGTGTCACATCGCATGACTTTCTTGTAGAGAATGTCCAGCGAATGGAGGTTTCTCAGTCCTTCCGGCGCCCTACTGCAAAGATCCTGCGGAAAGGAAAGACTGTTCCGTGGGGGCCGACCGGGTAAGCCTCCCGCAATGCGGCAGCGTATTCGGACTCGAAGTCTGCGCCCTCGTCCTGAGGCAGAACCGCCAGGACGGGCCGCAGGGCGGTGCCGCGGACCCACTCCAGGACTGGATCCGGCCCGGGCAATACCTGCTGGTAGGTGGTCTCCCACGCGTCCGCCGCGAAACCGGCGTCGAGCAGTATCCGAAGGTAATCCGCGGGCTCGCCCACCGACTCACCGCCCCGCAACACACCCTGCAGTTTCGGCGCCCACCGGGGAGAGCCCGCGAGCCCCCGCATCAGCGCATGGGAGGGGGCATTGAAGTTGCCTGGAACCTGCATCGCAAACCACGAACCGGGACGGAGCCCGGCCAGCCAGGAACGCATCATGTCCTGGTGTCCGGGGACCCACTGCAGTGCCGCGTTGCTCACCACCACTCCGGTTTCCGCGGTCGGCATCCACTCAGCTATGTCCATAAGGTCAAACCGCAGGGAGGGCCTCCCCTGGGCAACTCCCTCGGCTTTGGCCAGCATGTCGGGCGAGGAATCCAGCCCCACAACGTCGGCTTCGGGCCAGCGCTCCGCGAGGGTGGCGGTGAGGTTTCCCGGTCCGCACCCCAGGTCCACCACCTGTACCGGCGAGTCTGCGTGAACCCTGCCCGTCAGGTCAAAGAACGGCCGGTCCCGGTAATCACCGAACTGGACGTATTTTGCCGGATCCCACTTCATGTCTTCTGTCTCCACGTTCTGGTTTCTGCAGGTACGCCGAAGCCTAACCCGCAGGCAACGGATTTCCGGCTGGGTCCGGGCACTAAGCTGGAAATCAATGAAACTCGTTGACCAGCTGCCCCTTCTGTCCGCCCGGGACCTGCCCGCTTCCGCCGTCGATCCCGACGCCTTGTACACCAGGTTCGTTGAGTGGACCGAAAGCCGGGGGCTGGAGCTGTACCCCGCGCAGGACGAAGCGATTATGGAGCTGGCCACGGGGGCCAACGTCATCCTGGCCACGCCCACCGGTTCCGGGAAGTCGCTCGTAGCCATTGCCGCCCACTTCCAGGCCATGGCACAGGGCCGCCGCAGCTACTACACGGCGCCCATCAAGGCCCTGGTCTCGGAGAAGTTCTTTGCTCTCTGCGAGATCTTCGGGGCCGAGAACGTTGGCATGATCACCGGCGATTCCGGCGTGAACCAGGACGCGCCCATCATCTGCTGCACGGCCGAGATCCTGGCCAACACGGCGCTCCGGGAAGGGGCGGCAGCAGAGCTGGGCTCCGTGATCATGGACGAGTTCCACTTCTACTCGGACCCGCAGCGTGGCTGGGCGTGGCAGGTGCCCCTGCTGGAGCTCCCCCAGGCACAGTTCCTGCTGATGTCGGCCACGCTGGGCGACGTCAGCAGGTTCGAAGAAGGATTGACCGCCCTGACCGGAAGGGCCACCACCACGGTGAGCTCGGCGGAGCGGCCCATTCCGCTGCATTACTACTACCACGAGACACCTGTGCACGAGACGCTTGAGGAGCTGCTCTCCACGAAGCAGGTGCCGGTGTATGTGGTGCATTTCAGCCAGATTGAGGCGATCGACCGCGCGCAGACCCTGATGAGCATCAACGTCTGCACCCGTGAGGAGAAGGACAGGATTGCCGACCTGATCGCCAACTTCCGTTTCGCCGCTGGTTTCGGCAAGACGCTCAACCGCCTGGTCCGCCACGGCATCGGAGTGCATCACGCCGGCATGCTCCCGAAATACCGCCGGCTGGTGGAACAGCTGGCGCAGGCTGGCCTGTTGAAGGTCATCTGCGGCACCGACACGCTGGGCGTGGGCATAAACGTGCCCATCCGCACAGTGCTCCTGACAGCCCTGAGCAAGTACGACGGCGTCCGCACCCGGCTGCTTAACCCGCGTGAGTTCCACCAGATTGCGGGCAGGGCCGGCAGGGCCGGCTACGACACCGCCGGGACGGTGGTGGTCCAGGCCCCCGAGCATGTCACCGAGAACGTAAAGGCAATGGCCAAGGCCACCGCCAAGTTCGGGGACGACCAGAAGAAGCTGCGGCAGGTGGTGAAGAAAAAGCCGCCGGAGGGCTTTGTGTCCTGGGGCGAACCCACTTTCAAGCGGCTGGTGGAATCGGTGCCGGAGCCGCTCACGTCCAGCTTCACGGTGACGCACGCCATGTTGATGAACCTGATGGAAAGGCCCGGCGACCCCTTTGCCGCTGCCCGGCGCCTCCTGACCGAAAACCACGAAACCCGGTCCTCGCAGCTGCAGCTTATGAAGAAGGCCCTGGGCATCTACCGTGAGCTGCTGGCCGCCGAGGTAGTGGAGCGGATCCCTCCCGAACAGCAGGGGCCCGACGGCCGTACGGTGCGGCTCACCGTGCACCTGCAGCCCAACTTCGCGCTGAACCAGCCGCTGTCCCCCTTCGCGCTTGCCGCGCTGGAGCTCCTTGATCCGGAGTCGCCGTCGTACGCCCTGGATGTGGTGTCCGTGATCGAGGCGACGCTGGAAAAGCCGCGCCAGATCCTCTCTGCCCAGCAGAAGAAGGCCCGCGGCGAAGCGATAGCGGCGATGAAGGCGGACGGCATCGAGTACGACCAGCGCATGGCGATGCTGGAGGAAGTGACGTACCCGCAGCCTCTGGCTGAGATACTGCGGGAAGCCTTCGAGGTGTACCGCAAGGCCGCCCCCTGGGTGGGCGATTTTGAACTGGCGCCGAAGTCCGTGGTGCGGGACATGTACGAGCGTGCCATGAACTTCGGTGAATTCGTGCAGTTCTATGGCCTGGCCCGCTCGGAAGGCATCGTCCTGCGGTACCTGGCCGATGCGTTCAAGGCGCTGCGGCAGACAGTGCCGCAGGACATGCTGCGGGAAGACCTGGAGGACCTCATTGCCTGGCTGGGCGAACTGGTACGCCAGGTCGACTCCAGCCTGCTGGACGAGTGGGAGGAACTGACGTCCGGCGCGGCCCCCACCCCGCACGATGCACCGCCGCCTCCGCCGCCGTCGCTCACCTCCAATATCCGCGCCTTCCGGGTGATGGTGCGCAACGAGATGTTCCGGCGGGTGGAACTGTTCGCCGATGAGGACGCCGCGGCCCTGGGCGAACTGGACGGCGGCGCGGGCTGGGACGCCGACCGCTGGGAAGACGTCCTGGATGACTACTTCGACGAACACAACGACATCGGCACGGGCCCGGACGCCCGCGGCCCAGGACTGCTCATCATCACCGAGGAGCCCGGGGTGTGGAAGGTCCGGCAGATCTTCGACGACCCCGCCCGGAACCACGACTGGGGAATCTCCGCCGAGGTGGACCTTGAGGCCTCCGATGAATCCGGAACAGCCGTGGTGCGCGTGACGAACGTAAACCGGCTGTGACAGGCGCGCTGCGCCGCCTGAGGGGTGGGCTGACTGCGGCGGCAGCGTGCCGGCGGTAAGCTCGAACAATGAGTGTAATCCGCCCTGCAACGCCGCAAGACGTCCCCGCCATCCTCCGCATGATCCACGAACTGGCGCACTACGAGAAGGAACCGGACGCAGTCCGCAACACTCCGGAGATGCTGCAGCAGGTCCTCTTCGGCGCGAACCCACGGGTCTTTGCGGCCATGGCCGAGAACGATCACGGTGACGTGCGCGGCTTTGCCCTGTGGTTCCTGAACTACTCAACGTGGGAAGGTGTCCACGGAATCTACCTGGAGGACCTCTACGTCAGCCCGGAGGCCCGGGGCGAGGGGCACGGCAAGGCGCTGCTGCAGCACCTGGCCGGCATCGCCGTCGAGAACGGCTACGCGAGGGTGGAGTGGAGCGTGCTGGACTGGAACGAGCCGTCCATCAACTTCTACCGCCGTCTGGGCGCCAGGCCCATGGACGGCTGGTCCACGTTCCGGCTCACCGGCGAGGCCCTCGAGCAGTTCGGCAGCGCCGTGCCGGCCGCCGCCAATGGCTGACGTGCAGCTGGCCGCCGACCGCGGACAGGTGCGGCACGAGGTCAGGGCCCGCCATGAATTCCGCGGCATGCGGACCGTTGAGCACTTCTTCACGGTGCCACTGGACCACTTCGGGTCCTCCCCCGATCCGGAAACCATCACGGTGTTCGCCCGCGAATACGTTTCAGCCTCGCACACCGAGGAGGAAGCCGCGCAGCTGCCCTGGCTGCTGTTCCTGCAGGGCGGTCCGGGCGGCCGCGGCAACAGGTTCGGTTCGCTGGGCGGCTGGAGCAAGGCAGCCGCCAAGGACTTCCGGATCCTGATGCTGGACCAGCGCGGCACCGGGCTCTCCACTCCCATCGACCGGAACACCCTGCCATTGCGGGGCACGGCGGAACAGCAGGCCGCCTTCCTGGAGCACTTCCGGGCTGATTCGATCGTGGCCGACGCCGAACTGATCCGGGACGCCCTGGGCTCGGGAGCCTGGAGCATCTACGGGCAGAGCTATGGCGGCTTCTGCGCGCTCACTTACCTTTCGTTCGCCCCGGAAGGCCTTCGGGAAGTGGTCATCACCGGTGGGCTGGCCCCGCTGGCCGGCTCCGCTGACGACGTGTACCGCGACACCTTCCAGCGCGTGGCAGCACGGAACGCGGAGTACTTTGGCTGGTACCCCGAGGACCGGGCCAGGGTGGAGCGGATTGCGCGCCATCTGCGGAGCACCCCTGAATTCCTGCCCGACGGCGGCCCCCTCACCGTGGAGCGCTTCCAGATGGCGGGCGCGTTCCTGGGCGGCAACACCAGGGTGGACAGCCTGCACTACCTGCTGGAGGATGCATTCACCAAGACCGCCGGGGGCACCCGGCTTTCGGATCCTTTCCTGGAACAGATGCAGGGGATAGTGTCCCGCCGCTCAAACCCGCTGTACGCCCTCATGCATGAGTCCATCTACGGGCAGGGCGGGGCCACTGACTGGTCTGCCTGGCGGATTTTGCGTGAGTATCCGGAGTTCGGCCCGGACGCGGAACCACTGCTGCTGACCGGCGAAATGGTTTACCCGTGGTACTTCGACCAGGACCCGGCCCTCCGGCCCCTCCGCGAGGTGGCAGGGCTCCTGGCCGCCAAGCCGGACTGGAAACCCCTGTACGACGTTCACCGGCTCGCCGCCAACACCGTCCCGGTAGCCGCGGCCGTCTACTCCGACGACATTTACGTGGACCGGAACCTGTCCCTGGAGACTGCCTCGGCTGTCCGGGGGCTGCAGGTGTGGGAGACGGCGGACTTCCATCACGACGGCATCGCCGACGACGGTGAGGGGATCTTTACCCGCCTGCTGGGAATGGCACGCGCCCGCAGTTGATCCTTGCTGCGCGGCTTAGGGCGCCGGTGCGCCCCGCCTGCGAGCCACAACCGTCATCCCGGCGGCGGCCAGGACCACCGCTGCCACCACGGCGCCCGCCATGTTCAGCCCGAGGTAGCCGGCCTGGCTTAGCACCAGGCCGGACACGGCCCCGCCCACCGCGCCGGCGATTCCCATCAGCATGTCCGAAACACCCTGGACCACCACGCGGGAGTCCTGGCCGACGCTCTCGGCCAGGAGCGTGGAGCCCGAGATGGTGGACGCTGACCAGCCCAGGCCCAGCAGGACCAGCCCCACAGCGACTGCGGCGGTGGAGCCTTGGCCGAACCCTGCGACGGCGACGGCGGTGATCAGCAGGCCGAAGCCGATCATGATGGTTTCGGTCCTGCCCGCTTTGTCGGTCAACCAGCCCATCACCGGTGACAGCGCAAACATGCCCGCAATGTGCAGGGAGATGGTGAATCCGATGATTACCAGCACATCGCCGGACGCCGCGTGGCCGGCATGCGACGCGGCCGGCCCTTCGACGAGGTGCTGCAGGTGCAGCGGTGTCATGGACATAACGCCCACCATCACCGCGTGGGCCCCAACAACGGCGGACACGGCGAGCAGTGCCATCCGGGAACCGCGGATGGCCCGCATTCCCCGGGCCAACGACCCGCCAGGCGGTGTTAGACCGCCGGGCGGTGTTGGAGGACCGTGGAGGCGTGATGCTTCGGCCTGGGGGCTCCCCTGCCGCGGGGAATTCCCTGGGCCGGAAGCCGCCGAGGCTGCGAGGCTGCGCGCCAGCAGCAGGGGGTCTGGCCTCAGGCCGGCGAAGAGCAGCACAGTGGCCACGAGGAGTCCGGCCCCCGAGATCACGAACGGACCGGCGACGGGAGGCAGGCCGAGCGCCTCGCCCACCACGGTGCCAGGCTGGATCAGGTTGGGGCCGGCCACGGCGCCGACTGTCACTGCCCAGACCACGGCGGACAGGGACCGGCCGCGGTGTTCGGCATCAGCGAGGTCGACGGCGGCAAACCGGGCCTGCAGGCTTGCGGCGGTTCCAACCCCGATACCGGCCGCACCGAGCACCAGCAGGACGAAGGCGCCCCAAACCACGGAAAGCACTATCAGCAGGGTGCCCAGCAGTGCCGCCGAGAGCCCGGCGACCTGGCCAATCCGGCGTCCCCGGTGATCGGCAAGGGCGGCGAGGGGCAGGGCAGCCAGCGCTGCCCCCAGGGTCATCACCGTGGCTACGGCACCCGCCCAGGCGCTCGATCCGGAGAGCTCGACGGCCAGGATGGAACCGATGGAAACGGTGGCCCCGGTTCCAATCCCGCCAAAGACCTGGGCTGCACTCAGCAGCACCACGGTGCGGCGTTGCACCTGGCGCACTCCGCTTTCCGTCATCAAAGTGCCGGCCATGATCAGAGCATAGCCCTCACCGCCCGGGTCTTATAGACCCGCATTAAAGCCAACAATCCCGGCCGCATGGCGGCCGGGATCGCAGGTGTTCCAGGAGCGGAAAGAACTAGTCGACGTCGCTGTGGCTCTTGCGTACGTCTTCTTCGAGGCGCGGATCCAGGTGGGTTTCCTTGGCCTTGGAGCTGAGCAGGCTGGCAACCACCGCGATGATGATGGTGCCGACGATGACCGCCAGGGACACAAAGGTGGGAATCTCGGGAGCCCATTCGATGTGCTGGCCGCCGTTGATGAACGGCAGTTCGTTGACGTGCATTGCGTGCAGGACCAGCTTCACGCCGATGAACGCCAGGATGAAGGACAGTGCGTGCTTCAGGTAGATCAGGCGGTTCATGAGGCCACCCAGCAGGAAGTACAGCTGGCGGAGGCCCATCAGGGCGAACAGGTTCGCCGTGAAGACGATGAACGGGCTCTGGGTCAGGCCGAAGATTGCGGGGATGGAGTCTACGGCGAAGAGCAGGTCCGTGAGGCCGATGGTGATGAACACGATCAGCATCGGGGTGAAGACCTTCTTGCCGTCCACCGTGGTGCGCAGCTTGCCGCCGTCGAACTTCTCGGACATGGGGATGACCTTGCGGATCTTGGCGATCAGCGGGTTCTCCCGGTCTTCTTCGTCTTCGCCTTCGTCCTGGGCCTGCTTCCAGGCGGTCCAGAGCAGGAAGGCGCCGAAGATGTAGAATACCCAGCTGAACTGTTCGATCACGATGGCGCCGAGCAGGATGAAGATGCCGCGCAGGATCAGGGCGATGATGATGCCCACCATCAGCACTTCCTGCTGGTACTTCCGGGGCACGGAGAACCTGGCCATGATGATGATGAAGACAAAGAGGTTGTCGATGCTGAGGCTGTATTCCGTCACCCAGCCGGCGACGAACTGCCCGCCGTATTCAGGGCCGGTGAAGGCGAACATGGCGCCGGCGAACACCAGGGCCAGGGAGACATAGAACGCCACCCACAGTCCGGCTTCCTTCATAGAGGGTTCGTGGGGGCGGCGCACCACGAGGAGAAGGTCGATCAGGAGGATCAGGCCGAGGACGACAAGGGAGCCGACCTCGAACCACACGGGCAATTCGAGCACAGGGTAGCCTTTCGCAGGGTACAGAGATGCAGTGTAAGTCTCTCCGGCCTGCCTGTGCACTTGGTGCTGATGTGGCGGCCCGCTACGCCCGGCGGGGCAACCATGCCCTGCGTGTTGACGATCGTAGCGCTCGGGATACTCCCCTACGTGGCATTAACTGTACCCCAGGCCGGGGCCCCACCGCTTCACCGCTGGCGTTTGCGTCAGGCGTGCCCGGCGGCCTGCATCTGGCGCAGTTCCTTTTTCAGTTCACTGACTTCGTCCCTGATCCGCGCTGCCACCTCGAACTGCAGCTCGGCGGCGGCCCCGTGCATCTGTTCCGTCAGCTGTTCAATCAGGCCCACGAGGTCCTCTGCGGGTGCGGCGGCGAGTCCATCGGACCGCACCTGCGCGGCACCCTTTGCAGCGGCCTTCCGTTTGCCGCCCTTGGCCAGGCGGTTGTTGCTGAGCAGTTCCTGGGTGTCGGCGTCTTCCTTGGCCAGCTGGTCGGTGATGTCGGCGATCTTCTTCCGCAGCGGCTGCGGATCGATGCCCCTTTCCGTGTTGTATGCCACCTGAATGGCGCGCCGGCGGTTGGTTTCGTCGATGGCGTGGGCCATGGAGTCTGTGATCCGGTCGGCGTACATGTGCACCTGCCCGGAGACGTTACGGGCGGCGCGGCCGATGGTCTGGATGAGCGACGTGGAGGACCGCAGGAAGCCTTCCTTGTCAGCGTCCAGAATGCTCACCAGGGAGACTTCGGGCAGGTCCAGGCCTTCCCGGAGCAGGTTGATGCCCACAAGGACATCGAATGTGCCCATCCGTAGCTCACGGAGGAGCTCCACACGCCGCAGGGTGTCCACGTCTGAGTGCAGGTACTCCACCTTCACGCCGTGGCCCAGCAGGTAGTCAGTAAGGTCCTCCGACATCCGTTTGGTGAGCGTGGTGACCAGGACCCGTTCGTTCTTCTCCGTGCGCGTCTTGATTTCGCCCAGCAGGTCATCGATCTGGCCCTTGGTGGGCTTGACCACCACCTCGGGGTCGATCAGTCCGGTGGGCCGGATGATCTGCTGGACCGTGCCGTCCGCTTTGCCCAACTCGTATTTGCCGGGAGTCGCGGACAGGTAGACGGTCTGGCCTACGCGTTGGAGGAATTCATCCCACTTGAGCGGGCGGTTGTCCATGGCGGACGGCAGGCGGAAGCCGAAGTCCACCAGGTTCCGCTTGCGGGACATGTCGCCTTCATACATGGCGCCGATTTGGGGAATGGTCACGTGGGACTCGTCGACCACCAGCAGGAAGTCGTCCGGGAAATAGTCAATGAGGCAGTGCGGGGCGGTCCCGGGGGCACGGCCGTCGATGTGCGATGAGTAGTTCTCGATGCCGTTGCAGAAGCCCATCTGCTGCATCATCTCGAGATCGTAGGTAGTGCGCATCCGCAGCCGCTGCGCCTCGACAAGTTTGTTCTGGCTTTCCAGGACCTTCAGCCGGTCGGCGAGTTCGTCTTCGATCCGCTTGATTGCCCTCGCCATCCGTTCGGGCCCGGCCACATAGTGCGAGGCCGGGAAAACGTACATCTCCTCTTCGTCCCGGATCATTTCACCGGTCAGCGGATGCAGCGTGTGGATGTTCTCAATCTCATCCCCGAAAAACTCGATCCGAATGGCCAGTTCCTCGTACATGGGAATGATTTCCACGGTGTCGCCGCGGACCCGGAAGGTGCCGCGGTGGAAATCCATGTCGTTGCGCGCGTATTGCATGGCAACGAATTTGCGGAGCAGGTGGTCACGGTTCATCTCCGCCCCCTTGCGGAGGGTCACCATGCCGGCGATGTATTCCTCCGGGGTGCCGAGGCCGTAGATACAGGACACCGTAGCCACCACAATGACGTCGCGGCGTGTCAGCAGCGCATTGGTGGCGGAGTGGCGGAGCCGTTCCACTTCCTCGTTGATGGAGGAGTCCTTCTCGATGAACGTGTCCGTCTGGGCTACGTAGGCTTCGGGCTGGTAGTAGTCGTAGTAAGAAACGAAGTACTCCACCGCGTTGTTGGGCAGGAGTTCACGGAATTCGTTGGCCAGCTGCGCCGCGAGGGTCTTGTTCTGGACCATCACCAGGGTGGGCCGCTGGACCTGTTCGATCAGCCAAGCGGTGGTGGCGCTCTTGCCGGTTCCGGTGGCGCCGAGCAGGACTACGTCCTTTTCGCCGTTCTTAATCCGTTCCGTCAGTTCAGCAATGGCGGCGGGCTGGTCGCCGGCAGGCTTGAACTCGCTGATGACCTCGAAGGGGGCTACAACACGGTTGATCTCCTGCGCAAGGCTCATGGTTCTAATTTACCGTGGGGCACCGACACTGCGGGGGCACGTCCGTTACGGGCGAACACCCGCCGGGGGGGGTGTCCTTGGACCGGCCTCAGGATGGGTACGACGGCGGTTCCCACCCGGTTGCCTCGGCCCAGGCGGACATCCGCGGCCACGCAACATCCGTGAACCACGGTTCCTTGGCCTCCGCATACGCCCTGGTGCTGGCCGAGCCGGCAAAGCGCCCGGCAAGGTCTGCCTTGTGGGCCGCATAGAGCCGGAGCGCGGCCGGGTCATCCCGCAGCCAGTCCCGGAACATCAGGGCGTACCGCCACCCCGGGGAGCCGGCAGCGCGGACGTGGATGTTGACTGGCCTGCCGGGGTCCGCATTGGCATGGAACCGCTTCTGCCACTGCAGGGGGTCGGGGTCCGTCGGTTTTGGCGCATCGGACGCCGCGCCGGGCACCAGGGGGAAACCGGCTTCTGCCAGCGTTGGTGCAGCACGGTCTGCAGCGTCCATGCCGGACACCACAACCTGCAGGTCGATGACGTCTTTCGCGGCAAGCCCGGGAACGGAGGTGGAACCGATGTGGTCCACCGCCAGGATGAGTCCAGGCGCCGCCGTCGCCAGCCTCGCCGCAATCCTGGCCGCCTGCTTCGCCCACTCCTCCCGGTATGGTTCCAGGACAGGCCCGCCGTTCCTTATCGCGCGCGTCCCGGCAGCCAGGTTCCGGGCGAATGGCACCAGCCGCCCATCCCAGAGTTCGTCCACCTGCTTAACCAGCTGGTTCAGGGTGCCCGAGTTGTCGAGGACGACGTCGGCCGCCGCCAATCGATCCTCCCGGGACGCCTGCGCCGCCATTCGTGAGCGGGCGGCCTCGCCGGTCATCCCGCGGTGGTCCACCATCCGCTGCACCCGTACGTCATCAGGCGCATCTACTACCAGGACGAGGTGGAAGTTGCTGCCCTGTCCGGTTTCCACGAGCAGCGGTATATCCTGCACCACCACGGCACCATCAGGAGCAGCTTCGACCATGGCCGCTGCCCGCGACCGGACCAGCGGGTGGACGATCCCGTTCAGCGCCGCCAGCCGTGCAGGATCGCCAAACACCATCGCTCCGAGTTTGGGCCGGTCCAGCCGGCCGTCGGGGCCCAGAACCCCGTTGCCGAACTCAGCAACAATCCGTTGCAGGCCTTCCGTGCCCGGTTCCACCACTTCCCGTGCCAGCGCGTCAGCATCCACCAGCACTGCCCCGCGTTCCCTGAGCCGTGACGCGACTACCGACTTTCCTGAGGCGATCCCGCCCGTCAACCCGATCTTCAGCACCCTCCAACACTAATCCCCACTTAGACTGGGGCGGATGCAAGAGTCAGACAGCAGGACCACTGCCTACACCACCTTGGCGTCCGGGCCGGACTTCCGCCATGAGATCGAGATCAAACGCTCCAGGTTCATTGCGGTGCTGCGCAGGGCGGCCAGCGAGGAAGCCGCAAGGGACCTGGTGGCCGGCCTCCGCCGCGAGTTCCACGACGCCCGGCACCACTGCTCAGCCTTCATTCTCGGCCCTGACCGGGACATCCAGCGCTCCAGCGACGACGGCGAGCCCTCCGGTACGGCCGGCATCCCGATGCTTGAGGCGCTAGCCAAAAGGGAAACGACGCCCGGGGTGGCCGACCTCAGCGACGTGGGCGCCGTCGTCGTCCGCTACTTCGGAGGGGTCCTCCTCGGAGCGGGCGGACTGGTGCGCGCGTACTCGGAGTCAGTGTCCTCGGCCCTTTCCCTGGCGCCCATGGTGCGCCGCAGCAGGTTGCGGATCTGCTCTGCGGAAGTTCCGCATGCTGCCGCCGGCAGGCTGGAAAACGACCTGCGGGCTGCTGGTTTCGTGATGGCGGACACCAGCTACGGCGCGCAGCACACGGTCCTGCGGCTGGCGCTGCCGGACGAAGCCGGTGAAATTTCGGCCGCCGCGGAGCGTCTTCAGTCGCTCACCGCGGGCAGTGCCGTGCTCCAGCCCGAAGGAACGGAGTGGGTGGATGTCCCCTTCCCCTGACGTGTCACTGGTGGATGTGAATGAAGCAGTGCTGGAGCAGCTCCTGGAACTCGCCAAGCGCGACGCGTCCCCCGACGAGGTGGCGCCCCCGCTGGGCGGCCCGGGCTGGAACCTGGAACGTACGGCGTGGTTCTTCAGCTATCACCGCGCCGCCGCCCGGGGCCTCGACGGAGATGCAGGCGAGAAGACGTGGGGCATTCTCGCCGACGGCAGCCTTGCCGGCTCCATCCGCCTCCGCCGCGTTGACTCCGGCAACGGTGTGGCTGTTGCCGACACGGGCATCTGGCTCGGCAGGAGCTTTCGGTCCCGGGGCATCGGTACCGCTGCCCTGCGCCTGGTCCTTGATGAGGCCCGCAGCGCCGGCATCGCTGAGGTTACCGCCCGGACCCTGACCGGAAACCTCGGCGCCCAGCGCGTCCTTGCCTCCGCCGGGGCAGTCCTGACGCCCGACGACGACGGGACAGTAAGCGCCGTCGTCGTACTTTAACTCCCCCGGTTGACGGGATTGCGTAACTTTTGTGGCGCATACTGCCTGCGGAGTGTGGTTTCGCAGGGAAGCCGGCCAGGCGAGGTGCCATAAAGCACGCATTCAGGTCGCCCCGCCACCCGCTGTTAAAGCAAACAGACCCCCTGCCTTGTGGGCAGGGGGTCTGTTGCGTTGGTCCGGAAAGTCCGGACCGGTGGCAATTAGTTGCCGGTCAGCTTCTCGCGCAGGGCGGCGAGGGCCTCGTCGGATGCAAGCGTACCTGCACCGGCGTTGGACTCAGCAGCAGGCTCCGAGGAGTAGCTGGTGGTGCCGGAATCGCTGTCACCGGACGTTGCAGCAGCAGCGTCGTCGGCAGCGTGCTGGGCAACCTGCTTCTTGTGGGCTTCCCAGCGGGTCTGGGCGTCAGCGTACTGCTGCTCCCAGGCGGCGCGCTGGTTCTCGTAGCCTTCAAGCCACTCGTTGGACTCGGGATCGAAGCCCTCGGGGTACTTGTAGTTGCCCTCTTCGTCGTACTCTGCGGCCATGCCGTACAGAGCCGGATCGAATTCGGTGCTGTCGGCGTCGACGCCCTCGTTGGCCTGCTTGAGGGAGAGGGAGATGCGGCGGCGCTCGAGGTCGATGTCGATGACCTTGACGAACAGCTCGTCGCCAACGGAGACAACCTGCTCTGCCAGCTCCACGTGGCGCACAGCCAGCTCGGAGATGTGGACCAGGCCTTCGATGCCGTCTTCGACGCGGACGAACGCACCGAACGGAACGAGCTTGGTGACCTTACCCGGAACAACCTGGCCGAGGGCGTGGGTGCGGGCGAAGGTCTGCCACGGATCTTCCTGCGTAGCCTTGAGCGACAGGGAAACACGCTCGCGGTCCAGGTCCACCTCGAGAACCTCGACGGTGACTTCCTGGCCAACTTCGACAACCTCGGACGGGTGGTCGATGTGCTTCCAGGACAGCTCGGAAACGTGAACCAGGCCGTCTACGCCGCCCAGGTCCACGAAGGCACCGAAGTTGACGATGGAGGAAACGACGCCGGGACGGACCTGGCCCTTTTCCAGCTTGTTGAGGAAGGTGGAGCGGACCTCGGACTGGGTCTGCTCGAGCCATGCACGGCGGGAGAGGACCACGTTGTTGCGGTTCTTGTCCAGCTCGATGATCTTGGCTTCGATCTGCTGGCCGATGTACGGAGCCAGGTCGCGCACACGGCGCATCTCGACGAGGGATGCGGGCAGGAAGCCGCGCAGGCCGATGTCGAGGATAAGACCACCCTTGACGACCTCGATGACGGTACCGGTGACAACACCGTCTTCTTCCTTGACCTTCTCGATGTCGCCCCAGGCACGCTCGTACTGAGCGCGCTTCTTGGAGAGGATCAGGCGGCCTTCTTTGTCTTCCTTGGTGAGCACCAGGGCTTCGACCTGATCGCCAACGGAGACGACGTCTCCGGGATCAACGTCGTGCTTGATGGACAGCTCACGGGAGGGGATGACACCTTCGGTCTTGTAACCGATGTCGAGCAGGACTTCATCGCGGTCGACCTTGACGACGGTACCTTCGACGAGGTCTCCGTCGTTGAAGTACTTGATGGTGGCGTCGACAGCTGCGAGGAAGTCCTCAGCGGTACCGATGTCGTTAATGGCGACTACGGGGGTACCGGGCTTCTCGGTGGAGGTGATGGTCATGTAGTAGGGGCTCCGTTGTGGATAGTTAGTTGGTCAGGCGACCACCACTTCCGGGTACTGACCTGGAGGCGGAGCGCGGCGGATTGCCGGGTCATCCTGATTGCGTGCCGTTCAAATGCGAGCCAAAGCTGCGCACGCGTAACACACGCCCGTTCATTCTAGTCGCTGCCCGCAACACGGGTCAAAGCGGCCCTCCTGCTCCCAGGTGTACGGGTCAGAAGTGGGTGAGGCAGTGTGTTGCCCGCTCGACGGCGAACATCTGCCGGGCCTTCAGTGCGGCGCCGGCCGTATTCTCCCGGATCCGCCCTGCCGCCGTCAGCGTGACGGGGCAGACGGCGCCCAGGTAGATTGAGGACAGTGCCGAGACATCCAGCGCCAGGTCCGCTGCCGCGGTTTCCGGCAGGCGCACGACGGCGGCCTGGCCGCCGTCGACAGTGAGGGCGAAGGTTCCTGCCGTGAGGCCCAGGGCGTCATGGACTTCGAAAACCAGCCGGCCGTCCGCCGGGTAGTGCCTGGCCTCCAGCGCCTTGCCGACGTCCAGGATGCGGAGCCACAGCATGTCCCTGCTGTCCGAGGAGTCGATGCAGCGGGGATCGGTGAGGGCCCATGCCAGCGGGTCATCGACCGGCGCCTCGTCCCAGGAGACCCGCTCCACCAGGTCTATGGCACCAAGGAACTGCCAAAGCTCCAGGTACGCGTCGTTGCCGGCGGCCACCAGGTCAACCACTTCCACGGTGTACGGTTCGGTGTCCCAGCCGAGGAACTTGTAGGAGACGTAGCCGTCCACGGTTCCGTCTGCCGAGTAGTGCAGGGCCACCTTGACGGCGGGGTCCTCCTTGCCGTCGCGGGCGAGTGATCCTGATGCCAGCTGCCGGTACCATTCCTGCCGGCCTAGGGATCCGGGGGTGAGCTGGTGGACCCGGTCAAAGACCTCCGGCGCAAGCTGCAGCAGGACTCGGGGATCGGCTACTTCCACGCAGCCCGTGGGCTGGTGTCCAAGGCTGAACCGCGCCGTGGTATCGACCTTCACCGTGCGCTCGAAGCTGGCAACCCCGTAGCCGAAACGCCCGTAGATGGTCCCCTCGGAGGCGGTGAGGGCAGCCATCGCGATGCCATCCTCCTTGGCGAGGTGCAGGTCCTCGCTCATCATCCGGCGCAGCAGCCCGCGGCGGCGGTGCGAAGTCCGCACCGTCACCGAGGTGACCAGCTGGCTCTCAAGGGTCCGGCCAAAACCGATGTTCAGGCTTTTGCGGAAGGTGGCGAAAGTGGCCACCGGCACGTCGGCGGGCAGCGAGTTTGGCGCCACCTGGCCCGTTTGGTAGACGCCGGTCAGGACCCGGCCGTCCTTTTCGTAGGTGGCAAGGGACTTCGCCACATGCTCGGGCGTGCGGGTGGACTCATGGAACCCGAAGGCCACCGCCCTGGCCCAGGTCTCCGCCTCGGCATAGCCGTCATTGCCTTTGGACACCGCGCCGAAGCGACGGATCTCATAGTTCCCGCTCAGGTCAGTCATATGCCTGCCGGTCCTAGTGCCCGGCGTCGTACCAGCTGGGTCCGACACCGATCTGGACCTCCAGCGGGACAGTGAGGTCCGCCGCGGCTGCCATCTGCTCGGTGACGAGCTTCTCCACCGCTGCCCGCTCCCCCGCAGCGACTTCAAGGACCAGTTCGTCGTGGACCTGCAGGAGCATCCGCGATTTCAGGCCCTGCGACCGGAGTTCGGCGTGGACGCCCAGCATGGCCCGTTTGATGATGTCCGCTGCCGAGCCCTGGATGGGGCTGTTGAGGGCGATCCGTTCAGCGTTCTCCCGGAGCTGCCGGTCGGTGCTGGTCAAGTCCGGGAGGTACCGGCGGCGCCCCTCGATGGTTGCCGTGTAGCCGTCCACGCGGGCCTGGTCCACCACGCCGCGGAGGTAGTCGCGGACGGCGCCGAACCGGTCGAAGTAGTCCTTCATGAGGGTGCGGGCCTCGTCCACGGAGATTTCCAGCTGCTTGGACAGCCCGAAGGACGTCAGGCCGTAAGCCAACCCGTAGGACATGGCCTTCACCTTCGAGCGCATGGCGCTGGTGACTTCCTCGGTGGGCACGTGGAAGATGTTGGACCCCACAAACCGGTGCAGGTCCTCGCCGTCCTTGTACGCCTGGATCAGGCCGGCATCGCCGGACAAGTGCGCCATGATGCGCATTTCGATCTGGGAGTAGTCCGCGGACAGCAGGCACTCATAGCCGTCGCTGACCACGAAGATCCCACGGACGCGGCGGCCTTCTTCGCTGCGGATGGGGATGTTCTGCAGGTTCGGATTGTTGGAGGAAATCCGGCCCGTTGCCGCAACATTCTGGGCGTAGGTGGTGTGGATACGGCCGTCCTCGGCCACCGACTTCTTCAGCGACTCCAGCATCTGGCGCAGCTTGGCGGCTTCCCGGTGGGCCATGAGCTGGACCAGGAACTCGTGGCCGGTTTTGTCCAGCAGGTTCTTCAGTGACGCGGCGTCGGTGGTGTAGCCGGACTTGATTTTTTTGGTCTTGGGCAGCTGGAGTTCCTCAAACAGCACGGTCTGCAGCTGCTTGGGTGATCCGAGGTTAACCTCGTGGCCGATGGCCGCAAAGGCCTGTTCCTGCGCGGTGTCGATGACCCTGGCAAGGTCCGCGAGCTGTTCGTCCATGCGGTCCATGTCGATGCCAATGCCTGCGAGTTCCATGTCGGCCAGGACGCGGCTGACCGGAAGCTCCAGGGTGGACAGCAGCTCCTCGGCGCGGCGCTCTTTCAGTTCCGCCTCAAAGTAGCGGCTCAGTTCCAGGACGACGGCGGCGGCCTGCACCAGTGCGCCCGCTGCTGCTTCGTCGTCGCCGTCGAAAGACAGCTCCAGCTGGCCGGCTTTGGCCGTGGCGGCGGGGATCCCGACGTTGAGGTGGTGCTGGGCCAGTTCGGCGAGTTCGTAGGTGCGGCGGTCCGGTTGGATGAGGTAGCCGGAGATGGACGTATCGTCCACCACGCCCTCAAGCTCCAGGCCGCGGGAGGTCAGGGCCTTCAGGGCAGCCTTAAACCCGTGCATCACCTTCGGGGCTTCGGGGTCGCGCAACCAGGCAGCCAGGACGTTTTCCGCCTCGGCGTCCTGGGCAGAAAGGTCGATGTACGCGGCGGCGCCGTCGCGGACGATGGCCAGCCCGGCAGCATCCTCCCCGATCCGTCCAGGCACAAGGTCAACGGCGAGGGCGCAGCGCCGGCCCGCGGCCGCCGTCAGGAATTCAGCGAGCTCCGCCGCACCGGAGGGTGTGATGAACTCAGGGGTTTCGATGCTCGCACGCGCAGGCGCGGGAGTGTTGTCGTCGCCGTACAGCGCAAAGAGCCGGCCGCGGATGGCCTTGAATTCCAGCTGGTCGAACAGGTCCTCAAGGGCTGCCTGGTCCGGCCGGGGCTCGTACAGCTCATCGAGGGTGACGGGAAGTTCAAGGTCTGTATGCAGCTGGTTCAGGCGGCGGTTGCGCTTGACGGCTTCCACGTTCTCGCGCAGCGCGTCACCCACTTTCCCGCCGATGGAATCGAGGTTTTCCAGTACGCCTTCCAGGCCCCCGTAGAGGTTGATCCACTTGGCGGCCGTCTTGGGGCCGACGCCGGGCACGCCCGGCAGGTTGTCGGCCGTCTCCCCCACCAGCGCGGCGAGGTCGGAGTAGCGGGCCGGACTGACGAAGTACTTGGCCTCGATGGCGGCGGCGTCCATCTTGGGGATGTCGCTGACGCCCTTCTTCGGGTAGAGGACAAAAACGTTGTCCGTGATCAGCTGGAAAGCGTCCCGGTCACCGGAGACGAGCAGGACCTCGAAGCCGGCCTTCTCGCCCATGGCGGCAAGGGTGGCAAGAATGTCGTCGGCCTCGTAGCCAGGCATTTTGATGGTCTTAATGCCCCACGCCTCCATCACCTGGCCGATGAGGTCGATCTGGTTGTTCATCTCGCGGGGAGTCTCGTTCCTGCCGCCCTTGTATTCGCTGTACTCAACCTTGCGGTGGGTGGACTCATCCGAGACATCGAAGGCCACGGCGATGTGGGTGGGCTGCTGCTCCTTGATGAGGTTGATCAGCATGGAGGTGAAGCCGTGGATGGCGTTGGTGTGCTGCCCGTTCGCGGTGGAGAACTTGTCCGCAGGGAGGGCGAAGAAGGCGCGGAAGGCCATGGAATGCCCGTCCAGTACCAGCAGCCGAGGCTGGCCGGTGATGGGAACCACGGGGGCGGCAGTGGACGAAACGGATCCACCGGCCTGGCCCGGAACCGTGTCCTGAACAGCAGCGTCCTCGAGGGTGGTTGAGCCCTGCGGGGCGTTGTCCTCCTGCAGGACATTGGACGGGAAAGGGGCCGGTTTGGTTGTTTCACTCACAGGTGCCAGCCTAGTTGCCATGATGGACAATTTCACGCCCGGCCCCTTCGCTGACGAGCTCACTGCCGCCGGTGTCCCGGAGCACCTGCACGGCTGGCTGGGTCAATTCGGGATAGGCGCGTTGGTGGTGAAGATGGGGATCCGCTTCGTGGAGATGAGTCCGGAGCGGACGGTGGCCACCATGCCGGTGGACGGAAACACCCAGGTGGCAGGAATCCTGCACGGCGGTGCCCACGTGGTGCTGGCCGAAACGCTTGGTTCTTTTTCTGCAGGCATGCACGCAGGGCCAGGACGCCACGCTGTGGGCATCGAGGTCAGCGCCACCCATCACCGGTCCATCGCGGCGGGCACGGTCACCGGAACCTGCTCCGCGATCCACCTCGGCCGGACTCTTGCGACGCACGAAATCGTGATGACGGATGAGCAAGGCAGGCGGCTGTCCACCGCCCGGATCACCAACATGATCCGGGATAACGCCGCACCCGTGCAGGGCTAGAGCTTCCTGCAGTCCAGGAAAAGACCTGTTATCCGCCGGGTTTTGTCTTCAGGAGGTACCGCAGCTCGACGATGCCCCTGCCCATGGCGCGGGAGGCTGTCAACTCAAGTGGCGGCGTCGGGCCCGTCAACGGGAGCAATCGCTTGCCGTCCCCGAGCACGACGGGAATGACGGAGAGGATGAGTTCATCCAGCAGCCCGGCGTCGGCAAATTGGGCGGCGAGGTCTCCGCCGCCCACCACCCAGACGTTCCTGCCTGCCGCGTCCGACTCGAAGTCGGCAATGAACTCAGTGACGCTCCCGCGGACGAACGTGATGTCCGCCCCGTCGGGTGCGGCGTACTCATGCCGTGTAAAGACGTAGCAGGGGGTGTCGGGGTAGGGCCATATGCCTGGCTCATGCTCCATCAGCCAGGCATACGTCCCGCCGCCCATAACCATGCAGCCGACGCCCGCCATGAACGTCTCGTAGCTTTCCTTGCCGCCCTCGAACCCCTCGAACTGCAGCAGCCAATCCAGATCATCTGTGGACGTGGCAATAAACCCGTCAAGGGACGCGGCGACAAAATACTGAATCCGGGACATGGCCCCAGCCTAGCCACCCGCCGCCGTCCGGCCAACGGCCCGGCGGCTGTTGCTTTGGGTGGTACGGAGGCGCTAGCCGGAGAAGTACGGGATGATCAGGTACAGGCCAAAAAGCACGGCCAGTCCGCACAGGCCGAAGCACACGTACGCAAGGGACCGCTTCACCCCAGGTGAAGCCTGCTGGGCGTCGCCGGCAATGGCCGTCAGCCGAACGCCCAGCGAATAAAGAACCACTACGGTCACTGCGGCCGACAGGGTGGCTCCTGCCACGGTCAGCAGTTCCAACCACTTCATCGTTGGGCATCCTTCGTTGTCACGGCTTCGGTTTCAGTACCGGCCTCGGCGTTGGTGGTGGCTTCGGCGCCGGTGGTGGCATCGGTGTTGGCCTCAGCCTTGGTTTTCGCTTCGGCCTTGGCCTTCGAATGGGCCTTGGCCTTGGCGCGCGCCCGGGCCATCGCCTTCTTTTTGGCGAAGCGCACGGCCTGGCCGGCTTCCTCCACCTCAATGGCGTTGTGATGGCCGACGGCGGACTTGCGTGAGTAGAAGAACATAAACAGGACAGCTGCAGTGCCCGCGACGGCCGCAATCAGGACCCCCACTACGCCGGTTTTTACCAGCAGCGCGGTCAGGGCGCCCACAATGCCGGCGGCGGGAAGAGTGAAGAGCCAGCCCAGTGCAATCTTGCCCACCATGTTCCAGCGGACACTGGTTCCTCTGCGCCCCATACCGGAGCCGATGACGGAACCGGACGCCACCTGGGTGGTTGAGAGTGCGAAGCCGAGGTGCGAGGACGCGAGAATGGCCGACGCGGTGCTGGTCTCGGCGGCGAATCCCTGCGCGGGCTTCACTTCCGTGAGCCCGGCACCCATGGTGCGGATGATGCGCCAGCCGCCGGCATAAGTGCCGATGGCAATCGCGAAGGCACAGGCGGCGATCACCCAGAACTGCGGGCCGGAGCCCGGTGTCTGCGTGCCCGCGGCAATCAGGACCAGGGTGATGATACCCATGGTCTTCTGGGCATCATTGGTGCCATGTGCCAGTGCCACCAGGCTGGAGGTGAAGATCTGCCCGGTACGGAAACCGCCGCGCTTCTGGGTGAGCTTGCTGCCGGTTTCGGGATCCTGCCGTGCCGTCAGGGCGTAGGCGAGACGGGTGCAGACGTAGGCAACGATGCCGGCGATGAGCGGAGCAAAGATCGCGGGCAGGATGACCTTCTGGAGCAGGCCCTCAAGATTGATCGAATTGAAGCCGATGCCTGCAATGGCCGCACCGATCAGGCCGCCGAACAGGGCGTGCGAGGAACTCGACGGAAGGCCTTTCAGCCACGTGATCATGTTCCACAGGATCGCTCCCATAAGACCGGCGAAGATGATCTCCGGCGTGATTTGTACGCCGTCGGAACCTTCACGGATGATGCCGCCGGATACCGTCTTGGCAACTTCCGTGGACAGGAAGGCACCTACCAGGTTCAAAACAGCCGCGAGGGTTACCGCGGTCTTCGGCTTGATGGCACCGGTTGCGATGGGCGTAGCCATGGCATTCGCGGTGTCATGGAAGCCGTTCGTGAAGTCGAAAAATAGTGCCAGTGCGATGACCAGCGCCACCATGAAGGTGATATCCACCTGTTGCCCAATCTGCAGAGTCGACGTTCAGCAGTTTCTTTCCCCCGGCTGCCTTGCACAGCATAATTCACCAGCTGTTCGCTTGGAATGACCTGCGCCGTTAAGAGAGGACCAACGCAGCCGGCGAGAAACCTTATCGATCGTACGCGCCCTCGGCAGGAGGTCAAAACACCGGCGCTGTGAGGAAGGCCGCGACGGCGTCCATTTCCGCGGGCGAAATTCCCCGCCGGGGGTCCGGCGACACCGTGAGCAAACGCCGGCCCATGATCCCCGCCCAGGCCTGGGCTTCGGCCTCGAACGCCAGCTGGTCATCCACCCAGGCCGCCGCGGCGGGGCCTGTCTCTTCCATATGGGCCTGGATGGCGCGGAGCTTCCACCAGCCGGGTCCGCTTCCGGGCCCGTCCGCTGTCAGGAAGGGCCAGCGGCCGCCCTCAAGTCCGATGGCCGGGCAAAGGTATTCGGGCGCCAGTTCGTCCCAGCTGGTCAGCCAGACGCACCGCAGCCCGGGCATGGCAGCCAGGCTGTTGAGTCCTTCGACAAGTTCGGATGCGAACGCCACCGGCAGCAGCCCCGCATCGGCACGTCTCCACGGGGTTCCCCAACCGGTGCGCCCTCCGGGACCGAAGGGACAGATGACGCCGTCGACGTCAACGTAGAGCGTTCGGACGGCCACGGTCACTTACCGGCGGGTCAGGCGTGGTGGGAATCAGAGGGCCGCGCGCCCGGGCCCAGCATTAACGCGATTTTGTCTTCGAGTGCCGCCACGGTCACGTCGGGAAGGACGATGAGGCCGTCCAGTTCCCGCCGGGCCCGCTTGTAGGCAGCCTGGCGTTCCGCGGGGGTGGCGGCATGGTTTTCCGCAATTTTCAGCAGCTGCCGGGCGGTGGCCAGCCGTTCCCGCTCGGGTCCGGTGAACTTGCTGTCCCTGAGGCGCTTGGCCTCGCGCTCGGCGACGTCCTGCGCCAAGCTGAATCCGTCCACGGCTTTCCGGTACGCCTCAAGGCGCGGGTGGGAGGTCATCTCCACCGCCGCTGCCGGCCGGAGCCAGTCGGCCTCCCTTTTGGCCCGAAGGAACGCCACCGTAAGGGGTTCCCGGACATCGGTCATGAGCGGGAAGTCGATCAGCTTGCCGACGTCGAGTTCGTAATCCAGCCAGCGTTTGTTGGCGGCATCATGGGCGGCCATCAGGGACTCGACCTCCGCGGCCGACGCCTTCCCAGCCTCACGTGCCTCGTTCTTGAGCTTGTAGAGCTCCACCTTGCGCTGGTGCCGGCGGTCGCCGGCTTTGCGCCAGGAGTTCGCCCAGTGTCCCGCCAGGGCGGACATCGGAAAAACAAGCCACCATTTGTCGCTGAGGAACTCGAAGAGGGACTCCACGCGTACATCGTCGCACTGCGCGGCGCCCCTCCTCAAGGAAGCGTCCGGGGTGCTTACCCGGCTGCCTGGCCTGCTGCCTCCGGGTTGTTGACATTGACCAGCCAGGCCACCCCGAAGCGATCCGTGCACATCCCGAAGACGTCGCCCCACGGGGCCTGCTCCATCGGCACTGTGACATGGCCGCCGTTACCGCTGAGCTTTTCGTAGTAGCCGCGCAGCTCCGCCTCATCGTCGCCGCTCAGGGAGATGGAAATGGCTGAGCCTGCGCTGAACTCCATGCTGTTCGGCGTGTCCGCTCCCATCAGCACCAGGCCCTGTGTGGTGGTCAGCATGCCGTGCATGATTTTCTCCGCCTCGGCCGGGTCCTCGCTGGCCTGGAACTCGCCGAAGGTGCTGAGCGTCAACTCGCCGCCGAAAACCGACTGATAGAAGTTCATGGCTTCACGGGCATTATCCCGGAAGCCGAGGTACGGGTTGAGGGTGGTGGGCATATGGCTGGATCTCCTTGAGTTGTACCGAAAGGGATGAAACCAGACAACATCCTGCCCCAATTGGAACCCCGGGGGTAGGGGTGATCTGCCCTTGGCCGCTTCCGGTGCGCCCCGGCCGGTAATGCATGCGGCGGCGGGGCCGGGAACGTAGGCTCGGGTGCATGGCCAGATACTTTGACGTCCACCCGCAGGATCCCCAGCCCCGTGCCATCACCCAGGCAGTGCGCATAGTGCTCGACGGCGGGCTGATCGCCTACCCAACGGACTCCTGCTACGCACTGGGGGCACAGTTGGGCAACAAGGACGCCCTCGACCGGATCCGGTCCATCCGGAAGTTGGACGACAAGCACCACTTCACGCTGGTCTGCAGGGACTTTGCCCAGTTGGGGCAGTTCGTGAACATCGGCAACGACGTCTTCCGCAGCATCAAGTCGGTGACTCCGGGGAGCTACACCTTTATCCTGCCGGCCACCAAGGAAGTTCCGCGGCGCCTGCTGCACCCCAAGAAGAAGACCGTGGGAGTCAGGATCCCGGACAACCGCGTGGTGCAGGCGCTGCTGGCCGAACTCGGCGAGCCGCTGCTCTCAAGCACCCTGCTGATGCCGGACGAGGAGGACCCGCTGACCCAGGGCTGGGAAATCAAGGAGCGGCTGGACCACCAGGTGGACGCCGTGATCGACGCCGGCGACTGCGGCGCCGAGCCCACCACCGTGGTGGACTTTTCCAGCGGCGTGGCCGAGGTGGTCCGCCGCGGCACTGGTGACCCGTCCCGCTTCGAGTAGGCGCCTAATCCTGCTTCCGGGCACGGCTGGGCTGTACCCGCGGCGGCTCCCCCGGCATCTTGGGGTAGTCGGGAGGAAAGGGCATCTCCTCGAGGCCGTCCTTGAGGTCCCGGTCCCACCACTCCAGAAGGGTGTCGATGGTTCCAGGCTTACTGTGCATATCCGCCCAAGGGTCGCCCACAGTCTTAAGCCGGTCCGGCACAGTAAGGATGGTGAAGTTCTTCGGATCCGCCGTTTCCAGTTCATCCCACGTGATGGGGCAGGACACCGAGGCATGCGGCAGGGCCCGGGGGCTGTAGGCGCCGGCAATGGTCCGGTCGCGGTTGGCCTGATTAAAGTCCAGGAAGATCTTTTTGCCCCGTTCTTCCTTCCACCAGGCAGTGGTGACTTTCTCCGGCATCCTGCGCTCAACTTCCCGCGCCGCGGCAATCACTGCATGCCGCACATCCAGGAACTCCCGGCTGGGCTCGATGGGTGCGTACACGTGCAGCCCCCTGTTGCCTGAGGTCTTGATGAAGCAGGTGAGTCCAGCCTCGGCCAGGACCTCCTTCAGCACCAGCGCGGCCGGGACAGCGTCGTCGAAGTCGGTCCCCGGCTGGGGATCAAGGTCGATGCGCAACTGGTCCGGGTTGTCCGTGTTCGCGGTACGGGACGGCCACGGGTGGAAAACGACGGTGTTCATCTGGACTGCCCAGATGGCCGCGGCCGGTTCGTCCAGGACCAGCATGGGATGGGACCGCGCGCTCGGAAAAACCACTTTCATCGTCCGGATGAACTCGGGAGTTCCCTTGGGCGGGTTTTTGGAAAAGAACATCTCGCCGTCAACGTTGTCCTTGTACCTTTGCAGCGCCAACGGCCTGTCGCCATTGGCCGCGATGAACGCCTCCCCCACGTCCGCGAAATAGCGTGCGAGGTCGAGTTTGGTGAGTCCAAGGTCGGGCCAGAGGACCCGGCCGGGACTGGAAATGCGCATCTCGCGCCCGCCGTCGGGGCCCGGAACCGTGATGGTGGTCTGTTCGCTCGCCATGGGGACAACGTACACCCCGGCTTCTGTGTGCGCGCAGATTTGGGGTCCCGGGTCCGGCATGATGGAGGCATGCCTGCCTCAGAACTGCCCCTGACCCTCGCGGTGGGTGACGTTAATGTTTCTGCTGTGTACGCCCGCCCGGATGATCCAGGCGCAACCGTTGTGGTGGCCCACGGGGCGGGCGCCGGGATGGAGCATCCCTTCCTCCGCGGGTTCACGGAGGCGCTGAATGCGCTGGGGACAGCAACGCTGCGGTTCAACTTCCCCTACCGCCAAGCGGGCCGGAAATTTCCCGACCGGCCGCCGGTCGCCGTCGCCACGTGGCGCGCTGCCCTGGCCGCGGCGGCGGAGCAGGCAGCAGCCCATAACGACGCCGGCCCGATCTGGGCGTGCGGCAAGTCCTTTGGCGGCCGGATGGCATCCATGGCGGTCGCCGAGGGGATGGAAGCGGCAGGACTTGTGTACCTGGGCTACCCCCTCCATCCGCCAGGCAAACCGGAAAAGCTGCGGGATGAACACCTGTACGGGCTGACCACGCCCATGTTGTTCCTGCAGGGCAGCCGGGACACGTTCGCCACACCGGAAATCCTGACGGGCGTGGTCTCGCGGATCGGGGCCAATGCCGTTTTGCAGTGGATGGAAGGCGGTGACCACTCCTTCGTCGTCGCCGGACTGAAACGCACGGCGGACGAGGTGGGTGCCTCCCTTGCCGGGCCGGTGGCGGCTTTCATCCACGGCCACTCCTGACAGCGGCGTGGGGCGCCGACGGCGGCCATCAATGCACCAGGCGCCGCCCGGGGCAGCTGCTATGCAGCGTCGTCCTGCCACCAGCCTTCCCAGGCGGCGGAGCTCAGCTGTCCATTCGGAAACTCTGACGCTCCTTCTCCGCCGTTGTGGGAGCGGCGGTCATCATTGCGCTGGCCGTCGAGCAAGAGGTTGAGGCTGTTGAGGAAAAACATCTGCACGTCCTTCGAGTCGGGGTGTGGACAACGTCGTCCAGGTGGAAACGAGCCTAACCACGGGATGTTTCAGCCCATCGACGCAAGGTTTCACCTGTGTATCGGAGTTCTCACGCCGTCCCCGCGCCGGCTTGAGCCAACCCCTTGTGCGGCTACTTCCTCCGCTTCACGTGTGCGGTGGCCGGGGCCGTCCACGGATCCTCGGGCCAGGGATGCCTGGGGTAGCGGCCCCGCATTTCGGCCCGGACCTGCGCATAGGGGCCGGACCAGAACGATGACAGATCATCCGTGACGGCAAGGGGGCGCCGGGCCGGTGAGAGCAGATGGAACAGGACCGGTACCCGGCCGCCGAGCAGTCGTGGCGTCTCCGCCCACCCGAAGCACTCCTGCAGCTTGACGGCCACCACCGGCCGGGCAGTGGGGTCGTCAACGTCCGGGTATTCAACCCGGACCCGCGACCCGCTCGGCACCTCGAGCCACTCCGGGGCAAGGTCATCGAACTTGGCGGCCTCGGGCCATGGCAGCAACCGGCGCAAAGGGTCCGCCAGGTTGATGGAGCGGGCGGCCGCTCCATCGGCGAGGGCTTCCAGCTCCGGTCCCAGCCAGTCCCCCAGCCGCAGCAGCAGCGCCTGGTCCGAAACGTCCGGCCAAGGCCCGCCCAGCCCGCGGTGCAGGAAGGCGAGACGGCGGCGCAAAGCATCTGCCGTCGTCGACCACTCAAGGATGTCAAGGCCTTCCCGTTGCACGGCTTCCGCTACGGCCGCGCGTCCCTCGGCGGGTGACGGGCGCACCGGCGTGGAGGCCAGGACGATGGCCCCCAGGCGCCGCACCCTCCGTGCAGAGAGGCGGCCGGCGGCGAAGTGCACCTCGACGGAATCTGTCAGAAGGTGCGACGCAGCAGCCTCCGCGAGCTCGGGTGCCAGCGGCGCTGCTGAGCGGATCACCGCGCCGGTTCCGGCCGAGTCCCTTCCGCCGGCACGCGTCACTTCCCCCACGGCCAGCCATTCATGGCCGGACAGGGAGCTGCCGGCAGGCAATCCGGCGCGGGTCCCGGAGGACAGAAGATAGCGGTTGGGGATGTCACCGTCCACCCGGCGTGCCACCCGGTCAGGGAAGGCGAGTGCGACGACGGCGCCCACCACTGCTGCTCCGGTAACCTTGCCGGGCAGCGCGGGAGGTGCGGGCGAAGCAGACAGCGCGCCCTGCTGTGCAAGTGCGGCCAGGCGGCGGGATTCCTCCGCCCAGCGCCGTGCTTCCGGTCCCGCTTCATTCCGCAACTGGGACTGAAGGCGGGTCAGGTCAGCTCCGGGAGCGCGGTAACCACCCGCCGCCAGCGCCACCGCTTCGGCTGCCGGCAGCTGACCTGCGGCGGCCGCGCCGTCGAACAGGGCCCGGGCCAGCCGGGGATCCGCCGGTATGGTGGCCAGGAGCCTTCCCATGCCGGTGGCCTGGCCCTCGTCTGTCACCGCGCCCAGTTCGCGCAGGACCTCCATGGCATCATCCATGGCCTGCTGTGGCGGCTGGTCCGGCAGCGCGAGCCCTTCTCCGCGCGGAGAACCCCAGGAGGCCAGGACCAAGGCCGCGCCGGTCAGGTCGGCCACCTTGATTTCGGGCGTTACGTGGGCCGGGGCCGCGCCGAAGGCCTGCTGGTCATAGCACCGCACCACCCGCCCGGGACCCTGGCGGGCTGCCCGCCCCGCGCGCTGGTCCGCTGAGGCACGGGAGCAGGAAACGGTCACCAGCCCGCTCATGCCCCTGCCGGCGTCGCGCCGCGGTTCCCGGGTGAGGCCTGAATCGATGACAAGCCGGACACCCGGCACGGTAAGGGAGGATTCAGCGAGATCGGTGGAGACGATGATTCTGGGGTTGCCGCCTGGGGCGCGGCCAGAAACTGCGCGGTCCTGTTCAGCCGGGCCCACCTGCCCATGAAGTTCCAGGACGTCGACGGCCGGTCCCGGCAGGCTGCGAAGGATCGCCGCCACCCGGGAAACCTCCCGCGCCCCGGGAACAAAGACCAGGGCATCGCTGGAGCTGTCACCATTGAGCGCCCGCCTGAGCTCCTCCGCCGCAGTAGCGGCAACGTATTCAAGGTAGCCGGGTGCCACTCCCCTGCCGTCCAGACGCGGTCCTGCAGCAGGCCGCCACGCTGTTTCAAGGGGGTGGAGCACCGACGGAGAGTCCACGACGGGAGCCGGTGTTCCGTCGCCATCGGGAAGCAAGGCGGCAAAACGGGGCGCGTCGAGGGTTGCGGACATGGCGACGACGGTGAGGTCCCCGCGCAGCTGCCGCACCTCGGCGAGCATGCCGACAAGCAGGTCCGTCTCAAGTCCGCGTTCGTGGACCTCGTCGAGGACCACCGCGGCCACGCCGTCGAGGCCCGGATCGGAAAGCAGGCGGCGCAGCAGGATGCCGGGCGTCACGAATTCGACGAGTGTTTCGGAACCGGCCTGCCGCTCTCCCCGCACCGCATAGCCCACCCGTTGTCCCAGCCGGCTGCCGTTAAGGACCGAGAGCCGGCGGCCAGCGGCACGGGCAGCGACCCTGCGGGGCTGGGTGACAATAACGCGGCCGGCGCCCTGCGCCAGGTTCGCAAGCAGCGGCGGAACGAGAGTAGTTTTGCCGGTGCCTGGCGGGGCCTGCACGACGGCGGCCGGAGGGCCGCCGTCGCCGTTAGCGCCGGTGAGAGCTTCCGTCAGCGCGTGTGCTGAGCTGGCAAAGGCCAAGCCGGCGCCGATGGCCCCGATGTCGAAGGGTTTGGCGGCAGTCTGCTGCTGCCTGCCTGGAGAAGTCATCAGTCCATTGTGCCCGGTAGTGCACTCAGGGTTTCCCCTGTCCTTTGCCCTTGCCTTTGGCTTCCTTCTCGGGCTCCGGCGGCACCGGCTCCGCCTGCACGGGCACCGGGTCGGGGGCGGGTGCCGGAACGATCAGGGGCGGCTGTGGTGCAACCTGCACAGGCTGCTGGACGGGTTCCGAAGCCGCCGAGGCGTCTGCGGTGCCGGCCGCTGGGGCTTCAGCGGCAGCAGCGGCCACCGCAGCGACCTGGCCGGAAATATCTGCCCGCACCGCCTCCACGGCTGCCTCAATTCCGCGGTAACGCGACACCGAGATCAGGCCTTGCGTGGCGGCGTCGTTCAGGTCTTTCTCCAGCGCCTCCAACGCTGCAAGGGCCCCGTCCATGCGGTTTTCCGATGCAGCCTGGCTGATGGTGAGCACCCTGATCTGCAGCCCCCGGAGCGTGCCTTCATCCGAATCCCCTGGCCCCAGGAGCGGGGAGGCGGCGTACAGCGCCGCGGCGAGGCCGGCCACTGCCAGGAGCGCCGCGGCGCCTTGCCAGGCCCGGATGCGACGCAGGGGTGACCTGCCTCCTTTGTCTTCACGCGAAGGCTGCGGTTCAGGCGGCATGCCTGCCCCGCAGCGGTACCATCGCCGGAGGCCTGGTTGGCAGGGCCGTCACTGTGGCGAGGGGTACCGGGGCCGGGGCGGTGGCAGCTGTTGCTTTGCCGGCGGACCGCCGCGCCACCAGCCGCCTGGTTGCGATCCGCAGCAGGATGGCGATCGAGTGGCCGAGGCCCAGCCCCAAGAGCACATGGCCTGCAAGATACTGGCCCCCGTTTCCCGCAGCGCCGAAGGGGGCACTGAGAGCCGCAGCCGCTCCCGCAGTGGTAAGCGCCAGCGCCGTGGCGGCAGCTAAAACTGTGCCCATGGCCCTACTCCTAACCTCGATTAATCAGCAAGCTTACTAGTATTGGTCAGTAAGCTTACTACCTGATCGCGGTGACGCAATAACCGCCTCCCCTCCAAAACGCTCCTCAGTCCGGGGGCGGCGGCGCAGCTCTCGACACAGATGGTCAGCAGGCTTAGCATTTTTCCATCGGCTGGGTCTTCGGAGCTGTGAACCACTGGCCATGCCCCGAAGGGCCACCCGGACCGGCCGCAGACACGGCACGGCACCTTGGATGGAGGAGAGGATCATGGCAACGGCACGGGAAATCATGACCGGGGGCGCGGAGTGCGTGGGCGAGAAAGAGACGCTCGAGGCAGCAGCCCGGAAAATGAAGGAGCTCGACGTGGGATCACTGCCGATCTGCGGCGAGGACAACAGGCTCAAGGGCATGCTGACGGACCGTGACATCGTCGTTAAATGCCTCGCGGCGGGCGGGGATCCGCGCACGGCTACAGCTGGAGAATTTGCTGAAGGCAAACCAGTCACCATCGGCGCTGACGATTCGGTTGAAGAAGCCATCCGGACCATGCAGGACCACCAGGTGCGCAGGTTGCCCGTGATCGACGGCCACGACCTGGTGGGAGTCGTAAGCCAGGCCGACATTGCCCGCAACTACCCCGAGGACCGCGTCGGCGAACTCGTTGCGTTTATATCGTATTGATGGGCAGCCAGTGGCGGCCCGGCGCGGCACGCCGGCGCCGCCCGTAGGCTGCGTGCCTAGCTGGCCGCTTCAAGCAGGCGGCCAGCGGGGGCAATCCCGGCGTACCGGCCCTTGAAGAACAACAGCGGCTCGGCGTCCTGCCGCGCGCTCAGGTGCCTCACTGCAGCGACCACAATGGTGTGGTCGCCGCCGTCGTACTCGGCATGGAGCTCGCAGTCGATCCAGGCAAGGGCATCGTCAAGGATGGGATTGCCCAACGGCGAGGCTGAATAACCGACGCCTGCAAACTTGTCTGTTCCCGACCTGGCGAATTGCCCGGCGAGGTGCTGGTGCGCCGCGGGCAGGATGTTGATGGCGAAGGACCCTGCCTGCCGCAGTACCGGCCAGGTACTGGACGTCCTGGCCGGACTAAAGGTCACGAGCGCAGGTTCGAGGGACAACGATGCGAAGGACTGGCAAGTAAAGCCGGCCGGACCCTTCTCCGTGGCGCTGGTGATCACCGTCAGACCGGTGGCGAAAGTTCCGAAAATGTCGCGAAGCCGGCGGGGAGCAAGGTCTGCAGTGGCTGTCATGGGATGGCCCTCTCGTTGGATCGTTACCTCACCAAACCATCAGGCATTCCCCACGTTCAAGCGCTGTGCAACGCACCGACGCGCACCGCAACGAAGGGTCATACCGGTACATCGGCCGTAATGGAGCCACGGCTGCCCGGGCGTCAGATCCCCCCGCTGGCCAGCGTGCCTTGCAGTGTATCCGCTGGCAGGTGCAGCGCCGAGAGTAATCCGACGGCGGGCCCCCACCCCGGCCCTCGGGCGGCCGCGCAACTATTTTCAACTTTTTTCCATGTTTTTGCATCCAGACCGGCACCGGCGCCGGTATTAGGTGTGTAAGCAAAAACCGCCCGCCCAGCGGGCCGAAGAAGGAGAAATCATGCGCACCAGCATTTTCGCATCAGGAGCAGTGGCAGTCGCGGCAGCACTGGCTTTCGCCGGCCCGGCCCAGGCCGCTGAAGGAGACGCCCAGCTGTCCGTCCTGCACGGAGTCCCCGGCCTGACTGTCGACGTCTGGGTCAACGGCGAACGGACCCTGGACGACTTCACCCCCGGCACGCTGGCCGGCCCGCTGGCCCTTCCGGCAGGAAACTACGCCCTCGCCATCACCGCCGCGGATGCAGCAGACGCATCGGCGGCCGTCATCGGCCCGGTCAACGTGACCCTCGCCGCCAACGGCAACTACACGGCGGTGGCCAACCTGGATGCCGCCGGCAAGCCCACGGCGAACCTCTTCACCAACGATGCCTCGCAGATTCAACCGGGCAAGGGCAAGCTGACGGTCCGGCACACCGCTGCCGCTCCCGCCGTCGACGTCCTGGCCGCCGGTTCCGCCGTCATCTCCAACCTCGCCAACCCGAACGAACAAACACTGACGCTGGATCCGGGCACCATCCCGGCCGCTGTGGCAGCGGCGGGAACCACACAGCCCGTCATCGGACCGGCTGACGTCACGGTTGCAGAAGGCACGCACACCATCGTGTACGCCTGGGGCAGCCTGGCCGACAAGAACCTGCAGCTCGCAGTGCAGACCATTGAAGGACTGCATTCAGCTCCGGGCGCAGTTCCGGGCGCACGCTCAGGTGCTGCTGAGGAGGGCACCGCAGGACAGGCTCTGGTACTGGCCGGATTCGGGGCTGCGGGGATCGCACTCCTGCTGGGCGCAGTGGCGGTTTCCCGCTCGGCAGCCCTCCGCAGGGTGAGCTAGGCGCGCTGCAGGTCCTGACACACCCATGGCCCGGCCGACCGGCATTGTTCGCCGGGCGGCCGGGCCCGGGCCCGTCCGTTCCCGCGCTCAGGATGTGGGGGCGTTGAATTCAACTCAGCGCGTTGCCAGAGGAGGTTGTTCCCATGCGAAGCACGACGACGGACCCGCGGGTCCGGGACTGCCCGAACGGTGTGAAGGCGGGCACCACACGCAACGCAGCGACGGCACGCACCATATCGGCCGGCGTCGTCCTTGCCGCCATGGCGCTGCTGTCCGGGTGCGGCACGCCGGCACCGCCGCTGCCGGAAGCGGCCTCCCCTGCCGCAACGTCCAAGCCCGCTGCCGCCCCGGCAGCGTCACCTGCACCCTCAGGCGCACCCGCTGCATTGCCGGACGTCCCGCTGCGCCGGGCCACCCCCGCGCCCGCTGCACCCAAAGACCCGGCGCCGCGCTTCCTGGCGGTCGAGGGCACCACGATCAGCATGGACATTGTGGAAGTCAGCGTCTCTCCGGACGGCGCCATGGAGATCCCGGACGCCTTTGACCGGGCCGGCTGGTACCGGCATGGTCCGGCGCCCGGCGCAGCTGCCGGGGCAGCCGTCATTGCCGGCCATGTGGACACCACCTCGGACCGGGCTCCGCTCTCCCAGTTGAACGGCCTCACGGCCGGTACACGCGTTACCGTCGAGCGCCAAGGCGCACCGGCCCTGAACTACCGCGTGGTCTCCGTCGAGCTGATGGCCAAGGACAAGTTCGACGGCGGGTCGCTCTTTCGCCGGGACGGGCCCCACCAGCTTAAAATCGTGACCTGCGGAGGACGCTGGCTGGACGAGAAACAGGACTACAGTGACAATGTCATTGTCACTGCGGAACTCGAATGAGCCGCTTCGCAGCCCTGACACTCAACGCCGAGGTGGGGAAGGAGGCCGGTTTGGCACCTTCTGGCCAGGCGCCTTCCGGCGACGGGCAGCGCGACGGCAGGACGGCTTCCCGTTCCTCCGGTCTTGGCGGGTGGGACCGGCAGCTCGATCACTCCTTCTCCGCAGGCGACGAGGCTGCGCTCGCCGAGGCTTACCGGCAGTTTTCGCCCCTGGTCTATACGTTGGCGCTCCGGGCGCTGCGGGACCGCAGCACAGCTGACGACGTGACCCAGGAAGTCTTCATCCGCGTCTGGAAATCACGGTCAACTTTCGACCCCTACAAGGCGGAACTGCCGGCCTGGATTGTCGGTATCACCCGCAACGCCGTCACCGATGCGCTGAGCGCGTCCGCACGGGAAAACCGCAAAGTGCTGGCAGCGGTTGAACTTCAGCCCGGGACCGAGGAGGCAGCTGCCACCTCTACCGCTGAAGTCCTGGCCGACCGGCTGCTGCTGGACGGGGAGCTTGACCGGCTCGGCGAACCCCAGGGCTCGATTATGCGCCTGGCGTTTTACGACGACCTGACCCACGACCAGATTTCACGCCGGCTGAACCTTCCCCTTGGTACGGTCAAGAGTCACATCCGCCGCAGCCTTAGCCACCTGAGACACCGATTGGAGGTGGACCATGCAGCACCTTGACCCCGAAATCCTGAGCCTGTTCGCCCTGGACGAGCCCGTGGATGCCGGCAGTAGCAACCACCTTCGTTCCTGCCCCGAGTGCGCAGCGGAGTACGCCGCACTCCGCCGGGCCGTCAACGCCGTCAGGACCACCCCCGACACCAGCTCCCTGGAAAGTCCGGGCGCAAACGTGTGGGAAGGAATTCACCGCAAGCTGGGACTTTCCGAGGCCGTCGCTGCGGATCCGCTTGGCTCCGCCCGCACCGCAGGTCCTTCCGCTCCGGATGCTCCCGCTGCCCTGCGCCCGGTCCATCCGTTTCCGAAAGATGCTCCGTCCGCCACTATGCCGCCGGCAAATGCCCGGCCGGATGACACCCCGCCTGCAAAGGGCGGCAGCAATGTGACCTGGCTTCGCCGGCCGGCTACCTGGCTGGTGGCCGCCGCGGCCGCCGTCGTGATCACCACCGGGGTCGTTGTCGCCGTCAACCAGACGGCCGCTCCGGTTCCGCTCGCCTCGGCCCGCCTGGAACCGCTGGAGCAGTTCTCCGCCACGGGATCGGCAACCGTGAGCGAGGCCGGCGACGGTTCGCGGACCATTGAGGTGCAGCTGGACAAGTCGGAGGCCCGTGGCTACCAGGAAGTGTGGCTCATTGCCCCGGACCTTTCCCGGCTTGTCAGCCTGGGGATCATGAACTCCTCCTCCGGCCGCTTTGACGTTCCGGAGGGCCTGGACCTCTCCGGCTACCCCATTGTGGACATCTCTGATGAACCGCTGGACGGAAATCCGGCGCACTCCAGTGTGAGCATCGTCCGGGGCACCCTCAGCTCCTGACCATGGCGCCGCCGCTCCGGAGCGGGTACAACTTAGTCATGACATCGCCCCTGGTGCTCGGCCCAATGATGCGGTACGTGGATGAAACCTCAGCGAGCATCTGGGTGGAGACGCGCAGCGCCGCAGACGTGACCGTCCGCGCCCTTGGAAAATCCTGGACAGCCCGCACCTTCGCTGTCCACGGCCACCACTACGCCCTGGTGGAGGTGACGGCGCTGGAACCGGGAACCGTCGCTCCCTACAGTGTCGAGGTCAACGGGACCGAGGTGTGGCCCAAACCGGAATCCCCTTGGCCGGCGTCGAAGATCGCAACCCTGGCTCCCGGCAGGCCCCTTCGGCTGGCCTTCGGTTCCTGCCGCACCAGCGTCCCGCACGATGCCTCGGGAAACCGCAGCCACGGCGTCGACTCCCTGCGCGCCTACGCCCTGCAGATGGCTTCCGACGACGGCACGCCGTGGCCGGACCTGGTGGCGTTCCTGGGCGACCAGGTCTACGCGGACTCGACCAGCAGCCACATGCAGGAGTTCATCCGCTCCCGGCGGGACATCAAGGAACCCCCTGGAAAGGAGCTCAAGGACTACGAGGAGTACGCCCACCTCTACTATCTGGCGTGGTCGGACCCGGCCAACCGGTGGTTGCTGTCCACCCTGCCCAGCACCATGATCTTCGATGACCACGACATCCGTGACGACTGGAACTCGTCACAAACGTGGAAGCAGAAGATGGGGGCAACCAGTTGGTGGCAGGAGCGGGTGGTTTCGGGCCTGGCGTCGTACTGGGTGTACCAGCATCTGGGAAACCTTTCCCCGCAGGAACGCGCCCAGGATGTCCTGTGGCAGCGGGTGGTCCGGCATACCGGCAGCAACGAGCTTGATCTGAGCGGCGAGCTGGACAAACTCGTGGAACGCGCCGATGCCAACCCTGAGTCCTACCGGTGGAGCCTGTGCCGGGACTTCGGTGACACCAGGCTGATTGTGCTGGACTCCCGTGCTGCGCGGAACCTGTCGCCGGACCGGCGGGCGCTCCTGGACGACGTCGAAATGGCGTGGCTTGATGACAGCATGCGTGGCGGTGTCCGCCACCTGCTTATTGCCACGTCGCTGCCGTTCCTCCTGCCGATGGGACTGCACTACGTGGAATCCTGGAACGAGGCCATTGCCGAGGGCGCGTGGGGAAAGGTGCCCGCCAAGGCCGGGGAGAAGCTGCGCCAGGCTTTGGACCTGGAACATTGGGCGGCGTTCCAGAAAAGTTTTCAGCGCCTCGCCGTTATGGCCGCCGAGGTGGCCGACGGCAAACGGGGGGACGCGCCTGAAACGGTGATGTTCCTGTCGGGGGACGTCCACTTTTCCTACGTGTCGGAAGTGCGGCGGGCAACGGGAAGCAGGATTATCCAGGCTGTCTGCTCTCCCATCCGTAACCCGCTGCCTCGGCTGATGCGGTTTGTCACGGCCGTCTCGTCCTACGGGCTTGCGGCGTCCCTGGGGGCTGTGGCCGCGCGCTCCGCCAAGGTTCCTGACCCGCCCTATAAATGGTCCGGCATCAAAGGTCCGTGGTTCGACAACAACCTGGCCTGCCTGGAGGTCACCCCCGAAGGCATGAACATGTGGTGGCAGAAGGGTGTGGTGGAGGGCGGGGACCACCTCCATCCACGGCTTGAGCGGGTCGCTTCCCTCACCATCGCTGCCAGGAAGGTGGAGCAGCCTGCGCCCCAGGCGCCCTAATAGGGGTGTGCGCGCACCGTCACCTGCCGGCCCCGGCGGCCGCCACGTTGCCGGGTACGGGATCATGCCTGAGGTACTGGCGGCTGAAGGTGCCGGTGCCCGCGGTCAGGGAACGCAGCTCCACCGCATATTTCAGGAGTTCCTGGTCCGGCACCTCCGCCGTGATCTCCGTCCTGTCCCCGCCGGAGGACGTGGTGCCGGTCAGCCGGCCGCGGCGCGCGGAAAGATCACTCATCACGGTCCCCACGTGCTCGTCCGGGACGCTGATCACCACTGACGAGACAGGCTCCAGCAGCTGGATTTTGCCTGCTGCCGCCGCCTCCCGCAAGGCAAGGGCACCGGCTGCCTGGAAGGCTGCGTCCGAGGAGTCAACACTGTGTGCCTTGCCGCCCACGACGGTGACACGGACATCCACCACGGGAAAACCGGAAGCAACGCCTTTCTGCATCTGGGCACGCACGCCCTTTTCAACGGAGGAGATGAAGGTTCCGGGGATGACGCCGCCCACCGTTTTGTCGAGGAATTCAAATCCTGCACCCCGGGGCAGGGGCTCAACCTCGATGTCGCAGACGGCAAACTGGCCGTGGCCGCCGGACTGTTTGACGTGGCGGCCGTGCCCTGCCGCACGGCTGGAGAAGGTCTCCCGCAGCGGTGTCACGACGTCCACCGTATGCAGCTTCACTCCCTGGTCCCGCAGCCTGTCCAGCACCACTTCGGCGTGTGCCTCCCCCATGCACCAGAGAATCAGCTGGTGGGTTTCGGCATTGCGTTCCACGCGAAGGGTGGGGTCGCCGGCGGCCACCTTTCCCAAGCTGCGGGCCAGGGCATCCTCGTCGCCATGGGAATCGGCTTCTATGGCGACCGGCATCAGCGGCTCGGGCATCTCCCAGGTGGCCAGCAGCAGCGGCTGGTCCTTGGCCGAGATGGTATCCCCGGTCTCGGCGCTGCCCAGTTTGGCTACCGCGGCGATGTCGCCGGCGATACAAAAGGGCACGGGCCGAAGGGTGGCTCCGAGTGGCGAGTACAGGTGGGTGAGGCGCTCGTCGGTATCGTGGTCCTGGTGTCCACGGTCCGCCAGCCCATGTCCGCTGACGTGTACGGGGGTATCACCGCGCAGGGTTCCGGAGAAGACCCGGACCAGGCAGACGCGTCCCAGGAAGGCGTCCACGGTGGTGCGCACCACTTCGGCCGCCAGCGGCCCCTCGGGGTTGCAGGCAAGGTTCCGGACCGGCGCTCCGGCAAGGTCTGTTGCCCGCGGCAGGCTGCGCTCCGGCGGCGACGGAAACGCCTTGGTGAGGAGCTCCAGCAGTTCCGCCGTACCCAGCCCGGTGAGCGCCGAGGCAGGCACGGCAGGGAAGAACGTTCCGCGGGCGACGGCGGTTTCCAGGTCTGCGATGAGGACGTCGGCGTTGATCTCCTCGCCGCCGAGGTAACGCTCCATCAGCGTTTCATCTTCGCTCTCCGCGATGATCCCCTCGATGAGCTCGGCCCGCGCAGCGTCCGCTGCCGCGATTTCCCGCGGCTCCCCGGCGCGTGGCGTTGCGTGTGCCGACTCCGGCGAATACTCGAAGACCGTACCGGACAGCAGGCCGAGGAGCCCGGTGACCTCCCCGCCGGTGCTGACGGGAACGTACAACGGAAGCACGGTGTCGCCGAACGCCGCGCGGCAGGCGGCGAGGACGCCGTCGTAATCGGCCCGGGGATGGTCGAGCCGGGTGATGGCCACTGCGCGCGGCATCCCCAGGTACTGGCACTCCTGCCAGATCGCCGTGGTGCTTGCATCCACGCCGTCAACAGCGGAGACGGCAAAGAGGACGGCGTCCGCCGCGCGAAGCCCTGCCCGGAGCTCCCCGATGAAGTCCGGGTAGCCCGGGGTATCGAGGAGGTTTATCTTCATTCCGGCCACGGTCAGCGGCACAACGGACAACGTCACGGAGCGTTGCTGATGAATGGCGGCGGGATCGGAGTCGCTCACCGTGGTCCCGTCAACCACTGAGCCCTTCCTGGTGATCATCCCGTTGGCCTCCAGCAGGGCCTCGACGAGGGTCGTTTTGCCGGCACCGGACCGGCCAACAAGTGCCACATTCCGAACCATGGCGGGGTCCCGCGGGGAGATGCCGGCGGTGCCGTTGCCCTGGCGCCCTTCGGGCCCGCCGCGCCCTGCAGTACCTGCTGCGTCTTTGGTGCCTTTGACCGACATTGGAACCTCCTGGCGTCTTTGCCTGGTTGTTTTTACTTTTCGCGGGCCTTGCGGGTGGCGGCTTCGTTAGCCTTTTGCAGCGCTTTGACGAGTTCGTCCTTGTCCATTTTTGAGCGGCCGGCGATATCCAGCTCCCGGGCACGCTCCAGCAGGTGTTTTTTCGAGGCGTTGGCGTCCACGCCGCCTGCGGTGGGCTCGGCTGCGCCGGGTCCCTTTTCCGCCCGTTTGTCGGAGGGGCCGCGTTTCTCTTTGGGCTCCCAGTGGTCCCCCACTTTTTCGTAGCTGTGCTTCAGTGATGCGTAGGCGGCCCGGGCGGCACGGCTTTCGTCGTTGTCATAGGACTCCATGGCGGAATCGTAGGTTTTGGCAAACGTGTCCTGCGCTTTTTGGTCGGAGCGCTGCAGGGTCGAAGGAAGCTCGTCCTTCCGGGCATGGTCGTTCTTTCCCGTCTTCGGCATTGCACTCACCGCACCTTTGTCAGCAGGCTGATCGTCCGGACACACCAAGCTTAGCCACGCCCTGGTTTCCTTGTCTGCTTCCGGTGCCGGCCGGGGACCCCGCCGTGTAAGGCAGGGCTAAGCCTGCTCCGGCCAATGGTCGGGATCGTAGCCGTAGAGGCGCGGGCGGCGGGGTTCCACGTCGGGCGCGGGGGCAGGGGCGTCCGCCTGCTGCTCCGCTTCCTCCGCATCGACCGCGTCATCGGTACCGCTTTTCTTCCGGTCCCCTTTGGCACTGCCGCGCTTGTCCGGGCTTTCCGCCACGAGCCACTCCAATCCCCCAATTGAGCGGTCCGGCTGCTTGAACCGCTGAAGCCACCCTAACGGCAGGAATACGGCCCAACCATGCCACTTTTGCTCAAGAAACAAGCAATTTCACCACTGCTACAGGAGTAACCGGCGCCGCAGGTTCAGCTTGGCCGGGTTCTGTCCAGCGCGTCGAGGAGCCGCCGGACCGATCCGCCAAGGTTCCATTCGGTGCCGAGGCTTTCAAGCTCCGCGCGCGCGCCGCCGGTGACGGGCTGCAGCTTGGCGCCGGCTTCCTCAAGGGAGGGCAGCTCCAGGTCCCGCACAAGGCGTACGACGGCGGGCGCGGCCATGAGGTAATCCGCGGCGGCTTCCAGCTTGGCCCGGACAGGTGAGGACAGTCCGCTCTGCGGGTCCGCTGCTGCCTCCAGGAGGTTTTCGAGGGTGCCGTACTTCAGGAGCAACGATGCTGCTGTCTTCTCCCCGATGCCGGCCACACCCGGCAGTCCGTCCGACGCGTCCCCGCGAAGGGTGGCGTAATCCGCGTATTGCTGCGGCAGCACGCGGTACTTCCCCACCACCACCGCCTCGGTCATGACGTCCAGGTTTTTCATGCCGCGCGCGGTGTAGATCACCCGGACCTGGCGGGCGTCATCGCAGATTTGGAAGAGATCGCGGTCCCCGGTGACCACGTCGACTGGAAGGTCGGCGTGGCTGGCGTAGGTGCCCACAACGTCGTCGGCCTCGTGCTCAGCCGCACCGACGATGGCGATGCCGGCCAGGCCCAGGGCATGGCGGATCAAGGGCAACTGTGCCTCAAGGGCGTCCGGCACCACCTCCACATCAGGGGCGTCCGTGAAGGCCTCCGCAACGCGGTGCGACTTGTAGGTGGGCACCAGGTCCACCCGCCACTGCGGCCGCCAGTCGTCATCCCAGCAGGCGATGAGGTGGGTGGCCCCGTAGTCCGTGGTCAGCCTGGCGATCATGTCCAGGAGACCCCGGACCGCGTTGACGGGGATCCCGTCGGCGCGGCGGATGGAATCGGGCAGGCCGTAAAAGGCGCGGAAGTACAGCGAGGCGGTGTCCAGCAGCATCAGGCGGTCAGGCATACCCTGATCCTGACACGGAACGGACTCCTTGTGGGAGCTGTGCATCTTGCCGCTGGGCGTTGTGCTGTTCCCATCCTTTGGTTCTGCAGTAAGTTCATCACAGCAGTGACGTCCGAAGGAGGGTACGTGAACGCAAGGGCTCCGTCCAGGTTCAGTGTCGGAGGGCTCCGCAGGCCGCTGCCGGCCGTCGCCTGCCTGCTTGTTATGGCCGCCGTTACCAGTTGCGCTCCGGACGCTACGGGTGCCTCGTCAACGGCACAGGACTTCCACGAGGCCGTAAGGTCCTCCGACTGGTCCGCTGCATGTGGAGTGCTGCAGCCCGATACGCGCCGGCAGGCCGCAGAACGCAACGGCGGCAGCTGCGAATCCGCCCTGGAATCCTTGCAGCTATCCGCAGCAGGGACGCTTATGAATACCGAAGCGTACGGGCGGGAGGCTCTGGTGGAGTTCGACGGCGATGTGGTTTTTATGGCCTTCTCCGGCTCGGCATGGCGCGTCACAGCCGCGGGATGCAGCCCCAGGGGAGATTCCCCATACTCGTGCGAAGTAGGAGGCAAATAAGAATGCGGTGGTCCTTCGTTCTCTACCTGATCCTCATCTTCGGCGGGCTGGCCTACATGGCGTTTGTCGGGCTGGTCCGCGGATAAGGATGCTGATGTGAAAAACGGGTTGAAAAATAATGGACTGAGCCTCTTTTTCGGAGGAATTTTCCTGCTCGCGGTCCTGGGGCAGGCCATCACCGGGCAGGCTGTCTTCAATGAAGAGCAACTCGCCGCCGGGCTGGACGAGATCAGCTTCGCGCAATACCTCACCTCTTCAAGCTTCGCCGTCGACGTATCGGAGAACTGGCAGTCAGAGTACCTTCAATTCCTGCTCTACCTCGTGGCCACGATCTGGCTGGTCCAGAAGGGGTCGCCGGAGTCCAAGGAGCTGGGCAAGGAGGGGGTTGAATCCGATGAAGAACAACTGGTCGGTGAGCACGCCAACGATAAATCCCCTGCCTGGGCACGAGCCCGAGGCTGGCGCCTGACGGTATTCTCAAACTCGCTGGCGGCCACCATGGGACTAATCTTCGTCCTGTCGTGGCTCGTCCAGTCGCTGACCGGGCACGCGGCCTTCAACGAAGAGCAACTGCGGAACTTCCAGGACCCCATCCCGTGGCTCGAGTACGTCGGTTCACCCGACTTCTGGAACCGGACACTGCAAAACTGGCAGTCGGAGTTCCTGGCCGTGGGGTCCATGGTTGTCCTGTCGATCTACCTCCGCCAGCGCGGGTCACCTGAATCCAAACCCGTCGGATCCGCACACGACGATACTGGCACCACGGGCTGAGACGACGGTCGGCAGCAAAGCGCGTTGATTCGCTGACCTGTTCCTGGCCTCGCCGCTGCCGTCGACCGGTTTGTTGGGGGCTCTGGCACCGGGAGCCTGCACGGGGCGAGAATGGCCTCGTGTTCCTTGCACGCAGGGCCCGGGCCAGCGAACCGATGAACGCCGCAGCCCGAAGGATCCAGCGCATCTACCTGACGTTGACGCTGGGCAATACGCTTGCGGCTTCCTTCATCTGGGGCGTTAACACGCTGTTCCTGCTGGACGCGGGCCTCAGCAATTTCGAAGCCTTCGCCGCCAACGCCTTCTTCACGGCCGGGATGGTGATTTTCGAGGTCCCCACCGGGGTGGTCGCCGACAGCTGGGGCCGCCGGGTGTCATTCCTGCTCGGCACCGTGACCCTGGCCGGGTCCACTTACCTCTACTACCTGCTGTGGCAGTTCTCCGCCCCGTTCGCCTGGTGGGCAGCGGTGTCCGTGCTGCTTGGCCTGGGCTTCACCTTCTTCTCCGGCGCGGTTGAGGCCTGGCTTGTTGATGCCCTGCGCTACTCCGGGTATGAAGGCGGGCTGGAGGCGGTGTTCGGGCGCGGGCAGATGGTCTCGGGCGTGGCGATGCTCGCCGGTTCCGTGGCCGGCGGCGTGATCGCCCAGGCTACGGACCTCGGTGTGCCGTTCCTGGTGCGGGTGGGGGTGCTGCTGGCAATGTTCGCGGTGGCCTTTGGATTGATGCACGACGTCGGGTTCACCCCCGAGCGTTCGACGCATCCTTTGCGCGCGACGCGGGCAGTGCTGTCCGCCTCAATCGAAAATGGCTTGAAAATCCCGCCCGTACGGTACGTGATGCTGGCTGCCCCCTTCAGCGCCGGCGTCGGAATCTATGTTTTTTATGCCCTCCAGCCCTACCTGCTGGAGCTTTTTGGCGACCCCCGCGCATATTCCGTTGCCGGGCTTGCCGCGGCCATCGTGGCGGGCGCGGAGGTGGTGGGCGGCTGGCTTGCCCCCTATGTCCGGCGGCTGTTCCGCAAGCGCACGTCCGTGTTGATCCTGAGCGGGAGCATCAGCGCCTTGATTCTGCTGGTGCTCGGGTTTGCCCGCGTGTTCTGGGTGGCCCTGGTCCTGTTGACGCTATGGGCGGTGATCGATTCCGCCGCCATGCCGGTACGGCAGGCGTACGTGAACGACATGATCCCGTCCAAGCAACGGGCCACGGTGCTGAGCTTTGACTCACTGATGGGATCCAGCGGCGGGGTTGTGGTGCAGCCGGTGCTCGGCAGGAGCGCCGACCTGTACGGCTATCCCTTATCGCTGGCCCTGGCCGGGATCTTCCAAAGCCTTGCGGTTCCGTTCCTGGTTGCCAGCCGGCGGCAGGGCGCCGCGGCGGATGTAGCCAATGCGTCAACTGAGCAACCGGATAAGGGGCCGGCCGAGGAGACCCGTCCCTGAGAGGCTGCGGCAATAGTATGGCCGGGATAGTTATTGGTTCTGGAAAGGTGCCGCATGATTGAGATCCTGAACTCCGCGGAACTGGGCCGGGCAAAGGAGGCAGGTGCCCTGGTCGCCCATATCCTGCAGACCCTGAAGCGCCGCAGCACAGTGGGCACCAGCCTCCTGGACATCGACCGGTGGGCCAAGGCCATGATCCTCGAGGCCGGAGCGCAGTCCTGCTACGTGGACTACGAGCCGTCCTTCGGGCGCGGACCATTCGGGCACTACATCTGCACCGCCGTCAACGACGCCGTGCTCCACGGACTGCCCCACGACTACGCACTTGCCGACGGCGACCTGCTGACGCTCGACCTCGCCGTCTCCAAAGGCGGCGTCGCTGCAGACTCCGCCATCAGCTTCATCGTGGGCGACTCAAAACCTCTGGAGAGCGTCGCCATGATCGACGCGACTGAACGCGCGCTGTACGCAGGAATAGCCGCTGCCGGCCCCGGCGCCCGCATCGGTGACATCTCCCACGCTATTGGCTCCGTCCTTCGCGAGGCCGGCTATCCGGTCAACACCCAGTTCGGCGGCCATGGGATCGGATCAACAATGCACCAGGACCCCCACGTGCCAAACACCGGACGACCCGGCCGTGGATACACGCTGCGCCCCGGGCTGCTGCTGGCATTGGAGCCCTGGGTTATGGCGGACACCGCTGAACTCATCACCGATCCCGACGGCTGGACGCTCCGGAGCGCTACCGGGTGCCGGACGGCCCACAGTGAGCACACGATCGCCATCACCGACGACGGTGCGGAAATTCTCACGTTGCCGAGGCAGGCCCTTTCCTGAAGCCGCTGTTGATCGACATCCCCGGTCAGAATATTCAGGACGCCCAGTCGGCGTCACCGAAGGCGCGCCCGCGGAAGTGTGCGCGCAGGTACTCCCCCACGACGGCGGCCCCAAGGCCCCCAACATCGGGCGCGACAACCCTGCCGCCGACCCGCCGCACCATACGCTGGACGAACCGCTCAAGGCTGGGATCATCGCCGAGCCGGAAAAACGTCGCCTGCGCCCCTGCACGCCCCAGGCGGTCAAGCTCTGCCACTGTGATGCGGATGGTTTCAGGGTCCGAAGGCCAGCAGAACCACGGCTCGCCCTCGGGCAGCAGATGCGCAGTAGGTTCCCCGTCGGTCACCACAAGGAGGACGGGCTGCATGGACGGGTGCCGGCGGAAGAAACGGCCCGCGAGCAGCAGCCCGTGATGCAGGTTGGTTCCCTGTTCCCGGCGGACCGGCAGGGCCGTCAGCTCGCCGATATCCATCGACTGCGCGTAGCGGCCGAAGGTGATCAGTTCCAGCCGGTCGCCGCGGAAGCGGGTGGAGATGAGGTGGTGCAACGCCAGGGCAGTGCGCTTCATCGGCACCCACCGCCCCTCGGCGGCCATCGAAAACGACACATCGACGAGCAGGACGACGGCGGCCTGGGTGCGGGCTTCTGTTTCGCTGATTTCGATGTCGGCGGCTGTAAGGTGCAATCCCCGTGCGGGGTTTCCGCCGTCGGCCACGGTACGGCTGATCGCGTTCGTCAGGGTGCGTGTGACGTCCCAGGGCTCCGCGTCCCCGAACTCCCACTGGCGGCTGGAACCGGTCTGCTCCCCGGCGGCGCCGGCCACCCGCGTGTCCCGCCGCCCCTGCCGGCCTGACAGCTGCTTTGCGGTGTCCTGCAACAAGGACTTGCCCAGCCTCCGCATGGCCTGCGGGGACAGCCGCAGGTCGCCGTCGGCTCCCCGTCGGAGGTAGCCGCCATCCTGCATGGCCCGCTCTATCTCAGCCAGCGTGCGGGCTGTTACGGCGGCATTCTGGCCGAGCTGGCGGGCGAGGGCATCCAGGTCCAGATCGCCGAGGTTGGATCCGTTGTAGGACTGGGACAGCTGTTCGGCCAACCCGTCCAGCTCGGCGATGTCCTGGAGCACACCGGTGCCGTCCCCCAGGCCAAGGCCCTCCTGGCCCTCAAAGCGTTCGGAGCCGGTCCAGTCCTCCCCTGGGCGCAGGGCCCGCAGGCTGGAGTCGAGCTGATCGAGTTGGGCCATTAGTTCCGGCGAACCGAAAGCCTGGGCCGAGAGCCGCATGAGCTCATCACGCTGTTCGGCAGACATGGATTGCAGGAGCCGTTGAGCCGCGGCCGCCCGCTTGGCCAGTGCGTCAATGAGCTCCTCCACGGATTGGGGGCTTTCGGGGAAGAAACCGCCATGCCGGGCCATGAACTCCTGGAAGTCCGCGTCGGTGTCTTCGCCGCGCCGGTGTTTGTCCAGCAATTCGTTGAGGTCCCGCAGCATGCTGTTCACGGCAGCCCGGTCCTCCTCCGTGGCGTGCTCGAGCGTCTGCTTCATCCCGGCGAACCGCTGGTCCAGGACCTCACGGCCCAGCAGGTCCTTAATCCGTTCGTAGGCCTCCCGGGCGGTGCCGGACTGCCAGTCATAGGAGGCCAGCTCGTTGACCGCGGCCGCCGTGGACTGAGGCAGGTTTTGCAGTTGCATCTCCCGGACGGCCCGGTCGGTGTTGTCCATCATGGCGTCCCGGGCAAGCTGCTTGCGTTCCTCCAGTACCGCCGTTTCAAGCAGCTTTTGTACCTCGTTGAGGGTGCCGTCCAGGCGGTGCCGGCCCAGGAGTTCACTGCGGCGCTGCTGGACGCGCCTGGCGAGGTCATCCAGGCCTTCCCGGTCCCGGCCGCCGCGGCGCAGGAACTCCTGCAGTGCGTGCCGCGGCGAATAGCCGGCCATAACGTCCTCGGCGACGGCGTCGAGCGCCTCTGCCAGGTCGACGGGCGGCGCGAGCGGGTCCGGCCCGCCTGTGTACCGGCCGTACCTGGCGGAGTGGTTGTGGATGCCCATAACGCCTCCTCTTCGTGTCCTGGCCGACCGCTGCTTTCGGCCTGCCGGCGGCCTGCTTGTGCTAGCCGTAAATGGTTTCCTCGTCGTCGGACTCTTTCGAGATCCGCCGGGCGAGGTAGAGGCCTTCCAGGGCGAGTTCGATGGCGGCGGCGCGCTGCCCTTCATTCGTTGCGCCCAGCCGGCCGCTGATCTCGTCGTACAGTTTGGATCCGTTCAGGGACGGCAGGTTTTGCAGGAATTCCTGCGCCGTGACGTGTTCGCCGGTGGTCACGGTCCTGTGGCCGTCGAGCGCGGCGACGAGCGGGCCCATGTCGATGCCTTGATAGTGGGCCCGCACTGCTTCGGCGGTGGCGGTGCGCAGGAGATGGTCCAGGACCGCCTGCTCGCGGCCTTCTTCCCCGGACTCGAATTCGATCTTGCCGGTGAGGACGTCCACGGCGGTGCCAAGGTCCACGATGCGGGCCACCGCCTCGCCTTCCCCCCGGACGCTGGCCCGGCGAAGCGCGGCTGCGGCGACGGTTTCGGCACCGGCGATGGCAAACCGTGCGGAGACCCCGGAGGTCTGGTTGATCGCCGGGGACTGCCGGAGCGCGCGGGTGTAGCGGGCAAGGATTTCGAGGATGACGGGCGGGACATCGGCCACCAGCTGCCCCTCCTGCCGGATAACCGCCACCTCGTCGGCGAGCTCGATCGGGTAGTGGGTCCGGATCTCGGCACCGAAGCGGTCCTTCAGAGGCGTGATGATCCTGCCCCGGTTGGTGTAATCCTCCGGGTTGGCGGACGCGACGACAAGCACGTCAAGCGGCAGCCGCAGCACGTATCCGCGGATCTGGATATCCCGCTCTTCCATCACGTTGAGCATCGACACCTGGATCCGTTCCGCAAGGTCCGGCAGTTCGTTGATCGCGATGATGCCACGGTTGGAGCGCGGGACCAGGCCGTAGTGGATGGTTTCCGGGTCCCCCAGCCGGCGGCCCTCGGCCACCCGCATCGGATCGACGTCGCCGATGAGGTCAGCTACGGAGGTGTCCGGTGTGGCGAGCTTCTCCACGTACCGCTCCGACCGGTGGCGCCACGCCACGCGCATCCGGTCCCCTTCGGTGAGGGCGCGGGCGCGGGAGTGCTCTGTGATGGGCTCGTACGGGTGTTCATTGAGTTCGGAGTCTTCGATGACCGGGGACCATTCGTCCAGCAGCCCGGCCAGCGTGCGGAGGAGCCGTGTTTTGCCCTGGCCCCTTTCGCCGAGGAGCACCACGTCGTGGCCTGCGATCAAGGCACGCTCGAGCTGGGGAAGGACGGTCCTGCTGAAGCCATAGAGTCCGGGCCATGGATCGCGGCCGGCGGCGAGCGCAGCGAGCAGGTTGTCGCGGATCTCGTGGCGCAGGTCCTTCTGGATGTGGCCCGCTGCGCGCAGTTCACCAACAGTGAAGATATCGGGTCGATCAGTCACCACTCCACGGTAGTCCCCCCATGTGCTGTGAATCGAGGGATTTCTCCAAACGCGTTGGTGTAGGTCAGGAGACGCCCGGTCAACGGACCCGGCGGCTACGATATGCCAATGCGTTCCGCAGCCCAGGAGTGGCATCCTTCCTCCCGCGTTTCCGGGCAGGCGCCCGGCGTCTTCCTCGTCGAGGGACCGGCCTCGAACTGGATCGTGGTCCGCGACGGCTTGGGCTTTATCCTCATCGACGGCGGCTACCCCGCGGACTGCCCCCTGGTGCTGGAGTCCATCAGGCACCTCGGACTGCAGCCGGCCGAGGCCCGGGCCGTGCTCATCACGCACGGCCACGTGGACCACACCGGGGGTGCCGCCCACTTCTCCAGCGCGTACGGCACGCCCGTCCTGTGCGCGCCCGAAGAGTTGGCCCACGTCCAGGGCAGGGAGAAGCACCAGGTCACCTTGGGCCAGGTCCTCCTCCGGGCGTGGCGCCCCCGCGTTTTCCGGTGGATGCTCCATGTGCTCAAAGCGGGAGCGCTCACTGCAAAGCCGGCGACCCGTGCCCAGGCGTGGGACGCCGTGACGCTCCGGAGCCTGCCCGGCAATCCGGAAGCCATCCTGGTACCGGGGCATACGCCCGGGAACGCCGCGGTCCTCCTGCCAACGGCAGGAGCAATCGCCGTTGGAGATTGCTTCGCCGCCGGCCATCCGCTGACCCGGAGGACCGGGCCCCAGATGCTCCCCCGCATGTACCATGCGGACCCGGCCGCGGCCCTGTCCGCCATTCGCCGGTTGGACAGCGTCCAAGCGTCGGTGGTGCTTCCCGGCCACGGCCCGGCGCTGCGCATGACCCTGGCCGAAGCCCTGGCAGCGCTTCGCCGGGGAACTGACTAACGCCCGCTGACTCTGTGTGCCACCGACTACTCCACGGCGTCAGTGTCAGTAGGAGCGGCGCGGTGATCCACCGCGTCTGTCAGTTCGTCGATCCGGTCGAGGGCTGAGTTGAGCTGCTGCACCGTCGCCCACAAAGCCTGGTGTTCGTCGCGGATCTGCTCAAGCGAGGCGCCCGCGGATCGAAGCGTGGCGAGATCAAAACTGACGTTCGTGCGCGCCCCGGCCACTGCTGCCCGGAGGGCGCCGAATGCCACCACCACATCGGCGATCAGCGCCGGGTTCCCGTGCGAAGCGAGCCAGCCAAGGTCTTCGGTGGCTTCCATCGCCCGTTCGCCGAGCACGGCCGATGCCTTGGCGGCGTTGACGGACGCCTGGTGGATCGCGTCATCACGCTCCCGCCCAGGTTCCAGGCGGAATGCCGCGCCGAAAGCTTCGGAGGCGGCAGCGTCGTCGTCGGCCAGTCGCAGGGCGGTTTCACGGAGCGAACGCGCACGGGCGTGGATGTCGGCGAGGTCTCCGTCCTGGCCATGGCCTGGCTTTGTATAGCCGGCCACCATCGACATCAGGGACGCGGCGATGGCAAGCATTACGCCCGTCCCTGCCCCTCCGCCCGGCGAGCCCTTTGACTCCGCCAACGCCTGCGTCCATTCCTCAACCGTTGAGCCCTGGGTTGTCACCGCTTCAGAATCAGCCATGGCACCTATTGTGCCCCTTGGTGCGCGTCCTCCTGCGCCCCGCCACTATCAAGGGGCAGGTGTTCAGGCCTGTAAGCGCGCGACGGCGCCCGGCACTGATCCTTGCCTTGCCCGGCCTGTCCCTCGGGCGATCTTGATCAAACCTTTGCCGTACACAAGCTGATTCCTGATTGTTCTTTAGCAGGATCAAGGCAGCAGGATCTGGTCTAAATGAGAGTAAGGTGACATGTCATGACAACGGATGGTCCTCCGTCGGAATTTTTCGACGGTGACGAGTTGGATCCGGCAATGCCGTCGATGGGCACCCTGGTCATCCGCACCTGGAACGAACCCGGCCGGACACCGGGGTTTCGCGCAAGGTTGACCTACAGCCAGTCCCCGACCTCCCAGCCGAAGACTGTTTATAAGGACGATGCGGATGAAGTCCTGCGGGAGGTTGGCCAGTGGCTTCTTTCCCAGACGGAGACTCCGGGAGAGGCCTAAGTACTTCCCGTCCGGCGTACCTGTAACGTGATGTCCGCTGCGAGGCGGCGAATGGCCTCCGACGGCACGAGGCTCATGTCCTCCTTCAATCGCGATTCATAGCTCACGAAGGCACGAAGCGCGGCAGCGTTGTTGCCCCGCCTCCTTTCGGCCTCGATGAGGAGCCCGACGGCGCTTTCGTAGAGCGGTTCGAGGGCCAGCGCGGCCTCCGCCGCCTCCAGGGCGGATTCATAGTCACCATGGAGCAGCGACTCGCGGGCAATGAGGTGGTATGCGTGGAGGCGATCCTGCTGCAACCTGTTCTGTTCAAAGAGAACCCAGTCCTCGTACCAGCCAGGGAGCAAGTCCGAATCACGTAATTGCTGGAGGAGGGAAAAGACATTCCCGTTGAGTCCAGCCCGGCCCAGCTCCCGGATCTGTGCCCGAAGCCTGTGCAGGTCTACTTCCACCAGTTCGCTGAGGGACAGGACCGTCCCGCTGTTGATGAGCAAGCCAGGGACCTGCCGGGAGATGAGATGCACGGCAACGCGGAGGCTTTCCAGCGCCCTGGGCTCTGCGATCTCCGGCCATAACAGTCCGCCGAGGTAGCTCCGTGGACGGGGGCCGTGGATGGCGAGCGCGGTAATCAGCCGTTGTTGCCGCGTGGCGACATGCAGTAGCTCGGTGTCCCGACGAAGTTGCCACGATTGCAGCAGCCTCAACTGAAGACCACAGTCGTCATTGCCCATGGGTACCCCCGAACTCCAGCCCGGGGCTGGAACAGATGCAAGAACCACTTTCCGCAGTCCGTGGCGGGCTGTCAATGACCGGCGCCATCTGACCTGGTTTGCGCCGTAACACGGGGGTAACGGCTGGCGCCTACGGTATCGGTTCACATCTGGTCCTACAGGCAGTAACGTACGGGTAACGCGGCGTCATCACCATCAGGACGACGGCCCACCAGGATTTCTGCGTGGGCAGGAAGTGGAGCGCCTGCTGTGAAACTCGTCCTGTTCGATCTCGGGGATACGTTGGAAAGTGACGGCGTCCTTCTGCCCGGTGCGCTGGAGACCCTGGGGACCATCGCTTCCCTCCGCGCTGAAGGGCGGCCAGCGGTTGTCCTGGGTCTCTTGTCCGACTTTCACATGCCAGCCGAGCCGTCGGACGTGGCCATCATCCAGCAGCAGTACTACACATTGCTGGATGACCTTGGCATCCGGCAGTTCTTCGAGCCCGTTGCTCAGCGCGTCACGCTGTCCACTGAATTGGGCGTCTTCAAACCGGACGAGGCCGTCTTCCGGGCTGCCGCGGCGAAGGTCGACCCTGCACTGGAATTCGACCAGGTCCTTTTCGTCACCGAGAACCGCGGGCACGTGATCGCCGCGCGCCAACTTGGCCTGAAGGCCGTGCATGTGCGGGGACCGGGGCAAGAGCAGGGCGAGGTGGAGACGCTGGCCGGGATCGTGCCGCTGGTGCAGGCGTTTGTTGAAAACGGGGATCCGGTCGAGACGGTTGTCCTAAAGCTTCCCTCGGAGCTGCAGAACGCCGTCATCAGCCGGCTCGGAGCTGCGGACGTGAGGTGGACGAGGCTCGGTGACGTCCTGGTGGTGCGGTCCCCCGCCTCCCGGGCAGGCCATGTTCTCGCCCGCAGCGGACTGGCTGATTCTGCCCGTCGGGTGTTCGTTCCGGAACGGCAGCTTAGCCTGGTCATCCAGACCGCCCGCCTTTTCCAGGAGGACCATCCGGCCGTGCGCGTGGTGGTGGACAAGGGCCGGTATCTGGTGGTCGATCTTGGTCCGGGCGGCCACTCCGTCATGGTGGGGCCACACTCGTCCTGTTACACAGTCCGCCCGCTCCTACCCGACACCGTGGTATTCGATCAGCGGACTCCCGGAGCGCAGCAAACGACGCCGGTTGAAGCGGGCGCCGGACCGGAGAATGAGGTGTCCCGTGCGGCGTTTGAGGACGCCGTCGGCAGGTTGGCCCGCCTGCGCACGCGGCACTCCGGAAGTGCCGAGTTCCTCGCCGCTCTTCAGTGGGCCCAAGTCCAACTGGCGGATCTGGGCTATGCCACGCACCTCCAAACCGTCCCGGTACCTGGCGGAACGACACGCAACCTCATAGCGGACAGCGCAGGGAACGGGGAGGACCGGGATCTGGTGCTGGTCACCGCGCACCTGGATTCCGTCAATATTCAGGGGGCCGGGGCGGCCGCGCCCGGGGCGGACGACAATGCGTCCGGCAGCGCGGGCGTACTCGCTATCGGCCGGGCACTGGCCGGTCGGTCCACCAGGCACGACCTTCGACTCATCCTCTTCGGGGGCGAGGAGCAGGGCCTGTTCGGCAGCCGCCACTACGTAAACGCACTCGACGCGGACGAGCGCTCGCGGATCAGCGCCGTCGTCAACATGGACATGATTGCCTGCCAAAACACCAGCCACGCGACCGTGTTGCTGGAGGGAGGACCGGCGTCCCGTACCGTGATCGAGGCATTGGCCAGGGCCGCCCAGGAACACACTTCGCTGGCAGTCCAGACCAGCCTCAACCCGTTCAACAGCGACCATGTGCCGTTTCTCGACCTGGGCATTCCAGCCGTTCTCACGATCGAGGGAACCGACTCGGCGAATGACCGGGTGCATACTGACCGCGACACCCTGGACACACTCGACCTGAACCTCGCCCTGGAGATCCTGCGGATGAACGTGATGTTCGTGGCCCAGTCCCTGGACACAGGCACCAGTTTTAGCCGACCCATCGAGTGAAGGAGAAACCTACGATGCACGAAACAAACCAGCCAATGCTTCCCGAGCAGCAGCGCAGCCGTGAACTGTGCGGGACCATGGAAGTACACCGCCGCCTCCTGAACCAGAGCGTCACCTACCAGGAACGCCGCGCCCTGATCGACAACCGAGCCCTGGCCTACGAGGACCAGACGCGCAGTATCGCCCGGAGCGGAGTGCTCACCATCCCGGTGGTGGTCCATGTGGTCCATAATCCGGCGGACCCTGCCCAGGAGATCAGCGCGGCGCAGATCCAGAGCCAGATCGACGTCCTCAACGAGGATTTTCGGGCCGGCAACTCTGATGTGTCGCAGGTGCCGTCCGTCTGGACGGACCGGGTGGCCGACTGCAAGATAGAATTTCGGCTCGCGTCCCAGGATCCCAACGGCAATCCCACCGAGGGCATCACGCGGACGCCCTCATCGATGCCGTTCTTCACCACCGAACTGGACGACGTCAAGTCGGGTGCAACCGGCGGCGCGGACCCCTGGCCCAGCGACGACTACCTCAACATGTGGGTGTGCAACGAGCTCAGGGACGCGATTGGTCGCGTTATCCTCGGATACGCGCAGTTCCCTGGCGGACCGCCGACCACCGACGGCGTTGTCATCGCAAACTTTTGCTTCGGTAAGGGCGGGACCGCACAGCCTCCGTTTGATCTGGGCCGGACCGCTACGCACGAGATCGGCCACTGGCTGGACCTGCGGCACATCTGGGGCGACGACCGCGGCTCCTGCAGCGGAAGCGACCTGGTTGACGACACCCCCAACCAGGCCGACGCTACCTATAACAGCCCGACGTTCCCGCAGATCAGTTGCAACAACGGCCCCGACGGCAACATGTATATGAACTACATGGACTACACCGATGACGCCGCAATGTTTATGTTCACCAACGGCCAGTCACGCAGAATGGACGCTTGCCTGGACGGTGCCCGCGCGTCCTTCCTGACCGCACCCGCTTTCGCCCTGCCTGCCGCCCCCGTACCGTCTTCACCGGTAACCCAGCCGGCGTTCACCGGAAATGGGAGCGCGGCAGCGGCGGCCCCGGCTGAGGTCCAGGAACAAGACGACAGCGAGGTGCTCCGGCTGCGGCAGGAACTCGAGCGGCTCCGCCAGGAAAACCAACAGGCCAAGTTGATACTGGAGGGCATCCGGTCGGCGCTTAACGGTGTCACCGGCGCACCTGCTGGAGGATGATGGAGGGATGACGACGCCGGCCGGAAGGTAATGTCGTGACTGGGCCCCCGCAGGAGATTACTGGCATTTGGCTGCACTCCCACGAGGAAGACACAGCCTCCTCGATGGTGTTCCGCCCCCGCGACTACGCCTTTCGGCCCGCCCGGTGGCGGGATGCCATCGAGGTACAGGCGGACGGAACCTGCATCTGGCACGGCAGCAGCCGCGACGACCGCGGGGAGTCAATTCCCGGCCGCTGGGAGGATCTGGGAGACGGACAGGCCGAAATTACCACTGCACCGGAGGCAGGCGCTGCGCTCCCCCGGCGGGTCCAGTCGTGGGCTCCCGACAAGCTTATTGTGGAGAAGTAGCGGGTCAGGCGGCAACCTCCTGCCACGTGGTCCAGTGGAGCAGCTCGACTTTGTCCATAGCGGCCAGGTCGCCGTCGACCCTGTCACGCCGGTGCTGCGCCTCCAGCGGCAGCCCCACCTGCGCGTCCTTCGAAAGGGGAAGGATCTGGAGCAGGACCTCGGAGCCGGGACAGATGCCGGCGTCGTGCGTCTCGATGACCCAGGGCGAACCGTCCCAGAAGCGGTCGGCAACCACGCGGCCGTCAACGGTAAGCCGCGCAACGTCCCCGGCCCACATGATCTCCAGCTCGGTGTGCCCGTCCTCAGCCAGGGATCCCGCCGTGGTTGACAGGTCCAGGCGGTAAACCGCTGCCAGTTCCTCGATGGCTCCCTCGCCGGGGGCAGCCGCCCGGCCGGCCAGGGAACCGAACGAAGCAGGAACGGGCTGCGCGGGGCGGATCAACCCGGCAGGCAGGGTGACCCGTGCCTTTTCGGGTTCCGTTGCGGAACGTCGAACGTCTTCGAACCGGGCGGTCCGAGTTGAGTATCGCCGAACGGAAGGCGACCCGACCGACCTGCCGGCCAGGAGTCCGTCCGCGCCGACCCAGAGCGGGTCAGCTGACAGAACCAGTTCACGTCCGCGCGGGGTGTCCAGAACCCATGCCTGGTCAGCCAGGTGCGACGGCAGGACCAGGATATCCAGGGAGCCATGGAGGGACGTCACCGTCAGGGTCACTGGATCTTCGGCGTCAACGGCATAGGCGTTCCCACCCAGGGCAGAAGCGGGTCCCTCGAGCGCCGTTCCCTCGGCCAGGCAAACCTGGGCCGCTATTCCGGCTTCGGCGGTGAGGACCAGGGTTGGTGATGATTCCGGCCCCAGCAGGGTCAGCGGCGATGCCGTCGCCCAGCGCAGGAGCACGCCCGAGATCTCGAAATTCACGGGCCACGCGGTAATCGTTCCGGCGGGGATAGCCAACGGCTTGCCGGGAAAGGTCACCGTGTCCTCCCCCAGCGACAGGCTGAACTGGGCTCCAGCATAGTCGGGCAGTGGAATGTGGGGCTGGTGCCAGGTGATGAATACAAACCCGGACTGACCGTCACTGCGCAGCGCCCAGCGGAGCGTCTGTGAGTCTTCGACGCCGGCCGGTACCTGGTCCGGGAGGGCGGACGGCATGGGGGCGAGTCGGTTCCCGAACGCCGCAAGGAAGGCATGCTGGCGGCGCAGGAAGCCGAAGCTGGGTGCCGGCCTCCCCGAGGCGCCGATGGGCGCGTGGAAGTCGTAGTCGAACACGGGGAGATCATTGGGGTAGCCCGTCGCCTGTGACTCCTGCAGGCCGCCGGGAGGATTCGTTCCGCCCGCGAACATGTAGTAGCCCTGCCAACCGGAGCCACTGCCGATCTTGTTGTTGGCCACGGCGGCGACGTCCTTGCCCGTTGGCCATGGCCGGCGCTGGTAGGCCGTGGCCATGCCGCCGGTCAGTTCGCAGGTGGCGGGCGGGTAGAGGGCGGACGGGGACCGGGCGGGTGCTGCGTTGCTGCCGGAGAAGTGTTCACGCAGGTCCGCGCCGATGCCGGGATCGTCCCACTGATGGCTGAAGAAGTAGTGCTGCCGGAAGGTGGGGTCCCAGGGGGCGCCAGCGTCCACCCAGAAGCCGTCGCCGTAGCCGCCGAACACCGGCAGGACCTCGTCTTCAGGGATGTCGGCCCCGCCCCAGGCTGTGGCCGTCCAAATGGGGGCGCTGAGTCCTGCTGCCCGGGCGAGTTTTTTCAGCTCGGCGATGTGTCCGGGCTGGTCATAGAGTTCATTCTCAAGCTGGATGCCGATGACGTTGCTGTCCGGGCCGGTCAACCCCTGCAACTCCGCGCCGAGACGGTGGAACCAGCGTTCCACGAGGGCCAGGTAGGCAGGGTCGTTCGTGCGGTGTTCGACGGCGGCCGCCTGGACCCAGTCGGGAAAACCGCCGTTGCGCACCTCGCCGTGGCACCAGGGTCCCAGGCGCAGGACCACATCCAGGTCGAGGGCGGCGCACAGCCGGACGAAGGCCGCGACGTCCAGATTGCCGTCGAAGCGCGCCTCGCCCTCAGTCTGTTCGTGGTGGATCCAAAAGACGTAGCAGGCAACCACGGTGATGCCGCCTGACTTCATCAGCCTCAGCCGCTCCTCCCAGCGTGCCCGGGGAAGCCGGCTGAAGTGGATTTCGCCTGACACCGGCACCGCCGGCCGGCCAGAGCACTCGATGTAGCGGTTGGTGAGCCGCCACCTGCTGTGCCGATCCTCGGTGTTGCTCATGGGCGGGAGCTGCAGGGGCAGTTCGTGGGGAAGGTGGGTAGCCTTCAGGAGTCCTGGGCTGCCCTGCAGTTCAAGGGTGCTCTGCAGTTCAAGGGTGCTCGGGTCAAAGCGCATGTGTGGATTCTTCCAGCTCGCAGGAGAGGTGAGGTGGAGGCTGTTCACAGCGGTGAGCCGCTTCCTGCTGCCATGACGGGCCGCCGCCCGGGTACGCAAGGAGCCCGTGCCTAGTCGAAACGTACTGCGTCCCACTCCAGGATTCGCGGCACGGCCAGTCCTTCCACAACAAAGGGATCCTCGGCAACGAAGCGTGCGGCTTCCTCCCTCGAGGTAAAAAGCCCCATGGACGAACCGGCCGGATCCGGGGTCAGGAACGGACCCAGCGCCAGGAGACCGCCGCCGTTGGCGCGGAACGCTTCGAAGTAAGCCTGGTGGCGGGGATACGTTTCCATAACGCGTGACCGGTCGACGCCCTCAGCGATGCTGTACATAACAACGGATTCCATGCGCGAGATCCTACCTGCCCACCCGCGGACGGCAAGGTCGACGCCGCCCCTTCCGGTCGCCGTCGAACGCCCCTAGCATGGCCGTTATCGAACCGCGCTCTGAACATCCCTCCCACCGCAGAAGGAAGTCATGAACAGCGTCACCTGCGATCTCACCGTATCCCTTGACGGCTTCCTCGCCGGCCCCCGTCAAAGCCCCTCCAACCCGTTAGGTGAGGGCGGCGAGGACCTGCACCGGTGGCAGTTCGAAGAACCCGAGGCCAACGCAGCAGCGCTTGAGGGCATTCTCTCCGCGGGCGCGTACATCATGGGCCGCAACATGTTCGCCGGTCCCGGGGCGGGGCCATGGGATGAGGGCTGGCGCGGCTGGTGGGGTGAAGAGCCGCCGTACCACGCCCCCGTTTTTGTACTCACGCATCACCCACGCCCTCCCCTGCAGATGCAGGGCGGCACAACGTTCCATTTCGTGAACGACGGGGTCGAGTCCGCACTGGCCCAGGCGCGCGCGGCCGCTGCCGGTAAAGATGTCGCCGTCGCCGGGGGTGCAGAAACTGCCCGCCAATTCCTTTCGGCAGGGCTGATCTACGAGCTGCGGCTGCACATCGCGCCGCTTACCCTGGGGGCGGGCGAGAGGCTGCTGGACGGCGTCGGAAACCTCAAGCTTGAGCCGACGGAAGTAAGCGGTACGCGCCTGGTGACCCATGTGCGCTACCGGCTGGTGCCCAGAGCCTAGATAGAACGACGGCGCCGCTGCCGCGGTGTTCCTCGCGCTCAAGAATTGCGGGCGGCAGCATCCCGGGTGGTGGTGCGGATCCGATACAGGCTGGTGGTCGCGGTGATGTAGAGGTCCTGGCCGTCCGTGCCGCCGAAGCACAGGTTCGATACTCTTTCGGGCACTGGGAAGGTTTCCAGGAGATCGAAGGACGGGGAGTAGACGCGCACTGCTTCCCCGGCAGAAGTCCAGATCCTGCCTTGGAGGTCCACCCTCAGGCCGTCAGCAGCGTGGCCTTCTTCAAGCTCGACGGCGGTGGTGCGGCGGCTGCACACACCGCCCCGGACATCGTAGGCGACGATTCTCAGCGGCACCCCATGAGCCGGCCCGGCGGTGTCCGTAACGTAAAGGACCGACTCGTCCGGTGAAAAGGCCAGACCGTTCGGATACACAAGGTCAGTGATCACAGCAGTGAGGGTCCCCGAGGCGGGCTCGAACCGGAAAACGTAGCAGCCGCCGTACTCCTGCTCTCCCTCATGCCCTTCCTTGGTGCCCGGGAGGATCCCGTACGGCGGGTCCGTGAACCAGATACTGGAGTCGCGGGCAATCACGACGTCGTTGGGCGAGTTCAGTCGGCGCCCCTGGAAGGAATCAACCAGCCCTGTCACAGCTCCCCCGCGGTCACGCTCAACCCGGCGGCGCCCATGGCTGCACTGCACAACAGTCCCGTCGAGGTCGAGGGTCCGGCCATTGGTGAATTCAACCCCAAGCCCGTACTCACGGGTTACTCCTGTGGCGGGGTTGAATTCGAGAATGCGGTCGTTGGGGATATCGCTCCAGCGCACGGTCCGGGACGACGGCACCCATAAGGGACCCTCGGCCCACGCCGAGCCCGTGGACAGGCGCTCCAACCCGCCATTGGTCAGTTCAACAGCCATCCGAGCCCTCCGCCTCCAGCTTTCCTGCCGATGCATGACGCTATGCCCGCGAGTGGCTACCCGGCGTGCACGCGCATTACGGAAAACGATAACGCGGAGAAACCCCTGGGCGTACCACCATCGAGTGACGCTGCTTGCCGCACCGAAGAAGGGGGCACAAGGGGCTTCGTGTGCTGGCGCCGTCGCTGAGGGTGGCGGTAGCTTTGGACTTACGTTTCCTTCGAAGCAGCCGAGGTACCGGAGGTACCGCTGATGCAGGGCTTGTCCGCGTCCTTGGTTCTGATCGCTCTGCTGGCTGTTGTAGCGCCCCTTGCGGCCCGTTTCCTGGATCGTTTTGTCAGGGTGCCCATCGTGGTGTTCGAGATCGTCCTGGGAATCGTGCTCGGCCCCAGCCTCCTGGGGTGGATCCAGCCATCCGAATTCGTCGACACGTTGGCGCAGTTCGGGCTGGCCATGCTTTTCTTCGTTGCCGGCAATGAGGTCGATTTCGCCGCCATCCGCGGCCGTCCCATTACCCGCGCGTCCGCCGGATGGGTCATCTCCCTGGCGGCAGGCATTGGTGCGGGCTTTGTCCTGGCCCGGACGCCGGCTGCCGCAGTGATTATCGGCGTCGCCTTGTGCTCCACGGCTCTGGGCACGCTGTTGCCTATCCTTCGCGACGCCGGCACATCGAAATCCCCATTGGGTACCGCGGTCACCGCACTTGGTGCCGCCGGGGAGTTTGGACCTCTGGTGGCCATCTCACTGTTCTTTAGCGGCAGGGAACTGGGGCTGGCCACAGCAGTACTGCTCGGGTTTGTTCTCCTAACCGGTGTGGCAATTCATCTCGCCTCCCGCGCACGGCACACTTTGCTCCATTCACAGGTCACCAGGACCCTGCACACCAGCGGGCAGTTCGCCGTCAGGTCCGTCATGTTCATCCTCACCGTGCTCGTTGTGCTCAGCATGGTTCTGGGCCTCGACATGCTGCTGGGCGCCTTCGCCGCAGGCGTCCTCTGGAAGGTCGCCATCGCGCGCGCTCCCGAGCAGGACCGGCACGTCATTGAGACGAAAGTGGACGCCGTCGCGTTCGGATTCCTGGTGCCGGTCTTCTTTATCGACACCGGCATCGACTTCGACCTGCGCGCACTTACCGCGAGCCCGGGCGCCCTGGCGCTGGTCCCCCTGTTCCTGCTCCTCCTGCTCGCCATCCGCGGACTGCCGTCGCTGCTCGCCGCTCCGCCCAAGTCCAACTGGGCCGACAAACGCGCCATCGTTCTGTTTGGGGCCACCGGCTTGCCGATCATCGTCGCGGTGACAGCCATCGGCCGGAACGAAGGGCTCATCTCCAGCGCAATTTCGTCCGCTCTGGTTGGAGCAGGAATGCTTTCAGTGCTCCTGTTTCCGCTGCTCGCCCTCCGGCAGCTGCAACGGGAACCGTCAGGAACCGCGGCACGGCACCAGGACGTTCCGTAGGGGCTCGTACAGCATGCTCTTCGCCCGCGGACCCGCGCCATCTGCACCCAGCCCTGGCGCTTATGTTCCGCTGATCCCGTCGAGCACTTTGTGCAGTCCCCACGCGTATTGCTCGGTGGAGACGTACCCGGCCATGACATCTGCTGCTCCCGCGGACAGCGGGTAAGTGCCGGCCGGTATCGCCGAGAACCCCTCCAGACGGGAGGCAATCCTTTCGCCTTCCGAACTTCCCCCGCGCTGACCACCTAGCTCTGCCGTCTCCAGCGCTATCGAGCCGAAGACGTAGACGATCAGCAGGTACGACGCCTTCGCCGCCTCTGCGGCGTCCAACCCGGAATCCTGAAGCGTCTCCATGAGGTGTTCGTTCAGCGCAAGGGCCCGTGGACCGTCCATCGGTCCCCCGATCATCAGGGTCACCGCTCCCGGATGGGCGGTAAGCCGCTCCCTGAGTTCCAACGCCAGCGACTCAATCCGCTGGCGCCAGGGAACATCGCGGTCCGAGAATACCGCCAGGTCCACCTGTCCCAGCAGGTGCTCAACAATGGCCTTCACGACGGCGGCCTTATCCGGGAAGTACGTATAGACGGCGTTCGGCGCAACCCCTACCCGGGCCGCGATTCCCCGCACGGATGCCGCGTTCACGCCCCCTTCATCCAGGAGGTCGAGGGCGGCGCCCATGATCTCTTCCTCCGTCAGGGTGCGGCGCGGACCGGGCCGGGAACTGCGTGCTTGGGTCGTCATTAGTCCCTCTCTTGACTTTACTCTGTACAGCGTACACGATTGTACAGCGTCCAATTTGTACGCCGTACAGAAATAGGCAGGGAGACCGCCATGAATACCAGCCCAACCATAAAACTTCGGATCGCCACCGGCGGCCTTTTTGCCATCAGCGCCCTGGCGTTCGCGGCAGCGGCTACAGCGCTGTCGGTGATGTTCGACTGGCCGGACGTGTTGCGGGAGCCGGCCGAGGTGGTGCTGCCCGCCTTTACCGCCGGCGGGCCTGCACTGGTGTGGGCCTGGTTCGCGGCGGCCTGGACCTACGGGCTCCTGGCCATCCCGATCCTGCTGCTTCCGGCCGCACTCGACCTGCAGGGGAATCACGTTGTAAAGATTGCCACTTATGCCGGGGCTGCCTCCGTGGTCCTGTCGCTCATCGGGTTCCTGCGCTGGGTCTTTGTCGTCCCGGCACTGGCCAGCACCTACGCGACAGGTGACGGGCAAACACGGGCTGCTGTGGCCGCCGCCTGGACAGCACAGCACCAGTTCGGCGGGGCGCTGCTGGGCGAGCACCTGGGCCAGCTGCTGGTGATCGGATGGTCCGCCGCTGTCAGCGTCATGATCCTGCCCAGAGGATTTCTTCCCCGATGGATCGGCGCCGCCGGCCTCATCACCAGCAGCATCTATCTGCTCAATCAGGGCGATATCCTTGCCACCGCTGTCCCCGGTTTCCCGGTCTGGGACCTCGCCGGCCTGATCGGCAGCACCGGCTGGGGCCTCTGGATAGCCGCCCTCGGCATCAGCATCCTGATCAAGCGCTCAGCAGTGGACAGCCCCGCTCCCGTTACGCACTTCCGCCCGGCCCTTCATGGAATGGCCTAAGGAACTGACCCCATGACCATACAAAGACTGCGAGGCCATTACTATCCGTGTCTGGCTGTTCCCCGTTAGCCGGAGACCGGCAGGACCTGGGTTCAGGCGAGTTTGATTACCTGGTAAGTGTGCCCGGCCGCGCGGAGTCGCTGCACGAGCACGGTGCCGAGTGCAGTGGCCGGTGTCAGCGACCCTCTTGCGGCCGGCAGCCGGTCACCATCGAGGGCAAGAGCGAGTGCAGTCTCCCCTGCCATCACGGCGGTGGCGGCATAGCCGGGATCACCGGGGCCGGCAGCAATCGCCTGGTATCGCTGGCCGTCCTCGGTGCGGGCGGTTACCTGGGAGTGGAACCAGCCCTCGCGCTGCGTGCTGGCGCCCGGACCCGAACCTGGTGCCGGAAGAAAGCGGTCGAGCACCCGCCGGGTAGGCGGGAACGCCATCGCGCCCGTGAAAGCCCGAAGCCCGAGCGCCGCTGCCCTGGCGATGACTGCTCCTGCCGGTCCCCGGGCCACCCCAATCGCCTCGCCGTACTGAAGGGAGCGGCCGTAGGCCCAGCCCTGCAATGCGTTGCTGCGGCGCACTATCCGAGTGTTGACCGGGGCCATGATGAAAGGCGCGGTCCAGGTGCCGTCAGCGGAACGCCGCACAGGACCGGCGTCAGGAGGCTGTTGTGTCGTCGGTTCGCGTGTGCGGTCAGGGCTCAGGGCGTAGGGGTCCGCAGCTAATGACAGCAGGGCAGGGCTCAGTCGCATCGCGTCGAGCTGCCCGCGCATCGACTCGAGCGTGCCTCCGCTGACGCCACCCTTGGCCGTAGCAACAAGTTGGACCTCGGCCAAACCGCCGGCGCCATCGGCTTCTGCCGCCTGATGCAGCAGCAGTACAGCGAGGTCGGACGGAACCGAGTCGTAGCCGCAGGAGTGCACGATCCTGGCCCCGCTCGTCCTGGCCAGAGCGTCGTAGCGATCAATCGCCTCCCGGATGAAGGACACCTCACCAGCGAGGTCGGCGTAGTGGGTACCGGCCCGTGCGCAGGCGTCGACGACAGGTAGTCCATGTTTCGCATATGGACCGACGGCAGTGAAGAACACGCGTGTGCCCGCGGCCAGGGCGGCGATCGAGTCCGCATCCTCCGAGTCGGCCTCGATGAGGGCCCATCCGTGCGCCGCGACCGGCAACTGCGAGCGCACCGCCTCGAGTTTGGACCTGGACCGGCCCGCTAGTCCCACCCGCATACCGGCCGATGCGTGCTCCGCGACGTAGGCGGCGATCAGACGGCCAACGAAACCCGTCGCTCCGAAGAGAACAAGGTCATGTTCCCGCGATGAGGTGTCCACAACTGCAGCCTTTCACAGCGGCGATAATTGTGTGGACCTTTGCCGGTATGTGTCACCGCAAGCTGCCGCCGGACCTGCGGGAGTTGAGGGCTATTCACGTTGTTGTTCAATTGGCCGCCTGCGCCTTGACGCGTTCAAGGGCGGCGTTGAACCCGTGGGTGTGCCGCTGGAACCGGCGAGTCGATCAACCTTTGTCCACGATCCCAGCGGCGCCATCGACGGAGTCCGGGACCAACAGAACCTTCCTTTGGCATCAGAACCCGAGTCCGTCGTCGCCGACCTTCAAGCCGCTGCCGGCCGCACCTAACCCTCCGGCTGGGCCAGACACCTCGGGAAGGGCTGATAGGTCGCTGACTCCCGGTCGTGACTGCCGATTGCACTGCAAAGCCCCAGGGGCGACCCTGGGGCTTTGCAGTGCAATCTTTCAACGTTCGGCGGTTTTGTTGCCGGGGGCGGTGCTAGCCGGCGGTTACGAGGGCCTCGCTGCGTGCATATTCCATGGCGCGCGTCCAGAGGATCAGCTGGTCCAGCATCGGGACGAGGGCAGCGGCGGACTGTTCCGTGGGCCTGAAGGTGGTGAAGTTCACCACGTCGGTGAAGATCGAGAACATGACCTGGTTGCGAACATGTGCCAGTTGAAGTTCAGAGGCGATACCCCGAAGGTGCTCGACGGCGCGGGCCCCGCCCTTGGAGCCGTAGGAAACGAAGCCGGCGGCCTTGTTGTTGAATTCAACATTCAGGTAATCAAGGGCGTTTTTCAGCGCGCCGCTGATGGAGTGGTTGTACTCGGCGACCACAAAGATGTAGCCGTCGAATTCGGCGATCTTGGCTGAGAAGGCCTTGGTGTGGTCGTTCTGGTAGTTCTGGTAGGCGGCCGGGTAGGCCTCATCGAGAACCGGAAGGTTGAAGTCGGCGATGTCGACGATTTCGTACTCGGCGTCCGTGCGGTCCGCAGTCTGATCGAGGACCCACTGGGCGACCTGGTGGTTGATGCGGCCCGGACGGGTGCTGCCGGTGATGATGGCGATCCTGGTCATTGCGACTCCCTAACTAGATGCATCTGCATGTACTTACTGCATCCATCATGCCGGTGAATCATTGAATGATCAAACTTTCCTGACGTGAGGTGCGTCACCCGGAGGGGTTGGAGTTGGTAGGTACAGCACCCGGCCAGCACGGGATTCAGCCAGCGACCTCGAAGCCGCAAAGGGCCTGGCTCGCCCACAATTGATAGAGCAAGACATTGCTTCGAAGCCTTGGCATTGCAAGGATCATAAGGGTCGCATAAGTCAGCTGATCAGCGGCTGTGGGACCAGGACGGTGGCCCGACCATCTCGTCCTGTCTTATCAAAAGGAGTTGTTATGGCCGGTGACGGGAACATCCCTTCCGAACTCGTGGCGGCGCGCGCCGCTCCCACCGACGCGCAGTTCTCGGCGTTGCAGTGGTGCGCCATCATCATGAACGCCTTCAACCGCGTGTCCCTCCTCAGCGGCCATCCCGTCCGTCCCCGGACTGCGCCCAGCCCCAGCCCCAGCAGCCAGCCGCCAACGGCATCCCGAAGGGTCCTGTCATGAGCAACCTCGAAACAGCCCCCGAAGAAATCATCTGCGCCGAAATGACAGGCACGCAGGAAGTGGAGCTCCTGGTTCCGCGGGAAGTTCCCCTGGGCGGCCCGCGCGCCATGCCCGTCCGTCGTACCCTTCCCCAGAAGCAACGCAGCCTCATCGGCGCGTGGTGCTTCCTGGACCACTACGGGCCTGACCTCGTACCGGAATCGGGAGGCATGCGCGTCCCACGGCACCCACACACCGGCCTGGCCACCGTGAGCTGGCTCTTCACCGGCAAAATCGCCCACCGCGACTCCGCAGGCTACGAGGCGATCGTCCGGCCAGGGGAGGTCAACCTCATGATCGCCGGACGGGGAATCTCGCACCAGGAGTTTTCCACCCCGGACACCGGCATCCTGCACGGAGCCCAACTCTGGTACGCCCTGCCCGACGCGACCAGGAACATGCCCCCGACCTTTGAACACTACGCCCCGGAACCCGTCTCCGGCGACGGCACAGAACTGCGGGTCTTCATCGGCTCCCTGGCCGGATCCACCTCCCCCGTAGCCACCTACACCCCTCCCCTGCTCGGCGCCGAGGCCGTGCTCAAGGCAGGTTCACGCCTCGAACTAACCCTCGACCCGTCCTTTGAACACGGGATCCTGGTCGACACCGGAGAAATCTTCCTGGACGCCACACTCATGTCCGTGGACCACCTCCACTACCTTGCGCCGGGACGGAGCAGCATCATCCTCCAAGCCGGTAAAACCCCCGCCCGGGTGCTGATCATCGGCGGCGAACCACTCCGGGAACACATCGTGATGTGGTGGAACTTCGTCGGGCGCACCCACGATGAAGTAGTCAGCTACCGGGCTGCATGGCAGGCAGAAATCGCCGCCGAACCAGCCGGGCCTCCCGCCGGCAACACCTACCCCGACGGGGCCCCTTACCCCCGTTTCGGACCATACCCCGAAGGCTACCCGAACCCGCTGCCCGCCCCGGAACTGCCCAACGTCCAGCTACGCCCCCGCGGCTGAAGCACGACCTCAAGGAAAGAACTTTTCTCTTGGAAAACAACGCCACCATCACCGTCCGCAACGCCCCCCAACGCCGTCGCTATGAACTCCTCGACGGCGACACCGTCATCGGCAAAGCCCACTACCTTCCCCACAACAGCACAAAAGGACCGGAGCGGATTTTTTACCACACCACAGTCAGCGAAGACTACGCCGGGCAAGGCCTCGCCGCCCGCCTCGTGCAGGACGCCCTCGATGACACCCTCGCAGCCGGAATCGCCGTCGTCCCCGTCTGCCCCTACGTCAAGACCTGGCTCCGCAAACACCCTGACTATCAGGCCCGCATGACCCCCGTGCACCCCGAACACCTCGCTGCCGTGCAACACGCCAGCAGCCAATAACTTCAGCCGACAGGCTGCATCGTCAAAAACGACTGCCCTAATGGCGACAACAGAGATGACCGAACACGGAAACACGGCATCCAATACGGAAAGTTCAGCCACTTGGCGTATATGCCAACTGTTTTAGGGCACACCCGGACCCGGCGTCAGGCAATTTCAAGGGACCGTCAGAGTGAAGTTCGATTTTTGAGAACGGTGGCCACTGCCTTGCCGAGGCTTTCCGTGGTGGCGGTACCACCCATGTCCGGAGTCAGGGCCTGGGATCCACGGGCCAGCACGGTTTCCATCGCGGTGGTGATGGCGGCCGCGGCTTCGGGTTCGTCCAGGTGGTCGAGCATCATGGCGGCGCACCAAATTTGCCCGATGGGGTTGGCGATGCCCTTGCCGGCGATGTCCGGGGCGGAGCCGTGGACGGGCTTGAAGAGGCTGGGAAACTTCCGCTCAGGGTTGATGTTGTCGCTGGGGGCGATGCCTATGGTTCCGGTGCAGGCGGGTCCGAGGTCGGAGATTATATCACCGAAGAGGTTGCTGGCGACGACGACGTCGAACCAATCCGGGTGCATGACGAAGTTAGCGGCCAAGATGTCGATGTGGTACTTGTCCACGTCGATCTCGGGATAGTCAGCGGAGATGGCCTGCACGCGTTCATCCCAATAGGGCATGGTGATGGAGATGCCGTTGCTCTTGGTGGCGGAAGTCAGGTGCTTCTTGGGCCTGCTCCGGGCCAGGTCGAAGGCGTACTTGAGGATCCGGTCCACGCCGGTGCGGGTCATGACGGTTTCCTGGACCACGGTTTCGCGGTCGGTGCCTTCGAAGATCTTCCCGCCGATGCTGGAGTATTCGCCCTCGGTGTTTTCGCGCACGACGTAGAAGTCCACATCGCCCGGGACTCTGCCGGCCAAGGGGCTGGGTACACCGGGCAGGAGTTTGACCGGGCGGAGGCTGACGTACTGGTCGAAGTGGCGGCGGAACTGCAGAAGGCTTCCCCACAGCGAGATGTGGTCAGGGACGACGTCGGGCCATCCCACGGCGCCGAAGAAGATGGAATCGAACTGGTTCAGCTCGTCGAACCAGCCGTCTGGGAGCATCTTCCCGTGCCGGGCGTAGTAGTCGGCCGAGGCGTAATCGAAGTGCTCGTATGCGAGGTTGAGGTCGAACGCTGAGGCTGCGGCGTCCAGGACGCGCAGCCCTTCGGGTACGACTTCGGTGCCGATTCCGTCGCCGGGAATGACTGCGATGCGGTGTGGTTTCGACATCAGGGATCCTTCGTTGCTTTGATTCGGGTTCGGATTAGCGGTCGACAGGGTGTGCCGGTTCACGGTTTTCGAGGACGTCGACGACGGCCTGGGCCGCTGCCAGACCGGCCCGTGTCCGTGCCTCGATGGTTTGTCCGGCGAGATGGGAGGTAATGAGGATGTTGTCCAGACCCCGAAGGGGGCTGTCCGAGGGCAGCGGTTCGATCTCGAGCACGTCCAAAGCGGCCCCGGCGATGGTGCCGTTGTACAGTGCTTTGGCCAAGGCCTTTTCATCTACGAGTGAGCCGCGGGCGGTGTTGATGAGGACGGCGGTGGGTTTCATCGCCTCCAGCCGGGGCGCGTCGATAAGTTTGCCCGCGGACCGGCCTCCGCGGGTGTGCAGGGAGAGGTAGTCGGCCTCCCGGATGACGGTGTCGATATCGGCGAACCGGACGGCGCTGGTGTCAGGGTCGGGGTGGGCGGTACTAACGAGGACGGTCATGCCGAGGGCGGCCCCCAGGTTTGCGGTGGCGCGTCCGCTGGGGCCATGCCCGATGATGCCGAGGGTGGAGCCTCGCAGTTCGTTGCCGGCGTCCCGGGGCCAGTGACCTTGGCGGACGGCGGCGGTGACCTCGCCGAGGCGCCGTGCGGCCATGATGATCAGTCCGATGGTGAGTTCGGCGACGGAGTGGTGGTTTGTCCCGGGCGCGTTACAGACCCTGATTCCTTGTGCGGCCGCCGCCTGGAGGTCGATGGAGTCGTACCCTACGCCGCTGCGCGCGATGACCTTTAGGGAGGCAGCGCCTGTGAGCATGTCGGCGGTGACCGGTTCGCTGGCGAGGATTGCTCCGGAGACGCCGTCGAACAAGGAGCGCCGTTCCTCAAGGGTCCGTGGCCCCCGGGAGGGAGAGTAGACAGGTTCCAGGCCGTGCTCGAGCAGGAGTTCGTCCACGGGATCTCCCGGGTGGAGGTAGTCGGTGGTGATCAGGATGCGGGCGGACATGGCGCAGGTAGGTTCCTCATGTGATTGCCGGGGATGATGCGCTGCGATTAGCGGCTGTGGGTTTTAGTTCACGGGGGCAGGGCCGCCGCGGTGTGCGCGGCGGCCCTGAAACATGCGGTGTTAGTGGACGTCTACCTTGTCCGCCTCCACAGTGGTGATTGGCTTTGACTCGAACTCGTTCTTTTTCTGGCCGGCGGCGTGCAGGGCCTGACGGGCCTGTTCCGGGTCGTAGTCCTTTTCCCACTTGCCGACGACGACCGCCGCCATCACGTTGCCGAGGACGTTGATGAACACCCTGCCTTCGTTCAGGAGCCGGTCGATGCCGACGATGAGGGCGAGAGCGGCAAGCGGGATGCCGCCGACGGAGCTCAAGGTGCTGGCAAGGACGATGAACGCGCCGCCTGCAATTCCAGCGGTGCCCTTGCTGGTGAGCATCATGACGCCGACCATGACCAGCTGTTGTTCCCAGGACAGGTCCATGCCTACGGCCTGGGCCAGGAACACCGAGGCCATGGTCAGGTAGACGGCAGAGCCGTCGAGGTTAAAGGAGAACCCGGACGGGATGACGATGCCTACTGTGGACTTGCCCACGCCCATGGCTTCGAGTTTCTTGATCAGCTGCGGCAGGACTGCTTCGCTGGAGCAGGTGCTCAGGGCGATCAGCAGTTCGGCCTTGAAGTAGCGCATGACCGTGAAGATGTTCAGTCCGCAGGTACGGGCGATGATGCCCAGGACCACAAGGACGTACACAATGCAGGTTCCGGTGAACAGCAGGACGAGGTAACCGAGTTGCTGCAGGCTTTGGGTGCCGTAGTTGGCCACCACGGCCGCCAGTGCACCGAAGGTGCCGATGGGGGCAAGACGCATGACCCAGTTGACGATCTTGAAGATCACCGTGGACAGGGCCTGGATGCCTTTGGTCAGGAAAGCACCGGCTTCACCGGAGACATTCATTGCGGCGCCAAAGATGATGGAGACCATCAGCGCGGCAATGATGGTGTGGCCGGTCAGGGCGCCGAACAGGGACTCGGGGATGATGTTGTTGACGAACTCGATGCCGTCGAAGCCTTCGCTGGCTTTCGCGGGGACTTTGCTGGAGTCCAGCTGGGACGGATCGATGTTCATGCCATCACCGGGACGGAATACGTTGGCGACAACGAGGCCGATGAGCATCGACAGCAGGGACAGGGCGAGGAAGTAGCCCAGGGCCTTCACACCGATGCGGCCGGCTTTGCGCAGGCTGTCCATGGATGCGATGCCAAGGGAAACAACGCAGAACACCACCGGAATGACGATCATCTTCACCAGGGCGATGAACCAGTCGCTGAGCGGTGTGAGCTGTTTGCCGACTTCGGGCAGGAGGAAGCCGACGGCGATGCCCAGGACGGCGCCCAGGACGACTTGGAACCAGAGTTCGCGCATTAGCCGGCCGAACCGGGAGCGCTGTTTGGGCGGGTGGGCGGAATGTTGTGGGTTCTGCACGGTGTGGGACGACATCTTGGGTGCTCCTTTGCACGACAGACAGGGAAAATTTGAGAGGTGCGGTCCCGGGCAGTGATGCTGCCCGGGACCAGGGCACTACCGGAGTGATTAATCGTGCAGTGCGCGCAGGACCTTGTAGAACTCGGCCTTACCCTCGAGCCCGATGCCCGGCAGGTCGCCCGGGGCCACGCGGCTGTTGACGATGACAGCGTCGTCAGTGAAGCCGCCGGTGGGCTGGAATTCGCCGGGGTAGGATTCGTTTCCGCCGAGCTTGAGGGCTGCTGCGATGTGCAGGGAGAACTGGTGGCCGCCGTGCGGGATGCAGCGGCGTGAGGACCAGCCGTGCTGGGCGAGCATGTCCTGGATCCGGCGGTATTCTGTCAGGCCGTAGCTCAGGGCAGGGTCCACCTGGATGAAGTCGCGGTCCGGGCGCATACCGCCGTAGCGGACCAGGTTGCGGGCATCCTGGAGGGAGAAGAGGTTCTCTCCGGTTGCGATCGGGTTTTTGTAGTGCTCGGAGAGGGTGGCGTTCAGAGCGTAGTCCAGCGGGTCGCCCACTTCCTCGTACCAGAACAGTCCGTACTGGTCGATGGCTTTGCCGTATTCCAGCGCCGTTTCCAAGTCGAATTTGCCGTTGACGTCGACCATGAGGCGGGAGCCGTCGCCGTCGAGGACCTCGATCACGGCCTCGATGCGGCGGAGGTCTTCGGCCAGGTCCGCGCCGCCGATCTTCATTTTGACCACGTCATAGCCCTTGGCCAGGAAGCCACGCATTTCGTTCTGCAGGTCCTCAAGGCTCTTGCCAGGAGCGTAATAGCCGCCAGCGGCGTAGACGAAGACGTCCTTGTCCGGGTTGCCGTCACCGTAGTGATCCGAGATCCACCGGTACAGCGGGACGCCGGCGATCTTCGCGGCGAGGTCGTGCAGGGCCATGTCTGCCACGCCGACGGCGACCGAGCGCTCACCGTGGCCGCCGGGCTTTTCGTTGGACATCATCAGGTCCCACGCCTTTTCCGGCGAGAGCTGGCCGTCCTCATCAAGCAGGTCTTCGGACGGGGCGTCCATGATGCGCGGAAGGATGCGGTCCTTCAGGATGCCCGTGGCGTTGTAGCGGCCGTTGGAGTTGAAACCGTAGCCGACCAGGGGCTTGCCGTCGACGAATACATCGGAGACGAGCGCGATGATCGTGCAGTCCATCTTGGTGAAGTCAATGAAGGCGTTGCGGATCGACGAGCTGATGGGAATGGTGCCCACGTGGGCGGAAACGATTTTCATCTTTGAATCTCTTCCTATAGTGATCTTATTTCTTATAAGCCTTCGGGCCGAGGGTCAGCCCGAGGTGCGAGGACATTAGGCCCATCCAGCGAATATCTTATAAGACCTGAATCAAGGTTAGCCTGGGAGTGACGGGGCGCACAAGTCTTCTCGTCCATGTTCTTATAAGATGTTTCAAACCAGCGTTGTGTCCCGCATCAATAGGAGTCGGAGCGTCAGAATGAGCACCACGAACGTCTTTTCCAGTAAGGGCACCCTGGCGTACGGCGAACTCCGCCAACTGATCCTCTCCGGCGGCCTCGCTCCCGGCTCGCGCGTCTCCCAGTACGAACTGGCTGACAAGATGCAGATGAGCATCACTCCCCTGCGTGAAGCGATCCGCCGGCTCTCCAGCGAGGGCCTGATCATCATGGATACCCACCGGGACTCCCGTGTGGCTGACGTGAGTGCTTCAGAGGCCCGTGAACTGCTTGAAGTCCGACTCTCGCTGGAGCCGTCAGCGACCGAGTTGGCGGCACACCGCCGGACCGAAGCTGACATCGTCGCCATGCGGACTGCAGCGGAGAAACTGCTACCGGTCACCCGCGTCTGGGGCGAGGAGGCCATCACGGCACACCGCGAATTCCATCGGGCCGTCTACGCCGCCTCCCACAACGCCAGCATGATCAAGCTCCTGGATGACCTGTGGGACAAGTCCGACCGCTACCGCCGCCTCGGCCTGGAACTCCCATCCGGTGATGAACCCCGGACCATAGACCTGAACCAGCACCACCAGATTCTTGAACTTGTATCCTCCGGTGATGGCCCCGGTGCAGCCGAACTCGCACGGACCCACATCGCCAACAGCCTCACAGCCTCAGTTACCGGAGCCCTTGAGGAAAGCGAAAACGTCCAGTCAGTATCCACGGAGAAATTTGCTTAGGAATTCTGCGCCGACGAATTTCCCCGATCATCAGGAGACTGGCCGCTGCCTCCGGCATGGACTCTAAATAGGCACGACGAGCGCCGCCCTGGCGAACAAGAGCAAGAACCATGTCACTTGCTGACGTGATGTTCACGGGGTTGCCGCGAACGCTTCCAACCATTCGGTGCTGATCTTTCAGTCTGCAGCGGTTACGGACGGCGCGGACGTTACGGCCACCGGGCAGCGGTCAGTCCTTGAATTGACACGGGCACAAACTTCCCAAGTTGTCCCGGATGGCCGCGACGAAACCATAGCGTGGGACGCGTTCCAATCGAATCTTCAAGCTGTAGGGGAAAGATCACATGATTCGGAAAAAACGAAAGATCCTGTCCGCCCTGATCGGGGCGTTGCTGGTGGCCGTCTTCCTTGGCCCGGTCAGTCCGGCCCAAGCGGCCGGATATCGATGTGTCGGCGCCCCGGCGGATGACCCGGGAGCTGCTGGCCTTGGTACTGGCATGTACCCTGAGCCGCGGACTTTCCTTGAAGCACAGTCGTGGTGGTCGGACCGTGAGACTCACGCCCACCTGGGGGCCTGCCTGCCTGCTGATCAGACCGTCAGGACGGGTGGAACCGTACTTACGGCCCACTGGCGGATCGACATGCACGGCATGAACGGTTACCTGCACCGGATGACGCAAGAGGTCGCAACAGACAGTTGTTCTGCCTGCGGCGAGAAGGCTACCTTTTACAATTCCGACTCCACCAAGTTCAGGGGACCTGGCATCTTTTGGGTGACCACTTCCTTCGACGTTGGCACAGCCGATAAGTCGGGGTGGCAGCAGGTGCAGAACCGGTTCGAGATAAAGGTTGCTGACGGGACAGTGCGCCCGGCTATCCGCTACATGGCTAATATCCAGCATGGCAAGACGGTGGACCACTATAACCGCCACGACACGAACGGCTACGGCTGGCACACCAACAACGCGTACGCTTACGCCCGGCTGAAGTCCAGCACGTCTTCCTACTCCCCAACGCTGCCTTACGCGCCGGTCAAGGGTACTTACTCCTTCATCGCCTCGCACGAGACAACCACGGATGGAGTGAGTAAGAACATCACCGGTTGGATGGTGTCAGTGGATCCGAAGATTCACGCAAATCCGCCTTCTAGCGGACTTGTCCTTGGCAGCGGCATCACCGCCTGCACTCCTTACGTGAAAGGCACTTGTCATGGCCCCCGTAATGTCATGTGGACCATCGATACGACCCAACTCACGGACGGCGTGCATTTCGTGACCATCTTCACGCACCAAAAGGACTCGTCCACCAAGGAGAACACTGGCGTGTTCAAGTACCCCATCATTGTGGACAATATCCCCGGCTGAAACTGACATAGGGGGTGCCAGCCGTGGCTGTTGCTTTGGCTCGGCTGGCACCCCTGTCGTTCTTGGCGCGGCGGGAACCAACTACCAGATACCTCATCCGTCGGGTATCGCGGCTGGTGACCTGCTGGTTTATAGGCGCTGTCGAGCGCTCGACGCCGAACGCACCTGTGCAGTTGACGCCTTCCCGTTCAAGAGGAGTGCTGCTCTTCTTTGACGTGACGGTGAAGCTCCCGTCATCGACACCGTGGATGTCTGCAAGGGACCGATCGCCGAGGCCCATCAAGGTCCACTGGCCCCTGGGCTAAGTGACCGAACTGATAAGCTGCGCAAGCGGCCGCTGGGGCCGCCTTTTACACGTGGGGGAAACAGTCTCATGCGCACCAAAAACCTTCTCCGTCTCTCGGCCAGCGGCGCAGTAGCTGTAGCTCTGATGGGCGTTGCCCTTCCGGCTCAAGCAGCCAGCAGCGACGGCACCAAAATGACAGAAACCAGCAGCTGCACCGAGCTGGCCCCGGACGTCACGACATGCCTGACCATGGCGGAGCGCCGCAACATCGTCGTCACGCCTGCAGGAGTCGCAGTCCTGCAGGGATACCGCGAATACTCCAACTCCATCACCTACCCGGGCGGCTCACATTCCAGCGATGGGACCCGCAGGTACGTGTCCATCTTCGGTTCATCGATCGCCACACCGGACGGAACGATCTACTACAACCAGAAGGTGGCCAGGGTCGACGGCTCGGACGTCATCTCCTACTCGGATGGACAAACCTGCGTGCTGGAGACCAACTACGTGGAGGCCAACAGCACCGGCGGCTACAACCACAGCACCTGGACCTGCACCACTAAGTAGATTTCCGGAAGGCCCGCTCCGTGAGGTGCGGGCCTTCCGCTTGCAATAGCAGCTGCCACTCGAAGAGCCGCCACCGGCCTCCGCACACATTTAGCCCCAGCAATCCGCCCTTGGTAGCGAGCCGCCGCACCAAGGCAACCATCCCGTCAGAGAGCTGCGGTCTGGATTGCCACCGCCATCGCGGCGGACTTTCGGGTTGAGCACTCCATCAACATCGCGAAGGATGATCCGCTTCCTAGGAGCAAGCTACATGGTGGGCACGGCGCTGAACAGAACCATCACGGAAAAGAGCAGACCGAAGATCGCGATCGCGTACCCGATAGCGAGTGAAACGCGAGCGAGCTGCCTGCCCTGACCGCCGTTGAGGTTGAACTGGTTCAGCGCCACGTGCCCCGCGCCGACGGCGAGACGGCCAGGACGGAGAGGCCGGCGAAGACGAACTTGGCCACAGCAAGGACAGCGCAGACAACCGAAATGATGGCCATCCTGTTGTAGCAGGCCGCCGCCGGTGAAGTCGCTGCTGACATTCCTATGAGTCCCCCAGCGCTAACAGGATCTACTTGCAGCCTACAAGAATGCCGGCAATTGAATCGTGCTCGGATTGTGTCACCCAGAGACTGTATTTGGCCTTGACGGCAGTTTGGCGTGCCACGTATTCGCATCGGAAGGCCTTGTTCGGCGGCAGCCACGTGGCTGCATCCTTGTCGCCCTTGGCACTGTTCGTGGGACCATCGGCGGCCATGAGATTCAGCGGGTCGTTGGCTAATTCCCTTCGCTGGTCGGCGCTGATCTGCTGTGCGCCCTTCTGCCAAGCGTCGCTGAGCGCGACGATGTGGTCGATCTGGACATCGGAGCTCGTGTCTTGGCCGCGGGTGAAGTTGATGGTTGTGCCGGTGTATTTATCAGCCAGCTTTCCTGTGACGACAACGCAGTTGTTGGTGGCAGGTTTGAACGTCTCGTTGGCCAGGTCCCGGGCAAGGATGTCATTGCGGGTGTCGCAGCCGTTGCGGTCAGTGTCAGCCCAGGCAGGTCCAAACTCATCACGGTCATAGCCGGTCTTCGGGGCGCGGCCCTTGACCGGGATGCTTTCGAGCTGGACGAGGGCGTCAGCGGCAGACGCCGAATTTACCGTGCCGGGGGAACCCATGCCTGGGGCAGGCTCGAGGACCTCAAGGGCGTTGGCTGCAGCTTCACAACCTACTAATGACCCAGCCATCACCAAGGCGGTGACAGCGGTCAGGATTTTGACGGGAGAGCAGGTGGTCTTCATGGTCCTTTGGCTAATAGGCGGTTGTTCCACGCTAGCTTCGACCACTCCCTGCCTCGGGGACGTGCGACCGTGATGCCCGCCACACGCCAACTTCCGCTAGCCCTCGTTGCTAGGTCTGTTTCGCGGCTCACCGCATCGGCGAATTCAACGAATATGCAGTGCTCGAGGTGTGGGTCGCTGGTCGATTGGAAGCGTCGTCCACTCATCGACAAACGAACTGCCTCCGGTAAACCCGTCCTTTAGACTGCGCGGATCAAAATGAGCTCGTAGACAATAGCCGAGCTCATTGCCGGCCCGCGGCAGGTCAGTTGCCGCGGCGGGGCGGGGCGGGCCTGCAGTTCGACGTCGACAAGCGCCGGATGAGGCGGGCTGCCGACGATGCGGATCCGCCAGTAATCGCCATCGCGGGAAGTCGCCGCAACCACATAGTCATTCCGGCCGGCCGGGCCGAAACGTCCGAGCGCGGCCACGACGGCGGCCTGCTGTGCTGGGAAGAGATCCGTGTAACCGCGCAAGTACTCCGCGTGGATACGGCCGGCGAGATGTTCTTCGATCGTGGCGACGGACGACCCAGCGCTCAGATTCCCGTAGTACACGCCGTCCGGCGCGACAACGACATTGCCTGCGAATCTGTCACCGCCTACATGCGAGCATTCCCACACCAGCTCCGGCCAGCGCTCAGTCAGCGCACGTCCCACAGGCCGTCCCCGCACGGCACAGCACTGGTCACGTTGACTGTGGGTGCACACCAGGATGACGGGCGGATGGCCGAGCTCTCCCGGGGTGCTGAGGGCTGTGGCAATCTCCGCCAGATCTTCATCCCGGTTCCACGTTCCCCAATGCTGACGAAAGGCACCGGAGTTATCGTGGCGTAGCACGGCCCAATGGCTCTGACCCTCACGGCGGCGGGGGCCGGGCCGCCTCACCAGCAGCACCCGCGCCCGGGCCGCCTTCGCGGCGGAGAGCACGATGGTTTTGGTCCCCGGCTCGAGATCAAGCCCCTCGAAACCATTAAGCGGCCACCCGCCCCGATACTCAATGAGGACCCAGACGGCACCGTGCGACGCCGTACCGGCAATCGGGTCGCCGCGCAAACGGGCGACATCCGAACAGAAAAAGCGCTCCTTGGCGGCCGCTGCGGCCGAGTTATTGGTTAGATCACTGTTCAACGGGAACGAGGACCCCCGCGCGCAGTAGTCTTTCAACGAGTTCGACGCCGAGATCACCCGCGGTGTGAATCTCCCCGTCCAGCGCGCACATCACAGACGGCAGATCGGCGTCCGGGAAGTCGAGCCAACCCACGCGCGTAGTCAGGCGCGGTCCCTCCAGCCGTGCTTCCAGTGCATCACGAAGCCGCACCACGGACTCGGGGCTCAGGCCGTCGACGGCGGCGAGCTGGGCCAACGGTCCCAGCGGCGCGGGGCGTCCCTGTCCTCGCCGGGTGCGGTGGAACAGGGCAGTGACATCAGCCTCAGCGAGGGCGTCCGTCAGTCGCCGACGGACGACGTCGATCTCCCCGTTCGGCCCGTCCACGCCCAAGGGCAACGTACGGCGCATCTCGGGATCGTCGCACAGCGCTGCAAGCGCGGCCTGGGCGAGCTGTTCGGCCAATGCGTAGCGGGTCCAGCTATGGATTCCCAGCGTGAGGTGGATGGAGACCTCGCCCTTCGCATGGGCGGCATGCAACCAGCCACGCGGCAGGTAGAGGACATCCCCAGGCTCTAGCACCGTGTCGATGAGGGCCTCGCCTTTCGCGGCCTCGGCCACGGCGGAGCGGCGGCCGGTCCAGGGTTGGTCACGCAACGGATCCGTGTGAACCGGCTCATGGATGATCCAGCGCTTGGTCCCCTCAATCTGCAGGACGAAGACGTCGTGCACGTCGTAGTGATCGTCGAACCCACGGTTTTGAGGCGGCGTGATGTAGGCATTGGCCTGCACCGGATGTCCGAGCTCAGTGCCCAGCCTGCTGCTGAAGTCCGAGACAGGCTCCCATGTGCGGTGTAAAGCCTGCAGGACGAGCGTGGCACCATCCGCGAATTTGCGCCAAAGCGCTGTGTCGTCGAGCTGGTCAGAGATGGTGGCGCCGACGCCGGCGGCTGAGGTGAATGATGAGTCGGGAAACGTAGTGCCGCCCTTGGCGACGCGGAGAAAGGGTGTGCGCAGTCCGCGGCGCGAGACCAGTTCGTCGACGGCCTGGGCTGAGAACAGATCCGAGAAGTCGCCGGCGCCACGCGTGAGCAGCGCCGTGCGCCCCCAGACCTCGCCGGCGAACCTCTCACGGCCAATGTTGATAAGACGTGTCTCCAGGACCCCGCCGCTTTCCAGTGCGCCGGGGTCCTGAAAATCCGTGCGGGTAGTGCTCAAAATTCAGATGCCCCGTTCTGCGGCTCCCCCATCGGCGCCGCCATCGGCACCACCGTCTGCACCGCCATCGGCGCCGCCATCGGCACCACCGTCTGCACCGCCATCGGCACCGCCGTCTGCACCGCCATCGGCTCCACCGTCGGCGCCTCCGTCTGCACCGCTGTCAGCTCCTCCGTCGGCACCCCCGTCATGCGTGCCGGGGACACCAGCCGCGCCACCGTCCGCGGGGCCTTCCTGCTGGCTCGGATCCTGTTCTGGACTGGTCATGCTTCCTCCCGAGAATCAAATCGCTAGGATCAGCTCCGTCACCGGCACTGATCACCCAACCGGGCAATCCAACGGCACCGCCCGTGATCACCCTAACGGCACAGGCCAGCCCTGGGAACAACCTTCTTCTTATTCAGAACCGGGCGCTCGCATTGGGACAAGCAGGCCTGGATGTACTCGAGCCACCGTTCACCATCGCTTCTTAGGAAAGCGGCTAGTACGATGGCGCACATGCGCGTCAGAGAGTCAGTTGTCGTCATCACTGGAGCGTCGAGTGGAATTGGCCGTGCCACTGCACTTGCGTTCGCGAAGCGAGGCGCCTTTGTGGTGCTGGCAGCGCGCCGAAGCGCAGCCCTGGAGGAAGTGGCGCGGGAGTGCACCGAAGCAGGAGGAACAGCGCTGGCGGTGCCGACCGATGTATCTGATGCGGAGGCGGTACAGAGCCTAGGGCGGCGGGCAGTGGCCCAGTTCGGACGAATCGACGTGTGGGTCAACGACGCCGCAGTCACAGCCTTCGCGCCCTTCCAGGATATTCCGCTTGAGGACTTCCGCCGGATTCTCGAGGTGGATGTCATGGGCTACGTCCACGGCGCCAGGACGGCCCTTCCGCATTTCCGCGACCAGGGCCGGGGCGTGCTGATCAACGTCTCATCCATCGTTGCGGCTGTTCCCCAGCCCTATACCCACGCTTACTCCATGTCGAAAGCTGCCGTCCGGGCCCTGTCCACTAGCTTGCGCCAAGAGCTGTGGATCGACGGAGCGAAGAGAATCAAAGTGTGCACGGTCATGCCCGCCACCATCGACACGCCCTTTTTCCAGCACACGGCCAACTACACAGGACGAAAAGCGAAGGCAATGCCTCCTGTTTACACAGCGGAACGGGTTGCGCGGGCGATCGTCAAGCTCGCCCGCCGTCCCCGGCGAGAGGTCATTGTGGGGCCAATGGGCCGGAATACGGTTATGCAGTCCAAGATCACGCCCGGGCTGATGGAGAGGATGATGGCTGTCCAGGTGGACAAGACACACCTCTACCGCACCAAACCGGCCGGTTCCACCCGCGGGAATCTTTTTGAGCCGGCCCCGGGAACGGGATCAGCCTCTGGTGGCTGGCACGGGAAGCGGAAGACGGCGACCCGCCGTGCTCTGTCTGCCGGTCTACTGCTGGGGGTCGTGGCCCGGCGATGGTCACGCTAGGTAGCCGGGATTTCGTCCAGCATACCCGTGTCACCGGCAGTAGGCTCCGCGGAAGCCAGGCCACAGCCCGCAAACCTTTGCGTCTGAGGGACGCCACCACAAGCCATGTCAAAACGTTAAAGCAAAAACCCCTCTGACGAGGGGATATGCTGTGCCCGAGGTGGGCTCGAACCGTCTTCCAGGCCTTGTAAACACCGGGAACCTGCGAGAACATGCGGAATCCGAAGCAGTCCAACCGATGTGCGACCTGCTCCGACGGCGAAAGTGTGGACATTGTGCACACCCCCATTTGCCCCTGAAATGGGTCCCACAGGCCAAGCCGGCGTGCCCGCCCCGGTATGCCTAGGCGGTTAACTGGCTGGTGCCACAACGTCCTCCAGCACTGACCTGTCGAAGAAACGGATCTCGCCCGTTGCCTCGAAGAACACAGGAACTACTGATGTGCTCAGGTCTTTGGACGTTTCGTAGATTTCAGCCGCACTCCCGTGCTTCCTCGCAATTGTTCCAACCAGCTCGGTACCGTGAACCCGAACAGTTCGATATTTGTAGCTCATCGTGACCCCTTCGTCGGCTAGGGCACACCCTACCCCTTGGGAGTGCCGCTTCGGGGGGTGGCTCCTATGGTGCCCGCGGTGACCGGGGCCGTTTCCTTGTTTCGCAGCTTCTTCTTGGAATCGGTTTCGGTCTTGGCCTCGAAGAAGGCTTCGCCAACCATCCACAGGGCCAGTGCAGCGCATGCCACGAGCCCAGCCCAGAGCAGGAGCGGACCGCCCGGCTTGGAGGCTATCGATCCGATCGCGCCGGACTGGTCGGCCTGGCCGCCCTGCCCCCTGTCGATCTGCAAGGCGATGACACCGATCAGGATGTGGACCAGACCAATGAAGACGAACCCGGCGCGGGCCAGTGTCCGTAACGCCGGGCTGCGGCTGGCCTCCGCCGCTTCCGATGCCGCCCGCTTAGCTTTTTGCGAGGCACTGCCCATGGCCAGCCCTTCCGATCCCGTACATGACCTTCGGTAGCCCGTTCAGCAGCGCCAGCCCGCGGGGTTGTTGAAAAGGTCGGGCATGATGTCCTCCTGCGTATGGAGCCAACCGTCACCGCATACCCTCCTCTGCCGGGGAGACCAGGACAGGGGTAGGAGGCCCCCTCCCGCAGTTAGGTTGCAATGATTGCTTTGCAGCGAGTGGCGGGCGATGATCAGGGCACGATCGCGGCTGACATCTAGGAATTTATGCGGGCCGCCGCGAATGACTTATACCCTTCGGACCACCATGTTGAAGAAGAAAAAGGACCCCGACACCTGCTGGATCCGGAAGGAATGTCCCCCCGCGGAGAGAACCGACATGTGCGGCTGCGTGATGTCACCGGTGAAGGGCAGCGCTCCAAATGGTTGCCCGTCGATTGAACAATCGACGATCGCCCTTCGAGTATTCGGATAGCTCTGTAGTTGGACAGTGCAGACATAATTGCCAGCCGTAGGAGCTTGAAAGTAGCAGTTGATGACTCCTGTGTTGCTCGTTTTCTCTCCCCAGCTCGGATGATTACCCTCTGAAAACCATGCCAGGCAGGTGTCATTCGAGTGTGAACCCGATGGGCGTACACCGTCAAAACGGTCTGCGTCCCATATATCGAGGTACCTCGCGTACGCACCGAATCTGCCACACGCATGAAAAAATGCGATAGGAAACCAGTTGGCGATGTCACCCAGGCGAGGAAACTGCTGCAGAACGGCTTCCGCGCCCTTAGTCGATTGCAGCGCCCTCAGTACTTCTTCATCGGTGGGGAACACGTCTGCTTGATCGGCCGCTTCCCGAGGCCCCGGTTCCTCTACGGAGTCTTTTGACTCAATGACTTTCAGCTCGAACTCTGGAGTATCTTCCAATGGTGCCACTTCCTTACGAGTGCTACATGTGCCTGCTTCATCCGCGCCTTGGTAGTTTCACGGACCACGGTGGCGGACTCAGTCAATGCCCAGCACCGTTACTCCTGCGTTACCGGCTGGCAGTTCAGGTAGTTCGTGACGTGACACGGCCAATACCAAGGGTGGGTAAGGTTCTAACCCCTCAGTCCAGGACGGCAAACAGCCCTCAGCAGTTCGACGGGAGCCAACTTGCCCCGGGCCCGGTCATCCATGGGCTTGCGCGTCTAGCCAAGGCACACCCCAAACTGACGGCGGGAACTGCCGCAACCGCTCGAAACTCCTAGCTGCCGGGCAAAAAAGTGGAGCGTGCCCAGCCTCCAATGCGAAGAGGCATGCTGCCGCTGCCCACAACCGGGGACAATTCTTATGGGTTATCCACCGCTACTACTGCTAGGGAGCTACCCCGACGGCTCCCATTTCCAGCCGTGGATAACCCAAATTTGTCCCAGCCATGGACTGCTCAACGCCAATCTGGTTTCCGATTGACGCTGCCCTGTTGAACGGGGAGCTCCGATCAAGCAATCGAGAGGAGTCTCTTCATGTGCTCCCGCGCGAGAACCCCGCTCCAGAGTGCCCGATGACGATTGACAGAAACGTCTTGCCGGTACATCTGGACCCGCTAGCGGTGTGGCGCCAGCCGCTTCTGTTTGTGGCACACCGCCAGCTGTTCCACTGGTGGTGAAGCCAGGGGTCGCGGATTGCGTGCTTAGCTCTCCTTGCTTTGGTGCCGGTCGAGGAGCTGGGCGCAGCGGATCAGGCCCAGGTGGGAGTATGCCTGTGGATGGTTGCCCAAATGCATTTCGGTTGTGGGGTCATATTCTTCTGGCAAGAGCCCGGTGGGTCCTATAAGATTCACCAGCTGCCCGAAAAGTACTTCGGCGTCATCGGTACGGCCGACCGCGAGATAAGCCTCGATCAGCCAGGTCGTGCAGATGTGGAAGCCGCCTTCGAGTCCGGGCAGCCCATCATCGTAGCGGTACCGGAAAACGGTGGGTCCTACGCGCAGCACGCGCTCGACGGCATCCACTGTTTTCAGGAACCGTTCATCGGTCACCTCCAGCAGGCCGGAAAGGCCGATGTGCAGGACAGCAGCGTCCAGGTCGGGACTGTCGTAGGCGACGGTGTACGACGCGGATTCCTCGTCCCAGCCTTGCTGGAGAACTTCGGTGCGGATGGTTGTGGCGGTGGTGCGCCAGAGCGGATCAGGGATCCGTCCATAGCGCTCGGCGGTGCGCACGGCGCGGTCCAAGGTGACCCAGCACATGACCTTGGTGTAGACGTGGTGACGGGGTGGGCGACGGGCTTCCCAGATTCCGTGGTCTGGTTCGTGCCAGCGGGACAGGACGGCCGCGGCCATCTGCTCCAGCAGTCGCCACTGGAAATCGTTCAACACATCGTTGTACCCACTGAGAGTGTCGATCAGCTCAGCAATTGGGCCGAAGACGTCCAATTGCACTTGGTGGTCGGCAGCGTTGCCGATTCGTACCGGGCGCGACCCGGCATATCCTGGCAGGCTCTCGATGGTTGCCTCACTGGCCATGGAGTTCCCGGTTACCGAGTACAACGGATGAAGCCATTCGGGACCAGGAGCCTGGTCCAATATCCGGCATAGCCAACGCAGGAACCCGTCGGCTTCGTCGGTGGAACCAAGGTCAACGAGTGCTTTAACGGTCATGGAGCCGTCACGCAGCCAGCAGTAGCGGTAGTCCCAATTGCGGATACCTCCGACTCCCTCCGGCAGCGAGGTGGTAGGCGCCGCCAGCACACCGCCGGTCGGTTCGTGCACCATGGCTCGGAGCACCAGCGCGGAACGCTTGACCAGTGAGGGTTTGACTGCAGGGATATCAAGCTTGCGCACCCAGGCTTGGGATCCTGCCGCGATGGCGGCACGGCGCGCTGGCTCGCCGGCAGTATCGAGAACAAAAGTTCCGGTGTCCCCGCAGCGCAGGTTCAGCACGACCGGCTCGAGGTGCAGGTCCACCTCCGCCGTGGCGGTTGCATGGCGGCTGTCGGTTTTGATGGTGAAGGCGACTCCCGGGGCGTGCAGGATTATGGGATCGGCGGTGCCGAGCACGTGCAGGTCACTGCCCCGGGCCTCCATGGTGAAGGGGGCGTTCGTGTAATCCGGTCGCGGCGCAAAGACGATCCTGGCCGCACCCGTGCCCGAAAGCACCCGTACCAGGCTGGTGAGGCCATTCGGTGAGGGTTCCAGGTAGTCCGTGACGGTTATGTCCGCCCAGCGCGTCTCGACGATCATCGTGCCGTCCACATAGCGTTGTCCGAGTACCCGTGATGCTTGCACGGGCTCAACGCTGAAATGCCCAGCCGCGTCGCCGCCAAGAATGTGCGCGAACACCGACCCCGAATCCGGCAGCGGATGGGTCATCCAGCAGATCTTTGCGTCCGGGGTTACCAGTGCGGTAGCGGAACCGCTTCCAAGAAGCGAATGGCGCTCCAAACCCACGGCATCCTCGCCGAAAAGCCAGGCCCGGCGCATTTCGAACAGCATGGCCAGGACCATCGCGAAAGCGTCCGGATCAGGCAGCCGGTGCCCGCCCGGGGGCCCGGGGCCGACCTGCAGGCCCAGGTCCGGACCTCGCAGCGTGGCGAGGGCGTCCCCGTCACTTGGGCCATCCCCGGCATAGAGCGTGGCGCTGATGCCCAACTGCGACCGCAGGCGTTCGAGCGCCCGGCCCTTGGCTGGCTCCACCAGGGACAAGTCCAGGACGGAGCCGTCCCGGATGAAGTACATCCCGTGGTCCCGGGCGATCCGTTCCGCTTTGGCGGTCACCCTGGCAGCGACGTCCGGCGGCTTCCCGATCAGGCGCACTGATACCCCTGCGGGTTTGCGGTGGATCCGTTCGATCCTGAAGTCTTTTTCGGCCCTCACTACCTCCGTCAGGGCCTCGGTGACTTCCTGAAGGATTGGCGTTGTAGTTTCAGGCTGGTCATAGAGAAAATCCATGTCGAATTCGGCGCCGTGCGAACCCACCAGGTGGACTTCGGCCGGCAGCCGGGATACGGCTGCCAAATCCCGCAGGGAACGGCCTGAAATCACCGCAGCGTGGGTGTTGGGCAGCGACGCCAGGGCGCGCAGGGCAATCGAGGCATTGCCCATCTGCACGGTCACTTTGGAGGTCCCCTCGTCGGGGGAGAGTGTCCCGCCATAGTTGCAGGCAACCAGCAGGTTCGGAGGTCTTGCGGCAAGGAGCTGGACAGCAACCCGGAATGAGTCCCCGACCGACCGGCAGCGTGCGGGCCACCAGGGGTGGTCATTGGAAATTTTCCATCCGTCAGCGGCCCGGCAGCTAGGAGGTGCCGCCGGTCAGAGCCGGTTTACAACTGCGTCTGACAGGAATCATTTAGATAAACTTTCACGCCAACCATCGTCTCAGCGTGATTCGAGCCAGGCGCCGCTGTCAAGAGTTCACCTGAGCAGCTCAGGGGCGGGCCGGCACACGAAAGGGCCTAAGGATCGGTGGCAGAGTCTTCCAGGCTGTAATGGCCAGTTGCGTCGAGCACGCTGTCCAGCCAGGAGACCCGGTTAGTAAAGCGCCTCGCCTTGCGGGGATCTGTCCACCGGTAGGAGTCGTGCTCCCAATTAATTTTCAGCCGCCGCCGGGTCGTTAGGGCGGTGAACGTGTGAACCAGCCAGGGAGCTCCAGAACCGTCGGCGACCACGAGGTCCGGTCCTTGATGGAGGGCCTGGAGGTCTGTGGCCTGCAGCCCCGTTTCTTCGAAAAGCTCTTCAAGAGTCTGCTGTTCCGGTGTTGCCCCGGCTTCCAGAAATCCGGTGATGCAGTGCCAGAGGCCACTGTCGTGGCCATAGCGGCGGCTTCTTCTGAACAGGGCAATCCTGCCTCGCCACTGGATGACGGCGGCGATGACAACGTGATCCAGTGGGATGTCACCGGCGGCGCCAGAGGGAGCGCCGACGCAGGCGGATGTAGCGATGACGCCCATATTCTCTCCTTTGCTACTGCTCTCGAGGGGCAGCCGCCCCTCTTACACGGGGCGGGTTCAGATTGCCCCTTCACAACCTGCCGGGAGAGTCCCTGCAGTTGAGGTTACCTGTGAGCATCTTGCGTCGAGGGGCCGTCGGCTGGGTAACTCGATGCCTCTAGCAATAATGCCTAAAAACAGGATAATGTATTTATTGGTCAAAGATGCACATTCCGCGCGATACCGCTGCGAAGAGGAACAGCATCACCTCCCCGGGCGCAACGGCGCCGCGAAAGGAACTTCATATGAATTACGCAAGCTTTGTAGCTGTAGACGGCACCCCCACCTGGGGCATCATCGCGGACGGACGCGCGTACGACCTGGGTCCCAGCGGAGCAAACCTCGCCCGCACCCTACGCGCCGCAATTGAGCAGGGCATCTTCGGAACTGTCGGTGAGGAATTCCACAGCGCCCCGTCCCGTGCAGAAGCCGACATCGAGTTCCTGCCTGCCGTCACTGACCCGGGAAAGGTTATCTGCATTGGCGTGAACTACCGCAGCCACCAGGAAGAATCCGGAAAGACGGAGCAGAAGGCACCCACCATCTTCACCCGCTTCGCCGACTCCCAGATGGGCCACCTGCAGCCCGCCCAAATGCCCGCCACCACCACAAAGTTCGACTACGAAGGCGAAATGGCCCTCGTCATCGGTAAGGAAGCGTTCCACGTCGCCGAAGAAGACGCCTTCGACTACGTTGCCGGCTACGCCGCCTACAACGACCTCAGCGTCCGTGACTGGCAACTCGCCGCCTCCCAGTGGATCCCCGGTAAAAACTTCCCCGGCACCGGCGGCTTCGGCCCGTATCTCGTCCCGGCGGCCGACTTGGGCAACGTCAACGAGCTCACCCTGGAAACCCGGGTCAACGGCGATATCCGCCAGAAGGCCTCTGTGGCAGACCTGTACTTCACCATTCCGCAGCTGATCGCCTACGTCACCGGCTTCACAAGGCTCTCACCCGGTGACGTGATCGTCACCGGGACCCCCGGGGGCGTGGGCCTGTTCATGGCACCGTCCGGGCTGCTCTCCGAAGGCGACGTTGTCGAGGTCGAAATCACCGGCCTCGGCACCCTCAAAAACACGGTGGAGCTCGTCCCCTGACCTGCCCTGCTCCCGCCTCGACAGCATTCCTACAGGAACGGAACCCCAAACCGGCATGGACACAATCATCGAAACCGACGTACTTGTCATCGGGGCAGGCCCCATCGGCCTGGCCACGGCGAACCTGCTGGCGGACCAGGGCGTAAACGTAATGCTCATCGAGCGCCATGCTGGTACCAGTGACGAACCGCGGGCCATCAGCGTCACCGACGAGACTCTGCGCGTCATGCAGCAGATTGGCATTCTGGACCGGCTTGCACCTGAAATGCTGATGGACACCGGCGCCCGTTACTACGGCCGGAGGCAACAGCTGTTGGCGGAGGTCTACCCGGCCGCGCCGCGGCTGGGCCAGCCAGGCAAGTCCCAGTTCGACCAGCCGGTGATGGAATCCCTGCTTCTCGAAGCCGCCCGGGTCCGCCCATTGATCGACATCCGATTCAACACCGAAGCGTTCCGCATCACAGACGGCCCCGGGCATGCGGACACGGTGCTGATCGACGCCGAGGGCAAGCACACCGTCCGCTCCAAATGGGTGGTAGCGTGCGACGGCGGGCGCAGCCCGGTCCGTTCCCAGCTGGGAATCGCGATGGAAGGTTCCACCCAGGTCCAGAAGTGGATCGTGGTGGACATCATCAACACCCCGGGTAACCCTGAACGGTTCTCGGAGTTCCACTGCAACGGGACGCGTCCCGTTGTGGTGGTCCCCGGAGTCCACGGCCGCCGCCGCTACGAGTTCATGCTCCTGCCCGGCGAGGAGGCGGCGGAGATGACGTCTCCGGAAACCATCATCAGGCTCATCGCGCCGTTCCAAAAGATTGCCGCCGCGGACATCCGCCGCGCAGCCGTCTACGTCGCCCACCAGCGCGTTGCCCTGGACTACCGGGTGGGGCACGTGCTCCTCGCGGGCGATTCAGCCCACATGATGCCCCCGTTCGCCGGCCAGGCCCTCAACGCAGGCATCCGCGACGCCGCAAACCTCGCGTGGAAGGTCGCCGCGCACGTCCGCGGGACCGGCACGGACGCCCTGGTGGATACCTACCAGACGGAGCGGCGCCCGCACGCGGTGGACATGGTGCGCCTGTCCCACCGGATCGGCAAAGTGGTGATGAACGTCAACCCGGTACTCACCGCCGTCCGCGATGCCGCGATTACCGCGTCCGGCATCGTTCCGGCTGCAAAAGCCTGGCTCGCAGGGATGAAGTTCCTCAAACAACCGTACTTCGCCGATGGTTGCGTGGTGCTACCAGGCTCTGAAGTTCCGAAGTGGGCAGCCGTGCTGGTGGGCCGCTCCCTGTCCCAGCCCCAGGTCACGCTGTCCACTGGCGACAGCGTGCAACTGGACACCGTCCTCGGTATGGGCTGGGCACTGCTGCACTTCCCCCTGGATCGCGGCGCGCCATTCGAGGTCAAACGGCTGGACGCTGGCGGGAACGGACCCATAGGGAGCGATGACGGCAGCCGGCGCCTCGCGCTGGCCGGCGTCATCACCGCCACCGACACCGACGGGGCTTTCGCAGCTGCCGCGGGCAGCGGTATGACCCTCGTGGTGCGGCCCGACCGGTATGTCGCAGCAGTCACCACCCGGCACACCGAGCAGGCGGCGTTTGAAGCACTGTCCGCGTACGTGCCGGAACTGCCACGCCTGATGTACGCCGAATCAGCAGCGCGGGCCAGCCGCTGACAGCAACAACAGCAGAAACAAAGGAGCGGGAGACCCAAATGGGTCTCCCGCTCCTTTGCTGTCCGCATGCCCAACCAGGTGGAAACCGATGCGGCTCTGAGAGGCTTCGAAACGACTGGGAGGATAGAAACGCTGGTCCGGGACTGACTGCCGGGATGCCCTCCTACGTGTCAGTCTGACTCCCCGGAATCGTTGCTGGCGTCCTGCCCCTGGATGAGGGGCAGTTGCGGCCGGCCACGGTCACACGAAGGCCTCCGCAGCCCTTGCTGATCCTGATCTGCACCCGGGTATCCGTGACCACAGACCACAGCGGGGCGTGAAAAGGCCTTTGCCACCTGTGCCACCACCGAGGATGGACCAAAAGGACAATTTGCCGATGCCTGAAGCGCTGTCCTGCCCGGCGGATCTAGGAACGCTCGGCACCACAAAACCCAACCCCTGCCAGGCTTGAAACCAGAGAAAGGTCAGCAGCTGCCACTTATATTTGGGGAGATCCTAAGGGCCGGATCACCCATGGCGTCACGCGCACGACGGCGAGGCCGCACCACGGGGGGTAAGTTCCCAGGTGCGGCCTCGCCGTTGATGTTCGTTTTGCTGTCTAGACTGCGCCGCCGTGGCGCTCAATGACGTCGCTTGCCAGCTGCTTGCCGAAAGATGTGTGGAGGCGGAGTGCGTCCGCGGCCCGAGCGTAGTCATGGTTCTTCAGTGCCGCCGTGAGCTCCACGATGTGGCTGTGGTCCATTTTCCGCGCCCATTCTTCACTATTGAGGGCCTCGCGCCATACCGTCCCGATGCCGAGGCGGCGGAAGGCATCGGTGAGCTGGGCGGAACCCGCCACGCTGACCAGGCGGTCGTGGTACTTGGCGTTGGTCTTGAGGAAGCTGTCCAGCGCTTCCTGGCCGCCCTGGCGCAGCAATGCCAGCTCGTCCGTGAGCCGGCTCAGTTCCGCGATGTCCTCGTCGGTGAACTTATCGAAATGGCTGGCGAGTACGCCAAGCTCAATAGTGAGGCGGCCGTCGTAGACGCTGTCCGTCAGCTCGCGGGTGATGGGCGCCGGCAGGAATTCGCCCTTGTCACCCCGGATAACCAGCGACTCGGCAGTCAGTTTTACCAAGGCGTTGTGGACGTTGTGCGGGTCGGACTTGGACTGGGCAGCGATCTCCACCGGGTCCAAGGCGTGGTGCAGCGGGGTGCGGCGGCCCAGTACCCAGTCGCGTACGGCGTCGTAGGCCGCGAGTTCCTTGACCCTTTCCAGCCGTCCGAAGGCGCCGCGGAAGTACGCCAGGGGTTCGCCTGTGGTGGCCTTGGCGTCCGTGACTTGGCCAAGGAACACGGTGTGCGTGCCCCCGGTGGGGGTTTCTGCCACCCGGCAGACGATGGTGGCAAGGGCGCCGTCCAGCATGGGGACGCCCTCCGCTGACAGGGTGACCGCAACGCCGTCGAACTTGTCGCCGCCCTTGCGTCCGAACTTCATGGCGAGATCGCTCTGGTTCTCGGCAAGGATGTTGATGCCAAACACTCCCGCCTTCAGCACGGCGTCGTGCGTGGAGCTGGAGCGGTTGAGGCAGGCAAGCATCATGGGAGGCTCCATGGACAGCGAGGACACGGCAGAGGCCGTTGTGCCGTACAGCTCGCCGTCCACAACCGTGGTGATGACCGTGACGCCGCTGGCGAAGTGGCCCACGACGTGACGGAAGGCAGCGGGATCGACGGTGATCGCCGCGGTGGGTACAACCTGTTCTGTATTCATTTCATCCTCCTGGGATTTAGTGCTGAAAGTCGGGTGTGAAGAGTTTGATGAGGGGTGCCAGGCTGTCCAGCTCCTCCAGGCGCTGGATGAGCCGTACCGCTTCCTCGGCATTCCTGTGTGAGGTCCTGCCGCCAAATGCGGTGTTGGCGTAATACTTGTCCAGGATCTCGGCCTCGCTCATGGCGCTGGCGTAGATGTCCCCCTTGGGCACATCCGTCCGGGTCTTGAGAAGGGAACCGTCCCGCAGGCGAAGCTCCACTTCGGCGGTGAGCGATTCCGCGGGCGGCAGGGAATCAACCAGCCGGATCTTCTCCAGCAGCCGCTGCAGGCGCGGATCCTGCATGTGCTCCAGCGTTAGGTGTTCCGGCCGCACGGTCCTGTACATCAGGGCGGTTGCCGCCGTGAACCGGATGCTGAAGGCACCCGAAACCTCCGGGCACTCCCCGATCACGAACGGCTGGCCCACGAAACCCTTCAGGGTCCGCGGGGTCACGTGGATGAGAATCTCCTCAATCTGGTCCTCGTTCAGCCGGTTTTCCGTTGCCAGCCGCACACACGCGTCCAGTGAGGGGTGGCTGGCCCGGCAGGAGGCCCAGGGCTTGATCACGCAGTCTGCATAGAAGGCGTGGCCGAGCCGGCGGGTCACCTTCTCCGGTGCCGGGGAGGAGCAGTACATGTCCAAAAACCCGTGCCGGCCCGCGATGGCATCCGCCGGCCCGGTGAACCCCGCCTGAGCCAGCTCCGCGGACACAATGGAGTTGCGGGCGGCGAAGGCGATGGGCAGCTTGAACGCGAGGGTTTGATCGAAGATGTTGGCCACGGTTCCGGACAGCTGGTTCAGCGCGATTCCCAGCGCGTTCCGGACTTGAACCGCGTCCAGCCCCATGAGCTTGGCGGCGACGGCGGTGCCGCCGAGGCCGTTGACGGTGCCGGTGTTGTCCTGCCCGCCGTAGACGTCAAAGCCCGATGCCGCGGCGAGCCGCGAGGTGAGGTCGTCCCCCACGATCAGTGCCGTGAGAAAGTCCTGGCCCGAGGACCGCTGCTGCTCCGCGACGGCCAGGGCCACCGGAACGGTGGTCCCGCTGATGTGGGCGGCGGACTGCGTGTGGTCCTCATATTCCGCGCCGATCGGCTCGAAGTCGTAGGACCGCATCATGACCGCGTTGACCATGGCGGCGTTGTGTGCCGGCAGGCGGGCGCCGTGGACCAGCACGCTTGATTCCGGCGTGCCGCCCCAGCGGCGAGCAAGGTTCAGGACGGCGCCGTTGCCCTGGGCACGGTGGCCTGCGGCGATGTTGCCCAGCGAGTCGATGAGCCGGATCTTTGCCCGGTCCACAGTGCCGGTGTCGAAGGCCTCGAAGCCGGTGTCCGCGACATGCCTGGCCACTGTGCCCGTCGTGTTCTCCGCGCTGTTTTTGAGGCCGGCGGCCTCCGCTGTCCGCGCCGTCATGGCGGATCCTAGCCCCGCGCTCCGACGGCGACCCGGTCAGCCACAGGCGCGGCAATTTCGCCTTCTCGCAAATCGCCTGGTGTGGCGGGCAGGCCGTCGATTTCCTCGAACATCGCCTGGTAGGCACCGCTCTCCCCTGCTGCCTGGGCCTTGCGGTGGTCCAGGGCCCGGGCGCGGCCAATGCTACCGAGGTAGAAGCGCTCGTAAAGCTCGATCCGGCTGCCCAGTGCCGAGCCTGCGAAGTCCCAGGCGGTGCGCATGATGCGGGCGCGTTCCTGGGCGCTGATGCCGTTTGCGCCGGGGAGGTATTTCTTGAGCAGCGGACCCAGGCGCGGATCGTTGAAGGCCCCGCCGGTGGGGGTGGCCAGCAGGTTGTGGGAGCCCATGGACTTGATGATTTCGTTGATGCGGATCATCCAGCCGGGCATGATGGCGCGCAGGGCGCTGATGTCGTCGTGGCAGAAGAACGCGCCGTCGCCCCAGTCCGAGGCCCGCATCTCCGCGGAGTGGATGGCCGCGCGGGTGAGGCGCAGGTAGGTGTAGATCTCGCCGAGCATGGCGCCGACGTCGGGCTTGTTCTCGGTGCCGGTCACCTTGGCGATCTGCGTACAGAGATCGTAGGCGAACTCCAGCTTTACGGCGGCACGGATGGCCGTCTGCTGCTGGGTGTTGCCGGACGCGGTGCCGGCATTGATGCCGTTGTAGACGTCCAGATTGCCGTCGATGAACACGCGGTCCCACGGAACCAGCACGTCATCGAAAATGATAACGGCATCCTGCTCGTCAAAGCGCGACGAGAACGGCTTGTCCGCAACATCGGCGTCCACCCCGTAGTGGTCGCGGCACACGGCCACGACGCCGGGAGTGGCCACCGGAATCGCGAAGGAAATGGCGTATTCCTCGAAGCCCTTCTGGATGGGAACTGCCGGGTAGACGTACAGTTCGTCCGCGATGGGGCCCAGGGTGGCCAGCATCTTGGCGCCCTTGACGATAAGTCCCTTTTCGGTCCGTTCCACCACACGAAGCGTGAGTTCCTCGTTCATGCCCTGCAGCTCGCCGACACTCTTGTCGATGGCCGCGTGCACGATGGTGTGGGTCAGGGCAAGGTCCTTTTCGATCACTTCGCGGTGATAGGCCGCCAGCCGCTGGTGGTATACCGGGTCTCCGGAGCGGTCGAAGATGTCACGGCGGGAGACGTGGCCGGCCAGGACCACGTTGACGTAGTCCGGGGTGCGGCCCAGCATGCCGTTGGAGTAGCGGGCCAACCGGTCGAAGGCCCGGTGCCTGAGGGCAATGTCATCTGCGTTCTTCGGCAGCGAGAGGCTCACGTTCATGGACTCCCCCGTTTCCGGGTGGGTGGTCAGGCAGTCCGCCGCGTACTTGTGCTGGTAATCGAAGTAGCCCGCCATGCCTTCGACGGAACCTTTGAAGGCCGGGTGTTCGAGAACGGAGATGCGCTCCGACCCCAGCCAGACTTCGCGGCCGTCATCCAGGCCCCGCTTGTACTCTGCTCCGGTGCGTGCAGTCACTTTGAACTCCTTCTTGGCTGGTACCAGGGGTGGCACCCGTGGAACCTTCACAACATTGTGAGAGGAAAATGCATTCTTTGAATGATTTTATATAAATATCGTGCACTTGGCAATGGCCACCTGCCGGCACCGCCCCTGTCGTCAGAACGACGTAATCACGCTGCGCGCGATCGCCCCGGACTCCTGGAGCCGGTAGGCATCGTTGATCCCCTCGAGCGCGATTTCCTGCGCCACCAGGTCATCGAGGTTCAGGCGGCCCTGCAGGTAGAGCTCGGCATACCTGGGAATATCCCGGCGTATGTTGCTCGAACCCATGTACACGCCCTGGATGCGCCGCTGGGAGGCGATGAGGGAGCGCAGCACGTCCACCTCCAGGGGCGCGCCCTGGGGTATGCCGATGAAGTACGCGCCGCCGCCCACTCGGGTCATCTCGATGGCCTGAGCCTGCGTCAGCCCGAGGCCGATAGCCTCGAAAGAGTGGTGCACTCCCCGCCCGCTGATCTGGCGCACCTTTGCCACGGCGTCCTCCTCACCGGAGTTCACTACGTGGGTGGCACCGAAGCGCGCTGCCAGCGTGAGCTTGGCCGGATGCACGTCCACACCAATGATGGTGGTGGCCCCGGCGATCCGGGCCCCGGACAGGATGTTAAGGCCGATGCCGCCCAGGCCGATCACGGCCACCGTGTCGCCGGGCTGGACCTTGGCCGTATTGACCGCCGCGCCCACGCCGGTGATGGCCGCACAGCTGAGCACGGCCGCCTGGGGGAAGGGCAACTCCCTGGGGATCTTCACCAGCGAGTTGGCATGGCAAATGGTGTACTCGGCGAAGGCGGCGACGCCAAAAGCGTGCACATCCCTGTTGTTTCGGCGCAGCTTGGACCCTGCAGTGCGTGGCCGGGACACTTCGCCGGGATTGACGCAACGGTAGCTGTGGCCGGCCAGGCACTCATCGCAGTGGGCGCAAAACTTCACTTCGGAGCCAACAACATGGTCCCCTACGGCAAGGTCCCGGACCTCAGGTCCGACGGCGGCCACAACGCCGGCCATCTCATGTCCAACAACCATGGGAAGCGGGCGTCCGCGGTCAATTGAAGCGACCAGCAGATCCGAGTGGCACAGGCCTGCAGCCTTGACTTCCACCAGGACTTCGCAGCCTACGGGATCACCGATGCTGATCTCTTCCACATCGAAACGGCCGTTGATTTCGTTGATGACTGCAGCTTTCATCCTGGACTCCCTTGTCTGGTGAGGAGCGGGCCGCTCACCGGCAAATAATCGATAATTGGTGGATTTTGCACTTCACGCACCACTATATTTGTATTTGTGGGCCGCGTCACGTCCATGCCGGCAGGTCCGGCTCACTTTTCGAGGGGAAACCAGCAGGAATGAAAGCAGCAGTAATTGACGGTGTGGGTCAGCAGTTCCAGGTACAGGACGTCGACATTGCAGGTCCGGTCGGCCGTGAGGTGCTTATTGATGTCCGCGCCAGCGGCTTGTGCCACAGCGATATGCATGTGGCCGGAACCGACCTGGGTTTCCCCATGCCAGCCGTGCTCGGCCACGAGATCGCCGGTGTGGTAGCCGAAGTAGGCCCGGACGTCAAGGAGTTCCGCGTGGGTGATCACGTGGTGTCATCGCCTATCCACAGTTGCGGCCACTGCCGGGGGTGCCTGACGGGCCGGCCCTATCAGTGCCGACATCCACAGGAAACGCAAAGGACCCCGGGCCAGGGCCCGCGGCTGAGCCGCAGCGGTGAGGCGCTGACGCAGTTCATCGGCGTCGGCGGGTTTGCCGAACAGGTGCTCGTCCATGAGAACACCGTTGTTTCTGTCAGCAAGGACGTCCCTTTCGACCGTGCTGCGCTCCTGGGCTGTGGTGTGGTGACGGGGGCCGGGGCAGCCATCAACTCGGCCCGAATCCGCCCGGGAGATACTGTTGCCGTCATTGGCTGCGGTGGGGTGGGCCTTAACGTCATCCAGGGCGCCGCCCTGGCCGGGGCGCGCAGGATCATCGCGATCGATTTGCAGCCGGCGAAGCTGGAACTCGCCAAGGTGTTCGGCGCCACGGACGTCGTCAATGCCGGGGAGGCGGACTGCGTGCAGGCGGTCAAGGACCTCACCGGCGGTGGCGTCACGTGTGCGTTTGAAGTCATCGGCTTGAAGCAGACGGCGCTGGATGCCGTCGCCATGCTGGACATCGGCGGAACGGTGTTCCTCATCGGGGTCCAGAAACCGGAAACCCTCCTGGAACTGACGCCGTTCGGCGACTTGATGGGCAAGCAGAAGGGCATCCGCGGCGTGGCCATGGGCTCCACCAACCTGAAAATCGACATCCCGATGTACGCGGAGCTCTACCTGCAGGGCCGGTTCAAGCTGGATGAGCTGGTTTCCAAGCGCATCTCCCTGGACCAGATCAATGAAGGCTACGACCTGCTGCGCGGCGGATCAGTGGCCCGCTCGGTGATCACCAGCTTCTGAGATCCGCCAACATCCGCCTTAACGCCGGTGGAGCCGCCCCTTCGGACGGCTCCACCGGCGTTTTCGGTTCAGTAGTATTTTCTTCTTGCAGGGACCTAGCGTCGCGGACGCAGTTCAGGCTCGACGGCGGCGGTACGGCTTCCGGTTTCACTCACCTTATGCAGTGCCGGGCACTTCGGATCGAAGCGGGGCACGGGCTGGCCTTCGGGCGTCCGGGCCACGCCGTCTGCAACAAAGCCGAGCAGGAGTGGCCGGAGCCGGTCCGACACGTCGTCGAAGACCTCCGCGGGGAACCCGTCGAGCATCGGGGCATCCTGCCAGTCGGCGCCGTTTCCGAACAGGAAAGGCAGTTCAAAGCAGTGTGGGCTGCCGGCGCCGTCCAGCCTGCTGCGCACGGAGAACCGCAGCAGCGTGGCGGGAATCCCGGCCTGTTCCGCCCGGCCTGCCAGCTCGGTGGCGGCCAGTCGGAACTGGTGCAGGCTCATGGCCTCCACAAGCTTCGCGTGGTCCGTCCCCGAAGGATGCCGTTCTTCGATGAAGGACGTGGCCTCGGCGGCTGCTTCGAAGTGCGCGCCGACAAAGCCGGCAAGCTGTTGCGCGCCGACGGCCTGGACGGGAAGGGCGTGCAGGAACGCGGCTGCTTCATCGTCGGTGCTGCTCAGCAGCAGCGCGTCCACATGCATTGCGGCCGCCGCGGCCTCGAAGTCCATCGCCCAGGACGGAATGAGTTCCCCGTCCGCTGCCGGCATCAGGCCGAGCCCCCTGCCTGCATAGGCCTTGGACACCGCGGTCTGTGCGGCCAGGATCTCCCCCGTACTGTGGCCGGCACCGCCGCCATCGCCCAGGGCCGCGGCAAACAGCCTGGACCGATCGGCGAACTCGGACCCGCTCAGGGGAGGCTGCCAGGGCAGGCTGAACAGGGCGGTCCGGTTGAACAGGCCGCGCGCCTGCCCCGCAAAGCTCAGAACGTACGCGTACCACGCCCCGGCGGAGTGGCCCGCCAGGGTGGTAGCTTCGGGGTTGCCGCCGAACGCGTGGATGTTCCGGTGAATCCAGGTCAACGCCTGCAGGATGTCCCCGGCCGCAAGGTTCCGCGGGCCAGGGGCTGCGGCGCCGCCTTCGCCGTTGAGCAGACCGAGCGCTCCGAGCCGGTAGTTGACGGTGACCACCACTGCATGGCCCTCCCGGGCCAGCCGGGCGCCGTCGTACCAGCGCACGTTCCCTGCGCCGCTGATGAAGGCTCCCCCGGGCAGGAAGACCAGCACCGGAAGATCCTTTGCGCCTTCGGGCGCCCAGATGTCCAGCAGGAAGGAATCCTCGTCCTGCGGCATCCGGGCCAACGCGGGGCCGAGCAGCCAGTCCAGCGATCCGGGCGCCTGCGGGAACACCGTCGCAGGAGCCTGGGGCCGCTCCGGTGAGGGATCACCCAGCGCGGAGAAGCGGTCCTCAGGATCCAGCCGCTGACCGTAACGGACGCCGCGGACGCTGATCACGCCGTCGTGGGTTTCCACTTTGTACAGGGCCTCCCCGGCGCGGATGCCCGTAAGCGGCTCTGTTGCGGCGGTGCTCATGCGAGCTGGTTGTAGTCGTCGAGGTTCACGGTGCGCGTGATCTTCCAGAAGTCCAACACGGGGTGGGGCCAGATCTGGGACACCCGGCCGAACTTGTTCTTGTACCAGGTGTGAACGCTGGGTTGCCCCCACGCCTTGGTGGCGTTTGCGGCATCCAGGCCGGCGACGAACTCGTCGAGTACTTCCTGCTTCAGGTCCAGGCCCTTGAGGTCTTTTTCAAAAATGAGGCGCAGCGACCCCAGGATGTATTCGACCCCGTATTCGATCATCGAATAGAGGCTGCCGTTGACGACGTGGCCCGTGTTGGGGCCGGTGATGATGAACAGGTTGGGGAAGTTCGGAACGGTCAGGCCGGCGAAAGCCTTAGCGTCGCCGCCCCAGTATTCGTGCAGGTCCGTGCCGTGCAGGCCCGTAATCTGCAACGGCTCCAGAAACTCGGAGGCCTGGAAGCCGGTGGCGTAGACGATGATGTCCACCTCGTGGAGCACGCCGTCCTTCGTGATAATACCCGCGGGCGTCATGCGTTCAATGCCCTCTGTGACCAGCGTGGACTGGTGCTTCTTCAGCGACTCGGCCCAGACTCCATTGTCCCGGAGCATGCGCTTGCCGCCCACGATGTAATCCGGGGTGACCTTGGCGAGCAGGTCCGGGCGGTCCTGATACTGCTCAGCCAGGATGTCGGTAAGGCCTTGGCGCCACTTCGCGTTGACGGCGGACACACTGCCGGGCTTGTCCCAGCCCGGCTCCGCCACGGTGGTGTGCTGCCGGCCCTCCACACCGAGCCAGTGCTGCCAGAACCGCAGCCACTGCCCGTAGTGCGGGAGCTTGCGGACCAGCCACTGGACAGAGTCCGGCATGTCCGCGTAGTAGCCCTGGGTGGGCAGCATCCAGGGTGAGCTGCGCTGGAATACGGTCAGCGAGGAGACCTGGTCAACGATTGCCGGGACGATCTGGTAGGCACTGGCGCCGGTACCGATGACCGCCACCCGCTTGCCCGTGACATCAACGCTGTTGTCCCACTCGGCAGAGTGCATCTGGATGCCGGCGAAGTCCATGCGTCCCTGGACGTCGGGATACTTGGGCCGGTCCAGCTGGCCGACGGCGGAGAGCACGGCATTGAACTGGCGGCTGACCGGCCGGCCGGAAGCATCGATGATGTCCACGTTCCACAGGCCCGTGGCCTCGTCATAGGTGGCGGACGTAACCTCGGTGTTGAATTCGATCTCACCGAGGATGCCGCCGCGCTCGGCCACCTGCCGGGTGTACTCGAAAATCTCCGACCCCTGCGAGAACTGCTGGGGCCAGTCGTCACGCTGGGCAAAGGAGAAGCTGTAGGCGTAGTTGGGGGTGTCGAGGCGTACTCCGGGGTAGGTGTTTTTCCACCAGGTGCCGCCGACTGTGTGGCCCTTTTCGAACACGGTGTAGGGAATGCCGGCCTGCTTCAGCCGGTAGGCGGCCGCCATCCCGGAAACTCCGGACCCGATGACGGCCACGTTGAACTCCCGGCCCAGCGCGATGTCCTTGAAGTCCCACTTAGGCTTGCCGCTCTTGCCCTCAACGAGGGCCATGTCATGCATCAGCATGGGGTGGTACTCGGGGTTGGCTGCGTTGGTGATCCAGGTGATGATGTCATCGGCCTCGGCCTCAGTCAGGAGACCGACGCTGGTCAGCTGCTCGTCCCGCACCCGCTTCAGGGCAGCAAAAGCCAGCTCGCGCGCCTGCGCCTGCTGTTCGGAGCTCATTCCGCCATGCGGCATGCCTACGATGTCCGCGGGCGGCTGCGGCGGCCGAAGGTCCTCGCGCAGCAGGGAGAAGTCTTTCGTTACTGCCGCCAGCGCCACCATGAGCGCCGGAAGGTCCGAGGCGTCCACGATCTTCTGCAGGAACTCGTCGTCTTCCGCGATGGGCTCATACCGGTCCCGCCAGTAAAGGTCGTCGACGAGGTGCTCCTCACGGGTCTGGAGGGGTTCGGTGGTGGAGTTGGTCACGGCGGTTCTCCTAGGTAATGACGGGATCTGTTGTGATCAGGTCCCTCCGTATGCTCAATCCAATTCTAAAGTGGAAATTGCATAAGTCAACGAACAAAACATAATTTGCTTGGCGGTACAATAATGCACATGTCGAAAAGTATTGAGTCTGAGACTCTCAGCACGCAGATCCGGGACTCGCTCCGGGACGACATCCTGGCCGGCCGCTGGGCCGCGGGAGACAAGCTGCAATTGGTGGCACTTACCAAGCACTACAAGACCAGCAGCACCGTGATCCGCGAGGCCCTGACGCGGCTGGTGGGAGACCGCCTGGTAGTACTCAAGCCCAACCGCGGGTTCTTCGTTCCTACGCTTTCTTTGGACGAGATCAAGGACATCACTGAGCTGCGCTGCGTCTCGGAGGAGTTCGGGATCGGGCTGGCCGTCAAGCGCGGTGATCTCGCTTGGGAATCGGAGCTCATCGCGGCCCACCACACGCTGGAACGCACCCCCTACCGTGATGAGAGTGCAAACGGCGAGCTGACGGAGGCGTGGGACCGCGCCCACCAGGCGTTCCACGCCAAACTGCTAGAAGCGTGTGGCGTCCCGGTGCTGATCGACCTTGCCTCCACCCTGTCCGACCTCGCACAGCTGTACGGCCGCTGGGCAGGCCGGGCCACCCGCAACATGGACCGCGACATCGCCAAGGAGCACCGCGACATCATGGCCGCGGCATTGGACCGGAACGCCGACGCCGCGTCCCGGCTCCTCCGGACCCACTATGAGACCACGCTCAAAGCCATCCTGAAATCCGGTGTCGAGAAGGAAGCGGCCGAGCGGGGGTTGGAGAAGACCAGCGCCTAGGCGCCCGGCGCCGAATCCAGAAGGCACTCAGAACGCTGAAAGCCCTCCGGGATCCATCGAGTCCGGAGGGCTTTCAGCTGTGACCTGACCGGACTAGTGGTCCCGCAGGCGGTGCAGGATGCGCGCCCGCGCCTCCACAAAGCGGGGATCGGCCTTGGTTTCCACCTGGTCGCGGTGGTCACCGAAGCCGGTCTCAATCAGGTCCACCACCGTGGCTGGCTTCTCCGCCAGGACAATCACCTTGTCAGCCAGGTACAGCGCCTCATCAATGTCGTGGGTCACCAGGATGATGGTCACACCGAGGGTCGACTGGAGATCGATCACCAGGTCTTCGAGGTCAAACCTGGTCTGTGCATCCACCGAAGCGAACGGCTCGTCCATCAACAGGACCCTGGCGTTGTAGGCCAGCGCGCGGGCGATGGCCACGCGCTGCTGCATGCCGCCGGACATTTCCCACGGGTACTTGTGGCCCTGGCCAGCCAGGCCCACCGCCGCGAGGTTCTTTTCCGCGGCTTCATTCCGCTCTTTTTTCCCCACACCGCGGCCCTGCAAGGGGAAGGCCACATTCTCGAGCGTCGTCATCCAGGGCATGAGCGAACGGCTGTAGTCCTGGAAAACCACAGCCAAGTCCCGATGGGGGCCGTTGATGACTTCCCCGCCGACGCTTACGGTACCGCTCTTGGGCTGGATAAGCCCCGAGAGGCACCGCAACAGCGTGGTCTTGCCGACGCCGGACGGACCGACGATGGAGACGAATTCGCCGTCGTTCACTTCGAGGTTCAGATCGTTCAGGATCTTGTTCTCCGAGTCACCGACGCCGTAGCTCATGGTCAGCCCTTGGACCTGGAGCAGCGGCTTCGTTGCCACCTGCACTTCCTCGGGCGGTGCCTGAATGGCCATGGGAGCTCCTTCATTTTTCTGTCTGATCGGGGTGGTCATTTTGCGCCTGACTTGAAGTACCAGCTCAGGATCCTGCGTTCAAGGACGACAAACAGGAGGGAGAGGATGTAGCCGATGACGCCGACGAGCAGGGCACCTGCCCACGTCTCCGGCACCATGAAGGTGGCGGAGGAGTTGAGGATGTAGAAACCCAGGCCCTTGTTGGCAGCGAAAAGTTCGCTCACCACCATCACCGTGATGCCGATCGGAAGCGCCACCCGCACGCCTGCCACGATCTGTGGCAGCGCTGCCGGCAGGATCACCTTGCGGAAATGAAGCCCACGGGGGATCCGGTAGACCTTGGAGAACTTGCGGATAGTCGGTTCCACGCCCAGGACGCCGTCGATGGTGTTCAGCAGTACCGGCCACATGCAGGCAAAGGCGATGGTGTAGATCTTGGGCCCCTGTCCTATTCCGAATGCGCCGATGATCAGGGGAACGAGGGCCGCCTGGGGCACGGAACGGAAGAAGTGGATAACCGGATCCACGATTTCCCGCAGCCGTTTCGTCTCGCCGAGGATCAGTCCCCCGATGATGCCCACGGCCACGGCGATCAGGAGCCCGGCAGCCAGATTGGTCAGGCTGTAGGTGGCCCCTGAGGCGATCACGCCGTTGGAGAGGTCCCGGCCCAGGCTGACCAGGATCGACTCAAGGGACGGGATGAAAACGTTGCTGCTGCCGGCCGACACGGCCCACCAGACGGTGAACACAACAACGATCAACCACGTCCGCTCCAGTACGTTCAGAGCCAGCTGTGCAGAACGGCTGCGTCCGCCCTCCCTCTTTGGTGTCCTGGCCCGGGAGGCGGTGTCCAGCTTTGGTTTTGAGCGAAGTGCTGTATCAGTCATTGGTCTGCCTGTTCCATTTGAGGAGCCGGCCTTCGGCGAAATTCAAGAGGCCGGCAATGCTCCAACCCACCAGCCCGGCGAAGAAGAGGTATGCGAATGCCGAGTCCCACCGCTGGGCCTGCTGTGCCAGGGTTATCTGCCGGCCGATCCCCGGCGCCTGGCTGAGCACCTCGACGCCGACGGCGACAAGAATGGCGATGGATGCCGAGATCCGGATTCCGGTGGCGATGAAGGGCGTCGCGCTTGGAAGGAGGATCCGGCGGAACCGCAGCAGGGCGGGAATCTGGAAGGTCCGGACCGTATCCGTCACCGCAGCGTCCATCCGCCGGGCACCGTAGATGGCCTGTACCAGCACCGGCCAGAGGCAGGACAGTGCGACTACGACGGTTTCCATCTGCGCGGTGGCGCCAAGGAGCATGATCACCACCGGCATCAGCGCCAGCACCGGAAAGGAACGGCCGAAGTCGATCAGGATCGACGTGGAGCGGTCCAGCGCGCGGATGGATCCGATCAGCAGCCCGAGGACGGTTCCGGCTGCAACGGCAATGAGCCAGCCGCTGACGGCAGCCGTCATGGTCTGTGCCAGCGCTGACCAGAATGTCGCTGAGGTCAGCGCAGTGCCGATAGAGGATGCCAGGGCGGCAACCCCCGGTGTCATGGAAGGCAGCATGCCGCTCCAGATGACCACCTGCCAGATGGCCAGGAGTGCAGCGATCGCCAACAGCCGCTGGGTGGTCAAACCCCAGTCCAGCGACTTTGTGCTTGTCTTCATATCAATGTCTCCGTTGTATTCCTGATGCGCTGGGGCCCTACTTGGTGAAGCGAGGGGCGTCGGCCCAGAGCATGGCTTCAGCGGTCAGCGGCTTGGTGACGAACCCGAGGTCCTTCATGGCGTCGATGCCGGCCTGTCCGGTGGCGAGGTTGATGGACGTATTCACCGGAACGTAGGACTTGGGGTTTACCGTGGATGCGTCCACTTCCTTCACCCGGGCAGTGATGTCAACGATGGCCTGGACATTGGCCGGATCTTCGTAGAAGGCGGCGGCCTTGGTCATGGCGTCATTGAACTTCTTCGCTGTTCCGGGGTTGCTTGTGAGCCAGGCGTCGGTGGCAGCCCAGACCGTGACGGGCATGTTGCCCTGGAATTCACGGACCGGGCTGGCGATGCTCTTGAAGCCTGCATCAATCAACTGGTGGTAGTAGGTGTCCGCTACGAACGCCGCATCAACCGTTCCCTGCTCCAGGGCGGCCTGCATGCCTGCGTACGGAATGGCGATCTCGGTGATCGACTTGGGATCGATTCCCGCCGCGGCCGCAGCCTGGAGCATGGGGATGTCGCCACCGGTGTTCACGCCGACGACGGCCACATTCTTACCCTTCAGGTCAGCGACACTGTTGATGCCGCTGTTTTTGGGGATCAGGATTCCAGAGTTGTCAGCATCCGGGTCAACGACGCCGTTTCCGGAGATCACCTTCACCGGCATGCCTTTCGCCGTGGCGGTGGTCATCACGCCCCATGACGCCGTGGTGATGTCCGCCTGGCCGCTCACGGTCTGGGCCAGGTTGGCCGAAGGATCGGCGCCGGGAACAATTTCCACGCTCAGGCCCACCTCATCGAAGTAGCCCTTCTCCTTGGCGATATACGCCGTTTCGAAGTGGAGGGGAGCGACGACAACCTTGATCGCGGATTTGCCTTGCGAGCCTCCGCCGGCATCTCCGACCGCGCTGGGCGTGCCCGACGTCCCGCAGGCCGCCAGCGACAGGAGGGTAAGCCCGGCGACAGCCGGCGTCAGGACCTTGGTCAACAGTGAGTGAAGGTTGTGCTTTTTCATCCAGAAGCTCCTCATTGAGTACAGACGCAATAAATGCATAATTTCTATAACAATGTATCTTGATCTAAGTGATGTGGCAAGCATCACAGATTGCATAAACAGTCAGCCCCGCACAACGCCTCCCGGAAGGAAGCCAATGACGCCTCTTACCCAGCCCCTCCCAACCACTGCCCGGCCGGATCTGCTGGACGGGCCCCTGCGCCTGCTGATCGACGGAGCATGGGTGGAAGGAGGAGCGGAACCGCTGCCAATCACCAACCCCTCCACCGGCGAACATCTGGTGGACTCCGCGTCCGCGAGCGTCGATGATGTGGACCGTGCGGTCCAGGCCGCCCGCCGGGCCTTCGACTCGGGTCCGTGGCCGGCAATGTCGCCGGGCCAGCGGAGCCGGCTGATCTGGGAGCTAGGAGAAGCCATCGACGCCGCCGCGGACGAGCTGGCCCTGCTCGAAACGCTCAATACGGGCAAGCCCCTGGGCATTGCCAGGGCGTTCGAAATCAGCGGGGCGGCGGAATCTTTCCGGTACAACGCGGGATGGGCCACGAAGCTCAACGGCGAAACCCGGAACGTCTCCCTGCCCGGCGAATGGCATGCCTACACGATCCGGGAGGCCATCGGCGTTGTGGGTTTGATCGTTCCCTGGAACAGCCCGCTGGCCATTACCGCTGCCAAAGTGGCTCCCGCCCTGGCGGCAGGCTGCACCGTGGTGCTCAAGCCAGCGGAACTGACGCCCCTGACGGCGGTCCGGCTGGGTGAACTGGCTCTTGAGGTGGGCTTCCCGCCGGGAGTGCTAAACATTGTCCAGGGCCTCGGTGCCGTCGCGGGGCAGCGGATCGCGGACCACCCGCTCGTGGACAAGATCTCCTTCACCGGCTCGACGGCCGTGGGAAAGCACCTGCTGGCCTCGTGCGCCGGCAACCTCAAGCGCGTCTCGCTGGAACTCGGGGGCAAGTCTCCGGTGGTCATCTACCCGGACGCGGACCTTGAGCGGGCCATGGACGGGGCGGCCATGAGCATCTTCGGAAACACCGGCCAGGTGTGTGCTGCCGGTTCGCGCCTCTACGTCCACGAGGCTGTGGCGGATGAAGTGATCGCAGGGATTTCACACCGGGCCACAGCATTGCGCGTCGGCGCGGGGACCGATCCGCAGGCCCAGATCGGTCCGGTGATTTCGGCCCAGCAGCGCGAAAGGATCCTCGGCTACATCCAGAGCGGCCGTGACGAGGGCGCAGAGTTGGTCACCGGTGGGGCCGCACTCCCCGGGGACGGCTTCTTCATCCAGCCGACCATCCTGCGCAACACCACACATGAAATGAAGGTGGTGCGCGAGGAGATCTTCGGGCCCGTACTCTCTGCGGCGACCTTCCGTGATTCGGACAGCGTCGCGGACATCGTGGCGCGTGCCAATGACACCGATTACGGGCTCTCCTCCACGATCTGGACCAAGGACATTTCCAGGGCCCACCAGTTTGCACGCAGGATCAAGGCCGGCAACGTGCGGGTCAACGCCGCAGGCGGGATGGATGCCAACATGCCATTCGGCGGGTTCAAGCAGTCCGGCTGGGGAAAGGAGAACGGCCGCGAGGGCGTGGAAGCCTACACCGAGGTCAAGTCGGTAGCGATCAACATCAGCAACGTGTAAGCATAAGGGCAGGCCGAAGGGGCCGGATGCTGGCCAGCCAGCATCCGGCCCCTTCCGCCGCTAAGGACAGTCCACCTACCGCGGGAGCACCGACTCCTCGGCGCCGGCGAGCGTCTCGGCACCGACCTCGCGGTACCGCCGGGGCCAGACGCCCTGCTTTCCCGGTGAAAGGATGCCCTGGGGATCCAGGGCGTCCTTCAGCGTCTCCTGGAGGCGGCGGATGGCGTTGTTGTTGTAGTCGAAACCGTCGGCAATGGCGTCCATGTAGTCCACATGGCTGCGGTAGGGCGCGTAGCCGTGGCTCCGTGCGGCCGCCAACAGGGCGGCGTAAAGTGCCCGCGCGCGCGCCAGCTGTTCCTGGTTGTCGTTTTCGAAGAAGATCATTGTCACGTGCACCATGTGGCGCGGATACAGGTGGTAGCCGATGTAAAGGTCGAAGCCGAACTGGCGGTACAGTTCCTTGGCCTCCCGGTAAAAGGCCCACACTTCCTCCCCACGGGCAGGAATGATGGGAGCGGCGTCAATGTGCCCGCCGTTCTCCGCCGCCCACGCCACCGTGGACAGCGGCTTGAGCGTGGGCACCCCGGCCATCTGGGTGCGGTCAATGTCCGCGATGTCCGCATATGCGACCTGCATGCCGTCAGCACCTTCATAGAGGCGGGCCTTGACGGTGAAGCCCTCGATTCCGGCGAAACGTTCCCGGATGATTTCCAGCCTGCGTTCGGCAAGCCCCTTGTCGCCGTAGATCGCGAACTTGGCGTTCCACTGGCCGATGCCCATCTTCTGGCGCATTTCTTCCAGGCGCTCGTCCGGGATGGACCCCTCCCCTTCATACCAGCGCGACCGCGGCCCGTTCATGGTGGCCGCCCGCACCACGTTGCCGCAGAGGGCGTTGTTCTGAATGACGTCCTCGCGCCGGAGCTGGGTCAGGATGTCGACCAGCTTGGGCATGTCCTCCTCGCGCTCCACGACAACATCGCCGTTGATGTATACGTCAGGCCAGGGCATCAGCCAGAGACCAATCTTGGTGACGATGCCGAGGTTTGACTGGGTGAAGATGCCGTCCAGCGTGGGGCCGAATCCGCCCTTGAAGATGGGCCCAAGTTCCGTTCCTTCCATGGCCCACATTCCGGTGCGCACCAGTTCGCCGTCGGGAAGGATCACCTCCATGCCGCAGATGGACTGCACATGGTCACCCATGGGCGTCATACCGTAGCCGCGGTCCAGCGCGTTCCCGACGATGGAGCCCCAACCGAGGGCGGGAACGGACATCCACAGCTTCAACTCCTGCTCCTGGATGTGTTCGAAAAGGTCAAAGAAGCTGACGCCGGGCTCGATGACGGCGTAGTTGAGCTGGTCATTCACTTCGATGATCCTGTTGAGGCGGCTCAGGTCCAGTGCCACCATGTCCCGGGTCCGCGGTTCCGGCCCTCCGTAACCCAGGTTCTTGCCTTTGGAGAAGGACCACAACGGAACGCCGGTGCTGTTGGCCAGCCTGACAATCTCCTGGACCTCCTCCACCGTGCCGGGGCGCACGCCCGGCCACTTCGCCCGGCCAGGGTTCAGCGGGTACGGATCAATGTAGCCCTCCTTGGGCGTGGCGCGGACAACATTGTCGGCACCCACCACAGCCTCTGCCTGGTCAAGGAATCTTGCTTGCGCGTCCATTTACGTCACGTCACTTTCGGGAGAGGTTGCCGCCGCCGCGGGATTGACTCTGGCGCCATCGTCGTCGCCGTTTCTTTCATCATGACAAGCCGGGTTCATCAAGTAAATGACCTATTTCTGCTGTTGGTTATCAGTAAAATCGACAATGTGAACATCACCCTGAACCCCTCGATCACACTGCGTCAGGTCCTCCACTTTGTGGTCGCGGCGGAAACCGGAACCATGAGCGAGGCGGCACGGCGGCTGCATATGGCACCGTCGGCCATTTCCATGTCCATCGCTGAACTCGAGCGGATCGTCGGAGCTCAGCTGTGCATCAAGCGCAAGTCCAAGGGGCTCACCCTGACATCCACGGGCATCGTCGTATTCCGGCAGGCGCGCCAATTGCTTGACCTTGCCGATGAAATCGCGTCGCTGTCCAAACGGGACAGGACGGACATCCGGGGTCCACTGACGGTGGGGTGCTTCATGCCACTGGGGCCCACCATCATTCCGCCGATGCTGGCCGACTTTGCTGACCAATGCCCGCATGTCGAGGTCGATTTCATCGAGGGGTACCACGAGGATCTGCAGGAGCGCCTGCTTGCAGGTTCCATCGACGCCGCCTTCGTCTACGACATGGACATTTCCCCGGCCCTGAAAACAGCGCCGCTGCTGTCCGTGGAGCCCTACATCCTGCTTCCGGCGGACCATCCCCTGCGCGAGTCGGAGGTTGTCTCACTCAGGGATGTGGCGGCAAGTCCGCTGATCTTCTTCGACGCTCCGCCCATTTCCACGCGGGTCCTTGACATGTACCGCGACGCCGGGTTGACTCCGGAGATCCGGCACCGCTCCCGCAGCTACGCTACGGTCCGGTCGCTGGTAGCCAGTGGCCGCGGTGTTGCCGTGCTCTTCCAGCAGCCAATGCTGGACGCGCCATATGAGGAGCTGAAGGTTGTGCTCAAGCCGGTTGCGGAACCCCGTATCCATACCCGCGCCCCGGCCACCGTTTCACTGGCCTGGACGCGGAGCATGCGGTTGAATACCCGCGCCCAGGCGTGGGTGGATGTTGCCGTCGAACGCTTTGGTTCTGCAAGCTCATAAGCGGGCCCTGAGCGGCCCGTCTACGCTGACGGGCGGGAAAGCCCGAGGTTCTCACGCAGGGTAGTGCCCTCATACTCGGACCGGAAGTACCCGCGGTCCTGAAGTTCAGGCACCAGCTTGTCGCAGATGAGCTTGAAGCCGCCCGGGTTAAAGGGGGCGTTGAGGTTGAAGCCGTCACAGGCCTTGGACTCGAACCAGTCCACCATGCGGTCGGCCACCTGCGAGGGTGTGCCGGCCATCCACTGGTGCCCGGTGGAGCGGGCAAGGTCCACGATCAGTTCGCGCAGCGTCATGCCCATGTCCACGCTCTTCTTGCGGTAGATCTGGTAGCGGCTTCCCATCCGGGGGTCGTCGGAAAACCACTCCGCGGGGATCGTTTCATCGAATTCCAGCTCGGAAAGGTCCATCTTAAGGTCGGCGCCCACCTGCTTGCGGCCGTTGCCGAGGTGGACGTAGCCTGCCAGCTCGTTCGCCAGGTCCTGCGCTTCCTTCTCGGTGTCGCCCAGGATCGGCAGGATGCCCGGGATGACTTTGACGTCGTCGGGGTTCCGGCCCTTCTCGGCCACCATGTTCTTGAACTTGGTGTAGAACTCGATGGAGGGCTCCTTAAACGGCTGGGCGGTGTAAATCCCGTCCGCCACGGACGAACCCAGGTCCATGCCGGGACCTGAAGAGCCGGCCTGGACCAGCACGGGCCGGCCCTGGGGTGACCGCGGCATGTTGATCGGTCCCTCGACTTCAAAGAACTCGCCCTTGTGCCGGATGGCCTTGAGCTTGCTTCGGTCCACGTATTCGCCGGATTCCCTGTCCACGATCACGGCGTCATCGGACCAGCTGTCCCAGAGGCGCTGCACCACGTCCACGAATTCGGTGGCCCGCCGGTACCGCACGGCGGGGTCGGGAACGTCCTCAACGCCGTAGTTGCTGAATCCGTCCGAGGACGTGACAATGTTCCAGCCTGCCCTGCCGTTGGACATGTGGTCCAGTCCGCACAGCTGCCGGGCCAGATTGTACGGCTCGGAAAATGAGGTGGACATAGTGCCGATCAGGCCGATGTTCTTCGTCCTCGCGGCCAGCGCGGCAAGTACCGTCATCGGTTCGTAGAACCCGTTCATCTTGATGTCGCCCCGCATGACCGTGTTGGCGTGGACGATGTCGCCGAAGAAGACGGCATCAAGTTTTGCGGCCTCGGCCATCGCGGTCAGATCTGCCACGAACTCCAGGTTCCCCAGCTCTTCGGCCCGGCTTCCTTCCATTCGCCAGCTGTCCTTGTGGTATCCCGCCGGCAGCATGAAGGTGGTGAGCACCATGTGATTCTTAGGCTTCATTGCCTGGTTCCTTTCGTGATGGGCGCCGATCCAGGCGCCTTCCTGCCTTCAGCATGGCAGTCGTCTGTTCCCGCGTAAATGCAGAAGTTTCAGCACAATAAGTTCAATAAAGCTGACAATGGTGCTTAGAAGGCATGAACCAAAACGACGAAGGCTAATGTGCCGTCCCGCTTCGGTATGTGCCGTGGGGAAGGCTTAGGGGGCGTCGAGCTTGACGCGTGAGCCCTCAGCCGTGAGGCGTACTGCTACGAGGCCCGCCGCCAGGATGGCGATCCAGAACACCGCCACCATCCATATTCCGCCACCGGCTGCAAGAACGAGGCCCGTGGCGATCATGGGCGTAAAGCCCGCCCCGATCATCGAGGCTCCCTGGTAGGACAGGGATGCTCCTGTGTAGCGGACCCCGGTGGGGAACTGCTCGGAGATGTAGGCTCCGATGGGTCCCGCCAGCGCCCCCTGAACCAGTCCGTTGCCGACCACCACTGCAACCGCAAACCCCCAGAGGGTCCCGTTCGTGAGCAGCATGATCAGGGGAAAGGCGAGGACGATGGCAGCCACGCCCGCGCCGGTAAGGACTGTGCGCCGCCCGATTCGGTCACTGAGGCGGGCGGTGTAGAAGCAGACTGCCACCGTTACCACGGCGGCAACTCCCTTCCAGTTCAGGACTCCGGATCGGTCCACGCCGCTCCCCACAGCCATGGAGACGCCCCACACGGTCAGCAGTCCCTGGCAGGCGTAGAATCCCAGCGTTGCCACGAGTGTGACCACGACGAGACGCGGATGATTGCGGAGCACCTCCAGCAGGGGCGGGTGCTTGACTTTAGCGGCTTCGGCATCGAGCTTCTGGAAGACCGGTGTCTCTGCCACCCGAAGTCGGATGATCATGCCGATCAGGATCAGGAGGGCACTGAGGAGGAAGGGTATCCGCCAGCCCCAGACCAGGAACTGGTCCCCGGTCAGGGCGGAAACGGCGGAAACCACTAGCGTGGCCAGCAGGCCACCGGCCGGTCCGCCGGCGTTGGCGAATGCTGCGGCGAGGCCGCGCTTTTTCGCGGGCGCGTGTTCCAGGGCCATCAAGGTGGCGCCTCCCCACTCCCCACCAACTGAAATGCCCTGGATGACGCGCAGGAGGACCAGTATGATCGGCGCCGCAACGCCGATCTGGGCCGTGGTGGGCAGGAGCCCGATCAGGACGGTCGCGCCGCCCATCATGAGCATCGACAGCACCAGCATCTTTTTCCGGCCGATGCGATCGCCGAAGTGCCCGAAGACGATGCCGCCGAGAGGCCTGGCGACGTATCCGGCCGCAAGGGTCGCGAAGGAGGCAAACAGGGAAAGGCCGGGGCCGAGGTTTGCGAAGAAGACCCGGTCAAACACCAGGGATGCAGCGGTGGCGTAAAGGATGAAGTCGTAGTACTCGATGATGCTGCCGATGAGGCTGGAGCCCAGGATGCGGCGCATGTCCTTGGTGTTCAGCGAGTCAACCGGGGCTGGCTTGCTGCTCGATGGCAGGTCGACCTGTTTCCGGCTTCTCTCTTGAGCGGTTTTCGGTTTCAACATGATCTCTTTTCGAAAGCTGTGAGAGTTCGGTGACCGACGGCGATGTTGGACCTATCCCGAAGCAACCCCTTCATGCGCTCTTTCAAGCATGACGCAGATCACAGTAGATGACCAATCAATAAAGCATAACCGTGGTGAAAGTATTTAATCCGTGACCAGCAGGGGTGCCGACGCGGAAGTGGACGTGGGGCGTTGCGGCTACCTCGGTGGTGAACGTGCAGCGCCTACCGGTGGAGGCTGCTGAGGAACCGGGGATCCACGGGGGCGAGCCCGAACTTGCGGAAATCCATGGGGCGGTAGGCGCTCCACATGTTGTACCAGTTCTCGTCCTCGCCCCACACCACCGGGGGACGGGAGTCGTCGTAAATCTGTTCCAGGTCCGTGTAAAGCTCAACGACAGCCCCGGAGGTCTCCACGTAGTATGCGGCGATGTTGTGGCCTGCGCCGTGGCGCACCGGGCCCCAGATCAGCTCCCGTCCCAGCTTGTTCAGCCGGTCACCGAGCTTTCCGAGATCGGAAATGCTTTGCGTCTGCCAGGCGTGATGGTGCAGGGTTCCCTCGCCGCGGACCAGGGCAATGCCGTGGTGGTCAGGGTTGCACCGCATGAAATAGGCAAAGTCGTCACCGATAACGTCCGAAAGTCGGAAATCCAGCACCCTATGCAGGAAGCGCATCATGCCGCCGACGTCCCGGGGGTGGAAGTTGAAGTGGCCGTACCGGTCCGGACCGAAGGACTGCTGAGGAGCGATGTTCTCCTGCATGCCTACGTAGATTTCGAAGACGACGCCCTCAGGCCCGATGAAGGAAAAACCGTCCTCAATCCCAACACCGCGGGGCTTGTTGCTGAGAATCGTGAAGTTCTCGTTCTCCACACGCCGCCGGATCTCCCGCAGCGCGTCGCCGCTGGCCGCGACCAGGCCGAACCCATCCACCCCGTTGACATCAGACTCGACGTAGACCAGCTCATGGTGGACATTACCGGCAGCAAGGTACACAGCATCGGAAGTCCGTTCCGTTTCACGGAGTCCAAGGATCTGGGTCGCGTCAAATACCGAGTTACTGAGGTCCGTCGTCTGAATGCTTACGTGGCCCATGGCGCTTATCAATCCCCAAGACATCCTTGTCTCCTACTCTTTAGCACGGCGCTAGCGGATATGTGATACCCACTACATCTCGGATAAAACAGTATCCCAAGTAGAATCGATTATCCACTGATAAAACAAAAAACGGCTGTGTTGCCGAGCGATTCCGGCGGCAGAGCCGAATACACCACCACCCAGTACCTAGGCATCCCAACCCCTACCTCAACTAACCGACGCTTGCTGGGCCCGCCGCGACAATATCGGCGGATGCCGTCAGCGGTGGGGGAATTGCTTGACCTCCGCGAGGCATCTCAGACGATGCAGACGGATCAGAGGGTGCTCGCCTTCGGCTTAGTCGGGCTCGTCTCGGATGACTCCCCGCTTTGCACACCTAGGAATACGAATCATGAAGGCTGTTCGCTTTAGAACACCCGGAGGTTTGGAAACTCTCGTTGTGGAAGAACTCCCGGATCCGAGACCACAAGCCGAGGAGGTTCTCATCCGCGTAGCAGGAGCAGGTCTAGATAGGGATGACTCACTGCAACGGCTGGGACGACACAATCTTGGCCCAGGTGCCTCAAAAATCTTCGGAATGGAAATTTCCGGAACCATCGTAGAAGCGGGATCAGGTATTGACGGCTTCATCCTCGGCGACCACGTCATGGCACTTCTTGCCTCAGGCGGACACGCCGAATATGTCGCCCTCAACGCGGGCCATGTCCTCCCGATCCCGAGGGGAATCGGGTTGATCGAAGCCGCTGGGGTACCAGAGGCTGCAGCCACACTGGTTTCGATTATTTATCACACAGGTCGTCTCGCTACCGCTGAACTGTTCTTATCCACGGAGCCACAGGGGATATTGGAGTCCTTGGTATCCAGCTCATCAAAGTCTTCGGAGGGCGGATAGCAGTCACCGCGTCTAGCTACGCGAAGCTCGAGGTGTGGCCCGTTGTGTCGGCGCTGACATCCTAATTAACTACGAGGAGGAGGACTTCGCTTAGAAGAAGGCATCCGTGTCTGGGACGCTGCTGCGGGACCGCTCCCCCGAACAGAAGACGGCGATCATGGCAGGCGTGAAACGTTTTGTCCTCCCGTTCCTGACAGCGGGGGCAATCAGACTGATAACAGAAAGGGTGAACCCACTTTCTGAAGTAGCCGCGGCGCACGCCCACTTCGAAACCGGATCACGTTGGCAAGATCCTGCAGGACTGCCGTCAAACTGATTAGACGTGCAGCAGTTAAGGGTGTTAGCCAGGGACTTGAACCCGCCACCCCACACACCTGAATAGGCTCCGCGGCAGCCAGGCCACAGCCCGCAAACCTAGCGTCAGAGGGACGCCACCACAAGCCATGTCAACACGTTAAAGCAAAAACCCCTCTGACGAGGGGATATGCTGTGCCCGAGGTGGGACTCGAACCCACACACCTTTCGATACCGCATTTTGAGTGCGGCGCGTCTGCCAATTCCGCCACTCGGGCGCGGATTACATGAAGCAACAGGGTACGCCCACAGCTGATTGTGAGCAACGCGATCGCTTCACGTACGCGGAATTACTCTACATGCAGATAGGCTGAATTCCAGAATCGCGCCGCCGTCGCCGCACCTGACCATGCAGATCAAGTACAGGACCGGGCGCACCTAAGATAGTGATGTCCCCGCCGTACCTTTCCAAGGAGATCCCGTGACTGAACAGACGGAGTCAAAACCCACGTCCCAGCCGGCGCGCCGCGTCGTTGTGGCCGAGGATGAAACCCTCATCCGCCTCGACATCATCGAAATCCTGCGCGGCGAAGGCTATGACGTCATCGGCGAAGCGGACAACGGCGAGAAAGCCGTCCAGCTGGCTGAAGAGCTGAAGCCGGACCTGGTCCTGATGGACGTCAAGATGCCCGTCATGGACGGCATCTCCGCAGCAGAGAAAATCGTCAAGGCCCGCATCGCCCCCGTGGTGCTGCTGACCGCCTTCAGCCAGAAGGAACTCGTCGAGCGCGCCCGCGACGCCGGCGCCATGGCCTACGTAGTCAAGCCCTTCACCCCGGCCGACCTCATCCCGGCCCTGGAGATCGCCCTCTCCCGCCACGAGGAAATCAAGGCGCTCGAAAGCGAGGTCTCCGACCTCCAGGAGCAGTTCGCCACCCGCAAGCTCGTGGAACGCGCCAAGAGCCTCCTCACCACCAAGATGGGCCTCACGGAGCCGGAAGCCTTCCGCTGGATCCAGAAGACCTCCATGGACCGCCGCCTGAGCATGCGCGAAGTGGCCGAGACCATCATCAACCAGGTCAACTAACAGCACTGTCGTAGACAGAAGAAAGGACCCCTGCCAACCGGCAGGGGTCCTTTTCGCTATCCGAAAGCCTAGGCCTTCTTCTTCTTTTCCGGCCAGGGGCCGAGCTTTTCCTTGTTGCTGGCGGCTTCGCCAACACGCGTGGAGTCGGCGAGGTCGCCCACCTTGTGCACCTTCAGGGAGTTGGTGGAACCGGCCTTTCCGGGAGGCGAACCGGCGGCAATAACCACCAGGTCGCCGTCGTCCACCAGGCCCATCTCCAGGAGGCTGCGGTCAACCTGCGCGGTCATCTCATCCGTGTGGTCCACCATCTGGACCAGCACCGGCTGGATGCCCCAGGTCAGCGCCAGCTGGTTCCAGACCTGCTCCACCGGGGTGAAGGCGAAGACCGGCTTGATGGGGCGCAGGCGCGAGAGGCGGCGAGCCGAGTCGCCGGACTGGGTGAAAGCACAAATGTACTTCGCGTCCAGCTGGTCGGCGATTTCGACGGCGGCACGGGTGATGGCGCCGCCACGGGTCTTGGGCTTGGTGCCCAGCGGAGGAACACGCTCCAGGCCGTGGACCTCGGTGGACTCGATGATCCGGGCCATGACCTTGACCGTCTCGATCGGGTACTTGCCCACGCTGGTCTCGCCGGAGAGCATAACCGCGTCAGCACCGTCCAGCACGGCGTTGGCGCAGTCTGAGGCCTCGGCGCGGGTGGGGCGCGGGTTGTCGATCATTGATTCCAGGACCTGGGTTGCCACGATGACCGGCTTGGCCCAGCGGCGGGCCAGTTCGATGGCACGCTTCTGGACGATCGGCACTTCCTCCAGCGGAAGCTCCACGCCAAGGTCGCCACGGGCCACCATGATGGCGTCGAACGCGTCGATGATTTCAGAAAGCTGCTCAACAGCCTGCGGCTTTTCGATCTTGGCGATGACCGGCACGCGGCGGCCTTCCTCGTCCATGATCTCGTGCACGCGGGTGATGTCGGAGGCGTCACGCACGAAGGACAGGGCCACCAGGTCAACACCGCGGCGCATGGCCCAGCGGAGGTCGTCCTCATCCTTTTCGCTCAGCGCGGGAACGTTGACGGCAACGCCGGGAAGGTTGATGCCCTTGTTGTTGGACACCATGCCGCCCACGGTCACTTCGGCAACGACCTTGACGTCGTCCACAGCCGTGGCACGCAGGGCCACCTTGCCGTCGTCGATCAGGAGGGCGTCGCCCACGTTGACGTCCTCGGTGAGGCTCTTCAGCGTGGTGGAGCAGATGTCCTTGGTGCCGGGAACGTCCTCGGTGGTGATGGTGAAGGTGTCACCAACGGCGAGGGCGTGCGGGCCGTCAACGAACCGGCCCAGGCGGATCTTGGGTCCCTGCAGGTCGGCCATGATGGCCACTGCCTTGCCGAGATCGGCTGCTGCCTTACGGACGTTCTCGTAGGTGTTGTCATGCACGGTGTAGTCGCCGTGGCTCATGTTCATGCGGGCGACGTCAACGCCGGCTTCCAGCACCGCGAGGGTGTTTTCGTAGCTGGCAATTGCCGGGCCGAACGTAGCCACAATTTTTGCGCGTCTCATATACCTACCCTATTGGTCTCTTGCATTGGTTAAGTTGTCATGGAGGTGAACCCTCGATGCGGCACTAGAGGACGGCGATGGCCCGATCGGTGGGCGCCACGGGTGCGGGCAGGATGGTGCTGCCCATCAGGTACTTGTCCACTGCTGCTGCGGCGGCGCGTCCTTCGGCGATGGCCCAGACAATCAGGGACTGGCCGCGCCCGGCGTCGCCGGCAACGAAGACACCCTCGGTGTTGGTCATGTAGTAACCGTCGCGGGACACGTTGCCGCGGCCGTCGAACTCGGCGTTGACCTGCTCGGTGATGCCGGCCGGCTCAGCCCCGGTGAAGCCCAGGGACAGGAAGACCAGGTCCGCAGGGATGATCCGCTCGCTACCGGCCTTGGGCAGGCGCTTGCCGTCAACGAACTCCGTCTCGGCAACCTTGACGCCGGTGAGCTTCCCGTTCTCGCCAACGAACTCAACGGTGGAGGCAAGGTAGGTCCGCTCGCCGCCTTCCTCGTGGGCGCTGGCAACTTCGAACAGCGTGGGGAACGTCGGCCACGGCTGGTGGCCCGCCCGTTCAGACGGCGGCTGCTTGCCGATGGCAAGCGTGGTGACGGACGCAGCACCGTGGCGGTGCGCCGTGCCCAGGCAGTCCGCTCCGGTATCGCCGCCGCCAAGGATGACGACGTGCTTGCCCTGGGCATGGATCTGGTTCTCCACCGTCTCCCCCGCAACCACGCGGTTCGCCGGAACCAGGTAATCCATGGCGAAGTGCACGCCTTCGAGTTCCCGGCCCGGGATGGGCAGGTCACGCGGAACGGTAGCGCCGGTGCAGACCACGACGGCGTCGTAGCGCCTGCGTAGCTGCTCCCAGGTCACGTCCGTGCCCACCGTTACGCCGGTGCGGAAGCGGGTTCCCTCCGACTTCATCTGCTCGACGCGGCGGTCAACCTGCTCTTTTTCCATCTTGAAGTCGGGGATGCCGTACCGCAGCAGGCCGCCGATCTTGTCGTCGCGCTCGTACACTGCCACGGTGTGCCCCACACGGGTGAGCTGCTGCGCGACGGCCAGGCCGGCAGGCCCGGAGCCGACGACGGCAACTGTCTTTCCGGTCAGGCGTGCGGGAGGCAGCGGGCTGACCCAGCCGTTGTCCCAGGCTTCGTCGATGATGGAGACTTCCACCTGCTTGATGGTCACGGCAGGCTGGTTGATGCCCAGCACGCACGACGCCTCGCACGGGGCGGGGCACAGCCGGCCGGTGAACTCGGGGAAGTTGTTGGTGGCGTGGAGGCGCTCGATGGCTTCCTCGCCCTTGTCCCGCCACATGAGGTCATTCCACTCGGGAATGAGGTTGCCCAGCGGGCAGCCCTGGTGGCAGAACGGGATGCCGCAGTCCATGCAGCGGCCGGCCTGCGCCTTCAGGGTGCCCTTTTCCTGCGCCTCATACACTTCCTTCCAGTCCATGATGCGGACGGGAACGGGACGGCGCGGCTGGGTTTCCCGCTGGCGTACTTTCAAAAATCCGCGTGGATCAGCCACCGGTTACCTCCAGGATTCGGGACCACACTTCTTCGCCGTCGGGGTCCAGGCCCTCTTCGATGGCGTCGAGACGGGTTTGCAGCACAGCCGCGTAGTCACGCGGCAGCACCTTGGTAATGCGGGCGGCGGTGTCATCGAAGTTCTCGAGGAGGCGCGCGGCCAGCTGGGAATCAGTTTCTTCAACATGCTTGACCAGGAGGCCGTGCACGATGTCGCGGTCCTCGGCGTCCAGCTCGCGGAGCTGGAGTTCACCGGACTGCAGTGCGTCCTTGTTGACCTTGGCAGCGTCCAGGTCAAGGACGTAGGCGGTGCCGCCGGACATGCCGGCACCAAAGTTCCGCCCGGTGCGGCCGATGATCAGCGTCTGGCCGCCGGTCATGTACTCGCAGCCGTGGTCGCCGATGCCTTCGACGACGGCGGTGGCGCCCGAGTTGCGGACCAGGAAGCGTTCGCCCACCTGGCCGCGCAGGAACATTTCGCCGCTCGTGGCGCCGTAGCCGATCACGTTGCCGGCGATGACGTTGGTCTCCGCCTTGAACACATTGGTACGGTCCGGGCGGACGATGATGCGCCCACCGGAAAGGCCCTTGCCCACGTAGTCGTTGGAGTCGCCGAACAGCCGCAGGGTGATGCCTGCGGGCAGGAAGGCGCCGAGGGACTGGCCGGCGGTGCCGCTGAGGGTGACGTCGATGGTGTCCGTGGCCAGGACGTCCGTGCTGAACGTCTTGGTGACCACGTGGCCCAGCATGGTGCCCACTGAACGGTCCGTGTTGATCACGTCCACGGCGATCTTCACCGGGCTGCGGTCCGTGAGGGCCTCAGTAGCCATGGTGATCAGCCGCTGGTCGAAGTGCTTGTCCAGCTCGTGGTTCTGGCCCGTCATGTTCCGCAGCGGGGCGTCGTCGTCGAACTCCAGCCCGTGCAGGATCGGATCCAGGTCCAGGCCGTCGGCCTTCCAGTGGTTGACGGCATCCCGGGCGTCGAGGACCTCGGCGTGGCCGATGGCTTCTTCGAGGCTCCGGAAGCCCAGCTCTGCCAGGATTTCGCGGACTTCCTCGGCCAGGAACTCGAAGAAGTTGACCACGAACTCGGGCTTGCCGCTGAAGCGTGCCCGGAGTTCCGGGTTCTGCGTGGCAACGCCCACCGGGCAGGTGTCCAGGTGGCAGACGCGCATCATGATGCAGCCTTCCACCACCAGCGGGGCGGTGGCGAAGCCGAACTCCTCGCCGCCCAGCAGTGCAGCGATCACAACATCGCGGCCGGTCTTGAGCTGGCCGTCAACCTGCACCACCACGCGGTCGCGCAGGCCGTTGAGCATCAGCGTCTGCTGCGTCTCGGCCAAGCCGAGCTCCCACGGGACGCCGGCGTGCTTGAGCGAGTTCAGCGGCGAGGCGCCGGTTCCGCCGTCGTGGCCGGAAACGAGCACGACGTCGGCCTTCGCCTTGGTCACGCCGGACGCCACGGTGCCGATCCCGACTTCCGACACCAGCTTGACGTGCACCCGGGCCGAGGGGTTGGCGCGCTTCGCATCGTAGATGAGCTGCGCGAGGTCCTCGATCGAGTAGATGTCGTGGTGCGGGGGCGGGGAGATCAGTCCGACGCCGGGCGTCGAGTGGCGGGTGCGGGCCACCCACGGGTAGACCTTCTGCGCCATCAGCTGGCCGCCCTCGCCGGGCTTTGCACCCTGCGCCATCTTGATCTGGATATCGTCGGCGTTGGTCAGGTAAAGGCTGGTGACGCCGAAGCGGCCGGAAGCGATCTGCTTGACCGCGGAACGGCGCTTCGGGTCGAGCAGGCGCTCCACGTCCTCGCCGCCTTCACCGGTGTTGGACTTGCCGCCCAGCTGGTTCATGGCGATGGCCAGCGTCTCGTGGGCCTCCTGGGAGATGGAGCCGTAGCTCATGGCACCCGTGGAGAACCGCTTGACGATGCTGGAAACGGGTTCCACTTCCTCGAGCGGAACCGCAGGGCGCTCATTCTTGAACTTGAGCAGGCCGCGGAGGGTCATCAGGTTCTGGGACTGGTCGTCCACTCCCCTGGTGTACGCCTTGAAGATGTCGTAGCGGCGCTCACGCGTGGCGTGCTGCAGCCGGAAGACGGTCTCCGGGTTGAACAGGTGCGGCTCGCCGTCGCGGCGCCACTGGTACTCGCCGCCGCCCAGGAGCGGACGGTGGGGCTGCTCGATGCCGCCCTCGGGGTACGCCATCTGGTGGCGCGCCGAAACTTCGGCTGCGATGACGTCCAGGCCCACGCCGCCAAGCTGGGAGTGGGTGCCGGCAAAGAATTCGTCCACCAGTTCCTGGCCCAGGCCCAGTGCCTCGAACGTCTGCGCGCCGGTGTAGGACGCCACGGTGGAGATGCCCATCTTGGACATGATCTTCAGGACGCCCTTGCCCAGGCCCTTGATGAGGTTGTAGACGCCGTCCTGCGGGGTGACCCCGGTGACGTCGCCGGCGGCAATGAGCTGCTCCACAGATTCCATGGCCAGGTAAGGGTTGACGGCGGAGGCGCCGTAACCGATCAGGACTGCAACGTGGTGCGTCTCGCGGACGTCGCCCGCTTCCACGATCAAGGCGGTCTTGGTGCGGTTGGCGCTGCGGAGCAGGTGGTGGTGCACCGCGCTGACCAGGAGCAGGGACGGGATGGGCGCCCACTGCGCGTTGGAGTCGCGATCGGAGAGCACGATGTACTGCACGCCGCGGTTGATGGCGCCGGATACCTGCTCGCAGATTTCCGTCAGCCGGGCACGGAGCGCGTTTTCGCCGCCTTCGGGGCGGTAGAGCCCGCGGACCTTCATCGCGACGCGGTTGCCGTCGGCATCTTCAATGTTGGCGATCTTGGCGAGCTGGTCGTTGTTGATGACCGGGAACGGCAGCTGGACCTGGGGCTGGCGGACCTGCTTGGTGTCAAGGAGGTTGCCGTTGGGGCCAATGGCACAGGTGAGCGACGTGACCAGCTCTTCGCGGATGGCGTCCAGCGGCGGGTTGGTCACCTGCGCGAAGGACTGCACAAAGTAGTCGAAGAGCAGCCGGGGACGCTTGGACAGCACGGCCACCGGGGTGTCGGAGCCCATGGCGCCCAGCGGCTCGGCACCGGTGCGGGCCATCGGGCCCAGCAGGATCTTCAGTTCCTCGGTGGTGTAGCCGAAGGTGCGCTGGCGGATGTTCACCGACGCGGCGGTGTGGACCACGTGCTCGCGCTCGGGCAGGTCGTTCAGGTCGATCAGGTTGTCCTTGACCCACTCCGCCCACGGGTTGGCGGCGGCCACTTCGGCCTTGACCTCTTCGTCGTCGATGATGCGGCCGGACTCGGTGTCCACCAGGAACATCTTGCCCGGGGACACGCGGCCCTTTTTGACCACCTTGGAAGGTTCGACGTCGATGACGCCCACCTCGGAGGCGAAGACGATCAGGCCGTCCTCGGTGATCCAGAAGCGGCCCGGACGCAGGCCGTTGCGGTCCAGGGTTGCGCCCACCAGGTTGCCGTCGGTGAAGGAAACAGCTGCCGGTCCGTCCCAGGGCTCCATGAGCAGGGAGTGGTACTCGTAGAACGCACGGCGGGCCGGGTCCATTGTGGCGTGGTTTTCCCAGGCCTCCGGGATCATCATCATGATCGAGTGTGTGATGGGGCGGCCGGAGAGCCACAGCAGCTCGGCTACCTCGTCAAAGGACGCCGAGTCCGAGGCGCCGGGGGTGCAGATGGGGTACAGCTCTTCCGGCGAGTCACCCAGCAGCGGGTTGGCGAGCTGGGACTGGCGGGCGCGCATCCAGTTGCGGTTGCCCTTGACCGTGTTGATTTCGCCGTTGTGCGCGATGGTGCGGAACGGCTGGGCCAGCGGCCAGGACGGGAAGGTGTTGGTGGAGAAGCGCGAGTGGACGATCGCGAGCTTGGTCTTGAAGCGCTTGTCCGAGAGGTCCGGGTAGAACGGCTCGAGCTGGGCGGTGGTGAGCATGCCCTTGTAGACGATGGTCCGCGAGGACAGCGACGGGAAGTAGACACCGAACTTGTTCTGGGCGCGCTTGCGGATCCGCCAGGCGCGGGCGTCCAGTTCGTTGCGGTCCAGTTCCTCGCCCGTGGCGGACGCCAGGAAGGGCTGGGAGAAGTAGGGCATGCAGGCGCGTGCCATGGCACCGACCAGGTCGGCGACGATGGGCACCTCGCGCCAGCCGAGGACCTTCAGGCCCTCGTCAGCCGCGAGGCCCTCGATGCCTGCCTTGGCGGCGTCGGCCTCGCGCTGTTCGGCGGGAAGGAATGCGGTGCCCGCCACGTACTGGCCGGGTGCGGGAAGTTCGAACTCCGTGACCGCGCGGAAGAACTCGTCCGGGATCTGCATCAGGAGGCCTGCGCCGTCACCGGTGCCTTCGTCAGCGCCCACGGCACCGCGGTGCTCGAGGTTGCGCAGGGCGGTGAGGGCGGCGTCCACGATGTCGTACCCCGGCTCGCCGCGGAGGGTGGCGATGATCGCAAGGCCGCAGGCGTCCTTCTCCTGCTCCGGGTTGTACAGCCCGCTTGCCTCCGGCAGGGCGGCGAAGCGCTTGAACGGCGACATGGCAGCCTCAGGCTGGTCCGGTTCGGACCAGCTGGGAGTGTGAAGAGTTTGGCTCATGGGAGACGTCCTTCCTCCTGATCGTGCGTATGGAAGGGACACCGTTGGCCCCACTCGTCGGCGCCGCTGTTATGGGCACAACAAAGTGTTGATTACTGGAAATTGTAGGTCAGGGTGGCCTGCTGAACTAACAGTTACGCAAGCCCCTGCCCCGGGCAACACTGGGCAGCAGCTCTATGCTGTCCAGGGCGGCCCCGATGCCACGACACTGTGGTGATTGGGCGCTTCGAGCGGTGGCTCTGCTGCCCTGCCTGGCCTGCGCGCTACTTGGTAGCACCGGCTTCCGGCGCGGTTCCTGTGGCCGTGCTGCCGGAACTTCCGGCAGCGGTTGCGTCCGGACCTGGCTTGGGGCCTGCCGGCGCAGCCTCGGCTTCTTCCGTGGGGACGGAAGCACGCCGGGAACCGCTTTGGTTATCAGGGAGATTATCACGCGAACCACTATCTGAGACAACGGGGTCCGTATCACGGACCGGATCGCCAGCCGCTGATACAGCGTTTTTATCCGTTTTCGCCTCCTGCTTTTCCGCCGGTTCGCGGCCCGGCAGGTACACGCTGTCCGGCTCCGTGCGCTTCTTCCTTCCCAGCAGGATGAACGCCACCAGGGCGGCCAGGAAGACGAAGATGCTGGTCCAGACGTTGAGCCGGGTGGTGATGCCAAAAAGCGAGATCTGCTCGGCGTCGTCGATGCGCATGGCTTCGATCCAGACCCGGCCCAGCGTGTAATACATGGCGTAGAGCCAGAACAGCCTGCTGCGGCGGAAGTTGAACTTCCGGTCCAGGGCAAGCAGGATGACGACGCCGGCCAGGTTCCACAGCGATTCGTAGAGGAACGTCGGGTGGAACAGGGTGTCGGCGGGGACTCCGGCGGGGAAGTTCGCGTTGTCGGCGTCGATCTGAAGTCCCCACGGCAGGGTGGTGGGGCCGCCGAACAGTTCCTGGTTGAACCAATTGCCCCAGCGGCCGACGGCCTGGGCAAGCAGCAGCCCGGGCGCGGCGGCGTCAAGGAAGGCACTCAGCTTGACCCCGCTGCGGCGGCAGCCGATCCATGCCCCCACCACGCCCAGGACCACGGCGCCCCAGATGCCCAAGCCGCCGCGCTGGATCTGCGGGATCAGGGAGAGATCTCCAGTGCCGTCGAAGCCGGGACCGAAGTAGGCGTCCGGGGACGAAACGACGTGGTAAAGCCGGCCGCCGATAATGCCGAAGGGAATCGCCCAGACGACGATGTCCCAGACGCTGCCCTCAGGTGCTCCGCGCTTTGCCCAGCGGGCAGAGGTCAGCCACAGGCCCACCACGATTCCCGCCAGGATGCACAGGGCGTAGGCGTGGATGCGCAGCGTCCCCCACGGCAGGGGAATGTCGAAGCCGGACCAGTCCGGGCTGGGGATGCTGGCGGGCACCATGGCTGCTGCCTGAAGGAGCGTCTGCATGGATTAGGCTTCTTCCTCTGTCAGTCCGGTGTCACGGCTGAGTCCGGTGCTGAGGTCCTTGGTGAGCGCAGCGACGGCGTCCACGCCGCCGTCGCGGATTGCGGCCACCAGCGCCGTGCCTACGATGACGCCTTCGGCGTACGCAGCGATCTCGCGGACCTGGTCGGCGTTGGAGACGCCGAGTCCTACACAGACTCGCTCGGCGCCGGCGGCGTGGGCCGCGGCCACCACGTCCTTGGCTGCCGTGCTGACCGAGGTCCGGGCGCCGGTGACGCCCATGATGGACACGGCGTAGACGAATCCGCGGCTCGCGTCCACGGTCCGCTGCATGCGTTCGGTAGTGGAGGACGGCGCCACCAGGAACACCCGGTCCAGGCCGTACTTGTCCGACGCTTCCATCCACTCGGCTGCCTCGTCAGGGATGAGGTCAGGAGTGATGAGCCCTGCTCCCCCGGCCTCAGACAGGCGCCGCGAGAACTCGTCCACACCCATCCTGACCACGGGGTTCCAGTAGGTCATCACCAGGACAGCGGCGTCGGTCTTGCTGGTGATGCCTGCCACCACGTCAAAGACCTGGCGCACTGAGAAGCCGTTGGCCAGGGCCTCCGTGGTGGCGGCCTGGATGACCTGGCCGTCCATCACGGGGTCCGAGTAGGGGATGCCGATCTCGATGAGGTCGGCGCCGTTTTCCGCCAGGGCGATGCCGGCGGCGATGGTCTGTTCCACGCTGGGGTAACCGGCGGGCAGGTAGCCGATGAGGGCGGCGCGGCCTTCAGCGCGGGCCTTGTCGATGGCCGCCGCTGACTTGCTGATGGTCTGTGCCCTGTTCGTCATCTCTGCGCCGCTCACAGCTGCTCCCCCTCTTTGCCGATTTCCGATTCGGCGGAATCCTTGTCCAACAGGTCAAACCATTCGGCTGCGGTGGCAACGTCCTTGTCGCCGCGGCCGGAAAGGTTCACGATGACGATCTTGTCCTGCGCCGTCCCGCCGGCAGCGGCGGCTTCCTCAGCCAGCCGCTGCCCCACCTTGATGGCGCCGGCCAGGGCGTGCGCGGATTCGATGGCGGGGATGATGCCTTCGGTCCGGCACAGGAGCCGGAAGGCCTCCATCGCCTCGCTGTCCGTGATCGGCTCGTAGCTGACGCGCCCGATGTCGGCGAGGTAGGAGTGCTCCGGTCCCACGCCTGGGTAGTCGAGGCCGGCGGAGATCGAGTGGGACTCGATGGTCTGGCCGTCGTCGTCCTGCATGAGGTAGGAGCGGGCGCCGTGCAGCACGCCGGGCTTGCCCAGGGTGATGGTGGCCGCATGCCGGCCGGTCTCCACGCCGTCGCCGCCTGCCTCAAAGCCGTAGATCTTGACCGACGGATCGTCAAGGAAGCCGTGGAAAATGCCGATGGCGTTGGAGCCGCCGCCGATGCAGGCGCAGACGGCGTCAGGCAGCCTGCCCTCCTGCTCCAGGATCTGGGCGCGGGCTTCTTCACCGATGACTTCATGGAAGTACCGGACCATGGCCGGGAACGGGTGCGCACCTGCTGCCGTGCCGAGGAGGTAGTGGGTGTTGTCCACGTTGGCCACCCAGTCCCGCAGGGCGTCGTTGATGGCGTCCTTGAGGGTCTGAGAGCCGCTGGTGACAGGAATAACGGTGGCGCCGAGGAGCTCCATGCGCGCAACGTTCAGCGCCTGGCGCCGGCAGTCCTCCGCACCCATGTACACCACGCACTCCAGGCCCATGAGGGCGGCGGCGGTGGCACTGGCCACGCCGTGCTGCCCTGCGCCGGTCTCAGCGATCACGCGGGTCTTGCCCATGCGCTTGGCGAGCAGGGCCTGGCCAAGGACGTTGTTGATCTTGTGTGAACCGGTGTGGTTCAGGTCCTCGCGCTTGAGGAAGATCCGGACTCCCCCGGCATGCTGCGAGAAGCGCTTGGCTTCCGTCAGGAGGGAGGGGCGGCCGGAGTAGTTCTTGTTCAGGTCCGCGATCTGGGCCCGGAACTCCGGATCCTCCTTGGCCTTGTCGAAGGTCTCCTCGAGCTCGTCCAAAGCGGCGATAAGGGACTCCGGCATCCAGCGTCCCCCGTAGCTGCCGAAGTAGGGTCCCGGGGCGTGCTTGAGGGAGCCGCCCTGCAGGAATGCTTCCGCGGCGTTGTTGTCAGCGTTCGCTGAGGGTGCGTCAGCCATCAGTCCCGTCCTGTTCCAGTTGATCGTTCAGTAAGTGTTGGTGTTCCGGCGGCAGTGCCGGAAAAATCCGCGGGCGGCAAACAGCCCCTGACCACAGTGCTGTGTGCAGGGGCGTCCGGTCAGCCGCGGGCGGCGATGGCGGCGGCGCCGGCCGCCGTAAATTCCGCGATCCGCTCGCGCGGGGTGGAGTGACTTACCAGGGCCTCGCCCACCAGGACTGCGTTGGCGCCGCTGGCGGCATAGTGGGTGACGTCGTCCACGCCGCGGACGCCGGATTCGGCCACCACGAGGGCCTCGGCCGGAATCAGGCCCGCCAGGGAGGCAAACACGGAACGGTCGACGTCGAGCGTCTTCAGGTTCCGCACGTTGACGCCGATGATCCGGGCCTGGGCGGCGACAGCCCGTTCAATTTCCTCTTCGGTGTGCGTTTCCACCAGCACGTTCATGCCAAGTTCGGAGCTGAGCGCCGAAAACTCGGTGAGCTGTGCGTCGGAGAGGGCCGCCACGATCAGCAGGACCAGGTCCGCGCCGTGGGCGCGGGCTTCCCAGATCTGGTACTCGTCGAGGGTGAAGTCCTTGCGCAGCAGCGGAACGTCCACCGCGGCACGCACGGCATCGAAGTCCGCGAGCGAGCCGTTGAAGCGGCGCTGTTCGGTGAGGACACTGATGACGGAGGCACCGCCGTCGGCGTACTGCCGCGCGAGCGAGGCGGGATCGCCGATGGCGGCGAGGTCGCCCTTGGAGGGGCTGCGGCGTTTGATTTCCGCGATGACTTTCAGCTGTTCCCGGGACGGGGAGGTACCGCCGAGGGCGGCCCAGGCGTCGCGCGCGGGCGCTGCGGCCTGGGCCCGGTCCTTGAGTTCAGCGAGGGAAACGAGGCGTTTCCGCGCGTCCATATCCTCCCTGACACCGGCATTGATGTCATCGAGAACAGTTGCCATCAGTGGCCGGAGTTCTTCAGCTTGCTGCCTTCGACGCCGTAGCCTGCCTTGCGCATGATGAAGCCGAGGATCAGCCCAAGCACCATCACGCCGCCGCCGGCGATGAAGATGGGGGTGTTGGCGATGACGAAAGCGATTGACATGATGAGGGCGCCCACCAGCATCACAATGACGCAGGTCCAGGCCGCGGGGCTGTTGCCGTGGCCGAGTTCCTGGCTGTGGTCGATGGCGCCGGGGGCTACCGTGCGGGTGCCTGACTTGGAAACGGACGCAGGTGCTTTGCTCATGGAAAATCTCCTCAGGGTGGATACTGCTTACATTCTGCCATTTATTGGCCGGTGGCCGCGTATCGGCGGTCGGCCCGCGGCGACGGCGCATGGCCGGGACGGCTCAGGTGGGATCGTCGCCGCGGGAAAGCCGGTCCCAGCTGTCGATTTCGTCCACCGGACCAGCCGGCGGGGCCGCGCTGCCGGCGGCGGGCGCGTCATATTTCGTCCGGGTCTTCCAGTGCCGCCCGGCAGGAATGATGAGCAGGGCTGCCAGGGCCAGCAAACAACCGGCGACGACGGCGAGCACCGGGAAGGCGGTCACAGCCACGTGCGCCTGGCTGCCCGTGATTCCGGTTGCGGCTGCGATGGCCCCCTGGGCTGCTGCCAGCGGATTGGCCAGGACAGTGGCGGCAGCGGCAACGATTCCGGCTGACGCCAGGACGATGATGGCGGTGATGATCCACCTCGCGATCCTGCCGGCGATCGCGGCGGCCAGCCCGCCCGCCAGGGCCACGAGGGCCAGCGCCGTGACGGCCGTGGCAGCCTTGCTGCCCTGGACTTCCAGCGCTGTTTGCGCGGCACCTGCCTGGCCCACCTGGTTCGGGTCGAGCGTGACCGTCATCCAGGTCTGGGTGGTGGTGCCGAATACCGCCAGCGCCAGGACGGCCACGAGCAGCACCAACGTCGACTTTCGTGCCCAGGCAGGGGCGCCGGAGGCCTTTTGGGTGGTCGCCGTGTTGCCTGCTGCCGGTTCGAGGCCGGACATCAGGACCCCGCCCCACCCTGGAAGGTGTCCGCCGAGATGTTCTGCAACGAGCCCGCCGTATGCACCGCGCGGAGCGGTGCCGCGGCTTTGTTCACCGTTTCGAGGGCTTCGGTGGGGTTGACCGAATCAGCCACGATGCCGCCGCCGGCCTGGACGTACGCCCGGCCCTCGCGGAGCAGCGCGGAGCGGATGGCGATGGCCATGTCCATGTCGCCAGCGAAATCGAGGTAGCCCACCACTCCGCCGTAGATGCCGCGGCGGTGCGGTTCGAGCTCATCGAGGAGCCGCAGGGCGCGGGGTTTCGGTGCGCCGGACAGAGTGCCTGCCGGGAAGGTGGCCTTCAGGACGTCGTAGGCCTTGGCCTTCGGCGAGAGCTGGCCCACCACGGTGGAGACGAGGTGCATGATGTGGCTGAAGCGTTCCACCTCCATGAACTGCGTGACATCCACGGTTCCGGCCACGCACACCTTGGAAAGGTCGTTGCGGGAAAGATCCACGAGCATCAGGTGTTCTGCCCGTTCCTTCTGGTCCGCCAGCAGCTCCTCAGCGAGGGCCTTGTCCGCCTCCACGGTTTTGCCGCGCGGCCGGGACCCGGCGATGGGGTGCGTGATGACCTCTTCACCGGTAACGGTCACGAGGGCCTCCGGCGAGGACCCGACGATCGAATACTCCCGGCCCTCGGCGTCCTCCAGGCTAAAGATGTACATGTACGGGCTGGGGTTCGTGTTCCGCAGCACCCGGTACACGTCCAGGGCGGAGGCCTTGCATTCCATCTCGAAGCGGCGGGATATCACCACCTGGAATACTTCGCCGTCCACGATGGCTTCCTTGCCGCGGTCCAGCGCAGCCAGGTACTCGGCTTCGTCCCAGCGCTCCTGAACGCTGGAAGCGAAGTCCAGCGCCGCCGGAGCCAGGACGGAGACCGGCTGCGCCACCGGCGTGCTGACCTTTGCCAGGAGCGCCTTGACCCGCGCCACGGCGTCGTGCCAGGCCTCGTCCACGCGCTCGGAGCTGTCATCGAAGTTAATGGCGTTGGCGATCAGCAGCACCGTGCCGTCAACGTTGTCGTGCACGGCCATGTCCGTGACGAGGTTCAGCGCCATCTCCGGCAGCTGCAGGTCATCCTCGGGCGGGCTCACCAGGCGCTCCCAGTGCCGCACGGTTTCCCAGCCCAGGAAACCCACCAGGCCGGAAGTGAAGGGCGGCAGGCCGTCGAACCTGTCCGTGCGGAGGGCTTCGATCGTGTCACGGACCGCATCCACGGGGCTGCCGTCCACCGGGACGCCCGCGGGCGGCTGGCCCAGCCAGTGCGCGTTCCCGTCTTTGGTGGTCAGGGTTGCCCGGGACCTGGCGCCGATGAACGAGTAGCGGGACCAGGCCCCGCCCACGGCAGCGGACTCCATCAGGAACGTTCCGGGCTGCCCCTGGGCGAGCTTCCGGTACAAACCTATGGGCGTCTCGGCGTCGGCAAGTACCTTGAGCCGTACGGGGATGACGCGGCTGTGGCCGGCGAGTTCCCGGAACTCCTCAAGGCCCGGGCTGATGATTCCAAGGTCCTGCATGGCTATGCTGTTCCGCCTGTTCTTGTAGGGCCGGCCGCGCCGGCGCCTGGTGGTGTGCTGGCAGGGGTGGCCAAGCCCTCCCCCGCGTCCCGCAGCAACCTGCGGTAAAAGAAAAGAAAGTCAGCCTGCCTGGCCTGTGCTGACCGCCAGGTCCCTGCCGTCGAAGCAGGTGCGGGTGCCGGTGTGGCAGGCGGCGCCTACCTGGTCCACGCGCACCAGCAGCGCATCGCCGTCGCAGTCCATGGCCACGGATTTTACCCACTGGACGTGCCCGGACGTGTCTCCCTTGCGCCAGTACTCCTGGCGGGAGCGGGAGTAGAAGGTGACCCGCCCGCTGGTCATGGTGCGGTGCAGCGCCTCGTCATCCATCCAGCCCAGCATCAGCACTTCGTTGGTGTCGAATTGCTGCACAACGGCGGCCACCAGGCCTGCGCTGTCGCGCTTGAGGGCCGCGGCCAGCTCCGCCGGGAGCGGACCTGCCGGCGGCACGGCGATCGGGGTTCCGGCCGGGCCTGCCGACGGCGCTGCGGACAGGGCGGAATCAGGGGTTGGGGCGGGGGCGGGCTGCTCAGACATCAGGTCAAGTCTAGTGCCTTGGCCAGGCCCCAATTCCTGTGTGAACAACGGCACGCCTGCGCCGCTGCCGCGCTGCCCAACTGCGGGGCTCTCGTGCTAGTTTCACAAGTGATGCATTTCGTCGACCCGTCCCGAGAAGTCCTGGCCGAAACCCTCCTTGCGGCCGGTCCCGACGCGCCCACGCTCTGCAAAGGCTGGCGCACCAGGGACCTTGCCGCGCACCTTTACCTGCGTGAACGCAAAGCCGCCGTGGGACTGGGTTTGATCATCAAGCGCCTGGCGAAGGCATCCGACCAGGCTACGGCCAAGCTGGCCGCGAAGGTCACCACGGTGGACGCGTACGCCCGGCTGGTTAACACCTTCCGCTCCGGGCCGCCGGCTCTCTCGCCCATGAACATCAAGGGGCTGGATGAGAGTGCCAACCTGATCGAGTACTTTGTCCACACCGAAGACGTGCGCCGCGCCGTGGACCGGTGGGCACCGAGGGCATTGGACGAAGCCTACTCGGACGCCCTCTGGGATGAGCTCGTCAAGCGCGCCGCCATCCTGTACCGCGGAGTTGATCTCGGAATCGTGCTGGTGCGTCCTTCAGGACCTCGGCATGTCGCCAAGCGCGCTCCCGTTTCGGTCGCGATCGTCGGCGAGCCGGGCGAACTGCTGATGCACGCCCACGGCCGCACCCGCCACGCCCTGGTCACCTTCGAAGGCCAGCCGGACGCCGTCGCCCTCCTGCAGTCAGCCGAAGTAGGGCTCTAACCCCTCCCAACTAAGTAGCACTAAGTGTCGTTTCGAGCGCTCAGAACGACACTTAGTGCTACTTACTTGGGTTGGAAGACGCTAGCGGACTTCGAAGCCGGCTTCCCTGATGGCGGTCTTGACCTGCGACATCATGTCGTCCGGTCCCCAGTGGAAGATCGATGCGGCCAGGACCGCGTCGGCGCCGGCTGCGACGGCGGGCGGAAAGTGTGCCGGCTCCCCCGCGCCGCCGGAAGCGATGATGGGCACCTTGACGGCAGCCCGGACCAGGCTGATGAGTTCCAGGTCGAAGCCGTCCTTGGTGCCGTCGGCGTCGATCGAGTTCAGGAGGATCTCCCCCACGCCGCGGTCCGCGGCTTCCTTAGCCCACGCGATGGCGTCGATCCCCGTGCCGGTGCGGCCGCCGTGGGTGGTTACTTCAAATCCCGACGCCGTGGGCTGGGACCCGGGCCGGGTGCGCCGGGCGTCGACCGACAGGACGAGGACCTGGGAACCGAAGTGCCGGGTGATCTCGTCGATGACGTCGGGCCGTGCCACCGCTGCCGTGTTGATCGAGGCCTTGTCCGCGCCAAATCGAAGGAGCTTGTCCACCTCTGCCACACCGCGGACGCCGCCGCCCACGCACAGCGGAATGAATACTTCCTCAGCGGTCCGGCGGACCACATCGAAGGTGGTTTCGCGGTTGCCGGAGGACGCCGTGACGTCCAAGAAGGTCAGCTCGTCGGCGCCGGCGTTGTCGTAGCGGTGTGCCAGCTCCACCGGGTCGCCCGCGTCACGGAGGCCCTCGAAGTTGACGCCCTTGACGACGCGTCCGGCGTCCACGTCGAGGCACGGAATGACGCGTACGGCTACAGCCATGGGAACTCCTGGAATTCTGGTTAGCGGGCGTACTGCCCGCTGCGGTTCTGCTGCGGAGGCGGGATCAGATGCGGCAGGCGTGGATGCTGCTGACCAGGATGGCGCGGGCGCCGAGGTCGTACAGCTCGTCCATGATCCGGTTGGTTTCCCTCTTGGGCACCATGGAACGCACGGCAACCCAGTCCGAGTCCCGCAACGGGGAGACCGTAGGTGATTCCAGGCCAGGCGTCAGGGCGGCGGCCTGTTCCACAAGTTCCTTGCGGATGTCGTAGTCCATCAGCACGTACTGGCGGGCCACCAGGACACCCTGCAGGCGGCGGATCAGGACCTCAATTTCCTTGGCTGTGCCGTTTGCGGCACCGCCTTCTTCGGTCCGCCGGATCAGGACGGCTTCGGACTTGAGGATCGGCTCGCCGAAAATCTCCATTCCGGCTGCCTTGAGGGTGTTGCCGGTTTCGACGACGTCCGCGATGGCGTCGGCAACTCCCAGCCGCACGGAAGATTCGACAGCGCCGTCCAGGCGGACCACCTTGGCGTTGACGCCGCGTTCAGCCAGGTAGCCGCGGAGCAGGCCGTCGTAGCTGGTGGCCAGCCGTTTGCCCTCCAGCTCTTCAACCTTGGCGAAGTCCCCCACCGGCCCGGCGAAGCGGAAGGTGGAAGCGGCGAAACCCAGCGGAAGCAGCTCCTCGGCCTCCACCTCCGCGTCCAGCAGCAGGTCGCGTCCGGTGATGCCGACGTCGAGCGTTCCCTGACCGACATAAACGGCGATGTCGCGCGGACGGAGGAAGAAGAATTCGATGTCGTTGTCCGGGTCCACCATGACCAGTTCGCGGGTATCGCGGCGTTGGCGGTAGCCGGCTTCGGACAGCATGGCGGAGGCGGCTTCGGACAGGGAACCCTTGTTGGGGACGGCTACTCGCAGCATGGGAAATCTTTCTGGATGTGGGAGGTCTAGTGTTCAAGCAATGCAGGCCACGGCGGGCACCGGCGGCAAAGGCACGCCGGACCGGTGGCTACAGATGCTTGTAGACGTCTTCCAGGGTCAGGCCTTTGGCGAGCATCAGAACCTGCAGGTGGTACAGCAGCTGGGAGATTTCCTCGGCCGCCGCTTCATCGGATTCATATTCGGCAGCCATCCATACTTCAGCTGCTTCCTCAACGACTTTTTTGCCGATGCCGTGGACACCGGAGTCCAATTCAGCGACGGTGCGGGAGCCTTCCGGGCGGGCGGCTGCCTTCTCGCTGAGCTCAGCGAACAGCGTCTCGAAATTCTTCACGCCCTCCAGCCTACTTGCTGCGGCCCAAAGGGCGCCTGTCGGGCCGTCGCATGACGGGCGCGATGTGAGTGAACACACACGCGCCCGCCTGCGCCAATGTGCTACTTGCCGTACTGCTTGAGCACGACGGCGGTGGCCAGCGCCGCGGTAACGGCTTCGTGGCCTTTGTCTTCCTTTGAGCCGGGGAGCCCGGCACGGTCCAGGCCCTGCTGTTCGGTGTCGCAGGTCAGGACGCCGAAGCCCACCGGAACTCCGGTGCGCACGCTCACGTCGGTGAGGCCCGACGTCGCCGCCTGGCAGACGTACTCGAAGTGCGGCGTACCGCCGCGGATCACAACGCCGAGGGCCACGACGGCGTCGAAGTGCGGTGCCAGCCGGGCGGCAGCCACAGGCAGCTCAAAGCTGCCAGGGACGCGCAGGACCGTGGGTTCGGCGATGCCGGCGTCCTTGGCTGCGCGCAGGGCACCGTCCAGGAGCCCGTCCATGATCTGGGTGTGCCAGCTGGCAGCAACGATCGCCAGCCGCAGCTGGGACGTCTCGGCCGGGTTAAGGGTGGTGAGATCGATATCGGGGGCGCCGTGTCCGCTCATAAGTAAGTGCTGTTCCGTTCAGTCTTGTTGGTTAGTCAGTCTTGCTCGTGGCTAAAGGAAGTATCGGGGGTGGTAACAGGCACCGGGATGCCCACGTGGGTGTCCAGGACCAGGCGGTGCTCCATGCGGTCCTTCTTGGTCTGCAGGTACCGGATGTTCTGGTCGCGGGACGGGACCTCGGTGGGGACCATTTCCACAACCTTGACACCGGCCTTTGCCAGCCTGTTCTGCTTGTCCGGGTTGTTGCTCAGGAGCCGGACTTCATGCAGTCCCATCTCGGCCAGCACCTGTGCGGCGGCCTTGTAGCACCGGGCGTCCACAGGCAGGCCGAGCTGCTCGTTGGCCTCGACAGTATCGAAACCGGCTTCCTGCAGCGCGTAGGCCTTGATCTTGTTGGCGAGGCCGATGCCCCTGCCTTCCTGTCCGCGCAGGTAGAGCAAAGTTCCGCCGTGCTCGCGGATCATTTCCAGCGCATAGGCCAGCTGTTCGCCGCAGTCGCAGCGGTAGGACCCGAAGACATCTCCGGTAAGGCATTCGGAGTGCAGCCGGACCAGGGGGGCCTGGCCGTCTTTGGGCGGATTGGGGGAACTGACCGCCAGGTGTTCGGCACCGGTCACCAGGTCTATCCACGCCTGGGCGATGAAGTCGCCGAAAGCCGTGGGCAGCTGGACGATGGGTCCGCCGCTGACGGGATAGGGTACCTGGCCGTTGCCGGGTTCTGCGTGGTGGCCGTTGCCTGAATCGGTCCCGTAGTGGCCGTTGCCTGGATCGGGCAGGCGGTGGCCGTTCCCCGAAGCTCCGGAAGCCGTCATCGTATCTCCTCTTCTCCGCCCGGGTGTCCTGCCCGGGTGCCGCCGTCAGCCGATGTGCCCGCTGCCTCAAGGTAGGCCACCAGGTCTTCAATGGAGATCAGGGGACATCCGTGTTCAGCAGCGAAGGCACGAAGCCCGTCCAGCCGCATCATTTCACCGTCATCGTAGACGACTTCGGCAATGACGGCCGCAGCTTCCAGGCCGGCAAGGCGGCACAGGTCAACAGCGGCTTCGGTGTGGCCGGGACGTTCCCGCACACCACCGTCAACGGCACGCAGCGGAAAAATATGCCCGGGGCGGGTCACGGACGACGGGCTGGACTGCGGATCCGCAAGGACCCTGGCCGTGAGGGCCCGGTCAGTGGCGGAGATTCCGGTGCTGACACCGACGGCAGCATCGCATGAAACCGTATAGGCGGTGCCTTTGGCGTCCTCATTGACCGCCACCATGGGAGGCAGCGCGAGTGCGTCCGCGCGGTCGCCGGACAGCGGAACGCAGATGACGCCTGAGCTGTACCGGATGGTCCATCCCATCAAGGCCGGAGTGGCGTGCTGGGCGGCGAAGATGATGTCGCCCTCGTTTTCCCGGTCCTCGTTGTCCACGGCCAGCACTGGCAGGCCGGCCGCGATGGCCCGCACGGCTTCCTCGATGGTGTTCAATCCGGGAGCGTTCCCGGTCTCGATACCGGGGGCGGCGGGGGCCAGCCCGGATTCGATCCGGACAGCGGCGTTCATCGTGTTCCTCCTTCAACAGCGGCGGGCGCTGGAGTGCTGAACGCAAGGAGGCGCTCGGTGTACTTGGCCAGGACGTCCACTTCCAGGTTCACCCGGCTGCCGGTGCTCTTGGCGCCGAGGCCGGTCTCGGCGAGCGTGGTGGGGATGAGCCCCACTTCGAACCAGGGGCTCTGCTCAGCTGCCGGGCTGACCGCCGTGACGGTGAGTGAGACGCCGTCGATGGCAATGGATCCCTTTTCCGCGATGTAGCGGGCAAGGTTCCCGGGCACGCCGAAACGAAGCCTTTCCCAGTTGCCAAGGGGCTCGCGTTCCAGCAGCACGCCGACGCCGTCCACATGGCCCTGGACCACATGGCCGTCCAGCCTGCCGCCGGCCGGGACGCACCGCTCGAGGTTGACGGCGTCACCGGGGGCCAACTCGCCGATGGTGCTGCGGACCAGGGTCTCCCCCATAACGTCCACGCTGAATCCCTTGCCGTCGATGTCAGTGGCGGTGAGGCAAACGCCGTTGACGGCGATGGACCCGCCCAGGGCGAGCCCTTCGGTGGTGCCGGGCGCGTGCAGCCGGACGATGGCACTGGCATCGCCGTCCCTCTCAACGGACAAGACGTGCCCTTGCTCGGCAATAATTCCGGTAAACATCAGTAGCCTCCCTGGGCTTGCTCCGCGGTGGCGCGGGACGGTTGTGGGTGAAGTGTTGTTTGTGGTTCCAGGGCAACGGCGCGTTGCGGTCGAAGATGGAGTCGAAGGTCCCGGCCCAGCGTGTGGACGGCGCCGCCGTCGGACGGGTCCCATTCCCACTGCTGCGCGTCGGCGAGGGTGGTGATTCCCAGGCCGGCGAGGGCCGCAGTTCCGGAACCAAGCAGCGTGGGGGCCAGGTACACAATGAGTTCGTCAACGAGCCCGGCCGAGAGGAATGCGCTGAGGATGCGCGATCCCCCCTCGACCATAAGGTGGCGGATTCCGGACCCGTAGAGGGAGGACAGCGCTTCCTGGGGGTCGCGCGTGGGAAGGTGGGTCACCAGGCCGTCGCTTCCGTGGATGGCGGCGTCCGCCGGGATGTCCCGCAATCCCATCACGGCCCGGAGGGGTTGTTTCCGCGCCAGGGTTCCGGCGGGGTCGCGGGCAGTGAGGCGCGGGTTGTCCACCAGCACAGTCTGGGTGCCCACGAGAATTGCATCGATGCGGCCGCGGATTGCGTGGTTGTCGGCCAGCGATTCCGGACTGGAAATCCACTGGCTGGTACCGTCCTCTGCGGCGATGCGGCTGTCCAGCGTCTGGGCGATGTGCAGCGTGACGAACGGGCGTTTTGCCGCCACTGCCTCAAACCACCTGCGGTTCAGGTCCAGTGCTTCGCCGGCAGCAAGCCCGCTGCGGACGCGCACGCCTGCCTCCCTCAGCGTGGCGGCCCCGCCCGCTGCGGGGTCATGGGGGTCGTCCACGGCGTAGACGACGCCGGTGATTCCGGCGGCGATGATCGCCTGGGCGCAGGGCCCGGTGCGGCCGATGTGATTGCAAGGTTCCAGGGTCACCACCATGGTGCAGCCGGAAAGATCCAGCCCTGCGGCAGCCGCCTGCGCTATCGCGTCTGCTTCGGCGTGGGCGGTGCCTGCCCCTCGGTGGTAACCCGTGACGAGTTCGCGGCCTTCTGGATCGACGACGACGGCCCCCACCAGGGGGTTCGCGCCGCGGGGGCCGTTGAGGGCCGCCGTCAGGGCAGTGTCCATCGCAGCGGCCTCGGCGGCAGTAAAGGCTGTAACAACTTCGGCCGTCATGCTGGAGCCTCGGTGGTGGTGCTGCCGGGCGTGGCGGCAGCGGGACTTGTGGCGTTTAAGAGCCATCGCAGCAGGTTCATAGTGCTTGTGTCGTTCCTTCCCTCTAGAACCGCGATGGCTCCGGGGGTATACGACAGCAGAAGGCCGCGGCATCGCATGATGCCGCAGAAACAGCTGTACGTGCTTCTCTCATCCAGACTTTAACTGTCGGTACCGGAATTTCACCGGTTCAACCGTCCGCCGGGATTCTCCCGAAGGAAAACCACCGGCTCGCGGGTCGCGGACTGTCACCGCCGGTTCGGACTTACACCGACCCCGGAGCACGTATGTGTGTTGCTATTGTGCCATAACAGCGTGCGGCTCCCTGCTATTCCGCCGCGGTGCGTAACCTTTGGCTCCCTGCTTCGCGCAACCTGCCGATGGCCGCGGCAGGATCCTCCGCACCGTACACGGCAGAGCCGGCGACGAAGACGTTGGCGCCCGCCTCGGCGGCACGGGTGATGGTGTCTTCGGTGATGCCGCCGTCAACCTGGATGGCCACGCCGATCCCCGAGCCGTCAATGGCCTGCCTGGCGCGCCGGATTTTCGGCAGAGTCACATCAAGGAAGGCCTGGCCGCCGAATCCCGGCTCCACAGTCATGATGAGCAGCATGTCCAGCTCGGAGAGCATGTCCAGGTATGGCTCAACGGGCGTCCCGGGCCGAAGCGCCATGCCTGCCTTGGCGCCCCTGGCCCGCAGTTCGCGGGCCAGCTTGATGGGCGCGATCGCGGCCTCGGCGTGGAAGGTGACTGACGCCAGGCCGGCATCTGCGAACCCGGGTGCCCAGCGGTCGGCGTCGGCAATCATCAGATGCGCGTCGAGGGGCACCGGGCTTACGGCCTGGATCCGCTGCACCACCGGCAGTCCGATGGTGAGGTTGGGCACGAAGTGGTTGTCCATCACGTCCACGTGCACCGCGTCCGCGGTGCTGATGCGCTGCAGTTCAGCTTCAAGGTTGACGAAATCGGCGGACAGGATGCTCGGGTTGATGCTGCATTGCGTCACAGGGGGAACCTTTCACGGGTCAGGCCCCTTTGCCGGTCAGGGCCTTTGGACCAGGGGCTTTTTAGGAAATCAGGACTTTTTTCCAGATCAGGGCTTCGCTGATCACAGCTTCTTGTGGATCACGGCTTCTTGTGGATCAGGCCTTCTTGTGGATGAGGGCCAGGAACATCGCGTCCGTACCGTGGATGTGCGGCCACAGCTGGGCGGTGGAATCGTGCCCGGCGCCAAGGTTGCCCGGCAGGCTGACGCTGTCCAGAGCCTGGCCGGCCTCCAGCAGTTCAAGGTCATCGCGCTTGCGGAGCACATCCGCCACCACGGCAGTGGTCTCGGCCGGGTGGGGCGAGCACGTCACATAGGCAACCACTCCACCGGGGCGAACGGCCGCCAGCGCCGATTTGAGGAGATCGCGCTGGAGCTGGCCAAGGTCTGAAAGGTCCTTGGGCGTGCGGCGCCAGCGGGACTCCGGCCGCCGCCGAAGCGCGCCCAGGCCGCTGCAGGGGACATCAACGAGTACCCGGTCAAAGAATTCGGGCTTCTCCGTGCCCACCTCGCGGCCGTCACCCGTACGGACCTGCCACGTTTCCCGCGGTACGGCCGACAACGCCTGGGTCACAAGCTTGGCGCGGTGCGGCGCAGGTTCGTTTGCCAGCAGGGTTGCGCCCCGCTGGCTGGCCAGCGCACCAAGCAGTGCTGCCTTACCGCCGGGCCCTGCGCACAGGTCCAGCCAGGCCTCGCCGGAGCTTTCGCCATCTGCGCTGTTTCCGCCGAGGTCCACGGCGGCCATGGCGCGGGCCACCAGCTGCGAGCCGACGTCCTGCACCCTGGTGCTGCCCTCCCGTACGGAGGCAAGGCGGCCCAGGTCTCCGCCGCTGGAGAGGGCGGAGCCTTCCACCAGTTCGCCGGGGGTGGCTCCGTTTTTCAGGGCCTCGTCGAGGCTGCCGATGCCGGGCAGGGCCACCAGATTGACCACCGGAGCGGCGTTGTCCGCTTCCAACAGGTCGTTGATTTCCGACGCTGAGCGCCCGTGTGCCACGAGGGACTGGCGCATGGCGCGGACGATCCACTCGGGATGGGCGTAACGGAGTGAGGCGACCTTGGTCTGGTCTGTTTCTCCGGCGACCAGCTGCTCCAGCCACTCCTCGAGGGTGTGCGCAGTGACCTTCCGGAGGACGGCATTGATCAGGGCTGATGGTCCCGCGCCGATGACTGCACGGGCCAGGCCGACGGTTTGGTCCAGGGCGGCGTGCGCCGGGACGCGCATGGCCAGCAGCTGGTGCGCTCCGATCCGGAGGGCGTCGAGGATGGCCGGGTCCAGTTGTTCCAGCGGCCGGTCCACGCACCGGGCAAGGATCGCGTCATAGGTTCCCTGGCCGCGGAGCGCCCCGTAGCTGAGTTCGGTGGCGAAGCCGGCGTCCCGTTTATCCAGACCGTGGTGGCGGATCCGTGCGGGCAGCACAAGGTTGGCGTACGCGTCCTCGGCGGCTACTGCGCGAAGGACTTCGAAGGCCACCAGTCGTGCGGGGTCTGCCCTGCGGGTGCGCTGGGAAGGGGCGTTGTCAGTGAAACTGCGCTGGGTGCTGCGGTTCCGTTCCCGTCCCTTGGCGTTTCGGTTGCTCGAATCACGGGGCCCGCCCTGGCCGCGGCCACCGCGCTGGCCGCCGTTTCCGCCGCCCGCTGCACTTCCGCTTCCGTTTCCGCCCCCGGCTTTGCCGCGACCGCCCTGGTTGCCGCCGGACCCGCTCATTCGAACACCACGCTTTCAAGGGAAGCCATACCGCGTGCCCAATCGGCAGCGGCCATCATCTTTTTGCCGGCCGGCTGGATCCGGGTCAGCTCGACGGCGTGGGAGCCGGTTCCCACCAGCACACTTTTGCCCTGCAGCGAGACGGACCCGGGCGCGAGGCCGGCAACGTCCGGCCGAAGCCGTACGGGAGCCAGCTTGATGCGTTGGCCGTCCATCACTGTCCATGCTCCGGGCTCAGGCGTGACGCCCCGCGCCTGCCGCCCAATGGCCAGGGCAGGATGTTTCCAGTCGAGGCGGCCGTCCTCGAGGGTCAGCTTGGGCGCGAGCGAAACCTCGCCGGACTGCGGAACGGCTGCTGCCTTGCCGGCGTCGAGGGCAGAGAGGGTCTGGGCCAGGAGCACTGCCCCGCTGTGGGACAGCCGCTCCAGCAACTCCCCTGCTGTATCGTCCGGCCCCACGGTTTCCGTGAGGGTGCCGAAAACGGGCCCGGTGTCCAGGCCCTCCTCCAATTGGAAGGTCACCGCACCGGTGACGTCATCACCGGCCATTACGGCGCGCTGCACCGGCGCGGCGCCGCGCCAGGCGGGAAGGAGCGAAAAGTGCAGGTTGATCCAGCCGCACGGCGGGATACGCAGCGCGGCGGCGGGAACCAGTCCGCCGTAGGCGACGATCGCGGCCACATCGGGGCTGACAGCAGCAATCCTGGCGGTGGTTTCCGCATCAATCCGGGCCGCGTGGATGACCTCGATGCCAAGCTCGCCGGCACGGGCGGCTACCGGCGAGGGTGTCAGCACGCGTTTGCGGCCTATTGGCGCGTCAGGCCTGGTCAGGACGGAAACAACATCAAAACCCGCTTCAACGAGCGCGTTAAGGGACGGAACAGCGACGGCGGGGGTCCCCGCGAAAAGGACCCTCACCCGTTGGCACCAGCCGCACCGGCACCGAAGCTCGAGCCTGAGGCAGCCCCGCCGAAACTTGAGCCGACCGTTTTGGCGCGCTTCGCCGTCGTCCGTTCGGTGACGGAGTCGTAGTTGGCGTTGCGGATGGAGCGCAGGGCAGCTTTCCGGTCCTCGCCCTCCAACCGGTCCGTGTAAAGAACGCCGTCCAAGTGATCATTTTCATGCTGGAAGCAGCGCGCGAGCATCCCCTCGCCTTCGACCGCGACGGGGTTGCCGTGCATGTCCACGCCGGTGACACGGGTGGAGCGGAAGCGGCGCACGGGGAAACCAAGGCCGGGGATGGACAGGCAGCCTTCCACCTGGTCGGGCTGGAAATCTTCGCTGTTTTCCAGCACCGGGTTGATGATGTGCCCTTCCACGCCGTCAATCCGGTAGGTAAAGACGCGCTGGCTCACCCCTACCTGGGGCGCGGCCAGGCCGGCACCGTCAACGTCTTCCATCGTTTCGGTCATATCCGCCACCAGCTTGGCCAGCTCAGGCCCGAATTCCGTCACAGGATCAGCAACTGTGCGGAGCACAGGATCGCCGATGATGCGGATATTCAGAATAGCCATGCGCTGTTTTTCCTTGCAGTTGGCGGTAACGGGAACCTATCCAGTTTAGGCGCAGACACCTTGGCTGCAGGCATCGCCTAGACGGTCTGTACCTGCGCGAGCGGCGGCGGGGCGATGGGCAGCAATGCTGCCCCCGCCGAAATGGTGTCCGCTGACAATTCCCAGACACGCCGGAGGGCGCAGAACTTCCACCAGTGGTGCTTGAGGACCTCAGGGTTGGCACGGACCGGCCGCACCTCGGTCTCGCCGATGGCCACGGCCAGCAGGACAGGGTTGTCCCCGTACTTCCAGGGCTCCCAGGTTCCGGCCTCCGGATCCACCAGGCTCTCTTCTGCCTTCATGCCGGCCACCAGCTGCATCACCACTTTGTCGTCCAGCGGCTTGACGAGCCCGTCGCGGGTTGTTCCCTTTGTTTTGTAGTCGATCAGGCAAACCCTGCCGTTGATGCGGGCCACGAGGTCCAGGGTGCCGGCGTAGCCTACGGCGTTGTTCCAGACGGTGATCTCCGGGGCGATAGGTTCCACCCGGAAAAGCTCCCACCATTCATCAAAGCGGACGGCGAACGCTTCTTCGCCGTTGGCAGCCAGCGCCTCCCGGGCCTCCTTCATGGCGTGCGGGCGGCCCAACGCCCGCAGGGCGACCTGCTCACAGTAGTAATGCACGCGGTCCCCGCGCTTGGCGGCCTCGTCCCGGTACGTTTCCGCAGCCTTCGCCGCGCGGTTGACGGCCTGCTTGATTTTGGCAGGGCTGCCCAGGCAGTCGGCGAGCAAAGGATCCTTCGCCAGGCTGCTGGCCCCCATGTATCCAAACCAGCCGTCCAGCCCGTGCGGCTGCTGGCCGATCACCGTGGTAATGGACGGCACGGAGAAATGCTCAGAGGTGGACCGGGCGTACATCCGCCCGTATTCCGTGGCGTGGGCAAGAAGTGGAGCAGTCATAACAAAGACTCTTTCACAGGGGGCTGACAGAAGGTCCGGGCGCACAAAAAAGGTCCGTTTCCGCTGCAGATGAGCGGAAACGGACCGATATGCGGTGGGCGATACTGGGTTCGAACCAGTGACCTCTTCGGTGTGAACGAAGCGCGCTACCACTGCGCCAATCGCCCTGATGCATTTGAATGGTAGCGGACCTTGGAGCCAATTCGGAAATCGGCATCAGCCGGCAGCAAAAAGGGGGCACCCAGCCAGGCACCCCGACGGGACAACAGAGGGCAGGCCCGCCCAGGGCGATCCCGATGCCAGCCCTGTCCGAACCGGACCAAGGCACTCAAAGCGGCCAGCCGCCGTCGTGAATTACACGCCTGTAACTTCCAGAAATCCCCGCCAATGCTGGGAAGCAGCGCTATTGGCCAGTCATGAAGCCAGCGCGATTTGGAGAATCCCGGAACCTCCTATATTGTTTTTACTCGTTGGAAAGCGAGGAAATGCCGGGAACGGCAGCGAATCGGCCCTCCAAAATGCGGACGTAGCTCAGCTGGTAGAGCACCACCTTGCCAAGGTGGATGTCGCGAGTTCGAATCTCGTCGTCCGCTCGCAGGACACTGTCACGGCAAAGGTTCTTTTGAATCGGCGCTTACACGGTGGGTTGGCCGAGAGGCGAGGCAGCGGCCTGCAAAGCCGTATACACGGGTTCGAATCCCGTACCCACCTCGGTGAAAACCATGGTTTCCGGTTAGTCCCGGATGAACATGGGCGATTGGCGCAGCGGTAGCGCGCTTCCCTGACACGGAAGAGGTCACTGGTTCGATCCCAGTATCGCCCACCAAGCAAGGAAACTTGCTTCATGCAGTTCGACCGGCCCCGGCCGGAACGTACTTCATATGCGGACGTAGCTCAGCTGGTAGAGCACCACCTTGCCAAGGTGGATGTCGCGAGTTCGAATCTCGTCGTCCGCTCTCTTACTCCTTACAATCCCATAAGCCGGACTTCCGGTTCCGGGCGATTGGCGCAGCGGTAGCGCGCTTCCCTGACACGGAAGAGGTCACTGGTTCGATCCCAGTATCGCCCACATTCAGCAGCTCTCCGGAGCTGCTTTTTTCTTGCCCTGCCGCCATTGCCAGCTCAGGAGGCAGCCGCTCTATCCGCTCCGAGCGAACGCGCAAAGCCCCTGATTTCCTTGGCACGGCTTTGCCTGCAGCGCTAGGATCGTATGCGGAGGAGCGACCTGGCTCCGCGATTGAAGGGAGGTGCTCGTGGGACTGATTGGCGACCTAAAGGGCAAGGCTCAGGGTCTTATCCGCGGCAACGAGCAGGCCATCAAGAACGGCATCACCAAGGCCGGCGATTTCGTCGACACCAAGACCGGAGGCAAGTACTCAGGTCACGTCGGCAAGATCCAGCATGGCGCTTCCAAGCTCATTGACAAGAACGGAACTCCGGGCCAGGCACCTGCCCCCGGGCAGGTTCCGCCGGTCAACCCGGTTCCGCCGGTTGACAAGGCTCCGTAAAAAGGATTTGGCCAGGGCTTTGCCCTAGTACGTCAACGGGGTGCGGGTCCCGCCGGGAGGCGGCGCCCGCACCTTTGGCGTTTAAGGCCCCGTCCGGCAGCCGCTCCCCCAGCGGAACGAGGGCTAACCCGGAACGGACGACGGCGGCCGGCGGCTGGGAGAGCAAGCTCAGGACGGCTCGTGGTTCTGCCCCTCCCGGGCCAGGGCAGTAAGGCGGGAGACAGCGCGGAAGTACTTTTTCATGTAGCCGCCGGTCATCATTTCCTCGGTGAACAGTTGATCGAACGGAACACCGCTGGCCAGGATGGGCACGTCTTTGTCATAGAGCCGGTCAGCCAGCACCACGAACCGAAGAGCCACGGCCTGCTCGGTGATGGTTGCCACGTTGCGCCAGACCACCCCGTCGATGCCATCGATCAACTGGCGGTAGCGGCTGGGGTGCACGCCGGCCAGGTGTGCGATGAGGGTGCTGAACTCGTCCTGCGCCACGGTCTTGCCGTCGAACTCCGCTTTCATGTGCGCGGACAGCTCACTGTTCTTTAGGGGCGCCGGGGCCGCCGGCAGTCCGCGGTGGCGGAAGTCCTCCCCGTCGATGCGGATAACGTCGAACTGGTCGGCGAGGACCTGGATTTCGCGCTGGAAATCCACCGCTGCGAACCTGCCGTCGCCCAGCGAGCCGGGCAGGGTGTTGGAGGTGGCCGCCAGCTTCACGCCGGCGTCGGCAAGTTCACGCATCAGCCGCGACATCAGCACGGTGTCACCGGGATCATCGAGCTCAAATTCGTCAATGCAGACGAGCTTGTAGCCGCTCAGCGCGTCAACCGTCTTGCGGAAGGACAGGGCACCCACCAGGTTTGTGTACTCCACAAACGTGCCAAAGGCCTTGGGCCCGGGCGACGCGTGCCAAAGGGAGGCCAGCAGGTGCGTCTTGCCCACGCCGAAGCCGCCGTCCAGGTAGATGCCAGCGCGGGAGGTGTCCTTTTTGGCGAAGAGTTTCTTGAACAGCCCGCCTCCATCATTGGCCCCGACGCCGCCGGCAAATCCCTCAAGGGCGCGGACGGCATGGGACTGGCTGGGCTGCTTGGGGTCCGGGCGGTAGCTCGCAAAGGAGACCTTGCCGAAGCGGGGCGAGGGAAAAAAGCCCTTGAGGAGCTCGTCCACCGATACCGACGGAGTTCGGGCGGCAAGCTGTTCGATCTGTACCAAGGTGGTCCGTTCTGCTGGTGGTTGGTCCCCAGAAAGGATACCGGCAACCACCCCCCCCCGCCCCGGCTGGCCCGGGCTATCCCGCAGGCCGGCGTGACGAAGGCAACATTTCCTCGTGTTAACGGAATACGGACATCACCGGGGGCGCTGGCTAGGGTGGGAGAAGGTCCCCATGCCGGTCCCGCGGATCAGCCGTGTTCTCGATGAAAGGCAAAGATATGTCCTACCCAGTTGAACAGAACGAGAAGTTCGCCGCCTATGCACACCCCGAGCGCCTGGTGTCCACCGAATGGCTTGCTGCCGCCATCGAAAACGGAGCCGTCGCCAGCGGCCAGCTGATCGTGGTGGAGTCTGACGAAGACGTTCTCCTGTACGAAACCGGACACATCCCGGGCGCCGTGAAGATCGACTGGCACACGGACCTCAACGACGAAGTGACCCGCGACTACGTGGACGGCGCCGCGTTCGCTGAGCTGGCGGCGTCGAAGGGCATCTCGCGCGACAGCACTGTGGTCATCTACGGTGACAAGTCGAACTGGTGGGCTGCTTACGCACTGTGGGTCTTCACCCTCTTCGGCCACCAGGATGTGCGGCTGCTCGACGGCGGCCGGGACAAGTGGATTGCCGAGGGCAGGGAGCTCACCACCGAGAAGCCGGCCCCCGCCAGGGGCGAATACCCGGTTGTTGAGCGCGATGACGCTCCGATCCGTGCGTTCAAGGAAGATGTACTGGCCCACCTGGGCAAGCCGCTCATCGATGTCCGCTCGCCCGAGGAATACACCGGCCAGCGCACCCACATGCCGGCCTACCCCGAGGAAGGCGCACTGCGCGGCGGGCACATTCCCACTGCCGCCTCCATTCCGTGGGCGCGGGCAGCCGCTCCCGATGGAACCTACCGCAGCCGTGAGGAACTCGAAGCCCTCTACCTGGGCGAAGCGGGCCTCAGCGAAGGCGACGACGTGGTGGCCTACTGCCGCATCGGGGAACGTTCCAGCCACACCTGGTTCGCCCTGAAGTACCTCCTGGGCTTTGATTCCGTCCGCAACTACGACGGTTCCTGGACCGAATGGGGCAACGCCGTGCGGGTGCCCATCGCCAAGGGCGCGGAACGCGGATCCTTTCCCGTTGCCGTCGGGGTCTGACGGCGCGGGACCAGCGCTACCTGCGTAGACTTGGAATGATGACTACTCAAGCTTTGCCTTCCGCCCTGGCGGCCATTGTCGACGACTTCCAGGCCCTGACCGAGCCCGAGCGCCTGCAACTGCTGCTCGAGTTCTCCCAGGGACTGCCGGACCTGCCCGAGCGGCTCATGGACCACCCCGAACTGCTCGAGCAGGTGGTGGAATGCCAGTCCCCGCTGTTCCTGACCATCGAAACGGAACAGGGCGTCGGCACGTCCGGCACCGTCCGGCTCTACTTCAAGGCTCCCGCAGAGGCTCCCACCACCCGCGGTTTTGCCGGCGTCCTGCATGAGGGCCTGGACGGGCTCTCCGCTGAAGAGATTCTTTCGGTGCCTGATGACATGCCTGAACTGCTGGGCCTTACCCGCGCCATCACCCCGCTGCGGATGCGGGGAATGACGGCAATGCTGGGAAGGATCAAGCGCAAGGTCGCGGCGTCGTCCGCCGTGCGCTCCTAGCCGCGCGAAGCACCAATGGCACGCAAAAACGCATCGCAGGGAACCCCGGCCACCGCCGTACTGGCGGCAGCCGGGGTTTCCTTTGTATTGCATCCCTACGCCCACCACCCCTCCGCTGCCAGCTACGGGGCGGAAGCGGCCGAGGTGCTGGGCATTGATCCCTCGAAGGTTTTCAAGACGTTAATGGTCGAGGTGGAGGGCAGGCTGGCGGTCGGAATCGTACCCGTCAGCGGCACCCTGGACCTCAAGGCTTTTGCGTCATCACTCGGAGCCAAAAAAGCCGCCATGGCCGATCCCGCTGCAGCCCAGCGCCGGACCGGCTATGTGCTGGGCGGTATCTCCCCGCTCGGCCAGCGGCTCCCGTCCCCTACCGTGCTTGACCACAGCGCGCTGGCGCTGGAAACGCTGCTGGTTTCGGGTGGCAAGCGGGGCCTGGACATTGAGCTCGCCCCTGCCGACCTCATCCGCCTTACCGACGCCGTCACGGCTCCCATCAGCTCGCTGTCGGCGTCATAGCGACTCAGGGTTTAGCAACCCAAGGCGCCTACGGAAGTTATTCCCCGGCGTTGCCGGATCCGACCCCAGCCTTATCCCGCCTGAATCCCGCCTGGATTCAGGCGCGGCGCAAGCTGCTGCCGCAGCCACGCCTTCACCACGCTCTCCCACCGCTCAGGATCAACATTCCACTCCTTTGTGTGCCGGGCATGGTTGAACGCCTCGAAGGTCACCATTTCCGGGTTCCGTTCGGCCAGGAGCGCAGACGGCCCATACGGCACGTACTCGTCGTCCACGCTGTGGATGATCAGCGTGGGAGTGCGCAGTTCCACTGCGCGGGAAACCCAGTCCATGACCTTCAGGTCCACCGGTGCGGACAGTCCCGTGAGCCGGCGTCCCAGCGGGTGCCCCAGCATAAGCTGCCCGTAGCGGCCAACGAGTGAGGGAATCCTGTTGATCTGCGCGTGGTGGGCCAGCACGTTGACCCAATCGGTGACCGGCGCGTCCAGCACCATGGCCCGGATCAGGTGTCGGTAGCGGGACAAGTCAGCAGCCTGCAGGCAGATGGCGCCACCCATGGACCAGCCGAAAAGGACAATTTCCTCGGCCCCGTTGGCAAGGGCGTATTCAATGGCAGCCTCAATATCGCGCCACTCCGTGGAACCCAGGCCGTAGCGCCCGTCGTCGGCTGACGGGGCAAGCCCGTCATTGCGGTAGGAAACTATAAGGCTGGTCAGTCCCAGCTCCAGCGCGGGCCCGACGGCGCGCAGCGCCTCCTGCCTGCTGGCCCCGCGTCCGTGGACCATCAGGGCCCAGGTGCGTGCGGTGCCGCCGGCGCGGACCAGCCAGGCTGGTGCCTGCCCCCGGTCCACCTCGATCACCACGTCCTCTGCGGGAATTCCGACGGCGGCCGGGTCCGGATAGACGGCGCCGCTCCACCAGCCCCAGCGTGCCGCAGTCAGGTCTCCCGCGTAGACCGCTTCAACTTCGCGCAGCACCGTTCGTTCGGCCGGCGAGTACGAGACGATGCGGCCGATGCGTGCATGCCCCTTGCCGCCGTCGAAAAAGAATCCGTACACACCGTCAACGGTGGTGTCATCATTGGCTGCCAAGATCACCTGTTGCCTCTGGCCGTCGCGGATAACAGCCAGCACTTCCTGGTCCGCGGCCCGTTGCCGCGCAGGCGTGATGACCCGGCGGGCAAAATACACGGCCAGCGCCGACGATCCGGTGGCCAGCAGCCCCGCCAGCGCACCGCCGCCGACGGCTCCGCCAATGGCCCACTTCGTCCGCAGGGACATGCCCGCCCCGGAATTTTGGGTACGGGGAGCTGGGGCAGGGCGGGTCTGCTGGAAAAGTGCCATGGAACTATTCTTACCGGCCCGGCTCCTGGAGCCCGTATTTCCGGCAGCCCGGCGGGGATCGCCTGCGCCTGTATAGGAGTGCAGCACCACAAGCGCGGGACTAGGCTAAGGCCATGATTGATCCCATCGTCATCCTGACCGAAGAACCCCTGGGGGCGGACGACCGCCTGAACATCGAGCGCCTGGTGGACGGAGCAGACACCAAGCTCGTGGTGCTGGTACCGGCAAACACCGAACGGCACCTGCTGGTGGACTTCCTCGAAAACCTGTCCCTGCTGGACATTGCCAAGGCGTTCCGGGAGCTGACGTCCCACGCTCCGGATCCCGCCACCGAGCGGGCGCAGGCGGCCGAAACACTGGCAGTATCCCTGGCCGCGCTGGCTGGACTGGGCGGAGGCGTCACGGGCGAGGTAGTGGACGGCGAGGCGGTCCAGGGCCTGGTAGCCAAAGTCAAGGAAACCGGCGCCGCGCAGGCCGTGGTAATCACCAGGCCGCATGCAGTCGCAGACACGTTCCACACCGACTGGGCCAACAAGGCACAGGACCAGTTGGGCCTGCCCGTCCTGCACCTGTACGCGGGTTCGGGATTTATCGGTGACTCCTGAGCGTTGACAAGGCTATGAGCATCTTCGGTAACAACATCCTGGGAAACAGCATCTTCGGCAACAAGGCTTCGGATCCGGCTCCCGAGTCCCCCGCAGCTGAACCCGCCGTCCAAAAAAGCGACGCCGAGTGGCGGGAGGAGCTCACGCCGGAGGAATATCACGTGCTCCGGCAGTCCGGGACCGAGCGCCCCTTCACGGGCGAGTACTGGGACACCCATACGGCCGGTGTCTACCAGTGCCGGGCGTGCGGCGCCGAACTCTTCACCAGCAACGAAAAGTTCGATTCACACTGCGGCTGGCCTTCCTTCTGGGCCCCGCTGGCTGAAGGCACTGTCCGCTATATCCATGACCGGACCCTTGGCATGGACCGCGTTGAGGTCCGCTGCGCCACCTGCGATTCGCACCTGGGGCACGTCTTCGACGGCGAGGGATACGGCACGCCCACCGACCAGCGCTTCTGCATCAACTCTGTATCCCTGAAACTCGTGCCGCAGGAAAAACCGCAGGTCAGCGGCACGGGTACGGAAGCCTGACACTGCTGAACACTGGACCTACCGGCCCTGCAGGGCGCCCCGAGCACAAGGCTTTCTTAGGCTAACCCCGTTTTCACATTAGTCCTTCTGGTTGCTTGTTACGCTCGCCGTAGACAAGCAACCAGAAAGGCAGCCGACGATGACCGAAACCCTGATCACCGCCCCTACCGGAGTAACCGCCCACAACCAGGACTGGCTTCGGCTTAAGGCCGCAGCGTCTTCCCTCCAGTCCCTGCAGGTGAAGGACGGCTCCATCCCCGATGCCGGCGCCCACGAAGAAGCCTCGCGGTACGTGGGTGAACTGGTGGACGCCGTCCGCGTCCTGGCCCCCTCCTTCCCGCATGACGCCGCCTACCTGGATGCAGTGTGCGCGGACTTTTCCGCCTGGGAAGCCAACGGCTTCAACGTCCCCGACTTCCTGTCGTCGCTCCTGGCCTTCCAGCCGCAGGAACAGCGCCGCGACGGGCTCCAGCACCTGGTGGTCTTTCCGATGTACACCCAGAACGGCAGCAGCAACCGGCTGGTCGAGGCAGTCCTGATCGAGGTGATCTGGCCCGAGTTCATTGCCGGACTGGAGGCAGGCGAATACTCCAACAAGCTGTTCGTCCCCATCCGTTTCCTGGACTTCACCGCAGGCTACGACACCAACTCCGCCGTGCTGTTCCCCGAAACCGTTGCCGTGAGTGAAACCCCCACCTTCACCTGGGGAGCCATTTTCGCTGACCGCGAGGCCGCCCGCTTCCGCCGCGTCCTCAAGGCTGCCGCCGAGACCACCTGCCTGGAACTTCCCAAAGGCGCCGCGGAGCTGCTCGCTGACCAGGACCTGACGGAAGCAACCTTTGTGATGTGGGACCTCATCCACGACCGCACCCACATGCGCGGGGACCTGCCGTTCGATCCATTCATGATCAAGCAGCGGATGCCCTACTTCCTGTACTCCCTCGAAGAGCTGCGCTGTGACCTGACGGCATTCCGTGAATCCGTCCGCATCGAAAAGGACGAGGACGCCGACCCGGAGGCGCGCCGCCACGCCAAGCTGGTGCAGTACGCCATCATCTTCGACCGGATTTTCCGCTTTGCCATCACCGGCAGCCGGATCCGGAACTACGACGGACTGGGCGGCCAGCTCCTGTTCGCCTGGCTCCACCAGCAGCACGTCCTGCACTGGACCGACACGCGCCTCACCATCGACTGGGACGAAGTGGCCGACGCCGTCATCGCCCTGGGCGCCAGCATCGACGACTTGTACTGGCGCTCCATCGACCGCCCGAAGACTGCACACTGGATCGCGGCCTACGAGTTGGTGTCCGCGACCGTTACGCCCAACCCGGCATCCGTGTGGACGAAGGGCCCCGATGCCCTAGCACTGGCGGGTCCGCCGCGCGGCCTGACGGACCAGGTGCTGGATGACGAATTCCCGCTGTCCATGTTCTACGAAGCACTGGAGAAGAAGATGCGCCCTGTCATCGAGTCAACAGCCGGCATCACCGGAGCTTCCGCACTGTGACAGAACAGTCGGGAAAGCAAGCACCGGAGGCTGCGGGTACTGGAACAGGGACGCCGGGGCCTGAGGTGCCGCAGCTGAACGTCCTGGTGACCGGCGGCAGCGGAGCGTCCGGCATCGCCGTCGCCCGGGCGCTTCACGCCGCAGGCCATCGGGTCTTCACCGTGGGTTCGGACCAGGCAAGGATCGAGGCAGCGGCTGAAAAGGCGGGCGACGGCGTCACAGGCCTTGTGTGTGACCTCTCCCGGCTGGAGGACGTGCGGCAGCTGGGCAAGGACGTACGGGCCGTTGCCGGGACGATTGACGCGGTTATCCACCTGGTGGGCGGCTGGCGCGGCGCCACAGGCATTGCCGACCAGACAGACGAGGACTGGGACTTCCTGGAACGCGGCGCCATCACCACGCTCCGCAACGCGTCCCGCATCTTCTTCGACGATATTGCCGCTTCCCGATACGGCCGCTTCGCGATGGTTTCCTCTACCGCCGTGGACAAGCCGTCAGCAGCCGCTGCCAGCTATGTTGCCGCCAAGGCCGCCGCTGAAGCGTGGACCATGGCGATGGCGGACGGCTTCCGCCGGGCCACTGCCGCTGCCGCCGACGACACTGCCGCCGACGAAGTCCCCGGGAACACCGCCGGCGGGGAGGCCGCCGCCGTCGTCCTGGTGGTCAAGGCCCTCGTGGACGATGAGATGCGCCGGAACCACCCGGAGCGAAAATTTCCCGGCGCAACTAATGTCGAAGACCTGGCCCGCGCCGTCGTCGGACTTTTTCACACCCCGGCCGGCGGCCTGAACGGCAGCCGGCTCGTGCTGGCCTCCTGAGAGTCCGTCCCTGCCTGCAGGGCGCCCGACTGTATTTAGACTGAAAGCGTGAGCAAAGCCATGACAACAACAGCAGAAACTGCCGCCGGAACCCGGCTGCACGATCCCACCATCCGCGGATTCGCCTCGGACAACTACTCCGGGGTGCATCCGGAGGTCCTCGCGGCCTTGGCCGCCGCCAACGACGGCCACCAGGTCTCCTACGGGGAAGACGACTACACCGCCAGGCTCCAGGAACTGATGGAGGAACACTTCGGGTCCGGCATCGAATGCTTCCCCGTCTTCAACGGCACCGGCGCCAACGTCCTGTCGCTGCAGTCGCTGCTCCCCCGCTGGGGCGCCGTGGTGTGCGCCTCCACTGCCCACATCAACATGGACGAGAACGGCGCGCCGGAACGCATTGGCGGCATCAAGCTCCTGCACGTGCCCACCCCGGACGGCAAGCTCACGCCCGAACTGATCGACCGGGAGGCCTGGGGCTGGGGCGACGAGCACCGGGCCCAGCCGCTGGCCGTCTCCATCACCCAGACCACGGAACTGGGCACCTGCTACACCCCCAAAGAGGTGCGGGCCATCGCGGACCATGCACATTCCAAGGGGATGAAGCTGCATATGGACGGCGCCCGGCTGGCCAATGCGGCGGCCCACCTCCAGGTCCCGCTGCGGGCCTTCACCCGCGACGCCGGCGTGGACATCCTGTCCTTTGGCGGCACCAAGAACGGGCTCCTGTTCGGTGAAGTAGTGGTGGCCCTGAACCCGGAGGCCGCCCATGGGCTGGTGTACCTGCGGAAGATGAACATGCAGCTGGCGTCGAAGATGCGCTTTATGTCGGCCCAGTTCATCGCCCTCCTGGAAGGTGACCTCTGGCTGCGGTCCGCCTCCCACGCCAACGCCATGGCCACCAGGCTCCGCACCGCCGTCGACACCATTGACGGCGTGCAGCCGACGCAGAAAACCGAGTCCAACGGCGTCTTTGCCATCCTGCCGGAAGGCGTGGCGGACCGGCTGCGGAAATCGTTCCGCTTCTACGACTGGAACGAAGCCGCCGGGGAAGTCCGGTGGATGTGTTCGTTTGATACCACCGAGGAGGACATCGATGCCTTTGTGGCAGCAATCCGCCAGGAGCTTCACGTTGACGCCAGCGGGCAGTCCAGCTAGACGGCGCTTGGTGACGGCGAGCCTTCCCGCCGTCACCGGCATGGTTGCGTAACCTGCGAAGGTGAACGCACTTGACAAGGTTCCCCCGGAATTTCTCCACGCCTTGGGAACCCTCAGGAAAGCCCAGTGCCGCGGGGAACTCCACCTGGCGGAGATCCCCGCGCCTGCCCGGCTGGCACCCTTCGCCGTAGCCCTTGGCGCGGAGGTCCTGGCCCCGGGGCCGGGCACCGCCGCCACTCCCCTGCACGGCCCTGCCGCAATGGCGCTGGCTGCCGCGTCGGGAACAGCGGACGACGACGAAACAGAGTTGGCCACGGGCCGCTTCATCCTGCTCCACGACCCCGAAGGCTCTGCAGTCTGGGACGGCGAGTTCCGCATCGTCACCTACATCCGGGCCCAGCTGGAGCCGGAGATGGGCAACGACGAGATGCTGGGAACGGTGGCCTGGACGTGGCTGGTGGAGGCGCTCGAGAACCACAAGGCCCCGTACAGGGCAGCAGGCGGCACAGCCACCAGGGTCCTGTCCGAAAGCTTCGGAACACTTGCGGAAAGGCCCGGCTCCATCGACATCGAGCTGCGCGCCTCCTGGACCCCGGCCACCTCGGACGTAACAGCCCACCTCGAAGCATGGTCGGACATGGTGTGCACTTTCGCCGGCCTGCCGCCCCTCCCCGAGGGCGTCACCCCGCTCCCGCACCGGCGCCGGAACTAACCGCATGTCCCGTGGCGGGCGCGGCGAGGCCGGAAAGGCAGTCCGGAACCGGCCGGCCGGTAAACTAAAGGCATCATGACCCCTAACATTCCGGAAAACACCACGGCCGGCGTTCCGGCTGCTGATACCGCACCCCAGATCACGGTGGAAGGCTTTGACAGCTCCATCCCCGAAATCATTGAGCTCGATTCGCCCCGCGACGGCGTTCCGCTGGTCATCGAAACGCAGGCCGGGCTGGAGCGGTGCGCAGCTGCCATTGCCGCCGGGTCCGGGCCGGCGGGAGTGGACGCAGAGCGTGCCTCCGGTTTCCGCTATGGGCAGCGCGCCTTCCTCGTCCAGATCCGCCGCGAAGGCGCCGGGACGTGGCTGATCGACCCCGAACCCTTCGACAACCTGGATATCATCAACGACGCCCTCCGCGGCGTCGAATGGATCCTGCACGCGGCCAGCCAGGACCTGCCGTGCCTGTCCGAACTCGGCATGTGGCCGGACAAGCTCTTTGACACCGAACTGGCAGCCCGCCTGGCTGGACTGCCGCGCGTAGGCCTTGCCGCCGTCATTGAACAGCTGCTGGGGTTCGGACTGGCAAAGGAACACTCGGCCGCTGACTGGTCCACCCGGCCCCTTCCCGAGCCCTGGCTGCGATACGCGGCACTCGACGTCGAGGTCCTGACGGAGCTGCGGGAAGAACTCATCGAACTCCTGGAGGCCGACGGCAAGCTGGAGTACGCGCAGCAGGAGTTCGCCGCCATCCTGGCTGCCGGACTCGCTCCGCCCCGCGTTGACCCGTGGCGAAAAACGTCCGGCCTTCACCAGATCCGCGACCGGCGGCAGTTGGCCGCCGTCCGGGAGTTGTGGCTGGAACGCGATTCCCTGGCGCAAAAGCGGGATGTGGCCCCGGGAAGGCTCATCCCGGACTCGGCTTTAGTGGCCGCGGCCAAGGCCATGCCGTCCACGGTGCCACAACTGCTGGGCACCAAAGGCTTCCACGGGCGGGCGGCGCAGCGCGAGGCGCCCCGGTGGCTCCGCTGCATCGCAACGGCCCGGGACCTGGAGGAACTTCCGCCGCTGCACCTGGCCACGAACGCGCCGCCGCCGCCACGCGTTTGGGCAGACCGCGATCCTGAAGCTGCTGCACGGCTGGCCACCGCCCGGCCGCTGCTGCAGGAGAAAGCCGACCAGCTGAACCTGCCCCTGGAGAATCTACTGACTCCCGACTACCTGCGCCGGGTGGCATGGCGGCCCCCTGCGGAGATCAGCGAGGAATCAGTAGCGGCGGAACTGCGTGCCCTCGGCGCACGTGCCTGGCAAGTGGAACTTGCGGCGCCGCTGATCACGCACGCCTTCCTCAACCCGCAGCCGCTGCCGCCCAAGGAACCCAAACCGGACGTTACTGCCCCCGCACCATAGCGTCGCTCGCGGCAGCCAAGGGCTCCAAGCCGACCCCCGACGCTCTCTCACTAGTCCGAAAATGGAGGGGACGTGACCGTGGTCGGTGCGCACTGGTGCACCCGTCATGGTCTGGCGGGTGTTTGTATAAAGGTGGGGTGCGGGTCAGGCTGCGGGTGTGAGGGTGACGGTGTAACCGAGGGCTTCGAGCTGGCGGATGTGGCCGCGCTTTCTGCTCTCGGGGTCGGTGCGGCGGCTGAAGTGGTCCGCGCCGAGGTCGTGGAACTGGGCGTCGGGGTCTTGGAGCAGGTGCCAGATGATGATGAGGATGGACCGTCCGACGGCGACGATGGCGCGTTTCTTGCCCCGGCGCCGGGCGATCCTTCGGTAGCGTTCGCCCAGGAAGGTATCCGTTCTGCCGACTCCGACGGCGGCCTCGCCCAGGACCCGGGCGTGGGTTGCGGCCAACATGGCCTACTCATCTCCTCGCCCGAAATATCCGCCAATAGATTCTCAAAAAGAGAGTGAAAGAGCGTTGGCCAAAAAGGGGCATTAAGTGCGAGAGCGTCCTTCCAATCCCGGGCCTTGCGGCCTAAGTTACTCGCGAGTAACATCGGAGGTACTGCCGTTCAGTCGCCTGCCGCCCTGCGGCGTGCACTGACGCCTACGTCTCGATGAGGAGTTACACGTGAGCCACAACGGAAGCAGCGCGTCCAACCGCACTGTCCGGGACGTCGTTTTTGTCGACGGCCTCCGCACGCCCTTCGGCCGGGCGGGAGAAAAAGGCATCTATGCCGGCACCCGGGCCGATGACCTGATAGTGAAGTGCCTCCGCGAACTGCTGCGCCGGAACCCTTCGCTGCCGCCGGCACGCATCGACGAAGTGGCCATCGCGGCCACCACCCAAAGCGGGGACCAGGGCCTGACCCTCGGACGGACAGCCGCCCTTCTCGCGGGACTCCCCCGGACTGTTCCGGGGTTTGCCATCGACCGCATGTGCGCCGGGGCCATGACAGCCATAACCTCCACCGCAGGCGGGATCGGTTTTGGCGCCTACGACGTAGTGATTGCCGGCGGCGTCGAGCACATGGGCAACCACCCCATGGGCTCCGGGGCGGACCCCAACCCGCGGTTTATGTCTGAACGGCTCGTCGATCCGGCAGCGCTCAACATGGGCAACACCGCGGAGAACCTGCACGACCGTTTTCCCTCCATCACCAAGGAACGGACGGACGCCTACGCGGTGGCTTCGCAGAAGAAGTTCGAAGAAGCCCGCCGCGACGGCAAGATCCAGCCGGATCTGGTGCCGGTAGCAACCCGGAAACCCGGCCAGGGCTGGACCCTGAATACCGTTGATGAGCCGCCGCGGCCCGGCACCACCCTTGCTGACCTTGCCGACCTCCGCACCCCGTTCCGCGCTCACGGCCGGGTCACCGCAGGAAACGCAGCAGGCCTCAATGACGGCGCCACGGCCGCCATCCTGGCATCGGCCGAAGCCGCCGTCGAGCTGGGGCTGCCGGTCCGCATGCGCCTGGTCAGTTACGCCTACGCCGGCGTTGAGCCTGAGGTGATGGGCATCGGCCCTGTTCCCGCCACGGAGAAGGCCTTGGCAAATGCAGGGCTCTCCATCGGGGACATCGGGCTGTTCGAAATCAACGAAGCCTTTGCCGTCCAGGTGCTGAGCTTCCTGGAACACTTCGGCATTGCCGACGACGATCCCCGGGTTAACCGCTACGGCGGAGCCATCGCCGTGGGCCACCCCCTCGCTTCCTCCGGAGTGCGGCTCATGAACCAGCTGGCCCGGCAGTTCGAGGAAGACCGCTCCGTTCGTTACGGGATCACCACCATGTGCGTGGGACTGGGAATGGGTGCCACCGTCATCTGGGAAAACCCGCACCACGCCGACTACAGCGGAGCCCGGTTAGGGGAATCCGCCACCACCGAAGCCGTTTCCGAAGGAGCAGCATGAGCGCCGCAGATTTCACCAAGCTTGCCCACCTCTTCCCGGATGAAACCGTGACGCATTCCTACGTCCAGGACATCGAACTCCCGGGCCCGTCCGGAAAGGCCAGCCCCGGCACGTTCGCCCTCATTACGCTGGACAACGGCCTGGACCACTCCAAGCCCACAACGCTGGGGCCCAACACCCTGGTGGAACTGGGCACGGTCCTGGAGGAACTCCGGGAGCGGGCCCGCCGGGGCGACATCGTGGGAGTGGGTGTCACGGGCAAGCCCTACTACCTCGTGGCCGGCGCCGACCTCTCAACGGTCAAGACCCTGGACAAAGGCGAGCACGGGCTGTGGATGGCGCAGCTGGGCCACGACGTCTACAGCACGCTGGCCAACCTGGGCGTGCCCAGCTTCGCCTTCATCAACGGCGCAGCGCTGGGCGGCGGCCTTGAAATTGCCCTCCAGTCCACCTATCGCACCGTATCGACGGGAGCGGGAGCGCTGGCGCTGCCGGAAGCCTTCCTTGGCCTGGTCCCGGGTTGGGGCGGCGTCTACATCCTGCCGCGCCTCATCGGCCCGGAAAACGCCGTGAAAGTCATGATCGAAAACCCCCTGAGCAACAACAGGACTCTCACTGGCTCGGAAGCCTTCCAGCTCGGCATTGCCGACGCCCTGTTCGAGCCCGCGGATTTCCTGGAGCAGTCCCTCGCCTGGGCCGCGAAAGTCATCACGGGCGAGGTTACGGCGGAACGGCCGAACGCCGTCGACCCCGCCGATCCCGACACAGCAGCCCGCTGGGCGGCTGCCGTAGCAGCCGGGCGCGCACTGGTGGAAGCCAAGACGTCCAACGCGGCGCCGGCTCCGGCCAAGGTCCTGGACATCCTCGAAGCCAACCGCACCATGAGCCAGGCCGAATCCGCGGCGCTGGAGTGCGAAACCCTCGCCGAACTCATGCAGACAGACGAGTTCCGCGCCACCGTTTACGCCTTCCTGGACCTGATCCAGAAGCGGTCCAAGCGCCCGGCCGGCGCCCCCGACCGCAAGCTGGCCCGGCCTGTCACCAAGGTGGGCGTCGTCGGCGCCGGCCTGATGGCCAGCCAGCTGGCACTGCTCTTCGCCCGCCAGCTCAAGGTGCCGGTGGTTATGACAGATATCGACCAGGCCCGGGTGGACAAGGGCGTGGGCTATGTCCACGCCGAAGTGGACAAGCTCCTGGGCAAGAAGCGGATCAGCCAGGACGCCGCCAACCGTACCAAGGCGCTGGTGACAGGTTCCGTTTCCAAGGACGTTTTCGCCGATGCCGACTTCGTGATCGAAGCCGTTTTTGAAGAGCTGAACGTCAAGAAGCAGGTGTTCGCCGAGCTCGAGGCCATTGTTACGCCGGAATGCATTCTGGCCACCAATACGTCCTCCCTGTCCGTCACGGCCATGGCAGAAGACCTCCGGCACCCGGAACGGCTGGTGGGCTTCCACTTCTTCAACCCGGTGGCCGTGATGCCGCTGCTGGAAATCGTCCGCGCCCCTAAGACCGACGACGCCGTACTGGCCACCTCCTTTGAGCTCGCCAAGGCCCTGAAAAAGACCGGGGTGCTGGTCAAGGATGCCGCCGCGTTTGTGGTCAACCGGATCCTGCTGCGGTTGATGGGCGAAGTGACGGCAGCCTTTGATGAGGGAACCCCGGCTGAGGTGGCGGACAACGCCCTGCGGCCCATGGGACTGCCCATGACGCCTTTCACCCTCGGCGCCATGGTGGGGCTTCCTGTGGCGCAGCACGTCCAGGAGTCGCTGCATGCCGCCTTTGGTGATCGGTTTACCGTTTCTGCCAACCTGCAGAAACTGATCGACAACGGCGTGAAGAGCCTGTGGGCTCCCGGGCCGGGCGGCGCCCAGGAGATTCCACAGTCCACGTTGTCCCTGCTGTCCTTCGGGACCAGCCCCTCAAGCGCCGACGAAGTCCTGCGCCGCACCCAGGATGCCCTCGCCGGGGAAATCGGCCTGATGCTGGAGGAAGGGGTGGTGGCAGGGCCGGAAGACTTTGACCTCTGCATGATCCTCGGCGCTGGCTGGCCGATGTTCCTGGGCGGCATCACACCCTACCTTGACCGGGTGGGGGCCTCCGAGCGGGTCAACGGCAAGCGGTTCCTTCCGCCGGGTGTGGCTTCCCGGCCTGCCGGGACCCCAGCAGGCCGATCTGCCGGCTGATAGTGGCCTGATACACGCAGGAGTTCGTTCACCAGCGCAGGGGCTTCGTCCGTTTCTTCCGGACGGAGCCCCCTTGCCTTGCCCCCCGTCAGCGTCCCAGCAGCCGCCCGCCGTCGAGCGTCAACAGGCGGTCCGCCACCGAGTGGGCGTAGGGCACATCGTGGGTAACCAGGACGACGGCGGCGCCCGCCGCTGCCGCGGACCGGACCGCCTTGTCCAGCAAAACCAGGCCGTGACCGTACAGGGCAACGGTGGGCTCGTCCAGGGCAAGAACCGACGGCCTGCGGGCGAGGACCGTGGCCAGTGCCAGCAGCCGCTGCCCGGAGGCCGGCAGCTCGGCCGGGTGGTCCTGGGCAGCGCGGGACAGACCTACGGCGGCCAGGGCAGCAGCGGTTCTTTCCGCCGCCTCGCGTGCACCGAACCGGCGGTCCAGGCCAAACCGGACCTCCCGGGCTGCAGTCCGTTCGAAGAGCTGGTCGCGCGCGTTCTGGAAAAGCAGTCCCACGGAAGCAGCCACCTCCCCAACCGGCACGCCGGCAATATCCTTCCCGTTCACGAGGACGGAGCCGGACGTGGGCTGCAGCAGTCCGTTGAAATGGCGTAAGAGCGTGGATTTACCCGCGCCGTTCGGTCCTGTCACGGCGAGTATCTCCCCCGGCTGAAGCACCAGGTCGACGCGCTGCAACACGGTGTTCTGGTTATACCCGGCGGCACGGGCACTGGTTGCCCGGGCCTTGCTGCCCCTGCCTGCTTTAACCGGGTAGGAGAAGTGGACGCTGCGGAGCTCCAAGGCCGGGGTGGCAGCACCACCGTAATGGCGGGCAGCGGTGCCGGACGTCGGCACGCTGAAATTCCTGTTCTCAACCGGCCGCCGAATCCCGGCCGGCAGGCGTTCCGGTGCCGCCATCAGTTCCTGGGGCCTGCCGCTGGCCGCAACCGTGCCCGCGTCCAGGACAATCCACCCGTCGGCCTCAAGCAGCACCTCCTCGATCGCCTGGCTCAGGACGACGACGGCGGTCCCGGCGGCCACGAGTTTACGGAGCAGCAGCGCGAGTTCGCCAGCCCCGGTTGTGTCAAGGGAGGCAAAAGGCTCGTCCAGGACCAACACCGCTGGCTCCACGATGACGGAACAGCCGATGGTCAGGCGCCGCAACTGGCCACCGGAAAGCGTTCCCGGGTGACGTTCCAGCAGCCCGGTCAGTCCCAGCACATCCGCGGTGCGCTTTACGGCGTCGTGCATGGCTGCCCGGTCCATGCCGGCATTCTCCAGGCCGAACGCCAGTTCTTCGGCCACGGTGGCCCGCACTGTGGACAGGGCGCTGGAGGCGTCCTGCGGAACGAATCCCACCCGTTCGCCCCACTGGGCAGGGTCGATGCGGGGGTCGTCCGCGGTTCCGTTGAAGTGCAGGCGGGTTCCCGCAAGTTCAAGGTGTCCTGCCAGCCTTCCGCCTGGCCCGGGAGGCAGCCAGCCCGCAAGGAGCCGGCCAAGCGTCGACTTGCCGCTTCCGGAAACGCCGAGGATCGCGGTGAAAGTTCCGGGTGCAAACAAGACGTCCACGCCGCGAAGAACTGGCGCGTCATCCTCGTGGAAGGCAAAGCTTCTGACATCGGCGGCGAGGGCGGTTGGGGTCTTCACCTAGCGCCCCGCCAGCCACAACCGGGCCGCCACGGCAGCCACCGCGGCCAGCAGCAGCAGAATCCGCAGCCACCGCTGCACAGCCGGGTCCGGCACATCCCGATAGCTGGTGCGGGGGCCCGTGCTGCCAAAACCGCGGGCTTCCAAGGCAGCGCCGCGGGTTGCGGCGTCCTCCACCAAAGCAGAAACCAGGGGAACCGCCTGGAGGCGAAAAGCAGCCATCCGATGCAGCAGGCCGCGCCGGATCACCAGCCCCCGCGCTTCCTGGGCCTGCCGGATACGCTCCAGCCGGGACGTGATGGCCGGCAGCAGGGTCAGGGTTGACGCCAGGACGAAGGCAAACCGGCCCTGCACGCCTTTTGCGGAGAGCGCCGCCACGAGGTCCGGCACGCTGACACTGAAGGAGAAAACCAGCAGGGCCAGGACGGCAGCCGAAACCTGAGCCGCCCGCTCGAATGCAAAGGAAAGCCCTTCAGCGGTGACGCGGGCAGGGCCCCACTGGGCAAGGATGAGCTGTCCTTCCGGAAAAAACAGGCCGTGCAGGACCAGTAGCGACAAACACAGCGGCACCAGCACGGCAGCTGCGGCAGGCAGGAGCCGCCGGAGCGTGCCGCCCAGGGCCGAAAGGCCCACTGCGCCCGCGATCACGGCGAGGGACAGCGGCCAGCTCGCTGCCGCCGTCGTAATGACCGCCGTACTGCCGGCAGCCGCGAATGACGTCAGCGGATGCAGTCGCATGGCAGGAGGTCAGGAATCCTGTCCGGAAGCCCGGCCAGCCAGCACGCGGTGCCGCCGGACAAACGGGAACTGCAGCGTTGCGCGGCGGGGCAGGGCGTAGACCAGCACGGCCACCACCGTGAACACGATGGCTTTGTCCATGGGGTCGGAGATCAGGGCCTGCTTGGTGATGGCGGCGAGCAACGTGTCCCCCATGGAACGGAAGGCGCTGACGATGGCCCCGGTGGCTACCCCGGACGTGCCGCCGAAGACGAAGGCCGCCACCGGGGCGGACACCACGCCGCCGATGATTCCAGTAGCAAATCCGGCAACGGGTGCGAGGTAGAACCGGCGGAAAAGTCCGTAACGTGCGGCCAGGCCTGCGAGGCAGCCGATGAGTGCGGCGCCGGCGGCGAAAGGCAGCACCGTGGGGTTGAAGAAGGACCAGACGATGCTGCTGAGCGCGCCGGTTGCTGCCCCGGCCGCCGGGCCGGCGAGGACCGCAATCAGCACTGTACCGATCGCATCGAGGTAGAAGGGGACCAGCGTGCTGCCCACGAACTGGCCGAGCACGATGTTCAGCACCAGGGCAACGGGGATCAGCACCACGGTGGATGTCGGCAGCGTGGGCAGGACAGCGACGATGAGCAGAACGGCGCCCACGAGGAATCCGGACAGGGCAATCAGGGCGGAGGCGCTTCCCGGCCCCCCGGTGATATCGGTGGGCTGGTTGAGGACCAGGTAGACGTAGGTGCCGGCGATGGCCAAGGCACCGAGGATTTCCAGCAGCCGGCGCCTGCGGGTGGCGGCGGGTGCCGGAGATGGAAGCGTCAGGGAGGGCGATGACATGGAGTTCCTTCGGGGTGCGCACTGCCGGCCCGGGAATCCGGGGCCGGAATGGAACGCTGCTTATGTCACCTCGGCAGCTGCCGCCAGGCAGCTGTGCCTGTCCGGTCCGCCGACTATTCTATCGCGGCTGTCCGGGCTGCCGCGCGAAGGTTTTGGGCTCAGCCGAGGCGCCGGGCCAGATTGCCGACGGCGGACACCAGCTCCCGGAACGCAGCTTCCGGATAGTTGGCGGAGACTACGCGGGCGTTGGGCGGCTGGCCCCACAGCCCGCGAAAATCCGCCACCGTGGTACCGATCAGTATCGAGGAGCCTGTTTCGACGTCCACGGTTGCCGGGCGGGCCTCGAAGTCCAGCGTGCCTGCGGCAACACCGGCCGCGAAGTAGTCATGGACATGGGCCAGGTAGCCCTGGTCGTACTGGCGGTGGAACTCGAAATAGAACCGCAGTGCATCGGACAGGTGCCGGACCAAAGTGTTGTCCGACGTGCTGGGCTGGCCCTCCGGCTGTTCCGGCAGGACCAGCTCGGGCACCTTTGCCCCGGCGGCCTCTGCCAGCTGGCGGACATGCGCGGGGTGGAGCTCCATCCGCTCGGTGGTGTCCAGGGAGCAGACGATGGGGAGCTTCTCCAGCGGCCGGCCCTGGAAGGCGGCGTACACTTCCTTGGCCGCGTGCGGATCCACGTGCGTATTCCACTCGGCCGTGGGCGTTGTGTTGCCCTGGTAATAGAAGCTGCCGCCCATAATCACCACGTTGGCCAGCAGTTCCGGCAGCCGGGGTTCCTTCCGCAGGGCCAGCGCGAAGTTGGTCAAGGGTGCGGTGATGAGGGCCGTGAGCTCCCCCGGCCGTGCCCTTGCGTGCTCAACCCACAGGTCGACGGCGTTACGCTCCGACACAATTCCGGCCGGTTCCGGCAGGACCGCGTGGCCGATGCCCTGCGGACCGTGCGTTTCGGGAGTGGTCAGCAGCGGTATGGCCAGAGGCTCACGTGCACCGACGGCCACTTCCACTCCCTTGCGGCCGCACAGTTCCAGCAGGGCCAGGGTGTTGCGCGCCACCTGGTCCACGTCAACGTTTCCGGGGGTGGCGGTGACGGAGACGAACTCGGTGTCCGGCAGGGCGGCAAGGTAGGCGAGGGCCAGGGCGTCGTCGATGCCTGTGTCCACGTCCAGCAGGAAGGCGGTCATGAGGATCCTAGAACAAGGCCACGCTGGGGGCGGCAGGGAAAATATCGTCCAACTCGGCGAGGTCCTTTTCGGAGGGCACCCAGCCGGCTGATTCCGCGTTCTGGCGTATCTGTTCCGGCCGCGTGGCGCCGGCGATGACGCTGGCCACGGAGGGCTGGGCTGCCAGCCAGGAAAAGGCAACCTGGATCTCACTCAGCCCGCGTTCCCTGGCGAAGCTGCTGAACCTGTCCAGCTGGTCCCAGTCGGCGTCGTGGACGAGGTGTGTGCGGGTATGGCTGAGCCGGGAGCCGTCCGGGGCGTGGCCGGGCGAGTATTTGCCTGTCAGCAGGCCATTGGCGAGGGGGAAATACGGCAGGACGCCCAAGCCGAATTCCTCTGCTGCCGGTGTTACCTCAAGCTCGGCCCGCCGGTCCAGGAGGTTGTAGTGGTTTTGGGTGGAGATGAAGCGGGCGGTCCCCAGTTCACGTGCCACGTACTCCGCCTGGGCAATCTGCCAGCCGGCCCTGTTGGAGTGCCCGATGTAGCGGACCTTGCCGCTCCTAACGAGGGTGTCCAGCGCGGACAGGGTTTCGTCGATGGGGGTGAGCGGATCCGGGGTGTGGAACTGGTAAAGATCGATCCAGTCGGTGCCCAGCCGCCGCAGCGAGGCCTCCGCCGCCTGGATGATGTAGCGGCGCGAGCCGCGGGCGCCGAAATCCGGACCGCTGGCCCCCTTCATGTCCATGCCGAACTTGGTGGCTACGACGACGTCGGCCCGCCTGGTGCCGAGGGCCTTGCCGAGCATCGTTTCGCTGAGGCCGGGTTCGCGGCCGTAGGTGTCGGCGACGTCGAACAGGGTGATTCCGGCATCCACCGCCGCGTGGACCACCGCGTCCGTGGCCTCCTGCGTCTCGGTGGCAGTGTTGGCACGGCCCAGGTTGTTGCAGCCCAGGCCGACGGTGGAGACGGTCAGGCCTGACTTTCCGACGCGGCGGTAGGTGGTCACGGACGCTCCCTAGAGGCTGAAGGTGTTGGCGGGCTTGGCTGAGTGCTTGAGCTTGAAGTTCTGCGGATCGCTGTAGGGCGCTGCGCCGATGCTGAGCTTGGTGAAGTCCAGATCCTCGCCGCGGCTGCAGACCTTAATGGCGGCAACTGCCTTGTTGACATCGGGGCAGAGGCAGAAGATGTTGAGCTTGTAGTCGGTGAATTCGGAGCGTTCCACTGTGCCGAGCCCGCGCCAGGCGAGATGGCTGATCAGTGCGTCGGTTGCCTTCTCTTCCAGGTAGCGGTCCCTGTCGGTGCCCTCCCTGGTTTTGAGCGCGAACTGTGCCACCACCCAGAACTGTTCCTCGTCCGGAATTTCGGCGTAGCCGTCCTCGGCGCACTGGGCTGCAAATGCGTCCAGGAGCCCTTCGGCAGCCTCGGGGTCCGGTACGTCGGTTTCCTCGGTTTTGCTCTGGTGCCCCACCGCCCCGTAATTCATCACGAACTGGTTGTAGTCCTCATCGAACCACGCCTCCCGGAAATGGAGGGCGCCCTCTTCGTCGCGTTTATAGACCCTGACAATTCCGCTCATGACCGTCCCTTTGTAAACCATTCGACGTCGGTGCCGTCGAATGGTGCGTGCTGTGCCTTGACGGCCTGGAAAAGCTGGTCCGCGGAATCCTCGAGTGTTTCCACCAGGGCTGCCGGGTAGTCCATGGAAACGCGGTGTTCTGCGAACTCGTCCTCGTCGTCGATGAACACGCCCCGGCCAGCTGTCCGGACAACGTCCAGGTCCATGTCGATGACGTGGAACTCCGTGACGCCGGGCCGGATCCGGTGCCATTCGTGCGCCACGGCCAGGTCGATGTAGATCCGCACACCGCCGGGGTGGGCGTCGTCGTAGAACGTGGCAACCCAGTCACCTTCGCGCGGCACCAGGAGGACGGCGTCGGATTTGGTGTAGAACGCGGCACCGGGACGGGAGCAGAACTCGTTGGTTCCCTGGAAGATCCACCACCCGTGGCGGTCCTCGCCCAGGTAGCGCCCGGGGACCACCCAGTGCGCTTTGCCGTTCCATTTCCGGTTCCGGGCAACGACCAGTTGGCCGGGCTCAAGGTGCCGGGGTTCGCGGCTTGGCCCGGGCTCATCCTCCGCTTCCGGCTCCCCCACCACGCCCGGATACTTCAGTAGGTCCTCTCCCCTCACAGGATCGGAAGGCTGCCGGTGGTGGGATGCTGCTGGCCTGGCAGGGGACGCGCAAAGGGGACCTTTGTCCCGAGAACCTGGGCGACGACGTCGTGCGTTATCTGCTGGGCTGTGAGGCCCACGCGTTCCAGGACCTGCCCGCGGGTGCCGTGATCCAGGAACTCGACCGGCAGGCCCACCTCGTTCAGGGCGGTGTCCACGCCGGCTGCGCGCATTTCCTGGCGGATCCGGGAGCCCACGCCGCCGGCACGCACGCCGTCCTCGATGCAGATGACCAGGCGGTGGTGCGATGCCAGGGCGATGATGGAACGCGGAACGGGAAGGACCCAGCGCGGATCCACCACGGTGGTGCTGATGCCCTGCGCGCCAAGCCTGTTGGACACGTCGAGGGCGAGCTCGGACATGGCGCCCACGGAGATGATCAGGACGTCGTTCTCGGTGGAACCGCTGGGCCTGCGGGACAGAATGTCAACCCCATCGCTGAGGCGCTCCAGCGCTTCGACTTCGGCGCCCACGGACCCCTTGGAGAAGCGGACCACTGTGGGAGCGTCGCCGATGGCCACGGCTTCGCGGAGTTCCTCGCGCAACCTGCTCGCGTCACGGGGTGCGGCCAGGTGGAGGCCCGGGACAATCTGGACCATGGACATGTCCCACATGCCGTGGTGGCTGGCGCCGTCCGGCCCGGTGACGCCTGCGCGGTCCAGGACGATAGTGACGCCGGCCTTGTGCAGGGCGACGTCCATCAGGAGCTGGTCGAAGGCCCGGTTCAGGAAGGTGGCGTAGACGGCAACCACGGGGTGCAAGCCGCCGAAGGCCATTCCGGCCGCGGAGGTCAGGGCGTGCTGTTCGGCGATGCCGACGTCGATCACCCGGTCCGGGTGCCGGGCCGCGAACTTGTGCAGGCCCACGGGAATGAGCATGGCGCCGGTGATGCCGACGACGTCCTTCCGCTCATCAGCGATCGCAGCGATCTCGTCCGCGAAAACGGAGGTCCAGGACTGGGCTCCGGCGGTGCCGGTGGGTTCCCCCGTTTCGGGGTCGATAATGCCGACGGCGTGGAACTGGTCCGCTTCGTGCGCGCGCGCCGGAGCGTAGCCGTGGCCCTTTTCGGTCATGGCATGGACGATCACGGGGCCTGCGTAGTGCTTGGCCGTGGCCAGCGCGTGCTCCATGGCCTGCAGGCTGTGGCCGTCCACCGGGCCGATGTACTTCATGCCGAGGTCCTCGAACATGCCTTGCGGAACCCACCAGTCCTTGATGCCTTTTTTCATGGCATGCAGGCTCTTGTAGGTGAACTGGCCCGCCGGTCCGCCGCTCTGCAGCTTCTTCTTCCACCAGTCCAGCGCTCGTTCGTAGGCCGGCGTGGTGCGGAAGGAATCAATGGTGGGGCGCAGGGACGCGAGGTAATCGGCAAAGCCGCCCACGGTGGGGGCATAAGAGCGGCCATTGTCATTCACTACGATGACCACGCGGCGCCGCTTGTCCGCGGCGATGTTGTTGATGGCCTCCCAAGCCATGCCGCCGGTCAGGGCTCCGTCACCTACGACGGCGACGACATGCCGGTCGCCTTCGCCGGTCAGCTGGCGCGCGCGGGAGATCCCGTCCGCCCAGGACAGCGACGAGGAGGCGTGCGAGCTTTCGACGATGTCGTGCTCGGATTCGGCGCGGGACGGGTAGCCGGAAATGCCGCCCTCCTGCCGGAGCGTGCTGAAGTCCTGGCGGCCGGTCAGCAGCTTGTGGACATACGACTGGTGGCCGGTGTCAAAAACGATGCTGTCGCGGGGCGAGTCGAAGATGCGGTGCACGGCAAGGGTCAGCTCCACCACGCCCAGGTTTGGTCCGAGGTGCCCGCCCGTCTGGGAGACGTTCGTGATCAGGAAATCCCTGATCTCCGAAGCCAGCTGTTTCAGCTGTTCTTCAGACAACTCGTTCAGGTCCTGCGGATTCCGGATCGTGTCCAAGATTCCCAATGACCCCTCCTTCGGGTGGTAGACGTGCCGTTTAACTCTAACGCCTTGGCCCGCATGACCAGACTCAGCAGCAAAGCCGAAGCCCCGGCTGGTCGGTGACCGGCCGGGGCTTCGGAAGGTGGTGCGTGCTGAGCAGTTACCGCTAGTTCGCGGAGATCTGGCGCAGGACGTACTGCAGGATGCCGCCGTTGCGGTAGTAGTCCGCTTCACCCGGGGTATCGATACGCAGGACGGCGTCGAACGACGTCGAGCTGCCGTCCTCGGCAGTTGCGGTGACCTTGAGGGTCTTCGGCGTGGTGCCCTCGTTCAGGGCGGTCACGCCCTCAACCGAGAACGTCTCCGTGCCGGACAGGCCCAGGGTCGCGGCGGACTCGCCGGCCGGGTACTGGAGCGGCAGGACGCCCATGCCGATGAGGTTGGAGCGGTGGATGCGCTCGTAGCTCTCGGCAATAACAGCCTTGACGCCCAGCAGGGCAGTGCCCTTGGCAGCCCAGTCACGGGAGGAACCCGAACCGTACTCCTTGCCCGCCAGGACCACCAGCGGGGTGCCGGCTGCCTGGTAGTTCTGCGCGGCGTCGTAGACGTAGGCCTGCGGGCCGCCTTCCTGGGTGAAGTCGCGGGTGAAGCCACCTTCGACGCCGTCCAGGATCTGGTTCTTGATGCGGATGTTCGCAAACGTTCCGCGGATCATGACCTCGTGGTTGCCGCGGCGGGAACCGTAGGAGTTGAAATCCTTGCGCTCCACGCCGTTGGCCAGCAGGTACTGGCCGGCAGGGGTGTCCGACTTGAAGGAACCGGCCGGGGAGATGTGGTCGGTGGTGACCGAATCGCCCAGCTTCAGGAGCACGCGGGCGCCCGTGATGTCCTTGACCGGCTCCGGCTGTGCCTGCATGCCCTCGAAGTACGGGGGCTTCCGGACGTACGTGGAGTTCGGATCCCAGGCGAAGGTGTCACCGGCGGGGGTGTCGAGCGCCTTCCAGCGGTCGTCACCCTCGAAGACGCCTTCGTAGCCCTTGGCGAACATTTCCTTGTCGATCGAGGAATCGATGACCTGCTGGACCTCAACCGGGTTCGGCCAGATGTCCTTCAGGAAGACATCGTTGCCGTCCTGGTCCTGGCCCAGGGCGTCGGTTTCGAAGTCGAAGTCCATGGAACCGGCCAGGGCGTAGGCAATGACCAGCGGCGGGGAGGCCAGGTAGTTCATCTTCACGTCCGGGTTGATGCGGCCTTCGAAGTTGCGGTTGCCCGAGAGGACGGCCGCGACAGCGAGGTCGTTCGCCTGGATGGCTTCCGAGACTTCGGCTTCCAGCGGACCGGAGTTGCCGATGCAGGTGGCGCAGCCGTAGCCCACGATGTAGAAGCCGAGCTTCTCCAGGTAGGGGGTCAGGCCGGACTTCTCGTAGTAGTCGGTGACAACCTTTGAGCCCGGTGCAACAGAGGTCTTGACCCACGGCTTGGACGTGAGGCCCTTGTCGACGGCGTTGCGGGCCAGGACCGCCGCGGCCAGCATGACCGAGGGGTTTGACGTGTTGGTGCAGGACGTGATGGATGCGATGGTGACTGCGCCGTGGTCCAGCTCGAACTCGCGGCCGTCAGCCATCTTGACCGGAACGGGCTGGGAAATGCGTCCCGCTCCCCCATGCCCTGCCGAGTACTTCGGGGGTTCCCGGTCGGTGTCGGAGATGTGCGTTGTTCCGGCGGTGAAGGAAGGCGAGTCGGAGGCCGGGAAGGTCTCCTCAAGCGATTCGTCCAGGGTACCGGCGTCGGCGTCGTGGGAGACGTAGTTCTTCAGGTCGTGCCGGAACTCGTCCTTGGCCTCGGTCAGTTCGATCCGGTCCTGCGGGCGCTTGGGCCCGGCGATGGACGGAACAACCGTGGACAGGTCCAGTTCCAGGTACTCGGAGAACTTGATCTCGCGGGAAGGATCGTGCCAGAGGCCCTGTTCCTTCGCGTATGCCTCGACAAGGGCAACGTTCTGGTCGGAGCGGCCGGTCAGGCGCAGGTAGTCAAGTGTGACGTCGTCGATCGGGAACATCGCGGCCGTGGAACCGAATTCCGGGCTCATGTTGCCGATGGTGGCGCGGTTGGCGAGCGGCACAGCGGCCACGCCTTCGCCGTAGAACTCCACGAACTTGCCCACAACACCGTGCTTGCGGAGCTGCTCGGTAATAGTGAGCACCACGTCGGTTGCGGTGGCGCCGGCCGGAATGGATCCGGTCAGCTTGAAGCCCACAACGCGCGGGATCAGCATGGAGACGGGCTGTCCCAGCATGGCGGCCTCGGCTTCGATGCCGCCGACGCCCCAGCCCAGCACGCCCAGGCCATTGACCATGGTGGTGTGTGAGTCGGTGCCCACGCAGGTGTCCGGGTAGGCGCGCAGGGCGCCGTCAACCTCGCGGGTCATCACGGTGCGGGCCAGGTACTCGATGTTGACCTGGTGCACGATGCCGGTTCCCGGGGGAACCACCTTGAAGTCGTCAAACGCCGTCTGGCCCCAGCGCAGGAACTGGTAACGCTCCCCGTTGCGCTGGTATTCGATCTCCATGTTGCGCTCCAGTGCGCCGGAGTTGCCGAAGGCATCGATCTGGACCGAGTGGTCGATCACCATCTCGGCCGGTGCCAGGGGGTTTACCCGCTTGGGGTCGCCGCCCAGTTCCTTGACCGCTTCACGCATCGTCGCCAGGTCAACCACGCAGGGAACGCCGGTGAAGTCCTGCATGATCACGCGGGCGGGCGTGAACTGGATTTCTGTATCGGGCTGGGCGTTTGGATCCCAGCCTGCCAAGGCGCGGACGTGATCGGCAGTGATGTTCGCGCCGTCCTCGGTCCTCAACAGGTTTTCAAGCAATACCTTGAGGCTGAACGGAAGGTTTTCTGACCCTTCAACGGAGTTCAACCGGAAAATTTCATAATCGGTTCCGGCTACATTAAGTTTGCCTTTTGAACCGAAGCTGTCCACAGTGCTCATCGCAGGACTCCTCTCGCAACAGTTTCATCTTTGTCGCGCGGTTGACCGCCTGCTAGTTAGGAGGCCCTAATTAGTGCGGGGCCTGAAAATTGCACACGGCCGGCCGTGATTACGGAGCGCGACGTGGGACTACTACCGCCATAGTAGTCGATCCCGGTTCCGGTATCAGGGGCCCGGTGTCAGCAGCGCCACTGTCTCCAGGTGGTGGGTGTGGGGGTAAAGGTCGAAGGCACGGAGGCCTCCCAGCTCCCAGCCGGCCTGCCGGAAGTACCCCACGTCCCGCGCGAACGACGCCGGATCACAGGATACGTAGGCAACGGCACGCGGCTTCGCCGCAACGAGTTGGCCCACCACGGCCTTCCCGGCGCCGGCCCGGGGCGGATCCAGGATCAGGGCGTCGAAGTCCCGCGGTTTCTGGCGGAGGACCCGCTCAACGCGGCCCTGGACGATCTCCACCTGGGGCGCAGCGTGCAGGTTCTTCCGTGCGTCCCGGCTGGTTCCGGGAGCGCCCTCCACTGACAGGACGGAGCCGGTTTCGCCCACTGCATCGGCCAAGACGGCAGTGAAGAGGCCGGCTCCCGCGTAGAGGTCGGCCACCACGGCGCCGGGGTGGAGGAAGCCGCCACCCTGCAGGAATTCTGTGACAGCCCCCACAAGTGCCCCGGGCGCGTCGCGGTGGATCTGCCAGAACCCTGCCCCGGTGACCCGGTACTCGTGCCCTGCGGCGGATTCCTGCACCCACAGCCGGCCCCGCACCTGCTGCACTTCCTCGGTGACGGGGTCGAAAGAGGCAACAGAGACGTCAGCGGGGAGTTGGGCCGCAATCGCGCTCAGGCGTTTGGGCTTGGTTCCCGCAGCCGCAGCAAGCAGCACCAAAGGCCGCGAGCCGTTGGCCGGCGCAGCCACCTCGACGCGGTCGACTCCCTGCAGGTCGATGTCCCACAGGCGGAGGTTGTTGATGGCGTCGATGGCGAGCGGCATCTCCTGGATGGGGATGATGTGCCCCGAACGGTGCGCATGCATGCCGAGCTTGCCGCCGGGGGTGACCGAAAAACTTGCCCGCGTCCGCCAGCGGAGGCCGTCCCCGCCGTCGTCGGCTGCCTCGGCGCCCGCTGCCTCGGCGCCTGCGTCCGGCGCCCGGTGTGGGAGGCCCACGGCTTCCACCGTCCCGTCCCAGCCCGCCGGGAGCTGTTCGACGCCGGCGAGCCGCTTGAGCTGCTCGGCCAGCACGTCCGCCTTGAGGCTGCGCTGGCGGGCCAGGGTGATGTGGCCGAACTCCGCTCCGCCTACCGGCGGATGTCCGTGCCCCCAGGCGCGGCGCGAATCTGCAGGGTGCCAGAAGTGGTCCACGCGGTCCGGTGAAGCTTCGAGCACTTCAATAACGTCGGCGCGCCAGAACTTGGCCTTATCGTCGGCGTCTGTCAGCCGCGCCCGCACTTTCTCGCCCGGGATGGCGTGCCGGACGAAGATGACGCGTCCTTCGTGCCTGGCGACGCAGTGGCCGCCGTGTGCCACGGGTCCGACGTCGAGCACGACTTCCGTGCCCGCTTCTCCGGTCAGTGCCGGCTGGGTTTGTGTTTTTGCAATCATTGAATGTCCTGCAGGTTCTTTGCTTCTTCGGAGGATTTGAGCTGCCACGGAACACTGGCCACCATAACGCCGGGTTCAAAGTGGAGCCGGGTCTTGATGCGCAGGGCGGTCTGGTTATGGACCAGTTGCTCCCACCACTTGCCCACAACGTATTCGGGGATGTAGACCACAATCAGGTCCCGCGGGGAGTCGCGCCGCATCTGCTTGACGTACTCCATGATCGGCGTGACGGTCTCGCGGTAGGGGCTGGCCAGCACGGTCAGCGGCACCGGAATGTCAAGCTTTTCCCAGTCTGCCACCGTTCCTGCGGTTTCTTCGGGGTCGATGTCCACGGTCACCGCATCCAGCCTTGACGGCCGGGACGCCCTTGCGTACGCCAGTGCCCGAAGGACGGGCTTGCGTACATGGGACACCAGCAGCACGGCGTGCACCCGGGTGGGCAAGGCACGCGGGGAGGAATCTTCATCCACCGCCAGTTCCCTCGCCACGTTGTCGTAGTGCGCCCTGATGCTCCACATGATCAGGAAGAGGACGAACATGGCGAGCAGGGCGATCCAGGCCCCCTGCTCGAACTTCGTGACCAGCACGATCACCAGGACAAGGGCGGTCATGCCGAAGCCAATGCTGTTGATGGCGCGGGACTTAACCATCCGCCGTCGGGCTGCCTTCTCCCTGGCCAGCTTCAGCTGCCGCCCCCAATGCCGGATCATGCCCAATTGGCTGGCGGTAAACGAGATGAAAACGCCGACGATGTACAGCTGGATGAGCTTGGTCACGTCCGCGTTGAAGGCGAGGATGAGCACCAGCGCTCCCGCCGCCAGGGCAAGGACGCCGTTACTGAAGGCCAACCTGTCGCCCCTGGTGCGCAGCTGGCGCGGCAGGTAGCCGTCCTGGGCGAGGATGGAGCCAAGCACCGGAAAGCCGTTGAACGCGGTGTTCGCGGCAAACACCAGGATGATGCCGGTGGCGCCCACCACGATGTAGAACGGAATGGATCCCGGGCCGAAGATGGTTTGGGCGATCTGGCTGATGGCAGGGGTCTGGATGTAGCCCTCCGGGAGCGGGCTGCCGTTCAGCAGGAACTCCGTAGCAGGATCCAGCACGATGTGGACCTTGGTGGCATTGGCCAGGTAGATGATGCCCGCAAGCATGGATGCGCCGATCACGCCCAGAAGAAGCAGCGTGGTAGCGGCGTTCTTGCTCTTGGGCGGCTTGAAGTTCGGCACGCCGTTGCTGATGGCTTCAACCCCGGTGAGTGCCGCAGCGCCGGAGGAGAAGGCGCGCAGCAGGAGGAAGGCGCCGGCGAGCCCCACGAGCCCTTCGTCGAAGCCCGGCGCCGGAACGATCGTAAACGCCGCGGAGGGCGCTTCCCCCAGTTGACCGGTGGCCGCCTGGAAAACGCCCACCGCCGTCATGCCCAGGATGGATGCCATAAAGATATAGGTGGGTACGGCGAACACGCTGCCGGCCTCTTTGATGCCGCGCAGGTTCACCAGCGCAAGGATCACCACCCCAATCGTGGCAATCAGGGCCTGCTGGCCGTGGAGGGCCGGGATGGCCGTGGTGACGTAGTGGGCAGCCGACGACATCGACACCGCCACAGTCAGGACATAGTCAACCAGCAGGGCCGAGGCCACTGTCAGGCCGGCATACTTCCCCAGGTTCTCGCCCGCGATCTCATAATCTCCGCCGCCGGACGGGTACGCATGGACGTTCTGCCGGTAGGAGGCAACCACGGTCAGCAGGACCACCATGACGGCCAGTCCCACCCAGGGTGAAAACGCCACCGCACTGACACCTGCCAGCGCCAGGGTGAGCAGGATCTCGTCGGGTGCGTAGGCGACAGATGACAGGGCGTCGGAGGCGAACACCGGAAGTGCGATCCGCTTGGGAAGCAGCGTATGGCCCAGCCGGTCGTTCCGGAACGGCCTGCCCACGAGCACGCGCTTCGCGGCGTTCAATATTGTCAGCACTCCACAAAGCTAGTCTGATTCGCGGGCTGTGTCATGACAGCCCGTGGACAGCCGGATCCGGGACGCTGACGGTAGAGTTCTAGCGGCAGGACCGTGGGGAAAGATACAGAGGAGATACTGGTGGCGCATTTCGTGATCATGGGATGTGGCCGGGTGGGGGCGACACTGGCGCATACGCTCGAAGACGCCGGGCACTCCGTGGCCATCATCGACCAGGACGACCGCGCTTTCCGCAGGCTCCGCCAGGGTTTCACCGGGCGCAAGGTGACCGGCGTCGGCTTCGACCGGGACACCCTGAAGCAGGCCGGCGTCGCGGATGCGTACGCCTTTGCCGCGGTGAGCAGCGGCGACAATTCCAACATCCTGGCCACCCGGGTGGCCCGGGAGACGTTCCACGTGCCGCATGTCGTGGCCAGGATCTACGATCCCGGCCGTGCCGAGATCTACCAGCGCCTGGGAATTCCCACGGTGGCGGCGGTCCGCTGGAGCGCGGACCAGGTGCTGCGCCGCATCCTTCCGGAACAGCACCTTGCCGGTGACTTCCGGGAACCCTCCGGGCGCCTGGTGCTCGCCGAACTGGACCTCGACGCCGGCTGGATAGGCCATCGCATCAGCAGCATCGAAAAAGCGGCGAACGTACGCATTGCCTATCTCACCAGGTTCGGTGAGGGATTATTGCCCGACGCCGGGACCGCGTTGCAGGACGGCGATACCGTGCATGCCATGCTGCAGGTTGACCGCAGCGCCCAGGTGGCCCAGATCCTGGCCAAAGCCCCCGCCAAGGAGTTCCAGTGAAAGTCGTGATCGTGGGGGCCGGCAGCGTCGGTTCGTCCATCGCCAGGGAATTGCTGGCGCACAAGCATGAAATCCTGCTGATCGACCTGAAGCCGGAGGTTATCGGACGGAGTGGACTCCGCGGCGCGCACTGGCTTGTAGGCGACGCCTGCGAACTGAGCACGCTGCAGGGCGCCAAGGTGGAGGACGCGGACGTAGTGGTATCAGCCACGGGCGATGACAAGGTGAACCTTGTTGTTTCGTTGCTGGCTAAGACCGAGTTCGGCGTCGGCCGAACCGTGGGCCGGGTCAACAATCCAAAAAACGACTGGATGTTCAATGACTCCTGGGGCGTTGACGTCGCTGTTAACACGCCTCAACTGATGACCGCCCTGGTGGAGGAAGCCGTGGAGATCGGCGACCTTGTCCGGCTCCTCACCCTCCAGACGGGCGTGTCCTCACTGGTGGAGTTCACCGTTCCGCATGATTCACACGTGATCGGCCTGACGGTAGGGGAAATCCGCTGGCCGGAGGATTCCACCCTGGTGGCCATCCTCCGGGATCACGCCCCGATCACGCCCAGCCGGGACGACGTGATCGACGGCGGCGACGAGCTGTTTTTCGTCACCACTATCGCGGCCGAGGACGAGTTGCGCGCCCTGCTCTCCCCCGATTCCACCGAAGCTCCGCAGCCCCGGCCTGTCGAAGACGCGGGGCACCTGGAGCAGCAAAGTCCCGAGGACGACGGGTTCGACGGGTAAGGGACCGGCCTTTGGCGACTAGCCTTTGCCGGGCGCTGCGTCCGCCGTTTCGTCGCCAACCGGAGCAGGCTTGGTGACGAGCCAGGCGATCCAAATTCCCAGGATGTACAGGGGCATGCCCATGATCAGCCTGGTGGTCGCCAGGGCGGCAAACCCGTCCGGGCCCAGAAGGTAGAGGGGAACCTGCACCACAAGCCTGAGCACCAGGACTGCCACGATAATCCAGGTGCCGAGCCGGTACGCCTTGAGCCGGGCAGGGTCCTTGCGCCAGTCGAGGCCCTCGTTGCGGATGAACCCGAACAGCAGCCCGGCCACCGGCCATTTCACAAGAATGGAAATCACCATTGCCACAATGTAGGCCGCATTCGTGAAGAATCCCGGCAGGTAGAAGTCCTCGGCTTTTCCGGTGGTGTTGGCGAGCCAGGCGGAGATGCCCACACCGACGATGCCCGCGAGTGCCTGCGTCAGGGGACGCCGCTGCACCAGCCGGACCACGGTGAACACTCCTGCGATGGCAAGGGCGGCCACCAGGGAGAGCGTAAGGTCCTGGGAGATGGTGTACGTCACGAGGAACAACAGGCCCGGAAGGATACTTTCGGCAATGCCCTGGGCTCCGCCGGCGCTCCGCAACACATCCACCCGGCCGTCATGGGTTCGGTGGAGGCCTGCTTTGGCGGCGTAGTCGGCAGCGAGGCCTGCTACCGGGGAGGATTCCTCGCCCCCCGCCTTCGGCACTCCGTCCTTGCCGCTGCCGTTGGGAGCAGCAGCCGTCTGGCCTGCGCTGTGGGGACCTGTGCCGTTGGGACCTGTTGCACCGGATGAAGGGGTGGGCTCGGACGCAGTCATTCGTTCTCCTGGCGGGACAGTATCTCGTAGCGTGGATTGAACATGGTGGGCAGGCCATCAACCCGGGACAGCATCCCTTTGAGCCGCACCTCGGTGCCGGCGTCGATGCCCGGCACGCGCCGCCGTCCCAGCCACACCACACGGAGCCGCCCTCGGGGTCCGCCAGCGGCTCCCGATTCGCGGGAATCAATATCCGAGACCATGGCGCTGAAGGCCGCCGTCTGGTCCGCCGGAACAAAGGTTACAGATTCGATGCGGCCGCGGCAGACCACCCGGCCTTTCTCCGGCAGCCGGCTGAGGGGAACATCCTCGCCTTCATTCAGCGGAGTTCCTCCCCCGGGCACGTTGTCAGCCAATCTGTGTAATTTCAGGACCACGTTCAGGTTCCTGAAGCGCAGGGGCAGCAGGCGGAGGCGTGGACGTGGCGTTTTTGGGCAGCCGGAGCTGCAGCAGGTCGCGCGGCGGCATGGGGCTGTCGCCACGGATCACAACGACCTTGCGGAACAACGCTTCGAGGGGTTCCGCAGCGGTGCGCTCGAGTGCCGCGGCTCCACCCAGGACGCCGCGCAGGAACCAGCGGGGGCCGTCCACGCCAATGAAGCGTGCCACCCGGTAGCCCTGGCTGCCGTCCGGGAGCCCCGCAGGCAGCTTGGCGACGAGTTCGGTTCCGAAGGTGCCTTCGATCTCCTCGACCTGTCCGCCCTGGACTCCCACGGACTGGCCGATCTGCTCGCGGATCTCGTCCCACAGCCCCTCGCTTTTGGGAGCTGCGAAGGCCTGGAGCTGAAGGCTGGAGCCGTTGAGGTCCAAAGTGACCGCGACGACGCGCTGCGTGGCTTCTTCGACTTCCAGCCGGAGTTGTAACCCCTCGCTCGGGGTGATCAGGAGCGCGCCCAAATCAACATAGCCGTCGCCGGTGTTGATCTCCGACTCGTCGAAAGGGCCGTTCGAGCGGCGTCCGGAACTCTCCACTGCCTCTTCCACAGTCTCGGCCGCAGCGGACGTTTCGTCCGGTTCGGCTGCTTGTTCCTTCTTGGCTTTCCTGCCGAGCCCAAAGACCATTGGGTGTCTCCTTACGTGTGAAGTTGCCGGTCCGGCCCGTGGGGGTCCCGCCGTCGTGCTTTGTTGCCGTCCGGTGCCCAGGCGCCGGTGCGGAAGAACGGGTTAGGGAAGAAGTCAGGTTAGGCGCCAGGGCGGTTAAAGCCGCCGGTGGAGCCGAAACCTCCAGTGCCACGTACCGATCCGCTCAATTCGTTGACGGGGATGAACTGCGCGTACTCCACGCGCTGAATTACCATCTGGGCAATTCTATCGCCGCGGCGCAGTTCGATGCTTTGCTTCGCGTCGGTGTTCAGGAGGGTGACAGCGATTTCGCCCCGGTAGCCGGCGTCCACGGTTCCTGGAGCGTTCACAATTGTCAGCCCGTGTTTTGTGGCCAGGCCCGAACGGGGATGGATCAGTGCGACGAAGCCTTCAGGGAGCGCGATGGCCACTCCCGTTGGGACCAGCTTGCGCTCCCCCGGCTGCAGCACAACGTCCTCGCGCGCACGAAGGTCGGCGCCGGCGTCGCCCGGGTGGGCATAGGACGGGGCCTCCAGGTCCGGATCCAGCATCTTCAGCTGGACCTGCAGGGTGGGTGCACTTGAAGCGACGGCGGGCGCAGCCAAGCCGGGCGCGGGTGCTTCAATAGGGAAAGAATCTACTGTGGCGGGATGATCAGTCACAGTCACTCACTCTAACCCGCGCCCCCAAATCAGTCCTAGGGCAGGCCCCTCCCAGCGCTGCCCCGGGGTGAGGTTCCGCTACGCGGACGGGCCCACTCAAGGTGAAATAGCCGGGCAAAGATGGAAAGCTGGGCTTATGCCCGAATCAAGCTCCGCTGCGCCCGTTCCCCAGAAACCGTCCACCGGGGCCGCGGTGATCTATAGGGAGAAGCTGTGGCCCAACGTATGGATCTGGATCATCGCTGCAGGCGTGGCAGGAGCGGGCATCCTGGTATTTGCACCCATCAGCGCAGCAGCGGGTTTCACGGCCGCCGGCGTCCTTTTCGTCATCATGGCTGTTCTCCTCATCCTGTCCACTCCGGCCATCGTGGTTACTGCCGATTCCCTGACTGTGGGACGGGCCAGCATCGAGCGCGGGTTCGTGGGCGCAGTTGAGGCATTCCGGGGTCCGGAAGCAACAGCCGAACGCGGCACCCGGCTGAACGCGCTGGCCTACCTCTGCATCCGCGGCTGGATCGACCCTGTGGTCAAGATCGGAATTACGGATCCGTCCGACCAAACGCCGTACTGGCTGGCCTCCACCCGGCACCCGGACGAATTGACTGCGGCGCTGTCACGCCGATGACCCTCCCGCCCGGCCGCATTCCGCCGTCGTAATAACTGCATCTCGGCTTGCTGGCTCACTCGACTTGCCGGCTGCCTTGGGCCCTGCTTGCAAATCAGCCTTCGCACTCCCTGCAATAGAACCGTCCGTCCTTCTCCCGGGCGATTTGGGAGCGGTGCCGGACCAGGAAGCATGAAGAACAGGTGAACTCGTCTGCCTGGGCGGGAACCACCTGGACCGTCAGTTCTTCGCCGGAAAGGTCGGCGCCGGGTAACTCGTAGCCGGCGGCAAGATCACTTTCATCTTCGTCAACCACCGCGACCGGCTTGTCGGAGCGCCGCGTCTTCAGCTCTTCGAGGGAATCCTCTCGGAGCTCTTCCTCAGACTTGCGCGGCGCATCGTAATCGGTGGGCATTGTCGCCATGTCCTTCTTCCTTTTGCCGGCCTGTCAAACATCACCCTCCATAACGCAGCATGGCCCGGGTTTGTGCCCGCCCGCCGCGCAGCTCCCGCCCGCAGGGCCCCCTATACCCCGCCCTTGGCCGGAATATCGCGGCGCGCCCTGCCCCTTGAGCCAAAACGGGATCAGCGGGTGGCAGAGTTTCGATTGATAGTAATGCCAGGGTGGAGGATTTGTATGCAGGATCTACGGCTTGTAGGCGTACACGACGACGGGGCGCATCTCCTGTTGAGCGGTGCCGGCGGCGAGATGTTCCAGCTGCCGATCGACGAAGCGCTGAGGACCGCGACCAGGTCAGCCGCGAGGCCGCCGGTCGAGCGGCCTGCCATTCCCATGTCTCCAAGGGACATCCAGGCCCGGATCAGGGCAGGTGCGACTGCTGCGGACGTGGCGGAACTTTCCGGCCTGCCGCTGGCTAAGGTCGAACGCTACGAGGGTCCCGTCCTGGCGGAACGCGAGTACGTTGCCCAGCAGGCACGAAAGGTCGAAGTCGCTTCGCCCTCGCCAGGTCACGACATCTACCGGTCCGCTTTCGGGGACAATCCCGCCACGCTCAATGACATGGTGGCGCACCGGCTGTCAGCTCATGGCATTGATCCATCGACGGTGGAGTGGGATTCCTGGCGGCGCCAGGACGGAACCTGGACGGTGCAGGCCAGCTTCGAGACCAACACCGGCGGTACGGCCGGTATCGGCGAGGAGCCGCCTGCCCTATGGACCTTCAGTCCTGCCAGGAGGTCCCTGCAGAACGCGAACCGGTGGGCGCAGCAGCTTAGCGAACTCGAGCCCCTGGATGGACCCGTCCCGGCGCGCAGGCTCTCCGCGGTCTCCGACCGCCCCTTCGACTTCGAGACCGACGCAGACTCTGCCCGCACGTCACCCCGGCCTGGTCCCGAGGCTGAACTTACTGACGGCAAGGAATCAGACGGACTCCTGGACATGCTCCGCTCACGCCGCGGACAGCGCCTGGGCGTCGACGAGGATTCCGACGACGCCCTGGCGCTGCTTCTGACCCACGGCGTTCCCGCTGCCCACCCGCGGCCGTCGGAAGTTACACCTGAACCGGAAGAATCCGGCGACGAGACACAGGATGACACCCCTGAATCCCCGGCCGCCCAAGCCAGTTCCTTCACCCGCCGTCGCGACGCGAGGCCATCCATGCTGTCCCGGCTTAGCCTCATTCCCCCGCACCGGGACGCGATGGAAGATGCCCTAAAGCTGCACGACGGCGTGAGTACCGATACCCGCGAAATCACCATTGTGGCGTCCCCCCGCAGGCCCTCCGGCAGCAGCCCTGAGGCCGGGAACGGGGACGCCAACGGCACCCGTGACGACACCGGCAACAGTATCGGCAGCGGCACCAATGACGGCAGTCCTGTCAGTGGTGGCGGTTTGAACGAGCTGCTGGGCGGGAATCCCCGGCGGCGGGCTCCGGGCCACGAAGACAACGCCCCTGTTACGGGTCAGCTTCCGGAGACGGGAGCGCCTGAACGCCAGCCGGGCAGGCCCAAGCGTTCCAGCGTCCCTTCATGGGACGAGATTGTCTTCGGTACGCGCGGCGACTAGCGCTCAAGCTACAAACATCGGAGGCTAAGGCCTCGATTTGTTCCGTGTTTCCTGACTAGACGTGGACCGCTAAGGCCAGCATGAGATGCCACTCGGCGAACGGGTCCTGGGGCAGTTCGTCTTCGGGAACCCCGGGGTCCTCAGGAATGTCGAAGTCCGGCAGGTCCTCGAGGAGCGGATCCTCATAGTCGGTTTCTGAAGAAGGCATGCCTTGTTCGGGCAGGCTTGGATTTTTGCCACACATATTGGACAGCTCGAGGTCCAATTGGTCCAGATGGGGCAAAGCCGGATGAGACATTCGTTGGCATTGAACGGCGGGATCAGCGCGGTGCCCGTCCGCCATCCGCTCCGGTGCTAGCCATTCCGGCCACACTGGTGGTTCCCAGTCCTGCTGTTCGCTTTTGTAGTGCCGGCCGGACGGTGAGATCCAGCCGGGCGGTTCGGTTGTGGTGGCCGGGGTGGGTTTCCAGCCGCCGGTGTGCCGAAGTTTGTGGTGTTTGCGGCAGGGTTGACCGAGGTCCCGCCGTTGTGCCAGGCAAGGATGTGGTCGGCTTCGTTGTCCAGGGAGGGGTTGTTGCAGCCAGGGAACGGGCATTTGCCGTCCCGCAAGCTGAGCCAGTTCCGCATGGCCTTCGTGAGCCGGTAGTTGGTGCGGCCGATCTCCAACGGTGCCCCGTCCCGCGGATCCACCAGCACCCGGTAGAACGAGCCTGCACCCTTGGCAACGAGGTCCCGTGCCATCGACGCCGGAATGGGGCCGTAGCCGTCCAGCATCGCCGGCTCATCAGTCAGGCCCATCAGGGAGAACACCGGCACGGTGACCAGCACCTGGGCCCGGGGTGAGGGTATCTCGGTGGTCGTGCCGCCCAGGAGCCAGCCCGCAGCGACATCTGCCCGGAGCTGGGAGAGGGTGCGGGATTCCTCCGGTCCCTGCATGTCCCGGGAGATGTCGGTGAGCCGGTCCAAGATCGCGGACGCCTGATCCGCGGGCAGGCACGCGGCGATCCAGGCCGTCCCGTCGTTGTCCGGCCAGTATTCGACCCGCCGGTCCGCCACACCCTTGGCGTGCCGTTTCTCCAGGCTTTCCGGGTGGTGGCGTTCCCGCCACCCCCTGGCCTTGGCCTTGAACCGGTACGCCGGCATCTCCCCTACCGGGCACCGCCGGGCCGCACCAGGGGCCTCCGGGTCCAGGAAGTGCGCCTCCAAAGCCGCCGCCCCGGCAGGGTCAAGGCCCACGGTCTGATCCACCATGGTCCGGGCGTGCGCCCAGGAAATCGTGTCTGACTGCAGTGCCGCCAGGGCCCGCGGCAGGGACGTGGTGAGGGCATGGGAGTCAGCGAGCAGGGCACCGGCGGCCCGGTCACCAATCGCCAGCACACACCCGACCTCGGCGACCAAGCTCCGGTCCTGCGCCGTCGCCTCATACGGGGAAGAAGCCGGCGGATTCAGCGCTTTCGTGGCCGCAGCAAACACCGCCACCGCTTCCGCCTTCACTGCCGCGATCTTCGCTTCGGACCGGGCCACCCCGGCAAGAACATGCAAAGCCCGATCAGCAACCCGCTGCAACGGATCATCATCAAACCCCACCCCAGCACCAGGAATGCCCGCGGCATCGGGTCCGCCAGTGGCACCGGAAACAGCTGTATCGCTGCCAGCCAGCGCCGCCATGAATGCAGCGACAGCAGCGACAAGGGCTTCCTCCGCCTGCACCACTGCCGGGTTCGTTTCCATGCAACTATCCTCTTGCGAGGGTCTGACAAAACAGGGCCCTAAACGCAGAAGCTCAGCGAAGGTGCCGGGGTCATTTGTGTAGCTTGCGTCAGAGCGACGAAGGAGCAGCAAGCGGCAAATGGCCGCGGTGCCGGAGCAGCAACCCCCACCGGGCAGGATGCGGCGTCGGACCTGCCTCGGGTGCCAGAGCAGCTCATGCTGATCCCGTTGCTAAAACCCGGTAGCCCCGGCTCCACCCGCTCCGCGCCACAGGCAGGCATCGACTTCGAACGGCAGCAGCGGGTCCTGCTGGCCCATCAAAGCGGCGCCATGGGCAGTAACGCGACGCATATAGTGCCTACGGCAGAGGGTCTCGTAGCCCACAACCGGGACGTGGTCGCCGCCCCAGGGTGCGGCAGCGGATTCTCCCGCCATGTCCACGTCGCCCACCACCACCTGCGCGCCTTCGGTGACCATCACGCCGTCGACCGTCCGGGCATTGTGGGTGGCGCGGCGGCCGCACCAGCACAGCGCCTCCACCTGCAGCACCTGCACCCGGTCGGCCAGTTCGACAAGCCGCTGGGAACCGGGAAAAAGCCTGGTACGGAAATCGGCGGTGATACCGAAAGCGAACACGTCCACGTCGATCTCGTCCACGACCTTCGCCAGTTGTTCCACCTGCTCGGGCGTATAGAACTGGGCTTCGTCACAAATCAGGTAGTCCACCCGCTGCCCCTGCGTGCGCCGCAGCATGACTTCCTCCCAGAAGTCGGTGCCGTCCACCACCTCAACGGCATCGGTCTGCAGGCCCAGGCGGCTGGAGATGCGCGATTCGCCGGCGCGGTCGTTGCGGCTGAAGCGCACTCCGCCGCGTCCCCTGGCCCGGTGGTTGTGGTCCATCTGCAGCGCGAGGGTCGACTTTCCGCAGTCCATGGTGCCGGAGAAAAAGACCAGTTCAGCCACGGCGTGAACTCCTGCCGCCGGCCGTAAAGCAGAGCAGGGGGACCTCCCGCTCGGCTTTGGTGAGCGAGCCGTGCTGGCCCACCACTTCCATGGCGGTGGGACGGACGCGGCGTGTGTCATACAGGGCCACGGCGTCCCTCGCCGCGATCATGATGTCGCCTATCCTGCCCTCGACGGCGGGACGGACCGTGCCGAACAGGCCCGCCGCGAGTGCGTCCTCACGGGTGAAGGCCCAGACCTGTTCGCCGAAACGTGCGCGCCAGGCCGCGAGCAGGCGGTCACGGACGTCCTCCCCTGCACCGTGTTCAAGGTAGAGATGAACCATCCGCGGCTCCCCCGCGGTATGCCGGACCCCTTCCACCAGGGCTGGCTCGGCGGAGAAATCGATACGTTGCTGCTCCGGGACGTCGAGCATGCCGTGGTCCGCGGTGAGCAGGATGGTGGTGCCGGCGGGAAGGGAAGCGTTGAGCCGCTTCATGGTGGCGTCAAGCTCTTCGAGCTGGTGCTCCCACTGCTCGGACTGGCAGCCGTAGCGGTGCCCGGCCTTGTCCAGCTCGTTCAGGTAGAAGTACATCAGCGATGGATTGGCGGCGGACATGGCCTCCGCCGCAGCTTCCGTCCGGGCGTGCGCCGTGGTGGCGGAGATGAATTTACCGCCCCGCAGGGCGGCCCGGGTCATTGGCGAGCCGCCGAACTGCGGCAGGCTGACGGTGGTGACGTCCACGTGTTCCGCGGCGCGTTCCAGGACCGTGGGAAACGGCTGCCACGTCGCGGGGTCGACGGCGGGATCCCAGTTTCCGAGCAGGTTGACTACCTTGTCCTGCTCCGGGTCCAGCACGTCATACCCCACCATGCCGTGCTGGCCTGGTGCGAGCCCGGTGCCGAAACTGGCCAACGCGGCCGCGGTAGTAGAAGGGAAGGCGGAATCGAGCCAGACGGGGACCGCTCCCTGCCCGGCCTGGATGACCGAGCGCAGGAAGGGCGTGTGGGCTGATTTCTGCTTCAGCAGGTTCCGGCCCAGGCCGTCCGCCAGCACCACGCACACGCGGGAGGCGGCAGGCAGGCCAAGGGTATTCTCAAACCCGTCCACGCCCAGGCTCGCAGCGGCGCTGGTGAGCACGTCGGCGATGGAGCGTTGCCCGTAGGCAGGCGCAGGCGGCAGGACAATCTGACGTGGCCGGGCGGAAAAGTTGGCGTTCGGGTGGCGGTCTTCGGGCATCAGCGCTGCTGGTGCCCGCGGCTGAGGCGGTTGCCGAAGACTCCTGCACGCGGCCGCGGCGGCATCGACTGCGCGTGCGGCTGCGGCGCGGGGGAACCGGTATTGACGGCACGAAGTGCGCGGGCGAAAAGCTTCGCATCCTGCACCGCCTGCAGGCCGTCCGCCTCGGCGCTGATGCGCAGGACGATGTCCTCCTGGGCGATGGTTCCGCTGTAGCCGTGGTCGGCTTCGCACTGGGGATCCCCGCAGCTGGCTGGGCCCATGTCCAGCCTCTGGCCGCCGGACCAGGCGATCGACAGCGTTACCTCCCGCACCGGGTCGGAGGGCTTGTAGTTCTGCGGCTGTGCATACATGTAGCTGAGCACAACGGACCGGATCTGGGCCACGGGAACGGACTCGGTGGAGATTTGGGCGACGATCTGCTCGCCGGCCTCGTCCAGCTGCTGGTCATCGACGTGGGTGATCACCAGCATGTCCGAGGTGAGCACCAGCACCGTGATGTGGCGCCGGACTTCCGCACGGTCGAAGTGGGTTTCCAGGTGCACAAGGTGGGCAACACAGTCGCGGCCGTCCAGGGCGTCATCGACGACGTCGGCCACGAGGCGGGGGTAGAAGCCCGCCTTCTGAAGGGCGCCTTCCAGGCTCTGGCCCTGGGCGCTATGGCTGTGTGAGCTGTGGTGGCGGACTGCCTGGGTTTCATAGTCGGGCGTTTCGGGCGCCGACGCGGGAGGCTGTGAGCTCATTCCCCCATTTTCACAGATCGGCCGGTCACTTGCTAACCGCCTCAGCCCAGCATGGCCCGGCGCGCGCTGTCCGTGCGCTGGGCGGCATTGCCGATGCGGATGTCGGCAGCAAGGGTGGTGGCTCCCGAGGTCCCGCACAGGACGGGGTTGAGTTCCACCAGGGCGATCTCGGGGTGGTTGTCCTTGAGCCAGGCGAGGCGGCCGGCAAGGTCCTCCAGCGCCTTGACGTCCACGGCAGGCAGGCCCTGGTAGCCAAACAACTTTTGGGCCGCCCGCGGCGCGCGGATGAAGTCGTCGACGTCGCCGGCGGAGAGCGGCGGCACCCGGTGCGCCCAGTCGTCGAGCAGGTTCACCGCGTCTCCGGCGAGCCCGAACGAGATCACCGGGCCCAGCAGCGGGTCCTCGATGGCACGAAAAGTGCAGGCCTGTCCTACCGGCGCCATGCTTTGAACTTCCAGCGCGGGGTCGCCGTAGCTTGAGAGCACCCGCCGCATCTGCAGCACGTTCTGCCGCAGCGATTCCGCATCCTGGATGTCCAGCCGCACACCGCCGAGATCCAGCCGGTGCCGGAGGGCAGGATCGGTAGTCTTCAGCACGACGGGCCAGCCCAGGGCATCCGCAGCCTCAACGGCCTGGTCCGGGTCATCAAAGCCCACCGAAGGCAGCACCCTGATCCCGTAATGGCCCAGCAGCGAGGCCGCGGCTGCCGGATCCAGCTTTTTCAGCTGCTCACCTTTGACATCCCTGAGCAGGGCTTCGATTTCGGCCCGGGCGAGCTCGGGATTACATCCTTCGGGTTCCACGAAATGCCCCTGGTCCCGGGACACCCATTCCGAATAGCGGACCACGGCAGCGAGCGCAGCGACGGCTGCCCCCGGATTGGAAAAGCAGGGGACGGCACGTTCCGTGGATCCCAGCATCCCCTCCACGGAGATGGAAGGGTCAAGGATGCCGGTGAAGGCGGCCACCACAGGCTTTCCCGCTGTTGCCGAGCATTCGGCCAGTACTTCCGCGATGCTGTCCACGGTCAGCCCGCGGGCGGGGAGCAGCGCCGCAACAGCCGAGTGGACGGCGTCGGACCCGAGTGTCTTGAGCAGGCTGGCGCGCAGGGCGGGAAGGGCAACCGACTGCCCGGCGTCGAGGTCCACGCCGGTGACCAGTTCCGCAACCATAAGGCCCTGGGAAGACGCACTGTCTGCCACCACCTTCCCCAGCGCCCGGGAGTTGCTGAAGATCGCCAGTCCCGGACCGGCGGGGAGTGGCTGGGCGGAAACCACCTGCGCGACGTCCATCAGCTGCTCAATGGTTTCCACCCGGATGACGCCGGACTGGCGCAGCATCGCGTCCAGCGCGCCGGAGGGCGCCTGGGTTGTCCGGACCGCGTGCCCGGGCGGCAGCCGCAGTCCCATGGCGTCGGACTTGGCCACGATGACCGGCCTGGTCCGGGCCAGGCGCCGGGCCAGGCGGGAGAACTTGCGCGGGTTGCCGATGGATTCAAGGTAGAGCCCGACGGCGGTGGTATCGGGATCGTCCTCCCAGTACTGCATCATGTCGTTGCCGGAGACGTCAGCCCGGTTACCGGCCGACAGGAACGTGGACAGTCCCAGCCGGCGCCGGCTGGAAGCGGCGTACAGGGAGACGCCGATGGCCGCGGACTGGCTGAACAGGCCCAGCCCGCCCCGGAGCGGCATGGTGGGCGCCATCGAAGCGTTGAGGGACACCTCGGGGTTGGTGTTCACGATTCCCAGCGACGCCGGCCCAATAACCCGCATGCCGCTTGCCCGGGCCTGCCGCACCAGGTCCCGCTGGCGCAGCAGGCCGCGTTCGCCGTCGTCCGCGAAGCCTGCGGAGGCAACCACCAGCCCCCTGACGCCGGCAGCGGCGCAATCCGCCACCACGGCGGGGACTTCTTCATAGGGGACGGCGACGACGGCCAGCTGGACGGGGTCCGGGACCTCGGCCAGTTTGCCGAACGACATCATGCCCGCGAGCTCCAGCGCTTCCGGGTTGATGGCGTAGACGGGGCCGCTGAAGCCGCCTTCGATAATGTGCTCCAGCAGCTGGTAGCCGACGGTCCCCCACTTGCGGCTGGCACCGATCACGGCAATGGACGACGGCGTCAGCAGGTCCCGCACGCTCCGCGCCTCCGCGCGGTGCTCCCGGGATTCCATCACGGCACGGGACTTCTCCGTGGGGTCGATGTTGAACTCGAGGCTGACGACGCCGTCGTCAAAGTGCCGCCGGACGTCGTAGCCGGCCTCGGAAAATACCTTCAGCATCTTGCGGTTTTCCGGCAGCACCTCGGCGCTGAAGCGCCGGATCCCGTTTTCATGCGCCGCGGTGGCCAGGTGTTCCAGGAGGATGGACCCGATTCCCCGTCCCTGGTGGGAATCGGCAATGTTGAACGCCACCTCCGCCTCGGTGGGGTCATCAAGCCGGTCGTACCGCCCAATGCCAACGATTTCGCCGCGGATGGTGATGACGAAAGCCACCCGGTCCTTGTAGTCGACCTCAGTGAAGCGCTTAAGCTCTTTGCTGGACAGCCTGGCTTTGAAGGCGAAGAACCGCATGTAGATTGAATCCTGCGACTGCCCGACGTGGAAGGCCTGGACAGCGTCAGCATCGGAGGGATGAATCGGCCGCAAGTGGGCTGTCCCGCCGTCCCGCAGCACGACATCGGCTTCCCAATGTTCCGGATATTCGCCGTCCCCGGGCTGATCCACCATAGGCTTAGCCTAGCCAAAAACTTCCGCAGCACACCCCCGTCAGCTGCATAGTACCGAAGAAGGATTTACCAACCCCCATGGCACGCCGCCAAAGTCCAGCCCCCGCAGTAGACACCAGCTATACGGAAAACATCGTGGACATCGATGTGACCTCCGAAATGGAGGGCTCCTTCCTGGAGTACGCGTACTCGGTGATCTACTCCCGGGCGCTTCCGGACGCCCGGGACGGCCTCAAGCCGGTGCAGCGCCGCATCCTCTACATGATGAGCGACATGGGCCTTCGCCCGGACCGGGGACACGTCAAAAGCGCCCGCGTGGTGGGCGAGGTCATGGGCAAGCTGCACCCGCACGGCGACACGGCCATCTACGACGCCATGGTGCGCATGGCCCAGGACTTCTCGCTGCGGTTGCCGCTGATTGACGGGCACGGCAACTTCGGCTCGCTCGACGACGGCCCTGCCGCCCCGCGGTACACCGAGGCGCGGCTCGCGGCTGCTGCCCTCACCCTCACCGACCACCTCGATGAGGACGTGGTGGACTTTGTCCCCAACTATGACAACCAGCTCACCCAGCCGGACGTCCTGCCGGCCGCTTTCCCGAACCTGCTGGTCAACGGGGCCACGGGCATCGCCGTCGGCATGGCCACCAACATGGCCCCGCACAACCTCGTGGAGGTCATCTCCGCCGCCCGCCACCTGATCGCCAACCCGGACGCCACCCTGGACGACCTCATGCGTTTCGTCCCCGGGCCGGACCTGCCCAGCGGCGGCAGGATCGTGGGACTGGACGGTATCCGCGATGCCTACGCCACCGGCCGCGGCTCCTTCAAGACGCGGGCCAAGGTGGAGGTGGAACAGCTTTCCGCGCGCCGGACCGGCCTGGTGGTCACCGAACTGCCCTACATGGTGGGCCCGGAAAAGGTCATCGAGAAGATCAAGGACGCCGTCAACTCCAAAAAGCTGACCGGCATCAGCGACATCGTGGACCTGACGGACCGCAAGCACGGCCTGCGCCTGGTGATCGAGCTCAAGAACGGCTTCAACCCGAACGCTGTGCTCCAGCAGCTGTACCGCTATTCGCCGATGGAGGATTCCTTCGGCATCAACAATGTCACTCTGGTGGACGGCCAGCCGCAGACGCTCGGACTGGTGCAGCTGCTGACGGTGTACGTGAACCACCGGATCGATGTGGTGCGCCGCCGGACCGCTTTCCGGCTGGGGAAGAAGAAGGACCGCCTGCACCTGGTGGAAGGCCTCCTGATCGCCATCGTGGACATCGATGAGGTCATCCAGATCATCCGGTCCTCCGACGAGGCCGCCGCCGCCCGGGCCCGGCTGATGTCCATCTACGACCTCACGGAAATCCAGGCGAACTACATCCTGGAGCTTCGGCTGCGCCAGCTGACCAAATACTCGCGGATTGAGCTGGAGAAGGAACAGGACGAGCTGCGCCGTGAAATTGCGGAGCTGGAGGCCATCCTCGGCTCCGAGGAGCGGCTGCGGAACCTGGTGTCCGACGAACTCGGCGCCATCGCCGAGGCGCACGGCACCCCCCGGCGGACCGTGTTGCTCGAATCCGAGGCGGTGTCCCCCACCGTCGCCGCCGACCTGGCCCTGGCCAACGGGAAGAAGGGCAAGCCAGTCCCGCTGGCACTGGAAATCGCCGACGACCCCTGCTGGGCTATCCTGACCGCCTCGGGCCAGATAGCGCGCACCAGCAACCGGGAGCCGCTGGCAGAGGCGGGACCAAGGACCAAGCACGACGTGTATACCTCGGTGGTCAAAACGTCCGCCAGGGGCGAGATTGCCGCCGTCACCTCGCAGGGGCGCATGCTCCGCCTGCAGGTGATGGACATGCCCGTCCTGCCGCCGGTTTCCGGGCTGCCGAACCTCGCCGGCGGCGTTCCGGCCAAGGACTTCATCACCCTGCTGAAGGGGGAAACCCTGGTGGCGTTCGCCCCGCTCGACGAGGTGCTGGCCATCGGAACGGCCCAGGGAGTGGTGAAGCGGGTGCAGCCCGACTATCCCCTGAACCGCGAGGACTGGGAAGCCATTGCGCTGAAGGACAAGGACTATGTTGTGGGTGTCGCGCCCGCGGGAGCGGACGATGCAGAACTGGTCTTCCTGACGAGCCAGGCCCAGCTGCTGAAGTTCGCTGCCGGCGGAGTGCGGCCACAGGGGCGCACAGCCGGCGGCATGGCCGGAATAAAGCTCGCTGCCGGTGACCGCGTACTCTTCTTCGGCGCCGTCCAGTCAAAGGACGAGTCCGCAGTGGTGGTGACCATCGCCGGCACCACGGGGGCACTCCCGGGCACGGCGCCGGGTACCGCCAAAGTGACAGCATTCTCCGAGTACCCCGTGAAGGGACGCGCGACGGCGGGAGTGCGGGCACACCGCTTCCTGAAGGGCGAGGACATCCTGCTGCTGGCGTGGGCCGGCCACGGCCCCGCGAAGGCTTCATCGGCGGCCGGCGTCGCCCGGTCCCTGCCACAGGAGCACGGGCGGCGCGACGGTTCCGGGATCCCGCTGTCCCAGCCGGTCGAGGTGGTGGGCCCTGCCATGGCCTGGCCGGATCCCGCTTAGACTGCTCACATGCCTATCGTGCCTGATGAAAAGGACTGGACCTGGGTCCTCACCCGTCCGTGCCCGGAATGCTCGTTCGATGCCTCCACGGCCACGCCATCAACTGTTGCCGGCAGTATCGGGAGCCTGCTCCCCCGCTGGCGGGCAGTGCTGCGGCGGCCTGACGTGGCCGAGCGGCCCAACGACCACTCCTGGTCCGCGTTGGAGTACGCCTGCCATGTCCGGGACGTGTTCAGCCTTTTCGACCAGCGGCTGAACCTCATGCTCGATTCGGACGATGCCAGGTTCGAGAACTGGGACCAGGACCAGACGGCCGTCGACAAGGACTACGCCAACGCCGACCCCGCGGTGGTCAGCGCCGAGCTTACGGCCGAAGGAAAGCAGGCGGCGGAGTCGTTCGCCGCCGTCCGCGAATCGGAGTGGGGACGTAAGGGGCTGCGCAGCAACGGCTCGGAGTTCACCGTCCTGACGCTTTCCCAGTACTTCCTGCACGACGTGGTCCATCACCTTCACGACGTGGACGGCTGATCCCCCGCAGATAAGGCCACAAGGCGGTCGTCCTCTGACCGGGCATGCTCTGCGGCTGCCGTGCCGGCACCGGGCGCAAGCACCAGGCGTGCATCCTCGGCCCGGATGTCGGCCGGGTTGTGCGTCACCAACACCACGGTGCGGTGCCGCAGTCCGTGCCGCAGGTCCGACAGCATGGCCCGTGCCGACTCTGCATCCAGGTGGGCCGTCGGCTCATCCAGCAGGATCACCTCCGCACCGGTCATCAGGGTGCGGGCCACGGCCAGGCGCTGCCGCTCCCCGCCGCTCAAGAAGGCCCCGCCGGGACCGATCCGCGTGTCCAGGCCTGCCGGCAGCCGCTCCAGCAGGCCGGCCAGTCCGACTGACGCCAGGGCAGCCAGCATGTCGCCGTCGGCTTCCCTGCCGGTTCCGGCGGTTCCGCCACCGGAGGCAGGCCGGCCCAGCAGCAGGTTCCCGCGGATGGTGGAATCAAACAGGTGCGCTTCCTGCGGGCACCAGGCAGCCCGGCCCGTCACGCCGACCCGTCCGGCGGCAACCGGCAGGAAGCCGAGCAGCACCGACAGCAGCGTGGACTTTCCCGAGCCCGATGGGCCGGTGACGGCCAGCCACCTCCCCGGCTCCGCCACGGCGTCCAGGCCGGAGAACACGGGAGCCCCGCCGGGCCAGGCGGCTGAGAGGCCTGCCAGTTCGACGCCGGGAAGGCTGCGCGGGCGGGCAGGAACAGTCTGCAGGCCATCACCATCGGCCCCTCGAGGATCACGGTGCTCGCGGTGGTCCCGGGCGCTCTCCTCCAGCGCCCCGGACCCGGCCATGCGCTGCATCACCGTCCGCAGCGCAGGGAACTGGCGTACCGCCGTCGTCATTGCTGCGAAGGGCTCCACCAGCGCCAGGAGCAGCAGGACCACCACGGCCGCCGTCGCCGGCGGGAGCTGCCCGGCGAGCACCGCCGGACCCGCCAGCCAGGCGGCGCCAAGGGCGGCGGCACCACAGGCAGCGGTGGTGATGGCCTGTCCCAGGCCGTCAGCCCAGGCCGACCGCTGCGAAGCCTTGGTGGCCTCGCGGTCCCGGGCACGCAATGCACTGAGGACGCGGGGAGCAGCGCCGTTGGCGTGGAGTTCGGCACGGGCGTCAAGGGCTGCCGAAACCCGTCGCAGGACCCCGGAGCGGAGGAGTTGCTCGGCAGTGGCGGACTTGCGGTCGCCCCAGAGGGCAACTGCCGGTGCGAGCAGGAGGCTGGCCACACTGGCAGCGATCACGGCCGGAAGCGCGGCGGGCACCAGCAACGTCGTGGTGATCAGGGCCAGTGCCGAAACCGCCAGTGCTGTGACCGGCGGCAGGACAACGCGCGGCAGGAGGTCGCGGACGGTATCGACGTCGTCAATCACCGTTCCCAGGACGTTGCCGCCCTGCAACAGCCGTCGGAGCGGCAGCGCCCGCCGGCTCAGGGATTGCCACAGCCGGCCCCGCAGCTGCGTGAGGGCAGCGAAAACGGCATCGTGCAGGAGGAGCCGCTCACAGTACCGGAGCACAGCGCGGCCGATTCCGAAAAACCGGACGCCAACGATGGCGGTCAGCAGGTAAAGGATGGGCGGCTGCTCGCTGGCCCGGATGATGAGCCAGCCGGACAGCCCGGACAGGGCCACGGCGAAGACTGCCGCCAAGGTACCCACCAGGGCTGCGGCGGCAAACTTGCCCCGCACGGGCGCCAGGAGTGCCGCCAGCAGCCGGGCCGCTCCGCGCTTGTCTGCGTCCTGCCCGCCAGCGCTTGCAGCCGGAGCTTCTGCAGGAGCTGGCTGATCCCCCGCAGGGAAAGAGGGCACAGCCCGTGCCGGCGCGCTCTGGTTCACAATATGCGGGACGGCTTCCTCACCATCCGCAGGGTGTTCGGTGGCCGGGATCGCCCGGCTGTGCCTGCCCACCGGCACCAGGTGTTCCGCGAGGGCGCGGGTGCGGTTTTCGTGCGCCACCAGGATGACAGTCACCTGTCCCCGGAGCTTCCGGATGGCGTCTTCCACCAATGCCGCCGAGGCATCGTCCAGGTGCGCCGTGGGTTCATCCAGCAGCAGGACGGTGGCGCCGGCCTCGATCCGTGCCAGGCCCCGTGCCAAAGCGACGCGGCGGAGCTCTCCCGGGCTCAGCTCCGCAGGGTGTTTGGCAGCAAGGTGTCCGGCTGCAGCACGGACCAGGCAGGCACGGGCAGCAGCTTCCGCTCCTTGGCGCCGGTGTTCAACTGTTTCAGTGCCGGCGCTGCCCGAGAGGTAGAGGACCACCTCGTCGAGCACCGTCTCCGCCACCATGACCGGATGCTGGGGAACCCAGGCAATCCTGGTGCGGTCCAAACCCGTGATGGTGCCGCTGACGGTAGTGCCGGCTCCGTGGCCGATGGTCCCGGCCAGTATTCCCAGCACCGTGCTTTTGCCGGCGCCGCTGGGTCCGTCCAGCGCGGTGATCCTGCTCTGCGGTGCGCTGAAGCTGAGCGGTCCGACGGCGGGCAGGGACCGCCCTTCGTAGCTCACCGTGAGTCCGCTGACAGTGATCGGTGCACCGGGCCTTCCGGCCGGTACTGTCCGAAGCGGCTGCGGCTCCGGCGCGTCAGTCACTGCCGTTGTTTCGGCGAGCGCCACCCGCCCGTCGTCGCTGGCATGGTGGGCGGTGCCCAGTTCGCGCAGCGGCAGGTAGCAGTCCGGCGCGAGGATCAGGGCCAGCAGGCCGGCCTCCAGTGGCATGTCGCCGTGGACCAGCCGGACGCCGATGAAAACAGCCACCACGGCAACGGAAATGGTGGCGATGAGCTCGAGCGCCAGCGCCGAGAGGAACGCGGTCCGCAGGGTCCCCATGGTGCGGGCACGGTATTCCTCGGAAATTTCCTCGAGCGCCTTGCGCTGGGCGGTGGCACGGCCCAGGCCCACCAGGACCGGCAGTCCCTTGGCGAGTTCCAGCATGTGGGTGGAAAGCCTGGCGAGGGACGCCTGCGCCTCGCGGACGTTGTCCTCCGTGTACCGGCCGATCAGCACCATAAACAGCGGCACCAGCGGAACGGTCAGGACGATGACTACCGCACTGACCCAGTCGGCGAAGAGGATGCGCGCCCCCACCAGGAGCGGGATGGCCGCACAGTTGACGAGCGCAGGCAGGAACTGTGTGTAGTAGCTGTCCAGCGCGTCCAGTCCGCGGGTGGCCAGCACCGCCAGTCCGCCGTCGGCCGGTCCTGTGCCGCGGACGCCGTTGCGCAGCGCCCTTTCCAGCAGCCCGGAGCGCAGCTCCTCCTTGATGCCGAGGGCGGCGCGTCGGGCTGCGACCGCCTGCCCCCACACCGTGAGGGACCTTAGCACCACTCCTGCCATGCCCACTGCCATCTGGTCCGCCCAGGCAGGGTTCCCCGCAGCGAATCCGGCAAGTGCCGAGGCCACGGCCTGCCCGATCAGGACCAGCGACAACGCCTTGAGGGCGGCGAGGAGTCCCAGCCAATAGATGGCTGAACGGGTGGCCGGGCCGGGCGGGAAAGTAGGACGCATGTCAGCCCTTGGTGGTGAATGCCTTGGCGGCGATGGCCGGCAGGAAGCTGTGGGCTTCCGGGATGTGCGCTGCGCTGACCCGCCTCCGGAACACCCAGTAGGTCCAGGCCTGGTAGGCGATGACCAGGGGCAGGCCGAACGCTGCCACAACACTCATAAGGCCCAGAGTGTAGTCGGAGGATGAGGCGTTGGAAATGGTCAGGTCAAAAGCCCCGTTCAGCGTGGACGGCAGCACCACCGGGAACACTGCACCGAAGATGGAGGCCGAACCCAGCGCCAGGAAGGCTCCCAGCGCGACGAACGCCTTGCCTTCCGCCCCCTTGCGGGCCTTGGCCCAGGCTGCAGCCGCTGCGGCAACCGCCAGCAGGACCAGCGCCCAGGTCCAGGCCTTGCCGTCGAGGAACTGGATGCTCAGCGCCCAGCCCGCAATGGGCAGGAGCAGGACGGGAAGCAGCCGGACGAACCAGGTGCGGGCACGGTGCCGGACGTCGCCGTCGGTCTTCAAGGCCAGGAAGGCGAGGGCGTGTACCAGCGAGAACCCGACGACGGCGAGTCCGCCCAGCACTGCGTAGCCACTGAACCACGCCAGCGGCCCGCCTTCGCGGTCCCCGTTGGCGTTCAGCGGAAGGCCGGTGGTGGTCAGGGCCAGTGCCGCACCTACGCCGAAGGCTGCGAAGAAGGACCCCAGCGCGATGGCCCAGTCCCACCTGGCCCGCCACTGATCTGTATCCACTTTTCCGCGGTACTCGAAGGCCACGGCCCGGAAGATCAGGGCAACCAGTACCACCAGCAGCGGAAGGTACAGGGCGGAGAAGAGGGAGGCGTACCAGAGCGGAAACGCGGCAAAGGTTGCCCCGCCGGCGGTCAGGAGCCAGACCTCGTTGCCGTCCCACACCGGGCCAATGGTGTTGAGCAGGACGCGGCGCTCGGTGTTGTTCCGGGCGAAAAGCTTCATCAGCATGCCCACGCCCAGGTCAAAACCCTCAAGGAAGAGGTAGCCGGTCCACAGCACCGCGATGGCGATGAACCAGATGGTTGGCAGCAGTTCCATGTCTTCGTTTTCCTCTGCTCTTCTTTGGCGGGGACTGGTGGCGCGGACTAGTAGGCGAAGGCCAGGACGTCGTCGGCGGGTTTCCCGCCGCCCTGGCCTCCCGGGCCGGGGGTTGCGTCCTCGTTTTCGTCAACGGGTGCGTGCACCAGCTCGGGCATGGCGGAGACGACGCCGCCCCGGATGTACTTGACCAGCAGTTTCACTTCCACCACCAGCAGCACCGCGTAGATGGCCGTCAGCGTGATGAGTGACGCCAGCAGTTCGCCGGCGGTGACACCGGGTGAGACAGCGGCCGCGGTGAACATAAAGACCTGGTCGATGCCGTTGGGATCGGGGTTGGGTGCCACCACAAAGGGCTGGCGGCCCATTTCGGTGAAGATCCAGCCGGCTGCGTTGGCTCCGAACGGGGCGAGGATTCCAAAGACGGCGAGGCGCATCAGCCACCGTGATTCGGGGACGGTTCCCTTGCGGGTGAGCCAGAGGGCCACCAGGGCCGCGAGAGCTGCCAGTCCGCCGAACCCGATCATCATGCGGAAGCCCCAGTAGGTGACCTCCATGACCGGAAGGTAGTCGATTTCCTGGCCGGCACGTTCCCCGTAGATGGGGTTGTCGGGCAGGTGTGTTCCGTACGCCTCCTTGTACTGGGGCAGGAGGCTGTTGACGCCCTGCACTTCGGTGGTGAAGTCGCCCTTGGCCAGGTAGGAGAGGATGCCGGGGACCTCGATCAGGGCCACGATGTCGTCGCAGTTCTGGGAGCCGAGGTTGCCGACGCTCAGGACAGAGAAGCCGGTGCCGTCGTGGCAGGCTGCTTCTGCGGCCGCCATCTTCATGGGCTGCTGCTCGAACATCAGCTTGCCCTGGAGGTCTCCCGTGAGGGCGGTGCCGGCGAAGGAGATCATGGCCACCACCGCGCCGATGCGGAGGGACCGGATCCAGACCCTGTGGTCATCCTTGTCCCGGCCGGGGATGTCCGTTGCCTCACCGGGGACCACCTTGCCGTCAGGACCAACGGTGTCGACGCCGTCGCGCCGCCTCCGCCACAGGTGGTACCAGGCGATGCCGAGCAGGAAGCCGCCGGCTACGGCGAGGGCGCCGAACAGCGTGTGGGGAACGGCAACGAGTGCGGTGTTGTTGGTGAAGACTGCCCAGGCGTCCGTCATCACAGGCCGGCCGTCGATCATCTCCACACCTACGGGGTGCTGCATCCAGCTGTTGGCCACGATGATGAAGTACGCGGAGAACACCGAGCCCACGACGGCGATCCAGAGGCAGGCGAGGTGGATGCCCGGCTTCAGCTGCTTCCAGCCGAAGATCCACAGGCCCAGGAAGGTGGACTCGACAAAGAAGGCCAGGAGCGCCTCAAGTGCCAGCGGCGCCCCGAAGACGTCGCCCACAAAGCGGCTGTACTCACTCCAGGCCATTCCGAACTGGAATTCCTGGACGATGCCGGTGGCCACGCCCATGATGAAGTTAATAAGGAAGAGCTTCCCCCAGAACTTGGTCATCCGGAGGTATTCAGGTTTTCCGGTGCGGTGCCAGGCCGTCTGGATCACTGCCACGACCAGCCCCAGGCCGATGGTCAGCGGGACCATCATGAAGTGATAGACGGTGGTGATGCCGAATTGCCAGCGTGCGATTTCCAGAGCGTCCAAAGCGTCCAAGGCGGTCCCTACTGTCCGGGCGAAGGTTTTCTACGTGATGTAGAAACTCTAACTTCTACAAAGTGTAGAACAACGCCGGCGGCCGAGTAAAACGGACCGCCGCACCTCCGCGGTCCGTCGCAGCTCCAGGCAAACACTGTTCTACCCGATGTAGAAAGTGTCAGGGAATCGGGGTAAATTGGTTCCTGTAGTTGAAACACGCGTCAAGTCACCGCAACCCTTTCGGTTGTGGTGCGGGGAACAAAGGAAAAGTGCAATGGCTAGTCTTGGTGAACTGGAACGGGCAGTGATGGACCTGCTCTGGGCGGGCCATGAAGCAGCCACCGCGAACACTCTGCGGGACCGGCTCGCACAGACATCGGTGGGCCAGGATGGTGCCGCCGGGCACGAGGGCAAGGAACTTGCTGTCACCACGGTGCTCACCGTGCTGTCCCGGCTGGAGAAAAAGGGCCTGGTGGAACGCGAACGGGGTACCCGCCCGCACCGCTACCAGGCTGTATCCAGCCGCGAGGACCACACCGCCGAACTGATGCACGAGGTACTGGGGTCGGCCCCGGACCGCGAGGCCGTGCTGGCCCGTTTCATCGGATCCGTTTCCGAAGGTGAAGCCGAGACTCTGCGCAAACTGCTTGGCCACCCCTAACGGACCATGTTCTGGGCCTCGTACCTGCTGGCGGTCCTTGCGATAGTCCTGGCCTGGCCGGTGCCTATCCTCCTCTCGAGGGCGCAGTGGCCCGCGCGCTCTCCCTTTACCGCCATGCTGCTGTGGCAGGCCATCGCACTGGCCGGCGGATTGTCCATGATCGGCGCCATGCTGGTGTACGGGCTGGAACCCATCGGCGATAACCTCCTTGCCGGGCTCCGGGCACTGGCCGGGATGGTGCTTTTCAACGCGCCCACAACCGCCCTGGGCTTCTGGCATATCTTTGCGCTGTCCGCCGCGGCCCTTCTGACGGCCCACCTGGTATTCACCCTGCTGCTGACGTACTACAAGATCGAACGCCAGCGGCGGCGGCACCGCGAACTTCTCGCGCTCCTTGCTTCGCCCTCAGCCGAAGGCGCCCGGACACTGGTGATAAACCACGATTCGCCTGTTGCCTACTGCCTCCCGGGCGGCGCCCGCTCCGTGACCGTGCTGTCCGACGGCCTCATGGCAGCCCTTGAGCCGGCTGAACTCCGCGCGGTCCTGATTCACGAAAACGCCCACCTGAGCCAGAGGCACCACCTGCTGCTGTGGGCTTTCGCCGCCTGGCGCCAGGCACTCCCCTGGCTGCCCACCACCCGCCTCGCCCAGGAGTCTGTCAACTCCCTCATCGAGATGCTGGCCGACGACGTCGCCCTCAAGACCGAAAGCAAGGCGACGCTGATCAAGGCCATCGCCATTGTGGCCAGCGGTTCGACGGGGACTGCCGATGACGCCGTCATTCGTTCCGGCGGCCCCAGCATGGCCCTGGCCGGGCTGGATGCCGCAGCCGGCACGACTGGCTCGGACTCCGCCCGCACCACGGCCTCGCGCGTCAGTCGACTGCTCTCCCCGCAACCTGAGCTGCCCGCCCCGGTCCGAAGCCTGGTGCTGGCAGGCTGCGTCCTCCTGCTGGCCCTGCCGACGGCCCTGCTGGTGGTGCCGGGCCTGCTGGGCTGACACCCGCCGTCGTCCTGCCTGCACAATCTTCAGGCACCGGCACGCGGTCCCACCGCCGTCAGGCGTCGATGCGCTCCCGGTCCAGGCTCGCCGCGCCGGCGATGATGAAATCCTTGCGCGGCGAAACATCCGAGCCCATCAGCAGGTCAAAAATCTCCTCGGCCTGCTTGGCGTTCTCGATCCCTACTTTGCGGAGGGTACGGTGCCGGGGGTCCATGGTGGTCTCGGCCAGCTGTTCAGCGTCCATCTCGCCCAGGCCCTTGTAGCGCTGGATGGGTTCCTTGTAGCGCTTGCCCTCCTTCGCCAGCCGCGCCAGCAGCACATGCAGCTCGGCTTCGGAGTAGGTATAGATCATTTCGTTGGCTTTCTGGCCCGCGTTGATCACTTCCACCCGGTGCAGCGGCGGGACCGCGGCAAAGACCCGGCCCTCCTCGATCATCGGGCGCATGTAGCGGAAGAAAAGGGTGAGGAGCAGCGTGCGGATGTGCGCGCCGTCCACGTCCGCGTCCGTCATCAGGATGACCTTGCCGTAGCGGGCGGCGGCGATGTCGAAGCTGCGGCCGGACCCTGCCCCCACCACCTGGATAAGGGCCGCGCATTCGGCGTTGGAGAGCATATCCCCCACTGAGGCTTTCTGGACGTTCAGGATCTTGCCGCGGATGGGCAGCAGGGCCTGGAAGTCCGAGGACCGCGCCAGTTTGGCGGTTCCCAGCGCCGAGTCGCCTTCCACTATAAAAAGTTCGGAACGTTCGACGTCGTCCGTGCGGCAGTCAGCGAGCTTCGTGGGCATGGAGGAGGTTTCCAGCGCATTCTTGCGCCGTTGCGTTTCCTTGTGCACGCGGGCCGAGATGCGGGACTTCATCTCGTTGACGATTTTTTCCAGGAGCAGGGCGGACTGCGCCTTGTCGTTCCTGTTGGCGGAGGTGAGTTTGGCGTTGATTTCGCGCTCGACGACCTTGGCGACGATCGCGCGCACAGCCGAGGTGCCCAGGATCTCCTTGGTCTGCCCTTCGAACTGCGGTTCCGCGAGGCGGACGGTCAGGACGGCGGTAAGGCCGGCGAAGATGTCGTCCTTTTCGATCTTGTCGTTGCCGGCCTTGAGCTTGCGGGCATTGTTTTCCACTGCCTTGCGGAAGGTCTTGACGAGGGCCTGCTCGAACCCGGCCTGGTGGGTTCCGCCCTTGGGGGTGGAGATGATGTTGACGAAGCTCCGGACCGTACTGTCGTAGCCAATCCCCCAGCGCAGCGCCACATCCACCTCACAGTCGCGCTCCACCTCCGCGAGCTGGCTGTGGCCCCGTTCGTCCAACACGGGAACCGTCTCCTTGAATTTTCCGGAGCCGTGCAGCCGCCACACATCGGTGACGGCCGGATCGGCGGCCAGGAATTCAACGAATTCGGAAATCCCGCCGTCGTGGTGGAAGACCTCCTCGTGGGGACCGGACTCGCCGGGTGTCCCCGGGACCTTGCGCTCATCGCGGACCGTCAGTTTGAGGCCGGGCACCAGGAAGGACGTCTGCCGGGCCCTCGCAGCGAGTTCCTCGTAGGAAAACTTTGCGTCCGGGGTGAAAATCTGCCGGTCTGCCCAGTAGCGGATCCTGGTTCCCGTGACACCCCGCTTGGCCTTGCCCACAACGTCCAGCACTGAGTCGTCCACGAATGCGGTGAACGGCGCGGCGGGATCGACTTTGGACCCGGTGTCCTGGAAGCGCCCGGGCTCGCCCCGGCGAAAGGACATCTTGTAGGTTTTTCCGCCCCGGTCCACCTCGACATCGAGGCGGGAGGACAGTGCGTTGACCACGGAGGCGCCCACGCCGTGCAGGCCCCCCGAAGCGGTGTAGGAACCGCCGCCGAACTTGCCGCCCGCATGGAGCTTGGTAAAGACCACCTCGACGCCGGTGAGCCCTGTTTTCGGTTCCTTGTCGATGGGGATGCCGCGGCCGTCGTCGTGGATCTCCACGGAGTTGTCGGCGTGGAGGATGATCTTGATGTCGTGGCCGAATCCGGCCAGTGCCTCGTCCACCGAGTTGTCGATGATTTCCCACAGGCAGTGCATCAGGCCGCGGGAGTCAGTGGAACCGATGTACATGCCGGGGCGCTTGCGGACGGCTTCGAGGCCCTCCAGTACAGACAGGTGCCGGGCAGTGTAATCAGAACTTGGTGCCACTGGTGATGAACTCCTTCAGGGACGGAACAGCGGGCTGGGATCGCTCTTCCAAGGGTAGTCGGCCGGGCCCGGCAGTACCGACTGCCACACCTGCCGGAGCGTGTGCCCCGCGCCACGTGGCACTCCTTGCGGGGGCGTGCGGCGATCTTGATCCATTCTTGCGGCTACGCGCACAGCGAACTTGCCCCATCCTTGCGATGGTTTTGTTACGAATGCTGGTTATATAGACGTACTGATCTACTAAGGAGGCCGACATGACAACAGCAGTGGCAGACCGCACACTCAACGCACTGGACAGGTGCGATCGTTGCGGAGCTCAGGCATATGTCCGGGTTGTACTGGAGTCCTCCGGTGGTGAACTGCTTTTCTGCGGCCACCACGCCCGTGCAGTTGAGGCGACGCTCAAGCCCTTGAGCTCCGACTGGCACGATGAGACGGGGAAGCTTCACGAGAAAGCTGCCGTAGAAATCGACTAGCTAGGCAGAAGCTGTGGGACCCCACCGGAAGGTGGGGTCCCACTCTTTTTAAGGTGATTCAAGCAAAAGCGGCCCGCCGGCTGCCTTGCCCGTTACGGGGTTCGGCAGCCCGCGGGCCGCTTTTTGCTGCGTTCCGGTTCTAGTCCAGGTAGTCGCGAAGCACCTGCGACCGGGAGGGGTGGCGGAGCTTGGACATGGTCTTGGATTCGATCTGGCGGATACGCTCGCGCGTGACTCCGTAGACCTTGCCGATTTCGTCTAAAGTCTTCGGCTGTCCGTCCGTGAGGCCAAACCTCATGGCCACAACTCCGGCCTCGCGCTCCGAGAGCGTGTCCAGCACGGAGTGCAGCTGTTCCTGCAGGAGCGTAAAGCTCACGGCGTCGGCCGGGACCACAGCCTCGGAGTCCTCGATCAGGTCGCCAAACTCCGAATCGCCGTCCTCGCCCAAGGGGGTGTGGAGCGAGATGGGCTCGCGGCCGTACTTCTGGACTTCCACGACCTTTTCGGGGGTCATGTCCAGTTCGAGCGCCAGCTCTTCGGGCGTAGGTTCGCGGCCGAGGTCCTGCAACATCTGGCGCTGGACGCGGGCCAGCTTGTTGATGACTTCAACCATGTGCACCGGAATACGGATGGTGCGTGCCTGGTCAGCCATGGCGCGTGTGATCGCCTGGCGGATCCACCAGGTGGCGTACGTGGAGAACTTGAAGCCCTTGGTGTAGTCGAACTTCTCCACCGCACGGATCAGGCCCAGGTTGCCTTCCTGGATCAGGTCCAGGAACAGCATGCCGCGGCCGGTGTAACGCTTGGCCAGCGAGACCACGAGGCGGAGGTTGGCTTCGAGCAGGTGGTTCTTGGCGCGCTTGCCGTCATGGATGATGAATTCAAGCTCGCGCTTGTACTTCGGATCCATCGAACCGTCGTCCGCAGCGATCTTCTCTTCTGCAAACAAGCCGGCTTCGATCCGGAGCGCAAGGTCCACTTCCTGCTCGGCGTTGAGCAGTGCGACCTTGCCAATCTGCTTCAGGTAGTCCTTAACAGGATCAGCGGTAGCTCCGGCGGACATAACCTGCTGGACAGGTGCGTCGTCGTCATCAGCATCGGAGTAGACGAAGCCCTTGCCGGAACCGGCTGCGCCCTTGACGGGATCGGCCTCGGCATCCTCCTCAACCACATCAGGGCCTTCGAGGATGATTTCGTCGAGGTCTTCCTCGACTTCTTCTACTTCATCGGCGTCCGTGTCACCGGCCGATTTCCCGGCCGCCTCAGCAGCAGCCTTCGCGCCGGGTTTGGGCCCGCGCTTCTTGGGCTCACGCTTGCCGTCCGCACCAGCTTCACCGGCAGAAGCCTTGTTGGCTGCCCGTGTGGCGGCCCGCTTGGCGTTTGTTGCAGCCTGCTTCTCCTCGGCGGACAGTTCGTCCTGGGCTGCGGGGTCCTTCTTCGTGGAAGACGGGGTCACAGAAAACCTTTCTAGCGGTGGTCTGTGGAATCACCATACGGGCAACACCACTATGACCCTGTCAAGTCCGTGGTGAAAACCAAGCGCCACCACGGCCGGCAGAGTCTATAAGTAGAACTGCCGGAGCGGCTGTAATGTTCCCAAACAGCGGTCATTACAAGCACTCGATACACGGACCCAACCGGGTCTCGGCATCCATTGTCTCACGATTTCCCGGAATAGGGCCTAACCCGCCATTTCCTGCCGTCTTCGTTCCGCCGTCTTCGCCTTCAGGCGGCGTCCGGCCCGAATTTCTGCCAGGCAGCCTCCTTCCGCGCCGCCCAGCCGCACAACGAACCCCGCTGGACCAACTCGAGCAGCAGTTCTGCGAGCCGGTACCCGGGTTCGATGTCGAGCGACTCCTCCAGGTAGGCGGCCGAGTACGAGCCGCGCCCGCGGCACCACGCGATCCAGCCCCTTCCCGTCAGTGCAGCCGCTGCCGGGGGCCCGCCCATCACGGCGAGGTGCTCCAGGACGAGGTCGAGCGCGTCAAGGCTGTGCCATTGGGGAACGGCAGGCTCTTGCCCCATCAGGACAGCCCCGTAGCCGGGAGTTCCGTCCTGGCCGCCAGACATCAGGAACCCTTCCCCGCACTGCCCTGGCGGCGCGAAGGGAGGAGAACCAGCGCTTTCCGCTGCAGATGGCACCTCTTCCGGCGCGGCATGGTCGGCCCCAGGTGCCATCGGCGCCAGCTGTTCGTCCATACGGAAAATCCCGAACTCTTCGGCCCCGGCGGCAGCCGCTGTTTTTCCCGCCGCCGCCATAACGAGGACGGCGTCGCGCCAGGCCGGCACCAGGAGCGTTGCCCGCAGGAAAGCGTCCCGATGTACCGACGGCCGCTGCAGGTCCGCGGCCGGGCGGGCCAGCACCGCCTCCCACTGGCCCAGCACCGCGGCAAACTGCGGCCGGCTCTGCCGCCGAAGATCCAGCTGGGCCGACCACACGGCCTCCGCTTCCAGCACAGCGGCGCGATGAGAGGCAGGAACGGCGCTGGCCGGCTGCCGCTGTTCCGGTGCCGGTCCAACGCTGCTTCCCCGGAACACCATCTCGGTGTTGAGCAGGCTGTCGCGGATTTGCTGAATGGGACGCCCCGGCAGCGGGCAGCATAAAACATCCAGGCACCACACCTCCCGCCAGAAATCATCCCCGACGAACCAGGCTTCCCGGACCGGCATCCCGGCCCTTTCCAGCATGGAGTCCAGGCCGGCCAGCAGACCGCCGTACGGGGACGGCGACGCCGCGCCGTCATTGCTGGTGAAGACCGCCAGCAATGTGCCGTCAGCCTCCTTGTCCGCCTCGAGATAGCGCCGGACGGCCCGCAGGAATTTTGCCGGATTGGCAAGGACGTCAGGCCCGGGGAGGTCCAGCCGCAGGGTGGCCCCCACCCTCTTGCCCTGCAGTGTCATGGCCACGAGGCTGTGCGTCGGCCAGTATCCCAACGAGTGGGGAATGAAACCCAGGATGTCTTCCGGGCCGCGGACTGTAAGCCGTTCTGGAGGTGTCATGGCTCCAGCATTCGCCGCAGGCGGGCCACCCGACAGTACGGGCGGCAGCTATGTGGAAACCACCGCATGCCACCGGCCCTGTGCAGGACCAGTCAGTCGTCTGAAGCGGCCGCTTGGCGCCGCGCCAGGTTTTGGCGGCGCTGGCGGGCCAGCGCGGTGCGCAGGGGCGGGACCACAACGCCCTGGGCCGCCATCTGGCGCCGTACCTTCCGGCGGCAGACCAGCATGGCTGCGGCACCGAAACCGAGCAGCAGGAACTGGACACTGAGGGCAATCCGGAAGGGGTCCAGCCCGTAAAGGATTCCGTTGGAGAACCCGCTCGCATAGAGCACGTCCAGCACCAGGCCGATCAGGAAGATTGCGATCAGCGCGGCGATGAAGCCGCCCACGTTGACGATGCCAGTCGCGGTGCCAATGCGGTGGGCGGGGTTGAAGGTGCGGGCGAAGTCGAAGCCGATCATCGAGCCGGGCCCGCCGATGGCGAGTACCACCACCAGGCCGGCCAGCAGCCACAGCGGTGAACGTCCCGGAGTCAGCAGCACGGCTGCCCAGGCTCCGGCGGTGGCACCGGCAATCAGCAGGACCATGGTTGAACGCCGCAGCGGGTGCCGGGAAACGAAGCGGCCAATGAACGGTCCCACTGCCATGGCGGTTGCCACATAGAGCGCCATGAGGGTGGCGACCGTTGCGGCGTCGAGGCCCTGCCCGGAAAGGAGGAACGGGTAACCCCAGGTCATCGCGAAGACGGTGCCGCTGAACTGGATGGTGAAGTGGCTCCACAACCCCAGCCTTGTCCCCGGCTGGCGCCAGGCGCGGGCCAGCGAGGCCCCGGTTGCCTTCAGCCCCTGCTGGGCCTGGGGCCGCGGGGTGCCGGGCGGCACGTCCTGCAGGAGCAGCAGCACCAGGACGACGGCGAGTCCCGACATGCCGGCCAGCATCAGGAACGCCGGGGTCCAGCCGGAGCTGTGCAGGACGAAGGCGAAGGGAATGACACTGAACAGCTGCCCCAGCTGGCCGGACATACCCGTCAGCTGGGTCACGAGCGGCACCCGGGCGGGCGCAAACCAGAGCGGGATCAGGCGGATCACCGAGATGAAAGTCATCGCATCCCCTGCGCCCACCAGGACCCTTCCGGCCACGCCCCCGGGAATACTGTCGGCGAACGCCAGCTGAAGCTGGCCCAGACCCATCAGGACGGCACCGCCGGCGATCATGGCGCGAGAGCCGAACCGGTCCACCAGCAGGCCCACGGGGATCTGGAGCCCGGCATAGACCAGCAGCTGGAGGACGGTGAAGAACGAGATTGCGGACGCGCTGGCGTGGAAGCGCTCGGTGGCTTCCAGGCCCACCACGCCAAAGGATGTGCGCTGGGAAACCGCCACAAGGTACCCGAAGATACCAACGGTCCAGATCAGCCAGGCGCGGGGTGCAGTCACCTCTTCATTATGCCCGGACGGCCGTGGCCGCCCCGGCAGCAGCGCGTTCGGCCTACTGGCCGGGATTTTCGCGGGCGAGGTAGGCCTCTACGGCAGCGCCGAGGACATCGGCGTTGGGCAGTTCGTCATTTTCGTCTGCAAGGAGCGAGCGGCGGACCGTGCCTTCGGCTTTTTCGTCGTACCGGGATTCGAGGCGTGACACTACCTGCTGGACGTCCTCCGAGGCATCAATCTGCTCCGCAATCTGGCGGCTCACTTCACGGCCGGCTTCCCGGAGCCTGTCCGAGGGCAGCATCAACGAGGTGGCAGCACCAAGGTACTCAAGGCCTGCGACTGCGGCGGTAGGGTATTCCGCCTCGGCAAGGTAGTGGGGCACATGGATGACGTAGCCGGCGACGTTCCGGCCTGCCTCCACCAGACGGAGTTCCAGGATGTGGCCCACTGCTGCGGGGACTTCCACCGTGGGCTTCCACACGGAGATGCCCTCGATCAGTTCGGGCCTGTTGCCGTGCACCGTCACCCCCACCGGACGGGTGTGGGGCACCGGCATGGGAATGGAGTGGATCCACGTGACCAAATTGACGTCCAGCTTCTCCACAATGCCCACCACCGCACGCGCGAACCGTTCCCACTGCAGGTCGGGCTCGAAACCTGCCAGCAGCAGGAAGGGATTGCCCAGGCCGTCAACAAGCCGGTAGAGGGCGAGCCGCGGCTCCTGGTAATCCTGCAGGTGGTCCTCGACGAACGTCACGTGCGGGCGGCGCGACCGGTAATCGATCAGCTGATCGGCATCGAAGACTGCAACCGGCTCGGCGTCCAGCGTGTCCAGCAGTTCCGCGTTGATCTGCTTCACCACATGGCCGGCATCGGCAAAGCCGGTGAAGCCCATCACCAGGTTCAGCCCGCGGAGGGCCGGGCTGTGGAACAGCTCAATGTTGCTTGCATAGAGCGCGTCGGGGTCCAGCAGGGAGCCGGAAAACCGTTCAAGCACGGCATGTTCCTTTCGTAGGTGCGGGTGGACATCTTCTACAACGCCGCAGGAGAGCCGCACATTCCTGCCACTGGTGTGGCGCACCTCTCAGGAAATACACCGGCTCCGGACGGAACGGGCTACGATCGGAACTGGCCTGCCAGTCGGGCTTGCAGCCACCCGGACTGCGTCCCGAACGATAGCGTCCGGGCATCCATGGCAGAGCGCCGAACATGCATCCCTGCCCGAACATCTCTCGAGAATTGAGGACTGATCCCTGTGGTCAAGAATACTGAAATCAACCTTAGTACCCTCTCAAGGGACCTGAAGAAGAGCCCCAGTGACGCAGTGGTCATCGGCGTGGGGAAGGGCAGTGACGGACCGGTCCTTTTGGACAACCCGCTGACCGCAAAGAGTGCAGAAGCTTTGGCCGGGTCGCTGAAGTCCCTGGGCGTCACCGGTGCTGCCGACCAGATCGTCCGCCTTCCGGGCCTGCCGGAGACGGGCGCCGGGATCCTGGTCCTGGCGGGAACCGGAAAGGTCTCCGCTGCGGAACCGCTCACCGGCGAGGCACTCCGCCGTGCTGCCGGCTCAGCGGTCCGGCAGCTTGCCGGCCTCGCCAAGGTGGTCCTTGCCCTTCCGACGGCGTCGGTCGCCGATGTGGCTGCCGTCGCCGAGGGTGCCGCCCTGGGCGCTTATTCCTTCACCGAGTTCCGGTCCTCGAAGGACGGGCTGAAGGATCCGGTCGCGAATGCGGTTATCTTCACGGAGTTCGCCGACCACAAGGAGACGGGCGCTGCGCTGCGGCGTGCCGGGCTGATCGGCAAGGCGGTCAACGCCACCCGTTCCCTGGTCAACCAGCCGCCCAGCCACCTCTACCCCGAAACGTTCGCGGAGGCGGCGAAGGACCTGGCCAAGGGCTTGCCCGTGAAAGTCACCGTGTGGGACGAAAAGCGGCTCGAAAAGGAAGGCTTTGGCGGCATCATGGGCGTGGGCAAGGGCTCTGCCCGCCAGCCCCGCCTGGTCAAGGTGGAATACTCCCCCGCGAAGGCAACCTCAAAGATCGCACTTGTGGGCAAGGGCATCACCTTCGACACCGGCGGCATCTCCATCAAGCCGGCCCTGGGCATGGGCGACATGAAAAGCGACATGGCCGGCGCCGCCGTCGTCCTTAACACTGTCCTGGCCCTCGCCGGACTTGGCCTGCCGGTCAAGGCGACCGCCTGGCTCTGCATCGCCGAGAACATGCCCTCCGGGGCAGCCTCACGTCCTGCCGACGTCCTCACCATGTACGGCGGCAAGACCGTTGAGGTCCTCAATACCGACGCCGAGGGCCGGCTGGTGATGGCCGACGGCATTGTGGCCGCCAGCCGCGAGTACCCCGACGCCATCATCGACGTCGCCACCCTCACCGGTGCACAGCTGATCGCGCTGGGCAACCGCACGGCCGGCGTCATGGGTTCCGACAGCGTGACCGGTCCGCTCAAGGCCGCAGCCGACCGGGCCGGAGAACTTGTATGGCCCATGCCGCTGCCCGAGGAACTGCGCCCCAGCATCGACTCCCAGGTTGCGGACCTCGCCAACATCGGCGAACGCCACGGCGGCATGATGACGGCCGCGGTTTTCCTGCGGGAATTCGTGGGCAAGGGCAAGGACGGGGAACAGATCCCCTGGGCCCACATCGACATCGCCGGGCCTTCCTTCAACAACGGAAGCCCGTACGGCTACACCCACAAGCAGGGAACGGGCTGCACCGTCCGGACCCTGGTGGCCTATGTGGAGGACATCCTGGCCGCCGCGGCCTGACACTTCCGCCCTCTCCGCCAGCCACGGGAGCCCTGCGGCACGGGAAATGTTCCCTGCGCCGCAGGGCCGCGTGACACTGGACACAAGCGCTCCACAAACGCGGCGCCAAGGTGGAGCATGGATAAGTGGTTCGCTAAGGTGAACCACGGTAGTCACAAATGCAAGAGAACAGGCACGCTGACATAATCACGGCAGTGCAAGTTCCAAGACCAGATGATGCGCGGAGAACGCGTCATCGTTCACGCGAGGGAGCGTTTAAGTGGCCGATCAGGCAACTGCGCAAGAATTCGACATCCTGGTACTCGGTGGAGGCAGCGGCGGATACGCCGCCGCGCTGCGGGCCGTACAGCTTGGCCTTACCGTCGGCCTCGTGGAGAAGGCAAAGCTGGGCGGCACCTGCCTCCACAACGGCTGCATCCCCACCAAGGCGCTGCTGCACTCTGCAGAGCTCGCCGACCACGCCCGTGACTCCGCCAAGTACGGCGTGAACGTCACCCTCGACGGCATCGACATCACGGCCGTCAACGCGTACAAGGACGGCATCATCGCCGGCAAGTACAAGGGCCTCCAGGGCCTCATCAAGTCCAAGGGCATCACCGTCATCGAGGGTGAGGGCAAGCTCCAGGGCACCGACACCGTTGTGGTGAACGGCACCGCCTACAAGGGCAAGAACATCATCCTGGCCACCGGGTCCTACTCCCGCACCCTGCCCGGCCTGGAAATCGGCGGCAAGGTCATCACCTCGGACCAGGCCCTGACCATGGATTCCATCCCCAAGAGCGTCATCATCCTGGGCGGCGGCGTCATCGGCGTCGAGTTCGCTTCCGTCTGGAAGTCCTTCGGCGTGGACGTCACCATCGTGGAGGGCCTGCCCTCGCTGGTGCCGAACGAGGACGCCACCATCGTGAAGAACTTCGAGCGCGCCTTCAAGAAGCGCGGCATCAAGTTCTCCACCGGCGTGTTCTTCCAGGGCGTCGAGCAGAACAACGACGGCGTCAAGGTCACCCTGGTGGACGGCAAGACCTTCGAGGCGGACCTGCTGCTCGTCGCCGTCGGCCGTGGCCCCGTCACCGCCAACCTTGGCTACGAGGAAGCCGGCATCACCATCGACCGCGGCTTCGTCATCACCAACGAGCGCCTCCACACCGGCGTCGGCAACATCTACGCCGTCGGCGACATCGTCCCCGGCGTCCAGCTCGCGCACCGCGGCTACCAGCAGGGCATCTTCGTGGCGGAGGAAATTGCCGGCCTGAAGCCGGTGATCGTTGAGGACATCAACATCCCCAAGGTCACCTACTCGGATCCCGAAATCGCTACCGTTGGCTACACCGAAAAGGCTGCCAAGGAGAAGTTCGGCGAGGACCAGGTGCAGACCCAGGAATACAACCTGGCCGGCAACGGCAAGAGCTCCATCCTGGGCACCTCAGGACTGGTCAAGCTGGTCCGCCAGAAGGACGGCCCCGTGGTGGGCGTCCACATGATTGGCGCCCGGATGGGCGAGCAGGTCGGCGAAGCCCAGCTGATCGTGAACTGGGAAGCCTACCCGGAGGATGTTGCACAGCTGGTGCACGCACACCCCACCCAGAACGAGGCCATGGGCGAAGCCCACCTGGCACTCGCGGGCAAGCCGCTTCACGGCTAGTCTCCCCAAGCACCACAGGGCCTGGTGCACCCGGCACGGAATGCCGGGTGCACTAGGCTTCCAACAAGGCAGCAATCATCCGCACTAAAGATCAATAAGGAGAACGGGGACGACATGTCTGAATCCGTTAACTTGCCCGCCCTCGGTGAGAGCGTCACCGAAGGAACCGTCACCCGCTGGCTCAAGCAGGTAGGTGACCGGGTAGAGGTGGACGAGCCGCTGCTCGAAGTATCCACCGACAAAGTAGACACTGAAATCCCCTCTCCTGTAGCTGGCGTGATTGAGGAAATCCTGGTTGCCGAGGACGAGACCGCCGAGGTCGGCGCTCCCCTGGTACGCATTGGCGACGGCTCCGGCGGCGGCGCCCCCGCCGAAGAAGCACCCGCAGCCGCTCCGGCAGAAGAAGCTCCCGCGGCTGCCCCCGCCGCGCAGGCTCCTGCACAGGAAGCACCCGCCCAGGAAGCACCGGCACCCGCCCAGGAGGCACCGGCAGCCGGCGGCGAAGGTCACGAAGTCACCCTCCCGGCGCTGGGCGAAAGCGTCACAGAAGGCACCGTCACCCGCTGGCTGAAGGCCCTGGGGGACTCCGTCGAGGTCGACGAGCCGCTCCTGGAAGTTTCCACCGACAAGGTTGATACCGAAATCCCGTCCCCGGTAGCCGGTACCCTCCAGGAAATCCGCGTTAACGAGGACGAAACAGCAGAGGTGGGCTCCGTCCTGGCTGTTATCGGTTCAGGTGCAGCTGCTGCCCCCGCCGAAGCACCCTCCACCGAGGCGCCGGTCCAGGAAGCCCCCAAGGCTGAAGCACCCGCTCCGGCACCTGCCCCGCAGGCGGCACCCGTCCAGGAAGCCCCCAAGGCAGCACCGGCACCGCAGGCTGCACCTGCCCCCGCATCCGCACCGGCCGCAGCCCCCGCAGCAGCGTCAAACGGCGGATCCGAGTCCGGGTACGTCACTCCCCTGGTGCGCAAGCTTGCCAACCAGCACGGCGTGGACATCGCTTCGCTCTCGGGCACCGGGGTGGGCGGACGCATCCGCAAGCAGGATGTCATCGCCGCAGCCGAGGCCAAGGCAGCACCCGCCGCAGCTCCTGCAGCAGCGCCGGCCGCATCAGCCCCGGCAGCGTCCAACGCCGCTGTTTCCTCGCTGCGCGGCACCACGCAGAAGGCACCGCGCATCCGCCAGGTCATTGCGCGCCGCATGCGCGAGTCGCTCGAGATCTCCACCCAGCTGACCCAGGTCCACGAAGTGGACATGACAAAGGTCGCCAAGCTCCGTGCCCGCGCCAAGAACTCGTTCCAGGCCCAGAACGGCGTCAAGCTGACCTTCCTCCCGTTCATCGCCAAGGCCGTCGCCGAGGCGCTGAAGCAGCACCCCAAGCTCAACGCTGCCTACGACGAGGCCAAGCAGGAGATCACGTACCACAACGCTGAGCACCTGGCTATCGCCGTGGACACGGACAAGGGCCTGCTGGTTCCGGTCATTTCGGATGCCGGCAACCTGAACCTGGCCGGACTGGCCGGCAAGATCGCCGACGTCGCAGGCCGCACCCGTGACGGCAAGATCGGCCCGGACGAGCTGTCCGGCGGCACCTTCAGCATCACCAACATCGGTTCGGTGGGTGCCCTGTTCGACACCCCGATCATCAACCAGCCGCAGGTGGGCATCCTGGGCACCGGCGCCATCGTCAAGCGCGCAGTGGTTGTTGCCGACGAGAACGGTGACGACTCGATCGCCATCCGCTCCATGATGTACCTGTCCCTGACGTACGACCACCGCCTGGTGGACGGCGCCGACGCGGGCCGGTTCCTGCAGACCCTGAAGGCGCGGCTCGAAGAAGGCGCCTTCGAGGCAGACCTGGGGTTGTAACACGCCACAACGTTCGGCGGCGGTGCAGGCAGCGGTGGGAGACCACCGCAGAGCCTGCACCGCCGCCGGCGTTGAACCACTTCCTGGCACGAAAGCCACGGACTGTCCGAAGCTACTACAAGCTGTAGAACATCTGGCTACACTGGTCCCATGAACATCGTCTATAACATCGTGGTTTTCCTGCACATCGTCGGCGCGGCCATGATCGTGGGCATCTGGATCGGCCAGATGAAAAAGCCCACGGTCCACCCCCGCCAGTTTGACGGCGCCATGCTCCAACTCCTCACCGGCATCGCCCTGATGGGGCTGATCCCGGCCCTGGACATGGATGCCAACTACGTCAAGCTCGGCATCAAGTTCGTAATCGCCCTCGTCGTCGGGGTGCTGGCCTTTATCGGCCGCCGGAAGTACAAGAAGGGCGAGGCCGTCAGCCCCGGCCTGGCGCATGGAGTAGGCGGACTCGCGCTGCTGAACATCGCGATCGCCACCATCTGGCAGTAAGCGCTCTTATCTGCCCCGTACGACGGCGGCGCTCCCTTTCTGCGGGGGCGTCGCCGTCGGCGTTTTAAACGCCATGGTCACAATCCTCTGACAGCGGACAACCCGTGCACCCGGAGTGCCGAATCCCTAGGATGGGTAGCGGCGGGGTCCTGGCAGCAGCCTGCCCCGGTTCGAATCGATTTGAGGAGTGGTTATGGCAGCAACACGCACCGCACACACCGTATGGAACGGCGACCTGATGTCAGGTTCCGGAAACACCACGCTGGACAGCTCCGGCCTGGGTACCTACGACGTCACGTGGAAGGCCCGCACCGAGGCTGCCGGCGGCAAGACCAGCCCGGAAGAACTCATCGCGGCCGCCCACTCGGCCTGCTTCTCAATGGCCTTCAGCCATGCCCTGGCCCAGGCCGGCCACGCACCGGAGGAAGTCAACACCAAGGCTGACGTCACCTTCGTGCCCGGCACCGGCATCACCGGCAGCCACCTGACGATGTCCGCGCGGATCCCGGGAATTTCGGAAGACGAGTTCCAGAAGATCGCTGCCGAGGCCAAGGTCGGCTGCCCGGTTTCCGGCGCCCTGGCCAGCATCGACATCACCTTGGACGCTACCCTCGAAGCCTGAGCCGCTTCTGCGCCCAAGCGCCAAAAAGCCCTGCCTTGCCGTTTCCGGCCAGGCAGGGCTTTTTGGCCTGCGGGGTTACTTCCCCTTGCCGCGCGGCGGCAGCGGCGCAGGACGGAGCCGGCGGTAGCCTTCGCGTGCCGGCGGGCGGTCGGTGGGAAGCTCCTGCACCATCTCCTTGAGCGCCCCAATGCCGTACTCCAGCTGCGGATCGCGTCCGGCGGCGTAGGCGTGCGGCGGATAGGTGACCTCAATGTCCGGGTCCACGCCGTAGTTCTCCACGCTCCAGCCCACACCGCCGCCGAACCAGGTGGCGTACCGGGGTTGGGTGACGCCCGTGCCATCAGCCAGGGCAAACCTGTTGTCGATGCCCACCACGCCGCCCCAGGTGCGTGTTCCAATGACGGGACCGATGCCCCGCAGTTTTGACACCTGGGTGATGATGTCGCCGTCGGACCCGGCAAATTCATCGGCAAGGATGATCACCGGCCCGCGCGGCGCGTGGTGCGGGTAAGTCCGGGGCTTCTCCGCCCGCGGCATGCTCCAGCCGGTGACCTTGCGGCCGATCAGTTCCGCCACGAGCTGGGAGGTGTGCCCGCCGCGGTTGCGCCGAACGTCCACGATGAGGCCATCCAGCGCAGTTTCAGTGTCGAGGTCGCGGTGGAGCTGGGCCCAGCCGTTCGCCATCATGTCCGGGATGTGGAGGTAGCCGAAGGCGCCGCCGGACGCCTCCCGGACGGTCCGCCTGTTGGATGCAACCCATTCCTGGTACCGCAGGCGCTCCTCGTCCTTGACGGGGACGACGGCGACCCGCCGCTGCCTGCCGGCGCTGTCGCCGTGTGCTGCGCCGTTGAGGAGTGTCAGCTCCACCGGCCGGCCGGCCGCCCCGACCAGCTGCATCGCCGGGGTTACGCTCCCGGACAGCGGAACGCCGTCGATGGCCAGCAGGATGTCTCCGGCCTTGGCGCCCACGCCGGGCCGGGTCAGGGGTGACGTTGCGAGGGGGTCCGATGACTCGCCGGCGAGGATGTGGGTGATCTCCCAACCCGCCTCTGTGTGGGCCAGGTCAGCACCGAGCCGGCCCTGGCCGTGGCTTCCGTTCTCCGTGACGGGTGCGGGCTTGACGTAGGCATGGGAAGTGCCCAGTTCACCGTGCAGTTCCCACAGCAGGTCCACGAGGTCGTCGTGGGAACCCAGCCTGTCCACGAGCGGACGGTAGCGCTTGTGGATGGACTCCCAGTCCTGCCCTGCCATGTCTTCAGTCCAGAAGAAGTCACGCTGCAGCCGCCATGCCTCGTCAAAGGCCTGGCCCCACACACTGAGCGGGTCCATCATCACCCGGACCCGGCCAAGGTCCACCTTGACCAGCTCGCCGGATTCCTCGTCAGCTTTCTTGTCCGCCGGTACAACACTGACCTGCTTGTTGGAGATCAGCACCACCTTGGAGCGGTCGCCGGAGAGCCGGAAGCTGTCCAGCGACTCCACCAGCGTGGACTGTTTCCGGCGGGCGAGGTCGAAGCGGGCCAGGCTGGGTCGGGCATCCTTGTCCTCCTGGCTGGCCTTGCCGTCGCCGGTGACCCCGGCGAGGGCCCAGTCGAGCCACAGCAGTGCGCCGTCGGCTGCCTTCAGGGACGTGTAGTTGCCCTGGGGCACGGGCACGCCAATGACGCGGTGGGCGAGCCCCTCCGGATCCACCCTGACCTCAGGCACTGCTGCCGCAGCTTCCTGCTGCGGCTTCCCGGCTCCCTCGGCTGCCCGGTCCTCCCCCGCATCCGGATCAACCGAGGGACCAAACGGCGACGGCGTGTCAGCGGCCAGTGCCACCAGGTACGGCTTGATGGGGCTGGGGAAGGACAGGTCAAAGGAGTGCCCGTCGTAGACGGGGTCGAAGCTGCGGTTGGAGAGGAACGCCAGGAACTTACCGTCCGGGGTGAAGGCCGGCGAGGTGTCGCAAAAGCGGCCATCGGTGACGTCCACCAGGCTGGAACCAGGATCCGTTACCTTGGCCAGCCGAAGCCGGCTGCGGGATCCGAAGGAGGTCACGGGTTCGGACCAGACCAGCCACTGGGAGTCCGCCGACCAGGCCAGGTCTGACACTGTGCCTTCCCCGATGCTGGCCACCAACGTCAGTTCCCCTGTCCGGGTGTTGGCCGCGTAGACCTCGCCGAAGGACGTACCCAGTGCAAGCCAGTCGCCGTCCGGGCTTGCCTCAAGGGAGCTGGTGCGGGTGGGGCGGGGAAAAGCAATGCGGGTTGCTGCCGCGGGAGCAGAAGCCGCGGCAACTGAGGGTGCGTCCTCCGGGGCGACGTCGGCCTGCTGGTCATCCCTGACGGCGGCAGCAGGACCGGCCCCTGCCAGGACCGCAGCTCCTGCGGCCGGAACAGGCTGCGGCAAGGCTACGGCGGCTTCATCCTGTCCGTGCCCCGAAGCAGCATCGCTGCTTAGGTCTGCGGCGGGGGTGGATGTCCCCGGGGCGCTCCCCTCCGTTGTGCTGCCGGGCACCGGCGCGGCAACGTCCCTGATGTAGAGCGCTTCGACGCCGTCGTGGTCCGCCACATAGGCCAGCCGCCCATTGCCGAGAGGCCTGGGAAGGCGGGCACGGACGCCCGGTGTCGCTTCGATGATGCGGGAAGGCCCGTCCTCGTGCCGCAGCCAGTGGATGGTGCCGTGCGCTTCGACCGCACTGGCCGCCCCGGCGCTGTCCGGGACTGCTGCGGCAAGATGTTTGCTGGTGTTCAGCAGCGCGGGCCGCCGCGACTGGGAAGCGGAGCCCAGCGTGATGTCCAGCCGCACGGGGTCGGAATTAGGATCAGCAAGAACCCAGAGCTCGCCCGCCGACTCGAAAATGATGCGCTTGCCGTCGGAGGTGGCGTGCCGGACGTAGAAATCCTCGTGGTCCGTGTGCCTGCGCAGGTCCTTTCCATTCGGAAGGACCGAGTACAGGTTCCCGTAACCCTCGTGGTCGGACAGGAATGCGATCCGGCCGTCCACCCACATCGGATCAGCGAGGTTGCCGTCAAGGTCAGGCAGCAGGCGTTCAAATTCACCGTTGCCGTCGTTGTCCAGCCAGAGCTTTCCTGCGGTACCTCCGCGGTAGCGCTTCCACCACGCGGGCTCGCGTGACAGCACGCTGGCCACCACCACCGGGCGCTCGTCACCCACTTCGGGGCCAAAGGCGACCGATTCAACCGGCCCGAAGGGCAGTTCCTCGGCCCAGCCCCCCTCAAGCGGGACGCTGTAGGCGTGGGTGTGGCGGCTCTCGGCCTGCCGGAAAGCGCTGGTGACCACCACGGAGCCCTTGGCGGTAAAGCCCTTCACCCGGGTGGTGCCGTGGCCGAAGTAGGTCAACTGCCGGTAGTCACCGCCGTCCACCGCTGCGGACACCACCTCCGGCGCTGTTCCCTGCACCACCGTCCACACCAGCCTCTGTCCGTCCGGCGTGAAGCGGGGGTTGCGGGCGGGCAGCTGGAGCGAGGAGACACGCCAGGCGCGCCCTCCGTCCAGGGGCGCAATCCACACGTCATCCTCAGCCACAAAAGTGACCAGATCGCCGTGCAGGTGCGGGTAACGGAAGTAGCTCGAAGAGGTCATCGTTTGATCATAGTCAACCCCCGCTTACCCCTGTTGGAGGTGCCTTCGCCGTGGCCGCCGTGGTGTGATGGACCCCATGCGCATAGTCATCGCCGGCGCCTCCGGGCTGATCGGTACCCACATGTCGGCCGCCTTCCGCGATGCCGGCCACGACGTTGTGTCCCTGGTCCGGCGGGAGCCGGCATCGGCAACGGAAGTCCGGTGGAACCCGGCCGCCGGGGAACTTGATCCCAAGGCGCTGGCTGGAGCCGGCGCCGTCGTCAATCTCTCCGGAGCCGGCATCGGCGACAGGCCGTGGACCCGCAAACGGGTTGATGAACTCTTCAGCTCGCGCGTGGACTCCACGCGAACGCTCACCGGGGCCATGCGCCAGCTTGATTCCCCGCCACCTGTCTTCATCAGCCAGTCCGGCTCCGGGTACTACGGCGACGCCGGCAACACGGTACTGCGGGAAAACGGTCCGCAGGGAGCGGGCACCCTCGCCCAGATTTGTGGTGAGTGGGAAGCGGCAGCCGCCACCGCTCCCCCGGGTGTGCGGGTGGTGGTTCCGCGAACCGCTGTGGTCCTCAGCCGTTCCGGCGGCGCATTGGGCAGGCTGCTCCCCCTGATCCGGCTGGGGGTTGGCGGGCCGCTCGGCAACGGCCGCCAGTACTGGCCATGGATTACCCTGCCGGATGTTTCGGCGGCTTTCCTTTTCCTGCTGGAGTCCCCGCTGTCCGGACCGGTCAACCTCTCCGCCCCCGAGGACGCAGACGTGAACGCCCTGGTGGCTGCGCTGGCCACGGCCCTGCACCGCCCCGCCGCGCTGCGGGTCCCGGCCCCGGTACTGCGCCTGGTGATGCGCGATCTGGCCGACGAACTGCTCCTCGCCAGCCAGCGCGTGGAGCCTGCCCTGCTGTTGTCGGCCGGTTTCACCTGGCAGCACCCGACGCTCGCCCAGGCCGCCCAGTGGGTTGCCGGCAAGGAGTAGGAACTGCCTGCCTTTCCTTGGGCAGGCAGGATCAGGTGCCGGGAAGAATGTCGCTGACCCGCCATCTGCCGTCCACCCGGACCAGTACCAGGCGAAGGCGTTGTTCGGAGCCGGCCACTCCCCTTGCTGTCGCGAGGCCTTGGGCGTCCTTTTCCTCATAGGCGGACGAGGCTGAGGTGAGCGCAACCACGGCGCCGGTTTCGGTGCCGCCCTCCTCCGCCTGCACCTGCGACAGGGTGGTGGAAAATCCGGACAGGACGTGGCCGGATTCGCGCAGGCGCGCGCTGATCCCCTGGTCTGCGGCCGCAGCAGCCGACCCGTGATGGTTCACCTCATCGAGGAGTTCCAGCTTTCCGGTGCTGAGGGCCAGCGACCTCAGCAGTGCGAGGCCGTGGACCGCCACGCCGGGATCAGCTGATGCCGCCTGCTGCCTGGCTGCCTCCACGGGATCGGCGTGCCGGCGCGTTTCCGCAGGAGGGGGTTCGGGGACGCTGGTTGTGCTTGCCCCGGCAGCCGTCTCCGCAGGGGAATCCGGTCCGGCGGCGGTGACCCCCGCCCCGGCCAGCCACCAGGCGGCGGCAGCTGCCGCAGCGGTTGCGCCGGCAAGAGCGGCCCGCCGCCTCTGCCGGCCGCCCCGATGGGAGGCGTGCCGCCCTTTCCCCCGGTCCACCTGGTGAGCCCGGGACATCTCTGCCTTCGACTCTGTGAAGGGCAGCTTTCCAGGGGCAACGAAAGGGCCTGGCCATGCCGACGTCGTCAGCCGGCGCCGCAGCCCGCTGAGCCGCCGGCCGAGCCGGCTGCGTGGAATTGCCGGTGCCTGCAGGCGGGTTACCAGTTCCGGAAGGACTGTGGGATGGACCGCAGGTGCCAGGTCAAGCGGCAGGGGCGGCGCGCTCCGATAGACGGCTGTTGCCAGGGAGGCAGCAGTGGGCCGCAGCCGCCGGTCCTCGTTCAGCCCGGCCTCCAGGGCAGCCGCGAGTTCCCTTGGGACCTCGGAAAGCAGGAGGGACAAGGGCGGGCGGTCCGCGGTGCGCTGCGGAGGCATGCCGGTGAGGCAAAACCAGCCCAGCGCGGCAACCGAATAGACGTCCCGTTCGGGCTGGAGGCCTGCCCGCACTGCATCCACCGGCGTCGGATCCATAAATCCGGGCGTGCCTGCCCCGGCTGCAGCACCAGGATCACCCAGCATCCGGGCGGTGCCGACGTCGGACAGCATGGGTTTGCCCTGGGCGGTGAACAGGACGTTGCCCGGCGAGACGTCCGCATGGGTGAACCCTTTGCCGTGCAAATACGCCAGAACCTGGCAGACGGGCGTCAACACCGTCACCGTTTCCCCTACGCTGAGCTTTCCCCGCGCAGCTACCAGGCCCGCGAGGGACCCGCCCGGTGCGTAGTCCATAATCAGTGCGGCACGGCCTTCCGCCCCGCCGGCCAACGCCACCGTGTCATGGGCCTTGATGAGATGCGGATGATCGAGGACGGACAGGATGCGGATCTCACGCCGGATGCCTTCTTCAGTCATCGCGGTTCCCCGTGAGGACGACCTGCGGGCGGGCGGGCGGAAGCATTTCAACGCGAACTCCCGGCCGCTCCGTTCCTCCCGGACCAGCCAGACAGAGGAACTGCCGCCGCGGCCGAGCAACCGCCCTACCGCATAGCCGGGGACCGTTATTCCCTGCAAATCTTCCATGACCTATGTCTAGTCGAATCCGGGGCGGCACGCAGAAGTTATCCACAGGGGCGGGGACCCTGCCACCCGGCCCGGGAGTGCACGGTGAGCTTAAGCACTAAACGGGGTGCGTGGCCGCCCAAGGTCTAAGCTGGATGCCATGACTCTTGAGTTTTCACAGCTGGGTCTTGCTCCGGACTTTGTCGACTACACCCGCGGTTGGGCCATCCAGAGCGAACTCCACGACGACGTCGTCGCCGGAAGGGCCCCGAGCACCGTCCTGCTCCTCGAACACGCCCCGGTCTATACGGCCGGCAAACGGACGGAGGATCACGAGCGGCCGTTCGACGGCACTCCGGTGGTCCCGGTGGACCGAGGCGGGAAGCTCACCTGGCATGGGCCCGGGCAGCTCGTGGGATACCCCATTATCAAGCTGAAGAACCGGGCGGGGATCCGCGACTACGTCGAACGCCTCGAATCGGTCATCATCAACGTCCTTGCCGACTACGGCATCCGGTCGGTGCGGATTAAGGGCCGGGCAGGGGTCTGGATCGCAGCGGACGCTAAGGGCCCGGACAGGAAGATTGCCGCCATCGGCATCCGTGTCCACGAGGGCGTCACCATGCACGGGTTCGCCATCAACTGCAACAACGATCTCGCCCCGTACACGCAGATCGTTGCCTGTGGAATCACCGACGCGGGCGTAACAACCATCGCCCGGGAAACCGGTTATGACGTCTCCCCGGCTGACCTTGTTTCCAGAATTACCGAAGAACTGCGCAAGAATGAAGACGCCCTGGTCGCTACCCCCGAAGGAGCTCTACTGTGACATTGGCACCTGAAGGCCGGAAGCTTTTGCGCGTTGAACAGCGCAATTCTGCTGTCCCGGTGGAGCGCAAGCCGGACTGGATCAAGGCCAAGGTCCAGATGGGGCCGGAGTTCGTCCAGCTCAAGAACCTGGTGAAGAAGGAAGGCCTGCACACGGTGTGTGAGGAGGCCGGCTGCCCCAACATCTTTGAGTGCTGGGAGGACAAGGAAGCCACGTTCCTGATCGGCGGCTCGGAGTGCACCCGGCGCTGTGATTTCTGCCAGATTGATACCGGCAAGCCCTCCCCGGTGGACCGGTTCGAACCCACCAAGGTGGCCCGTTCCGTGCAGGCGATGCAGCTGCGCTACGCCACCGTCACCGGGGTGGCCCGGGACGATCTTGAGGACGAGGGCGTGTGGCTGTACGCCGAAACGGTCCGCAAGATCCACGAACTGAACCCCGGCACCGGGGTGGAACTGCTGATCCCTGACTTCTCCGGCAAACCCGAACACATCGCCGCGATCTGCGACTCCAAGCCCGAAGTGTTCGCGCACAACGTCGAAACCGTGCCCAGGATTTTCAAGCGGATCCGGCCGGCGTTCCGCTACGAGCGGTCCCTGGATGTGATCACGCAGGGCCGGAACCTGGGCATGGTGACCAAGTCCAACCTGATCCTGGGCATGGGCGAAACCCGCGAAGAGATCTCCGAAGCGCTCCGGGACCTGCACGAGGCCGGCTGTGACCTGATCACCATCACCCAGTACCTGCGCCCATCCGAGCGGCACCTGCCGGTGGACCGGTGGGTCAAGCCGCAGGAATTCGTGGACCTGCAGGACGAAGCCACCGAGATCGGCTTCCTCGGCGTCATGAGCGGCCCGCTGGTCCGCTCCTCCTACCGCGCCGGCCGGCTCTGGGCCACCGCGATGCGCAAGAAGGGCTGGGACATCCCGGCAGAACTCGCCCACATCGAGTCCTCCGGCACCACCCGCCAGGAAGCCAGCTCCCTCCTCGCAGCAGCCCGCTCCTGACCCCAAAAACTCTTCATCCCAAAGGGCCGGCACCGGATGACTCCGGTGCCGGCCCTTCGGCTTTGGTCACGTAGAATTGAGTCACTATGGCGAAATCCCCTGATTCCAGCAACTCCACTCCGTCTGGCTCCAGCGCAGTCAAGCGTGGCCTCTTCTCCCGCAAGCCGAAAGAAGCAAAGGTCAAGAAGCCCAGCCGCCTCAAGCAGATCGGCGAGGTCTTCACCATGACCCGCCGCCACGACCCCATGGTTCCGTGGCTTATGCTGCTGGTTTTCCTTGGCGTTGTGGCTGTCAGCTTCCTGGTGGGCTTCTGGCTTGAGAACTGGATCACGGGCCTGATTATCGGCATCCCGCTGGGCCTGCTGGGAGCCACGCTGATTCTCTCGCGGCGCGCCGAACGCGCGGCCTTCGCGCAGATCGAAAACCAGCCCGGTGCCTCCGGCGCCGCGCTCGGAACGCTTCGGCGCGGCTGGATCACGGAGGAACAGCCGGTCGCCGTCAACCCGCGCACGCAGGACGCTGTGTTCCGCGCCATCGGCCGTCCCGGCGTCGTGCTTGTCAGTGAAGGCCCCACGCACCGTGTGAAGCCGCTGCTGGACGCGGAACGCAAGCGGCTGGCGCGGATCCTTCCCAACGTCACTGTGCACGTCATCGAAAGCGGCCGCGGCGAGGGCCAGGTCCCCATCAGCGAGGTGGCGAAGAAGATGGGCAAGCTGAAGAAGGAACTGACCAAGCTTGAGGTGAACGCCGTGTCCAAGCGGATCGCCTCGCTGGGCACCCGGCTCCCCATCCCCAAGGGCATCGATCCCTACAAAGCCCGCCCCAACCGCGGGCGCTAGAGCCTACGCCCCGGTCCCGGCATCAAGCCCGGACCGGGGCTTTTTTATGGCCGGCCAACGCCGCCCCACAGCGACTACAAAACAGGACAGGACAACGTGGAACAGGACAAGGTGAAACAGGACAAGGTGAAACAGGACCAGAGGAAATCTCCCGTGAGGAGTGTCGCCCTCCGCGCTTTCCGGATTCTCGCGGTCGCCGAAGCGGTCAGCTGGGCGGCGCTTCTGGTGGGCATGTATTTCAAGTGGATTGCCGGCACCACGGAAATCGGCGTGCAAGTGGCCGGACCCGTCCATGGTGCCCTGTTTGTGGGCTACGGCATCGCGGCGCTGGCACTCTGGCGGCTGCAGCGCTGGCCGTTCATTGTGGCCCTCTTCGCAGGCCTGTCCGCCGTCTTCCCGTTCGCCACCCTCTGGTTTGAGCGCTGGGCCGGCAAGCGCGGGTACCTTGCGGCGGCCGCAGCCGGGCTTCCGGCAGCGAAGGAAGCCAGCCGCGTCTGATTCCCGGAACCGCTACCGGCGCAGAAGCAGCGTGTTCATCGCCTTGTCGTGGAGGCCGCGGTGATCCGGATCGAAGATGACGGCGGGAACCACCAGGCACAGCAGCAACGACCTCACCAGCGCGGCCAGCGGTCCCGGCGCTCCGCCGGCGGCGTTCACCACGTGGATGCCGGCGGCGCGGTGCCCGATGCTGTAGCCAAGCGTGCCCACCAGGAGGATTTGTTCGACGGCGAAGATCGCCAGGGTGGCCCATGCATCGCCCCCGAAGGCAAAGTTGCTGATGAGCAATGCAATGGCCCAGTCGATCATGAGCGCCAGGATCCTGCGCCCGGCCCGGGCAATGGAGCCGGGTCCGGACTCCGGCAATCCAAGACGCTCACCCGGATACTTCGAGATGCCGGAGGTGTCAGGGCCGGTGAGCCAGGAGCCAATGTCTTTGCGATCTACCACCGTCCAAGTTTACTTCGGTTCCCCCGCCCACAGTGTGGAAGCGGTTAGACCACAGTGTGGACGGCGGATAGCCTTGCCATAACAGGGCTTTCTGTAACCTGCCCGAAACAATGCGGACACGGACGGGAAATGCCGCGTCCATAGGCTGTTAGCAGTTTCAAGCACATCCACGGCAGGCCTTTACAGCGGGTACTTTCAGCAGGGAAACACTGCGGCGTTTCCCTGCTTTGGATTGCGCTGGATCAGATGGCTTTCACGCCAGATAGTTACATATGCGTTAGGAGCATAGATGTTCAAGACTGCGGACGAGGTCCTCAAATTCATCAAAGACGAAGACATTAAATTCGTCGATATCCGCTTCACCGACCTTCCCGGTGTCCAGCAGCACTTCAACGTCCCGGCCAAGAGCGTTGACGCCGACTTCTTCATCAACGGCCAGCTTTTCGACGGATCCTCCATCCGCGGTTTCCAGGGCATCGCCGAGTCCGACATGCAGCTGATCCCGGACGTCACCACCGCGTTCCTGGACACGTTCCGCATGGAGAAGACCCTCGCGCTGAACTTCTCCATCGTGAACCCCCGCACCGGTGATCCGTACCACCGCGACCCCCGTGGCGTGGCTGAGAAGGCCGAAGCCTACCTGGCCTCCACCGGCATCGCCGACACTGCATTCTTTGCTCCGGAAGCAGAATTCTTCGTCTTCGACAACGTCCAGTACCAGTCCTCCCCGCAGGGCAGCTTCTACAAGATCGATTCAGAGGAAGCGCACTGGAACACCGGCCGCGAAGAAGAGGGCGGAAACCTCGGCTACAAGACCCCCGTCAAGGGCGGCTACTTCCCGGTCTCCCCCACTGACAAGCAGGCCGACCTGCGCGACGCCATGTGTGTTGCCCTGGACGAAGCCGGCCTCGAGGTCGAGCGCAGCCACCACGAAGTCGGCTCCGCCGGCCAGGCTGAGATCAACTACAAGTTCACCACCCTGACCCACGCTGCTGATGACCTGCAGAAGTTCAAGTACGTCATCAAGAACACCGCAGACGCCTGGGGCAAGTCGGTAACCTTTATGCCCAAGCCGGTCTTCGGTGACAACGGCTCCGGCATGCACTGCCACCAGTCGCTGTGGAACGGCGGCGAGCCGCTGTTCTACGACGAGAAGGGCTACGCCGGCCTGTCCGACACCGCCCGCTGGTACATCGGCGGCCTGCTCAAGCACGCGTCCGCCGTGCTGGCCTTCACCAACCCGACGGTGAACTCCTACCGCCGCCTGGTCAAGGGCTTCGAAGCTCCGGTCAACATGGTCTACTCGCAGGGCAACCGCTCCGCCGGTATCCGTATCCCCATCACGGGCACCAACCCCAAGGCCAAGCGCATCGAATTCCGCGCACCGGACCCCTCCTCCAACCCGTACCTGGCATTCGCTGCCCAGCTGATGGCCGGCATTGACGGCATCCGCAACCGCATCGAACCGCCGGCACCGATCGACAAGGACCTCTACGAGCTCCCCGCAGAAGAAGCCAAGGACATCCCCAAGGCTCCGGGCACTCTTGAGGAAGCCCTGGAGGCCCTGGCCGAGGACAACGAGTTCCTGCAGGCCGGCGGCGTGTTCACCCAGGACCTGATCGACACCTGGATCGAGTACAAGTACGAGAACGAGATCCGGCCGCTGTCCCTGCGCCCGAACCCCTACGAGTTCGAGCTCTACTACGGCGTCTAGCCGGAACACGCGGCTGACGCGGGCATAGTCCGCCGGCAGTCCGCGGGAATCTCTTTACAGGAAAGGCCGGCCCCAATTTTTGGGGCCGGCTTTTCTGCTGCCCTGATCGGTTGAGGACTGCGGCTGCCTGCCCGGATCTGCTGGGGACTGCGGCTGCCTGCCCGGCTTGGGCGGCGCTACCGGGCCGGTCGTGCTTCTTCCTCTTCCCCCATGCCGGATGCTTGTACGGCAACCCTGGCGAACCCCGCCGGCAGTTCGGCGTCAGGAGACGCGAGGATCACAGTGCTGCGCTCCGCTGTGTCCACGTTGCTTACTTCCCCGTTGTACAAATCATTGGCCTCGCGCTTCAACCCGGCACCTACCGCCTCGTCCAGTTGCTTGCCGCCCATGGACCACTTGAAGTCGTAGCTGTAGGTGGGCGCCCAACCATGGATGGCATCGGCAACACTGGAGAACGTGAACTGGCGTCCTTCGTCATCGAAGGCGGTCACCATGTACATATTGAGTGGTTCGGTGCCCTTGCGGTTATCCACGTCCGCCACCAGGTATGCAACCGGCGCTGCTCCAACCTTGACCCTGTAGGCCTCGATCGCCGCTACGGCAGGGTCCGTCGCAGGCGTCGGCAAGGCGAACGTTATTTCGGCACCCGACGCGGTCGTGAGCCTGTAGGGTCCTGCGGGCATTGCCCCCTGCACTGCCGCGGCTGCGGGTGATGCCGCGCTTGAAGCCGCGGCGCCCGCTATCGGGCCGTCCTGCGCCGTTGGCGCTGAACAGGCCGCGAGCATGAGAACAACGGCCGGCAGGGCCATCCTGATCCGCTTCATGGCTTCCCAAAAGTACGCTTGTAAGGTGGGGATCCGGCTCCAGACGTGCTGAGACCGGGAACCGGATCCCCTGGCGATGCTCCCCGAGACGAAGACTTTGCAAGCCTTCCCCCCAACAAGGTTTGAAGAACACCGTCAATCCACATACTCGATCAATCCGGCACCAAGCGCAACGTCGGGCTGCCCGATTACGGCGTGGCGGACCTGTCGAAGCTCCGGAACATGATCCGTTGCGGTCCCGCAGAGCCCCCCGAATATTGCCCCCGGTCCTCAAAGCCGGCGCGGCGATAGGCGGATAATCCCGCCGGATTCGCTTCGTTGACGGAAAGGACGACGCCGGTCTCACCGGTCCCGCGCCTGATGCTGAGTTTTTCCGCGGCCGCCACTGCGGCGGCAGCACCCAGCGGACCAAGGCCTTTGCCCTGTTCCCGCCGGTCTATCAGGAAGCCCCGCAGCAGCCAGGCTGAATCGTCATCCGGCCAGCCCGCCAGCCGGGCTGCGCCGGCCTGCAGGGTGAGCACGCCGACGGCCCGGCCGAGGAATTCAATCACGTAGGGACGCCGGGACTCCTCGGCCAACCCCGCCAGGACCATCCGCAGCGGATCACCGACGAACTGTTCCTGTCCTGGCCCCAGTTCAAGTTCCGCCACTGCGCCCAGCTGGATGGCGCGTGCGTCGTCGTCGAGGTCCTGAAGCGAAATCAGCCAGACGACGGGGTCCGGGCAGCTCAGGACTGCGGGCCGGCGGAACCGTCACCGGGCGCGGCTTCAGCGGCCACGGCGTCAGCCGGCGGACCGGCGGGATCCATCCATGTCACTTCCCAGAGGTGGCCGTCCGGGTCCTGGAAGCTGTGGTTGTACATAAACCCGTAGTCCTGGGGGTCCTGGGAAGGGGACCCGCCGGATTCCAGCGCGGTCCTGACTGCCTCATCCACTGCCTCCCGGCTGTCAACGGAGTAGGCGATGATCGCTTCCGCGGAGTCCTTGCTGTCGGCAACATTCTTGGACGTGAAGGTCTTGAAGAAGGTGTCCACGAGGAGCATAACGTAGGCATTCTCGTTGATGATCATGCACGTGGCGTTCTCATCCGTATAGTCCGGGTTGAAGGAGAACCCGAGGGCCGTGAAGAAGTCCACCGAGCGTTTCAGGTCTTTGACGGGCAGGTTGAAAAAGATTTGGGTAGCCATGGGCTCAAAGTAGCACCGGCGCCGGACAAGTGTCAGCCACTCCCACCGAACAGCGGGCACCCATCCGGTCAGTGGCCGTAGAAAACGCGCTCAAAGACAGCCCTGGCCCGGCGGCTGACGCGCAGGTAGTCCTCTTCCAGGACCGCGGCCTGGCCGGGTTCATAACCGCACCAACGGGCCACGGCTTCCAGGTCGCGCCGGGAGGAAGGAAGCAGGTCCGAGGCCTTGCCGTTCCAGATAACGTTGGCAGACCTGATCCGGCTGGCAAGGCGCCAGGCCGCCGCCAGCAGTTCCGCGTCCTCCCCGTCCAGCAGCCCGGCCCGGGTTGCTGCCTCAAGGGCCCCGATGGTGGACGTGGTCCGCAGCTCCTCGTGCTTGCCGGCATGCTGCAGCTGCAGGAGCTGGACCAGCCACTCAACGTCGCTGAGCCCGCCACGGCCCAGCTTGAGGTGCCTGGCGGGATCGGCCCCGCGGGGCAGGCGTTCAGATTCAACCCTTGCCTTGACCCGCCGGATTTCGCGGATATCCTGCTCCGAAATGGAGTCCGGATACCGGATGGGGTTGATGAGTTCCAGGAAGTCCCCGGCCAAGGCGTCGTCGCCGGCCATCGGCCGTGCACGCAGCAATGCCTGGGCCTCCCAGATGAGCGACCAGCGCCGATAGTATTCGGCAAAGGAGTCCAGGGAGCGCACCATCGCTCCGCTCTTGCCCTCCGGCCGCAGGTCGGCGTCCACCTGCAGCACCCGTTCAGCCATGATGGCCGGTTTCAGCGGCTGGGTCAGGAGGCTGGAAACCTTCGCTACGATCCGCGCTGCCTGCTCCTGCGCCTCCTCATCCGTAAAGCCAGGCAGTGCCCGGTGGACATACATCACATCGGCGTCGGACCCGTAACCGATCTCGCGGCCGCCCTGGCGGCCCATGGCAACCACCAGCACAGCGGTTTTGAGGGGTCCACCGGCTGAGACCAGGCCTTCCGCCACCCTCAGGGCACCCAGGACCGCCGCCCGGTCCGTGTCAGCCAGCGCCACCCCCACCTCGTCCTGGCTCACCAGACCGGCAGAATCGGCAATCGCGATCCGGAGAGTCTCGCGCCGGCGAATCAGGCGGATCAGCCGCATGGCACTCCCGGGGTCCGCATGGCGGGACATTTTGGAGGTGATTTCCTGCCACTGCGCCTCGAACGTTACCGGGACGAGGTCCTTATCCTGGCCCAGCCACGCCACCGATTCGGGGGACACCTCCAGCAGGTCCGCGATCAGCCGTGAATTCGAGAGCATGTGACACAGACGCTCTGCAGCAGCGTTGGAGTCCCGGAGCATGCCCAAATACCAGTGGGTGGTGCCCAGGGCCTCGCTGACCCGGCGGAAGGCGAGGAGGCCGGCGTCGGGATCCACACCTTCGGCCAGCCAGTCAAGCAGGATGGGCAGCAGTTGCCGTTGGAGGGCCGCCCTGCGGCTCACACCGGCAGTGAGGGCTTCAATGTGGCGCATGGCGCCCTTGGGATCCCGGTAACCAAGGGCAGCGAGCCGGCCCTGGGCGGCTTCGGGCGTAAGCCTGGCGTCCTCGCTGCTGAGTTTGGCTGCGGTGTTGAGCAGCGGCCGGTAGAAAATCCGCTCATGCAACTCACGCACCGAACGCTTGGTTTTCTGCCAGGCGGACAGCAGGGCGTCCGGGTGCGGGCGTTCATTGGAGAACGGCCCCAGAACCGCCTTGGCCAGCGCCCGGAGCGCCGGTTCGCCGACCGGCATCAGGTGCGTCCTGCGGAGCTGGAAGAGCTGGATGCGGTGCTCCAGCAGGCGCAGGTACCTGTACGCGTTGTCGAACGCCGCGGCATCAGTCCGTCCGATGTAACCGCCTGCTGACAGGGCGGCGATGGCGGAGGTCGTGTCCCGCCGGCGCAGGGTTTCGTCGGACTTGCCGTGGACCAGCTGGAGCAGCTGCACCGTAAACTCCACGTCGCGGAGTCCGCCGCGGCCGAGCTTGATCTGGCGCTGTTCCTCCGCCTGCGGGATGTGTTCCGTGACCCGGCGCCGCATGGCCTGCACCGATTCGACGAACCCGTCCCGGCTGGCTGAGCTCCAGATCAGCGGCGAGATGGCCTCCTCGTACTGCCGGCCAAGGGCAACATCGCCGGCGATGGTGCGGGCCTTCAGGAGGGCCTGGAACTCCCAGCTTTCGGCCCATCGCGCGTAGTACGTCTGGTGGGAGGCAAGGGTGCGCACCAAGGGCCCGGACTTCCCTTCCGGGCGGAGGTTGGCGTCCACTTCCCACAACCCGGGTTCACGGGCGACAGATGAAATGGCACGGGAAATCCCGCTGGCCAGGGCAGTGCCAATGGTGCTGCCCTGCGCGTCCTCCAGGCCGCCCGTCTCCACCACGTAAATGACGTCGACGTCGGAAATGTAGTTAAGCTCCCGCGCTCCGCACTTGCCCATCCCGATAACGGCAAGGCCGACGTCGGCAACGTCCGAAGCGCTGAACTGGCCGGCTGCCTCGGCACGCGAAACAGCGAGGGCGGCTTCGATGGCAGCGCCGGCGAGGTCCGCGAGCTCGCCGCCCGCCAAGGGCAGGAAGTCCAGTGGATCGGCCGCGCACAGGTCCTTGATGGCAAGATCCACCACGCCCCGTCGGTAGGCCGTCCGCAGCGCCGCGTACGCCTCCGTACCGGTGATTCCGGCGACGGGGCGGGCGGCCCGCGGGTCAGCACCGACCGATTGAAGGAGGACAGCGCGCAACGCCGCCGGGTCCGCCTGCACGGGCTCGGGGCTGGGCCGTACGTCGAACGCATCGAGGTGTTCGGGGTGGCGGATGAGGAACTCCCCCAGCGCCTCCGAAGCACCCAGCACGCGGTAGAGCGGTTCGCTGGTGTCAGTGTCAGCGCCTGCCAGCTCCCGGAGTGCCGGATGCTTTTCAATCAGCCGCACCAAGGACTGAAGGGCCGTGTCCGGGCTTGCTGCCAACTGCAGGCCCGCAAAGAGCCGGTCTTCGTCCAGTCCTTCAAGCTCGCGGGCAGCCAGGAACCGCTCGCCCTTTTCCAGGTCACTGAAGCCGGCCGAAATCAGGCGCCGTGCGAGGCTCACAACCGAAGCCTAGAGAATGCCCAGGTTGCGCTGCAGCTCATAGGGCGTTACCTGGAGCCGGTAGTCCTGCCACTCGGCGCGCTTGTTCCGCAGGAAGTGTTCGAACACCTGCTCGCCCAGGATCTGCGGCATCAGTTCGGAGTCCTCCATGGAGCGGATGGCGTCATGCAGGCTGGCGGGAAGGGGATCGTGCCCCATGGCGCGGCGCTCCGCCGAGCTCAGCGACCAGACGTCGTCCTCGGCGGCAGCAGGAAGGTCGTAGCCTTCCTCGATGCCTTTCAGCCCGGCACCCAGCAGGACGGCGTAGGCAAGGTAGGGGTTGGCGGCGGAGTCGATGCCGCGGTATTCGATCCGGGCCGACTGGCCTTTGCCCGGCTTGTACAGCGGTACGCGGACCAGGGCGGAGCGGTTGTTGTGTCCCCAGCTCAGGTAACTGGGAGCCTCACCGCCGCCCCACAGGCGCTTGTAGGAGTTCACGAACTGGTTTGTCACCGCAGTGAACTCGGGGGCGTGCTTGAGGATGCCGGCAATGAACTGGCGCGCGGTCTTGGACAGCTGGAATTCGGCGCCGGCCTCGTAGAAGGCGTTGGTATCGCCCTCGAACAGGGAGAAGTGCGTGTGCATGCCGGAGCCGGGGTGCGCGGTGAAGGGCTTGGGCATAAAGGTGGCGTAGGTCCCCTGCTGGAGCGCCACCTCCTTGATGATGGTGCGGAACGTCATGATGTTGTCCGCCGTCTGGAGGGCATCCGCGTAGCGCAAATCAATTTCGTTCTGCCCCGGGCCGGCTTCATGGTGGCTGAACTCCACCGAAATGCCCACCGATTCCAGCATGGTGACCGCCGTGCGGCGGAAATCCTGGGCCACGCCGCCCGGGACGTGGTCAAAGTAGCCGCCCTCGTCAACCGGCACCGGGGCACCGTCCGGACCTGGCGCCTGTGACTTGAGGAGGTAGAACTCGATTTCAGGGTGGGTGTAGCAGGTGAATCCCATGTCAGCGGCTTTGGCCAGGGTGCGCTTGAGGACATTGCGGGGGTCAGCGGTGGAAGGCTCACCGTCAGGCGTCAGGATGTCACAGAACATGCGGGAGGTCTGCTCGGTTTCGCCGCGCCACGGGAGGATCTGAAAGGTGGACGGGTCCGGCTGCGCGAGCATGTCGGACTCAAAAACCCGGGCCAGCCCTTCGATGGCTGAACCGTCGAAACCGAGGCCTTCCTCGAACGCGCCTTCTACTTCCGCCGGCGCCAGCGCCACGGACTTGAGTGAACCCACGACGTCGGTGAACCACAGGCGCACGAAACGTACGTCGCGCTCTTCGATTGTGCGCAGGACAAACTCTTGCTGGCGGTCCATGATGGCCTCTTCTCCGGTCAACGTCCATGCCCCGGTCCGCAGAATGCCGGCAGCAGTTCACAAACACTGTACTAAGCAATTGATGCTGATGCTGGAGCCTGCGGGCCGCGTAACACAGCGTTAACACGAAGGCCGGAGAATGCGCACCGGCACCAGCCGCGGCACGGCACGCCGCCGGCGCCTCCCTTATGACGCGAATCACCCTGGCCTGGGACACCGCCGGTAGCTAGGACCGCCGGTGCCGCACTACGCTCATGCCATGGCCTCAAGCAACAGCCCCGACTCAAGCATGTCCGCCGACGTCCCCGCCCCCTACGGCAGCGGACCGGGCCAGGGCGCGCCGCCATCCCCGGAGCGGAAGCCGGCCAAGGTGCGCATCCACCACCTCCAGCAGGCCAAGAATGAGGGCACCAGGTTCGCCATGCTCACCGCCTACGAGCAGTACACGGCGGAAATCTTCGACGCCGCCGGCATCGAGGTGCTCCTGGTGGGCGATTCGGCGTCCAACAATGTCTTCGGCAACGAGACCAGCCTTCCGGTTACCGTGGACGAACTGCTGCCCCTGTGCCGTGCAGTGGCCAGATCCGCAAAACGCGCCCTGATCGTGGCCGACCTGCCGTTCGGCAGCTATGAGGTTTCCCCGGAGCAGGCCGTCGCCGCCGGCGTCAGATTCCTCAAGGAAGGGTTGGCGCACGCCGTCAAAATCGAGGGCGGCAAATACTACGCGCCCACCGTCCGGGCCATGGTGCAGGCAGGGATCCCGGTGATGGCCCACATCGGTTTTACGCCGCAGAGTGAGCACGCACTGGGCGGATACCGTGTCCAGGGCCGCGGCAACGACGCACAACGCCTGATTGACGACGCCGTGGCGCTGGCGGACGCCGGCGCCTTCAGCGTGCTGATGGAAATGGTCCCCGCGGAGACCGCCGCAGCCGTGGATAAGGCCGTCACCGTTCCCACCGTCGGCATCGGCGCCGGCAAGGAAACCACCGGCCAGGTGCTGGTCTGGCAGGACATGGCCGGACTCCGGGGCGGCAGGATGGCCAAGTTCGTCAAGCAGTACGCGGACCTTCGCTCCACACTCCTGGCTGCCGCTGCCGCCTACGGTGAGGACGTCAGGACCGGCCGGTTCCCCGGGCCCGAGCACTCTTTCTAGCCGCAGGGCCCCGGTAAGCAGTGTCCCGGGAAACGGGGTCCCGGGAAGCAGGGTCCCGGTAAGCAGTCCGGCGCCACGCCGGCCCGCCCCGCGTACCCCTCAGTCGTCGTCGTCCTTTTCCCAGGATTCATTGCGGGCGCGGACCTTCTCCAGGGCGTGCTCCGCTTCCTGCCTGGTCTTGTAGGGGCCGATCAGCTGGCTCCAGTCCGAGAGCCGGTCCTCCTCCACCTCGTGGGTCTTGATGTTGTACCAGTACTCAGTCATCGTTGTTCCCCGTTCCGGCAGGCAGGAACCGGCGTGACGCGCGTAACTTATACAGTTACGCGGGACAGTCGCGGCTCCCGGTTGTTAGGCCTTCTGTGGTGCCTTATATGATCAATCTATGCCTTCCCTTGCCTCGACTGCACCCATCGGCACCCTCACCCCGGGAACCGTCAGCCCGCAGCGTCCCGTACCGGCGTCCATCCCCCGCCCTGAGTATGTGGGCAGGCCGGCGCCCGCGAAGTTCACCGGCTCCGAGGTCAAGTCCGCGGAAACCGTCGAGAAGATCCGCGTGGCCGCAAAGATCGCCGCGCAGGCCATCGTGGAAGTGGGCAGGCACATCGAGCCGGGCGTCACCACTGACCAGCTGGACAAGGTGGGCCACGAGTTCCTCCTTGACCACCATGCCTACCCCTCCACCCTCGGCTACCGGGGATTCCCCAAGTCCTTGTGCTCGTCGCTGAACGAGGTCATCTGCCACGGGATCCCGGACAGCACCGTGGTCAATGACGGCGACATCCTTAACATCGACATCACCGCCTACATCGACGGCGTTCACGGCGACACCAACTACACCTTCCTGGTAGGAGATGTTGACGAGGAGTCCCGCCTGCTCGTTGAACGGACGCAGGAATCGCTGAACCGTGCCATCAAGGCCGTTGCCCCGGGACGCGAGATCAACGTGATCGGCCGGGCCATCCAGTCCTACGCCAAGCGCTTTGGCTACGGGGTGGTTCGGGACTTCACCGGGCACGGCGTGGGCGAAGCGTTCCACACTGGACTCATCATCCCGCACTACGACGCCGCCCCCGCCTACAGCACGGTGATTGAACCCGGCATGGTGTTCACCATCGAACCGATGCTGACGCTGGGCACGGTGGAGTGGGACATGTGGGCCGATGACTGGACCGTCGTCACCCGGGACCGCAAGCGCACCGCCCAGTTTGAGCACACCCTGCTGGTCACCGAGTCCGGCGCGGAGATCCTTACCCTGCCCTGACCCCAGCAACAGCACGCTGCCCGGCACCTGTTACCGGTGAGCCAGCGCGCTGACCACGCAACCACCCGGGGCCGGCTGCCCGCCGCCCCTTCCCTGCCCGCCCCTGCCACGAACGGAAACCCATTGGCCAAGAAGGACGAGAAGTCGCACAAGAACGCCCCGCTGATCGGCATCGACATCGGAGGCACGGGAATCAAGGGCGGCATCGTCGACCTGAAGAAGGGCAAACTGCTGGGTGACCGGTTCCGCGTCCCCACCCCTCAGCCTGCCACCCCGGAATCGGTAGCCGAGGCAGTGGCACTGGTGGTCTCCGAGCTCTCGGCCCGCCCCGAAGCCCCCGCTGCCGGCTCCCCCGTGGGCGTCACCTTCCCCGGCATCATCCAGCACGGCGTGGTCCACTCCGCCGCCAACGTGGACAAGAGCTGGCTCAACACCGATATCGATGGGCTGCTGACGGCACGCCTGGGCCGTCCCGTCGAGGTCATCAACGACGCCGACGCCGCCGGCCTCGCGGAAGCCCGCTACGGCGCCGGGGCCGGGGTTGGCGGCACAGTCCTGGTGATCACCCTCGGCACCGGAATCGGCTCAGCCTTTATCTTCAACGGCAAACTCGTACCGAACGCAGAGCTGGGCCACCTGGAAATCGACGGCCACGACGCGGAAACCAAGGCTTCCGCCGTGGCCCGTGAAAGGGACGGCCTCACCTGGGACGAGTACAGCGTCCTGCTCCAGCGCTACTTCTCCCATGTGGAGTTCCTGTTCTCCCCCGAACTGTTCATTGTGGGCGGGGGCATTTCGAAGCGGGCTGACGAGTACCTGCCCAAGCTCAAGCTCCGCACGCCGATCGTGCCTGCGGTCCTGCGGAACGAGGCCGGCATCGTTGGTGCCGCCATCGAAATCGCTTTGAAGCACAAGCTCGCGAAATAGCGGTGGGCGCTTCCGGCACCGCCACCCGCGGCGTCGTGGTGGTCACCGGTGCCAGCCGCGGCATCGGGGCAGCCATCGCCCGGCTCGCAGCCCGCACGGGATACGCCGTCGTGGTGAACTACTCTGCCGACGCTGACGGTGCCGGGGCCGTGGTAAGGGACATAACCGCCGACGGCGGCACGGCAGTTCATGCCGAGGCAGACGTCAGCGATCCCGCCGCAGTCCGCACCCTGTTCGACGCCGCCGCGCGGCTTGGGCCGCTGACGGCAGTAGTGAACAACGCCGGCATCACGGGCAACCTGATTGGAAACCTCGTGGACGTGCCTGCAGAGAACGTCCGGCGGGTCATGGATGTCAACGTGACCGGGATGATCTACGTCTGCCAGGAGGCGGTGCGGCGCCTGGACAGCAAGGCGGGCGGCGCCGGCGGATCGATCATCAACATCTCTTCCACGGCAACCAAGGCAGGTTCCCCCGGAACCTGGGCGCACTACGCAGCGTCCAAAGGGGCCGTGGATGTGCTCACCACAGGCCTCGCCGCTGAAGTGGCACAACAAGGAATCCGGGTTAACGCAGTTGCTCCGGGCAGCACCAACACCGGCCTGCATGCGGCGGCCGGGATGCCGGACCGCGTTGAGCGGCTCAACCCGACCATTCCGCTCGGCAGGGGCGCTGAACCTGATGAGGTAGCGGCCGCTGTCCTGTGGCTGATGTCTGCGGAGGCGGGCTACATCACCGGCGCAGTGCTGCCTGTTTCAGGGGGAAGGTAACCGGCCTGTCCCTCCGCGGGCGGCAGGGTGTGGTGCCGGTGGCGGTTGCGGCTTCCCCTCCGCTGCCGCCACCGGAGTTTACAGCGCGCTCTTTTCGGAGCTTTTGGCACCCTTGGCAGGTGCGCGCTTTGCGTCCTCTTCGGCTTCCTGGCGGAGCAGGGCGATGGCCGTTTCAAAGTCCTCGAGGGACTCGAAGGCCTGGTAAACGCTCGCAAAGCGGAGGTAGGCCACCTTGTCCAGCTTCTGCAACGGACCGAGGATAACGAGTCCCACCTCGTGGGCGTCGATCTCGGCGGCGCCGGATGAGCGGATCTGCTCCTCGACTTCCTGGGCGAGCAGGGCAAGGTCGTCCTCGCTGACCGGGCGTCCCTGGCAAGCCTTGCGGACACCGTTGATGACCTTGCTGCGGCTGAAGGGCTCCCCCACGCCGGAACGCTTGATGACGGACAGGCTGGTGGTCTCCACGGTGGTGAACCTGCGCCCGCACTCGGGACACTGGCGGCGCCGGCGGATGGCGGAGCCGTCGTCAGCCATGCGGCTGTCCACCACCCGGGAATCGGGGTTGCGGCAGAACGGACAGTACATGGCGTCCCTTCCTTCGCTTGATGTTCTTCGCCTGATCTTCCCCGCTTGATGCATCGCTGCGGCAAGGCAGGACGCAGGCGCGTACTGACTCTTAGTTTACGTCCGGCTGCAGACTAATCACAAGCCTGTAATTACTACATGTTGTGGTGGCGACCACTAGATAGCGGAAGCGCGCGGGTCCTGGCCGGGGAACCGGGCCGTTACCGCTTCGCCGTGGGCCGGCAGGTCTTCTGCGCCGGCCAGGCTCACGATGTGGCCGCTCACTTCCGCCAGCGCCTCCCGGCTGTAGTTCACTACCTGGATGGCCCGCAGGAAGGTGGTGACGTTCAGGCCCGACGAGAAAGCCGCCGTGCCGCTGGTTGGCAGTACATGGTTGGAGCCGGCACAGTAGTCCCCCAGGCTGACCGGGCTGTAGTCCCCCACGAAGATGGCTCCGGCGTTGCGGATCCTGGCGGCCACACCGGCGGCGTCCCGGGTCATGATTTCCAGGTGTTCGGCGGCGTAGGCGTCACAGGCAGCGATGCCCTGTTCCAGGTCGTCCACGAGGACCACTCCGGACTGCGGGCCGGACAGTGCTTCGCGGACCCGGCCGGAGTGCTTGGTGGCCACTGCCTGCCGGTCAAGTTCGGTGCATACGGCATCGGCCAGGTCCTCGGAATCCGTGATCAGCACCGAGGCTGCCTTGGGATCGTGCTCGGCCTGGCTGATCAGGTCGGCGGCAACCAGGGCGGGCTGGGCCGTGGAGTCCGCCAGGATGGCGATCTCGGTGGTGCCGGCCTCGGAATCGATTCCCACTGCGCCCTTCACCAGGCGCTTGGCCGTGGCGACGAAGATGTTGCCCGGCCCGGTCACCACGTCCACCGGTTCCAGGGCAGGCCCGGCCTCCGTTGCAGGTACCCCGTAGGCGAAGGCGGCAATGGCCTGGGCGCCGCCGATGGCGTACACCTCGGTGATGCCAAGCAGCGCAGCCGCAGCGAGGATGGTGGGATGCGGCAGGCCGTCGAACTCCTTCTGCGGAGGCGATGCCAGGGCAATGGACTCCACCCCGGCGGCGAGGGCCGGGACAACGTTCATAATCACGGAGGAGGGGTAGACGGCCAGCCCGCCGGGCACGTACAGGCCCACGCGGGCCACCGGCACCCAGTTCTGGCTTACCAGCGCGCCGTCCCCGAGCTGGACCTCCACATTGCGCGGACGCTGGCCGTCTGCGAACCGGCGTGCCCGGCTGATCGATTCCTCCAGCGCCCGGCGGACGGCCGGGTCCAGGTTCTGAAGCGCTGCCGCGAGTGCCTCCTGCGGAACCAGCGGGTGGTTTTGCGCCACCCCGTCGAAGCGCAGGGCCAGTTCGGCCAGGGCTTCGAAGCCCCGCTTTCGGACGGCCGCGATAATGTCGAGGACCTTTTCCTCCGCGTCGGCTACCGTCTGGCCCTGGGCGCGCGGCACCGCAGCGCGAAGTCCGGCGAGGGTCAGGTTCCGGCCGCGAAGGTCAATGGTCCGGAAGGTGACGGCGGCAGCGGCGGGGGTGGCGGGAAACTCCGAAGAAATGGTCACCGCACTATTTTACGGGCCCAACTGCAAGGTGCCGCGACCGGTCCGTGCCGCCGTCGTCCTTTCCACCGTCGCCCTTCCTGCCCAGGAGGTGCATCAGCTCCAGGACGAAGACGGACACGGCAGTGGCAGCGGGCCACAGCAGCAGCACCGGCAGGGCGCGCAACGAAAAGGCGATGCTGGCGTTGGCCGAGGCGTCCACTTCGGGCCCCCACAGCTGCGCCGACAGCAGGCCTGCCTGCCAGGCGAGGACCGCGCCGCATAGTGCGCCGGCCAGCCCCATCAACAGATCGGCCTGCTGGTCCCGGCGCTTTTTGTCCGCCAGGAACACCGCCAGGAGGCACCCCGCGAAGACCAGCAGCCCGGCCAGCGTGAGGTCCCTTGGCAGCCACACCCGGGGGTTGGTGCCGGCGGCGAGGGCCGGGTCGCGGGTGATCAGGTTGAGGCCGCCCGGCGCCAGGAGCCACCATAGGATTCCCGCGGGCACGCCCGCCGCTGCCGGGACGGCGAGCATGGCCCAAGGCAGCCGCGGACGTCCCCGGCGGGTTGATGTCGTCATGCAACAAACCTTAACAAATGTTCCGCCGGCTTAACTGCCGGACGTGGGGCTTCAAGAGTTTCCCTGCCCGGCCAACGGGACCATACCCTTGAAGGAGAGCAGGCAGCCATCCACCACCAGGAGTTCCCGTGACCGTAAATGACGTTCCGTTCGAACGGACGTTCCGGGAGATGTTCCGGCGCCATGCAGCCGGCGTTGCCATCATCACGGTTAACTACCAGGACAAGCCGTTCGGTTTCACCGCCACCTCCGTGGCGTCGCTGTCAGCGCAGCCGCCGCGTTTCACCTTTAACATGGCGCGCAGTTCCAGGTCCTGGCCTGCCGTGGCCAACACCAGCTACCTCGGGGTTCATATGCTCGGCCTGGAGAACCAGCAGCTCGCGGACCGGTTTGCCGGGGCAGGCAACCGCTTTGAGGGCGACCACTGGGATGTCGGGCCGCACGGGGTGCCGGTGCTCAAGGATGTGGCTGGCTGGTTGATCGGCGAGGTGCAGATGCGCCTCTCGTTCGAGAACAACGCCGTTGTGGTGGTCCAGGTGGTTGATGGCCAGGTGGGCGGGGACGGGTCCCCGCTGCTCTACCACGGGGGCGGCTACAGCCAGCCCGTGCCGCTCGACTACGAGATCTGAGAGCCCCAACAAATCGCGGCCGACGGCGGGACGTCCTCCCGCCGTCGGCTGCTGTTTGCTGCCCCTCCCCGGTGGCCCTCAGGCGTCCAGGCAGGCGGGGCCAAGCAGTACCTTCAGGTCGCCGAAGAGCGACGGGCTCGGGTTCACGCGGAGGTGGACCGGCAGGCCCATGATTTCTGTCCTGGTGTCGCCTTGCAGGTGCAGGCGGACTTCCGAATTCCCGCGGTGCGTCCGGAGCACATCGCCCAGCTCGGTGACGACAGCCTCTGTGGCCTTGTGGGTGGGCATGGTGATCACCAGTGGTCCGTTCAGCCCTTCACTCAGGTCCGGAACAGACAGTTCCATGCAGTTGAGGGTGATTGCGCCGTCGTCACGCTTCTGCAGCCGGCCCTTGACCACCACGATCAGGTCCTCGGCAAGCACCGAGGCGATGGGTCCGTAAACCTGGCCGAAGAACATCACTTCCATCGAACCGCCCAGGTCCTCCACCTCGGCCCGGGCGTAGGCGTTGCCGCTGGCCTTCGCGATACGCCGGCTCAATGAGGTGATCATGCCGGCGATGGTGATGATGGCGCCGTCCTGCGGTCCGTCCTCGCCCAGGACGGACGTGATGGTCATTTCGGCGTGCTGGCTCAGCACCCCTTCGAGGCCCTGCAGCGGGTGGTCCGACACATACAGCCCCAGCATGTCCCGCTCGAAGGAGAGCTTGTCCTTCTTCTCCCACTCCGGCAGGTCGGGAATATCAATGCTCAGCGACGACTCCGACTCCGCTTCCTCAAAGCCGGCGAAAAGGTCGAACTGACCAATCGCTTCGTTGCGCTTAAGCGTGATAACCGAATCGATGGCCTCCTCATGGATCATCGCCAGGGCGCGGCGGTGATGGCCGAGTGAATCGAAGGCGCCGGACTTGATGAGCGATTCGATGGTGCGCTTATTGCAGACCACTGCCGGCACCTTCATCAGGTAGTCCTTGAAGGACGTAAACGCACCCTCGCTTTCGCGGGCGGCCACCATGGCCTCCACCACGTTGACACCCACGTTGCGGATGGCGCCCATGCCGAAGCGGATGTCGTTGCCCACAGGAGTGAAGTTCAGCGCGGACTCATTAACGTCCGGCGGCAGCACGGTGATGCCCATGCGCCGGCATTCGTTCAGGTAGATGGCTGACTTGTCCTTGTCGTCGCCCACGGAGGTGAGCAGCGCGGCCATGTATTCCGGCGCGTAGTGGGCCTTGAGGTACGCGGTCCAATAGGAGATCACGCCATAGGCAGCGGAGTGTGCCTTGTTGAAGGCGTAGTCCGAGAAGGGCAGCAGGATGTCCCACAGGGTCTTCACGGCCTCCATGGAGTAGCCGTTGTCCTGCATGCCCTGGGAGAAGCCCGCAAACTGCTTGTCCAGCTCGGATTTCTTCTTTTTACCCATCGCGCGGCGGAGGATGTCTGCCTGGCCCAGCGAGTAGCCGGCCAGCTTCTGGGCCACCGCCATGACCTGCTCCTGGTACACGATCAGGCCGTAGGTCCCGCCGAGGATCTCCTTGAGGGGCTCCTCCAGTTCCGGGTGGATCGGGATGACTTCCTGGATGCCGTTCTTGCGCAGTGCGTAGTCGGTGTGGGCGTTCGCGCCCATGGGCCCCGGCCGGTACAGCGCGAGAACGGCCGAGATGTCTTCGAAGTTGTCAGGCTTCATCAGCTTGAGCAGGGAGCGCATCGGCCCGCCGTCGAGCTGGAACACTCCCAGCGTGTCGCCGCGGGCCAGCAGCTCGTAGGACGGGGCGTCGTCGAGTTCCAGGGACTCCAGGTCAAGGTCGATGCCGCGGTTCATTTTGATGTTTTCCAGGGCGTCGGAAATGATCGTGAGGTTCCGCAGCCCCAGGAAGTCCATCTTGATCAGGCCAAGGCCCTCGCAGGTGGGGTAATCGAATTGCGTGATTACCTGGCCGTCCTGGATGCGGCGCATGATGGGGATAACGTCGATGATCGGGTCCGAGGACATGATCACGCCGGCGGCGTGGACGCCCCACTGGCGCTTCAGGCCCTCAATGCCCAGCGCGGTCTCGAACACCTTGGCGGCTTCCGGGTCCGTGCTGATCAGCTGCCGGAAGTCGCCGGCTTCGCCGTAGCGCTTGGCCTCAGGGTTCTGGATGTCCGCCAGCGGGATATCCTTGGCCATCACGGCCGGGGGCAGCGCCTTGGTCAGCTGCTCGCCCATGCTGAACGGATACCCCAGCACGCGCGAGGAGTCCTTCAGCGCCTGCTTTGTTTTGATGGTGCCGTAGGTGACGATCATGGCAACGCGCTCGTCGCCATACTTGCGGGTCACGTAGTCAATGACTTCCGGACGGCGCCGGTCATCGAAGTCGACGTCGAAGTCGGGCATGGAGACGCGGTCAGGGTTCAGGAACCGCTCAAAGATCAGGCCGTGGCGCAGCGGGTCCAGGTCGGTGATGCGCATGGCGTAGGCCACCATGGAGCCGGCGCCGGAACCACGGCCGGGACCTACCCGGATGCCGTTGTTCTTGGCCCAGTTGATGAAGTCCGCCACCACAAGGAAGTAGCCGGGGAAACCCATGGACGTAATAACGCCCAGCTCGTAGTCGGCCTGGGCCCGCACCTCGTCCGGAACACCGGCGGGGTAGCGGTACTCGAGCCCCTTGGCTACTTCCTTGACCAGCCACGAGGTTTCGTCCTCGCCGGGCGGGCAAGGGAACCGCGGCATGTAGTTGGCGCCGGTGTTAAAGGAAACCTCGCACCGCTCGGCGATCAGGAGGGTGTTGTCGCAGGCATCGGGGTGGTCCCGGAACAGCTCACGCATCTCCTGCGGTGACTTCAGGTAGTAGCCGCTGCCGGAGAAGGCGAAGCGGGAGCCGCCGTTGTCGTACGTCGGTTCCAGGAGGGTGGAGCCGGACTGGATGGCCAGCAGGGCCTCGTGGGCCTTGGCGTCGTGCTCGTGGGTGTAGTGGAGATCGTTCGTGGCGACGAGGGGAAGGTTCAGGTCCTTGGCGAGCCGGAGCAGGTCCCCCGTAACCCGGCGTTCGATGTCGAGCCCATGGTCCATCAGTTCGCAGAAGTAGTTCTCGGCACCGAAGATGTCGCGGAACTCGGAGGCGGCCTCAAGCGCCTCGCGGTACTGGCCCAGCCGCAGGCGCGTCTGGATCTCCCCGGAGGGGCAGCCGGTGGTGGCAATGAGCCCTTCGGAGTAGGTGTTCAGCAGCTCCCGGTCCAGCCGCGGCCATTTGCCGAATACCGCGTCCAGGGAAGCGATGGAGGACGCCCGGAAAAGGTTACGCATGCCCGCGTTGTTGTAGCTGAGCAGCGTCATGTGGGTGTACGAGCCGCCGCCGGAAATATCGTCCTTGCGCTGGTGCTCCTCGCCCCAGCGCACCCGGCTTTTGTCACCGCGGGCCGTTCCCGGAGTGACGTAGGCTTCGACGCCGATAATCGGCTTGATCCCCTTGTCGGTGGCCTTCTTCCAAAAGTCGAAGGCGCCGAAGAGATAGCCGTGGTCCGTCGTGGCGATGGCGGGCATGCCCAGCCGTTCGGTTTCGTCGAACAGCTCTCCGAGCCGTGCGGCACCGTCCAGCATTGAATACTCGGTGTGGTTGTGGAGATGGACAAACGAGTCGTTGCTGGAAGTCACCGCACTATTCTATGCGCTGGGCCGGCCCGAGATTGGCTAGGCCTGGCCGGACTCCAGCACTTCGAGGGCAAACGCGAGGTCCTGCGGGTAGTCGCTCACTACACGTACCGGCTCGCCTGTTACCGGGTGTTCAAAGCCGAGCTCGCGGGCATGCAGCCACTGCCGCGTCAGGCCGAGCGTGGCGGCCAGGCGGGGGTCGGCGCCGTAGGTGAGGTCACCGGCGCAGGGATGCCGCAGTGCCGAGAAATGTACCCGGATCTGGTGGGTGCGTCCGGTTTCCAGGTGCACCTCCACGAGGCTCGCCTTGCCGAAGGCTTCCACTACTTCGTAATGGGTTACGGACGGCCGCCCGTCCTCAATGACCGCGAACCGCCAGTCATGTCCCGGGTGCCGGCCGATCGGCGCGTCAATGGTGCCGACCAGCGGATCGGGCAGGCCCTGGACCACTGCATGATAGACCTTGTCCACGGTGCGTTCCTTGAAAGCCCGCTTCAGGGCCGTGTAGGCGCGCTCGGACTTGGCGACCACCATCGCCCCGGACGTCCCGACGTCAAGCCGGTGGACGATGCCGGCGCGCTCGGGCGAGCCCGAGGTGGAGATGCGGTAGCCTGCTCCCGCAAGGCCACCCACCACCGTGGGGCCCACCCAGCCCGGCGAAGGATGGGCAGCCACACCCACGGGTTTGTCGACGACGACGAAATCGTCGTCGTCCAGCAGGATCTTCAGGCCTTCCACAACTTCCTCCACGACTTCCAGGGGGTCACGCCGTTCCGGCAGGCTCACCTGGAGGACGTCTCCGGCCACGAGCTTGGCTGACTTGCCCAATGCTTTGCCTCTGCTGAGGACATTGCCTTCAGCAATCAGGGTGGCCGCGAGGGAACGGGAAATTCCCAGCAGCCCGGCGAGGCCCGCGTCTGCGCGGGACCCCGCAAATTCTTCCGCGACGACGACGCGCTCAGGCATCGCTGGACTTCTCCTTGCGCTCATGGGTGAGCCGGGTTCCGTCCATGGCGATTCCGCGCAGCGTCAGGATGCAGATGATCACGACGGCGGACACTACAGCTGAGTCGGCGATGTTGAAGATTGCGAAGTTGGGCAGCTGGATGAAGTCCACGACGTGCCCCATCCCGAAGGACGGTTCCCGAAAGAGCCTGTCGGTGAGGTTGCCCAGCGCGCCGCCCAGCAGCAGGCCGAGGGCCAGGGACCACCAGATGGAGCCCAGTTTGCGGACCTGGAACAGGATGGCCACGGCTACGGCGGCCATGATGATGGAAAACACCCAGGTGATGTTTTCCCCGATGGAGAAGGCCGCCCCGGAGTTCCTGATGAAGTACCAGTGCAGCAGCGGCGGGAGTACGGGAATCCGCTCCCCTTCAACCATCGTGGACGTGACCCAGATTTTCGTCAGCTGGTCCAGGATGTAGGCAAACACTGCGAACCCGGCAAAGAGGGACAGCAGCACGGCCCTCCGGGGACGGGGTGAGGGCGGTACGGGGCGTGCCGGGTCGGCGGCGAGTTCGTCAGTCATGGTGCTTTCATTCGTAAGACCTGTGTCAATGCCAAAAGCCGGTGGCCGAGGAATCCCCAGCCACCGGCTTTCAGAATACGTGCCAGCCGGATTAGTTGGCTTCGCTGACTTCCGGCGTTGCCACTGAACCGCGGGCATCAAGATCGCGGAGCTGGCCCTCGATGTAGGCCTTCAGGCGTGAGCGGTAGTCGCGCTCGAAACCGCGGAGCTGCTCCACCTTGCGCTCGAGCACGGAACGCTGCTGTTCAAGTGCTCCGAGGATCTTGCGGGACTTCTCCTGGGCATCGTTGACGAGGCTGCTGGCTTCGATCTGCGCCTCCGCGATGATCTTGTCCTTCTGTGCCTGTCCGTCTGCGACGTGGCGGTCGTGCATCTGCTGGGCCATGGCGAGCAGGCCTGCGGCGGACTCGGCTGTGGCCGTGGTGGAGGTGGCCGGAGCGGCGGCAACGGGCGCGGCAGCTGCCGGAGCGGCAGGCTGGACGTCCTTCTTCTTGCGCTCTTCGGCGGCCTTGGCTTCGGCTTCTGCCTTCTCGCGTGCTTCGTCCTTGTCGGACTTGACGGGCGCGGGGACCTTCTCCACCACGGGTGCGGCGGCAGAGGCGGCGGGAACGCTGGACCCTGCTTCGGCAAGCTTCTTGCGAAGTTCGTCGTTTTCCTGGTTCAGGCGGCGGAGTTCAACAACGATCTCGTCCAGGAAGTCATCAACTTCATCCTGGTCGTAGCCTTCGCGGAACTTGGTCGGCTGAAAGCGCTTGTTGACAACGTCTTCTGGCGTCAAAGCCATCTGGTCACCTCACTGGTCTGGTTAGTCAGTAGGCCTTCCGGCCGTCAAAACTACGGTACCTAAAGTTGGTCTGGTTCCTCTAATTCAACACTGCGGTGTCAAACTCGGGTTTTCTTCACATTGCAGTAGTGGTTCCCGGCGGGTTCCATCCATGCGCTGCTGGTCTGGCGGGTAAATCAGGCGAGGCTTCTGGTGATCCCCATGGCAATGCTGACGGCGATGAACAGGACCAGGAAACCCAGGTCCAGCGAGATACCGCCCAGGCGCAGCGGCGGGATCAGCCGGCGCAGTCCGTTCAGGGGCGGGTCCGTGATGGAGTAGACGGCGTGCGCCGCCACCAGGGCCGCTCCCCGGGGACGCCACTCCCGGGCGAACATCTGGACCCAGTCGAAAACCAGGCGGATGATCAGTGCCACGAAGAACAGCAAAAGCGCGAGATAGACAAGCCCGAAAACAATTCCCATGACTTAATTCATATCTCCATGTCCATAGTGGTTACCGCGGTTCTGCCGATGCTTCTGGTCTATTTCAGCACAGATGCCAGGCAGGTGTGTCCCTGCCTGGCATCTGCGTCAGGTTATCTGGTCAGCTTTGGTTGAAGAAGCTGGCTTGGGTCTCACTGACTTTTTTGTCATCACCGATGACCTCGACGTACGACGGCGAGAGCAGGAACACCTTGTTGGTCACCCGCTCGATGCTCCCCCGGAGTCCGAAGACCAGGCCGGCTGAGAAATCAACCAGGCGCTTGGCGTCGGCCTCGCCCATGTCCGTCACGTTCATGATGACCGGGATTCCGTCGCGGAAGCTTTCGCCGATGAGCTTGGCGTCGTTGTAGGAACGCGGATGGATGGTGGTGATCTGGCGGAGACCGCTGGTCTCCTCGCGGCTTGATGCCGCGCGCTTGATGGGGGTCACTGGGGCGCGGTATTCCTCTTCGGGGGTGTAGGACGTTTCGCGGCTGACCTCGCGGACGGGTGCAGGTGCACGGCGCTCCTCGCGGTCAGCTTCCATCGTTTCGTCCTCATCCTTACGTGTGGTCTGTTGCTCGGACTCGTAGTGTTCATCGCCGTCGGCGAGCCCAAGATAGATCATTGTCTTGCGCAGAGCGCCGGCCATGGTCGACTCCTAATCGTGTCCGTTAAGCGGGCCGCCCAATGACTTGACAGCACTGGAGTCCCCCGCCCATCACTTCCAATAGGACCGACGCTACCCCACGCCGGGACGCGATCCGAGAATATCGGAACCGATCCGCAGGTGTGTCGCCCCGAACAGGATGGCGGCTTCCAGGTCCTGGCTCATGCCTGCCGAGATTGCCGTTGCAGCGGGGTGCTCCGCCGCGAGACCGGCAGACACCGCAGCAAGCTTTTCGAAGGCAGGCTCCGGCGGGGCGCCGAGAGGGGCCACCGCCATCACCCCTGCAAGGTTGAGGCTCCCGGCCGCTGCTATGCGTTCGGCAAGCATCCCTACGTCACCGGGCGCCGCGCCTCCGCGGTGCGTTCCGGCGTCGTCCTCCAGGCTGACCTGGATAAAACACTCCAATGGCGCCCGTCCCGTAGCGTCCCGCTCAGCCTCAGCTGCCTTGGCCAGTGCGTCCACGAGCTGCGGCCTGTCAACGGAATGAACGGCGGCTGCATACCGGACCACGGACTTGGCTTTTTTGGTCTGCAGCTGCCCCACGAAGTGCCAGGCAAGTCCGCACTCCGCCAACTGTTCCGCCTTTGCAGCCGCTTCCTGGTCCCGGTTTTCGCCGACGTCGGTAATACCCAGGGCGGCGAGGCGCCTGATGTCTTCTGCCGCGTGGAACTTGGTGACCACGATCAGGGTGGGCGGGTTTCCTTCCCGGCCTGCCGAAGCCGCCGCTGCACTGATGCGGCGCCGGACCGCTTCGAGCCGGCCTTTGAGCTCCGCGAAGCGCTGGTCCCCTACTGCCCCGGCGTCATTCATGGCACCACACCACACCGGCGAAGCGCCCGGTGTTTTTGTCCCGCCGGTAGGAGAAGAGGGAGGGTGTCTCGAGGGTGCACGGTCCGCAATACTCCACGGTGACGCCCAGTCCCGCCAGCTGGCTGCGGGCACCGGCCGGCAGATCCAGCCCCGGGGTGCCCCACGACGTTGTGCTTCGTGCTGCGGGCACAGAATCGGCCACCTCGGCCTGGAGTGCGGCCGGTACCTCGTAACAGTTCCCGCAGATGGACGGTCCCAGCCAGGCACGGATGCCGGAGGCACCGACGGATTCCATACCCGCCACAGCGGCAGGAATGACACCGTTGGCCAGGCCGGGCCGGCCTGCGTGGACAGCGGCCAGGACCGGCCCTTCCGCGGACTCCCCTGCCAGCAGGACAGGAATGCAATCCGCAACCATCACGGCCAGGGGAAGGCCTTGGGAAATCATGGCGTCCGCTTCAGGCGCGGGGCTTTCCCGCTCCACGACGGCCACAGTGGTGCCATGGACCTGGTTCATGAACCGCAGGCCGTGCGGGGCGACGCCGAGAGTCCGTTCCAGGTCTCCGCGGCGCCGGCCCACCCCTGCTGGATCGTCACCGACATGCAGCGCCAAATTCCCGGCGGCAGCGTCAGTGAAGGCAACAGACACTCCGGGCCGGACTTCGGCACGCCAGTGGAACAAGCCGGGGCCTACTTCAGGAAGTCGGGGACATCCAGGTCATCCGAGTGGCTGCCGGACAGGTCCGGCTCCACCACGGAGGGGAGGTCGACGTCGAAGCCTGAGTCGGCGGGGACAGCGGAGGGACGCTGCTGCCCCCAGTTGCTGAGGCCAGCTGCGCCGACGCCTGCATGGACCGGCTGGACATTCATGGAGTGGTTACCGGCAGTGGGGGCCTGGGCGGGAGCCGGGGCAACGGCTGCTGCCGGCCGCTGCGGAGCAACCTGGGGCTGGGACTGGTCCATGGACGGCGAGGTGGCCTTGACGTCGTCGAATCCTGCGGCGATGACCGTCACGCGGGCTTCGTCGCCGAGGGCGTCGTCGATGACGGCGCCGAAGATGATGTTCGCTTCCGGGTGCGCCACTTCCTGGACCAGGCGCGCGGCCTCGTTGATCTCGAACAGGCCGAGGTCCGAACCGCCCTGGATGGACAGGAGCACACCGTGGGCTCCATCGATGGACGCTTCAAGCAGCGGCGAGGCGATGGCAAGCTCGGCGGCCTTGACGGCACGGTCCTCGCCCCGGGCTGAGCCGATGCCCATGAGGGCGGACCCGGCGCCCTGCATCACGGACTTGACGTCCGCGAAGTCAAGGTTGATCAGGCCGGGAGTGGTGATGAGGTCCGTGATGCCCTGGACACCCGAGAGCAGCACCTGGTCAGCGGAGCGGAAGGCGTCCAGGACCGAGACGTTGCGGTCGCTGATGGAGAGGAGGCGATCGTTCGGAATCACAATCAGGGTGTCCACTTCGTCACGCAGGGCGTCAATGCCGGCCTCGGCGGACCCTGCACGGCGGCGGCCTTCGAACGTGAACGGGCGGGTCACGACGCCGATGGTCAGGGCACCGAGGGACCGCGCGATGCGTGCGACGACGGGGGCGCCGCCGGTACCTGTTCCACCGCCTTCGCCGGCGGTGACGAAGACCATGTCGGCGCCGCGGAGCACTTCCTCGATCTCGTCTGCGTGGTCCTCGGCAGCCTGCTTGCCCACCTCGGGGTTCGCGCCTGCCCCAAGGCCGCGGGTCAACTCGCGTCCCACGTCCAGCTTGACGTCGGCGTCGCTCATCAGCAGGGCCTGGGCGTCAGTGTTGATGGCGATGAATTCAACACCTCGGAGGCCGACCTCGATCATGCGGTTGACTGCGTTCACGCCACCGCCGCCGATGCCGACGACTTTGATGACGGCCAAGTAATTCTGCGGAGCTGCCACGTTACGTGTCCCTTGTTCGTGTCTTATTGCTAAATCTGATGAAGAGCTTAGTGCCTGTAACGTTAACCTTCGAGTTGAAGGTTATAGTTATGTCAAGTAACTCATGTCTGTGACGGTATTTCCTCTGGTTCGCACATTCAATAACCGGCTCCGCGTGTCGGATTAATACCGGAAAGAAAGCGTGTCAGCGGGTCACCGGGTGCCGGGGCACACTGACGTCGTACACCTTAACGGGGTTCTTGGGATCCGCAGGGACCTTGAGGAGGGCAGCCAGTACTTTGGCTTTGAGTTCCTTCTCCCCCGCGTTGCCCCAGATGATGGTCTGGCCGTCCACGAGTTTGAGTTCCACGGCGTCCACTGACTGCGCGGACGCGTTGGACAGCTTGGCCAGCACATCAGCCGGCAGGGCGCCCAGTACCTCCGCGGTGGCGCGGAAGAGCTCCTTGCCGATAGTTCCGGCGCCGCCGTCGATGACCGGCAGGGAAACCGACGCCGGATCCGCTGTGGCGGCCAGCTGCACGCCCTCGACGTCGACGAGCTGGTACTGCTCCCCCTGCTTGACCAGCGCCACGGGCAGGCGTTCGCGGACCTCTACCGCCAGGCCCGACGGCGGGCGCGCCTCGGCGGACACCGACTTGACCTGAACCAGCGGTTCAAGGAGGCGTCCCACTTCCTCGTCCGTGACCTGCGGAAGGGGTTTCCCGTGCAGGGGTTCCAGGGCAGCCTGCACCTGGGCGGGCGTCAGCAGGCGGGTCCCGGAAACTGAAACGGTGTCTACGGCAAGGACCGGGGAGAAGACCGCGGCGGCCAGCAGTGCGGCCACGACCGCAACCAGCGTCGCGGCCACGATCAGTGCGCTCCGCTTCCGCCTTTTGCCCTTGGGTTCGGGAAACGCCACGACATTTCCTGCCGTGCCTTCGGAAGCCGGGGAAATTTTCGCCGGGCTGTCCTTCTTCCGGCCCGCGAAGCCGGTGTTCTTCGCCGCTTTGGGCGACGGCGGAGCGGGTTCGGCTACCGGCCGCGAGGCCGAGATGACGTCAGGGCCGCTGCCCGTATCCCGGCTGGCCCCGGGGCGCGGGGTCCGGTCGGGAGTGTTGCCGGCGGCAGTCTTTCCAGCAGGAGTCTTCCCAGCGGCAGTCCTCCCGGCGGCAGGGCGGCCGCCGGTGGAGGCATACGTGGGGCGGCGGGAACTAGGCATCCAGGGCCCCGACGATCTGCGGCCCGTATGCCGTCACATCACCTGCACCTGCCGTGAGGACAATGTCCCCGTCCCCGGCCACAGCGGCAAGGGCGGCAACGGCCTCCGCGGCCCGGACCAGCTGTCCACCGTCGTCCAGGTGGTCAGCGATGAGCTGGCTTGTGACGCCGGGAATCGGATCCTCACGGGCGGGGTAGATGTCCAGCACCCAGGCTGTATCGGCGAGGTTCAGCGCCTCAGCGAACTCACGGGCGAATTCCCTGGTCCGCGAGAACAGGTGCGGCTGGAACAGGACATGCACCTTGTGGCGGCCGGCTACCGAGCGGGCCGCGGCAAGCGCTGCCCGGACTTCGGTGGGATGGTGGGCGTAGTCGTCGAAGACCCGTACGCCCCGTGCCTGGCCCTTCAGCTCGAACCGCCGCGAAGCCCCCGAGAAGTGTGCCAGGGCAGCCGCGGCCGCTGCGGGCTCGACGCCCAGTTCGAGGGCTACGGCAAAGGCGGCCGCGGCGTTGAGGGCGTTGTGGCGGCCAGGCACCTGCAGTTCGAGCTGGAAGCGGCCCGCCGGCGTGGACACGGCAACGTCTCCGGGACCGCCGTCGTGCAGCACCAGCTCCGCCGCGGCGCCCGTCCCGTAAAGGACCACGCGGGTATTGCCGCGGGCGCGCGTCCGCTCTGCGAGGGCAAGTGCCCCGGCGTCGTCGGCGCAGGCGATCAGCACGCCGTCGGCCGGCAGCAGTGCGGTGAAGCGGTCAAACGATTCGTAGACTGCCTCAGCCGTGCCGTAGTAGTCCAGGTGGTCCGGCTCCACGTTGGTCACCACCGCGACCCTGGGCCGGTAGTTGAGGAAGGATCCATCCGATTCGTCGGCCTCGGCCACAAAGATTCCTGACGTTCCCGAGGCGGCATTAACGCCCAGGGCCGGAACATTGGCGCCGATGGCAAAGGAGGGGTCCAGGCCGGCACCCTGCAACAGGACGGTGACCATCGAGGTAGTGGTGGACTTGCCGTGTGTCCCGGCTACGGTCACCACAAAGTCCTCCCCCATGGTTGCCGCCAGGGCTTCGGAGCGGTGCAGCACCGGCACGCCTGCTTCCCTTGCTGCCATCACCTCCGGATTGTCCGGCCGGATGGCGGAACCCGCCACCACGGTCTGCGCGTCCGCCACGTTGGCTGCGTCGTACCCCACGGCGATGCGCGCACCGGCAGCGGCAAGGTCCGCCATGACAGGAAGGTCCTTGGCATCAGAACCGCTGACCGGTACGCCGCGGGCCACCATGATCCGGGCGACTGCGGACATGCCCACGCCACCGACGCCGACGAAGTGGACCTTGCCCAGGGACGCAAGGCCGGGGATGCTGGGGAAACTCATGCGGACACCGCTTCCAGGACAAGGCCGGCCATGCGCTGGTCGGCGTTTCGGATGCCAAGCCGGTAGGAATTGGCTGCCATCGAGGCGAGGCGGGACTGGTCGGTGACGAGGGGAATGAGTTCGCTGCCCACCCATTCAGAGGTGAAGTCACGGTCCGCAACGAGCACCGCGCCGCCCGCGGCCACGAGTCCTGCCGCGTTGAGCGCCTGTTCCCCGTTGCCGATGGGCAGCGGCACCAGGACGGCCGGCACGCCGACAGCGGCAATCTCGCACACCGTTGCGGCCCCGGACCGGGCCAGCAGCACGTCGGCCGCCGCGTAAGCCAGCTCCATGCCGTCAATGTATTCCACCTGCCGGTAACCCTCGGCCGCCAATGGCCTGCCCTCGTCATCCAGGACGGACTTGCCCCGGCCGGTGATGTGCAGGGTCTGGATGCCGGCACCGGCCAGCTGCCCGAGGGCGGCGGCAATGGTCCGGTTGATGCTCTGCGCACCGGACGAACCGCCCGTGACGATCAAGGTGGGTTTGGCAGCGTCCAGTCCCAGTGCCTCCCTGGCTGCCGTGCGGGTTGCCCGCCGGTCAAGGTGCGAGATTTCCGTGCGCATGGGCATGCCCACGTGCAGGGCGCCCTTCAGCGGAGTGGTGTCGAAGGCTACCGCCACGCGCCGGGTGAACAGGGCGCCCACCCTGTTCGCCAGCCCGGGACGGATGTTGGCCTCATGGATCACGATCGGGATCCCGCGTTTGCGTGCAGCGAGGTACATGGGCGTGCACACGTAGCCGCCTACGCCCACCAGGACGTCTGCGCCGGCTTTGTCCAGAATGGCGCCTGCCTGCCGTACGGCACCGCCGAGCCGCCCGGGGAGGCGAAGGAGATCCAGGGAGGGCTTCCGTGGAAAGGGCACGCGGTCAATCGTCGCCAGCTCAACACCGGCGGCGGGAACCAGGCGGGTTTCCATGCCTGCCGGCGTTCCCACCGCGAGGATGGCGGCGCCGGGAGCTGCCGTGCGGACGGCAGCGGCAATGGCGAGGAGCGGACTGATGTGGCCGGCGGTTCCGCCGCCCGCCAGGACAATGGAGGGATTGTGGGACGTCATGTGGGGCTAGGCACGCTTTCTTGCAGTCTTCTTTTTGGGCGTGGTTGCCCGGGATGGCTTGGCCTTGAAGTTCAGCATCCGTTTGGGCCGGATCGCCGGGGCCATCTGCTCGCGGGCCAGGGAAAGCACCACACCGATGGCGCAGAGGGACATCAGCAGGGCGGACCCGCCATAGGAAATGAACGGCAGCGGCACGCCGATAACGGGCATCAGCCCGGTCACTACCGACATGTTCACAGTTGCCTGGCCGAGCAGCCACACCATGATGGTGCCGGCCAGCACGCGGTGGAACATGCCTTCCTGCGCCACCACCACCCGGTAGATGGCTGCACCGAGGATGGCGAAAAGGATGAGGACGACGACGGTGCCCACCAGTCCGAGTTCCTCGCCGATGATGGCGAAGATGAAGTCGTTGTGGGCTTCGGGGATCCAGCTGTACTTCTGCCGGCTCTGCCCCAGGCCCACACCGAACCAGCCGCCGGAGGCCAGGCCATAGAGCCCGTTGGTGGCCTGGTAGTTGGCATCGATGCCGTTGGCGCAGGACTCACCGGTCCACCAGGACGTGATGCGGCACATGCGGTTGGAACTGGTCACCGCCATCACACCGGCCAACACAACGCCGAGCAGTCCGGCGATGCCAAAGAAGTACAGCGGAACACCGGCAAAGAAGAGCGCTGCCGCGGTAATCATCATGATGATCATGGCGGTGCCGAGGTCATTGCCCGCCAGGACCAGCCCGATAATGATGGCCGCCACGGGAACGGCCGGGACGAAGACATGCACCGGCCGGTTGAGCAGCTTTCCCTTCATGGCCAGGACCGTGGCCATCCACAGGGCGAGGGCAAGTTTTGCTGCCTCCGACGGCTGGAAGGTGATGCCGCCGAGGTCAATCCAGTTCTTGTTGCCGTTGACCTCATCGCCGACCACCTGAACCAGCACAAGCAGGACCGCCGCCGCACCGATCGCCGGCCAGGCGAGCCGTTTGAGCCACGTGACGTTGATCCGGGACAGCACAAACATGGTGAAGATGCCGATGGCGGCAAACATGCCCTGCTTCAGCGCGTCACCGTACGGCGACTTTCCGGCAGCAATGGATTCAACGCTGGAGGCTGACAGCACCATCATGATGCCGATGGCCGTCAGCGCCAGGGTGGATCCCAGGATGAGGTAGTACGTGGAACCGTTCCGGGAGGTTCCGGTCCCCTCCAGGGCCGACCAGAACCGGCGGTAGGCGGTCCGGACGCGGACGGCCGCTGTTGACTGGCGCGTTCCTTCGGCAGCCGAGGAGCCGGGGCGGGGCTTGCCTGCCTGCTGTCCACCTGGCTGCTGTTTGGGGGGCTGCTGCTTGGGTGGCTGCGGGCGCGTAGGCGTGCTGACCATTGTTACTCCTCGCCGGTCTGGGCCTGCCCTTCCACCAGCTCGCGGACAGCTTCAATGAATGTGTCGCCACGGTGAGCATAGGAAGAGAACTGATCCATGGAAGCAGCTGCCGGAGCCATCAGCACAGTATCGCCGGATTCGGCGAGCTGCGCTGCTGACGCCACGGCCCTGGCCATCACCGTTTCACCGGGCACGGAAGTACCGGAGTGGATGGCACCAGCCACGGGGGCAGTCTGCACGTCTTCAGTTTCACCCGTGGCCGGGAGGATCACCGGGACATCCGGCGCGTGTCGCTGGAGGGCCTCGGTAAGCGCGGTGGTGTCGCTTCCAATGAGCACCACGGCCTTGAGCCGTTGGACGTTCTCCCGGACCAGGTCGTCGTAGGTCACTCCCTTCGAGAGGCCCCCGGCGATCCAGATGACGTTGCTGAACGTAGCCAGCGAGGCTGCCGCTGCATGGGGATTCGTGGCTTTGGAGTCGTTGACCCACAGCACCCCATCCCGGCGGGCCACCGGCTGGATGCGGTGGTCACCCGGGATGTAATCCTGGATGCCCTGCCGCACGGCCTTTGCCTCGACCCCGTACGCGCGGACCAGCCCGGCTGCGGCCAGGGCGTTGGCCACCATGTGGCGGGGCGCGAAGGCCCCCAGGTCGCTCATGGAGGCGAGTTCCGCTGCGCTGTCCTTGCGTTCGGCGATGAACGCCCGGTCCACGAGCAGTCCCTCCACCACGCCAAGCATGCTGATGGCCGGGGTGACGGTGGTGAAACCGACGGCGCGGCAGCCCTCTACTACGTCCGCATTCTCCACCATGCGTTCAGTCTCGATTTGTTCGGCGTTGTAGATGCAGGCTTTTTGCGTCTGCTCGTAGACCTTCGCCTTGTCGGCAAGGTAGGAATTGTAGGATCCGTGCCAGTCAACATGGTCCTCGGCGACGTTGAGGCAGACGCTGGCCACAGGCGAGAGGGACTGCGCCCAGTGAAGCTGGAAGCTGGAGAGCTCGACAGCGAAGACGTCGTACTCTACAGGATCGCGGATGGCGTCCAGGATAGGGGTTCCCACGTTGCCGACGGCGATGGCCTTCAGTCCGGCTGCCCGAAGCATGGATTCGGTGAGGCCCACAGTGGTGGTCTTACCGTTTGTTCCCGTGATGGCAAGCCAGTCCGCCGTCTTGCGGCCTTCCCGCACGTGTACGCGCCAGGCGAGTTCGACGTCGCCCCACACCGGGATGTGCGCCCGCGCCGCGGCAGCCAAGAGGGCCTGGTCGGGGCGCCACCCCGGTGAGGTGACGATGAGTTCGGGAAGTTCGCCGTCGATCCGGGGAATGCGGGTTACTGCGTCCTCGCCGAGCAGCACATCGGCTGCGCCTACGATCTTGAGGGTTTCTGCATGGTCCCTGGCCGTCGCGCTTGTGGCCGCGTCCACCACCACCACGCGGGCACCGAGTTCGATGAGGGTATCGGCTGCCGCGAACCCGGAGACGCCGATGCCGGTAACGGCTACGCGCAGTCCGGACCAGTCGGAGTCCCAGCTGGTGAGGTTCTCGAGTCGGGAGGAAACGGTCACAGCAGCACAACCCATTCAGCGTAGAAGATGCCAAGACCCACGGCGACAAAGAGTCCGCCCAGGATCCAGAACCGGACCACCACAGTCACTTCCGCCCAGCCCTGCAGTTCGAAGTGGTGCTGCAGCGGAGCCATCTTGAAGACCCGTTTACCGCCGGTGACCTTAAAGTAGCCCACCTGGATGATGACGGACAGGGTGATCAGGACGAACAGGCCGCCGATGATGCCCAGGAGCAGTTCGGTCCGGGACAGGATGGCGAAACCGGCGATGGCGCCGCCAATGGCCAGCGAACCGGTATCGCCCATAAAGATCTTGGCCGGGGAAGTGTTCCACCACAGGAAGCCCACCAGCGCCGCGCTCATGATGGCTGCCAGCAGCGCAAGGTCGAGGGGATCACGGACGGAATAGCAACCGCCGCCTGCCTGGCGGGGTGAGCCGCACGCCTGGTTGCTCTGCCAGATTCCCATCAGCGTGTACGCGCCGAAGACCATCACAGCGGCACCTGCGGCGAGCCCGTCGAGGCCGTCGGTCAGGTTTACGCCGTTGGTTGCGGCGGTGACAATCAGGTTGGACCAGACCACAAAGAGGATGGCTCCGAGGACCGTGCCGCCGAAAGCAAGGTCCAGCCAGGGCAGGTCACGGACCAGGGAAATTTTGGTGGAGGCCGGAGTGACGCCGGCGCCGTTGGGAAAGTTCAGGGCCAGCACCGCGAAGATGATGCCCACGGCCGCCTGCAGGATCAGTTTTGCCTTGGCGTCGAGGCCGAGGCTGCGTTGCCGGGAAATTTTGATGAAGTCGTCCAGGAACCCCACCAGGCCCATCCCCACCATCAGGAACAGCAGGATGAGAGCGGAGGCGGAGGGGCCAGGAGAGTCCGGGTTCACCATCAGCATGATCAGGTGGGTGAGGCCGTAGCTCAGCAGTACAGCCGCTACCACCACCGTTCCGCCCATGGTGGGTGTGCCGCGTTTGGTGTGGTGCGAGGTGGGACCATCGTCCCTGATGAACTGGCCGTAGCCGCGGCGGACCAGCAGCCGGATAAAGAGCGGCGTCCCCACCAGGGCGAATAGGAGCGCCAGGCCGGCGCCGATCAAAAGTGCAATCACAGCAGAGTGCTCCTTTCATCGGCGGGTTGCGGGGTTGGTCGGGGTATTGCTATCCGATCCCCCAAATGGCGAAGTCCCACGCTGTTCGAGGACTTGAAAAGCACCAGGTCGCCTGGCTGAAGTTCGGAGTCCAGCAGTTCGTAAGCCTCGTCCACCGTTTCCGCGAAAAGGCACTCATCGCCCCAGGAGCCCTCCTGCACCGCTGATACGTACAGCGCCCGGGCTTCCCGGCCCACCACCAGGAGGCGGGAAATGTTGAGCCGGACCACTTGGGTGCCCACCGCGGTATGTTCCCGGATGGAGTCCCCGCCGAGTTCGAGCATGGCTCCGAGTACGGCCCAGGTACGCCTGCCGCGGCCCAGGTCCGCCAGCGTCCGCAGGGCGGCGCGCATGGATTCAGGGTTGGCGTTGTAGGCGTCGTTGATGATGGTGACGCCGTCTGCCCGCTCGGTGCGCTCCATGCGCCACCGGCTGGCGGCAGTCTGGCTGCTGAGGGAGTCCGCTATGTTTTGTCCGGGCACCCCGGCAGCCCACGCCGCGGCTGCGGCGGCCAGGAGGTTTCCCACATGGTGCGCACCGATGAGGCGGCTGCTGACGTGCAGGCCGGTTTCGCCGTCCGGGAGCTGAAGGTCGAATTCGGGATGGCCCCCGGCATTGGTGTCGGCGTTGACTGCCTGCACGGCAGCGTCCCCACGGCCTTCCGCGGAAAAACCAAGTACCGGCGCCGACGTGCGTGCGCGCATGGCGGCCACCCGCTCGTCGTCGAGGTTCAGGACGGGGGTGCCTGAGGGGGCAAGGGCTTCGACAAGCTCCCCCTTGGCGAGGGCGATGTTGTCCACTCCGCCGAACTCCCCGGCGTGGGCCGTTCCGACGGCGAGCACTACGCCGATGTCGGGTTTGACCATGTCCGCGAGGTAGCGGATGTGCCCGATTCCGGTGGCGCCCATCTCGATCACGAGGTAGCGGGTTTCTGTTCCGGCGCGGAAGACGGTGAGCGGTACGCCGATCTCGCCGTTGTAGGACCCCTGCGGCGCGACGGTGTTTCCCTGGGCTGCCAGGATTCCTGCGAGCAGGTCCTTGGTGGTGGTCTTTCCGGCCGAGCCGGTGATCCCCACTACTGTGAGTTCGCTGCCTTCCCGGGCGCGCGCAGCACGGATCCTGCGCACAGCCTCTTTGGCCAGTGCCCCCATGGCAAGCACGGCATCCGCAACCAGCACCGAGGGATAGTGGGTCCCGTCCGGAGCGGACACCGGACGCTCCACCAGGGCAAGGGTGGCGCCCGCTGCGAAGGCGGCTGCCACGAAGTCGTGGCCGTCCGCGTGCTCACCCGGCTTTGCGACGTAGAGCGAACCGGCTGTGGATTCGCGTGAGTCCGTGACCACCGAAAGGGGCGTGATCCCGGGATCGGCGTCCAGGCGCCCATTAGTGATTTCGGCGATCTCCGCCGCAGTAAATGCAATCATCTCGGTCTAGGACTCTATCCGGTCGTCTTGGAGAACGTTGAATCCCCTGGCTGTCAAGGCACTTCGCAACTCAACCCTGTCGTCCAGGGCGAGGTTGACGCCTTTGACCTCCTGCCACACCTCATGGCCCCGGCCGGCCACAAGGATGGTGTCCTCCGGCCGGGCCAGCTCAACGGCACGGTGGATCGCTTCGGCGCGGGGGAAGACCTCCAGGACCTCGCAGGCCAGGGAGTGCTCTTCTTTCGTTTCCCGGGCCCCTGTCAGGACGTCGGCACGGATGGCAGCCGGGTCCTCATCGTGGGGGTCGTCATCGGTGATGATCACGGTGTCCGCGAGCCGGGCGGCGATGGCACCCATTGCCGGGCGTTTACCCTGGTCACGCTGGCCTGTGGCACCAAACACCACGATCAGGTTGGATCCCGGCTGGGGAGACCGCACCGCCTCCAGGGCCCTTGCCAGCGCATCCGTGTTGTGGGCGAAATCCACGATCGCAGCGGGCTCTTCGGAAACGAGCTGCATGCGCCCCGGCACCGCAACAGTGAAGGGGTCGGACTCGTCCAGTGCTGCCTGCAGCGTGGCGGTGTCCACGCCTGCCGTCAGGACCATCACTGCCGCCAGCGCAGCGTTCGCAACGTTAAAGCTGCCGGGGAGGCCGGTGTGCACTGTGAGCACGGCGCCGCGGGGCCCGCTCAAAGTGAATTCGGTGCCGAGGCCGCGCGCGGCAGTCTTCGTGACGGTCCAGTCGGCCACGGTTCCGGCGGAGGTGGCCAGGGTAGTGACCGGCACTGCCGTAGCGCCGGCAAGGCGGCGGCCCCATTCGTCGTCGACCGTCACCACGGCTGCACGGGCGCGGCCTGGAGTGAAAAGCTCCGCCTTGGTGCTGAAGTAGTCGTCCATGGTGAGGTGCAGGTCAAGGTGGTCCTGGGTCAGGTTCGTGAAGCCGGCAACATCAAACAGCACCCCGTCAACCCGCTGGAAGGAGATGGCGTGGGACGAGACTTCCATGGCGGCCGCTGCCAGTCCCCTTTCACGCATGAGGGCCAGCAACGCGTGCACATCCGTGGATTCGGGGGTGGTGAGCAGGCTGGGGATAGGGTCGCCGCCGGCATGGATTTCAATGGTGCCGATCAACCCGGTTTTCCGGCCCAGTGCGCGCAGCAGCGCGTCAATGAAGTAGGTGGTGGTGGTCTTTCCGTTGGTCCCTGTCACGCCAAACAACTGCGGCTGCCCGGCACCCGGCTGGCTCTGGTAGATCAAGGCGGACAGCGGCCCCACCACATTGCGGGGCGAGTCCACGATGATCACGGGTACCGGAATGTCGGCGGACAGCGCCAGCAGCCTGGCTCCGGCGTCGTCCGTGAGGACGGCGGCGGCTCCCGCTTCGATGGCCTGCGGAACGAAGTCGGCGCCGTGGCGGGTGGCGCCCGGGAGCGCTACGTAAAGGTCCCCCGGCTCCACGGCGCGTGAGTTCAATGAAATTCCGGTGATGGCCACCTCCGCGGCCGGGCCGGGAACCGCGACGCCGATGGCATCGCAAATGCTTGCCAGCCGGACCGCTTCAACAGTTGACGGGCGGAAGCGGCCCTGGCCGGACGGTCCCTCCGGGACGGCGCGGCTATCGGACGGGTTGAGCTCAGACAAGGAATCTCCGATGGTGCTAGTGGATCGTGCCCGGCATGGATGAACCGGTAGTGCTGCTGGTGCGGACTGCTGCTGCCGGATGCTACTTGGCGAACTGGGGCAGCCGGGCCGGTTCGCCTGTGGACGGCTGGACGTTGTAGGTCCGCAGTGCCTGGCTCATGACCGACCGGAAGACCGGCCCGTTGGTAATCCCGTAGATGCTGCCCTTGGGCCGCTGGAGTACCACCTCCACAATAAACCGCGGATCATCCATCGGTGCCATCCCCACCATGGAGGCCGTGTAGCCGCAGAACCCGGACTTGCCGTCGTCGCACGGCGACTCGGACGTGCCCGTCTTTGCGCCCACCCGGTAGCCGTCGATGGCCGCGTCCTTGATTTGCCCCTCGGTGACAGCGCTCTCCAGGATGTCCTGGACCTGCTGGGCGGTGTTCTCCGACACGATCTGCCGGGCCGGCGCGGCCGGCACCTTTTCCTCGGTTCCGTCCGGCGCTACGTACGCATCGATGAGCCGGGGCTGCAGCATCACGCCGTTGTTGGCAATGGACTGGAACGCCCGCACAGTCTGGAGGGTGGACTGGGACACGCCCTGGCCGAAGAGCACGGTGTACTCCTGGCGCCCGTCCCACTGCTGCCAGGGGGTGAGGATGCCGGAGGCGGTGGCCGGCAGCCCGATGTCCGGGGCCTCGCCGATGCCGAACTTTTTGAGCCAGTCATACCGCTGCTCCTTGCTGAGGCGCTGGCCGGCCATCACGGTGCCCGTGTTCATCGAATAGCCCAGGATGCCCGCGAGGGTGCGATCCTCCGTGCCATGGGCAAAGGCGTCGCTGAAGGTCTGCCCGTCCACGGTGTAGGTGGGCCCGAGCGTGAACGAATCGAGCGGTTTGGCCTTGCCCTCTTCGATGAGGGCAGCGGCCGTCATCATCTTCTCCACGGAGCCGGGCTCGTAGGCCGCGGTAACGGCGCGGACGCCGCGGTCCTTGGCCGCCACCCGGCCGGGGTCATTGGGATCAGGGGAATTGGTGTCGGCCATGGCCACCAGGTCGCCGGTCTTTGCGTCCATAACGATGATGACGCCCCACTCAGCGCCCAATTTGTCCGACTGGCTCTGGATGGCCTGCTGGGCAAAGTACTGAAGGTCGGAGTTGAGGGTCAGCTTGACGTCCTTGCCATCCTGGGGGGATGTCAGCTCGTCCACGCCCACGGGGATGCGGAGGCCGTCAGCGCCGATCTCGAAAAGGCGTTCCCCATCCGCGCCCTTCAGCAGTCCGTCCTGGGTCTGTTCTATGCCGGCCTGGCCGGTGGCGCCGTCCTGCAAAAATCCGATGATGCCGCCCGCCACGGAACCATTGGGATAGACCCGCTTGCTGACGCCCTCCGTGACGATGCCCGGTATCTGCAGCTTGGAGATTCGGTCCTCGATATCCGGTTTTACGTCCTTGGCCACAATGTAATAGGGCTGCTCGCCGGTAACGGCGTCCCTGATGGCGTCCTTCTCCATGCCCAGGGCGGCTGCGAGCTCAGTGAGCCCCTGGTCCCGGCTGACGTCCACCAGTTTCTCTTTGCCGTCCACCGTGTCCAGGCGCTTGAACGTTTCCGTTTTGGTGTTCACCCGCTGGTCCACCACCACGTTGTAGCGGATCACGCTGTTGGCCAGCACGGTGCCGCGGGAGTCCAGGATGCTGCCCCTCTCGGCCGGCAGGACGGTCCGCTTCATCCGGCTGTTCAGCGCGGCTTCGGCCATTCCCCCGACGTCCAGTCCCTGGACCAGGAAGAGTTTCCCGCCCACCACCAGAAGGAGCGTCAGCATGATGCCAAGGCCCAGGCGGAGTCGTTTCTTGGCGTTGGGTACCTTGCCGCTGCTTGCCGTGCCGGTCCTCTGCGCCACCGTGATATTCCTTGCTGCTCGACCTTGTTGCCTGTCAGACCTGCCGTGTTACTGTCCGGGGACCTTCTGCTCGGGCGCGGGAACCGAACCGCCGTGGAGCTCCACGGGAGGCAGTGCCGGAGCGGGCGCCGTCGGCGTCTGGGCGGGTGTCCCCTCCCGGGCAGTGCCGGTGGCCGCGTCAGGGGCAGCGCCGGGGGCTGCGGCAGCCGGGGCAGCTGCCGGGACGTCCTCAACGGGCTTCCGGGCTTCCAGGGGGTCGCGTTTGCTGACGGGCGGAACCACTGTCAGCTGGCCGGGGACAGCTGGCGCGGGAATAACGGCCCCGGCAGCGCCGTCCTTGGCAGCGGGGGTTGCCTTTCCTGTGACGGAGAGGGTGGACAGGTCGATTTGGCCTTTAACAGTGGAAGGCACCATCCCCAGCTTCGTCGCCTGCGCAGCGAGGTTTTGGGGTGCCTCGAAGTTCTGGACCTGCTGGGTGAGGTCCTGGTTCTGCTTCGTCAGCGTGCTCTGCTTGGCGCGCAATTCCACCAACTGGTACTGCGCCGTGGACACCGAGATGTTCAGGACGAGAACGGCGATCAGGGCCACGGCAAGCATGGCAAAGCACAGCACCACGAAGGGGGCGCGCCGCTTCCGGGGAACGGTCCGGACTACGGACAGCGGGGTGCGGCTCCGGCGCGGCGCAGCCGGCGAACCCGCAGGAAGCTGCTTGGCCGCCGAACCGGAAACGACGGGAAAGTTCTTGACGGCAGCGGTGCTCACTAAGCTCTCCTGGTTCGGATACGTTCCACCGCACGCAGCCTTGCTGACGCAGCGCGGGGGTTTTCGGCGATTTCGACGGCGGTTGGCACTTCGGTGCCTTTGGTCAGGGTCTTCAGTTCCGGTTTATGTTCTTCCAGCTCAACGGGAAACCCGAGTGGAGCGGAGGATTTGGAGCGGGCCTGGAAGACTCCCTTGACGATCTTGTCCTCCAGGGAGTGATAGGACATGACCACGATGCGGCCTCCCAGTGCTGTGGAGTCCACGGCCGCGGGCACGGCGCGTTCCAGGACGTCGAGCTCCTCATTGACCTCAATCCGAAGGGCCTGGAATGTCCTTTTCGCAGGGTGGCCGCCGGTTTTGGCGGCGCCGGCGGGAACGACGGCGCGGATCTGCTCCACCAGTTCGCCTGTGGTGGTGAAGGGCTTCAGGGCCCGGGAAGCGACAATTCTGTTCGCAATCCGGCCGGCAAACTTCTCCTCGCCCCACTTCCGGATAATCCGGACGAGTTCCTCTTCGCTGTAGTTGTTGACCACGTCGGCCGCGGTCTGGCCGCGGCTGGTGTCCATCCGCATATCCAGCGGGGCATCAAACGAGTACGCAAAGCCCCGTTCGCGCTCGTCCAGCTGGAGCGAGGAAACGCCCAGGTCCATCAGGATTCCGTGAACTTCGGGGACGCCGAGGTCCGCAATGACGTCTTTAATTTCGTCATACACGGCGTGGACAAGGTCTGTACGTGCCTCAAACGGCGCCAGCCGCTCCCCCGCCAGTGCAAGGGCTTCTTCATCCCGGTCGATGCCGATCAGGTGCAGGTCCGGAAAGCGCTGCAGCATGGCCTCGGAATGGCCTCCCATGCCCAGCGTCGCATCGATGGCAACAGGGGTTTCGCCGCGGCTCCTGGCGGCTTCAAAACCGGGAGCCAACAAATTGATGCACCGGTCCCGCAGGACCGGCACATGGCGTTCGGACGTGGGCTTCGGTTGATCGTTCATGCCTCGTCCTCTCTCGCCGTCGCTGTCACCTGGTTGGTTCTTGGCCCAGATCCCCATCCGCGCCTATCGTCCTGCCCGCCTGGCTCCGGGGAAGTGAGCCAGGTTGGCCAGCCGATGGGCCGGCTGGAGATCTCAACCAAGAAAGCTGCCCGCTGACCTGTTCCGGTCAGAGAATGCCCGGAATGGGGTCGTCGGTTTCAGAGAAGGCGGTCTCCTTCTCCGCGAGGTATTCGTTCCAAGCCTGGGCGTCCCAGATCTCGGCGCGGGTTCCGGCGCCGATGACGGCCAGTTCCCTCCCGAGCCCTGCGTACTCCCGGAGCGCCGGTGGAATGGTCACGCGCCCCTGCTTGTCAGGTACCTCGTCAGAGGCTCCAGAGAGAAAGACACGGATATAGTCCCGCGCCTGTTTTGAGGAGATTGGCGCCTCCCGCATTTGCTCGTGGACCCGAGCAAATTCCTTCTCGCTGAAGACGTAGATGCAACGTTCCTGGCCCCTGGTAAGGACCAGTCCGCTGGCAAGTTCCTCCCGGAACTTCGCGGGGAGAATGATCCGCCCCTTTTCATCCAGACGTGGCGAATGCGTGCCCAGAAACACTGGCCCACCGCCTGTCCGATGTCAGGAACTGCACATCCCCTATGTTGCAACCACCCTCTTATGTCCTCCACATTACTCCACTTTCCACCACAGTCAACGTGAAAAGGCGGCTGAGCAGCCCAATCAGTGGGAAAAGGGACGCTAAAACAGGCGGAATCACGCTGGTGGTGGGAGGTGGAGGAATTCCGGCGCAGGCCTGACCGTCCGGGCCGGCAAAAGCGGAACCTGCTGCGGCAAGTGGCTGCTGCTGCGGGTATTGGCGCCGCTTAAACGCAAAAAGACCCGCCGAAGCGGGTCTTTGTGGCGTGCTCCCCCGTCCTGGGGAGCAAAGTGGAGTGACGGTGGGGCGTCCGGATCGGCGGACGCCCGAAGAGTCTAGGGCTCGCCCCTGCGGCGTTCGTCCCAGCGCTCCTCCAGGCTGCTCATGAAGGAGCTCCGCTGTTTGCCGGCTTTGCCCGTGCCGGACTTGGCGCCCTTGGCGCCCGACGAGCCGCTGCGCATCGTGGCGAAGTACACACCGCCGCCCATCACGATGAAGCCCAGGACACCAACAAATATGTTTTGAAGGGTGACGCCCACCAGTAAGAGGAAGACGCCGGCCAGCGCACATAGGACGCCGATCACGACGTGTCTCGTCGACCACGAGCGCCCGGGGTCCGACCCCATGGAGTTCGCGAACTTTGGGTCATCCTCGTGAAGCTGCTTCTCCAGCTGCTCAAGCAGCTTCTGTTCGTGCTCCGACAGCGGCATCACGACCTCCTTTTGTAGGCCAACGTCCGGGCTGATCCCAGCCACTACTTCTGCTCGGATAACGTCCGGCATGCCCTAGTGGTTCCCGCCGCCGCCGACTATGGCGAAAGCGCTAACCTGGCATGCAGACGCTGGAGCGGGAGCATGTCCAAGAGAGTCCGGCAGTAAGTCCGTCACTCAAAAACTTCGTATCTATAAGGATAGTTTGTTCAGGGCTGTTCTGAAAGACGGCAATGACTTTCCCCGCGGTCTTCCGGGCCCCTTAATTGCCCGGCTTATCCGGACCTGCCGTCAGGCTCGAGGAGCCGGGCCGGAAGGACCGATTTACCGCCGAATTTGCGGGCCACCTGGTCCACGGCCTGCTCGGCAGCCCGCCAGTTGTCATCCCTGCGGTCGATACTCAGCTGGAGCGAAGTCCGCGCTGCTTCTTCAAGCTGCTCGGCCCGCACTCCTACCAGCCTGACGCTCATGGGCCTGGCCACGGAATCCAGGAGCTGAAGCGCCACTCCATAAATGAGCTGTGCACTGTCCACGGGCGTCTGCACTGTCCGGCTGCGCGTGATGGTGGAAAAGTCCGCGAAGCGCAGCTTCAAGGCGACGGTCCGGGCCACCATTCCGGAGCTGCGCAGCCGTTCTGCAGTACGGTGCGAGAGCCGCAGCAGCTCGCGGTGGAGGAGGGCGTCGTCGGCGGTGTCCTCCGCAAAGGTTTCCTCCGCGCCGATGCTCTTCTCCAGGCGGACCGGCGTCACCGGACGGGGGTCTATCCCCCACGCGAGCTGGTGTACGTGGATTCCGGTGGCGCCAAGCATTTTCTTGAGGGAGGAGACGGGAGTGGCTGCCAGGTCCGCCACGGTTCTGATGCCCATCCGGGCCAGGACGTCGGTGGTTTTCGCGCCTACGCCCCAAAGAGCCCCGACCGGCAGGTTGTGGAGATAAGGAACCGTTTCGTCCGGCCCGATCAGGAGCAGGCCATTGGGTTTACAGCGGGTGGAGGCGATTTTTGCCACAAACTTTGTCTCCGCGATTCCCACCGAGGCGGTAATGCCCAGGTCGGCGGCCACCCTGCTCCGGATCAGCTCACCAATGGTCCGCGGCGGACCCAGCCTGCGTATGGCGCCGCTGACATCCAGGAAAGCTTCATCCACGCTGAGCGGCTCGACGAGTTCGGTAATGGATCCGAAGATTGCCATCAACTCGGCGGAAACTTCGTAGTACAGCTTGTGCCGGGGCTCGATGACAACTGCCTGCGGGCACATCCGCATAGCCACTGTCATTGGCATGGCCGACTTGACGCCGAACGCCCTGGCTTCGTAGGAGGCGGAGAGGACCACCGAGCGTTCCGCGGGATAGCCGACGATGACGGGCTTGCCCCTCAGTTCGGGCCGGGTGCGGAGTTCCACGGAGACGAAAAAGGCGTCCATGTCCACATGCATGATGCAGTTGCGCCTGCGGCGCCGAAGACCTGCTCCGGCCGGCTCGTTCGTCCCAACAGGTCCCACGGCTGCAATCCTATCGCTTTTGTACTGACTAAACTGAAGGCTGAATCCGGCTTCTACACCAGGAGGAAAGTCCCTGTGACGGTCATTGGAAACCTTAGGCCAGCAGCCCTGGCCGCTTTCGCTGCGGCAGCATTGGCCCTCGCCGCCTGCAGCCCAACGCCCTCAGGAACACCGGCACCCTCGGCCTCCGCCTCCGCCTCCGCAACGGAGACCGCCCTCTCCACCGTGACGGCCTCGGCCAGTCCCTCCGCCTCGCCCAACACCTCGGCAACAGTAGGCGCCGTCGTCGAAGGCTTCCCCCAGCAGCTCCTGCCGCTCATGCCCGGCGCAAGCGTGGTGTCCAGCAGCTTCGACAAGGCGTCCGCGCCTGCAACCGCCGCCCTGGTTGCCACCATCACCTCGCCCACGGCAACCGTTATGGACTTTTACACCAAGGAACTGGAGGTCCGCGGATTCAAGGCGGTCCCGGGCGACGCCGTGGGGGCCGTAGCTTCGAAGGACTTTGTCCGGGGAGACAATGAGACGGTAAATCTCTCCGCCGTGGAAGCGGCTGGTGTTGTCACGTTTACCATCGGCGCCAACGTGGCAGCTGAGTCAGCCAAGTGACGGCAGCCGAGCAGTTAAGGAATGAACAGGCCGGCTTTGTGGCGGCGGTTGCCGGCGAGCTGACTGATTTTCTCACGTCGCGGCAGTCCGTGATGTCCGCCATCTCACCGGACATCGACCCCATCATGGGCTCCATCTCCAACCTGGTGACCGGCGGAAAGCGCCTTCGTGCACTGATGTGCTACTGGGGGTGGCGGGGCGCCGGTGGAGAACCGTCCGCCCAGCAGGTCGTGACGGCCGGAGCCGCGCTGGAATTGTTCCAGGCTGCGGCGCTGATCCATGACGACATCATTGACCGGTCAGATACCAGGCGGGGCGGACCCAGCGTCCACCGCCGCTTCAGCGAACTCCACGGGACCCGCGGCTGGGCCCTGGACAGTGAGCGGTTCGGGCAAGCCGCTGCAATCCTCGCCGGCGATCTTTGCCTTTCCTTCAGCGAGGAAGCCTTCACCGATATTGGCGAGCGGGCGGCAGCGGGCAGCCGCGCCCGGCTGATTTTCAACCTCATGCGGGCCGAGGTGATGGCCGGACAGTACCTGGACATCCTGGAGGAAGTGGCCGGGCCGGTACGGGATCGGGCAGGTGCCGTCAGCAGGGCGCAGTCCATCATCAGGTTCAAGTCAGCCAAGTATTCAACCGAGCACCCGCTGGCGCTCGGCGGAGCACTGGCGGGCGCCTCGAATGAACTTCTCCGCGGCTACTCGGCGTTTGCCTTGCCCCTTGGCGAGGCCTTCCAGCTTCGGGACGACGTGCTCGGTGTGTTCGGCGACCCGCTCACCACTGGCAAGCCCGCCGGCGATGACTTGCGCGAAGGCAAGCGGACTGTTTTGGTGGCCCTGGCTTTGGACCAGGCGTCGGCCACCGAATCCGCCTTTATCGACGCCAGGCTGGGCAGCCCCGACCTCGCCGATGACGACATTCTTGAGATCCGGCGAATCATCGAGGAGTCCGGAGCATTGCAGGCCACCGAAGTCCTTATTGATGAGTTCGGCGCGGCAGCCTTCGACGCCCTCGAGGCACTTCCACTGGATGAACTGCCGAAAACCGCCCTGCGGAGGCTGGCTGAAGCAACCGTCAGCCGCGCCTCCTGATACAGGCAGCCAAGGCTCGCTGGTCACCAGGCCAGGGTTTGCGCCCTGCGCCTGATTTCCGTCTTGCGGCCCTCCCGCAGGGCGTCGATGGGACGTCCGCGCAACGATTCGTCCGGCGTGAAAAGCCAAATGATGAGGTCTTCGTCGGAGTAGCCGGCGTCTGCGAGCACAACAATGGTGCCTTTAAGGCTATCCACCACCTGGCCGTCCTGAAGAAATTCAGCCGGAACCGAGCGGATATTCCGCTCCCCCACACGCAAAGCCGCCAGGGCGTGTTCGTCAAGCAAACTGTGCACCCGGGTGATGGAAACATCCAATAAACGGGCGACGTCGGGCAAGGGCAACCATTCGCCCACGAGGTTTTCTACAGTACTCACGGATCAAGGTTGCCATGGTGGATACCATCGCGCCTAGTCGGTAAATTCCCTCCGGCACTCCTGACCTGCGGACACTCCACAAAATCCGGATTGCGGGTAATGCGGGAATTCTTGTGCTAACTACAAATTCGTGAGAGATTCACATAGATCACATTCGTAACAGTAATCACAGCAGTAACAGTAGTATCGAATAAAAGCGGCATCCCCGCCCGCGCCCCGCAGTTGAGAAGAGGATTCTTTCCATGACGATGTCCCGCTCGCCCAAGCAGCCCCCCAAGCCGAGTCTGCCTATGATTGCTGCCACTACGGCAGCGCTGCCAGCGGTCGTATTGTCATCCTTAGCCCTCGCCCAGCCTGCCGCCGCTGAACAGCCTGCCCGGGCCGTACCGGCCACACTCGCCGCGGCCATGAAAGCGCAGGCCGCAGCACAGACGACGGCGGCTGTCATCCCGGCGTCATCCGTTTCCACCGCAATCCCCACGGCTTTCAAGCCGGCACAGCCCGCTGTACCGGCCGAGTACACGATCGCCCGCGGCGATACGATCAGTGGCATTGCCGGCAGGTTCGGCCTGAACACGGGCGAAATCCTGAAGCTCAACAACCTGCAGGCGAACACCATCATTTACCCGGGACAGAAGATCAAGCTTTCGGGTTCGGCCTCCGCGCCCGCAGCCCCCGCTCCGGCCGCTGCTCCCGCCGCCCCCTCCACTGCCGGCGGTGGCGCCACCTACACCGTGAAGCCGGGTGACACGCTGGGCGCCATTGCGGCAAAACACAAGGTGAGCCTCGCGGACGTCTTCGCCTGGAACAACCTCAACATGCGTTCCATCATTTACCCCGGGCAGAAAGTCAAAGTCGGCGGCGGCGATGCTGCTCCGGCCCCGGCTGCCCCTGCTCCTGCGCCGGCAGCTCCCGCCCCGGCACTGGCCAACACTTCCGGCACTGCGCCGGCATCAGGCTCCTACACCGTCAAGGCCGGCGACACGCTGTCCGCCATCGCTTCACGCCACGGCGTAAAGCTTTCGGAACTCCTCTCCGCCAACCGGATGAACATGGGCACCGTGATCTACCCGGGCAACAAGTTGGCCATCCCCGGCGCCGGCCAGCAGGCTCCGCAGCCGGCGGCATCTGTCACGCCGTTGGTGCCCAGTTCCTTCCTTGGCTTCACCTATCCGGCAGCCGTGGTGAGTTCAGCGAACGAAAACAAGGCACTCCTGAACGCTTCGCCGGTCCCCTCCCGGGAGCAGATGCGCGGCATCGTGGCGGACACCGCGCGTGCCATGGGTGTGGAGCCCTCACTCGCCCTCGCCTTCGCCCACCAGGAGTCCGGCTTCGACCAGCGCGCGGTTTCCCCCGCCAATGCCATCGGGACCATGCAGGTCATTCCAAGCTCGGGCCAGTGGGCATCGGACCTGGTGGGGCGGAAGCTGAACCTCCTGGATCCCTATGACAATGCAACCGCCGGGGTGGCCATCATCCGCCAACTCCTCGCCACCAGCAAGGACAGGGACACCGCCATCGCCGGTTACTACCAGGGCCAGTACTCGGTCAGCAAGTACGGCATGTACGACGACACCAAGGCCTACGTCGCGGCCATCAAGGCACACCAGAAGAACTTCGGCTAGCACCCTCTCCGCTTCGCAAGCGTCGCCGAAGCAAGGAGCAGCCTGCACGGGTCCGGGCCGGTATCGGTTCGGACCCGTATCGGTTCGGACCCGTTTGCTGGATTACGATCGTAGGGTGCAGGAATACGTGTCAGACCCTCTGGTAGGAACCGTGGTGGACAACCGGTACGCCGTCCGGTCCAGGCTGGCGCGCGGCGGCATGTCCACCGTTTACGTGGCGACGGACCAGAGGCTGGAGCGGGACGTGGCGCTGAAGGTGCTGCACCCCCACCTCTCCGCCGACGAGAGCTTTCTCGGGAGGCTGGGCCGGGAGGCCAAGGCTGCCGCCCGGCTGTCCCACCCCCACGTCGTGGGGGTGCTGGACCAGGGCACCGACGCCCACACTGCATATCTGGTCATGGAGTACATCAAGGGCCATACACTTCGGGACGTCATCAAGGACAAAGGTGCGCTTCCGCCACGGCTTGCTTTGGCGCTGATCGATCCAGTGGTGGAAGGCCTCGGCGCCGCGCACGCTGCCGGGTTCATCCATCGGGACGTGAAACCCGAAAACGTCCTGATCGCCGATGACGGCAGAATCAAGATAGGCGACTTCGGGCTGGCCCGCGCGGTCACTACCTCCACCAGCACGGGAGCGCTGCTCGGAACCCTTGCCTACCTCTCCCCCGAACTCGTCCTCGGTAAACCCGCTGACGCCCGGAGCGACGTCTACTCGGTGGGAATCATGCTCTACGAGATGCTGACCGGCCAGCAGCCGTTCACCGGCGAAGTCCCGATCCAGGTGGCATACCAGCACGTCAATGGCGCAGTGGGTCCACCTTCGGCACTGGTGCCGGGACTGGCCGCAGAAGTGGACGAACTGGTGCTGTGGTGTACTGCCAACGATCCGGAGAACCGCCCCATCGACGGCAATGCGCTGCTCCAGGAACTGCGCCACATCAGGACCAACCTCAGCGACCGCGAACTGGACCTGCAGCCTCCCGCGGCCTTGGATTCCAGCGGCCACGACCCCGCCGGAAACCAGAACCGCACCGAAGTCATAGCCCGCACAAGTAGCTTAACCAGCGTTATGCCGTTTGGCCGGCCCGCCGCGCAACCGTACCAGCCGCAGCCGCTGCAGGAACAGGTCGGTCGGGGTCCCGGCCGGGAGGCATCGCCCCCAGTGCCCGGGCATCGGCGCGTTCTCACTCCGCCGGACACGGCAGACGACGCCCGGTGGGCTGCCCCCGTGCCCGCGCCGATGAGCAAGCGGGCCCAACGCAAGGCCGACAAGGAGGACGGGAAAGCCCGGGCGCGCGCAGCGGCCACCCCGGCACGCAACCTGCGCGAAGGCAACCCGCGCCGCCGCGGAGTCCTATGGGTGGTGGTCCTGGTCATCGCCGCTCTGCTGGCAACAGGTGCCGGCTGGTTTTTCGGTATGGGGCCCGGCTCGGCCGCGGCTATCCCTTCCGTGGCGAACAAGACGGTGGCACAAGCCCAGGAACTCCTTAGCCAGGCAGGTTTCGGGTCCACCACCCGGGATGTCTTCGATGACGACGTACCCAACGGGCTGGTGGTGGGTACCGAGCCGCCGGCCGGCTCCGAGATCCGGAAGTTCCAGCCGGTCTCGGTGTTTGTCTCAAAGGGTCCGCAACTTTTCCCGCTGCCCGGGCTGACCGGCGGCACACTGGAGGAGGCCAAGACCGGGCTCAACGCCGCCGGGATGGCGCTTGGGACTGTCACTGAGCAGTTTGATGAATCTGTGGCCGCGGGCGTAGTCCTTTCGCAGGATCCGGCCGCGGATGCCCCCGCGCGGCGTGGAACACCCGTCAACCTGGTGGTCTCGAAAGGCCCCGAACCGATCCCGGTGCCCAACGTGGTGGGCCAGGATGAGGATGATGCAAAGGACGCCATCAAGGCGGCCGGGCTCAAAGCTGACGTTGCGCGTGAAGAGGTGTTTGACAGGACCATCCCCAAGGGCGCTGTGGTCAGTCAGTCCCCGGCCAATGGGACCCTCACCCGTGGCGGAACGGTGACCCTGACCATCTCGAAGGGGCCCAGGCTGGTGGAGGTGCCCAGCTACATCGGGAAGCAGGCAGCCGAGGCCAAGCGTGCCCTTGAGGGCCTGGGCTTCAAGGTCCAGGTGAACAACATCCTTGGCGGGTTCTTCGGCACAGTGCGCGACCAGGACCCGGTGGAGAAGAAAGTACCTGAAGGATCAGTCATCACACTGACCGTGGTGTAGGCGGGACAGGCCCGCCCACACCGCACCCGCAGCGCCGGCCTGACGTCAGTGCTTGGCGAGTGCCCCGGCCACCAGGAAGGCCATTTCCAAGGACTGCATGTGGTTCAACCGGGGGTCGCAGACGGACTCATAGCGGTCCAGGAAAGCTTCCTGGTCGATGGGATCAGCGCCGCCGAGGCACTCGGCGACGTCGTCACCGGTCATTTCCACATGCAGGCCGCCGGGAACAGTCCCCAAGGCATGGTGCACCTCGAAGAAGCCGCGCACTTCGTCAATGACGTCGTCAAAATTGCGTGTCTTGTACCCGTTCGGGGACGTCACGGTGTTGCCGTGCATGGGGTCCGTGACCCACAGCACCTGCGCGCCGGAAGCGGTGACCTTTTCGACGACGGCGGGCAGCTTCTCCCGGATGTTGCCGGCACCCATGCGGGTGATGAAGGTCAGCCTGCCCGGCTCACGCTCCGGGTCGAGCCTGTCGATCAGGCGGAGGGCATCGTCACCAGTGGTGGAGGGGCCCAGCTTGACACCGATGGGGTTCCGCACCCGGGACAGGAAATCGACGTGTGCGTGGTCCAGTTCGCGGGTCCGCTCCCCAATCCAGAGGAAATGCGCGGAGGTGTCGTACGGGAATCCGGTGCGGGAGTCGATGCGGGTGAGTGCACGCTCGTAATCCAGGAGGAGGGCCTCGTGGCTGGCGAAGAACTCCACGCGCTTGAGCGCCTCGAAATCCGCACCGCAGGAAGCCATGAACTTGATGGCCCGGTCGATGTCCCGCGCCAGCGACTCGTAGCGGGCATGCGCCGGGTTCTCGGTGAAGCCCTTGTTCCACTGGTGGACCGAGCGCAGGTCGGCGAATCCGCCTTGGGTGAAGGCGCGGATAAGGTTCAGCGTGGAGGCGGACGTGTGGTAGGCGCGGAGCATCCGTGCGGCGTCGTGGCCGCGGGACTCCGGCGTGAAGTCGTAGCCGTTCACGATGTCGCCGCGGTAAGCCGGCAGGGTAACGCCGTTGCGGGTTTCATCGTTGGACGAGCGGGGCTTGGCGAACTGGCCAGCCATCCTCCCCATCTTAATGACGGGCATCGCGGCGCCGTAGGTCAGGACCACTGCCATCTGGAGGATGGTCTTGACGCGTGCGCTGATCTTGTCCGCCGTGGCTGCTTCGAAGGTTTCGGCGCAGTCACCGCCCTGCAGCAGGAACGCCTTGCCCTGGGCAGCAGCAGCCAGCCGCTCGCGGAGGACATCCACTTCACCGGCGAAGACCAGCGGAGGAAGGACGGAAAGTTCCTTTACCGAAGCATCGAATACGTCCCTGTCCTGCCAGCTGGGCTGCTGGGCAATGGGCAGGTCCCGCCAGTCATCGAGTCCCGGATAGTTGGCCGCTCCGCTCTGGGCGGTGCTGGACAGCGAAAAGGCAGGTTTTGCAGATAGCTCAGTCACCCTCTAAGACTAACGGTCGCGCAGGCACCGGGAACACCACGGCGTCACGCATACCGGGCAAGGCGTCATAGACCTCCGCGGACCGCTGACTGACCTGGAAGACCGCCGGCGCGCAGCCGGTGCGGGTCAGGCGGTGGCGGCAGTCCCGCCGTCGTCCTGCTGCTTTGGAGGATCGGTGGCCAGCTGTGCGGCACCTGCATGTGGGGCGCCGGCGTCTGCCTCTAAGCCTGCGCTGGTGCCTTCAACCGGGGCCGGTGCGGCCAGGGGTCCTGCAGCTGCAGGAGGTTCCAAGGGCTTGGCCGCAAGCCGGAGCTTCACCACGGCCGCGTACTCATCCACGTATTCCTGCCCGGAGAGCCGCATCAGCTCGAACATGATCTCGTCCGTGACCTGCCTCTGGATGAGGCGGTCCTCGGCCTGGTCGTGGTACCTGCTGAAGTCCAGCGGTTCACCGAAAATCATGCCGATCCTGCGAATGTTGGGCAGGCGCTTGCCAATGGGCTGCACTTTATCCGTGCCGATCATTGCCACAGGAACCACCGGGACTCCGGCCTTGAGCGCGAGCCTGGCAACACCCACCTTTCCCCTGTAGAGCCGCGAATCGGGGCTGCGCGTCCCCTCCGGGTAGATGCCCAGCAGCCCGCCGTGCGTCAGGACGTCCATTCCGGCACTCAGCGATGCCTCCGACGCGGCTCCCCCGGACCGGTCCATGGGCAGCTGGTTGGTGAGCCTGAAGAACAGGGCGGTCAACCTGCCCTTGATTCCCGTGCCGGTGAAGTACTCGGACTTGGCGAGGAACACCACCGGACGCCGGACCATCAACGGCATAAAAATCGAGTCGGAAAACGAGAGGTGGTTGGAGGCGATGATGGCAGCACCTTCGGCGGGGATGTTATCCAGGCCCTTCACCCACGGGCGGAAAAGCAGTTTCAGCACCGGACCCAGGAAGATCCTTTTCATCACCCAATAGAACACGTGCGAAACCCCTCCGGAAGGCAGCCCTCAGGCCCCGCGTCGGGCCTGGCCAGCAGTTCACTGCAACCCTACTCTAGTGAGATTTGCCGGGAACAGTGACACGATGGAGTCATGAGCGAAAGCAGCACCCCGTCCCGTCCTGCCGCTTTCAGCTATCCCGGCCACGGCACCAACGCCCGGATTGGCGTGGCGATCTGCCACGGTTTCACCGGCAGCCCACTGAGCGTGCTGCCGTGGGCAGAACACCTCGCCTCGCAGGGGTACGCGGTCACCGTTCCCCTGCTGCCCGGGCACGGGACCGACTGGCGCCAGCTTGCCCGGACGCGCTGGAGTGAGTGGTACAACACCTTTGAAGACTCCTACCTGGAGCTGTCCGAGCGGACTGATACCTGTTTCGTTGCGGGGTTGTCCATGGGCGGAGCCATCGCACTGCTGACTGCTTCCAAGCACCCCGTGGCGGGAGTCTCAGTGGTGAACCCCGGCCTTAGCTTCTACGACCGCCGGGTACGTGTCATTGGGGTGCTGAAGTATTTCCAGAAGACCACCCTCCCCATCCAGGAGGAGCAACCCACGGCAGTTGTCACCGAAGACGGAGACTATTCGCGCACACCGCTGTCCGCCGTGCACGAGCTGAAGAAACTGTTCGGGGCCGCCACCCGCGGCCTTTCCCGCGTCACGGCTCCCGTGCAGGTGTTTAAGTCGAACACGGACGCGGTTGTCCCGCCCACCTCGCTGGTGATCCTGAAAAACCGCCTGGGCACGCACCTCGAAGAGGTGGTCAGCCTTGCCAGCAGCGGCCATGTGGCTACGCTGGACGTGGATGCGCCGGAGATCTTTTCGAAGTCCAGCGCCTTTTTCCATGCCCGCGCCCGCCAGACCACCTCAGTGGAGACCCCATGACCGCCAGTCCGGACCACAGCCCCTACAGCAGTCCTTTCAACGGCGAGGGGCCCCGGATCGGCGTTGTCCTCTCGCATGGATTCACCGGAAGCCCGCATGGCCTTCGCACCTGGGCGCATGCCTTCGCCGCGGCGGGTTTCGGTGTCCGCATGCCGCTTCTTCCGGGCCACGGCACCAGTTGGCAGGAGCTTGCCCGGACTACCTGGCAGCAGTGGCATGGGGCACTTGATGACGCCTACCTTGAACTTGACGCCGACTGCGATCACGTCTTTGCAGCCGGCCTCAGCATGGGAGGGGCGCTGGCGCTCCGCATTGCCGCCACGCGTCCGGTGGCAGGGGTTGTCCTGGTGAATCCGGCGCTGGTGATTGACGATCCGCGCGCTCCGCTGGCCGGGATCCTGAAGCTGGTCATGAAAAGCACACCGGCCATCGCGAACGACATCCTTAAAAAAGGCATGGATGAGGGCGCATATCCCCGCACTCCGGTAGCGGCCGCCCACGAACTCAACAAGATGTTCAGGGACACCATCAGGATCCTGCCCAGGGTCACTGCCCCGGTCCAGGTCTACCGGTCCACGGTTGACCATGTGGTGTCTGACTCCAGCATCGCGGTGCTGCGACGCGGCCTCACGCACGCACCCCTGGAGCTGGTCCGGCTTGAAAACAGCTATCACGTGGCCACCATGGACAACGACGCCGACCAAATCTTCTCGGGTTCGGTGGACTTCATCCGCAGCGTGGTTCACACCGCCGGCGCTGCATCCGTTTCGGCTGCGCATGCCGGCCAGGAGGGTTCGCATGAACAGGCCTGACCCCGGCCAGCCGGACCAGGGCGCGAACCACGATGACGCCGTTTGGCTTGACCTCGTGGCCCGCCTCGAAGCAGACTCCCCCGCAGGTACTGCCGCTGCTGGCACCGTAGACGGCACCGGGGCGCCTGAAGGCCCATCCGCTCCTGCTGGCAGGTCCGCCACCTTCCGTGACTTCGATCCCCTGGGACTAGCCGGGGCCGCCCCCACCGAGCCGTCGGCCGCCGAGCGGCAGGAGTCAGCCTCCCAAGCCGACAGTGCCGTCCACAACGGCAATGCGGCTGCGGGGCCGCGCGACTATGACGTGGACGGGGACGACGGCGAATTCATTCCCGAGGAGCCGCCGAGCCTGGCCGGAACCGACCCGCTGACCATGCTGGCCTGGTTGGCCGCGGTGGGCGGGCCCGTGGCCCTGCTGCTGTCGGCCATGTTCTGGCGCTCTGCACCGATGCTCGCGATCGTGGGCATCGTGGCCGTGTTTGTCCTGGGGACGGTCTACCTGATCATGAAGCTTCCGCAGGAAAAAGACGAGAACGACGACGGCGCCCGGGTTTAGTACCTCAGGCCCGTACCCTGCTGCTCACCCGGGAGAGGTCTGCCGCCCCAATCAAACCGGCGTTGGGCCCCAGGGCCGCCAACTGGATGCCGGCGGCCGGCCGGAAGCCCCGGCCGGTCAGGTTGCGGGCGAAGGCTTTGCGGGCGGGTTCCACCAGCAGGTCCCCTGCTGAACAGAGGCCACCGCCGATGACGAACAGGCCGGGATCCAGCGCCGCGGCCAGGTTGGCCAGTCCCAGCCCCAGCCACTCGCCCACTTCATCAATGAGTTCACGGGAAGCGGCATCGCCCGCCAGGGCCAGCTCCGTAACAATGGCACCGGTGATCGTGTCGGTGTTGCCACCCACGGCAGCCAGCAGGTCCTGGGCCACCGGGGAGTTCGCCCGCGCCAGGATCCGGGCTTCTCGTCCCAGCGCATTCCCGGACGCGTACTGCTCCCAGCACCCCCGGTTTCCGCACTCGCAGCGATGGCCGCCGGGCATGATGACCTGGTGGCCGAACTCGCCGGCTACGCCGAACCTGCCGCGCTCCACCCGTCCGTCCATGACCATGGCGCCGCCGATTCCCGTGCCCAAAGTGATGCAGACCAGCCGGGCTTCACCCTGGCCGGCGCCGAAGCGCCACTCCGCCCACGCCGCGGCGTCGGCGTCGTTGGCGAGCAGGACGGGACGGCGCAACAGGTTCTGCAGGTTTTTTCGGAGGGGTTCATTCCGCCAAGCGAGGTGCGGGCTAAAAAGCACCGTGCCGCCGTCGAGGTCCATCCACCCGGCGGCGCCGATCCCGACCGACCAGATCCGATGCCCCCGGCCAAGCTCCTCCACGAGCTCCACGATGACCTGTTCCACTGCCCGCGGATCCGTGCCGGGCGTTGATCGCCGCGCCTCGCTGAGGATCCTGCCTTCGGCGTCCACGACGCCGGCAGCCACTTTGGTGCCCCCGATGTCAATCCCGATGGCGAGGCCCTTCCGCCCGAGGCGCAGGTGCCCGCGGAAGCCCTCACCGTGACGCAACCTGGTCCGGCCGGTGGCGGGGCGCCGCCTCCAGGGCACCGGTCGTCGCAAGGGGCCGGCCTGTTCGCCGGGGGGCGGTGCATACATAGTCAACCATTCTAGGCTGGCGTTTCGGGGGACGAAGGAAGCCGTCCCCGCATGTCCTGTACCGCACCATTGACGGCGAAGTTACTCGTCAGTAGGTTTAGATCCTGCACGGCCCGGTAGAGGCGTACTAGTCTTTAGGCATACCCTGCGCGGGTCTTCGGATATCAAAGGAGCTATTGTGCGCGAATTCAGTGTTCCGCCTCTTGTTGTTGTCGCACCGGAAACGAACATCACTGATCTGGTCCTGCGGCAGGCTGCAAAGCCCAGCAACCCGGCACTGTTTTCGCGGCTCGACTCCGCCGGTGCCTGGCAGGACGTCCCAGCGACGGACTTCCTGGCCGACGTCTCGGCCCTGGCCAAAGGACTGATGGCAAGCGGCGTGGCTGCGGGTGACCGCGTAGGCATCATGTCCCGCACCCGTTACGAATGGGCACTGGTCGACTTCGCCATCTGGTTTGCGGGAGCAGTATCTGTTCCGATTTACGAGACGTCCTCCCCGTCGCAGGTGGCCTGGAACCTCGGTGACTCCGGTGCGGTGGCAGCCTTCGGCGAAGCAGCGCACCACGAGGACGTGATCCGCCAGGCCGTTACCGCCGAGGGTCTCACCGCCCTGCAGCACGTGTGGCAACTGGAAGGCCAGGGGCTGGACGCCCTCCGCGAAGCCGGCCGCGGGGTCAGCGACGCGGACCTTGAGGCGCGGCGCGCAACGGCAACCCTGGACGATATCGCCACCATCATTTACACCTCCGGCACCACGGGCCGGCCCAAGGGCTGCGAACTCACGCACGGGAACTTTGTTGAACTCTCGGACAACGCCCTCGCCATCATCGGCGAGATCGTCCACGAGAACGCGAAGACCATCATGTTCCTGCCGCTGGCCCACGTTTTTGCACGCTTCATCTCCGTCCTGGCCATGGCCGCCGGGACAACGGTGGCCCACACGCCGGACATCAAGAACCTCCTCGCCGACCTGCAGAGCTACGAGCCCACCTTCATCCTTGCCGTGCCCCGCGTCTTCGAAAAGGTCTACAACTCGGCGCTGACCAAGGCGGAGGACGGCGGCAAGGGGGCCATTTTCCACAAGGCCGCTGACACTGCCATCGCCTATTCCAAGGCGCGCCAGAACGGGCGTGTGGGCCTTGGCCTCAAGCTCCGCCACGCACTCTTCGACAAGCTGGTGTACAGCAAGCTGCGCGCTGCCATGGGCGGCCACGTTGCCCATGCCGTGTCCGGCGGCGGCCCGCTGGGTGAGCGCCTGGGCCACTTCTTCCAGGGCATCGGCCTGCAGGTCCTCGAAGGTTATGGCCTGACCGAAACAACGGCCCCCATCTCCGTCAACACACCTTCGCTGATCAAGATCGGGTCCGTGGGCAAGCCCCTCCCCGGAAACGCAGTCAGGATTGCCGAGGACGGGGAAATCCTCGCCAAGGGCGTCTGTGTTATGCGCGGCTACTACAGGCGGGACGACCTTACCTCGGAAACCTTTGCCGACGGGTGGTTCCGCACCGGCGACATCGGCCGCCTCGACGAAGACGGCTTTGTGTGGATCACCGGCCGCAAGAAGGAAATCATCGTGACCGCCGGCGGCAAGAACGTGATCCCTGCGCTGCTTGAGGACCAGATCCGCTCCGATGCCCTGGTCTCCCAGGTGCTAGTGGTCGGAGACAACAGGCCCTTCATCGGAGCCCTCGTGACCCTGGATCAGGAAGCCCTGCCCGGCTGGCTGCAGCGCCACAACCTCCCGGCCGACACCTCCCTCGAGGATGCGGCTAACAACTCGGTAGTCAAGGCAGCCGTCCAAGACCTGATCACGGCAGCGAACGCCTCAGTGTCCCAGGCCGAAGCAATCAAGTCCTTCCGGATCGTACCCGCTGACTTCACCGAGGCCTCAGGTCACCTGACACCGTCCATGAAGGTCAAGCGGGCACAGGTGATGAAGGACTTTGAAACGGTGATCGAGGAGATGTACGCCGCCCCGCGTTCCTGACGCCGACGTAGGACGCGGGCCCCGATCCGGCAGCGTGCGTAAAAGGGGCCCCGCAGCACCACGCTCGTAGCAAGGCACCACCAAGAGGCAGGCACCGGTCCGGCAGCGTGCGTAAAAGGGGCCCCGCGCCCCCGCTCGCCGCGAAGCGGCCTCAGCGGGGCGGGGGGAATAGCACGCAGAGGATCGGTCCCTGCCTCAACCGCAGCCCGCGGACAACAATGAAGGGTCCTCCCGCCGGGGAGGACCCTTCAATTATTAACTCACCTGCCGGGCTACTGCTCCACTACCAGCAGCAGGTCCCCGCCCTCCACCTGCTCGATGGATGAGATGGCGAGCCGTGAGACTTTGCCGGCTACCGGCGTCGTGATGGACGCTTCCATCTTCATCGCCTCGATGGTGGCCACGGTGTCGCCGGCTTTAACCTCGTCGCCGGACTTGACGGTCACGGTGACGGCGCCGGCGAACGGTGCTGCCACGTGGCCGGGCTGGCCGGGGTCGGCCTTTTCGGCGGCCTTGACGTTGCTGACTACCGAGCGGTCCCGGACCACAACCGGCCGCGACTGGCCGTTGAGGGTGCACATGACCGTGCGCATGCCCTTTTCGTCAGGCTCGGATACGGCTTCGAGGGACGCGATCAGCCGTACGCCCTTCTCCAGCTGGATCTCGTGCTCAGCGCCGCGCTGGAGTCCATAGAGGTAGTCGCGGGTATCCAGCACCGAGATGTTGCCGTAGGTTTCCACGCTCTTCAGGTAGTCCTTGGTGGGTCCGTCGAAGAGGAGCCGGTTCAGCGTGTGCTGGCGGGTCTTGGAGTCGGACTTCAAGGCGGCGCTGTCCTCCGCGCTGAGTTCCACGTCGCGGACCTTCACACTCCGGCCCTGGAGGGCTTTGGTGCGGAAGGGCTCGGGCCAGCCTCCCGGAGGATCACCCAGTTCGCCGGAAAGGAATCCGATGACTGAATCCGGGATGTCATAGTTCTGCGGGTTCTCGTTGAAGTCCGCCGGGTCCGCGTTCAGGCCCACCAGGTGCAGCGCGAGGTCACCCACCACCTTGGAGGACGGCGTGACCTTGACCAGGTGGCCCAGGATGCGGTCGGCGGCGGTGTACATGTCCTCGATCGCCTCAAAGCGCTCCCCCAGGCCCAGGGCCATGGCCTGCTGGCGAAGGTTGGAAAGCTGCCCGCCCGGAATCTCGTGCTGGTACACGCGCCCTGTGGGGCCCGGAAGGCCGGATTCGAACGGCGCATAGACGCGGCGTACCGCTTCCCAGTACGGCTCCAGCGAGCTGACGGCCGCAAGGCTGAGTCCGGTGTCGCGCGGGGTGTGCGCCAGCGCGGCAACCAGGGCGGAGGCCGACGGCTGGCTGGTGGTTCCTGCCAGCGATGCGGAAGCGACGTCCACTGCGTCGACGCCGGCATCCACGGCAGCCAGCAGGGTGGCCAGCTGGCCTCCTGCGGTGTCGTGGGTGTGCAGGTGCACCGGCAGGTCGAAGCGTTCCCGAAGGGCGGAGACGAGTTTGGCCGCGGCGGCAGGACGGAGCAGGCCCGCCATGTCCTTGATGGCCAGGATGTGCGCTCCGGCGTCCACGATCTTCTGGGCGAGGCCCAGGTAGTAGTCCAGCGTGTAGAGCGTCTCTTCGGGATCCAGCATGTCGCCGGTGTAGCAGAGCGCCACTTCGGCGACGGCGGTGCCTGTTGCCCGGACAGCGCGGATGGCGGGTGCCATCTGGCTGACATCGTTCAAGGCGTCGAAGATGCGGAAGATATCGATGCCCGTGGCAGCGGCCTCGTTGACGAAGGCTTCCGTGACCTCTTCAGGGTAGGGCGTGTAGCCCACAGTGTTGCGTCCGCGGAGGAGCATCTGGAGGCACACATTCGGGAGCGCCTGGCGAAGGGCGGCGAGCCTGTCCCAAGGGTCTTCGCCCAGGAACCGGAGGGCGACGTCATACGTGGCACCGCCCCACGCCTCAACGGAAAGCAGCTCCGGCATGAGCGCGGTGACCGCGGGGCCGGCTGCCACGAGGTCGCGGGTGCGGACGCGGGTGGCCAGGAGCGACTGGTGGGCGTCCCGGAAGGTGGTGTCGGTGACGGCCACTGCGTTCTGTTCACGAAGCGCCCTGGCGAAGGCTTCAGGGCCCAGCTCGAGCAACCTTTGGCGTGAACCCGGTGCTGCCTCCTTGTCCTTGACGGACGGCAGCTTGCTGGCAGGATTCGAGTGCACGGTCAGTTCGCCGTTCGGCTTGTTGACCGTGACTTCAGCAAGCCACGTCAGGAGCTTGGTGCCGCGGTCAGCAGAGACACGCGCCTTGAGCAGCTGCGGGCGCTCGTCGATGAAGGACGTGGCCACATCGCCGGCGATGAAGTCGGGGTCGTCCAGCACCGCCTGGAGGAAGGAGATGTTGGTGGAGACACCGCGGATGCGGAATTCGGCCAGGGCGCGGCGGGCACGGGCGACGGCGGCGGGGTAGTCCCTGCCGCGGCAGGTGAGCTTCACCAGCATGGAGTCGAAGTGCGGGCTGATTTCGGCACCCGAGTAGACAGTGCCTCCGTCGAGCCGGACACCGGCTCCGCCGGCAGAGCGGTAGCCGGTGATCTTTCCGACGTCGGGCCGGAACCCGTTGGCGGGGTCCTCGGTGGTGATACGGCTCTGCAGTGCCGCGCCGCGCAGCTTGACTGTCTCCTGGGAGAGGCCGAGGTCTGCCAGCGTTTCGCCGGCGGCAATCCGCATCTGGGCCTGGACAAGGTCGACGTCGGTGACTTCCTCGGTGACCGTGTGCTCCACCTGGATGCGCGGGTTCATCTCAATGAAGACGTGCTGGCCGGCACGCTCGCCGACGGTGTCAACAAGGAACTCCACCGTGCCGGCGTTGACGTAGTTCAGGGCCTTGGCGAATTTGACGGCATCCCGGTACAGCGCCTGACGGATGCCTTCGTCCAGGTTCGGCGCCGGAGCGATCTCGATAACCTTCTGGTGGCGGCGTTGAATGGAGCAGTCGCGCTCGAAGAGATGCATCACGTTGCCCTCGGCGTCCGCCAGGATCTGCACTTCGATGTGCCGCGGGCGGAGGACGGCCTGCTCCAGGAACATGGTGGGGTCACCGAAGGCTGCGTCCGCTTCACGCATCGCGGCCTGCAGGGCCTCCGGCAGTGCCTCGCGGGTGTCCACCCGGCGCATGCCGCGCCCGCCGCCGCCTGCTACGGCTTTGGCAAAGATGGGGAAACCAATCTCATCAGCTGCCGCAATAAGCTCGTCCAGGTCCTTGGAGGGCGCGCTGGATTTCAGGACCGGAACACCGGCGTCCCGGGCAGCCTTCAATGCTGCCACCTTGTTGCCCGCAAGTTCCAGCACCTCGGCCGGCGGGCCCACGAAGGTAATGCCGGCGTCCTTGGCCGCGCGGGCCAGGTCCGGATTTTCCGAGAGGAAGCCGTATCCGGGGTAGATGGCGTCCGCACCGGACTCCTTCGCTACCCGGACCACTTCGGCAACGTCCAGGTAAGCCCGGACGGGATGGCCCTCTTCGCCAATCAGGTAGGCCTCGTCCGCTTTCTGGCGGTGAATCGAGTTCCTGTCCTCATGGGGGAAAACGGCAACGGTCTTGGCGCCCAGCTCGTAGCCGGCGCGGAAGGCCCTGATCGCGATTTCGCCGCGGTTGGCCACCAGAACTTTGGAAAACATACTTCTCCTGCATCATTGCGGGTGGATCGGTGAGTGGTCACAGTGTCTAGGACCCACAAGGGCAAACACAAATCTTTGTGGCCACCATCACAGATTTCCCCGTCATGTCCCGATGCCCTCTGCCTGCCCGGGCGGAAACCGCCCCGGCAGCATACTGGGTGCCATGCCGACTCCCCTTAAAGCAGGAATCGCCGACGCATCCACATATGATGAGTAGGGCGGCAGGACCGTCCGGCTTCGGCACTGCCGGAGCAAACATTACTCCGAACACGGCATCCGGCGTTAGGTTTTGGTCTCTCAAGTGCAAGTAGTCAGCATCAGCAGCCTCAAGGGTGGAGTCGGCAAGACTTCCGTCACCACAGGATTGGCGTCTGCAGCCCTTGCCGCAGGCATCCGCACGCTGGTGGTGGATCTTGATCCCCATGCAGACGCGACCACCGCCCTGGGCGTGCAGCCCGGTGACCAGCTGGACATCGGCAGGATGCTCAAGAGCCCGCGCCGGGCCAAACTCGCCGAGAATGTTGTGGGCAGCAGCTGGACGGCGCGGGCCCACTCCAACGGCTCCGGGCCGGCTGTCCTGGATGTCGCGGTGGGCTCTGCCTACACGGGAATCTACGACCGGCCGGACCTCAGCCGCCGCGACCTGCGGAGGCTGTCCTCGGTGCTGGCGACCGCAGACAGCTACCAGCTTGTCCTGATCGACTGCCCGCCGTCCCTCAATGGCCTGACCCGTATGGCGTGGTCAGCGAGCGACAAGGTGGCGCTTGTTGCTGAACCCGGGCTTTTCTCCGTTGCCGGTACCGAGCGGACCATGAGGGCCATCCAGCTCTTCCGCCAGGAGTTCGCACCCAACCTCTCCCCCGCCGGCATCATCGCCAACCGGGTGCGGTCCGGATCCTCCGAGCACACCTACCGGCTGGCCGAAATGGAGTCGATGTTCGGCGAGCTCCTCCTCAGCCCCCGCATCCCGGAACAGGCGAACTGGCAGCAGATCCAAGGCGCTGCCCACCCCGTGCACCACTGGCCGGGCGACTCCGCCAAGGCCGCTGCGGCCCTGTTCGATGACCTGCTGGCCAACCTGATGGCAGTGGGCAGCGGCCTGCGCAGCCGGGCCAGGTAGGACAAGCGACGTTAACGGCAGAGGCCGCTCTCCCTTGCGGGGAGCGGCCTCTGCCGTTAAGTGGAAACCCGTGGTGCAGCGTCAGCTGATCTTGCGGGCGGCCCGCCGTTTGCTCAGTTCGTCGTCGGGAAAGGACGGCTCCGCGGCATGCTCGCTGGGAAGCGACGCCAGGCTGCCTTCCACCTCACGCCAGACGCGTCCAACGGCGATGCCGAACACGCCCTGGCCGCCTTGGACGAGGTCTATGACTTCGTCGGCAGACGTGCACTCGTAAACGCTGGCGCCATCGCTCATCAGCGTGATCTGGGCCAGATCCTCCACACCGCGTTCACGCAGGTGTTCCACGGCGGTGCGGATCTGCTGCAGCGACACACCAGTGTCCAGCAGGCGCTTGACGACCTTGAGGACGAGGATGTCGCGGAAGCCGTAGAGCCGCTGGGATCCGGAACCGGCGGCACCGCGGACGGCGGGTTCCACCAGTCCGGTGCGTGCCCAGTAGTCCAGCTGGCGGTACGTGATGCCGGCTGCCTTGCAGGCGGTGGGTCCCCGGTATCCTGCGTCTTCATCCAGGACAGGAAGGTCTTCGGTGAACAGGAGGCCCTGGGCACCGCTTGCGGGCACAGCAACACTGGCCGCGGGCTGTTTCAGTCCGCCTGCTTCGCCTTTGGGACTCACCTGGATCCTCCTTGTCATAAGCTCCCCGGGGAAGATCTGCAGCAGCCTGTACAGGAATGAAGATCATGCCTGTAATTTCCGCGGGGCGCACCTTCCAGTGTGACTTGCGCAGCTGCCGTAAGCAATGGGAACTCGATACTTAGACGTTAGGCCGGTGCGGACCCAAGGTCAAAGACGTTGGGCCCTTCAAAAAGGCGTGTCGAAAGTTTCAGCCTTAACTTTAACCTTAACGTGACCTTAGCCGTCGAAATCCTCGGGTTCCACGTCGTCGAGGAACTCCCGGAACCGGCGCAGTTCGCGCTCTTCATCGACGGTGGGGCCAGGCTCCGTGTCCTCGCCCTCATCGTGCTCGGTGATCCGCACGCCGGCTTCGTCCATTACGGAATCCGCACACCAGATACGGCATTTGGCCCGAAGGGCGACGGCGAGGGCGTCCGAGGCGCGCGAGCTGACGGTGGTGCCGTTTTCGAACTGGAGCTGGCCATAGAAGATGTTGTCCTCCACCGCCACGATGTTCACGCTGACCACGGAGTGGCCCAGCGACTCGACAACATCCACCAGGAGGTCGTGGGTCATGGGCCGTGGCGGAACAACACCCTGCTGGGCCAGGGCGATGGCGCTGGCTTCCGGGGTGCCGATCCAGATGGGCACGTGGCGTTCCCCATGCATCTCCCGCAGGAGGACCAGCGGCTGGTTGGAAGGCAGTTCGATCCGAACGCCTACAATCTCGACTTCAATCATCAGATGTCCATGCGTGAGATGTGGTCCTGCACCAGAGCCCGGTGCAGGGTGAGGCAGAGGTCGCTGATTTCGCGGGCTGCCTCCGCTGCCCGCGCCTGGGAGGCGGCGTCCTTGCGGGAGGCAAGCGGCGCCACGGCTCGTTCCACCAGGCCGAACTCCCGCTCGGCAGCTGCCTGGAAGGGCCGGAGGTGGCGTGGTTCGAGTCCGTGGCTTTCCAGCTGCACGCAGGCCCTGGCTACCTGCAGGGCGTGCTCGTCAAACTGCCCGCTCGAGTGGCTGATCAGGCCGAAGTCCAGGAGTGCCTGGAGCAGGTGTACGCTGGCGCCTGACTCGGTGCGCAGCTGCTCCTCGGTGAGCTTCCGCCCCCGGTTCTGCAGTTCAGCAGCCAGCTCCTCCGAGACAATCCGTGGGGATACCACGACGCCGGGCGGCAGGTTTTCGGGACGTTCTCCCCTGTCGATGGCGTCAAGGTAGTCCTTGATGACCTTCAGGGGAAGGTACTGGTCCCGCTGCAATGCCAGGACAAACCGCAGCCTCTCCACATCGCCGTCGGAATACTGCCGGTACCCCGCTGGGGTGCGGCGGGGATTGATGAGTCCTTTTTCCTCGAGGAACCTGATTTTTGACGCTGTCATGCCGGGGAAGTCACCGCTGAGCTGAGCGAGGACCTCCCCGATGTTCAGGACCTGCGGTCCCCGGCGTTCCGGTTGTGCCATTGCCACAGGCAGCGGTCCCCGGATCAGCCGCGGCCTGCAGCGCTGGCAGGGCTCAGGTAGAAGGTGAGGCGGAACTTGCCGATCTGGACTTCACTGCCTGACTTGAGCTCGACGCTGTCCACGCGGTCGTGGTTAACGTAGGTGCCGTTCAGGCTGTTCTTGTCCACCACCTCGAAGCTCCGTGCGGTGCGCCGGAATTCGACGTGCCGGCGGGAGACCGTGACGTCATCGAGGAAGATGTCGGCATCGGGATGACGGCCGGCCGTGGTGACGTCCGAGTCCAGCAGGAAGCGGGCACCGGCGTTCGGGCCGCTGTGCGCAACCAGGAGTGCAGATCCAGCCGGCAATGCCTCGACGGAGTTGCGCTCTTCGGATGACAGCTTGGGGGCAATGGTGGGCTCATCCCGCACCGGGGTGAGATGGATCGAGGTGGTCTCCGACGCCCTGGCCGCCCCGTTGCCGTATTCCCCATCGGCAGGGTTGTGTGTGTGGCCAGCCATGGATTCCTCCTCTTCCGCTGCAGCTCTGACGCCTGCAATTAACATTTGCCGTCCGGGCCTGCCTCGCAGGTCCGGCACCGGCTTCCGATCCGGCCTGACGTGCGAAGACGTGCTGTCCGCACCGCTGGCCGAACCGGATGAACCGGTTAGCTTTTAGCCTACCTGTTGTTCGTACTCGGATGCACTGAGCAGCGACTCAACAGCATCTGCTTCGGCGAGTTTGACTTCGATCAGCCAGCCGTCGCCATAGGGATCGGTGTTGATCAGCGCCGAATCCGTGTCGAGGGACTCGTTGCGGGCCACTACCTCACCCGTTACCGGTGCGTAAATGTCACTGACGCTCTTGGTGGATTCAACCTCGCCAACAACTTCGTTCGCCGTAATCTTGGTGCCCACTTCCGGCATCTGGGCGTAAACGACATCGCCGAGGGCGTCCTGGGCAAAGTCGGTGATGCCCACCCGTACCACACCGTCGGCACTGGGAGCAGAAACCCACTCGTGTTCGGCGGTGTAGGACAGGTCTTTGGGAATGTTGCTCATCAGGGGCCTTTCATGGGGTCGAACACCAATGTCAGCGGGGCCCAAACAGGCCGCCGCTGAAAGTATAGGCACAACTGCCGGGGCGTTCGCCGGGGATTCTGACAAGATGGGTCCCATGAGCGCACGCACCCTCCCGGCACTCCGGAAAGCGGCAGGGTAGGCCATGCCGGAACTTCCCGAGGTGGCCGGCCTGGCTGAGTTTCTTGACGAGCATCTGCGGGGAACTTCAGTGACCAAGGTGCAGATTGTTTCCTTTGCCGTGCTCAAGACGGCTGATCCGCCGTTCCAGGTCCTGGAAGGCCGGACGGTGAGCGGAGTGCGGCGCTTCGGCAAGTTCGTCAGCATCGACACCGGCGGGATCTCGCTCGTGTTCCATCTGGCCAGGGCGGGCTGGGTGCGCTTCACGGACTCCCCCACCGACGCCCAGCTGAGGATGGGCAAGGGCCACATCGCTGCCCGCTTTGCCTTTACCGGCCCCGATGGGGCGCGCGGCATCGACCTCACCGAGGCCGGAACCAAAAAGAGCCTGGCCGTCTACGTGGTGCGGGATCCCCAGGACGTGCCGGGCATTGCCACCCTTGGGCCGGACCCGTTCACCGAGGCGTTCGACGCCGACATGCTGGCCGAGATCCTCGCCGGAAGTTCGCAGCAGATCAAGGGACTCCTGAGGAGCCAGAGCGTGATCGCCGGCATCGGCAACGCGTACAGTGACGAGATCCTGCACGCCGCCCGCATCTCCCCCTTCGCTACTGCGAAGTCACTGGACCGGGAAACGGTGCAGGTGCTTTATGACTGCATCCACGGCGTGCTGGGCACCGCCCTGGCAGAGGCCAGCGGCAAGCCGCCGAAGGACCTGAAGGACGTCAAGCGCAGCCACATGCGGGTCCATGCCCGGACCGGGATGCCCTGCCCGGTGTGTGGTGACGTTGTGCGGGAAGTGTCCTTCGCCGATACGGCGCTGCAGTACTGTCCCACCTGCCAGACCAAGGGGAAAATCCTGGCAGACCGCAGGACATCCAAGTTCCTTAAGTAGGCGCACATCCCTGCGCCACCACATGCGGTTTGTTAAACAGGAAAGGCGGCTCCCGGATTCCTCCGGAAGCGGCCTCTCCTGCTTCTTCAATGGTCGGGCTGACAGGATTTGAACCTGCGACCCCTTGACCCCCAGTCAAGTGCGCTACCAAGCTGCGCTACAGCCCGTTAGTTCCGCCGTTCTCCGCTGTGTTTCGTCCTCGGTCCATACCGAGGATTTCCACCAGCAGTCCGGCCGAACCACCTAGAAGAGCTTACACGATTCCGGAGGGTGCAAGTGACACTTTCCGGCTTTCGCAGCTCCGTGTGTCGCGGAGATCACGGCGCCTAACGCTTCTTGCCGCGCTTTTCCCGGACACGCATGTTGACCTCGATGGGGGTCCCCTCGAAGCCAAAGGTTTCCCGCAGCCGGCGGGTGATGAAACGGCGGTAGCCGGGGTCCAGGAATCCGGTGGTGAACAGCACGAACTTCGGCGGGCGGCTTGAGGCCTGGGTGCCGAAGAGGATGCGCGGCTGCTTGCCGCCGCGGACCGGGTGCGGGTGCGCGGCCACGAGTTCGCCGAGGAAGGCGTTCAGGCGGCCGGTGGCAATGCGTTTGTCCCAGTTTTCCAGCGCCAGGTCCAAAGCCGGAACCAGGCGGTCCTTGTGCCATCCGGTCTTGGCAGAGATATTCACGCGGGGCGCCCACTCCACGTGGGCCAGGTCCTGCTCAATCTCGCGCTCAAGGTAGCGCCGGCGTTCGTCGTCGAGCAGGTCCCATTTGTTGAACGCCAGCACCAGGGCGCGGCCGGACTCGATGGCGAGCTGCAGGATCCGGACGTCCTGCTCGCTGAGGACCTCGTCCACGGCGAGGAGCACGACGGCGACCTCCGCCTTCTCGAGCGCGGCCTGCGTACGCAGCGAGGCGTAGTAATCCGCCCCCTGCGCCATGTGCTGGCGGCGGCGGATGCCTGCCGTGTCCACGAACCGCCAGGTGCGGCCGCCGAGCTCGATAAATTCATCTACCGGATCACGGGTGGTGCCGGCGGTGTTGTCCACCACCACGCGCTCGGTACCGGCCAGCTTGTTCAGCAACGAGGACTTGCCCACGTTGGGGCGGCCGATCAGCGCGATGCGGCGGGGGCCGCCGGAGCGTTCCAGTCCTTCTATGGTGGAGAACTCGGGCAGGGTATCCATCACGTGGTCAAGCAGGTCGGCCACGCCCCGGCCGTGCAGTGCGGAGACCGGGTACGGCTCGCCGAAACCGAGTCCCCACAGCGCAGCGGAGTCTGCCTCCTGGGCGAAGTCATCCACCTTGTTGGCCACCATGATGACGGGCTTCTTGCTGCGGCGCAGCATCTTCATCACGCCTTCGTCAGTGGCGGTGGCGCCCACTGCGGAGTCGACGACGAAGAGGACGGCGTCCGCGAGCTCAACGGCCATTTCGGCCTGCTCTGCCACGCGGGCGTGGATGCCGCGGGCGTCGTGTTCCCAGCCTCCGGTGTCCACCAGGGTGAAGTTGCGGCCGTTCCAGTTGGCCGAGTACATAACGCGGTCACGGGTAACGCCGGGGGTGTCTTCCACCACTGCTTCGCGGCGGCCGAGGATACGGTTGACCAGGGTTGACTTGCCCACGTTGGGGCGTCCAATAATGGCCAGGACGGGATCGAGCTTGACCGGGCCGTCATAGTCCTCGTCGTCATACTCACCGCTGAGCAGTGCGGCGTCGTCCTCGTCAAGGTCGTAGTCCTCCAGGCCTGCCCGGAGGGACGCAGCACGGAGCTCGGCCTCGTCATCGTCTATCGCCGCCAGGCGCTCGGCCACCTGGTCGGTGCCGGAGGGGGTGTATTCGTCATCGCCGGCGCCGGAGTGGCCGGAAGTCTGGGTTGTATCGCTCATTGCATTGTCCTTAGTGGTCATCTGCCGGCGTCCCGGCTACTGCTGTGAAGTCTTTGGAAAAATCAGCCGCCGGCAAGGCCTGCCCCGTGAGCTGGATGGAATCCCGCACGTGCCCCGACAATGCGTCCCGGATCTCCAGCGCCGCCCTGTCCATTGAAGCACGCCCGCTTTCGCCGGCCCTGCGGGTCAGTGTCAGCGCATTGCCGAAGCTGACGTGGAAACGCCTGCCTGGCCGCGGAACCGAATCAAGGTGTTCGCTGCCCTTGCGGGTGCCCAGGATCGCCACGGGCACCACCGGCGCTCCGGAGTTCAGCGCCAGCCAGGCCACGCCCCCGTTGATGTCCGCTGCTGCCCCGCTCCCCCGGGTGCCTTCAGGAAGTATCCCGACGCAACGTCCGGCGTCGAGCACTTCCTTGCAGCGCTGCAGCGCAGCACGGTCCCCCGTGCGGTCAACGGGCAGCTGGCCGGACGCTGTCAGCACCTGGCCCAGGAAGCCTTTGAACATCTCCTGTTTCACCAGGATGTGCATGGGCCGCGGTGACGCGCCGAACATCACCGGCCCGTCCAGGAAGCTGATGTGGTTGCCGGCAAAAATCACCGGCCCGCCGGTGGGCACGTTGTCCCGGCCCGTGACGGACGTGCGGTACACCAGGTGGTCCAGGGCCCAGCCAACCGGCCTGCTCCATGCCATGGTCCAGCCCGACGGGATCTGCGGCCTGGACTTCCCGACGAAGGGCTCAGTCACGGTTCAAAACCTTTGTCACTATCACGAGGGCCGCGGCAACCGTCTGGTCGAAGTCCAGGTCCGAGGAATCCAGGGTGACCACGCCGGAAGCAGCCTGCGTGAAATTGACCACCGTGGAGTCTTTGGCGTCGCGGCGGGTTACCTGGGCCGCCAGCTGCTCAGCGTTCTGGGTGCCGCCGAGCTGGATTCCGCGGCGGCGCAGCCGTGCTTCCTCGCTGGCTGTGAGCAGCATCCGCACTTCAGCCCCGGGCGCGACGACGGTGGTAATGTCCCTGCCTTCCACCACCATCCGGCGGTGGTGCTTTTCGATCAGCTCGCGCTGGCGCCGGATGAGCTCTGTCCTGGCCCCAAGGGTGGTGGCCACGGCACTGACGGCTGAGGAGATGGCAGGTTCACGGATGGCGTCAGTCACGTCCACCCCGTCCACGCGGACGTACTCCTCCTGCGGGCTTGTGCTCAGGTCCAGGACCAGGTCCCGGGACGCCTGCTCAACTGAGGCACCGTCCTCCAGGTCGATGCCTTTTGTGACGCAGTCCCAGGTAAGCGCGCGGTACATGGCGCCGGTGTCCAGGTAGGCAAGCCGGAGCCTGCGGGCCACCTCCTTGCTGACACTGGACTTGCCGGAGCCCGACGGGCCGTCGATGGCGACCACCAGCGGCCTGCCGAGGCGGAGTGCGGGCAGGGTGTCAAGAAGTTCTTGTGTCATTACTGCAGTACCCGCCATCCGCGGTCGTTGAGTGCTTCGATCAGGTGGTCATGCTTGTTCGGCAACACGGAGATTTCCACCATACCCACGTTCTGGCCCGACGAGTGGTCCAGTCGCAGGTCCTCCAGGTTCACTCCGATTTCACCGATTTCCGTAAGGAGCCGGGCGATCTGGCCGGGCTTGTCGTCCACCAGGACCGTAAGCCACGAATACGCCTGGGGAGGCCCGCCGTGTTTGCCCGGGATCCGGGCCTGGCCGGCGTTGCCTTCACTCATCAGCTGTGCGAGGTCAAGCCGCGCCCCTGGCGCCGTGGGCTCTTCCAGCGTGCCGATCAGGCGGTTGAGGTCCTCACGCACGCCGTACAGGATCTCCACCACCTTGGCCGCGTTGCCGCCCAGGATCTGCACCCACAGGGAGGGATCACTGGCAGCGATCCGGGTGACGTCCCGCAGTCCGTTGCCCGCGAGGGACAACGCATGCACTGGCGTACCCTGCAGCCGGCTGGCCAAAAGGGATGACATGACCTGGGGCAGGTGCGATACCAGGGCCACAGCTTCGTCGTGTTCGTCAGCGGTGAACTGGGAAACAACGGCCCCCAGGTCCGTGGCGAGCGAACGGGCCGCCTGGAGGGCTGCGGCGGAGGTTTCCTCCGAGGGGCAGACCACCCAGGGCATCGAGGTGAAGAGCTCCCCGCGGGCTGCGACCGGCCCGGACTTTTCCCGTCCAGCCATTGGGTGCGTGCCCACGTAGCGGGAGAGGTCCACGCCGCGGCTGCGCAACGCCGAGAGGATCCCTGCCTTGACGCTTGCGATGTCCACCACCACGGAGTCCGGGTAGTCAGCCAGCGCTTTTGCCACAACATCCGCCGTGACATCCGGCGGCGCGGCGACAACCACCAGCTGCGGTGCAGCGCCGGTGAGTCCGGCCAGGGGCTGGCCTGCACCGATATCCACCGCAACCGCCTGGTTGGTGGGCGAGGGGTCGGACAGGTAAACCGGAACACCCCGGCCGCGCAGGCCCAGCCCGATGCTGGTGCCCAGCAGCCCCGTGCCGATGACCACCACTGGACCGTCCAGGTGCCCGCGGCCCTGGCTGTGGAAAGCGGACATGCCTCAGAGCCCTACGGATGCCAGCAGATGGCCGACTTCCTGCTTGCCGAGGTTGCGGATACTTCCCTGGCGCTGGTCACCCAGGCCGATGGGCCCCACCTTGACGCGGACCAGCCGCAGGACCGGGAATCCGACGGCGTCGAACAGGCGCCGGACGATGCGGTTCTTGCCGGAGTGCAGCACTACCTCGATCAGGACGTGGCCGGGAGTGGAATCAACGAGGCGGAAGGAATCCACGGAGGCAAAGCCGTCCTCCAGTTCCACGCCTTCCTTGAGCTGGGCGCCGATTCCCTGGGGGAAGGGACCCCTGACCTGGACCAGGTAAGTCTTGGGCACCTCGTACGAGGGGTGCGTCAGGCGGTTGGCGAGTTCGCCGTCGTTGGTCAGCAGCAGCAGCCCCTCGGTGGCGACATCGAGCCGGCCCACATGGAACAGGCGTTCGCCGTGCTGGTGGCGGAGGAAGTCGCTGATGCAGGGCCGGCCCTCGGGGTCCTCCATGGTGGAGACAACGCCCTTGGGCTTGTTGAACACCATGTACACCAGGTTTTCATCCAGCTGGATCCGCAGTCCGTCAACGTGGATGACGGCCGTCTTCGGATCGACGCGGACACCGAGCTCGGTGACTACCTGGCCGTCCACTTCCACGCGGCCCTCGGCAATCATCTCCTCGCACACGCGGCGTGACGCTACGCCCGCGGAGGCCATGACCTTCTGCAGGCGCACGCCGTCGGCATCGTGGAGTTCCGACTGGGGAACCTCCCCGCGCGGGCCCTTTTTCCGTGTTGGCCTGCGGACCGGACCCAGGTTCTGGCCGAACCGTTCGCTGCCGAACGCGCGGGAAGCTGCTGCTCCCGGCGCACCGGTCCGTGGTTTCGGCTTGAGGGCTCCCGGCGTTCCAGGGGCCTTCTTGGCGCCCGGCTTGCGTACGGCAGGCTTCCGGGAAGAAGGCTTGGCAGATTTGGGTTCCGTTGCTCCCCGGCCGGCCTGGCCACCGGCCGGAGCCTGGTCCGGGTCAATGAACCGCTCCTCGCGCGGTTTGGGGGCGCGGTGCGGGCGGTCGCTGCCGAATCCGCCGCCCCGCTTTGCGGCGCCGCCGCGGAAACCGCCGCCGGAAGCGCCACCCTGGGAGGTGTTGCGCTGTGATGTGTTGCGTTCGGTACTGTCGCGTCCCGAACCTTTACGTGGTGAACCCTGGCGTCCCGCCTGTGTCATGACCCGTCCTTCGATATGTTGACCGGAAAGGAGTCCAAGGACAACCCTAACCAGCCGTGCAGAAATAATCTGCCCTTATAAGTACTCTTGCGTGCCGCCAGGGTGTTGCCCTGGCTACATTTCTTCAGCGTCGTAGAACTCCGCAATACCGTCCAGCCCCGGGAGGTGCGGGGACAGCTGCGGCAGCTCAGCCGCCGAACTGATTCCCATCCGTTCCAGGAAATATGAGGTGGTCCGGTAGAGGATCGCGCCGGACTCCGGATCCGTTCCCGAGTCCTCGATGAGTCCGCGCTGGGCGAGCGTCCGTACGACGGAGTCAACATTGACTCCCCTGATCGCGGAAACCCTGGCCCTAGAGACCGGCTGGCGGTATGCAATGACCGCCAGCGTTTCCAGGGCGGCCTGGGTAAGCCTGGCTGTTTGGCCCTCCAGCACATATTTGCCCACGATGTGGGCGAATTCAGTACGGGAGTAGATCCGCCAGCCGCCGGCGACCTTCCGCAATTCAAAACCCCGGGGGCTGGAGCCAAAGCCAGTTCCACTGGCTTGATCCATATCCGGGGCTTTAACAGTATAGCCGCTATAATCCCGCTGAAGTTCGGCGAGCAGGGCGGTGACCGTGTCAACGGGAAGTTCGAGTCCGGCAGCGAGTTCTTCCTCCGTGGCGGGCTGGTCTATGACCATCAGCACGGCCTCGAGGGCTGCTTTGGCCCCGCCGGGAAGGTTTGCGACGTCCGGCTCCCCTTCACGGGTCCCTTGTGTTGCCTGCTCAGTCACGGCTGCTCCTCAAATTCTTCGCTCAGGTTTTCGGCCGACCATTCCCCGGTCCCGGCAGTCCAGTGGACGGCCAGGTCCCCCAGCGGCGACAGTTGGTCAAAAGAAACCGCCTTGTCCCGGAACAGCTCCAGGAGGGCAAGGAACCGTGCAACCACCACCAAGGTTGTCTCGGCATCGGCGATCAGCGCCCGGAAGGTCAGGGGGGATTCGACCTGTAGCCGCAGGCCCATCACTTCCGCCTGCTCCTTAACACTGACATTGCCGCCGTGCAGATGAGCCAGGCCTACTTCGGTCTGCTGTGGAGCCTTGGGCTTCAGTGCGGCATCGGCCAAACGGGCGAACTGTTCCGGAGTGTGTTTCCAGACCAGCTCGGGGAGCATGGCCGCGAAGTGTTCCTCCAGTGCGACCTGCCGGGGGAACCGTGTGGCCTCCTGGCTCAGGGTTTCGCCCAGGAGTCCGGCCACATGCTTGAAGGCCTTGTACTGGAGCAGCCGTGCGAAGAGCAGGTCCCTGGCTTCGAGCAGTGCGAAGTCTTCATCGTCCTCGAGCTCACCTGCAGGAAGGAGCCGGGCAGCTTTGAGGTCCAGCAGTGTTGCGGCAATGACCAGGAATTCGCTGGCTTCATCCAGGGCCCACTCTTCGCCCAGCTTCTGCAGGTTGCGGATGTACTTGATGAATTCGTCGGTCACCGTGGCGATGGCTACCTCAGTGATATCCAGCTGGTGCTTGGCGATCAGTCCGAGCAGGAGGTCGAAAGGCCCAGTGAAGTTGGCCAGCCGCACCTCGAAGCCAGGCTTGGATTCGGCCACGGGGTGGCTAGGGTGCGCCGCCGCGCGAGATCAGTTCCTTGGCCAGCCGGCGGTAGGCGTCGGCGCCTACGTGGTTGCCGGCGTAGCTGGTGATCGGCTCCGCGGCGACTGTGGCGTCGGCGAACTTGATGGAGCGCTTAATGACGGTCTCGAAGACCTTGTCGCCGAAGGCTTCCACCAGGCGGGTAATGACCTCGCGGCTGTGCAGCGTCCGGGCGTCGTACATGGTGGCCAGCACACCGTCCACCTGCAGTCGCGGGTTCAGCCGGTCCTGGACCTTGTCGATGGTCTCCACGAGCAGTGCCACGGCTCGGAGGGCAAAGAACTCGCAAATCAGCGGGATGATGACGCCGTGCGCGGCGGTGAGGGCGTTGACGGTCAGCAGGCCAAGGGACGGCTGGCAGTCGATGAGGACGACGTCGTAATCGTCTTCGACTTTCTTGAGGGCGCGGTCCAGGACCTGCTCGCGGGCCACTTCATTGACCAGCTGGACTTCGGCCGCCGAGAGGTCGATGTTTGCGGGCAGGAGGTCCACGTTTTCGACGCCGGTCTGGTGGATGGCATCCCGGATGTCCACCTTGCGGTCCATCAGCACGTTGTACACGGTGAGGTCGAGTTCATGCGGATTCACGCCCAGGCCGGCGGACAGGGCGCCCTGGGGATCGAAGTCGACCAAAAGCACGCGCCGGCCGTACTCAGCCAGCGCTGCTGCAAGGTTGATGGTGGACGTGGTCTTTCCGACGCCGCCCTTTTGGTTCACCATGGCGATGACGCGGGCCGGACCGTGGGAGGCCAGGGGCGCAGGTTCCGGGAACTCGCGGTATGGGCGCCCCGTGGGTCCCATCACCGCGTCTTCCAGGTCGAATTGCGTGCCCTCCAGAGTTGCCGAACCCTGTTCGCTGCTCACGTATCTATCCACACTTTCGATGACGGTGATTTCCTGCCGCTGGCTGGCCAGCAACGCTCCTTCTTCTTCCCAAGGTTACAGCGCCCGACACGGTATTCGAGGCAACTTGACTTTCCCCGGATGTTGAGCCTTTACCCTCTAGCTGAGGTCGAAGGTTGCCTTTTTCTCCCCCACGCAACGGCCCCCGCAGCGAAAGGCTGCGGGGGCCGTTGTGGTGTCTGCGGGGTGCTGGGGCCTAGGCGTTCGCCGCCACCGGCCGTGCCTCGGTTTCGGTAACTGAAGGCTCCGCGTGGCCGGCAATCATGGTCTGCTCGTCGAAGGGCAATTCACCGGAGAGCACCTGGTTGACCTGGCCACCGTCAATCTCCTTGACCCACGTGCCAATGAGCACGGTGGCTACGGCGTTGCCGGTGAAGTTGGTCAGGGCGCGGGCCTCGGACATGAACCGGTCGATGCCGACGATCATGCCCACGCCGCCCAGCAGTTCGGGCTTGTGGGCCTGCAGCCCGGCAGCGAGGGTGGCAAGGCCGGCACCGGTGACACCGGCTGCACCCTTGGAGGCAATGATCATGAAGATGAGCAGGGAGACCTGTGCGCCCAGGTCCAGCGGCGTGCCCATCGCGTTGGCAACGAACAGTGAGGCCATGGTCAGGTAGATGGCCGTTCCGTCAAGGTTGAAGGAGTAGCCGGTGGGTACCGTGACGCCCACAACGGGCTTGGAGACACCGAGGTGCTCCATCTTGGCGATCAGGCGGGGCAGGGCAGCTTCGGAGGATGACGTGGAGAAGATGAGCAGGTACTCGCGGCCCAGGTACTTCATCAGCTTGAAAATGTTGACGCCCGTGACCACCTTGAGCAGGCCGCCCAGGATGATGACGATGAACAGTGCGCAGGTGATGTAGAAGGCAGCCATCAGGGTAAACATGCTGACAATGGCCTGGACGCCGGTAGCTCCCACGACGGCGGCGATGGCACCGAAGGCGCCCACCGGGGCAAGCCACATGATCATGATCAGGATGCGGAATACGAGGACCTGGCCGTGGCCGATTGCCTTGAGGGTGGGAGCGCCCTGCGGGCCCATCTTCTGGAGGGCAAACCCTACGAGGATTGCAGCAAAGAGGGTGGGGAGAACGGGAATATCTCCTGGAATGATGCCAAGGAGGAAGGTAACGGTGCTGTCTACTTCCGCCTTCTTGTTGGGGTCGTAGGGGGCAAGCTTCAGGCCCTCACCCGGGTGGATCAAGTTGCCGACCACCAGGCCGATGGCGAGCGCGAACGTCGACATCAGGACGAAGTAACCCAGCGCCAGGCCGCCTACCTTGCCTACGGTGGCAGCCTTCGCGATCGACCCGATGCCCAAAACGATGGTGCAGAAGATGACCGGAGCGATCATCATCTTGATGAGTTTGATGAAGCCGTCGCCGAGCGGCTTCATGGACTTGCCCACCTCAGGGAACATCAGTCCCACCAACGCGCCGAGGATGACGGCGGCGATAACAGCGATGTAGAGGTAGTGCGATTTGTCGATGCCCTTGCGCCGCGTCTTCACGGTGTCAAGCGACTCTCCTCGTTGAGAAGCCATGATGTGTCTCCTTTGGATAATCTGATAGACGCTGCGGCACAATCTCTGGGCTGAACGCGTCCTCCGGTGTGATATCCATCATTGGGCAGGTGGTGACCCAGCTCACCGTTGCGTTCATATTGGTCGTGGAGCACATATTTGTGCGGAAGATGCCGGGAGGTACAGATGATCCACCGCTGGAGTATCGCCCGACGGCTCTTCGTGGCGAACCTGCTGATTGTGGTGGCGTTCATCGCCATCGTTGGCTCGGCCACGTACGTGGACGCCCGCGACCGTACCTACGACGAGGCTGGCCATCGGATGGCGGGAATCGCAGCCTCGGTGGCGGCCAATCCGCTGGTTTTGGAAGCGGCTGCCGCTCCGGACCCCACGGCCCTCCTGCAGCCCTATACGCGCGACGTTATGGCCGCGGCCGACGTCGACTTCATCACCATCATGGCCCCGGACCGTACCCGCTGGACCCATCCGCGTGACGAGGAAATAGGGCGCCCCTACATCGGCTCCGTTGACGCAGCACTCCAGGGTGCAATTCTCACCGAGGTCACCGCCGGCACTCTAGGGCCGTCCGTACGGACCATCGTTCCGGTCAAGGATGCCGGCGGTGCGGTCAGGGCATTGGTGGCCGCCGGGGTCACAGTGGGCACCGTGGATGTTGCCTTCGCCGCCCGCCTGCCAGCCCTGTTGGCCATTGGCCTTGCCCTTCTGGTGGGCGGCTCCGTGGCATCATGGCTGCTGGGCCGGTATCTGCGCCGTGTCACCCGGGGCTGGGGCCCGGAGCAACTGGCGCAGTTGTTTGCCTACTACGAGTCCGTGCTGCACTCGGTGCGTGAGGGCCTGATCCTCATCGACACCAAAGGCAGTGTTGTTATGTACAACGACCAGGCCGCCGAACTGCTGGGCCTTGATGAAGCCGGCACCAGGGATCCCACCCGGCCGCCATCGCTGGCCGACCTTCCCCTCGATGATGAACTCCGCGGCCTGTTCGAGTCGGGGCGCAGCGCAAAGGACGAGATCCTCCTCACCGGTTCCCGCATCCTGGTGGTCAACCAGGGACCCGCCAAGGGCCCCCAGCAAACCGGTGGCCGGGGCAAAACCCCCGTATACGGCACGGTGGCAACGCTGCGGGACCGGACAGAGATCGAGGCCCTGGGCAGCGAGCTGGAAACGATGCGTACCCTCTCCGATGCATTGCGGGCGCAGACCCACGAGCACGCCAACAGGCTGCACACCATGGTGTCGCTGCTGGAGCTGGGCCGCACGCAGGAGGCCCTGGCGTTCGCGACCAAGGACCTGGAACTCAGCCAGCAATTGACGGACGACATGGTCAGCTCGGTGGATGAACCCGTTCTTGGTGCCCTAGTGATGGGAAAGGTGGCCGAAGCCCACGAACGGGGCGTCCAGTTGGATGTGGCGGCGCTGGGCTCAGCGACTGTAGCGGGAATTGCCGTCCAGGACCTGGTGACCATCCTTGGTAACCTGCTGGACAACGCCATGGATGCTGCCGCGGATGGTCCGCAGCCGCGGCGAGTGGAGCTCACGGTGGAGTCCGACGAGGAAGGACTGGACATCACAGTCCACGATTCCGGCCCCGGCATTGATCCGGCTGACGCGGAGAACATCTTCCGGCACGGATTCAGCACCAAGCCGGCGGGCCCCAGCGGCCGGGGCATCGGCCTCGCCCTGGTGCGGCAGGCGGTGCAGCGCCTGGGAGGTACCCTGACCATCAACGGACGGCGCGGCGCCAAGTTCGAAGTGTTCCTCCCCGCAGCGGTGCCGGCACAGAAGGAGCACGAACAGTGAGCAACATCCGGGTCCTCGTCGTCGAGGACGAAGCCATTGCGGCCGCGGCGCATGCGGCGTACGTGGGGCGGCTGCCGGGCTTCGAACTGGCCGGCACCGCCCCGGACGGCCAGTCTGCCCTGCGGCTCCTCAACGAGTTTGCTGCTGCGGGAAACCCCGTGGAACTTGTCCTGCTGGATATGAACCTGCCCGACCTTCACGGCCTGGACATTGCGCGGCGGATGAGGACGGCGGGAATACTGGCCGACATTATTGCCATTACTGCCGTCCGCGAGCTCGCCATTGTGCGCAGCGCGGTTGCCATCGGTGTTGTCCAGTACCTGATCAAGCCATTCACCTACGCGACCTTCGCGGACAAGCTTGCAAGCTATCAGCAGTTCCGGCAGCAACTGGCAGGCGCGGAGGGCGGGTCCGGGAAGGCAGGTGCCTCCCAGAACGACGTGGACCAGGCGTTCGCCAGCCTGCGTGCACCCTCCGAGCTGCCATTGCCCAAGGGGCTTTCGGTCTCCACGCTGGCGTCCGTCCAGGAGTTCATGAAACTGCAGCAGGGCGCCGTGTCCGCCACTGAGGTCATGGATGCACTCGGCATGTCCCGGGTCACGGCCCGCCGCTACCTGGAGTACCTGGCGGACGCCGGAACGGTATCCAGGACGGCCCGCTATGGCACACCCGGGCGGCCGGAAAACGAATACCGCTGGGGTGGCCGCTGACCGCGCAGAATGTCCGCGGGACGAGCTCCCTGTATACAAGAAACAGTTGATCTGGAGGAATACGGCTCGAATCCGCCGCAGCAGCCCTCCTATGTATACACTGAGGTCAATGCCAACGAAGGGACAGCCAGTGCGAGCCAGCGACCGGGCCTACGCCGCACTCCGCGATGACATCGTCCAGTGGCGGCTCCAGCCCGGAGCCCTGCTTGCCGAGGTGGAACAGGCAGAACGGCTGGGGGTTTCCCGCACACCCCTCCGGGAGGCGCTGGGCCGGCTCACGGCAGAAGGACTGACGGCGGCAGGCGGCCGCGGCGTCGTCGTCACCGGCATCTCACTGGCGGATATCGACGAACTGTTCGAGCTCCGCGAGACGCTGGAAGGAAAGGCCACCGCCCTGGCCGCCGAGCGGGGCGTTCCGGAAACGTTCCGCAGGCTTGAGGCGGAATTCCGGGCAGCGCCGTCACTCATTACCGGGCCGGCACCCGCACTGCAGGACTATTACCTGCTGGTGGACCGGCTGGACTCCGCCGTTGATGCCGCAATTTCCAACTCCTACCTCGCCCAGGCCATGCGCAGCCTCCGGGTTCACCTGGTCCGTATCCGCCGCCTCGCCGCGGACGACGCAGTACGGCTCACGGCCGCAGCAACCGAACATGCAGCCATCGCCGAGGCCATTGCCATCCGCAACCCCCGCCTGGCGCAGGCAGCCACCACCCTCCACCTGCACCGCAGCCTGTCCCACATCAAAGCCACCCATCCATCCCGCTAAAGGAGCACCATGGTTAAGGAACACCACGTCCGCGTCTACAAGAGCGAAGAAAACCTGCCCCGCGAGGAACAGCTTGCGCACAAAATCGCCAGGGTTGCCGCGGATCCCGTGGAGGTTCCCGCCGAGGTCACCGACATGGTGATCAACAGGGTGATCGACAATGCCTCGGTGGCTGTGGCTTCGCTCAACCGCGCACCGATCGTGGCAGCCCGGGCGCAGGCCCTCACCCATGGCCCCAGCTCGGGCGGAAAGGGCGCCAAGGTCTTCGGGATCGGCGAGCGCATCTCCCCGGAATGGGCTGCATGGGCCAATGGCGTGGCGGTGCGCGAACTGGATTACCATGACACGTTCCTGGCTGCCGATTACTCCCACCCTGGCGACAACATCCCGCCGATCCTCGCTGTGGGCCAGCACGTGGGCTCCAACGGCCGGGACCTGGTGCGGGCCATTGCCACGGGCTATGAAATCCAGGTAAACCTCGTGAAGGCGATCTGCCTGCACAAGCACAAGATCGACCATGTCGCCCATCTCGGCCCGTCGGCAGCTGCCGGCATCGGCACCCTGCTCGGGCTCGACGTCGAGACCATCTTCCAGTCCGTGGGGCAGGCCCTGCACACCACGACGGCGACCCGCCAGTCCCGCAAGGGCGAGATTTCCACCTGGAAGGCCCATGCCCCGGCGTTTGCCGGGAAGATGGCCGTGGAAGCGGCAGACCGGGCGATGCGCGGACAGACCTCCCCCGTGCCCATCTACGAAGGTGAGGACGGGGTGATTGCCTGGCTGCTGGACGGCCCCGAGGCCTCTTACCTGGTCCCCCTGCCCGAAGCCGGCGAAGCCAAGCGCGCCATCCTGGACACCTACACCAAGGAACACTCCGCCGAATACCAGGCGCAGGCATGGATCGACCTGGCCCGGAAGCTGAACCGCGAGCACCCGGAGGCCACCGACCCGGCAAACGTTAAATCCGTGCTCATCAGGACCAGCCACCACACGCACTACGTGATCGGCTCCGGTGCGAACGATCCCCAGAAGTACTCCCCCACCGCGTCGAGGGAAACCCTGGACCACTCCATCCCCTACATCTTCACGGTCGCCCTGCAGGACGGCGCCTGGCACCACGTGGATTCCTACTCCCCGGAACGTGCCGCCCGGCCGGACACGGTGGACTTGTGGCAGAAGGTCAGCACCGAGGAAGACCCGGAATGGACCCGGCGCTACCACTCGCTGGACATCGCGGAGAAGGCCTTCGGCGGCTCCGTGGAGATCACCCTGGCCGACGGCACTGTTATCCGTGATGAAATCGCCGTGGCCGACGCCCATCCGCTCGGTGCCCGCCCCTTCGGCCGCGAGCAGTACATCCACAAGTTCCGTACCCTGGCCGCCGGCCTCGTGGAGGACGCTGAAATCGAAAGGTTCCTCGCCGCCGTCGAACGCCTGCCGGAACTCGCGGCAGGTGAACTCGACCAGCTGAACATCACGGCGGCTCCGGGCGTGATCGACCTCGCTGCCGCACCGAAGGGACTTTTCTGATGCTTTATTCCAAGGTCACCCCGGAGCAGAAGCGGATCCGCTTCCGCGAACTTTTGGCATCCGGGACCGTCCAGCAGTTCCCGGGCGCCTTCAACCCGCTCTCGGCCCGCCTGATCGAGGAGAAGGGCTTCGCCGGGGTCTACATTTCCGGTGCGGTCCTGGCCAACGATCTTGGTTTGCCGGACATCGGGCTGACCACCCTTACAGAAGTCGCCACCCGGGCCGGGCAGATCGCCCGCATGACGGACCTGCCCGCGATCGTGGACGCCGATACCGGCTTCGGCGAACCCATGAACGTGGCCCGTACCGTCCAGGAAATTGAAAACGCAGGCCTGGCCGGGCTGCACATCGAAGACCAGTTCAACCCCAAGCGCTGCGGCCACCTCGACGGCAAGAACGTGGTGGACCTGGACACCGCCACCAAACGGATCCGCGCCGCCGCCGACGCCCGCCGGGACCCGAACTTCCTCATCATGGCCCGGACCGACATCCGTGCCGTTGACGGGCTCGAGGCCGCCCAGGACCGGGCCAGGGCGCTGGTGGAAGCCGGAGCGGACGCCATCTTCCCGGAGGCAATGCGCGACCTGAACGAGTTCCAGGCGATCCGCGACGCCGTCGACGTGCCCATCCTGGCGAACATGACAGAGTTCGGTAAGAGCGAACTGTTCACGGTGGACCAGCTCCAAGGTGTCGGGGTGAACATGGTGATCTATCCCGTCACCCTTCTCCGTAGTGCCATGGGTGCTGCCGAGCGTACGCTGGAAGCGATCAGGGCTGAGGGCACGCAGGAGGCGCAGGTGGGCAGCATGCTCACCCGGGCACGCTTATACGATCTTGTTGACTACGAAGGCTACAACCGCTTCGACAGCGGAGTGTTCAATTTCCGGGTCCCCGGGGAGTAGGGAAAAACCGCGCCGACTACGGCCGGCACAACAGGCGACAGGAACGAAGGAGTTTCAGCATGGCTGAAGAGGACATCAAAAAGGGTCTTGCCGGCGTCGTGGTGGATTACACGTCCGTCTCGAAGGTCAACCCGGACACCAACTCCCTGTTGTACAGGGGCTACCCGGTCCAGGAGCTCGCCGCGAAGTGCAGCTTCGAGGAGGTGGCCTACCTGCTCTGGAACGGCGAGCTGCCAACCGAACAGGAGCTGGCGGAGTTCAGTGCGCGGGAGCGGGCCGGCCGTGCCCTGGACCCGGTGGTCAAGCAGGTGATCGACGCATTGCCGGAGAGCTCCCATCCCATGGACGTTTGCCGGACTGCTGCCTCCGTGCTGGGCGCCAGGCACGCGCTGGCGGAAGATTCCTCCCGCGAGGCCAACATGGCTAAAGCCATCGACCTGTTCTCGGCTATGCCCGCGGTGGTGGCCTACGACCAGCGCCGACGCCACGGGCAGGGTGTCATTGAGCCGCGTGACGACCTCGGCTACTCGGCCAACTTCCTGTGGATGACCTTTGGGGAGGAGCAGGTGCCGGAGGTGGTGGAGGCCTTCAACGTCTCGATGATCCTCTACGCCGAGCACTCCTTCAACGCCTCCACCTTCACGGCCAGGGTGATCACATCGACGCTCGCGGACCTGCACTCTGCCGTCACGGGAGCCATCGGTGCTTTGAAGGGGCCGCTGCACGGCGGCGCGAACGAGGCCGTGATGCACACCTTCGACGAAATCGGCATCCGTCCCCAGGAATCCCTCGAGGAGGCGGCTGCCCGCGCCAAGACGTGGATGGAAAACGCCCTGGCGCAAAAGAAAAAGGTTATGGGCTTCGGGCACCGCGTCTACAAGCATGGCGACTCACGGGTACCCACCATGAAGGCCGCCCTGGACAAGATGGTGGCCCACTACGGCCGGCCCGAGCTGCTGGGGCTGTACCAGGGCCTCGAGAAGGCCATGGACGAAGCCAAGGCCATCAAACCCAACCTCGACTACCCCGCCGGCCCCACCTACCACCTGATGGGGTTTGATACTGCCACCTTCACTCCGCTGTTTGTCGCCAGCCGCATCACCGGCTGGACGGCGCACATCATGGAGCAGTTGGATTCAAACTCCCTGATCCGGCCGCTGAGCGAATACGTCGGTCCCGAGGAACGGCACGTTCCGTAGGCAGCGGGGGCCTGAGCGTACAACGGCGGCGGGACGGCCATGCAGGTGGACATCCCGCCGTCAGTCGTTAACGGCTAGGGCAGGAGGCTCACGGACGACGCGACGGTTTCGTTGTCGCTGTTCAGTGTGACCACCACATTGACCCTGCCGCCTTCGAGTACCACCGGAAGCCAGTGATCGGCATCCTGCCACATGCGGTCCACCGGCAGGGTGTCGGTCCGGAACCACTCCGGCGTGATCTCGTCGCTGTCCTCCGGCTCCCCTGCCCATCGCCGGGCAGTGAAGAGGCGGGTGTGCATGTCCCAGCCCGGCCGGGCGGGGAACACGAACTGCACCACGCCTGCGTCCGCAAGGTCTTCCTGGCGGACGGTCACGCCGGTTTCTTCCCTCACTTCGCGGACCACTGCTTCGGCCTCGCTCTCCCCCGGTTCGACGTGTCCTCCGATACCCACGATCTTTCCGGTGCCGAAGCCTGTCCGTTTGAGGCCGAGCAGCACCTCCGGGCCGGAATTCCCGTCACGGAGCAGGAAGCAGAGAGTCACCCTTGCTGCGGTCATGCGCTCAAGCCTATGGGGTTGGCCAGTTATCGGCGAGGAGGCGCCACGGGGCGCTGGATATGCCAAGCTCTACGTGTGGCTCCCGAAACTGCGCCGGGGATACGGCCGGCCCGTGTCTCGACCATTGACGCCCGCCTGCCGGAGTGGCTGGTGCGCAATCCTTTGTACTGGGGTTGGGCCTGGGCCTGTTTCTGGACGGTGCTGATTGTTATGGATGAATTCGTCGACCTGGCAGGCTGGACCTGGTACCTGCTGGTGGCCGCGGCCGCCCTGCCGACGCTGCTCAGCACCCTGGCCGTGCTGCACGTGACTCCCCGGCAGCAGGTTAAGGCCGCCCGGGAATCGGTATTGGGCCTGTTCTTCGTGCGTTTCCTGGCGCTTGTTGCGGCATTCATCGTGTGGGCCATATCCGTGGTGCTGAGTGCGTCCATCTCCACCACCATCCAGGCCCTGGCGGGTGATTCCGAGCGTGAGGTGACAGCTCTGGGGTTCCAGCTGATGGCAGCCCTGCTCCCGGTTGTGGTGGCTGTCCTGTGGCTGGCGTTTGTTGCCCGGTGCGCCTGGTTCCTGCGGAGGCTTCGCGGCTGGCGGCAGGTCCCCACACTCTCGCGGGTGCCGAAATCATTCCTCCGGGGCCGCCCTCGCCTGCGCCGGCTGGTGATCGGCCTGGCGCATCCGGGACTGATGTTGCTCGCGGGAATGGGCACATCGGCACTGGCATTCCTGCTGGCCCCGGTGGAACTGACCATCGAGGCACTGCTTTAGGTGTCCCACGACAATACATGCGGGCAGTGCGTACGGGCAGCCCATTCGGGCAGCCCGGCCGGGCAGCGCAGGGCTGTCCTGGGCAAGCTCAGCCGAGGGCCCTTGGGTGTGCTGCCGCGTAGATCTCGCGCAGGGTGTCTGCGGTGACCAGCGTATAGACCTGGGTGGTGGTCACCGAGGCATGGCCCAGCAGTTCCTGGACCACGCGGACGTCGGCACCGCCCTCCAGCAGGTGGGTGGCGAAGGAGTGCCGGAGGGTGTGCGGTGAGACGTCCTTGGTGATGTTCGCCTTGTCGGCTGCTGCCTTCAGGATGGTCCAGGCACTTTGGCGGCTGATCCGGCCACCGCGTGCGTTCAGGAACAACGCCGGGGTTCCTTTTCCCTTGGCCGCCAGCAGGGGCCGCCCGCGGACCAGGTAGGCGTCGAGGGCCCTGGCTCCGTAGGACCCCAGCGGCACCAGCCGTTCCTTGGAGCCCTTGCCGAAAAGCCGAACGATGGCCGGCCCGGTTTCCGCCTCCTGCAGGGCAATGTCGTCCACGTCCAGGCCCACGGCCTCACTGATGCGCGCTCCGGTGGAGTACAGGAACTCCAGGAGGGCGCGGTCGCGCAGCCCTGTTGCCGTATCGGTGCCGGCCGCTTCCAGGATCCTGGTTACTTCGTCCACGCTGATGGCCTTCGGCAGCCGCTTCCCGGGCATGGGCGGATGGACGTCGCTGGCGGGGTCGGTGGGCGTGAAGCCTTCCAGGGCCCAGAATTTGTGCAGTCCCCGAACGGCCACCACAGTCCTCGCCGCGGACCGGACACCAAGGGCCGAGCCGCCGTCGGACCCGTCCGTCAAAGCCCGGACGTAACCGGTCACATGATGGCGCGTGATGTCCTGCGGGCCGCTGCATCCGGCGGCTGCCAGGTAGCGGGAGTAGCGGGCCAGGTCCCTGCGGTAGGCCGACAGCGTGTTGGCTGCAACGCCGCGTTCCACTCCCATGTGCTGGAGGTAGTCGGTAATGCCCCGGTCGATTGCTGTTGGCGGGGAGGCCGGCGGCGGGGTGTCGCGAACCTCTTTGGCCGCGGCCAGTCCAGCGGGATCCAGTTCAGCGGGATCCAGGTCAGCGGGCGCCAGTCCCGCGGGTGCCAGCTCAGCAGAGGGACCAGGGACCATCAGCGCTGGCTGGGGTGCGCGGGCCAGGGCGCGTCCGCGCGGCGGAGATTGGCATATCCGCCGGCGCGGGCGGCTGCGGCGGCAAGGATCCCGACGACGGCGGACGGGTTGTGGAGCCTGCCGGCAAGCACTGACTCCACGGCGTCGTCAAGCTTGATCCAGTGGAACTCGATCTCCGCTTCCTCGTCCATCCGCTCATGGCGTTCATGGTGCGGGACTTCGGTGAGGTTCCGGGCAAGGTAAATTCTGATGGCCTCGCTGGAGGAACCGGGCGAGTTGAAGAAGTCGGCCAGGACGTTCCAGGTGCCGGCGGCAAGGTCCGCTTCCTCGGCGAGTTCACGCGCCGCGCCCACCACGAAGTCCTCGCCTTCGATATCAAGCAGCCCGGCGGGAATCTCCCAGAGGTCCATGCCCACGGGGTGCCGGTACTGCTTCAGGAGGAGGATCTCGCCGTCGTCGTTCATGGGCAGGACGGCCACGGCGCCCGGGTGTTCGATGTAGTCCCGGGTGAGGGCCTCGCCCGTCTCCTGCAGCTGGAAGCTGTCGCTGACCACGTCCCAGATCCGGCCTTCGTAGACCTTCTCGGTAGACAAAAGACGGCGCGGGCTCGGTGCATCCGAAACCTTTACTGCAGGGGTGGCTTCAGGTGTACCGGGCATCGCGCCGTCCTTTGTGTCGTGCGGAACTACTTAGCCGCTACCGTACCGGACTGCTCCGCCTCGGGCGCAACAGCACCCAGGCCTGCGGCCGTGTCGGAGCCATCCTGGTGATCCAGGGCTGCCTTCACGAGCCCGGCGAACAGCGGGTGCGGCCGGGTGGGGCGGGAGCTCAGCTCAGGGTGCGCCTGGGTGGCGACGTAGTACGGGTGGACGTCCGCGGGAAGCTCAACGAACTCCACCAGCTTGCCGTCCGGGGACGTGCCGGAGAAGACCAGCCCTTCGGCTGCGATCTGGTCGCGGTACTTGTTGTTCACCTCGTAGCGGTGGCGGTGGCGTTCGCTGACGGTGGTCTTGCCGTACGTACCGGCGATGACCGAACCGGCGTCGAGCTTGGCTTCGTACAGGCCCAGGCGCATGGTGCCGCCAAGGTCGCCCTTGCCCTCGACGATGTCGAGCTGCTCTTCCATGGTGGCAATGACGGGGTACTTCGAATCCGGCTCGAACTCACTGGAGGACGCACCTTCCAGTCCCACAACGTTGCGGGCGTACTCGATGACCATGCACTGCAGGCCCAGGCAAAGTCCCAGGACGGGCAGCTTGGTTTCGCGGGCGAACTTCAGCGCACCGAGCTTGCCCTCCAGGCCGCGGATGCCGAAGCCGCCCGGGACGCAGATGGCGTTGACGCCGTCCAGCGCCTTGATGGCACCTTCGCGGGTTTCGCACTCGTCGGAGGGGACCCAGCGGATCTTGACCTTGGTGTCATTGGCGAAACCACCGGCCCGCAGGGCCTCGGTCACGGACAGGTAGGCGTCCGGCAGGTCGATGTACTTGCCGACGAGGGCGATTTCCACGTGGTGCTTGGGGTTGTGGACGGCTTCGAGCAGCTTGTCCCAGCTGGTCCAGTCCACATCCTTGAACGGAAGGTCCAGGGCGCGCACGATGTAGGAATCCAGGCCCTGGGAGTGCAGGGTCTTGGGGATGTCGTAGATGCTGGGAGCATCGGCGGCGTTCACCACGGCGTCAATGTCGACGTCGCACATCCGGCCGATCTTCTCGCGCATGGCGTCCGGCACTTCGCGGTCGGAGCGGATGACGATCGCTTCGGGCTGGATGCCGATGGACCGCAGGGCTGCGACGGAGTGCTGGGTGGGTTTGGTCTTCAGTTCCTGGGACGGTCCGATGTACGGGACCAGCGAGACGTGCAGGAAGAAGACGTTGGTGCGGCCGATGTCCTGGCGGACCTGGCGGGCCGATTCGAGGAACGGCTGGGATTCGATGTCGCCCACCGTGCCGCCGATTTCGGTGATGATGACGTCCGGAGCGTTTTTGCCTTCGGCAGGCAGGCGCATGCGGCGCTTGATTTCATCAGTGATGTGCGGGATGACCTGCACGGTGTCGCCGAGGTATTCGCCGCGGCGTTCCTTGGCGATGACGGTGGAGTACACCTGGCCGGTGGTCACGTTGGCCGAGCCCTCAAGGTTTTCGTCGAGGAAGCGCTCGTAGTGTCCGATGTCCAGGTCCGTCTCGGCGCCGTCGTCGGTGACGAAGACTTCGCCGTGCTGGAAGGGGTTCATCGTGCCCGGATCCACGTTCAGGTAGGGATCGAGCTTCTGCATAGTTACAGACAGGCCGCGTGCCCGCAGCAGATGACCGAGGCTTGATGCCGTCAGTCCCTTACCGAGCGAGGACGCCACACCACCGGTTACGAAGATGTGTTTGGTCGTCTTGGACGAGCCCGGGAACCGGGAATTTATACGGGAATTTGATCGCTGCACCACGGAATTCGAGCCTATCATCAAATGAGCCTTCCACGGGTCGGGAACTGCTTTCCCAAATGATCAAGTCTGCCCGTTCGAGCGTGCCGTAAGCAAGGGCGGGGCCGCTGCATTAAGCCCGCGCGGGACGTGGTTAGGCCCGCTGTGGCAGCAGTTTCGCGTCGTCCAGCAACTCCTGGGCATGCGCCTGCGCGGACTCCGAGTCCTCCTGGCCGGCCAGCATCCGGGCCAGTTCACGAACCCGCTCGGGGCCGTCAAGGAGGCGGACATCACTCGAGGTGAACCCGGTGGCCGTCTTGCCGTCGGCTCCCCTGACGGAGGTTTTGGTGACTGTGATGTGCTGGTCCGCGAACGCGGCCACCTGCGGCAGGTGCGTGACCACAAGCACCTGGACGTGGCGTGCCAGCATGGCCAGCCTGCGCCCGATTTCGACGGCGGCGCGTCCGCCCACTCCGGCGTCCACCTCGTCAAAGACGAACGTGGGGACGGGGTCAACGGCGGCCAGCACCACTTCGATGGCCAGCATGACCCGGGAGAGTTCACCGCCGGACGCCCCCTTGCCCAGCGGCCGGGCGGGAGCCCCTGAGTGCGGCTGCAGCAGGAAACTGATTTCGTCCGCGCCGTGCGGACCCAGCTGGCCGGTCGGCTCGAGATTGATCACCAGGGTTGCGTCGGCCATGGCCAGGGCCTTCAGCTCGGCACTGACCCGTGAGGAGAGCTCCTTGGCGGCTTTGGTCCTGATCTTGGTGATGGCAGCGGCCTGCTTCTTCAGGTTAGCCTCGGCCCTCACCACTTCCGCGTCCAGTGTTTCAATGCGGGTTGAATCGTCCTGCAGTTCGTCATAGCGCACGCGGGCATTTTCAGCCCACTGGAGCACTTCGTTGATGGAGGGGGCATACTTGCGGATCAGCTTGGCCAGGACGGCACGCCGGTCCTCGATTTCGGCCAGCCGTTCCGGTCCTTCGCTGTCCAGCCCGGCCTGGTAGCTGGCCAGTTCGGTGGCGATGTCGTTCAGCAGGAAGCCCACCTCGGCCAGGCGCGCTGCTGCGGAACCGAGTTCGGCGTCGTGCTCAGCCACGTGCTCGAGGGTCCGCTTCGCGGCGTCCACCAGGGTGGTGGCGTCACCTGCTTCGCCGAAGTCCTCGGCGATCAGCGCCTGGTGGGCCGTGCTCGCCGCGATCCGCAGTTCCTCAACATTGGCCAGCTTTACTGCCTCCGCCTTGAGGAGCTCGTCCTCGCCAGGCTGCGGGTCCACGTCGTCGATCTCAGTCAGCGCCGCCTCGAGGGATTCGGCTTCGCGGAGCCGGTCCCGGGCGGCACTGCGGAGTGCATCAAGCTCCGACTGGACTGATTTCCAGTGGTTATACAGGTCCTGGTAGTTGGCGAGGGGCCCGGCCAGCGTTTCGCCGGCGAACTTGTCCAGCGCGCCCCGTTGGGCAACGGCACCCTTGAGCCGGATCTGGTCCGACTGGCCGTGGACCACAACCAGCGTTTCGCCGATTTCGGCGAGAACGCCGACGGGGGCGGCGCGCCCGCCCAGGAAAGCACGGCTGCGGCCGTCCGCACCCAGGCGGCGGGCGAGGATAAGCTCAGCGCCGCCGTCGAACTCTTCCGCCTCGGCGCCCGCCTCCAGTGCACGCGCGATGGCGGGGTGCCCGGCGTCGAGCTTCAACACTGCCTCGGCAGTTGCGCTCTTGGCGCCGCTACGGACGGCACCGGCATCTGAACGGGCCCCGAGGAGGAGGCCGACGGCGGTGACCACCATGGTTTTGCCCGCACCGGTCTCGCCGGTCACCACGCTGAGCCCGGGGCCCAGCGGCAGTGTTGCGTCGGTGATGACGCCCAGATCACGGATTCTCAGTTCTTCAAGCATGGTTCACTTTGCGGTTGAGGGATCAGGATCGACGTCCGGCTGCCCGCCGTGCGGCAGCTGAAGCGGCGGCATAGGCCGCGGTGTCCGGACGATGGGGATCGGTCCCGTGTGGATGGCGTCAGCCTTGGGGACGGGTCCACGCCAGCCATGGATGGGCAGTTCGAACTTCCGCACCAGCCGTGCCGAGAACGGGGTCTGATGGGTCCGTGCCAGCCGCACGGGCGTGGCTGACTTCGTGACCTCAACCCGGGCGCCCGGCGGCAGGTCCACCGAACGCCGGCCATCACACCACAGCACACCCTGGGCATCTGTCCTGCCCAGAACTTCAACGGCGAGGCGTGAGCGCGGTGATACCACCAGCGGCTTGGCGAACAGCGCATGGGCACTGATGGGGACAATAACCAGGGCCTCCACCTCCGGCCATACCACCGGGCCCCCTGCGGAGAACGCGTAGGCGGTGGAACCCGTGGGGGTGGCCAACACAATGCCGTCGCAGCCAAAGGTTGTGAGCGGACGTTCGTCCACCTCGGTGACCACTTCCAGCATGCGCTCCCGGTTGGCCTTCTCGATCGCTGCCTCGTTCAGCGCCCAGGTGTGCCAGATCTTCTGTCCCCGGACCCAGACCTGGACGTCGATGGTCATGCGCTCTTCCACCGTGTATTCCCGGCTGGCGATCCACTCAACGGTCTGGGCGAGGTCCGCCCGCTCGCTCTCGGCGAGGAAGCCCACATGGCCCAGGTTCACGCCCAGCAGGGGCACATCGACTTCCCGGACCAGCTCTGCCGCGCGCAGGATGGTGCCGTCGCCACCCAGGACCATCACCAGTTCAACGTCGGGGAGCTGGACGTGGTCGTGGAGCACTTCCACCGGCTGGGACAGGTGCCCGAAGAACCGTTCCATGTCGTCCAGTTCGGAGTCCTGCATTACCGGGACGATGCCGGAGGCGTGCAGCAAGGCGCAGGCCTCCCAGGCGGCCTTCAGTGATTCCTCGCGGCCGGTGTGGGCGAGGACCAATACGCGCCTGCTCATCAGGTTCCGCTCTCTAGTGGTTGTGCCAGATCGTTCCGAGCAAGGCAGCGGTTGCTGCGTCTCGCTCTTCGATCTTAGGCAACTCTTGGCTCATCCTGCGCTTTATCCACAGGAAGTATTCGACGTTTCCGTCCTGGCCGGGCAGCGGGCTCTGCGCGAGGCCGCGCAGCTCGAGGCCGGCGTCGAAGGCGGCGTGGGCCACTTTTTCCACTGCCATTCCGCGCTCCCGCTCGGAATTCACCACGCCGGTCCGTCCCAGCCGGTCCTTGCCGATCTCGAACTGCGGCTTCACCATGAGGACCAGGTCACCGCCCGGCTCCGTGCACAGGGCCAGGGGCCGGACCACCAGGGTCAGGGAGATGAAGGACAGGTCAGCCACCGTGAACGCTGCAGGGCCGCCAATGTCCTCGGGCGACATGTACCGGACGTTGAGCCCCTCATGGACTTCCACGCGGGGATCTTCCCGTAGCTGGGGCACCAGCTGGCCGTGCCCGACGTCGACCGCCACCACGTGTGCGGCGCCGCGCCGGAGCAGGACATCGGTGAAGCCGCCGGTGGAGGCACCGGCGTCAAGGCACCTTTTCCCGGCCGGCGAAACATCGGGAAAGGCATCCAGGGCGCCGGCCAGTTTGTGCCCCGCCCGGCTCACATAGGCGTCCTGCTCAGCATGCCGGACCACCAGGTCCCTGTCCTCCGGGACTTGGACGGATGCCTTGCTGAGGACCTGCCCGGCGGAGCTGACTTTTCCCTCAGCTATGAGCGTGGCGGCATGGGTGCGGGACCTGGCGAGGCCGCGCGCAACCAAGGCCTGGTCAAGGCGCATCGGCATCAGGCGCCACTCTCCGGCAGGTTACCGGGCGTGCGGGTTTGTTCCGCCGGATCAGCGTCCAGGGCAGCGCGCAGTTCGTCGTGAAGTTCACTGTAGGCCGCTTCGTGCTCTGTAACCGGGGCCCCGGGGACAGCGTCCAGACGTGCCAGTGACTGTTGCACCAAGGGATCCGGCACCTCGTTGTTGTTTAGCCGCGGCCAGTCCGGGGAGGGCTGGGCTGCTGCGGACTCGTCAGGGTGGCTCAGCTCAGTCATTCCACCAGTCTAGTGATCCAGCCAGACCAGCTGCGGCGCCTGCGCGGTGGTCGCGTCCGGGGTGGCAGCCCACCAGGCTGCACAGGCTGCCCGCCAGGAGTTTAGGTTGTCCTGGCTGCCGATGATGCCCACGGCACCGTTGGCCACGCGCGCGGTGGCTTCGCCGCACGCGTAAGTGCCGTCGTCGTGCGTCACTTCGGGGTAGGGGCTGTACAGCTCCGTCAAGTCATTGATGACGTAGTTGGGCCTTTCGGCGGCCCTGGCGGCCAGAATGGATTGCCGGGAGTCAACGCCGGTCAGTACCGCCACCGTGGCGAAGCCTGCGTTGTTGCCGCCCAGGATGTCGGTGTCCAGCCGGTCCCCCACCACGAGGGGGCGCTCTGCGGCGAGGCGCTTGGCCGCCGAGTGGAACAGCGGCGCTTCCGGTTTGCCGGCGACGCGGGGCGTCTGGCCAGTGGCTGCGGTGACTGCGGCGACCAGGGTGCCGTTGCCGGGTGCGATGCCGCGGGCCTGCGGGATGGACATGTCGGTGTTGGTTGCCACCCAGACGGCCCCGGCCGACACCACGTAGGCTGCCTCGGCGAGTTCCTTCCAGCCAATGGCCGGGTTGAAGCCCTGCACCACTGCCACCGGGTCCTCGTCCTGGCCGTAGACCGGCACCAGGCCCACCAATTCGATCTCCTGCGCCAGCGCCGGGCTGCCGGTGATGAGCACCCTCGAGCCCGGGGGCAGCTCGGCGGCGAGCAGTTCCGCAGCGGCCTGCGAGGAACTCACCACCTGGTTGTCAGCAGCGGGCGCGCCGAGCTCACGGAGGTGGGCTGCGACGTCGGCAGGGGTGCGCGAGGCATTGTTCGTTACGTAGCCCAGGCCCACTCCGAGGCCTTCCAGCTTTTGGAGTGATTCCACTGCACCCGGAATGGCGTGCGGGCCCGCGTAGACCACGCCGTCCAGGTCAGCGAGCAGTGCATCAAACAGGGAAATCAGGGTGGCTTCAGTCATCCGTTCTAGTCTTCCCGACGATCCTGGTGGTCCTCCGGAGTTGTGCTGTCCGGCAGGTCCTCTCCGTTGTGGTCCAGTTCGTCGGTCTCAACCGAGTCCTCGTCAGACTCAGCGTCGTCGGAGACAAAATAGTCCGGCTCCTGGTCATCGATGCTGGTGTCGACTGCTTCGCCTATACCAGCGGGCGTCTCCTCGCTGGCATCAATAGACGTGCCAGCTGCGTCCATAGCTGCTGCGGGCTTTGCTGCTGCGGGGGCCGCTTCAGCGGCAGCACCCGAAGCGGTGGACGCCCGCTCCAGGAGGCGGCGGCGTTCTTTTTCTTCGCGGGCTTCCTCTTCCTCGTCCCAGCCCAGGTCGATGATGTCTGGTTCTTCGTCAACTCCCAGGCCCAGCGCGTTTTCCGCCACGACAGCCTGCTTTTGCCATTTCTCCGACTCAGCGGTGCGGCCCACGGCAGCGAGTGCATCGGCGTAGGCGCGGAAGAGGCGGGGGCTGTAGGAGAATGCGCGGTTGATGTCCAACTGCGGGATCTCCAGTTCTGCCACGGCCGCGTCAAGTTGGCCGAGGTCGGTACGGGCCCCGGCAGCCACAATCGCGAGCTCGGCTTTGCCGGGAGCGTCCAGGTCCTGGGCTTCCTCGGACCGGACCACATCGAGGGCGCGGTCGGGGCGGCCAAGCCCACGTTCGCAGTCTGCCATCACGGGCAGGTGTACGTTGGAGCCGCTGATCCGGCGGTACGTCCGGAATTCCCGGAGCGCTTCGCCGTAGTGGCCCGCGGCGTAGGCCGTGAGCCCCACCGCTTCCCGGACAGCAGCGAGCCTGCCGCCGCGCCGGCTGGCAGCCAGGGCGTGCTGGAAGGCCAGTTCGGGCTCGTCGTCAATCAGGCGGCCGGCCATCACCAGGTGGCGTGCCACCCACTCGGCGCTGTTGGCCTCAAGCGTTTTGATTTGGTGCTGAGTGGCGCGGTCCAGCTCCTTGCCCGTGACGTCCTCGTCGATCTGAGGGGACCGTTCGCGGTCGGGGCGGTTGGCGCTGCGGAGATCACGCGTATTCGGCACGCGCGCCGGGCGCTCTTCCTGGCGGTCCCGCCCAAAGGTGCGGGGACCGGCGTCGCGGTTGGAGTCACGGTCGAAGCTGCGGGGTGCGCGGTCCTGACGGTCACCGCGGCTGGAGTCACGATCGAAGCTGCGCGGTCCGCGGTCCTGGCGGTCACCGCGATTGGAGCGCTCGCTCCGGTCGCCGAAGGGCTTCCTGTTGTCGCCGCCGGCAAACCCGCGGCGGTCCCCCTCGCCGTCGCGGCGCGGACGGTCGCTGAAGGAACGGTTGTCGCGGTCCCCGTAGGGCTTGCGCTCACGGTCGCCGAACGGCTTACGGTCACCGCCGCCAAAGCTTCGACGGTCTCCCTCGCCATCCCGGCGCGGGCGGTCGGCCTCGCCTTCACGACGCGGACGGTCGGTGAAGGAACGGTTGTCGCGGTCACCGTAGGGCTTGCGGTCACGGTCGCCAAACGGCTTACGCTCGCCGCCACCGAACCCGCGGCGGTCCCCCTCGCCGTCACGGCGCGGACGATCCCCGAACGGCTTCCTGTCACGGTCTCCGAACGGCTTACGATCACGGTCACCGAACGGTTTACGCTCCCCACTGCTGAAAGGCTTACGCTCGCCGGCACCGACCCCGCGGCCGTCCCCCTCACCATCACGGCGCGGACGATCACCAAACGGCTTCTTGTCACGGTCGCCAAAAGGCTTGCGTTCTCCGCCGCCGGTTGACCGGTCGTTGTCACGGTTGGTCCGGGACCGGAATCCGCGGGGTTCACCGCCGGAATTGTTGTTACCGCGGAACCCGCCGCGGTCATTTCCGCCGCGATTGCCGCCGTTGTGCTCAGCCATGTGGATTCCTCCTGTTGTGAGCCGACCACTGGCGCAACTGCAGCCGCTCGTATCCGTGTTTCGTTTTCCTACGCAACCCGAAATCAAGCGCTTCGAAGTCCGTACATCTTCATCAATTCTAGTGGAGTGCCCACCGTGGCAGGACCGGGCAGGGGCCGGGCAGCTGCATCGTGGCAATCTTCACACTCCCCAGGACGCTCTCTCACTTGATGCGGCTTTTGAAGTGACGCTCTCACTCGATGCGTCCTTCGGGGCCACGCCCCACCACCTCCCGCCGCTTTTGGAGTGACGCTCTCTCACTTGATGAGGGTTTTTGGGTGACGCTCTCTCAGCCGGCGCGGGTGTTCCAGGTGTTGCTCTTCCATGTGATGGCCGACGACGGCTGGTTGGGGATGCCGCCGGCTGGGCATTAGCTCATGGACGGGTGAGAGAGCGTTGGGTTTGAGAGCACATCGAGTGAGAGAGCGATCGGGAAAAACCCGCGTTAAGTGAGAGAGGGTCTGGCGGGTGTTTGTGGGTTAAATGCGGCAGGGCCCTGACGTCTTTTGTCAGGGCCCTGCTCTAATGGTTGTCCGGCGGTGACCTACTCTCCCACACCCTCCCGGGTGCAGTACCATCGGCGCTGTGGGTCTTAGCTTCCGGGTTCGGAATGGGACCGGGCGTTTCCCCCACGCTATGACCGCCGTAACCCTTGGTCCACACCCCTGCGGGGTGGGAAATCTGGTGGTTACAACATTGTGGTGTTGTTATTCAATTAGTGGTTTGTTCCCTGAACAACATTGGTTTGGTTTGTTGTTTGGGAACCACATAGTGGACGCAAGCAGTCTTGTTATCTTTTTACCCTGCTTCATGGTGTGAACGTCTTTTGAATCCGTTCACGAAGAGGGTGTGTGGTGTAAGTTATCGGCCTATTAGTACCGGTCAGCTTCACGAGTCGTTAGTCCTCGCTTCCACATCCGGCCTATCAACCCAGTGGTCTGGCTGGGGGCCTCTCACACACGAGGTGTATGGAAATCTCATCTTGAAGCGAGCTTCCCGCTTAGATGCTTTCAGCGGTTATCCCATCCGAACGTAGCTAATCAGCGGTGCACTTGGCAGTACAACTGACACACCAGAGGTTCGTCCGTCCCGGTCCTCTCGTACTAAGGACAGCCCTTCTCAAATTTCCTGCGCGCGCAGCGGATAGGGACCGAACTGTCTCACGACGTTCTAAACCCAGCTCGCGTACCGCTTTAATGGGCGAACAGCCCAACCCTTGGGACCTACTCCAGCCCCAGGATGCGACGAGCCGACATCGAGGTGCCAAACCATGCCGTCGATATGGACTCTTGGGCAAGATCAGCCTGTTATCCCCGAGGTACCTTTTATCCGTTGAGCGACGGCCATTCCACAATGTACCGCCGGATCACTAGTCCCGACTTTCGTCCCTGCTCGAGATGTCTCTCTCACAGTCAAGCTCCCTTGTGCACTTACACTCGACACCTGATTGCCAACCAGGCTGAGGGAACCTTTGGGCGCCTCCGTTACTTTTTAGGAGGCAACCGCCCCAGTTAAACTACCCATCAGGCACTGTCCCTGACCCGGATTACGGGCCGAAGTTAGATGTCCAAAGTGACCAGAGTGGTATTTCAACGATGACTCCACCCGAACTGGCGTCCGGGCTTCAACGTCTCCCACCTATCCTACACAAGCCACTCCGAACACCAATACCAAACTATAGTAAAGGTCTCGGGGTCTTTCCGTCCTGCTGCGCGTAACGAGCATCTTTACTCGTACTGCAATTTCGCCGAGTTTATGGTTGAGACAGCGGGGAAGTCGTTACTCCATTCGTGCAGGTCGGAACTTACCCGACAAGGAATTTCGCTACCTTAGGATGGTTATAGTTACCACCGCCGTTTACTGGGGCTTAAATTCTCAGCTTCGCCTTGCGGCTAACCGGTCCTCTTAACCTTCCAGCACCGGGCAGGAGTCAGTCCGTATACATCGTCTTGCGACTTCGCACGGACCTGTGTTTTTAGTAAACAGTCGCTTCCCCCTGGTCTCTGCGGCCCCGATCCCCTCCGGACAGCGTGTGTCCATCAAGGTTGGGGCCCCCCTTCTCCCGAAGTTACGGGGGCATTTTGCCGAGTTCCTTAACCATAATTCTCTCGATCGCCTTAGTATTCTCTACCTGATCACCTGTGTCGGTTTGGGGTACGGGCGGCTAAAACCTCGCGTCGATGCTTTTCTCGGCAGCATAGGATCACCAAATCCCCCCAAACGGGGGTCCCATCAGATCTCAGGCATCATGAACAGCGGATTTGCCTACCGTTCGCCCTACATCCTTAGACCGGGACAACCATCGCCCGGCTTGGCTACCTTCCTGCGTCACACCTGTTAATACGCTTGCCTCCCAGGATCAGGTCCTGCGCTCCACCAAAACCCTTCACCCACAAGGGGTGTCAGGCAGGTCTCGGGCAGTTAGTATCCCCTGTTCAGCATGGGCGGTTTTTCGCCGGTACGGGAATATCAACCCGTTGTCCATCGACTACGCCTGTCGGCCTCGCCTTAGGTCCCGACTTACCCAGGGCAGATTAGCTTGACCCTGGAACCCTTGATCATTCGGCGGACGGGTTTCTCACCCGTCTTTCGCTACTCATGCCTGCATTCTCACTCGTGTAGGCTCCACCGCTGGTTTACACCGCGACTTCACTGCCCACACGACGCTCCCCTACCCATCCAGACGCCTGAACCACAAGGGCTTAGCTAAAATCTGAATGCCACAACTTCGGCGGTGTACTTGAGCCCCGCTACATTGTCGGCGCGGAATCACTTGACCAGTGAGCTATTACGCACTCTTTTAAGGATGGCTGCTTCTAAGCCAACCTCCTGGTTGTCTTCGCAACTCCACATCCTTTCCCACTTAGCACACGCTTAGGGGCCTTAGTTGGTGGTCTGGGCTGTTTCCCTCTCGACTATGAAGCTTATCCCCCACAGTCTCACTGCTGCGCTCTCACTTACCGGCATTCGGAGTTTGGCTGACGTCAGTAACCTTGTAGGGCCCATTAGCCATCCAGTAGCTCTACCTCCGGTAAGAAACACGCAACGCTGCACCTAAATGCATTTCGGGGAGAACCAGCTATCACGAAGTTTGATTGGCCTTTCACCCCTACCCACAGCTCATCCCCTCCATTTTCAACTGAAGTGGGTTCGGTCCTCCACGACGTCTTACCGTCGCTTCAACCTGGCCATGGGTAGATCACTTCGCTTCGGGTCTAGATCACGCCACTGCAACGCCCTATTCAGACTCGCTTTCGCTACGGCTTCCCCACACGGGTTAACCTCGCGACGTAACACTAACTCGCAGGCTCATTCTTCAAAAGGCACGCCGTCACAACTACAAGGCTGCTCCGACGGATTGTAAGCACACGGTTTCAGGTACTGTTTCACTCCCCTCCCGGGGTACTTTTCACCTTTCCCTCACGGTACTGGTCCGCTATCGGTCATTAGGGAGTATTTAGGCTTATCAGGTGGTCCTGACAGATTCACACGGGATTTCTCGGGCCCCGTGCTACTTGGGATACTCTCCAGGCGGTACACAACATTACGGTTACGGGGCTCACACCCTCTCTGGCCGGCCTTTCAAGACCGTTCACCTATGCCTGCACATCACACCCCACTGTCCCGGCAGAGACAGAACGGAAAGTCCCACAACCCCGACCATGCAACGCCCGCCGGCTATCACACATGGAACGGTTTAGCCTGATCCGCGTTCGCTCGCCACTACTAACGGAATCACTATTGTTTTCTCTTCCTGCGGGTACTGAGATGTTTCACTTCCCCGCGTTCCCTCCACGCACCCTATGTGTTCAGATGCGGGTCACCAGATCACTCGCGCGTCTGGCGGGGTTTCCCCATTCGGACACCCTGGGATCACAGTCCGGTTATCGACTCCCCCAGGCTTATCGCAGATTCCTACGTCCTTCTTCGGCTCCTAATGCCAAGGCATCCACCGTGTGCTCTTAAAAACTTGACCACAAAAGATCAAAAAACAAGTTTTCGAGAGAACCACGAAAACCAACCACACCCAACAACCACTCCCCAAAGGGAAGCCATCATCACGCGCAGCCAGATCCAGGTTCATATTCTTGGAAATTGCTTCTTATAAAAGATGCTCGCGTCCACTATGTAGTTCTCAAACAACAACCCCAAACCACACACCCCACACACACAACGCGCATGATCGATGCAGCCAGGAAACCAGAAACAAACAAACCCGCAAACCAGCCCCCACAAAGGGACCAGTCCACAGCCCTGTTGCCTCAGGACCCAACAGTGTGCCAAACACTAAACCACCCATCAAACCCCCCGACCGTTCCAGGACACCTAAAGCATCCGTACTAGACCAGGAAAAAATCCAGGCGACCGCTATTTGTTGATATTCCACCCATGAGCACCCGCCGCAGAACAATCGTCTGCGCAACGGGCATTTACTCCTGACAAACCCGCCACACTCACATACATGAGCCGGCGCATTTGTAGGTGCTCCTTAGAAAGGAGGTGATCCAGCCGCACCTTCCGGTACGGCTACCTTGTTACGACTTAGTCCCAATCGCCAGTCCCACCTTCGACAGCTCCCTCCCACAAGGGGTTAGGCCACCGGCTTCGGGTGTTACCAACTTTCGTGACTTGACGGGCGGTGTGTACAAGGCCCGGGAACGTATTCACCGCAGCGTTGCTGATCTGCGATTACTAGCGACTCCGACTTCATGGGGTCGAGTTGCAGACCCCAATCCGAACTGAGACCGGCTTTTTGGGATTAGCTCCACCTCACAGTATCGCAACCCTTTGTACCGGCCATTGTAGCATGCGTGAAGCCCAAGACATAAGGGGCATGATGATTTGACGTCGTCCCCACCTTCCTCCGAGTTGACCCCGGCAGTCTCCTATGAGTCCCCACCATCACGTGCTGGCAACATAGAACGAGGGTTGCGCTCGTTGCGGGACTTAACCCAACATCTCACGACACGAGCTGACGACAACCATGCACCACCTGTAAACCGACCGCAAGCGGGGGACCTGTTTCCAGGTCTTACCGGTTCATGTCAAGCCTTGGTAAGGTTCTTCGCGTTGCATCGAATTAATCCGCATGCTCCGCCGCTTGTGCGGGCCCCCGTCAATTCCTTTGAGTTTTAGCCTTGCGGCCGTACTCCCCAGGCGGGGCACTTAATGCGTTAGCTACGGCGCGGAAAACGTGGAATGTCCCCCACACCTAGTGCCCAACGTTTACGGCATGGACTACCAGGGTATCTAATCCTGTTCGCTCCCCATGCTTTCGCTCCTCAGCGTCAGTTAATGCCCAGAGACCTGCCTTCGCCATCGGTGTTCCTCCTGATATCTGCGCATTTCACCGCTACACCAGGAATTCCAGTCTCCCCTACATCACTCTAGTCTGCCCGTACCCACCGCAGATCCGGAGTTGAGCCCCGGACTTTCACGGCAGACGCGACAAACCGCCTACGAGCTCTTTACGCCCAATAATTCCGGATAACGCTTGCGCCCTACGTATTACCGCGGCTGCTGGCACGTAGTTAGCCGGCGCTTCTTCTGCAGGTACCGTCACTTTCGCTTCTTCCCTACTGAAAGAGGTTTACAACCCGAAGGCCGTCATCCCTCACGCGGCGTCGCTGCATCAGGCTTGCGCCCATTGTGCAATATTCCCCACTGCTGCCTCCCGTAGGAGTCTGGGCCGTGTCTCAGTCCCAGTGTGGCCGGTCACCCTCTCAGGCCGGCTACCCGTCGTCGCCTTGGTAAGCCATTACCTCACCAACAAGCTGATAGGCCGCGAGTCCATCCAAAACCACAATAAAGCTTTCCACCCCCCACCATGCGATGAGGAGTCATATCCGGTATTAGACCCAGTTTCCCAGGCTTATCCCAGAGTTAAGGGCAGGTTACTCACGTGTTACTCACCCGTTCGCCACTAATCCCCCCAGCAAGCTGGAGATCATCGTTCGACTTGCATGTGTTAAGCACGCCGCCAGCGTTCATCCTGAGCCAGGATCAAACTCTCCGTTGAAGTAAAACAAAAACAGAAACCACCAAGAAACCACGGGAAAACGCGGCAACCAGGCAGCAAAAATTTGAAACCAGCTGTAAAAACCAGACCACCCACAGGGGCGGGCAGCCCGGCAAATTCAACCAATTCATAAAACAAATCGGTATCAACAAACTTGGCACACTATTGAGTTCTCAAACAACAGACACATACGAACATTCCCGAAACAATTCACGCTGTGAATTTCTATTCCGTATTTCTTCGCTGCGATGTTTCAATCTTATTTCATTCATTTTCACTTTGCAAATCCGGTTGTTTTTCCGGAATTCACTCGGTGGAATGAATCCGCCCATCATAAAGTGAAGCATTTCTTCAGTCCGATGCTTTCGCACACGGTGAAGTTGCTTCACTTTTTTGTTGGGGGTCGGTCGCTATTTTTCCGCTTCAGCGGCGGCGACTCAGAAGACATTACACGCTCCCCCGCGGCCGTGCAAATCGGCTGCGGAAGAGCGTGCAAAGTGTCCCGCTATGAGCTAGGGAACCAGTACTTCCACCGTGGCGAGGTTCTTCTTTCCGCGGCGCAGGAGCAGGTACTGCCCGTGCAGCAACTCCGATTCCGGGATCACCGCTTCGGGATCGGATACCTTCTCGTTGTTGACGTACGCTCCACCTTCGCCCACCGTGCGCCGGGCGGCGGACTTGCTTTCGGAAAGTCCGGAGGCAACCAGCAGGTCGACGATGCCCATGGCATCCACCTGGACGGTGGCAGACGGAAGTTCAGACGTGGCCGCCTGGAGCGTCGGCTTGTCCAGCGCCGCCAGGTCACCGTTGCCGAAGAGCGCAGCGGATGCAGCGATCACCTTCTCTGTGGCCTCCACCCCATGAACGAGGGACGTCACTTCGAAGGCAAGCTTCCGCTGCCCTTCACGGGCGAAGGGACGCTCGGCAACAGCCGTGGCAATCTCCTCGATCTCTGCCCGGCTCAGGAAGGTAAACACCTTCAGCCGGTCCACCACATCAGCATCGGCGGTGTTGAGCCAAAACTGGTAGAACGCGTATGGGCTGCACATGCCGGCGTCGAGCCAAATGGCGTTGCCCTCGCTCTTCCCGAACTTGGTGCCGTCGGAGTTGGTGATCAGTGGAGTTCCCAGGGCGTGGACGCTCTTGCCCTCCACCTTGCGGATCAGTTCGGTTCCGCTGGTGAGGTTGCCCCACTGGTCCGAACCGCCGGTCTGGAGCATGCAGCCGTAGTCACGGTACAGCTGGAGGTAATCCATGCCCTGCAGGATCTGGTAGCTGAACTCCGTGTAGCTGATGCCCTCGTCCGAGTTCAGCCGGGACGCCACAGCATCCTTGCGCAGCATGGTGCCAACGCGGAAGTGCTTGCCCACCTCACGCAGGAAATCGATGGCACTCAGCGGTGCTGTCCAATCAAGGTTGTTGACCATCTGCGCTGCATTGTCGCCCTCAAAGCTGAGGAACCGGCGGACCTGGGCCTGAAGGTAGCCCACCCATTCCGCAACCGTATCCTTGGTGTTCAAGGTGCGCTCGGCCGTGGGACGCGGGTCACCGATCATGCCGGTGGAACCACCCACCAGGCCGAGCGGCTTGTGGCCGGCCAGCTGCAGCCGCCGCATCACGAGCAGCTGGACCAGGTTGCCCAGGTGCAGGCTCGGCGCGGTGGGATCGAAGCCGCAATAGTACGTGACCGGCCCGCCGGCGAGGAGCTTCTCCAGCTCTGCTTCGTCCGTGGAGACGTGGACCAGGCCACGCCACTTCAGTTCCTGCCAGATGTTGGCAAAAGTGGGGTCGTTCTGTTGCGATTCGAGGCTGTTGAGTTCTGACACGCCTTCTAAGTTAGCAGTATTACCCGGCGCCGGCGCCGGGTAACGGCACCAGCACCGGCCGCTGAAGGGGCCGGCGCCAACCCTCAACGGGCCGGCGCCAACCGAGGAAGCTCAGCGCTTGATGCCTGCCGGCACGGGATCTGAAGCGATCAGCCGCAGCCGCTGGGTGGCGCGTGTCATGGCAACGTACAGATCCCCCACCTTGCCGTGCTCATGGTTCAGCATCGTCGCGGGTTCCAGCACCACCACGCCGTCGAACTCCAGGCCCTTGGCCTCGCGCGGGCTAATGACCACGATGTCCTGCTCATAGCTCCCGGCACCGTTGCCAATGCGGCGGCCATACTCGGCGCGCAAGGCGGCGATGGCCTCGGGCAGCAGGGGGCCGTCCGCGATGACAGCCAGCAGGCCGCCGTCGAGCGCTTCCAGCTCCTCCGGCAGGACCTCCACCAGGCGGCTGACCACCTGGCCCGCGTCCACCTCGTCGATGACAGGCGACCAGCGCCCCTCCCGCACGGCTTTGGGTGCGGAGACAACGAGTCCGGCAGCGTTGGCCATCCGCACAGCCGCTTCAGCGATCTGTGACGGCGTCCGGTAATTGACCGTCAGCTCCTCCAGCTGCCAGCGGTCACCGAACATCGGAGCAAGCGCGCCCTGCCAAGAGTTGGCACCGGCCACCGAACTCGTCTGTGCAATGTCGCCAACAATGGTGAAGGACTTCAGGGGGCAACGGCGGACAAGCAGGCGCCACTGCATGGGCGAGAGCTCCTGCGCCTCGTCCACCACAATGTGGCCAAAAGCCCACGTGCGGTCGCTCGTGGCACGCTCGGCAGCGGTCAACCGCGCTTCCTGCTCCTGGTTCTGCTCAGCCAGCTCCTCGGCCGACATGAGCGGATCCACCCCGGCAGCCTCCATGTTCACCAGGGTCTGCTTGGCGTTGGCAAGGTCGCGGGCACGGTCGTGCTCCTGCTGCGCGAGACCGCGCCCGGCGGCCGGGTCCAGCTCACCGAGCAGCTCGGCAGCTTCGTCCAGCAGCGGCACATCGGACTCTGTCCAGGGGGCATCGGCGGGACGCTGCAGCAGTGCCCGCTCGGCCGCAGACAGGTGGGTGGTGCAGAATTCCAGCACAGCCGGCTTGCTGAACAGCTCCGAGATCAGCTTTTCGGGCGTCATGGGCATCCAGCAGAGGTTGAGGGCGATCCGCACATCACGGGCGGTGCGGACATCCTCGGCCAGGTAGGAGCGGTCCGCGTTGTTGCCGATGTTCCCGGCTTCCACCAGCTCGGTCATCTGTTCGGTGAGTTCGCGCAGCAGGATCTTGACGAACGTCACCCTGGCCTCGTTGTGCGGCTTGCCGGTGGAACGGGCACGCTCGCGGGCGCGGCGGACCTGGCGCGGCGTCAGCACGAGCTTGCGGCCGTCCACTTCCAGGATCCGGTCTTCAGCGGGAATCCGCTGGCGGTTGGCCACGGCGTTGGCCACCACGGTGGCCATGTCCAGCCGGCCCTTGATGGCTGCAACGTCGGCGTCGGGTTCCGGCACGGCGTTGATGCCGGGCATCAGCCGGCCCACGCTGGCCATCACGACGCCGGTCTCGCCCAGAGAGGGCAGCACCCGTTCGATGTACTTCATAAAGGACGACGACGGGCCCACCAGCAGCACGCCCGCGGACTTAAGCCGGTCCCGGTGGGTGTAGAGCAGGTAGGCAGCACGGTGCAGTGCGACGGCGGTCTTGCCGGTGCCGGGCCCGCCCTGCACCACCACGGCGCCGGAGATGGACGACCGGATAATTCGGTCCTGTTCGGACTGGATGGTGCTGACGATGTCCGACATCCGGCCGGTGCGCCGGGAATTCAGGGCGGCCAGCAGGGCGCCCTCGCCCTGCAGCGATTCGTTGTCCGCCAGCATGTCAGCGTCCAGGACGTCGTCCTCAATGGCCTTTACCTCCCGGCCCTGCAGGATCAGGTGGCGGCGCCGGCGGACGCCCTGCCGGTCGAAGGCCGTGGCCTGGTAGAAGTGCCCGGCTTCGGGCGCGCGCCAGTCAACCATCAGCCGCTGCAGGTCCTCGGTGGTGAGGCCGATGCGTCCGATGTACTGCGCTTCCCCGGAGTCCAGGTCCAGGCGGCCAAAGACCAGCCGGTCGTCCACGGCATCCAGCTGTGCCAGCCGGTCCTCGTACAGAGCCGCGAAAGCGTCGCGCTCGGAAACGTTCTGCATGGTGCCCACAGCTCCAGCCCGCCGCACCTGCGCAAGCTGCTTGCGCTTTTCCTCGCGGAGCTCCTCCAGCCGGGCATACAGGCCGGCAACATAGTCCCGTTCGTGGGCCAAATCGGCGTCGAGCATTTAACGTTCCCCTATCGCAAAAGACAGACCGTCCATTCTACAACCTTTTCCGTTAACGCTGGCGAAACGATCCCGGCCTCGGCTTGGCCGCCTTGTACTTGGAGACAGTGGGGTCCCCCGTGATCCAGAAACGCCAGGCGTACTGCCCGGATCCGCCGACGCCGGAAACCCCCACCCGCGGACCGGAACTGACCTCCGTAACCGGCCTATCCGGGAGCACCAGCCCAAAAGGGGGCGCCAGTGCGTCGCGGCCGCTGTACGCGGTGGTCAGGCCCAGGGCCTTGGCCAGGCGGGCAGGTCCGCTCGCCAGGTCGGCAGGAATTTTTGAGGTGGGCCGGCGGTGCTGTGCGAGCTCCAGGCCGTCCACGATCTCCCCGGCGCGCAGCAGCAGGGCAGAGGCCACGCCGGCAGGGCCGCACACAATGTTGGTGCAGTGATGCATGCCGTAGGTGAAGTAGACGTAGAGGTGCCCGGCGGGGCCGAACATGGGAGCGTTCCGGGGAGTGGGGCCGCGGTACGTGTGCGAGCCGGGATCAGGGTGCAGGGAATCCTCCGGCCCCAGATACGCCTCCACTTCGGTCAGCCGGACAGACACCCGGCCCTCCCTTGAATCATGCGTCAGGACAGCGCCCAGCAGCATCGGTGCCAGGTCGCGGGCATCGCCCGAGAGGAATTCCCGCAGCGGTTCCGGGGCCTGCGGGGGACGTCTGCTCATGGCCAGACTCTATCCAAAACCGGCCGCAATGCCTGACGCAACGCCACAAAAGACCCCACGGCCATGTCCGATTTCCGCTAGCGGGCCTCCTCCACTGCTGGCAGGATGGGGGAATGGACTTCTGGCAGCGCTACCGGGCAATAGACGCCCGGGACACCCGGTTCGACGGGCAGTTCTACACTGCCGTCCGGACCACGGGTATCTATTGCCGCCCGTCGTGCCCGGCCAGGACTCCCAAGGCTGCCAACGTCACCTTTTACGAGACCTCAGCAGCGGCCCACGACGCCGGCTACCGGGCCTGCAAACGCTGCCTGCCTGAGGCTGTGCCGGGAACACCTGCCTGGAATGTGCGGCAAGACATCGCGGGGCGTGCCATGCGCCTGATCAATGACGGTGTAATTAACCGGGACGGCGTGGATGGCTTGGCCGCGCGCCTTGGCTATTCCTCCCGCCAGCTGAACAGGATCCTCAGCCAGGAACTGGGCGCCAGCCCCCTCTCGCTCGCCCGCGCCGGCCGCGCCCAGACGGCACGCACGCTGCTCGTTTCCACCTCCATGAAGCTCGCCGACGTGGCCTTCGCGGCAGGCTTCAGCAGCGTCCGCCAGTTCAACGAGACCATGGTGGAAGTCTTCGACCTGACCCCCAGCGCGCTCCGCGCCGCCAGGCATCCGAAAGCCCCCGCCGGTTCTACCGCCCTCACCCTCAGCCTCCCCTACCGCGAGCCCTTCGACCCCGGCGTCTTCACTTTCCTGGCGGTCCGTGCCATCCCGGGCATCGAGGCCGGAACCCAAACCTCGTACGCCCGTACGCTGCGGCTTCCCCAGGGCGACGCGCGCTTCCGGGTTGAGTACGACGCCGGCGCCCCCGGACGGCCGCTGACCCTCACCATCGGCGCGGTGAACCTTCGGGACCTTCCGGCCCTGTTGAGCCGCGTCCGGCGGCTGTTCGACCTGGATGCAGATCCGGTTGCCATCGACGGCGCCCTGGCGGAAGACCCCCGGCTGGCCCCTGCAGTGGCCCGCGCCCCGGGCATCAGGATGCCCGGAGCGCTGGACCCCGCCGAAATGCTGATCAGGGCCATGATCGGCCAGCAGATCACCGTGGCTGCCGCGCGGACCGCACTGACCCAACTCGCCGCCGTCGGAAGCTCAAGCCGAAGCCCGGGCGAAGGCCTGGACAGGATGTTTCCCACGCCCGCCGAAATCGCCGCCGAAGGGTGCGCGCTCCTGCGCGGCCCCCGAAAACGCCTCGATGCCCTCCACGCCGCAGCTTCCGCACTGGCGGATGGCACCCTCGACTTCGGCTATGGCGACGACGTCGCGACCCTGGGCGCGAAACTTCTCCCGCTGGCCGGTGTGGGGCCCTGGACGGTGGGATATCTGGCCATGCGCGTCCTTGGGGCACCTGACGTCTTCCTTGGCAATGACGCGGCGGTGCGGAACGGGATAAGAGCCTTGGACCCGCCTCAGGATGACCACAGGGGTGCTTCCGGAGGGGCCGGGACTCCCAGCCCGGATTTCCGCGAGGTCAGCCCTTGGCGCTCCTACGCCACCATGCACCTGTGGCGGGCAGCAGCCCATTCCGCCGCCGAAGCGCGTCCCGCCACAAGGACGGACGCTCCCAGAGCAGGCAATAGAACAGCAGAGAAAGCGATCCGATGAAGGCCCAGTTGCTTCAGATGTCCACGCCGGACGGCCCGTTCACCATCCTCGCCCAGGACGGGGTGGTCCTCTCCAGCGGCTGGACCGAAAAGCCGGGCGACCTGACCGGGCAGATCCATCCCACCCTGCGGCCCGCCACCCTGGACCTGGTCAGCGACCTTGGCGGGATCTCCGCCGCCGTCGAAGCCTTTTACGCCGGGGATCCGGCGCCGGCGATGCAGGTCCCCGTACGGCAAATGTCCGGGCCGTTCCGGGTCCACGCCTGGGACGTGCTGCGCCTGGTCCGGCCGGGATCCCCCGTGACGTACACCGAGTACGCCGGGCTGGCCGGGAATCCCAAAGCTGTCAGGGCGGCAGCCAGCGCGTGCGCCTTCAATGCAGCGGCCCTGTTTGTTCCCTGCCACCGGGTCATCAGGACCGACGGTTCACTCGGCGGCTTCCGCTGGGGACTGCCCATCAAGAAGAGCCTGCTGGCCCGCGAAGCCGCCTGATCCTGCTTTGGGGAAGCGTTAGTCCTGCTTTGGTGTTGGGGTTCCGGCGGGCCACGGCAGCAGCGCCGGCAGGTCCACGCCGTCGGCCGCCGCGGATGCCCTCAGGCTGCCCAGGGTGGGTTCGCGCCCTGCCAGCCAGGCCGCAATATCGGTGATCATTCCGCTGATCACGGTGGACCTGTTGCCGCTGCCGATGCTCACCGGCGGAAGGCCCAGCGGCTGCAGCACCAGTTTGTCGTCCGGCTGGACGCGGGCTGCGAGGAAATCGAACAGGTGCTCGCAGAACTGGCGGCTCCAGGTTTCCGGGCCCCTGCCTGTCAGCAGGTCGGAGGTGTGGATGACGAGTTCCCGCCAGAGCGCCAGGCCGCCGTCCAGGACAACTCCCCCGCGGTAGGTGATGGGTGCGTACCAGCCGGTGCGGTTGGCGGACGAATCCTTGATTCCGGGCAGCGCATTGAACCTGTTCATGGCCCGTTCGAGGGCCGCGGTCAGGTCTGCGACGTGGGTGGCTGCGTCGTGGCCGGCTGCCATGTCGATGGCCTTGTTCCGGCCGTCCATGCCGCCGTCGTACAGCTCGATGGTTTCGCCGCGCGCCGCGTACTCGAGCTGCCTGGCCATGGCATTGGAGATGCCGGTCAGGTGGGCCAGAACGTGCCCTCGCGTCCAGCCGGGCAGGGCGGACGGAGCTTTCACGTCCTCGTCGCTGAGCTTGGCGACATCGGAGGCAAGGTCATCAGCGGCTTTGTGGAGCCCGGCGAGCAGGACTTCGGGTGCGGGAGCTGTCATGGCGCCCATCCTAGCGCCGAGGCCGGCCGTCGGGCCCGAGGCGGTGCCGGACGTGCTCGCCGTCGTTGCTGGCCTGCCAGAATTCATACTCAGCGGGCTGGACTGCGTAGAGCTGCCAGTTCGGGTTGCTGCTGCCGTCCGCCCGTGGCCGCTCCGCCCAGTCCCGCGCTGAGGCCTCGGCCGACAGTTCAACTACGGATCCCGAAACCCTGACCTGCCGGCCCAGCGACGGCCAGTAGAAGTTGAGGGCAGCGTGGGGGTTGGCGCTGAGTTCCCTGCCCTTGCGTGAGGTGCGGGACGTGGCGAAGTGCCAGCCGTCGTCGTCGATGTTTTTCAGGATCAGCATCCTCGACGACGGCCGGCCGCTGCCGTCCACCGTGGCAAGGCTGCAGGCGTGCGGCTGGTGCTCCCCCGCGGCCAGGGCCTCGTCCAGCCATTGCCGGAAGAGTTCTGCGGGGTCTGCCGGGGCGCTGGCCGGGTCAAAACCGGGCAGGACGTCAGGGAAGTCGGGCAGCGCGCGGAGTTGCCGGCGGAAGGAGTCGCTCATGGCGCCATGCTAGCGGGGAGTCTTCGCCGTCAACACCCGACGCTCTCGCACTTAATGCGTGAAAACCGGCAACGCTCTCTCACTTTCCGGAAGAAAGTGAGAGAGCGCTGGCCAAAAAGCCGCGTTAAGCGAGAGAGCGTTTCAGACCGCGTACTCCCGCACGCCGGCCAGCTCGGCTTCCAGCGCCACCAGCTGGCGTTCGACGGCGGCCGGTGCCGTACCGCCCTGGGAGTTGCGGCTGTTGAGGGAGCCCTCCGTGGACAGGACTGTGCGGACCTCCGGCGTGAGGTGCCCGGAGATGGCGGCGTATTCCTCATCCGTCAGGTCCCAGAGCTCGACGCCGCGGGATTCCGCCTGCTTGACGGCAGCACCGGACAGCTCGTGCGCCTCGCGGAACGGAACGCCCTGCCGGACCAGCCATTCCGCAATGTCCGTGGCCAAAGCGAAGCCCTGCGGCGCCAGCGACTCCATCCGTTCGGTGTTGAACTTCAGGGTGGCGATCATGCCGGAGACAGCCGGGAGCAGCAGTTCCAGGGTGTCAGCGGCATCAAACACCGGTTCCTTGTCCTCCTGGAGGTCACGGTTGTACGCCAGCGGCAGGCCCTTGAGCGTCGCCAGCAGCCCGGTCAGGTTGCCAATCAGGCGCCCTGCCTTGCCACGGGCCAGTTCCGCCACGTCCGGGTTCTTCTTCTGCGGCATGATGGACGATCCGGTGGAGTAGGAATCGTGCAGCGTGACGAAGGAGAACTCCTTGGTGGCCCAAAGAATGACCTCCTCGGACACCCGCGAGAGGTCCACGCCGATCATCGAACACACCCAGGCGAACTCAGCGAAGACGTCTCGGGAAGCGGTGCCGTCGATCGAGTTGTGCGATGCGGAAAAGAACCCAAGATCGGCCGCCACTGCCTCCGGGTCCAGCCCCAGCGATGACCCTGCCAGGGCACCGGATCCGTATGGTGAGACACCGGCACGCTTGTCCCAGTCCTGGAGCCGCTGCACGTCGCGCAGCAGCGCCCAGGCGTGGGCCAGCAGGTGGTGGCTGAGCAGCACCGGCTGGGCATGCTGCAGGTGGGTCCGTCCCGGCATTGCCACGCCATGATGGGCCTTGGCCTGCTCCACGAGCGCGTCCACTGTGGCCAGGACTCCGCGGGCGATGATCCGGGCGTGGTCGCGCAGGAACATGCGCCCCAGTGTGGCCACCTGGTCGTTCCGGGAACGGCCGGCGCGGAGCTTGCCGCCGAGCTGCGTTCCGGCCCGCTCGATCAGGCCGCGCTCCAGTGAGCCGTGCACGTCCTCGTCGGATTCGGCCGGCACATAGGCGCCGGAAGCAACGTCCTCGTCCAGCCGGGTGAGGGCTGCCAGCATGCCGTCCAGCTCGACGTCGTCCAGCAGGCCGGCCTTGTGCAGCACACGCGCGTGCGCCATGGAACCGGCAATGTCATAGCGTGCAAGCCGCCAGTCGAAGTGCGTGGACTTGCTCAGCGCGGCCAGGGCATCGGCGGGGCCGCCGGCGAACCGGCCGCCCCACAATGCGCCTGTGTTCGTCGCCTCAGCTTTTGGGGTTTCGACAGGGTCAGCCACAGGGGCTACTTTCCTGCGACGCGGATGTCGCGGCCGGAGGCAACCTTGGCGGACATGCCCCACAGTTCGATGAAGCCCCTGGCCATGGACTGGTCGAACGTGTCGCCGGTGTCGTAGGTGGCAAGGTTGAAGTCGTAAAGCGACGTGTCGGAGCGGCGGCCGTTAACGATGGCCTGGCCGCCGTGCAGGGTCATGCGGATGTCGCCGGAGACGTACTTCTGGGTGTCCTCGATGAAGGCGTCCAGGGAGCGCTTCAGCGGGGAGAACCACTGGCCGTCGTAGACCAGTTCGGACCAGCGCTGGCCAACGGTGGCCTTGAAGCGGGCCTGCTCGCGCTCAACGGTGATGTCCTCGAGGTGCTTGTGGGCCGTGATCAGCGCCATGGCACCCGGGGCTTCGTAGATTTCGCGGGACTTGATGCCCACCAGGCGGTCCTCGACGACGTCGATCCGGCCCACGCCCTGGGCGCCGGCACGGCGGTTGAGTTCCTTGATGGCCTGCAGCGGGGTGACCTTCACGCCGTCGATCGCTACCGGCACGCCGGCCTCGAAGGATATGGTGACCTCATCCGGCGCCGGCGGGAACTCGGGGGTGGCGGTGTAGTCGTAGATGTCCTTGGTGGGGGCGTTCCAGATGTCCTCGAGGTAGCCGGTCTCCACGGCGCGGCCCCAGACATTCTGGTCGATCGAGTACGGGTTCTTCTTGGTGGTCTCGATGGGCAGGCCCTTTTCCTCGGCGAAGGCGATGGCCTTGTCGCGGGTAAGGGCGAGGTCGCGGACGGGGGCGATGCACTTCAGGTCCGGCCCAAGGGTCTGGATGCCCACCTCGAAGCGGACCTGGTCGTTGCCCTTGCCGGTGCAGCCGTGCGCAACGGTGGTCGCGCCGAATTCGCGGGCAGCCTTGACGAGGTGCTTGACGATCACGGGGCGGGAGATGGCTGAAACCAGCGGGTAGTGGCCCTGGTAGAGGCCGTTGGCCTTCAGCGTGGGCATGCAGTACTCGTTGGCGAACTCATCGGAGGCGTCGGCCACGTAGGCTTCGACGGCGCCGCAGCCCAAGGCACGCTGGCGGATGGTTTCCAGGGACTCGCCGCCCTGTCCAACGTCGACCGCCACGGCGATGACCTCGGCGCCGGTGGCTTCACCGATCCAGCCGATGGCTACTGAGGTGTCCAGGCCGCCGGAGTAGGCCAGCACAATGCGTTCAGTCACGGAGATGCTCCTTGTAATTGGGGTTTGTAGATGTTGTCTTCAAGCTTATTGCCCGGCTTCTTCCGCCAGCTGCAGGAACCTGGCGGCGAGGTCCTGCCCGCCCTGCGGGTCCCGGGAGACCAGCAGCACAGTGTCGTCCCCGGCGATGGTCCCCAGGATGGACGGCATCACCGAGTGGTCGATCGCCAGGGCCAGGAAGTTGGCGGCGCCCGGCGGGGTGCGGAGCACGGCGATGTTTGCCGAAGCTTCCGCCGTGACCAGGAGCTCGCTGCACAGCCGGGCCAGCCGGGCGTCCAGGATTTCCTGGCTCACCCCGCTCTTGGCGGCCCGCTCGCCACCCTCTCCGGGGACGGCGTACACCAGCACGCCCTCCTTGCCGCGGACCCGGACCGCGCCGAGTTCCACGAGGTCCCGGGACAGCGTCGCCTGGGTGACCTGCACGCCGTCGTCAGCCAGCAGGGCTGCCAGCTCAGCCTGGGAGCGCACTGACTCGCCCGTCAGGATGGCGGTGATGCGCGCCTGGCGGGCAGTTTTGGTCGCCGGGCTGGAGCCCGGCGACGCCGGTTGGGCGGACACTAGAACGTGCTCTCCCCAGTGCCTTCAACGGGGGCCAGGCCATCGACGAACGCGAGCCCGGACCGGTGCATCAGCCAGGCCATCAGGGCCTTTTGGGCGTGCAGCCGGTTTTCGGCCTCATCCCAGACGATGGACTGCGGCCCGTCAATGACACCCGCGGAGATTTCGTAGCCGCGGTAGGCGGGCAGGCAGTGAAGCACGACGGCGTCTTCCGCCGCCTGTGCCATGGCCGCCTCGTCCACGGCGTACTCCCGGAACAGCTGGAGCCGGGCTTCCTTTTCGGCTTCCTGGCCCATGGACACCCACGTGTCTGTAGCGACGACGTCGGCCCCTTTCAGAGCCTCGGCCGCGTCAGTGGTGACCAGCACGGAGCCGCCGGTTTCTGCTGCGCGTGCCTCGGCGGCGGCCACGATGTCCGCCGCCGGCAGGTAGCCTTCGGGTCCGGCAATCCGGACGTGCATCCCGGCCGTGACGCCGGCCAGGAGGTAGGAATTGGCCATGTTGTTGGCGGCGTCTCCCAGGTAGCTCATGGTGAGGCCCTTGAGGTCGCCCTTGTGCTCCTTCACGGCCAGCAGGTCCGCCAGGAGCTGGCACGGGTGGTAGTCATCGCACAAGGCATTGATGACCGGGACGCTGGAGTTTTCCGCCATCGCCACCAGGCCGGCGTGCGGCCCTGTCCGCCAGACGATGGTGGATACCATCCGTTCCAGGACCTTGGCGGTGTCCTCCACGGACTCCTTGTGGCCGATCTGGGCCTCGCCCGGGTTGATGATGAGGGCGTTGCCGCCCATGTCCGCGATGCCGGTGGCGAATGAGACCCGTGTCCGGGTGGAGGTTTTGTCGAAGATCACGGCCACGGTCTTGCGGCCGTTGCCCTCGGCCGCAAAGGGCTGGACGCTGTAGGGAGCAGCTTTCATCCGGGCTGCGAGGTCCAGGACCTCGGCCTGCTCGGCGGGGCTCAGGTCCGTGTCCTTGAGGAAGTGCCGGGTAGCGCTTTTTTCAGGGGCTGCACTGGTGTGAACTGCAGAAGTCACTGGGCGTCCTTAGCTGCTTGGAGGATTGCCGGGAAGGCGTCGAGGAAGGAATCCGCCTGGGCGGTGGTGAGGACCAGCGGCGGCGCCAGGCGGATGGTGCGCGGGCCGGGACTGTTGACGATAAAGCCGGCGTCCAGGCCGGCCTGCACCACTGCAGGAGCGACGTCCGCGTCGAGGTCGAACCCGATCAGCAGGCCCTCGCCCCGAACCTCGGTGACGCCCGGAATGGCGGCCAGCGCCGAACGCAGGTGCTCCCCGACCTTTGCCACGTTCGCCAGGACGTCCTGGCTTTCGATCGCGTGCAAGGTGGCGAGGGCGGCCGCGGTCGCCACCGGGTTGCCCCCGAACGTGGTGCCGTGCTGGCCGGCAGCCAATAGCGACGACGTTGCGTCACCAAAGGTAATCAGGGCACCGATGGGGAAACCGCCGCCCAGGCCCTTGGCGAGCGTGACCGCATCGGGCATGATTCCGGAGTCCTCGCTGGCAAGCCACTTACCGGTGCGGCCGATCCCGGTCTGCACCTCGTCCAGGATCAGCAGGGCGCCCACCCGGGCGGTCAGCTCCCGCGCTGCCCGGAGATAGCCGGGCGGCAGGGGACGTACGCCCGCTTCGCCCTGGATCGGCTCCAGAAAGACTGCGGACACAGTTTCGTCAACAGCGTCCTTGAGCGCCTCGACGTCGCCAAACGGGATGTGCACCACACCGCCGGGCAGTGGCTCGAACGGCGCCCGGTAGGCTTCCTTGGCCGTCAGGGCTAGCGCGCCCATGGTGCGGCCGTGGAAGGCGCCTTCGAGGGCAATGATTTTGGTCCGCTTCGTCCCGCTGCCACCGGAATTGCGGCGGGCCAGCTTGAAAGCAGCTTCATTGGCCTCGGTCCCGGAGTTGGTGAAGAACACCTTGGAACCGGCCGGCGCGTTAGTGAGGCCCAGCAGCTTTTCGGCCAGGGCAATCTGGGTGGGGCTGGTGAAGAAGTTGGAGACGTGGCCCAGCGTGGCCAGCTGGCTGGAGATGACCGACGTGACGAACGGGTTGGCATGGCCCAGCGCGTTGACGGCGATCCCGCCCAGCAGGTCAAGGTACTCCTTGCCGTCGGCGTCCCAGACCAGGCAGCCGGCACCGCGGACCAGGACACGCTGCGGGGTGCCGAATACCCCCATCAGCGACGTGGAGTAACGGGCCAGCCACTCGGATCCACTCCCTACTCCAGTCATAACGGAAGCTTTGGCGTCCGGTCCGACGATGGGGGCCAGGGCGTGGTCGGGCACCGCGAAGCGGGCGGGGCCCCCATCGCCGGCCGGACTCACGTCAACAGTTTCGTTCATCCGTCAATCTCCTCGTCCGGAACTACCTGGGTGCCGATGCCCGCCGTCGTGAATGTTTCAAGAAGCATGGAATGGGGCAGGCGCCCGTCAACGATGTGCGCGCGTTCCACTCCCTCATCAATGGCCTTCAGGCAGGCGGCCATCTTGGGAATCATCCCCGATTCGAGCCTGGGCAGCATGTCCCTAAGCTCCGACGCCGTAAGGGAGGAGATCAGCGAGGACTTGTCCGGCCAGTTGGCGTACAGGCCTTCGACGTCGGTCAGGATCACCATCTTGGAGGCACCCAGTGCCGAAGCGACGGCCGCAGCCGCGGTGTCCGCGTTGACGTTGAGGACCTGGCCGGTGGGCTGGAAGCGTGCCGTGCCGGCCACGCTGTCTCCGCCGTCCACAATTTCGGGGGCAACCGTGGAGATCACGGGGATCCGGCCGGCCTCGAGGATGTCCACGATTCCCGCGGGGTCGACGCCCACCACTTCGCCAACCAGGCCGAGGTCCACTTCTTCGCCATCCACCACAGTCCCGGTCCGGACGGCGCGCAGCAGGCCGCCGTCTTCGCCGGACATGCCCACTGCGTAGGGGCCGTGGGAATTGATCAAGCCCACCAGTTGGCGTCCCACCTGGCCTGTGAGGACCATCCGGACCACGTCCATGGCCTCGGGGGTGGTCACGCGCAGGCCGCCCTTGAATTCGGACTCGATGCCGAGCCTGCCGAGCATGGAGTTGATCTGGGGGCCGCCGCCATGGACAACCACCGGGTGGATGCCAACGTGGTGGAGGAACACGATGTCCTCCGCAAAGGCGCGGCGGAGATCATCGTTAACCATGGCGTTGCCGCCGTACTTGACCACCATGATGGTGCCGGCGAACCGCTGGATCCAGGGCAGGGCCTCAATCAGGGTTGCTGCCTTGTCCTGGGCGTCGGACATGCTGGTGGTTTCACGCGTCTGGGTGTTCATGCTGTCACTTTCCGCAACGGTTTTGGCGGGGGCGCGCGCTCCTAGCTGGAGTAGGCGCTGTTCTCGTGCACGTAGTCGTGGGTGAGGTCGTTCGTCCAGATGGTGGCCTCCGCGTCGCCGGCCTGCAGGTCGATTTCCACCAGCACCTCACGCGGTTCCAGGTCCACCAGGCTGCGGTCGTCACCGATGCTGCCGTCGCGGCAGATCTGGACTCCGTTGATGGCCACGTTCAACTGGTCGGGTTCGAAAGCCGCGTCCGTGGTGCCGACGGCGGAAAGCACACGGCCCCAGTTGGGGTCCTTGCCGAAGATGGCGGCCTTGAAGAGGTTGGACCTCGCCACTGACCGGCTGACGGTGACGGCATCGGCTTCGCTGGCGGCGTTGAAGGTGCGGATCGCGATGTCATGGCTGGCACCTTCGGCGTCCGCGATCAGCTTCCGGGCCAGCTCGGCGCACACCTGGGTGAGGCCGGCGCCGAAGGCTTCGGCGGACGGCACAGCGCCGGAGGCACCGGAGGCCAGCAGGACCACCGTGTCATTGGTGGACATGCAGCCGTCGGAGTCCGCCCGGTCAAAGGTGACGCGGGTGGAGTCGCGGAGGACGACGTCGAGCAGCTCCGGTTCCACCGCGGCGTCCGTGGTGAGGACAACGAGCATGGTGGCGAGGCCGGGTGCCAGCATGCCGGCGCCCTTGGCGATGCCGCCGATGGAGAATTCCTGGCCGTCCGCGTCGGTGCCGATGAACAGGGCAGCCTTGGGCACGGAGTCGGTGGTCATGATGGCCGTGGCTGCAGCAGGACCGCCGTCGTCGCTGAGGGCTGCGGCCGCCGCCTCCACGCCGGGAAGGATCTTGTCCATGGGCAGCTGCTCGCCGATCAGGCCGGTGGAGCAGACAACGACGTCGGTGGCCGAGATGCCGAGCACTTCGGCCACTTTTTCTGCCGTGCTGTGGGTGTTCTGGAAGCCGGTGGGCCCGGTGCAGGCGTTGGCTCCGCCGGAGTTGAGGACCACGGCGTCCACGCGGCCGTCGGAAACCACCTGGCGGGACCAGTGGACGGGGGCAGCAGCCACGCGGTTGCTGGTGAACACGGCGGCGGCTGTCTTGGCGGGCCCGTCATTGACCACAAGGGCAAGGTCCGGGTTGCCGGAAGCCTTGAGCCCGGCAGTAACACCGGCGGCCCGGAATCCACGGGGTGCGGTAATGGTCACGGGGCAACTCCCTGCAGGTCAAGGCCGGCCGTTTCAGCCAGGCCGAGTGCGATGTTCATGGACTGGACGGCGCCGCCGGCGGTCCCCTTGGTGAGGTTGTCGATGGCGCAGGTGACAATCACCCGGCCTGTGTGGGGGTCAAAGGCAAGCTGCATGGCGGCGTGGTTGGAGCCCTGGACGGCCTTGGTGGCGGGCCACTGCCCCTCCGGAAGGACGTGCACAAAGGGCTCGTCGTCGTAGGCGTCGGTCCACACCTGGCGCAACTCGTCGGCGGTGGTACCCGGCTTAACCTTGGCCGTTGCCGTGGTGAGGATCCCGCGGCTCATGGGTGCCAGGGTAGGCGTGAAGGAAACCGTCACCTGCTCCCCTGCCGCATTGGACAGGCCCTGTTCAATCTCGGGGGTGTGCCGGTGACCCCCGCCTACGCCATAGGGGCTCATGGAACCCATCACCTCGGCGCCGATCAGGTTGACCTTCGCTGCCTTGCCGGCACCGGAGGTCCCGGAGGCGGAAACGATGACGACGTCGTCGGGCTGGAGGAGGTTGGCGGCGAACCCGGGCGCCAGGGCCAGCAGGGCCGACGTCGGGTAGCAGCCCGGCACGGCGATCCGGCTGGCACCCTTGAGGGCTTCACGCTGGCCGGGCAGTTCGGGCAGGCCGTACGGCCAGGTGCCGGCATGCGCCGAACCATAGAATTTTTCCCACGCGGCGGGGTCCTGCAGGCGGTGGTCGGCCCCGGCGTCGATCACCACTGTCCCTTCCGGAAGCTGGGCGGCGATGTCGGCGGAGGCGCCGTGGGGCAGCGCGAGGAAGACGACGTCGTGGCCGGAGAGGTTCTCCACGGTGGTGTCCTCGAGGATCCGGCTGGCCAGTCCGTGCAGGTGGGGCTGCAGCTCGCCCAGGCGCGACCCCGCGTTGCTGTGCGCGGTGATGGCTCCGATGGTCACGTCCGGGTGGCCGGCGAGCAGGCGGAGCACCTCTCCGCCGGCGTAGCCACTGGCGCCTGAGACGGCAACAGAAATAGTCATGGCCTCCACCTTACAGCAAACTTATTCACTGCGCCCGATATTTATGCATGAGGCACCCCGCCAGCGGATTGCAGGACACACTGCCGCGGGAGGACGCCCCCGCTCCATCCCTGAAGCCTAGGATGGGTGGACCGGGCAAGGAAACTCCGGCCCGCGGAAGGAATCCATGACGCACGCCATTGTCGCCGGGCAAGCCGGTGGTCCCGACGTCCTCTCCTATGTACCGGTTGAGCGCCCCGTTCCCGGTCCCGGACAACTGCTGGTCCAGGTAGCGGCAGCGGGGGTCAACTTCATCGACACGTACAAGCGCAGCGGCGTGTACAAGGTCCAGTATCCCTTCATTCCGGGATCTGAAGCGGCAGGTACGGTGGTGGGGCTTGGCGAAGGGGTTACGGGGTTCGCCGAGGGAGACCGCATAGCCACCGCAGAGGGCAATGACTGCTACGCCGGTTATGCCCTGGTGGACGCCGACAAGGCCTTGCCTGTGCCGGAGGGACTGGACGATGCCACTGCCGCCGCCCTTCCGCTGCAGGGCCTGACTGCCCATTACCTGGTCAATTCCACCTTCAAAGTCCAGGCCGGCCATAACGTCCTGCTGCACGCCGGCGCAGGCGGGGTGGGCCTGCTGCTCATCCAGCTCCTCAAGGCCAAGGGCGCACGGGTCATCACTACCGTGTCCACTGACGAGAAGGAAGATCTGGCGCTCGGAGCCGGCGCGGACCACGTTTTGCGGTATGACGGCTTCGACGATGCCGTGCGGGAGCTCACCGGCGGCACGGGCGTTGACGTCGTTTATGACGGGGTGGGCAAGGACACGTTTGACGGTTCGCTTCGCGCCCTTCGCGTGCGGGGCACGCTTGCCCTGTTCGGCGCAGCCTCCGGCCCCGTCCCGCCGGTGGATCCGCAGCGGTTGAATGCGGGGGGTTCACTGTTCCTGACCAGGCCCACCATGGCCCACTATTTGCAGGATGCCGCGGAAAGGCGCTGGCGCTCGGACGAAATTTTCGCTGCCGCTGCGGACGGCAGCCTCAAAGTCCGGGTCGGCGGCCAGTACCCGCTGGCAGACGCCGCCCAGGCGCACCGCGACCTCGAAGGGCGCCGTACCACAGGCAAGGTCGTCCTGATTCCCTAGGCTCCTGCCGGCACGAAAACAGGAGGTCCCGCAGCCACAAGGCTGCAGGACCTCCTGCCTGTAGAAGCTGCGGGTTTAGCGCTGGACGGCGCCGAAACGCTCGGCCGCCAGTGCCACAGCGCCTTCCCGCGCGGCTGATGCCTCGTCCGCCGTGAGCGTACGGTCATCTGCACGGAACCGGAGTCCGAAGGCCAGGGACTTCTTGCCCTCTTCAATGCCCTTGCCGGCGTAGACGTCGAACAGCGCTACGTCCTCCAGCAGTTCACCTGCACCTTCCCGGAGCGCGGCCAGCACGTCGTCGGCCGGTACCTCGGCAGGGACCACCAGCGCCACGTCCTGGGTGGCCACCGGGAACGTGGAGATGTGGCGCGCCACGATCACGTCCGGCGCAGCCTCGAACAGCGCGTCGGCGTTGATCTCCAGGGCAACCGAGCGGGCCGGCATATCGGAAGCAGCGAGCAGCTTGGGGTGCAGTTCGCCGGCGTACCCCACCACTTCCCCTGTCCGCAGGGACAGTTGCGCGGCGCGGCCGGGGTGGAACGCCTGGTGGCTGCCTTGGCTGACCACTACCTCCACGCCGAGGACGTCCCCGGCAAGGCGGGCGATGTCCAAGGCGTCAGCCCAGTCCCACACCCGCGGTGCATGTGCCGCCGCAGCCGGGGAATCGTGCCCGGTCAGGACCACGGCAAGGTGGAACGGCTGGGCCGGGACGCCGTCGTACAGTCGGTCCAGCACCTCATCGGCAGGCTTCACCCCGAGCGGCGGAATGGAGTCGGTGCCCATCCCCTCGGCCGGCAGGAACACCAGGCCTGACTCGAAGAGTGCCAGGTCGCGGAAACCGCGCGAGTGGTTGCGCTTCGCCACCTCGATGAGTCCCGGCAGGATGGAGGTGCGCAGGAAGCCCTGCTCCTCGCTGATCGGGTTTGCCAGCTTGACGGCGCTCCGGGCAGCACCCTCTTCAGGCATACCGAAGGTGTCGTTGGCAGCCTTTGAGACGAACGGGTAGGACAGCACTTCGGTGAGGCCGGCATCCGCCAAAGCCTGGATCAGGCGGCGGCGCTGCTGCTGCACACGCGTGAGGCCACGGCCCGGAGGGGCCACCGGCAGCGTGGCGGGGATCTGGTCGTAGCCCACCAGGCGGGCGATCTCCTCGGAGAGGTCCTCCTTGGTTTCCAGGTCATGCCGCCAGCTCGGGGCAGTAACGCTCCAGCCGGCGTCGTTCTTCACGACGGTTGCGCCAAGATCCTCAAGGGACGTAACGATTTGCTCTTCCGAGAAATCGATGCCGATCCGGGCGGCCGCAAAGGCTGCCGGAAGCTCAATCGTGACGGAGTCAGGGGCGGTCCCGACGTCGGTTCCCGCCTCGTCCGCCGTGCCGCCGGCCAGCTCCACCAGCAGGTCGACCACCCGCTCGGCGGCGATGCCGGCGACGTGCCAGTCCACGCCGCGCTCGAAACGCTTGGAAGCCTCCGACGGCAGCTTGTGCCGGCGGCGGGAGCGGGCGATCGAAACCTCATCGAAGTGCGCCGCTTCAACCAGGATGTTCGACGTCGAATCGCCCACCTCGGTTGCCGCCCCGCCCATAACGCCGGCGATGCCGATGGGACCGGACGCGTCGGTGATCAGAAGGTCCTCGGCGTCGAGCGCGCGTTCCTTGTCATCCAGCGTGGTGATCTTCTCGCCCGCCAGGGCCCGGCGCACCACGATGTCCCCGGACAGCTTGTCCAGGTCGTAGCAGTGCGTGGGCTGGCCGAGTTCCAGCATCACATAGTTCGAAATGTCCACCGGCAGGGAGATGGAGCGGATGCCGGCCAGCCGGAGCCGGGAGGTCATCCACGGCGGAGTCGGCCGCGTGGCATCCACGCCCCGGACGGTGCGGGCTACAAACCGGTCGCAGCCAGCCTTTCCGTAGATGGGAGCGTCGTCGTTGATCTTGACGCCGTAGCCGCCCGAAAGCTCAGCCGGAGCCTTGACGCGGGACGCGGGATCGGTGAAGGAGGTACCGGTGGCGTGCGCGTACTCACGGGCGACGCCACGGATGGAGAAGGCGTAGCCGCGGTCCGGAGTGACGTTGATTTCCGCTGCTTCATCGTAGAGGCCCAGGAGTTCCATGGCATCGGTGCCGATTTCCGGGTCCAGCCCGATCCGGGACAGCACCAGGATGCCGTCATGGTCCTCGCCGATGCCCAGTTCGCGGACCGAGGCGATCATGCCGGCGGAGAGGTGGCCGTAGGTTTTCCGCGCGGAGATGTGGAAGTTGCCCGGCAGCACGGCGCCCGGCAGCGTCACCACTACCTTGTCGCCCTCCACGAAGTTGTGGGCTCCGCAGATGATGCCCTGCACACCGGAGGGGTCGATGCCCTTGCCGGTGAGGGTCTGTTCCTGCCCCTCGGGGACCACGCGGACCTGGCACCAGTTGATGGTCTTGCCGTTGGTCTGGGGTTCCTTGACCAGGCTCAGGACCTGGCCCACCACGATGGGACCCTGCAGGGTGTCGGTGGGACGGTGGACGTCCTCTTCTTCGAAACCGACCTTGACGAGCTCGGTCATTACCTCTTCGGCCGTTGCTCCGGCCGGTACCTCTGCGAATTCACGCAGCCAGGAAAGTGGGATACGCACTGTTAGATCTCCATCCCGAAGTGCTCGCTGAAACGTACATCGCCTTCGATCATGTCGCGCATGTCCCCCACTTCGTTGCGGAACATCAGGGTGCGTTCAATGCCCATGCCGAAGGCAAAACCTGAATAAACGTCCGGGTCGATGCCGGCGGCGCGGAGCACATTCGGGTTGACCATGCCGCAGCCGCCCCATTCGATCCAGCGCGGGCCACCCTTGGCGCCCGGGTGCCAGATGTCCAGCTCTGCGGACGGCTCGGTGAACGGGAAGTAGTTGGGGCGGAGCCGGATCTGCGCTTCGTCGCCGAACATCTGCCGGGCGAAGTGCTCCAGCGTGCCGCGCAGGTCAGCCATGCTGAGCTTCCTGTCGATCGCCAGGCCCTCGAACTGGTGGAACACCGGGGTGTGCGTGGCGTCCAGCTCATCGGTGCGGAACACCTTGCCGGGGCACAGCACGTAGATGGGCAACTCACGTTCCAGCATGGAGCGGACCTGCACCGGGGAGGTGTGGGTGCGCATCAGGAGGTGCGCCTCGGGCGGCTCCACAAAGAAAGTGTCCTGCATCTCGCGGGCAGGGTGGTCCGGTTTGAAGTTCAGGGCGTCGAAGTTGAACCATTCCGATTCAACTTCCGGTCCCTCCGCAATCTCCCAGCCCATGCCCACGAAGATGTCCGCAACGCGGTCCTGGAGGGTGGACAGGGGGTGGCGGGCACCGGCACGACGACGGCGCGGAGCGGCCGTCACGTCAACCGTCTCCTCGAGGAGGATGCGTGCGTCGTTTTCGGCTTCCAGCTCTGCCGTGCGTTCCGCGAGCGCCTTGTTGACCCGTCCGCGGGACGCGCCCATCAGTTTTCCGGCGACGGCCTTCTGGTCCTTGGGCAGCTTGCCGATTTCGCGGTTGGCGAGGCTGAGCGGCGACTTCTCACCGGTGTGGGCGAGCCTCACCGCCTTCAGTTCGTCAAGGGTGGCCGCGCCGGCGATGGCGGCGGTGGCCTGGTCTACAGCGGCAGTGATGGCGGCTTCATCCGTGGGGTTCGGGATGGCGGCGCCCGGCAAAGTTTCAGTCATCTACTGTTCTTAGCTACGAGTCGTGGCTGCCGGTGAACGGGCAGCCTGCACGGTTTCCCGGCGGCTCGTCCGTCACTGGCAGGTCATGGATGAATGCCCGTAATTCACGTGCAAATATCAGTGCATTCAATGACCAGGTCAGGGCATACCGGCGAAGCCGGCGGCCACTGCCCTCCAGTCTAATTGAACCGCCCGGCTACCATGTCCTCATGACACCACGGCAGCCTGCGGAGCTTCGGGCGCCCCTGACTGTTCCGCAGCGGCTGCGGCTGGCTGCCAATGTGATGAATGGCAGCACCGTCCTCGGACTCGCTGTGGCCGCAGCGGCAAGGACTGACCTCAGCCACGGCCCGCGGGGACTGGTTATTGCTGCCGGATACCGGTGGCGGCTGCCGTTTGCCGCCGCGTTCACCCTGGGGAACGTGGTCCTGTGCCGCTGTACCGCAGCTGACCTGGTGTCCCGGCCGGCGCTGCTGGGGCACGAGGAAAAGCACTGCTCCCAGTACGCGTGGTGCCTCGGCATCCCTTTCCTTCCGCTGTACTTCCTCGCCGCCGGCTGGTCCCTGATCCGTACCGGCAATCCGGGCACCGGCAACGTCTTCGAGCGCCATGCCGGACTCCAGGCCGGCGGATACCCTGCCCGCGGGACCCGGCGGCGGCCTTGGCACCCGGGCCCATCTGAAGTGGAGGCATAACCCATGCAGTCGGAACGCGGCCATGATGGGGCAAGTGACGACCCCGGGCCCTTCGGGTATCTGCCGGGCGGCAGGGATTCCGCTGGCACTCATCCGGGTGGCACTGATCCCGGTGGCACTTGGGCAGGCGCTCAGCGTGCCAGCGCTGGGTCCACGGGCACCGTCAGTGTCACCGGGGCCGGCTCTGCGGAAGCTGCCCCGGACCTGATGGTGGTTTCGATCGGTGTGGAGTGCCGCGCCGACTCGGTGGAGGCCGCCTACTCCCGGGCGGGCTCCAGCTCGGAGGCTGTCGCTTCGGCCTTCCGCCGGCATGGCGTTGAAGGGTCGGACATTCGCACCACGGGCCTGAACGTTCGTGCGGACCTCGTGTGGAGGGAAGGCGAAGGGCAACGGGTAGCGGGATACATTGCAGCCTGCACCCTTACCCTGCGGCTGCGCGCGCTTGATGCCGCTTCCGCCGCAATATCAGAAGCCGTCGGGGCGGGCGGCAACGATGTCCGGCTGAACGGCCTTGAACTTACCTTCAGCGACGACGCGGCGGTGCGGGCCCGTGCGCGGGAAGCCGCGTGGCTGGACGCGCTGGGGACCGCCCGGCAGTATGCCCAGCTTGCCTCTGCCCACCTGGGACGGGTGCTTTCGGTAGCTGACAACACCCCGGTGCAGGGTCCGGTGCCGCTGGTGGGGATGCAGCGGGTTGCTGCTGTTGAATCCCTCACCGTGGAGGCGGGCGCATCCGAAAGGGACGCGGCCATTACCGTGGTGTGGGAGCTCCTGGCCGGCCCCTAGCTCCGATTGTCCACCCACTGCCGGACCGCGCAACGCTTGACTTAAGTTCGAACATACCTTCGAATGGAACGTATGAGATGGGACGCCCAAGCACTGCTGCCGCCGCCAGCAGAAACTCTTGCCGCTGGCGCACCGCCTGCGCTGCTTCCCCTCGCAGGTTTGGTCAGGTCCGTCACCACGCCCGATTTCGCCGGCATCACGTTCCACGAGGTCACTGCCAAATCGGTGCTCAACAAAATTCCGGCCGGTTCACGGATGCCTTTCGAATGGACCATCAATCCCTATCGCGGCTGCAGCCACGCCTGTGTGTACTGCTTCGCCCGGAAGACCCACACCTACCTTGATTTCGACGCCGGGCTGGACTTTGACAGCCAGGTGGTGGTGAAGGTCAACGCGGCCGAGGTCCTTCGGAAAGAGCTGGCCAAACCGTCCTGGACCCGCCAGCAGGTGGCCCTGGGCACCAACACGGACCCTTACCAGCGCGCCGAGGGCCGCTACCAGCTGATGCCCGGGATCATCAACGCCCTGGCTGAGTCCGGCACTCCCCTGTCCATCCTGACCAAAGGAACGTTGTTGGCCAGGGACATTCCGCTGTTAAAGAGCGCGGCCACGCAGGTACCCGTGGGCGTCGGCATTTCGCTCGCCATGACCGACGAAGCGTTGTCGGAAGCTGTTGAGCCGGGTACACCCGGACCCCGGGCGCGGCTGAAGCTTGTGTCCCGGCTTCGTGACGCCGGACTGCCCTGCGGGGTTATGGCCATGCCCATCCTGCCGTGGCTCTCGGACAGCGACGAAGCCCTGGATTCACTCTTCGCCTCCCTCGCTTCCGCCGGAGCCACCGGCGTAACGGCCGGTGCGCTGTACCTGAAGCCGGGCACCAGGGAATGGTTTATGAAGTGGATCGCCGCGAACCACCCGGGGCTCGCCGGCCGCTACCGGCGCCTCTACGGAACAGGCTCCTACGCCTCAAAGGAATACCGCGCCTGGCTCGCCGGGAAAGTACGCTACTTCAAGGCACGGCACGGTTTTTCCCATTCGTCGGGCTTCAGCCACCGGGACCTGGACGATCCCCGCGGCGAGGAGGCGGAGTACCCGGCAGGCATCATCCCGGTCATGGCATCCGAGGCGGGTACCGGAACAACACCCTCGCGAAAGCCCGCTTCGCCGTCGCCAACTGCATCGAAAGCAGCATTGGGTCCTGCTGCGTCCAGCGCGTCGCCCGGCAGCTTCAGCCCAGCGGGACAGGAAACGCTCTTCTAGGAGCGCCCTTTCCCTGCCGGCAGGGCCAGCTCCGCCAGCAGAGCATGCACGATGGGAAAGTCGGCAGGGATCCACGGCAGGCCCAGAACCTCGTCGCGGTTGTCCAGGGACACCCACCGAAGCTCATCGTGGTCTTCGAGGGGTTGCGGTTCACCGTGGGTGATTTCCGCAAACCAGACCCGCATACTGGCCCGGTCGTTCAAAGACCAGCCGTGGGGGCTGTCCGCCGAAAGTTCCACACCCAGACGCGCCCCTATGCCCAGTTCCTCGGACAGCTCCCGGCAGAGCGCCGCCTCCGGATCTTCGCCCGGTTCCACCTTGCCACCCGGGAACTCCCAGAGCCCGGCCAGCTTCTCCGGCGCACTGCGGCGCGCCACGAGCAGCAGGGAAGGTCCCTGGAGGCGGTCAACTACGGCTCCGCCCACCACCTGTATCAGTCCAGTCACGGCACCATTCTATGGGGGACAATAGAAAGGCCCGGGCATACAGTCCCCGCCCGGGGAATACCTGCACCCGGCCGGAGGTTGTCCCGGGGGTCCAGGCCCCATCCCAGCCCCACTGCCGTGGCTGCAGCCCAACCTTGAATCCCAGCACTTCGAAAAGCAGGCACATGAGCAGCGTCCTACAGTCGCCCACGGCAAAAAGCACCTCCTCCCCCAATATCGCGATGGCCATCCTCGCCCTCGCCATGGGCGGGGTGGGAATCGGCGTCACCGAGTTCACCATGATGGGCCTGCTCAAGGAAGTGGAACAGGGCCTGGGCATCAGCACGCCCGAAGCCGGGCACCTCATCTCCGCCTACGCCCTGGGAGTGGTGGTGGGCGCACCGCTGCTTGCCGCCGTCGGCGCCAAGCTTCCGCGCAAGAACCTGGCGCTTGGCCTCATGCTGTTCTTTACCCTCGCCAACCTCACGTCTTTCCTGGCCCCCGACTACGGAACCATGCTGGTTTCGCGATTCGCGGCCGGTCTGCCGCACGGCGCATTCTTCGGCGTTGCTGCCGTCATCGCCGCCTCACTCGTGCCGCCCACCCGCCGCGGCTGGGCCATCTCCATGGTGATGGCAGGCCTGAGCATTTCCAACGTCATCGGGGTGCCGGCGGCAACCTGGGTGGGACAGACCTACGGCTGGCGGCTGCTCTTTATCCTGGTAGGCCTTCTCGGAGTGCTGACCCTGGTGCTGATCTGGCGGTTCGTTCCCTTCCGGAAAGCCCATCCTGATGCCAGCATCCGCCGTGAACTGGGGGCGCTGAAGCGGCTCCAGGTATGGCTTGCCATCATGATCGGCATCGTGGGCTTCGGCGGTTTCTTTGCCACGTACACCTACATCTCCCACACGATGACCCATGTGGCCGGACTCCCCTCCGCGCTGATTCCGCTGGTGGTGGCACTTTACGGACTGGGGATGGTGGCCGGCAACTTGGTGGGCGGAAGGATCGCCGACAAGTCCGTGATGGGTACGCTCTACAGCGTGCTGCCTGCCATCGCAGTTGCCCTGGTGGCGTACGCGATCGCCGTTCAATGGCCCTGGTCCGCCCTGGTCATGGTCTTTGTGGTGGGTGCCGCGGGCTCCATGCTCGTGCCGGCGCTGCAGACCCGCCTGCTCGACGCCTCCCCGGACGCGCCGTCGCTGGCGTCGTCCCTGAACCACGCTGCCCTGAACGTTGCCAACGCCCTGGGCGCTTTCCTGGGCGGCCTGGTCATCGCCTGGGGGTGGGGCTATGTTGCCCCCGCGCTGGTGGGCGCATGCCTTGCCGTCCTCGGGCTGGGCGTCGTCGTCGTAAGCGGTTTGCTGGAACGCAAAAGGCCGCTAACCGCCTGATCGCGGCGGCCGGGGCCGGCAGGGTAGGCGGCGGTTGGGTCACCAGCCTGGTTCTCGGCGTGGTGGGCGCAATTGTGGGCGGCTGGATCGGCAGCCTGCTCTTCAACAGGGGCGAACTCGCCTTCTTCGATCTCGGCACGTGGATTCTCGCCATCGTAGGCGGCCTGGTGGTCGCCGGCATCTACGGTGCCATCACCGGGCGCGGCACCACCTCACGCGCGCCCTGAATCTCAGCTAGACATCGATGCCACGCAAGCGGGGGCTCCGGAGTAACCGGGGCCCCCGCTGCGCGTCAGGGTATAAACAAAAAGCTATGCCGTCACGGCGGCCGGAAGGGGGTGCTGCGAACGGGCACTCGCGTAGAGGCACACGGTGGCGGCGGTGCCAAGGTTAAGGCTTTCTGCAGCACCGTAGACCGGCACCGCCACCCGGTGGTCAGCCAGGTCCAGCTCCTCCTGGGACAACCCCTGCGCCTCGTTTCCGAACAGCCATGCCGTTGGGTTCTCCAGTTGGTACTCCGAGGGGGCTCCGTCACCGGTCAGCCGGCGCCGCGCGTTCTCGTCCTGCAGTGCATCAAGGTTGAGGGAGCCGTAGCCGTCGGCCGCCAGGATACCGATCCCCCGGGCACGGCATGCTGCTGCCAGGTCGCTGACGTTTGCCCCCAGCACCACCGGGAGGTGGAACAAGGATCCCGCCGTGGAGCGGACCGCCTTGGGATTGTAGATGTCGACGCTGGAGTCAGTGAGGACCACCGCGTCGGCACCGGCGGCATCAGCCGCCCGCAGGACCGTTCCGGCGTTGCCGGGATCACGGACCTGGCACAGGACGGCAATCAGGCGCGGACCGCCGTCGAGCACTTCTTCAAGCGCCACATCCACGAAACGGCAGACGGCGATGATCCCCTGGGGATTCACGGTGTCTGCCATCGCAGCCAGGACGTCGTCAGTAGCCAGCCGGGCGTTGGTCCCCTCTGACAGCTCCTCGAATTCGGGAAACCGGTCCAGGCAGGCTTCGCTGGCGAACACCTCGGTGACCACGCCCGGTGCTCCCTGGGCCAGGCGCTGCTGGTGGAGCTTCAGGGCCTCACGGACTGCCTGCGGGCCTTCCGCCAGGAACTGTCCGCGCTTTAAACGGGCCGGGCGCCCGGCAAGTTTTGCCACATCCCTCACCCGATCTGCTCGGGGGTTGGAGAGTGGAAAATCCTGCGGGCGCCCGGTTTCGTTCATATAGGAAACTTTAGTGGCTAGGGCCACCAGTTCCTGAACGGTCCCTCGTCCGAGGGAAGGCAGGTGCTACTGCGCAGCGGCAACCTTCTTGGCGGAGGTGTCGGCCGGCAGCGAGTCCTTGGCGATCTGGACCAGTGCAGCGAAGGCGTTGGCGTCGGAGACGGCCAGCTCGGCCAGCATACGGCGGTCAACCTCAACCTCAGCGGCCTTCAGGCCCTGGATGAGACGGTTGTAGGTGAGGCCATTGGCGCGGGATGCAGCGTTGATGCGCTGGATCCACAGGCGGCGGAAGTCGCCCTTCTTCTTCTTGCGGTCGCCGTAGCTGTAGACAAACGAGTGCAGCAGCTGCTCTTTTGCCTTGCGGTACAGGCGTGAACGCTGTCCACGGTAGCCCTTTGCGCGTTCAAGGATAACCCGGCGCTTCTTGTGGGCGTTGACCGCCCTCTTCACACGTGCCACGTGCGTACTCCTTCGAAAATTCTGCTCCCAAGCATCTACTGCCGGAATTCCCGGCGGCCTGAGAAGGCTTTTTGGTAGGTGACTTACACCAGGTGGTGGTCAGTCAAAGAACTTGGAAACTAGATGCCGAGCATCTTCCGGATGACCTTGGCGTCGCCCTTGAAGACGATCTTGTCGCCGGCAAGGCGGCGGGTCAGCCTGGAGGACTTGTGCTCGAGGTAGTGGCGGCGGTTGGCCTGCTGGCGGCGCAGCTTGCCGCTGCCGGTCAGCTTAAAGCGCTTCTTAGCACCACTGTGGGTCTTCATCTTCGGCATGGGAACCGATCTCCTTACGTGTCCGCAGGCTGGGCCTGCAGTTCTATCGCGCAGCTGCCCCTGGGGGCGGCGTGCTGGTTGCTGACTGCCGGAAGGCGACCTCCGGCAGCTGTGGACTATGTGGTCTTCTTGCCAGCCGGCTTCGGCACTGCCTTGGGGGCAGGGCGGGCGGCGGGCTTGGGTGCAGCGGGCCTGGCCACCGGCTTCGGCGGAGCCGGGACTGCTGCGGGCTTCGGCGCCGTAACTGCCGGCTTGGCAGCTTCGGGCTTCTCAGCAACCGGCTTGGGGGCCGGTGCGGCAGCCTTCGGTGCGGGAGCAGCAGCCTTCGGCGCGTGAGCCTTGGGGGCTTCCTTCCTGGCAGGCTCCTGCTTGGGAGCTTCCTGCTTCGGAGCTTCCTTCACAGTTTCCTGCTTCGGAGCTTCCTGCACAGCCTCCGCCGCCGGCGCGGCAGCGACGGCAGGTTCGACGGCGGGAGCCGTCTCCTGCACAGGAGCTTCAGCTATTTCTTCCGGTTCAGTGGAGACCGTGAATCCCTCGGGAAGCAGGTCCGCGAGGGACTGCGTCAAGGGTGCCTGGTCGCTGCCGGAAACGTCGACACGACCGGATGCCTTGGCTTCGTTCTGCGCTTTAGCTTCAGCCCGCTGCGTGGCGCGGCGTGCTTCAGCCTTGGCTTCAGCCTTGTTCTTCAGCGGGCCAACCACCATCACCATGTTGCGGCCGTCAATGCGCGGGCTGGATTCAACCACGCCAACTTCAGCGACGTCCTCGGCAAAACGCTGCAAGAGCCGGATGCCCATTTCCGGACGCTGCTGTTCGCGGCCGCGGAACTGGATCATGGCCTTGACCTTGTCCCCGGCGCCGAGGAAGCGCAGTGCATGCCCGCGCTTGGTCTCGTAGTCGTGGGTGTCGATCTTCAGGCGGAAGCGGATTTCCTTCAGAACAGTGTTCGTCTGGTTCTTCCGGGCTTCACGTGCCTTGACCGCGGCCTCGTACTTGTACTTGCCGAAGTCCATCAGCTTGCACACCGGAGGCTTGGCCTGAGGTGCAACTTCAACGAGATCAAGGTCGGACTCGGCGGCCAGACGCAGGGCATCCTCAATACGGACGATTCCTACCTGTTCACCTGCAGGGCCGACCAGCCGCACCTCGGGGACGCGGATACGCTCATTGATTCTTGGCTCGCTAATGTTAAAGCTCCTGTGTTGTTGTGGGATCCCGGCAAATAGAGAAGGCCCCCAATTGCCGGAGCAATCGAAGGCCTCGAGGATTGGCTGTGCGTGTCCTGCTCAAGGGACTGCACGGGTGGTTCCGGCCTATGCCGGAACCAACGCCAACCAGTACCCGGCAACCTTGCGTTCCATGGATCCTGCGGAACTGCGGCTGACGCGGGTGGGAGAGAACTCCGCTTGCAAACTGCATGCCATCTTACAGAAAAAATTCCCGTCAACGCAGATAAGCGCCGGTGGGAACCTTGATCGTTTGGAACAATCTCTGAAATAACGACATCCAGTCGGTCTGTGTCAAGCTTACCAGTATGAGCACCCCAGACAGTAATTCACACGTTTTCGAGCCTGCGGACGGCGGGTCCGACGTCTCCCAGCAGATTCGCGACATTTCGGAAGTGCCGGCCATCGAGGTCATCACCACTGCAGCCGTTCACCTGATGAGTGCCGCTGCGGTCAAGCTTGGCCTTGCTGCCGAAGACAATGCCGAGGAGCTGAAGGACCTGGACGAGGCCCGGAAACTGATCACGGCACTGGCCGGTTTGGTCACCGCGGCCGCTCCGGAGATCGGCTCCCAGCATGCTGGCCCGTTGCGCGACGGCCTGCGTTCCCTTCAGCTGGCCTTCCGCGAGGAGTCGCTGATCCCCGACGCTCCGGGCAAGGGCCCGGGCGAGAAGTACACCGGCGCGGTCAACTGACGCCGTAACGCCTCACCGAGCAGTTCACGACGGCGGGCCTTCCCTTCCGGGGGGAGCCCGCCGTCGTGCGTTAACCCTGTCCTAGGCTGCGATCTTGCTTCTGCGGCGCCGCTGGAGCACCAGCCCGATGAGGCACAGCGCCACGCCTGCAGCGCCGACCGAGACAAAGCCCCCCGATGGGCCCGCCTGGTCGATGAAGACGCCCGCCAGGGGAGCCCCGAGCGCAACTCCCGCGGTAAGGGCGGAGCCGTACCAGCCCATCGCCTCGCCCCGCCTCGCCTCATCCACCAGGTCCGCTACCTTCTCGGAGGCTGACGAGAGAACCGGGGCGCAAAGGAGCCCCGGAAGGATGGCAACCAGGGCAAGCGTCCAGGTGTCGTGGGCGAATCCCATGGGGATGGTCAGGGCTGCCATGCCAAGAAGCAGGACAATGGGCGGGACAGGCCGGTGCATGGCACCGTAAACGAGCCCGCCCACGACGGACGCTGCGCACCAGAACAGGAACACGATTCCGATTTCGGCCTGGTGGCCGCCTGTTTCCAGCGCAGCCACAATCCCCACGTCCGTGCCGCTGAGGACCATTCCTGCACCGGCGGCAACGGCGAAGAGTGCGGCCACGGTGGCGGTGAACCAGGTAAAGCTGCCCGCCACCTTCTCCTTCAAGCCGCGGCTGCGGGCATTGTGGGCCGCAGCCGGGGCCAGGTCCGCAGCGGCTTCCTGCAGGTGGGCGGGGGCGGTGGAGACAACGGCGGCCTCGGCAGCACGCTGCTGGTCCGCCTCGCAGTCGCCGGCGGAGGCAACGCTTCGCGTTGGCGGATTGAACCACATCAGGAACAGGCCGGCCAGCGACGTGCACACGCCCACAACGGTAAGCCCGGCCACGCTGAAGCCGCTGGTGGCCACGATGGCGCCCGCGGCGGGACCGATCATAAAGACCACTTCGGTAGTGATCGCGTCCAGGGCGAAGGCGGTCCGGCGCTGTTCGCCGTCGGCGAGTACGCCGAGGGACTGGCGCACCACGCTGAAGATGGGCAGCGTGAGCAGTCCGCCCACAAACACCAGCGGCAGGAGCCACTGGTAGGAGACATGCGGCACTATCGACCAGATGACAGTCTCGGACACTACAGACGGAATCAAGGCCTTGCGCAGCCCTACGGTGTCCACCCGCCGCCCCCGCCAGGGAGCGCCAAGGGCGATACCGATGGTCATCACGGCAGCGGCTGCACCCGCAGCCGCATACCCCTGGTCCAGGGTGAGGACAATGTGCAGGGTCAGCAGCACTCCGGCCGCCGAGTGCGGGATACGGGCGATCAGGCCGACCAGAAGCAGCCGCCTGATGGGCTGGACGGCCAGCAACTCCCGGTAGAGAGCGAAATTCACGAAAGAATCCTCCGGTCTGCCGCAGCCGGCCGGGGATCCCCCTCCTGGCAGCAGCTAGTGGACAGCGCGCCGCAGTTTGATTTCCATGGAGTCGACCCGCTCACCAAACAATACATTCCGGGACCACTCAGCCTGCAGTCCGGCAACCAGCTGCTGCACCCCGGCGGCGTCCAGGCCGTCCGCGAGGTACAGGACCACCTGCAGCTCGGGACCGGCCCCGCCGCCGGCAAGAACGGAACCGTCAGCGGCCCGGGCCGCCACTCCCCTGCCCGGGAGAAGTTCCAGGCCGCGCACCGCCGGGAAGCCCGCCGCGGCCCGCCGCATCTCATCGGCCAGGACGTCATCAGTGTAGGACGGGATCCACTCATGCTGCTGGGCCAGGGCCCACATGGCCGGCCTTCGGACCACAAACGTTACTGCCGCCCCCGGGTCAAGGACCAGCAGTTCAGCGCCCTCGGACACCGCGGAAAGGGCAGCCCTGGCTGCGTAGACCGCGACAGGCCGGGCCTCGGGGTGCCAGGCTGCCAACGCTTCAGCAGACGTAAAGGCGGGCATGGCGGTCCTGCCGTCGGCGGCCTTGAGGGTGACCAGAGCCATGTCAGCCTGTTTGTCAGCCTGAAGGCCATCCTGGCCCTCGGCTTCTTCGGCGAGCTGGGCCACGATCGGGATAAAGACGCGGGCGGTGGCCAGCGAGGCGACTACAGCGGCCTCATCCCCCTGTCCTGCCTGCAGGGCCGCGACGGCGGTGAGGTAGCCGGCGTCGGCCGTCCCGTCGTCGTCCTCAAAGTTATGGATCCTAGCGTCGTCACCGGCGAGGCTCCGCCCCGCCCAGGGCTGCCCGGCAGAGTCGGCGGGGCCACCTGCCCCGGCCAATGCGGCGGCAATGTGGCCGGGAAGGTGGCGCTGCGGCGGGGTACCGGGTTCGTTGCTGGCCATGGCGTCCTGCTGGTGCTGTGCCGGCTGCCTAGCGGCGGCCGGCGACGTCCAGCGCTTCGGGCAGCGTGAAGGCCCCGGCGTACAAGGCCTTGCCAACGATGGCTCCTTCAACGCCCAGCGGTACCAGGGAACGCAGGACCTTGAGGTCATCCAGGCTTGAGATTCCCCCCGATGCCACTACCGGTTTGCCCGTCTTTTCGACCATTTGGCGGAGCAGCTCCACGTTGGGCCCCTGCAGGGTGCCGTCCTTGGTCACGTCAGTGACCACGTACCGCGAGCAACCTGCTTCTTCGAGCCGGCCCAGGACGTCCCAGAGGTCCCCGCCTTCCTTCGTCCAGCCGCGGCCGGCCAGCGTGGTTCCGCGTACGTCGAGCCCGACGGCGATCCTGTCACCGAAGCGTTCGATGGCCCGGCGGGTCCATTCGGGGTTCTCCAAAGCTGCTGTCCCAAGGTTCACCCGGGCTACGCCGAGGTCGAGTGCCGCCTCCAGGGTCTCATCGTCGCGGAGGCCGCCGGAGAGTTCGACCTTGATGTCCAGCCGGCCAACAACTTCCCGGAGGAGTTCAGCGTTGGAGCCGCGGCCAAAGGCCGCGTCGAGGTCAACGAGGTGGACCCACTCCGCACCCTGCTGCTGCCAGTTCAGGGCCGCTTCCAGCGGGGTCCCGTAGCTGGTTTCGCTGCCCGCCTCACCCTGGACCAGCCGGACGGCCTGGCCGTTGACGACGTCGACGGCGGGAAGCAGTTCAAGTACCGGCAGGTCGGTAGCGGAGTTCATCGTGATCCTCAGTGTTAGGGGGCAGGGAGGTGCGGCGGACAGCTGCCTGGCCGGCCGTTGGTTGTTCAGCAGCTAGTTGGCCGGCAGGGTCAGCAGGTAGGCGGCGAGCAGTGCCATGCCTGCCAGGACATAGAACGAGACCTGCGTCCAGAGCGGCTTATGCTGCTGCCGGAAGGACAGGGCGCCGCCGATCAGCAGTCCGGCGAGGCCCATCAGGATAACGGACCACATTCAGGCGTCGCCACTCGAAAGCGTTTCGCCGGATTCGTTCGGGTTGCCCGCACCGGATGGTTTGCGGAGGGCTTCGACCCAGTTGCGCAGGAGATGGGCGCCGGCGTCGCCGGACTTTTCCGGGTGGAACTGAGTGGCGCACAGCGGGCCGTTTTCCACCGCGGCGATGAAGGGGGCACCGTGCTCGGACCAGGTGACGAGGGGTGCGGCCATCCGCGGCTGGACGACGTCGAAGTTCCACTCCTGCACGCCATAGGAGTGCACAAAGTAGAACCGCTCGTTTTCGACGCCGGCGAAGAGCTTTGACCCTTCGGGCACCTTCACCGTGTTCCAGCCCATGTGCGGAACGACCTCCGCCGGCAGGAGCTCGACCTTGCCGGGCCATTCCCCGATGCCTTCAGCTTCCGTACCGTGTTCCACGCCGGCCTCAAAGAGCACCTGGAGGCCGACGCAAATGCCCAGGACAGGGCGGCCGCCGGCGACGCGCCGGCCGATAAGGCGGATGCCGTCCACGGCCTTGAGCTCGCGCATGACCGTTTCAAAGGCGCCGACCCCGGGAACAACCAGGCCGTCGGCGTTCAGGACGTCCTCGGGCTTGGAGCTGAGGATTACCTCTGCGCCGGCGCGTTCAAGGGCACGGACCGCTGAGCGGACGTTCCCGGAGCCGTAGTCCAGCACCGTTACCGTGGGTTTCCCCTCGGGCGAGGGCAGCTTCTGTGCAGCTGAGGGATCGATGATGGCGCCGCCCCGCAGCACCTGGCCGCTCACAGCGCGCCCTTGGTGGAAGGGATGCCTTCAACACGCGGATCGGATTCAACGGCGGCGCGAAGGGCACGGGCGAAGGCCTTGAACTGGGCCTCAACGATGTGGTGCGGGTCCCGCCCTGCGATGACGTTCATGTGCAGGCAAATCCCTGCGTGCAGGGTGATGGCTTCAAAGACGTGGCGGGTAAGGGAGCCGGTGAAGTGGCCGCCGATCAGGTGGTACTCCTGGCCTGCGGGCTCACCCCCGTGCACGAGGTAGGGACGGCCGGACACGTCAACGACTGCGTGGGCCAGTGCCTCGTCCAGGGGAACGGTGGCCTCGCCGAAGCGGCGGATCCCGGCCTTGTTTCCCAGGGCGGTGCGCAGCACCTCGCCAAAGGTGATGGCAACGTCTTCCACGGTGTGGTGGACATCGATGTGGATGTCTCCGGTGGCTTTTACTGTCAGGTCGATCAGCGAGTGCTTGCAGAGCGCTGTCAGCATGTGGTCGTAAAAGGGCACCGAGGTGTCGATGTCCGAGATGCCGGTACCGTCAAGGTTGATCTCCACGAGCACGGAGGATTCACTCGTGGCACGCTCCATGCGCGCGGTCCGGGCCACGGCCGCATTGGATCCGGTGGAACTCATGGTCAAGGGTCCTTTGGGAAGAAGGAGTGGTTCAGGGCGTCCAGCGCCGCTGCTTCAAGTCTAGGCCGGAAGCTTGGACTGGCCGGCAAGGATACTTTCCAGGGAGGTCAGGAACGCTGTGGTTTCCGTCTCAGTGCCTGCGGTCACCCGAAGGTGGCCGGGAATCCCGACGTCGCGGATCAGGACACCGGCGTCCAGCAGCTCCTGCCAGACCTCGTGGGGATTTTCCAGGCCGCCGAAGAACACAAAGTTGGAATCGGACGCGGCGGGCTTGAGGCCCATCCGGATCAGTCCGGCCACAATCCGGTCGCGCTGCTTTTTGATGTCTTCAACATCGGCCAGCAGCGCCTCACGGTGCTGCAGCGCTGCGAGGGCAGTCGCCTGCGTGACGGCGGACAGGTGGTACGGCAGGCGCACCAGCCGCAGGGCGTCGGTAACTTCCGGAGCCGCGGCCATGTAGCCGAGGCGCGCTCCGGCCAGGGCAAAGGCCTTGCTCATGGTCCGGGAGACGATCAGCCGCTCCCGGCCGGGCAGGAGGGTCAGGGCGCTGGGCGTTCCGTCATGCGCGAACTCGTGGTAGGCCTCATCAACGATGACCATCGTCTGGCTCGCTTCACCGGCCTCGTACACGGCTTCCACGACATCGAGGCCCAGCCCGGTTCCGGTGGGGTTGTTCGGCGAGCAGAGAAATACGATGTTGGGCTGCAGTTCCTTCAACTGAAGGGCCGCGGACTCCGCGCTGAGGCCGTAGCCGTCAGCCCGTTCACCCACGATGTATTCAGTGTCCGTGCCGCTGGCCAGCAGCGGGTACATGGAGTACGTGGGCGGGAAGCCCAGCGCCGTGCGGCCGGGGCCGCCGAATGCCTGGAGAATCTGCTGGAGAACTTCGTTGGAGCCGTTGGCCGCCCAGACATTCGACTCATCCAGCCCGTGGCCCAGGTATTCCGCCAGGGCCTTCCGCAGTTCGCTGAACTCCCTGTCCGGGTAGCGGTTGAGGCTGGCGGCGGCTTCAGTCACTGCTGCGCTGATGGCAGCCCTTACGTCCGCCGGGACGCCATGGGTGTTCTCGTTCACGTTGAGGAGGATGGGGACATCCAGCTGGGGCGCGCCGTAAGGGGTCAGCCCACGGAGGTTGCTGCGGAGGGGTAGCCGGTTGAGGCGCTCTAGCTGGTCATTCACCTGAACAGTTTAGTGCCAGTACTTGGCGCCGGAAAATGTGACGGGCTCCTGTTCGCGCTCAGCGTGCCGGTGCCGCCAAGCCTGCGCAGGCGCTTTCCCGCTGCCATCCCGGCCCGCTTTCCGGGAGCCGTTTCACCGGGCTTTCCGGGCCACGCTTCCACCCGCTTCCAGGGCGACGTCCAGCTGGCGGTGCGGGCGGCTTCCGTTGCGGTCGACGTCCAGCGGGCGTTGCGGGCGGCTGCTACCGGGTGGGGACGAACAATTGCTGCCCCGGGAGGACCGCGCCGGCGGTCAGGTTATTAAGCTGCACGATGTCCGCCACAACGTCCCGCGCGTCCCGCTCCGGTGCAACGCTTCCTGCAATCGCCCACAGGGACTCCCCCGGCTGCACCGTGACAGTGACCGTTGGTGTCACAGCCAGGTCCGCCGCCGAGTCCGAGGCCTTCGCTGGCGAGTTGAAGAAACCGGCCAGGGAGAGCAGCAGGGCGGCCAGCAGTACCAGGGGAATTCCGATCAGGACGATCTTTCCGCGCCGCGTCAGGCGCAGGGGCGGAAGTGGTGCGGGACGCACAGTCTGGGGCTTGTCCCGCCCGGACGTGAGGTGATGCACCGGAAATGAATCCTGCGAAGCAGATGTAGCTGACATGATTTAGCCCTCCTGGACCTTACTGTGCTGCCCGACGTTCCCCTCCGGACGCGCCCGAGCCGTGACCCCTGGTTCGGGTCTTCGAATGGACGCGTTGCGAATAGAACACATATTCGAACTTTGCTTCTTCTGTTTTAGCACCTATCAACGAATAATGTCGAGACTCGCTAGAACAAATGTTTGAAAAAGCAATGTGGCTGGCCTAGCTTTGAAGAAAGGAACTACCACCTCGACAGTTGATCAGCAGGGTCTGACATTGGCGGCGTGAACTTCAGGTCCGGGCCACAAGAGTCCGGGGCAACCGAAAGGCATTGGCGAATATGGCAGCAGCAGCCGCCGGGGGCAGGGCAATCTCCCAACCGAAGAAGACCGCCAAAGGCCTGACGCCGCGGCAGAAGAAGATTCTGGAGACCATCCAGCGCTCGGTGAATGACAACGGTTATCCGCCGTCGATGCGGGAGATCGGTGACACTGTCGGTCTCGCGAGCCTCTCCAGCGTCACGCACCAGCTTTCGCAGCTTGAAAAGCTGGGCTACCTCCGGCGCGACCCGAAGCGTCCGCGTGCCATGGAGGTGTTGATGCCCCTCACCCTGGACGGCGGTTCGCCCAAGCAGGCAGCTGAGCCTGCTGCGCTCCTGCCGGCCGGCAGCGGCAGCGTCACCGTGCTGCCCACCGCCATGGACACTGCCATGGTTCCCCTCGTGGGCCGGATCGCTGCCGGCGGCCCGATCCTGGCGGAGCAGGTAGTGGAGGACGTTCTCGCGCTCCCCCGCCAGCTGGTGGGCCAGGGGGAGCTGTTTATGCTCAAGGTTGCCGGCGATTCCATGGTGGATGCGGCCATCTGCGACGGTGACTGGGTGGTGGTCCGCCGCCAGGCGGACGCGGCCAACGGCGATATCGTCGCGGCACTGCTGGACGACGAAGCCACGGTGAAAACCTTCCGCCAGCGCGACGGCCACACCTGGCTGCTGCCGCAGAACACGCAGTACGAGCCCATCCTGGGGGACCACGCCACCATCATGGGCAAGGTTGTTTCGGTGCTGCGCTCGCTCTAGCCTCTCAGGCGTTCTCCTTGGCCAGCCGTTCCAGCGCCGCGATGGCTGTCTTCCTGTCCGTTGTGGACCAGAAGGGCGGCAGGGCGCCCCGGAGGAATCCCGCGTACCGCTCGGTGGCCAGCCTGGAGTCCAGCACCGCCACCACACCTTTGTCCCCCGTTGAGCGGATAAGCCGTCCCGCGCCCTGAGCGAGCCGGATGGCGGCGTGGGTGGCCGAAACGGACATAAAGCCGTTGCCGCCGGCCTGCGCCACCGCGCGGGACCGCGCAGTCATCAGCGGATCGTCGGGCCGGGGGAAGGGAATCCGGTCGATGACCACGAGGCGGCATGACCCGCCGGGAACATCCACGCCCTGCCACAGGGACATGGTGCCGAACAGGCAGGTGTCGGGTTCGTCAGCAAACTGCTTCACGAGCGCCGTCATGGTGGAGTCGCCCTGGCACAGGATGGTCATGGCCAGCTTTGGCCGGAGTGCCTCGGCCGCTTCTTCTGCCGCCCGCCGGGACGAAAACAGGCAGAGCGCACCACCGTTGGAAGCCCGGATCAGGGCCTCCAGTTCAGCCAGAGACTCAGGGGACGCCCCCCGGCCGGGCTTGGGCAGGTGCCCGGCCACGTACAGTATTCCCTGCTTCGGGTAGTCAAAAGGCGAGCCAACATCAATGCCGGTCCAGCTCGGCGCCCCCTCGCCGACCAGCCCCAAACCTCCTGCTGCCGGCTCGAAGGCTGAGCCGATGGCCAGGGTGGCGGAGGTGAGGACAACCGTGTGCCCCGCGAACAATCCCTCCCGCAACCGCCCAGCGACGGAGAGCGGGGCGATATTGATGAGCGCGGGCGCATTCTCGTCCGGCTGGGAATATCCCTGCTGGGGGTCAAAGGAGCTGGCGCGGGAAAACCACACGACTTCCCGGTTCTCCCGGGCGGCGAGGAGCCGTTCGCACAGTTCCAGGATGAGCATCAGCCGGGAGCGCGCCAGCTGCCGCCCGCCGTCGGCCGTTGTGCTGCTGTCCCCCTTGGAATCGGAAAGGGCGGCGCGGCAGGCCTCGCGGAGCTGGTCCACACAGTCCAGCTGCTCATCGTTCAGTCCATTGGGGAGCAGCCCGTTGGGAACCCCGGCCAGGGCGACTTCAAGGTTGGCGGCAGCGGCGTTGAGGGCATCCACCGTGATGGCGGTGTGCTTTCGGGCGCCGGCGGCAGCTGCGTGGACCATGGCCACAGACAGTTGCCCCGAGACAGCTCCCGTGACCCTGTCCTGGAGTTCGTGGGCCTCATCAACCACAACGACGTCGTATTCGGGCAGCACCGCAAGGCCTTCGAAAGCGCTGACGGCGAGCATGGCATGGTTGGTGACCACAACGTCGGCGTCGGCCGCGTCCTGGCGTGCGAGCTCACTGAAGCACTCCGCCGCCATCGGGCACTTCTGCGCACCCAGGCACTCCATCGACGTGACGGAAACCTGCCGCCAGGCCCGGTCGGTGACGCCGGGCAGGAGCTCATCCCGGTCACCGGTGGTGGTCTTCTCGGCCCACTCCCGCAGGCGTACCACTTCCTTGCCCAGCTGCGAAGCAGGACCGCCCACAGCCGCAGCAAAGTGCGGGACGCTGGTGTCCTCCCCCAGGGAAAACAACTGGCCCTCCGCCGGCTCCTCGGAGGGGAACCCACCTTCAAGCTTGTGCAGGCAGACGTAATTGGACCGGCCTTTGACCAGGGCCACTTTTACGGGCCGGTCCAGGGCCGGGGTGATGGTTTTCAGGAGCCGCGGGATGTCCCTGCCCACTATCTGTGTCTGCAGGGCAAGCGTTGCGGTCGAGACGAGGGCGGGCTTGTCGCTCCTCAGGGCGTGGGCTATCAGGGGTATCAGGTACGCCAAGGACTTGCCGGTGCCCGTTCCGGCCTGGACCAGCAGGTGGTCGCCGGTTTCTATCGCCCGGGCCACCTGCCGGGCCATTTCGTGCTGCCCACTGCGGCTTTGACCGCCCATGCCGGCAACGGCGCGGTCGAGCAGCTCGATCACGAACTGCTCGCCGGCCGTACTTGTGGCTTCGCCAGCCACCAGGTCAGTCATTGCTGACGAATGATTCCAGTTCAGCCGCGAGGCCTTCCCGGACTTTAACAACTGCCCGGGTACCGGCTTCATCGTGGTCGACGCTGATGATCTCGGCGTCGGACTCATGCAGCTTGCTGATCAGGTCCCCACGGTCGTAAGGAATCAGCAGCTCAAGCTTGACCGACGGGCGCGGAATGGCCTCGCTGATCGCCTTCAGCAGCTCGGGGATGCCCTCCCCTGTGCGGGCCGAAACCACAACGTGGCGCGGTTCGCGCTGCTTCAGCCGCTCCACCACAAAGGGATCGGCGGCGTCGGCCTTGTTGAGGACGATGATTTCAGGGACCTTGCGTGCATCCACTTCGCTGAAGACCTTGCGGACTGCAGTGATCTGGCCCTCGGGGTCGGGGTGCGATACGTCCACAACGTGCAGGATCAGGTCCGAGTCCGCAACCTCCTCGAGGGTGGAGCGGAAGGCCTCCACCAGCTGGGTGGGCAGCGAACGGACAAAACCGACAGTATCTGCCAGCGTGTAACCGAGGCCGTCGGCGGTTTCGGCCTTACGGACCGTGGGGTCCAGGGTCGCGAACAGCGCGTTCTCCACGAGCACGCCGGCATCGGTCAGGCGGTTCAGCAGGGAGGACTTACCTGCGTTGGTGTACCCGGCGATTGCAACCGAGGGCACCTCATTACGACGGCGGTTGGCGCGTTTCGTCTCCCGGGCAGGCTTCATCGCGGCGATCTCCCGCCGCAGCTTGGCCATGCGCGTACGGATCCTTCGGCGGTCCAGTTCGATCTTCGTCTCACCGGGACCACGCGAACCCATGCCGGCCGCTGCGCCACCAACCTGGCCACCGGCCTGGCGGGACATTGATTCTCCCCAGCCGCGGAGGCGCGGCAGGAGGTACTCGAGCTGCGCGAGCTCCACCTGCGCCTTGCCTTCCCGGCTCTTGGCATGCTGGGCGAAAATGTCCAGGATCAGCCCGGTCCGGTCAATGACCTTAACCTTGACGATGTCCTCAAGGCCGCGGCGCTGGGACGGAGCGAGCTCGGCGTCCACCACAACGGTATCCGCGCCGGTGGACATCACGATGTCCTTCAGTTCCAGCGCCTTGCCTGAGCCCAGGAACGTGCCCGGGTCCGGCTTGTCGCGGCGCTGCACGAGTCCGTCCAGGACCTCCGAACCTGCTGTTTCGGCGAGGGCGGCAAGCTCACGCAGCGAGTTTTCCGCGTCCGCAAGGGTTCCCTCGGACCAAATGCCGGCGAGGACCACGCGTTCCAGGCGAAGCTGGCGGTACTCGACCTCGGTGACGTCTTCCAGCTCGGTGGAAAGGCCTGCCGTGCGGCGGAGTGCCCGGCGTTCCTCGAGGTCCTGCTGGTCGCCGTCGTACGTTGAATGTTCTTCATCCAGGCGGGATATGGCCTGGGCCTTGCCCAGCACACCCTTTCCGTCGCCGCGGCTGGCATCGCCTGCCGTGCTGACGCTTTTCGCCGGGACGTCCTTGGAGAGAATCCGGTCGATCACGGCCTGGATTTCCTCAGGGCTCATGTCCTGGGCGGCTGGATCGGATCCGGTGTTGGGCTGGCTGGTCATGGTCTCCTTTGAAGATTCGGCAATTCCAGAATAGTGCCGATTGCTGCTGGTTGGGGAAGTATTCGCGCTGGGCTGACGGCCTGCGGTCATGCAGTTCTCCTGTTTGGTTCGCCGGGCCGGGAAATCGGCTGGCGGTGGCGGCCACATCACGTGGAGGTGGCGGAAGGGGAAAGGAGCCGGAGAATCGGCGAAAGAGACAGCGGGAGGCTGACTTTCGAGTATTGTCCGGCGGCCGGAGCAGGCGCATCTGCGCGGGTCCGGTGCACTGAGCGGAAGGCTTATTTGCCTGCGTCGCTGTGGGACATGGCTACGGGACGGGCAGGGCCCGTGCCGGCTACTCGAAGATCAGGAACATGGCTTCAACTTTAGCAGAGGGGCAAAGGGCAGGGTTTCACTTTACGCTGCAAGGGGAACTACTCTGGCGAGTTATGGAGTCCGCACACTATTTCAGCGCATCCCCCGCCGGCCCGTTCACCCGGAAGCCGCTCACGGTTGAACTCGCAGGGGAAACGCGCAGGCTGCAGACCTCCACGGGCATCTTCAGCCCTGACGGCATCGACAAGGGAACCGCTGTGCTCCTCGCCCAGGTTCCGGCCCCTTCGCCTACCGGAAACCTGCTGGACATCGGCTGCGGCTGGGGACCGATTGCACTCACCATGGCACTGCGGGCGCCGCACTCGCACGTTTATGCAGTGGACGTCAATGAACGGTGCATCACGCTGACCAACGAGAACGCGGCTTCGCTGGGACTGTCCAACGTGGTGGCCAGCACGCCCGATTCTGTGGATCCGGAGGTGCGCTTCGACACGATCTGGTCGAATCCGCCCATCCGGATCGGCAAGGACGAACTGCATTCGCTCCTGAGGCGATGGCTGCCCCGCCTGGCACCGGGGGGAACGGCATGGCTGGTGGTGCAGAAGAACCTGGGCGCGGACTCGCTTCAGCGCTGGCTGGCGGGCGAACTGGATGAGTCCTTCAGCGTGAGCCGGGAATCGACCTCCAAGTCCTTCCGGATCCTGAAGGTCAGGAAAGCGTCCCACTTGCCACAATAACGGCGGGACCGCTCAGCTCCACGTGTTCGTGACCGCCGGGGCCGGCGAAGAATTTGACCCCCACCACGCCTCCCGGGACATGGACCTCCCATGTGTCCGGCGCTTCCGCTCCTGCCCAATGCCTGATGGCTACGGCGGCGGCGCAGGCTCCTGTTCCGCAGGACTGGGTTTCCCCCACTCCGCGTTCGTGCACGCGCATGGTGACCGACCCGACCCCGTCGTGCACTAGGGGTTCGGACGGAACCACGAACTCCACGTTGGTGCCGTTGGCCGGCACCGGGTCGACCACGGGTGCGGTGAAGAGGCGGGTCCCTGCGAGTTCGGAGAGCTCGGCGAGGGCAACGACGGTGTGGGGGTTGCCCATGCTGACGGACAAAGCGGGACGGGGAACTTCCAGTCCATCTGCTGTGACCAGCGAATCCATCGCCTTGGCGGTGGCCTCCCCGGGGAAGATGAACTCCCAGGGGCCCATGTCGACGGCGTAGTCCTCACCGGTGCGGACAACCGTTTTTGCCCCGGCGCGGGTGCCGATGGTGAGCGCCCCGCCGTCGGGCAGGTCCACCAAACCCTCGGTGCGCAGGAAGTGGACGAAGACGCGGACGCCGTTGCCGCACATCTCGGACAGTGATCCGTCGCCGTTGCGGTAGTCCATGAACCACTCGGCGTCGGGGGTCGCGGCCAGTAGCTCACGACCCTCAGGCAGGAAGCGGGACGGTACGGCCCGGATCAGCCCGTCTCCACCAATGCCGCGGTGGCGGTCGCAGAGTGCTGCCACCTGTTCTTCCCCGATGATGTGCATCCCCTCCGGGTCGGCAACCAGGACAAAGTCGTTGCCGGTGCCGTGCCCCTTGGAGAAGCGGAGCCCACCCAGTGTGCGGAAGGCGTGCTCTGTTGTCTGGGCAAGGGTTGCGTTCATGGTGTCAAGGTTACCGGTCGGGCGGAGGGTGCCTGAAACCGCGGGTTTATTCCCAAACAGCTCGACTTCCACCGCCCCGACTCCCACTGGCCAAGAAACTCTTGGAACCCGTGGCGGACGTGCCCGCTTCAGCTGCAGGGGGCAGCCGCGTGGGCCACCAGCTGCGGATCCTGCCAGTCCAGCCACTTGATCCGGGGGTCGGCGCGGAACCACGTAAGCTGCCGCCGGGCGAACTGCCGGGTTGCCACGATGGTCTCTTCGGCCGCCTCTGGGACAGTTGATTCGCCGTCAAGGACCCGCAGGAACTGCGAGTAGCCCAAGGCGCGGGGGGCCGTTTTGCCCTGCCGCAGTCCCTGCCCTGCAAGCCGCTCCACCTCGGCGAGCAGCCCGTCGTCCACCATCCGGTGCACCCGGCGGGCCAGGCGATCGCGGAGCTGGTCCCGGTCAACAGTGAGCCCGATCTGTACTGCGGGTTGGTAGTACTCGCGCTGGGGCATAAAGGAGCTGAACGGCCGTCCGGTGAGCTGATGGACTTCCAGGGCCCGGATGATCCGCCGGTCGTCCGAGAGCCTGCCGGCGGATACCGGATCTACGGCCTGGAGCCGGGCCAGCAGTGCGCCACTGCCTTGGGCCGCCAACTCTTCCTCAAGCTGCTGCCTCAGCCGCGGGTCCGTCCCGGGAAATTCAAGGACATCAAGGGCGGCCCTCACGTAGAGGCCGGAGCCGCCGGCGAGGATGGCCCGTTTCCCGCGTGAGTGGATGTCCGTGATGATGGCACGCGCCTGCTGCTGGAACCAGGAAACGCTGGCTTCCTCGGTGACCTCCAGGATGTCCAGGAGGTGGTGCGCCACGCCCCTGCGTTCAGCCATGGTGATTTTTGCGGTACCGATGTCCATGCCCCGGTAGAACTGCATGGCGTCGGCGTTGATGACTTCGCCATCAAGCTCAAGGGCGAGGTTTACGGCCAAATCGGACTTGCCGGAACCGGTGGGACCGACGACGGCGATAACCGGCGGGGAGCCCACGCGTCAGCGGCTGCGGACAGGCAGGGCAGGCATACCGAGGGAAACCCCGCTCCGGCCCTTGGCGGCACCGGGTGCGGGTGCCCCGCAGGAATCTGCCTGGGACCTGTCCCAGGCGTCGCCGGCGCGGGACCTGCGCAGGCTGTAATCCTCAAGGGTGGAGTCCGCCACGAGGTGGAAGGAGGCGGCCTCCGTGATGGTGGCAGTCACGAGATCGCCCGGGCGCGGTGCGGGTGCTCCATCCGGTACGGAGAAATGCACCAGGCGCTGGTCCTGGGAGCGTCCGGACAGCCGGTGGGTTTCGCCCGCCTTGCGCCCTGACTGGGCGGTCACCATGACTTCCACGCGGCGGCCGAGCTGCTTCCGGTTCTCCTCCGCGGCAATCCGGTCCTGCAGCGCGGTGAGCCGTTCGAAGCGCTCCTGCACTACCGCTTTTGGCAACTGGTCCGGCAGGTCCGCTGCCGGGGTGCCGGGGCGCTTGGAGTACTGGAAGGTGAAGGCCGTAGCGAAGCGGGACTGTTCCACCACATCCAGGGTCGCCTGGAAGTCTTCCTCAGTCTCACCGGGGAAACCCACAATGATGTCAGTGGAAATAGCGGCGTGGGGAATCTTCTCCCGGACCTTTTCCAAAATGCCAAGGAACTTGGTGGACCGGTAGGAGCGCCTCATCTCCCTCAGCACCTTGTCCGACCCCGACTGCAGCGGCATGTGCAGCTGCGGCATGACGTTGGGCGTTTCCGCCATGGCGTCGATGACGTCGTCCGTGAAAGCGGCAGGGTGGGGGCTGGTGAACCGGACCCGCTCAAGGCCCTCGATCTGCCCGCAGGCACGAAGGAGTTTGGAAAAGGCCTGCCGGTCGCCGAACTCCACGCCGTAGGAATTGACGTTCTGGCCCAGGAGGGTCACTTCAATGGCACCGTCATCCACCAGGGCCTGGATCTCGGCGAGGATGTCCCCCGGCCGGCGGTCCTTCTCCTTGCCGCGCAGGGCGGGAACGATGCAGAACGTGCAGGTGTTGTTGCAGCCTACCGAGATGGAGACCCAGCCCGAGTACACGGAGTCGCGCTTGGTGGGGAGCGTGGACGGGAAGACGTCCAGCGACTCCAGGATCTCCAGCTGCGCCTCGTCGTTGTGGCGGGCCCGGTCCAGCAGGGCGGGCAAGGCGCCGACATTGTGGGTACCAAAGACGGCGTCCACCCACGGCGCCTTCTTCAAGATGGTTTCCCGGTCCTTTTGGGCCAGGCACCCGCCCACCGCGATCTGCATGCCGGGGTTGGCCGCCTTGACGGGGGCCAGGATGCCGAGGTTTCCGTACAGCTTGTTGTCGGCGTTTTCCCGGACAGCGCAGGTGTTGAACACCACTACGTCCGCCTGGCTGCCGTCCGCCGGTACATAGCCGGCATCCTCCAGCATGCCCGCCATGCGCTCTGAATCGTGCACGTTCATTTGGCAGCCAAAGGTCCGCACCTCATAGGTTCGGGGCTTTCCCGTGCCGGGTTCCGGAGCGGGGGCAGCCGAGGCAGCAGCACTGGGCCCCGAAGACGGGTTGGTGCCGGAAAGAGGGGAAGGAATGGTCAAACTCACCTGTTAAGGGTACCGGTTCGGTGGCTCGTCAGTGTCGGGAGCAGCATGGGCATCAAGGACTTCGCTCACGATGCGGAAAGCCTGGGACGGCTGGTAGCCCTTGCGGGCCAGCATGGACGCCAGCCGGCGCGTGGCTTTATCGCGGTCCGCCCTGTCCCCCAAGTCCGTCCCGGGACGCAGCTTCCGCTCCACCAGGGTTCTTGCGGCGGCTTCCTCGTCAGCGTCCGAGAGCTGCTCCAGGGCTGCGGCAGCGGTTTCCTGGTCAACCCCCTTCTCCGCAAGCTCCCGCCGCAGTGCGCCCTTGGCCAGCTTCCGGGACTGGGACCGGCTCCGCACCCACATGTCGGCGAATTCGGCGTCATCGATAAGCCGCGCCTCCTGAAACTTGTCCAGGACAGCCTCTGCAACGTGCTCCGGTATGTTCCGCTCGGCAAGTTTGCGGGCAAGTTGAAGCCGGCTTTTCGCCGACGCTGCCAGCTGCCGGTACACAATGACCTGCGCGACCGATACGGGGTCCGGCTCGGCGTCCCCGGCACCCGGCGAGTCTGGATCCGGGCCGTCCAGGAAATCGTCCGCATACGAAGCAGCGCGCCGCCCGCCGGTTCTGGCCCGGCGGGGACGCGCACTGTCAGCACTGGTCAACGGCTAGAACCCGTCAACGGCTTTCAGCTTCGGGGAGTCCTTGGACTCAGGCTCCGCCGGCTTCACGCCAACGCCAAGCTTTTCCTTGATCAGGCGCTCCAGCTCTGCAGCCAGCTCCGGGTTGTCCCGAAGGAACCGGCGCGAGTTTTCCATGCCCTGGCCGAGTTGGTCGCCGTCATAGGTGAACCAGGAGCCGGACTTCTTGATGATGCCGTGCTCAACACCCATGTCGATGATGCCGCCCTCGCGGGAGATGCCCTGGCCGTAGATGATGTCGAACTCGGCGACCTTGAAGGGCGGGGCCATCTTGTTCTTGACGATCTTGGCCTTGGTCCGGTTGCCGACCGAGTCCGCGCCCTCCTTGAGGGTCTGGATGCGGCGCACGTCGATACGGATGGAGGCGTAGAACTTCAGCGCCTTGCCACCGGTGGTGGTTTCGGGGGAACCGAAGAACACACCGATCTTTTCACGCAGCTGGTTGATGAAGATCGCCGTGGTTTTGGTCTGGCTCAGGCGTCCGGTGATCTTACGCAGGGCCTGGCTCATGAGGCGGGCCTGGAGGCCGACGTGGCTGTCGCCCATGTCGCCTTCGATTTCAGCGCGGGGCACCAGGGCGGCGACGGAGTCGATAACGATGACGTCCAGGGAGCCCGAACCAACCAGCATGTCCATGATCTCCAGGGCCTGCTCGCCGGTGTCCGGCTGGGAGACCAGCAGCGCGTCGGTGTCCACGCCGAGCTTGGCGGCGTACTCCGGGTCGAGGGCGTGCTCGGCGTCGATGAAGGCTGCAATGCCGCCCAGTCGCTGGGCGTTGGCCACGGCATGGAGGGCCACCGTGGTTTTACCGGAAGATTCCGGTCCGTAGATCTCTACGACGCGGCCACGGGGCAGGCCGCCAATTCCCAGGGCGACGTCCAATGCAATGGAACCGGTAGGGATGACCTCGATCGGGGCCCGGACTTCGTCCCCGAGCCGCATGACCGAGCCTTTACCGAACTGCTTGTCGATCTGGGCAAGCGCTGCTTCGAGCGCTTTTGCACGATCCGGGGCTGCCGCCATGGTTCACACCTCTAATGCTTTCTCGCTGTGGAGTGGCCTCAGCGGCCGTTTATTGGTCATCTCTGACGCTAATGGGACCCACTGACATTCCGGCCGGATGAGGGCGGCTATGTGGAAAACCCGCTAGGAAAAGCATAGCTTTACCCGAACAGGTATTCGAACAGCGGCGCGGCGTGTCAGGAGAAACTGCTTATTCCACGCGGGGTTTGATGTCCCTGCCCAGCCGCCGCTCCGGCGGAACGTCCTGCACATCACAGACCGCCAGCCACACTTTCCGGGGCTCCACCCCGGCGGCCAGCGCCTGGTCCGCGGTGCGCCCGCCCACCCCGGCAAGAACAAGGGTGCTGCTGAGGACCCGCGAGTACCCGGCGCCAAATTCGTCGTCCATAAGTCGCCAATAATCGCTGATTCGCACCAGAAAAGTCTCTCACGATCCGCACCCTAGAATTGTTGCCATGAGCAACTCCCCTGCCGTCCCGCCCCCGCACGGCCGCGAAGACGATGCCACCGTGGACGCCGCGCTGCACAACGTGGAACATCAAATCAGCCTCTTCTGGCGGCGCGCACGGGCCATCTCCAACCAGCTCTCCCGCCAGGTCCACCCGGACATGGAACCTGCGGCCTACGGGCTGCTGACAGTCATCCGGCGCGAGGGTCCCATCCGGCTCACGGACCTGGCGATGAACATCGGTGTGGGCAAACCCTCCGTGAGCCGGCAGATTGCCTTCCTGGAAAGCATCGGGCTGGTATCCAAGGAGGCCGACCCGCTGGACGGACGGGCGCAGGCCATCCGGCTGACCGCCAAGGGGGAGGAAAAGATGCACCAGGTCCAGGACGCACGGCGGCAGGTGTTCCGGGAACGCCTCGGTGAATGGCCTGTGGAGGACCTGCAGGAGCTGGCCCGTTTTATGGCCAAGCTGAACTCCACGTATGAGCGCGACGGCTTCCCGCACGACGGCCCCCCGGCCCCGGCAACCGGAGATTAGGCGGAACGCAGGCAGGACAAACCAGGGCAAGGTCAAGCGTGGCCGGAATCAGGCAGCACGAAGGTGTCCGGACACAACTGAAGCCCCCGGCACACCGCCGGAGGCTTCATGAGTTGCAGGGCCACCTGTGGTGGATCAGCCCTTAGCGGGCGCCTGAGAACAGGCCCGTTGAAAGTTCGTCGTTGAGTTCATTGTTAAGGTCGCGATCGAGATCACGGCCGTAACGCTGGGAGAATTCCTGGGGTACGGTGTCCGGAACGGCAACGCCTTCGGCAACTGCCACACGGTCACTGACCTCACGAAGCATGCTGGACAACGGGACATCCAGGGCCGAGCAGATCGAGGAAAGCAACTCGGAGGATGCTTCCTTTTGGCCGCGCTCCACTTCACTCAGGTAACCCAGGGAGACACGGGCGCTGTGCGAAACTTCACGGAGCGTGCGCCCCTGACGCTGGCGAACATCGCGCAGGACATCACCAATTTCGTGACGAAGTACTACCATCTTGCGCTCCTTCTGTTCGCTCTTAGCCTGATCGGCGAGGCCCACATCCTTCCAGCGGACAACGCCGTTTACGGATACGGGCTGCTTTACCATCTGTATCGCCTTGCTCCTCATAGTCGATCCGCCGTAAGGCGGACCATGGTGGTGGTTTTATCCTAGGCGCCCCCGCTCTCTGGAAGCGACACAATGTAATAACTAATCGGTACCGGCTTTTGTTCCCACCAACTTTACAGGCGGGTAACTTCAGGAAGCCAGTGCTTCGAGGAGCCTTTCCAGAGCAGCCCCGCATGCCTGTCCACGGATTTCGGCCCGGCTGCCGGAGAACAAATACTCAAACCCGGTTGTTCCGGCAGCCGTAGCTACGCCGATGTACACCGTTCCCACCGGCTTTCCATCGTGTGCTTCCGGTCCGGCTACTCCGGTAGTCGAGATGCCGATATCGGCGCCAAGGGCAGTCCGGGCGCCGGCGGCCATGGCAGCGGCAACACCGCCGTCGACGGATCCGACGTCGGCCAACAGTTCCGCGGAAACCCCCAGGACGTTCTGCTTAACGGAGTTCTGGTACGCCACCACGCCGCCCTGCAGCATTCCGGAAGCGCCCGGGGTGTCGGCGAGGACAGCGGACACCATGCCGGCCGTCAGGGATTCTGCCGTGGCCACGGTCCGGCGTCGCTCCAGGGCCTTCGTGACGGCCTGGCCAGACAGATGGTGAAGGTTTGTCATGCCGGCTCCTGCCCGTTGGCCGTTCCCTGCAGCTTTCCCTTGGACCGCAGGCGGAGCGCCTCGACAACGTACTCGACGCCGGTCCAGACCGTGATCAGCACTGCCACCATCATCACGGCGAAGGCGACCCATGACAGCCACGGAAGAATTGCTGCCAGCGGCAGGAGGTAGAGGAAGATGGCCGCCGTCTGGACGACCGTCTTGAGCTTGCCGCCGCGCGACGCCGGGATGACGCCGTAGCGGATAACAAAGAAGCGCAGGGCGGTGATGCCCCATTCACGGACCAGGATCACCACGGTGACCCACCAGGGCAGTTCGCCGAGCACGGACAGCATGACCAGCGCGGACCCGATGAGCAGCTTGTCGGCAATCGGATCGGCGATCTTGCCGAAGTCGGTCACGAGGTTCCGGCTCCTGGCGATGTCGCCGTCGAGCTTGTCCGTGTAGATTGCGACGGCGAACGCCGCCGCCGCTGCCCAGCGCCAAGGACCTGCCTCGCTTTGCAGGCCCGGCGCGTCCGCGATCAGGAACCAGACGAAGAACGGCACCAGCGCGATGCGGAGCATGGTCAGGATATTGGGAAGGTTCCAGACCCCGGCACGGCCTGGGCCGGCGGCGGTTGCATCGGTGCTAGTCACCTTCCTAGGCTACATTCTTTGGGCTAGCGCCCGGTCAGGGACCAGGCGTCTTCGGAGCCGTCTTCGTCGTCGTAGCCGCCTGGCGCGGAATCGGAGCCGTCGTAATATTCGACGTTCTGCTTCCGCTGGTCCAGGTCCGACGCCACCAGGTCCTCGGCGTAGCCGCCCTGCGCGATGTTGGCGTTGGCGTTGTCGCTGAGGGCCGCCGTCTGTGCATCCGGTGCCTTCGGCGCTTCCTGGCCCTTCATTGCAGCAAGGACCGGTGCCAGGTCGTCCGGTTTCACCAGGACGTCGCGGGCCTTGGAACCCTCTGAGGGGCCCACCACTCCCCGCGATTCGAGCAGGTCCATCAGGCGGCCGGCCTTGGCGAAGCCGACCCGCAGCTTGCGCTGGAGCATGGACGTGGAGCCGAACTGCGTGGTGACCACCAGTTCGGTGGCCTGCAGCAGCACCTCGAGGTCATCCCCGATGTCGTCGTCGATCTGCTTCTTGGGCGCGTCGACGGCGACGTCGTCACGGTAGGCCGCCTGCAGCTGTCCCTTGACGTGCTCAACCACCTTGTGGATTTCGGATTCCGTGACCCAGGCGCCCTGGACGCGCATGGCTTTTGAAGCGCCCATGGGCAGGAAGAGGGCATCACCCTGGCCAATGAGCTTCTCCGCGCCCGGCTGGTCCAGGACCACGCGGGAGTCGGTGACGGATGAGGTGGCAAAGGCCATTCTGGAGGGAACGTTGGCCTTGATGAGGCCGGTGACCACGTCCACGGACGGCCGCTGCGTGGCAAGGACCAGGTGGATGCCGGCGGCGCGGGCCAGCTGGGTGATGCGGACGATTGAGTCTTCCACGTCGCGCGGAGCCACCATCATCAGGTCGGCGAGCTCGTCGACGATCACCAGCAGGTAGGGGTACGGGCGGATCACCCGTTTGGAGTCGACAGGAGGCTGGACCTTGCCGGCGCGGACGGCCTTGTTGAAGTCGTCGATGTGCTTGAAGCCGTAATTTGCGAGGTCGTCGTACCGGGCGTCCATCTCGCGGACCACCCACTGAAGGGCCTCCGCCGCCTTCTTAGGGTTGGTGATGATGGGCGTGATGAGGTGCGGGACGCCCTCGTAGGCCGTGAGTTCCACACGCTTGGGGTCCACCATGACCATCCGGACTTCGTCCGGGGTGGCGCGCATCAGGATGGACGTGATCATGGAGTTCACGAAGGATGACTTACCGGCACCGGTAGCACCGGCCACCAGCAGGTGCGGCATCTTGGCGAGGTTGGCCACCACGTAGCCGCCCTCAACATCCTTGCCCACGCCCATCACCATCGGGTGATCGGTGCGGCGGGCGTTCTGGCTGCGCAGCACGTCACCCAGTGAGACCGTCTCGCGGTCCGTGTTGGGGATCTCGATGCCGATGGCGGACTTGCCCGGGATGGGGCTGAGGATCCGCACGTCACTGGAGGCGACCGCGTACGAGATGTTTTTGGACAGGGCGGTGACCCGTTCCACTTTGGTTCCCGAGGCCAGTTCGATCTCGTACCGGGTGACGGTGGGACCGCGGCTGAAGCCTGTCACGGTGGCATCGACGTTGAACTGCTGAAGGGTGTCGGTGAGGGCAGCGACGACGGCGTCATTGGCCTCCGTGCGCTCCTTGGGGATTGAGCCCGGCGTCAGGTAGTCCGAGGCAGGGAGGGTGTAGGTCACGTCCCCGGCAAGCGACAACTGCTCGGTCCGCTGCGGGATGGGAACGGGCGGCGGCGCAGGAGCCACAGGGTTTGAAGGCACGGTGGGTCCCGCGGAACCCGCTTGGCCGCCGGGGGCGGACGCGCCGGGGGTGATCATGGGGATGGCTTCGGTGGCGTTCTCCTCCGCCGCAGCGGAAGCAGCGGCGCCAAGTCCCTGGGCTGCCTTGATCTTTTCGACGGCGATCTCCGCCTGGGTGGGGCGGCGGACCCCGGGGGCGGGGCGCGGCGGCTGCGGTTCGTCGTCGTCGACGACGGCGTGCTCGAACGCTTCGTCGCCCACATAGCCTTCCAAGCCGGCGTCGGCATCCTCGTCCTTGCCGAACAGGCGGCGCTTTTTCTTCTTTGGAGCGGCAGGCGGGGTCCGCTCAAGGTAGCTGCGGTCGTGGCGGTCGCCGTCCTCCTGGTCCAGCAGGTCAACGCCCATGAGGTGCTCATAGGCGCCGCGCACCCGGCGCGGGATGGCACCGAAGGGTGTAGCGGTGATGATGAGCAGCGATACGAAGGCAAGCAGCCCGTAGATCACCAGCGGCACAGCCGGATGGATGGCAGCCAGTGGCGTGGCGCCCAGGAATCCCAGCATGCCGCCGGCCTGGCGCAGCCCGTCAAATCCCTGGGCGACGGTGGGCTGGCCGCCCAGGACGTGGGCGAGGCCGCAGCCTGCAAAAGTCATGATCAGGAAGCCGATGCCCACCCTGTTGTTGCCCCGGCCGTCAGAGGGCCGGCGGAACAGCCGGAAGGCGCACACAAAGAGCATCAGCGGGAGCAGCAGCGAAATCCAGCCGAACGTACCGTTCACCACGCTGTAGACGGCGTCCGGGAACCAGCCGGTGAGTCCCCACCAGGCGAAGGTGGCGATGAAGACGCCCAGGGCCAGGTTGAAGAGGGCGGCGCCGTCGCGGCGTTCGTCCGCGGGAAGGTCGCTGACATCATGGCCGATGCGCCGCACTCCCCCGCCGACAAGGTGCCCGATGCCCAGCCAGGCTCCGCCCACTACCCGCAGCAGCCAGGGTTGGTGCTGTTCGACGGCGGGAAGCTGGCGGGTCCGCGCCGTGCCGGAGCTCCCGGTCCGTCCCGACTTGGACGCCGGGGATTTCGCTGCCGTCGAGCCGGAACCGCGGCCGCCGGAACCGCCGGATTTGCTGCCGGAACTGGCCCTGCTTGAACCATTGGGCGCGGAAGTAGTACGAGTGGCCATACTAGCCACGGTACCGGAACTGCGGCGGTTCTCCGGGGATTTGGGAGCCGGCGGATCCCGGTTCGGACCGCTTAAATTCGGAGCGCTTAAACACGTCCGGCCCGCGTTCCTGGTGGGGACCGGGAGCACAGGCCGGAGCGGGCGGCAATGAAGGCTATGCCTCGAGCACCACGGGAATAATCATGGGCTTGCGGCGGAGCTTGCGGTTGACCCACGTACCCACTACCCGGCGGACCACCTGCTGGAGTTGGTGGGTTGTGTGGTCCGTATGGTTCAGCACGGCTTCTTCCAGCGCGGCGTTGATCTTGGGGATGATCTCGTCGAACACGGCATCGTCCTCGGCCACGCCGCGGGCGTGGATCTCCGGCCCGGACACCACCTTGCCGGTAGCGCGGTGGATGACCGTGATGATGGAGATAAAGCCTTCATCGCCCAGGGTCTGGCGGTCCTTGAGGTCGGCTTCGGTGACCTCGCCGACGCTGGAGCCGTCCACATAGACAAAGCCCACTTCAACCTGGCCGACGACGTCTGCCCGGTGGTCCTTGAGATCAATCACGGTGCCGTTGTCAGCGAGGATAACGCTGGCTTCCGGGACGCCGGATTCGATGGCGATCTTGCCGTTGGCAATCAGGTGGCGGGTTTCACCGTGCACCGGCATCGCGTTGAGCGGCTCCAGGATGTTGTAGCAGTACAGGAGTTCGCCGGCGGCTGCGTGCCCGGAGACATGAACCTTGGCGTTGCCCTTGTGGATGACGTCGGCGCCAAGCTTGAGCAGTCCGTTGATGATCCGGAAGACGGCATTTTCATTTCCGGGGATGAGGCTGGACGCGAGGATGACAGTGTCACCGTCGCCCACCACCACGCGGTGGTCCCCGTTGGCCATCCGGGACAGCGCGGCCATTGGTTCGCCCTGGGAGCCGGTGGACATCAGCACCACGCGGTTGTCCGGCAGGTTGTCGATGTTCTTGATGTCCACGATGAGGCCAGGCGGGACGTCCAGGTAACCGAGCTTCTCCGCGATGGCCATGTTGCGGACCATCGAGCGGCCAACGAAGGCCACCTTGCGGTTGTGCTTCGCGGCCGCGTCCAGGACCTGCTGCACCCGGTGCACGTGGGAAGAGAACGATGCCACAATGATCCGCTTCGTGGCCTGGCCGAAGAGGCGCTCCAGCGTGGGGCCGATTTCTTTTTCGGCGGTAGTAAAACCGGGGATGTCAGCATTGGTCGAGTCCGACATAAAGAGGTCAACGCCCTCTTCACCGAGCTTGGCGAAGTGCCGCAGGTCGGTAATGCGGCCATCAAGGGGAAGCTGGTCCATCTTGAAGTCGCCGGTGTGCAGGACGGTGCCGCCCACAGTGCGGAGGAACACGGCCAGGGCGTCGGGGATGGAGTGGTTGACCGCTACGAACTCGCATTCGAACGGGCCGAACTTCTCCACTTGGCCTTCCTCGACGGTGAGGGTGTAGGGCCGGATGCGGTGCTCTTGCAGCTTCGCCTCGATCAGGGCAAGGGTCAGTTGCGAGCCGACCAGCGGGATGTCGGCGCGGAGGCGCAGCAGGTACGGAACAGCGCCGATGTGGTCCTCGTGCCCGTGGGTGAGGACCACAGCCACGATGTCGTCCAGCCGGTTTTCAATGTAGGAGAAGTCAGGCAGGATCAGGTCGACGCCGGGCTGGGTTTCCTCCGGGAAGAGCACGCCGCAGTCCACGATCAGCAGTTTGCCGTCGATTTCGAACACGGCCATGTTCCGGCCGATCTCCCCCAGTCCGCCCAGCGGAACAATCCGGAGCGTTCCCTGCGGCAGGCGGGGAGGGGTGACAAGGCCGGTGAGGGCAGTTTGGGTCATATTGCACTACTTTCCAGGCGGAAGGGTGCTGGTCTTACTCCTCAGGAAAAGACCAGCCCCGCTTCCGCCAAATCCCCGCGGATGGTTTCGATCTCGGCTTCGTCCGGCTCCACGAGGGGCAAACGGACAATCGAGTTGGGCAGGACTCCCTGCCATTTAAGAATCTGTTTGGCCGCAACGGCACCCTGGACCCGGGTCATGGTGGCGCGGACCACGGGCTGAAGCTCAAAGTTGATCTTCCGCGCGGTTTCGAGGTCGTTGGCGTTGACCGCATCGATGAGGTCGCGGAACTGGCGGGTGGCCACATGGGTGGTGACGCCGACAAGGCCAACGGCGCCCAGCGCCATCCAGGGCAGGGTCAGTCCGTCGTCGCCGGAGTAGAAGTGCAGGTCCGTTTCTGCCATCACGCGGGTGGCCGCAACGAAATCGGCCTTGGCATCCTTGACGGCCACGATGTTGGGGTGCTGGGCCAGGCGGATCATTGTTTCGGGTTCGATGGCGATCGAGGACCGGCCGGGGATGTCGTAGAGCATAACGGGCACGTCCGCGGCCGAGGCGATGGTTTCGAAGTGTGCGCGCAGGCCTGACTGGCTGGGCTTGTTGTAGTAGGGGGTCACCAGCAGGATGCCGTCGACGCCGAGTGCTGCAGCCTGTTGGGAGAGGTGCACGGAGTGCGACGTGTCGTTGGTGCCGGTGCCGGCGATGATTGCCGCACGCCCTCCGACAGCTTCCTTGACAGCACGGAACATGCCCAGGTTCTCTTCGTCGGTGAGGGTGGAAGTTTCGCCCGTGGTTCCGGTGACCACCAGGCCGTCGCAGCCATCATCCACCAGCTTGCCGGCCAATTCCGCGGCCTGCTGGTAATCCACTGTGCCGTCCTTCGTGAACGGCGTGACCATGGCGGTCAGGAGGGTGCCAAGGGCAGGGATGCGCGCGGAAGTGTCAGCCATGGAAAAAACGTTACCCTGTCCCCGGCCGGTTAGGACAATAGGGGCGGCGTGATGAACGTCAAACAGCCGCTTCTCCGGAGGGGCCACCGGTGTGCTTGCGGTATTTTGCGAGGCGGCTTCGCTGCAGAATGCAGGGAACAACCTCCGTGCCGGTTCCCGCTGCCTGCTTTAGCGGGAAGCCGTCGGGCCCCCACAAGCCGCTCAAGCCGCACGATTCGCCCAAGGCGCTCCTGCCGCCGAGGTTCGCGAGCAGGGTGAACATCCTGTTGTCCATGGCCCGCGCTCCGAGGTGCAGGGCCAGCCGGTGTTCCTCGTCCCTGGTGTAGAGGGCGGAAACGCAGTACACGTCAGCTCCGGCTGCAGCGGCGTCGGTTGCGTGGGCCGGCACGGAGGCATCGAAGCAGAGGGAGAGTGCAATACTCCACCCGTCCACTTCAATGAGGGTGGCGCCCTCCCCCGGCGTGAACAGCTCTTGCTCCCGGCCGTGCAGGTGCGTCTTGAACGCTGTTTCGGTTCTGCCGTCCGGATGAATGGCAAGTGATGCCAACCGTGCCGCTCCGTCGCTTTCGCGGAAGGGCGCGCCGATAACTGCCGTAATCCCGGTCCTGCGGCAGATCTCCCGGACGTCGCCGAGGCGTTCGTCATCCAGCGTCAGCCAGGAGTCGTCGTTATGGAGGAGATCCAGCCGGTAGCCGGTGATGGACAGTTCCGGGAAGACCACCAGGCGGGCGCCGTGGTCATCGGCATCCTCAATGAGGCGCACATGCTCGGCAGCGTTGGCGGTGATCCCTCCGTCCAGGGGCTGGTACTGGATGGCGGCGACGGGGAGGGTGTCTGTCACGTTTCCATCCTAGGCAACGGCCAGGATGCCCGCCTCAGCAGCGGTCTTTCCTTGCGCGTGGCGGCGCGCCTGGTTCCGGCTGGCAGTACCTGCCCACTGCGGCCTGCCTCAGCCCCTCCGCCCACGTGGCCAACCGCTGGGCGGCCCTGACGTAGTGGAACAGTTCAACCGGAGTCAGGGCGTCGATATCCGTTTCGCCGAGCCGGCGTGCCAGCTCGGGCCCCTCCGGCTGCGCGGACAGGCTGATGCCCTCCCGCTCCCACTGGATATCCTCGGGGGATTTTCCAGTCACCAGCTGGCGAAAAAGGTAATCAACCACCCCGGGGCTCATGGCCTTTAGCGGCCCGGGATCCTGGGACTCCGAAGCGGGTACTTTGGGTGATGGGGTTTGCATGCCGTCCATGTTATTCGAACAAATATTCGAATACAAGGAGTTCTTGTTGACAGCTGCGGCACAGGCAGGTGTGAGACGATCTGCTCATGACCTCCCGTAACGCCGCCGCGTCCTCCAGGACGGCCGCCGGCCGGTCCGCCCCCGGCCGGCTCCACGGCATCGACGCGGCACGCGGGTTGGCCCTGCTGGGAATGATGGCCACCCATCTGCTTCCCACGTTCGAGGCGAACGCCGACCTGACCCCCACCTGGATCGGTCTGACCTTCTCGGGCCGGGCCGCCGCGCTCTTCGCAGTTTTGGCAGGCGTCGGCTTGGCCTTGTCCACGGGTAAGCACAGGCCTCTGGACGGTTCGGAACTGTCGGCGGCCCGGCGCGGCGTTGCCTTGCGCGCCCTGGTGATTGCCGCCGTCGGACTCACCTTGGGCGGCCTCGAAGTGAACCTGGCCATCATCCTGGTCCACTACGCAGTGCTGTTCCTGTGCGTCCTGCCGTTCCTGGGCATGAAGCTGAAGCCGCTCTGTGGATGGGCAATCGGTTGGATCCTGGCGTCGCCGGTTTTGGCGTACCTGCTGCGCCCCTGGCTGCTGGCGGCGAACCCGCCGTTGAGGCTCGGCCACAATCCCTCCTGGGAGGATCTCTCCACCCCCACCCGGCTCCTGGCGGACCTCTTTTTCACCGGCTATTACCCCGTTTTCCAGTGGATGTCCTACCTGCTGGTGGGGCTGGTCCTCGGCCGCCTGATGCTCAACAAGGCCCTCGTCCCCTGGGTGCTGCTCATCGGCGGCACTATCGTTGCTGTCCTGGCCAAAGCCCTGGGAACGGCGGCGATGGAGAGCTGGGGCGGCCGGGCTGCCTTGGAACAGGTGCTTGATTCCCCCGGCTATCCCTTACACAGTGTCCTGCAGGTCAACCTGACGGGCATACCGCAGGAGGGGTCCTGGTGGTGGCTGGCTTCGGCAGCTCCCCATTCGGCCACTGCGCTTGACCTGCTGCATACGTCTGCCGTGGCAGTGGCGGTGATAGGGGCTTTCCTCCTGCTTGGCAGGCTGGCCGAGTGGGTGGCCCTGGACCTGCTGCTGCCGCTTCGCGGTGCGGGCGCCATGACCCTGACCCTCTACTCTGTCCACGTGTGGGTGGTTTCTGGCTTCTACCTGAAACCCCTCCCGGCCGGCTGGACGGAGGACGCAATGTACTTCGCCCAGGCCGCCACGGCAGTGGTTGTAGGCATGGTGTTCGTGCTGCTGAAGTGGCGCGGGCCTTTGGAATGGCTGGGGCACGCAGCAAACCAGGTGGGCCGCGGCGGCGCCAAGGCCATCCGTTAAGGCGCGCCGCTCCAGGACGTAGCCAGGCCAGAACGCTCCAGGACGTAGCCAGGCCAGAACGCTGCGGGGCCTAGGCCAGAACGCTGCCGGCAGGTCCGCACCGCTGCCGGCGCTCGGGCAGGAAGCCTGCCGGCGCTAGGCCGGAACGTTGCCGCGGAAGAGCCTGCCGGCGCTAGGCCGGAACGTTGCCGCGGAAGAGCTTGACGGCGTCACGCATGGAGGCGCGGGCACGCTTGCGGTCGCCGGCGGCGTCGTAGGCGCAGCTCAGCCGGAACCAGGAACGCCAGTCCTCCGGTGCCGCTTCGGCCTCCGCCCGGTACTTCTCGAACTCCGCATCCGCTGCGGAACGGATAATCCGCCCCGCCGGTGTCCTGGGCAGCTCGTCCACGGGAAGGCCGCCCTCGGCCTCCAGGACTTTGGCCATCTGCTCGGTGCGGGCCCCGAACATGAGTTCCCGGACGAGTGCCCAGGCGCCGATCGCCGGCAGCACCAGGTACGCCGCTCCGATGGCAACGGCCGCAGGGTTGCTGTCCGTCAGCAGCAGGACCGAGCGCTGGAAGGACACCACCAGGTAGAAGACCAGGAGGAGTGTGACTGCCCCCACCCAGATTTTGGTGCGGTTCTTCCGGAAGCCCGCAACCAGCCCGCCCACGGCTACAGCCCCAGGTCCAGGTAGCCGTCAAGGCCCACCGTCAGCCCGGGGTGGGCGGCGACGTTGCGCAGGCCAAGCAGCACGCCGGGCATAAAGGAGGCACGGTCGAAGGAGTCATGGCGCAGGGTCAGCTGCTCGCCGGCACTGCCGAGCAGGACTTCCTGGTGGGCCACGAGGCCGCGAAGCCGAACGCTGTGGACGCGTACGCCGTCCACCTCACAGCCGCGGGCACCGGTACGTTCGCTGGTGGTGGCATCGGGGCTGGGCGGCACCTGCGCGGCGCTGCGTTCGGCGGCGATGAGTTCGGCGGTGCGGACTGCCGTGCCCGACGGCGCGTCCATCTTGTCCGGGTGGTGCAGTTCAATGATTTCGACCGACTCGAAGTATTTGGATGCCTTCGCGGCGAAGGCAGAGGCCAGCACCGAGCCAAGGGCGAAATTGGGTGCGATCAGCACGCCCGTCTCCGGCCTGCCCGCCAGCAGGTCCGCCAGCCCGGACAGTTTGCCGGCGTCCCAGCCGGTGGTGCCCACAACGGCGTGGATGCCATGCTCGACGGCGAAGCGGACGTTGGCTTCTGTGCTTTCAGGAACCGTCAGGTCCACCACGAAACGTGCCCCTGCAGCGGTGAGCTGGTCCAGGGAGTCGCCCCGGCCCAGGGCGGCGACGAGCTTCATGTCAGGGGCGGCTTCAATGGCTTTTACGGCTTCGGCGCCCATGCGCCCATTCGCGCCCAGCACGGCCACGGGCATGGGAGCAGAGTGTTGTTCGGTCATGGCGTTAACCCTACCGGTGGCCCTGCGGCGCACGGGAACTGCGCAGTGTGCGTTACCTCGCAGACGCCGGTGTAAGGAATCGCGGTCAAGGCAGGTATAACGGCAGGATCAGCCGCCCGCCCCTACCCATTCCACTGTGCCGTCGGCGAAGAACTGTTCCTTCCAGATGGGCACCTGCTCCTTGATTCTGTCCACCAGCTCGGAGCACACGGCAAAAGCCTGGCCGCGGTGGGCAGCGGAGACAGCGCACACGAGAGCGGGATCGCCGATCTCCAGCATGCCGATCCGGTGGGCTGCCCAAATACGCACAGGCTGGGAGGCAGAGCCGCCGCCCCCTTGTGCTTCTGCCAGTTGTTCCGCTGCGAGGCGGGCGACGACGTCGGCCATCACTTGGTGTGCCGTGGGATGCGCGCTGTAGCTGAGGCGGTTAACGGCCTTGCCGCCGTCGTGATTGCGCACCACGCCGCTGAAGCTGACCACCGCCCCCGCGGTGTCACTTTCCACTGCCGCAATGGCCTGGTCAACGGAGATGGGCTCGGCGCTGAGGACAGCACTGACCACCTCGAATGCTGTTTCAGTGCCCATGTCCGCCTTCCAGCTGGTCGCAGAGGTGCCCGATCACGGGGTCCAGGACGGAGAGTCCGTCCATCACCCCTTTGGGTGACCCGGGCAGGTTGATGACGAAGGTGTTTCCCGCGGCACCTGCATAGCCGCGGCTCAGGGCCGCGAGCGGCGTTTTCGCGGCGCCGGCGCGGCGGATGGCTTCCATGATGCCGGGGATTTCGCGGTCCAGCAGCGGCAGTGTGACGTCCGGTGTGCGGTCGTCCGGGCTGAGGCCCGTGCCTCCGCTAGTAATGACGACGGCAGGCCGCTGGGTCAGGAGGGCGCGGATGGCTGCGCCCACGGGCTCGCCGTCGGGCACCACCATGGCCGGGAAGACGTCAAAGCCGTGTTCTGTCAGCCAGTCGGTGATCACGGGGCCGGTTTCGTCGTCGTAGATTCCGGCGGCGGCCCGGGTGGAGGCAATAACGACGCCGGCCTTGCGGCCTTGGACGTCGCCGTGCCGGTGGGGTTCGGGGGCATTGAGGATGTTGGGGCTGCTCACAGTGTCCAGTCCCCGCTCTTGCCGCCGCTTTTGGCAAGCACTTTGATGTCATTCAGGACGGCGTGCTTGTCCACGGCCTTGATCATGTCGTACACGCTCAGGGCCGCGACGGAGGCTGCCGTGAGGGCTTCCATTTCCACGCCGGTGACGCCTCGGGTCTTGACCGTTGCGAGGATGGATACGGACTCCGCACCAAGCTCAAAGTCCACGGTGACCTTGGACAGCGGAAGCGGATGGCACAGCGGAATCAGTTCCGGGGTCTTCTTGGCCGCCATGATTCCGGCAACCCGTGCCACCGCCAGCGCATCCCCCTTGGGCAAACCGCCTGAGCCAAGCAGGGCCATGACCTCTGCAGTGGTGTGGACCGTGGCGGTGGCAGTGGCCTCGCGGGTGGTTTCGGCTTTGGCGGAGACGTCCACCATCTGGGCGCTGCCGTCCTGGCGCAGGTGCGTCAGCGCGGCCGGGGCTTGTTCTGCATTCACAGCATCCATACTTCCACCTCTGCCCCTGCCGCGAGCGCGGCCACTCCAACAGGGACATGAACCAGCACGTTCGAACCCGCCAGCGCGTGCATCAGGTGCGAGCTTTCCCCGCCCTGCAGCTCCACCATCCCGTCGGGCTGCAGGGTGCCGCGGCGGACCTGGTGCTTGTGTTCAGGAGACGTAAGGGGCTGGCTGAGACGGGCACGGATGGGCAGTCGCGGCGCAGGCGTGCCGAGCAGGCCGGCCAGGACGGGGCGGAGGAACATTTCAAAGGACACCAGACAGCTGACCGGGTTTCCGGGGAAGCCCAGGAACGGCCGTCCCTCGAAGGTGCCGATGCCCTGCGGCCCACCCGGCTGCATTGCCACGTGCAGGAAGTCCACGGGCTGGTCCGCCATCGCCTGCCGGACCACCTCGTACGCGCCCTTGCTGACTCCGCCGGTGGTGACGATCAGGTCCACTGCGTCGCGCTCGGCCCGCAGCAGCGTGCGAAGCCGGTCCGGGTTGTCGGTAGCGATGCCCGCGCGGCGGACCTCCAGTCCGGCCTGCTTCATGGCTGCTTCCAGGAGGGTGGCGTTGGAGTCGTAGATCTTGCCGGCGAGCAACTCCTGGCCGGGCTCAACCACTTCGTCGCCGGTGGTGACCAGCAGGACCGTTACGGTCCGGTACACGTTAACTTCTGGAATCCCCAGCGCCGCGAGCAGTCCCAGCTGGGCCGGGCCCAGGAAAACGCCGGCGGCCAGGGCCTCCTTACCTGCCTCCACGTCGCTGCCTGCTGCCCGTACATAGGTGCCGGGCGCTGCCGGAGGCAGCCGCACCGTGGCCTGCTCAGTGTGCGGCAGGAAACGGTCTGGAATGGCCCGTTCAATGGGGACGACGGCGTCAGCCCCCACCGGGAGCATGGCACCGGTCATGATGGGAGCAGCCATCCCCGGTTGGAGGGGCGCAGGGCTTGCCCCGGCTGGAACGGGAGGCATTACGCGCAACTCCGCTCCGCCGTCGGGCACGTCAATAGAACGGATGGCGTAGCCATCCATCTGGGAGTTGGCGAAAGGCGGCAGGCTGATGGGAGCGCGGACGGCGCTCACCAAGCCCCGGCCCAGCGCCTGGTGCAGGGGCAGCAGTTCCGCCCGTTCCGGCGCCCGCACATGCTGCAGCAGTTCCGCAACCGCGGCGGCATGGTTAGCCACGGACCTTGCCTGGTGCCCGCCCCGATGCGGCCCGTGCGACGCCTGGCCGCCGGCCTGGCCGCCGGCCTGGCCCTCCGGCTGGTCCTCCGGCTGGTGGAGCGTTTGCTCAACGGACGTTCCATGGAGGTGCGGGCTGGTCATGGTTCCGCCTTTGGTAGCCGTCAGGGTTTCACGTCCACTCTAATCGTGTGGAACCCCGTGGCTCCGTCGGGGGCGACAGGCCTGCTCTCTTCGTCCTGGGCCTTACCAGCCAGGTCCGTGGCACGGACCTGGACTTCGTACTGGCCCTCTGTGAGTTCCAGGCCCAGTTTCCATTGGTACCAGGTGTCGAGTGAGATGCCTTCGGCAAGCTCCGCCTGCTGCCACTGGCCCCGGTTTACGCGGAGCTCCACCTTTCCGATACCGGTATGCTGCGCCCACGCTATGCCGCCGAACATTACCGTTCCCGCCGTCACCGGCCGGCCGCTCCGTGGCACATCAATCCGTGAAGACGTTTTGATAGGCCCGCGCTCCGACCAGCCACGGGGAGTCCAGTAGGCGGCGTCGTCCGCGAACCTGGTGACCTTGAGCCCCGTGACCCACTTGGTAGCCGACACGTACCCATACAGCCCGGGCACCACCAGCCGTACGGGAAATCCGTGCTCCAGGGGCAGCGGCTCCCCATTCATGCCGACGGCGAGCAACGCGTCCCTGCCGTCCCTGAGCACCTCAAGGGGCGTGCCTGCGGTCCAGCCGTCCACGCTTCGTGAGAGCACCATGTCCGCGCCCGGCTGCGGGCCTGCGAGTTTGAGCAGTTCCCGGACCGGCCAGCCCAGCCAGCGGGCATTGCCAATGAGGTCTCCCCCCACGTTGTTGGACACACACGCGATGGTCACGTGGCGCTCGACCAAGGGCTTGGCCAGGAGTTCGGCGAAGGTCAACTCCACCTCCCTGTCCACCATGCCGGTAACTTTCAGGACCCACGTGTCCGGGTCGACGGCGGGAACTGTGAGTGCGGTGTCGATGCGGTAAAAGTCGGCGTTGGGGGTAACGAGCGGTTGCATGCCGTCCACCTTCGCCTCCGCTGTTGGCGGAATGGCCGGCGCCGGCGATGCGGGCACCGGCAGCGCCACCAGGCTTCGGGCTTCGTTGGCGACGGCAGCGGCGCCGCGCCATACTCCCGCCAGCGCTCCGCCGATGACAGTGAACGCGGCTCCGCCTGCGAGGGCCTGCAGGAAGCGACGGCGGCCTGGCTCTTCCCGGGGCGCTGGTTCTTCTCCGGCGCTCCCCTCTTCCCGGAGCCGGCGGATCAGGAACCTGAGCAGCATTCCGGCGACGACTGCGGTGAGTACGGGCAGCACCATCGCGTTGAAGGTGACCTGGGCGCGGGTCAGGACGGCCACCAGGCCAACGAGCCCAAAGACGGCCACCACGGCGCAGCCCATAAAGCGGCGGCCGTATTCCACTACTCCTGCCAGCGCGGCAAGGGTCGCCATGACCAGAGCCATCCCGGCCAGGAGAGCCACTTTATCGGCCGTACCGAACAGCGCCACAGCCCAATCCTTGACGCCGGGAGGAACGGCATCGATGACGGCGCCGCCAACAGCGGTCAGCGGCGACAACGACGGACTGAACACGCCCGCGAACAGCTCCCCCAGCACCACGGCACTGCCCACCGCTACTGCCCCTGCGGCCGCGGCCCACCGGCCCTTGGGACGTGACTGGAACTCATGCGGCAGCGAAGGCTGCGCGGGCTCCCGCAGCCTCGTCCCGCCGTCGTGCAATGCCTGCCTCCGCTGGGAGCTGTTCACACCTCCAGCATAGGTTCGCGGAGTAGACATGGCGCCGGCCGTGCCAGGGATTCGCTACCGCCATTCGCGCCGTCACGGGTGTGATGCACAGCCCAAGGTGGCGTAGCCTGAATTCATGAGCGTCCAGCTAGGCATGCCCCAGCCGCGGGAGGAAGCAGGTTCCCTGCCGTCGGTTCCCGGTGCCCGCCCTGCTGATGCTCCGGCCGGCCTGGCGGACCGCTATGGACGCCGCGCCACGGACATGAGGCTGTCCCTGACGGACAAATGCAACCTTCGCTGCACCTACTGCATGCCTGCCGAAGGCCTGGAGTGGCTGGCGAAGCAGGCGGTCATGTCGGCGGAGGAAATCGTCCGTATCGTCCGCATCGGTGTGGAGCAGTTGGGCGTCCGGGAACTGCGGCTTACGGGCGGCGAACCGCTGGTGAGGCACGACCTGGTGGAGATCATCGCAGCGCTGCGAAGCAACCACCCCGGCCTGCCCATCTCCATGACCACCAACGGCGTTGGCCTGGCGAAAAAGGCGGCGGCGCTGAAGTCGGCAGGGTTGACCCGCATCAACGTGTCACTTGATTCCCTGCACGAGGAAACCTTCACCCAGCTGACCCGCAGGCCGTTCCTGAACCAGGTGCTGGCCGGGGTGGACGCAGCCTGGGCAGCCGGCCTGGGCCCGGTTAAGCTCAACGCGGTACTGATGCGCGGCATCAACGACGCCGAGGCGCCCTCGTTGCTCGCCTGGGCACTCGGACGAGGTTACGAACTGCGATTCATTGAGCAGATGCCGCTGGACGCGGATCACGGTTGGACGCGGCGGAACATGATCACGGCCGCCGAAATCCGCCAACTGCTCTCCACTGACTTTGTCCTCAGCCCCGATTCCCGCGCGCGTGATGGCGCTCCGGCGGAGCGCTTTGAAGTACGACGGCGGGTGGCTGGCTCCGCTGATGCTGCCGGCCCTGTGCTGGGAACCGTAGGGATTATCGCTTCGGTCACCGAACCGTTTTGCTCAGACTGCCGCAGGACCAGGATCACGGCAGAAGGCAAAATCATGAGCTGCCTCTTCTCCCGGGAAGAATTCGACCTGCTGGGCCTCCTGCGCTCGGGAGCCAGCGACGATGCCCTCGCCCAGCGGTGGCAGGATGCGATGTGGATCAAACCTAAGGCTCACGGAATGGACCACGTGGGACTTGATGCTCCGGACTTCGTCCAGCCGGACCGCAGCATGAGCGCCATCGGGGGCTGAAACTTTTGAACGTACGTTACTTCGCTGCCGCGCGCGCTGCGGCAGGGGTGGAGGAAGAGCGCTTCGACCTGGCGCCGGGCTCCACTGTTGCTGACCTGCTCGAAACCCTACTGTCGGTGGAGCGCCCTGAACCTCCCGCCGGTACTCCCCCGCTGCCCCGTATCCTGTCCCGAAGCAGCTTCCTGCTGAATGAGGTCGCCGTGAGGGACCATTCCGTTGTCCTGAATACCGACGACGTGGTGGATGTGTTGCCTCCCTTCGCCGGGGGCTAGGAGCAGCTTTTCTGCGGCGTGGCAGACGCCCGCAATGCGTTCGCCAGCGCCGGAAGTGTCGGTGCCCGCAACGCTGTTTCCTGCCCGCTGGCCGCTCGGGTCCGCCCTTCAACCGCATGCCCTCAGAATGTCAGTGCCTCCGTAGATCATGTTCATATGGAGATGGACTCGACAGCCCAGGCGGATGGTGCGGCAACGATGTTTCCTGCCCCGCTGGCTGCTCCTGTCCGCCCATCATTGGGACCCGGGTCCGAACGCGGACAAATTGTCAGTGCCTCCATGGATGATGTTCATATGGGACACGGCGTCGGTGGGACAGCAGCAATGGAGGGCATTCATGCCTCCGTTGCTGCCCTCCAGGCGCTATTCGTCAAGGATGCATCGCTGGAGACTGCAGCGGCAGCCGCTGCCGGGGTTGATGTGCTGCAACGCAAGTATGAGCTCCGTTTGGACCGGTTGGGGGCCGTGGCGCGGCTGGAAGCACAGCTCGCGGCGCTCAAGGCCCGCGACGCCGCCGAGGCTGTCGACATACAACACGCGATGACCCCGCCGGAAGCGCCCGTGCACGAGCGGACCTATGCCGAGATGTCAGCGGTTGAGGAAATCGCGGGTGTCCTGACCATCAGCGCCCCCGCTGCCGGGGCGTTCGTCACCCAATCCCGTCAGCTCTGCTCCCTGCCGCTGGAACTGGCACTGGACGCCCTCTCCGACGGGGCCATCTCCTGGCAGCACGCCAAAATCATTGCCGACGAAACCGACAACCTGGGCCCCGCCGGCGCCGCGAACCTGGTCGCCCATTTCCTGGATCCGGACTCCCCCAACCCGGCGCGCGGAGCCGCCGCCGGTAAGCTGGTCCCCTCCCGCTTCCGAACCAAAGTCCGCGGCTGGTGCGAACGCCACCACCCCGAATCCCTCGAAAAGCGCCACACCAAAAGCGTCGCCGACCGGCGGATGGAATGCACCCCGGACCGTGACGGCATGGCCTGGCTCTCGCTCTATCTGCCAGCCGACACCGCAGACGCCATCTGGGACCGCACCACGGCCCTTGCCCGCGGCATCCAGGGCCCTCAAGAAGCCCGCACCATGGCACAACTACGGCCCGATATCGCCGCCCACCTGCTCCTCAGCGCAGGGCCGGGCCTTAGCCACGCCGCGGGAAACAGCGCTGGACAAAGCAACGAGGCTGAAGGAACCACAGAAACCACCGACGACGGCTCCGACGGCCCGATCGGGAGGGCCTCGCTGACCGCGGCTGACGCCAATGACGACACCACGGCTACCGCTTTCTCCGGTCTCGCTGATGTCCCGGTCCCGAACGCCCAGGTCCTCGTCACCGTCCCGGTGTTTTCACTCCTTGGCCTCACTGACGAACCCGCCAACCTGGATGGCTACGGGCCCATCCCAGCCTCCATGGCCCGCAAACTCCTCGCCGACGGAGCAAACTCGTTTTACCGGGTCCTCGTGGACCCCCGCGACGGCTCACCCCTTGAAATCGGACGCACCAGCTATCGGCTCACCAAGGCCATGGAACAGGCACTCCGCCTCCGCGATGGCAAATGCACCTTCCCCGGCTGCAACAACCGGACTATGGACAACGAGGCAGACCATCTAAAGGCCTGGCAACACGGCGGTAACACCGGGATCAGCAACCTGGCCCAACTCTGCCCCAAACACCACCGCCTCAAACACAACAGCGGCTGGGAACCCACAAAGGCCACCAGAACCGAACCACCCGGCTGGATCTCCCCCACCGGCCGGCACTACAAAAGCGAACACCCGGACTGGGAACCACCACAATGGCCACCCGGATCACTGGCCGGTGCAACGGAACCTCCTTGGCTCCTCCTGGCCGAACCTCCGCCTGAAGAGCCAGTCCATGACAATCTCGTGGATCCGGCCGATCTTCCAGCCGATGACAGTTTGTGGGACGACTTCTATGCCATGCCCAATGTGCTGCCGGCCGACCCCTTAACTGCCCGGGATCTGCTGCGCTTCTGAAACGGCGTGCTTCGGTGGGACAGGGGTTGCAAACGTCAGCTCCGCTGGAACGATGAGGTCATAAACGGAACATAGGCCGAGCCCGTCCCGTCGGCCCCGCCGGATTCCGTCCCCGCAGCCGTGTTTCCTGCGGTGCGAAGCTCTGTCACATGCGTGAGCAGGTCCCCGTCGACGCTTACGGTATGACGGGTCCAACCGGCACTGCCACGGCGTTCCACCCTGAGGGCGCCGTTATGCAACGTGCAGCGCGCGGGGGCACCGGGGACCGGGCTCGCGGTATCCACGTAGTACCAGAAGACGTTGCGGTGATCCGTATCCAGAGTGAACATTCCGTGGCCTTCGAAATGCGTCCCGTCCGGTTCCACGTGCCGATAGCTCTGCACCACCGCGAAACCGCCGGCGACGGACCGGTACGTCACCTCGGCGTCAACGGTGCGTTCCGGCCCCCACGCGCCGCCGGCGAACCGGGTACTGCCCCGCCAATGGCCGAGGAAGTCTGCCAATGCGCCAGGGCCGCGGCTAGGTGGGGTTTGGTCCACAGTCCCTCACCTCCCGCTAAGACCTGCCTTCGGCGGGTCAGAGTCCGAACGTTTCCGTCTCCTCAAAGGGCCCGACGACGGTCACCGTCCGGGGTGCCGCTGCAAGCTCCGCCGCAAGGTCCTGGACCTGTTCTGCCGTGACAGCCTTGATGAGCCTAAGCGTTTCGTCGATGTCCTGGTATTCGCCGGAAACGAGTTCCGCCCGGCCCAGCCGCGACATCCGAGATCCCGTATCCTCCAGGGCCAGGACGATTCCGCCGCCCAGCTGGCCCACGGCCTTCCGAAGTTCGTCCTCGGTAATCCCGTGCTCTGCCAGCTTGTCTAGTTCCTCGCCGAGCAGGTCCAGGACCTGGCGCACCTTGGACGGCGTGCATCCGGCGTACATGCCGAAGTACCCGGCGTCGGCGTAGGAGGAAGCGAAGGAGTAGGTGGAATACACCAGGCCGCGCTTCTCGCGGATTTCCTGGAACAGGCGCGACGACATGCCTCCGCCAAGCACGGCGTTCAGGACGCTCATAACGTAGCGCCGCTCGTCGGTAGCAACGATCGTAGGGCAGCCCATGATGATGTTTGCCTGCTCCACCGCGCGCTTGACCACGTGGAGGCCTGCCGTCCCCGTGATCAGGGCCCGGTCGGTGGAACGCCTGTCGACAGGGGCAGCGTCGGCCTTCAACGACCACCCTGCAGACTCAAGGGCGTCCACTACGAGGTTGCAGACGACGTCGTGCTCCAGGCCACCCGCCGCAGTGATCACGAGCTCGTCCGGCCGGTAATACCGCTGGTAGTGCTCCCATACGGAGTCCCGCGCAACAGCCTTGATGGCGTCCGGGGTGCCGCCGATGGGGCGGCCCAGGGGGTGGCTGCCCAGGACTGCTGACACAAAGTGTTCGTGGGCGACGTCCGTGGGGTCGTCGCTGTCCATCGCGATTTCCTCGAGGATGACGTCCCGTTCCTGCTCCATTTCTGCCGGGTCCAGGACAGCGCCCGTGATCATGTCGGCGATCACGTCAATGGCCATGGGCAGGTCGGAATCCAGCACCCGCGCGAAGTAGCAGGTGCTTTCCTTGGCCGTGGCCGCGTTGGATTCGCCGCCCACCTCGTCAAAGGCTGAAGCGATCTCCAGCGCGGTGCGGCGCTTGGTCCCCTTGAAGAGGAGATGCTCCAGGAAGTGTGTGGAACCATGCTGTCCCGGGGCCTCGTCCCGGGACCCGACGCCCACCCAGAAACCAATGGTCGCTGACCTCTGGCCGGGCATCGCCTCGGTCAGCACCCGCACTCCCCCGGGCAGCACCGAACGCCGGACTTCGGAGCCGCCGTCGGAACCGTGGACCAGGGTATCGCCGCGGTGGTTTTGCTCTAGCGGCAGGGGTACAACAGTCATTGAGGCCTTTCAAAAGGGCAGCCGGGATCTGGCTGCCATCGTAACAGCGGCGGGGCCGGTGGATCATCCACCGGCCCCGCCGATTCATACTTGTGTACCGGAAACCGGAACTGTTAGACGTCAGCGCCTTCAGCGGGTTCGGTGGTGTGGGCGCGCTCGGTTTCCACCTCGGCGCCTTCTTCCTCGGCAACTACCGGGGCGAGCGAGAGCTTTCCACGGTCGTCGATCTTGGTGATCTCCACCTGGACCTTCTGGCCCACCGAGACAACGTCATCAACGTTGTCCACGCGCTTGCCGTTGGCCAGCTTGCGCAGCTCGGAGATGTGCAGGAGGCCGTCCTTGCCCGGGGTCAGCGATACGAAGGCACCGAAGGTGGTGGTCTTGACGACCGTACCCAGGTAACGCTCGCCGATTTCCGGGACCTGCGGGTTGGCGATGGCGTTGATGGCGGAGCGTGCTGCGTCTGCAGACGGGCCGTCGGTGGCACCAATGTAGACCGTGCCGTCGTCCTCGATGGAGATGTCGGCGCCGGTGTCTTCCTGGATCTGGTTGATCATCTTGCCCTTGGGGCCAATGACCTCGCCGATCTTGTCCACGGGGATCTTCACGGCGATGACGCGCGGCGCGAACTCGGAGAGCTCGTCCGGGGTGTCGATGGCCGAGTCCATGACCTCGAGGATGTGCAGGCGTGCTTCGCGGGCCTGCTTCAGGGCTGCTGCCAGCACCGAGGCGGGGATACCGTCGAGCTTGGTGTCCAGCTGGATGGCCGTAACGAACTCGGAGGTACCGGCAACCTTGAAGTCCATGTCGCCGAAGGCATCTTCGGCGCCAAGGATGTCAGTCAGTGCCGCGTAGCGCGTCTGGCCGTCCACCTGGTCGGAGACCAGGCCCATGGCAATACCGGCGACGGCGGCCTTCAGGGGCACACCGGCGTTCAGCATGGACAGGGTGGAGGCGCAGACAGAACCCATCGACGTCGAACCGTTGGAGCTGAGCGCCTCGGATACCTGGCGGATGGCGTACGGGAACTCCTCGCGGGACGGCAGGACCGGCACGAGGGCCCGCTCTGCCAGCGCACCGTGCCCGATTTCGCGGCGCTTGGGCGAGCCCACGCGGCCGGTCTCACCGGTGGAGTACGGCGGGAAGTTGTAGTTGTGCATGTAGCGCTTGGTCTTGACAGGCGACAGCGAGTCGATCTGCTGTTCCATCTTCAGCATGTTCAGCGTTGTGACACCCATGATCTGGGTTTCGCCGCGCTCGAAGATGGCGGAACCGTGGACGCGGGGCAGGACCTCTACCTCGGCGGTGAGCTGGCGGATGTCCGTCAGGCCGCGGCCGTCGATGCGCACCTGGTCCTTGAGGATGCGCTGGCGCACTACGTGCTTGGTGACCGAGCGGAATGCTGCGGACACTTCCTTGTCACGGCCTTCGAACTGCTCGGCCAGGGCGGCGGAAACCTCGTCCTTCAGGGCGTCCGAAGCGTCATTGCGCTCCTGCTTGTCCGCGATCTGGAAGACAGCAGCAAGCTTTTCAGCGGCAGCGGACTCAACAGCGGCGTAAACGTCGTCCTCGTAGTCCAGGAAGACCGGGAACTCGAGGGTCGGCTTAGCCGCGCGGGAGGCGAGGTCGGCCTGGGCGTCGCACAGTGCCTTGATGAACGGCTTTGCAGCCTCGAGGCCCTCGGAAACAACCTCTTCGGTGGGGGCGGTGGCGCCCTGTTCCATGATGAGGTTCCAGGAGTTGTCGGTGGCTTCGGCTTCGACCATCATGATGGCGACGTCGTCACCGGCGATGCGGCCGGCTACCACCATGTTGAAGACGGAGTTCTCCAGCTGGGAGTGCTTGGGGAAAGCAACCCACTGTGATCCGTTTTCGTCGGCAACCAGGGCAACGCGGACGCCGCCGATGGGGCCGGAGAACGGCAGGCCGGAAAGCTGGGTGGACATGGAGGAGGCGTTGATGGCCACCACGTCGTACAGCTCGTCCGGGTTGATCGACAGGACGGTCACCACGATCTGGACCTCGTTGCGCAGGCCCTTGATGAAGGCGGGGCGCAGCGGGCGGTCCATCAGGCGGCAGGCCAGGATGGCTTCGGTGGAGGGGCGTCCTTCGCGGCGGAAGAACGAGCCCGGGATGCGACCGGCAGCGTACATACGCTCTTCGACGTCGACCGTCAGCGGGAAGAAGTCGAAACCTTCACGCGGGTGCTTGCCGGCGGTGGTTGCGGACAGCAGCGCGGTGTCTTCGTCGATGTACACCATCGCTGCGCCGGCTGCCTGCTTGGCAAGGCGGCCGGTTTCGAAGCGGATTACACGCTTACCAAAGCGGCCATTGTCAATGACTGCTTCTGAGAACTGGATTTCGGGACCCTCCAAGAGAGTCACCTCCGTTTCTGTTTAACGGAAGCCCAGCCGCATCAACCCAGCCAGCATCTGTCTACTGGCCCTGCACCCGGTCATCGATCGAGACCCACGGGCCGGGCTTCAGTCAACGAAGCCGTTCCCGGGGATCACTACCGAGGACCGCGAATGCGTGATGCGGTTGATCCTCCTGTTTAATTATTTATTTGAAGAAGGCGGCCCGTCCCATGCTGGAAAGGGCCGCCCTAAGTCCGACTAGCGGCGCAGGCCGAGGCGCTCGATGAGCGAACGGTAGCGGGCGATGTCGGTCTTCTTGAGGTAGCTCAGCATGCGCTTGCGACGACCAACCATGGCCAGCAGACCGCGCTGGGTGTGGTAATCGTGCTTGTGCTCCTTCATGTGCTCAGTCAGATCCTTGATCCGCTGGGTCAGGACAGCAACCTGGACCTCCGGTGAACCGGTGTCGCCTTCTGCGGTTGCGTATTCCTTGATGATGGACTGCTTTACAGCGGCTTCAAGTGCCACAATAACTCCTAGGGATGTGCCGTGAGGGCCCAGGTCAGTAACTCACTGCCGGGTCTGCCGCCGCGGCTGGTCCGGGAAACCCGGACAGTGCCACACACAACAGGAACCAGCCGCCACGGACTGCAGCCGGATCCATCCCCCAGTTTACCGGCCCCCGCCCAATCTTGTCGAAACAGGCGAGGTTGCAGAAATAGTCAGCGCGGAAGTTGCTCCCGGATTGCCGCCATCCCGTGCAGGACCTCCGCGAAGCTGGTGCTCAGCGGCGAGAGCCCCACCCGGATGCCGTGCGGGGCGCGGAAGTCCGGGATGACGTCCCCGTCCCAGAGTGATCCGACCGCTTCTTTCGCGAAACCAGGGTGGTCCAGGGTGATGTGGCTGCCCCGCTCCCCCGGCTTCCGCGGCGAGGCGAGTTCCACGCCCAGGGGCGCCAGCCACGCTTCGAAGATCTCAACGGCGAAGGCGGTCAGTTTCACCGACTTCTCCCGGATGGCGGCCATGGTCGCTTCCTCGATCAGGTCAAGCGTGCCGCGCATGGCCAGCATCCCGAAGACCGCCGGGGTGCCGCTGAGGAAACCGCGGATGCCTGCCGCCGGCTCGTAGCCGGGACCCATGTCAAAGGCGTCCTTGCGGCCCATCCACCCCCAGATCGGCTGGTTGAGCGAGGGGAGGTGCCGCTGGTTGACGTAGGCGAACGCGGGAGATCCCGGCCCGCCGTTGAGGTACTTGTAGGTGCAGCCGGCAGCGAAGTCCACGCCGGCACTATCCAGGTCGATCTCAACCGACCCCGCGGAATGGCAAAGGTCCCACACCACCAGCGCCCCGGCGTCATGCACGGCTTCCGTGATGCCCGGCAGATCGGCCACATGACCGGAGCGGTAGGCGATGTGGCTCAGGAGTACGACGGCGGTGCGCGGCCCGGCCGCTTCCCGCACCTGGTCAACGGTCACCCCGGCGGCAGGGTCCGCTGAGATCCAGCGCAGCGTCAGGCCTTCCTCGAGGGCGATGCCCTCGACCAGGTAGCGGTCCGTGGGGAAGTTTTCGGTGTCCAGCACCAGTTCGTTGCGGTCCGGGTCTTCCACTGCCGCGAGGGCCGCGCGGATCAGTTTGTACAGGACTACGGTGGTGGAGTCCGCGATGATCGTCTGCCCGGCAGCCGCGCCAAGCACTGCCCGGCCCAGCTGGTCACCGATGGCCTGGGGCAGGTCCAGCCATTCCTCGTCCCAGCCGCGGATGAGGCGGCCGCCCCAGCCGTCCCGGATGAAAGCGCCGATGTCCTCCGGGGTCCGTTTGAGCGGGCGGCCCAGGGAATTGCCGTCCAGGTAGGACAGCGGTGTGTCAGTGCCGATGAATTGGCTGCGGTAATGGGCCAGCGGATCCTGCCGGTCCAGCTCGGCCGCCCGCTGCTGCAGGGCCGCTTCGTTATCTGGTGTGATTCCCACCTTGGGATGCTGCTGGGTGGTCATTGGCCGATCTCCGTCCTGACTGCGAATAGCTCCGGGAAAAAGGTCAGTTCGAGGGCCTTCTGCAGGAACGCGGCACCGCTGGAACCGCCCGTCCCGGCTTTCATGCCGATGGTCCGCTGCACGGTGCGCAGGTGCCGGAAGCGCCACAGCTGGAAGTTGTCCTCCAGGTCCACCAGTTCCTCGCACGCTTCATAGGCGCCCCAGTTGTCCGCTGCGTTCTCGTAGATGTGCTTGAAGAGCGGCACCAGTTCCGGGGTGAATTCGTGGGCCTGGGTGACGTCCCGTTCGAGCACCGCCGGGGGCACGGCGAAACCTTGGCGTGCGAGGTAGGCGAGGAACTCGTCGTAGATGCTGGGTGCGTTGAGCAGCTGTTCCAGCATGGCGTGGGCATCCGGATCGGACTCGAACACCGAAAGCATCCTGCGGTTCTTGTTGCCGAGGATGAATTCGACGGCGCGGTACTGGCTCGACTGGAAGCCAGATGAATTCCCCAGGAAGCCGCGGAACTGCGAATACTCCGTAGGGGTCAGCGTGGCCAGCACGGACCACTGCTCGGTAAGTGTTTTCTGGATGTGCTTTACCCGGGCGATGCCTTTGAGAGCGGAGCCGAGGTCGTCAGCACGCAGCCACGTGGCGGTGCTTCGCAGCTCATGCAGCACGAGCTTGAGCCAGAGCTCGGTGGTCTGGTGTTGGATGATGAAGAGCATCTCATCGTGGTGTTCCGGCTCGCTGACGGGTTTCTGTGCGCTCAGCAGGGTTGGCAGCTGGAGATAGGAGGCGTAGCTCATCCGCGAGCTGAAATCACGGACAATACCTTCGTCCAGTTTCCTGGTGTTCTTCTCAACGGACACGGTACTGCCTTTCCCTGCGGATGGTTCAGCGCCTGGCCAGGAGGTCGTGCGCCTGGACCACATCCAGCCGCATCTGGTCCACCAGCGCCTCAGGCCCACGGTATGCCACCATGCCCCTGAGCCGGGCCACAAATTCAACAACTACTGTCTGGCCATACAGATCGAAGTCCTCCACCGCTTCGTGGGGCCGATCGATGACATGGGCCTCGACCTGGCGGCTTACGCCGTCGAACGTGGGATTAGAGCCCACGGAAATGGCCGCAGGCCAGCGCGTCCCTGCCTGGTCAACGAGCCACCCGGCGTAAATGCCGTCAGCCGGGATGAGCCCGGTGGCGTTGCTGGAAAGGTTCGCTGTTGGAAATCCGAGGGCACGGCCGCGGGCGGCGCCGTGGACAACTTCGCCACGCATCCGGTGGGGCCGGCCCAGGACTGCCGCGGCAGTGGCGACGTCGCCTTCCTGCAGGGCTTCGCGCACCCAGGTGGAGGAGCAGCGGCGGTCCGTGCCGTCGTCGTCATGGAGGGGGTAACCCTCTGAGCCGAACTCGCTGATGACCTGGACCTCGAACCCGAACTTCCCGCCGAGGGCCTTCATGGTGTCCAGGTCGCCGGAGTTGCCGCGGCCGAACCGGGCGTCGTGGCCGATCACCACATGGCTGGCGTGCAGGCGATCGACCAGGAACTGCTCCACGAATTCTTCAGCGGTGAGGCTGGCGAGGTCCAGGGAGTACTTCATCACCAGGATGGCGTCCAGGCCCAGCTCCCCCAGCGCCTCCAGCTTGTCGTGCAGCCCCATGATGAGCTCAGGCGCGGATTCCGGGCGATGGATCAGGGCCGGGTGGGGGTCGAAGGTGACGGCCACCGACCTGGACCGGTTAAGGCGGGCGGTGCGGATCAGCTGGGACAGCACCTGCTGATGGCCGCGGTGAACTCCGTCGAAGTTCCCAAAGGTGACAACAGATGGGCCGAAGTCCGGCGGGACCTCGGACGGATCGTTCCAGATGTAGACCATCACCCTCGCCTTTTACTGCGTGCAAATTCAACGTTCCGGACCCGGCCGGCCGCGGAACTCTCTAAAGATTACCCGTATAAACCCAATCAACTTTGCCAGGCTATGCGGGGGTAGTCTGCCCGGGTGGGCGGACATCAGGCGCTGCGTGCCGGCCGCCGCCGGTAGAGCCACACGAGGCCCAGGATGGGCAGCAGCAAAGGGATGAACGCGTAGCCGCGGCCGAAAAGGGACCACACCGTCTCGTGCGGGAAAGCAACCGGATCAAAGACGCTCAGGGCCCCCACAACCAGCACGCCGGCCAGTTCCACCAGGACGGCTGCGACGGAAACCTTGAACCACGTGCTGCCGGCTTTTGCAAGGGAGACGGTGGCGATGACGTATACCAGCGCGGCGAACGCGGACAGCAGGTAGGCCAGCGGCGCCTCGGAAAACTTAGTGAGGATCTGGTATCCAGCACGGGCGGAAGCGGAGATAGCGAAGACAGCATAAACGGCGATCAGCAGGCGCCCGGGCCCGGTGTTGCGCGTATTCCGTGTTCCGTTCGCGGTTGCGGCCTTGGCGGCGCGGGGGGCGGCGGAGTGCTGGTCTTTCACGTTGTGTGCTTCTTCCACTTCAGTACCAGATCTGGTTCATTCGGGCGGCCATCACCAGCGCGGTGACACCCACGGCGGCCAGGACAAAGTTGCTCCACCGGGTGCGTTCCAGGATGGACCAGTAGACGGCGGCGGGCGGCAGGAGCATGGCCGTGGCGAGGTAGCCCCAGAACTCCCATGCCTCCCCGGCGATGGATTCACCGGCAACCACCCTGACGATGGACCCCACCAGGTACACCAGGAGCGCCACCTCGACGGCGGCGACCGAAAGGATGGTGACGTCGTTGGGTGCTTTTTTCAGGATGCCGGCCAGCAGGCATACTCCGCTGGAAAGGAGCCCCACCACCAGGATGATGTAGAAATACCCGTCCACCCTCAGGCCACCCCGGAGGCGCCGGTACCGGGAACACCGTTGCTGGAAGCGCCAGTACCGGTACCCGGAGCAAAGACCAACACCGGCTTGGCGAAACTGCCCGCGTCGGCCAGCAGCGCCACCAGGCTTCCGTCGGGGGCAAAAGCGGCTGCGGGACGCTCGGCTGTTGCCGCTTCCGGACTGCCGGGGGCAGCACCGGCAGCAATCCGCCGGCCGAAGGAGATCTCCGTGGTCTCCTCCGGGCTGAGCTCACGGTTGGGCATCAGCGCCCGGGCAGCCTCGGACATCTCAAGAACGTTGAGCTCTTCGGCGAGCTGTTCCAGGGTTCGCGCCTGCTCCAGCGAGTAGGGCCCTACATGGGTCCGCCGGAGGGCAGTGAGGTGCCCGCCAACGCCGAGGGCGTTGCCGAGGTCCCGAGCCAGGGCGCGGATGTATGTCCCGGAGGAGCACTCAACCGTGACGTCCAGATCCACGACGTCGGCCCCGGCATCCCTGCTGATGCTGTGCACCTCGAACCGGTGGATGGTGACCGGGCGCGAAGCGAGTTTGACCTCTTCACCGGAGCGGACGCGCGCGTAGGCGCGTTCCCCGTTGACTTTGATCGCGCTCACGCTGCTGGGAACCTGCTGGATCTGACCGGTAAGGGCCGCAACGCCGTCGTATATTGCCTGCTCGCCCACGGCGGAAGTGCCGGCCGTGGCGGTGACCTCACCTTCGGCGTCGTCCGTCACCGTTGACTGGCCCAGGCGGATGGTGGCGGTGTAGGTCTTGGAGGTGCCAACGATGTACGTGAGCAGGCGGGTGGCTTTGTTGATGCCCACCACCAGGACGCCCGTTGCCATCGGATCCAGCGTGCCCGCGTGCCCCACTTTCCGGGTACCGGCAAGGCGCCGCATCCGGCCAACCACATCATGGCTGGTCCATCCCTGCGGCTTGTCCACTATCACCAGTCCAGAAAGCACGCTTCCCAGTATATCGGCGCCGGTCCCGGCGCCCGCCCACGTCCGAAGTGGCTCCAGGAGCTACGCCAATGCCGGGAGAAGGGCCCGTTAGGATGGCAGGCATGCCAGAGCTTGCCGCCCACGTCCGCGACGTCCCCGTCAACCAGATCCGGGAAATCACCGAAGCCGCGTGGCGCACCCCCGGCGCCCTGGTCCTCAGCATCGGCGAGCCCGGGTTTCCGCTGCCCCGCCATATCCTTGAGGCCGGCAAGGCCTGCCTGGACAGGGACGAGACCAACTACACCCCGAACGCCGGCATTCCTGCCCTGCGGGAGGCATTCGCGGCGAGGTTCAGGGAACAGCAGGGCTGTGACGTCGGCGCCGACCGCGTGTACGTGGTGGACGGCGCCCAGCAGGGCCTGCACTTCGCCATGAGCCTGCTGCTCTCCCCCGGGGACGAGATCCTGATTCCCAACCCGGGCTACCCCACGTTTGCGATGACCAGCCGCCTCCTGAACGCTGTGCCGGTGGGTTACCCGCTTTACCCTGACCACGGCTTCCAGCCCCGGATTGGGGACATCGAGGCGCTCATCACCGACCGGACCCGGGTGCTGGTCCTGAACTCCCCCTCCAACCCGCTGGGCGCGGTCCTCAGCGAGGACCTGACCCGGGAACTCGTGGAGCTGGCCCGCCGGCACGACCTGTGGGTGATCTCGGACGAATGCTACGAAGCGTTCACGTACGACGTTCCGCACGTAAGCCCTGCCAGGTTCGACGGCGACCTGCCGGGCGAGGCGCGCGTCTTCACCTCGCTGACCCTGTCCAAGACCTATGGCCTCACGGGGCTTCGGATCGGCGCGCTGGTGTGTCCGCCGGGCCTGGAGCAGAAGATGAACAACGTGATGGAGTCGATCGTCTCGTGCGTCGCGTCGCCGTCGCAGTACGCCGCGCTCGCTGCCCTCACCGGGCCACAGGATTACGTCCAGCACGCGCACGGGCACTACCGGACCAACCGGGACGCGGCATCAGCCGTGCTTGATGCGAAGGGTATTCCGTACTTGAAGGCTGACGGCGCGTTTTATCTATGGGCAGACGTGTCCCATGTCAGCGGCGGCGATGTTCGCGGGTGGGTGCGGCGCTTCCTGGCGGAGTCAGGCGTTGCGCTTGCCCCGGGGACCGCCTTCGGTTCCATCGGCGAGGGCTGGGTGCGGATCGCGCTGTGCGGCAAAAGACAGGAACTGCTGGACGGCCTGGCCCGGCTGCCGGAACGCGTTTAGCCGATATGCCAGCAAAGCGGGCTCTTCGCTAGCTGCGGGTGCCGGCCAGCGCCCCGTCCAGCCAGGCGCGCAGGACCTCCGCCGGCGCAGCCCCGGCCTGCCTTGCTGCCACTTTGCCGTCCACGATCACCATCAGAGTGGGAATGGCCTGCACGTCGAACCTCCGGGACAAGCCAGGCGATGTGTCCACATCCACCTTGACCAGTTTGACGTCGCCCGCCCGCTCACGGGCAAGCTTGTCCAGCACGGGACTCACCATGCGGCAGGGCCCGCACCACGCAGCCCAAAAGTCCACCAGCACCGGAACGGGCGACCGTTCGGCTACGGCACTGAAGTCAGCGTCCCCCGCTTCCACAATCCAGGGCAGCCCGCCGCGGCAGCTGCCGCAGCGCGGCCGCCCGGCAGCGGCGGCGGGGATGCGGTTTGTCTTACCGCAGTGGGGACACTGAACGAGGGTGGCTTCCACGCCTAGTAGTCCTTTCTGCTTTTATGGGCGCCCCACGCCTGGAATGGGGCGTCCGACGCCGGGACCTCACCCCTGCTGACCGGCAACAGTTCCGGGCGCGTACCCGAAAAGTAGTCGTAGAAGACGGCATCATCAAAGCCGGCGGAAGCGGCGCCGTGGCGGTCGGCTGCATAGTAGACGCGGTCGATCCGCGCCCACAGGGCAGACGCCAGGCACAGTGGGCAGGGTTCGCAGCTGGTGTAGAGAACCGCCCCGCGCAAGTCGAAGTTGCGGACGGCGGCAGCAGCGGTGCGGATGGCCACCACTTCGGCGTGTGCCGTGGGGTCGTTATCGCGGGTGACCCGGTTAACGCCCTCGTGCACCCTTCCGTCCTTGGTCACCACCAAAGCCCCGAAGGGACCGCCGCCGTCGGCAACGTTCCGGGTGGCCAGCGCCACTGCCCGTTCAAGGTACTGGTTGGGATCGCCGTGGTCCGCCTGGTTCATAGCTCGATCCTAGCCAAAGGGGCTCGCATTAGGGGACAAAAATAGGGGGGCGGAATAGGGGGGAAATCCTGGCGACATTCTTGTCCGGCAGGCGTAATCTGGCGCCGGGGGTTTCGGAATTTTTGCCTCCCGCGAGGCTCCTTATCCGGCCCGTCAAGGGCGCCAAAACGGAGTACCCAATGAAAATGAAGATTCCAATGGTCGCATATCTCGCTGCTGCGGCAATAGTTGTTCCTGCAGGGCCTGCAGTGGCGGGTTCGAGCGAGCACCCTCCGCGCACGTTGGTAGAGGGTTTGGCAGCACCTCTCAGTTTGGCCGTGGATACGGAGGAGGATGTTCTCGTCACCCAGAACTTCGCCGGCCTCCTCAACGGCGTCAATGACGACCGCACCACTACTGCGCTCTATCAGGCCGAAGAGGGCTGGGACGTTGGCGGCGTCGAAGTCCGGCATGGAATCACGTATTTTCTTGAGAGCGCGGGCGCCGGCCTGGGCAATCCTGAAGCTCTTAAAGGCTACCTAAAGTCTATTGACGAGGACGGAGACGTCCGAACCATCGCGGACCTGGCCAGCTACGAACGCAAGCACAACCCGGACGGCGACCAGAACTACGGCTTTGAACCGGACGTCACGGACGAGTGCCTGGCGGACTGGCCTGAGTATCCGCCTGCCCGCTACGAGGGCGGGGTGGACTCGCATCCCTACGCCGTGGCGGTGCGGAGCGGCAAAGCGTATGTAGCGGACGCGGGTGCGAACGCCATCCTGGAAGTAGACCTTGAGAGCGGCGACATTTCCACTCTTGCAGTGCTGCCGCCGCGGCCCACGGTTATTCCGGAAAGCGCTACCCTTCCGGAGGAGCAGGGTGGCCTTGGCGTGCCGGCTTGCGTTGCTGGCAAGGAATACGCTTTTGAGCCTGTTCCCACAGACTTGGAGGTTGGGCCCGACGGCTGGCTGTACGTGACTTCCCTGCCCGGCGGCCCGGAAAGCCCGGCGCTGGGTGAACGCGGCGCGATTTTCAAAGTCAACCGGTGGACCGGCGAGACAAAGCTCTGGGCCGACGAGATCCTCTCCCCCACGGGCCTAGCCATCGCGGACAACGGGGATATCTATGTGGCGTCGCTCTTCGGCGGCAACATCCTGAAGTTCAGTTGCTGGGGGGATCATCGTTCAGAATTCCTGACGGTAAACCAGCCGGCCGCCGTCGAATTCCAGGACGGACACCTGTACGCCACAGTTGACGCGCTGTCCGGCGCCCCGGCCGGCCCGGGAGCGCCTCCTCCAGCAGAACCGTTCCTGGGCAAAGTAATCCGGGTTCATATCGACTAGTCAGCCAACAAAGTTCTCTGGTCAGCAAAAGGCCCGCACCATGTGGTGCGGGCCTTCTGCTGACCAGCCTCGCTGGTTACTTGCTGCCGTCTTCGTCGAGTTCCTCGTCGTCGGTGGCGTCGAAGTCCTCTTCATCAAAATCGTCTTCGTCGATGTCCACATCGGCGGACGCGTCGCTCCGGTAGGGATCGGCGTCCCCGGCATGCCGGGCCTGCGCCGCCAGGGCAGCCACTTCGGCGTCACGCTTCTTGGCCTCCCGCAGGAGTTCCTCCAGGTTGGACGCGATAACGGGAATTTCATCAGAGACGAATTCAAGGGTTGGAGTCAGGCGAATGCTCAGATTGCGCCCCACTTCCTGCCGAAGCACACCCTTTGCCTTCTCCAGGCCCTTGGCAGCATCCGCCTGAACGGCCTGGTCACCAAACACGGTGTAGTAGAGGGTGGCATGCTGCAGGTCGTTCGTCACCCGGGCATCGGTAACAGTGATGCCTTCCAGCCGGGGATCCTTAACCTTCCGGCCCAGGGCCTCAGCAACAACAACCTTAATGCGCTGCGCCAACTTGGCAGCACGTGCCGGATCAGCCATTTCCACTCCTAAAAAATTTGGGGGTACGACGACGTGGTGCAACAGACGTACCCAGTTTGGATTGATGCCACGCACCCAACGCGAGCCCGGAAGGGACCCGTTGGAATTTATCCGGCGGCACTTTGGAGCCGTGGAGGGGGCCCGGGAGTGGCATCGGGCCTGCCGGAGCTGGGCGGCGCAGGATCGAAGATCCCAAGCCGCCCAGCGTAGGGGCGGGGCCCCCTCTACGGCGGAAAAGTGCGGGGCCGCCGGGGAAATTCCAACGACCCCGCACTTTGCCAGGACTAACCGAGGTTAGACGCGCGGCTTCTCACGCATCTCGAAGGTCTCGATGATGTCGCCTTCGGTGATGTCGTTGTACGAGCCAAGACCGATACCACACTCGAAGTCCGTGCGGACCTCGGTGGCGTCGTCCTTGAAGCGCTTGAGCGTCTCAACGGTGAGGTTGTCACCGATGATCTTGCCGTCGCGGCTGATGCGTGCCTTGGTGTTGCGTCGGATGATGCCCGAGCGGACGATCGAGCCGGCGATGTTTCCGAACTTGGAGGAACGGAAGACTTCGCGGACCTCAGCGGTACCCAGCTGGAATTCTTCGTACTCCGGCTTGAGCATGCCCTTGAGCGCCATCTCGATGTCATCGATTGCAGAGTAGATGACGGAGTAGAAGCGCATGTCCACGCCTTCGCGGTCCGCCAGTTCGGCAACCCGCTCCGCAGGCTTGACGTTGAAGCCAATGATGACGGCGCTGTCGACCGTCGCCAGGTTGACGTCGTTCTGCGTGATGGCACCAACACCGCGGTGGATGACGCGCAGCTGCACGCCTTCGCCGACGTCGATCTTGAGCAGGGCGTCCTCGAGGGCTTCCACGGCACCGGACACGTCACCCTTGAGGATGAGGTTGAGGGTGTCGATCTTGCCTTCGGCCACTGCCTGGTCGAAGTCTTCCAGGCTGATGCGCTTGCGGCGCTTGGCCAGGGCGGCGTTACGGTCGGCTGCTTCACGCTTCTCGGCGATCTGGCGGGCGGTGCGCTCGTCAGCGGTCACAAAGAAGGTGTCGCCTGCACGCGGCACGTTGGACAGACCCAGCACCTGGACGGGGCGGGACGGGCCGGCCTCGGTCAGGGCGCTGCCGTCGTCGTCAAACATCGCACGGACGCGGCCGTGGGCGGTGCCTGCAACGATGGTGTCGCCGACGCGGAGCGAGCCGGACTGCACCAGGACGGTGGCCACGGAACCGCGGCCCTTGTCCAGGTTGGCTTCGATCGCGATACCGCGGGCGTCCTTGTTCGGGTTGGCGCGCATATCCAGGGCAGCGTCTGCGGTAAGCAGGACTGCCTCGAGCAGCTCGTCGATGTTGAGGTTCTGGCGTGCGGAGACCTCCACGAACATGGTGTCGCCACCGTATTCTTCGGGAACCAGGCCGTACTCGGTCAGCTGGCCGCGGACCTTTTCCGGGTTGGCGCCTTCCTTGTCGATCTTGTTCACCGCCACCACGATCGGCACGTTGGCTGCCTGGGCGTGGTTGAGGGCTTCAACGGTCTGGGGCATCACGCCGTCGTCCGCTGCGACCACCAGGATGGCGATGTCGGTGACCTTCGCACCACGGGCACGCATGGCGGTGAACGCCTCGTGGCCCGGGGTATCGATGAAGGTAATCTTCCGGTCGTTGCCCTCGTGGTTGTGCGTGACCTGGTAGGCACCGATGTGCTGCGTGATGCCGCCGTGTTCGCCCGCCATAACGTCGGACTTGCGGATGGCGTCAAGCAGGCGGGTCTTACCGTGGTCCACGTGGCCCATGACGGTGACGACCGGAGGACGTGCCTCGAGGTCTTCGTCGCCTTCGGCTTCGAGCTCTGCTTCGAAGTCGATGTCGAAGGTGGAGAGCAGCTCGCGCTCCTCGTCCTCCGGCGACACAACCTGAAGCTTGTAGCCAAGCTCTTCGCCCAGCAGCGCAAAGGTTTCCTCGTCCAGCGACTGCGTCGCCGTTGCCATCTCACCGAGGTGGAACAGCACGGTGACCAGTGCGGCCGGGTTTGCCTCGATCTTGTCGGCGAAGTCCGTGATGGACGAGCCGCGGCGGAGGCGGATAACAGTGTTGCCGTCGCCGCGGGGTACGCTCACGCCACCCAGCGACGGGGCACTCATCTGCTCAAGTTCCTGGCGCTTTGCGCGCTTCGACTTGCGCTGCTTGCCACGTCCGGCGCCGCCCTTGCCGAAGGCACCCTGGGTGCCGCCGCGTCCGCGGCCGCCCTTGCCAAAGCCGCCACCGGCGGGTGCACCGCCGCCGGCACCGGGAGCACCGGTTCCGGGAGCGCCACCCGGGCGTCCGGGACCGCGGCCGCCGGCACCCGGACGTCCTGCACCGGCCGGAGCCGGGCGTTCAGTGCGGTTGGGCATCATGCCGGGAGTAGGACGGTTGCCACCGGCACCGCCGGGACGCGGTGCACCGGGGCGGGGGCCGCCTGCACCTGCGGCGGGACGGGGCCCACCGGCACCTGCTGCGGGACGGGGACCACCGGGACGGGGTCCGCCGGCACCTGCTGCGGGACGCGGACCACCGGGACGGTCACCGTCGGTACGGCTTCCACCCGGGCGGGGCATGCCCTGGGAGGTGGCAAACGGGTTGTTGCCCGGGCGGGGAGCCCGGTCGCCGTCGCCGCCACGGCCGCGGGGCATGCCCTGGGAGGTGGCGAAGGGGTTGTTGCCCGGACGGGGACCGCCGGGACGGGGAGCGGAACCACCCTGTGATCCGCCGGAGCGGGTGGGTGGAGCCGGGGTTTCGGCCTTGGGGGCCGGACGCGCACCGGGCTTTGCGCCGGTGGACGGAGCAGCAGGCGCAGCCGGAGCGGCGGGGGCGCTTGCGGCCGGTGCAGCGGGAGCCGATGCAGCGGGAGCCGGTGCTGCCGGTGCAGCGGGAGCGGGTGCCGGTGCTGCCGGAGCGGCGGGGGCCGGTGCCTGTGCTGCCGGAGCCTTGGGCGCTGCCGGACCGGGAGCGGGCGTTGAAGGACGCGCCTGTGCCGCCGGAGCGGTTGCCTTGGGCGCGGCGGCCGGTGCTGATGCCTTGGCAGCAGCATCGGGGAAGGCGTTGCGCAGTTTCCGCACAACGGGGGCCTCAATGGTGGAAGAGGCAGAGCGAACGAATTCGCCCAGTTCCTGCAGTTTTGTCACTGCATCTTTGGAAGTAATACCGAGCTCTTTGGCGAGCTCGTGTACGCGGACCTTGGCCACATTTCTCCTGTCTCGGTCCGCACCGAGCCAGGCACGAACCGTCTACTTCTTACTGCGGGCCCAAGCCGCGATTACTGCAGAAGGGCCCATTGCAGAGCGCAACAAAGTTGTCATCGTTGCGCACTCATCGCTGGGAACTCATCGGGTTTCCATCAGATTTCTGACCCGCTTTCAGGTTGGACGGTTGGTGTTGCAGTTGCCGCGGCTGCAACGTTCGTTCCCGACTTGATCCAGTGTTCGAGGGCGGCAGTTCCGGTTGCACCCGAAAGGGCACGTCCGAAAGCCCGCCGTTTGATCGCCAGAGCCAGGCACGATTCGCTGGGGTGCAGCCATGCACCCCGGCCAGCCATCCGGCGTCGTTCATCCACCAGGACAGCGGATGAACCGCTGCCTTCGGCGACGAGCCGGAGTAATTCATTCCGCTTGCCCTTCTTCCGGCAGCCGATGCAGGTACGTTCCGGTTGATTCCCGTTGGAAAGCACTGCCACGGTCATCTTCCTGACGTTTATATCTGCCGGCCCCGGGAATGCCTTACCTCCGCTGTGTCCAGCGGAAGGGGCACGCTCAGGGCGCACAACTGCCGGCCGTTGGGCGCGGCCTTTTCTATTCTAGCCCCTCCGGGCCATTCTGCCGGAAACCCCGCTGGGGTTCCGGCGTGGCCGCCCTTGACGGGCAGCTAGTTTTCGCGTGCTGTTGCAGCGTCGGAAACGATGTCGATGCGCCAGCCGGTGAGCTTGGCCGCGAGGCGGGCGTTCTGGCCCTCCTTGCCGATGGCCAGTGAAAGCTGGTAATCGGGAACCACCACTCGGGCGGAACGGGTGGCTTCGTCGGTGATGGTGACCGAATTCACCCGTGACGGGGACAGCGCACTGGCAATGAAGGTGGCGGGATTCTCGCTGAAATCGACGATGTCGATCTTTTCGTCATTGAGTTCAGTCATAACGGCGCGAACGCGCGAGCCCATTTCGCCGATGCAGGCGCCCTTGGCGTTGATGCCGGAGGCGTTTGCCTTGACGGCGATCTTGGTGCGGTGGCCCGCTTCCCGGGCCAGTGCCACGATCTCCACGGAGCGGTCGGCGATTTCCGGTACTTCCAGTTCGAAGAGTTTCCGGACCAGGCCCGGGTGGGACCGGGAAAGCGTGACGGACGGGCCCTTGTTGCCGCGGTGGACATCGATGACCAGGGCACGCAGGCGGTTGCCGTGGATGTACTTCTCTCCCGGGACCTGTTCGGGCGGGGGAAGGAGCGCCTCAACAGTGCCGAGGTTGACCTGGACCATGTGCGGGTTGTGGCCCTGCTGGATGGTTCCGGACACCAGTTCGCCTTCACGGCCCTTGAACTCACCCAGGACATTGTCGTCCTCGACGTCACGCAACCGCTGGAGGATGATCTGGCGGGCAGTGCTGGCAGCGATGCGGCCGAACCCCTCCGGGGTGTGCTCGAACTCGCCGATGGGGGCGCCGTCGTCGTCAATCTCCACGGCCCAGATGGTCACGTGGCCGCTCTTGCGGTCCAGCTCCGCGCGGGCCTTCTCGAAGGCGCCGGGCGACTTGTGGTACGCCACCAGGAGCGCCTGCTCGATGGTGGGGATCAGGAGGTCCAGCGGGATTTCACGCTCACGCTCCAGAAGTCTCAGTGCGCTCATGTCAATATCCATCAGGCCTCCTCAGAAGGTCCATTGTGTTCAGGTTCCAGACCGTCCTCGTTGAGGTGGCTGAATTCGATCTCGACTTTTCCGTTGCGGATCCTGTCGAAAGGAAGCTTGATGGGATCGCCTTGTTTGGCCTTCATTCCCTTTTTGACCGCGATCTCGGGCACAAGAGTCACGCCGCCGTCATCCACTGCCTTGATGCGGCCTGTGAGGTTGTCGCCCTGGACAACGTTGACCTTCACCATCCTGCCCCTGGCGCGGTGCCAGTGGCGGGGTTCCGTCAGCGGCCGGCCGACGCCGGGTGACGAGACCTCGAGGTCATACGGACGGCCGTCATCGGCGGGATCGTTGTCCAGCACGTCGGAGAGGACCTTGGAGATGTCGGCGATGACGTCGAGGCTCACCCCGCCGGTTTCTTCCTGGGGAAGGTCCACCACTACGTGGACCACCCGGTGTGAACCGGGGATGATCGCCACGTCCTCAAGGTACAGGCGGTTGGCCTGGACCGCGGGTTCAAGGAGCGCCCTGAGCCGTGCAGCTTCCGGATTGTGTGCGGCGTCAGCCTTACCCGTTCCGGTATGGTCTGATGAAGCCGTGGCTTCTGCGTTGCTCACGATGCCGGCCGCCTCCCGTTAGATGATGTTGTGTGTACTAGCGTAGCTATTTTACCGGCTCATTGGTGCACGGCGTTTCCCCCTCGGCGTGACACCATGGTCTGTTGTGAAAGACGACAGCCAGGAAAATCCCCCGCGAATGCGCTATTTCCGGTACTTCGTTTTGACGCTCACAGCCCTCGTTGTCCTGAGCCTGGGTTTCGCGCTGATCCCGCCCAAACCGCCTGCACCCGCGGAACCACCGTTTTCCGAACAGGCGCGTGCAGCAGCGCTGGAAGACACTTTGACCCTGCGATCCGCAGCGCAGGCGCTTGCCGCCGCCGAGGGGAATGCGGCTGCGGGGGGAACGCCTGCAGCCCCGCTGGAAGGCGTTGTGACCTTGCTGACCATCCAGGCCCGGGCGCTGCTGCTTCCTGCCGGCCCGGCTTCCGCTGAAGACAGGGCGCCGGCCGCTGCGACTACATCGCGCCCTGCCGGCGCCCACCCGTCAGCTGCTCCCCTGCCGTCGACGCCTCCTGCCCCTGCCACTGTGCCGGATTTCGCCTCCGCCCTCGCCGCCAGCGGGCAGCAACGGCTGAAGGACGCAGAAACGGCCGACGGCGGCATGGCGCGGCTGCTGGCCGGCAGCGGAATTGCGCAGCTCCTGGCAGCCGAGCAGCTTGGGGTGCCTGGCGCACCTGCCCGGGAAGACCAGGCGCAGGAAGGAAAGCTCCCGCCCGCAGGAGACGAAACGGCAAACAGCCGCGGTTCTACTGACCCGGCAGCAGGGCCAGCCTGCCCGGCGACGGCGGCGGCCGGCGGGGTCAGCGTGGGGGCAGCACTTGCCGCCGCGGCTGAGGCGGAGCTGGAGACGGTGTACGGCTACCAGGCCGCGCTCACCCGCCTTCCGCCCGAGGGGGCGCGAACGGCGTCGGACTTCCTGGCACAGCATCAGGACCTCGCGGACCAGGCCGAAACGTACAGCCTCATGAATTGCGGGACACCATCACCGCAACCGCCCGGGTACGTCCTGGACCCGGGGTTCCTGAAATCCCCCGCGGCCGGACTCGCCGGCCTGGAGAAAGCCACTTTGCCGGCCTACGGGGACATCGTGGCCATCACCGACGGAACCACGCGGGCATGGGCCCTGTCTGCACTGCAGGGAGCAGCCCGCCGTGCCCAGTACTGGGGCGCCGAAGCAGGCCCGCTGCCGGGCCTCGTCCTGGACGAAGCGCAGCTTCCGCAACTGCCGGTATAAATCAACTACCGCCTGGCGCCCCCTTCAGCGATGGCAGCCCGCTTGGAGCCACGGGAGTGATCTGAGGCCGTACCTTGCCACATCCGCCGCCGGCCTGCGCCTAGGCTGGGAGTGATGAACGAGCCACTGGCAGTACCAGTACCACCTGACCTTACTGCGCGGTACACGCGCAGCAGCGCGGGGCGGGCGTGGCTCGCGTCCCTGCCGGACCTTATCCAGGGCCGGCTGGAGGACTGGCAGCTGACGCCGGACCTGCCTCCCGGCGCCCTGCCCTGGAACGGCCACGGCGGCGTCGTCATCCCGGTGCGGCAGCCGGACGGCGCCCAGGCAGCACTCAAAGTCGCCTTTCCGCACGACGAAGCCCGGGCGGAGCGCTACGCCCTGGACCTTTGGCAGGGACGGGGAGCGGTGGCGCTGCTGGCGTCCGACGCGGGAACGTGTGCCATGCTCCTGGAACGGCTCGACGGCGAACACTCGCTCACCGCTGTCCCGATGGACGACGCCGTGATGGTGTGGGCCGGCCTGGTGAGGCAATTGAGCCTCAGCCCCGATGACCGGCCGAAGTGGCAGGAGTTCGAACACATCGCCGCCCGTACTGAACAATGGAGCGACGATCTGCCGGCCGACTGGGAACAGCTGGGGCGCCCGTTCCCCCGCTGGCTGCTCGAGGCCGCGCTTGAGGTGTGCCAGACCCGCGGTGCAGTGGGACGGCGTTCGGCACGCGACGTTCTGGTCCACACGGACCTGCATTACCTCAACGTACTGGCCCGCCCGGCCGCGTCCGCACCAGCAGGACCTGCGACGGCGGCCGGCTACGCTGCCATTGACCCCCAGCCCATGATCGGCGAGCCGGAGTTCGCCGTGGCCCCGCTGCTGTGGAACCGCCTTTCCGATTTGCCTGTAAACGGGGCCGAAGCCGCCCTGCGCCGGCGCTGCGTGGACTTCAGCTCCGCCGCGGGCCTTGACCCTGATGTTGCCCGGCAGTGGGCCATCGCCAGGGAAGTGGCCAACGCCCTGGCGTACGCGGGCAAGCCCGGCCATCGGGGTGATGTGGCCAGGTCCCTCTGGGTGGCAAGCACCCTGGCCGGCAACACCCTTGACGGGCTGCCTTCGGCGCACCACCTGCCTGAGCCGGGCGAGGCGGTTGGCGCACTCTGACGGCCAGTGGTTGCAGTGGATCAGGTGCTGAAGTTTTCCTGCCAGACGTCGTATCCGAGCTTCAGGATCAGGGCGGCCACCACCACGAGGAAGACGACGCGGACGAACCGGCTCCCCTGCGCTACCGCTGTCCTTGCCCCAAGGTATCCGCCGGCCATGTTGGCAACACCCAGCAGCAGGCCCAGGCCCCACAGGATGGACCCGTGCGGCAGGAAAAACATCAGGGCACCTGCATTGGTTGCCATGTTGACGATCTTGGCTTTGGCACTGGCCTCGAGGAAGGCGTATCCCATCGCCGAAACCAGGGCGATGACCAGGAAGGAACCGGTCCCCGGGCCGATCAGGCCGTCGTAAAAGCCGATGACGGCGCCGATCAGGCATGCCACCACATAATGTTTGTGGCCGTCGTGCCGCAAAACAGTGATGTGCCCCGCATCCGGTTTCAGCGCCGTAAACAGCGCTACCGCCACGAGCGCCGCGACGATGATGGGTTTGAACACGCTGGCCGGCAGCGTGGCGGCGAGTATGGCGCCGCCAAAGCTGCCGGCCAGGGCGATCACGGCCATCGGCAGTGCGGTCCGCAGGTCCGGTCCCACGCGCCGGTAGTACGTGACGGCGCTGGTTGCGGTTCCGAAAATGGACCCCATCTTGTTGGTCGCCAGCGCCTGGACGGGCGTGATGCCCGGGACCAGCAGCAGGGCGGGGAGCTGGATCAGTCCGCCCCCGCCCACCACCGCGTCCACCCACCCGGCGGCGAAGCCGGCCAGCACGATCAAAACCAGCGTGGTGAGCTGGATGGACTCAAGCCCTAAGAGCACCTTCGCGGGTCAGCTGGCGCGGACGGCGTTGACCACGTAGTCAACTGCCTTGTCCACCGCTACGTTCTCAGCTTCGCCGCTGCGGCGGTCCTTGATCTCCACCACGCCGTCCACCAGGCCCCGGCCCACGGCCAGGATGGTGGGTACGCCCACCAGTTCAGCGTCGCCGAACTTGACGCCCGGCGAAACCTTTGGCCGGTCATCGAGCAGGACATCGAGGCCCGCGGCTTCCAGGTCTGCTGCAAGCCGCTCAGCCGTGGCGAAGATGTCCTCGCCCTTGCCGACCGCCACCACGTGGACGTCCGCGGGCGCAACGGCACGCGGCCAGACCAGGCCCTTGGCGTCGTTGTTGGATTCGGCCAGCGCTGCAACTGCCCTGGTGACACCCACGCCGTAGGAACCCATGGTTACCGTGACCTGCTTGCCGTTCTGGTCCAGGACCTTCAGCTCCAGGGCTTCGGCATACTTCCGGCCAAGCTGGAAGATGTGGCCCATCTCGATGCCGCGGGCAGTTTCCAGGGGGCCGGAACCGTCCGGGGCGGGATCGCCTGCGCGGACTTCGGTGCACTCGATGACACCGTCCCACGTGAAGTCCCTGCCGGCCACCAGCCCGAAGACGTGCTTGCCGGCTTCATTGGCGCCGGTGACCCAGGTGGTGCCGCTGACGATGCGCGGATCCACCAGGTAGAGGAGCTTCGATGCGCTCTCGCTGCCCAGCAGCGGTTCGTCCAGCGTCAGGCCCGGTCCAAGGTAGCCCTTGACGATCAGCGGCTGCTTTTTGAGGTCATCGTCGTTGGCTGCTTCAAGGCCAATCTCGCCTGCAATCGGCAGGAAGGATCCAATGTTGGCTTCGACGCGCTTCAGGTCCACACCGCGGTCGCCCGGGACACCGATCACCACGAGCTGGCGTTCCCCGGTGGGCAGGGTGACGGCCAGCACAACGTTCTTGAGCGTATCCGCGGCAGTCCAGGCGCCGCCGTCGGCCTGTGAACGGGGGGCGAGCTGGTTGGCGGCTGCCACCAGCGTGTCGATGGTGGGGGTATCCGGGGTGTCCAGGACCTCGGCGGCTGGAGCAGCGGAGAAGTCGATCTCTGCCGGCGCTACTGTGGTGACCGCCTCGACATTCGCGGCGTAGCCGCCGGCTGAGCGGACGAAGGTGTCCTCGCCGATCTCTGTCGGGTGCAGGAATTCTTCACTCTTGGAGCCGCCCATGGCACCGGCGGTGGCGGTCACCGGAATGACTTCCAGGCCGAGGCGCTCGAAGATGCGCAGGTAGGCGCCACGGTGGGCGGCGTAGCTGGCGTCCAAGCCGGCGTCGTCGACGTCGAACGAGTAGGAGTCCTTCATGATGAACTCGCGTCCGCGCAGGAGGCCGGCACGGGGGCGGGCTTCGTCGCGGTACTTGTTCTGGATCTGGTACAGGCTGAGCGGCAGGTCCTTGTAGGAGGAGTAGAGGTCCTTGACCAGCAGCGTGAACATTTCCTCGTGCGTGGGAGCCAACAGGTAATCGGCGCCCTTGCGGTCCTGGAGGCGGAACAGGCCTTCGCCGTATTCGGTCCAGCGGTTGGTGGCCTCGTAGGGCTCACGCGGCAGGAGCGCAGGGAAGTGCACTTCCTGCGCCCCGATGTCCGCCATTTCCTCCCGTATGATGGCTTCGACCTTGCGCAGGACACTCAGCCCCAACGGCAGCCAGGTGTAAATACCAGGGGCGGCGCGGCGGATGTAGCCTGCGCGGACCAGCAGGCGGTGGCTGGCCACCTCGGCGTCGACGGGATCTTCACGCAGGGTGCGCAGGAATAGCTGGGACAGTCTTGTAACCACGGGTGGTATCCGTTTCTGGGGAAGTGCTGGAGCAACAGCAGGCCGGGCGTTTCGTCTGGGTACTAATCTACCGGCAAGCGCAGTAGAGCCACGCCCGGCATCACAAAGCCCCTGGCCCCCCAAAGGGCTGGTCATTGCATCCGGGCGTGGCTCAACGCCGTTATCGCCTAAGTACTGGTGAGGACTGGTGAGACCGCCCACGCCACTCCAGCGCAGCTAGATCGAACGTAGGTGATGACGGGCACCATTGACAAGCAATTTCATAGCGAAGTCTTGTTTTTGGACATATTTATGCCTAGAACAGCACGGTAGCGAAGGTTCCCACCTGCCGGAACCCGACCCGCTCGTAGGTGGCCCGCGCGCGAAGGTTGAAGCCATTCACGTAAAGGCTGGTGATGGGGGCAATCTTCCTGGCCTGCTCCACTACGGCGGCCATGTACCCGGAACTGAGCCCTTGGCCCCGGTAGAGCGGGTTCATCCAGACGCCTTGGATCTGGGTGACCTCGGACGTGACGGCGCCCAGTTCGGCTTTGAACACCACGTCGCCTGTGTTGTTCAGGTGCGCCAGTGAGTGGCCTTGGCGGATGAGTCCTTCCACGCGCCGGCTGTAGAACTCCCGGCCGCCCAGGAAGGGGGAATAGCCCACTTCCTCTTCAAACATGGCGGCGCAGGCTGGAAGGATGCGGTCAAAGTCGGCGAGGTTGCCCGGTCCGAGCCCGGGATTCGATGCGACCAGCGGCGGGCCCTCGATGGTCATGAGGGGCTGTTCGTCGCGTACTTCGTGAGCCCGGTGGCCCCGTTCCACCAGCTCCGCGTGGAGAGCCAGCACTGCGGGTGCCGGGCCGAAAGCCGAGGCGTAACGCCGCCCCGAGGCGTTGGCTGCTTCCGCAACCGCTCCGGCCAACGCAGGGTCCAGTTGGACCGGAACCAGGTTGGCCCCTGCCCAGCAGGCGCCCACCAGGATGCCGTCGTCGAACACACCGATGACACCGGCCCCGCCGCTGGTAGGGGCGGCGGTGCCGGCAGCGCGCAGATGGGCGAGGATGAAGACGTTTGTTACCGGATCGCGCTGTGCCAGCAGCCTCAGCGCGGCCGTGTCCGTCCCGTCCAGGGTGCGGACGAAGATCCCCGGCGGATCAGGGACGTCCTTACGAGACGCTAACCACGGGGCTACCCTTGACAGCATCTTCGCCATCGGCCTCCCCCATCTCTTCCGCGATACGCATGGCCTCTTCGATCAGTGTCTCAACAATTTGGCTCTCAGGGACAGTCTTGATGACTTCGCCCTTCACAAAAATTTGGCCCTTGCCGTTGCCGGAAGCAACACCAAGATCCGCTTCCCGGGCCTCGCCTGGTCCGTTCACCACGCAGCCCATGACTGCCACCCGCAGCGGAATCTCCATTCCTTCCAAGCCTGCCGTTACCTGTTCGGCCAGTGTGTAGACGTCCACCTGGGCCCGGCCGCAGGACGGGCAGGAGACAATTTCCAGCTTGCGGGGGCGCAGGTTCAATGACTGGAGAATCTGGTTGCCCACCTTGATTTCCTCTACCGGCGGGGCCGAGAGGGAAACACGGATGGTGTCGCCGATGCCCCGGGACAGGAGGGCACCGAAGGCGGTGGCGGACTTGATGGTTCCTTGGAAGGCAGGGCCTGCCTCGGTCACGCCGAGGTGCAGCGGCCAGTCACCTTTTTCCGCCAGCATCTCGTACGCCGCCACCATGATCACGGGGTCGTTGTGCTTGACGGAAATTTTGAAGTCGTGGAAGCCGTGCTCCTCAAACAGGGAAGCCTCCCAGACGGCGGACTCCACCAATGCCTCGGGAGTTGCCTTGCCGTACTTCTTCAGGATGCCGGGCTCCAGCGAACCTGCGTTCACGCCGATGCGGATGGAGGTGCCGTGGTCCCGGGCTGCGGCCGCAATTTCCTTGACCTGGTCATCGAACTTCCGGATGTTGCCGGGGTTCACGCGCACTGCGGCGCAGCCGGCTTCGATGGCCGCGAAGACGTATTTGGGCTGGAAGTGGATGTCCGCGATGACCGGGATCTGGGACTTTTTGGCGATGATCGGCAACGCTTCGGCATCATCCGCAGAGGGGCAGGCGACGCGTACAATATCGCAGCCGGACGCAGTCAGCTCAGCAATCTGCTGCAGGGTGGCGTTGATGTCCGTGGTGGGTGTGGTGGTCATGGACTGCACGCTGATGGGGAAGTCTGAGCCCACCCCTACGGAACCGACCTTGATCTGGCGGGTCTTGCGGCGGGGGGCGAGGACGGGCGGCGGTGCTGACGGCATTCCCAGGCTGACCGAGGTCACGTGGACTCCTAGAGTTGAAAGGGTGTTGAAGAGGCTACGCGGTGAGACCGGCGAGCACGCCGATGATGGGTGACCACTCCGTGATGCGGGTCCCGGCGATGACTCCGGCGGCGGCAAAGGGATCCTGCTTGAGGATCGAGTTGAGGGCGGCCTCGTCTGCTGTCTTAAAGATCAGGAGCGCTCCGGCCCCGTCACCGTAGGGTCCGCTGGCCAGGACGGCACCGTCCTGCGCAAGGCCCGCGAGCCATTCGCGGTGCGCTGGCCGTGCCTCGTTGCGGGCTTCGGTGGAATCGGCGGCGTAAACGTACTCAACGGCAAAAACAGTCATACCGCTACCCTATCGCCCTGCCTGCCCTTGCACCCATCCGGGCAGGCCTGGCAGCAGTTTTGGCCGGGCGGCGGGCCCGGCCCCGACCGTTCCTACGATAGGAACACTACTTTGACTACCGCTGCCGTTCCGGCCGCCCACAGCATGGAGGTCAGCGTTCCGATGATGAAGCGTTCGGCCGCCACGGGCGTTTCCTTCAACTCGGCGAACCTGCCCAGGCCCTTGATGGCAACGATGTAGGCGATGGCCACGGGCTGGCCGGTAAGGATCGCCAGGCACACGCCGAGCCGTTCCAGGACGCCAATGATTGCCCCTCCGCGAAGGATGCGCTGGCTGGGAGGCGGGGACATGGAAGCGGGGGCACCTGGCGGGGACGCGTCGGCCGCTGCAGTCAGCTCGCCATCCACATTCTGGGTTTCGGCGTGCGGCCCGTCCACCGTGACGTCCGCGGACGGGTCCTCGGCTGCCCTCTTAGCCTCTTCAGCAGCCTTGGCGGCATCGGCTTTGTCGTCGATGGTCCGGGCGAGACGGAACACGAGGGCGGTCACCGGCCAGCCGGCGAAGCCTGACACCAGCAGCGCGGCAGTAATCCAAAACGCGGTCAACGGGCTCCTTCATTTTCGGGACGGACAATCCGGGCGTGGGCATAATCCAGGAGCATTGCTGCTGCCGGCCTGGCTGCCCATTCTTCCTGCCAGCCGGACCTAAGGACGGCCCGGCTCACCGATTGCTCCGTAATTCCCAGCTCATGGGCCACATGCTTCTGGCTGCCATGCCTGCCCTCCCCGCCCTGTAATGCGCGCAGCCGGTCCACCACCCGCCACTGCGCCTGGGTCCGCTGCTGCACCAACCTCCCCAGAAGGCGAAGCACTGCCTGGGCGTTTGCGCTGGATACGGCACCTTCCTTGGCCTGGGGCGGGATTTCCCTGCCACGGCCCATGGTGCCCGATACCACTGACAGCGGAACCTGGCCGGCTGCGCTCTTCGCAAGTTCTACGGCTTTGCGCGCCGCAACGAAGCCGCTTCCGGACCCTTCCCTGGGACTGTCCCCCGGTGCCAGCTGCACGGTCCCGATGCCTATCCCGACATACCAATAGCCGCTCCGAAGCGCGTGCAAAGCGATGTCCACCACCTCTGCGGCATGCTCCACGACGCCTTGCAGCTCATCACCAACGGAGCGCTCAAAGGGCGCAGGGGTGAGGCCCTGCAATGCGGAAATCAGCTCCGGGACCCGGTCGACATCGGAGGAGCTGCCCCGCTGGTCAATGGTAAGAACGTACATGCCATAACCCTAGGCGGCTGATCGGCGGTAATCAATCATAGGTGGCTGATTACTGAATATAAGCCGCTTGCAGCTGATAAGGATCACCCAGTGCCGGGTTCCCGCGAAACTCCGGCCTGCCATGTCAGCCGAAAAGATTCACCGGCTTCACGATATCGGCGTAGATGAGGAGCGCGCTCATGCCCATCAGCAGGGCTGCCACCACGTAGGTCACCGGGAGCAGCTTGGCGATGTCGAAGGCTCCGGGATCCGGCTTGCCGAACAGCCTGGCCAGCTGGCGCCGGGCGCCTTCGTAGAGGGCGCCGGCAACGTGGCCGCCGTCAAGCGGCAACAGCGGGATCAGGTTGAAGACCGCAAGGGCGAAGTTCAGCCCGGCCAGCAGGCCAACCAGGGTGGCCACGCGCGATTGGACGGGAATCTCCTCCATCGCGGCCACTTCACCCGCTACCCGGCCCACGCCCACCACGCTGATGGGCCCGTTGGGATCGCGTGGTTCCTCACTGAAGGCAGCTTTCGCCACGCCCACCACGCGCGCCGGCAGGTTGAAGACCACTCCTGCCACCTGCCGGATGTTTTCCCCGGCCATGGGCAGAACGGACGACGCCGGCTGGGCCACCAGCTGCGTCTGCGCACCAATGCCCAGGAAGCCGACGTCCTGGTAAAGGAGGGTGCCGGCGTCGTCTGTTGCCTGCCGCCCGTCCGCACCGATGATGGGCCGGGCCGACAGCACGGGAGTGACGGTGGTGGATACCGGGGCGCCGTCCCGCTCCACGGTGATGGCCACCTCGCGGCCGGCAGAAGCCCGGATCCACTCCGTCAGCTGTTCCCAGCTGGTCACGGCTTTGCCGTCAAAGGAGGTGACGGTGTCGTTGGGTTTGAGGCCGGCCGCGGCCGCAGGCGTGAGCTGGCAGTCGGCTGACTCAGGGTCCACGGTCTCGCCTGCTGCCACCTGGCACTTGGAGACGTCGGAGATGGTGGTGGTGGCCGTGGCCATGCCAAAGCCCATCAGCAGGACGGCCGTCAGCACAACGCCCAGAACCATGTTCATGGCGGGCCCGCCCAGCATCACGATGATCTTTTTCCACACCGGAAGCCGGTAGAACACACGGTTCTCATCCCCGGGGCCCACCTCGTCGTGGGCCATGGACCGTGCTTCCGTGGCCAGGGTCTGGAACATCCCAGTGCTGGAGGGACGGACGGATCCGTCCTCCTTGTTGGGCGGGTACATCCCGATCATGGACACGTAGCCGCCCAGCGGGATGGCCTTCACGCCGTACTCGGTCTCCCCTTTCCGCCGTGACCAGAGGGTGGGGCCGAAGCCGATCATGTACTTGGTGACGCGGACCTTGAAGAGCTTGGCGGGCAGGAGGTGGCCCACTTCGTGGAGCGCGATGGAGGCAGCGATGCCGATTGCCACAAAGACGACACCGAGGACGAAGAGGAGAACGGGGGTCATGGGGGTGCTTGCTGCTTCCTAGAGACTGCTGACTGCTAAACGTTCATTGGCGCGCGCGCGTGCCCAGCTTTCAGCATCCAGTACGGTTTCCACTGTCAGCCGGGACGAGCCTGGGTGTTCACTGAGAACGGCTTCCACCGTGTCCACGATGTCCGTGAACCTGATGCGGCCGGCGTGGAAGGCCGTCACGGCTTCCTCGTTGGCGGCGTTAAACACGGCCGGGTACGTGCTGCCCTGCCTGGCGGCATCCTTGGCCAGATCAACGGCAGGGAAAGCGGCCACGTCCAACGGCTCGAAAGTCCAGGTGGCCGCCTTGGTCCAGTCGCAGGCAGCGGCGGCACCGGGCACCCTGTCCGGCCAGCCCAGCCCCAACGCGATGGGCAGGCGCATGTCCGGCGGGGATGCCTGGGCGATGATGGACCCGTCGATGAACTGGACCATGGAGTGCACCACGGACTGGGGATGGACGACGACGTCGATCCGGTCCAGCGGCACGTCGAACAGCAGGTGCGCCTCGATGACTTCCAATCCCTTGTTCACGAGGGTGGCGGAGTTGGTGGTCACCATAACGCCCATGTCCCAGGTGGGGTGGGCCAGCGCCTCATGCGGCGTGACATCGTGGAGCTCATCACGGGTCCTGCCGCGGAAAGGCCCGCCCGAGGCGGTGAGGATCAGTTTTTCCACCTCGGCCGCTGATCCCGAACGCAGGCACTGGGCGATGGCCGAGTGCTCAGAGTCCACCGGGACGATCTGTCCTTCCCGCGCTGCCGCCTTTACCAGCGAGCCGCCCACAATAAGGGACTCCTTGTTGGCCAGGGCCAGGGTGGCGCCGGACTTGAGGGCCGCCAGTGTGGGTGCGAGGCCGATCGAACCTGTGATTCCGTTGAGCACCACATCAGCTTCCACCCCGGCGATCCGGGTGGAGGCGTCCGGTCCGGCGATGATCTCCGGCCGGTAGCCCTGCTTTCCCGCTGCGGCAGCGGCATCGTCGATCAGCGTGGCCAGCCGGCGGGGATCGCCGCCGGCAATGCCAACAACCGCCGCCCCGGTGTGCACGGCCTGGCGGGCGAGGAGTTCCAGGTTGCCGCCTCCGGCGCTGAGGGCCACCACCTCGAAAAGGTGCGGGGCGCCGTCGACGACGTCAATTGCCTGGGTGCCGATGGAGCCGGTGGATCCGAGGAGGGCGATCTTGCGTGGCTGCATTGCTTAAGTATCGCGCACCATCCTCGACGCGCTGCGCCTTGACCAGGGGACGGCCGGGCGTAACGTGGATTGCGTGGACTGGCTCTCCTGGTTCGATGCGCCGGACTACGAGTTCGCCCGGCAGGTGCTGCAGCGAGGGGTGGCAGCACTGTATTTCGTTGCGTTCCTGTCCTCACTGAACCAGTTCCCGGCATTGCTGGGTGAACGGGGCCTCCTGCCGGCTCCCGAGTATCTTTCCGGTTTCAGCCGGTTGCGCCGGCCCACACTTTTCCGCTGGCGGTATTCCGACCGGTTGCTGCGCTGGGTCTGTGCGGCAGGGCTGCTGGTATCGGCGCTGCTTGTGGCCGGCATCCCCCAGCAGGGGCCGCCCTGGGTTCCGCTCATTGCGTTCCTGGGCCTGTGGCTGCTCTACATGTCCATTGTGAATGTGGGCCAGACGTTCTACGGCTTCGGCTGGGAGATGCTGCTCCTTGAGGCAGGCTTCACGGTTGCTTTTTTGGGTTCAAACCAGACAGACCCGCCGCGTACCATTCTGATCCTGATCGTGTGGCTGGTGTTCCGGCTGGAATTCGGCGCGGGAATGATCAAGATCCGCGGCGGCCGGGAGTGGCGTGACCTGACCGCCCTGTACTACCACCACGAGACCCAACCCATGCCGGGACCCCTGAGCCGGCAGGCGCATCTGCTGCCCAAGCCCCTCCATAAGGTTGAAGTGCTCGGCAACCATTTCGCCCAGCTGGTGGTGCCCTTCTTCCTGTTCGCCCCCCAGCCTGTTGCCAGCGCGGCAGCGGCGATCGTCATCCTGACGCAGTTGTGGCTTGTGGCCAGCGGCAACTTCGCCTGGCTGAACTGGATCGCCATTGTGCTCGCATTCGCCGCAGTCAGCGACCCGGTGGCCCATGCCGTCCTGCCGGCGATCCCGCTGGACTGGCACGGCGGGGCCGGCGCGGAAAGGGAGACTCCCCTGTGGTGGCTGGTCCTTACCCTGGCAGTCACCCTGCTGCTGGTGGTTCTCAGTTACTGGCCATTGCGCAACCTGTTTTCCCGCCGGCAGCTGATGAATGCCAGCTTCAACCGCTGGCAGCTGGTGAACACCTACGGCGCGTTCGGATCGGTGACCAAGAAGCGCATCGAGATTGTGGTGGAGGGGACGCTCGACGACGATCCGGACGGCTCCTCCGAGTGGCGGGAATACGGCTTCAAAGGCAAGCCCGGCGACCTTCGCCGGATTCCTCGCCAGTGGGCGCCGTACCATCTCCGGCTGGACTGGCTCATGTGGTTCCTGCCGCTGAGGAGCGTGCACGAAGAGTGGTTTTACGCCTTCCTTACCAAGCTGCTGGAGGCGGACCGCCCCACCCTGCGGCTCCTCCGCCATGACCCGTTCGACGGCGCGCCGCCGCGCTGGGTGCGGGTGCGCAGCTACCACTACCGGTTCGCGACGCGCCGGGAGTTCCGGGAGACCGAGGACCGGTGGGTGCGGACGCTGCTCCACGAGCCGATTCCACCGGTTTCGCTGCGGCGGTCCAGCGGGCGGAAACGCTAGACGTGTTCACCTGCGCGCCGGATGACGGCCTCGGCGTGCTTGAGGATGGGGCCGTCAATCATCTGCCCTTTGTACTGGAAGACGCCCTGCCCTGCCGCCGCCGCGGCCTGCAGGAGCTCTGCTGCCGCCGAGACTTCCGCGTCCGAGGGCGCGTAGGCACCCCGCACTATGGCTGCCTGGCTGGGATGGATGCAGGCTTTGGAACCGAAGCCTGACGCTACGGCGTCCACAGCTTCCGCTGCCAGGCCCGTGAGGTCGGGGATATTGGTATAGACGGCGTCCACGGCTTCCTTGCCGAAGGCACGCGCGGCCAGGAGGACTGAGGCCCGGGCGTGGAGTGCAACAGCCCGGTAGGCGCCGTCGTCCTTCCTGCTGGAGGTCCCGCCCAGGGAGGCCAGCAGGTCCTCGGCTCCCCACATCAGGGCCACCACGTTGGGAGCGGCGGCAATGGCGGGGGCGTTGAGGACACCCGCTGCCGTTTCACACAGCGCAATCACCTGGTAGCCGTCAAGGGCTTGGAGCTGCTGGGCGGTTTCCGCCTTGGCCAGCATGACCGTGTGGTACGGGGTGTGCGCCAGGCAGTGCAGGTCCTTTTCGAATTCCTCGGTCCCTGCCGGGTTCACCCTGATGATGGTCCTGCTGGGATCCAGTTCAGGCTCCTCACCGGTGGTCCCCACCTGGGCGAGGATGGCACCGCGGGCGCGTTGCTTGTCGGCGGGCGCAACCGCATCCTCGAGGTCCAGGATGACGGCGTCGGCCCGGGTGGCCGCCTTCTGATAACGCTCCGGGCGGTCCGCGGGGCAAAAGAGCAGGGCAGGGCCCATCACAAAGGTCATAGCGCTATTGTCCCTTCTTCCGGGCCCGGCTGCGGGGTATGCGCCGCCTGCGTCCACATCAGGCAGCTGCGCTTCGCGAGCGCCACGACATTGCCGTTTTGGTTGCGGCCGGTGTGCTCCATTGTCACGATGCCCTGGCCCGGCCGGGAGCTTGAAAGCCGTTTCCCGCTGATGACCGTCTCTGTGTACAGGGTGTCGCCGTGGTACAGCGGGTGCGGGAAGGAGACGTCGGTCAGGCCAAGCTGGGCGATGATGGTGCCCTGGGTGAGCTGGGAAACGGACTGGCCCACCATGGTGGCCAACGTGAACATGGAGTTCACCAGCCGCTGCCCGAACGGCTGCCCGGCGCTCCAGGCCGCGTCGAGGTGGAGGGCCTGGGTGTTCATGGTGAGGGTGGTGAACAGGACGTTGTCCGCTTCGGTGACGGTGCGGCCGGGACGGTGGGCGTACAGCACGCCTTCCTCCAGCTCATCGAAGTACAGCCCCCGCTGCTCGATCACTCGCTGCTCTGCGCTGCTTGAGCCCATGCCTGAGCCTGCCGAAACCCCGTGGTTCCCGGTCATACAGTCAGTTCCCGGTCTTCTTCAAAAAGCTCCGCTCCGGTTGCGGCCGCAACGTCCTCGATCGAAACATTCGGTGCCAGCTCGCGCAGTACCAGCCGTGACCCGGAATCATCCGTGACGACGTCGATGACTGCCAGGTCAGTGATGATGCGGTCCACGCAGCCCTTGCCGGTCAGGGGCAGGGAGCACTGCTGGACGATTTTCGGGTTGCCGTTGCGGTCCACGTGCTCCATCATCACAATCACCTTCTTGGCACCGAACACCAGGTCCATGGCCCCGCCCATGCCCTTGACCATCTTGCCCGGGATCATCCAGTTGGCCAGGTCACCGTTCGCGGCGACTTCCATGGCGCCCAGGACGGCGACGTCCACATGGCCGCCCCGGATCATCCCGAAGGAGGAAGCCGAGTCGAAGAATGCGGCACCCTTGTTGACCGTGACAGTTTCCTTGCCCGCATTGATCAGGTCAGGATCAACAGCGTCCTCCGCCGGATAAGGGCCGACGCCGAGAATTCCGTTTTCGGAGTGGAGCACCACTTCGACGCCCGCGGGGATGTAGTTGGGTATGAGGGTTGGCATACCGATGCCCAGGTTGACGTACTGGCCGTTGCTGAGCTCCTGCGCCACGCGGGCTGCGAGCTCATTCCGGGTCCAGCCCCTGGGGCCGGCACCGCTTGCGGGTTCCCCGTGCTGCTGGGCAGCGCGGCGGTACTCGGGCCGGACGCCTTCCGGACGGGGAGCATAAGGGCTGTTGGGGTCCATGGCTATGCTCCTGCCTGCTGGTTGCCGCGAAAATGTCCGGGCGCTTCCTGTCCGGAGCGGACCAGCGCAACCGTCCGTTTCTCAATGCGTTTCTCGGCGTCGGGGGCCAGTACCACCCGCTGGACGAAGATCCCGGGAGTATGGATGTGCTCCGGGTCCAGCTCGCCCGGCTCCACGAGTTCCTCCACCTCGGCGATGGTGATCCGCCCGGCCATGGCGCACAGCGGGTTGAAGTTCATGGCGGTGGCGTGGAAGACCAGGTTTCCGTGGCGGTCGCCCTTCCACGCGTGGACCAGCCCGAAGTCCGGGGTGCAGGCCTCCTCCAGCACGTAGTCAACCCCGGCAAAGGAGCGTACCTCCTTCGGGGCTGATGCGACGGCGATGCCGCCCTCGGCGTCGTACTTCTGGGGCAGGCCGCCCTCGGACACCTGGGTACCCACCCCTGCCTTGGTATAGAAGGCCGGGATGCCGGCACCGCCTGCCCGCAGTTTCTCAGCCAGTGTTCCCTGCGGCGTGAGTACCACCTCGAGCTCGCCGGCCAGGTACTGCCGGGCGAACTCCTTGTTTTCGCCGACGTATGAGCTGATGGTGCGCCGGATCCGCCCGTCGCGCAGCAGGATGCCCAGGCCCCAGTCGTCCACGCCGCAGTTGTTGCTGACCGTTTCCAGCTCCGACGTGCCGGCCCGGTGCAGGGCGTCAATGAGGGACACGGGGATGCCGCACAGACCGAAACCGCCCACGGCGAGGGAAGCGCCGTCCGGGATGTCCGCCACTGCTTCCTCGGCGGTGGCAACAACCTTGTCAATCATCGGTGATCCTTTCAGGCCGGCTACTGTCCCGGATACTACAGACCCAGTTCGCGGGCGATCAGCATCAGCTGGACCTCCGTGGTGCCCTCCCCCACTTCAAGGATCTTGGAGTCGCGGTAGTGGCGTGCCACGGTGAACTCGTTGATGAAGCCATAGCCGCCGAACACCTGGGTGGCATCCCGTGCATTGTCCATGGCCGCCTCGCCTGCGACCATCTTAGCGATGGCCGCCTGGGTCTTGAACGGCTTTCCGGCAAGCATGCGGAAGGCCGCATCGTAGTAGGCGAGGCGGGCAGTATGGGCCCGGGCTTCCATTCGTGCGATCTTGAAGGAGATGGCCTGGTACTTGCCGATCTGGTGTCCGAAGGCGCTGCGTTCCTTGGCGTACTTGACCGAAAGGTCCACGCAGCCCTGGGCTGCGCCGGTGGCCAGTGCTGCGATGGCGATGCGGCCCTCATCCAGGATGGACAGGAAGTTGGCGTAGCCGCGGCCCTCCGCTCCCAGCAGGTTTGCCTCCGGGACCCGCACGTCCTTGAGCGTCAGCGGGTGGGTATCCGACGCGTTCCAGCCCACCTTGTTATAGGGCTTCTCCGCCTTGAAGCCGGGGGTGTCCGTGGGCACCAGGATGGTGGAAATTTCCTTCTGGACAGTGCCGTCCACGCGCTCCTTCCGGCCGGTGACGGCGGTGACGGTCACCAGGCGGGTGATGTCCGTTCCCGAGTTGGTGATGAACTCCTTGTTGCCGTTGATCACCCAGTTCCCGCCCTCACGCCGGGCGTGGGTCTTGGTGCCGCCGGCATCCGATCCTGCCTCCGGTTCGGTCAGGCCGAAGCCGGCGAGCGCCTCGCCTGACGCCAGCACGGGCAGCCACTCCTGCTTCTGCTCCTCGGTCCCGAAGCGGTAGACCGGCATGGCACCGAGGGAGACTCCCGCCTCCAGGGTGATCGCAACGGACTGGTCCACCCGGCCCAGCTGCTCCAGTGCGAGGGCCAGGGCGAAGTAGTCGCCGCCCATTCCGCCGAACTCCTCGGGGAAGGGCAGGCCGAACAGCCCCATCTCTGCCATTTGCTTCACTACTTCGTACGGGAAGCTGTGTTCCTCGTCGTGCTTGGCCGATACGGGGGCTACGACGTTGTCGGCGAAGTCCCGGACGGTGTCGCTGAGGTCCCGGTATTCCTCGCTGAGTTCAAAACCTGCCATGTCTAGGCTCCTTTGCCCTGTGTTGATTCGATGCCTGGGATGTCGGTGCTGCCCGCGGGACCGGCGGTGTCGGCGGCGCTGCCGGGTGGGCTGTCGCGGGAAACGTCGGTGGGCTGCGGGTGGATGGTGGCCAGCACCTGGTCCGCCTTCACCAGGTCGCCCGGCCGGATGCTGAGGCGGACCGTCCCGTCCAGGGGCGCCAGCAGCTGATGCTCCATCTTCATCGCCTCCACCGAAACCAGCACCTGCCCGGCCGTGACAGTGTCACCGTCGCTGACCGGAACGGACACCACCGTTCCCGGCATCGGCGAGCGCACCGCCGGATCCGCTGCGCCCTCCTCCCGGTGGACGCCTGCAAGTACCCGCTCAAGCCGCGCCTCGCGGGTCAGCACCTCCAGCCGGCAGGACCAGCCTTCATTGCCCAGGAACAGCTCCGCGGGTACGCCAACAACCGGGGAATCACGTGTCGGGGCCACCGGGCCGCGGAAAACCGGCGCGATGGCGTACGTGGTGGCGCGGCCGTCGAGGGTCAGCACAACCTCCCGGCGGGACAGGACTTCCAGCCGCGCCGGACGGGAGGGCCCGTTGTCGACGGCCACCAGGAACGTTCCGTCGGCGGCGGTGCAGCCGGAGGCAGCTTCCTGAGAGCCAGTGCCGGCACCCGCCATGCCGCCACCCGGCATTCCGTCTCCTGCCTTTCCGTCTCCTGCCGAACCACCGGCCTCGGTGCCGCTGATGCGCACTGTTGCCACTCCGCCGTCGGGAGTCCCCAGACTGATCCTGCGGGGCGCCGCTGCTCCCAGCCGCCAGCCATTGCGCGCGTGCCAGGGTCCGGGCGGCAGGGGTGCGTTGTTCTGTTCCTCGGCGGTGACGGTGAAGAGCGCTGCCGCCACGAGTTCGGCCTCGGCGGCCCGGCGGAACGCGAGATCCGGAAGTCTGCGTTCGATCAGGCCGGTATCGAGCCGGCCGGCACGGACCTCGGGATCATTGATCAGCAGCCGCAGGTATTCCACGTTGGTGTCCAGCCCCAGCACTGTGTATCCGGCGAGCGCCCCGTCGAGGGTAGCCAGGGCAGCCGCGCGGTCCTTCCCCCAGGCGATGACCTTGGACATCATGGGGTCATAGCTGGACGAGAGCTCCAGCCCTTCGACGAGGGACGAGTCCACCCGCACCGTGCCATTGCCGGCTGTCAGGCCCCGGGCGTACGTGCCCGGCATGGCCGGCCGGCCGGGCAGTTCGTCCAGCAGGAGCACTGTCCCCGTGGACGGCAGGAAGTTCTTCTCGGGCACCTCGGCATAGACCCGCGCCTCCACAGCGTGGCCGTTAAGTTCGACGTCGGCCTGCCGGACGGTGAGTTCTTCTCCGGCGGCGATCCGCACCTGCCATTCCACGAGGTCGATGCCGGTCACCATTTCGGTGACGGGATGCTCCACCTGCAGCCGGGTGTTCATCTCCATGAAGTAGAACTCCTCCGGCGAATCGTCGGAGACGAGGAACTCCACTGTTCCGGCGCCGCTGTACTTCACGCTGCGGGCCGCGTTGCAGGCGGCTTCGCCGATGCGGGCGCGGATCGCACCACCTTCCGGGAGGGCTTCGAGCAGCGGCGATGGCGCCTCTTCAATGACCTTTTGGTGCCGCCGCTGCAGCGAGCATTCACGTTCACCGAGGTGGATGACGTGGCCGTGGTTGTCCGCGAGCACCTGCACCTCGATGTGCCGCGGTGCGGACACCAGGCGTTCCAGGAACAGGGTGTCGTCGCCGAAGGCGCCCGCCGCCACGCGCCGGGCCGTGGCCAACGCGGCCTCGAGGTCCTCCGGACGTTCCACCACATGCATCCCCTTGCCGCCGCCACCCGCGGAAGGTTTGATCAGGAGCGGAAAACCCACGGCGGCGGCAGCCTGGACCAGCTGCCCGTCCGTCATTCCCGGCTGCGCCACCCCTGGTACCACGGGGACGCCGTAGCCGGCCACATGGTTCTTGGACCGGATCTTGTCCCCCATCATGTTCAGGGCCTCCACTCCCGGGCCGATGAAGGTGATGCCCGCCTGGTCCAGGGCACGGGCGAACTCGGCGTTCTCGCTCAGGAAGCCGTAGCCCGGGTGCACCGCTTCCGCTCCCGTCCTGCGGCACGCCTCGACGATGGCCTCGATCTTGAGGTAGCTCTCGGTGGCTGCGGCGGGGCCGATACGCACTGCTGTGTCTGCTTCGCGCACGTGCCGGGCGCCGGCGTCGGCATCGCTGTACACCGCAACGGACCGGATGCCCAGGGCGCGGAGGGTGCGGATGACGCGGCAGGCGATCTCGCCGCGGTTGGCCACCAGGACCGTGCTGAACAGGGGCTGCTGCCCTGGGTCTGCGGTGGCTGCCGCCTCCTGACGGGTGGCGGGTGATAGGGGAATGGTCATTGCGGGCTCACATCCTGAAGAGGCCGAAGGAGGTTTCCGGCAGCGGCGTGCGGGACACCACGTCCAGCGCCAGGCCAAGGACGGTGCGGGTGTCAGCGGGGTCGATCACGCCGTCATCCCACAGCCTTGCCGTGGAGTAGTACGGGCTGCCCTGGTCCTCGTACTGCCGCCGGATGGGCGCCTTGAAGGCTTCCTCGTCCTCGGCCGACCATTCCTGGCCGGCGGCTTCGTACTGGTCCCGCTTCACGGTGGCAAGGACGCTGGAGGCCTGGTTGCCGCCCATGACGGAGATCCGGGCCGCCGGCCACATCCACAGAAACCGCGGCGAATAGGCGCGGCCGCACATGGAATAGTTTCCTGCGCCGAAGGAGCCGCCGATTACCACTGTCAGCTTGGGCACCCGCGCCGTGGCGACGGCGGTGACCATCTTCGCGCCGTTCTTGGCGATGCCGCCCTGCTCCGAGTCCCTGCCCACCATGAACCCGGAGATGTTCTGCAGGAATATCAGGGGGATGCCTCGCTGGTCGCAGAGCTCGATGAAGTGGGCCCCTTTGAGGGAGGACTCACTGAACAGCACCCCGTTGTTGGCCACGATGCCTACCGGATGCCCGTGCAGCCTGGCGAAGCCCGTCACCAGGGTGATGCCGTACTCCTTCTTGAATTCGTGGAACCGGCTGCCGTCCACCAGCCTGCCGATCACCTCATGGACGTCGTAGGGGGCGTTGACGTCAGTGGGTACCGCACCATAGAGACCCGCCGGGTCTGCGGCAGGTTCGACGCCGGCCTCCACCTCCCACGCAGGCGGCGCCGGGGGCGGCAGCGTGGCAACGATGTCCCGGATGATCTGCAGGGCATGCTCGTCGTTTTCGGCGAGGTGATCCGTCACACCGGAAATCCTCGAGTGCACTTCCCCGCCGCCGAGCTCTTCCGGACTGACGATTTCGCCGATCGCGGCCTTCACCAGCGGCGGCCCGCCCAGGAAGATCGTGCCCTGGTTCCGGACAATCACGGTTTCATCGCTCATGGCAGGAACATAGGCGCCGCCCGCGGTGCAGGACCCCATGACCGAGGCGATCTGGGGGATCTTGGCCGCTGAAAGCCTGGCCTGGTTGTAGAAGATGCGGCCGAAGTGGTCCCTGTCCGGAAAGACCTCATCCTGCTTGGGCAGGAACGCTCCGCCGGAATCCACCAAATAGATGCACGGCAGCCGGTTCTCGAGGGCAACCTCCTGGGCCCGCAGGTGCTTCTTCACCGTCATCGGATAGTACGTTCCGCCCTTGACGGTGGCGTCGTTGGAGATCACCAGCACGTGGCGGCCGTGAACCAGTCCGATTCCGGCAATGACGCCGGCGCCGGGTGCTTCGTAGTTGTACATCCCGTTGGCGGCAAGCGGCGCAATTTCAAGGAAAGGGCTGCCGTCATCCAGCAGTTGGTCGATTCGCTCGCGGGGCAGGAGTTTCCCCCTCGCCACGTGGCGTTCCCTTGATTTTTCCGGTCCGCCGAGGGCGGCGTCAGCAAGCTTTTTCCGCAACTCGCCGGCGAGCGACAGCTGGGCGGCGCGGTTTGACGCATAAGCCTCGGCTGTAGCGTCAAGCCGGGTGGCAAGGGTCTCCATTGACGGTCCGTTCCTGTTCCGATCCGAGCCGCCACAAGCCAACTCGGTTAGCGCCCAATAACTGAAATTCAGGTTAGTCTGGATTAACTGTGAAGTCCAACACATCCCGCCTTGGCAAATCTGCGGGCCTGAGGAGGAACTGTGGCCAGCACTGACGCCACCCGGACCGGCGGGCGCGGCTCCCCGCTGGAGCACGCGACTGCCGAACTTGTTCCGCCGACCCGGGTTCCGGCCACCCATGGCAGCCCGCCAACCCAGCGCGGCTCATCAACCCAGCGCGGTCAGGCGAAGGAAAACCGGCGGCGGGCCCTGCTGTCTGCTGCGGCTTCGCTGTTCGCCGTCAACGGGTTCAACCGGGTGTCCCTTGAGGACCTGGGAGCGGCGGCAGGGGTAAGCGGCCCGGCCGTCTACCGTCACTTTCCCGGTAAACAGGCGGTCCTCGCCGACCTGCTGGTGACCGTCAGCCAGGAACTGCTCGACGGCGGCACTGAAGTGGTGGCCCGCAGTCCCGATCCAGCATCCGCCCTGCGCTGCCTGGTGGAGTTCCAGGTGGACTTCGCCCTGGGCAAACCGGACGTGATCCGGGTACAGGACAGGGATTTCAGCAACCTGTCCGACGAGGACCAGGCGGCCGTGCGGACCCTGCAGTTGAATTATGTCGAAGTCTGGGTGGACGTCCTCGCAAAGCTGCACCCGGACACGGAGGTCACCGAACTCCGGATGCGGGCGCATGCCACGTTCGGGCTGATCAACTCAACACCGCACTCCGTGCGCAGCCATGGCCGGAAGATGGCGGCACAGTCCGCCCGTCCCCTGCTGGAGAGCATGGCCCTGGCCGCGCTGCTCGTGGAAGCCCCAGAGGCCTCCCCCTAATGCCCGGGTTTCGTCCGGATATGTATTACCCGGGTTGTGCCGGACATGCAGAGATAAAAGGCTCGCCAAACCCTGCATATCCGGACAAAACCCCCTGGTTTAGACCATGGTGAGGACCATGCCGGGCTCCGCGAGGATGGCGCCGACGTCCGCCAGGAATCGTGAGCCCTGTTCACCGTCCACCAGGCGGTGGTCAAAGGACAGGCTTAGCGTCAGGACCTGGCGCAGGGCCACCTGGCCCTGATACTCCCACGCCATGTTCCGCACCGCCCCGAGCGCGAGGATCGCAGCCTCCCCCGGGTTGAGGATGGGTGTGCCCGCGTCGATCCCGAAGACGCCGATGTTGGTGATCGAGATGGTTCCCCCGGACAGGTCCGCCGGTGTGGTTTTGCCGGCCCGGGCCGTTTCGGTGAGTGCGGTCAGCGCCTCGGCGAGCTGGAGGAGGGACAACGAGTCTGCGTCCTTGATGTTGGGAACGGTCAGTCCCCGTGGGGTTGCGGCTGCGATGCCCAGGTTCACGTAGTTGAACGTCACGATCTCCTGGTTCGCCTCGTCCCAGCGGGCGTTGAGGGCAGGGTTCCGCCGCAGGGCGATCAGCACAGCTTTTGCCGCCAGGGTGAGCGGGGTCAGCTTGTGCCCGCTGAATTCGCGATTGCTCCTCAGCTTGGCCAGCAGCTCCATGGCCGGCGTAACGTCCACGGTGAGGAATTCGGTGACATGCGGTGCGGTGAACGCGCTCGCCACCATGGCGGCCGCCGTGAACTTCCGCACCCCCTTGATGGGCGTCCGGGTTTCCCGCTCGCCTTGACGGCCCTGCAGCGCAACCGGGGCGCCGGGGGCTTCCCGGGCAGGAACAGCGCCGTCCGCCGAACGGCCATCCAGAAAGTGCTGGACGTCCTCGCGGGTGATCAGGCCCTGCGGTCCGGTCCCGGCCACCATTGCCAGGTCCACCCCCAGGTCCTTGGCAAGCTTCCGCACCGGCGGAGTGGACCGGGGGCGGGTTCCGGCAGGCTCGGCCACCGGGGACGTGGCCTCGACGGGCTTGGTTTCGACAGGCTTCGCTTCGACAGGCTCAACCACCGGGGAACGGGGTGCATTGGAGCCGACCACCAGGCGGAGGTTGCGGGGGCGCCGTTCCGGCCGGGCGGAGCTTTCGACGACGGCGCCGTACCCCACCAGGTTGGGTTGCCTCCTGGCCTCCGGCGCCGCCTGCGACTCCGGTCCCGCCGGGGACACAGAAGACGAAGGGGACGCCGGGGACGAAGGGGACGAAGCGACACCGGACGCTGACGAGGGGGTCCCGGCGTCGTCCGGTACTTCGAACGAAACGATGGGCTTGCCCACCTCCACAATGGTGCCGGGCTGTTCGTGGAGTTCCCGGATGACTCCCGCAAAAGGGGACGGAAGCTCCACCACTGCCTTGGCTGTTTCGACCTCGGCGATCACCTGGTTGAGGCTGACGATATCCCCCACGCCAACCTTCCAGCTGAGGATTTCTGATTCAGTAAGCCCTTCGCCCAGGTCCGGGAGCCGGAATTCCTTGATCATGGTGGCGCTCATCCTTCCAGCCCGCTGAGGGAATTCGGCCGGCCCAGGGCGCGGTCCACGCCGTCGAGGATGCGGTCCAGGCCCGGCAGGTGGTGCATCTCAAGCTTTGAATACGGGTACGGGATGTCGAAGCCGGTCACCCGGACCGGCGCCGCCTCAAGGTAGTAGAAGCACCGCTCCGTGATGCTGGCTGCCACCTCCGCACCAATACCGCCGGACTGGCCGGCCTCGTGCGTCACCACCAGGCGGCCGGTCTTGCGGACCGAGGCCACCACGGTGTCGTAGTCCACCGGGGCCAGCGAGCGCAGGTCGATGACCTCGATGGAGATGCCTTCGTCCGCGGCGGCCAGGGCAGCGTCGCGGGCCGTCTTCACCAGCGGGCCATACGCCACCAGGGTGACGTCGGCGCCTTCCGTCAGCACCCTCGCCTGGTCCATAGGCACAGCGGTGAGCAGGTCGAGGGACTCGTCCACCTCGCCCTTGTCGTGATAGCGGCGCTTGGGCTCGAAGTACAGGACAGGGTCATCGCAGGAGATGGCCTGCTGGATGACGGTATGGGCGTCCTGCGGGTTCGAGACTGTCACCACGCGCAGGCCTGAGGTGTGGGTGAAGTAGGCTTCCGGGGACTCGGAGTGGTGCTCGGGGGAACCGATGCCGCCGCCGAACGGAACCCGGATGGTGATGGGCATCTTCACGGCACCGCGTGTCCGGTAATGGAGCTTGGCCACCTGGCTGACGATCTGGTCGAACGCCGGGTAGACAAAACCATCGAACTGGATCTCCACCACGGGGCGGTAGCCGCGGTAGGCCAGTCCCACGGCCGTTCCCACGATCGCAGATTCTGCCAGGGGCGTGTCCACCACCCGGTGCTTGCCGAAGTCCTTCTGGAGGCCGTCCGTAATCCTGAAGACGCCGCCCAGGGCACCGATGTCCTCGCCCAGGAGGACCACCTTGGGGTCGCTCTCCAGGGCTTTGCGAAGGCCGGCGTTGATTGCGCGGGCAAAGGTCATCTGGGTCATCAGCGTGCACCTTCTTCTGATACGGCCTCTTCGGGATCACCAAAGGAGGCCAGGTAACGGGCGTAATGGTCCTGCTGCCGGTCCAGCCAGGAGTTGGGGGTGCTGTAGACGTGCTTGAACACGTCCATCGGCTGCGGCTCCGGCATGGTGGTGCAGCCTGTCCGCATTTCCCGGGCTACGGCGTCGGCCTTGTCCTTGACCTGTTGTTTCAGCACTGCCGTCAGCAGCCCCTTGCGGTCCAGGAGTGCCTCCACCCGGCTGATCGGATCCTTCGCTCCCCAGTCCTCCAATTCGTTGGCGTCACGGTAACGGGTGGGGTCATCGGCCGTGGTGTGGGGACCCATCCGGTAGCTGACGGCCTCGATGAACGTCGGACCGCCGCCGCGCCGCGCACGGTCCAGGGCCACACGCGTTGCGGCCATCACGGCCAGGACGTCGTTGCCGTCCACCCGCAGGCTCGGGATGCCGAACCCGGCCGCCCTGTCCGCCAGCTGGATGTGCGACTGAAGCCGTACCGGTTCGGAGATGGCCCATTGGTTGTTGGTGCAGAAGAACACCACAGGCACCTGGAAGCTGGCGGCGAAAACCATTGCCTCGTTGACGTCGCCCTCGCTGGTCGCTCCGTCGCCGAAGTACGTCACCGCCGCGGAATCGGCGCCGTCGTTCTGGATGCCCATGGCATAGCCGGTGGCGTGCAGCGTCTGGGCTCCGATGATGATCTGTGGCGTTGCCATGTTGATGGAGTACGGGTCCCAGCCGGAGGAGGCGTTTCCGCGCCAGACCCGGACTATGTCCGTCAGGTCCACTCCCCTGCAGTACGCAACACCGTTTTCGCGGTAGCTGGAGAACACAAAGTCGTCCGCGCGGAGGGCCCGCCCGGAGCCGACCTGGGCTGCTTCCTGCCCCAGCAGCGGCGGCCACAATGCAAGCTCACCCTGCCTCTGGAGGGCCGTGGCCTCGACGTCGATGCGCCGGACGACGGTCATGTCCTCGAACAGCGAGCACAACTGCTCGTCCGTGATGTCCTGGACCCAGGGGTCGAATTCGGGGTGGCTCACCCGCTCCCCCGACGGAGTAATCAGCTGGACGAGGCCTTTGCCCTGCCCGTGGTTGTCCGCACCGGCAGCGGCATTATGGGTACCCGTATCCGGGGCACCTGTGCCGTCCTGGCCCGTTTCGTCTGTAGACACGATAGCCGCACCTTCTCACGTCGTTGACCAGCGGTTCCGGGACTTGTGATCCCGCCGGCCGCCGGCCTCCCGGGCGCCGTTGCTCCGGATACTGTGACCCTACTCACAATGCTCATTGGGTACAACCACCACGGTGATCACTGAGCACAATGCTCTGTGCGGCCGCTCATCACGGTGCTAACGTTGCGCACTATGCAAGCTTTGGATGGCACCGACGCCCGCCTTCTGTCGGCCTTGGCCCAGGATCCCCGGCGGACGGTGGTGGCGCTGGCCCAGAAGCTCGGCCTCTCCAGGAATACCGTCCAGGCGCGGATGGCCCAGCTGGAGAACAAGCACGTCTTCCTGTCCTTCGAACGCCGGATCAATCCGGTTGCGCTCGGGTATCCGCTGATGGCATTCATCTCCGTCCACGTCCAGCAGCAAAAGCTTGTTCAGCTGGCGAAGGAGCTGGCGGACGTCCCGGAAATCCTCGAGGGCTACGGGCTCACCGGATCCGCGGACCTCCTGCTGCGCGTGGTGGCACTGGACGCCGAGGACCTCTTCCGCATTAACGGGAAGATCCTGGCCTGCGACGGCGTCGACCGGACCGATACCGCGCTGGCCATGGGTGAACTCATCCCCTTCCGGGTGCAGCCCCTGCTGGACCGGGGCCCGCAGGGCAGCTGACCTGCCGCCGGACCAGCGCGAAAGTACGGCCGCCGGACCGCCATGAAAGTACGGCGCCGCCAGCGCGGGCTATAGGCTGTTCCAAGTCATTTACGGGCCGGAGGGCCCCCGCAACCAGGCGGTGCCATGCACCACGCAGGAAAGGCTCCATCTTTGGGCAATCCTCAGGATCCGTACCAGCCGGGGCAGCCCGCACAGGTGCTGCAGCAGCCACCCATACCCCCGCAGCAACTGCGGGGCCAGGGCGGGCATGCTCCTGCCGGCGCCTACGGGGAACCGGGCCCGTTCGGGCTGCCGGGCCGGCAGCCACCGGTCAAGAGCCGGCGGAAACTGTGGATCATTTTGGCGGGCATTGGCGGCGTCCTGCTCCTGGTGGTCCTGGGCATCGTCATCCTGGTAAACGTCGTGGGCAGCGCCACCAACCAGGCCAGGGGCCTCGCCGACGGTTTCACCAAGCTGGTCATCAGCGGCCAAAGCTCCCGGGCCTACGATGAATACCTGGACCCCGCGCTGAAGGAACAGCTGTCCAAGGAAGCGTTTATCACCGGAGTGGGAACCCTGGAGATGAACGGCCAGTGCAAGCCGTCCTACAACGACGTCCAGATAACCACCGACAACGGGGTCAAGGCCGCGGACGTAGCGGGCGTCATCACCTGCGAGGGCAAGGAAGTGGATCTGGCTTACGGCTTTGAAGGCACCGACGACCTCAAAATGACCAATATCAAGCTCCGGCCCAAGGCTTAGCTTCCTCAGGCCTGTGCCACACCGCCGTTCCATAGGACCGGTCCAGCAGCAGACACAAAAGAGCCTCGGCGCCGCAGCGCCGAGGCTCTTTATGTAGTGGTACGGTACCGGTCCGCAGGGATCAGTGGTTGACTGCTTTCTCCGCACCGACCCCCGTGAGGGACCGGACTTCCATCTCGGCCTGCTTGGCGGTGTCTTCGCGCTTCTTATCCGTGACGGTTCCCAGCCAGCCCAGGAAGAACGCCAGCGGGATGGACACGATGCCGGGGTTGCTCAGCGGGAAGAGCGCAAAGTTTGCGTCCTTGATCATGGATGTTGCGCCGCCGGAGACCACCGGCGAGAAGATGATCAGGATGATCGCGGAACCCAGGCCGCCGTACATGCTCCAGACAGCGCCCTGGGTGGTGAACTTCCGCCAGAACAGGGAGTAGACGATCGTGGGCAGGTTGGCGGAGGCGGCGACGGCGAATGCCAGCGCCACGAGGAACGCCACGTTCTGCCCGTTGGCGAGGATGCCGCCCAGGATGGCCAGGACGCCGATCACCACCACGGTGCGCCGGGCAACTTTAACTTCGGTCTCGGCGTCGGCCTTGCCCTTGGAAATGACGCTGGCGTAGATGTCATGGGCAAAGGAGGCGGCAGCCGTGATGGTCAGGCCGGCAACAACGGCCAGGATGGTGGCGAACGCCACGGCCGAGATGAAGCCCAGCAGCAGCGGCCCGCCCAGGTAGAAGGCGAGCAGCGGGGCGGCCGAGTTCACGCCACCGGGTGCGGTTTTGATGGTTTCGGCACCCACCAGTGCAGCTGCACCGTAACCAAGCACCAGGGTGAACAGGTAGAAGAGGCCGATCAGCCAGATGGACCACACCACGGACTTGCGGGCTTCCTTGGCCGTGGGGACCGTGTAGAAGCGCATGAGGACGTGCGGCAGCGCTGCGGTGCCCAGGACCAGGGCGAGGCCGAGCGACATGAAGTCGATCTTCGAGGTTTCGGTCTTGCCGTACTGCAGGCCGGGATTCAGGACGGCCGGGTTGTTGGCCGTCTCCACTGCGGCGCCGAGGAGGCTGGAGAGGTTGAAGCCGTAGATTGCCAGCACCCACAGGGTCATAACGGCTGCGCCCGCGATGAGCAGGATGGCCTTGATGATCTGCACCCAGGTGGTGCCCTTCATGCCGCCGATCAGGACGTACATGATCATCAGGGCGCCGACGACGATGATCACCAGGGCCTGGCCGCCCCAGTCGCTGATGCCCAGCAGCAGCGAGATCAGGCTTCCTGCGCCTGCCATCTGGGCCAGGAGGTAGAAAAAGCACACGGCGAGGGTGGAGATGGCCGCGGCAATGCGGACGGGCCGCTGCTTCAGCCGGAAGGACAGCACATCGGCCATGGTGAACTTGCCGGTGTTTCGCAGGAGCTCCGCAACGAGCAGCAGTGCCACGAGCCAGGCCACCAGGAAGCCGATGGAGTACATGAAGCCGTCATAGCCGTTGATGGCGATGGCGCCGGTGATGCCCAGGAAGGAGGCTGCGGAGAGGTAGTCGCCGGCGATGGCGGTTCCGTTTTGCGAGCCGGTGAAGGAGCGGCCTGCCGCATAGTAGTCAGCGGCGGTCTTGTTGTTCCGGCTGGCGCGCAGCACGATCACCATGGTCACGGCCACGAAGATGCCGAAGATGCCCATATTGAGCAGCGTGGTCTCCTTGAGGGCGGCCACGTCCACTGCTGTAGCGATATTGATCATTTGGTGGCTCCGCCTACTCGGTTGCCGTGCTTATCAAATTCGTGCCCCTCGATTTCGTCCCGGATCTCCTTGGCGATGGGGTCGAGCCGCTTGTTGGAGTAGTGGACGTACCAGCCGGTGATCGCAAACGTCGAGACGAACTGGAGCAGGCCGAGGATCAGGCCCACGTTGATGTTGCCCCAGACCTTCGTGGACATAAAGCCCACGGCGTAGTCCGCCAGCAGGACGTAGGCGAAGTACCACAGCAGGAATGCGACTGCCATGGGGAAGACAAAGCTGCGGTGACGCTTGCGCAGTTCCTTGAACTGCTCCGTCGACTGGACCTGTTCGAAGTCCACGGACGCCGCTGCGTCCGGAGTGTGGGCATCGTTACCCATCGTTCCTCCTCGTTGAGACTCTTGGACACACCCGCCGCAGATCCCGGGCAGGAATACCGCAAATGTGACTGCAATCACTGTGCTGGGTGCCGGCACCACATTCCAGCCCCGGCGCACCCGCAGTCGCTCAACGGTCGCGATGCTGCGCCAAACGGCGCCCGCCGTTACGCTGGGCACCATGCCGGACTCGCCCCTCCTGACTGCCGCGGCCGTTGCCGTAATCGCCCTGGCCGTCGCCGTCGTCGTCGGCCTGGGACTCAAGGTGCTGCGCTCGTTCCGTGACCTCGGCACGGACGCCGAACAAGCCACCTACCACACCCTGCACGCGGCATCCCAGGCCGGCCAGCATCTCCGGCGCGGCCTCAACCCCGCGGGTGCGGCCAAAGCCAGCCGGCAGCTGCGCACGCTGCTGGGCTGCGAGGCACTGGCCATCACAGACACCACCGGAGTGCTCGCGTGGGACGGTGCGGCCGAGGAACTGAAGCCCGGGTTGATGCGCCTGGCCGAAGGGGTGCTTGCGGGTGGGCGGACCGCGGTCCTTCCGGCAGGGCGGCCCACCGGGCCGGGAGGCGTACCAAAGGACGGCACCGGCGGCCCTCTCGCCGCAGTGATCGCCCCGGTGCGGGCCGGGACGCGCGTCGTGGGCGCCGTCGCCGCCTTCGCGCCGGCGGCCGGTGCGGGACTGGTCCGGGCCACCGGCGAGGTGGCGGACTGGGTAGCCGCGCAGGTGGAGCTGGCGGAGCTGGACGCGTCCCGGACACTGCTGATGGAGGCGGAGGTAAGGGCACTGCGCGCCCAGATCAGCCCGCACTTCATCTACAACTCGCTCAATGCCATAGCGTCCTTTATCAACACCGACCCCGCACGCGCCCGGGAACTGGTAGTTGAGTTCGCCGACTTTACCCGCTACTCCTTCCGGCGGCACGGGGACTTCACTACCCTCGCCGAGGAGCTCCGCTGCATCGACCGCTACCTCCTCCTGGAACGCGCCCGGTTCGGTGAGCGCGTCCAGGTCAGCCTGCGGGTGGCGCCTGAGGTGCTCAGCACCGTCATCCCGTTCCTCAGCCTGCAGCCGCTGGTGGAAAACGCCGTCCGGCACGGGCTCGAGGCCAAGGAAGGGCCCGGGCACATCAGCATCACTGCGAATGACGCCGGCGCGTTCGCCGAGGTGACCATTGAAGACGACGGCGTCGGCATGGACCCTGCGCAGCTGCAGTCCGTGCTGGCAGGCCATACCGACGGCGAGCACGTGGGCCTGCGGAACGTGGACGCCCGCCTGCGCCAGGTCTACGGCAATGACCACGGGCTGGTCATCGACACCGCACCCGGGGAGGGGACGCTGATCACCATGCGGGTCCCGAAGTCGCAGCCGGGCCACGACGCCTGACACGGGCAGCTGACCCTGCGCATTGGTGCTGCCCCTGGTCTGGCTGCCGACGGCGGAAGCTAACCTAGGAACATGATTAACGTCCTCGTCGTTGACGATGAGCTCCCCGCCGTTGAGGAACTGGCTTTCCTCCTGGGGCGGGACGACCGCATCGGCACCGTCCTCCGCGCCACCTCGGGCAGTGAGGCCCTTCGGGCTCTGGCAGCCGGTCCGGTCAATGCCGTCTTCCTGGACATCCATATGCCGGCGGTGTCCGGACTGGATATTGCGCGGGCCATCTCCGCGAGCAGGAATCCCCCTGCAGTGGTTTTTGTGACCGCGGACGAGGAGCACGCCCTGAAGGCTTTCGAACTCGCCGCCGTGGATTACCTGCTCAAGCCGGTCCGCGCCGAACGGCTGGCACGGTCCGTGGGGCGCATCAGTGAACTGCGCGACGGCGGTACGGCAGCTGAGATGATCACCGTGGACCAGGGCGGTACCACCAGGATGATCAGGCGTGACGACGTCACGTACGTGCAGGCCCAAGGAGACTATGCAAGGCTGCACACCGCTGATGCGAGTTACCTGATCAGGGTGCCGCTGGCCGACCTCGAGCAGCAGTGGGCGGACGCCGGGTTCATCCGGACGCACCGCTCCTACCTGGTTGCCCTGAAGCACGTCACGTCGATGAAACTGGCTGCCGACGGGCCAAGCGTCACGGTTGCAGGTGCCGGCCTTCCCATCAGCCGGCGCCACCTGCCAACAGTGCGGGAAAAGCTCGGCGCCACCCGGATCAGGCCGCAGGCATGACGAGGGTACGGGTCACGGCACCGCGCTCCGCGGTGCTTCCTCCCAGGGACAGCCGCGAAGCTGCCCAGGACTCCGAGGTGGGGCAGGTCTTCGTCAGGTCCCTGATCCGTTCCCAACTGCGGCTGGCGTTGGTGGTCGCCGGCGGTTTCCTGCTGATCCTTGGCGCCTTTCCGCTGCTGCTGGCCGTGGTGCCCGGCCTGGCGGAAACCCGGATCGCAGGTATTCCCTTTGACTGGCTTCTCCTGGGCGCAGGCACCTATCCCCTGATCGGGCTCAGTGCCTGGCTGTACATCCGCACCGCTGCACGCAACGAGGCGCGCTACCGGGACCTTGCCAAGGACCAGTGACGGCACCATGAATCCAGGCGGGGCCATAGCCGCGCTCGCAGTGGTATCCGTGGCTACAGCGGTGATCGGCTTCTACGGACTGCGGATTTCGCGGACCACCGGTGATTTTTATGTTGCTTCCCGGACTGTGCGGCCCTGGTGGAATGCCTCGGCCATCGGTGGTGAGTACCTCTCCGCCGCAAGCTTCCTAGGGGTGGCCGGCCTCATCCTGCTGTCCGGCACGGACGCCCTGTGGTTTCCGGTGGGCTACACCGCCGGCTACCTGATGCTGCTGCTGTTCGTGGCGGCCCCGCTGCGGCGCTCCGGCGCCTACACCATTCCCGACTTCACAGAAGCCAGGCTGGACTCCACGGCTGTCCGGAAGGTCACCAGCCTGGTGGTGGTGCTGGTGGGCTGGCTGTACATCGTGCCGCAGCTTCACGGCGCCGCTTTGACCATCCGGATCACCACCGGCCTGCCCTCCTGGGTGGGATCGGTGTCCGTGGTGATTGTTGTATGCCTGACCGTGGTTGCCGGCGGCATGCGTTCCATCACGTTCGTCCAGGCCTTCCAGTACTGGCTCAAGCTCACGGCACTGGCGGTTCCTATCCTGTTCATCATTTTTATGCTGGCTGGAAACGGTACTCCTGCCTTGGCTCCGCCCGCCGTGAACCCCACAAATCTTGCCCCCGCCGGGCTGTACCAGAACGTGTCGCTGCTGGTTGCCCTTCTCTTCGGCACCCTCGGCCTGCCCCACGTGCTGGTCCGCTTCTACACCAACCCGGACGGGCAGTCTGCCCGGCGGACCACGCTGATCGTCCTGGGCCTGCTGTCCGTGTTCTACCTGTTTCCCACCGCCTACGGACTCGTGGGCAGGATGTTTGCGCCCGGCCTGGCCCGCGCCAACCAGGCCGATGCCATGGTGCTGCTGCTCCCCGGCGAGTTGGTGGGCGGTGCCGCCGGCGATCTGCTGTCAGCCCTTGTGGTGGCCGGCGCCTTTGCCGCATTCCTCTCGACGACGTCAGGCCTGGTGGTATCGCTTGCCGGCGTCATCAGCCAGGACGTCCTGGGCGCCGGTGTGGGCGGCTTCCGGCTCGCCGCCGTGATCTCCATCGTGGTGCCCCTGGGCTTCGCCTTTATGACGGACTCGCTGGCCCTTGCCGGGAGTGTGGGCCTGGTTTTCGCCTTCACCGCGTCCACCGTATGCCCTGTGCTCCTGCTGGGCATCTGGTGGCGGGGACTGACCGACGCCGGAGCCATCGCCGGGATGGTGACCGGCGGGGTCCTGTGCGGCGGAGCGATGATTGCAGGCTCCGTGGCCGGCGTGTCTGCCCTCGCGCCCTGGCTGGCACAGCCGGCAGCCTGGACCGTGCCGGCAGCCTTCGCCGTGATGGTCGGAGTGTCCCGCGCCACCGTCCAGCGGGTTCCCGCAACGATGCCCCGGGTCATGACCCGGCTGCATACCCCGGAACGGCCGCTGGCCACCGAAAGGTGAGCCCGGGGTTTCCCCCAACTGCCCGACCCGGAGATGGTTGCCCGCGGTCAGTCGATGGCTGCCATCAGTTCAATTACGCGGTCCAGGAAGGCGTCCACCTGGGTCTCTTCGTACCCGTCGCGGCCAACGGCGGGACGGAAAACTGCCCGGCGGACGTTGTCGACGCTGAGCGGCTTGTCCTGCTCGAGGTAGGCGATGAGTTCGTGGCACAGCCGGTCCACGTCAGCGGTGTTGTAGCTGCTGGCCTTCTTCTTCGCAGGCCGGCGGAAGCGGTCGCCGTCGGGGCGGTGCAGCCGGCCGCGGAGGATGCCGGACAGGTTGCCAATCTCCCGCAGCCACGCCTCCTCACCCTGGGCGGCGATCAGCTCGTCCCGCTCGCGGCGGGCGAAGGCGTCTTCGAGGCGGTCAAGTGCTGCGTCCACGACGGCGGCGGAGTAACCGCCTTTCACGGGGTCGAACGACACGGCCCTGACAACGGCGCTGTTAACAGGCTGGGCCGCGGCCTCAGGGGTTTCAAGTGACACCCGCGCCCGCTGCAGGAACTGGTCCACCTGCTTGGCGTTGTAGCCGTAATCGCTGCGCTGCACGCGCTCAAAGGACGCAGGGATCTGCCGATGAATGTCCAATACCACTATTGATTCCTTCGATGCTCTTCAAGCCGTTACTCCTGCACCAGTCTATTGGCGCCCGTTCGCGGCGGGGGTTTTGTGTCTCAGGCCCCGGAAACGAGCCCATACAGGACAAAAGCCGCCGGGGCTGCAAAAACGATGGAGTCGAGCCGGTCCATCACGCCGCCGTGTCCCGGCAGGATGCTGCTCATGTCCTTGACGCCCAGTTCCCGTTTCACCATTGATTCCGCCAGGTCACCTGCAGTGGACGCCGCCACCAGTCCCACCGCCAGGACCACGCCCACCCACCAGGGTTTGTCCAGCAGGAAGAGACAGGCAAGGATGCCGATGAGTATTGCGCCGCCGACGGAACCGGCAAATCCTTCCCAGGATTTCTTTGGGCTGATCTTGGGTGCCATCGGGTGCTTGCCCAGGGACGCGCCCACCAGGTAACCGAAGGTGTCGTTGGACACCACCAGCAGCAGCATCACCGCTACCTGCCACGCGCCGTCGGGAATTGTTCCTCCCGGCCAGAGGCCCAGTGGAGTAGCACCGCCCGAAGCGTGCAGCGGGAGCGCCGCGAAGCTGATGAAGAAGGGCACCCAGCCTAAAGTGAACACACCCGCGAAGATGCTGTTGGCCGAGCCTGCAGCGCTCTCGATGGAGCGCCACAGCAGCACAGCCACGGAGCTGAGCAGCATGGCAAAAAGCAGGCTTTCGATCCCGCCGAGGTAGGCGGCGAACGGCATGGCCACCGTGCCCGTCAGCACCGGCACGATGGGCATCCTGGTACCGTTCGCCTCCAGTGCGCGGTAAATTTCCCACACGCCAAAGACAGCGAACGCAGTGGTGACCGCAACAAATCCGAGCGGGAGGAACAGCAGCCCGCCCAGCACTGCGAAGAGCATGGCCAGGCCCACCACCACCGCGGCCGGCAGGTTCCGCCCGGCCTTTGGCGTCGGGTTGGGTGTGGGCTGCTTCCCCCGGATGCGCGCCCGTTGTGCCGGGGCCTGCTCTGCCTGGCCCATCAGACTTCGAGCAGCTCTGCTTCCTTGCGCTTGAGCAGCTCGTCGATGCCGTCCACGTGCGCCTTGGTGAGGCCGTCCAGTTCCTTTTCGGCGCGGGTGCCCTCATCCTCGCCGGCCTCGCCGTCCTTGACCAGCTTGTCCAGGGTTTCCTTGGCCTTGCGGCGGATGTTGCGGATGGAAACCTTGGCGTCCTCGCCCTTGGTCTTGACGATCTTGACGTATTCCTTGCGGCGTTCCTTGGTCAGCTCCGGAATGGTGACCCGGATGACGTTGCCGTCGTTGGACGGGTTGGCGCCGACCTCAGAGTCGCTGAGCGCACGTTCGATGTCGCGCAGAGCCGTCTTGTCGAAGGGGGTGATGAGGATGGTGCGGGCGTCCGGAATGGCGAAGGACGCCAGCTGCTGCAGCGGGGTGGGTGAGCCGTAGTAGTCCACCAGGACCTTGTTGTACAGGCCCGGGTTGGCCCGGCCGGTGCGGATGGAAGCGAAGTCTTCCTTGGCTACCTCAACGGCCTTGTCCATCTTTTCTTCGGCTTCGAGCAAGGTTTCTTCGATCACGGTCTCTCCTGAAGACTCTGGTGCGGACCGGGGCGCCGGTTCCAAGCACAAAGGTGGTTCTCTTTTACTGCTTCCGCCCCTGGTCCCGAAGGCAGGGGCGGAACTGTCCTGAAAACATCCTAGCCGTAGCTAGGCAGTGACCAGCGTGCCCAGCTTCTCGCCGAGGATGGCCCGGGTAACGTTGCCTTCACCCTCCATGCCGAAGACCACCATCGAGAGCTTGTTGTCCTTGCACATGGTCATCGCCGTCTGGTCCATGACGCGGATGTCGCGGCGGAGGGCGTCGTCATAGCTAAGGGTTTCGAGCCGTTCGGCTGACGGGTCCTTCTTCGGGTCTGCGGTGTAGACGGCGTCCACACCGCTCTTGGCCATCAGGACGACGTCGGCGTGGACTTCGAGTGCACGCTGGGCGGCCACGGTGTCGGTCGAGAAGTACGGCAGGCCGGCACCGGCGCCGAAGATGACCACGCGGCCCTTTTCCATGTGCCGGATGGCGCGGCGGGGAATGTAGGCTTCGGCTACCTGCCCCATGGTGATGGCGCTCTGGACGCGGGTTTCGACGCCGGCCTGCTCCAGGAAGTCCTGGAGGGCCAGGCAGTTCATCACTGTTCCGAGCATGCCCATGTAGTCCGCCCTTGAGCGGTCCATGCCGCTCTGGGAGAGTTCTGCGCCGCGGAAGAAGTTGCCTCCGCCAACCACGATCGCCACTTCCACCTGGGGGACGGCCGCGGCGATCTGCTTGGCGACGTCGCGGACCGTCTCCGGGTCAACGCCAAGCTTCCCGCCGCCGAAGACTTCGCCGGAAAGCTTCAGGAGGACCCGGCGTCGACTTTTCTCTGGCTGGATTACAGTGTTGACGGCTTCCATGATGCCTTCCCGTTGGTGAGTCTGAAAAAAGGTTATCCTGCTGGGCCAGTGCCCGGTATCGGTACCGGCCCGGTGCATGCAAAAGGGGCGGCCACCGAAGTGGCCACCCCCTTGCAGTTTCGACTAGGAGCCGACGCGGAAACGCGTGAACGCGGTTCCCTTGACACCGGCCTCTTCGAGGACCTGTGCCACGGACTTCTTGGCGTCCTTCGCGAATGCCTGGTCAACCAGGACCTCACCCTTGTAGAAGCCCGTCACGCGGCCTTCGACGATCTTGGTGAGTGCGGCTTCGGGCTTGCCCTCGGCCTTGGCGGTCTCTTCGGCGATGCGGCGCTCGGACTCAACCAGGTCGGACGGAACGTCCTCGCGGGTCAGGTAGTTCGGGGCCATCGCAGCAATATGGACTGCAACGTCGTGGGCGGCGGTGGCGGCGGCGTCGCCTTCACCGTCAACAGCGAACAGCACGCCAACCTGGGCCGGGAGGTCCTTGGAGGTCTTGTGCAGGTAAGCGTCAACGGTTGCACCCTCGACGCGGGAGATGCGGCGGACAACAACCTTCTCGCCCAGGACAGCGCCTTCTTCGACGACGACCTCGGAGAGCGGCTTACCGTCAACTTCGGTGGCGAGCAGGGTCTCGAGGTCGGCTGCGCCGGACTCAACGGCAACGGCCAGGACCTTGTCAGCCAGCTGGATGAACTTGTCAGCCTTGGCCACGAAGTCGGTCTCGCAGTTGACCTCGATCATAACGCCGACGCCATTGCTGACCTTTGCGGCCACCAGGCCTTCAGCGGTGGAGCGGCCCTCGCGCTTGGTAGCGCCCTTGAGGCCCTTGATGCGGATGATTTCGATGGCCTTCTCGGCGTCACCGTTGGCTTCGTCAAGAGCCTTCTTGACGTCCATCATGCCGGCGCCGGTGCGCTCGCGCAGGGCCTTGATGTCCGCGGCAGTGTAGTTCGCCATGTGAACCCCTCTGTCTAGAAATTTGTTGTGGTGTACGGACCGACAGGACGGCAGCCCACGTGGTGGGCCGCCATCCTGTCAGCAGCTCCGGCACCGCAGGCGGCGCCGGAGAATCCGGATTTACTTGTGTTACTTGGCGTCTTCAGCCGGAGCAGCAGCGTCTTCTGCTGGAGCAGCTGCCTCGGCAGCAGCCGGTGCTTCAGCTTCCTCGGTGGGAGCAGCAGGAGCAGCAGCTTCTTCAGTCTTGCTGCCTTCGAGGAGCTCGCGCTCCCACTCGGCCAGGGGCTCTTCCGGAGCTTCGGTGGTGCCGGTGGCGCGGTTGTTGCGGGCGATCAGGCCTTCGGCAACGGCGTCGGCAACAACGCGGGTCAGGAGGTTCACGGAGCGGATGGCGTCGTCATTGCCCGGAATCGGGAAGTCGACCTCGTCCGGATCGCAGTTGGTGTCCAGGATGGCCACAACCGGGATGTTCAGCTTCTTGGCCTCGTCAACGGCGAGGTGCTCCTTCTTGGTGTCCACGATCCAGAGCACGGAGGGTGCCTTGGTGAGGTTGCGGATACCGCCGAGGTTGGACTCGAGCTTGGTGAGTTCACGCTTGAGGAGCAGGAGCTCCTTCTTGGTGTACGCGGAGCCGGCGACGTCGTCGAAGTCGATCTCTTCGAGTTCCTTCATGCGCTGGATGCGCTTGGCGACCGTCTGGAAGTTGGTCAGCATACCGCCGAGCCAACGCTGGTTGACGTACGGCTGGCCGACGCGGGTTGCCTGCTCGGCAATCGCTTCCTGGGCCTGCTTCTTGGTGCCGACGAAGAGGACGGTGCCGCCGTGTGCAACGGTGGCCTTCACGAACTCGTAGGCGCGGTCGATGTAGGACAGCGACTGCTGAAGGTCGATGATGTAGATGCCGTTGCGCTCGGTGAAGATAAAGCGCTTCATCTTCGGGTTCCAACGGCGGGTCTGGTGTCCAAAGTGGACGCCGCTGTCAAGCAGCTGGCGCATAGTTACGACGGGCATGCCGACGCTCCTTCCGGCAGGTCATTCATGAGAAGGCCCTAAGGCTTCTTACCCTGCCAATAGTTGACGGTTTATTAGCGTGGCCCGGGCGGGCCCTGCTCCTGGCATCCATCGCGCTTCTCATCAGCACCTTAGGTCCTGACCGCAAGAAGCATGATCCTCCGCTGGAGGGCTGGATGCGCGTAGTCAGCCACCGCTCCCCCACACTCCTGAATGAGACGTGCCGACGCAAAACCCGGACAGGGGCGTATACCGTTGGAAGAACCGTAGGGATAGCCGCCGGACGGAAAGCGTTGAGGGCGCAGCAAACTGCTCCATCAAGTGTACTACAGGCACCTGCACGCGGAAGACAGCACCAGTGCCGGCCGGGAGCCTTATCCACATAGCCCGGCCTGCCCCTGCCGGCCCTTTTCGAAGCGGCGCAGGCTGGGCAGATGAAACCACCGGTACTGCTTGCAGCCCTGCTCCTGCTGCCCGCTTCACTTGCTCCCGCCGGGGAGGCGCTGGCCTTCGGTCCAGCACCCACGGGCACCGCTTCCGCGCCCTCCTGGCAGTGGCCAATCTCCCCCCGCCCGCCGGTCCTGCGGGACTTTGACCCTCCGCCCAAGCCCTGGCTCAGCGGCCACCGGGGCGTGGACCTGGGGACAGCGGCCGACGGCGTCCGGGTCACCTCGCCGGCGGCGGGAACGGTGAGTTTCGTGGGAGTTGTGGTGGACCGGCCGGTGATCACCATCGACCACGGCAACGGCCTTCGCAGCAGCTTCGAACCCGTGGAGAGCAGCCTCGCGGCCGGCAGCGTGGTGGCCGCGGGCCAGATGATCGGCACGGTTCTTCCCGGTCATTGCCCTGCCGCTTCGTGCGTCCACTGGGGTGTCCGGCGGGGCGAGGATTACGTGAATCCGCTGCAGTTTGTGATGGACCTGCGGCCTTCCATCCTGCTGCCGCTCGCGGCGCCGCCGTAGGGTGCGGGACTGGCTGGCCGGTCGCGGAGGGAAGCAGGTCAGACGATGGCAGAGATACCTGTAATCGCGCGGCCGGTGACAAGAGTGTTGATTTCGTGCGTCCCCTCATAGGAGTAGATGGCTTCGGCGTCGGCGAAGATCTTGGCCATTTCGAAGTCGGTCACGATGCCGTTGCCGCCCAGCAGGTTCCGGCCGATCGCCACACTTTCACGCATCCTTGCAGTGGTGAATGCTTTGGCCAGGGCGGACTGCTCGTCTTTGGCGGCGCCGGCGTCTTCCAGCTGGGACAACCTCACCATCATGCCCATGGAGCTGACGGCGTTGCCCAGGATCTGGACCAGCTGGCTTTGGACCAGCTGGAAGGAGGCCAGCGGCCGGCCGAACTGGTGGCGTTCGACGGCGTAGCGCCGGGCTACGTCGAACGCGGCCAGCTGCTGGCCCACGGCCTGCCAGGCGACACCGAGGCGCGTGACTTTCAGGACCTTGTTGACATCCCGGAAGCTGTTGGCGTGGGCGAGCTTGTAGAAATCAGGCACCACCACGTTGTCCAGGGTGATGTCGGCGTTCTGGACGGTGCGGAGTGCGATTTTGTTCTCGATCTTCGCCGCGCTGAAACCCTCCAGCGTGGTGTCCACCAGGAAGCCTTTGACCTGGTTGTCCTCAACGTCCCGCGCGTAGATGACCACCCAGTCGGAGAAGGTGGCGTTCCCGATCCAGCGCTTGGCGCCGTTCAGGATCCACGTGCCTCCCTCGCGGCGGGCGGTGGTTCGCGTCCCGCCGGCCACGTCGGAGCCGCCCAGGGGCTCCGTCAGGCCGAACGCTCCGATCTTCCTGAGGGCGTAGATATCAGGCAGCCACGCGTCCTTCTGCTCCTGCGAGGCCAGCGCTTCGATGGATCCGGTGAAGAGCCCGTCATGGACCCCCATGAACGTGGAGGTGGACGCATCGGCGCGCGTCACCTCGGCGTGCATCAGGCCCGCGTACAGATTGGAGTGGCCCTGCCTGCGCACGGGGCTGACCAGGTCAATTTCCGCCAGCTTCGGAATCAGGTCCATGGGAAATTCACCCCGGTTCCAGAAGTCCACAGCGATGGGACGCACCTCGCGGGCCAGGAAATCCCTGACCTCCGCCAGCCGGTCCTGCTCCTTTCCGCTCAGCAGCTGCTCAAAGGCGTAGAAGTCGCCGTCGGCGTAGGGCAGGTTATTGAGGTCGGCAGCAGAAGTGGACATGGATACCTCGCAGATGATCAGCGGTGACCGGGGCTCTCCGGGAAGGAGCACGGTATGTTACTGCTCAGTAACATACCGCAGACCGGAGGCTTAAGGAAGAAGAACCTCCTCGAGCGTGATCATTGCAATCGAAACACGGGTTTACGGACGATACGCCCAAAACCTTAACCATCGACTAACGACGGGCTAAGACTCATCAGCTGCTTCGCCGGCCGCTATCCGCTCAGCAGTAACCCGGTATGCCTGCTCAATGTAGTCCTCCAGGTCCGTGGCAGCTACGCGCCAGGTACGGTGGGCGCCGATCTGCAACCCTCGCAGCTCACCCGCCGTCAACAGCTGGCGGACAGTCGGCTCACGGATAGCCAGCTCCTCGGCTACCTGCTCAATCGTCAAGAACCTCGAGCGCTTCGGCACAGCTTCATCAGTAACAGTCATCTGGCCACCATAACCAAGGTCAGGAGGCCTTGGAACTACCCGGCACCATCACCGGCCGGAGCGTCCGGAGATAGAGGTAGTTCCATAAACTCATACAACTCCCGCCATGCGTTATCCAGACGCATCTCAGCCAGGACGACCTCCTCCTTTCCGGCAGCCGTACCGCGCTGCCGCAGCTCATGGAGCTCGTTGTACAACGCCTCAACCTGGTTCAAACGCTTCTTAAACTCCATGTCCGCCATCGCAAAAGACTAACCGACCAGCCCGTGGGAGTGGGCCGTCGTGCTGGTCTGTCATGTCCAGGCAGTCTCATCAAGCGCGGGGCAGTATTCCTCTCCGTGGGAACAACACCTGGCGCCACGGTGGAATCAGCCGCGCCCTTTCCGAAGCCGCCGCCTTGCAAACGAGCCCTCCTTCCCTAGTTGACAGGGGAAGGAGGGCTCTTTCGAGGTAGGGCTACTCGGACTTGAACCGAGGACCTTAGGATTATGAGTCCCGCGCTCTAACCAGCTGAGCTATAGCCCCCTATGCCCTGGCTGATCTCCGCGAAAGGGATATGCCTGCAGGGCAAAATTACTCTAGCAAATCCCGGAAAGCGTTCAGACCACTTTGTCCTCGAAGCCCGCGCCCCGGTACAGGTCCTCGAAGGTCTGCAGGGTCCCTTCGATGCTGTGGGGTTCCACCATCTGCCGGCTCGCCTGGCCCATGGCGGCGCGCTGGTCTGCGGGCAGCTCAAGGATCATGGTGATCTTCTTGGCCAGGTCATCGCTGTCATTCGGGGTGAACAGGTACCCGTTCTCGCCGTCGCGCACCAGGTGCGGCAGTGCCATGGCGTCGGCCAGCACAACCGGCGTCGAGGCGGACATCGCCTCCAGCGTCACCAGGGACTGCAGTTCTGCAGTCCCCGGCATGCAGAAGAGATCGGCCCTGATGTACGTCTTCCGCAGATCCTCGTCGCTGACCAGGCCCAGGAACTTCACCCTGTCCCCCAGCCCGAGGCGCTGGACGAGGTTTTCGAGGGAGGAACGGACCTCGCCGCCGCCCACGATCTCAAGGTGCACGTTCAGCTCGGGGGGTGTTTTGCTGATGGCCTGGATCAGCACATCCACATGCTTTTCCTCCGCGAGGCGGCCGGCGAACAGCACGGTGGGGTGCGCGTGCGGTTCGATGTGCTCGCCCGGCTGGAGTTCATAGGCTGCCGAATCGATGCCATTGGAGAGCGGGAGGACCTTGCGGAGGAAGGCGTGCTGGTGCATGGCCTTGGCCGCGAGCGGGGTGGGCGTGGTGACTACGTCAGCCCGCCCCATGACCTTGCCCATGTCCTTCCAGGAAATCCGTCCGATGATGTTCTTGAACCACTGCGGAAACGGCAGGAACGGATTGAGGTTCTCCGGCATGAAGTGGTTCGTGGCGACAATCCGGATGCCCCGCTTGTCCGCCTCGTAAAGGACATGCTCGCCGATCATGTAGTGGCTTTGGATGTGGACGACGTCGGGCTTGACCCGGTCAAAAAGGAGGCTGATCTCCTTCTTGATTTCCCACGGGAAGCACAGGCGGAAGTACTCATGGGTGGGGGCGGCGTGTGAACGGAGGCGGTGCACGGTGGCTTCTGACCGGAACTCGGTGAAGCTCTTCCCGTTGTCCGCACGGCAGGCCAGCACGTGCACGTTGTGGCCCCGGCCCGTCATTCCCTTGGCCAGGCGGTAGCCGAACTGTGCGGCCCCGTTGATGTGGGGGGGGTAGGTATCCGCGGCGATCAGGACGGTCAGGGGTTGCTGGTCTGCGGGCGTGGTCACGTGGAGAACTCCTGATGGTCACGGTGCGGACAGTGGCACTGACAGCACGGTTGGCCGCTGGCATGGCGCCGGGGCCTCGTGTATTTGCTGATGGAAGGGACTAGTGGGACGGCTTGCCGGCGGCCTTCCGAGCATCCTTTTTGCGCTTGGTGACCTCGGGGTGGTGCCGGGAAAGGGCGATGACTCCCACGATAGCAAGGGATGCGGCGGTTCCCATGGCAATGGCCATAACGGCGTGGACATCGGGGCGGAGTTCGCCGAGGATGACAATGCCGATGGCTATTCCCACAAGTGGATCGATCACCGTGAGTCCTGCGATCACCAGGTCCGGCGGACCCGCGGAGTAGGCATTTTGGACAAACCATGATCCCAGTCCTCCCGCCGCAATGAGGGCCAGCACCGAGTACCACTGCACGTTCAGCAGGAACAGCCCGTTCGGATCGAGCAGGTGCTTGCCTATGATCCGGGTGAGGACTGCCACGAATCCGAAGAGGACGCCGGCGCCCAGGATGTAGACGAAGGCGTTGATCCGGTGTTTGAACATCACCGCCAACGTGCCGAAGAGTCCGACGGCGAGGGCCAGCAGCAGCACGATGGTGAGTTCGGCGTCCAGGCTCACATGGTGGTTTTCCTGGGTGACGTTGACGGCCAGGAGGACAAAGAGCGCGGAGCCTGTGACGCAGGCGGCGATGGCCACCACCGTTGCCCGGTTGATGGTGAGGTCCTGGTCCTTGGCATTGATGACGGTGGTGATGACGAGCGCGATGGCGCCGATTGGCTGGACCACGGTGAGCGGGGCGGACACGAGGGCCACCGCGTTCATGGCCATGCCGGCGCACAGCAGCAGGAGGCCGAAGACCCAGCGCGGGTTCCGGAGGAGGCGGAGGAAGCCGTTCGAGCTCAGTGCCAGGCCCCCGGTGTCGGCTTTGACGGCACTACCCTGCCGCTGGGCCCCCAGGGCGAGGCAGAAGGCTCCAAGCAGCGCAAGCACAACGGCCACCCACACCATCAGGCGGTCCCGCCGTCGTGATGCTGCTGCAACCTGCCTTTGCGCAGGATGGCCCAGAAGTAGTTGTAGGCGGCGATCCAGTGGCCGACCAGGCCAAGGCCGAGCACGATCCACGCGGCGACGAACAGCTCATCCGAGAATGAGGTGTCCAGCCGGGACAGGACCAGCATCGGCGTGCCCAGGAGCAGCAGGCCGGTGCGCACCTTGCCCACCACGCTGACCCGAAGGTCCGGATGGCCGCCGAAGAAAGACAGCGTGAGGACCAGCAGCACGGCGTCCGGAATCACCAGCGCGGCCAGATACAGCCAATGCACGACGCCGGCGATCACCAGGGTGACCGCGACGGCGATCAGCGCCAGCCGGTCGGCAATGGGGTCAAGGACCCGGCCGAGCTTGGAGGCCTGGTCGAAGCGCCGCGCGACATAACCGTCGATCCAGTCGGTGCTTGCCATCACGGCAAGGACCACCACGCCGGCGGCGTATTCCTTTTGTGCCAGGACCAGCCAGACAAAGAGCGGCACCCCCATGAACCGCACGACGGTCAGCAGGTTGGGGATGGTGAAGACGCGGTCGTGATCCACCTGGGGGCGTCCGGGACGGGAGCCGGCACCGATGAACTTCACGCCGTCCCCCTTCCTTTCTGCTGCCCTCCAGGCGCGGACTAATGGTTGCTCCCTGCGGTCCTGCCGGGCGCTGCCCGCCGGCAGCACCGTGAAAGGCGGGCGCTAGTAGGTCCGAAGGAGCTTGCGGACCAGGACTACGAACACGGTACCGGCAGCCGCGAAGGCAGCCAGGGGTTTCCACCGGTTGCCCAGGTTGCCTGCAGACTCCACGAGAGCGGACAGCCGGTGCCCGGCAAGGTCCTTGCCCCGCCCGGCGAGAACCTGGCCCTGGCGGAGTTTGCCCTGCGCGGCACCCACCAGGAACTGCGCCTGGGTTTTGACGTCGAGCTCTTCGCCAAGGTCGTCACGGACCTCGGTGAGGTGGTGGCGGCGCTGGTTCAGGCGGCGAGCAAGTTCCGGCTCGGAGGCCTGGGGGTATTCCTTGTTGTGCTCGTCTGCCTTTGCCTCCTTTTCTGCCTTGGCCTTGGCAGCCGCCTCTGCCTTGGCAGCCTTGGCAGCTCTGGCTTCGGGGCTCTGCGGATCGAGGACCGCCGGGTTGAAGGCGGAGCCCTCCTTCGCGATGCCGATGTCGTGCTTGATGCCGCGGATGGTTTCCTCAGGCAGCAGGGGCATGGCCTTCTTGAACTTGCGCATGCCGATCAGGCCGCCAATGAGTGCTATCAGCAGGAATGCTGCGGAGACCAGGAGCGCGGCCAGCCATGCGGGCATGATGGTGGCGAGGCCCATGATGGCGGCAACGATCAGGCCGACCACAAGGAAGAGGAGGAAAACGAGGGCCACGGCGAGGAAGGCTGCGGCAACCCCGACCTGGATGCCTTTGCGCTTGAGCTCTATTTTGGCGAAAGCGACTTCGTCGTTCAGCTGGCGGGGCGCCAGCCGGAATAGGAGTTTAAGCGTCCTGGGCAGCGCAGCGATGCGCAATCCCTGGCTGGTCCGCCCGCTGTGACGTCCGCTCATCGGTTCCGCCTTACTGTTTCATGGTCGATTCGGCTTCCATGTGCTGCGGGAAAGTGCAGCTGCACAGTCCCCGGCACCAAAACTATCATTCAGGTTAAGGGCGAACCCCGGGGCTTGCCGGACGGCGCGGCCTACAACGCTGCAGAATTCCCGCGCGCCCCGGGCCTAGGATTGATATCCGTGACCACCCCCAGCAATCCGGGCGATCTGTTGAGCCGCCGACGGAAACTCCTGTACATCCTCCTTCTCGGCGCCCTGACGGCCTTGGGTCCGTTCACGATCGACCTTTACCTTCCCGCCTTTCCGGCACTGGAAGCGAGCCTGGGCGTGACCGAGGCCCAGGTCCAGCTGACCCTGGCCGGGACTACCGTGGGCTTTGCCATCGGCCAGTTGGTGGTGGGCCCGTTCAGCGACAGGTTTGGCCGCAGGACCCCGCTGATCCTGGCCACCGCCCTCCACATTGCAGCGTCGCTGGGCGCCGCCCTGTCCACGGACATCACCACCCTGGGCATTTTCCGCGTCCTGATGGGTGTGGGCGCCGCCGGCGGCGGCGTCGTGGCCATGGCCATGGTGCGGGACCTGTTTTCCGGCTATGCCTTGGTCAAGATGTTTTCCCGCATGTCCCTGGTCAGCGGACTGGCACCGATCCTTGCCCCCGTCATCGGCTCACAGCTGCTGCTGGTGATGCCGTGGCCGGGGATCTTTGTGTTCCTCGCCGCGTACGGCACTCTGGTCATCGTCGCCGCCCTGTTCCTGGTGCGCGAGACGCTGCCGCCGGAGAAGCGCCAGCAGAGCGGGCTGACTGCCCGCCAGCGCTACCGGATCCTCTTCAGCGACAGGATCTTTGTTGGGCTGCTCATGGTGGCCGGCCTGAATTTTGGCGGCCTGTTCACGTACCTTTCGGCATCACCCTTCCTGTTCCAGGACGTTTTCGGTTTTTCCGCCCAGGAGTACGGCCTGCTCTTCGGCATCAATTCACTGGGCATCGTTGCAGGTATCCAGACGAGTTCGCGCCTCATCCGGCGGGTACCGCCACAATGGATCGTGGCGGGCGCCACGGCCTGGATGTTCGTTATGGCCATGCTGATTGTGGTGTTCGACCAGCTGGGATTCGGGCTCTGGGGCGTGTTGGTGCCGCTGTGGTTCTACATCATGGGCACGGGCTTTATGTTCCCTTGCGTTCAGGTACTCGCCCTGGCAAGCCATGCCGCCCAGGCAGGCACCGCGGCCTCCCTGCTGGGTTTCGCGACTTTTATGATGGCGGGGCTTATCTCCCCGGTCGTTGGCTGGCTGGGCATCACCAGCGCCGCTCCCATGGGCGCCGTCCAGGCCGCCTGCATCCTGCTCGCCATCGCTGCCCTGTGGATTGTTGTCCGGCCCCGGACCGTCCCGTCAATCCACTGACGCCATGAGGCATACTGCAGGGCGCAAGCCGCACCGGAACCGCCGGGGACTTTTCCTGGGGGCGGTGCTGGGCGCCGTCGCGGGCTATTTCGCCGGCCGCGCCCTGGGCAACCCGGCGATGGGAATTGTCCTGGGCATGCTGGCGGGATCCGCTTTGCTGTACCGCCTCAACCCGGGGCCCTGGAACCGGCCCTGATCAGTCCCGCCTGACCAATTCCGCCGGGCCGCCTTCGCGCGCACCCGGACAGCGGTCCGCACGTCTGCCCCTGCACGCCTGTGACGGGCTAAAATATTGTCCGTGCCCAGCTGGCAGGATCACCCGCCGCTTCCGGCCACGTGGCAACGGTGCGATACCGGGATCCTGCCACTGTGGTGGGACCGGTTGTGCGCCCAAAGCGGCGAACAGTCCGCAGCCCTCTACGCGGCCGGGCTGTTCACCGAGGACCGCCGCCGGCCCATAGCCCAGTGGTACAACCCCGCCTTCATGGCAGCGCTGCTGGTAGCCCCGGAGACCTCGCCCGAGTGGCCGGTGCAGCGCTTCGGCATCTTCTACGCACCACCCGAGACAGGCTTTGTCCGCGTACATTCCGCGCCCCATGAGTGGAACCCGCGCCAGCCGCGGAAGTCCCCCACCGAAAAAGAGGCCTTCCTGGCAGCCATCGCCGAGGCAGAGCGGTTCCTCCAGGTGGAAATGGACTTCGTCTAGGAACGAAAAAGCCCCCGTCCCTCCAATGGAGGAACGGGGACTTTTCTTGTGGCTCCTCCTGCTGGACTTGAACCAGCAACCCTTCGATTAACAGTCGAATGCTCTGCCAATTGAGCTAAGGAGGAATGAAGCAGGTATGACATTAGCAAAGGATTCGCACCAAAGTGAAATCGGCGGTTTTGTGGGTAGATTTACGGTTTCGAGGGCATAAAAAATCCCCGTTCCGGAGCCCGGAACGGGGATTGTGCGCTCCTCCTGCTGGACTTGAACCAGCAACCCTTCGATTAACAGTCGAATGCTCTGCCAATTGAGCTAAGGAGGAATGAAGCGGGTATTAGCCTAGCAAACACCCCGGCTGGAAGCGAAATCGGGGCCAGCCGGTGCAGCAGTAGGCGCACTTCCTAGGCATCCGAGCGCAGGGCACGGCGTTCCATTTCCAGCATCATCAGCTCACGGTTGAGCCGCTGGTACGTTTCCGGATCTGCGGCCGGGTCCAGCCGTTGGAGCTGGCCCATCTTGTCGGCCTTGACCCGGGTGATCTGGAGCTCGAAAAGCCTGGCCAGGATGTCCCGGCAGTATTTCTGCACCGCCTCCTCCGTGCTGGCAGGCAACGGCACCACGGCCAGTTCAGACACCAGTGGGCGCAGCGGTTCAGGGACCTCGTGCATCACGTGCTCCACCCAGCGCACCGGGTCGGCGGTGAGGGCAGGGTCGGTGGCCCGCATGGCGTCATGGACTGCCTGGAAGGCCGGCGTGGCGAAACGGGCAGCGGAAAAGCGTTCCCAGATGCCGCCGGCCAGCAGCGCCGGCTCCTGCAGCGCCACCTCCAGCGCCTGCCGCTCCATGGAAGCCACCGGATCACGCGGGTCCGGGCGGTGGAAGGACGGGACAGCGCCCGACGGCGGCCCGGCAGCTACCCCGGGTCCGCCCGGCTGGGCGGCGCCTGAGGGAGTCCGGGGCCCCGGGGTGGGAGGCCCGCCCTGGTCCCCGCGCTTCGCGGCGTTCTTGACTTCTGCCGTGACCAGGCGCAGCACCTCGTTCGGGTCCGGCATTCCCAGCCAGCCCGTGAGTGCCTGGCAGTAGCCGGTACGGGTGGAAGCGTCCCGGATGGCGGCAACCACCGGGACGGAGGCCTTCAGTCCCTGCACGCGGCCCTCCACGGTGTCCAGGTTGAACTGCTTCAGCGTGGTGCGGATGGCGAATTCGAACAGCGGACGCCGGGACTGCACCAGCGCGTGTACTGCCTCGTCGCCCTTGCTTTGGCGCAGGTCGCACGGATCTGCCCCCGAGGGCTCTACGGCCACAAAAGTCTGCGCGGTGAAGCGCTGGTCCTCCTCAAAGGCGCGCAGGGCTGCCTTCTGGCCGGCAGCGTCGCCGTCGAAGGTGAAGATGACCTCTCCCCCGGTGCCGTCATCCGAAAGCAGCCTGCGGGCAATCTTGATGTGCTCGGTGCCGAACGCGGTGCCGCAGGTGGCCACCGCCGTCGGGATCCCCGCCAGGTGGCAGGCCATAACGTCCGTGTAGCCCTCCACCACCACCAGCTGCCGGTCCTTGGCGATGTTGCGCTTCGCGAGGTCAATCCCGTACAGGACCTGGGATTTCTTGTACAGGGTGGTCTCGGGAGTGTTCAGGTACTTGGGGCCCTTGTCGTCCTCGTAGAGCTTGCGGGCACCGAAGCCGATGGTGTCCCCGGCGATGTCCCGGATGGGCCAGATGAGACGGCCGCGGAAGCGGTCGTAGATGCCCCGGTTTCCCTCCGAGAACATGCCGGTGAGTTTCAGCTCCGCGTCTGTGAAGCCACGCCCGCGGAGGTGTTTGAGCAGTGCATCCCAGCCCTGCGGGGCGTATCCGACACCGAACTGTTCTGCGGCGGCGCGGTCGAACCCGCGGCCGTGGAGGAAGGTCCGGGCCTCCGCGGCGCCGGGTGTCAGCAGCTGCGCCTGGAAAAATTCGTCGGCGATCTTGTGGGCATCCAGCAGCCGCTGCCGGCGTCCAACCTCCTCCCGGTTGGGGCCGGTCCCGCCGTCCTCGTACCGGAGCTCGTAGCCAATCCGGGAAGCGAGCTTCTCCACCGCCTCCTGGAAGGAGCTGTGGTCCTGCTTCTGGACAAAGGCAATAACGTCGCCGTCCTCGCCGCAACCGAAGCAGTGGTAGCGGCCCACCTGAGGCCGGACAGTGAAGGACGGCGACCGTTCGTCATGGAACGGGCACAGGCCCTTGAAGGTGCCCAGCCCGGCGCCCTTGAGCGTGACGTAGCCGTCAACCACGTCCTTGATGTCCGTGCGCTGGCGTACTTCGTCGATATCTTCACGTTTGATCAGCCCAGGCACAGAGCCATCCTAGCCCCGGGGTACGACCGCGGCCCGCGCCCTGTTGCGTTCCTCACCACAGCGACGGAAGGCTCCCCACCAGCCGTTCGTACATGGCCAGCGCCGAGGCGTCAGTGAGTGACGCCACCTGGTCGATCACCACGCGAAGGCGGGCACCGTCGTCGGGCGCGTCCCGCCAGTCAGCCGCGAACATCGGCTCCAGGTGCCGGTCACCGGTGGCGCTCAGCGCCGTGACCAGGGCGTGGAGTACCTCGCGCTGGCGTTCGTAGATGGGCTGGCGGTGCTCGGTGGTCATCACGAAGGTGGTGGCCAGGCCCTTCATAACGGCGATCTCCATCACCGTCTCGTCGGGCACCATGAGCTGGGCGTTGTACCGGGTGAGGTTCTCCGGACCGTAGACGGCGCGGGTGGTTTCCAGGGCGCTCTGGCAGAACCGGCCGATCAGCTGGCTGGTCATGTTCTTCAGGGCCGCCATGGACTTGCGGCTTCCGTCCGCTTCGCGCACCCACACGTCCGTGGCCTCCAGCCGTGCCAGGGCGGCATCGATGGCGGCGGGGTCGTTATGCGGCAGGTACCACTGCTTGGCGTACCCCACCACCCGGGCGCGGTGGTCCGGGTTGTCCATCCAGCGGAGCTGGAAGTGGCCGGCGACGATTGCGTCCTCAACGTCGTGCACGGAATAGGAGATGTCATCGGCGAGGTCCATCACCTGGGCCTCCAGGCAGGACCGGCGCTCGGGGGCACCTTCGCGGATCCAGTTGAAGATGGGCAGGTCGTCCTCATACGCGCCGAACTTGCTGGTGCGCTGCCCGTGGATAACGGGGGCTTCCAGGGCGGACCAAGGGTACTTGGCTGCGGCGTCAAGGCTGGCCCTGGTGAGGTTGAGCCCGGCCGGCTGGTTGTCCACTGTCAGGACCTTGGGTTCCAGGCGCGTCAGCAGCCGGAGGGTCTGGGCGTTGCCTTCGAAACCGCCGATGGCGTGCGCCACCTCGTTCAAGGCCGATTCCCCGTTGTGGCCAAACGGCGGGTGGCCCAGGTCATGGCTGAGGCAGGCGGTGTCCACCACGTCCGGGTCGCAGCCGAGGGCGCGGCCCAGCTCGCGGCCCACCTGGGCCACTTCCAGGCTGTGGGTGAGGCGCGTCCGAACGAAGTCGTCCGTGTCCGGCGCCACGACCTGCGTTTTGGCGCCGAGCCTGCGGAGCGCGGAGGAATGCAGCACCCGGGCGCGGTCGCGTTCAAAGTCGGAGCGGTAAACGCTTTTGGGCGGTTCCTCCACCCAGCGGGCGGAGTCATGGCTGTCGTAGCCCGGCAGCACCGGTGCGCTGGTCCTGGTCTCAGCCACCGGAAACGTCCAGTTCCGCGGCCGAGATGTCCCGCGACTGGTCCGCGTTCAGCGCCCGGGATTCCAGCCAGTCCTTGGGCAGCGCCGGCTTCTTTGGCGAACCTGCGCGGCCGCGGGGACCTTCGGCGTCGCTTCCCGGGTACGGCGAGTCCAGGTCAAGCTCGGCGAGGGTGTCCCGCAGCACCTGGAGGCTGGTCACCAGGGCCAGCCGGGTGCGCAGTTCGCCGCCCACCACGTAGCCCTTGAAGTACCAGGCGATGTGTTTGCGGATCTCGCGCAGCGCCTTGCCCTCGTCACCAAAGGTTTCCACCATGAGCTCGGCGTGGCGGTACACCCCCTCCGCCACCTGGCGCAGGTTGGGCCGGAAGCGGGTGTCGCTGCCTTCGAACGCGGCCTGCAGGTCCCCGAACAGCCAGGGCCGGCCCTGGCAGCCGCGGCCCACCACCACGCCGTCAACACCTGTTTCGCGGACCATGCGCACCGCGTCCTCGGCGGACCAGATGTCGCCGTTGCCGAGCACAGGAATGTCGGGCAGCGCCTCGCGAAGGCGCGCGATCGCTGACCAGTCGGCCTGGCCGGAGTAGAACTGGGCCGCCGTCCTGCCATGGAGGGCGACGGCGGCTACGCCGGAATCGCGCGCGATCCGGCCGGCGTCGAGGTACGTGAGGTGGTCGTCGTCGATGCCCTTGCGCATCTTGATGGTCAGCGGGATGTTGCCCATGGAGGCTTCCTTGACGGCCGTCTGCACGATGGAGGTGAAGAGGTCGATCTTCCAGGGCAGGGCCGAACCGCCGCCGCGCCGCGTCACCTTGGGAACGGGGCAGCCGAAGTTCAGGTCGATGTGGTCCGCCCGGTCTTCCTCCACCAGCATCCGCACGGCCTGGCCCACCGTCACCGGGTCCACGCCGTACAGCTGGACGGAACGCACTTTCTCGTCGTCGTCGTGCGAAATGATCCGCAGGGATTCAGGGGTCCGCTCCACCAATGCGCGGGAGGTGACCATCTCCGCCACGTACATGCCGCCGCCGTATTCGCGGCAGAGCCTGCGAAACGCCGAGTTGGTGATGCCGGCCATGGGCGCCAGGATCACCGGGGTGTCCACGGTGATGGGGCCCAGCTTCAGGGGCGGGAGTTCCAGCCTGGGTGCGGGAGTAGTTGCTGCAACAGTCACCCATCCATTGTTGCAAAGCCGGGCAAATCGGGAGTGCCGGCAAGTCCGGACCGTCCCCAAGGCAGCCGGTGCCGTCAGTCGCGCTCCGCCGCCCTGCGGCCCCGCCTTGTCTGCAGGGCCGCCGCGGCGAGGGTCCCCGTATCGCTTATATCCTCCGGGTTGACGGCGGCATGTGTAGCCGCACGGGCCAAACGTACAGCGCGGGAAGCACCATCGCCGTCGTCCGTTCCCGCTTTACCCGTTTCACCGCTGTCCGTTCCTGCTTTACCCGATCCACCGGCGCCGGCCCCCGGTAGCTCCGCTGCCCGTAAGCCGGTCGCCTTAACCACCAGCACCGCAATCAGGGTGGTGACCGGGATGGCCAGGACCAGGCCGATGGAACCGACCAGGGTCCTGATGACCTCTTCCGACAGCTCCGCGCTGGTGAGCGTGTCGGCGAGCGGGCGGTCGTAGAGCATCACGATGATGAGGATCGGCAGGGCCGCGCCCGCGTAGGCGAAGGCGATGGTGTAGACGGTGGAGGCGATGTGGTCGCGCCCGATGCGCATTGCTGAAGTAAACAGCTTCCGCGCACTGCTTCCGGGCGCCAGTTCGTACAGCTCCCAGACGGCGGAGGACTGCGTGATAGTCACATCGTTGAGGACACCGAGCCCGGAGATGATGAGACCGCACAGGATCACGCCCGAGATGGAGATGTTGGCTGAGGTGTTCACCAGCGTGGTCGCCTCGTGGTTGCCCACCCCGGCGAGGTTTGCGGCGCCGGTGGCCCAGGCGGCCAGGAGCGCCGTGATCCCCAGCCCGAACATGGTGCCCAGCAGGGCGGTGGACGTCCGGGCCGAGAAGCCGTGGGCGAAGTACAGGACCCCGATCATGATCACCGTAGATCCCACCAGGGCCAGCAGCAGCGGCGGTTTCCCTTCCACCAGGCCGGGAAGCATAAAGCTGGCCAGCACGAAGTAGGCGCCCACGAGTCCGATCAGTGCCCGAAGGCCCCGCCAGCGCGCCACCGCGATGACCACCGCGGCATAGAGCAGTGCAAGCAGGACTATGGGCAGGGTCCGGACGAAGTCCACAAAAATAAAGGCCGGCGAGCCCTGGGAGGCCGAGGCGCCCTGGGCGTTGGACAGGTTCAGGTAGCGGATCTGGTCTCCGGGTTTGACGCCGTGCGACGTCGCGACGTCCGGGTTGATGACCACCTTGACCGGGCTTCCGCCCTTGTCCGGTTCCGTGAAGGCGAACGTGCAGTCTGATCCCTGCTGGGTTTGGCCCTGCTGGCTTTGGCTCTGTTGACTCTGGCTTTGTCCGCCCGGAGCCTGCTGGCCTTGCTGTGCCACACCCTGCATGCAGTTTTCGGTGACCACGTTTTGGATGGTGCCGGTGTCGAACGTGACACCGGGCGCGGCGGAGTAGGGGTTCGCCAGGGAGATTCCCTCTTTGCTCCCTGAGGGCCACAGCATTGCCATGCCGGCCAGGGTAAGGAGCGTCAGGGGAATCAGCACCGCAGCAAGGATGCGGTTTGCCTTCCGGCGGGCGGCCATCGCCTGGGGCGTCGGCTCCGAATGACCTGTGGAAGCGTGGGAGTGACCGGACCCCATCAGCAGTAGAACCTCATACGTTGAACTCTACGTCCGGCACCATAGGGTTGATAAATGGATCGTCAGAACCGGGAGGAACGTGGCATGGCCAACGGCAGCACCAAGGAAAACCGCAGTTCTGACACCGCACGAATGTCCGCCGAAACTGCCCACCAGGCCGTCCTCAGCGTGCTCCCGTCGTCCGGGCCCACCCTCGGGGTTGCCCTGGTGCTGCACGGCGGAAAATCGCACAGCCGCGAGCCGGTGGAGGCCCGGCACCTGAGCCCCGCGAGGATGGTTCCGTTCGCACGGCACCTGCACCGGGCCGGCAGGAAGCAGGGACTTGCGGTCTGGTCCCTTCGCAACAGCGTGCGCGGCTGGAACGGGGCGGACATGACACCGCTGCAGGATGCGCGCTGGGCCCTCGAGCAGATCAGCAGCCGGCATCCCGGCGTTCCCGTGTTCCTCGTGGGTCACTCCATGGGCGGCCTGACGGCAGTGTGCGCTGCCGACCACCCACAAGTGGAAGCGGTTGTGGCCCTGGCGCCATGGCTCAGCCCCGGGACTCCGGTGTCGGCAGTGGCCGGGCGGAAGGTGCTCATAGTCCACGGCACTATCGACAGGTGGACCAGCCCGTCGGCGTCGCTCGCGTTTGCCCGGCGCGCCGCTGCAGATGCTGAGTCCATGCAGTACGTCGCCCTGAAAGGCGCCGGGCATTTTATGTTCCGCAAGATCCGGCTGTGGCACACGCTCTCCACCGGGTTTGTCCTGAAAGCCTTCGGTGAATCCACCGGGGCTGCGGTCTCACTGCCACGGGAGTTTGAGCAGCTGCTGCCGCCGTCGTCGGTCCAGGTGACCCTGTGATTCCTTTCCCTTGGGCGGACTTTGCCGCCGCCCTGCCCTGGACGGCGCTGACCGTCGCCGCGGTCCTCGCGGTCACGTACGCCGTGGCGGTCCGGCAGGGGCGGCACTCCGTAATGGACGTGGCCTGGGGTCCGGGGTTCGTGGCGGTTGCCGTGGTGTCCTGGTTCCTCTCGGCCGGGGAAGGCGACGACGCCAGGCGCCTGCTGCTCCTCCTGCTGACCGCAGTGTGGGGGCTGAGGCTGGGCGCCCATATCGGCTGGCGCGCCCGCGACGGCCACGAGGACCCGCGGTACCGGGCCTTGCTGGACGCTGCCCCCGGCAGCAGGGATATCTATGCGCTGCGGCGGGTCTACCTGCCTCAGGGCGTGGTGATGTTCTTCGTTTCCCTGCCCGTCCAGGTGGGAATGTTCGCCACCGGCGGGTTGGGCTGGCTTGCCGTCCTGGGCGTCCTGCTCTGGCTCAGCGGGTTCTTTTTCGAGACTGTGGGCGACTGGCAGCTGCAGCAGTTCAAGCGGGACCCGCGCCGGCGTGGAACTGTCCTGGACACCGGCCTGTGGCGCCTGACCCGGCACCCCAACTACTTCGGTGACGCCGCCGTATGGACGGGTCTGTTCCTGATCGCCGCCGACTCATGGCCGGGAATCCTGACGGTCCTCTCGCCCGCATTGATGGTGTGGACGCTGGCGGCGAAGACGGGCAAGCCGCTGGCGGAGCAGGCGATGTCCGGGCGGCCGGGGTACCGCGAGTACGTCGAGGCGACCAGCAGCTTCGTCCCCTGGCCGCCCAAGCGAAGCTGACGAACGCAAGTGACCCGCAGTTACGTTCCCGCGTTTTGGGAGCGTTGACTGCGGGTCACTTGGGGGGCCCTGCCTAGTCCGAAACGACCAGGGTTTCCGGTCCGGCGAGGCGGGCCTTGCCGCTGTCCAGCAGGGGCTCGACGGCGGCGCGGAGGGCCGTCATCGAATCGTCCAGTTCCAGCATCACCGGGTGCTGGTACGCAATCAGGGCGAGCATGTCCCGGACTGCCTCCGCGGCGTCGTCCGGGGCGAGGGCGGGCTCGTGGCCAACGAAAACGTCCGTGGGCGTTTCCGGCCCGGAACCCTCCTGGTTTGGTGCCGCGTCGGGGTCTGCCGGCGCCGCATAACTGACGGCAAAAGCACGGATCCGGCCCTTCTTGCTTGCCGCCACCCCGGCACCAAAGGCGGACTCCGGCCGGGCACGCAGCACGATGGCGCCATGGGCACCGGTGAGGTCGTCCAGGAACAGCCTCTGCACCTGCCCCACGGACAGCACGCCCGGGGAATCCCACCCATGGATCGCCGTGTAGTAGCGGCCAACAACGTCCGTCAGTTCCACGGAGCCGGTGGCCAGGTCCATCACGACGTCGGAGCCTGCGTTTTCGTCGTTGGCCGGCCCGCCGCCGTCGTCATTCGACGGGAACACCGGAAGCCGGAGGCCGCCCGGTTCCACCACCACCAGCCGGGAACGCTGGATGGGCGAAAGGCCGAAGTGTTCAGCGAAGGCGGCACCCGCCGTGCCAGGCTCCACCTTCGCCCGGAGCCTGGACACGCCCGACGCCGACTGCCTGGCTTCGCGCCGCAGCATGGTCAGGAGCGTGGCACCGATGCCGGAGCGCCGGTGGTCCCGCGCCACCTCAATGTAGGTCCACAGCCGTTCCGGGTGCAGGGAGGCCTCGTAAACGACGCCTGCCGCGACCGGGATTCCGACGCCGTCCACTACATCCTCGGCCACGATGCAGCGCCGCCACGGCGTGCCGTTGCCGCCGTCCGATGAGAGCGCCAGCGCGCCGCGGAACTGCCGGGCCTGGTGCGTTTCGGGGTCGCCCCAGATTTCCAGGAGGGCCAGGTCGTCACCCTCGCGCCATTCGCGGTATTCGATGGCCACTGCTAGGCGCCGATCAGGCGTGCGGCCAGGTAGCCCTCCACCTTGTCCAGGGAAACGCGTTCCTGGCTCATGGTGTCCCGCTCGCGGATGGTCACGGCCTGGTCCTCAAGGGTGTCGAAGTCCACGGTGATGCAGAACGGGGTACCGATCTCGTCCTGTCGGCGGTAGCGGCGGCCGATGGCGCCGGCGTCGTCGAAGTCGATGTTCCAGTTCTTTCGCAGCTGCGCGCCGAGGTCCTTGGCCTTCGGTGACAGGTCCTCGTTGCGGCTCAGCGGCAGGACGGCGGCCTTGACCGGGGCCAGGCGCGGGTCCAGCTTCAGGACGGTGCGGACGTCCACGCCGCCCTTGGCATTGGGGGCCTCGTCCTCGGTGTAGGCGTCCACCAGGAACGCCATGAAGGAGCGGGTAAGGCCGGCGGCCGGCTCGATGACGTAAGGGGTGTAGCGCTCGTTCGTGGCCTGGTTGAAGTAGCTCAGGTCCTGGCCGGAGGCCTTGGCGTGGGTGGAGAGGTCAAAGTCGGTGCGGTTGGCAATGCCTTCCAGCTCGCCCCATTCCGAACCCTGGAAGCCAAAGCGGTACTCGATGTCCGTGGTGCCCTTGGAGTAGTGGCTCAGCTTTTCCTGCGGGTGCTCGAAGAAGCGCAGGTTTTCCTCGCGGATGCCCAGGCCGGTGTACCAGGACATGCGCTCCTTCATCCAGTACTGGTGCCATTCCTCATCGGTGCCGGGCTCGACGAAGAACTCCATTTCCATCTGCTCGAACTCGCGGGTGCGGAAGATGAAGTTGCCGGGCGTGATCTCGTTGCGGAAGGACTTGCCGATCTGGCCGATGCCGAACGGCGGCTTCTTGCGCGAGGTGGTGAGGACGTTGCTGAAGTTCACGAAGATGCCCTGGGCCGTTTCCGGGCGCAGGTAGTGCATGCCTTCCTCGCTGGCCACCGGGCCCAGGAAAGTCTTCAGGAGGCCGCTGAATTCCTGCGGCTCCGTCCATTCACCGCGGGTACCGCAGTTGGCGCAGGCAATGTCCTTCAGGCCGTTCTCGGCGGGGCGGCCCTTCTTTTCCTCGTACTCTTCCTCGAGGTGGTCCGCGCGGTAGCGCTTGTGGCAGGAGAGGCACTCCACCAGCGGATCGGAGAAGACCTCAACGTGGCCGGAGGCTTCCCACACCTGGCGGGGCAGGATGACGGAGGAGTCCAGGCCCACCACGTCCTCGCGGCCGCGGACCATGGACTGCCACCACTGGCGCTTGATGTTTTCCTTCAGCTCGGCGCCGAGGGGCCCGTAGTCCCAGGCAGAGCGCGAACCTCCGTAAATCTCACCGGCCTGGAACACAAAGCCCCTCCGCTTGGAGAGGGAAATGACCTGGTCGAGAACGGATTTTGCTGCCATGGGGTAACTCCAATTTCTACAGGGCCGCTGGGTGCGGTCCGCGGTTTTCAGGCCCCGGGCAAGCCGGAGGCACATGACCGCTGGCTGCCGCGGGGGCGGATGAAGGAAAGATGCGAAAAAGCTGCGTGTCCTAGCCTACCGGTGCTGCCTGCGCAGTGCGCCCCGGGGCCAGGGCAGGGTTGCCAGGATGATGGCGGCCAGCGTGAGGATGGTGCCGAGCACTGTGGCTGGTGCAACGACGGTTCCCGGCGCGGGCAGGATCACGTCAAGGGCAAGCGAGCCGAGCAACTGGCCTGCGATCATGCCCAGGCCTGTGACCAGCACACCCAGGCTGCGGACCAGCAGTGCGCCCAGGCCGATAAACACGCATCCCATGGGACCGCCGACGTAGTACCACCACTCGCCCGGCGGCGGGTTGCCGGCGCCAACGGTGGCCAGTTTGATGGTGTAAGCGGTCCAGAGAACCACCGAACCGGCCACGAAATTGACCAGGGTGGCGGCGATCGGTGTGCCGTAGTGGACTGTGGCTGTTCCGTTCATCGCCTGCTGGAAACTCATCAGGAATCCGGCCGCCACGGGGAGAAGGAGCGGAAGCAGCAGGGCCGCCGGTCCGCCGTCGGATCCCCCGCCCGGTCCCCCGGCGCCTCCGGTGAACCGGGGCGAGACTGCCCAGGCGACGGCGGCAATGGTCAGCAGGCAGCCGATGACACGGATCCCGGTGACGGGCTTCCGGCCCGCAGGCCCGATGCCCAGCCGGTCCACGAGCAGCCCGCTGACGGTCTGCCCGGTGACGGTGGCAACGGTGAAGAGGGCCACGCCCAGGATGCCGACGGTAAAGGACTGCGCAAAGACGAACAGCGCCCCGATGCCGCCGGCGAGGACGTAGATGCGGGGGAACGCCCGGCTGCGGACGGCAGGCAGGATCCGGGCCAGACCGGCGCGGCCGCGCGGCAGGAGCAGCGAGATCAGGATCATCACCACGAGCCCTGTGCTGAAGCTCACCACGGAAGCGGCGATGCCGTCGTTCAACCGGGCACCCAGGGCACCGTTAATGCGGCCCTGCAGGGGAATGGCAAGGCCCGCGCCCACCGCCAGGGGAAGGCCTGCAAGCAGCGGCAGGCGATGGGTGGAGGTCACTGAATCCACCTTACGTCAGGCATTATTGCTTCATGAGCAACCGTGTTGAAGACATCCCCATCCGCGACAGCATGATCCGCCTTGGCCAGCTGCTCAAGCTTGCCAACCTGGTGGAAGACGGCGTTGAGGCGGCGGACCTCATCAAGAACGGGCTCGTCAAGGTCAACGGGGAGATCGACGACCGCCGCGGCCGCCAGCTGCACAACGGGGACACCGTTACGGTGAACGGGCAAACGGTCCGGGTGGTGGCACCCGAGGCTGGTTAACCTGCGGGGCCCGCACCCGTCGTCGTCCGCCTACTTCTTGAGGACCTCGTGGGTCAGGAATTCCCCCACGTGGCCGATCTCCTGCTGGTTGATCCCGTGCCACATGCCCGTGTACAGGACCTTGGTGAGTTTGACGTGCTTGCGGACCCAGCCCATGGTGTAGTCAATCTTGTCCGGGGTGATCACGGGGTCCTGCTGGTCCCGGCCCCAGAACATTGGAATGGTGCCGTCCAGCTCGGAATCCCTGAAGCTGGGGTCCTCGCCTGCGTCCACCACAAAACCTGAGAGCCCGACGACGGCAGCGAAGTCCGTGGGCCGCTGCCGCAGGAGCGTGGTGGCCATGGCCATTCCCATCGAGAAACCGAGCAGGGAAACAGAGGGATGGCCCACTTTGATGGTGTCGATCCAGTCCAGCACAAAGGACGACGCCGCCTTCACCCGCTCCAGCGAGTATTCGATGGACGCCGTCAGCGGGAACCAGGTGAAGCCGGGGCCCATGGCGATGGGCGCCCGGACGGAGGCGACGGCGAAGTCACCCGGCAACAGGTCAGCCAGACTGTGCAGGTCCTGTTCGTTGGCGCCGTACCCGTGCAGCAGGACCAGGAGCGGCTTCCCGTCGCGCTGGTCCTCCGGATGGGACCACAGAACAACAGGAGCAGGAAATACTTCGGCTTCAGTCATGGTTTCCATTGTTACAGCTACCGATAGGTAACAACCTACGTTCGCGTAGCCAGTGAAGCGGAAGGCAGGATAGGACCGTGACTGACACAAGTGCCATTCAAACTCCTACTGTCCACGCCGGATCCCACCCCTGGACCCGCTACGTGGCAATGGGCGATTCCTTCACCGAGGGCATCGGCGACCCCGAGCCCTCACGCCCCGGCGGCTACCGCGGCTGGGCAGACCGGGTAGCGGAGGAACTGGGCCGCACCCAGCCCGACTTCGCTTACGCGAACCTGGCCGTGCGCGGCAGGTTGCTGCAGCAGATCGTGGACCAGCAGCTCGCCCCCTGCCTGGCGTTGAAGCCGGACCTCGTCACCCTCTCCGCCGGCGGTAACGACCTGCTGCGCCCGGGCGGTGACCCTGATGCGCTGGCTGAAAAGCTTGATTCGGTGGTGCAGATCCTGGCCATGGGCGGCGCAACGGTGGTCCTCTTCAACGGACCGGACACCGGTTCCTCCGTGCTGGGCAGGATCCGCAGCAAGGTGGCCATCTACAACGAAAACCTCCGGACCGTGGCTGCCCGGCACGACGCCGTCATCGCCGACATGTGGTCCCTGCGGCAGCTCAGCGACCCGCAGATGTGGGACCGGGACCGGCTGCACTTCTCCCCTCTTGGCCACCATACGATCGCGGCCATGGTGCTGGACTCGCTGAACGTGGAGCACACGCTGGAGCCGCTGCAGCCCAAACCACTGCCGCCCCGCACCTGGCGCGAGGCGCGCTCCGGGGACTTTGTCTGGGCCCGCGAGTACTTTGTGCCGTGGGTGCTGCGCCGGCTGCGCCACCAGTCCTCCGGTGACGGGATCACCGCAAAGCGTCCGACGCCGGGTCCTATCTTTGGTCCGGGCGTTCCGCTGGGATCCGGCGAGGGGCCGCTGGGGACTGCCGAGGCTGCCCGGCGCTAGCGCCGGGCTAGGCTTCCGGGCAGGCGGCGGGCAGCGTGATGCGGGCGATGTGATGCGGACGATCTGATGCGGGCAGCCTGATGCGGACGATCTGATGCGGGCAGCGGACCAGCTGATGATGGGTATGGAACCGGATGCGGTGGTGCGGCAGCGTCTTCATTCGCAGCAGCTCCGGGAACCCGCTGCCGCCTCGCCGGAAGCGGCCCTCCGGAACCTGCTGGCCGTCCAGGCACAGGAGTTTCCCTATGCAAGGTGGAGCCTTGCCCAGCGTGTATCAGGCAGTGTTGATCCGCCGGTAACCGCCGCGGACATCGAGAGCGCAGTGGCCGATGGCCGGATCCTGCGCACGCATATCCTCCGCCCCACGTGGCATTTCGTCCACCGGGAGGACCTCCGCTGGCTCCTGGCAATCTCGGCGCCGCGGCTCGAGCAGGCCAACGCCTCCACGTACCGTCTCACCGGAATCGATGCCGCAACTGCCGCCCGGGCCGGGGAGGTGCTGGCCGATGCTGTCGCGGGCGGCAACCACCTCACCCGCGAACAACTCGCCGTGAAGCTGCAGGCGGCCGGCATCGAGGCCAGTGGACTGCGCCTTGTGTACCTGATCATGCACGCTGAGGTCAGTGGTGTCCTTGTCAGCGGCGTGCCTGTCCGCAGCCGCGGCGGGTCGCTAAAACAGACTTATGCGCTTTTTGATGAGCGGGTTCCAGCCGGCAGGCAACCGGCGCCTGGCCGCGAGGAAGCGCTGGCTGAACTGGCCTTCCGCTATTTCTCCAGCCGCGGGCCTGCCACGGCCAAGGACTGCTCGGGCTGGTCGGGACTGACTGTGACAGATGTCCGCAAGGGGCTACAGGTGGCCAGGGAGGAACGGCCCAATGCGCTGGCCGCCACGGTGATTGACGGCGTCGAGCATTACTTCGCTGCCGACCAGCCCGATCCGGGGACGCAGGCCGGCCGGGCGACGGTCCAGGGTCCCCGACTGGACCTGATCCAGTGCTACGACGAATACATCATGGGCTATTCCGCCACCCGGCATTACATGGGCGGCGGAGCTCCCGCTTTTCCTTTCGAAGGCCAGCCGATGCACGTGGTTCTGCTGGACGGGCGGATGGCCGGGTCCTGGCGGCATACGCTGCTGCCAGGGCGTTGTGAGCTGGATATCCGGCTGGCCAGTGCCGCTGACCGGCCGGGTTCTCCGCTGGCCGCGGCGGTGCAGGATGCCGTGGACAGGTACGGCGCATTCATGGGCCTCCCGGCCGTGCGCGTGCGCTCCGGGGCTAAGCTGGAAGGACACACATGAGAGGTACGGCACCGTGAGCAACTTGTTTTTCTGGATCATCATTTTGTCATTCCTGATCCCGATGGCCATGCGGATGTACCGGAAGTCTGCCGCCCGCAGGAACCACGAACAAACGTTTTCCGGACGCTACCCCGAGCAATTTCCCGGCGGTGGGCAGTTCCCGGGCGGGGGGCAGTTCCCGGGATCAGCCGGCCCGCAAAACAAGCAGCCGCGGGACGGCTTCACCCAGCAGGACTATTTCAGCGGCGGATTCCGCGAGCTTGACCGGCCCCAGCCCCTGCCGCCCATCCAGCCGGTTCCACCCACGGACCAGCAGTTTCCGCCCATGGACCAGCAGTTTCCGCCGTACGGACAGCCCCAGCCGGGACAACCCCGGCAGGGACAGCCGCAAGCCCCGCAGCAGCCAGCAGCACCTGCCACTCCCCCGCCGCCGTCGGCCCCGCAGGGCTACCGCGCACGCAAGCTCGCCGAACTGGATGAGAAGTACAGCAACGGCGAACTTTCCGTGGAGGAGTACATGACCCGCCGCGGCGAGATCATGAACGGCTGACCTGCGTCAGTCCACCTGCGGAAAGCCCAGATCGATGACGGAGGTTGCCGGGTCCGGCCACCGCGTGGTGACCACTTTGCCCCTGGTGTAGAACCGGATGCTGTCCGGCCCGTACATGTGCGTGTCACCGAACAGGGAGTTCTTCCAGCCGCCGAAGGAGAAGGTGCCCACCGGCACCGGAATGGGCACGTTGACACCCACCATGCCTGCTTCGACATCGAACTCGAACTGCCGGGCGGCGCCGCCGTCGCGGGTGAAGATGGCCACGCCGTTGCCGAACTCGTTGTCGTTGACCAGGCGGACCGCATCGCTGTAGGTATCCACGCGGACCACGGACAGGACGGGGCCGAAGATTTCGTCGTCGTACACCTTCATGCCCGGCTTGACGTGGTCCACCAGGCTGACTCCGATGAAGAAACCGTTCGAATCGAACTGCTGCGAGCGGCCGTCAACAACCACCGTGGCACCCTCGTTTTCGGCGCCTGCCACATAGAAGGCCACCCTCTCCCGGTGTTCGGCGGTGATCAGAGGGCCCATCTGCGATGCGGGGTCGGTGCCTGGGCCGATCGTCAGGGTAGCCATTCGGTTCTGGATGGCTGCCACAAGGTCGTCGGCGATGGCGCCGACGGCGACGAGCACGCTGACCGCCATGCAGCGCTCACCCGCCGAGCCGTACGCCGCGGAGATGGCGGCGTCGGCTGCCATGTTCAGGTCCGCGTCCGGAAGGACCACCATGTGGTTCTTGGCCCCGCCCAGGGCCTGGACCCGCTTGCCGTGGTCCGCAGCCCGCTTGTAGATGGACTGCGCAATAGGCGTTGAGCCCACGAAGCTGACGGCTTTGACGTCCGGGTGTTCGAGCAGGACGTCCACGGCCTCCTTATCGCCCTGGACGACGTTCAGCACACCGGCCGGCAGTCCCGCTTCGGCGAAAACTTCCGCGATGAACACGGCGGAGGACGGATCCTTTTCACTGGGCTTCAGGAGCACAGTGTTGCCGCATGCCAGCGCGCTGCCGATCATCCAGAGCGGCACCATGGCGGGGAAGTTGAACGGGGTGATGCAGGCCACGACGCCCACGGGCTGGCGGACGGAGTGGACGTCCACGCCGCTGGAAACCTGCTCGGAGCGCTCCCCCTTGAGCATGTGGGACAGCCCCGTGGCGAACTCGATGTTCTCGAGTCCGCGGGAGATTTCCCCCTCGGCGTCGGAGAGGACCTTGCCGTGCTCGCTGGTCAGGATGGCGGCCAGCTCGGACTTGCGCTGGGTCAGGATTTCGCGCACGCGGAAGAAGATGTTGGTTCGTTTGGCCAGGCTCGTTGCCCGCCAGGCCGGCAGCGCTGCCGAGGCGGCGGCGATGGCTTCTTCCACCCGGGCAGCGGAAGCCAGCGCCACCTGTTTTTCCTGCTCTCCCGTGGCAGGGTTGAAGACGGGGCCGAAGCGTTCGGCGTCGGCAACGCGGCTGCCGTTGATGTAATGCGGAATGGTGTGCATGGAAGTCTCTCTTCTACTTTGCTGAATCCAGGGAACCGTCAGCGAGCTTGATGATCATGGAGCAGTCCTTGCCGGACTCACCCGCATCAATCAAGCGCTGGTACAGCTGCTGAACGTGCTTGCCGATTTCGAGCGGCGTGCCGGTGTCCTCCGCAGCGCTGATGGCCAGGCCGATATCCTTGTTCGCCAGCTCGGCCGTAAACGTGGGCGCGAAGTCATTGTTGGATGCTGCGGTGGGGACCACGCCGGCAACGGGGTACCAGGTGCGCAGGGCCCAGCTGTCGCCGGAGGACACGGAGGCGATGTCCCAGAACACCTTCTTGTCCAGGCCCAGCCGGTCCGCCAGCACGGCACCCTCGGCAGTGGAGGCCAGGTTGATCAGGAGCATCAGGTTGTTGCAGATTTTGGCTGCCTGGCCGGTGGTGGCTCCGCCTGTAGGGATGATGTTGGCTGCCATCGGTTCGATGTAGCGCGTGGCGTCAGCCACGGCGCCCGCTTCACCGCCCACCATAAACGTGAGCGTTCCTGCCTTGGCGCCGCTCATCCCGCCCGAGACAGGGGCATCGACGAAGCGGAAGCCGGCGGCAGCAGCGGCGTCGTGCAGTTCCTTGGCGGCGGCGATATCGATGGTGGAGGAATCCACCAGGAGTGTGCCGGCGTCCGCATGCGCCAGCACCCCGTCCGCGCCCAGGTAGACGGCCTTGGCATGCTCGCCTTTGGGAAGCATGGTGAACACGACGTCGGCACCCGCCACTGCTTCGGCGATGCTCCCTGCCGGCTTCACCCCGCCGGCTTCCGCAGCGGCGAGAGCAGCCGGGTTGAGGTCGAATCCCCGAACGTCGTGCCCCGCCTTGGCGAGGTTCCCCGACATGGAACCGCCCATGTTTCCCAAACCGATCCAACCGACTACTGCCATGGCATAAGCTCCTTTGCTGTGCCTCCGGCCGCGGGCAGCCGGAAGGTCTGTGTCCACCATCACACCCTGCTAGGGTGCATTCAAGGGGAAAAATCACAGATGGCATGTGCACTGATGCACACTAATATGAAGGGGCACTGGGTGGCGCTTCCGAGTCCGGACGACTTGCTGATTTTGCTCACTGTGGCCCGGCTGGGGCGCTTCAACGCCGTCGCCGAAACGATGGGTACCACGCACACCACCATCTCGCGCCGGATCCTCGCCCTCGACAAGCAACTCGGCGGCCGCACCCTGGAGCGCAGTCCGCACGGCTGGGAATTGACGGAGTTGGGGGCCGCGGCCGTGGCCGCGGCGGAGACTATTGAGGAAACGCTGGGGTCATTGGCCGCCGTCACGGGCCAGGACCGGGACGCCCTGTCCGGCATGGTGCGCCTCAGCACCTCGGACGGTTTTGGCGCCGAATTCGTGACCCCTGCGCTGGTCCGCCTCCAGCAGCGGCATCCCATGCTGAATGTGGAGATGCTCAGCGCCACGCGCAAGGTCAGCCAGAACCGCTCCGGCGTGGACCTGGAAGTGGTGGTGGGCCGCACGGACGTGAGCAACGCGCAGGCCATCTTCCTGACCAACTACTTCCTCCGGCTCTACGCCAGCCCGGCCTACGCGGCCGGGCGCGGCTTGCCGGAGACGCCCGACGGCGTGGGGCAGCACGGCTTCGTCTCTTACGTTGAGTCGGCCCTCCAGGTTGCCGAGCTGGGCCACCGGTCCTCGCAACTGCCCACGCCGAAGTCCAGCTTCCAGGCGACGAGCATCTTTGCCCAGGTGGAGGCGGTGCGCCGCGGCGCCGGCATCGGCTTGCTGCCGAACTTTATGGTGGCGCGGAATCGGGAGTTCGTTCCGGTGCTCCCCGACGCCTTCCAGCGCCAGGTGCCCATCTGGGCGGTGGCACGGCCGGAATCGCTGCGGTCCGCCCGGGTGCAGGCCGTGATCACTGCCCTAAAGGAAGAGGTGGCGGCCCGCCAGGATCTGTTGGTTGCCTAGGCCCTAGCCATTCGGAGCCGTTTTTCAGGCTTGGAAGAGCCGCCTCACCACCTGCCCCGCGGCCAGCGCGTCGAGGCCCTCGTTGATCTCATCAAGCGGCCGGGTGTCGCTATGCAGCAGCTCAACGGGAAGCCTTCCCTCGCGCCAGTACGAAAGGTACAGGGGGATGTCCCGGCCCGGGACGGCGTCGCCCATATACGAACCCAGCAGCCGCTTGCCCGCCCCGGCGAACTGCAGCGCGGGCACTGTCAGTTCCGCCGTCGGGTGCGGCAGCCCTACCGAGACCACGGCGCCGCCGCGCGTCACGTGCTCGAGGCACGATGCGATGACCCGGGCTGACCCCACAGCTTCTATGGCGGTGTCCACGCCGTCACCGGCGGCCTCTTTGATCAAGCGGGAAGCGTCGTCCGGGGTCCCGACGGCGGTTGCCCCGCACTTCAGGGCGAGCCCGTGCTTGCCGGCGTTTGGATCGATGGCGATCACGGAGGAGGCGCCGGCGAGCGCCGCGGCCATAACGGCCGAAAGCCCCACGGCGCCGAGTCCGAAGACTGCCACGGACTGACCTGGCTGGACAGCTGCCGTGTTGAGGACAGCTCCCATTCCGGTGAGGACGGCGCAACCGAACATTGCCGCGACAGTATCGGGGACGTCGTCGTCGATGACCACTACTGATTCCCTGGCCACCACGGCGTAATCGGCGAATGCTGAAACCCCCAAATGGTGGTTGATCCGCTCCCCCGCGGGCGTCCGCAGCAGGGCCTCACCGTGCAGGAGGTCCCCCGACCCGTTGACTTCCGCGGCCCGGTGGCAGAGTGCCGGACGGCCCGCCCGGCACGCACGGCAGTCACCACAGCTGGGGACGAAGACGAGGACCACGTGGTCCCCGGGGGAAACATCCGTGACACCTTCACCCACTGCGGCGACCCGCCCTACCGCCTCGTGCCCCAGCGCCATGGGAAGGGGCCTGACGCGGGAGCCATCCACCACGGACAGGTCCGAATGGCACAGGCTCGAGTAGGTGATGCTGATGCCCAACTCCCCGGCGCGGGGTTCGGGCCGGCCGAGCTCCTCGACCCGGAGGGGACGGGCCTCGGTGTAGCTGGTTCCGGGCGGGACCGTAGCGTAAAGGACGGCTGCTTTCATGGGAGATCCTGACTTCCTGGAAGGTGCTGACGCCCGACTGCCCGGGCCTGCGTGGTCGCGGGTCCGGGCAGTCGGTGCTATTTCGGCATTGGTGGTGCCGAGGATTATTTCTTGCCGGCCGCGAGCAGGTCGGCAGTGCCCTGGGCGTCGGCTGCGTCCACATCGTGCAGCGAGATGCCGCGGGTCTCCCTGAGGAAGAACACGGAGATTGCGGTCACGATGCAGGCTCCCAGCAGGTACAGCGCCACCGGAGTGGAGGACTTGAAGGTCCCCAGCAGTGAGGTGGCGATGATGGGTGCCAGCGAACCGGCGACGATAGACGTCACCTGGTACCCCAGGGAAACGCCGGAGTACCGCATCCGGGTGGGGAACATCTCGGCCATGATGGACGGCTGCCCCGCGTACATCAGCGCGTGGAACAGCAGGCCGATGGTGATGGCGGCCAGGATGACGAAGTCATTGCCGGTGTCCATCATGGGGAAGGCGAAGAAGCCCCAGGTGCCGCCGAGGATCGCGCCGGCCATGTAGACCGGCCGGCGGCCGAACGCGTCCGACATCTTGCCGACGAGCGGGACGGCGCAGAAGTGAATGAAGTGCGCCACGAGCAGAAGCAGGAGGATGCGGGAGGTGTCGGTCTGAACGATGATCTTCAGGTAGGTGATGGAGAACGTCACCACGAGGTAGTACAGGATGTTCTCGGCAAAACGCAGGCCCATGGCGGTAAAGACACCGCGCGGGTAGCGGCGGAAGACTTCGGCAACACCGTAGCCCTTCTTCTCCACCGTGACTTCCTTGCGGGCTTCGATGAAGATCGGCGCATCCTGGACCTTGGTGCGGATGTAGTAGCCAACGATCACGATCACGGCGGAGAGCCAGAAGGCGACACGCCAGCCCCAGCTGAGGAATGCCTCCGGGGAGAGCGTGGCCGAAAGGGTGAACAGCACGCCGGTGGCCAGGAGGTTGCCCATCGGAACCGCTGATTGTGGCCAGCTGGACCAGAACCCGCGGGACTTGTTGGGGCTGTGCTCGGCAACCAGCAGCACGGCGCCGCCCCATTCACCGCCGACAGCGAAGCCCTGCACGAAGCGCAGGAACACCAGGAGGGCCGGAGCCCAGTAGCCGATCTGGGCGAACGTGGGCAGGCATCCCATCAGGAAGGTGGCAACGCCCACCAGGATGATGCTCAGCTGCAGCAACTGCTTGCGGCCGAACTTGTCACCGAAGTGGCCAAAGACAATGCCGCCGATGGGGCGGGCCACGAAACCTACGGCGTAGGTGACGAAGGCAGCGATGATGCCATCCAGTTCAGTCCCTGAATTGGGGAAGAACATTTTGCCGAACACCAGGGTGGCGGCGGAGGCATAGAGGAAAAACTCGTACCACTCAACAACGGTGCCGGCCATGGAGGCCGTAACGACTTTCTTCAGGCCTGAGGCCTTGACGTCGGTTTCCTCTGGCCGCCGTGCGGCGGAGCTTTCCGTACTCATTTAGTGAACTCCTTCGGCATCCTCTTCGACACCACTGGGACAGGCTGTGGCGGATACGCGTGATTTTGGCCACGAACCGCCGGGTCCCATTGAGTATGGTCTGCTTGTACGCCCAGCTCAACGGCGAATCATGCAGAGCCCATCTGCGTTAATGCACATATGTTGCCTTTTGCTGCGTGCGTTATGCCGAAAGGTGCTGCCGGAGCTGCGATCCCAGCTGCCCGATTTCGGTGAGGAACCCGTCATGGCCGATGGGCGCCTCGATGAGGTGGACGTCCACTTCTCCGGGGAGTGCCCGTGCCAGCTCCCGGGACTGGGACGGAAAGTAGAGCCGGTCCGAGTCCACAGCGGCGACAAAAAAGCGCGCGTTGGCACTGGACAGGGTCTGGGCGAGCGGCCCGCGTCCTCGGCAGATGTCGTGGCTCATGAGCGCCTCGGTGATGGCGATATAGCTGTTGGCGTCGAAGCGCTGGACCAGTTTGGTGCCCTGATGGTCCAGGTAACTCTCCACCTGGTAGCGTCCGCGGGCTGAGAGCTGCTCGCCCTGCAGCGGCGATTCGGGCGACTGCGGCGCGCGCCCGAACCGTCCGTCCAGCTCAACCGGGGAGCGGTACGTGATGTGGGCGATGCGCCGGGCCAGGGCCAGGCCTTCCTCGGGGGCGGGTCCGTTGTAGTAGTCACCGCCGTTGAAGTTGGCGTCCTGCCGAATGGCCAGGGTTTGTGCCTGGGCAAAGGCGATCTGCTCGGCCGTACTCGCGGCGCCCACGGAGATCACAGCACAGCGCTGCACCCTCTCCGGGTACGTAACGGCCCATTCCAGCGCGCGGGCCCCGCCCATCGAGCCGCCCAGCACGGCAAACCAGCTCCCGATTCCCAACTGGTCGGCCAGCCGGGCCTCTGCCACCGTGCTGTCCCGCAGGGTCACCAGCGGAAAGCGCGAGCCCCAGGGCGTTCCGTCCGGAGCCGGCGACGACGGACCGGTGGACCCGTAGCAGCCGCCCACGATGTTGATGGACACCACGAAGAAACGGTTGGTGTCCACCGGGGCACCCGGCCCGGCGAGTTGTTCCCACCAGCCGGGTTCCTCTGTGTCGCCGCGGGTTACGTGGGTGCTGCCGGTCAGTGCATGTTCGATCAGGACGGCGTTGCTGGCGTCATCGTTGAGGGTGCCCCAGGTTTCATAGGCCAGCGTGACGTCCGGCAGGTATCCGCCGGCTTCCAGCTTCAGCCCCCCGATGGAGGCATAGCGGACAATCCCGTGTTCGGGGACAGTGGTACGGGTGACGGTAACCGTCATGGCAAGACCTCTTCTACGCGCTTGCCCGCCGTCGAATGACCGGCAGGCCAGGTCTTCACCCGGGGCACCCCACCGCGGAAGGAGGGTTGCCGGCCAGCAAGCCGGGGCTGTCACTGGCACTCATGACCTGGTTCGAGTGTACGAAACAGGCCCTGCCTGCCGCCAAGAGTGTGACTGGTTGTGACTTCCCCGGCCCGCTGCCACGCTGCTGCCATGGGTTCGGTTAGGCGCCGGTGGCCTCCTTGGCCGCCCGGAAGCCGGCTTCAAGGTCAGCCAGGATGTCGTCAATATGCTCGATTCCTACCGAAAGCCGCACCAGGCCAGGGTTCACGCCTGCAAGAACCTGCTGCTCCGGCGAGAGCTGGCTGTGGGTGGTCGACGCCGGATGGATCACCAGGGAACGGACGTCACCGATGTTTGCCACGTGGGAGTGCAGCTCCAGTGCGTCCACGAAGCGCTTGCCCGCCTCCGCGCCGCCGGCAAGGTTGAAGGACACGATGGCACCGGTGCCCTTGGGGCCGTACTTGCGGCCGCGCTCGTACCACGGGCTGGAGGGCAGCCCGGCGTAGGCGACGGATTCGACGTCGTCCCTTGCCTCCAGCCACCGCGCAACTTCCAGCGCGTTGGCGACGTGGCGTTCCACCCGCAGGCTCAGCGTCTCCAGTCCCTGGGCGATGAGGAAGGCGTTGAAGGGCGATACGGCTGAGCCAAGGTCGCGCAGCAACTGCACCCGGGCCTTCAGGATGTAGGACAGGTTGGCGCCCAGGGCACCCTCGGCGCCGAGGTCCCGGGCATACACCAGGCCGTTGTAGGTGGGGTCCGGCGTGTTGAAGCCGGGGAACTTCGCGGGGTCCTTGCCGAAGTCGAACTTTCCGGAGTCCACGATCACGCCGGCGATGGCAGAACCATGTCCGCCCAGATATTTGGTGGCCGAGTGCACCACAATATCCGCGCCCCATTCCAGCGGCCGGATCAGGTACGGGGTGGACAGGGTGTTGTCCACAATCAGGGGAACTCCGGCCTCATGCGCAACGTGGGAGACGCCTTCGATGTCCAGGACGTCCTGCCGCGGGTTGGAGACCACCTCGCCAAAGAACAGCTTGGTGTTGGGCTGCACCGCGGCACGCCACTGGTCCAGGTTGTCCGGGTCCGCCACAAATGTGACGGAAATGCCGAACTTCTTCAGCGTGTGGGCGAAGAGGTTGTAGGTGCCGCCGTACAGGCTGGGGCTGGCCACAATGTGGTCCCCCGACTCGGCGACGTTCAGGACTGCAAAAGTTTCAGCGGCCTGGCCTGAGCTGAGCAACAGCGCTCCCAAACCGCCTTCGAGGCTGGCGATCCGCTGTTCCACAGCTTCCTGGGTGGGGTTGCCGATCCGGGTGTAGATGGGCGCCAGCTCAGCAAGGGCAAACCGGTTCGCTGCGCTCTCGGCGCTGGGGAACACAAAGGACGTGGTTTGGTAAATGGGGAGCGCACGGGCACCCGTGGCAGCGTCCGGCTCCTGCCCTGCGTGGATCTGGCGGGTTTCGAAAGACCATCCGTTGGACAACTAAGGCTCCTTTGACATGGGCCCGGCATGCTCGACGCACCGCGGGCCGCGCTTGCCATCCGGCCATTGCCGGACAGCCAGGTCCTCACCCGGGGCACCCCACCGCGGATGGAGGGTTGCCGGCCAGCGAGCCGGGGCTTGGCGCTGGCACTCATGACCTGAGCTCAGTGTAGGAACAGGCATGCGAGGCTGGACAGGATTGTGACGAACATAGTCCTTGCGGCCGCCGGCAGCGGACCCTGGATTAATGCCGCTTCGCAACACAGATCCCAGTAAGGCTACCCTTAGCTGAGAGCCCGATCACAAAGTGCCAAGATGTTGCCATGCGCATGGATCACGTCTCTTACGCCTGTGAACACGATGGCCTGGCTGCCACCACCGAACGTATTTCCTCTGCCCTCGGCGTTGAGGCAGTAAAGGGCGGGGTACACCCGCGGTTCGGAACCCGGAATATGATCATCCCGCTTGCGGGGCACAAGTACCTCGAAGTCGTTGAGGTCCTGGACCACCCGGCGTCGGACAAGGCTCCTTTCGGCCAGGCAGTGCGTGCACGGTCTGCGGCGGGCGGCGGCTGGATGGGCTGGTGCGTCGAGGTTGACGACCTGGTCCCCTTTGAAGAACGCCTCGGACGCTCCGCTGTCAACGGAAACCGCAAGTTTCCTGACGGCCGCGAACTCGTCTGGAAACAGATTGGCATCCTGGGTCTGATTGCGGACCCGCAGGTTCCGTACATGCTCAAGTGGGAGGGCGACCCGTCGCTGCACCCGTCCAACGCCTATGAAAGCAACGTCAAGATGAGCTGCCTGACCATTGCCGGCTCGGCAGCACGGGTGACCGAATGGCTGGGCGAGCCGGTGGAAAAGCCGCTCGAAGACGTTGCCGTGGAATGGGTGGCACCACACGGGACCCCCGGAATCCTTTCGGTGACATTCGAGACCTCCAGCGGAGCTGTCACGATCTGATCCTCGTTCATAGGCCCGGGCGCTTCTGCCCGGGCCTCGGCTTGGGCAGACTGCCCTTCTAAACTTCGGCCGCCATCAGCTTGTGACAACGGCGTCACCTGCCGATGGCGGCCGAATCCATGTCGTGGCGACATTGGTAGGGCCGGTGGAACCTGGATGCTGAGTCGACAGTAGGCCCCCCTTGCCAGCTATTGGAGGGCTACCGCAAATTGTCGTACCCCATCGCCATGATGGAGGTATGGAAACGAACCCGGCAGTGGCGCAGGCGGAGGAAGCCCTTGTCGCTGCTGTCGCTGCATTCATGGCGGCGCTGGCTGGCAGCGATACAGCTGTTTCCGGTGCCACTGGCGGACCCGATGCCGCGGGCATTCCTGAGGCTGTCGGGGTTGCTGGCGCTGGGGTGGGGTTTGATGCTGATCCGTTGCAGCGGGTTGCTGATCGGGCTTTGCATGTTCTTGCCGCGGTGGCCCGGTCCGAAGCGAAACTGGCGGCCGTGAAGGCGGAGGCGGTGGCGGTGTTTGCCGGGGCCACGAAAGTGCTGAATCCGCCGGCTTCGTCACCGTATGAGGCGACGGCGCAGGACCGGAGCCTGGTCGCCGAGGTCGGGTGTGTGCTGGCGATCGGTGACCGGGCCGCCGGTGCCCTGCTCGCTGACTCCCATACCCTCACCACGTCCCTGCCGAGGACCCTGGCGGCACTGCAGTCAGGCACGATTTCCTGGGCGCACGCCCGAACCATGGTGGATCAGACCGTGGGCCTTGACCCTGCCGGGGCGGCGGCTTTGGAGGCGCACTTCCTGGACCCGGAGGCCCCTGGTGCGGCCCGGCGGTGCCCGGTAGGGGAGATGCCGGCGTACCGGTTCAAGGCCAAGGCCAGGGGGTGGCGGGAACGCCACCACCCGGAAAGCCTGGAGAAACGGCACGCCAAGGGTGTGGCGGACCGGCGGGTCGAATACTGGCCGGACAACGACGGGACGGCCTGGATCGCCGCGTGCCTGCCCGCGGATCAGGCGTCCGCGATCTGGGACCGGCTCACCGACATCTCCCGGGACATGCAGGGACCGGAGGAATCCCGCACCCTCTCCCAGCTCCGGGCAGATGTCGCTGCGGGCTGGCTCCTGGGCGGCACGACCACCGGGATACCCTCACCCCGGGCCCAGGTGCTGGTCACCGTGCCGGTGTTCTCCCTGATGGGCCTGACTGATGAGCCGGCGATGCTGGACGGCTACGGCCCGATCCCGGCGTCGATGGCACGGGACCTCGTTGCCAAGGGTGCAGGCTCGTTCTACCGGGTGCTGGTGGATCCGCGGGACGGGGCACCGCTGGAGATCGGCCGCACCAACTACCGGCTCACGAAGGCCATGCGGAACTGGCTCAGCTTGCGGGACGGCAAATGCCCGTTCCCTGGCTGCAACAACCCCTCCCTGGACAACGAAGCAGACCACATCCTCGCTTGGCACAACGGCGGCACCACCGGCATCAGCAACCTCGGCCAGCCCTGCCGAAAACACCACAAACTCCGGCACACCAGCGGCTGGAAACCCACCCCCGCCACCACAACCGAACCACCCGGCTGGACCTCACCCACCGGGAGGCACTACAAAAGCGAACACCAGGACTGGGAACCACCACACTGGCCAAATTCTGCCGTGCCGGAAAGCATCCGCGCCTTCGATGACCTCCTGGAACTGTGGCCCCCACCCGATGACCCACTGGGCCGGGTCAGCCTTGCCTGGTGAGCTGGCCGCCTTACCCCAGCCCCACGGCCTTGCCGAACAGGCTGAAACCGACAAACGCCACGATGTCCAGCAGTGCGTGGGCAATCACCAGGGGCATAACGCGCCGGGTGCGGGTGTACAGCCACGCAAAAACGATGCCCATTACCACGTTACCGATGAAGGGGCCGAACCCTTGGTACAGGTGGTAGGTGCCCCGGAGCAGCGAGCTCACCATGATGGACAGCGGTACGCTCCAGCCGAACTTCCCGAAGCGGTTCAGCAGGTACCCCACCACAATGACTTCCTCCACCACCGCATGGCGCATTGCGGACAGGATCAGCACCGGCACCGTCCACCAGTACGCGTCCAGGGCGCTGGGAATGACGGCCGTAGTAATTCCGAGAGCCCTGCCCGCCGCATAAAGGCCAAGGGACGGGATCCCAATCAGCGCGGCCAGCCCCAGCCCCTGAAGCATGTCCGGCCCAGGCCGCTCGAAGTTGAATCCGAGCTTGCGGAAAGCCGAACCCGCGCTGCTGCCGTCGCCGGAGGAGGCCTGCCGCTGGTCAGTGAGGAAGTAGATCACCAGCAGCACCGGCACCAGCGCAAAGATGATGTCCAGCAGCTGGTACGTCAGGTCGAAGTACTCGCGGGTACTCTGCGACCGGTTCAGGGTGGAGGTGCCCTCTGCCAGGGGCGCTCGTGTCATCTTGTCCAGGAGCTGCACCACCGAGTACACGGCAGACTGGCCCAAGGACAGGCCCAAAACGATCCAGACTTCTATCCGCAGGCGACGGCGGGAGGGAACCAGCATGTACCCATCTTGCCTGCAGTTTCTGGATCCGGCCTGATTAGCCTGCGGCGACGATTACTTCCGTGCCGTTGGCCTCGAAGGCCGCCTTGTCGCGCGCCGAGATTCCCGCATCCGTGATCAGGCGGGTGAACTTGTAGCCGTCCATGGTGGCAAAAGCGCGCACCCCAACTTTGGACGAGTCAGCCAGCACATAGGAGACACGTGCCCTGCTGGCAAGCAAGGCATTGACGGACGCCTCCCCCTCCCCCGTGTTGGTAGGCCCGACGTCGGGGTCGATGCCGTTGACGCCGATAAAGGCGATGTCCAGCACCACCTTCTGCATGATGATGTCCGTGTAGGGCCCCACCAGTTCGTAGGACCGCGGATTAAGGATCCCACCGGTAACCATGACTTTGATGTTGGGCCGGACCGCCAACTGCCCGGCGATATTGATGGCGTTGGTAACTACCGTGAGCGTGGGCTGGTTGGAAGGTGCGTTGAGATCCTCGCGGGTGGCCAGAATCTGCGCCAGCGCGGTGCTGGTGGTACCGCCGCAAAGCCCGATCACGGCGCCGGGGGCAATCAGCGCCGAGGCCGCCTGGGCAATCTGCTCCTTCGCCTCGGCGTGATCGTCGCGGTTGTACCGGCCCGGCAGGTCGTAGGCCAACGCACCCGTTGTGGCACCGCCCCGGGTCCTGGTGAGCAGCCGGCGCTTCGCCAGGCTGTCCAGGTCGCGCCGGGCGGTGGCCGGGGAAACGTTGAGGGTGCTGACGATCTCTTCGACCTCCACCTGGCCGGTCCTGGCCAGGAGATCGAGTATGGCCGTCAATCGGTCAGTGCGGGTCATGCAAGGGCCTCCAGCTACTCCCGCCACCGGCTTCGATGACGCTTTCTGATCATAACAGAAGCCTAACGATCATCTAACGTCAGTTTGTCGGGGCAATCTCACCTTGCCCTCTTGCCAGCCCGCCATACAGCGTACGTCAGCGGCATGCCGGGACGGTACGCAAGGTGCGTCGCCGACGGTGCATTGAGCAGGTGAAGATCCGCCCGGTGTCCGACGGCGATCGAACCCACCGCGCGTTCGCCGTCGGCGTCGTTTCCCTTGTCTTTGTGCAGTGCAAGGGCGCCGCCGTAGGTCGCGGCCCGCACGGCTTCGTGGACGCTGAGGCCCATCTGCAGCACCGCGGTGGTGACGCAGAACGCCATCGAGCTGGTGTAGGACGTGCCCGGATTGGAGTTGGAGGCCAGCGCCACCTGGACGCCGGCGTCCAGCAGCGCTCTGGCGGGGGCAAGGGGCTGGCGGGTTGAAAGATCGCAGGCGGGCAGGCAGGTTGCCACAGTGCCCGTCGCACCGGTTCCGGAAGCGGCATCCCACCCACTCCAGGTTCCGGCCAGGGCGTCAACATCCTTATCCGCGAGGTAATTCACGTGGTCCACACTTGCGGCTCCAAGTTCGACGGCGAGCTGCACCCCCGGGCCTTCACCCAGCTGGTTTCCGTGGACGCGCAGCCCCAGGCCTGCGTCACGGCAGGCCAGCAGGACCCGCCGTGATTGTTCAGCGGTGAAGGCCCCCTCCTCGCAAAATACGTCGGCCCACTGCACATAGGGCCGGACGGCGGAGAGCATTGGGCCGCACACGAGGTCGGTGTACTCGTCCGCATCCTGTCCGGCAGGGACCAGGTGCGCACCAAGGTAGGTGACCTGGTCCGCCACGGTGGAGGCGATGCGGGCGCTCCGGACCTCGTTCTCAAGGTCAAGGCCGTAGCCGGTTTTCGTCTCGATGTAGGTGGTTCCCTGCGAAACGGCTTCGTCAACGCGGGACAGCGCCAGGCGGGTGAGGTCGAAATCGGATGTGGCGCGGGTGGCGTTCATGGTGACGGCGATGCCTCCGGCGGAGTACGACTCCCCCGCCATCCGCGCTTCAAACTCGGCCGTCCGGTCACCGGCGAACAGCAGGTGCGTATGGGAGTCCACCCAGCCCGGAAGCATGGCCCTGCCGCCGGCGTCCACCGCGTCATCGGCGGCTGGAGCATCTGCGGCTGCGCCGATCCACGAAATCCGTTCACCTTCGATTACCACTGCGGCGTCCTTCAGGACCCGGTGCTCCAGGTCCTGCGTCATCAGCTCGGCGATATTGGTGATCAGCGTACTCATAGGACCATTCTTCAGCGCCGGACTGACCATCGGGTGGCCGCAAGCGCCCCAGCTGTCCGGGATGCCGGACCGTCTGCCGCCTGCGCCGGGTTGCCGGCGGACTCGAGGCCGGCGAGGATTTGCCCGGCCGCGAGCTCTGCCATGGCAGACGATGTCTGGAAGCCATAGCCGCCCTGGCCGGCGAGCCAGTAGAAGCCGGGGGCCTCGGCATCGAAGCCGGCCACGGGGACGCCGTCGGCCGCTGCGGTCCGCAAACCCGTCCAGGCACGGCGGACTTCCGTGATGCCCAGTGTAGTCAGCTGGTTGAGCCTGGCCACCAGGCGCTCCACGTCACCCGGACGTGGCTTGGCGTCCTCCGGTCCGCTCGGCACCGATTCGGACGGGGAGATCAGCACGTCGTCACCCTCGCGGCGGAAGTAGAACGTGTTGTCCGCAGCCGCCACCATGGGGCTTTGCGACGGCAGGGGACGCTCGACGGCGGCAATCGCCGCGGTGCGCCGGTACGGCTGCAGCCCGAGCTTCTCCACTCCACTGATCACGGCCAGTTCGTCCGCCCAGGCACCCGCCGCGTTGACCAGGACGCCAGCCTCGAATGCCTCCATCCCGGCCCCCACCTGCCAGCCGGAGCCAAGGCGCTGCGCCGAGTGGACCCGCGCACCGGTAACGATGTCCACGCCGGCTGCCAGTGCCCGCTGGCGGTGGTCCGCGAGCAGCAGGGGTGCGTTGCAGCCAAAGGAACCCGTGTCCAGTCCGGCGGCGGCGAACGAGTCCGGGACCAATGCCGGGCAGAGTTCCAGTGCCTCTGCCGGGGTGATGGAGCGCATGTGGCCGCTGGCTTCCGCTGCCACCGCCTCCTCAGTCCCGATCAACATGAAGCTGCGGGGCGTGAGCACTGGTTCGGGCAACCCGGCATCGCGGGCTGCGATCAGTTCCAGGGTGCGGACCGTCAGTTCCTGGACCACGGGCGGGCCGTAGCTGGGGATGAGCTGGCGGGCTGAGCGGGAGGACGTGTGGTAGGCCAACTCCTGCTCAGCGTCAACCAAGGCCACGCTGCAGTTGCCTGCCAACGCCGATGCCAGGGAAAGCCCGGCAATCCCGCCGCCGACGATCAGGACGTCATAGTGTGCTGCCATGGCACCATCCTTGCAGAGTCAGGGACTGGCGGTGGCTGCCGTCAGGCTGCCACCTCCGCACGGCTGGCGACGAAGGCACGCACACACGCTTCGACGTCGTCCTCTGAATGCGCGGCCGAAAGCTGCACCCGGATCCTGGCCGCCCCGCGTGGAACCACGGGGAAGCTGAAGGCGGTGACGAAGACGCCGTGCTGCAGCATCCGGTCAGCCACCCTCGCGGCCAGGACGGCGTCGCCGAACATGACCGGGACGATGGCATGCTCGCCGGGGAGGAGGTCGAAGCCCTCCTCCTCCATGCGGCGGCGGAACAGGGCTGCGTTGTCAAAAAGCGTGCGCCGCAGGTCCGCCGAGTTCTCCACCAGGTCCAATGCCTTGATGGTGGCGGCGACGATGGCCGGGGCCAGCGAGTTGGAAAAGAGGTAGGGCCGGGCCTTCTGCCGGAGCATGGCCACCACTTCCGCACGGCCGGAGACGTATCCCCCTGATGCCCCGCCCAGTGCCTTGCCGAAGGTGCCGGTATAGATGTCCACCCGCTGCGACACGCCTGCGTGTTCGGGCGTGCCTGCGCCGGTTGCGCCCATGAAGCCGACCGCGTGGGAGTCGTCCACCATCACCAAAGCGTCGTGCTTTTCGGCGAGGTCGCAGATGGCCTCCAACGGCGCCAGGAACCCGTCCATGGAGAAGACCCCGTCAGTGACGATGATCTTGCGGCGGGCATCCTTCGCCTCAACGAGCTTGGCTTCGAGGTCAGCCATGTCCTGGTTGGCGTACCGGTAACGCTGTGCCTTGCACAGGCGGATGCCATCGATGATGGAGGCGTGGTTCAGGGCGTCGGAGATGACGGCGTCCTCCGGGCCGAAGAGGGATTCGAAGACACCGCCGTTGGCGTCGAAGCAGCTGGAGAACAGGATGGTGTCCTCGGTTCCGAGGAACCGGGAGACCCGGGCCTCGAGCTCCAGGTGCAGGTCCTGGGTGCCACAGATGAAGCGCACGCTGGCCATGCCGAAGCCGCGTTCGTCCATGGCGCCCTTCGCTGCGCCGATGATTTCGGGGTGGTCCGCCAGGCCCAGGTAGTTGTTGGCGCAGAAGTTCAGCACCGTGGCACCTTGCTGGCCGATAAGGCCGGCGCTGATGTGGCTGGACTGCGGCGAGTTGATGCTGCGTTCGGTCTTAAAGAGTCCCGCGGTGCGGATGTCCTCCAGCTCGGTGCTCAGCTGGTCCTTGATCGAGGTGTACATGGTGTTCCTTAGAGTTGGGTCCAGTCGAGGACAACTTTTCCGCCTGTGCCGCTGCGGGCCAGGTCGAAGCCTTTTTCCCACTGGGCGGCAGGCAGCGTATCGGTGACGACGGCGGAGATGCCCGCGTGCAACACGGGGTTGGACGAGAGCATGGCGCTCATCGCGTACCAGGTTTCGTACATTTCCCGGCCGTAGATGCCCTTGAGCGTGAGCATGTGGGTCACTACCTTGCCCCAGTCAATGGTGATGTCCTGGCTGGGCAGGCCCAGCATGGCGATCCGGCCGCCGTGGTTCATGTTGTCGATCATCTCCGGCAGGGCCGCGGGGTGGCCGGACATTTCCATTCCGATGTCGAAACCTTCGCGCATCCCCAGCTCCCGCTGGGCTTCCCGCACGCGGGTGGTGGAGACATCGATGGCAAGGTCTGCGCCGAGCTGCCGGGCCAGGTCCAGCCTGGGCTGGGAAACGTCGGTGATGGCGATTTTGCGTGCTCCGGCATGGCGGGCGACGGCGATGGCCATCAGTCCGATGGGGCCGGCACCGGTAATGAGCACGTCCTCCCCCACCAACGGGAAACTGAGGGCCGTGTGCACGGCATTGCCGAAGGGGTCGAAGATGGCGCCGAGTTCAGGGGTGACCGACGGATCGTGATGGACCCAGACGTTCGTTTCCGGGATCACCACATACTCTGCGAATGCGCCATCCCGCTGCACACCCACGCTGACGGAGTGGATGCACATCTGGCGCCGGCCGGCGCGGCAGTTCCGGCAAATCCCGCAGACCACGTGGCCTTCGCCGGAGACCCGGTCGCCGACTTTGACGTCGCGGACATCTTCGCCGATGTCGACCACTTCGCCGTAGAACTCGTGGCCGGGAATGAGGGGAGCTTCAATGATCCCCTGCGCCCAGGAGTCCCACGACTGGATGTGAAGGTCGGTGCCGCAGATGCCGGTGGTCATCACCCGGATCTTCACGTCGGCGGGGCCTGCCACGGGTTCCGGGCGGTCCACCAGCTCGAAGCCGGCCTGTGCGCCGGCCTTGTACAAAGCCTTCATCGGCTTCCTTACTCTTGTGCGTCGTTGGCAGGTCCTGCCCTCCTCATTACAGCGAGGAAGAAGCTTTAGCACAACAGCGAAGTTCTCAATCGACGATGTAGCGAAAGCTAACGCTTACACTGGACCGGTGGAGATACACCAGCTCGAAATCCTGCGCGAACTCGGCGCCCTGGGAAGCGTCAAGGCAGTGGCGGATACCCTGATGGTCACCCCCTCCGCCGTCTCCCAGCAGCTGGCCCTGCTGCAGCGGAAAGTCGATGTTCCCCTCACCCGCAAGGAGGGCCGCAACCTGGTGCTCACCGAGGCCGGCCAGGTGCTGGCCGATGCCGGCGCCGCCGTGGTCAGTGCGATGGCCGATGCCAGGGATGCCATCGGCAATTACCATGGTTCCGCCGCGGGCCGGGTAACGCTGTGCGGGTTCCACAGTGCGGGCCAGGCGGTGTTCGCTCCGCTGGCCAGGATCCTGGACGCCCCGGGCCAGCCGCGGATTGAGCTCTCGGACGAGGACGTGGCCCAGCAGGACTTCCCCGCCTTGACGGCACGCTACGACCTGGTCCTCGCCCACCGGATGGACCACAGCCCGCGGTGGCCCGCGGAGCGGGTGACGGTGATTCCGCTCGCCCACGAACCCCTGGATGTGGCATTGCCTGCAGGGCACCGCCTCGCCGGGAAGGCGGCCGTGACGGCGGACGACGTCGGCGGCGAGGCGTGGGTGACCAGCCACACCGGATACTCCCCCTCCGATGTGCTATCCGCCGTCGCCGCTGTTTCCAGCCGCGAGCTGAATATCGTGCACCGGATCAACGACTACTCGACGGTGGCGGCGCTGGTGGCTGCCGGCGGAGTAGTGGGGCTGCTGCCGAGGTACACGGCAGGACCGGTGCTCAACCCGGACATTGTGCTGCGGCCCCTTGAGGGGATCAGCACCCGTCGCCGGATTGATCTGCTGGCGCGGCCTGAGAACCTCAAGCGGCGTTCGGTGATGATCGTCGCCGAGGCGCTGCAGGGCATCATGGCCGGGCTGGTGGAGCAGGGCTAACCCAACTGGGTAGCACTAAGTGCCGTTTTGAGCGTCCAAAACGACACTTGCCGCTACCTACTTTGAGTGGCCCTTGCCGTGGCCGTGTCCGTTGCCGCGCCCCGGCCCGGGTCCCGAACGGTCGCCGCCTTCAAGGATCCGCTCCGCCGTGACCTGGTCCCCGTTTTTCACCCCGGAAATCCGGACAACCTCACCTGTGGCGATGTCCGCAATAGACCCCGCTGCCGGCTTAGGCCGCTTGCCGCCGTCGGCCGTTCCCGGGGTGCTGTCCGCCGCCGGTACCTGCGCAATCTTCGTTTCGGCGGTGACGGTGTAGGCCTGCGAGTAGCCGTCCTCGCTCTTGACGGTGATGGAGGTACCGCTGACCGCCTCCACCGTGCCGTGCTGGCCCAGCTCTGTCGCGAATGTTCCGTCGGCCTTCTTGACCACGCTTTCCCCGTGCAACTGCTGCGGGCGCTCCGCCTTGTCCGGCTTGTCGGACGTCTGGGCCTTGTCCGGCTTGTTGTGCCCCTGCGCCTTCTCCGAATTTGCCGGGGCCGATGACGACGACGGCGACGGCGGGTCGGCGGCCCAGGCGATGGCGACGCCGGTGCCCGTCAAGGCAAGTGCCACCGCCCCGGCAAGCGCGGCCTTGCGGAGTTTTAACGGTTCCCGGCCCGACATACCCATACCTCCCACAGCGACGGCAGGGCCTGTTTCCCGTAAAGGGTCGCCCTGGAGCTTCAGTGTAGGGCCGGCGTGCGCCGCCGCACACGAGTACTCCCCGGCATCTGGGAAGTGAGTACTACTTAAAACACAGCCGGGCCGCAGCAGGCGTCACGAAATCGGAACTTCATGACGTTAGCTGCGACCCGGGTGGGCGGAAAGGGGCTAGACGGTGACGCCCAGTTTTTCCAGGATCAGCTCGCGGACGCGGGCGGCGTCAGCCTGGCCGCGGGTGGCTTTCATCACGCCGCCCACAATGGCCCCGATGGCCTGGACCTTGCCGCCACGGATCTTGTCCGCAACACCAGGCTGCGCGGCCAGGGCGGCGTCGATCGCTTCGAGCAGCGGCCCGTCGTCGGACACCACGGCCAGTCCGCGCTTCTCCACGATCTCCGCCGGGCTGCCTTCGCCGGCCAGGACGCCGTCCAGCACCTCCGAAGCCATCTTGTTGTTGATCTTGCCTTCTTCCACCATTCGTGCCAGCTCCACAATGGTGGCGGGCTGGACGCCAAGCTGGCCCGGGTCGACGTCGGCATTCTTGGCGCGGCCGACGATCTCACCCATCCACCACTTGCGGGCAACGGAAGCCGAGGCGCCGGCGGCAATGGTTTCCTCGATCTCGTCCATAACGCCGGCGTTCACCACGTCGCGGAATTCGAGGTCTGAGTAGCCCCAGTCGGCCTGCAGGCGCTTACGGCGCGCGGCCGGCGGCTCGGGCAGGGTGGCCCGGAGTTCCTCCACCCACTCCCGCGACGGGACCACGGGAACCAGGTCGGGTTCCGGGAAGTAGCGGTAATCGTCGGCGTCGGACTTAGCCCGGCCGGACGTGGTGGTGCGCGTGTCCTCGTGCCAGTGGCGGGTCTCCTGGATGACGGGCTCGCCGGCATCCAGGACGGCGGCGTGGCGCTGGATCTCGTAGCGGACGGCGTGTTCGACGGCGCGCAGCGAGTTCACGTTCTTGGTTTCGGAGCGGATGCCAAAACGTTCACGGCCGTGCGGACGGAGCGAGACGTTGGCGTCGCAGCGGACGTTGCCCCTTTCCATCTTCGCGTCGGAGACACCCAGGTTCTTCACGATTTCGCGCACCGCGGCCACGTACGCCTTGGCGAGTTCCGGAGCACGCGAACCGGCGCCCTCGATGGGCTTGGTGACGATTTCCACCAGCGGCACACCGGCACGGTTGTAATCCACCAGCGAGAAGTCGGCGCCCTGGATACGGCCGGTAGCGCCGCCCATGTGGGTCAGCTTTCCGGCGTCCTCCTCCATGTGGGCGCGTTCGATCTCCACGCGGAACACGGTGCCGTCGGACAGTTCGATGTCCAGGTAGCCGTCGTAGGCGATGGGTTCGTCATACTGGGAGGTCTGGAAGTTCTTGGGGGTGTCCGGGTAGAAGTAGTTTTTCCGGGCGAAGCGGCAGGACTCGGCGATCTTGCAGTTGAGGGCGAGGCCGATCTTGATCGAGGACTCGATCGCAGCCTTGTTGACCACCGGCAGGACGCCGGGCATGCCCAGGTCAACTTCATTGACGTTGGTGTTGGGCTCGTCGCCGAAGACGTTCGGGGCGGAGGAGAACATCTTGGTCTTGGTGTTGAGCTCCACGTGGACCTCGAACCCCAGGACGGGATCGTACTTCTCCATGGCCTCTTCGAAGCTCAGGATTGCGTCAGTGTTCATTATTTTGCCTCCTTGGCTTCTACGAGCTCGCCCAGTTCCGGCGCCTGGGCCAGCAGCGGCCCTCCCCATTTGGCCTCCAGCAGTGACTCCAGGACGGCGCCCACCCGGTACAGGCGGGCGTCCTCCCGGGCGGGGGCGAGCAGCTGGATGCCAACGGGCAGTCCGTCCTCGTCTGCAAGGCCGCCTGGCAGCGACAGGCCCGGAACACCTGCCAGGTTGGCCGGGATGGTGGCGACGTCGTTGAGGTACATGGCCAGGGGGTCGTCCAGCTTCTCGCCAAGGCGGAAGGCCGTGGTGGGCGCCGTGGGGGAAATCAGGACGTCGGCCACGGTGAAGGCTGCGTCGAAGTCGCGCTGCACCAGCGTGCGCACCTTCTGGGCGGAGCCATAGTAGGCGTCGTAGTAACCGGCGCTCAGTGCATAGGTGCCCAGGATGATGCGGCGCTTCACTTCGTCCCCGAAGCCGGCGGCGCGGGTGGCACCCATAACGCGCTCGATGGTCATGGGCCCGTCCTCGGGGAGGACGCGCAGGCCGTACCGGACGCCGTCGAACTTGGCGAGGTTGGAGGACGCCTCGGAAGGCATGATCAGGTAGTAGGCACCCAGGGCGTACTGGAAGTTGGGGCACGAGACCTCGACGATTTCCGCGCCGGCCTCCTTGAGGAGCTCCAGGGAGTCATTGAAGCGGTTTTCGACGCCGGCTTGGTAGCCCTCGCCGTGGAGTTCCTTGATGATGCCGATCCGCATGCCCTCAACGCTGCCCGTTTTCGCTGCGGCCACGAGGTCGGCCAACGGGTCGGAAAGGGAGGTGGAGTCACGGGGATCGTGCCCGCCGATGACTTCGTGCAGGAGGGCTGAGTCCAGGACCGTCCGCGAAACCGGACCGATCTGGTCCAGCGAGGACGCCATGGCGATGGCCCCGTAGCGGGACACGCTGCCGTAAGTCGGCTTCACGCCGACGGTTCCGGTGACTGCACCGGGCTGGCGGATGGACCCGCCGGTGTCCGTGCCGAGGGCGAGGGGCGCTTCGAAAGCCGCGACGGCGGCAGCGGAACCGCCGCCGGAGCCGCCCGGGATCCGGTCCAGGTCCCACGGGTTGCGGGTGGGCCCGTAGGCAGAATGTTCGGTGGAGGAGCCCATCGCGAACTCGTCCAGGTTGGTCTTGCCCAGGATGGGCATCTTCGCGGCGCGCAGGCGTTCCACGACCGTGGCGTCGTAGGGGCTGTGCCAGCCCTCCAGGATTTTGGAGCCTGCCGTGGTGGGCTGGCCCACCGTGACAATGAGGTCCTTGACGGCGATGGGAACGCCGGCCAGGACGTGCAGGGCTTCGGCCTCTGCACCGCCTGCAGCACGGATGGCGTCCACCTCGGCGGCGACGGCGAGGGCTTCCTCGGCGTTGACGTGCAGGAACGCGTTGACGCCCCGTTCCCCGCCGTCAACAGCAGCGATCCGGTCCAGGTACGCCTGGGTGACCTCGACTGAGGTCACCTCGCCGGCGGCCAGCTTTTCGGCCAGCCGGGCTGCGGAGAGGCGGATGAGTTCGTTGTTGTCAGTCATGCTTATGCCTCATCCAGGATTGCCGGGACCTTGAAACGGTTCTCGTCGGAGTCCGGTGCGCCGGAGAGCGCCTGTTCCGCGGTGAAGGTGTGTCCCACAACGTCCTCGCGGAACACGTTGTTCAGCGGGATGGGGTGGGACGTCGCCGGGACATCGTCGCCGGCAGCCTGGCTCACGGACTTGACTGATTCAACGATGACGGCGAGTTCTCCGGCCATCCTGTCCAGCTCTTGGGCACTCATCTCAATGTGAGCGAGCCGCGCGAGATGCGCGACGTCGTCACGGTTGATCGCAGCCATGGATCTCCCCTGCAAAGTTTGAATTGATTTTCCGGTCCATTCTAGTGGGGAAACGGTGATGCCCGTCTGACGGCCCCCAGCGGGCGTCAGACGGGCACCTTCAGACCGGTCACCGCCCGCGAAGGGCAGCAGCACGGCAGCTACAGACTAACCGATTCCGATGGCTCCGGTCAGCATGCCAATTCCCAGCATGACCAGGGAAACCACGGCGCTGCGCCACAGGACTTTCTTGTGGTGGTCGCCGAGGTCAACCTTGGCAAGCGACACCAGGAGCAGGATGGCCGGAACCAGCGGGCTCTGCATGTGGAACGGCTGGCCGGTGATGGAGGCACGGGCCATCTCGGCGGCGCTGATGCCGTAGTGGCCGGCGGTCTCGCTCAGGACGGGGAGAACACCGAAGTAGAAGGCGTCGTTGCTCATAAAGAACGTCATGGGGATGCTCAGGACGCCGGTGATGACAGCCAGGAACGGGCCCATGGAGGTCGGGATGATCTGTACCAGCCAGGCGGACATCGCTTCCACCATGCCCGTGCCGGTGAGGACGCCGGTGAGGACTGCGGCAGCCATCACCATGCTGACCACGGCCACGATCGACGGCGCGTGGGCCACGATCTGGGTGGCCTGGTCCTTGACGTTGGGGAAGTTCACCAGCAGTGCGATGGCGGAACCCACCATAAAGACGTACGGCAGGGGCACGAGGTCGGCGATCAGCATGCCCATAACGGCAACGGTGAGCCCCAGGTTGAACCACTGCAGCTTGGGGCGCAGGGTCTTGCGGTTGGGGTCGAGGGCGGTGTCAGCCATGGCAGTGTCGCTGTCGTCCACCAGGTCCTCGGTGCGTTCGAGCAGTGCCACCGAGGAACCGTCGACGGCGGGGCCGCCCGTTGCGGGAACAGGTGAGGTACCGCGGCCGGAACCATTGCGCGGGCCGCCGGCGGGAGCGCCGCCGTCGAACGCTTCAGCGGTCTCCGGCACTCCCCAGATTTCCGGGGCGGTGGCCCGGAGGCGGTTGCGCTCCTGCAGGCCGAGCAGCCAGGCGAAGGCCAGGACGACGGCGATGCCGGCCAGGAGGGAGGGAAGCATCGGGACAAAGACGTCGTTGACGTCGATCTTCAGGGCGGTGGCGGCGCGGGCGGTGGGGCCGCCCCACGGCACGATGTTCATGGTGCCGTTGGCCAGGCCGGCCACGCAGGTGAGGACCACGGGGCTCATCTTCAGCCGGAGGTAGATCGGCAGCATGGCAGCGGTGGTGAGGATGAACGTGGTGGAGCCGTCGCCGTCAAGGGACACGGCGGCCGCCAGGATTGCGGTTCCCAGCACTACCTTGGCGGGGTCGTTGCCCAGCTTGCGCAGGATAAACCGGACCAGCGGGTCAAAGAGCCCCACGTCGATCATCAGCCCGAAGTAGATGATGGCGAACATCAGCAGGGCTGCTGTTGAGGTCATGGCCTTCATCGAGTCCATCACCATGTCGCCGATGCCAAGGCCGGCACCCGCGAAAAGTCCAAAAACTGTTGGGACGATGATCAACGCCAGCACTGGCGTCAACTTCTTCGTCATGATCAGCACCATGAATACCGCGATCATTGCGAATCCAAGTAATACCAGCACGGCCGGCTCCTTCTTTGTGAACAGCGGCACAGCGTTGTGACGCGTGCTACAGACTGTAGAGTGGCCGCCGTCACGGCCGTGCCTTTGGCTCAATTGATTGGCATACTGCTTATTGCGAGCATTTTGCTCATTGTGCTCACAGCTTCCCGAAGCCCCCCGCCAGGCACCTGAATCAAGGAGGACCATGCCGCGTTCCAGCCCCCGCGCGCCGCTCCGGTTCTCCACCCAGACGCTCCTGCTCCAACTGGCGGTGGTCCTGCTGGTGGTTCTGCTCAGTGCCGGCGTCCACGCGTGGCTGACGTACGACAGGGTGGGCAGCGAGGCGGAGAACCAGGCGCTGACCCTCGCGCGGACGGTGGCCTCGGACCCGTCCGTACGCGCCGATGTGCTGGCCATCAGTGAACAGGCCGGCACACCCCCGGCCGCGGAACTGGCTGCCGGGCCGCTGATGGCGTCGGCCGAAGCAGCACGGACCCGGACAGGTGCCCTGTTTGTGGTCATCACCGACGAAACGGGCCTTCGGCTGGCGCATCCGGACCCCCGGCGGCTCGGGGAACGCGTGAGTACGGATCCGTCCGAGGCCCTGTCCGGCCGGGAGGTCACCACCCGGAACACCGGGACGCTCGGCCCGTCGGCCGGGGCGAAGGTGCCCGTCTACGCTCCGGGCAGCACCACGGTGGTGGGCGAGGTCAGCGTGGGGTATTCGATGGAAACAGTGGGTCAGAGCGTGGCCCGTGACATCGGCCCGGTTGCCCTCACCGCCGCCGGCGCGCTCCTCGCCGGCATCCTGGGGTCCTTCCTGCTGCGCCGCCGCCTCCAGCGCCTCACCCTGGGCCTGGAACCGGAGGAGATCGGCAGCCTGGTCCACGACCAGGTGGCTGTCCTCCAGGGCGTGGACGACGGCGTCATCGGCGTTTCCGCCGACGGCCGGATCAGTGTGTTCAACGCCGCAGCGCAACGGCTGCTGGACTCGCCTGACCTGACCGGAACCGCATGGGAGGACGCCCCGGTACCGGATCAGCTGAAGTCCCTGACCCGCGCCGGCTCCGGGACAGATGCCGCCGTGGAACTGGTGGCCGGCGGGCGGGTGCTGGTGGCCAACGCCAGCAAGGCCCTCCACCGGCGTGAGGACCTGGGGTGGGTGGTGATGCTCCGCGACCGGACGGAACTGCAGCAGCTCACCCGGCAGCTGGACGCCGTGGGCACCATGTCCACCGCGCTGCGGGCACAGCGGCATGAGTTCGCCAACCAGCTGCACACCATCGCCGGGTTTATGAGCATCGGAGAGCACCAGCAGGCACGCGAGTACCTGGCGCGGCTGGCGGCCACGGGACCGCTGAAGTTCCCGGTGGACCAGGCCGAGCTGCTCCAGGACCCCTACCTTCAGGCCTTCGTTGGAGCGAAGGGAGTGGAGGCCGACGAGCGCGGGGTTGCGTTGCGCATCGGCCCGGAAACCCTGGTCCGCGGACAGGTCACCGAGGCGCAGGACGTTACCACCGTGCTGGGCAACCTGATCGACAACGCCGTGAACGCCGCCGTTGCAGGTTCAGCTCCGGACCGCTGGGTTGAACTGGAAATCATGGATGACCCGGGCGACGACGGCGGGACCCTCCACGTGGTCGTCGCCGATTCAGGCGACGGGCTGGCCGAAGGGACGGAGGCGGAAACGGTTTTCGCCGAAGGCTTCACCACCGCCTCCGGTCCGGTCCGTGCAGGCGGCGGCCAGGGCTTTGGGCTGGCGCTGGCCCGGCAGCTGGCGCGGCGCCGCGGCGGGGACGTTACGCTGCTGGACCCGGGTGCCAGGGGCGGGCCAGGAGCAGTTTTTATGGCCACGCTCCCCGGCACCACAGCCGGAATCAAGAAGGCGGAACAGGCAGGCACAGGGCTGGCGGATGCAGCCGGGAAGGACAACAATGGCTGAGGACTTTCGGGTGCTGATCGTGGATGACGACTTCCACGTCGCGAAGCTCCACGCCGCCTATGTGGATTCGGTGGCGGGCTTCCTGGCGCTGGCACCGGTGGGAACGGCGTCGCTCGCGCTGCAGGCCATCCACAGCCTTCGGCCGGACCTGGTGCTGCTGGACGTCTATCTCCCGGACGCCTCCGGCCTGGACCTGCTGCAGCAACTTGATGTGGACACCATGATCCTCAGTGCAGCCTCGGATGCTGCATCGCTTCGCATAGCGTTCCGCCGCGGCGCACTGGGCTACCTGCTGAAGCCGTTTACCTCCGAGTCACTGTCCCAGCAGCTGCGGTCCTATGCTCGGTACCGTCGCCTGCTGGGCCAGCCCGGCGCGCTGGACCAGGATGCGGTGGAGCGGGCCAAGCGTGCCCTGATCCCCGGCGACGTCACGCCGTCGTCAAAGCCCCGCTCGGCAACGGAAGCAGCGGTGCTTGAATCACTGGTGCCGGGTGAACAGTACTCGGCGGCCGAAGTGGCCAGCCGGGTGGGTGTTTCCCGGGCCACCGCGCAGCGGTACCTGTCCTCGCTGGCCGACGACGGCGCGGTGGACATCCAGCTGCGGTACGGGACCACCGGCAGGCCCGAGCATCGCTACGGCCTGCCGGCTACCTGACGGGAGGGTGGGGAGCTAGCTGGCGCTCTTCTGCGCCACGAGCTCGATTTCCACCAGCATCTCAGGGTCCAGGAACGGAAGGACGTGCACCAGTGACAGGGTGGGCCGGATGTCGCCGAACACCTCGCCGTGGGCTCGTCCCGCTTCTTCCCACTGGCTGATGTCCGTCAGGTACAGCTTGGACTGCACCACGTCCTCGAAACTGAAGCCGGCGTCCGCAAGGACCTTGCCGAGCTTCTGCAGGATGAACTGGGTCTGGGTGTAGAAGTCATTGCCCACGATGCCGTCCTCGCCGCTCGCGGCGGTGGCGGAAATGTAGAGGGTGTTGTCCACCTGGACGGCCCGGGAGTACCCGAGGGTCTGTTCCCAAACGGAGCCGGTGCCGAAGGTTTTGCGCATGGTGGGCCTTTCAAAGCTGGAGTGGGTCGGCACCACTTTAGGGCGGCTACAGGTCCAGCCGGTAAACCAGCAGTTTTATGTCAGTCCCGGGCACGGTCCAGTCCCTTTCCGGGACCCTGGCGAACCCGGTTTTGTTGTACAGGCCGCGGGCGCTTTCCCAGGTGCTCCCGGTGGTCAGGGACACACCCTTGACCCCGTCCAGTTCCTTGGCATGCTCAAGGATTGCCGCCATCATGGCCTTGCCGGCACCGCTGCGCTGCACGGCCGGGTCCACCACCAGCATGCGGAACTCCAGTTCATCGTGCAGGGCAATGTCCGCGTACGGCTCGCCGGCGCGGGCCAGCGTGACCGAACCGACCACCTGCCCTGCCCGCTCCGCCACCCAGACGGTGGCCTGGCCTGCCCGCAGTGCGACGTCCTGGACCTTGCGCATGTAAGGGTGGTCGGCGTCATCAAAGTACCCGGCCGCCAGGTAGGAATCCCTGGTGATGCGGGCAACGGCGTCGAAATCGGTTTCGACGGCGGGACGGACAGATATCTGCGAATGCACCCGTCAATGGTAGTGCTACCAGCCAGTAGCGGCGCGCGAAACCGGGGTTTCCGTGACTGAACTATCACCCCCGGCCCCTTGAGTGGGCCATAACCTTGCAGATGCCGCCTCAGAGCGGGAATTTGCCGGACAGCTCCAGGCTCGCGGCGCAGGTCCAGGCGTCCAGCCGTTCCTGGTCGCTGGGGCCGCCGTCGAGCGGGCTGGTCAGCCGGGGCCGGCGGACCCAGCAGCCGGCTTCCTCGGCAATGAGCGCCCCGGCCGAAAAGTCGTGCTCGTTGAGCCCGCGCTCGCCGAACGCGTCGTGGGTGCCGTCCGCCACCAGGCACAGGTCCAGGGCAGCGGACCCCAGCCTGCGGACGTCCGCGAAACCCTTCATCAGTTCGGCGAACTGGGCGGCCTGCTCGGAGCGGACCTGCGGGTCGTAGTTGAACCCGGTGGCGAGGATCTGCCCCTTGCGCCCCGGAACCGGCCCCTCGAGCCGGGTCAGGGCCCCGTATTCCTCCAGCCACGCACCCTCGCCGCGGGCAGCGTAGTACACGCGGCCCAGCGCAGGGGCATTGACGACGCCGGCAAGCCAGACGCCGTCGGCATCGGCGACTGCCACCGAGGTGCCGTAGTAGACGATGTTGCGGATGAAGTTGGTGGTGCCGTCCAGCGGGTCGATGGACCAGCGGTAACCGGTAGGCTCCGCCGGTCTGGTGGTTCCGTGTTCCTCGCCGGTGATGCTGTCATTGGGACGGGCCGCGGCAAGGACGTCCCGGACAGCGTGCTCTGCGGCGACGTCGAAGGCGGTGACCCAATCGCCGGCGTCGCCCTTGTTGCTCGCCTGGAGCGCCTCGGTGCTGCGGCTGGCCAGGACTGCGGCGCCCGCGGCGGCAGCCCGTTTGGCTACTTCCAGCAACCCGGCGGGCGTTACTTGGCCGGCTCCCCCGGCGCGGCTCACGGGGTTGTCCGCGCTCATGGGGTTGCCGCCGCCGCGGCTCCGTATGCCGCATCCGCCAGTGCTGCCGGACCGCCGTCCAGGAGTTGCCGGAAGCCGTCCTCGTCCAAAACGGGAAGGCCAAGCTGCTCGGCCTTGTCCAGCTTGGTGCCGGCGTTCTCGCCGGCCACCACGTAGCTGGTGTTTTTGGAAACGGAACCTGAGGCCTTGCCGCCGCGGATGAGGATGGCTTCCTTGGCCTCGTCCCGGCTGAAGTTTGGCAGGGAGCCGGTGACCACCACTGTCAGTCCGTCCAGGGTGCGGGGCACGGATTCGTCCCGTTCGTCCTCCATCCTGACGCCGGCTGCGGCCCACCGGTCGATGATCTCCAGGTGCCAGTCCTCGGCAAACCATTCCTTCAGGGCGGCGGCGATGGTGGGTCCCACGCCGTCCACGTGGGCCAGTTCCTCCTCCGACGCCTTCCGGATGGCGTCCATGGTGCCGAAGGCTGTGGCGAGCGCGCGGGAGGCGCGCGGTCCAACGTGCCGGATGGACAGCGCCACCAGTACGCGCCACAGCGGCTGGGTTTTGGCCTTCTCGAGTTCGCGGAAAAGCTTCTCGGTGGTGGCGCTGGGCTTGGACGGCGATTTCGCGGTGCCCTTGCTGAAGAAGTACGGCACCAGTTCGAATTCTCCGGTGGCCACACCCTTGGAACGCTTTTCGCGCCGGATCCTGACCCCGGCCAGCAGCTCCGGCGTGAGGTCGAAGAGGGCCGCTTCGGTGGTCAGCGGCGGGATTTCGGGTTCCGCCGGCTGGGTCAGGGCGATCGCCGCTTCCCAGCCGAGTGCTTCAATGTCGAAAGCGCCGCGGCCGGCGAGGTGGAACACCCGCTCGCGCAGCTGCGAGGGGCAGGACTTGGCATTGGGGCAACGGATGTCCACGTCGCCCTCCTTGGCCGGGGCGAGGGGCGTTCCACAAGAGGGGCATTCGGTGGGCATCACAAAATCCCGGACCGGAGGATCCTGCTGGTCGCGCAGGGCCAGGACCGGGCCCACGATTTCCGGGATGACATCGCCGGCCTTGCGGAGCACCACGATGTCGCCGATTTTCACGCCCTTGGCCTTGACCACGTCCTGGTTGTGCAGGGTAGCCATCTCTACTGTGGAGCCTGCCACTTTAACGGGCTCCATCATGCCGAAGGGTGTGACCCGTCCCGTGCGGCCCACGTTGACCTGGATGTCCAGGAGCTTGGTGTGGACTTCCTCGGGCGGGTACTTGTACGCCACCGCCCACCGCGGCACGCGTGTGGTGTAGCCGAGGGCACGCTGGGTGGCGAAGTCATCAACTTTGACCACAATGCCGTCGATTTCGTGAAGCAGCTTGTGGCGCTGGTCCCCGTACCGTTTGATGAAGTCCAGGACTTCCGCCAGGCTCCCCAGCACCTCCGAATACGGGCTGACCGGAAGGCCCCAGTCCCTCAGAAGGTCATAGGTTTCGGACTGGCTGCGCGCCTGGAGCCCTTCGCGGGCGCCGATGCCGTGGACAAACATCTTCAGGGGCCGCTTGGCGGTTTCCGCCGGGTCCTTCTGGCGCAACGAACCCGCTGCGGCGTTCCGGGGGTTGGCCAGGGGCGCCTTGCCGGCTTCAATCAGGGCTTCGTTGAATTCGGCGAAAGCCTTCGAGGGAATGAACACTTCACCGCGGATTTCCACTTCCGCCGGAAAGCCCCCGCCGCGCAGTTCCTGCGGGATTTCCTTGATGGTGAGGACGTTGTGGGTGATGTCCTCACCGGTGAAGCCGTCGCCGCGGGTGGCGGCGCGCACCAGTTTGCCGTCCCGGTACAGCAGGTTGACGGCGAGGCCGTCGATTTTCAGCTCGGTCAACCACGCCGGCTGCTGTGAGCCGTCCCCGAGCTTGGCGATGCCGGCTGACGCTTTGGTGAGCCAGGCCTCGAGTTCGTCGAGGGAGAAGACATCCTCAAGGCTGTACATCCGCTGCAGGTGCTCCACGGCGGCGAAGGCGGCGGAGACTTCCCCTCCCACTTCCTGGGTGGGTGAGTCGTTGGACACCAGTTCCGGATGAAGGGCCTCAATCTCCTCCAGCCGCCGGAAAAGTTCGTCGAATTCCGCGTCGGAGACCAGGGGCGTGTCCTCCTGGTAGTACGCGAACCGATACTTCCGCACCAAATCGACGAGGTTTTCGTATTCCTCGCGGACCGATTCAGCGGGGATGGTTTCCGGTTCGCCGGCTGCGGCGGTCCGGGTGGCGGTCTGTTGTGCGGGGCCTGGTCCTGTGCTCACAGACCTATCTTGCCTTACCCGCGCAGCGGGGCGGGATCAGTGCGCCGGTAAGGCGGGTCCTGCTCCACCAGCCGAAGAATTCTCCGCCGGTGCCCGCCAAGGGGACCCGGCCACGATGGTCGGGACGTTCGGACCGCCTGGCCCGGCGCGGCCCGTGTCCGCCCAGCATTTATCCGCGCAGTATTAATCCGCGCAGCATTTATCCGCCCAGTATTCCCGGCGGCTGGGGCGGCCCGTTGTCAGCTTGTGCTGATCCTGGCATCGATGGCAATCACAGTAACGTTGTCCCTGCCGCCGCTGCGAAGCGCGGCCTGGATGAGGGAGTCAACGGCGTCCTGGGGGTGCGCTTCGGCGCTGAGGATCCGGAAGATCTGCTCGTCCGTCAGCTCTCCGGTCAGGCCGTCAGAGCAGATAAGAAGGCGGTCCCCATCCTGAACAGGCAGCAGCCAGTAGTCTGCCTCCGTCTCATCCCCGGTGCCCAGCGCCCGCGTGACGACATGCCGGCGCGGATGCACCAGGGCTTGTTCCGGCGTGATTTCGCCTGCGTCCACAAGCTCCTGGACCTCAGAGTGGTCCACGCTGATCTGCTCGAGATTTCCGCCGTTCATGCGGTAGGTGCGGGAATCACCGACATTCAGCACCAGCCAGTACGGCCTGCCAAGCTGCTCAACAACAACCGCGCCCGTCAGGGTGGTACCGGCGCGCGCACCGGTGGCCTCACGGATGGCGAGGTCAGCCCCGGCCAGGTACTGCTCGAGCGCCGCGGGGGTGATGCTCCGCTCACCCGTGGAGACCTGGGGAATCGCGGCCAGCGCCCGGATGCAAAGGCTGCTGGCAACCTCGCCGGCCTCGTGCCCTCCCATCCCGTCGGCCACGGCAAAAACAGGATCGGAGGCGATGTAGGAGTCCTCGTTCAACTCCCGGCGGTGCCCCCGGTCGGTTCCGGAACCATGGCTCAGGGTCAGCCCCGACCCTTCGAAGCTGGAGGAAACGCTGGCGGGATGGTGTTTCATGCCTGTCCTGGATAGGTTCGGTTTCTGGCGTTGAGGTCTACAGCAGGGCGCTAGTCCAGGACCAGCCCCTTGCCCAGCCCGCGGGTGAGGCGCACCGGGCGGATTTCGCCAAAACCACGGACGTTCTCGGGCGGCTGCGGCACCATCACAAACCGTTCATCGTGCTCCAGCGCGGAGGCAGTCATGGAGTCCACGAGAACCGTGCCCGGGTCCGCCAAAGTGGTCAGCCGGGCGGCAAGGTTCACGGTGGGGCCGTAAATATCGCCGAGCCGGGACAGGATCCGGCCCCAGACCATCGCCACCCGGGCTTCCGGCAGGATCTCGTCCTCGGTAAAGGCCTGGGCCAGCGCCAGGGAGATTTCCGCGCCTGCGGCCGGAGTTTCCGCAATGTAGAGGACTTCGTCACCCACGGTCTTGACCAGGCGGCCGCCGCCAACAGAAATGATTTCCGCGCACTTGTTTTCAAACCGCTGAACCAGCCGGGCCAGGGTTTTTTCGTTCATGCGGCGGGACAGGCTGGTGTAGGACACCAGGTCAGCGAAGCCGACGGCGCGTGCCAGGGGCAGCGGGGCGTCGTCCTCGTCGCCTTCGCGGCCTTCTTCGCTGGCCTGCAGGCCGGCTTCGGCGCGCACCGCGAGCCGCTGGATGCCGGCGTTGAGCTGGCGGCGCCAGGAATAGACCAGCATTTCCTCCAGTGCGTCCACCAGCGCCGGGAGCTCATTCACCAGGCGCTTGCGGGCCACGGCATCGGTGACGCCCTGTTCGTGCACCATGTCTTCCACGAGGGCCTCAATCTGCCACACCACCATCCGGTCCGTCATTTGGCCGATGGAGCGGGTGACGGAAATGGCAGCTTCTTCGGTCAGCTTTCCTGACCGCACCAGGTCCACCACCGTGGAGAGTGCTGCCTGGTCGCGCTCGGTGAAGGCAACATCCTCGTCGCCGAAGTTCGGAAAACCCAAGGCACGCCAAAGTTTACGCGCGGACAGCAGGGACAGGCCCGCACCGGCGGCGACTTCACGACGGCGGAGCTTGCGTTCCCCGCCCAGCAGGCGCGCCTCCAGGGCCTTCATGGCCAGCCTTTCGGCGGACATGGTGCCGGTGGCCGGGTGGGCGTCCGCGGCAGGAGTGGGCGCGATGGATTCGACGCGTTCCTGCTGGTGCTCATCGTTCATCTGGTCCACCTTCTCTCATTTCCCACGGCAAAGCCCCGGCGGGGAAATCCGCTGTTGCGCCCGGCTGGGCATCGTCCTCGTCCGGCAGGTCCTCGATGGCATCGAGGATGAAGTCGCGGAACCTGGCTACTTCCGGCACATCCTGGAATGTGACCACTCCCTGGTGCCCGGTTTCCAAGGATATATTCCCGGAACGGAAGAGGCGTTGCAGGACCGACTCATGGACAGTCAGGTTGCGGACCGAAGCAAGGTTCACCTGCCGGTCCTGCCGGTTCCACATGCCGGACCTCGCCACCATCCTCCTGCTGGTCAGCGTATAGCGGGTCCCGTGCCACCGCAGCAGCCGGGGCAGGCAGAAGCCCAGCCACACCGAAGCAGCCGCCAGGACACACCCCGTCACGAGCCAGGGTGTCCAACGGCCGGAAAGGGCAGGGACTGCCCGCCCGGCTTCGCCGCGGATCACCCAGGCCGAAAAATAGGCGGCAAGGGCCGGCGACAGAATAAAGGCAGCCGCGGCACCTGCAAGTTTCCTCGGCTGCGGGCGGGTGGTGACAATCACCTGTTCGCCCGGGACAAGGCTTTTACGCATAACCGCCTTGGCCGGCGTCCGGGGAGGTCCACGGCCGCAGGTGCACCACGTCCCCGGCAGTGACCACGTGCTCGCGGGAGTCACGGTCCACCACCAGCAGCGACCCGTAGTCGTCGAGCCGGGACGCGTGGCCGATGATTTCGTGGTCCCCCGGCAGCTGGGCCCGCACCTGCTTGCCCAGGGTGACCATGGCGGCCTCAACCCGCTTGTGCAGTGACGTGCCCCCAGCCATCCCTGCCGCCGGATCGCCGTCGGCATTGCAGAAGCTGCGGTACAGGACGGCAAACTTTGAAAGGTAGCTCTTCAGGAGCAAGGTCCGGTCCACCGTCCGGGCATCCTCCAGCATCACCGAGGTGGCGGTGGGGACAGGAAGGTCCGCCGCACCAAGGGTGACGTTCAAGCCGGTCCCCAGGATGACGGGCGGCACGGAACCATCCACCATGGGCCCAAGCTGTGCCAGGATGCCCGCGATCTTTTTGCCCCGCACCAGGACGTCGTTGGGCCACTTCAGCTCCGCTGGGATGCCAGCCGTTTCCAGGAGGGTCTCGCGCAGGGCCAGGGCGGCGACCAGCGACAACCAGGAATACGTCTGGGTGGGCAGCGGCCGCCCCTCGGCATTCGCGGGCCGCAGGACAACGGAAACGGAGATGGAGCTCAGCGGCGGAGCTTCCCAGTGCCGGTCCAGCCGGCCCCGCGCTGCCGTCTGGTACTCCGCCGTGAGCACGGACAGGTCCGGCCAGGCAGCAGGCTCGGCGGTGACCGAGCGAAGCAGGTCAGCATTGGTGGACCCCGTGGAATCCACCACCTCCAGCCGGGGGATGCCGGTGGCGGACAGGAAGTCCTGGTCCGCCAGGTCCCTCCGGTTCAGGGGCGTACCGGGGGTGTGTGCGTCATCCATAGCTAAATCCTACCGAGCTAAATCCTCCCGATACGCGGCAGGAGGTGCCGCCTACAGGAAGATGTCCGGAACCAGCCGTTCCTCCGGGGCCCCGAGGCTGTAGGGGCGGAAGTCGTCCACACCGGCTGCAGCAAGGACCTCTTCGTCCGTGTAGAAGTTGCCGCTTGCCGCGCTGCCGGCGCGTAGATTGGCGCCGGTCAGGACGGCGTGCGCGGCATCAGCCATGATCTGCGGCCCGCGCGCTGCCTGGACAATTTCGTCGCCCCGGGGCATGTTGCGGATGGCTGCGGTGTCGATCAGGGTGCACGGCCACAGCGAGTTGACGCTGATCCCGTCACCCTTCAACTCCTCGGCGAGTCCCAGGGTGGTCAGGCTCATTCCGTACTTCGCCATGGTGTAGGCCAAATGCTTTCCGGCCCAGTGCGGAGCGAGGTTCAGCGGGGGTGAGAGGGTAAGGATGTGCCCGCCGGCGGAAGCGCGCAGCGCGGGCAGGGCCAGCTTGGACAGCAGGAACGTCCCGCGGACATTGATGTCCTGCATCAGGTCGTACTTTTTCATGTCCACCGCATCGGTGCCCGAGAGGTCAATCGCGGAGGCGTTATTGATGACGACGTCGATGCCCCCGAAGCGCTCCACTGCCGCTGAAACGGCTCCCGCCACGTCCTCATCACGCTGGACATCACCCACCAGCGGGAGTGCCTGGCCGCCGGCCGCCTCCAGCCGTTCGGCAGCCGTGTAGACGGTGCCTTCAAGTTTCGGATGCGGCTGTCCGGTCTTGGCCAGCAGCACGATGTTCGCGCCGTCCTGCGCCGCCCGGGTGGCAATGGCCAGCCCGATCCCGCGGCTTCCGCCGGACATCAAAATGGTGCGGCCCCGGAGGGAACCCGTGCGCTGGTAGGGGCTTGCAGGCGATCCCGAAGCATCATTGCTCAAAGTCATAAAAACCACTCTAACGCAGATATGTTACCGGCGAGTAACATGGCGCGGCGGGCTGCGGCACGGCAGAAAATTGTAGGTTTTCTACAGCGGCGGGCGTCAGAAGCGTCACTAGACTAGCCAGCAGGGTTCGTTTTTTGTGTGGATGCTACTTAACTCCCGCATCAGACCTGCCACCAGAAACAGCGCCACAGGACCAATCTGCTACAGAGCCGGAGATATTTTGATGAGCCACGATCTGACAACGACAGCGGGAAAGATCGCCGATTTCCGCGACCGCCAGGCCCGTGCCGAACAGCCCTCCGGTCCCGAAGCAATCGAAAAGCAGCACGCCCGGGGCAAGAACACCGCCCGGGAACGGATAGCCCTCCTGCTGGATGAAGACTCATTCGTGGAATTCGACGCCCTGGCAGTACACCGCTCCACCGCATTCGGCATGGACAAGAAGAAGCCCCTGGGCGACGGCCTGGTCTCCGGCTACGGCACCGTGGACGGGCGTCCCGTAGCCGTCTACAGCCAGGACTTCTCCGTGTACGGCGGCTCCCTGAGCCAGGTCAACGGCGAAAAGATCGTCAAAGTGCAGGAATTCGCGCTGCGGAACGGCTGCCCCGTGGTGGGCATCCTCGACGGCGGCGGAGCACGCATCCAGGAAGGCGTGGCCTCGCTGGCCATGTTCGCCGATATCTTCCGCAACAACGTCCACGCCTCGGGTGTGGTGCCGCAGATCTCCCTGATCATGGGACCCTCCGCCGGCGGCGCCGCCTACTCCCCCGCCCTCACCGACTACGTGGTGATGGTGGACAAAACATCACACATGTTCATCACGGGACCTGACGTCATCAAGACCGTCACCGGCGAAGACGTGGACATGGAAACCCTGGGCGGGGCGCGCCAGCACAACGCCACCACGGGCACCTCCACCTACCTGGCCGCCGACGAAGCCGACGCCATCGAATTCGTCCGCGAACTCCTGGACTTCCTGCCCTCCAACAACCTCGCCGAGGCACCCGTGCTGGAGCACCAGCAGGACCTGGAGGTCGACGACGACGACCTCGCCCTGGACACGCTGATCCCGGATTCAGCAAACCAGCCCTACGACATGCGCAGCGTCGTTGAACAGATCGTGGACGACGCCCATTTCCTGGAAATGCAGGCCTTGTACGCCCCCAACGTGATGATCGGGTACGGCCGGGTGGAGGGCCACACCGTGGGCATCGTGGCCAACCAGCCCCTGCAGTTCGCCGGCACCCTGGACATCGCCGCCTCGGAGAAAGCAGCCCGCTTTGTCCGCCACTGCGACGCCTTCAACATCCCCATCATCACCCTGGTGGACGTCCCCGGATTCCTGCCCGGCAAGGACCAGGAATTCCAGGGCATCATCCGCCGCGGCGCCAAGCTCCTGTACGCCTACGCCGAGGCCACCGTCCCCAAGCTCACCGTGATCACCCGCAAAGCCTACGGCGGCGCCTACATTGTGATGGGGTCCAAGAAGCTGGGCGCCGACCTGAACCTCGCGTGGCCCACCGCCCAGATCGGCGTCATGGGTGCACAAGGAGCGGTCAACATCCTCTACCGCCGCGACCTCGCAGCAGTTGCCGACACCGGCGGAGACGTCGAGGCCCGGCGGGCTGAAGTGATCCGGCAGTACGAGGAAGAGCTCCTGAACCCGTACCAGGCAGCCCAGCTGGGCTACGTTGACGCCGTCATCGCCCCCTCCGAGACCAGGACCCAGATCATCAAGGGACTGCGGGCGCTCCGCGACAAACGCGCCAGCCTTCCCACCAAGAAGCATGGGAACATCCCGCTGTGATCCCCACCGGCTCCCAGCCTTCGCAAGCTCAGGGCGGGGCCCTCGCCGGCGTGGGCCCAACCACCGGCTCCCAGCCTTCGCAAGCTCAGGGCGGGGCCCTCGCCGGCGTGAGCCCAACCACCGGCTCCCAGCCTTCGCAAGCTCAGGCCGGGGCCCTCGCCGGCGTGGGCCCAGCCCCCGACGAAACCCAGGCACCCGCTGAACCCCTGCTGTCTGTTGTCAAAGGCCAGCCGACAGCCGAGGAACTGGCAGCGCTGACCGCCGTCGTACTCTCCTTGGGAGGCGCGGAACCAGCACCCGCCGGAAAGCCGTCCGTGCGGCACTGGGTGCGCCGGCAACAGTTGCGGCTTGCCCCCACACCCGGGCCTGGCGCATGGAAGCGTAGCCGCGGCTGAAGGCAGCCCCACAACAGTTCTGGGGTTAGTCTCGTGGAGTGACTACCGACACTCCAGCTGTCCGCCCGAAAACCCGCATCGACGCCGTCGCGGACAATTACACGGACACGTTCATCAGGCTCAACCCGTCCTTCGCCATCACCCTTGGCGTGCCCGGACACGAGACCGAGTACCAGGATTTCTCCCCCGCCGGCATTGCGGAGTTCGCTGAGGCTGCCCGAAAGGCCCTCACCGACCTTGAAGGACTCGAGCCCGAGGACGACGTGGACGCCGTCACCCTCGATGCCATGCAGGAGCGGCTGGGCCTGCAGCTGCTGATCCATGCCTCCGGCTGGGATTTCGCGGATCTGAACAACATCGCCTCCCCCGCCCAGGACATCCGTTCCATCCTGGATCTGATGCCCACGGAAACAGAGCAGGACTGGCAGCACATTGCCGGCCGCGCACTCAACGTGCCGGCGGCCATTGCCGGCTATATGGACTCCCTGCGGCAGGCCAGGGACGCCGGGCGGGTCGCCGCGGCACGCCAGGTCAACAGTGTCATTGAGCAGACCACGAAGTACGCAGCGGAAGACGGCTACTTTGCGAAGCTGGCGGCAGGAGCATCCACCGCCGCCGGGCCCCTGCCCGCGGCCGTCCAGAAAGAGCTCGACGCCGGGGCTGCCGCTGCCAGGAGCGCCTACGCCCAACTGGCGGAGTTCCTTCGAATCGAGCTGCTGCCCGCCGCACCTGAAAAGGACGCCGTGGGGCGCGCCCGCTATGCGCTGGCTTCACGTTCCTTCCTCGGCGCAACCGTGGACCTGGAGGAAACCTACGCCTGGGGCGTGGAGGAACTCGACCGCCTTATTGCCGAGCAGGAACAGGTGGCCGGCATCATTAAGGCCGGCGCCACCATCGCCGAGGCCAAGGAAATCCTCAACAACGATCCCTCCCGCAAGCTGAAGGGGAAGGACGCCCTGCGGGAGTGGATGCAGGAACTTTCCGATAAAGCGGTGGCAGAGCTTGCCGGTGTCCATTTCGACATCCCGGACGTCATGCGGAAACTCGAGTGCCTGATCGCCCCCACCGATGAGGGCGGCATCTACTACACCGGCCCGTCCGATGACTTCAGCCGCCCCGGCCGCATGTGGTGGTCCGTCCCGGCCGGTGAGGACACGTTCACCACCTGGGCCGAAACCACCACCGTCTACCACGAGGGCGTTCCGGGCCACCACCTTCAGGTGGCCACCGCCACCTACCGCCGCGAACTGCTGAACGCGTGGCGCCGGAACGTCTGCTGGACCTCCGGCCACGGTGAAGGCTGGGCCCTCTATGCCGAGAAACTGATGCAGGAACTGGGCTACCTGGACGATCCCGGCGACCACATGGGCATGCTGGACATGCAGCGGATGCGTGCCGCCCGCGTGGTGTTCGATATCGGCGTCCACCTCGAGCTTGAGGTCCCTGAACGCTGGGGCTCCGGCACCTGGACCCCGGACAAGGGCTACGGATTCCTCAAACAGAACCTCGCCATCAGCGAAGGACAGCTCAACTTCGAGTTCACCCGCTACCTTGGCTGGCCCGGCCAGGCACCTTCCTACAAAGTAGGCCAGCGCCTCTGGGAACAGATCCGCGCAGAACTCGAAGCCCGCCCCGGCTTCGACCTGAAGGAGTTCCACACAAGGGCTTTGAACATCGGCTCCGTCGGCCTGGACACCCTGAGGCGCGCCCTGCTTTCCTGATCCAACACCGTGGGCCGCCCCGGCCCGCCGAGGCTGCCTTCCTCTGCTTGCTGCTCCTTCGTCGCTTTGACGCAAGCTGCCGGAAGGAGCCACGTCGGGCCTCTCGCCTTAGGGCAGGAGAGATATGCCACATCCTCGGAAGGAATAAGTAACAAAGCGCCTTCAAACCCCTGATTTCAAGCGGTTTTTACTATCGCGGCGAAATTTGCGCAGCGTAATATTTCTCAATGTTGGTTCGTCGTGATATGTGGGGCGGCTCTAACGTATTCGGGTGAGCACTCAAACCCGCCCCTCAGAATCCGCAGGAAAGACCGGCTTCCAGCTCCCCAAGTGGGCTGGCTCGTTCGGCTTCCAGATCATCGCCGCCCTCATCGTCGGGCTTGGCCTTGGCCTGCTGGCCAAGTACACCGGCAGCACCAAAGCCAGCCCCAACGGCCTCGGCGCCACACTGCAGACCATCGGGTCCAGCTATGTGTCCCTGCTGCAGACCGCCGTCGTACCCCTGATCTTCACGGCTGTCGTCAGTTCCATCTCCAACCTGCGCCAGGTGTCCAACGCGGCCAAGCTTGCCTGGAACACCCTGCTGTGGTTCGCCATCACCTCCCTGATCGCCGTGCTGATCGGCATCGGCCTGGGTGTCCTGCTGCAGCCCGGCGCCAATACCGGCATCACCGAGGAAGCCAAGTACTCCGGCAAGTCCGGTGACTGGTGGGCGTTCCTGGTGGGTCTCTTCCCTAAGAACTTCCTTGGCCTGGGTGCCAGCTCCACCGTTGCCGAGTCCGGCGCCGTCACCACCTCCGTCAGCTTCAACGTGCTCCAGATCCTGGTGATCGCCATCGCCGTTGGTGTTGCCGCGCTCAAGGTGGGCAAGGCTGCTGAGCCTTTCCTGAACCTGAACGCTTCTGCGCTGGCGGTCATCCAGAAGGTGCTGTGGTGGATCATCCGCATCGCACCGCTGGGTACCGTGGGCCTCATCGGCAACGCCGTCGCCGTCTACGGCTGGGACACCATCGGCTCGCTGGGCAAGTTCACCTTCGCCATCTACGTAGGCCTGGCCCTGGTCCTCTTCGCCGTCTACCCCATCCTGGTCCGCACCCACGGCCTGTCGGTCAAGCAGTACTTCTCCGGCGTGTGGCCGGCCGTCCAGCTGGCCTTCGTCTCCCGCTCCTCGGTGGGCACCCTGCCCCTGACCCAGCGGGTGGCCGAACGCAGCCTCGGCGTCCCCCGCGGCTACGCTTCCTTCGCCGTGCCGCTGGGCGCCACCACCAAGATGGACGGCTGCGCGGCCATCTACCCCGCCATCTCGGCAATCTTCGTGGCACAGTTCTTCGGCATCCAGCTCGACTTCAGCCAGTACCTGCTGATCGCACTGGTATCCGTCCTGGGCTCCGCCGCAACAGCCGGCACCACCGGCGCCGTCGTGATGCTCACGCTGACCCTGTCCACGCTGGGACTGCCGCTTGCCGGCGTCGGCCTCCTTCTGGCCATCGATCCCATCCTGGACATGGGCCGCACCGCGGTGAACGTCGCCGGCCAGGCGCTTGTCCCCACGATCGTGGCCAAGCGCCAGGGCATCCTGGACGAGCAGCTGTACAACGCTCCCCGTAACGGCACTCCCTTTGTGGACGACACTGTTGACACCGCTGCTGCCCCGTCCGACGGAACCTCCACGGACACCACAACGCGTGAACTGGCGGACGCGAAGGCCTAAGGGTCTCTGCTCACCCCTGCTGTAACAAGAAGTCCCCGGGATTTTTCCCGGGGACTTCTTGTTGTGCAGGAGCAGCAGGTCAGCGGCCGCCGCCGATGACGCCGTTTTCGATTGCCTTGGTGACGGCGTCGGCCTCGGCCTGCGTCAGCTTTCCGTCCGTCACCGCCTGGTCCAGCCGCGTCTTGAGGGCTGCGGCCTTTTCTGCCTGCTTCTCGGTGCGCAGCTCCGCCAAAGCTGCGGTGACCTTGGATTCCTCGATGCCCAGCGTCCCGGCCAGTGACGCGGCCAAGGCAGCGTCGCGGGTGGCGGCGTCCGGCTTCGTTCCGTCCGCAGGCGGCGTTGTGGGCTTGTTCGCCTCACGGAAGGCCTGCAGCGCCTCCGTCACTTTGGCTTCCTCCACCCCGAGCTTTTCCGCGAGCGCCGATGCCTGCGCAACGCCCCGCTCCCCGCCGCGACCGCCGTGCTTGCCCATGCCGCCACCCGGCGCGGTGCTGGTGCTCCCGTCCGCGGATGCGCTGGAGCTGGCAGTGGGCGCGGGAGCCGGTGTTGTGGCGGAGGCCATGCCGGCCACTCCGATTCCGCCTACAAGGGCCAGTGCCGTGGCTGACAGGCCGAGGGTCATTTTCTTTGTGTGCAGCATTTTCTTGTCTCCTGGATCCGCCGTCGGTGACGGCTGCTGATGGTTGGCCTCTTGGGAGGCATTCACCAGCATTACGGCCCAGGTTCTGGACGAGCTGTTCGGAACCTTTCATCTTCCTGTGAAAGCCTGCCGAAAACTTGCCCACTGTGCAAACTTGCACGTAGTGTAAGTGCGTGACCACTTCCCCCAGCCCGGCCGCTCCCGCGCCAGCCGCCCCTTCGCGGCGCGAGTTGAACAAGGCAGCCACCCGGCAGGCAATCACGGAAGCTGCCCTGTCACTGCTGCGAAGCCGTGGCCCGGGAAGCTTCACTGTGGAGGACATTGCCGATGCCGCCGGAATTTCGCGGCGCACCTTCTTCAACTACTTCAGCAGCACCGACGCGGCCCTCGCGTCCGTCACCCACGGCTTCCTGGACAACGCCATCCAGCAGTTTCGACTCCGCCCGGCGGAGGAACCGATCCTGCAGTCGGCCCAGGCAGCCCTGATGGCCCTCGCAGATCCCATGACCGTGGCCCCTTTGGCCGAGCTGTTTACCCTCACCCAACAGAGCACCCTGATGGCCCACTCGGAACTGGAAGCCTGGGACCACTGCCGGGAACAGATCACCGCCGTGGCCAGGGAACGCGCCGCCGGAACGCCCGGCGCCGCAGACGAGCTCTACCTCCGTGCACTGGCCGGCTCCGTGATTGCCTGCGGCAAAGCTGCCATGGAAATCTGGTTTGCCCGCCGCGGCGCCGACCTCTCGCCGGCGTCGCTCGCGGAACTCCGGCAACTGCTCATCGATGCCATGGCGCTCCTGGGTTCCGGTTTCACGGCCGTACAACCCCCTTTTCCTTCACCTTCCGGCTCCCGTTCCTCCTGATCAGATCGGTTTCCTTTTATGGCACTGCTCCTATACCGCCTGGGCAAGTTCTCCTACCGCCGCCGCTGGCTGGTCATCTCGCTGTGGCTGGCCGCCCTGGTGGCTGTGGGCGGTTCGGCCGCCGCTTTCCACGGCACGCTGTCCAACAACTTCCAGATTCCCGGCACCGAAACCCAGCGCATCGCCGACAAGCTGAGGGAAGAGCTTCCTTCAGCTTCCGGCGGCACTGCCACCATTGTTTTTGAAGCGCCCGACGGCGGGTTCACCGCCGAGAGCCGCGCCGCGGTCACCGACGCGCTGAAAAAACTTGAGACCGTTCCGGACGTCCGCGGCACCGTCGATCCGTTCGCCACCCAGGCGCAGGTGGACCAGGCCGGACAGGCCGTTGCCGACGGCGAACAGCAGCTTGCCGCAGGCCAGGCACAGCTGGACGCCTCCCGCGCCGAGCTGGACGCCGGCAAGGCACAGCTCGCAGCCGCCGAACAGCAACTGGCTGCAGCCGGCGCCCCGGCCGCGCTCATCGAGGCACAGCTTGGCCAGCAAAAGGCTGCGCTGGCGGAAGGACAGGCAAAGCTCGACGCCGGCGCCCGGGAACTGGAAGCCGGCAGGGCCAAACTGGACCTGGGCAAGCGCCAGGCAGACGCTTCCTCGGCCATCCGGTTCGTTTCCGAGGACGGCCGGGCCGCCGTCGCGCAGGTGCAGTTCAGCACCTCCATCAACGGCCTGACCCCCGAGGTCCGCCAGCAGGTCCAGGACATCGCCCACGAAGCCTCCGCTGCCGGCGTCACCGCCTATGCCAGCAAGGAAATCACCGAGGACATCTCCGAACTCTTCGGCGCTGCAGAAATCATCGGCATCGCCGTCGCGGCCCTGGTCCTGATCATCATGCTGGGGACGCTGATCGCCGCCGGGCTGCCGCTGCTCATGGCAGTGATGGGTGTCGGCGTGGGCGTCGGAATCACCTTCGCCCTCTCCGGCCTGTTCGACATGAGCTCCATCTCCCCCATGCTGGCCCTCATGCTGGGCCTGGCCGTGGGAATTGACTACTCACTGTTCATCGTCAACCGGCACCGGACCCAGCTCCTTGCCGGCATGGCACACGAGGAATCGGTGGCCCGGGCCACCGGCACCTCGGGCAACGCAGTGGTCTTCGCGGGCCTTACCGTGATCATCGCCCTGGCCGCACTGGTAGTGCCGGGCCTGCCCTTCCTCACCGTGATGGGCCTGGCCGCGGCCGGGACCGTGGCCGTAGCCGTGCTGGTGGCCATCACGCTCACTCCCGCCATGCTGTCCCTGGTGGGACGCCGCATCATCTCCCGGCGTGCATGGGCGAAAGCAGAGGCCCACAACGCCGAACCCGGCCATGAGGCTGCCGATGAAGTGCAGGACCGCGAGCGCAGCACCCGCGGCTGGGGCGGCCTGGTCACCCGCCACCCGGTGCTGGCGCTCCTGGCCGGTGTGCTCCTCCTTGGCACGCTCGCGTTGCCCGCCACCCAACTGCAGCTTGCACTGCCCGACGGCGGTTCCGAGCCGGTGGACTCCGAGGCCTACCAGGCCTATGACCTGACGGCACGGAGCTTCGGCGAAGGCGTCACCGGCCCGATCGTGGCCGTGGGCGAGTTCCCCGCCGGTTTGGACGAGGCGCAGGCACAGGCGCTCCAGTACGACGTCGCGGACAAGCTCCGGGCCGTGGACAACGTGGTCGCCGCAGTACCCGTCGCCCTCAGCGACGACCGCCGCACCGCGGTCTTCCAGGTGATCCCCGAGGAAGGTCCCGCCAGCGCCAGCACGGTGCAGGTGGTCTCCGAACTCCGCGGCCTCAACGACGCGATCCAGTCCGAATACGGCGTCGCGATGGGCCTGACGGGCCAGACCGCCGGCAACGTGGATGTCTCCACGAAGCTGGGCGACGCCCTGCCGCCTTACCTGGCGATCGTCGTCGGGCTTTCCCTGATCCTCCTGCTGCTGGTGTTCCGCTCCATCGTTGTCCCGCTGCTCGCAACGGGCGGCTTCCTGCTCTCCCTCGCCGCTGCGTTCGGCGCCGTGGTGGCCGTTTATCAGTGGGGCTGGCTGGGCGGCGTGTTCGACGTCGCCAACCCGGGCGCCGTCCTGAGCTTCCTGCCCATCATCCTGATCGGCGTGCTCTTCGGGCTGGCCATGGACTACCAGGTGTTCATTGCCTCCGGAATGCGCGAAGCGTACATGCACGGCTCCTCAGCCCGGCAGGCGGTCCGGGTGGGGTTCCGGCACGCGGCAGCAGTGGTGACGGCAGCGGCGATCATTATGGTCAGCGTCTTCGCCGGCTTCATCTTCAGCCACCTCACCATGGTGCGGCCGCTTGGCTTCGCGATGGCGTTTGGCGTGCTGCTTGATGCCTTTGTGGTGCGCATGACCATTGTTCCTGCCGTGATGTACCTGCTGGGCGAGAAGTCCTGGTGGCTCCCCCGCTGGCTGGACCGGATCCTGCCGGACGTCGATGTGGAGGGCGCCAAGCTCAGCCGGCCGGAGACAGAACCGGCGCCGGCGGTGCTGGTCCACTAGGCTGAATTTGTGGTCCGCCTGATTCTCGCTTCCCAGTCCCCCGCCCGTACCAAACTCCTCGCCGAGGCCGGCATCAGGCATTCGGTCCTGGTGTCGGACGTTGATGAAGACGCCGTCCAGGCACGGTACGGCGTCACCGACCCGCACGACACCGCCCTGCTGCTGGCCCGGGCGAAAGCGGAGGCGGTGGCGGCGCTGCCCGAAGCGGAGGGTGCGCTGGTACTCGGGTGCGACTCCGTCTTCGAGTTCGACGGTGAGGCGCACGGCAAACCGTACACCGCCGCCGTCGCCCGGGAGCGCATGCTGCGAATGAGCGGCAGTTCGGGCGTGCTGCATACGGGGCACTGGCTGGTGGACTGCCGGGATACCGACCCCGACGACGGCGCAGACCCGGGCACGGGCGCCACCATCGGGACGGTGGCCTCCGCGGAGGTTTCCTTCCTTGGCATGGATGCGGCGGAGATTGACGCCTACATTGCCACCGGCGAACCGCTGCACTGTGCCGGGTCCTTCACCATCGACGGCCTGGGCGGGGCGTTTATCCGGAAGGTCGACGGCGACCCGCACGCCGTCGTCGGCTTGTCCGTCTCTACGCTGCGTGGATTGCTGGCCCAGGCACAGGTGCGCATCACCGAACTCTGGCAGGCAGCGTAAAGGGCAGCGATTTACGGACGTCTTGTAGCTTCCCTACAAAGCATGGCGGGTTTACACGCGGATTCCGCAAGTAATATCGGCGGAACCCTCAAAACCGCGCTAGGCTCCCTGAAGGAAAGAAGGAGACGCCTTGTCAGCAATTTTGGAGCAGTCCGCACGTCCCACGCAGTCGACCCTCACAAAGGTGCTGATCGCCAACCGCGGTGAAATCGCGGTGCGCATCATCCGCGCCGCCCGTGATGAAGGCATCGCCTCCGTTGCTGTCTACGCCGACGCAGACCGCGACGCGCTGCACGTCCGCCTTGCTGATGAAGCCTACGCGCTGGGCGGGAACACCGCCGCCGAGTCCTACCTGGTGATGGACAAGATCATTGACGCCGCGCGCCAGTCCGGCGCCGACGCCATCCACCCCGGTTACGGGTTCCTGGCCGAAAACGCCCAGTTCGCTGCCCAGGTGATCGAGGCCGGCATCACGTGGATCGGCCCCTCCCCGGAGGCCATCTCTGCCCTCGGCGACAAGGTCCAGGCCCGGCACATCGCAGAGAAGGTGGGCGCACCCCAGGTTCCCGGCACCGCGGACCCTGTCAAGTCGGCCGAGGAAATCCTTGATTTCGTGGACCAGTACGGATTGCCGGTGGCCATCAAGGCCGCCTTCGGCGGTGGCGGGCGCGGCATCAAGGTGGCCCGCAGCCGCGACGAGATTCCCGAACTCTTCGAGTCCGCTGTCCGTGAGGCCACCGCCGCCTTCGGCCGCGGCGAGTGCTTCATCGAGCGCTTCCTGGATGCGCCCCGCCACGTCGAAACCCAGTGCCTGGCGGACGCCCACGGCAACGTTGTGGTGGTCTCCACGCGGGACTGCTCGCTGCAGCGCCGCAACCAGAAGCTTGTGGAAGAGGCCCCGGCCCCGTTCCTTACCGAGGAGCAGAACCGCCGGCTGTACGAGTCCTCAAAGGCAATCCTGAAGGAGGCCGGCTACCTGGGCGCCGGCACCTGCGAGTTCCTGGTGGGCCAGGACGGCACCATCTCCTTCCTCGAGGTGAACACCCGCCTCCAGGTGGAGCACTGCGTTTCGGAGGAAGTCACCGGCATCGACCTGGTGCGCGAGCAGTTCCGCCTGGCCCGCGGCGAGGAACTCGGCTACGACGACCCCGAGGTACGCGGCCACTCCTTTGAATTCCGCATCACCGGCGAAGACCCGGGCCGCAACTTCCTGCCCGCCCCGGGCACCCTCCGGGTCCTGAAGAACCCCACCGGCCCCGGCATCCGCATCGATTCCGGTGTGGAGCAGGGCGATGTGATCAGCGGCAACTTCGATTCCATGCTGTCCAAGCTCATCGTGACCGGAGCCAGCCGGCCGCAGGCCCTGCAGCGCGCCCGCCGTGCGCTTGAAGAGATGGTGGTTGAAGGCATCCCGACGGTGATCCCGTTCGACCTTGCCGTGGTTTCGGACCCCGCGTTCGCGCCGGCGGAAGGCCCCTTCACCGTTCACACGCGCTGGATCGAGACCGAGTTCGTCAACAACCTCCCGGCCTGGACCCCCGACGGCGGCGCCGGCATGGACGTGGACGCCGAGGAGCGGCAGCGCGTCGTGGTTGAAGTTGGCGGCAAACGGCTTGAGGTGGTTCTCCCGGCCTCGCTTGGTTCCGTGGGAACCGGCACCGCCGGGACCGCGCCCAAGCCCGGCAAATCGAAGAAGCGCTCCCGCTCGGCCGGGACGGCAGCAGCGACCGGCAACGCATTGACCTCCCCCATGCAGGGCACCATCGTCAAGGTGGCCGTGGCCAACGGCGACGTTGTGGCCGAGGGCGACCTCGTTGTGGTCCTTGAGGCGATGAAGATGGAGCAGCCGCTCACCGCGCACCGCTCCGGAACCATCACCGGCCTCACTGCCGCACCCGGCGAAACAGTGTCAGCCGGCGCCGTTATTGCCACAATCGAAGACTAGCAAGCGCCGGAGGACCCCATGCTCGCACCCAGCTTTGAAGAAGAAGTGGACCGCTACCACCTCGCCGTCCCCGAAATCACCCGGGGCAACCCCGGCCCCATCAAGGATCTCTATTCCCGCCTTGACGACGTGACGCTCGCCAACCCCTTCGGCGGTATCGCCCGCGGCTGGGCACAGGTGGAAGCCCGGCTGGACCAGGCTGCCCGCCAGTTCCAGGACGGCGAGATGCTCGGGTTCGACACCATTACCTCCTACACAGCGCGTGACACTGCCTTCCTGGTGGAGACGGAACATTTCCGTGCGCGGCTGGACGGCGCTGCCGTTGCCGAGGAGTTCGCGCTCCGCGTGACCAGCGTCTTCCGCCGGGAGGAAGGGTACTGGAAAGTCGTGCACCGTCACGCGGACCCGGCCGCCCGCCCACAGTCCCGCCGGTCCCTCAGCCAGCCCGCCAACGGCTGACAGGCACAGCCGAAAAAGGCACACTTAGCAGATGTTGCCTTTCCTGCTTTTGGCGTCAAGGGCCGAAGACGCAGCTGCGGAGGACGAATACGCCGCCTATCTCCGGTACGGCGGACTGGAGCCCTCCGAGCTGCGGCGCATCCGGCTGGAGGCCGCTCCCCTGCCTGAGTTGAACCTTGCGGATTACTCGGGCGTGATCGTGGGTGGCAGCCCGTTCACATCCAGCGACCCGGCGGCCCACAAGACTCCCACGCAGCACCGCGTGGAACGTGAGTTGGCCGGCCTCCTGGACCAACTGGTGGCGCGGGACTTTCCGTTCCTCGGTGCCTGCTATGGCGTTGGAACCCTCGGGACGCATCAAGGCGCTGTCATCGACAGGACTTTCGGCGAACCACTCGGCGGCGCGGAGATTGAGCTGACGGATGCGGGCCTGGAGGATCCGGTGCTTCGCGGAATGCCTCGGACATTCACCGCCTTCACGGGGCACAAGGAGGCCTGCACCGTACTGCCGGTGCACGCGGTGCTGCTGGCCCGGTCTGCCGCCTGCCCGGTACAAATGTTCCGCATCCGCCGGAACCTCTACGCCACCCAGTTCCACCCGGAACTGGACGTTGACGGCCTGGTCACGAGGATCGACATCTACCGCCACGCCGGCTACTTTCCGCCGGAGTCGGCGGAGCAGTTGATGGCGGAGGCCCGGCAGTTCACAGTCACCGAACCGATGAACATCCTGAAGAATTTTGTAGCCCGCTACGCATCGGGCACATAGAAATGCCCGGCGGGTCCGCAGACCAGCCGGGCATTTCCGATCAATCAAGGGCGATATATCAGGCCACGTTGTTCTCGTAGTCCACGTCGCGGGTTTCCTTGCTGACGAACAGGGCAATGAGGGTCAGGACGGACATGGCGGTCAGATAGATCCCCACCAGAACCGGGCTGCCGTCCGCCAGCTCCCACAGCGCCACGGCAATGAACGGGGCCACCGCTGCGCCCAGGATGCTGGAGAAGTTGTAGCTCACGGCCGATCCTGTATAGCGGACGTTCGTGGGGAACAGTTCCGGCAGCAGCGCACCCATCGGGCCGAAGGTCAGGCCCATCAGCGAGAAGCCGATGACCAGCAGTGCCATGGTGCCGATGAATCCGCCGCTGAACAGCGGGACAAAGAGCAGGCCAAAGACGAAGATCCCGCCGGTGACGGCAAGGAGCATCTTGCGCCGGCCATACTTCTCGGCCAGCGGTCCGGAGACCAGCGTGAAGATTCCGAAGAACACGACGCCGGCGATCAGCATCCACAGGAAGTCGTTACGGGTGTAGCCCAGGCCGGGAACAAAGGCAGCCGCGGCGGCATCCGTCATCGGCTTTCCGGCCTTCTCGGCAGTGGCCCTGGCAGCTTCGAGGCTGGAGGGACGGGTGCCGTACGTCAGGGTGAACGTGGTCATCAGGTAGAAGAGCACGTAGGTGGCAAGCATGATGAACGTGCCGAGGATCAGCTGGCGCCAGCTGGTCTTGAACACCCGGCCCAACGGCAGCTTGGCCACCTCGTTGGACTCGAGCACCTTCGTGAAAGCGGGGGTTTCGATCAGTTTCAGTCGGACGTAGAGGCCGATGATGACCATAACGGCGCTGAGCAGGAACGGCACACGCCAGCCCCAGGACTGGAAGTCAGCCGGGGAAAGTGCGTAGCTGAAGACCAGGAAGATGACGTTGGCGATGATGAAGCCGATGGGGGCGCCCAACTGCGGGAAAGTGCCGTAGATGGCGCGCTTGTTCGCCGGAGCGTTCTCGGTGGCCAGCAGCGCGGCGCCGCTCCATTCGCCACCGAGGGCCAGGCCCTGGGCAAAACGCATCACCACCAGCAGTGCCGGAGCCCAGAATCCCCAGCCGGGTACCAGCGCGGTGGGCAGGCAGCCGATCAGGAACGTGGCGATACCCATGGTCAGCAGGGATGCCACCAGGGTGCCCTTTCGGCCGAACTTGTCGCCGAAGTGGCCAAAGACAATGGAACCCAGCGGACGGGCCACAAATGCCACGCCAAAGACGGCGAAGGAGCTCAGCAGCTGGGTGGTTTCATTCTGGTTGGGGAAGAACAGCTGCGGGAAAACCAGGACGGCTGCCGTGGCGTAGACGTAGAAGTCGTAGAACTCGACCGTGGTGCCGATCAGGCTGGCGACGATCACGCGGCCGCGTGAGTTCACCGGCTGCGGGGATCCGGGCACCGTGGAGGTATCGGGGGATGACATAGGTAAACGCTTTCATGAGAACCGGCCAAGCCGTGCCTTCAGGCCCGGCTCGCAATAGTTAGAGTTCAATATTAGTTCCCGCGGTCCAGTCATTGGACGAAAGGTCCACTATCCGGACTTGTGCCGTGCGTCTCACTTCCCGGCCCTCCGCCCGTGCCTCACGTCCTGCCCCGGCCGCCGATAGGCAAATGTCACAGCGCGTTAACAAACATCGTCGGTCCGCGAAACGCGGCGTCCCTACCGTGGAGGAACAACATCCCCCCGAAGGAGGTACCCCGTGACTGTTGACCGCACCGCTGATGCCGGCCCCGGCAATTCCCTGGATCTGGACGAATCCGCAAGGCCCGGCCCGGCCGCATCCGCCAGCGCACAGCCCGGCTCTACCCGCACCACAGACGCACCCGCCCTTGAATTCCGCCCCGGCCGCTGGATCGCCAACTGGGACGCCGAGAACAAGGAACAGTGGGAATCCGCCGGCCGCTCCATCGCCCGCCGCAACCTCAACTGGTCAATCTTCGCCGAGTTCCTCGGCTTCGTTGTCTGGCAGCTCTGGTCCATCGTGGTGGTCCAGCTGCCCGCTGCAGGCTTCACCTTCTCCAGCTCGGAAATCTTCTGGCTGATCTCCATGCCCAGCCTGGTAGGCGCCACACTGCGTATCCCCTACACCTTTATGGTTCCCCGCTTCGGCGGCCGGAACTGGACCATTGTGTCCGCCCTGCTCCTGCTGATCCCCGCCGTCGGCCTGGCGCTGTGCGTCTCGAATCCGGAAACCCCGTTCGGTGTCATGCTGCTTGTGGCAGCCCTGGCCGGTTTCGGCGGCGGCAACTTCGCCAGCTCCATGGCCAACATCACTTTCTTCTACCCGGCACGGGAAAAGGGCTGGGCGCTGGGCCTGAATGCCGCCGGCGGCAACATGGGTGCCGCCGTCGCACAGCTCGCCGTCCCGATTGTGATCACCCTGCTCGCCGTAGGCAGCGTCAACCTGCCCATGGCCGGCTGGATGTGGGTCCCCTTCATCCTGATCGCCGCCTTCGGCGCCTGGAAGTACATGGACAACCTCACCAGCGCCAAGGGTGACGTGGCCGGTTCGATCGCAGCGCTGAAGGAACCGCACCTGTGGATCATGGCGCTGCTGTACATCGGCACCTTCGGCTCCTTCATCGGCTTCGCCGGCGTGTTCCCGAAGCTCATCAAGGATTACTTCCCGGCGTTCTCCTCCATCGGAGTCGGCACCGTGGCGCTCTCCCTCGCCTTCCTCGGCCCGCTCGTCGGGTCGCTGGCCCGCCCCTACGGCGGACGCATGGCTGACCGTATGGGCGGCGCCCGCATGACCGTAGCGGCCTTCGCTTCCATGGCCATCATTACCCTCACCATGGTCTGGACCCTCCCGCTGAAGAACTTCTGGCTCTTCCTGGTCCTTTTCCTGATGCTCTTCACCGCCAGCGGCTTCGGCAACGGCGCAACCTACCGGATGATCCCCATCATCTTCGCCACGTCCAGCCGGGCCGCAAAGTCCGGTGCCAGCACCGTGCACACCCAGCGCCTGGCTTCCTCCGCCCTGGGCCTCATCTCGGCCATCGGCGCCTACGGCGGGTTTGTCATCCCGCAGGTGCTGAACGCCTCCAACACCGCCAGCGGATCCTACACACCCGCCTTCTACGGCTTCGTTGGGGCGTACGTCCTGATGCTGGTGGTCTGCTGGGCCTGCTACATCCGCAACGCCAACCGAAATGCGATGGGACACGTCTAACATGACCACAAGCGCCGACACGCACTGCCCTTACTGCGCCCTGCAGTGCGCCATGACGCTCACGTCTCCAGCGGAACTGACCCCGGCTTCCCGGCCGGGGTCAGTCCCCGTGACTGCACTGCCTGCCCCGGCATCCCCCGCCGCGGCTCCCGCTGCCCCCACCGCACTACTCGAGGTCCAAGGGCGCAGCTTCCCCACCAACCGCGGCGGTCTCTGCCGCAAAGGCTGGACCTCCGCCACCCTGTTGAACCACCCGGGCCGGATCACCGAGCCCCTCCTGAAAGGCGCCGACGGCGTCCACCGCCCCATTACCTGGGACCAGGCCCTGGACCTCGCCGCATCCGCCGTGAAGGACGCCCGGGCCCGCTACGGGAGGGACTCGGTGGGCGTTTTCGGCGGCGGCGGCCTCACCAACGAAAAGGCCTACATGCTGGGCAAGTTCGCCCGGCTCGCCCTGGGAACCTCACGCATCGACTACAACGGGCGGTTCTGCATGTCCTCCGCGGCAGCCGCAGGGATGCGCGCCTTCGGCGTTGACCGCGGCCTGCCCTTCCCGCTCGAAGCCCTGAACACCGCCAGCACCATCCTGATGCTCGGTTCCAACGTGGCCGAAACGATGCCGCCCTTCGTCCAGCACCTCAAGGGAACGCGCGACGCCGGCGGGCTGATCGTGGTGGACCCGCGCCGTTCAGCCACGGCTGCCTTTACCGCCGACGGCGGCGGCCTCCACCTCCAGCCCCTGCCGGGCAGCGACCTCGCCCTCCTGCTGGGCATCTCCCACGTCGTCATCCACGAGAACCTGGCGGACACCACCTATCTTGAGGAACGCACCTCGGGCTACAGCGCCGTGGCCCGCAGCGTGAACTCTTTCTGGCCCGAACGGGTGCAGTCCATCACCGGCGTCCCCGCGGAACTGATCCGCGAGACCGCCCGCCGGCTTGCCGCGGGCGCACGCAAGGGCGGCAGCTACATCCTTACCGGCCGTGGTGTGGAACAGCACGTGGATGGCACTGATACCGCCACGGCCGCCATCAACCTCAGCCTCCTGCTGGGCCTGCCCGGATCGGCCCGCAGCGGCTACGGCACCCTCACCGGCCAGGGCAACGGCCAGGGCGGCCGGGAGCACGGCCAGAAGGCCGATCAGCTCCCCGGCTACCGCAAGATCACCGATCCCGCCGCCCGCGCCCACGTAGCCGGCGTGTGGGGCGTCCCGGAGAGCCTGATTCCCGGGCCTGGCCTGCCGGCGGTCCAGCTCCTTCAGTCGCTGGGAAAGCCCGACGGCGTCCGCTGCCTTTTCGTCCACGCCTCCAACATCGCCGTGGCCTCCCCCGACGCCAACGCAGTGATCAGCGGCCTGCGCAACCTGGACTTCCTGGTGGTCTGCGACTTCTTTATGTCCGAGACTGCGGCTGAGGCAGACCTCATCCTTCCCGTCCTTCAATGGGCGGAGGAGGACGGCACTCTGACCAACCTCGAAGGCCGGGTCCTCCGCCGCCGCAAGGCCCTCACTCCCCCGGCCGGAGCCCGCAGCGAGCTGTGGATCATGGCCCGGCTGGCTGAAGCCCTCGATGCCCCGTCCACCTACAGCGAGGACCCGGAAACGGTCTTTGAAGAACTGAGGCTCGCTTCGGCCGGCGGACTGGCGGACTACTCCGGCATCGACTACGCCATGCTGGACCGCGGTGAAGCGGCGTACTGGCCCTACCCGGCAGGCAGCAAGGGAACCCCGAGGCTGTTCCGGGACAAGTTTGCCCACGCCGACGGCAAAGCCGTGATGACCCCGGTAACGTCCCGCCGCCGTCGTACCCCCGCTGCCAACCCTGACCCGGCCGCGACAACCATGACCCTCGTCACCGGCCGCCTCCTGGAGCACTACCAGTCCGGCTCGCAGACCCGGCGGGTGCCGGAACTGCTGGAGGCCCGGCCCGAAGCGAAGCTGCAGCTCCATCCTGCCGCTGCTGCCGCCATGGGCATCACCGAAGGGGCGCTCGTCTCGGTGGCCAATGAGCGCGGCGAGGTGCTGTGCCGGGCCGAACTCAGCAACGCGATCCGCCCGGACACCGTCTTCCTGCCCTTCCATTTCCCGGAACTCGAGAGCGCCAACCGCCTCACCGACGCCGCCACGGACCCCATCTCGGGGATGCCCGAATTCAAGTTCAACAAGGTGTGGGTGCGGCCGGCCGCCGCACCCGTTTCAACCAACGTGCTTCAAACGACGGAGGCCTCATGAGCGAGCAAGTTGTCATCGTAGGATTCGGGCCGGTGGCTGCCCGGCTGGTTGATGAGCTCCTGCCTGCCGTCCGCAGCGGCCACCTGGACCTCACGGTGGTGGGCGCGGAAGCGGAAGCCGCGTACAACCGCGTGCTGGTGGCCGACCTCGGCGTGGGGCGGACCACCCCCGACGCCCTGGCGCTTTCCGACGCCGACGCCCTGGCTGCAGAAGGCGTGGACGTCCGGCTCGGCGTCCGCGTCCGCCGCGTGGACCGTGCCAGGCAACAGGTCCTCCTGTCCGACGGTGCCGTGGCACATTACGACCGCCTGGTTTTCGCCACCGGTTCGCGGCCGGTGATCCCCAACCTGACCGGCATCAACCCGGATCCCACCTCGCCGGTCCTCCCGGCGGGAGTTACCGCCCTCCGCGACCTCCGTGATGCCGAGGTCCTGCGCGAGGCCGTGGATGGCGGCAAGCGGGTGGTGGTCCTCGGCGGCGGTGTGCTGGGCCTGGAGACGGCCCTGGCCGCAGCGGAAGAAGGCGCCACGGTCACGGTGGTCCACAACGGGCCGTACCCGCTGGGCCGCAACATTGACCGCGGCGGCGGCGCCGTCCTGGCTGCCAGCCTCCGGCGCTGCGGGGTCCGGATGGCCGGCAACGCCCGCTCCACCGGGGTGGAGCACAACGGGCCCGACGGCGGCTTCTCGGCCCTGCTGCTTGCCGACGGGTCCGCTATCGACGGCGACCTCCTGGTCATCTCCTGCGGCGTCCGCCCCCGGACCGAACTGGCAGAGGGCTGCGGGCTCTCCACCTCCGCCGGGATCCTGGTGGACCACAAGCTCCGGGCCCACCACGAACCACACATCTTTGCCATTGGCGACTGCGCTGAGGTCCGTTGCCCCGATCCCGACTGCGCGCACTGCAGGAACGCCAAGGGCCCCTCCGGTCTGGTCGGCCCCGGATGGCGCCAGGCCGAATGGCTGGCCGAGTACCTCACGCTCCTGGCGTCCGCTGCTCCGGAGGCAGCAGACCTGCTGCCTGAATTGCCTGCCGAGCAGGCCGGCGTCATCGTCCTGAAGGCCCGCGGCATGAACATGGCGGTGGCCGGGGACAACGCTGCCGAACCCTGGGACGAGGACATCCTCACAGCCGGGGCAGTCAACGGCCGTCCCCGGCTGCAGATTGCCCAGTGGGCGGATCCGGAACACGGCCGCTACGTGAAGATGACCACCCGGGGCGGGGTCCTGGAAGGCCTGGTGGCCGTGGGCATGCCGCGCACGGCCGCGGAGCTGGTGGGACTGTTTGAACGCGGCGCCGAACTGCCCGCCGACCGGTCGCTGCTCCTTCGCCTTGACGGGCCGGACCAGCTTCCGGGCGCGGCGGCCGACCCGCAGGGAACCGTCTGCCGGTGTGCGGGCGTCAGCGGAGCAACGATCACGGGCGCGGTGGAGCAAGGGTGCTCAACCGTGGCCGAGGTCTCCAAGGCAACCCGGGCCGGCACCGGCTGCGGCGGCTGCCACGAGGACATCAAAGGGCTGATCGAAAAACACTTTCAGGCGGTCTCCGCGGCGTAAACCGCAGGCGCCCGGTCGTTGAGCTTGCCGGTTGCTCTAGACCGGCGCTTTCGGGATCAGGATCCAGAGCGCGATGTAGACCAGTTCACCGATCCCCACCAGGCCGAAGATGACGAAGCCCAGCCGGACCAGGAATTTGGGGAGCCCGAACCGGGCTGCAAGGGCCGCGCAGACGCCGCCGATGACTTTGCCGCTGCGGGGACGGACGAGGGCTGTTGTCATGGCTTGTTCCTCAACCTTCCGCGCCGGACGCGCCGTTGGAGCTTAGTTCCCCGTTGGCCACCGCTTCCGCGTAGCGGGTGAGGTCCGGGCCGGGCTGGAAGTCGACGAACTGGTCCTTCAGCTGCTCAAAAAGGAACTTGTACACCTCGTCCTTGTCAGCGGTGGACAAAGTGGCGGCCGCCTGCCGGACCGCTTCCTGCAGGGCCCGGTCAGCGTCGAGCAGGATCTTCTCCCTTGCCTGCTCATTCCACGTGACGTCTTTCAGTTCCACGAACTTCTCCTTGCGTCGATGGCTGATGCAGGGACGGCCGGGAAATTCTGATGAAGTTCCCGGCCGGTCCTTTGAGGAGTCTATGCAGGTGATACGAGAGCGGTCCAGACTCCCGTGCAGGAACCTATAGGTGGACGTGGAGGCGGCGCGCGGCCTCCGAGATGGATCCGGTCAGCGACGGGTAAACAGTGAAGGTGCTGGCCACATCGTCCACGTGCAGCTTTTGTTTAACGGCGATGGAGATCGGGAAGATCAGCTCGGAAGCGTTGGGCCCCACCACGACGCCTCCGATCACTGTGCCGGAGCCCTTCCGGGCGAAGATCTTCACAAAGCCGTCCTTGTGGTTGCGCATCTTGGCGCGGGCATTGCTGCGCAGGGAAAGTTTGACCACGTCACCTTGGTACTTGCCGGAGTCGATCTCTGCCTCGGACACACCGACGTTGGCAATCTCGGGCGAGGTGAAGATGTTGGATGCCACCTGGTGCAGCTTGAGCGGGGTGACGGTGTCGCCCATGAAGTGGGCCACCGCAATGCGGCCTTGCATGGCGGCCACGGAGGCCAGCGGCAGCACTCCGGTGCAGTCGCCTGCGGCGTAGATGTTGGGGGCCGAGGTCCGGGAGACGCCGTCCACCTTGATGTGGCCGCTCTCGCTGAGCGCCACGCCGGCCTCTTCGAGTCCGATGCCGGCGGTGTTGGGAATGGAGCCCAGGCACAGCAGGCAGTGGCTGCCGGTGACCTTGGAGCCGTCGCTAAGGGTGACCACGACGCCGTCGTCCGTCCGTTCCACGGCCTCTGCGCGGGAGCGGGACAGGACGCGGACGCCGCGGCGCTCGAATACTTCCTCCAGCACAACTGCTGCATCCACGTCAGAGCCGGGGAGCACGCGGTCGCGGCTGGAAATCAGCGTCACTTTGGAACCGAGTCCGTTGTAGGCGGAGGCAAACTCGGCACCCGTAACGCCAGAACCCACCACAATCAGGTCCTCGGGCAGTTCATCGAGGTCGTAGATCTGCGTCCAGTTCAGGATCCGGTCGCCATCGGGCCGGGCAGTGGGGAGCTCGCGCGGATGGGCGCCCAGCGCGAGGAGGATGGTGTCTGCCTCAACCGTCTCGGTGCCCTCGGCGGTGAGGACTTCAATGGTGTGGTCATCCAGGAGCCGGCCGGACCCGGTCAGGATGCGAACGCCCTGCTGGATGAGGCCGTCGTGGATGTCCTTGGACTGGCTGCGCGCCAGGTTGAGGAGGCGGTCGTTGATGTGCTTGAGGTCCGCACGCATCACGGGCACAAAGTCGCCGCCGTCGACGTCGAACTTCACTCCCAGTTCCCCCGCCTCGGCGACGCGGGTCATCAGGTCCGCCGTGGCAATCAGAGTTTTGGAGGGGACGACGTCGGTCAGCACGGCTGAGCCGCCCAGCCCCGCCCGCTCGATGATCGTGACCTGCGCTCCAAGCGAGGCGGCCACCATGGCGGCTTCATATCCGCCGGGACCACCTCCCAGGATTGCGATCCGGGGTGAGCTGAAATCTGGATGCGTAGTCACAATCAATCATTCTCCTGTATCCGTGGCCGGACCACCAAAGAAAACGGTCTCTCGCCGATCCGGCCAAAGGGTGGGCGCGCGCGGACCGGCAGGATAACTTGTACCAGTGAGTACAACAGACTTCCTGAAGACCGATCCCTTCGCTGCCGCACGCGCCGCCGCCGAGTACATTGCCGAGGAAACCGGCGTGGACAGCCACGACGTCGCGCTCGTGCTTGGCTCCGGCTGGGCCGAGGCAGCCGGCCTCATCGGCGAAACCACCGCCACGCTGTCAGCCGAGGAGGTCCCCGGCTTCCATGCGCCGGCTGTCGTTGGGCACGTGGGCACCATCCGCTCGGTGCTCACCAAGGAGGGCAAGCGGGCGCTGGTCCTGGGCGCCAGGACCCATTACTACGAGGGCAAGGGCGTGCGTGCCGTCGTGCACGGCATCAGGACGGCGGCGGCTGCAGGCTGCAGCACCCTGGTGCTGACCAATGGCTGCGGCGGGCTGAACGAAAACTGGAATCCCGGAACACCGGTGCTGATCAGCGATCACATCAACCTCACCGCTGCCTCGCCCCTGGAAGGCGCCACGTTCGTTGACCTGACAGATCTTTATTCCGCCCGGATCCGGGGACTTGCCCGGGAGGTCGACGCAACCCTCGAGGAGGGTGTCTACGCCCAGTTCCCCGGCCCCCACTACGAGACGCCGGCCGAGGTCCAGTACGCCAAGCGCATCGGGGCGGACCTGGTGGGCATGTCCACGGCTTTGGAGGCGATCGCCGGACGCCACGCCGGAATGGAAGTGTTCGGTATCTCCCTCGTCACCAACCTCGCCGCCGGTATCAGCCCCCAGCCCCTCAGCCACGAGGAAGTCCTCGAGTCAGGACAGGCTGCGGGTCCCCGGATCTCCAAGCTGCTCGCCGAAATCATCGCCAAACTCTGACGAAAGGTGGGGCCCCGCCCGCGCTGGTTGGGCCCGGCAGGCGGCGTGGCCTCAGAAGCCAGGGCGGGGGCGCGGATTTTGCCGTTTGGACGGCGGGCGGCAAGAGTTCGGGAGCCAATGACGATAGCGTTGTGCCCATGACGTCCTCCGAAGCCGATTTCCGCCTGCTCACCGAAGCCCGCGAATGGGCCGCCCAGGACCCGGATCCCGCGACGGCGGCTTCCCTCCTTGAGCTCGTCAGGTCGGTTGATGACGGGGACGCTGCCGCCCGGCAGGAACTCGAAGACAGCTTCCGCGGGACCTTGCAGTTCGGCACCGCCGGACTGCGGGCTCCCCTGGGCCCCGGTCCCAACCGGATGAACCGGGTGGTGGTGCGGCGTGCTGCTGCCGGCCTGGCGGACTTCCTGCTCCAGGCGGTGGGCGGAGCGTCGCCGGGGACCCGGCCGCGCGCCGTCGTCGGCTATGACGCCCGGTACAACTCCGACATCTTTGCTGAAGAAACCGCCGCCATTTTTACTGCCGCCGGGATAGACACTTTCCTGATGCCGGCGGCGCTGCCAACTCCCCTGCTGGCTTATGCTGTGCGGGCCCTGGAGTGCGACGGCGGCGTGATGGTGACTGCCAGCCACAACCCGCCGCAGGACAACGGCTACAAGGTCTACCTGGGCCGCCATGCCGTCCCGGAGAGCGGCAGCGGCGCCCAGATCGTGGCACCTTATGACGCCCGGATCGCTGCGCGGATCAACGCCGTGGGGCCTGTGGACTCCATTGTTCTGGCCACCAGCGGCTGGACGGTGCTGGACGGGTCCCTGGCTGCGGGCTACGAACAGGCCACTGCGGCGTTGGTCCTCCCGGACAGCTTCCCCGCCCGCAACCTGCGCATTGTTCTCACACCCATGCACGGTGTGGGTGGGGAAACCGCGGAGGCCGTGCTGAAGGCTGCGGGTTTCGCCGACGTTACCCTCGTGGCCGAGCAGGCAGAGCCGGACCCGGACTTCCCGACCGTCAGCTTCCCGAACCCGGAGGAACCCGGGGCGCTGGACCTGGCACTTGAAACGGCAGAGCGGCTCGCCGCTGACATCGTTATTGCCAATGATCCCGACGCCGACAGGGCGGCAGTTGCGGCGAAGGATCCGGATACCGGCGCGTGGCGGATGCTTCGTGGAGACGAAGTGGGAGCGTTGCTGGGAGCCCATATTGCGGCGCGGCTGGCGGCGACTGCCCGGAGCGATGGCGACCGGAACACCCAGGGCGTCTTCGCGAATTCGATCGTGTCCTCACGGCTGCTGGCTCGGATTGCCACGGCGGCAGGCTATGCACATGAAGAAACTTTGACCGGGTTCAAGTGGATTTCACGCGTGCCCGGGCTGGTGTACGGCTACGAGGAAGCCTTGGGCTACTGCGTGGCGCCTGACATCGTGAAGGACAAGGACGGCATCTCCGCGGCAGTGCTGATCGCGGAACTCGCTGCCGCCGCGAAGGCTGACGGGAAGACCGTCTTTGACACCCTGGACGAGCTTTACCTGCAGCACGGCCTGCACGCCAGCGACCAGCTCAGCATCCGGGTGGCGGACCTGGGCCTCCTGGACGCCATGATGAACCGGCTTCGGGACAGCCCGCCGGAATCCTTCGGATCCTCCGCGGTGGAGGTTTTCACGGACCTGGCTGAGGGCAGCGGGCAGCTTCCTCCCACCGACGGGCTCCTCTACCTCACAAGGGACCTCACCCGGGTGATCATCCGGCCCAGCGGCACCGAGCCCAAACTCAAGTGCTACCTGGAAGTAATTCACCACGTAGGTACCGCCGCCGAACTGCCGGAAGCCCGGCAGGCAGCGCGGGCAGCGCTGGACGAGGTGCTGAGCGACGTCAGCGAGGCGCTGGGGCTTTAGGCCCGGGGCCTTAGTCCTGGGCTTGCCGGGCTAAAGCCCTTTAAAGCTCAATCCCGACTACAGCTCAATCTCGACGAAACCGTCGGTGATGCGGGTGCTGAATGTTGCCAGGCCCAGGCCCGGGGTGCTGAAGCATTCGCCGGTCTCCAGGTCGTAGACCTCTTTGTGCAGCGGAGACGCGATGGTGGGACGGGCGCCGCGGGATCCAAGGATTCCCCGGGCCATGACGTGAGCTCCGGTGGCCGGGTCCTCGTGGGCTACCGCGAAAACTTCGTTGGGTCCGGTGCGGAAGAGAGCGATCTGGCGTCCGGCGATGAGTGCTGCTTCGCCCCAGGCGGGTTCCAGGTCATCCACCAGGCAGACGCGGTGCCAGCCGCCGGTGATGCCCGCTGCGGCCTCTTCGGTGCCGGCTGCGAGTGCTCCAAGTTCCAGTGTTGCCGTCATGTCGGCCCCTCTCCCTGTGCGTGTAATCCTTGCGTTTGGCTGCCTTTGCGGCCGTGTTCCACGCTAGGCCGCAGGTGTTTCAGTGGGGTGCAGTCAATGTGTCCGGCGCGTAAAAGACACCTCACGCAGCCGGAAACCCGTTCGTGATGCAGAAGTTAAGTTGACGAAACAATTGGGAAACTGAAGCGAAACTGCGTCTCCCTAGTCTGGATGGACACTCGTCACCAGAAGGCTGCAGGAAACGCTGCGGCCCATGCGAAAGGCCCACAGTGACCGAACAGACTTCAAGCACAGAGACTCCGCGCCGCATCGTCGTCGCCGGCGGCGGCCCCGCGGCCCACCGTTTTGCGGACGCAATGCACGCCCGCGGCCTCGATGGCTGGCATGTCACGGTCCTCACTGAGGAAGCCCACCTCCCCTACGACCGCGTCGCCCTCTCCAAGGCCCTGACCGAGAAGGACGTGGACCTGACCCTGGGAACGGCTTCCATGTGGGACCACCCCGCCCTGGAGCTGAAGACCGGCGAGCGTGTCGTCAAGATCAACGCCGAAGCCAAGACGGTGGAAACCGCCACCGGCAGCATTGTCGAATACGACGAACTGGTGGTCGCCACGGGTTCCAATGCCGCCCGCCTGCCCATTCCCGGCAACGAACTCACGCACGTCTACCGCACGCTCGAAGACGTCTGGGCGATCAACGAAGCCATAACCGGACTCACCGCAAAGCTGGGCCGCAAGGTCAACGCAGTCACCATCGGTGGCGGCCTCCTGGGGCTCGAGTCCGCCGCCGGCACCGAGCAGCTGGGCGCCAACCCTATCGTTATTGACGGTTCGCAGTGGCTGATGGCCACCCAGCTCGACGAAGGCGCCGGCCAGGCAATGGGCCGCCTCATCAAGGCCAAGGGCTTCGAAGTCCACGGTGGCGTCTTCCCGTCTGAGGTATTGTCCGACGACGACGGCCAGGTCACCGGCGTCCTCATGGCTGACGGCCGCGTGATCGACGCCGACCTCGTGATTGTCGCCATCGGCGTCCGGCCGCGCGACGAACTCTTCCGCGCAGCCGAAGGCGAAGAGCAGGTCTTCTCGCTGGGCCAGCGCGGCGGCGTGGTCATCAACGACTACTGCGCCACGGAGGTACCCGGAATCTGGGCCATCGGCGAAGTGGCCAACTACGGTGGCATGTGCCTGGGCCTGGTGGCCCCCGCCAACACGATGGCCGAGATCGTGGCTGACCGCCTGCACGGCGGCGACGCCACTTTCCCCGGTTTTGATACCGCCACCAAGCTGAAGCTGTCCGGCGTGGACGTTGCCAGTTTCGGTGATGCCTTCGCCAAGACCGAGCACGCCCTCGAAATCGTCTACGCCGACCCCGCCCGCGGCGTGTACCAGAAGATCGTCACCACCGACGACGCCAAGACGCTGCTGGGCGGCATCTTCGTGGGCGACGCTTCCCCGTACATGAGCCTGCGTCCGCTGCTGGGCCGCGAACTTCCCGCCGAGCCGGGTGCGTTCCTCAGTGCGGCCGGCGGCGGCGAGGCTCCTGAAACCGAACTCCCGGACGACGCCACCCTCTGCTCCTGCAACAACGTCACCGCCGGCAGCATCCGCGACGCCATCAACGGCTGCGGCGCCTGCGAGGGCAACGCCCCGGTCCAGGAACTCGGTGAGCTGAAGGGCTGCACCCGTGCAGGCACCCAGTGCGGTTCCTGCGTGCCGATGCTCAAGAAGCTGCTGGAAACCGAGCTCACCAAGTCCGGCGTCGAGGTTTCCAAGGCCCTCTGCGAACACATCGAGCTGTCCCGCCAGGAACTCTTCGACGCCATCCGGGTCCTGGAACTGACCTCCTTCGAGGAGATCATGGCCAAGTACGGCACCGGAGCGGGCTGCGACATCTGCAAGCCGACCATCGCCAACATCCTGGCCAGCCAGAACAGCGCCTACGTCCTGGACGCCGGCCGCGGAACCCTGCAGGACACCAACGACCGAGCCCTCGCCAACATGCAGAAGGACGGCACCTACTCGGTGGTCCCCCGCATCGCCGGCGGCGAAATCACCCCCAAGAAGCTCGGCGTCATCGCCGCCGTGGCCGAAAAGTACAACCTGTACACCAAGATCACCGGCGGCCAGCGGATCGACATGTTCGGCGCCCGTCTTGAGGAGCTCCCGGAAATCTGGAAGGAACTCGTGGACGCCGGCTTCGAATCCGGCCAGGCCTACGGCAAGAGCCTGCGCACGGTGAAGTCCTGTGTCGGTTCCACCTGGTGCCGGTTCGGCGTCCAGGACTCGGTGGCCATGGCCATCCAGCTCGAACTGCGGTACCGCGGCCTGCGCAGCCCGCACAAGCTCAAAATGGGCGTCTCCGGCTGCGCCCGTGAATGTGCCGAAGCCCGCGGCAAGGACGTGGGCGTGATCGCCACCGCCGACGGCTGGAACCTGTACGTCGGCGGCAACGGCGGTGCCACCCCGGCCCACGCCCAGCTCCTCGCGAAGGACCTCGACGACGAAACGCTGATCAAGTACATCGACCGCTACTTCATGTACTACATCCGCACCGCAGACCGGCTGCAGCGCACCGCACGCTGGCAGGAAGAGCTCGACGGCGGCATCAAGCACGTTGAGGACGTGGTGGTCAAGGACACCCTGGGCATCGCCGCGGACCTTGAAGCAGCCATGGCAAAGCACGTGGACACCTACGTCGACGAGTGGGCGGACACCCTCAAGGACCCCGAGCGCCTGCGCCGGTTCCGTTCCTTCGTCAACGCCCCCGACCAGAAGGACGACTCCATCACCTTCGTCCCGGACGAGCGCGGGCAGATGCGCCCCGCCACCCCCGAGGAAAAGGGGAAGGTCCTGATCGGCGCTTCCATCCCCGTCCGGCCTTCCACCCCCGACCTGCTGGACAAGAACGAGGTATAGACATGCAGCTCAGCATTGATCTCACCGGCCGCGACGTCCTGGTCACCGGCTCTGACCACGCCGCACGCCAGGCGGTACGCCGCTACGAAGCCGCCGGCGCCGTCGTCTACCGCCTCAGCACCCCCCAGGGTGCCGGCCAGGACGGCCCGCTGCCCGAACGCCCCTTCCTGGTTGCCGCGGTCGACGACGGCCAGCCGGGCTGGGAGGCCCTGCTGGGCAGGTGCCGGGAAGCCGGGATTCCGGTGGCCGCCGAGCCGGGGGCCGGGCCCGTTGGCCACGTCACCCTCGTGGGTGGCGGCCCCGGAACAACCGAGCTGCTCACCGTCGGTGCCGTCAAGGCCCTCCGTGATGCCGACGTCGTCTTCTATGACCGCCTGGCTCCGTGCCAGGAGCTGGCGTCCCTGACCTCCGCCGAACTGGTGGATGTGGGCAAGAAGCCCGGGCACCACAAGGTCAGCCAGGGCGACATCGAAAAGCTGATGGTGGAAAGTGCCCTCGCAGGCAACAACGTGGTCCGGCTCAAGGGCGGCGACCCCTACGTCTTCGGCCGCGGCGGCGAGGAAGTTGCCTCCTGCGTTGCCGCCGGGGTGCCCGTACGCGTCATCTCGGGTGTCACCAGTGCGATCTCCGTTCCGGCGGCAGCCGGAATCCCGGTCACGCACCGCGAAGTCAGCCACATGTTCACTGTGGTCTCCGGGCACGCCCCGCTAACGGAAAAGGAGCACGGCCACCTGGCCGGCCTGGGCGGGACCATCGTTGTCCTGATGGGCATCGGCACCCTCCATCAGCTCGCAGCCGGACTGCGCAGGGCCGGGATGCGCGCCGACATGCCCATGGCCGTCGTCGAACGCGGTTACCGGCCCGGGCAGCGCACCACCATTGCGGACCTTGGCACCATCACCACCGCAGCCGCCGGCTGCAGCAACCCGGCTGTACTGGTTATTGGCGAGGTGGTTCGGGTGGCGGAAGCCAACCGAGGGCACGCTGAGGCCGCCGCCGACCTCGACAGGCTGGCGGCCTCGCTGCTGGGCTCGTGAAAGGATTGACCTCCATGACTGCACTTGCACCGGCCGAAACTCCGCAGGTTGAAGAAGCGCCCGACGCCGCAGAGGCCCCGCTGGAGGGTTTCCGCATCGGTGTCACCTCGCACCGCCGCTCCCAGGACCTGATCGAGGCCCTGGAACGCCGTGGAGCGGAAGTGCTGCACGCGCCCGCGCTGAAGATCGCTCCCGTGCAGGAGGACATGCGCCTCATCGAGGACACGAGGGCGATTATCGCGGCCAAGCCGGACCTGTGCATCGCCACCACTGCCTACGGCATGCGCCGGTGGTGCGAGGCAGCCGATTCCTTCGGCATCGGTGATGAGCTGCTGGAAACCCTGGGCGCCTGCCGGATGTTTGTCCGGGGCCCCAAAGCCCGCGGCGCCGTGCGCGCGGCGGGGCTTGCCGACGTCGGCATCAGCAGCGACGAAACCACCGCGACACTGGTGGACATGCTGCTTACCGAAGGCGTCCGGGGCAAGACGGTAGCGGTGCAGCTGCACGGCTACACCGACGTCCGGCAGCTGGAGCGCCTGCGCATGTCCGGCGCCACGGTCCTGACGGTCACGCCCTACCGCTGGGTGAAGCCCGATGGCGAGGACAGGCTTCCCCGCCTCATCGAGGCCGCATGCAGCGGCAACCTGGACGTCCTGACGTTCACCAGCGCACCCGCCGTCGACGCCATGTGGAGCACCGCCCACGAGATGGGTGTGTACAAACAGCTGATCGAAAGCCTGAAGACCAACGTCACCACCGCAGTGGTGGGTCCGGTCACGGCGCAGCCGCTGCTGGACGCCGGCGTGACGCCACTGGTTCCGGAGCGGTTCCGGATGGGTGCGCTCATCAGGCTGGTGTGTGAGCACCTGGCCTTGAACCACGTCCGCCGGCTGGATACGAGGTCCGGCAACATCGAACTGCGGGGACGCAGCCTGCGCATCGACGGCCAGCCCGTGGAACTGGCCCCCGCCCCGCTGTTGCTCCTGCGGGCACTGCTGGGCGCCGGCGGCGCTGTCCTGTCGCGGGATTCCCTGTCGGAACTGCTGGAACTGCGCGGATCGGTGCACGCCCTGGACATGACGGTCAGCCGGCTGCGCTCCTCGCTGCCGGACGGGCGGCTGGTGGAAACAGTGGTCAAACGAGGCTACCGCATCCGGGTCTAGCTGCCTGCGGGGCCCCAATGTGTCTGTTGGCGGACGGATGAGAGCCACATCACGGGTTCTGTTACCGCCCGGTAAACACTGGCGAACACGGGGCCTACAAACGGCAACTGCAGGGAAACACGCCGGAAAAAGCAGCAGCCTACGCTGGGTTCCATCACGAAGTTCCGGCCGTCACCGGCCGCCAGCGAAAGGGCCAGCACATGTCCGCTCCGGCACCCTCCACGTCAACCGCTCCCGCCACCCGCATCGTCATTGCGGGAGCGGGCCCTGCCGCCCAGGCTCTTGTCAGCCAGCTTGACCGCGCCCGGTTCACCGGCACCATCACCGTGCTGAGCAACCGGGACGACACCCCGGAGGAGCTGCTGGAGCTGGCGCTCCTCCCCCAGGTCTCCGTCCGCTTCGGCCAGCCGGCCAGCCACATCGACCCGGAAAACCGGACTGTCGCGACGGCGGACGGCATGGAATTCAGTTACGACCAGCTGGTCATTGCCACCGGATCAGCACCGGTAGCCAGCCCGGTGGAGGGCGCTGGCGGCTGCCTGAGCTACTCCACCATCGATGACGCGGCCCGCATCGGCGAGGCCGTCAGCGAAGTCACGAGGGAACTTGGCAGGCGCCCGCTGGGGATCCTGGTGGGAACGGGTGCCGCCGCCGGCCAAGCTGAAGCAGTGCTCCGTGCCAGAGGCGTACGCCCCATCCGCACCACCGCCCGGCCGGCCGCCGTAATGCCCGGTGCAACAGCGTCGGGTTTCGCGGCTTCGGGTGTGGTCTTCGAGGACGGCAGCAGCATGTACGGCGACCTGGTGGTCCTTGCCGAGGAGCGGGTGTCCCGGGACGGGCTGGCCGCCAGCGCCGGCCTGCGGACTGCGGCTACCGGAGGGATTGTCATCAGCGAGGACTACCGGACCTCCGTCCCTGGTATCTGGGCCATCGGTGACGCCGCAGCGTTCGACGGCGTCCGGCTCGGCCTGCTGGTTGCTGCCGCTTCGGCTGCAGGCGCCTGCGCCACCCAGCTCCTGACGGCGGCATCCGCTCCTGCCGCCTTGCCCGCGGCTGCCTGAGCCGGTAGTCCGGCGTCACTCCCGGCCCGATAATCCGCTCGGAATTTTGGGGGCGGGCGTTGTGACAAGATGGTTCCCGAAACGAGTCAAGGACGCGCGCCGGGGCCCACGAGGCCCCTGGAGAGGACCATCATGAGCAACGAAGCCACCCCTTCCGTTCAACCAGCCGCCGCCGTTGCGGGGAGCATCGCTTCCTACATCGACCACACGCTGCTGAAGCCTGAAGCAGGAAAGGCTGACGTCCTCAAGGTGTGCGCGGAAGCGGCCGAGTACCACTTCAAGTCGGTGTGCGTTAATCCCCTGTGGGTCAAGACGGTCAAGACCGCCCTCAAGGGGACCGGCGTCCTGACATGTTCGGTGGTGGGCTTCCCACTGGGTGCCACGCCCACTGACGTCAAGACCTTCGAAGCCCGCGGTGCGGTGCTGGATGGGGCTGACGAGGTGGACATGGTCATCAACGTCGCGGCGGCCCGGGCCGGGGACAAGGGTGCATTGGTTGAGGACATCACTGCGGTGGCGGAGGCTGTCCACGCGAGCGGCGCCATCCTCAAAGTCATCATCGAGACAGCGCTGCTGACGGACGACCAGAAGGTCCTGGCCTGTGAGGCCGCCGTGGAGGCCGGTGCCGATTTCGTAAAGACCTCAACAGGCTTCAACGGCGGCGGCGCCACGGTCGAAGACATTGCCCTGATGCGCAGCACGGTGGGACCGGATCTGGGCGTCAAGGCCTCCGGCGGCGTGCGGTCCCTCGAGGATGCGCAGGCTATGATTGCTGCAGGTGCAACACGTATTGGTGCCAGCTCCGGGATTGCCATCGTCAAGGGTGAACAGGGTTCATCCTCCTACTGACAGCAGCCGGATTCGCCACAGATTGAGGCCCCCGTGGCCAAGGAGGAATGAATGTCCAGCAAGATCACGGCTTCCAACCCGGGCCCGGCGTCTCACGAAGGGTCACTCCAGACTCCCCAGAATGAGAACAAGCTTGCCACCAGCGTCATCCTTTTTGTGGTCTGCATGGCCTTGTTCCTCGGCGCCATCTACTCGCTGTCCTTCCTCACGCTGGGCAATCCGTGGCCGATGGCCGTCTGCATCCTGCTCTTCGGCCTGACCTACTGGATCCCGCAGACCATCCTCGGCCGCTCCGACTCGGCGGGCGAGCACTAAGAACCGCAGACTGCAGAAGAGACCCCCTGGACAGCGTCCAGGGGGTCTCTTCACGTCCAGGCCCTTGAGGACTGAATCAGAACCAGATCCGGGTCCACGTCTCCGCAGCGGCCGCAACTCTGCTCCATTGGCCCTGGGCTATGGACCAGACGGCCAGGCACAGCCCCACCATTGCGTAGGCGCTCACCGGGATCAGCAGCAGCCATTCGCGCTTGGATCCTGCGCGGCCCAGCAACGGCAGGGAGAGGGCGCCGTTGGGCCGCCAGACCTGGCGCAGCAGCGGCACCTTGCGCAGGAGTTTAGGCGGCCGGATGACGATGGGCCACAGCAGGGGCACGCCTCCTGTGGTGATCAGGTCCCCCACAATATGGACCACCACGCCGGTCAGCATCGAGACCGGAAGCCAGGTCCACTGGTCCGGCGCGAACCAGGTCACCAGCCCGGCCATGGTCAGGGCGAAGATCCAGTTGCTGATGAAGCCGGACTTCGGAAACAGCTTCAGGGCCTTCGCCGCGATGTTGATCATAAACATGCACAGGAGCCCCGCGCCCACGGACAGCAGTCCCCAGTCGGTCTCCAGCTGGACCTGCCCGGCCAGGGTGGCCAGCAGCACAAAGAACGCCGCCCCGAGCACGGAGTGGGTGCCCTGCCGGTGCCCGCCGCTGGCGTTTTCAATGCCGACGGCGATCACGTTGGACAGCGGCGGCAGGGAATTCGCTACGGTGCTGTGCCGGTGGTCCCAGTCGCACACCAGGGCGGTTCCCGCCGTCGCCATTCCGCCGATCAGGATGCCGGTGGCGTCCAGCGGGTACCAGCCGAGCGTGTACGGCCCCGTTGAGGCAATAGCTATCCACGCCGCGGCTCCCGACGCGGCGTGGTGTCCTCCCATCAAGTCCTAGCTCACCGCCAGCGGCTGGTCCGAGAAGATGTTGCGGATGACGCCGTTGGCCCATTCCAGGATTTCCGCGTCCTGCAGGTCCCGGCCGCCGATCCTTGCGGTCTTCGGCTTGGGGATCAGCACCGCATCAAGGGCGGGCTTCGACTGGGACCCCGGGTACATCCGGTTCAGGCGCATGACCTTGGATTCCGGGAGGGTGGCCGGCGCGAATTTGATGAAGTTGCCCTGCAGGGCCACGTCAGACAGTCCGGCTTCCCTGGCATCCACCCGGAAACGGGCCACGGACACCAGGTTTTGGGCCGGCAGCGGCGGCTCGCCGTAGCGGTCCACGAGCTCAGCGAGGACTTCGTCGATGGCCTCGTTGGTGAGCGCGGACGCTAGCTTGCGGTAGGCCTCCAGCCGCAGCCGCTCCCCCGGTACGTAGTCGTGCGGAAGGTGGGCGTTGACCGGGAGTTCGATCTTCATTTCGGCGGCCTTCTCCTCGGCCTCGCCGCGGAAGTCTGCCACCGCCTCGCCCACCAGGCGGATATACAGGTCGAAGCCGACGCCCTGGATGTGCCCGGACTGCTCACCGCCCAGCAGGTTGCCGGCACCGCGGATTTCCAGGTCCTTCATGGCCAGCTGCATGCCAGCGCCCAGCTCGTTGTGCGTGGCCACGGCCTTGAGCCGTTCGAGTGCCACTTCGCCCAGCGGCTTCTCGGAGGGGTACAGGAAGTAGGCGTAGGCGCGTTCACGGCCGCGGCCCACGCGCCCGCGGAGCTGGTGCAGCTGGGACAGGCCGTACTTGTCCGCGCCGTCCACGATCAGGGTGTTGGCGTTGGAGATGTCCAGGCCGGTTTCGATGATGGTGGTGCACACCAGCACGTCAAAGCGCTTCTCCCAGAAGTCCACGATGATCTGCTCAAGGCGGCTTTCGGACATTTTGCCGTGCGCCACCTCCACGCGCGCCTCCGGCACCAGTTCACGGATCTTGGCCGCCGTGCGTTCAATGGTGGACACCCGGTTGTGGACAAAAAAGACCTGGCCTTCGCGCATCAGCTCGCGCCGGATGGCAGCGGAAGTTTGCTTGTCTGTGTACGGGCCCACGTAGGTCAGGACCGGATGCCGTTCCTCCGGCGGGGTGGCCAGGGTGGACGTCTCGCGGATGCCGGTCAGGGACATCTCCAGCGTGCGCGGGATGGGGGTTGCGCTCATGGCCAGCACGTCCACGTTGGTGCGCATCTTCTTGAGCGCTTCCTTGTGCTCCACGCCGAAGCGCTGCTCCTCGTCCACGATCACCAGGCCCAGGTCCTTGAACTCAAAGTCCTTGGACAGCAGCCGGTGGGTACCGATGACGACGTCGACCGTCCCGTTCTTGACGCCCTCCGCCGTCTCCTTCGCTTCCTTGCCGGCCTGGAACCGGGAGAGTGGCTTCACGCGCAGGGGGAAGCCGGAGAACCGCTCGGTAAACGTTTCGTAGTGCTGCTGGGCCAGCAGCGTCGTGGGCACCAGCACCGCCACCTGCTTGCCGTCCTGCACCGCCTTGAAGGCGGCGCGCACGGCAATCTCCGTCTTGCCGTAGCCCACGTCCCCGGAGACCAGCCGGTCCATGGGGATTTCGCGTTCCATGTCCGCCTTGACCTCGTTGATGGTGGTGAGCTGGTCCGGGGTCTCCACGTACGGGAACGCTTCTTCAAGTTCGCGCTGCCACGGGGTGTCGGGCCCGAAGGCGTGTCCGCGCGATGCCATGCGGGCGGAGTACAGCCGGATGAGCTCACCGGCGATTTCCTTGACGGCTTTCCGGGCCTTGGACTTGGTGCTCGCCCAGTCCGCGCCGCCCATCTTGCTCAGGACCGGGGTGTCGCCGCCCACGTAGCGGGTCACCTGGTCCAGCTGGTCCGTGGGGACGAACAGCCGGTCCCCGGGCGCGCCGCGCTTGGACGGGGCGTATTCCAGGACCAGGTACTCACGCACGCCGTCACCGCCGCCAGCCACCTTTCGCTGGATCAGCTCGACAAACTTTCCAATGCCGTGCTGCTCGTGGACCACGTGGTCGCCCGCCACGAGCTGCAGCGGGTCCACTGCGTTGCGCCGTTTGGAGGGCATCCGGCGCATGTCCTTTGTGGATCCGGCGGACGTGCGGCCCAGCAGGTCAGCTTCAGTCAGCAGGCCCAGTTTGAGCCCGTCCAGGACAAAGCCGCGTCCGACGGCGGCCGTGGTCACCTCGATGATGCCCGCCTGGGGCTCGTGGTCCAGGCTGTCCACCCGGGCGCACGGGATGTCGTTCTCGTGGAACAGCTCGGCCAGCCGCTGGGCAGGCCCGGGACCTTCGGTGGCCACAACAATCCGCCACTGGTCGCGGACGTGGGACCCGATGAAGTCCATCATTTCCGCCACGTCGCCCTGGTAGCCCCGGGGTTCCCGCGCATGCAGGTTCAGGACGTCAATCTCTGGCAGCAGCTCTTCGTCCTGGGTGAGGGAAGTGATGGACCACCAGGAGACTCCGTGCTCCAGCGAGGAGCTGCGCGTTTCGGTCAAGGACCGGAAGCTGGCTGAATGGAGCGCGGCACTTGCCTGCGAGCTCAAATCCAGCGGGGCAGCTCCGCCGTCGGAGGCAGTGGACCAGGCAGCCTCGAGGAATTCCTCATTGGTGGCGGCGAGGTCGTGGGCACGGGTACGGACCTTCTCCGGCTCGATGACCACGGAAATGGACCCTGCAGGCAACTGCTCCACAAAAGGAACCATCGAGTCCACCAGCACCGGGGCCAGGGACTCCATGCCCTCCACGGTGATGCCGCCGGCGATTTTTTCCAGCATGTCCGCCGCTGCCGGAAGCTGGGACTTGAGGGTGGCCGCCCGGGACATCACGGAAGGGGTGATGAGGATTTCCCGGCATGGCGGGGCGTGCAGCTCCGTGGGATGGTGAAGTCCCGGCGAGGACAGCGAGCGCTGGTCGGCAACGGCGAACCAGCGCATCTGGTCCACTTCGTCGCCAAAGAATTCAACCCGGATGGGGTGGTCCTCCGTGGGTGGAAAGACGTCGATGATGCCGCCGCGGACCGCGAACTCGCCGCGGTGCGTCACCATGTCCACGCGGGCGTACGCGGCGTCCGCCAGGTTCCGCACCACCTCGGTGAAGGGCATCTCCTGGCCCACCTTCAGCGTGACCGGCACCAGCTCGCCCAGGCCGGCCACCACGGGCTGAACCACGGCGCGGACGGGCGCCACCACCACACGGAGCGGTCCGGCCGTCGACGTTTCCGGGTGCGCGAGGCGGCGCAGCACGGAGAGGCGCCGGCCCACGGTGTCCGAGCGCGGCGAGAGCCGTTCGTGCGGGAGTGTTTCCCAGCTGGGGAACTCCGCCACGGCGTCGGCGGGGAGGTAGGCCCGCAGCGCGGCGGTCAGGTCCTCCGCCTCCCGGCCGGTAGCGGTGACGGCCAGCACCACACCCGGCCCGGCGGCGTCGTGCCCGTTGTCCCCCGCCCCTTCAGCAGCGGCCGCGATCCCGTCCGCCATTTCGGCGAGCAGCACCGGGCGCAGCCCGGGGGGCGCACTGATCTGGTAGTCCTGGCCCCGGACGTCGAAGCCGCGGGCAGCCTCGGCCCGGACGCGGGCAAAGGTGCGGTCCGGGGCGAGGGCGCGGCGCAGTCCGTCCAGCGACGGGCCTGCGCTGGAATGGCCGGCGGTGGACGGGCCGGGAAGGCTCATGGCAGAAGCTCCTGTGGTGTTCAGCGAAAAGCAGGCAACGCGAAAACCCGAAATTCGCTGCGAATCCCGGGTAAACCCAGCCTACCCTCCTGCACCGGCATGGCGGGCTGGTGGTGCAGTTAGGCTGGCAAAACCCGGCGAAGGCAGTCAGGGGCCGTCCGGGCGCGCTGCGGCTCCGAACAGCTTAAGGACGAAGAGGAGACAGCATGACCGGAACCAGCAATACCCAGCCTTCACCCAAGACTGTCCTGGTCACCGGGGCCACCGGCTACATCGGCGGCCGGCTGGTGCCAAAGCTTTTGGAGGCGGGCCACAACGTCAAGGTCCTGGTGCGCTCCCCTGACAAGATCGCCGGGGTCCCGTGGCGGGACAGGGTGGATGTCGTGGAAAGCAGCCTGGACGATGGCGGCGCGCTGCGGGCGGCGCTTGCCGGCGTCGACGTCTTTTACTACCTGGTGCATTCCATGGCTGCCGGGGCAGGCTTCGAAGCCAAGGAACAGGCGATGGCACGGGCGGCAGCGGAGGCCGCGGCGGCAGCGGGAGTAGGCAGGATCATCTACCTGGGCGGACTCCACCCCAAGGGAGTGGACCTGTCCACCCACATGCGCTCCCGCGAGGCCGTGGGCAAGGTATTCCTGGACAGCCCTGTGGACGCCATCGTGTTCCAGGCGGGAGTGGTGATCGGTTCCGGCTCGGCGTCCTTCGAGATGATCCGCCATCTCTCCGAGACCCTGCCGCTGATGCCCGCGCCCAGCTGGGTCCGCAACCGGATCGAGGCCATCGCGGTGCGGGATGTCCTGTACTACCTGGTGTCCGCGGCATCACTGGAGGGGCCCATTAACCGCACGTTCGACGTCGGCTGCCGCCAGGTGCTGACGTACGCCGGGATGATGAAGGAGTACGCCGCCGAAGCGGGCCTGCCATACCGCGTGGTCCTGGCACTGCCCGTCCCCGCGCCCAAACTCGCCGGGATGTGGGTGGCCCTGACCACACCCATCCCGCTGTCCATGGCCGTGCCGCTGGTCCAGTCCCTCCAACACGACGCCGTGTCCAACGAGCACGACATCGACCAGTACATCCCGCAGCCCGACAGCGGCCTCACCGACTACCGCACCGCCGTCGCCCTGGCCCTTGGCAAGGAACGCGACGGCCAGGTGCAGACAACGTGGGCCAACGCCGGGGTGGCTGCTGATCCCCTGCCCAGCGACCCCGACTGGGCCGGGCATAAGGTCTACATCGACGAACGGACCTTCCATGGCGACGTGGATCCCGCCCACGTATGGACGGTAATCGAGGGAATCGGCGGGCGGAACGGCTGGTACTCCCTGCCGCTGGCCTGGCACGTCCGCGGCTGGCTGGACAAACTGACGGGCGGCGCCGGACTGCTGCGCGGACGCCGGCACCCCGGACGGCTTGCCACCGGAGAAGTGGTGGACTGCTGGCGGGTGGAACGGATCGACCACGGAAAGCTCCTGCGGCTCCGTGCGGAAATGCGGGCTCCGGGCAGGGCATGGCTGGAGCTGTCCGTGGAGCCGGACGGGAACGGAAGCCGTTACCGGCAGCGGGCCATCTTCTTCCCCAAGGGGCTCAGCGGGCGGTTGTACTGGCTGGCGGTCCTTCCCTTTCATAGCCTGATCTTTCCGGCCATGGCAAGGAATATCACCGGCGCGGCCCGGAAGATGGTGGATGCGGAACGGACAGCCCGGACCCCGTAGGATGTTTGGAGCCTAATCCGATCCCACGTCCCAGGAGGACCCATGGCCTTGAGCGCAACCACCACCCTTCCGCACTCTGTCCCCAACGTTGCAGCTGTCCTGGTGGATGAAGATTTCCAGCGCCACGTCAGCCAGCTTGTCGGCGGCAACCTCGAATCCTTCACGGTCGACGGCGACGTTGCCGGCGCGTTCAGCGCCACGTCCGTCCGGACCCTTCCCACCACCCGGCTTCCCGAGTTCGCCCGCAAGTTCGTGGGTGAGCACCTCAAGGTGACGCAGGTGGAAAACTGGGACGCCCCCGCGGCCGACGGTTCCCGCCAAAGCAACATCTCGCTGAAGATCGCCGGAGCCCCCGTGGACGTCACCGCCGTGCAGCGGCTCGTAGCTGCCGACGGCGGCACGCGCGTAGAGCTTGAAGGCGAAGTAAAGTCCTCGGTGCCATTCCTCGGCGGAAAGATTGCCGACGCCGCAGAACCGATGGTTGCCAAGGCACTGAACCTCCAGGCCAAGCAGGCACAGGCCTGGCTGGAAAGCCACTAGTCCGTGGAGATGCCAGTCTTCGCCGCGCTGGTCCTGGTCATCGCCGGCCTCTGGTCCCTGGTGGTCTGGCCGCAGTTCCTGCGCCGGGTCATGAAGGATCCCCGAGCCCGGGACGCCGCCGGCAAGGCCACGAAGTTCCTCACCGTCCACGTGGTGCTGGTCAGCATCTCCATGGTGCTGGGAGCGGCCACCGCCATCATCGGCATCATGGGCCTGTTCAGCTAGGTTCGTTCCTAAAAGAAGTCCGGCCCTCCTTCCCGCGGGAAGGAGGGCCGGACTTCTTGTTGTCAGGACTTTTTGTTGTCAGGCGGCCTGGTTGAGCGCGTCCTCCGCCGCGACCCAGGAGATCATGGCGCACTTGACGCGGGCGGCGTAGCGCGCCACTCCCTCAAATGCCGCGGCATCACCGAGTATTTCGGGGTCGGCAGGTATCTTGCCCCGGGACCGGAGGACCTCGCGGAAGTTGTCAATCACCTCGTGCATCTCAGCCACAGTCATTCCCTCTGCCAGGTCCGTGAGGACCGAGGCGGACGCCATGGAAATGGAGCAACCTGCGCCGTCCCAGGCAATCTGCGACACTTTCCCGTCGGTTACGGCCAGGCGCAGGGTTACTTCGTCGCCGCAGACGGGGTTGAGCTGGTGCGACTGGCCCGTGGTGGCACCGTCCGGCGCCTTCGTCCCGGCCAGCCCGCTGCCGTGGCGTGCTTTGGAATGGTCCAGGATGATCTGCTGGTACAGGTGGTCAAGGCTCATGTCATACCTTCGATGTGCATCTGTGGTTGCTGTATCAGGCGCGGAAGTAGGCGCGTACGCCGGCAACGGCATCCAGGAACTGGTCCACGTCGTCGGTGGTGTTGTACAGATAGGCGCTGGCCCTGGTGGTGGCGGTCAGCCCCAGCCGGCGGTGCAGCGGCTGGGCGCAGTGGTGCCCAACACGAACGGCGATTCCCCGTGAATCGAGGAACTGGCCCACGTCGTGGGCGTGCACTCCTTCGACGTCGAACGCGGCCAGCCCAATCCGGTCCTGGCCTGCCGCGGGACCCAGGACCCGAATCCCCGGGATGGACTCAAGGCCGGTGATCATCCGCTGGCCGAGCTTTGCCTCCCAGCGGTGGATCCGGTCCAGCCCGGTCTCCGTCAGGTAGTTCGCTGCAGCGGCCAGGGCCACAGCCTGGGAGATGCGCTGGGTCCCGGCCTCAAAGCGCTGGGGCGCGGGGAGGTACTCGGCGCGCTCCATCGTCACTGTGGTGATCATGGACCCTCCCGTCAGGAACGGCGGCAGGATGTCCAGGACGTCCTGCTTGCCGTAAAGGACGCCGATTCCTGTGGGGGCAAGCATTTTGTGGCCGGAGAAAACAGCGAAGTCAATATCCAGCTCTTTGACGTTCAAGGGCATGTGGGGAGCGGACTGGCAGGCGTCCAGGACCACGAGGGCGCCGGCGTTCCGGCCCAGGGCCACCAGTTCCCGGACGGGGTTGATGGTGCCCAGGACGTTGGAGGCGTGCGTAAATGCCAGCACCTTCGTCCGCGCGCCGACGATGTCCGGGGCGAGGTCCATACGGAGGCTGCCGGCGTCGTCCACGGGGATATAGCGCAGGGTTGCCCCGGTACGGAAGGCAAGTTCCTGCCACGGTATGAGGTTGGCGTGGTGCTCCATCTCCGTCACAACAATTTCGTCGCCCGGGTTAAGCGCCAGGTCCTTCAGCCGGGCGTCGCCCCGCCCCTGGGCCGCCCAAAGGCCGGCGTTGGACAGCGCATAGCTGAGCAGGTTGAGGCCCTCGGTGGCGTTGGAGGTCCAGATGGTCTCGGAGTAGTCGGCGCCTATGAAGTCGGCCACGGTCTGCCGGGCGTCCTCGAATGCTTCGGTAGCCTCGACCGCAAGGTGGTGGGCGCCCCGGTGCACGGCAGCATTGCGCTGCTCATAGAATTCCTGCTCGGCTTCGATAACGCTCAGCGGATTTTGGGACGTTGCTCCGGAGTCCAGGTAGATCAACGGGCGTCCGTTGACCAGCTGTTCCAGGACCGGGAAGTCATTGCGGATGCGCTGGACTTCGGCGTTATCCATGACCGGCAAGGCGCGTTCCAGTGTGGCTGGCGATGATACTACGGCCAAAACTAACTCCTTGAGATGCCAACGGATGACATTCAATTGTCCCACAGCACGGCTGTGGCGGCCGCCCGGAGGGGCAGCCGCCACAGTCGCTCCGGGCTTCAGCCCGCGGAATGGAGGGCCGGCGACGGCTGGGGGGAGAGTCTCGGTCTCAGAAGACTCTGACGTCGCCGGCCCCGTCCAGCCCGGCCCCGAAGGACCGGAAGTTTGTCGGGACGGAGGAGCTTTGTTCTGCTGTCGGCAACTCTTGCGGCTTCTTTCGTGCCGGTTCCTTTTGCCTCCTTAAGTAAATATCCCAGCGCCATCCCGCACACGAGTAGGGTGTACTCGAATTCGCCGTCCCCGTACTACCGGGACCCCCTGCGGTACCCGGATTGCCCCCGGGCTGCCAGTCGAAGGCTGACGCGGCCGGTGCCCGCGCGTCTGCCGCGGGCGGGAGGGGCGGGCACGCCGGCGCAGTGGCCAAGCGTCAGGGGCCAATTAGACAGGGGCCTGGAGCCAGGGGCCAAGCGTCAGGGGCCAAGCGTCAGGGCCTAGAGTCAGGGGCCAATTAGTCAGGGGCCTGGAGCCAGGGGCCGGGGAACAGCCGACGGTGGCACGCCCACGGCCGCAGGGCACGTCATCCGGCGCTAACCCCTGCCGCGGACCCTTGCCCATGCATGCTTGCACCGAAGCCAGGCGTCCTTGTGCGGGCCTATTTGGGGAGGGCTGACTCCAGCTCGTCGCGGCTGCGTACGCCCAGCTTGACGTACGTGCGGTACAGGTGTCCCTCCACCGTGCGAACGGAGACCATCAGTCTTTGGGCGATTTCGCGGTCAGTAAGGCCTTCCACAGCCAACCCCACAATGTCCTGCTCGCGGCGGGTGAGGTGGACGGCGGGAGCAGCAGCAATGAAACGCCCTTCCCTGAACCGCTCCCCCAGCTCGTGGTCGCACTTCTCGCGCAGCGCCACCGCCTGCCTGGACCGCCGGCGTTCTCCGGCCTGGTCCAGGAGTGTACTGGCTCGGGCATACGCCTCCCGCGCGAGATTCGTGAAGCCTGATTCCTCCAGTGAGGCTGCCGTCTCCATGAGGGCGTCCCCGTCGGCCGCTTCCCAGGCTGTGGCCAGTGTCAGGATCGCCTCGGCGTATCGTCCTTCTACCGTCTTTGCGACGGACTGCACCATGGGAATGACGGAAGGGTCACCCAGGTCCCAGCAGATGGACAGGATTTCCAGCAGGCTTCCTGCTCTGGCAGTGGCGTCGTGCGTGGTTGCCAGGGTATGGAGCGTTGCCAGGCCTTTGCCGTCCCGGGACAGATATTCGGAGGCAGCGGCACCGTATGCTGCCGCCAGCAGCTCGTGGGCAGGACCTCCAGGCACTGCGTCGGTGAAGTCCTGTTCCAGCCGTTTGGCCTGGGCTGCATCCCCCAGCCTTGCCGCAACGTAAAAGCCCAGGGAAGACCCGAAGCGGAACAGCTGCAGCGGATCATTCAACCTCAGCGCTTCGACGGCCGGCAGCAGCACCTGGTACGCCCGTTCCATCCGGCCTTGCCGCAGAAGCGAGTAGCCGCGGAGCACCTGGAGGCTGCCGTTGAAGGTGGCGGCAGCCGGCGCGTGTCCGGCAGCGTAATTGTCGAGCTCCCGCTCGGCCGACTCCCATTCACCCATCGCGAGATAGTCGGTCACCAGGCGTCCCAGCACGAATTCGGCGAAAAAGAACAGGCTGTCCTCCAGCGGAGGCAATTCCGAGGCAGCCAGGAGGGCACAGTCCAACCCTTGGCCGGCCCGGCCGGCGGCAGCAAGGGCATGGGCCAGAAGCGCCTCGCCAAGCGCCCTGATGGATTCACTTCCCGCCTCCGCGGAGGCAGCGTTCCGGATCTCCTGGACTTCAGTGGACAGCGCCCCGGCATCCACAGCAGCGCCCAGCTGCAGGAGACGCAGGACCTGCAGGAGCCGGCCTTTCCGTTCCTGGTCCCCTTCGGCCGGCTGGTGGGCGTTCATCTCCTCGGCCAACCCGCTTAAGGATTGGCCGGTGGCCTGGTGCGAGGCTGCGCGGAGCAGGAGGACGGCAGGGCCCTCCGGGTGATCGGAAAGCTGGCGCCAGCAGGCATCAAGCAGGTGTGCGGCCTGGCCGTAAGCCCCCTCGTTGTACAGGGCACGCGCCTGGATGGCCTTGGCCAATGGCACCAGTGATGGATCCTGGATTTTGGCGGCGATGGAGCGTGCGCTTTCGTTGCGGAACAGCCTCAGGGCCTCGCGGGCTGCTTCAAGCATGTTGGGGTCCGATGAACGCAGTCCACATTCAAAAGCCCACTCCACGGACCTGAGCCTGCCCTCCCCGCGCATTACCGTGCCGTCCTGGTGGACACGGACCTTCTCGAGGAACTGCAGGCTTCGTGACACCGAGAGTGTGTTCCGGATGGCGCCCGCAAAGAGGGCATTCCACATGGACAGTTCAGCCGGCACTCCCGAACTCTCGATGATCATCTGCTGGTCCAGGAGCGAGCGGACCACTGCAGCACCGCTGATGTCCTCGATCACCTTACGGCCCACCGGCCCGGCAAGTGCGATGAGCTTTAGGGCCTCCTGCTCCTCCGGCCCCCGCCGGATGTGGTCCTTCGTCACTACTGCCGTCAGCCTGGTGCCGTCCGCGGGCAAAGGACCGAGTAACATCCAGATGCCGTTCCGTTTGGCGAGGACACCGGATTCGGCTGCATCGTGGAGCAGTGCGTCGAGGATGCGGGGATTGCCGCCTGACGCTGTCCACACTGAATCCACTGTGGCGTCCGGCACTGTTCCATCAAGGAGGTGTGCCAGAACCTCCTCAATTTGTTCCCGGTTCAGGGGCCGAAGGTCCACCCGCTCGGCAAGGCCGTCGTACCAAAGCTGGTCCAGCGGTTGCGGGAGGCCCGGCCGGGGCCTGGCAGCCGCCACCACTGTTGCCCAACCTGCTGAAATCAGGTCGGCCAATACCCCGGCAGAGGAGTCGTCCAAGTGGTGGGCATCATCCACTACCAGCAGAACGGGGGCGCCCCTGCCTCCCTTCAGCTCCTCGAAGTACGTCCACATGGAACGCAGTACCGCCACGGGCGAGACAGACTCTTCGGCGGTCAGCTCGCCTGTGTAGGGAGTGAGTACGCCGAAAGGCACAGCGGCCAGGGCAGAACTGCCGTGAATCTGCAGGATGTTCAGCTCCCCGGAAAGCCGTTCCGCGATCGCCTCCGTCAAGGACGTCTTCCCGATTCCAGGCCCTGCCATCACAAAAACAGCATGGCTGGTCCCGTTCCGGACAATGTTGCAGATCCGTTCCAGGGGCTCGCGCCTGCCGGTGACGGGGCGGTGGGCGGGTGCCGGTTTGTGGCCGTTAGACGAGTCCAGTCAGATCACCCCTGGAAGTTACGCCGAGCTTGGTGAAGACCTGGTACAGGTGGCCTTCCACGGTGCGGACGGACACACCCATTTCCAGAGCGATGTCACGGTTGGACGCCCCTCGGCCTGCCAGCCGCGCGATCTGCCGCTCCCGGGAGGTCAGCAACGGGCTGCCGCTGCTGGGCACGATGGGAAGATTCGCCACAGTGGCAGCCAGGATGTCCAGGCGTGCCTGTGCGGTCCGGGCGGACGTGGTATCCCCGTCCTGTCGGGCGAAGTCCACCGCCAGGGCCATGCAGCGGGCCTCCACGGTGTCCAGTTCGAGGGTGGCCGCGATTTCCCCTGCAGCGAGGAGTGTCCTCGCATCCTTGGTCCTGCTGCCCAGTGCGATCAGCCGGGCGACTTCCGCCAGCGGGCCCTGCCGGTGATCCGCAATCTCCTCCAGGAGGCGGAAGTCGGCGTCGCTGCCGTTCACGGTGGCTGCCAGCAGGCTGATTCCGGCCACGGTGTGGAGGCCTGCCTCCATGTTCTGGCGGGCGGACTGCTTCAAGCCGGCAACGGACTCGGAGTCACCCAGCCACCGTCCAGCCACCAGCGTGCAGAACTCGATGATGCTCTCCGTGGAAAAACTGGACTTGCCCTGTGTCCGCTGGAGTTTGGTGAGGAACTTACGTGCCTGGGCCGCGTTGCCGGTCTGGGCATGGGCCAGTGCCGTGGCTGCGTAGGCGCAGCGGAGGGCAGTCTGGAGCGGCTGGAGCTCGAGCTGGGCCACCGCCGAAATCAGGGGGTCCAGGGCAGCGCCACCACGGCCGGAATAGACATAGGCGAGGCCGGTGGCAAGCTCAGCTGCGGCGCTCCAGTACGGGAGGCGGTCGTATTCACCAGTGCCATGGGGGCCCAGGAGGTCGATGCACCGCCGCCACTGCCCGGCCATGAGCAGCACCAGGTAGGCCTCCCTGGTGTATTGCTCGCGCAAACCCACCACATGCGAGGCGTCTGTTATCTGGCCACCAAGCTGCCGCATCAGGCTCAGCGCATCCATCTCCCGCCCCGTCAGGGCCAGCGCCGTCATCAGGATAACCGCGGACTGCATCCGGTGGGCTGTGTCCGGGTTCTCTGCCGGATCTGCGGCTGCCTGCAGCTCGGGAATCATGGCCGCATAGTCGCCAACGAACGCACGGTATTCAAACTCGCTAAGCTTCACACGATTGGCGGCCGCCACTGCGCGGTAGGGCCATTCCGTGCCGGCCGCCGCAGGGTCCAGCCGCTCCCGGGCTTCAGCAAGGAGGGCCGGCACTTTGCCTGCCTGGTCCGGATGCCACAACATGACCCTGGCCTTGGCCGCTACGACGCGGGCGTATTCTTCAAGACCAACACTTTCAAGTTCCGGCTGGGAGATGTCATCCAAGGCAGCCAATGCCTGGATGGGCAGGTCCAGCTGAAGATAGGCGTCAGCCTTCTGGCGCTGGGCGGGCACCCACTCCTGATCCGTCCGCTTCAGCATGTCTGCATAGGCCAGGGCGAAGCGGGGATCAAAGAGCTGGACGGCGGCTTCGGCAGCGGCAAGTGCAAGGGCCGGGCTCAGCTCAGCCTCACACTCGTGCGTCCATGCGGCGAAGGCCATCAGCTCCTCGATGGTCATTTCCGCCGGTTCGGGTTCCGTACCGCCCAGAAGCGTGCTCCGCAGGTCCCGGCGCCGGGCAATGCTGAGCCATGACCGCACCACGTCGCCGATGTACTTCTCACGCAGTGACACCCAGCGGTGGTCCGAGTCGTCGATTTCCAGCAGGCCCGCGTCCTCCATGTCCGCCACCACCTCGGCGCGGTAGATGGCAGTGAGCCTGCCGAGTTCCACCCGCCTGGCGCAGGAGAGCATCTCGATGACTTCCCTGGTTTCCGGGGTCTCCCTGGACCAGCGGGACCGGACGATATCATCAAGGCTGGCGGCGCCGTCGAGCACCACCTTGTCCCGGAGCGTCCAGACGGAATCGGACAAAACAAGGTTTCCCGAGAGCCGCTGTTCGGTAACAAGAGCCTTCAACAGCAGCGGGTTGCCGCCCACCATGTGATGGTAGGTGCTGACCAGGGATGCAGACACGCGCTGGCCGAGCAAGGACAACAGCACCTGGCGGGTCTGCAGCTCGCTGAGGTTGCTGAGCCGGACCTCGGTCAGGCGCCGGTCCGTGAGCAGCCAGTGGAAGTCGGCAGGAAGGTCACTGATTTTTGGAGCGACGGCGATGATTTTGGCTGTTCCGGTCAGGAGCACGTTCAAGAGCACGCCCGCGCTCATATCGTCAATGCTTCCGGACGTGTCCAACGTAATGACGCACTGCCGGCCGGCGGCGTCGCTCCGGATCAGCGAGGTGATCCCGCGGAGAATGGCGGTCGGGGAACCCATGTAGGCCTGGGGCAGGCGCGCCAGCAGGAAGGAGAGGCAGCCGTAAGGTGTGTTGGCGCCGGCCGGGCCGCTGCGAAGCTGCAGGGACCAGACGTCGGGCCCGAGGTCGGACACTGCCGCCCGGGCGAGGGAGGACTTGCCAACACCCCGGCCTCCGGTGATTACCACGCCCAGCGAGTCTTGATCGACCAGCGCCGTTCTGACGGCTTCAAGGTTTGCGCTTCGGGCGGGCGCGGACCAGTGCGCCCCGGAGGTGCCGGAACCTTCGGTGTGCAGCCCAACGTCGTGGGATGTTGACCGACGTCCCCAGCTAAGTGGCTCGATTGACATGAACTTATCCCCTACGTCCCACGATAGCGGGATGTAGCCCCATTGCTCCCCCGCATACGAGAAAGACTACCCTGTGGCACAGACAAGGAAACAGGTACAGGCGACTTTAAGTTTTTGTGTTGCTAGGGCTCGGACTTCGCCGGATGGAATTTCTGCTGGGCGGACGTAAGCCCCTCCCGCAGCAGCAGCTCCACCGCATCGGCGGCTTCGTCGAGCAGGAAAGGCAGTTCCTTGAGCTCGGCAGTGCCGAAATCACGCAGGACATAGTCTGCCGTGTCCATTCGGCCCGGCGGCCTGCCGACCCCCACGCGGACCCGCAGATAGTCCTTGGTGCCAAGCGCTTTGGAGATGTCCCGCAGGCCGTTGTGGCCGCCTTCTCCCCCGCCGGTTTTGAGTTTCACCGTATTAAAGGGAATGTCGATTTCGTCGTGTACGGCCACCACATGGTCCGGTGTGATGCCGTAGAAGCTCGCCAGCGCCGAGACGGGCCCGCCGGAGACGTTCATGTAACTCATGGGTTTGGCCAGCACCACCCGCGGACCACCGATGCCGAGCCGGCCCTCCACCACCTGGGCACGTGCCTTGTGCGTCTTGAATCCGGCGCCCACACGTGCGGCGAGTTCGTCCAGGACCATCTGCCCGACGTTATGCCTGTTGCCCTGGTACTGCGCTCCCGGGTTTCCGAGGCCGACGATCAACCAGGTGTCAGTCATGATTCAATCCTAAGGTGGGGCGTCCGGTACGGACGGCGGGGGCTGACACGGCAGTGGCCGGACCCCTGGGGATCCGGCCACCGTTCAAAAGTGCAGGCTTTTACTCGGCTGCTGCCTCGGAAGAAGCGCCGGCAGCTTCTTCGCTTTCTTCCTCTGCGGACTCGGTAGCCTCGGAGATGTTCACCACGAGGGCATCGGCGTCGGCCAGGAGGACGGCGCCCTTGGGCAGGACCAGGTCGGACGCGTGGATGTGCTCGCCGGCGGTGCGGCCTTCGATGCTGACCTCGACGGCGGTGGGCAGGTGGGTTGCCTCGGCCTCAAGGGAGATAACGGTGAGTTCCTGGTTGAAGACGTTGCCCGGAGCAAGCTCGCCGACGACGTGGACGGGGATGTCAACGGTGACCTTTTCGCCCTGGCGGACGGTGAGGAGGTCGATGTGCTCGATGATCTGCTTGATCGGGTCGCGCTGGACGTCCTTGACGAGGGCCAGGTGGCTTTCGCCGTTGATGTCCAGGGACAACAGAGCGTTGGCGGTGCGGACGGCCAGGGTGGTGGCCTTCGCCGGAAGGGTCACGTGGATGGGCTCGGCGCCGTGGCCGTAGATGACGGCGGGGATGAGGTTCGCCATGCGGGCGCGGCGGGCGAAGCCCTTGCCGAATTCGGTGCGTACTTCTGCTGCGAGCTTCTGCTCAGACATGGATATCTCCTTGAAAACTAAACGGTGTTCAGCAAGGGCGGAGGTCTGTTGCGACCTTCAACGCCGGGCGGCCGCAGCCGGGCCCATCTTCGAAGGGAGATTCAGACCCAGTCGATAACGGAGACTGCAGTCCGGCTTCCGTATACACACGGTCACCGGCGCTCTCCCTCGCCAAGGTATCGCTGAAGAGTCTACCAGCGCTGCCCGTTATTAATGAAAACGGGCCCCGCTCCCGGCAGCCGAACGATCGGCCACCGGGGCGCAGGGCCCGGTTGGTAAGGAAGGGTCAGGCCTTACCGTCGAACAGGCTGGTGACGGAGCCGTCGTCGAATACTTCCCGGATGGCCCGGGCGATCAGCGGAGCGATGGACAGCACGGTCAGCTGCGGGAAGCGCTGTGAAGCGGTGAGCGGCAGCGTGTTGGTGACCACCACTTCCCGTGCACCGGACTCGGAGAGGCGCTGGGCCGCCGGCTCGGAGAAGACAGCGTGCGTGGCGGCGATAATCACGTCCTTGGCACCGGCGTTCTTCAGGACGTTGACGGCACCGGAGATGGTTCCGCCGGTGTCGATCATGTCGTCGATCAGGACGCACGTGCGTCCTTCGATCTGGCCCACCACAGTCTTTGATACGGCCTGGTTGGGAACGGTGAGGTCCCGGCTCTTGTGCACGAATGCCAGCGGGGCACCGCCCAGGCGTTCCGCCCACTGCTCCGCCACGCGGACGCGGCCGGTATCCGGGGAGACAACGGTGATGTTTTCGGCGTCCACCCGGGTCCGGATGTAGTCCGCCAGCAGCGGGATGGCCATCAGGTGGTCCACAGGACCGTCAAAGAAGCCCTGGATCTGCGAGGTGTGCAGGTCCACGCTCATGATGCGGTCCGCGCCGGCGGTCTTGTACAGGTCGGCGACCAGGCGGGCGGAGATGGGCTCGCGGCCGCGGCCTTTTTTGTCCTGGCGCGCGTAAGGGTAGAAGGGCGACACGACCGTAATGCGCTTGGCGGAGGCACGCTTCAGCGAGTCGATCATGATCAGCTGTTCCATGAGCCAGTTGTTCAACGGCGCGGGGTGGGCCTGGATGACAAAAGCATCAGTTCCGCGGACGCTCTCGCCGGCGCGGACATAGATCTCACCGTTGGCGAAGTCGTAGGCGTCCACCGGGAGGAGGTCAGTGCCGAGCTCTTTGGCGATCTCCCTGGCCAGCTCGGGGTGGGCGCGGCCAGTGGCCAGCACCAGCTTCTTTTCGCCGCGCGCCGTAATTTCGCTCATGATGGGTTGCCCTCTTCTGTAGATGCTGGGGTACGTGAGGAATCTGGGGTTGCTGCCTGGGCCAGTTCGGCGGAGCGGGTACCGGGGCGGTTGGCCGCCACCCAGCCATCGGTGTTGCGCTGGGCGGCAACCGTCACCGCAAGCGCGCCCGCCGGGACGTCCTTGCGGATCACCGCGCCGGCGCCGCTGTAGGCGCCGTCCCCCACGGTAACCGGGGCAACGAATACGGTGTTGGAGCCTGTCCTGACGCCCGAGCCGATGACCGTCCGGTGCTTCTTCTCGCCGTCGTAATTGGCAGTGATATTTCCGCAGCCGATGTTGGTGTCCTCGCCGATTTCGGTGTCGCCGGCGTAGCCGAGGTGGGACAGCTTGGAGCCTCGGCCGATGGTGACGTTCTTCGTTTCATAGAACGCGCCGATCTTGCCGCTTTCGCCCAGTACAGTGCCGGGGCGCAGGTAGGTGAAGGGTCCGACGGCGGCGTCCGGGCCGATGACCGCCCCTGATCCGTGCGTGCGGACCACCTTGGCGCCTTCACCAATGGTGACGTCCGTGAGCGTCGTGTCGGGGCCGACGACGGCGTCCCTCGCCACGGAGGTGGCGCCGTGCAGCTGGGTATTGGGCAGGATCCGGACGTCCTCGTCAAGGGTCACGGAAGAGTCGATCCAGGTGGTTGACGGATCCACAACTGTTACTCCGGCCCGCATCCATGCCTGGACGATGCGGCTGTTCAACTCCGCGCCCAGGGCGGAGAGCTGGACACGGTCGTTGGCGCCTTCCACCTGCCAGCGGTCGGCGGTGACGACTGCGGCGACGCGGCCGCCTGCCTGCCGCGCCAGTCCGAGGACGTCGGTGAGGTACTTCTCGCCCTGGGAGTTGTCTGTGGTGACGAGCGTGAGGGCGTCGCGAAGGACGGCAGCATCAAAGGCGTAGATGCCGGAATTGACCTCGCGGATCAGCCGCTCGGCCTCGGAGGCGTCCTTGTGTTCAACGATGCCGGTGACAGTGCCGTCGTCGCCGCGCAGGATGCGTCCGTAGCCGGTGGCGTCGTCAAGAACTGCGGTGAGGACGGTGACGGCGTTGGCTTCACGTTCGTGGGTGGCCACGAGTTCGGCCAGCAGCTGGCCGGAAAGGAGCGGCACGTCGCCGTAGGTCACCACAACGGTTCCGGTGAGTTTCTGTTTCCCGTCCAGGGCCTGGAGTGCCACTTCCACCGCCCGTCCGGTGCCGGGGATGTCGTCCTGGTCGACGATGACGGCAGCAGGATCGAGCTCCGAGACGTGGCGGGCCACCAGGTCACGTTCATGGCGGACCACGATAGCGAGCTGGCGGGGATTGATGCTGCGTGCGGCGAGCAGGGCATGGCCCACCATGGACCTGCCGCCAATCTCATGAAGGATCTTGGGAGTGCGCGATTTCATCCGGGTACCGGCGCCTGCCGCCAGAACGATGACCGCGGCCGGGCAGGTATTCTCGGGGATCACTTACGGGCTCTCCTTGCTAAGTTACGCTGGCGTTTTCGGTGCCCGCGCGGCCTGAAGCCGTCCCGGCACCGGGTGTCATCCTACTGAACGCTCCTCGCACAGCAGTTCCGCCCATAGGATTCGAACCTATACTCCACGGCTCCAAAGGCCGGGGTGCTGCCATTACACCAGAGCGGACCGTGCCCTGGCGCGTGGCCGGGCACAAGTAGTTATTTTGCCACGGGTTCGGGGCGCCGCGCGACACGGGCCGCCCATCCCCCGTCCTTGCCCGGTTTATGCCCTTTCCCGGCCCTTCCGGCAGGCCGGGCGGCTGCAGTTCCGCCGGGGCCGGTAGGGCATGATGGAAATGTGAGCAACAACCCTCCGCGGACGCGCATGACCGGCCTTCAGCGGCGGAGCCAGCTGATCGACGTCGGGCGGGGCCTTTTCGCAGTCCGCGGGCTTGACGGCACCACGATCGAGGAGATCGCCGCCTGTGCGGGAGTATCCAAGCCGGTCATCTATGAGCATTTCGGCTCCAAGGAAGGGCTGTACACCCAGGTGGTGGATTTCGAGTTCCGGATCCTCCTGGATGCCATCAACGCCGCCCTGACAGCCCAGGCGAAGCCGCGCGTCCTCGTGGAACGGGCCGCCCTGGCCCTGCTCACGTACATTGAGGACCGCACGGAGGGGTTCCGGATCCTGATGCGGGATGCACCGCCGTCGCAGCCCGAGGGCGCCTTCTCCACCCTGCTCTCCCACGTGACCGCCAAAGTGGAGCACATCCTCTCCGACGAATTCGACCGCCGGGGCTTCAGCGCCCAGGATGGCGCCATGTACGCCCAGATGCTCGTCGGCATGGTCGCCATGACCGGGCAATGGTGGCAGGACAGCCGCCAGCCCGACAAACACACTGTTGCGGCACACCTGGTCAACTTGGCCTGGAACGGCCTCACCGGCCTCAAAAAGGACCCTGAACTCATGTCCGAGGGGTGAAGTTGCTGTCACCTTCGCGGCGCAGGAGACCTTCGCCGTCGCTTAGACACGTCGCATAGGGGCACCTGCGGTCGCTGAGCGACCTCCGGCGTCCGATGCGCCGCGATGCGCTCCTAAGCGAAGGCCCCCTGCACCACTTGTGCCGAGCGTTCCGTACGGACGTCTCCCGGCACTGCTGCAGCCGAAGGTTCAGTTCGAGACCGCTGCCGCGCCAGATGCCAAAGGCCAAGTTCGAGGTCGGGCGTCGCCTACTGTTCGAGGCAGGAAGGTGACGTCCCTGGCCGGAGGCGGTCCTTCGGGAAGGAGCGCATCGCGGCGCGTCAGGGCATGGAGGTCGCTCAGCGACCGGAATGGCCTCTACGCGTCGTAAGCGTCGTCCCGAGGGACCCGACGCGAGCTTGCGAGTGTTGGGGAGGGACCTACGCGCTAAGCGACGCCGAAGGGCCGGCTCCGGCACCCAGGCCAGGCACAAGCGACGGACGGAACGGTTTACTCGCCGAGGACTTCGAGTGCCTCAAGCCATTCGAGTTCGAGGGCTTCGCGTTCTCCTGCTAGGTCCTTGAGCTTTTTGTTTTGTTCGGCAAGGGCGTCGAAGTCCGATTGTTCGGTGCTTTTGACCATCTGGTCGTGGAGCTTCTTTTCCTGCTGCTCCAGTTTGCCGAGCTGGCGTTCGATGCGGTTCTTTGCTTTGCGGGCGTCCCGCTTTTCGGCTTCCGAGGGGCCCGCGGGAGCGGCGGCTGCGGTGGCCGAACCGCCGCTGGTGACGGGGTTGCCGCCGCCGGTGACGGTGGACCCGGCCAGGGCGGACTCGCGCAGCTCCAGGTACTGGTCCACACCGCGCGGAAGGGCGCGGATCTTGCCGTCGCCCAGGAGCGCCATCTGGTGGTCCGTCACGCGCTCCAAAAGGTAGCGGTCGTGGCTCACCACAACGAGGGTTCCGGGCCAGCCGTCCAGGACGTCCTCGACCGCGGCGAGGGTATCGGTGTCAAGGTCGTTGGTGGGCTCATCGAGCATCAGCACGTTGGGCTCCCCCACCAGCAGGCGCAGCAGCTGGAGACGGCGGCGCTCACCGCCGGAAAGGTCCTTCACCGGAGTCCACTGCTTCTCATTCGTGAAGCCGAGCTGCTCCACGAGCTGGCCCGCCGTGAATTCCTTGCCGCCTACGTTAAAGGACCGCTTTTCCCGCTCGATCACTTCGATAACGCGCAGGTCTGCGACGTCGTCGAGCTCTTTGACCTCCTGGGTAAGCACCGCGGTGACCACGGTCTTGCCACGCTTGAGCCTGCCGGAGGTCGGCTCGATCTCACCATTGAGGAGCTTGAGCAGGGTGGTCTTGCCGGCGCCGTTGACGCCCACCAGTCCCAGCCGCTCACCGGGTGCAAGCCTCAGGGTGATGTTGTCGAAAAGTTTCTGCCCTTCGTCACCGCCAAGGAAGTCCAGCGAAACGTTTTCGAGGTCCAGGACATCCTTGCCCAGGCGCGCAGTTGCCATCTTGCTCAGCGCCATTGAATCCCTGGGTTCGGGCACGTCGGCGATGAGGGCGTTTGCCGCCTCAATCCGGAACTTCGGTTTGGCGGTGCGTGCGGGCGCACCGCGGCGGAGCCAGGCGAGTTCCTTCTTGACCAGCTGCTGGCGCTTGCTTTCCATCACAGTGGCCGAGCGGTCACGCTCGGCGCGGGCCAGCACGTACGCCGCGTAGCCGCCGTCGAAGGGATCCACAATGCCGTCGTGGACTTCCCAGGTCTTGTTGCAGACCTCGTCCAGGAACCAGCGGTCGTGGGTGACCACCAGGAACGCGCCCTGGTTCGCGCGCCACCGGGTCTTCAGGTGCCGGGAAAGCCAGGCGACGCCCTCAACGTCAAGGTGGTTGGTGGGCTCGTCGAGCATAATGACGTCATGGTCCTCGATCAGGAGCTTGGCCAGGGCCACGCGCCGTTTCTGCCCGCCGGAGAGGGCGTGGACGTTGGCGTGCCAGTCGACGTCGGACACCAGGCCGCCCATGACCTCGCGGATCTGCGGGTTTCTTGCCCACTCATAATCGGCCTGGTCCCCCACGATCGCGGCGCCAACCGTAAGGTCGCCGTCGAGCACGTCACTCTGGTCCAGGTAGCCCACGTTGACGTCGCCGCGCTTGGTGACGCGTCCTGAATCCGGGGTGGACCGCAGCGCCAGCAGGCGCATGAGGGTCGATTTTCCGTCACCGTTCCGGCCCACCATGCCGATGCGGTCGCCCTCTTCGAGTCCGAGGGTGATGCCGTCCAGGACGGTGCGGGTTGCGTAGGAGACCGTCAGGTTCTCGCCGCCAAGAAGGTGTGCCAAAGGGAACTGCTTTCTGCTGCTGAGGTAGGAACTGAACGTCTTACATAAGGATGTCGGAGATGATGCGGGCCCCCGGAACCGGGCCGTGGACGGCGAGGGCTGTCAGCCCGTAGCGCCGCAGGTTCTCCGCCATGCCTTCCGCCGCCACAGGGTCGTCGGCCAGCAGCGCCACGGTGGGACCGGAGCCTGAGACGATGCCCGCGATGGCTCCGTGTGCTTCACCGATTCCCAGCGTATCGCGCAAGGAAGGTGCCAGTTCGATGGAGGCCCGTTGAAGGTCATTGACCAGCACACGGCTGAGGGCTTCGGCGTCCCCGCTGCGGAGGGCCGTGAGGATCTGGGGGTCAACGGCTGTTGGTTCGGCAACGTCGATGCCCTCTGCCGCCCGCAGGCGGTCCAAGGTCCTGTACACCTCGGGCGTGGGCAGCCCGTAGTCGGCGGTGACCAGGACCCAGTCCGTCTGCGCCTTGGCCAGGGCGGGCGACAGCTCGTCGCCCAAGCCCAGGCCCACTGCTGTTCCGCCCAGGAGGGAAAAGGGAACGTCGGCGCCCAGTTCGGCAGCAAGGTGCGCCAACTCTTCCCGGGACAGCCCGCTGTTCCAGAGTGCGTCGCAGGCCAGGAGCGTGGCTGCAGCGTCAGCGGACCCGCCGCCCATGCCGCCCGCCACCGGCACCCGTTTCGTAATGTCCAGGTGCACGCCGGTGGCATGCTCGGAAACGTCCGCCATGATGGCTGCCGCCTTGTACGCCAGATTGTTCTGGTCCAGGGGGATATCGACGTCGTCCAGGTCCAGTGTGCTGTCCGGGCTGAGGCTCACCGTAATTCCGGGGGCTTCGGTGCTGGTGGCCGTTACTTCCTCGTACAGCGATACGGCAAGGTAGACGCTGGCAACGGAGTGGTAGCCATCGGGCCGGAGCGGTCCGACATCAAGGGAAACGTTGACCTTCCCCGGAGCCTTGGCGCGGACGGTCCTGGCCATGAACCGTCCTGCCACTGCGTTCATGGCCGGGCCTCACGGGCTTCCGCGATCCTCGCGAAGGCTGCAATGTCGATCACTTCGCCCCTGGCCGTGGGGTCGACGCCGGCGGCCACCAGGCAGCGTTCGGCTTCCGCCGAGCTCCCGGCCCAGCCCGCGAGGGCTGCGCGGAGCGTTTTGCGCCGCTGCGCGAAGGCGGCGTCCACCACGGCGAACACCTGTTCGCGGCTGGCGGTGGTGGCAGGGGGTTCGTGGCGGGTGAAGGAGACCAGCCCGGAGTGGATCTTGGGTGCGGGCCAGAACACGTTCATGCCAATCACGCCCGCTTTGCGCATCCTGCTGTACCAGGCGGCCTTCACGGACGGCACGCCGTAGGTTTTGGATCCTGGCCCGGCAGCGAGGCGGTCAGCCACCTCGTCCTGGACCATGACCAGGCCGTGCCGGAGGCTGGGGAAATGCTGCAGAAGGTGCAGCACAACGGGAACGGCCACGTTGTAGGGCAGGTTGGCCACCAGGGCGGTTGGCTCGACCGGAAGTTCCGTGACTTTCATGGCGTCGCCCTGCACCAGGTGGAAGCTCCCGGCTGCGGCAGGGCGCCATTCCTTGACCGTGGCCGGAAGCTTCGCGGCCAGCACGGGGTCGATCTCCACTGCCACTACCGAAGCGGCGGCGTCCAGCAGCCCGAGAGTCAGCGATCCCAGGCCGGGCCCGACTTCCAGCACCGTTTCGTCCGGACCAATGCCCGCCGCAGCTACGATCCTGCGGATGGTGTTGCCGTCAATCACAAAGTTCTGGCCCAGCGTTTTGGTGGGGCGGATACCGATCTCTTCCGCCAGCCGGCGTATGTCGGTAGCACCAAACAGCGGTGCGGGCGCGGCGGGGATGGGTTCAGTCACCTAGGTATCCTATCCCGCGCGGCACTTGCATCCGGCCCGCTTAAGTGCTGCGGCCGGGCCCGGAAGATCCGGGCCCGGCCGCACTGCCCCGCGGGGGCTGGGGGTCGTCTTGGTCAGCTGGTGGCTGCCCAGCCGCAGCCCCACGGCTGCAGGCCGCGCTGGGCGTAAACGCGGTTGGCGATGTCGATCTGCTGGGCCTTGGAGGCAAGGCTGGCGTTGGGAGCGTAGGCACCGCCGCCTGATCCGAGCCAGGTCCGGATGTCGAACTGGAGGCCGCCGTAGTAGCCGTTGCCGCTGTTGATGGACCAGTTTCCGCCGGACTCACACTTGGCAATCCTGTCCCACATGGCCTCGTTCATCATGGCCGGCGCAGCTGCGCCGGCACTGGTTGCCGGTGCAGGGGCCGGGGCGGCCTGGGGTACCGGCTTGGGCTTGGTGCCTACCGTGATCTTCTCAGTCACAGGCTGCGCGGTGACGGCTTCGGATACCAGCGTGCGGGATGCTTCGCGGCCATCAACCAGCACGAGCTTATAGGTCTTCTCCAGCTTGCCTGCGGCGCCTGCCTGGGTGACTTCCTTTTCACCCTTCAGCAGCTCCGCACTCTCGATAGTCTCCGACGCGAACTGGACAGCCTCGGTGGTTACAGCGGTCTGGCCGGTGTCTACGCGGGAGACCTTGATGACCATGTTGTTGACCACGGGCGCGTTCGCGGGCTGGGATGTACGGTCGTTGGCGCCAAGGGCAAGGCCTGCATCCTGGAGCACATTACCCACCGTGGCGGCAGTGGTGGTTGCGGTCTCCACCTTGCCGTCAGCAACAATGCTCACCGACTTGGGAGTGGAAATGGAGACGAAGGACCCGGCCACAGAAAGCTGCGCGTCCTTGGGCACGGAGACCGACGACGCACTCGCGACACCGAGTTCGGTCACCAGTCCCGCAACGTCCTGGGCGGTGGTGTTCACCGTCTTTTCGGCGCCGTCCAGGCTGACCTTGACTTCCTTGGCCTTGTTGACGTTGATGACCGTGCCGTTCTGGACGGTGGCATCAACGGACGGGGAAACCCTGTCCGCGGGCTTCAGCTCGAGGTTGGCGCCCTTGACGAGCTGGCCGACCGTTCCGCCGAAGGACTGGACTGACGTTACCTTGCCGTCCACGTTCAGCGTGATGGTTTTGTTATTGCCGACGAAGGCGACCAGGCCCACCACCAGCGCGCACAGCACCAGGAGCTGCGTGCCAACCTTGATAAAGCTGAACTTGCCGTCCGTTGTGAAGAACTTGACCACGATTGCCCGTAACTTTAGGTCCTTCCGGGCACGGGGAAAGCGCAATAAAATGCCCGGCACCACCTCTAAAAGGGGTAGTCCGGGCACCCTCGCGCCGCCACACTTCTACATTGGGGCATGCTGGAAAAAGGACCAGCAGATCCTGGTGCAAATGAAGTGAATTTACCCGGTGGCCTTCCCCGACCCCGGCTAATAGTTTCCCACTGTAACCGTAGCGTTATAAACCGGCCAACAATTTTACATACTGAGTATTGCGCGCGGGCCCCTCGACACTGTGTTCTTAATCCCAGGATCCGTACGCGCGTACGGTGTTTTCGCTGATTCCGGCACACAGCCCGCCAAGGTCAGTGCTTGTCAATTCCGCCATGGCACGGACGGTATAGGGAACCATGTAGCTCGCGTTCGGCCGGCCCCGGTGCGGGTGCGGAGTGAGGAAGGGAGCGTCCGTTTCCACCAGCACCAGATCGGGATCGGCAACGGCGAGCGCAGCCCGCAGGTTGGCTGCGTTCCTGAACGTCAGCGTGCCGGCGAAGGACATAAACCAGCCTTCCTTGTTGCACGTGGCCGCCAACTCCTCATCCCCGGAAAAGCAGTGGAAAACTACGCGCTCGGGTGCTCCTTCCTCCTTCAGCACCTGCACAACGTCACCGTGGGCATCCCGGTCATGGATCTGCAGTGTCAGGTCCAGCCGCTTGGCGATATCTATGTGGCGTCGGAAGGAGTACCGCTGGTGCGCCAGGCCTTCGCCCCCGGTGCGGAAAAAGTCGAGCCCCGTCTCGCCGATGGCCCGGATCCGGGGATGGGCTGCCAGCCGCTCAATTTCCGCCAGCGCCTCTTCCAGCTCACCGCGTTCGGCGTAGCGGGGAGCGTCGTTGGGGTGCAGGGCCACCGCTCCGAGCAGCCGCTCGTCCAGGTCCACGGCCTGGACGGTGAACCGCGAGGATTCCAGGTCGCAGCCCACCTGGACCGCACCCTGGACGCCTACCGCGGCGGCGGCGTCGAGCGCTTCTTTGATCCCTACCGGCGCTTTTCCGTCCGGGAAGTCCAGGTGCGTGTGGTTGTCCATCACGGGCACCGGCAAAGGCTCCGGAGCAGGGGGAAACTCCCGTTGCGGAGAACTGCCTGCTTCCGAAGCGCCGCCGTCAGCGGACGCACGGTAAGCGGCGGGGATCAGCGGATTGCACATCCATCAAGCCTAAACCGCGAAGATGGCTGCATATTTGTCGGAACTCTCTGTCAGGTGCGGCAGTTGTGTTAGTAGTCTGGTACGAACACATGCGGACGCCCACCAAGGGGCGAAGGCAGGGCTCTCTGTCCCGTCCAGAGGAACCCGGGCTGAAAGGTTGCCGATGGAATCGCACCGACGAATTGCCAACGATGTGAGCGCCGCGAACCGCAACCTGGCGGGGCTCACGGACCCCGTGAGCCGCCTCAACGGGCACCGGCCCAACGCGATGGACAGTGCTTCCTTCCACGCGGCAAGCCAGCGGATCCTGGACACCATCAATACGGTGATCGACGGGAAGTCCGATGCCGCCAAGCTGGCATTGACGGTCCTGCTGGCCCAGGGCCACCTGCTCCTGGAGGATGTGCCGGGCGTGGGAAAAACACTTCTGGCCAAGACACTTGCCCGGACCATCGACTGCACGGTCAACCGGATCCAGTTCACCCCCGATCTGCTGCCCTCGGACGTCACGGGCGTTTCCATCTATAACCAGTCCTCCAGGCTTTTCGAGTTCCGTCCCGGTGCCGTGTTCGCCAATATCGTGATCGGCGACGAAATCAACCGCGCGTCAGCAAAGACCCAGTCCGCCCTGCTGGAGTGCATGGAGGAACACCAGGTGACGGTGGACGGCAAGTCGTACCGGCTTGACGAGCCGTTCATGGTGGTGGCAACGCAGAACCCGATTGAGATGGAGGGCACGTATCCGCTGCCTGAAGCCCAGCGGGACCGCTTTATGGCACGCATCTCCATGGGCTACCCGGACAAGGACTCCGAGATCGAAATGCTCGAGACCCACCAGGCCACCTCACCTCTGGCCAAGGTATCGGCAGTGGTAACCACTGCCGACGTGGCCGCCATGATTGCCATGGTGCAGCAGGTCTACGTCTCGCAGGCAGTCAAGGAGTACACGGTCTCGGTGGGCAGGGCCACGCGGGAGAGTCCTCTGCTTCGCCTGGGCGCGAGCCCCCGGTCCATGCTGCAGCTGCTGCGGGCGGCCAAGGCCACGGCGGCGCTGGACGGCCGCGACTTTGTGCTGCCGGACGACGTCGTGGACGTTGCCCAAGCCGTGCTGGCGCACCGGATCATCCTCGACCGGAAGGCCGCCGGCGCCGGGGAAACCCCGCACAGCGTCCTCCGAGGCATCCTGTCCCGGCTGCCCGTCACGCAGAGGCCGGCCGACGCCGGAAACAGGGCTCCCGCGGCCACGGGCAAGAACACCCCTGTGGCAGGCCTGAGCAGGAACCACTAGGCGGTTTTCCATGGCGCTGTTGGACAGACTGCCCCGACACCTCTTCACCCAGCGCGGCTGGGGCATGCTGGCTACAGGGGCCGCAGCACTTGCCGCAGCGCACGTGATGGGCCGGCGGGACCTCTTAAGCCTGGCCGTACTGCTGTTCGTCCTTCCGCTGGTTTCCCTCGCGGGAATCCGGCTGGTCAAGCCACGCTTCCAGGTGTACCGCGAATTCAATCCTTCACCGGTGGAAACGTCGGCTCCCACAACCGTGCGGCTCGCGGTAGCGCGGACCGGTGCAGGCACTGGCAGAGCCACGATGGAGGAAAGGCTGCCTCCCCGGTTCGGTGAATCGCCCGCCTTCCGGTTTCCGTCCCGCTCCGGCAACGGCGGCACCAGCAGGTACGAGTACCACCTCCGCTCCGCCCAGCGCGGCCAGTTCCTGATCGGACCTGTGACCGCGGAATTCACGGACCCGTTCGGCCTGTCCCTGCACCGGCAGGCAATAGACGACGGCGATACGCTCACCGTAACGCCCGCCGCCGTCGTGCTTCCCTTGACGGGGCTGGCCGGCGCGCGGGGCAACGACGGCGTCACGGCCACCAGGATCCGGGCAAATCCCAGCGACGACGACGTCATGACCCGCGAATACCGCCATGGAGACCCGATGCGCCGGGTGCACTGGGCCGCTACGGCGCGCCACGGGTCCCTGATGGTGCGGCAGGAGGAATCCGTGACCACGCCCGAGGCCACGATCATCCTGGACCACCGGTTCACCGCATTCTCCGGCGGTACCGGAACCGTACCGGCAGGAAGCGGGGCCCAGGACGGCCACTCCATGATCAGCAGCGAAACCTTCGAGTGGGCCGTTGTTGCCGCGATGTCCATCAGTGCCCACCTCGCGGAGCGCAATTACGCCCTGCGCCTGCTGGACGCCCGCGGTGAACCTGCTTTCCTGCATTCGCCCTCGGCTCCCGAACCTGAGGTGGAGGAGTACAGCGGCGCGTCCGGGCTCCAGTCCATCGCGGAAAGTCTCGCGGCGATTCAGCTCACCGGGCCGCATGGCCGCCGCGACGCCCGCCACCCGGGGATATACGGCGCCCGGGAATTCCACGTGCACCAGGATTCCGGACCGCCATCCTTTGAGGACAACCTGATGGACAAGTTATCGGCGCACCGTATGCGCGGACCCCTGATCGCTGTCCTGGGGAAGATCTCACCGCTGGACGCCGTGTCGCTCGCCCCGGCCGCCGGTTACGGTACGAATGCCTTTGCCATCGTTATCACGGACCGGCCCGCGGAGTTTGAAGACGCCCTAGAGAAGCTCCGGCAGGGGGGCTGGCGGGCCGCTGCGGTGCCGCCGTCAGTATCGGTGGCAGCCGCGTGGAACCAATTCGACCAGGACGTGGCCTTGCCGGAATCCCCGGCCACCGAGGTCCGGCGCGGAGCGGAGGTAACGGGATGACCATTGCGCCGCCCCGGAATACGGGAACGGAACGGCAACCCTCGCCGTCGGCAGGGAACGCACCAGGACGTGCCCGCGTTGGTGCCTACCCATGGCTGATGGCGGGCTCCATTGCCGTGGGAGTGGCCGGAGCTGCCCTGTCGCTGAACGGAGTCCTGAGGGGCTGGGGCTGGTACTGGCCTGTTCTCACCACCGTGGTGGTGGTCTGCTTTACCCTGGCCGCCTTGCGTGCGGCTCGAGCACAGCCCCTGCTGGTGACTGGCGGCGGGTTCCTTGCCCTGGGCGCAGTCCTGACCCTGACGTTCTTCCGCGGTTCCAGTTTTGCCGGCATCATCCCCACCGGTGCCAGCCTCGGCGAGCTGGACCGGCTGATCCGCCGCGCCAGCGAAACTGTACTGGCCGAAACTGCGCCGGTGGCCCCCAACGTGGGCATCGTTATGGTGGTCTGCGCAGTCCTGGGCCTCGCGGTCATCCTTGTTGACGCGCTCGCCGTGCCGCTGGGCATGCCTGCCGCCACGGGTGCAGGGTTACTGGCCATCCTCGTGGTGCCTGCCATGATCAAACCCCAGAGCGTCGGGATCCTGGGATTCACCGCCGCCGTCGCGGGGTACCTGATGATCCTGGCATGCAGCCAGTGGTTTCTTCCTGATGCACGGACCCCGGCTGATTCCGCGCGCAGCCCGGGCCAAATCCGGCGCGCTGCGTTGACGGGCTCTGTGGCCCTGGTGGCCACCATGCTGGTGCCGATGGCGGTCCCGGGCTTCGACCAGGGCACGTTCCCGCAGGGTTCCCGCCTCAATCCGTGGGGCACCTCCACCGGCCTTAATCCGATGATCACGCTGGGCAACAGCCTCCGCACCCCTGCCGGCACGGGACGGATTACGTACGCCACCAATTCCACGGCGCCGCTGTACCTGCGGTCCGTCACCGTGGACCATTTCGACGGCGACTCCTGGGGTCCGGATGACCGTAACGCGTCCCGCCGCCCCCTTGGCAGCCAGATCGATCCCGGCTATGCAGTCCTGGCGGATGAACAGCAGCCGCTGGTCACGGCAATCGACGCCGGGACCTTCACGAGCCCGTACCTGCCGGCACCGTACCCGCCGGAATCAGTGCAGGGCCTGGATGGCCGCTGGACCTGGGATCCCGCCACCTTGAGCATCAAGGGGACGGACACCACCTCCCGGCGTCAGGAGTACCTGGTCCGGTCCTCCGTGCCGAAGCTTACCGCGGGGCAGTTGGCCCAATCCTCGGCGGGCGTGCAGGGCATCGCGGAGGACTTCACCAGGATTCCGGGCAACGTTCCCGAGATTGTTCGAACGACGGCCAGCACAGTGGCCGGTTCCGGCGAGACGCCATACCAGAAGGCGATGGCCATCCAGAAGTACCTCCGCTCAGCGGAGTTCACCTACTCCCTGCAGTCGCCCGTGCAGGGAGGCTACGACGGAAACGGCCTCTCGGTCCTGGCTGATTTCCTGGACCAAAAGAGCGGGTACTGCATCCATTACGCGTCGGCCATGGCGGTGATGGCCAGGCTCGAAGGAATTCCCAGCCGCATCGCAGTGGGCTACGCCCCGGGCAGGCTGACCGGTGCCACGGTCTCCGTGGCCGGCGAGGGCGCGCTGCCCGAATACGAGGTGGACGCGAGGGATGCCCACGCCTGGCCGGAACTGTACTTCCAGGGACTGGGCTGGGTGCCCTTTGAGCCCACCCCGTCCCGTGGGGTAGTGCCTGACTACGCTTCAGAGGCATCAGCCCCTTCGGCCCCTGGTTCCCTCGACAACAATGACGATCTTGTCCCTGACTCCACGCCGGCGCCTGCCCCGGCACCAAGCGCCGCTCCCCTGCCGGCGCCGGGTGGAGGCGAGGGCACTGATGCCGGCACGCAGCTGCTGCCCTTGCTGCTGGGCATGGGGGCTGTCCTGGGGGCCGCTTTTCTCGCCGCCGGGCCGCGCCTGGCCAGGGCAGGCATCAGGGCACGGCGGCTTCGAGCCGCAGAACCGGACGCGGCGGCGGCGATGGCCTGGAGCGAGATGGTGGACCTGGGGACCGACTATGGCCTGCCGCCGAAGTCCAGCGAGACCCCCCGCGGCTATGGCGCCCGCCTCCGCGAATCCGGGCTGCTGGGGGAAGCCGGAGGACTTGACGATGCCGCCCATCGGGCCGCCGCCGCCCTGACTTCGGACTTCGAGCGCCGTGAGTACGGCCCGCCCCCGCCAACGACCGATGCGCCTGGCGGGCGCACCGGCCGCACCGGCCCGAGGGCAGCAGGCGGTAACGCAGCAGGCGGTAACCAGGAGGTATCCGGCGCCCGGATCGCGGCACTTGAAACCGCGTTGCGGGCCCATGCCCCCGTGCTGCGGCGGCTGCGCGCCTTGTGGGTGCCGCCGTCGGTGGTTGGGCGCCTAGGACGCCTGCTGGCGGCGCCGTTCCGGGCTGCCGGAGCAGCAACGGTCCACACAGCGAAAGCCGCCGCACGCTTCTGGTCGGCGCGCTGGTCTGCGCGTTCCTGATCCGGCTGCCTGCGGCGGCTTGCCCTCGCGAAGGAAGGCTTACGCGGCGTAGGGGTCGGCGATGCCGATGTACTGGGTGTAGAGGTATTCCTCGATACCTTCGAGGCCGCCTTCGCGGCCCAGGCCGGACTGCTTGACCCCGCCGAAGGGTGCTGCCGCGTTGGAGATAACGCCGGCGTTCAGGCCCAGCATGCCGGTTTCGAGTTTTTCGCCCATCCGGATTCCGCGGTTGAGGTCCTTGGTGAAGACGTAGGCCACCAGCCCGTATTCGGTGTTGTTGGCGAGCCGAACAGCGTCGTCTTCGCTGCTGAAGGTGATGATCGGGGCCACGGGGCCGAAGATCTCCTCGGCCAGGATCCGGGTGCCTTCGGTAACGCCGGAGAGGATGGTGGGCTGGTAGAAGTAGCCCGGGCCCTCCACCGGTCCCCCGCCCAGGACGGCCTTGGCACCGGAGGCAACGGCGTCGGAAACCAGTTCATGGACCTTGTCCCGGCTCTTGGCATCGATCAGCGGGCCCACCTTTGACTCGGGCTCGGTGCCGCGGGCGGTGGTCATCTCCTTCATCTTCGCGGCGAACTTCTCAGCGAACTCGGCTGCAACGGATTCGTGCACGATGAAGCGGTTGGCGGCGGTGCAGGCCTCGCCCATGTTCCGCAGCTTCGCGAGCATGGCTCCGGCGACGGCGGCGTCCAGGTCGGCGTCCTCGAAGACCACGAACGGGGCGTTGCCGCCGAGCTCCATGGAGGTGCGCAGGACAGTTTCGGAGGCGTCAGCCAGCAGGCGGCGGCCCACTTCGGTGGAGCCGGTGAAGGAGAGCTTGCGGAGCCGGGAGTCCTTGATCAGCGGTCCGGTGGTGGCGCCGGCAGTTGAGGTGGGGATGACGTTCAGGACTCCGGCGGGCAAGCCGGCCTCCATCATGACGGCGGCAAAGAGCTGGGAGGTCAGCGGTGTGAGGTTCGCGGACTTCAGCACCATGGTGCAGCCTGCGGCGACGGCGGGGGCGATCTTGCGCGTGGCCATGGCCAGCGGGAAGTTCCACGGAGTGATCAGCAGGCACGGGCCCACGGGCTTCTTGGTGACCAGCAGCCGCGACTTGCCGTCCGGGGAGACCGAGTAGCGGCCGAAGGCGCGGACGGCTTCCTCCGAGAACCAGCGCAGGAACTCCGCGCCGTAGGTGACTTCGCCACGCGCTTCGGCCAGCGGCTTGCCCATCTCCATCGTCATCAGCAGCGCGAAGTCCTCGGCGCGTTCGGTCACCAGGTCAAACGCGCGCCGCAGGATTTCGCCGCGCTCACGCGGGGCAACCTTGGCCCAGGACTCCTGGGCAGCCGCGGCGGCATCAAGCGCAGCGGCACCGTCCTCGGGACCGGCGTCGGCAATGCTCAACAGCACCTTGCCCGTCGCGGGGTCCTCGACGTCGAACGTCTTGCCCGAAGCGGCAGCCCGCCACTCGCCATTGATAAGCAGGCCGGTGGGAACAGAGGCCAGAAGGGCGCTTTCGCGTTCTGCGGAAACGGCCGGCTGTGCAGTGACAGTCACGATGACTCCCTTGTCAGTAGGGTTGTGGTGCAGCCCCGGGCGGCGGCCGGAGTAGCCGCCGTCGTCATGGCTGATTAGTTGCCAGACTACTGCTGTGGCACCTGCGGGTCTACGCCTTCACGCACTACAGAAAGACGGAAGGGCTGTGCACCTGCACAGCCCTTCCCCTATCGCCAATGGCCCCCTTTAGCGGGCGGCGAGAACAGCGGAGTAGAGCTCGCGCTTACTCACCCGGACGTCCTCCGCCACCGCTGCGACGGCCTCTTTAAGTCGGATCCCCTGGGACACGAGTTCATTGACGGCGGCAACGTGGTCCTCCGGAGTCCCGGGAGCCTGTTCAGGCGCACCGGCCAGGACAACGGCGATTTCACCGCGGACTTCGGTGGTCTCGACCCATTGCAGGAGCTCCCCGAGCGAACCGCGGATCACTTCTTCGTAGGTCTTGGTCAGTTCCCGGCACACGGCGACGCGCCGCTCAGGGCCGAAGCGTTCGCGCAGCGCCCGCAGCATCACCTCAAGCCGGTGCGGCGCTTCGAAGAACACCATCGTCCGGCGCTCCCCGGCAAGGTCAGCCAGGCGTGACGCCCTTTCGCCTGCCTTCCGTGGCAGGAATCCCTCAAAGCAGAAGCGGTCGGTGGGCAGACCCGACAATGCCAGCGCCGTCAGGACAGCCGAGGGGCCGGGTACGGCAGTCACGGTGAGTCCGCCTGCCACCGCACCTTCCACCAGCCGGAACCCGGGGTCGGACACCGAGGGCATCCCGGCGTCGGTGACCATCACCAGGGTCTTGCCGGCCTTCACCTGTTCGAGAAGCTCGGCTGTCTTCGCTGCCTCGTTGTGCTCGTGGTAGCTGATCACCCGCCCGGCAACAGTGACGCCGAGGCTCTGCACCAACCGGTGCAGGCGTCGGGTGTCCTCCGCGGCAACGATGTCCGCTGTACCCAGCAGCTCCACCAGGCGGGCGGACGCGTCCCCCGTGTTTCCGATTGGGGTGGCCGCCAGCACGATCCTCCCCCCGGGAGGCGCTTGTGCCGCGGCTGCCTGCGAACCCCCTGACGGCTGCCCTCCGGCTTCCTCATCGGGGGTGGCAGTGCCGGAATCAGGGAAGGGGCTGGGGTTAGGGTCCACGCCACCAGCCTACTGCTGCAGGGCGCGGCCAGCCGCAAAAGGTAGCATGGGGCTCGTGACGCAGACCTCGACGCGGCCGGCCGGGGCCGAACACGCCACAACCCCGGCGTCCACCAGCTCCTCGACCGGGATCGCTGCCCAGCCCCGGAAGACGCCGGGCCGGCCGTGGGTCAGCCGCCCGGCAGAAGCCTTCACGGCGGAGTCCCTTCGTGCGCGGCTGCTGGGGCCCGTCCATAGCTGGCGGGACTACCCGCCGTCGCTGCGGCTTTGGTTTCTGCTGGTCCCGCTCCTGACTGCGGCGGCCGGCGGCGTCCTGCGGTTTGTCCGGCTGGAGGCGCCGCACAAGCTGGTTTTTGACGAAACGTATTACGTCAAGGATGCGTACTCGTACCTGATCAGCGGTTACGAGCGCAGCTGGCCGGAGAAAGCCAATGATTCCTTCAATGCAGGTAATCCGGCCCTCCTCCTGGACTCTCCCGAGTACGTGGTCCACCCCCCGGTGGGAAAGTGGATGATCGCCGCCGGCATGTGGGTCTTCGGGGCGGACAATTCCTTCGGTTGGCGCTTCGCCGCGGCCCTGACCGGGACCCTGTCCATCCTGCTCCTGTCCCTGATAGCGCTGAAGCTCTTCCGTTCACTTCCGCTGGCGGCTGCCGCGGGGCTTCTCCTGGCCGTGGACGGCCATCACCTGGTGATGTCGCGGACATCGCTGCTGGATATTTTCCTGATGTTCTGGATCCTCGCAGCGTTTGGCGCCTTGCTGCTGGACCGGGATGACGGGCGACGCCGGCTGGCGGCCCGGCTGGCCAAGAGTGCGTCCGCGAACGGGGGACTTCCCAGCCCCGCGCAGCTGCTGTCCGGGCCGTGGCTGGGCATCCGCTGGTGGCGGATCGCAGCAGGGGTCTTCCTGGGGCTTGCCGTGGGGACCAAATGGTCCGGCTTGTTTTTCCTGGCGGGTTTCGGGATCCTCACCGTCCTGTGGGACCTCAGCGCACGACGGGTGGCGGGGATCCGCGGCTGGGTCAGCGGCGGCGTGATCAAGGACGGAATCCCGGCGTTCCTGAGCATGGTTCCGGTTGCCGTGCTGGTTTACGCCGCCACCTGGACCGGCTGGTTCCGGTCCGACGATGCCTACTTCCGCCGCTGGGCGCAGAGCAACCCGTCTGCCGAGTGGGGATGGCTGCCGGATTCGGTCCGGTCACTGGCGCACTACCACCTGGAAGCCTACAAGTTTCACCAGGGCCTGGGGTCCGAGCACCCCTATGAGGCGAGCGCCTGGAGCTGGCTGCTGATGGGCAGGCCCACGTCGTTCTTTTATGAGTCACCGGAGCCCGGCACTCCAGGCTGCGACGTGGACAAGTGCACATCCGCCATCCTGTCCGTGGGAAATCCCCTGATCTGGTGGGCGGCAGCCATCTCGCTGGTAGTGCTCCTGTTCTGGTGGGCGGGGCGCCGGGACTGGCGGGCGGGAGCTGTGCTGGCCGGTGTCGCCGCCGGGTACCTGCCCTGGTTCCTGTACCCCGAGCGGACCATGTTCTACTTCTACGCGGTGTCCTTCGAACCGTTCCTGGTGCTGGCCCTCGTGTACTGCCTGGGGCTTGTCCTGGGAAGGACCACCGATCCCCCGTGGCGCCGCCGGTCCGGGCTTTACCTGGTGGCCCTGTTCGTGGCGGCAGCAGTGATGTTGGCAGCCTTTTTCTATCCTGTCTGGGCCGCCGAAGTCATCCCGTACCAGGAGTGGCGGCTCCGCATGTGGATGCCTTCCTGGATCTAGGGCAGGATGGCAGGAGACCCCCGACGGAGCCGCTGCCGCGGCATGGCAGCGGAACGGAGACCTCAGTGAGAGAAGCGAGCACCGGACTGTTGGTTGAGCTTGATCCCGGCAGCAATGTCACGGATCTGCTGCTGGAGCAACAGGCCGCCAACCCGGCCCACGCCCTCTACCGGCGCAAGGGGCCCAACGGCTGGATGGACGTACCGGCGCAGAAATTCCTGCAGGATGTCAGCGCCCTTGCCAAGGGCCTCATCGCCGGGGGACTTGAGCCCGGCGACACCGTTGCCGTGATGTCCGCCACCTCCTACGAATGGACGCTGGTCGATTTCGCCATCTGGTTTGCTGGCGGCGTGACCGTTCCCATTTACGAAACGTCCTCCCTTGGTCAGGTGGAGTGGATCCTCCATGATGCCGGAGTCCGGCGTGTCTTCGCCGAAGACCGGGCCAAGGTGAAGCTCGTGACAGGCGTCCTGGCTGGTTCCACGCTGCTCCGGGACCGCCTCGTCAACGTGGTCAGGATGGATTTCGACGGCGAAGCCCCGGACCTCGCGAGCCTGGCCGCCGCCGGAATGGGTGTCACCGACGCCGAACTGGAACGGCACCGGAGCCGTGCCGGGCTGGACGACGTCGCCTCCCTGGTTTACACGTCCGGTACCACCGGCAACCCCAAAGGCTGCGAAATCACCCACGGCAACTTCGCCCTGGTGGCGAAGAACATCGTCACGTTCCTCCCGGAACTGCTGCTCCAGGACCAGGCCCGCACGCTGATGTTCCTGCCGCTCGCGCACGTGCTGGCCCGGGCGGTCCAGGTGGTCTGCCTCACCGCCGGCGCTACCCTGGGGCACACGCCGGGGGCGTCCCGGCTCCTGGAGGACCTGGGCTCGTTCCGGCCCACGTTCCTGCTGGTGGTTCCGCGGATTTTCGAGAAGGTCCGCGCCACCGCAGCGCACACGGCAACAGCGGCGGGCAAGGCGCGGCTTTTCAACGCCGCGGCCGCAACGGCCATTGAGTACTCGCAGGAGGAGGACAGGCGCAGCCGGGGCGAGGGCAGCGGCCCCGGGTTGCTCTGCCGGATCCGCCACGGAATCTTCGACAGGTTGCTCTATCCCCGGCTTCGCCAGGCCTTCGGCGGCCACGTGGGGTATACGGTCTCGGGCGCGAGTGCCCTTGCGCCCGAGGACGCCCACTTCTTCCGCGGTGCCGGAATTCCTGTCCTTGAGGGCTACGGCCTGACCGAGACCACCGCTCCGTGCACCGCCAACACGCCCTCGCGTACGCGGGTGGGATCAGTGGGCATCCCCATCCCCGGCACCACCGTCCGGGTAGCCGACGACGGTGAGATCCTGGTGAAGGGGATCGGCGTCTTCCGGGGGTACCACAACAACCAGGCCGCAAATGCAGAGGCCTTCGTGGACGGTTTCTTCCGCACCGGCGACCTCGGGGAGCTTGACCCCCAGGGTTTCCTGACCGTCACGGGGCGGAAAAAGGACCTGCTGGTTACCGCCGGCGGCAAGAACGTGGCTCCCGGGCCCTTGGAGGAAAGAATCCGCACCCATCAGCTGGTGGCCCACGCCGTGGTGGTGGGCGACGGAAAGCCCTTTGTCTCAGCGCTTGTGAGTTTGGATCCGGAAGGCTTGGACAACTGGCGCTCCGAGCAGGGACTGCCCTCCCTTGCCGTCCGCGACGCCGTCGCCGATCCCCAGGTAACGGCAGCAATACAGGAGGCGGTGGATCAGGCGAACCAGTTGGTGTCCAAGGCAGAATCCATCCGCAAATTCGCCGTGCTTGACGCCCAGTTCACCGTCGAGTCAGGACACCTGACACCGTCCCTCAAACTGAAGCGTTCCGCCGTCGCGAATGACCACGAAGCCGATATCGCCAAACTTTACGCCTGACCGGCCGGCTGGCCGGCTACGCCTGCCCGGCTGGCTGGTCTTCCGCCGGTTCGTCCTTGGCGAGGCCGCGCCGACGTCGGGTCGGCCAGGTGAGGATGAGCGTGACGAGCGCAGTCAACAGCACCAGGCCCGCGATCACCATCCCGGCGTCGATCCAGAACTGGCCGGGAAACAGCCGGATCAAGGTGTCATCCAGGCTGAAGGTCCATGAGCCGTCCGCGAAGAAGATCCGATGGAACTCGGTGAAGAACTGCTGCCAGCCGAGCACTGCCAGGGAGCCCAATCCCAGGATCAGGACCAGCGTGATGATGGAGCCGGCAAACAGGCCCCTGCGGACTCCGCCCCGGCTCCGCTTGCGCAGGTAGAGGACGGCGATGATGCTCACCAGGATCAGCAGCACGCCGGCACCAAACGTGGACAGGATCACCAGCTTGACGTCTGCCATATGGCTGACTTCGCCATCCTTGAACAGCTTGTCGCCGCTGCGGTGCACCAAGTCACCCAGGTAGCGGGGGCCGGCCCAGTTGCTGAGGTAATCAACGGCGTAGGAGCCGTAGGTCATCCTGTCGTCGGTGCTGAACCCGTAGCCATCGCCGGGAAATCCGGGGCGGTTGTACTCCACCCACAGGAACAGCGGGCTGGTCACTGCACGGACAGCAAGGATGAGCAGGATCAGTGGGAAGAAGAGTGCCAGCAGGACCTGCATCACCCGCGGCGCGACGGGTTTGGCATTGGCTGCACTCTCGCGCTGGGCGTTGCGGCGCTCCACTTCCTCCTCAGGCGGACGCACCTGCAGCGCGGAGGTGGGCAGCCGTTCCTTGAATACTGGAGAGGAATCCAGACTGGACGCCGGTCCCGGATCCTCGATGGTGGATTCCGCGGCTTTTCGGTCCGCCCGGCTCTCCGGCTGGACAGCTTGGCGGGCTTCCGGGGTTGCGGCACCCGTTGCTGCCCCAACCCCGGAAGAACCACCGGTGCGGGCTGCGGCTGGGCCGGCACTTGTTGCAGTTGAACCGGCGTCGGCAGTCCCGCCGCGCACCGGAGTCGCGGCTTGCCCGTCCCCGGCTGATCCGTTGGGCCGGTCAGTAGCGGTGCTTCCGGTGCCCGTTCCGGCTGGCGTCAGCCAGGAAAACGCGGGCTCGTCAGAGTCACCTGATGTGTCCAGGACTGGTTCCGGCTGCGGCTCGGCGCGCCTGGCGCGGGCAGGAGTTTCGTCTTTCACAGCAGCGTCACTTCCGTTGGGTTTCCGCGCCGGTTCTGGATCCGCCGGCGCGCTTCATCTGTTGACGAGCCTACCGCCCGGGCTTCCGGCGGGGCGAGGAACCACCCCGCATGGATTACAACGATTCAGGCAGCCATTTCCGAATAACCTGCGTCTTCGCGGCGGAGGTCCCCGCGCTCCCCTGCCTGGTAGGCGTGCCGTCCGCAGGTGAGGACATACAGCCAGTAGGCTGCCAGCACCGCGGCCCCGATGCCGATCTTCGCCCAGACCGGCAGCGCGCTGGGTGTGACGAACCCTTCCACCAGCCCGGAGACGAACAGCACCAGGACAAGGCCCAGGGCTACGGTGATCAAGGACCGGCCCTCCTCGGCAACCGCCCGGCCCCGCGTGCGGGGACCCGGCGAGACCATCGCCCAGAAGATCCGGAGGCCGGCGGCGCTGGCGATAAACACCGCGGTGAGTTCCATCAGGCCGTGCGGCAGGATGTAGCTGTAGAAGACATCCGACTTCCCGGCGGCAGCGAAAATGCCCGCGGCTATGCCCACCCCCTGGGCGTTGCTGAACAGGATCATTGGCACCCACACTCCGGTGATTCCCAGGGCCACAGCCTGTGCGCTGATCCAGGCATTGTTGGTCCAGACCGCGCCGGCGAAGGACGCGGCCGGATTCTCGGAGTAATAGTTGATGAAGTCTTCCTCGACGTACTGCGTGGCCGCCGCTTCGGACGCCACCGCACGCAGCGCCTCGGGCGACGTGCTGATCCAGATTGCGTAGGCCGCGCCGATCAGGACAAAGGCGGCCCCGCACGCCAGGATGAGCCAGGTGAGCCTGTAGAAGGCCGCCGGAAGGGCCACCACAAAGAACCGTGCCAGGTCTTCCATCAGGTTGGACCGCGCGCCGGTGAAGCGCGTCCGCGCCTGGGCGAGCGTGGCGGACAGCGACGCGGACAGTCCGCTTTCCGGAGCCAGCGACCGGATGAGGGAGAGGTGGGCGGAGGTGGCCTGGTACAGCGTCAGCAGTTCATCTGCTTCCGGGCCACTGAGCCTGCCTTTATGGGCAAGGTCATGCAGCCGCGACCACTTGTCCGCGTTGACGGCGGAGAACGCGTCCATATCCACGGCACCAGCCTAACTGCCAGCACTAGACTATGAGCGTCCCGTACGCCGCGAGGAACAGGAACAGCGTGAGTTCGATCGTCACCGGTGAGGCCGTTGTCCTGGAGTTGCGTCCGGCATCGTTTGCCGCCCGTGCCTTGGGCCTGCTCCTGGACATGGCCCTGAGCATTATTTTGCTGGTGGCCATCCTGATCGGCGTAACAGCTGCGGCCGGGGACCTGGACGAGGCCGCCCTGCGCGCGCTGGTGCTGGCCAGTGTTGTCTTTTGCCTGGTGATCGTTCCGGTGGCGGTGGAGACCCTGAGCCGCGGGCTTTCGCTCGGCAAGCTCGCGGCCGGTCTGCGGGTGGTGCGGGAGGACGGCGGCGCCATCCGGTTCCGCCACGCCCTCATCCGTGGGCTGACCGGCTTCCTCGAGATCTACCTGACCTTTGGTGGGCTCGCGATTGCCGTGGCCCTGTTCAACGACAGGTCCCGCCGGCTGGGCGACCTGATGGCGGGGACTTACGCCATCCGGAGCCGTGTACCGGTTGAGGAGTCCCCTCCCGTGCTTGTTCCGCCCCGGCTGCAGTCCTGGGCCGCCGCTGCGGACATCGGACGGATTCCTGATGCGACGGCACGGCGGGCATCGCAGTTCATCCGCCAGGCCGGACGGATGGCGCCCCTGTCCAGGACCGGCATGGCAGAGTCAATCGCAAATGAGCTCGCGGCCCACGTGGCCCCTCCCCCGCCTCCCGGGACCATCCCCGGCGACTACCTTGCCGCCGTCGTGGCTGAGCGGCGGAGCAGGGAACTCGCCAGGTTGTCGCAGGCGCGGCGGCGGACCGCAGAGACTGGTGAGCGGCTGCACCGGCTGCCTTTTGGCAGCTGAGCGTCAGTTGGCGTATTCGCTCCAGGGGATGTTCCAGTCGCCGAACCCGTCGTCGTGGGCTGCGTAGTCGCCCTCGGTATTGACGATGTGGACAACGTCGCCGGTGCCCATGTTCTCGAAGACCCAGGCGGCGCCGTCGGGAGCGAATCCGATGCAGCCATGCGAGACGTTGGTGTTGCCAATGAAGGGGTAGGCGGATTCCAGGGCCTGGTGGATGTAGGCTCCGCTGAGGGTGAGCCTGATTGTGTATTCCACGTCCTTGTCCCCGTAGTAAGCCGGATCATCGGGCTTCAGCCCAATGCTCGAGGCCCGGAAGTGGTCGTAGCGCTTCTTTTCCATCAGCACGCCATAGCCGCGGGCGGACGGGAACCGCTTGTCCCCCATGCTCACCGGGAGCGTCTTAACTACCTGGTCGTTGACGCTAAGGGTGAAGGTATGAGCGGCTGCGTCCGCCACCGCCACCTTCTTGTCGCCGATGGAGACGTTCACCTTCTTGTTGAAGTTGGCGATCTGGCCGTTGCCCAGGTCCACGCCGAAGAGCTGCATGTCCATGGTGATGGTGGAGTTTGCCGCCCAGAAGTTCTCCGCCCGGTACCGGACCATGGTGTCACTGTGCCAATGGAAGGCGCCCACCTGGCCGGCACTGCTGGTGATGCTGATGGCCTTTTCCACGGCGTCACGGTTGACCACCGGTTCACTGAAGATCACCTGCAGTGGCTGCCCGACGCCCACTTTCATGCCGTCCAGGGGGTAGATGGCAGCGTCCGCCTCGTGCGAACTGGACACCGTGCTGAAGGACTGCGTGGTGCTGGTCTCGCGGCCGGCACCGTCCTTCACCACGTACGTATAGCTGTAATCCGTGTTGAACTTCAGGGCCCCGGACGCCGTCCAGCCTGTCCCCGCGGCGTCGATGCTGCCTTCCACCGTCTCACCTGCGGTGCTGGTGAGCGTAACGCGTTCTATGGTGCCGTTGGCCACCTTCAGGGACACCGGGGCGGCCGGATTCACCTGCTTGGAACCGTCGGCGGGCGCGGCGTCGAGCTTCACGGGCGCAATGACCGGGGAGGCGATGCCCGGTGATGTCCGGACGGCGGTCCCTGCCTCGGACTCGATGGCTCCGCGGGCAATTCCCGGTGCCACGGCAGCGAACACGCCACCCACGGCGGCGAGGAGGCAGACAGCGGCCACCACAAGAATCATTTTGACTCTTCCGGGACGGCGGGATTGGACTTCAGGCTCCATAAGTTGATCCTAGGCGCAGAAAGTAACAGCCCGGTTGCTCCACGCACCCGGGCACTTTACTTCTTAGTAACGATAGTGCTCGGGCTTGTACGGGCCGGCAACGTCCAGGTCCAGGTACTCAGCCTGGTCCTTGGTCAGTTCGGTCAGTTCCACGCCCAGGGCGTCCAGGTGCAGGCGGGCCACCTTCTCGTCCAGGACCTTGGGCAGGACGTAGACCTGGTTTTCGTACTCGCGCTCCCCCTCGGGCTGGTCCTTCTTGGTCCACAGCTCGATCTGGGCGATGGTCTGGTTGGCGAACGAGTTGCTCATCACGAAGGACGGGTGCCCCGTGGCGTTGCCCAGGTTCAGCAGGCGGCCTTCGGACAGGACAATGATGGAACGCTCGGCGTCGGTCCCCTCGTCAAAAACCCATTCGTGGACCTGCGGCTTGATTTCCACCTTCTTGATGCCGGGGATCCTGGCGAGCCCGGCCATGTCGATCTCGTTGTCGAAGTGCCCGATGTTGCCAACAATCGCCTTGTTCTTCATGCCGGCCATGTGCTCGGCCATGATGACGTCCTTGTTGCCCGTGGTGGTGATGAAGATATCGCCCTGGGCCAAGACGGACTCAAGCTTGGCCACCTGGTAACCGTCCATGGCCGCCTGCAGTGCGCAGATGGGGTCGATCTCGGTGACGATCACGCGTGAACCCTGGCCGCGCAGTGCCTCCGCGGCACCCTTGCCGACGTCGCCGTAACCACAGACGACGGCGACCTTGCCGCCCATGAGGACGTCCGTTGCACGGTTGATGCCGTCCGGAAGCGAGTGCCGGATCCCGTACTTGTTGTCGAACTTGCTCTTGGTGACGGAATCGTTGACATTGATGGCCGGGAAGAGCAGTTTGCCCTGTTCAGCCAGCTGGTACAGGCGGTGCACACCGGTGGTGGTTTCCTCGCTGACGCCCTTGATGGTGGCGGCGGTGCGGGTCCACTTCTGCGGGTCCGATGCCAGTGAGCGGCGAAGGACGTCAAGGAAGATGCCGTACTCCTCGGAATCCGTCGGGTCATTGGACGGGACGTTGCCCACTGCCTCGAATTCGGCGCCCTTGTGCACCAGCATGGTGGCGTCGCCGCCGTCGTCCAGGATCATGTTGGGGCCAAGCTCCGGGTTGGTCTCCGCGCCGGGCCAGGTGAGGATCTGCTCGGCAGTCCACCAGTACTCCTCCAGCGTTTCGCCTTTCCAGGCGAACACCGGGACGCCCTGGGGGTCTTCCACGGTGCCCTTTCCGACCACTACCGCCGCGGCGGCCTCATCCTGGGTGGAGAAGATGTTGCAGGAAGCCCAGCGCACCTCGGCGCCCAATGCCGTGAGGGTTTCGATCAGCACGGCGGTCTGCACCGTCATGTGCAGCGATCCTGCGATCCGCGCGCCCTTAAGCGGCTGCGTGGGTCCGAACTCTTCGCGCAGCGACATCAGGCCGGGCATTTCGTGCTCTGCCAGGCGGATCTGGTGCCTGCCGGCTTCGGCCAGCGAGATATCGGCAACCTTGTAATCAAAAGCCATGGGTGAATCCTTTACTCTGTCCGGCGGTGGCCGGGTGCTGCTTGCGGCGCCCCGTCCGGGAACCGCGGCGTGGGGCGGTGCGCCTGTGGCGTGGTGCTGCGGGCTAAACGGCCTTCGGTGTTCCGGCGGCAGAATCGTGCTGGTCTGAACCAGCCGCCGTCGCTGCTGCCAGCAGTTCGGGCGGAAGGAGGAGGGGAATTCCGTCCTCGATGGCGTAGCGGGGCTTCACTCCGGACTCGCCCGCGACGGCTGCAACAAGTTCCTCGCCTTCCTGTGCCAGGGACGATTTCGTCACGGGGCAACGCAGGATGGACAGGAGTTCAGGATGGATCTTTGGCATTACTCATGCTCCCTGGCGGGCGTGCTGGCGCCGTAGCGGACGGAATTGCAGCTTCCAGCCTACCGCCAGATGCACGTCAGGACGGTTCACGCAGGACGCGAAGGTGGCCTCGTCGGGTACCTTCCGCTCCTGCCGGTGCTTCCAGTGCCGAATGCGGGCCGCGCTTCCCGGACGTTGGCTGCGGCTGGGCGGGCAAGGCAGCGGCGTCGCGGACCGCATTGGCCAGTGCCAGGAGGTCATCCGGGCCCGGCTGCTGCGGAGTGGAGGGCATGGCCAGGCGCAAAACCTCCCAGCCCCGCGGGACGGTGAGGGAATCAGCGTGCTGCTCGCACAAATCGTAACAATGAGGCTCGGCGTAGGTGGCCAGCGGTCCCAGGACCGCCGTGGAATCCGCGTAGACGTACGTCAGCGTAGCGACCGCTGACTGGCGGCACGCGGATCTTGAACACTGACGGATAGCTCCCACGACATCACAGACTACTCCGTGATGGCGGCAAAACACTGCATTGCTCCCCGGGTCGACGCGCCTTGGCGGGGACCGTCCATGTGTCGCGTAAATCCTCCCCCGGGTTTACAGTCGATGTATGCAGTCATCGAACCATGATTCAGGCTTTTCGGTCCGGTTGGCTGAGCCGGATGCCCGCAGGGACCAAGGCACGGCTTCCCCGGGCAGAAGCTTTATGATGCGCCGCCGAAACCGCCACGGACGGGGTCTCCGGGGTGACGTGGTGCTCCCCACCCATCCGGGTTACCGCACGCGTTCGGACCGCTTCGATGACATGGTGCTGGACTCCGCGCAACGGCTGCACGACATCTGGGGCAAAACCCTTGATGGCGTCCGCTTTGGCGTTGACGAAATCCCGCCGGACCTGGAGCAGCTGGCCGCGAATGCCGCCACTGTGCCTATGGGTTCGTACACCCCTGCCACCGGTGAGGACGGTCCGATGATTACCGTTTACCGGCGCGTGGTGGAGCAGGCGTGCGGGAGCGTCGAGGAACTTCAGGACCTGGTCCATGACGTGGTGGTGGAGCATACGGCTGAAATGCTGGGTGTTGCCCCGGAAACCCTCGATCCCGTGTACCGGCGCCGGTACTGACCCGCGGTTATCAGCAGCTAATCAAACCAACGCGTTCCATCAGCCGGTGCAGCGCTCAGTAACTCAGGGTGACGGGCACCGTTTCCTGGCCCGCCGCTGCCGGCAGGAAGGACAGGGACGAGACGTCGTTCCTTCCGTCCTGCTGCAACAGCACGGCCCCGTAGGCGGCATCGCCTGAGGCTGAGACCACGTAGCCAACAACGCCGGAGTCCTCCACCTTTTCAGGAATGGCGACGGACGCGGTTGTTCCGCCGGCGATATCGGCGGTGGCGGCCGCCCGGACCTTGCCGTCGGCGGTAATGGCCGAATAGGTGATCGTGGCCCGATTATCGAGGGCACCGAAGACCAGCGTGCGCTGGCCACCCTGTGGCACGGGGACCACGTGCTGGCTGCCCAGCCTTACTCCCGATGCCGCCCACGCGACGTCTGTTGCCTGGGTGTCCTGGAGGCCGCGGGTAATGCGGGCAGCGGCGACGAAGGTGACATCCGATGACGCGTCGACCGTGTAGTGGCCAGCCGGGACACCGGCCAGCGGAATTTCGGTGACGGTGCCCGCTTTGGCAGTGATGACTCCCCCGTTGGGCAATGCCTTCTGGCCGTCACGCCCGTAGAGCTTGACCTCCACGACGGCGTCTGAAGGGCCCGGAACGGTAAGCTGCAGCGCCGGACCTGCGTCCTCGTACCCGGATCTTCCGGTGACCGCGGCTACCCGGTCCGGTTCCTGGATATCAATGCCGGTCATCACCTGCCGGACGGCCGGCGCCGCTCCGGGTGCGATGAAGTCCACGCCGCCAGGGGTGAGGCCACGCAGGACGCTCTGCTGGATGACGGCGGTAACAGGGCCTCCGGCGCTGCGCACGTGCACACTGAGCTGGGCCTCGCCCGGAGCCAGGCCGGCGAGAACCACCGGCCGGGATGTCCCGGGCGCCACCAGCAGTCCCCGGCTGCCGGGTGCCTGGATCTGCCCTCCGGATCCGAAAAGCTCCAGGCTGACGGTGGCCGGGGTGGTGGAAGCGTTGGTCAGGACAAGCACTGACGTACGGCCAACAGTCGTGCCGGCACCGGCGAGCCATTGATCGTTTGACGGCTGCAGGCAGTTGGCTGCCGCCGTCCCCTGCAGGTCGCCGTCCGTTGCCGTGAACTTCATGGCCGCAGCGGCCGAGGCCTTCTGGTTTGCCAGGGCATCGGCGCTGAGGACGGTGACCTGGTCCACGGCACGGGCCGCCACCACGCCGGCGAGAAGTTCCTGGGAACCTCCCGCCGCACTGGGCCGGGCCTGCTCTTTGGCGATCTCGACGGCGGTCGTTCCGCCCAGTTCCGACAGCCGGCTGGCCGGGAGCACTCCGCCTGCGCTGAGCACTGCCCCGGTGACCGAGCTGGCGGCAGTTGCGGACTTCGGGCTGAATTGCGGGTCTGTGCCCGCTTCGGAGCCTTCAAGCAGGCGGGCCGGGCCCGGACATACCCCGACGCTGCTGCCGGCAGGAACTGCCGAAACCCCCGCCGGTACGGCGCGGCTTGAAGGGGGCTGAGGGAGGACGGAGCCGGCTGCCACCACGGCTCCTGCACCGGCAAGGATGACGGCGGCGGTGGCCAGGCCGGAGAACAGCGAGTTCCGCCCGTTGCCGGTTGAGCGCTTTGCAGGCGCGGGGCTTTCCTGGGTTTCATTTCCGGCGGCACCACGTGCCTCCGGTGTTTCCGCCGGCATTGACGTGTTACGCATTCTGGTGTTCCTTACGCAGCGAGCCCTCGTCCCGGGAAAGACCCGTCCTCTGGCGCCGGGCGGGCATCGGGATGGCGAGCATTACCGTCAGTCCGATGACGGTGGCCTGGGCGATCCCGGACCACAGGGCCCACGGGTTTTCGTAACGCACCGTCAGGTGGCCCCCGGAGGCCGGGAGGGTGAAAGCCTGGGACCATCCTGACGTGGTTGCTGTCAGCCTGCGGCCGTCCAGCCACGCACTCCAGCCGGGATCTGCCCGTTCCGCCAGTACCGCCAGCCGGCCCTCCGGCCCCTCGGGAACAGCAGCATCGACGTCGTCGTACCCTGAAGGGACCAGCGCGATGGCGGCGCCATCCGCGTCGACAACCCGCACCCGGTGGGCAACATCTGCCGCCTCGAGCGCAGGCTGGTTCAGCGGGGTGATCCGCCACAGCCATCCGACGTCGGTTTGCCCCACTGCGATGAGCCCGGGCACCGCGTCCATCCGGCTGGCGGTGAGCTGGGCAGCGGTGTCTGCTGCCCGCAGAACCACAAAGCCGACGCCGAGCTGTTCAAGGTCGGGCCGGGGGTCCACGCCCTGGCCCGCCACCAGCGTTGCCACCACGCGGCGGACTGCTGCCGTGACGTCGTCGTCGTCGCGCACGGTTTCTGATCCCGGGCTGCCGAGGATGTTCCGTGCCGAGGCGATGGCCGAAAGGCTGTCCAGCGTTGTGCCTGCGCCGCGCATCAGGGAAGCGTTGTACGTGCCGTTCTCGCCGGTGCTGATCAACAGCGCGCGCGTCTGTTCGGGGCCGGTTCCGCGGTCGGTGGCCGTGGCGGGGAGGATGCGGATGCCGGCAGCCTCAACGAGGCGGGGCGTGCCCAGTGCAGGGGATGCCGGTGGCATTTGGGCGGCCACAACAGAAGGACGGAGGACGTTCTGCGCCGACCAGGCTGCCATTCCTGCGAGGGGTCCGGCGAGCAGGAGCACCATGCCACATGCTGTTGCTGACTGCAGGGCCGTCTTGTGTTTGACACTGCCGGCCGCCGCCGTTGCCAGGCCCAGGAGCCGTTCAGCTCCCAGGATTCCGGCACCCAGCAGGGCGAACGCGGCTGCCGACACTGCCGGTCCGGGGAAGGGCGTCACTACGGTGTCGGCATTCATGCCGGTAGCTACCTGTCCCGCAAACCAGCCTCCCGCCAGGGCTATGGTGGCGACAATCCACAGGGACCGGGCAGTGCCTGCCCGGTTGCCGGAAAGGCATAGGCCCGCCACGGCCAGGAGCAGGACGGGGACGGCAACGAGGAGGGCAAGCAACAACGCCCACGGCACTGAGCTGTCAGCGAAGTACGGCAGCCCAGCAAGCCCGCCGCCGGGGCCGAATTCAAGCGGCTGGCCCAGCAGCTGCTGCCAAAGCGGAGCCGCGTCGAAGCCCAGGGGCACGCCGGGATCAGCCAGCACAGCCCGCGGCCTGTCCAGGGCCGAAAGGCCGAACGGGATGAACAGCGCCGCGGTGGGCAACAGCGCCCACCACACCGTCCGGCCGCGGCGCCCCAACAGAAGCCCGCAAAGAACTACCACCACTGTGGCCGGAATCAGCAGGGACGGTGCGGACGCGGTCACCACAGCAAGCGCCAGGCCAGCGGCTGCAGCTGCAGTCCATGACGGCATTCCGTTGATCCCCGGTTTGGCCGGTGGCCGGTCAGTGAAGCGGCGGTCCCCGGGCGCCGGCAGCTGGAACCGTCCTTGCCCCACTGCGGAGCCGGTGGCCCGCAGCAGGGCCAGTGCGGCCAGGGGAATCATCATGTGGGCAATAAGAGCTCCGGCCCGGCCCTGGTTAAGGGCCACCTGCAGGGCTGGGGCAGCCGCCCAGAAAAGTGCTGCTGCCAGGCGGAGGCGGCGGCTTACTGTCAGGCCACCTGCCGCATACCAGGCTGTCAGGCCGGACAGCGGGGTGCCGAGCAGCAGCAGCCAGGCCAAGGCGGCGTTGGCGTCACCGCCGCCCAGGACGCCCAGTATCCAGAGAACATATCCGAAGGGATCCCCGCGGCCCGGAAGCCCGGCACCCAACGAGATCCACCAGCTGGATGCATGGTGCCAGATGTCGCCCAGGCCGCTTGAGACGGGAATGAGCGCCCCCCCGGAGACTGCGGGGGCACCGAAGAGTCCGGTCAATCCCAGCAAAGAGGTGACGGACGCAATGATCACCGCGGCCAGGGCACCGTTACCCACCCAGCCGCGCCTGCTGGTGGCAAGCGCGGCGAAGTCATCCGACGCGTCGCCGCTGGGCTGGTGCGCCAGCGGGTCCTGTTCAAGGTCGTCGGCAGGTCCGGCGTCCGAGCCCAGGGCTTCCATCAGGGAGCGCCGGTGGCTCCAGACCTCGCGGCGGGGTGTCTGGAGCTTCCGGATGACTGACCGGCGGATCCGGCGCGTCTTCCTGGCGTTCGCCCTCGCCCTCGCGACGGCGCGGGGACGGCCAAGCGCTGCGACAGTCGCCGCAAGCTGCGTGACGCCGTGCCCTGGATCCTTCAGGGCGATACTCAACACCAGTTTGAAGATGCTGCCGAGAAGGGCCGCCGCCCCATGGACGGGCACCATCCACAGCGGGGCGTGCTTCAGCCGCAGGTGGACCTGTGCCCGCCGCGCTGCGGCCGGATTGCCCAGCGCATGCGGACGGTGGGCTACGTGGAACATCCTGGCCGCGGGGACAACCACCACCCGATGTCCGGCCAGGCGGTTCCGCCAGCAGAAATCAACGTCGTCGCCGCTCCCGGGCAGGGCCGGATCGAAGCCACCAAGCTGTTCCCAGATGTCACGGCGCACCAGCATGCCGGCCGAATTGACGGCAAAAGTATCGCTGCGGCCGTCGTATTGCCCCTGGTCGAGTTCGTCCGCGTCGATCAGGGTCAACCGCTCGGCCCAGCGGCTGGTCGAAAGCCCGACGTCCACCAGCTTGCGTCCCTCGTGCCAGTCCAACTGTTTGCAGCCGGCAACTGTTACGGACGGTGCGCGTTCGACGGCGAGGAGAAGTTCCGCCAGCGCTTCCGGCGCCGGCGCAGCATCATCATGAAGCAGCCAGATCCACTCGGAGCGGCGGTTGCCATGATGTCCGGGCCAGGGGGCGAGTTCGGCAAGACCGGCCGATACCGCAGCGCCCATTCCGCCCTTGCCGCGGTGGTTCAGTACCTGTGCCCGGCCCAGCGCCTGCTCAAGGAGGTTCCTGGAATCGTCGCGGGACCCGGTATCGACACCGATGGCTTGATCTGCCGGCCGGGCCTGGGCTGCCAGGGCCGCCAGGGTTTTGGGGAGATAGGCACTGCCGTTGTGGGCAACCACAACGGCAGTGACGTGAACATCCTGATGAATTAGATTGCCCGCTTCCTCAGCCGCCGGCGCTCACGCTCGGAAAGGCCTCCCCAGATGCCGAACCGCTCGTCGTTGGCCAGAGCGTACTCAAGGCACTGGGAGCGCACGTTGCAGGCACCGCAGACCTTTTTGGCATCGCGGGTGGAGCCACCTTTTTCGGGGAAGAACGCCTCGGGGTCGGTTTGGGCGCACAGCGCATCGGTCTGCCAGCCGAGCTCGCCCTCGTCGTCAAAGTCCTGCTGGAAAGGCAGCCCGATCCACACGGGCTGTGCCGGTCCGGCCGTCAGTTCCATGGGCGGGTCAAGCTCGTCCTCGGGGTCCTGCCCGCCGCCCAGGAGTGCTTCGTGCGCGGCGAGGAAAGCTGTGCCCTGATCCTCAAGGGCGTCGCCGGAACTCCGGTTGTACCGCTCCGCAGCCTCAGGGTCCGCAGGGTCCACGTACCAGTCGCTCGGCACCCCCCGCGCACGGTATCGTGCCGTTGCCTGGCCGGCTACGACGGCATCTTCCTGGATACGCTCTGCTTGCCCCACGGCGACCCTCCTGATGTTGCAGCCTTCTGCCTGGATACATGGACACTCGGTTGTGTGCCGGTATTTACGCAGTCGCTTTAGATACCTAATTACACGTGTGTAACTTGGGCGAGTCAAGCCGCAGCCGGGATAATAATCACTCCAGTTCCCCAAGGTTGCACACGCCACGCCCGGGAATTTTTCTTCGTCCGGCTCGAATCAGGCCAGCCCCAGCGGCACCAGCGGGAAAACACCCCAAAAAGCCCCGGTTTTCGCGAAAATACCCGGAACCGGGAGAAATAGCAAGCACGCTTAGTATCGACTGTGATAAATATCACTCCGGAGGCGGAAGGTCTGTAAGCTGCGAAGGCAGCCGGGTGACCCCCTGTGGCGCCGGTGGCAGGATTGAGCCATGACTACCCCGGCAATCGATCTGATGACCAGCCTTCGATCAGGCAACTCCACTGCTCCGCGCCTCACCTGGTACGGCCCTGACTCGGAGCGCGTCGAGCTCTCCGGGAAGGTGCTGGACAACTGGGTGGCCAAAACCAGCAACCTGCTCCAAGACGAACTCGACGCTGAACCGGGCATGCGCCTGGCGCTTGACCTGCCCGCGCACTGGAAGGGAATGGTCTGGGCGCTTGCCGCCTGGCAGCTCGGCCTGGAGACGGTCCTGAACGGCGGCGAGGCGGACCTGCTGGCCACTGCCCAGCCCGGGAAAACAGCAGGGAATTACGACGCCGTCGTGGCCGTTGCGCTGCCGGCCCTGGCCATGCGCTGGGCCGGCGACCTTCCGGCCGGCTGCCTGGATTACGCTGCGGAGGTGCGCTCCCACGGAGATGTGTTTATGCAGCACTCCGAAGCGGACCCCTCGGCATGCGCGATTGTTGCGCAGGACGGCCGCCGGCACCTCCACCAGGAACTGCTTGACGGGTTTGCAGTGCCCCACGAAGAGGGCGTGCGGCTGCACATCCCGGGGCAGGACGGACTGGAGGCGGCGCTGGCCAACGCGCTGGGCGCGTGGCGGCGCGGGGGTTCGGTGGTGATGACGCACCCTGACGTCGGTCCCACGGACAGGCTGCTCGCCGCGGAACGCATCCACGGCAACTGAACGCCCAGCCTGGCGGCCTGGCCCTACTTCTGGGGCTGGGCCGGGTCCTCCGTGAGGGGCTCGGGTTCCGGCACGCTGGTGCCGCTGCCGGCGTCTTTGCCATGGTGGTGGAGTTCGATGAGCTCGTGGTCGTGTGAGAACTCCGGTTCCTGGTCCAGTTCCTTGTTGAACACCAGGAACCGGTAGGCGAAGAACCTGACCACGGTGGCCACCAGGATGCCTGCTACTCCCGCGAGGAAGAGCATGTTCTTATCGGTGATGCCGAGCCCGTATTTGGCGAGGGCCGTAAAGCCGGTGGAGATGCCGATGCCTATCCCGTTGATGAGGATGAACATCAGGAATTCGCGGAGTACGTTGTCCTGCCGCCGATGCCGGAAGGTCCAGAGGCGGTTCGCTATCCAGGAAAAAATGGTTGCCACGGAAGCGCCCACGAAGCGGGCCTTGGCCTCGCTGTCCGTCATTGGCCCGTGCATGAGGTAATACGTCATGCCGTTGTCGATGACGAACGCCACACCGCCGACGGCCCCGAACTTGGCCACTTCACGCCAAAAAAGTGAGGCGAGCCCCCGGATGCGATCTGCAAGCGTGCTAAACATGACCCTCCATGGCCGTTGAACGATGGGCCACACGGCCAGAGATCCATTTTAGCCCGGCAAACTCCTGTGGCGGTCCGGCAGGCACCCCTAATGCCCTACCACCAAACGCTTCGGGGCCCGAAAAACCACCCACACAGGCCAGGAACGCGGGATACCGGGCGGTCTTCGGTAGGCTGGCACATGTGACTTTTCCAGTAATAGGTGTAGTTGGCGGCGGCCAGCTTGCGCGAATGATGGCCCCAGCCGCAACCGCACTCGGCTTCGAACTCCGCGTGCTTGCCGAAGGCGACGACGTTTCCGCGGTCTCGGCAGTGTCCTCCTCACCGGTGGGCGACTACAAGGACCTGCAGACCCTCCTGGACTTCTCCGAGGGCCTGGACGTTATGACCTTTGACCATGAGCACGTTCCCACAGCCCATCTCCGGGCCCTTCAGGAAGCCGGCGTCAACGTCCAGCCCGGCCCCGATGCCCTGGTCCACGCCCAGGACAAGCTGGTGATGCGCGCCGCCATTGACCGGCTGGAACTTCCCAACCCCGCCTGGGCTTCGGTTAAAGACGTGGCCGCGCTCATCCGGTTCGGAGAGGACATTGGCTGGCCGGTGGTCCTGAAGACTCCCCGCGGCGGCTACGACGGCAAAGGTGTCCGGATTGTTTCCTCTGCTGAGGAGGCTGCCGGAACCACTGAATGGTTTGACGCCATGAGCCCCCTCCTGGCGGAGGCAAAAGTTGAATTCACCCGCGAGCTTTCAGCCCTGGTGGCCAGGACGCCCGACGGCGAAGCCCGCGCCTGGCCGGTAGTGCACACCATCCAGGTTGACGGGGTGTGTGACGAAGTCATCGCCCCTGCCCTGGACATCCCGGTGGAGGTTGCAGCCGCCGCGGAGGATGCCGCCTTGCGGATAGCCCACGAACTGGGGGTGACCGGCGTCCTGGCCGTGGAGCTCTTCGAAACCCCCGGCACGGGCACGGGATTCCTCATCAACGAACTGGCGATGCGTCCGCACAATACCGGACATTGGACGCAGGACGGGTCGGTCACCAGCCAGTTTGAACAGCACCTTCGGGCCGTCCTGAATCTTCCGCTGGGGGCCACCGATGTCCTGGCTCCGGTGGTAGTGATGAAGAACTTCCTGGGCGGCGACAACCAGGACCTGTTTTCCGCCTTCCCGCTGGCGCTGGCCAGCGAGCCGGCGGCCAAAGTTCACTGCTACGGCAAGTCGGTACGCCCGGGCCGGAAGATCGGCCACGTAAACCTGGTGGGGTCATCCACAGCCGAGGTTGAGTCTGTGCGACGCCGTGCGGGGACGGTAGCGGGCATCATCCGGGACGGGCGGGTACCCACCGAAGAACCACAGGCAATTCTTGAGGAGAAAGCATGAGTCCCGAAGCCACCCCCGCCCCCGGTTCCGCCGGCCTCCCGCTGGTGGGCTTAGTGATGGGTTCGGATTCGGACTGGCCGGTTATGGAAGCCGCAGCGGACGCCCTGGCCGAGTTCGGCATTCCGTTCGAGGCTGACGTTGTGTCCGCCCACCGGATGCCTACCGAGATGATCCGTTACGGCCAGACGGCGCACGAGCGCGGGCTGAGGGTAATTATCGCCGGCGCCGGCGGTGCCGCCCATTTGCCGGGGATGCTGGCCAGCGTCACTCCACTCCCGGTGATCGGAGTGCCGGTCCCGCTGAAGACACTGGACGGCATGGACTCCCTGCTCTCCATCGTGCAGATGCCTGCCGGCGTTCCGGTGGCCACCGTCTCCATCGCGGGAGCCCGCAATGCCGGACTTTTGGCGGTCCGGATGCTTGCAGCAGGCACGGACGAACTCGCGGCATCGCTGCGCGCCGACCTTCTCGACTTCGCCGCAGACCTCAATGCCGTGGCGGCCCGCAAGGGGGCAAACCTGAGGCAGAAGGTCAGCGAGGTTTTCGCCGAAGGCAACGGCACGCTCCGGGGCAGCCGTTAGGACGGCGGCCATGACCAGCAGCAAGGTCCGGCAGTCCCCTTCCGACACAGCCCTCACCGACACAGCCCTCACCGACCCGGTCCGCTACCCGGTCAGTGCCTCCTCTCCGGTCCGGACCAAGCGCGGCTTCGTCCTTGTGCTTCTGACCCTCCTGGTTCCAGGCAGCGCGCAGCTTGTGGCAGGCGACCGTAAGCTCGGCCGTGCGGCGCTAAGGGTGACACTCTGTGTATGGGCAGCCCTGGTGCTTGCCGTGCTCCTGCTGCTGCTTAACCGGCCCCTCCTTATCAACATCATCACCAACCCCGTCGCCTCGCTGGCAATAGTGATCCTGCTGGTGGCACTCGCTGTCGGCTGGGCAATCCTGTTCCTTAACACCCTGCGGCTCATCCGCCCGGTGCTGCTGGCGCCGGGGGCACGGCCCGCCGTCGTGATTTCCCTGGTTGTGGCGATGGTCCTGAGCAGCGGGTCGCTCGGTTACGCCGCCTACCTGCTCAATGTGGGCCGGAACGCGATCGGAAGCATCTTCTCCTCCGGCCCCGCCATCGACTCTGTGGAGGGCCGCTACAACTTCCTGATGATGGGTGGCGATGCCGGTGAGGACCGTACGGGCAGGCGCCCGGACAGCCTGTCCGTCCTCAGCGTGGACGCCAAGACGGGCCAGACCGCGATCATCTCCGTACCCCGGAACCTGCAGAACGCCCAGTTCAGCGAGGACTCCCCCATGCGTGCCGTCTACCCGGACGGCTACGACTGCGGGGACGAGTGCCTGATCAATGCCATCAACACCGAAGTGACTAACGAGTACACCGACCTCTACCCCGGCGTGGCCGACCCCGGTGCGCAGGCAACCCTTGAAGCAGTCTCCGGAACGCTGGGCATTACCGTCCAGGCCTACGTTCTGGTGGACATGAAGGGCTTCTCCTCCCTCATCGACGCCATGGGCGGCATCAGGATCAAGGCCGGCGGCTGGGTCCCCATGAGCGGCTTTTATGACGATTTCAGCCAGACCCACGGTATGCCCCTTGGGTGGATCCCGGCCGGAGAACAAACACTCAATGGAGACCAGGCGCTGTGGTACGGACGGTCGCGCGAGTATGTGGACGACTACTCCCGCATCCAGCGCCAGCAGTGCGTGCAGCAGGCCATGCTGAAGCAGCTGGATCCCGCCACGCTGCTGGCCAAGTTCGAGGACATCGCCAACGCGGGAACCAAGGTGGTGGAATCCAACGTCTCCTCGTCCCAGCTGGGCAGCTTCGTGGACCTCGCCATCAAGGCGAAGGGCCAGGACGTCAAACGGCTCACCATCGGCCCGCCGGATTTCGACGCCTCCTTCTCCACGGTTCCGGACTTCGATGAGATCCACGCGCGGGTGGACGACTTGCTGGCATCCGCATCTGCGCAGGAGGCACAGTCGGCAGGAGCTCCCGACGACGTCATGGTTGTTCCCGCCACAGCCGCCGGGCCCGTCCAGGCGGCAGGACCCTCTCCCTACAACCTGCCGGCAGGCGGCATCGCAACACAGCAGCCCGCGCCGTCGGACTTTGTCCCGGTGACCACCACGCCCGACGGTGAGCCGATAACGGAAGAGATGCTGACCCAGCTCAAGCTTGAAGGAAACGAGGAGGCCATCCGGCAGCTCGTGGCAACCAACGGCCAATGCGCTTCGCTGTAGCCGGCATCCACATCAGACCTACCTAGGAACGGACACCGCCTTGTACGAGATTGATAATGTCCTCCGGGACTACGCCTGGGGATCGACGACGGCGATCGCCGCGTTGCTGGGGCGGCCGGAGTCCGGGCGTCCGGAAGCAGAGCTGTGGATCGGTGCGCACCCGGACTCACCGTCCGTGGCCCACGTGCCCGAGGACGGGTCCACTGCCACCCTGGACACCCTGATCGCCGGCGATCCGGAGCATTTCCTTGGCGCTGACTCCGTGGCACGGTTTGGTCCCCGGCTGCCCTTCCTGGCCAAGATTCTGGCGGCTGCCCAGCCCCTGTCACTGCAGGTCCACCCCAGCCTGGAGCAGGCGAAGGCCGGCTTTGCACGGGAGAACGCCGAAGGCCTCGCCGCCAATGCCCCCAACCGGAATTACCGGGATGACAACCACAAGCCCGAGATGATTCTTGCCCTGACGCCGTTTGAGGCGCTCTGCGGTTTCCGCCCGGCCGGCGAGGCACGGGATATCCTGCAGCACGTTGCCGCAGCGTTTGATGCCGTGGCGGGCCCGCCCGCGCTGGTTTCCGCACTGCTTGCGGATCTTGCGGACAGCAACGACGGCGCCGGCTTGCGGAAGGCCTTCGAGCGCCTGATCTCCGGCGGCACGTCCGTGGCTGAGGACACAGCGCAGGTGGTGGCCGCGCTGCTTTCCGGAGCCTCACTGGCTCCCTACGACGCCGAACTTGCCACGGCCATCAGCCTTAATGAGAAATACCCCGGCGATCCGGGAGTCCTGATCTCGCTGCTGCTGAACCGTATCTCGCTTGAGCCGGGTGAGGCGGTCTACCTGCCTGCCGGGAACGTCCACGCGTATCTGCACGGCCTGGGCGTAGAGGTCATGGCGTCCTCTGACAACGTGCTGCGGGGCGGACTCACCCCAAAGCACATTGATGTCCCCGAACTGCTGCGGACCATCGATTTCCGGCCCGTTGCCGTGCCCATGCTGGAGGCCGAGCGGACCGTGCTGGACCAGGAGCTCTTCCGCCCGCCTTTCGAGGAGTTCCAGCTGCAGCGCATCGAACTCACCCCGGACGCCGGGCCCGTCCCGCTGGCACAGTCCGGCGCGGCAGTGGTGATCGTGGTTGCGGGGGACGTCTACCTGGATTCACCCAAGGGCGACCTGCAGCTTTCCCGCGGCGGCAGCGCTTTCCTGGCAGCCGCCGAGGCGCCCGTCAATGTCCATCCGGTTGCCGGCAGCACCGAAACTGCACTGGCCTTCGCTGTGACCACCGGCTTGCGGGATGGTCTCGCCCGCGCCTAGCAGCAGCAAAAAGGCGACGACGGCACCATGGCGGGTGCCGTCGTCGCCGCTGTCCTGACGCTGCTGGCTGTCCTGACGCTGCTAGCTGCCCGGGCGCACCTTCCGGATCAGTGGCCGGACCCTCCCGGCAGCAGTCTTAAGGAGACGGCGGGCTGTTTGGAGTCCGCGGCGTGCCAGGGGCATGGCCTGCGCATACGCCGGGTACAGCGGTGAGAGCGGCTTCTCCCAGGTGCCCAGGAGCATGTTCTCGTGCTTGGCAAACTGCTTCTTGAAATCGGAGATGCCGTCGTTGAGGAGGCCGTTGAAGTCGTAACGCGCGCAGCCGTCCTCGCGCATCGCCTGCAGGGCGGCCCACTTCACGCCGTAATTGACGCGCTGCTTCTGCCCTTCCGCTGACACCCCGCCGTACAGCTCGAAGGCGGTGGATCCGCTCCTGGCGAGCCAGACGAACGCCAGCAACTGCTCGCCGTCGAAGGCGCCGATGATGGGTGAGCCATCCCCCATGTTCCGGAAGATGTCGCGGTAGTACTGGTCCTCGTGGATCCCGAATCCGGCACGTTCCGCTGTTTCGTGGTAGATCGCCAGCACCTGCTCAAGTTCGGCGTCATTCTTCACCTTGCGGAACTCGACGTCGCTGCGCATGGCCTTGCGGATGTTCGCGCGGGTGGACTTGGACATGTCGGCCATGAGTTCGTCATCGGACCGGGTGAGGTCAAGGATCAGCGTGCGCGGGATCAGCACGGTATTGGTGGATGAACGGAACCCGGCTTCCTTTACCGCGGCCGCGTACGGCGAGTCCTGGTCCCAGTCCGGTTCGATGCTCAGGGCGACGCCGCGGTGGCGGGCGGCAGCATGACCGGCCAGGCTGTTGAAGACGGCCTGTGCATTCTCCGGCGTGCACATGGGCCCCCGGGGAATGTAGACCAGTGCGCGGAAGGGCAGCGGCAGCCGCCGGATCAGCAGCTGTGCGCAGCCGATGGTGTTGTTGTCGCCGTCGTTCAACAGCACCCGGTCAACGGACCAGCCGTGCATGGCCTTGGTCTCGCCCCAGCCCCAGAGCTGTTGCGGGTGCCCCTGGAACCGGTCGACGTATTCGTCCCACAGGGCGCGGTCAGTACAGGGCACAACAGCTGGAATCATGGCTTAAACCCTATACCAACGCATTAACGCCAAAGCCCCGGAGCGCGCTGCGCGCTCCGGGGCCCATTGCCTGTGTGGCAGGTGGATCAGCTCTTGCGGGCGTAGCCTTCCCACTTGCTGGCCTGGTGCTCGCCGTCCACGAAACGGATGGTGCCGGACTTGGAACGCATCACGATGGACTGGGTCAGGACCTTGTCCTTGGAGTAGCGCACGCCCTTGAGCAGGTCGCCGTCGGTGATGCCCGTAGCGGCGAAGTAACAGTTGTCGCTCGAGACGAGGTCGTTCGTGGAGAGGACCCGCTCCAGATCGTGGCCGGCGTCGATGGCCTTCTGCTTCTCTTCGTCGCTGGTGGGCCACAGCCGGCCCTGGATGACGCCTCCCAGGGACTTGATGGCGCAGGCCGCCACGATGCCCTCGGGGGTTCCGCCGATGCCCATCAGGGCGTCAACGCCAGTGCCGGAGCGGGCAGCGGCGATGGCGCCGGCAACGTCGCCGTCCATGATGAACTTGGTGCGGGCGCCCGCCTCGCGGATTTCCTCCACCAGCGGGCGGTGGCGGTCGCGGTCCAGGATCATGACGTTGAGCTGGTTGACCTTGACGCCCTTGGCCTTGGCGATCAGGTGCAGGTTCTGCTTTACGGGGAGGCGGAGGTCCACCATGTCCGCGGCTTCGGGGCCGGTAACGAGCTTCTCCATGTAGAACACGGCGGAGGGGTCGAACATGGAGCCGCGTTCGGCCACGGCCAGGACGGCCAGGGCGTTGTTGATGCCCAGTGCGGTGAGCCTGGTTCCGTCGATGGGATCGACTGCCACGTCGCATTCAGGGCCGGTGCCGTCACCAACGCGTTCGCCGTTGAAGAGCATGGGGGCTTCGTCTTTTTCGCCTTCGCCGATGACCACTACGCCGTTGAAGTGGACGGTCTGCAGGAAGGAGCGCATGGCGTCGACGGCGGCGCCATCGGCCGTGTTCTTGTCGCCGAAGCCTACCCAGTGGCCGCCGGCAATTGCTGCCGCTTCGGTCACGCGGACGAGCTCGAGGGCGAGGTTGCGGTCCGGCTCATCGTTGCCCACCGCCAGGGAGGGGGAGATCGTGGAGTACTTCTGGGTCATGGACGCTGGTGACACGTGAACCTCTTCTTCGAGTGGCGATCATTGAACCCGCACAGCCGGAACAGCAGCGCGGTGATTCCTCTGATATCGATCATAGTCGCGGCACCCGGTTTCCGGCTGCGGGATGACGCGCCCGCGCAATGTACGCGGAAGCAGGGTCCGGAGCGGGACGCTTCCTGCCGGACCGAGTGTGAGTTGGACACCGGCATGGGCGACTATAGAGGGGTGAATGAAATGCAGGAAAAGACCAGCCCCTCCCCCGAACCAGCAGGATCCGGAAGCAACAGCGGATCCAGCGCGGCCGGAGGGCAGGAGCCGGTTAAGCCTGTCATTCCGGCGGCGGCAGCCAAGCGGGCCAACGCTTCGGTGATCGGCATGATCATTGCCCTGGTGTTAAGCATCGCCGCGTTCCTGCCCATCGTCCTGATGAACCCCTCCCCGAAGAGCGACGGCTACCGCCCCAATATCGACGTCAGCGCCGCCGCCCGGAACGCAACGGACGTGGCAGGATTCACGCCGGCAGCACCGGACACCGGCAACTCCTTCCGGCCCAACTACGCCCGATGGGAAGGGGGCACGGGAAGCGGCGTGCCTGCATGGGAGGTGGGCTACATCACGCCCAAGGAGTCCTTTATCGGACTGGTCCAGACCCGCACGGCCAACCCCACCTGGCTCCTCCAGCAAACGAAAAACGCCCCGGTCACGGGTTCCCGCAGCGCGGGCGGCCAGGAATGGGAGCTTCGCGATACCGGCAAGGGTGAGAAGTCGATGGTGCTGGAGTACCGCGGCACCACCGTCATCCTCACCGGCGCCGCCCAGCTGGACGAGTTCGCCACCTTGGCAGACGCCGTCGTGAAGTCCCTGGAAAGCAATCCTGCCGTCACAGATTCACCTGCAGCCACCACCGCCCCCTAAGGTAAGCAGGGTGACTACCTACCTGACTCCTGCCCTCGCCTGGCGCCGGATGCGCGAAGGCAACGAACGCTTTGTCGCCGGCCAGTCCTCCCACCCGAACCAGGACTCCTCGCGCAGGTCCTCCCTGGTGGAGAACCAGCACCCTTTCGCGGTGATCTTCGGCTGCTCGGACTCCCGGCTCGCCGCCGAGATTATTTTCGACGTCGGACTGGGTGACGTTTTTGTGGTCCGTACGGCTGGGCAGGTTATTGACGACGCCGTCCTCGGCTCGCTGGAGTACAGCGTGGGTGTGCTCGGCGTACCGCTGATCGCCATCCTGGGCCACGACAGCTGCGGTGCCGTCAGCGCCACAAAGGCGGCAGTGGACACCGGCGAGATGCCCCCGGGCTTCATTCGCGACCTGGTGGAGCGCATCACGCCGTCGGTGCTCACCTCAATTCGCCAGGACAAGCACGAGGTCAACGACATGGTGGTGGAGCACGTCAAGCAGACCGCCCAGCGGCTGGTGGACAGCTCCCGTGTGATTTCGGACGCAATTGAAAGCGGGCGCACCGCGGTCATCGGCCTCTCGTACAGCCTGGCGGAGGGGCGCGCCAACGTTGTTTCCGGGATCGGTGAGCTGTAGGGCGGGGGTAAAAACCTGCCCGTAGCATGCTCTTCACGGTTTTCGATGGGATGCCGGATCGCCCTAAGCTAGCCCCATGACTTCCACTGAAGAGTTCCGCATTGAACATGACACGATGGGCGAAGTCCGCGTCCCCGTGAACGCACTGTACCGCGCGCAGACGCAGCGGGCAGTGGAGAACTTCCCTATCTCCGGCAAGACCCTGGAACGTGCCCACATTGAGGCACTGGCCCGGGTCAAGAAGGCGGCCGCCCAGGCCAACGCTGAACTGGGTGTGCTCGACGGCGAGCTTGCCAAGGCCATCGCAGACGCGGCGGATGAGGTGGCTGCCGGGAAGTATGACGGCGACTTCCCCATCGACGTCTTCCAGACCGGTTCCGGCACGTCCTCGAACATGAACACCAACGAGGTCATCGCCGAGCTCGCCTCCCGTGCCCTGAAGGCGTCCGGCAGCGACAAGGTTGTCCACCCGAACGACCACGTCAACGCCTCGCAGTCCTCGAACGACGTCTTCCCCACGTCGGTGCACGTTGCCGCGACATCGGCCCTGATCAACGACCTCATTCCGGCCCTCGGCTACCTGGCCGAGTCGCTGGAGCGCAAGGCCGTGGAGTTCAAGGACGTTGTTAAGTCCGGCCGCACCCACCTCATGGATGCCACGCCAGTGACGCTGGGCCAGGAATTCGGCGGCTACGCTGCCCAGGTCCGGTACGGCATTGAGCGCATCAACGCTTCCCTCCCCCGCGTCGCCGAGGTTCCCCTGGGCGGCACGGCTGTGGGCACCGGCATCAACACCCCGGCAGGCTTCCCCGAACGCGTGATCGAACTGCTGGCCACTGACACCGGGCTGCCGCTGACCGAGGCCCGCGACCACTTTGAGGCGCAGGCCAACCGCGACGGGCTCATCGAAGCCTCCAGCCAACTGCGCAACATCGCCATCTCGTTTATGAAGATCAACAACGACCTCCGCTGGATGGGCTCCGGCCCCAACACCGGCCTGGGCGAAATCGCCATCCCGGACCTGCAGCCGGGCTCTTCGATCATGCCTGGCAAGGTCAACCCGGTCATCTGCGAGGCGTCCATCATGGTGGCTGCGCAGGTGATCGGCAACGACACGGCCATCGCCTGGTCCGGAACCAACGGTGCCTTCGAGCTGAACGTCGGTATTCCGGTGATGGCGTCCAACCTGCTCGAGTCCATCCGGCTGCTGGCCAACACCAGCCGCGTGATGGCGGACAAGATGATCGACGGCATCACGGCCAACGTGGAGCGCGCGCGCTTCCTCGCCGAGGCTTCTCCGTCCATCGTTACGCCACTGAACAAGTACATCGGCTACGAGAACGCGGCCAAGATCGCCAAGACGGCCGTGGCCGAAGGCCTCACCGTCCGCCAGGCCACCGAGAAGCTCGGCTTCGTCGGCGACGGCGAGGGCAAGGTTTCCGAAGCCGACCTCGAGAAGGCCCTGGACGTCACCACCATGACGGCCCCGGCCCACAAGGCCTAAGTCCCCGCCGCCTCCCTGGCTGCGGCGGCCCGCTTACGACGACGGCCGGTACCTTTCACACGAAAGGTACCGGCCGTCGTCGTACTGCTTTCTACTCACTTAGTCCTGGTTATCAAAAGTTGCACCAAGAGACCATTAGTGCAAAACTACACTCTATGGATGATAGTGCAGTTTTAGAGGGCGGTCTCCGCCAGCGCAAGCGGGCCGCTACCCGTGCAGCCATCACCGCCGCCGCAAGGGCACTGACGGGCGAACGCGGCCTCAACGGTTATACGGTTGAGGAAGTGTGCGAGCGCGCCGCCATCTCCCGCCGCACGTTCTTCAACTACTTCCCCACCAAGGAAGACGCGATCATCGGCCACGCGGACGATGACATCCCCGCGGACGTCATCGCGGAATTCATCGAAGGCGGCGCCTCGTCCCCTCCCGGCGAGATCTCCCCCACCCTGTTCCAGGACCTGGTGCGGCTCTCCCTGCGGCTTTCCGAGGACATGGCCGGCTCCGAGGAAGAAACCCGGCAGCTGATCGCCGTGGTTAAGAAGGAACCCCAGCTGATCCTTCGGATCATCGGAATCACCGAACAGCGCGAGGCCCAGTTCGCCCGCGACGTCGCCCGCCGCGAAGGCGTTGCCGCCGACCATCCCGTGGTGCAGATGGCTGTGGTGCTGCTGGGCACCATCGCCCGCAAGAGCAGCATGGCCTACTTCTCCGACGGCAACACCCGCCCCTACCGCGACCTGCTGATGGAGAACATCACAGCCGCCAGCACCCTCTTCTCCCAGCCCCTCGGACACCCTCAAACCACCGCCGCAGAAGGACAACCATGAGTACCGCCACCAATAAGAGGACAACAGCAGCGGGTCCCCTGCTGCTCACCCAAAAACGCATCTGGATCATCTTCTCCGCGCTGATCGCCGGCATGCTGCTCTCGAGCCTGGACCAGACCATCGTCTCCACCGCCATGCCCACCATCGTGGGCAAACTGGGCGGCGTGGAGCACCAGGCCTGGATCACCACCGCGTACCTGCTCGCCACCACCATCGTGATGCCCATTTACGGCAAGTTCGGTGACGTCCTGGGCCGGCGGAACCTGTTCCTTCTAGCCATCGCGCTGTTCACGCTCGCCTCGGTGGGTTGTGCCCTTGCCGCGGATTTCTGGGGCTTCGTGATCTTCCGGGCCATCCAGGGCCTTGGCGGCGGAGGCCTGATGATCCTGTCACAGGCCATCATCGCCGACATCGTGCCCGCCAAGGACCGCGGCAAGTACATGGGCCCGCTGGGTGCCATCTTCGGCCTTTCCGCTGTGGCCGGCCCCCTGCTGGGCGGCTTCTTTGTGGACCACCTGACGTGGGAATGGGCCTTTTACATCAACATCCCCATCGGCATCGCCGCCTTCGCCATCGCCTGGTTCACGCTGACGCTGCCCAACAAGAAGGCTGAAAAGCGGATCGACATCCTGGGTGTTGTGCTGCTGTCCGCGGCCACCACCTGTCTGATCTTCTTCACCGACTTCGGCGGCAAAAAGGACGAAGGCTGGGATTCACCGCTCACCTGGACCTTTGGTGCCGGCATGGTCCTGTCCGCCGCAGCCTTTGTTATCGTGGAGCGCCGGGCCGAGGATCCCATCATTCCGCTGAGCCTGTTCCGCAACCGGATCTTCGTCAACGCCACGGCCATCGGCTTCACCCTTGGACTGGGCATGTTCTCGGCGATCGCTTTTGTCCCCACATTCCTGCAGATGTCCTCCGGCACCTCCGCGGCCGAGTCCGGCCTGCTGATGCTGCCGATGATGGCGGGCCTGATGGGCACGTCCATCTACTCGGGCATCCGGATCTCCAAAACCGGCAAGTACAAGATGTATCCCATCCTGGGAGCGGCCTTCACCATGGCTGCGATGCTCTGGATGACCACCCTCGCTGCCAGTACGCCCATCTGGGTGATCTGCGTCCAGCTGTTCATCTTTGGAGCAGGCCTGGGCCTGATCATGCAGGTCGTGGTCCTTGTGGTGCAGAACTCCGTCCCCGCGGACCAGATCGGCACCGCCACCAGCACCAACAACTACTTCCGCGAGGTGGGCGCCGCCATGGGCGTGGCAGTTTTCGGTGCGATTTTCACCAACCGGCTATCGGAATCCCTGACCAGCGCTTTCACCGGCGCGGGGGCCTCGGCGGACCAGGCTGCCCGGTCCACCAGCACCCTGGACCCGCAGGCGCTGAGCCAGCTTCCGGAGCAGCTGCGTGACGCGATCGTGAACGCCTACGCCGAGTCGCTGGCTCCGGTGTTCTGGTACCTCATCCCGTTCATCGCGGTTGCCTTGATCCTGGCCCTCACACTGAAACAGATCCCGTTGTCGGACACGGCCGGGATGGTGGCCCGCGGCGAAGCGGTGGGCGGCGAGGAGGCCGAGCGCCTCGCCGCCGGGCTGCCGGCATCACCGTCAGAGGCGAAGCCGGGAGCCGCTGGGCAGCGGGACAACGTGAAGGACGACGACGGCGAGCTGGTTTCCCAGCGCAACTGACCGCCGTCGGGCTGCCCGCCGTCGTCGTGCGGCCTGATGACGCGGGCTGCCGGCAGCCGGCAGGGCGCTGCGATCTTGGGGGTTGCAGCGCCCTGCGCCATCCCCGGGGAGGATTCCTTGGTGCGGGCGGTCAGGGTTCGAAGTGTGCCGGGTCGGCCGGAGCCAGTGCACGGTGGATGCTGGTGAGGTGCCCGGGCATCAGCTCAGGGAGCTCATCGATGCCGAACCAGCCCACCGCAAGGGATTCGTCGTCATTCACGCGGGCAGTCCCGGAGACGTAACGGCAGCGGAACACCACGTCCAGGAACTCGCACACGTCGCCGTTGGGGTAGGTGAACGGACCCACGGCCCCCACGGAGACAACGCGCTCCGGTTCGGCCACTACGGCCGTCTCCTCAAAGATCTCCCGCACCAGGCCCCGCGCCGGCTCCTCCCCCGGCTCGAGCATTCCACTGACCAGCGCCCATTGTTTGTTGTCGGCCCGCTGGGCGAGCAGGACGCGGCCCGCATTATCGATCACCACGCCGCGGACGCCGGGGACCCAGAGTGGATCGTTGCCTATTTTCTTGCGGAGTTTCAGGATGTAGTCAGGCGCAGGCATCCCGCCAGCCTACCGAACTGCCAGGCCGCTGTACCGGCACGGAGGCAAGTTCAGGGCCAATGGCAGGTTGGGTCAGGCCGGCAGCAGCATCGCGCCCGCTGCCCCGGCGAGCATAAAGGGCCCGAAAGGAATGGACGATTTCAGCGTTCCCCTGCGTGCCGCCAGGAGCGCGATGGACCACACCCCGCCCAGGAGGAAAGCCAGGAAAGTACCGGCAAACAGGTGTCCCCAGCCGAGGTACCCGAGGTACAACCCCAAGACTCCAGCCAGTTTCACGTCACCGAAACCCATACCCGGCGGATACGCGAACCGCAGGATGAAGTAGAAAAGCCACAGGATGGCGGCACCGGCCACCACCCGGAGCGCCGGCACAGCGATAAGGCCGGCAACGGAACCGGCAGCACCCTGGCCCCCGCCCGCCCCTGCAAAGGCCGCTGCCGTCAGGAGCAGGACACCGGCCACGGCGTAGGACGGAAAGACGATCCGGTTGGGCAGGAGGTGATGCCGGACGTCGATCAGGGTGAGCCGGACGGCCATCACCGCGAAGTAGGCACAGGCAGCAAGCACCAGCCAGAAGGCCAGCGGGGTGTGCTGCCATAGTTCGCCCAGTCGTTGGATCACCCTCGGATGCTACTGGATTTCCGCCCGCCGACGCACGGCCCGCGCGTAAACTGTGGATATGGCGACGTGGGACTCCCGGCACCGGATGGATCAGGACACCACTTCAGCCGCCGCGCACCCTGCGTTGTTCCGGAACCTTTGCAGGTCCTCGCCCTGGAAGTGGCAGTCCCTGCGCTTTGAGTATTGGGATGAGCCCTTCACAGATGCGCCCAACCCGGGGGCGCCCCTGGTCCGGGCGTGGTTGCGCCGGCCGGGCGCACTCCGCCTTGAAACCGCGGACGGACTCGTCCTGCACAGCACCACCGGAATCAACGATTCCAAAGACGGCCTCTACGTCAGTGCCACCCGGAAGTCGTGGCTCCTTCCGCCGCACCTGGTAACGCCCGTGTACGACGACCACGGCCTGGTGCGCCGGCGCCCGGAAGCAGCCTACGGCGAGCCCGGGTTCGGCAACGGCCGGTTCTCCGCGGCCCTGGACCCGGTGGAACTGGCCGGGAACGCGCCCGTACCCCTTGAGTTTCCCGGCAGCAACGCTGTGGACGTACAGGAGGTCCGGCAGCAGGAGCACGAAGGACGAGCTGTCCTTGAAGCAGTTGTCGTCCCCACAGCCGCATACCATCCGGCCCACCCGACAGCGCCGCTGTGCCTTACCGGCAGATCCCGGATCCGGGTGGACCTGAACACCGGCGTCTGCGTGGCAAGCCAGTCCCTGGAACCCGGGTCTGAGGACTACGGTCACTGGCTGCGCATCATCGCTGTGGACGAGTACATGCTTGACGACCTCTTCCTGGCCCAGTCAATGAATCTCACCGACGTCCGGCAGCACATCCCCTGGGATATCCCCGCCTGAGAGCAGGCCTGGCAGGGCTCTTCGGTTAGGCTTCGCTGATGACATCACTGAGCGACGTGTGGCCACTTTTCGGCCTGAAGCTGGCCACCCCGCGGCTGGAACTCCGCCCCATCCGGGACGAGGAGATTCCTGCGGCCGTCGCAGCAGCGCAGAGCGGCATCCACGAGGCCGGCAGGAGCCCCTTCAGCACTCCGTGGACCGGGCTCCCGGCAGACGAACTGGGGCCCAACATGGCCCGCTGGTACTGGCGCTGCCGGGCGGAGTGCTCCCCCGAATCCTGGACCCTCCTCCTGGGGATCTGGCACGACGGCGGGTTCATCGGGTGCCAGGACGTCGGCTCCAAGGACTTCGCCGCGCTCAAGACGGTCACCACGGGGTCCTGGCTCAAGCAGTCCGTGCAGGGCCGGGGCTTCGGCAAGGAGATGCGCGCCGCCGTCGCCCTCTATTCCTTTGACTGGTTGGGCGCCGAAGCAGCAGAGTCCGAAGCAGCCACGTGGAACGAACCCTCCCTCGGCGTCTCCCGCGCCCTCGGCTACGAACTGAACGGCACCACCCGCCAGGCCTGGGGCACCAAAGTCGAAACAGTCCAGCACGTCCGCCTCACCCCGGAAACATTCAAACGCCCCGACTGGACCCTCCAAGTCGAAGGCCACGAACCAGCAGCCAGGTTCCTCAAGGTCACCTGAGCGATTGTCCGCTGTCCAGTCCGCCGCGAGGCTGCCCTTCTCCGTCGCTTAGGTACGCATCCGTGGCGGGGTTCGTCCGCCCCCAGCGCTTCGCCGTCGCTTAGACACCTCCCGCCGCGCCGCTTCGGTCGCTGGGCGACCTGCTCGACGCTCTGGTCGGCGATGCGCTCCTACGCGAAGCACTGGGACCGCCCGTGTGCCGAGCCGTCGGGCTTGTAGGTGGTCGGGAAGTGCGAGACTGCCAACTGGTGTAGCCGCGGTCCTTCTCGGCGATGCCCTTGGATCAGATGCGTGCCAAGGCCGACGTCAGGTGCAGGCGCGCACACGTCGGGTTACGGTCCTTCGCGTAGGAGCGCATCGCGGCGCATCGGGCCGCCGGAGGTCGCTCAGCGACCGGAGGGGCCCTATGCGACGTGTCTAAGCGACGGCGAAGGGCCGTGGCCCGGCGAACCCTGCCCCGGCAACGCAGTCAAGGGCCGTGGCCCGACGAACCCGATCACTGCCACGCACAAGGGCCGTGGCTCGCAAATGGAACCACGGCCCTTGTTATCGAACCCGAAACTAGCCTTCGAGCAGTTCTGTTACCAGGGCTGCGATTGGCGAACGTTCTGAGCGGGTCAGGGTGATGTGGCCGAAGAGGGGGTGTCCTTTCAGGGTTTCGACGACGGCGGCGATTCCGTCGTGGCGTCCGACGCGGAGGTTGTCGCGCTGGGCGACGTCGTGGGTCAGGACGATCTTTGAGTTCTGGCCGATGCGGCTCATGACGGTCAGCAGGACGTTCTTTTCGAGTGACTGGGCCTCGTCAACAATTACGAAGGCGTCGTGGAGGGAGCGTCCGCGGATGTGGGTGAGGGGCATGACCTCGAGCATGCCGCGGTCCATGACCTCCTCCACCACTTCCTGGCTGACCAGTGCACCAAGGGTGTCGAAGACCGCCTGTGCCCAGGGGTTCATCTTCTCGGACTCGGAACCGGGGAGGTAGCCCAGTTCCTGGCCGCCCACTGCGTAGAGGGGCCGGAACACAATGACCTTGCGGTGCTCGCGCCGTTCCAGGACCGCTTCCAGGCCGGCACACAAGGCCAGGGCCGACTTGCCGGTGCCGGCGCGGCCGCCGATGGACACGATGCCGACGGCGGGATCCATCAGCATGTCGATGGCAAGCCGTTGTTCGGCGGACCGCCCGTGAAGGCCGAACACGTCACGGTCGCCCTTGACGAGGCGGACCTGCTTGTCCGGGCCCACCCGGCCAAGGGCTGAACCGCGGTTGGACAGCAGGACAAGACCGGTGTTGACCGGCAGCTCGGCGGCCGCGGGGATGAAGACGGGTTCGTGCCCGTACAGCGTGGAGATTTCCTGTTCACCGGCTTCGACCTCGGCCACGCCGGTCCAGCCGGAGTCCTTCACCAGTTCGTTGCGGTATTCGTCAGCGGTGAGTCCCATGGCTGAGGCCTTGACGCGCATGGGCAGGTCCTTGGACACCACCGTGACGTCCCGGCCTTCGTTCGCGAGGTTTTTTGCGACCGCGAGGATGCGGCTGTCGTTGTCGCCGCTGCGGAACCCCAGCGGCAGCACCTCGGCGGAGATGTGGTTCAGTTCCACCATGAGCGTGCCGCCGTCGTCGCCGATGGGGATCGGCTGGCTCAGTCCGCCGTGCTTGACCCGCAGGTCATCAAGGAGCCGGAGCGCCTTCCGGGCGAAGTAGCCGAGTTCGGGGTCGTGCCGCTTGGCCTCAAGCTCGGTGATGACCACCACCGGCACGATCACCTCATGTTCGGCAAAGCGCAGCAGAGCGCGCGGGTCGGACAGCAGGACGGAGGTGTCGATCACGAAGGTGTGGATGGTGGCTTCCCTTCCGGAAACAGCAAAACCGGCCGCTGCATCTTTCGCTGCGCCGGTTTCTGACGTGGCTCGCGTGGCGCGAGAGGTAGCTTTCTCTCCCTGGTCGAAAAAGACCCCGGGCAGTTGTTCAGAAGTAGCCACATCGACTCCAGCCCCGGGCGCAGGCCCGGATTTGTTAGTGGTGAGGCGGCTCGGCCAAGAGGCCTGGTCCGGCCTCCCATACAACCGGTGCGATGATTCGCTCCATGTACTGGCCTCCCCGATCAGCCGGCGGTTTGCCTGCTGATGGATATAACGTAAATCCATCGGAAGTAATTTCCGCAACCATTACGCGGCGATTCCTGTTGCAGCCCTGTGAACTGTCGATGAACCCGGAAGGTCAGGAACCGAAGCGCCGCTGCCTGCCCGCGTAATCGCGGAGGGCCCGCAGGAAGTCCACTTTGCGGAATGCCGGCCACAACGCCTCGCAAAAGTAGAACTCGCTGTAGGCGCTCTGCCACATCAGGAACCCGGAGAGCCGCTGTTCGCCGGATGTGCGGATCACCAGGTCCGGATCCGGCTGGCCCCGGGTGTAGAGGAAGCGGGAAATGTCGTCCACGCACAGGTCGTCGGCGAGCTTGCCGATGTCCGCGCCCTTGGCGACGGCGTCGTGCAACAGCTCCCGCACGGCGTCAACGATTTCCCTGCGTCCGCCGTACCCCACGGCCACGTTGACGTGGATCTTTTCCCGGACGGGCGTGCGGGCGGTGAGCTTGTTGAGCCGCTCGGCCAGATAGTCCGGCAGCAGTTCGGGAGCACCCATGGCGTGCACGGAGATGTTGGCGTCGTCGTCCAGCCGGTCCAGGGTGTTGGCGATAATTCCCATCAGGAGGTCCAGTTCTTCCCTGGACCTGTTCATGTTGTCCGTGGACAGCATGTACAGCGTGACCACCTTGACCCCAAGTTCCTGGCACCAGCCGAGGAATTCATGGATCTTGTCTGCGCCCGCCTGGTGTCCCTGGCTGGTGGGCGCGTTGAACTGCTTGGCCCAGCGCCGGTTGCCGTCCACCATCACCCCGATGTGCCGGGGAATGCGGTCGCGCGCAAGATCCTTCAGCAGCCGGCGCTCATAAAAGCCGTAGAGGAACCCGGGCAACTCCACGCGGCCTCTCACCTGACTTCCTTGCTGTACGTTCGGCTTGCACATCCTAGGCTACAGTCCGCCACGGACTGGGTCCGTATTCCCCACGCTCGTCGAGCGCGAACCCGTGTTACCCATCAGTAACTTACCGGCCCGTAAGTTATTCTGGAGGCATGAACAGCGACACCCCGGACGGTCCCCGGAGGCCGCAGCCCAACGATAATCCAGGCCTTGAAGCCCGCGCGGAAACGAACGCCGGCACCTCCCCCATGGATGAAGCCGCCGTGGGCCTGGCCGAGCTCCTGATGATCAAGCCGAAGTGGCGCGGCTGGATTCACACTGTGACCGCCCCGCTGGCACTCGCGGCGGGAATTGTCCTCGTCCTCCTGGCCCCCACTGCCGACCGCAAGATCACCTCGGCCATCTACGCCGCCACGGGCGTACTGCTGTTCGGCGTCAGCGCCGTGTACCACCGCGGCAACTGGTCGCCGCGGGTGAAGATCACGCTAAAGCGGCTGGACCACACAAACATCATGCTTGTTATCGCCGGCAGCTATACGCCGCTGGCCTGGACCCTGCTGGAACGGCCCCAGGCCGTCCTGCTGCTGTGGGTCATCTGGTCCGGCGCGATTCTGGGCGTGCTGTTCCGGCTGCTCTGGACCCAGGCGCCCCGCTGGCTGTACGTTCCGATCTACATCGCCCTCGGCTGCGGCGCGCTGTTCTACCTCCCGCAGTTTTTCCAGGCCAGCGCCCCCGCCGCCGTCCTCATCTGCCTGGGCGGGGTGCTGTACATCACCGGCGCGGTCTTCTATGCCCTGAAAAAGCCCAACTTCAGCTACCACCACTTTGGCTTCCACGAACTTTTCCATGCCTTGACCGTGGTGGCCTTCGCTGCGCATTTCGCAGCCATTGCCCTGGCAGTGCTGAGCTAGCACTGGAGGGATCCGTCCCGGCTGCCTGCTGTGCGGCGTTGAGGGCCGCGCAGGGAACCGGGCGCAGCGTGCCCTAGTGCCGGCGGCTTCCCGGATCGGTGCCTGCTCCGCCCTCGGACGGGCCCTGGTACGAATCGCCGGCGGCTGTACCTGCAGCAGGCCCTGCCGCCCCGGAACCCGCCTCTGCGGCTTCCGCCGCTTCGACGTCGGCAACGGAGGCCGCGGCGATGCGTTCCTCCTCCACCTGGGCCCGATAGCGGACACGGCGGATCCGCCGCACCATGTCAACGATCAGCAGGGCCGTGGCTACCACAAAGAAAGCCGTCATGATGAAGCCCAGGAGGCCCGGCGTTACCTGGTCCTCGGAGATGCCCTCACGCAGGGAGGGCGTGGGCAGGGGCGAGGGGGTGGTAGCCAGGCTGAGGAGCAGACGTTGCACGTTGAATACCTTCTATGGAACGGGTGTCAGCAGGCAGCAGATTCGGCGGGCCCGGGTCCGGGGACGTCTTCTACGTGGCATAGAAATGCCTGCCGCTTCTATCTTAGCCCCGCGAACAGGTCCTTCTCCGGGAGCTCGGACGGCACCCTGGACCGGATCAGCGAGTAATCTTCCCAAGGCCAGGCCTTGCGCTGCATTTCCGGGGACACCGCAAAGAAGAACCCCAGCGGGTCCACCTGCGTACGGTGCGCACGCAGGGCGTCGTCGCGCACTTCGAAAAAGTCTCCGCAGTCCACCTGGGTGGTGGTGGGATGGGGTGCCGGGGGCGGAGTGTGGCCCTCGGCGTCGGACTCCAGCCATGCCGCGAGCCGCTCCGCGTACGGGGACTGGAGCCCGGCCTCCTCGAGGGCGAAATGCAGGGCACGGAAGCGTTCCGGACTGAAGGCCCGGTCGTAGTACAGCTTGCCCGGTTCCCAGGGTTCACCGGCGTCCGGATAGCGCGCCGGGTCACCGGCAGCGTCAAAGGCTTCGACGGCAACCCGGTGCGCCATGATGTGGTCCGGGTGCGGATACCCGCCGTTCTCGTCGTAGCTGAGGATGACGTGGGGCTTGAAGGACCGGACCAAACGGACCAAAGGGGCGGCCGCGTGGTGAAGCGGCAAGGTGGCGAAGGACCCGGCCGGCAGGGGCGGAAGTGGATCGCCATCGGGCAGGCCCGAATCCACAAAGCCGAGCCAGCGCTGCTTGATTCCGAGGATCCGGGCGGCCCGTTCCATCTCCAGGCGCCGGGCACCGGCCATGTCCCGTTTGGGGTGCGGCTCGCCTTCCACCGCGGGGTTCTGGATGTCCCCGCGTGAACCGTCCGTGCAGGTGGCCACCATGACCTCCACCCCCGATGCTGCGTACTTGGCCATTGTGGCAGCGCCCTTGCTGGACTCGTCGTCCGGGTGGGCGTGGACGGCAAGCAGCCGAAGCGGTGCGTGGGAGTTACTGGACGCTGTCATCGAAGGACGGCTCCTTATTCTTCATTGCGGCTAGTGGCTGCTGAACGATTGCTGAGCGGGGCGGGCACAGGAAAGGCCTGTTGTGCCATCGGCCGGAAAGGTCCGCCGGAAGGGGCACTAAACTGGTTGGGTGACCTCCCCGGACCAGCCGGCGCATTCCAAGCCCGCGAACACTAGCCTAGCCAATCGTTATGGTGCTAAAAAGCGCCGGCTCTCCCCCGCCGCCAAGCGCATTATCGGAGGCGCTGCCCTGGCGGCCGGGATCGGTTTTATGGCCTGGGTTTCCACGTCGAATTCCCTCACCGAGGTGAGCTTCAAGGACATCGGCTATGTCACCACGGACGCCACGCTGGCCGAGGTGGACTTCCAGGTGACCAGGGAACCGGGAACCTCTGTGCAGTGCGCCGTCAAGGCTTTGGATTCGAAGTACGCCGTGGTGGGGTGGAAAGTGGTGGACATTCCTCCTTCGCAGGCAGATGGAACAGCCGACGGCGGGCGAACGGTTTCGCAGCGGGTCCCGGTCAGGACCGAGTCACTGTCCGTATCCGGCGTGGTGGACAGCTGCTGGATTCCGGGCGGCTCCGGACAGAACATGTGATGCGTGCCGCTTCCTTGTTGGGTTAAATCCATAGGGTTGACTACAATGGAGCAATACCTTTACCCCGCTGAGCTGGTTACTGTTCCACAAGTGGCCACCGTGGCGGGGTCTTTTGCATGTAGGACCATTAGAGGAGAAGTCCGTGTCTACCACCAACAGCGCAGCTGCAGCCTGGCTTACCCAGGAAGCTTTTGACCGCCTGAAGGCAGAGCTGGACCACCTTTCCGGCGCTGGCCGGGCGGAGATCGTCCAGAAAATTGAAGCAGCCCGGCAGGAGGGTGACCTCAAGGAAAACGGCGGCTACCACGCGGCCAAGGAGGAACAGGGCAAGATCGAGGCCCGCATCCGCCAGCTGACGGCCCTGCTTCGGGACGCCCACGTAGGCGAGTCTCCGGCAGATGACGGAATCGTGGAGCCAGGGATGATCGTGGTGGCCAGGATTGCCGGTGACGAAGAAACCTTCCTGCTCGGTTCCCGCGAAATCGCCGGCGATTCCGATCTTGACGTGTTCAGCGAGAAGTCTCCGCTGGGTGCCGCCATCCTTGGCCACAAGGAAGGCGACACCTTGAGCTACACGGCACCCAACGGCAAGGACATCAAAGTGGAGATCCTTTCGGCCAAGCCGTATGCAGCATAGGTATTAGCCGTAAAGAAACGCTGGCCGCCCGGAAGGGCGGCCAGCGTTTTCGCTTTTAACGGGGAAGGCTGACGGAGGTCAGGACCTGATGCCCGTTACGCCTTTGCCGGGCCGCAGGAGCAGCGCGGCCACCACTCCCCCGGCCGCGCCGCCGAGATGGGCCTGCCAGGAGACGAAACCGGAGACCAGCGGGAGGACGCCCAGCAGGATGCTGCCGTAGCCCATAAACAGCACAACTGCCAGGAGGATCTGCCGCCAGCTGCGGTTGAAAAAGCCCCGGACCAGCAGGAACGAGAACAGCCCGAAGACCAGGCCGGAGGCTCCCACCGTAATGCCGCCGTTCCCGATCAGCCAGACAGTCAGCCCGGATCCGAGCCAGCTGAACGCCAGCGCCGTCAGGAAAACCCGCAGTCCGGACAGAAAGACCAGGAAGCCGAAAATTATCAGCGGCAGGCTGTTGGACAACAAATGGTTCAGGTTGGCGTGCAGGAGCGGGAAGGTGAAGATGTCCAGCAGCCCGTCGGCGCTCCTGGGCCGCAGGCCGAACGTCCGGTTCAGCGAGCGCAGCATCAGCGCGTTGAACAGTTCGATGGCGAACAGGAGGGCCACAAACCCGCCAAGCACCAGCAGTCCGCCCTTTGCCCGGGCGGCGATGGTCCGCCGCTCCCAGCCTCCGTTTCCCGTGAGTCCGGCCATGGCTTCTCCTAGTGCACCACGATGGGCTGGAAACCCTCGGCGCGGAGTGCGCTGAGGACCTGCTCGCAGTGTTCGTGACCCTTGGTTTCCAGGTTGACCGTGATGGAGACGTCGCCCATGCTGATTGACCCGCCAACCCGGGTATGGTCCAGCCCGGTGACGTTGGCGTCGTTCTCGGCGATGATGCGGGCGATGGTGGCAAGTGAGCCGGGGCGGTCGTCCAGCATCATGCGGACGGTCATGTAACGCCCTGCCGCGGAGAGGCCGCGCTGGATGACTTTGAGCATCAGCATGGGATCGATGTTGCCGCCCGACAGGACCACGGCCGTGGTTCCGGGGTTCTCGATCTTGCCGTCCATGAGGGCGGCCACACCCACCGCGCCGGCAGGCTCCACCACCATCTTGGCCCGCTCCAGCAGGAAAATCAGGGCACGCGCGAGGGAGTCTTCACTGACCGTTACGACGTCGTCCACCAGCTCACGGATGATGCTGAAGGGAAGCTGCCCCGGGCGTCCGACGGCGATGCCGTCCGCCATGGTGGACACCTTCTTCAACGGGACGAGTGCATCAGCAGCGAGTGAGGGGGGGTACGCAGCAGCGTTCTCGGCCTGCACGCCGATGATACGGATCTCCCGGCCAAGTTCCCTGGCCCGGGCCTTGATGGCGACGGCGACGCCCGCCAGGAGTCCCCCGCCGCCTACACCCATGAGCACGGTGTCAACGTTGGGTACCTGCTCCAGGATTTCGAGTCCCAGGGTGCCTTGGCCTGCCACGACGTCCACGTTGTCGAACGGGTGGACGAAGACGGTTCCGGTTTCGTTGCTGTACCGCTGGGCCTCCGCCAGCGCCTCGTCGACATTGTGCCCATGCAGGATGACTTCAGCCCCGTGGCTGCGGGTGGCAGCCAGTTTCGGCAGCGCAACTCCCAGCGGCATGTAGATGCGGGCTTTGATACCGAGGCTCTTAGCGGCTACGGCGACGCCCTGGGCGTGGTTGCCTGCGGACGCGGCCACCACGCCGCGCTTTTTCTCTTCCGGGGACAACCGTGCCATCCGTACGTACGCGCCACGGACCTTGAATGATCCCGCCCGCTGGAGGTTCTCGCATTTGAAGTAGACGTCACCGCCGACCAGCGCACCCAGGGCCCGGGATGATTCCACCGGGGTCCGCGCAATAATCCCGTCGAGCAGCTTCTGCGCCTCCAGGACATCGTCCAGCGTGACGGGAAGGGTTTCAAGGATGTTCACGGACTATTCTCCTCTGGATTTCGGCCCCGGCGCCGCGTCGTTGGAACGGGCGCCAGGTTGTTCTGCGTTGGTGCTGGCTGCGGCGTCCCCGCCGCCTTTGAGGGCGTCCGGCGGGTCAACACGCTTAATGGTGTTGTCCGGGCCGGCGCCGGCAGCCACCGAGCCTGCAGGTGATGCCAACACCTGTTCATGTTCCCACGTTCTGGCGGCGATGTAGCGAACGGCCGAATTTGCGACGGCGAGGATGGGCACCGAGAACAGCGCACCCGGAATTCCGGCCAGGTAGGAGCCGGCCGCTACCGACAGGATTACTGCCACCGGATGCAGGGCTACCGCCTTGCCCATCACCAGCGGCTGAAGGATGTGGCTCTCCAGCTGCTGGACCAGCAGCACGATGCCGAGCATGACCAGGGCGTTGATGGGGCCGTTGGCCACCAGCGCGAGCAGTACCGCGATGGCGCCGGTCACCAGGGCGCCAACGATCGGGATGAACGAACCGATAAACACCAGGACGCTCAGGGGCAGTGCCAGCGGGACGCCGATAATCGCGGCGCCCAGGCCGATGCCCACCGCATCAACAAAGGCCACAAACATCTGGATGCGTGCATAGCTGACCATCGAAGCCCAGCCCTTGCGCCCGGCGCCGAACGTCGCCGCCCGCGCCTTCCGTGGCAGCAGCCGGACGAGGAACGCCCAGATCCGGTCGCCCTCGAGCAGGAAAAAGATGAGGACGAAGAGCGCAAGGACCAGTCCCGCAGCGAAATGCCCTGCGCTGCTGCCGAAGGACAGTGCACCGCTGAGGATATTGCTGGTGTTGTCCTGCAGCGCCGTACTGGCCTCCTGCAGGTATTGATCGATCTGGTCGGCCGTCAGGTGGAGGGGCCCCTCTGACAACCAGTTCTGGATCTGCCGGATGCCGGTCAGCGCTTCGGACCAGAGTTCCCCGAAGCCCGCGACCAGTTGCCTGCCCACGAGCGCCAGCGATCCCCCGATCAAGCCCAGGAAGCCCACCACCGTGATGGCCACAGCCGCCCCGCCGGGCACCCGGCGCCTTTTCAGCCAGCCCACCACCGGATTCAGGAGGCCGGCCAGGAGGGCTGCGACCATCACCGGAATAATCAGGAAACTGATCCCCCTTAGCAGCCACACCAGGACGCCGCCCACAAGGAGGATGAGTCCCAGGCGCCAGGCCCAGGACGCGGCGATGCGCACTCCGTAAGGAATGTCCTTGTCCAGTTCGCGGTCCGTCAGCACCCGCAGCGGCGGAGTTCCGTTGGCCGGTGCAGCGGATGGTTGCCGCACGGGAAGTTGAGGGTCGGGCGAAACGGGATCCTCGGCTGGCGTCATAGCCTAATAATTCCCCAGCCACGGCCTAATGGGAAACTGCTAGCCGGCGGCACCGGAACGGTAGTCGATCCCCCATGACATGGTGAAGGATTCCCCCGGCTGCACCCAGCGGAGTCCGTCGCCGGAGTTGAAGGCATTGGCGGGACCGGTCATGGGTTCAACAGCCACCGCACGGCTGCGCCCGGGATACAGGGTACTGACGTAGACGTGGACGTACTTGCAGGATTCGTCCTGCCAGAGGCTCACCTGCCGGCCGTCCGGAGCCGCGAGCGTGTGCCGTGCCTTGCCGCCTTCGAACTGCAGGCCCGTCAGGGCGACGTCCACGTTCAGCGGGGCAACATGCAGCCCCGTCCGGAAGTCGGTGTCACCTTGGACGGGTGCGCTGTCACGCGGAATGAGGCGCTCGTCTGCCAACAACCGGGTGTCAGCGGACACCGTTAGCACCAGTTCCTCAACTGCGGTGTCCCCCAGCCGCAGATACGGATGGGCCCCAAGGACAAACGGCGCAGCCTTCCTGGAATCGTTGGCCAGCGTCTGGCGGACCTCCAGGCCAAGGTCTTCGGTGAGGAGGTACTGCACCCGGTGGCGCGCCAGGAAGGGGTAACCGTGCTGGGGAAAAATGGTGGCCTCGAGCGTGACTGAATGTTCGGACTCATCAATCAGTGCGTAGGAGGCGTTGCGGAGGAGTCCGTGGCTTGCGTTGTTGCGTGCCACCTCGGTGATGGCCAGCTGCTGCTTCTTGCCGTCCAGGAACCACTGGCCGTCTTCGACGCGATTGGCCCACGGCGCAAGGGTGATCCCTGACCCGCCAGGTGGGATCTCGTCGTCGCCGTACGTTTCCGTCAGCTGGACACCTCCCCTGCTGAACAAGCGAAGCCCGGCGGCCAGTTCGGTGACCACTGCCAAGGCGTCTCCCCGCCGGAGTTCATACTGCCGGCCGGTCGCGTACGCCCGGTAGCCTGATGCGACGCTGGTTTCGAGGGGTGAATCGGAAGTCATGAGCAATACGCTACAGCGCACCCCCGGCTGCTTGCACTGCACGTTGTTATGTTTTGTTTGTTTCTATTCTCTTTTGAGCGATCCGTGGCACAATGGTGTTAAGTTGCAGCAACATCAACAGGACGGGATTCATGACGGGAATCACCAGCACCAGGCTCTCCGACGGCAGGGAGCTGATTTATTTTGACGACTCCGACCGCCCTAAGGCGCGGACCGCGGACACCACTACCGACCACCGGGCCCTGCCGCCCAGGGGCGAACCGGGTGAAGTCCGTTTCGATGCCCTCACCGATGAATGGGTGGCGGTAGCAGCCCACCGCCAAAGCCGCACCCACCTGCCGCCGGCGGACCAGTGCCCCATCTGCCCCACCACTGCCGGCAATCCATCGGAGATACCGGCTGACGACTACGACGTTGTGGTGTTCGAAAACCGCTTCCCGTCCCTCGGCCCGGCTCTCGGTGAAGTGCCCGGCGATGCGGCCTGGGGAACAACCGGCCCGGCGTATGGCCGCTGCGAGGTGGTGGCGTTCACCCCGGCCCATACCGGATCCTTCAGCGGCCTCACGGAAGCCCGCTCCCGCACAGTGATCGAGGCATGGGCGCAGCGCACGGCAGCGCTGAGCGCCCTTCCGGGAATCAAGCAGGTCTTCCCCTTCGAAAACCGCGGCGCGGATATCGGCGTCACCCTCCACCATCCGCACGGCCAGATCTACGCCTACCCTTATGTGACCCCACGCGCCGGTGTCCTGGGCGCCGCTGCCCGGAAGTTCTACGATGCAGCGGACGGCCGTGAGACCCTCACCGGCTCCCTGCTGCGCTCGGAACGTCAGGACGGCAGCCGAATGGTCATGGAAGGCGAAAACTTCAGCGCCTATGTCCCGTTTGCGGCCCGCTGGCCGCTCGAGATCCACATGGTTCCCCACCGCCAGGTTCCGGATCTGGCTGCGCTGAGCGGGGAAGAAAAGGACGAACTGGCGCACGTCTACCTTGACCTGCTCAAACGGCTGGACGCGCTCTACCCCACACCTACCCCGTACATCTCCGCATGGCACCAGGCCCCGCTGGACGCGGTGCTGCGTCCTGCAAGCTACCTTCACCTCCAGCTGACCTCGCCGCGGCGGGCCCCCGACAAGCTGAAGTTCCTCGCGGGGTCGGAGGCAGCCATGGGAGCGTTTATCAATGACACCACCCCGGAAAGTGTGGCAGAGCGCCTGCGCAACGTGACCGTTCCAGTTTCAACACCCTCCCCGGCCGCCCTTCGGGCAGCCCTGCCCGAAGGAGCCCCCGCTTGAGTGCCGCACCTGACCCGCTGACCACGCCGGAAAGCACTGCTGCCGAAGACCTGGCCACCCGGTTCACCCGGGAGTTCGGCGGGGTTCCGACGGGAACCTGGCAGGCACCGGGACGGGTCAACCTGATCGGGGAACACACGGACTACAACGAGGGGTATGTCCTGCCCTTCGCCATCGACCGGACCGCCCGCGTGGCGGTAGCGGCCCGCGCTGATAAGACTGTTCGGCTTCTGTCCACCTACGGCGACCAGGGCGTGGTGACCACCTCACTGGATTCCCTGGAGCCCGGTTCGGCCAAGGGCTGGACCAAATATCCGCTGGGCGTTATGTGGGCGCTCCGGCAGCGGGGCATTGATGTTCCGGGCATGGACCTGCTGCTGGACTCGAACGTCCCGCTCGGCGCGGGGCTCTCCTCCTCCCATGCCATCGAATGCGCCGTCATCACCGCGTTGAATGAACTGACCGGCGCACGGCTGCAGGCGGAGGACATGGTCCTGGCCACCCAGCAGGCCGAAAACGACTTTGTGGGCGCGCCCACCGGGATCATGGACCAGTCCGCCTCGCTGAGGGGGTCGAAGGGCCACGCCGTCTTCCTGGACTGCAGGGACCAGCATGTCAGCTTGGTTCCGTTTGAGACGGAGCCGGCGGACTTGGTGATGCTTGTTATCGACACCAAGGTCTCGCACTCCCATGCCGACGGCGGTTACGCCTCCCGCCGGGCATCCTGCGAGCTGGGGGCCGAGGTTCTGGGGGTTACGGCACTGCGCGACGTGCAGGTTGCCGACCTCAAGGAAGCTGCCGGGCTCCTGGATGAAGTGACGTTCCGCCGGGTACGGCACGTGGTCACCGAGAATGACCGCGTACTCCAGACTGTGGAGCTCCTGGCAGCCGAGGGACCGGCGTCGATCGGCGCCCTCCTGGACGCAAGCCACGCCTCCATGCGCGACGACTTCGAAATCTCCTGCCCGCAACTGGACCTTGCCGTGGAAGCTTCCCGGTCCAACGGCGCCATTGGCGCCCGGATGACGGGCGGTGGATTTGGCGGCGCGGCCATTGCGCTCACTCCCGTCGGCTCGGAGCAAAAGGTGCGGGACGCCGTCGTCAAGGCTTTCGCCGGTGCCGGTTTTACTGCACCTGACATCTTCACGGTGACACCGGCGGCCGGCGCCATGCGGATCGCCTGAACCTGGCAATAACGGCTGAGGGCCCCACCTTCCGGTGGGGCCCTCAGCTTTGTTGCCGGTTTGCAGGAGGCGTCCGACGGCGGGACGCCTCAGTGCGGTTAGTCGTCCCCGCGCAGGATGGCGAGCAGGCGGATGATTTCCACGTACAGCCACACGAGCGTGACGGTGAGGCCGAAGGCGGCCGTCCAGGAGAAACGCTGCGGAGCACCGCTGCGGACGCCCGCTTCAATGCTGGTGAAGTCCATGACCAGCGAGAAGGCCGCGAGACCGATGGCGAGGATACCGATGGCGATGCCGATGATGCCGCTTCGCAGCCCAAACGGTTCAGTGGTCAGGCCCGTTACCATCATGACGAGGTTCACCACGGAGAACAGCGCGTAGCCAACGATGGCGATCATAAAGAACTTCATGGCCTTGGGCGTGGCGCGGACCTTGCCGCTCTTAAAGAGGAGGAGCGTCACGGTAAAGACGGACAGCGTGCCGAGGACAGCCTGCAGCCCCACTCCCGGGTACATGGTGTCCAGGACCCGGGTGAGGCCACCGAGGAAGAGTCCTTCTAGCCCGGCGTAAGCCAGGATTAGGGCCGGCGAAGGCTGCTTCTTGAAAGTGTTGACCAGTGCCAGCACGAAGCCGCCAAGGGCGCCGACAATCATCAGCAGTGAGGCGAGGCTCATGCCGACGAACATTGTCACCGCGGCACCGACGAGCAGCACTCCGAGGCAGGCTGCGGTCTTGACGATGACGTCGTCGAAGGTCATCCGGCCGGTGTCCGCCGGGCCTGCGGCAGGCTGGTTGTACATCTGCTGCAGCTGCGCGTCAGTCATGGGCTGCTGTCCGTAGCCCTGCTGGCCGTACGGAGCCTGGCCGTAAGGAGCCTGGCCATATGGCTGCTGGCCGTACGGAGCCTGGCCATACGGCTGCTGGCCGTACGGGGCCTGGCCATAGGGAGCCTGCGGGACAGGCGGTGCCTGGGTGGCTCCACGGAAGCTTTTTCCGTTGAAGATCGGGTTGCCGCCAAGTGCCATTGCGGGATTCCTCCATGTATGGGATGTGTTTGTGAACCTTATGGTTTACGCTACCAATTTTCACGTCGTGGCACTGCTAAAAGTTCCCTGAAGTACCGGGTGCAACCCAACCGTGATGTGCTGGAGCCGTACGGCGGTTAGGCCAGCGGAGTTGAGCAAGCGGTCGGGCTGCCCGGGAAGCACCGTGGCTCAACAAAGGTTTCCTCCTGCTCCTCCACCGGTTGGGGCCCACGGTTCAGTGCAGTTGTTACCTGATCGCTATGCCGACGCCCCCAATCAGGGCATTTAGAGGTTCTTTCGGGCTGTAGCATAAGCCAAGCAGGGTGACGGAACTCACATGCGTGACAGGTGCAGGGCGTTATGGCATCATCCCAGCCCTGCATCCGTTCGCAGCGGCTGCAATGGCGCAGCCGAGACCGCCCCCCAAGTGGAGGTTTTCAATTTGAGAAGTACACCCCAAGGCCTGTTGGCCGGAGGACGCCCCGGGTTGCTAAGACTACTGGGAGCCATCAGCGCATCCATCCTGGCAATCCTCCTCGTGGCGGCCCCGGCATCCCAAGCCACTTCCCCCTCACCGACACCATCCCCGTCGAACCAAACCTTCCAGAACAACATCAGCGGATTCCTCCGGGACGATACGCGCGCGCCAATTGCGGACGTGACCATCACCGCCAAGAGCGGCGACTTCACAGGCACCGCCAAGTCGTCCGCGAACGGGTCCTGGAGCATTGGTGTGCCCCAGCAGGGCACCTACACCGTGGAACTGGACGAATCGACCCTGCCTGAGGGCATTACGCTGGCCGAAGGCCAGGAGAATCCCCGCGATGTCACGTTCAGCCAGACGTCCAACCTGTCGGTCATCTTTGCCTTCGGCAAAGGCATTGTGGTCCAGCAGCAGGACTTCGGCCAGAACCTGCTCAACCGGCTCGTGGCGGGGTTGAGCTTTGGGCTGCTCCTGGCACTGGCATCCGTTGGGCTTTCGCTGATCTTCGGTACCACGGGCCTGACAAACTTCGCCCACGGCGAGATGGTTACCCTGGGCGCGGTGCTGGTGTTTGCGTTCAATGCAATCGGACTTCCGTTCTGGCTGGCCATCATTCTTTCCCTGCTGGGCGGCGGATTGTTCGGCTTCATCCAGGACAGGGGGCTGTGGCGGCCGCTGCGGCGCCGCAGCACAGGCCTGGTGCCCATGATGATCGTCAGCATCGGCCTTGCCCTTGCCGTCCGGTATGTCATCCAGTTCTTCTTCGGCGGGGCCACCCAGCAGCTGCCGTTCGCCCAGAGCCCCGAGATCCAGCTCGGCCCGGTTTCCATATCGCCCAACAACCTCTGGTCCCTGGGCATCAGCGCGGTGGTGATCGCCCTGATCGGCATTGTGCTGCTGAAAACCAGGCTGGGTAAAGCCACCCGTGCAGTGGCGGACAACCCGGCCCTCGCTGCGGCGTCGGGAATCGACGTCGACGGTGTGATCCGTTTGGTCTGGATCACCGGCGGCATGCTGGCGTCGCTCGGCGGCATCCTCTGGGCGTACTACCGTCCGGGCGTCACGTTCGACATGGGTTCCGCCATCCTGCTGCTGATCTTCGCCGGCGTAACCCTCGGCGGCCTCGGCACCGTCTTCGGCGCCCTGATCGGTTCCATCATCGTCGGCATCTTCGTGGAGCTGACCACCGTGTTCGGCCTCGCCGCCGACCTCAAATACGTGGGAGCACTGTTCATCATGATCGTTGTCCTCTTGTTCCGGCCGCAGGGAATCCTGGGCCGACGCGAGCGCGTGGGTTAGGAGACAGCCATGGACTTTGGATTCATTCTCGCCAGCGCCGCCACTGAGATTTTCAGTCCGACTACGGCCGCCTACGCCCTGGCCGCACTCGGCCTCGCCGTACATTTCGGTTACTCGGGGCTGCTCAACTTCGGCCAGGCCGGCTTTATGGCCGTGGGCGCCTACGGCTTCGCCATCTCCACCCTCACCTTTGGCGTCCCATTCTTCGTGGGGCTGCTCATCGCCGTTATTGCCTCAGCTATTTTTGCGCTGCTGCTCGGCATCCCCACCCTGAGGCTCCGGGCCGACTACCTCGCCATCGTCACCATTGCGGCGGCCGAAATCGTGCGGTACATCGTCACCACCAACCAGCTCACCTCGGTCACCGGATCAGCCAACGGCCTCGCGGCCTTCGAAGGCGGGTTCTACTCCATGAACCCGTTCCCTGAAGGCTCCTACTTCGGCATGAACAGCCGCGACTTCTTCATTCGTGTGGTGGGATGGGGGCTGGTGGTCCTCTGCTGCACCCTCGTGTGGCTGCTCATGCGCAGCCCCTGGGGACGGGTGCTCAAGGGCATCCGCGAAGACGAGAACGCCGTACGCTCGCTGGGCAAGAACGTCTACGCCTACAAGATGCAGGCCCTCATTATCGGCGGCGTGCTGGGCGCCCTCGCCGGCATGGTCTTCACCCTCCCCCGCGGAGCGGTGCAGCCGGCAAACTACGGAACGGAACTCACGTTCTTCCTCTACACCTGCCTCCTGCTCGGCGGCATGGCCACGGTCCTCGGCCCGGTCATTGGCGCCATGATCTTCTGGGTGGTCCTCTCCCTGACCCAGGGGATCCTCTACGGCCTGATCGAGTCAGGTGCCGTTACGTGGCTCAACACGGTCCAGGCCGGGCAGCTGCGCTACATCCTGGTTGGCGTCGCCCTAATGCTGCTGATGATCTTCAGGCCGCAGGGCGTCTTCGGAAACAAGAAGGAGCTGGCGTTCGCATGAGCAAGCACAGCGAAGAATCCACCACCACACGTGCCGGGGAACCGGACTACATGACGGACACCCGTCCCATAGCTGCCGGCGAGACCGGCCCAGGCTGCAAGAAGCGGGACCCCATCGTCGTGGCCGAAAACGTCACCCGAAGCTTCGGCGGCATCAACGCAGTGGACGTCAAGTACCTGGAAATCCCCCGCCACAAGATCACCGCGCTGATCGGCCCCAACGGAGCCGGTAAAACCACCCTCTTCAACCTGCTCACCGGTTTTGATACGCCCAACAGCGGCAAGTGGCAGTTCGAAGGCCAAAGCCTGGCCGGGGTGTCCCCTTACAAGGTGGCGCGGATGGGAATGGTGCGCACGTTCCAGCTCACCAAAGTCATGGGCAAGCTCACGGTGATGGAGAACATGCGCCTGGGGGCCGCAAACCAGCCCGGTGAGAGCCTCGCGAAGGCCCTGTTCAAGGGCATCTGGGGCGGCAGGGAAAAGCAGATCACCGCCGAAGCCGACGTCCTGCTGGAGAAGTTCAAGCTCGACGCCAAAAAGGACGACTACGCGGCTTCCCTTTCAGGCGGCCAGCGCAAGCTCCTGGAGATGGCCCGGTCGCTTATGGTCCGGCCCAAGCTGGTGATGCTGGATGAGCCCATGGCAGGAGTCAACCCCGCGTTGACGCAGTCCCTGCTGGACCACATCAAGAACCTTAAAGCCGAAGGCATGACGGTCCTCTTCGTCGAACACGATATGCACATGGTCCGGCACATTGCCGACTGGGTAGTGGTCATGGCTGAGGGAAAGGTGGTTGCGGAAGGTCCTCCCGGGGAGGTTATGAAGAACCCGGCAGTCATCGACGCTTACCTGGGCGCCCACCACGACGTCGACCTTGGAGACTCCGAGGGCATCAAGGAGCTTGCAGCAGAACTTGTGGCTGACGAGGAATCCATCGTTGGAACAGAAAATGCCGGCATCATCGCAGTCGACGTGGTGGCCGCAGAAGGCGACGAACCCGCCCGCGGCGGGGACGGCCAGCCACAGCGGGATCAACCGCGCGGCCGCCACGGAAGCACGGAGACCGGCAGCACAGAGAAGGACACCCAATGAGCAGCACCAGCACGGCACCCGCCGCACAGCCAGTCAGCGACAGCGACTCCGTGGTCAAGGTCACCGACCTGGTGGCCGGTTACCTGCCCGGGGTCAACATCCTGAACGGCTGCAGCATCGAGGCCCGCAAGGGCGAACTGATCGGCATCATCGGGCCCAACGGGGCCGGCAAGTCCACACTGCTGAAAGCCATGTTCGGCCTCGTGAAGGTTCATTCCGGAACAGTGATTGTCCGTGGACAGGACATTACCGGGCTGAAAGCGAACAAACTCGTGTCCCGGGGCGTAGGTTTCGTCCCGCAAACGAACAATGTGTTCGCCACCCTGACCATCGAGGAAAACCTGCAGATGGGCATGTTCCAGCGGCCCAAGGACTTCGCGGAGCGGTTCGACTTCGTCACCGGCCTGTTTCCCGAACTTGGCAAGCGCCGTGCCCAACGCGCCGGCTCCCTCTCAGGCGGCGAGCGCCAGATGGTGGCCATGGGCAGGGCGCTGATGATGAATCCGGCGGTGCTGCTGCTCGACGAGCCGTCCGCGGGCCTCTCCCCCGTCAAGCAGGACGAAACCTTCCTGCGTGTCCACGAGATCAACCGCGCGGGCGTTTCGGTGATCATGGTGGAACAGAACGCCCGGCGCTGCCTCCAGATCTGCGACCGCGGCTACGTGCTGGACCAGGGCAGGGATGCCTACACCGGCACGGGCCGCGAACTCATGAAGGACCCCAAGGTCATTCAGCTGTACCTCGGCACGCTGGCCGATACGGTCGAGTAAAGGCAAGCGATACACCAAAGAGCCCCTGTCCGGCTGGACAGGGGCTCTTTGGTGTATCGGAACTAGTGTTTAGAGCTTGCCGAACTCCGACTGGAGAGGCTTGAGCTTGTTCTCGTTGGTGTACTCGTAGATGCCGATGTAGGCCTCGGTCGGGTCACCGGCGTCGGAGAACGTCACTGGGCCGGACTGGCCGTCGTAGTCGATGTCCTTGCCCTCGCGCAGCAGGGTAACGCAGGAGGGGAAGCTGGTGCACTTCTCACCGGCCTCCGAGACTCCCTTGAGCTGCTTGGCGATTTCAGGGCCGCTGGTGCTGCCGGCAGCTTCAGCCGCCAGTGCAATCAGGTTCACTGCATCGTAGGATTCGCCGCCGTAGGTGAAGTCCTTCAGGGCCGGGTCCACCTCAAGGAGCTTCTTGGTGAAGGTTTCGTTGGCAAAGGTTCCCGGGAAGGTGCCGTGGGCTCCCTGCATGGTGCCGGGCTGGAAGTCCTTGCTGTAATCCGAGGTGTTGCCGTCCACCAGGAACATCTGCGTGGCCTTGACACCCTTGCCGGTCATCAGCGGAACGATGCTCTTGGCCTGGTCGAAGGTGATCAGGGCGATGGCATCGGGCTTGGCTGCGATGACCTTGTCCACCTGGCTGCTGAACTGGGTATCGCCTTCGTTGAAGAGCTCCTCAGCTACCACCTTGCCGCCGGCCGACTCGAAGGCTGCCTTGATGTTGGTTGCCAGCCCTGTGCCGTAGGCGTCATTCAGGACGATCATGCCGACAGTCTGGGCGCCACAGGTGGCCATGTAGTTGCCCAGGACCTTGCCCTGGAGAACGTCCGAGGGCGCTGTTCGCCAGTACAGGCCCTTGTCGTCCCAGGTGGTGAAGTCCGGCGAAGTGTTGGCGGGCGAGAACTGGAGCACATTGGCGCCCGTGATCTGGTTGATGACGGTCTTGGAGACGCCGGAGGAGGCTGCACCAATGATGGCGTTGACGCCCTGGCCAAGCAATGCCGCTGTGGACTGGGTTGCGATGTCCGTCTTGGTGTCGCCGGAGTCGCGGTGCACCACTTCAACAGGCTTGCCGAGGACGCCGCCGGCGTCGTTGACTTCCTTGACACCGAGGTTAACGCCGGCGATTTCCGGCGGGCCGAGGTAAGCCAGCGAGCCGGTGGTGGGCAGGAGCGAACCGAGCTTCAGCGGAGTCTCGGTGGTGCCCTTGGACGGTGGGACCGCGCCGCCCGCGCCAGTGGCCTGGGCGGTGCTTCCGCCGGTGGAGCCGGGGGCAGGGCATGCAATTCCTGCCGCTGATCCGGTGGCGGTTTCGGACGCCGTGGGTGTGGACGAACCGCCGCAAGCCGTTGCCATAAAGGCGACGCCGATGCCAAGCGCTGTCAGCTTGGCAACGCGGGTTCCCGCCTGGGGGAATAAAGTCATTTACGAGCTCCTCGATCTAAAGGTGCGAACGGCCTTTGACACGAAAAATCAGGTGTTCCTGATTTAGTTTTCAAGCTAATGCATATACACCGGGAAGATAAGTGACTGAGGTCACATCCTTATAACAGTCGTTGCATATGTGGAATTAAATGGAGGAAGCCGCCCGCGATGCGGACGACTTCCTCAATCACCGGGCACTCGGTACCAGGTTCTGCCAGGTACCCCAGGTGGGACTCGAACCCACAACACGCGGATTTTAAGTCCGCTGCCTCTGCCAATTGGGCTACTGGGGCAACGGCTCAATGGTATCCCGTCAGAGGCGCGTGAACGGTTCGGCATACCGGAAGGTCCCGCGGACCCCGCCATGCCACAGGGCGAGCGGAAGAAGCTGGAAAAAGTCGCCCCACGCCTCCTCCGGCGGGAGCACACCCAGGGTCGCGGCCGGGACGAATCCGAAGCGGGAGTAGTAGGCAGGGCTGCCCAGCAGCGCGATGCCGATCTCCCCCGCAGCGTTGGCCCTGGCGATGCTCTCCTTCATCAGGGCAGAACCGATGCCCTGCCTCTGGAGCCGGGGCGTGACTCCGATAGGGCCGAGACCCAGGAGTTCCTGGTCCCCCGCCCACCCGCGGGTGCTGATCACGTGCCCCACGACCTCGCCGTCAAGGACCGCAACCACGCTGAACCCGGGAAGGTATTCCTTGGCGTCAAAAAGCTCCCGGAGCACGTTGACTTCAACCGGTTCCCCGTCCGCCGGAAGTCCTGTAGCCGGGGAGACGGCGAAGGCTTCGGCTGCCAGGGCGAGGATGGCATTCCGGTCTGCCGGGGTCTCGTCGCGCAGCACCAGCCCGGGCCGCGGCAGCTGTCCGTGATCCTGCACCTGCCCGGCGAGGTCAGCCAGCACCTCCAGGGCGCGTGGGGCGTCCGCTACCGGCACCAGCAGGTGGTCGTGGTGGAACCCGGCCAGCACATTACAGCTGATCCTGGCCTCCGTGAGGGCTTTGCTGACGGCCGCGGTCAATCCCACGGCTTCCAGTGCCGAGTGGATCTGCAGCGTGATCCAGGCACCCACGAAGTCGTAGGACAGCCCTTCTTCGTCCGCTTCTGCACGCGGCAGGACTACGGTGAGGCCCTCGGCCTCCCGGACCGCCGCTTCGATGCCAGATGCCAGCGGCCGTCCGTGCGGCCACAGGACGTAAACGTATTCGCCGGGCCGCCGGACCGGGCGCATGCCTGCCAGCAGGGTCTGGAGGTTCTTTTCGCCAGTCATGCTGCCCAGTCTAGGAGGCGCGGCCTGCTGCCGGGTTTATGAGACGCGCTTAGGCCCCCGCGCTGAGCTTGCCGGGCAAAAGCAAACGGCGGCCGTCCCTGGAAGGGGACAGCCGCCGTCGTGCGTTAAGGCAGGCCCGGTCTATTTGGCGTTGGCCGTGACCGATTCCTTGGAGCCCACCGCAGTGGAACCTGAGGCGCCGGCTCCGGGCGCGGCAGGGGCCGCAGGTGCGGCTGCAGCAGCAGGCTTGGGAGCCGGGGTGGCGGCAGCGACGAACGCGCCGCGCGGGTTGTCCAGGTCCATCAGCTGCGTGGTGTCGCGGCCTGCGAAGAAGCTGAGGATCCAGTTGAAGATCACGCGGAACTTGCGCTCGAACGTGGGCATGGCCATGCCGTGGTAGCCGCGGTGCGCGAGCCAGGCGAGTCCGCCCTTGAGCCCGATGCTGCCCACAAGGTTGATGTTGGCAACGCCCTTCCACTCACCGAAGCCCGCAACAGCACCGAGGTTCTTGTGCTTGTAGTCCTTCAGCGGCTTGTCCCAGCGGGAGGCCCACAGGTTCTTGGCGAGGCGCTTCGCCTGGCGGAGCGCGTGCTGGGCGTTGGGGACGCAGGTGCCGTCCGGGAGGCCCTTGCCGGTGAGGTCCGGAACGGCGGCGACGTCGCCGGCTGCCCAGGCGTTCTCGACGATGCCTTCGTCGCCGGCAACCCGAAGGTCCGGCAGGACGCGGACGCGGCCGCGCGGCTCAAGCGGGAAGTCGGTGGACCGGACCATCGGGTTGGCCTGTACACCGGCGGTCCACACGAGGGTGTCCGATTCGAACTCCTGCGCGGGGGTCTTGTCCGGGAGGTTGATGAGCTTGAGCGTGCCCTCTGCGTTGTCCAGGGACGTGTTGAGGAGTACCTCGATGCCGCGGCTGCGGAGGTGCTCCACAACCCATTCCGCCTGCTTGGCGGTAACTTCCGGCATGATCCGGCCCATGGCTTCAACCAGGACGAAGCGGACTTCCTCCTGCTTGATGCGCGGGTTGTTCCGGACGGCGGCCCGGGCGAGGTCCTCCATCTCGGTGATGCACTCGATGCCGGCAAAACCGCCGCCCACCACAACGAAGGTGAGGGCCTTGGCGCGGGCCGCGGGGTCGGTCATGGTGGAGGCAACTTCGATGCGCTCCAGGACCTTGTTGCGGAGGGCTACAGCTTCCTCGATGGTCTTCAGGCCGATGCCCTTGTCCGCGAGGCCCTTGATGGGGAACGTACGGGTGATGGCGCCTGCGGCCATCACGACATCGAAGTAGGGAACCTCGAAGTGCGCGCCGCCGTCGGCGGGAGCCACCACAGCCGTGCGGTTGGCGTGGTCGATCGAGGTAACGCGGCCCTGGATCAGTTCGGTCTGCTTGAGGTGCTGGCGGTGGGAGACCACAGCGTGGCGTGCCTCGATGTTGCCGCCGGCCACCTCGGGCAGGAACGGCTGGTAGGTCATGTAGGGCAGTGGATCCACGAGGGTGACGATGCCACCGGCATTCGCGATCTTCTTCTGCAGTTTGAGTGCTACGTACAGGCCGACGTACCCGCCGCCGACGACGAGTACCCTGGGACGGTCCTGGAGCTCTGGGGTGGTTGCCATAGTTTAAGGATACAGCAGTTTGTGAAAATCTTCACTAGCTGCTGAAAGGCTACAATCCCGGAACTCAGCGGCCCGAGTCCACCGTGTTCACCACGCCGGTGTCGGGCTCCTCGGCCACCTCCGCCGGGCTCCTCGCCACCCGCCGGAGTTGAATGACTGCAGCTGCGATGATTGCCGTGAACAACAGGCTGAAGCCGACCACGACCGCGGCGCCAAGGGCGGTTTCCCGCTGCGACGGCGGCTCGGCTGCGGGCACGGTGGCCTCCGGCAAGGTAGGGACGGCGCTGGGAACTTCCGAGGTAGGCAGCGGGGCGGGGGTTGCGAAGTTGCCCCGGCGGTGGACCCGGATCCATTCCGCGATGGAGCCAAGCGGGTTTGCGGCGGCTTCGGGGACGGTGCCCTTCAAAGCCGCCTCGGCGTCGAGCACACCGAAGCCGTAAAGCGGATCCTTGCCGGGGGCCCCGGCGTCCTTTGCGGTCGTCACAATCCGGTTGATGACCTGCTTCGCGGACATATCCGGCCACTTGGACCGGATCAGCGCCGCAACGCCGGAAACAATGGGGGTTGAACCCGACGTTCCTGCCCATTCCGCATAGCTGCCGCCCGGAAGGCCGCCCAGCAGGTTTTCCGCGGGCGCCGCGACGCCGATGGTGATTCCCTGGGAGGACGCGTCAACGCTGGCCGCGCCCTTGCGGTCCAGGCCGGCGACGGTGAGGACGCCGGGAATGGTGGCGGGAGCGCCCACCTGTGTGTTGCCTCCCACCCGGTTGCCAGCGGCTGCCACGATCACCACGTCTTTTTGCTCTGCGTAGAGAAAGGCGGCGTCCCAGCTTTGCGGCCACTGCGGGGTGGTGCTGCCCAGGGAAATGTTGATGACCTTGGCGCCGTTGTCCACCGCCCAGCGGACAGCTTCGGGAATCTGGTCCTGGTCGCTTTTGCCTGAGGGGTTCGTTGAGCCCAGCCAGGTGGAGACTGCGAGGATCTGGGCCTCCGGCGCCACGCCGACGATTCCGTCGGGAGGAAGGGCTGCCGGACCGGGTGTTGGACTGGCTGTGGCGTCGGCGGGCTGATGGCCCCGTCCTGCAAGCATGGTGGCCACGAGGGTGCCGTGTTCAGTCTTGGAGCCCACACCTTTTTGGCCGTCGGGCTGTCCGGACCCGGAGGCGTCGTAGCCGCCGGCAACGGCTCCCTTAAGGTCCGGATGCCGGGCGTCCACGCCGCTGTCGATGACGGCGACCTTCACGCCGGCGCCCTTGGAAACCTCCCAGGCCTTGGTGATGCCGGTCTCGGCCAGCCAGTACTGCTTGTCGCGCCATTCGTCCGCTTGTGCCGCCGGAGCGGTGGCGAGACCGGTGACGAGGCAGCCGCCGGCCAGGACCAGCGCGAGCAGTGCTGCGCCGGCCCGTCCAAGCGGTGATTCCATCCACATCAGGTGTTTCTGCATGGGCCGTCAGCCGATGCTCAGGGCTATGCCGTCGAGAATGTCGTGTTCGCTGGCTGTGGCTGTTGCAATGCGTCCGCCGGTCAACTCCGCCAGCCGTTCGAGGATGCGGCGCCAGACCAGCCCGCCTGCGCCGATGACATCCACCCGGCCCGGATGCATGTAGGGCAGTGCGGCGCGGTCTGAACGCGTCATTTCCAGAAGATCGGTGGAGGCGGCCCGCACGGTGTCAATGGGCAGTTCGGTGCCGTGGATCGCGTTGGGCGAATATTCCGGCAGCCGAAGGGCGTGGGCCGTGATGGTGGTGATGGACCCGGCAACGCCGACGACGGCGGTGGCGCGTTCCAGCGGAACGTCCTGTCCGGCGCGGGCAATGGCGGCGTCCACGTCGGCTTCCGCTGCTGCTATCTGTTCGGCGGTGGGCGGATCGTTGCGCAGATGCCTTTCGGTCAGCCGCACGCAGCCGATGTCCACTGATTTGGCTGCCGTCACGCCCGCTGCCGTGCCCAGGACGAATTCGGTGCTTCCGCCGCCCAGGTCAACCACGAGCACCTCCTGGCCGTCGAGGATGGGCAGGACGCTGCTGGCGCCATTGAAGGACAACTCGGCTTCCTCGTCGCCGGAGATGACCTCAGGTTCCACGCCTAAAAGGTCCCGGATGCCGTCGACGAAGACGTCCCTGTTCCGCGCGTCGCGGCTGGCGGAGGTGGCAACGAAACGTACCTTGCCGGCACCGTGGTCCTGGATCAGGCGGGCGTAGTCGGCGGCCGCTGCGAAGGTGCGCTCCAGGGCTTCGGGAGCCAGTTCGCCGGTGGCGTCCACTCCCTGGCCCAGGCGCACTACGCGCATCTCGCGCACAACGTCCTTGAGGCTGGTGGTCCCGTTGCTGCGTTCGATGTCGGCGATAAGGAGTCGGATGGAGTTGGTGCCGCAGTCGATGGCGGCGACGCGGGTCATTTCCCGGCCTCTGCAGTGCCGGAGGTTTTCCGAACGGGCGCGGGGCGGCCTACGATGTCCGGCAGACCCTGCGGCCCGTGGCGGCTGAGGTCCCGGGACGGGGCTTCCCCGGTGGTGTCCCAGGCGCCTTCGCAGTAACACGTGTCCGCGGTCCACCATTCACTGATGGCGGAAATGGCCTGGTCCCCCAGCGGATTGACTCCCGGACCGGCCGCGAGTGAGTGCCCTACCAGGACGTGCAGGCATTTGACGCGGGTGGGCATGCCGCCGGCGGAGATCCCGTCGATTTCGGGGACGGCTCCGATGCCGGACCGTTCACCGATGTCGGCGCGTGCCTGAAGGTACGCGTTGTGCGCGGAGCGGTAGGCGGCGGCCAGTACGTCATCGCCGGCCAGTTGCTCGTTCATCACGTTCATCACGCCCGCAGCTTCGAGCCGGGAAACCGCAGACGTGATAACCGGATGCGTCAGGTAGAAGGTGGTGGGGAACGGGGTTCCGTTGCCGAGGCGGGGAGCAGTGGCGGCCACCAGGGGGTTGCCGCAGACGCAGCGCGCAGGGATCTCCACTACGTCCCTGACCGGCCGTCCCAGTTGGCGGCTCAGTACTTCCAGGTCTTGCGCTGATGGTTGGCGGGATTCGTCCCGGGCGGCTGCCGTGTTGGGTTCCACTGTCGCGGGCCGTCCTTCCTTTTGCGGTTCAGTCTGTGGCCGCGCGCGTGATGGACTCCCACAGGGAATCCACCCACGGCAGATCGGCGGGGTCTTGTGCTGCTGCACCGGTTTGGCTACTACCCGCTCCGGCCGGCAAATCGCTGCCGAAGACCCAGTAGCCGGTTTCGCCCGGCATAACCATGTTAATGCGGTCCCGGGCCTGCTGTTTCACGTAGTTGGGGTCCTGCCAGCGGGAAACCTGCTGCCGCAGGCTGTCACCTTCCGCTTGGCGGGCGGCAATATCAGCGTTCAGGGCTGCGATTTCAGCCCTTTTATCGAAGAAAATCTTCACGGTGGGCGCCAGCATGATGGTGATGGCGATCATGACCACTGCCAGGGCGAGCATGCGTCCGGAAAAAGCCTTGGCCGGAACAGGCTGCTGGTCTTCAGGCGTTTCGGTGCCGGCCGCCCGGGAAGCACCGTGGGAACTGCTTCCCTTCGCTCCGCCCTCAGGCGAGGTGGCGCCCTGTGAACCCGGAACGTTCCTGGAACCCGTCTTGGGTCCCGCAGCTTTCCGGCCGGGCCCGTCGGTGCCGGGGTTTTCCTTGGCGGAGCCGAAATCCGCCCGGATGACATCGGCGTCACTGTCCGTTTCCTGGCCCGGACGCGTTGTGCCCGAACGGGAAGAGGCGACCTTTGGGACTTTGGGACGGCGGGTAGCCATGACACTCCTGAAACGCGCAGCCTGCCTGGGCCGCCACTAGCTGGGCTGAAACTAATGCTGCCTAAACAACAACGGTGGCTATGGTCTTTCAACCATAGCCACCGCCTCGTCGTTTACGCGGCTACTAGCCCTTGAAACGCGGGAACGCGCTGCGGCCTGCGTAGCGCGCGGCGTCGTCGAGCTCCTCTTCGATGCGCAGCAGCTGGTTGTACTTGGCAACGCGCTCGGAGCGGGCCGGTGCGCCGGTCTTGATCTGGCCGGCGTTGGTGGCCACCGAGATGTCGGCGATGGTGGTGTCCTCGGTTTCGCCGGAGCGGTGCGAGGTGATGGTGGTGTAGCCGGCACGCTGGGCCAGGCTCACGGCGTCCAGGGTCTCCGTGAGGGAACCGATCTGGTTGACCTTGACCAGCAGCGAGTTTGCGGTCTTGGTGTCGATGCCGCGCTGCAGGATGGCGGGGTTGGTGACAAAGAGGTCATCGCCCACCAGCTGGACCTTGTCGCCGATGGAGTCGGTGAGGGTCTTCCAGCCGTCCCAGTCGTTCTCGTCCAGCGGGTCCTCGATGGAGACCAGCGGGTAGTCGGCGACGAGTTCGGTGTAGTAAGCGCTCATCTCGGCGGAGGTCAGCGACTTGCCTTCGAACTGGTAGGCGCCGTCGGTGAAGAACTCCGAGGAGGCAACGTCCAGGGCCAGCGCGATGTCCTTGCCCGGGGTGTAGCCGGCGTTCTTGATGGCTTCCTGGATCAGGTCCAGGGCCGCACGGTTGGACGGCAGGTTCGGGGCGAAGCCGCCTTCGTCGCCGAGGCCCGTGGCGAGGCCCTTTTCCTTCAGGACGGACTTGAGCGCGTGGTAGACCTCAACGCCCCAGCGCAGGCCCTCGGAGAAGGTCTCGGCACCGAGCGGGACAACCATGAATTCCTGGATGTCGACGTCGGAATCAGCGTGCGAGCCGCCGTTGAGGATGTTCATCAGCGGGACCGGCAGGACGTGTGCGTTCGGGCCGCCCAGGTACTTGTACAGGGGCAGGTCTGCCGAGGCGGCAGCTGCGTTGGCAACGGCCAGGGAAACGCCCAGGATGGCGTTGGCGCCCAGCTTGCCCTTGTTCGGCGTACCGTCCAGGTCCAGCATGGCCTGGTCGATGCTGCGCTGGTCGGTGGCGTCGAAGCCGGTCAGGGCCGGAGCGATCTGGTCGATGATCGCGTCAACGGCCTTCTGGACGCCCTTGCCGAGGTAACGGCCCTTGTCCCCGTCACGCAGCTCAACGGCCTCGTGCTCACCGGTGGAAGCGCCGGAGGGAACTGCTGCACGGCCGATCTGGCCGTCGGAGAGCAGAACTTCAACTTCTACTGTCGGGTTGCCACGGGAATCGAGGATCTCGCGGGCGTGGATGGCATCGATAAGCGCCATGAATTTGCTCCTTATGGGCGATTAACGGGGGGATCTTGCTAAAAGACTCGACGTACTCGTCACGGTCCAGCGTAGTCGAGAGTGGTCCGGGTTACGGAAACCTATCCAGCCCACGGACGTCATGATGGTGCGGCTAGGTCTGTTGGTGCTGCCCGGGGACACGCTGCTGGTAGGTCCGGACCGCGCCGCGCAGGGCACGCTCGGCGTCCAAGCCGCTGGCGTGGGCGGAATGCACGACGGCGAGCAGCAGCTTACCGAGTTCTTCTTCCGACGTGAACGGGCCAACATCCGCCGGTGGTTGAGTTTGCGGAAGCCCTGCCCTGGCCGCGCGGTCAAGGGCTTTTTGTGCCCGGGCCAGCGCCGGGAGCGCCACCGGGATGCCTTCAAACGGATCCTGCCGCTCCGGCCGCTCGGCCCGCTTCACGGCATCCCACTTCTGCACGATCTCAGCAATCGTGGCCGGAAAGCTGTCCTGCAGGGAGCCGTCCGGGCGGAACACGTGGGGGTTCCGCCGGACCATCTTGGCACTCAGCCCCCGTGCGACGTCGTCGAACGTGAAGGCACCGCGCTCCTCGGCAAGCCGGGCGTGCAGCACCACCTGGAGCAGGACGTCGCCCAGCTCGCCCTGGAGTTCGGCATCGGCTGCTTTTGCCGTGGTATTGCCAGCGGTTCCGGCCTCGATTGTTTCGGCAACCTCATAGGCCTCTTCGAGGAGGTACTCCACCAGCGACGCGTGGGTGAGCGCCCCCATCCAGGGGCAGTGCTCGCGCAGGGACGCGACTATCCCCAGCAGCTCCCCCAGCGGGGAGCTGCCGGGGAGCTCCCCCAGCGGCGAGCTGCTCGGGTAGCTGCCAGGGAGCTCCCCCGCCGGGGAGCTGCCGGGATCCGGCTCGTTACCCAAGGTTCGCGTAGGCGTCGTTGATGTACTCCACCAGGGCTTCCTTCTCCTCAAGGGGCAGGAAGGATGCCTCGGCGGCGTTCAGGGTCAGTTCCAGCAGGTCGTCGAGGTCGTAGTCGAAGGTTTCCACCAGGAGGTCGAATTCGTCCGTCAGGGTGACGCCGCTCATCAGGCGGTTGTCGGTGTTGATGGTGACGTTGAAGCCCAGCTGGTAGAGCATGTCCAGCGGGTGGCTTTCGATGCCGTCGCCGAACCCGGCGATCGCACCGGTCTGGAGATTGGAGGACGGGCAGATCTCCAGGGCGATGCCGCGGTCCCGGACCCAGCTGGAGAGGTCCCCAAGGGTGACCAGCCCGATGGTGTCCTCGGTCTCGTCATCGTCGTCGAACTCCACCATGATGTCCTCGGCAATCCTGACGCCATGCCCCAGCCGCAGCGCCCGGCCGTCCACCAGGGCGGACTGGATGCTCTCCAGGCCCGCTGCCTCGCCTGCGTGCACGGTGGCCGGGAAGTTGTTCTGGGCCAGGTAGGTGAAGGCTTCCTTGAAGCGGGAGGGCAGGAAGCCGTCTTCGGCGCCGGCGATGTCAAAGCCCACGGCGCCCTTGTTGCGGTGGCGGACAGCCAGTTCAGCGATCTCCTGGCCGCGGTCCGCGTGGCGCATGGCCGTGATGAGCTGGCCCACCTGGATTTCGCGTCCGCTCTCCCCCACAGCCTCGACGCCGGCCTCAAGGCCTTCCTGCACCGCTTCCACCGCTTCATCCAGGGTGAGGCCCTTCTGCAGATGCTGCTCCGGCGCCCAACGTACTTCGCCGTACACAACGCCGTCGTCAGCGAGGTCCTCGACAAATTCCTTCGCCACGCGGAACAGGCCTTCGGCCGTCTGCATCACGGCCACGGTGTGGTCGAACGTCTCGAGGTAGCGGACCAGGGAGCCGGAGTCCGCGGACTCACGGAACCATTGACCCAGCGCCACCGGATCCGTGGACGGAAGGGTGTGGCCAACTGCCTCGGCCAGCTCGATGATGGTGGCCGGACGGAGTCCTCCGTCCAGGTGGTCGTGAAGTGAAACCTTGGGCAGGTTCTTCAGGTCAAAATCGATGGCAGGGGCGGCGTCAACAATAGGCTCAGTCACGTTCCCACCTTAGGGTGGGCAGGGGTTCAATGCCAGCCGCTAGGTAGCGGCAGGCTTGCCGTCTGCGGCAGCGGGTGCCAGGACGGCGGTGCTGCCGGTTTGGTTGTCCTGCGCCCCGTCCGGCCCGCCGTCGAGCCACTCATCCACGTGTTCGGAGTCGTTGCGGGCAAGGTGCTTGTGCCACCACCGGAGCAGGTGGTCGATGAGGATGCCCAGCACAATGGCGAACACCACTGCGATGCCGGCACTGAGCAGGGGGTTGTGGTGCAGCCACGGGAAGGAACTGGCCAGCAGGCCGATGCCGATGGAATACCCCACCCAGGTGAAGCAGGCGAAGGCGTCCAGCAGGAAGAAGCGGCGGTGGGCGAAGCCGGTGCTCCCAGCCACGTAGTTGACGGCCACCCGGCCCCAGGGAATGTAGCGGGCAGTGAAGATCAGCACCGCGCCGCGCTTCTCCAGTTCATAGCGTGCCCAGCCGAAGGCCTTCTGGACCTTGGCCCGGCGCATCCACTTCCACCGGTTCAGGCCAATCCGGCGTCCGAGCATAAAAGCCATGTTGTCGCCCGCGATGGCGCCGATCAGGGCGGTGAGGCCGAGGATCCAAAGGTTGGGTTCCCCGCTGTGCCGGGAGAACGCCGCAAGGGCCACGATGAGGGTCTCGCTGGGGACCACCATGGCGAAGCCGTCCACGAAGAAGAACAGCAGCAGTATCGGGTAGATCCACCACTGGCCCGCTGCATGGAGCACGGCCTCATTAATAAACTCCACGCGGTCTTGCTCCTATGCAAAATGGCACCAGCCACAAGTGACGCAGCCAAAGCGGAAATCGTTCTAAGTGTCCCACGGCCGCGGCGCAACACGCTACGCCCCCTGCCTGCCCGAACAACGGTTCAACTACGCTTCCGGTTCCTTCATCCGCTCCACGGTGGGCTGGCCGCGCCGGACCCGGTTGATGACGACGTCCACCACGATTCCCAGCGCCACTGCACAGATGATGGCGATGACGGCCCCCAGGAGGTGGTTGTCTTCAAACCACTGCCCGAAGAAAAGCCCGATCCCCACCGAATAGGCGGCCCAGAGGGTGGCCGAGAGGACGGTCAGCGCCACGAAGCGCAGATGCGGATAGTGCGTGACACCTGCGGTGAGGTTCACCGCCACCCTTCCGATCGGCACGAACCGCGCCACAAGGATGAGCGAGGCCGGGCGCTTTCGCAGCTCCCGGCCTGCCCACCGGAAGGCGCTTTGCATCCGCGGGCCCCGCATCCATGCCCAGCGCCCGGTGCCCACCCTGCGCCCGATCAAATACGCGATGTTGTCGCCGGAAAAGGCGCCAAGAGCCGCCACCAGCATCAGGAGCCAGGGGTTGGGGACATCGGCTGTGGCAGAAACTGCGGAAAGACCCACCACCACGGACTCACTCGGCACGGGCGGAAAGAAGCCGTCAATGATGCAGCAGGCCAAAACAAGGAACAGCACCCAGGGCTGTCCGGCTGCCGCGAGGATGAAGTCATTGATGGCCTGCATGGCTCCCTATGCTATGCGGTCAAGGATCAGCCGTTGTGCCGGCCGCGATCCCTCGGGGGCGATGACCACCGCATTCTCCAGCGCTTCCTTTGCCCGGGCAAACCGTTCCGGAGTGTCCGTGAGCAGGGTCATCAGGGGCTCTCCCGCCCGGACCACGGCACCGGGCTTGGCATGCATCCGGACTCCCGCGCCTGCCTGCACGATGTCCTCCTTCCGTGCCCGCCCTGCGCCGAGCCGCCAGGCTGCCACGCCCACGGCAAGGGCGTCGAGTTCCACCAGCACTCCATCGGCCGGGGCGTAAACCACCTCGGACTCCCGTGCCACCGGCAGCTTGGCCCGCGGGTCGCCGCCCTGAGCCTCGACCTTCCGGTTCCAGACGTCCATGGCACGGCCGTCTTTCAAGGCGGCGGCGGGATCGGCGTCGTGCACTCCTGCAGCGGCGAGCATTTCCTCGGCGAGCCGGACCGTCAACTCCACCACGTCGTCGGGGCCGCCGCCTGCCAGCACCTCAATGGATTCCTCTACCTCGATGGCGTTGCCGGCCGTCAGGCCCAGGGGCGTATTCATGTTGGTGAGGAGGGCCACGGTGTTGACTCCGGCATCCTTACCGAGCGCCACCATGGTCTCTGCCAGCTCGCGGGCCTTGGCCTCATCCTTCATAAAGGCGCCGCTGCCCACCTTCACGTCCAGGACCAGCGAGCCGGTGCCCTCGGCAATCTTCTTGCTCATGATGGACGATGCAATCAGCGGGATGGCCTCAACGGTTCCTGTAACGTCCCGGAGTGCGTAGAGCTTCTTGTCTGCCGGAGCCAGGCCTGCGCCGGCTGCGCAGATGACGGCGCCCACATCCTGGAGCTGGGCCAGCATCTCCTCCTTGGTGAGTGAGGCCCGCCAGCCGGGGATGGACTCCAGCTTGTCCAGCGTGCCGCCGGTATGCCCGAGTCCCCGGCCGGAGAGCTGGGGAACGGCGACGCCGAACACGGCTACCAATGGCGCCAGCGGCAGGGTGACCTTGTCCCCCACGCCCCCGGTGGAGTGCTTGTCCGAGGTGTACTTCAGCCCGCCGTCGGGACGGCGCAGGCTGGAGAAGTCCATCCGCTCGCCGGAAGCGATCATTGCGGCCGTCCACCGGGCGATTTCGCTGCGGTTCATGCCGTTGAGCAGGATGGCCATGTTGAGGGCGGCCATCTGCTCGTCCGCGATCACTCCCCGCGTGTAGGCATCGATGGTCCAGTCGATCTGTTCCGGGCTCAGCGTGCCCTTGTCCCGTTTGATGCGGATGATATCGACGGCGTCGAACGCTTCGGCCTTAGTCGCTGCGCGGGTGTCTGTCACCGGTTTCCCTCCAGGTGTTCGGGACCAAAGGCGTCTGGCAGCACCTGGTCCATGGTCTTGATGCCTTGGGTGGTCATCAGCTCCATGCCGGGGGCACGGAATTCGTACAGCAGCTGGCGGCAGCGCCCGCACGGCATCAGGACGTTGCCGGCGCCGTCCACGCAGTAGAACGCGCGGAGCAGGCCGCCGCCGGTCATGTGCAGGTGGCCCACCAGCGCGCATTCGGCGCAAAGGGTCAGGCCATAGCTTGCGTTCTCCACGTTGCAGCCGCTGACGATCCTGCCGTCCTCGGTAAGGGCTGCCGCCCCCACCGGGAACTTCGAGTAAGGCGTATATGCCTTCCGCATGGCTTCGACGGCGGCGGCTTCCAGCGCCGACCAGTTCACGTCCCCTCCGGCGGCCACGCCGTCAACCCTTGACATACGGGATGCCGCTGGCTGCCGGGCCCCGCGACTTGCCCACCAGCCCGGCCACGGCGAGAACCGTCACCAGGTAGGGCAGCATGGCCATGAACTGGCTGGGCACGGGGGTGCCGATGATGGTCACGATGCTCTGCAGGTTGTCCGCGAACCCGAACAGCAGCGCGGCGAAGAAGGCACCGATAGGATTCCACCGGCCAAAGATCAGGGCAGCCAGCGCGATAAAGCCGCGGCCGCCGGAGATTTCCTTGGTGAAGCTGTCAATCGCCACCAACGTGAAGAAGGACCCGCCGATGCCGGCTACGGCCCCGCCCAGGGTGACGTTCCAGAACCGGGTGGCATTGACGTTGATGCCCAGGGTGTCGGCGGCCTGCGGGTGCTCACCGACCGCACGTACACGCAGGCCCCAACGGGTCTTGAAGAGGCCCACCCAGACCACCAGGACCGCGATGTACATCAGGTATCCCACCAGGGACTGGCGGAAAAGGATGGGCCCAATGATCGGGATGCTGGACAGGACGGGAATTTCGATGACGTCCAGCCCGGGAGGCGAGTTGAACTGGGCCTTGTTGGCCTGCATCACAGTGCTGAACAGGAAGCCGGTGACGCCGGAGACCAGGACGTTCAGCACCACACCCACGATGATCTGGTTCACGAGGTACTTGATGCTGAACAGGGCCAGCACCATGGACACGACGGCCCCCGCCACGGCGGCGGCCAGCAGCCCGATGAAGGGGTTCTGGGTCATGCTTGCCACAATGGCGGCGGTAAATGCGCCGCCCAGGAGCTGGCCCTCGATGGCGATGTTGACCACGCCCACCCGCTCACACAGCACGCCGGACAGTGAGCCGAACACCAGCGGGACGGCAAGGGTGACCGACCCGGCGATGAGCCCGGCCAGCGAAATGCTCGGGGTGCGGGCACCGCCCACCACCCAGATGAGGAAGGCGGCCACGAACAGGACGATGAAGGTGACTGTCAGCCAACCGGGGGCGGGCCGGTCCTTCGTCTTGAGGTATACGGCATAGGCCGCGAGCCCCACCAGGAGGGCGGACAGCACGATGCCCCCGGCGAAGGCGTTCACCGCCAGGGCGGGCAGCTGGAAAAAGTCCTCGCCGGTGGAGATGCCGAAACTGGCGGTCTGGTTCGGTGCCATCAATCCGAAGAAGACCAGGGCGATCAGTGCGAAGACCGTGAGCAGGACCGGAGTCCGCCAGGTCACCGGCTTGGTGGAGACGGCTGCGAAGCCGGTAGGCGTCTGGGTGTCACCGGGCTGGGGCTTGCCCGGGAGGGGCGAGGATACTTTTGTGCTCATGCTGCACCTCCGGTGGTGGCTGCCTGGCGGGACTTGGCCGCGCGGGCCGGCTTCTTGCGGCGGGGGTTCAGGCCGAAGACGGCCCGGACCAGCGGCGGAGCCGCAATGAAGAGGACGATCAGGGACTGGACCACCAGGACGATGTCGATGGGGGTTCCGGTTTGGATCTGCATCTGGACGGCACCGGCGCGGAAGGCGCCGAACAGCAGGCCGGCAGCGAAGGTACCCCACGGCGTCGAACGTCCCAGCAGGGCAACGGTGATCGCGTCGAATCCATAAGTGGCGGCGACGCCGTCGGTCAGGACTTTCTCGGTGCCCGCCACCTGCGCGACGCCGGACATGCCGGCAAGTCCGCCGGCAAGGGCCATCACCAGGATGGTGGAGCGGGAAACATTGATGCCGGCGGTCTGCGCAGCCTTGGGGTTGGCACCGACAGCACGGAACTCAAAGCCAACCGTGGAGCGGTTCAGGAGCCACCACACCAGCACAGTGGCCGCGATGGCCAGGAGGAAGCCCAAGTGCAACCGGTACTGGGTGCCAAAAATCTGCGGGTATACGGCCGTGGGATCCAGGATGGGCGAGATGGGGTTCGTCTCCCCCGGCCGCTGGAAGGCCGGGGTGTTCAGCAGGTACCGCAGGAAGTACAGCGCGATGTAGTTGAACATGATGGTCAGGATGACTTCGTGGGCGCCCGTCCGCGCTTTGAGGAGCCCCACCAGTCCGCCCCAGAAAGCGCCGCCGATGATGCCGGCCACCAGGACCAGCAGCAGGTGCAGCCCCAGGGGCAGGTGCAGCGCGAAGCCCACCCAGGCTGCAAGGATGCCTGCCACGATGATCTGTCCCTGCGCGCCGATGTTGAAGAGCCCGGCGCGGAACGCAAGTGCTACGCCGAGGCCGGCCGTGATAAGCGGCGTGGCAATGGTGAGCGTCTCCATGAACGGTGCGAACTGGGCCGCGACACTGTTGCCGCGGGGGTTGAAGACCGAACCCTGGAACAACGCCACGTAGGAGCGGGTGGCGGCGTTCCACACTGCTGACAGGAAGTCCGTGGGACGGGCGAAGAAGTAGGTGGAGGTCGTTGCCACCTGTTTGTCGGTACTGGCAATCAGGAGGCCGCCGATGAGGAGCGCAAGCAGTACGGCCAGCACCGAGACCATGCCGCTCCCGGTAAAGATCCTGCGCAGCAGGGTGTCCGGGCCGCCCGGAAGCAGCCCGCTTTGGGCCGTGGCCGGAACAGCGGAGGGCTCCATGGCGCCGCCGGCGGTATCAACGGATACGACGGCGGCCGTCTCCTCCGCAGCGGGCGTGGACCCGTGCGCTTTGCCGCTGTGTTCGCCGGCCGCGTGTTTGGGGGGATGCTTGTCAGACATGGTCGCCTCCTTCGGCGTCGGAAGTGGAGGCCGTGGCAGCGGCGGGCGCCTGCCCCGTTGGATGGGTGTGTTCCACCGGCGGGATTCCCGCCATCATGAGGCCCAGGACGTCCCGGCCGGTGCCGGCAGGGACGATGCCCACCAGCTTGCCTTTGTAGAGCACCGCGATCCGGTCGGCCAGTTCCATCACCTCGTCAAGCTCGGTGGAGATGATCATCACCGGCGTCCCCTGGTCGCGCTCGGCAACAATCCGGCGGTGCAGGAACTCGATGGACCCGACGTCCACTCCGCGGGTGGGCTGGGAGGCGATGAACAGGCGCAGCGGGCGGGAGAGTTCGCGCGCCATCACCACTTTCTGCTGGTTGCCGCCGGACAGCGTACCTGCGGCGGCTGCTGCCGAGGGCGTCCGCACATCGAATTCGCCGATGCGGGCCTTGGCGTTCTCCAGGATTTTCGCCGGACTCATGCTGATGCCCTTCGCGAAGGGAGGCTTGTCATAGAGGTCAAGGACCAGGTTCTCGGCCACGGAGAACGTGCCCACCAGTCCGTCCACCTTGCGGTCTTCCGGCACGAATCCGACGCCGGCGTGCAGGACTTCCTTCACGGACCGGCCAAGCAGCTCTTTGCCGTCCAGCGTGATGGATCCGGACACCCGGTCCTGCAGGCCAAGGATGGCTTCGGTAAGTTCGGTCTGGCCGTTGCCCTGCACGCCGGCTACAGCCAGGATCTCGCCGCGCGCGATGTCGAAGCTGAGTCCGTCCACCACGTGCCGGCCATTGGGGGCGATGACGGTGAGGTCCCGGATTTCGAAGGTTTTTTCCTTCGGCTGGGCGGGTGCTTTGTCCAGGTTGAGGCTGACGGCGCGTCCCACCATCATGGAGGCGAGTTCGGCAGTGGGCGTGGTGGGACTGGCTTCCCCCACCACCTTCCCGCGCCTGATCACGGTGATGGTGTCCGAGACCTCCTTCACTTCCCGCAGCTTGTGGGAGATGAAGACGATGGAGGTGCCTCCGGACTTGAGCTGGCGCATGATGTCCAGCAGCTCGTCGGTTTCCTGGGGCGTCAGCACCGCAGTGGGTTCATCAAGGATCAGGACCTTGGCATTGCGCACCAGTGCCTTGATGATTTCGACGCGTTGCTGGACGCCCACGGGCAGGTCCTCCACCAGGGCGTCAGGATCCACGTCGAAGCCGTACTGGTCCGAGATCTCCTTGATCCGGCGGCGGGTCTCGTCCAGGTTCAGGAAGCCGGCAGCCTTGGTGGGTTCGGCACCTAGGGCCACATTCTCGGCAACCGTGAACACCGGGACCAGCATAAAGTGCTGGTGCACCATCCCGATCCCGGCCGCCATGGCGTCGCCCGGTCCACGGAAGGAAACGGCCCTGCCATCGACGAGGATTTCACCCTCGGAGGGCTCGTAAAGGCCGTACAGCACATTCATCAGGGTGGATTTGCCGGCCCCGTTCTCGCCCAGCAGGCAGTGGATCTGGCCGGGTTCAACCACCACGTCGATGTGGTCGTTGGCAAGCAAAGTCCCGAAGCGTTTGGTGATCCCTTTGAGTTCAAGTTTCAAAACTGAAGACCAATCTCGAAGCGTCCAGTGATCGACCGGACGGGATATGTGGCTGCAGCACCAGCCTAGTGGTTGCAGTCCTGGGATGAGCGGGCGGTGGCCCAAAAGAGGCAGCAGCAAAAAGCGCCGCCGCCCGGCCGGTCATCGACCAGCCGGGCGGCGGCGCTCCATGCATGGGTCAGGACTTGGGGCTTTCCTTGGACTCAACCTTGAGCTTGCCGTCCACGATGTCCTTCTTGATCTGCTCCAGCTCGGACTTGAGCTCGGCGGGGACCTGCGAATCGAGATCGTGGAAGGGGGCCAACTGCACACCGTCGTTGGCCAGCGTGCCGACGTACGGCGTGTTGCTGAACTTGCCTTCCGTGTCATCCTTGACCACGGCCTCTACGGCCTTGTCCATCGTCTTTATGATGGAGGACAGCATAATGTCCTTGTAGTCAGGGGCGGTCAGGTAGCCGTCGGAGTCGACCCAGATCAGCTTGACGTCCTTGCCGGCGGCCTTGGCATCCTTCAGCGCCGCCCCCGCTCCCTTGCTGGTCGACCCGGCGACGGGCAGCACAATGTCGGCGCCCTGGTCCAGGAAGTTCTGGGTGACCTGCTTGCCGACGTCTTGCTTTTCGAAGTCACCGGTGAACGTCCCGTCCTGGGTGTCCTTGTTCCAGCCAAGGAGTTGGACGTCCTTGCCCTTCTGCTTGTTGTAGTACTTCACGCCGTCAGCGAAGCCATCCATGAAGATGGTGACCGTGGGGATGTTCTTGCCACCGAAGGTAGCCACTTTCCCGGTTTTGGTGGTGCCTGCCGCGAGGTAGCCGGCGAGGAAGGCTGCCTGTGCGGTGTCGTAGATGATCGGCTTGACGTTCGCGACCGGGGTGTCGTATGCGAAGTCGATGATGGCGAAATGCTTGTCGGGGTTGGCTTCTGCCTGCTGCTTGGTGGCGTCGCCGAGAAGGAAGCCCACCGTGAGGGTAAGGTCGCAGCCCGCGGTGACCATGGCGCGCAGGTTCGGTTCGAAGTCGTTGTTGGTTTTGGACTCCGCCTGGTTGACTTTGATCCCCAGGTCCTTCTCATTCTTCTTCAGCCCTTCGTAGGAGGACTGGTTGAAGGACTGGTCGTCGAATCCACCGGAGTCGGAGACGATGCAGCCGGTGTAGTCACTGGCCCCGGCGGATGAGGTGCTTCCGGCTTCAGGGGCTGCGCCGCAGGCGGTCAACAGAAGGGCTGAGGCGCTGACGGTAGCCAGGCCTGCCATGGACCCGCGCTTGAATTGTGCACGCAGTGATGTCTTCAATTTTCCTCCAGGATGAAGAGAGTGGCGCTACGGCTCGAATTCAATGAGTGTCCGTTTCTGCACTGAAATTCTGTTGTCACTGAGGGCCCGCAGCACTGCGCCGGAGCGCACTGATGGCACCCATTTTAGTGGCCTGCGACACGTCTCCGTAGCACACCCGGGCACCATTGAGGAGATTGTTTACAAGTTGTTACCAACGAGTAAGGGGCCGCAGTTGCGTGCGGCCCCTTACTGTTGTTCAGCTGCCGGACAGCCGTCAGAGGCGGACCAGCATCTTGCCGGTGTTGGCGCCGTCCAGCAGATCCATAAAGGCCTGCGGGGCATTCTCGAGCCCATCGACGATGGTCTCGTCGTAACGGACGGTGCCGTCAGCCAGCCAGCCGGCCATTTGGGCAGCGAACTCGGCCGCGTGCTGCCGCTGGCCGCCCACCAGGAAACCTCGGAGGGTGAGCTGTTTGCCAATGGCCAACATCAGGTTGTGCGGTGCCGGCGTCGGCTCGGTGGAGTTGTACTGCGCGATGGCCCCGCACATGGCCACCCGGCCCCCGACGTTCAGGGTGGCCAGGGCTGCCTCGAGGTGATCGCCGCCCACATTATCGAAATAGACATCGATGCCGTCCGGACCGGCAGCCTTCTTCAGCTGTTCGCGCACGGGGCCGTCGTGGTAATCGAACGCCGCGTCGAAGCCGAGTTCAAGGAGCCGGGCAACCTTGGCGGGCGAGCCCGCGGAACCGATGACGCGGGACGCACCCATCGCTTTGGCTATCTGGCCAACCAGGGAGCCCACGGCACCTGCCGCGCCTGAGACAAAAACTGCCTCGCCGGGCACGAACTCGGCCACCTTGAGCAACCCGGCGTACGCCGTCAGGCCCGTCATGCCCAGTGCACCCAGGAAAGCGGAAGCGGGGGCAAGGTCAGTCCGCGCGGTCGTGGCGGCAGCAGCATCGACGACTGAGTATTCGCGCCAACCGAGGGGGTGCACGACGACGTCCCCCTCCTTGTGCGCGGCGGACCGGGACGCGATCACCTCCCCCACCGCGCCGCCGTCGAGCGCTGCGTCCAGGGCAAACGGCGCGGAGTATGACTTCACGTCGTTCATGCGTCCGCGCATGTAGGGATCCACTGACATGTAGAGGTTCCGGACCAGGATCTGGCCGTAGACAAGTTCGGGCAGCGGGGATTCGGCAAGCCGGAAATTTTCCGGCGCGGGCCGCCCCACCGGGCGGGAGGCCAGCCGGATTTCACGGGTGGTGGCAGGAAGGGTTCCGAGGCTCATGCGGCGAATTCCATGATCCTGATGTCCACCGTGATGTTTCCACGCGTGGCGTTAGAGTAGGGGCAGATTTGATGGGCTTTGGCGACCAGCGCCTCGGCGGTGGCCAGGTCCAGTGCAGGCAGCGCAATTTCCAGTTCCGCGGCGAGCCCGAAACCTGAATTGTCCAGCTGGCCGAGGTGGACCTTGGCAGCCACGGCCGAGTCTGTCAGGTCGGCGCGTTCCTTGCGGCCCACCAGGCGGAGCGCGGAGTGGAAGCAGGCCGCGTAGCCGGCGGCGAAGAGCTGCTCCGGGTTGGTTCCCTGGCCGCTTCCGCCCAGCTCCACGGGGTTGGAAAGGGTGACGTCCAGCTTGCCGTCGTTGGTCCGCGCATTGCCGTCGCGTCCTTCGCCCGAGGCGAGTGCCTCGGCAGTGTAAAGAGGTTTCACGGGGGTGTATCCGTCCTGTAGGTGGATTGGAAATTTGCCGACTAATGCCGTCAGCGGGCGTTGTGCAGGGCGGCCGTCAGCCGTCCCAGGGTGTCGTGCAGCTGGTCGAGCTCTTCCGGCGTAAGTCCTGCAGCTTCGGCCAGCCGCGTGGGGAGGGCGTTGGCCCTGCTGCTCAGGTTCCGTCCGGCGGCCGTCAGGTGGACGGCGACGCGGCGCTCGTCCTCACCGGACCGGCGGCGCTCCACCAGTCCCAGGGACTCCAGCCGCTTCAGCAGGGGTGACAGCGTGCCGGAATCAAGGCCGAGCTCCTCGCCCAGTTCCTTCACCCCGCGCGGCTCGTTCTCCCAAAGCACCAGCATCACCAGGTACTGGGGATACGTCAGGCCGAGCTCTTCAAGCACTGGCCGGTAGACGGCAGTGGCGGCACGGGACGCCGAGTAAAGGGCAAAGCACACCTGGCGGTTAAGCCGTGGAGCATCAGTCACGTAAACACTGTAAGGCGCAATTCAATTGTGCACAACTTAACTGTGGCGCGCACCGGTGCTGCCGCCCCGCTTTGGTGAAGTACGACGGCGCCCCGCGCCTTCCGGACTAAAGGTCGCGGATGGTGCGCAGCGCCGCAGCCGTAAGGACCCGGATACCGAGGCCCAGGGCCCGTTCATCCAGGATGTAGTCGCCGCGGTGGAGGTCGTATTCCTCGCCCCCGGGGGTCTTGGTGCCCAGGCGCATCATGGCGCCCGGCAACTCCGCGAGGAACCAGGCAAAGTCCTCTCCGCCCATGGACTGCGGGGTCAGCACCACTGCGCTTTCGCCAATTTCGGCGCGGGCGGATGCTTCGATGATGGCGGTTTCGTGCTCCGAGTTCACCACCGGCGGCACTCCCCTGGTGTGTTCGAGGCGGACGTCAACGCCGTACGGTGCAGCCACCTGGTGGACCACCTCGTCCAACAGTTCTCCGGCGGCGTGCCAGGCCTCGCGGTCCAGGCAGCGCATGGTCCCGGCCATGTAGCCGGTTCCGGGTATGGCGTTGGGTGCGGAGCCGGCCGAAATCTGGCCCCACACCACCGAAACGCCGCTGCGGACGTCCACGCGGCGGGACAGGACGGCGGGAACATTGACGGCGATTTGCGCCAGGGCGAACACGAGGTCCTCGGTCAGGTGCGGGCGGGAGGTGTGGCCGCCGCGGCCGGAAAGCTCGATCCGGATGGTGTCCGAGGCCGAGGTGATGGCGCCGATGCGTGTGCCGATCTTGCCCACCTCGATGCGCGGATCACAATGCAGTGCCAGGATCCTGGGCACCCCGTCCAGGACGCCCTGCTCAATGCACGAGTGCGCGCCGCCCGGCATGGTTTCCTCGGCAGGCTGGAAGATGATGCGGACGGTGGCACCAAGCGGCTCCTCCTGGTGCATCCGGTGCAGCACCAGGGCGATCCCCAGCATGGTGGTGGTATGGACGTCGTGGCCGCACGCGTGCGTTACACCATGGTTTTTCGAGGCGAAGGGCAAACCCGTTTCCTCGATGATGGGCAGGGCATCAATGTCGCCGCGAAGGGCAGTGGCGACGGGACCCTCGCCAACGTCCACGGTGAGCCCGGTGCCGTCAAGCCGACGCGGGCGAAGGCCTGCAGCTTCCAGCCTGTCAGCCAGCTTGTCCGTGGTGCGGAATTCCTTGAAGGACAGTTCCGGATGCGCATGCAGGTCCCGGCGGAAATCGATCAGTTCCGGCAGGAGCGGCTCAAGCCATGGAGCCACCAGGGCGGTTGGCTCAGCTTCCGTAGTGTAATTGCGCACTGCTTCACTCTAGCGAGGGTCTCAGTGATACGGGCCATTGCGGTCCCCGCGTTACATACGGGGACCGCCCCGCATCACAGAACGTCGGTATCGCCGCTGGCTTTCAGCGCATCCACGGCCGCCTTGACCCGCTGCGAGTTGGCCATGGTGGTCACCAGCAGGGCATCGGGGGTGTCCACGATGACAACGTCCTGGATTCCGATCAGTGCGATGACGCGTTTGGTGTCGGTGACCACCACGCCGCTGGAGTTCTCGGTGAAGACGCGCGCGCCCTCCCCCAGGACCGTGACGTCGTCCACTTCCTTGGCACTGTTGAGCCGGCCTACGGAAGCAAAGTCACCGACGTCGTCCCAGCGGAAGGAACCGGGCACGACGGCGACGTCCCCGGCTTCGGCGGCAGGTTCGGCAACGGCGTAGTCGATGGCAATCTTGGGCAGCGTGGGCCAGATCCGGGCCGTGACCTCGTCACGGGCGGGGGTGTCCCAGGCGCGCGCGATTTCCTGCAGGCCCTGGAACAGCTCGGGCTGGTTGGCTTCAAGGTGCTTGAGCAGCAGCGCGACCGGTGTCACGAACATGCCCGCGTTCCAGACGTAGTTGCCGCTGTCCACGTACTGCTGGGCCACTTCCTCGTTGGGCTTTTCCACGAACTCCACCACGTCCTGGGCGCTGGGGGCCCCCTCAATGTGCAGGTCCCGCCCGGAGCGGATGTAGCCGAACCCGATGGACGGGTGGGTGGGCTTGATGCCGATTGTCACGATCTTGCCGGCAGCGGCAGTGTGGATCGCCTCGCGGACTGCCTTCTGGAAAAGCCGGTCGGGGCTGATCACCTGATCCGCGGCGAAGGAACCCATGATGGTGTCAGGATCGCGCTCGTGGAGGATGGCGGCGGCAAGGCCGATTGCCGCGGCGGAATCCTTCGGCTCCGACTCCAGGACCAGGTCCGAATCCTGAAGCTCGGGGAGCTGCCGGCAGACGGCATCCCGGTGGGCTTTCCCGGTAACCACCAGCACCTTGGTTCCGGCCAGCGGGTGCAGCCGGTCGTAGGTGGCGCGCAGCAGCGTGCTGCCCGAACCGGTGAGGTCGTGAAGAAACTTGGGAGCTGCGGCTCGTGACAGAGGCCAGAGGCGGGTCCCCACGCCGCCTGCCGGGATCACCGCGATGAAGCGGTCAAGGGGTGAAACCGGGCTTGTCACTTTGTCTGTACTCATCACGGCCTACTTTAGCTGACCCGGTACCGGGGGGCCCGTGCTTACCCCCTCGGCCGCAACATATCCTGCCGGGACCGCACGGATTGTGGTGTTTGTCTCATTAATCGGCAGAATCCTTGCCACTGCTGGGCACCAAGGGGTTCCTAAATTGAATAAGCTGTTAGCGGAGCCTAGATTTAGGCCCTGAGCTACGAGTGCTCTCGCAGCAGGCGTTCCCCCCGCGTGGATCTCATGCCAGCGCCGCTGTGTTGCAGGGAGGTTTATCAGTGCCGACAAAACCAGCTGGCACCTTGTACCGCGGCCGTGAAGGCATGTGGTCCTGGGTAGGACACCGGATTACCGGTGTAGTGATCTTTTTCTTCTTGTTGGTCCACGTCCTGGACACCTCCTTGGTACGGGTGTCACCGGAGGCCTACACCGCGGTGATCGGTGCCTACAAGAACCCCCTGATGGCCCTGGGTGAAACCGGACTTGTTGCCGCCATCGTTTTCCACGCCTTCAACGGCCTGCGCATCATCGCGGTGGACTTCTGGAAGAAGGGCGCCAAGTACCAGCGCCAGATGCTCTGGGCAGTCCTGGGCCTCTGGGTGGTCACCATGGTTGCCTTCTCCATCCGCCACCTGTCCCTCGCACTCGGAGGTCACTAAGCCATGTCAGCAACGATTGAGAGCCCGCGCAGCGGGCGGATCGCCCCCCAGTACCGCCGCACCGGCGGAAGCCGGGGCAACTTCGAGATGATTGCCTGGCTGTTCATGCGGCTCTCCGGCGTGGTGCTGGTGGTCCTCATCTTCGGCCACCTGTTTGTGAACCTCCTGGTGGGCGAAGGTATCCACGCCATCGACTTCGGCTTCGTGGCCGGCAAGTGGGCCGACCCGTTCTGGCAGTTCTGGGACCTCACCATGCTGTGGCTGGCCATGCTGCACGGGACCAACGGCGTGCGCACCATCATCAACGACTACGCCGAAAAGGATTCAACCCGCCGCTGGCTGAAGACGGTCCTCTACTCGGCCACCGTCGTCATCATCGTCCTGGGCACCCTGGTGATCTTCACCTTCGACCCGTGCCCAGTGGTGGACGGCGTTCCCCTGCCTGGCGGATTCTGCCCTGCCTAGCACCGGCAGCATCCCGGGCCCGCGGGTACAACCGCGGGCCTTGTTTTGCGGAGCGGGCAACGCCCGCCCCTTGTTTTATTGCGAATTTTGAGAGAAAGAGCGTCTGGTATGCAGGTCCATAAGTACGACGTCGTCATCGTCGGTGCCGGTGGCGCTGGCATGCGCGCCGCGATCGAGTCCGGTCAACGCGCCCGCACAGCAGTACTGACCAAGCTCTACCCCACCCGCTCGCACACCGGTGCGGCGCAGGGTGGCATGTGTGCAGCCCTTGCCAACGTCGAGGAAGACAACTGGGAGTGGCACACGTTCGACACCGTCAAGGGCGGCGACTACCTGGTGGACCAGGACGCCGCCGAGGTCATGGCCAAAGAGGCCATCGACGCCGTGCTGGACCTGGAAAAGATGGGCCTGCCGTTCAACCGCACGCCCGAAGGCCGGATCGACCAGCGCAGGTTCGGCGGCCACACCCGCGACCACGGCAAGGCTCCCGTCCGCCGTGCCTGCTACGCCGCGGACCGCACCGGCCACATGATCCTGCAGACCCTGTACCAGAACTGCGTCAAGCACAACGTCGAGTTCTACAACGAGTACTACGTGCTGGACCTGCTGACGGTCGAAGAGGACGCAGTCCGCGAAGACGGCACGCCGTACAAGCAGAAGCGCGTGGCCGGCGTGGTCTCCTACGACCTCGCATCGGGTGAGCTCCACGTGTTCCAGGCCAAGTCCGTGGTATTTGCCTCCGGCGGCGCCGGCAAGGTCTTCAAGACCACCTCCAACGCCCACACCCTCACCGGTGACGGCATGGGCATCGCGTTCCGCCGCGGCATTCCCCTGGAAGACATGGAGTTCTTCCAGTTCCACCCGACCGGCCTGGCCGGCCTGGGCATCCTCCTTTCCGAGGCCGCCCGCGGCGAAGGCGCCATCCTGCGCAACTCTGAAGGTGAGCGCTTCATGGAGCGCTACGCCCCCACCATCAAGGACCTGGCGCCGCGTGACATCGTGGCCCGCTCCATGGCCAACGAGGTCCGCGAAGGACGCGGCTGCGGCCCGAACAAGGACTACGTCCTCCTGGACCTCACCCACCTGGAGCCCGCGCACATCGATGCCAAGCTCCCGGACATCACCGAGTTTGCCCGTACCTACCTTGGTGTGGAGCCGTACACGGAGCCCGTGCCTGTTTTCCCGACGGCGCACTACGCCATGGGCGGCATCCCCACCAACATCACCACGGAGGTCCTGCAGGACAACGACACCGTGGTCCCCGGCCTCTATGCAGCCGGCGAGGTTGCGTGCGTCTCCGTCCACGGTTCCAACCGTTTGGGCACCAACTCACTGCTTGACATCAACGTGTTCGGCAAGCGGGCCGGTATCGCAGCGGCAGAGTACGCCAAGACGGCCGATTTCGTGGAGCTGCCGGAGAACCCGGTGGCATACACCACCGAACTGCTGGACATTGCCCGCAACGGCGTCGGCGATGAAAAGGTGGCTGTGATCCGCAAGGAACTGCAGGACACCATGGACGCCAACATGCAGGTGTTCCGCACCGCGGAGACCCTGGACCAGGTGCTGCGCGACATCGCATCCTTCGAGGAGCGGTACAAGCGCATCAACGTCCAGGACAAGGGCAAGCGTTTCAACCTTGACCTGCTCGAGGCCGTTGAACTGGGCTTCCTGCTGGAACTGGCCAAGGTGATGACCGTAGCGGCCCTGCACCGCGAGGAATCCCGCGGCGGACACTTCCGCGAGGACTTCCCGGAACGCAACGACGAGAAATTCATGAAGCACTCCATGGCGTACAAGGACGACCACGCCCCGGCGGACGGATCGGCGGAATCAATCGCCGGCATCCGCCTGGCCACCAAGCCGGTTGTCTTTACCCGCTACGAGCCGATGGTGAGGAAGTACTAGGATGACTGCTGAAACGGCTGAGCCAGCCTCAAAGATTGAACTGCCTGCCGGCGTCGGCGGTGGCGGAGAAATCCCCACGTTCGATGTGCACCTGCGCGTCCGCCGGTACAACCCGGAGGTTTCGGAAGAAGCCACCTGGGATGACTTCCACCTTACGATGTACGGCACGGACCGTGTCCTGGACGCCCTGCACAAGGTCAAGTGGGAAACGGACGGCAGCCTCTCGTTCCGCCGCTCCTGCGCCCACGGCGTCTGCGGCTCCGACGCCATGCGCATCAACGGCCGCAACCGCCTCGCCTGCAAGACGCTCCTGAAGGACCTGGACACGTCCAAGCCCATCACCGTGGAGCCCATCAAGGGCCTGCCGGTGGAGAAGGACCTCATCGTGGACATGGAGCCGTTCTTCCAGTCCTACCGCGAGGTCATGCCGTTCCTTATCAACAAGGGCCACGAGCCCACCCGGGAACGCCTTCAGTCCGCCGAGGACCGGGAGCGCTTCGACGACACCACCAAGTGCATCCTGTGCGCTGCCTGCACGTCGTCCTGCCCGGTCTTCTGGACCGACGGCCAGTACTTCGGCCCGGCAGCGATCGTCAACGCGCACCGTTTCATCTTTGATTCACGCGACGACGCAGGCGACATGCGCCTGGAGATCCTCAACGACAAGGAAGGCGTGTGGCGCTGCCGCACCACCTTCAACTGCTCGGAAGCATGCCCTCGCGGCATCCAGGTGACCCAGGCCATCCAAGAGGTCAAGCAGGCAATTCTTTCCCGCAAGATCTGACAAAGGATCAAGCACACGACGGCGCCGTCCCCACTCAAGGGGATCGGCGCCGTCGTCGTTCCACCACTGAGGCACCGCCAGTTGCGCTATCAGGTCCAGTCCCCAAAACTCCGGTTTGGCCACCACAACTGATAGGGCATCCGCAACGAACGAAAGGGGACGCCGTGTCCCGCTCTGAAAAAGTCTCCTTTGCAGGTTCCACCGGCGAGATGCTCTCCGGCATCATCGACGTCCCCGAGGGCCCGGTGAAGGGGTGGGGCGTCTTCTCCCACGGGTTTACGCTCGGTAAGGATGCGCCCTCCGCGTCGCGGATGTGCAAGGCGCTGGCGGACAGCGGCGTGGGCATGCTCCGGTTCGACAACCTGGGCCTGGGCGGCTCCGCCGGTGAGTGGTCCGCGGGGTCCTTCAGCCACAAGGTCGCGGACACGGTGAAGGCGGCGGAGTTTATGCGCAGCGAAGGGAAGCAGATTTCCCTGCTGGTGGGCCATTCCTTCGGCGGCGCTGCTGTGCTCGCCGCCGCACGGGAGATTCCCGAGCTCGACGCCGTCGCTACCGTTGGGGCGCCCTTCTCACCCAAGCACGTGGCGCACGTGTTCGACGCTGCGCTGGACAAGATCCTGAGCGAAGGCAGCGCCGAGGTGGACCTTGGCGGGAAGCGGGTGGAGATCCGCAAGCATTTTGTGGAGGACCTGGAAAACGCCGACCTGACAGACTGCATCAAGCAACTGCACAAGCCCCTTATGGTGCTTCACTCCCCCACGGACAACACCGTAGGAATCGAGAATGCCAGCACCATCTTCCAGACGGCCCGGCATCCGCGGAACTTCGTGTCCCTTGAAGGCAGCGACCACCTGCTGACCGGAAAGGGCCAGGCGGCGCGGGCCGCCAGGATCATCGCCGCCTGGGCGGACCAGTACCTCGACGCCGGGAACCCCTCCTGACGCCGCAGGCGGGCCGGGTTTAGCGCTGCCCGGACGGCTTTAGCGCCGCCGGGGCCGGCCAAGACCTCGACGCCGCTCAGTAGCAGCCGCGCCGCCATTGTCCGTGTGGACAGGCACCTTTCCCGGCTGCACCTGGCGTGCACCCAGGGTTCCCTTCTCGTGTCCGTTCATGGTGTTGTTCAGGTCGGCTTCCCGGACCGCCGCCCAGCCCGCTGCAACCAGGTACACCTGGCTGACCAGGTTGAACCAGATCAGCAGGCCGATGATGATGGCGAACGGCGCAAGGAGGGGATTCCGTCCGGCACCGGCAAGCAGCTCCGTACTGAAGACCTGCAACACCGTGGTGCCCAGCGCCGCGAGGACAGTGCCTTCCAGCAGTGCCCGGCGGGAAAGCTTCAGGCTTCCCCCCAGCCGGAACATAATGATGGCCGTGACCCAGCTCAGGACCAGCGGGACCGCGATCTTCACCGACGTTGTCAGTGGCCCGGCCACGGCATCGTCAAGCCTTAGGAAGTCTGCCACCCAGCCTGCCGCTGTGCCGAACAACAAGGAGGCGCCGGCGCTGATCACCAAGGCCACGCCCAGCAGCAGCAGGGTGCCGGCGTCGCGCAGCTTGAGGAGGACCGGGTTGGTCCTCAGCGGCGGGAGCTGCAGGACTCCGCGAAGGCCATCACGCAGGCCCGCAATCCAACCCAGCGCTGTAAAAACCGTAACCACCGCAGCGATCAGGGCGGTCCAGCCCAGTCCGTCAGGGTTCAGCAGGTCCTTGGGATCCACCAGCCCTTCTCCGCCGCCGACCTTCAACAGCCCGGGTGCGCTCTGGCCAACACTCGCGATGACGGTGTCCAGCAGTGCCGGCTGGCTCCGGAGGACCAGGCCTGCAATGGAGAAACCGGTGGCAAGGAGGCCGGTGATGGAGAAGAACATCCTGAAACCGATGCCGGCGCTCATCAGCGGGCCGCGCTGGAGATTGTAGTGCTGGAAGGCCCGCAGGGGCCGGAGGGTGTTGAGCCGGGCGAGCAGCCATTGGACCATGGCCAGCAGGGTGGGCAGCGCGCCGCCGTCGGACCTTCTGGCCTTGCCCCAGTCCATCCGCTTCTGGATGACGGCGAGCTTCAGTTGTGCCCGATCAGTGGGAAGCGGAGGCTCCGCCGGCGTCCGCGGACCGGGTCCCGGCATGGTGGTCAGTTTCGTTCCCAAAGTCCAGCTCTTCCCGTAGCTGCCAGATGCCGTCAGCATCGTGCTCGTAAAGTCCCATGCTAACCACGGGGAAGGTGGCCCTGTAGCTTTCCAGCACCGTTTCGGCTTCATCGAGGCTTTCAGGGGCCACATCATGGGCGATGGTGACATGCGGGTGGTAAGCGAAAGGCAGGTCCCGCTGCAGGGGGCCCTGCTGGAGCTTTTCGTGCAGGTCGACGCACTCCGTGAAGCCGTCCTCCACATTGATGAACACCACGGGGGAAACCGGACGGAACGTCCCGGTCCCGGCGATGGTGACCATAAACGGGCTTTGGCGGCGTGCGACGTCCCGCACGTGCTCCCTGGTCGCCTCCCAGTCCTGGGTGGGGGTGGTGGTCACCAGCGTGATGTGGGCGGGAACCACGTCCGCGAGCGGGTCACCGAAGGAAGCCCGCCAGCGCTGCAGTTCTTCAGCGACTTCCGGCGGAAAGCCCAGGATGACGCCCACACTGATGTCTTCCGTGCGGGGCGCGGCGCCGTCCCTGCCGGTGGCCTCCGCCGGGTCGCCTTGGGGGTTACCGGACATTCCCGCCACCTGGGTGGAGCGGGAGCCTTCCCTTGCGGTGACTTTGCTGGATGGCATGGCGCTAGCGGACTCCTGCAAGGGAGAAGGACGGAAGGAACCCCATGCGCTCGTACACCTGGCCGAGGGTCACCGAAGCGATCTCGCGGGCCCGCTCGGCGCCGTGCGCCAGCAGCCGGTCCAGTTCCGCTGGGTCCGCCATCAGCTCGTTGGTGCGGTTCCGCAGCGGCGTGACGAACTCCACCACCACCTCCGCAAGGTCCACCTTCAGGTGGCCATACATCTTGCCCTGGTACTCGGCTTCGAGTTCCGCCACGGATTTTCCGGTCAGGGACGAGTAGATGGTCAGCAGGTTCGAAACGCCCGGCTTTTCCTCGGAGTCGAACCGGATGTCGGTGCCGGCATCGGTCACTGCGGACTTGATGCGCTTGGCCGCGATCTTGGGGTCCTCCAGCAGCTGGATGGCGCCGTTGGGTGATTCGCCGGTTTTGGACATCTTGGCGCTGGGGTTCTGGAGGTCGTAGATCTTGGCGCGTTCCTTGACGATGGTGGCCTCCGGAACGGTGAACGTGGGGCCGAACCTCGTGTTGAAGCGCTGGGCCAGGTTCCGCGTCAGCTCCAGGTGCTGGCGCTGGTCCTCCCCCACCGGCACCAGGTCCGTCTGGTACAGCAGGATGTCCGCGGCCATCAGCGTGGGGTAGGCGAACAACCCCAGGGTGGCGGCGTCGGCGCCGGACTTCTGGGTCTTGTCCTTGAACTGCGTCATGCGGGAAGCCTCACCGAAACCGGTGATGCAGTTCAGGGCCCAGGCCAGCTGCGCGTGCTCCGGAACGTGGGACTGGACGAAGAAGATGCTCTTGTCCGGGTCGATGCCGGCGGCAATGTACTGGGCAGCCACGATGCGGGTGCGCTTGGCCAGCTCAGTCGGGTCAAAGTCCACGGTGATGGCGTGCAGGTCAGGGATAAAGAAAACGGCGTCGTACTCCGCCTGCATGTCCACCCAGTTGCGGACAGCGCCGATGTAGTTGCCCAGGTGCAGGGAGTCGGCAGTGGGCTTGGCGCCGGAGAGGAGGCGCTTCTTGGTTGCCGGGGAAGTCTGGCTAGTCATGGGGAGGAAACCTTCGGGGCTCAAAGCTGGTAGTCCACTACCAGCGGGGCATGGTCGGAGAAGCGGGTGTCCCACGAGGCCGCCCGGTCCACAACCGCCGAGATGGCGGCGGAAGCAAGTGCCGGGGTGGCCAGGTGGTAGTCAATGCGCCAGCCGGTGTCGTTGTCGAACGCCTTCCCGCGCTGGGACCACCACGTATACGGTCCGTCAACCTCGCCCGACAGGTTGCGGTGGACATCCTGCCAGCCAATGTCCTCGCCGAAGAACCGGTCGAAGTAGGCACGTTCCTCCGGCAGGTGGCCCGCCTTCTTGACGTTGCCCTTCGAGTTCCGGATGTCCAGGGGCGCGTGGGCCACGTTGAGGTCGCCCACCACCAGGGCATGGTCGCTGTGCTTGGTCAGTTCCGGGAGGCGGGTGCTCATGGCATCCAGGAACCGGAACTTGTCGTCCTGCTTGGGCGTGCCCACCTCACCCGAGTGAACGTAGGCGCTTGCCACGGTGAGCTGGACAGGGTGTCCGGCTGCGTCGGCAAACCGGAAATCAGCCTCCACCCAGCGGCCGGCGGTGGCGAAATAATCGTCCCCGATGCCGTTCCGGGTTGCCAGCGGTTCTTCACGTGAAGCTATCGCGACGCCGGCGCGGCCCTTGGCTTCAGCCTCGGCGTGCAGGATGTGCCAGCCCTCCCCCAGCAGCTGCCGGACGATGGCGTCAGGGGCGCGGACCTCCTGCAGGCAAAGGATGTCCACTTCGCGCGGCTCAAGCCACGCCGCCATGCCGTTTTTGTAGGCAGCCCGAAGGCCGTTGACATTAACGGATGCGATGCGAAGGTGGTCCTTCTTCAATGCCGAGATCACCCGCTCCACTCTAGTCGATGATGGTTCCGGTGACCGGCTCTCCGCTGCCGCCGGAGGACTTGATCATGTCCCTTGCATTCGTGGCTGTGATCTCGATGGTTTCCAGGGCGCGGTTGATGGTGTCCTGGTTGGCTGCAGCACCCTTGGCACGCTCCTCCTCCACCACGCGGATCTGCACCTGGACGATTTTGAAGGAGTGGTCCAGCTTGAGGTCCCGCACCTCGTCCGCCTGGCTGCGCTCGGCAACCACCCGGGTTCCGCCCTGGTCAGAGGAAGCGTAGGGACCGCGGCCTGCAGCTGTGGTGAAGGCATTCTGGGCCTCAGTCAGCTTGGCTCCCGCTTTCTTGGCTGCCTTCTGAATGCTGAAGACAACAAAGCAGGCGAGGGCGAGCCAGAAGGCGGCGATGACGGCAACAACCCAGCCCACCACGTCGTTCTGGTTGGCGGCGAAAATGACTGCCACAACGAATGCGGTCACGAGGACCATCAATCCAGGCCCGCTGATGCGGAACAGGGAGAATCCGCCCCGGGCGGGTTTGGAGGATGACCTGGAGCTGCCCAAAGATTGCATGCACCCATTGTCTCAAATGCCGGAGTGTGCTCCCGCCGCCTTCCACCCGGGGCGAACAGGGACTACTTCAGGAAGAGCTGCCGCAGCCGCACGGTGGTGAGCAGCATTCCCACCGCCGTCATCACCAAGTAGTAGCCGATGTGGATAGGAGTGGCCGCGGTGAAGGTGCCCACGCTGATCTGGCGGAGCAGCTCCACCCCGTGCCACAGAGGCATGGCCTGGATGAGCCACTGGATGGCCTGCGGGTACACGCTGAGCGGGTAAAACGTGGCGCTGAACAGGAACATGGGCAGCATGATGAAGTTGATCCAGTCCATCTGCTGGAAGGTCTTCAGGAAGCTGGTGATCCCCATCCCGATGCTCGCGAACCCGAAGGCGATCAGCACCGAAGCGGGGATCATCAGCAGCGCCCAGGGCGTGGTGATCAAACCCATAACAGCCATCACTGCCGTGAACCCCATGGCGTAGAGCAGTCCCCGCAGGAGGGCGAGGAAGATCTCCCCCAAGGCAACGTCCAGCGGCCCCAGCGACGTGTACAGCATGCCCTGGTACAGCTTCGCGAAGTTCATTTTGAAAAACACGTTCCAGGTGGAGTCGTAAACAGCTCCGTTCATCGCGGAGACAGCCAGCAGTGCCGGGGCGATGTAGGCGGCGTAACTGATCTCCCCGCCACCCGGGCCCTGCACCGAACCCACAATCGCGCCCAGCCCCACTCCCATGGAAATCAGGAACAGGACTGGTTCAAAAAATCCGGAGAGCATCACCAGCCAGTTGGTGCTCTTCGTGGCGAGCAGCCCACGGGAAATCACGGCCCTGGCGTTGCGCGAATACAACGGGCCGAAGGTCCTGTTGCGGGCCGCGTCGGCCGCGCGTGTCGGGGGCAACAGAGCGCTCATCGGCCCATCCTCGCGGCGAACTGTTTCCGGGTCAGGAACCAGCCCAGCACGGCCAGTCCCACCAGCACTACGACGTGCAGGACGGTCAGCAGCGGAGGTTCCCGGTACCCGTAGCTAAAGACCCGCCCCAGCTCTGTACCGTGCCAGATGGGTGAGATCCATCCGATCCAGCGCACCGCCAGCGGGAGGCTGTCCAGGGGAAAGAACGTGCCGGAGAACAGGAACAGCGGCATCACGATGAAGCGCATCACCAGGGCGAACTGGCCCTTGTCCTCAGTAATGGACGCGGAGTACGCCATCAGCGGCAGGCCAAAGGCGAGCCCCGCCAGCGTGGCCACCAGGATGGTCACCCAGCCCCAGCCGCCGGCCACCGCGCCAAAAAGTGCAACAGCCGCAAAATAGACGGCGGACTGCAGCAGGAAGCGCAGGGTCACGGCCATGATGTGGCCGGCCGCGATCTGCTGGGGCGTCAGCGGGGAGGCGTGGGGCCCGTAGTAGGTCCGGCGCCACTTGAAGCCGTCCATCACAGGGAAGGTGAATTCGTTCGCGGCGGTCATGACTGCCGCGGAGACCAGCAGCGCCGGCGCCACGAACGTTACGTAACCCACTCCCCCGAAAGCTCCCCCGCCCTGCGAGTCAACCAGGCTTGCCAGGCCCACGCCCATGGCAAACAGGTAGGCCACCGGGTGGCCCACGCTGTACATGATGATGGACCAGCTGTACCCCTTCATCACCCGGAGCACCTGCTCGGCGTAGTAGAAGGCGCCCCAGCGCCTCGCCTTGGCGGCCGCTACTTCGGGGCTGTGCGCCCGCGCAGGCGCCCCGGCCACGTCCGTCCTCCCAGCCAGGCCCGCGCCCGGGCCCAACCCCGCCTTCTCACTCAACGAGGCTCCTGCCGGTCAGCCGGAGGAACACATCTTCCAGCGAGGACCTCCGTACCAGCGAGGTCAGCGGCCGCAGGCCGCGGGACGCCACCTGCTCAAGGGCCGCCTCGCCGTCGTACGCGTAAATCAGCACCCGGTCCGGCAGGACCTCCAGGCGCTCCCCAATGCCGTCCAGTTCCGCGGCGATGGTGGTGTTCCGTTCGGAGCCGAAGCGCAGCTCAATCACCTCCCGTGTGGAATGCTCGCGGATCAGTTGCGCCGGCGACCCCTCGGCCATGATCCGGCCCTTGTCCACCACGATCAGCCGGTCGCACAGCTGCTCGGCCTCGTCCATGTAGTGCGTGGTCAGGATCAGCGTGACGCCCTGCTCCTTGAGCCGGAAAAGGCGGTCCCAGAGGATGTGCCGCGCCTGGGGATCAAGCCCGGTAGTGGGTTCGTCCAGCAGCAGGATCCGGGGTTCGTTGATCAGCGAACGGGCGATGGTCAGCCGCCGCTTCATGCCGCCGGACAGCGCGTCCACCTTGGACTTTGCCTTGTCCGTCAGCTGGGCAAACTCCAGCAGTTCGTCAGCCTTTGGCTTCAGGTAACTCATGGGCAGGCCGAAGTACCGGCCGTACACCAGGAGGTTGTCACGGACCCGCAGTTCCTCGTCCAGGTTGTCCTGCTGCGGCACCACACCAAGGTGCGCACGTACCTCCGGCCCGTGCGCGTCAGGGTCCAGGCCCATGATGTGGAGGTTGCCGGAGGTGCGCCGGGTAACGCCGCCGATCATCTTCATGGTGGTGGACTTGCCGGCACCGTTGGGCCCCAGCAGGCCAAAGGACTCCCCGGCGGGGACGCTGAAGGAGATGCCGTCGACGGCGGCAACGTCGCCGTAGGTCTTGGTCAGGTTTTCGGCCGTGATGACAATCCGGGGAGGGTCGGTGTGGGGCTCTTCGGCCGGCTGGACGGCGCCGGCTTCGGCGCCGGAGGACACGGTGGCTTTGTTATGCACCCTCCGCAGACTAGTGGAGCCGCCGGGCAGGTGGAAGAGGACTTTCAGTTCAGTGCTTAAAGTCCGACGGCGGCCCGCCCCTCGTGCGCAAGGGGCGGGCCGCCGTCGGACGTGAAGAAGGACCTACCGGGCGATTCCAGCCTGGCGTTCAGCGGCTTCGACAACATTGGTCATCAGCAGCGCCACGGTCATGGGACCCACACCCCCGGGGTTCGGTGAGATCCAGCCTGCCACCTCGGCCGCGGCGGGTTCGATGTCACCGTGGACCTTGCTCTTGCCCGTCTCGGGGTCCGTCTCGCGGGTAACGCCGACGTCGAGCAGGGCCGCGCCCGGTTTCACGTCGGCAGCCTTGACGATGTGCTTGGCACCCGCTGCCCCTACGATGACGTCCGCCTGGCGCAGCAGCTCCGAAAGGTTCTCGGTACCGGTGTGCGTCAGGGTCACGGTGGCGTTCACGGCCCGCCGCGTGAGCAGCAGCCCGATGGAGCGGCCGATCGTCACGCCGCGGCCAACCACCACAACATGCTTGCCCGCGAGGCTGTAGCCGTTGCGTTCCAACAGCTCGATGACGCCGCGGGGCGTGCACGGCAGCGGTGAGGTAATCTCGCCGCTGACGTTGAGCACCAGCCGGCCAAGGTTGGTGGGGTGCAGGCCGTCGGCATCCTTGGCGGGGTCGATGCGCTCGAGGATGGCATCGGTGTCCAGGTGCTTGGGCAGCGGCAGCTGCACGATGTAGCCGTGGCAGGCGAGGTCCGCATTGAGTTCGTCAATGAGGGCCTCCACCTGGGCCTGGGTGGCATCGGCCGGGAGCTCGCGCTGGATCGAGTTCATCCCGATCTCCACGGACTGCTTGTGCTTCATGGACACATACAGCTGCGAGGCAGGGTCCGCGCCCACGAGCACTGTGGCAATGCCGGGGGTAGTGCCCTGGGCTTTCAGTGCCGCGACCCGCTCGGTGAGCTCGGACTTGATGGCGGCAGCGGCTGCCCTGCCGTCAAGGATCTTCGCGGTCTGTTTCGTTTCAGTCATGAAATCACCACTGCTCGTGCTGCGGGTACAGCGGGAAGTCGGCGGCGAGCTTGTCCACGCGGGCCTGCAGGGCCTCGACGTCGGCGCTGTTGCCGGCCTTCATGGCGGTGGCGATGATCTCTGCCACCTCGGTGAACTCGGCGGCACCGAAGCCGCGGGTGGCCAGGGCCGGGGTGCCGATGCGCAGGCCGGAGGTGACCATCGGCGGGCGGGGGTCGAACGGAACGGCGTTGCGGTTGACCGTGATGCCCACGGAGTGCAGGAGGTCTTCGGCCTGCTGGCCGTCCAGCTGGGAGTTGCGGAGGTCAACGAGGACCAGGTGAACGTCGGTGCCGCCGGTGAGGACGGAGACGCCGGCTTCGGCGACGTCGGCCTGGTTGAGGCGGTCGGCGATGATCTTGGCGCCTTCGAGGACGCGCTCCTGGCGCTCCTTGAATTCCTCGGTGCCGGCGATCTTGAAGGCCACGGCCTTGGCTGCGATGACGTGCATCAGCGGCCCGCCCTGCTGGCCCGGGAAGACGTTGGAGTTCAGCTTCTTGGCCCACTCCTGCTTCGCCAGGATCACACCGGAGCGCGGACCGGCGAGGGTCTTGTGCACGGTGGAGGTGACGACGTCGGAGTACGGCACCGGGCTCGGGTGCAGTCCGGCGGCAACCAGGCCGGCGAAGTGCGCCATGTCGGTCCAGAGCAGCGCGCCAACCTCATCGGCGATGGAGCGGAAGGCCGCGAAGTCCAGGTGGCGCGGGTAGGCGGACCAGCCGGCGATGATGACCTGGGGCTTCTCGGCGATGGCCTGCTCGCGGAGCTTGTCCATGTCGACGCGGAAGTTGTCTTCCTCCACCTGGTACGCAGCCACGTTGTAGAGCTTGCCGGAGAAGTTCAGCTTCATGCCGTGGGTGAGGTGGCCGCCGTGGGCCAGGGACAGGCCGAGGATCTTGTCGCCGGGAGTGATCATCGCGGACAGCGCGGCGGCGTTGGCCTGGGCACCGGAGTGCGGCTGGACGTTGGCGTATTCGGCGCCGAAGAGTGCCTTGACCCGGTCGATGGCCAGCTGCTCTGCGACGTCGACGTACTCGCAGCCGCCGTAGTAGCGGCGGCCCGGGTAGCCCTCGGCGTACTTGTTGGTCAGGACGGAGCCCTGGGCTTCCATCACGGCGCGGGGGGCGAAGTTTTCGGAGGCAATCATTTCCAGGGTGCCGCGCTGGCGGCCGAGTTCCTGGTCCAGGACTGCTGCGATTTCGGGGTCGAGCTCGGCCAGCGGCTGGTTGCTGACGGCGGTTGTTGAGGTGGCTGTAGTAGTCACGAAGAACTCCTGGCTAGGGATACGGGCACTGCTTAGGTCAGGCTACCGGCTGGCGCACTTTCACACCGCTTTTTGACAGGGCGTGAAAGCGCAGGATGGCGCTGCAGTACTGACGCAGGGTGCAGCCCCAATTCCGGCAAGACATGACCCTCGGCCCAGGCGTACGATCCGTGGTCTTCGTGATTGCCGCTCCCTGGTGGTTAGCCACCCAACGCCAGTTGCGACGCTCCCAGCCTACCAAATCCGGGCGCTGCTGCGCGGGTAGGCTTATAGGCGTGAGTGAAGAGCAGCTGAACCAAGCGTACGTAGTGACCCTGTCCTGCCCCGACCGCCCGGGAATCGTCCATGCGGTGACGGGCGCCCTGCTGGTGGCGGGGTGCAATATCACTGATTCGCAGCAGTACGGCAGCCCGGCCACAGGCAACTTCTTTATGCGGGTAGAGGTGACCACGCCGGCCGCTGCATCGGAGCTGCGGGCAGCCCTGGAGCCGGTAACGCAGGCCTTCGGCATGCAGTGGAGCCTCAGCGGCGTGGGGCAAAAGGTCCGGACCCTGGTGATGGCCAGCACCTCCGCCCACTGCCTCAACGACCTGCTGTTCCAGCAGCGGTCCGGAACCCTGCCCATCGAGATCCCCGCCATTGTGTCCAACCACCAGGACCTCGCGGGACTGGCCGAGTTCTACGGGATTCCGTTCCACCACATCCCCGTCACGAAGGACACCAAGGCCCAGGCGGAAGACAAGCTCCGTGCCATCATGGCCGAACACGCTATCGAACTCACGGTCCTGGCCCGCTACATGCAGATCCTTTCCGACGAGCTCTGCACCGAGCTCACCGGCAAGGCCATCAACATCCACCACTCGTTCCTGCCGTCCTTCAAAGGCGCCAAGCCGTACCACCAGGCCCATGCACGCGGTGTAAAGCTGATCGGCGCCACTGCCCATTACGTGACGGCGGCACTGGATGAGGGCCCCATCATCGAGCAGGAAGTCATCCGCGTGGACCATGCCCGCACGCCGGAGCAGTTTGTCCAGATGGGCCGGGACGTGGAAGGCCGCACCCTGGTCCAGGCGGTGCAGTGGCACGCGGAGCACCGGGTCCTGCTGGACGGCAACAGGACTGTGGTCTTTAACTGACCGTGTTTAACTGACCGAACTGAGCCTCAGGGAGGCGCGATGGAAGCGGGGGCGGAGGACGGCGGGCGCCGCCTGGCCGATTTCTCCAACCGGCGGGCCGCTTCCGGCGCCGGCTCTCCGCCGTCGCCCCACCGTATGGAGCAGCGCCGGCGCTTCATCGCCCTGCTGAAGTCCGAAGGGCGGCACTCCGTCCTGGAGATTGGGACCGGAACCGGCCTGGACGGGTTGCAGTTCGTGCAGGCCGGGATCCACTACATGGGCGTGGACCTTGCGGAGGGTCAGGTCCGGCGCGCCCAGGCCAGGGGTTTGGAGGTATCGGTTGCGGACGCCCGGCAATTGCCGTTCCCGGACGGTTCATTCCCGGCCATGTGGTGCATGAGTACCTTGCTGCACGTTCCCGCCCACGACATCGACGCCGTGCTGGCCGAGCTGGTGCGGGTGTGCGCGCCGGACGCGCTGATCGCCGTCGGCCTGCGGTCCGGGAATGATGAAGAGGAACTGAGCCCGGAGGACGACGTCGTACCCCGCTTTTCCTGCAGGCGCACCGACGCAACGGTCCGGAAAGTCTTTGGGCGCCACTGCGCCATAGAGGACTTTGTCACCTGGCCAGAGGATACCGGCACCTGGTCCGGCCCCGGTGCCGGCCACTGGGGGCAGCACTACCAGTTCCTGGTCCTCCGCACCCCTGCGCCCAAGTAAGTAGCACTAAGTGCCGTTTTGAGCCTCCAAAACGACACTTAGTGCTACCTAGTTGGGCCCGGGGCGGATGTCCTAGGCTTGGCCCATGGCTCCTCTTTACCCCTTCGCCGGGAACACCCCGGCCGTCCACGAATCCGCGTTTGTTGCGCCCTCGGCCTCGATCATCGGCAACGCGACCCTGGCCCAGGACTCCAGCGCCTTCTACGGAGTCTCCGTGCGCGCCGACACCGCCGCAATAACCGTGGGCGCCGGCAGCAACCTGCAGGACAACGTGGTGCTGCACGCGGACCCTGGCTTCCCCTGCACGGTGGGCGAACGGGTCAGTGTCGGGCACGCCGCCGTCGTCCATGGCTGCACAGTGGAGGATGACTGCCTGGTGGGCATGGGCGCCACCATCCTTAACGGGGCGGTGATCGGCGCCGGCTCGCTGGTGGCAGCCGGCGCCGTCGTCCTGGAGGGAACGGTCGTCCCGCCGCGGTCACTGGTGGCGGGCGTCCCCGGCAAGGTCCGCCGCGAGCTCACCGACGAGGAGTACGACGGCGTCCGGGCCAACGCCGCCCGCTACATCGAGCTGGCCCAGGCGCACCGGGAAATGCACGCCTCAGTCCAGTGAGATAGGGCCGATCTCGTCCAGGAGTTCACCCGGTCCGGGGTTGCCCGGGGCCGAGGAGCCGCCCAGGTGGTTGACCACGCCCCACACCGCGTTCAGCCCCGTGGTGACGGCGCCTTCGGCCCAGCCTGCGGTAAAGGAGACGTCGTCGCCGGCCAGGAAGATGCCGCGTTGTGCTTCCGGCAGGGCGTCCTGCTTGAAGTGGGTGAACAGGCGCTGCTGGTAGCGGTAGTGCCCCGGCAGGTTCGCTTTGAAGGCACCCATGAAGTTGGGGTCGGCCTCCCAGGACACGGTGATGGGCTGGCCCACGATGTGCCCGGCGATGTCCACCCCGGGGTAGATCTGCTCGAGCGAATGCAGCATCAGCTCCACGCGCTCGTCCGCGTCCAGCGCCAGCCACTTCAGCGCGTCGTCGTTCCAGGTGTAGGAGAGCAGGATGACGGCGGGCTGGTCCGGCCCGTTGTCCAGCAGGTAGGTGGCGCGGTTGAGCCGGTCCGTGAGCGTCATCGAGAGGACCTCGTTGCCGGTGTCCGGGTCGATGTCCTTCCAGAAGGGCCGGTCCACCATCACAAACGTCTTGGAGGACTGCATGTAGTGCGAGCGCTCGATGGCCGTCCACAGTTCGGCCGGGAACAGGGCCTCCTCGGTGTGGATCCGGGTGGACAGCAGCCAGGACTGGCAGGTGGTGACCACAGCGGGATAGCTGGCTTCCCGGCCCCAGCGTTCGCGGATCCGCAGGTTGCCGTCCGGATCGCGGCTGATCCTGCCCACCGCGCCGCGCGGCGAACCGGCGTGCAGTGACGACAGCGAGGTTCCTTCCGGCCAGTGCGCCATGCCCGACGGCGCGTGCTGCCAGAGTGCCTCGGGCAGCCGCTGGGCGCCCCCGCTGATGAGCCGGTGCTGGTCATCCGCGTCCGTATAGACCACGCGGAGGATCTCCAGGATGGAGTTGGGGAAGTCGGTGTCCCAGCCGCCGGTACCGAAGCCCACCTGGCCGAAGGCTTCCCGGTGGGCGAAGCCGGCCTTCTTGAACGACTCGCTGGCCGCGATGAAGCCGTAGAAGGTCTGCTCGTCCATCAGTGGCAGCAGTTCGTTCCACAGCTCCTTGATCCGGCCGGTGTCCCGGGACCGGATTGCGGCCTGCATCTCAACGAACGCGGCGCCGTCGTTAACGGCGGCCTTCCAAGCGTCCGCCACTTCACGGAAGAACGGCGGAAGGTCGCCCGGCTTTTCCGCGTAGTGTTTCTGGCCGGCCAGCTCGATCACGGTGCTGGAGGTGGCCGGGGACAGCGGGTTGGGGAACTCCTGGGTTTCCAGGCCCAGCAGGTCCACGTAGTGGTAGAACGCCTTGCCGGATTCCGGGAAGCGCATGCCACCAAGGTCCGCCACGACGCCGGGGGCCGCCGGGAAAGAGGCAGTACGCAGGCGGCCGCCGATCCGGTCGGCCTCGTAAACCACTGGCCGCAGCCCCAGTTTCATCAGCTCATAGGCGGTGACCAGGCCCGAAAGCCCTGCTCCGATGACGGCAACTTCCGTGCCCAGCAGCTCGGCCGGCACGCTTCCCAGGCCGTCCGGGTGGGCCAGGTAATGGTCGTAGCTGAACGGAAAGTCCGGGTTCAGCATGGTGATGGGACCTGCGGCCGCGCCGCCTGGCGCTGCAGCGGAAGTGGCCGAGGTGCTGGACGGGTCTGAGGCCGGCAGTTCGGTGGCGATGGTCATGGAGGTTCTGCCTTCGTCGGTTAAGAGGTTTGCTGGGTTGAGAGTTGTGGTCCGGACAGCTCGCGGTATTCCTCGTTGCTGAGGGCAGCCACCCGGGAGTTCCGGCGTCCGTAGCCGAAGTAGGCGGCGACGCCCACGAGCATCCAGATGGCGAAGACCACCCAGGTGTCAGCCCCGAGGTTGGCCATCAGGTAGGCGCACATGGCCGCGCCGAGGATGGGCGTGAGCGGGAACAGGGGCACACGGAAGGTCCGCTCCAGCTCCGGCCGGGTGCGGCGGAGGTAGATGACGGCGACGTTGACCAGGGCGAAGGCAAACAAGGTGCCGATGCTGGTGGCGTCCGCGAGCGCGCCCAGCGGCACCAGCCCTGCGGTCAGGGCGACGGCGGCCCCTACGAGGAGCGTCCCGGCCACGGGGGTGCCGGTGCGGCGGGAAACGCGGCCGAAGACCTTGGGGATGAGTCCGTCGCGGGACATCGACAGCAGGATTCGGGTCTGGCCGTAGAGGACAGTTAGGACGATGCTGGCGATCGCCAGGACGGCGCCCACCGCGAAGACCAGTGCGATCCAGGGCTGGCCGGTGGTTTCCTCAAGGATTTTGACCAGTGCGGCCTCGGTTCCGTCGAACCAGCCCCACGGCCTCGCGCCGATGGCGGCGACTGCCACCAGGACGTAGATGGTGGTCACGATCAGCATGGAGAGCATGATGGCCCTGGGCAGGTCGCGTTTGGGATTGCGGGCTTCCTCGCCTGCGGTGGAGGCCGCATCGAAGCCGATGTAGGAGAAGAAGACGCGGGAGGCTGCGGCGGAGACACCCGCGGCGCCCATGGGCAGCAGGGGTTCAAAGTTGCCGGCGTTGAAGGCGGTGAAGGCCACGGCGCAGAAGAACAGCAGGATGCCCACCTTTACCACCACGATGGAGGTGTTGATCCAGGCGCTCTCCTTGGCGCCGCGCACCAGGAGGATGGTTGCGAGCACCACAATCACCATGGCCGGGATGTTGACCACGCCGCCGTCGCCGGGCGGTTGCGACACTGCATCGGGGAGGACGGAGCCGAAAACGGCGAGCGCTTCATTGACGTATTGTCCGGCACCCACAGCCACTGCGGCCACTGATACTGCGTACTCCAGCACCAGGCACCAGCCGCAGATCCACGCCATCCCCTCCCCCATGGTGGCGTAGGTGTAGGAATAGCTGGAGCCGGCGACCGGCACCAATCCGGCCATCTCGGCGTAGGACACCGCGGACAGCAGCGCTGCCAGGCCGGCGATCGCGAACGAAATCCAGATGGCGGGCCCGGCGAGCGGAACGGATTCACCCAGGATCACCAGGATGCCTGTGCCGAGGGTCGCCCCTACGGAGATCATGGTCAGCTGCAGGACACCGAAGCTGCGGACCAGGCGGGGACCGCCGTTGTTGCTGTCCGCCTCCTTGACCATCTGGGCGATTGGCTTGCGGCGCAGCAGCTGCGCGCCCAGGGCGGGACGGACCGTTGTTCCGGTCGCGCCGTCCGGGGCCGGGCCGGAGAGTGTGGGCACAGTCATCGTTGACGTCCGTTCGTGTCGTTGGCTGGTTGAACTGGTTTTCCCCTCACCCACAGTAGGGCTGTGAGCCGCATCTCAAAGGGTGCAAAGTGACCTATAGTGTTCACCCATGAGACGTAATGCACCAGCCATCGATGGTAGTCCCGACCAACTGGACGCGGTCACGCTGGGACAGTTCCTCGCAGCACTGCCTGCCGAGGTGAGGGTGGTGCACGACGCCGGGAACGGCCAGGTGCCCCTGCGCTGGGTGGAGCCAAGCGAGTTGGAAGACCCTACCCCCTATCTGCTGGACGGCGAGTTTGTCCTGACGGCCGGTTTACCGTTCCGGGACGGCGGATACGCCGGCGCGGACGGGACCGAAAGCGACTCCCGGGTGCAGGAGTATGTCCGCCGGCTGGTCGATGCAGGAGTGGCTGCCCTGGGCTTTGGCCTGCAGCCTTATTACGACGCCGTGCCGGACCAGGTGGCGGCCGCATGCCGGCAGCACGGGCTCACGTTGGTCGAGGTGCCCGCCAGCGTGCCGTTTGCCGCGCTCGGCCTGGAATTCTCCAAGCTCCTCGAGTCCGGCAACGCCCAGGTGTTCCGGCAGTTGGCGGAAACCAACCGCCACCTCATGCGGGCAGTTCTTTCGGCGCGGCCGGAGCACGAGCTCCTGGCAGCACTGATCCAGCGCGTTCCAGTGTGGGCCGTCCTCTTTGGAGCGGACGGCCGCGTCCGCGCGCGTGGAGGCGCCGCCGTCGACACCGCCCAACTCCAGCCGCTCCTCAGGAAACTCCTCACCGGGAGCGGGCCCCGCGTGGAAACGGAAACCTTCCACGCCCCGGGCTCGGCGCTGGTGTTCGGCCACCCGCTCCGCAGCACCAAGGACGCGACCCTGGGCAGCCTGGTGCTGGGCGCGGAGAAAGCACTGACACCCGCGCAGAACAGTGTGGTCTCGTCTGTCGTGGGGCTTCTTGAACTCCTGGTCCGCCAACGCACCAGCGGGTCCCTGGCGCCCAGCCAATTGGCAACCGCCCTCCTTTTGCACCCCGGAATCCTCACCGCCGGCAACACCCGGCAACAGAACATGCTGAAGGACCTGTTGGCACAAAGCGTCTCGGGAACCCGGTCCGGCCCCGTTCGTGTGGTCCAGGGTGTACGGGCCGCCGGGGCCTTCGCCGCGGAAGATGGGCCGGTGCGGGAGCTGCTGCAGTGGCGCCGGATCTTCGACAGCAAGATGGTGGAGCTGACTGATTACGGATTCGCGGCAGTGACCCGGCTCAAGGTGGATGACCAGCTGATGGCCGAGGTGGAGCAGCTTGGCTGGCGGCTGGTGGTGGGTGAGCCGACTGAACTGTCCGGCTTGCCGGAAACCTACCGGCGCGCCACGTCGCTCCGGCCCCGCGTTCTGGCCACCGGGAAAAGCGCCCGGGTGGAAGAGGTGACCTGGTCCGTGACGGGCCTGCTGGGCAGTGAGGCCGGGACACTTCTTGCGGCAAAGCTCCTGGCACCGGTACTGGAGCTGGAGCCCGAACGCCGTGACGTCCAGCTCCGCGTCCTCCGGTCCTGGCTGGCAGCGAACGGAAGCTGGGACGCCACAGCAAAGGATTTGGGGCTGCACCGGAACAGCGTCCGCCGGCAGGTGAACGCCATCGCGGAACTGCTGGAGATGGATCTTGGCCAGGCCCAGTCCCGGGCAGAGCTTTGGATCGCACTGCAGTATGCGGATGGCCTGGTGCGGGAAAGCGCTCAGCCGCCCCAGGAGCGGTAAACGTCCGGCCGGCGTTCGTTGAGGTACGGCACATCGCCGCGGGCCCTGGCGGCGGCGCCTTCGTCCAGCTCCGCGAAAAGGAGCTGCGGTTCCTCATCTGCCGCGGCCAGCAACCTGCCGTCCGGCCCGGCGATGACACTGCCGCCGAGGAACCTGCAGTCCTCCTCGACGCCTGCGTGGTTGGCGTAGGCAATGGACAGCTGGCTTTCCAGCGCCCGCGCCCGCAGCAATACCTGCGGAACGTCGTCATAGCCGTGGGCCAGCGCAGTCGGCACCAGGAGCAGCTCGGCTCCGGCGACGGCGGCAGCCCGGACTGCCTCGGGGAATTCGACGTCGTAGCAGATCACCATCGAGGTGCGGACGCCATTGAAATCCACGACGGCGGGAGGCCGGGCCGCCGGGCTGAAGGCAGCACGTTCGTCCGGGCCGAAAAGATGGACCTTGGCGTAGCTGAGGAGCGTATTGCCGCCGGCATCAAGAAGGGTGGCGCTGATGTGCCACTCCCCCTGCACCGTGAGTTCGGGAAGGCTGTACACCAGTCCGATGTGGTGGCGGCGGGCGATGGCGGCAAGCTTCCCGTGCAGCCCGGGCAGGCAGGCGGGATCCAGCTCCGCGCGGACCCGGCGGGGCGCGTAGCCCAGGGGAAAGAGTTCGGGTGTCACCAGGACTGCGGCCCCGGCGGCAGCAGCGGCCTCTGCCGCTGCGTCAATGGCGGCGCAGTTGGCGTCCACGTCCATCACAACAGCGTTCGCCTGCAGGAGTGCCAGCAGCACGGCAGCCACCTTCCATCGTCGGAACAGGCCTCAAAGGAAGGCCTGACATCAGACTAGCGACGGCCGCGCTGGACAGGCGGGGTCTTTTGCACCTCTCCCCCAGCTCCTGAGGACAGATCATCCCGGCAGTGGCAAGGCCCTCCATCAGCCTCATTGCGTTAACTTCTTGACTACAAGACTTCGGATGAGGCAATCTTTCAAGCATGCCCGCAACTTCGCGCTCAACGAGGAGCAAACCTAAAAATCCCGGCTCGCAATCCGCGCTCAGGCAACTGAACCAGCAACGGATCATCGAGTCTCTGATGGGCGGGCCTTCCACGCAGGCAGAACTGGCCCGGCAGACCGGGCTGTCCACCGCGACGGTCTCCAATATCGTGAAGATCATGCTCGACTCCGGCCTCGCGTCCACGGAGCCGATTACCAGCTCCGGCCGGCGGGCGCTCAACGTGCGGCTTAACAGCAACGGCGCAGTGGCAGTCGGAATCGACTTCGGCCGAAGGCATCTGCGGGTGGTCCTGGCCTCGCTGAGCTTCCACGTCATTGCCGAGGAATCAGTCGCGCTGCCGCTGGGCCACCAGGCCGAGGAAGGCATCCAGGCAGCGGTGGTGCTGCTGGAGAAACTGCTGGACGAAAACGGGATTGCACGTACCGCAGTGGTGGGTGCCGGCGTCGGAATACCAGGACCCATTGACCGGCGCACCGGCACTGTGGCCCAAGGGGCCATCCTCCCCGAATGGGTGGGCATCAGCATCCTCCAGCACATGGAGGAAAGGCTCAAAATCCCTGTCTTCGTTGACAACGACGCCAACCTGGGCGCGTGGTCGGAGGTGACTTGGGGCCAGCACACCGGGGTCAGAAACCTGCTGTTCCTCAAGATCGGGTCCGGCATTGGTGCCGGCCTGATCCTCAACGGGGCGCCCTATTACGGCAACGTGGGGATCACGGGCGAAATCGGCCATGCCACCATCCACGAACAGGGGCTGGTGTGCCGCTGCGGCAACCGGGGCTGCCTGGAAACCATCGCCTCGACCACCACCATGATCGAACTCCTGGGCCGCGGGGAGGACCGGCCCCTGACACCTGCGGACATCGTGCGCAAGGCCCTGGCCCGCGACTCGGCAACCCTCCGGGTGCTCGATGACGCGGGACTCGCCGTCGGCCGGGCCCTCGGCAACGTCGCCAACCTCATCAACCCTGAAGTGATCGTGGTGGGAGGACCGCTGGCCGGGCTCGGCGACCTTCTTCTGGACCCCATCAAGAGGGGCCTGGTACGGCACGCGGTTCCGGTTATCGGCGAGACAACAACTATCACCATGTCGTCCCTGGGCGACCGTGCGGAGGCGCTCGGAGCCGCCGCTTTGGTGTTCCAGCATGCCGGAATAAGGGAAACCTAGACCGTTTTGTTATCCGGCATTTGCGTTAAAGACTTGACGACAAAGGCCGGGTCAAGTTTACTTTTTCATCAGACGGCCCCGCGCTTTGCCGGCCGGACAAAGAAGTCATTGCATTGGAGGGTTAGGGCACATGACGTCCCAGACCACGCAGACCGACCCGATCATCCTTGAGATGCGGTCCATCACCAAGGAATTCCCCGGCGTTAAAGCGTTGGATAACGTGAGCCTGCGGGTGAAGGCCGGTGAGATCCACGCCATCTGCGGAGAGAACGGCGCCGGCAAGTCCACGCTGATGAAGGTTCTCTCAGGCGTTTACCCCTACGGCAGCTACGACGGCGACATCGTCTACCAGGGCCAGATCCAGCAGTTCAAGGACATCCGGGCCAGCGAACACGCCGGCATCGTGATCATCCACCAGGAACTCGCGCTGATCCCGGAGCTCTCCATCATGGAGAACATCTTCCTGGGGAACGAACCCACCAAGCGCGGCGTCATCGACTGGGCTGAGGCCCGGCTGCGTTCCCTGGACCTGCTGGCCCGCGTTGGGCTGCAAGAGGACCCGGACACGCCCATCAAGGAAATCGGCGTCGGCAAGCAGCAGCTGGTGGAAATTGCCAAGGCGCTGAACAAGTCCGTGAAGATCCTCATCCTGGACGAACCCACGGCCGCCCTGAACGAGTCCGATTCCCAGCACCTGCTGGACCTGATGCTCGGTCTGAAGGCCAAGGGCATCACGTCCATCATCATTTCGCACAAGCTCAACGAAATTGAGCAGATCGCCGACTCCATCACCATCATCCGCGACGGCAAGTCCATTGAGACCCTTGACGTCAAAGCCGACGGCGTGGACGAGGACCGCATCATCAAAGGCATGGTGGGCCGGACATTGGAATCCCGCTTCCCGGACCACACGCCGAAAATCGGCGAGGTCTTCTTCGAAGTCAAGGACTGGACAGTGGGCCACCCCCAGGTCCAGGACCGCCTGGTGTGCAAGAACTCCAACTTCTTTGTCCGCCGCGGAGAAATCGTGGGCTTCGCCGGGCTTATGGGAGCCGGCCGCACCGAGTTGGCCCGGTCCGTGTTCGGCAGGTCCTATGGCCGATTCATCAACGGGCATATCTACAAGGACGGCAAGGAAGTTGTCCTCAAGAACGTCCGCCAGGCCATCGATGCCGGCCTGGGCTACGTCACCGAGGACCGCAAATCCCTGGGGTTGAACCTGCTGGACGACATCAAGACCACCACTGTGGCCGCAAACCTGCGGAAGATCAGCCGCAATTCGGTGGTGGACCCGAACCAGGAGTTCACGGTGGCGGAGCAGTACCGCAAGTCGCTGCGGACCAAAACCCCATCAGTGGAGGAGGGCGTTGCCAAACTCTCCGGCGGCAACCAGCAAAAGGTGGTCCTCGCGAAGTGGATGTTCACCGATCCTGACCTGCTGATCCTGGATGAACCGACCCGCGGCATCGATGTCGGTGCCAAATACGAGATCTACGGCATCATCCAGCAGCTCGCCAACCAGGGCAAGGGAGTCATCGTCATCTCCTCGGAGCTCCCCGAACTCCTGGGCCTGTCCGACCGTATCTACACCATCTTCGAAGGCGCCATCACCGGTGTCCTGAACAAAGACGAGGCCAGCCAGGAAAGCCTGATGAAACTGATGACCTCCGCCCGCAAAGCCGAAGCCGCCTGACCCTCTGGATTATCCAGAACCTTCCGGACACAAGGACTGACACCATGAACGCCCTCAAGAAGCTGTTTGGCGGCAACACCCGCCAATTCGGCATGATCTTCGCCCTGGTGGCACTGATCATCTTCTTCCAGATCGCCACCGACGGCCGGACCCTCACCCCCGGCAACGTCATCAACCTCTTCAACGGCAACTCCTACATCCTGATCCTCGCCATCGGCATGGTCCTGGTCATCATTGCCGGCCACATCGACCTCTCGGTAGGTTCCGTGGCAGCATTCGTGGGCGTCACCGTTGCCCTGGCCATCCGCGACTGGGGCATTCCCTGGTATGCCGGCGTCCTGCTGGGGCTGGTGCTCGGCGCCGTCATTGGGGCATGGCAAGGGTGGTGGACAGCGTACGTGGGGATACCCGCGTTCATTGTCACCCTGGCCGGCATGCTCCTGTTCCGCGGCTTCAACCAGTTCGTCGGCAAGTCCAACACCATCCCTGTTCCCAACGATTTCCAGTACTTGGGCGCAGGCTACCTCCCCGAGGTGGGGCCGGACACCGGGTTCAACAACCTCACCTTGCTGCTGGGCATCGCCGCAGTTGCTTTTGTGGTGTGGGGCGAGCTCCGCTCCCGTGCCCGCGCCAAGGCACTCGGCGCGGAGGTCCCGGAAATGTGGGTCACCGCCCTGAAGCTGGTCCTGATCGGTGGCGCCATCCTCTACGCCACGTACCTGTTCGCCACCGGCAGACCGGGCACCTCGTTCCCGATTCCCGGGCTCATCCTGGCCGTCCTGGTGTTGATCTACGGCTTCATCTCTTCCCGCACCATCCTCGGCCGGCACGTCTACGCCGTCGGTGGCAACCGCCACGCGGCCGAACTGTCCGGTGTCCAGTCCAAAAAGGTCAACTTCCTGGTCATGATGAACATGTCCATTCTGGCCGGCCTGGCTGGCATGATCTTCGTAGGCCGCTCCACCGCATCGGGCCCATTCGACGGCGTCGGCTGGGAACTGGACGCCATCGCCGCAGTCTTCATCGGCGGCGCCGCCGTCACCGGCGGCGTGGGCACCGTAGTGGGGTCCATTATTGGTGGCCTGGTGATGGCTGTGCTGAACAACGGCCTGCAGCTCCTCGGCATCGGAGCCGACCTCACCCAGATCATCAAGGGCCTGGTGCTCCTGATCGCGGTCGCCTTCGACGTCTACAACAAGAGCCAGGGCAAGAGGTCCATCATCGGCCTGCTGACCCAGAACTTCAGCCGCCCCTCCGGCGGCGGACCCAGCAACCCGCTCCAGCCCGATGAGACCACCTCCACCAAGGAAGCGATCGCCAGGGAAGCCTGAGCCTTGCAGCCTGAACAGCGTTACACCACCACAAAGAAAGAGAACCAACAATGAGAATGTTTGGTAAAGCAGGAAAGGCAGCAGCGGTAACTGCCATCGCAGCACTGGCGCTGACGGGCTGCGGCCGCTCCGAGCCCACCACGGGTGGCGGGACCGAAGGCGCCGGCGGGTTCGAACAGGACGCCGCAATCGCAGTCGCACTTCCGCAGAAGACCAGTGAAAACTGGGTCCTCGCCGAAAAGCTGTTCAATGACGGCCTCAGCGAAGCCGGGTTTGAGCCTGACGTCCAGTTCGCCAATGCCGGTGTTTCCGAACAGCAGAACCAGATCAGCGCCATGATCACCAAGAACCCCAAGGTCCTCATCGTGGGCGCTGTCGACGGCACGCAGCTGGGCACCCAGCTGAAGCAGGCCAAGGATGCCGGCGCCACCATCATCGCGTACGACCGCCTGCTGCTGAACACCGAGAACGTGGACTACTACGTTGCCTACGATAACTTCAAAGTGGGCGAACTGCAGGGCCAGGCACTGCTGGAAGGCCTCAAGGCCAAGAAGCCGGACGGCCCCTACAACATCGAACTGTTCGCCGGCTCCCCCGACGATGCCAACGCCAAGGTCTTCTTTGACGGCGCCATGAGCGTCCTGAAGCCGAAGATCGACGATGGCACCCTCAAGGTTCTCTCCGGCCAGACCAACTTCGAACAGGCCGTTACTCAAGCATGGAAGGGCGAGAACGCCCAGCGCCGCGCTGACACCCTGCTCAGCGGCAACTACACCACAGAATCCCTGGACGGCGTCCTGTCACCCAATGATCTCCTGGCCCGCTCAATTCTGACGTCCGTCAAGGCCGCCGGCAAGCCGACCCCCGTGATCACCGGCCAGGACTCCGAAGTAGAGTCGGTCAAGTCGATCCTGGCTGGTGAGCAGTACTCCACCATTAACAAGGACACCCGCAAGCTCGTTGAGCACGCGATCACCATGGCAAAGGATCTCCAGGCCGGCAAGGAACTGGAAATCAACGACAAGGACTCCTACAAGAACGGCGTCAAGACCGTCCCGGCCTACCTGCTGGAGCCGGTCATCGTGACCTCTGCAAACGTGAAGACGGCCTACGTGGACGATCCCATACTCGGCCCGATCACCAAGTAACACTCTGATTCAGGAAAGCCCGGTCCCGTTGCGGGGGCCGGGCTTTTCCGTGCCTCCCAACGCCCCATCGCCTGACGCGCCCTTCCCACAAACCCCCATCACCTGACGCGCCCTTCCCACCAGCCCCCCATCACCTCCCGCGCCCATTCCACCAATCCCCCCATCACCTGATACGCCCATTCCACAAACCCCCCATCACCTCCTGTAGGCAATATCCAAACGCCCTCGCACTGCAGTGAGAAGATGGGCACCATGAGTGCGCCTATCGCCAAGCCATGGTTGTCCAGCCAGCCCGATCCGGATCCCCGTTCCGCCACGGGAACTTCCCTCCGATGGGGCATCATCGCCACCGGCGGAATAGCCCGCTCGGTCTCACAGGACTTGGCTCTGCTGGCGGATGCAGAACTCTATGCCGTCAGCTCCCGGGCGCAAGACACAGCGGATGCCTTTGCCGTGGCGTATGACTTTGCAAAGGCCTACGGGGACGACGGCGGCGCCCGCGGCTACGAGCGGTTGCTCGCCGATGAAGGGGTGGACGTGGTGTACGTTGCGACGCCTCACGCCCAGCACCATGAAATCGTGTTGGCGGCGCTCAACGCGGGTAAACACGTCCTCTGTGAGAAGGCCTTCACCGTCAACGCCAGGGAAGCTGCCGAGCTCATTGACCTTGCCCGGTCCCACAAGCTTTTCCTGATGGAGGCAGTCTGGAGCCGGTTCCTGCCGGGCATGCAGCGGGCGTTCGAAATTGCCGCCTCCGGCGAGATCGGGGACATCCACTGGGTGACCGCAGACCTGGGCTTCCCCGCCCCGTACTCGCCCACGGCCAGGCTCTGGGCCAGGCAGGACGGCGGCGGCGCACTGCTGGATCTTTCGGTCTACCCCCTGCTCTGGGCGCTGGGAACCCTCGGCTTTCCCCAAACGGTCAGTGCCACAGGCCATGTCAATGACGACGGCGTCGACGCCCAGAATGCGATGACCCTCGGCTACAACCACGGAGCGCAGGTGCAGCTCACGTCCTCGCTGCTGGCACATGGCCCGCGCACGGCCACTGTCGCCGGCAGCAAGGGTTTCCTGCAGAGTATCGGATCCATCAACAACCCGCGGGAACTGATCATCGGAACGGGGTGGGACGAACGCCGGGTCGAAACCTTCAACGTGGTGGGCCGCGGATACACGTACGAGCTGCGTGAGGTGACGCGGTGCATTCAACAGGGCCTTACGGAGAGCCCGGTGATGCCCCTCGAGGACACGTTGAACACAATGCGCCTCTTTGACGGAGTGCGGGCGCAGCTCGGGGTCAGCTATCCAAACGATGAGCGGCAAACGACGAAGGTGACACAACCATAAAGTGCGCAGCAGGAAAGTCATAGCCGTGACAGGCTTCCCGGAGGCTGTCATTTGGGCTAAGAAGAACAGCCGCATTTAGTCAACCTGGTTTGTTAATTTCCTAGACTTTCAGAAACATTTGGACTTACCCTGTAGGCATCCGTCGATTGCAACGGTACTGGGGGTGGTACGCATGGCTAAGGCTCGTTCTCCGTGGCGTGCCCTGCGTCCTGTGCTCCTCGCCGGCGCAGCGACCCTTACCTGGCTGACGTTCTCATCTTCAGCCGCTTCTGCAGACGCGCTTTCTGACACAACTTCCCTCTTGGGCGGCGTTACCAGTTCGGTGTCTTCGGTCACCGACAAACTTTCCGGCCCGGCACCCGCGGCTCCTGCCACACACCCTGCTGCGGCGCCCTCTAGCGGGCTGCTTCAGCCAGTGGCAGGTCAGCTGTCAGGGCTCGCAGACAACATCGTCTCAGCAGTACCGGTGGTGAACCAGGTGGTTCCCGCCGATGCCGTCACGGCGGTCTCGGTTCCGATCGCTGGAGTCGCCGGCGGAGCAACCACGGCCGTTGTTGACGCTGTGGTTCCTCCTGTTGTCGACGCCGTTCCGGTTCTTGAACCCGTTCTGCAGCCCGTCTCTGACCTGGTGACAGGCACCGTGCCCCTTCCCGTGGCGGTTCCTGACCTGCCCGTCGTTTCGGTTGATGCGTATCCCTTCGAGGGCGCCACATCCGACCCGACAGTAGGCCAGGCTGCTGCCGAGGATTTGGGCGCAACTTTCGAAAGCCCAACCCGTTCGGGCATTCCCGTTACGGAGGCTTTCGAAGGACAGGGTTTGGCCACCTCCCCTGTCGGTGCGGTTGCCCTTGCGGGTACTTCTACCGCCCTGTCGGCTGCAGTCGCAGCATCCGGCGGTGAGGCCGGGCAGCAGGACACGGCGGGCCCTTCGCCCGTCCCTACCCTGGCTCCAGCTGCCCCGGGTTCCGGTGTCGGAAGCGGCACCTCCGCAGGCGGCTCCTCGGGTTCTGCGGCATGGCTAAGCTCCTTCGATTTTGATCTTCCTCTTCCCGGTGCTGTCCCTGCCGGTGAAACCCCTGAACACGTCCCCGCGCCGGTGTCGTTCGACCCCGGTTCCTCTCCTGACTAGTTGAGACCCGTCTGCTCCTTTCCGGCAGAACACGGTGTTCCAGGTTGCTGACACGCACCCTTACCTCAACTTTTCAGGAGACATCATCATGAGTTCCAACCTTCGCAGGGGGATGCTCGGCACCCTCTTTGCCGGCGGGCTTTTAGCCTTCGGATGCACCGCGGCGAACGCCGCGGATACCACCAGTGGATCGGATCTTTCCGCATCTGCCCTCATCTCGGCGGCGTCCGCTGACGAGGCGTCGTTGGGCCTGCTGGGTGGCCCAACGCCGTCAGAGTCAACGGCCGTCGCCGCCGTAGTCGATGTGGCGCTCGACGGCGTCACTGGCACCGGAGCGAATGGTTCCGGACTCGCCGCGGCGGCCGTCGTCGACCTCGGCCTCGGCAATTCCGTCACCGGCGGCACTACGCCGGCCGCTACCGATCTCGCACTCGCAGCAGACGTAGCGGTTGACCTTGGAAACGGAACCGGCCAAACCAGCGGCCCCGACCTCGCCGCAGCGGCCGTCGTCGACCTCGGCCTCGGCAATTCCGTCACCGGCGGCACTACGCCGGCCGCCGCCGATCTTGCCGTCGCAGCAGACGCAGCGGTTGACCTTGGGACAGGCGCAGGAATTAACGGGACCACCGGCGGACCCGTCGCCGCTGTGGATGCAGTCGTCGACGTCGACCTGGCCGGTGCAGATGGAACCAGCGGCACCAGCACCGGTGCACTTGACGCAGTCGTGGACGTCAACCTCGGCGGCAACGGTACCACCACCGGCGGACACGGCGCCCTCGTCGACGTCAACCTGGGCGGTGCAGATGGAACCAGCGGCACCAGCACCGGTGGACTTGACGCAGTCGTGGACGTGAACCTCGGCGGCAACGGTACCAACGGCACCAGCACCGGCACCCTCGTAGACGCCCTGGTCGACGTGAACCTCGGCGGCAACGGTACCAACGGCACCAGCACCGGCACCCTCGTAGACGCCCTGGTCGACGTGAACCTCGGCGGCAACGGTACCAACGGCATCACCACCGGCGGACTCGACGCCCTCGTCGACGTCAACCTCGGCGGCAACGGTACCGACGGCGCCACCACCGGCGGACTCGACGCCCTCGTCGACGTCAACCTCGGCGGCACAGATGGAACCAGCGGCACCCTCGTAGACGCCCTGGTCGACGTCAACCTCGGCGGCAACGCTACCGACGGCACCACCACCGGCGGACTCGACGCCGTCGTAGATGCAGTGGTGGGTATTGGCACCGGCGGCACCGGTAGCACGGGTGGACTGGGCGCCGTCGTCGATTTGGGGCTGCACCTCGGCTCGGGGCTGGGCAGTGACGGCAATGGCACGGAGAACCCCGGCACCGGCACCGGCACTCCGGGTGACGGCAACACGGGAGGCACCGGAGCCATTGACCCCGGGACTAACGCTCCCGGCACGAACACCCCTGGCACCGATAACGGGGCCGGCAATGGCACCGACACCACCGGCTCGAACAACGGTTCCAGCACCGGCACTGCAGGTGCCGGCGGCTTCTCAGCAGCACCTGCCGGCTCCACCGCAGTTGGCGGCGCGATCGCCGTCGACACCACCCCTCGCAGCACTCCTGCCCGGGGAGTCGCTACCCAGGGTGCCAACGCTCTAGCCAACACGGGTGTGGACACCTCCCTGGTTCCGCTGGCCCTGCTGCTCCTGGCGGCAGGGATCATCGTCCTCCTCCGCAAGCGCGAGGTTTCCTAGGACACCTGACCAGTTGTTGACCGCGCCTGCAGCATGCGCCTGAAGCGGCAGCAGCAAGCAGGCTGAGCGGAAGGAGGGCCTGCAAAACACAAGAATCAACAACACAAAATCACGCAAACATGTCTTCAGCACACATGTCCTTGTGGCCGGTGGTCCGGCGGCGAAAGAGTAACAGGGTTCGCCGCCGGACCGTCGGCGTGTCACAGAACGGAGGCCGCGGCCAATCTTCCGTTTACACCACCGCCCGTATAATTTGTTGTACGACAGTGCCGCAGCGCACCGGGAGGAACGGGTCATGGTGGCGGAATCGCCTAGCTCCATCAAGAATGAAGTGGTCGGCGGACGTTATCGGTTGGGTGAAGTTATTGGCCGCGGTGGAATGTCCTCCGTTTACTGCGCCCGGGACGAAAATCTGGGCCGGGACGTTGCCCTGAAGCTCTTTGCCCCGCAGGCACCGGACGCTGATGAATTGAAGCGCCAGGAAGCAGAGATCCAGCTTCTGGCCACCCTGAATCATCCGGGATTGGTGACGCTGTTCGACGCCGGGATCGACACCCGCGTCCCTGACGAGCCGAGACCATTCCTCACCATGGAACTCGTGGACGGGCAGGACCTGCGCACCAGGATCCGGCACAGCCGGGTCCCGCTTGAGGAACTCGCAGTGATTGGTGCCGGTATCGCTGATGCCCTGGCTTATGTTCACGGTCTTGGAATCATCCACCGCGACATAAAGCCGGCAAACATCCTGCTGGTGCAGATCCGCCCCGGCGAGCCACTGCGCCCGAAGCTCACGGACTTCGGCATTGCCCGGATCGCGGACTCGACCCGGCTGACGGCTACGGGAACCATGGTTGGTACTGCCGCGTATCTCAGCCCCGAACAAGCCCTGGGCCAGCCGCTGTCCTCGGCCTCAGACATCTACTCCTTCGGCCTTGTGCTGCTTGAGTGCATCAAGGGCACCATCGAATATCCCGGCGGCGCTGTGGAATCTGCCGTCGCCCGGCTTCATCGTGCGCCGGAAATTCCGGAGGACTTGCCGTCCGAATGGTCTGACCTGATCCGCTCCATGACAGCCATCGAACCGCTGGAGCGTCCCGCCGCCGCGGACATTGAGACCGCCCTCAGGCAGGCATTGGTTTCGCCGGCGTCAACGCCGGGAGAGCTCGCTCCGGAGACTACGAGGGTCCTGCCGGCAATGCCGTTCCACCCGCCTTCCATCACAGCCGAGGAGTCGGTGGAGGAACTGCGCGAGGCAGCAGGTTCAGGGGACGTGGCTTCGTCTGTCTCCCCTGAACAAAAGCCCAAGGGCAAACAGCGCACCAAGGAGCGGCCCGCTGGATCCCGGCGCAGCCGCCTGTGGCTGGCAGTGCTTCTGGCGGTCGTGCTGATATCCGCGGCCGTAGCGGCCGTGCTGGCGAGCCTGTCCACCCAGTCCACGCCCGACGTCGTACCCTACCCCACGGTGACAGGCGTCCTTGGCGACCACCTTGAGGAGCTTCAGAAGAGCGTGGAACCGTGAGGTTGCATTTGGCGCGTAACCCGGGTGGCAGGCAGCAGCGGTTCATAACGTGGACGGCTGCGGTGCTGGCGGCCGGACTGTTGGCCGGCTGCGGTCCCAGCGATGCAGGCCTGCAGCCATCCGCTGCACGGCAACTCCAGGCGCGGGTTCTGGAAGTTAGCGAGGCTTCCGCAAGGAACGATCCCGCTACAGCCATGGAGGCCCTCGAAGGTCTTGAGGCTGAGCTGGCTGCGGCCCAGGATAAAGGCCAGATTACCGAGGAGCGGCGCAGGACCATCACCACCATCGCGGCGGCCGTCCGGGCAGACCTGGAAGAGGCTGTTGCGGCGGCAGCGCAGGCAGCAGAAGACGCGAAACCTACAGCGGACCAGGCGGCGGCGCAGACACCTCCACCTTCGACCGGTACGCCGGCTCCCGAGCCGGCACCCGCTCCCGAGCCGGCTCCGGCCCCCGCGCCGGAAACCGGGAACAACGACGACAAGAACGGCAACGAAGGCAAGGGCAAAGGCAAAGACTAAACCCGGCCATAAACGCACGACGACGGCCCCTTCAGCAGTGCGCGACGCCGAAGTCCCAGCCAAACAGCAAAGAGGCGGTGCCCCGGGAACAAACCCGGGGCACCGCCTCTTTCGCACTGCCGGTTCAGCTGCTGCCGCAGCACTCCCCTAGCTCAGGGTGGCGAGGACCTTATTCAGCGTGGCGGACGGGCGCATCACGGCCGAGGCCTTCGCGTCGTCCGGGTTGTAGTAGCCTCCGATGTCCACCGGCGAGCCCTGGACCTCGGCCAGCTCGCCCACGATGGTCTCCTCCTTGGAGGAGAGCTCCCCGGCGACGGAGCTGAACGAGGCGGCCAGCTCGGCGTCGTCCGTCTGCTTGGCCAGTTCCTCGGCCCAGTAACGGGCCAGGAAGTAGTGGCTGCCGCGGTTGTCCAGCTCCCCGGCGCGGCGGCTGGGTGACTTGTTCTCCAGCAGGAAGGTACCGGTGGCCCGGTCCAGGGTGTCGGCCAGGACCTGGGCGCGGGCGTTGCCCGTGGTGGTGGCAAGGTGCTCGAAGCTGACGGCCAGGGCAAGGAACTCACCGAGGCTGTCCCAGCGGAGGTGGTTTTCCTTGAGCAGCTGCTGGACGTGCTTCGGGGCGGATCCGCCGGCGCCGGTCTCGAACAGTCCGCCGCCGTTCATCAGCGGAACAACGGAGAGCATCTTGGCGCTGGTGCCCAGTTCGAGGATGGGGAACAGGTCCGTGAGGTAGTCGCGGAGGACGTTGCCGGAAACCGAGATGGTGTCCTCGCCCTTGCGGATGCGGTCCAGGGTGAAGGCGATGGCCTTGACCGGGGACATGATCCGGATGTCGAGGCCCTCGGTGTCGTGGTCCTTCAGGTACTCGTTGACCTTGGCGATGAGGTTGGCGTCGTGGGCGCGTTCCTCATCCAGCCAGAACACGGCCGGGGTCTGGGAGGCGCGGGCACGGGTTACGGCCAGCTTGACCCAGTCGCGGATGGGCAGGTCCTTGGTCTGGCAGGCGCGCCAGATATCTCCCTCGGAGACCTGGTGTTCGATCAGGACGTTGCCGGAGCCATCCACGATCTGAACAGTGCCGGCTTCCTGGAGTTCGAAGGTCTTGTCGTGGCTGCCGTATTCTTCGGCGGCCTGCGCCATCAGGCCCACGTTCGGGACGGTTCCCATGGTGGTGGGGTCGTAGGCGCCGTTCGCACGGCAGTCGTCGAGGACCACCTGGTAGATGCCTGCGTAGGAGCTGTCTGGCAGGACGGCCAGGGTGTCGGCTTCCTTGCCGTCCGGGCCCCACATGTGGCCCGAGCTGCGGATCATGGCGGGCATGGATGCGTCCACGATGACGTCGGAGGGAACGTTCAGCGTGGTGATGCCCTTGTCGGAATCCACCATGGCCAGCGCGGGACCTTCTTCGAGGCCCTTCTTGATGAGGTTCTGCACGCCTTCGCGCACGTCCTCGGGAAGGTCCTCGAGGCTGCTCAGGATGGCGGCGAGGCCGTTGTTGGGGCTGATGCCGGCGGCGGCGAGCTGCTTGCCGTAGGTCTCGAAGAGTTCCGAGAAGTAGGCCTTGACCACGTGGCCGAAGATGATGGGGTCGGAGACCTTCATCATGGTGGCCTTCAGGTGGGCGGAGAAGAGCACGCCTTCTTCCTTGGCGCGGGCAACCTGTGCCTTCAGGAACTCGTCCAGCGCTGCGGCCCGCATTACGGTGCCGTCGATGACCTCGCCGGCCAGCACAGGGAACGCCTTCTTCAGGACCTTCACCGAGCCGTCTTCACGGACCAGCTGGATGGCGATGGTGCCCTCGGACTCGATGACAACCGACTTCTCGTTTGAGCGGAAGTCGTCCTGGCCCATCGTGGCGACGTTCGTCTTTGAATCGGCGGTCCAGGCGCCCATGGAGTGCGGGTTCTGGCGGGCGTAGTTCTTGACCGACAGGGGTGCGCGGCGGTCCGAGTTGCCCTCACGCAGGACCGGGTTCACTGCCGAGCCCTTGATCTTGTCGTAGCGGGAACGGACGGCCGTTTCCTCGTCGGAGGACGGGTTGTCCGGGTAGTCCGGCAGCGCGTAGCCCTGGCGCTGCAGCTCTGAAATGGCAGCCTTCAGCTGCGGGATGGAGGCGCTGATGTTGGGCAGCTTGATGATGTTGGCTTCCGGCGTCTTCGCCAGTTCACCCAGTTCAGCAAGCGCGTCACCGATCTGCTGTTCCGGGGTGAGGTAGTCACCGAACACGGCGATGATGCGGCCGGCGAGCGAAATGTCGCGGGTCTCCACCTCCACACCTGCTGTCGAGGCGAACGCCTCGATGATCGGCAGGAACGAATAGGTAGCCAGCATCGGCGCTTCGTCGGTGTGGGTGTAGATAATCTTGGACATGCGCGGGCGTCTCCCTGTGGGTCGGCTTGGTTGTGAAAATTCGGTCTATTTCACCATGTACAACTTACCCGAGGACGCGGGGTTGAACCCTACCGGCTCCGTTGGATTACCGTGCGGTGAGCAGGATTACAGCGATGGAGAACGGCCGACGGCGGCACTCGCCCCGGTGCCCTGCCGCGGCGGGTGCTTTGGGTCCCGGCCAGTGACTAGAGGCTCAGGCAAGCCGTACATGATACGTCACTACTATTTACATACTTGTCATATAACGATAAATTCGCTAGGTCACTTCTGGCCCGTACTGGGGGCCGCACTCCGTTTCAGACAGGACAACAATGACAACCACCAGGTCTCTGGCCCATGGCTTCCTGAGCCTCTCGGCAGCTGCCGTTCTGGTACTGAGCGCGGCCGGCGGAGCTACCGCCGCACCTGCCGCCGAGGACACAAAAAAGGACCCTTCTGTTGTCAGCATCACCGTTGACAGCACCGGAGTGGCCGAATACTGGACGGCGGAGAAGATGAAAAACGCCATCCCCGGCGATGTCCTGGCCGGCAAGGCGCTGAACCGCGGCAACCGCTCGAGCGCCTCCATCGTGGAGAAGGGCAAGGGCAGCGAGGTCAAGGCCACCAAGGGCAAGGCGTTGATCGGGGCCAGTGAAACTCCGGTCAAGCACGTCGGCAAGGTGTTCTTCACCTTGGGCGGTTCCAATTACGTCTGCTCCGGCAACGCCGTGTCCTCAACCAACGAGAGCACTGTTGCCACGGCCGGGCACTGCCTGAACGAGGGTCCGGGCGCCTACGCCACCAACTTCATCTTCGTCCCGGCATATGAGAACGGTGCCGCTCCTTACGGCAAATGGACGGCCCGCGCTTACCTCGCCCCCACGCAGTGGGTTGCCGGCGGGGACATGGCCTACGACACCGGCTTCGCCGTGATGAACCGGCTCAACAAGAAGAACCTGACGGACGTTGTGGGAGGTTCCGGCGTGGCCTTCAACCAGGAACGCGGCTTGACCTACAAGTCGTTCGGTTACCCCGCTGCCTCGCCGTTCAATGGAGAGACCCTGAAGAGCTGCACCGGTACGGCCAACAACGATCCGAACAACCCGCAGTTCGGCACCCAGGGAATTCCCTGCGACATGACCGGTGGATCATCAGGCGGTCCGTGGTTCATCGGCACCAGTTCCTCGGGCGTCCAGAACTCGGTCAACAGCTACGGCTACAAAAACTCCGCAGTGATGTACGGCCCGTACTGGGGCAGCGTCATCGAGGCAACGTACAACAGTGCAGCCAAGTCCTGACAGCGTGCCAACCGGAGAGGATCCGGTCAGCCGCAGCGATGTGAACCAGACGCACGACGAGATCCTCGAGTACTGGACAGAGCAGCGGATGGCGGAGGCCAAGCCCCGGGAGTTGCGGCTTCCCGAGAAGGGTCCACGGCCCGAGCAGAAGGGTGCGGACACCGGCGAACCGGAGTCCGCAACTCCTGACCAGGACTAAGCCTCCCAACAACGACGGCGCCCGTCCCCTTCGCGGGGGCTGGCGCCGTCGTCGTTAAGTCCCTTTTAGGGCCCACGTCGGCAGGATTCCCTGGCCGAGCTTGCGAGGTTAGGGGGCCGGTTGGGCCCACGCCGGCAGGGTTCCCTGGCCGAGCGCAGCGAGGTTAGGGGGCCGGTTGGGCCCACGCCGGCAGGGTTCCCTGGCCGAGCTTGCGAGGTTAGGGGGCCGGTGGGGATCAGTGGAAGAAGTGGCGCGCGCCCGTGAAGTACATTGTCACGCCGGCGGCGTTCGCTGCAGCGATGACTTCCTCGTCGCGGACGGAACCGCCGGGCTGGACGACGGCGCGGACGCCGGCGTCGACCAGGATCTGCAGGCCGTCAGCAAACGGGAAGAAAGCGTCCGACGCTGCCACGGCGCCCTGGGCCCGCTGGGGTGCCCCGCTCGCGTCGGCGTTCGAGGCACCGCCGGCACCTTCGACGTCGGACTCCACCTTCACGCCAAGCGTGTTGGCCCGCTCCACGGCCAGCCGGCAGGAGTCCAGGCGGTTGACCTGGCCCATGCCGATGCCCACGGCGGCGCCGTCCTGGGCAAGGAGGATGGCGTTGGACTTGGCCGCACGGCAGGCGGTCCAGGCGAAGGCCAGGTCCGCGAGGGTCTTTTCGTCGGCGGCTTCGCCGGCAGCAAGGGTCCAGTTGGCGGGGTTGTCGCCGTCGGCGTCCACCTTGTCGCTGACCTGGACCAGGACGCCGCCGGAAACCTGGCGGATCTCCGACGGGTAGCGGCCATAACCTTCAGGCAGGGCAAGCAGGCGGATGTTCTTCTTTTGGGACAGGATCTCCACCGCCTCAGGTTCGAAGCCCGGGGCGATGACAACCTCGGTGAAGATGTCCTTGACGGTGTTTGCCATGCCGGCGGTCACGGTGCGGTTGGCTGCGATGACGCCGCCGAATGCGGAGACGGGATCGCAGGCGTGGGCCTTGGCGTGTGCGTCGGCGATGGGATCAGCGGCATCCGCGGAGCCCACGGCCACGCCGCAGGGGTTGGCATGCTTGATGATGGCCACGGCAGGTTCGCTGAAGTCGTAGGCGGCGCGAAGCGCGGCGTCGGCGTCCACAAAGTTGTTGTAGCTCATGGCCTTGCCGTGCAGCTGGTCAGCCTGCGCGATGCCGGCCGGAGCGGCCTTGTCCACGTAAAGGGCTGCCTGCTGGTGGGGGTTCTCGCCGTAGCGCAGCACCTCGGAGCGTTCCAGCGAGAGGCCGGCGTAGGCGGGCCAGTCGATGACGCCGTCGCCGTCTTCATCCAGGAACTGGCTCGCGGTCCAGGTGGCCACTGCATTGTCGTACGAGGCCGTGTGCGCGAACGCCTTGGCGGCCAGCCGCCGTCGGGTGTTCAGGTCAAAGCCGCCCTCGGCGGCCGCGGTGACAACCTGGCCGTAGAAGGATGGATCCACCACAATGGCGACGGCGGCGTGGTTCTTGGCGGCGGAGCGCACCATGGCGGGGCCTCCGATGTCGATCTGTTCCACGACGTCGTCCTGGGTCGCGCCGGACTTGACGGTTTCCACGAACGGGTAGAGGTTCACCACCACCAGATCGAAAGGTTCGATCTCCATCTTGGTGAGCGTGTCCATGTGCGCCGGGACGCGGCGGTCGGCAAGGATGCCGCCGTGAACCCGCGGGTGCAGCGTTTTGACGCGGCCGTCCAGCATTTCCGGCGAACCGGTGACTTCCTCGACCTCCTGGACGGGGATGCCGGCGGCGGCGATCTTCTTGGCCGTGGAACCGGTGGACACCAGCTTCACTCCCGCTGCATGCAGGCCCTGGGCGAGCTCCTCCAGACCGGTCTTGTCGTAAACCGAGATCAGGGCCCGGCGGATGGGAACACGGTCGATGGTTACGCGCTCATGCTGCGTGAAGCTCACAAATGTCTCCGTCTTATGTCGCGGAACAGTACCGCGGTTGGTGGGGATAGGGCCAGTTTATCGCGAAGTGCAGTTTGCCCCCGGTGAAGGCCGAAGTGTGAAGGCCGGCGGGCCCCCGCTAGAGTTCTTTCAGGAGGCTGCGATGAATACTTACACCACTGTGCCGAGCGGCGAGCAGGTGGTCCAGGAACTGCCCTGGCGATGGAAAGTCCAGGGCAGGATCTTTGTGATCGGCGGCCTTGGTTTTATGTTTGATGCCTGGGACGTGGCCCTGAACGGCATCCTCATTCCGCTGCTCTCCACGCACTGGGCCCTTACCCCCGGCGAGGCGGCCTGGGTGGGCACGTCCAACCTGATCGGGATGGCCCTTGGGGCTTTTATCTGGGGCACCATCGCGGACACGATCGGGCGCAAGAAAGCGTTCACGGCCACGCTCCTGATCTTCTCCCTCTTCACCGTGCTGGGGGCCTTCTCGCCCGACTTCATCTGGTTCTGTGTGTTCCGGTTCATGGCGGGCTTCGGCCTGGGCGGCTGCATCCCCGTGGACTACGCCCTGGTAGGTGAGTTCACTCCCCGAAAGCAGCGCGGCAAGGTTCTCACCGCGATGGACGGCTGGTGGCCGGTGGGAGCAGCCCTGGCAGGTTTTGTGTCGGCCGGGCTCGTTGCCCTGTACGGAGACTGGCGGCTGACCATGCTGGTGATGGTCCTGCCGGCACTGCTGGTGTTCTGGGTCCGCCGGAGCGTCCCGGAGTCCCCGCTGTTCCTGATTCGCAAGGGCCGGCGCGAGGAAGCGGCCAAAGTCATCGATGGCCTGGTGGCAGCAACGGGGGCGGAAGCCCGCGCCTACAGCCTGCCCGATGCCAAGGAAGTGCCACGGCTCTCCGCCGGCAGCGCGTGGCACCAGCTGCGCCTGGTGTGGCAGTTCAACTGGAAGATCACGGCCACGGCCTGGTCCCTGTTCTTCTCGATCCTGCTGGTCTATTACCTGTCCCTGACGTGGATGCCGCGGATCCTGATTGGGGCCGGGTTCGCCGAGTACAAGGCGTTCGTCACCACCGCATCCATGGCGGCCGTCGGGCTTTTGGGCGTTATTGTGGCGGCGCTGCTGGTGGAACGGGTGGGCCGCAAGTGGATCCTTGCCATCACCGGACCGTTGTCGGCGCTGACCCTGGTGATCGTGGCGATCGTGGTGGATATCCCCACCGCTGCCGTGTTCTGGCTCCTGGTGTTCGGGTTCGTCGTGCAGGTGGCCATCCCGGTGCTGTATGCCTATGTCTCTGAGCTTTACCCCACCGAGCTGCGCGGGACCGGTTTCGGGTGGGCCTCCACGTTCTCCCGGCTCGGCGCAGGCTTCGGGCCCCTGATCTTCGCGAACTACTTCTGGCCCGAGCTCGGCCTGGCGACGTCCTTCGCCCTGGCCGGCGGGCTGGTGCTCCTTGCAGTGCTGTGGATGGCGTTCTTCTCCCCCGAAACCAAGCAGCGCCGCCTCGAATAAGCCCCTCCCCCTCCCAACTAGGTAGCGCTAAATGTCGTTTTCAACCCTCGTAACGACACTTAGCGCTACCTGGTTTTCCTTGCCGGGTAACCAGCCCCGGAGCAGCAGCGCTGAACGGACCTTGGCCACCGCCGGCCGGGCATCCCTCTCCATGTGCCGCTTCGAAATCCTCACGACCAACCAGCCGGCACGGGCGAAGTCCTCTTCACGGGCAATATCGCGGACGATCTGCACCGCCTCGGAGTGGCCCTCGCCGTCGTACTCCACCGCCACCTTCTGTTCCGGATAGCTCAAGTCAGGCTGGCGCACGACGCCGGCACCCAGCTCGGTGGGCATGTTCAGCCAAGGTTCGGGCAGGCCCGCGTCCTCCAGTGCCAGCCGCAGCCTGGTTTCAGGGGCGGAATCCGATCCCACCCGCGCCCGGTCGAGGGCAACCCGGGCCTTCCTGATTCCGGGCGTCCCCTTGTGCCGGTCGAGCATGTCGTCGAGATCCTCCCGCGTTGCATGGGGTCCTGACCTGCCCTCGAAGTCCCGCCGTGGAACGCGAAGCAAGTGGTCCGCGACCACGGTCAGCTCTTCGATGCTCATCTTGCGGGAGCAGTCCAGCCAAGTCCTCACCCGCGAAGTGACCAGCAGCCCGGCATGATTGACGATCTCGTCAGCGAAAAACTGCCCGCGGTGTCCCTTCACACCGGGCCGACGCATGATGGCAACGGTGTCAGGCCGCGAGATATGCAGCAGTGGCTCATCACTGCCCGGGAGGAAGCCCGGAAACTCCCACAGGAGAAAGGCCGAGGCGTGTGAAGCGGCCGCAAATTCAGTGACCAAAGTATAGGGACGGATGCGCGGGGCGAGGTGTGACGCGTCGCTGGCATCCGGCACCCGGATTCCCCGGCTTGGCCAAAGCAAGCCATGGTGACGCAGACGTCGTCGGCTGATCCCGGCGTCGACCGCTTCCTGGAAGGTGAAAGGCAAAGATGCCAGAGGGTCAGGCAGTTGGCTTGGAACCTTCATCCGCCCATCGTGGCAGGCGTGGCGGAATGCCGCAGAGGTTATCCACAGCCTTGCCCGCCCATGCCCAACTGGGTAGCGCTAAGTGTCGTTATGAGGGCTGAAAACGACACTTAGCGCTACTTAGTTGGGTCGGGAGGAGGGATCAGGCGTGGGAGCGCAGGGTGGCGGCGAGGGCCGCCAGTGTGGACACCAGGAGCCTGCGTTCCACCACCTTGATGCGCTCGTGCAGGGTTTCCTCGGTGTCGGATTCCTCGACGGCCACGGCTTCCTGCGCGATGATGGGCCCGGTGTCCACGCCGGCGTCGGCCCAGTGAACGGTGCAGCCTGTGACCTTCACGCCGTAGGCCATCGCGTCCCGCACCCCGTGCGCGCCCGGGAAGGCCGGGAGCAGCGCAGGATGGGTGTTGAGGTATTTGCCGTTGAACGCGTCGATGAATTCCGGGCTGACGATCCGCATGAAGCCGGAGGAAACCACCACGTCCGGCTCGAACGCGGCTACGGCCTGGGTCAGCGCGGCATTCCACTCTGCCCGGTCCGGGTAGGCCTTGAAGTCGACCACAAAAGTCGGGATGCCGGCTGCTGCGGAGCGTTCCACCCCGAAGGTACCGGGCCGGTCGGCCCCCACCGCGGCGATTTCGACATCCAGTTCCCCTGACTTAACCGCGTCGATAACTGCCTGAAGATTTGACCCGGTTCCGGAGACGAGGACGACGATACGCATGGCACTAGCTTATGGGCAGCCTCGCGTAGGCTGGAAAACATGAACACAACACCGGAACCGGCGGGGCAGCAGCGCACAAAACAGCCGCTCAGCGAGGCAGCAAAGGCCTCGCTCGCCAAGACCCACACCCTGTTCCGGATCTTCGTGGTGGCGGTGCTGGGCGCCTTCTTCGTCTATCAGCTGGACGTCAGCTACCTCTGGCTCTCCGCAGTCCTGGCAGCCGCCGGCATTGCTCTCGGCGTGGTGTTGCTGGTCCGGGCAGCACGGCTCAAAGAGTCGCCGCTCGTCCTCATCGGCACCATCTCGGGGCTGGTAGTGTCCGCGATCATGGTGCTGCTGATCCTGGTCACAGCACTGTTCTTCGACGTAGTGCGGGATTACCAGGCGTGTGTTGGCCGGGCGCTGACGGACCAGGCGCAGTCGGCATGCCGGGTGCAGCTGGAAGGATCGTTGCCCTCGCAGCTCCCCTAGCCGGCCCGACCCGTGCAGGCGGCAGCCGCCCAAACTACCGGACCAGTTCGGCATCCGCTTCCGTTGGTGCCTGCTCGCGTTCGAGCCAGGGTCCTGCCGCGTACCCCATCACGACGCCGGCACCCACCTCTGCCGCCACCCAGACTCCGGTCCAGAGCGGGTCGGGACCGATGTCCGTGAGGCGCCCGATCCCGGCAGAGCCGCGCGCCAGCCAGGCCAGGCCGGCGGTCAGCAGCCCAGCAGCCAGCCCGCACAGGACCCCAAGCACCAGCGTTGAAACGGTTGCCGTGAACCAGCGCGCGCGGATTTTGATGGCAAGCCACTCATCGAAGTGGTTTTCCCCTTCGCGGAGGAACCACCAGCCGGCCAGGACACCGGCCAAAACCGGGACGATCAAGGCAACAAAGGCATAATCCAGGGGTCCGGACGGGATCGCGGCCAGCACCGGTATGGAAGGCAGTGGGCCAACAGCAGTGCCCAGCGGGCCCGCCTGGGAACCCAAGCCCAGGGCGAAGCCGGAGCCGGATGTCCAGGCCAGGGCAAAGACGACAAGGTTGGGCAGGAACCCGAGTTGCGCAATGGTGAGGGCGGCACCTCCCACCGCCCCGGCGTCGAGCGCTTCATAGACCGCCACCACCAGGTTCCAGTGGATGAACAGGTCAACAGCCAGCAGCAGCGCGGCCAGCGCCAGGAATGACATCACCGCCACGAATCCGGCCTTGGCGGCGGAGGCGAGGTAGGACCCGGCCCAGCGCGAATGCTGGCTGGTGCGGGAAATCCAGTCCACGGCGTCGACCCCGATCAACCGGCTCCAGGATCCGGCCTCCCGGCGGGCGCCGATCACCATGCCGAGGGCGTAGGGAATGAGCGGGATGAACATCGCGTGCCAAGGATTAATGCCGACGTCGGGCGTCCGGCAGATGAAGCCTGTTGCCGCTCCGAAGGCCGAATACACCAGCCAGGAACCGAGGAGCGCCTGCCACAACTGGTCCGTATAGGAGGCCCGGGCCAGCCGGCGGCCTGCGCGCCAGGCGAGCAGGAAAGGGATCAAGGTCAGGCCAAGCGGAATGAGCGTGAGCAGTCCGGACCCAGGATTGGCGGCAGTGCCGGAGCCTGCAGCAACGAGTTCCAGTGGCACCCCGTGGACCAGCAGCCAGGACTGCCCGGCCAGGCGCGCCAGAAAATCGACGGCGCCGTCCTGGAACCCGGCGGTAGCCCAGACAGCAAGGATCGGAGCAAGCACCACCAGCGCCGAGATGATGGCGGCCTGGGCCGTCTCCAAGGCTCCCTGCAGCCACAAGGGCATGGGAAGGCCACGGTCTCCGGTCTGATCAGCGCGCAGTTTCATCGTTTTCCATGGTGTCACGGCGGCACCGCGCGGTCCGGGACCGACAGGCGCCAACCCGGAGCTATAGCTCCAGGAGCCTGGCACCGGCGCTTTTCACCTCCACCAGCCGTAAAATTTAACCGTCCACAATTAGTGGTTGGAGGCAAGAAATGACTACCGCATCCCACCATGCGCACGGCGCTCACTTTGGACGGGCAGACGTCCAGAACGTGGGCATGGGAGTGGGAATTGTTTTGATGCTGGTGGGAGTCCTGGGCTTTATCCCAGGCGTCACTATGCAATACAGCGAGCTGATGTTCCTCGGACCGGCTTCGCACGCCATGTTCCTGGGGCTGTTCCAGGTGTCCATGCTGCTCAACATTGTCCAGCTGGCCGTCGGCGCAACCGGCTGGGCTATGTCCCGCACAGAACATGGAGCACGGAATTTCCTGATGGGGGCAGGCGCGCTGTACATCGTCCTGGCTATCTTCGGGCTCATTGTCGGAGTGGACTCAGCGGCGAATTTCCTGTCGCTGAACATGATGGACAACTGGACCCACCTGGTGCTGGGCATCGTGATGATTGTTGCTGGCTGGCTGTTCTCGCGGAATATGACCGCAGACAGGACATAGCCCGGAATCCGTAACCCGGGAAACAGGAGCCGCGAATGAGAGAAGAACCCTAAGTTCTGAAGATATTCGTCCTACTGGCGGGTGCAGTCGCCGCTTTCAGCGCGGCTGTACCAGCATCTCCGTGGCCGGCCGGCACCAGCAGCAGGCCGGCCCGGCAAAAAAGAAAAGTCCCGCATGCACAGCGGCGCCGGGAGCCCCCAAGTGGACTCCCGGCGTCGTTCGCTGTGCGGCTGCTTTGGCGCCGGTCCGTTCAGCGGCGCCTTAGCAGAATTTCAGCGGCAAGGATCAGCGGCGCTGGTCGCGGTCGACGCCGTCGCCATCGGCCTCGATGTGCTCCTTGCGGACTTCCTCGTTGACCGTGACGTCTTCCTGGACAACATCCTTGTCCAAACGCACGCGCTCCACCGGAACCGTTTCCTTCTGCACCACGGGGCGTTCCTCGTGCAGGGTCACCTCGTGTTCCTCTTCACTGATGTCCGGACCGCTCATGGCCTGCCCGCGGTTGGCGTCCGTGATGGGCTCCCGCTCCAGGCGGACCTCTTCACGCTGCACGGGAACCGTCTTGGTGACGTTTTCCGTGGTGACGTACTTCCGGAGCCGGGCCCGGCCGGCAGCTTCACGTTCGGTGCCGACGCGGAGCTGTTCCTCAGAGCGGGTCATGGCGTCATCGGTGGTGGGGCCGGAGGTGTCGTGGCCCACGGTATCCCGGTCGGACGAGTAACCCGCGGTGCCGGTGCCGGATGCGTAGCCGGCAGTACCGGCGTTGGGGGTGCCGGCGTTCAGGTCGGCGTCGCCCTGCAGGTCGACGTCACCGCGGCTGTCGTCACGGGTGTCGGAGTAGGTCCTGGCGCCGCGGTCGTAGTAGGTGTACAGGCGGTCCTCTTCCTCGGGGGTGAGGTGTCCGTCGACGTCGACGCGGGGGGCGTCCTTGACGTGGTCCTTCGTGTAAGGAACCACCAGGTCGTCGCCCTGGCTGTGGGCGCCTTCAACGGGGACAAAGGACTGGGAAGTGCCGAAAAGTCCCGTTTTGACGGTGACCCATGTGGGCTCACCCGTGTCGTCGTCTGCGTAAAGCTGACCGATTGAGCCGATCTTCTCGCCATCGGAACCGACGACGTTGCCGCCCTTGTTAAGCAAGCTTTCAATGTTTTCCCTGTTGAGCATGACGTCTCCTTGGATGTGTCGTTGCGCTGGGCATAGCCAGCCGTGGATGCCCCGGCACCGGTTGTCCCGGCACTCGGCCTCCGCCCTCTCTGCTGAAGGCTTCGGGCTAGCTGCCCCCCTACCGTAAGCATGCTTAGCATCAAAAGGGAAGTCTGCTTAGTAATTTTTTCCGTGCCAGGCCGGTCAACCGGCCCTGACGAGGGATTTTGCCGAGAAAAAATTCAGGCCATCCCGGGGAGCGAGACGTGCCGGTGTTCGAGGCCCAAAAGGGACGCCGCCGCCTTGATATCAGCCGCCCGGTGGCCAAGGCACAAGGCCCAGTGGTGGCCGGTTCCGGTCCGGCTCCAGCGGTCCACCCAGAGGCCCGGATCGCCACCAAAATCCACGCGGGAAGTGGTGTTGCCAATGGCCAGCAGCGGGCCCGGAACCACAGTTCCTTCCGAAGTTACGAAGACATAGCTGCCGTCAGGGTCCTGGCCCAAGCCGAGAGTGGTGACCGGTCCGGGCTGGACGTCGAACTCCACTGACACTCCCCAGCCGCGCTTGCCGTGGTAGACGCCGAGGCCGCGCAGGAGTGGATCCTTCGAGGAGACGGCCAGGTGCGCGGGTCCGTCATGGCCCATCTCCACCACATTGTCGAAGAAGTTCAGCGCCTGGATTTCCGTGAAGGAACCGCCGGCGCCTATGGCCTGGGCAGCCAGCATGGCGATTGATGTCCGCAGCTCGTACTCCCCCGCCATGGGGATACCCCGCGCCGTGAGGATGGACGAGCCCAGGATCATTCCGGCGCCCAGCCGCTCGTGTTGTTCCCCTGCAAGTCCGCGGTGGTAATAGGCCACCGAGTCCAGGTCGAAGTCCGCCACCAGCCGGTCCAGGCCTACGGAGACCCTGGCACCCCAGGCGAAGTCGTCGTCGTTGACGGACTCATCAAGCACAAACAGCTCCCGTGCCAGGCCGAGCCGTTCTGACACCTCGTTGTCCGTCACCGCTTTGACCCGCTCACGCAGGTCGTCGAACTCGAGCACTTCGACGTGCGATCCGAAAGTCGTGGAGACCGTGGTCAGGTCGGTGGCGACGTCCAGCATGCCTGGATACAGGTGGCCCATCAGGCCGTGCCGTGCGTTCCGAAGCCTGGCGCGCACCCCGGCGGCATGCACCCACTGCTCAATCCGTTCCCAGGCCGACTCCTGCTTCAGATGCCCGGAGACAGACCGGAAGTCGATCCCGGCCCGGCGGAAGACATTGGCTACCTCCGGCACCGGGCACTGGCCGCAGTAGGCGAGCCAGGCGCCCGTATCAAAGTTTGCGTGGTCCATCGCTTCGGTGGGCTGGAGGTCGATGACCAGTACCGGACTTCCGGAGCGCTGGGCCACCGGCAGAACCATCGAGGAGGTCAGGTAGGTGGCGAGGAAGATGACGATCAGGTCGCAGTCAGCCTGCCGAAGCTTCTCCCCGGCCGTAACGGCCTGCGCGGCATCGGAAATGAAGCCGGCGTCGATTACCTCCGCGTCCAGCTCCTTCAAGCGCGCCGTGACGTACCGTGCTGACTCCTCCAGCTGCGGCAGGAGTCCGGGGAACTGGGGCCAGTAGGCCCCCAGCCCCCCGGACACCAGTCCGAGCCGGGTGGGCCGCCGCCGGTGGGGCTCCAGTAAGGCAGCAGCATTCCTCTTGGTGGGCGGCATAACAACCTTCCATTCCGCGGACTCAAGCCGGCGTGAGGCACCAAAGACCGGGCGGGCCGGAGGAGCCCGTCCGGTCCGGGCCCCGCAGAGCGCTAGAAGTCGTACTGGTCGATGTTCTGGGCGTTGAAGACTGTCGGCGGCCCAACAATGACCAGGCCGCCTTCTTCAATCGTCCGGTCACCCAGTTCCCCTGCAGTGAACTTGTCGCCCGCGGCGCCGGTGATCTTTCCCTCCACCAGGGCCTTGCCGGCGAACGCCGCGACGTAACCGAGCTGGGCGGGATCCCAGAGGGCGAACTCCTTGACGGTGCCGTCCTTGACGAACGGCCGCATCTCGTTAGGCAATCCCAGCCCGGTCAACGCAACCTTGCCCTTGTAGGCAGAAGTGGAAAGGTACCGTGCAGTGGCGGCGATACCCACCGTGGTGGGTGAAATGATGCCCTTCAGGTTCGGGTGTGCCTGCAGCAGGCCCTGGGCTTCCTGGAACGACTTGGTGTCATCATCGTCGCCGTAGACCTTGGCCACGAGCTTGATGTCCTTGTAGGCCGGGTTGGACGCCAGGTCCTCTTCCATGAACTTGATCCACTCGTTCTGGTTGGTGGCGTTGGCGGTGGCGGACAGGATGGCGATTTCACCGGAACCGCCAATCTGCTCGGCGATCAGCTTCGTCTGGATCAGGGCCACTTCCTTGGCCACAACCTGGCTGATGAAAACATCGCGGCAGTCCGGGTTGGCGTCGGAGTCAAAAGCCACGATCTTGGCGCCGGCGGAGCGGGCCTCACCCAAAGCTGTGCAGACGGCGTCGGGATCGTTGGCGGCGATGACGATGACGTTGGTCCCCGCCTGGGTTTCAGCGTTGATGAACGACACCTGGCTGGACGCCGACGCTTCGAGCGGGCCAACCACCTGGGACGAAGCGAAGCCTGCCTCCTGCGCGCCGTCCTTGCCGCCACCGAGGACGACGTCCGTGTACGGGTTGTTCAGCTGTTTGGGAATGAACGTGATTTTCTGGTCCTCAACCGCAGCGGAGGTCTCCCCCGTTGTTCCCGAGCCGCCGCTGCACGCCGTCAGGGCCATGACTGCTGCCGCCGTGATGGCCACCAGCGGGGCAAGTGGCGCGCGTCTGCCGGTGCTTTTTCGGTTCAACATCATTGTTTTTCCTTTTCCCTTTTGCGGTCGGTGGGCTTTTGCGGTCGGTGGGCTTGTGCGGTCGGTTTACTGGACACGGTCAGGTGGTGTCTTGCTGCCGGCGGATGCGCCCTGGCTGAAGCTCTGCCGGACCCTCCTGGTGTGCCGCCATTCCCGGACGGCGGCGCCGATGCTTGGTGCCACTACAGAGAAAATGAGCAGCAGGCCGGTCACGGTGATGAGGACGACGTCGGACACCCTTCCCAGGCGCAGGGCATAGTTCAGGCTGCCGATCAGCAGCACACCGGCAACCACCCCGGGAATGGTGCCCTTGCCGCCGAAGATCGAGACACCGCCAAGGAGCACAGCAGCGATGACGGCCAGTTCCAGCCCCGATGCGTTGTCGCTGCGTGCGCTGGTGTAGCGCAGGGTCCAGTAGATCCCGGCCAGGGCTGACACGGCGCCGGAGGCCACATAAAGCCAGAATTTGCTCCGCGCCACGTTGATGCCTACGAAGTTGGCCGCCTCCTTGCTGTAGCCCATCGCGTACAGGCCGCGCCCAAACGGCGTGAAATGCAGCAGCACTCCGAAGAGCACCATGATGAGTACGACGCCGATCATCACCGTGGGGATGCCGGTGGCGCCGAGCTTGGAGGTGAAGAAGGCTGTCAGCGGCTTGGGGAAGTTGGCTACCGCGTTGTCCCCGATGACCACCAGGGCAAGGCCCCGGAAGAGGGCCAGCGTTCCGATGGTGACCGCCAGCGAGGGCAGTCCAAGGACGGCAATCAGGAAGCCGTTGAACATGCCGGCAGCTATCCCCGCCAGCAGGCAAAGGGCCAGCACCAGCCAAATATCCAGCCCGGCCGCCCAGAGCACGCCCATCAAGGCGCTGGTCAGCCCCGCGATGCTCGCCACCGAAAGGTCAATTTCTCCTGTGATGATGATCAGCGTCATGGGCATTGCGATCAGCAGGACGGGGATGACGTCCAGGAGCAGGAAGCCCGTGGTCACCGGTGAGGCGAAGCGCGGGATGGCGATGGCAGCGTAGGCCAGGAACGCCAGCAGGACGTAAATGGTGATGGCGTCACGGCTGGCCAGGATGCGGGCAGCGCCCGTCCTGCCTTTTGGCTCGGTGGCCAGCGGCTTGGTGCTGTCGGCAACCGGCGCGGCGGTGGGGGTACTGGGGGTACTGCTGGGAGTAGTGGTCTCAGACATTCCGAGCCTCGCTTATCCGCAGTTTACGGGCCGTCCGCAGGCTGGCCAGGCGGTCAATGACGATGGCCGTGAGGATCAGGATGCCCACAATCGCCTGTTGCCAGAACTTGTCCACCCGAAGAGCTGTCAGGGAGCTGGTGATGGTGGTCAGCAGGAGGGCTCCGAGGGCGGCGCCGGCAACCGTCCCGCTGCCGCCGAAAATCGCCACTCCGCCAACAACCGCGGCGGCCACCACGTCCAGCTCCATCCCGGTCCCGGTGGTGGCGCCCACCGAGTTGAAGCGGCTGGCGTAGAGCACTCCGGCCAGGCCGGCGAGGGCTCCGTTGGCGAGGAAGGCCAGGAACACGCGTTTGGACACTTTGATCCCGAGGACCTTCGCCGCTTCCGGATCTGATCCGATGGCATACAGGTCCCGGCCGGGTCGGGTGCCCGCCATGTAGACCGCAACCGCAGCGACCACCGCGATCGCCAGCAGGGTGATGATGGGGAAGCCCAGCACGGTATCCACGGACAGGGCCCCGAAGGCCTCCGGCCGGTCTCCGGCGAAGTACTGTTTGCCGCCGGCCCAGGCGTTGTTAAGTCCGCGGAACACGTACAGGGTGCCCAGGGTGATGACCAGTGCCGGCACCTTGGCCACCGTGACCAGGAAGCCGTTGACCATGCCCAGCAGGGCGCCGAAGGCCATGCCAAGGAGCAGGACCGCCAGGATGGGAAGGTCGGGCATTGCGGCGAAAATCGATCCGGTGCCGAAAGCCACCAGCCCCAGCATGGAGCCGACCGACAGATCGATGTTCCGGGTGATGATGAGCAGGGTCTGCCCGGCCGCCAGGATCACAATGATGGTGGCGTTGAGAAGCAGGTCCTTGATGCCCTGCGGGGACAGGAACAGCGGATTGTTCAGGAACGTGATCAGCACCAGCAACGCAAGGGCAATCAGGACGGGAAGTTCACGGAGCCGCAGCAGCGGGCCGAACCCGCCGCTGCCGCCGCCGTTGCGGGCCGCCGTCGTGCCTTTTTCCTCGTGTTTCACCGTGGAACTCATTCCAGAACTCCTGCCGGGGAGGTTGCCGCGTGCATGACGGATTCGGGATCCGCATCCGCCCTGTCCAGCTGGGCGGTAATTCGGCCCTCCCGCATCACGAGGACTCGGTCCGCCATGCCCAGGACCTCCGGAAGCTCGGAGGAGATCATCAGGATGGCGATGCCCCGGCCGGCGAGGTCGGAAATGAGGCGATGGACTTCGCTCTTGGTGCCCACGTCGATGCCGCGGGTGGGTTCGTCGATGATGAGCAGCTTCGGATCGGTGGCCAGCCACTTGGCGAGCACCACCTTCTGCTGGTTGCCGCCGGAGAGCGTGGAGACGGCGTGCTCCTGGGAGCCGGCCTTCACCTGCAGCCGCTTGCTCCACTCCTTCGCGGCGGCACGCTCTTTGGCGCCGTTGATGAGCCCGGCGGTCACGAATTTGTTCCGGAGAGTGAGTGTGACGTTCCGGGCCACCGACAGGTTCATCACCAGCCCCTGCTTGCGCCGGTCCTCCGGGACAAAGCCCAGCCCGGCAGCGATGGCAGCCTGGGGGCTCCGGGCCTTCAGCGGCTTTCCCTCGACAGAAACCTGTCCCGAATCGTAGGGGTCGATGCCGAAGACGGCGCGGGCCACTTCGGTCCTGCCGGCGCCCACCAGGCCGGCGAGGGCAACAATTTCTCCGGCACGGACTTCAAAGCTGATGTCACGGAAAACCCCGGACCTGCTGAGCCCGTCAACGTTGAGGACGGTGCGTCCGATGTCGGCCTCGGCCTTGGGGAACAGGGTTCCGATGTCCCGGCCCACCATCTCCCGGACAATCCTCTCAACGGTGACCTCTGAGGTCCGGTGTGTTGCGATGTAGCGCCCGTCCCGCATCACGGTAATCCGGTCGCAGAGATCGAACACTTCATCGAAGCGGTGCGAAATGAACAGGATTCCGGTCCCCTTGTCCCGCAAAGCCCGGGCCACGGCAAACAGCCGGTCCACTTCCACCCCGCTGAGCGCGGCAGTGGGCTCGTCCATGACCAGCACTTTGGCATCGAGCGAGATGGCCTTGGCGATTTCGATGATCTGCTGGTCCGCGATGGAGAGCCCTTCCGCCACCCGCGACGGGTCGATAGGCACCCCCAGCCGGTCGAACAGTTCTGTGGCCTGCCGCCGCATCTCGGCACGGCTGATCAGCCGTGACCGGCCCTTGGGCTGGCGGCCAATGAAAATGTTTTCCGCCACCGTGAGGTCCGGGAACAGGGTGGGTTCCTGGTAGATCACCGAGATTCCAGCACCCTTGCTTTCCGCCACGTTCCGAAAGTGGACAGGCTCGCCGCTGAGCCGGAAGTCCCCGGAGTCGGGGTGGTAAAGGCCCGCGAGGATCTTTACGAGGGTGGACTTGCCGGCGCCGTTCTCCCCGACAAGCGCGTGGATTTCCCCCGCCCGGATCTCCACAGTGCCGTCTGCCAGAGCCACCACCGGGCCAAAGGTCTTCGCCGCCCCCGTCAGTGAGAGCACCGGAGCACCTTGCTGGAGCCCTTGCCCGGGCTCCGGAATTTCACTGCGATCCTGCTGCATCTGGAAACCGCGTCTCTGAGGTTTATGCTTCGCCAATGAATCGTTTCATAACGTCCAAGTGATTTGAATCATAATTCCCGTTGAACAGCACGGTCAATAGAATTTACGGGCCGCGGAGCATTCGTGATTGATCTGTGTTCAAACTCCTGCAGGAGCAGGGTCCTGATGTTTCCCAAACCTGTCCCCCGGCGTCACATCCGGTCCCCCGCGCGGCAACGCCCTCCGCCCACCGTGGAGGGGTGAGGATCGCAATTGTCGCCGAATCATTCCTGCCGCTGATGAACGGCGTAACGCATTCCATCCTGCGCGTGCTGGAGCACCTCGAGGACCGGGGCGACGACGTCCTGGTCATCGCGCCCTCCACGCAGGACGGGGAAGCCCCGGAGCGCGTAAGGGGCGCCGGGATCCAACGGCTGCCTGCCGTGCCGCTGGCCGGCTACGCGAACGTCAGGGTGGCGATGGGCGGTGTGTACCGGGTCAAGCGAATCCTTGCCGGCTACGCACCGGACGTGGTCCACCTGGCCTCATCGTTCGTCCTCAACTGGCGGGCGATCCAGGCGGCCCGCCAGTTGGGAATCCCCACCGTGGCCATCTACCAGACCGAAGTTCCCAGCTACGCGGCACGGTACGGCGTGCCGTTCCTGGAAAACTGGGCCTGGAACCGGGTGGAGAACATCCATTTGCTCGCCACCCGCACCCTGGTACCGTCCACGTTCGCGCTGAACCAGTTGCGCGGCCGCGGCGTCCCGAGAGTGCAGATGTGGCGCCGGGGCGTGGACACGGCAAGGTTCTCGCCGGAAAAGCGCGACGGCGGGTGGCGGGCTGCCGTGGCTCCCGTCAGGCGGATCACGCCAAGCGCCGCGCGTTTGCCGCGGCGGCCCACGCCTCGGTCCAGGACAGGACGTGGCCTGCTCTCTGCAGCGAACTGGTCGGGCATTACCACTCGGTGATCAGCCTCGGGACACGAAGCGCGGATCAACAGGCGTTGGAGCGGGCACTCCCCCGGGTTTAGTTCAGGAAGGAGGCCTAGCTCAGGAAGGAGGGCTAGTTCAGGAGGCCGAGCTCGGCGAAGGCGAGCGCCACTCCGTTTCCAGATGGAGCGGCGGTAATGCGGTCAGCAACCGCCAGCACAGCCGGGTGCCCGCCTTCCACGGCGATCCCCACAGCGGCGTACTCAAGCATCTCAATGTCGTTGGCGCTGTCTCCGATGGCCACGATGTCCGCACGGTCGAGGCCGAGGTGCGCCTCCACCACCTGGATGCCTACCGCCTTGTGCGTTCCGGCCATGAAGATCTCGCCGGCCCTCTCGCCCAGGGCGGAAAGGGAACTGGGGATCAGTCCAACCTGCGGCCCCAGCCCGTCCACCAGTTGCTGCAACGGCACCGGCGAATCGAAGCAGGATATTTTGGCGTACGACGTGGAGCGCAGGTCATCGCTGTATTGCATGGGCCCCAGGATGTCCTCGAGGGGATCCACATCGGTGCTGAGGATTCCGTCGTGCTGTGGCCGCCCGGCGAAAATGGGTCCAAGCACCTCCCTCAGCCTCTGGTCCACGCCCGTGCGGCCATGCAGGGCCTCGGGTGCTTCCAGGATGTAGGCGGCGTTATGTGCGTCCAGCGTCTCCACAATCCTGGCGGCCAGATCCGGTTCGAAGCGCGTGTCCTTCAAGACCTCTCCCCCACACTCCACCCGGGCACCGGCTCCGGTGATGCTGCCGTCGAAACCGGCTTCCAGGATGTGGCCGGGGACCATCGAGAGCGGCCGCCCCGTGCAGACGAAGACCAGGTGCCCCAGCCGACGGGCGGTGCGGACGGCCTCCACATGGGCTTCCGGGGCAAGCCCGTGGTCAGCGTAGGTGCCGTCGATATCGAGGAAGATGGCGCGAGGGCGGACGGTCTGCTGGCTGGACATGCCGGAGCTCCTGGGTAGATGGCGGGGAAGCCAACTCTATCGAAGAGCGTTCACTGCGCCGGTGTCCCCGATTCCGCTGCTGCTTCCACGGCCTGGCTAAAAGAGCCCACATTCCCACCGCCAAACTGACAGCCATCCCGTAATAAACAAGCCTTGAAGTGTAGTAGGCACACTGCTTGAATTATGGAACCGGAATTGGGGGCCCGGCACAACTTAACTGATTAAGGAGTGACAACATGGGCATTCTCGGATTTCTCATTTTGGGCCTGATCGCCGGCGCTATTGCAAAGGCCATCCTGCCTGGCCGTCAGGGCGGAGGCTGGGTGATCACCATGGTCCTCGGCGTTGTCGGCGCTCTTCTGGGCGGCTGGATCGGCTCCCTGGTCTTCGGTGGCGGACTGGCTGAATTCTTCGATCTCCGCACCTGGCTCCTGGCAATTCTGGGCGCGATTATCGTCCTGCTGGTTTACGGGGCAGTCACCAACCGCAGCCACCGCCGGGTGTAGCCACCCAACAAATTTTGTAAGGGCTGGCGCCGTTCTCCGCACGCGGAGGACGGCGCTTTTGCTTGCCGGCATGCCAAGGCGCTCACCGGCAAAACTTTAGTTTCGAAAAACTGCTTCCGCAGGAGCCTGAATTTCGGTCGTCGGCACTTTATGATGTGCGAGGGGGGTGTGACATGGCTGATTCTCAGGGCCACAGCAACAGTGTTGCAGGGGATGCGTTTGGCGCAGTGCTGGATGCCAGCCCCGATGCACTCCTCGCACTGGCGGCGGACGGCACCATCACCATGGCCAACGCCGCTGCCGAGAGGCTTTTCGGAGCGAGCCGGGAAGAATTGACGGGCCGGAACCATCAGGTGCTGCTTGCGGAGGGTTTCCGCGGCGAGGTGGACCAGCTCTTCCGCCAGCTGCTCGCCCAGCCCGGGATACATCCGCAGCCGCGGGAGGTTTACGGGGTCCACAGCAGCGGCACAGAGTTTTCGGCGGAGGTGGCAGCATCGCTGCTCCCGGACCTTGCTGCCGACGGCCCTACCGGCAGCCAAACAGCACCGCAGCTGCTGTTGTCCGTCCGCGGCACCTCGCACCGGAAAGCAGCGGACGAGGACCTGCGCGAGGCGATGTCTCTGCTGACTGCAACCCTGGAATCCACGGCAGATGGCATCCTGGTCATGAGTGCTGAGGGCCGCGTGGCCGGGTTCAACGACCAGTTCCTGCGCATGTGGGGCATCCCGCCGGAACTGCTGAAGGGTGACAGTGAGGACCCGATCATGCGGCTGGTCATTGCCCAAGTGGCGGATCCAGTTGCCTTTATGGGCCGGATCACCGAGTTGGAGGACAACCCGGCGGCAGAAAGCCACGACGTACTGGATTTTAAGGACGGCCGGACCTTCGAGCGCTATTCGCGCCCGCAACGGGTGGGCGAGAACATCGTTGGCAGGGTGTGGAGCTTCCGGGACGTGACCCCGCGGCGCAAGGCGCAGGAACAGGCGCACCAGGCGATGCTCGACCTCGCCGCCCAGGCGGAGAAACTGCGCACCATGGCCTTCCAGGATCCGCTCACCGGGCTCGCCAACAGGGCCGTCTTTAACGACGGACTGCTGGAAGCACTGACAGAGCCGCGGCTAAAGACAGTGGACGTCCTGCTGCTGGACCTGGACGATTTCAAGGAAGTCAACGACATCCTGGGGCACCAGGCCGGCGACGAGATGCTGATTGAGGTGGCCCGCCGGCTGCGCGGTTGCGCACCCACTGCGGATGTGGTGGCCAGGCTCGGGGGTGACGAGTTCGTGGTGCTGCTGACGGCCTGTCCGGACGCAGACGCGATCGCGGCCTGCATTGTGCGGTGCCTGCACGTGCCCGTGACCATCAACGGCACCCTCCTCCGGCCAAGCCTCAGCCTGGGGCTCGCGTCGCTGGGCCAGCAAAGTGTAGGGGCCTCGGAGCTGCTGCGGCACGCCGATATTGCCATGTACGCTGCCAAGGCTGCGGGCAAGAACCGGTTCCTGCGGTTCCACCCGGACATGATGGCGGCCCTGGTGCAAAGGACGGACATGGAAAGCGGGTTGCAGTTGGCCGTGGCGCGTGGGGAAATCTCGGTGGACTTCCAGCCGATTGTCTCGCACCGCATGGGCCAGGTTGTTAAGTTCGAGGCACTGGCGAGGTGGGACAGGGGCGGCGAGCGCGTCCCGCCGTCGGTATTTATCCCGCTGGCTGAACGCACCGGGCTGATCAGTGAAATCGGCGCCGAGGTGATGGCCCTGGGCATGGTGCAGCTGGCGCCGTGGCTCAGCGAGGACCCGTCCCGGTCCCTGTCCGTGAACGTTTCAGGCGTCCAGCTGCAGGAAGCGGATTTCGCCGAGCAGGTCCTCCGCCTCGCCGAAGCCAGCGGCGTGGCCGCGTACCAGCTGGTGCTTGAGGTGACGGAAAGCGTTTTTTTCGACGCCGACTGCAGCCTGATCAAACAGCTCAGCACGCTGCGGGAGGCCGGAGCCCGGGTTGCCTTGGACGATTTCGGGACCGGCTATTCCTCACTGGGCCGGCTGCAGGACCTGCCGGTGGACACCGTGAAGATCGACAAGACGTTTGTCTCAATGGTCCGCACGGGCGCCGAGCGGCTGCCCATCCTCAGCTCGATGATCAATATGGCCCACAGCCTGGGGCTCACCGTGACGGCTGAAGGCGTGGAAACGGCCGCGCAGGCCGATTACCTGACCGCGCTCGAGTGCGATTCGCTGCAGGGTTACCTGTTCTCGCTACCGGAACCCGGCGAGCGGCTGGAGTATGCCCTGCACCATGCGGAAGAAGCCCTCCATGCGCTGAAGGCCCGGTAGGGCGCCTCAACCGGCAATCGGAACTACGCGGCCTGCTTACGTCCGGGCTGCTTCGCACTCTTTTTCGGTGCGGCGGGTGCCGGCTGCTGAGGGGATGACGGCGTCGTGCCCTGCCGGGCGGGTGCGGGTTCCGTGAAGTTGGCTTCTTCAGCGTCGTGGGCTGCTGCTCCAGGAGTGTACGTTTCCTCAACGGCGTACGCTGCTTCAGCAGCGTAGGCTGCTTCGGCGGCGCGGTTGCGCTTCCAGCGCCGGACCAGGTCGACGGCGGCCAGGGCGCCGGCCAGCGGGGTGAGGACGGCTGCGCCGTAGACAAACAGCATCCAGGTCAGGGTGGTCAGCGGGGGCTGGTTGTTGTGCAGGAGCGACAGGCCGCCCAGAAGGCCGACGGCCCAGAAAAGGACCACTGCGGCGAGGACCGCGGCGGCCGGGAAATACTGGTTGGACACGATTTTTTTCAGGGTTTCCATGCACTTCCTCCTGCCTGGCCGGGGGCGCGGCAACAGCCGCTCAAAACCAGTATGGGGCTGCCGGGCCAGGAATTTGGGCAACACGCAGGGGGTGGTGATGAACCTAACGCCTGGCTGCCGTGGATTCGGCCCGCGCTTCACCAGCAGGCCCCTTCCCTGCCGCCCATGCAGCTAATAGGGTGGGCCTGTCCGGCCACCTGGCGCCGGCTTGCCCGCACCGTTGGTGCCAACTGGAGGTTCCCATGCGTAAAGTCACAGCCGGCCTGTTTCACTCCGTGGACGGCGTGGTGTCGGATCCCTACAAGTTCCAGTTCGACAGCTTCGATGATGAACTCGGCGTGGGCCTGACCCGGATGATGGAAACCGTGGACACCGTGGTGCTGGGCCGCGTGAGCTACCAGGAATGGGCGGCCTACTGGCCCAACGCCTCGGTGGATGAGGACTTCGCCGGCTTCATCAATTCCGTGGAGAAGTTCGTGGCTTCCCGGACGTTGTCGGAACCGCTGGAATGGCAGAATTCGCAGCTGATGGACGCCCCGCTGGAAGAGTTCGTGGCCAAGCTGAAGTCGGGCGACGGCGGTGAGATCGCCGTGTGCGGCAGTATCTCGGTGACGCGGCACCTGTTGTTTGCCGGGCTGCTTGATTCCCTCACGCTGATGACCCACCCAGTGATCGCAGGGAGCGGCCGCCGCCTCTTTGAGGACGGTGACCCCGCCACCCGGCTGGTCCTGCAGGACCAGTACCGGACCAGCAAGGGCAACGTGATCAGCACCTATGGGCGCCTCGAGAGCTAAGCGGCACTGATAGCGGCTGCGACGGCGGCAATGTCGCCGGGCGTCGTCCGGCAGCAGCCGCCGATGATGCGGGCACCGGCCTTCATCCAGCTGGCGGTTCCCGCGGCAAGGCTGCCGGGCCGGGCGGTATTCTCTGCCGCGGGGCTGCTGCTCGCCCATGCTGCGGCAGGTGCCCAGGTCTTCGCGACGGGATCGTAAGTTTCACCGGAGTTGGGATAGGCCAGCAGCGGCTTGTCCGTGGCTTGGCCCAGGGCCACGAGCGCTGGGCTCACCAGTTCCAGCGGCACGCAGTTTACGCCGATCGCGGCAACCAGGGGCTCCGCGGCAAGGAGTTCGGCCACGGCCGTCAGCGGGGTGCCGTCACTGATATGGGTGCCATCCCGCAGGGAAAAGGAAAACCAGGATTCGACGCCGTATTCCCGGGCCAGTGCCAGCAGAGCCTGTGCTTCAGCAAAGGACGGGAGCGTTTCGCACGCGAGGAAATCGGCGCCGGCTTCCACCAGCGCGGCAAGGCGGGGACGGTGGAAGTTCCGGAACTCGGTGGGTGTCAGGACGTAGTCCCCGCGGTATTCGGAGCCGTCCGCGAGGTAGGCCCCGTATGGGCCGATCGATCCGGCAATCAGCAGGGGTCCGGCGTCGGGGGCGGCGTCCAGGTGCTCCCGGCGGGCCTCGTCCGCCAGCCGGACAGACAACGCCACGAGCTCCAGCGCCTCCTGCTCCCCCATCCCCCGCGCGGCAAAGCCCTGGGGCGTGGCCTGGTAGCTGGCGGTGGTGGCAATCCTGGCACCTGCCGCGAAGTAGTCGCGGTGGACGTCCTTGATCAAGTGGGGCTGTTCGAGCAGGACCTTGGCCGACCACAGGGGATCGTTGAGGTTGCAGCCGCGGGCCTCGAGCTCGGTGGCCAGGGCGCCGTCAGCAGGCAGGTGCCCGCTGGCTTCCAGCAGGGACGACAGCGGAGCAGTGAAAGGCATGTCAGTCATAATACGCATTTCTTTATGATTGTAATGATTATTTCTTTCTGTCACGATGGCAGGCAACCGCCAGCCCGGCGGGAGGAAAGAGGACAGGCTTTGGACGTTCAACTGCACCCGGTACGCAAGCTGCGCGTGCATTGGCCCATCAGCGGCACCACCTTTGCCCAGCTGGCCAAAGGCAAAGCGAGCGCCTTCCGCGATGACCCGGGCATCGCCCATCTCCTGCAGGCACTGACGCAGTTCCGGGAGCTGGGCGACTTCGGCAACTACAAGCACGTTTTCGAATCCGGCCTGGGTTTCGAAGGGTTCACCACGGCCGAGGGCGCCAACCCCACCTTGGGCCGCGTCGGCGAGCAGACCCTGTCACCAACCTTCGTTTTCACTACCTATTTCGACGCGTCCCTGGAGGACGCCGCGGTGGAACGCTTTCTGCGCCAGATCGTGGAGATCCACCCGTGGGAAGTGCCGGTCATCGAACTCACCGGACCCCTCAGTGTTTCCAGCAGTGCGCTGGTGCCCCAAGGAGCTGCTGCATCATGACGAACACCGCCACCGTTTCCCTCTGGGAGAGCCTGCAGCCGCTGCTCTCGGGCAGGCAATTCGTTGACCTGACGCACGCCTTCCACCCCGGCCAGCCACACTTCGCCGCCTTCCCGGATGAGGAGCGGGAGGCCCTCTTTGACCTGGAGAAGGGTGACGGGTTCACCGCCCATCGGTACACGATCGTGGGCCAATGGGGCACCCACGTGGATCCGCCGTCCCACTTCATTCGCGGCGGCAGGACCCTGGACCAGATCCCGGTGGAGGAGATGATCCTTCCGCTGGTGGTTTTGGACATCACCTCCCGCGTGGCCGGCAACCCGGATGCCACCCCCACCTTGCAGGACGTGCAGGACTGGGAACGCCGGAACGGCACCATCCCGGCGGGCGCTTTCGTGGCCCTGCGCACCGGCTGGAGCAGCCGCTGGCCGGTCCCGGACGCCATGGCCAACCGGGACAGCGACGGGTTGAGCCACACGCCTGGGTGGTCCCGCGAGGTGCTGTCCTTCCTGGTCAACGAGCGGTCCATTGCGGCGGTAGGCCACGAGCAGACGGACACAGACCCGGGCCTCGCCACCTCCCGCCAGGACTTCAGCCTGGAAACCTATGTCCTGGAGCAGGACCGCTGGCAGATTGAACTGCTGGCGAACCTGGACGGGCTTCCGGAATCCGGCGCCGTCGTCGTCGCAACCTGGGCCAGGCCACTGGGCGGCAGCGGTTTCCCGGCACGGGTGTTTGCCATCTGCTGATGCGGCTTTGCGGCCCGACGTCCCGCTCAGCTGCGCCGTGGTCGCCTGAAAAGTGCGGGGTCGCGGAAACGCTTCAGCGAGCGGGCACTGTTCCGGCGATTCCGACGGCGTCCTGGCGCCGCTGCCCGCAGCCACCCTGCCAGCGCACGGCCAGGAAAGCCCTCCACTAGACTCGACTCCATGTCAAAAACCTCCAGCATGGGCCGCGGAATCATGGCCGTCCTTGCTGTTGGCGCCCGCCACGCAGCCGGACACCCCGGCGGGACAGTGGCCGACGTCGCCGCGGACCTGGGCAAGGACCGCAGCCAGGTGTCGCGCAACCTGCGCAGCGGCGAGCAGGAGGGCTTCCTTACCCGGACCGGCCAGCGCACCTACACACTGGACTGGTCCCTCCTCACCGACGCGCAACTGCTGACGGAACGCCGTTTACAGTCCGACGGCGGCACCGCCTTGGACACGCTGGCCCGCGAAACCGACGAGGCGTGCTTCCTTGGGGTCCTCCATGGCGACAGCACAGTGACCATCGGTGAAAGCGTCCCGGCCAGCAGCAACCTGGTGGGCTCCTGGCTGGGCCGGCCCTACCCTGCCTACTGCAGTGATGCAGGCCAGGCAGTGCTCTGGGAGGCGTCGGAGGCAGAAGTGCGGACCGTCTTCGCGGAGGTCGACTTCGTCCGCCACGGCCCGAACTCGCCCTCAGACGTGAACGACTTCCTGGCACGGCGGGAAGCGGCCCGTGAACGCGGTTATACGATCGTGGACGAGGAGGCCGAACCAGGGCTCTACTCCCTGGCCGCCCCCGTCCGGGACTTCAAGGGCGACGTGGTGGCGGCGCTGCAGATCGTGGGCATCAAGGCCCGACTGGAGCCGCGCCGGGAAGCGTGCGCGGCAGCGCTGATGGCACAGGGCCGGTGGCTCGAACAAAGGCTCGGTTACCAGCCGCAGGACTAGGCCCGGGAAGCTCCGAGCCGTTCCGCCGCCTGGCCAAGCACTGCTGCAAAAGAGCCCGCATCAGACCCGATCCCGGCACGGCTTCCCAGCACGCTGAGCGAGGCAAGGATTGCCCCGCCGGCATCGCGCACAGGCACCGCAAGTTCCACCACATCGTGCTCAAATTCTTCGACGGCGGCAACGTAGCCAGCGGCATGGTCCCGGACCATCAGGTCCCAGACCTCATCGGTGGAATGGGCAGCACCAGGACCGCCGATGCCGATGTAGTTCACGTCCCGGAGCAGCGCATCCAAGGAAGGCCGGTCATGATCCCAGAGCAGCGCCCGGCCGGCGCCGGTGCACCAGGCCGGAGTCACCATGCCGGGCTTCACGAAGCTTCCGGGTACGGCGTCGTTGCTTGAACTCCTGACCAGGATCACGCGGTAGCCGTCCCGGACCGAGAGCCGTGCCCGGAGACCCAGCGATGCCACCAGCGCTTCGAGTTCCGTTTTGGCTTCCCGGACCCAGCCGGTGTTCAGCGCGGCGGCCAGGCTGAAGAACCGCTGACCGGTGCGGAACGGGCCGCGGTCCACACGCTCGAGCAGCCCGAGATCGCACAGTTCCTGGGTCAGCCGGGACACGCGGCTTTGGTCCATGTCCAATTCGGCCGCCAGTTGGGAAACACCCAGCAGTTGGCGGCCCCGTTTCTCCCGGTCGGCCACCAGCCGCACAATGCGGAGCCCCTGCGCCATTGACGACGCCTCAGCGGACGAATCCACGCTCATCTGCCCCTCCCCGGAAACCTCGCCCTATTCTTCCACGGTCCCGCCCCGCAAAGGCGCGGAAGCAAGGGCATAGGAATGAACGACGGCGGCCGCCCGGGAAGGTGCGTGACGCGCCCAACCCGGCTGCCGCCGTCGTCCGCTGCCGTTACGTGGCGGACAGTTACCTGGCGGGCAGTTATTTGGCGGGCAGCGCCTTCCGGCCGTGGCGGAAGTGGAACCAGATGTAGCAGGCGGCCACAAACGGGATGCCGAAGTAGAGCGCGGCGGCTTGGGTGGGGTCGAGGGCGATGCCGATCAGGGAGACCACGCAGAGCGAGAACGCCAGGATGGGTACCAGTGGGAACAGCGGCGCTTTGTATGCGAGGGCGGACACATCGCCGCCGTTGCGGACGAAGGCGCGGCGGTGGAAGAAATGCGAGGCGGTGATGGACATCCACACGCCCACCACGGCGAAGCCCGCCACCGAGACCAGCACCAGGTAGACCGTTTCCGGGGCAACCACGCTGCTGATCAGCGACGCGACGCCGCCCACCATGCTCACCGAGAGCGCGATTAACGGGATGCCGCGGCGGGTCAGTTTTTTGAAGGCGCGGGGTGCGTGGCCTTCGTCGGAGAGGGAGTAGAGCATGCGGGCGCAGGAGAAGAGGCCGCTGTTGCCGGCGGACAGGAGCGCGGTGATGATGACGAAGTTCATGATGTCGGCGGCGAAGGGGAGGCCGATGGCGGAGAAGACCGTCACGAACGGGCTTTCGTCCAGGCCCACCTCGTTGTACGGGATGGTGGCGGCGATGACGGCGATGGCCCCAACGAAGAAGATGAGCAGCCGGAGCACGGTGGTGCGCATGGCTTTGGGGATGCTCGTGGCGGGGTCCCTGGTTTCGCCTGCCGCCACGCCGATGAGTTCCGAGCCGGAGAAGGCGTAGAAGACGGCGAGGACTGTGACCAGGACACCGGTGAAACCATTCGGAAACAAGCCTGCGTCGGTGGCGAAGTCCTCGAACAAGAACGGGTGCTCTCCCTCGCCGCTGAGCGGGCGGAAACCGAAGAGGGCGGCACCGCCGAGCACGATGAGGACGATGATGGCGGCCACCTTCACGATGGCGAACCAGAACTCGGACTCGCCGAAGAACTTGGAGGAGACGGCGTTGAAGCCGAAGAGGACCGCGGCGAACACCAGGCACCAGACCCAGACGTCCACATCCGGGAACCAGCGCTGCATGAGCAGGCCGGAGGCGGTGAATTCCGAGCCGATGGCCACCGCCCAGCAGAGCCAGTACAGCCAGGCGGTGGCAAAGCCGGTGGCGGGGCCGATGGAGCGGGCGGCGTAGATGTGGAACGCGCCGGACACCGGGTAGGCGATGGCGAGTTCACCCAGGCAGGCCATGACCAGGTACACCACGAAGGCGCCCACCAGGTAGGCAATCACCGCGCCGAGCGGGCCGGCCTGAGAGATGGTGTAGCCGGAGCTGAGGAACAGGCCGGAGCCGATGACGCCGCCCATGGCGATCATCACCAGGTGGCGCGGGCCCATCGAGCGGCGAAGTCCGGACTCTGCCTGTTGCCTTGCCGTGCCAGTTGGCTGCTCATCCAGCGTGAGCGGTGCTGAGGGTTCCACGGGCGTCTCCAATGTGGGGGTCGATAGGTGCGATTGGGCGCGCGCAGTCTCCCTGGTCCCGCTTCCGGGAAACGAAGAAATGCACGTCGACAGTGCTGAAAGTAGCACGCGCGCCGAATTTCCAGTCATCAAAGACATAAAGACATGCTTATATTGCACGCTGTTACTTCCGGTGACCGCCCAGGGATAAGGTACGACGGCGCCGCCCGCCTGCCGCTGGGAGGCGGGCCAACGCCGTCGTACGTCCCTCGCGGCTCAGCCGCGCACGCGCTCCACCGCGGCGGCACTGGCTTCCTGCCCGCCTGCCCGAAGTCCCGCCACCACCCCTGCGGCGTCCTCGGCGGAGCGGTTCTGGCTGAGCTTTTCCTTGGCCTCGATCCGCGTGATCACCAGCTCGACGCCCACGATGGCGCGCAGCTGCCCGGCGATGAACCGCTCGGGGGCGTCGTCAGCGGCCCAGGGATGTTCCCGGCCGTCCTCATGCAGCCCTGTCAGGCGCCGGACGTGCCGGCCCAGCCAGTCGGCGTCGTCCTGGATGACGAGCTCACCGTAGACATGGGCGGTGGAGTAGTTCCAGGTGGGTACCACGCGGCCGTGCTCAGCTTTGGAGGGGTACCAGGACGGCGAGATGTAGGCATCCGGACCTTCAATGATGGCGAGCGCTTCCCCTTTTATGGCGCTGGACCACTGCGGATTGTTCCGGGCCATGTGGGCGTGGAGTGCGCCGTATTCCCCCACGGAGGGTTCATAGACGAAGGGCAGCAGTGTGGCCAGCAGGCCCTGGTCCGTCATGGTGACCAGGTTGGCCGCGGCGGGCCGCGCGAGGAGGTGGTGGACGGCGTCGGCGTCTGCTGCGAAGTGGGCGGGGATGTACATGATGGGGTCCTTTCGGTTCAGGAGATGAGGGCGGGGCGGAGGCGGACACGGACCGCGGCGCCGGCGCACGCGACCACGGCCAGGCCGCCGATGACGGTGGTCCGAGTCAGGGCTTCGCCCAGCAGGAGTGCCGCCCAGCAGATGCTCAGGACGGGCTGGAGGAGCTGGATCTGGCTGACCTGTGCGATGGGTCCGATGGCGAGACCGCGGTACCAGGCGAAGAAGCCGAGGAACATGCTGACCACGGCGAGGTAGGCAAACGCGGCCCATTCAGCCGGCGTGGCTGAGGGCGGCCGGGCCGCAACCGAAAGGACGGCGAGGACCAGCATCAGCGGCAAGGAGAGGACGAGCGCCCAGGCGATGGTCTGCCAGGAGCCGAGCTCCCTCGCCAGCAGGCCGCCCTCGGCGTACCCGACGGCGGCGCAGATGACGGCGCCCAGCAGCAGCAGGTCGGCCCAGTGCAGGTGGCCGATCCCGCCGGACTGCAGGAACGCAAACGCGATGGCCGCCAGTGAGCCGAGCACCATGACAGCCCAGAAGGCTGCGGGTGGACGCTCACGGGTGCGGAGCACGGCGGCCGTGGCCGTCGCGGCGGGCAGGAGGGCGATGACCACGGCGCCGTGCCCGGCGGGGACGGCGGTGAGGGCATACGAAGTGAGTAGCGGAAAGCCGACGACGACGCCGCCGGCCACGAGCGCCAGCCTTGCCCAGGTGCGGGCGGACGGGAGTCCCTGCCGGGTTATTGCCAGCGCTGCGGCGGCGAGGGTTGCTGCGATGACAGCGCGGCCGGAGCCGATGAACAGCGGGGACAGGCCGGCCACCGCCACGCGGGTGAATGGTACCGTGAAGGAAAAGGCAATCACGCCCAGGAGTCCCCACCAGACCCCGGTCGGGGTCCGCGGCAGTATCACTGGCCGTTCAGCGACAGTAGCGCTACTATGTTCTTTCATGAACAACGATAGCAGTTCCCGGATCGTTTCGGCACTTCGGCAGTGGATTTCTGCAGCTGCGCCTGGTGCCAGGCTGCCGTCCACCCGATCGCTGGTGGCGGAGTACCAGGCGAGCCCGGTGACGGTGCAGAAGGCTTTGCAGACACTGACGGCACAGGGACTGGTTGAGAGCAGGCCCGGAGTGGGGACGTTCGTGCGGGCGGTCCGGACGGCGCGGCCCGCCGACTATGGCTGGCAGACGGCGGCACTGGGGGCGCCGCCGTCGGCCCTTCCCTCCGCTTCCGGCACCATGCGGGACGTCCCCAACAGCGTCATCCCGTTCCACTCCGGCTATCCGGACCGGGAACTGCTGCCGGAGCGCCTTGTCCGCGCAGCCCTGACCCGTGCCGCCCGCGGCGATGCCGCGCTGTCCCGCCCGCCCGCGGCCGGGATGCCGGAGCTGCAGCAGTGGTTTGCGCATGAGTTGGGTTCCGCCACACCGGCCGGGGTCTCTCCCCCGACGCCGAGTGATGTGATTGTGCTGCCGGGCAGCCAGAGCGGACTCAGTTCGATTTTCCGGGCGCTGGTGGGAAGCGGGCAGCCGCTGCTGATGGAGTCGCCCACGTACTGGGGTGCTATTTTGGCCGCGGCCCAGACGGGGGTCCGGGTTGTCCCCGTACCCAGCGGGCCCGAGGGTCCTGATCCTGTGGCTTTGGCCCGCGCCTTTGAGGAGACCGGCGCCCGGGCTTTCTACGCGCAGCCCAACTACGCGAATCCCACGGGAGCGCAGTGGGCTCCGGGGCGCGGCGAGGAGGTCCTCGAGGTGGTCCGGCGGCACGGCGCGTTTCTTGCGGAGGACGACTGGGCGCATGATTTCGGGATCACGTCCGATCCTGTCCCGGTTGCCGCGCGGGACGACTCTGGGCACGTCGTTTATGTCCGGTCCCTGACCAAGAGCGTTTCCACCGCCATCAGGATCGCCGCGGTCATCGCGCGCGGTCCGGCACGGGAACGGATCCTGGGCCAGCGGGCGGCGGAGTCGATGTACGTCAGCGGTCTGCTGCAGGCCGCGGCGCTGGATGTGGTGACGCAGCCGGGGTGGCAGACGCACCTGCGGAGCCTGCGGCAGCAGCTTCAGTCGCGGCGGGACCTGCTGGTCACCAGCGTCCGGGAGCATGTTCCGCAGGCCCATATCGAGCTGCTGCCCAAGGGCGGGCTGAACCTGTGGCTGCGGATGCCGGACGGCACGGACCTGCCGCGGCTGACCCGGGACTGCGAGGACGCCGGCGTGATGATTGCCGCCGGCACCGAGTGGTTCCCGGCCGAGCCCGCCGGTCCGTTCGTGCGGCTGAACTACTCCGGCCCGAATCCGGGCGCCTACCCGGAAGGTGCGCGAATTATCGGCGAGGCGCTGGCCCGGAACGGCAGCCGCTAGCCTCTTTGGGAAGTTTTCAACGAGGGTCGGGACTGGGCTTTGATTCGACTCTTCCTCCACAGAAAGACCGGTGCTAGGCTCGCCTTGCAAGTCCCAGCGTTGCGCAATATGCGGGGCACCAATGAACACAAGTCGCAATAAATACCGGCAGCTCCATTCCCGGGACGCAGAGTCATCGCCTAAGCCAATCACCCAGGGGAGATGGCCAAGAATTGCTGTGTTTGCGGCCGTGACCGCTGCGGCCGTCGTGCTGCCGTCATGCAGCAACGCTGGAAATACGAGCAGTGCTGGCCGAGAAGAACCCACTACCAACGCGGCAACTGCTACGTCCACTCCCACACCAATCGCAGGAACTGCTTGCGCTTCGCTGCAGAGTCAAGAAGAGGTCACCGGGCTCACCTTTGTCTGCACCGCCGATGAGGCGGGAACGTTGATCTGGCTTGAAGCTTCCGAGTCAAAGCGCCTTACCGCCAAGCTTGCGGAGGTCGCTGCAGCAAAGGCGGCCGCCGAAAAGGCAGCCGCCGACAAAGCCGCCGCGGAGAAAGCAGCTGCAGAAGCCGCCGCTGCTGAAAAGGCTGCTGAAGCGGCCAAGGCAGCAGAGGCCAAGGCTGCGCAGGAAGCCGCCGCAAGGGCAGCACCACCTGCACCGCAATACGTTGCTCCCGCGGCTCCACCGGCTCCTTCAGGCTGCGACCCGAACTACTCCGGCTGTGTTCCCATCGCTTCAGATGTCGACTGCGCCGGCGGAAGCGGCAACGGACCCGCCTACGTGCAGGGACCCGTTCGCGTCATCGGCGACGACATCTATGAGCTGGACGGCAAGGACAACGACGGCCTCGGCTGCGAGTGACAGCCGCGTTTTACGAAGAAGCCCGAACCAGCTCTTCGCTCTTCTCCCACAGCCCGCGCGCCAGCTCGGCGTCGTAAGCCTGGGGATTGGCCTTGGACAGGGCGCGTTTCGCGTAGAAGGCGCCGGAGAACCAGTCCTTGCCCGGGGTGCCGTTGACAAGCCAGAGCAGGGTGTCGGCGCCCTGGTCCGGGGTGAGCATGAACCGGTTCAATATGGTTTTGTACGCATGGCGGAAGGGGCTGGTGGACTCGGCCGCGAAGTTGGTGCGGACCACGCCAGGGTGGAACGCCGCCGTCGTGATGCCCTGGTCCGCATACCGGCGGTGCAGCTCGGCGGTGAACAGGATGTTGGCAAGCTTGCCGGTGCCGTACGCCCGGTTGGTGGAGTAGCTGCGTTCGGCGGTGAGGTCCGCGAGGTCCAGCCTGCCGAAGCCATTGGCGGCACTGGAGGTGTTGATCACCTTAGCGTTGCTGGCAACGAGCGTGTCCATCAGCAGGGTGGTGAGCAGGAACGGCGCCAGGTGGTTGATCTGGAACGTGGATTCGTTGCCGTCCACGGTGAGGGTGCGCTTTCCCATAATTCCACCGGCGTTGTTGGCCAGGACATCGATGCGCGGGTAGTCGGACTGCAGCTGCGCGGCCAGGGTGCGGACCTGCGCAAGCTTGGAGAAGTCGCTGACGAAGTAGTCGGCGTTCAACTCCTTGGCGATGGCGCGGGTCTTCTCTTCGGAACGGCCGACGACGACCACCTGCTCCCCTGCCTTCACCAGCGTCCGCGCGGCTGCTGCGCCAATGCCGTCGCTGGCGCCGGTGATCACGATGGTGCGAGGAGTCAAGGATTGTCCTTTGGTCAGTGGAACGTCACGCGCCACGCTGAAGCATGCCGCCCTTGGCACAACGACGCCGGCAGGCCAGGTGTTCCCTGCCGCCCCTGCCACGGCATATCCTGCAGACACCAGCCGAGCCGAGGGAGGACCGTCATGGAGATGCCAAAAGCAACGGCCGGGGACAAGGAGCGCTTCAAGTCCCTGGTTCCGGACCACGCGGACGTGGTGGTCAAGCCGATGTTCGGGAACCTGGGCGCGTTTGTAAACGGCAACATGTTCGCCGGGCTGTTTGGGCCCACCATCGGCATCAAGCTGTCTCCCGAGGACCGGCAGGAACTCGAAAGCGCGGAGCGGACGGTCCCATTCGGGCCTGCCGAGCGCCCCATGGGCGACTACACCGGCCTCCCGGAGATGTGGAACGAAGAGGGCGACGGCGACGACGCACGGGCGAAAGCCTGGATCCACAAAGCCTTCGAGTACGTGGCGGGGCTGCCGCCCAAGGAACCCAAGACTCCGAAAGCCCGAGCAGCGAAGTAGCAGCGGGTAAGGCTAATGGGCAGGTTCGAGGGCGAGCTTGAGACCGAAGCCCACGAGGACGGTTCCGGTGATGCTGTCGATGATGCGGATGCTGCGGGTCCCTTTGAGCCAGCGGGAGGCATAGCCGGTGGCGAAGATCAGAAGGGTGAACCAGGCCATCGCCAGGATGCAGTGGATGCCTGCCAGCAGGATGCCCACCAGCAAGGGTGATGCCCCTGCCGGAATGAACTGCGGGATGGTCGCGATATAGAAGACGCCCACTTTCGGGTTGAGCAGATTGGTGCCGGTCCCGGTCAGCCAGCCCTTGACCATGCCATCCCCGCCCGCAGGCACCAAATTGTCGCCCGTCGGCGCAGCCGTGCCCTGGCGCAGGCTCTTCCACAGCAGCGACAGTCCCAGCCACATCATGTACGCCGCCCCGGCGATGGTCAGCATCCGGTAGGCGAATTCAGAGGCAGCCAGGAGTGCGGAGACGCCAACCGCCGCAGCAACTCCCCAGATCATCGCGCCAGTGCTGATTCCCAGTGCTGTGGCGAAGGCGAAACGGCGCGATTTGGAGATGGACGAGCGCAGGACAAGAGCGGTGTCCAAGCCGGGGACCAGCGTCAGAAGCCCGGCAACCAAAGCAAACGAAAAAACAGCTTGAAGGAGAGTCACCGTCCAAGGATATGGGGGCCAGGACACGGGGAAATCGGCCGCCACTTAAAGCAAGTAGCGCCAGGTGTCGTTTTGGGGGCTCAAAACGACACCTGGCGCTACTTGGTTGGGAGGGGCCAGCTGGGGAAAGCTAACCCGCCAGGCCGGCGAGCAGGAAGATCACTGCGGCGATCGCGAAGCCCATCACGCCGATGAGGGTTTCCATCACGGTCCAGGTCTTCAGGGTGGTCTTGACGTCCATGCCGAAGAAGCGGCCAACCAGCCAGAAGCCGGAGTCGTTGACGTGGGAGACCACCACGGAGCCGGCGGCCACGGCGATGACCAGGGACGCGACCTGCATGCCGTTCAGTCCTGCCAACGCCACGGCCGGGGCGATCAGGCCTGCGGTGGTGGTGAGTGCCACAGTGGCGGAACCCTGGGCGATGCGGAGGATGGCCGAGATCAGGAAGCCTGCCAGGATGAGCGGGATGCCCAGGTCGCCCAGGACATCGGCGAGTGCGGTGCCGATGCCGGACGTGCGCAGGACGCCGCCGAACATGCCGCCGGCACCGGTGATCAGGATGACGGAGCAGACCGGGCCCAGGGAGGATTCGAGCAGTTTCTCCAGCGCTCCGGCGTCCTTGCCGCGCTTGGCACCCAGGACGAACATCGCCACGATCACGGCGATCAGCAGCGCAACCGGCGTTTCACCGATAGTGCGCAGGACCTGGAACCACTGCTCGTCCTTGACGCCTTCGCTCAACACGCCGGAGGAGGCCAGCGTGTTCAGGCCGGTGTTCATGAAGATCAGGACCAGCGGCAGGAGCAGCAGCCCCACGATGGTGCGGAAGCGCGGCGGGTGGGACTCGGCGTCGGCCGTTGCATGGCCCAGCAGTTCCGGCACGGGCAGAACGAGCTTCCGGCCCGTGTAGAGGCCGAAGAGGTAGGCGGTGACGTACCAGGTGGGGATGGCCACAATGAGGCCGGCGATCATTACCAGGCCAACGTTGGCCTCAAAGAAGGCGGACGCGGACACCGGGCCCGGGTGCGGCGGCAGGAAGATGTGCATCACGGAGAACGCGCCGGCGGCCGGGAGGCCGTAGCGGAGCACTCCCCCGCCCAGGCGGTGGGCGACGGCGAAGACGACGGGCAGCATGACCACCAGGCCGGCGTCGAAGAAGATGGGGAAGCCGAAGATCAGCGAGGCAAGGCCAAGGGCGAAGGGGGCACGCTTCTCACCGAAGATGCCGATGAGGTAGTCGGCCAGGACCTTGGCGCCGCCGCTGGTTTCGACGATGCGGCCGAGCATGGCGCCCAGGCCCACGAGGAGTGCCACGGTGCCCAGGGTCGTGCCGAAGCCGTTGATTAGTACGGGCACCACCTGGTTGGCGGGGATGCCGGTGGCGAAGGCGGTGGCGAGGCTGATCACGATCAGGGCGAGCAGCGCGTGCATGCGCAGCTTGATGATCAGGAACAGCAGCGCGGCGATCGCGGCCGCGGCGATGAGCAGCAGGGGGCCTGCACCCATCGTTTGAGTCCATCCTTCGATGGTCATGGTTCTCCTTTGAAACAGAGTTTTGTTGGGGTTTGGGGAAACGGAAGTGTTTAGGACGCCTGGCCGGCGGAAAGCTTCAGCGAGGCGATGATGGTTTTCACGAGCTCTTCCGGGGACTTGGAGATGTCCAGGCGGAGGCTGCCGGCAGCGAGTTCGTCGTCGCTCAGTGGTTCCAGCGTTGCCAGCTGGCTGGGCAGGAGCGTGGGCGGCATGAAGTGGCCTTCGCGGCCCTGCATGCGCTGGCCGATCAGGTCGGCTTCGCCGTGGAGGTGCAGGAACAGGACGCGGCCGTCCGCCTGGGCAAGCAGCTGCCGGTAGCTCTGCTTGAGGGCGGAGCAGGTGAGCACTGTGCTCTTGCCGGCCTGGGCCTGGGTGGTCATCCACTTCTGGATCTCCTGCAGCCAGGGCCAGCGGTCCTCGTCCTGCAAGGGAATGCCCTGGCTCATCTTCTGGATGTTGGACTGCGGATGGAACTCGTCCGCTTCGGCGCATGCCCAGCCCAGCTGTTGGGAAAGCGCTGCCGCAATGGTGGACTTGCCGGAACCGGCAACCCCCATCACCACCAGATGCGTGGCGGGATACTGCATGTTTACCTCCGAAGAAGACGCCGTTGGCTTAGTGAAGAAAGCTCGTCGCGCATCTCCCGAGGAGGTGCGCTGGAAATAAGGTAGCACCTTTTGGCACGACAGATACTATCTTTCCGTGTCACAAGTCATACCTTTAGGTGTTTTTGAGTAAGCTGGAAATGCGCGCAGGCGCAGAGGAAGGCAGGAAAGATGTCGAGGGCGACACCACAGGACGCGGACACCGCGCACGACGGCGGGGCCTCCCCCGCCATGCATGAACGCGTTTTGGAGGCGGTCGGCGTAGCCATTGCTTCCGGTGAATTACCACCCGGAAGCCGGCTCACTCTGGAGGGGCTCCAGCAGGAATACGGCATCTCCCGGACTGTAGCCCGCGACACCATGAAGGTCCTTGAGTCCATGAACCTGGTGTACTCGCGCAGGCGGGTGGGCATCGTGGTGCAGGAGCGCCGGCTCTGGAATGTCTTTGACCCCAAGCTGGTGCGCTGGCGGCTCGCCTCGGACCGGCGCGAGATCCAGTACAGCAGCCTCACGGAGCTGCGCATCGCCGTCGAACCTATTGCTGCTGCCGGCGCCGCACGCCGGGCGAGCGCCGCTGAGCGGGCGAAGCTGACGTCGCTCGCTGCCGACCTCCGCCGGCTCGGCGAGGCCGGGGAGCTTGAGGCCTTCCTGGCGGCGGACATCGAATTCCATTGCCTGCTGCTGGAGAGCTGCGGCAATGAGATGTTCCTTGCGCTGGAGGGCATGGTGGCCGAGGTGCTCACCAGCCGTACCAAGCAGGGGCTGATGCCCTTCAAGCCGCGGAACGAGGCACTGCAGGCGCACGAGGATGTTGCTGCTGCCGTCGCTGGCGGGGACGCTGTTGCTGCCGAGAACGCGATGCACCACATCCTCGATGAGGTGCGAAACGCGATGGGGCTCCACTAAGTCAGCTGCTGCTTTCTGTTTAAGGCGGCCCGGGCCCGCTTAGACGGTGCTGGCCAGCGCCGCCCAAGCGGGCCACGGCCGCCAATGCTGCGGCCAGAAGCGGGTGGCTGGGCCTGCAAAGACCCAAGCCGCTAACCCGCCGCACTGGTCGGCACGCCTGACAACCGGCCGAGAGCCGCCGAAGAAGCACACGTGGATTAACAAAAAGCAGGGCCGGTCAGTGACCGGCCCTGCTTTCAAACTTTGAAACCCTAAGGCCCCAGTTTCTCTAAAAAATTAGAGGGACTGGATGTTTACGGCCTGGGGACCCTTGGGGCCCTGCTCGGTTTCGAAGGAGACCTTCTGGTTCTCTTCGAGTGAGCGGAAGCCGGAGGAAGCGATCGCAGAGTAGTGTGCGAAAACGTCCTGTGAGGAGTCATCGGGGGAAATGAAGCCGAAGCCCTTTTCAGCGTTAAACCATTTGACGGTACCAGTAGCCATTATTTTTGTCCTTCGTGAAGGTGGAGGAAAAGTCCCGACTTTCGGGTCCTCCGGTGTGGGGTGTTCAAAACCGCTACTTCAGAAGAACGAGGACTTTCGACCCCGCGTACTGCCTGAACTACCAACTGCATAAACACAACAACAGGATCAACCCTACAGGAGATTTGGAGCACTAATTACCATCGGCTTCAGTCGGCACATTTTGCCACCAAATTCAGCCTGTCACTCCCCGGGCAAAGTGCTGAGCGGGCCGTCCCCTTCGGGGATTCAGCGGGCCTCGCCACGGGGCTGTCAGGAACAACCGGACCGGGCGTATGGTTCGTTTATGGATCGGATTCGAGCCATTCTGCTTCCGGGCTCCATTCTCCCGGCCCGGCCGGCCTACGACGCCCTGATTGAAGCCCTGGGTCCCGGGGTACAGGCCGTCGCCAAGGACCTCGAACTCTACGCGGACAACGAGCCTCCGCCTGGCTGGAGCCTGGACACGGAGATTGACGGCGTGCTGCGCGAGGCCGACGCCCTCGGTTGGGAGACCTTCCACCTGGCCGGACACTCCGGTGGCGGCGCAGCCGCCCTGGCGTTCGCCGCCAGGCACCCTGACAGACTGCTCAGCCTGGCGCTGCTAGAGCCTGCCTGGGCCGGGAACTGGGACTGGAGCGCCGGGCATACGGAGCTCTGGAAGAAGTACGAGCAGCTCCAAGCGCTCCCGCCGGAACAGTTCCTCCCCGCCTTCATGAGGCTGGGAGTCAAGCCCGACGCCGTCCTTCCGCCACCACCGCCGGTTCCCCCGCCGCCGTGGATGGCGAAACGGCCCGCGGGCACCAAGGCCTTCCTGCGGTCCTTCAAGGACTACGACCTGGAGAGAGAGCGTCTGGCGGCGTTTCCGCGGCCGGTGTTCTACGCCTTGGGCGGCCTAAGCAACCCGGATGCCTACGGCGAGATTGCCAGTCGGCTGGCAAGGGTGTTCTTCCCGGACTTCCATCTGGAAGTGTTCCCCAAGCGCCACCACTTCGATCCCCCGCATCGGATCGAGCCCGGGCGGTTGGCCGGGTTGCTCCGGCGGCACTGGGAGCAGGCGGAAGCCGGCCAGGCCGCCAGCCCTACGGACGTCCCCCTGCCGAGGGTCACCGCAGAAGCCGGCACGGTGCAAAACCTGGACGACGTCCGCGGCGACCGCTGATCGGCTACGCACCGGGGCGTCATCAGGCAGCAATTCGCTCGTCCGCCAGAGAAATTGTCGGCGGCGGCGTGTAGCTTGGGCTGATAAATCATCCCGCCGCAAAACCCGCTTTAGGACGCCTTGGATTTCTACGCCGTCAACGCCCTGCGTGAGAACCACGCAGGCTGGTCCCTGCTGCGTGCGCAGAACGCCCCGCTGGCCATCAGTTTCTTTATCAAAGCCTTCACCGGCCCGAACCAGCGGGACATCGGCCGGCAGGAGCTCATCGACCATTTGGATGACATCCTGTTCGGCCTGCGCGACGTCTACGGTGAGGACAAGTTCCCGCGCCTTGCCGGCGAGTACCTGGACGATTGGGCTGCCAGCGAGAAGGCGTGGCTGCGCAAGTACTACGTAGCGGGCCAGGATGAACCGCACTACGACCTCACCCCAGCCGCCGAGGACGTGGTCCGGTGGGTGGAGAACCTCCGCGGCCGGGACTTCGTGGCCACTCAGTCACGGCTCACCAGCATCTTCGCGGTCCTCAAGGCCCTGGTCCAGCAGTCCGAGACCGATCCTGAGGTCCGGCTGGCCGAGCTGCAGCGCCAGCGGGACGGGATTGACGCCGAGATGCAGCGGATCAGGGACGGCAACGTCAGGGTGATGACCGCCCCGGAGGCGCTGGACCACTTCCAGCAGTTGACCACCCTCGCCAAAGACCTCCTCGCCGATTTCCGCGAGGTGGAGCAGAACTTCCGGAAGCTTGACCGGCAGGTACGGGAGCAGATCGCCACCTGGGACGGCACTCAGGGAGAGCTCCTGGAAACCATCTTCGCCAACCAGCAGGGCATCAGCAGCTCCCTCCAGGGCCGCACCTTCCAGGGGTTCTGGGACTATCTCATGTCCCCGCAGCTGCGCACCGAACTGCAGGACCTCCTGCAGCGGGCCACGGAGATTGAGGCGCTGGCCGGCATTAAGGACCTGCAGTCCGTGACCAGGCTGCACCAGGACTGGCTGCCCGCAGTGGACCAGACCCAGTCCACCGTCCGCCAGCTGTCCGAGCAGATGCGCCGGCTCCTCGACGACAAGGTGTTCCTGGAAAACAAGCGCATCATGCGGCTGATCCGCAGTATCGAATCCGGCGCCCTGGGCACCCGGGAGGCGCCGCCGTCGGGCATCTTTATGGACATCGCCGCGCAGTCCGTGGACGTCGCGCTGCCTTTCGAGCGGCCACTGTACGAGCCAAGCCGGAAGATGATGGTGGACGACGACGTCCTGGCCGCCGATGATTCGGAGGTTGACGCCGGCGCCCTGTTCAGCCAGTTCCACGTGGATAAGGAGCGCCTGCAGGCGAACATCGATTCCGTCCTGGCCGACGCCGAACAGGCAACCCTCATTGAAGTCACCAAAGCACATCCGCTGCAGCAGGGACTGGCCGAGATTGTTGCGTACTACCAGCTGGCCAGCGAGTCCGAATGGGCCAGCATCCACGACGACGTGCCCCAGCAACTGCAGTGGCAGCTCCCCGACGGCAGCATCCGCGAAGCCACCATAGACCAGATCATTTTTGTGAGGCCGGCATGAATTCCCCTGACATCATCGAAACTGCAGCCCGGACGCCCGAGGAACTTCCCGGCGTCGTCACCCGCCTCTTCAGGGGCGTCCTGTACGCCGAGTCGGATGAGAAGGTCTGGCAGTCCCTGCTCACCCTCGAATCCCAGGCCCGGGATTATGTTGCCGTGCTCGGGCTGGACCTGATCCTGGATGAGTCCGAGGGCTACGCATTCCTCCGGTCCAAGGAGGATCCTGAAGGCAACCTGCCCCGGCTTATCCCGCGACGCCGGCTCACCTTCGACGTCAGTCTCCTGCTGGCCCTGCTGCGCGGCCGGATGCTTGAGTTCGATACCAACAGCAGCGAGCTCCGCCTCATCATGACGGAGCAGGAAATCGTGGACATGGTGGCGGTTTTCCTGCCGGAATCCAGCAACCAGGCCAAGATCCTGGACAAGCTGGGCGCCACCATCAAAAAGGTGGTGGAGCTGGGCTTCCTCCGCAGGCTCCGCGGCCAGGCGGACACCTATGAGGTGGCCAGGATCCTGAAGGCGTACGTTGACGCCCAGTGGCTGGAGGAGTTTGACGCCCGCCTTGCGGACTACCGGGCGTCCCTGGAGGAACCGGCAGGTGCTCGACCGAAAACGCCTGAAAGCACCACCGAAGGGGAACTGCCGTGACCGCGGATCTGCAGGACAGCCTGTTCAGCCTGGAGGACCCCGTGGACCAGCCGGAAGGATACCCAGCGGACGACGCCGGCACTCCCCCGGGCTACCGGCTGCACCGTCTGGAGCTGCTCAACTGGGGCACGTTTCACCAGGGTGTGCGCACGTTCCGTCTGGACGGCGCTAACAGCCTGCTGACCGGGGACATCGGTTCGGGAAAGTCGACGGTGGTGGATGCCATCACCACGCTCCTGCTGCCGGCCAACAAGATCGAATACAACAAGGCCGCAGGGGCGCAGAAGAAGGAACGCAGCCTCATGTCCTATGTACGGGGCTACCACAAGAGCACCCGCAGCACCGGCGGTGAAAACTCCAGGCCCGTGTCGCTGCGTGGAACCGGGGCGCTCACCGTGGTGCTCGCGGTGTTCCACAACGCCGTGCTGGACAAGTCGGTCACCCTGGCCGTCACGTTATGGGCGGTGCAGGAAGCCGGCCAGCCGAGCCGTTTCTACTCCCTGGCCGAGACCGACCAGTCCATTGCGGAGGATTTTTCAAACTTCGGCCAGGACCCTTTCAAACTGAAAAAGAAACTCAAGGCCGCTGGCGCCACCGTCCACGACACCTTCGAGCCCTATGCGGCAGCGTTTAAGCGCCAGTTCGGCATCAGCGGGAACCAGGCCATGGAGCTGTTCCACCGGACGGTGTCCATGAAGCAGGTGGAAAACATCACCTCCTTTGTCCGCACCAACATGCTGGACGAGGACGACGTGGAGAGCCGGATCAAGAACCTGATCCACCACTTCGATGACCTCAAAAAGGCCCACGGCGCAGTGCTGCGCGCCAAGGACCAGATCGCCATGCTGACCCCAATCCGCGAGGGGGCCGCCAGGCACGCCAAACTCACGCTCCAGGACCAGAAAGCCAGGGACCAGCGGGACCAGCTGCACCCCTGGTTCACCAACCAGAAGCTGATCCTCAGCCTCGAACATGCCGCCGAGCTGGACAGCACCGGCCAGCGGCTGCGCGAGGACAACGCCTCCGTGACCGCCCGCATCACCGAACTTCGGCACGATCTTGGCGCCGTAGCGGAGGACATCCGTTCCAACGGCGGCGGCCGGCTCGCGGCAATCGACGCGGACATCGCCCGCCTGGAGCGCGAAGCAGCCGTACAGCGCACCCGGTACCAGACCTACGCGGCCGCCGCGGCGGAGCTGGGCCTGCGGGCACCGGAGGACCGGGTGCTGTTCGACGCCAACCGTGACGGGCTGGCCGCCGTCGAATCCGGACTGGCGGAGCAGAACAGGGACCTGCAGGAGCAGCGCACCGAGCTGACCATGACGCGCACTGTCCTGACCGAACGCGCCGCCGGACTCACAGCGGAACTCACCAGCCTCCAGTCCCGCCGGAACCTGCTGCCGCTTGACCAGGTGGGGATCCGCCGCCGGCTGTGCGAGGGAACCGGCGTGCCGGAGAAGGCGCTGCCGTTCGCCGGAGAGCTGCTGCGCGTCCGCGACGGCGAAGCCGCCTGGGAAGGCGCAGCCGAACGGACCCTGAGGGGCTTCGCACTGTCCCTGCTGGTGCCGGCTGAACATTATGCTGCGGTGAGCAGCTGGGTGGACTCGAACAACCTCAAGGGCAAGCTCGTCTACCTGAGGGTGGGCGACTCTTACTCTGCCCGCAGTGCTGAACCCGGAACCCTGGCTGCCAAGATCGCCATCAAGCAGGGCACACCGTTCCGCGATTTTCTGCTGGAGGAACTGGCGGGCCGTTTCGACTACGTCTGCTGTGACACGCTGGCCGACTTCCGGCGCTTCCCCAAGGCGCTGACCGCCAACGGACAGCTCAAGGGCGGCCGCGGCCGGCACGAAAAGGATGACCGCAGGGACATCGGGGACCGGCGGAACTTCGTGCTCGGCTGGGACAACCAGGACAAGGTCAACCGGTTCCTCGCCGAGCTGGACGCGGCAAAGGGCCAGCTCCAGGTGGCCGCGACGCAGCTGGCCAACGTCGACCGCCAGCTGGGCGACCTCGGCCGGAAGAACCAGCAACTAGGCACCGTGCGCTCGGTGGCGGATTTCGGCGAGGTCAACTGGGAGCTCACTTCCCGGCGGATCGAGGAGTTCAAGGAGGAGCGGCGGGTGCTGGAGTCAGCCAGCAACATCCTCCAGGAGCTGGCTGCCCGCGAGGCCGCCATGAAAACTGACCTGCAGCGTTTCGAAGAGCGGGCCAACAAGATCCAGCAGCGGCTCGGAGCGAATGAGAAGGACACCGAGAACCTCGCGGAGGCCATCGCCGAGTGCCGTGCCGCGCTGGCGGAGGAGCCGCTCACGGACGACGCCGGGTTGCTAGCTTCCGTCGCGGGCCTCGCCGCGGCGGCGCCCGGGGAGAGAGTCCTCACCTACCGGAACACCGTGGCTGTTGAGAGCGCGGTGCGGCAGGAGCTGACGAAAACCATCGATGCGCTGTCCAAGCGTCTGGCCACGGCGGAGGCAGGCACGGTGCGTCTGATGGCGGATTTCCGGAACAAGTATCCGAACGAAACCACGGAGATCGACGCTTCGCTCGACGCCGCCGGAGACTACGACCGCCTGCTCGAGCAGCTGGAAAAGAACGATCTGCCCAAGTTCGAGGCGCATTTCAAGGAGTCCCTGAACCAGAACACCATCCACGAGGTGGTGGCGTTCAACGCCTTCCTGGACAGCCGCCGCCAGGACATCGTCAGCCGGATCACCAAGATCAACGAATCCCTGGCCACCATCGAGTACAACCGCGGCCGGCACATCCAGCTGGAGCACCAGAACACCACGGACCTGGACGTACGGCAGTTCGGAACGGACCTGCGGGCCTGCTCGGAGGGAACCATCGGGGACGAGGACCAGTACTCCGAACAGAAGTACCTCCAGGTGGAGCGCCTGATTGAACGGTTCCGCGGCCGCGACGGCTTCACCGCCCTGGACGAGCGATGGACCGCGAAAGTCACGGACGTGCGGAACTGGTTCACGTTCTCCGCCTCCGAGAAGTGGACCGAGACGGGTGAGGAGTTTGAGCACTTCACCGATTCCGGCGGCAAGTCCGGCGGGCAGAAGGAAAAGCTGGCCTACACCATCCTTGCGGCCGCGCTCGCGTTCCAGTTCGGCCTGGGCGGGGGGCAGGGCGCTTCGGGGGCCGGGAGGAGCGCGGGCAAGGGCCGCAGCTTCCGCTTCGTGGTGATCGACGAGGCGTTCGGCCGCGGCTCCGACGAGTCTGCCCGCTACGGGCTGGAGCTGTTCCAACGCATGAAGCTGCAGCTGCTGATTGTCACTCCCCTGCAGAAGATCCACGTGATCGAGCCGTTTGTGGCACACGTGGGCTTCGTGGCCAACACCAACGGCAACGATTCACAGCTGCGGAACATGACCATCCAGGAGTACCGGGACGAACGGGACCGGCGTGCCTAAGCGGCGTCCCGAGGGGCCCGAAGCGAGCTTGCGAGGTTCGGGAAGGGACCTCCGCGCTGACAGCTCTGCAGGCCAGGCACAGGGGTGGACCACCCTGCCTGACCTTCGCACCCTGTCCCTGAAGGCGTGGAACAGCGGCGCCCTCCTCCGCGAACTGCTGGAGCCCAGCGGCGCCTACCCCCGCCGTCGTTCGCTGAAGCGGCCGACGGCGGCGGCCCTCCTGCGCGATTACGCGGCGGCGCGCGCGTGGGCAGAGCACCTGTTTGCCGCCGTCGGGCCGTTCACGCTGGAGACCGCCGAGGTGGGCCGCAACACGATTGGGCCGAACCAGCTGCCCGCAGCGGTTGTTTTTGCCTCTGCGGAGGACGAGATTGCCTTTGCGGGCAAGACCAAAGATGCCGCTCGGTTCCAGGAACTGGCTGAGGGGCTGGCCGGGCTGGATCCGATGTTCCGTGCCTGGGCGCTGCGGCGGCCCCTGAAGCTGCTGGACCTGGGCGCCGGCGCACTCACAGCAGGCCGGATTGCGTTGTGGCTGCGGGACAACCCGGAACCCGGGGTCTACGTCCGCCAGCTGAGCCTGTCCGGCGTGCATACCAAGTTTATCGAGGGCAACCGGCCAGTGATTGACGAACTACTCGGAACCCTGTCCCCGCAGACAGCTGCCGGCGATGCGCCGGAAGCTGCCGCTCAACAGTTGGCTGACGTGGCCGCTGAAGCCGGCTCCCTCCTGGGGCAGGCGGCGCCGCGGACTCCTGCCGCCCGTTTTGCCGCCAGGCATGGATTCCTGCACCCGCCGGAGCTCGTGCGGTTCCGTTCGCTGGATGCTGTTGTCCCTTTGCTAGGCAACGCGCGGGATGTCACAGTGACGGCCGGTGCGTTCAGCACCCTGCGCCTGCCCGTCACAAAAGTGCTGATCACCGAGAACCTGGTCAACTTCCTGGCCCTCCCGGAACGCCGGGACACGCTGGCGATCTACGGCGGCGGTTACGGGTTCTCCTCCTTGCGGGACGCCGAATGGCTCCGGTCCTGCGAAGTTTTCTACTGGGGCGATCTGGACACGCACGGGTTCCAGATTCTTGACCAGCTCCGTGCAGTGCACCCGCACGTGGTCAGTCTGCTGATGGACGAGGCAACGCTCCTGGCCCACCGGGATGTGTGGGGCACTGAGCCGTCGCCAGCCAGGACCGGGCTGACCCGGTTGACGGCGGATGAGGCAGGACTTTACGAAGGGCTGGTGAAAGACACCTATGGCCCGGCAGTGCGACTCGAGCAGGAGTTGATCCGCTGGGACTGGGCGCTGGATGGACTTGCGGCTGGACCACGCGGCCGGTGATGATGGCGTAGCGCATGAGGCGCGACTGGCTTGGGGCGTGGGGTTCCCTTCGCTGGCCCCGGCGCCCCAGAAGGCCTTCGTTGCTTCATTTTCCTTCCGCCAACTCGGCGGCGCACCGTCCCTCCCCGCGCGACGTCGCAAGGCTGGGTGAACTGCTCGACGACGACGTGTGGGCGTTCAGCAATTGCAGGGTGGACGCCCCGGGCAGGCCGGTGGCCGAGATCGACTGGTTCTTCTATAACGTCCGGCACGGGACGCTGATGGTCAGCGAATGGAAGGCATTCCCCCACCGCGTGGTCTCGGCGACCGATACCGGTACCGGATGGCAGCTGGAGGGCGGACTGCTGGTTGCCAACCCCATAGAGCAGGTTTCAAAACAGCTCGACGCCGTACGCCTGGCCCTGCGCAACGGGATCCTCCCTCAGCACTTTCCTGACTTTGACCCGCGTCAACTACTGCTGATGCAAAGCGTGTACTCCCCGCAGGTGGATGAGCGGACGGAGATTGAACGGATTCGGTGGGGCAAGGTGTATGGAAGCCTGCCGGACCTCGCTGCGGTGATCGGCACGTCAACCAGCCCTGCGCCGCTGCACCTGCCCGGCGCCCACGCGCGCCTTGCTGTAGCGAAAGCGCTCTGCGCCCTGTTCCGCACCAGCTGCCCGGCTGACCTGAAGGCCAGGCTGGGCGTGCCGAGGCACGACGCGGGCATCGACGCGGTGCAGCGGATCAGCGAAATCCATCGGCAGATCGCTGCGCTTCACGTAGAACTCGCGGATCTGATGCTGGCCGGAGCCGGCGGCAATTCCCGCCACGCAGAACCGCAACCGCAGCCAAAGCCACCAGCACCGGCTGCCGCCGTCGTAAAAGCACCGAAGCCCGCGCCGGCCCTGACGGAGCAGCAGCGGATGCAAGCCCACGTGTCGCGCAGCTTCCAGGGCGTCAACGGAAGCGCTGACGCCGCAGCAAAGGCCCTGGAGAAGGCCTGGGCCGCGGTGCTGGCCGATCCACTGCTGCACGGCGCCACGAGTATCAGCGTTACGTCGTTCGGCTCTGCGGGATCACCCTTGGTTAAGGAAAAACACGGTTCGCTGTCAAAGGTGCTCGGAATGCAGCTGCGTAAATGGTGCATCCTCCAAGCAGAAGCGGCAGGCATGAAGCCGCGGGACGTCGCGGGGAAGCCGTCAAACATTCGAGTGCGCTAGCACCCGGACAAAGTGTGGCGCCGGCAAGCGCGGCATTCCACTGGCCCTCGCTTCAAAATTGCTTTAGAAATTACCCATCCGAATTGCGATAGCGCCCGAATAGCTGGCATAACCCCTTGGGGTTGGCAGGCATAACCACCTGATCCAGACACATATATCGCATTCAGGAGATCACCATGGCAACACACACAAACACCGGCATGGCCACCCGCACCGCCGTGCAAAAGGCATCGATGGCAGTGGGCGCAGTGTTCCTGCTGGTCGGCGTCCTGGGCTTCGTTCCAGGCATCACAGCGAACTTTGACCAACTGCACTTCGCCGGCCACCACTCCGAGGCCCTGCTGCTGGGCATCTTCCAGGTCTCGGCCCTGCACAACGTTGTCCACCTGCTCTTCGGCGTGGCCGGCATCGTCCTGGCCAAGACCGCTGGCGGCGCCCGGTCTTTCCTGCTCTACGGCGGCATCATCTACCTGGTCCTCTTCGTCTACGGCCTGGTAATCCCGCAGGACACCGCCGGGAACTTCGTCCCGGTGAACGGTGCTGACAACATCCTGCACCTGCTGCTCGGCGTCGGCATGGTGGCCCTGGCACTCGTCCTCACCAAGGGCCACACCAAGGCACGCGCCTAAGGCCGCGCATCGGCGCTATCAGACGCCGGACTCATGCAATAGCCCCGACCACAGCTTCGGCTGTGGTCGGGGCCATTGTCATATCCCGGGGAACCTGGCGGCGCGTCCGGTTACAACGGTTTCGACGGGCCTTCCAGCTCACCGCTCGCTGACCGCATCGTCCGCATCCACGCGGCCGTGCTCCCAGTAAGTGCCGGTGCCTTCGATCGGCTCGGCGGTGGATTCGATATCGTCCCGGACCGACTCATTCGTGGTGCCGGGATGCGAGCTCCAGACAAGCGCAGCAACACCGGCAACAATCGGCGAGGCCATGGACGTTCCACTGGCGAGGTCATAACCGGGCTGGCTGCCGCTCTGGATGCCCAGCACAAACTCATGGTTGGGGAACGTTGAATAGACGTCGACCCCCGGCGCCGCCACATCCACCCACGTTCCGTAGGTTGAGAAGGGGGCCTTCAGGTCATTATTGTCGGTTGCCGCCACAGCGATGACCTTGGGATAGGCCGCTGGATAAATCCGCTCGGCGGTACCGGCATTGCCCGCTGCGGCCACGATGACCACGCCCTTGCTCCAGGCGTTCTGGACGGCGGTTTCGAGGGTGCGTGACGAGACGCGCTGCCCGAGGCTCATGTTGATCACCTTGGCGCCGTTTGCCACCGCCCAGTCGATGCCCGCGGCAACGGCGGAGCTGGAACCGGCCCCGCTGTCATCGAGCACTTTGGCGTCCAGGATGGTGCACTCCGGACACACACCGGCCACGCCGGCAGCGTTGTGTTCGGCGGCAACGATGCCGGCGACATGGGTGCCGTGGCCGTACCTGTCGTAGTCCGCTGCCTCATCGATGATGGTGCCGCTGAAGTTGGCCCGCGCAACCACCTTGTGCGAGATGTCCTCGTGGTCGATCGCCACCCCTGAGTCAATGATGGCCACCCTGGTACCGCTTCCCCTGGTGATGTTCCACGCTGCGACCGCGTCCACGTCGGCGTCCCTGGTGCCCGCCGGCACAGTCAGCGTGTTGGCGGTATCCGTAAACGACTGCCCAACGTTGTGAAGAGCGTATTGGCGTTCGAAGTAGGGATCGCCCGTGGCGGCAGTAACCACCTCGTCCGGCTCGGCGTACTCAACGTCCGGATTGCTGCTCAACTCCTGGATGAGTTGTGCCTTTTTCCCACGGGGCGCTTTCACGACGACGGCGCCGGTGCTTCCGATGGTCGCGCTCGAGTTAAGGCCTTTTTGGCGAAGCAGGCCCGGTGCAGCAGCATTGTCACGAAACTTGACCACAATCTGCCCCGTGTCTGGGGATGACTCAGGTGCTGCATTGCCGGGGGAAGCCAGTGCGATTCCGCCAAGCGACATCATTGCTGCTGCGAAGCTAGCCACTATACGTCGTTTCATTTCGCAATCTTGCCCCTACCCGCACCGGCCGGGGTAGGGGAGTTCGGCACGCTCCCCTACCTAATCCCGCCCTAACCAGGTGCAATTGTGCGGCCTAGGGCACACGCTACGAGGCTGCCGGGCAGCCAGGTCGGCAACAAGTTCCTGGTCGGCTGCCTCGGGAAGGTGCTGGCCACGAAATCCGCAGGCAGACCGGAAGGAACTGTTCAGGGAGATCCCCGCGCCGGTCCGCCTGGCCTACCGTCTCATCGGACGCAGGATGTACCGGAAGCAGTATTCGACGCTCTTCCCGGGACGCCCGGTTCCCGAGACGCTTTAGTCCGCGCTGCGGCTTTTAGGCTCAGGGCCAGGCTGCCTCCGCCGTGCCCTTGGATCCTAAAGGACGACGGCGGCGGCCGCCTTGCTGTTATGCGTCACCGCTCCCTCGTCCGGGGCCGGGCGGTGGGTCTTGCTACTGCGCCGAACGCGTACCCGAATCCGTGCCCTCGCCCGACGTTGGAACGAAGTTCCAGTCAAAGGACCCGTCCTCCCGCAGTGTCAGCCGAAGGAACCCGTGGGTGTCGCTCAACCGCTCCTCGATGTACGACGGATCGCTGAGAAAGGAGCGGAGACCGATACCTCCCGTGGAAACCTGGAACGCTGTCATCCCGTCATCCACGCACTCGTCCTCGTTGTTCACCGGACAGGACCGTTCATAGTTGTGTTGTGACCCTGACAGGGTCAGACGGACCCGGTGCTTCCACATCACATCGATCCACGGCTTATGGTTTTTGGCCCGCTCATGTTCGTTCGTGTCCGACGTGAAGTACGGTTCGTGGTGCACCACTGCCAGGTGCTTTCCGGCCGCCTTGGCAGCAGCAAGGTCCTCGTCCAGCCATTTCGTGGTCTCCATGGCCTTCGTGGTGTCGTACCGCCACTGCGCGGAGGACAGGAACGCGAAGTGCCAGTTCCCGAAGTCCTTGGAGTACGGTTGCCCGTTCTCGATGAACCCACGCTCCTGGTTGATCGCAGCTTTCGCCTCAGACCCGGGGCATTCGCCGTTCATGAAGTTGTCGAGGTCTTCGTTCCGGCCGGGCCTCCAGTCATGGCTGGGGCCGGACACCCAGTACAGCTTGGGCATCGTGCCACCCCACAGCTTCGCCCAGTAGTCCACGTAGTCCTCGCACTGCGCGATGTCGTACTGGAAGTCCCCGAGTCCCAGGAAAGCGTCAATCTCGTTGTTCTGCACGAGCCGGGTGATCGCCGCGCCGTTCAGGCCGGACGGGCTGTCGGTCTTCGTGGTCTTGGGACCGTTCATGTCACCGACAGCAGCGATGCGAACGTCACCAGGGGACGGTGGCGGACCCGTCGTGGTGGCCGTTGGGGACGGCGGCTCAGGCGGCTCCGGAGGGCTGGTGCAGCCCGCAATAGAGAACGCCAGGAGGGCAGCGGCGGCTGCGGCCACACTGCGGAAGGATCTGTGACGAGGGAGTGCTGCTTGCATCCGATAACCCTTCGAGAAGCCGGACCGCAGTCCGGCTTCCAAGAGGCAGCCAAGCTCCGCGGCACCTTGATATTCCTTCAGGCCGAGACTGGCTGTCAAGGGCGTGTGGCCCCTGACCTGCGAAAGCAATGACGTAGGGGGCATTTTGCAGCAGATCCCTACCCTAACCCCAAGGTTTTACAGGGGAACGGCCGTCACGGAGGCAGGCCTCAAGGAAGCGAACTAGAGACTGCCGCTAACAGGCTCCACCGTGGGTGCCCTAACTTGTTGATGCGGTGTGAGGAACTCCAAGGCCGGGCCGCGCCGTCGTACTCACACCTATCTGCTTTGTCTGTTTGTTCTTCCGGTCCGCTCTTGTAAACTCGTCCCACCCACAACGTCCGGGTCCTGACTTCGGAGCCCGGCGTTGGGGTACGGGCTTCGGGCTCAGCCGGAGTCCCTGGGGGAAAGACCAAGATCGCGTGACAACGGACGAGTTTTCTTTTCCGCCGTTCAATGGCGGAGGCGCAACGGGCGGCTGGGGGGCCACCGGGGTGCTGGCTGGCCGAGGCGCTCAGTGTTGCCCGCGGGTCCGCATGTCCAGAGCCGGACACTCGCCCCGCCGGGCAGTAGGCACGAAAATCCTCGGTGCCGGAATGTTGGCCATGGCAGAAGCCGGCAGAAAAACCCTCGGATGGACCTCAGGGACCCGTGCCTGGCTGCGGCGGCGAACTTTCCCTGGCTAACTATCGGTCTGCTCAGCCCCTCCCGCATCTACCGATAGAAGGACACCATGTCATTCCCAAAACACTTTAAGGGCTCTCTTGGTGCCGTGCTGGTTGTCACCGGAGCCGTTGTGCTGGCGGCCCCGCCGGCTGTGGCAGCCACTTCCACGGTGGCGGTTGAACCGCCGTCCGTGGCAGGAGGAAGCAGCGAGACTCTCTCACAGTTACCGTCCGGGCCTCTCGAACGGCTGCTACCTGCTGTCCCCCTGACCGGTGACAACGACCTTGCCGGTGACAGCGACAGGTATCTGGTTAGCTTTCACCAGGGAGCCAACGTTGCTGAGGAGGCCGCGTCGCTTCGGTCCCAGGGGGTGGGCGTGAGAAAAACTTTTTCAGCAGCCTTGAAGGGCGCGGTTGTCACAGCCACCCGAGGGCAGGCAGCTTCCCTGGCGCGTTCTAAACGCGTTTCGGCTATCGAACTGGACGCGCCCGTGTCGGTGGCTGAGACCCAGCAGTCGCCACCATGGGGTTTGGACAGAATCGACCAGAGTGCCCTTCCGTTCTCGGGCACCTTTACGCCGCCGTCCTCCGGGGCCGGCATCAGTGCATATGTTGTCGATTCTGGCGTCTTCGCCGCACACAACGATTTCGGCGGTCGGGTAGCAGCAGGCTGGACTGCACTTGCCGACGGCCCGGGCAACAGCGACTGCAACGGCCACGGCACGCACGTCGCCGGAACGATCGCCGGCAAAACCTATGGCGTGGCCAAAGCCGCGACCATCATTCCGGTCCGTACCGTCACCTGCGACGGCTCCGGTTTCTACTCCGACATCATCGCTGGCCTCGACTGGGTTGCGTCCCACCATGCCGAAGGAACACCTGCCGTCGTCAACCTGAGCGTTGGCGGTCCCGTCAGCAGTGTGTTGGACGCTGCTGTCCGGGGAGTTATCAGCGACGGTGTTACAGCTATCGTGGCTGCGGGCAACTCCGCAGGGGACGCCTGCAACGCTTCCCCGGCACGGGTTTCGGAGGCTTTGACTGTCGCAGCGAGCGATTCCTCGGATCGGCAGGCGTCGTTCTCGAACCACGGAAGCTGCGTGGATCTGTATGCGCCTGGTGTCCGCATCCAGTCCGCCGGGCTCACCTCGACGACGGCCGTAGCCACTTTGGACGGGACGTCGATGGCGACTCCGCACGCCGCAGGCGCCGCGGTCCTGGCCCTGTCCCGGAACCCTGGACTGGCTCCGGCTGGTGTAACCGCCGAGTTGATATCCACCGCCATCCCCGGCGTTATCACAAACCCGTCAGCCGGCACCCCGAATCGTCTCCTCAACACCGTGCAAGTCCCTCAAATGTTCACTCCGGCCGCAGTAGCGGGGGACGTGACCGGTGATGGCAAGGCTGACCTGACTGCCCGCGACAGCAACGGAACCCTCTGGACCTACACCGGCACCGGCACCGGCCTCTACGACCGGCGTATCAAAGTCGGCGACGGCTGGAACGTTATGACCGTGATCAGCGCTGCAAGGGACCTTACGGGCGACGGCAGAGCCGACTTGACTGCCCGCGATCGGGACGGGGTTCTCTGGACCTACACCGGCACCGGCACCGGCCTCTACGACCGCCGGATCCAGGTGGGCCCAGGCTGGAACGTCATGACCGCCATCAGTTCCGCCGGAGACCTTACCGGTGACGGCAAAGCCGACCTGACGGCCCGCGACAGCAACGGAACCCTCTGGACCTACACCGGCACCGGCACCGGCCTCTACGACCGCCGGATCCAAGTCGGCCCGGGCTGGAACGTCATGACCGCAATCAGCGCTGCGGGAGACCTTACCGGCGACGGCAAAGCTGACCTCACTGCCCGCGACCGGGACGGAATCCTCTGGACCTACACCGGCACCGGCACCGGCCTCTACGACCGCCGGATCCAGGTCGGCCCAGGCTGGAACGTCATGACCGCCATCAGTTCCGCCGGAGACCTCAACGGTGACGGCAAAGCTGACCTCACTGCCCGCGACCGGGACGGGATTCTCTGGACCTACACCGGCACCGGCACCGGCCTCTACGACCGCCGCATCAAAGTCGGCGACGGCTGGAGCATCATGACAGCCATCAGCTGAGAACACCGGGAGGCACCCAAGCCAGGAACTCACCCCCGGGAGATGCCCACAGGGAAAACCAAGTCGTCCTGTGCCCGGGTGCCAACTCGAATACGCCCTGATTCCGCCCTCGCACAGCCGGAGTTCGCACCGCTGGGCCACTAGGTTGAGCGGACCGTGCCGGCCTTGGACGCGCGGTGAGCGTCGGGCGGAGGTTCGCGACGCCGCCGGACTTTTCCGACGTCCGTAGGATCACCTGCGGCGCCTGTCATCGGAAGTCGACGCTGCTGTCTTTCGCTACCTCAAGGAGCGTGGCCTGGAAGGCAATTTCAGCGGCAGCGCGGACCCTGTCATGCCGGTGGGCCAGCAGGACCCGCCGCGAGGGGGCACTGGGGCCCAGGGAGACGATGCTGACGCCCGGGTGTTTGTTCACCACAGCCGTCCGCGGGGCAAGGGCAACGCCCAATCCAACACTGACCATGGCCTGGGCTTCCTGGTAGTCGTTGGCGTGGAATGAGATTCGGGGCGAGAAACCTGCAGACTGGGCGCTGCGATGCAGGACCTCGACCACGGGGTGTTCCTCCTCCCGGACAATCCATTCCTCGTTGGCCAGGTCCGCCATGTCCACCTGTTTGCGCCGGGCAAGCCTGTGGTCCTTGCCCACGATGAGGGCTGTGGCATCTTCAAAGACCGTGGTGAGGGCGAAGTTTTCGGGGCTGATCCGGTTCCATTCGTAATCCCACAGCAGGGACATCCCCACCTGCCCGTTTTCCAGCATTTCAATCAGGTCGTTGAAACGGCTGCTGCGCACGTGCAGGTTTATGGCCGGGTACTGGGCCTTGAACCTGCTGATCACCAGCGGGAGGAATGATCCACCCAGAGTGGGAAAAGTCCCCATGGTGAGGCTCCCCCGGTTGAGGCCCGCAATTTCGGCCAGATCCGCTTCGGCCGCCGCCATCTGCCGGAGGATCCTGCGCGTGTGGGCTGTGAGGACATGACCGGCATCGGTGGGCACCATCCCCCGGGCCGTACGCTGCAGGAGCGGCTGCCCCACCTCCGCCTCGAGCCGCCGGAGCTGCTGCGAAACACCCGACGGCGAATAGACGTGCTTGTCCGCCGCGGCCGTGATGGAACCAAGTTCCACCACATCCAACAGCAGTTCCAGCCTTCTGACGTTCAGCACAGCCTGCTCCTCCCTGAAGTTTTCCTTCAACCCCCCTCACAATTCTATGCACTGGACTTCAGATGCGGCATGATTCCCGAGTTGCCGCACCGGCGCAATTCACCCCCTTGCCACACAAGCGCCGCGAACTGCTCCAAATTCGCATGAGCATCTGAAGTAAAAGTGCATACTGGTGCATTTTTTGGCGTTTGTAATTCATCTGCGAGCGGCATCACACTGGGTTATCCGAGGTGGCAAGTAACCCCCGATGAGCCTCCGGGAAAGGTGTGGAAGCAAATGTTAAAGATCCCTGCCGCGTGGATGCGCGGAGGCACCAGCAAGTGCTGGGTCTTCGAATGGGACAACCTGCAGGTTCCAGGAAAGACCGTGGATGAGGTTCTCCTGCGTCTGTTCGGAAGCCCGGACAACCGCCAGATCGATGGCGTCGGCGGCGGTACCTCCACCACGAGCAAAGCCGTCATCCTTTCCCCCTCGAACTCGGACGAAGCGGATGTGGATTACACGTTCGCCCAGGTGGGCATCGAGGAACAGCGCGTGGACTGGGGCAGCAACTGCGGCAACTGTTCCGCCGTCGTCGCACCCTATGCCATCCAGCGCGGCTGGGTGACCGCCGGCCAGGACAGTACCGCCGTCCGGGCACTGAATACCAACACCAACCAGCTCATCCTGCAGAAGGTCTCCACCCCCGGCGGTGTACTTGCCGACTCCGGAGACCAGATGATTCCTGGCGTTCCCTTCCCCGGCCTTGCGGTGGGAATGGGCTTTTTTGACCCTGCCGGCAGGACGACGGGCCGGCTCTTCCCTACCGGGGACCCGGTGGACAAGGTGACCTTTGACGGACGCCTGGTAACCGCAACCCTTATCGACGCCGGCGCACCGGTGATCGTGCTGGAGGCTGAAGCCGTTGGCCTGACCGGGCACGAGACGGCAGCGGAAATCGACGGCCGGGCAGATCTGCTGGTGCATCTTGACGATGTCCGGAGGGACGCCGCCGTGCGCATGGGCCTGGCGGAAAGCCGCGCGGACGCCGAGCGCGCAATCCCCAAACTGGCCCTGGTTGCCAAAGCGGATGAGGACGACGACGCCGACGTGGTGGTCAGGATGCTCTCGATGGGCCGGCTGCACCCGGCCCTCGCCATCACGGGGAGTGTTGCCCTGACCATGGCGGCCCAGTACCAGGGCACTGTCGTGGCGGACCTGATCAGCGGCGACGTCGCCTCCGGGGTCACCATGCGGACGCCTGCAGGCCTGGTCCAGACCTGGTCTGAGACCAGGGAAGGAACCCCCGTTGTCGGCGCCCTCCGCAGTGCCCGCCGGCTTGCCGATGCAGAACTCCTGCTGCCGGACACCTGGTAGCGCCAAACCACAGCACGCCGCTCCGGTGACACCCGTACACCGGAACGGCACAACCGAAGGACACCTCAATGACGAGTCAAAAGTCTTCCCTGGAGCCTCCCCTGGGCTTCGAAGAAGCAGCGGCTACCGAATTGCCTGATCCGCCGCAACACAGCCGCCGGACCGTGCTGGGAGCAGTCGCTTCCTTCGCCGTACTGGGCCTGGCCACCACCGTCCTGGGCGAAGGCCTCCTCAACCCGCCGTCCAGCACCGAGGACGGGAACTTCAGCGGTGAAACCCTTGAATTCCTGATTCCCCTGGCCTCAGGCGGCGGCACCGACACCTGGGCGCGCTTCATCGGTACCGAGCTGACCAACTACATCCCGGGCCGTCCCGGCTTCGCCCCCGTCAACGAACCCGGCGGCGAGGGAATCTCCGGCACCAACAAGTTCGCCCGCTCGGCGAAGACCGACGGCACGGAAATCCTGGTGGGAACTGCTTCCACCGTGGTGCCCTGGGTCCTGGGCCGCTCCGCGGTGAAGTACTCGTTTGAGGACCTCAAACCGGTGGTGGTCAACGGCACCGGCGGCGTTATCTACGCCCGCACCGAAGCAGGCGTCAACGGTGTCGGCGACCTCGTCAACAGGGACAAGCCCCTCGAATTCGGCGGCATCAGCGCCACAGGCCTGGACATCACCACCCTGGTCGCCTTCGACCTGTTGGAGGCTGACGTGACGTCCACCTTCGGCTTCGAAGGGCGCGGCCCGGTCAACCTGGCACTCCAGCGCGGCGAAATCGACCTGGACTACCAGACCACCTCCGCTTACAGCTCCGCAGTCGCAGGCATAGCCAAAGAAGGCAAAGCAACTGTCCTGATGTCCTTCGGGCAGCTGGACGCATCAGGGGACGTGGTCCGGGACCCCAACTTCCCGGACGTCCCCACGGTCGCCGAAGCCTACGAGCAACTGCACGGCAGTAAGCCGTCGGGTGAGAAGTTCGAGGCCTACAAGACGCTGCTCGGGCTGACCTATACCTACCAAAAAGGGCTCTGGGTCCCGCAGGAGACGCCCGAGAAAGCCGTGACGCTGCTGCGTGAATCAAGCGAGAAGCTCGGTACCGACAAGGAATTCCAAACCAAGGCCGCCAAAGTCCTCGGCGGCTACCCCCTCGTAGCGGACGCCGGTATGGCTGACCGCGTGCGGGACGCCTACACCGTCAGCAACTCCGTCAGGTCCTACGTCAAGGAACTGCTGGAGACCAAATACAACATCCACGTTGAATAAGGACCATCATGCTTGACTCCGCTATGGCAGCGCTGGCATCACTCGCTGACCCGTCCCTGCTCCTCATGCTCCTGATCGGCACCGTCGCAGGCCTGATCATGGGCCTCATTCCCGGCCTGGGCGGCACCGGCGCCGTCGCCATCCTGCTGCCCATTACCTTCGGCATGGAACCACCCCAGGCCCTGGCGCTCCTCATCGGTGCCCTCGCCGTCGTCCATACCTCAGATACGGTCTCGGCTGTCCTGCTGGGCGCCCCCGGTTCAGCCTCGGCCAGCGTGACGATGCTGGACGGCTATTCCATGGCCAAGAAGGGCCAGGCCGCCAGGGCACTGACGCTGGCCTTCCTGTCCTCCATGGCCGGCGGCATCATCGGTGCCGTCGGCCTGACGCTCGCCATCCCGCTGGCCCGTCCCCTGGTGCTGTCCTTCGCAAGCCCGGAACTGTTTATGCTGACAGTGCTCGGCGTCGCCCTCGCTGCCGTCCTCTCCCGCGGCAACATCATCAAGGGCGTCTCGGCGGGCCTGCTTGGCCTGGTACTCGGCATGGTGGGCACTTCGCCAACGACGGCCGAGGAGAGGTTCACTTTCGGCAGCCTGTTCCTGGGCGATGGCCTCTCACTGGTGGCCGTGGCCCTGGGCATCTTCGGCTTGGCCGAAATCGCCTCCCGCGCCAGCCAGCGGCGCGGCCAGACGGAAAACATCACCCTCGGCGGCGGCTGGGGCAAGGGCATCCGTGAATGGCTGTCGCATTGGACCCAGGTGATCCGCGGCGCCCTCATCGGCATCTGGGCAGGGGTCCTGCCAGGCGTCGGCGCCACCGCGGGAACCTGGCTGGCCTACGGACAGGCAGTGGCCACGGCAAAGGACAAGCGGCAGTTTGGCAAGGGCGACCCCCGCGGCATCGTGGGCCCGGAAAGCGCCAACAACTCCGTGGAAGCCGGCGACCTCATCCCCACCCTGCTGTTCGGCATCCCCGGCGGCGTCCCCTCGGCGATGCTTCTGGGCATGCTGCTCACCTACGGCATCCAGCCGGGCCCCTCCATCATCACCGAGCACCTGGACCTGATGTACCTGATTGTGTGGTCGTTTGCGATCGCTTCGATCCTTGGCGCCCTGTTCTGCTTCCTCAGCGTCAAGCAGCTCGCCAAGCTCACCAAGGTTCCCTTCGCCGTCCTGGCTGCGGGCCTCGTGGCCGTGATGCTCCTCGGATCCTTCCAGGAGGGCGGCCAGCTTGGGGACCTCTGGGTCATGATCATCCTCGGCGTCTTCGGCTGGCTGCTGAAGTCCACCGGGTTCCCCCGGGCACCGTTCCTGATCGGATTCGTTCTGGCCATCCCGCTGGAGCGCTACTACTTCCTGACGGACAGCCTGTACAACGGGCTGGACTGGATGGCACGGCCCGGTGTGCTGGTCTTCCTTGCGATCCTGGTCCTGCCCATCGTCTGGGCCTTCATCAAGTTCGTCCGCGCCCGCAGGAACACCAACTTCGACGACGGCCACCGCAACGAGCGCCCGGAAGATGACGAGAGCCCGCTGAAGAACTCCACCTGGTCCCTCGCCGCAGCCGGAATCTTCGCCGTCGCCTTTGCCGCTGCACTGATTTCCTCCGCGTCATTCTCACCGGAGGCACGCCTGGTGCCGCAGCTGGTGAGCATCGGCGGCCTGGTCTTCTCGGGGATCCTGCTCTTCACGGAGCTCAGGACACGGCTCCGCGCCAGGACAGCCTCGGCCGGCTGGACACTGGATGCCGGCTTCGCCATGAAGACCTTCCTCTGGATGACAGGGTTCCTCGCTCTCACGGCTGCCTTCGGCTACCTGATTGCCGTGACGGTCTTTATCCCGGCGTTCCTGCTCATCGTCGCCAGGGCGCGCCTCAAGGTGGCACTGATTTACACAGTGGCGCTGTACGTCGTACTTCTCGCGCTCCCGTCGCTCCTTCCCATCGACCTGCCGCAGGGCTGGCTGAACACCCTTGTCTAGGCGTTCCGCGCCCTCAAACACCACAGGAAAGAAGCAAAACCATGACGGTTCTCGTTGCCTACCTCCCCTCGCCCGAGGGCCGCGAAGCCCTCACCCAGGGCATCAATGAAGCAGTCCTTCGGACCTCGGACCTCCTGATCGTCCACGTCGGCCGCGGCCATCACGGCCTGGAGCCGGCAGAAATGCGGGACATTGAAAACCAGCTGCAGGCGGCGGGGCGGGAGCTGTCCATCGAGTCCTCCATCCTTTCGGACCCCGGCGATGCGGTGATCCAGATCGCGCAGGACCGGAACGTTGCCATGATCGTCGTCGGCCTGCGGCACCGCTCCATGGTGGGAAAACTCATCCTGGGAAGCACTGTGCAGCGCATCCTGCTTGACGCCACCTGCCCGGTCCTGGCAGTCCGCCCGGACCGGCTCAACTAGCCACCCAGCGGGACCGGATCTGACCTGGTCCCCGCTGTGGCTGCCGGTCTCGGCCGGCAGGCGTGCCCAACCCCGCATTCCATCGCAACAGGAACCCCGAAGGACGGGCGCGGGACGGGACCACGCACAAGAAGGAGGCAGGGGAACCCCCGCGGTCCCCCTGCCTCCTTCCCAAACATCCGTGCCCCCTTCCTGCGCAGCGACGGCGCCACGGTATACCGGCGCCCGAAACCGGCGCCACCACCTGAACTCCCGAGGAAACCCATGACTGAGACAGCACAACGCACCACGGCTTCCGAAGCCGGGACCACGAAGCAATCCCCCCGGCGCAGTCCGCGCCGCCGTATCCTACTCATTGCGGTGGCCGCTTTTGTGATCTTGAGCCTGGCCGCCGTCGTGCTGGGAGGGAGCCTCTTCACCCCGGCGGCCGCCACGACCTCGGAGCCGACCTTGACCGCCACCCAGATCATCCCGCTCGTGATCCTCGTACTGATGTTCATCATCGCCACCAAATGGCCGCTGAACATCGGCGTGATGGGCCTGGTGGCATCCTTCGGTGTCGGATACTTCATGCTCGGAATGACCGACCGGGAGATCCTCGCGGACTTCCCCGCCAGCATTGTGCTGACCATCATCGGTGTCACCTACTTCTTCAGCATGGCCCAGAAGAACGGCACCATCGACATCATCGTCCAGTCCTGTGTGCGCCTGGTCAGAGGCAAGACCATGGTGCTGCCCTGGGTGTTCTTCCTGCTGGCCGCCGCACTGACGTCGTTGGGCACTTTCTCGCCCGCCGCCGTCGCGCTTCTCGCGCCGGCGGCCATCGGATTCGCCTACGAATCCCGCATCCACCCCGTGGTGATGGGCGCATTCATCATCAACGGAGCCCACGCCGGTGGCTTCTCGCCGCTGTCCGTGGCCGGCGTCCTGGTGCACAACATCGCCGAGGAGAACGGGTTCCCCATTTCCCAGGGCGGGCTGTTCGTCGCCAGCTTCGCCGTCAACTTCATCCTGTCCGTCCTCACCATCGTTGTCTTCGCCCTGCTGGGGCGGCTGCGCGAGGGCGGAACCGGTCAGCTCATTGACCTGGATATTTCGAAGACCACCCGCCCCCACGGGCAGCAGATCCTCACCCTGGTGCTGATCCTGACCATGCTCGTGTGCACCCTGGGCTTCCACATGCCCATCGGCTTCGTCGCCCTCTCCGCCGGGCTCCTGCTGGCGCTGATCAATATCAAGGAGCACCAGACCTTCATCGGCGGCATCTCCTGGTCCACAGTTTTGCTGGTGGCCGGCATGATCACCTACGTGTCGCTGCTCCAGCATGTGGGCGTCATCGACACGCTCGCCGAGCAGGCCCTTGCCCTCGGCGCTCCGCTGCTCATCGCCCTCGTTCTCTGCTACGTGATCGGCATCGGCTCTGCCTTCGCTTCCTCCACGGCGCTGCTCACCGCCTTTATCCCGCTCGCCGGACCCCTTCTTGCCACCAGCAGCCTCAGCGCCTCCGGAACCGTAGCCGCCCTGGCCATCGCCGCGACCGTCGTCGACGTTTCCCCCTTCTCCACCGACGGCGCGCTGGTAGTGGCCAACGCACCGGAAGCAGACAGGCAGCGCGTGTATCGGCAGCTTATGTTCTACGCCGGGGCCATTGTCCTGGCCGCCCCGGTTCTTGCATGGGCGCTGCTGGTGCCCACGGGCATCATGTAACCCTCATCTTGCATCCCCGCAGGGTTGGGGCGTCCGACGGCGGGCGGGCTGGCTTTGGTGCCAGCCGTTCGCCGTCGGACTTGTGTTCGTAGTTTCCGCCTGTCGGAGGTGATGGGGCGTTCCGGGAAAAGCCGCGTCAAGTGAGAGTGTCCCTATGTTTTTCGTCAAGCTGCTGCGGGTGATTTTGCCTGGTAGAGGGTGCCGTCGCGGAGCATGGCGTAGAGGGTGTCGCAGCGGCGTCGGGCGAGGGCTATGAGAGCTTGGTTGTGGCGTTTTCCTTCGGCTCGTTTGCGGTCGTAGTAGGCGCGGGAGATCGGGTCTTTCAGGGCTGCGAACGCGGATAGGTAGAGGGTGCGTTTAAGGACTTTGTTGCCTCTTCGGGAGGCGCGGTCACCGCGGATGGAGGTCCCTGAACGCCATGTCCCTGATTGTTTGCCCAGTGCTTCGATGATGTCCTCGGCGAGGCGTTCACCCATCCGGGGCGCGAGTTTGGTCAGCCGGTTCGCGTCCGGCGCCGGCCGGCGTGGCGGAGCGCTTCGGGCGTGGGCCAGGTCCGCAGCAGATCCAGGACCGCGGCATGATCCAGCCGAGGGCCCAGGACACGCTCCAACGCAGGGTGGATCTGGGTTAGCAGCCCGCGGATCCGGTTCGAGGTGGCGGTGGCCTGCTTGGCCAGATCGTCATCGAAACCGCACAGCATGCTCAACTCTGCGAGCTGGGCATCAACGAGCTGGACCGAGCGCAAGGTATGGGGCATGGTGCGGGCGGCGTCGGCGATGATGAACGCATCCCGCGCGTCCGTCTTCGCTTCCCCGGGGTGCAGGTCAGCGATCCTGCGCATCGCCAAACCCGGAAGATAGCCGATCAGGGTCCCAGCGGCCTGGGCCACGGCAACCGGGAGTGCACCGATCGTCGCTGGCTGATCGACCACGACCAGGATCCTGCCACGGTGTTCAAGCTCGGCAAGGATCTCCCGGATCCGGGCCTCGTCATTGGGCAGGGCCCGGTCCAGCAGCCTCTTCCCGGCCCGGTCCAGGGCAACAGCATGATGCTCACCCTTGCCAACATCCACACCAATGAACACGTCAACGTCGTCGTGGTTTCCGATCACCTGGCACCTCCAGTCGTAGCCCCTAACTCACGTACTGGCCCACCAAGGTGTCAGGGCCCGGCACCCACGTTACGCACGACGTTCCCAGACTGTCCTGCCCCTATCAGCGGTCTCCCCGGCACCTACCAGCCCCAGGTGACAACACTCTCAGGATCATCGATCAACAGAGCGTCGAAATCATGCCCGGGACCGGCAGGCCAGCACACCCACATCCTGCAACAGGAAACGGGCTACGAAAAAGGTAACGAGCGTCCTGAGAAAAGCCGCGTCAAGTGAGAGAGCGTCCCGTGGGGCGTTGGGCTAGAGGGAGGCGCCTCCGCAGATCACGTAGTTCTGGCCCGTAATCGACTTGCCGTGGGGTCCCACCAAAAATGCGGCCAGCGCGGCCACGTCCTCCGGATCCACCAGGGCACCGAGAGCCGGCATCCGCACCGGGGTTGCTGCCCGGCCTGGATCATTCAGCATCGGGGTGTCGGTCGGACCCGGCGACAGCACGTTGACCGTAATCCCCCGCGGCGCGAGCTCCTGCGCCCAGGTCCGGCCCAGCCCCATTAGCGCAGCCTTGGTGGCCGCGTACTGGCTCTTGCCCGGCGACCCCGTGGAGGTGCGGCTGCCCAGCAGGACGATCCGGCCGCCGTCGGGCATGGACGGCACCAAAGCATTGGCCAGCATGGAGACCGCTGCCACGTGCACAGCGAACATTCCGGCGAAGGCCGCGGGATCCAGCTCCCCCAGCGGCGCGGTCCGCTGGAAGCCGGCGGCGTGCACCAGGGCGTCGGCCGGCGCAATGGCCTCAACAACGCCATCCAACAATTCCGGTTGTGAAAGATCAGCCTGCAGCCACTCGAACTTTCCGTCCAGGGACGACTCGCTCCGGCTCAGCCCGGTCACCCGCCACCCGTCGGCGAGCAGGCGTTCAGCGATCGCCTTGCCGATACCCGAGCTCGTGCCGGTGACAACGGCGTGTTTTGCTCCGGTCATTCGTCCCCGCCAGGAGTGGTGGTGCCGTCGTAAGCCCACTGCGGGTCCACCCGTACGAACTTGATGGCCTGCCGGAAGTACGTGTACGCGATGTTCAAGGAACCGTCGGGGCCCTGGTGGATGGACGGGTAGGAGTACTCGCGGTTGAGCCCGTCGCGGGAGTTGTTGGACAGGCAGTACCCGTCCCCCACGTCCAGGTTCCGGCGGATGGGCCATGACCGGCCCGAGTCCTCGGAGATGGCCAGTGTCATCGGCGAGCGCGGTGTCCCCCAGAACGCCTTGCGCGAACCGTCATCAGCAACGGCAGCAGCATCCGGTTCGGCGACCTGCCCCTGCTCCTCGGCCAGGCCGTCGTCGTCAATTTCGTCATAGAGGGACAGCCGGCGTTCGGTGTTCTCCTCCGCCCGGCTGTGGTTGTACACAAGGGCCAGGCGTCCGTCGGCGAGCGCGGTGAATTGGATGGAGGAGTTGTTGTTGGGAAGCTCGGTGGGGACCGGCTCGCTCCAGGTGGAGCCGTCGTCGGTGGAGCGGGACTCGTAGATTGAGTCCGCCCAGCGGCTGCGGAACAGCGCCAGCAGCGAACCGTCGGCCACGGGCTGGATGTTCATGTGGACGCAGCCCAGGCTGCCCGGCAGGACCTTCTCGGTCCAGGTGGCGCCGGCGTCGTCGGAGATCATCACGGCGCTGTCGTCGCTGTTGCCCACCCACTTCTCCCCCGGCACGGTGATGCAGCGGAAAATGGGCACCATCAGCCGGCCGGACGGCAGCACCATCGGCAGCTGGCGCACAAACACGCCACCGGTTTCGTTGGCCGAGAACAGCGTTTCCACCTCGCCCCAGGTGCGGCCGCTGTCCGTGGAAACACGACGGCGGACCTCGGCGGTGTCCTGGTTGCCCGCCTTCTGCGCGGTGTACAGCAGCCAGAGCGTCTGGTCCGGGGCCGTGAACAGGATGGGGTTCTGCTCGGAGCGCGTGGAGTCGTTGGAGAGCTGCTGCGGCTCGGACCACTGGCTGCTGCCCGGTTCCAGCGCGGAGAACCAGATGGAGATGTCCGGCACGCCTTCCTGGGTGCCGCCGAACCAGACGCAGCCGAGCCGGCCGTCGGGCAGGGTGAGCAGGTTGGCGGCGTGGCTTTGGACGGTGGGGGCCGGCAGGTAGGCGTAGTCGGCGCCGTCGGCCCGCTTTACCTGGCCGTCCGGTGTGATGGTGCTGTAGGCGTCTGTCGTGGTGTTCTGCATGATTCAGTCCTTGGTGGTGGCAGCGTCGAGGTGGGACTTCGCAATCTGTTCCAGGTGCGTCAGATCGGAAGCGATGGTGGCGAACGTGTAGCCCTGGTCCAGCCGCTGGTTGGCCACAGTGCCGGCAGGAGTGTGGATGCCTGCAGCGATCCCGGCGGAGGCGGCGGCCTCGGCAATGGCCTCCAGTGCGGCGTTGAATTCGGCGTCGACGGCGGGATCCCCGGGGAACGCCCCGCCCACGGCGATCGACAGGTCAGACGGTCCGACGTAGATGCCGTCCAGGCCCGGAGTGGCGCAGATTTCCTTGACGTTGGCCAGCCCCTCCGGCGTCTCGATCATGGCGAACACCAAGGTGGTGGCGTTGGCGTCGGCCGGCTTGGGGCCGATCCGCAGGGCGGAGCGCATGGGCCCGTAGGAGCGGCCGCCCAGGGGCGGGTACTTGGCGGCGGCCACGGCGGCGGCAGCGTCTGCGGCGTTGTTGATGAGCGGGACGATGACTCCCACGGCGCCGGCGTCGAGTGCCTTGCCGATAGCGGTAAAGTCGTTGGCCTCCACCCGGACCATGCCGACGGCGGTGTGCCCGGCGTCGATGGCCATCAGCCCGTTGAGCACGCCCGAGTAGCCGAGCAGTCCGTGCTGCGCGTCGAGTGCGACGTAGTCGTACCCGAGCCGGCCGATGCGTTCAGTGGCCACGGGCGCGTCCAGCACTGCCCAGTAGCCCACCGCCTGCTCACGGGCGCGGATCTTGCGGGCGAATTCGGTGGCCAGTTCGGAGGTCATCAGAGTCCTTCAGTCAGTCGGTTCAGCAAAGGGTTCAGTCAGTAAGGAAAGAGGTCAGCGGTTGTAGGCGGGCATCGGTCCCCGCAGCGAAGTGCCCACGGCGTCGCAGGCTTCCACGACGTCGGCCGGCAGCGGTCCGTTGGCCACGGCGGCGATGTTGGCGCGCAGTTGCTCCACCTTGGACCCGCCCAGGAGCATGGACCCCACGCCGTCACGGTAGGCGAGCCAGCGCAGCGACAGCTCCGCCAAGGAAACCCCAAAATCAGAGGCAATGCGGGACAGCTCACCGATCGCGTCGAACAGTTGCTTGTCCCAGTACCGCTGCGTGTACATGGCAGCGAGCTTCGAGTCGCCGTAGCGGCCCTCGGTGGGTTTGGCCTCGAAGCTGTGCTTGCCGGTGAGCAGGCCGCCGCCCAGCGGGTTGTAGACCATGGTGTGCACGTTGTGGGTGGCGGCGAATTCGAGATATTCCTCCTCCAGCCGGCGCGCCACCAGGTTGTACAGCTGCTGCGCGACGACGGGCTGCGGCGCCCCCACTTCCCGCGCCGTGTGGATGACGTCGGCGATCTGCCAGGCGGCGAAGTTGGACACGCCCAGCGCGCCGATCTTCCCCTCCGAAACCAGCTCGGCCACCGTGGACAAGGTGTCAGAAAGCGGTGTGGCCCGGTCCGGCTGGTGCAGGTAGAACAGGTCGATGCTGTCCGTGCCCAGCCTGCGCAGGCTCCCCTCGACGCTGGCGCGCAACCCCGCAGGCGAAAGCGGCGAATTGGAGCCGGCGTCGGCATGCGGCATGCCGGCCTTGGAAGCCAGAATGACGCCGTCGCGCTTTCCCTTCAGAAGCCGCGCAAGCATCTCCTCGGTCACACCGCCCACGTAGGCGTTGGCGGTGTCGATGGTGGTGATGCCGGCGTCGAGCGCTTCCTCCACCATCCGCCCCGCGGTGGCCTCGTCGACGGTGTCGCCGAACGTCATGGTCCCCAAAACCAGCCGGGAGATGGGAAGTTTCAGGCCGTCCACCTGGGCGCCTTCGGGCTGCGTGCTCATGGTTTGATTCCTCGTGGTTGCGTAATTCAATAGGGACTAAGCCTGGTTGGCGAGCGCCAGGGAGCGGACCAGGTGCCGCGGCTTCAGGCCCGTCATGGTGGAGGGGTCCAGCGCCGCCCGGCGGAGTTTGCGGGTGTAGTCCTCCTTGGGGGCGGTCAGGACGGAGGCGGTGGAGCCGTGTTCCACCAGCTTGCCCTTCTGCATCACCATGACGCTATCGCTGATCTCCTGCACCACGCCAAGGTTGTGCGAGATGAACACGTAGGTGATGCCGGTTTCGTCCTGGATGGACTTCAGCAGCCGCAGCACCTGCGCCTGCACGGACACGTCCAGGGCGCTGGTTGCCTCATCGCAGACCAGCAGTTCGGGCTTGGAGGCGAGCGCCCGGGCGATCCCGATGCGCTGGCGCTGCCCGCCGGAGAACTCCCCCGGGTGCTTGTCCAAGGACCGGACGGGCAGGCCCACCTGGTCGATCAGCTTGGCGGCCGCCTTGTGCCGCTCGGCCTTGGACCGGACGCCCTGCAGCTTCAGCGGCTCGCCCACGATCTCCTGCGCGGTCATGTGCGGGTCCAGCGAGCCGTACGGGTCCTGGAACACCATCTGGAACTTGGAGCGCATGGGCCGCAGCTTGGACTCGCTCATCCCGGCGATGTCCGTCCCGTCCAGCTCGATCCGGCCGCTGGTGGGGGTCACCAGCCGCATCAGCGCCTTGGCAACCGTGGACTTGCCGCAGCCGGATTCACCCACAACGGCGATCGTCTTGCCTTTGTCCACCGAGAACGAGACGTCGTCCACGGCCCGGAAGGTGCCGCCCGGCACGTGGTAATCCACCACCAGGTTCTCGACGGCGAGGAACGGCTTCGTCATGGCTTTGCTCCGGTCTGGGTGAGGGCTGGGTCAGTAGTTGTGGCAGTGCTTCCAGTGGTGGCGGACGTACCCGCGGCGGCGTGCGCGCCACGGGGACGGCCGGGGGAAGCGGCAGGAGTTTCGTCCCACGGCCCCAGCACGGGTACGGCGGCCAGCAGGGTGCGGGTGTACTCGGTGGCGGGGTGGTCCACGATCTGCTGGACCTCGCCGGACTCCACAAAGGAGCCGTCCTTCATCACGTGAATGCGGTCCGAGATCAGCCGCGCCACGCCCAGATCGTGCGTAATCATCAGGATGCCGATGCCGCGCTGTTCCTGCAGTTCCAGCAGCAGGTCCAGGATGCCGCCCTGCACGGTGACGTCCAGGGCCGACGTGGGCTCGTCCGCCACCAGCAGCTGCGGCTCGGAGGCCAGCGCGATGGCGATCAGCACACGCTGCAGCATGCCGCCGGAGAGCTGGTGCGGGTACTTCTTCAGCTGCTTCTCCGGGGTTGGGATGTGCACCTGCTCCAGCAGCCGGATGGCCCGGGCCTGCAGCGCGCCCTTGTCCTTGGCGGAGGCGGCACCGGCAATCCGGATGGCCTCGAACAGCTGGCTGCCGATGGAGTGCACCGGGCTCAGCGCCGTCATGGGATCCTGCGGGATCAGGGCGAGGGTCTTGCCGCGCACCTTGTCGATGGCCTTGGGATCAGCGCTGATGTCGACGCCGTCAATCATCACGGTGCCGGACAGTACCGCCAGGTCCTCGGGCAGCAGGCGGAGGATGCCCATCGCCGTCGTCGACTTGCCGGAACCGGACTCACCGATGATGGTCACCGTCTCGCCGCGGTGGATGCTGAAGCTCACGGAGTCAACGGCCCGGATGATGCCGGCGTCCGTGATCAGTTCCACCTGGAAGTCGCGGACCTCCAGCAGCGGCTGCTCCTTGAACGGGGTTTCAGTGGAAGCGGTCATGTCAGGCACCCTTCTTCTTGCGGCGGGGACGGTCGCGGAGGCCGTCGCCCAGCAGGTTGACGCCCACCACCATGAGCACGATCACCAGGCCGGGCAGGGTGACCATCCACCAGGAGGTGGTGATGTAGTCCTGGCCGTCGGAGATGATGCGGCCCCAGGTGGCGAAGGGGCGCTGCGGGCCGGCACCCAGGAAGGACAAAGCGGATTCGAGCAGCACGGCCTGGGCCAGCAGGAGCAGCACCACCAGGGTTGCCTGCTTGATCACGTTGGGGATGATGTGCTGGATCAGGATCTGGATCTTGTGCAGGCCCAGGATCCGGGCGGCGGAGACATACGGCTTTTCGCGTTCCACCAGCACCATGGAGCGGGTGAGGCGGGCAACTTCGGGCCATTGGGCGATGGCGATCACAAACGTGATCACGGGTATGGAGGGGCCGAACAGGGCCACCACCAGCAGCAGCATCATGAGCAGCGGCAGGGACATCTGCGCCTCGAGGACGCGGGAGACGATGGTGTCCACCCAGCCGCCGAAGTAGCCGGCGGCCGCACCGAGGATGATGCCGATGGCACCGGAGACCAGCACTGCCAGCAGGCCGATGGTCAGTGACACCTGTCCGCCGTGGAGCACGCGGGAGAGGAGGTCGCGGCCCAGCTGGTCGGTGCCGAACAGGTGCCCGTCGGTGAGCGGCGGCAGGCGCCGGGCACCGAGGTCCTGGAAGTTGGCGTCCGGCAGCGGGAGCACCTGGGCCAGGATGATCGGGACGATCACCAGCAGGGTGCAGATGGTGCCCACAATGAGCTTCCATTTGGCGGCATTACGACGGCGGGTTGCGCCTGCCTTGGCGATGTCCGCCTTGGTGACGGCGCTGGGGCTGGGCTGCCGGGCCGGTTGCGCTGCAGTAGGGGTTGCGGTGTCGAGGCTCATGCTGTTGCCGCCTTTCCAAGACGAACGCGGGGATCAAGAAGCGGGTAGGCGAGGTCGATGAGCAGCTGGACAGCAACGGCCAGCAGTGCGGTGAGGAGGACCGTTGCCTGGATGAGGGGGTAGTCGCGGGTTTCGAGGGCCCGCACAATCAGGGAGCCAACGCCGGGCCAGGCGAACACCACTTCCACCACCACCACGCCGTTGAGCATCGCGGCGAACCGGGTGCCCAGGGCGGTGAAGACGGGGATGGCGGAGTTGCCCATGGCGTAGCGCCAGGTGAGCACGGAGCCGCGGACACCGCGGGAGCGGGCCACCGTGAGGAACGGGGCTGCCAGGTTGGTGGTCATTTCCCGCCGGACCATCCGGGAGATCAGGGCGATCTGCAGGATGGCGATGGTGATGGTGGGGAGGACCAGTCCGCCCCAGGTAGCGAACCCGGAGGCCGGGAAGATCGGGATCAGCACGGCGAAGCCGGTGAGGAGCATGATGCCGGTCCAGAAGTCGGGCATTGACTGCCCGGCGATGGTGAGCACGTTCACGCCGAGTTCCTTGCCGGTGTCCGGGCGGCGGGACATCCACACGCCCAGCGGGATGGCGACGACGGCCGTGAGCAGGATGGACGCCGTGGCGAGGGTCAGTGTGTACGGCATCCGCTCGGCTACCACCTGCATGGCCGGGGCCTGGAAGGAGTAGGACTGGCCCAGGTTGCCGGTGAACAGCTGCTGCAGGAAGATCCAGTACTGCTCCAGCACGGGCCGGTCCAGGCCGAACTGCTCCCGCACCTTCGCGAGCTGCTCCGAGGTGGCCAGGGGTCCGGCGTAGGAAACGGCGGGATCACCGGGGGCCATGCGGATGAGGATGAACACGGTGGACACCGTGAGGAACACGGTCAGCAGACCCTGTCCCAGGCGCTTGAGGATGTAGTTCGTCATGGCTTAGGCCTCCAGCCGGACATCAACGAGGGGGTAGGAGTTGGTGGGTGCCAGATTGATGTTGGACACCCGCTCCCGGTGGGCGAGGACGGATTTGGGGACGAACGCCCAGGCGCAGGGCCAGGTGTCCCATACAGCCTGCTGTGCGTCGTTCAGCAGTTCCGTCCGGCGGGCCGGGTCCGCTTCGGCGGAGGCGGCCTGGATCTTGGCGGTGACCTCGGGGATCACGTAGCCCTGGTAGGTATCGCGGGTGGCTTCCTTCTCCGGGGTGCCGGAGTACATGCCCTGCAGCATGGTGATGGCCAGGCCGGTGGGGCTGGGGTAGCCGTTGCCGAGGAGGTCCCAGTCGCCCTGCTTGCCCTGGCGCCAGGCAAGGATGTTGCCGCCGGGTTCGAACTGCTGCAGCTCGGCCTTCACGCCGATGTTGCCGAACATCTCCACCAGGGCTTCCATCACGGAGGTGTCGGACGCGAACTCGCCGGTTTCCCAGATGATCTTCAGGGTGAGGTCCTTCACGCCGAGCTCGGCGAGGGTGGCCTTGGCCTTCTCGGGATCGTAAACGTACTCGCCGGTCTTGTAGTAGCCGGTGAGGCTGGAGGGTGTGACGCCTTCGGCCTGGGTGACGGAGTCCACCAGGACGTCGCGGACCAGCGATTGCCCGTCGATGGCCATGCTGAGTGCCTGGCGGACGCGGGGATCGGCCAGCGGGTGGCCGGCGGGCTTGCGGAAGTTGAAGAAGATCTGGTTCAGGCGGAGGCTGGACGCTTCCTGGAGTTGGACGCCGGGAAGTCCGGCGAGCTGTTCACGGGAGTCGGGCGTGATGGAGTCGATGACGTCCACCTCGCCGCTGCGCAGGGCGATGACGCGGCTGGATTCTTCAGGGAGGAACCGGACTTCCACGTTGTCCACCTCGGGTTTGGGGCCCCAGTAGTTCTCGTTGCGGGCCAGGCTGTAGGTGCCGGCGCCGCGGTTGAATTTGGTGACCACGTACGGGCCTGTGCCCACGCCTTCCTGCAGTTCCTCCGGCTTGTTCTGCGCCGCGGGGGTTATCAGGACCATGCTCATGAGCGAGTCCAGGATGGGGATGGGCTTCTGGGAAACCATCTTGAAGGTGCGGTCATCCACCGGAACCACTTCGGGGAATTCGGGGAAGAAGCCGGCAACGAAGGAGCCCTGCACCTGCTGGTACATCTTCAGGGCGGTGGCGATGTCCTCCACCTGCACGGGGCTGTTGTCCGAGTAGCGGATGCCTTCGCGGAGCGTGACGGTCCATTCGGTGGGGCCGGTCATCTCGAAGCGTTCGGCCAGGACCAGGACGGGCTTGGTTTCGGGGCCGATGGCGGTGAGGCCCTGCCGGACCGCCCGCTGGACGGTGACGGCGGCGTCAAACTGGTTGAGCTTGTTGTCCAGGCTGACCAGCGACCGGTTGAGGGCCAGGGTCAGCGTGCTGGGTCCCGGCAAGCCGGTGGGGCCAGCGCAACCGGAAAGGCTGCCGGTGCCCAGCAGAAACCCTGCAGCCGCGCCGAACTGCAGCAGGCGGCGGCGGGAAATCTCACTTCCTTGAGGAAGAACGGTCATCGTTGACCTCTCGGTAGATCGGGGGACGGCTGCCGGCCGGATGGCTGCGCCGAATGTTGTGTCCATCACTTTGCCACTCCTGCGTAAATTGCGCAACCCCTATAGCGCGATTCGCGCAATCGTGTCAGAATGTTTGAAAGCATCCCGCTATGTGGCGGGGTTCGACCCGACTACGGACGAGAGGAGCAACGTGGCTTCCGTATTTGTGCAGGCCGACGATTTCTCCGGCGCCGCCGAGGTTGGCTACTGCTTTGTGCAGCATGGGCTCTCCGCGCAGGTGCTGCTGGGGAACCACGACGGCGATGCCTCCTTCATCCGGCCCGTCACCGATGTGCTGGTCGCGGATACGCACTCGCGCGGGCTTCCTGATGCCGCGGCTAAGGCGCTGACGAATAAAGCCTTCTCCGGTCCCGGAGCATCAGGCGCGCAGGTGGCGTTCAAAAAGATCGACTCACTGTGGCGCGGGAACGTGCGTGCCGAAGTTGCTGCGCTGACAGGCCTTGGTTTTCATACCGTTGTTGCGGGTGCACTTCCCCAGTTGCAGCGTTCGGTACGGAACGGTCAGCCATTTGTTGCCGGGACTCCCCTGGTGGAGACGGATCTGTGGCAGGCGGAACTGCAAGCCCCGCCGACGGACCTCCCGTCGCTGCTCCGCCCGGAGGATCCGTCCTCTGTGCGGACACTGGGCCTGGCCGAGGTCCGGTCGGGCTCGCTCGCCGCAAAACTGTCCGGGCTCCTTGACTCCGGCCAGCCCACACTGGTGGTGGCGGACGGCGAAACCGTGCAGGACCTGGAGCACGTGGTGGACGCCCTTCTGGAACTCGGCTTTACGGCGGGCAACCGCCGCATCGTGGTCGTGGGCACCGGTGGAACAGCGGACGTCCTCGCGCAGCGCCTGGCTGCACAAGTTGCGCGAAATGCGCAAGTTGAGGCACAAGCTGAAGCAGCCACCGCGAAACCGCAGGGAACCGCCATCCCGGTGCTCGCCGTCGTCGGCTCCGCGTCCAAAACTGCGCAGGCGCAGCTGGCCGAGCTGGAGGCCCGCGGCTTCGAAGTCATCAGGCTGCACCCGCAGTACGCCGGCGCCACTGGCGCTTACGGACCCCAGCTGCAGGAAGCAAGGGTGGCTTTGGCCGCGGGCACCGACGTGGCCGTTACCCTGGCGGCAGGAAAAGTGGACCCGGCACGCGCCGCCAGCATCGTGCAGGCCCTGTCCTCCTTCGCGGCCAAGGCAGCGAAAGGGCTGAAGGCAGACCTGATCCTCACCGGCGGTGAGACGGCCCGGGAAGTCCTGGACGCCGTCGGCCACCAGAGCCTGGCGCCCCTCGCGGCCGTGCAGCACGGGGCGGTGCTCAGCCGCACCGGTGACGGGACGCTGGTGGGCACCAAGCCCGGCAGCTTCGGCGATGACCTCGCCCTCTTACAGCTTTACGACGAAATCCGGGAGCGCCGCGGCCGGTCCGCGCCGGCTCCCGCCAACACCCTTCCCAGCAAGACTTCCGAACGATCTGGAGCAGAAATGACAACCGCCGCAGTGAGCAAGACCGAGCAGAACGAACTCCCCTACGTGGCCGTCACAATGGGCGACGGCGCCGGCGTAGGCCCCGAAGTGGTGGTGGCCGCCGTGCTGGATCCGCAGAGCAACGCCGAGTGCCGGCCGGTGGTGATCGGCGACGCGCTGCGCCTGCGCCAGGCCGCTGACGTCTTAGGTCTAGAGACGGACATCCAGAGCATCGAGAATGTGGAGGACGCGGTGTTCACGCCGGGCCGGGTGAACGTGATCGACCTGGCGCTGCTGCCGGAGGACCTGCCGTGGGGCCAGCTCTCTCCCGTGGCCGGGCACGCCGCGTACGAGTACATCCGGGTGGCCAGCGAACTGGCGATGGCCGGGAAGGTGCAGGCCATCTGCACGGCGCCGCTGAACAAGGAGGCGCTGCACTCCGCCGGGCACATCTTCCCCGGGCACACCGAGCTGCTGGCCCACCTGACCGGCACGGAGGAAGTGTCCATGATGCTCTCCACCCCCAAGATCCGGGTGATCCACGTGACCACACACATCGGGCTGATGGATGCCATCCGCAAGATCAACCCGGACCTGGTGGAGCGCACCATCCGCCGCGGCCACGAGGCACTGGTCCGCGCGGGCATACCGAACCCGAAGATCGGCGTCTGCGCCATCAACCCGCACGCCGGCGAGAACGGTTTGTTCGGCCAGGGCGAGGAAGCCGAGAAGATCGAGCCGGGCGTGAAGGCGGCGCAGGCTGCCGGCATCAACGCCGTGGGACCGCTGCCCGCGGACACCCTGTTCTTCCTGGCCGGCCGCGGCGACTACGACCTGGTGGTAGCCATGTACCACGACCAGGGCCACGGGCCGGTGAAGGTCCTCGGCATCGAGGCCGGCGTGAACATCACTGTCGGTCTGCCCGTGATCCGCACGTCCGTAGACCACGGCACCGCCTTCGACATCGCCGGCAAGGCAATCGCCGATTCGCGGTCCATGGTGGAGGCGCTGCACCAGGCAGCGGAGATGGCCACCCGGCCTGCCGTGGCCGTGTAGGCGTTGCTGCGGGGACTGGGCGGGGGCCGGAACTAGCATGGTTACCACTGCCACGGGAAGGAGACCGGGAATGCTCAGCGCAAACGCGCGGCGCGAGGAGATCTACCACCTTGCCGTGACCACCGGACTCGCCTCCGTGGAGGAACTGTCCGCCCGGTTCGAGGTAACGGCCTCCACCATCCGCCGCGACCTGGCGCTGCTGAACGGGCAGGGCCGGCTGGCCCGCACCTACGGCGGGGCGATGGCGCTGGGGGCACACCCGGAGGCGTCGCTGCGGCAGCGCACCGGCGAGGCGTTTGAGCAGAAGCACGCCATCGCCCGCTGGGCGGCGTCGGTGATCCGGCCCGGGGAGAATATCCTGCTCGACGCCGGTTCCACCGTTGGTGCCCTGGCCCACGAACTGCGCGGGTTCGAGAAGCTGTCCGTCACCACGCCGGGCATCAACACCATGCAGGAGCTCGCCGACTCCGAGGGCATCGAGGTGGACTGCCTGGGCGGCCGGCTGCGCAGTGTTTCGCAGAGTTTTGTCGGCCCGCTGGCCGAGGCGGCGCTGGAGCGCATGAGCTTCGACCGCGTGTTCCTGGGCGCCGATGCCGTCACCGCCGAGGACGGCATCTGCGAGGCCAGCCACGAGCAGACCCGCCTCAAGGAGCTCATGGCCCGGCGCGGCCGGGAAGTCTACGTCCTCGCGGACTCGTCGAAGCTCGGACTTCGGCCCTTCCACGCATGGGCGCGGCTGGCGCTGCCCTGGACCCTCGTGACGGACGACGGCGCCGACCCCGAGCAGGTGCAGAAGTTCCGGGACGCGGGGGTTGCTGTTGAGGTGACTGTAGTTAAGGGATAAGTACCGCCGGCTGAGCAGGTGCCGGGAGACCCTCTGGATCTCAAGCACCAAGGGCTGTAACAATTACCTACTTACGCGAGACCGGCGAGTCTAACCGTGTCAACCCCTCGAGCCATTCGGCAAAGTCCAGCGCCAGCGCATCTGCCCCCGGCCGTGCAACAACCTGGACAGACAGCGGCAGGCCCTCGGACGAGAACGCGACGGGCAGCGAAACAACAGGTGCGCCAACCATGGTTACAGCCCTGCATTGGCCCATGATGTCCCAGCCAAAAATGGACCGCCCGTCAATGTCCAGCTTTCCGGACACATCGCAAGCAGGACCGCCGGCCACCGGCAGGAGGACGATGTCAGCGGTATCGAACACCGCCAAGTCCCGTCTTTTTGCCTGCTCGGATTCCGCAACAGCCGCTTCCAGTTCCCATGTGTCGGTTTGCATGGAGCGCTGGATTACGTCCAGGTTGGCACCGAGAATCAGGTGCTCCTGGCCGGCGACGGCCGCGGCATGATCAATCATCGGATCAATAGGGCGGAGCCGGTTATAGGCTGCCAGTGATCCCGCAAATAGATCCGGTACGTCCGTCAGGGTCCGGACCTCCGGCGCAATCTGCTCCGCCAATGACGCGATCATTTCCGACACTTCACGCCGTACCGGCCCCAACGCGGAACCATCACTCCATGCCACCGCAACGTTGCCGGGGACGGGCACGGCCGGTGAAGTCCGAACCCCGGGGTGTTGGTCCGTAAGCACTGCGAGCGCCGTCCGCAGGTCCCGCACCGTTCGTGCGAGCGGGCCAATGACTTGAGTGGCGGCCTGAAGGCGGGCGCCGGGCGGGGACGGGTTGGTGCCCCCGTACCAGCCGCCTGCTCCCGGAACGATTCCCAGGTCAGGAACTGAACGCGGGGTGGGCCGCAGTGCGGTGATACCCACGCATTGCGCCGGCCACCGCAGCGATCCGCCGTAGTCCGTGCCCAGGCCGAGTGCCGAAATGCCGGCAGCGACGGCGGCAGCCTCTCCCCCGCTCGAGCCACCCGCCGTCGCACGGGGAAACCGGGGGTTGAGTGTCCGGCCACCGACGGTACTCTCGGTGATGGCACCGAACGCAAACTCGGGGCAGTTGGTTTTCCCAATCACCACGGCCCCCGCGTCCTGCAGGCGCCGGACAGCAGTGGCAGTGAATGAGGCGATGTTTCCGGCGTATGCGGCACTGCCGCCGGTCAGCTGCAGACCTGCCACGGCGATGACATCTTTGACGCTGAGGGGAACACCGGCCAGCGGCCCCGGATCCTCCCCGCGGTCCCGGCGGCGGTCCACCTCCCTCGCGGCAAGGGCAGCCCCGTCCCAGTCCTCCTGTATGAAAGCACAAAGATCGGGGGCTGCATCGGCCCGGGACCGCGCCTCTGCCAGGACGCTCTCGGCGGAGGCTTCACCGGTGCGCACCGCGGAGGCGAGCGCCGTGGCGTCGTGGAGTGCAGTCTTCATGAACCGAAAGTATCAGGACGGTGTCCGCCCGAAATCACTCAACCGCTTGACTGTACGATCTTGCTAGCCCTGTAGGGGCGGCAGATTTACGAGCTGAAGAATTATGGGGGAAGTCTTAATGCCGGAACTGAAACGCATCTATTGGACCCGCACAGGTTTGCGGCTGGCATACATGGCCGTCATGCTGTGGCTGGTGTCTGCAGCCTTATTGTCGCTCACGTCGAACATGCAGCCAGGTGCTGCAGGACGCACATTCTCCAGCTCCGGCGTGGGTGTGGTCCGCGAGGTGTTCAGCGACATGTTCAACGGCGTCCTGGCCGCCGTAATGCCACCGGGCCTGTTCGCCGTCGCACTGGTCATCGTCGCCGCCGTCGTGAACGCCCGGGACACCCAGCGCCGGGATCCGGTCCGCCGCTTCACCCGTCAGCAACGCCGCGAGGGCATGGGCCGCGCCGGCGGACAGTGTGAGATGGAGGCAGGATTCCGGCGGCGCTGTTCCCGGCCCGCTGAGCACGGCGACCACTTCTATCCCTGGTCCAAGGGCGGGTCCACCAGCCTGCAGAACTTTGTGGCCGCCTGCGCCAGGTGCAACCGCGCCAAGGGCGCCCGGATCCCCTCACCGGGCCAGCAGGAAAGGCTGGAACGACGACGGCGGGACTACCTTGCGCCGTTGGCTTCCGTCAGCGTCGGCGAACGGCAGCCGCTCCCCTGACTTCAGTCTGGCCAGTAACCTGGCGGCGTGCGTCCGGTGGGCGGCGCCCGGTCAGGCGTCAAGCCGCCTGCGCAGGAGGCAGAATTCGTTGCCCTCGGGGTCGGTCAGGACGTGCCATTGCTCGTCGCCCGTCTGCCCGACGTCGGCCGGGCGGGCCCCAAGGCCAAGCAGCCGTTCCAGCTCGGCGTGCTGGTCCCGGTCCACCGGGTTGATGTCGATGTGCAGGGGGAGGCGCCCGGGCCGCGGGTTGCTGCTCGGGCTCAGGATGATGGTCGGCTGCAGACCGCCGAACCCGGCGTCCGGCGGGCCGATCTCGATGGCTCCGTCCTCCCTGTCGAGCTCGACATATCCGAGAACCTCGCTCCAGAACCCTGCCAGGAGTTCCGGATCGGCGCAGTTGAGGACCAGTTCGCTAATTCGGGAGACCATGGACCCCAGTGTACGGAGGCCCTGCCCGAACAGTCAGCTAAACGGAAGCTTGTCCAACAAACCCGTCACACCGGTAGGCTGGAACTCTCAAGACCCACAAAGCGAGGCAAAACGTGCACCATGACGCCCCCCGGTTCCTGTCCCAGCCGGTGGCCGCCCAGCCCGGCTCACCCCTCCGCGTCGCCGTGTACTCCCGGATCGCCGAAGCCATCCGCAACGGCCTCCTCACGCCCGGCTCCATGATCCCCACCGAAACCGAACTCGGCGCCGACATGAAAGTCAGCCGCACCGTGGTCCGCGAAGCCCTCATGCTTCTGGAGGAAGACGGGCTCATCAGGGCGCGGCGCGGCGTCGGGCGCTTCGTCTCGGACACCCTCCCCCGCATCGGCATCGAACGCATCCGCCCCTTCGAGGAAGTCCTCGGCAGCCCCGGCCAGCAGCTCGAAGTCAAGCGCATCCAGGTGGTGCGCCAGCCCGCGTCCGAGTTCGTCGCCCCCGGCGTCGGCGTCGAACCGGGCACCGACTGCTGGCTCTGGGAATCAGTCCTGACCCGCGACGGCGAAGCCATCGCCCACCTGCAGGAAAACATCTCCGCCCAGCCCGTCAGCCTCGGCAAAAGCGCCGCCGCGCCCCTGGATATAAAGGACGACGGCGGCGCCACCTTGCTTGCCGCACTCAACACCCAGCTGGGCCGGCTGCCCGGGCCGGGCGAGTGCCAGATCAGCCTCAGCCAGGTGGGCCCCAGCCGTGCGAAGCTGCTGGACCTGCGCCCGTCCGATCCCGTGCTGGTCCTCACCCAATACGTTCGCTACGGCAACCAGCCCTTCTACCTCGCCAAATGCCTGATCGCCGCCAAGGCCGGGCACCTGTCTGTGATGCAGTCGCTGCAGTCCTAACCGCAGGACTATCTGGACGTTGTGCTCAGCACGACCCGCCGACAGCTTTGCAGGCATTTACGCGGCCATTTGCCCAATAAGTGCCGGTGCCGGCGATCTTGTCGGCAGTGGATTCTACGTAGGTCCGGACCGATTTATGGTCGGCCGCGGGATGCGATCTCCAGACCATTGCGGCAATGCCGGCGACGATGGCGGACGACATGGAGGTGCCGTTCCCCACGTCATACCCCAGCGAGCGGTTGTTCTGTGTCCCCAGGACGAATGTGTGGTTCGGAAACGTTGAGTAAACGTTGACTCCGGGCGCCGTAATATCCACCCAGCTGGCCCCGTACGTTGAGAACGAGGCTTTGGCATCGGAATTGTCCGTTGCGGCGACGGCAATGACATTGGCGTACCCGCCCGGGTAGATCTTGGTCTGATTACCGCCGTTGCCGGCGGCGGCCACCAGCACGGCACCCTTGCTCCACGCGTTGTTGACGGCCGATTCGAGGGTGCGGGATGACCTGACGCCTAGGCTCATATTGATCACCTTGGCTCCGTTGTTCATGGCCCAGTCGATGCCACTGGCTAGGCTCGACGATGATCCGACTCCGCTGTCGTTCAGCACCTTGCCGTCCAGGATGCTGCACCCCGGGCACGTTCCGGCCACGCCCATGGTGTTGTCGGCGGTGGCGGCAACAATTCCTGAGACATGGGTGCCGTGCCCGTAATTGTCATCACCGGTTTCCCCGTTGGTGAAGTTGGCTCGTGCGACGACCTTTGAATCAATGTCGGGGTTATCATTTGCGACACCCGAGTCGAGTACAGCGACTTTAATGTCGGCACCTGTGGTGATGTTCCACGCTTCGACGGCGTCCACATCAGCATCCACTTTGCCCCCCGCCATCTTCAGATCGCCTTTGGTGTTGGTGAAGGACTGACCATCGTTTTGCAGGGCGTACTGGCGCGGAAAATACTGGTCATTGGTGGCGGCTGTAACTACTTGGTCCGGCTCGGCATACTCAACCACAGGGTTCCGGTTCAATGCTTGGACGAGCTGGCTTTCCTTACCTTCGGGCACCTTGATGAGGTGCGCGCCGGTGTCCCCGATACCGGGGCCGTCGATGAGCCCATGCTGCCGCAACACTCCGGCGGCCGCACCGTGGTCCCGGAACTTGACCATGATTTGCCCTTGGATGTGGGACGGATCCGGCGCCGCATTACCCACGACTGCTGAATTGATTGCCCCAAACGCCAACATTGCCGCTGCGAAACCCGCCATAACGATCTTTTTCATGGGGTTATATTGCCCCGACCTGTGCCGGCTGGATAGTGCTCCCAGCCGAATCGCCCTACCTAATCCCCCGCCGTATCGAGGGGCTATTGTGCGGCAAACGGGCGGAACACTACGATGCTCGCGGGGAGAGGTCCTGGTCTCGCATTGACGAGCGCAAAGGGGCCATCCAATGACCGACTTCTTCACCATGCAGCCCGGCGAGAGCGCAGCTCCAGTTCCCGCGGGGCCCGTCTTGTGCGCAGGGACGGCGGGCATGCGTCGCATCCACCGCTTCTTCCTCTGGGCCTACCACGAGGCGCCCGGCTTGGTGCGTTCAGCCGCAGCCGGAGACACCGCCCGCGCCGCGTATATGGGCGAAGTGCTGGGGAACTTCGACAAGGTCCTCCACATCCACCACGAGGGCGAGGACATGCTCATGTACCCGCAGCTGAAGGAACGGGCACCGGCATGCGCTTTGCACGTGGGGCAGATGCTCGAGCAGCACCGGCAGGTCACCGAACGGCTCGAAAGCATCGAACCGCTCCGGCTGCGATGGATGCAAGCGGCGGACGCGGAAACGGGCAAGGAACTCGCGGAACGCTACGAAGACCTGAAGGCTGTCCTTGACATCCATCTGCGCCGGGAAGTCACCGAGGTGATGCCCGTGGTGGACAGGGTGCTGACCGACAAGGAAATGCAGACAGCAGCACAGCACGGGATCAATCAGCTCGACAAGAAGTTCCTGGTGGGCTACCTCGGCATAGTGCTTGCCACGAATCCGCCGGCGGACCAGAGGGAGATGTTCAAGGAAATTCCCCCGTCGGTCCGCCTCGGCTACCGTCTCATCGGACGGAGGCTGTACCGCAAGCAGTACGCCACGCTCTTCCCGGGCCGCCCAATTCCCGAAACGCTGTAGGGTCCGTGATGGCCCAGCGAAGTTTCGACCAGACATTCTGGACAGCTCAGTTCCCGAGGTGGGCCGGCGCAGCAGCCATGCTCGGCGGATTGCTTTGCGCCCTGGCAGCCTTCCTGCACAACCTGCAACCCATAGGCTGCGTCGGCATGGACTGCGAGACGACGGCGATGCGTTCAGCCACCGGGTTTGTTTCCGTCGCGGGCGCTGCCGCATCTCTTCTCACCTTGCTTGGCATCGCGGGAATGACCCTGCTTGCGCGGCGATCCGGCCACCACCGGAAACTCGCGAACGCCGGCCTGCTGACGGCCGCAGTTGGCTTCATCCTGCTGTTTGCCGGCTCGCTCATACAAACGGCAGTCTTCGCCGGCGACTTCCCCGGTATGCCGTTCTTTGTCATCCCCGGACTGCTGGCCGCGATCACAGGCTTCCTGATGATCGGGGTCTTCATTCTTCGTGCGGGAGTTTTTCCCCGGTGGCTGGGGATTTTCTTCGTGGTCAGCAGTTTCGGTTTGCTGGCAGCCAATGAGCAGACGCCGGCGGTCCTGCTGGCCATACCCTTTGGGCTCGCCATGGTAGCGGCGGGCTACTTCATGTTGGGCGGTGGCCGCAGGCCTGAAGCCGCTCCCGCGGGGAGGTAGTTCCACCTTCCATCGCGGGAGCAGGCCGAATACAACCACCGGGCCCCAGGCTCAACCGACGGGTGCCGGCTCACCCACCCGCTCCAACGTCAGAAGCGTCTCCACCAGGTGCGGCGCGAAGTCCTCCTCAAGGGAGAGCACCACCCGGCACCGCGCTCCCTGCACCGGAGGGTAGCCCGCATACAGTCCCCGGAGATCGCAGATGGTCTGCCCGCGGCCTGGCCCGTCGGAGGTGTCGACGGCGGCACGCACTACGGGTGCCACAGCGGCCTTTACAGCACCAACAGCGAGCGCCGCCGCCAGAGGATCGTGCATGGCGGAGCAGGGCCGGCCGTAAATGTTCTGGTAGAACCGGAAGTAGTAGCCCAGCATCTCCCCCAGCGCCTGCGCCACCGGCGAAGAGGACGCCAGCAGTGACTGCTGGTGCGTCTCCTCCAGGACAGACGCCATGGTCACGTCCAGCGGCACCAGGGTCACGTCCCAGTCGGCGGCCAGCACCCGGGCGGCGGCCTCGGGGTCGTTGAAGATGTTGGCCTCGGCCACCGGTGTGATGTTCCCCGGAGCCAGCGCCGCCCCGCCCATCACCATGACCGACTCCACCAAAGACGGCAAGGCAGGCTCCAGCCGAAGCGCCTCGGCGATGTTGGTCAGCGGGCCGATGGCGAGCACCTTCAACGTGCCCGGGTACAAACGGGCCAGCCGCACCAGCATCTCAGCCGCGGACTCCTGCACGACGGAAGCAGCCGCCGTCGTAAGCGTTACCCCGCCGATCCCGTTCTCGCCGTGCACCCACGGAGCCCCGCCGCCGAAGGACCCGGCAAGGGGATCATGCGCACCGAGAGCCACCGGCACATCACCGGAGCCGGCAAGCGCCAGCAGGTCCAGGGTGTTGCGGGCGCCGGCGGCGGCGCTGACGTTGCCGCTGACCGTCCCAACACCGACAACAGAAGCAAAAGGAGAGGCGAGCAGGTAGGCCAGGGCGAGGGCGTCGTCGATGCCGGTGTCGCAGTCCAGGTAGAACGGGGAGGGCGTGGTCATGGTGGTTCTCCTACAGTGAAAAGGGGTTAGACGGTCTCGCCCTTGGGGGCGGCGACGAAGAGGCTGACGATGAAAGCGGCGGCGGTGATGGCCACCGAGATCCAGAGGGCGGTGGCGTACCCGGCGGCGGTGGCCTGGGCGGCGAACGGCGCCACGAGGACGACGCCGAGGCTCGCCCCGATGCCGAAGGACGCGCCGTTGATGCCGGGCAGGGCAGCCGGGGCTTCCTTGGGTGAGAGGAGCACCGAGAGCCCGTTGATGGCGGTGAGGAAGAAGCCGTTGTAGAAAATGCCCAGGGCCGCGACGGCGATCAGCACCGCAATCTGGTTGTCGGAGAAGGTGGCGGCGGCGATGGCGCAGGCCAGGCTGAGCCCCGTGCCAAACCGGAGGGTCTTGATCCAGCCGTGGCGATCGGCCAGCCAGCCCGCCAAAGGCGCGGCAAACACGCCAATCAAAGCGGCGGGGGTGAGGAACAGCAGCGCCGAGATGGAGGCGGTGAGCCCGAAGCCGCCGTCGGGGTCCTGGCTGAGCAGCACCACGGTGAAGTTGATGATGGCGAAGATGCCGGCCAGGGTGAGGACGGTGGTGGCGATGACCGGCCAGACCTGGCAGGAGCGCAGGTGGTGGACGGCTATCAGCGGGTGGCTGCGGCGTTTCTCGATCATCCAGAACGCGGCGAAGGACGCGACGGTGCCGGCCAGCAGGGCCAGGGTGCCGGGCGCGGTCCAGCCGGCGGCCGAGCCGCCGGAGACGAAGTAGGTGGTGAACACCAGGAACAGCGAGAGTGAGCCGGCGCCCCACCAGTCCATGGCGCCGCGCACGCCCTGCGGCCGTCCGGCCGGGACGATTTTGATGATGCAGGCAGCGGCAATGGCGGTGAGGACCAGGACCACGACGAAGATGGACCGGAAGCCGAGGGTCTCGGCCATGAGCCCGCCCACGTAGCCGTCCACGCCGCCCACTCCCCCGTTGATGGCGGCGATGATGCCCACCGAGGTGCCGAAGACTTTGGCGTGCAGGTTTTCGCTGAGCACGATGTAGGCGAGCGCGAAGACGGCGCTGGAGACGCCCTGCAGGAACCGGCCGGTGACCAGCAGCGGCAGGGTGGGGGCGGTGATGCAGAGGATGGTGCCAGCGCCCATGATCGCCAGGACCAGGAGCAGCGCGGCGCGGCGGCCGATGAAGTCGCTCCACCGGCCAATCACGGGCCCGGCGATGGCGCCGGCCAGGAAGAACATGGACTGGACGGGGGCGGCGCTGTCGGCACCCTGGCCGAACTCGGCGGCGATCTGCGGCAGTGCAGGGGTGACCATGCTGGCGTTGAGCTGGAAGGACAGCACGCCGAGCAGCAGGGTGGAGATCAGCAGGGCGGCGCGGCGGTCGGCGAATGTCGTTTCTTCGGGAAGGACGACGGCGGAGGCGGCTTCCGCGGACGGCGCGGTGGCCGCCGGGGTTGGGGTGTTCACATCAAACTCCTTTGTTCTGCAGGCAGGTCCTGCGCTTGGGATGTGAGTTGTTATACAACCATGTATGACGCACAAGTACAACCATGGTCTACACTATTTCTCAATCCGGCCGCTTCCGGCCCCTCCCCCGTTAGGACTTCCCATGAGCACTCGACCTCCTGCCGTCACCGTTGTCGGCAGCATCAACCTGGACCTGATCGCCACCGCCGAACGGCTGCCCACTGCTGGTGAAACCGTCGGCAGCGCCGTCCTGTCCGAGCAGCCCGGCGGCAAGGGCGCCAACCAGGCCGCGGCGGCGGCACGGCTTGGCGGCAGCGCCCGGATGGTCGGCGCCGTGGGCAACGACGCGCACGGGCAGCGGATGCTGGACGCCCTGGCAGTTGCCGGCGTGGACACCGCTGACGTCGCCGTCCTGCCGGAGCCGACCGGGACGGCCCTGATTGTTGTGGACCGCGACGGCGAGAACCAGATCGTGGTGTGCCCGGGCGCCAACTCGAGCCTGTCCCTGGACGGGGTGGGGTTCGGTCCGGAGGAGGCGGTGCTGTGCCAGCTGGAGGTGGGCCTGCCCGTGGTGCTGGAGGCTGCCCGGCAGCACACCGGGTTCTTTGTGCTGAATGCTGCTCCGGCCATGGACCTGCCGGCGGAGCTGCTGGAGCGCTGCGACCTGGTGATCGTCAACGAGAGCGAGTACGCCCTGATCCCCGCCCTTGCTGAAGCGAAGCTGGTGGCGGTGACGTACGGCGGGGACGGCTCGGCGTTGTTCCAGCGCGGACGGAAGGTGGCCGAGGCGTCGTCGGCGTCAGTTGCGGTGGCGAACACCGTGGGTGCCGGCGACGCCTTCTGCGCGGCCCTGGTCCTTGCGCTGCGCCAGGGGCTGGACAATGCGCGCGCACTGGCGGTGGCCAATGCTGTGGGTGCGGATGCTGTGGGCGCTCCCTCCTCGCAGCCGGATTTGGCACAGCTGGGTTATTACGTCGAGCCGACGACAGTGGCCGAGGGTGCGCGGTGAGCTTGACGTTCAGGCGGGCGGTGCGCGCCGACTTTCCGGAGGTCCGACGGATCACGCGGGATGCCTACCTTCGTGCCGGGCACTTCGCAGCGGACCATCCGTACATGAGTATGCTGGAGGATGTGGAACACCGCGCCGAGCATGCGCAGGTGTGGGTGGCGGAGGCCGCCGGGCGGGTGGTGGCGGCGGTAACGCTGACGTTCGCCGGTGAGTCGTACAGCGAGATCGCACAGGAGAGGGAGCTGGAGTTCCGGATGCTGGCGGTGGACCCGGCGTGCCAGGGCGTCGGCGTGGGACGCAACGTGGTCCGCGAGATCGTGGAGCATGCCCGGCAGCTGCCCGGCATCGAGGCGATCAGCATCACCAGTGCCACGTTCATGGAACGCGCCCACAGGCTATATGAGTCGCTGGGCTTCCGGCGGGCGCCGGACCGGGACTGGTACGTGCCGGGCGAGGACGTGCTGCTGTGGGTGTTCACGCTGAAGCTTTAGCCCGGTGGGTTGAGAAACGGCGGAAACCCATGGTTTGTGCCTGCGACCGCTCCACCTTATGCAGGACCGCCAGTCCGGAAGCCGAACGCAGAGCATTGGCAACAGCAGCCTGCGGTCAGCTCGCTAGTCCCAGAAATACGCGAGGAGATCTATCACCTTGCTGTGACCACCGGCCCGGCGTCCGTGGAGGAACTCTCCGCCCGGTCGAGGTGACGGCCTCCACCATCCGCCGCGACCTGGCGCTGCTGAACAGGCAGGGCCGGCTGGCGAGTTCCACGGCGACGGGGCTCGCGGGTGTTCCGATGCCGGGCGCGTGCTGCGGCTGCTTCGCGGAGCGTGCCGAAGCCCTGCTCCATGTGGCCCACTGGTGGATCCTGCCGGTTATGAAGGCTTGAGGTCCTTCTTGCCCTCGTGCACCTTCTTGATGACGGCAGACCTCCACGGCGCCCGGCCGGACAGCGCCGGGCACTGTGACCAGGAAAGCGTTCACGCCGGAGCATTCGCAGGCGACGTCGGCCCCCTTGCCTCCAGTGGCGACGGACTTTCTTGCCTGCCTGTGTCAGTTCGCTGACGAGCGTGGTCACGTCAATGCCCTAGGGGACGGCCGCGTGGGCAGCCTGATGTGGCTTGAGCCGCCCACCAAGGCAACGTCGCCTCGTATGCGCGCCGGCGCCTGGTCAGTTACGTACAGCCTCCGAGAGAGTTCCAAAGAATTCGTACCAAGGTCATTGGCGTTTCATTGTGGAATAGCGGACGCGGATGCCCCGACGGGGGGGACGAAGATGGGGTCTTCCAGATACTCGTCATGGCCTACCGGCAGATAGCGCACCAGGCGACGTCGATCATCACCGCTCCCGCCCGGTTCTCCGTCATATTGAACTGACGAACAAGCCGCACAACTAAGACGCAATGCAAAAGGAATGCGTCAGCTATATATGCTGACTTAGTGAGTAATCCGCCCAAAGACTTAAATCCGCCCGTCATCCAGTTCACGCTGCGCCAGCGTCCCCTCGTGTTAGGCGGCTCGCTGCTTTTCGCGGCTGCGATTGCAGTGCTTTTAGCGGCGATCGACCAGTGGCAAAGGGACCTATTTGAGGTCGCTGGGACCTTCATGACAGCGTGGGCGCTAGTCCTCGCAATTGCAATCTACATAGTCAGCGCCGTGGATGTTAGTGCTGTGATGAACGAGACCGATGAAGCCAGGGAAGCCCTCGCGGATGCATACGGGGAGACGGACGATCACTCAATGGACGCCGCTACTCTGAAGCGGAATCTAGTTGAATTTGGCGAGCACGTTCGACAGTTGCAGGAAAAGTACAAAGTACCGGCTGAAGACATCGTCAGTATTGATCGTGCCCCACAAAAGAACCAAGAGCGCAACCGGCCTGTTCTCATCCACACACGTCATGGTAAGCGTTACAGTGTTTTTCATGGGGGCAAGGGTGGCGGCTGGCACGTGACGAAGTACTAGAACTGCTCCTACAGTTTGCGCAGCAGGGCCGGATGTGACGACCGGTCCTGCTTCGTCCTTGTGGACTACGGCTACGCCTATTGGGTAAGACTGCGAAAACAGCCTGCCCAAGCTTTTCCTGCTTAGTTAGTTATGGTTGTTCCGGCCGTCCTGGCCAATTCAAGAGTCGCGTGCAGCAACAGCGCGCTATGGTCTAACTGGGCTTCGCTGGCTCGCAAGCTTTGTGTCAAAACGCATGGGCTACGGGAACCAGACAGATACCGCCCGTCCTCTGAAATGATGGGGCAATGAATACCTTCATCACCTGGAGGACGTAGTTGCAACCGCCGCCCTACTCGTTTCCCTCTACAACCTTCCTGGATTGAAGAATGCAATGACAATCACAAATGTACTGTAAAAAAACCATATTGACGGCTGTAGCCAGCAGACTTCCAGCGTTGTCATTGTTTTGTTATCGAATGGACCTTAGATATCGCACCAAGAGCTACTACTGTCAAGAGAAGCAGGATAATGCCGTTGTATAGAAAGCGGCAACTTATTGGGTCGATTCCTCAGCATCTGCGGCCGTAATTTTATACTTCGCATCTTTCCCCTGGTGATTTCTTGCCCGGCATGATGAGCGGACATGTCCAGTGCCCTATCAGCAGCAATGAGGTTGGCCGTAAAGGCGAAAATGGAGGCGGAAGAATTCTCTTTTTCCTGGCGGGCGCACGATTCAGCGGTGCAGGTCTAGTAGTTGAACGCTCTGGCTGACCAACGCTTCTAGTTCCTTCGGTGTCAGCCAGGGACTGCCTCGGTGTATCATGCGGTGGCAGTTGGCGCAGAGTAAGGCGAGATCAGACAAGCGCGTGCTTGTGGGGCCGGAAGCGTGCAGCGGCAGTACGTGGTGAACTTCTATATAGTCTTGGCCTCGCTGCCCGTAGGTGTTCTGGAAGTTGAAGGAGCATATCTCGCAGGCGACAGGTAGGCCGGCCTTCTTGACGCTTTGAATTTTCCGGGCGCGCAAACCGCGGTTCCGTTCCCGCTTGAGGTGTCGGGCAAGCAGCAGCCGTCCCTCCGGAACCTCTATGTCACCATCCAGATCGTCCTCGTCTGGGGCGGCAGCATTGTCCCGCAGCATTTCTGCTTGAATCTCGGCAGCCACAGCCTGCATGTTCCCGGGTGCCAGGAGGAAGTCGTTCAACACGACTGCGTCGAGCCTGTTGCCCTTGGTTTTTTTGCCAGTATATTCTGGGTGCTGTGTGGCGATGTCCCACGTCTTGCGGGCCACGCCGGCGGGGTTTCGAAACTTGTCGTCTCGCAGCGTTAGTGGATGGAAATGGCTTCTATTAAGCAAATCGGACAGTGCCACTACCCGGTTATCCTTTTCATCCAGTCCGTTCCAATTGTTAGTCCTGGTCAACTCGCATGCAAGGATTATTTCGTCTCGAGCCCAGTTGATACTCATCCCGCTCCATTCCTATAGCTCCTGCCCAAAAAGCGTAACCCCACTCTACTTTGGCGCGCTTCAAGGATGGTGCACTGCATACCGCAGCTTTGCAGATGCTGCATCATCCACATCGTGAGTCGCGATTGAGCTCCGCGTGTGGTCTATAGATGCCGACTCCCTCACACTGCACCCTCGGGCTACTTTTCCGGCTCGGTAATGATTCTCACGGGCAAGATTCAAGGCTTCTATTCGGCATGCGGGGAGTTGAGGGGCCGGGCGGAAGAGACTAGCACAGGCAGTTTTGGAGGTTTAGCACAAAGAACCCCCGCTCCACATTGACTTTCAACTGCACCCCAAGAACAGCAGCTGTCGGAGACTCTCGCATATCAACGCCTGCGCGGGTTATAGAAACGTCGGCGACGTCGCCGGTTCCAGATCCGCTACTCCCGGGGACATCTCGAAGCATCCTCTTGGGGAAAAACGCAACAGTATCAGCTGCTCAACAAGAACAGGCATCAAGATTGTCTCCGACATCTTCTTACCGCTGCGGCAGGGTCGTCAACCATCACACCTTAAGTGTAGTGCCCGAGTGGGCTTCGTTCGGATAATTGAGCCCGTCCGATAGGGCGTTACTATCGAAACTTGGGTTTACTGCAGTTCTCTATAGTGCCCGGGCATTCGGCGAGGTGATTGACCCGAGTCGTACATTCTTTGCATCAGGTCGAATGCTTGCTCTGCCGTTACATCCCCCATGGCGATGAGATTCTCAAGGGTGCTGCGCGTATCCCATGTGATGATTCCCATCTGCTGACCGAAATCGAAGGCGTCGTAGTCATCGGTGATCCAGATAGCATCCTGATACGACGGGTCGTTGCGAATGAGATAACAAGTCTCGGCTTCGCCCAGGTGCTGTGTCGGCTTTAGCGGACTTCCCGAAAGCCGACCTTGGCGTATCCTGTTGACTTTTTCCGCATCATCTATTTCTATGGGCTCGCCAAGCAAAGAATGATCCATAAGTTCGTCCAGACTTGGCCAAACTGAGGAAGATTTTCGGGCTTCAGCGAATACCGCCTGCGTCCATCGTCCTCGGTCTGTCACTACTGTCTTCAGCAAGTCGATCCGCTCTACGCATGCGTAGTTGCACAGCACTGTGTTGTCGGGAAAAAGCAGCGTGGTCACTTCTGATTCGCAACCGGCCGTAGGAGGTGGATTATGTCACGACTCGACATCTCGAGAAGCGCTGCAAGTGGCCGGGCTGAGGTTTCACCATTATAGAAGTGCTCCAAGTGCTCATTCAGAATGCGGGGCGGCATCCGACTTGCCTCTGAGCGAGCTCTCTCCCTACTAATCAGCTCGGGAGTTCGAGCGCTGAGCGCACAACTCTCAGCCGTAACCTTCTGCCACTGCGCTACGCAATTGGATGGCATCAGGTCGAGGTTGACGAGTCGCCAGGCCATGGACACGGGAGATACCCGGAAATGGTTCACCAAGACAGCGAAATGGGCTGGGTCAGTTACATCCGTTGCCATGCTGCGCACCTCATCGGCCGGCATAAGGAACGAAGCCGCAAAGGCACCGGCCCGTTTTTCCGTCGTCTGGCTACTGTGTGGCGGTACCTCCTCGGCAATCAGCGTTTGCGCATCGCAAGCCAGGATGTGACCGAGTTCATGGGCCAGAGTGTGTCTCTGCCTAGCCCAGTTGCTCGTGCGGTTCAGCACTATTAGCCTGTCCGTCTCGGTCTGCCAAGCGCAGCCGTCTAATCCGGGTGGAAGATTAACAATTGCAACATCTACAGAAAAGACTTCTTCCAGCAGGGCGGGAAGGTCTAATTCTTGCGTTAAGTCTCTTCCCCGGTCTCGCGCCATTGTTAGCGCGTCGGCCGCAAGGCGGTCAGCCTGTTCAACATACATCGGCGTCTTAGCCAAAGCCGGAAGGGGTGCGAGAGTCCTAGGCGTCTCGGTCAGCATGTGCAACTGTTCGCTTGCTGTGCTGAAGCGTCCCACTATTTCCGAGATCTGGTCATGAGAAGGCGCTGCTGCCAGGGCTGTTCTGGCCGCAATCGCCGGCGCAGCCTTGTGCTGACCAGTAAGCAGCCATTCAACAGTTGTTCCGGCCGATTGAGCGGTAAGAGCGAGTTCGGTAGTGGTAAATTTTCGTATTCCACCAAGCGATTTACTGAGACGGTCCGGGGAAGTGGCGATGAGTTCGGCAAAGTCAGCCTGATTGAGGCCACTCGTCTGCATTATTTGCCGTACACGCCCTATGAGTGCATCGTCCATGCCTAGCAGTATACAGGGATCTGTTGCGAAAATCGCAACTACCACCAATCGCACACACCGTCTCAGTACGACTTGCACTAACCAAGCGGGTGAACCTCACGCAACAGCCGTACAACATGGCTCGGATCCCTGTCGAGGACGAAACTATCGACATAGACGATGCCGTCGAGATCTGGATACTCCAGCTGCATTTGGGTCGTGGCCTCAACGAGCCGCTTCGGCATGAGTCCTTGTTCCGCGGACTCCAAGGGGTGCCGCAGGATTATGCCAAAACGGCCGTCCGCCTTCTTGTCCCAGATGGCACATGCACCACTGACGTTGTCGACCGAAGTCATGGAGTACGCTGCTGCCCATCTCTGGATAGCGCGTTGATGTTGGGCGGTGTCCACGATCAGTTGTTTCCCGTGCAGCACGTCAAGGAGGTCCTTGGCTAGGCGCCAGTCGAGGAGTGCATGGTAAGCCATGTTGGAGTAGTCACGTAGACAGCGGTAACAGGAGGAAGTGCATTCTATGGCGTGGTCGCCCGCTAGTTCTGTCAGGTACGAGTCGACCTGATTGAGGAATCCCGGCAGCACGTCCTGCTGCCCAAGATGGCTGCTGAATCCGGCGCCGTTTTCGAGGCTGTCTGCGAGGAAAGCGAAGGTTGTGGGCTCGTTTTCCTGCAGTCCCGTGAAAATTCCAGCGGTAAATTCCTGCGGCTGAACGTCCAAGTACGTGGCAGCCACAGTCCTCATCAGAAACCCCAAGGAGTACCAGGCAGCGCGACGGCCCTGTATCGAATCGGTGGGGCCATACTGTTGGCTCAGTCCCGATGTCAGGTTTAGTCTGAGACCTTCGGTTTCGACGATGGGGTTTCGAGGTCCCAGGAAGAGGAAGTCGGTGGGCTGGATGGTTCCCAGTGCGGAAATGATGGGCGTCGCGGACGGGTCGACGCGCAGCCTGCCGACGCTGTCCAAAGGCGACCCATGGAGGGGAGATCCGTCTGGGGCCGTGGCTAGATAGCCACCCCAATAATCGGAGGCCTTCATGAAGGTGAACGACTTGCCGGAGTTGTCATTGATGACATATTTGTGAGCAGGTCCGGAGTACGCGGCCAAGCTCTCCACTCGACTCAGACTGAGCGTTTCGAGATCTGTCATCGCTCTGGTTGACGTGGACCGTGGAGTCCACGAGAAGTTGCCATCGAAGTCTCTGGCCTTTCCTGCCCGATAGCCGAGCGGCTCGCGAAGATCGATAGTGTTGAAGCTTCCGGAGTCCGCCCCGCACCGGGGACAGTTCGTGTCCGTCGGATCTGACCCAGTTGGTCTGTTCTCCACGAAGGCGCAACGCCGGCAGATGTCGATGAGCCGCTGCTCACCGAGGGGTTGCTCTTCTGTGGCGACCGACGGACCGGCCGGACGGTATGAAGTGACGCCGATGACAGGGTAGATCCGTCCGTCGCGTACAAGTTCACTGCCGGGGGCAAATTGGCTGACGGCCATCGCCGAATCGCGGTCAATCACGTTGTCCGGCGGCCAGGGAAAGGATGAATTGGGCTTTTGCAGGAACAGATCACGAACCTTGGACGGAAAACCAAACATCGGTAGAATTCCCTCTTCGGCAAGGCGTTGGCTGAGATCGGAGTGCCCTGGAACCCCACTCTCGGCGATGTCTGTGATGCGGTCGAATAGAGGGTACAAAGAGTCAGGAGCTGTTTGGATTATTCCTCCAGGCAAGTTGCAGAAGTTCGCCAACCCTTCGACAACCTCCTTGACCGAGTCAGCATTGTCTTCCATCCAGGCCAAAACGAGGGGCTTCACAGAGGACCAGTCGACAATTTGTCCGAATTGTCCGTGAGTGTTGTTTCCTAACCCCGAAATGCTGTCGTCGATGGAGATGACGTCAGCCAAGTCATTAAAGGCACGTCGAAGTACTTCACTTCGCACAGACCGGAGATATATTTCGGGTCGACTGAGGGCCAAGTAGGGCTTGGGCGTGGGGGCATTGGTGATCAGATCAGGGCGCCCGAAATAGTACTCATCGTGACTGCGCCCCCTGCACACCGTTAGGGAAACGGCCATAGGAGTGGACCGGCGCCCGGCACGGCCGACACGCTGCTGGTAGTTAAAGCGGGTTGGTGGCATGTTTGCCAAGACGACGGAGTCAAGCGCCCCGATATCGACACCGGCTTCCATTGTCGTGGTAACCGAAAGAAGCTCGATCCCGTCCGTTCTCTTGTTTTCCGATTGATTTAGGAAGACATCCTGGAACCTCGCTTGGCGGGACTGCGCGTCCAAGCGGTCCGTCTGACCGCTTAGTTCTGCGGTGTTGAGCCGAAACTGCCCTTTAGCGTGAATGGCGTTGTATCCGTAGTAGTCAGGATTAGCCGAAGGCGCAGTTGCATCCCTTGGAAGCTCCCGACGGCAATAGGTACACAGACCACAGCCATAGACCAGGTGCTGCCGCCGACAGTTCCCGCAAACCCAGGCGGACGTGGTGGGTTCATGGATTGTGACGGCCCCGGGCTGGATCAGGAACTCGAGTACCGCGGGTCCCCAGACCTTCAGGACGGATGACTGAAGCTCATCAACATCCAGGTCGTACTTTCTCGCAACAGCGACCCAGTAATTCTTTAATCGCCGGGGAGCCGTCAGGGATGTGTTTCTAAGGCCCGCAAAGCGACGCATGTCCGCAAGGACGCGCAGACTCCCTTGCGCAATTGCTGAGGGAGATGAAGGTGATGTCCCTGGCTCAGCTTCGGTGTCGATGAGTCCGAGCCAGCCTAGACCCAGAGACTCATAATCGCGACCGGCGCCAGAGAAGAGGCCGTCAATGACTTCTTCCTCCAACGATTCATTGATCCGCTGGAGGAGGTCTTGCTGGCCGGTCGAAAGACCAGTTCTTGCTTCAACCGTCGGCTCCCATCGGTAGAGATTAGACCATGGGCTTGGCGTTTTTTCAGTTGTCTGTTGCAGAGTTGCGCGCGGTCCGCCCGGATTCATGCCTAGGTCGAGAAGCCGATGCGCCACCATGGCAGCGAGGGATGGCAGAGAAGGTCGACGGGTCAGCGTGCGTGACGCTGCATCCTCGGGGACACTAGATTCGCCTTCCCAGACGTCGCGCATGATCGTGAATGCGGGCAGATCTCTGAGACGAAGTCGAGCGATTGCTTCGCGGGATTCGTCTGTCCGATGCCCATTCACAAAATGTTCTCTGGCGAGTTCGACGTCGGCGTCGACCTGCCCGAGAGTTGAAAGTTCCTGATGGAGGAGGAGCCTGAGAAGGTCCTGGTAGTGTCGCAAGCTAATGCCCGAGGACAGCTTTGCCGCATCCTGACGGCTGTCGGCGAAGACGATGGTTTTGCGGTTCGCTGGCCTGAGGCTTTGGAGAAGTTCAGTGATCAATACCTGATTGATCTTTTCGAAGCCAGTCCGCATGGCCCGAATGGGTGACCGCTGCCGTTTTTTGTCCGCTGCTGCAACTGGTCCGTCTTTGGTATGCGTTATTTCCCAGTCGTCGCTGCAGTTCGGGCAACGCGTCGGGAATGGGGAGAGTTCTTGGGGGTCCCTTCTGGACGCTCCGGCACCGCTCCGGGCGCCTGGCTGTGGCGTAAGGACATGGAAGGTCCACCCGGTGAAGTCGTCGTTGTCTGTAGGTCGGAGTTCACCGGTGAGCGGCTGAAGATGCGAGCGTCGGAATGCGTACGTGACTTTGCCGTTATCTTTATTCCACTCCAAGGTATCCAAATCGGGTCGGCGCTTTTGTGGCCAGTACAAAAGGTAGTTGTCTGCCGTACGTTCGAGATTCGCTTGGTCGGGCAGGTGTTCGAGGTCGGACAGGTCCGCCAGAAGGGTGCTAGGTTGTCCCGGTTTCTGCGTGGAACCTGTGGGGACGTAACCGCCGAGGAAAACGTCCCCGCAGTTCTGGCAATAGAGAAGTTCGAGGACGCGCGAACCGCATAGACATCTGCTTACCGGCTCGGCGTATAGGCGTCCGATTGGGCGTGTCGGGCTAGCCTCTCGGTCGGCTTCCGGGCATCCTGCGTCCGTACACGCCCACATACCCGGCACATTGCGGAAGAATAAGTGGCTTCGCAGCATTGGCCACCTGGTCTCTCCCGCTTCGGACTCGGCGGCGGTTTTTAGGACGCGGTGGACCGCTTCGATGCGGGCCTCCTCCGGAAGTTCGGGGAAGAGGTGCGTACTCAATTCCTTGACAGACTTCGCGAGGGGTTTCGTGTCTGCCGTCCCATCTGCGCCGGAGAAGAAGGCATTTCCCAGAGCAGTAGCTGCCGCGGTCTCATCTTCTTTGGATGGCGTACCTGACCCACTTGCGAATGATGTGCCGGACAAGTCGGCTTCCGAGACTTTTGGGCGCACAATCTGGCCGGGGAGGAAATCGAAAGTCTCGCGAGGGACCGCAAAGAACTGTTCGACATAGGCTTCGTCACGGTCGGCTTCGAGGGACGCTGATGCTGCAATGACTTGGAGTTGGTCGCTTCGAACATCCAGTCCCAATCGCATTTTTAGATTCCGAATTAGAAGTGCGACCTCTGTCCCGGCAGTGCCTCGATAGGTGTGCAGCTCGTCCACAACCAACGTGAACCTATGTTTTGGGTTTGCATGGAGCCAGTCACGCGTGGAGTCGAAGTATTGGCGGTCGCGGTCGCGCAGCAGCAACACGTTGAGCATTGAGTAATTCGTGATCAAAATGTCGGGTACGGCGTCCGCCATATCCCACCGGGAGAGCATTTCGGCCCCGCCCGGGTGTGGCACAAAGTACCGCGATTCATCGTCGAGCCCCAGCGCTTGGCTGCGCTGATGGGTGCCTTGCATGAACGAGCGCAAGTTTTGCAAAGCAGTACGGTTTCCCGGTGCTCCCGTGACTGGCGTGGCACCGGTGTACCTGCCGAAATAAAACCGGTGGCCGCGTCTATTCTCATCGAGCCACTGCCGTGCGGCAGTGCTGTCGATGGCCCTGCGCAAGCGGACCAGCTGGTCGTCAACAAGGGCATTCATGGGGTAGAGAATGATGGCGCGCACGGCCTGGGTGCGGCCTGTTTCCGTCTGCCTTTGCGGGATGAACGGTCCGTTCGCTTGCCGCCACCACTCGACCGGGGAAGCGCCATTGCCGGCCCATGATCGGGACTCGGCGAGAAGGTTGGCGAGCAGCGGCAAAAGGAAGGCTTCGGTCTTTCCTGCCCCTGTACCTGCGGTGACGACTATGTTTCGCTTTTTGCCCGAAGCAGAAATAAGAGCCGCCTCCTGGTGTGTATAAAGCTGGCGTCCGGGAGTGATCAGACCTTTTGCGACAAAGTCGCCCAGCTCCGTTGGAGCGTCAGCCAATGAGGCGGATTCCTGAACCGAACGTCCGGTTGTCCGGTATTCAGGCCTGAGTTCAATAAACGGATTGCGGTAGACGCCATTGTCCCGATCCAACAGGTGGCGGCGTTCAGCTTCTAGAGCGCGGTCGGCAAGGCCGAACGGTGTGTCGTAGTACCGGAAATATGAATCCCGGAGATTTTTGAAGGTTTCGACTATGTCCACAGCCATGTCTCTGCCGCTCCCTCTATTGTGAATTGGATCATCAGGTTGTCCGAAGTTGTTGGTGCAAAGACTTTGCCACTAGGTGGGCCACGGAGAGTGGAACGTTGCGGTAGGTCCATGCCCCCGTTCGTTCGGTGAGCGCCCTCAGACCGCTGCACAGCGTGAGAGCTCTCCGGTGATGAGCAGGCAAAGGCAGTCCGGCATCCACGAGCAGGGTGCCGACGGGTTCACCGTCGTTGTCCTCCGGGTGGAACTCGAGGAGATCGCGCCGGCGCATGCCGTTGATCAGGCAAATACCCTCGTCCTGGCTGGTAACAGCCCAAGAACCGGCTTCAAAGATCCAGTGGTTGAAGGGTCCGTTCGCAAGCTGCCTGTACAAACCATCCCGCCGTGGAAAGTCAATGTCAGTGAAGCCTGCCGAAGTGGTGAACATCTGGATGGGTGAGCCCAGTCTGTTGGGGCCGCTGGAAATCGCGCCTGGTTGGAGGGGCGTGAGGCCGCGAGCGACCGAAACGGCGGCACAGGAAACGAAGGTCGCCTCAATTGCCTCCGCCATGTCGCGGAGCTCGGCTTCGGTGTCATATTCAAGGAGAAGGGCGGCAGGATCACTGAAGCGGTCATTGTCCGCTGCCGGAGGCCGTATGACACGGAGAGCGAACTCGGAATCTACGTGCTGTTCAAACCCGACAGGTCGTTCTCCAAGAATGAGCGCGAATGCGGACGAGCCGGGAAGATGGGTCACCGTCCGAGGGCGGATTTGCCAAGTATTCGCGGTCCATGACAGGTCGATGTGGCCAAGATCCTCCAAGCGACGGAGGTAACGGCGGGCTGCCCGTGGATCCGAAACCCCGGACACGAGCGCAGCTGCGGTCCTGGTCGCATCCGGTAGTGCCCCGGACCGTCGTGCGCTCAGCCAGTTCAGGAAAAGGTCACCGTCCATGGACACCCATCCCTATGAACTGTGCCAGGTATTCCCGCCATCGGTGATCGGAGGTGGAAATGGTGACCGGAGTGATGCGCCGCCAGAACGTTTCGGAAATCTGGTCCAAGGGATGGAATTCTTCGCGGTCGTCACGGATGTGCTGCGGATGGGCGAAGTGTCCGTTTCGCTCCGCCACAACCCAGGTAGCATCGTCCGGGACCGAAACCTTCCAATTGAGGGATCCGGGGAGGCCATTTGGAAGCGGTGGTTCGCGGTGCTGGCGCGCGCAACCCGACGATGTTACGAACCACATGGCAGCCTCTTTGCCGCGCCGACAAACCGCATAGGTCAGTCCTGAGTCTTCAAACATCGGATCCATCGGATCGGGCGTCCCTCCGTCCGGGCCCCTTTCCAGAAGGGCATCCGTGCCGCTCTTCTGGACGAAGAAATTCAGCGTCAGGCCGTCGATTTGCACCGTATGTTTCCCTTCGGTCATGGGGCCGAGATAACGAAGGGGCAGCGGCGCACCGTTCGCTTTCAACGGGGGTTCCTGCGGCACACCGTCCAGTTCTACGCGTACGTACCTTTCTGAGTCGCCCGGAGGGATCAAGAGATCTGGCTCTCCGCCCTGCAGATAGTGACGGCCACCGACATCCGTCTTAAGGGGAAGTCCGTTGACGAGTCTGGGTGACGGGCCGATGTCGGTCTTGAATATGTGCGTCAGGCCATCGTCCGACGAGGCTGTCGGTTCTATATTGTCTGATACGAGCACGTCGGCGAATAGAACCCAGCCCGGGACCAGCTGATTCCGGAGCCTGCGGTAGCCGGGCTCAGCGCTCTGAGCCAGCAATTGGGTAATTGCCGCCGACTCGGAAGCACGGACCATGAACAGGTGATCGAGCCCGGGCTCCATCGAATCCACCGATTCCCATTTGCCCGACACAGGGTCGATGCGTAAAATCCAGACATCTTGGACGTCTTTTGTTAGGACCGCCCGGTTCCCGACGGCCCGGAAGGGTCTGTCTATGAGACCCGGGCCCTGCGCTATAGCTCCCTCACGCACCTCATACCTGGAACCGTATGCTGGACGAGCAATTGAGAAAACTGGACCATCGTCAGGCCTGAATTCATCGGCTTCCAGGTCATTGTGCAAGGGGATTGCCCACCCAACAGACCATTCCTCCAAATCGATACAGAGACGGAGCGAGAGGCGAATCCGGCTTCGCGCCGTGGAAATCCTGGACCGTTCTTCGGATCCGAGCTTCAGAAGCAGATCTCTCAGCAGAGGGTTCGACGAGTCCTGTTCCACAAGACGCAAGAAGGCTTTGGACAGGCCCCGAGGGCGGTCTAGCCAGTAATGGAGAAGCCGCAGCAACTCATCGGATGACGGAGCGGAGCGCCTGTCGAGGTGGATGCGTTCGAAGAAATCGGCGAGCCGCTCCCGGTCGGAGGTTTTCAACACAGTCTGAGAGAGTGGGTAACCGATCAGACTGAAAAACCGGTGGGTATTAATAGTGCTGGGTCCGAGCCTGTCCTGCTGTTCGGCGATCCAAGAATGCAGCTGTTCCCACATGGTGGCCACTTCATCAAAGTGCTTTCGAAGTCCGCTAACTCGCAAATCGTTTGGCTCGGATGACATCAGGTCCGCCAGCCGAGGGTAGTACGCGGTCGAAGAAAACTCGCCGTCATTCCGCATCCTCGAGCCAGCAACTACCGTCAAAGCAAGCAACGGCAGGCATGGGGGCGGATCCTCCTGTAAGCCCGTCGTCCAGGACTCTATCCTGCCACGGACCCAATCCAAGACACCTATCTTGTCCGTTTGCCTTAGCTCCGACATCACAGCTAAGCGAAGTGACTCCGTGGCGTCGGCGGCATCAGGTGACAATCGGCTCAGTTCCTCATCATCGAGAAACATTATGATTGGTGACTTCAAGTGATTCGGCCGAAAGAATTCGTCCGACAATCTGGATTGCCACTCGTCATAGCTGCTGTTGGTCCTCAAAGTGACCTTGTCCCCCTGCATGTGGCAACTCTAGCTGGCACCCATGACAATTTTGCGTCCGAAATGCATGCATAGGGGCAGGCAGGTTAATAAGGCTGTTCAGGATGTCGTTAACTCAATTCTGGGACGGCGCGACCGTGCAATAGGGTAAGGGTCATGTTGCCCTGTGAGCTGGACGAGCTGTCCAACCCTGAAGATCCTGAACTCGAAGCAGTCGCCGCGACGCTCCTTGCTATGGACCCTGATGGCAGCCGAATGGCCAAGGTCTTCCGGGCAACCTTTGATCAGCTCTATGACGGCCAGCGAACCGGACGATACCGCTGGGATCAATTATTCAAAACAGAGAAGACCCACTATGGGACTCTCATCGAGATCAATCTCCAGCGGGAATTTCAGTTCGATGACGGGGTTGTCCTCGATTACCGAATCGCTGGGTTCGAGGTTGACTCCAAGTACTCAGCCACAGCAGCGTGGATGCTTCCGCCGGAGAGCATAAATCACTTGGTCCTCGGATCCGTCGCCAACGATCAAATATCCACGTGGAGCATCGGTCTCGTTCGTGCAACTCCAGAAAACCGCAACGTGGGTATGAATCGGGACCAGAAAGGCAGCCTGAATGCCCTCGGGAAGTCTCGTATCCGCTGGCTTTTCAAAGGCCACCCCATGCAACCGAACATCTTGCTGCAGCTCCCTCAAAAGGACGTTGACAGAATCTTTGCCCCACGGAGCGGTCAAGCTAGGGTTAATGAGCTCTTCCGCGTGGCCACGAACCGGAGAATTTCCCGCAATATCATCGCGACCGTCGCGCAGCAGGACGATTTTATGAAACGGGTTCGCGAAAACGGTGGGGCACGCAGCGTGCTGCGATCCGAAGGCTACATCATTCTCGGCGGTGACTACTCGGCACAAACGGCTATTGCTCGGTCACTTGGTTGCACCGTCCCTGAGCCCGGAGAGTTTGTCAGTGTCAGGGTGGGCCCTGTCGATTTTGCGGTGGCGAACTCGGTCTCGTTGGAAGGCCAATACTGGCAGAGCATTGATGGCGAAGGGTTGCCCAAAGGGCCAGCACCAAAAGTCCTCGCACAATGAGCGTCGATTTTCTGTTATTGCCAAAGCCCGACAGCCTGGAGCTCTCGGAGCTGATCACTTGGAAACACCACCGAGTCCTATACGCATACCTCTACAGGCGCCACCACGATCCCCCAACCATGGTGGAGATCCGTGCTCATGCCGCGGCGACAGCAGGCTCCAGTCATGCCCAAACCGGTCGGCGTGTCCGAGGTCTTCGTGAACACTTCGAAATTGCGGCCGTCCGCACCGGCCACAAACACGTCTACGTCTTGCCTGGTCCGCGGACCGAAACACGAACCCAACGAACCGCGATCTCGGGGCGGGTACGCGCCCAAGTTCTGATCCATCAGCGCTGCGCATAATGCGGAAAGACGCCGACGGAAGACGAGCAAAGCTACAAGTCGATCACAAGCTGCCCCTCACCTGGGGTGGTACGAACAATATCAAGAATCTGCAGGCGCTCTGTCTCGACTGCAACCACGGCAAGCGAGATTTTCTTGCCACCTTTGATGCTCATGCCGACAAGATCCGTCACGCAGCCCTGCCGGAGCCACATAAGCGGATAGGTGGGACGTTGAAGGCCTTCCATTCTGCTGGCGAGTATGCCCCGTCAGAAGTTGTTGGTCTCGCCGCCTGCATGATTCAGTACCAGGATGACTGGCAGAAGCGCATGCGCGAGTTGCGCCAACTGCACTGGGATTACAGGACTCACAAGCGCAAAGAAGATAGACGAATCCGCAGCTACTACGAGGTGACCAGATGGACGCCGTGGCCATCCGGGCCTGTTGCCGCCACAATCAAACAAATCGAGAAGAGCAAAAAGCTCATCAGCGCTGCCGCTCCTTAGCTAGCTGACGGCGCGCAAGTGGCGCTCTACGGACTCTTCGAATTGATTGTTGACTGGAGCTTTGACGCCCAGTGCCGTGGCAATGGAGGTGCCGATGGCCGCAGCGACAGGCGGCGGGAAGGCATTGCCAATTTGACGGTAGACCGACGTCTTCTTGCCCGAGAACTGCCAGTCCAAAGGAAACCCTTGCACGCGGGCAACCATCTCATTGGTCAAGCGAGGTACGTGATCCAGCGGCGTCGCAGGGCCTGGCACTTCGTTGGCAATGCCTTTGCCGTCAACGCCAAGTTGGAGCCATGCCGCCTTAGCTCGCGTCGGGCCAAGGTCAGCGCCGCCGTGTTTCTTTGATCCACCGACGACAGTCGGAGCCACTCCGTTGGCCCTGGCCGCCCAAGCCTCAGCGCCGGCCCAGCCACCGCTCTTCATCAGCGGAAGGAGCACTTTGCCGACCGTTGGAGGCGTCCCGTGAGCAGCGGGCCAATCAAACTTCTTGTGAAATCGCTTCTTTACTGCGACAAGAATGAACCTAGGTCGCAACTGAGGAACACCGAACTCGCTGGAGTAGAACAGCTGCCAGTCTGCTTGATACCCGAGGTTGCCGAGCGCATCAAGAATTGACTGCCTGTAGGTGGAGAATCGTGCCGAGGCCAGTCCTCGGACGTTCTCCAGCATTACGGCAGATGGCTTGGCTTCCTCGACCAGGCGCAGCGCCTCCGGAAAGAGGTCCCGCTCATCGTCTGCGCCCAGCTGCTTGCCGGCGATGCTAAACGGCGGGCAAGGCACTCCCCCAGCGAGCAAATCTACGCCCTTGTAATCCCTACCGCTGACTTCACGAACGTCGCCATGGTGAATTTTCCATTCGGGGCGGTTAAGCGTCAGGGTTGCCGCCGCGTCGTTGTCAATTTCCACGGCCAAAGAGTGCCCGAACCCAGCTTGCTCCAAGCCGACTGACTGACCTCCGGCTCCAGCGCAGATTTCTAGCACAGCAAGTTTGGAGGTGGTAGTCATGTACTCCATCATCTCATTTCTGTTGTTGCTCTTCGCACTTAGGCCTGTCTCTCCGACTTTGCCAGCAAGCACTGACATTGCCGGGAGGCGGCTTCGCTCCGCAAACGCGAATACCAAGGTGGCCTAGACAACGGTCGGGATTCGTGGCCGTAACGAATTCGTGCCGTGTCTCGGAGCGTTCCAAGGAAGAACTGGCGGGAAACTCGCTGGTACCCAACCAGAACCTCGGGGACGTGAGCGATCATAGCGCCAGGGCGAGGGCGGGGTTGAACTCGACAAAATTGAATCCCAGCCTCGTTCCAGAACCGGCTCTCGAGCACGGATCGGCCGCGAACAACTGACGTTTACTAGGCTACTTACGACTTCAATTTTCTAAAAGCTCCGCGGCGGCCATCCGGCGACTCTCGTTGAGGCTCGGAAAGTCCAGTCGCTCGGCCCATTTGGCTGCCAAATCCTCATTTGCATGTCCATCTGTCAAGACCCCAAGGAGAGTCATTAGTCGACGCCGGTCAACTGGAACGGATCTCTGAATCGAGGGTCTTTTGTACCAAGTGCCGTCGGCTCTGCGGAAGTCGAAAGGAATAAAACACATGTTGATCGGTTCGACGATCTGACTCATGACCATGTTGAAAGCAGCCCCACTGGAACTATGTTGCTTCACGACCCACTGGGGGGTGCAAGCGCATTGCCCAAATACGACCGGACGGCCATTCAGCGCATCACCCATAGGTACCCATGCAACCAAATCCAGTCCATTGTCACCGAAATCCTTAGGGCCAAAATCGTCCTTGTCGAAGCGAGCCTCCTCACCAAGATCTTTTACTAATAAGTCCAACTTATGAGACAACTTACCTGCATACCTATCGTCGGAAAGTTCGGCGTTCTTGCCGAAAAGGTGCACTTGGGCGCTCAAAGGCATGACCTCCTTGAGCACCTGCATTGAGAGAGCCTCGAAACGTGCTGTTAGCTGTGTCCTGGTCAGCAGCGACGGCACATAACGAAGGACCGAGCAGTGTAGCAAGAAGAGGTAAATGCTCCGACTGTGACTTTCTTCAGCTAGGCGAAGTCTGCGACGCTCATCGAGGTAAAAGGGATACGAAGTTCCGAAGACTCGTTCTCGCTCCTCCAGATATTGGAATACATCCGCCGCACGGGCCTGTTGAGCATCACTCAGCGCGGCGTCCGAGTCACCGTCGACATCCTCGCTGCGATCCGAATCCTCGGCGTCGTCCCCAGACTCGTCGTTCCGAACGTCGTTACGGCGCCTCGCGGTTTCGGCAAGCTCCGAGGCCGAGAGCACGCCGGAGTCTGATGTAAGGCATAACAGCTCCGCCCAGTCCGTCCAGCGATGAATCTGTGGGGAACCCGGGAGACGATGGAGACCTCCAAGCACTTTTAATCTTCCCCATCCGCACGATTTTGCAAGGCCTGGCGCAGAGCCCTGACGTCGGTGAATAACTCATTGACCGCGGCGGTATCGGCCGCAAGGACCTCATCCAAATCATCTATGTAATTGTGAGCAAGAGAGACATTTTCGCGCGCAGCTGCTATGGCAACGTTAAAACTCTCCGTTGCCGCGCCACTAAGCTTGGCCGCGAGGGCCAACGGCTGCCCTGCCTTCAGCGCCTCTTTTGACCCTGGATGAGATACGACATCTGCGAGAACTCGGATGTTTCTGGACTCACCGAGGATTGTCCGGCCGTTCGAACCCCTCTCGAAAATCCACCGGGTCAGCCACTGAAGCGCTCCCCTGTCCAATCCGGGTAGTTCCGCACTCTGGGCGGTGGGGAGCCCGAGAAACGTCACGATCCTCTCGTATGCCAGCACGGAGGAGAGGAGCGAAAAGTTGAGAGTCTCCTCGTTTAACTTGTCGACGTTGTAAAAGTTACTGTCTTCAATTACTCCGTAGATTGCCAAAGCAGTCAGTAGGCGGCCAACATAATCTTTACGACTACCAATATTTCGTGCTAGGTGCTGATACCGGTTCTGTGGATCGCCGGACAACCCATCGTAGAGTTGTTTAAGATATCTGGCCTTGGCCAAGGGATCCCATTCTTTAATACCGGTAACATGGCGGTAGCCCAGATGCTCGAGAATCTCTTGCCTGGTCTCAAACTGTAGGCAAGGTATTTGGTCTGGACGCTCCTTGGCCGAAGCGGCAACAGTTCGAACGGACACGCTTCGGGTCGGTGCAGCTTCCGGCCGAAGCAGGAGCAGGGTCGCAGCAAGACGTCTATTCCCTTCAACCACGATCCAGTCATCTCCCCCCTCGCCGTGTGGACTGACCAAAAGCGGCTCACCAGGGAAAAATCCCTGCTCAGCAATTGAACCCATAAGATCGACTAGATTCGCATCGTTCAGCATGAAATCCAAGACGGAATCGATATTTTCGCCGTCGACGGTCTTCGGGAACCGAGGATTATCTGGGTCGAAATGCAACCTGTCAACGTCCACGTACTTAAAGTCGGGCACATCCACCCCTCGATGTAAATGTTTTCACCAAGCCTAATGCGAAGTCAGCAAGAGTACTTACAGGGGCCGTCACACGCGCGTCTCCAGACGGAGGCGTTCGTACATCATTTTTCGCTCCCCGACGGTGGCCATCATCAGGCATGCGATCCTTACTTGGTGTTCGAATTCAATGGCTGATTCTGACCGGTGAAAGAGAACGAGGCCTTTGAGGCCCCGCGTGATGCGGGAGGGACCACCACGTAAGCACCGGCCAGGACACACCCAAACGTAATGGCGTTGTCTCTAGAAGCAAGCAAGAACGAAGTACTGCGCTCACTTGAGATGCGCTTGCCAGCTTGCGCGCCGGCACCAAAATCTAGGGTGACTGCAACTGCTCAGAGCCCTCTAGAGATGAGAGCCCGCACAAGTGCTGCCCCCACCTCGATCCGATCCTCTGAGTCAACCTGGCGGTTACCAATCACGGTTTGTTCGATGGCAAAAATGCCATCGTCGCCAATACCGAGCTCTGCGAGTGCGCTTTCAAAAACGCTAACGGAATCTGCTTCCGTTGGCGCCGAGAGCCGGAATCCGTCGGCGAAGCACTGGATCCCCGTGCCGCTTGTTATGAGCGTCAAAAAACGGGGGTTCCACTCGTAGCCGATGAACCATGGATTTTCGACTTCTGGTGGTTCACCAAGTTGGCGCCAGATGGTGAGTAGGTAGGGGTCTCGGTAGCGGCTGTTCATTTGAGTCATGCCACCGCGAAGGTTGCAGAGAGAGTATCCGAGTCTGCCACCTTCGGCGAAGTAGATTCCGGACCCTCCTGAGCGCATGTCCGGATATTTCACCATGTAGTAACGCCAGTCCAATTCCATCGTCACCTCGCGCTCGGCTAACCATTCGCGCTGCATGTCTTGCAGGGTCTCGGCGAGGGGTTCCGCTCGGCCCGTAATGCGGTCGAGAAAATCAGCAAGCACCTGGCTTGTTGGCTCGAGTCCCTTCCGTGTCGCCCCGGTGAGAAGTAGGCGCCATACGTCCCGGTACGCTTTGGTGGGCGTCGCGAATTGGAATGACCGTGTGTTCTGCGGGTCGCGGCCGCGTGCCCGCTCGTAATTACCCAAGGTCAATAAAGCGCCCGCCGCTTCGCTCCACAGATCATCGGACCGGATTACCTCCCGGAATGCTTCTGCTCGCTGTTCGAATTTGGCGGCGTCGAGCTCGAACGCGTTCAGCGATCCTCGTAGGAGTGGGTGATCCTCCAAGTCGTCGAGCGCTTTCTCGGTCGCCGGGTTCGCGGCGCGAAACAGTTGTTTGGCCCGCTCGTCGTCGATCTGAGGCACGCTGAAGCCATTGCCCGGCTCCGGCAGTTCGCCCGTGAGAATAAGGACTTTGGTGTCGGCGATCAGCCGAGGCATGCGCTCTGCACGCATCTCCACTGTTGATCCTTCGATAAGGTTGCGAAGCACCCGTATGCGACGAGGAAAGTCCTCAGTGGCGTGGGTAATGTGAAGCAGTACCGCCAGGAGTATCAGTGTCTGGCCAAAGGTGAACAGTCGGCTGCTGCCACTTCTCAATCCGTAGGATCTGCAGCAGGATCCAAAAAGATTAACATCGGTACCCCGGAAAAAGAGAGGAACTTTGCGCTCAGATTCGTTCAGGTCACTATTTCTCCCGAACAGTTGGCTGAAGGTCGCCGGGATGTCACGATCGACCCAGGCGTCGAACGCGGAAAATAGGAATTCGAGGTGCTCGGCACTGCTGGGGTTCGTGTCCCCGAATATGCGTTCCGTCCTTTTTACGAGCGGCAGCCCGGGGATCGACGGGAGTATGGGGTCGCTCCATTCGCATACCTCGGTGACGAACTCGACGTAGCGGAGAAACTCGTCGTCGACGAGATCGTCGTCGCCCCGTAAGTGCCAAAAGACGTCTACCCATTCGACGTCCACCTTTTGAGCGAACTCTGACGCGCGCGGTGATGTCTCGATGATTTTCTCAAAATGAGCCTTGAAGTTTTCGAAGTCGGTGAGAGGCTTCCCACGCGAGTTCATTTTGATGTAGAGGTCCTCTGCCGAACCCATGTCGGGCAGTGGGAGAAGGTGGAACGACACGGCCGGTTCTGCTGTGTCGGCGAGCCGCTCCCAAGCGGTGACGGCATCTACGTCGAAAAACTGTTCGTGGATCGCATCGAGCATCACGAGCATCGATTGGATAGTTGGATCGTGGCGCCAAACGAAGAGGTACCAGGACTGGTCGATGATCCATCCAGACAGTTTCTCGACGTCGGATGGCGGCACCGCAGTTACCAGACGTTCGCAAAATCGTCGTGCGCTTTGCCGGGTGGCATAAGAGAAGCGAGTCCACGGCGCCGTGTTATCCAGCACCCCGGCACGAGCTGCCACATACCAGTGCAAAAGGAAAAGCGTAGTGAGGCGCTGCTGTCCGTCGAGCGGTTGCAGTGTTCCGTGATCGATCTCGCCGTAGATGAAGTCGAGGCTGACACGCTGCGGGTTCGGCCCGTCCAGGGCTTCGCGTAGTACGTCTAGGAATGTTTCGCGAATCTCATCCACTTTAACTCCGCGACGACCTTGGGCATAGTCGCGTTGGATAAGCGGGATTTTGATTCTCTCTACCTGGTCTCCGTCCGCAGCATCCGTACGAAATGCGCTGATGAATGATTCGATTCGACTCACTGGTTCTCTTCCTGCCTTGAGACGCTGGCGGCGGAATCGCCCAGCATGTACGGGCCGAGTTCGCGTTCGATGGCTTTGAAGTATGCCTCGCGGTCCTGCATGCTCCAGTAATGCACCTGCTGGGCACGCTCTCCGGTGTAGTACTTCAGGAACACGTTCCGTGTGCAAACTGGGATATAGGATCCCCCGCGATCACGCTTGAGTACTTCAAGTCGCTTCACCTCGAACCACGAGTTGCTGAGTGCACTGTTGTCACGGCTGTCAAGAAGTGCCAGATTCGCTATTGAATGAACATCGCTTTCCGTGGTGCCACCCCCGTCCGGCACAAAGTAGGGGGCCAGTTCGAGTTCGAGTTCCAGGAACTTTTCTTCGGTAAGGTCTAACATCGCTTCGTCAATACGCTCCTGGAGGGCGAGCCGGTCAACCTGCAGTATGTTTGGCAGGCTTGATAAAGCATCACGGTGCAGCCGCAACCATTCAAGCCACTGCTGGACAGTTCGTAGCTCTTCTGCGTTCTGCGCGTGAATGTGTTCAAGGGACCACTGGCCGGTTGCATGCGCACGGAAGGAGTACCGCTCAGTGGAGTTTGTTTGCTTTCGCACGGTTTCCACGTTCATAAGGAGCAACGCAGCTGACATCCGCTGCCGTTCATTGGGAGACTCATAGGACAGCTCGCGGAGGACCTCCACAGACAGCCGCAGTCGATTTCGGATCTGGGTATTCAACTTAGCGTCGAATTCTGACTTCTTGGAGCCCTTCGCCAAATCGACGATGTCCTCGAAGCGGCTGCCGGTGGCTACGAGATAACCGATTTTGTGGAACAAATTTCGATCTTCAAACCAGCCGAGGACAAGTGAGTGGAGATCCACCACTTTGTTCCAGAACTCGTCTGCATTGTCGACGATCTGTTGGCGCAAGGTTTCGAACGTGTGGAACGGCGGGCGTTCGTGTGCTTTCAGATTGCCTGCCAGAGTGTCAAGCAGGAGGCTGATGTGGGTCGCTTCAGGCCGTGGGTTTCCAGTCAAGAAGGCCCACAGCTCCGGGGTGCGCAGATCACGCTCGATGACGTCCCACTCGGCGGCCATAGCTTGAGCCCGATCAGTTTGGTCCACTAGATCCTGGCTACGGGATAGCGCAAGCGCCTTGATCAATTCGGCATCCGTAAGTGGAATTTTGCCCACGTTGAGACGGGTGAAAAGATCTGTCGAGCTTACGTATTCGGGCGCTTCGTACCAAATCACCTTCACCCGTTCGGAGAGGGCTTTGTAAAGGTTGATTGCAGCGAGTGTCTTACCGGGCCCCTGCCTCTCGAACCACTCCTCGATGCACTCCCAGGCCTGGAAGATGTGGAAGAAGTCGATATTCTCCGTCGCCCCATCGGCACTTGGAGCTTGAAGAAATTCTGCACTGCGTGGGCGAGTGTCATATTGGAGCTTATACGGCACTTCGGCGGATGGCAGGGCATTCTGCCTAATGAATTGGAGTATAAGGAAGAGGGTCGTGAGTCGCTGCTGGCCGTCAACCAGCTCCCATCGGTCCTCGCCCAATCGCTTGACCACGATGGGCTGGAGGTAATAGGTTGCACCCTCGCTCGTCTGAATGTCCTCGAGCAGGCGCCGAACTTCCGGTCGGCCCCAGCGATAACCACGCTGATAGCCGGGAACAACAAAATCGCCCGAAATCAAGCCGACGACGCGGCCCTCGAATGCCCCATTTATAACAGACGTCTGTGCCATGCCCCCATACTATGGGTGATACAGCTGACTAGACACAAAATACACTTAACTCCGTAGTGGCCTGAAAACTGGCAGATCATTGATGACCTCGCGGAACCTGCCCTTGAGGAAAATCTTTTTCATGGGGTTACGCAGCTTTGGCTAACATTTGACAATGGAAGCATCACCGGGAGGTCACCAATGGACGGCCATCGAATCTTGTGAAAAGGCCTGGGTCGCCACGCCAAGGTTGTCAGGCGTGTATAGGTGGTTTCTCCAAGGCGATCTTCCAAAGAGTTTTAATTGGCCTCCTACACTGACTCCCATTCGGCAGGGTGACCTGATCTATATCGGACGGGCGACGTCTCTACGCACTCGCGCCAAGCACCATAAACTGCCTACACTCCAGTCAACTCTCCGGAGGGCGCTTGCGTCGCTGATGGGTTTGCAGGCCGAGTGGCGGGGAAATTCAGCGCATCCTGGCCTAGTCCGGGAACACGAGATGCAGTTATCAAGCTGGATGAACAATAACTTATCCATGTCCTTTGTTGTCATTTCGGCCTCACTCGTGGAAAGCACCGAGAAGTCTCTGCGCGCGTCCCTGAAGCCGCCGCTGAACCGCGACGGCTTGACCCCAGAACAGCGGCACACCAGTGCCGCAGCTGCTGTAATGCAACGCAACGCTTTAGGAGTACGAGGTTTGAGTAAGGATCCCACGGAGGTGACCGAACGTCCCACTTCGGCGATTCGCGCGCTACCCACAAGTTCAAAGAGAAACACGATTACCGAACGACTGGCGTTAACGAAGACGCTTTACGAGCAAGGGTGGACTCGTTCCCAGGTCGCCGCACGAGTGGGGGTACACACGAGCACCGTCGGAGACTACATCGCCAAACTTCGAGATCGGGGAGAGATAGACCCCGGTCGATCTCGGATCCGCAGACCTGTGGAATCGGGAGAAAAAGCTACGAAGCTTGACTGACTCTTCCTAGCTGACGTTAAGACCAGGGGCTTCGGTCAGGAACGCGGAGAAGAGGAAATGCGGTGCGCCACTGTGGACTTCCATCGACTCCGCGGTGAGAGGCAGGGGTGAGTGGCCGGGGTGTCGCGACAGTCCCACCGCTGAGGCAAGGCAGTGGGGACTCCAGGCATAGAACACCGCGCCATGGGTCCGGGTTCGGTTGCGCTGCTTGAGCGCCCACCCCGTACGCCACCACCGCGCACGCTGTTGCAACAATGCGTCCTGTTGTCCGTCCGCAGTTAGAATGTGGCCATGGTGGGTAACGGGCGCGTCGTCGGTGGAGATTACAAAGGTGCGACTGTGTCGACCCCAATGGGCAGCACACTCGTTGTGCAGGCAGGGCTCAAGTTCCGAAAGTTGACGCCTGACAACGTCGTGGAGTGGGACGAAGTCATCACCGACGGGAAGGGCAACCCGGTGGGCGACGTGAGCAAGGCGGTAGCCGGAGCCGTCCTTCCAGGGCGGCTTGGAAAGGCAGCTTCAGCGGCAGTCAGCGCGACGTTCGATGCCATCGGATCGTCTCATGTTGTGCGCGTCGATTGGGCGGACGGCAAGCGCTCACTGATCAAGTTGCCTGACGGGATGTTCAAACACTTTGAACTCGTGCTTGAGAATCAGCGTGCGCTGACCACTGAACGATCGCCAGGTGAGGTTGTTCCGGGTCCGGTGGAGAAGCCCACAGTGACAGAGCAGGCATTTTCGCTCGTATCGGGAATCATCAAGGATCGACTCCCTGCCCCAATCAAGACTCCGCCGGCGGACGAAGCGCCGATCACCACACCCGATGTCACAGAGGTAATCTCTAAGCTCGCCTCCCTGCGTGACGCGGGCATTCTCTCCGACGATGAGTTCAGCGCAAAGAAGGCACAGCTGCTGGACCGGCTCTGACGCCTAAGAATTGAAATCATTGGTACGGCGGCGATGTGAAAACGTCCCGACCACCAGGTCGACAGTTACCATTTCCGAAGCTACCGTTTTCCCGCATCCCCGCGCTTACGGCACCTAGCTAGTTTTCTCTGCCCTAAAGCCGCCGCTGCCGGAACATCGGGAACGACTCCCGCACCCGGTCCACCGTCTCCAGCGAAACCTCAACCGACCGGACGCCAGCGGCAAGCCCAAGGTCGGCCTCAACCAGTCCCATCGGGTCCACGAGCACGCTCCGGCCCACCGATACCGGCGGCGACTGGCACACCCCTGCCACGTACGCGCTGTTCTCAATCGCCCGCGCTGCGTTCAGTGCCAGCCACTGCTCGGTCTTGTGCTCGCCCGGGACCCAGGACGAGCAAACCAGCAGGACCTGCGCGCCGGCGTCGGCCAGTGACCTGGCCAACTCCGGGAACCGCAGATCATAGCAGGTCATCAGCCCGAACCGCACTCCCCCGTGCTCGAACACCACCGGCGCGGTGGACGGACCGGGCTAGATGAACGTGGACTCCCCGAAGCCCTGCGCGTCGAACAGGTGGATCTTCCGGTAGACAGCCAGCCCGCCGCCGTCGGGCCCGAACGCCACCAAAGTGTTGTACGCCCGGCCCGGCTCGTCCGAGGTTTCCACCACGCCCGCCACCAGTGCGATGCGGTGACGACGGGCAATGCGGGCAAGCTCGCGGCAGACGGGTCCGTCCAGCCGCTCGGCCACTGCGAGGAACGTCGCGTCCACCTTCTTCTCGTAGGTGGCGTACTCCGGGAAGGCGACCAGCGCGGCGCCGTCGCGCGCGGCCTCGGCGGCGAACCGGTCAATCGCGGCGAGGTTGGCCCGGATGACGGCACCCGACTCCAGCGGCCCCAGCGCAATCCTCACGGCACTTCCTTCCCTCGGCCAAGCGGCCACACGACAAACTGCCAGAATCAGGCGGCGGCCTCGGCCGTCGCCTTCTCCGTGGCCGTCATCTCCGGCGGCGAGGCCTTGAACCCGCGCGTGATCAGGGCAAGAACCACCACGCCCAGCACCAGCCAGGACACACCCAGCGTAATGGCGTTGCTGTCCAGCCGGGAGAGCAAGTAGGCGCAGATGACCGCGCCGATCACCGGGACCACCACATAGGACACCGGGTTCAACTGCTGCCCGGCCCGGCGCTGGCGCACATAGTGGAACACCACCGAGGCGTTCACCAGCGTGAAGGCGGTGAAGGCACCAAAGTTGATGAACGACGTCGACGTGGCCACGTCCAGGAAGATCGCGATCAGCCCAACGATGCCGGTGACCACCAGGTTCGCCACCGGCGTGTGGAACTTCTCGCTGAGCCGGCCAAAGACCGCCTTGGGCAGGACGGAGTCGCGGCCCATCGCATACAACAGGCGGGAGGCACTGGCCTGGGCTGCGACGCCGGACGCGAACTGCGCCACCACCAGCCCGGCCAGGAACACAGCGCCGAACAGCTGTCCGCCGATCTGCAGGGCGACTATCGGCGAACAAGCCGCCACAGGGACGTGACCTCGGCCGCGCGCGCCTCGAACAGAGGATCGTCGCGATCCGATGCCTTCGGGTGGGTTGGCTTGGTGTCGAGCCGTTCCCGCACCTTCAGCCCGGCCGCCTTGATGGCGGTCAGCAGATCGTCACGCGACCGCAGGCCAAGGTGCTCGGCCAGGTCGGAGAGGACAAGCCAGCCCTCACCGCCCGGCTCCAGATGGTCGGGGAGTTCGTTCAGGAAGCGGAACAACATCCTGCTGCCGGGGTCGTAGACAGCGCTGTCCAGGGTGGAATGCGGCGTGGCCGGAATCCAGGGCGGGTTGCACACGACGAGCGGTGCCCGTCCGGGCGGGAACATGTCGGTCAGGACGGCCTCAGCACGGTCCTGGACACCGAGGTTCCGGAAATTCTCACCGGCGCAGGCGATTGCACGAGGTTCATTGTCCGTTGCTACCACGCGGTGGACGCCACGGCGCGCGAGGACGGCGGCGAGTACCCCGGTGCCGGTTCCGACGTCGAACGCCAGCGTGTCAGAGGGCAGCGCAGCGGCGGCCACGAGATCCACATACTCACTCCGGGTGGGGAAGAACGTGCCATAGTGCGGGTGGATGCGGCCCTGCAGGGCGTCGACGTAGACGCCATTGCGTCGCCACTCGTGGGCGCCAATTGCCCCGACAAGCTCATGCAGGGACACAATGGAAGATTCGCCGACATCACCGTACGCTTCAGCGGCGGCCTCCCGGATATCCGGTGCTCGGCGCAGCGGCACCACCGGGCCCGGATCAAGGGGAATCAGCAGCAGGCCGAGAATGCGTGCACGATGCGAGCGGGACTGGCGATGCCGATAGAACTTTTCGGCCGGAGTTCCTGCGATCTCTTTCTTTCCGGCGCTTATCCGCCGGTCCAGGGCGTTGAGGATCTGCCGTGCGTTGTGGAAGTCACCGTGCCAGAGCATCGCGATCCCCTGCGACGCCATCCGGTACGCCTCATGGGCCGTGAGAGAGTCGGAGACCACTTCGACGCGCGTCGGCGCCGGTCTGCCGTTCGCCGAACGCCATCGCGCGGTCATGCTGACACCAGCCTCGACCCAGCACACGAGGGCGCGTTCATCCACCACAGCTGTGCGCGAGGGCTTGGAGCCCGGCGTCGGGATTCCCAGGGGAGCTGGCATGTCGGTACTGATAAAGATCCATTCCAAAGTCCGGGGGCGGATCGGAGACTGACGGTTGCGGCGGCGATTCCACGACGTCCAAGGCTACGGCCCAAGATTCCAGACCGTCATCCGGCAGCGAACCGAGCTTCTTGATCGATGGCCGCTGGAGCCCTTGAACCTACATTGTCAGGATACAGGGGTGCTACAGCCGCCGCTGCCGGAACATCGGGAATGACTCCCGCACCCGGTCCACCGTATCCAGCGAGACCTCCACCGCCCGAACACCCGGCTCCAGCCCGAGGTCCGCCTCAACCACCCCCATCGGGTCCACCAGCACGCTCCGCCCGACCGACACCGGCGGCGCCTGGCACACCCCTGCCACGTAGACGCTGTTCTCGATCGCCCGCGCCGCGTTCAGTGCCAGCCACTGCTCCGTCTTATGAATACCCGGCACCCAGGACGAGCAGACCAGCAGGACCTGCGCGCCGGCGTCGGCCAGTGACCTGGCCAGCTCCGGGAACCGCAGGTCGTAGCAGCTCATCAGCCCGAACCGCACTCCCCCGTGCTCGAACACCACCGGCGCGGTGGACGGACCGGGCTTGATGAACGTGGACTCCCCGAAGCCCTGCGCGTCGAACAGGTGGATCTTCCGGTAGACAGCCAGCCCGCCGCCGTCGGGCCCGAACGCCACCAGCGTGTTGTACGCCCGGCCCGGCTCGTCCGAGGTTTCCACCACGCCCGCCACCAGCGCAATGCGGTGGCGGCGGGCAATGGCGGCCAACTCCCGGCAGACGTGCCCGTCCAGCGGTTCGGCGACCGCGGGGAAGGTCGCGTCCACCTTCTTCTTCTCGTAGGTGGCGTACTCCGGGAAGGCGACCAGCGCGGCGCCATCGCGCGCTGCCTCGGCGGCGAACCGGTCGATCACTGCGAGGTTGGCCCGGAGGTCGGCGCCCGACTCCAGCTGCCCCAGCGCAATCCTCACGGCAATCCTTCCCTCGGCCCGGTGGCCACACTGCAAACTGCGAGCGTCAGGCAGCCGCCTCAACCGTCGCTTTCTCCGTGGCCGTCATCTCCGGCGGAGAGGCCTTGAAGCCTCGGGTGATCAGGGCCAGGACTACCACGCCCAGCACCAGCCAGGACACCCCCAGCGTAATGGCGTTGCTGTCCAGCTGGGAGAGCAAATAGGCGCAGATGACGGCGCCGATCACCGGGACCACCACGTAGGACACCGGGTTCAGCTGCTGCCCGGCCCGGCGCTGGCGCACATAGTGGAACACCACCGAGGCGTTCACCAAAGTGAAGGCGGTGAAGGCACCAAAGTTGATGAACGACGTCGACGTGGCCACGTCCAGGAAGATCGCGATCAGGCCCACGACGCCGGTGACCACCAGGTTCGCCACCGGGGTGTGAAACTTCTCGCTCAACCGGCCGAAGACCGCCTTGGGCAGGACGGAATCACGACCCATTGCGTAGAGCAGGCGTGAGGCACTGGCCTGCGCGGCAAGACCTGAAGCGAACTGCGCCACCACCAGGCCCGCCAGGAACACGGCGCCGAACAGCTGCCCGCCAATCTGCAGGGCAATGGAGCTCGCTGCGGACGCCGCGTCCTCGAACACGCCGCCGGGGTGGACCAGCTGGGTCACGTAGGACACTGCCACGAAGATGCCGCCGCCGATCAGGGCCACAAGCATGATGGCGCGCGGCACGGTCCGGCGCGGGTTGATGGTTTCCTCGGTGAGGGTGGTGACAGCGTCGAACCCCAGGAACGAGTACGCGGCGATGGCGGCGCCGGCGGAGATGGTGGCGAAGCCGGCGGTGTCATTGAAGAACGGTTGCCCGCTGGCCAGTCCCCCGGCGCCGTCGGCGGACACCACGCTGCCAATGGCCAGCGCCACGAAGAACACCAGGACCAGCAGCTGGAACGCCATCAGCACGTAATTGGCCTTGTCCGCCACCTTGATGCCCAGGATGTTCAGCAGCGTGGTGATGACGATGAAGCCCACGATCCAGACGCCGATGGGGATGCCGGGGAACTGGGCGCTCAGGTAAGAGCCGCCGATCAGCCAGATGACCATGGGCAGGAAGAGGTAGTCCAGCAGGACGGCCCAGCCCACCAGGAACCCGACCCGGGAATCGATGGACCGGCGAACGTAGGTGTAAGCGGAGCCGGCCACAGGGTAGGCGATGGCCATCCGGCCGTAGCTGTGCGCGGTGAACAGCATGGCCACGAGCGCCACGAGGTACGCGGCGGGTGCGGCGCCGCCGGTGGTTTCGGCGATGATGCCGAAGATCCCCAGGACGATGATGGGGGTCAGGTACGCCAGCCCGAACAGGACCAGCGAGGGCAGCTTCAGCGTGCGGGTGAGGGTTGTTGTCACGGTGTTTCCTTAGGGCTTGTAGGACGGCGGTGTCCAGGTGGCCGGGTTGATCCGGCCTTGGTAGACGGAAAGTTCGACGGCGGGCTCCCCCTCGCGGAACTGCGACCAGGGGCGGTTGAGGTTCTCCGTGCCGTGCGTGCGGACGCGGTCGACGGCGGAAAGGTCCAGTTCCGCGGTGAGCAGCTGCGGGGCGTCGTCGGGTGCCTCGGCGAGGGTGTTGCCCTCCGGATCGACGATGATACTTTTGCCCTGGCCGGTGGGGCCGGCGCAGTTGACGCTGACCATAAAGACCTGGTTAACGATCGCATTGGCCTTGGCGAGGATCAGTTCCTGTTTGCGGTCCGGGGTGGTGGTTTTGACGACGTTGAGGATGACGTCGGCGCCCATCCAGGCGAGCTGGCGGGACACCTCCGGGTACCAGGCGTCGTAGCAGATGTTCAGGCCCACCCTGCCGATGCCGGGCAGATCCACGGTGGTGAACTTGTCGCCGGGGTCGTACGGCTCGAACGGGCGCCAGGGGAAGATCTTCCGGTAGTAGCCGGCGAGCTCACCTTCCGGGGACAGGACCAGCTGGGTGTTGAACAGCTGCCCTTCCGGACCGCGTTCGCAGACGCTGCCGGGAACCAGCCAGATGTTGAGGTCTTTCGCGAGTTGTTTGAGCTCTTTGACCCGCGGGCCGTCCAGGGGCTCGGCACTTGCCTGGAGCATTTCGGTGCGCTGCAGGTCCGGGTTTTCGTCGCCGAACAGGTGGAGCTCGGGGAAGACCACCAGTTTGCTGTGCGGCTGGGCTTCGAGGGCTTCTTTGACCTCGTCCGCGAAGGCCGAGACGGGTTCGCCGATGAGCCGCGGCCGGGCCTGGGCAGCGATGAGGGGAAGGATGCGTTGCATGGGTTTGTCTCCGCGTTGGGGTGTGATCCGGGTTATATTAGATCAGAATGAACCAATAAAGGAAAGGGGGCGGCGTGGGCCGTAAGGTAGCGGACATGACCCGTCAGCTGGAGGACACCGCCGAGCCCGCCCGCTTTGGTGCCGGCAGGATGCCCGGAATGGAGCGCCGCAGTGCGATTGATGCTGTGCGGATGCGGATTGGCATGGCGATCTCCCTGGGGCTGCTGAAGCCGGGCGAGCGGCTGCCGGACCAGGAGGACGTGGCGCTGGGTCTTTCGGTCAGTCCGATTACCGCCCGGCGCGCATTGGCCAGCCTTGCCGAGCAGGGCGTGGTGGTCCGCCGGCGCGGCCGGGCCGGCGGGACGTTTGTGGCAGATTCGCCGCCTTCTGATGTTTTGGCTGAGCTCTCTGCTTCGCCGGCGGAGTCCCAGGTTGTAAACCGCCTGGTGGACCGGCGGCTGCTGTTCGAATGCGCTGTGACACACTATGCGGCGGTCAACGCCACGGCTGAGCAGCTCGATGAGCTGGAGCGGCTGACGCATGAGATGGCCGAAGCGAGCGACTGGTCCTACTACCACCGGATGGACGAGCAGTTCCATCAACTCGTGGGTACTGCGTCATGCCTGCACTCCGCCGTCGAGGTTTATCACGAGACGCTCGCCGAGCTCTACGACTACTTCATCCCCTACCCCATCGAGAAGCTGCACAAGTCCAACCACGACCACATTGCGCTCGTGGCCGTCCTCCGCGCCCGCAACGTTGAGGAGGCCGTGGAGGTTGCCCGGAAACACGTGGACATCCTGCACCGGACGATGTTTATGGGGCTTGCAAATGTTGGAGGGCCATCGGCGTCCGGCTAAATTGAGACTCTCGCATTCGTGCCGCCGCCACAGGATGGCCTCATGGACGACTACAGCACGGAAGAGGGCTGCTGTCGTTGTTGGGATGAGTCCGAAGACGCTACGACAAGGGCTCCGTGACAAACGTTCCAACGGTGCCGTGCAAATACCTCCCCAGCATGGAGGAAATTCGTTTCTTCGACCCGCTTACGTGGAACAACTCGCTGCCGAGCGTGGACGGCGCATTTGAAAACAATTGACGCCTTTGTCTGTTCCCACTAATCCAGCCCTTTTGCCAGCAGACTAAGAGCCGAGTCTCCGACCCGATCCCGCGCGAGCAGTTGTTGATGACCCGGGTCATGGCACCTGGTCCGAATGGATTCCCTTTAGTGATGCCCTCAAACTGGCTCCGCGCTTTCCTGGCATCTACATGTTCCGCATTGCGGCGGAACCTCGTCGCGGCCCTGTCTACGTAGGGATGGCTGGAGAACGGAAGGGCTATGGGCTCCGTGGCCGGCTTGCAATCTATGCAAGCGGCAAGGGAGCCGGATCCGGCTTGGGAAAACATGCTTTTGACAGAGCCCTAGAAGACCCGAAGTGGCTCCAAGCTCGGCTGGACGAAGCTCTTGCAGGCACTCCCATGAGGGCAAAGGCCGCCGCCCGTTCCGCAATTGACCACGCAGGCCTCGAAGTTCGCTGGCAGACGGTCGGGACAAGAGCTCAGGCTCTGCCTCGTGAAGCTCAACTCATAAGCGAATACCGCCCACAGCCTTGGGACCGCTAGTCGTTGTCCAGCCTACCAATCCTCTCTTGGCAATCATGCTCGGTGCAATGCGCGCGAATTTTCCAAGCCTCCTGAGCATGCCCGCCTTGAAGAAGAACTATCCTTTCCCTCGCATCAATGCAAGTAGGCGGTCTAAGACCTTAGTGCCCTGGCTGACCTGATGAGCAAGGGGCGGTATGTTGATGTACCAAGGGTAGGCATTCCCAGACCCGACGGTGCGGGCTAAGTTTGCCAGCGAAAACCTCACGTTGCTGCAACCGTTAGGTCATATTTTCGATGCCCAACTTGCCGCTCGCACCCTCCTTGTGAGTCTTTGGGCCGGGATCCCGAACGATGCTGAGGACCCGGGCTTCTGCGCCGCCGTGCCACTTTGCGGCGTTCAGTATCCAGCCCTTCCCGTTCAACTGACCTTCAACAACTAATGGATCGAAAAAGCGATTAATAGACTCGATATGGGAGCCGTATCGTCGCGCCTATTGCCCTGCCCGCTACGTCGAGTCCTTCATCATTCGAAGCACAGATCAAACAGCAGCGGAACGAGGAAGCGGCCTTTCGACCGCGTACCGTGCCCCGAATGCTGCAGGACATATCGGCTTCGCCTAACACACCCGTGGACACACACGGAAATGCTGTGTTTTCTTCTGCCGAGCTAACGGCACCAGTCAGGGATCTGCCGTAACTGGGCAGCTCGGTGGGATATTCTTACGAGGTTTCCGCGCTTCACGAGGATGGAGCGGCAAGGGGTCCGGGCACGTGGCTCCTTGATGCGGCTTGATACTCGTTTACATTGAATTTGGGGGCAGAAGTGGGCGCAACCGCCACTTTGAAGCGTATGGCTAGCGCTTTCACTATTTTTGCGATCGCAGCAGGGGCGCTGCTTTGGAATCCGCCAGCTTCATCAGCCGAGGTCTACTCTGTGTCGGGTGTTCTTGTTGATTCGAACGGCGAGCCGATCGCTGGTGCCTTCGCAGGAATCAGCGGGGACGTCCTCGATCCTGACTCCCTAACCGATAGCGAAGGCCGTTTTAGTATCCCCGTAGGCGGGACTTCTCCCGTACTTGCTTTTGCCTACGCTGCCCCGAAGGCCGAGCCTCAAATCACCATCGAGACCAACAACCTGGAAATCAGCGGCTCGACCAACATCGGAACCGTTAAACTTCCCCCGCTGATCCCTGCAGTAATTCGCGTGGTCGACAGCAACGGACGTCCCGTGGCCGGAGCCACCGTCTCCAACGACCACTACATCGACATGAGCCCGAACGAGTGGATCGACGCCGGCACCGGACTCAATGAACGCCTAATAGCCAGCCACGGATTCTGGCGTCCCCGTTCCACCACCAATGCAGCCGGAGAAGCGCACCTGAGAACTCCACGCCTCGCTTCAGGCCTGCCGAACCTTTTCATCCACTACAAGGACCCAGACACAGGCATCACCCTCACTACAACCATCCCGCAGGGTGCAGACCCCAACACCACCACCACAGCAAAACTGCCTCCGGTCTCCTCTGTGTCGGGTGTTCTTGTTGATTCGAACGGCGAGCCGATCGCTGGTGCCTTCGCAGGAATCAGCGGGGACGTCCTCGATCCTGACTCCCTAACCGATAGCGAAGGCCGTTTTAGTATCCCCGTAGGCGGGACTTCTCCCGTACTTGCTTTTGCCTACGCTGCCCCGAAGGCCGAGCCTCAAGTCACCATCGAGACCAACAACCTGGAAATCAGCGGCTCGACCAACATCGGAACCGTTAAACTTCCCCCGCTGATCCCTGCAGTAATTCGCGTGGTCGACAGCAACGGACGTCCCGTGGCCGGAGCCACCGTCTCCAACGACCACTACATCGACATGAGCCCGAACGAGTGGATCGACGCCGGCACCGGACTCAATGAACGCCTAATAGCCAGCCACGGATTCTGGCGTCCCCGTTCCACCACCAATGCAGCCGGAGAAGCGCACCTGAGAACTCCACGCCTCGCTTCAGGCCTGCCGAACCTTTTCATCCACTACAAGGACCCAGACACAGGCATCACCCTCACTACAACCATCCCGCAGGGTGCAGACCCCAACACCACCACCACAGCAAAACTGCCTCCGGTCTCCTCTGTGTCGGGTGTTCTTGTTGATTCGAACGGCGAGCCGATCGCTGGTGCCTTCGCAGGAATCAGCGGGGACGTCCTCGATCCTGACTCCCTAACCGATAGCGAAGGCCGTTTTAGTATCCCCGTAGGCGGGACTTCTCCCGTACTTGCTTTTGCCTACGCTGCCCCGAAGGCCGAGCCTCAAATCACCATCGAGACCAACAACCTGGAAATCAGCGGCTCGACCAACATCGGAACCGTTAAACTTCCCCCGCTGATCCCTGCAGTAATTCGCGTGGTCGACAGCAACGGACGTCCCGTGGCCGGAGCCACCGTCTCCAACGACCACTACATCGACATGAGCCCGAACGAGTGGATCGACGCCGGCACCGGACTCAATGAACGCCTAATAGCCAGCCACGGATTCTGGCGTCCCCGTTCCACCACCAATGCAGCCGGAGAAGCGCACCTGAGAACTCCACGCCTCGCTTCAGGCCTGCCGAACCTTTTCATCCACTACAAGGACCCAGACACAGGCATCACCCTCACTACAACCATCCCGCAGGGTGCAGACCCCAACACCACCACCACAGCAAAACTGATCGCCTTGGCTCAGAGGATCTCCGTCACCCCGGCACCGGTGATTTTCATCGACAACGACGGCACGGCTGAGGACACCTACACGATCCCGGTCACCGACGGCGTCGAGTACCAGATCGACGGCAAGACCATCGCGGCCGGGACTTACCCCGGCACCGGGACCATCACGGTCACAGCGAAGGCCAAGGCGGATTACGTCCTGACCGGCACCATTGAATGGGCCACGACGTTCAAGGCCACCCCGCACCAGGTCACCCCGGCACCCGTGGTGTTCACCGATCAGGACGGCACGGCTGAGGACACCTACATCATCCCCGCGACCGAAGGCGTCGACTATCTGGTCAACCGATCTGTTGTTGCTGCCGGCACTCACGTGGCCACCGGCACCATCACCGTGACCGCGAAGGCCAAGACGGACTATGTCCTGACCGGCACCACGGAATGGACGGTCACGTTCAAGGCCACCCCCTACCAGGTGACGCCGGCCGCGGTGGTATTCACCGATCGGGACGGCATGAGCCAGGACACCTACACCGTCCCCGCCACAGACGGCGTCGAGTACCAGATCGACGGCAAGACCATCGCGGCCGGGACTTACCCCGGCACCGGGACCATCACGGTCACCGCGAAGGCCAAGGCGGATTACATCCTGACCGGCACCACCGAGTGGGTCACGACGTTCAAGGCCACCCCGCACCAGGTCACCTCGGCACCGGTCGTGTTCACCGACAACGACGGCACCACCCAGGACAGCTACACCATCCCCGCCGCCGACGGCGTCGACTACCAGGTCAACGGTGAGACGAAAGCCGCCGGAACCTACCCCGCCACCGGGACCGTCACGGTCACCGCGAAGGCCAAGACGGACTACGTCCTGACCGGCACCACCGAATGGAACGTGACCTTCAAGGCCACCCCGTACCAAGCCACCCCCGCACCCGTAGTCTTCAGTGACAAAGACGGCACGGCTGAGGACACCTACACGATCCCGGCCGCCGACGGCGTCGACTACCAGGTCAACGGTGAGACGAAAGCCGCCGGAACCTACCCCGCCACCGGGACCGTCACGGTCACCGCGAAGGCCAAGACGGACTACGTCCTGACCGGCACCACCGAATGGACCGTGACCTTCAAGGCCACCCCGTACCAAGCCACCCCCGCACCCGTAGTCTTCAGTGACAAAGACGGCACGGCTGAGGACACCTACACGATCCCGGCCACCGACGGCGTCGACTACCAGATCAACGGCAAAACCATCGAGGCAGGCACCTACCCCGGCACCGGCACCATCACGGCCACCGCGAAGGCCAAGACGGACTACGTCCTGACCGGCACCACCGAATGGACCACCACATTCAAGACCACCCCGCACCAGGCCAGCCCCGCACCGGTGGTCTTCAACGACCTGGACGGCACGAGCCAGGACAGCTACACGATCCCAGCGACCAACGGCGTCGACTACCTCATCAATATCGCTGTTGTTTCCGCCGGCACCCATGCGGCCACCGGGACCGTCACCGTGACCGCGAAAGCCAAAACCGACTACGTCCTGACCGGCACCACCGAATGGACCACGACGTTCAAGGCCACCCCGTACCAGGCCACCCCGGCCGCGGTGGTGTTCACCGACAACGACGGCACCGCCGAGGACACTTACACCATCCCCGCCACCGACGGCGTCGACTACCAGATCGGCGGCAAGACCATCGAGGCAGGGACCTACCCCGGCACGGGAACAGTCATTGTCACCGCGAAGGCCAAGACGGACTACGTCCTGGCCGGCACCACCGAATGGGCCGCCACCTTCAAGGCCACCCCTTACCAGGCCACCCCGGCCGCGGTGGTGTTCACCGACAACGACGGCACCAACCAGGACACCTACACCATCCCCACTACCGACGGCGTGGACTACCTGGTCAACGGATCTGTTGTTGCTGCCGGCACCCGCGCGGCCACCGGCACCATCACGGTCACCGCGAAGGCGAAAACTGATTACGTCCTGACGGGCACCACCGAATGGACCACGACGTTCAAGGCCACCCCGCACCAGGTCACCCCCGCACCGGTGGTCTTCACCGACAACGACGGCACCGCCGAGGACACTTACACCATCCCAGCCAACGACGGCGTCGATTATGAAGTCGGTGGCAAGACCATCGAGGCGGGCACCTACCCCGGCACGGGGACCATCACGGTGACCGCGAAAGCCAAGACCGACTACATCCTGACCGGCACCACCGAATGGACCACGACGTTCAAGGCCACCCCCTACCAGGTCACCCCCGCACCGGTGGTCTTCACGGACAAAGACGGCACAGCCGAGGACGCCTACACCATCCCCGCCACCAACGGCGTCGACTACCTCATCAACAACACTGTTGTTGCCGTCGGGACCTACCCAGGCACGGGGACCATCACGGTCACCGCGAAGGCAAAGACGGATTACGTCCTGACTGGCACCACCGAATGGGTTGCCACCTTCAAAGCCACCCCGTACACCGCAAAACGGTTGAATGACTTTACCGGGGACGGCAAAACAGACCTGATCGCCCGCGACGGATCCGGTCAGCTGTGGCTGTACCCCGGGACGGGGACCGGCGACTGGTCCAAGCGGATCGACCTCGGCGGCGGCTGGGACGTGATGTCCACAATCGTCAGCGCAGGTGACTTCAACGGCGACGGAAAAGCAGATGTCATCGCCCGGGACACCAACGGTGAGTTGTGGCTCTACCCCGGCACCGGCACCGGCGACTGGTCCAGACGGCAGAACATGGGCGGCGGCTGGAACGTGATGACTTCCATCGTTGCCCCCGGGGACTTCAATGGTGACGGTTTGCTGGACCTGATCGCCCGGGACAGCAGCGGCGAACTGTGGTTGTATCGCAACGACGGTGCCGGCGACTGGCTCAAGCGCGTTGATCTCGGCGCAGGCTGGAACATCATGAGCTCCATCATCGCCCCAGGGGACTTCAACTCCGATGGCAGCGTCGACCTCATCGCTCGCGACACCAGCGGCCGCCTGTGGCTCTACCCCGGAAACGGGCAGAACGAATGGCTCAAACGCGTGGATCTGGGCGCGGGCTGGAACACCATGACCGCGATCATTGCACCCGGTGACATGAATGGTGACGGCAGGCCCGATGTTATAGCCCGCGACACCAGCGGCGAGCTCTGGCTCTATCCGAACAACGGCAGCGGCGACTGGTACAAGCGGATCGACCTCGGTCCTGGGTGGACACCCATGACCGCGATCCTCTGAGGCGCCAAGCCAAGGAACCATGCCCGCAAGCAAAAGGGCGCGCCCGGCCAAAAGCCGGACGCGCCCTCTGCATACCCGAATCCATGAAGTGGCTTGCAGCCGACTGGTTCAGTCGATCAGCACCGGCTGCTTGTCGCCGTCCGACGATTCGACACCCGGCCGAGCATCCCTGTTCCGGTGGTTCAGCCAGTTCGCAACCGCAAGCAGCGCCACGAGTGCGAATGTGCTCAGGAGCTGGGGACGGGACTCCTCGCCGATGAAGCCCACCGTAAAGATCGCCGCGAGGATGAGCAGGCCAAAGCACGTGAGCCACGGGAATCCGGGCATCCGCAGCGGAAGGGCCGTTCCCTCGCGGTCGGCGCGGAGGCGGAGCGAGAGCTGGGCCAGGAGCGCGGACGTCCACACCAGCAGGCAGGTGGAACCCACGATGTTCAGCAGGACGCCAAGGACCATCTCGGGGAATGCCAGCTCCAGCACCACCGTGACAACACCGAAGGCAACGCTGGCCAGGACCGCGACCACCGGAACCCGCGCCTTGGACACGGATGCAAGCAGCCGCGGAGCTTCACCCCGCTCGGCCAGGGAGTACGCCATCCGGGAGGCGCCGTAAAGGTTGGCGTTCAGCGCGGAGAGCAGAGCTGCGACGGCCACCAGGGTGATGGCGGTGGCTGCACCGGGCATCCCGGCGGCCTCCAGCACGGCGGCGAACGGGCTCTTCAGCCCCGCCGAGCCGACGGGAACCACGGCCGCGATAATGAAGATGGCGCCGATGTAGAACACCAGGATGCGCCACAGCACCGTGCGGACTGCCTTCTTCACGCTGCGGGCCGGCTCAGCGGTCTCAGCTGCGGCCACGGACACAATCTCCGTGCCGCCAAACGCGAACGCCACCACAAACAGCGCCGTCGCAATGCCGGCGAAACCACTGGGCGCGAAGCCATCGCCCATGAAGTTGGACAGGCCCGGCGACTGGACGCCCGGCAGCCAGCCGAAGAGCAGGGCAGCACCCACAGCCAGGAACGCCACGATCGCTGCCACCTTGAGCAGGGCGAACCAAAACTCGAACTCGCCGAAGTTCTTCACGCTGGTCAGGTTCACAGCGGTGAGCACCACGATGAACAGGAAAGCCATCAGCCACACCGGCAGCGCCGGGAAGATGGTTGCCAGCAGGCCGGCCGCACCGAGCGCTTCCGCTGCGATGACCACCACGAGCTGGATCCACCAGAGCCAGCCCACGGTGGCTCCGGCCACCGGCCCGTAAGCCTTGGCGGTGTAGACGGAGAAGGCACCGCTGTCCGGATTGGCGGCGGCCATCTCACCGAGGGCCCACATCACCAGAATAATGAGGGTGCCCGCCACGAGGTAGGAGATCAGCACCGCCGGCCCGGCCGCCTGGATGCCGGCCCCGGAGCCGATGAAGAGGCCAGCACCGATGGCGCTTCCGAGGCCCATCATCGTGAGCTGGCGGGGTTTGAGGGCCGCGCCGAGGGCGCGGGCAGACGTCTTTGTCTGTTGTTCCATGGGGATTCCTCTAGTTAGTAGGTGGAACGGGTTGGGGTTGAGGGGTCAGTTGATTTCAGGCTGCGTGTGCTGCCAGGAGCCGGAGCACCCGGTCGTTGGAGGCGCCGTCGGCAATGGTGATCCGCACGCCGTCGCCCTGGTAGGCCCGGACCAGGATGCCCGCGCCGTCGAACGCCTCGACGAGTCTCGCCCGGAGCTCGTCATCTGCACGGATCCACAGGAAATTGCCCTGGCTCGGCTGCAGCTTCCAGCCCTGGGCTGCCAGGTGCGCGGCCATCCGTGTACGCTCCTGCTTCACTGCGGCGACCCGCGCCTCCATCTCCTCCCCCGTGTCCAGCGAAGCGATGGCTGCCTTCTGGGCCAGCGCGCTCACCGAGAAGGGCAGGGCGGTCCGGCGCAGCCCCTCAGCAATGGCCGGAGCCGCCACGGCGTACCCCACCCGCAGGCCGGCGAGTCCGTAGGCCTTCGAGAAGGTCCGCAGGATGCAGACGTTCGGGTACTCGCGGTAGAGCTCCAAAGAATCGGGCCCGCTGCCCGCTTCGGCGTACTCCACGTAGGCCTCGTCGATCACCACGAGGATGTCCGAGCGGACCGCGCGCAGGAAGGCCTCGATGCGTTCGTGACTGATCGGGACACCGGTGGGATTGTTGGGGGTGCAGAGCAGGATGACCTTCGTACGCCCAGTGACAGCCGCGGCCATGGCATCGAGGTCATGCCCCTCGGCATCGTCCAGCGGGATGCGGACCGGCCGGGCGCCCGCCAGCTCCACCAGGATGGGGTAGGCCTCGAAGGAGCGCCACGCGAAGATCACTTCATCCCCGGCGTCGCACAGTCCGGTGATGATCTGCTGGAGGACACCCACGCTGCCGGGTCCCACCGCCACTTCCCCCGCCGTGACGCCCAGGTGCCAAGCGATCCGTTCGCGGAGTTCGACGGCGGCCGCGTCAGGATAGCGGTTCATGGTAGCTGCCGCTGCCGCCACCGCAGCAGCGGCAGCGGGCAGCGGCTCGTAATGGCTTTCGTTGCTGGCGAGGGCTGCGATGTCCGTGCCGGCGCTGCGCCTGCCCGGGACGTAGGACGGAAGTCCGGTCACCGCGTCACGAAGGGTGGGGCGCGCGGTATCCGGTGAAGTCCGGAACTGAGTGAGGGTCATGAGGACCGATCATGATTGTGATCGGGAGCACATTGCAAGATACGCTCATGGCATTGGGACTTCTGCTCAACTTCTACTGTGTGTGGTGAAAATATGACCATCGCTAACTCTCGTACCCTGGATTCCCTCGACGGCAGGATCATCCTGGCCCTCGACAAGGACCCCGAAGCCAGCGCCCTGGCACTCTCCCGGACACTCGGCGTCGCACGCAACACCGTCCATGCCCGGCTGGCACGGCTCGAGCGCAGCGGCGCCCTCCGCTCCTTCAGCCGCAGGCTGGACCCCGCCGCGCTCGGCTATGACCTGATGGCCTTCCTCTCACTGGCCATCAGCCAGACGCGGGCGGGTGCGGTGGAAGACGGGCTCGCGGCCATCCCGGAGGTGATCGAGGTGCATGCCACCACCGGCGACGCGGACCTGATGGCCAAGGTGGTGGCCCGGAGCACGGCCGACCTCTACCGCATCACCAACCAGATCCTGGCCATCGACGGGATCCAGCGGACCAGCACCGCCATTTCGGTCGTGGAACTCATGCCGCCGCGCTACGACGGCCTCCTGGCCCGGCTGTCCCGGCAGGAATTGGGCACCGCGGACGAAACAACAGGTGACGCGCGCCACAAGTAGGCGTATTTTCAGTTCCTCCTGCTTCCAACTGCCAAAAATCCCACTTCAACGCCGCGGTATTGCTTATTTGACCGCAGGCTCGCAAGCTTCCTGCATGACCACTCTCACTGTCTCCGGCCGCGTGGCGCAGGTTCTTAGCAGCTATATCAGCGATGTCTTCGGCGTTATGGGCAACGGAAACGTCTACTTCCTAGACGCGGCGGAGAAGCTTGGCCTCCGCTTCTCCCCCGTCCGGCACGAAGGCGCGGCCATCGCCGCCGCCGACGCCTACTACCGGGCGTCCGGACGCCTCGCGGCGGGCACCACCACGGACGGCCCGGGCTACACCAACGCCCTCACCGCCCTCGCCGAGGCGGTCCAGGCGCAGATCCCCGTCGTGCTCGTCACCGGGGATGCGCCTAGCAGTGGCGCCCGGCCGCAGGACGTGGACCAGACAGCCATCGCCGCCGGCCTTGGCGCGGCCACCTTCACCGTCACGCGCGACGCCGCGGGCTCCATCACGCGGCAGGCGGTGGAGTACGCACTCACGAAGCGCACCGCCGTCGTGATTGCCATTCCCTACGATCTCGCTGCATTGGAGGCTGCGGACGAGGAGGTTCCCGAGCTGCCAGCAGCGAAGGTGATTGACGACGTCGACAGCGGGCTTGGGCAGGCAGCCAGCCTGCTCGCCGGGGCGAAGCGGCCGCTGATCCTCGCCGGCCGGGGTGCGCACCTCGCCGGCGCCGGCCCGGAACTCCGCAAACTCGCCGACCGGCTCGGCGCACTGACCGCCGGAACCGCCCTCGCGCTCAACCTCCTCAACGGCGAGGGGTACCTGGGCGTGGCCGGCGGTTTCGGCACCGACACCGCGGCGGGCCTCATGAGCGAGGCCGACGTGGTCCTGGTGGCCGGGGCGAGCCTGAGCCCCTTCACCATGCGGTTCGGGCACCTGCTCGGCCCGGACAGCACGGTCATCCAGATCGACACGGCCCTGCAGCCGACCAACTCCCGGGTGGACCTGTTCGTCAGCGCGGACGCGAAGACCGCCGCGGAGCGTCTCCTTCGTCTTCTGGAAGACAGGGCTGCCGCGGAAGCGTGGCGCGCGGAAGCCCGCAAACGCCTGGCCGAAGGACCGGCCCACAGCCCCGGTTCCGGTGTGACCGAGGACGGCAGGCTGGATCCGCGCGCCCTCGCCACCGCGCTGAATGGTGTGCTGCCGGAGCGCCGCACGGTGGTTCAGGACGGCGGGCACTTCATCGGCTGGGCACCCATGTACTGGAACATCCCGCGGCCGCAGGACCTGGTGATGGTGGGGACCGCCTTCCAGTCCATTGGCCTGGGACTTGCGAGCGCCGTCGGGGCAGCCCGCGCAGTGGAGGACGGCCGCACCCTGGTGCTGGCGTCCGGTGACGGTGGTTTCCTGATGGGCCTGTCCGACCTCGAATCGCTCATCGGTACGGCGAGCAGCGCCGTCGTGGTGATCTACAACGACGCCGCCTACGGAGCCGAAATCCACCAGTACGGCTCACAGGGCCTGACCGAAAAGCCGATGCTGATCCCGGAGGTGGACTTCAGCGGTGTCGCCCGGGCACTCGGTGCAGAGTCGGCAGTCATCCGATCGCTGGCGGACCTGTCCGCGCTTACGGAGTGGATCGACGCCGGTGCCAAAGGAACCTTCGTGGCCGACTGCCGGATCACCTCCACCGTCCGGGCGCCGTGGCTGACCGAGTGGATGAACGCCAAGGAGGCTGCGAAGGCGGCGGTGGCGGGGTAGCTAACCGGTGCCTAAAAGTCGGTTCTTCGGACTGAGCGGTGGACTTGGTAGTCGTCGCCCCGGGGAATGGTGACAGCCAGGAAAGGCCATACGTCACCAAATACGAGCGTGCACGGGCCGTTAAAACAGGAGTGCCGTGGATACTTTCGAGGGTATCCAAGGCACTCCTGTTGTGGCTTGCTTACTTATCGCAGCCGATACCGTCGCCGTCCCTGTCCAGGTGCTTGCCGTAGCCGGGCGTTCCGGCGTAAACCGGTGCTGCACCTGCCGCTCGGGCTGCAGTGCAGTTGGCGAACGGAGCGGCGGCGGGAGCCGGTGCCGGTGCCGGTACTACGGGCGCAGGCACAACAGGCGCGGGCGCGGCGGGTACCTGCGGGGCTGGACGTGCTGCCGCATCCCGAGCGGCCTGCTCTGCCGCAGCCTGTGCGGCTGCAGCTTGGTCCGCTGCAGCCTTCTCAGCGGCGGCCTTCGCCACAGCCGCTGCTTCTGCTGCGGCGTTCTCGGCCACTACCTTTTCGGCGGCAGCTTTCTCAGCCGCAAGAACGTCAAGGGACTTGACGCCGAGCTTTACCACGGAGCCCTTATCCGCGCTCTTGCCTTCCGTAGGGTCCTGGGAGATAACCTGCCAGTTCTTCTTCACAACAATCGATTTGCCCTCGACGGCGTCCGCAGCTTCGACTTCGAACCCGAGCGCCTCCAGCTGATCTGTTGCCTTATCCAGGGTCAGGCCCACCACACCGGGAACCGTCACCGTTTGTTCAACAGTCTCGACAGCTGTAGCAGCGGCCGCGGGCTCGACGTCCGCCTGCTTGCCGCCACATCCTGTCAGCATCAGGCCGGCCAGCACGGCCAGCGCCAGTGATTTCTTCAAATTTCCAGTCTTCGTCATCGTTTCCCCCATAGGAATGTTGGTTGTTGGTGTGTAAGTGGAATGCGGAACCCCGAAAAGCTAGGGCGTTATTCGCAGGCAACGCCGTCCGAGTCGCGGTCCAGCGCAGGCCGGTAGCCGGCGTGCCCGGCGAAAAGCGGCGCGGCGCCGGCGGCCCTGGCGGCGGCGCAGTTGGCATAGTAGGCGGCCGCCGCTGCCGGCGCGGGCACAGCGGGGGCAGGAACGGGTGCCACAGGGGCAGGGGCGGGTGCTACTGGAGCGGGTGCGGGTGCGGGTGCCGGAGCAACCGGAGCGGGCACCGGGGCGGCGGGAACAGGAGCAACGGGCGCGGGGGCGGGTTCAGCCACAACAGGTTGGGGAGCCTGCGCGTTCGTAGGCGCCAGCTGCCCGGAGCAGTCGCCCAGAATCCGCGCCATGGCGTCGTGCTCGGCTTGAGTTACCCACAGCATGTACGTCGCCTTCACTGAAATCTGTCGGGCGACGTACTCGCACCTAAAGCCCTTGTTCGGCGGCAGCCAGGTGGCGGCGTCGCCGTCGCCCTTCTTCATGTTTGTGGGACCGTCCGTCGCCTGAAGGTTCAGCGGGTCGTTGGCAAACGCCGTCCGCTGCTCCGTAGTCAGCTGCTGCGCGCCCTTCTGCCAGGCATCGCTAAGTGCGACTACATGATCGATCTGGACCGCGGTACTCGTGGCCTGCCCACGCAGGAAGCTGATGCTCATACCCGTGTACGGGTCTGCCAACGTTCCCGACTTCACCTTGCACGGCACGCTGTTGACGTAAGTAATGGCCGTAAGGTCGCGGTTGAGCATGTCGTTGCGCGTGTCGCAGCCGTTGCGGTCCACGTCCGCCCATGCCTGTCCGAACAGCGCCCGGTCATACCCCGTTTTAGGAGCCCTGCCCTTGATGGGAAGGGTTGCCAGCAGGTCCAGCGCCTTCGTGGCGTAAGAAGGCTGCTGGTTTGGTGCCGAGACCGAGGTGCCTTGTGCCACCACGGCCGCCGTCTCCGGGTCCAGTGGCGCGCCGGTCTCGTTTACTGTGGGAGTGGCCGACGGCGTGGCGCTGGCGGTAACGGTGGGGCTGGCAGTCACTGTCACCGTTGAGACGGTGGTGTCCGACGCGGCAGTTTCCAAGTCTGCGGTGGCCACCCGCGGCAGGGCGAGCCCACCGGCAATGAAGAGGGCGAAGGAGGTGGCGAGTGCGACGGCACCCGCTTTGCGCCTTGCCGGCAACATGGCCCAGGAGCGGCGACCCGTTGCCAAAACGTAGAATCCCGTCAGCGCACCGGCAATGGCGAGGAAGACTAGCGCGAGTCCTATCCCGCTGCTCAACGCTCCCAGAAGCATGAAAAGGCCGGTGACAGTTCCGACGATCACAGTGGAGGTGCGTAATTTGCGCGGCGGTTTGGGCGCAGGCGCTGATGAACCCAGAAGGGTGCGGTAGTTCGACAATTCTTTCCCCCATAAAGCGAGCCACCTAGGGCCCCTAATTCGCTGCTAGTCCCGCGAATGTATTTCGTCAAGCCTATTTCGTTGCCATGTGCAGAAATCCCAATTTCCACGATCCTGCGGCAATGCTCAGCTCCTCTTGATGGAACCTTGAGCATGTTTGTCGTACTCGAGCTTCCGCGCTTAACAATCCGGGCAAACGGATCGAGACCGTGCAGATCCTCCTCGCACCCGAACCAGCTAGCCGTCACCGGAACTATCTGCCCGTGCGATGCGCCACTTGGTGGCCTGACCCGGAATACCGAGGTCCAGCCAGGCGGTTGTGGAAGGCATGAAGGCAATCACCTACAGCACATACGGAAACCCGGACGTCCTCGAATATGGCGATCAGCCGATGCCAAAGGTCGGGCCAGGCATGGTCCTGGTCAAGGTCAAGGCAGCAGCAGTGAGCCCGGTGGACTGGAAGATCATGGCCGGTGGTCTGGATGCCGTCATGGACCTGCAGTTTCCCGCCATCCCCGGCTGGGACGTGGCCGGGGTTGTGGAGTCGGTGGGGATCGATGCCAAGCAGTTCAAGCCAGGCGACGAGGTCATTTCCTACGCCCGCAAGGACTACGTCCACGGTGGGAGCTTCGCGGAGTACATCGCGCTGCCGGAGCGGCTCCTGGCGCGGAAGCCTGCCTCGCTCGGGTGGAACGAGTCAGCGGGCCTGCCGCTCGCCGGCCTGACCGCCTACCAGGTCCTCAACCGGCTGGGCCTGAAAGCCGGTGAAACTGTCCTCATCCACGGTGGCGCCGGGGGCGTGGGATCGCTTGGCATCCAGATCGCAGTTGCCATGGGCGCCACCGTCATTGCCACCGCCTCCGAGAAGAACCACGAGTTCCTCCGTTCCCTGGGTGCGGAGCCGGTTGCCTACGGAGACGGGCTCGCAGAACGCGTCCGTGAACTGCGCCCTAACGGCGTGGACGTCGTTGCCGACTTCGTGGGAGGAAACCTCGAGGCAACGCTGGCCGTGCTGGCCGAGGGAAGCCGGCACGCCTCGATCGCCGACAGTGACGTCGAACAGCACGGCGGAGACTGGATGTGGGTCAACCCGGTGGGCGCCGACCTGCAGAAACTCGCCGACCTGGTGGACAGCCGGAAGATCCGCGTGGAAGTTGCCGGAGTCTTCCCACTGGAGAAGGCCACGGATGCCTTCCGCAGCAACATGGAGGGCCATACCCGCGGCAAGATCGTTGTAGCCGTGGACCAGAACTCCTAACAGGCAGCTGGTTGACAAAGGCTCCGTCCCCAAGGGGGCGGAGCCTTCGCTGTGCGGAGCTCTTGCCACCCATGACGCCGAATGGTTCGGCACCCAGCCGAGTGCCGCCGTCGTACCTTCCCGCTTTACATCACCGTCGGCTTCCCCGGCCGCCCCTTGTGCTCCGCCCGTGCGATCTCGAAACTGCTCTCGAACGGAAGCGTCTCCACATCCAGCAACGGGTTGTTGTCCTGCGTCGCCACCAGCTTCTGCGCAGCCTCAACAGACTCGACGCTGGGCATGGACCCGGGCAGGTGCCGCCCGGCCGATTCGGGCAGGAACCGGATGGCTACGGCGGCAATGGCGGCCACAGTAATGAGATAGTACCCAATCGCCATGTCGTCGCCGGTCAGCTCGATCAGGGCCGCGATGATAAACGGTGCCGTTCCGCCGAAGATTGCCACCGCCAGGTTGTACGCGATGCCCATGGCGGAATAGCGGTGCTCGGTGGGAAACAGCGCCGGCAGCGCCGACGCCAGGTTCGGCACCGAAAACGCCACCGGGAAGGCGATCAGGGCCAGGCCCAGCAAGGTCATGGGGACGCTGCCCACCGCTATGGCCAGGAACGCCGGAACCGCGAACACCACCGTACTGAAGGCCCCGATCCACAGCACGCGGCGGCGGCCGATCCGGTCCGAAAGCAGCCCGGTAAACGGGATGCACAGCGCCATAGCCACCAGCACCGGGATGGTCAGCAGCGTCCCCTCCACCTCGCTATACCCCTTGTTGCTGGTCAGGTACGTGGGCATGTAGGACGTGAGGGCATAAGCCACGGTGTTGGCGGCCGCTGCCAGGATCATGGCCAGCACGATGGGCCGCCAGTGTGCCTTCAGGATTCCGACCGGGCCCACGGGGCGGAGCTCCTCCCCGGTCTCGGGATGCTTGGCCGCCACGGCTTCAGCCTCCATCGTGGCTTTGAAGGCGGCCGACTCCTCGATCTTCATCCGGAAGTAAACGGCCACAGCGCCCAGCGGACCGGCCACCAGGAACGGGATCCGCCAGCCCCAGGCCTCCATCTGCTCCTGCCCCAGCGTCAACTGCAGGGCGGACACCACCAGCCCGCCCGCTGCGAACCCGAGGTAGCTGCCCATGTCCAGGAAACTGACGTAGAAGCCCCGGCGGCGGTCCGGTGAATGCTCGCACACGAACGTGGTGGCCCCCGAGTATTCGCCGCCGGTGGAAAAGCCCTGCACCAGCTTGAGGACAACCAGCAGCACCGCCGCCCACATGCCCAGCACCGCGTACCCGGGAAGCAAGCCGACGGCGAACGTCGCCACGGCCATGAGCATCAGCGTCATGGCCAGCACCTTCTGGCGGCCGATCTTGTCCCCCAGCCAGCCGAAGAAGATCCCGCCCAGCGGCCGGGCGATGAACGTGGCGCCGAAGGTCCCCAGCAGGAACAGGTTCTGCACCGCCCTGTCCGCCTCGGGCAGGAACACCGGCCCCATGGTGGTGATGAGGTAGCCGAACACGCCCACGTCGTACCACTCCATCGTGTTACCCACGATGGTGCCGCCGAGTGCCTTCCGCAGCGTGCGGCGGTTCACGACGTTGACGTCGGATACCTGCAGCCGCCGCTGCTGCCCGTTGTGCTCTGTCATGGCTCGCTCACCGCGCCTCGCTCACCAAGCCGGGCACGCGTCGTCGTTCTTCTTACCCCTTGACCGGCAGCAGCCCAGCATTTCCGTTCATCTTCCCACTGCCGGACCAAGGCAACAACGGTTGCGGTTTAGCCGTTGGATTCCTCGGCCCGCGCCTCAGGATCATCTGCGCTTGGCTCGTCGTGAACCTTTTTCGGGATCATTCCCTCAACGTCAGCGGGCACGGGCGGGTCCTTCTCATAGTCAGTAGACATAGGTAGACATAGGCCAACCCTGGGCTGCACCCTGTACGTCACCGTATGTACAAACAACGGACGGCCACCCCTTAGCCGGGGTGGCCGCCAGTCTTAGTGCGCGGGTTACTGCCAACCGTCTAAACATCGGTACTCGATGTTCCGTTGAAACGGCCTAGCCTTGGAACAAGGGATACGGCCCACCAGGTGGTGCTGTGGCTCCTGGACCCGGTCAACAACATTGAAAACCACCCGAAAGGGATGCACCCATGCGGATACTCGTCGTCGGAGCCGGAGCAACAGGCGGGGTGTTCGGAACCCTCCTGCAGGAAGCGGGACGGGATGTCACGTACCTGGTGCGGCCGCGCAAGCAGGAGATCCTTCGCCGTGACGGGTTGCGCTTCATCTCCCCCACCGCTGACCGGACGCATCCGGTGAAAACCATCACCGCCCCGGACGGGTCAAAGGCCTTCGACCTGATCCTCGTCACGGTCAAAGCCACCGCGTTCGAGGGAGTGCTCGGTGAGATCGGCGCCTTCGTCGGGCCCGGAACCAGCATTATTCCCATCCTCAACGGCATGGCTCATGTGGACTGGCTGGAGCAGAAGTACCCGGGCCAGGTGCTCGGCGGCCTCGCGCGGATCGTTGCCACCCTCGACGGCGATGTGGTCCGCCAGCAGGTGCCCCTCACTTCCCTCATGGTTGGAGGGCTGAACGGAAATCCGGTCCCTCAGGAGGTTTCCGAAGCTCTGGACGTGCCCGGCGTCGACTTCTCGGTAGTGGACGACGTAGTAGGCGCACTGTGGGACAAATGGGCCTTCATCGCTGCCGCCGGAATCATCAACTGCCTGTTCCGGGCGCCGGTAGGCCGAATCCTCGACGCCGGCGGGCAGCCCAGAATCCTGGAGGCCATCAGTGAAACCGAAGCGGTGGCAGCGGCGGCAGGACATCCCGTTTCCGACGCCGCTCATGCACAGGCGGTCGGCATACTCACCGAGCCGGGCTCCGCGTTCACTTCCTCCCTCTACCGGGACCTCAGCGTCGGGCTCCCATCGGAATCCGAGCACATCCTCGGCGACCTTGCCCGCAGGGCCCGCGACCTCAACGTCCCGACGCCGCTGCTGGACCTCACCCTCATCCAGATCAGAGCCGGCCTCCCGCGCTGAGTTTTGCGATCCCGCACGCACCCGAAAAGGCGGCAGGACCGGCCTAAAGTGCCTGCCACCGCGGTACCGGATATTAGGTCAGGGAAGGATCTTTCCTGTTTCAGGCCGCAGGTTTGATGTTGTGGTTGATGTGGAACAGGTTGCCGGCATCGTACTTCGCCTTGATCCTGGCCAACCTGGCGTAGTTGCCGCCGTAGTTGTCCTGGATGCTGGACTGGTCGTCGGCATCAAGGAAGTTAACGTAGCCCCCGCCGGCTCCGTAGGGACGCAGGGCCTGGTGGTAGTCCCTGACCCACCTCGTGTTGGCCACGTTGTCCTCCGGGGACTCCCACATTCCGGCGATGGCTACCGAGAAGTTGGCATCCCGATAAGGGAAGGCAGTCTCATCCTGCCCCACGCGTTGGGCCGCACCGTTGATGGGGTAGTAATGATTGGCGGTCTGGGGACTGGGCACCCCGGCTCCGAATGTCCGGGCAACTCCGATAACATCGTCGCTAAGCTCCGGAAGGAACTCCGCCTTCCAATATGCCTGAAGGCCTTTCGGGAGCAGCGGGTCGAACAACGTGTTGAGCATCGGGTACGGGATCGGGCCGACAAACGACCCGGCGACTGGGGCAACATCCAGGAACTGCTGCCATTGCCGCTCGCCTTCATCGTGGGGACCGGTCCAGCAGCCCACCACAACCACCACGGGTTTACCGTGGTGCTCCTCCGGCAGGAAGGGAACTGGTGGGCCTTGGTGGAATCCGAGGAAGATTCCCATGTCTTCGGGAGCTGTGGCGATATAGTCACGGTACAGCTGCCCAACAGCCTCAACCTGCTCGAGCAGGTAGATCACCACACCGCCGTAGACCACGTCGACCGGATGCAGGGTGAATTCCAGGGAAGTTACCGCGCCGAAGTTTCCTGTGCCGCCGCGTAACGCCCAGAAGAGATCGTCGTTCTCGGTGGCGCTGGCCGTGAGGAACTTCCCGTCCGCGGTCACAACATCCGCGGATATGAGGTTGTCGCAGGACAGTCCGTGCTTACGTGCGAGGTAGCCAATGCCGCCGCCAAGCGTCAGTCCGGCCACACCCGTGGATCCGATAATGCCGCCTGTTGTTGCCAGCCCGAACGCGTTTGTTGCGTGGTTGAAGTCGGCCCAGGTGGTGCCTGCCTCAGCTCGGGCGGTCCGGGCAGCAGGATCGACCCGGACGCCCGTGCGGTCGGCGAAGTCCAGCACGAGCCCACCATCGCAGGTCCCAAACCCTGGCGCACTGTGATCCCCACCCCGAAGCGCGAGGTCCATACCTTTGTCGCGGGCGAAATTTACTCCTGCGATGACGTCCGCGACCTGCGAAACCCGCAGTATGGCGGCGGGACGTTTGTCGATCATGCCGTTATAGACGGACCGTGACGCGTCGTAGTTGGGGTGGTCGGGGGTGATGACGTGGCCCCGGACATTCTCCTGCAGGGCCTGAAATCCATTGTTGTCCATGGTGACTTCCGTTCGCCCCGAGCATGGCCGATCGGGGACTACGCGCAGCCTTCCCCCCGGCCGTGCGGGACCTTGATAATGCAGCCGCTGCGGGCCGGGAAGAACCCGGGAACTGGCCGGACGGCCTGTTCCAGCGGCGGAGACCGGATGCGACGGTGCTGCATGTAGCACCGGCGTGATTCTCGAGTATGTTCCTGCCGGCGACGCTGCCGGGCGAAGCTTTGGACACCCTTGGGCAGACCGACTAACCGTAAGGTACGCCTGCCCCTTTTCAAGGTCAAGAAGCGGTCGGAAAGGCACGCCCGCCAGCCAGCGGGCCGCCGTCGTCAATTTACGACGGCGGCCCGCTGGCCCAAGTGCCAAACTCCCCTACTGCCCCGGCGCCCGGTAGGACGGCGTCTTCTTGGCGGCTTCGTCGAGGTCTTCGACCGTCAGGAGCGGCTTCAGGCGGACGTTGACGTTGCCCGACGAATTGATCAGCAGCGACAGTGCTGCAGCACTTGCATCGTCCGGCGCCTCAAAAACACCAAGGACGTCGTAGTAGCCAAAAGCGTAGTAGAAACTCTCGAGCGTTCCTCCGACGGATTTCAGCGCCTCCGCCAGGGCGTCACGGCGCTTGGTACCACCCTCCTGCATAAGCCCCTGGATTCCTTTGCCCACGTAAGTCGCTTCAAACAGATACTTCGGCATGGCCTTTCCTTTCCCTGGATTTCCATTCCATCCGGCGCACATCACGCTTCACGCAATCAGCGCCGTCGTCACCGCGGCTGCAGGCCGCACAGAATCCTTCTCACCTGGCTCCATCGCGCGGTGCAGGAGCGGCCCAGATCCGGCCCCTCATTCCGTGGAAACGGGGTGTCTGACCCCGCTAACGCAGAAACTATGCCTCCGGCAACAGCCAGTCAATATGCGGGGGAAACCCATCTCGCGGAAGGTCTAAGCCAGCATCGGCGGAAGCGGTAAGGGCGGGCATCACCGCCAGCGCCGCCGTCGTACGTCCGGCATGGAATTGCTAGTCGTTGGGTTCGTCGGCCACTGCCTCACGATCATTCGTGCCTGGCTTGTCGTGAACCTTTTTCGGGATCTTTCCCTCAACGTCAGCGGGCACCGGAGGATCCTTCTCATCATCAGTAGACATAGGCCAAGCCTAAACTGCACCCGCTTGTCGCCGCCCGTAGGCAAACTGACGGCCACCCTTGTCATCCGGGTGACCGTCAGTTTCATGCGCCTGTCGGGGTTACCGCTCCTCTTCCCCGGCGGCAGCAGCTTTGATGGCGTCCTTCTCGGCGCGCAGGGCCTCCGCGTCGTGCTGCTCCTCGGCCTTTTCCTGGTGGATGACCGCTGCGAAGAGCTTCTCCATCTCCTTGGCCACGCCGGCAGCCGACGCAGGATTCTGGCCGGTCACCAGCCGGTCGTCAACCACAACCTTCTCCTCAAAGACATCGGCGGAGACGTGGGTTGCGCCCTGCTCCTCGAGCCGGTCTGCCAGGAAGAACGGGATGACCTTGTCCTTCCCTGCGGCGACCTCCTCGTCGTTGGTGAAGGCAGCCACCCTCCGGCCCTCAACGAGGCGAAGCCCGTTCGCCAGTTCCACGTTCAGCAGTCCCGCCGGTCCGTGGCAGACCGCGCCGACCAGGCCACCATTGTTGTAGACGCTCGCCACCAGATTCTGCAGGCCTTCGCTGTCCGGAAAGTCCCACATGGTGCCGTGCCCGCCCACGAGGTAGACGGCGTCGTACTGGTCCGGATCCACAACGTCCACCCGGGCAGTGTTGTACAGACCGGCACGCGTGGTCTCATCCTCCGTGAAGGCGACCTGGATGGGATCTTTTGGGTCCACCTCGTCGCGCGGAGGCTGGCCACCCTGGATGGACGCAAAGTCAACGAAATGCCCGGAATCCTTGAACACCTTCCAGGGATGGGCAGCCTCGGCCACGTTGTAGCCGGTCTTCTCTCCCGTATCGCCGATCTCGGAAACGCTGGTCAGTACCATGAGGATTTTCTTCATGAAGTGCTCCTTTCGTCCAACTCCCACCCTACGCGCAGCCTTAGTCGGGCCCTCCGCGTCTTGGATGGCTGTCGGGTCAGGCCGCTGAAGGTATTGGCACGGAATCTGTGGCACTGCCCCATCCGGCCAGCAGTGACGGAGTCACAATCATGCTGCCGGTGCGGGCGTGCCTCAGAGTGTCCAACATGGCTCCCAGGGCGCCGTCTTTCGGGAGGAATCCGCAGATTCCCGTGCGGGCGGCCTCACGTAGAGCTTCCTGGGACGGGTTTCCCGTCAGCATGATGATCCTGGTTTCCGGCGCCTCCGAGAGGATGCACCCGGCAGCTTCGAGTCCGGATCCGTCGGGGAGGTGCAGATCCATGATCACGACGTCGGGCGCAAGGTCCCTGAACATCGTCACCGAAGAGGCAACGGACTTCGCTGCTCCTACGCTTTGCAGGTCCGGCTCACGGTCCAGCGCCCCGGCCAACAGATCGGAAAACGTGGTGTGGTCATCAACGATCAGGATTCGCAAGCGTTCCGTTGGCTTTGTGGGCACCGCGGCAACGGGACGGCTCTCCGTGGCCGCTGCGGCAACGGGACGGCTATCCGTGACTACGGGACGAGGGCCCGCGAACTCCGCAGGCCCCGACGATGCAGTGCTTTTCAGGAGTCTTGCCTGTGCCTCCCTTAGCGCGGGAGCGGGGGTGCAGCCCAGTTCCTCATCCATGACCCTGCGGCAGCGGTCGTAAGCCCGCAAGGCTTCCGTGTTCTCGCCATTCTGCTCAAGCCCAAGGACCAACGCCGTCCAAGCCCGTTCGTTGAGCGGATCCTCCTTGGCCGCCGCCCCGCCCCAGGCAATGGCCTTGGCTGTTTCTCCCACGGCGAGTGCAATTTCCGCAGCCGCAACGCGTGTCAGGCCCACGCGCGCTGCGTGCGCGGCGCGCTCTTCCTCTGCCCACGCCGGCAGCAGCTCATCGCCAAGCAGTGGAGCGGAAGCAAGGTTTAGTGCCTCTGCCAGCAGTGCAAGGGCTTCGCGGGACTCCGCCCTGGAGGCCTGTTTGGTCAGTGTTTCGAAGCGGTCCAGGTCCAGTTGGACCAATGACCGGTCGATGGCGTAGCCGCCATTGACCGTCCGCAGGGGACCTGTTCGCCCGATGCCGGGCTGCAGGTGGCGCCGAAGGACGCTGACATAGCTTTCAAGCGTGGGCAGTGCAGCGGCCGGGTGGTTGCCGCCCCACAGCAGATCCATCAGCCGGGCCTTCGACACTGCCGAGCCGAAATTCATCAGGAGAATTACGAGGACCTGGCGGGGCTTGGGCCCGCCAAGGTCATTGGCGCCCAGCACCGCATCGCCGCGGCGGATCGTCAACGGGCCGAGAACCGAAATGTGAAGCGCCGGCGTCTGCGGCGGCACTCCGGGAACAAGGCCAGCCCGGCCGGTGTTGTTCGGCATTTCCAAGGTAATCACGGTGGTACCCCCAGGTTGTTCAGTGGTGCGTGGTTCCCATTGAAGTGGCGGGTAGGCACACGGACCACAGTGCTCAGTACTCGCTTCTTGATGTCGACTTTCCGTCGAGTACTTGCTTCAGGGCGCAGCTACGCAGAAACAGTTGAGCGGACACTCAACAAGAAAGCGGGGAAAGCGAGCTGCCCGAAAACCATTTGTGCTGGTGAGATCCTGGATCATGATCCATGCCGAAGGTTGGAAAAACCCTAGGTAGTGCCGCGGGAACTCCTCCCGGCGGGCAGCAGCCGCTTCGCTCCTTTTGAGGTCTATGAGACAAAAACCGCCTGGAAGTTACGGAACCACTACGCCCTTCGAGCACCGGTCAGGTGCCGGAGATTCGCTTATCAATCATCCGCTGCATTTCCGCCTCATCCGGACACGGATGGTTGTCGATTGGGCACTGCCGGTCCCCGGGAAGCACACCCATGCCTTCAGCGGCCTCGATGCACCCCGTGCACGCGATATCCGAGTCATGCAGCATCGGCTCTTTCTCGATGTGGCCGCAAAGGGCTCGGCTCCACGCAAGGTCCCGGCAACAAACCAGGTGATCCAGTTTCACCGCTGATGTCCCAGTCATCGCTCCCCAATGGAAATCATTCAGATATTCCTCGCCCCATTGGAAGTCATTGGTAAACGTTTGTAAACCCCGCCGTCGGCCGTGAAGTCCGAACCTGTAGCCTCCTTGCCCACGCAGTGCCACTATGTTGTGGACCAGGTTCACCCCCAGGCGCCCGTCGCGGGCAGCAAGGATGCGCGGTCATGACCTATATCCAGGACCTAAGCGATGTGGGACCAGGCGACGTTGCCGTAGCCGGCGGCAAGGCCGTTGGACTCGGCGGCGTCATCCGCGCCGGGCTGCCGGTCCCGCCCGGGTTCGTCCTGACCACCGCTGCCTATTCGCAGTTTATTGATGCCAACAACCTCACGGCGGGCATCCAGGAACTGGCCGCGCTGCCCCCGGACGCCACCCCGCAAGCTTATGAGGATGCCTCCGGGCGGATCACCGCGATGTTCCGGACCGGCACCGTGCCCGCCGAGATCGCAGCCGAGCTCGGCGCAGCCTACGGGCATCTCGGCAACAGGGAGACGGCGGTGGCGGTTCGGTCCTCCGCCACCGCCGAGGACCTCGCCTCCGCCAGCTTCGCCGGACAACAGGAAACGTCCCTGAACGTCCGCGGCATGGTGGAGCTGTCCGCGGCCGTGATCGACTGCTGGGCTTCCCTGTGGACGGCGCGCGCGATGGCCTACCGCGCCCGCGAAGGTGTGGGACCGGAGGAGGTGCGCCTCGCCGTCGTCATCCAGCAGATGGTGGAGGCCGAGGCCGCGGGTGTCATGTTCACCGCCAACCCGGCCAACGGCAGGAATGACCAGACGGTCATCAGTGCCGCGTGGGGCCTGGGCGAAGCGGTGGTCAGCGGGACGGTCACCACCGACGACGTGATGGTCGACGCCGGGACCGGTTCCGTCGTGTCGCGGCGGACAGCCGACAAAGATGTTATGACCGTCTACGCAGGGAAGGGCACCCGGGAGCAGCCGGTGGCGGCAGCCCGCCGTCATGAACCCGTGCTCGATGACCGGGCAGCCGCCGAGCTGGCCGGTTACGGGAAGCGGATCACGGACCATTTCGGGGCGCCCCAGGACATCGAGTGGGCGCGGGCCGGCGGCAAATTCTTCATCCTGCAATCCCGGCCCATCACCGCGCTGCCCGAACCGGCGGCCGACACCCCGCAGGCCTGGCCGCTGCCCCGGCCGAACGGCCTCTACTTCCGTGCAAGCATCGTGGAACAGCTGCCCGACCCGCTCTCACCGCTGTTCGCCGACATGATTGACGGCTCCGTGGCGAGGTCGCTGACGTCCCTGCTGGCCGAGGCCCTGGGCAAGAACGTCATCCGCGACGGCGACGTCGGCCTGCCCACCATCAATGGCTACGCCTACTACTATTACCGCAACTCCGGCATGTGGCGGATGATGGGCAAGGCGCTGACCGCGGTGGGCGCGCTGGCCCGCGGCAAGGCGCACATGGGCGTGGCCGGCTGGCGCGAGTTCTCCCACCCCCGGTACGAACGGGTCATCAAGGATTGGTCGGCGAGGCCTCCGGCGGAGCTCACCGGCGAGGAACTGCTCGAGGGCGTGCAGGCGCTCCTGGACGCCGGCACTGTGTACTACACAGCGGTGCAGTCGATCATCCCACTCGCCGCCACCAGCGAGCTCTCCTTCCGCGCGTTCTACGACAAGCTGGTCCGGCGCGACGGCGATCCCCCGGCCCAGACCCTCCTCCTGGGCTACGACAGCGCACCCATCCGGGCGGAAAAGTCCCTCTACGATCTGGCTGGCTGGGCCCGCAGCGACCCCGGGCTGACATCGGTTTTGCTGGAACGGCCGACGGCGGCGCTCGCCGAGTCCCAGCGCACCGGCTCCCCGCCTGCCGGTGTGGATGCCGTCCTGTGGCAGGAATGGCGTTTCGCCTTCCAGGAGCACCTGGACCTCTACGGGCACGCGGTCTACAACCTTGATTTCGCCAGCCCGGTGGCCGCCGACGACCCCTCCGCCCTGCTGGAGACGGTGAGGTTCTACCTGCGCGGGCAGGGCACCGACCCGCATGAGCGGCAGCGGCTCCTGACCGGGCGCCGGGAGTCGCTCACGAAACAGATGGCCGCCCGGCTCGGGCCGCGGCGCCGGGCCGCCTTCCTCCGGCTGCTCCGGTGGGCCCAGGACACCGCACCCATCCGCGAAGACGCGCTGGCCGACGTCGGACTGGCCTGGCCGCTGCTGCGGTGGTTGCTGCTCGAACTCGGGCAGCGGCTGGTCGGCTCCGGCGTCATCGCTGCGGCGGAGGACGTGTTCTGGCTGCACTACCAGGAACTTCGAAGCGCGGTGGAGTTTGGTCTCGCCGCTCCCGGTGCCCGCGCCGCCGTCGTCATCAGCGGAGCTGAGCGGCCCGTCCGCGCCGCCGCCGTCGAGGAACGCAGGATGCTGTGGCGGGGCCAGGTGAAAGCCGCCGCACCGCAGATGCTTCCGGAGAGCCGCTGGATGGAGCGGGCCTTCGGGTCCATGATGCCGGCCGGCTCGCAACACCAGCGCGGCGACATCATCAAAGGCGTGGGAGCCAGTGCGGGCCGGGTCAGCGCCCCTGCCCGCGTCCTCACCGGCCCGCAGGACTTCGGCACCATGGCGCCCGGAGACGTGCTGGTGGCCCGCATCACCACGCCGGCATGGACTTCGCTGTTCGCGATGGCCTCCGCCGTGGTGACCGACGTCGGCGGGCCGCTAAGCCACAGCTCCATCGTGGCCCGCGAGTACGGCATCCCTGCCGTCCTCGGCACCGGAGTGGCCACGCAGCGGCTTGCCACCGGGCAGCAGATCCTGGTGGATGGCGACGCCGGCACGGTCACCATCGAGGGGCAGGCTCCTGCCGAAGCCACGCCGGACCGGGACAGCAAGGGCAAATAGGGTGCAGCATGCTGACAATGCCGTGGTCATCGCGCTTGCTGTCGTGCTTGCTGGCTGGGGCCCTCGTCGGCGCCGTTGCCTTGACGCCAGCCGCCGCCGAAACGGCCGCGGAACCCGCCCAACCTGAGCAGACCTACGCGGCGGTGGACTCCTTCCTGCGGGAGCAGCTCGGCACCCTCGGGATTCCCGGTGCCGCAGTCGCCGTCGTCCGGGATGGCCGGCAGGTGCACTCCGCTGCTTTCGGCCGCACGGACCCCTCGGGGCGGCCGATGACGGCGCAGACGCCGGTGTTGCTCGCGTCCACCAGCAAGTCCCTGACGGCCATCGCCGTGATGCAGCAGGTGGAGGCCGGGCGGCTGCGGCTGGATGAGCCGGTGCAAACCTACCTGCCGTGGTTCACGCTGGATGACCCGCGGTCATCGGCCATCACGGTCCGGCACCTGCTCCACCAGACCAGCGGCATGTCCGCCAAGGACACGGCCTTCGAAGCATCCCTCACCCAGGAGCCGGAAGCCCTCGAAGAAGCGGTCCGCGCCCTGGCTGATTCACCTCTTGCCGGCGAGCCAGGACGGGCTTTCCACTATGCCAGCGCCAACTTCAACATCCTGGGCCTCCTGGTGCAGACCGTCGCCAACCAGCCCTTCGGGGACTACCTGAAGGAGCACGTTTTCGGGCCGCTGGAGATGCTGCACAGCCATCCGACGGCGGCTGCTGCCCGGGAGGACGGCGCGGCGGCTGGGTATTCGCGCTGGTTCAGCTCGTTCTGGCTGCGGACCGACGTCCCGGCACCCGCTGCCGGAATGCCGTCCAGCACCATGTACGCCTCGGCGGAGGACCTGGGCAACGAACTGACCGCACTGCTGAACGGGGGCCGGCATGGCGATGCCCGGATCCTGAAGCCGGAAAGCGTTGCGGCGATGTTCGAGCCGCGGACTTCGGTGGACCAGACGAAGGGCTACGCCATGGGCTGGTACACCCGGCCGCTCGACGAGTCCGTTGATCCCGCAGCCCAGCCAGCGCCGGCAGAGGGGTTGCCGCTGCTGCTGGAGCACCAGGGGGAATGGGGCAACAGCCACACCTACCTGGCCATGGTTCCGGAGTCCGGCCTCGGCGTCGCCCTGGTAATCAACGGCAACGACACCGCCGCCCCGTCCCGGCTCAAAGCTATCGATACCAACATCCTGCGGATCCTCCACGGGCACTCCCCTGTCCCCGCCGTCGTTTTCGAGGACTGGCTGCAGCAGTTCAGCTGGGCGGTCTCACTTGCCCTGCTGCTGGTGGAGCTGCTGAGTATGTGGCTGGCTCTTTCGGTCCTGCTCCACGGACGGTTCACAGCGGGCAAGCGCTGGGCTCCCGTGGCCTGCGCCGCGGCCGCCCTGGCGCTCGACGCCTTCGCCCTGTGGCTGTGCCTCATCTACGCACCCGCTAAGTTCGACACCGACCTGCTGGTCATCATCCGTCAGTTTCCCGACGTCGGCGTCTCGCTGGTGCCGGTGCTCGGGCTGGCTACCGTCTGGTCCATCCCGCGGACGGTGTGGCTGCTCATCCTGATGTTGCGGCGAAGACCGTGAGCGCCCCTGGTGGGCCGGCTACTCCCCCATACCGGGATGCACGGGAACATAATCGATCTTGTTGCCGGAGTTCGTCCGGCCCGCAGTCGTCCTGGAATAACCCTTCGCATCGAGGCCGTTTTTCGCTCGGAATTCCGCGAGCGCTGCATCGTAGGCGTTGTTGAGGGTTTGGCCGGAGAACTCACCGGTGCTGCCGTCGGTGAAAGAGATCCTGATGCGGACACCGTTGGGGTAGTGCCGGTTCATAAGGATAAAGCCATCTGCGTCCTGCTGGAGGGTAATCAAGGGAATCTGCTTTCGTAGGGGCCAGACTCCAGTCTGGCGTAGATTGCCCGGGTTCCTCTCCTAGTGCCCCCGCACCTGGCCGGATCCGTCCGGCGTGCCCGGCGCAGACCTTGGTTCCTTCACGTCCTGCACCACCTCATTGCGGCGGAGGAACCACGGCTTGAACGGCGGATCAAAGCGGGCGAACCGCGGTGCCCCCACGGGCTCCAGCCCGGCGACGGTCAGCCCGGCGCGGAGTGCACTGGTACGCCGTTCAAAAGCTGCCTGCGAACCGCTGCCCCGGAAGCGAAGCGCCGCGGCAAGGGAGCCCGGGACCTCCCGGATCTTCACCCGGGGGTCGGTCGGGACCGGGGCTGTCTCCGCCGTCAGGCCCGCAGGGAGCACAAAGGCCACCACGAACCCGGAGGTTCCATCACTTCCCGGCAACGGCCCGCTCTGGAGCACCGGCGCGGTCATCGCCAGCTTCTGCGATGACCCTGCGGCCTGGATGACGGGGGCCGTCATGGCCAGCTTCTGACGGGACACGTTGCTGCCGCTGATGTAGTTGAACAGGTGCCGGAAGGCCGCATTTCCGGCACGATCGAAGGACGCATCAACCTGTATTTCGGCAACAACATGCGCGGGGTAGCGGCGCAGCTCGAAGTGTGGATAGCGGTGGACCAGCTCGTGGGGTTGCTGTTCGGTCATAGTGCTTCAGACCCTACGCCCCTCCGGTGGGAGTGGACAGGGTCCGGCAAGCGAAACGCACGCCAAGGGCGCGCAGCCGTCCAGGAAAAACGTAGTTGGCTTTGGCTGCTTCGTTGTGACAAGCCCTGCACGGAAGCGTCCGGTTCACCCGGTAAACTTATTGGAGGAATTGTTCGGCCAGCAGCGCCCGGTTCCACTCCCCTCCCCCTTGAATGGAACATCCCTTAATGTCCTCCGCGATTTCCGCGCCGGCGCCCCAGCGTTTCCCGCTGGCCGCCATGATGGTCCTGGCCACCATCGCCTTCACCGCCATCACCACTGAACTGCTTCCGTCCGGCCTGCTCCCCCAGATCAGTACCGGCCTGAATGTGTCCGAGCCGGTGGCGGGCTACCTCGCCGCGGCGTATGCCGCCGTCATTGTGGTCACCGTGGTGCCCGCGGCGCGGCTGCTGGCCAACGTACCGAAGCGACCACTGCTGGTGGCACTGGTCCTGACGTTCGCGCTCAGCAATGCCTTGGTAGGGCTCGCGCCCGATTTCACGTTCGCGATGGTGGCGCGGCTGGTGGGCGGGCTGGCGCACGGGCTGCTCTGGACCACGATGGCCCCCTACGTCGCGCGTGTGGTCCCGGCCGACAAGGTGGGCAAGGCCCTGGCCATCGTCTTCAGCGGCAACAGCCTGGGCCTGGCCATTGGTGCTCCGATCGGCACCGCCCTGGGCACAGTGCTCGGCTGGCGTGCGGCGTTCCTGGCCCTCGCCGGATTCGGCGTGCTCCTGGCGGTTCTGGGCTTTTTGTTCCTCCCGTCCGTGCGGCGCAGCGCCGGCGAGGTCCGCCCGTCAATGCGCGCGGCCATCGCCCAGCCCGGCGTGAAGCCCGTGGCCATCGCCTGGCCGCTGCTGGTGCTGGCCCACTTCGCACTCTTCACCTACATCGCCCCGTACATCCGTGAGGCCGGCCTGCCCGACTACGCCATCAGCCTCTCCCTGACCGTCCTCGGCGTCTCCGGCCTGCTGGGTATCTGGATCGCCGGGCTCACCGTGGATTCGCACCCGCGCCGTTCGTTGCTGATCACGACGGCGGCAATCGCCGTTTCGATGCTGGCGTTGCCTTTCGTGGGTGGCAGCCTTCCCCTCGCCCTGGCTTTGATGACTGTTTGGGGCGCCGGGCTGGGTGCCATCGGCATCTACAACCAGTCCGCCATCCTTCGCGCCGGCCGCGAGAACAAGGACGCTGCCAACGGGCTCACGGTCCTGACCATCCAGCTGGGCATCACCATCGGTGCCCTCTACGGCTCGGCCGCCCTGGTGGTGGCGGGTCCGCTGCTGGTTCCCGCCGCGGCCGCACTCCCGGTTATCGCTGCCCTGGTCATCACCTATGCCGGCCGGAAGGCGGCATATCCTCCGGGCCCCAGGGAGTCGACGTGGAAGCGGCCCCGCCCGGTGGGCGAGCGCGAGAACACGCACTAACGGCGAAATAGTTCCGCGTCACTCCAGCCGCGCTCAGCACGCCTGATTCAGCGCGTTCACCGCGGATTCTGCCATCCTGTGTGACTGCGGGTCATCGAAGCCGACCAGGCCCGGCTTGGGTGCGCGGGCCACTGCCATGGCCACCTGGCGCGATCCGTCGGCGCTGATCAGCGCAAGCGCAGCGTAGCCACGCACCACTCCGACATGGCCGAAGTAGTCGTTGTTGGAACAGGAGTCGTAGCGGCGGACAACCCCGAGCCCGAACTGCTCGTACTTGGGATGATGCATTTCCCCCACGCTTTGAGGTGTCACCAACGTCCCTTTCTGGAGCGCGGCGAAGAAGGTGTTGAGTTCGGGAACAGTGGAGATCATTCCGGTGTCCGGGGAACCGCTGTGAAATGGAGCCAGGGCGTTATCCACCAGCTCCCCGCTTTCCGCCAACGAGTACCCGTGCACCAGGTTCTGCGGACCCGGCTCGCCGCCCGTCATGAAGGTGCCCTGCAGCCCCAATGGCTTTATGGTGTCCGCACGAATAACCGCTCCGATGTCCTGGCCGCGCAGTTTCTCCAGGAGCAAGGCCAGGGCGGAGTAGTTGGTGTTGGAGTAGCTGAAGAGGCTGCCCGATCCCCCGGTCCACGGATCGGCTGCGGCGACGGCCAGACGTTCCTTGTGACTGCGCTTGTCATCCCCGGGATCGCCAACCTTGAGGAGGCTTTCCCGGTAGTCCGGCATGCCGGAGCGGTGGCTGAGCAGGCTGCGGATGGTGATGGGTCCCGGCGGCTTGATGATGCGCGCGAAGTCCGGCAGGTGCTGCTGAATGGGGTCGTGCAGCTGGATCTTCCCTTCCTCCACCAGCTTCATGACGGACACCGCCACCATGGTCATGGTGATGTCGCCAACGTGCGTTTGATCGTTCAGCTGCACGGGCTCGTTGGTTTCCAGGTTCCGGACTCCCTCCGCCGATGACCACTCGCCCAGCCGGGACTTCATCTGGATCACGACGGCGGTGGCTCCCCCAGCGCGCACGTCCTCACTGTACTTCTTGAGCACGGCTACGAAGGGCGGGGCAGTTGCTGGAGCAGAGGGAGTGACGGTCGCAGGTGCCGATGTCACTGTTGCGATCGGCTGCTCCGGCGGGTCGGCCGCACTGGTGCAGCCTTCAACGCCGAACAACACCAGCGCCGCGGCGGCCGCGGCCGCACTGCGAAACGGGGCCAGACGTCCTGCCTGCATCTCAAATCCCTTCGAGACGCCGTACCACAGCTGGACTCCCGGGAGACCGCCAGTTGCACCGGCACCTCCGATGTTCCTCAGCGCTCGAAAGGGTGTCAAGACTCGGGCGAAGCCCCAAGGTGAACGGGCGGAGCGTGCCCCAGGATGATGCTTACGAGGTTACGGACGCAGCTATTTACGCTTTTTCCAGTGGGGATCTAGATATCCGGCTAGAGTTACGCAAAGCTTAGACCCCAGAATTAGCCACAGTAACAAAGACGCGTAACAGAACCCCTATACCTATATCCGTGGAATGCGCAAAACCCCCTGTGCCTAGGAATTTGAATTGAGCGGTAGCCCTATCCCTAACTGATGGACGGCAAGATAATCCCGCTACTTACGGAGAGCGGATAAACCGTGCGGAGAAAAGGAAGTACAAGCTACTCGTGACACTTCCTTGGGGCGAACCATACGCTCGCTGATACCGCAAGGACTTCCACTGACATAGATCCGAGGGCACCGTTATGCGTCTGCTACGCCTTTTAATTGCTCTGCTACTCGCCGCGGCCGGGGTTGTCGCGATCCCTGTCGCCGCCCAGGCCGCTGATGTCGGAACGCCTGGGCCATCATATGCAGGCGCCGGCGTTGAAACCCCGACTGCAGACAAGGCCCAGAGCAAGCTCTGGTACCAGGATGGGACCTGGTGGGGGCTGATGTGGAGTGCTTCCGCAAATGCGACGAAGATCCATAAGCTCGACGGCGCAACGCAGGCGTGGCAGGAGACGGCAACGGTTGTTGACGCAAGGCGTACTGCGCGCGGCGACGCGCTCTGGGACGCAACAACCGGCAAGCTCTACGTCGTGTCGGGCACCACTGTGCTCTCGGAGTGGACCACGCCTCCAACCGAGGCCGCGGTGACCGCCGGGTCTGCAGCGCTTCACCGCTTCAGCTACGACGCGACCACGAAGACCTACTCACGGGACGCCGGATTCCCTGTCACCCTGCACAGGGGGAGCACGGAATCGATTACAGTGGCCAAAGACTCCCTCGGTAAGCTATGGGTCACCTACACTGTCGTCTCGAGCGACCTCACCAACCGTGTCTACGTCAACCACTCGACGACGAGCGACACAGCGTGGGGGACACCATTCGTCCTACCGACACCCAATTCGGCGGTGCACCACGACGATATCTCCGCAGTCGCGTCGTTCCAGGGCGACAAGATCGCAATCATGTGGAGCAATCAGCGGGTTGGGCATAAGAGGTTTTACCTGGCCACCCACCAGGACGGCCAGCCAGAGCAGTCGTGGCAGACGGAAGTTGCCTACGGGGGAGGAAACAACTGCAGCGGGGGATGCGCGAACGACCATCTAAACCTCAGGCAATTGACAAGCGACGGCAGCGGCCGCCTCTACGCAGCGATCAAGACAGCCAAGCAGGGCGCCGGTCTAACGTTTGTGTCCCTCCTGGTGCGCGATGCTAATGGCCTATGGACCAGCACGCAGTACGGCACTGTCGAGGACGCCCACACCCGGCCCATGGTCATGATCGACGAGGAGCACCGTCAGCTCTACATGTTCGCGGTCGCGCCGGAGGCGGGCGGCACCCTCTATTACAAGAAGTCGCCGCTGGACAACGTTTCCTTCGCGCCCGGCCCCGGTACGGCCATCATCAGCAGTAGTACCGACAAGGACATCAACGACCCCACATCAACGAAACAAAACGTCAACGGTCAGACCGGTCTGGTGGTGCTGACCGCCTCGCGGACCAACGCCCGGTACTGGCACGCCCGCCTGGATCTTGGCACGGGCACACCTCCACCACCTGGTGGCGGTACGACCCAGACGGTCACTGTTGACGCACTTGAGGACAGCTATGTCTCCGGCCGTGCCGCCACGACCGACAACGGCTCGGCCACGGCGCTGGGGGTCGACGGCAGCCCCGCCGAGGTCAGCTATCTGAAGTTCGACCTTGGGACTCTCGCGGGTAGGACCATTACGGAGGCAAAGCTGCAGCTCCAGGCAACCAATGGCTCGACGGGAAACCAGAGAGTCAAGCTGGTCCCGGACGACCTCTGGAACGAGAACGCTATTCGCTTCACCACTCGCCCGCTACCCGGAGCAACCCCGATAGGGACCTTGACTGGTGCAACCAGCGCCGCTACCTACAGCGTCACCCTCGACAAGAGCGCATTGCAGGCGGAACTGGGCCAGAGCCTGTCGCTGGCGATGGACTCCTCCAGCGGCGACGGGTTGGACTTCGCTTCCAGCGAGGCCACTAACACCGCCGACAGGCCCAAACTCATCCTCACCCTGACCACCCCCTAGGGGAGCGTGACAATGTGAACCGGTCCCCAAGAGGTGGACTGGCCACATAAGATCAGAGCCGCGAGGGCCTGGGTCCGGTATTGCACCGGACCCAGGTCCTCGAGCTTTGTCGGGATCAGGGCCGTAGTGCGCATCCAGGCATCGTTAGAAGTATTTCCTGCTGTCGTGCTGAGGTGGACGCCTGCCCTAATTGTGCTGACCGCGCTGCCGTTCTGAACGGGCAGCCCGCTTCGTTGACAGTGATCAGGGGCGGATGTGCAAGGGTCGAGGACGGGGAGATCACCTCTCACCAGTTCTACTTTGATCAAGTGGAGTTCTTGGCACAGCTCGGACTGATGCGAGAGTTGTCTTCGCACTAGGGATGGTTGGCCTGCCGCCCTATCTAACAAGCCGTGGATACCTTCAAGGGAAGGTACCCACGGCTTGGTCATGCGCCCCTATTCGCAGGCAGCTCCAGCTGGTAGCCGTACGGAAAGTGAAGCGTGCGCACGCTGGCGAGCGCCGGCGTCGTACGTTCCTTCAGTCAGGCGCCTTGATGCCTTTGACCCGGTGCTAGGTGCGCTGGGCGAGGTTGAGGATGTTCCCCTCACTGTCCAGGAACCAGGCGGCCTTTCCCCAGTCGTCCGTGGCAAGGCCGTTCTCCGTCTTCAAGCCGGGCTGGTCGTAATCCTCAAACACGACGCCGCGGCCCCGCAGTTCCTCCATGTCGCGTTCGATGTTGTCCGATTCCCAGCCCATCTGGGTGTGCTTTGCCGTCCCTGCGTTGTCTGTCTGATAGATGAGGAAGCTCGTTCCATTGCCGCAGCGGTACAGCAGGCTGTACTCCTCCATGGCCTCCGAACTCTCCAAACCCAGCTTGTCCCGATAAAACTCTTTCGCCCGGTTGATATCCTTTGCGGGAAGGACAGCCATAATTGCTGAGTCCTTGAGCATGATGAATTCCTTTGTGCATTGTTCGCGTTGGCGGGGCCGCTCTCCCCCTCTCACGGTCCCGGAGTATCCCTGCTCCGAGGCCGCGTGGCCGCCCGTTCCGCCATGACCGGGCCAGCCACCTGGGATCCTGCTGCGCCCCCCAGCAATCATCGCCGCAGGGGTCCCCGACGCCTACGTGGCCATTATGGAACTGAATTCCCTGGACGGAAATAGGTAATTCAATCTTTCCTATGCCCGCTTCAAGCCCTTGGCGTACGCGGCCTGCCCCACATGCTGCAGGCAGTCCGCGATGGTGCTAATTAGGCGGACGCCGAGGGTGACCGGCGGGTCCCAGCGGGTGTCGATGACACGGTCCAAATCCTCATCGCCGAGGGTCTGCACAAACTCCACTGTTTGCCGGTGCACAGCGTCGTAGTAGTCAAGGAGCAGCTCCGGCGGCGCCTGTACGGCGTCCACTTGGTGGCTCGAATGGCCGTAGCCGGTGTCGTTCCGGGAGAGCGGCAGATCGAAGCGGCCCGCGAAGCCCTGCGCCGTCCACACCTGTTCCAGTCCCCCTGCGTCCGCCACCTGCACATCTTCCACCCGGGCCAGGTGCCAGATCAGCCACGCGATCGAGTTCCCCGTGCCACCCGGCCGCCTGACCAGGGCGTCGTCGCCGAGCCGTTCCAGCGTGGCCTCGACCGTTTCCCTGATCCTGCTGAAGGAGTCCAGCAGCAGTTCGTTGGATTTCATTGGCTCCCCTCTTAGGTTCGGGCCGGCGTGGACGGCAGATTCGCGGTGATGCTGTCGAGACTACTTCTCCTGCAGGACGGACAGCACATTTCCCGAGGGATCCTTGAACCAGGCGATGTAGGGGCCCTCATCACGAAAAATGCCCTTTTCGTCCTGGGACAGTCCGTCATACCGCTCGAAGCGCACGCCCCGCGCGGCCAAAGCGGAGACCACCGCCTCGATGTCGTCTACTTCAAAGTTGAGGATAGTGAAACTCGCGGGGACGGCATCGGTCTGTTCGTACACGAGGGTGTCCCTGCCGCCGGCGAGGTGCAGCCACATCAGGCCGTATTCCTCCGTGGTTTTCAGGCCGAGGGTGTCAGCGTAGAACTGCCGCGCCGCGCCAAGATCCCGGACGGCGAGACCGCTGTACGCCCTGCTGTTCGTGAGCATCTGGAACCCCTTTCAGCCCCCAGCCGGCAGGTGAAAGGCAGACGCTTGGAAGGACTGCCCCGGGTGATCGACCCGGCTTGCCGCCACAGCCTCCGGCTACGGCTGCTGGCCGCCGGTTTCCTCGTCGGACTTGTCGCGGGCCTCCCGCAGATGCTGGTCCAACTTAGCCTCTGCGTCCCTTCGGCGGTAGCCGATGGACCGGGCCTGTTCAGCGGTGGGATGGCGGTGCTCCCGCTCCCACGCATGGTCGTTTACCCCGGTTACAGGCACAGCGGCCTCGTCCGGTTTGTTGTTTTCACCCATACCGGATGGTCTCACACACCATGGTGCGGGAACAGGCCAAGACGTCCTGTGAAGCATGGATCGCCCCTTCCCCTCGCGGCCGGATCGAGGAACCATAAGGCTTGAAGAAGGAGTTCGCTGATGAGCTACGAGAAGGACCCCCGCGTTGATCAGTACATCGCCGCGCTTCCGCCCTGGCAGCAGGACATTTGCCGGCAGGTGCGGGATCTGGTGCACGCCGCTGATCCCGCCGTCGAGGAAACCATCAAACGCACGGTCCAGCCGTACTTCGTCCTGCAGGGCAACATCTGCGCGCTGCTCGCGGCGAAGGACCACGTGAACGTGTTCCTGTACGACGGCGGTATCACCCCGGACCCGCACAACATCATCACCGCGGGCCACGGCAACAAGACCGGCCGGATGATTTCGTATTACGAGGGCGGGACCGTCAAAGAGGAAGCCCTCGTGGAGATGTTCCGTGCGATCATCGCCAACAACCGGGCAGGCGGCTGGCGGAAGATCAAGGCCGGGCAGTAGCAAAATCCATGCTTCAGCCTTATCCAAATGGCCTGCAAGCTATTCGTCCGTAAGGAAAGCGCCCTTCGTGCTGTGTGGTGACGGAAGTCAATCTCCTAAGCCTTGCCCTTCTTTCGGCATGACAGCATACTTATTAGCAGGACTAATTAGCATTGCTAAGCATCTTCAGGAGGCGCAACGCGAGCGTGACCACCACCAACACTGAGAATAGCGAAACTACAGGCCCCGCCAGCCCCGACAGCCTGGCCATAGACCTCCGCACGGCCGTGATGCGCACATCCCGCCGGCTCCGCGTTGAGGCAACGGGCGACGTCATCACCCCGGGCCAATACACAGTGCTGGCCCAATTGAACGGCAACGGGGCGCAGACCCTCCGCACCCTCGCCGAGCGGGAGCATGTGCAGGCCCCGTCCATGACCCGGATCGTCAACGCCCTCGCCGACCAAGGGTTTGTGTCCAGGGCCGCTAATCCCGACGACGGGCGGCAGGTCCACGTGGACATCACCGACGCCGGCCGGGCCGTCCTGGCGGAGGCACGGAACCAGCGGACAGCATGGCTGGCCCAGCGCGTGGCCGGATTGAGCGAAGAGGACCGGCTGGTCCTGAGCCGCGCCGCACACATCATGCAGGAAATGAGCGGCAAATGAGTGCCATGTTCCGGGCGCTGGAAAACCGCAACTACCGGATCTGGGCCGGCGGTGCGCTGGTGTCCAACGTGGGCACCTGGATGCAGCGGGTGGCCCAGGACTGGCTGGTCCTGACCGTCCTCACCAACCATGACGGCGCCGCCGTCGGCATCACCACCGCCCTGCAGTTCCTTCCCATGCTGCTGCTTGGCCCCTACGGCGGGGTGCTGGCGGACCGCTACCGCAAACGGGTAATCCTGCTGTGGACGCAGGTGGCCATGGGCATGACCGGACTGGCACTGGGCCTGCTGGTGGTCACCGGCACCGCCCAACTGTGGCACGCCTACCTGGCCGCCCTCTGCCTCGGCATCGCCAGCGCCATCGACGCCCCCGCCCGCCAGTCCTTTGTCTCCGAACTTGTGGGGCAGGACAACATCTCCAACGCAGTGGCACTGAACTCTGCATCGTTCAACACCGCCCGGCTCACCGGCCCCGCCGTGGCCGGCGTGCTGATCGCCTGGGCGGGTACCGGCCCTGTCTTCCTGCTCAACGCTGCCAGCTACGCCGCCGTCATCATCTCGCTGTTCCTGATCCGCACCTCGGAGCTTGCCCCGGCCGCCCAGGCAGGGCGCGGCAAGCACCAGGTGGCCGAAGGAATCCGCTACGTCCGCCAGAGGCCGGACCTCGTGTTGATTATGGTCCTGGTGGGCATCCTCGGCGCTTTCGGCATGAACTTTCCCATCATCAACGCCCTGATGACCACCACCGAGTTCGGCGTCGGCCCCAGCGAATTCGGGCTCCTCGGCTCCATCATGGCGGTGGGCACCCTGGCCGGAGCGCTGCTGGCGGCCCGCCGGGCCGGCCCGCGGCTGCGGTACCTGCTGGGCGGCGCGCTCGGGCTCGGGTTCTTCACGCTCCTTGGCAGCGTGTCGCCGTCGTTCTGGCTGTATGCCGCTGTACTGATACCCGTTGGCCTGGCGTCCATCACCTTCCTGAACAGCTGCAACACCAGCATCCAGCTCTCGGTGGAGCCCCAGTTCCGGGGGCGCGTCCTGGCCCTGTACCTGGCGGTCCTGCAGGGCGGAACCGCCGTGGGGGCGCCGCTCATGGGCTGGATCGGGTCGGAGTTCGGGGCACGCTGGTCCGTGGCTGCCGGAGGTGCCGTCGTTTTGGTAACCGCCCTGTTCGCCGTGATCGTGGTCAGCCGGCGGAAGCGGCTAAGTTTCCGCGACAATTTGCGGATCGTGTTCCGCAGGCGGCGCGAGCCGGCTGTCTAAACCGGCCCGCCTGGTAGCGCCACGCGCCCGAGACGCGCCTCCGCGCAAGGAGGCAGCGCCGTCGTCAGCTCTTCTCTGCCCCGCCTAGCCTTCCGACGAGGCGCCCAGCACCACGTTCACCGGTTCCTTGCCTTCGAGCATCAGACCAATCTGCTGCCTGATCAGCCGGACCATCCGCGGGAACATCGCCGAACTGGCCCCGCCCACGTGCGGAGTAATAAGCACCCCGGGGGTATTCCACAGCGGATGGTCGGCTGGCAGCGGTTCAGGGTCCGTGACGTCCAAAGCGGCACGCAGGCGGCCGGACGACGTCTCCGCCAGCAAGGCATCCGTGTCAGCCACCGGACCACGGGCCACGTTCACCAGCAGTGCGCCGTCGGGCATCGCGGCAAGGAACTTCGCGTCCACCAGCTGCTGCGTCTGCTCGCTGAGGGGGACGCTGACCACCACAATCTCGTGCAGCGGCAGTTGCTCATACAGCGCGTCAATCCCGAAAATCTTCCCGGCGGAGTCCTCGCGTTCGCGGCTGGCCATCCGGGTCACCGAAGTTTCGAACGGCAGGAGCCGCGCCTCGATCGCCTTGCCCACTCCCCCGTATCCGACCAGCAGCACACGCCGGTCCGCCAGGCTGGGCCGCTGGCTGTTGTCCCACGTCCCGCTCGCCTGGTTCCGCACGTAGTCGGTTATGCCGCGCTGGCTGGCGATCATCATCCCGAGGGCCAGCTCCGCCGTCGACGTCTCATGGACGCTCGCCGCGTTGGCGAAAACGCAACCCTTGGGCAGAACGTCCGCGACGCCGTCGTACCCAATCGACTGGCTCTGCACCAGCCCAACGTCGACGCCCTCCAGGGCGGCCAACGCCGTCGACTTGCCCATATACGCCGGGACCAGCAGGTCGAACCGGCCTTCCGGAGCAGGGCCGGTCAGGTCCCAGAGAACGAAGTCGACGCCGTCCATTGGCTCCAGCGCATCCAGCAGCTTTTGGTCGGGCAGGCACACCCGCAGCCGCGGGCTCATGCCGCCACCACGAGCTTGAGTGAGGAATCCATAAAGGTGATCCTAGTGGCTGTCCGGCGGAGGAGCAGTTAGATGACTCATCCCGCCAGCCCACTTCAGGCCAGCGTCCGGGCCGTTGCCAGGACGATGTCCCGCTGATCTGCGTAGTGGGCCGCAAGGCTGCCGTTCAGCTCCTTGAGCCAGCCGTTGCCGGCGGATTCAAGCACAGCTGCGTCCAGGTCCAGGACTGCGGGTGCCTCGAGGATTTGCTGTGCTGCCAGCGCTGCACGGTGCAGCAGCACCTCCCCCATACCCATCGCCAGCCCGGATTTTTGTTCATAGCCCGCCAGGAACGCTTCAAGGAGTCCGGGGTGCTCGGGCGTGCCCGGACTTTTACCGAGGAGGTCCCGGACCGCCGATGCTACGTCGGCGGCGGCGGGCATAACACCACATTCGTCGAGGTCAAAGCAGGTCGCCTCCCCTCGCGACCATCTCAGGTTGTCGAGCTCAAAGTCCCCATGCCCCATTACGAGCGGCCCCGGCTCCCGGCTTTCAAGCACCATCTTCAGGGCCTGCGCCGCGTTCCGCAGGTCCCGGTCTGGTTGTGCAACGAGGCGGGAAAACACGTCCACCTGTTCCCGACTGCCCTCAGGTTTCACCCGCCCCGCGGCCTGATGGAAACCGGCCAAGGCGGCTCCCCAGGCGGCGGCAGCGGCGGCGTCGAGCCCTTCCACGTCCAACTCCTCGCCGTCCACCCTTCGCACGACGCACCCAGCCATCTCCCCAAGCGGCGTAGGGATCAGCTCCACCGCCCGGCCCGCGCGTGACCGCACCAATTCTGCAACGGGTGCGCCGGCATCGCCGAGCCGGGCATGAAGCTGCGCTCCCCGCTGCAAGCGCACTCCTGCCGTGGACGCGGCCGGAGCGAAGCGCGCGTACAGCACCCCACGGACGTCGCGGCCGGGCGGAATAACAAACACATGCGCGGCCGAGGAGCGCCAGTACCGCAAGCTGCCGGCGGGAATGTCCCAAGGCCAGCCGGCCGCATCTGCCACCGGTGACCGCCACTCGTCGTCGACGGTGGTCCGCAACGCGGCGATCTGACTCAACGGCAGCATGTGGACCATCCTGGCACGCACCACGCCGGAGCCCCGTCAATTTCGACCCCTCCTTCTGGGATGACCGCCGCCTCATCCTGCCCTCCACCTACTTCACCACCACGCCCTTCGAGAACTGGACCCGCCGCCAGTCCGAAGTGATGGGCACCGTGGAGTTCGACCTCGACTGGCGCGCCCCCGTGGAAGACATGCGCACCGAGCTGCGGAGCGTCCTCGCCGGCACGGACCTGTGGGATGAGCGCGTGGGCATCCTCCAGATCACCGATGCCACCGGCGGATTTGTCCGGGTCCGGATCCTGGTCAGCGCCGCGGACAGCGCCGCGCTGTTCGACCTGCGCTGCCTCATCCGCGAGGCCATGGTCACCTTCCTGCAGCAGGGCCATCCGGAAGCACTTCCCCGGCAGCGCTGGACCGAGGCAGCGTCCGACGGCGGCACCTCCTCCCGCCGCCAGCAGCCACTGCGGGGGCTGGGAGCCTCGAGCCGCGAGGGCTGGCACGCGCCGGCTGACCCGCAGGAGTCGCAGCTGTTCACCGGATCAATCGAGGCGATCCAGCGCTCGCGAGCCTTCACCGGCCCGGGCGAGGACGTCTTCCAGGACCGGGACCAGACCCTCGCAGCCAGAAACTGAAAAGCCCTTGATAGGTGACCATATGGTCACCTATCATTGATTTTATGGATGAGGTGTTTAAGGCACTCTCCGACCCCACGCGGCGGGAGCTGCTCGACGAGCTCTTCCGCGAGGACGGCCAAAGCCTCGGCGCTCTCGGGGGCCGGTTCGACATGACCCGGTTCGGGATTGCCAAGCACCTCAGGATCCTGGAGGAAGCCGGGCTGGTGGTGATCCGCCGTCGGGGGCGTGAAAAGCTGCATTTCCTGAACCCCGTCCCCATCCGGCTCGTCCACGACCGCTGGGTGAGTAAATACGCAGAACCATGGGCCGCTGGCCTCAGCGACCTCAAATCCAGATTGGAAAGTCCCATGGAAAAAATCTTCGAAATCTACATCAAGACCACGCCGGAACGGCTCTGGGAAGCCATCACGGACAGCGAGATCCGCAGCAAGTACCAGTTCGGAAACACCATCGAATCGGACTGGACTCCGGGCGGCAGCTTCACCATGAACAACGTCAAAGCAGGCGCACCGCTGGGCGAGGGAGAGAACCTGGAGGTGGACCCGCCCCGCCGGCTGGTCCAGACCATGCGCGCCCTCTGGGGTGAGGACGTCAAGGCCGAGGGAACCTCCAAGGTCACCTGGGACATCGAGCCGGTGGGCGATTCCTGCCGCCTTACGGTCACCCACAGCGACCTCCGTGAGGGCGCCAACGACCAGCTCTACGGCGGCTGGCCCATGATCCTGTCCGGCCTGAAGACCTGGCTGGAAACCGGAGAGAAACTCACCACGCCCGGCTCGCTGATGTACACCTAAACCGGTGCTGCCCAGCTGAGGAACCGACGACGGCGGGAGACGGCTGGGCGCCCCGTCCCGCCGTCGAAAAACAGAGCGTGTTGCTCTGCGGCGCGGGCTTGCGGCGCGGGCTTGAGGGGTGGGCGCGCTATCCGGCCGGTGGCCGGTTGGTGCCGTCCCATCCCCTGCGCCGCAGGTTGCGTGTGGCCACCAGCGAACCCCCGATGAACAGCACACCCAGGACCACGGTGGCGACGCCCACGTAGAACCATCCGCCCCGGCCGAAGATCATCAGCGCGGCGCCGAGAATGCACAGCCCCTTCGCTGCAATATCCAGGTACAGCTGCACCTTTGGATTGTCCATAGCTCCACGATAAACCTCGCGCATATTCGTCCGCACGGGCCTTCGGAGCCCGGTCCTACTCCGCCCGCTGCCGCCACAGCAGGCACACACCGAACGTCACCAGGCAAAGGACCAGCATGGCGAGCACCATGCGTGCCCAGCTTTCCTGGTCCACACCGCCGGCCGCGAAAACGCCGATCATCACGGTGGCGGTGATGGCACCAACATACCGGCAGGTTTGGTAGATGCCTGCTGCGACACCACGTTCCTGGGGGCGGGTGGAGACAAACATGCCTTGGTTCGTGGCAATGCTCACCGTCCCGTAGGGGACGCCCATCAGGGCTGTCAGCACCACTACCAACGGGATCACGAGGGTGCCGGTCAGCAGCCACATGAGCGCGGCCACCGCGGTCAAAAGCACGACGCCGGCAATCAGCACCCGCCGCACGCCGAACCTTCCCATGGCCTTGACTGCCCACGGCGTAGCGACGACGGACATGGTGGCCAGCGGCAGCATCAGCAGGCCTACGAAGCCGGGATCGTAGCCGCCCGCTTCCTGCAGCAGCTGGGGTAGGCCGAAGAACACAAAGTAGTAGACGCTGCTGAACACCGCGAAGCCCAGGTACACCAGCATCAGCGGCCGGTTGCGTCCCAGCAGCCGCAGGTCCAGGAAGGGCCGGTTGAAACGCAGCTCACGCCAGGCGAACAGCGCGCCGACAGCAGTTCCGGCGGCCAGCATCCACCAGCGGTAACCGGGCGCCACGTTGAGCGCCGCCATCATCACCAGCAGCAGGGCGGCGACGAATCCGAGGATTCCGGGAAGGTCCGAGTCCCTAAGGAGCTCGGCAGCAGTGCCCTGTTCCCGGGCTTCATCCGGCGGCGCCGCCTGGCGGACGATCAGCAGCGCCGCCAGCGCGAGCGGTACGTTGATCAGGAACAGCGCTTCCCAGCCCACAAAGCCCACCAGGAGGCCGCCCACCACCGGCCCCACGGCCGCGGCCGAGGTGTTGGCCATCTGAAGCCGGCCCAGCGGCCGAGCGGAATCCACTTTGGCCCGGTGCGCAACGGCTCCCACCATCACCACTGCGCTGGGATAAGCGGTGGCAGTGCCCAGCGCCATCACCGCCCGGGCCACACAGAGCAGGGCGAAGTTCGGTGCGAGCGGCGCAAGCGCGCAGGTGACGGCCACCAGTGCCATCCCCAGCATGAACATCCGCCGGGGTCCGAACCTGTCGGCCAGCCTGCCCATCACCGGCTGTCCGGCCGCCGAGGCGAGGTAGAAGGAGGTGACCACCCAGGTGACGGCAGCGACGTCGAGCCCGAAATCGGCGCGGAGCACCACCAGGGCGACGGCGATCATCGAGGAGTTGAGGGGGTTCAGTGCCGTGCCCAGGCTGAGGCCGGCGACGGCCAGGGCAGTCCGGGGTTTGTTGCTCACGGAAACAGTCTGGTGCACGCGGGCAGCTGCTCGCGACTTTGATGGGCTACCGTGCCCGGCTGCCGGCCTGCACGGGCGGGAACAGTGATTCTTCCACAAGGCTGGTGAGTTCGCGGATGGCATCAGCCTGTCCGGGCTCTTCACTGCCCTCGGGATTTTCGGTATAGATCACCAGCACGAACGAGGAGCCGCGGTATGTCAGGACCGCGGCATCGTGAAGTTCGCCGCCAAATTCCCCGTACTTGTGGAACACCTCGACGCCGTCCTGGGAACCGGCGGGGATCAGTTCCTCGTTGTTGGTGTCCTGCATGTAGCCGAGCAACTGGGCAGTGTTATCCGTGTTCAGGAGGTCCCCAGCGTAAAGCCGCTTGAGGACCAGGGCCATTTCCACAGGCGTCAGGAGATTCTCCTCCGGATCGTAGGCGACGCCGATGGAGGCCGCGTATTCAGTCAGCTGCGGATAGCCCACCGCGTCCATCAGCAGCAGCCACGAGTCGTTGTTGCTGTCGTTCACCATGGCTTCGAGCTGGAACGCCGCGTCGTAGTCCCCGATCGGATCATCCAACGCGGCCTCACCGTTTTCCACCAGGCGGTAATACGCGGCCGCCGTGATGATCTTCGCTGTGCTGGCGGCAGTGAAGGCCTCCTGGTCCCCGAAAGTCAGCGCGGCATCGCCGGCAACGTCCGCCAAGACCACCCCGATCCTGTAGTCGCGGTTCTCCTCGAGGACAGAGTTGATGCGCTCCTCGAGGGAATCCGGCGCGACAGCCACGGGGGCTTCCGGGACAGCTGCGGGGACGGGGCCGGCTGCGCCTGCCAGCGGCCCCGACCGGACGGCTGCGAAAGCAAGGGTGGCCCCGATGACGATCGCAACGGCAGCGAACAGCAGCGCCAGCGGCAGAAGTCTTTGCCCTTTCCGGGACGCGCTGAAGTGACGCCCCGCCGGGCGCAGCGCTGGGTCCGCCGACATAGAACTCCTGCAACTCGGACGATCATGAAATCACATCGGGTGCCCAGCGCACACCGATGCTAAGGATGCTGATTAAAGCACACGAGTTTGGGAGCTGCCTGAACGTCCCGGTCCGTCAGCGGGTGCGGGCCGAGAGTGCTGTGTCCAGGAATTCCAGGTGGGCCCGGGCGGTCCGGACCGTCTTGTCGTTGTATTCAGGGTGCTTGGTAAGGAACTTTTTGATGTAGGGGCACACCGGAACAATTCCCAGCCCGGCGTTCACCGTTTCGTCCAGGGCAGCCGTGGCGAGCTGGTTCGCCAGGCCCTGGCCACCGTATTCCTCGTTGATCACGGTGTGGTAAAAAATGCGCTGGGGTGAGGCGCCGCCGTCGTAATCCTTGTAAGCCGCCTTGCCGATCACGTTGCCGGCGTCAAGGATCTCGAAGCGCTGGCGGTCGGGGTTGTGGCGGACGGTGATCTGGCTCAAGGGAACTCCTTCAATGCGGTGACGTTGCTGCCCGTGCAAAGCCTAACCCGGGCCGGGCAGCCCTTATTTCCGCATCGACTTTCCCGGCTGGACCACCGTCCGCCGTTACGCCCTAGTTCAGATAGCCGTTCGGGTTGAGGACGTACTTCGTGGCTGCACCGGCATCGAATTCCGCATAACCCTGCGGCGCCTCTTCCAGCGTGATGGGCTTGGCGTTGACGTTCTTGGCGATGCTCACCCTGTCGTGCAGGATGGCCATCATCAGTTGCCGGTTGTACTTCATCACCGGGCACTGGCCCGTGGTGAAGCTCAGCGACTTGGCCCAACCGGTGCCCAGGCTGAGGCTCAGCGCGCCCTTCTTGGCGGCCTCGTCAATCCCACCCGGGTCACCGGTGACGTAGAGGCCTGGGATGCCCAGGGCGCCGCCCGCCGCGGTGATGTCCATCAGCGAGTTCAGCACCGTGGCCGGCGCCTCCTCTGCGTCCTTTCCATGCCCGTGCCCCCGGGCCTCGAAGCCGACAGCGTCCACGCCGCAGTCCACTTCCGGCACCCCGAGAATCTGTTCGATCTGCTCCGCCGGGCCACCCTTGGTGAGGTCCACCGTTTCGCAGCCAAAGCTTCGGGCCTGCGCCAGCCGGTCCTCGTTAAGGTCACCAACAATCACGACGGCGGCGCCCAGCAACTGTGCGCTCGTCGCCGCGGCGAGGCCCACCGGACCCGCTCCCGCCACATAAACGGTCGAACCGACCCCAACCCCGGCGCTGACCGCGCCGTGGTACCCGGTGGGAAAGATGTCCGAAAGCATGGCGAGGTCCAGGATTTTCTCCATCGCCCGGTCCTTGTCCGGGAACTTCAGCAGGTTCCAGTCGGCGTACGGCACCAGCACATAGTTGGCCTGGCCGCCCACCCAGCCGCCCATGTCCACATATCCGTAGGCGCTGCCCGGGCGGTCCGGGTTCACGTTCAGGCAGATGCCGGTCTTGCGTTCCTTGCAGTTCCGGCAGCGCCCACAGGCAATGTTGAAGGGCACCGAACAGAGGTCTCCGACTTTGACGAACTCGACGTCCCGGCCCACTTCCACCACTTCGCCGGTGATTTCGTGGCCCAGCACCAGGTTGGGCGGTGCGGTGGTGCGTCCGCGCACCATGTGCTGGTCGGAGCCGCAGATATTGGTGGCCACGGTCTTGAGGATCACCCCGTGGTTGACGGCCCGTCCCACGTTTGCCGGGTTAACGCCGGGCCCGTCTTTCAGTTCGAAGCTGGGATAGTCGATGTCAATAAGTTCAACCTTGCCTGGCGCTTTGTAGGCAACGGCTCTGTTCCCTGTCATCTTTTTCTCCTGAAGTGAGGCCGGCCCGGTGGGGCAGCCGTAATTTTGGGTAGGTGTAGTACCCCTGCAGGCAAGGGCCCGGTCTGGTCAACCTGGCGCCTTCTTTGGTGCCAGGTGATCCCGTGCCGACGCTCCCGGCCTGAGGTTCGGCCAGTCTAGGCGGGGCTGGAGGGCAGTTCCAGAGCCAGCGGGGAGGGATATCTACCCTGTTTCCGATTAGGGGTTTTAGGGACCTCATGACTTCTGTTGTGAAGCCTTGTAGTGTCGGCACCGGAAGGCAGCCAGCAGTTGACCGGATACGTACGACAGGAGCGAACCATGGCAGTCAGTGACGAAGAAGCACGGGTACTGGACCAGTGGAGCAACCGGCTCGCGCAGGCGCTCCAGATCCTGGATCTGGACGTGGACAACGAGTTGCTCCTTGACCTGGCCCGCAGGTCGGCAGACTCGATTATCCACCCGGCCGCACCGGTCACCACCTTCCTGGTGGGCTATGCCGCCGGGCTGGAAGCCGGCACCGGCAGCGCCGGGACGCGGGAGGCATCAAGCGCAGCGGTAGCGAGGGCTGCCAGCGTTGCTTTCGGGCTGTGCGAGGACGGGCACGACGGCGGCCCGGCCAGCAAGGGTTGGGCCGACACAGCGCAGTAGTCGACACGGCGCAGTAGCTATCCCGCCGCCGTCGGCTCCTCTTCCAGTACCGGAGCGGGCTCCAGCCGGACAATCACGGCCTTGGAGGCGGGCGTCTGGCTGCCCTCGGCCACGCTTTCCAGCGGCACCAGGACGTTGGCTTCCGGATAGTACGCCGCGGCGCATCCCCGGGCCGACGGGTAGGAGACCACCCGGTAGTTCCGCAGCACCCGGTCCACACCGTCCGAATACACGCCGTGGATGTCCACGTGCTGCCCGTCCTCAAGGCCCAGCTCGGTGAGGTCCGCGGGGTTCACGAAGACCACTTCGCGGCCCTTCTTAATGCCGCGGTACCTGTCGTTGTGCCCGTAAATGGTGGTGTTGAACTGGTCGTGCGAGCGCATGGTCTGCAGGATGAGGGTCCCCGCGGGGCGTTCCACGTGCTCCAGTTCGTTGACCGTGAGGATGGCCTTTCCAGTTGGTGTGTTGAACGTGCGGGAGTCGCGGGGTCCGTTGGGCAGGACGAACCCGCCATCCTGCCGGACCTTCCGGTTGTAGTCCTCGCAGCCCACCACAACGTGGGAAATGTGATCCCGGATCAGGTCGTAGTCCTTTTCGAAGCCGGCCCAGTCGGCCGACGTCCGGTCCCCCAGCGTGGCCGCGGCAAGCCGGCAGACGATTGCTACCTCGGACAGCAGCCCCGGCGCCACCGGCTCAACGGTGCCGTGTGAGGCGTGCACCGCACAGACGGTGTCCTCCACCGAAACGAACTGCGGTCCGGATTCCTGCCGGTCGATCTCGGTCCGGCCCAGCGTGGGCAGTATCAGCGCCTCGGCCCCGGTCACGCCATGCGAGTGGTTGAGCTTGGTGGAGATCTGGACCGACAGCTCCGTCTTTTCCATCGCTGCTTCAGCTGCATGCGTGTCCGAAATGGCTCCCACGAAATTGCCGCCGAGGGCGATAAAAGCCTTGATGCCGCCGTCGCGCATTGCCCGGACCGTTTGGACGGCGTCCAGCCCGTGGTCACGCGGCGGTTCAAAATCGAACTCCCGCCCCAGCGCGTCCAGGAAGGCCGGCGGCATCTGTTCCCAAATGCCCATGGTCCTGTCGCCCTGCACGTTGCTGTGCCCGCGGATGGGCGAGGCGCCGGCACCCGGCTTGCCGATGTTGCCCCGGAGCAGCAGGAGGTTGATCATCTCCTTGATGGTGGCGACGCCCTTCTTCTGCTGCGTGATGCCCATGGCCCAGGTGATGATCACCTTGTCCGCGGCGAGGTAGCGGGCCGCAAGCTCGTCGATCTCCTCGGTGCGCAGCCCGGTAGCCTCAAGGACGGCGGACTCGTCCAGCCGGGAGAGGTGAGCCTTGAGTTCCTCCAGCCCGTCGCAGTGCTCCGCCAGGAACTCATGGTCCAGCACGGTCCCGGGGTTCGCGGCCTCGGCCTCGAGGACACGCTTCGAGACGGCCTGCAGCAGCGCCATATCACCGCCAATCCGCACCTGCAGGAACTGGTCCGCCAGATCCGTGCCGTGCCCAATAATGCCCTTCACCTTCTGCGGGTTCTTGTACCGCATCAGGCCGGCCTCCGGCAGCGGATTCACGGCGACAATGCGGGCTCCGGCCTCTTTGGCTTCCTCCAGGGCGGTGAGCATCCGCGGATGGTTGGTGCCCGGGTTCTGGCCCATGATGATGATCAGATCCGCCTTGGCGAAGTCGTTATAGGAGACCGTGGCCTTGCCCACGATGATGGTCTGCCCCATGCCCCACCCGGAGGACTCGTGGCACATGTTGGAGCAGTCCGGCAGGTTGTTGGTGCCGTAGGCGCGGATGAACAGCTGGTAGAGGAAGGCAGCCTCGTTGGACGTCCTGCCGCTGGTGTAGAACGCGGCCTGGTTGGGGTCCGGGAGGGACTTCAGCTTGTCCGCGATGATGCTGAATGCCTGATCCCAGCTGACCGGCCGGTAATGGTCTTCCCCCGCCTTCTTGTACACGGGTTCGGTCAGGCGGCCCTGCATGCCCAGCCAGTACTCGGACCGGTGCCGCAGCTCGCTGACAGGGTGCTCGTCCCAGAATTCGCGGCCGATGACCACGGGGGTGGCCTCCCAGGTCACAGCCTTGGCCCCGTTCTCGCAGAATTCAAACGTCTTGCGGTGGCCCGGATCCGGCCACGCGCAGCTCATGCAGTCAAAGCCGTCCTTCTGGTTCAGCGCCAGCAGGGTTTTCCGCGTCCTGTCCACACCCATGTGTTTCAACGCAGGCTGCATCGAGTAGTAGACACCAGGCACTCCGGCGGCCCAGGTTTTGGGGTGGCCGGTCACCTCCAGTTCGGACTCGTCCGCCTCTTCGACCTTCGGGTTCTTCCGCGTCACGCTGCACACTCCTCAGCTGTTCCTGGTCCCCACAAGCCACGGCACACGCGGGCGGACCAGTTCCTTCCACAGTTGTTCAGGGTGGCTGGGAAGTCAAGGATGCGGCACCCCGTATGTGCACAACCTGACGCGACAGGAGTGTCCGGTTGTCCACATGGCAAATGGACAAGGACGACGACGGGTCCCGGCCCGCGCTAGGCTTGATACCTCGGCTGATGCAAGCGGCCGCAGGACCCACTGTGCGGAGCCGCTCCCTATGTCCGACGATCTTGCCCTCAGCGCCCTTGCGGCGTCCTCCTTTTCCCTGCCCCACCTGCGCGACGGCCAGCTGGACGGAATCCGTGCCCTCGTTGAAGGCCGCGATGTCCTGGCCGTGATGCCCACCGGCTACGGCAAATCGGCCATCTACCAAGTGGCCGCCCGGCACCTTCACAACGCAACGGGACGACCCGCCGTCGTGGTTTCCCCGCTCATTGCCCTGCAGGAGGACCAGCTGGACGGGCTGGCCGACGAGCTGGGCGAAGGGGCCGCCGTCGCCGTCAATTCCGCCCGCAGCGACGGCGAGGTGGAGGCCGCCTGGCAGGCGGCTGAGGCGGGCGAGGCTACTTTCCTGTTCCTCGCGCCCGAGCAGCTGGCCAAGCAGGAAACGGTGGACCGCATCGCCAAGCTGGACATCTCCGTGTTCGTGGTGGACGAAGCACACTGCGTCTCCTCCTGGGGCCACGACTTCCGGCCGGACTACCTCAACCTTGGCAACGTCCGTGAACGGCTGGGCAACCCGCCCGTGGCTGCCCTGACCGCCACTGCCTCGCCGCCCGTGCGGGACGAGATCGCGGAACGGCTGGGCATGCAGGACCCGCTGGTCCTGGTCCACGGCTTCGATCGGCCCAATATCTCCCTGGATGTGGTCCGCCACCAAGAGGACAGGGGCAAGCGCAAGGCCGTGCTGGAACAGGTTGCGGCGCTGGCCCGGGATGACGGACAGGGGCTGCTGTACGCCGCCACCCGCAAGGACACAGAGAAGTACGCCGCCAAGCTCGAAAGGGAAGGGCTCCGGGCGGAGGCGTACCACGCCGGCCGGTCCGCAGGGGACCGCGAGCGCATCCACGAGCAGTTCCTGGACGACCAGCTGGACGTGGTGGTTGCCACAACGGCCTTCGGCATGGGCATCGACAAAGCCAACGTGCGGTTCGTGGTCCACGCCGACATCCCGGAGTCCTTGGACGCGTACTACCAGGAAATCGGAAGGGCCGGCCGTGACGGCGACCCCGCTTCCGCAGTACTGCACTACCGTGCCGAGGACCTGGGCCTGCGTAAATTCTTCGGCACTCACTCCCCCGATCCGGACTCGCTGCTGGCCGTGCTGAAGGTCCTCAAAACCGCAGGCGCACCCGCTCCGAAAACCTCCCTGGCGGAGCTCACGGGGTTCCCCGCCCGCCGTGTCACTGGAATCGTGAACCAGCTGGAGGAGGCGAGGGCCGTGACCACCGGCAAGCGCGGCATCCGCCTCACCTCCAAAGCCAAACTGCCTTCGCTGGTGGAACGGGCCGTCGACATGGCCGAGGCCCGGCAGCGCGTGGATCAGTCGCGGCTGACCATGATGCGCGCCTACGCCGAGACGGACAGCTGCCGCCGGCAGTTCCTGCTGGGCTACTTCGGCGAGGACCTGCCGGAGCCGTGCGGCAACTGCGACGCCTGCGCTGATGCCGCCAGCCGCGCGGACGCGCCGGGTCTGGGTGCAGGAGGGCACGACGGCGGGCCGGGGTCCGCGGACCAGGCCACCTCGGGTGCCGGGGACCCGTTCCCGCTCCAGTCGTCTGTGGTCCATAAAGAGTGGGGTCCGGGGCTGGTGATGCGGCACGAGGACGACGTTATTACCGTCCTGTTCGAGCAGGAAGGGTACAAGACGCTGTCCCGTACCGCCGTCGTGGAGCACGAACTCCTGAAGCCTGCTTAGGTGCTGCCGGCTTAGGTAGGCTGGAAGGACACTGACGACGAAAGGCCCGCCGCGTGGAAGTACCTTCTTATGTCTGGACCCTGACCATCGCAGGAATTGTCGGCCTGCTGGCCTTCGACTTCTTTTTCCATGTGCGGAAGGCCCACACGCCGTCGCTCAAGGAATCCGCCACCTGGTCGGCCATCTATGTGGGTATCGCGCTGCTGTTCGGGCTTGCTGTGCTGGTTTTCGGCGGGCCCACCATGGGCACGGAGTACTTCGCCGGATACGTGACAGAGAAGGCACTGTCCATCGACAACCTGTTTGTGTTCCTCATCATCATGGCCAGCTTCAAGGTGCCGCGTGCGGACCAGCAGAAGGTGCTGCTGTTCGGCATCGTCTTCTCGCTGATCGCCCGCACCGCGTTCATCTTTTTGGGTGCGGCGCTGATCAACAGCTTCGCCTGGGTGTTTTACATCTTCGGGCTCATCCTGCTCGTCACCGCCGGCAACCTGCTTCGTCCCAATTCCCACGACGACGAGTCCGAAGGCCTGGTGGTCCGGCTCGCCAAGAAGTTCCTTCCAGCGTCGGAACACTACGACGGCGACAAGCTGTTCACCATGGAGAACGGCAAGCGCGTCCTCACGCCAATGCTGTTGGTAATGGTGGCCATCGGCGGCACCGACATCCTTTTCGCCCTTGATTCCATTCCCGCGATCTTCGGCCTCACCCAAAACGTGTACATCGTCTTTACGGCCACCGCTTTTTCCCTGATGGGCCTGCGGCAACTCTTCTTTCTCATCGACGGCCTGCTGGACCGGCTGATCTTCCTCTCCTACGGTCTGGCAGCAATCCTTGGGTTTATTGGTGTGAAGCTCATCCTGCACGCCCTTCACGAGAACACGCTTCCGTTCATCAACGACGGCCAGCACGTCAACGTGGTGGAAGTCAGCACCCAGGTCTCCCTGAGCGTGATCCTCGGCGTCCTGGTAGTCACAGTCCTGGCCTCCATCTTCAGCCCCAAGGGCAAGGCCAAGAACGCTGTGTCCGGCGCGAAGCGCCACGCCAACGAGTACTTGGACCTCAACTACGAGACGGACATGGTGGAGCGGGACAAGATCTTCGCAAAGATGTGCCGGGAAGAGGACCAGATCCGCAGCCTTCCCGAGAAGTACAAGAAGCTCATCCGCAATGAGACCCAGTTCCTGGACCTGCTGCGGAAGGCCCACATCGAGCACGACAAAGCCCAGGTGCGCGCGGACGCGAAGGGCTGACGCGGACGTATTGTCAGGGCCCCTTGCTAGGTTAGGTTCATAGCCTGGGGAAGCCTCCTTTGGCTAATGATCACAGCCCGGCATTCGATGGGGAGGCCACGTGTTCTTGCTCGAAGCTGCAAAAGCCGACGTGCCGCCGGACCTGGTGTTTTCCGCCAGCGACCTGGTGGCTGCCAGCGAGTGTGAGTACCGCACGCTCCGGATCCTGGATGAAAAGCTGGGCCGTACGCCAAAAGCCGACTTTGAGGCTGATGAGATGCAGGTCCGTGCAGGTGAACTGGGTGACAAGCACGAACAGACCGTCCTGGCCACCCTGATCGCCAAGTACGGGGAATGGGATGCCAGCCGGGCCGCGGGCGTCTACTCGTTGGAGCGGGGACAGAACCTGCGCGGGGACCTGCAGGCAAAGCACGCCGAAACCGAGCTTGCCCTCTGCTCCGGCGCCGACGTCGTTTTCCAGGCAACCTTCTTCGACGGCGAATTCCTCGGGTACGCGGACTTCCTCGTCAACGAGGCCGCCGGCACCGGCAGCCCGGGGCGTTACGAAGTCTGGGATACCAAGCTGGCCCGGCACGCCAAAGTGGGCGCCCTGCTGCAGCTGGCGGCATACGGGGACCAGCTTCTCGGGATGGGACTCGAACCCTTCCCCACGGTCACCCTGGTCCTGGGCACCCGTGTGGGCGACGACTGGCTCCGCAGCAGCCACTCGCTTCCGGATTTGCTGCCGGTTTTCCGGGAACGGCGGAGGCGCTTCCGCGAGTTGACGGGCCGGCACCGGGCCGCCGACGCCGCCGTGCAGTGGCAGCAGCGGGGAATCGTCCACTGCGGCCGGTGCGACTACTGCGCCGAGCAGGTTCAGATCCACCGGGACCTGCTGATGGTGGCCGGCATGTCAGTGGTGCAGCGCAGGAAACTGAACGCTGCAGGGATCCGTACCATCGACGAGTTGGCGACCATGCCCGCCGGGGATGCCAAAAATTCTGTGGTCCGGCTGCGGGCCCAGGCCCGAATGCAGCTTGGCTTGGACACCCCTGCCGGGTCCCGGACCTTCACCAAGGACGGCCAGCCGCACACCGTTTCATTTAATGTGCTGCCGGAAAACACCATCGGGTCCCTTCCGGCTCCCAGCCAGGGCGACATCTTTTTCGACTTCGAGGGCGACCCGCTCTGGCAGGACCCGGCCACCGGAGCCTGGGGCATCGAGTACCTGTTCGGCGTGATCGAGGCCCCGGTTCCGGGTGATCCCGGCGATCCTGTTTTCCGCCCGTTCTGGGCGCACTCCCGGTCCGAGGAACGCCGCGCCTTCCTGGACTTCCTGGAATACGTGGAGGAGCGGCGGACACGCTACCCGGACATGCACGTCTACCACTACGCCGCCTACGAAAAGACTGCACTGCGAAACCTCTCCCTTGCCCACCAGGCCGGCGAGGACACGGTGGACGCCTGGCTCCGGGAAGGCCTGCTCGTAGACCTTTACGCCACGGTCCGGCAGTCCTTGCGCATTTCCGAAGCCTCGTACTCCATCAAAAAGCTCGAACCGCTGTACATGGGCAGCAATTTGCGCTCCGGGGACGTGAAGGATGCCGGGGCTTCCGTCGTCGCCTACGCCGCCTACTGTGCAGCACGGGATGCGGGGAACACCGCGGAGGCGGAGAAGGTCCTCACCTCGATTTCGGACTACAACCAGTACGACTGCCTTTCCACCCTCCGGCTGCGGGATTGGCTCCTGGAGGTTGCCGGGCAGCCTGCAGCCGGGGCGGCCCCGGAAGCAGAAGCGGGGCAGCGCTCCCCTGCCGCGCCTGCGGAACGCCCGGCGGCTCCGGAAGAAACTCCAGAGGAGTCCAGGCTGCGTGAGTTCCTCGCCGGGCTGCCGGACACCCGCCCCTGGACGGACGACGAACGCGCCATAGCAATGGTGGCCGCCGCTACCGGATATCACCGCCGGGAGCGCAAGCAGTTCTGGTGGCAGCACTTTGACAGGGTGGAAGCGCCGATCGAAAACTGGTCCGATCAGCGGAACGTGTTTGTGGTGTCGTCCGCGGAAGTAACCTCCGACTGGGCCCTTGCCAAGCCACGGGAACGGATGCGCACACGGATACTGCGGCTTCGCGGCACCATGACAGAGGGCTCGGACTTTCGGGCGGACTCCAATTGGTGCCGGCTCTACGACGCACCACCGCCGGACGGCATGGCCGATCCCGACGCCGGTACCGGGGCCAGGGCGTTTACGTTCGGAACCAGGATCCGCGAACTGGCACCGGCACCCGACAATCCGGAACACACCATCATCACCATCGCCGAGCGTGAGTCCGGAAAGGTGGCCGCCTACCCGCACCTTCCCGTTGCCCTCACGGAAGACCAGCCCCTGGCCACCGCCAGCATCGAAGCTGCCATCGCGGAAATCGCCGCTACAGTCGGTGCTTCCGTGCCGCACGTGCCTGCCCAGCCGGGACTGGACATCCTGCGCAAACAGCCCCCGCGTTTCCGCACCCTCCGGCAGCCAGTGGACGTTCCGCACTGCCCGGACGGTACCGCTGACTACGCCGCCGCGATCACTGACTCCGTCCGCGACCTCGACCGTTCCTACCTTGCCGTCCAAGGACCGCCGGGGACAGGAAAGACGTACGTCGGTGCCCACGTCATCGGCCGGCTGATTAGTGAGGGCTGGAAGATCGGCGTGGTGGGCCAATCGCACAATGTGGTGGAAAACCTGCTCTGCTGCGCCATCAAAACCGGCGGCGTGGACCCGGCGGTTGTGGCCAAGAAGCTTGCGTCACCGCACGACGTCCCCTGGAAATCCTCCGCCGACGGCGACGTCGCCAAGCTACTGACGTCTCCCGGGGGCTGCCTTGTGGGCGGCACGGCCTGGACCATGACAGGCAAGGACGTGCCGGCCGGTTCCCTGGATCTGCTGGTCATCGACGAGGCGGGGCAGTTCTCGCTCGCCAACACCCTGGCTGTCTCCCGCGCGGCCAAGCGGCTCCTCCTGCTTGGTGATCCCCAGCAGTTGCCGCAAGTCACGCAGGGCGCACACCCGGAGCCGGTGGATGAATCAGCCTTGGGTTGGCTCGCCGCCGAGCACGCCACCCTGCCTGTCACCCTTGGTTACTTCCTGGCCGACAGCTGGCGGATGCATCCGGAATTGTGCCGTGCAGTCTCCAGGCTGAGCTACGAAGGAAAACTCCAGGCCGCTCCTGCTGCGTCGCAGCGCCAGCTCGAGGGACTGCCGCCAGGGGTTGAGACAGCCTTCGTCGACCACAGTGGCAACACCACCGCATCGAAGGAGGAAGCCGCGGAGGTAGTGCGCCAGGTACGGCGGCATCTTGGGCTGAAGTGGACTCCGGGCGAGGATGCGCAGTCCCGGCCCCTGGACCAGGAAGACCTCTTGGTGGTGGCCGCCTACAACGCGCAGGTCCACCTGATCCGGAAATCCCTTGAGGAGGAAGGCCTGGCGAGAGTGCGCGTCGGGACGGTGGACAAGTTCCAGGGCCAGGAGGCACCGGTAGTGCTGGTTTCGATGGCGTGTTCGGCCGTCAGCGAGGCGCCCCGCGGGGCAGAGTTTCTGCTGAACAGGAACCGGATCAACGTGGCGGTATCGCGCGGTCAGTGGCGGGCAGTCATCATCCGCTCCCCCGAGCTGACCAGCTACATGCCGCACCGGCCCGCCGCGTTGGAGGAGCTTGGCGCCTTCATCGGTCTCAGTCCGCGGGAGTGAGGCATCCGGCGCGGTAGGGCCAGCGGGAGTGAGGCGAACCTGCAGGCGCGGTCAGCGGGCCCTGAAACTGTGGAAGCTGCCTTCAGCCGGTGACATCGAATCCTCCACGCGCTCCACCCGGCCCGGCGTAGCCTCGGAATTCAGCCATGCCCGGAGTTCGTGGATCTTCCACCGGGGCCCCTCGGCCACCACGGCAACTGAACCGTCGTCAAGGTTCTTCACCTCACCGGTGAGGCCCAGCTCCTCGGCCTTGCCCATGGTCCAAAAGCGGAACCCAACCCCCTGCACCACGCCGAAAACACGCGCGGTCAGCCGCACGTCCTCGGCGTCGGGCGGATCGGTGGACATACCTTCGCTGCCAGTCATGGGGCTCCCTCTGCCAAACAGCCGACTGTTCTAACCAACCAACTGCTCAGTAACCAACTGTCAGCCGGGCAACCCGCCCAACCAAGTCGCGCAAAGTGTCGTGATGACGGTTCATAACGACACTTAGTGCGACCTAGTTGGGCGGGCGTGGCGCTTAGTTGATGGTGATGTCGCGGGTGCGGTGGTCGTAACGAATGGTGACCGTGCCGCCGTCGTGGTGCAGTTCGTGGTTGGGCCCGTCGAACGTGCCGAACGCGCCGTAGTTCTCGTCCCAGGACCGGTTCAGGGCGATCTTGAAGGTGTAGTGGCCGGCCGGCAGCTCGGCGCTCTTCTTCCAGAGCTGGTCCAGGAAATCGAACTCCATCTGCGCTTCGTCGTACTGCGGAGCCCAGTTCTCGGGTGCACCCAGGATGGTGTTGAAGTCACCGGCGACGGCCACCGCTTCGGGCTGCGGGTGCGTCTCGACGTCCGGGTCCTCGAAGGAACCAACTGCCGCAGGTGCTGCGGCTTCCGTGGTCTTGGCCGGAGCCTTGTCCTTACGCACAGCCTTTACAACAGGCTCAACGGCGTCTTCGAGTACCTTGGCTGCCTTGCCGACGACTGCAGCGGCCTTCTTGGCGGGGGTCTTCTTAGCGGTCTTTTTGGTATCCGTCGTGGCCGCCGCCTCAGCCGGCACCGTGGCTTCGGCCGTCGCGAAGGTGGGGCGCACGAATCCCACGGGAGCCGCGGGAACCGGGGTGTCGGCAGGAACGGGGGTGCCGGCGTCGAGCGCGGAAGCGAAGGACACCGGATCCGGGAACGCTACGGTGGCGCGCATGCCGTCCTCGGTGATGGTCCAGCCGGAGCGGCCCTTGACCAGCCAGCCGGCCTTGACCAGCTTGGCCGTGGCTGATGTCAGCGTCTTGTGGCCGCGGGGAATGCCGCCGCTGAGCAGCTCGCCCTCGTGCTCGTTGAACGGCACACGGGCGGTAGCCTCAGCGAGGACCTGGCCCGCGTTCAGTGCATCGCCGGACCACACGCCTTCGGTCAGGACATCCAGTACGGTCTTGAGTCGAAGGTAGGTGTTTTCTGCGGTGGACTTGGCCATGATTCCCCTTTTATAAAGCGATCGGTCTTAGGCATCATGCCAACTGCCCGTTAAATCGCGCGACTTGAAATGGTTAACTCTGCGTGTCGTGACCGACTGTGAAGCGGACATTCCAACAAGTGAGTCTGGAGTATCGGGTGAAGGGCTGACTTCACAACCCCCGGAGCGCTGGCATGGGTGCCGCTCCGCACCTCCCCAGATACGCCTGCGGCACCAAGTTTAGCGGTATCAGGGCGCGGACGTTGCGTGAGACACAGCGGGCGTCAGTGTGTTCCTTCGCCGCCGTTCAATTCGTCCAGCAACTCCGCCTTCCGTTCCTCCGACGCGAAGGAGGAATGGATGGAGTGTGCGGCCAGCCGCGCCTTGTCGAAATCGGAGAGTTCGAACACTGCTTCCAGCTGGGCAAAGTTGTCATCCACGTAGCCGCCGAAGTAGGCCGGATCGTCTGAGTTCACGGAGACGTTGAGTCCCGCCGCGAGCATGGCGGGCAGCGGATGGTCGGCCAGGGTGTCCACGGTACGCAGCCGCACGTTCGACAACGGACACACGGTCAGCGGGACCTGGGCGTCAACGAGCCGCTCCACGAGGTCCGGGTCCTCCATGCACCGGATGCCGTGGTCGATCCGCTCCACCCCAAGGATGTCCAGGGCTTCGATGATGTACGACGCCGGCCCCTCCTCGCCCGCGTGGGCGGTCAGCCGCAGGCCCGCTTCGCGCGCCTTGTCGTAAAGCCGCTCAAACTTCGACGGCGGATTGCCCACCTCCGCGGAGTCCAGCCCGATCGCGGCAATGGGGGCGTTCATTGCCAGCAGTTCGCCCAGGACTTCCAGCGCCGACTCCTCAGGGAGGTCCCGCAGGAACGCGGCGATCAGCAGGGTGGAGATTCCGAAGTCCTCCTCGGAAGTCGCCAGCACCGATGCGACGCCGTTGACGCAGGTTTTCAACGGGACACCGCGGGAGAGGTGGGCCTGGGGGTCCATCATGATTTCGGCATGCCGCACGCCTGCAGCGGCGGCCCGCTCAAGGTAGGCGTAGGTCATGTCCGCAAAGTCTTCCTCCGTCTGCAGAACGGCCATGTTGGCGTAGTACAGATCAAGGAATGACTGCAGGTCCGTGAACTCGTACTTTTCCCGGAGTTCGTCAAGCCCGCTGTAGGGCAACGCGATGCCATTCCGCTCCGCGAGCGCAAAGATCAACTCCGGCTCCAGTGTCCCCTCAATGTGCAGGTGCAGTTCCGCCACCGGAAGCAGCCTGGCAGGGGCCTCGGGCTCAACTGCAGCGGGTTCGGTTTCAGGCGCGGCAGTATCGGCCGCAAAGTTTTCCATCCGGTCAGGATAATGCCCTCCACCGGATTCGCCACTAGAGTCGAGCCAATGCAGAACGCCAAGCACACTGATGACCTGCAGTATCCGCCTCCTGCCCACGCAACCGACGGCTTTGTCCGGGTGCGCGGAGCCCGCGAGAACAACCTTCGTAACGTGGACGTTGATGTTCCGCGTGATGCGATCGTGGCGTTCACCGGGGTATCCGGCTCCGGGAAGTCATCGCTAGCTTTCGGCACCATTTATGCAGAGGCCCAACGCCGCTACTTCGAGTCCGTCGCCCCGTACGCCCGCCGTCTCATCCAGCAGGGGCACAATCCCAAAGTGGAGCTGATAAGCGGCCTGCCGCCCGCCGTCGCGCTTCAACAGCGCCGCGGCGCTCCCAGCAGCCGGTCCACGGTGGGAACGGTCACCACCCTCTCCAACTCCCTGCGCATGCTCTTCTCCCGCGCGGGAACTTACCCCGCCGGCAGCACGCAGCTGGACTCTGACGCCTTCTCTCCCAATACGGCCGCCGGCGCATGCCGGGAATGCCAGGGCCTGGGCATAGCCCACACCGTTACAGAATCCTCGCTGGTACCGGACCCGTCCCTGAGCATCCGCGATGGCGCCATTGCGGCCTGGCCCGGGGCGTGGCAGGGGAAGAACCTGCGGGACATCCTTGCGCACCTCGGGTACGACGTCGACATCCCCTGGCGCAAGCTGCCAAAGAAACACCGCGACTGGATCCTCTTCACCGAGGAACAGCCCGTGGTGGAGGTGACTCCCCAGCGCGACCGTGTGGCCAAACCGTACAAGGGGCGTTTCTGGAGTGCCAGGAGCTACGTGCTCCATACGCTGGCTGATTCGCAAAGCGCGGCCATGCGGGAGCGGGTGCTGGCGTTTATGCAGTCCGGACCGTGCCCGCGCTGTTCCGGCACCGGGCTGACACCGGAGGCACTGGCCGTCACGTTCGCGGGCAGGACAATCGCGGAACTCAACCGCCTCCCCATGGCGGACCTTGCGGAGATAGTCCGCCCCACGTCGAAGTTGCACGACGCCGGCACGGCCTCCCGGACGCAGCTTTCCGGCGAGTCCAACGAGGTTGCCGTGGCCATCACCCGGGACCTGCTGCAGCGCATCACGGTCCTGCTGGACCTCGGGCTCGGCTATCTGGCCCTGGGACGGGCCACGCCTACACTGTCGCCGGGTGAGATGCAGCGGCTCCGCATCGCCACCCAGCTGCGCTCCGGCCTGTTCGGTGTGATCTACGTGCTGGATGAACCGTCCGCCGGGCTCCATCCGGCCGACGCAGAGCCACTGCTGGAGGTGCTTGAGCAGCTGAAATCGTCAGGCAACTCGGTGTTCGTGGTGGAGCACAACATGGACGTTGTCCGCCGGGCGGACTGGCTGGTGGACGTCGGCCCACGTGCCGGCGAGGGCGGCGGGGAGGTGCTCTACAGCGGACCGGTGGACGGTCTCGCCGGGATTGAGGCATCAGTTACCAGGCCTTTCCTGTTCGACGACGGTGCGTCCTCACAGCGTGCCGGTGCCGGTACCAGCCCGGCCAGGCAGCCGGAGAAGTGGCTGGAGCTGAAGGACATCACCCGCCACAACCTGCGGGGGCTGGACGCTGACTTCCCTTTGGGCGTCCTGACGGCCGTCACCGGTGTTTCCGGCTCCGGAAAGTCCACCCTGGTGAGCAAAGTACTCGGCGAAGTGGTCGGCGCCGGCATCAAGGCCCCGGCGGAGCAGGACGAACCGGAGCAGAACGAGCCGGTGGAGCCCCTGGCACTGGCAACCGTCACGGGCAGCCACCGCATCGACAGGCTGGTGACGGTGGACCAAAAGCCCATCGGACGGACCCCGCGTTCCAACCTGGCCACTTACACAGGACTCTTCGACGCCGTCCGCAGGGAATTCGCCGCCACGGAACAAGCCAGGTCCCGCGGCTTCGGCGCCGGACGATTCTCCTTCAACGTGGTTGGCGGGCGCTGCGAAACCTGCCAGGGCGAGGGGTTTGTTGCTGTTGAACTGCTGTTTTTGCCCGGCAGTTACGGCCCGTGCCCCGAGTGCGGCGGATCCCGCTACAACCCTGAAACGCTTGAAGTGGAGTACCGCGGCCTGAACGTCGCCCAGGTCCTGGCCCTCACAGTGGACGCCGCCGCCGAATTCCTGGCCAGCGTCCCCTCCGCCGCCAGGAGCCTCAAAAGCCTTCAGGACGTAGGGCTGGGCTACCTGCGGCTGGGGCAGCCAGCCACTGAGCTCTCCGGCGGCGAAGCGCAGCGCATCAAGCTGGCCACGGAACTGCAACGGGCACAGCGCGGCCACAGCCTCTACCTCCTCGACGAACCCACCACCGGCCTGCACCCTGCTGACGTCCAACTCCTGATGGCGCAGCTCCACGGCCTGGTGGACGCCGGAAATTCCGTGGTGGTTGTTGAGCACGACATGGCGGTAGTAGCCGGCGCCGACTGGGTCATAGATCTTGGCCCCTCAGGTGGGGACAAAGGCGGGCAGATCATGGCAGCCGGGACACCCGCCGCCGTCGCACAATCCACCGTCAGCCGCACCGCTCCGTATCTCGCTGCGGCACTCGGCCAGCAAACCACCAGCTAACGTCCAGAAATATCTCGATTTGATAACGGCCGCGAGATGGCCTAGCGTGAAGGGCGTGCCCGCTGCTGTGGGCCTAATGCATGCCCGGCGCTGCCTCCACCACAACTGCCCAGCAGGCAGCCGCCGAAATTGACCTCTATTCGTCAGGGTCGGGCAGTGGCGCGATGATGTCCGGGGACGGAAGCAGCGCAGGTGGCCTTCAGGAGCATCACCATCATGAAAAACACCAAATTCCGTACTGCCGCACGCCGCGGAGTCACCGTAGCCGCCATCTCCGCGGCGGGCCTGGCTCTCTCCGCCACGGCGGCAAACGCCACCAGCACTTCCACCTGGGACGCGCTGGCACAGTGTGAGAGCAGCGGCAACTGGGCAATTAACACTGGCAACGGCTACGCCGGCGGCCTGCAGTTCAGCCCCACCACCTGGGCTGCCTACGGCGGCACAGGTTCGGCCGCGGATGCCAGCCGCGAGCAGCAGATTGCCGTAGCCGAGCGCGTCCAGGCATCACAGGGCTGGGGCGCCTGGCCCTCCTGCTCCGCGAAGCTGGGCTTGAGCGGCGGCGCCACCGGCGTCGCCCCGCAGAGCGTTCCTGTCCAGGCCGCCCCGGTCCAGGCCGCGCCCGTTCAGGCTGCGCCCGTCCAGGCCGCGCCGGTGCACAGCGCGCCGCTTCAGAGTGCATCCGTGGCCCAGGCACCTGCTGGCAAGCACGCTACGGCGGTCGCTTTGTCCGGCGAGACCTACACGCTGCAGGCGGGCGACACCCTGAGCATCGTGGCCCAGAAGCTTGGCATTGAGGGCGGTTGGCAGCGCCTCGCCGACGCCAACCTGGACACCATTTCGAACCCCAACCTTGTGTTCGCGGGACAGGTCATCCAGCTTCCTGCGTGAACAGTGGCACGTTAGTGCCTGAGCCCGCACGGGCTCCCTTATCGGTCGGCGATAGACAAATTCCGTTGACCAAAGTACGACGCCGGCACGCCCCCACAAGGGGCGGGCCGGCGTCGTACTTTTATGTTGTGCAGCCTTTATGCTGTCCAGCCGGAAGCCTTAGCTGGCCACGGGCAGTTCGCGGACGATCCGGACCTTCCAAGCTGATTCGTCGCTGGTGTCCAGGAGGGCAACGGTGCCGTGGGCCAGGTTGAGGGCGACGCGCTTGGCGGCCAGGAGCTCCAGGTAGAGGTGCTCATTCATCCGGCTGGGGGTGTCGATCATGTACTTCACGGCGTCGCGGACCTTGCGGTAGTTGGCGCTGCGTTCGCGGTGCAGGTGCAGCTCCAGCGCCGACTGCTGCTTGAGCCTTGGCTCGTGGCGGTTCAGCCAGGTGACTGCGGCGTGAACGCTGACGACAAGTGTGAGCGAAACCGCGTAAATCCACCATCCGCTGGAGAGCAGGAAGAGCGGCAGATTAGCGATGGCAACGATCGCGATGATGACACGCGCAGCTGCGATGCGGCGCATAGTGGTGGCGACGGCGGCCATGCCGGCGCGGAAACCGTGCTGCTCCTTGCGCGCTGCCTCGGGGTCAAGCGTGAATTCGTCAAGGACCAGGATGCCGTTTGATTCCGGACTGAGCATCTGCCCGTACCGGGGCACAAAGGAGTGGGTGGTTCCGGTGGTGTTTTCAACTGAAGATGTCATGAGAAGGCTTCCAAAACGCTGGGGTGGTTGCGGTGATCTTAGTGGTTCCGGCTACCCCGTGTATGCATAGGTCCACGATGTGAACATTTTGGTGCCGCGATTGTGGCGCCGGGCACTGCAATTGGCACATCCGCCTGCTGCCGTCAGACTGAAGGGATGCAAACTTTCCTCCCGTACCCCGACTTCCGGCAGAGCGCCGCCGCCTTGGATACTGCCCGGCTCGGCAAGCAGCGCGTCGAAGCGCTGCAGACGCTCCGGTCCCTGGTGATTCCCGGATACGGCTGGCAGACCCACCCGGCGATCCGGATGTGGATGGGCTACGTACCCGCCCTGACCATGTACGGGCTGGCGATGGTGGACGAGTGGACCGAACGCGGGCACCCCGACAAGACCCGCGAGAACATCACCGAGTTCGCCCCGCAGGCCGCCCACCCGGACTACGCCTCGAAGATACCTATGCCGCCGTGGCTGGGAGATCCGGATTTCCACCTCAGCCACCGCTCCAAGCTGGTGCGCAAGGAACCCAAGTTCTACAGCTCCATCTTTACTGATGCGGTACCGGACATGGATTACCTCTGGCCCGAACCCAAGCATGAGTTCCTGCCGCATGAGCCCGAGGGCGACATTCTCTGGATCCTCCGTTCGCCGCATGCCGACGTCGATCCCCAGACACTGAACACCGTGGCCCTGCCGCCGGTGCACGGGTTTACCGCTGCCGTGGCTGCTGATTCCGACGATGACTACACCCCGGTGTATATCGAGGACGGTTCCCGCCGCCCCTCGAAGCAGCCCCGGAAGGCCCCGCCGAAGCAACTGGTGAAGAAGCCCACCCGCAAGCGCCTGGCGCAAGAGGAGGCCTTCTCCACGCTGCCTGGAAAGACGCCCGTGGCCGTCCCCTTCGAACACGGCGCCAAGTTTGCCGTGGGACAGGTGGTGGGCCGGCCCATCACGCTCGACGACGGCCGGTTCGGCCGGAACTTCACTGTCACGGAGATCATCGACCGGTCTGCCTTCGCCTACCCCGCACTCCTGCAGGACCCCCGCGTGTTCTTCCCGGTGAAGGCACCGTAAAGGACCTATCCGCCAGCAGCTGATCGCATACAGTAGTGCCCGAAGTGCGTGTGACCACACCATCAGCATGGGGGCAAGATATGGGTGCAGGCGGCGGCGCTGCTGAGCAGGCGAGAATGGCGGCTGAACGTGCAGCCAAGCTTCGGCGGCAGCTTGATTATGCAGAACGGGCCGAGCGGGCCTGGGCAGCCGGGGCGGCGGGCGAAGCCCGGGTGGCCGCCATCCTCGAGATGCCTGAGTCACAGGGCTGGATGGCCCTGCACGACGTGCACTGGCCTGGGCGGCCCAAAGCCAACCTGGACCATGTCCTGGTCGGCCCCGGCGGTGTCATCGTGGTCGATGCGAAGAACTGGTCCGGGGACGTACAACTTCGCAACGGCGTGCTCCGCCAAAACGGCTACTCCCGGGAGCGGGAAGTTGGCGGAGTGCTGCAGCAGGGAGCAGCAGTTGCCGCCCTGCTGGAGCCGCAACACCGCCGCTTTGTTCAGGCGTGGCTGTGCATGGTGGGGCAGCCCGTCCTGGAAGGGTCAACCGCCAGCGGTGCACGGATCCAGGGCATCGACACGTTGCGTGACGCTGTAACCGCCCTGCCGGCCGTGCTTGATCCGGAAACCATCCGGGCGATCCACCATTACCTCACCAACCTGCTCGCCGGCAGCAAGAGTCCCTCGCTGCTGACCACAGGAAACGTACCCGCCGGGTCAGCGGATTTCGCCCACTCCTCTGGCCCGGCCGCGTCCCTCGCCCAATGGCGCACGGCTCGTGACCCTGCCGACGACCCGCGCACCATTCGTCCCCCGGTCACACCCCGGCGTCCGGCTGCGGGCAGGAAAAAACCCGGTTGCCTTGGGGTGCTCTTCCGGTTGGCGCTGATGATTTTCGCCCTCGGCGTGCTTCTTAACGTGCTTTCGCAACTTTCACCCCAGCCGCAAAGAGCCCCGGTTCCTTCACCACCCGCGGTAGTGTCCACCCCTCCAGCGCCCTAACCCTTACTCGGCGAATACAGGTCGAGGCGGCGGGAATGGCAGACTGTCAGCCATGACTATCCTCCTGGCTGGCTGTGGTGATCTCGGAACTGAAGCCGGATTGCGGTTCGCTGCCCAAGGCCGCCGTGTGGTTGGCTGGCGCCGCTCGGCGCAGAAGCTGCCGGCCGCTATCGAAGGTGTGGCGGCTGACCTGGGCGCACCCAACCTGCCGCCGGTCCCGGCGGACACCACCGCCGTCGTCATAGCCGTAGCCGCCGACTCACCAACGGAGGAGGCCTACCGAGCCGCGTACGTACAGGGCCTCACCAACGTCCTCGACGCCTTGAAGCGCGACGGCGTGACGCCGGAGCGGGTGCTCTTCGTCTCCTCTACCGCTGTGTACGGCGACGCCGGCGGCGGCTGGGTTGATGAGGGTACCGCAGCGGTTCCCGGCGGCTTCTCCGGGCGGATCCTTCTGGAGGCCGAGGAACTGCTGCACAGCCGGTTCGACGGGACCCGGACAGCAGCAGTGTCGCTTCGTCTTGGCGGGATCTACGGCCCGGGCAGGACGCGGTTGATCGACCAGGTGCGCAGCGGTTCAGCCATCATCCCGGAAGATGTCCGCTACACAAACCGCATTCATCGGGATGACGCTGCGGCTGCCATCGTCCATCTGGCCACTCTGCCTTCAGAGCCGGCGCCCGTCTACATTGGTGTGGACGACGACCCTGCCGACCTCGGCGCCGTGCTCCGTTTCCTGGCCGCCGAAATAGGCTTAGCTGAGCCCCCGGTTGGAGATGCAGGGACGGCCCGCGGCGGCAACAAGCGCTGCCGCAACGCTCTCCTGCGCAGCACTGGTTTCGAGTTCACTTTTCCGTCGTTCCGTGAGGGCTACCGGGACATTCTCGTTGGCAACGGGGTACGGCACCCGTAGGCCAAGAACCTTCCCCTGAAGTGCCAGCGTTTAGGCTGTCTCCTGGACGGCAGCAACTTTGACGCGATGCGAGTGAGGCAGGAAACCTTGGATTTTCGGCACATCATTGAGACGGTCGGGGAGTTTGTCGACTTCGCTGGGGTGGCCGTCATGGTAATCGGTGCCCTCATTTCCATTCCTATGGCGCTGCGCGGACACCAGCCGCGTAAGCGTAACCTGCCTGCAGGGGCTGAAAAACTCAGCGTCTACCGCCTTTATCGGCAGCTGCTGGGCAGGTCCATCCTGCTGGGCCTCGAACTTCTGGTGGCAGCCGATATCATCCGCACCGTGGCTGTCACTCCTACGTTCGAAAGCGTTGGAGTGCTGGCCATCATCGTGCTGATCCGGACGTTCCTCAGCTTCTCGTTGGAGCTGGAAATCACGGGCCGATGGCCGTGGCAGAAGGAGCCCCAATCCTCGGATTCCGCCGAAGCCCCTGCACGCTGATTTCATCCGGTTCAGGTTATCCACATAGCGTCTTTTGCCGGCAGTTTTGTCGGTGGTCTTTGGCAGAGTTGTCCTATGGAAGCCATCGGTGAGCAGCTTGCGGAGTACGGCGGTTCTACTGCTGTTCTGATGCGGGCTGGCAGGGTTTCTGCCCCTGGGTCAAAGGCGTCCGACGGCGACTCGCGCCAAGGTTGCGCGGGCCGGCTAGGTGCCGTTCCCGGCCAGGCTGCACAATGGGAGGGTGGGGCCCTCGTTGAGGCTCCCCTTCAGCCAGGCAACCCGTCCGGTACGGATGAAACCCTTGGTGCGGCGTCGCTTCCGGCTGACAACCCTCCCGGTGCAGATGAATCCCTTACCGCGGCGTCGCTTCCGGCTGACAACCCTCCCGGTGCAGATGAATCCCTTACCGCGGCGTCGCTTCCGGCTGACAACCCGTCCGGTGCTCATGGGCTGCTTAGCCTAAGCGAGATCGGCGGATTACTGGCTGCTGCCGCTGCTGCTGCCCCCACGATTCTTGCGGCCGCTGATTACGTTGAGGCCGCCGATTTTGCCGGGCACGTGGAGGACTTCTCCCGGTCCGTGGAGTACCTGCAGATCCTGGCCGCCGGGACGGTGGACCGGACCCGCACACAGGCCATTGCCGCGGCGGACGCCGCCCGAGCCGGCCGCTCCCGTGTCGGCAAGGGCTGGGTCACCGGCTGGGACAACGGCGCCGAAGCCCTGAACGAAACAGACGCCGCCTGGCCCGGAGACTCCGTAGTCAGCAGTTCGGTGGCCAGCGAGTCATTGGCCAGCGAGTCAGCGGCCAACGGCGCCGGGAACCCGATCGAGCCAGACCGCCCCAGCCGGGTAGTCACCTCACCTGCCGATGACGGGTGCGCCAACACTGCAGAGTTCCTGCGACTGCGGTTGCGGATCGCCAAGAGCGAAGCCCACCGCCGGCTCGCCCTCGCAGCAGACATCCTCCCCACCACCACACTCACCGGCGACATCATCCCAGCCACCCGCGAACACCTCGCCGCAGCCCTCACACCCACACCTGCACCTGCCGGCACCGTCGAGGACACCGCGAACACCACCGGGAGCGAAGAAGACTCCACCAACACCGGGGACATCGGGGACGGGGGCGAGGACACCGCAACGACCCGGGCTGCTACCAGTCCTGCGGTCTCTTCCCGTGCCGGGACCATCATCAGTCTGACCCTGAACCGGCTCCGCCACCTCGTCACACCCGAACGGCTGGTCCTGATCGAGGAAAACCTCACCAGCACAGCCGCCACCGCCGATCCGGACTTCCTTGCCCGCGTCGCCCGCCGCTGGGCCGACACCATCGACGCCGACGGCACCGAACCCAGCGAAGAAGCCCTCCGCCACAGCCAAGGCGCCTTCATCCGCAAACCCCGCCACGGCCTGCACCACATCGAAATCTTCGCTACCACCGACCAGTACGAACACCTCCTCACCGTCATGAACACCGCCACCAACCCCCGCACCACCACAGCAACAGGAACCGACACAGACACCGGCACAGGCACAGGCACAGGTGCTGGCGCTGGGACCGGCACAGGCGCTGGCGCTGGGACCGTAACAGGCATTGGCATGGGTACCGGGACCGGCCGGGATCCCTGGCGGGACGGCGACGTGGACCTGGACCGGCGCACCCGGCCCCAGAAACAACTCGAGGGACTCATCGGCGCCGTCAAAACCGCCCTGACCACCAACACCCTGCCCGCCACCGGCGGCAACCGCCCCCAAATCATCGCCACCATCAACTACCAGGACCTCCTCCCCCACCCCGAACGCAATCCCGGCACCGGCGCAGGCACCGGCACCGGCACCGGCACCGGCACGGGTACCGGTACCGGGAACTTCGCCTTCACCGGCCCCGTCGCCGCCGCCACAATCCGCAAAATCGCCTGCGACGCCGACATCATCCCCGCCCTCCTCGGCACCCACAGCGAAATCCTGGACCTCGGCCGCAAAACCCGGCTCTTCACCCCAGCCCAACGCCAAGCCATCACCGCCCGCGACCAAGGCTGCACCTTCCCCAACTGCACCATCCCCGCCCCCTGGTGCGAAGCCCACCACGTCACCTACTGGTCCAACGGCGGCACCACCACCGTCGACAACGGCGCACTCCTCTGCTCAGGCCACCACCACCTGATCCACAAAGAACAATGGACCATCACCATCATCAACGGCACCCCCTGGTACACACCCCCAAAACACCTCGACCCACACCAAAAACCCCAACACAACACCTACTTCAAACCACCACCCCCACCCCGGGAATGAGCAGCGCCCGGCGGGAAGGGGCTGACACCAGACGGCCCCGGCTGATGGCCCGTAATGCCTTCAACAAGCCATGGTGCCTTCAACAGCCGTCGTGCTTTCATTAAGGCGGCGATCCTCAGGAAGCGCCCTGCTGGTTTCCAAAAGGCTCCGCTAGGCTTCACAGCATGAGCAGGACTGCCACCACTAGGACGTCGTCCTCTACGCTTTCGTCATCTTGCTACGACACCAAGGAGACTCGCCCTAGTGCTAAGGCCGGCGAGCTTGTCCCGAGACCACCCCTATCGGTGACTGGGAGCCTCCCGCAGGTACTCGCGCGCTGAATCAGCAGGAGAGAGAACCGTGACATTGCACCAGGACAATTCGGCACGGTGGCCCCTGCCGGAGGAACTGCATCTTCCTGTCATTATGGACCAGCGCTGGATGGACGCCATATTCCTCCACTGGCGCATTCCGGAGTCAGTTGCTGCACGGTTTATGCCTCCTGGCGTGCAGCCAGACACTTTCGACGGAACCTCCTGGGCGGGCCTCATCGGCTTCCGAATGAAGGAGGCAGGGATTGGACGCGGACCAGGCATCCCCTACCTGGGGAGCTTCAATGAGGTCAACGTCCGTCTTTACTCCAGGGAACCCGACGGAACCCGTGGTGTCGTATTTTTGACCCTCGACGCAAACCGGCTGCCCGTAGTCCTGGCCGCCAGGGCGGTTGGCATACGGTACGTCTGGTCGAGGACGGGTTACCAGCCACCCTCAGACCGAACCCCTGCCACCAGCTACTCCGTCCGCAGATTCCGGCGAGGCGCCCAAAGCATCTTTCGTGCTGCGCCAGATCTCGGCTCGCCCGCGGAGGATCCCCTCTCAACATTTCTGACTGCACGATTCGGGCTGCACAGCGTTTTCTGGGGCCGGACCGTCTACATCCCAAATACGCATGAACCGTGGCCGCTTTACACGGCGGATCTGGTCGAGCTGGAGGATGGGCTGATGCGAGCCGCGGGAATCACAGTGGACGGCCCGCCGGAGTCCGTGCTGTACTCCCCCGGTGTCCGGACCCAATTTGGCCGGCCCCGCTTCCTCGGGCACTAACCGGACCCGAAGCGCTATGACCTAGCTTCCCCGGGCACTAACCGGCCCCGAAGCGTTATGTCCTAAACGTCCTGCCAGCCGCGGCCTTCACTGAAGGTGGCCACGAGGGTTCCCACTCCAGCGTTGAGGGAGTTGGACGGGTCGAAGTACAGGGACGCTTCAGAGGCACGGCTGTGGGTGATCAGCTGCTCGGCTTCCAGTTTTGCCTCTGGGACAGTGGCGCCTATGATGCCCGTCCGCGCCGGGAGTTCAGGGGTGTGCACAACCTCGGCATCCGTCTGGGTCAGGGGGATGGTAGTACCGGAGTTGATCTCGTCGTGCGGGAACTCGAACTCGGCATCGTCGGCGGCTGCGGGGATGATGTACTCCAGGAAATAGGTCATGAACCCACCTTTGCAGAAACCCATCGTCATCGAAAGTACGCCCACCGGGTGAAGGGCCCGTGACGTATTCCCACGTCAGCCGCGCACTCCTATACTTGCCGCATGATGATGTCGCTGTGGTTTGGCATCATAGCGTCCAGCGCCTTAGTCGTAGGTGCCTTCGTTGGCGTCCGTTTTGAGCTGCCCAAGCGTCTCTTGGCCATGCTGCTGGCCTTCGCCGCCGGTTCACTCATCACGGCACTCGCTTTCGAACTGTTCGAAGATGCCTATGAGCACGGCGGGATCATCCGCGCAGCCATCGGCCTCATGGGCGGCGCTGTGGTGTTCACGGTCCTCAGCGCACTGCTGGACCGGTGGGCGCAGGCCGGAGAACAGAAACACGCCACACCTGCCGACGAGTTCCAGGGCAGCGCCAAGCTCGACACTGATGCCGCCGCTACCGATAAGGCTGCCACTTCTGCATCAACCCGCGGAGCGGCCGGGCTGGCGCTCTTGGCCGCCGTCACCCTTGACGGCGTGCCGGAGAACGTTGCCCTAGGAATCTCGCTGGGGGAAGGAACCGGCGGTTTGGCGCTCCTTGCCGCTATTTTCGTCTCCAATTTCCCTGAAGCACTGGTCGGTTCGGCGTCCATGCGGAGCCAGGGCCGTTCGACAGGCAGCATCCTCGGACTATGGCTGGCGTGTGCGGTTCTGCTCGTCATCGCCGTCGTCATAGGAGCTGGACCGCTGTCCGGAGCGGACCCGGAGGCGATCTCCATACCTCTGGCGTTCGCAGCCGGTGCAGTGATCGCCTCGCTGGCGGACACCCTGATGCCGGAAGCGTATGAACATGGCGGACCAGCCGTCGCCCTGAGCACGGCCGCAGGATTCGTCCTCGCGTTCGTGTTGTCGCTTGCCTAAGCCGCAGCGCAAGGCCGCAGCCTCAAATACGGCACCGAGTCGCCGAACAAGCTACTTACCCAGCCCGGCCTTCCGCAGCGCCTCAGCCATGGCCGTGTTCACCGGAGCCGGCTGGGCAGCAGAGGTGCGGCCAGGCACTGCCTCGTTACGTGCCGTCTTTCCACCCGATCGTGCCTGCTCCTGCCGTCCGCCGCGTTCCGAACCCTGCGTGCCGCCCCGCCCCGTGCCGGGGTTTCCGCCGCGCCCGCCGCTTTGGTTCTTGCCCCGCTCCTGGTTTTGCGGCCGACCGCCGGACTTCCCCGACGATGTAGCACCCGAACCCGCGGCCCCGGAGGAGGGCTCGTCGTCCAGCCGCAACGTCAACGAAATCCTCTTCCGTTCGGGGTCTGCCTCCAGGACCTTCACCCGAACCACTTGTCCTGACTTCACCACTTCGCGCGGATCGGCCACGAAGCGGTTCGCCAGGGCCGAGACGTGGACCAGTCCGTCCTGATGCACGCCCACATCCACGAACGCCCCGAACGCCGCAACGTTGGTCACAGTCCCCTCCAAAACCATCCCGGGCCTGAGGTCGGAAATCTTCTCGATCCCCTCCGAGAACGTCGCGGCTGCAAATGCCGGCCGCGGGTCGCGCCCGGGTTTGTCCAGCTCGGACAATATGTCCTGAACCGTGGGGAGCCCGTACGTGTCATCCACAAAGTCACGCGGGTCCAGCGATGAAGCAGGCGCAGAGCCGGCAGCCACACGAATCTTCCGCGCCACGGGATAGGACTCCGGGTGCACGCTGGAGGCATCCAGCGGCTCCGATCCCCCTGTAATCCGAAGGAAGCCAGCGCACTGCTCGAACGCCTTCGCGCCAAGCCGCGGCACCTTCTTCAGGTCGCTGCGCTTGGCAAAGGGGCCATGCTCATTCCGGTACGCCACGATGTTCTCGCTGAGCAGGGGCCCGACGCCGGCCACGCGGCTGAGCAGCGCTGGCGAGGCAGTGTTGACGTCCACGCCCACGGCGTTCACGCAGTCCTCCACCACCGCATCCAGGCTGCGGTCCAGCTTGGACGCTGTGACATCGTGCTGGTACTGGCCCACGCCGATGGACTTGGGATCGATCTTCACCAACTCCGCAAGCGGATCCTGCAGGCGCCGGGCGATAGAGACGGCTCCGCGCAGGGACACGTCCATGCCGGGCAGCTCTGCTGCAGCGAGAGCGGAAGCAGAGTAAACCGATGCCCCCGCTTCGGAGACCACGAGCTTTTGCGGTTTCCGTTCCACGTCCGGCAAGCGCTTTATCAGTTCGGCTGCGAGCTTGTCAGTTTCGCGCGATGCTGTTCCGTTGCCAATGGCCACGAGTTCGACGGCGTGCTGCCGCGCCAACCGAACAAGAGTCGCCAGTGCTTCGTCCCACTTGCGTGCCGGGGCATGAGGGTAGACGGTATCCGTGGCCACGACCTTGCCGGTGCCATCAACCACGGCTACCTTGACGCCGGTTCGAAGTCCGGGGTCCAGGCCGAGCGTGGCCTTGTTCCCGGCCGGCGCGGCCAGCAGCACATCGCGAAGGTTTGCGGCGAAAACGCGGACCGCCTCATCCTCGGCCGCTGCGAACATCTTGCCGCGGAGGTCAGCTGTCAGCCTCGCCAACACTCGGGACCGCCACGCCAGCTGGGCCGTTTCCATCAACCAGGCATCGGCGGGACGCCCACGGTCGGCGACCCCTAGGCACCTGGCCACCGCCGACTCGTACCGTAAGCGCGCGGCTGCAAGGGCGGCGTCGTCCGCGGGGTCTGCTTCGGCGAGGTCGAGTTCAAGGATGCCGTCCTTCTCCCCCCGCAGCAAAGCCAACACGCGGTGCGACGGCATCCCGGCCGGCGCTTGGGCAAACTCGAAGTAGTCAGCGAACTTCTGCCCTTCGGACTCCTTCCCCTTCTTCACGCGCGACACCATGCGGCCCTGCGTCCAGAGGCGCTCGCGCAGGGTGGCCGCAAGGTCGGGATCCTGGGCGACGCGCTCAACCAGAATGGCACGGGCACCGGCGAGCGCGGCAGCGGCGTCCCCAACAGCATGTTCCGGGTTGAGGTATTTGGCGGCTTCGCGTTCCGGATGAAACTCTGGCCGTTTCAGCAGTGCCTCGGCCAGCGGTTCCAAGCCCGCCTCTCGCGCGATCTGTGCTTTGGTCCGCCTCTTGGACTTGAACGGCAGGTAGATGTCCTCGAGCCGAGATTTAGTGTCAGCGGCGAGGATCGCCTTCTGCAGTTCGGGCGTCAGTTGGCCTTGCGCTGCAACGGCGTCGAGCACGGTACGACGGCGGTCCTCCAGTTCACGGAGGTAGCGCAGGCGCTCGTCAAGCTCACGAAGCTGGGTGTCGTCCAGCGTCCCGGTGGCCTCCTTGCGGTACCGGGCAATAAACGGGACTGTTGACCCGCCGTCGAGCAGCTCCACAGCCGCCTTCACCTGCCAGGCTTTGACGCCCAGTTCAGTTGCGATCTGGCTGTAGATTCCGTCCTCCCTTTTTGTGGGCGTTGACGGAGCAGCGGACGGGGGGTGCGGCAGTTGAGTCACCAGAACATCTTGCCCTAAGCGCTTGCCCGGCTCCACTGCCGCGGCAGTCAGGGACGTTCGGCAAGGGTATTCCACTGCCGCCCGCAAAGTGCTGTAGTTGAAATGCCGTCACAGGCACCGAACGCTCGAGGAAGAGGGCATCATGCGGGAACTGCTTATCGTGTTTCAGGAGGGGTTCGAAGAAGCCAACATCACCGTGACGGTGAACGGCAAGCAAGCGCGGCGGGACCTGGATGTTTCCACCAACCCGATACTCGGCATTGCATCCGAGGTTTCCATAGAGCTGCCGGCGAAGGGCGCACAGGTGGGAGTCGAGGTAACCAACCGGGGCCTGAAAGCGATCACGAAGGTCAGCGGCAAGCCCAAAAGCGTCCTCGTATCCATCGAGGACGGAAAGCTCGTTATGACGGAAGGAACCGGCCGGGAGGCACTTCTCTAGCCCATTTTGCCGGTGCCTGACCGGGCTCTAGTAAAACTCCATTTGCTGGAGTAGCATCTGATCACCGCCGGGACCCCAGAGGAGCCCGGTGGGCCAACTTCATCAGCCAAAGGCCGTCGGATGGCCTCTGGCGCCCGCTGCCGGGACAGCACACCGAGCAGCAAACGACGGCGGCACCCTAGTCGGGTGCCGCCGTCGCTGCTGTCTCGCACTTACTGTTTAAGGAGCCTTAGCCGGCGTAGGCCGGGTAGTCCGTGTAGCCCTCGGCTCCATCAGCGTAGAAGGTGGAGGGGTCCGGTTCATTCAGCGGCAGGCTCTCGTTCCAGCGCCGCGCCAGGTCCGGATTGGCGATGGCGGGACGGCCCACCACTACTGCGTCCGCATGACCGTCGGCCACCAGGGCAGCGGCTTCCTCCTTGGTAGTGACAACGCTGAAGCCGGTGTTGACCAGGAAGGTGCCACCGAAGCGCGCCCGGAGATCCTGGACCAACTCGCCACTGGGTTCGTGGTGCAGGATGCTGAGGTAGGCAAGGTTAAGCGGGGCAATGCTGTCCACCAGGACCTCGTAGGTGGCACGGACATCGGCTGCGTCAACCTCGGCAATGCCCTGTACGTTGTGCTCCGGAGAGATGCGGATGCCCACCCGGTTGGCTCCGACCGCTGCCACTACCGCGTTGACTGTCTCGATCACGAAACGTGCCCGGTTCTCCGGGGAACCGCCGTAGCTGTCGGTGCGGACGTTGGCGTTCGGCGCCAGGAACTCGTGGAGGAGGTAGCCGTTGGCAGAGTGCAGTTCGACGCCGTCGAAACCGGCTTCGATGGCATTCAGCGAGGCGGCGACGAATTCCTGGATCACCAGCGGCAGTTCGTCAGTGGTCAGTGCGTGCGGCACGGGGTACGGCTGCTTACCGGACGGGGTGCGGACGTCACCCTCGATAGCTACGGCGCTGGGAGCCACGATGGTGTTGCCGCCGGTGATGTCCGGGTGCGAAACCCTGCCGCCGTGCATGATCTGGGCGAACATGCGGCCGCCTTCTGCGTGGACGGCGTCGGTAACGTTCTTCCAGCCGGCCACCTGCTCTTCGGTGACGATGCCAGGCTGGCCCGGGTAGGAACGACCAGCGGGGCTCGGGTAGGTTCCTTCGCTGACGATGAGGCCGAGGGAAGCACGCTGGCGGTAATGCTCAGCAAGGAGAGGACCGGGGACGCCTTCCTCGCCGGCGCGGAGCCGAGTCAGGGGTGCCATCACCAGTCGGTTCGGGAGTTCAAGTTCGCCAAGGGCCAGAGGGGAAAACAGCATGCGCGTCCTTTCGAAGATTTCAATGTTCTGTTTGGCCCAACTGAGAGGCGCTTGCAACTATTCCGAATGCGGCGCGAATCACATCCTGGCCCTTCCGGTTGTGCTGCCGTCGGGGCGGGGTCGTTCTCATGCCGGACGGTCTGATGCCGGGGTTAGCGCTCTGCCCCAACTCCAGGGCAGCCCTGCCCCTGGGGGTTCGCGTTGCAGTCGTCGGCGTAGTTGCGGGTGAGCGACCGCCAAACACTGATGGTCTGAGGTGGCGCGCTGAATTGGCCTTGGCCCGGGATAGGCAGGGGCGGCCCGGCGTTGACGGAATAGGTTCCCTGGAAGGATGTGGTCAGCACGACTTGGAAGTCACCCGTGGCTCCGTAGGCGTGGCTGGTCCTCGTCTTTTCACCCCATCGGTCCTGCGGCAGCGGGCCTCCCATCGACGGCTGGGGACCGAATACGGTGCCATCGCCGTAGTTCCAGGTGTACTGAACCGGTGTTGCGACAATGTGCACCTGCTGTCCGAACATGGTGACATCGAACTGCTGTTCCACGGCCTCTGCGTAAAAGTTGGTCTCAGCGCCCCTAAGCGTGTGCGGGCTGGGCTGGGCCACGACCGTTCCGGCGTTTACCGGCAGGCTTTGGAACTGCCGCTGGATCTCGGCGGCAATACGGGGCAGCAGGTCCTCGGGCCGAGCATCGTAGAGGCAGGTCGGGCCCGAGTGGTAGGCCCAGACGGCGCCGGGAACTCCACGGGGCCTCGATAGCCAAGTGACAGGAATACCGGCTTCACCGTCAGGGCCGTCCTTGCATTCGAGTTGCCGCGCAAGGCAGGGCGTGTCAAAGTCGCCCCCGCCAAGGTGGCACTGAAGTTCGTACTTGTAGTCGTTGGGGTCGGCATTTGCAGTTCCGGGTGTTGCACGGCTTAGTTGGCCTGTGGTTTCGTCAATTACCCATTGATCTGCACCAACCCCGAGCCCCTTCTCTTCATAGCCCAGTGAGATGTCTGCGAACGCGAGCGTCGGAGCGACAAGCAGCAGCAGCAAGGTCATAAAAATGACTTTCAGCGAGCGCACCTTCATCCTCTTTACCTAATCAGGCCAAGGTCAGTCATCACCCAACCCGTGGAGCCAAAAGTAGCCGCCGCCCGACTTCCAGTATTGGTGGCGGCTGTAGGAGCTTGGAAGAGACTTCCGTCCGATTCTCTAATCTCGATCTCTTGCTGTAGCACCTGGACTACGGCGTGTGGTTCTACCCCGGGTTCGAATACAACTGAGATAGCAGGAGTTTCAATTTTTCCTCCCGATACCCAGCGGCCTTCGCCCCACGCTTCCGTCACTCCGTCTTTTAGTCCGTGGCAGAAAACACAGCCTGGTCCGCTTATTTCTACAAGTTTTTCCGTTTTACCGGTCTCGAATGCGTAATTTAGCGTTGCGTACCAGTACCGGATGAAAGCTTCTAGCCCCTCCTTTGTTTCCGTCTTCGCCACTTCCGGCAGCACAGGGACTGGCACATTCTGGGCGGGGCCAGATGCATCAGCGGGTTTGTATAGGGCGCTGGCTGTAGGCGTAGGCGTGGGGGAAGGGCTTGGTGAAGTCACTTCCGTGGCTGTCGGGGAAGCTGTGCCTGGATCTGCAGGTGCTCCGCCCGCGCAGCCGGCCAATGTAAGTGCAGCACCAACAGCCACTGCTAGAACGCCGGAACGCATAAGGCGGGACGTGAATACATTGTGCGATGTCATGGGCCGCTAATCCCCCAATAGTTTCCAGACGGCATGCTCGGGACAGTGACTTAAGGGTAGCCCAGGTCACATTTGGGCGATCAAACTTATCCACAGGAACTTCGACCTGGTTTTATCACTGGCGCAAAAGACTAGAAGGTCATAAGGAGGCGGGCGCCTAAGAATGCCCTGACCAAAGCGCTGGCCCGATCGCACAGCAATAGGAACGAAGGCAAGAACCAACAAACCGCCCTAGCGCATTTCTACATAACGTAGAAGAATGGCGGCATGATGTTCAAACACAAGGATGGCAATCCAGTCCTGGAACTCAACGACGAACAGTCCTGGCGCCTGCTGGAAGGGACGAAGCACGGACGGTTGGTGGTCTCCGTAGCCGGGGAACCGGATATCTTTCCGGTCAACTACGTCAGCTCAAACGGCAAGCTCTATTTGAGGACAGCCCCAGGGAACAAGCTCGCCCAACTGACCATCAATTCGGCCGTGCTCTTCGAAGCCGACGGCATCTTGTCGGACGAGGCGTGGTCCGTGGTTCTTCGGGGGAAAGCCCGGGTGCTGAGCAACTCGGCGGAACTGGCAGCCGTCGAGGAGCTAGGACTGAAGTCGTGGGTTCCAACGCTCAAGGACTTCTACGTCGAGATCGAGCCCGTCTCCGTCAGCGGGCGCCATTTCCAGCTCGGGGACCAGCCGGAGCGCGGTTTCTAGGAATCTAGACTGAAAGCATGGCGGATAAGCTGAGCCCGGAGCAGCGCAGCTGGAACATGTCCCGCATCCGGGGCAAGAACACCAAGCCAGAGTTGCTGGTCCGCAAACTCCTTCACGCCAAGGGTTACCGGTATCGCCTGCATGGCCAAGCGGGAAGCACCCGCCTTCCGGGCAATCCGGACCTTGTCTTCGCTGGCCGCCGTAAGGTGATTTTCGTCAATGGCTGCTTCTGGCATTTCCACGACTGCCGGGTGGGCCAGCACGCCCCCAAAGCGAACGCCGAATTCTGGGAGGCAAAGCGCTCACGCACCAGGGAACGCGACGCCGGGCAGCGCCGTCTGCTGGAGGACTCCGGCTGGGAAGTGCTCACTGTCTGGGAATGCGAACTCAAAGATGCGTCCGCACTTGAAACCCACTTGATGCAGTTCCTGGAAACAAATTCCTCCTCAGACCTTGAGCGCCTCAACAGAAAGCAATCTTGAGGCAATCTTAAGTATTTGCCCTGTCCACCCTTGATGTTGGTCCGTAAGGATAACTGCGTTGTCCCGCTTGGAGGACCACAGCACCAAGATCCGGAGCAACGACATCCCCTCTCGCCAGCTAACTGCCCCGCGCCAACAGGCGCGCATTCCAAGCGGACGCCGAGGAAGCACTGGTGTTGATGCGCCTCTAGGCCTCCTTCCACAGCCGGAACCGCACGAAGCCGATAATGACGGGCTGGGCAGCAAGGTAGGGCACCAGGCTCTTATTCCATTCGGCTTCGCAGCCGCCGCTCCATGCCCACGGCTCCCACCTCACCGGCGGAACCGCACCACGGGCGCATGCCGCGTCCATCTTCGTGAGTGGAAAAGATTGCAGCGGAACGAACCTAACCGCTCCGTTTGTTGACGCTCGGAAATCCCGTGCCGGAAAGAAGCTATTCCCAACACCTACTTGCGGCCGCACCCACTGCTTATCGGCACGAAATGCACAGGCTCAAGCATTGGACGTAAAAACCCGCAGTCTCATCAAGAAACCCACAATTCTCATCGGAAACCACTTTTGAGTATGCAGAGCAGCCCTAATCTGAAGAAGAGTTGATGCGCCATCTAACCCCCCGGTTTCCGGAGTGGAAGACCACAGCCGAAAGGACAATGATGACCCCTTCCGATGATGCCGGTCGGCCACTGGTGGACCGGACAGTCATGGACCGGCTGCGTGAGGAACTCGAGGAAGACGAGGGGTACTGCAGGGTCTTCGTGGGGAACTTTATTGACTACCTCCCGCAGCGCGTCGGCCGCCTGCGGCTGGCCTTGACTACCGGAGACCTGGACGGGGCGGTGGACGCCGTCCTGAGCCTGAAGACATCGAGCCAAATGGTGGGCGCCGAGCGGCTTGCCGGCCTCGCCATGGCCTTGGAAGGCGAAATCCGGAGCGGTGGGCCGGACGCCGCCGCCGTCGTCCTTCCCAGGCTCGCGGCCGCGTTCCTAAGACAAATCAGCCAGTGCAGCCGGCAAACAACGAACAGGCTGCAGGCTCAGTGCTCGCCGGGGGCCAGCCTGTAGCCGACGCCGCGGACCGTCTGGAGCCAGCGCGGCTTCTGCGGCGAGTCACCAAGTTTCTTGCGCAGGTTTCCCATGTGCACCTCGACGGACCTTTCGTCCGCTTCGCTGATGTAACCGCCGACGTCGTAATCCTCGTCCCGTAGGCGGCGCACCAGGTCCGATTTGGTACGGACAGTCCTGCCGGCTTCCAGCAGGGCGTGCAGGAGTTCAAACTCGGTCCGGGTCAGGTTCATCTCAGCGCCGTCCACGGTTACCGTGCGGGATGCATAGCTTAGCTCCAGGCCGTTATGGCTGTAATTCCCCCGCTCGGGATGCGCCTGGCCCTCCATGGCTGCCTCCCCGCCGGCAGCGTCGGCCGGGTCCGGGACGGTACGGGGGCGGCGCATCATGGCAGCGATGCGGGCGCGCAGCTCCCTGGGGCGGAACGGCTTCGTCAGGTAATCGTCCGCGCCGGATTCAAGGCCAATGAGGGTGTCCAGCTCCTCGGTGCGGGCTGTCAGCATCACGATGTAGGCGTCCGAAAACTCGCGGATCTGCCGGGAGACCTCAAACCCGTCAATGTCCGGCAAGCCAAGGTCCAGCGTGATGACATCCGGGTTGAGCGTCTTCGCCGTCAGTACGCCTTCGGCGCCGCTGCTGGCCACTGTCACCTCAAAGCCTGCCTGGGTCAGCACAGTGCGAACCAGTTCCCGGATGTCGTGGTCATCCTCGATGACCAGTCCCACACGTGCATCACTCATAGTGCCCCCTCAGCAGCCAACGTCAGAAGTATAGCTGGCTGCGGATATCCTGCTGATATGGCCTCGCACACCCTGTCCCGTAAGTTTCTGCGCCATGACTAACCCTGCTGCGTGGTCATCCGGCCGAATCAGATTCTTCCGGCGCCCCTTCCACGAGTACCGGCTGACGGATCGGGTGGCGCTGAGCCAGATGCCGCTGTTTGTGACGACGCTCCTCACAGCCTTCCTGATCTGGGCGTTCTTCCCGGCCACAATGACCAACCCGTTCTTTGTCGCGTTCCTGGTGTCCCAGGGGGCCATCATGGCCCTGTGCTATCTGGTTCCCTGGGAGCGGCTGCCCTACACAAGCTTCCTGATTCTTCCGCTGCTGGATTTCGTCTCCATTGCCCTGGGCAGGGAAGGCGGGCAGGAAAGCCTGACGGGTATCAGCCTGCTTGCCGTGTTCCCGGTCATTTGGCTGTGCGCCTCCGGGTACTACCCAAGGGCTGCCTTGTGGCTGTCCTTCCTGGCGCCGCTGGCAATCATCTGGGTTCCGTTGCTGATCAAGGGAACCTTTACGGCACAGGACCTGGCACGGTCGCTGCTGCTGCCCGTGATGATGCTCGGCATCGGTGTTTCCGTGAGCGTCCTGACGCTCAGCATGACGCGGCAGCAGCGGGAACTGGAGGACAAGGACGCCCAGCTGCAGGCCAACCTCCGCACCAGCCAGCGCCAGGAAGCGCTGTTGAACACTGTCCTGGACACTGTCCATCTGGGCGTCCTTGCCGTGGACGCGGACGGGCATGACGTGCTGATGAACCGGAAGCAGCGGATTAACCACGAACTGGCGCGGCCCAGGGACATAGCGGACCCGAACGAGTCCCAGCTGCTGGTCTTCGGACCGGACCGCAAGACGCCGGTCCCCGTCCAGGAGCGCCCTGTCCGCCGTGCCGTTCTCGGGGAAACCTTTACGGATTACCTTGTCTGGCTGGGGTCGGGAAAAGAGCAGCGCGCTTTCGTGACAACAGCCCGGGCCATGAAGGACGCCGACGGGAAGTTCTCCGGATCCGTCATTGCCTTCAGCGACGTCACGGACCTCGTCAACGCGCTGACGGCCAAGGACGACTTCGTCTCCAGCGTCTCGCATGAGTTCCGGACACCCCTGACGTCCATTCTTGGCTACGTGGAGATCCTGCTCGGGGATGAGCCGGAGGAGTCGCAGCGCGGCATGCTGGAGATCATCCGCAGGAACTCCGAGCGCCTGCTGACGTTGGTCAGCGACCTGCTGTCCAGCCGCAACGGACAGCTGATCGTCACGCCCCACTCCGTCGACGTGGCGGACCTGGTGCGGACCAGCGTTTCCTCGGCCATGCCCAAGGCGGCCGCTGCCGGCGTGGTGCTGGCCGCCGACACACCGGAGCGGCTGGAGGCCCACGTGGACGGGGCCCGGATTTCCCAGGTGCTGGACAACCTGGTGTCCAATGCCATTAAGTACTCCCCCGACGGCGGGAACGTACTGGTCTCGCTGGCCCAGGAGGACGGCCACCTGGCATGCCGGGTCAGCGATACCGGGATGGGCATGAGCGCGGAAGACGCCTCGGAGGTCTTCGCGAAGTTTTTCCGAACCAGCAACGTCCGCCGGACAGCCATCCCCGGCGTCGGTCTGGGCCTGCCGATCAGCAAAGCGATCGTTGAGGCCCACGGCGGGACCATCGAAGTGGAAAGCGCCCTGGGCCAGGGAACCACTTTCACGTTCCGGGTACCGGTGTAGTAAGGCCAGCGCGTACGACGGCGGCAGGCAGTCCCAGCGTTAGGCGCCAACGCGGGCCTGCCGGACGACCTCGCCCGCAGGGTTCCGGTGCAACACGGCCAGAGCGTACGACGGCGGCAGGGCAGTCCCAGCCTTACGCGCCGGTGCGGGCCTGCCGGACCACCTCGCCCCAGGACTGGCGGGCGAGTTCCCCGATCGAGGCGAGGATTTCCGACGGCGGCCTCGACAGGTCCAGCGGGAACTCCACAATGTCGATGTCCGTGTTCAGGATGCGGCGGAGCTTGACCTCGCCGGACCCCGCGTAGACCAGCCAGGCGGTGGGCACTGCCAGGGCGGTGCAGTGGGCGAGCATCTGGTAATGGTCGGCCGTCAGCGAGGCACCGAGGTCGGACGCGGCTTTGTACTTGGCGTTGTAGACCACCACGGGCCGTCCGCCCAGCAGGTGCACGGCATCCGGCCGCACTGACAACCGGTCCGCGTCCCGCACCGCCTCGCTCAGGAGTGCGTTGTACCGGAGCCGGAGCTCCCCCGGGTACGCGCCCATCGCCTCCCGCAGGGCCGTGCCGACAAAATCCTCGAACACCTGCGCCATGTCCACCACGAACGCAGCGGTCTGCTGCTTGCCCTGGCCGGCTTCAGCCGAGGCGTTGCGGAGAATAAGTTCCGCGAGGCGGAGGACGGCGTGGTAGCGGAGGTTCATCCGGCTGGCCGTCCACGGCGGAAGCGGGGCGCCGGCGGGAAGGCGGGTGACGGCGTCGAGCTTTCCCTTGAGCTGGCGCAGCCGGCTCAGCACCGCGGGCCGGACCCGCGGCACCTGGCCCATCCGCTCAAGGGCGGCACGCAGGATGCGGTTCTCGGCGATGTCCTCGCTGAACTCGTCGTAGGACACTTCCAGGGGCACCAGCATGCCGGGCCGCCGGGAGATCTGGTCCGAGATGCGGATCCGTCCTTTGACCGTGCGGAGCGACTCGTCCACCGTGCGGTAGCCCTGCAGCACACCGCGTCCCAGCGCCCGTTCGGCGAGCTGTGCCAACGACTCAGCCAGCGCACTCCAGAGCTCCCGGTCCTCGACGGCAGCCACGGTGTCGGGACGGAACCCCTGTTCCCCCGCGTAGCTGAGCAGGAACAGGAGCCGGCTGAGCCCCAGCCGGTCCTTGGGCCGGACATCCAGCTGCACCCTGGGAGTCCGCACAGAGCCCACCTTGCCTACAGGCTCGATCCGGTACAGCCCAAGCCCCATGGGCGACGCCTTGGCGAGACCACTGGCGTTCAGGAACGAGGCGCTGGCAGGATCCAGCCGTTCCACCATCCCGCGGGACAGTTCGTCCAGCACCAGGTGCCGGACAGACGCACCCGGGTCAGCGGGCCGCAAGGCGTTCCAGCAGCCGGTCCAGCCCGAAGCGTTCCTCAAGCTGGGCCCGGGTCAGCTGGCCGTGGTAGTGCTCCTCGAGCAGGGGCATCAGCTCGTACTTCCAGATCCGCCGCAGCCCGGCAGGGGTCTGGGCTGCCGGCTTCATGAAGTACGAGGGACCGATCATGAGGTCCCGGTCCCACTCGTCGATGGCCGCGTTGAGGGCATCCAAAAGCAGTGCCGGGGTGGTGTCCAGCTGCCGGGCCTCAAGGAAACGGAGCAGCGAGTCCTTCACCGGTTCGGTCTGCGGGTGCAGTTCGATGAACGCAAAACGGCGGCGGATGGCGGCGTCCATCATGGCGATGGACCGGTCCGCGGTGTTCATGGTGCCGATGATGTAGAGGTTGTCCGGCAGGGTGAACGGCTCATTGGGGCTGTACTGCAGGTAAATCCGGTCATCGCGGTACTCCAGCAGGAAGTACAGCTCACCGAACACCTTGGCGAGGTTGGCGCGGTTCATCTCGTCGATGATGAGGAAGTACGGTTTCTTCTCGTTGCCGGGCTTGGCCGCTTCTTCGGCGAGGCGGCGGAGCGGACCGGCGACAAGTTTGAAGGACACCTGGCCTTCGTCCGTTTTGTCCGGCCGGTAGCCTTCGAAAAAGTCCTCGTAGGCATACGAAGGGTGGAATTGGACCAGTTTGACCCGCTCATCAGTGGTGTCGTCGGCAAGCTCCGCCGCGAGGTGCTTGGCGAGGTAGGTTTTACCGGTGCCCGGCGGGCCGTACAGCACCAGCTGCCGGTTCTCCTCCAGCAGCTCGGCGATCTCCTGGAGCGGCTCCAGCTCCATGTGCAGTGACTCCGCGAACTCGCGGGTCAGCGGGCGGAAGCCCTCCTGGACGGGAGGGACGACGGCGGCGGCTTCAGTATCGCCGTCGGGCTCTGTTTCCGCTTCTGCCGGCAGCAGGCCCTGCAGCGCCTGCACCACCCTGGTCAGGTCAACAACGATCCCTGGGGTGGCCAGCTGCCGCTGCACGTGGCGGGGAAGGCTGGTGGTGGTGTGGCCTTCGTCGAACCAGCGGACCTTCCGGCGCAGCCGCCGGTTGTCCTCGTTGTGTTCAGGCTCCCCCAGTACGACGCCGAGCCGCACCGTTCCGGCGTGCTGGTACAGCGCCAGGTCCCCGGGCTTCATCACTGTCAGGAACGCAAAGACAGCGGTTTTGGTGTCCTCGCGCTCCACATAGCCAAGGTGCTTGTAGTCCTCGTCCACGGCATGCTGGACCACCCCCGCCGTGACGCCTGGCCCCAGCAGGCGGAGATGTTCGACGTCGAGCGTCACCTTTTCCTCGCCCTGCCAGGCGGTGAGCAGCTCGGTGTTGTCGCTGTGCGTGCGCAGCAGCCAGGCCCGGCGGCCGGGGTCGCCCACCTTGCGCCACTGGCTGACCAGCTGGCGGGCGTACCAGTCGATGCGCTGCCCGGCCTGCTCATCAAGGTGCAGGCGGATGCGGTGGATATCCGCGGTGATGTCCTCTTCGGCGTCGCCTTTTGCGCCGCCCACCAGCGAAGCGAAGGCATCGCGGATTTCCTGGCGCTCAACGTCCGCCACCACGGGCTCGAAGTAGCTGGGCCAGGTGAGGAACTCGATGCTGCGGCGGATGGCGGGCTGGTCCCCCGGCGTGGCAGCGGCGAGGCGGTGGAACTTCAGCGGGTCCTGCAGCGCGCCGGCTATAGCCGCGGTGGGCAGCTGGTCCACCTGCTGCACAAAACGGCAGAGCCATTTCAGGTGGTCCCAGATTGTCCAGTTGAACTCCGCCGTCCGATCACGGATAACGCCGTGATCCGTGAGGCCCTGGTACAGCTCCTCGGGCAGCTCCAGCGGGGGTTCCAGCCATGACGCGGCCTCGGCCACACGGGCGCGCTTGACCTTCAATGACTTCACCTCGTGGGCCAGGGGCAGCGACTGCAGGAACAGCAGTTCCACTGCCAGCTGCTTCGCTTCCCGGGACGCGCCTTCGAGGTTCTGCCGAAGGTTGGTCATCATGGGCGCCTTCGGATCCGGGGTGCCCCGTTCCAGCCTGTCCAGAAGCTCTGCCGCCGCCTCGGACGTCCACGTCATGGTGCGCCCATCCAGGGCAGACGGCTTACCGAGGAGCCCGGGACCAAGCACGAACCACGCAGCCTCCTCAATTTCCCGGGAGACTCCGAGGGCGCGGGAGACACCGAGGGCACGGGGCATGGCAGCAGTGGAGGTGGGGGTCATGGATTCAAATTTACAGGGTGAAACTGGACGGGCACTCAGAGCTGGTGACCGCCCGGTGATTCCTGGGGCGCTACGTGCCCGCTCCCGGCTTCTTCCGGCCGAATGTAAAGTAGCCCACCGGTCCGATGAAGTTGATGAACGATGCCGCCCGCCAGGCAGCCTTGGGACCGTTGATCATCGCTGCAGGGCGCTTGGAAATGTCCCGCTGCGCCGCCACCAACAGGGACACCTGCGCGATGGCCACCAGTATGGTGCCGGCCTTTGAGGAGGGGGACATTTCCTTCCAGGTCTTTTTCTGGGCCATGACTACTCCTTGGTTGGGTTCCTAGTTTCCGCTGAAGGCTCCGCCTGCGCAACGGGGCTGCGCTGCGCAACGGGGCTGCACCTGCGGATCGCATGCTGATTCGGCTCACGCAGTGAACGGCGCCAGCCGTTCCTTTTGTTCGGGCGTGAGCCGCTGCACCCGGCCTGTGGCTTCGTGCACGAACGCCAGGTGGCTGCTCGCCTTCACGCAGTCCTCCCGGGTGACCGGATCCTGGACCAGGTAGTGGATATCGAAGCTCGCTCCCTTGACGGCGCCGATCCACACCTGGACCACAGCCGGGACGTTCCGGTACTCCAGCGTCCTGACGTACCGGATCCTGTGGTCCACCACCAGCGCCATGGTTCCCTCCGGGACGTCATTGAAAAGCGAGACGTGCGGCTCGATGCCCGGCAGCCCTGCTCCCCGCGGCGGCCCGAAAGCGGCAATGCGCGCTTCTTCGAGCATCCGGACAATCTGCACGTTGTTGATGTGCCCGTACGCGTCCATGTCGCCCCACCGCATGGGAACCAGGACCTCGATCCGCCGGCCGCTGCTCAGCGGCTTCACCTGCGCGTCCTGCTGCAAGCCGTCCTCCTGCTGCGCTGTGCCCTCCTGCTGCTGCAAGCCGTCCTCCTGCACTAAGGCGTTCTCCTGCATCGGGGCCTCCTGCCCGCTCAGCTGTGCACCGCCGTCGAATCATCCACCGGCAGTTCCCCGGCGTCTGCACCCGCGAACTGGGACATGTACAGCCGGTAGTAGACGCCTTCCGCAGTGAGGAGGACCTTGTGGTTGCCCTGCTCCACGATCCTGCCGTTTTCCATCACCAGGATGGTGTCCGCGTCGCGGATGGTGGAGAGCCGGTGGGCGATCACAAAGCTGGTGCGGTCCGTACGGAGCGCTGCCATGGCCTTCTGCACCAGCAGCTCAGTGCGGGTGTCCACGGAACTGGTGGCTTCATCGAGGATCAGCAGCGACGGGTTGGCTACGAAAGCGCGGGCGATGGTGATGAGCTGCTTTTCACCGGCGCTGACGTTGTTGCCTTCCTCATCGATCACGGTGTCGTAGCCGTCGGGCAGGGCACGGACGAAGCGGTCCACGAAAGTGGCTTTGGCCGCGGCCATGACCTGTTCCTCGGTGGCGTCCAGGTTGCCGTAGCGGATATTGTCGTAGATGGAGCCGCCGAACAGCCAGGCGTCCTGGAGCACCATGCCCACCTTGGAGCGGAGTTCGGACCGGCTGAGGTGGGTGATGTCCACTCCGTCCAGGGTGATGGATCCGGAGTTGAGCTCGTAGAAGCGCATCACGAGGTTGACCAGGGTGGTCTTTCCGGCTCCGGTGGGCCCAACAATGGCTACCGTATTTCCCGGTTCCGCTGTGAAGGACAGGTTTTCGATGAGCTTCTTGTCTTCCGTGTAGCTGAACGTGACGTCCTTGAACTCAACGTGCCCGTCTGTCTTGGCCGGAAGGTGCTCCGTGGCTGTCTCGACGTCCTGTTCGTCGGCATCGAGGAATTCGAATACCCGCTCAGAGGACGCCACGCCGGACTGGAGCATGTTGGCCATGCCCGCCATCTGGCCAAGCGGCTGGGTGAACTCGCGGGAGTACTGGATAAAGGCCGTGGCATCCCCCAGCGACATGGAACCTGACGCCACCCGGAGTCCGCCCACCACGGCAATGCCCACGTAGCTGAGGTAAGAGACGAACTGCATCACCGGGAAGATGATGCCGGAGACAAACTGCGCCCCGAAGCTGGCCTTGTACAGGGCCTCGTTGCGTTCCTCGAACCGTTCCAGCATGTCTGCGTCCCGGCCGAAGACCCGCACCAGGTCATGGCCGGAGAACGACTCCTCAATCTGCCCGTTCAAGGCGCCGGTGTTTTTCCACTGCGCGGCAAAGAGCTTCTGGCTGCGCGAGCCGATGATCCCGGCAGCGACGCCGGACAGCGGAAGCGCCACCAAGGCAATGAGGGCTAGCTGCCAGGAGACGATAAACATCATGATCACAATGCCGATGACCGTCAGCAGCGAGTTGATCAGCTGGGCGAACGCCTGCTGGAGCGCCTGCTGGATGTTGTCGACGTCGTTTGTCACCCGGGAGAGGACGTCGCCGCGCTGGCGGGTGTCGAAGTAGTTCAGCGGAAGCCGGTTGAGCTTTTTCTCGGTGTCATCGCGGAGCCGGCGGATTACCTTCATCACGATGCGGTTCAGGACGTAGCCCTGCAGCCACAGGAAGATGTTGGCAACAAAGTACATCAACAGCACCACGGCAATGAGGAAGGACAGCTTCTGGAAGTCGATGCCGCTTCCGGGCACCAGTTCCATCTTGGCGATCATGTCCGCGAAGTTGTCCTGCCCCTGCTGGCGCAGTCCGGCCACGAACTCGTCCTTGCTTGCGCCCGCCGGGAGCTGCTTGCCCACCACACCGCCAAAGATCACGTCCATCGCCTGACCCAGGATCTTGGGGGCAATAACGTTCAGGACCACCGCGACCACCACCATCGCAACCACGGCGTAGATACCCGCAGCTTCCGGCTTGAGCAGTCCCATGAGCCGCTTGGCGGACGGCCAGAAGTGTTCGGCTTTCTTCGCCGGCATGCCGCCGAACATGTCGCCGTCGGCTTCAGAGGGCTTGTATTCCTCTTCGAAGAATTCCTCGTCCTCAACCGCGCCGTCTTCCACGGGGCCCGCGGAAGCCTGGTCCTGAGAGCCCGTTTCCTCTTTCATGCCGGTGGAGTCTTTCTTGCGGGGGCTCATGCCATTTCCTCCACGCTCAGCTGGGATTCAACGATTTCCTGGTAGGTGGGTGAGGTTTCCAGGAGTTCCTCGTGTGTTCCGCGGTCCACGATCCGGCCGTTGTCCAGGACCAGGATCTGGTCCGCTTCGGTGATGGTGGAAATGCGCTGGGCCACGATGATGACCGTGGCGTCGGCGGTGGTGCGCTTGAGCGCGGCCCGCAGGCGGGCGTCAGTGGCGACGTCAAGGGCGGAGAAGGAGTCATCAAAGAGGTAGACCCGGGGCTTGGTGACCAGTGCGCGGGCGATGCAAAGGCGCTGCCGCTGGCCGCCGGAGACGTTGGTCCCGCCCTGCGAAATCCGGGAGTCCAGCCCGTTCTTCTTGTCCCGGACAAAGTCGGCGCCCTGCGCCACCTCCAGCGCGTCCCAAAGTTCCTGGTCCGTGGCTTCGGTCTTTCCAAACCGGAGGTTGTGTTCGATGGTGCCGGAGAAGAGGTAAGGCCGCTGCGGAACCAGTGCCACGCGCCTGGTGATTTCCGCCCGGTCCAGGTTGCTGACGGAGACCCCGTCCAGGAGCACCTCACCCTCGGCGATGTCATAGAGGCGCGGCAGCAGGGACAACAGGGACGTCTTCCCTGCACCCGTGGAACCGATGATCGCGATGGTCTGGCCAGGCATGGCAGTGAAGCTGATGTTGCTCAGCACTGGCGACTCCGCACCGGGGTATGCAAAGGTGACGTTCCGGTATTCCACTACGCCGGCCAGTGCAGCCCGGGTCTCCGGCCGTTCGGGATCGTGGATGGAGGGTTCGACGTCGAGCACCTCGCCGATGCGGTCCGCACATACGGACGCGCGCGGGATCATCATGGCCATAAAGGTGCCCATCATAACGGCCACGAGGATCTGCAGCAGGTACTGGAGGAACGCTGTCAGTGCGCCCACCTGCATCTCGCCCGAATCCACGCGCTGGCCGCCGAACCACAGCACGGCAGCGGTGGACAGGTGCAGGATCATGCCGATGGCCGGGAACATCAGCACAAACAGCGCGCCGATCTTCAGGGATACGTCAGTGAGGTCCTTGTTGGCTTCGCCGAACCGCTCGGCCTCATAGGGCTCGCGGACAAAGGCCCGCACCACCCTGATGCCGATGATCTGTTCACGCAGGACCCCGTTGATGCGGTCGATCTTCTTCTGCATGGCACGGAAGAGCGGCATCAGGCGGACCACCAGGTAACCCACCACCACTACCAGGACGGGCACGGACACCCAGACCAGCCAGGACAGGTTGATGTCCTCCCGCAGGGCCATAATGATGCCACCGATACACATGATGGGAGTGGCCACCATGAAGTTCAGCCCCATCAGCACCAGCATCTGGACCTGCTGGACGTCATTGGTGCCGCGCGTGATCAGGGTGGGGGCACCGAAGGTGTTGACGTCCTTGGCCGAGAAGCTGGTGACTTTACGGAACACCCCGCGCCGAAGGTCGCGGCCCACCGCCATAGCCGTTTTGGAGCCGTAGTACACCCCGGCGATCGCCGTGCCCACCTGGACGAAGGCGACGAGGAGCATCACCCCTCCTGTGCGCCAGATGAAGTCGGTGTTCCCGCGGGATACCCCTTCGTCGATGATCTGTGCATTCAGGCTGGGGAGGTACAGCGCAGCGATCGTTGAGGCCAGCTGGAAGACGATGACGGCCACGATGTATGGCATGTACGGCCTGGAAAACCGCCGTATGAGGGTGAGGAGCATGCCCACGGGTCCTTAGGAAGAGTTCGCGAAGTGGTGAGGCTTAAGTAGTACCAGCCGGGGCTGACATCCTTAGCCTTCCCACTCTACGAAACTCCTTCCGGGGGTGATACAGCCCGGCGAAAGATCATCCGGGAGGAGTAGCGCCAACGGCCTACCGGGCAGCGGAGGCGGGTTCCGCCGTCGTGCTGTCCTTCTGTCGGGCCGCCTCCTGCGCAGGCTGGATGTCAACGGTGCGCCGCAACGGCTTTTCCTTGATGAACAGCACCGATACCAGCGCGACGACGGTCACCGCCGCGGAGATCAGGAAGACTTCGGCGGTGGCATCTCCATAGGCGGCGCGCATGATCTCGCGGACCGGTTCCGGCATGTGCGCCAGGTCCATGCTGGAGCCGGCCGCACCGCCCTGCACCGGGATGCCGGCCGCTGCGAGGCCCTTGGTGGCCAGCTCGCTGACCCTGTTGGCCAGGACCGCGCCCAGCACGGAGACGCCGATGGCGCCGCCCACGGAGCGGAAGAACGCCACCGAGGCGCTGGCCGTTCCAATGTCCGCGGCCCGGACCGTGTTCTGCACTGCCAGGACGAGGTTCTGCATCAGCATGCCCAGGCCCAGGCCGAGCACCGCGGTGAAGACGCCTGCGTGCCAGAGCTCTGTGGTGTGGTCCATGGTTCCGGCCAGTCCCAGTCCGCCGATCAGCAGGATGGAGCCTGCGATCAGGTAGCCCTTCCATTTGCCTGTCCGGCTGATCAGCAGGCCGGATGCCACCGAGCCGGTCAGGTTCCCCGCGATCATGGGCAGCGTGAGGAGCCCTGCCTCCGTGGGGGTTGCGCCGCGGGCAACCTGGAAGTACTGGCCCAGGAAGGTGGACGAGCCGAACATGGCGACGCCCACCGCCACCGACGCGATGATGGCCAGCGCCGTGGTGCGCTCAGAGATGATTTTGAGCGGGATGATGGGCTGCTCAACCTTGGATTCCACCAGGACCAGCAGCGCCAGCAGGACGATGCCGCCGCCCACCATCAGGGCGGACTGCCAGGAAACCCAGTCGTAGTAGGCGGGGTTGCCGGCGAACGAGACCCAGATCAAGAGCAGGCTCACGCCGGACGTGAGCAGGATGGAGCCGAGCCAGTCGATCTTGGCGGGCCGGCGGACGTGGCTGATTTTGAGGGTGACCTGCAGCAGGATCAGGGCGACGACGGCGAGCGGCACGCAGACGAAGAAGGTCCAGCGCCAGCCCAGGGGGCTGTCGACGATGAAGCCGCCGAGCAGTGGGCCGCCGGCCGTGCCGACTGCCATCACCGCGCCCATGTAGCCGGAGTACTTTCCGCGGTCGCGCGGCGGGATCATGGTACCGATGATGGCCTGGGCGAGGGCGGTGAGGCCGCCCATGGCGACGCCCTGGATCACCCTGGCACCAAGGAGCAGCGGGATGGTTTCGGACAGGCCTGCCATCACGGAGCCGGCCACGAAGATGACAATGCTCAGCTGGACCAGGACCTTTTTGTTGAAGAGGTCCGCGAGCTTGCCCCAGATCGGCGTGGTGGCGGCGTTGGCCAGCAGCGCGGCGGTGATGACCCAGGCGAAGTCCGTCTGCGTGCCGTGCAGGTCGGACATGATGGTGGGCAGCGCATTGGCCACGATGGTGCTGCTGAGGATCGCCGTAAAGAAGGCTGCAAGGAGCCCGGTGAGGGCTTCCATGATCTGGCGGTGGGACATCTCGGGCGGTGCCCCCGCCGGTGCTGCGGATATTTTGGCCGGGGCGGCAGTTTGGCTTGCCGCGGTATGGGTTGCCATGGGTTCAGCTCCTAGGAGGTGTGGGTTGTGATGGTGCCGGCCGCCTTTGCCCGGGCTGATTGTTTAAGTGAGTCCGTGAGCTTCTGAAGGGTTGCCGCGGTGCGGCCGGCGTCTTCCTCGCTCCAGTCGCGCAGGTAGTCCTGCAGGACCGCCGTTCGTTGCTCCTCGATGTGCCGGAGTTTCGCCGCTCCCAAGGGTGTAAGGGCAACCAGCTGGGCCCGGCCGTCGTCGGGATCCTGCCTGCGGACCACCAGCCCGTGCTCTTCCAGGTCCGCGATGTGGCGGCTGAGCACCGGGGCGCTGACTCCGAGCCGGTCGGCGAGACGCGTTGCCCGGGACTCCCCCTCCCCCACGAACCGCAGGACACCCTGGAGCGCTACTCCGGTGTCCTGCCCACGAACGCTGGCGGTGGCTATGCACCGCACTGCGCGCTGGAGATCGAAAATTTGGTACACGAGATCCGCTGCCGTATCAGGTGCTACTGCCATGCTTTCAAGCGCTCCCTGCTTGTTTGCCTGAAGCAACTATATACCTGATTGGTTGCTTTGGGAAACTAAGTGCTGGATGGAGTGAATGGAGCGCGCTGCAGATGCAGCTTGAAACATAAGCAAGCTTTCTATTACTCTGGTTTCAGCTTCTCCGCTTGTCCCCCATCACGCGGAGCGGTTGCCAAAAAGGCCCCGCGGCACGAACTCGTGCTGCGGGGCCTTTTACTGTCTCGGTGCCGGTTCAAGACCGGGGCAGTTATGCAGGCAAGTGGGTGGGCGCGAACATCTTCAGGAGCGTTTCCACCACGACGACGTTGGGACCGTCGGCTGCGAAGCCCGCCTTCAGCGCCTCCCCCACATCCTCAGGGGCCACTTTCGTGGCAGGCACGCCGAACGCTTCGGCGAGCTTGACGAAATCCGGCCGCGCGAGTTCGGTGGCGGTTGCCTTGCCGAACGCGCCCACCATGTATTCGCGCAGGATGCCGTAGCCGCCGTCGTCCACAATCAGCCAGGTGACCGGCACGTTGTGCTGCTTGGCGGTGGCCAGTTCCGAGATGGAGTACATCGAGGAACCGTCGCCGGAGACTGCGAGTACCCGGCCAGGCCTGCCCACCGTTTCCAGTCCCACTGCCGCACCGATGGCTGCGGGGAAGCCGTAGCCCAGCCCGCCGGCGCCTTGCGCGGAGTGGAACTGGCCCTCGCGGGCATCCCAGCAGCTCCAGCCCCAGTACGCGGCGATGGTCATGTCCCAGAACGTTTGCATGTCCGCCGGGACGGCCGCACGGATGTCCGCCATGAACTTCAGTTCCTTGCCCAGGTCCTGGGATTCCAGGCGCTCCCGGACTTTGGCGAGCGATTCCTTCACCAGGTCCTCCGGCGACATGCCGTGCCAGTTCGGCCTGGCTTCGGAAGGCTCAACCACCAGCGCTTCGTCCAGGGCGGTCAGCGCCTGCCCGGCGTCGGCGCGGATACCCAGGCCAGGTCGGTTGGATTCCAGGACCCGGGGTTCGGCGTCGATCTGGATGATCCTGCCGCGCGGCTCAAAGGTGAAGTAGTTGGAGGTAACCTCACCCAGGGATGAACCGATCACCACCAGGACGTCGGCGTCCTCCAGCACATCGGTCATGTGGCGGTCCTCGATCCAGGACTGCAGCGACAGCTCATGGTTCCAGGGGAACGCGCCGTTGCCGCCCGGGGTGCAGATCACGGGGGCGCGAAGCTTTTCGGCGATGGAGAGCAGGGACTTCTCCGCGCGGCCCCGCCGGGTACCGCCGCCGGCAATAATCGCCGGACGCTCGGCAGCCTGCAGCCATTTCACGGCTTCACGGACCAACTCCACCCGCGGCGGGTTGTCCGCCGCTTCAGCAAGCGCGTCCTCAACCGGCGGCACCATGATCGGATCCAGCAGCACGTTCTGCGGAATCTCGATCCACACCGGACCCTGCGGCGATGAGATGGCTTCGGTCCAGGCGTCCTGGATGGCGGACGGGATGCCCGAGGCGTGCTGGATCAGCCGCTGACTCTTCGTGACGTTGGCGGCCGAGGCCTTCTGGTCATCAAGCTGGTGCAGCATGCCCTTGCGCCGGGCGCCCAGCCCCTCGAGCGGGATCTGGCTCGCCACCACCACCATGGGAACGCCGGAGGCATACGCTTCCTGCAGCCCGGCCAGGGACGTCAGGGCGCCGGGGCCGGTGGACAGGAACAGGACCCCCACCTCACCGGTTGCCCGTGAATATCCGTCAGCAGCGAACGCGGAATTGTTCTCCACCCGCGACGACACGAACTGCAGGTTGCCGCGGCCCATCGCGTCAAAAAGCCCGAGGGCGTGCTGCCCGGGGATGCCGAACACCGTTTTCGCGCCCAGCGCTTCCAGGGTCTCGACGACGAGGTCCCCGCCGTTTCGGGCACCCGCGCCTGCGCTGTCCCCCGCACGCGCAGCCTCAGTTGCCGGGTCGAAATCGATCACGCCTCTACTCCTTGCCGGCTGCGGCGAAGCCCGCCGGGCGGCGGATTTCCTGGCCGAGGGCCTGGGCGGCGTAGCCCGTGGCTGCTCCAAAGCGGTCCCCGGCCACGGCATTGTCTGCCATCAGGGTGACCATTTCGAAGGCGACGTGGCTTGCGGCGACGCCGGTGATCTCGGCGTGGTCGTAGGCGGGAGCCACCTCGACGACGTCGGCACCCACCAGGTTCATGCCCCGGAAGCCGCGGATGATTTCCAGCAGTTCGCGGCTGGTGATACCGCCGGCTTCGGGGGTGCCGGTGCCCGGGGCGTGGGCCGGGTCCAGGACGTCGATGTCCACGGAGATATACAGGGGGCGATTGCCGATCCGGTCCCGGACCTTGGCCACGGTTTCCAAGACGCCCTGGTAGTAGACGTCCGCGGAGGTGACAATGCCGAACCCAAAGCGATGGTCGTCGTCGAGGTCCTTTTTGCCATACAGCGGGCCGCGGGTGCCGATATGGCTAATGGCCTCCGTGTCCAGGATGCCCTCCTCGACGGCGCGGCGGAACGGCGTGCCGTGGGTGTACTCGGCGCCGAAGTAGGTGTCCCAGGTGTCCAGGTGCGCGTCGAAGTGCAGCATGGCGATGGGTTCACCGGCACGCTCGGCGGCGGCGCGGAGCAGGGGCAGCGCGATGGTGTGGTCACCGCCCAGGGTCACCAGCTTGCTGCCGCCGGCGGTGAGGTCGAGCGCGTTCTGCTGGACGGTCTCGATGGCCTCGTTGATGTTGAAGGGGTTGACCGCCATGTCCCCGGCGTCGGCCACCTGGATGTTTTCAAAGGGGCTGACGTCCCAGGCGGGGTTGTAGGGGCGCAGCAGCCGGCTCGCTTCACGGACGTGGTTGGCACCGAAGCGGGCGCCGGGGCGGTAGGAGACGCCGGAGTCGAAGGGAACGCCGACGACGGTGACATCGGCCTTTTCCACCTGGTCCAGGCGCGGAAGACGGGCATAGGTGGCAGCCCCGGCGTAACGGGGAATACGGGATGAATCAATGGGGCCAAGGTTGCCGTTGGCTTCAATGCGCAGCTCTTCCAATGGAGGCCTCTCCTTCGAGGAGTTGAGGGACTGATGTGACTGCCATCATACAGCTTGTTTCCCTATGTGCACCAGCTGTTTACTTGTCGCCCTTCTGGAGGGTGCGGGCAATCAGGGGCAGGAGCAAAGGTGGGGACAGGAATCAGCTCGCCGGTCAGCGGCTGGCAGCCGGGACCAGGACCCAGAGAACTTCCACGGGCTCGTCCGTGGGATTGACCCACGTATGTGGCTCCCGGCCGGGGAAAGTCACGGTATCCCCGGTACCGAGGTCGTATTCCTCATTGGTGAGGATCAGCCGGATATTGCCCTTGATGACATGGAGGACGTCAACGTCGCAGTCCACAGCGTAGAGCTCGGTCTCACCGCGGCCGTGCGGTTCGATGCAGGCCTGGATGATCTGGATGCGCCGCTCCGAGCGGGCCGTGAGGAGGCGCTCGACGATCCCCTCGCCGCCGAGCGAAATCCGCGGCCCGTCATTGCGCTTCGTCAGGTGTGTCTCCGGCGCGGCAAAGAGCTCCCCAATGGAAATCGAGAGGACCTGGCAAAGCGTCACGAGGGAAGCCACGGAGGGGGAGGTCAGGTCGCGCTCCACCCGACTGAGGAATCCCTTGGTCAATCCGGTGGCGTCCGCTACCTGCTCAATGGTGAGCCGCTGGGACTGCCGCGCGGCCCGAATCCTGGAACCGATGGCAACGGGGACGTTGCTCGGCTCAACTGGCAGTGCCTTCATCTGCGAACCTTTCATGGCCGGCCGCCCGGCCCCACTCTGCAGCAATACTAATAGCCAGCCGCTTCTGTGACGCCTGCATGGCGCGCGTGGCTGCGGGCAGCAGCGCTTCCTTGACTGTTACCACGGTCACAGCCTACTCTTCGGAAAACACTTGTTGCCTATAAGGCAATATCTGAGAACCTACTCTCACCCCACCCTTCGCGCAGCGGTCTCCGGATCCCCTTCCCGCCAGGCCACTTCGGCTGCCAAACAGCTCCAAGGAGTCCAACGTGGACGCAAATGTCATCAACATCGCCATAGTGGTGGTGTACCTTCTCGCAATGCTGGCATTCGGCTGGTGGGGCAAGTCCCGCACCAAAAACAACAGCGACTTCCTTGTCGCCGGCCGTCGCCTTGGCCCCTTCCTTTACACCGGCACCATGGCGGCGGTCGTCCTGGGTGGTGCCTCCACGGTCGGCGGAGTAGGACTCGGCTACAAGTTCGGCATCTCCGGCATGTGGCTCGTTGTCGCCATCGGCGCCGGCGTCCTGCTCCTCAGCCTGCTGTTCGCCGGGACCATCCAAAAGCTGAAGATCTACACGGTCTCGCAGATGCTTACCCTGCGCTACGGCAGCAGGGCCACCGAGGCTTCGGGCATCGTGATGCTCGCCTACACGCTGATGCTTTGCGCCACGTCCACCGGCGCCTACGCCACCATCTTCGTGGTGCTCTTCGGCTGGGACCGTGCCATGGCCATCGCGGTCGGCGGCGCCATTGTGCTGGTCTACTCCACGGTGGGCGGCATGTGGTCCATCACCCTGGCGGACCAGGTGCAGTTCATCATCAAGACTGTTGGCATCTTCTTCCTGATGCTCCCCTTCACCCTCAACGCCGCGGGCGGCATCGACGGCATCCGCAGCCGTGTGGATGAGAGCTTCTTCCAGATCGACGGCATTGGGCTGCAGACCATCATCACCTACTTTGTGGTGTACACCCTGGGCCTGCTGATCGGCCAGGACATCTGGCAGCGCGTCTTCACGGCCAAGACGGCCAAGGTGGCCCGGTGGGGCGGCGCCACCGCCGGCATCTACTGCATCCTCTACGGTGTCGCCGGCGCACTGATCGGCATGGGCGCCAGCGTTGCCCTGGCAAACATGGAAATTGCCGCCAAGGACGACGTTTACGCCGAAGTGGCCCAGACCCTGCTGCCCGTCGGCATCGGCGGACTGGTCCTGGCAGCTGCTGTGGCCGCAATGATGTCCACCGCCTCAGGCGCCCTTATCGCCGCCGCAACGGTTGCCCGCGCCGACGTCCTGCCTTTTGTGGCCAGCTGGTTCGGCAAGACCATCAACACGGAGGACACGGACAACCCCGAGCACGACGTCAAGGCCAACCGCATCTGGGTCCTGTCCCTGGGCATCATCGCGATCGTCATCGCCATCATCACCAAGGACGTGGTGGCTGCCCTGACCATCGCGTACGACATCCTGGTGGGCGGCCTCCTTGTGGCCATCCTCGGCGGTTTGGTCTGGAAGCGCGGCACCGGTGTGGCCGCAGCCGCCTCCATGGCAGTGGGTTCCGTCGTCACGCTGGGGACCATGATCATCCTGGAAATCAACGCCAAGGCGCCGCTGGACGGCATCTACGCGAACGAGCCCATCTACTACGGCCTGCTCGCGTCAGCCGTGGTGTACGTGGCGGTCTCCCTGCTGACCAAGCCCACCGATCCCCAGGTGATGCGCAACTGGCAGCGCCGGGTCGCCGGGCAGGCAGCTCCGGAGGCCCCGGCGGAACCGGTTTCCGCCCCCTAGCGGCAGCAGCTCCGGCGGCACGCACGACGGCGGCACCTTCCCTTCGCTTTCCACCGAAGGGAAGGTGCCGCCGTCGTCTGTCCTATTCAGTTTCGCGGACCTCGTCGTCATCCAGCGGGACCGGGCGGTCCTCGGCGTCGATTACTACAGGCGGCGTCTGGACCACGGGCTCCTCCGCGTCCAGGAATTCATCTTCGGTGTCCCAGTCTTCATCAGTGACGGGCGCATCCTCGGCGTAGTCGTAAGCGGGATCGGCTTCTACGGCGTCAAGGTGGGGCATGCCCGGGTGCTGTCCGGTGGCGTTCATTGTGCAACCTCCGTTTGTTCGCCTGACGTGCTCGTTAAGGTGGTGGCGGTGGGGCGCGCCACAGTTTCATCTCAGCACCGCCGGGGGCCGTGGTCAAGGGCGCGCCGGTGGCCGCCCCGTGCCTTCGAAAGTTCATGAATTTTGAGGGCCACCGAAACCCCGGAGTGAGGGAAGCCAGCCGAAAATCCGCGGATTTCCGCGGTAAGCTGGCGGTGCAATGGGGCCGAACCATGCCCCGTCCAGCCCAGGAGTTTCCGTGTCCCAGCACGCCCATCCAGACCCCCACCGCGACTCCCCCGCCGGGTCCCCTCCCTTCGATTCCGTCCCTCCGGTTTCCGCTCCGTCCCTGCCTGCCGCCGCAGCCCGGTCTAAATCCCAGCCCACGTCCGCTGACATCCGGCGCTGGCGCCAGTACCTGGCCGACGAGCGCGCCGAGGCCGCTGTCTACCGGGACCTGGCGCAGAACCGGCAGGGTGAAGAACGGGACATCCTGCTGGCCCTGGCCGAAGCAGAGGGCCGGCACGAGGCCCACTGGCTGGGTCTCCTCGGCGAACACGCCGGTAAGGCCCGCCCCGCGTCCATTCGGAGCCAGTTGCTGGGTTTCCTGGCCCGGCACTTCGGCTCCGTCTTCGTCCTGGCCCTGGCCCAGCGCGCAGAAGGCCGCTCCCCCTACGCCAAGGACCCCAACGCCACTGCCGCGATGGCTGCCGATGAGCAGATCCACGAGGAAGTAGTGCGGGGGCTGGCCACGCGGGGCCGTAACCGGCTGGCGGGCACGTTCCGCGCCGCCGTCTTCGGTGCCAACGACGGTTTGGTCAGCAATCTGTCCTTGGTGATGGGCATGGCAGCGTCGGGGGTGGCCAGCACTGTGGTGCTGCTCAGTGGCATTGCCGGGCTGCTCGCCGGCGCAATGTCCATGGGAGCCGGCGAATTCATCTCGGTCCGGTCCCAGCGCGAACTCCTGGCAGCCACCCGCCCCACCCAGGTGACCCTGGCAGCGGCGCCGAAGCTGGACCTTGAGCACAACGAACTGCTGCTCGTCTACCTGGCCAGGGGAATGTCCCAGGAAGCAGCGCAGCACCGTGTTGCCGAACGCATGGGCCTCCTGTCCTGCGACTGCGACCCCAGCCTGTCCCTGCAGCCGGAGCTTCCGGAGGCCGAGGACCAGCATGAGGCCGTGGGCACCGCGTGGGGCGCAGCGCTGTCCAGCTTCTGCTTCTTTGCGTCGGGCGCCATCGTCCCCATCCTGCCGTTCCTGTTCGGCCTGACGGGAGTGGCTGCCCTGGTGGTGGCGGGCGTGCTCGTGGGGATTGCACTGCTGGCGACCGGCGGCATCGTGGGCCTGCTCTCCGGCACTTCGCCGCTGACCCGCGGCCTGCGGCAACTCGCCATAGGCCTGGGCGCCGCCGCCGTCACCTACCTGTTGGGGCTGGTCTTCGGCACTGTCGTCCACTAGCAGCAGGGTTTCACTGGCAGCAGTGAATAGGTGGGGGGACAGGATCATCTGGATGCAGTAGTGGAGGGGCTTCCACCGCGCCACACCGGGAGGCGCTCGCGCAGCGGCAGCACCGGTAAGGCCCTTCGATTCGTGCTCACAGGCGCGCCGGCCATCCAGGCTAGCCGCGAAGGGCCGCCACTGCCTCGTCCACCGTGTCCACCAGGAAGATCCGGTCCGCCATGGGCCTGCCGGCGGCCAGACGGCGGAGCATGGGCCACGCCGGATACTGGTGTTCCCAGTGATGCCTGCCCACCAGGACCATGGGGGTGATTTTCTCGCGGGCGCCGTAGTAGTTCTCGCAGGCGTCCTGGAAGATCTCCTGCACCGTTCCCGCGGCTCCGGGCAGGAAGATGATGCCCCCTTGGCAGAGCTCGAGGAGGATGGCTTCCCGGATGGCGTTGGCGAAGTACTTGGCGATGTGGGTGGCGAAGTAGTTGGGCGGCTCATGGCCGTAGAACCAGGTGGGGATGCCAAGCGACGGCGTTCCGCCCGGAAAGCGTTCGACGACGGCGGCGGCGGCCCGCGCCCACGCGGACACCGACGGACGGAACCCCGGGACGGAGGCAAGAACCGCCAGCACAGCCTGCAACCCGCCGTCGTCCGCGTTGCTCAGGTAGGCGCCCAGGTTGGCTGCCTCCATGGCTCCCGGTCCCCCGCCCGTTGCTACCACGTGGCCGTCCCGCGCCAGCAGCCTGCCCAGCTGCGCAGCCTGGGCGTAATCCGCACTCCCCCGCTGCGCAGCGTGGCCGCCCATCACGCCCACCACGGACCGGGCGGAGAAGGACCCGGAATGGAGCGCTTCATCCAGCGCTTCGCCGATGGCGTGGTCGTGCAGCGCCGACGCGAGGGTGGCGTCGAGCCGGTGCCGTTGCCCCGGCTGGATGCTCCACTGGTAAATCCGCGCGTCCGGAAGTTCTTCATAGGGGGCATTGGCGAGGCCGGCGTAAAGCTCTGCGGGCGAGTACAAACTGGCCCGGTAGGGGTTGAAAGGGGCTGTCTCGAGGCGTGGGAAGATCAGGGCTCCCCGGCGGCGGAGGGCGGACTCCATTCCCTCGTCAAAGGTGCAGCCCAGGAAAATGGCGCCTTGAACGTTTACCCGCTCCAGGGCCGGGGCACGCCCACGGAGGTCAAGCGACTGGGCGTGCCAGCCCTCCAAATCCGCACTGTCCGCCCCGACCAGCCGGTCGAAGGTGGCGAGGTCGTCCACATCGAGGCTGCGGGGGCTGGGGCCGAGGTTTCCGGAGAAATTCACGCGTGCCTTCCTGCTCATCCACCCAGCGTAGGCCACCGGCAAAAGCAACGCGGGGTCAGGTCCTGCCCGTCCGGAGCGCCGGAACGGGCGGAATCTGACCCCGCGTTGGTTGGAGGATTGGAGCTCCGGTTACACGCGGGCCGGTGCTACGCCTTCCCGGAAGTGCGCTTCCAGATCTTCGAGCGAGTGGCCCTTGGTTTCGGGGACGAACTTGGTGACGAACACGAGGGAAGCAACATTGACCAGGACGAAGAGTCCGAACGTGCCGGTGGATCCCAGGGCTTCGACGACGATCGGGAACAGGAAGGAAATAGCGGCGTTGACCGTCCACAGCGCGAAGACGGCGACACCCATCGCAAAGCCGCGGATGGCCAGCGGGAACATTTCCGACAGGAGCAGCCACACGCAGGTTCCGATGAAGCACTGGACGAAGGCAACGAACAGCATCATCGCGGCGAGAATGGTGTAGCTGGCCAGGTCAGACTGGGGAAGCAGGAAGACGACTGCCAGCAGGGCCTGCGAACCCACAACCCCTGAGAAGCCAATGACCAGCATCTTCCGGCGGCCGATAAAGCCCAGCAGCCAGATTCCAAGGATGGTCATCAGGACCGAAGTGACACCGACGCCGACGGTGGCAACCAGGGACGCGCTCACACCCAGGCCGCTCTTTTCAAGAATGGTGGGGGCGTAGTAGTTCACCGTATTGATACCAGTGGCCTGCTGAACTGTGGCAAGGCCAATGCCGATCCACAGCAGCCGGCGCATCCACGGATTGTCCCGCAGGTCCCGCCAGACGTGGCCGCGTTCCTTCTTTGCGGTTTGTGCGGTCAGGGCGATTTCTTCGAATTCGGCGGCTGCTTCCTCCGGGGTGCGGCTCAGGTTCAGGACGCGTCGGCTGTCCTCGAAGCGGCCGCGGATGGCGTACCAGCGGGGAGATTCAGGCAGGAGCAGCATGCCTGCCAGCAGTGCGAGGGCGGGCAGCGAGGCAATGCCGAGCATGGTGCGCCAGACTTCCGTGTCCTGGATCAGTGCGTCCAGGAGGGCGTTGATGGCGAAGGCCAGCATCTGGCCCGTCACGATCATGAGCTCATTGATGGTCACCATGCGGCCCCGAAGGTGGGCGGGTGCCATCTCGGCGAGGTAGAGCGGGCAGGTGACGGCGGCGGCGCCCACACCGAGCCCCAGCAGGATTCGGGCCGCGATCATGAACGTAACAGTGGGGGCGATGGCGCAGCCAATGGCGCCAAACAGGAACAGGAGCGCGCAAACCAGCAGGGAACCGCGGCGTCCGAGCTTGTCGGCCATGCGGCCGCCGGCAAGGGCGCCAACGGCTGCGCCGGGAAACAGCAGTGCACTCACCACTGTTGCCTCCTCAACGGAGTTCATGTTCAGCGAGTCGTTCATGTACAAAAGCGCACCGGAGATCACTCCGGTGTCGTAACCGAAGAGCAGGCCGCCGAGGGTGGAGATCACTGTTAGCCGTGCGAGGTAGCCGCGGCTCTTGGTGCCGGCGGCGCCAGGGGATGGTTTCTGCAACAGCATTGTTGCCTCTCAGATTCTCTTGGGACCGAGACCGGTCAGGAATGTGATGCGTGCCACTGACTTTAGAGCGCTCTAACGACGGTTGTCAATGGTAAGTCCTAATGTCAGAACAATTGGCCTACGCCGCCGCTCTGTGAGCCTGACTCAGCAGGCGCTCTTGACCCGCCTATCCCGCCTGCTACGATCGAGGAGGAAACTATGTCCTATCAAGCGAACATAGTGGCAAAATGGCCCAGCGCTTCCTGGCCCGATCGGGCCGAAGCTGTAACCGAGGAGCAGGAACGTAAAAGTGGCGAATAACCTGGGTCTCAGCATCGACCGATCTTCCCCCGTTCCCCTGTATCACCAGGTGGTCCAGGGCATAGAGGCGGCGATCTACAGCGGTGTCCTGGAACCGGGCAGCCGGCTTGACAACGAGATCGACCTCGCGGCCCAGCTGAACCTGTCGCGACCGACGATGCGCAAGGCCATGGATGAGCTGGTCAGGTCCGGGCTTTTGGTGCGCAAACGGGGCGTTGGAACCCAAGTGGTGTCAAGCCAGGTACGCCGCCCGCTGGAGCTTTCCAGCCTCTACGACGACCTCACCAACAATGGCAAGAAGCCCACGACGGAGGTCCTGAGCTTCTCCCATCTGGAGGCCGACGATGCCACCCTCGCTACCCTCCAGCTTCCCGCCGGCTCCAGGGTCTACCACTTCACCCGGCTCCGGAAAGTCGGCGGCAAACCGCTGGCACTCATGGAGAACTGGGTGCGCGACGATATTGCCGCCATGGACGAGGCAATGCTCGCAGCCGAAGGCCTTTACGCAATCCTCCGCCGGGGCGGGGTCAACTTCCGGTTGGCCAACCAGCGGATCGGCGCCATCATCGCCAACGACTACCAGGCCTCGATGCTCGACACCGGGGCCGGGTCCGCACTGGTCACCATGGAACGCACCGCTGTGGACGACACCGGCCGCCGCGTAGAAACCGGCCACCACGTGTACCGGGCAGATTCCTACAGCTTTGAGATGACACTCGTACAGCGCTAACCGCAAGGAGCACACTCCATGACCAATTGGGTCTATCCGCTGGGCACAGCAACGGACGGCAAGTGGGACGTCTCGATCGGAACCTCGGATTCCTCCCTCGCCGTGGAGGGGTGGGCACACACGGGACTGAAGGTGGCCACCCTTGCCGCAGGGGCCGACGTCGTCCTTCCCGCCGCCGATGAGGAACGCATCGTGGTGCCGCTCAACGGATCCTTCACCCTAAAGGTGGACGAGGACTCCTACGAACTGAGCGGCCGCTCATCGGTGTTCTCCGGTCCCAGTGACGTCCTCTATTCCGGTACTGGACGGGAAGTCACCATCAGTTCTGCCGACGGCGGCCGGGTTGCCGTCGCCACCGCGCCCGCCAACGCCTCGTACCCCACCCGCCTCATCACCGCGGCGGAGACGCCGATGGAGCTGCGCGGGGCCGGCAACTGCTCCCGCCAGGTCCACAACTTCGGCACTCCCGCCGCACTGGAAGCCGACCGGTTCATCGTTTGCGAGGTCCTCACCCCCGCCGGGAACTGGTCCTCGTATCCCCCGCACAAACACGACGAGGAGAAGGACGGCGAAACCCGCCTCGAAGAGATCTACTACTTCGAGACCCAGGTGGCAGCCGGTTCTGCCGCGCCCGCCCACGCCGACGCCATCGGCTACCAGCGCGTCTACGCCTCCGATGACCGGCCCATTGACGTCTCAGCGGAGGTCCGCACGGGTGACGTGGTCCTGGTCCCCTACGGCTGGCACGGCCCCGCCATGGCAGCACCGGGCTATGACCTGTACTACCTCAATGTCATGGCAGGCCCCGGCCCCGTGCGCGAATGGCTCATCAGCGACGACCCGCACCACGGCTGGGTGCGCCAGAGCTGGGACGGCCAGGACATCGATCCCCGGTTGCCGTTCGGGTCCTAGTCACCCACGCCGGCTGGCATGATGGAGTCTTGTGAAGCAGACTCCCACCGCCCCCAGGTCCGTGACGATGGAGGATGTGGCCCGCGCGGCCGGGGTGAGTCGGGCACTGGTGTCCCTGGTGATGCGCGACTCCCCCAATGTTTCACCGGCCAAACGGACGGCGGTCCTTGAAAGCGCCGCTGCCTTGGGCTATTCCCCCAACCGGCTGGCGAGCCGCCTGGCGAGCCACCGCACCAAGACTTTGGGTGTGCTGTTCCTGGACCTCCACAATCCAGTCTTCGCCGACATATACGACGGCATCATCGAAGGAACCGCGGGCAGCGGCAACCACGTGATGGTCGCCGTCGGCTCCGCAGATCCCCGCACCGAACTCGAGGCGGTGCGATCCTTCGTGGACCTGCGGGTGGACGGCGTGCTCCTGGCCGGCTACACGGGCTCGTCCGCAGACCTTGCAACGGCACTCCGCGGGACACCCGCCGTCGTCATCACCCGGGAGCTGGACGCCGACGGCGTTGATTCTGTCCTCACTGACGACTTCCAGTCCGGGGTGCTGGCTGTGGAGCACCTCCACGAGCTGGGGCACCGGCGCATCGCCCACGTGGACATTTCAGACTGGCTTCCCTACACGGACCGGCGGGAGGGCTACCTTTCAGCCATGAGGCAATTCGGCCTTGAGCCACTGTTGGTTCACAGCGACATGACCGAACGCGGCGGCCGGGCCGTGATGGAAAAGTTCCTGGCGTCCGGCGCGGAACTGCCCACAGCAATCTTTGCCCACAACGACCTCACCGCAATTGGCATCATGGAGGCCCTGGCGGCTCATGGCGTATCCGTCCCCGGGGACGTGGCCATCGTAGGGTGCGACAACATCGAAACAGCAGCTTCCCCCCTGGTGGGGCTCACGTCCATCGACCAGCATGCGGGGGAACTGGGCCGTTTGGCTGCGCAGGTCATGCTGGACCGGGTGGCCGGTGGGTCAGGACCGGGCGTGACCCGAAAGCTCGAGCCCGTGCTCCTGGTCCGCCGCTCCACTGACCCCGGCGTTTAGCGTCCTGCTGCGCCCGGCGGCTGCGGCGGCAAACGCCATGACGACCAGTCCGAGCAGCGTGATGCCGGCACCGGCCCAAATGGGCGAGGTGTAGCCGAAGCCGGCCGTAATGGTGACACCGCCCAGCCACGCACCCAAGGCGTTGCCCACATTGAACGCCCCGATGTTGGCTCCGGAGGCCAGGGTGGGTGCCGTGCTGGCGTACTTCATGACCCGCATCTGCAGGCCGGGAACAGTGGCAAAGCCGAAGCCGCCCATCAGGACCAGGGATGCTACGGTGACTGCCTGGTTGGCAGCAGTGAGCGCGAAGGCCACCAGGACGGCGGAGAGTGCAGCCAGCACCACCACCAAGGTCCGGTCCACGTTGCGGTCAGCTGCCCTGCCGCCCAGGGTGTTGCCGGCGAAGAGGCCCACGCCAAAGATGATCAGCAGCCACGGAACGGTGGTGGAAGCGAAACCGGAGACCTCGGTGAGCGTGTAGGCAATGTAGGTAAAGGCGCCGAACATGCCGCCGAATCCGAGGACTGTCACCACGATGGAGAGCCATACCTGGCCCGAGCGGAAGGCCTGCAGCTCGCGGCGCAGCCCATCGGCTTCGGCCTTTGTACCGGCGGTGGCGGGGACGAGCGCCAGGATCCCGGCGAGCGCCACCATACCAATGACAGTGATGGCCCAAAAAGTGGCCCGCCATCCCGCCGCCTGGCCCAGCAGGGTTCCGAATGGAACACCCAGGACGTTGGCTGCCGTCAGGCCGGTGAACATCAGCGCAATGGCTCCGGCCTTCTTTGTTGGGGCCACCATGTCCGCGGCCACCACTGCACCGATGCCGAAGAAGGCTCCATGGGCGAGTGCGGCGATAATCCGGCCAAGCATCATGGGCCAGTAGTCCGGAGCTGTGGCGGACAATAGGTTACCCACGATGAAGAGGACCAGCAGGCCGGCCAGCACGGGCTTACGGTCAAGGCGCGTTACCGCTGCCGTCAGCCCCAGAGCTCCCACCACTACAGCCAGCGCGTAGCCGGAAATGAGCCATCCTGCGGACGCTTCAGTGACACCGAAATCGGCCGCCACTTCAGGGAGCAGCCCCATGATGACGAACTCCGTCAGTCCAATTCCGAACCCGCCAAGGGCGAGGGCAAGAAGGCCAATAGGCATACGGGTGCTCCTTCGAGCTGTACTGGGTATCGAGAGGCGCCTAAGATAGTTGCAGACGCGGTATTTATTGTTGCAGATGCAAATATGCCGCGCAAGCAACTATCTTTCGACGCAACAGGTGCGCCTCCGGGCCGCCCCCTTAGGAGCGATGTCATGGGCATCAAGGACGACGCCGTGGAAGTCCGCGCGCAGGGCTGGCGGACGCTGGCGGCCCTGCACGGCCTGATCGAGAACCAACTGGAGCGCGCCCTTCAGGCCGGGTCGAAGCTGTCCGTCGTGGAGTACACAGTCCTGGACGCCCTCGGCCGGCAGGACGGCTGGCACATGAGGATGCAGCAGCTCGCCCGCGCCAGCGCCCTCAGCCCCAGCGCCACCACGCGGCTTGTCAACCGGCTGGAAGACCGGGGCCTCCTCACCCGCATTCTTTGCGACGACGACCGGCGCGGGATCTACACCGAACTCACTTCCAGCGGGATCAGCCTGCTGGAAAGAGCCCGGCCGGTTCATGATGCAACACTGGAGCGTGCCCTGGACGAGGCCCAGGGCATCCCCGAACTGGCCCCGCTCGTGGACGCCCTGCCAAGGCTGCACGCCCGGGCGTAAGGCAAAAAATGATGCCCCTTCGAGACAGTCTCAAAGGGGCATCATTCAATGGCGTCCTGCTGCGGAGGCAGCTAAACGCTCCGGCCCGCGGCGGCGGCCTTTGTTCCCGCCACATTCTTGAAGTAGTGCTCCAGGTCCTCAAGGCTCTTGTCCCTGGTTTCCGGGACATACTTCGCCGCGAAGGCGATGGCACCCACTCCCAGCACGGCAAACACAAAGAACGTGGTGGACAGACCGATGGCTGCCAGGAGCAGCGGGAAGCCAAAGCCCACCAGGAAGTTCACGGTCCACAGCACGAAAGCGGAAGCTCCCATGCCCAGGCCGCGCATCTTCAGCGGGAAGATCTCGGAGAGCATCAACCAGGTCACCGGCGAGATCGCTCCCTGCTGGAAGGCCAGGAAGGTGACTGTCAGGGACAGAATGACGAAACCGCGGGCTGCGCCTTCAGGCAGGATCAGCGAGAACAGGCCGATCAGCAGCAGGGCCGACGTCGTTCCCACCTGCCCGGTGATCAGCATCCGCCGGCGACCCACCTTGCCCAGCAACCAGATGCCCACGAACGTGGCGAGCACCGAGATCACCCCGTTGGCGATGTTTGCCGTCAGTGCTGCCTCCCGGCCGAAACCTGACTGGGAAAGGATTTGCGTACCGTAGTACATGATGGAGTTCACACCCGTAATCTGCTGGATGACGGCCAGGCCCAGGCCCACCACAAAGATCCGGCGGAGCCACGGGATGTTCAGGTCCTTCCAGGAGCCCATCTTGGACTTGTAGTCCTCCACGGCCATGGCCTTGACCTCTTCGAACTCCGTCCGCGCCTCGGAGTGCGACCGGATGCGCTGCAGCACGCTGAGGGTTTCACCGAAGCTGCCCATGGACGCCAGCCAGCGCGGGCTCTCCGGCATGAAGTTCATACCGATCCACAGCGCGATGGCCGGGAGCGTGGCGATCACCAGCATCCAACGCCAGATCCCGCCGGCTTCGCCGAAGGTATTGCCCAGGTAGGCGTTGAAAATGAAGGCCAACAGCTGCCCGGTGACGATCATCAGTTCGTTCTGGGTGACAATCCGTCCACGGCGTGCGCTGGGCGAGACCTCTGCGAGGTACACGGGCACGGTCACGGAGGCGCCGCCGACGGCCAGGCCCAGCACGAAACGGGCTGCGATCATCACCTCGGTGCTGGGCGCGAAGGTGCAGGCGAGCGTGCCCACGAGGAAAATGACCGCAAGCACCATGATCATCCTGCGCCGGCCGTTACGGTCCGCCAGGCGGCCGCCGAACAGGGCGCCGAATGCTGCGCCGAACAGCAGGGAGGACGTTACCAGCCCCTCGGTCAGCGGCGTAAGTCCCAGGTCCTCCTGCATGTAGGGCAGGGCGCCGTTGATAACACCGGTGTCGTAACCAAAGAGCAGGCCGCCGAAGGTGGAGATGATGGTGACGGTCCGGAGTGCCTTTTTGTGGTTGCCGGGCTTCGTCCGGGTGTCTGCAGGGACAGGGGAAGTCATACGCTGACCTTTTGTACGTACTGCTTCATCGTTTCCAGCTGGTACCGGGAGACGTCCTCCGCGTGTTCGTCCTCCGCAAAGACACTGGACACCATGACGGTATCGTCCCGGTCCAGGAAGCCGATCTCCTTCAGGCCGCCGAAGAACTCGTCCCAGTTCACGTCGCCGTCGCCGATTTTCAGGTGCTGGTGGACGCGGACCGGGTTGCCCGGCGGGTTGGTGATGTAGCGGAGGCCGTGGGAGGCGTGGTGGTTCATGCTGTCGGCCACGTGGACCAGGCGCAGCCGGTCCCCTGCCGCACGCATGATCTCCAGCGGCTGGTTCTTCATGTGGAAGCTGTGCGACGCCACGTACACGAGGCCCACGTTCCGGGAGTTGAGCCCGCGAATAACGCGGATGGCGGCGAGGCCTTCTTCGACGAAGTCGTCCGGGTGCGGGTCGATCAGCAGGTCGATGCCCTCACGCTCGATGATCGGGAGCAGTTCCTCCATGGACCGGTAGAAGGCCCGCTCGGATTCCTCCGCCTTTTCCGGGCGGCCGCTGAACTCGGTGTTGATAGTGCAGACCCCGAGATCCACGGTGATCTGGATAGCGCGCTTCCAGTAGCGGACCGCCGCCTCGCGGGCGTCCTCGTCCGGACCGGACCAGCGGAGCACCGGCAGGACGGAGGCGATTTCGATCCCCGCATCCTTGCAGGCCTTGTTCAGCTGGCCCACCAGTTCATCGTCCGCTTTGGGGTGGTTGTAGAACGGGATGAAGTCCGCATGCGGAGTCATCTGCATGTACTTGTAGCCAAGGTCCGCAACCACCTTGGGGAACTCGAGCAAGCTGTGCGTGTGGTGGAACGGGGTGGGATCAAGTGCGATTTTCACGTAACACTCCAGTGTGGATAACTAAGAAGGCGAGGAGGGCGAAGGATGTCCTACTTGTAGAGGTCCGGCTTCGCGGCCAGCTTCACGGCAACCTTTTCGCCGTTCTTCTGCGCCTCGACGCCGGCCTCGCAGCAGGCAGCCGTGGCGTAGCCGTCCCAGGCGGAGGGGCCGCCGATTTCGCCCTTCAGGGCTGCGTCCACCCAGGACTGGATTTCGACGTCGTAGGCCGCACCGAAGCGCTCTTCGAACCCCGGGGTGACGTTGCCGCCCCAGCGTCCCGCGCTGCGGGTGTAAGGGCCCTTGTCCCCACCGATGCTGACGATGCCCTCTTCGAAGGAGGCCTGGGTGGCCACTTCGTAGCCGAACTTGGCGTTGACGTAGATTTCGACGTCGGCGAGCACACCCGATTCGGTCTCGAGCAGGACGTGCTGCGGATCGTGCTGGCCGGACGGTGCGTTTTTGGTGGCCTTGCCCAGGCGTACCTGGACGGAGGTGATTTCCTCACCGGTGAAGAAGCGGATGGCGTCGAACTCGTGCACTACCGAGTCATTGATCAGCATCTCGTTGGTGAAGCCTGCGGGAGTTGCGGGGTTGCGGTGCTGGTGGTGCAGCATCAGCAGTTCGCCCAGTTCCTGGTTGCGGATGACCTTGCCCAGCGAGGCGTACTCTGCGTCGAAGCGGCGCATAAAGCCCACCTGGATGCGCTTGCGGCCCAGGTCAACCTCGGCCTGGACGATCTTCCAGGAGGACTCGGCGTCCGGGGTCAGCGGCTTCTCGCACAGGATCGGAATGTCCTTGGCAATCGCCTTGAGCAGGATGTCCTCGTGCAGGAAGCCGGGAGTGGCGATGAGTACTGCATTCACATCACCGTTATTGAGGGCTTCCCCGGCGTCGGCAAGGGCAACGGCGCCCGGGATGCCTTCGATGGCCCCCTGGGCACGTGCCAGGTCGACGTCCACGACGGCGGCAACTTCAGCGCCGTGGATGCGCTTGTGGAGGCGCTGGATGTGGTCGGCGCCCATGCGTCCGGCGCCAATGACGGCTACGCGGAGGGTTTCAGTCATTGTTCTGTCCTTCGATGTCTGGAGTTGATGGGGTTAGCTGACGGCGGTACGGGAGCCGCAGGACAGCAGGTAGTTGCGGGTCCGTTTGGCGATGGGCATGGGCACGTCAAAGGCGACGGGGTACATGTCCTGCTCAACGATGCCGAACATGGGGCGGTCCAGCGCCTCGACGGCTTCAACGACGGCGCGGAGGTCCGGCAGGCCGTTCGGCGGTTCGGTCATAACGCCGGCGAGGTTGGCGGCGGCCCAGGTCATGTTCTCCTCGTTGACCTGTTTGAGGATCTCCGGGTTGATCTGCTTCAGGTGCAGGTAGCCGATCCGGTCAGGGTAATTCTTGATGAGGTCAAGGCTGGACGCCCCGCAGTATTCCGCGTGGCCGGTGTCGAGGCACAGGTTCAGGTACTGCGGATCCGTGGCGCCGAGCAGCGTCTCGATGTCCGCCTGGGCGCCGACGTGGGAGTCAGCGTGGGAGTGGAACTGCTGCTTCAGGCCGAAGTCCTCCAGGAGGGTCTTGCCCAGGCGGTTGTGTCCGTCGAAGAGGTCACTCCAGGCCTTGTCGCTCAGCGTGCCGCTTTCCACTGCTTCGCCCGTCACGTCGTCCCGCCACATGGCCGGGATAACGACGATGTGCTCGCCACCCATGGCCGCAGTCAGTTCGGCGACCTTGCGGGCTGGCTCCCACGCGGTTTCCCATTGGTCCAAGCCACGGTGAAATGCGGTAAATACGGTGCCGGCCGAGATCTGCAGGTCCCGGGCCTTGAGCTCTTCCGCCAGCCGGGTGGGGTCGTTGGGTAGGTAACCGTAGGGTCCCAGCTCTATCCACTTGTAGCCCGATTCGGCAACCTCATCCAGGAACCGTTCCCATGGCGTCTGCTTGGGGTCGTCCGCGAACCACACACCCCAGGAGTCCGGAGCGGTGCCGATGATCAGCTTGTTCTCAGTCATGACAGCGTTGTCTTTCTACTGGGTGTGAAGTCAGTTGGAAGGGAAGTTGTAGGAGGCGCCGGAGGCGTGGTGGGTTTCGGGCCAGCGGGAGGTGATGACCTTGCCGCGGGTGTAGAACGATACGCCTTCGGGGCCGTAGATGTGCTTGTCCCCGAAGAGGGAGGCTTTCCAGCCGCCGAAGGAGTGGTAGGCCACCGGGACGGGCAGGGGCACGTTGATGCCGATCATGCCCACGGTGACGGAGCGCTGGAATTTGCGGGCGGCTGCGCCGGAGGAGGTGAAGATGGCGGTGCCGTTGCCGTAGGGGTTGGCGTTGATGAGCTTGATGCCGTCCTCAAGGCTCTCGACGCGGACCACGACCAGGACGGGTCCGAAGATTTCCTCGGTGTAGGCGGTCATTCCGGTCTTGACGTGGTCGATGACGGTGGGGCCAACCCAGAAGCCGTCCTCGTGGCCGGGGACCACGAGGTCGCGGCCGTCCACCACCATGGCGGCGCCGGCGGCTTCTGCTTCGGTGACGATCTTGACGATGCGTTCCTTGGAGGCCGGGGTGATGACCGGGCCCATTTCGGCGTCGGGGGCAGTGCCATTGTTCACCTTCACGGCCAGGGCGCGCTCTTCGACCTTTTTCACGATCAGGTCTGCGGCGTCCCCCACGGCGACGGCGACGGAGATCGCCATGCAGCGTTCGCCGGCGGAGCCGAACGCGGCGGCGGCGAGGTGGTCGGCGGCGTTGTCCAGGTCAGCGTCGGGCATGATGATGGCGTGGTTCTTCGCCCCGCCCAGGGCCTGGACGCGCTTGCCGTGCTTGGTGGCGGTTTCGTGGACGTACTGGGCGATCGGGGTGGAGCCGACGAAGGAGATGCCGTCCACGTCCGGGTGCGTCAGGAGTTCGTCCACGGTTTCCTTGTCGCCATGCAGGACCTGGAACACGCCGTCCGGCAGCCCCGCGTCCTTCCACAGCTTCGCCAGCAGCATGGACGCGGACGGGTCGCGTTCGGAGGGCTTGAGGATGAAGGCGTTGCCGGTTGCGATGGCCATCGGGGCCATCCACAGCGGCACCATGACGGGGAAGTTGAACGGGGTGATGCCGGCGACCACACCGAGGGGTTCGCGGAAGTTGAAGACGTCGATGCCGGTGGAGACCTGGTCCGAGTAGTCGCCCTTGAGCAGGGTGGGGATGCCGCAGGCGTATTCGATGACTTCCAGGCCGCGGCCGATCTCGCCCTTGGCGTCGGAGAGGACCTTGCCGTGCTCGGCCGTGATCAGGGCGGCGAGGTCGTCCACGTGCGCTGCGACGAGTTCGCGGAACTTGAAGAGGACGGCGGTGCGCTTGGCCAGGGAAATGTCGCCCCAGGTGTCGGCGGCCTTGCGGGCCGCGGCGACGGTGGCGTCCAGGTCGGCCCGGTTGGCCAGGCGCAGCTCGGCGCTGACCTTTCCGGTGGCCGGGTTGTACACGTTCGTGGTGCGGTCACCCTCGCCGGCGGTTTCGGCGCCGTTGATGAAGTGGTTGATGACAGTGGTCTCGGTGGTGACAGTCATGGCGACTCTTCCTTGAGTTGTAAACGTGCGGGGTCGAGGAGGGTTTCAGCCGAGCAGTTTGCGCTGGCGGTTCTTGTGGTCGGTGTAGGTCTGGAACGCCTGTTTTGTGGAATCCAGTTCGGAGACCTGGGAGACGGGAACGTCCCACCAGGACTCGGAGGACGGGGCGTCCAGCAGCGGGTCGGATTCGACGTGGATCAGGATGGGGCCGCCGCGTTCCGGTGCGGCCTTGGCGTCGCGGATGGCCTGTTCGAGTTCGGCGATGACTTTTTCACCTGGTTCGATCCGGATGACCTTGACGCCCAGGGATTCGGCGTTCAGGGCCAGGTCCACCGGCAGGGTTTCGCCTTCGTCGAAGCTGTGCTGTTCCTCGTTCAGCGCCCGGTACTGGGTACCGAACCGCTGGGAACCGAGCATCTCGGAGAGCGAGCCAATGGAGGCATAGCCGTGGTTCTGGATCAGCACCACGATCAGCTTGATCCGTTCGGCGACGGCGGTGACCAGTTCGGTGTGCATCATCAGATAGGATCCATCCCCCACCATCACAACGACGTCGCGCTGGGCCCCTCCGGCAGCGGCTTCGGCGAGGGCTGCGCGCTTCACGCCAAGGCCGCCGGGGATTTCGTAGCCCATGCAGGAGTACGCGTATTCGACGTGGTAGCCGAAGGGGTCCCGGACGCGCCACATCTTGTGCAGGTCACCCGGCAGGGAACCTGCCGCGCAGATCACCACGTCCTGGGTGTCCATGGCCCGGGAGGTGGCGCCGATGATCTCGTTCTGCGCCGGCAAAGGGGTGTAGCGGGTGTCAAAGGCTTCATCCACGGTGGCGTCCCAGCGCTTCTTCTCGGCAGCGATCGTCTGCTCAAGGTCGGCACCGACGCGGTAGCCGCCCAGGGCCTGGTTGAGCTTGACCAGTGCCTTCCGGGCGTCGGCCACGATCGGCAGGGTGGTGCCGTGCTTGTAGGCATCGATCGCGGCGACGTTGATGTTGATGAACCGAACGTCCGGGTTCTGGAACGCCGTCCGGGACGCGGTGGTGAAGTCCTCATACCGGGTGCCGATCCCAATGATGAGGTCCGCGTCCGCGGCGATGGCGTTCGCCGCCGTCGTGCCCGTGGAGCCGATGGCACCGAGGGAGAACGGATGGTCCCACGGCAGGACGCCGACGCCGGCCTGCGTGTTGCCCACCGGAATGCCGGTCAGCTCCACGAACCTGGCGAGTTCCTCGTTGGCATAGGCGTACAGCACACCGCCGCCGGCGATGATCAGCGGCCGCTTCGCGGCACGGATCGCTTCGGCGGCGCGCCGGATGTCGTCGTCGTCCGCGTCCGGGCGGCGGATCCGCCACTCCCGCTCGGCCAGGAACTCCTCCGGGACGTCGAAGGCCTCGGCCTGCACGTCCTGGGGCAGGGAGATGGTCACCGCGCCGGTTTCAGCCGGGTCGGTCAGGACGCGCAGGCCGTGGTGGAACGCGGAGAACAGCTGCTCGGGCCGGTTGACCCGGTCAAAGAACTTCGACAGCGGCCGGAACGCGTCGTTGACGGTGATGTCGTAGGCGTAGGGCTGTTCCAGCTGCTGCAGGACCGGGTCCGCGGCGCGGGTGGCAAACGTGTCGCTGGGCAGCAAAAGCACGGGTAGCCGGTTCGTCGTGGCCAGCGCGGCGCCGGTCAGCAGGTTCGACGAACCCGGGCCGATCGAGGTACTGATAGCGAAGGTCTGGCGGCGGCGGGTATGCCGGGCGTAGCCCACGGCCTGGTGGACCTGGGCCTGCTCGTTCCGGCCCTGGTAGTACGGCATGATGGCCGGGTCCAGCTGCTGGTACTGCTTCAGGGCCTGGCCCACACCGGCCACATTGCCGTGCCCGAAAATACCGAACGTTCCCGGAATCAGGCGCTCACGGTACTCAACACCACCGATCGAATCGACCGTGTACTGCTTGGAAAGGTACTCGACGACGGCCTGCGCCACCGTCATTCTGCGCGTTGCAGTTCCCATTCTGTTTTACTCCGATACTTTCACTGGGACTTGGTGTTAAGCAGCGAGGCAGCCGTGGCGACGGTGCCTGCGACGTCCCCGTTTGCGGGGTAGAGCAGTGTCCTGCCGACGGTGAGGCCTTGGACGCCCGGGAGGGCCAGGGCGGCCTGCCAGCTGGCGAAAACCTCGTCCTGGGTTCCGTCCGGGTCCCCGCCCAACAGGACGGTGGGCATGGTGGTGGCGGCCATAACGCGTTCCATCTCGGCGACGACGGGCAGTTTCATCCAGGTGTAGGCGCTGGTGGAACCCAGGCCTTCAGCGATGGCGATGGACTTGATCACGGCGTTGGTGGACAGGTCGTTGCGGACCCTGCCGTTTTCCCGGACCGACAGGAACGGCTCCACCATCGCGATCAGCTTGCGCTCCGCCAAGGAATCGATGGCCTTGGCAGTGGCCTCCAGGGTCACCACAGTGTCCGGGTCACCGAGGCAGATACGGGTGAGCATCTTGCCGCCATCAGCGCCCAGTGCTTCCAGCGCCGCAGCGGTGTGGCCGGTGAAGCGGTCATCCAATTCGTTGACCAGCCCGGACAGACCGCCTCGGTTCATTGAGCCGAACACCAGCTTGCCGTCCAGGGCACCCAGCAGCAGCAGGTCGTCCATGATGTCCGGGGACGCCAGGACCCCGTCCACGGCGGGGTTGGCCAGGGCGATCTGCAGCCGGTCCAGGAGCTGGCGGCGGTCGGCCATGGCTACGGGGTCTGCGCCGACGGCGAGCGCACCGCGGGCCGGGTGGTCAGCCGCCACAATGAAGTTCTGCTGACCGGACTTCAGGCCGGGGTGGCGGCGGCGCGAGGCGGCTGCCCGGGCCACAGCTTCCGGGTCTTCGAGCCGGATGGTGCTCAGGTGTTCGTAGCGGCGGGGATCGTCGTCTACCTCAAGTGTGAAGGCCGCGGTTTCAGGGCCGCTCTGGCTGGTGCTGGAAACATTGATGCTCACAGTGCTGCTCCTTCGGTGGCAAGCTGCGCAGCGATGCCGGGAACCGGGCGGCCGCGTTCAGCGAGCAGCGAGGTGACCTCTTCCGGCGTCGGCATCGCATCGGCGCACGAGAGGCGGGAGGCGACGATGGCGCCGGCGGCATTGGCGTAGTCCAGGACCTGCGCCAGTGGCCAGCCGGACAGCAGCCCATGGCAGAAGGCACCGCCGAATGAGTCACCTGCGCCCAGGCCGTTGAGGGTTTCCACCGGAACCGGTGCGGAGACAACGCGCTCACTGCGGGTCTTTGCCATGACGCCTTCAGGGCCGAGTTTGACGACGGCGATCTCGACGCCGGCGGCCAGCAGCCTGTCAGCCTGTTCGTCCGGGGTGCCCTCCCCCACCGCAACGGCGCATTCCTTGTCGTTGCCGATCGCGACGGTCACGTGCGGCAGGACCTTGGCCACCTCGGCCCGGGCCTCTTCCTTGGAGGCCCAGAACATAGGCCGGTAATCAAGGTCAAGGATGGTGTACTGGCCATCGGCCAAACCGGTCCGCGGGCGTGCCTCGTGAGCCTTGATGTGGGCCTCACGGCTGGGCTCCTGGCAGAGGCCTGTCACGGTGGACCAGAAAATTCCGGCGTTCCGGATGGCGTCCAGGTCCAGTTCGTCGGCCTTGATCTGCAGGTCAGGAGCGGTGGGAAAGCGGCCGTAGAAGTACAGGGGGAAGTCTTCCGGCGGCTTGATCGCGCAGAACGTGACCGCCGTCGGGTATTCCTTCACCGGGGACACGAAGGTGTCATCGACATTGAACTTGTGCAGTTCGCGGTGGAGGTACGTGCCGAAGGCATCGTCTCCGGTGCGGGTGATGACGCCCGTACGGCGTCCGTGCCGGGCAGCGGCAACGGCAACGTTGGACGGGGAACCGCCAAGGTATTTGCCGAAGGAATTAACATCCTCCAGCCCAACCCCGATGTCGTTCGGGTAGATATCAACGCTGATGCGCCCGATCGTAAGAAGCTCGTGGGTCACGGTGATCGTGGACCTTTCTGGTGTGGAACTCTGGGCCTCTGTGTATCAGGAGCTCCGGGACTGGCAGGCCGTGGCGGAGGCCACAGCCACTACTTTGCCCTAGATCACATGTCCTGTCAAAGGTTTGTAATGACATACTTACAACACGCTGTCCAGCTCGTCCGCCCCCAATGAACGGACGCGCCACTACTTCTTGGGAACGGCCAGTTCCCCGGTGACGTACTGGGCCCGGCCGAATCCAAAGGACCAGTCGCCGGCGGTGTTTTCGACATAACCTATGAAGACGTCCTCGCCGGAAACGCCTACCCCTGCAAGCTTTTCAGCTACGGCGGCGAACAGCCGCTGCTTGGCTTCCTGCGACCGGCCACCCTGCGTGAAGATCTGGATCATCACCACTCCCCCGGTCCGCTCGAAGCCGAGGCCTGCATCCTGGGCGAAGATCTGCCCCTGCGGATGCTCGGTGAGGATGTGGAAGTAGTCGCGCTCGGGGATGCCGTACTCGGCCAGGATCGCATCATGGATTCCCCGACTGAGCCGCTGCAGGTCCTCTGCCGGGCGTCCTTCGTTAACGTCAATTCGTACAAGTGGCACGTTCTGCTCCTTCGGAAGTTTGTACTGACATACTAACAAGGTCAGCCGAGGCCAAACAAGCGTTGAGGGGTATTGAAGTAGTTACGAAGCGGGCGTAGTCTTTAACAACCAACAGGTTGATAAACGAAGTCATTGATTAAGAGGCCTGATGAACACCGAGAGCGCGGAATTGGACTCGGCCTTTATGGCCCTGGCCGACCCCGTCCGGCGGAGCATCATCGCCCGGCTGAGCCGGGGGCCGGCAACAGTGAATGAATTGGCGGAACCTTTCGAGATCTCCAAGCAGGCGGTCTCGAAGCACATCCAGGTACTCGAGCAGGCGCAGCTGGTCACCCGCACCAGGGAGGCCCAGCGCAGGCCCGTTCACCTGAATCCCGCACGGCTGGAGGCACTCACCGCCTGGATTGACCAGTACAGGTTGGTCCGCGAGGGGCAGTTCCGCAGTCTCGATGCCGTGCTTCAATCCAGCGCCGGGCATGACGGCGCCAAGGCAAAGGAAAAACAATGACCAACGCACTGAAGCTCTCAGTCCCCGAAGGCCTTCCCTTTATCGACTACGAGCGGGAGTTCGATTTCCCCGTCGCGGATGTCTTCCGCGCCCACAAGGAACCGGACTTGATTGTGCAGTGGCTCGGCCCGCGGGGCTACAAGATGGACATCGACCACTACGATTTCCGGACCGGCGGCAGCTACAGCTACCTTCACACCGGGCCCGAGGGCGTGCCCTACGAGTTCAAGGGCATCTTCCACACTGTCCGCGAGAACGAGTTCGCCATCCAGACCTTCGAGTTCGGCGGATACCCGGACGTTGTCAGCCTGGAGTTCATGACCTTTGAGGACCTGGGTAACGGCCGGACCCGGCTGCGTGGACACTCGGTCTACCCGTCACAGGAGGCACGGGACGGCATGGCCCAGTCCGGCATGGAAGGCGGCATGAGCCAGGGCTACGAGCGGCTGGATGAACTGCTGAGCGGCGCCAAGGTCTAAGACGCGATAAAGCACGACGGCGGCAGGTCACCTTCCCCGGGGAAAGGTGACCTGCCGCCGTCGTCCGTAACAGCAACGCGGGACCACTTCGAGCCCTTCCAAGCTTTTGGAATGGGCAGGAAATGACCCCGCGGTGCTGGTTGCTTTAGTTCTGGGCCTAGAGGGTTGCGTACACTTCGCGCAGCAGCTTGGCGGTTTCGGACGGCGTCTTGCCGACCTTTACACCTGCAGCCTCAAGGGCTTCCTTCTTGGCCTGGGCGGTTCCGGCAGAACCGGAGACGATGGCACCGGCGTGGCCCATGGTCTTGCCTTCCGGGGCCGTGAAGCCGGCCACGTAGCCGACAACCGGCTTGGTGACATTGGCCTTGATGAAGTCGGCAGCGCGTTCTTCGGCGTCGCCGCCGATTTCGCCGATCATCACGATCGCCTTGGTCTCGGGGTCTGCCTCGAACGCGGCCAGGGCGTCGATGTGGGTGGTGCCGATGATCGGGTCGCCGCCGATGCCGATGGCGGTGGAGAAGCCGAGGTCGCGCAGCTCGTACATCATCTGGTAGGTCAGGGTTCCGGACTTGGAAACCAGGCCGATGGGGCCCTTGCCCGTGATGTTTGCCGGGGTGATGCCCACCAGTGCCTCGCCCGGGGTGATGATGCCGGGGCAGTTCGGGCCGATGATGCGGGTGACCTGGTTCCCGTCGGCATCCACCGTGGCCTGGGCGAGTGCCCAGAATTCGGCGGAGTCCTGGACCGGCACGCCCTCGGTGATGACGACGACGAGGCCGATGCCAGCCTCGATGGCTTCGACAACAGCGTTCTTGGTGAATGCCGGCGGCACGAAGACGATGGAGACGTCAGCGCCGGTTTCTGCCATGGCTTCCTTGACGGTGCCGTAAACGTTGATCTCGTTGTCGCCGTGCAGGACCGTGGTGCCGGCCTTGCGGGCGTTGACGCCGCCGACGATGTTGGTGCCGGCCTTCAGCATCAGCGCGGTGTGCTTGGTGCCTTCGCCGCCGGTGATGCCCTGGACGATGACCTTGGAGTCTTTATTCAGATAGATAGACATGTGGCTGTCCCTTTACTTCGCTGCGTTGGCGAGCTCGGCGGCCTTGTCGGCGCCCTCGTCCATGGTTGCGGCCAGGGTAACCAGCGGGTGGTTCGCCTCGGCCAGGATGCGGCGGCCTTCCTCGACGTTGTTGCCGTCGAGGCGGACTACCAGCGGCTTGTTCGCGTTGTTGCCCAGCTCTGCCAGCGCACCCACGATGCCCTTGGCGACGGCATCACATGCGGTAATGCCACCGAAGACGTTCACGAAAACGGACTTGACCTGCTCGTCGCCCAGGATGACGTCAAGGCCTGCAGCCATGACCTCGGCGGAAGCTCCACCGCCGATATCCAGGAAGTTCGCGGGCTTGACGTTGCCGTGGTTCTCACCGGCGTACGCCACAACGTCCAGGGTGGACATAACCAGGCCTGCACCGTTGCCGATGATGCCCACTTCGCCGTCCAGCTTGACGTAGTTGAGGTCCTGCGCCTTGGCCTTTGCCTCCAGCGGGTCCGCAGCGTCCTTGTCCTCGAGGAGGGCGTGCTTGGCGTGGCGGAATTCAGCGTTTTCGTCGAGCGTGACCTTGCCGTCCAGTGCGACGATTTCGCCGGCGCCGGTCTTGACAAGCGGGTTGACCTCAACGAGCGTGGCGTCTTCCTTCTTGAAGACGTCCCAGAGCTTGAGGATCACAGCGGCCACCTTGCCGCGGAGTTCCTCAGCGAAGCCTGCGGCTGCGACGATTTCGTCGGCCTTGGCCTGGTCGATGCCCACGGCGGGGTCGATGGCGATCTTGGCGAGCGCCTCGGGGCGTTCGACGGCGAGCTGTTCGATTTCCATGCCGCCTTCAACCGAGCACATAGCCAGGTAGTTGCGGTTGGCCCGGTCCAGAAGCACGGAGAAGTAGTATTCCTCGGCAATGTCGGCACCCTGGGCGATCATCACCTTGTTGACGGTGTGGCCCTTGATGTCCATGCCCAGGATGTTGGTGGAGTGCTCAAGTGCCTCATCGGCGGACTTTGCGACCTTTACGCCGCCTGCCTTGCCGCGGCCGCCAACCTTAACCTGTGCCTTGACGACAGTTACGCCGCCAATCTTTTCGGCAGCTGCCTTTGCTTCTTCTGGGGTGTGCGCCACGATGCCGGCAAGCACGGGTACACCGTGCGCCTCGAACATATCGCGCGCCTGGTATTCAAACAGGTCCACGGTTTAGTGTCCTTCTACGTCGAAGTAGTTTCTGTACAGTCGGACACCATCGAAGACGATGACCGGGCTGCGGAATTGCACGCACCGGCGGCCTGTTGGAAACGAGCCACGCGGCGTGATGCTCCACTGGGAACTCTAGTCCTTTGGCGGGACCGGCCCGTCCAAGACTACCGCTTATGTGAGTAAGGACACTATTCTATGGAGCGTAGAAAAACCGCGGATTTACGGGGTTTTTGAGGCTTTCCCGGGCGCCGCCGAGGCGCTTTCTGCCGGCCTGGACATCAGCTTGTAACGGTCCTTCGACATGCAGAATCCGACGCCGGCGGGCACGTTTCCGCATGCCACGCCACCGTTACAGACGGAACAGCGCAGCCGGTTCCATCGCATGTTCTGCCCCTCCGCCGGCACCGGCAGCCCGGCCACGGGACCTGCCTTGCCGCCTTGGAGGCCGTTCGTTGCTTCCCTGTATGTGACGCCGGAACGGCATTCTCCATAGCGTGTGGTGTCCTGGTTCACCGGGAGCTGAGCACAGCTTCCACTATGCCGGCCGAAGCCTCGGCAGGGTCCTGGGAGGCGAAGTCCTTCCGCATCTGCTCCGCCCGGTTCTTCCATGCCGGGTCGGCCAGGATGTTACGCACGGCCCGCCCGATCTTCTCCGGCGAGGGAGCGTCAGTCCGCAGGTTGATGCCTGCGCCCGCGTATTCCACCCTGGCATTGACGTCGTTTTTGCCTTCATTGACTCCGGACACCACCAGGGGCACGCCTCTGGAAAGGGCCAGCTGGACGCCGCCAAAGCCCCCATTCGTGACAAAGACGTCTGTGGACTCAAAGGCTGCGTCAAAGTTAATGTAATCGCGGATCTGAATGTTCCGCTGGGGAAACCGTGCCCGCAGTTCCTCTGTTCCCCGGCCTCCCGTGGCCACCAGGACCAGGGCGTCCATGTCCTTCAAAGCCTCCAGCGCGGGGATGATGAGCTTGTTCTGGTCCACGTTGTCCACCGTCCCCTGCGTGACCACGATGGTGGTTCTGGCGCGGTCCTCCGGCGCGGTTTCCTGTACCGGAGCTCCCGGCACCCGGTAGGGCAGGAGCGCCCCTACGTAGTGGACTTTGGGGTTTGTGGTGCGCCGTGGAAAGTCAAGGGACCTGGTGCCGGCCTGGATGATGGCGTCCGAGCACCGGTAAGGCTCATCGGTCAGCCTGCCGCCTTTGGGTACGTCCTGCCCGTAGAAGGCGTGCTGCCGCCGGTAACTCCTGCTTGCGGGCCGGAGGATAACCTTGTCCAGCAACATACCCGCCGCGGCCTGCACGGCTTTTTCGGCCGGGTTGCGCGCCGGGCTGAAGCCGAAGAAGGGCGGGGGCACCAGCGGGTCGCTTTCCAGGTTGGGTATTACCGCCAAGCTCACCACGGGCTTCGCCATCAGGTGCTGGACAAGGCGGTGGATGAACATGGAACTGTCCGCCACCAGGGCGTCGAAGGGAAACGCCTGGTCCAACTCGCGGATATCCTCGAAGAAGTTGCTGATGTTGCTGGCGAAGATCTTTTCGCCGTCGAACCCGATGGCCCGCGGCCCTTTCAGCCTGGCGCGTTCAGGATATAGCTCGAAGAGGTTGTCAGCCCGGTGCTCGATGGCCCGCTTGAAGGGAAACAGGGGTATCCCGAGCCCCTGGAGCTTGCCGGCAAAGACGCGGCCGGTGTACCAGCGCACGTCATGGCCGCGCTCCTTAAGCCTCATGGCGACGCCGGTCATCGGGTTGAAGTGTCCGTCGATAGCCTGGCTGGCGAACAGGATGTTCATGGCCCGCTCCGTCGTCTTGTTACGGCTGGGAAAGGTCCCTGAACTCTAGAACCCGACGGCGGGAGCGGACAAGGGGGCCACGCCCCGGACGAGGGCCCTTGACGGCTCCCTTCCGGTCCTAGGCGTCGAGCTTGGTGAGCGGCGCATACCGCAGCAGCAACCGCTTTTCACCGACATCGAACTTCACCTTTGCGACGGTCTTGTCCCCCGCTCCCTCAAGCGCCAGGACGGTTCCGTTGCCGAAACTCGTGTGGTTAACCTTGTCCCCCACGCTGACCGCAACGATTTCCTTCTGCGGCTGCACCCGGTTCCGGGCAATAACGGCCGGGACATCCGCGTTGAAACCGGCCGACGAATCGGCCGCTGCCCCTCTGGCTGTTCCCGCACCCCAGAAGGATCCGCTGTAGCGGTTCGAACCGATTGAGCCGCCGCCCCAGCCGCCGGCCTGCCTGCTGGTTCCTTCCCGTTTCCATTCCACGAGTTCGGCGGGGATTTCCTCCAGGAACTGGCTGGCAGGGTTGTACTGGCTCTGGCCCCACATGCTCCGGACCTCGGAGCGCGTGACGTAAAGCCGTTTCCGGGCCCTGGTCAGGCCCACGTAGGCGAGCCGGCGTTCTTCGGCCAGTTCCTTCGGGTCCGTGGCTGAGCGCTGGTGCGGAAACAGTCCGTGCTCCATGCCGGTCAGGAACACCACGGGAAATTCGAGCCCCTTGGCGGTGTGCAGGGTCATCAGCGTGACCACGCCCAGCCTTTTGGCCTCCGCCACGGCGGCGGCGGTGTCTTCGGCGTCTCCGCCGGGGGCATCGGGGATCTGGTCGGCATCGGCCACCAGCGAGACCTGCTCCAGGAAAGCGGCCAGCGAACCTTCCGGGTTCTCCTGCTCGTACTCACGCACCACGGCCACGAGTTCCGCGAGGTTCTCCACCCTGGACTCGTCCTGGGGATCGGTGCTGGAGCGCAAGGCGGCAAGGTAGCCGGTCTGCTCCAGGACTGCTTCAAGGGCCGCCGCGGCACCGGATCCTGCGGCCACTTCGGCGAGGTCATCGAGCAGTTTCACAAAGCCGAGGACGGCGTTGACGGAACGGGTCGCCATGGCCGGAGCCTGCTCCGCGCGGCGGGCTGCTGCCATAAACGAAATGCGCTCACGCTGGGCCAGGGCGGCCACGGCTCCCTCGGCGCGGTCGCCGATGCCGCGCTTTGGTTCGTTGAGCACCCGGCGGAGGTTGACGTCGTCGTCCGGGTTGACGAGGACGCGAAGGTAGGCGAGGGCGTCCTTGATTTCCTTGCGCTCGTAGAAGCGCGTGCCGCCCACCACCTTGTACGGCAGGCCAACCCGGACCAGCACGTCTTCAATGGAGCGGGACTGGGCGTTGGTGCGGTAGAAGATGGCCACATCACCAGGACGGAGGTTGTCCTCGTCCTGGAGCCGGTCAATCTCTTTGGCAATGAACTGGGCCTCGTCGTGCTCATTCTCGCCCACGTACCCAACGATTTTGTGGCCGTCACCTTCGGCCGTCCACAGCCGTTTCTCGGGACGGTTGGGGTTGCGCGAAATCACTGAATTGGCTGCGGTGAGGATGTTCTGCGTGGAGCGGTAGTTCTGCTCCAGCTTGATGGTCCGCGCCTCGGGATAGTCCTTTTCAAACTCCACGATGTTGCGGATGTCCGCGCCGCGGAAAGCGTAAATCGACTGGTCCGAATCGCCCACAACGGTGAGCTCGGATGCCCCCGGGCCCTCCCCCACGATTTCGCGGACCAACGCGTACTGGGCGTGGTTGGTGTCCTGGTATTCGTCCACGAGGACATGCCGGAACCGGCGGCGGTAGGACTCGGCGAGCGCCGGGAAGGCGCGGAACATGTAGACGGTCTCCGCGATGAGGTCGTCGAAGTCCATGGCGTTGGCCTGGCGCAGGCGCTGGGCATAGCCCTTGAAGACCTCGGCTACGGCCTGTTCGAAAGGATCGTTGTAGTTCGCGGCGGAAGCGTAGGAGTCGGCATCGATGAGTTCATTCTTCAATGCGGAGATCTTGTGCTGGATGGCCTTGGGCGCAAACTTCTTGGGATCCAGGTCCAGCGCCTTGGAGACCTGCGTGACCAGCCGGAGGGAGTCCGCGGAGTCGTAGATGGAGAAGTTGGATTTCAGCCCGACGTTGGCAGCTTCCTGCCGCAGGATCCGGACGCAGGACGAGTGGAACGTGGAGATCCACATGATCTTGGCGCGGCCGCCCACCAGGACTTCAATGCGTTCCCGCATTTCCGCCGCGGCCTTGTTGGTGAAGGTGATGGCGAGGATTTCGCCGTGGTGGGCCCGCCCGGTGGCGATCAGGTAGGCGATCCGGTTACTGAGCACCCGGGTTTTGCCCGACCCGGCACCGGCCACGATCAGCAGCGCGGAACCGGCGTGTTTGACCGCTTCCTCCTGCTGCGGGTTCAGGCCCTCCAGCAGCTGGACTGCATCCGGACGGTGGCTGCTCTGGCGGCGCACTTCGGCGTGCTGACCCTCCCCCTCCTGGCTGCCGGGTATACCGGGGCCCGGCTGGCTCTCCCAAGGCAGGCCACCGCCGGGACCGGCCGAGGTAACCACGCCGTCAGGGCGGGCCTTGGTGCGGGCAGCGGCTGCGGGAGCGGCCTTGAAAGGTCCGTCAGAGTACGGGTCAAACAACATATCCATGGTGCCTACAAGTCTAGGCGGTGGGACCGACACCTCCTTCCAGCCTGTGGATTACGGGGTCACGCCGTCCCCGAGTTTCAGGCCACCGAGCCGGACTCCAGCGCCGCGCGCAACTCACGCACCGCCGTCGTGCCGCCTGCCATAAACCATTCCAGGCCGTTCACCCGGACAGTGTCCACGGCACCGCCGGCCGCACGGACGATCGCCTTTCCCGGCAGCCAGTCCCACTCGGGGCAGCTGTGCTGAAACCAGCATCCGAGCTGCCCGTCAGCCACCCGGCCGAGGTCGCAGGAGCCTGAGCCGAGCATCCGCAAGGCGGCGGCAGAGGTCGCAGCAGCATGCCAGGGCATCGCGCAGAGTGGGTCCATAAGCCAGCTGGGGTGGATGTACGTGGCAGCGCCGAGCTCGGCTACGGCAGTGCCGTTGCGCGCTCCCCTGTCCTCGTGGAACACCCTCAGGGCTTCGCCGTTAAGCGTGGCCGGATGCGCCCTGCCGCCCAGCCAGAGCTTGTCCTCCTCCGGCTGGTAAATGGCCCCGAGCACCACGTCGGAGGGATCCTTCAGCGCGATGGCCGAGCACCAGTAGGTGGATCCATGCAGGAAGTTGTAGGTGCCGTCCACCGGATCGACCACCCAGGTGCGTCCGCTGGTCCCCTGCACCGAGGCGCCTTCCTCCCCGAGGATTCCGTCGTCGGGCCGGCAGCGCCGCAGCTGTTCCAGCACGTACGCCTCGGCGGCGTGGTCTGCTGCGGTCACCACGTCCGAAACGGAGGTCTTCTGCTCCGACTGCAGGCCTGCCATCCGCATGAGCAGCGCCAGCTGCCCGGCTTCGCGGACCAGGGCTGCCGCCAGCTGGTAGTCGTCCAAAGAGGGGTCGAGTTCAACAGCGCTGTGCCGGCCAATGGTCATGGCTTCAGTTTATGGGGCGGGATAATGGTGCCATGGCCAAAACCCCTGCCCAGCGGATCAAGAAGCACGGCTCCAAGGCGGCTGTACCGCAGCACCATCTCCCGCCCGTGGTCAATCCCACCACGGCACGCACGCCGCAGAAGGCCGAAAACAACGGCAACCTGATCCTGATCGCCGGCGTGGTGGCCAGCCTGTTCCTGTTCTGGTACCTCCACCTGCTGACGCTGGACCAGCTGCGGCAGCTCTCCGGTGGTTTGGCCATGCCGGATTCGCTGATCGGCGGCTTCGACCCGGCCTACATCAACCAGCTGCACCCGGCGATGAACGAGGCCGCGCGCGGCCAGCTCAACTACGTCCACAAGACGGCCGGCACCCTGTTCCCGCTGATCTTCGGGTTCACCTGGCTGCTGCTGATCGGAACAAACGTGGCCAGGAAAGCCCTGCGCTGGGCGCTGTGGGCCCTTCCCCTGCTGTTTGTGGTGGTCCGGCTGTGGGGCAACGCGGCCATCGACGGCATGCTGGCGGCGGGAACGCCCGACGCCGGCGCGGTCGCCCTTGCGTCAGGCCTCACCGTCGCCGGCTGGGTCCTGCTGGTCCTGAGCCTGCTGGCAGGGGCTGCGGCGGTGTTCCTGCGGGCGCGGAAGCCCGGAAACCCCGACGCCTAAAGCCGCTGACCAGCCGCTGCCCGGGCCTGCTTCCGGTGCCGGTGTACCCGCTGCGCGATCACCAGTCCGGCGGTGGCCATCCCCACGGTGACGGGGTAGCCCATCAGCCGCTCCAGGGTGCCCGGTTCCGGCACACGCATCCCGGTCAGCCCGCCCGTTATCAGGGCAGCCGCGGACACGATGCCGCAGGCCAGGATGAACCAGGCCATTGCTGTTTTCCGCAGCCAAAGGATCCCCAGGACCAGCAGGGCAACGGCCCCGGCAATGAAGTACATAACAGCGCCGGTAAAGTGCCAGCCGGAGCCAACATCCTCCGGTACCAGCCCCACGATCACCGTCCCGGCTCCCGCCGTTCCCGTCAGCACCCGCACAGCGACGGCGGCCAGCCAGGGTGTCCGCCGGCCGGGCCGGACCCGGGCGCCGGCAAGGGCAGCCACACGCAGCAGCCCCGAGCTCAGGAGCAACGCCCCAAGCAGCATCCCCAGCCCCTGGACCACGAACGATGCGTTCATCAGCCAGTTCAGCGGCGAACACACCTCCCGGCCGTCGAAAACGCCGCAGTTGATGGCACCAAGGTCGCTGATGTAGCCGGTGCGCAGGTCATAGGGCCGGGGACCTGCCCAGGCGGCAATCACCGCGGCCTCCGCCGCGAAATACTGCAGTACGCTCAGTACGGACCAGGCACCGATGTACTGCCGGGTGGAAACAGTATCCGGGATGAACGCCAAGGATGCGGCGGCGGACGGCGCTGAACTCATGCCTTGAGCGTAGTACGGCTCCGCACCTTGTATGCTTGTATCCGTGTCCGGCCGGACCGGCCTTGCCGATCCATCGGACGCCCGCCCTCGTAGCTCAGTGGATAGAGCACGGCTCTCCTAAAGCCGGTGTCGTTGGTTCGATTCCAATCGAGGGCACTTGAACTTTCCTTCCCCCGAGTTCGCACTCCGCTCCTACCTGCTTGGCCGGGCAACCCCTGGGCACGCCGGGCAGTGGACCGTCCAGCGGGAAATGCTGGACCGGACGGACGGCACCCGCGGAACCTTCTCCGGCGTCGTGCATTTTGTCCCCACGGACGACGGCGGCCTGGCCCTCCGCGAGGAAGGCACCATGCGCTGGCCCACCTTCACCGGCCCCGCCTCCCGTGAATACCTGCTGAAGACCACGGACCGGCCCGATGCCCTGGACGTGCTCTTCCCCGACGGGCGCCCCTTCCACACCATGAGCTTCACGCCGCAGGCCAACCTGGACCAGCACTGGTGCGATCCGGACACGTACCGCGTGACGTACTCCTACGGGGGCCCGCACCAGTTCAGCTACAGCTGGGACGTGCAGGGGCCGCAGAAGGACCTCCTGCTGAGCTCGCACCTGGTGCGGCAGGAGCAGGACGCATGAAAAACCGCATCGTGGTGTCCGCCGTCTGCGTCTTTGACACCGCCGGCCGGCTCCTGACGGTCCGAAAGCGCGGCACTTCCATGTTTATGCACCCCGGCGGCAAACCCGAGGCCGGTGAAAACGCAGCGCAGGCAGCAGCGCGGGAACTGGCCGAAGAGGTGGGCATCGTCCTTGATCCAAGCGACCTGCGGCTGATGGGTGTCTGGATTGCCGACGCCGCCAACGAGGCCGCCACCGACATCGAGGCCACTGTGTTCCTGGCGCCGGGCACGTGGGAGGCCCATCCTTCCGCCGAGATAGCGGAGGTCCGCTGGCTGGAACTCGGCGGCGGACTGCCGCGGGACCTCGCCCCGCTGCTGACCGACCACATCCTGCCGGAACTGGCTGCCGGGCCCACCGTCCGGACGGAAGGCTAGAGCCCGGGAACTGCTTCCCGGGCCACTGCCGTGGCTTCAGCGAACTGCGTCCGGTACTTCCGGCGGTGTGGCTGTTCCTTCGGGAGCCGTCCTGTCCATCAAAGAACGTGCAGAGCGTCTGGGCATCCTTGATATCAGCAAGGTTCGTCAAGCGATCAAGACCGGTGCTCATTCCTCATCCGGAATCGAGAAAGCAACGGGTATCGGTCGCAACAAGGTGGTAGATACCTTCAGACTCTTCAGGCTGATGGCATCATCCAAAACCTTGGTACTTCTACCCGCCCCCGCTGGGAGATCATTTCTCCTGACTACGACGAACCGGCCGCCTAAATCGCGTCACGAACCTGCTGCACCTCTTGCACTGCATCCCCTATAGGGGGAGATGCAGGTGTGCAGGTTAGTGGCAGGACCCAACCGAAATGCAGGTATATGCAAGTGGAACCCCGATAAATGCAAGTCGTGCAGGTCTGATGCAATTGAAAGACCTGCACGGCGACCTGCACAACGCTAAAGACGAAATGACGTAGTGACGATCCAAGCAACACCTACCAAAGGATCGCATCATGCGAGAAGCAACTATTTACTCCCTACTTGATCAGACCAAGCTCCACATCAACTTCCCCGATGGGGGAAAGTGGGTACGCGGATACCTCAGGGAAATCCTTGGCGATCGAGCCGCTCTGAATTGGTTTTCGGATACAAACGGAACGGTCTGGTGGGAGACATCTAAAACGCACCATGAGAGGCTCACAGAGGCCCTTCAAAGGCGATATCAAGGCGTCTGCGTATCGCGGTATCGCGGGACTACCGGACAAACCAAGCCTGCACAGCGGCATGTAGGGCCGCAAAAGCCGATAACTGCGAGTGCTCATGCGGGGGCAAGTTTCAGGGTGGAACGCCGGACATCAGCGGGATTGCTGACGACGTCCTGGTTAGTTCCGAAGTGAGACGGATCGCGCGTTACTACCCTGGGATTTGAGCCGGCGATGCGAGGCTTGGGTACTACAAGCCTCGCACTCGGTCCCAGTGTCAACACCAGGTTGAAAGCGATAGTCCCAGGAGGCCTACTTCCAACAGCGCTACCTCCATGCGCCATCACATGCTGCGGCCGGCGCGTGCCGCCGTCGTAATACCTGCCCGAGGACTCTGGTTCGCCCCTCATCCCAGGCATATACTGGCCGGGCCTTATGGGCCCAATATCAGTGAATTCTCACGGTTCGGCATTTCGACGCCGGCGACAGTCATAGCGCAGGCGCGCAGCTTTCCCGATTCGACAGACACCGGCGGATGGACAGTCATGAGACGGTTCCTTGCACTTTCGATTGCTGTTGCGCTGGCCTGCACTGTCATCGCCGGACTGGGCTCCCGTACTGCCCGGGCTGCGGCCGGACTGTGCGTGGGGGCACCTCCCGCCGACGGCACCGTATACGGGGAGACCCGGCAGTTCGTGGACACCCAGGCGTGGTGGGTGCCGGACATTGACCAGGCCAACAACTCCATCACCAACACCGGCCATGTGCATCTGGGGGCGTGCCTACCTGAGCGCGAAACGATCAGTTCGGGCAACCTCACCGTGAAAGTGAGGGTGATTCTCCACGAAAACCCTGGCAAGGCGAACTACGTCTCCATGGTGTTCGTAACCCCCGACAGCGAAAGCGCCGTTCAGAAGTGCTACCTGCGGGCTTCTGCACCGGACTTCACCTGCCCCGGCCCGTCCAGCACAGGCAAAGGCGACTTCGTGTGCACCGGCACCTGCGAGCGCTGGCTGACGTTCTCGGTCCCAATATCGAAATTCAAGAATGCAGGCCTGCAGGAGGTCCATTTTCGCGCGTTTGTCCCGGAGCCGGACGGCAACGAAATGCGGGCCAGCGTCAACTTTCAAGCGGACATCCAAAACGGAAAGTCCCGGTCCGACTTCTCAAAGTACACCTTTCTGCGTGGCAAGGGCTGGTACACACATGCCGGGTACTGTGAGGCCTCATTCCGGAGCATTCCCCTTCCCGACGGCTCGGTATCGGGCATCTGGAAGCCGGCAGTGGGCCTGACCACCCACCCCAATGATTCACTCCCGGCGAGCCACTCCTTCATCTCGATCGACCCCGACTTCCACGCAGCTCCGGCCAACCCGGGACTGGTCCTTTGGGACTCCGCAGGCCCATACGGACCCGAGCCCTTCGGGGCGGCCCCCATCGCGATCGACACCAGGACCCTGGCCAACGGCGTCCATAAGCTGCACCTCCGGACCTCATGCCGGGACGACAAACTGGGATCGACCAACTCCGGCGTGACCGTGGTTCCCTTCACGGTGGTCAACTGACGGCACCCTCGGCTCCAACGGCGTCGCGCTTTGCGTCCGGCAAAGCTCTCCGGTGACGTTGGAGACACAGCTCGCCGGGTTCCGTTTGCCGCCGGCCTGGCCCCGCTTCGGTGACCGCCCGGCCGCCAGCGCGTCCGTCATCTCGTCCCGGTTCTGGCCCAAGGCCTCGGCAGCGGAGTAGAGGTACCACCCTGCGCCCCCACTGCGACGCTCGTTACTTGGTGCGCCCTCTTCTCCGACGCTCTATCACTTGATGTGCCCTTTGCCCAGACGCTCGCGACGGTTCTATCAGTACAAGGTTCCATGAGTACAAGGTTCCCTGAGCTGAACCATGGTTGACAGATGGGCGGTATATTAGGAATTTTTTGCGCAAGTTCGGCGAGCGCCCTGGTGCTGTACTTCCAAAAACCGACCTAAATGTTTCCACCATCGCTCCGCAATGCAGCCAACACGGATCAGCGGAGATTCCGCTGGACAAGGCAACGCCGGTAACTAGGAGCGATCTAATCCCACGTGTCCTCGGGATAAGCTTCTAAACTCGGACGGTTCTGGTAAATCGGATCCAGCTCGTTGTGACGACTTACGCCACAGACTTGGCACGCGAGAGCTAAATCCTCGGAGCAATCGTCCACGCGGAGGCCAGAGCCAACTAACCCTCCGGCGTGGACGTGGCAAAGGGCAGTCTCCGGTATAGCAATGAGCTGGTCTGTCACGACTGCAAACATCTTCAATTTAGCCTCGCTAGGATTGTGGACGAAATCATCATTTTGCGATCCGATGTGAAGGCCAGCGTAGCCTCCCTTGATTCAAAGACCGTCTGCGGTCGTCAAGTTTTTGAGACAGGTCGTTGTTGTTGTTGGTTAGGCGGCCAGGGGTTTCTGGGCGCTGGCTTGGTGGTTGGTGTGGGCGGTGGCTGGTGGGACGCCGCCGGCTCTGCGGTTGGGCCGGCGGCGGTTGTACCAGCCTTCGATGTAGCCCATGACGGCGCTCCTGGCGGCGAGCCGGGAGCCGAAGCGGTGGTGGTGGTAGAACTCGGTTTTGAGGTGGGAGAAGAAGTTCTCGGCAACTGCGTTGTCCCAGCAGACCCCGACCTTGCCCATGGACTGGGTGAGCCTGTGAGTGCCGCACCAGGTCTGGAATTCGTCGGAGGTGTACTGGGTGCCGCGGTCGGAGTGGAAGACCACAGAGTGCTCGTTGAGGCGGCCGTGGTTCCGGGCCATCTGCAGGGCCGCGGTGCACAGGCTGGCGCGCATGTGTTCGGCCATGGCCCAGCCGATGACCATCCCGGAGAACAGGTCGATGACGGTGGCCAGGTAGAGCCAGCCCTCGCCGGTGCGCAGGTAGGTGATGTCGCCGACCAGCCGGGTCCCGGGCACGCTGGAGGTGAAGTCGCGTTTGCCCTGGCCATCAAGCATGTGGTTTTCGATGTGGGCGGTCTTGGCCTGGGGGTCCTGGACCGTGGTCCGTTTCCAGGCCTGGGTGCGGATGGCACGCAGGCCGTTCTCACGCATGATGGCCCCGACGGTCGGGGCCGAGACCTTGGTCCCGGCCGCGTTCAGCAGCAACGTCAGCTGATCCCGCCCGGCGCGGCCCTCTTCCTTCTCGTACAGGCCGGTCACCGCACTGGTCAGGTCCTCATGCCGCACGGCGCGCGGTGAGGGCCTGGCGGGGTTGCGCCACCGGTAGAACGAGGCCCGGGAGACCTTCAGCGCCCGGCACAGCCACACCACGGAATGGTTGGCCTTCTCCGCTTCGATAAACTCGTAGAAGTCCTCTACTTTTGCTTCGCGGCAAAGAAGGCGCTGACTTTTCCCAGGAACTCAACCTCAGCCCTCAGCCGGGCGTTCTCGGCCAAGGCCTTTTGGTGCTCGTCCCACGCCACCGGGCCCCGGTCCTCAGGTGCAACAGAAGCGTTTGGTTGACGTTCCCGATGCCGGTGAAGCCAGTTCCCCAGCGTGCTTTCCTTCACCCCGATCTCCTCAGCGACCTGCTTCACCGAACGGTTCGTGGACAAAACCAGCCGCACTGCTTCCTCACGGAAAGCGGCATCATATTTCCTTCTGGGCGTAGTCATCTGAAGCGAAGCTCCCATCAAGCTGTCTCAGAAAACCATACGGCCGCAGTCCTCTGTTCACCTTACAAAAAGTTTTTGTAAGCCCAGCCGCGTTGCAATTCCGATTACAAAACTTTCTACCTCGTTTGCCTTGCATCCGCCTTAAAAGACTGCAAAGCAAAACTGCCAGGTGCACAGTGATCGAGGTAATTCCAGCTTTGGGAACCGCGCGGAGCTGAAACCTGCATACGCCTAACCAACCCTCATGCGGCCCTGGGTAACCCAGGCTGGAGAGCCTATCTCCCCTAGGCTGCCAGGTACCGGTAGACGGTCGCCCGCGAGACTCCGAGCATTTTGCCTATGTCACTCGCGTTGAGCCCCTTGGCTTTGAGAGCTACAGCGCGCACAGCGGCTGCGTCGTCGATCTTTCGGGGACGACCGCCGTGGCGGTTGTTTTTAGCAGCCGCTGCCAGGCCTGCGCGCGTGCGTTCCACAAGGGTGTCCCGCTCCAGCTGAGCGAAAGCCGCCATAATCGTCAGCATGGCTGTCCCCATAGGGCCGTTTGTATCGAGGCCCTCCGTCAGCGAACGGAACCCGACATCCCGTTTTCGCAGTTCCTCAACATCCTCAAGTACGTGACGGGTGTTGCGCCCGAGCCGATCCAACTTCCACACAGTCAGTACGTCGCCGCTCTCCAGACAGACTGGAAGTGAGGCAGCCACTGCACTACCAACCCGTAAATATCGCCTCCGCCGCCACCATGCAAGCCCTACACGGAGACGTACAACACGGAAACCAGCACCTGGCTCCGTGCCCTCTAGTTAGACCGAGGAAGGACCTCACCTAAACAGGTAAGGTCCTTCCTTTTTGCTGTTGGTGAGACTGTCAACCTCCTAAGACAGGGTCTTCAGACTTGTAGGCCGTTCGGTACAGCTCGGCGTAACGGCCTTCAGCGGCCAGGAGTTCAGGGTGGGTGCCGCGCTCCACAATCCGGCCGTCCTCCACCACCAGGATCGCGTCAGCCGCACGGATGGTGGACAGACGGTGGGCAATGACGACGGCGGTGCGCCCCTCGAGTGCCACGCCCAAGGCAGCCTGCACTGCCGCCTCATTGGTGGAGTCCAGCGCGGCGGTTGCCTCATCGAGGATGACCACGCGGGGCTGGGAGATGAGCAGCCGCGCGATGGTGAGCCGCTGGCGTTCACCGCCGGAGAGCCGGTAGCCGCGTTCACCCACCACTGTGTCCAGCCCGTCGGGCAGGGAGCGGACCATGGCTTCAAGCCGCGCCTGCCGGATGACCTCCCACATGTCCTCCTCGGTGGCTTCCGGCTGTGCGAGCCGGAGGTTGGAGGCGATGGTTTCGTGGAAGAGATGGCCATCCTGCGTCACCATGCCCAGTGTGTCCCGCAGTGAGTCAAAGGTGGCGTCACGCAGGTCCAGCCCGGTCCCGGGAGCGGTTCCGCCCAGGCGCACGGCGCCCGAGTCCACGTCGTAGAGCCGGGCCAGCAGCTGGGCGACGGTCGATTTCCCAGCCCCCGAGGAGCCCACGAGCGCCACGGTCTGGCCGGGTTCAACACGGAAGCTGATGCCGTGCAGCACTTCCTCCCCGCCGCGGGTGTCCAGGGTGGACACCTCCTCCAGGGAGGCCAGCGAGACCTTGTCCGCGGCGGGGTAAGCGAACCGGACGTCGTCGAACTCCACGGCCACCGGGCCCGGCGGAACAGGCACGGCGTCCGGCTTTTGCTGGATCAGGGGTTTGAGGTCCAGGATCTCAAAAACGCGTTCAAAGCTGACCAGGGCGCTCATGATCTCAACCCTGGCGTTGGACAGGGCCGTGAGCGGGGCGTACAGGCGGGTGAGCAGCAGCGCCAGGACCACCACGTCGCCGGGTGCGAGCTGGCCGGTGATCGCCAGCCACCCGCCCAGCCCGTACACCAGGGCGAGGGCCAGCGCGGAGACCAGTGTCAGGGCCGTCACGAAGGTGAACTGCAGCATGGCGGTCCGGACGCCGATGTTGCGGACGCGGCCTGCGCGGACGGCGAATTCCCGGGACTCCTCGTCGGGGCGGCCGAAGAGTTTGACCAGCGTGGCGCCCGGCGCCGAAAAGCGTTCGGTCATCTGCGTGCCCATGGCGGCGTTGTGCTCCGCTGCCTCGCGCCGCAGGTCCGCCAGCCTGGATCCCATCCGCCGGGCCGGGATGAGGAAGACGGGCAGCAGGATCATCGCCAGGACTGTCACCTGCCAGGAGGTGCCCAGCATTACGATCAGGGTGAGGATCAGGGCCACCACGTTGCTGACCACTCCGGAAAGTGTGCCGGCGAATGCTGACTGCGCCCCGATGACGTCGTTGTTGAGCCGGCTGACCAGGGCTCCGGTCCGGGTGCGGGTGAAGAATGCGATGGGCATCTTCTGCACGTGGTCAAAGACACGCGTGCGAAGGTCCACAATGACCCCTTCGCCGATGGTGGAGGAAAGCCAGCGGTTGACCAGGCCCACCCCTGCCTCGGCGATGGCGACGACGGCGATGAGCACCGCAAGCCGGAGCACCTCGCCGGCGCCGGCCTTGGCCACGATGGCGTCCACCACCTGTCCCGCAAGGACGGGAGTGGCCACGGCCAGGAAGGCCATCACGATCGAGAGCGCCACGAAGGCCAGCAGCTTGCCGCGGTGCGGGCGGGCGAAGGCCAGGACCCGTTTCAGGGTTTCTTTGGAGAACGGCTTGGAACCGCTCTTGGCCCGGGTGATCTTGTGCAGGGAGTTCCAGGCAACGCCTTCCATGCTCATAGCTGCTGCTCCGCGCTCACGTTACTGCCCATACTGTCGTTTCCGTTCAAATGCTGCTGCCGATGCGCTGCTCGGTGACCGTCCCGTTGTCCACATTCCAACGTACATCCAGCCGCACGTTTTCCAGCAGCCTCCGGTCGTGCGTCACCAGCAGGAGGGCGCCGTCGTAGCTTTCAAGTGCCTCCTCGAGCTGTTCGATGGCCGGGAGGTCAAGGTGGTTGGTGGGCTCATCCAGGACAAGGAGGTTCACCCCGCGCGCCTGCAGCAGGGCCAGGGCGGCCCTGGTCCGTTCGCCCGGCGACAGCGAGTCGACGGTACGGGCAGTGTGGTCCGCCTTGAGGCCGAACTTGGCCAGCAGTGTACGGACATCGGCCGCGTTCAGGTCCACCAGTACGGCCTCGACGGCGTCAGCCAGGGCAAGGTGGCCTGCAAGCAGCCCGCGGGCCTGGTCGATCTCGCCGATGGCCACCGAAGCGCCCATGGCAGCACTGCCGGACTCCGGTGCGAGGTCACCCAAAAGAAGGCGCAGCAGGGTGGACTTGCCGGCGCCGTTGGGGCCGGTGATGCCGATCCGCTCCCCCGCATTGAGCTGCAGGTTCACCGGGCCGAGGGTAAAGCTGCCCTGCCGCACCACGGCGTCGCGGAGGGTGGCCACCACGGCGCTTGAGCGCGGCGCCTTGCCGATGGAGAACTGGAGCTGCCATTCCTTCCGGGGCTCCTCCACCGCGTCCAGCCGGGCGATCCGCGATTCCATCTGCCGCACCTTCTGGGCCTGCTTCTCGGAGGACTCGGTGCTGGCGGCGCGGCGGATCTTGTCGTTGTCCGGGTTCTTCTTCATGGCGTTCCGGACGCCCTGCGAGCTCCATTCCCGCTGCGTCCTTGCCCGTGACACCAGGTCCGCCTTGGTGGCGGCGAACTCCTCATATTTTTCGCGCGCGTGGCGCCGTGCCACGGCACGTTCTTCGAGGAAGGCGTCATAGCCGCCGTCGTAAACGGCCACGGAGTTCTGCGCCAGGTCCAGTTCCACCACGGTGGTGACGCAGCGGCCCAGGAACTCCCTGTCGTGGCTCACAAGGACCACCCCGCCGCGCAGTCCGCGGACAAAGTCCTCGAGTTTCGCGAGTCCGGCGAGGTCAAGATCGTTCGTGGGCTCGTCCAGGAGGACGACGTCGAACCGGCTGAGCAGCAGTGCCGCGAGAGCCACGCGCGCTGCCTGGCCGCCTGACAAACCTGTCATTTCGGCGTCCGCCCCGGTGTCCATGCCCAGATCGGCCAGGACGGCGGGGATGCGGTCATCGAGGTCCGCAGCGCCGGAGGCCATCCAGCGGTCGAAAGCCCGCGCGTAGGCGTCATCGGCACCGGGCGCGCCGGAACCAAGCGCCTCTGCCGTGGATTCCATTTCTGCCGTGGCCTCGGCGCAGCCGGTCCGCCGGGCTATGTACGCGGCAACTGATTCCCCGGGAACCCGCTCGTGCTCCTGGGGCAGCCAGCCCACGAACGCGTCGGCGGGAGCGAGGCTGACGTTCCCGTCCTGCGGCTGGTCGACGCCGGCCAGCAGGCGGAGCAGGGTGGATTTGCCGGCGCCGTTGGCACCCACCACACCAACAACATCACCGGGGGCGACGGTGAGGGAAAGCTGGGAAAAGAGCAGCCGGTGGTCGTGGCCGCCGGAAACATCCTTCGCAACAAGGGTCGCAGTCATGGGGTCCATCCTTTTTCACCGGAGCGCGCAGCAGGTCTGGGCGCCTTTCGGCCCGCAAAGCCTCGCGCATTCCGGCAGGAGGACGGCGCCCGGAGCCCGGACATAAAAGAACCCGCTGGTCCGGACTTGGGGGGTGTACGGACCAACGGGCTCGACCATCAAGCATAGCCGAAACACGCGGGCGGGTAAAATCGGCACGATGACGGCAGGCTAAAATCGACAAACCATCCGTTCTCCAGAGAGCCCTTCATGACCCTCCCCGCCAAGGCGTTCCAGCGCTGGCTGCAAGGCATTGCGCCGGATGCCAGTACTGCAGACGTCTGCAGGATTTCCGGGATCAAGCGGACCACGCTGGCCCAGCAGCTGGTCCGTGGAAAAGTCTCCGTCAGCACCCTGGTCAGCATCAGCCGCGCGTACAGGATCAACCCGGTGGCGGCCCTGGCTGACTTCGAACCGTATCGGGAACTGGCCGTTCCCCAGCAGCCGCCTACGCGCTGCGAGCTGGTAAGCCAGATTTCAACTGCCGACCTCCTCCGCGCCTTGTTGTCACGCCCGGCGATGGACCCTGCCGGGCAACCGGGCGATAAGCGGCCGCCACTGTCGCCGGCACCGCACGCCACGTCCGTCAAGAACTGGGTTGATGCCATTGACGACGGCGAAGTGCGGCACCGGGTTTCCGCCGCTACCGGCATCGCACCGCAGAACTATTCCGCCCAGTTGTCCGCCAACCGGCTGTCAGCTGGACTGGCGGTTGCCACGGCCCGGGCGGCAGGTGTTGGACTGACAGACGGACTGGTGGCCACAGGGCTGATTACGGAGGAAGAGGCAGGCTGGCCTCCCGACGCGCGACAGGCGGCATTGGACAGCCTGTCCGACGGCGACCTCGCGGTTCTGGCCGGCGACAGGCTGCAGGCACTGGGCAAGGTGCTGCGGCGCCAGGAGCAGGACCAAGCGCAGACGGAAAAGATTTGGGAGAACCTGGGATGATCGAAACGCTTCAGTGGTCAACGCTGGCCATCTGTGGCCTGATTGCCGCAGCCCGGGTGCCCAGCGCCGTCCGGGGAGAAAACAGGTCGCTTTTCTATATCTTTGCCCTGCTGACCATGGCCATCCTTTTGAGCATCGAGGCTCCCTACATCGCCGTTGACACGGCTTTGGGCGGCGTCAACCTGGCCAACCTGCTGCTGCGCTTCATCATTTTTGCCGCCATCTACTTTGTTGGAGTCCGGGTCACCCGCGGTTTCGGTGCCGACCATGCTTACCGGCTCATCACCGGAAAAGCCGGCATGGCTGTCCTGCTGGCAGTTTCCCTGGCAATGTCGCTGCTGTTCTTCCAGATGGACACTGCCGGCACTTCTGCGGGGTTGTGGGCAACCTCAGGCAAAAGCGAGCGCAACTTCATCCTGGTGGAGTACTACGGAGCGGCTGGCCGCGCCTATCCCTCCTACGTTTCCCTGGTACTTCTGCCGGCCATGGTTCGGGCAGTGGGCAGCAGGCTCCCCATACTGGTGCGGCTCGCCGCCGGGCTTTTGGCAGTAGGCGGAGTGGCAATTGCCGTGACCCTGCTGTTCCCTGTCGTGCCGCCGGAGTGGGTCGCTTTGGAGTTCATCGTCAATTACACAGCGGTGCTCTGCTTCGTCGTCGGCCTGGCGTTGATTTGGGCCGCCAGGGTGAGGAACGGCAAGAGCTTTAAGCCGAAAAGGACATCTACCGAAACGTAACCTTTGGGGCTTTCACAAAAACATTAGAATGTGAGACAATCATGAATGTGTGAAGGTGGGAGCGCCGGACGTTTACGAACGGGGTTACTTTCTTGAACGATTTTGGCTCCCGGGGGCCTTTGCACGCTTTGGGGGGATGAGTGGTGGCGGCCGTTGGGGACCGCCCCCACTCAGCCATTTAAGGCCCTTTCTGCTCTTTTCCTGGAACCGTGGCCAAAGCCGTGGCTAAGCCGGTGTCCCAGGCAGAGCACGAACAAACCGCAAGGTAACCAGCTGGAACGGCCGCAGGAGCATTTCCGCCCCCTCCGGCCCCGCTTCGACGCCGGGCGCCTGCACGGGGCGCTCCAGCAGATCGACGGCGCCGACCCGCTGAACCGGGAAGTTCGCTGAGAGCCGCCCAGCGGAGCGTTGCCCCAGGGACTCGTACAACCGGACCACCACGTCCCCGGAACCGTCCTCAGCGAGCTTTACCGCCTCGATGACCAGGGCTGGATTGGAGAGGGAAAACAGCGGCTCCACAGGTGCAGCGCCGGCGACCAGCCTCGGAGCAAGGTTCGTCCGGTAGCCTTCCTGGACGGCATCGGCGATGCCGGCACCAGGCCGGATAGTGACTGTGAGCTCGTGCTGGCCACGGTCCGCGTCCGGATCCGGGAACTTCGGGGCGCGCAGCAGTGACATACGCACTGTGGTGGTGGTGCCGCCGTCGGCCTCCCTGATGCTCCTGGTGACGTCGTGGCCGTAGGTGGACGAGTTCGAAACAGCGACGCCGTAGCCCGGCTCCCCCACGTGGATCCAGCGGTGCGCACAGATTTCGAACTTCGCCGCTTCCCAGGACGTGTTGGTATGCGTGGCGCGGAAAACATGCCCGAACTGCGTCTCCGCCGCGGACCGGTCCGCCCTGACATCCAGTGCGAAGCCAAGCTTCAGCAGTTTTTCCCGCTCCTGCCAGTCCACCGACGTGGTGATGGAGAGGGAGGGGCTTCCGGCAGCAAGGCTGATGCGCTGGGTGATGGCGGAGCATCCTGCCACCCGCTCCACCACAACAGCGGCTTCGCCGTCGCTCTCCTCGAGCCGCACCGACTCCGCGCACGTCAATGGTGTGACGTTGCGGCGGTAAAACCCGTCAATGTCCCAGGCGTCCCACTCGTTGGGGGTGTCACGGTGCAGTTCCAGCAGGTTGCCGCGCTCCCCGGGGGCAATTGCCTCGCGTCCGCTGGCGTAGTCCCGAAGCGAGGTGAGCAAGCCGTCCGCGTCCAGGGCTGCCCGGATGATGCCGTTGTCCAGAACGAAGCCGCCGTCCCGGGCGGCAGCACGGGCCGGCAGTGGCGACGCCACTGGCTCGCCCGCGGCCAGCGCCGGCACCCCGTCGCGGGCGTGTGGCGCCGCGTTCAGCAGGAACTGCCGTTTTCCGCTGCCAAGCACGGCCCTGGCAGCCTGCGCGATCAGCGTTTCGAGGGCAGCTTCGATGGCCTGGTAATTGCGTTCGGCGTCCTGGTGGACCCAGGCGATGGAACTGCCCGGAAGGATGTCATGGAACTGCTGCAACAGCACCAGCCGCCAGAGCCTCTTGAGCTCGGCAGCGGGGTAGCTAAACGAGCCCCCTGTCCGGACTGTAGCGGTTGCGCACCACAGTTCCGCCTCGCGCAGCAGGTGTTCGCTGCGCCGGTTGCCCTTCTTGGTCCTGGCCTGGCTGGTGTAGGTTCCGCGGTGCAGTTCCAGGTACATCTCGCCCACCCACACCGGCAGGGAGGAATAGTCGTCCTCCGCCTGCCGGAAGAAGCTCTCCGCGGTTCCGATCCGAACCTTCGGGGAGCCTTCGAGGTCCGCCGTCCGGGCGGCGGCCGCAAGCATCTCCCTGGTAGGGCCGCCGCCGCCGTCGCCATAGCCGAACGGCACGAGCGACACCGTTCCCCGGCCGTGATCACGGTAGTTCCGCTCGGCGTGGGCCAGTTCGAGTCCGCTGAGCTGGGAATTGTAGGTGTCCACCGGCGGGAAGTGGGTGAAGATCCTGGTGCCGTCGATTCCCTCCCAGTTGAAGGTATGGTGCGGCATCCTGTTGGTCTGGTTCCAGGAGATCTTTTGGGTGAGGAACCACCGGCTGCCGGCGGACTTAACGATCTGCGGGAGGGCCGCGGAGTATCCAAAGGAGTCCGGCAACCAGGCTTCCCGGCAGTCCACTCCGAATTCGGCCAGGAAGAAGCCTTTCCCCTCCACGAACTGCCGTGCCATGGCTTCGCCGCCGGGCATGTTGGTGTCCGATTCCACCCACATGCCGCCAACAGGTACGAACTGCCCCGCCCGCACCTTTTCCCGGATCCGGCCGAAGAGCTCAGGGTAGAACTCCTTGATCCAGGCCAGCTGCTGGGCTGATGAACAGGAGAAAACGAAATCGGGGTATTCATCCATCAGGGCCACCACGTTCGAGAACGTCCTGGCACATTTGCGGATAGTCTCCCGCACGGGCCAAAGCCAGGCCGAGTCGATGTGGGCATGGCCTGTGGCAACGAGCTGGTGGGCGGAAGCATAGGCCGGCCTCGACATCACTTCGGCGAGCGCAGCGCGACCGGCTGCTGCGGTCCCGGCAACGTCGTCGGGATCCATCACGTCCATCATGCGCTCAAGGGCCCGGAGGATCTCGTGCCGCCGCGGAAGCTCCAGGGGCAGCTCCGCCATCAGCCCGGACAGGGTCCAGATGTCCTGCTGGAGTTCCCAGACGGTCTGGTTCAACTCCGCGATGGCGACAGTTCCCAGCCTGTACTGCGATGCGGCCCCGGCCGTTGCCTTGTCCCCGTACGGCGTGGGCGCGAAAGTCCAGCCTTGGGCCACATCGGGGTTGGCGGCGGCCTCCACATAGAAGTCCACCGCCATGCCGCCTCCCAGCAGCTTCAGCGGGATGTACTGGTTGCGGGGTGAGACCGCTTTGATGATGGTGCCGTCGGCGCGCCAGGCGATGCCCTCGCACTGGAAGCCGGGCACTTCGATGGTGAAGCCGAGGTCAACCACCACTTCAACGGTCGTGTCCGGTTCCGTGCCCCAGAACTCGGGGACTTCGCCCTGCAGGCGGAGCCACTTGGTACCCCAGGGCTTCCCCCACGGGGCGCCGTGTTCCTGCGGCTGGAATTTTTGCCGCATGGCTTCGAGGGCCGGCACCGGTTCGTCCGGCACGTCCCAACTGCTGAGCGTCAGGGGAAGGCTCCGGCTGTATACGGCGGGAGTGATGCGTTCGCGGATGAATCTTTCGAGGCGGACTTCCGTGATCCGGCGGTCGTCATGCAATGTTGGCCCTCTTCAGCGCTGGAAACATGGACCATAGTGTCCATTCAGTGGATAAAACCTACCCGCTGGTAGCTTACTCGCCCATCGCTGCGGATAACATCCCTGGAGTCTCTGGAAATAGTGGGCCTGGCGACGGATCCGTCAGGGCAGCGCAACGGATCCGTCAGGACCGCGCAGCGGCGGGGGCCTGGGCGACGGGCCTGACGATTCGGTGGTCCCCGGCATAGATGTTGAGGCTGGTTCCCCGGCTGAACCCGGCGAGGGTCAAGCCGCTTGCCTCTGCCAGTTCAACAGCAAGGCTGGAGGGAGCACTGACGGCGGCGAGCACCGGGATCCCCGCCAGGGCAGCCTTCTGCACAAGCTCGAAGGAGGCCCGCCCCGATACTTGGAGGACCGTTCCGCGAAGCGGCAGCAGCCCTTCGCGCAGGGCCCAGCCCACTACCTTGTCCACGGCATTGTGGCGCCCTACGTCCTCCCGGAGGCACAAAAGCTCCGGGTCGCCGTCGTCCTGGATCCTGAACAGCCCGGCCGCATGCACACCCCCCGTGTCCTCGAAAAGGCGCTGGGACTTCCTCAGCAGGCCCGGCAAGGATGCGAGGATCTCCGCGTCGATGGCCAGCGGATCCGCAGCCGGACTGTAGTGCGAGGACTTCTGGACGGACTCCACCGAATCGGTTCCGCAAATGCCGCAGGAGCTGGACGTATAGATGTGGCGGCCAATGGACGGAACAGTGACGTCAGGCCGCAACTGGACCTCAACCACATTGAAGGTCTGGACGCCGTTTTCATCCTCGCCGGCGCAGAAACGCAGCGACACGAGCTGCTCGGAGGTCCAAATGATGCCCTCCGACACCAGGAACCCGGCAACCAGGTCAAAGTCGTCGCCTGGCGTGCGCATGGTGACAGAGAAGGAGAGCTGGCCCAGCCGGATCTCCAGCGGCTCCTCCACGGCGAGGACATCCTCGCGGTGGCGTACCGGAAACTCGAGGGCCTTCGGAGAACCGTCGAGCACATACTTGTGCACCTTGCGGCGCTGGGTCACGCGGCCCATGTCCACCCCTGCCTTTTCATATGTCCATCATGACGACTGCCGGTGCGTGATGCCAGCGGGGCACGTCGGGCCGGAGGATCATCAGCCAAGAAGCGCGCTCCAGTCCACGGGGCCGGCGGCCGTCGTTTTGGCGGCCGGCCTGCCTGGCCGTGCCGCGTTCCTTGGCCTGGCTTTGCCGGCAGCAGCAGTGACCGGCGGGATGGGTGGCCCCCAGGGCAGCGCAAACGCCGGCACCAGTTCGCCGAGTTGGACACCGTGCGGCGGCACCACCATCACGCCGTCGGCCGACGCCAGGCCGCGCATCATGCCCGGCCCGGTGTGCTGGGCTGCAGATGCCATCCCGTAGAGGAGCCGGAACGGCATCAGCCGGGTGCGCCCGGGATCGGGTTCGATCGTGCTTCCGCAGGGCAGCTCCTGGATCCCGGGCAGGCTGCCGTGGCCGAGGGCGGCGAGCAGCGGCGCTCCTACGGTGCACAGCGCCATCATCGCGGCCAGGGGGTTCCCCGGTAGACCGAGCACAAAACGGCCATCCGGCAGTTCAGCCAGGACAGCGGGGTGGCCGGGCCGCATCGCAATCCCGTCGATGATGAGCCGCCCGCCCAGTTCCGCCACCGCGTCACGGAGATGGTCAGTGCCCGACCGTCCGGTCCCGCCTGTGGTGATGACGACGTCGGCCGGCAGGTCAGGAGCGCCCGGCGCCTCCGGCACCACGTCCTCCAGGGCGGCTAGCCACTCGTCGTAGGAGTCCCCGATCCTTTGCTGCCCCCCTGCTATTCCTCCCAGCATGCCGACGACGGCGGGCAACTGCGGACCGAACGTATCCCGCACCTGGCCGGGAGCAGGAACGCCCTGGCTCATCACCTCGCCACCGGTCAGCAGCAACCGGACCAGGGGTTTGCCCTGGACCTGCAACTCGTCGTAGCCGGCCAGGGCAGCCACTGCAAGATGGGCAGGGTTGAGTTCCGCTCCTGCCTTAACCAGGACGTCCCCCGCCAGCGCTTCCTCCCCGGCTTTCCGGATGTGCTGGCCGGTCCTCGGCTCGCCCGGCCTGGCGCTGCCCCCGGTCATCAGGACAGGCAGGCCGTCCTCGTCCTTGCTGACCACTGCGCTCTCGCTGCGCAGCACTGCTTTTGCGCCGGGAGGAATGAGTCCGCCGGTGACAATGGGACTGGCCTGATGTGGCGCCAGCCGGGTACCGGGCTCTGCCAGGATCCATGGCCCGGTTCCGTTCACTGCCCAGCCGTCCATAGCCGAGGACGCGTAGTGGGGCATGTCCTGCAACGCCACAATGTCCTGGTCCAGCCTGCGGCCCAGTGCCAGGTTCAGGGGAACCGGGCCGGCAGGAATCGGCGTGGCTGCGTCAAAAGCGGCCTGCCGCGCTTCCGCCCAGGTATGGTCCAGGTGCCCAGGCGCCTCAGGCAGGTCGGTTGAACTCCGTTCTTCCCCGGGTTCCGCAGTCATTCGCCGGGAGTCCCGGCGGCTTCAGCGTCGTAATCCGCAGCCAGGGAACGAGCCACAGCCAGGGCTCCTTCCATGGACGCGGCGTCGGTGCTGCGTCCGGACGCCGATGCCAGACCGGCCGCGTAGCCGGCGATGAAGGTAGTGAGCGGCGCCGCCGGCCGCACAACGGAGTGCGCAGCGACACCGGCGAGGGCGAGGATGGCGTTGACGTCCACCTGGACGTCTTCAAGCTCATAAGCCTGGAGCAGGGACCTGCACCATTCCTCCAGAGTTTCATCCTGGCTTTTCACGAACTGCCTCCCAATTTAGCTGCTGCCGCGCCGGTCCTGGCCCTCGTCCAGGCTTCCGGCGTCAATTCCCAGTGCGGCGGCATCATCCCAGGTATCCACATCGGCTGTGGAACCGGCGGGGACGGTGACAAGCTGCACGTCAAGACTAGCAAGGAGCGCCCGCATGGAGCCGTTGATTAAGGCGCCCCGGAAGGCCAGTTCCTCGGCGGCCCTTTTTAACCCGTCCGTGCGGTAAAACCCGGCGAGCTGCTGTGCCCTGCCGTCCTCGGCGCACGCGATGACTGCGTCAGCCCCGCACTCCCCCGACGCCAATGCTTCCGTCAGTGCCCGCACCGCAGCCGACACCCCAGGCATGTCGCACGCCAGAACCAGGGTGTAAATTCCTTCGCTTCCAGCCTGCGCGAGCGCCGCCAGGCCGGCAGCAACCGCGGCGGCGGGTCCGGCAAACTCCGGCTCCTCGCGGCAGGACAGCACACCCGGGGGGAGAGCGCCGGGGTCCGGACCAACCACTACCGTGCGGATCGCCCCGGAGGCCGCGGCAAGTGACCGCTGCAGGAGGGTGGCGCCCTGAAAGACCAACCCCTGCTTGGGTACACCGCCCAGCCGGGATGACCGGCCGCCAGCCAGGATCAGGGCGCTAAAGTCCAACCGCTCTTGCTCCACTCCCCCAGCCTAGCCCGGGGAGGCGGGGCATCCTGCCCGGGCAGCAGAATCAGGCAGCACGCTCGGGCAGCAGGAACGGGTCCCAAGCGGGCGTTGGCTTCTCGAGTTCCTTGATTTGCCAGATGGTGCCGTGTGGAGGTTCAGGCACGAACCGCAGCTTCCAGCCCATCTCCGCCGGGGTGTGGTCACCTTTGAGGTTGTTGCACCGCAGGCAGGCAGCCACCAGGTTCTCCCAGGATTCGGCACCCCCGCGTGATTTGGGGTGGACATGGTCGATGGTGTGGGCAGCTTTTCCGCAGTAAGCACACTTATGCCCGTCACGTCGCAGCACTCCCCTCCGGCTGACGGCGGTGGAGTGGTTGTATCTGGGACGGATGTAGCGGTTCAGGAGGATCACGGACGGGCGGCCCAGGATCTCCTGGGGGCCCACCACGGGATCGTCCCCTTCAGCCACAACGCTCGCTTTGCCCGTGAGCACAAGCACCAGCGCCCGGCGGAAAGTAATAACCGCCAGCGGTTCATATCCAGCATTCAGAACGAGAGTGCGCATGCACGTACCTCTTCACGGCCGCACCCGTCAGGGGCACGAGGGCCGGCTGCCCTCGGCATGTCCGGGCTATGGATCGACACCACAAGAGTAAACAAAGAAGTGCACTATCAGCTAATTGCTGTAACCGGGTTGCCGTGTCCGGCCCAAATTCGATGGAGCCCCGCAGCTGCCCCGGTAGTTAACCGACAGGACCCCTGCCGCAAGGGCAGGGGTCCTGTTCGGTGTTGATCAGCCACCCGTTCGGGGCTGGAGAATCACTAGCTGACGCGGATGAAGACCGGGCCGGAGCCAACGTTGGCGCTGAAGACAACAGTCTGGTTGCCGTTGTAGCCGCCATGCACTGCCTGTCCGTTTCCGGCGTAGACAGCGATGTGCGCCATGCCGGATCCGCCGTCGGCGTAGTAGAGCAGGTCACCCGGCTGGGCTTCGGCAGCGCTGACCGTGCGGCCCAGGGAAAGGTAGCCTGCAGGCCAGTCGTGGAAGTTGATGCCCACGGCGGCCAGGGAGTTGGTGACCAGCATGGTGCAGTCCTGCATTACGCCAAGCTGGGCGTAGGCGGCGGACAGAATGGCTGCACCCTTGCCGCTTGCCGAAGCGGGAGCTGCGGGGGCTGCTGCAGCCGGAGCCGTGGCGGTCACCTTCGCGACAGCGGCGGTCTTTGCGGCCGGAGCAGGAGCGGGAGCCGGAGCGGCTTCCTGGACCTCAACCTCGGGCTCCGGAGCTTCAACAACGGGAGCAGGCGTGGTGGTCACGGCAGGCTTCTCGAAGGAGATGGCAATGGTCGAAGCAGCCGAGATCGGAGCCTCAACCGTTGATTCAACTTCCAGCGTGGAGGCCGGAGCGGAATCACGCTGGACGTTGGCATCAGCAGCGTTGGCCGCGAGGCCGCTGGTCAGGACCAGGCCGGAAGCGGCTGCGATGACAGCTGCCTGGCGTCCTACGCCGCCGGCGTTGTCGCCGACAGCCTTGGCAATGATGGCGAGCGAGTTGGTTTTGGTGACCTCGGCGCGGTGCCGTGCGGTTGCACGAGTAGTCATCAGTTCTCTCTTTCGTTTGCCTTAGGCCGCATGTAGGCAGCCATAGGTGTTTGGACGCGCCGGCATCTTGGGGGTACGCCGGCACGCCCCGAACGGGGATGTGTGGTGATTTAGCGAAGAGCGTGTTTGGGCAAAGAAAAAGCCCTTGGACCGTGGGGTCGAAGAACTAGTTCATCGTGAAGAATGCGGAGGAGCCGGTAGCGGCTACCGAGTGCAGCAGCGTTCCCTGGGAGGGGTTCAGGGCGCTGATCATCATGCCGTTGCCGACGTAGATGCCGACGTGCGCGCCGCCGTTCTGCATGACCAGGTCACCCGGCTGCGGCGTGGAGGTGGGCTTCATTGCAGTCCACGCGTTGACACGGGGGATGCTGATCCCGGCCTGGGCGTAAACCCACTGGGTGAAGCCTGAGCAGTCCCAGCCGTTGGGGGTGGTGCCGCCCCAGACGTACGGGCGGCCGATGCCGGTGTAGGCGAGGCCGGCAATTCCGGAGGTGGAAGCGGAGGCTACTGTCTCTACGGCCTTTTCCGCAACGGACGCGGTGGAGGCAGTGGCAACACCCTCGTCATCGTCTGAGTCCGTCGACTGCGCAACTACCCGCTCAACAACGGGTGCCGGGGTGGTCGTAACCTCGGGGCGCTCGAAGGAAACCGTAGCCGTGGGTGCCGCCGTAACGGCCAGGACGGTCTCTGCGGATCCGGACTCCGTGGAAGCGGAGACACCAGCGGTGGTGTCCGCTGCGGTGGCCGGCAGGCCCATGGTCAGGATGAGTCCCGAGGCAGCTGCGATGACTGCAGCCTGGCGACCTACTGTCCCGGCATTGGCACTAACAGCCTTGGACATGGAGTCCAGGGGGTTGGTGCGAACCGTTTGCGCACGGTGGCGCGCAGAATTATGGCGTGAAGACACGAAGGTAGCCTCTCCCAATGCCTACGAGGTGAGCTGTCGGATTCGGATGGGAGTCACCCGGCCGCGCGGCTTCCTGGGAAGCTTGTGCGACTTAACCCCAAGGCCTTCGAAGAGCTGAAGGCCAAAATTGGTTCCCCCGCCCCTGCCAGACGATGAAATGCGAACGGACCTTGAGCGGTGGCAGAGTTAGGCAATCCGCACAAGAGCGTCAACTTCGGAAAAGTTGACGCGAGTTAGACGGTACAGCAGTTTTGACTGAATGTCACATTCAGGTCACGGGATGTCAACATCATGTGATAGCTCACCGTCATTTGACTAAAGCCAGCCGGTCGGGTCAACAACTTCGCCGTTGACCTGGACCTCGAAGTGGAGGTGGCAGCCCGTGGAAGCTCCTGTGGTCCCGCTGAGGGCCACAACGTCACCGCGGGAGACTGTCTGCCCCTCCTTCACGCTGAAGGACGACAGGTGGTTGTAGGTGGTTTCCAGGCCGTTGCCGTGATCCACTACGACGCGGTTGCCGCCGCCGTACTGGTGCCAGCCGGCGAATGTGACCGTTCCAGTGGCTGCGGCCAGAACAGAGGTGCCGCACTGGGCCACGTAGTCCTGTCCGCGGTGGAAGTCCCCGGAGCCTCCGGTGATCGGACTGACCCGGTAGCCGAACGGGGAAGCAGTGCTCAAAGCAGCGAGCGGGGCGCCAAGACTTCCTGCGGAGGCGGCGGGGGTGATGGCGCCCGCGGACTGGGCGCTGAGCAGCTGCTTCAGCTTGCCGTCCGGGTCCGCCTGCGTGACCACAGCGGAGCGGCTGAAGTCGATTTGGGCCCCGGCTTCCGCGGAAACCTGGGGCTGGGGCACAACAGCGGACGCAGCAACAGGAGTGGATCCGGAGGCATCTGTCGCCATCACGGGGCTGGTGGCCGGTACGGTCACGGTGAGTACCAGTCCGGTCGTGGCCAGGGCGATTCCGGCCTTCTGGCCGATCCCGCTGGCAGCAGCGAATTCTGTGACCTGACGGAAGGGACCCCGACGGCGGCGCGCATCACGGTGCGGATCGCGGGGGCGCTCCGAGGTGATGACTTCGACAACACGCGGTGTCGAAGCAGGGACCGCCGCGCGGCGGCGTCCCCTGGAATTCTGCATGGACAAGAAGGGTTCCTCTCTGGAAAGCCTGCGAAGTTAGCTGTCGGATTCGGGTCAGAGAGTTCAATGACCCGGTCCGCCGTAAGCAAGCTTCGGCACAGAGGTATCCCCGGAGGAATCCTTCACTGGAAGAGGCTTGCTGCTGACGGACTTCACCCCAAGGCAGTCCCCCGCTGCCGCTTGTGGTTCCCCCGCCTCTGCCAGTTACGACTCGTGCTCCTGATCCGCTGGCAGAGCTCGGCTCCAGATCAGGTAACTTTTTATTATCTACGCTTGGTTCAACTATAGATGCTTAAGCCCGAAAGTAACAATTCCGTTATCTTTGCGTAACGCACTTCACACCGGGTATGGCACCAGCTCAATGCCTTCTAGCTGAGCGCCACAAACACGTGTGCGGCAACCTCCGGAGGCAGCTCCAGCGCACCCTCGATCCCCGGAACCCGGACCGAGATATAGTCGCCCACCCGCTCCAGGGACACAGCGGCGCCCGGCCGGATGCCGCCCTCATCAAGCTGGGAGAGCAGCTCGGGTTCCACCTGGATGGGCTCGGCAAGGCGGCTGATGGTCACCACGGAGGCTGGCCCGTAGGACTTCATCGCCTCCAGAAGGCTCATCGCTCCGTCGGCGAAACCCAGGGACGATACCCCGCCCAAGGCAGCAAGGCCCGGAATCGGATTCCCATAAGGAGACTCTGTGGGATGGTTCAGCAACTCATAAATGCGCCGTTCCACCCGCTCGCTCATGACGTGCTCCCAGCGGCAGGCTTCGTCGTGGACATAGGCCCAGTCCAGCCCGATCACATCGGCCAGAAGTCGTTCAGCCAGGCGGTGCTTGCGCATCACTTCCGTGGCACGCTTCCGGCCTGTCTCCGTGAGCTCCAGATGGCGGTCGCCGGAGACAACCACCAGGCCGTCGCGCTCCATACGCCCGATGGTCTGGGAGACGGTGGGACCGGAGTGGCGCAGCCGCTCGGCGATACGCGCACGAAGGGCAACGATGTTCTCTTCCTCGAGCTCCAGAATGGTCCGAAGGTACATCTCCGTAGTATCGATCAGATCCGTCATCCAGCTCAGCTCCTCGAGCACAGTACCTAGCGTTGTCCCACCGTATCGCCTTCACCGCGACGTAGTCCGTGGAAAAGCTTAGCCTATTTTGACTTTGTCCTAATAGTTCACCTGGACGGGAGCGGGGCGTCTCATTGGCTGGACTATGACGCTTCCGGTTCCCGCCGATACAGCGGTTCAGGCAGAATGAGGAAGGCCCCTGGCTGCAGTCGTCGACGGCTGCCGGCCACCAACACCCGTCCGGACCAAAGCCATGTCCACGCCGAAATTGGAGCACCCGTGAGCGAAACCAGCATCACTATTCCCGCCGACCTCCTGCCCCGGGACGGACGGTTCGGCGCCGGGCCTTCCAAGGTCAGGCAGGAGCAGATTGATGCGCTCTCCGCGGCCTCGAAGAACATCCTTGGCACCTCCCACCGGCAGGCCCCGGTCAAAAACCTGGTTGGCTCCGTCCGCGAGGGTCTCAGCCAGTTCTTCCGTGCCCCTGACGGCTACGAAGTGGTCCTGGGCGTGGGCGGCTCCACGGCATTTTGGGATGTGGCAACCTTCGGCCTGGTTGAAAACAAGGCCCAGCACCTTTCCTTCGGCGAGTTCGGCTCCAAGTTCGCCGCAGCCACCAACAAGGCGCCCTTCCTGGGTGCCTCGTCCATCATCAAGTCCGAGCCGGGCACACGGCCCTCGGCCCAGGCCGAAGCAGGCGTGGACGTTTACGCCTGGCCGCAGAACGAGACCAGCACGGGCGTTTCAGCCCCTGTCAAGCGTGTTGCCGGCGCTGACGAGGGTGCCCTGGTACTGGTCGATGCCACTTCCGCCGCGGGCGGTCTGGACGTGGACGTAGCGCAAAGTGACGTCTACTACTTTGCGCCGCAGAAGAACTTTGCGTCCGACGGCGGTCTCTGGCTTGCGCTGTTTTCCCCTGCCGCCCTGGAGCGTGCAGCCCGGATCAAGGCGGGCGAGCGCTGGATTCCTGATTTCCTGGACCTGCAGACAGCCATTGACAACTCGCGCCTGAACCAGACGTACAACACACCGTCACTGTCCACGCTGGTAACGCTGGACGCCCAGGTGCAGTGGCTGAACTCCAACGGCGGCCTGGATTTCGCTTCCGCGCGCACGGCTGATTCTGCCGGCCGGATCTACAGCTGGGCAGAGGCCTCGGAGTTCGCCACCCCCTTCGTCACGAAGCCGGATGAGCGCTCCAACGTCATCGCAACCATCGACTTCGATGAGTCCGTGGACGCAGCAGTGGTCGCCAAGGTCCTGCGCGCCAACGGGATCGTGGATACCGAGCCGTACCGCAAGCTCGGCCGCAACCAGCTGCGTATTGCAACGTTCGTGGCCATCGAGCCGGCAGATGTTTCCGCCCTTTTGGGCAGCATTGATTACGTGGTGGGCGAACTGCGCAAGTGATTGAACTCCGCAGGTAACCCGTCTGCGTAACGCTCCAGCCTTAGCGCTTCAGCCTTAAACTGCGACGGCGCCGCCCGGGTCCTGCCCGGCCGGCGCCGTTGTGCGTCTTAGCAGGATTACTTCCGTGCCGTGGCGCGGCCTTAGGCTCCTGAGGCCGCGCCGTCGTCGTGGTTTGAGGGCCATTCCGGCGCTTCCGCGGCTTCATCGACCTGTGCTTGGTCATCCTGGGATGCAGCTTCCACGGGTCCAGCATCCGCGTCGGCAGGCCCAGTGGCGGCAGGCTCAGTGGCGGCAGCTTCCCGCCCACGGGCCTGGTGTTCGCCGGCTTCCGGTTCCTGTTCCTGCTCATCCTCGGGCCGGACCCGTTCGGCCCAGGGAACCCATTCGGGGGCGAGGATGGACTCCTCTGACGGCAGGAGCCCGAGCTCGTTGACCGTGACCACCTTGGACCTTGAATTCCGGGTCAGCACGGCGAACCACTGCCAGCCGCCGTAGCCGGGCAGCCTGCATTCAAAGAGGTGGGTCACCAGGCGGTCGCCTTCGCTCTTTGCTGCCAGGTGCCGCCCGATGTCCGACGCCGCGGTGATGCCCTCAATGGCGGTCCGTGCCGTGTCGACGGCAGCGGCAAGGAAAGCATCCGGCTTGCCCGTCCGCCACACGGGCACACCGGCACGGCGCTTTGCCGCCTTGGCCACACCGGGCGCTGCAGAACGTGCCTGCAGTTGCGCCGTATCCACCGGCACCGGATCCGTCGGTTCCGTGTCCCGTGGCTCCAGGTCCAATGGCTCCAGGGCCAGTGATTCCAGGGGCGTCGACTCCGGATCGGGTGATTCCAGGTCCGGCTGGTTAGCTTCCGGGTTCATAAAGGCCTAAACGTCCAGCTCGTCGGCGACCTTACGCAGGGCGGTGGCGATGGCCTTGCCCTTATTGCCTTCCGGGTATTTGCCTTTGGAAAGGGTTCCCGACAGGTTGTCCAAAACAGTCACCAGGTCCTGGACCAGCGGCGCAAGATCCCTGGCACTGGGCCGCTTGGCCTTGGCGATGGACGGCGTCTTGTCCAGCACCCGCAGGCCCAGGGCCTGTGCACCCTTGCGGCCGTCAGCCACACCAAACTCGACACGGGTGCCGGCCTTCAGCTCTGTTACGCCCTCGGGCAGCGACGATTTGGGCAGGAAAACTTCCTGGCCATCCTCGCCCGCGAGGAATCCGAAGCCTTTTTCCTTGTCATACCACTTGACCTTGCCGGTAGGCACGTAATCAACCTTCTTCGTTCTGACGTCTTGAGACACGGCCAGCCGCCACCGCATCCACAGTGTTGTGCGGGTCCAAGGTATGACGGCTAAAGACCGTGTTGGTCTGTATCCCTCAAGGTTATCCTGCCCGCTGCCGTAAACCTGCTTTCGATGGCTCTGCGCAACGGCACCCGGTACAGGTGGCGGGACTGTCAGTCCGGCCTGTTAGCGTTACGTTCATGACACCCTCGCGTTACCGGCGTCCCCTGACGATCCTCGCGGCAGTTATTGCCGTGCTTTCGCTGGCGGCGGTGGCTGCCGTGATGGCATTCGCCTTCGCCGGTTCAGTCGCTCCCGCCTGGGTCACCTACTCCGCCCTGTACGGCCTGCCGCTGGCGTTCCTCCTGATGCTGTTCCTTGTTCTGGACAGTGTTGCCGGACGCCGCCGGGCAGGAAAACCGGGCGGGCGGTAACGTTGGACTGATGTCCCTTATTCGCGCGCTCAGCAAGGACCTGGAGGCCCGCAGCGACGACTCGTTGCGGGCGCTGTTCGACGCGCGGCCGGACCTCATCTCCCCCGCGGTACCGGACTTCGCCGCCCTTGCTGCCCGTGCCAGCGGGCGCGTCAGCGTCCAGCGCGCCCTGGAGCGCCTCAACCGGCCGCAGATGCAGGTCCTGGAAACCCTCCACCTGTGCACCAACACTGATACGGAGCACAGCGCCTCCGCCGCAGGGTTACGCAAACTGATTTCAGGTTCCACCCTGGCGGCTGTGGAACGGATCCTGGCGTCGCTTCAGGAACTCGCCCTGGTACACCGCGCCGAACCCCCGCACGGATCACCCGCTGCCGGCACCAGGCAGCGCTACTACCTTCCGGTCGGCAGCCTCAAGGACGTCGTGGGGATTTATCCCGCCGGGCTTGGCCGCAGCTATACGGAACTGGTGCGCCTCCAGCCGGCGTTCGCGCAGCGGGCGGTCCAGCTCGTTTCCGAACTTCACCGCAGCGGTACAGCCATCCATGGAGCCACAACGCCCATGGAGGCAGCGCTTGCCCTGCAGCACTGGACGTCCTCGCCGGAGGCCCTCCAGGACATTCTGGCCACAGCTCCGGAACGGACTACCGCCCTGCTTGCCCGCTTCAGGAACTGGGCCATGGGCGCCGTTCCCCAGGCTCAACGCAAGGCGTCCATCACCACTGAGGGATCCGACGTCGGGCCCATCGACTGGCTGCTGGCCCGCGGCCTGCTGGTGCCGCTGGACGCCGCCCACGTAGAGCTGCCGCACAGCGTTGGGCTTTCGCTGCGGGGCGGTGCAATCATCAATGACTTCAGGCTGTCGCCGCCGGTTCCCGAGCTCGGCCGGACGAGCGCCGCGCTGCGGCGCAATGCTGCCCTGGGTGCCATCAGTGAAACGCTGCGGCTGGTGGGCGAAGTCCTGCATGCGGTGCGGGAACAGCCTCTGGCCACATTGCGCAGCGGGGGCGTGGGAGTCCGCGAGATGAGGCGGTTGGCTGAGGCGCTCCGGATCGACCAGTCCCGTGCCGGGCTTCTCCTGGAGCTCTGCGGGCTGGCAGGACTGATCCGGCTGGATGTCGACTCATCATCATGGGTCCAGCCGCCGGAGCTGGAGTGGCTGATCCTGCCCAGGCAGGAACAATGGCTTTGGCTCGTCGACGCGTGGTTGGCCAGCGAGCGCGTACCGTCCCTTGTAGGGCAGCCCATTAACGGGACGCCAGGAGCGGCAGCGCACCGTACTGCGTCCGGCAGCACCATCATCGCGTTGTCCGCCGAGGCGCAGCGGCCCGACGCCCCCGTGATCCGCAAGCGGATTTTGGAGATCCTGAACGAACTCACGCAGGAAGCAGCGGCCCCCGACGGAACGGCACCGGTCCTCGACGCCGCAGCCGTGCTCCAGCGCGCAGAGTGGGCCCAGCCGCGGATGGCCCGGCGGTTCAGCTCCCTGATCCGCGGAGTCCTGGCCGAAGCCGAAATACTCGGACTGGTGGGTTCAGGAGCCCTGAGCCAACTGGGAAGCGCCATCGCGGACGACGATCCCGACGCCGCCCTCTCCATCCTGGGCGAGCACCTGCCCGCGGCATTGAACCACGTACTGCTCCAGGCGGACCTCACCGCAGTTGCCCCCGGATACCTTGCCCCGGCGCTGACGGAGAAACTGCTGCTGATGGCCGACGCCGAAGGCCAGGGACCGGCCACCATCTACCGGTTCTCACCCGGCTCCATCAGGCGGGCGCTGGACAACGGCCATGATGCCTCCACCGTGCTGGATTTCCTGAGGGAGCACTCGGCCACCGCGATACCCCAGCCGCTGCAATACCTCGTGGAGGATACGGCCGCCCGGCACGGCCGGCTGCGCGTTGGTGCAGCCGCCAGTTTCGTCCAGAGCGAGGACGAAGCTGCACTGCTGGAGCTGCTGTCCGGGCCCAAAACGGAGGGCCTTGGCCTGGTCCGGATTGCACCCACGGTCCTCATCTCTTCGTCGCCGCCGCGTGAAACAGCGCATGTCCTCCGTAGCCTGGGCCTCTCCCCGTCCATCGACGATTCGGAGCAGCCGGTGCTTCGGCTGCGGCGCGTTCCGGCAGCCAACACCCCCTCCCGCCCCGTCTACACTGCCCCGCGGACAGCTCCGCCGGCGGAGGAAGTGCAAGCACAACTCGATGTGCTGCGCCACCGTCCTGCCGCCGTCGAAACGCACCCCGGCGGGGAAGGAAACCATTCCGGTGAGGCAGCCACGCAGCTTGGCCTGGAGGCGCTGCAGCGGGCCATCCGGCTCAAGCAGCGCATCAGCATGAACGTGGTGGACGGCCTGGGGAATGCCAACCTGGAAATTGTTGTTCCCTTGTCCGTAAGCGGCGGACGGGTGCGGGTCTTCGACCCTGCGAAGGACACCGAGCGGGTGTTGTCCATCCACCGCATCATCGACATTGAGGCCGCAGAGGAACTGCGCCAGTGAAGGACTCCCCCGCGTGAACGACGGACCCCTGATAGTCCAAAGCGACAAGACCATCCTGCTAGAGGTTGATCATGAGCTCGCCACTGAAGCCCGGCATGCCATCGCGCCGTTCGCTGAGCTGGAACGTGCCCCCGAGCATGTCCACAGTTACCGGTTGACGCCGCTGGGCCTGTGGAACGCCCGGGCGGCCGGACTGGACGCCGAGAAGGTCCTGGACACCCTCCTCAAATACTCCCGGTTCCCTGTGCCCCATTCGTTGCTGATCGACGTCGAGGAAACCATGTCCAGGTACGGCCGGCTGCGCCTGGAAAAGGACCCGCAGCACGGACTGGTCATGCGCACTGACGATTACCCGGTTCTCGAGGAAGTGATTCGGTCCAAAAAGATCCAGCCGCTCCTGGGGTCGCGCATTGACGGCGAAACAGTGGTGGTGCACGCGTCCCAGCGGGGACAACTCAAGCAGCTCCTGCTCAAGATCGGATGGCCGGCAGAGGACCTCGCCGGCTATGTGGACGGCACCCCGCACCTGATTGCCCTGAATGAGGACGGCTGGAAACTGCGGCCGTACCAGCAGATGGCCAGTGACAACTTCTGGGCAGGAGGCAGCGGGGTTGTGGTGCTGCCTTGCGGGGCGGGCAAAACTTTGGTTGGCGCAGCAGCCATGGCCACCGGTTCCACCACCACGCTAATCCTGGTCACCAACACCGTTGCTGCCCGGCAATGGAAGGACGAGCTGCTCAAGCGCACCTCCCTTACGGAGGACGAGATCGGTGAGTATTCCGGAGCGGTGAAGGAAGTTCGGCCGGTGACCATTGCCACCTACCAGGTCCTCACCACCAAGCGCGGCGGCCTGTATCCGCACCTTGAACTGGTGGACGGGCATGACTGGGGCCTGATCATCTATGACGAAGTCCATCTGCTGCCCGCACCGATCTTCCGGATGACCGCAGACCTGCAGGCCCGGCGCCGCCTTGGCCTGACGGCAACCCTGGTGCGCGAAGACGGCCGCGAGGGCGAAGTGTTCAGCCTGATTGGCCCCAAGCGTTACGACGCACCGTGGAAGGACATCGAGTCCCAGGGGTACATTGCCCCGGCCGACTGCGTGGAGGTCCGGGTGGACCTGCCGCGGGACGAGCGGGTCGCCTACGCCATGGCGGACGACGCCGACAAGTACCGGCTTTGTGCCACCTCCGAGTCCAAGACGCAGGTGGTGGAACAGCTGGTGGCCCGGCACAGCGGGGAACAGCTGCTGGTCATCGGCCAGTACATTGACCAGCTGGACGACCTCGGTGAGCGTCTGGGGGCACCGGTCATCAAGGGCGACACGTCCGTAAAGGTGCGCCAAAAGCTTTTTGACGCCTTCCGTGCCGGGGGGATCCAGACGCTTGTGGTCTCGAAGGTTGCGAACTTTTCCATCGACCTTCCCGAGGCCTCTGTGGCGATCCAGGTGTCCGGTTCCTTCGGATCGCGGCAGGAGGAAGCACAGCGGCTGGGCAGGCTGCTGCGGCCCAAGAAGGACGGCCGGGCAGCCCGCTTCTACTCGCTCGTGGCCCGGGACACCCTGGACCAGGACTTCGCGGCCAAGCGCCAGAGGTTCCTTGCCGAGCAGGGGTACGCCTACCGCATCATGGACGCCAAGGACGTGGAAACGGCGGAGTAGCGAGGTCGCCTCCGCTCAGGTGACCCCCCTTGAGCTGTCGCGCTCGATACGCCCCGACCGCGGATCAAACTGCGGACGCTCATAAGCCAGTTCGCCGCCGCTGCGGCCGCCGTAGGGACGGCCGTGATCGGCGAATTCTTCCCGGAAGAAGGCGAGGCACCACTGCCCCATCTGTAGCCTGGCACCTGTGCGGAGTATCGAGGGGCCGTTGCTGGCGACGCTGCCGCTGACCGCCCCATGGGGGACCAGCACGTACTCGTCCTGTTCATCGTGCCGTATCTCGGCGTGCAGTCCGTCCAGCCCCTTGAGCAGGATGTCGGAGCCGGGGTCGCTTCCGATCGTGGTGGTCTCCCCTGCCAGTGTGACCTCCCGGGGGATCTGGCCCGTCCAGACGGCTGCGTCCTGGACGAAGATTAGCCGCGGGCGGCCGCTGCCCCGGGTGTAGTGGGTGGTGGTGATCCGGCGGTTGATCTTTCGCCGGACCGTGGGCAGCAAGGGCAAGGGGGTGGACGGCGGCAGGAGCCGGGCGGCAGCGGGCTTGCGCCGGCGCGGCCGGATAAGCGGCACCAGCGCCCCCAGTTTCCCCAGCTTGATGTACGGCGAACGTGTGACGAGCCGTTGCGAGGCTGGACTGTCCACGGCTCCAAGGCTGATGATGCTTCCACCGGGGCCGGAGAGCGTGACGCTGATTCCCTTGCCGGCGAGCATCTCAGCCAACGGTTTGACCTCGTCCAACGACGGCATGCGGCCGCTTCCCAGGGGTGCCAGGCTGTCCAGTGCCACCTTGACGTCCGTGCCCGAGGACACAGCACTCCCCTTCGTTACCGCGCCCGACTCATCCATATAGGAGAAGGACAGGTCAACGTCCAGGCGGAACTCAGGCATGTCCGTCAGCTGCGGTTCAGATCGGAACCGGCAGCATCCTTGTCGCTGGTCGTTACGCGCAAGGTGCCGTTAAGTTTCCAGGTGGCGCGGGGAGCATCAGGGCCGATGTCCCGGGGCACCTCGATCGTCATATCCACGAACTGGTAGTTGATGGCAGCGCCCTTGCCCGTGAGATAGGACCACATTTCCTCTGCCAGGTCTGCCCAGTCGCGGATGCTGCGGTCGTTGGAAGCGGTGTTTTCGGAAGCACTCAAATCGGTCATGATGTCAGTCCCCTTCAGTGGGCCGGAAATTTTTGGAGAACACGGTGTGGGGCAGCCAAACGCGGGGCGCCTGGGCACCGGCGCCGCCCCTTCAATCAGTGAATCCGAGGATGGGAACGGGCCCGGCTCCACCACTGTATTCCCGCCCCGGGCCCGGGGGAAGATGCGCAGCTGGGTACGTTCTCGTTACAGGTTCGGTTCCCGTCAGGCACACTGGAGACATGCGAAGCGAAGCCACCCCCGCGGTCCCCCGGCCCGGGCAGGAATCCGTGTGGGACTACCCGCGTCCCCCTCGTGTCGAACCGAGCACCGAACGCATCAGGATCGTACTGGGCGGAGAGCTGATCCTGGACACCGTGGATTCGCTTCGGGTCCTGGAGACCAGCCATCCTCCGGTCTACTACCTGCCCCGGGCAGCGTTTGGCCCGGGAGTACTGGAGCCGGCCCAGGGAAGCAGCTTCTGCGAGTTCAAGGGCCCGGCGCAGTACCTTACCGTCCGCGGAGGCGGTGTGGTGGCCGAGGCCGCCGCATGGTTTTATCCGGAACCTGCACAGGGCTACGAGGCCCTCGCTGACCGTGTTGCGGTGTACCCCGGCAAAATGGACTACTGCGAGGTTGCGGGCGAGCGGGTCCGCCCGCAGGCCGGCGGCTTCTACGGCGGTTGGATCACTGACAGTGTAGCGGGTCCCTTCAAAGGCGACCCGGGGACAATGCACTGGTGAGCTCTGCCGTCCCCACCCGGCTTACACAAACTATCCAGACAACTCCCAGACTCCGGGAGCATGATGGGAACATGAACAAGAACGGCCCTGAGGCGAAGCTCCTGGTAGTGGATGACGAACCCAACATCCGGGAGCTGCTTTCCACATCCCTGCGGTTCGCCGGATTCGACGTCGTCTCCGCAGCCAACGGACGCGACGCCCTTGCCGCTGCCGACCTGCACGCACCGGACCTTGCCGTGCTGGACGTTATGCTGCCGGACATGGACGGGTTCACCGTCACCCGCCGCCTCAGGGCTTCCGGCAAGCACTTCCCCGTCCTGTTCCTGACAGCCAAGGACGATACCGAGGACAAGGTCACAGGCCTCACCGTCGGCGGGGACGACTATGTCACCAAACCTTTTAGCCTCGACGAGGTAGTTGCCCGCATCCGCGCCGTCCTGCGCCGGACGCAGCCCCTGCTTGACGACGACGCCGTGATCCGTGTCGATGACCTGGAACTTGACGATGACGCCCACGAAGTGCGGCGCGGCGGCACCGTCATCGAACTGTCCCCCACGGAGTTCAAGCTGCTCCGTTACCTCATGCTCAACGCCAACCGGGTGCTGTCGAAGTCGCAGATCCTGGACCATGTGTGGGAGTACAACTTCAACGGCGATGCCTCCATCGTCGAGTCGTACATCTCCTACCTGCGCCGGAAAGTGGACATCGACCCTGAGGCTCCGGCCCTGATCCAAACCAAGCGGGGCGTGGGGTACGTGCTCCGGACGGCAGAAAAGCGCTGACCTTGCTGCAGCGGTGGAAGTCGGCCTCGCTCAGGACGCAACTTGTGGCCATGATCATGGCGCTGCTCATAGTTGCCCTGACGGTGACCGGGGCAGGCACACTTGCCTTGCTCCGCAGTTACCTGCAGGACCAGGTGGACGCCAAGCTGTACGCAGCCGTGGACCTCGCCAAGGAGCAGCAGTCGTTCACGCCGCTGCAGGCACGCAACCCCATGGTCCCTACCGACTATTCGCTGATTCTTTTTGTTCCTGGGCAAAAGCCGTATCCGTTCGGCGGCGACCCGGACGACGGCGGCCCGGACATTCCTTCCATCACCGTGGAGCAGGCCCGGGACCGCGGCGCGGTTCCCTACCAGGTCCGCGGCGATGACGGCCAGAATTGGCGGGTAGTAGCGGTGCCTGTGCAGACCGAGGAATCTGATGCTGTGGTGGTCATCGGGCTGCCGCTGCAGAGCGTCGATGATGTGCTGAAGCATGCCAGCCTGGTTGTTACCGGAGTGGGCCTGCTGACGCTGCTGCTGGCATCCCTGATCGCCAGTTGGACTGTATCGCGCTCATTCCGGCCACTTGCCCGGGTGGAAAAGACCGCCGCCGCCATTGCCGCCGGCGATCTCTCCCGCCGCGTGGACGTGGAAAACGCCAGCACCGAGCTGGGGCGGCTCAGCAGCTCCCTGAACGCCATGCTCGCCCACATCGAAACGGCCTTTTCCGCGCGCACTGCATCAGAGGCAAGGATGCGCCGGTTCGCCGCCGATGCCTCCCACGAGCTGCGTACGCCGCTCGTGACCATCCGCGGCTTCTCCGAGCTGTACCGGCACGGCGCCTTGGCCACGGACGAGGACGTGGCCACTGCCATGGGCAGGATCGAGAGCGAAGCCAAGCGCATGGGCTCCATGGTGGAGGACCTGCTGCTGCTGGCCCGCCTTGACGAACAGCGGCCGCTGCAGCAAAAGCCCGTGGACCTCCAGCTGATCGCCCACGACACCGTGGTGGACACACAGGCCAGCGCCCGCTCACGGGCGATATCGCTCACCGGGCTCGACGGCGGTCCGGCAGCACCCGCCCCCGTCCTGGGCGACGAAGCCAAACTCCGCCAGGTGGTGGGCAACCTCGTAGGCAACGCCCTGCGCTACACCCCGGAGGACAGCCCCATCGAACTGGCCGTGGGCGTCCGCGCCATGGAGGGCGGGCAGCTCCGGTCAGTCATCGAAGTCCGCGACCACGGACCCGGGATTTCCCAGGAAGACGCGACAAAGGTCTTCGAACGCTTCTACCGGGCGGATACCTCCCGTACACGCGAGACGGGGGGCAGCGGGCTGGGGCTGGCCATCGTCGCCGCGATCGTGGGCTCCCATGGCGGTTCGGTCCGTGTGGAAAATACCGACGGCGGGGGCGCCACACTGGTGGTAACCCTCCCGCACCGCGATGACGCACCGGGGAATGAGTCCGCGGACGGCGCCGAGGCCGAGAGCCTGGGGTCGTTTCCCCGGCAGGCCGGCACGGACGCCCGGGGCAGCGACGGCAGGGTTATCCACATATAGTTTCCCGGTTATGGCACCGGTACCCCTGCGTTTCTAGGCTCATAACAGTGGCCCGGACAGTCCGGGCGCGGGAGCAGACGCTGCCCGTTCCAGTGAAAGGCACCGCCATGAGCATCATTTCCGTCGACACCGAACTCCTCCAGCTCAAGTCCGCCAACGTCCAAGCGACAGTGGACCGGATCAGCGCCGACGTTCAGGCCATGAAACGCGGCCTGGACGAGCTCCAAGGCAGCTGGCGGGGCTCCGCTGCCACAAACTTCCAGGCACTCATCACGGAATGGACCATCACCCAGGGCCGGGTGGAGGCCTCCCTGGCGTCAATCAACATGGCACTCGCTTCGGCTGCGGCAACATATGCGCAGGCGGAGCAGGGAAACACCCAAAGGTTCAGCTGATGTTGCCGGCCGTCCTACGCTTCGGGGGTGCCCTGGTGGAACCGCAGCCGCCACCGGCCGCCATCAAGGACCCACAATGAGCTCCTGAGCGTTGTGCCGGAGCGTGCGTAGCTTCGGTACGTCAGCAGGACCGCACTGGTGCCGATGCGGTCCGCGCCGAGGATCTCGATGTCGCTCCGCTCGCCGGGGTCTTCCTCGAGTGCCATCATCATGGCGTCCCGCGTCCAGACCCTGCCCGAGCTGCCGATTTCCAGAAAATCCGGGTGCAGCAGCACTGCTGTCCTGCCGATGTCGCCGCGCACCAGGGGTCCGAGCAGTTCGCGCTCCAGCTCTTCCACGAGCGCTTCGGGCGGTGCTGCTTCCGCCCGGCCTGCGGCCCCGGCCAGGTCAAAAGCGCCGTCCAGCTGGGTAAAGTCCAGTTGGGTGAATTCCTCGGGGGCCGGTTCCTTGGGGCTTCGTTCCTGCCGCAGGTCGGTCAGGCGCCTTGCTTCCTGTTCAGTGGTGTCCTGCTGGCTGAAGAGGTCGGGCTCGCCGGAGGCGGCTGCTGGTGGCTGGGCAGCCGCAGGGGCTTTGCCGACTATCGAACTTCCGCCGGTTGGTGCAGGGTGGGTGCCGGGAAACCCTGGTCCTGACCTGGCCGCCACCCCCTGCTGGTACGCGGCCGCAGCGGCCCGGGCCCGTTCATCGGCGGCTTCGTTCAGGTCATGCCCGGCGTGCCCCTTGACCCATTCGAACCTGTACTTACGTCCGGCGAGCTCCCGGTCCAGCTCTTTCAGCAGATCGACGTTCAGCACCGGCTTTCCGTCCGCCTTCCGCCAGCCTTTGCGCTTCCACCCCGGCATCCACTTGGTGATCGAGTTGATGACGTACTGGCTGTCGCAGAGGATGTGCAGGTCCTCGTGGCGGAGGTGCGCGGTGGCCCGCAGCAGATCCAGGACAGCCATCAGCTCGCCCTGGTTGTTGGTGCCATGGGGCCATCCGCCGGCCCGCCAGCAATCGTCATTCACGTACCAGGCCCAACCGGCCGGGCCGGGGTTTCCCAAAGCCGAACCGTCGGCCGCTGCAGTAATTGTCACCGGTCCATCCTGCCAGAAGTCGGTGACAATGCGGATGCGGGCTCCTCCGCCACCCTCAGAGCGCCTGCAGCATAACGAACGGACGCCGGCAGCAAAGACACTCTGAAGGCAAACGAGGAAAGCGTTTACCAAACCTCTTGACGCAGGGATCAAAGCACCGGCACAATCGGATGTCATACGAGAAAACGCTTTCTCACTTCCGCCCAAGGCGCAGATGCCGGACGGGAAGCCCTTGGGGAAGCGCGTTCATCAGAACAAGGAAGGCACATCAATGACGATTCCAACCGTTAGCCGGAGGAAATTCCAGCTCGGCGCGGCAGCCCTGGCGCTCTCCCTCCTCGCAACCGGCTGTGGCGCGTCCACCAGCCCCAGCAGCAACGAGGAAGTGACCCTGAGGTTTGCCTGGTGGGGCAACGAGTATCTCAATGCGCAGACCGAAAAGGTCATCGACGCTTTCGAAGCAGAGCACCCGAATATCAAAATCGAGTCTGAACCCGGCGAGTGGGCCAGCTACTGGGACAAGCTGGCTACCAAAACGGCCGCCAACGATGCCCCTGATGTCATCCAGATGGACCAAAAATACATTGCCGAGTACGGCGGCCGCGGAGCCTTGCTGGACCTGTCCAAGCAGGAGGGAATCGATACCTCCAAGCTGGACAAGGAAGCTCTGGCCTCGGGCCAGTACGAGGATGCCCAGTATGGGCTGAGCACGGGCCAGAACGCTTATGTCATTATGGCGAACACGAAGGTCTTTGAGGCCGCCAACGTGCCCCTGCCGGATGACACCAAATGGACCTGGGATGAGTTCATCGATACTGCGTCCAAGATCAGCGCTGCAGGAGACGGCAAGAACTACGGCGCGGCTTACGGCAGCAATGAGGCGGACCTGATCATCTGGCTGCGCCAGCATGGGGAGAACCTTTACTCCGAGGACGGCAAGCTGGACTTCGACACCAAAACGGCCGCCTCCTTCTGGGAGCGCCTGAAGGAACAGCGCGATTCGAAGGCGAGCCCGCCGGCGACAGTCGCCACCGAGGACTCTGGCGCCGGCCTGGAGGAGAGCCTCTTCGGCACCAACAGGGTGGGCATGGCATGGTGGTGGACAAATCAGCTCGGCTCCCTCGAAGCCACCACTGGCAGCAGCATCAAGATGCTCCGGGCGCCCAGCAAGGACGGCTCCGCTGCAGGTAACGGCATGTACTACAAGCCCACCATGTTCTGGTCTGCTTCTTCGCGGTCCAAGCACCCTGAAGCCGCGGCCACCTTCATCAACTACCTGGCCAACAGCCCGGATGCCGGCGCCATCCTGATGACCGACCGGGGCGTTCCCACCAACACGGAAATCGTGGACAGCATTACGCCCTCTCTGAAGCCCGCGGACACCACGGTGGTCAGCTTCCTGAAGGACATCTCCCCCGACATGAAGGAAGCGCCGCCCGTTCCCCCGGTAGGCGCCGGCAGCGTGCAGAACGTCATCAAGCGGTACACCGACGAGGTCCTCTACGACCGCCTGACGCCGCAGGCGGCTGCCGACGCGTTCAAGAAGGAAGTCGAAGGAATGCTGGCCGGCGCCAGGAAGTAGAACAGCCCGGCAAAAACTCCGAAACACGCGAAAGCGGCCCCCTCATACGAGGGGGCCGCTTTGGCGTGTGTACGTGCGGGACAGGCCCGGCAGGAAGGCTAGAAGCCGCCCATGCCGCCCATGTCGTCGCCGCCGCCAACCGGAGCGGCGTTCTTCTCCGGCTTGTCGGCTACAACTGCCTCGGTGGTGAGGAAGAGGCCGGCAATGGAAGCCGCGTTCTGCAGGGCAGAGCGGGTTACCTTGACGGGGTCGTTGACGCCGGCGGCCAGCAGGTCGACGTATTCGCCAGTTGCAGCGTTCAGGCCGTGGCCGGCGGGCAGGCCGCGGACTTTGTCCACCACAACGCCCGGCTCCAGGCCGGCGTTGAAGGCGATCTGCTTCAGCGGAGCATCGATGGCAACGCGGACGATGTTCGCACCGGTTGCTTCGTCGCCGGAGAGCTGCAGGTTGGCGAATGCCTTGGCACCGGCCTGGATGAGGGCCACGCCGCCACCGGCGACGATGCCTTCTTCAACAGCAGCCTTGGCGTTGCGCACTGCATCTTCGATGCGGTGCTTGCGCTCCTTGAGCTCAACCTCGGTTGCGGCACCGGCCTTGATGACTGCCACGCCGCCGGCCAGCTTGGCCAGGCGCTCCTGCAGCTTCTCGCGGTCGTAGTCCGAATCGGAGTTCTCGATCTCGGCGCGGATCTGGGATACGCGGCCGGCGATCTGGTCGGCGTCGCCAGCACCCTCGACGATGGTGGTTTCGTCCTTGGTGACAACAACCTTGCGTGCCTTGCCCAGGAGTTCCAGGCCGGCGGTTTCCAGCTTGAGGCCAACTTCCTCGGCGATAACCTGGCCGCCGGTAAGGACAGCGATGTCGGCAAGCTGGGCCTTGCGGCGGTCACCGAAGCCCGGAGCCTTGACGGCGACGGACTTGAAGGTGCCACGGATCTTGTTGACGATCAGGGTGGCAAGTGCCTCACCCTCGATGTCCTCGGCGATGATCAGCAGCGGCTTGTTGGACTGCATGACCTTTTCGAGGACAGCAACCAGTTCCTTGACGTTGGAGATCTTGGAGTTGACGATCAGGATGTACGGATCCTCAAGGACCGTTTCCTGGCGCTCGGTGTCCGTGACGAAGTAGGCGGAGATGTAGCCCTTGTCGAAGCGCATGCCTTCGGTGAGCTCAAGCTCCAGGCCGAAGGTGTTGGACTCCTCGACCGTGATGACGCCTTCCTTGCCAACCTTGTCCAGGGCTTCGGCAATAAGTGCACCAATTTCCTCGTCGCCTGCGGAGATGGAAGCCGTGGCGGCAATCTCTTCCTTGGTTTCGATTTCCTTGGCGGAGTTCAGCAGCTCGGCCGTGACGGCCTCAACTGCCTTCTCGATGCCGCGCTTGAGGGACAGCGGGTCGGCGCCGGCTGCAACGTTGCGCAGGCCTTCCTTCACCAGCGCCTGTGCCAGCACGGTAGCCGTGGTGGTACCGTCGCCGGCGACGTCATCCGTCTTCTTGGCAACTTCCTTGACCAGCTCGGCGCCGATCTTTTCGTAAGGATCGTCCAGCTCGATCTCCTTGGCGATGGAAACACCATCGTTGGTGATCGTGGGGGCGCCCCACTTCTTTTCGAGGACGACGTTGCGTCCACGCGGGCCGAGGGTGACCTTAACGGCGTCGGCGAGGATGTTCAGACCCCGCTCAAGGCCGCGGCGTGCCTCTTCATCAAATGCAATGATCTTGGCCATAACGGCAATAGTCCTTTCGGGACAGTCGTTAAGAATGAACCTTCGCTGCAGTGCCCGCGACGGACGATCCTTTGCCGTTGGCCTCTGTATGCCTCCGGGTGCGGATCTCACTCCAGTTAGGTGTTTCTTCGCTCCTCGCCCGGTGCCGCGCGCCGCAGGCCGGAACCAGCTTTGCTTTAGCAGTCGGTGCGTCAGAGTGCTAACTCAATAATTAGCACTCCCCACGTGAGAGTGCAAGCGAAAGGGCGCGGAAAACAGTGCCGCCGGCCGGCGGCGGCGAGGTTCAGTGCGAAGCCCGTCCCGCCGTCTCGCGACCGCTTGCTGCCGGGTTGTTGTCGGCTCCGTAGGTGTAGACGGTGAAGGTGGCCGTGGTGATGTCGCCGTTGGCGTCGAAGGCAACCGCCCCGGATTCGCCGTCGTAATTGGCATCCGGCCCGGCTTTCAACCGTGCCAGGCAGTCCTTGTAGGACAAGCACGCGTCCGCTGCTGGTCTATCCGCTGATCCTCCCGAAACAGCGATCAGGTTGGCGGCAATCGACCGGCCGCCGTCGTCCTGCGCCCTTGCAGCAGCCAAAGCCGCAACGGTGACGGCGTCATAGGCTTCGGCGGTAAAAGACAGGTCCTTCAGTCCCGGGTCCACCGTCAGGAGCCTGGCCTGGAAATCGGCATCAGGAAGTTGTCCGGGAACCACCGCGCGGGCGCCCTCCAGGTATCCGGCGGCCAGCCCTGGACCGTAACGGCCGAAGGCGCCGTCGCTGAGGATGATGCGCTTTCCGTCAACACCCGAATTTGCCAGTTCCGCCAGGGCGCCCTGCGCACCATCACGGGCTATGACGATGACGGCACCCGGGTCAGCGTTTGCGGCAGCATTGGCCGCACTGCCGGCACCGCCCGCCTTGAATTCGGTGTTGGCCAGCACTTCCATACCCGCCTGTTCGGCGGAAGCGGCGACGGCAGCCGAAAGGTCCCTGCCGTAGGAGCCCTCCTGGTACATCACCGTAACTGACGTGGCTCCGGCGTCCTTGGCCAGTTTTGCCAGGACGGGACCCTGCGCGACGTCGGCCGGTGCGGTTCGAAAGTAATAGCCGCCGCTGCTGATACTGCTCAGCCCTGCGGCGGTGTTGGCGGGTGAGATGAGCGGAGTCCGCGCGCGGGAAAGGATGTCGATGGCCGCTGCGGCATGGCTCGAATCCGTGGGACCTATGACGGCGTCCGCCTTTGCGGCAACCAGCGCCTGGGCCTGCAATGCCGTGTCCTGCCCTGTGTCGCCGGGAAGAAGCTCCACAGGCCTGCCTTTGTGCCCGCCGGCGGCATTGATCTCCTGCACGGCGAGCTTGGCCGCGGCCAGTTGCGGGGCGTTGAGGAAGCCGTTTTGGCCTGTGTTGTCCAGAATCAGGCCTACGCGCAGGGTACCGTCGCCGGAAGCCTCTGCGGCTTCCACCCGCGCATTACCGGTGACGCCGGAACAGGCAGTCAGAGCCAGGGTGGAGCAGGCGGCAGCCATGGTGAGCGCCCGGCGGATGAGTCCGGGACGGAGGATCGGATGGTTCACTCGGCCGGCCGGACGCTCTCTGCCTGCGGGCCCTTCTCGCCTTCGCCAACTTCTAGCTCCACGCGCTGGCCTTCGTCGAGGGCCCGGTAACCTTCACCCTGGATGGCGGACCAGTGGACAAAAATGTCATCGCCCGAGCCGTCAACGGTGATGAAGCCGTAGCCCTTTTCAGCGTTGAACCATTTGACGGTTCCCAGTGCCATGATGACCACTCTTTCCGTTGTTTCCCGGCGCCCACGCCGGTGTGTGTCGACTGACCCCGAACCGACCCTGAAAAATCACTCTAGCCAATTCAGCGCCGGTGGCGCGGGGCGGGCTTTGGCCGGTCCTCAATAGTTACTGAGGCGTGACCGCTGCAACAGGGCGCAGGCGGGCGGGACACTGCTTACCGGTAACCAGGTGCCAGCACCACAACCAGCGGTACCTGGAAATCGGTGCTGTTGACCACCGTGGGAATGCCGAGAAGCGTCGCAAGGGCCTGTGCGTTGGGCAGCTGGTCTGCCCCCTGGTAGTAGACGATCGAGGCCTGCTGGGGAGAACCTGCCCAGTTGCCCACCTGTCCCAGCGTCCAGCCGTCCGCCTGGACCATCCCGCCAACCCGGCCGGCGAGTCCTGCCGTCCCGGCGGCGTTGTAGATGGCGACGCTTTGCGTCTTGTCGACAAACACGGGGGCCGGTTCTGAAACGCTTGGTTCCGGCTCGGCGTCCGCGCTGGGTTCCGGTTCACTGGACGGAGCGGGCGATGCCTCTGCAGAGGGTTCCGCAGAAACGTCCGGAGTAGCCGAAGGTGCCGAACCGGTGGCGGCCAGCGGGGACGCCTCCTGGCTCGCAGCGGCCTGGCTGCCGGGCCCGCTGAAGCCGAGCTTGGGGAGGATCAGGAAGGACACCAACCCAATGGCCAGTGCGGCCACCCCCACCGCGAGGATGGGCCAAAGGCGTACCCGTGAGGGGGCTGAAGCCATGCGGTGGACACCTTGTCGCGACGCGGTCTCGGGGACCTTGTCGAATTCATCGCGGGCGTATTTGGTCATGATGGAATGACATCCTTGTTCATTGCTGCTGAAAGCTCAGCGTGAGAGTCTTACGCGTCGGAACCCAGGCGCCGTGCGGTACGTGCACGGTGACGCGACGTACGTAGTCTACGCAATCGCTTAACGAGCATGGGGTCGTGGGCCAGCGCATCCTCGGTGTCAATCAGTGCGTTGAGCAGCTGGTAGTAGTGGGTTGCGGAGAGGTCGAAGAGCTCCCGTATGGCCTGTTCCTTGGCACCGGCGTACTTCCACCACTGCCGCTCCAGGGCAAGCATCTGCTGGTCACGCTCGCTGAGCGGCGACTCCCGGAGCTTGAAGTCGGCCAGAAGGGACTGCCGGGGTTCCTGCTCTGGCAGGTGCTCCCGGGCTGGTTCCGCCACGGCGTACTCCTTAGCTGGTTACGAAAAATGTCTGACCCCCATGCTACGGACGAATAACAGCAATGTCATTTGCGGCACCGAGGGCAGGCTGCGCCCGGGAAAGGTTGCCCTGCAAGAATGGGACCGTGTTTGAATCAGATGCCTTGTTTGAACTTGGGCAGGAACCGGCGCAGGGCGTCGGTTTCGCCGAACTGGCGCAGCTCCCGCTGGAGGAGCTTATGGCCCCCGACTGGGCCGCTGCCCTCGCGGGCGTCGAACACGAACTTCGGGAGGTGCTCACTTTCCTCGCCGACGACGTGGCGGCCGGGCACCACGTCCTGCCGGCGCCGTCGAACGTCCTGCGGGCCTTCCGGCAGCCCCTCGCCCACGTGAAGGTCCTGATCGTGGGCCAGGATCCTTACCCGACGCCGGGGCACGCAGTGGGCTTGTCCTTTTCGGTGGATCCGCGCACCCGGCCCATCCCCCGCAGCCTGGCCAACATCTATCGGGAGCTGGAATCTGATCTTGGGTTGCCGGCCAGGATCCACGGCGACCTTTCCGCCTGGGCTGACCAGGGCGTGCTGCTCCTGAACCGCGTGATGACGGTGCGGGCGGGATCGGCCGGCTCACACCGCGGCAAAGGCTGGGAGAAGATCACGACGGCGGCCGTGTCCGCGGTCGCCCGCCGGCAGGACCAGGACGGGTCCAGGATGCCGCTGGTTGCAGTGCTGTGGGGAAAGGACGCCGAAAGCGTCCGCCCCCTCCTGGAGGGGGCGCCTGCCGTGGCGAGCGCCCACCCCAGCCCGCTGTCCGCGTCCCGCGGCTTTTTTGGGTCCCGGCCCTTCAGCCGCGTCAACGAACTCCTGATGGCGCAGGGTGCCCTGGGCGTAACCTGGGAGCTCCCCGCAGCCCCCTAGCTTAGGCTTACCTTATGAACGCCCTCCCCGCTGCTACCAGCGCCAGCAAGAAAAGCCGTCCGCAAATCAACCTCTCCGTGCTGCGCCGGGAACAGCTTTCCCCGCACATGGTCCGGATTGTGGCCGGCGGGGACGGCTTCGCGGACTTCGTCAACAACGATTACGTGGACCGCTACGTCAAGATTGTCTTTCCCCAGCCGGGCGTGGAGTATCCCTCCCCCCTGGACCTGTGGAGCATCCGGGAGACCATGCCGCGCGAACAGTGGCCCTTCACCCGGACGTACACCATCCGCTGGGTGGACCCCGTGGCCCGCGAGCTTGCCATTGATTTTGTGGTCCATGGTGACGAAGGCCTGGCTGGCCCCTGGGCGGCAAAGGCGCAGCCGGGCGACACCCTGATCTTCACCGGCCCCGGCGGTGCCTACAATCCGGCCCCGGATGCGGACTGGTACCTCTATGCGGGGGACGAGGCGGCGCTGCCCGCGATTGCTGCCTGCCTGGAGTCCCTGCCGCCGGAGGCGGATGGCCTGGCCTTTGTGGAGGTGGATTCCGACGCCGACATCCAGTCCATCGCGGCCCCCGCGGGGGTGAGAATCCACTGGCTTGTCCGCAACGGTGTCCCTGCAGGCGAGAGCGACCTCCTGGTTCAGGCCGTGGCAAACGCTGAATGGCCGGCGGGCCGGGTGGACGTTTTCGCCCATGGCGAGCGCGGCTACATGAAGGCGCTGCGCCGGATCCTTTTTGATCAGCGGGGCCTGGAACGCGGCCAGGTCTCCCTCTCGGGTTACTGGGCCAAGGGTCGCGTCGAGGACGTGTTCCAGGCCGAGAAAAAGCTGCCGGTGGGCCAGATCTAGCCAGGCCGGATCAAGCCAAGCCCACTCCAGCCGGGCCAGGGCCGGCCAGGACAGCCCTGGCCGGCCCTGGCCCATCCACAGCCCTTATCCCGACGTCAGCTCCGGCGTCAACGCCGGCGGGCTCGCCGCCGTTCGTTGCTCGCGAGGCTGCGTGTCAACGGCCGGGCAAGCGTGTCACCGAGGACGATCCCGCCGGCCGTACCGAGCACGATGGCACCGGCGTTGAGCATTCCGCCGGCGCCCAGGAGGATCTCGGCTTCCTCGATGGTGAGCACATACATGGACCGGAAGATGGTCAGGCCGGGCAGCAGGATCAGGGCTGCGGGCACGGCAACCACCAGCTGCGGCGCGCCCATCCTGAGGGCCACCACACGCCCCAGCAGGCCGATGACCACGGCGGCCAGGGCCGGTGAAAAGCGGTCACCCACGCCGAGCTGGCCGGCCGCGAGCAGGACGAGGTAGCCGGCCACTCCCACGGCCGCTGTAGGCAGCAGGAGCTGCCAGCTGGTCTGTTCGGTGATGCCAATCGCCATCACGGCCACCGCCACAAAGATCACCAGGACCCACAGATCGTAGGCCGGCGGGAAAGTTTCGGTGACGTCGATGCGCTGCATCCCGGTCAGCTCACCCACGACGAAGGCGACGGCGATGCCGGCAACAATGGCGCCGAAGGTCAGCAGTGTTGACAGGAACCGTCCTGCTGCCGTCACCGGGAAGCCGTTGATGGCGTCCTGCACCGACGAGACGAGGCGTCCTGTCGGCAGGAGCAGGAGGATGCCGCCCACCACCACGATGGCCGGAGATGTTGTCAGCCCGAACTGCCAGAGCACCAGTGCCAGCTGTGTCACCACGAAAGAGCAGCTGGCGGTGATGAAGAAGTCGGGGACGCGCCAGCGCCCCAGCTGGCGCGCCAGCAGGCTGATTCCGATGTTGGCCACGAAGGCGATCGCCGAGGACACCGGTCCACCGCCCAGGACTCCCACAAAGACAGCCGCGAACGTACCGAACGCCACGGTGACCATCCAGCGCGGAAAGGGCTTGGGGCTGGTGATGGCCTCATCCAGCCGGCGGATCGCCTCGTCCCGGCCTACTCCCCCGGCCACAATGTCGGTCACCAGCTGGTGCACCTTGGCCAGGCCGGCGTAGTTGTTGGTCCAGGAGCGGACCACCCGCAGCAGCGAGATGGGTGTCTGGTCCTTGGGCGCGTAGTTGATGCCGACGGACTGGTTGGTGATGTCCACTTCGATGTTCTTCAGGCCCAGCGCAGCGGTGACGGCGATGATGCTCGTCTCCACCTCCAGCGCACCGGCTCCGTACCGGAACATGGTTTCGGCCAGGTGCAGGGCGAAGTCGAGGGTCTTGCGGGCAGAGGTGTCAACGCCGCCCACCTGGATGGTGGGGTTGGCGTAGGGACTTCCCGTCAACCGGTCCACGATGCTCATCGGTGCGGTGGGCGGGTTTTCACCCTGCACCAGGCGCCGCAGCATTTTTTTGGCTGCGGCGTTCTGACGGGCCTGGGCAGGGGTCAGCGGCTCTGTTCGGGGCAGGCCGTCCGTGTGCGGCCTGCGCCCGGGACGTTCGGGCCGGTCAGTCATGGTTGCCTCCTCCCGGTGCGGTGCTGTGATTGGTAGTTCAGGCGGATCGTTTCAGGGGCAGCTTGCCCAGCAGGGTGCGGGCAGCCCCGGCCGCCGCGCGGGCCAGCCTGTTGGCGTGGAACACGGCGGGGCGGACCGGCATCACGAAGTCACCCACCAGCTGGACAACCTCTCCCCCGAACCCCTTTTTGAACTCATAGCCGCCGTGGCCTTCCTCGTCCTGCCCGGAGATGCCGAATGTTCCGTAGAAGTTGTAGCGCGGGTAGCCCTTCTCGAGTGCGTGGAGCATCATGCCCCAGTACAGGGAGGTGGCGCCGTTGAAGTAGATGTAGTCCTGCACGGTGCCGCCGATGACGCAGACCACCTCATCCCCGTAGCAGACGAAGTGGATCGCTGCGACGGTGGCGACTCCCACCGAGTCGGGGAACCGCTCAATGTCCTTCAGGCTCCGTTCGTAGCTGTCCACGAGGTCCTGGACCACCTTGAGCCGGTTCGCCTTTTTCTTGCTTCCTGTCTCTTCCACCTCGCGGCGCAGCTCCGCGGCCGTCGCGGATTCGGCCTCCAGCCGCTCGGTGATGGATTTCCGGTAGGCCGGGATATCGATCTTGGCCATCATGAGCTTGGTGAACTCTGCCGAGGTGGTCCGGAGCAGGTGCTCGTAGTAGGCACGTTCGCGGTAGACGAAGCCCTTTTCGTCCCCGGCCTTGCTCAGGGCACCGTAGAAATCGTCGAGGGTTTCCAGCGTGGCCTGTTCCAGGAAAACACCGTTTTTCTCTGCCTTGCGGATGGCTTTGCGGGTCCGGTAACTGGTGCCCATGATGAGCTCTTCGGCATCGCTCACGCCGGCAAGGCTCTTGATGAACATCCAGTTCACGTTGACGAAGTTCATGTCCAGCCCCTGGTGCTGGAATCCGAGCCCGGAAAGCCGGGCCACCAGCGGGCGGTTGTCCTCAACTTCGGGGTGTTCCGCGCCGTCTGCGTCGCGGGCGATGTACTTGAGGTTGGGCGAAATCCGCAGCTCGGCGGCCTTGCGTTCCGCGGCGCGCTGGCGGAGGAGTCCGACGACGGCGCGCACCAGGTCTGCGTCCGTGTAGTCCATCAGGGGTCCCTTGGCGCATTCACACACCGTGTAGCCCAGTCGGGTGGTGGTGTAGTTCAGTTTCCCGGCAGCCACGAGTTCGCCGTTGCGGCGCACGCCGAAAAGCTCCACCTGCTGGCCGCGGGCACGCTGGAACGCCGCGAAGTCAACGGACTGGAGGAAGCTGTTTTGCGGGTGCTTCAGGGCATAGGCCTCGAAGTCCGCGTCGCTGAGGAGGTTAAATTCAAGATCGGTGCCGGTGGTGACTGGATTCAAGGGATTTCCTCATTCGCTGTTGTGCGGCCTGGCAGTGGCAGGCGCAGGGCAATGACGGGCAGGGGGCCGGCCAACCGCGCGCGGCTGGTCCGGGTAACAGGTCAGTAGAACTGCTGGCCGGTCCGGGCGGTTTCGATCCGGCGGAAGACCCTTTCGGCGCCTTTGACCCACAAACGGTGCTTCAGGGGCGCAAGGATGTAGTCGTGGCAGCCTACGAAATCGGTGACCGTTTTGGTGAAGCTGGTCTTGAACATGCCCATGCCGTACAGGTTGTGGCTCTTGTCCTTGATCCGGGCGGAGGGCGGCGTGCCGCAGAAGTCGTATTCGGTGCAGCCCAGTTCCTGCACGCGCCGGATGGCTGCCCACTGGACCAGGTGTGAGTCACCGTACTGCTTGCGGTTCTGGGTGGAACCGCCGTCCTTGTAGGTGGCTTTGGCTCCGTAGTTGATCACGAACGCACCCACGCTGGGTTTGCCGTCCTCGTAGACGAAGAAGAAATTGCCCTGGCTGCGGCTGCAGAACTCCTCCCAGAACGCGGCGTAGTACTCATAGCTGCGCAGGGGCATGGAACCCTTGGCGCTGACAGTGTCCGCCATCAGGTCGTAGAGTGCCCGGTAGGTCTCCGGGCTGTGTTCCTTCCGGAGCACTTCGCAGCCTTCCCGCTCGGCACGGCGGATGGCGTTGCGTGCGCGGGAGGAGATGGCCTTGAAGACCGCTTCCTCCGGGCCGGAAATGTTCAACAGGGCGGTGGAGTCGTTGGACTGGATGTTGGGGGCCTTGACCAGGCCGGCGGCGGCCAAGTGGGCTTGGGCTTCGGTCGAGTCCACGACGTCCGGTTCGATCTTGATGGTGAAGACGTTGAGCTTCCGGGCGCGGACAAAGTCGGCGCAGGCTTGAAGGGCCTGCTTCAGGTCTCCGGCATCAGCGAGGTCAGGGCCCTTGATGAGGTACCAGAGCCGGCCGAGCACCGGGAACTTCTTTTCAAGGACCAGGTTGTAGCTGGCGGTGCCGGAGCTTTCCAGCACCAGGAACCGGACCTTCCAGCCAGTGCCGTTCTTTACCGACGCGTATGCCGCCGACTGCAGCATGTTGCCGCCGTTCGGGTTGGCCGTGACGTGCTTGTCCCAGTTTTCAATTTCCTCGGCTGTGGCAAAACGTGCGGTGAATTCTCGCAAGGGGGCCGTGTCCAATCAGGGGTTGTGCGCGGTTCTGTACTCGTGGCTGCGTGCGGACATGCAGCCTCAAGTCTAAAGCCTGGCGGGGTGCGGGCTTTCCAGCGTGGCGGGCACAAGCCCTCCTGCCGACGCTGCCGGAGATGCCGGAGCCCGCTGCCTTGACTGGGGATTGCGTCTTGGCAAGGGTTGAAGCATGCAGCCGTATCCCGGACAGTTGAGGCGCCACCAGGATAGACGTCTTGAGCGGTCGGGGCCTGGCAGGCAGATCGTGGCCTTGGCTGTGTTCCTTGCCGCATCCGCCCTTGTCGCCGGGCTGGGTGCCCTTGCCACCGCAGGCAACGTGAACGGCTGGTACACCACTGCCGTCAAGGCCCCCTGGTCGCCGCCGAACACTGTTTTCGGGCCGGTCTGGACCATCCTGTACACGGCGATGGCGGTTGCGGCCTGGTTGGTGTGGCGGAAACAGGCATCAGGTACCAGGCGCGCCCTGACGGCCTACGCGGTCCAGCTGGCGCTGAACCTGGCCTGGACCCCCGTATTTTTCGGACTTTATCCCGCCATCGGGACGGCTGCCTTATGGTTGGCGATGGTCATCATTGTCGCCCTCATCGCCGCCGTCTCGGTGACAGTTCTGTACTTTGGCCCCATCAGCCGGACTGCCGGACTGCTCCTGCTGCCGTACATCACCTGGCTGGTGTTCGCAGCCACGCTCAACGTTTGGGCCGCCGTCCACAACTGACGGCGCAGCGCGCCGACGTGGCCGGCCGGCGTCAGCACACGGCCACGTTGACGGCGAGGCCGCCCATCGCCGTTTCCTTGTATTTGGAGCTCATGTCCTTGCCGGTCTCGCGCATGGTCACGATGACCTCGTCCAGGGAGACGCGGTGGGACCCGTCGCCCCAGAGCGCCATCTTCGCGGCGTTGATCGCCTTCGCCGCAGCAATCGCGTTCCGTTCAATGCAGGGCACCTGCACCAACCCGCCGATCGGATCACAGGTCAGCCCCAGGTTGTGCTCCATCGCGATCTCAGCGGCGTTTTCCACCTGCGCCGGGGTACCGCCCATCACCTCGGCCAGCCCGGCCGCAGCCATCGACGACGCCGACCCCACCTCACCCTGGCAGCCCACCTCAGCCCCCGAAATCGACGCCTGCTCCTTGTACAGCACCCCGACGGCGGCCGCGGCGAGCAGGAACCTCACCACCACGTCGTCGCGGTCCTCCTGGGTGGCGTTCTCCATCCCCGGCGCGAAGTGCAGCGCGTAGTACAGCACCGCCGGGATGATCCCGGCAGCACCGTTCGTCGGAGCGGTGACAACGCGGCCGCCGGAGGCATTCTCTTCGTTCACGGCAAGGGCGATCAAGTTAACCCACTCCTGCCAATACTTCGGGTCGTGAAAGTCCTCATCCTGGCCATCACCGTCAGGGCGGGAACTTTCCTTCTTGAGCCGCTCGTACCAGTCAGGGGCACGGCGCCGGACCTTCAACCCGCCCGGCAGCACGCCTTCGCGTTTGAGGCTGGTGGCCACGCAGCCCTCCATCACGGAGTAGATGTGCAGCAGACCTTCGCGGATTTCCTCCGGCGTGCGGCTGTCTTCCTCATTGACCCGCATCACCTCGCTGATGCTCAGGCCGGTTTCCCGGCAGTGCTCCAGCAGTTCGGCGGCCGTCCGGAACGGCAGGGGCAGTTCCTTCTTGGACTCGTCCAGCTCCTGCTGCGCCGCGTCCTCCTCGCCCTCCCGGACGATGAACCCGCCGCCGACGGAGAAGAAGGTTGCGGTGTGCAGGACGGTGCCGTCGGCGTCGGAAACTGTGAACGTCATGCCGTTGGTGTGCCGGGGCAGGATGGTCAGCGGCCGCAGCACCATGTCCTTCACCCCATACGGCAGCGGAACAGCGCCGGCCAGCTGCAGCATCCCGGTGTCGGCGATCGCGGCCAGGCGTTCCTCCACCTCGTCCGGCAGGATCAACTCCGGATGAAACCCCTCCAGCCCCAGCAGGATCGCCGTCATGGTGCCGTGACCGTGACCCGTCGCCGCGAGCGACCCATACAGATCCACCCGAAGCGACACCACCTCAGCGAGCATGCCGGAGGCCTTGAGCTCCTCGGCAAACACAGCAGCAGCCCGCATCGGCCCAACAGTGTGCGAGGAAGAGGGACCGATCCCAATCGAAAAGAGATCAAAGACTCCAACAGCCATTACGGGTATTCCTAACTAAGTTCTGGTCGGGTGGAGGTGCCGGAACATCCTCTGCATGCTCGGTCGCGAAGACGCCCGCTGCGCGGACGTGTCGCTCCCTTAGACGCATGCTGCCGGATGCCCCACCACCTCCGAGGGTCCGTTACCGAGGCGACGGAACCGCGAGCGTCGGCGGAGCCGGACTTTTCGAAACGTGCTCCCCACTGGCAGCGGTGACCTGCCCTCAAGGGGCCGGCGGAGCCGGACTTTTCGAAACGTGCTCCCCACCGGCAATGGTGACCTAGCCTCGAGGGCACGGCGGAGCCGGACTTTTCGAAACGTGCTCCCCACCGGCAATGGTGACCTAGCCTCGAGGGCACGGCGGAGCCGGGCTTTTCGAAAGCGTGCGTCAGAGGCGAGGAACGAGCCAGCACGCGTGAAAAGTCCGGTCCGGCGCGCCTGGAGCCGACCACGGTAACCTACCTCGCGCGTTTATAGAACGGCAGGTTGACGACTTCGAACGGCTCTGCCTTGCCTCGCAAATCAATGTCCAGTGCTGTGCCGACTTCGGTGAATTCGACGTCGACGTGGGCCATCGCGATCGGGTACCCCAGGGTGGGGCTGGGCTGGCCGGAGGTGACTTCGCCAACGACCTTGCCGTCCTTGAGGACCGGGTAGTGGGCTCGGCCGGCCCGTCGGCTCAGACCCTTAAGGCCAACGAGCCTGCGGCCGGACGTACTGCCCGCGCCGGCCTCCTTTTTGGCCGCCAGCGCAGCCTTGCCCACGAAGTCCCCTTCCTTGGAGAGGGCGACGACGGGCCCCAGGCCTGCGGCGTAGGGGTCGCCCTGCAGGGAAAGCTCGTTGCCGTACAGCGGCATCCCTGCTTCAAGGCGGAGGGAATCGCGGGAGGCGAGGCCGGCTGGCGTCAGCTCCCCTTCGTCAGCGATGGCGAGGAGTGCCTGCCAAAGGCCAGCGGCGTCGTCGTTGGACACAAAAATCTCAAACCCGTCCTCGCCGGTGTAGCCGGTGCGGGCGAGCAGGAGGTCCAGTCCGGCGCCGCCCACCAGGATCGGAACCTCCACTGCAGCGTAGTACTTCAGCTCCGTCACCAGTTCGTGCTGCGCGGCCGGGACCAGGCGCAGCAACAGCTCCTGCGCCTTGGGGCCCTGGACGGCGATCAAGGCGGTGGTGGCGGAAGCGTCATCGACATTGACGTCGAATCCAGCGGCCCGCTCGGCAAGGGCAGCAGCAACCACCGGGGCGTTCCCTGCGTTGGGGACCACCAGGAAATCGTCGCTGCCATGTTGGGCGGTGCCCCTGCCTGCAGGGCGGCGGTAAATGATGAGGTCGTCGATGATCCCGCCGTCCTCATTGCAGATCAGCGAGTACTTTGCCTTGCCCACCGGCATGGCGGAAATTTTTCCCACCAGGGCGTAGTCCAGGAAGGCCGCGGCATCCGCACCGGTAATCCAGACCTCGCCCATATGGGAGAGGTCAAACAGGCCCGCGCTCTTGCGCACCGCGTGGTGCTCGGCCAGCTCGGAGTTGTACTTCAGGGGCATCTGCCAGCCGCCGAAGTCGGTAAAGGACGCGCCCAGCTTCTTGTGCTCGTCGTAGAGGGCGGTGTACTTCTCAGTCATGGCGGGGCCTTAGTTCTCGAACTCGGAGAGCGGCGGGCAGGAGCAGACCAGGTTGCGGTCGCCGGCTGCGCCGTCGATGCGGCCCACCGGCGGGAAGTACTTGTCCTGCTTCAGTGACTTCACCGGGAACACGGCCTGCTCGCGCGGGTAGGCACGGTCCCAGTCGCTGCTGATGGCAGCAGCGGCGGTGTGGGGCGCGTTGCGGAGCGGGCTGTCGGCAACAGTGAAGTCACCCTGCGCCACCTGGTCGATTTCGGCGCGGATGGCGATCATGGCCTCAATGAAGCGGTCGATCTCGCCGAGGTCCTCGGATTCCGTGGGCTCCACCATCAGGGTGCCCGCAACGGGGAACGCCAGGGTGGGGGCGTGGAAGCCGTAGTCGATGAGGCGCTTGGCCACATCCTCGGCCGTGACCCCGGTCTTGGCCGTGAGCTCGCGCAGGTCCAGGATGCACTCGTGGGCTACCAGGCCGCCTTCACCGGTGTACAGGACCGGGAAGAAGTCGTTCAGGCGGGCCGCGATGTAGTTCGCCGCGAGCAGCGCGGACTTGGTGGCCTCGGTGAGCCCCTGGCCGCCCATAAGCTTCACGTACGCCCAGGAGATGGGGAGCACGCCGGCGGAACCGTACTTGGAGGCGGAGATGGGGACGTCGTTGCCTTCGGTCCAGGTGGCCGCGTTGCCCGGCATAAAGGGCGCCAGGTGCGCCTTCGCAGCGACCGGGCCGACGCCGGGTCCGCCTCCGCCGTGCGGGATGCAGAACGTCTTGTGCAGGTTCAGGTGGGAGACGTCGCCGCCGAACTGGCCCGGCTGGGCCAAACCGACGAGGGCGTTGAGGTTGGCGCCGTCAATGTAGACCTGGCCGCCGGCGGCGTGGATGGCGTCGCAGACTTCGCGCACGTCGGCGTCGTACACACCGTGCGTGGACGGGTAGGTGATCATGATGCAGGACAGGGCGTCCTTGTTGGCCTCGATCTTGGCGTACAGGTCGGCGTGGTCGATGGTGCCGTCAGCGGCGGTGGCCACCACAACAACTTTCATGCCGGCGAGGACTGCGGAGGCGGCGTTGGTGCCGTGCGCCGAAGCGGGAATGAGGCAGACGTTGCGCTGCTGGTCGCCGCGGGAGTGGTGGTAGCCGCGGATTGCCAGCAGGCCGGCGAGCTCGCCCTGGGAACCAGCGTTGGGCTGGATGGACACCTGGTCGTAGCCCGTGATCTCGGTGAGTTGAGCTTCCAGGTCGCCGATCAGTTCGCGCCAGCCTTCGGTCTGGGAGTCCGGAGCGAACGGGTGGATCGAGGCGAACTCGGGCCAGGAGATGGCTTCCATCTCGGCCGTTGCGTTCAGTTTCATGGTGCAGGAGCCCAGCGGGATCATGGTGCGGTCCAGTGCCAGGTCCCGGTCGGAGAGCTTGCGGATGTAGCGGAGGAGTTGCGTCTCTGAACGGTAGGTGTTGAACACCGGGTGCTGCAGGAACTCTGAGGAACGTTCGACGGCGGCGTCCAGGCCGAACCCGTCCGTCATCTCGGCCAGCCCGGCACCAAAAGCTTCAAGGACGGCGTCGACAATGTCCCGCGTTGTCGTCTCGTCGGTGGAGAAGCCCACCGTATCCGCGTCGATGCTGCGCAGGTTGATTCCCTTGGCCTCTGCGGCGGCAATGATGCCCGCCGCCTTGCCGGGAACGGAAACCGTAACGGTATCGAAGAAGCTGGTGTGCAGTACCTCAAGGCCGGCGGCCTTGAGCGAGGCGGCAAGGGTCCTGGCATGTGCGTGCGCGGACTGCGCAATCGCCTTCAGCCCCTCGGGGCCGTGGTAGACGGCGTACATCGAGGCCACGATGCCCAGCAGGGCCTGGGCCGTGCAGATGTTGGACGTGGCCTTCTCGCGGCGGATGTGCTGCTCGCGGGTCTGCAGGGCAAGGCGGTAGGCCGGGGTCCCTGCGGAGTCTTTGGAGACGCCCACCAGCCGGCCGGGCATCGAGCGTTCCAGGCCTTTCTGGACTGCCATGTAGGCGGCGTGAGGGCCGCCGTAAAACAGCGGGACACCGAAGCGCTGCGCCGAGCCGACGGCGATGTCCGCGCCCTGCTCACCGGGAGGCGTGATGAGGGTCAGGGCGAGCAGGTCAGCGGCGACGGTCACGAGGGCGCCGCGCTCCTTGGCGTCGGCGATCACGGCGCTGTGGTCAAAGACCCTGCCGGAAGCGCCGGGCTGCTGCAGGACCACGCCGTTGATGGCGCCGTCGGGCAGTCCGTCGGTGAGGTCCGCGACCTCAACCTCGAAGCCGAGCGCCTCGGCGCGGCCCTTAACGATGGCGATGGTCTGCGGCAGGCAATCAGCGTCCAGGACTGTCTTGCCGTCACGCGCATCTTTGTTTTTATTCGCCCGGCGCATCATCAGCACGGCCTCGGCCACGGCCGTGGCTTCGTCCAGCAGGGAGGCGTTGGCGATGGGCAGGCCCACCAGGTCCTGGACCATGGTCTGGAAGTTGATCAGCGCTTCGAGCCGGCCCTGGGAAATCTCGGGCTGGTAGGGCGTGTAGGCGGTGTACCAGGCCGGGCCCTCAAGGATGTTGCGGCGGATCACCGGCGGCGTGACGGTGTCGTAGTAGCCCTGGCCGATCATCTGGACGGCAGTCTTGTTCTTGGCGGCCAGCCTGCGCAGTTCGGTAAGGGCCTCCACCTCGCTCAGCGCGCCCGTCAGTCCCAGCGGGGAATCCTGGCGGATGTCCTTGGGGACGGCAGTATCCACCAGTGCGTCCACGGTGTCGTAGCCCACGGCCTTGAGCATGGTGTCGACGTCGGCCTCCCGGCGGGCGCCGATGTGCCGGTCAACGAAGGTGGCAGCAGCCGGGGCGGCAATAGCCGAAGTGGCGGAGGCCGGGGTGGCGGAGGCCGGGGTGGCGGAGGCCGGAGATACAGTCACGAGGAACTCCATAGCTAAGGCGGCGTCAGGGTACGCCGCATCGAGTCGGGTTCCTCCCCGCTCTGTATTGGACCTGAGAGTTTCCGCGTTGCCTGCTGACGCTGGCCCCGCTTGCACCGTCGGTGAGCACAGCAGCCCAGGTATCCGGGAACCGGATGCCAGGCGGACAGCCTGCTACTTTCCAGAGTTGCCTCGCCGCGGCGGTACATGGGCCTGTGAGATTCCTGGGGAGGTATTGCTCCTACGGCGCCTGCTTGTACCTTCTGGCAGAACTCTCCCGCCGCAGATCAAAGGCTATTCATTTGGGTTTTCCTGGTGGCCGGAAACGGCCCACACATGCACTAATTCTCCTACGCCGCAGGCTCAGGAGCAAATACCGGCTAGCCCCTCAGCCGTTCCACGGCAGCCAGGAGTTCGTCCACCTCGGCCTGCCTGTCCCCCGCGTTTCCAGACGGCCCGCTTTCCCACATGGCGTTGAAGTACAACCCGTCCCCCATATACAGCACGGCCTTTGCCATCGCCGCGCCCACGTCCTTGCCGATCAGGTCCAGCCACTGCTGCTGGATCACTGCGAAGCGGCGGCGGGCATCCTCGTGGGCCACCTCGGCGAGTCGCGTCACGGCGACAAAAGAGCGGTCCATGGGGGTGTCGGACCAGAGGGATGACCGGATGAAGTAGGCAGCGGCCCCTTCAGGCGCGGCCGCCATCGCGGCGAGGTCTTCCCCTGCCAGGCGGTCCAACCGCTCCAGGGTGGCCGTGATCAGCGCTTCCTTGTTGGGGAAGTGGTACAGCAGGCCGCCCTTGGAGACGCCGGCCCGCTTTGCCACCGCATCCAGCGTGGCGGCGCGCTCCCCCACGTCGATGAGGAGTTCTTCAAAGGCATCGAGGACTGCGTCTCGCGCTACGGGTTTTCGGGGCATGCTTCCCATCATGCATCGCCGGTCCTCGATTTCTTAACTATACCGTCTGGACGGTATAGTTATCGAATGACGCCGTCCACCTCTTCCCAGCAAGCACTCACCCGCACCGCCCTGACCACCCCGGATCCCGCAAGGGGTACGCGGCGTGACTGGCTCGCGCTGGGGTTGCTGATGTTCCCCGTCCTCCTCGTGGCCGTGGACAATACGGCACTGACCTTCGCGCTGCCTGCGATCGCGGCTGCGCTGGGCACCTCGGGAGTGGAGTTGCTGTGGATTGTGGATGCCTATCCGCTGGTGCTGGCTGGATTGCTCGTGGCTATGGGGAGCCTGGGCGACCGGATTGGGCGCCGGCGGCTCCTGATCATCGGCAGCATTGGTTTTGCGGCCATATCAGCAGCAACAGCTTTCGCTCCCAGCGCCGGCTGGCTGATTGCCGGCCGCGCGGCCCTGGGTTTCTTCGGCGCCATGCTCATGCCCTCCACGCTGTCCCTGATCCGCAACATTTTTGTGGATCCCAACCGCCGGCGGCTGGCCATTGCCATCTGGGCCGCGGGATTTTCCGGCGGCGCCGCCCTGGGGCCGATTTTTGGCGGGTGGCTCGTTGAACAGTTCTGGTGGGGAGCAGTACTCCTCGTGGCCGTGCCCATCATGCTGCCCCTGCTGGCCTTCGGACCCGCATTCATCCCGGAGTCCAAGGACCCAACACCCGGCCGGGTGGATGTGCCAAGCATCCTGCTCTCGCTGCTCACCATGGTTCCGGTGGTTTACGGCATCAAGGAATTCGCCACCGACGGTGCCGGGCCGCTGGCCCTGGGCAGTGTGGCCTTCGGCCTGGCAATGGGCGCCACCTTTGTCCGGCGGCAACAGCGGTTGAAGAGCCCGCTGCTGGACATGTCGCTGTTCCGCAACCGGGTGTTCAGCATGGCCATCGCGGCCAACGTCCTGGCCCTGTTCTCCTTCAATGGCTTCATCCTCTTCCTGGCCCAGCACCTTCAGCTCCTTGAGGGCATGTCCCCTTCCGCCGCCGGAATGGCCATGATTCCGGCGCTGGTGGCAACCGTTGCGGCGGGCCTTGCAGTGGTGCCCGTGGTGCGGAAGGTCCGGCCGGGCTTCGTGGTGGGCACCGGCCTGGCCATGAGCGCCGCAGGCTACAGCATGGTGACGTTCGGCGACCATGCCGACGGGCCGGCCCTGCTGCTCGGTGCCCTGCTGGTCCTGGCCCTGGGCGTGGGAACAGCCGAAACCATCTCCAATGACCTCATCCTGGGCAGCGTCCCGGCGGAAAAATCGGGGGCAGCCTCGGCGATCTCGGAGACAGGCTATGAGGTGGGCGCCCTGTTGGGGACTGCCGTCCTGGGTTCCATCCTGACCGCCTCCTACCAGCAGAACCTGCAGCTTCCTGCCGGGGCGGTCGAGGCCGCCGCCGGCCAGGGCACTGGGCATGCCAGCGAAACCCTGGCGGGAGCCATGGAACTTGCAGCCGGCCTGCCGGCGCCTTTGGCGGACGCCGTCCGGCATGCCGCCGGCTCCGCTTTCGACTCCGGCGTGCACGTTACCGCCGCGATCGGGCTGGTGCTGATGGCGACGGCGGCAGTCCTGGCCGCCGTCGTGCTCCGGAAGGTGCCCAAAGCACAGTAGGGGCCACTGCCCAAGGCTCCCGCAGGCAGGCATAAAAACAGCGCCCGGCGCCGGACTTCGGTCCGGGCCGGGCGCTGGAAGGTTGTGGCTTGTGCCTTGCTGGCTGCTAAGCGTCAGGGGCTGTGACGCTCGCCGTAGGCTTCATGGTTTCGGCGCTCACCATCCAGGCAAACTGCTCAAACTTGGCGATGAACTCGTGCAGGAGGTCGGCTGACGTGGGGTCTTCCTCGTCTACTTCGTCGTGGACCTTCCGCATGGTGCCCACGGCAGCTTCCAGGGCCGCCACAATCCGCTCGATGGCATCCTTGGTGCTGATCAGGCCCTCAGGAAACGGAGCGAGACTGGTCGATTCTGCCACGGTGGAGCTGCGTCCGTCCGGGAGGGCGTGCAGTGCGCGCATCCGCTCGGCCGTGTCGTCAGCGAACTGGCGCGCGGCGTCAACGATCTCGTCCAGCTGCAGGTGCAGGTCCCGGAAGTTGGTTCCCACAATGTTCCAGTGGGCCTGCTTGCCCTGGATGTGCAGCTCAATCAGGTCCGTGAGCACAGCCTGCAGGTTGTTGGTCAGTGTCGGTGAAGCTTTCATACGTCCTCCTCGATTGGTCCAGTAATCCCGACGCTACCAGCCCCGCGCCGGGCAGGGGGCGGCACCCGGGGGCAATTTCTCAGTGAGCTTACTAATTCCTTTTCTCCGACATAAACGAACGCGATTCATATTTCCCCTTGCATCCGGGCCAGCGGAACCGCATACTAAATGAACGTCATTCATTTAGTGACCATCGTCTCACTGGAGTAGCAAACATGATTGAAATTTCCTGCCTCGACGCACCCGCCTCCTTGGCACGGACATCGCCGTCCAGCCGGGAGGCCCTGCGCGTTGGCGTGGTCCAGCACCGGTGGCAAGCAGACAGCGCCGCTGTCGAGGCCGAACTCAACGAGGGCATCAGCCGGGCCGCGGCCTCGGGAGCCTCTGTGGTTTTCCTGCCGGAGCTGACGCTTTCGCGCTATCCGGCGGACACGCGGCCGCACAACGATCCGGCGGAGGGGACAAACCGTACCCGGCCCTCGGACATCGCCGAAGACCTGCTGACGGGGCCCACCTTCCGCTTCGCAGCAGACGCTGCCCGCCGTCACGGGGTATCCGTGCACGCGTCCCTGTACCAGCGGGCCGAAGACCCTGACGGGCAGGACGACGGGCTGGGCCTGAACACCGCGATCCTGGTCTCCCCGGAGGGCGAACTCCTGGCGCGGACACACAAACTCCACATCCCCGTCACCGCCGGGTACTACGAGGACAAGTTCTTCCGCAAGGGCCCGGCAGCGGCCGACGCCTACGAAGTGCATGCCCCTGCCGAACTTGGCGGCGCCCGGCTGGGAATGCCCACCTGCTGGGACGAATGGTTTCCCGAGGTGGCCCGGCTGTACTCGCTGGGCGGTGCCGAAATCCTGGTCTACCCGACGGCCATCGGCTCCGAACCCGACCACCCCGATTTTGACACCCAGCCGCTCTGGCAGCAGGTGATTGTAGGAAACGGCATCGCCAACGGCCTGTTTATGATCGCACCCAACCGATGGGGCAGCGAAGGCACCCTGAACTTCTACGGCTCGTCCTTCATCTCCGACCCCTACGGCAGGATCCTCGCCCAGGCACCCCGCGACGCGTCCGCCGTCCTCGTGGCCGACCTGGACCTGGACCAGAGGAAGGACTGGCTGACCCTGTTCCCCTTCCTGGCAACGCGCAGTCCGGACACCTACGGCCGCCTCACCGAACCCGTCCGCCCGAATGAATCCATCGGCGGCGAGCGCGGGTTCGCGGAGGTCTGCTCGTGACCGCCCCCGTGGCGCAGCAGGACACGGCAGCCCCGGTGCAGGCCGGGCAGTGGCGGATGCCTGCCGAAACAGCCCGGCAGGAGCGGCTCTGGATGGCGTTTCCCGCCGGCGGCTACACCCTTGGCGAGTCGGCCGGGGCTGCCCACGCAGCCAGGTCCACCTGGGCTGCGGTAGCCAACGCCGCCGTCGAATTCCAGCCCGTCACGATGGTGGTGGATCCCGACGACGTCGACACGGCCCCCGCCTACCTCCACCCTGACGTTGAGGTACTTGCAGCCCCGCTGAATGATGCGTGGATGCGCGACATCGGCCCCACTTTTGTCCTGGACGGCGAGGGAAACCTTGGCGCCGTTGACTGGGTCTTCAACGGCTGGGGCGGACAGGACTGGGCGCAGTGGGACAAAGATGCCCTGGTCGCCGGCGAGGTGGCCGGCCGGTCCGGCGCACACCACATCGTGTCGGCGCTGGTTAACGAGGGCGGCGGCATCCAGGTGGATGGCCAGGGAACGGTCCTCGTTACGGAAACAGTACAGCTGGATCCCGGGCGCAATCCCGGCCTCAGCCGGGCCGACGTCGAGCTGGAACTGGCCCGCACCATCGGCGCCACCCATGTGGTGTGGCTGCCCCGCGGCCTGACCCGGGATTCCGAGCGCTTCGGCACCCGCGGCCACGTGGACATCGTGGCCGCCATTCCCTCCCCCGGCACGCTGCTGGTCCATTCCCAGGGGAACCCCGAACATCCGGACTTCGAGGTCTGCCGGGAAGTCATTGACTTCCTGCGCGGCACCACGGACGCCGCCGGCCGGAAGTGGAACATCATCGAAGTCCCAGCCCCCGAAACGCTCCGGGACGAGGAAGGCTTCGTGGACTACAGCTACATCAACCACGTGGTGGTCAATGGCGGAGTGATCGCCTGCAGCTTCAACGACCCCCAGGACGACAAGGCCCTGCAGATCCTGGCCGAGGCCTACCCCGGACGGCGTATCGTCGCCATTGACGCACGCGAGCTGTTTGCCCGCGGCGGGGGTATCCACTGCATCACCCAACAGCAGCCTGCTGCCTCCCAGAAAGTGGTGTCATGACAGAAACCATCCGCACCGGCACAACCGCCGCAGGCGGGCATGCTCCCGGTACTGCCCACGGAATTACCCCGAAGGGCCTGAAGGGCGGGCAGCTGGGACTCCTCGCCGTCGTCGTTCTTGGCATTTCCACCATCGCCCCCGCCTACACGCTCACCAGTGCGCTGGGCCCCACCGTCAACGAGGCCGGGCTCCAGCTGCCGGTCATCTTCCTCATCGGGTTCATCCCCATGATCCTGGTATCCCTGGCCTACCGGGAGCTCAACGCCGACTCCCCGGACAGCGGCACCACCTTCACCTGGGTGACCAAGGCTTTTGGCCCCTGGGTGGGCTGGATGGGCGGCTGGGGGCTCCTTGCGGCCAACATCATCGTCCTGTCCAACCTGGCCGGCGTCGCCGTCGACTTCTTCTACCTGTTCCTCTCGCAGCTCACGGGGCAGCCGGAGCTGGCAGAGCTGGCGGCCAACAAGCCGCTGAACGTGCTGACCTGCTTTGTGTTCGTGGCCCTGGCCGTCTGGGTCAGCTACCGCGGGATGCACACCACCAAGCTGGTGCAGTATGGCCTGGTGGGGTTCCAGCTGCTGGTCCTTGGCCTGTTCGTGGCCATGGCGTTCGCCAACTGGTCCAGCTCCGAAACAGCCATCCCCTTCAGCTGGGAGTGGTTCGACGTCACCAAGATTGAAACGTTCGGCCAGATCGCCGCCGGCATCTCGCTTTCCATCTTCGTGTACTGGGGCTGGGACGTCTGCCTCACTGTGAATGAGGAAACGGCGAACGGCAAGAAGACTTCCGGCCTGGCCGGCACCCTCACCGCCGTTATCGTCCTGGGCATCTACCTGCTGGTCAGCATCGCCACCATGATGTTCGCCGGTGTGGGCGATACCGGCAATGGCCTGAACAACACCGAAATCCACGAGAACATCTTCACGGCCCTGGCCTCCCCCATCATGGGTCCGTTCGCCATCCTGATGTCCCTTGCAGTGCTGTCCAGTTCCGCTGCTTCCCTGCAGTCCACGTTTATGTCGCCCTCGCGCAGCCTGCTGGCGATGGGCCACTATGGTGCCCTGCCGAAGCCGTTCAGCCGGATCAGCACGAAGTTTGCGACACCGGGCTTCGCCACCGTCGCGGCGGGCGTTATGTCGGCAGGGTTCTACGCCGTGATGCACGTGGTCAGTGAAAACGTCCTCAATGACACCATCCTGGCCCTGGGCCTGATGATCTGCTTCTACTACGGCCTGACGGCCCTGGCTTGCGCCTGGTACTTCCGGCACAGCGTGTTCACCAGCGCCCGCAACTTCGTCCTGCGGCTCCTGTGCCCGGTGCTGGGCGGGGTGGGCCTGTTCGTGGTGTTCGGCCAGACCGCCGTGGACAGCCTTGCCCCCGAGTTCGGCAGCGGCTCCGAGGTGTTCGGCGTGGGACTCGTCTTTGTCCTGGGCATCGGGATCCTGGCCCTGGGTGCGGTGTTTATGCTCATCATGGCCCGGTTGCGCCCAGGCTTCTTCCGCGGCGAAACCCTCAAAAGGGATACTCCGGCCCTGGTTGTCCCGGAGTAGCCCCTAACAGCAGCGCACACAAAGGTGCCGCACCCCCGGTCGTCGGGATGCGGCACCTTTTGTGTTGTGTCACCAGAAGTGGGCTACGTCCACAATCAGCCGTGATCCGGATCCCGGGCCATCGAGCGTGAAGACGCGGTACGGCAGCCGGGCGCGGACGCCCAGACCGACCGTTGTGTAACCTTCAAAGCTGCCCGCCCAGGCGAGTTGACGGAAGGTCTGGTAGCCGTTGACGTTGGACAGTTCGACCGGGTTGGCCGGGCTGTACGTGGCGTTGCCGCTCTCGTCGTAGGACGGGGCGGTCACGGTGACCTGGAGGAACGCCTGCCCCCGGAGAGGAACCGGATTTCCGGAACCGTCCTGTGTCACGGTGTGGACGTAGCGGGCGTTGTAGCCGGCAACATCACCTTTGAGGTCAATCACCATCCGGTCGAAGCAGTAGTGCTGCCCGGTCCGGATGTTGGTGACTGCAGCGGCGCTCATGGTATCAACGGCTTTCGCCTTTGAACCCCACTGGAGGCCGCAATACGATGTGGTTGCCGAGGCGGGCCCCGGAACCAGGATTCCCAGCCCGACAGCCATTAAGAGCGCCGTGAGCCAGATGAGGAGTTTTTTCATTGTGGTGCCATCCATGTTTGGTGGAGCGGTTGGATAGCTCAAGCGTAGGAGCGCAGCACTGCCGAAACGAGGGTTGTGGCCGCTTCGGCGCGGAACCGTGAAGAAGCCGGGATCCGCATCACGCCGCAGTAAATCCGGGCCCCTTTTACCGCCATCCTTAACCGTTCCGGTGCCGTTTCTGGACCCGGCTGTTATGCCGGATAACGACGCCGGAAAGACGAAACAGCGCCGGGCACCCGAGGGGGTGGCCGGCGCTGTTCTTCGGATGGAATTTCAGCCTTCGCAGTCGCGGCAGTACTTCATGCCGTTCTTCTCGCGGGCCACCTGGGACCGGTGGCGGACCAGGAAGCATGAGGAGCAGGTGAACTCATCGGACTGCTCCGGAACAACGATGACCGTCAGCTCCTCATTGGAGAGGTCGGCGCCGGGCAGGTCAATGCCCTCGGCCGTGTCATTTTCATCGAGGTCGATCACTGCCGTCTGCGCATTGCCGCCGCGGGAGGCCTGCAGGGCATCCAGGGAGTCGGCGGGAGACTCTTCTTCTTGCTTGCGTGGAGCATCGTAATCGGTAGCCATTGCATTTCACTTTCGTTGCTGCACAGCGCCATTTCAGGCACCTCAGTGAAGCAGTTTAGGTCATTATGCCTTCACGCGCGCGAAAGTGTGTTCAACCAGACATCCTGCCCTGTTCCGCCGCAGATTCCAGGTGCTTTTCCCGCGCGTGGTCGGCTCCGACTGCCACGCCACTCAAAGCCGGCAGCCAGCCCCAACGCGTCGCATCTGCCATGGCATCTGCTGCCTGGCCCGGGGTGTCGCAGTAGAAGGTATCCGTGAACCAGGCCCGGATACGGGGCGGGAAGTAAGCTGACATGTCCCCGACCGTATGCAGCCAATGTTGTGGCCGCGTTTCGTCCCCGTCTCGCGGATATTAATCCTGCTCTCCTGTTCGAGCGGAGGCCGCATAAATCAGGGCCGCCTCGGCACTCAACAGAAGCTCACCGGGCGTCAAAAAGGAAGCTATTGACCGTCCGCGGAACTGCTCCTAGACTCCGGGCACCGGGATTCCCGGTGACTAGTTGCCGCCCTTCGACGCGGAAGTACCAGCGATGGCCACAGTTCATCAACACGATCCGGAACGCGAAGTCCAGCAGTCCTTGCATGAGTTGCGTGGGCGGCTGCAGGGATCGTTGATCGAGCCACAGGATCCGCTGTACGAGGAAGCCCGGGCGGTGTGGAACGGCATGGTCGATCTGCGCCCCCGCGCCATCGCGAGGGCCGGCGCCGTCCAGGACATCGACGTTGTGCTGGATACTGCGCGGCGCAGCGGCTTGGCGCTGGCGGTCCGCGGCGGAGGGCACAACATTGCCGGCCACAGCAGCGTGGAAGGCGGCCTGGTCCTGGACCTGGGACCACTGCGGGCTGTTCAGGTGGACGTTGAACGCCGGCTCGTCACTGTCGAGCCCGGAGCTACCCTGGCTGACGTAGACCGGGCTACGGCCGCGCATGGGCTGGCTGTTCCGCTGGGAGTCATCAGCGGGACAGGGGTGGCAGGACTCACCCTTGGCGGCGGGGTGGGCTGGCTGACCCGCACCGGAGGCCTCAGCCTGGACAACCTCGAAGCCGCGGACATCATCACCGCGGCCGGCGAGCACCTGCACGCAAGCGCGGGCGAGAACGGTGAACTGTTTTGGGGGCTGCGCGGCGGTGGCGGGAACTTCGGCGTCGTATCCTCTTTCACTTTCCGTGCCATTCCCCTCCCGACAGCACCCCTGGGCGGCAACCTCTTCTACCGGCAACCGCAATGGAAGGCCGTCCTGATAGCCTTCGATGCCTGGACCCGGGACCTGCCCGATGAGATGAACCCGATCATCTCCTTCCTGGTCCTTCCGCCCGAGTTCGGCATGGGCGATGAGCCCTGGATGATTCTCGGATTCGCCTGGGTCGGGGACGACTACCAGGCCGGCCTCACCCTCGTGGACCAACTCCGGGCCGTTGCTCCGCCTGACGAAGAGGAAGTGGGACCGACGTCGTGGCTGGACTGGCAAAGCGCCATGGACGCGGTATTCCCCAAGGGCTCACGTGGCTACTGGAAAAACGTGTCGTTTTCCCGGCTGGACGAGGAGGTGGCCGATGTTGTGGTTGGTTTCGCCTCTGAACTCGCGTGGCAGGGAACCGGCATCGATATCCACCATCTTGAGGGTGTCTTCGGGCGGGTCCCGGAAGACGCGACGGCGTTCCCCAACAGGTCGGCACGCTACTGGCTGAACGTTTACGGCTTTTGGCGCGATGCGGCAGAGGACGTACGGCTGACCGCCTTCGCCCGCAGGGCCTACGCCCGGATGGGGCCGTTCGCCGAGCAGGGAGAATACGTCAACTTCCTGGGGGCGGAGCTGGGGGTCGCGGGGGCGGCTGCCGCGCGCAGTTCTTACGGCCCGGACAAGTACCAGCGGCTTGTTGCACTCAAGGACCGCTATGATCCCCGGAACCTCCTGCGCCTGAACCACAACATCGCACCGACGCGTCTGTGAAAACGTTCCTCAGGACGGACAATCGGAGCCCCCTGTCGGATTCGAACCGACGACCCCCGCTTTACAAGAGCGGTGCTCTGGCCAACTGAGCTAAGGAGGCGTGCCCTTGCGGGCGGCGCCTGAACGGCGCTAGATAAGGTTAGCCCAAGTCCTCCCGGTGGTAAAAACGCCTCGGTTCCCGGCTCCCGCACGGTTCCCGCCGCGCTGAAGCAGGCAAAGGAAAAGCCCGCCTCCGGAAACGATCCGGAAGCGGGCCCCTGGTGCTTGAAGACGACTGTTAGGCCTTGGCGTCAATTGCTGCCTGGATCTCGGCGTTCAGGTCCGTTGCGCCGTCCCACTGCTTGCCGTCGATAAAGACCGTGGGCGTACCGGTGATGCCGGTGTTCGCCGCCAGCTCGGTGGAGTACTTCACGTACGGGCGGAAGGTCTTGTCATCCACGCAGCTGTTGATGTCCGCACCGATGTCGCTGGCGAGCGACTTCAGCTTGTCGTCAGAGAGACCGGCTCCGCCTTCGGCAGGCTGGTTGGCAAAAAGAACGTCTACGTATTCGGCGTACTTTTCCGGTGCCTTGTCGGCTACGCACGCCGCGGCGTTGGCGGCGCGTGAGGAGTAGTTGGTGCTGGACTGGCGGTCCAGGAAGCCCAGCGGACGGTACTCCATGCTGATCTTGCCTTCATTACGGAGCGTGGTGAGGGCTTCGTTGTAGGTGTTTTCAAACCGCAGGCAGACCGGGCAGATGAAGTCGATGTAGGCAATGACCTTTACGGGCTGGCCCGCTTCGGCCTCGGCGCCCGGTGCCACGACCGGGCTGGGCTGCGCATCCGGCTTGGCCGGAAGGTTGGCCATGTCCACCGTCGCCTGGTCTGTCTTCTTGACTTCGGTGTTGGCCAGGAGGGTCACACCACCGTTGACGTTGGCGCCTGCCGGCACCGGGCCCTGGTCTGCAATGGGGGTGTTCTGCCGGATGCCCGTCGTCACCACCAGCGCGATCACCGCCAGGATGGCTACAACGGCCACCACAATCCCCCACCCGATCAACAGCTTGTTGCGCTTGTCCTTTTTCAGCTGGGCTTCACGGATCAGCCGCGCCTTCTCGCGGGCCTCCGCGGTTCGCTCAGCTTTGGACTTACGTACTTCGTTTGCGGGGCTCATGTGTTCCTTGGGTCGATTGACGAGGGGGACCAATTCGTGGCAACCCCACCATTTTAGGGGAGAAAGCTGAGAGCTTGCCTGTTCAAGTATTCTGCCGGATTGACCAACGGACGAATAGCATGGATGATTCCGTCCCGTTAGGGTGGGCAGAGAGGCACAAGCAACCCCAGGGGGCCGCAATGCAAACACCCGTCCAGGAAAAACCTGCCACCACCGCCGACTCCGGCGCCGCCGGCAGCGGGGAAACAAAGTATGAGTTCATGGTGGTCTCGAACAGGCTGCCCGTTGACCGCTGCGCCCCCGGTGAAAGCGGCGACGACGGCTCCGGGTGGCGCCGGTCCCCCGGCGGCCTCGTGACCGCCCTGGCGCCGATGATGACCAAGACCGACGGCGCCTGGGTGGGCTGGCATGGCGCCCCGGATGAGACGGTGGAACCGTTCAGCCACGGCGGCATGGACCTGGTTCCGGTGCAGCTGAGTTCTGACGACGTCGAGCTCTACTACGAGGGTTTCTCCAACGCCACGCTGTGGCCGCTCTACCACGACGTCATCGCCCCGCCCGAATTCCACCGGACCTGGTGGGACGCCTACCGCACGGTCAACAGAAGGTTCGCAGACGCCGTCGTACGCCATGCTGACAAGGACGCCACCGTGTGGATCCAGGACTACCAGCTGCAGCTGGTACCGAAGATGCTCCGGGAAGAGCGGCCGGACCTCCGGATCGGTTTCTTCAACCACATTCCCTTCCCCCCGCCCGAGATCTTCGCCCAGCTGCCCTGGCGCCAGGCCATCATCGACGGCCTCCTCGGCGCGGACCTGGTGGGCTTCCAGCGGCCCAGCGACGCCGGAAACTTCATGCGCTCGGCCCGCCGCTTCCTGGGCGCCAGCGTCAAGCAGCAGCAGGTGCACGTCAAGGGCCAGGACGGGGAAATCACCCACATCGCCAGGGCCCAGGCGTTCCCCATCTCCATCGACGTCCAGCAGATCACGGAGCTGGCCAAAAAACCGGAGATCATTGAGCGGGCCCGCCAGATCCGCCAGGACCTTGGCAACCCGAAAACCATCCTGCTTGGCGTGGACCGCCTTGACTACACCAAAGGCATCCGGCACAGGCTGAAGGCGTTCGAGGAGCTCCTGGCCGACGGCAAGCTGTCCGTCGGCGACGCCACGTTGATCCAGGTGGCCAGCCCCAGCCGCGAGCGCGTTGAGCAGTACCGTCTCCTGCGTGAAGAAGTTGAGGGCACGGTGGGCCACATCAACGGCACCTACGACACCCTCGAGAACACCGCGGTCCGCTACCTGCACCACAGCTACCCGGTGGAGGAGATGGTGGCCCTGTACCTGGCAGCGGACGTCATGCTGGTGACCGCCCTGCGGGACGGCATGAACCTGGTAGCCAAGGAATACGTCACCGCGCGCACCAACAACGACGGCGCCCTGGTGCTCAGCGAGTTCGCCGGTGCCGCCGACCAGCTCAAGCAGGCGCTGCTGATGAACCCGCACGACATCGATGGCCTGAAAAGCGCGATCATGCGGGCTGTCGAGCTGCCGTCCCGCGACGCCTCCCGACGGATGCGGGCCATGCGCAAGCAGATCCTTGAGCACGACGTGGACTACTGGTCTGCCGAGTTCCTCCGTGCCCTGGACGAAAAGGCGGTCCGTGATGACTCCTGACGGCCGGACCGGCAACGGCAAGCTGGCACTGACACCGGAACTTCGCGAGGCCCTTCGGCGAGTCGCTGCCACGGACCATTTACTGGTGGCCATGGATTTCGACGGCACCATGGCTCCGATCGTGGGCCACGCCGACGACGCCCGCCCCCTTCCCCGCGCAGCCACGGCGTTCGCCGGGCTCGCCGTGCTGCCCCGGACGACGACGGCGCTCATCTCCGGGCGTGCCCTCGCCAGCCTGCGCGCCGTCGCGTCGCCGCCGGTTGACACCCTGCTGATAGGCAGCCATGGGGCGGAGGCTTGGCTGGGGCCGGGATCGACAGGACTGACGCTCGATGAGGAGCAAAAGGCCCTGCTCGCCGAGGTCCGCAGCATCCTGGCGGAAATCGTCGAGGAGGCGCCAGGCACCATGCTGGAGGACAAGCCCGCCGGGGTGGTCCTGCACACCCGCCAGGCCGATGACGACGTGGCCCAGGACGCGGTGTCCGCAGCCCGCTCGGTGCTCCAGGACCGCAAGGGCGTCTTCCTCAAGGACGGAAAGCGCGTCCTCGAGACCTCAGTGGTCAACGCCTCCAAGGGCGAGGGGGTCACGTTCCTCCGGCAGGTCACCGGGGCCACAGCCGTCCTGTTTGCCGGCGACGACACCACGGACGAGGATGCGCTGGCACGCCTGGAGACCGGGGACGTGGGCGTGAAGGTGGGCCTGGACTTCACCCAGGCCCAGTACCGCGTGGAGGCCCCGGTGCACGTGGCAGAGATGCTGGAGGTCCTGCTTCAGGAGCGGAGCCTGGCGGTTGCCGAGGAAGACCAGCAGGGCTTTCAGGGCAGAAGTTGAGCAAGGTCATATGTGACCTCCGTAACATTTGCGACTAAAAGCACAACAACTGACATACTCTTGCTTGTGATGTGGCGCACAAGTACCGTGCGGCGTCACTGGGCGCTCTCCAACCTTGGTTGAGGAACGTCTGCAGCACAAAACTGAACAAACATGAACCATTCACAACGGATCGTCCGGCACGTACCTGCCGGTGAAGGGATTGATAACTGTGGCTACAGTTACTTTTGATAACGCTACGCGTCTGTACCCGGGCACAGAAAAGCCCGCCGTCGATAAGCTCAACATCGACATCGCCGATGGCGAATTCCTGGTCCTCGTTGGACCCTCCGGTTGCGGTAAGTCCACCTCCCTGCGCATGCTCGCAGGCCTTGAGGACGTCAACGCAGGCCGCATCCTCATCGGCGACCGCGACGTCACCGACGTTCCGCCGAAGGACCGCGACATCGCGATGGTTTTCCAGAACTACGCGCTGTACCCGCACATGACTGTGGCCGACAACATGGGCTTCGCACTGAAGATCGCCGGCGTCTCCAAGGAAGAGCGCGCCGAGCGCGTCCGTGAAGCCGCCAAGCTCCTTGACCTTGAGCCCTACCTGGACCGCAAGCCGAAGGCACTCTCCGGCGGTCAGCGCCAGCGTGTTGCCATGGGCCGCGCCATCGTCCGTAACCCGCAGGTCTTCCTCATGGATGAGCCGCTTTCCAACCTGGACGCCAAGCTCCGTGTGCAGACCCGCACCCAGATCGCATCCCTGACCCGCCGCCTGGGCGTCACCACCGTTTACGTGACGCACGACCAGGTCGAGGCAATGACCATGGGCGACCGCGTGGCTGTACTGAAGGACGGCCTGCTGATGCAGGTTGACACCCCCCGCAACCTGTACGACAAGCCCAAGAACGTCTTCGTGGCCGGCTTCATCGGCTCCCCCGCCATGAACCTGCTTGAACTGCCCGTCGTCGACGGCGGCGTACAGTTCGGCGGCACGGTTTACCCCGTGCCTCGCAATGTTCTCGAAGAGGCACATGGCTCCACCGTGACGCTGGGCAGCCGTCCGGAAGACCTCGAGACTGTCGCCGCCGGCAATGGCCTCCAGGTTGAGGTCGACGTCGTCGAAGAGCTCGGCGCCGACGCGTACGTCTACGGCCACACCACGCTCGACGGCAAGGACCACGACATCGTGGCACGTGTCGACGGCCGCCGTCCCCCAATGAAGGGCGAGGTCATCTACGTCCGTCCGCAGTCGGGCCACGTGCACCTGTTCGACACCAAGACCGGCCTGCGCCTGGGCGACTAGTCCCCACCGGCACCCTAACCTCGCTCCGCTTCGGCCAGGGAACCCTGCCGGCGTGGGCCCATCCACCGGCACCCTAACCTCGCTCCGCTTCGGCCAGGGAACCCTGCCGGCGTGGGCCCAAGGTAAGCACCGCAATACCGACGGCGGCCTCCTTAACTGGACGGCCGCCGTCGGCCTTTAACTGTGCCCGCAGAAGAATTAGCTGGCCACGCCTATGTACGGAAGAATTGACCCATGACCGAGGAATACAGCGCCCAGTGGCACGACGAACCCACCGACTATGCGCAGGTGGGGAAACTGCCCCGGTTCGTAGCCGCGAGCGCGGACGACGGCAAGCTCGCTTCGGTCTCCAGTTCGCTGAACATCACGGCCGCAGCGGCTGATCCCGAGCTGCTTGACCTGCCGTGGCACATTGCGCTCGAGGACTGGCCTGCGGAGAACCTGGCCGCCCTCCCCCGCGGCATCTCCCGGCACATCGTCCGCTTCGCCCACCTCGGCGGGTCGGTCATCGCCATCAAGGAAACCTCCGAACACGTCGCCCGGCATGAATACCACATGCTCCGCAAACTGGCCCGGCTGGACGTTCCCTGCGTGGAGCCAGTCGCCGTTATCACCGGCCGCACCACCCTGGACGGGCGGCCGCTGAACCCGGTACTGGTCACCCGGCACCTGAAGTTCTCCATGCCGTACCGCGCCCTGTTCTCGCAGATGCTCCGCAAGGACACGCTCACGCGCCTCATCGACGCGCAGGCGCTGCTGATGGTGCGGCTGCACCTGATCGGTTTCTACTGGGGCGACGTTTCCCTGTCCAACACACTGTTCCGCCGCGACGCCGGCGCCTTCGCCGCCTACCTGGTGGACGCCGAAACCGGTGAGCTGTACCCGGACCTGTCCACGGGCCAGCGCGAGTACGACCTCGAAATCGCGCGCGTGAACATCGCCGGCGAGCTGATGGACCTGCTGGACGGTGGGCTGATCGAGGAAAAGGTTGACCCCGTGGCCACGAGTGAGCTGATCATGGACAGCTACCGGCGCCTCTGGGCGGAGCTGACGGAGAAGGAGTCCTTCGAACTCGGTGAGAGGTGGCGCGTGAGTGCCCGAATCCGCCGGCTCAACGAACTCGGCTTCGACGTCGAGGAATACGCCATCAAGACCACCCAAAACGGGTCCACCATCCAACTGCAGCCCAAAGTGGTGGACGCCGGACACCACCAGCGGCGGCTCCTGCGGCTCACGGGTATCGACGCGCAGGAAAACCAGGCCCGCAGGCTCCTTAACGACATGGACTCCTTCCGTGCGGACAACAACCCGGGCATGGACGAGGAATACAGCGCCCATCTCTGGGTCAGCCAGATCTTCGAGCCGATTGTCAGGTCCATCCCGCGGGACCTTTCCGGAAAGCTGGAGCCCGCCGAAGTGGTGCACGAGGTCCTGGAGCACCGCTGGTACATGTCCGAAAAGCAGGAACGGCACATCCCCTTGGCCGAAGCCGTCCAGTCCTACATCGACTCCATCCTCCGGCACCGCCGGGACGAAGCGGCGATCATGCTCAACCCGGACACCGGGATGCTGAAGATCCTCGAGGTGGAAACCGAAGAATCCCGCTACGGCGACGACGAAACCATCGACGAATACCCGGACTCGGACGACTAAGGCTAGATCGCCTTACCGGGATTCAGGATGCCCGCGGGATCGAACAATTCCTTGATCCTGCGCTGGAACTCCCGGACCGGTTCCGGCTGTTCCTGCCCCAGCCACCGCAGCTTGTACTGCCCAACGCCGTGTTCCCCGGTAATGGTTCCGCCCATCTGCAGGGCTGCCGTGATGGATTCATCAAGTACCTGCTGAAGCCGCCCCATGGCGCCGGTATCCACCGTGCTGCCCTTCCGGTCGATCCAGAAGGTGGGGTGAAGGTTCCCGTCGCCGGCGTGGGCCACAACCTTCAGGTGCACGCCGTAGCTGGCGGCCATGGCCTCCAGGGCAGCAACGTAGTCAACCAGGCGGGATCGGGGCACTGCGACGTCCTCTCCCACCCGGTACTCGTCGTCCACTTCCACGCCCCTGCTGTGCCGCCTGAGCTCCACCAGCCGTTCCGCCTCTGCGCTTGCTTCCGTGGTGACGGTTGCCCCGCCGGCCTTCAGGACCTCCCGCACCACGTCCGCCTCGGCTGCAGCACCGAAGCCGTCTGTCTGGATCAGGAGCAGCGACCGGCCGCGCGCCGTAAGGTCCGATCCGTGGATCCCGTCCAGCTGGGCGAGCGTACCGCCGTCGAGCAATTCCATGATGGCAGGCTGCACCCGCGCCCTGCCCACAGCAAGGACCCCGGCGGCGGCGAGACGGAAGTCCGGGTAGAAAGCCGCAACAGTGTGCACTTCGCGGGGAAGATACTTCAGGCGCACGGTCACGCCCACCACAATGCCCAGCGTTCCCTCCGAGCCGACGAACAGGCCGGTCAGGTCATAACCGGCTACGCCCTTGAAGGTCTGGTGGCCGGTATGGATGAGGGAACCGTCAGCCAGCACGACGTCCAGCGCGAGCACCGAATCCCTGGTGACTCCGTACTTGGCGCACCGCAGGCCGCCCGCGTTGGTGGCAACGTTGCCGCCGATGGTGGAGCTGCGGAAGCTGGCTGGGTCCGGCGCGTACATCAGTCCGTGCGGCGCTGCTGCCTCATTCAGCACGGCGTTAATGACACCCGGTTCCACCACGGCTGTTTCGTCGTCGGGATTCAGGTCCAGGATCCGGTCCATGCGCTCAAGGGACAGGATGATGCAGCCTTTGGTGGCGTGGGCACCACCGGAGACTCCCGTTCCGGCGCCCCGCGGCACGACTGGCACGGCACCGTCAGCACAAATCCGTACCACTGCCTGTACGTCCGGCACTGACTCCGGGAACACCACTGCCAGCGGGAGCTGATAGTCGAGAATGGGCGCCTGGTCCACCGCGTACCGAATGAGGGTTGCTTCTGTCCGCTCCACCTGACCGGCGGCCAGCATGGTCTCCAGCTCCTCAACTACGCTTCCCACGAAGCCTCCATCCGTCGTCGCACATGTCCAACCAGTGTAGGACTGTGCCACGGGGCGGCAGCGATGGTCCTCCGCCGGATTGCCCGAGCCGATAAAAATTTTGCAAGCGCTTCCAGCCTTGACCTGCGGAAAGGCGCGCGGTTGCACCTTCACTCCCGCTGCTTGCGGTGGAAGCGTTTCCATTACTGCGCCTGCGCCCCCTAAGCTTGCTTACATGTCTGTCGAAACTGTGACACCCACCACCACGGCCCAGGCCGGGCCGCTGACCTTGGTCCACCCCGAGGACAGCCAGCCCGGCTGGTGGCGCTCCGCCGTGATCTACCAGGTGTACCCACGCTCGTTCCGCGACCTCAACGGCGACGGCGTCGGAGACCTCGCGGGGATCACGGAGGAACTGCCCCACCTGGCGGACCTCGGAGTCGACGCCGTATGGCTGTCCCCCTTCTACCGCTCGCCCCAGCGCGACGCCGGTTACGACGTCAGCGACTACTGCGACGTGGACCCGATCTTCGGCACCCTCGGGGACTTCGACGTCATGATGGCCGAATCCCACCGGCTGGGTCTGCGCGTCATCGTGGACCTGGTGCCCAACCACTGCTCGGACCAGCACCCGCTGTTCCAGGCAGCCCTCGCGGCGCCGGCCGGCAGCCCGGAACGGGAGATGTTTATCTTCCGCGACGGCCATGGGCCTGGCGGCCATGAACCGCCCAACAACTGGCAGTCCCACTTCGGCGGACCCGCCTGGACCCGGGTAACCGGGCCCGACGGCCAGCCGGAGCAGTGGTACCTGCACCTTTTTGATTCCTCCCAGCCCGACTTCAACTGGGACAACCCCGCCGTGCATGCGGAATTCGAACGGATTCTCCGGTTCTGGCTGGACCGCGGAGTTTCCGGTTTCCGTGTGGACGTGGCCCACGCGCTGGTCAAGGCCCCGGGTCTGCCAGCCTGGGGAGGACGTGCCGACGGCGGAAGTTCGGACGGCTTCCCGGGTCACGAGGCACCGATGTTCGGCCAGCCGGCCATCCATGACATCTACCGTGAGTGGCGCAGGATCCTGGACCAGTACGGGCCGGACCGGATTCTTTGCGCAGAGGCCAGCGTTGACCTCCACCGGCTTGCGCAGTGGGTCAGGCCGGACGAGATGCACCAGGCCTTCAACTTCCCCTACCTGCACGCAGGGCTGGACGTCTACCGGCTGCGCTCTGTCATCACGGACTCCCTGACGGTCCTGGACGCTGTGGGTGCTCCCAGCACCTGGGTGCTTTCCAACCACGACGTCGTCCGGCACGCCAGCCGCTTTGGCTATAACGGGCAGGGGCCCCGCGATGGTGACGGGATCGGCCCGGCAGACCCGCAGCCGGATGTCCCCTTGGGCCGGCAACGAGCCGCTGCTGCCTCGCTGTTTATGCTCGGGCTTCCGGGGGCGGCCTATGTCTACCAGGGTGAGGAACTGGGACTGCCCGACGGCATCGACATCCCTGAGCACCTCCGCCAGGACCCTACGTTCGCCAGAACGGGCGGGGAACGGCTGGGCAGGGACGGCTGCCGCGTTCCGTTGCCGTGGCGCGCTGCTGAACCCCACCTCGGATTCGGGTCCGGGAGCGACCCTTGGCTGCCGCTGCCCTCCTCATTCAGCGGATTGGCGCGGGACCTGCAAGCGGACTCGCCGTCGTCGCACCTTGCCCTGTACCGGCGCATGCTGGCGGTCCGCCGTGAGCTGGACCTGGGGCGTGGGTCATTGGCGTGGGCGGAGGACTGGTGCACAGGTTCATCCCTGACTTATGTCAACGGCACTACGCTGGTGCTTATGAACCTCAACCACGAGCCGCTGGAAATGCCTGCAGGACAGATCCTCGTCCGAAGCACCTCATCAGCCACGGACCATCTCCTTGCTTCCGGCGAAACCGCCTGGATCAGGATTGGGACGGACGCCGCGGCAGAGTGAGTATGGCGGGCATCAAGGATGTTGCTGACAAGGCGGGCCTGTCCGTAGCCACCGTCTCGCGGGCATTGAGCGGCAAAACAAACGTCTCGGCCAAGAGCCGGAAGCTGGCGCTGGAAGCGGCAGCGGAACTGGGGTTCGTCCCGTCCTATCACGCCTCCAGCCTTGCTTCCGGGCGGAACCACAACATTGGCATTGTGGTTCCCGCTATCCACCGCTGGTACTTCTCCTCAGTTCTCGAGGGTGTTTCCGAGATCCTTCTGGAGGCCGGCTACGACCTGACGCTGTACAACGTGGGTCACGAGCCCGAGCACCGTCACCGCGTGCTCAACGACTTCCTGCTCCGGAAGCGCCTCGACGCGGTCATCGCCGTTGCGCTGGTGCTCACCGACGCGGAGATCCAGCAACTGCTGGCCGTCCACCGCCCCATCGTGGGCATCGGCGGCGCTTTGCCCGGGGCGTCGACCATCAGGATCGACGACGAGCGGCTGGCCGGCGCGGCCACCGACCATCTGATACGGCTGGGACATACCCGGATAGCCCACGTCACCGGCAATGCGGCCCTCGACCAGGACTTTAAGCTGCCGGGCATCAGGCAGACCGGCTACCAGAAAGCCATGACGGCCGCAGACTTGGTTGCCCGCACTGAATGGCAAATCGCCGCCGACTTCACCGTCCAGGGGGCATACGCCGCTGCCCGCCAGCTGTTGGGCACTACCGCGGAACGCCCCACAGCGGTCTTCGCTGCCTCGGACGAAATGGCTGTCGGCACTATCCTCGCCGCCCGCGACTTCGGTTTGCACGTTCCACGGGACCTCTCGGTGGTGGGAATGGACGGCCACGAATTGGGTGAAACGTTCGGCCTGACCACCATCGACCAGGACCCCCGCGGGCAGGGCGCTTTGGCAGCCCGGACTGCGCTGCAGTTGCTTGAGCCCGCGGTCGAACCCGGCAACGGACAACAAGCCCCCGAAGCGGATCAGGAGTTCCCGACGGAGTTCGTGATCAGGACCAGCACGGCGGTGCCGCCTGCCTGATACGGGACCGCCTCAGCCTTTGGCCTCCCCGGCATCGGGGACGCCCATAAAGCGGCAGTACTTGGCAAGAATCAGCGGCCAGGCTGCAAGGTAGTGTGCGCGCTCAGCGGCCGGGTTCTCGGCCCCTTCCCAGCCCTCGTGGAACACCCGTACTTCCGTCCCGTCCTCCACTGCCCGGAAGACCACAAGCAGTTCGGTGGACCACAGGGCGCTGGAGCCGGGGTGCCATGTCGCGTGGAAGGACAGCGGCGGGTGCCAGTCGTCGAGTGTGCCCCAGATGCTGGTCCTGCCGTCATCAGCTGTTTCGAGGATGAGGTTCTCCTCGAACTCCACATAGGAGCCAGCGCCGTACACACCGAACGTTTCCAGCGGCCACCAGAGGTGGGTGTGGTCGGTGAAGCCGGCGAAGGCGTGTGAAACGCTTCCAGGCACGATCACGGTGTTGACCACGGGTTCGAGGAGCTCGATGGAGCTGCTGTCATTGCTTCCGAACGGCTCGCTGCCGTGGCTGAAGAGGCTATCCATGGTGCTCAACTCTACCCGCGCCGCCCACTGCAACGCCCCAACGCCTCCCGCGGCTTTCCGGGGGACGCCCCATCACCTCCTTCGGACATCCAGGTGACGCCGCATCACCTCCTGCAGGTTCCCGGGGACGCGCCATCACCTCCTGCGGCTTTTCGTCGACGCTCTGGCAGTTTTCCCGGGTTTTGGGTTGGCGGGCCGGCAGTGTTTGGAGGGGAGTTCGACGGCGTGCTGCCGCGCGAGGTGATGGCGCGTCGCAGCGCCGGCAGCGGGAGGTGATGGCGGGTTCCACCGTTTCCTGCGGGAGGTGATGGCGGGTTCGGCCGTGGGGGCCCTGGATGTGGCGGGTGTTTGTGGGTTAAATGCGGCAGGGCCCTGACGTCTTTTGTCAGGGCCCTGCTCTAATTTATGTCCGGCGGTGACCTACTCTCCCACACCCTCCCGGGTGCAGTACCATCGGCGCTGTGGGTCTTAGCTTCCGGGTTCGGAATGGGACCGGGCGTTTCCCCCACGCTATGACCGCCGTAACCCTTGCTCCACACCCCGTGTGGTGATGCCTGGGGTGGGAAATCTGGTGGTTACAACATTGTGGTGTTGTTATGTAGTTGTGTTTTGTTCCGTGGGCAACGAACCGGTTTGGTTTGTTGTTTGGGAACCACATAGTGGACGCAAGCAGTCTTATTTATCTTTTTACCCTGCTTCATGGTGTGAACGTCTTTTGAATCCGTTCACGAAGAGGGTGTGTGGTGTAAGTTATCGGCCTATTAGTACCGGTCAGCTTCACGAGTCGTTAGTCCTCGCTTCCACATCCGGCCTATCAACCCAGTGGTCTGGCTGGGGGCCTCTCACACACGAGGTGTATGGAAATCTCATCTTGAAGCGAGCTTCCCGCTTAGATGCTTTCAGCGGTTATCCCATCCGAACGTAGCTAATCAGCGGTGCACTTGGCAGTACAACTGACACACCAGAGGTTCGTCCGTCCCGGTCCTCTCGTACTAAGGACAGCCCTTCTCAAATTTCCTGCGCGCGCAGCGGATAGGGACCGAACTGTCTCACGACGTTCTAAACCCAGCTCGCGTACCGCTTTAATGGGCGAACAGCCCAACCCTTGGGACCTACTCCAGCCCCAGGATGCGACGAGCCGACATCGAGGTGCCAAACCATGCCGTCGATATGGACTCTTGGGCAAGATCAGCCTGTTATCCCCGAGGTACCTTTTATCCGTTGAGCGACGGCCATTCCACAATGTACCGCCGGATCACTAGTCCCGACTTTCGTCCCTGCTCGAGATGTCTCTCTCACAGTCAAGCTCCCTTGTGCACTTACACTCGACACCTGATTGCCAACCAGGCTGAGGGAACCTTTGGGCGCCTCCGTTACTTTTTAGGAGGCAACCGCCCCAGTTAAACTACCCATCAGGCACTGTCCCTGACCCGGATTACGGGCCGAAGTTAGATGTCCAAAGTGACCAGAGTGGTATTTCAACGATGACTCCACCCGAACTGGCGTCCGGGCTTCAACGTCTCCCACCTATCCTACACAAGCCACTCCGAACACCAATACCAAACTATAGTAAAGGTCTCGGGGTCTTTCCGTCCTGCTGCGCGTAACGAGCATCTTTACTCGTACTGCAATTTCGCCGAGTTTATGGTTGAGACAGCGGGGAAGTCGTTACTCCATTCGTGCAGGTCGGAACTTACCCGACAAGGAATTTCGCTACCTTAGGATGGTTATAGTTACCACCGCCGTTTACTGGGGCTTAAATTCTCAGCTTCGCCTTGCGGCTAACCGGTCCTCTTAACCTTCCAGCACCGGGCAGGAGTCAGTCCGTATACATCGTCTTGCGACTTCGCACGGACCTGTGTTTTTAGTAAACAGTCGCTTCCCCCTGGTCTCTGCGGCCCCGATCCCCTCCGGACAGCGTGTGTCCATCAAGGTTGGGGCCCCCCTTCTCCCGAAGTTACGGGGGCATTTTGCCGAGTTCCTTAACCATAATTCTCTCGATCGCCTTAGTATTCTCTACCTGATCACCTGTGTCGGTTTGGGGTACGGGCGGCTAAAACCTCGCGTCGATGCTTTTCTCGGCAGCATAGGATCACCAAATCCCCCCAAACGGGGGTCCCATCAGATCTCAGGCATCATGAACAGCGGATTTGCCTACCGTTCGCCCTACATCCTTAGACCGGGACAACCATCGCCCGGCTTGGCTACCTTCCTGCGTCACACCTGTTAATACGCTTGCCTCCCAGGATCAGGTCCTGCGCTCCACCAAAACCCTTCACCCACAAGGGGTGTCAGGCAGGTCTCGGGCAGTTAGTATCCCCTGTTCAGCATGGGCGGTTTTTCGCCGGTACGGGAATATCAACCCGTTGTCCATCGACTACGCCTGTCGGCCTCGCCTTAGGTCCCGACTTACCCAGGGCAGATTAGCTTGACCCTGGAACCCTTGATCATTCGGCGGACGGGTTTCTCACCCGTCTTTCGCTACTCATGCCTGCATTCTCACTCGTGTAGGCTCCACCGCTGGTTTACACCGCGACTTCACTGCCCACACGACGCTCCCCTACCCATCCAGACGCCTGAACCACAAGGGCTTAGCTAAAATCTGAATGCCACAACTTCGGCGGTGTACTTGAGCCCCGCTACATTGTCGGCGCGGAATCACTTGACCAGTGAGCTATTACGCACTCTTTTAAGGATGGCTGCTTCTAAGCCAACCTCCTGGTTGTCTTCGCAACTCCACATCCTTTCCCACTTAGCACACGCTTAGGGGCCTTAGTTGGTGGTCTGGGCTGTTTCCCTCTCGACTATGAAGCTTATCCCCCACAGTCTCACTGCTGCGCTCTCACTTACCGGCATTCGGAGTTTGGCTGACGTCAGTAACCTTGTAGGGCCCATTAGCCATCCAGTAGCTCTACCTCCGGTAAGAAACACGCAACGCTGCACCTAAATGCATTTCGGGGAGAACCAGCTATCACGAAGTTTGATTGGCCTTTCACCCCTACCCACAGCTCATCCCCTCCATTTTCAACTGAAGTGGGTTCGGTCCTCCACGACGTCTTACCGTCGCTTCAACCTGGCCATGGGTAGATCACTTCGCTTCGGGTCTAGATCACGCCACTGCAACGCCCTATTCAGACTCGCTTTCGCTACGGCTTCCCCACACGGGTTAACCTCGCGACGTAACACTAACTCGCAGGCTCATTCTTCAAAAGGCACGCCGTCACAACTACAAGGCTGCTCCGACGGATTGTAAGCACACGGTTTCAGGTACTGTTTCACTCCCCTCCCGGGGTACTTTTCACCTTTCCCTCACGGTACTGGTCCGCTATCGGTCATTAGGGAGTATTTAGGCTTATCAGGTGGTCCTGACAGATTCACACGGGATTTCTCGGGCCCCGTGCTACTTGGGATACTCTCCAGGCGGTACACAACATTACGGTTACGGGGCTCACACCCTCTCTGGCCGGCCTTTCAAGACCGTTCACCTATGCCTGCACATCACACCCCACTGTCCCGGCAGAGACAGAACGGAAAGTCCCACAACCCCGACCATGCAACGCCCGCCGGCTATCACACATGGAACGGTTTAGCCTGATCCGCGTTCGCTCGCCACTACTAACGGAATCACTATTGTTTTCTCTTCCTGCGGGTACTGAGATGTTTCACTTCCCCGCGTTCCCTCCACGCACCCTATGTGTTCAGATGCGGGTCACCAGATCACTCGCGCGTCTGGCGGGGTTTCCCCATTCGGACACCCTGGGATCACAGTCCGGTTATCGACTCCCCCAGGCTTATCGCAGATTCCTACGTCCTTCTTCGGCTCCTAATGCCAAGGCATCCACCGTGTGCTCTTAAAAACTTGACCACAAAAGATCAAAAACGCTAATTTTCGAGAGAACCACGAAAACCAACCACACCCAACAACCACTCCCCAAAGGAAGCCATCATCACGCGCAGCCAGATCCAGGTTCATATTCTTGGAAATTGCTTCTTATAAAAGATGCTCGCGTCCACTATGTAGTTCTCAAACAACAACCCCAAACCACACACCCCACACACAACCCCACAAAAGAGAGGTCAACGCGCATGATCGGTGCAGCCAGGAAACCAGAAACAAACAAACCCGCAAACCAGCCCCCACAAAGGGACCAGTCCACAGCCCTGTTGCCTCAGGACCCAACAGTGTGCCAAACACTAAACCACCCATCAAACCCCCCGACCGTTCCAGGACACCTAAAGCATCCGTACTAGACCAGGAAAAAATCCAGGCGACCGCTATTTGTTGATATTCCACCCATGAGCACCCGCCGCAGAACAATCGTCTGCGCAACGGGCATTTACTCCTGACAAACCCACCACACTCACATACATGAGCCGGCGTCTTTGTAGGTGCTCCTTAGAAAGGAGGTGATCCAGCCGCACCTTCCGGTACGGCTACCTTGTTACGACTTAGTCCCAATCGCCAGTCCCACCTTCGACAGCTCCCTCCCACAAGGGGTTAGGCCACCGGCTTCGGGTGTTACCAACTTTCGTGACTTGACGGGCGGTGTGTACAAGGCCCGGGAACGTATTCACCGCAGCGTTGCTGATCTGCGATTACTAGCGACTCCGACTTCATGGGGTCGAGTTGCAGACCCCAATCCGAACTGAGACCGGCTTTTTGGGATTAGCTCCACCTCACAGTATCGCAACCCTTTGTACCGGCCATTGTAGCATGCGTGAAGCCCAAGACATAAGGGGCATGATGATTTGACGTCGTCCCCACCTTCCTCCGAGTTGACCCCGGCAGTCTCCTATGAGTCCCCACCATCACGTGCTGGCAACATAGAACGAGGGTTGCGCTCGTTGCGGGACTTAACCCAACATCTCACGACACGAGCTGACGACAACCATGCACCACCTGTAAACCGACCGCAAGCGGGGGACCTGTTTCCAGGTCTTACCGGTTCATGTCAAGCCTTGGTAAGGTTCTTCGCGTTGCATCGAATTAATCCGCATGCTCCGCCGCTTGTGCGGGCCCCCGTCAATTCCTTTGAGTTTTAGCCTTGCGGCCGTACTCCCCAGGCGGGGCACTTAATGCGTTAGCTACGGCGCGGAAAACGTGGAATGTCCCCCACACCTAGTGCCCAACGTTTACGGCATGGACTACCAGGGTATCTAATCCTGTTCGCTCCCCATGCTTTCGCTCCTCAGCGTCAGTTAATGCCCAGAGACCTGCCTTCGCCATCGGTGTTCCTCCTGATATCTGCGCATTTCACCGCTACACCAGGAATTCCAGTCTCCCCTACATCACTCTAGTCTGCCCGTACCCACCGCAGATCCGGAGTTGAGCCCCGGACTTTCACGGCAGACGCGACAAACCGCCTACGAGCTCTTTACGCCCAATAATTCCGGATAACGCTTGCGCCCTACGTATTACCGCGGCTGCTGGCACGTAGTTAGCCGGCGCTTCTTCTGCAGGTACCGTCACTTTCGCTTCTTCCCTACTGAAAGAGGTTTACAACCCGAAGGCCGTCATCCCTCACGCGGCGTCGCTGCATCAGGCTTGCGCCCATTGTGCAATATTCCCCACTGCTGCCTCCCGTAGGAGTCTGGGCCGTGTCTCAGTCCCAGTGTGGCCGGTCACCCTCTCAGGCCGGCTACCCGTCGTCGCCTTGGTAAGCCATTACCTCACCAACAAGCTGATAGGCCGCGAGTCCATCCAAAACCACAAAAAGCTTTCCACCCCCCACCATGCGATGAGGAGTCATATCCGGTATTAGACCCAGTTTCCCAGGCTTATCCCAGAGTTAAGGGCAGGTTACTCACGTGTTACTCACCCGTTCGCCACTAATCCCCGGTGCAAGCACCGGATCATCGTTCGACTTGCATGTGTTAAGCACGCCGCCAGCGTTCATCCTGAGCCAGGATCAAACTCTCCGTTGAAGTAAAACAAAAACAGAAACCACCAAGAAACCACGGGAAAACGCGGCAACCAGGCAGCAAAAATTTGAAACCAGCTGTCAAAACCAGACCACCCACAGGGGCGGGCAGCCCGGCAAATTCAACCAATTCATAAAACAAATCGGTATCAACAAACTTGGCACACTATTGAGTTCTCAAACAACAGACACACCCGGCACCACCCAACCACACGGTTCAGGATCGCTCCGGAGCAACTTTTCAAACTTACCCGCTGACTTCTCACTTGTCAAACCGGCGTCCGCGACGTTCTTCAGCTCGAGGCTTTGGTTGTCGGTTTTTCCGTCTGACTCTGTGGAGCAGCGCGGAAATTAACTCTACCACCACTCTCCGGAGATAGCCAACCGGGGCCCTGAGGCCGCTCCCGGCGGGCGGCCAGATCAGCGGAAAGGCCCGGAACCACAAGGATTCCGGGCCTTCCGAAAGGTTCAGGCAGGAATCAGGCGGACGATGCTGATCCCGGCTTGAAGTAAGCAGCACCGAGCGGCGGCAGGGTAACGCTCAAGGTGGCGGGCTGCCCGTCCTGCCCCTCATCCGTCGCCTTCAGCTCACCGGCGTTCAGCACACCTGATCCGCCATAGGTGGTGGCATCGGTGTTCAATACCTCTGTCCACGCACCTGGCTCAGGTACTCCGAGGGTGTAGCCGGCATGCGGCGCTCCCGAGAAGTTGATGGCACAGACCAGGGGGTTGCCCTCCTTGTCCCAGCGGATGAACGACAGCACGTTCCGCTCGGCGTCTCCCCCGTTGATCCACTGGAAGCCGCCGGGCTCGTTGTCCCGGCTGTACAGCGCAGGGGTGGAGGCGTACAGCTCGTTGAGGTCCTTGGTCAGCAGCTGCAGTCCCTTGTGGGCCGGAATGTCCGCGAGCCACCAGTCCAGACCGTGCTGCTCGGACCATTCCGCTTCCTGGCCGAATTCGGTACCCATGAAGATGAGCTGCTTGCCCGGGTGGGCCCACTGGTATGCCAGGAACGCACGGAGGTTGGCCAGCTGCTGCCAGCGGTCGCCCGGCATCTTGCGGAGCATGGAGCCCTTGCCGTGGACTACCTCATCGTGGCTGATGGGGAGCAGGAAGTTTTCCGTGAAGGCGTAGACCAGGGAAAAGGTGACGGTGCCGTGGTGCCACCTGCGGTTCACCGGGTCCTCGGACGCGTACTTGAGCGAATCGTGCATCCAGCCCATGTTCCACTTGAGGCCAAAGCCGAGGCCGCCGTGGCTGGTGGGACCCGTAACGCCGGGGAAGGCGGTGGATTCTTCGGCGATCATGACAGCCCCGGGGTGCGTCTTGTACACCGTGGCGTTGACTTCCTGCAGGAAGGAGATGGCTTCAAGGTTTTCCCGGCCGCCGAAGCGGTTGGGCCGCCACTGCCCCTCGTCGCGGGAGTAGTCCAGGTACAGCATAGAAGCGACGGCGTCCACGCGCAGACCGTCAATGTGGAACTCGTCCAGCCAGTACAGGGCATTGGCCACGAGGAAATTGCGGACCTCGGTGCGGCCGAAGTCGAAGATCAGCGTGCCCCAGTCAGGGTGCTCACCCAGGGCGGGATCGGCGTGTTCGTACAGGGGCTCGCCGTCGAACTGGGCCAGGGCCCAGGCGTCCTTGGGGAAGTGCGCAGGCACCCAGTCCAGCAGGACCCCGATGCCGGCCTGGTGGAGTGCGTCCACCAGGTACCGGAATTCGTCCGGGTGGCCGAACCGGGAGGTGGGGGCGAAGTACGACGTGACCTGGTAACCCCACGATCCGCCGAAGGGATGCTCCGCCACCGGCATGAATTCCACGTGGGTGAAGCCAAGCCACTTGACGTAGTCCACCAGTTCCTTGGCCAGTTCCCGGTAGCCGAGGCCAAGCTTCCATGATCCGAGGTGGACTTCATAGACGCTCATGGCCGAGTTGTGCGGATCCCGCTGGGCCCGGGCCTCCATCCATTCGTCGTCCTTGAAAGCGTACGAGGGCTCAACCACCCTCGACGCCGTCAGCGGGGGAACCTCGGTGCCGAAGGCCAGCGGGTCAGCCTTCTCGACCCAGTGGCCGGCCTTGGTGCGGATTTGGAATTTGTAGCACGCACCGACTGCAACCCCGGGAACGAAAATCTCCCACACGCCGGAGGAGCCAAGGGAGCGGAGCGAGTTTTCGCGTCCGTCCCAGGCGTTGAAGTCGCCGATAACGCGGACAGCCTGTGCGTTGGGGGCCCAGACAGCGAAGGACACACCGTCCACGTCCCCCAGGGACGACTTGTAGTGCTGGACGTGGGCGCCCAGGACTTCCCAAAGCTTCTCGTGCCGGCCTTCGCCGATGAGGTGCAGGTCAACTTCACCCACGGTGGGCAGGTAGCGGTAGGGCTCGTCTACGGTGACTGGTTCAGCACCCGGGTAGGTTACGGCCAGGCGGTAGTCCGGGACGTGCCCCTGCTGCAGCGGCTCCAGAACGGCAACCCACACGCCGTGGGCTTCATGTTCCATCGGGATTTCGCCGGCCGCGGTGATGACCGTCACGGCTTCCGCCAGGTGCTTCACGGTACGGATGGTCACGTGCCCATAGTCGTCCAGGTGCGCGCCCAGGATGGAATGGGGTGCGTGGTGTTCACCGTTCGCGATCCTGCCCAGGATGCCCGCATCCACATACAGCGGCACCCCCGGACGGTCCGTTCGTGCTGAGCCTGTCATTTCGTTACCTTCCGATGCTGCCCCGGCCTGGTCGCCGGCGCCGTTACCGCTGAGGAGCCGTCTGGCGGCGTTCACAGGGATCGCCAGCCAGTCCGGCCTGTTGCGCATTTCATAAACTACTTCGTACAGTGCCTTGTCCAGCCACAATGCCACAAACAGGGGCGAGTCCCTGTCCACAGTGCCGGGAGTGACGCCGGCGTATCCGGCAAGGAAGGCCTCGGCGCAGTCATCAACCCAAGTGGCCGGCACTTGGGCGCCTTCCTGTTCGCGCTGCGCCGCTCCTGCCGCGTAGTCGAAGGACCGCAGCATGCCCACGACGTCGCGCAGGGGAACATCGGGAACGTTTCGCTCTGCGATGGGACGCAGTGGTTCACCTTCGAAGTCGAGGATCGCCCAGCGTGGCGGGTTTCCGGCCTCTCCGGGGACCTGGAGGATCTGGCCAAGGTGGAGGTCGCCGTGGATCCGCTGGAGCGGACCGGCTGCCACGCCGTCGAGCCCGTGCAGGAGGTCGTCCAGTGCGTCATCGTAGGGGCCGACGGCGGAGGCGGCTTCCGCCCAGGCCTGCCGGACGCGCTGGGCTACGGCAGGGGCAATCACCTTGCCGGGTTCAGCCTCCGCTGATTGCCCCAGTGCTTCTGCGAGGCGGCGATGGACCGTGGCGGTGGCGGCACCCAGTGCCCGCGCCTCGGCCGTAAAGTCCGTTCCGGACCTTGCCGCGTCAACAGCAAGGCGCCAGGCGTCGCGCCCGCCGGCCAGGAACTCATGCGCCACCGCCAGCTCCCCCTGGACGTACCGGGAGCCGGAGCCCGGTCCGTCGGAGGAAGGCATGCCGTGCGCCAGCCATTCGCCGCGCACCCAGCCAAGGGTCGCCGGAACTTCAGTGGTGCCCGCCGACGTGAGGGCAGCACCCACCTCAACCTCCGGGTTGGTCCCCTCGGACAGGACGCGGAAGAACTTCACGATGGCGGCCGATTCGCCGTCGTCCACGATTACTGAACTGTTGGACTGCTCCCCCGACAGGACCTTCACCACGCCACGGGCAGTGGGAAGGCGGTGGTTACCCGGGGCGCGGAACCCGGTAGCGGTGCCGCTGGGCGCCTTGTCCTCGCTGCGCATCAGCTCAAGCCAGCCGCCAACGAAGTCCGGATCGTGCACGGCGTCATAAACCCATGGCTTGGTCGGATCCATCCCGGCGGCCTCCCCGACCAGCGCGCGCTCCATGCCCGCCGCGGGCGCGGGCCGGAAACTCAAGGGGACCTGGACAACGGCCGTGCGGCGGCCGCCGTCGGCTCCCCTGGTGGTCACCTTCAGCAGGAACACTTCGAGCCCTGCGTGGCCGGAGGGATCCTCCAGCCCCAGGCTGCCGGCCTGGGACAGCTCAAAGCCGGGCGTCTTTATGGGAAACCAACGCTGCCTTGGAAGCCATTCCTGAAGCAACGAGGTAAGGGCGGGGGTAAGGATGGGCTGGTTCATGTCAGTTCTCAATCGAGAGGATCGGCATTGCCTGCGTATAGGGGGACGAAGGATTGGACGCTGCCGACCGGATCCTCAGCCAGAAGAAATCGTGGCTGCCCAGAGTCAGCGTCAGCGTCCCGTCCTCGTTGATGCCAGGAAATGGCTGGCCGCCAAATACATCACGAAGGCCGCGTCCGCCGTAATCGGGGATACGGAGCCTTGCGGCCACTGGGTGCTGCGAGAGGTTGAAGGCACACAGAATGGATTCGCCGTCCACACCGGCGGAGTTGCCGCTGGGCAACTCCCGGAGGTAGGCCAGCACGGCGTCATGGTCGGCCGCGACGTGCTTGAAGGTGCCCAGGCCGAAAGCCGGGTGGTTCTTTCGGACGCTGAGGATCTGCCGTGTCCAGCGAAGCAGGGAGCCTGAGTGGGCGGCTTCAGCCTCAACGTTTGCCATGTTGTAGTTGTAGACCAGTGACTGGATGACCGGCAGGTAGAGCTTGCCCGGGTCCGCGTTGGAGAAGCCTGCGTTCCGGTCCGGGTTCCACTGCATGGGCGTCCGGACGGCGTCCCGGTCTTCAAGCCAGATGTTGTCCCCCATGCCGATCTCGTCCCCGTAGTACAGGAATGGACTGCCTGGAAGCGAGAGCAGCAGGGCGTTGATCAGTTCGATTTCTGCCCGCGAGTTGTCCAGCAGGGGCGCGAGCCGGCGCCGGATGCCGATGTTGGCACGCATGCGGGGGTCCGGCGCGTACCAGCCGAGCATGGCTGCGCGCTCATCGGCGGTAACCATTTCGAGAGTCAGCTCGTCGTGGTTCCGCAGGAAGGTGCCCCACTGGGCGCCGTCGGGAATGTCCGGCGTGTCCTGCATCGTCTCGATGATGGGTGCGGCCTTCTGGTCCCGGAGCGCGTAGTACAGGCGCGGCATGATCGGGAAGTGGAACGCCATGTGGCACTCGGGTTCCGCTTCCGTTCCGAAATACTCCACCACCTCGTTGGGCGGCTGGTTCGCCTCGGCGATGATGACCCGTCCGGGGTAGCTCTCGTCCACCATGGCGCGGAGCCTGCGGAGGAACTCATGGGTGGCGGGCAGGTTCTCGCAGTTGGTCCCTTCTTCCTCAAAGAGGTAGGGGATGGCGTCGGCCCGGAACCCGTCGATGCCCTGGTCCAGCCAGAACCGGACCACGTCAAAGAGTGCGTCGATGACCTTGGGGTTCTCGAAGTTCAGGTCCGGCTGGTGGCTGAAGAACCGATGCCAGAAGAACTGCCGGCGGATGGGGTCAAAGGTCCAGTTCGATTCCTCGGTGTCCACGAAGATGATGCGGGCGTCCTGGTACTTTTCGTCCGTGTCGCTCCACACGTAGAAGTCGCCGAACGGTCCGTCCGGGTCCTTCCGCGATTCCTGGAACCAGGGGTGCTGGTCGGAGGTGTGGTTCAGGGGCAGGTCGATGATGACCCGCACTCCCCTGGCGTGCGCTTCAGCAACCAGCCGCTTGAAGTCGGTGATGGTGCCGAACTCGTCCAGAACTGAGTTGTAATCGGAGATGTCGTAACCCCCGTCACGCAGCGGCGACTGGAAGAACGGCGGCAGCCAGAGACAGTCCACGCCCAGCCACTGCAGGTAGTCAAGCCTGTCGATGAGGCCCGAGAAATCCCCGGAACCGTCACCGTTGGCATCCGCAAAAGCCCTGACGAGGACCTCGTAGAAAACTGCCTTCCGGTACCACAGCGGATCGTGCTGCAGGCCCGGCGCATTCAGTTCGAAGGTGCTCTTCGGCGTGAAATGCTGGCCCGAACTTTGCGGATTAAAACTCACTGATGCATTCTCCTCACGCTGAGGATGTGCGCAGGCTCCACGTGCGGATCAAGCCGAACGTAGTTGTATTCGCCCCATTCCCAGCTTTCACCGGAAATGAGGTCGTCCACGTGGAAGCCGCCATTTGCTGTGAGGTCCTCAGCGGCCAGCTCGAGCACTGCGAGGTCCAGCGACACACTGCATTCCTTGGTGACGTGGGGATCCAGGTTGACCACCACGATAATGGTGTCCTTGGATCCGTCGGGGAGGGTCTTGTGCTTGGAGTACACAACTGTGGAGTCGTCAGTGCTGTGGTGCACCGTCAGGTTCTGCAGGTCCTGCAGCGCCGGGTGGCTGTGGCGCACCTCGTTCAGCCTGGTGATGTACGGAGCAAGTGTCCGTCCTGACTGGGCGGCCGCATCCCAGTCCCGTGCCTTGTACTCGAACTTCTCGTTGTCGATGTACTCCTCGGCCCCCGGCCGGGCAACGTGCTCGTACAGCTCATACCCCGCATAGACACCCCACAACGGGCTTGCCGTGGACGCCAGGGCTGCCCTGATCTTGAACGCTGCCGGGCCGCCGAACTGGAGGTATTCCGTGAGGATGTCCGGGGTGTTCACAAAGAAGTTTGGCCTGAAGAAGGCCGAAGACTCGTGGCTGACCTCGTTGAAGTACTGTTCGATTTCCTTCTTGGTGTTGCGCCACGTGAAGTACGTGTAGGACTGCTGGAATCCGGCGCGGCCCAGCGCGTGCATCATGGCGGGGCGGGTGAAGGCCTCGGCGAGGAACACAACTCCCGGAACCTCCTTATTAACCTGGGCAATAAGCCACTCCCAGAACCACACAGGTTTGGTGTGCGGGTTATCAACGCGGAATATCTTTACGCCGTGGCTGACCCAGAGCAGGACTATGCGGAGAATTTCGTTGGAGAGCCCCTCCGGGTCATTATCGAAATTGAGCGGATAAATGTCCTGGTACTTCTTGGGCGGGTTTTCCGCGTAGGCAATACTGCCGTCCACCCGGGTGGTGAACCACTCGGGATGCGACTCAACCCACGGATGGTCCGGGGCGGCCTGCAGTGCCAGGTCCAGGGCGACTTCCAGGCCGAGTTCATTGGCCCGCGCCACAAAGGCGTCAAAGTCCTCAAACGTCCCGAGGTCGGGGTGGATGGCGTCGTGGCCGCCCTCCTTCGCGCCGATGGCCCAGGGCGAGCCGGGATCGTTCGGGCCCGCGATGAGTGTGTTGTTGGGCCCCTTGCGGTGCTGGACGCCGATGGGATGGATGGGCGGCATATAGATGACGTCAAAGCCCATGGCGGCAACAGCGTCGAGCCGTTGCGCGGCGGTGCGGAAGTTTCCGGAGGTCCAGGTGCCCGTGTTGTGATCCTTGACTGCGCCTTCGGAGCGGGGGAAGAACTCATACCAGGCGCCCCGGCCGGCCAGGTCCCGCTCAACCAGCAGCGGGTACTGCTCTGATACCGTGACCAGTTCGCGGATCGGCTGGTGCGCGACAACGCCGGTCACCGCGTGGCTGAATCCGGCCCCGAGGCGCTCCTCCGTGCTGAGGGAGGGGTCAGCCAGCTTATTGGCGGCATCCCGGAGGACGCCCCTGTCCCACTCGCTGCGGGAGTCGTCGTCGGCCGCTTCAGCCAGCAGGGCGGCACCCTCGGCGAGCATCAGCTCGACGTCGATGCCGGCTTCCACCTTCACCTCTGCGTTGTGGTGCCACGTGCCGTAGCGGTCGTGCCAGGCTTCGATGACAAAGGACCAGTTGCCAGTGTCCGACGGCGTGAGGACGCCTTCCCAGCGGTCGGTCCCCATGCCGCGTTCCCCGCGGGGCGGCGTGAGCCTGACGCGCTGGCGTTCCTGGCCGGCCGGATCCAGGAGCACGGCACTGACCCCGAGCTGGTCGTGCCCCTCCCGGAAGGCGGTGGCCCCCACCACGATTCCCTCGCCCGGCAGGGCCTTGGCGGGGAATTTTCCACCCTCCACCACCGGCTGCACAGCCGTGATGGGGAAACGTCCGAACCGCAGGCCTTCCGTGATGCGGCCCTGCGGCTTTTCCTTTGATGCGGCAATGGTTCCTGAGTTAGTCGTCACAGCCTCGACGTTAGCGAGAAATGGCCAGGAATGCTAAGCCTGCGCACTATTTTCGTTGCGGCCTGTGTCATTTCCTCCGCCCCAACTGTCATTTACGCAAAAGAAACCCAAAGCTGGTTCCAGCCGCGCATGTTGTCCGTTAGTGTGACGCAGGTGAAGGCAATCCGCAGATTTACGGTCCGTACAGTCCTCCCCGAACCAATCCGGCCGCTGGCCCGGCTGGCGACTAATTTGCGCTGGTCCTGGCACCGCCCCACCCGGGAGCTCTTCGCCGGGCTGAACCCGCGGCTTTGGGTGGAAAGCGGTGAGGATCCCGTGGGTTTCCTGGGCTTGGTAAGCCGTGAGGAGTTCCAGCAGCTTGCTGCAGACCAGTCCGTGGTGGACCGTGTCCGCGCCGCCGAGGAGGACCTCGACCGGTACCTTGAGCAGCCCCGCTGGTACCAGAGCCTGGGCCCGGACGCGCCGGCGTCGATTGCCTACTTCTCCCCCGAATTCGGCATCACCGAAGTCCTCCCCCAGTACTCCGGCGGCCTGGGCATCCTGGCCGGTGACCACCTCAAGGCTGCCTCGGACCTGGGCGTGCCCCTGATCGGCGTCGGCCTGCTGTACCAGGCCGGATACTTCAAGCAGTCACTGTCCCGGGACGCCTGGCAGCAGGAAACCTACCCGGTCCTGGATCCCGACGGCCTGCCGCTCACCCTCCTCCGCGAGCCTTCCGGCGACGGCAACGGCCAGCCGGTGCAGATCTCCCTGCCACTTCCCAACAACCGCCGGCTGTTGGCACACATCTGGCGTGCCGACGTCGGACGCGTCCCCCTGCTGCTCCTGGACTCGAATGTTCCGGGCAACGACGAAGCCGCCCGCAGCATCACGGACCGCCTCTACGGCGGCGGCGGCGACCACCGGCTCCAGCAGGAACTGCTGCTGGGCATGGGCGGGGTCAAGGCGCTGCGCGCCTTCCAGAAGCTCACCGGGACCCGCGCTCCGGAAGTGTTCCACACCAACGAGGGCCATGCCGGTTTCCTGGGCATCGAGCGCATCCAGGAACTGATGGCCGGGGACGAGGCACTGACCTTCGACGAAGCGTTGGCTGCCGGCCGCGCCTCCACTGTTTTCACCACGCACACCCCGGTACCAGCCGGCATCGACAGGTTTGAAATCTCACAGATCCACCACTTCTTCCAGGCGGGGCTTGCACCGGCTGTGCCCGTGGACCGGATCCTGGAGCTGGGCCGCGAAAATTACGCGAACGGCACCCCGTCCGTCTTCAACATGGCAGTGATGGGCCTGCGGCTGGCGCAGCGGGCCAACGGTGTGGCCAAGCTGCACGGCGAAGTGTCCCGCGGGATGTTTTCCGCGCTCTGGCCCGGCTTCGACCACTCGGAAGTGCCGATCACCTCCGTGACCAACGGCGTGCACGTGCCCACCTGGGTGGACAGCCGGATTTCAAAGCTGGCCCGGGACCAGTTCGGCAGCGAAGCTGAAGCGCTGGGCCGGTGGGACCTTGCCTACAACGTCAGCGACACCGACGTGTGGGCGCTGCGGCGCGAGATGCGGGTCGCGCTGGTTGAGGACGTCCGCCGCCGGCTCCGTGCCGCATGGAAGCAACGCGGCGCGGCCGACGCCGAGCTGGGCTGGACGGACAACGTGCTGGACCCGGACATACTCACCATCGGGTTCGCCCGCCGCGTCCCCACCTACAAGCGCCTCACCCTGATGCTGCGCGAGCCGGAACGGCTCAAGGCACTCCTCCTGCACAAGGAACATCCCATCCAGCTGGTGATTGCCGGCAAGTCCCACCCCGCCGATGACGCGGGGAAGAAGATGATCCAGGACCTGGTCACCTTCACCGATGACCCGGAGGTCCGGCACCGCATCGCCTTCCTGCCCAATTACGACATCGGGATGGCACGGACGCTGTTCCCGGGCTGCGACGTCTGGCTGAACAACCCGCTCCGGCCGCTTGAGGCCTGCGGAACGTCCGGCATGAAGGCCGCGCTCAACGGTTCGCTGAACCTTTCAGTCCTGGACGGCTGGTGGGATGAGATGTACGACGGCGAAAACGGCTGGGCGATTCCCACGGCCAACAATGACGCATCGCCGGAGGAACGCGACGATATCGAAGCCGCCGCGCTCTACGAGCTGCTTGAGACGCAGGTTGCCCCGCGTTTCTACGGCATCACGGTGTCCGAAGCCGCAGGTGCTGCGGGGCCGTCGACGTCGGGCACGGAGAAGGTGCCCACCCACTGGGTGTCGATGATCAAACACACCCTCTCGCACCTTGGCCCGGCCGTTTCCGCCGAGCGCATGCTGCGCGACTACGTAAACATCCTCTACCGTCCCGCTGCGGAGGCCGGCAGGAACGCCGGCGCCAACTCCTATTCCCAGGCCCGCACTTTGGCGGCCTGGACGGCGAAGGTCCGCGCCGCCTGGCCCCAGGTGCATGTGGAACACGTGGACTCCGTGGGGGTCTCCGAGGACCCGCAAATCGGCGACACGCTCCAGGTGAACGCCTACGTGGCACTGACCACTCTCACCCCGGAGGACGTCAGCGTGGAGGTGGCCTACGGCAGGGCGGAGGAAAGCGACACCCTCGCGGACATCACGGTGATGGAACTGAAGGTCCAGGAAGACCTGGGCAGCGGCCGGCACCTGTTCAGCGGTTCGCTGGTGATCGACCGTTCCGGGTCCTTCGGATACACCGTCCGGGTGCTGCCCCGGCACGACGCACTGGCCTCGAAGGCTGAGCTGGGCCTGATCGTCAACGCCTAACAGACAGGGACAGAACCCATTGCAGGAGGATCCCATGAACGACCGGACCGTGGCAGACCTGATCGTGGAGCGGCTCGAAACGTGGGGCGTCAACCGCGTGTTCGGGTACAGCGGAGACGGGATCAACGGGTTTATGGGCGCCCTCCGCCGGGCGGAGGGCCGGGTTGACTTCGTGCAGGCACGGCACGAGGAAACCGCTGCATTCATGGCGGTCGGGCACGCGAAGTACACCGGCGGCGTGGGAGTGGTGACGTCCACGCAGGGACCGGGCGCCGTCCACCTCCTCAACGGCCTCTACGACGCCAAGCTCGACGGCGTGCCCGTGGTGGCGATCGTGGGGCAGCAAAGCCGTACCGTGCTGGGCTCGGCCTACATGCAGGAAATCGAGCTGACCGTCCTGTTCAAGGACGTTGCAGCCCAGTTCGTGCAGCAGGTCAACGCCCCGGAGCAGCTTCCCATGGTCCTGGACCGCGCCTTCCGCACCGCCAGGGCCACCTCTTCGCCGTGCGTGGTGATCCTGCCGCACGACATCCAGTCCGCGCCCGCACCGCAGCTGGAACAGGAACATGGCATCGTGGTCACCGCGCCGTCCTGGAGCACGTCCGCGAAGTCGCCCCGCGGTGAGGACCTGAACGCTGCCGCTGCGATCCTCAACAATGCGCAGAGGGTTGCGCTTCTCGTGGGCCAGGGCGCCCGGCATGCGGCCGCAGAAGTAGTGGCCGTGGCCGAACAGCTGGGCGCGGGGATCGCCACGAGCCTCCTCGGAAAGCCGTACGTGGACGAAACCCTGCCGTTCGCCGTGGGCACCATGGGACACCTGGGCACCACCGCCAGCGCCCATCTGCTGGGCAACTGCGATGCGCTGCTGATTGTCGGCTCGAACGATCCGTGGACCGAGTTCTATCCACCGCCCGGAGCGGCACGGGCTGTACAAATTGATATCGACGAGCGGAAGATCGGCAACCGCTACCCTGTGGAAGTGGGGCTTGCCGGCGACGCGGCAACGGCCCTGCAGGCCCTTGGTTCGCGGCTCAACCAGCGGCCGCCCGGGCAGTGGCGGGCCGACGTCGAGCAGGAAGTCACGCGCTGGCGGGCACTGGCCGAAGAACGGGCCGCAGTGCCTGCCATGCCCGTCAACCCGGAAAGGGTGGTGCGGGAGCTCAACGGCAGGCTTCCGGCCAACGCCCAGGTGAGTATCGACGTCGGCAGTTGCGTTTACTGGTACGCCCGCCAACTGATCCTTCCGCGGGGCGTGCCGGCCCACCTTTCAGGCACGCTGGCAAGCATGGGCTGCTCCATCCCGTACGGCATTGCGGCCAAGCTTGCCCACCCCGACCGGCCCTTGGTGGCGCTGTCCGGGGATGGTGCCATGCAGATGGCAGGGATAGCCGAATTGGTGACAGTGGCCCACCGCTGGCGGCAGTGGCAGGACCCCCGGTTCGTCGTTTGCGTCTTCAACAACCGGGAGCTCACCGAAGTGACGTGGGAGCAGCGCGAGTCCGAGGGCGAGCCGCGATTCCGGGACAGCCAGGAGCTCCCGGACTTCCCGTTCGCGGGTTACGCCGAACTGCTGGGCCTCACGGGCATCCGGGTGGACGATCCCGAGCTTCTGGGCGATGCCTGGGAGCGGGCGTTCGCGGCCGACCGGCCTGTGGTGATCGAAGTGCTGACCGACCCCGAGGTTCCCCTCCTGCCGCCCTTCCCGGGAGGCCGCGAGAAGGCAGACAGCATGCGCAAGGCCCTTGCCGAGGAGGAGGGCGGCGGCCGGGCCCTGGACCTGCTGGAGACATATGCCGGGCAGGAAGAACGTGCTTAGAGCATGACGGCTGTGACGGCGAGGTCCTTGCCGGCGTAGCGCTCGGCGTCCTGGAGGATTTCGCAGATGACTCCGAAGGACCGGTCGCCGCGGAAAGGCGCCGCTACCTGCCACAACACGGTGACCGGCGGGTTGCCGTTGTCCGTGATGCTGTCCGCGAAGTCATGCAGGGAATCGTTGAGGGCATCCAGGTTCACGCCGTAGTGTTCGGGGAAGTTGAGGACCTCCCCGAAGGTTTCCAGGACTGCCTTCTTGCTGTCAGCGGCGGGAACCACCAGGCTGCGGCGTCCGGCGTCAGCTACCTGTTCCTGCAGTTCTTCCAGGGTCCAGGTGTCTCCGGAGTAAATCTTCATGGTTGCCTAGCTGCCTTCTACTATGAATCGAAACGTCCCGTAGTGGTCATCTGTGTAGTACTTCTCGCCGCCGTGGCCGGCCACGATGCGCCGGGCTCCCCGGTCTGATTCCCCCGGTGTTGGCACCGTGTATTCGCGGTAGTAGCCCCTGTCCCGCCGAGGCAGGATCCGCTCGAAGTTCCCGAAGGTCTCGTCGTCCTGGCGGTAACTGTAAGGTCCCCCGGCGCGGATGAGGGCGAGCGTGCGGCGGCCTTCAGCCGGCAATTCAGACTCCCGCACCTCCGGCAGCCGGGAAGGGTTCTCCTGCGCCTGGGGTTTGCGTGCGGTATGTCCCTGACCGGAGCCTGCAGCGGGGGAACCCTGGGCGGAGGGTCCTGTGGCGGCACCCGCCGCCGGCGAGGCACTCGACGCGCCCTCCGGCGTCGTACTGTCCGTCAGCTGGCCTAGGATTCCGGTGCCGCCGAACGCGAGCAGCCCCAGTACCACGAGCACCGTCAGCACCAGGGGCAGGACATTGCGGTTGCGCATTGCGTTATTCCCCGGTGATCAGCTGCGGTAGATATTGATGGAGTTGGCCTCCAGGAGGTCCTTCTCCCCGGGGGCCACCATGCTACCTTGGCGGAGCTCGTGCAGCGGAGATGTTGTCAGCCGCAGCTCGAACATGGTGTGCCGGGTGCCCTTCGCGCTAATGCGGGGCAGCGTGATCTGCACATCGGAGTTGGTGCCGTTCACCACCACCAGGCCGGCTAACGTGCCGTCGTCGGAACCCAGCAGGAGTTGCATGACGCGGTGCTGGGGATCGTTCCAGCGTTCCATGGACATGGGCTGCCCGGCGTGGTCGAACCAGTACAGGTAGGACTGCCCATCCTGGACAGGAAAGTCATGGGGCTGTGCGGCCAGGAACTCCTTGCGCAGGCGGATGTACCGTTTAGTGCTGCGAAGCATTTCGTGGGACTCCGGCGTCCTGGTCCAGTCCAGCCACGCGATGGCGTTGTCCTGGCAGTACGCGTTGTTGTTGCCCTGCTGGGTCCGCGCCAGTTCGTCCCCGGCGGTGATCATGGGCACGCCGAGGGAAATCAACAGCGTGGCCATGAGGTTGCGGCGGGACTGGGCGCGCTGGGCGAGGATGTCGCCGTCCTCGGTGGGGCCTTCAAAGCCGTGGTTGTAGCTGCGGTTATCACCGTGGCCGTCGCGGTTCTGCTCGCCGTTGGCCTCGTTGTGTTTCCGGTCGTAGGAGACGAGGTCGTTCAGGGTAAAGCCGTCATGGGCGGTGATGTAGTTGACCGACGCGAGCCGGGAGCGGCCGGACGCCGCAAAAAGGGCTGCGGAACCGGACATCACGTCCGCGAGCTTGGCCACCGATCCGCCCTGCCCGCCTGATTCGATGGAAGCCCGGTCCGCCAGCCAGAATGAGCGCACGGCGTCACGGAAGTGGTCGTTCCAGTCCGCCCAGCCGGCCGGGAAGCGTCCGGTCTGCCAGCCGCCGTAGCCAATATCCCAGGGTTCGGCGATCAGCTTGACGCCGGACAGGACGGGATCCGCCGCGATGGCGACGAGGAACGGATGCCGGGGATCGAACTCATTGGCCGCATTCCGGCAGAGCGTCACGGCAAGGTCGAACCGGAAGCCGTCAATGTGGAACTCGTCCACCCAGTGGCGCAGTGAGTCCACCACCAGCTGGACCACCCGTGGTTCCGCAAAGTTCAGGCTGTTGCCGCAGCCCGTGGTGTCTTCGTATTTGCCGTTCCCGTCCGTCCGGTAGTACGTGTCCTCCCCCAGCCCGCGGAAGCTCAGGGTCTCCCCGTCCGGCCCGCCTTCAGCGGTGTGGTTGTATACGACGTCAAGGATGACCTCGAGGCCTGCGGCGTGGAGTGCCTTGACCATTCCCTTGAACTCGTCCTGGACCGCCTGGGGGCCTGCTTCCTGGGCTGCCTTGGTGGCATAGCCGGGGTGCGGTGCGAAAAAGGCTGCGGTGTTGTATCCCCAGTAGTTGGTCAGTCCCAGGTCCTGCAGGTGCGGTTCATCCAGGTGGAAGTGCACGGGCAGCAGCTGAACGGCGGTGATTCCGAGGCTTTTGAGGTGTTCAACAATGGCCGGGTGCGCCAGGCCGGCGTAGGTGCCGCGGATTTCCTCGGGCACGTCGGGGTGGAGCATACTTTGGCCGCGGACATGGGCCTCGTAGATGATGGTGTCGCGCCACTCAAGGCGGAGCCTGCCGTCCGATCCCCAGTCAAAGTCGCTGGCCATCCGGACGCTGGTCAGGAACCCGTCCCGCTGGTCGACTGCACGCCCGTAGGGGTCCAGCAGCAGCGGCTGCCCGCTGTCGTCGTCAATATCCCGGGTGGGCATGGCAAGCGGCAGGGACTGTTCGGCTGATGCTGCCCGGAACCCGTAGCGGGAACCGTACGGCAGGTTGTCCACAATTCCGTGATGAACGCCGTCGCTTACGTTGGGCAGTGCCTGGACGCGCCAGTCACCGCCCGGGGGAATATAGACGATTTCCAGGTTCCGCACGCCGGGGGCGTAGCAGGCCACATTGGCCCGCGCACCCGGGCGGATTCCGTTTCCGGCTGGACCGGCCGCCGCCAAATCCGCGCGCGGGACAGTCACACCGAGTGGAAGAGCCGTTGAGGCGTCCGTGGTGGAAGCAGTGTCGAAGAGCGGCATGACCATCACCTAAAATATTAGCCGCCAAGGGCACATCGCCTGCCTGCGCGTCATACTGGCGCCCAGGCAGGCCCTACGGATTGTGGTTACTGCGTCGGGTTACTTTGCCGCGCGCTGGCGGGAGACCTCGTACAGCGAGATACCCACTGCCATGGAGGCGTTCAGGGATTCCATTGCGGAGTCGATGGGGATCGAAACGATCTGGTCGCAGTTCTCCCGGACCAGGCGGCTTAGGCCCTTGCCTTCCGAGCCCACCACGATGCACACGGGTTCGGCGGCGAGGGTGAGGTCGGGCAGTGAGACGTCACCGTCCCCGTCCAGGCCGAGGACAAAGATGCCCATGTTCTTGAACTGCTTCAGCGCACTGTTGAGGTTGGACGCGCGTGCGACCGGTACGCGGACCGCCGCTCCTGCGCTGGTTTTCCAGGCGGAGGCGGTGACGCCCACGGAGCGGCGCTCGGGGACGATCACGCCGTGGCCGCTGAAGGCGGACACGGACCGGATGATGGCACCGAGGTTCCGGGGGTCGGTGATGCCGTCGAGGGCAACAAAGAGCGGTGCATTGGGGACGTGGCCCTTTTTCCACTTCGCCACCGTCTCCTCGGCAAGGTCGTAGGCGTCCTGGTACTCGTAGGGCGGAATCTGCAGGACCAGGCCCTGGTGGATGGCGTCGTCAGTCATCCGGTCCAGTTCGGGTTTGCCGGTCTCCAGCAGCGGGATGCCGCGCTCCGCGGCGATCTTCAGGGATTCCTTGACCCGGTCATCCATTTCGATACGGATGGCGACGTGCAGGGCTTTGGCGGGAATTCCCGCGCGGAGGGCCTCAACCACGGAGTTCCGGCCGGTGACCACTTCTTCAGTGGCCCGCCCCTTGGGGCCGGACTTGGCGGCGCCGGCACTGCGGGCACCCGTGCCGCGCTTGGCCGCCGAGCGCTCTGCGAGCTGCTTGGATTTGTGCGCCTTGTGGTACGGGCGGTCCTCTGCCTTGGGCGTGGGGCCCTTGCCTTCGAGGGCCTTTCGGCCGTGACCACCGGTTCCGATGGTTGGACCCTTCTTCGCTTTAACCGATCGGCGACCATTGTTGGCCATTGTGTTCCACCCTTGATTGTGTTGACTAAGTCTGCCTACCAGTCTACTGAATCAAGTAAAATCGCCCGACCCGGGCGGAATGGGCGACGGGTATTTACCCCTCAGTCCCGCTTCAGGCTCCAGGTCGCGCCGTCCGGACCGTCCTCCACGATGACGCCGGCGGCGGCCAAGGTGTCGCGGATGGCGTCGGACGCGGCCCAGTTTTTCTCGGCCCGTGCCGCGGCACGGGCTGCCAGCTGCGACTGGACAAGGACGTCGAGGGCGGCTGCTTCCTTGCTGCTGCCCTCGCCCGTGCCTGCGACGGCGTTGAGCCCAAGGACCTCGGTCATCACCATGACTGCGCTCAGCGCGTGACGGCCGGCGTCGTCGTCACCGTCGGCGAGGGCTGTGTTCCCGGCGCGGACCGTCTCATGGAGCGCCGCCAGCGCACGCGGGACATTGAGGTCGTCGTCCATTGCCTCCGAGAATGTGCGCACAGCGTCCGTGGATGAGCCGAAGTTGCCGTCGGCAGGGGCGAAATCGTTGCCGAAACGGGCTGAGGCCTTGGCGAGGAAACCGTCAATGCGTTCGACGGCGGCGGCAGCCTCCTGCAGCGACGTGGGCCGGTAGTCCAGGATGGAGCGGTAATGTGCCTGGCCAAGGTAGTAGCGGACTACCCGGGGCGGGGCCAGTTCCAGCATCTCGGCCGGGCTGATGGTGTTCCCGACGGACTTGGACATCTTTTCGCCCTGGTACGTGACCATGCCGTTGTGCATCCAGAAGTTGGCGAACGCATGGCCTGCAGCCTGGGACTGGGCCAGCTCGTTTTCGTGGTGCGGGAACCTCAGGTCCAGGCCTCCGCCGTGGATATCGAATTCAGTGCCCAGGTATTTGGTGACCATGGCGGAGCACTCAAGGTGCCAGCCCGGGCGGCCGGCACCCCACGGGGACGCCCAGCTCGCGGTGGCCGGTTCACCGTCTTTCGAGCCCTTCCACAGCGCGAAGTCGCGCGGATCCTTCTTCCCCCGCGGGTCGGCATCGGTGGCTGCCTGCATGTCGTCGATGTTCTGCCGCGTCAGGGAACCGTATTTGCTCCAGGAGCGGACGTCAAAGTACACATCGCCGGACTCATCCAAGGCCGGGTAGGCGTGGCCGCGGTCAATCAGTTGCTGGATCAGCGCATGCATCTCCGGTACGTGGCCGGTGGCACGGGGCTCGTAGGTGGGCCGGGAGACGCCCAGGGCGTCGTACGCCTTCAGGAACTCCTGTTCGTAGCGGTAGGCCAGCGCCCACCACTCTTCCTGGCTGACTTCACCGGCCTCAGGCGTGAACTCCGGCGCGAAGGATGCCTCCGACTTGGCGAGGATCTTGTCATCGATGTCGGTGACGTTCCTGACCACTGTGACCCGGAAGCCCCGGTAGGTCAGCCAGCGCGTGAGCTGGTCGAATGCGATGGCTGAGCGGATGTGGCCAACGTGGGGCATGCCCTGCACCGTGGCCCCGCAGTAGTAAAGGCTGGCCTTGCCCTCGACGAGGGGCACGAAGTTCCGGACTTCGGCGGAGGCAGTGTCATAGAAGCGCAGGGTCACCGCTCCAGATTAGCCGATGGCGGTGGAAGGCCTCGGATACACGAGGGCTGTGGCCACGGCGGAGATGCCTTCTCCGCGCCCTGTGAACCCCAGGCCGTCGCTGGTGGTTGCCGTAACGCTGATCGGCGCCCCTGCGGCTTGACTGAGAACCTGTTGGGATTCTTCACGGCGGGGACTGAATTTGGGCCGGTTGGCAACGAACTGGACTGCGACGTTGCCAATTTCGAACCCGGCGGCCCGAACGATCCTGGCTGCTTCCGCAAGGAGGGTGACTCCGGATGCGCCGGCGAACTCGGGACGGCTGGTGCCGAAGTGCGTGCCGAGGTCACCGATCCCGGCGGCTGAAAAAAGGGCGTCCGCCGCGGCGTGGGCCACCGGGTCACCGTCCGAGTGCCCGGCAAGGCCACGCTCGCCTTCCCACAGGAGCCCGCCGAGCCACAGCGGGCGCGGCACGTCCTGCGGGGCGTACGCATGCACGTCGATGCCAATCCCTGTGCGGGGCAGGACCATGTTGACGCCAGCCACAGTCAGCCCTCCACCCAACGGGCGCCCAGGGGCCCTTCCAAAAGTCCCTCGGCGAGGATCAGATCCAGCGGAGTAGTGATCTTCAACGACTGGGTGGAGCCCCGGACGGCATGGACCGGGGTACCAAGCATCTCCACGAGCATCGCGTCATCAGTTACGGCGGAGGACTGCTGCTGGTCCAGGGTCCGGGCCGCTTCATGCGCCTTCAGGAGGGTGTTGAGCTGGAAGCCCTGCGGCGTCTGGACGGCACGCAGGTCTTCGCGGTGCGCGGTCCCGGTAACAACCTCCGGCGCCAGCGCGCTGTCTTCCCCGGTAGTGGCAGCAACGGTTTTGACCGTGTCCACCACAGCGACGGTGGGAATAACGGCCTCGGCTCCGGCGGCCAGCGCGTTCACCACCCGGTGGAAAACCGATTCCGGGGTCAGGGCCCGGGCGGCGTCGTGCACCAGCACGGCGTCGATGCCGTCCATAAGGGCTGCAATGCCCGCCCGGACGGAATCGGCCCGGGTGGCGCCGCCGTCGACAATGGATAGGAGGGGTCCGCCGTCGGCCAGTTCTACCCGGAAGTCCTCGCATAACTGCCGCAGGCCAGTGTCGCCGGCGGGCAGGGCGATGCACACCTGGCTGCTGACCCCGGACGCGACGATGCCGCGGAGGGCGTGCATCAGGATAGGTTCGCCGCCCAGCGGCACTGCCGCCTTGGGCATGCCGTAGCCAAGCCGTTGCCCGGAGCCGGCGGCCACCAGGATCACGGCGGTGACGGGGGGCGTGGGAGTTTCACTCATGCGGACTAGCCTACGTCCCCGCGGCTGGCCCCGCCCGGACCTGAATTTGGGCAAAAAGAAGCCCCGGCGGCACTTGGGTGCCACCGGGGTTCAATTCTTAGGAAGCCAGAACCTCGTCGAGAACGCTTGCAGCCTTCTCCTCGTCGGTCTTTTCAGCCAGGGCCAGTTCTGAGATCAGAATCTGCCGGGCTTTGGCCAGCATTCGCTTTTCGCCTGCGGAAAGGCCCCGGTCGTGATCGCGGCGCCACAGGTCGCGGACGACCTCTGCCACCTTGATGACGTCACCGGAAGCAAGCTTCTCCAGATTTGCCTTGTACCTGCGTGACCAGTTGGTGGGTTCTTCGGTGAACTCGGCACGAAGCACATCAAAAACGTGCTCCAGGCCTTCCTTGCCCACTACGTCCCGAACGCCAACAAGATCTACATTCTCTGCTGGAACTTCAATGGTCAGATCACCCTGAGCCACCTTGAGCTTGAGATACATCTTCTCTTCGCCCTTGATGGTGCGCATCTTGATTTCTTCAATCTTCGCAGCACCGTGGTGAGGGTAAACTACTGTCTCGCCGACCTCAAATACCATGTGGACATTTCCCCTTTCCCGCAGACCAGTTTATCACGATTCAGGCATATGACCGGCCGGCAAAAGGGCTCCGAACCGCGAAAATACGCGGAAAAACGGCACAATCGACCCCCTTGAACCCCTTGACGAACGCGGATATTAGTGCATCGCACGGGCGCTGCCAAGGGAGGATATGACGGCGGCGAATCCTCGTTTGACGGGGTTTGCGGATAGGCTATGGCTGAATAATCTTTCAAAACTCTCGAGGAGTACGTGACGTGCGTTTCACTGCGATGAACCGGGCCCAGCGCGCCAAATTGGCACTGACGGCTGCCGCCCTCGGCGTCGGACTGCTGACGTCAGGATGCGGGTACACCAATTCCCAGCAGACGAGCGAGCAGTACCAGTCGTCAGACGGCATCATCACCGAACTCGGTCCTCTGAAGTTGCGCAACATCCTCATTGTCTCGAACGGCGAAGACCAGCCCGGCCGCGTCATCGGTGCGGTCTACAACTCGTCCTCCCAGGATGTGACGCTGAAGCTAAACGGCGCCGAAGGCTCGGAGACCGAAGTGCCGGTCAAGGCAAACGACTACACCCTGCTGAACAACAGCACCGACGAAGCCATCCTGGACACCACTGGCGGTATCCCGGGATCCCTGGTTGATATCAAGATCAGCGAAGACGGCACCAACGTGAGCAACACCGTGAAGGTTCCGGTGCTGGACGCGACGCTGCCGGAGTACGAGGAATACCTGCCGGCAGGCAGCACCCCGTCGCCGTCGGCAACTCCCTCCCCCACGGCTTCCGACCTCGGCGGCGGCAACCACTAGGCTGCAGGCCCGAAGAAGCTTCGGCATAACAAAAGGGAGGGGCCAGGCGGCTCCTCCCTTTTGTTATGCCCTTTTAGGCTCATTCCCGGCTACGGCTCGAACTTGTAGCCAAGGCCGCGCACTGTCACTAAAAACCGCGGTGCTGAAGGATCGGGTTCGATTTTCCCGCGCAGCCGCTTGACGTGGACATCGAGTGTTTTGGTGTCGCCCACGTAGTCCGATCCCCAGACCCGGTCGATGAGCTGCCCGCGCGTCAGCACCCGGCCGGAGTTGCGGAGGAGCATCTCCAGGAGTTCGAACTCCTTCAAGGGGAGCAGCACCTGTTCGCCGCCCACGCTGACAACATGGCGTTCAATGTCCATCCGGACGGGCCCCGCCTGGACGGTGGAGGAGATCAGCTCCTCCGGCTCGCCCTGGCGGCGCAGCACTGCCCTGACCCTGGCCACCAGTTCCCGGGAGGAGTAGGGCTTGGTGACGTAATCGTCGGCGCCAAGTTCCAGGCCCACTACTTTGTCGATTTCGGAATCCTTGGCCGTCAGCATGATCACCGGGACGCTGGAGCGCTGGCGCAGCTGGCGGCACACCTCGGTGCCGGAGAGTCCGGGAAGCTGGAGGTCCAGCAGCACCAGGTCCGCCCCGTTCCGGTCAAACTCGGTGATGGCGTCCAGGCCGTTGTCCACGACCTCCACCTCGAACCCCTCCTTGCCCAGCAAATACGACAAGGGATCGCTGAACGATTCCTCGTCCTCCACAATCAAAATCCTGCTCAAGCGTTAGCTCCTCGTTCTTTTGCGCCTGCGGCGCGGGGTACTTGGGTGGCAGCGGGGTTCCGGTGTCCGGGTCCGGTCAGTCCCGGGGTGGCGGCCTGCGGAACCTCGTCCTCGCCGTCCTGTCCTTCCATTTCCGGGAGGCGGAGCGTGAAGGTGGATCCCTGGCCCGGCTGGGACCAGAGCGTCACTTCCCCGCCATGGTTGGAGGCCACGTGCTTGACGATGCTCAGTCCCAGGCCGGTGCCGCCGGTATGGCGGGACCGGGCTGAGTCCACACGGTAGAAACGCTCGAAGACGCGCTCCTGGTCCTCGGGGCTGAGTCCCTCGCCCTGGTCGGTCACCGAAATGGAGACAAGCCCATCCCGGGAGCGGACGCCGATGCCCACCCGGGTGTTGGCCGGCGAGTAGCGGATGGCGTTGTCGATCAGATTGCGCAGTGCGGTGACCAGAAGGTCCTGGTCACCGAAAACCTTGCCGTCCGTCCGGCCGCCAACCACAATGCGGATGTTCTTGCTCTCGGCAGGGAGCTGGGACCGGTCCACGGCCTCGGAGATGACGGCGTTGACGTCTACCGGGCGGCCTTCCTGTGCGACGCTGGCACCCTGCAGCCGGGATAGCTCGATGATGTCCTGTACCAGGGCAGCCAGGCGGCCGGATTCCTTGTGCATGCGCTTGGCGAACCGGCGCACTGCCTGTTCGTCATCAGCCGAGGACTCCAGTGCTTCGGCGAGCAGGGAGATGGCACCGACGGGGGTTTTCAGTTCATGGGAGACGTTGGCTACGAAGTCGTTACGGATCTCTTCAGTGCGCGTGATCTCGGTGCGGTCGTCCGCGAGCAGGAGAATGTATTCCTCCCCCAGCATGGCTGCCCGCACCTGGACAATGATGGTGCCCTGCCCCAACGGGCCGCGCGGAAGCTCCAGCTGCTTCTCCAAAATAACGCCGTCCCGCCGGACTCCTGCTGTCATGTCCAGCAGTTCCTTGTGGACCACGGTGTGCCCGCGGACCAGCCCGTAGGCATACGCCGCGGGGCTGGCCCGGACCACGCCGTCCACAGCGTCCACCACCACAAAGGCGCGTCCGACGACGGCCAGCACCTCGGCGGCGCCGGCCGGCAGCGCGATTTCATCGGCGTCGAGGTCCAGCAGGTGCCGCTGCTTTTCGCTGACACGGTAGGCCAGCACGCCGAAGGTGCCCAGTGCCAGGCCGATGAGGCCGGCAACCAGACCGATGAGCATAGGATCCACAGCTCCACCTTATGCGCTGGCTCGCGGCCGTCGGCGCGTCCGGGACTGCTGCACTGACGGTTCAACTAACGTTCATCTTCAAGGACTTAACCGTTTACCGGATACTGGCAGAGTAACCAGTTGGACTGCCGAACGGCGACACGAATTCCTGCTGCCCTGGAGCGGGCGGGACGGAGTTCCAAGGAAAGGACGCCTAAGTGCGCAAGGTTTTTCAGGAAGAGCTCACCCAGGTCGGTGACCAGCTGGTGGAGATCTCCCGGCTGGTCAGCGAAGCCATAGTCAAGGCCACAACATCCTTCGAGGTTGCGGACGTGGACCTCGCCCAGGACGTCATTGCTGCGGATGCCCGCATTGACTTCCTGCAGAACAGCCTGGATGAACGGGCCATCGACATCCTCGCGCTGCAGGGTCCCGTTGCCAGTGACCTCCGGATGATCGTTGGCTCCCTGCGGATGAGCGCCTCGCTGGAGCGGATGGGCGACCTTGCCCGCCATATCGCCCAGCTGGCCCGCCTCCGTTTCCCCTCGACTGTTATTCCGGAATCCATGACCGGAACGTTCAAGAGCATGGCGGAGCTGGACCAGCAGATCGCTGAGAAGCTCACCGTGCTGCTGGAAACCCGCGACCTTGAGGTGGCCCGGGACATCCTGAAGGCAAACACTGCCATCAACGACCTGCACCTCAGCGTCTTCAAGGCCATCGCCGCCCCGGAATGGGCCGAATCACCGGCAACCACCGTGGACGTGGCCCTGGCCAGCCGTTACTTCGAGCGCTTTGCGGACCACGGCGTCTCTGTCGCGCAAAAGGTCACTTACCTCGTGACCGGTGCCTGGCAGCCGAACGGCACCGAGCACAGCTGACACAGCAAGCCCCTGAACAGACGACGGCGGGCCGGTCACCACACGTGACCGGCCCGCCGTCGAACGTTCTGGGGCTTATTTTTTGCCCTGGTTGGCCACGGCCATGATGGCCTCTGCAGCTGCTTCGGGATCCAGGTAGGTGCCGCCGGGCTTGACGGGCTGGAAATCCTCGTCGAGGTCGTAGACCAGCGGGATGCCCGTGGGGATGTTCAGGCCGGCGATGGCTTCGTCGCTGATGCCGTCCAGGTGCTTGACCAGCGCACGCAGTGAGTTGCCGTGGGCCGTGACCAGGACGGTCTTGCCGGCCTTCAGGTCCTCCTTGATGTCCGACTCCCAGTACGGCAGCAGCCGGACCAGGACATCCTTGAGGCATTCCGTGCGCGGAAGGGCGTCGCCCAGGTCCGCGTAGCGGGGGTCGTGCGCCTGGGAGAACTCGGAGTCGTCGTCCAGGGGCGGCGGCGGAGTGTCGTAGGAGCGGCGCCACTCCATGAACTGCTCTTCACCGTATTCGGCGAGGGTCTGGGCCTTGTCCTTGCCCTGCAGTGCGCCGTAGTGGCGTTCGTTCAGGCGCCAGTCGCGCTTGACCGGGATCCAGCCGCGGTCGGCCTTGTCCAAAGAGATGTTTGCGGTGTTGATGGCCCGCTTCAACAGGGAGGTGTAAAGGATGTCCGGGAGAATATTGTTCTCAACCAGGAGCTCACCGCCCCTTGCTGCTTCCGTTCGGCCTTGGTCGTTGAGGTCTACGTCCACCCAGCCGGTGAAAAGGTTCTTGGCGTTCCATTCGCTGTGGCCGTGGCGCAGCAGAATCAGCTTGTAAGTCATGATTTTCATCCTAGCCGAGCGCCGCCGCCGCCCGCCCAGCGTTACAACGGGCGCCACCTGGCAGGGAAGCTCCGGGAGCACGGAAGGATAAGGTTGGGCGGTGGTGCAAAAAGCTGAACGGGTGGCCGCCCCGCAGATAACCGGCAGGAACCCGGGCGGCAGGCAGGGCCGGCCCGTAGGCAACGTAACCCGCGGCACCACCAACCCCAACCGCATGCGCCGCGTTGACCGCTGGTTGACCGGAACGCAGGGCTGGCGGCTCCGGTCTGCGGCGCACCCCCTGGTGGTAGACCTGGGCTACGGCGCCACCCCGGCCACCGCCGTCGAACTCTTTGAGCGGCTGTCCGCAGTGCGTCCCGACATCCAGGTGTGCGGCATCGAAATTGAACCGGACCGGGTCCGCGCTGCCCTGCCGCTGCAGCGGCCCGGCTTGAGCTTCCATGTGGGCGGCTTCGAAATCCCCGTTGCCGGACGGCCGGTGCTGGTGCGTGCATTCAACGTTCTGCGGCAGTACGAGGAAGCGGATGTAGCGGGGATCTGGCGGCTGGTGCAGGACCGCCTGTCTGCGGACGGACTGTTCATCGACGGCACGTGCGACGAGATCGGGCGGCGGGTGGCCTGGGTGGCACTGGATGCCAAACGGCCGCTCTCACTCAGTATTTCCGTCCGGTTTGGAAGTTTTGAACTGCCCTCCGAGGTCGCGGAACGGCTGCCAAAGGCATTGATCCACCGCAACGTCCCGGGCGAACCGGTGCACGCCCTGATGCAGGCCATGGACCGGGCCTGGCTGGAATCCGGTCCGCTGTCCGCCTTCGGCAACAGGCAGCGCTGGCTGTCCATGGCCCGGATCCTGCGCGACGGCGGCTGGCCGGTTCAGGACGGTCCGGCCAGGTGGCGGCTGGGCGAGCTGACGGTGGATTGGGAAGCGGTGGCCCCGCGGGGTTGAGCAAAGGCCGGTGGTGGGACCACGCCGGCCGGGTTCCCTGGGCGGGCTTGGAAGCTAGGGAGCCGTTGGGGAAAACGTCACCAGGGTCCGTAGGGCCCGGTGTTGCGGCTGCCGCCGCGTCCGGCGTCCTTGACGGCCGGGCGCACATCTGCCAGGTAGACGGACGCCGCGACCACTGCCGCGAGCCCGAACAGGCCAAGCGTGCCGAAGAACCCCCCGCCGCTGCCGAAGAACGAAATGACGCCGACGAAGGCGGCTCCGCCTGTCAGTGCCATCCAAAAGGTCTTGGTCCTCTTCCCGGTTGCCTCGAAGGCATTGGCCCGGTGACGGGCGCAGTCCACCACAGCCCACAGTTCAAGCCCTAGGGCCACCAGGGCCAGAATAAAGAACACTGCCTGCTCTACAGGCCGAATAATAAGTTCACCGTCCACAAGCCCAGCCTAGCCGCCCAGCGCGTCCAGCGCCTGCTTCAAGTCCGCCCAGAGGTCCTCAACATTTTCGATGCCCACGCTGAGGCGGACCAGATTTTCGGGCACTTCCGAGGGTTCGGCGGCATGCCGGCGCCGGCGTTCAATCAGCGATTCAACCCCGCCCAGCGAGGTTGCGGGGAGCCACAGCTTAACTGCGCGGACCATTGCGTCGGCGGCGTCGGCGCCGCTCATTCCGCCAGCGGGCGCCACCTGGATGCTGATAATCGAACCGAAGCCCTTCATCTGCGCCTTGGCCCGCTCGTGGCCCGGATCTGCGGGAAGGCCCGGGAACCGGAGCTTTTCGAGCCCGGGATAGGCCGCGAGCCGCTCCGCCAGGACCATCGCAGAAGCCTGGGACCGTTCAATCCGCAGCGCCAGCGTCCGCAGCCCGCGCAAGGCCAGCCAGGATTCGAAGGGGCCGGCAATACCGCCATGAATGGTCCGATGATGGAGCAGTGCAGAACGGATGTCGGGGTTGGAAGTCACCAGGGCGCCAAGGACGACGTCGGAATGGCCCGCCAGGTACTTGGTCACCGAATGCAGGACGACGTCGGAACCCAGGTGCAGGGGCTGCTGGACCAAGGGGGTGGAAAAGGTGTTGTCCGTGACGACGATGGCGCCGGCGGCGTGCGCGGCGGCGGTGAGAGCCTGCATGTCCGCGATGCTGAGCATGGGGTTCGTGGGACTCTCGAGCCACAGCATGGCAGCGGGGCGCCCGGCCGGGCCGCTGGGCGCGAGCGCCTCCTTGACGGCGCCGGTATCCGCGATGTCCACGGTCCGGAGTTCGATGAACCCCTTCTGGGCAAGCTCGGCGGCCATCACCAGGGAGCCGGAATAGCACAGGGTGGGCATAACCAGCACCCCGCCGGCGGGAATGAGGGACAGCGCGGAACTGACGGCAGCGAGGCCGGATGCATAAAGGAGGCCCGGCAGTTCCGCCCCCTCGAGCTGCCCGAGCGCTTCCTCGAAGGGATCCCAGGTGGGGTTGGAGTACCTGCCGTAGCCGCGGTCCCCGTCAGCAAGGGCACCAATGCCGAAGAATGTGGAGGACAGGACGAGGGGCGGGTTGACCGGCTGGTCCCTTTCCCGGGGAGGACGCCCTGCCGCCACCACGACCGTATCGGCCGCCAGGGAAGCCGCTTGCTGTTCGGAAAGGCTCATGCAGGAAAGCCTACTGTCCGCCCCGGACCCCCGGAAAAGCCGTGTCCCGGCCACCAATACTGTCCACATACCGCCTGCTTCAATCTGCGATTGCCGGTGGGGGTCGGTAGGCTTGACCGGTGAGTAAACAAAGGGCGGGCCTTTTCATCGCATTTGAGGGCGGGGATGGTGCCGGTAAATCCACCCAGGCAGCCCGGCTTGCAGACGCGCTTGAAGCGCGCGGACTCACCGTCCTGCGGACCCGGGAACCCGGCGGAACGCCCATCGGGGAGAAACTTCGGTCCCTGGTCCTTGACCACGGCCACGGCCACATCGACGCCCATACCGAAGCCCTGATCTTCGCGGCGTCCAGGGCCGCCCACGCCAGCCAGGTCATCCGCCCGGCGCTTGAGCGCGGCGAGATCGTTTTGACGGACCGGTACATTGACTCTTCCGTTGCCTACCAGGGAGCGGGACGGGACCTCGGCAAGGACGCCGTCCGGTCAATCAATGCCTGGGCCACCTCCGGTTTGGAGCCCCACCTCACCGTATTGCTGGACGTTGACCCGGCAGTGGGCCGCCAGCGCCGGACCGCCGGTGATGCCGCGGAAGACCGTTTGGAATCCGAAGCTGACGAATTCCACGTCCGGATCCGGGATGCCTTCCTGGAACTGGCGAAAAGCCGCGCCGGTTCCTACCTTGTTTTGCCCGCCCATCTTCCCGTGAGCGACCTCGCCGCCCGGATCCTCCAGCGCGTGGACGGCCTGTTGGCAGCCGCGGAGGGAGACAACCCATGACGGTCTGGGACGACCTGCAGGGCCAGGCCGCCGTCGTCGAACAACTGCGCCAGGCCGCAAGCGGCGAAAACCTGACGCACGCCTGGCTGTTTACCGGGCCCCCGGGTTCGGGCCGCTCAAATGCCGCCAAGGCGTTCGCCGCGGCATTGAACTGCGACCAGGAGGAGATCAGCCGGCGTGGCTGTGGGCAGTGCCCTGCCTGCCTGACCATCCTGGGGGAAACGCACTCCGACGTCACCTTCGTCCGGACCGAAAAAGTCACCATCACCATCGACGAGGCGCGTGACCTGGTGGCCACCGCGGGCAACCGGCCGTCCTCCGGGCGCTGGCGGATCATCGTGGTGGAGGACGCTGACCGGATGGCCGAGCGCACCACCAACGTCCTGCTCAAGGCCATCGAGGAGCCCACTCCCCGGACGGTATGGATGCTGTGCGCGCCCTCCCCCGCCGACGTGCTGGTGACCATTCGCTCGCGCTGCCGCAGCGTTGCCCTGCGGCTGCCGCCGGCCGCCGATGTGGCTGCCCTGCTGGTGAAGCGCGACGGCGTGGAGCCTGCGCTGGCGGAGCGGGCGGCACGGGCGGCGCAAAGCCACGTGGGGATTGCCCGCCGGCTTGCCCGGGATCCCGCAGCCAGGGAGCGCCGGTTGGAAACCGTGCGCTTTCCCTTGGGGCTGCGGGGTGTTACAGCAGCGGTGATGATGGCCGAGAAGCTGGTCAAGATCGCCACCGCGGAGGCCAACAGTTCCAATGAGGAACGCGACGCCGCCGAGAAGGCCGCCCTGCTGGCAACCCTCGGCGCGCCCGAATCCGGCACGCTCCCACCGGCCATGCGCAGCCAGGTGAAGCAACTGGAGGAGGACCAGAAGCGCCGGGCTAAGCGCTCCATCACCGATTCCCTGGACCGGACGCTGACCGACCTGCTGTCCTTCTACCGGGATGTTCTGATCATCCAGATGGGGAATGCTGTGGAGCTCGTGAACGTTGAGTTGAGGGGTGAATTGGAGGAGTTTGCCAGCCGCTCCACTCCAGAAGCCACCCTCGCCCGGATGGACGCCATCAACAAAGCCCGTGAACGCATTACCACCACCAACGTTGCTCCGCTGTTGACCATTGAGTCCATGGCAGCCAGCCTGATCTAGCCCCACCAAGGAGACCCGATGACTGCCCGCCCCCTGCCAGCACGCCCCCGAACCTGGGTGATTGGAGTGCGTGCCGCCGGGGCCATGGTGCTTGCCATGGTTCTGGCCTCCTGCACCCTCCTTGGCGGCGGAGACCGCAGCCAGGAGGCCTCCACCGCAAAGGCGGATCCCTCGATTGTGGCCTCCGCTCCGGCTGGCCTGGAGCAGTTCTACTCGCAGGAAGTGGTGTGGGAGCCGTGCGAAAGTGAATTCCAGTGCGCCAAGGTGAAGGTGCCGATGGACTACGACCAGCCCGAGGGCGACACCATAGAACTTGCTGCGCTGCGGGCACCCAGCACGGGCAACAGGACTGGCAGCCTGCTGGTCAACCCGGGAGGACCGGGGGCATCGGGGTATGACTTCGTCAAAGATGCCTCGGGAACACACTTTTCCCAGGCCGTGCGTGATGCCTACGATCTCGTGGGCTTCGATCCCCGGGGCGTGAAGCGCTCCGCTCCCGTCAGCTGCATGACAGACGCCGAGCGCGATGCAGCGCGGGCCAAGATTTACGAACTGGAAACTGACGCCGGCCTGGAAGCGGCCCGGGCGGACAATAAAGCGATCGCCGCCCAGTGTGCCGAACAGACCGGCCCGGTACTGGCCCACATCGATACGGTGAGCTCCGCGAAGGACATGGACATCCTCCGGGCAGTGGTCAATGACAGAAAGCTCAACTACCTCGGGTACTCCTATGGCACGTTCCTGGGTTCAACGTATGCTTCGCTGTTCCCCGACAACGTGGGCCGTATGGTGCTCGACGGGGCCCTGGATCCGTCCATCAGCAATGAGGAGCTGACCCGTGGCCAGGCCCGCGCCTTCGAAAAGGCCATCGGGGCCTACGTTGCCAGCTGCCTGCAGCAGGACGGGTGCCCGTTGAGCGGGAACGTTGATTCAGGTGTGCAGCAGGTCCGTGACCTTATCGCCGCCGTTCAGCAGACTCCCCGCACGGCAAAGGACGGGCGCGTGGTCAACGCCACGATGTTCGTCAGCGGCCTCATCACCCCGCTGTACAACGACCAGAGCTGGCCTGCCCTGACCCAGGCCCTGGAAGCGGCGATGACGGGTGACGTGAGCCTTATGCTTCGGCTGGCCGATCTCGGTGCCGACCGTGCTTCCAATGGGACGTACACTTCCAACTCGACATTCGCGTTCAACGCCATCAACTGCCTGGACTACCCCATGGAGTCCGATACTGCCGCTATGCGGGCCGAACAGCAGCGCCTGATGCAGGACTCCCCCACCTTCGGTTATTTCTTCGCCTACGGCGGCACCAGCTGCGCCGACTGGCCGTACAAGAACGTCCGTACACCGGCACCCGTCGAATATACGGGCGACTCCCCTATCGTCGTAATCGGCACCACCGGCGACCCCGCCACTCCGGTCGAGTGGGCCGCTTCGCTCCGCAAGCAGCTGGGCAACGCCGCGTTGCTGACGTGGGAAGGCGAAGGCCACACCGCCTACGGCCGGTCCAACAGCTGCATCGAGGACCCCGTGGATACCTACCTTCTCACCGGTCAGGTTCCCGCCGACAACACGGTGTGCTGAAGCCCTCAGCTCCTTTCGTCCCGCCCATTTTGACCCGGGCGCCGGGACTCTATTACAGTTGACTCTTGCATGAAGCGCCCGGTTCTTCCGGGTAAACCATGCGGTGCTTCCTTAGCTCAGTCGGTAGAGCGTTTCACTCGTAATGAAAAGGTCATCAGTTCGATTCTGATAGGAAGCTCGGGATAAACCCCGGACAGCCCCTAGATCTAGGGGTTTCCGGGGTTTTTCGCTGGTTAAGCCGGGACCCTCGATTCGGACCAGGGCACACTTATGACACACTTTGGACTCCTTCCGGGATCCAGGAGCTGGTCCACCCGAGCCCTGCGTTTCCTTCTGAACTCGCGTTGCATCTGCCTCAGGTAAAACGACCGTTGACGAGGGTTGGACGCCGTGCCAACGTTTGCTTATGCCCTCAGAAACTGTGCGAGTCGCTGCAATCCAGGCCACCTCAGTAACACTCGATGCTGAGGCCACGGTGGCGAAGGGACTCGATCTCCTAGGCGAGGCATCGGCGCAAGGCGTGAAACTCGCGGTTTTCCCTGAACTGTTCATTCCTCTGTACCCGTCAAGCGTCTGGGCTTACAACGCCGGCCGCTTCGACGGATTTGATGACTTGTGGACCCGCCTCTGGGACAACTCTGTCGACGTACCAGGACCCCACATAGACCGCTTCATCTCCGCCTGCGCGAAGCACGACATGTACTGCGTGCTTGGAGTCAACGAAAGGGAATCCGCCAGGCCCGGAAGTCTGTACAACACGATGATCCTGCTTGGGCCTGAGGGCTTGCTCCTGAAGCATCGGAAGCTAATGCCCACATTGCATGAACGTCTGTTCCATGGCATTGGCCACGGGCAGGACCTGACTGTTGTTGATACTCCGCTCGGGAAAGTTGGCGGCCTTATTTGTTGGGAGAACCGCATGCCTCTTGCTCGTTATGCTCTCTATCGACAGGGCGTGCAGATATGGGCGGCCCCGACGGCCGATGACTCTGAAGGCTGGCTCTCCACCATGGGTCACATAGCAATCGAATCTGGTGCCTACGTTGTGTCGGTCCCTCAGTACATTCCCCGGTCTGCCTTTCCCGACGACTTCCCCGTCCAGCTGCCTGAGGGCGATAAAGCAATTGGACGGGGCGGTGCCGCGATATTTGAGCCAATCAATGGCCGCGCCATAGCCGGTCCTCTCTATGACCAGGAGGGGATCGTTGCCGCGGACATCGACCTGGGTCGGTCTCTGGCGGCCAAGCGGTACTTTGACGTCGTGGGGCACTACGGCCGCGAAGATGTCCTCCTCCCGCTGGCCTGAGCGCGCACGTGGTGCCACAGCCGCCGGGCACAGGTCACGCGTCCACTCACGCCAGCCCTTGGAGGTGTCTGTTCATTGCGCCCCACCGTTGAAGAAGTTCCGCAAGAGGTGTTCCGCCGTGCTGCTGAAGGAAACGGTCGTAGTCGTGCGGCGCCAGCAATACCGGCAACACGAGCCGGAGAGCGCCGACCGGCAGCCGCATTGCCGCTGACGTGGCGTAGGCGTCATATACCCCTGCTGGACTGACGTGGCATTTTTCGTCGTTAAGGCCGTCCATGTAACCCTCAAGAGCGGTCTTCTCCAGCTCCTTCATGTGTTGCGGTTCAATGTGGCCCATAGCCACGCTTGCGGCTACAAGAGAGGCAAGCTCTTCTCCATGTGCGGCATGCCCTACAAAGGCCCAGTCGATGGCGACTGTCTGCTCTTGCCCGGCGGGGTCGCGGCGTGAGAAGAGGTTGCCGCGGTAGGCGTCAAGGTGGCAGAGCGTTTGGGGAAGACTTTCCAGAAAGTCCAGGCGCCGGTGGCGATCCCTCCAGAGCCGGAGGATATGGTCGACGTCGTACATCTGAATCACGTTGGGATGGTCTCTGTGCCGCGAGATGATGTCGATGTAGGGCCCGGCTTCCTTGATCCAGCCTCGCAACCAGTTGCGGCTGAGCCACGGGTAAGCCGGCAGCGCAGCGCTGCTACTGTACGAGCCGTTGAACCGTCCGAGGTGGTAGGCCGCCAGCCCGTAGCGGGATACAGGCCAAGTTTCTTCGGCTTCGCCGCCAACGTCCTCAAGCCACAGCCACGTTGTGCCGTCGGTATTTGTACTGATTTCCAGGCAGCACGGTGCGTGAGTCCCACGTTGAGTCCGTCCAGCAACCCTGAGCTGTAGGCCAGCGCTTCGCGCTGGCCATTGTTCCACTGAGAAGGGTTGCCCGATTCAGCAGTCGGTTGGAGGATCTTCAAGATCAAGGTCCAGGGAGAAGCCCCCGCGGATTGGGTCGCTGTACCGCTGATTCTGTAGAGCCCGGCCGATTCTCCCCCTCCAGTGTTGACCGTTGAGATTGTCCAGTCTGATACGCCGACGTCATGCGCTGCCTGTGTTGCCTTTTCAACAAGGCGGGCAATCGTTTGACGGTCGAGAGCCGGGGTCTTCATGGCTGCCCTCCGCGGTGTTGATTTGACGCTCCGGTTCGGCAACATGAGGTGCCCAATGCCTCCTATGTGATGTTGTCCAGTCCAGGCACCTTCAGCGGGAACAAGGGGGCCAGCAGTGCATTCTTCAGATCCTCGCTCATCCCCCTTGGAACGTCGAGGTCAACTGCCATGGCCAGGACCGACCGGCTGATGAAGTTTCGTGCGGCGGCCGCCATCGTGATGTCCACGACTTCACGGTCACTGAAACTCAGGTCCCGCAGTCGCTGCGTATCCGCGTCAGTCATGCCAGCCGCGTCGGTGCAGAGTTTTACCGCGTAATCCATCATCGCTACTTCCGCCTCGGACAGGTTGGCATCGTGGAAGTCCCTTGCGATGGCCCGCAGCTGCTCCTCGCTGAAGATGTGGAGAGACTTTTTACCGTGGGCCAACATGCAGTGCGTGGAGCCGATAGCTTGAGATGCGGCCAGCGTGACCAGCTCATAGCGGCGCGATCCTAGCGATGTACTGATGGCTCCAAGGAGCGATTGGCAGGCGAGGTATGCTTCCGGGTTCAGACTCAGCGCCTTCGTGTAGCTCGGCACGTAACCCAGCGAACGCCTGTCGTCCTCATAAATTTCAGCGGTTAGGCCAGTGGCCTCGGTTTCAGGCGTCACTCGCAGGATTGCCATGAGAGCTCCTTGGTTTGGCTGGCCGCGGCAACCAGCCGGCGCTACCTCTTCCCAGCAAGGAGGTCGTGATGTGGACCCATTGTGGCTTCCGCCCAGGGAATAGTAAATGGCTGAATCCCCCTATTTAGATGTCCGCTTTCCCTAGCCGGGAAGTTCCGCCTCGCGGAGGCCCAGCTCGGGTAGCTCCATGGTGCTCCCGGACACTGACAGTCTTGTGGACGAGGGCGGGCGCGTCCCGGACTACAACCATCAGTGAGTTGATACTGGTGAGCCAACCCCACCACGGCCGGGAATCGAGTACTACAGTTGATCCATGGCTCCCGGCCGCAATCCGCTCGACGACCTGCGCGAAACCATCGGTCATCTGGCCGATCAGCTCAAGCTGCCCGGTTCCGAACGCGTCGACGACCTGGTCGGCGATCTCATTGGTGTAAGGCCGGGGCCGGCCCGGCCGCTGTCCGAGGTGCAGGCCGAGCTCGACGCGCTGGTCGGACTGGAGACCGTGAAGGAACAAGTGCGGGCCCTCGTCGCACTGCTCCAGGTCCAGGCCCGCCGTAAGGCGCACGGCCTGCCGGAGGTGGCCACATCACAGCATCTGGTGTTCCTCGGAAACCCGGGCACGGGCAAGACCACCGTGGCCCGGCTCCTGGCCGAGATGTATCGCGCGGTCGGACTGCTGCAGAAAGGCCACCTGGTCGAGGTCGACCGTTCGGGCCTGGTGGGGCAGTACGTTGGCGCGACCGCCATCAAGACGGACCGGGTGATCCGGCGTGCGCTGGACGGCGTCCTTTTCATCGACGAGGCCTACGCACTGGCCCCGGAGGACGGCCGGATGGACTTCGGGCCCGAGGCGATCGAGGTCCTGCTCAAGCGGATGGAGGACCACCGCCACCGCCTGGTCGTGATCGTGGCCGGGTACCCGCGGCTGATGGAGTCCTTCTTGCTCTCGAACCCCGGACTGCGCTCCCGGTTCGCCCGCGAGATCACGTTCCCCGATTACTCCGTCGACGCACTCCAGACGATCTTCCACCAGATGCTGGCCCAGCACGAGTACACGCTGGAGCCGGGTGCCGACCAGATCCTGCGCCGCATCTTCACCGGGCTCCACGCGGGCGAAGACTCCGGCAACGCACGGTTCGCCCGCACGCTGTTCGAGCAGGCGCTCAACCGCCAGGCGCTGCGGCTGTCGCTCGACGAGGAACAAAGTCTCGACGCACTCGATCGTGAGGCCGTCATGACGCTCACCGCAGACGACATCGTCCAGGCCGCGCTGGCCTTGGGTGAGGAGCCGGAACCGGAACCGACACCGGAGCCGGAGCCGTCACGTTGGTGGCGCTGGCTGGTCTGACTGGATTCGCCCCGGCCCAGGCCTTATCCGCCTTCCTGGCGGCGAGTAGTTGCGTGTCAACTGTGAAGCGGCCGTCCATACGGATAGTCCACCCATTCGCCCGGGACACCATCACCCGCCACTGCTTTTGCTCCCTGCATCACGGAGTGGCAGTCAGCCGGAAAACGGGCTCCCCCTGTACTGACCGAACCCGTTGCATGCCCTGCCCACAGCAAGTAGCTGAGCCACGCAAAACTCAAGTACTTCCTACTCATGACCAGCGGGTAACCGGCTCCTACTCTGGTTGGTACGGCAGCATGCCGGCCACGGCTGCTGCCGGCCATCCGCGTTCGGCTGTGAACGCGCTTCATTGCCGCAACTGGCCACTGCTCTGCACAGTCAGCCCTTACCGGCGGGTCGGCACGTGGTTGTTGCCACGGCTTCAACGGCGCCAAATGAAGGGGGCGGAAGCGAGCCGGCGTGTACGGGACCGTGCTTCATCGTAGGCTGAGCTTTCCCACACGACGGAGAGGAACCCCTGATGGCCGGGACTGCATTGACCGGGACGAGCGTGCCCGAGCTGATGGCCGAGCTTGCGGACCTTGAGGATCCGCGGGCACGCGAGGTAAACGAAAAACACGGCGACGATCACGGTGTGAACCTCAGCAAGCTGCGGGCGGTCGCGAAGCGGCTGAAGACGCAGCAGGAACTCGCCCGCGAGCTCTGGGACACTGGAGACACCGCAGCCAAACTTCTGGCCCTCCTGATTTGCCGCCCGAAGGCGTTCGGGCGCGACGAGTTGGACGCGAGGCCCGCGCACCCAAGGTGCAGGACTGGTTCGTCAACTACGTGGTGAAGAAGAATCCACACTCGGAAGAGCTGCGGCTGGCCTGGTTCGCCGACCCCGATCCCATGGTCGCCAGCGCCGGCTGGGCATTGACGTCCGAACGTGTGGCGAAGCAGCCCGAGGGCCTCGACCTGGCCGGGCTGCTGGACGTCATTGAGGCCGGGATGAAAGGTGCGCCCGATCGCCTGCAGTGGGCGATGAACACTTGCCTCGCCCAGATCGGGATCGGGCACGCCGAGCACCGGGATCGGGCCATTTCTATCGGCGAACGCCTTGAAGTGCTGAAGGACTACCCAACTCCTCCGGGCTGCACGTCGCCGTTTGCGCCGATCTGGATCACGGAAATGGTTCGCCGGCAAAATGACAGTTAGCAGAGCCGTGGTTCTGCGGGTTCCCCATACCTAGCGCCGTGTCCCCCGGGCATTGGCTGCGAAGGAACACTTCGCCGGCAGTGTCCCTCGGCCACCGGGCTTTGCCCGACCTGCCTAAGATGGCGTGCATGGAAGACGAGGCCCTGGCAGAGATCGCGAACGAGCTCTATGCCAAGCCGATGGAAGACTTTGTGGCTGCACGCTCCGCTGCAGCGAAGGAAGCTTCCCGTTCGGATAAGGAACTCGGCGCAGCAGTAAAGGCGCTGCCAAAGCCGTCCGTTGCTGCCTGGGCCGTGAACATGCTGGCCCTGCACCAACCGGACGTCCTCGCCGAACTGGCAGATCTTGGCGGCAGGATGCGCGGGGCACAGTCGTCACTGGACGCCGCGGCACTACGGGAGCTGGGACGTGAGCGCCGCACCATGCTGGCCGCCGCCGTCGATACTGCCCGCTCAGTCGCCCAACAGCAGGGCCGGTCCATCAGCGATGCCATGGCGACCGACGTCGAGGAGACCTTACGGGCCCTGACAGCAGACGAAGGCGCAGCTGCTGCTGTCCAAAGCGGACGGCTCGTGAAGACACTTTCGGCCGACGGGGTTAATGCCGTGGAGCTTGAGGGCTCCGTGGCAGTCCCCGCCGCCCTGCCCGCACCCAGGGCAGCTCCCGCTCCCGCCAAGCTGCCGCCGCGGAAGGAACAGGCGCGGGAGGAACAGACACAGAGTACGACGGCGGCAGGAGCCACACGGAGCAAGCCGGACAAGCCGCGGCTCGAGGCAGTCCGGCAGACACCGCGCCCAACCTCTCCACCCGCGCTGGAGAAAGCCAAGGCCGCCCTGGCGGAAGCGCAGGCGGCGGAAGCTGAGACTGCGCAGCTGGCCCGGGACCTACAGGACCAGGCCGACGAAACACGGACTGAAATTGCTGAGCTGCAGCAGGAGACAGCGGAACTTCGGGCCCGCCTCAAAGCGGCCGAGGACCGGCTGGAGCAGTGCCGCAAAAAGCTGGTAAGCACCACCGCCGAAGCCAAACAGGCCGTACGGGCCGCGGACAAAGCGGAGCGGACAGCGATGCTCGCCCAGGAACGCGTCCTCCGGCTGGGCAACACGCGGGGCTGATTCCGAGGAATGTCAGACCCCGGTTGCACACTGGAATTATGGAACACCAACTCGTAGAAGAATTCCACGTCACCTACTTCGATGCCGACTGCGGCCGGTCCCGAGCCGAGGTTTTTGACACCTTGGCCGAGGCCGAACGCTTTGCCAGCCGGCAATGTGCCGGCGAGGACAGCTGGGCCGTCGTGGACGCAGTCCCGGTCCAGCAGGTGCGTATTGCCGCCTGATCGAGGCCGGCTAAGTCGGGACCGCTTAGTCGGCGCCGCTTAAAGCAGTAACCCGCGTTGCCCAGACACATGTCCAGGCAACGCGGGTCAAAGTCCGGCTTGGGCCGGTGCGCGTTTCAGCTTAAGCGAAATCGGCAACTGCAGGATCGGCTCCGATACGGCCTTCGCCCTTGGCGCTGCGGTCCAGTGCGTTGATGGCCTCGATGTCATCTGCATCCAGGGAAACATCAAGTGCCGCGAAGTTCTCGCGGATCCGTGACTCGGTGACGGACTTGGGGATGACCACGTTGCCGATGGCGAGGTGCCAGGCAATAACCACCTGTGCAGGCGTGGCCGCGTGCTTGGCTGCGATGGACGCCACCGTTGCGTCCTCGAGGAGCTCGCCGCCCTGGCCCAGCGGTGACCAGGCCTGCGTCAGGATCCCCTTGGAGGCGCCGAACTCGCGCAGTTCGCGCTGGCTGAAGTACGGGTGGAGCTCGATCTGGTGGATCGCCGGGACCACGCCCGTCTCATCGATGAGCCGCTCCAGGCCTTCAACCGTGAAGTTCGAAACACCAATCGATTTAACGCGCCCGCGCTTCTGCAGCTCGATCAGAGCCTTCCAGGTATCCACGTACTTGTCGCGTTTGGGCGTCATCCAGTGGATCAGGTAGAGGTCCAGGGTCTCAAGGCCCAGCCGGTCCATTGAGTCCTCGAAGGCGGCAAGGGTGGACTCGTAGCCCTGGTCGGAGTTCCAAAGCTTGGTGGTGATGAACAGCTGCTCCGGTGACAGGCCTGAACTGGCAATAGCCCGGCCGACGCCTGCCTCATTGCCGTAGATCTTGGCGGTGTCGATGTGGCGGTAGCCCGCCTCGAAGGCCTGGCGGACTACCTTTTCCGCCACTCCATCCTCAACCTGCCACACGCCGTAGCCGAGTTGGGGGATCTGGTTACCGTCGTTGAAAGTCAGTGTCGGTGAAAAAGTCATGGTTCATATCCTGCCAAACCCACTGCCCGGAGCACCACGATCGGGGCCGACTAAGCCAGACGCTTAACCGGGAATATCTTCCTGCCGGGATCCCAGGCTTTCCTCACGCAGCTGCCGCTCGGCGTCGGCCACCTGCTGGAATACGGCCTCCGCGCGGCGCCGCACGGAGGCTGCTCCTACCGGGACGGGGCCCACGGCAAGGCGCAGCATGGCAGCAGCTTCGGCTGTGGTGGCGAGGGAGTTGCCCGCCTTAGACAGCGACCGGTGGACAGGTGCGAGGGCAACCGGGATGTCCAGTCCCTCACTGGGCGACCGTTGCTGTGCTGCCACGCAGACTGCCCTGACGCGGTCCAGCAGGGCAGCCAGCTCGTTGGCGATCTCCACCAGCTCCCCGTAGAGCTGGTCGTCCTCAACCCCTTCGAGGACCTGGTGGAAACGGTCCAGCCCCCGGTGGAAGCGGTCGTGGGCACGGCGCCACAATCCTTTGCCAAGTTCCGCGTCGTCCTTGCGCCCCTGCCTGGCGGCGCTGAAAAAGCCCAACTGCCCTAGAGGTACTGTCCCGGACCGTGGTCCGGCTCATTGGGCTGCCCAGGCCGGGCCGGAGCGCCCGGCCGGTGGCCGGCCGACGCACGCTGGGGCTCTCCGTTTTCCCCGATCACGACGCCGGGCGCGATCACGGTGCCGGGCGGGAGCTGGCGGAGCTGCAGCTGCGCGGCCGCGTGCTCGCGGGCGGCGTGCTGTGCAGCAATGGCAGTCTGGATGCCGTGGAACAAACCCTCCAGCCACCCCACCAGCTGGGCCTGGGCTATGCGGAGCTCAGCGTCGGAAGGTGTGGCCTCATCGGAGAAGGGAAGGCTGATCCGGTCCAGTTCCGCCACCAGCTCAGGGGCAAGCCCGTCCTCCAGCTCTTTGATGGAGCGCTCGTGGATCTCGGCGAGCCGGCCCCGGGCGGCGTCGTCAAGAGGGGCGGACTTCACCTCTTCCAGCAGCTGCCTGATCATGGTTCCGATCCGCATCACCTTGGCTGGTTCGTCCACCAAATCCTGCAGGCTAGTGCTTTTGGGCTTGCTGCCGTTGTCCGGGACAGCAGGTGCCGGCTGGCTGTCGTCAATGGTGGTGCCTTCTACCGGGAGGTCCTCAGGTGCCTGAGTGTCTTTCGGATCGCTCATGCGTTCATACTCTCATGAGCGATCCGCCCGGGGTCCACTCCATGAAGCCCGCCGACAGTTTGTCCGCTGCAGGCTAAATCAGCAGCACCGGCCCTGGGGATTGGAGTCCTGGCGGTCGGTCCGGTCCCGCCAGAACTCACGCTCGCCCAAGGGTGGCGTGCTATGGCCTGCTGCCTGGTGGTGCTCCAAGTACTTCGCGTACGCATCCGCCCCCAGTACGTCGCGGAAATAGCGCGCGAAACCCCGGAAACCTTTGGCAACGGCAGCGAGTCCGGAGCTCATCAGTGGTGTCCTGCCCTCTCGAACCTCAGCTCGGCGGGGACCTTGTCCCACTCAGCCATCAGCTCCCGCTCCCCCGGCGTCGGAATGAGCCCGGCGGGGGCGAAGACGCGCGAAGGCCTGGCGGGGTCCTCATTGCCCCTGGCCGCTGTCGCGTCCGCGCGATTGCGGAACGCCCTGATGGTGGCGAGCAACGCCGTCGTGATCACGATGATGCTCAGCACCACAAAGATCACCGACAGCCAGCCTTGGATGGCGGTGTTGCGCACCACGGCCTCCATCGCTGCCACGGACTTTGCGGTGCCGAACTCCGTCTTCCCTTCCGCCAGTGCCTTGCTGAAGGCCGCGTTGTTGGCGAAGTAGCCCACCGCCGGGGTGGACGAGAAGATCTTCTGGTAGCTCGCCGTGATGGTGACCACCGCGGCGAAGGCCAGGGGCAGCGCCACGATCCACAGGTACTTGAAGGTTCTTTGCTTAGCGACGATGGCCAGGCAGACGGACAAAGCGATTGCGGCGAGCAGCTGGTTGGCGATGCCGAACAGCGGGAACAGCGTGTTGATGCCGCCCAGCGGATCGGTCACACCCATCAGCAGCACGGCACCCCAGGCCCCTACCATGATGGCGGTGCAGAGCCAGGCGCCGGGCCGCCAGGAGTGCTCCTTGAACTTGGGAACGAAGTTGCCAATAGAGTCCTGCAGCATGAACCGGGCAACGCGGGTGCCGGCGTCGACTGCCGTGAGGATGAAGAGGGCCTCGAACATGATGGCGAAGTGGTACCAGAACGCCATCATGGCCGTGCCACCAATGAACTGCTGCATGATGTGGGCGAGGCCGACGGCGAGGGTCGGGGCGCCACCTGTCCGCGAAACGATGCTTTCTTCACCCACGTTGGCGGCAGTCTGCGCGAGGAAGTCCGGGGTGATGTTGACCCCGGCCAGGCCCAGGCTGTTGACCCAGGTAGCAGCTGTTTCCACGGTTCCGCCGGTGAGGGCGGCCGGGGCGTTCATGGCGAAGTAGAGGCCACGGTCGATGGAGATTGCCGCGACCAGGGCCATAATGGCCACGAACGACTCCATCAGCATTCCGCCGTAGCCAATGAAACGGGTCTGCCGTTCCTTTTCGACGAGTTTCGGTGTGGTGCCGGAGGAAATCAGGGCGTGGAATCCGGAGAGGGCGCCGCAGGCAATGGTGACGAAGAGGAAGGGGAACAGTGCGCCGGGGAAGACCGGGCCGTTCTCCCTGCTGGCGAACTCGCTGAAGGCCGGGACGGCGATCTCGGGGCGGACCACGATGATGGCCAACGCGAGCATCACGATCACGCCGATTTTCATAAAGGTGGATAGGTAGTCGCGCGGAGCCAGGAGCAGCCACACCGGCAGGATGGCTGCGATGAAGCCATAGATGATAAGTCCCCAGGCGATGGTGACCTTGTCCAGGGTGAACATGTCCGCGCCCCATGGGGTCTCGGCAACGATGCCCCCGCCGATAATCGCAGCCATCAGCAGGACAAAGCCGATCAGGGAAACTTCCATGATCTTGCCGGGCCGCAGGTAGCGGAGGTAGACGCCCATGAACAGGGCGATCGGGATGGTCATGCCAACCGAGAAGACGCCCCACGGGCTTTCACCAAGGGCATTGACGACGACCAAGGCAAGGATGGCCACAATGATGACCATGATCAGCAGGGTGGCGATCAGGGCTGCGGTGCCGCCGATGACGCCCAGTTCCTCCCGGGCCATCTGTCCCAGCGAGCGCCCGCCGCGCCGCATCGAGAAGAACATGACCAGGTAGTCCTGCACTGCGCCGGCCAGGACGACGCCGATGATGATCCAGATAGTGCCGGGCAGGTATCCCATTTGGGCTGCAATGACGGGGCCGACCAGCGGTCCGGCACCGGCGATGGCGGCGAAGTGGTGGCCGAACAGGACGTTGCGGTCCGTGCGGACGTAGTCCTTGCCATCCGCCTTGTACTCTGCGGGGGTGGCCCGGCGGTCATCCGGCCGGGTGATGTAGCGCTCGATGACCTTGGAATAGAAGCGGTAGCCGATGAGGTAGGTGCAGACCGAGGCGAACACGAACCAGATGGCGTTGACCGTCTCGCCACGGATGATCGCGAGCATGAACCACGCCACGCCGCCCAGCAGGGCAATCGCGGCCCACAGGGCAATCTTCCCAGGCGTCCATCTCTTCTCTTCCGCCTCGCGGACCTTTTCGTCCAGGGACGAGGGAGGAAGACCGGTGTCGGTGGCAACCGCACCTTCACCCCGGCCTGCGCTCCGTCGATCAGGCATTTCGGCCATGTCTCCTCCTTGAGATTCTGTTCGCTTCTGCTGACAGGCACCCTACCAACGACAGGTGCGGATCGGGCTGGATTCCGCCGCTTTGGGAAGAGCCCTGCGCCGAGCGGCCGGCACCCGTCGTCGAGCGACATGCTGCGGCTGCGCCCCGCGGCGCTTCCGGCCTGCGTACGGCTCCAAGCAAAGAGGGCCCCCACCCGGTGTTCCGGACGAAGGCCCTGACTCCCGCCAGCGGCGGAAACGGTTGCTAGACGTGTGAGTAGGTGAGGCAGTCGGCGTTGTCGGCCCCTGGCCCAACGTGCACTTCAGGTGCCTTGCACATCAGGTGGTCGTTGTGGACGCATTCGGAGCGCTGGCAGGCTCCCACATCGGCCAGCACCTTCGGCAGGCCCCCGTGAGTTCCGGTGTCAATGAAGGTGGCGCAGTGTGCATGGTTTTCGGCACCGCCCACCGTGATGGCAGCGGCATTGCAGTTCGTGTGATCGTTAAAGGAACAGTTCGTTACGCTGCAGTCTGCGACGTGCGTTGTCATGGAAAGTCCTCCTGGTTCCGCTGCCCTGGCCGGGCGGCTCCTGAACCCACGGTAAGCCTGTTGGCAACAATCAAAAAGACCCAATTTAGTGACCTAATTGCGGTCCGCGGACGCTCACCGGCGGCTGTCCGCGGTGGGCAGTGCGGCGTTGTCCGTGACCCCGTTGGACGTCCTGCGTGCTGCCTGCCCGGCGGGCTGGGCCTGCTGGACCATCCTGGCCTCACAAAGATCCAGCCAGCGGACCTCCGCCTCCGTCTGGAAAATCAGGGAATCAACAACCAGCAGCCAGGCAGTGTCTCCCAAGCGCTGGCCGCCGGCGGTGTCCCTCCGGGCCTTGGTGTAGTCCTGCAGCGCCCTGATGGAAGCCACCCGCTGCGCCTGGATGATGCCTTTCACGTCCACCCCAGGGATGGTGACGGCGAGTGACAGTTTGATGGCCAGCTCGTTGCGCGGCGGGTTGCTCCGCTCCACCGGCGCCGTGAACCAGCTCCCAACCTCCGCTTTGCCGGCGTCAGTGATGCTGTAAATGACATGGCCCTCGCCGTCGTCGCCGTCCTTGGTCACCAGGCCATCGCGTTCCAGCCGGTCCAGCGTCGTGTACACCTGCCCGATGTTCAGCGGCCAGGTGGCTCCTGTGCGGTTCTCAAACTCAACCCGCAATTGGTAGCCGTAGCGCGGCTGGTCCTGCAGCAGGGCGAGGAGGCTGTGACGGATGGACATGGCGCTCCTTATGCTTGCAAGCCTGGGGACACACGCCCCGAACGCGGCTGCATACCGCGTATGGGTGGAGCGTAATGCACCAGGACTTCCGGGGCAATACTCAGTATCCATGCCTCGGAGGGCCCTACATCAGCAGAAGGATTTTCCCTACATGGTCGCCGCTGTCGAAGTACTCATGGGCAGCCCGCACCTGATCCAGCGGGAAGGTCTTGGCAACCAGCGGACGGATCCTGCCGTCGCTGACCAGCGGCCAAACGGCATCGCGGACGGCGTTCATGATGGCACCTTTTTCTTCGACGGGCCGGGGCCTCAATGCCGTCGCCACCACCGCCGCCCGCTTCTTCAGCAGCTGTCCCAGGTCCAGCTCCCCCTTGGTGCCGCCCTGCAGGCCAATCACCACCAGCCGTCCGTAGTCGGCGAGCGCTTCCACGTTCTGCGACAGGTACTTGGCACCGACGACGTCGAGGATCACGTCAGCGCCCCGCCCGCCATTCTGCTCGCGGAGGCTCGCAGGAAAATCCTCTTCCGTGTAGTTGATTGCAATATCGGCACCGAGGAAGGCTTTTGCCGTCCCCACCTTCTCGTCCGTACCCGCGGTCGTTGCCACCTTTGCGCCCAGGGCCTTGGCCAGCTGGATGGCCATGGTGCCGATCCCGCCGGTGGCGCCGTGGATCAGAACTGTCTCGCCGGCCTGGAGCTGGGCGGTCATGACCAGGTTGGAGTAAACCGTGGCGGCCACCTCCGGCAGGGACGCCGCGGTGACCAGGTCCACGCCGTCGGGCACCCGCAGGACCTGCTCAGCGGGCACCGCCACCTGCTGGGCATATCCGCCGCCGGCCAGCAGCGCCACCACCTTGTCCCCAAGGGAGAACGGCTTGCTGACCCCGGTGCCAAAGCCCGCGATCCGGCCGGAAACCTCCAGTCCCGGGATCTCCGAAGCACCGGGCGGCGGCGGGTAGAAGCCCCTGCGCTGCTGCACGTCCGCGCGGTTCAGGCCGGCGGCGACGACGTCGATCAGCACCTCCCCGGGTCCGGGTACCGGAGCGTCCGTCTCACGGACCTCAAGTACTTCCGGGCCGCCCGGTTCGGATATGTAGACGGCTTTCATGGAACACTCCCGTTTCTGACTGAATAGTGGCTGCAACCAGTGTGCACCGGACAGCTTCCGGTCTCTGTTTTGTTGCAGGCAAGTGCCTATGAAACACTACTAGTCGAGGAAGGTTGTCCGAGCGGCCGAAGGAGCTAGTCTTGAAAACTAGTGTGCGGTAACCCCGTACCAAGAGTTCGAATCTCTTACCTTCCGCGATTGGGACCCCTGTCCGCCAGCACGCTGGCCGGCAGGGGTCCTTCGTTTGTCCCGGACAACTGCGTGCACGGGCCGGAACGGGCCGGAACCATTGAAAGTGTCAGAGCCCCCGCATAGCCTCTTGGTGTCCGTCCGGAACGGAGATCCATCCGCTCCTGAACAACGGATCACCACTCAACCAGGAGACGCTATGCCCACTCCCGACATCAAACCCGGCTACCCCTGCTGGATTGACCTGATGACCTCCGACACCGCCAAGGCCCGCGAGTTCTACGGCGAACTCTTTGGCTGGCAGTTCCAAACGGGTGACCAGGAGCTCTACGGCGGCTACATCACCGCCCTCAAGAACGAAAAAAACGTGGCCGGCATTATGCAGAAGCAAGAGGACCAGGCGGGACTCCCGGACATGTGGTCCACCTACTTGTGCACAGACGACGCCGCTGCCACGGCAGCCTCAGCGGCCTCCAACGGCGGAGAGATCTACATGGAGCCCATGGACGTCCCGGGGCAGGGAGTCATGGCATATTTTGCCGATTCCAGCGGCGCTGCGGTGGGTGCTTGGCAGCCCCGCGGAATGGGCGGGTATGGAATCGCTGCCGAACCCGGGGCCCCTGCATGGCATGAACTGCACACCAAGGAGTACGACGATGCCGTGAAGTTCTATGAAAACGTTTTTGGCTGGCAGACGAGTGTCATGAGCGAAGCTCCCGAGTTCCGTTACACCACCCTCGGTGCCGGGGAAGCCGCGCAGGCCGGGATCATGGACGCTTCCGGGTATCTTCCGGACGCTGTCCCTTCCCACTGGCAGGTGTACTTCGCCGTCGAGGATACCGATGCCGCGGTTGCGCGCACCCTGGCGATGGGAGGCTCTATCCTGGACGGACCGGCAGACAGCGACTTTGGCCGGGTGGCGCAGTTGGCAGATCCAATGGGCGGCATGTTTAAGGTCATTTCAAGCCCCGCCGGGTCTGTACAGGACCAGTAAGCCGAAGCCTGGTCCCACGCGTCGGAAGTAATGCTCACGAGAACGGCCAGCCGGCGCTTCCCCGCAAGCTACCAACGGTCAGCCGGCGACCCAAGCCGCCGTCGTAAAGGCACGACCCTCCGGACGCTCTCTCACTAGTCCGAAAATGGAGGGGACGTGACCGTGGTCGGTGCGCACTGGTGCACCCGTCATGGTCTGGCGGGTGTTTGTATAAAGGTGGGGTGCGGGTCAGGCTGCGGGTGTGAGGGTGACGGTGTAACCGAGGGCTTCGAGCTGGCGGATGTGGCCGCGCTTTCTGCTCTCGGGGTCGGTGCGGCGGCTGAAGTGGTCCGCGCCGAGGTCGTGGAACTGGGCGTCGGGGTCTTGGAGCAGGTGCCAGATGATGATGAGGATGGACCGTCCGACGGCGACGATGGCGCGTTTCTTGCCCCGGCGCCGGGCGATCCTTCGGTAGCGTTCGCCCAGGAAGGTATCCGTTCTGCCGACTCCGACGGCGGCCTCGCCCAGGACCCGGGCGAGGTAGCGGTTACCGTGTCCGGTGGAGCCGTTGCCCTTCGTTTTTCCTGCAGAGGAGCTGATGCCTGGGGAGAACTTTGCCCAGGAACACAGGTGCCCCTCGGTCGGGAACCGTGACATGTCGGCCCCGATCTCAGCGAGAATAACGGCGGCGGCAATGGGGCCGATGCCCGGGATCTCATCCAGGCGTACCGCCGCTTCCGCGAAAGGGGCCAGGTTCGCCTCGATCTGTTCATCGACCGCGGCGATGTCGGCGTCGATGCCGTCGATCCGGGCCAGCATCCGGGCCAACAGGAAGCGGTGGTGGTCATCGAAGTGGCCGGTGAAGGCCTCCTCGAGTTCGGTGATCTTCGTCCGCATCCGGGTCCGCGCCATTTGCGCGAGCACGCCGGGGTTCCGTTCGCCTGCGATGAGCGCGGCCATCATTTCCCGCCCGGATACCCCGAAAATGTCCGAAGCGACGACGGAGAGCTTGATGCAGGCGTCTTCGAGTAGTTTTTCGACCCGGTTCTTCTCCGCGGTCCGGGTTCCGACCAGATCGATCCGGTACCGGGTCAGGTCCCGCAGTTGCCGGATTGGGGCGGGCGGGACAAAACTGGGCCTGATCATCTGCCGTTCGGCCACCTTGCAGAGCCACACCGAGTCGAGCACGTCCGTCTTCGGACGCCCCGGCAGGTGCCTGACATCCCGGGCGTTGACCAGCCACGGCTCGAGCCCGTGCGCCTCCAGGAGGTAAAACACCGGCTTCCAGTAATCGGAGGTCGCCTCCATCACCACCCGCTCGATACGCAGGTCCACCAGTTCGCCAGTTCCGTCAAGGACCGGCTCATCGTCGAATGAGTGGAGACCTCCTGCAGCCGTTTCCTCGGGTTCCCCTCCGCAGGGACCCGGACACAACACACGAGTTCGGCTTTGCCGATATCCAGGGCAGCGACCCTGGCAATGATCTGTTCCTCATCCTGGGTTGCGGCCAACATGGCCTACTCATCTCCTCGCCCGAAATATCCGCCAATAGATAAAGCGGCCGCCCGCGGGGATCACCGGGGGAAATCGGAAATCTAGTCCTCGTTCTCGGCAAAAGAAACAGTGAAGGGCCCACGGCGGGATCCCCGGCGCCCGGCTTAATGACGGCCTGAAAGAACCATAGTGACTACGGCGTCGCAGGCGACCACAGGCACATTTTCAGCCCGGAACGGGCGCCCCGCAAGGGGCATACAGGCTTAATGTGCTTTTTCCGCCGACGCTCTCTCATCGAGGTGAGGGAGCGTTGGGGATTAAGGCACATCAGGTGAGAGAGCGTTGGGGCTTAAGGCACATCACGTGAGAGATGGTTGGCGTTTAAGGCACATCAGGTGAGAGAGGGTTGGGGGGTTTGCTACAGCGCAAGAATCGCGCCGGCGATTTCGTCGGCGTCGCGCAGCGTTCGCTGGCCGCTGCGGTAGTTCGGCCCCCCAGCCTGGACGGCTTCCGCCGCGATCGCTGTGCCCCACTGCGTGGATGAGAGCTGCAGCCCCAGCACGTAGAGGCCTTCCGTCACGGAACCGTTCGCTGCCAGCGGCCTGTAGGGGTGCGGCTCCACGTCCAGGCCTGTGGACTGCACGGGAGCACCCTCCACCGACATCATGAGGCGCGGCCGCACCAGGCCGTCCGCCAGCAGCTGCTCCAAGACCGGCGAATCGTTCGCGGACACCCTGTTGCCGGGTGCCAGGGCCTCCACCATCGTCCGTGCAACCACTGGCGCAACGTCCACCCACGGCGAGAAGGCAGTGAAGAACCCGTTCCTGCGGTCCACCCCCAACTTGGGGTCCGGACCGACAAAACTGACCACTCCTGCCCTGGCCAGGGCGGCGAGCTGTTCGGACCGCAGCGCAGGAGGCCCGCTGGCAAGTCCTTCCACAAACGACTCGAACCAGCCACGCAGTCCCGCGACCCAGGATTCATCGGTGATGCCGCCGTCGGCTACCGCTGTTTTCAGCACCGCGCGCCCGTGGTGGAGGGCGCCGATGGCCATTTTCACCGGGTCATCCTCGCCGAGCGCCGAGCGGCGCGCATCGTCCAGCAGGTACTCCACGACGTCGGCGTCCAGTTCGGCGCGCGACGCAAAGGACCGCCCCGCCAGCGGCGCCGCCAGACCCGGCAGGTCCAGCCGGTGCCGGGGCCCGACGTGGACAGCCAGGACGCTCTCCACACTGTCCTCCCAGTTCGCGGCACTGTGCGCGTGCGGGTGGAGTGCCTCATCCAGTGCTTCGAGGAAGGCTGCAGAATCAGGCACCGCATTGGGCTGCGAGCGCACCAGGGTGGAGTAATAGGCCCAGAGCGCATCGCGGTGCAGGAGAGGCCAGAAATCATGGTCGAACGCAGGGCGGATGCCGGCCTTGGTGAAGCGGTCCAGCGCAGACTCGGTGAAGTAGCGCAAGGTGACGGAAGCCGGGTAGTAGCCGTTTAGCGCAGCTTTGGCCCGATAGGGCGTTCCCCGGCGGGAGGCGGCAATGATGCGCGGCTCCTGGCCCGACGGCTCGTAGCGGAGCACCGAACCGTGGCTGATGAATTTGCCGCCCCGGCCTTCGGTCAACTGGCCCATGGTGTCGAAGAAGTTCAGCCCCATGCCCCGGACCAGGACAGGTTCGCCGGCAGGAATCAGGGACCAATCGACGTCGGCGGGAACAGCGGGCGGGAAATACCGCAGGCCCAACTGCTCCGCGGAAGCCTGCAGCTCCCGCTGTTCAGGATTCAGGCGGGACGGGATGTGGCCCAGCGCCAGCACGACGGATCCGGTGCGAAGCGTCGCTCCGGTGGCCAGTCCGACGTCGAACATTCCGTCGCCCGAGGGGCGCACCGACAGTGCGGAGGTGTCGTGGAAGTCGATGGTGACGCCGTCGGGCGCGTTTCGCGTCAGCTCCTCCAGGGTGCTGCGGAGGTACCGGCCGTACAGAGCCCGGCTGGGAAAATCGCTGGAGGCCAGGACCGCGAGCTCCGCGCGCTCTTCTTCAGTCAGGGACGGTGAAGGGTCCTTCTGCTGCCGGGCCCGCCACTGGTCGAAGGTGGTGCCCGCGACCGGCGGCGCCAGGGCAGGGTCCTGCGGGATCAGCGTGGGATAGAAGGACTGCGTGTTCATCAGGAACAGCCGCGACTGCCCCGGCTGCCACACGTGGCCCGGACCTGCCGGATAGGGATCGATGACGTCGATATGGAGCCGCACCGGGCCGGCGCCGGACGCGATCAGCGCGGCGCTGCGGGCAAGCAGGCGTTCCAGGACACTGGTGCCCCGGGGACCTGCCCCGATAACGGCGGTCCGGATGCTCTGCGTTTTTTCCACGGCATCCAGAGTACGGGCTGAAATCAAAGTGTGCGCTGGACGCTTGACTTGCCAGCCGTCCGCGGATGTTGTTTGGATGGGGCGCATGACCGCCACTGCAGCTGATCCAGCGCCCGCCCCCGGTACCGGCACCACGCCCGGCACAGCACCGTCGGGCATCGCGCCCGAGCCCACGGACGAAAACGTCTGGCTCGAGGAGATCTACGGCGAGCAGCAGCTGGCGTGGGTGAAAGAGCAGAATTCACGCACGGAAGACCTGCTGGAGGACGCCGGCTACGTGGAACTCGAGGGCAGAATCCTGGAGGTACTGGACTCCACGGACAGGATCGCCATGGTGGGCAAGCGCGGCGACTGGTACTACAACTTCTGGAAGGACCAGCAGAACCCCAAGGGCCTGTGGCGCCGCACCACCTGGGACAGCTACTGCACTGATACGCCCGACTGGGATGTCCTGCTGGACGTCGACGCCCTGTCCGCCGCCGAGGGCGAAGAATGGGTCTTCCACGGGGCGACTTTCCTCCGCCCTGCCCCGGGTGCGCCCTACCGCCTGGCGCTGCTGGCGCTTTCCCCTGACGGCGGCGACGCCAACCGCTACCGGGAATTCGACGTGGAGTCGCGCACGTTCGTGGACCCCGCGCAGGGCGGCTTTGACCTGCCGACGGCAAAGGGGAACGTGTCGTGGCTGGATGCAGACGAGCTGCTGGTGGCCTCCACCGCGGAGGGCCTTCCGCGGACTGCGTCCTCGTACGCCCGGACAGCGGTCACCCTCAAGCGCGGCGCCTCCCTGGCCCAAGCACCCCGCCTGTTCGAGGTGCCGGAGAACCACATGATGGCAGTGGTGGCCCACGACTCCACACCGGGGTTCGAAAGGACCTTCGCGGTTGACTACATCGACTTTTACAACAGGAGCAATTACGTTCTGAGCGAGGGTTCCTGGACGGCCATCGACGTTCCCACCGACGTCAACGTCAGTGCACATCGCGAATGGCTGCTGTTCCGCCCCCAGCAGGACTGGGTGCTGAACGGGTCAACCTACCCTGCTGGATCGCTCCTCGCCGCCCGGCTTGAGGACTACCTGGCCGGTGCTCGCGAGATGTCCGTGCTGTTCACCCCGGACGCCAGCACCTCGCTGCAGTCCTGGAGCTGGACCCGGAACTTCCTGCTGCTCAACCTGCTGAAGGACGTGTCCTCCGAGATTCGAGTCCTCGACCCGTCCCGGCCAACGGCCGAGGCCACCGGAGCATGGGAGTCCAGTCCCCTGGATGCCTGCCCGCCGCTGCACGACGTCAACGCCTACGCAGTGGACGACGAAGACGAGGCCGACGCCGGCGCGGGCGACGACTTCTGGCTCGTCGCCACGGGTTTCACCACCCCCAGCACGCTGATGCGGGGCACCCTGACGCGCGCCGCAGCGGGGACACCAGGGGTGGTGAGCAGGCACGCGACAGTCAAGACTTCGCCGTCGTTCTTTGCCGACGAAAACTATGAAGTGCAGCAGCACTTCGCAGTTTCCGACGACGGAACCCGGGTTCCCTACTTCCAGGTTGCCTCCCGCAACCTCCCGCTGGACGGGCAAAACCCCACCCAGCTCTCCGGCTACGGCGGTTTTGAGGTTTCCCGCACCCCTGCCTACAGCGGCACTGTGGGCAGGGCATGGCTGGAACGCCGCACGTCCGCTTCCGCCGGCACCAACGGAGAAGCGCAGCACTCCAGGGGCGGCGTGTACGTGGTGGCCAACATCCGCGGCGGCGGCGAATACGGGCCGGGATGGCACCGGGCAGCCCTGCACGAGAATCGGCATAAGGCTTACCAGGACTTCGCGGCCGTGGCGCGGCACCTGATCTCCCGCGGTGTCACCTCCCCGGAGCGGCTGGGCTGCGTGGGCGGGTCCAACGGCGGGCTCCTGGTGGGCAATATGCTGACGCAGTACCCCGAACTGTTCGGAGCTGTCTCCTGCGGCGTGCCGCTGCTCGATATGCGCCGCTACACCAAGCTGTCCGCCGGCCACTCGTGGATTGCGGAGTACGGTGACCCTGACGTCCCGGAGCAGTGGGAGTACATTAAGACGTTCTCCCCCTACCACCTGCTCAAGGACGGGGTGGAATATCCGCAGACGTTCATCTGGACCGCAACGTCCGACGACCGGGTCGGTCCGGTGCAGGCGCGCAAGATGGCTGCCCGGATGCTGGCCATGGGCATCCCGAACGTGTGGTTCCACGAGGCCCTTGAGGGCGGACACGCCGGAGCGTCGGACAACCGGCAGGCTGCGGCGCTGCAGGCCCGCAGCCAGCATTTCCTCTGGAAGGCGCTGGCGGGCGGGATGGTGTAGCGGTGTCCCTGGCCGTGCGGCGGGCGGTGCGGAGTGACGTGGAGCGGCTGGCGGAGGTCCACGTCCGCTGCTGGCAGGAAACCTACCGCGGCATGCTGTCCGAGGGGTTCCTGGCATCACAGGGCCCCGACAACCGGCTGCCGCTGTGGCGCCACCTCCTCGACACTGCGGAGCCCGCGGAAGCCTGGGTTGCGTGCGACGAAAACGTGATCGTAGGATTCGCGGGCATCCGACGGGTACCTGCTGGTGATTCCTTCCACCCATCAGAGCCGCCACTGTCCGGGGACCTGGAATTGTGGGGACTCTACCTGTTGGCATCGCACCAGGGGCTGGGATTGGGGCGCCGCCTCCTGGAGTCAGCACTGGGCGACAGCGCGGCAAGCCTGTGGGTGGCAGCCGGGAACGGCCGTGCGATCGGCTTCTACAGCCACTTCGGGTTCGCGCCTGATGGTGCCGAGGACCTGATCCCCGACTGGGAAAACCTGCACGAAATCAGGATGGTGCGGTCCGGGCACGCCCCGGGCCTGTAGGCGGCGGGCGATTCCCGGGGCACTTTGAGGCGCCGGCTGATCCGTTTTGCGCTGCGTGGCACGTTCTGCGTATCCTTGGTGGGCTAGGAATAGCAATTGGAGACGTGCCAGAGCGGCCGAATGGGCTTCACTGCTAATGAAGTGTGGGGCACAACTCCACCGGGGGTTCAAATCCCCCCGTCTCCGCGTTTGGCCCCGGTCCTGGACCGGGGCCTTTTGCGTACCAGCGACGTTGCCGGGTTATATGACACGTTGCCCGCCGCCCCGGCGCCCTTCCCCGTCCGGGGTACGGACAGGTGCCACCCCGGGTGCCGCAGCGGTGGAATGATGAACGGATGGCAGCAAGCAACATGGTGGATGAGACGCCAGGCAACACGCAGGCGTGGAGTCCGCGCCTGGCACTGCTGGTGGCCGCCACCTTCTTTATGGAGTTTCTGGACGGCACCGTCCTCACCACGGCCATCCCCAACATCGCAGAGGACTTCCAGGTCGCCGCCGCGGACGTGGGCATCACCATGACGGCGTACCTGCTGACGGTAGCCATGGGCATCCCGCTGAGCGGCTGGCTTGCTGAACGGTTTGGCGCCCGCCGTGTCTTTTGCCTGGCCATTGCAATCTTCACCGTTGCGTCCCTGGCTTGCTCGCTGAGCCCGGACCTCACGGCGCTCACCCTCAGCAGGGTCGCGCAGGGGTTTGGCGGCGCCATGATGGTTCCCGTCGGAACCCTTCTGGTCCTTCGCGGGACACCGAAAGCCGAACTGCTCCGCGCCACGGCGTTCCTGGTGTGGCCCGGCCTCCTGGCCCCGGTCCTCGCTCCCTTGGTGGGCGGGGCGCTCACGACCTACCTGTCCTGGCACTGGATCTTCCTGATCAATCTCCCGCTGGGTGCGGCCGCCTTCCTGTTCGCACTGCGCCTCGTCCCGGCGGCGGCGGGTGACCGGGGGCGGCGGCTGGACTGGCTTGGGCTGTTCCTTACGACGCTCGGCGTGGGGGCTTTGGTGGTGGGCCTCGAACTGGCAAACACCCACCCCGCTCCCTGGGCGGCCCTCAGTGCAGGAGCAGGGGCGGTGGCTGTCGCCTGTGCCGTTTTGTGGATGCGGAGGAGCCGCAATCCACTCTTTGACCTCGGCGTCTTCAGCACCCGGACGTTCAGGGCCATGGCCACCGGCGGGTTCGCCTACCGGCTGACCATCAGCTCCGTCCCTTTCCTGCTGCCCCTGATGTTCCAGGCCGGGTTCGGTTGGTCGCCGCTGCATGCCGGCGCCATGGTGGCGGCTGTGTTCATCGGCAACATCGGTATCAAGCCGGCTACAACTCCCCTCATCCGGCGTTTCGGCTTCAAGGCGATGCTCGTCTTTGCCTCGGTTGCCTCGGCGGCCACCTTCGCGCTCTGCGCCCTGCTGACGGCAGAGACACCCGAGCCGCTGACCTTCGCCCTGCTGGTGTGCAGCGGGGCTTTCCGCTCGATCGGTTTCTCGGCCTACGCGTCAGTTCAGTACGCGGACATTGCGCCGGCGCAGCTCACCTCGGCGAACACTGTTTCTGCCACCCTCGTCCAGCTCGCCGCTGCCGCCGGCATTGCAGTGGGGGCGCTGCTGGTCCGGCTGTTCGACGGGTTGGGCACCTTTCCCGACGACGCCGCCGGGCCCTTCCGCGGGGCCTTCATTGCCATGGCAGTGCTGATGCTGGCCAGCACGGCGGACAGCCTGTTCCTGCCGCGGCAGGCCGGCGCGGAGGTCAGCCGGCGCAAAGCCCAGCGGGTGTAGGCTCCGTGGTCCTGGCCATTGCCGGCCGCCCGGGAGCAACCGTCCCCGCCAGTCTGACGTCCGCTGCTTGTGCTGGGCTGGTCCTTCCGTCCTGAGGCCCGGTTCTCTCCTCAGCCGTCGTTGAGCCCGCTGCATTGGCTCGGCCGGCCTGGTTTCACCCCGCCTGGTTTCACCCCGCCTGGGCAAGGGCCAGCGGGAGGACCGCTCCCGCACCGGCCTGCCGAAGGGCGCGGCCGGCAACGGTCAACGTCCAGCGGCTGTCCGTGAGGTCATCAATCAGCATTACCGGCTGGCCCTGCACAGCGGCCAGCGCAGCTTCGAGGTCGGGCCCGACCACCAGCCGGTCCCAGATGCCGGCCAACCGGTAGGCGCTGTTGCCGCCGCGGCCTCCGGTGGGACCACCATGGGCCAACTGCAGCCCGCCAAGGTAGGGAATGCGCCCGATGTCCGAGATTCCCCTGGCCAGTGAGCCCACCAGCTCGGGCTTGCTCCGGGACGGAATACTCACGATCGCGGCGGGCCGGCCCACTCCGCTCCAACCAGGGTTGCGGGCGTCCCCGGTACCCCACTCCCGCAGAACCTGCACGCAGGCCTGCAGCATGGCCGGATCCACGGGACGGTCTTCAGCTCCGGCGGCAAAGAGCCCGCGCAATGCACCACCCCAGCCAAGGTCCGTCAGCCGGGCCAGGACACGCCCCTCGGCCAAACCTTCCGCTGGTTTGAGCTTCCCCTTGACCGGCACGCCCAGGCGGTCCATGCCGCTGGGCCACTGAAGCCTGGCTTCCAAAATCCCGCCTGCCCTGCTGAGGGTCTGGCCGGCTGCCTCCGTTGCGGTTTCTGCGATGTCTGCGGGGAACCAACGCCCGGCGCAGTTGTCGCACCGGCCGCAGGCATGGGCGGTTTCGTCGTCGAGGACGGAAGTGATGTATTCCATCCGGCATCCGGCGGTGTCCTGGTAGATCACCATGGAGTCCTGCTCGTCCACGCGGGCCTCAGCGATCCGCCGGTAGCGCTCTTCGTCGTAGACCCATGGCTGGCCCGTTGCCCGCCAGCCGCCTCCCACCCGCTCCACTGCGCCATCAACGGACAGGACCTTAAGCAGCAGTTCCAACGGGGTGCGGCGGAGGTCAACCCGAGCTTCCAGGGCCACCGTGGAGAGCGCAGTGCCGGCATCCGCCAAGGCAGTGAGGACGGCCGATGCTTTTTCTTCGGAGGGCATGGAGGCGGTGGCGAAGTACTGCCAGATATCGCGGTCCTCCGAGCCCGGAAGCAACAGGACATCGGCATTGGCCGCACCGCGGCCGGCACGGCCCACCTGCTGGTAGTAGGCCACCGGGGAAGACGGCGCGCCCAGGTGAACCACGAAGCCCAGGTCAGGCTTGTCGAAGCCCATGCCCAAGGCCGAAGTGGCCACCAGCGCCTTGACCTGGTTGTCCTTCAGCAGCTGCTCGGCGCGTTCCCTGTCAGCTGGATCGGTGCGGCCGGTATACGCCAGTACGTCGTGCCCCGCTTCGGCGAGGAGCCGGGCAGTGTCTTCTGCCGCCGACACGGTCAAGGTATAGATGATGCCGCTTCCGGGCAGGTCTGCCAGATGTGTCAGGAGCCAGCCCAGGCGCTGCTTCGAGTCCGGCAGGGACAGGACGCCCAGCCGCAGTGAGTCACGCCCCAGGGAACCGCGGATGGTGAGGACACCGTCCCCAAGCTGCTCCTCGATGTCATGCACCACCCGGGAGTTTGCCGTGGCGGTGGTTGCCAGCACCGGAACCGTGTCCGGCAGTTGGGTGATCAGGTCCGCAATGCGCCGGTAGTCGGGGCGGAAGTCGTGGCCCCAGTCGGAGATGCAGTGCGCCTCGTCAATAACCAGCAGGCCGGTCCGCCGGATCAGCTCCGGCAGCTGGGTTTCCCGGAAGGCCGGGTTGGTGAGCCGCTCCGGCGAGACCAACAGCACGTCCACCTGGTCAGCGGCCAACTGTTCCCGGACGGTGTCCCATTCCAGCTGGTTGGCGGAGTTGATGGCGACGGCACGCACCCCGGCACGGGCGGCGGCAGCCACCTGGTCCCGCATCAGAGCGAGGAGCGGGGAAACGATCAAGGTGGGCCCGGCACCCCGGCGCCGCAAGAGCAGGGAAGCCACAAAATAGACTGCCGACTTCCCCCAGCCCGTGCGCTGGACTACCAGAGCCCTCCGGCCGCCGTCGACCAATGCCTCGATTGCTTCAAACTGGCCCTCATGGAAGCCGGCCATTGGGTTGCCCACGAGCTCGCGAAGAACGGTGAGTGCCTGCGCATGCGTTGCTGTCAAGGAAGGGACGTCAGTGGTTGGCGCTTCGGAAAGTACAGTGCCGTGCTGGTTATCGACCATTGATTCAGTATCCCAGCCACGTCCGACACTTAGGAGCACTGTGGCTGCTATGTGGATTTTGGCTAAGCCGGCCAGCCGAATGCCCTCACACAGATGCGTTTGTCCACAAAAATAGCCCTACGTTAATTGCCGGGCTCCGGCTTCACCGTAAGATAAGCCCGTGACTAGCGAACAGACAACGGCTTTTGACCTTTCGGCATCCTTCAAGGCGTACGACGTGCGGGGCATCGTGGGCGAGTCCATTACCGCCGAAATCGTTGAAGCCGTGGGGGCAGCGTTCGTGGATGTCCTGCAGCTCCAGGACCAGACGATCCTGGTGGGCGGCGACATGCGCCCCTCCTCCCCCGAGTTCAGCAAGGCTTTCGCCAGCGGCGCAGTTGCCCGCGGAGCCGACGTTGAGCTCCTCGACCTCATCTCCACCGACGAACTGTACTTCGCCTGCGGATACCTGAACCGTGCCGGTGCCACCTTTACCGCCAGCCACAACCCCGCCGGCTACAACGGCATCAAGATGTCCAAGGCCGGGGCCGTGCCCATTTCCTCGGAAACAGGCCTCAAAGACATCCAGGCCCTTGCCGAGCAGTACCTCAACACCGGCTCCATCCCTGCTGTCGCGAAACGAGGTCAGATCAGCGTCCGGGACGTGCTCAAGGACTACTCCGAGTACCTCCGCAAGCTGGTGGACCTCTCCGGTTCCCGTCCATTGAAGGTGGTGGTGGATGCAGGAAACGGCATGGCCGGCCTCACTACCCCCGCAGTCCTGGGCGACGCTCTGCTCCCCAAATTGCCTCTGGACATCGTTCCCCTGTACTTCGAGCTGGACGGCTCCTTCCCCAACCATCCCGCCAACCCGCTTGAACCTGAGAACCTCCGGGACCTGCAGGCTGCAGTGCTGCAACACGGCGCGGACATCGGCTTGGCGTTCGACGGTGACGCCGACCGCTGCTTCGTCATCGACGAGAATGGTGAGCCCGTCTCACCGTCCGCCATCACGGGGATGGTGGCGCGCCGCGAGATCGCCCGCGCCAAGGCGCAGGGCGAAGCCACCCCCACCATCATCCACAACCTCCTCACCTCGCGTGCCGTGCCCGAACTCGTGGAACACGACGGCGGCAGGGCGGTCCGCACCCGGGTTGGCCATTCCTTCATCAAGGCAGTCATGGCCAAGGAAGGGGCGGTGTTCGGCGGAGAGCACTCAGCCCACTTCTACTTCCGTGACTTCTGGAATGCGGACACCGGCATGCTCGCGGCAATGCACGTCCTGGCTGCCCTGGGCGAGCAGGACGGTCCGCTTTCTGAACTGGGCCGCGAGTACGAGCCCTACGTATCCTCGGGCGAGATCAACTCCGAAGTGGAGGACAAAGCCGCAGCAGTTGAGCGCGTCCGCCTGGACTTTGCAGACGAAGACATCACCATCGACGGCATGGACGGCAGCACGTTCACGGCCAATGACGGCAGCTACTGGTTCAACCTGCGCCCGTCCAACACCGAGCCGTTCCTCCGGCTCAACGCTGAGGCTACGGACCGGGCCACAATGGAGCGTATCCGGGACCGCGTCTTGTCGATGGTCCGGGCCTAGTCCACGCATGGCTGACAGCGCATTGGGCTCCGGAGGGGGCACCGGCGGGCAAGCGTCCTGGCGTGACACCGTTCCCGAGAGCACGGCTACGGACCTTGAGAACCTTCTGGGAACAGGCATCAGCGCCGCGCAGGAACAGCTCCAGCGCAACGGCGGCTTCCTGCCATTCGCCCTGACGGTACAGAACGACGGCGAGGTCCGCCTGGTTGCCGTGTCCCCCGCGGACGCGGCGGAAGGCTCCGGCGGAGACTTCGACGCCGATGCCATGATCAGCGACCTCACCGCCCTGCTGCGCCAGAACCGGGACGACTTCCGGGCCGCGGCTGTGGTCTGCGACATCCTGCTGGTGGAGGAGGACACGGACGCCATCCATGTGGCCACCGAGCACCGCGAGGGCCCGGTATTTGCCGCGGTTTTGCCCTATTCGGCCGACGCCGTCACCCGAACGTGGGAGTTCGGCGAGCTCGCGGCTGACGCCAGCGAGCCCGCCATCTGGGTGGACTAGACCGCGTCCGGCCATGAAAATCAATGCTTTTGCAGACGTGAGCCTGCGGGCACTCATGGTGCTTGCAGCCGCCCCTGGCGGCACCCTGCTTACCACGCAAAACATTGCCGATACCGTGGGGACGCCCTACAACCATGTCAGCAAGGCCATGGCCAAGCTACGCAACCTGGGGCTGATCGAGGTGGAGCGGGGCCGCACGGGCGGTTTCAGGCTGAGCCACGCAGGCCGTGAAGCCACGGTGGGCCAGATCCTCCGCCTGCTCGACACCCGAAGTGATGCCGCTGAGTGCGTTGCACCCAGCGGCAACTGCCCGCTTATCAACGATTGCAAGCTCCGCACGGCACTGTCACGGGCGCGCGAGGCGTTTTACCACGAGCTTGACGGTGTAGTGATCGCCGATCTTCCCGCTTCCCGGCAGATGGCCCCGGTCTTCGAAATTATCGGACTTCGCCCGGGGCTTTAGGCCCTGCCTGGAACATCTTCCCTGACCGTTACGTGGACTGCAGGCGCATGGGCCGCAGGATTTGATCCGAAGTTCTACAGCGTGTAGAACTTGGGATGAATACAAGCATCTGCAATGCAAGTATTCGCAAAGGCCGGGCGAAGGGCCCCGGTCCCTACCTCAGGAGTTCCTATGCTCTCGGACAAATCCCGCCCCGTCATCGAGGCAACGCGGCCGCTCGTTGGTGCACGCATCAGTGAAATTACGCCCAAGTTTTACCAACGGCTGTTCGCCGCGCATCCCGAACTCCTGGACGGCCTGTTCAGCCGCTCCAACCAGCGCTCCGGCAACCAGCAGCAGGCCCTGGCAGGCAGTATCGCGGCCTTCGCCACGCACCTCGTCAACAATCCGGGCACCCTCCCCGAGACTGTCCTCTCGCGGATCGCCCACCGGCACGCCTCCCTGGGCATCACGGAACCGCAGTACCAGGTGGTCTACGAGCACCTGTTCGCGGCCATCGCCGAGGACCTGGCAGAGGTCATTACGCCCGAAATCGCGGAAGCCTGGACAGAGGTGTACTGGCTTATGGCGGACGCGTTGATCAAACTCGAGAAGGCGCTGTACGCAGGGCAGGCGAATGACAGGATGTGGATGCCATGGCGGGTGGCTGCCAAAACTCCCGCCGGGGCCGGATCAACAACCTTCACCCTTGAGCCCGCAGACGAAGCCCCGGTGACGCCGGCGCTTCCCGGCCAGTACATCAGCGTCAAAGTGGTCCTGCCTGAGGGACTTCGCCAGGTGCGCCAGTATTCCCTGTCGGGCGAAGCGGGCACCAGCCGCAGCTTCACCACCAAGCTGGATGACGGCGGCGAGGTCTCACCTGTCCTTCACAACAGCGTGCAGGTGGGCGACATCCTGGAAATCTCCAACCCGTACGGCGAGATCACCCTCAAGGACGGGGACGGTCCGGTGGTGCTGGCGTCCGCCGGCATCGGCTGCACGCCCACCGCGTCAATCCTGCGCTCCCTGGCTGATTCCGGGTCCGAACGGCAGGTGCTGGTACTTCACGCCGAGAGCGCCCTGGACAGCTGGGCCCTGCGCAGCCAGATGACTGCCGACGTCGAGCGCCTGGATGGTGCCGAGCTGCGGCTGTGGCTGGAGCAGCCTGCAGCGGGGGCCGAGGCGGGTTTTATGTCGTTGCGCGAAGTGGACCTTCCGGCCGATGCTTCCCTCTACCTGTGCGGCCCTCTGCCCTTTATGAAGACCATCCGCAACGAGGCAATCAACGCCGGGATCCCCGCTACCCGGATCCACTACGAGGTGTTCGGCCCGGACATCTGGCTGGCCGGCTGAGTCCCCCACCGCCTCCCTGGCAACGAACGACGACGGCCCCGCACCCTTTGTTGGAAGGGTGCGGGGCCGTCGTCGCACTTAAGACGCCGTTGTACTTAAGGGGTTCACCCCAGCCGGGACTTCAGGCTGGTGAGCTCCGACTGGAGCGCGTCGGGAAGCGATCCGCCGAAGTTGGCGAACCATTCCTCGATGGAGGCCAGTTCAGCTGCCCACTCGGTCGGGTCCACCTTAACTGCTTCCTCCACCTGGGCGGGGGTCATGTCCAGGCCTTCCAGATCGATCGAATCGCCGGTAGGCACGAAACCGATCGGGGTCTCAACAGCATCCGCTGTACCCTCAAGGCGTTCGATGGCCCACTTGAGGACACGGGCGTTGTCGCCGAATCCGGGCCAGGCGAAGCCGCCCTCAGAGTTCCGGCGGAACCAGTTGACCAGGAAAATCTTGGGCAGCCGCTCGGGGTTGGCCTTTGCGGAGAGGTTGACCCAGTGGTTCAGGTAGTCGCCTGCGTCGTAACCGATGAAGGGCAGCATGGCCATGGGGTCGCGGCGCACCACGCCCACTGCACCCGCTGCGGCGGCCGTTGTTTCCGAGGACAGCGTGGCCCCCATGAAGATGCCGTTTGACCAGCTGCGTGCCTCGGTAACGAGGGGGATGGTGGTCTTGCGCCGGCCGCCGAACAGAATGGCCGAAAGCTCAACCCCGTTGGGGCTGTGGTACTCCTCGGCGAGCATGTCGATCTGGTCGATCGGCGTGCAGAAGCGCGAGTTGGGGTGCGCTGCGGGCTTGTCAGAGTCCGGGGTCCAGGAGTTGCCCTGCCAGTCGGTGAGGTGAGCGGGGACTTCCTCGGTCATGCCCTCCCACCAGACGCCGCCGTCGTCGGTCAGTGCCACGTTGGTGAAGATGCTGTTGCCCTTGGCGATGGCCCGCATGGCGTTGGGGTTGGTGCCCCAGCCCGTGCCGGGGGCAACGCCGAAGAGGCCTGCTTCAGGGTTGACGGCGCGCAGTTCGCCTTCCTTGCCGAACCGCATCCAGGTGATGTCGTCACCGAGGGTTTCGACCTTCCAGCCCTTGATGGTGGGATCCAGGAGGGCAAGGTTTGTCTTGCCGCAGGCGGACGGGAAGGCAGCGGAGACGTAGTACGTCTTTTGTTCGGGCGAGGTGAGCTTGAGGATGAGCATGTGCTCGGCCAGCCAGCCCTCGTCACGGGCCATCACGGAGGCGATGCGCAGGGCGTAGCACTTCTTGCCCAGCAGTGCGTTGCCGCCGTAGCCCGAGCCGAAGGACCAGATGGACCGCTCTTCCGGGAAGTGGACGATCCACTTGTCCGGGTTGCAGGGCCAGGGCACGTCTGCCTGGCCGGCCTCGAGCGGGGCCCCCAGCGAGTGCAGCGCAGGGACGTAGAACGCGTTGGTTTCGGTGATGCGGTTCAGGACATCGGTGCCGATCCGGGCCATGATGCGCATCGAAGCCACAACGTAGGCGCTGTCCGTGATCTCGACGCCGAATTTAGGGTCCTCGGCGTCGAGGTGGCCCATAACGAACGGGATGACGTACATGGTCCGGCCACGCATGGACCCGGCGAACAGGCCGCGAAGCTTGTCCTTCATTTCTGCCGGCGCCATCCAGTTGTTCGTAAACCCGGCGTCGTGCTCCTTCTCGGAGCAAATGAAGGTCTGCTCCTCCACGCGGGCCACGTCAGCGGGATCGGAGAAAGCAGCGAAAGAATTGGGAAAGAGGTCCTGGTTCAGGCGGGTCAGAGTTCCTGCCGCGACCAGTTCGTCGGTAAGGCGGGTGTTCTCCTCTTCGGAGCCGTCGACCCAGTAGATCCGGTCCGGCTGCGTAAGCTCAGCAACCTCTTCGACCCATGCCAGCAGACCGGCATGTGTGGTGGGTGCATTCTCAAGCAGCGGCTTTTGCGCCAGATCGCCCATTTCGGTTCCCTTCCTCGGGTTCATCGGTGTGTGCTAAATGCTATGGTCCGGACCACCGGAGTTTTTGGGACGTATGCTGAGCATTTAGCCCCGCAGAAACACGTTTCCGCGGGAAATCAAGGAATGTCAGGTTCAAATCGTCCCATAAAGTGACGAAGGTCACCTATACCGGTCTAGTCGCGGAGATTACATGCTGTCCGATTTGGCATCGCGGCCAACCCTCGCGTAAAGTAATTCGAGGTTCAGGGAGAGCGGTTCTTCTCCCCGGACACAAGATGCGCCCATAGCTCAGCTGGATAGAGCGTCTGTCTACGGAACAGAAGGTCAGGGGTTCGAATCCCTTTGGGCGCACAGATAAGGTCCGCACCGGTTAGCCGGTGCGGACCTTTTGCTTTGCCCGCTAAAAGTTACGGTTAGCGGCCAAAAGTTACGCGATCAAACGTGTGCAACCCGCAGTCCGCCCGCCGTTCCGCCTCAGGCCGCTGGCCGGATCCCGGGCGTAGGCTTTCCCCATGATGCCCGAGGCGATTTCGCGTGAATTTGATGTTGTAGTGATCGGCGCCGGCGCCGTCGGGGAAAACGTGGCTGACAGGGTGGTACAGGGCGGCCTCACGGCCGTGCTCGTGGAAGCTGAACTGGTGGGCGGTGAGTGCTCCTACTGGGCGTGTATGCCCTCAAAAGCCCTGCTCCGCCCCGGCACGGCCCTCCATGGAGCCCAGACCGCACCGGGCGCCAAGGAAGCAGTGACGCGGACCCTTGATGCGGCCGCCGTCCTCAAGCGCCGTGACTACATGACATCGAACTGGCAGGATGACGGGCAGGTCCAGTGGGTCCAGGACACGGACATCGAACTGATCCGCGGCCATGCTTGGCTGACTGCGCCCAAGTCCGTGGAAGTCGCGGGGCTCGACGGCAACTCATACCAGCTTCAGGCCCGCCATGCGGTGGTGCTGGCCACCGGTTCAGCTCCCAACAATCCTCCTATAGACGGGCTTCAGGACGTGCAGGTTTGGGGAACCCGGGAGGCAACCTCAGCCAAGGCAGTTCCGCCGCGGCTTGCGGTACTGGGTGGCGGCGTTGCCGGGGTGGAACTGGCCCAGGCCTACGCACGGCTGGGTTCCACTGTGACGCTCGTGGCACGCAGCGGACTGCTCCGGACCTTCCCGGCCGACGCAGCCAACTTGGTCGCGGCAGGCTTGCGCGCCGATGGCGTGGAGATCCGGCTCCACACCACCACGGAAAGCATTAGCGAGAACGACGACGGCTCGCTGAGCCTGCAACTGGCTGACGGTTCCAGCGTGACCGCCGAAAAGGTCCTCGTGGCCACAGGCCGGCATCCCGCCTTGGAAGGCCTGGGGCTGGAAAGCGTTGGATTTGAGGCCACAGGGGCCGGGCACCTCACCCTTCACACGGACAATTCGGGGTTGGTGGAAGGAGCCCCCGGCGGGGAACCCTGGCTGTATGCAGTTGGTGACGCCGCCGGCAAGAACCTGTTTACACACCAGGGCAAGTACGAGGCCCGGGCCACCGGAGACGCCATTGCTGCCCGCGCCAAGGGGGAACTGGAAGGTCAAGCCAGGGACTGGAGCCGCTTCGCGCAAAGTGCCAACGAGCATGCAGTACCCCGCGTTGTTTTCACCGACCCGGAGCTCGCAGCCGTCGGCCGCACCCTGGACATTGCACAAAAGGACGGCTACAACGCTTCTTCCGTGGAACTTCCCATCCAGGTGGCGGGGTCGTCGCTGCACTCGGAGAACTACGAGGGGTGGGCACAGCTGGTGATTGACGAGGACCGCAAGGTTCTCCTCGGTGCGACGTTCGCCGGGCCGGACGTGGCGGAACTCCTGCACGCCGCCACTATTGCCGTGGTGGGAGAAGTACCGCTTGACCGCCTGTGGCATGCCGTCCCCTCCTACCCCACCATCAGCGAGGTCTGGCTGCGGCTCCTGGAAAAGTACGGGCTGTAGGTTGCGTATTTGAACTGACTAGTCAGTTCAAATAGAATGGGTGCCGAACCCCTCCCCGAAAGGCACCCTTGCTCCTGGCTCAGCAACTCCATGTCCATGGCCGCCGGGATGCCCTGCTCCCGGCAACTTCCTTTGAGGCAGGCCGCGGGGAACTGGTACTCGCCTGCGGGGAACGGCAGGATCAGCGGACTGCTCTGGCCCTGGTACTGAGCGGCCGAATGAAACCAAACGGCGGCTCCGTCAGCTGGGACGGCACCCGCGGTATCAGGGCACTCCGCACGGCCAGCGCCCTTGTTGATGCCCCCGGCGTCAACGAGCCCGAGCGGCACCTGAGTGTGCGCGACCTGGTGACGGAAGACCTGGCCCTGATCCCCCGCCGGTACCGCGGCGCCCTGCTCAGCAGTCCGTGGCTTAAGGTGAACCGCTTTGAGGACATCGCCGGCCTGTGGACCGAGCAGCTGGATCCTTCCCGCCGGCTGGAACTCCTGACGGCGCTGGCTCTGGCCAGCCCGCATACCGACTTGCTGGTGGTCGACTCACCGGACCGGCACAGCGCCGACGCCGGCACCTGGCTGCCACGCCTGGAGCAGCTGGCGTTCGACGCCGGACGGCCGCTCGCCGTCGTTGCGGCGGTAGCTGCCCCGCCGCCGTCGTGGTCCGGGCCGATTGTTGCGATCGGCAACGCCGTGCCCCATGAGCCCGTGCCCCACGAGCTCAAGGCCGGGACGGAAGCTGAAACGGAAAGCCCCGCCGATGCCCGCGGACTCAAACTCGAAACCCAGGATACGAAATGACAGTGCTGCGGCTGGCCCGCTCTGAACTCAAGCGAATGACAGGCGGGCTGCTGCCGAAGCTGACCATCGTGGCGCTGACCATGGTCCCGCTGCTCTACGGCGCCGTGTACCTATATGCCAACTGGGACCCGTACGGCAACCTGGACCAGATCGACGCCGCACTGGTGGTTGAGGACGCCGGTGCCACCGCCCGCGACGGCTCCAAACTCCTGGCAGGCAGGGAAGTCGCCGACAGCCTGGTGGAGGGAAACGTCTTCCACTGGATCCCGGTGGCGGGCGCGGACGAAGCGGACGACGGTGTGGCCAGCGGCAAGTACGCCTTCGCACTGAAAATACCGCAGGACTTTTCCGCCCACCTCGTCTCCCCCGGCAGCTTCGATTCCGCCAGCCAAGCCATGCTCAACGTCACCACAAACGACGCCAACAACTATCTGCTGAGCACCATCGTGGACAAGCTGACCACGTCCGTCCACAGCACGGTTGCAGCCGACGTCGGCGAAGAAACCGCCAACCAGCTGCTCACCGGATTCGGCACCATCCACACGCAGATGGTCAAGGCGGCTGACGGCGCCGGCCGGCTTGCCGACGGCGTGGCCACCCTCCAGCACGGGAGTGTGGCCCTCCATGACGGGGCTGCGGGGCTGAGCAGCGGAGCTGACGAGCTTTACGCGGGTCAGCTCAAACTGCGCGACGGCGCCAACCAGCTGACCGACGGCGCCGGCCAGCTGAGCAGCGGGCTCTCCGTCCTGAGGGACAAGACAGCAACGTTGCCCGGTGATTCCCGGACACTGGCAGCGGGTGCCGCGCAGGTTGCCGCCGGAAATGCCCAGCTGAACACCAAGGTCCAGGACGTTGCCGCCCAGCTGGACGTTGCTGACCAGGGACTTCGCACCCGTGTGGTGGAGTCGAACAACAGGCTGATGGCTGCCGGCGTCCTCACGCAGGAGCAGGCGAGCAGCATCCTGGCCGACTTCGACGCGGTCTCCGGCTCCAGCCCGGTGGCAGCTGCCAAAGCAAAAATCCAGACCGACGCTGCGCAGGTCCAGCAGCTGGCAGACGGCGCCGAGGCCGTCAGTGTGGGTGCGGCACAACTGGCCGCCGCCACGCCGGCACTGAAAGAAGCGATCACGCAGTCCTCCGGAGGTGCGGACCAGCTGCACACGGGAGCGGCGGCGCTTGCCACGGGGCAGCAGTCAGCGGCGGATGGTGCCGCCGCCGTGGCCGACGGAGCGCACAGGCTCGACGCCGGCGCGGCGCAGCTCGAGGAGGGCGCAGGGTCCGCCGCGGACGGTTCCCGGACCCTCGCCAACGAGATTGCGGGAGGTGCCGGTCAGGTTCCGAATCCGGACGACGCCCAGAAAAGCAACCTGTCGCAGGTGATCGCCGATCCTGTGGCTGTCAGCAACGTTTCGCAGGCAAAGGCCGGGTCCTACGGCGCCGGGCTGGCGCCGTTTTTCCTCACTCTTGCCTTGTGGATCGGCATCTTTATGTTGATCCAGGCAATGCGGCCCCTCACGCAAAGGGCGCTCGCGTCCAATGCCCGCTCCTGGAAAATCGCCGTCGGGGGCTGGCTGCCTTTCCTGGCCGTCTCGGTGGTGCAGGCCACCCTCCTCACCCTGGTGGTTAACCTGGCGCTGGGCCTGGACGCCGCCTATCCCGTCCTGATGTGGCTCTTTATGCTGGCCGCCGCCATGGCTTTCAGTGCCCTCATCCAGGGCATCGTGGCATTGCTGGGCTCCCCCGGAAAGCTTGTGGTCCTGATCCTGCTGGTCCTGCAGCTGGTTTCCTCCGGTGGAACCTTCCCGTGGCAGACCACGCCACAGCCCCTCCACGTGGTGCACGAAATCCTGCCCATGGGCTACGTGGTGACGGGAATGAGGCACCTGATCTACGGCGCCGACCTCTCCATGATCGTCCCCACCGTGCTGGGACTTGCGGGGTACACGGCGCTGGGCCTGGTCATGTCCATCCTGGCCGTCCGCAAGGGAAAATACTGGACGCTCAAGACGCTGAAGCCGGAGATTGCAGTATGAGTGCCGCCGATCTGGAGCCAGCGAAAAAACTCCGCCCCGCGAGGACGACGGCCACACGGCAGAAGCTCTTTGACGCCTCCATGGAGCTGATCGGTGAACGTGGTGCCGCCGGTGTGACTGTTGATGAGATTGCAGTTGCTGCAGGCGTTTCCAAGGGGACGGTTTACTACAATTTCGGCAGCAAGTCCGACCTCATCGCGCAGCTGTTGCGGTACGGCGTGGATATCCTCAAGGGCCGGCTGCTGGGGGCGCCGGGCGGCGCCTCCCGCCAGGATCCGTTGCGTGCCATGGAAGCCATGATCGGCCAGGCCATGGACTTTATGGCCGAGTACCCGTCCTTTGCCCGGCTGTGGATGAGCGAGAACTGGCGCACGCCCAGCGAATGGCAAGGGACCTTTACGCTCCTGCGGGCCGAGCTCCTGGCGGTCATTGCTGCAGCGGTGGAAAACGTTGCCAAAGCGTACCCTGTGGATCAGTCCGTTTCCCGGGGCAGCCTGGAAACGGCAATTTTTGGCGCATGCTTTGTGGTGGGGCTTGACCGGCAGACCTACAACCCGGAGCGCACCCGTGACCAAAGCGTTGCAGCAATCATGGCCATCATGCGCGGCTACGTGCTGAAGCAGCCCGCTTCTCAGGGATGATGGTGAACATGCGCCACATGGGGAACAGCGGAAAATTCGCGGTCATCAGCGGCATCGTGGCTGCAGGGCTGCTGGTTCTGACAGGCATGACGCTGGCGGAACCCGTGTTCACCGCTTTCCTCGGCGTCCTCGCGCTCGCCTGCCTCGCCTGCATCACGGAAGTACTGCGCCGTCGACGCTTCGTTATGCTCGCCATTGCCGGCCTGTCCACGAGCCTCGCCGTGGCGGGATCGCTGGCCTTCCTGAGCACGTGGGAGCTGGCTTCCACCGACGAGGCGTCAGTGTTCGGCACCCCGCTGCCCACCTCAGACCCGGACAACTACTTCTTCCTGGCCGCGCTCTCGGCGCTGACCGCCCTGGCAGCACTGTTCACGGGCGCCGTATGGCCAGGACGCCGGCGCACTGCGCAAGCCGGCGCATCCCGTCCTGCCGGGGTCCGGGCCGCTGGCCGCGGCGGCAGCAACTCCGCGAGGAGGACAACCGCACGGCAGGCCAGCGCTGCTCAGCCGCGCACTCCGCCCGGCGGACGCGGGCAAGTGCGGCAGCCGAGGAATTAGCTTGCGCTAGTGGGCCCGGGGCACCTTGAATTTGGTGATCCGCGCGTCCTGTCCGTCCAGCTCCGCCCAGGACTTCTCCGTTTCGAGGACGGTGAGGGCGTTGGTGGGATACCTCGTGGCGGCGTCCATGTAGGCATCGTGGTCTGAATCGCGTGAGGCGAGGTGCATGGCAAGGTCCTGCACCCCTGGCAGGTGCGCGATCAGCATCAGCGTTGTGACGGTATCGGGCACATGGTTGACCACGGTGAGCATCCGCAGCGCGGAGGAAGCGTAGAGCCCGTCTTCGAGCTTGGGCGTCGGCGCCTTGTCCCCCAGTTCGGAACATACCCACGTGCAGGTCTGCCGGGTCCTCAGGGCGCTGGAGCACAGGATGAAGTCGGGCACGATGTTGTGCTTGAGCAGCCAGCGCCCGGCGAGGGGCGCCTCCCGGTGGCCCCGCTCCTCCAGCGGCCGCTCGTGGTCAGCTACGCCGCCAGGCCAATCGGCTTTGGCATGCCGCATGATCACAAGGCGTCGAAGATGGTGCTGGCTCATGGCCCAAGCCTAAGGCACCGCCAAACTGCCGCTTACTGCCTGTAAGGGGCTAGATCGAGTATTCCGGAGCGGCCCAGACAACAACCTCGGGGTGCTCGTAGAACCGGTAACCCTGGCCGCGAACGGTGCGCACAGTGTTGGCGAGGCGGCCCAGCTTGGAGCGGAGGCGGCGGATGTGGACATCGATGGTGCGCTCGTTGGGCACTTCTTCGGCGTTGCGCCACAAGCCTTCGAGCAGCTCGTCGCGTCCCACCGTGCGGGTTCCGTTTTCCACGAGGTAGTTCAGGAGTTCAAACTCCTTGAACGTGAGGTTCAGGGATTCACCGTCCAGGTGCACTTCGCGGCGGGCGAGGTCGATCAGGACGCCGGAGGGACGCGGCTCCTGGGGCTGCTGCGGCCGCGGCGTTTCGGTGCGCTGGCGGGTGTTGACCGTAGGGTCACCGAAAGTGGAGCGGACGACGTCCAGCGCCGAGCCGGGCGTGCCGGCAGGGGCAACCGCAACAGCGGCGTAGCTCTCGGCTCCCGTTACCAGGGACTGGGCGTAAGCACGGATTTCCTGGGCAAGCTTGGCGATGGAGGTACCGGCGGCGGCTGCGGTTTCCTCGTCGATTCCCATGTAGAGAACGAATCCCCGGGCAACGTTGTCATTTGCCACCGGGCGGACCGGATTCGGCCCGGCGACTACGGGGGTGGGAGCAGTGACCGGCGCGGCCTCGGCGGGCGGAACGGCACGAAGCTGGCCGTAGGAGTTGGGGTTGTAGCCCTGGGGGCCGTATCCCGAGCCGGGAAAGCTGCTTCCGGACGTGGCGGGAGCAAGGGACGTGCGTGGTCCGAAGCCGGGACGGAGGCCGGAAGGCTGGCCGCCCTTGGCGGCGTTACGGACGGAAATGTGGACGTATCCGGATGCAACTGACATGGATTGCTTACCTCAATGTGAATGGCCGTCATCGCGGCTCGAATGTTTGGTTCCCCGCACTGAAACTGGGGAGGGACGCCCGACGCTGGGCTGGGGGGCGTATGCCGACGAACTTCGAGGGGTGGGAAGATCAGGCGTACATTCGACAACAGCGCATGTCGGCAGCAGCTGATGTGCTGGGCCAATAGTCTGCGGCTGCAGGTGCTGTTGAGTTCTTGTTCACAATGGAAGTGTGCAGCGTAACAATGCCAACTTGCAAGTAACAATGGACGCTTTAGTCCGCATTCTGAGACAAAAGCGCTTGATGTGGTGCAGATCACGATTCTGGACAATGGTCAGATTGCTGATCATTATCCCGCTTTTCCGGCCCCTTGGCCCCACCGGCGGAACTTAATTCGCCCTTTGCTTCACCCGCGGCCTTTTTCTTCAGATGTGCCGGTAATGCCGGAATCGTCCCCGCCTACGGCCCCGCTGTCCAGCGGCAGCCGGATCTGGACGGGCAAATCACTCGTCCCCACCCGCCGCAACGGCGGCGCTGGTGCAAGAACAACGTTGTCCGGAGTTGCATTGCCTCGTCATGACGCAGCAGCAGCCGCTCCTTTTCCGTACCCAGCCTTCACCCGCCCAGCTCGCTAGGCTGGGATTCACAGCTGAGACACAGGAAGCCCATAGTCCCGGCTCAACGATTGATCGGAGAGTTGTTCCATGGCCACTTCGCACTCCATGACCAACAACCTCCCCCAGCTCTCCCACCCGGACGGGTCCCCCATCCGTGCCCTGGTGGTGGACGACGAGCCAAGCCTCTCGGAACTCATGAGCATGGGCCTGCGCATGGCCAATTGGTTGGTGGCTGTTGCGGCCGACGGCCCTGAAGCCGTGAAACTGGCCAAGGACTTCCGACCAGACGTCCTGGTCCTTGATGTGATGCTCCCGGGGTTCGACGGCGTCGAGCTACTGGGAAGGATCCGCACGTTCGCGCCCGAAGTGCCCGCTCTCTTCCTTACCGCCAAGGACGCGGTCCAGGACCGGATCGTGGGCCTGGCGGCCGGAGGCGACGATTACGTCACCAAACCGTTCAGCATGGAGGAAGTCCTGCTTCGGCTGCACCGCCTGGTCCAGCGCTCCGGGGTTGCCGCCATGGATACGGCCGAACTGGTGGTGGGCGACCTGGTGCTCAACGTGGATACCCGCGAGGTAACCCGGGCAGGCGAGGAGCTGCAGCTGACGGCTACGCAGTTCGAGCTTCTCCGCTACCTCATGGAGAATCCCAAGCGGGTCATCAGCAAGGCGCAAATCCTGGACCGGGTATGGAACTACGACTTCGGCGGCCAGGCCAACATCGTTGAGCTCTACATTTCCTACCTGCGCAAGAAGGTGGACGCCGTGCACCCGCCCATGATCCATACCGTTCGCGGCGCCGGGTACGTCATCAAGCCTGCCGAGTAGGCGCACCATGGCGCCACAACAGGCAGCTGATCCCCACCGCCGGAGCTGGCTCAAACCCGGCACCTGGCACTTGCGAACCCGCCTCATCCTCCTCGCCATGGCCCTGCTGATCGCCATCTGCGGTGCGGTGGGCGTGGCCAGCTATGCCTCCATGGATGCGTTCCTGACCCGCCAGCTGGACGAACAGCTGAACCAGGCCGCAGACCGGTCCAATAATCCGGGCCGCCCTCCGAATGGCGGTTTCAATGGACGGGACCCCCTGGACGCCCGCGGCCAAAGCGTCGGAACCATGAACGCGCGCATCCTGAACGGCCAAGTCAACAGCGGCGGCTTCCTCACCTCGGACACCACCCGTTCGCCCCTCTCCACTGAGGACAAGCAGGCCCTGTTGGGGCTGGCTACAGACACGCAACCCGTCAAACGCACCCTCTCGAACGGCGACTACCGGCTGGTAGCGGTGAAAACGAACTTCGGCGATGTCCTGGTCACCGGGCTCCCCCTTGCCGGCAAGGAAAGCACGCTTGCCTCCCTTGTGTGGACGTTTGTGTTTGTTTCCCTGGGCGGACTGCTGCTGATCGGACTGGTGGGGACCGTCCTTATCCGCCGCACCATGAAGCCGCTCGAACAGCTGTCCGAGGTGGCCACCCGGGTATCGCAGCTGCCCCTGGACGCCGGCGAGGTGGCGCTCGCGGTGCGCGTGCCGCCGTCGAACTCCAATCCCGGGACGGAAGTGGGTAGCGTCGGGCACGCGCTCAACCTCATGCTGGACAACGTGGCAAACGCGCTGCAGGCGCGCCAGAAGAGCGAAACAAAGGTGCGCCAGTTTGTGGCCGACGCCTCCCACGAGCTGCGCACTCCCCTGACCGCCATCCGCGGCTACACCGAGCTGATGAGGATGACGGAGTCTTTAACCCCGGACGGCCAAAAGTCCCTTGCCCGCGTACAGAGCCAGTCGGAGCGGATGACTGCCTTGGTGGAAGACCTGCTGCTGCTTGCCCGGCTCGATGAGGGCCAGCCGCTGAAGCTTAGCGAGGTGGACCTTACGCAGCTGGTGGTCGAAACCGTCAGTGATGAAAAGGTTATGGCACCCGGCCACACCTGGCGGCTGGAACTTCCGAATGAGCCGGTGGTGGTCAACGGTGACGCGTCGCAGCTGCGCCAGGTGCTGATGAACCTGCTCTCCAACGCGCGGAAACACACGCCGGCCGGAACAACGGTTGTTACAGGAGTTGGGGTGACGGCCGAAGGTGCTGCGCTGGTAACGGTAACGGACGACGGCGGCGGTATCCCGGCGGAGTTTATGGACCACGCCTTTTCACGCTTCGCCCGCGCAGACGCGGCCCGGAAGGGCGCGGGAGACCAAGCGGGCGCTTCAGCGGCAGAAGGCACCAGTGGCTTGGGGTTGTCCATCGTCGAATCAATTGTTGAGGCCCACGGCGGAACGGTAACGGTGACATCACAACCAGGGCGTACACAGTTCGCCGTCCAGATCCCGCTGGCGCGTACGGGGCAGCAAGGCGACGCGCCGCCGTCGTGATCTCTGTTACCAAAATGTGACTCAGGCGCCGTATTCCTGTACCGTCGATTGGGTGCAGTTCGTGTTCGAACCGCATATCCGGATGACGCCAAGCTCTGCCACTTCCCGGATTCCCTTTGAACATAGGCAGAGGCGGGGGACCCACCGTCCCGGGCACTGATTGCCCTTGGGGTTAAGCCAGCACGTGATCTTTCCGTGTGGCCGGATGCCCTCATCCGAACCCGACAGCTAACTCCGCAGGTGTGAGAGGCGATTCATCATGTTCAAAAACCTGGTAAAACCACGTCCAAAAAACGGTTCTGCACCGCACGCTGGACCGGAAACCGGCACAATTCCTTCCTTCGGCAAACGCGCCGCTGTTATTGCCGCATCCTGCGCACTCCTCGTTGGAGTGGGAGCCGCGGGACAGGCTACGGAAACCAGTATCCGTGGAGCGGCCACTGAAACGCAGGCCGCCCAGGCGCAGTCGAACCTCAGCATCGAGAAGAGCGAGATTACGTCCAATCCGGCGCCTGAGCCCGCCGCGCCGGAAATAGCTGTAGCCCCGCAAGCGGCAGAGCCCGCACCGGTTCCGGCACCTGCTCCGGCCCCCGAGCCCGCGCCGGTTGCCGCCCCTGAGCCGGCTCCAGCACCCGCTCCCGAGCCCGCTCCGGCACCTGCCCCCGAGCCTGCGCCCGTCGTCGCGGTCAACGATCCCGCCGGCGCCCAGGCGTACGCCGCCGGCCAGCTGGGGAACTACGGCTGGGCTCCTGACCAGATGCAGTGCCTGGTAACCCTGTGGAACAAGGAATCGGACTGGACCACCACGGCCACCAACCCGAGCAGCGGCGCCTACGGCATCGTGCAGTCCCTGCCCGCCGAGAAGATGGCCAGCGCCGGCGCGGATTACCTCACCAACTACCGCACGCAGATCAACTGGGGCCTGAACTACATCCAGGAGCGTTACCAGTCGCCGTGCGGTGCGTTGAACTTCCACCTGTCGAATAACTGGTACTAACCCGTAATGGCTTGTGCGGTACTACAACACGCGAGTGCTACAACACGCGGGTAGTACAACAGCCGGCTGCTGAGGTCCGGGACCTTCTGGAGGGCCCGGCCGCCCGGCATACTGTGATGCATGAAGTTCACCACCACCATCCAGGGCAGCGGCAATAAAACCGGCATCGAAGTCCCCCAGCAGGTTGTTGCGGAGCTGGGAGCCGGCAGGCGGCCGCCTGTGGTGGTGACCGTCAACGGCAAGAGCTATCGCAGCAGCATCGCTGTGATGGGCGGCCAGAACCTCATTTCGCTGAGCGCAGCCAACAGGGAGTTCGTCGGTGTGCAGGCGGGAGACACCGTTGAAGTGACCCTGGAACTGGACACGCAGCCGCGCATCATTGAGATTCCGGAGGATCTTGCGGCTGCAATGGCGGCGGAGCCGGCGGCGCAGGAGTTCTACGCGACCCTGGGCTACAGCTCCCAGCGGCGGTACGTTGAACCCTTGGGTGAAGCCAAAACGCCGGAAACCCGGGCCCGGCGCATCGCCAAAGTGGTGGCGGACCTCAAAGCCGGAAAGAAATGACCGTCCGGCCGTCCTCGTCCTTGTCCACGCAGGCGGTCACGGCACTGTAATCAGCAATGTGCAGCACCCCCGCCGGCAGCGCTCCCGTGTTGGGCCCCACGGCTACGGTGGGGATGCCCGCCGCCACGCCGGCTGCGATGCCGGCGGGAGCGTCTTCAAACACCACTGCCTCCGAAGGATCCACCCCAAGACCGGCAGCGGCCTTCAGGTACCCCTCGGGATCCGGCTTGCCCCGGGTGACAAGCTCTGCCGTCACCACCGTGGCCGGCATGGCCAGCCCCGCTGCCCCCATCCGGACGTCAGCAAGGACGCGGTCAGCCGAGGTCACCAGCGCGACGGCGTCCGCCGGCAGGGCGGCCAGCAGCCGGGCTGCTCCGGGCAGGGGCAGGATGCCCTCGGTCCGGACGCGTTCCATGGCACCGAGTTCCGCTGTCAGCGCCAGCACGTCTGCCCCCGGCGGCGCAAAACGCCTGACGGTATCGCCGGCTTGGACACCGTGCGAGGTCCGGAGTATTTCCTCGATGTCCAGCCCGTAGCGGGCGGCAAATTCACCCCACACCTGTTCCACCACTGCGGTGGAGTCCACAAGGGTGCCGTCCATGTCGAAGAGGACGGCGCGGCAGGTCAGGGTCCGGGCAGCAGCCGGCGTGGAGAGGTTCACGGTCCCCATTGTGCCCCAGGCACGGCGCCCAAGGGATGTCACCGCCGCGACATGCGTCACGAAAACAACCCGGTCTGCGTCACGGATACAGTCGCCCGGGCGCGGGATGTCAGGCGCTGCGCCCGGGGATGTACTGGACGGCCCACCGGTTGCCGTCGGGATCGGCAAAATATACAAAGTGGCCCCAGTCCTGCACGTCCACGTCGCTGACGTCCACCCCGTTGCTTTTGAGGTGCTGGTGCGCCGCATGAATATCGCTGACCACCAGTTGCAGGTTGGAACCGGTGCCGGGAGGCGCGTCCGTAAGCCCCTCGCCAATACAAATTGAGCAGGCTGAACCGGGAGGCGTCAACTGGACAAAGCGGATGGAGTCCGTTGGCCGTTCATCAAAGTCCGCGTTGAAGCCCACCTGGTTGACGTAGAAATCCTTGGCGCGGTCCACGTCGGACACAGGGACATACACAAGTTCGAGTTTCCAGTCCATCCGCAGAGGCTAACGGCGGGAGGCGGAATGAAAAAGGCTTGAGGACTACCCTGCGATGCCGTAGAGGCGGTCGCCCGCGTCTCCCAGCCCAGGCACGATGTACGACTTCTCGTTGAGCTTTTCGTCGATCGAGGCCAGGACGATGGTCACGTTGGCACCGGAAAGTTCCTCCTCCAGTTTCGCCAAACCTTCCGGGGCGGCAAGGAGGCAGATGCAGGTCACGTCTGAAGCGCCGCGCTTGAAGAGGAACTTGATGGCCTCGCGCAGGGTTCCACCCGTGGCCAGCATGGGATCCAGGACGAAGATCTGCCGGTCCGTGAGGTTTTCGGGGAGGCGCTCGGCATAGGTAATGATGTCCAGGGTTTCCTCGTCCCGGGCCATCCCCAGGAAGCCGACCTCGGCGGTGGGGACGAGTTTGGTCATGCCCTCGAGCATGCCCAGGCCGGCGCGCAGGATGGGGACCACCAGCGGAGTCGGTTTGGTGAACGCCGTACCCACGGTAGTGCTGACGGGCGTTTCGATGGTGACCGATTCGGTGCGGACCTCGCGGGTAGCCTCGTAGGCAAGGAGTGTCACCAGCTCCTCCGTCAGCTGCCGGAAGACCGGAGACGGGGTGTTCTTGTCCCGCAGGACGGTGAGCTTATGGGCGACCAGCGGGTGGTCCACAACGAGAGTGCGCATGGGTCAAAACTATCACCCGGTTGTTGGGACCCTCCCGTGCCGCTAGCCTTCTGCACCCGTCCGCGAGGAGCCGCCGTCGTTCCTTTGTGGGGGGCTGCCGGTCCCCTGCGGGGAGCCGCCGCCGCTCCCACGGAAAGTGCCGCCGTCGGGCGGTCCCGGGGTGCCGCCGTCGTTCCTTGCGGTAGTGCCCTCGCTGCTCTGGAGCGGTTCCTCGCGGAGGACTGGGTGCTCGAATGTTGGTGCCGGACCTGCATGTTCCCGTTTCCGAATCAGGTGGAACATCCGGTGGGCCAGGATCACCATGCACACCCAAGCCAGCCCCAGGAACCACCCGGCCATCACGTCCGTCATCCAGTGGTGCCCCAGGAATACCCTGCTCAACCCCATGGCGATGATGAAGATTGCCCCGGCGGTGATGGCCGTGATTCGTGCCCAGAGCATCTGGAACTGGAGGCACATGATGTACACCAGGACGCCGATCACCACTGTTGTATTGAGGGTGTGGCCGCTGGGGAACGAGGGGGTGGTCTCGAAGGGCGGCACTGCTTCGGAGTGGTCCGGGCGGGCCCTGCCCACCAGGCGCTTGCTCAGCGTGGTGGCCGTAGTGGAAACAAAAGCTGCACCGCCCACCAGGACGATGGGGCGCCAGGTGCGGCTCAGGAGGGTAAGCCAGGCCGTGAGGATGCTGGCGAGGATTGGCATGCCGATTCCACCGCCCACGTTCGTGAAGGCGGTGGCGAAGGCCTCCACTTCGGGGTTGCGCAGCGATTGGGAATATTCCAGCGCAGGAATATCAAGGCTTGCCAGCCCGTCCTCATCCACCACGTCCGAGTACACCTCGGCTCCCAGCAAGGCCATGGTGAGCACCAGTACGCCACCTATGATCATGGTCAGCCACAGGGCCGCATACGGCTTGATCCACTTGTCCACGCGGTCTCGGACGGTGCTCATTGTGCCTCCCGGCGGATGTGCGTCACGGGCTCTGGGTATTCTTCGAAACTATCATTGAGCCATGGTCTCCGCAGATAACAAATACGATGCCTGGATGGGCCTCGCCCTCGCGGAGGCGCGCCGTGCCCTTGCCACGGAGGACGTGCCGATCGGAGCCGTGGTCATAGGGCCCGACGGCGCCGTGCTGGGTTCCGGCCGGAACCAGCGGGAGGAGCTGGGCGACCCCACCGCCCATGCCGAAGTGGTTGCGATCCGGGAGGCGGCGGCGCGCTTGCGGGAGCTTGCACTTGCCGGTGGCGGGAGCGGAGACGGGTGGCGCCTGGCCGACTGCACGCTGGTAGTGACCCTGGAGCCCTGCGCGATGTGTGCCGGGGCGATTGTCCTGGCACGGATTCCCCGGGTGGTTTTCGGTGCCTGGGACGAGAAGGCCGGCGCGGCGGGGTCGGTGTTTGACGTGCTCCGCGAGCGCCGGCTCAATCACTGGGTTGAGGTCTACGGCGGGGTACGCGAAGCCGAATGCGGCGGGCTGCTGCGTGACTTCTTTGTGGGGCACCGTACCCGGCTGTAGGTGCTTCTGCGATCTGCTTGGACAGTTTAGCCGCCGAGGACGTCGAGCACGTGCGCCGCTGTCTGTTCCCACCCCGGCAAGCGGTTCCTCGTCTCCCGCGCGGCTGACCGCCAAGCCTCCCTGGTTCCGCCGTCCGTCAGCCAGCGCCGCAGGACCCCGGCCAGCACGGCAGGGTTTTGAGGGTCAGTATCGGACGGAAAGGCTACGGCAGTTCCGGGAAGGTGAGCGCCCGCCCGCTCTCCAGACTCCACTCCCGGCGCGGCGAAACTTAGGGCTTCGACGGCGCCTGTTCCTTTGCGGACAACCACGGGAATGCCGTGAGCGAGTGATTCGGTGACCACCATGCCGAAGGCCTCAGCCTGGGACACCAGGACGCTCAGGTCTGCGCGGTTCCATTCGTCCTCGAGTGCCTGGCCTTTCAGCTCGCCGGTCAGCCGCACCCGGTTTTCCAGCCCGTGCTCCGCCACCGCGGCCCGTACCAGGCCAGCGTATTCCGGGTCCGCCTGGTCCGATCCCACCAGTGATGCCGTCCACTCGAGTTCCTGGATACGTGCCAGGGCTTCGACGGCCAGCAACTGGTCCTTGTTCGGAAGGAGCGCAGCTACGGTGATGAGGTGCGGCGAAATCGATCCTTCGGCCAGGCGTGCGGGCTCTGTACCGGGCAGGGCCACCCGGAGCCCGGAAAGGCCGTGGCGTTTTTCGAGGGTGGTGGCCGCCCAGCTGCTGGTGCAGATCACTCCCGATGCCGCGCGGAGGGCCCGCGCCTCCAGTTCGTGTCGCGACGGGGCCGGCATGTGCACCAGCACCCAGGTCTCCTGCCGGGCCTTGGCGGCCAACTCCAGTTCGTCCGGCGCACCCATGGCAATCAGCCCGTCCAGTATTGTCACGACGGACCCGTGTTGCCCCTCAGGCTCCCACGCGCCCAGCAGGCTGCCCAGCCGCCGTCGTTCTTTGGCGCTGGATTCCGGCCAGGACCCCTCGACAGCCAGCACCTCGACGTCGACGCCCAGCGTGCGCAGACCCTCCACCAGGTGCGCGTTGTAGACGTTGCCGCCGGAGTTGTGCCGAATATTGGCAGGTACAAGGAGCCGGATGGGGCGCATGTCAGGCGGCGGAGAGGTCCAGCGAATACGTGGCCCAGGCGTCCGGGTTTTCGCGCAGGGTGACGTCGATACCCGCGAGTTCGCGGCCGTCGCCGGTGTCCTTGATCTTGCCGGCAACCGACTGGGCGACGTACTCCGCAAGCGCCTCGGTGGTGCTGAGCTTGCCTTGGAAGTCAGGGTGCTCGTCCAGGTTGCGGTAGTTCAGGCCCGCCAGTACTTCCTCGATGATGGTGCCGGCGGCGCCGATGTCCAGAACGATGGCGTCGTCGTTAAGCGTCCGACGGCGGAAGGCCACCTCCGCGACGAAGGTGGCCCCGTGCAGGGCCTGGGCGGGGCCGAAAGCCTCCCGCGGAAGGCTGTGGGCGATCATGAAGTGGCGGCGGACGGTCAGGCTGAACAATGGGCTACCTCTGGTCTTCGCGGGTGGGGTCGTGGGTGGGCTGATCTTGCGGGTATTCAATGACGTGGCACAGCGCGTCCACCGAACCGTCGGCGAGGCCTTGCACAATGCCGGGCAAGTCGGTGAAGGGTGACGATCCGGTCAGGAACGCATCGAACACCGGATCGGCCAGCAGGGATACGGCGAGGTCAAGGCGGTCGGCGTTGGTCCTGCGGTGGCGCCTGGCGCGGGCCACCACGCCTACCTGGCTGGCGCGGATTGAGAGCCGGCGGGCGTGGAAGTCCTCCCCCAGCGGCAGCGTGACTTCCCGGTTGGCATACCAGGACATTTCGATCACGTCGCCTTCATCGCCGGCGAGCTGCAGGCTGCGCTCGAGGCCTTCCTGGGACGCGGAGCAGTGAAACACCACATCGCAGTCGGCCAATGCGTCATCAGGATGGGTGAATTCGACGCCCAGGGCGTCTGCCAACTGCTTCCGGCCCCGGTCTACGTCTACGAGCTGAAGCCGCTGCAGTGGAAAGGTTCTGAGCAGGGTGGCAACCATGCCGCCCACCAGGCCTGCACCCACCACGGCTACTCTGTCTCCCAGCCGGGGGCCGGCCTCCCACAGGGCGTTCACTGCCGTTTCCACCGTTCCGGTGAGGACCGCACGTTGGGAGGGAACGCCGTCGGGAATCCTGGTGAGCGCATCAAGGGGCACGACGTACCGGTCCTGGTGCGGATTGAGGCAGAACACCCGCTGGCCTATCCATTCTGCCGGCCCCTTTTCCACCACTCCCACCGACAAGTAGCCAAACTTCACCGGCCCAGGAAACTGGCCCTCCTGATGCGGGGCCCGCATCTCTTGGGCGACGCGTGGCGGGACCAGGCCGTGATGGACCACCATCTCGGTGCCCTTGCTGATGCCGGAGTAGAGGGCGCGGACCAGTGCCTCGCCGGGAGCGGGCGCCGGGAGTTCCTCTGAGCGGAGCTCGCCCTGTTCGCGGGCTGTGGTCCAGTAGGCCGTTGCATGGATGGGCGCACGTGAGTTAGTCATCTTGCTGATGAATCTAGCTGCCTGCGTGCGCTGGGGAAAGTTTGACGGCGGTTCCTCCCGCTTTGCAGCGCTTAGCCCAAGGCTCGCTCCACCAAAAGCTGCTAGGTCAGTGCCAACTCCCAGTCCCTGAACGGGTCTTTGGGCAAAACGATCGGCACGGCATAGAAGTCTTCCCAAAGAGGGTCTTCAGCCGGAAGATCGTCCGGGTCCAGGAAGTTGTCACCCGGAGGTTCCTCCAATGGGGGCTCCAGAAATAGGGCGTCTTCAGCAGGGCAGCCATGGATGCTGGGTATGGCCGCGTCGCCGATGCTTCCGGGCCAGTGGGGTGGTTCCCAGTCCTGGTGTTCACTTTGATAGTGCCTCCCGGAGGGTGAGGTCCAGCCGGGTGGTTCGGTTGTGGTGGCGGGGGTGGGTTTCCAGCCGCCGGTGTGCCGGAGTTTGTGGTGTTTGCGGCAGGGCTGGCCGAGGTTGCTGATGCCGGTGGTCCCGCCCTGGTGCCAGGCGAGGATGTGGTCGGCTTCGTTGTCCAGGGAGGGGTTGTTACAGCCCGGGAACGGGCATTTGCCGTCCCTCAAGCTGAGCCACCTCCGCATGGCCTTGGTCAGGCGGTAGCTGGTGCGGCCGATCTCCAACGGTGCCCCGTCCCGCGGGTCGACCAGGACCCGGTAGAACGAGCCTGCACCCTCGGCGACGAGGTCCCGTGCCATCGACGCGGGAATGGGGCCGTACCCGTCCAGCATCGCCGGCTCATCGGTCAGGCCCATCAGGGAGAATACCGGCACAGTGACCAGGACCTGGGCCCGGGGTGAAGGGATCTCGGTGGTCGTGCCGCCCAGCAGCCAGCCCGCAGCGACATCTGCCCGGAGCTGCGTGAGGGTGCGGGGTTCATCCGGTCCCTGCATGCCCCGGGAGACGGTGGTGAGCCGGTCCCAGATGGCCGACGCCTGATCGGCGGGCAGGCACGAGGCGATCCAGGCCATCGCATCGTTGTCCGGCCAGTATTCGACCCGCCGATCCGCCACACTCTTGGCGTGCCGTTTCTCCAGGCTCTCCGGGTGGTGGATTTCCCGCCACGCCCGGGCCTTGGCCTTGAACCGGTACGCAGGCATCTCCCCCACCGTGGCGGCTGCGGCTGGTTTCGGCGCCTGCGGGTCCAGGAAGTGCGCCTCCAAAGCCGCCGCCCCGGCAGGGTCAAGGCCCACGGTCTGATCCACCATGGTCCGGGCGTGCGCCCAGGAAATTGTCCCTGCCTGCAAAGCGGCCAGGGTCCCCGGCAGGGACGTGGTGAGGGTATGGGAGTCAGCGAGCAGAGCACCGGCGGCCCGGTCACCAATCGCCAGCACACACCCCACCTCAGCCACCAGGCTCCGCTCCTGCGCCGTGGCCTCATACGGCGACCGCGCCGGAGCGTTGAGCGCTTGTGTGGCCCCGGCGAACACGGCCACGGCCTGTGTCTTCACCGCCGCCAGTTTCGCTTCGGACCGGGCCACCCCGGCAAGAACATGCAAAGCCCGATCAGCAACCCGCTGCAACGGATCATCATCAAACCCCACCCCAGCGCCAGCAACCCCGACAGCCTCAGGAATGCCCGCGGCATCGGGTCCGCCAGTGGCACCGGAAACAGCTGTATCGCTGCCAGCCAGCGCCGCCATGAATGCAGCAACAGCAGCCACAAGGGCTTCCTCCGCCTGCGCCACTGCCGGGTTCGTTTCCATGCAACTATCCTCTTGCGAGGGTCTGACATTCCGGGCATCGAAGCGGGTGCCCCCAAAAAAATTCTTCAAATTTTTTTAAGCCCCTCGTGTCTAAACACAGCCGATCAACCCGCGCAGTGTTCGGCGGCTCCGGCCATGCTTCCTCATCCTCAATCGCGGCAGAAAGAAAAGGAGGAACATGAAGATGGGCCGAGGCCCTTTGCGTTGGTCCCGTTTTGGGGATGGGCCCCTCACTCCGGTACCCTATTGAGGTTGGTGACGTGTCCGAGCGGCCGAAGGTGCAACACTCGAAATGTTGTTTGGTGTAAAAGCCAACGTGGGTTCAAATCCCACCGTCACCGCCAGCTGAAGAGGTCCTGCTTCCCTTGTAAACAACGGGAAGCAGGACCTTTTGCTTTGCCTTGCCCCGAGAAGGTCACGTTGCAGCGCACTCAAGTCTCAGTGGTCATCGGCTGATTAACCGATAGCCCTGTACCGATGGAATCCCATGTCTGATCTCTTTGGTCACGACTCGCGAGAACCAACCTATGTCGAACTCGTATTCAGTCCCGGCTCTGAAGGACGCGGCAACCTGGTCTTGATTATCGAAAGTCACTCCCGGAGAGACGTAGATACTCCCGCAGGTTGACTTCGCAACCGGAACGCCCGCAGTCGATGCCGAACCCCGGGAACCGCCAGAACTCGTATCCGGTTTCGCCGCCGTTATCTCGCAGCGAATGCTCTCAACACCAATCGAGTCCCACACCGGAAGCAACAGAACGAAAGCGCCATATCCCAGAAGTCCGAATCCGAGCAAGCTCCATTACCACTTTAGCGTCGGTCTCTTGGCAGTCTTCCCCGAGCCGTCGACTTCGTCATTCCATCCCCTAGTCAGATCATCAGACACTCACCCTGAGGCTGCTGGAGAGGGCCCAGTTCAGCCATTTATCAAGCCCCAACCCCAAACCTAGCGGACTGCTGAGCACGCAGCGCTGGAGCGCTGCACCGGCTGGAAGTAACTAGTCAGGAATCCAGCCAGCAGACCAAGCAGGACAAGTCCTGCGGCCGGCTGGAGCGTGACCGGCCCGACGAAGTCGCGGATGTCCACTCTGAAGACGAGCATCAGGATGACCGCCAGCAGAACATAAGCCCGGCGAGGGCTGTGCTGACTGTCGTGATGGTTTTTCCCCGCGTCCGCCTCTTCTGCTTGGGGAACTGCTTCGCATACTCCTCGGCTGTACCGAATTCCTCTTGCGGCGGCGCCCCTGTAGCCGCCTCGTGGGCCCCGACCTCATCGAGGGCTTCGGCTATTTCGACTTCAGACAGCCCGCGCACCCTGAGGTTGAAAGTCAGGCTTCGCTCGTAGCTCATGGTTGTTCCTGTCGGGTCGTCTGGATGTCGGAGAGGGTCTGGCTCATTCGGCGCCATGCTGTCGCTGAGCGCTCCAATTCCTGGCGGCCTTGGTCAGTGAGTGTGAACTGCTTACGGCCCGGGCCGGACTCGTCGTGCTGCCAGGTGTGCTCCACGAGGCTTTGGTCTTCGAGTCTCTTCAGGAGCGGGTACAGCGTCCCGCCTTTGATCCGCGTGAAGCCGTGCCGCCGAAGGACCTCGGCGATCGCGTAGCCGTGACTTTCTCCGTGGCTGAGCACCGCGAGCACTGCCTGCGGCAGTGCTGCGCGGGTCAAGTATCGACGCTCGCAACCTTCCGCATGTGCCGCCGCCCGTCAGCGAGGATCGAAGCGCCGACCTTCCGCCTTGGACGGCATCAACGCCAGGAAGAAAACAATCAGACCGCCAACAAAGGGAACAAGCCCAAGGAGCGCAAGCGGACCTGCCAGATTTGCATCATGCAAACGCCGCCACGTCAACGACAGCTGAGGCACCAACAGTGCCAGCCCCAGAACAACGACGAGAATGAAACCAACCACCATCAGACTGCCGGTCGGCGCGTTCACAACCCCAGAAGGGGCCTCATAGAACACTTCCTGCCTGGTGGCCGGATCGAAACCCATGGACTGCACATTAGGGTTTTGCTGGGCCCAGAGAATACTGGCCACGAGCCCGACCGTCGTCACGAGGTACGGGACCAACATGATCAGAAAAACAAAAAGCTGACTCCACCAGAACTCACTCCGCGAAGCGCGACCCGCGAACTTCGCATACCTCGCAAAGAACCGCTTCACCGACGTACCAAACGACGCACCATAAAGAGGCCCACCCAGCCCGCCCGGGCCTGAAACCTCCGCAACGCCTCCGCCTGCAGCATCGTCAATCTTCATATCCATCTATCTTCATCTCCTTTACGAAACCATTAGTGAAACTGACAAAACGAAGATCTCCCGGACAGAGTTTGCCTCCGCCGCAATAAGCCCATCGAGAGAAGATGTCGCTATCCCGACACCTACCAGCCGGGAAAAATGCGCCTTTCAACCAGAATTGTTCGCGCCATAACCCACGGCGCATTCCGGCCTACCAAGGGACAATGGTTAGGTCTATCCGAACTTCAGATCAAGCGCTGCATCTCCTGAAGTCCAAGAAAGCTCCGGGTCGGGGCCACGGTGATGAAAAAAGCCGCTTAAGGCCCTACTTGCAGTTTTCAGATCAACCACGGCACCGCTAGGAGCATACGCAGGTCCCGAAGGTATCCGAATCACGGTTTCTTCGTTGCTTTCAACCGAACCGAGCATCCGCCACTCGCTATCGTCTTGGGAATTTGCTGCACAATGCACAATGAAACCCGTCGCGGGGCTTCCCATGGCCTCGAACAGCCCAGCATTGCGCTCCACGAAGAACCGTCCTGACTCCGCACTGTCCCAAGATGACAGAGCAGCCAGCGATGTCGCTTTGGCACTCATTGTTTGTGGTTCCTCGACCCCGTTGACCACCCAGACATCACGCAATACTTTGCGACTGCCCTCCGATAGTGCGGAGCGAATGACATTACCAACCATGACACCTATTGCGCTCGCTGGAACCAACACCGGCCAGAGCTTAGACCAAGGCCCGGGTGATTGAGAAAGAAGAAAGCCTCCCGCTACGACAACGAGCACCAGAACGATCGTCACCCAACTTTCGCGGAGGAAACCCCGAATCAGACCTCCACCAAGAACGCCGGCCGCAAGTAGCATCCCGATCTCCACGCCATTGGAGCCACCAGTTAATGAGAAAGTGGAAAAAAATATACCTACCGCAAAAACCAGTGCGATAGCCCAAATGGACCAAGCAGCGCGGAAGAAATGAAAAAACGAAAAAGAATCCTGCATATCTGTTGAAACCTCAGTCACCCGTAACGAGAAATCTTAAATAATCAAGTCCGCCCCCGAACGAAGCGCCAATAGCTGCCGAGCGTCTGAGCGCTACTCCATTCACCCCACTGCGAAGCCCATTAAGTGTGCTTGGGTTGGTCCAGGCCGCCTGCGCCAGAGTACTCGAACCAGAAGGACCGCCGGGGAGATGAGTCAAGCCACCACCCGTAGCAGCTGACCAGAGCACATCGTCATACTTCAGCTGTTCCCCGGAGACAAGCTTGTCCAAAGCCGTGCCAGCTACGCCTCCGCTACTTCCTAGAGCCGTCATCCTGACTATTGCTGGTAGCCGGACAATGGTGCTGACTGCGGGGGAGTTCGCCGCGTAACCCCCTGCTCTCGCAAGAGTGCCTCCCGTTGGACCGGCTAAACCGCCAACAGCCCCGCCCACACCACCCCCAGCCATGGCACCAGCGAGCCCTCGCCAGCTCTGGATGCCTCCATTTTTAGCAGCATACACAACGCCACCACCCACTGCGCCTGAGGCTCCATTAACTCCTGCATTGATGGCTACATATCCACCTAGCCTCGATAAACTCGACGAAGCTGCCATTGTGGTTCGGGCAGCTGCGATTCCCGCCCCTCCTAAGGCGCCAGCAGCGCCACCAGCTACGGCTTCGACCCCTACTTGCCCCCAGTTCACGGTACCGTTCGCGGCCTTTTGTGAAAACGTTGATAGACCACCGGAGGCCAATGCACCGGCAATAGCACCTGCAGCGATGATATTGAGCCCTGGAACGAACAACGCCGCAATGCCGCCCGCTACGGCCAGTCCCGCAACAACGTACTCCCAGTGACTCCCCGCCGATTTGTCGTAAGCCTTCAGCTCGTCATCCGTCAGGGGGCGGAGGCCTGTGGGGTCCGTCGTGTTCAGGGGGTTGTTGCCGGCATACGCGTACGGGTTCCCGTCCCAACCAGCACCAAGGACAGGAACCAAAGGGTCGGTCGAAAGGAAACCACGGCTGGCGGAGTCGTACGCCCGAGCGCCGAGCCATTCCAGCCCGGCGATATCGACGCCGCCATTGCCTGTGAGCCTAATCCCCGCAGGCAGCACGGAGGCCAGGCCAGCCGCGGCACCCGCAGCTTTCTCGGGTGTGGGCTCCATGACAGTCGAGGTACCAACAACAGCCCACGGATCAGCCTGATCCGTGGGACGCGCAGCCCGCCAACCCGGCGCAGTCCAGGCCTCCCCAACACCTGTAACACCGCCCGGCAGCGAAAGGACCTGCCCGCCACCGATACCAGCCAGGGTGGGGACGGGGTTGGCGGTATCCCACCACAGCTCCAAACGGTCGACGGCGGCAAGCTCACCTAACGCGTCAACCCACAGCGAGTGCCGGGACACCTCAGCCCCGTCACGGTCCCGCACCACAGAACCGCTTAGAAGTCCGGTGGGACCCCACGCATATTCGATCCAGGACCCGTCCGGTCCAATCAACCGTGTGCGGCGGCCCAAACCATCATGGACATACTCCGTCCGGGACCCGTCGGGTTCCGTGACGGACAGGAGTTGGCCCGCGGCATCGTAACCGTAAACCCGGGACCCGCCCGGGAGCGCCTCACATAGAAGCCGCCCGCCGGCGTCGTACTCCCACCCCAACACCACAGCCGGGGTCCCAGGTTTGCCGGATCCCGTGGTCCTGGCCGAAGTCATTTGCCCCGCACCGTCGTACCCGTACCGGGTGACCGCACCGGACCGGGTGAGGCCGGTGATCCTGCCGTCGTCATCGCGGCCGATCAGCGTCACGTCGGCCGCACCGGAACCGGCCCCGTCAACCCGGGCGTGCTCAGCGAGGGCGCCGTTACGGTACGCCCACTCCTGGACGAGGTCCCCGGCAGTGGCGGAGGTGATCCGGCCGGCGGCGTCGTGGGTGAATACCGCGTCCCCCAGGAGGGGGTTGGTCACGGCGGTGATCTGCCCGGCGGCGTCACGGGAGTACGTGGTAACAATCCCCTGCGCGTCGGTGAAGCTGGTGCGGTTCCCATCCGCGTCATACTCCCAGGACAGGCCCTGCGCACCACGGGTCCGGGAGGTCAACCGCCCGCACCGGTCAAAGCCGAGCTCATGGTCAATGGCCAACCCGTCAGGGCCGGTGTAATCGGTAATCACAACCCGGCGGCGGAGCAGGTCGCGATCAATCGACGTGATCAGCTTCCCGTCCACCGTGGTGGTGGCTTCGCGGCCGGCCCGGTCGTACGTCCAGGTGGTGGTGTGCCCGTCCGGATCGGTTTGCGAGAGCAGCCGTCCGGCCGGGTCGTACGTGGCCGTCGCGACCCGCCCCAGCGGGTCCGTGACCGAGTCCACCAGGTCCGTTGCCGTGTAGGTCCGGGTGGTTACACCGCCGTTGGGGTCGGTGATCCTGACCAGCCTGCCGCGGACGTCGTAGTCGAACCGGGTCCGCCCACCCAAGCCATTGACCGTCTCAACGAGTTCGCCGGCGATGTTGTATCTGAAGCGGCGGGTCCCGTACCAGGTGTCCTGGGAGAAGGTCAGCCGCCCGCACCGGTCATAGCCGTACCTTGAGAGTCCCTGCCCCGGAGCGCGGCGGGCAAGCAACCGGCCAACGGCGTCGTACTCGAAGGACTCAACGTCCCCGGTGGGCAGTGTCCGGGTCACAATCCGCTGGTCGGCGTCGTAGCCCAGCTCCGTGACGGCGCCGAACGGGTCCGTGGTGCGCCAGGGCCGTCCGCAGCCGTCATACTCGTACCGCATGACGGCGCCGCCGGGTGAGGTGATCGTGGTGATCTTTCCGGCCACGTCCCGGCCCAGAACGGTCAATCCGCCTTCACCGTCGATAAGTTCAACCGGGTTGCCGGCCGCGTCATAGGTGACCAGCTCCGCGGACCCGTCCGCGGCTTCCACCTTCGTGGGGCGCCCGAACTCGTCAAAGCGAATGGTGGCAGACCCGAAAACCTCCGTCAGAGTGGCCGTCCCCGCCTTCCGGTCGGTGGCAGCGTCCGTGCGTGCCCCGGTCGGATCGATGACGGCGGTCAGTGCACCCACCTTGTCGTACTTCCGGGCCCAGTCATTCCCGGCAGGGTCCGTGACCCCGATGAGCCGGGAGAGCGTGTCGTGGGTGAAACCCCAGCGGGCGCCGTCCGGCAACAACGCGGCGGTAACGTTGCCGAGTTCGTCGAAGACCCGTTCAATAGTTCGGCCAAGAGGGTCGACTGTTCGGACAAGTTCACCGTTGGCGGCGTATTCCATCTCGGTCCGGCCACCGTCCGGGGCGATGCATGCCGTGGTACGGCCCCCGGAACCGTGCTCGAAGGACCACACGGCCCCGTCCGGGTCCTCACGGCGCACCAGCAGCCCGGCGGCGTCATAGGTGAAGCGGGCCTCGGCCCCCGACGGGCTGATCTCCGCGACAGGGCGTCCCGCGTCGTCCCGGACGATCCTTGCCGTATCGCCTGCGGCGTTCCGGGTGGCGACCAGGTCCCCAAATCCGTCGTATGCGAACTCGACGGTCACCCCTGTCGGGTCCACCACGCGGTTCAGCAGCCCGTCCCGCCATTGCAGTTCGGTGCGCCCGCCAAGCGGATCCCGAATTGCCGAGGGGTCCCGTGAGACGTCGTTGGCATACTCGTAGGCAACCACCTCACCGGCCCCGGTCACCAAGGTGGTGATGCGGTCCTGCCCGTCCCAGCCGTAGGTGAGGTCTGCACCTTCCGGGGTGACGGTCCGGATCTTCCGGCCACGGCCATCGTAAGCGTGCACCGTGACCGCCCCGTCGCGTTCGGTGAAGGACACCAGGTTGCCGTGCGCGTCGTATGACATCGACTGGCGCTGGTCATGACTGTCCAGGACGCCCACGAGGCGGCCCTTGGGGTCGGCTACCCAGGAGTTGGAGCGGGTGCCGTCCTCGTCGGAGACAACCGTGACGCGGCCCGGGAGATACGCGAACCGGACCCGGCGCCCGTGCTGGGTCACCTGCAGGATGACCCGGCCCAGCTCGTCGTAAGTGTTTTCCGCTTCCAGGACACCGGCAGCGGAGTACACGGCATCGATCAGCCCGGCCTCGTTCCACCGGTATGTCCGGGAGCCGACCTCAGTGCGCACGCTGATCAAACGGCCCGCGGCGTCGTAGCCGTATTCAACGCGGCGGCCGTCGGAGGCCCGCACGACGGCGGCATGTCCCGATGCGTAGTCAACCTCGAGGAAGCGGCCCCGCACGTGTTCAAGCCTGCTCACCAGCCCGGCGGTGCCGCCGTCGGCCGGTTCTTCCCGGAGGACCGACACGGTCCGGCCCGGACCGGAACCGGCACCCAGCCATACTCCGGCGAGGCTGAACGCCCACCAAGCGCCTTGGTTGTCCCGGACCACGAGCAGCTCGACTGTGCCCGCGGGCAGGGAGCTCAGCTCCGTGAAAACGCCTGCTGTGGCGGGTTCGCGGGTGAGCCAGTAGTTCTCCCCCACACCGCGGGCCCAGCCGGCGCCGTTCCGGGGGAAGTCCACGGCCCGGCCATCAGCCAGCACCCACCGGCAGCCCTCATCCGAGATCGCCAGGTGCTGATCCAGCACCGAGGCCCAGCCAGGACCGAAGACCCCGTCCTGCTCCAGTCCCGAGCCCAACGAGTTATACATCCGCGACAGCACCAGGTTCGCGGCAGCCCCGGCGAAGCCCAGATCCGTTTCCGGCTCGATGAAGTTGCCGGTGGCTGTGTTCACCGGGTCATTGGCGTAACCGCTGGTGGGCATCGCGCCCGCCGCCGTTGGCGGGTCAATGACCAGCCCGGACCGGTTCGCGCTCACCCCGGCTGCGACCAGCGCCTCGTTCACGGCCGCGTTCGACAGCGTTGAAACGTTCCCCTCGCCCCCGGCAGCGGCAAAAGCGTCAGCAACCGTGACGGCCCAGACAGCGTCGTTCTCGTTGGCCCTCAGGTAATCCCGGTACGCGCGGAGCACCCCCGATGCCTCAATCGATCCCCAATAGCAACTGGACTCAAACGAGGACAACTGCCCCTCCAGGGTCCCCGGGGCCGAGGCCAACCCATCATCCAGACCACGGGAGTTCGCCGCGAACGACCGCAGGTTCGCCGGCCGCGCCGAGGAGGTCCCGCCCCCGTACCCACCGCCCGGCGGCGGGTTCTCCCGAGAGCCCGTGTCCGCATCTGCAGGGGCAAACACCGGAGCCTTTCCCGGCTCCGCGTTTGGTCGTGAATCTTCGCCGAAAAGCCAGTCGCCAGCCTGCTCGAAAAAATTCCGGTCATTATGCTCCCGGACCCACTCATTGTTCCGCTCCCGCCGCGCGTCCTCTTCACGGGCAGCATCGATCATTCGACCCACGTAGCCGGCGACCGTCCGCAGCCCGGACGCCAATGCACCCGCGTCATTCCTGGCCGTGGCAGCGTTAACCTCGAAGACGTCCGAAAAGTGGCCCCGAAAGTCCTCCTTCGCCGCGGAAACATACGACGCCCGCGAGCCCGCATGCTCCTCGAGGCGCGACGCCGCCAACTCAAACGCCGACCGCACCTGCCCGGCCACGCCGTAATCGAACCGCCCACCGTCAGAAGCATCGGAATGCGGCAACAGCGGCATCTCAACGAACTCGGTCACAACCAAAGCCCCCCATGAACAAGAACCGATACAAGAACAACCACCAACCCGCAGGACAGGCGCCCGTACGGGAAAAACCACCAGAAACAGGACCAACCCGGGAAAAGACCAAAAAACGCGCAGGCAAACCAAAAAACCGGACCGGGAGAACCCAGAACCGGAGGAAAGATCAAAACAAGGCAACGGCCAGGCAACCCGCCGCTCCCCCTAGCGGCGCGGTCACCCGGCCCTTACGCCAGCAAAAACAGGCTAGGCGCCGCCGCCGGCGGAGAAAATGTCCTGCGAGATCTTCTGCAACTGGCCCCGCAGCTGCTCCAACTCTTCCTTGGCCTTATCCAAAGCAGCCTTCGTCTCCGGCCACGTTGAACCACGGAACTGGGCAGCCAAAGGACCATCCCAAACATTCGGATCCGACAGGACCCGGCCCTGGGCATCCAGAGCAGAGATCTGATCCGTGAAACCACCGTTGATAATTGACTGCACCTGGCCGATCGCAGCCTTTGCTTGCTCTGTAGACAAAACGCGAGACATCAGAAATTCCTCCCCAAGAGACCAACTCATTACCGCCGATCACATTACCGCGGCGGTCAGACGGTGCTGACGCTACCAACAGATCGCAATAAATCCAACAAAAGGATAAACAAAGATGGCGAACAGATGATAAGCGGGTTATGTGCCTGACCTTCAAGGCCGTGGATTAGTCCAATCGTCAGTCCAACCCCGTATCATGCTCAAGGCACAGCGAACGGAAAAGGGGACCGACCATGCCCAAACGGACTTATACCTACCAGCACGCCAGGGGGCGCCTTGTCGTCCCGGGTCGGGCGCTGGGCGGCTTCCTTGTAGCCCTAGGGCTGATAGCGACGACGTCGTGCACCCCTACTCCCAAGCCGGAGCCGGTATCCAACCCCGTCAAGCTCCTCCAAAGCGTGCGCGTGGGCCTGTCCCCCGCCGCCGGAGTCGAGACTGTCGAAGGCACCACCATCTCGGTATCCGCGGCCGGAGAATCCTCTGCCGAGGAAACAAAGTACGACGCGGCCCAGGTTGTCGGGGAACTGCCCGTGCGGGTGAGCCTGCAGTACCGGGCCGGGGAGAAGTCGGGCGCCGACCTCGCCGAGCTTGAAGGCCACACTGGGCCGGTCGAAATCAGACTGACCCTTGAAAACCTCACAGTCGGGCCCCGGGTCATCGAGTACGACGCCGCCGGCCAAACCCGCGCTGACACCGCCCTCGTCGGCGCACCCCTGGCCATCGCCGCATCAACCAAACTCGCCGGCGTACGGGCAGACGACGTTACCCCCGGCGCCGCGGACGGCGCATCGGGTACGAACGGCGTCCTGAGTAACTCGGAAGACGGCGCCACAGTCGTTCAATGGGCCACAGTGCTGGCTCCGCCGCGTTCAGGTGCCAGCACCACTCTTCGCCTCGTCGCCGACGTGGAGGACTTCCAGGTACCCAACTTCGACGTAGCGGTCCAGCCCGGCCTCAACACCGACCTCAGCGCCAATGGCGTCATCGCCAGTGCGTTCTCTTCCGGCGCAGGCTCCGAAATGGAGCTGCAACGCCGCACCATCTCGCTGGTCTCCGACGTCAATACCGTGCTGACCAAGGCTGGATCCACCATCACGGAGGTCCGTCAGAACCTGCAGGAGACTTCCCAGACCCTGGGCGTCAAGACCGCAGGGGAACTGCGCGACAACTCCCAGGCGCTCGCCGCGACCATGTCCGGCCTGAAGGAACAGCTGAGGACGCTTGGGGCCGATCTGGAGTCCGCAACGACGACAACACAGTCCATCACTGCGTCCCAGCTCAAACAGACCGTCTCCGCCGTCGACTCGATGCTCGGCGACACCTCGGCTGTGCCCCCTGCAGTCCCGATCAACGGCGAAGGCTGCGCCGCCGAGGTTCCCAAGTCCGCAACGTCTGCCACCGTCTACTCCAGCGTGCTGACCATGGCTTCACAGCTTGATGCCTATGCGAAGGTCAGCGCAGGCTGCAGGGACACGGTGGCGGGTGCCATCACAGCCACAATGGGCCCTGAGAACCCCACCGCCGAGGAGTGCGCGGAGCAAGGTTCCATGACCTGTTCCCTCTACGGCTCCGCGGTCACGATCACCGGGGCGCTGCTGGGCCTGGTGAAGAAGGGCGACGATATTGTTGCCGGTCTTCAGCCGCATGTGGTTGACGGTGCAATCAGCGATCAGGAAGCTGCAGCGGGCGCGCTGGAGAAACTGCGCGCAGATTTCGGCGCGGTCCTCGACGGCGCCGGGACCACGGAGGATTACAAGACCGCCCTCGCAAACGTGGAAGAAAAAATCCAGTCCGCCCGGGCTTCCATCGCCACTACCCGGGACGCGGCCGCTTTGGCCCGCAGCAGCATCGACGGCCTCCGGCAGAAGCTGCTCGACATCGAGAAGGTTGCGAAGAACGCCCGGGGCGAGCTGGGTGGCAGCTCGCTGCTCAACGGCTCCATGACGCAGCAAACCCAGAGGCTTGCTGATGAGCTGTGCAAGATCGCCGACGGCGCCGTTCCCCGCGAAGGCCGACTGTCCGCCAAGCAGGCCGAGCAGCTCCGTTCCTACTTGACGACCGCTCCGTGCGAGCCCACGGATGAAAGCGGAAACCCGGCGCAGGGGCTGAACCCGCCGTTGGGCTTCAAGGACCCCCTGGAGGCCCGGCTGGAGGCCCAGGCGGTCGCCTGGGACGCGGTCTTGGCGGCCACGGACACCACCGCCCCCGATGAATCGATCGGCCAGGCGTTCACCAACCTGGGGACGACGATCGACGACGTCGACGCCAAGCTGGCAGCGGTCAGCAAAGCCACGAAAGAGCTCGACGGCGCCGCAACGGGCGATGTCAGCAGCACCAAACGCGGTCTTGAAGCCCTGTACACAGCGCTCGGCGGTGCGATTGAGTCCTCCGGCCGCGTAGGCATGACGCTCGCACAGCTGAAGGAGCAGCAGGACGAGTTGGGCGGGAAGATCAAACAGTCCCTGGGCGACGTCTCGACTGAGACCGCTGCCGAGGTTCTAAAGTCCGTGGACCAGCAGGTGCGCCAGGTCGCCGAAATCGGCGAAGCGGGCTCCGGCGCCGTGATCACGGCCTTCAACCGATCCATCTCCGGTTTGAAATCCACTTCGGACGAAGTGGTGAACGACGCCGCGGGGACGGTGGACAAGCAGCGTGACGAACTGCTCGGGCAGAGCGACGAACTGGCCGCGTCCCTGGCCAAGAGCACACAGTCTTCACTCGCGAACATCGCTTCGAGCACTTCCGGTTCAACCCGTGACGTCGAGGGCGCCAACGCCCTCCTGTCCTCAAGCCTCGGCAAGGTGATGCTCGACCTGGGCGACCGCTCGGTGAACGGGTCCGGGCTGCTCGGCTCCATGGCCACAAGCGCTGCCAAGGCCGGCACTGCTGACTACCAATTGGCCCTGGCCTCCCAGAACGCTGAAGGGTATGCCAACATCCGCTCCCGTGATGTGGCCGGACTGCTGCTGCGCCAGGCACAGTTCAAGGCTTCACTTGCCGCGGCCGCAGAATTGCCGCCGTTCCACCTCCAAGTACCGGCCGGGGCGACGTCGCAGACCCTGTACACCTTGAAGATCGGCGGCGGCGCATGAACTTCCGCAGCAGGTCCTTTGTCCTGATCGTCGCAGGGGCCGCTATCGTCGTTGTGGCTGCGGTCGCCCTGGTGATAACGCTCGTTCGCCCCACGGAGAGCCCGCAGCCCGACCCCGTAGCCGCCACAGTTCCTGTGGCCTTGAACGCAGAGGGCATGCCGAAAGACTTCTCAATCGGCGTCGTCCTGACGTTTGGCCAGTCCGGTGAACCTGGTTCCGAGTACAACCGCGCGGCGCAGGGCGCTGTCGTTGCCGCACAGCGTTTTGCCCAGGGCGGCGTGACCGTCGCCCTCGCGGCCCAGAACGACCGTGGTTCTGAGGAGGGTGCGCGCGCCGCCGTCCAAGCGCTGGCGGAGCAGGGAGCGTCCGGTGTCATCGTGGCGAGCACGGGACCGCAGGCCCGGGCTGCAGCCAAGACCGCCGGGGAGCTCGGCCTCCCGGCGATCCTGCCCTACGCGGAACCGGCGGAGCTGACACAAACCACCTGGACCACCGTGCCCTCGCGCGCATCCATCGACGCCGCCGTTCGAACCACGCTGGAGGGCAAGAACAGGGTGCTGCTCGTCAGCGACGGCGGCCAAGCCCCCGCGGCGGTGCAGGTCTCCCAGACGCTCAACCGGGAAGAGTTCGAAGACGTGATGGGCCTGGCCCAGGAAGCGGCCATCCGGACCGGCGACCAGCTGCGCCCGCCTGCCGAAGATGCTCCCGCAGGCGCGGAGTCCACAAGTGTCGCCGAAGCGGCGGACGCCGTGATCGTCTCGGCCGCCACCCCGCAGCGGCTCGCCCGCCTGGTCCAGGCCCTGCAGGCGCGCGGTGTGTCTGTTCCCCTGGTCCTGCCGGACGGGGCAGCCGCCCCTGCTTTTACCTCCACCCTGGCCGAAGTCGACGGCACCGCTTCCGGCCAACTGGTCAGCTACTCCGCCGGTGGAGGCGATGCCGCTGCGCTCCAGCAGGACGCCCAAGGGCGCGGGATGTCCGCTTTCCTGTCCGCAGTCCGCCTGGCATCCAGCAATTCAGGGGTCAATAACCTGACGGGCGACGCTCCCTTCTCGGCTGACGCCTGGGCAGCAGACACAAGCAGCCACGACGCCGTCGTGGCTCTTGTGAGGGCGGCGGCGTTGGCCGGAACCGGTGATCCCGTCAAGGTCGGGGCTGCGCTGGGCACCATGTCGTTTGGCCCGGGCGAGGGAATCGCAGGGCCCGCCCTGGACTTTTCCCGCTCTGCAGCGCTCACAGCCGAAGCAGTACCGGTCCATGCTTCACCCCAGGATCTGGGCCTCCGCCCGGCGGACGAGAACGCTCCGCGGCTCGTTTGGGTGCCGGCACCGCTGGCCGGGCCCTGACAATCCGTCCCCGGCCCGTCCCGAAAGGGCCGGGCCATTCCACCATAAAGGAGCGCCTCGGTGCGTGTGCTGATCGACCTGGACGGGAGCCGCTTTGAATGCGAGGTGGCGCGGGCTGCGCCGGCCACCACGCTGACGGACTTGGTGGAGGCCGCCGGCGGGCCCCGTCTGGGGTCCGAGGAGGTGGTGTTCGTGAACGAGGCCGAGGTGCGGGGTTCAACCCCGGTCTCGGAGCTGATCCTTTTGGAAGGCAGCCGCATCTCGCGGGCGCCGTGGCAAACACCGCACCGCGTACAGGACTGGAACGTGACGCTTGCCGGCGGCCATCGTGCCGGCACCGTCGTTGAGGTCCCGCGGGGGCGGGAGATGCTCATCGGCCGGTCACCCCACGCCGATCTCAGCCTGCCCACAGAAAGTGCGTCCTGGGACCATTGCCGCCTGCGCCGGGAGGAAGGCGGGGTGCGGGTGCTGGATGGCGGATCTACGAACGGCACCCTCGTCAACGGCGAAATGGTCGCGGAGGACGGCATTGTGGTCACCGAAACGGCCACGATCAGCGCGGGCGGCACGGTGCTCCTCCTGCGCCCGTCACTGGATGAGCAGCCTGCACCGGCCCCAGGCACCCTGCACAATCTCACACCGGCGGCAACTGCGCCCTTCAACAGGCCGCCCCGTCCCGGCCGGGCACTGGCAGGCGACCCCCTGGTCCCGCCAAGCACCAAGGACGTGCCCCCAGCCAATAAGTTCAGTTACATTACCGTGCTGGCGCCCCTCGTCATGGCCGTGGCGATGGTGCTGATCCTCGGGGATATGCGCTTTGCAATGTTCGCCATGCTCAGCCCGGTCATGGCAGTGGGCATGTGGTTCGAACAGAAGCGCCGTCACGCCCGGGGCCTCAAGGAAGAGGATGAACGCTTCTCCGGGGCCCTTAAGGAATTCGAACAGCAGGTCCGAGTAGCCGCCAAGGCGGAAACCGCCCGGCGCCACGGGATGATTCCCGACCCCGCAACGACTGTGCGCCGTCCGGCCATCCCTGCCACGTCCATGTGGCAGCGCCGCGCAGACTCGGACGACTTCCTGGCCCTGCATGCCGGCACGGGGGACGTTCCCTGGACGCCGGACGTGGACCGGACGGCAGGCTCGCGGCTGGATGAAAGGGTGAAGGACTCCCTCGCGGCCGCACGCCTGCAGGCCGCGCCCGTACTCGTGGACCTCACCGATGCTGGAGTGGTGGGCATGGTTGGCCCGCGGGAGGGAGCCCTGGCGCTCGCGCGGTCGCTCCTTGCCCAGGCCGCAGTGCACGTTGGCCCGGCGGACCTGACCGTCGGCGTTTTCTGCGACGGCGGACGTGCCGACGAGTGGGAGTGGGCGTCGTGGCTGCCGCACACGCGCCAGGCCGGCAGCAGCACAGGCCAGCGCTGGATGTCTGCGCACCGCGAGACGAGCTTCGCCATGCTGCGCACGTTGAAGGACACCGTGCAGGATCTCCCCACTCCGGCGCTCCTGGTAGTCCTGGACTCCGAGGTGCTCACGGAGGGCAGGGACGCCCCGGCGCGCGCACTGCTCGGCATGGGCCGCTCCGTGCCGGGGGTCCACGTAAACCCCCAACAGCGCCCGGTCCGGGTGGCCGGCATTGTCATTGCCGCCTCGGAGGAGCAACTGCCGGCTTCCTGCACAACGATCATCAAGGTGGGGGCGGACGCAGCGGCCACGGTGGACCAGCCAGCGGACCTGACCCGGGTGGAAGACGTCATCCTGGCGGGCCTTGACCAGGATGAGGCCCTGCGCTGTGCAATGCGCCTTGCACACTTCGACGATCCGGAGCTGAACGTGCCGGGAGCCTCGCTGCCCTCCCTGGTGCGGCTGCCCGGACTCCTCGGCTACGAACGCCCGGACTCCACCACAATCCGGCGCCTGTGGCAGGCCCCCACGGGAGTCTCCACCCCCATAGGCACAGGAGAAAACGGGCCACTGACCCTGGACTTGGTCAAAGACGGCCCGCACGGCCTGGTTGGCGGGACCACGGGTTCCGGCAAGTCCGAGTTCCTTCGCTCGCTCGTTGCCGGCCTCGCGGCGCGGAACGATCCGACCCGCCTGAACTTTATTCTCGTCGACTTCAAAGGCGGGGCGGCGTTCAAGGCGTGCGAACGCCTCCCGCACACCATAGGCACCATTTCCAACCTGGACGAGCAGCTGGCCGACCGCGCCCTCCGCGCCCTGGAGGCAGAGATGGAGCGCCGCCAGCGGATCTTCGCAGCCGCTGGCGAGGGCATCGATAACCTGAACGCCTACCTGGCCACGAACCCGGCCGAGCCCATGCCCCGGTTGCTGCTCGTGATCGACGAGTTCGCCATGCTGGCCAAGGACTTCCCCGATGTACTCAAGGCGTTGGTCAGCGTGGGCGCAGTGGGCCGGACCCTGGGCGTGCACATGATCCTGGCGACGCAGCGCCCGGCGGGCGTCGTCAGCGAGGACATCCTGGCGAACACGAACCTTCGGGTGGCGCTGCGCGTGCAGAGCCGCGAGGACTCCAACAATGTCATCGGTGTGCCCGCAGCCTCGGCAATTGGCCGGGCCCAGATGGGCCGGGCCTTTGTGAAGCTGGGCCAGGACGACATCACGCCCGTGCAGACGGCCCTCGTGACCGGACAGGCGCAGCTGGGCGGCGGTGCCGCCGTGGAAGTGCGGGAGATCGTCCAGTTCGGCGTTCCCGTGCCCGTTGCCGCTGCGCCGCGGCCTGACGCCGTGGATGACAATGACCTGGACCTCCTCATCGACGCGGTCGTGGCCGCCAATGCCGAGGAAGGGTACGCTGCTCCGCGGCAGGTCTGGCCGGAGGCCCTCGGCAGGCGGGTGGAGTTGGAGGGTTTCCTCCCTGCCCCGGAAAGTGGCTCCCCCGATGTCCAGTCCGATGCTGCTGCCGATACGGCGCCACTGCCCCTACCGGCCGTGGGCGGCATCCGGGGCTCCTCCGTCCTGGTGACCCTCGTGGACGAGCCCGACCTGCAACGACAGTCCGCCGCGGGATGGGACATGGCCGCGGGGAACCTGATGCTTATGGGCGTTGCAGGCTCCGGCACGAGCACCACGCTGGCCTCGATCGCGCTTGCCCTGGCGAAGGACGCCGATCCGGCCGAACTGGACCTGATGATCCTCGACCTGGGTTCCCGTGAGCTTGAGCCACTGGAACGGCTGCCCCACACCGTGGCGTACGTGGGAACCGGTGCCGGTGCCAAGGAGCAGCAGGCCCGCTTCCTGCGGCACCTGCACACCGAGCTGGAGAGCCGCCGCGCGAAGCCCGGGGGGCACCGCCACACCGTGGTGCTGTTGGATGGGCTGGCCTCGCTGCGGGATGAATTCCAGGACTTTGAGGGACAGCAGCTTCTGGCTTTGCTGTACCGGGCCTACGCTGACGGCCCGGCACTCGGGCTGTCCTTCGCCGTGTCCACCACGCGCGCCAAGGCTGTGCCTTCAGCCATGAATGAAGTGACGCTGCAGCGGTGGCTTTTCCGGCTGGCCGACAACTACGACTATTCCTCGCTCGGCGTCCGGGGCAGGGCGATTCCCGCTGAGCTTCCTGGCCGCTGCGTGGACCCGCGCACATCGCTCCAGATGCACGTGGCTACACCCGGTATCGGGTTGCAGGCCGCGGTGGACCGGGTGCGGCAGAGCTGGGCGCAAGCACCCGCGAAGACCGCTGCGATCAGGCGCTTGCCTTCCGACGTCACGATGCTGGACTTGGGCGTGGAACCGCGGCTTGAGTCGGAGCCCTGGCTTATCCCCGTTGGTATACAGGAGGCGGACCTCTCGCCGGCGTTCCTGGAAATCTACGAGGGCGAGCACGCCCTGGTCGCCGGGCCGGCCCGTTCGGGGAAATCAACGTTGTTGCTTGCCCTGGCCGCAGCCGTGCGCGGCGCGACCACTGCACACGGACCAGCCAAGGTGTGGGGTATCTGCGACCGCCGCTCGCCCCTGGCCCTCGCGGATCTCGACCGGGTGGCAGTGGGCGCTGACGACGTACCTGCCCTGCTGGCCTCCCTGCGGCTGGAGCGCGGTACCGTGTTCCTGCTGATCGACGACGCCGAGCGCTTCGAGGATGCCGATCAATCGATCGCGGGGGTGGTGGCATCCGGGCAGCCGGGGCTGTGCGTCATCGCCGCGGGGCGTGCCGCGGACCTGCGCGGGCTGTACAGTCACTGGACCAAGACGATCCGCAAATCCCGCCTGGGCGTGCTGCTTCAACCGGACATAAATTACGACGGCGAACTGCTGGGCGCCGTCCTCCCGCGAAAGGCACCGGTGGCGATGACCACCGGCCGCGGCTACATCGGTGTGGGCGGGCAAATGTCACTGATCCAGGCAGTCAGTGCCGAGAGCTGATCCCCGGGCGCAGGCTCGTGATGTAACTGGCCGGGCGGGCGGCGGCCTTGAGTAACCCAGATCAACTGCGTGGAGAGAACAGTATGCAATTCGCACAGACGGGCCAGGCGCTTGGAGCGTCCTACCGCTTCGGCGAGCGGGTGGGGTCAGGCGCCGTCGGCGAGGTATGGACCATCACCTCGGCCGAAGGCGAGACATTTGCCGCCAAGGTTCTGCGCCCGGAGCACGCCGACGATCCATCCCTCGTGGAGCGGTTTGTCCGCGAACGATCCGTGCTGCTTGGGTTGCAGGACTCCCACATCGTCACAGTGCGTGACATGGTGGTGGAAGGCGCACGGCTGGCCATTGTTATGGACTACGTTGCTGGCGGCTCGCTGCGTGACGTGGTGCAGGAGGCGGGCCCGCTGCGTCCCGCGGATGCGCTCAGCCTCGCCGCCGAAGTGCTCGATGCGCTGGCCTTCGCTCATGCGCGGGGCGTGACGCACCGCGACATCAAGCCGGACAATGTGCTCCTCGCCCAACCCTGGCCGGACTGCGGCCCAGGCGACGTCCGGGTCTCCGACTTTGGCATTTCCGACGTGGTGGGCGAGAGGATCCGCCAGACGACCGGCCTCATCGGAACCCCGCAATACATGCCTCCCGAGCTCATCAGCCAGGGCCGGTCCGGCCCTGCCGGCGATGTGTACTCCACGGGGGTCCTGCTCTACGAACTCCTCGCCGGGCGCACTCCTTTTGCCGGACCGGGGACTGACTTCACTGTTGCCTACCGCCATGTTTCCTCCCGTCCGCCACGGATTCCCGTAGAGGACGAGGTATGGGATATCTTCGACGTCCTGCTGTCCAAAGACCCGATGCAGCGGCCCACCGCCGCAGAAGCTGCCGCGACGCTTCGGCGCCTGGTGCCGCGCCTTACCGGCAGCGCCCCGATTCCGCGGGGGGAGGCTCCGGAGGACTTCGACGACGTCGAACGCCCCGCAACCGTAGTCCGGGGGGCCTTCACTGATTCGGAACTGACAGCCTTGGCGTCCACCCCATCGGCCGACGACGGCGGGGAGGTCCCCGCCCTCGGGGAGGCGGGCAGCGCCACCATTGTGCGCCCGCTCCCTCGCCGGCAGGTGCGCACCCAGGGGAAAGCCCTTCCCGAGGAGAAAGATGAAACCCCGTTCTGGCGTACGCGTAAAGCGCTGCTTCTCGCCGGTACCGCGGTCCTTCTCCTCGTCGCCATGGTTGTGGGGTTCGTTGTCCTCGCCCCAAGCGGCCAGCGGGCCTCGGCAGGTGGCGGCGGTGCCCGGCTGTCCACGCAACTGCAGGACCCGGCCCTTCCCACCGGCCTGACGATCTCACGCACTGCCTTGTACGAGCCGTCCTCGGGCCACACGCGCCTGACCGTCTCCTACGCAGCGCAGAAGGCGCCCTTGTCAGGTGAATTCCTGGAGGTTATCCCGGGCATTGCGGAGGGGGACGCGTGCCCGGCGGCTATTTGGGAAGAGGCCTCGGTGACCCGAAACCAGGCCTCGATCACCGGTCTTGATGCCGAGTGCGGCTGGAAGCTCTCAGGGTTGGAGGTGCCGGCAGGAGGGTCCGTGCAGGTGACCGCCAAGGTGCCGGTGGAACCCGCCGACCAACAGGCCTTCGACGCGTGGCTGCGGGCGGGATCCCAGGCGACAACGGTTGCGACGCAGGACCCGGCCGTTAAGGGCACCGCATATCCCGTCCAGCGCCTCAAGGGCCTGGAGGTGCGCACACCGGCGCGCGTCGTGACACCGAGCCCGCTGAAGATTACCCTGGTGCCCGTGTGGGCCGGCGGCGCAGACGAGTTAAACCCGCTCTACGTCAGTCCCGCGTCGGGGAAGCCCTCGCAGATGCTCACCGCAGTTACCGGCGGCGAGAAGGGCGTGCGCTTCTCCGACGGCTGCGGCGGGGCCCTGGCGGTGGACAGTTCCGGGCTGACAGTAACAGCCCTCCAGATCACGCCACAGTGCACCGTGCGCGCCAGCGTCGGAAACTTCACTGAGCTGCAGTCCCCGAGCTTCGACATCACATCGCGTGAGAACGCGGGAGACTAAGCCAGCCCAGTGGTCATTTTGTTGTCCGGAGTAGTTGCAGCGATCCTAAAACCACTTCCCGGCCTACGGCAGCGGGCGACGACGGGAGGTCCCGCCGTCGCCCGCTGCAGTTGGGGTGGGGCTGGCTACGCCGGCACGTTCTCGTCAACCCTGCCCTTCGGCGTAACGGCGGGGACGCCGTCGCCGCCCTGCCCGTAGAGCCAGTCGCTGTACTGGAAGTTGTTGTCCTTCCGGCTCTTGAACAGCAGGTTCCGCAGCGTCCGGGCCAGGCCCGAGACGTGCCACGACTCGCCCCAGACGCGGGCAGTGCGCTGGACCCGGGCGGTGCGGCCGGCGCGAACACTGTTGAACTCGCGGATCGCCTCGTCCCAGCCTTCGGGGACAACCCCGTCCGGGGTGAAGACGGTGCCGATGGTCGCGTCCTGCAGCGCGGCGGCATCCTCGAGGGCCTGGCAAGCGCCCTGGGCCAGGTACTGCAGCATCGGGTGCGCGGCGTCGCCCATCAGCACCATCCGGCCGGCTACCCAGTTCTCGATCGGGTCGCGGTCGTACATGGGCCAGCGGATGCCGGTAGCGAGGTTCTTGAGGGCTTCCTGCACGGCGGGAACGCAGTCCTGGTAGGCAGCCTCGAGCTCGTCCACTCCCCCGTACTGCTCTTCGCCTCGCTCGAAGGAGGGGGACTTGAACACGGCAACGGTGTTGAGCAGTTCGCCCTTGCGCAGCGGGTACTGCACCAGGTGGCAGTCCGGGCCCAGGTACACAATGACGTCCTCGAGGTCAGCCTTCGGGGTGTTCTCGGTGATCGGCACGGTGCCGCGGTACGCCACGTAGGCGGAGGAAACCGGTTCATCCTGGGCGACGAGGGGACGGAGGGTGGACTTGAGTCCGTCAGCGCCGATCACCACGTCAGCTTCAAAATCGACTCCGGCGGCCGTGTGAGCGACGCCCCGCCCGTTGACGGTTTCAACGCTCTCCACCATCACGTCGTTGACCAGCTTGACGCCCGCCGCCTGACACCCTTCGAGCAGGACGCGGTGCAGGTCGCTGCGGTGGATCACCACATAGGGCGCGCCGTAGCGCTCTGCGAATTCCCCGCCGAGGGTCTGGCGGGTGAGCTCTTCGCCGGTGACGGCGTCGCGGAACACCAGGTGCTTGGGCTGCACACCGATGTCCAGGGCCTTTTCCAGCAGGCCCCAGCGCTTCAGCACCCGGGAGGCGTTGGGGGCCATCTGCAGCCCCGCGCCTACCTCGCCGAATTCGGGGGCCCTTTCAACGAGGGTCACGTTGGCGCCGTTCTCGCGCAGTGCGAGGGCTCCGGCCAGTCCGGCCATGCCCCCTCCGATCACCAGGACATCGGTGGACGTGGCGTGCTCAAACATTGCTTGCTCCTGTGGTTGTTGGTGCTTTTTTGGATTTCAGGTGAAGGTCGACGGCGGTCAGCAGCACCGCTGCGATGGCGGCGGCACCGGCGAAGGCCAGGAAGTTGGAACTGACGCCCAGCCCGGCTGCGAGCAGGAGGCCGCCGACCTGAGGTGCAGCGACGGCGCCAATCCGGCCCGTGCCCAAGGCCCAGCCCAGCGCGGTGCCGCGCAGGTGGGTGGGGTAGTGGTTGGCAACGGCAGCGATGATGAGGCACTGCGTTCCGTGGGTTCCGACGCCGGCGAGCACCAGCATCAGGTACACCACTGCCACGGGCGGTCCTGTCACGAGGACCACCAAGGCACCGGCGGCGACGGCGGCCGCGGCGATGGCAGTGGGTATGGGTCCGTAGCGGGTCCCGGCCCAGGCCGTGATGACCGAACCGGCCACCGCGCCGAGGTTAAGTGCCAGGGCAAAGGTCAGCGCGGAACCGAGGTTGTAGCCAGCCAACTGCATCAGGTTGGGCAGCCACGTCCCCAGGCCGTACCAGGCGAACAGGGTAGCGATCGTCGCGACGGCGAACAGCATGCTGATGCCGAGGTAGGGGGCGCGGAGGAGCGAGGAGAACCCTGCGCTGGCTTTGGTGTCGGCCGCGGCCGGCTTGCTCTGGGTGTCCTGTTTCGAACCCAGGGTTTCCGGCAGGTATTTCAGTCCGAGCGGCACCACTATTACCAGGGCCAGCACGGCCACGAGGAACATGGACTGCCAGCCGAAGGCCGGGATCAGCTGGATCCCCACAAGAGCGGCGATGGAGCCGCCGATCGGAACACCGGACATCATCAGCGTGGCGATGGTGGACCGCCACTTGGTGGGTACCAGTTCGGCAACAAGAGCGTTAGCGGAGGGCACCAGCCCGCCTAGCCCAATTCCTGCGAGGAGACGCAGGGCGCCGAAGACGGCAGCGTTGGGAGCGAAGGCACAAAGCACGGTGAAAACGGAGAAGGCGACGGCACAGCCGAGGATGGTGCGGCGACGGCCCCACGAGTCGGCCATGCGGCCGGCGAAAATCGCGCCGATCATCATGCCAACAAAAGCCATCGATCCAATGGTTCCGGCAGTGGCCTTGGTCAGGCCCCAGCCGGTTTCGGAAATCAGGGAGGACTGTACGGTCCCATAAACGATGAGGTCGTAACCGTCAAAGACCACCAGCAGCCAGCAGACCAGGACCGCCAGGGCCGAAGCCTTGGAGAACCGGCCGTGGCTGTCGTTGGGTGGGGTGGCAGTTGCCCCCGGGGGCGAGGACCGTTGCGTCGCTGCAGCGGGAAGTGTGTGATTCATCCCACTACTGTCATCGGCATGGAAGATGAACCACAATACAATTCTGATGTGCAGAACAACCCCGCTACCCCCAGTGCGAGGCCAGGGCGGAAGCCTGGCCAGAAAAAGGCGGTCCAGAAGCGGCCCACGTATTCCATCGAGGCAGTGGACAACGCGCTGCAACTGCTCCAGCTGCTCCGCGACGGCGGGACCCTCCGGCTGAAGGATGCGGCCGAGGAACTGCAGGTTGCGCCATCCACAGCCCACCGTCTCCTGGCCATGCTGGTTTACCGCGGTTTCGCGGTGCAGGATGAAACCCGGCGCTACGTTCCGGGCCCGGCAATGGGCGTGGGTCCGGCAGGGTTGAGCTGGACCAGGCTGCTCCGCTCGCTCGCCCAGCCGCACATGGAACTGCTGTCGGCCCAGCTGAACGAAACGGTGAATCTTATGGTCCGGGTGGGCACCAAGGTACGGTTCCTGGCCACCGTGGAAGGAAACAACGTATTGCGGGTAGGCGACAGGCAGGGAACGGTTCTGCCCGCCAACAAGACCTCCGGCGGCAAGGCCATCCTGGCAGAGCTGGATCCGTCCATGATCCAGCAGCTCTTCCGGAGCAATAATGCCGAGATCAGCGGCGACACCATCGCAGAGGAGGAATTCCCGGCCTTCCTGCGGGAGCTTGATGCCGTCCGCAGCAACGGCTTCGCCGCCAACTTCGAAGGCACCGAGGACGGCGTGAGCGCGCTCGGCATGGCGCTGCACAACCGGCACGGCGACGTGGTGGGAGCGATCAGCGTCGCCACGCCTGCCACACGCTTCCGGACAGTGTTCGACGCTGGCTTGGTCGCCGCCCTGAACGAAACCTGCCGGCAGCTCGAAATCGACATCGCCGCCAACCCCGCCGAGCCTGACTAGTTAGCCCTACGCCCTAATTCTGTAGAACAGAATATGCTCGGTATCACATGCACTTCCTCCGTAGGGTCGAACTACGCCAACACCGTTCGAACCTACCGAGGAGGCCTGCGTGTCCATCAGCGCCGAGAACACTACTCACGAATCAGTGGCCGCCAGCCACGCCCTGCCGGAGCCCACCCCGGAGGAGGCTGCGCAGCTGGAGCAGCTCTACCAGGACTTCGACAAGGAGAACCTGATTCCTTTGTGGACGGAGATCGGGGACCTGATGCCGATGGTCCCCACCCCCCAGGCAGTCCCCCACGTCTGGCGCTGGAACGACCTGTACCCGCTCGCCGCCCGCGCCGGGGACCTGGTGCCGGTGGGCCGCGGGGGGGAGCGCAGGGCGATTGCCTTGGCGAACCCCGGCCTGGCGGGCGCCCCGTACGCCACACCTACGCTGTGGGCAGCAATCCAGTACCTGGGCGGACGGGAAACGGCACCTGAGCACCGCCACTCACAGAACGCGTTCCGGTTCGTCGTCGAGGGCGAAGGCGTGTGGACCGTGGTGAACGGTGACCCCGTGCGGATGTCCCGCGGCGATTTCCTGCTCACCCCGGGCTGGAACTTCCATGGCCACCACAACGACACCGATCAGCCCATGGCTTGGATCGACGGACTGGACATCCCGTTCGTGCACTACGCCGATGCCGGGTTCTTCGAGTTCGGCACCGAACGCGTCACCGATGAAGCCACCCCGGACATCTCCCGCGCCGAACGGCTCTGGGCCCACCCCGGCCTGCGCCCGCTCTCCGGCCTGGATGACACCACAAGTTCCCCCATCGCCGCGTACCGCTGGGAGCACACCGACGCCGCCCTCCGCGAGCAGCTGCTCCTGGAGGACGAGGGCCACCCGGCCACGGTCTCGCAGGGCCACGCCGCGGTCCGCTACACCAACCCCACCACGGGCGGGGACGTCATGCCCACCATCCGCGCCGAGTTCCACCGCCTCCGCGCCGGCGCCACCACCGAAGCGCTCCGCGAAGTGGGCTCGAGCGTCTGGCAGGTCTTCGAAGGCACCGGCTCGGTGGTCCTCAACGGGGAAATTAAGCAGCTGGCCAAGGGCGACCTCTTTGTGGTCCCGTCCTGGGCAGCCTGGTCCCTGCAGGCCGATACCGGGTTTGATCTGTTCCGCTTCAGCGACGCCCCCATCTTCGAGCGCCTGAGCTTCAACCGCACCTACACCGAAGGACGCACCAAGTAATGAAACTCCTCACCCTCCGCCTCGACAACAGCAAGAGCACCACGGCGGTCCGCCAGGACGGCGGCACCCTCACCGAGATTCCGGGTTTCGCCGACGTCGGCGCCCTCCTGCAGGACCCCGCCTGGGAAACCACGGCGGAGGCAGCCAATGGCGCAACGCACGCGCTCGACGGCGCCGACCTTGCCGCCGTCGTGCCCTCCCCCGGCAAAATCATCTGTGTGGGGCACAACTACCGCAACCACATCAAGGAAATGGGCCGGGAAGTCCCCGAGCACCCCACCCTGTTCGCCAAGTACGCCGAGTCCCTGATCGGGCCCAACGATGACCTCGCGCTGCCGCAGGAATCGGACACCGTGGACTGGGAAGCCGAACTCGCCGTCGTCATCGGCAAGCAGGGCCGGCGCATCAGCGAAACCGACGCCGCGGACCACATCGCCGGGTACGCCGTCCTGAACGATGTGTCCATGCGGGATTACCAGTTCCGCACCATCCAGTGGCTGCAGGGCAAGACCTGGGAGAAGTCCACCCCGTTCGGCCCTGCCCTGGTCACCAAGGACGAATTCACCCCCGGCCCGCTCATGACCTCCGCGGTGGACGGCGACGTCCAGCAGAGCACGCCGACGTCGGACCTGGTGTTCACCCCCGAATTCCTGGTGTCCTACATCTCCACGATCATCACCCTGAACCCGGGCGACGTGATCGCCACCGGCACCCCCGGCGGCGTGGGCCACGCCCAGGACCCCAAGCGGTACCTGCAGGAAGGCCAGGTCCTGGTCACCACCATCGAGGGCCTGGGCCAGCTGACCAACCGCGTGGTCAAGGAAGCCTGATGGTCGCCCGCCACGACCAGACGAAGGACCCGGCGCTCCTGCACGCGCTGCTCCAGGCGCGCCGGGGCACCGCGTTCTTCGCCCGCAAGCTGAACGAGCTCCCGGATGCAGAGCTCGACGGCGGCTCGTTGCTGCCGGGGTGGGCCCGCCGCCACGTCGTGGTACACGTGGGCTACAACGCCCGGGCTATCGCCCGGCTGGTCGAATGGGCTGCCACAGGAGTGGAAACTCCGATGTACCCCTCTCCTGAGGCGCGCAACCACGAGATCGAGTTCGGGGCTACCCTCTCCCCCATCGCCCTGCGGCACCTCTTCGACCACTCCTCCGTGCACCTGAACGTCGAATGGCGCGACCTGCCCGCCGACGCTTGGCACCACATAATCAAAACCGCCCAGGGCCGGGTTGTCCCGGCTGAGGAAACGGTGTGGATGCGCACCCGCGAGGTCTGGCTCCACGCCGTGGACCTGGACAATGGCGCCACCTTCAGCGACATTCCGGCGCCCGTCCTGGAGCGGCTGCTGAAGGACATCACCGGCGCCTGGCACACCCGCGGGACTGACCAGGGAATCCTGATCAACGTCACCGGGAACGCACTGACGTTCGGCGACACGAGCGCAACCAAGCCGACGATCATCACCGGTCCGCTGGCCGCCGTCGTCCAGTGGGCAGCAGGCCGCGGCTCCGCCGGGGTTGCAGCCACCGGACTTGGCGCACTGGACGGCAGCGTTCCGTCCCCGCCGAAGTGGATCTAGACGCAAACGCTGATTGATAAGTGAAGCCCCCTCATTGAGGGGGCTTCACTTATTAATCAGCGCTCGTCACAGAGCAGGTGGTACCAACTGTCAGCTAGGATTTCGAGCGCATGCTCGCGATTGGGTTCAAGCTTGCGACGGGTCCAGAGCGTGGCCACGTAGTCCAGGGACGTGAACGCCAAGGTTCCCCTGATGTGGCGGGTTTCCTCCGGGAAGCGGCGGGCGAGCGCCATCCCTTTGACCAGATCGGAAATGACTTCCTCGTGCCACTCCTCCACCATGGTGCGCACCTCGCGGTCCACCGCGGCTGCCTCGTCCAGGACGTCGAGGTAGGGACGGAAGACCGGCCAGAGTGCAGCCCGGGATTCCAGCCACGCAAGGATGCCCGGCAACTCACCCGCACGCACCACGTCCACCAGGTCGGGTGCGGTGGAGCCGGACTCGGGCTCGTCGGCACGGTCCAGCACGGCGTTGACACGGGCCATAAAGTCCCGCATCAGGTCACTGCGTGAGGGGTAGTAAGCGTAGAAGGTCACCCGGGTGGTTCCGGCCGCGGCCGCAATCTCATCGATGGTGGTGGCGGCGTAGCCCTTTTCAGTGAAGAGCACCAGCGCGCGCTCCACGATCATGTCGCGGGTGAGCTTCTTCTGGGCTTCTCGGAGCGACGGCATCCAACAATCCTAACGGCCGTTGGCGGCGTCACACCCGTGCCGGCGGGGCCGTGGACAACGCCGCGGGGCCGGCGCCGGCCAACCGGCGCAGTTTTGGGATGGGGATCCGATAGTTCACCGCGGCGGCGGTTCCTGAGCTGTCGCCGTTGTGCCAGCGCATCAGCAGCGACCCGCTCTCCGCGCCAGGTTCACAGAAATCGGGTCCGCCGGTCACGGGTGTGAATCCGACCGCCTTGAGTGACAGCCCGAAGCCCTCCGTCCAGAAATACGGCTGGAAGTTGAATTCCGGCGCGTTGTCGCCCAGAAGCAGACCGACAGCGGCGACCTTCGCCTGGTCGATGGCACTCGTCCACAAGGGAACCCGCTGCACGCCCCGGCGGGTTGGGAAGAATGCCACGTCACCGGCGGCGACTATCTCCGGCCGGACCCGGCCGCGGGAATCGACGCGCAGCGACCCGTCGGTGAGGAGGTTTGAGCCGGCCAGCCATTCGATATTCGGGTCATCGCCGATGGCGGTGACCACCAGATCGGCGTGGAGTTCGGTGCCGTCGGCGAGGACGACCCGTGTCCCTGAACCGTGATCGGCGAGGCGGGCATGCCCGCCTTGTACCACGCGCAGGCCGCTCTGGATGGCGGCCGTCGTAAAGATACCGGCAAGATGGCCGCCGAGTTGGCGCGCCAATGGCGCGACGTCGGAGACGAGCGTGACCTCGCAGCCCACATGCAGGCAACCAGACGCCACCTCCATGCCAAGCGGACCACCGCCGATCACGATAACGGAGGGACGCGGGGCGACGAGTTCTTTGAGGAGGATTGCATCCTCGATGGTGCGCAGGGTGAGCTCACGGGGGATGCTCTCCCCTTGGGGTCCAGCAGTTCTTTGCCCGGGGGCTAGATGCCTCGCCCTGGAACCGGAGGCGATGACCAGGCCGTCGTATGGCAGCTCACCGCCTCCCTCCAGGCACACATGGCGGGCATCGACGTCAAGGCCCGTGGCGCTAACGCCCAGCAACTCGGTTGCATCGTGGGTCGGTTCGGGAAGTTCGTGCGCCTGGAGGGTGTCATCACCGTGAAGCAGCGCTTTGGACAGGGCGGGGCGGCTGTAGGGGTGGTGGCGCTCCGCGCCCACAATGGTTAGCTCGCCGTCGAACCCGGCTGAGCGCAGTGAGTCGCAGGCGGTCAGTCCGGCGATGCCGTTGCCGACCACAACAATTTGTCGCATCGTCATGCCGCGGCCAACCGCAGTGCGGCCACCGGGCAGATCCTGACGGCCGCTTTCGCGGACTCCAGCTCCGCCCCGTCCACCTCGGAGACATCGATCACGAGCTCGCCGTCGTCATCCAGGTGCATCAGCGCAGGTGCTGCTTCCTCGCAGAGGCCGTGTCCTTCGCAGCGCGGCCGGTCCAGTTCGATCCTCATGCCGCCACCACCTTGGTGACCTCGAGCTTTTCGATGCTGCGTGTGATGTTGCTCGGCTCCCGCATCTCGTCCCCGACGGTCAGTGTCTCGACCCTGCGGGCAAGTGCTTCGATGACTGCGTGGGCTTCGAGCTTTGCCAGCCCCTGGCCTGCGCAGCCATGCGGCCCGTAGCCAAAGGACAGATGATCCACCGGGTTGCGCAGCACGTCGAACGTGTCCGGGTTCTCGTAATGCCGCGGGTCCCGGTTCCCTGCTCCGAAGAGGATTCCCACTTGGGCACCTGCGGGGATTGTCACACCGTAGATTTCCACATCGCGGGTTGCCTTCCTGCCCCAGATATGGACCGGCGCCCAGTAGCGCAGCACCTCGGCGAAAGCTGCGGGGACGAGTTCCGGGTTTTCCCGCACCAGCTTGAATTGCTCCGGGTGGCGGCCGAACAGCGCAACGATGTTCCCGATCGAGGCAATGGTTGTGTCCACACCTGCTCCGAGGTACTGGTGGATGATATGTCCTGCCGAGCCTTCCGGAATCTCGCCGCGGGTCTCGGCATCGAAGATTCCGCGGCCGATTGAGCCGGGTACGAGGTCTTCAGCCGTGACCGAAGAGCACCAGCCATAGAGCTCGCCGGCGATGGGAAAGGCCTCCTGGGTGCGCTGGTTCAGCGGGCCGATAACCTGCATTGCGGCCTGGCCCCAGCGCAGCATGTTGTCCTTGACGTGCCCCTGGAAGCCAATGAGATCCGCAACGATCTCGATCGGGAAGGCCCGGGCCAGGGAATCGATGGCTTCGAAGCTGCCGCTGGCTGCGAGTTCGGCGACAAGCTTGTCGGCCTTTTCGTCGATGAGCACTTTCAGGCCGCGGAGTGCGCGGGGAGTGAGGTTCTGCGAGAGCGTGGCACGCAGCTGCGTGTGCACGGGCGGATCCGAAGCGAGCGAGGTGCCCTGCAGCGCTTCGTTCACTATGGGGTTGAAACCGATGCTGGTGGACGAGAGGGTTTCCGGGTCACCAAGTGCCTCACGGATGGCGTCGTAGCGCGTCAGGACGTAGAGGTCGTATTTGGGGAGGTGGACGACGGCGGCCTGCTCGCGGAGTGCCGCGTAGGTCGGATAGGGGTCAACCAGGATGCCGTCATCCCAGATGTCGATGTCGGACTCGATGGGTGCAGTCACGGTGTTTCTCCTTGTTGGAAGGTGATGGTTCGGGAAAGCGGGGTCAGCCTTAGACGGCGGCTTCGGCGTTTGCTTGGGTGGTCTCCCCCACGGCAGCCGGTGCGGGCGCGGAAGAGCGTGCAGAGATGAAGAGGGTAAGAACCGCGGAGAGGACGGCCGCGATACCTGCGGCGAGGTAAACGGCCTGGAACCCTTGGCCCAGCGAGGTCCCTGCTACGCCTTGGATCTGCGGCTGTGCGGCGTTGAGGGCCTGGACCATGCCGTCCACGGCCTGTGCGGGTGCGCCGCCTGCCGTTGCCTGGCCGGAGAACTGCGCGATCACGCCGTCCCAGCCGGAGAGGAAGCCCAGCGGCGGCACGTTTGCCAACCCGCTGACGGCCTCTGCGGGCAGTCCTGCCCCGCTCAGGATCCCGGCAAGGGGACCCGCGAAGGCCGTGGCTCCGATGCCGAAGGCGATCGCTGATCCGACCACGGGGCCGAGGGCGAAGCCAAGGTCGCGCAGGAGGTTGGTGGTGGCCGAAGCCATGCCGATCTGCTCGGGCGGGACGGTGTTGATGGCAACGGCGGTTACCGAGCCGACGGTGAGGGCGAACCCGATCCCCAGCACCAGAAGCGGCGGGATGAAGGCCGTCCACAGGGTACCGCCGAAGGCCTCCGGGGCACCGAGGGCGAAGGTCGAGAGCCAGAAGCCGGAGACGGCCATGAGTGCGAAGCCCGCGCTGAGCACCCACCGCGGGGCCACGTGGTGGATGAGCCATCCGACCACCGGTATGAACATGAAGGCAGGACCTTGGATGAAGACGAAGAGCACACCGACCTTCCAGGTCTCGGCAAGGGCAAGCCCGCTGACGGCGACGCTCGTGCTGAAGCAGATCGCAAGGAAGGCGAACATGCCTGTGACCGCTACGATTCCGGTGATCGAGTAGGAGCTGTTTTTGAACAGTGACAGGTGGATCAGCGGCTGCGCGGTGCGTGATTCGATAATGACGAAGGCGACGAGGAGGATGACGCCGGCCGCGTAACTTCCCAGGACCTGCGGGCTGCCGAAGCCTGCGTCCACTGCTGTGACAGTGGCGTAAAGAACGGCAATCAGGCCAAGTGCCAGGGTGAACTGGCCGAGCAGGTCCAGCTTGCGCCCCTCAGCGGCGGCAGAGTCCTTTGCCCGGAGTGCAACGAGGAGCACGAGCACGGCAATGGCGGCGGCAACCAGATAAGCCGCCCGCCATCCGCTGAACTCATTAGGTGCACCTGGAACAGCGCCCGGAACGGTAAAGAACTGCGCCGTGAAGCCGGCGAGTACGGGTGAAATCACCGCGCCGAGGGACAGGAACCCGGCCCACGTGGCGATGACCTTTGCCCGGGCACGGTGGTCCGGGGTGATCGCCGCGATCATGGACAACGAGATTGGAAACAGGATGCCCGCTCCGACGCCGCCGACCGCCTGCGCGAAGATCATCATTTCAGTGGTCTGCGCCAGCGCTGCGAGTACGGAACCGACAACGCTGACCGCGGCGCCGACGTAGAGCAGCTTCCTACGGCCGAACATGTCTCCGAGAAGGCCCCAGCTGAGCTCAAACACCACGATGCCCATGAGGAACATGCCCGCAATCCAGGTCAGGCCAGCACCTGAGGTCTGGAACTCCACGGCAAAGGTGCCGCTGAGCGCGCCCGGCAGTGCGTTTGTGATTTGGGCCAGAGTGACCGCGCTGTAGGCGGCAATGAAGGTGGCTCGTGTGGAGCCGCGGCTGGACACGGAGATGGCCTGGTTCATCGATGAAACTCCCTTGTTTCGAGGTGATGTGGTCTTCCCCACAGTTTGAATAAATTGTTTACATAATGTCAAGCAACTTAACGACATGGACGCTTCGGTCTCAATGGTCAATACCGCTTACGCTTAGACTGTTTTCTTGACATGTTGTAAAGAAACATGTGATGCTGGCTACATTAGCCCGTGAGAATAGCCAGGATGGCCCTCCGGGCCCTTCGCCAGTACCCAAACTTCAAGGGAGAAGCCCGTGAGTTACACCGCACCCGTCGAGACCGGCGATGAATCAGGAGCCCCGGGCGGGCAGTCCGTTAACACGGTCCTGGGTCCCGTCCCTGCTTCCGAGTTGGGCGTTGTCGCAGTCCACGAGGCGCTCCTGTCAGTGCTCCCCGGCGCACAGTACGCCCCGGACATTTCGATGGACAGGGCGGAGATCTTCGAGGCCCTGGCAACCAAGCTCAAGGACTTCCGCGAGCACGGCGGCCAGACGATCGTGGACAGCACGGGGATGTTCCACGGCCGCGACCTCAAGCTCTACGAGGCGCTGTCCCGCTCCACCGGCGTCCACATCGTCGCCTCTACCGGCATGGGCCCGGAAGAAGAAATGGGCGGCTACTTCCTAACGCCGCAGACCAACCCGCCCACCCCTTGGCCGGCCGATAAGTTCGGCGATCTCTTCGGCAAGGAAGTCACCGAGGGAATGGTGGTCCCCCGGGTGGAGCGCCGTGCCGCCGCCGGAATTGTTGCAGCCGTGGCCGACCGCGCCGGCATGACCCCCACTGAGGACAGCCTGTTCCGCGGCTCCGCCCGGGCCGCCAAAAACACCGGGGTCCCGATCTCCATCCGCTTCGGCGCCGATGTCCTGCACGATCTGGACGTCGTCCTTGACGAGCAGATCGGAGCCGACCGGGTGCTGGTGGGGGACCTGGACCGCAGCGACGCCAAGGACTCGGCCATGGACGTGGCCGGCCGCGGAGCGTTCGTGGGCATCGACCACGTTGGCCTGAACGACCACGCCGACTACCTCACTGACAGCGAACGCTGTGAACTCATCCTCGAACTCATCAACGCCGGCCATGCGGACAAAATCATCCTCTCGGGCAGCTCCATCGGGGTGGCCAAGGGCCTGCCGGAGTACAACCTGCCCTACAGCCAAGTCCTCACCTCCTTTGTGCCTTTCCTTAAGGCGCAGGGCCTGAGTGACGGCGACGCGCAGCGCATCCTCGTTGACAACCCGCGCAACCTCCTGGCCGTGCGCTAGCACGCCTCGGCACATCCACAACAAGCTTTCGAACCCCTGAGGTGAACGAATGACCAAGGTCAACACCGTGCTGGGAACCATCCCGGCCGAAGAACTGGAAATCGTGGCGGTCCACGAACACATCGGCTACGGCATGCCCGGGTCAGAACTGGACACCAAATGGTGGAAGACGCCGGAACAGGCCTACGAGGAGACCGTGCCAAAGCTGCGGAAATTCCGTGAATACGGCGGCGGCACCTTTGTGGACGCCACCGGTATCTGCAACGGCCGCGATGTGGACTACTACAAGTCCCTGTCCGCCAAGACGGGTGTGCACATCGTTGCCAGTACCGGTTTCGTCGGCGGCGACACCGCCCTGGCGCACTTCGCCCGCGCCACCGTGGACTACCTCGCGAAGGTGTTCATCCACGAGATTACGATCGGCATTGGCAACACGGGCGCCAAGGCCGGCGTCATCAAGGTGGGCGTGAGCCGCGGCGGCCGGATGACGGAACTGGACAAGCGCATCTACCGAGCGGCGGCGCGCGCCGCCGTCGTTACCGGTGCGCCGATCCTGACCCACCTGGCCATTGATCCCGAACCGGCAGTGAGCATCTTCCAGGAAGAGGGCCTCCCCCTGGACCGCGTGCTCTTCGGCCATGCCGACGACGGGCTGAACGCTCCGATCACCCCGCACGACTGGATCTACGAGCAGGGCGGCCGGATCGGCTTCGACACCTTCGGCTACGACCTCGAACTGCCGGACCCGCCGTTCTGGGGCCGCAAGCGCGACGAGCGGATGGAGCACTTCGTCAAGCTCGTAAACAAGGGCTACACGGACAAGCTCCTGGTCTCAGCCGACGCCAACTGCAGCCCACTGGGCTGGCCGGGCGTAAAGGGCCACACCATCAACTACATCTTCGAGGACATGATCCCGGACATGCGCGCCGCCGGAATCGACGAGGCCACGCTCAAACTCCTGCTTGAGGACAACCCGGCCGACTTCCTGTCGCTGCGCGCCTGACCCGGCCCATACCACCGCAACTTACCCCTCCCCAGGCCCGGCCTGGCTCACGAAAGAGACTCACCCAATGAAGGCTGAAGACATCAAGAACCTCAAGATCGCCATCGTCGGCGCAGGCTACGGCGGCGCCGCCGCGGCCAAAGCCCTGAGCCTGCTCGGCGCAGACGTGACGGTCTACGAACAGGCCCCCCAAATGGGCGAAGTCGGCGCCGGCATCGGCCTGCGTCCCGCCACCATGGCCCGGTTCCGCCAGTGGGGCATCTTCGACGCGGTGGCCAACGTCAGCTCGCCGAGTGATTACTTCGAGATCCTTACGGCCGCCGGTGAGCCGATCATGAAGGACACCTGGCCGGAGTCCGGCGACGAGAAGCAGACCTATCTCATCCACCGCCGCGACTTCATCGAGGCTTTGCTGAGCGTCCTCCCCGAAGGCATGGTCAAACTCGGCCACAAGCTGCAGAACATCGAAGAAAAGGACGGCCGCTCCGTCCTGACCTTCGCCAACGGGGAAACCGCCGACGCCGATCTGGTGGTGGGTGCCGACGGCATCAAGTCCACGGTCCGCGAGCAGCTCTTCAGCGACAAGGGCCCCGTGTTCTCCGGCGAGCACGCCTACCGCGTGGTGATCTCGGCCGACGACGCCCACGGCATGGTGACCGACGACAACCTGCGCATGTACATCGGCAAGGGCACCAAGGTCTACCTGCTGCCGCTGCGCCACCGCAGCCAGATGTCCTTCGACATCACCGCCCTGAACCCGGACGGCACCTGGGCACCCACCATCACGAAGGAACAGCTCCTGCAGACCGTGGAAGGCTTCGACGAGCGCATCGTCGCGATCGCCCGCGGCCTGGACATGGATACCGTGAACATCCGCGCGGTCTACGACATCGATCCCGTGGACACGTGGCACACCGATAACGTCGTCCTCATGGGGGATGCCGCCCACTCGATGCTGCACCACCAGGGCCAGGGCGCGAACTCCGCCATCGAGGACGCAGGAGCACTGGCCGACGCGCTGGCCCAGGCTGAATCTGTCAAGGAGGCCCTTGCCCTCTTCCAGGCAACCCGCAAACCCGTGACCGACGAGCTGCAGCGCATTTCCCGCCAGGGCTGGAGCGAGGAAGAAGTCAACGATGTCTTCCCCGGCCAGAAGCCAACGTCCCAGCAGCCCGCCGCGGCACGGGCCTAAGCCATGACACTGCACCCCGAAATTGCCCGCATCCTCGGCACCCTGCCGCCGCCTCCGCCCGGACCGCTGAATCCCGCGGCAATGCGCGACGGCGAGGCGGCCCAGGTGCCGCCGCTGGAGGACCGACTGCCGCTGCACTTCGTTGAGGATGCCACGGCAGTAACGCCCGCAGGCGACGTGCCGGTCCGGATCTACACCCCGGTTGAGGCAGACTCCTACGGCCTGCTGGTGTACTTCCACGGCGGCGCGTTTTTCCTGGGCAGCCTGGACACCCATGACCACGTGGCCCGGGCCCTCGCCAAGGAAACCGGCCACAAGGTGGTTTCGGTCGGATACCGGCTGGCCCCCGAATCCGTATTCCCGGCCGGGCTGGAGGACTGCTACGGCGTAGTCCGCTGGGCCGCTGAGCAGGGCCGAAGCCTGAAGTGGGAAGGCGGGAACCTCGCGCTCGCGGGCGACAGCTCGGGCGGCACCTTTGTCGCCGCCGTCGCCGCCATGGCGCACGACGACGGGTTCGGGAAAATCACCCACCAGGTGATGTTCTACCCCTCGCTGGACCTGGATTTCGACGTCGATCGTTACACCTCGCTGCGGGAGAACGCCGAGGGTTACGGGCTGGAGACGGCCGGCCTGAAGCCGTTCAATTCCTTTTACCTTGAGAGCGGGGCTGATCCGGCGGATCCCCTCGTCTCGCCGATCAAGCGTGAGGACCTCACCGGCCTGCCGGCCGCACTGGTCATCACGGGTGAGTACGACCCCCTGCGCGATGAGGGCGAGCTTTACGGCCAGCGGTTGAAGGACGCCGGTGTGCGGACGACGGTCAGCCGCTATGCCGGCGCCGGTCACGGGTTCGTCCAGCACTTTTCCTGGCTTCCGGAGTACCACCGGGCGTTCGAGGAGACAGGTGAATTCCTGAAGGCGGGGGCCGGGCAATGACGGTTGCTGTTCATCCGCTGGTTTCGCCCTGGGGCCGGTTCGGGCTCTACAGCTTCTACATCGACGCACCCGAACCGGCCATCGTGGACACCGGCATCGCTTCCTCCCCGGCAGAAGGCATGGCCCCGGCGTTGGAGGCGATCGGCCGGCGAATCGAGGATGTCCGCTGGATTTTCCTGACCCACGGCCACATCGACCACATCGGCGGCGCATACGCGCTGTGGGAGCTGACCGGACGGCGCGCCCAGGTGGTCATCCACGAGGCCGACGCACCCATGCTCCGCTCCCGCCAGGCCCACGTGGACGAATACCTGGCCGGCCGGGGGCAGTATCTGCAGGATCCCGAGGGAGAGGCCAAGCTGACAGCTGCCACCAACTCTGTCATTTCCGGCGAGATGGAGCCAACCATGCTGGTGCGTGGCGGTGAAACCATCTCCCTCGGCGGTGATGTCACCGTCTCCGTGCATTCGATCCCGGGCCACACCCCGGGATCGGTGGCTTACGTCATCGACGGGCAGGATGACGTTTTCGTCGGCGACGCAGTGCAGGTACACGGCGCGGCCAACGGCTTCCCCGGCTTCGTGGACCCGGCCAGGTACCGCTCCAGCCTGCAGTACCTGAGCGAGGAAGTCCGCCCCCGGAACCTGTACCTCGGACACCCGTACCGCCGGGCAGACGGCACCCCCTACGGCGTCGAACTCGATGCTGACCAGGCACGCGAAGCGCTGCAGGGAAGCCTGGAGGTGGAGGCCCGGGTCAACGACGCGGCCTGCGGCTGCCTTGCCGCCGGGCTGCAGGAGACGGACTCGCCGTATTCACCGTTCGCCCCCGTGGCTGAGGACCTGGACTACTCGGGGGACCCGGCCCTGGAGCCGTCCCCGTTTTTCACCACGCTCCACGGCTACCGCACAACGTTTGACCACACGACCGAGAACGAGGAGCTAGGCACTCATGGATGACTTTCAGTTTTGGAATGCCGGCGGGGAGAAGATCGCCATCCGCAAGGGCATCCGGGTTCCGATGCGCGACGGCGTAGAACTCGCAGCCGACGCCTACCAGGGCACCGATAACAAACCCCGCCCCGCACTGGTGGCGCTTAGCCCCTACGGCAAGGAACTGCAGGCCCTGGCCCTGACCACCCCGCCGCAACGCCGTCCCAGCTCCATGTGGGACGGCTGCATCGAGGCCGGCGACATTGTCCGGATCGTCAAGGAGGACTACGTCCACGTCATCGGCGACCTTCGCGGCTCGGGCCACTCCGGGGGCGAGCACATCGGAAACTACAACGCCGGCGGTGTGTCCCTGGGTCAGGACGCCTACGACTTCATCGAATGGGTTGCCGCCCAGCCCTGGTGCGACGGGAATGTGGGCATGGTGGGCATCTCCTACTTCGGCTCCATGCAGGTCCTCGCCGCGGCTGAACGCCCGCCGAGTCTGAAGGCCATCTTCGTCTCCGGCGGCCATTACGACTTCTACGAGACCACCTACCATGGCGGCATCATGTGGTTCATGCCGCGTGCTGCCCGTGAAGGCCGCGGCGGTGATTCCGGCTGGGCGTTCACCGACGGCGTGAAGTCCCGCATGATCGAAAAGTACGCCCCGGAGGAGCTCAAGGAGCTCGTGGCCAAGCGCCTGCAGGACCCGGACGTGGCCGCGTGGCCGAACCTGGTCCACGTCCTGAACTACCCGAAAAACCACGAAGCGTGGTTCGACATCGTCATGAACGAACTCGACGGCGACTGGTACGAGGAACGCAACCCGATCACCCTCGCCCCGAACATCGATATCCCGGTGTGGCTGCAGCTGGACCAGGGCCGCGGCTGGACCCTGGACGGCACCATCGATCTGTTCAACGAACTCAAGGGCCCCAAGAAGCTGGACATCGGCCCGTACCCGCCCATGCAGTCGCGGCCCTTCATCGAGGAACACGACAAGATGTTCCGGTGGTACGACTACTGGATCAAGGGCATCGATAACGGCATCATGGATGAACCTCCGGTCAGTGTCTTCGTGGAAGGCTCCCGCGAGGTGGTCACCGCAGACCAGTGGCCGCCGAAGGAGATCGAGTACACGAACCTCTACCTGCGCCCGCGCCACAAGCTCTCCACCGAGCCCGAGCCCATGGGCACTGAATACGCGGCCCCGGACGGTTTCTACCAGGCCCCGCTGACCGTCACGGACAAGGTGGAAATCATCAGCTGGTCCACTCCCGTATTCGAGGAAGCCACGGAAATGATCGGCACCGGTGCTGCGCACATCTTCGCCGAAATCGATCAGCCGGACAGCAACTTCATCCTCCGCCTGTGGGACTACGCCCCCAACGGCAAGCGGCAGCTCATCACCAGTGGGTACCTCAAAGCCTCGCACCGCGAGCTCGACGACGACAGGACCACCGAGGGCAACCCGCGGCACCCGCACACCCGTGCCGTGCACGTAGAACCGGGCATCATCGAGGAGTATGTGCTGCGTCTTTTCCCGTTCGCGAACACGTTCATGCCCGGCCACAAGCTCACGGTGGAACTGTCCAACGACGAACCCCTCGCCGATGAGCACAACGCCTTGCTCCCGCCGGATGCTTTCCACCTTCCCGTAGGGAGGCCCGTCACCCACAAGATCTACCGGGACGCCGCCCACCCGTCCCGGCTGGTCCTGCCGTTCACCACCCGCACCGCGGACAAGCAGTCAGGGTAAACAGCAAGAGCCGAAGCGCATAACAATGGCGGCCAGCGAGATTCGCTGGCCGCCATTGTTATGCCTGATGGAAGGAGTTCCGCCTAGAGCCGGGTATCGAAGGAATCACAGAACACGTTGTCGTTGAACGTGCCTTGGAACCCGGACTTGCCTTGGATCTTTTCGATGGTGGCCCGGATGGCTTCCCGGGATCCTGCATGGGCATGGATGGCCGTTTTGACCATGGGGACGTCAATGAGGTGGTTGGGCTGGTTGAGGGAGACGAACACCGTGGGAACCTCAGTGGCGTACCACGGGATCTCCGCGGCCATCGGCGAGGACCACTTGATCCGGATGGCTGCCTCTTGGGCGAAACCCTTCACGTTGGCGAACACGAACGCGGCATCGTACCTGTCCGCGTAGTCGCCGGTGGCTTCCTCGGACAGGACCCGCATAAAGTTCATCCCGGTCTCCCCCGCGGCTTCCCGCTGCTCCGCCGTCTTGAAGACATGCACCTCAAAGCCGGCGGCCTCGAGCTCTTCCTTGACCGTGTCCAGGTAGGCGAGCGGGTCAGCCCGGGTGAAATCAGCACCGCCGGAAATACCGTAGAGGCGGATCCGCGGATGCGTCTTGGGCGTGATGGGCAGGTTGTTGGCCGTGTCCTTAATAAGGGTGACAGTCTTGTCAGCGATCTCCGCGGCAATGGCACGGTGCGCTTCGCTGCCGATCACGGCAAGAGCTTCAGGAGCCGGGACCAGATCCGATGCGGGCTTGCGGTGCAGCCCCAACGCAGCCTTCAGTCCAAGGATCCTGCGCAGCGCGTCATGCAGCCGCTGCTCGGTGATAACGCCCGATTTGTAGCCGTCCAGCATGTACTGGAAGTCCTCGGCCGCGTTCCGGAAGAACAGGAACATGTCGCATCCGGCAGCGATGGTGGCCGGCACCAGGTCCTTGCGCTTCATGGCCTGCGTAAGGCCAACCATCAACGAGGCGTCGGTAAGCACCAGCCCGTTGAAGCCGAGTTCGCCGCGGAGCAGGTCCTGCAGCAGTTCCGGCGCGAGCGTTGCGGGACGGATGTCCGAATCGGCTAGGCCGGGCCGGAAGTGCCGGGACAGCTCCGGCGCCCCGATGTGCCCTACCATGATGGACTGCACGCCGTGGCCGATCATCTCGCGGTACACGTGCCCGTAGGTGCGGTTCCACTCCTCGTACCCAAACGTGTTGTAGGAGGTGACCACGTGCTGGTCACGCTCGTCCACCCCGTCCCCCGGGAAGTGCTTCATGGCGCACACCGTGGGCGACTCGCTGATGCCGTCGAAGTACTCCTTGGCCCGCTCCACCACAATCTCCGGGGTATTGCCGAAGGACCGGGTGGAAATGACTGTGTTCCGCCAGTTGTAGTGGATGTCCACGATCGGCGCGAAAGCCCAGTTGCAGCCCAGCGCCGCGGTTTCCACGCCGGCCACCTGCCCCATCTGCCGGGCGATTGCCTTGTCCGGGTGCGAGCCGGCCTGCAGGTGCGTCGAGACGAACGTCCCGTCGTCGCAGCTTCCGGCACCGCCCATTTCCGGGTTGGACGCCACCAGCAGCGGGATGCGGGTCTTGGACTGCGCGTAGCGGATGTGCTCCTGCACAGCAGCCGAGGGGCCCGGCCGGTACCGCATGCCGCCCACGTGGAAGTTCTCCAGTACGCCGTCGAGGTACTCCGGGGAGTAGTCGTTGTTGTGGTTGATGAACAGCTGGCCGATCTTCTCCTCGAGGCTCATTCCGGAGATGGTGGATTCCACCCAGGTGACGGCGTCGTCGTCGAGATTGAACGGGGCAGCCTGGAGTTCGACGTCGAACTGCCCCGGCCCGGCGCCTGGGGCACCCGCAGTGCGGGCAACGTGAGCAGGACGTCCGACGGCGGCAATCCCGGCGAGTGCCTCCTGCACAACCTGCTGCACGGGAGCGGCAATGTCGACGACGATGCCGGCTTCGTCGGCCGCGAGTGGTTCCAGCGTGGCGAGCTGCGACTCAAGGAGGGCGGGCGGCATAAAGTGCCCGGTGCGCCCTTCGGTGCGTGCCCTCAAAACCTCTTTGCTGCCGTGCAGGTGCAGGAAGATGGTGTCCGGCGCCTGCGCCCGGATGGCGTCCCGGTAGCTGCGGCGCAGCGCCGAGCATGCCAGGACCATGCCGCCGTCGCCCGCGTTGGCCAGCGCGGTGCCCACGGTGGCGAGCCAGGGCCAGCGGTCCTCGTCCGTGAGGGGTGTGCCGGCCGCCATCTTGGCAACGTTCTCCACCGGGTGGAGCGAATCGCCGTCGAGGAACGGGACGCCGAGTTCCCGGGCGACGAGGTCGCCGATGGTGGTCTTGCCGCAGCCGGATACTCCCATCACAATGACGCGGAGCCTGGGATGTCCCGCGGCGGGAACAGTTGTATCGGGGTTGGGAGTGTTCACCAGTCGTGGACCGTTCCGTCGATGAGCCGGTTGTAGGGGAGGTAGGCCTGCTGGTACGGGTAGGCTGCGGCGGCTTCTTCGTTGAATTCGACGCCGATACCGGGCTTGTCGCCCGGGTGCAGGTAACCGTCCACGAACGTCATGGACTGCTCGAACACCGTGTTCGTGGCGTCGGAGTGCTGCATGTATTCCTGGATGCCGTAGTTGTGGATGGCCAGGCCCACGTGCAGCTGCGCCGCGAAGCCCACCGGGGAGATGTCCGTGGGGCCGTGGAAACCGGACTTGATCTGGTACTGCGCGGCGAAATCCATGACCTTCTTCAACGGCGAGATCCCGCCGAAGTGGGTGGACGCGGCGCGGACGTAGTCGATCAGCTGTTCCTTGATGATGGTCTGGAAGTCCCACACGGTGTTGAAGATTTCACCGATCGCCAGCGGCGTGGTGGTGTGCTGCCGGACCAGGCGCAGGCCCTCCTGGTTTTCGGCCGGGGTGCAGTCCTCGAGCCAGAACAGGTCATACGGCTCCAGCGCCTTGCCAAGCTTGGCGGCCTGGATGGGGGTCATCCGGTGGTGGCCATCGTGCAGCAGCGGGATCTCGGGGCCGAACTCGTTCCGGACCGCCTCAAACACGGTGGGAAGGTGCCGCAGGTAGGCCCGGGTGTCCCAGTCCTCCTCCACCGGGAACGCACCCCGGCCGGCCGGCTCGTAGTCGTACCGCTCACCGGAGGCCTGGGCCTGCGCTGCCACACCGTAGACGGCTTTGATGCCCGGGACGGCCGTCTGGATGCGGATGGACTTGTACCCCAGCTCCAGATGTTCGCGGACGGAATCGAACAGAGCCGGAAGGTCCGCGCCCGAGGCGTGGCCGTAGGCGCGCAGCCCGTTGCGGGATGCCCCGCCCAGGAGCTGGTACACCGGCATGCCGGCCATCTTGCCCTTGATGTCCCACAAGGCCATGTCCACGGCGGCGATCGCAGCCATGGTCACCGGCCCGCGGCGCCAGTACGAGGACCGGTACAGGAACTGCCAGGTGTCCTCGATCCGGTGCGGGTCCTTGCCGATCAACAGCTGCGCCACGTGCTCCTTGAGGTAGGCGGCAACGGCGAGCTCGCGGCCGTTCAGGGTGGCGTCACCAATACCTGTCACACCATCCTCGGTGGTGATCCGGAGGGTCACAAAGTTCCGGGAGGGACTGGTCACGAAGACTTCGGCGGCAATGATTTTCACTGCAGATCCTTTCAGGGGCGGGCGTAGGGGCCGGGGTAAGGGCTGGGTTTGGTGGGGCTTACTTGGGGGTGCTGGCGGAGGGGGCGGCCAGGCTGGCGGCGGGTCCGCCAGAAGCAGCGCTGCTGGCAGTACCGCTGGCATCACCGCTGGCACTAGTGCTGGCGTCGCCTCCGGCGTCGCTGCCGCTGCCTTCACCCTTGGCGTGACGGGCCCTGATCTCGGCCAGAATCTCTGCATGCAGGGCGTCGGTGAGCTTGTACTTGGACATCACCAACAGGGCCAGAAGCGCCAGGACAGCCGGGATGGCGCCGGCAGCGACCTGGATCCCAAAGACTGCGTCGGCGGTCTGGGCGGCACCGGACTTGTAGCCGCCCAGGGCGAGGGCATAGGCGGCGAGGGCGCCGCCCACGGCCTGGCCGGTCTTGCGGGTGAAGGAGAAGAGGGCGTAGGTAATGCCCTCGGTGCGGACGCCGGTTTTCCATTCTCCGTACTCCACGGTGTCCGCTTCAAGTGCCCACACCACGATGTTGACGGCCATCACGCCCACCAGGCTGAGCAGGAGACCGCAGAAGCCGATCCAGGTCTGGCTGGCAGGCGCCAGGAAGACGACCATGCCGCCGATCACCGTGACTACCGAGGCGTAGATGTAGACGTTCTTCTTGCCCACGGCGCGGACCAGTCGGGGCATGACGGCCGCCAGGACGAAAGTCAGGACCAGCTGGATCATGGACAGGACCGGGTACAGGTCCAGCCGGCCCAGCACGTCGCGCAGGTAGTACAGCTGGACCGACGTGAGGGCCAGATAGCCGGAGAGGAAGAGGAAAGAGCTCAGGCACAGCATCAGCAGCGGCTTGTTGCCCTTGAGCGTGTCAAGGCTCTGCTTGAGGGTCACGTTGGGCACGGCGCGGTGGACGCGTTCCTTCGCGGTGAAGACCGTGAAGAAGTAGAGTGCGGCGCCGATCACCACAAAGGCCAGCGTGATGGCGGTGAACGTAGCCTGCAGGTCGGCTCCCGGCTTGATCAGCGGTGCCACAAAAATGCCCAGCGATGAGCCCACCAACGCGGCGCCCACCATGCGGGCGGACCCCAGCTTGGCACGTTCGCCCGGGTCCTGCGTCATGGCCCCGGCCAGGGAGCCGTAGGGAATGTTCACCAGGCTGTAGGCCAGGCCAAGCGCGGCGTAGGTGACATAGGCGTACAGCAGGGTGCCGGATTCGCCGATCTGCGGGACCGAGAACGTGGCAACGCTCAGCAGGAGCAGCGGGATGGAGCCGAACATGATGAACGGGCGGAACTTGCCGAACCGCTTGCTGAAGGTGCGGTCCACCACGCGGCCGGCGAAGACGTCTGCGAAAGCGTCGAAAATCCGGACTGCCAGCAGCAGGGTTCCTGCCGCCGCCGCAGAGATGCCGGCAACATCGGTGTAGTACACCAGCAGGAACATGGTGGCGGTGGTGAATGCCAGGTTGTTGGCGGCGTCACCGGCGCCATAGCCGGCGATGCTCAATTTGCTCAGCTTTTTCATAATGCGGGCTCCTTTACCCGGGGCGGCCTGGGGCGGCCAAAAAATGAAGCGTCAGGGGGCCGGGGGCGGCCGGCGGCGTTTTGCTCTGCCTGTAATCCTAGTCACGTGGCAAACAAATGGCAAGCGGTTGCCAAAGGTTTGTTGAAATTTCAAGAAAAAAGGCTGTCCGGCACCTCATGGTGCCGGACAGCCCTACGGCAGCATGCCTGACGGACCTGCGTTCAGCTGGAAGCAGAGCTGCCGGCCACCGTGCCGCACAGGCTTTCCACCAGGCCCACTACCGCCGGGTCCTGGGCCAATAGCGGATCGACGACGGCCAGCAACGCCTCGATGCGTTCTGTGGCGGACAGCCGGTTGGCAGCAGAGACTTCTTCCCCCAGGGGGTCCTGGAAGGATCGGGCCACGCTGTAGTCCATCCACGCGGCGATCATGAGTGCGGCGGCCGCACCTGTCCTTCCGGCTGCACGTTCAGCCTGCAGGACCGGAACAGCGCGCATCCGCAGCTTGGTGCTGCCGTCCAGGGCAATCTGGGCCAAGTTGTGGGCGATCCTTGCATTGCCGAAGCGGGCCAGGAGGGCTTCGCGGTAGGCCGGGATTTGCAGTTCGACCGCGGGCAGGTTCGCCTCAGCTTCATCCCAGAAGGCTTCCACGGCCCGCAGGCATGCCGGGTCCGCCAAGGCTTCTGCCACGGTGGAATGTCCCCGCAGCTGCCCAGCGTAGGCGAGCAGCGAGTGTGCACCGTTGAGCAGCCACAGCTTGCGGTTTTCGTACGGCTCGATGTCTTCGACAAAGAGGGCACCTGCGTCTTCCCAGCGCGGCCGGCCGGCAGGGAAGTCCCCGCTGAGCACCCAGCTGGAGAAGGGCTCCGCCACCACCGGCGAAGTGTCCCGGTACCCGCAGGCCTCCCGGACGTCAGCAAGATCCTGGTCCGTGGTCCTCGGCGTAATGCGGTCCACCGACGTGCTGACGAAGCTTACGTTGGCATCAATCCAGGCGGCGAGCCCGGAATCCCAGGCACCGGCGAACCCGGCGACAGCCTGCCTCGCTACTACCCCGTTATTGGACAGGTTGTCGCAGCACACCACGGCAATCGGCCCGGAGTTTGCGTCCCTGCGGGCGGCAAGTGCCAGCGCGAGGCGCCCCAGCGGCGTGGCCGGACGCAAGCTGCCGGAACCTAACAGCGCGAGGTCGGCGGCGACGTCGGGCGCGGTGCTGTCCAACGTGCCGTCGGCACCCAGCCCGTAGGCCGCCTCCGTAATGGTGAGGGTGACCACGGCAGTCCCGGGCGCGGCCACCAGTTCAGTGAGCCGCTGCAGGTCCGCGCCGTCCACCGCCTCGACAATGCTGTCAACCACCGTGAAGGAGTCGCCGCTGTCTGCGCGTTCCACCAGCGTATACAGGCCGTCCTGTTCCGCCAGGGCCACGGCAGCGTCCGGGCGGCGGCCGGTGAAGGCTGCGATCCCCCACTCGGCGGCATCCCCGGCCTGCTGCGTGTACCAGGCCTGGTGCGAGCGGTGGAAGGCGCCCAGGCCCAGGTGGACAATCCGGACCGGGGCCTTGGGCAACGGGCGGAGTCTGCGGTTCAGCTGCGGAAGGTCCGTTGCCGGAACAACCGGAGTGTGCAGTTCGGTGCTCACAGCTTGAACACCCGGCGCGGCGACCCGTCCACGATGTCCACAATAAGTTCGTGGGCGCGGTCCTCGCTGACACGGTGTTCCGCTACAAGCCGGGCAAGGAACGAAGCTTCGATGCGGCGGGAGGCGTCATGCCGGGCCGGGATGGAGCAGAAGGCCCGCGTGTCGTCAATGAACCCCGAGGAACGGGAGAAACCCGCGGTCTCGGTAACCGCGGAGCGGAACCGCAGCATCGCGTCCGGGGCGTCGAGGAACCACCACGGCGCGCCCAGGTAGACGGACGGGTAGAAACCGGCCAGCGGGGCGAGTTCGCGGGAGAACACAGTTTCATCCAGTGTGAAGAGCACCAGGTGGAAGTCCTTCGCGGTGCCGAAGTCCTGCAGGACGGGCCGGATGGCCTCCGTGTAGTTGATGGCGAACGGAATGTCGTGCCCGGTGTCCGCGCCGAAGTTGTTAAACGTGGGCTCGTGGTGGTTGCGGTAGGACCCGGGGTGGATGGTCATCACCAGGCCGTCCTCCACGGACATCCGCGCCATCTGGTACATCATGTGGGCCTCGAAGTCGGCGCGGTCCTGCGCAGTGGCCTTGCCCGAGCGGGCACGGTCGAACAGTTTCGCCGCACCGGCAGCGTCCAGCTTCAGCGTTGCCGGAGTGAAGACGCCGTGGTCAGCCGAGACGGCACCGTGCTCCACGAAATAACGACGCCGGTTCTCCAGCGCGGTGACGTAGGCACCATAGCCCGTGCCGCCGTCGCCCGCTGCCGCGATAAGCCGCTCCACATTCTCGGACCACTCGGGGTGGGCGATGTTGAGGTAGGCGTCCGGGCGGAAGGTGGGCAGGACACGGCCGTGGAAAGTGGGGTCCTGGGCGAGGGCCTTGTGGCTTTCCAGCGTGTCCAGGGGATCATCCGTGGTGGCCAGGACCTCGATGTTGAAGTCCTTAAACAGCTCCCGTGGCCGGAAGCCCGGCTCCTGGAGCTTCGCCGAAATGGCGTCGTAGCTGGCATCGGCCGTGTCCTCGCTGAGCTCCCCCGCCAGGCCAAAGACGCTGGAGAACTGCGTGCGGAGCCAGTACCCGGAGGCGGTGCCCTCGAACAGGGGCCATGCCTTGCAGAACTCGCGCCACACAGCACGGCTGTCCGGCTGCGACGTTTTCGATTCCCGGAGCCGGTCCAGCGGAACGCCGCTGGCGTGGATCAGGCGCGTAACGTAATGGTCCGGGCTGACCAGCAGCACCGCCGGGTCCGGGAAGGGCGTGTTCTGCTCGATGACAGCAGCGTCAACGTGCCCATGCGGGGAGATGATGGGAAGGTCCTCGACGCGCTGCAGGAGCTCGCGCGCAATACGGCGGGTTCCGGGATCAGCGGGCAGGAGCCGGTCTGGGTTTGCAGCAATCGACTGTGACATAGGTCAATAATCCGGGTTGTGCGCTACTTTTGTCAACCGGTTGCCAAAACTTGCCGATGCCTACTGTCTGGCAGGTTTCAGCTTGCTGGAAGGACCCGTCCGCTGGAGCCGCGGAGCACGAGTTCCGTTTCCACGCGCAGGGTCCCGGCCGGCTCCCCGTTGCCGTGCAAGAGGTCAAGCAGCCGGGTAGCGGCGCCGGACCCGCACTCCCCCAACGGTGAACGCACGGTGGTCAGCGGCGGTGTGGTGAAGTCCGCACCGAAAATGTCGTCGAAGCCCACAATGCTGATCTGGTCCGGCACCGCCATGCCACCGGCCTGCAGTTCCTGCATGAGGCCTATCGCCAGGAGGTCGTTATACGTCAGCACAGCCGTGGCCCCGGTAGCCAGCACGTCGCGCGCAACCTGCCTGCCGCCGTCGACCGTTGGTTTGCCGGACTCCACACGCACGGCTTCAAGGTGCGACCATTCACACGCAGCCTGCATGCCTTCCCAACGCCGTGCGGACATCCAGGACCGCGCGGGGCCGGCCACGAACACAACCTTTTTGTGTCCATTGCCCGCGAGGCTGCGGACGGCTTCGCCGATGCCCTTGCGCACGTCGGGAATGACACAGGGCACATCCTCCACCTCGCGGTTGATGACCACTACGGGCTTGTCGCGGGCCAGGGCGCGGATGTCGTCGTCGTCCATGCGCGGGCTGGCGAGGATCAGGCCGTCCACGGTGGTCATCATGCGCCGGGCTGCCGTCAGCTCGGTGACGGCTGATTCTGCCGACTCGGCCAGCACCAGGGTGTAATCACGCAGGGTGCCGGTGGTCTGGGCGCCGCGGATAATGTCGAAGAACGTGGGATTGGTGATGTCGGCAACGATCAGGCCGAACGTGTTGGTCCGGCCGGTGGGCAGTGCACGGGCGAACGGATTGACCTGGTAGTTCAGCTGCGCGGCCGCGTCCTCGATGAGTTTCTGTGTCTTAGCGCTGACCCTGCCGGGCTTGCTCAGTGCCCTCGAGACAGTGGAAGGATTGACGCCCGCTATCTTGGCGATGTCGTAGATGGTGGCGTTGGTTTTCCCGTTCCGGGCGTGCTTTTTCGCCGGGTCCGGGGATGCGGCCGCATCCGGCGTCTTGGGGTCAGTCACCGCCCCATCCTAACGAGGAAACCACCCAACTGAGTCGCGCTAAGTGTCGTTTTGGGGGTTCAAAACGACACTTAGCGCTACCTGGTTGGGCTACAAATGGCCAGCGATTGCCAACGCCCCTTGCCGAGGCTGGTTGCTGGCGGGCGGCTAGGAGCGCTCGGGGAACTTGCCTTCGTCCGCGATGCGCTTGTTGAGTTCGGCGAGGAACACGTCCTCATCGAAGTCCAGCCCCACCTCGGTGCCGGTCCAGCTCGAGAGGTGGATGGCGTTGGCCAGGCGGACGCCGTTAATGCCGTCCGAGCCGGGGGCCAGCAGCGGAGTGCCGTCCAGGATGTTCGCCGCGAAGTTTTCCAGCACGCCGGAGTGCTGGGCGCCCCAGGCTGACTCGAACTCGATCACCTCGGTGCTGTAGAACTCCTCCGGGTTGAGCTGGCCCATAAACAGCTTGCGGACATCGTCCATGTCCATGCTCTCGCTGAGTTCGCGCTCCGGTTTGACCAGCCGGGTGACAATGGCGGTTTTGGAGTTTTCGACGACGATCTTGCCTTGGTCGCCCAGGATCTCGAAGCGGTCCGTTCCCACGATGTCGTGGGTGGCGGTGACGAACACGCCGGTGGCTCCGTCGCCATAATCCACCACAGCGGTGACCTCGTCTTCGACGGCAATGTCCCGGCGGAAACCGTAGGCCACCTTGGCGTACACGGACTTGGGAACGCCGCAGATCCACTGCCACAAGTCCAGCTGGTGTGGTGCCTGGTTGACCAGGACGCCGCCACCTTCGCCGCCCCACGTTGCCCGCCATTCGCTGGAGTTGTAGTAGCCCTGGGGACGCCACCAGTTGGTGATGATCCAGTTAGTGCGGCGGATGGCGCCGATCTCACCGTTGTCGATGATCTCCTTCAGCTTCCGGTACAGCGGGTTGTTGCGCTGGTTGAACATGATGGCGAAGGACAGGTCCGGCTTGGAAGCAGCGAACTCGTTGAGCTCCTTGACCTGCCTGGTGTAGACGCCGGCCGGCTTCTCCACGAGCGCGTGGATGTTCCGCTTGAGCGTTTCGATGCCCATTTCCGGATGGAGGAAGTGTGGCACGCACGTAACCACGGCGTCCACGTCACCGCTTTCCAGCATGGCGGTGTAGTCGTCATAGAAGGGGACATCGGGGTAGGTGGCCGAGGCAGCGTCCTTCTTGGCCGGATCGGAATCGCAGATGGCGCCGATTTCCATGTTGGGAACCAGTCCGTCTGTGATGAATTTGGCGTAGGCGCCGCCTTGCTGTCCGAAGCCGATGATGCCGAGGCGTACTTTCTTGCTCATGATGCTCCTGCTGTTGTGTCGAAAATTTAGAAAAGGTCCGCGTGGCCCATGGCTACGAGGTTGTCGTAGGAGGTCTGCAGCGCATCCCACACGGTGCGGCCGTAGAGCTCGTCCTGTTCAACCAGCAGGTACCGGGCACCGGCGGCCTGCGCTGCCGGGATGATGGACGGGAAGTCCAGATTGCCTTCGCCCACTTCGGCGAACTGCACCACGTTCTTGAATTCCTGCATAAAGCCCGGGAAGTCTCCGGCTTCGAGCATCCCAAAGGCGGCGTCCGGAAGGGTCCCGATCCGATAGTCCTTCAGGTGGACCATGGCAGTCCGGCCTGCGTACTTCTCCAAGGTCCGGACGGGATCGAGTCCGCCGCGCTGGACCCAGTGCACATCGATTTCCATGCCCATGGCCGGAGAGTTTTCGGCGATGATGTCCAGCATGTACTTGCCGTCAAACTTCGCGAACTCGACGTGGTGGTTGTGGTAGTACAGGCTGATGCCGTGCTCCTGCAGCCGCTCGGCGTAACCGTTCGCTTCCTTGGCGAAATCAATGACAGCGTCGATCGACTTCATGGCGGGGAAGGGCAGCATGCCGATGCGCAGCAGCTTTGAGTCCAACCTTTTCGCGTCGTCAACGATTTTGTCGAAGTCTTCCCGAAGCGAGTCACCGGGCCGGCCCTCGGGCTTTTCCAGCATCACGGACAAAGCCGCGATGTCCATTCCGAGTTCGCTGCGGGAGCGGTTCAGCTCCTCCACGTTGTCCGCGGTCATCGGGATCTGGGAAATTTCGACGGCGTTGTAGCCGATCGCGCTGACTTTCCTGAGCGTCTCGAACGCTCCGATTTCCGCGACACTGTCCTTCAACATCATCGCCTGTACGCCTAGCTTTGCCACGTCATTCCTCCGTTAGTTCCTCTTGCATTCATTGCGCTTCGTTTTCGCAGGCTTGCCCGCGGTCAGGCGGGGACGCCGGCCTGTTCGTTCTGGTGCCGCTGGATTTCCAGAAGCCGGTGGCGGTCCGCGCGGCGTTTTTCCTGGCGGTCCGGGTCCGGTACCGGGGACGCGAGCAGCAGCCGCTGGGTATAGGGGTGCTCTGGATCAGTAGTGACGACGTCGGCAGGTCCTTGCTCAACAATCTCGCCGCGGTACATCACGGCCACGCGGTGGCTGATGTGGCGGACCACGTCCAGGTCATGCGAAACGAACAGGTAGGAGACGCCGGTGTCCTGCTGGATTTGCAGGAACAGGTCCAGGACCCGCGCCTGCGTGGACAGGTCCAAAGCGCTGACGGGTTCATCGCACACAATCAGCTTCGGCGAAAGCGCCAGGGCACGGGCGATGGCGACGCGCTGCCGCTGGCCGCCGCTGAACTCACGCGGCAGGCGGTGGATCGCGTCCGAGGGCAGCCCCACCTGGTCCAGCAGTTCCTTCACCCGCTTCTTCGCAGCGGCGGGGCTCATGCCCTGCACGCCCAGGGGCTCCGCGAGGATGTCACCAATTTCAAGGGCCGGGTTAAGGGACGTGTAGGGGTCCTGGAAGACCACCTGCAGGTCCCGGCTGAGGATCCGGCGTTCCCTTCGGCTGGCGTGGCTGATATCCCTGCCCTCGAACGTGACCTTTCCGCTGGTGACCGGTGCCAGGCCCAGTACTGCCCGGCCCAAGGTGGTCTTGCCGGAGCCGGACTCCCCCACCAGGCCAAGGGTCTCGCCCTGGCCAATGCTGATGTTGATATCCGTCAGGGCCCGGAACGGCTTGGCCCGGAATTTCTTGCTGGGGTACTCCACCATCAAGTCCTGCACTGAGAGCAGCGGCGCGCTTTCCAGGGCACTCATGCCACGGGCTCCTTCTGGCTGGATACAAGCATGGACATGGGCTTCTTTCCTTCGAGCATGGACCCCAGCAGGGTCTGGGTGTAGGGCTCTTTCGGGTTGCGGAGGATTTCCCGCACGGCCCCTTCTTCCACGAGCCGGCCGTTCTGCATCACGGCCACGCGGTCGCACAGGTCCGCGACGACGCCGAAGTTGTGCGTTACCAGGATGACGCCGATGTTCAACCGCCGCCGCAACTCGCGCAGGAGATCCAGCACCTCGGCCTGTACGGTGACGTCCAATGCAGTGGTGGGTTCATCGGCGATCACCAGGTCAGGTTCGCAGCTGATCGCGCCCGCAATCAGCACACGCTGGGCCATGCCGCCGGAGACTTCGTGCGGGTATGCGTTGAACGTCCGCTCTGGGCTCACAATGCCGACGTCGGAGAGCAGCTTGAGTGCCAGCTTGCGGGCTTCTTCCTTGGGAATGCCCAGGACGCGGACCATCGGGGTGACCAGCTGGTAGCCAATGGTGAATGCCGGATCAAGGTTGCTCATGGGCTCCTGCGGAATGTAGGAGATCCGCTTGCCGCGCAGCTTGGACAGCCGGTCCTGGCTCACACGGTCCTCTCCCGGGGCAACGGTGTAGCTGCCGTCGAACTGGATGGAACCGGACACAATGCGTGCGTTGTCAGGCAGCAGGCCAAGGATGGAGAACGCGGTCTGGGACTTGCCGGAGCCGGACTCCCCCACGATGCCGAGGATTTCGCCGCGGTCCACGTGGAAGGAGGCGTCGTCGACCACCTTCTTGATGGAACCGTCCGCCTGCGGGTACCCCACGCCGAGATTGGTCACCTTCACCAGGTGGTGCTCAGTACCGGTTTCGACGGCGGCTGCCACAGACGTACGGGACGGTCGCGCCTTGGCGGGTGCCGTCGTCGTGCCTTCCGCTTTTTCTGCCTTTTTCCTGCTGTGCCTGATTTTCTCGCCGTCTTCCAGCGCGTCGCGGATGGCGTTGCCCAGGAGGACCAGTCCGCCAATGGCGAGCGCCATGGCGAGCGCAGGCCAGAACAGAAGGGTTGGCGTGAGGTAAACATTCTTGAAGCCCTCGGAGAGCATCACGCCCCATGTGGCCTTGGTGGGATCACCAAGGCCCAGGAACTCGAGCCCTGACTGGATGGCAATGGCCACGCCGGCGATGGCGGCGGTCTGGATGATGATGGGGGCCCGCACCACGGAAAAGATGTGGCGGGCGATGATGCTCCAGTCTGAAAGACCGGAGACCCGGGCCGCATCAACATACAGCTCGTTCCGCACGGACTGGACGGCAGTGCGGGTCAGACGGAAGTAGGACGGGCTGATGAGGACGCCGAAGGCGATCATCGAAATCCAGACCGAGGGCCCGAACGCCGCACGGATGGTCAGGAGCACAATCAGGCCGGGAAGGCTCATGAGGATGCTGACCACCCAGTTGGAGACGGCTTCGAACCTGCCCGAGTAGTACCCGGCGATCAGGCCTGCGGGCAGGCCAATGGCAATGGCGACGCCGGCGCAGAGCAACGCCGAGAGCAGCGTCAGCTGGGCCCCGAAAAGCAGGCGGCTCCAGACATCGCGGCCGGAGCTGTCCGTGCCCAGGATATTGACGGAGTCCGGCGCTGCCAAGGTCTTGGCGATGTTTGCGTAGTTCTGGTCGAAGGGCGCCAGGACCGGGGCGAGAACGGCCAGCAGCCCGATGGAGGTGAGGATCACCAAGGCTGCGATGCCGAGGGGATTCCTGAAGAGGCGGCGCAGGACCGTCGAACGGACCACCGTGCCGCTTTGCCCTGTTTGAATTGGACCTGATGGGGCCGGACCCTGAGGGGCCGGTGCGGCCACGGCCGCTGTTTCCACGGAGTCGCTCATGACACACGCACTTTCGGATTGAGCCAGCCATTGAGAATGTCCACGATGAGATTGACCACGATGACCACCACTACGGTGTACATCACCACGCCCATCACCACTGGCAGGTCGGTTTGGCCAGTAGCGGTCACAGCGAGCGGGCCCATTCCTGGCAGGGCGAAGATCTGCTCGATGATCACCACGCCGCCCAGCATGCCGATCAGCTGCAGGCTCAACACCGTGAGGCCTGCCGGAGCGGCGCTTCGCAGCACATGCTTGAAGAGGATTTCCCGCTCCCCGATGCCACGGCTGCGAAGTGTCCGCACATAGTCGCGCTCGAGTTGTTTGATGACGGCACTGCGTATCTGCTGTGCGCCGCCCGTGACGCCGTTGATCAGCAGGGCGATAACCGGAAGGGACATCGAATAGACCCAGGCGTCCGCGCCGGAGTCCGGTGAAATGGTGCTGGTGGCAGGGAAGAAGCCCAGCTGGATGGCCAGGATGGTGACCAGGATGACGCCGATGACGAAACCGGGAACCGAATCGCCAACGATTGCGCCCACCTGGACCAGCCTGTCCACCCAGCCGCGCTTGACGGCTGCGGCAACGCCGATCAGCGCCGCGCAGATTGCGATCAGGATCATTGCGGCGAAAACCATGGTCATGGTCACGGGAATCCGGCTGGCCAGGGAGTTGGCCACAGGCTCCGACGTGAACCAGGAGGCTCCAAGGTTTCCGCTCAGGGCGTCGCCCAGCCAGGCGATGTAACGGGCTGCAAGGGGCTGATCCAGCCCCAGTTCCTGTTCCTTCATCGCCACCTGTTCAGGGGTGGCCTGGTCGCCGAGAATGTTGCGGGCGATGCTGCCGCTGGAAATGTACAGCAGGAAGAAGGTGAGCGCCGAGACGACGAACAACACCACCAGACCGCTGCCCAGCCTTTTCGCAATGAACGTGATCATGGGGTCCTACTTGGCGGGCGAGTAGTTGTAGATGGACGGAACGGCCTGCTGGATCTGGGGCGTTACGTCGACCTTCGTGTTGTGGTAGTACATCTGGTTCACCCGGTACAGCGGGGCGAACCACGCCTGCTCCACCACGTACTTGTTGACCTCCTGGGCCAGTTTGCCGGCGTCGGAACCGCCGTTGCGCACGGCGTCGATCTTGGCCTGAAGCTCAGGGGTGGCGTTCTTGAACGGGTTGTACAGCGCCTTCGTGGAGACGATCTGGTCGATCGCGACTGTGGGCTGGCCCTGGAACAGGGAGAAGTACATGGTGGTGAACTTTTGCGCAGCAACATCGGAGGTGAAGGTGTTCGTAATCGCTGCACCGACCTGCAGCTTGATGCCAACATCTGCCAACTGCTGCTGGATCACCGAAATCTGGGTTTCGAAGCCCGGCACTGACGGGATCTCCAGCGTCACGCTGTTCTCGAAGCCGGCCTCCTTCAAGAGCTGCTTGGCCTTGGCCGGATCGTAGCTGTAATGGTTCTCAAGATCCTCGCTCCAGGCGCCGCTGGCCTTGCCGAAAGGCTGCGACGTGGGAGTGCCCTGGCCAAGCATGACCTGGTCCAGGATGGTCCTGCGGTCGAATGCGTAGTTGATGGCCTGGCGGACCTTGACGTTGGCCAGGGCCGGGTTCTTTGCGCCGTCGCGGTCCAGCAGCAGCAGGCCCTGCCAGTCCACTTCGTTGGCGGCGAGCTTCATCTTGGCGCCCTCGGCCTGCTTGCCGTTTTTAGGGTCAAGGAGCGTGGCGTCCACCTGGCCGGAGACCAGGGCGTTGGTGCGTGCCGTCAGATCCGTCAGGATCTTGAAGGTGAGCTTCTGGTACTTCTGCAGGTCCTTGTTCCAGTAGTCCTGGCGCGCCGTGAAGACAGTCTGTGAGTCCTTGACCGTTGCTGCCTTGTCCATGACGTAAGCTCCGCTGCCAACCGGTTCGGTCTTGATGCCTTCGGTTCCCAGTGCCTGGGGGCTTCCCATGAGGCCGGCCGCCTGGCTCAGGAAGTACTCCAGTGCGGGATCCGGGGTGGAGAGGTTGAGCTCGATGGTGTCGGGGTCCACCACGGCAACATCTGCGACGGCTGTCAGCTGGGCCATTTGCGGGCCGTTTGCCGCCTTGAAGTGGTCCAGGTTGGCTTTGGCTGCCGTTGCGTCGAATGTGGCGCCGTCACTGAAGGTGACGTCGCTCCGCAGGTCCACCGTGAGCTTGGTGTTGGTGTCGTTGTACTTCCAGCCGGTAGCGAGCATTGGGCTGAGCTTGCCGTCCGGTTCGCGCAGAATCAGGGTGTCATAAACAGCCTGGTAGGGCTGAAGGACGTGTCCGACGTGGGCCTGCGCGGGATCCCAGGAGCGGACGTCCTGGATGGTTCCCAGGGTCAGGGCTGTCGCGGTGGCGGCGCCGGCATTTGGGCCCGCACCCGCACCTCCGCCGCATGCGGTCAACGCGAGGGACGCGGAGAGGATGAGGGCGGCTGTTGCCGCCTTGGGACCTAACTTCATTGTTGGCTCCTTGGCTACGTGGAGAGGGGAGTTCTTAGAGCGTGTGGCGTGCACCACATCTGCCTGTGGATCCCACAGTACGCATTGTTGCCGCTTTTGGCAACCGGTTGTCAGGGAAGTTGCGAGGATCTCGGGGTGTTGCTTTAAGAAACGACGGAAGCGAGATCGGGAAAGCTTTGAAGGTAGACGTCCTTGACGATCCGCAGGGATTTTTGCGCCTCTTCCGCGCCGATCCAGAAGTGTTCTTTTTCGTTGAGCCGGGTATAGAAGTCCTTAATCAGCAGCTCATGCGAAACGCCCCAATACGCACGTCCGCCGGATGACACCACGCGCTCGGGAACCACTTCCACCGTGCCGTCCGCATAGGTGACCGTGAGATCGCCACGAAGGCTCAACGTCGCTTTCTCGGTGACGATGTCCAGGGTGACCGGGGCGTTCACCGCGTTGGCGAGTGTGGCATAGAAGGCGCTCCGGGCCCCGCCGGAATGCTCGGCGACAAACTCCGCCGTGTCCTCAACCTCGATGGTGCCGCCCAGGAAGCGCGTGGCGGCATGGCCGCTGACTGACACTACGTCGCCCACCAACCACTGCAGCAGGTCCACGGTATGGATCGCCTGGTTCATCATCAGGCCGCCGCCACCACCCTCCCAACTGCCCCGCCACGGTTTGCTTCGGTAGTACTCGGCACTGCGCTGCCACATCACCGTTGCCGAGGCCCCCTGTACTGCACCAAGGTCGCCTGAGGACAGCAGCGCGTGCATGGCCTGGCTGGTGGCGTTGTAGCGGTTCTGGAAACACACGGCGATCTTTGCAGTGCTGGCCTTTGCCGCGCGGACCAACCTTTCACCTTCTTCGAGGGTGTGGGCCAGCGGCTTCTCGATGATGACGCTGACCCCACGCTCCAGGCAGTCAGCAGCCACGGACGCGTGCATGTTGTGCGGCGTGGTGACATGCACGACGTCGGGCCCCACCGCCTCCAGCAGGCTGAGGTGGTCCGGGAAACCCGGAACGCCGTAGGCTTGCACGGCTGCCGCGAGCCGCCCCGGATCCGTATCGCACACGCCCGCCAGCCTGACGCCGTCGAGCTTTGCCAGTGCCTCGAAGTGCACCGATGACACATCGCCGCAGCCAACCAGCGCCGCCTTGATGCCGCTCACGAAAGTACAATCCCGTTCTTGGCCGCGAGAGATGCGAACGCCCGGGCGGCGGTACCAAAGGCTACCGGCCCGGAAAAGCCGCCCAGTTCGTGGGCGCTGGCCAGGTGCGGCTCCAGGGAAGCGAAGCCGGTGTATCCGTCCGCCTTCAAAGCGGCGATGGTGGCGTCCAGCTCGCCGTCGCCTTCACCAGCCGGAACCACCTCACCTGTACCGGCGATTGCGTCCTTGACCTGCAGGTACTCAAGGTACGGGCGCAGCAGCGTGTAGCCCTCGGTGTAGGGCTTGACGCCCACCTGGACGAAGTTGGCGTTGTCCCAGGCCACCCGCAAGGCTGGCGAGTCCACAGTCTTCATGATGTCCAGGACACGCTGGGGAGTGTCCCCGTAGATGCCTTTTTCATTTTCGTGCAGGAGTACGACGCCGGCACTGGCGGCTTCCGCTGCCAACGCGCCCATGCGGGTGAGGACTTCGTCGCGGATGTCATCAGGACCCTGCCCCTCCCCGGGGTAGAAGGAGAAGATCCGGATGTAGCTGGTGTCCAGGCCTTTGGCCACAGCGATAATCTGCCGCAGGCGCTCCACCTCGTGTTCAACCGGAAGGTTAATGGCGACCTTGCCGATGGGACTGGCAACCGCGGAGACCTCCAGGCCTTTCGCGTCGAGGATGCTTTTGAGCCGGGTCACCTGCTCCGGTTCCAGCTCCGAGACGTTCACGCCCCAGGCGCTGCGGACTTCAATGTGGCTGGCGCCCAGGGCGAGCAGCACTGCCGCCTGCACTGCCGGGTCCGGATCGACTTCATCGCCGAATCCGGACAACAGCCATTCTGCTTTTGCTATAGGGTTCACGGGTTCTCCTGGGTTGGGGCAGCACACCGGCGGACGCCTGTGGCGGCCGGCGCGTGCAGAGGCGCGTTTTACGCGTTAGACATGTCCGCCACCCTAAACCCGCTGCAACCTTCCTGACAACCGATTGCCATATTTGCCTTCCTGTGCGACCCTTGAGCAGTCAGCCCGTGTCAGAAGTCACAGTGGCGCCCCGTCATTCCGTTCAGAGAGGAACGCCATGGCAACGCAACCAACCTCCGTGGGCCGCCCCGCTACTATCCATGACATAGCGGCCATGTGCGGAGTGGCTCCATCCACAGTCTCACGTGCACTGTCCACGCCGGACCGTGTCAACATCCGCACCCGCGAGCGGATCCAAAAGGTTGCAGCAGAGCTGAACTACATCCCGAACAGCCAGGCGAAGGCCCTGACTTCCGGGCGGACAGGGGCCGTAGGGGTGCTGGTCCCTGATATCACCAATCCGTTCTACTTCGACCTCATCCGCGGTACACAGCTCCAGTTGAAAGCAGCAGGCTACACACAGTTGCTTGTCGACACGGAGGAATCAGAGGAGGTGGAGGCCAGCGCCGTCCAACAGCTTCGAAAGAGCGCGGACGGCATAATCGTTGCCGCCCCTCGGCTAACCGACGAAGGTCTCCTTGCCGCAGCGGCAGCGATGCCGCTGGTTGCCATCAACCGGGACGTCCCTGGAGTTCCAGCGGTCATCATCGATACCCCCGCCGCCACTTCCCAGGCACTGGACCACCTCGTCTCCCTGGGGCACCGGAAAGTGGCCTACATGTCCGGGCCCCCGTCGTCGCAGTCAAGCTCCCTCAGGTGGGCCGCGCTGACAACGGCAGCGAAAGACAGCGGGGTGGAAGTCCAGAAGCTCGGCCCGTTCGCGCCGAAGACCCACTCAGGTGCAGCCGCGGCCGACACCGCCGTACACAGCGGCGCCACGGCCTGCATCGTCTTCAATGATTTGATCGCCATCGGCATGCTGCAACGGCTGCGGGAGCGCGGCGTCCGGGTGCCCGAGGACATGAGCATCGTGGGCTGCGATGACATCTTTGGTGCGGACTTCTGCAATCCTCCCCTCACCACCATGTCCTCCCCCATTGAGCAGGCCGGCCGGGTGGCTGTGACGATGCTCCTGGGCCGGCTGGATCCATTCAGCGGTGTCGGCAGCCGCATCCGGTCCGTAATGCCCACCCATCTGACGGTCCGGAGCTCAACCGCGCCGGCCACCACCTCATCGGTTGCTCCGTACCTGCCCCTTTACCCCGATCAAAGGGGCAGGTACGGAGCAACCGCCGGATGAATCGAACGGCCGCCTTAGAGGTGGACCGCCGGGGTGTCGGACGTTGCTCCGCTGAAGGTCTTGCGGTTGATGTCGATCAGCAGCAGGGCGACAGGAACGATCAGGATGGCAACTCCCGCGGCCCAGAGGAAGACCAGGGAGTAGCCGGCTGACAGTGCCGCCAGTCCCGCTCCCCCTGCCGCAGCTGTCGCCGAGGCCGCGAGGGTGCTGAAGAGTGCGATGCCCAGGGAACCGCCTACCTGCTGCGAGGCATTCACCAAGGCGCTCGCCACGCCGGAATCATCCTTGTCCACGCCAAAGAGGGCGAGGTTCTGCATCGGAACGAACACCAGGCCAAGGCCTGCGCCCAGCAGCAGCAGGGCGGGGAGCATATTTACCAGGTAGGTCCCGTCGGCGGATACCTGGGTGAGCCACAGCATGGCAGCGGCAATCAGGACCGGTCCAAGCGCCGTCGGGATTTTGGCACCCAGCCGGGGAAGGTTCTTTGCGGCGATGCCCGCCGTCACCATGAGGACCACCGTCATGGGCAGCGAGGCTATGCCGGCGGTAAAGGGCGCAAACCCCAGGACGATCTGGAGGTAGAAGTTGATGAAGAGGATGCCGCCGATCAGCACCGCGCCTGAAAGGAAGGACGCCAGGAACGCCGCAGCCCGGTTGCGCTCGGTGGCCACGTGCAGCGGCAGCAGCGGGTGTTTGGCTTTCCTTTCAACCAGGACAAACAGCACCAGCAGGGCGGCGCCGGCCGCCATAAAGCCCCATGCCTCCGGACTTCCCCAGCCGTGCTCAGCATTGGTGAAGCCGTACACGAGGGAGCCCAGACCCAGTGCTGCCAGGACGACGCCGGGCCAGTCGTACTTGGTGGATCCTCCGGCTTTGCTTTCCTGGACCTTGGCCCAAACACCGGCCAGGGCGATGGCGGCAATGGGGATGTTGACGAAGAAGCACCAGCGCCAGGAGACGTAGTCGGTCAGGTAGCCGCCCAGGAGCACGCCGATAGCGGCACCCACGCCACTGATGGAACCGAAGATGGCAAAGGCCGTTCCACGATCCTTGCCGCCGGGAAAGCTTACGGTCAGGAGGGCAAGGGCTGCGGGTGCGAGCAGGGCGGCAAACAGTCCCTGCAGGGCGCGGGCTCCAATCAGCTCCCAGGCTTCCTGCGCAATCCCGCCCAGGAGCGAGGCCACTGCGAACCCCGCGGCGGCGACCACGAACGTGCGCTTCCGGCCCCAGAAGTCCGCGATGCGCCCGCCCAGAAGCAGGAAGGCGCCAAGCGCGAGCGCGTAGGCCGTGACCACCCAGGCGCGGGTTGAATCGCTGATACCCATCTCGCGCTGCAACTGCGGCAACGCAAGGTTGACGATGGTGCCATCCAGCACCACCATGAGCTGGGCCAGGGCCAGGAAGATCAGGGCTCCCCATGGAGCCTTGGCCCTTGCCAGGTCCGGAGGGGCGGTTGCGAGTTGCGTAGCCATACGTCGTTCCGTTTCATTGGTAGTAATACTTATACAAGTATAACTAATAACCGGGGAACGTCCTGCGCGATTTTCGTCACTCCTGCTCGGCCAGGAACCCTGCCAGCCGCTGCAGGGCAGGGAGGCTGGCAGCCAACTCCTGTTGCTCTCCGGGGGGCAGTTTCGACGTCGAGGCAGCCAGGACCTCGGCCCAGGAGTTTTCAAGAATCGCCCTGATCCGCCGGGATTCCTCGGTGGGATGCAGGGTGACGTAGCGCTTGTCGCTGGGGTCCCGCAGCCTCGTCACCAGGTTGGCGGCTACCAGTTCGCGCAGTTGGACGCTGACGTTGCTGAACTGCCGGCCGAGCCGCGCCGCCACCTCGGCCACCGTGATTCCCGGGCTGCCCTCGACCACGCGCAGGATATCCACCGCTCCGTTCGGCAACGGCCGGACGCCGGTATCCTCGTGCGACTTCCGGCGCACATCGGCAGAGATATCCAGCAGCGCTACGGCAAGGGCCCGATGGTCCACTGCCTTCGCTGAAGGCCCGCGCTGCTCACTTTCCATTGGCTCATCATAGGCACGGACAGGAAAGCCCCAGCGGCGCCTGCCGCTGGGGCTCCCTTGCAGCTAAGTCCGCTAGAGCCGGTCCGTCTGGTCCTCGCTCTTGTGGCCCGCTCCGCGCAGATTTTCCTGGACCTTGCCGAACAGATCCTTGATGGTGGATTCGGCGTTGGTGAGGACATCCACCGGCAGGTAGACCTCATGCGTGAGCGGCAGGTCGTATTCATCCTTCAGATGCGTGCCGTTCCCCACGCCCTCCAGGGACAGGTAAACCATCGCCTCGGTCCGGGCAATTCCGGCGATTTTGCCGAAGACCACGGTGAACTCGTTCGGCTGGAAACTGATGGTCTGGCCGATGTGGCTGCGGCCAAGTTCACTTGCGGGAAGTGCCTTTTCTTGCTGGCTTCGGGTGTATTCCATAACTACTCCTCAGGGTCGCCGACATCTACGCCTGCAGTCTAGCCCCGCCCTGATCGGCCGGTACACCTCACGGGCGGCCTTCCAAAGGCTTTGGTGCGCTGCACAAAGTGCCGGCCCCGGCGTGGCCACTCCTCCATTGAAGTGTGCTGCACCTGACCGGTTTGATGGGTGGACCGGCCCAAACCGCCGGATCCCTCAATCAAGGAAAGAAGCGTGACTTCGATGGTGAACCGCGTCAAGGGCCCGGCCCGCTGGGAAGAAGCCCAGGTTGGCGAGCCAGTGGAACTCAGCAGGAACGGCCGTCCGGTGTACGCCGGGCTGGTGGATGATCGAACGGCGGACGGAGAAGTGGTCTGGGTTACAACGACTGTCGGCGGGCGCCGGCTCTTCCACATCTCCGACGGCTACGACCTGCTGGTCGCTGAGTCATGACGGAGAGTTGCCCCGACGACTGCCACTTCTGCAGCGGACCCGAAACTGACTGACTTGGGGCGGCGCAGTGCGTGCTGCAAGACTGGGCTTGAGCCGAGCCAACAACCATCGGGAGCCTCCCATGACCACTGCACCGTCCCCTTCCGCCGCTGCCAATAAGGTCACCGGGCTTTTCGGGATTGACGTTCCCGTGGTCCTTGGCCCGTTCGGCGGCGTTTCCTCCGTGCAGCTTACCGCTGCAGTCAGCGACGGCGGCGGCCTGGGTTCCTACGGCCTGTACGGGTACGACGGTGCCGCCATCCACAGGACCGCAGCCGAACTTCGCGCGGCCACAACGAAGCCCTTTGCCCTGAACCTGTGGGTCCCCAACGGCTCTGAAACCACCGGGCTCCCGCAGGAGGAATTTGACCGCTATGCGGCCACCCTGAAGCCCTACTTTGAGGAACTGGGCATTCCCCTTCCGGACATGCCGCCGCGGTACCTGCCGGACTACGGCGAGCAGGTGGAGGCCACGCTTGAGGCGCGTCCCGCCGTCGCCAGCTTTGTTTTCGGTGTGCCCGCTCCTGACGTTGTAGAAGAGGCGCACCGCCGGGGCATCAAGGTCCTCGGCACCGCCACCACCGTTGCAGAGGCCCTGGCGCTGGAGGCAGGCGGTGTTGACGCCGTGGTGGCCAGCGGCACGGAATCCGGGGGCCACCGCGTGTCCTTCCTCAAGCCCGCAGAGGAGTCCCTGGTGGGTACGTTCGCCCTGGTCCCCCAGGTGGCCGACGCCGTGTCCGTCCCGGTGATCGCGGCCGGCGGCATTGCCGACCGCCGCGGCTTTGCAGCCGCAATGGCCCTGGGTGCTGGTGCAGTCCAGGTGGGAACGGCGTTCCTGGCCACCCGCGAATCAGCCGCCGTGCCCGCCTACCGTGAGGTACTGCGAAGCCCCGGCGCAGCACGGACAGTGCTGACCCGGACTTTGAGCGGCCGGCTGGCCCGCGGCATCCCCAACCGCATCATTGCCGAGCTTGAAGAAGCAGGAACCATAGCCCCCTTCCCCGTGCAGAACTGGCTCACCGGCCGGTTCCGGCCCCAGGCTGCCGCCGTGGGAAACACGGACCTGATGTCCCTGTGGGCCGGACAGTCGGCGCCCCTGCTCAAGCACGGCACCGCAGCAGAGGTCCTCGCCGAACTGCTGGCCGGCACCAACTGACTGTTTCCCTGCGCGGCCGGCGGTTCCCGTAAGGCCGGCCCAGCGGTTCCCGTAACGCTTGCCCGGCGCCGGCGCCGGGCCAAGGCTCAGTAAGGAATCCCGCTAGAATCTGATCAACCAGCAGCCGCCGGCCCGCCCGGCGGCCTTGCTTGGTTCCGTTACCGGGAAGGGGGAATCGTGCGTACGCACCGTCCTCGGACACCCTTCCACTTCCTCCGCTCGTCCGCAGTTGGCACGGTCATCCTGACGCTCGCCGCCGTCGCCCACCTCGCGGGCGGCGGCGCGCTTCCTGCCCCAGTCATCCTGCTGGCAGTCCTTGCCCTGACGGCCCTCGCCAGCACCACCGCCACCCGCCTGCAGCTGGGATTTCCCGCCATGGCCGCCCTGCTGGGCGGAGGGCAACTGGCCCTGCACGGACTCTTTACGGCTTTCGGTCCTTCCGCCCCAGGCAGGACGCCAACCGGGGCCACCTCCCATGCCGGCCACTTTTCCGGTGCCGACGTCCTCACTCCAGCCGCCCACCTCGCTGGTACCGAAGCTGGGTCCGCACCCCTGATGCTGGCCGCGCACGCGCTGGCGACGCTGGGTTGCGCGGTCCTGCTCGCCAAGGGCGAAGCAGCCCTCTGGGCACTGGCTGCCTGGCTCCGGCCGCTGTCAGCCCTCCCACGCGCGGTGGTGCCCGACGCCGTCCCGCCACCTTTGGCCGCCTTTCCCACCGCTGCGGCGCCGCAGCGTCCTTGGCGGAACCTCCGGCAGGACAACCGGCGCGGCCCGCCTTCGCCGTCGTGCACTCCTGCTAGAACCGCCGCCCCTTAATGCCGGCGGCGCACCCGAAACTTTTCGCCTGCCCGGATCCCCGGACCCCGAGCGGGCGCCAGAAAGGCAACCCATGAAACACTCAGCTCTTCGCCGTACCCTGCAAACTGCCGCTGCTAGCGGAGGCGCGGCAGCCCTGCTGCTCGCCGCCGCGGGTGGCGCCACGGCACACGTCGGCGTCACGCCGGACAAAACCGCCGCCAACTCCTACGCGCTGCTCACCTTCGCCATCCCGCACGGCTGCGACACTTCAAGCACCACCAAGGTTGCCATCACCCTGCCCCAAGAACTGAACGATGCCCAGCCCACGGTCAACCCCAACTGGACCGTGGAAAAGGTGACCGAGCAGCTCGCCGAGCCGAAAAAACTCGCCGACGGCACGTCCATCACCAAGCGGACCAGCCAGATTGTCTATAGCGCCAAAACTCCGCTGGCCCACGAACTGCGCGACGCACTGGTGCTTTCGGTGAAACTTCCTGAAACGGCCGGTACCACGCTTTACTTCCCCACCCTCCAGACGTGTGAGGCGGGGCAGACGGACTGGTCGGAAATCGCCAAGGACGGCCAGGACCCGCACTCGCTGGAGGCACCGGCCCCGTCGATCACGGTGACCGAAGCTGCCGGCACCAATGGACACGGCGAAGCCGCTGCCACTGCATCGCACACCACGGCATCCCCTTCCGCTGAACAGGCGTCAGAGACGGACAACGGAGCTGACGCCCGCAGCTGGGCCGGACTGGCAGCGGGCATCGGCGGCCTGGTGCTCGGCGGCGCTGCACTCCTCCGCAGCGGTAAGCGCCGCAACACTGCGGCGTAGGCGCCAGCCGGGTAGGACAACGCATTGAGGCCCGGATCATCACGATCCGGGCATCAAAATGCTCCACGGCCTCGTGGCATCATTGACGCGGTCAGACAGTGCCGCAAAGGTGGTGCCATGAGGTCTCAGAGAATTTCACATGGGTTGGTCATAACGACGGCTGCCGGGGCGGCACTGATGCTCAGCGGGTGCGGCCCCAGCGAGCCGCAAGCGCAGCCGACGACGTCACCGGACACCAGCTCTGCCAGCCCCGGCACAACGTCCGCATCGCCGTCGGCGTCGGAAACGCCGTCGGCAACGCCGTCTACAACGGCCCCGGCTACCACTGCGCCTGGGGCGCCGGCCCTTTGCAAAGCGGCCGGCCTCTCCGCCGCCACGGATGCGTCAGGGGGCGGAGCAGCCGGCAGCGTCTACATGAAGCTCAACCTCACCAACACCGGTCCGGAATCCTGTGTCCTTCGTGGTTTTGCCGGCGTATCCCTGACCGCCGATGCTGCCGGCGCCCCCATCGGCGCTCCGGCTGCCCGTGATGAAGCCACCGCTCCAACCGACGTCCTGCTGGCCCCCGGCCAGGCAGGCTCCGCAGTCCTGCGCTATACGCAGGCCGGAAACTACCCGGACTGCGCCATGGTGGATGCCGCAGGCTACCGGATCTACCCGCCGGAGGACACAGCATCCCTGTTTCTGCCCCAGCCCACCAAAGCCTGCAGCAACGCGGAAATTACGCTGCTAACCATCGGAGCGTTCCAGCCCGCGTAGGAAGACAAAGGCTGGTAATTTGCGGCGCTGGAATTACCAGCGAGCGTAGAGGAACTAAAGCGCAGACAAATCCAGTACAGACAAATGCAGGCGGTCCGGCAAGTGCCGGGCCGCCTGCAGGTGGTTTCCGCCCTTGGGGCGTTATGTCATAAATGCCGAGGGCTCAAAACATTTAGCGCGCGGCGCTGGTACCCCCGACACGCGAAGTGCCACGGGAAAGAGCCACGCCCAAACCGATCATTGCGACCCCCAGGACAAAGTGCAGCCAGTTATCCGCGCTGTTTACGGGAACAAAGTTCGCGGGCGTGTCGCCGCCTAGCAGAAGGCCGTAAAGCCAAAGGACCAGGTAGATGGCGCCGCCTACGATCAGGTAGTTCCGGGACTGGGCCGCGCTGCGGGCCATGGCGATGCCGGCCGCTCCAAAGAGCAGGTGCACGATGTTATGCAGTATGGACACCTGGAAAATGCCCAGGAGCAAGGCCTGAGATGTATGGCCGGCAAATCCCATGGTTTCGTAGTTGCTGGTGATGCCCGGAATGAAGCCCAGGACGCCCACCAGGAGGAACACTGCTCCCACGGCGAGTGCTGCTTTTTGGATGTTTGTACGGCCAGCGGTGCGACCGTCGGAACTCATGCCTGTCATGATTACTCCTGCTGTTGTCGTAAACGTTCACATCATGGCTGTCGGGTCGCGCCTGAAACCATAAACCATAGACTTAAACACCGACATCATAAGTATACTTAGCAGCTACGCCACGAATAGTAATGGTCTATAACGGACACATCACAAACGGCCCGCTAGGGCCAGGACCAAAAGGCAGGCTGAACTGGGATGACGTCGATTTGGTTGGACCGCACAGAGACCTTCACCTCTGATCCCTTCGAGCCCGGAAGCAGCTACGACACCGTTGTCGCCGGCGCCGGACTCACCGGTCTCGTGACCGCACTCCTGCTGGCCCGCTCGGGTCAAACCGTCCTTGTGCTCGAGGCACGGTACCCCGGTGCTGTGACCACAGGGAACACCACCGCCAAAGTGACGCTGCTGCAGGGTACCTTCCTGGCCCAACTGGCCCGCCAGTACTCCCAAAAGCAGGTTCAGGCATATGTGGACGGCAACCTCGAAGGCCAGGCCTGGCTCCTGCGGTACCTGGAAGAACACAAGGTTCCGTTCCAGACCCGTGACGCCTATACGTACGCGGCTTCAGCGCAGGGCACGGAAAAGCTTCGGGAGGAGGTCAGTGCCGGCACCACCGCCGGGCTGGACATGGAATACGTGCGCGACCCCGGCCTGCCGTTTCCCGTCCACGGAGCGGTTCGGCTGGCAAACCAGGCGCAAATCAACCCCATGGAAGTGCTGGACACCTTGGTGTCCGACATCCGAAACCGCGGCGGATCCGTGGTGGGCGGCGTGCGGCTGCAGGACGTCACCGGGGGCGGCCCCGCCACCATCCACACCGACCACGGCACGGTCACCGCGAATGAGGTAGTGCTTGCCACCGGGATTCCCGTTCTGGACCGCGGCCTCTACTTCGCCAAGCTGAAGCCGAGCCGTTCCTATGCGGCGGCGCTCCAGCTGCAGGAGGGCCAGGCTCCTCCCCCGGGAATGTACATTTCCGTCGAGCAGCCGACGCATTCCCTGCGGGACTACGAAGTGGACGGCCGCCGGTTGCTCCTGGTTGGCGGCCACGGACACCACGTAGGCCGGGCACGGTCGGAGAAACACCACCTGGGCAGTCTCGTCGACTGGGCCGTGCAGCAGTACCCCGGCGCGGTGGCGACCCACACCTGGTCCGCGCAGGACTATATGCCCGTCAACCTGATGCCCTTCTTCGGCAAGCTCCCCAGGGGCAAGGGCCACGTCTACTTCGGCACCGGCTACAACAAGTGGGGCATGACCAACGCCGTGGCTGCTGCTGTGGGAATTTCCGCCGATATCCTTGGCGGCCACGTGCCCTGGGCCAACACCATCCACCGCCGTGTCAGTTCGCCGGCCGCCGCAGCGTCTGCGGTTTCCCTCAACGCCGGGGTGGCAGCCAAACTTGCATCCGGCTGGGGGCAACTGGCCGCTGAAGGATTGAGGAAAGGCAAGGAAAAGCCTGCGGCAGAGCCGGTCCCCGTTGTTCCGGCCGAAGGCGAGGGCAGGGTCTACCGCGAGGGAACAAAACCGGTGGCCGTCTCCACCGTTAATGGAACCACGTGCAAACTGTCGGCCGTCTGCACCCACATGGGCGGCATCGTGCACTGGAATGACAGCGAGTTGACCTGGGACTGCCCGCTCCACGGCTCCCGCTTCACCAACGAAGGACAACTCCTGGAAGGCCCTGCCACCAAGAACCTCCCCAGCGCAGGAAAGGCTTGAGCCAAGGGCGGAGGAGCCTCCGGGCGCCGGCACCACTGTCGGTGGCTTGGGGCATGATGGAGGCATGATCCAGGAACAGCCCGCAAGGGGTGGCAGGGGTGCAGCCGCGGAGGCGCCCATGGCCCAGTTCAGCAGGCCAACCCGCGACTGGTTCCTCGGCGCTTTCTCAGAGCCGACGCCCGCGCAGAACGGCGCGTGGCAGGCCATCTCCTCCGGCTCGCACGCGCTTGTTGTCGCCCCCACCGGCTCGGGAAAGACCCTCGCCGCGTTCCTTTGGGCGCTTGACCGGCTGCTCGAGTCCGGTGCCTCAGCCGATCCCGATACCCCGGCGCCCGAGGCGCCGGCGAAAGGGCGGCGCCCCCGCGCGCCCAAACGCAAAACCCGGGTCCTGTACATTTCGCCGCTGAAAGCCCTCGGCGTTGACGTGGAGCGGAACCTCCGCTCCCCGCTGATCGGCATCACGCAGACGGCAAAGCGGCTGGGGCTGCCGGCACCGCTGATCACTGTGGGCGTCCGGTCCGGGGACACCACAACGGCCGATCGCCGCGCGCTGCTGAGCAACCCGCCGGACATCCTCATCACCACACCGGAATCGCTGTTCCTGATGCTCACCTCCCGGGCCCGGGAGACCCTGACCGAGGTGGACACCATCATCATCGATGAGGTCCACGCCGTGGCCGGGACCAAGCGTGGAGCCCACCTCGCCGTGTCACTTGAACGGCTCGATGCCCTGCTGCCCAAACCGGCGCAGCGGATCGGGCTCTCGGCCACCGTGGAGCCGAGGGAACTGGTGGCGCAGTTCCTGGCCGGTTCCGCACCAGTGGAAATTGTTGCCCCGCCCGCGAAAAAGAACTGGGACCTCACCGTCTCCGTGCCTGTGGAGGATATGTCCGACCTCCAGGGTGCTGCCGGAGCCTTCGATTCCGGCCCCGCGTCCGGGCTGCAGCCCCAGGCCTCCATCTGGCCGCACGTGGAGGAGAAAATCGTTGACCTGGTGCTGGCCAACCAGTCCACCATCGTTTTCGCCAACTCCCGCCGCTTGTCCGAACGGCTCACGGCCCGCCTCAACGAGATCTACGTGGAACGGCAGCTGCTGGCAGAGGGCGGAGGCTGGGACGATCCTGTACCGGCAGGAGCCGCGGCGTTCGCGGCGGCCCCCGGGGCCCCTGCTTCCACGGCCACGCCGGCCCACATGATGGCGCAGGCGGGAAGTTCCGCCGGGGCGGACCCGGTGCTGGCCCGCGCCCACCACGGCTCCGTTTCGAAAGACCAGCGGGCGCTGATTGAGGACGACCTCAAATCGGGCCGGTTGCGATGCGTGGTGGCCACGTCATCACTGGAACTGGGCATCGACATGGGCGCCGTGGACCTGGTGGTGCAGGTGGAATCACCGCCGTCGGTAGCCAGCGGCCTGCAGCGGGTGGGCCGTGCCGGCCACCAGGTGGGCGAAGTTTCCCAGGGCGTCCTATTCCCCAAGCACCGGGCAGACCTGGTGCACACAGCCATCACAGTGGAACGCATGCTGGGCGGCAAGATCGAGCGCCTCAGCATCCCCGCCAATCCCCTGGATATCCTGGCACAGCAGACCGTGGCGGCCACCGCACTGGGCAGCATCGACGTTGAGGAATGGTTTGGTACTGTCCGCCGCTCCGCCCCGTTCGCATCCCTCCCCCGGTCAGCATTCGAGGCAACCCTCGACCTGCTGGCCGGCCGCTACCCGTCGGACGAATTCGCCGAGCTTCGTCCCCGGATCGTCTGGGACCGCAACGCCGGCACCATCGAAGGCAGGCCGGGGGCCCAGCGCCTCGCCGTCACCTCCGGCGGCACTATTCCGGACCGCGGCCTCTTTGGCGTGTACATCATCGGCACCGAGGTCGAAGGATCGGCGTCGCCCTCCACGGACGGCAAGCCCGCCCCTGCCCCCAAGGGCGGCCGGCGGGTGGGCGAGCTGGACGAGGAAATGGTGTACGAATCCCGGGTGGGCGACGTCTTTGCCCTGGGCGCCACCAGCTGGAAGATCGAGGACATCACCCACGACCGCGTGCTGGTTTCCCCTGCTTTCGGCCAGCCCGGCAAGCTTCCGTTCTGGAAGGGCGATTCGCTCGGCCGCCCGGTGGACCTGGGCCGCGCCCTTGGAGCGTTCGTGCGCGAACTGTCAGCGTCCGACGTCGGGCCCGCCACCAAACGCTGCCAAGCCAGCGGCCTGGACGCTTTTGCGGCCAACAACCTGATCCAGTACCTCAGCGAACAGAAACAGGCCACCGAGGTGGTGCCCAGCGACACCACCCTGGTGGTGGAGCGGTTCCATGACGAACTGGGCGACTGGCGGGTGATTCTCCACAGCCCCTTCGGCATGCCCGTGCATGCGCCCTGGGCGCTTGCTGTGGGCCAGCGGCTCAACCAGCGGTACGGCATGGACGGCTCCGCGATGGCCGCCGACGACGGGATCGTCCTGCGTGTGCCCATGATGGAGGATGAACCGCCGGGAGCAGAGCTGTTCCTGTTCGACCCCGAGGAACTGGAACAGATTGTGACGGCAGAGGTGGGTGGCAGCGCGCTGTTCGCCTCACGCTTCCGGGAATGTGCGGCCCGTGCCCTGCTGCTGCCGCGGCAGACGCCCGGCAAGCGGCAACCGCTGTGGCAGCAGCGGCAGCGGTCCGCCCAGTTGCTGGACGTGGCGCGGAAGTACCCTACGTTCCCCATCGTGCTGGAAACAGTGCGCGAATGCCTGCAGGACGTTTACGATCTGCCGGCGCTTAAGGACATCGCTGCGTCTGTGGAACGGCGCGAGCTTCGGATCGTGGAAACCACCACCTCGCAGCCGTCGCCCTTCGCGAAGTCGCTCCTGTTCGGGTACGTTGCACAATTCCTCTATGAGGGCGATTCCCCCCTGGCTGAACGCCGCGCCGCTGCCCTGGCCCTGGACTCCACCCTCCTCAACGAACTGCTGGGGCGCGTCGAGCTGCGGGAACTGCTGGACGCCAAAGTTATCGACGCCACCGAACGGGAGCTGCAGCGGCTAGCGCCGGACCGGCGCGCGCGCGGGGTGGAGGGCGTCGCGGACCTGCTGCGGCTCCTCGGCCCGCTGGCGCCGGAGGAAGCTGCCGCGAGGCTCCAGGTCGAGGAGCCCGCAACTGCCAAACCGGTGGCAGAGACGCGGAGGATTGCCGAAGGGACTGCCGCGAAACCGGCTGGCATGGAACCCGCAGCGGATGCGGCCGCCGAACCAACAGATGCAGAGCTTGCGGCCGAACTTGCTGACCAGGTGCCCGCACCAGATCTGGCCCATGCCACTACCGAATCCGCCACCGCCCATCTGCTCACGCTCCAGCGGGCAAACCGCGCCATCAAGGTCAACATCGGGGGCGTGGAACGCTTTGCAGCCGTTGAGGACGCCGCGCGGCTCCGGGACGCCATCGGCGTCCCCCTTCCCATGGGAGTGCCGCTCGCATTCATCGAACCAGTGGCAGATCCGCTGGGCGATCTCGTTTCCCGCTATGCCCGCACCCACGGGCCCTTTACAGCGGCCGAAGCGGCAGACCGGCTGGGTTTGGGCGTGGCAGTGGTCAGCACCGCCCTCAAGCGCCTTGCCGCTGACGGCCGGGTGGTGGAAGGCGAGTTCCGGCCCCACTCAAGTACGCCCGGGACTGACCCAGGTGCTACAGCCGAGGCTCTTACCGATGCGGCTGGGGCTACCCCTGCTGGTGTCAACCCCGCAGCTACCCACCCTCCTACTGCCAGCCCCGCGGCACCGGCCGAGGCATTGCACCCCGCCACGGTCAGTGAGTGGTGCGATGCCGAGGTCCTCCGCAAACTGCGCCGCCGGTCGCTGGCAGCGCTGCGGGCAGAGGTGGAGCCTGTCGACGCGTCCGCCTACGGCCGTTTCCTGCCGGCCTGGCAGCACGTCCGCACTCCCGGGGCAGGCCGCGGCCAGCCGGCATTGCGTGGACTGGACGGCATCGTCGCCGCCATCGACCAGCTCTCCGGCATCCCGGTTCCCGCCTCCGCCTGGGAGCCCCTGGTCCTGGCATCCCGGGTCTCCAATTACCAGCCCGCCATGCTCGACGAGCTGATGGCCACCGGCGAGGTGCTCTGGTCCGGAGCAGGAGCACTGCCCGGAAACGACGGCTGGATCAGCCTGCACTTAGCCGATTCCGCAGAGCTGACCCTGAACCCTGCCATCGACTACGAACCTGGCGACGCCCAGCAGCGGCTCCTGGAACACCTTCGAAACAACGGCGGCGGCTACTTCTTCCGGCAGCTGACCGAGGTGGCCGGCGGGATGGACTCGGTTCTCAGTGACCAGGAAGTTGTCACGGCACTGTGGGACCTGGCGTGGGCCGGCCGCATCACCGGCGACACGTTCGCTCCAGTCCGCGCCCTGATCGCCGGCGGGCACACGGCCCACCGCCAGGTAGCCCGCGCACCCAGGGCACGGGCACCGCGCCTGAGCCGGCTGGGCCGGTCCCACGGGACCGGCCTGATGGGTTCCGCCGGAATGGGCAGCGGCCGTTACGGAACGGCCGGCACGACAACGTCTCCCCTGGCAGCAGGCCGGTGGTCTGCCCTTCCACAGCCCGAGCTGGACCCCACCATCCACGCCCGGGCCACTGCCGAGCTGCTGCTGGACCGCTACGGCGTGGTCACCCGCGGCTCGGTGATGGCAGAACAGATCCTTGGCGGGTTCGGCCTGATGTACAAAGTCCTCGCGCGGCTTGAGGAAGCCGGTCGCTGCCGCCGCGGCTACTTCATCGAGCACCTGGGAGCAGCCCAGTTCGCCGTTCCGGCCACCGTGGACCGGCTGCGTTCGTACTCGGAGGACACCCAGCTCACCAAGGCAGAGCCCGTGGGCCTCGCCCTCGCCGCCACCGATCCCGCCAACCCCTACGGCGCTGCCCTCCCCTGGCCCGCGCTCCACGACGACGCCGGAACCGGGCACCGACCCGGGCGGAAGGCGGGTGCACTGGTGGTACTGGTGGACGGAGCGCTCGTCCTGTACGTGGAACGGGGCGGAAAAACGCTGCTGGCCTTCAGCGACGACGACGCCATCCTCGCCGCGGCCGGCTCCGCGCTGGTCGGTGTGGTGACCCGCGGCGCCGTCGACAAGCTGATTATGGAAAAGGTGAACGGCCACGGGATCCTGGAGACGCCTGTCGCCGCAGCCCTCAGCTCGGCCGGGGCTTACTCCACGCCCAAGGGGCTGAGGATCCGTGCCTGAGGGGGATTCGGTCTGGCGCGCTGCCCACCAGCTGCACCAGGCCCTGGCGGGACAGAAGCTGATCGCGTCCGATTTTCGCGTGCCCCGCTTCGCCACGTTGAACCTGGCCGACTGGACGGTGGCTGAAGTGGTGCCCCGGGGAAAGCACCTGCTCATGCGGGTAGTGGGTCCGGAGGACAAAAAACTTACCATCCACTCGCACCTGAAAATGGAGGGCACCTGGCAGGTCTACCCATCGGGCGGCAGGTGGCGCAAGCCGGGATACACGGCCAGGTGCGTGCTGCGCACGCCGGTGGCCGACGCCGTCGGATTTTCCCTTGGCATCGTTGAAGTGGTGACCACGGACAATGAGGACTCCATCGTGGGGTTCCTTGGACCCGACCTCCTGGGGCCGGACTGGGACCTGGACGAAGCGGAGCGGCGGGTCCGCGCCGCCCCGGACGTCCCTATCGGTGTCGCGCTGCTGGACCAGCGCAACCTGGCGGGGATCGGCAACATCTACCGCTGCGAGGCCTGCTTCCTCTCCGGCGTACATCCTGCGTCCCCGGTGTCCGCCGTGCGGGATGTGCGGACCATGATGATCGACGCCAAGCAACTCCTGGAAGTCAACCTCGGCCCGGGCCGACGTGTGACCGTACTCAACGCTAAGGGTTTACCGGTGGGGAGGATGGCCGGGCGGCCCGGTTATTGGGTGTACCGCAGGGAGCACCAGCCCTGCCTCAAGTGCGGTACACCGATCCGGCGTGCCGTCCTGGGGAAGTTGAACGGCGAAGAGGAACGGGACATCTACTTCTGTCCTAAGTGCCAGCCGCTCCTGGCCTAATACATGTGCACTCATCCTGGCGCGCCCAGGGCAAGGAGCCCTGCCGGGGTCCCGGGAATCTTGTTTGGCAAGCCCGCCCCGGGGACTCCTGGACTAGCCGTTACTGGCCAGCGGTTCCGGTGCGGCGGAGCCGGCGTCGTCACGCCCCTGAGCATCAGGTTCCGCCGGGAGTGCGGCGGGCACCATAAACACCGGGAGCAGCAGCTGGACCAGGGGCCCAATCGCGAGGGCGTAAACCACCGTGCCCACTCCCACTGAGCCGCCCAGTAGCCAGCCGACGGCCAGGACCACCACTTCAATCAGGGTGCGCGACAACCTGACCGACCATCCGGTGCGCCGGGCCAGCCCGGTCATCAGGCCGTCCCGCGCTCCGGGTCCAAACCGTGCACCGATGTAGCATGCCGAGGCGATACCGTTCAGCAGCACGGCGCCTGCGAGCATACCGGCCTGTGCGCCCAGGTGGGAGAAAGCCGGGAGGAGGGCAAGGCCGATGTCCGCGAAGACGCCCACCAGCACGGCATTGCACAACGTGCCGAACCCGGGCCGCTGCCGCAACGGAATCCAGAGAAGCAGCACCAGGAAGCTAACAATGATGACCACCAGGCCGATGCTGAGCCCGGTCCGTTCGGCCACGCCCTGATGAAAGACGTCCCATGGGTCCAGGCCAAGTCCGGCCCGGATGAACATGGCGAGAGAAATGCCGTACATGGCGAGGCCGAGGAAAAGCTGGAGGAGTCTGCGGGTCAACATGGGAACAACTATCCCCGAGAACTGGCCTTGAAATATATAGCCAGTTTGCAATACTGGCCTTATGTCTTCGCTCAGCGCCGGTGCCCTTGCCCGCCTTCTCGGCACGTGGAACGTGGGTGCGGCGCCAGCGTACCGTGAGCTGGCCGACGTCGTGCGCCTCCTTGTTCTGGACGGCCGCGTGGCGCTGGACACCGCGCTGCCCAGCGAGCGGGCACTGTCCGAATCACTGGGCGTCAGCCGCACCACTGTAACCGCAGCCTACGGCCTCCTCCGGGAGCAGGGGTTCCTTACCAGCGGCCAAGGCAGCAGGAGCCGGACCCGGATTCCACGAGCAACGCCGGCCGGCATCACGGTCCTCGCTGGCCCAATGCCTGACGGTGCAGGGCTGGCAGGCCCGGGACTGGCAGCACCCGGACTGGCCGCGCCGCAGGGGCTGATCGACCTCGCCTACGCGTCCCTTCCCGCCAGCGGTGAGGTGGTGCACCGTGCGTTCGCGGCCGCCCTCACCGAACTTCCGGCCCTGCTCCCGGGATTCGGCTATGACGCCATCGGCCTGCTCCCCCTGCGCGAGGCCGTCGCGGCACGCTACACGGCAGCCGGAGCACCGACGACGGCGGACCAGATCCTTGTGACGTCGGGCGCCCAGCACGCGCTGAATATCATCCTCCGTGCCCTGACCGGACGGCAGGACCGGGTGCTGGTGGAGCACCCCAGCTATCCGAACGCCCTTGATGCCATCCGCGCCGCCGGTTGCCGGCCAACTCCGGTGGCATTCACGGTTGCTTCCGTTGCTGGCGTTAACAGCGGCCAGGCTCCAGCCTGGGACATGCAGGCGCTTCAGTCCGCCCTGATGCAGCAGCGCCCCAAACTCGCGTACGTGGTGCCCGACTTCCACAATCCCACCGGACAAGCCATGCCGGACCTCCAGCGCCGCCACCTGGTCAGGGCGGCGGCCGCCGCCGGAACAACACTGGTGGTGGATGAAACCTTGCGGGAGCTGAACCTCGACGGCGTCGAAACGACTCCCGTGGCCGCCTTCAGTCCAGCAGTGGTAACCATCGGATCGCTCAGCAAGTCCCATTGGGCAGGTTTGCGCACCGGCTGGATCCGGGCTTCCGGCGACCTGATCCAGCGGTTCGCGGCGGCACGGACCTCCCTGGACCTGGGCGGACCTGTCATGGAACAACTGGCCGCGGCGCATCTGGTCCGGGCCCTGGACGAGCCGCTGCCGGCCCGGCTTACTGCCCTCCGGGACAGCCGTGGCGCCCTGCTGGAACTGCTGGCCGGATACCTGCCGGAGTGGGACACGGCGTACCCCTCCGGCGGCCTGTCCGTCTGGTGCACACTGCCTGCGCCCATCAGCACGGCGCTGACGGTCATCGCACCCGAACATGGGATCCGGCTGGCAGCAGGGCCGCGCTTCGGGGTTGGTGGCGCCTTCGAACGCTACCTCCGGGTGCCGTTCACCTTGCCGCCGGAGAAGCTGGAGACCGCGGTGCTTGCCCTGCGGTCGGCGCAGGACCGGCTGGACGCCGCCCCCCAGCTCCGCCGGACGCTCAAGGACGCGCCCGCCGTCGCTATTGCCTGACGGGCACGCTGCTTTCGCCTGACGGGCGTCAGGCTTGCCGAGCGGGGGCTGCTGATGCGGCGGAGGGCCTCGCAGACCTGCCCATCCGCTGCCTGGCAGTATTTTTCCCGGCTCCGACAGGGACATGGGCCGTGGCCTTCGCCAGCCCGAACAGGGGCATCCCGTTGTAGATAACCTCGATTCCGTCCGCAGGCACCTGGTAGGTCTCATGCCAGACGCCCACGTCCCCGCTCCCGGCCGTTTCCTTCATAAACCGGCGCCACGGCTCCAGGTGCGGGGACTCCCTGTCCGCGGCAAACTTCCGCAGGTGCTCCGGACTCTCCCAGTAGCTGAGCAGCAGTGTGGTCCGTCCAAACCACTGCTCATAGCCCAGCATCCCCGACGACGGCTCCCCGGCCAGGTGCTGGAGCATCCGCGGCATTGCTGCAGCAACCTTTCCAACGGTCCCCGCCCTCCACCACCGGTTTGCCCGCATGCCGATCAGGAAAACAGTGACCGATTCCCGGCCCGGGTCAGCAGTGTAGCGGCCAGAAAAAACGCTCGGCGCCATGGGAATCTCCTTGGTTTTGGTGTCGTAACGCCGTTTTATAACCGCGTTACAAAACAATGTTATGGAACAATGGACACCATGGCAAGACCCGTGGTGCATAACGACTCCCTGAAGCAAGAACTGCTGGCCGTAACTGCTGACTTGGTGGACCGGGACGGGCCTGCCAAGGTAACCCTGCGGGATGTGGCATCGGCAGCAGGAACTTCCACTACTGCCGTCTATTCCCTGTTCGGCGGGAAGTCCAAGCTCTTGACGGCGGTGGTGGATGATGGGTTCAGGTCATTCCGGGACTCGCAGGTTGCCGCCGCACCGGGTGGACTTCGTGAGCTTGGAGCCGCCTACAGGGTGTGGGCGCTGGAGCATCGCGCGCTGTACCGGCTGATGTTCGGCGGCGCTCTGGCGGCCTACGTGGATTGCCAGCCCAGCCCGGAGGTGGCTGCAGGCGCCATGAAACCCCTCATGGAAGCCGTTGCTGCCGCGCAATCCGGCGGGGCCTTGCGGCCGGCGCCGGTTGAGGTGGCCGCTTTCGCGATCTGGGGCCAGGTGCACGGCCTGGTGAGCCTCGAGCTCGCCCAGGTGGGCCCGCCGGGTGCCGACTGGGCGGCTGCCTACAGCGCAGCCCTCGACGCCATCGCCCGCGGCTGGGCCAGCCCGCAAGCGGACGGAAGCGGCGGAGGGTGACGGGGTGCCCAGTCCCGGGAGCGCTTCAGGCAGCAACCGCGCCCCGTAGAATTGTCCGGTGATGCAATCCCCCCTCCCCGTGCGCGACGGCGTTAATGCCACCCGCCTGCGCTTGCCCGTTGAGGGTCCCTGGGATACCGCGATGGACTACATGATGCACCGCTGGGGGCATATTGATCCGCAGGGCATCGAGGACAGGTTCGACGCCGGCGAGATCGTTGGCGAGGGCGGCACCCCGCTGAGCCGCTCCACGCCGCTGCAGGACCATACGTTCATCTGGTACTACCGGACACTGCCGCCTGAAACCCGCATTCCCGTGGAGCTGGGCATCCTGCACCAGGACGAGCATCTGCTGGTGGTGGACAAGCCGCACTTCCTGCCCACCACCCCCGGCGGCACCTACATCCAGGAATCCGCCCTGGTGCGCCTGCGGAATCAGCTGGACCTGCCGGACCTGATTCCCATGCACCGGCTGGACCGGATGACGGCCGGCGTCCTGCTGTTCTCCACGAACCCGGACACCCGCGGCAAGTACCAGGTGCTTTTTGAAAAGCGCCAGGTCCAAAAAAACTACGAGTGCGTGTCCGCCGCAGAGCCCGCCGAAGGGTATCCCGCCGTCGAATTTCCCGTGGTGGTGCGCAACCGCATGACCAAGTCCCGCAGCTACCTGCTGGCCGAGGTGATTGTCGGCGAGCCCAACGCAGAAACGCGGATTGAGCGGCTGGAAACGTTCGACGGGGGTGCTTCAGTCACTGTTGCGGCAGCTGGCAGTCCGGTGCGCCGGGCGCTGTACCGGCTGGAACCCCACACCGGAAAAACGCACCAGCTGCGGGTGCACATGGCTTCCCTGGGGTTGGGAATCGTCAACGATGCGTTCTACCCGGAGTTGCTGGACAAGGCTCCGGACGACTATACAAAGCCCCTGCAGCTCCTGGCCCGCGGCATCCGGTTCGTGGATCCCATCTCCGGAAAGCCGGTGGAGTACCGCAGCCGCCTGCAGCTCAGCGAGGCGGCCCGGAGCCGTTCCTGAAGGATGCGCCGGGCTGCCCGCAGCAACTTCTGGCTCCCCGGCTTGGGCGGGCAAAGTGCGGTACCTTGTGGCAATGGACTTCGGCAGCGCTGACAGCTGGGGGACGGCCATCTATTTCTGGATCATCCCCATCGTGCTGGGCGACGCCATCTTTCCGCCGGTCCCGTCCGAGATGGTGGTGATCACCGGCGGAGCCCTTTCCGCTGACGGCCGGGCCAACGTGTTACTGGTGTTGGCCCTGTCCGCCCTGGCCTCCTGGCTGGGCGATGTTGTGGTGTTCCAACTGTTCAGGAAGCGGCTGAGCCACGTCCTCGACCGCTGGAAGTGGGGCCGGCGTGTGCACTCCGGAATCCACATCGCCATTGCGAAGGCCGGCCGCTCGTCCACGTACGGGACCATCATCGGGGCCAGGTTCATTCCGGGCGGACGGCTGGCCACGTCCGCCGCTGCCGGGATCGCGAACGTCTCGGTCCGCGGGTTCAGCCTGTGCGCCGGGCTCGGGGCGTTGCTCTGGGCCTGCTGGCTCGTTGGCCTGGGCTACTTCACCGGTTCCGCCACGGGCCTGCCCTTCTGGGCCAGCTCCCTGATCGGCGTGGCGCTGGGACTGGTGATCGGCGTCGTCGTCGGCATCATTGTGACCCGGCGCCGGGGCGACCGATCGCCGGTGGAAGAGCCGGACCCTCCCCTGGCGTAGCTCCTTTCAGACAGGCGCCCAGCGGCCCCTGTTGCGGCGCAGCACCATCAGCGAGCCGGTCAGCGCAACGCGTTCGACGGCGTCGCGCATCATGGCTGCCGATTCCAGCGCCTGCCGGTTCTCGCCGCTGTACTCGGTCGCCTCGACGAGGAACCGCAGGTTCAGCTGCGGCACTCCACCGGCAATCTGCAGCTGGTTCGACTCCACGTGGTGGCGTGTTTCCAGCGCCTCCACTGCTGCATCCATGACGGCTTCAGGCGGATTGCCGGGGCGCAGGCCCGTGATCTTCAGGCGGGTTTGGAACGATGGCATGCCTCCAACCCTACCCAGACGCTCTCCCATTTAATGCTGGAAACCCCAAACGCTCCATCACCTGACGCAGGAAAAACCCGAACGCCCCACCACCTCACGCAGGAAAAACCCGAACGCCCCACCACCTCACGCAGGAAACGCCCGAACGCTCCATCACCTTGAACTGCGAGAGCGTCGGGGAAATGGCCACATCAAGTGAGAGAGCGTTTGGGGAAAACCCACGTTAAGTGAGAGAGGGTGGGTTACCCGGTGTTGCGGAGGCCGGCCGCCACGCCGTTGACGGTGATCAGCATGGCCCGCTGCAGGCGTTCGTCAATCTCGGTTGCGGTGATGCCGTCTGCTTTCTCAGCGGCCTTGGCAGCTTCCGCGCGGACACGGCGAAGGAGTTCCACCTGCAGGTAGCTGATGGGGTCCAGGTACTGGTCACGGATCTCGAGAGAGCGCTTGAGCGTGGGCTGGGCGTCCAGGAGCAGGTTCTCGCCGGTCAGGTTCTGGACCTCGGCAACCGTCAGCTCATATTCCTCGCGGATGGCCCGGAAGATGTGGTGCAGCTCGTCGGGGACCAGGGTTGAAACGTAGTACCCGGCAATGTCCAGGTCAGTCTTGGCGAGGGTCATCTCCACGTTGGAAAGCACTGACCGGAAGAAGTGCCAGTTCTCCCACATCTCCACCAGCTGCGCCGAGTTTCCCGCCTCGCGGGCAGCCTTGAGGCCTGAGCCGACACCGAACCAGCCGGGGACGATCTGCCGGGACTGCGTCCAGCCGAAAACCCACGGGATGGCGCGCAGGCCGCCGAGCCCTGCGCCGGAGTCCGGGCGCTTGGACGGGCGGGAGCCGATGTTCAGGGAGCCCAGCTGTTCCACGGGCGTGGAGGCCAGGAAGTAGGCGGGCAGGTCGGGGTCATCGATCAGTTTCCGGTACTGCCCAAAGGCGGCGTCGGAAATTGTTTCCATTACGTGCCCGTACCGTTCGCGCTGGTCCGCGGAGGTGCGCGGATCCCGGTGCAGGGCTGAACCCTGCAGCACGGCGGCGAGGGACAGTTCGAGGTTTTCCCGGGCCAGCTCGGGCAGCGAGTACTTGTCCGAGATGACCTCGCCCTGTTCCGTGAATTTGATTTCACCCTCGAGGACGCCGTTGGGCTGGGCAAGGATGGCATCGTACGTGGGTCCGCCGCCGCGGCCCACGGACCCGCCGCGGCCGTGGAACAGGCGCACGCGCACGCCATGCTTGGCCGCCACGTCCCGCAGCTTGCGCTGGGTTTTGTGGATTTCCCACTGGCTGGTCATCACGCCGGATTCCTTGTTGGAGTCCGAGTAGCCGAGCATGACCTCCTGGACGTCCCCGCGGAGGCGCACGAGTTCCCGGTAGGAGGGATCGGACAGGAGCTGGTCCACGATTTCCGCGGAGGCGCGGAGCTCCTCCACTGTCTCCAGCAGCGGCGCGAACCCGATTTTTGCGTACGGCTTTTCGCCGAAGAGGTTCACCAGGCCGGCTTCACGCGCCAGGACGGCGGCGGCGAGCACGTCGTCGGCGCCGCGGGTCATGGAGATGATGTACGTCTCGATGACGTCCGGACCGTAGGTGCGCAGGGCGCGGCGGATTTCACGGAAGACGTCGTACGTGCCGTCAGCGGCGCCGTCGAGCTTGATCGGGTGGCCGGAGAGCGGCCGGCGGGACGCGAGTTCGGAGCCGAGGACTTCGAAGCGTTCCCCGCGGCTCAGTTCGGCGTACCGCAGCCCGGGACCGCCAATCCGGTCCATGAGCTGGCCCACGGCGTCGTGGTGGTGGTCGGCGTGCTCGCGGATGTCCAGGGTGGCCAGGTGCAGGCCGAAGGAGGCCACTGCGCGGCGGACCCGGGCAAGAGCACCATCGGCAGCGAGCGACGCCGAATGGTTGCGGAGCGAGATTTCCAGCAGTTCGAGGTCCGCGAGGAGTTCGCCGGTTCCGCTGTAGTCCCGGCCGTGCTCGTGGTTGGAGTTTGCAGCCACCCGCTTGCCGGTGTTGATCAGCTTGGCCTTGATGCAGGTGAGCTTCAGGCGGTACGGCTCCTGGGCGTTGAGCTCCAGGACGCGCCGGTCCAGCCCGGGCAGCTTCTTCAAGTCCGCGTCAATGGAATCGAGCAGTTCCTGGTCCGCGCCGGCGAGGGCCGTGGAGTTGGAGAGGATGGAGATCAGTTCGTCGATCATGCCGATGCTGATCCGGATGGCGTGCTGGTTTTGGATCTGCAGGATTTCCCGCGTTACGGCCGCTGTGACGTTGGGGTTGCCGTCCCGGTCCCCGCCGATCCAGGAACCGAAGCGGATGGGGGCGTCCTGGGACGCGAGGCTGACTCCATGTTCGCCCAGCAGTTCAGCCAGTTCGGTCAGCATTTCCGGCATGGCATCGGTGAGGATGCCGCCCAGGTAGTAGATCGCGTTGCGGGCTTCGTCCACCGGCGTGGGGCGGACTTGGCGGAGTTCGTCGGTCTGCCACATCTGGTCGATAATCTCGGCGAGCTGGCGGTCCTGGCGGCGGCGGGCAGTGGTGCCCTCGGCCGTGGGCTGGGCCAGCACGTCGGAAAGCTTGCGGATCTTATCGAGCACCGAACGGCGCGAGGCTTCGGTGGGGTGCGCAGTGAAAATGGGCCGGACATCGAGCCCGTTGACCACTTCCTGCAGCACGCCCGGACCGGCCTGTTCAGCAATCTCATTGACGGTTTTCGCGAGCCAGCCATCCTTTTCCTCCCGGGTCCGCAGGCCCCGCACGCGGTGGACCTGTTCTGCGGCGTTGGCGAGGTGGAAGTAGAAAGCGAACGCCCGGACCAGGTCGGTGGCCTGCTCGATGGGCAGGGAGCCGAGGAGTTCGCGGACCTGCGCCACGACGTCGTGCGCGCTCCAAGGGCCGGTGGCATCCGCACCGCCGCGGGCAGCTTCCTTGGACTCCTTGGTGAGGAGGCGCACCTGCTCCACGAGGTCCAGGAGCTCGGGTCCGTGCTGGCGGACCAGTGATTCGCCCAGCAGCGTGGAGACGCGCCGGACGTCTGCCCTCAGTTCAGAGGCAAGATCGGTTTCGGGATTTGTTGCAGTGTGAGCCATGGAAACTATCTTTCGAGGGTTCGGACTTGGCTCGTACACTGCGCTGGATACTGTGAGCCACGTAACTAGCTAAAGATGCTACCCGCAGTGCGGCGTCCCGCGGCAATCCGTCTCAGATAATGTCCTCGGCGGGATAACCGACGTGCCGTTTCACCCGCTCAAGCTCCGCGCGCAGCCTTTCGAGCTCGGTGGCGTGCCTGGCGACTTCGGCAGTCCGCCGCCTGGCGGCCCGGGCGCTGCCCGCCAGGACCAGCAGCCCCACGGGTACGGTAACGGCCAGAGCCCAGCCTGCCGCCGCAAAGTAATCCAGCGCCACCGGAAGGGCAGACTGGAAGTCGATGAAGTCGTTGACGCCGTCCGCCATGCCGCCCAGTGCCCCTTCAAGGGGCTTCAGGAAGTCCCCCACCACCGGGGCTCCGGACAAGGACGGCGCACTCAGTTTGGACTGCGCGTCGCCGCCCCAACGCCCGTCGGCCAAATGGTTAAGGACATAAATACCTGCACCCACGCTCGCAGTGATGAACACCAGCAGCGATGCCAGGACCGCCTGGTCCGGGCGGCGCGGACGCCAGGCGAGCATGGCCACTCCGCACACAGCCGCAACAATCCAGGTCAACCACTTGAGCCACTCAGCGCTTACGCCCGCCAAAATATCCACGCCACCATTCAACCGTGTGGACAGGCTTGCCGCGGAATGAACCCCTGCCCTGCGCGGTTGTAGCCGTGGCAGGCAGACCTCCGAAAGGAACCATGAGCACCACTCCAACCGCCAAGGTGGAGCGCTGGCAGCGCTTCCGCGACAACCGGAACAAGGCCCTGGCCGCCCCGCACGGCTGGCTGACCCTCACCTCCTTCCAGTGGCTGGAGGACTCGCCCGCCGCCGTCGAACTGGCGCCTGGGCTGTGGTCAACGGACGGTACGACGGCGGCACTCACCGCAGTGCCCGCTGACGGGCTGTCCCTGGTGGAGTCGGGCGAAACGGTCGAGGGCACGGTTTCCGCCGCCCTCGCCGATGAGGAGTCGCTGATGTGGGTCCAGTTCGGGGGCGGGGACGGGGCGCAGGTTGTGGTGGAGCTGGCTATGCGCGGAGGCAGGTACGCCATCCGCACCCGGGACGCCGGCTCGCCCGTTTTCACCGGATTCGAGGGCGTTCCCACCTACCCGTATGACCCCCTCTGGGAGGTGAGCGGAACGTTTGAGCCCTATCCTGAGCCCGTGGAGGTGCCCATCGCCACCGCCAACCCGCTGGTGGACGGCATCCACCGCACGGTGGGTGACGTGGTGTTCCGCCTTCCCGGGAGCGGGCACGAGTTCCGGCTGCAGGCGGAGGAGGAAAAGCTGGGCGCCCTGACCGTGACGTTCCACGATGAAACAAACGGCGACACCACCGACGACTGGCGCAAGCTCGCCCTGCCCCGCCCCCGCCCGGACGGGTCCGTGGTCCTGGATTTCAACCGCGCCATCAACTACCCCAGCGCCTTTACCCCCTACGGCACCTGCCCCATGCCCGTGAAGAACAACTCGCTGGACGTCCGTGTTGAGGCGGGCGAGATGCAGCCCTATCCGCCCGGTGGGTAAACCGGCCTACTCACCCAGGGCTAGACGATGGCCGAGACCCCCGTGACGGCACGGCCCACGATCAGGGTGTTGATCTCGAAAGACCCTTCGTAGGTGTAGATTGCCTCCGCGTCCGAAAAGATCTTTGCCATCCGGTAATCGGTCACGATGCCGTTCCCGCCCAGGATCGAACGGCCCAGCGCCACAGTCTCCCGCATCCGGGCGCTGAGGTAGGACTTAGCCAGGGCCACGTGCGGCATGTCGGCGGCGCCCTCGTCCTGCAGCCTGGCCAGCCCCACCATCATGGCCATGCTCGCCACGGCGTTGCCCAGCATGGTCACCAGCTGCTGCTGGACCAGCTGAAACTGGGCCAGCGGGCGTCCGAACTGGTGACGTTCGACGGCGTACTGCCGGGCGACGTCGAACGCCGCCAGCTGCTGGCCCACGGCCTGCCACGCGACCATGATGCGTGAACCGCGCAGCAGCTCGTTGGTGTCCTCGAAGCTGTTTATGGCAGCGAAGCGGTCCGCCTCCGCCACCCGCACGTTGGCGAAAACAATGTCGGCGTTCTGGACAGTCCGCAGGGCGATCTTGTTTTCGATCCGGGACCGGCTGACGCCCGGCAGGGTGGCGTCCACGATGAAGCCGCGTACTGACCTGTCCGCCTCGTCCCGGGCCCAGACCAGCATGTAGTCGCAGAACGTCCCGTTGCCGATCCACCGCTTGGCGCCGTTCAGCACCCAGGTGTCGCCGCCGTCGTCGGGCTGTCCCGTGGTGGATGAGATCCTCCGTGCCCGCGTCTCCATTCCTCCCGCGACGTCGGAGCCGTGGTCCGGTTCGGTCAGGGCGAAGGCCCCGGTGATGCGCAGGTTGGCGGCGTCATCGAGAAGCCGCTGCCTCTGTTCCGCGGTGCCGAAGGCGTACAGGGACTCGACAAAAAGGTCGTGATGGACCAGGAAAAAGGTGGCGATCGAGGTGTCGACGCGGGTCATTTCGGCGATCACCAGTCCGGCGAACAGGTGGCTGTAACCGCGCTGCGCCGGGGTGCTGAGCTGCAGGGCTGCCAGTTTGGGCAGGATATGCGCCGGGAATTCAGCCTTGTTCCACCAGTCCCCCGCGAAGGGGGCAATCTCCGTTGCCAGGAACTCCCGCAGTTCGGCCAGCTTCTCCCGTTCGGCCTGGTTCAGCAGCGATTCGACGTCGAAGAAGTCCGCCGAGGGCAAGCCGGACATGGTTGCAGCGGCGTCACGGGCGGCGCCTGTCATTTCGGCCCCATGCGGATGGCGCCGTCAAGGCGGATGGTTTCGCCGTTGAGCATGGCGTTGTCCACGATGTGCGCCACCAGGTTGGCGTATTCCTCGGGCTTGCCCAGCCTCGAGGGGTGCGGCACCTGGGCGCCCAGGCAATCCTGTGCTTCCTGCGGCAACCCCGCCATCATGGGCGTTTCAAAGATTCCCGGAGCGATGGCCACCACGCGCACCAGCGAGCGCGCAAGCTCCCGTGCCAGGGGCAGGGTCATGGCCGCCACCGCGCCCTTGGAAGCAGCGTAGGCAGGCTGGCCGATCTGTCCCTCAAAAGCAGCCACGGAGGCGGTGTTGATGATGACCCCGCGTTCCGGCCCACCCAGTTCGGTGGTGGCCGGCTCGGTGGCAACCATTGCCGCTGCCGCCAGGCGCAGCACATTGAAGGTCCCCACGAGGTTGACCTGGATGACCCGGTTGAACGCCTCCAGCGGAAGCACGCCCTCCCGGCCCAGCACCTTCCCGGGGGTGGCGATGCCTGCGCAGTTCACCACAATCCGCAACGGTCCGAGGGCGGTGGCGGCGTCGACGGCGGCCTGTACATCAGCTTCGTTCGTCACGTCCGCAGGGACAAAGACGGCGGACTTTCCCAGGTCCCTTGCCGGACTTCCGGCCTGGCCGCTGTTGACCCGTTCGCTGTTCAACGCGTTCAGCTCCTCCGCGAGGGCTGCGCCCGCGGAGGAGGGAAGGTCAACAAGCACTACTGTTGCCCCGTCGTCGAACAGCTTGCGCGCAGTGGCGGCTCCCAGGCCAGAGGCACCTCCGGTTACCAACGCAACGCTGCCTGGAACGTCCATACATCCTCCTTGATGCGTGACTGCTTCGGCAGGAAACCGCGAAGCATTAGTTAGTGCATGTTAACTGAAATTGCGACGGGTCCGCACCATCGGCCCCTCCCCCGGCATACCGCTGCGCCCGGCTAGGGTGGAAGCCATGACTTCCGCGGATGCTTCCCCTCCCGTTGACTGGGCGGAAAGGGCCAACGAGGCCGCACGGTCGGTGACGGCGCTGTTCGGCGGGAAGCTGTTCTTCCTGCCCGGGACGCACCTCGGCGCGGTGGCGTGGCCCGACCCTGCCTGGCGGGGCGGCCTGAAGGCCAAACTGCTCCAGCCCTGGCACTACTGGTGGCAGGCCCACTATGCCGACTGCCTGTTGGATGCGGGCCGGCGGGAACTGCGCAACGGCGCCACGCCCGCAGCCAGATTCGATGGTGCCGGCAAGCCCAGTGCCGGCAAGCTCGCTTCCCGGCTGGTGACCGGAATGTGGTTGCGCAACGCCTTTACGTTCGTGAACAACTACTACGACGACATGGCCTGGCTCGCCCTCGCCGTCCTCCGGCTCGACCAGCTGGCGGCGGAGACCTGCAAGCCGGGGCGCCACCGGAATGCAGGGGTCCGCAAATCCCTGACCCTGCAGTTTGACGCGGCATGCACCAGCGACCTGGGCGGGGGCGCTTTCTGGAGCAAAAAACGGGACTTCAAGAACACCCCCGCCACTGCACCCATCGCGCTTTACTATGCCCGCACCGGCCACCCTGAAAAGGCGCAGTCGCTGCTGGACTGGCTGGACGCCACCCTCTTTGATCCGGACCAAGGGCTCTACCTGGACGGTGCGCGGCTGGGCCCGGACGGGAACGCGGTGATCGACAGGGCGCTCTACACCTACAACCAGGGCCCGGTCCTGGGCGCACAGCTTGAGCTCGGCGGGGACGCGAACCTCTCCAGGGCGGCGGAAGTGGTGGAGGGGGTAGCGCGGCTGCTGACGGTTCCGGTGCAGCATGGCCCGGCAGCTCCCGGCACCGTGGGTGCCCACCGGACAGCGCTGCGCTGCGAGGGAACGGGCGACGGCGGCCTCTTCACCGGGATTCTGTGCCGTTACCTTGCCCTCGTCGCCGTCGATGTCCGGCTTCCCGACCGGACACGGGCTACCGCTGCCCGCCTGGTGTTCGACACCGCAGGGGCGTTGTGGGAGGGAAAGCGGCCGGCTGCCCCAGGCGGAGGAGGCGGCAGCACGGAATGGCCCGGAAGGTTCGTTTTCTCGATGCACGCCGCCGCTCCCGCGGACATTACCTACCCGCCCGGAGCCGTCGTCGAACTCTCCACGCAGCTTCAGGCATGGATGGTCTTCGAGGCCGCCGCTTCCATCACCGCGGCCGGCTGATTACTGTGGCACCGCCGGTGGCCGCTTCTTCTGCGGGTAGGGTGCCTCCCCGCGGGCCAGCATCTCCACGAACCCGGCAATCTTCCGCTCCCGCGTGGCAGCCTGCTTGACGGAGTTGGTCCGGTAAATCAGGGCGAAGCGGTTGGTCCTGGTGAGGACGTCGAACATAGCCTGGGCGGCGGGAACCGCGGCTATTGCCGCTGCCAGGTCCGCCGGAACTTCGGCTGTTGCCTGTCCTTCGTAAGCCTTGTCCCAGCGGCCATCTGCCTTCGCCGCGTTGACGGCTGCCCACCCGGCGTCGGTCATCCGACCGTCGGCCTCCAGGCGGGCCACGTACGTGACGTTCCTCGCCGACCAGGGGCTTTTGGGTCCCCGGGGCGTCATCCGCTGGAAGGAGCTTTCCGCATCCCGGCGCCTGGCCTGGCCGTCGATCCAGCCGAAGCAGAGAGCCTCGTCCAGCGCAGCCGCATAGTCCAGCCCGGTGACGTTTCCGCCCTTCTTGTGCAGGACCAGCCAGACACCTGGGCTGGTTGTGTGGTGTTCCTCCAGCCAGCTGCGCCAGGCGAAGGCATCGGGCACCAGCAGTTCCTCAAGTTCAACAGCCATGGCCCTATTCTGCTCCTGCAGACCGGCAGTACAAGCGCAAGCGACACCCAGCGGGCCACGTGGCAGGATGGCACCAGAGTCCCGTTGATTATGCGAAGGGGAAGCCATGCTCCGCGTCCGCCCGCTTCATTTCACGTCCAAGATGGAATCATGGGAGCGGCTTCTCACCGCCCTGGGTCTGGTCCTGACCGAGGGCGATACGGGGTCCCGCGTCTTCGACGCCGGCTCGGGCCGCTTGGCCCTCCAGGGCGTACCGGAAGGAGCAGCAGAGGACGGAAGCACAGCACTGGCAGTGGAGGTGGGCGACCTGGCTGAGTTTGCCCGCCGCACCAACCTCTCGGCACAGGATGAAGGAACCACCCCCGCGGAAATCGTCATGGCCGACCATGGTGAGGCCTGCAGGATCACCGGGCCGGACGGTTTCACTTTCCTGGCCGGCAAAGCTGCCCCCGGCGCCGCCCCGGCCGGCGGCGCGGACCCGGCCCTCGCCGTCGTCGGGGTCTGGTTGACGGAGGATCCCGCCGCCGCTTCCCAGACACTGCAGCACATCGGCGCCCGCCCCCGCCCCGCGCCGGACGCCGACGAAACCGCCGACTTCACCGCCAAGAACGGCGGCGTGCTGCTGGTGCGTCCAGCGTCCGGCAGTCCACGCTCCGGGCTGGGCTTTGAGTACGACGGCGGCCTGGATCCACTGCGGGAACGGCTCGCCGCCGCCGGGTACGAGGGCAGCATTACCGAGGAGGCTTTTGGCAGGACGCTCCACCTGCCCAACCCGGATGCGGGGCCCGCCGCGCACCATGTGCCCGCGACGGTGTGGATCTCCGAGCGGCGTCCCATGCGGTAGAACTTAACCATGAACGTGCGCACTCCTGACCCGAACCCCGGCTGGCTTTCCGAAGAAGACCTCTTTGAGGCGCGCGGGCGGCTGCCCATGGTTTACGTCGAGGCAGTGCCTGTCCGGTTGGATCCGCTGGGCTTCGTCAATGAGGTCGGAACCCTCCTCCAGGCTGACGAGGACGGGACCATGATCCGCTCCCTCGTTTCCGGCCGCGTCATCTACCGCGAGACCATCCGCGCAGCCCTTCTCCGGCACATGGAGAAGGACCTCGGCCCGCTGGCGTTCCCTCAACTGCCCATCAGTCCGGTCCCCTTCACCGTGGCGGAGTACTTCCCCGCTCCATCCCAGACCGGCTTCACTGATGAGCGCCAACACGCCGTCTCCCTGGCCTACGTAATCCCCGTGACCGGCGAATGCGAGCCCCGCCAGGACGCCCTTGAACTCACCTGGATGACACCGGAGGAAGTGCTGAGTCCCGGCGTCCAAATGGAGTTCAGCGGCGGGCGCGGCGGCCTCATCCGCCAGGCACTGGCGTTCGCGGGCGTAGGGTTCTGACACCCTCGGCCGAACCCGGCGTCCCCGACTTCCGGCACCCTCCTTTGTAGACTGTAGGGCGGACCGCAAGAGAACTTAAGGACTCCCATGACCGAAACACCAGCCGCCAGGCACCATCGTGAACAGCAGGCTGGATCCCTGACCACCGGCGACCTCATCCTCCTGCCTGACGGTGAACGGACGGCGGAGATCCAACAGGTGGAGCTGGAATCGGACGATTTCGGCGCGCCTGCGCTGGTACTCGCCAGTTTGGCCGGCGGCGGGACACTGCGCATCGCCGTTGGCACGACCGTGACGGTAATTGACGTAGCGGCCGACGGCGTGGCGCCGCTTCCGCTGCCGGGAATGCCTTCGGAGGTGGCGGGGCAGGAGCAGCCCGGCGGGACTCCCGCCGCCGCACCGGCGCCTCCCGCCGTCGTCGTGCCTCCCCTGCCCCCGGTTCCGCCGGCCGCCAGCGGCCCCAGCGAGGAGGAACTCGCCCTGATCCCTGCTGCGAAAGGCACGCCGGAATCGGTGGTGGAAGCCGCAGCGGAAGCCCACCCGGACGCGATGGGAGTGCTGCTCCTGGCTGACCGCCTGGCCAAGGGCGTCAACTTCAAGTCCGGCAGCTGCCTCAAGGACCTCAGCGACCTCGCCCACGAACTCTTCATCACCCTCAAGGACGCGGACGGTTCCCTGGCCGTCGCCGACCTGCTCAACGTCCTGCCTTATGACGGGAATCCCGGCCGCTGGGCCTCGGTTGAAGCGTCCCTGGCATTGTCCAGCTACATCTGCCGGCAGGACGGCCAAAAGGAGCGGGCAGAGGTTTACGAACGGCTGATCCGCACGCCGGAAAACCAGGAGACCGATCCGTTCAAGGCAAGGATGGCGGCAAAGGTCCGGCAGCGCTCACTCAACGAGCCCAACCTGTATGACAAGGAAATCTTTCGGTCCATCGACAACTCCAACCACGACGCCGAACGGGAATGGCGGCTGCTGCGGCTCGAATCCCTGTTGTTCCTCCGGGCCCACGGTGGTTCGGAAACCATCGGGCTGGGCGAACTGGAACGCCGCATCAGCAACGAACTCGAGGCTGTCCGCTCCTGAGTCCTGCCGTCTTGCTTCCTCGGCGCTGCGGCGGGATCACTGAAGAAATTGCCCCTATCCGCCGCCCGGGCGGAGTTGTACATTCGGGGCTATGACTAACAATCTGAGCGTCGTGATCAATGCTGACGCGCCCCAGGTCTGGACCATGCTGCGCGAACCGTCCAAAGTGGCCCAATGGCATGGCTGGCAAGCGGAGGACCTGGACGCGGAGATCAAGGAGATCTACTTCTCCTCGGACGTGGAGGAATCGCCGGACCATACCAGCCTGACCGTCCACGGCGGGGATGTCTTCGAGCTGAAGCCCGTTCCGCAGGGGACTCTGGTGAGCGTCACCCGGGCTGCCGTGGACCACAACTCCGAGTGGGCCGCCTGGGACGAGGACATCACCCAGGGCTGGCTTACGTTCCTGCAGCAGCTCCGCTTCGCGCTGGAACGCCACCCGCACGGGAAGCGCCATACCCTGTTCCTGCAGGTACCCGGCGGGCCGGGTTCCGCGATCGAAAAACTCGGCCTGTCCGAGCTCACGGCGCGCGGTGACAACTACCAGCTGCCCCTGGCCACCGGTGAGGAAATCTCCGGGAAGGTCTGGTACCGGACCAACCATCAGGTGGGCCTGACGGTGCACAGCTACGCTGACCATGGTGACGGCCTCCTGGTGGTCGCCGACCAGCTCGCCATCGAGGACGTCCGGCCCGACGGCGGGTCCATGGTGATCGTCTCCACGTACGGCCTGGGTGCCGCCAGGCTGGATTCGATCCGCAGCTCCTGGGACTCGTGGCGGGCTGAGAACTACCCCACATCCGAACCGGTGAGCTGAGCCACCCGCCCGATTGCTGGCACACTGGTACGGTGCCAGCCAACCCTGCTTCTGCTCCCTCCCCTTCGGCCGCTGCGACTGACCCCGGCCCCGGTCCTGCCTCCCCTGGCGTCGCTGCGCGGCAGTCCGAGTTCGGCTTCCGGGTGGGCACCCGCCTTGCCGAGACCTGCCCGCCGTCGGCTGCCCAGGTAGCGTCCAACGGGGGCCAGTTCCTGGGCCGCACCGGGACCATCACCACACCCCACGGTGAGATCCAGACTCCGGCGTTCATCGCCGTCGGAACCAAAGCCACCGTCAAGGCCGTGCTGCCGGAGTCCATGTCCGATCTTGGGGCCCAGGCTTTGCTGGCAAACGCCTACCACCTGTACCTGCAGCCGGGCGCGGACATCCTGGATGAGGCAGGCGGCCTCGGCGCCTTCATGAACTGGCCCGGGCCCACCTTCACCGACTCCGGCGGTTTCCAGGTGATGAGCCTGGGCTCTGGGTTCAAGAAGGTCATCGACATGAAGTCCGTTGACGCCTCCGGCCCGGACGACGCCGTCGCCCCCGGCAAGGAGCGCCTGGCCCACATCGACGACGACGGCGTCTGGTTCAAATCGCACCTGAACGGCGACAAGCACCGCTTCTCCCCTGAGATTTCCATGCAGGTCCAGCACCAGATCGGCGCGGACATCATGTTCGCCTTCGACGAGCTGACCACGTTGCAGAACTCCCGCGGCTACCAGGAGGAATCCCTGGAGCGCACCAGGCTGTGGGCACTGCGCTGCATCGAGGAGCACTTCCGCCTCACCTCGTCCCGGGTGGGCAAGCCGTACCAGGCGCTGTTCGGCGTCATCCAGGGCGCGCAGTACGAGGACCTGCGGCGGAAGGCGTGCCGGGACCTGGGCGCCATGCCGTTCGACGGGTTCGGCATTGGCGGGGCGCTGGAGAAGGAGAACCTGGGAACCATCGTGCGGTGGTGCAACGAGGAACTGCCGGAGGACAAACCCCGCCACCTGCTGGGTATTTCCGAGCCGGATGACATCTTCACCGCCATCGAGAACGGGGCTGACACCTTCGACTGCGTCTCCCCCACCCGGGTGGCGCGGAACTCGGCGTTCTACACACCTTTAGGGCGTTTCAATCTGTCCGGCGCCAAGTACAAGCGCGATTTCGGCCCGCTCCAGGACGGCTGCGACTGCTACACGTGCACCCACTATTCGCGGGCGTACATCCACCACCTGTTCAAGGCCAAGGAGATGCTGTCCGCCACGCTGATCTCCATCCACAACGAGCGGTTCGTGGTGAAGATGGTGGACGACGCCCGGCTGGCCATCGAATCCGGGACCTTCTTCGACTTCAAGGCCGAGACTCTGGCGCTGTACTACTCCTGAGCCGGCCCGACCGCTAAACCCTGCCGGTCGCCGCGATGGCAGGGACGCCGTAGCTCGGCTCGCGCTTCTTGACCCAGCCGATGACCAGGGACGTCACCGGCACGAAGATGAACTCCACCAGGGTCTTGTAAACGAAGCCCACCACCACGTAGTTCACAAAGGTTGCGAAGTCGGTGATGCCAATGACTGACGCGGCGATGCTGCAGAAGATGAGGGTGTCCACGAACTCGCCGGCGCCTGACGAACCCATAAGGCGCGCCCACAGGGACTTCTCGCCCGAGCGGGCCTTCATCCTGACCAGGATCCACGAGTTGATGGTCTGCCCTGCAAGGAACGCGAGCAGCGAAGCCAGCACAATCTGCGGCACCGGGCCCAAGGCGCCTTCCAGCGCGGCCTGCTTTGACGTTCCGAACTCGTCGTCGAAGCCGGGCAGGGCAATGATCACGCAGTAGCAGAGGGAGGCAAAGACGGACAGCGCAAAAGTGGTGAAGATTGCCTTGCGGGCCACTTTGAAGCCGTAGACCTCGCTGATGACATCGCCCAGAATGTACGCCAGCGGAAAGAGGAAGAAACCGCCGTCCGTAATGATCGGCCCGATGGCCACGCCCTTGGATGCACCGATGTTGGACAGGATGAGCACCACCGCCATGGACGCCAGCATGATCCCGAAGTAGGGGGAACCGATCGAGGCGAACCTGGCTGCGCTGCCTGGCGGGGTTGTTTCGGGCAGGGCGTTGTGGCCTGAGACTGGGGGCATGGGGAAGTCCGTTCATAGTGGTTCGCTCGGCGTCCGGAGTCGGGCGGGTACGCCGGCTGTATTAGCACTGTCCGCCCAATTGTCCCACTGAACGCTGTTCAGGCACACAAAGCGGACGGACGACGCCGGATGGCAGGATAGTGCCATGACTTCTGTATCCGCCGATGTCCAGTCCCCCGCTGCCGCCCCCGCCGTCGTCCTGACCATCGCAGGTTCTGAGGCCACCGGCGGCGCCGGTGCCCAGGCCGACCTGAAGACCTTCCAGGAGCTCGGCGTCTTTGGCATCGCCAACCTGACCTGCATCGTTTCCTTCAACCCGAACGACAGCTGGAACCACCGCTTCGTGCCTGTGGACCAGCAGGTCATCGCCGACCAGCTGGAGGCGACCACGGCGGCCTACGGGCGGGAGTCCGGCGCGCCGTCAGTCCTGGAGACGGTGAAGATCGGCATGCTGGGCAGTCCGGCCACCATCAGCACCGTGGCGGGCGCCCTCGAGACCGGTCAGTTCCGCAACGTGGTCCTGGATCCCGTTCTTATCTGCAAGGGCCAGGAGCCCGGGCACGCACTGGACACCGACCAGGCCCTGAAGGCACAGGTCCTCCCGCTGGCCACCTTCGTCACGCCGAACCACTTTGAGGCCGAGTCCCTCTCCGGGCTGGAGATCACCGACGTCGAATCCCTCAAAGCCGCGGCGGTGCTCATCCATGAAATCAGCGGAGCAGCAGTACTGGCCAAGGGCGGGGTGCGGCTGGCAGGCCCGGACGCCGTCGACGTTTTCTACGACGGCGAAACGCTCGAGGTGCTGAGCGCGCCCAAGGTCGGGGACGTTGCGGTGTCCGGCGCCGGGTGCTCCCTCGCCGCTGCGGTAACGGCTGAGCTGGCCAAGGGCGCGGCGCCCCTGGAGGCTGCGCGGACAGCAAAAGCGTTTGTCACCGCCGGCATCCGGAACCGGGTCGCTTCGGGCGCGCCGTTTGACGCCCTCTGGCAGGGCGGCGCCGGCTAACCCGCCACTCAACCCCGGACGCTCTCTCACTCAATGGGCGTTTTTCCGGCACCCTCTTGCACCTGGTGCGAGAGGGTGCCGTATTTTGCTGCATGAGCTGATGGAGCGTCTGAGGACGCAAATGACGGCCGGCCGGTCCCCGACGTCCAATTCACCTGGGGTCGGCCACAGTTCCCATGAACAGCGGCAGCCCACTTTCAATGTGGATGATCTGGTAGTGGAACGGCCGGTCGAAATCGATGGTCCGTTCGGGCTCCGGTGGGGCGCTGGTTGCCATTCCGTTGATCTGGGTCACCGCGGCTGCAATGGTGCCCTTTTCGGCCACCGTGATGTTGGCAGCCTGGGCGGCCTGGGTAATCATCATCTGCGGCTGGATGTTGTTGAAGTCCTCCGTGGTGCCGAGCATCTTCTCCAGTCCCAGCGCGTTGAAGACCTTGCGGAGGTCAAAACTGGACCTGTGGTCCCAGCGCGGCAGCTGGATCCGGACTGACGCGGGCCGGGCCGTATCAAATCCGTCCGCGATTTCCGTGAGTTTTTCCGCTCCGAAGGCCGCAGGGGCGGGAGTGTCAGCGGAAGCGGCTGTGCCATCGGGAGCGGCCGTCTCCGCGGGCAGGACCAGCCGCATGACGAAACCGTCGGCGTAGGGAAGGTCCACACCCTCCCAGCCGGTGCCTTCCGCATATTTCATCCTGAGTTCGTTGTGCATTGCTGGCACAGCGATTTCCTCGCCCGCGGCTGTCGTGAAGGGCAGGTCAGAGGTGTCGTTCGGATCGAACGGTGTGCTCCAGGCGGAGGCGAAGTACAAAGAGTTGAGCAGGCTGAAGGTGTTGTCGGGGTCGTACTGTGCCGGGGCTTCCTTGATCCTGCCGCCGGTGTTCCTGTTAACCCAGGCATCAATGGCGGGCTTCGTTGTACCCTCATTGCTGAAATCCACCGGATACACGCCGGATCCATAGTGCCGGGCCAGCGTGTCCAGGAAGGACTGCCCGGTGGGCACATCCTTGTCGACGAACAGCCCGTTGGCGGAGTGCATGACCGGTTTCCGCGGCGGGTTGTCCTCATCCACTGCGCCGGGGTCGCCGTCGAACTTTTCGAGCGAGCGGAGGACTGAGTTCATGGCCTCATCGCGCTTCTCAGCGGGAAATTGCAGGATGCTGTCCATCTCGGCCGCGGTTCCATTGGTGGCACCGGCACGGAGCATGGCGAGGGCAATCAGGAGGCTTCCGGGTGAGGACACCACGTTCCCGTTGGCACCGTCCCCGCCGTCAGCCAGCAGCGCTGCACCGAGGACGAGCGCGGAAGCCCGGAAGGAGCGCAGCTCAGCGGCGTAGCCCGCGCGGTCCACCAAGACGCGCTCGACGCCGTCGGCCGCGAAGAGCTCCGGCGGCGCCGGCAGCGGGGGTGGCACCGCACACCCTGCCAGTCCCATCAGGGCACCCAACGCAAACATCCGCTGAAAACGAAACATCTCTGTTGCCTCCCCCGGCGGACAAGGGCGGGAATCCGCCTCTCCTCCCAGTGAAACAGCGACGGCGCCGCCGGGCGATGCCTGTTCGGTCACGCTTTGCACTCATTTGGGTCTCGCCGCCCTGCACCTGCCCGGTAGCCTTCCGCGGGCCCTTCCACCAGGACGCTCTCGCACTTAACGCAAGAAAATCCGGGACCCTCTCTCACTTTCCTGAAAAGAGTGATGGAGCATCCCGGTATTTCCTGCAGAACCTGAGAGAGCGTCCTGGTGCGGTGAGGAACGACGGCCGGTGGCCGCCCGCCGTCGTCCTCCCTGAGGTTCTCCCTCCGGACGCTAGACGCCCAGGAGGTCCTTGTCCTTGTCGCCGTCCTTGCGGTCCTGCACCCAGGCGTGGCCCTGCTCATGGTCCAGGTGAGTGGCCTTCTTGTTCTTCAAGGCGAAGATGTAGACCACCAGCGAGATGGCGATGGCCACCGTGACGTAGGTGAAGAACAGGTCCACCCGTTCAGCCTTCTGGAAGGCGGCACCGATGAGCGGGACTGTGCCGCCGAACAGGGAGTTGGCAATCGCGTAGCCGAGTCCGACGCCGAGGGCCCGGATGGAAGCGGGAAACAGTTCAGCCTTCACCAGGGCGTTGATGGAGGTGTAGCCGCCCACGATCAGCAGGCCGCCCAGCATCAGCAGGAAGGCGGTGAACGGATCCTTGGTGTTGGACAGGGTGGAGAGCAGCGGCCACGTGAAAAGGACGCCCGTGATGCCGAACCACAGAAGCAGCGGCTTGCGGCCCACCTTGTCCGAAACCATGCCGTAAACCGGCTGCAGGAGCATAAAGATGAACAATGCCCAGAAGTTGATTACGGACGTGTCGGTCTTGGCGATGCCCGAGGTATCGTTCATGAACTTCAGGATGAAGTTGGTGTACGTGTAGAACGCCACCGTGCCACCGAGGGTGACGCCGATGCAGATCAGCAACGGCTTCCAGTACTGCGTGAACAGCAGCTTCATGGTGCCGGGCTGGGCAACTCCCGCTGCGGCCGGCGTCTTGGCAGCCTGTACCTGTTCCTCCGAGACCGTCTCTTCCATCGAACGCCGCAGCCACAGGACCACAAGCGCCGCTACGCCGCCCAGCGCAAAGGGAATGCGCCAGCCCCACTCGGTGAGATCCTCCTTGGGCATGGCGTTCTGCAGGATTACCAGGACCAGCAGCGCCAGCATTTGGCCGCCGATCAGGGTGACGTACTGGAAGCTGGAGAAGAAGCCGCGGCGCTTGGACGTCGCAGCCTCGGACATGTAGGTGGCGCTGGTACCGTACTCGCCGCCCACGGAGAAACCCTGGACCAGGCGGATCAGGATGAGCAGGACCAAGGCCCAGACACCCAACTGCTGCGTGGTGGGCAGGACCGCGATGGCGAAAGAACCTGCGGACATCAGGGTCACGCTGAGGGTCAATGCCGCCTTGCGGCCTTTTCGATCGGCGTACCGGCCAAAGAACCAGGCTCCGATGGGCCGCATCAGGAACGACGTCGAGAAGACGGCCATTGCCTCGAGGCCGGCCTGGAGGTCATCTTGGGAGTTGAAGAAGTGGGCCTGGAAGTAGGCTGCAAAGACCGTGTAAACGTACAGGTCGTACCACTCGACGAGGTTGCCCGCTGACCCCTTGAGGATGTTGCTGACTGCCCGGCGCGTTTGCGCGGCCTCGCCCGTTGTTGCAAGTTGCTGGCTGCTCATCGCTGAACCTTCCTTGGATGCGCGGCCCCCGCTGTGCGCTCCGACCTGACTTTCGTACTGTCCATGGCAGCATTGCTCATGGTTCCTCCTCGACGTTGAACGTCCTCTGGAAGCCTGAGGACCCCACCAAAGCTATTCGTGAGCCAGGGCACAGCCCAAGCGAAAACAGATTTCCTAACACTTCCTTAGGTTTTCATCCCGGGTGGCAGTGCCCGGGGGGGCAGCCGGCAGGACGGAAACCTGCCGAGGGGGTAACCTCCAAAGGCAGGCAGGGGGAATCACACGGCCCAAACGGAACAGGATCTGGCAATGGATGTGCTCATCGTCGAAGACGACGACGCCATGGCATCCGCCCTTGAGGCGGCCGTGGTTTCCGCCGGGCATAGGTCCAGCAAGGTTTCCCGTGGCGCCGACGCGCTCCTCGAACACCGGCGGTTCGAGGTCATCCTGCTGGATCTGGGCCTTCCCGATATGGACGGCCTCGAGGTACTCCGCAAGCTCCGCCAGGTCACCCCCGTTCCGATCCTGATCCTCACGGCGCGCGACGACGAACGCAGCGTGGTGCTGGGCCTGCGCTCCGGGGCCGATGACTACCTCGTCAAGCCGGTAAAGCTGGTGGAACTCCTCGCGCGCATTGAAGCGGTCACCCGGCGGACGGGCCGCGCCAGGGACAACAGGCAGCAGCGCATCGTACTCGGGGAACTCGAAGTTGACCTCGAACGCCGGGTGGCCGTCCTCGGCCAGCAGACTCTCCCGCTGACGGCCACGGAATTTGACCTGCTGGCACTCCTGGCCAGGCACGCAGGATCGGTGGTCACGCGGGAACAAATCCTCGACGCACTGTGGGGCGATGCTTTCCTCGCATCCTCACGGTCCCTTGACGTGCATCTGACCGGCTTGAGGTCCAAGCTCCGGATGCCGGGCTTCATCATCAACGTCCGTGGTGTCGGCTACCGCGTCGAAGCGGATCCTGCATGAGACTCCGCGTCCTGGGGATCCTGGGCATCCTGATAGTCGTTCTGGTGCTCGTCGCTTCCAACACCATCCTTGCTTCGGCCAGCCGGGAGCTTACGCAGGAACTCCAGATCAACAGGGCCGCCGCCCTCAACAGGCTTGCGCAGGTTGCGTTCGATGCCGGGACGGACGGGGGCGACGCCACGCAGCTCCAGGCCGAGATGGACAGATACTCGGAGCTTTACGGGGAGGGAATCCTGGTCCGGCTCCAGGAGCGCACATTGCGGTCCGGTGGCCTGAGCGAGGAGAGGGCGGACGTCCAGGATGCCTTGGCCAGGGCAAACCTGAACCTCAGTGACACCGCCCTGGCCCCGCTTCAACCGTTCGGCACCGGTTCGGAGGTCATCTCCCGCTCCTTCGGCAGCGCCAGCCAGGTGCTCGGCGCGGCCGTCCTCGAGGTCAACCAGGACGCTGCCCGGCAGAAACTGCGCGAGCGCTGGCTCGCCGTCGGACTGGCCGCGGCCGCGCTGGCCGCCCTACTCCTCATCGGCGCTGCCCGGGTGACCGGATGGGTGCTGCGCCCGGTGAACCGCCTCAGCGCCGCCGTCGCCGAACTTGAAACTACCGGCCGGAGCGGCCGGCTGCCCGCGGAGGGTCCACCGGAGCTGCGGGCATTAAGCCGCTCCTTCACCACCATGGCACGAAGCGTAAGTGACAGTATCGAAGCCCAGCGCCAACTGATTGCTGACACTTCCCACGAGCTGCGGAATCCGGTGGCCGCCCTGCGGCTGCGGATCGACCTGCTGCAGCTGGAGCTGAAAACTTCCCGGGAGCGGGCTGCCGCGTCCGCGGTGGTGGCTGAGCTCGAGCGTGTGGAGGAGATCCTTGACGGGGTGCTAAAGCTGGCGGCCGCCGAACACCGTGCCGTGAAGGACTCCGCCGGCGCACCCGGCCACCTGACTTTCAGGGGGGACCAGGCGGCAATCAATCCCTTCCCCATCCTGCAGGAAGAAGCCGAACGGGTAGAACCTGCCGCACGACTCGCCGGTGCCTCCGTTCGCCCCGGCAGCCCTCCCGGACAGTCCGCGTTCATCGCCTGCAACCCGGACGACCTCGCACAAATGGTAGGAGAACTGCTGATCAACGCCATCAAATACGCGGGCCGTGCCAGTATTTCGGTTTCACTCCGCGTTGACAGGGACGTTGTGAAGATCGAAGTGTCCGACGACGGGCCCGGGCTTTCACCCGCGGAAAGGGCAAGTGCCACGCACCGGTTTTGGCGCTCCCCCGAGCACCGGGCCATCAGCGGCAATGGGCTGGGCATGACCATCGTGGAGAAACTGGCCGTCGCCAACGGGGGGCGCCTGCTGCTCGGTGAGGCTCAGCCCTCCGGGCTGGCCGCCATCCTTGAATTCCCGCGGGTACCGGACGTCCAAGCTCCCGCAAGCCCAAGGCCAGGTGACCCTCATGCCTGAGTTCACCTCATGCCGGCTGTCCAGGCGGGCGGCAATCAAAGCCGGTGTTGCGGGCGGGTTCGCCGGCCTGCTGCTGCCGGTACTGGCCGGCTGCACATCGGACGAGCGGCTGGACTCCGTCACGGTTGCAGGGGGTGAACCGGGCGGTTTCTACCTCGAGTTTGCCAGCCTGCTTGCCGCCTCCCTGCAGCGCAACGGGGTGGCAAGGAGTGCGACGGCCCTGACTACCGGCGGCAGCCTGGACAACCTCGAACACCTGCTGAGCGGGCGGGCCACGCTCGCCGTCGCCCTCGCTGATGCCGCAGCCCAAAGCGCAGCCGAAGCTGGCGCGACCGACGTCGGAATCACGGCTCTCGGAAGGGTTTACGAAAACTACGTTCACTGCGCCGTCCGGAAGGCCGGGGGCATCAGCAGCATTGCCGGGTTGGCTGGCAGGATGGTGGCAGTGGGCGAACCAGGCTCAGGGACTTCCCTCACCACACCCCGCCTGCTTGAAGCTGCGGGCCTCCGCTCCGTCGCCGCGGGTGAAAGTGCCGCTGGCCCCGGCGGAGAGGCGGTTACCGTTGTGAACCTTGGGCTGAACGATGGACTGACGGCGCTACGTGAGGGATCAGCGGACGCCTTGTTCTGGTCCGGAGGTGTTCCCACAGCCGCCATCGCTGCCGCCCATAGCGACGTTGGGCTCAACTTCCTGGATATCTCCGTGCTGCTTCCGTCCCTGCGTGCGAGGTACGGCGCCTTCTATGACCGGGTGCTGATCCCAGCCGGTGCCTACGAAGGCCTTCCCGCCGTCTGGACAGTTGGCGTGACCAACCTGCTGCTCTGCCGCGGCGACCTGACGGACACCACCGTGAAGCGGACCGTGGAGCTGCTGGTGGACCACGCCGAGGAGCTCATTCCCCGGTCCAGCCTGGGGGTCCAGTTCCTCAGCCCGGAATCCCTCATCAACACGGCACGCTTGCCGCTGCACCCGGCAGCCGCCTCTGCCTACCGGGAGCTCCACGGGTAAAGGGCGACGCTCCACCATATCCAGCACCCATATTGGCAACGCCCCATCACCTCCTGCACCCATATCGGCAACGCTCTTCACCTATCCACGGGCTGAATCACAGCCATCCCGCAGGCACTGAAAGAGGGTTCGGGAAAACAGCACATCAAGTGAGAGAGCGTCATTCAGCTGCCCGAGTGCGCCTGCAGGAAGCTGTACACCTCGGTTTCGTCCACCCCGGGGAACGCCCCCGGCGGCATGGCTGCCAGCAGGTGCGAGTGGGCCCGAGCAGACGGCCACGCGTTCCCCGCCCACTGCGACGTCAAGGACTCAGGCGGGCGTTTGCAACAGGTGGGATCCGGGCAGTTAGAAGTAGCCCGCGCCGTCGTCTCCCGCCCGCGGAACCACTTCACGTGCTGGTATGGCACCCCGATGCTTAGCGAGAACTCCCCGCTCGCCGACCGCTCGGTGCGGGCCGTGCACCAGTACGTACCGGACGAGGTATCCGTGTACTGGCTGTAGGCGCTGAACTTGTCCGGCACGTCGAACACAGCGCGTGACGTCCAGGCCTTGCACGAGGGCTGCCCTTCGATGGCGCCGGTATGGTCCTGCGGAAAGTTCACGCCGTCGTTCTCATAGGCCTTGTAAATGATCCCGCTCTGGTGCGTCTTCTGAAAATGCGTTGTGATGCCCAGATGCTTGGTGGCCAGGTTGGTGAAGCGGTGGGCCGCCGTCTCGTAGGAAACGGCAAAAGCGTCCCGTATATCCTCGACCGCGATCTCCTTCGCCGCCTTGGCTTTTTGCAAGAATTCCACCGTTGCCTGCTCAGGGAGGAGAAGGGCTGCGGCGAAGTAGTTGGTGGCTACCCGCTGGGCGAGGAAATCACCGTAGTTCCGGGGCGTTTCGTGCCCCAGCACATAGTGGCCAAGGGCCTGTAGCAGCACCGAGCGCGGATCGTGGTCCTGCCGCTGGTTCTGCGTCAGGTAAATTCTGCGGTTCTTCAAATCCGTGACGGAGCGGGTTGAATGGGGCAGGTCGCCCACATGGTGCAGGGTGAAACCGAGGTGCTCGGCGATGTCCGCGATCACGTGCTGGCTCAGCGGACCGGTGGTGTAGCCCACCTCTTTGAGGACTTTCTGTGCTTCGGCTTCGTACTCCGGAAAGTAGTTTCCCCGCTCCCTCATCATGGCCCGCAGTTCACCGTTGGCCCGGCGGGCTTCTTCCGGGGTGGCCACCTGCTCGTTCATCTTGCGTTCGAGCTCCTGCAGCAGCCCTACCTGGGCCTCGAGCACATCGAGCGGAAGCCGCGAACTGATGCGGATTTTCGGCAGATTCAGGGACTCGTAGAGGGGCCCGCGCTGATACCGCTCAAGCTCGATCTCAAGGGCCCCCCGGCGGCTGGGCGGTTCGGCTCCCAGCAGCTGGTCGACACTGACGTTAAGAGCGGATGCCAGGTGCTGGAGGAGCCCGAGCTTTGGTTCCCGCTTTCCGTTTTCAATCAGGCTCAGTTGACTGGGTGCTGTCCCGACGGCGGCGCTCAGGCCGTCAAGCGTGAGCCCCGCCTGTTTGCGCAAGTGGCGTACCCGGCGGCCCAGTGAGATGACGTCCAGATCCACCGCCGTCCCCGGCGGCTGCGGTGGCGATACTTCCCTGTTCCAGCTTGTAAGCGACATTTCTGAAGAATACGGGAAGAACTGCATTTCTTTCCAGAGTTTTTCTCTACCAACCCTGTTGTAAGTGCTGAAAAGTAGTGATCACGGAAAGAAACACCGCACCGGGAAGCCGGCGGGAACCGCAAAGGCGCGGTTCCCGCCTACCGATCCCGGAGCTCAATCAAGGAGATCAACGATGACTGCAGCATTTGAGCCCACCCAGAAGCCGTCCGGCCAGGACACAGAATCGCAGGCCGCCGCCCTGGAGCTCGAGTGGGCCGCCAACCCCCGCTGGGAAGGTGTGACCCGGGACTACTCAGCTTCCGACGTCGTCCGCCTCCGCGGCCGCGTCTCCGAAGAACACACCCTGGCTCGCCGCGGCGCGGAAAAGCTGTGGAAGCAGCTCACCGAAGAGCACAAGGAAGGCAAGTACACCAACGCCCTGGGCGCCCTGACTGGCAACCAGGCCGTGCAGCAGGTCAAAGCCGGGCTCCGGGCGATCTACCTTTCCGGCTGGCAGGTTGCTGCGGACGCCAACAACTCCGGCCACACCTACCCGGACCAGTCCCTCTACCCGGCCAACTCGGTTCCCACGGTGGTGCGCCGCATCAACAACGCCCTGCTCCGGGCGGACCAGATCGAGTTCTCCGAGGGTGTCCAGACCGTTGAGGACTGGCTGGTCCCGATCGTTGCCGACGCCGAAGCCGGCTTCGGCGGTCCGCTGAACGCTTACGAACTTATGAAATCCATGATCCAGGCCGGCGCCTCAGGTGTTCACTGGGAGGACCAGCTCGCCTCGGAAAAGAAGTGCGGGCACCTCGGCGGCAAGGTCCTGATCCCCACCCAGCAGCACGTCCGCACCCTGAACGCAGCCCGCCTCGCAGCCGACGTCGCCGGAACCCCGTCTGTGGTCATCGCCCGCACCGACGCCGAGGCAGCCACCCTGATCACCTCCGACGTCGACGAGCGGGACCAGGAATTCATCACCGGGGAACGCACCGCCGAGGGCTTCTACAAGGTCCGCAACGGCATCGAACCCTGCATCGCCCGCGCAAAGGCCTACGCCCCCTACTCAGACCTGATCTGGATGGAAACCGGCACACCGGACCTGGAGCTGGCCCGCAAGTTCGCCGAAGCAGTCAAGGCCGAGTTCCCGGACCAGATGCTCTCCTACAACTGCTCGCCGTCGTTCAACTGGCGCAAGCACCTGGACGACGTCACCATCGCCAAGTTCCAGCGCGAACTCGGTGCCATGGGCTTCACGTTCCAGTTCATCACCCTGGCCGGGTTCCACGCCCTGAACTACTCGATGTTCGACCTCGCCCACGGTTACGCCCGTGAAGGCATGAGCGCCTACGTCGAGCTCCAGGAAAAGGAATTCGCTTCCGAATCCCGCGGCTACACCGCAACCAAGCACCAGCGCGAAGTCGGCACCGGCTACTTCGACGACATCGCAACTGCGCTCAACCCGAACGCATCCACCCTCGCATTGGTCGGATCGACCGAAGAGGGCCAGTTCCACTAATTCCCCCAAGTAAGTAGCACTAAGTGTCGTTTTGAAGGGTCAAAACGACATTTACTGCTACCCAGTTGGGCCTGTAAAAGGAGACAGAAATGAACAGCTTTACTGACAGCTTCACGATTAACGGCATAACCCTGACCGCCCAGCCGATTTGCCGGCAGAACGAGGTTCTTACTCCGGACGCACTGGAGTTCGTGGCCAAGCTGCATCGGGCTACCGCAGTGCGGCGCCAGGAACTCCTGCAGGCGCGGCGGACCCGGCGGGCTGAGATTGCTGCCGGGCAGGACCCCAGGTTCCTGCGGGAGACCGAGCACATCCGGAACGACCCCTCGTGGCGGGTTGCTCCCCCGGCCCCCGGCCTGGAGGACCGCCGCGTGGAAATCACCGGCCCGGTGGACAAGAAAATGACCATCAACGCCCTGAATTCCGGCGCCAAGGTATGGCTCGCGGACTTGGAGGACTCCTCCACCCCCACGTGGCGCAATGTGATCAAGGGCCAACTGAACCTCACCGACGCCCTGGAACGCCGGATCGACTTCACCACCGAGGAAGGCAAGGAATACAAGCTCCGCCCCTCCGGTGAACTGCCCACCATCGTTGTCCGGCCGCGCGGCTGGCACCTGCCGGAGAAGCACATGCTCATCGACGGCCAGCCCATCGCCGGTGGCATCGTGGACTTCGGCCTGTTTTTCTTCCACAACGCCCGCCGCCTCCTCGCCCAGGGCAAGGGACCCTATTTCTACCTGCCCAAGATTGAAAACCACCTCGAGGCCCGGCTCTGGAACGACATCTTCATCCTCGCCCAGGACCTGCTCGGCATCCCGCAGGGCACCACCCGCGCCACCGTGCTGATTGAAACCATCACCGCTGCCTTCGAAATGGAGGAGATCCTCTACGAACTGCGGGACCACGCCGCCGGCCTGAACGCCGGCCGCTGGGACTACATCTTCTCCCTCATCAAGAACTTCCGCACCCGCGGCCCGCGCTTCGTCCTCCCGGACCGCAGCCAGGTGACCATGACCGCACCCTTCATGCGCGCCTACACCGAACAACTCGTCCGCGCCTGCCACAAACGCGGCGCCATGGCCATCGGCGGCATGGCAGCAGCCGTCCCCAACCGCAAGGACCCCGAAGCGAACACGAACGCCCTCGAAAAGGTCCGTGCGGACAAAACCCGCGAAGCCAACGACGGCTTCGACGGCTCCTGGGTGGCCCACCCGGACCTGGTGCCGGTCTGCCGCGAGGTGTTCGACTCCATTTTGGGCGACAGGCCGAACCAGCTGGACCGCACCCGCGAGGACGTCATTCCGGACGACCGTGCCCTGATCAACGTGGCCGCCACCGAAGGCACCATCACCGAACAGGGCATCCGGAACAACATCGAAGTGGGGATCCGCTACATCGAGTCCTGGCTGCGCGGCAACGGCGCGGTGGCGATCCACAACCTGATGGAGGACGCCGCCACCGCCGAAATCTCCCGCTCACAGCTCTGGCAGTGGATCTACGCCCGCGCCATCACGGACCACGGCGAAATCATCACCCACCACTGGGTAGAGGAACTCCTCGACGAAGAATTCGCAAGGCTCGAACGCTTCGACGGCGACCGCTTCGAAGACGCCCGCGACATCTTCGAAGAAGTCACCCTGGCCCAGGACTTTCCGTCCTTCCTCACCCTCCCCGCCTATGCCCGCTACCTGACAGAAGCGCGGGAACGCGCATCCGTGGAGGAACTCGCCGCGGCCTAAAAAAACTTCCGTCCGCCGGGCCGGCACGCCCTTCGCAACAGGCACTTCCGAAATCCGGAGGGCCGGCCCGGCGACGGAACACCGCCAGAGCAGTCCGGGGGTGCGCCGGCGGGTAAGGGTAAGGGCGGACGACGACGGCGGGCTGCCGCCAGCCTCACCGCCCCTTGGGCACCCGCCGGACGGAGAGGGTGGCGGCAAGGAAGAACGTCAGCACCGACGCCAGAATCACCAGCAGGGCCGGTGTCCAGGATCCTGAGACGTCGTGCACATATCCCACCAGCGGCGGGGCGACGGCGCCGAAGCAGTAACCCAGCCCCTGGACGGTGGCGGACATCCGGCCGGCGGCAACCTGGTCCCGGGCCAGCTTGATGATGGCGATGAAAATCAGCGTGATTCCGCCGCCCTGGGCAACGCCGCCAAAAACGGACCACAGCCACCAAAGCTCCGGGGCCAGCAGGAGTCCGGCGGGCACCGCCGTCCACAACAGGCCCAGGGTGACGGACACCGTCGTCGTACTGAAGTATTTGGCGGCGAACGGCACGCCGAGGCCACCCACAATGGCAAACACCTGGAAGAGGGATGACCCTGCTCCGGCCGCAGCAGCGGACATGCCCAGTTCGTCGTTCAGGTAGCTGGGTAGCCACGCCGTGACGGCGTAGTAGGAGAAGGCCTGGCCTGCGAACGCAGCCGTCAGCCCGGCCGTGGTCCACGCCGATCCTGCCGCAGCCCCGTCCCTCGGTCCGTCCGGGACAACAGCGGCGGAGGGCACGAAGGCACTGCGGAGGCCAACGGCGAGCGCCCAGCACACCATGGCCGCTACAGCGAAGAGCCCGACCGACGCGAGCGCCAGCTGCCATCCCGCCAGTTCGGCCAGCGGTGCCGTGACCATCGAGGTCAGGAAGGACCCGACGTTCAGCGCAGCCGTGTAGACGCCCATGGCCGTTCCCTGCCGCAAGGGCGGGAAGTCGCGTCGGATGATGAGGGGCGCGGCGATATTGCCGATGGTGATGGCAAGGCCGATCACCACCGTCCCGGCCAGCACCAATGCCGGGCCGCCGGCAGAACGGATGATGACTCCGGCCAGCACACCCAGGATGGTGAGGGTGACGGCGAACTCGGCCCCATACCCGCGGGCCACCAGGGAGGCCAGGGGTGCTGCGAGCGCGAAACACAGCACCGGGATGCTGGTCAGCAGCCCCAGCACCACCGGGGAAAAGCCCAGGTCCGCCTGCATCACGTCCACAACCGGGGCAACGGCCACGAAGGGTCCGCGAAGGTTCAGCGCCAGCAGCCCGATGCAGGCCAGCAAAATCCAGGTGTTCGGAATCCTGGCGAGGAAGCGGGCGCTCACCGGCAAGGCTTGGGGGTCGGTTCTCGTTTCATTACCCCCATTGCTATCACGGGCACGCACACGGCAGTTCCCGGTGGCGGCGTGCCGGTCCTGCCTTACGATGAACATCACTGCCGCAGACTCCGGGACGAAGGACACACCATGCAGCACCGGCTTGCCATCCTTGACGACTACCAGGACGTGGCGCATGGCTTCGCGGACTGGTCCTCCCTGGAGGCCGACGGCGTGACGGTCACCTCCTACCGGGAACCGTTCGCATCGCAGGACGCGCTGGTATCGGCTTTGGCGGGTGTCACCATCATCATTGCGATGCGGGAGCGGACGGCCTTCCCGCGGGAGGTGCTCGAAAAGCTCCCCGCCCTCCAGCTTCTGGTGACCACCGGCATGGCGAACGCGTCCATCGACGTAGAGGCGGCAGCTGAGCTGGGAATGACCGTGTGCGGTACTCCCGGATCGCCCACCGCCGCCCCGGAACTGACCTGGGCATTGCTCCTGGCCATCGCACGCAGCATCCCCTCAGAGGACGCCTCGCTCCGCTCCGGCAGCTGGCAGAGCACGGTAGGCTTCGAACTCGCCGGAAAGACCTTGGGCGTGGTGGGCCTGGGCAAAATAGGCCGCAGGATTGCCGCCTACGGCCAGGCCTTCGGCATGGACGTGCTTGCGTGGAGCCAGAACCTGACGGACGAGACCGCCGCGGAGGCCGGGGTGCGCAAAGTGTCCAAGGCGGACCTTTTCCAAAATTCCGACGTCGCCACGCTCCACCTGCGCCTGTCTCCCCGTTCGGAGGGCATCGTGGGCGAACCGGAGCTGCGGCTGCTGGGGCCCGACGGCGTCCTGGTGAACACCGCAAGAGGACCCTTGGTTGACCAGGACGCCCTGGTGCGCGCCCTGTCCGAAGGCTGGATCGCCGGTGCCGCGCTGGATGTCTTCGACCACGAACCCCTGCCCGCAGGCCACCCGCTCCTCAGTGCCCCCAACACGGTGCTGTCCCCGCACCTGGGCTACGTTACGCGGGAGAGCTACCGGCAGTTTTACGGCGGGGCGCTGGAGGACGTGAAGGCCTGGCTCGCCGGCTCACCCGTGCGCGTGATTTCCGCCTGAGCCATCGTCAGCCTGTCCTCTTGCGAGGCTAGAACGGTTCCAGCCGGCTACCCGGTTGCCTGAAGGGCGGCCTCAATCGCTGACGGAGACAACACGTGGTGCGTCACCATCTGGCTTGCGCCCAGGATGGCAGCCCGGTCGCCGGCCAGGGACAATGCAATCCGGAGCTGGGCTGTGGCCAGCGGCAGCGAACGCCGGTAGACCACCTCGCGTACGCCCGCCATCAGGTGTTCGCCGGCCTGGCCCAGGCTTCCGCCGATCACCACGACAGACGGATTGAGCAGGTTGACCACGGCGGCCAGGACGTCCCCTACGTCCCTGCCCGCCTGGCGCAGCACCTGGATGGCCTGCAGGTTTCCCTGCGCCACAAGCCGCAGTACGTCAGTGCCCTTGGTGGCCTGCACTCCCTGCCGGTTTAGTTCCGCCGCCAACGCAGGACCGGAAGCCAATGCCTCAAGGCAGCCGTAGTTGCCGCAGCGGCACAGCACGTCGTCGCCGCGCGGGACCCGCACGTGGCCCAGGTCGCCGGCGGTCCCGTTGGCACCCCGCTGCAGCGTTCCGCTGCTGATGATCCCGGAGCCGATTCCGGTGGCAACCTTGATAAACACGAAATTTTCGTCCCCGGGCCAGTGGGCGGTCCGCTCCCCCAGCGCCATGATGTTCACGTCGTTGTCCACCAGCACCGGAACCGGCAGGGAACGCTGGACGTAAGAGACGACGTCGAACCCGTCCCAGCCCGGCATGATGGGCGGCTTGACCGGCCGGCCGCTGGAGTGCTCCACCGGCCCCGGCAGGCCGATCCCCACACCCGCCAGGTCCGCCGCTGTCCGTCCGGCCGCAGCCAGGAGCGACGCCCCCTCCTTGACCACCCGGCCCAGGACAGCCTCCGGCCCGTCCGCGACATCCTGCGCCAGCCGCTGTTCGGCGAGGATGTTGCCATTAAGGTCCGTGACGGCGACGATCACATGGCTGGCCCCTACATCCACCGCCAGCACCACACGCACGGCGGGATTGAACGCAAAGCGCGACGGCGGCCTTCCGCCGCTCGAGTTCGCCTCACCGGCAGGGCCCACCAGTCCTGACGCGATGAGCGCGTCAATGCGTCCTGCCACGGTTGACCTCGCTAAGCCGGTGGTCAACGCCAGTTCGGCCCGCGTCCGGGCCTTGCCGTCGCGGAGGAGCTGGAACAGGACGCCGGCTCCGCCCTGGGCCGGGGCAAGCTCAGAGGCTGCGGTTCTGGTGCCTGCAGTCTTTGTCATAGGACATGGATAGCACGGCTACTTCTGCATGTCACGCCATCAACTTTTGCTTGACGCGCAGCAAAAGTGGCCATAGCTTTGCAGTAGACCAAAGAGCTGTGGCCGAGCCCACTCCCCTGCAGCCCGGAACCGATTCCCACACCAGGAGACCACACATGTCCTACTCCCTCCAGCTCTACACACTGCGGAACGCGATCCAGGAAGACCTTTCGGGAACAATCCGGAAAGTCGCGGAGATAGGGTTCACCCAGGTTGAGCCGTACAACTTCGTAGCCACTGCACACGAGCTCGGCGCGGCCTTGCGGGAGAACGGCCTCACCGCACCCTCCGGCCATGCCCCGCTGCTAAGCCAGGACCAGGACGAAATCTTCGCTGCGGCCAAGGAACTGGGCATCAGCACAGTCATCGATCCGTACATCCCGGCCGAACGTTGGCAGTCCGCGGAGGACGTACAGGCCACCGCCGCGCGATTGAACGAAGCAGCCAAAAAGGGTGCGGAATATGGCATCCGCGTGGGTTACCACAACCACCAGTGGGAGCTCGAGTCCATCATCGAAGGCCGGACCGCCCTGGAGTACTTCGCGGACCTGCTGGACCCCGAACTCGTTTTGGAGGTGGACACCTACTGGGTGGCCGTCGGCGGCCAGGACCCGGTGGAGATCCTCACCAAGCTCGGGGACCGGGTGAAGTTCATCCACATCAAGGACGGGCCCCTGACAACGGACACCAAGGCCCAGCTTCCGGCGGGACAGGGCCAGGTCCAGATTTTGGACGTTATCGCAGCCGCCAAGTCGCTGGAGGTGGGAGTGGTGGAGTTTGATGACTACGCCGGGGACATCTTTGAAGGCATCGACGAGAGCCTGTCATTCCTGACCGCCTCCGGCGAAGGAATCAAGGCATGAACACCTCCTCCTCCGCAACAGGACGCGGTCCGGTGGGCGTTGCCGTCATCGGCGCCGGAAACATCAGCAAGCAGTACCTCGACAACCTGACAGTGTTCCCGGACCTGAAGGTGCATGTCATCGCGGACCTCTTCGAAGAAGCCGCGGAAGCCCGCGCCAAGGAATACGGCATCCCGGAGTGGGGCGGAGTGGAAAAAGCCCTGAGCCACCCCGACGTCGAAATCATCGTCAACCTCACCATCCCTGCCGCCCACGTCGAAGTCGCCACTGCTGCGGTGAACGCCGGCAAGCACGTCTGGACCGAAAAGCCCTTCAGCCTGGACCGTGAATCAGGCCTCGGCCTGCTCAAAACCGCCGACGCCGGAGGCATCCGCCTCGGCTGCGCCCCCGACACCTTCCTCGGCGCAGGACTCCAGACCGCACTGCGGCTGATCCAGCGCGGCGACATCGGAACACCCCTCACCGCGATGACCACGTTCCAGACCCCCGGCCCGGAATCCTGGCACCCCAACCCCGCATTCCTTTTCCAGCACGGCGCCGGCCCCCTGTTCGACATGGGCCCCTACTACCTCACCACGCTGATCCAGGCTTTCGGCTCCATCCGCAAGGTGGCCGCCGTCGGGTCGAAAGCCAAAGAAGTCCGCGTGATCGGTTCCGGGCCCAAAGCCGGCCAGGAGTTCACGGTGGAGGTCCCCACGCACGTCTCAGCAATGGCGCAGTTCGAAAGCGGCGCATCCTCCCACAGCGTGTTCTCCTTCGAGTCGCCCCGGGCACGGATGGGCTTCGTGGAAATCACCGGCACCGAGGCCACCCTCTCCCTGCCGGACCCCAACTATTTCGACGGCGACATCAGGCTCTGGCGCACAGGAGACGAGGACTGGACCACCATCCCTGCCACCGGCCCCGCCAACGGCCGCGGCATGGGCGTCCTGGACATGGCCCGGTCCATCCGCGCCGGTGTCCCCCACCGCGCCACCGGGAACCTGGCCTACCACGTCCTGGATTCCATGGTCTCCATCTCCGAGTCCATGGAATCCGGCACCTTCGTTGACGTCGAAAGCACCGCGCCGGTGTCCGCTCCACTTCCCGAGGACTGGGCCCCCGAAACGCTGACCCTTGGCGGCACCGCATGAGCCAGGAATCAACTACCAGGGGCACGCTGGGCGTAGCGATGATCGGTTACGCCTTTATGGGAAAGGCGCATTCCAACGCCTGGCGGAACGTGGCAAGCTACTTCGACGTCCCCGCCTTCGAGCAGAAGCTGCTTGTGGGCAGGGACGCCGCCGCCGTCTCGGAAGCCGCCGCCAAGTACGGGTGGAGCGAGACGGCCACCGACTGGCGCTCGCTGCTGGACCGGGACGACATCCACATCGTTGATATCTGCGCGCCGGGCTGGATGCACGCCGAGATTGCCATCGCCGCCCTCGCGGCCGGCAAGCACGTGCTGCTGGAGAAGCCACTGGCCAACACCCTCGCCGAGGCCGAGGCCATCACTGCGGCAGCGCAGGCCGCCAGGGCCAAGGGTGTGCAGTCGATGGTGGGATTCAACTACCGCCGCGTTCCCGCCCTGGCCCTGGCGAAGGAGCTGATCGCGGAGGGCAGGCTCGGTACCATCCGCCAGGTCCGCGCGGCCTACCTGCAGGACTGGCTCGCCGACGAGTCCGCCCCCATGACCTGGCGGCTCAGGAAGGACACCGCAGGCTCCGGGGCGCTGGGGGACATCGCCTCCCACGCCATCGACCAGGTCCTCTTCCTGCTCGATGACCAGGTCACTGAGGTCTCGGGCCGCCTGCAGACGTTCGTGGGCCGCCGGCCCGGAGCCACGGGGCTTGAAGACGTAACGGTCGACGACGCCGCCTGGGCAACGCTGACCCTCGCCTCCGGGGCAGTCGCCTCAGTGGAGGCCTCCCGGGTGGCGACCGGCCGGAAGAACTCCCTGCAAATCGAAATCTACGGCGATAAAGGCGCCCTGCGCTTCGACCTGGAGAACCTGAACGAACTCCGGTTCCTTGACGCCACGGCGCCCGCGCGCGAGCAGGGCTTCCGCCGGATCCTCGTAAGTGAACCCCAACACCCCTACCTGGACGCCTGGTGGCCGCAGGGCCACATCATCGGCTGGGAGCACACCTTCACGCACGAAGTCCGCGACTTCCTGCTCGCCGTCGGCAGCGGGACCGAACCTTCGCCGTCGTTCGAGGACGGGCTGGAAGTCCAGCGCATCCTGGACGCCGTGGAAGAGTCCGCCGCCGCAAAGAGTTCCAGCATCCAGCTGAACCCCGCCGCCCGCCCTGCCGCAACCACCACCGAAGGAGCCTGACATGCCCCGCCCCTACACCCTGTTCACCGGCCAGTGGGCCGACCTCCCCTTCGAGGAAGTCGCACGCCTGGCGTCCGGCTGGGGTTACGACGGCCTGGAAATCGCCGTCTCCGGCGACCACCTGGACGCCTGGCGCTGGGACGAACCCGGCTACGTCGAATCCAAGCTCGCCGTGCTGGAGGAGTACAACCTGAAGGTCTGGGCCATCTCCAACCACCTCAAGGGCCAGGCCGTCTGCGATGACCCCATCGACTTCCGCCACGAAGCCATCGTCGGGTCCAAGGTCTGGGGCGACGGCGACCCCGAAGGCGTCCGCACCCGCGCCGCCGAGGAAATGAAACACACCGCCCGGCTCGCCAAGGCACTTGGCGTGGACACCGTCGTCGGCTTCACCGGCTCCGCCATCTGGCAGTACGTCGCCATGTTCCCGCCCGTCCCCGAAAAGGTCATCGACGCCGGCTACCAGGACTTCGCCGACCGCTGGAACCCCATCCTGGACGTCTTTGACGAATGCGGCGTCCGCTTCGCCCATGAAGTACACCCCTCCGAGATCGCCTACGACTACTGGACCACCGTCCGCACCCTCGAAGCGATCAACCACCGCCCGGCGTTCGGGCTGAACTGGGACCCGTCGCACATGATGTGGCAGGGCATCGACCCCGTGTCCTTCATCTGGGACTTCAAGGACCGGATCTACCACGTGGACTGCAAGGACACCAAGATCCGGCAGACCGGCCGGAACACCGTCCTGGGCTCCCACCTCGCCTGGGGCGACCCCCGCCGGGGCTGGGACTTCGTCTCCGCCGGGCGCGGCGACGTCCCGTGGGAGGCATCCTTCCGCGCCCTGACCGCGATCGGCTATGAAGGCCCCATCTCAGTGGAGTGGGAAGACGCCGGCATGGACCGCCTGCACGGCGCCCCCGAAGCCCTCGCCGCGTTGAAGAAGTTCGACTTCCCGCCGTCGAACACCTCCTTCGACGCCGCCTTCAAGCAGTAAGCCGAAGGCAGGCACGTACAATCCCTGCATGACCTCCGCCATCCGCAAAGCAACAACGGACGACGCCGGCGCGCTGGCTGCGCTGGCGGCCGTCACCTTTCCGCTGGCCTGCCCGCCGTCGTCGTCGCCGCAGGACATCGCGGAGCACCTTGCCAACACGCTCAGCGAACGGCACTTCCAGGCGTACCTCGCCGACCCGGACGTCATCATCCTGGTGATCGACGCCGGCGGCGACCTGCGCGGCTACAGCCTGCTGGTGAACCGGCCGGCAGAAGACCGGGACGTGGTTTCAGTGCTGGAGATCCTGCCGTCGGTGGAACTCAGCAAGTGCTATGTGCATCCGGAACACCACGGGCTCGGTGCCGCTGCGGAACTGATGCACGCCAGCCTGGCTGCAGCTGCGGAAGCAGGCGGACAAGGTGTCTGGCTGGGAGTCAACAGCCAGAACGCCAGGGCCATCCGTTTCTACGAGAAATCCGGATTCCGCAAAGTGGGCACCAAGTCGTTCCGGCTGGGAAGCACAGTGGAGCATGACTTCGTGCTGGAACGGCCAGTCCCCTGACGGCTGCACCAGCCTAGTGCCGGCAATGTTTGTGCCTTCAGGCGTGCTGATGGGCCTTTGGCGGGTAGGCCAGGGGCGGACGTGGTTCCGATAAAAGCTTCAGGCCCGGCGGGAGCCCATCAATGCTGCCGCCGGTCCCGTGAGCCCTGATGGTGATCCGGGAGGTGTTGATCAGGACGTTCGCAGCCTCGAAATCGCCCATGTCCTCAGGGAGGATCGGCGCCAGGTGCACCACTCCGTAGGTGTAGACGGGGTCGAAGCGGAGCAGCACGCGCATCAGCTGCACCGGCGCCGCCGCAGCCCAGGCCTGGGGCGAGCACGCGGTGGGGTAGGGCACAGGTCCTGCGAACTCCCCGCGGTCAAAACCGCAAAACAGTTCCGGCAGCCGACCATCAAAGTGTTCGGCGGCGTCAATGAGGCCGGAGGCAACCCGCCGGGCCTCCTCCACGAATCCGTACCGCATCAGCCCTGTTGCCACCAGCGCGGAATCGTGCGGCCAGACCGAACCGTTGTGGTAACTCACGGGATTGTAGGCGCCCATGTCCGAGCCCAGGGTGCGGATTCCCCAGCCAGTGAACATCTGGGGTGACATCAGGTGCTCCACCACGGACTGCGCTTTATCTTCGTCAACGATGCCCAGCCAAAGGCAGTGGCCCATGTTGGACGTACAGGCATCCACTGCCCGCTTGTCCTTGTCCAGCGCCACCGCGAAATAACCCTTGTCCGGCAGCCAGAACTTTTCATTGAAGGCAGCCTTGAGGGTAGCGGCCTTGTCGGCCCAGTGCTGTTCCAGAGCCACGTCGCCGTCCCAGCGCGCCAGCAGCGACCGGCCGATATAGGCGGAGTAGACGTACGCCTGGACTTCGCACAGGGCGATAGGGGCTTCTGCGATGGTGCCGTCAGCATAGTTGATGCCGTCCCAGGAGTCCTTCCAGCCCTGGTTGACCAGCCCGTGGTCATTTGGCCTTTTGTACTCCACGAATCCGTCGCCGTCGCGATCACCGTACTTTTCAATCCAGTCCAGGGCACGGTCCGCGTGCGGAAGCAGCGGGTGGATGATCTCGCGCGAGAGGCCCCAGCGGCTCAACTCGCCCAGGAGACCTACGAACAGCGGGGTGGCGTCTGCTGTGCCGTAATAGGCTGTCCCTCCCAGGGACAGCCCGGCAGTCACACCCAGCCTCACCTCGTGCGGAATGCGCCCCGGTTCTTCCTCGGAGTCCGGATCCACCTTGGTTCCCTGCAGCCCGGCCAGGGTCTGCAGCGTTCCGGCCGCCAGTTTCGGACTCACCAGCAGGCTCATGTAGGACGAGAGCAGCGAATCACGGCCGAACAGGGCCATAAACCATGGCGCCCCGGCTGCCACCGCCACCCGGCCCGGATGGTGCTCGTCGAAAATCCGCAAGGAGCCGAGATCGCTCTGGCTGCGGTTCAACACCTGCTGCAGGTTGGCGTCCGTCACTGTGACCTGGGGGACGTTTTCCTCCCAGGCCCGGTGCCGGCGTACCCCTTCACGGTGGCCTGGAAGCCGCTCCTCGGTGAAAGGATCGGCAGGTGCCTGTCCGTTGACGAGTGGCACCACAATGACGCTGGTGGCCCACTTGCCCCTGGCAGGCACGGTGGCGTGGAAGCGGAGTCCATCGCTGCCGACGTCGGCACCTGCCGCCCTGATCGAGGTTCCCCGCCGCTGCCCGTGGCGGCTGGCCTCGATCACGAGGCTGCCGTCCACTACTTCGCGCGTGGCCTCGGCACCCCGCGTTGTCCGGCCGCCCTTAACGTCGAAGAGGTCGGCCTGGTCAGCATCCAGGAGCAGCTCGATCTCGCAATCCACCGGCTCGGCCGAGAAGTTTTCCAAGGTGATGTCGTCCTGCAGGCCTGGACCGACATGACGGGCCTGGCGGACCACCAGGGGGCTGTCGAACCTGCCGTCCGGCCACTTTGCCCGGCCAACAAAGGTGGCTCCGAAGGGCTGCGGCTTCTGGGCGACCAGAGGCTCACGAAGCGCGCCGTTGATCCGCAGGATCCAGCGGGAGATGATGCGGGTGTCCTGGAAAAATGCCCCATTCGCGCCGGCGTCGGAACTAATGTCACCCGTTTCGGACGAGATGCAGAACGAGGACCCTTCCACGATCGTGACCGACCCTGATTCGGATGCGCCCGCCTCAGTATCGGCGTTCCATGCGGTCATGAAGGCACTCCTTCGCTAGGCGGCGGGCTTTTCGCGGATCGCCAAGACCATCCCTTAAAGATTCTGGTGCAACCTGACCGTATCCGGAACCCCTGCCGGAGGCTCCCCTGCAACCAGCCTCTCGAAAAGCCAAAGGTGCTCGTTCACCATGCGTTCCTCACAGAACCGTTCCTCAACGGCCCTGCGGCACGCCGTACGGCTCAGGCTTCCGGCCAGTCCGACGAAGCCCGCCAACTGCTCTATCTCCCCCAGGTATCCGGTCCGTCCATGCTCGACTATTTCAGGGGCGGAACCGGCGGGGGTACCGATGACGGGGGTGCCGGTGGCCAGCGCCTCGATCATGACCAGCCCGAAGGGCTCCGGCCACTGGATCGGGTTCAGGAACGCCAGCGCTTCCCCCATCAGCCGGTACTTGCTGGCATCGTCCACTTCGTCGACGACGTCGTCATCAGGCCCCAGCATGGGTTGGATCACCTCACGGAAAAAGCGGACCTCGTCCGGTTGGCGCATTTTGGCAGCTATCCGCAATGGCATGCCGGCCTGGTGGGCGATCAGGACAGCCTCCAGCAACCCCTTGTCCGGGCAGGCCCTTCCCACGAAGCACAGGTATCCTCCGTTGCCTGTTCCCACTGGAACCGAGGAAACATCCATGCCATGGTGGATCACCCGCGTGACCGGCACATCCGGTGCATGTGAACCCTGGTTGCGGGAGATGGCGATAACCGCCGCCCTCCGGGCAACGGCTTTGTAAATATCGGCCGCTGCAGCATCGAGCCGGCAGTGGATGGTTGTTACCAGTGGTATCCGCCCCGGTCGATGGAGGTACAAGGGACCGGCCAGGGTGTGGTCATGGATGATGTCCGTACTTCCCAGGCCCTCGTAGGCCCGCGCCACATGGCTGAGTTCGGACAGGGACTGGTTCAGCTCCTCCGGCACCGAGGGCCGCATGCCCGGAACCCTTGGCACCGGACACGTACTGTCGGAGGGCGCCGCCAGGAGTACCTCGTGGCCCGCTGCGGCGAAACCCCGTGCCAGGGTATCCACTACCCTTTCGGTGCCGCCGTAGGTCACCGGCGGAACCGGAATCCACGGTCCCGCTACCAGTCCAATTCGCATTCCTGGCCTCCAGGGAAACGACAGGCCGGGCTCCCCAGTTGGCCGGGCAGTTCCATCCACGGAACCTGGCCGGGTCCGCGGTGTTGGGGAAACAGCGAACACTTTCGGGATGTCCGTGAAACCCACATTCTGACTATTGCCCAGGATCACCCCGGGAACAAGACCCTGTGTGCGCTATCTAACACCGGTTCCCGGAATGGTGGCCGGAAGCCCGCTGTAGGCGACAGTATGAAGATTGAGATCTGGTCAGATGTCGCGTGCCCTTGGTGCTACATCGGCAAGCGCCGCTTTGAGGCTGCCCTTGCAGCCTTCCCGCACAAAGATGCGGTAGAAGTCACGTGGCGCAGTTACCAGCTGGATCCCACCCTCCCCGAGCACTACGACGGGACGGAGTTGGACTACCTCAGCAGCCGCAAGGGCCTGCCCCGGCAGCAGGTCTCGCAGATGTTTGACCATGTCACGCAGCAGGCCAAAGGCGAGGGCCTCGACTACCGGTTCGATTCCGTGGTGGTGGCAAACAGCTTCACAGCACACCGCTTGATCCATCTTGCCGCCGCCCACGGCAAGCAGGACGAAGCCAAGGAGCGCCTGCTCAGCGACCACTTCGAACACGGCAAGGACATCGGGAGCCGGGAGTACCTGACGTCCTTGGCCCTGGACCTCGGTATCAACAAGGACGAGGTGGAGGAGCTGTTCACCACGGACAAGTACGCCGACGACGTCCGCTCCGATTTCGAGGAAGGCCGTGCCCTGGGCATCAGCGGCGTCCCCTTCTTCGTCATCGACCGTAAGTTCGGACTTTCCGGCGCCCAGCCCACCGAAACCTTCACCACCGCGCTCACCCAGGCCTGGCAGGAAGCCAACCCGTTGGTGCTCGTAAACACCACAGACGGCGAGGCCTGTGGGCCGGACGGCTGCTCCGTCTAACCCCAAAACCGCAGTTTGGTGACACTTCGCGGTAAAGTGTCTACATGCCCAGGATTTCAGCGGCCAGCAACGCCGAGCAGCGTGCCGAAACGCAGCGCCGCATCCTCACCGCCTTCGGTGAGCTCCTTTTTTCCCACGGCCTCCCCGGGCTGACCATGACGGACGTTGCCCGGCATGCAGGGGTGGGCCGGACCGCCGTCTACAACTACTACGCGGACATCGAAGAGCTGCTCATCTCCTACGCCCTGGAGGAGACGGAGAAGTTCCTGTCCGAGCTCCGCGAAGCACTCGGCCGGCTGGACAACCCGGTGGAACGGCTGGCGCTGTACGTGCGGGCCCAGGTGGTGGACCTCAGCCGCCGCCACCTTCCGCCCGGGCCGGCGATGGGAGCCGTGCTGTCGCCGTCGTCCTTTGCCAAACTCGCTGATCACGTGGGCGAGCTGAGCGTCCTGCTGCAGGGCATCCTGCGAGACGGGATGGAGCAGGGCTACCTGCCCGCGGCTGACATCGGCCAGCAGGCGCAGCTGATTCTTGGCACGCTGTCCTCCAGCGCCGCCAGGGGCAGTGACGAGCCGGCGGAGCTGGAAGCCAGGGTGGGCAGGACGGTTCGCTTCATCCAACTGGGCGCCGGAGCGAGGTTCGACGACGCCGGCCGCCCTATCCGCCTTGCCCCGCTTCCCGCTGTGGCAAGCTAAGTTGCCCTTTCACCTGCGGTCCTCAGGCCGGTTCAACCACCCGAGCTGACAGCGCCTCTGCGGGTCAGGCCTCAGGGGGCTGGCGCCGCCGTGGGGACGACCGGCAACTTTTCATCATCCGCGATCCGGCGGCTTTCCCGGGGGCAGCTGAGGGTGCCCGGCGTCTGGTCAACGAGCTCCGGCGGGGCCAGCGCAGCGTAGTCCTGGGCCAGGATGACGTCCACACTGCCGTCTGTCCTGCCGTCCTGGAAGTAATCCGAGCCCGGCAGGTTGCGTTGGACACTGAAGGCCGCTGACTGGCCTGCAGCCCCGGAGACCACTGCTGCGACGCCCCGGTAGCCTGCGTCGACGTTCGATACCGCCCCCACAACGAACTTCCGGGCCAGGAACTCGTCCGCTACCGTCCGCGCCAGGCCCGGCCTGCTGGTCGAGTTGTAGACGTTGAGGTTGACCTTGTCGTTGGGCGTGTAGTCGAAGGTTGCCGCGGGGCAGGTGGAGACAGTCTCATCTGCAGGCTCGGCCGCAGGGATCTTCAGGCGCCCGTTGATGATGGCCAGCGCGGTAATAATGGCCGCAACGATCAGTCCGATGAGGATCACCAGCACCACCGCATGCAGCACGCGGCGGCGCACCCGCGCCGTATCGTCGGCGTCGTGGTTCGATTCGAAAGTGGCCCGCAACTCAGGACCGGTGACAACGTGGTGGCCATGGAGGACGCTGGCGTCCTGCTGCTTCTTCCTAGCCATCTATAACCAAAACACGGGCGTGGATCGCAGTGCGCTGGTGCAGGGCGGTCCGGACGGCGCGGTGCAGGCCGTCCTCCAGGTAAAGAGTCCCCTGGTACTGCACCACGTGAGGAAAGAGGTCGCCGAAAAAGGTGGAATCTTCGGCAAGGAGCGCCTCCAGGTCCAGAGTGCGCTTGGTGGTCACCAGCTCGTCCAGCCTGACAGGACGCGGTGGCAGCGCCGCCCATTCCTTGGGCGTGTTGTAACCATGGTCAGGGTAAGGGCGGCCCTCGCCCACCGCTTTGAATATCACCATGCCACCCTAGGCACCCGATGGTCCCAGCGAAAGTACCCAGCAGGCCGCCGGTCAGGTTGTAGCCAAACAGTGACCAAGAGTCACACACTGTGATCCTGGCGCCACGGGCCGGGAGTCCAGGGCGCTGCTGACAGAATGGACCCATGACAGCATCCGAGTTCCTTGCCGCCTCAACATCGGGCGCACGCCACCCCGCCACGCCTCCCCTGGCACTGCTGCTGGATGTGGACGGGCCGATTGCAAGCCCTGTCACGCGTGAAGTGAAACAGGACATCATCCAGGATCTCGTGGCGTTGGCTTCTGCCGGCATTCCCGTCATTTTCAACACCGGCCGCTCGGACGCCTTCATCCGTCAGCAGGTCATGGAACCGATGATCGCAGCAGGCATCCCGGGCGGCACCATCATCCACGCCATCTGCGAAAAGGGTGCCGTCTGGTTCAGCTATACGTCGGCGGGCCCCGGTCCCATCCATATTGACCGCGAACTGGCGGTGCCCGCAGCCTATGGGGACGACGTCAGGCGGCTGGTGGCCGCGGGCTACGCGGCGCACATGTTCTTCGATGAAACCAAACGGGCAATGGTGTCCGTGGAACAGCACATCGAGGTGTCCAACGCCGATTATCTTGCCGAACAGAAACTTTTCGACGCCGACGCCATGGACCTGATGGGCCGCCACGGGCTGGGAGTGGTCCGGCTGGATCACCACGCTCCCGATTCCGACGACGAAGTGGACTACCGCGTGGACCCCACCATCATCTCCACGGACATTGAGTCGGTGCGGCTGGGCAAGGACCTCGGCGCCAGCCGGGCAGTGGAACTGCTCGCCGCCCAGGGCATCACGCCGCAGGCCTGGCGGACAGTGGGAGACTCGCGCACGGACTACGCCATGGCCGACTGGCTCCATCACAACGACCACGCGGTACAGCATGTGGATGTCCGGCCCGCCGACGGCGTTCCGGACAAGCCGTACACTGTCCTGACGGCCGCGGACCTGGGACTCGAAGGCTCCGTCATCCACGACGACGCCGGCGGTGCTTTCCTGCGCAGCTGGCTGGAAGATCTCGGTGCCTAACCCCGTTCCGTACCCCGGGCGGCCCTGACCGAAACCTGCTGTTTCCACCGCGCGGCTATCATGCAGGTAGAAACGCATACTTTGACGAGCACGGAGACGACCATTACAGAAGCACCGGTTCAAGACGAGGTCTACTACGGCGGCCAGGCATCCGTAGAGGAACAATTTCACGCGGAGATCACTTCAGCCGAAGCTGAGCAGCGGCTTAACCCCCGCCCTGATGTCATCACGCATAAGGGCCGCATCGCGCTGATCAACCACAACAGGACCCCCTACCAGGCCATGGTGGAGGACCTGCTGTTCGTACGCAATGTGCTGGCCAACGCGGACCTGGCCTACCTGCTGGTAAGGGGCAACAATCACCGGCCCGTCATTGCCCTGGACTGGAAGGACCGGAAGAAACTGCGGGCCGCCCTCGTGGAAGCATGCCGGGACGAGCCGTTCTATTCCATGACCGTGGATGCCAAGAAAAAAACCTCACTGCTGGTGGCGGACGGCGAGCTCTCCTCCAATAAGCACGCGCGTATCTTCCGCCTCTACCGGCCCCGCGTGGAACCCGCGGGCGGCTTCGAGTTCGGTGCTTCTGCAGGTGTCCAGATCGAGCTTTGGTCCTTCAAGGCCGACGAAATCACCCTGCCGATCGAGAACTCACTGACGCGCAGGACCCTGCTCCGGCAGGATGCCGTCCGCGGCACCGTTGAGCGTTACGGCCACACCTGGCCAACCATCGAGAACATGTTCGCCGACCACGCCAGCGACATCAGCTTCGACATCGACCTGGTGTTCTCCTGGGTGGACGGCAGCTCCCCGGAGTACATTGCCGCCCGGCGGGCCCAGCAGAAGGACGTTGTCCTGGGCGAAGGCGACGACCACGAGGCCCGCTTCCGGCAGGTCAACGAACTCAAGTACGCACTCCGGTCCGTGTACATGTTCGCTCCGTGGATCCGGCGCATCTTCATTGCCACGGACTCACCGGCACCTGAGTGGCTGGCCGAACACCCGTCGGTGACCATCGTCCGCAGTGAGGAGTTCTTCTCGGACCCCTCCGTGCTTCCCACGCACAACTCCCAGGCGGTCGAGTGCCAGCTCCACAACATTGAGGGCCTCTCGGAGCACTTCCTGTACTCCAATGACGACATGTTCTTCGGCCGGCCGGTCAGTCCCGACCTGTTTTTCACGCCGGGCGGCATCACGAAGTTCATTGAGGCGGAAACCCGGATCGGTTTGGGTGAGAACGCCGTAGAGCGCAGCGGGTTCGAGAATGCGGCCCGCGTCAACCGCAAACTGCTGTGGAACCGGTTTGGCCGGATCACCACCCGGCACCTCGAGCACAGTGCCGCCCCGCTGCGCCGCAGCGTCGTGGCCAGGATGGAGCGCGAGTTCCCAGAGGAGTTCCGGAAGACGGCGGCCAGCCGGTTCAGGGCGGCGGACAACATTTCCGTCACCAACTCCTTCTACCACTACTACGCTTTGTTGACGGGGCGCGCAGTAACCCAGACAGCGGCAAAGGTCCGTTACGTGGACACCACCATGCGTGTTGGGCTCAACTACCTGCCCAAACTGCTGGCCAAGCGCAACATGGACTTCTTCTGCCTGAATGATGGCAGCTTTCCGGAGGTGGACGCCGACGAGCGCGCCAAACTGGTGACCGACTTCCTGGACAAGTACTTCCCCATCAAGGCGCCCTGGGAAAAGTAGCACCCGGGACATAGACGCGGGGACATGCGGTCAAACTGAATAAGGTCCGTGCCGCCCGGCGGCACGGACCTTGCAGTACCTGGCTAGCGGCCCGAGGGCTGACCGAGCTTTGCACTGCTCCGCTGCTTGGCCGTCTCCGGTATCCGGACCCCGGCTGCGGCCAGCCGGCGTTTTGTGTCTTCCGGGGAGACGTACTCCCCCACCGTCGTTGACCTGCCCATGGGAACCACGGAATGCACGATCGTGTGCTCGTACACATGGACAAGGTTGAAGGACTGTCCGCTGTCCTGTCCCCTGGTGCCGCCCACAGGAACGTTAAGGTCCTGGGTGTAACAGCTGGCAGAGGCCACGGACACGGGGATGCCGGCGAAGCTCGCCGTCGTCGAATAATGCAGGTGACCCGCCAGGATGGTGCGGACATCTGAATTGCGGACGACCGCCTCCAGGGAAGCCTGGTCCCGCAACTCAACCAGGACCGAAAGGTCAAGGACAGAAGGAGCGGGCGGGTGGTGCAGCGCCAGGATGGTGCCGTCGGGGGCCGGCGTGTCCAGTTGCCGTGTGAGCCACTCCAACTGAGAGGAGCTGAGCTCGCCGTGGTGGAAGCCCGGCACGGAGGTGTCCATGGTGATGACACGGAGCCCGTTGATGAAGTAGCTCTTGTCCACGGGGGCGTCGTTCGCGGGTTCGTCCAGCAGGCCCGTCCTGAAGTTGGCGCGGTTGTCATGGTTGCCCATAGCCCAAATAACTTCTGCGCCCAGTTCTTCACATGCAGGCTCAACGATCGCCCGAAGTTTGTCGTAGGCCACAGGATCGCCCTTATCGGCAAGGTCCCCGGTGAAAATGACAGCCTCCGGCCGTGCACCCGATGCCTTGACCTCTTCGAAGAGTTGGATGAGGCGCGCTTCGCTGTCGACGACGCCGTAAAGGGGGTCCGGCCCTCCCATCAGGTGGGGATCGCTCAGGTGGAGTAGGAAGTGGCGTGGCCGGGGGTGTTCGGCCTCGATGTGCTCCATTGCTGCCTCTGTGGTCGGTGGGAAACGGCGTTTCCCTTGTACCCTTCAGTAACCTTTATCCAATCAGACAATCGGCTAACTTTGGGTAAATCGCAGTGGCTGATGTGGAAAAAGGTAAAAGAACTGCGCTTTTGCGCTGCCGCGTTCGACAGAGCGGCGCTAGGAGCCGAGGGCTTCCTCGATGGCGTCAATCACCTCCGCCGAATCGGGCTCCGTTGTCGGCGCAAAGCGGTTCACCACTTCGCCGTCGCGGCTGACGAGGAACTTCTCAAAGTTCCACTTCACCAATCCGGGCAGCAGTCCGGTCTTGAACTTGGTGAGCTCCCTGTAAAGCGGGTGCTGGTGCCTGCCGCGGACGTTCGTCTTGACGGTCAGCGGGAACGTCACCCCGAAGTTCCGCTGGCAGAACTCGGCTATTTCGCTGTCACTGCCGGGCTCCTGCCCGGCGAATTGGTTGCACGGAACGCCGAGGACCTCAAACCCGCGGTCCCGGAACTTTTCATAGAGCGTTTCCAAGCCCGTGTACTGGGCAGTAAACCCGCAGTTGGAGGCAACGTTCACCACCATCACCACTTTGCCCTTGAATCTGCCGAAATCAGTGGCGGTTCCGTCATTCAGGGTCAGTGGGATCGGGTACAAGGGGGTCACAGGCTGCGTCCTCGGAAAGTTGTCCATGCGTGGAATTCGTTGTCAGCGGCCCACTGTACTGGTCCGGGCTGGAACTTCCTGTGTGCAACTCCCGCCGGGGTTTACGGTTCCGGCGTCGCGGACGGACTGGTTGGTGGTGCAGGTTCGGTCGGCGCAGGTTGGATCGGTGCAGGTTGGATCGGTGCAGGCGCCTGGGTTGGTGCCGGTGGTGGTGGTGCCGGGGACGGCGTGATCGGAGCTGGCGGTGGTGCCGGCGCAGGCGGTGGTGGAGGAGCCGGCGCAGGCGGTGGCGGAGGCGGAGGTGCCGGCGCAGGCGGTGGCGGAGGCGGAGGTGCCGGCGCAGCCGGTGCCGGTGGAGGTGCCGGCGCAGCCGGTGCCGGTGGAGGTGCCGGCGCAGCCGGTGCCGGTGGAGGTGCCTGGCTTGGTGCCGGCGACGGCGTGATCGGAGCCGGCTCAGGCGCTGGCGCTGGTGGCGGTTGTGCCGGCGCAGCCGGTGGCGGTGGTGCCGGGGAAGGTTGGATCGGTGACGGCGTGATCGGAGCTGGCGGAGCCGGCTCAGGCGCTGGTGGCGGTGGTGCCGGCGCAGCCGGTGGCGGTGGCGGTGGAATCGGCGCAGGTTGGATCGGGGAAGGCGGCGGCTCACTTGGCGACGGCGCGGGCTGGATAGGGGAAGGCGGCGGCGTTCCCGGATCTGACGGCTCACTCGGCGACGGCGAGGGCGTTCCCGGGTCTGACGGCTCGCTCGGCGACGGCGTTCCCGGGTCTGACGGCTCACTCGGCGACGGCGATCCCGGATCTGACGGCTCACTCGGCGACGGCGATCCCGGATCTGACGGCTCACTCGGCGACGGCGATCCCGGATCTGACGGCTCACTCGGCGACGGCGATCCCGGATCTGACGGCTCACTCGGCGACGGCGTTCCCGGATCTGACGGCTCACTCGGCGACGGCGTTCCCGGATCTGACGGCTCACTCGGCGACGGCGTTCCCGGATCTGACGGCTCACTCGGCGACGGCGTTCCCGGATCTGACGGCTCACTCGGCGACGGCGACGGCGTTCCCGCACCGGCGGGCGCGCTCGGCGACGTCGTTCCGGAGTCTGCCGGCGTAATCGGCGACAGCGAGGATGCCGGCCAAGAAGGTGACGCCGCAAGTGTCGTCGGCGAACTTACCCAGCGGGGAGCCGAGGGAGGTTCGTTGCCCTGCCCCACTGGGATGGTCCAAGTTACCGGCACAGTGGATGGAGCCCCGATGCCCGGCAGGTACGTCCGCAGATCAGCAAATCCGGCGCCGACCGGTCGGACCGGTATCAGGAGCCACTTCAGGGGACTGATGTGGTGCCCGTTGAGGATTGTCTCGAAGTGCAGGTGACATCCCGTCGACCATCCGGTCGAGCCTACCCGCGCAATGTACTGGCCAACGTTGATCGAGTCGCCGCTGCGGACGGCAATGGACTCGAGGTGGTTGTAGGTGCTGATGAGTCCGTTGCCGTGATCTATCTCTACCCGGTTGCCGCCGCCCCAAGGATGCCATCCGGCAGCCCGTACCACTCCTGAATCAGCGGCGTAAACCTGAGTGCCGCACGACGCCGCATAGTCCTGGCCGAGGTGGAAATCCCCCGCTGCCCCGGACAGTGGGCTTACGCGAAATCCGAAAGGTGACGAAGGGTACAGCAGTTTGAGGGGCGCCATCAGATAACCGGCAGGCGGCCTGCCCACCGTCGTCAGCTCAACCGTCAGCGGGGACGGAACGTTCTCGCTGGAGCTGCTCACCAGCGGACGCGGGAAGGTAATCTCCACGTCTGGAGCGGTCAGGATGTTAGCAGTCAAGGGGCTGGCTACAAGGCCGTCCGACGACGGCATGCCTACGTCCGTATTGCCGTGCAACGCTGTTCCCGTTCCGGTTTCGGGGCCAGTCCCGGGTCCGGTTCCTGTACCTATTCCTGCACTGGTTCCGGTTCCGTTACTCGAACCGTTACTCGATCCCGCGGGAATCCCCACGGCACCCATTCCTGCGACGGGACGGACGAAAGCGGCAGTAGCAGTGTCGGATTCGGAGGTGCTCGCAGAAAGGTTCAAAGCGCAGACAGAAATGGCAAGTACCCCGGTGGCCGCCACAGCACGGGCAGCGGGCAGGCACAACCCTCGGGGGTTTTTGGCGTCCTTCCCGGAAACCGCGTGAGTGCCCATGAGCCTGACTCCAGGATGTGGCGACCGCCCCTGTCTTGACGGTACCTCCCATGTGAACATACATGCCGGGCCCCTGTGAACCCCGTAACGGGACAATGCGGTTTTTTTGTGGATGCCCGCCGTCTTGGTTCCGCACGTAAGATGCCCGATCCTGCATGTGGACACCCCGCTTTGTGCTTGTGATCAGTCCCCGACCCGGGCTCTGGACGAGGAGTCCATCCCTCCCGAAGTGAGGTGTGTCGGTGCCCGGGCTACGACGTCCGCCCTCGCCACATTCGTCACGGCTGTGGTGTCAAGGGAGTTGGTTTCCGGCATTTTTGGGCCATCATGCAGGGTCTGCGGGATCGCGTACAAGGTTTTCGCAAGCTGTGCCCTCAGGAAGTTGTACGCTGCCCGGATCCGTTGCTGATACATCTGGGAACAGGTTTGGTGTTTCCGGAGTCGGATCTGCAGGGCAGCTTTCCGACGCCGGGGATTGGTCCTCGAGGGGCGAAGGCGTAGGCACCACCGCAGGTTCCGGGCTGTCAATGGGGATGGGCGTCAGCGTCGGGGATGGTACAACCGGGGCAGGGTCCGGTAATTGCGTCGGTTCGATCGGCGCCGCCGTGAGTTCAATCGGCGCCGGCGTCGGGACCGGCGTGACTTCAACCGGTGCCGGGGTCAGCGTCGGGTTCGGTGTCGGGGACGGGGTCGGCGTCGGCGTGACTTCAACCGGTGCCGGGTTCGGCGTCGGGGTCGGGGACGGGGTCGGCGTCGTGGACGGCAGAGTCGGCGATGGTGCGGGCGCAGTCGGTTTCGGTGTTGACGTTGACGTTGACGTCGACGGTTGGGTCGGTGGCGCTGTCGGGGATGACGCACTTGGCATCCCCGCCGGGAACGACGCCTTGGGCGGCTCCGTCTGCTGAGTGCCGGCACGACCAATCGCCGCGGCAGCCCGCAGCAGAAGTGGCGACGTCGTCTTTGCAGGCGTTCCTGCCTGGACTTCACCCTCGTGAGGGTCGTCGTGATCGTGGCCCAACGGCAGCACCCAACTGGTGGTCCCTTGGGAGGGAGAGCCAAACCCGGGCAGGTAGCTTCGCATTTCACCGGATGCGTCGCCGGCCAAGGGCCGGGCAGGCATGAGAGACCACTTCATGGGACTCGTGTGGCGACCATCGAGGATCGTTTCAAAGTGCAGGTGGCATCCCGTCGACCAACCGGTGCTGCCCACCTCGCCGAGGATTTGGCCCGCGTTGATCTCTTCGCCCGTACGGACAGCGATGGCCTCAAGGTGGTTGTACGTTGTGATCAGGCCGTTGCCGTGATCGATTTCCACCCTGTTGCCGCCTCCCCAAGGGTGCCAGCCTGCAGCACGCACCAGTCCTGAGTCCGCCGCGTAAACGCTTGTTCCGCAGGGGGCGGCATAGTCCTGCCCCAGATGGAAGTCGCCGGTAGCGCCGGACAAAGGGCTCACCCGGAAGCCGAAGGGCGAGCTGGCATTGAGCAGAGTCAGTGGCGCCATCAGGAAGCCGGCCGGCGGCCTGCCGAAGCCTGTCGTTCCCACCGTCAGCGGCTGGGAGTTCTCCCCGCGGTAACCGCCTATTGCCGCATGGGGAAAGGTGACAAGTGCCCCTGGGTTCGTAAAAGCCGCCGCCTGCAGCATCCCGGCACCAACCCTGTCCGAACCCAGCGCGTCCGAGCCTCCGTTGCTTGAGGTGGCTGTCTCCGTACCAAACCCAGCAGCCGCGGCTCTCAAGGCCTCCCGCTCCCCTGCGCTGCCGGAAAGGTTCAGGGACCAGATGGATAAGGCAACAGCACCAGTGGCAGTCAGGGCGCGCAGAACAGAAACATGTGGACGGCGCACGTCCGTTCGCTTACCCGAAGTTTGACGATTCCCCAACGTGTGTCTCCATAACATAATGACCCGGCGCGGGACCAAGGGCCGGTAGCCTGTGAACCTCGTCCTATCGTGCAGATGACTACTTGAGAAAACCTTGCAGCACGGTCCAACTGCCCCGCCAAGCTCCCTTGGGGCGACAATGATATATGCGGAGCTTCCTTCGAAAATGGCAGGACGAAATCAAGAAAACCTTCACGGGCAGGGCAGATGCAGTGCCCGACTGGGTGCCGAAGCTGGTTGAAGGCAATGATCCCGGTTACCACCTTCCCGGTTCGGCAGTATGGGCGGTCCACGGTTCCATGTCGCCCATCGTGGCCGGAATCCGCACACTGTTGATGCAGGCCCTTCATCCCGGGGCCCTTGCCGGCGTCCACGAACATTCGAGCTTCCGCGAGGATCCACTGATCAGGTTGGCGAACACTATCCGCTGGATTTTCACAGTGACGTACGGGTCCACGGAGGCCGCCGAGAACGCCTCGGGCAGGGTTCGCCGGCTGCATGAAGCGGTCCAGGGCAGTTACAGCGACAACTTCGGGGCGCAGCGCGACTACAGCGCCAACGATCCGGAGTTGGCCAGCTGGATCCACCTGGCATTCACGGACGGGTTCCTCACCGCCCATAAAATCTGGGGTGGCCCCATTCCAGGAGGACCGGACGCCTATGTCCGCGAGTGGGCCCAGGCTGGCCGCCTCATGGGGGTGGAAGATCCACCGCTTACCGAGGCAGGCATGCACAGGCAACTGGACCGCTGGTACGAAAGCGGTGAGCTTCGCGTTGACGGCCGGGTGGCTGAGACAGTGGAATTTATTCGCAACCCGCCGCTAAACCGGATGCTCCGACCGGGCTACCGGATCCTGTTTGCCGGTGCGGTGTACAGCCTGGAGCCACGATACCGCCGGATGCTCGGCCTGGCTGTTCCACGGCTGGGTCCGGTGCCGCTGCCGGTGGGGCTCGCAACAAAGGTGGTTCTCGCCGTCGTACGCCTGGCTTTAGGACCCAGGGGGCCCAGCGAGTTGGCCGCCAGGGAACGCCTTCGCCGTCTGGGCGTGCCGGCCGCGGACGCCTAATACGCCCGCAAATAACGAAAAACCCGGCCCCGGCAGTGCCGGGGCCGGGTTCCTTACCGGCGGAGAATGGGGGATTTGAACCCCCGAGGGCGTTAACCCAACACGCGTTCCAGGCGTGCGCCATAGGCCGCTAGGCGAATTCTCCAGCTGCTTCTGAATCAAAAGCAGATACTAGAGTACCTGATGTTTCCCGCTTCGCCCAATTGGGCCTCCGGCGCCGGCTTTGAAAGCATTCCACCCGTTGCGCCGGTCCCTTCAAAGTTTGGGTTTAACCCAGAAATGGACGCCCCCAATGCGCCCATTCCACCGGAACACCGTTGAGCTGCCGGGTCCGGCCCCGTTCAGCCAGGCCTCGCAGCTCACAATCTTGAGATTGCCCCAATCGGTGTACATATCCATGATCGCAACTGGCGGTTGGATAAGCAATGAATTTTCCCGTTTCACCGCTGGCCGGTTGGGGCACGATGGGAGGCATGAGCGAGCTCCACACCTTGGTGGTTTACGTCCCCGCCACTCACACCAGCCAGGTACTGGAAGCTATCGGCGACGCCGGAGCGGGACGGATCGGAAACTACTCCCGCTGTTCCTTTGTCACCTCAGGCACTGGCCGCTTCACTCCGCAGGCAGGTGCCGCTCCCTACATCGGGGGCGTGGGCACTCCCCAGGAAGTGGCCGAGGACCGGATTGAGTGCGTGGTTGAAGGGCCGTTGCTCAAGGCTGTGGTCGCTGCCTTGCGGGCCGCGCACCCGTATGAGGAGCCTGCGCTGATGAGCTGGAAGGTTGAGGGCTGGAGCCTCCCGGACCCCGATTCGAGTCGGGCCTGAAGTTCGGGTAAAGTATCTGACGGCCCCTCATGTGGCGTCATCCTGTTGAACTCCCCCAGGACCGGAAGGTAGCAAGGGTAAATGGGCTCTGGCGGGTGCATGGGGGGTCTTTACTATTCCCCCACAGGGCGGCAGAATGTCAGCCCGGATTGGTAGGGTTTTCTCTGTGACAGTCACTACCGCCCTGTACCGCAGATACCGTCCAGACTCCTTCGCTGACGTTATCGGGCAGGAACATGTCACCGAACCGCTGATGACCGCCCTGCGGAAAAACCGGGTCAACCATGCCTACCTGTTTTCCGGTCCCAGGGGTTGCGGCAAGACCACGTCGGCGCGCATTCTGGCACGCTGCCTGAACTGCGCCCAGGGCCCCACTGACACCCCCTGCGGCACGTGCCCCAGCTGCGTCGAGCTTGCCCGCGGCGGCTCCGGGTCACTCGATGTCATCGAGATTGACGCTGCCAGCCACGGCGGCGTGGACGACGCGCGGGACCTCCGCGAGCGGGCCACGTACGCCCCCGTCCGTGACCGCTACAAGATCTTCATCATTGACGAAGCCCACATGGTCACGTCCGCCGGCTTCAACGCCCTGCTAAAGATTGTTGAAGAGCCCCCGGAACACATCAAGTTCATCTTCGCCACCACCGAGCCGGACAAGGTCATCGGCACCATCCGCTCCCGGACGCACCATTACCCCTTCCGCCTGGTGCCGCCGGAGCCGCTTATGGCCTACCTGGAAATTCTCTGCAACCAGGAGAACGTCCCGGTTGCGCCCGGTGTCCTGTCGCTGGTGATCCGCGCCGGCGGCGGCTCCGTCCGCGACTCCCTGTCCGTCCTGGACCAGCTGATGGCAGGCGCCGGGGCCAACGGGCTGGACTACGAACTCGCCGTGGCGCTGCTCGGCTACACCCACGCTTCTTTGCTTGACGATGTTGTCGAGGCGGTGGCTGCCTCGGACGCCGCAACCGTCTTCCGCGCCGTGGACAGAGTCATCCAGACCGGCCATGACCCGCGCCGCTTCGTCGAGGACCTCCTGGAGCGCTTCCGCGACCTCATCATTGTCCAGGCCATGCCCGAAAGCGCCCAGACCATTCTTCGCGGCATGCCGGCTGACCAGATTGCGCGCCTGAAGAACCAGGCGCACAACTTGGGCGCCGCCGAGCTGTCCCGCGCGGCCGACGTCACCAACACCGCGTTGACCGAAATGACCGGCGCCACCTCCCCGCGGCTGCATCTGGAACTGCTTTGCGCCCGGATCCTCCTGCCCAGTTCCGAGCAGAATGAGCGCGGCATGGCTGCACGGATTGACCGCGTTGAGCGGCGGCTCAACTATGCGGGGAACGACGTCGGCGCTCCCGCCACCGCCGCCACGGCTCCCCAGTCTGCTCCAGCCGGGGAAACGTCAGCCGCGCAGCGGGCTCCGGAACCGGCGATGTCCGGACCTTCACGGTCCATGCCCACGGCAACTCAAACCACCACCGCCCAGCCCGCCAGCCAAGAGCCCGCGGCGGCGGCAGCCGCTCCCCAGCCGGCATCTGCCTCCTCCACGGCCCATGCAACAGCGGCCAGTCCGGTCAATCCGGCCCACCCGGTCGACGCGGACCATCGTGCCCCGTTGACCGCCCCCCGCGTCAGCACCAGCGACTGGCCGGTCGAGCCCTCCGCAGACTCACGCCCTGCCCGCGTCGATCCGGGTACCGGAGTGGCACGGCCCGCGGCCGCAGTCACAGCAGAAGGCCCTGCCGGCGGGACGCCGGCAGGCGACAGGCAGGCTGCAGCTCCGGCTGCCCAGGCCGCTCCTGCTGCTCCCCGGCCCGAAACGGCCCCTGCCGGATCTGTTACCGCCGCATCCCCTGCAGCCATGGGCGACGTGGAAGTGCTGCGCCGGGCGTGGCCTGATGTCCTGCAGACGCTTTCCAAGATCAAGCGCAGCACTTGGGCGCTTGTTGAACCAAACGCCCAAGTCAGTGCGTTCGATGGCAACACACTCACTCTTTCATTCACCACTCCAGGGCTCGCGGGCGCTTTTGGCCGGGCAGACCATTCTGAGAACCTGCGGCAGGCGATCCATAAAACGGTAGGCATCGACTGCCAGATCAACGCGGTGGCCGGCGGAAGCGCCGTCCGAACGAGCTCTGAGCCAAACCCAAAAGCACCCGCTAGCCGGCCAACACCGGCAACGCCGGCTGATCCTGCCACTTCAGCTGATGTTGCCTGGGGACTGGCGCCTGCACCGGCCTCCGCGGTCACGGATGTGCCGCCACCTTCCGCTCCGGCAGATACCCGCCAGGGGCAGGCACCTCGTCCAACAGCGCCAGAGTTCGGGGGCTCGGCCGGGAGCAATGAATCGTCGCATGCCCGGCCCCAGCCAGGAGAGCAAGTTCCGGCTGCACCCGCCAGTGGCCCTTCCCAGGCACGGCGCGCACCCATCCCCGCCTCATCCCTGCCTGAACAGAACGCTCACCCCGAACCCGCGGCCAGGCCATCCCTGGCTGAAAAGGACGCGGCCGGCGGTCCTTCCCAAGAGGTGCCTCAACTTGTCATTGGCCCGTCCCAGCCTCAGCGGGCGGCGGCCGTTGGTCCTTCTCAGACTCAGCCTCCGGCTGTGCCTTCGGCGGTTCCTTCGGCTCAAGCTGACACTTACAATGGCGCCGCGGGAGACTACTCCTACTCGGACGACGACTGGGGCCCGCCCCGGGATGAAGACGCGCCACCGCTGGAAGAAGAGCCTCCCATGGACTGGGACCCTTCCCCGCGTTCCGGTGGCCGCTCCGCTCCGGCCGCCCCTGGTGACATTCCCTCCGCAGCCGCTTCACGCCAGCAAGGCCCACAGCTTGGTACCCAGCCCGGCACCGGAACCGCTGCCAAAAGTCCAACGGCCACTATCCCAGGCACGGATGCTTCCGATCCCTGGGCCCGTGCCGTTGAACAGGCACCGGGTGTGTGGATTGTTGGGGACGCAAGCAACGTAGGCACGAACGCCACCGCCGGGTTGCGTGAAAAGGAAGCAGTTGCGGCACCGTCGGCCACACGGTACGAGCCGGCCACCGCCCAGATTCCGCCTTCCATCCCGGTGACCAATGCGGCGGCTTCAGTGGACGCCGAGTGGGGTTTGGCGCCAACTGCAGCCTCGGCCACGAAGGCGGGTACGAGGGCGACAATCGCGGAACCGGCTGCGCAAAGCCCCGTTCCCTCCGGCACGGCGCCCTCAGGTTCCGCTCCAGTCCCGGTACGCGAGTACGCCATGGCCTCGGCCGCGGCGGCGCCTGCCCGCACTGCCCCGGCGGCTTCCCCAGTCCCAGCCCCTTCCCCTGTCCCTGCGGCTTCTCCGGCCCCCGCCGAGTCCCCTGCTGCCGTGGGCATGCGGCAAAGCCTCTATCAGCGCCTGTCCAACAGTCCGGAGGCGGAGGCGGGCCGGGCAAAGGCCCCCGCCCGGGCCGTTCCCGCGGCTGCAGCCTACGTGCAGGACATTCCCAGCGCCGACGATGAGACCATTGAGGAATCGGGGGTGTTCGGCCGTGCCGCAGTGGAACGCATCCTCGGCGGGAAGCTGATCGAGGAACGTTCACTCGACGGAAGCCCCGTTACACCCGGCTACTGATCCACTCACTTTCCACCCCTAGTAAAGAGGAAAAACGTGTACGAAGGTGCTGTCCAAGAGCTGATTGACGAGCTCGGACGCCTTCCCGGCGTGGGTCCAAAATCCGCACAGCGGCTGGCGTTCCACATCCTTGAAGCGGACCCACAGGACATGAAGCGGCTGGTGGAGGCCATCACCTCCGTCAAAGAACGGGTCAAGTTCTGCACCGCCTGCGGCAACGTCACCGAGCAGGAACAATGCAACATCTGCCGTGACCCCCGGCGCGACCCGGCTGTAATCTGCGTCGTGGAGGAATCAAAGGACGTCCTCGCCGTGGAACGCACCCGTTCGTTCCGGGGCAGATACCACGTGCTCGGCGGAGCCATTAATCCGATCGCCGGTATCGGCCCGGAGCAGCTGCGGATCAGGGAGCTCCTCACGCGACTGAACGACGGCGCCATCCAGGAAGTCATTATCGCCACGGATCCGAACCTCGAGGGAGAAGCAACAGCCACCTACCTGGCCCGCATGCTGAAGACGATCGGGATCACCGTGACCAGGCTGGCGTCCGGGCTGCCGGTGGGTGGCGACCTCGAATACGCCGACGAGGTCACATTGGGCCGTGCTTTCGAGGGCCGCCGAAACGCCTTGACCTGAGTATTTGGCACATATGCTCCCGGGAGAGACACCGCCGCTGGTCACCGAGCGGCTCGTCCTGCGCCTGATAGATGGTTCGGACGAGGCCGCCATCCACCAGTACCGAAGCGACCCTTCGGTCACCGAATACCTCTCGCACGGTCCCCTTACCGCCGAGGCAAACAGGGAAAGACTGAGGCAGCTGCTGGCCCTGGGAACAGCCTCCAACGGTGAATGGTTCAACTACGGCTGGGCCATCACCCTAAGGGAGTCGGGCGAAGTAATTGGTGACGCGCGCACGTGGAACAGCACAGCCTGGCCGCGACGGGCGTGCTCACCCCCGGCACGCATCCTGCCAGCCACGCAGCGTTGGCCTACGTCCTGAATGCCGACTACCACCACCAGGGATACGGTCGTGAGGCTGCGGCGGCGCTGGTCAAGTGGCTCTTCACGCAGTGCGGGATCAGCACCGTCGTCGCGGCAGTCTACGAGCCAAACAGTCCCTCCATCCGGCTCCTTCAAAGCCTTGGATTCCGGCGGGACCCAGTTCTTTCGGCAGACCAGGAAACGGCCGGCAAAAGCTTCCCCCTGCTGATGTTCAGGCTGGACAATCCGCAGCACTGATCCGGCTGGCCGGTCCTGCGCCGGGAGCCAATTGCCCGCCGGCAAGACACAGTTCGCCCAGACCTCCGCCCCGGCCGGGCCTGTCCACAGTTACCCAGGCCAAGTTCGGCTCAAGCGATACGTGTACCCCGCGCCAACCGGTGGGCAGGAGTACGAAGCGAACGCCAGCCCAGCCACATCAGCAACGCGGCAACCAGGAGCTGCAGGCCCAGCCCCAGCGGCCACATCGGTGTGGACTGCGCCAGATACCGCGGCTTGACTTCCCCGTTGGCGCACGGATAGGTGCCTTCAGGACCGGCCAGTGCATAGCGGGCTCCCTGGCTTACGCCTTCTATGGTCCCGATTGAAGAGGAGCCGGGCTCCTGCGAGCGGTCCTTGTATGGAATAGCGTCAGCCACCACCACGTAGGGATTCATGGCCAGCAACCAGGCCACCCGTTCGGTCCGCACCACCCGCTGCTCCTCCAGCGGCCCTTCGCAGGTGTACTCCGGTTCCACCGGCCCGTTGCTGAGCGGCTCGTATGCGCGGTACTGGGCCTGATTCGCGAGTACCGTGCCTTGGGTCAGACCCGTTCCGAGTCCGAAGGCGATCAGTGTGCCGACCGCCAGCCCGGCCACTGCCAGGTAAGAAACCACGATGGAGAACAGCGGCCTGCCGGCGAGCGCGGAGATGCCAACACCGATGGCACAGACAACGCCCACCTCAAGAGCGAGCATCAGCAACGCCACCAGCACATGGCCAGGCGTCATTCCGCCCAGCGCCACCCCGATCACCAGGAATGGGGTGCTGGCCACCAGGAACGCCAGTGCTGCCGCCCATGCTGCCAAAAACTTGCCCCACAGGATCTGGCCGGGCTGAAGCAGCGTCACTTGGAGGATGGCCAGCGTGCCGCCTGCCCTGTCACCATTCACCGCGTTGGCGGAGAGCGCCGGGGCAACGAGCAACGCAAACAGCAGGACAAAGGCCAGGACCACCTCGAAGATCATGGACCCCGGCCCCGATTCGGGCGGCGGAACATTGCCCGGGAATTCACGCTGTGCCACCTGCGAAGCGTTCCAGCTGGCCCACGTCAGCCAGGTCACGAGTCCTGTGAGGACAAACCAGATGGCCAGCATGATGTACCAGCCGCGGGACCGCAGCCGCTGCTTGAGCTCCAGGACCACCACGTCCCGAACCCCGGGCAGGTAGCCGCCCGACGTCCGGTGGCTGGCAGTATGCTGCCTGTCTTCTGTCGCGTGGCTCATTGCCGCTCCCCTTCAAGGCTCATGTATGTCTCTTCAAGGGCGCCTGTTGCGGGCGCGAAGGAGTTCACCCCGACGCCGGCCAGCACCAGTTCGCGCAGCAGCCGCTCGGCGTCGTCGTCGCTTGCCAGCATCAGACTGACGGACGGACGCCGCCCGTCGTCGGTGCGGAACGCCAGTCCCAGGTCGGTGAGCTTGGCAGCAAGTGCGGCCATATCAGAGGCGGTGATTGCGTACCGGCGCCCGGCTGCCGCCGCTTCTTCAATGGTTTGGCGCCGGACCGTCCTGCCCTTGTTCACAAACACCGCGCCGTCGGCGATTTCGTCCAGTTCGCTGAGCACGTGGGAGGAGACCACCACGGCCTTCCCCTCCGCCGCGAGTTGGCGCAGCATGATGCGAAGCTCCACCCGGGAGCCCGGATCCAGCCCCGACGCCGGCTCGTCGAGGAGCAGGACGGAGGGGTCATGGATCAGTGCCCGGGCAAGGCTGAGCCGCTGCTGCTGCCCGCGGGACAGCACCCGCGCCGGCTGGTCCGCAAGGTCGTCCAGCCGCACCCTTTCGAGCATCTCCGAGACCCGCTGCCCGATGCCCTGCGCCGGGAGCCGGTAGAAGCGGGCCATCTGCGTGAGAATTTCCCGCGCGGTCAGGGACTCCCATACGCCCAGGGTGTCCGGCATCCAGCCCAACCGGCTGCGGACCTCTGCCCGGTTGCGGCGCGGATCGAGTCCGCCCACGCTGATGCTTCCCTCATCAGGTGCCAGCAGTGACGCCAGCATCAGCAGCAGCGTTGTTTTGCCCGCACCGTTGGGACCGATCAGGGCAGTCACCTTGCCGGCGGGAGCATGGAAGTCCATGTGTTCGACGGCGTGCACGGCGCCGAAGCTGCGGCTCACCGCCCGCGCCGTTATGCCGTCGTCGGGTTCCGGCCCGTCCGCGGCCTCCGGTATTTCAGAAATCATTGCCATGTAGTGCGCACCTGTCCCCCACAGTCTTTGATGCATTCAGACAGTTTGAGCGTACGCCTGCGAAGCTTCCCGGCAGGTCCTCCCATGGGCTGAGATTCGGTCACAATTCAACGCCCGGCCATGCACGGCGATAAACTGGAACCAGAAGTCGCGCCAGCAAGGGCGCTAGTTCCCAGCGTCAGGGCCAACACAGCTTACGGCTGTCTGGCCGGACTCCAACTGATCCAATGAAGGTACGCGCATGAGTACGCCCACTGCCGAAGTGCACAACGCAACGCAGCACCAGGAGCTGCCCGATGGCGGTGCCGTCACCAAACAGCTCATCGTGCAGAAGTTCGGTGGTTCCTCGGTGGCGGACGCAGACGGCATCAAGCGGGTGGCCAAGCGGGTGGTGGACGCCCAGGTGGCGGGCAACGAGGTGGTTGTTGTGGTCTCGGCCATGGGTGACACCACCGATGAACTCCTGGACCTCGCAGGCCAGGTAACCGATTCTGCCCCGGCCCGTGAAATGGACATGCTGCTGTCCGCCGGTGAGCGCATCTCAATGGCGCTCCTGGCCATGGCGATCAACAAACTGGGTGCCTCCGCCCAGTCCTTCACGGGTTCCCAGGCCGGCATGATCACCGACGGCATCCACGGGAAAGCCAGGATCATCGACGTCGATCCCCACCGCATCCGCACCGCCCTCGACAAAGGCAATATCGCCATCGTGGCGGGCTTCCAGGGCATGAGCCGGGCCACCAACGAGATCACCACCCTGGGCCGCGGCGGTTCGGACACCACAGCGGTAGCGCTGGCGGCGGCCCTCGAAGCCGACGTCTGCGAGATCTACACGGACGTGGACGGCATCTACACCGCCGACCCGCGCGTTGTCCCCTCAGCCCAGAAGATCGACACGATCTCCAGTGAGGAGATGCTGGAACTCGCAGCCTCCGGCGCCAAGATCCTGCACCTTCGCTGCGTGGAGTACGCGCGCAGGTTCGGTGTGCCGCTGCACGTCCGCTCGTCATTCAGCCAGCACGAAGGCACCTGGGTCATCCCCAGCGCCGAAGACAAGATCACCACACAAGAGGGAGTTGCCTTGGAGCAGCCAATCATCTCCGGCGTCGCGCACGACCGTTCCGAAGCCAAGGTCACCGTTGTTGGTGTTCCGGACATCCCCGGCAAGGCCGCCGCGATCTTCCAGGTCATCGCCGATGCCCACTCAAACATCGACATGATCGTGCAGAACGTTTCAACCCACGGCACCGGCCGGACGGACATTTCCTTCACGCTGCCCATCGTGGAAGGCGCCGACGCCCTGACCGCCCTTCACGCAGCCCAGGACCAAATCGGCTTCGAGAGCATCGAGTACAACGAGCAGATCGGCAAGCTGTCCCTGATCGGTGCCGGCATGCGTTCCCACCCGGGCGTCTCCGCCACGTTCTTCAAAGCACTCTCCGCTGCAGGGATCAACATCAACATGATCTCCACGTCAGAAATCCGCATCTCGGTTGTTACCCATGCGGATCTGCTGGATGAGGCCGTTCGCGTCATCCACCGGGCCTTCGAACTGGACAGCGACAACGAAGCCACCGTCTACGGCGGCACGGGCCGCTGACGCCCCCAGACATAAAAGAATGCACTGGCAGGAAACCTTTTTCCTGCCAGTGCATTTTTTTATGTTTCCGGGATTGGCCACGGCTTTGCGTCCGGGTCCAGCCGGCGTCAAGCCTCCTTCTCGAGGTCTTCGCGGCGTACGGCGTAGTGGTGGCCGGCGGTATCGGTCTCCACAACGAAATGCGTAAGTTCCTCCTCCGAGGCCTGCTCGAACTCGTCATGCTTGTGCACCACCGGCAGGCTGGAGTCCAGGCGGGTGGCCGGCCCAAAGAAGAAGCGGAGCCTGTCGGTCGCGTTCATGAACCCGCTGAGTACATGCGGCACTGTTTCCACCCCCTTCCTGCGTTCAGGGGAAAGATAAGCCATCCCAAATAAGGCGACTGTTGCTGGCGGAGCCAGTGCCCTTATTTTACGCCCGGGGGCCTCAAAAGGCTCCGCGGTCCAGGGTTCAGCGGAGGGACTTGTCGTCCGGGTTTCGAGGGACCACGTACGTGCTTCCGTCCGGCCGGGTGATGGTTTCCCACTGCCGGGTTTCAGCCTCGCGCTGGGCCAGAAGCCTGCGGTTGTCCTCGGTCATATCGTGCAGGAGGGAGGACCGGTGTGCAGGACCGAAAATGGCACGCAGCTTGCCGGTTGCCCGCATGAAGCGCTGCGAAGCGTTTTCCCTGCCCTCTGAGCTGGCCTTACCCATGAACTGGCTCCTTCCAGTACCCGCTTTTACTAGTAACACTGTACGCTAATAATTAGTGCACTAACAATTGGAGGCCCGATGACCACTGCATCCAGCCCTTCCATCGCAGCGGGCAGCGCAACCGCCGGCGTGGACGTCCCGGAGGACAATGACCTCCTGCTTGAGCACCAGCTCTGTTTCGCCCTGACGGTTGCCTCACGCAGCGTGGTGGGTGCGTATAAGCCCGTGCTTGAGAAGTTGAACCTCACCCATCCGCAATACTTGGTCATGCTGTGCCTTTGGGAGTCCAGCCCGCGCACCGTCCGGAACATCAGCGATGCCCTGGCGCAGGAGCCGGCAACCATCTCGCCTTTGCTGCGGCGGCTTGAAGCCTCGGGCCTCATCTCCCGACGGCGTGTGGACGGAAACGAGCGCGCCCTCGCCGTCGATCTCACCCCCGAAGGCGCCGCACTTCGGCAGGAGGCGCTCAATGTGCCGGGGACCATGATGGAACGCCTGGGGCTGAACCGACGCCAGGTCAGTGAACTGCACGCCTCCATGATGGGCCTTATTGCAGCAACATCCCAGAGCAGGCAGGCTTAGCCAACCAGCGGGGTCCTGGCAGTAGAATGTCACCATGACAGACAGGCCACGGCGCGGGCTCAGTGTGGATTCACGCGGAATGGTGCAGTTGATGCGCCGAGTGGATGGGGCGCATCCCGTGCAGCCCAACAGCAGGATGCACTTCCGTCTCGCGGCGTTGTTGTCCGCGGCGCTGCTGTTACCGTCCTGCACCCCGGACGGGGGCGGTGGCGGTGGTGGCGGAACTCCTTCCGGCGATGCCTCGGCCTCACCAACGGCCTCCGCACCCTCTTCCTCGGCATCGCCGGGCTCGCCTGCCCCTTCGGCCAGCCCCGACCCTGAAGTTGAAACTTCAGTTCCCGCGCCGGCCCCCGAGCCCGCGGCGCCGCCGTCGGGCCCGGGGCAGGGCAACGTCGAACTCTCCATCGCCCTGACGCCCTCGGCCGGCGAACCTGATGTCCATTACACTTTGGTCTGCGTCGACGGTGCGCCCGACGCCGAAAGCAATCATCCCAACGCTGCCGCCGCCTGCTCCGTCCTGCAGCAGAACGCGGCACTGCTGAGTCCCTCGCCGCAACCCGCGGACCAGGTCTGCACCGAACAGTACGGCGGGCCCCAGGAGGCTACCGTCACCGGGGTAGTGGACGGGGTCTCTGTTGATGCTGCCTTCACCCGCACCAACGGTTGCGAAATCAGCACCTGGGATGCCGCAAAGGATGTACTTGGCGCAGCCGGTGGAGCGGCTTAACGTCCTGCCGGCGGACGAGTGGCGGGCCAGGGAGAAAGCCCACCAACAGCGCGTCAGCCGCTACGCGGACCCCTACCTTGCCCGCCGTTCAGCCGGGCAGAAACATCCGGTGGAGGATTTCCTCTTCACCTACTACACCCAGAAACCCGGCCAGCTCCGCCGCTGGCACCCGGGCGCCGGCGTGGTTCTGCTGGGCCAGGAAGCGGCGGCACGCGGCGACTGGAAGCACTACCGAGCGCTCGACGACGGCGAACTCGCCTTCCTCGGGCTGCCGCCGGAAAGCACCGCGGTCACCCTGGACAGGGACACCTTCCTGGCCGACCGGAAGGACGCCGTCGCCTTCGCCGGGATCATCCTGCGCGCGACTGCCGCACGTCCTGCACAGTTTGGCTGCTTCGGCCTCCATGAGTGGGCAATGGTCTACCACCAGGACCGGTTCGACCTGCGCCACGAGTATCTGCAGCTGCGCCTCGGTTCAGCGGGCACGGACAAGGTAGTGGAGGACAACCGGATCCGCTGCAGCCACTTCGACGCCTTCCGTTTCTACACTCCTGACGCCATTGCCCTGAACGAACTGGCACCAAGCCGGGAAACCCAGCGGCACCTTGAACAGCCTGGCTGCCTGCACGCCAACATGGACCTTTATAAATGGGCGTACAAGCTGCTGCCCGCCCTGCCCAGTGAGCTGGTCATGGACTGCTTTGAGCTGTCCTGGCGGATCCGGGCCATGGACATGCAGGCATCCCCCTACGACCTGGTGGAGTGGGGCTACCCCGCCATCCCCATCGAAACCCCGCAGGGCAAGGCCGCCTACGTGGAACACCAGCGGTCCTTTGCAGCAGAGGCAGCCGGGCTCCGTGAAAAACTTTCCCTGGAACTGGCCGCCGTGGCGGGGAGCAAACAGGAATGATCGACCTGACCATCAGGCTCAGGGAAAGCCCCGACGCCGGCGAGCACGAATTCCACCTGGTGGCTGAGGGTGGGCGCCCTTCCGCCGGGAGCACAGTGCCGGACCCCGAAGCTGCACTGTCCGCGGTTGAACGGTACGGCGAAGACATTTTCTTCCCGAAACCGGGCCCCCCGAAGCTGTGCACGCAGCAGTACGGCGGTCCGCAGGTCGCCGTCGTGACAGGAACCTTCCACGGGCGCGCCGTTGAAGCGGTCTTCACCCGGACGGACGGCTGTGAAATTTCGCGCTGGAAAACAATGGCCCCGTTGCTGGGGAACGTCAGGGGAGCTTCGGGCGCCATCTAGGCAACGCGGCCTGTCCAGGCGGACAAGAATAAAAACACGACCCCCGGACGGCTTAGTGCCCGGGGATCGTGTTCTTGTAAAACGTCAGGCTGCTAAGCCGCGGGAACTGCGTCCGCGAGAGCTACCTGCGGAGCCCCGGAAGGAGCGGCGGTGGCGGCTCCCACCTGGACGCTGACCCAGGTCCTGATGCCGTTCCCGCCCAGGCTGAGGCGCGAAAGGTAAGTCCCTTCGGACAAGCCGGTCCAAGCCAGCGTGGCCGAGGTGGCGGTGCCGTTCGGGGCAACAATCGGGTTCGGGTCCACCGTGAGGTTGCCGGCGTCCCCCGCAAACGTGACCGCCTGCACGGACGCGCTGGCTGCTCCGTTGTCAGGCGTGGAGTAGAGGTTGGCCACGATGTAGTAGGTGCCCGGGAGCGGCGACTCCAAATCCAGGAACTCGCTGGCGGAAGACGTCGCCACCTGTGTTGGCGTCCGGCCGCCGTCAGCATTCGGTGCGTAAACCACCATGTCCCAGTCGACGTCGTCCGACTGTGCCTGCACACCCAGGCGTGCCGATGACGTGCCGGCGGGCACCGTCACCTCGATCAGGGCGTTGTGCGCATCATTTGCCGGTGCGTACTCCCCCGGAGTTTTGGTGATGGCTGTCTGGCTCAAAGGCGCGAGGCCTTCCACCCCTACCTTGATGGGGCTGTCCGAACCTGACACGAGTTCCATGGTGCCGCTGCCGTCGCCCGTGGCCGAGCTGAAGGAGAATGACGGGGCGATCAGCGCATCAACCGGCCGGATAGCGATGGGAGAGCTCACAGTGCGCGGGCCCTTCCAGGTCAGAGTGCCGGTGCTGAACTTGCCCACCGGAGCGCTGATGTTCCTGATAGTCAGGGTAACCTCGCGGGCCTGGCCGGCCTTGGAAAAGTTCAGCGCGCTGGGCTCCACCTCGACGTCGAAGCCCGGCATGTTGACTTCCGGACGGTACATCCCGGGAACCAGCGCAGTGAGCCGGCGCTTGACCTGCACTTCTCCCACCAGGCTGCCGAGCGCTATGGACGGCAGGTTCAGGTCGCTGGCGGCAATAGTGCCCGCCTCCGGAGCTCCCGTCTCAAAACCCTGGCCATTGAGGAAGCCCAACCAGTCCTTGATGCCTGAGTTGTAGACCAGTCCCGGGTCCAGGAAGCGCGTTGAGTCGATGTGGCCGGCGCCGCCTTGGAAGGGATCCGTGTTCGGCGAACCGTCAGCGTTAAGCAGCGGGTAGGCGGTGGTCATCATGGCCGACTTGACCATGGCCGGCGTCCACTTGGGCTCTTTGCTCAGCACCAGCGCCCCGAAACCGGCGATGTGCGGTGCGGCCATGGACGTGCCGGACATAAAGCCGAACTGGTCGCCGTTGTTGCCGATGGTGGAAACACCCGCGAGGACGTTTACGCCGGGTGCAGCAATGTCCGGCTTCAGCAGGTCGCCACCGGAAGCAAGGCTGGGCCCGCGCGAGGAGAAGCCGGCGATCTGGGGTGCCGGGGAAGCGGGTTCTCCGGTGAGGTCCCCCTTGAGCAGGCTGACTGTCAAAGCAGGGTTGGCTTCGAGCTTGGACTTCAGTTCCAGGCTCTTCGGGGCGTTGACGTGCACCGTGGGGAGCACGTGGCTGTCCGCATCTTCGGAACTGCTGGTGAGGTTCACCAGGATCATCCCGACGCCGCCCTTGTCCTGGACTTCCTGGCTCTTGGCCGTCCTGTCCACAACACCGCGGTCGCAGACCACTACCTTGCCTGCCACCTTGGCGGCATCGAGGGAACCGGGGCCACACAGGTTCGGATTCGCTGCACCTGCCGCTGCCGCAGCCGCGGCGACGACAACCGGCTTGTCTGCCACTTCCGACTTCATGATCGAGGCTCCGCGGTACAGCGAGCCATCGGAGACCTTGACAGTGCCAAGCAGGTCACTCGGGAAGGTCGATGCCGCAACTGTTGTCAGCCACGGTGAGGCGTGGTTGACCGTGGAAGCGTCGGGGCCCGAGTTACCGGCGGAAGCGGAAACAAAAACACCTGCGGCGGCAGCGTTGAGGAACGCCAGTGCCACCGGATCGGTGGTGCTGTTGTTGGTGCCCGAGATCGAATAGTTCAGGACGTCCACGCCGTCCTTGACAGCGGCTTCCACCGCTTCGACCGAAGCTGAGGCGTAGCAGCCTCCGGTATCGGGATTGGTGTCCTCCCAGCAGACCTTATAAACGGAGACTTTCGCGGCGGGAGCGACGCCGGAGCTCTTGCCAAACCCGACGCCGTCGATGACCTGCTCGACATTCGCGTTGCCGGCCGCGGTGGTGGCGGTGTGGGTGCCGTGGCTTCCCACATCGACCGGCGAGATGAGCTCTTCGGGCGCACGGCTTTCAGGCGGTACGGACTGCAGGAACGGATCGGCAAAATATCTGGCGCCAACGACCTTGGAGTTGCACTGGGAGCCGTCGAACGAGGCGCCCGTCCCTTGCCCTTTTTGGCATTCCCCTTCGAAGGTGGTGCCATCGGACTTGAGCATGGCGATGCGGCCCTCGGCGGTGCGGTACGGCACGCCGACCTGCGCGGCACCGCTTAGCGGCTGGACGGGTTCGCCCTGCAGGAATGGGTTGTCCGGGGCATACCCGGAATCGATGACCCCTACGACAACGCCTTTGCCGGCGTTGGCTTCCCCGCCGAACTGCTTGGCCCAGACTCCGTCGGGGCCTGTCAGCTTGAGGAAGTCAGTGGTGGTGTAGTCCGGGGTGTTCTCCACGTCCGGCGCCACCACCAGGACCCTGCTGTCCTTGGACAACTCCATAGCCTGCGCGGCGTTCAACTGTGCGCTGAAGCCGTTGAGGGCAGCCGTGAACTGCTTTACCGGGGTAGCGCCCTGGGAAGCGGCGACCTCCCGCTGCTGATTGCGGAGGTGGGCATCATAGGCCTTGTAGTTAGCGCTTGCCGCATCCAACTTCCGGCCATTCTGCGGCTTCGTTGCTCCAAGTCCCGGCGTTTCACCCTCATAGGCCGCCGCCGCGGCAGCCGCGAGGACAACGATGTAGCGGCCGTCCTTGAACTCCGCGGGCGAGGCCTTCTTTGAAGCCGGTGCCGTATCCTGTCCGGCCGGCGCCGCGGTAGCGGGACTTACGGCCATCGAGGTGAAGAGAAGAGGCAGGCCCACGGCCAGCGCCGCAGCCTTCCGGAATCCCCCGCCCCATGCGGGGCTCTTTCCAGTAGATCTCACGTGCAACCCTTTCACGAGGTACCGGCCCAGCCTTGACTGCAGGCGGAAAATGACTGGTCTGGCGTCGAAATTGCAGGTCTTGTCATTCCAGGAGACCAGTCGAATCAAAGGGTACAGACTGATAGCTCAATATGACATAGGGCACATTGGGGAATCTTTCGCCAGTCATACCACCCCGCCCCGCCCGGCAGGATGGCATGGAAAAGGGCGCCCCGAAGGACGCCCCTGCAACCTCACACTGAGTGCGCCCGGGCGCTGCTACCGGGGTGTGCGCACCACGTCGCTGATCCACTGCCGGGTCTTTTCATCCATCGGGCCTGCGACCCGGTTTTCCCGGGTGAAACGGTCAGCCTTGATCTTTTGGAACACCATCCGCCCCAGTCCGGCAAACACCGCCGCAGCGACCACGGGCAACAGCAGGGATCTCGGTTTCTCAGCCATTCAGCCATCCTAGTGACACCTTTGGCACAACTCCAGAACCTGCCGGTAACCGCCGCCCGCCAATCCTCAAATGCAGGCTTCCAGCCGTGGCCCGTGACCGGAATACGCGGAATACAGGCTGGGGCGCTCCGGCCGGTAGAATGGAGGGGCAAGCTCGCGGAGCGCCCGTCCACAAGGTTTAACAAGTGTGTCCCAACACCTCGGTTCGGCATGAGACGGCACCACTCCGCTGCGCCCTTACCCAAGCTCACGCACAGGAGTTACCGGATGCCCCGGATCGTTGTTGACGTTATGCCCAAGCCCGAGATTCTGGACCCGCAGGGGAAGGCTATCGTCGGCGCTCTCCCCCGGCTGGGCTTCACCAGCTTCAGCTCTGTCCGCCAGGGCAAGCGTTTCGAACTGACCGTCGACGGCGAGGTGACCGAGGAGATCCTGGCCCAGGCCCGCGACGCCGCAGAGACCCTGCTGTCCAACCCCGTGATCGAGGACGTCGTCAACGTCGAGGTCGTCGAGGCCTGAAATGAGTGAACTTCCCCTGATCGGCGAGGCCACCGCCGCCGACGCTTCCGGTGCCCGCAGGCTCGCCGGCGCCCGGATCGGCGTCGTCACGTTCCCCGGAACCCTTGATGACCGCGACGCCGCCCGTGCCGTCCGACTCGCCGGCGGCACCGCCGTCGAGCTTTGGCATGCCGATAAAGAGCTCGGTGACGTTGACGCCGTCGTGATTCCCGGCGGCTTCTCCTACGGCGACTACCTCCGCGCCGGGGCCATCGCACGCTTCGCCCCGCTGATGTCCAAGATCATCGATGCCGCCAACAGCGATGCCAAGCTTCCGGTGCTCGGCATCTGCAACGGCTTCCAGATCCTCACCGAGTCGCACCTGCTGCCCGGTTCGATGATCAAGAACGACCACCTGAAGTTCATGTGCCGTGACCAGGTCCTGCGTGTTGAAAACAGCAATACCGCGTGGACGCTGGACTACGAAGCGGGCCAGGAAATCACTGTGCCGCTGAAGAACCAGGACGGCCAGTACCTCGCGGATGACAAGACCCTGGACGCAATAGAGGCAGAGGGCCGCGTGGTGTTCCGCTACGTGGGCTTCAACCCCAACGGCTCCCGCCGCGACATCGCCGGCATCTCCAACGCCGCCGGCAACGTGGTGGGCCTCATGCCGCACCCCGAGCACGCAGTGGAGCCCGGCTTCGGCCCCGAGTCTGTTGGGTCCGGCGGCGCCGGAGTCGGAGGGTCCGACACCGACGGACTGGGCTTCTTCACCTCCGTTTTGACCAAGATTGTGGGAGGCAAGTAATGACCGGGATCTCGACAGGCTCCATCACCGACGGCGGAGGCACGGCTACCGCTGCCGCCTCGCCCACCGCTGCCCCGGGTGCCATCACCCAGGTCAAGAAGTTCAACATCGACACTGTTGAGCATGCCGCGAAGACTCCGGACACCGAACTTCCCTGGGCCGAACTGGGCCTGAAGCAGAACGAGTTCGACGAGATCGTCAAGGTCCTGGGCCGCCGTCCCACCGGCGCCGAGCTCGCCATGTACTCAGTGATGTGGAGCGAGCACTGCTCCTACAAGTCCTCCAAGAACCACCTGCGCCAGTTCGGCGAAAAGGTGACCCCGGAGATGAAGAAGGACATGCTGGTGGGCATCGGCGAAAACGCCGGCGTAACCAACCTGGGGGACGGCTGGGCCGTGACCTTCAAGATCGAGTCGCACAACTCGCCGTCGTTCGTTGAGCCCTACCAGGGCGCCGCGACCGGCATCGGCGGCATCGTCCGCGACATCATCTCCATGGGCGCCCGCCCCGTCGCTGTTATGGACCCGCTGCGCTTTGGCGCCATCGACCACCCGGACACAGCACGCGTTATGCACGGTGCCGTTGCCGGCATCGGCGGCTACGGCAACTCCCTGGGCCTGCCGAACATCGGCGGTGAAATGGTGTTCGACTCCGTTTACCAGGGCAACCCGCTGGTCAACGCCTTGGCTGTGGGCGTCATGCGGCACGAGGACATCCGCCTCGCCAACGCCTCCGGCAAGGGCAACAAGGTGGTCCTGTTCGGTGCCCGCACCGGCGGCGACGGCATCGGCGGCGCCTCCGTGCTGGCCTCCGAGTCCTTCGACGACACCAAGCCCTCGAAGCGCCCCGCCGTCCAGGTGGGCGACCCCTTCGCAGAGAAGGTCCTGATCGAGTGCTGCCTTGAGCTGTTCAAGGGTTCGCTGGTGGAAGGCATCCAGGATTTGGGCGCGGCAGGCATTTCCTGCGCCACGTCCGAGCTCGCTTCCAACGGCGACGGCGGCATGGCCGTCGAGCTGACCTCCGTACTGCTCCGCGACCCCACACTGACCCCGGGCGAGATCCTGATGTCCGAGTCGCAGGAACGCATGATGGCCGTGGTGACCCCGGAGAACGTGGAAGCGTTCGAAGCGGTCATGGACAAATGGGCTGTCGAGTACGCCTGGCTGGGCGAGGTGACGGACAGCGGCCGCCTCATCATCACCTGGGAAGGCGAGGTGATCGTCGACGTCGATCCCCGCACCGTGGCACACGACGGCCCGGTCTACGACCGCCCGTTCGCCCGTCCGGAGTGGCAGGACGCCCTGCAGGCAGACACCTTCACCGGTTCCGTCCAGGACGCCGGCCGGCCGTCTGCTCCGGCAGAACTGGCCAAGGCCGTCACCGAGCTGGTGGCGTCGCCGAACATGTGCTCCAAGTCCTGGATCACCAACCAGTACGACCGCTACGTGGGCGGCAACACCTCCATGGCGTTCCCCGATGATGCCGGCGTGGTCCGCGTGGACGAGGAAACCGGTTTGGGCGTGGCGCTCGCCACCGACGCCAACGGCCGCTACACCTACCTTGACCCGTACCACGGTGCGCAGCTGGCCTTGGCCGAAGCGTACCGGAACGTCGCCACGTCCGGCGCCGTCCCCATGGCGGTCAGCGACTGCCTGAACTTCGGTTCCCCCGAGGACCCGGACGTTATGTGGCAGCTCGCCGAAGCGATCCGTGGCCTGTCCGACGCCTGCATGGTGCTGGGCATTCCGGTCACCGGCGGCAACGTCTCGCTGTACAACCAGACGGGCAGCACCCCCATCCACCCCTCCCCCGTGGTGGCAGTGCTGGGCAAGCTCGACGACGTCGCCCGCCGCACGCCGTCGGGCTGGCGCGAGGATGGCCAGGCAATCTACCTGCTGGGCACCACCGCGGCTGAGCTGGATGGTTCCGAGTGGGCCAACATGCGGGGCCACCTGGGCGGCCAGCCCCCCAAGGTCGACCTCGACGCCGAACGCGCGCTGGGCGAGATCCTGATCAACGCCTCCCGTGACGGCATGATCGATTCCGCGCACGATCTCTCCGAGGGTGGCCTCGCCGCTGCCCTCGTGGAATCCTCGTTGCGCTACGGCGTGGGTGCACGGATCGCGCTGCAGGATGTCCTGGACCGCGACGGCGTGGACCTGTTCACTGCGCTCTTCTCCGAATCCCAGGGCCGTGCCGTCGTCGGCGTCCCGCGCTCCGAGGAAGTGCGGTTCACGGACATGTGCACCGCCCGCGGCTTCGCCCACACCCGTATCGGCGTTGTGGACGCGGCCAGCGGCACCCTGGAGATCAACGGCGTGGCGGGCCTGTCCCTGGACGCCCTTCGCGAAGCGCATGAGGGGACCCTGCCGAAGTACTTCGGCTGACCTCCGCAGCGCCACAGCGGAAGTCCGCGCCCCCCTTTCCTGAGGGGCGCGGATTTCCGCTTTAATCGAGCTATGGGCAAGGTGGCAAAGTTCCTCAGCTTCCTGCTGCTGCCATTCCTGATCCTGGTTGCCGCGGCGCCGACACCACGATCGGCGCCGGATGCTGCGTACCCCCGCAGCATGGCTGCCCTGGGCGACTCCATTACCCAGGCCCACAGCGCCTGTTGCCTGCCTGGCGACAATCCGGCACAGTCCTGGTCCACCGGCGACGGCGCGAGCGACGGGCTGACCAGCCACTACGAACGGCTGCTGCAGTTGACGCCCGGCATCAGGGGGAAAAACTTCAACAACGCCGTGAGCGGGGCGAAGGCGTCCGATCTGCCGCGCCAGGCGGCGGCTGCAGCCGGACAACGCGCCGAGTATGTCACCGTCCTGGTGGGCGCGAATGATCTTTGCACCCCGTCCTTGCACACCATGACCCCAGTTGAAGGCTTCCGCGCCTCGGTGACCCGCGCACTTGAGACTTTGGACCAGATGCGGCCACGGCCCCGGGTTCTTGTCACCAGCATCCCTGACATCTATCAGTTGTGGAAGGTCCTGCGTCACGACCAGGCCGCACAGTCTGCCTGGTCCGCATCCCGGATCTGCCAGTCCATGTTGGCGGCCTCGAATACCGAGGACATGCGCCGGCAGGTGGTCCAGCGGGAGCTCGCATTCAACGAGGTCCTCGCAAACGCCTGTGCGGAGTACCAAAGCTGCGAAACAGATGGCGGAGCAGTGTACGCCCACGGCTTCAGCGCAAACCACGTGAGTGTCCTGGACTACTTCCACCCGAGCCTCCAGGGCCAGGCAACGCTGGCGAACATCACGTGGCAGGCCGCCTGGCAACGGAACTAGCAGTCAGTCCTCGCTGTGGTGGTCCCGCTGCCGTGCGCTCAGCAGTTCGATTTCCGGCCGTCCGGCCACAAGGCGTTCGACGGCGTCGAGCACCTCCACGAGATGGGCCCGGTCAGCTGCCACCAGGCCGGCGCCCACTTGCGAGCGCCGGTATTGGTCGTGATAGCCCACCTCGGCCACAGACACGTCATACTTGCGCTTGATGTCAGCCAGCAGTGGCCTGATAACCGAGCGCTTCTCCTTCAGGCTCTGAACGTCGCCCAGGAGGATGTCGAATTCGATCCAGCCGATCCACATGGCATCAGCCTAACGAAATACGGCTGCGGGGCTAGATGGAAAGTTCGCCCATCCGGTCCCAGCCTTCGCCGTCGAGCTGCCGGCTGATGATGCGGGGTGTTTCTGCCAGGGCCTGGGGCATGTCAGCCAGGGCCTCCTTGAAGTGTGCGCTGTTGACGTGCTCGCCGGCGGCGTCGTCCTTGAACGCCTCAACCAGGACGTATTCGTTCGGGTCCTCCAGGCTGCGGGACCAGTCGAACCAGAGGTTGCCCGGCTCCTGCCTGGTTGCCCGGGTAAAGTCGGCCACAAGATCGGGCCAGCGCTCCGACCATTCAGGCTTGACCTTGAATTTGACGACGATAAAAATCACGGGATTTGTCCTTCCACGGCGAGTTGGCGTGCCCCTTCAATGTACCGGGAAGTAACGTGCCGCTGAGCCGCGCGGGTCACCAGCCCACCTGCGGCATAAAACCAGTTGCCCGGTTTGCTGAATGCCCGGATCCGAAAGAGCACCTCGGAGTTACCGTTGATCTCCACCTCAAAGGATTCTTCTCCCCGGGCCGGATGCCCAGGCAGTGCTCCGTACCCGAATCCCGCAGACTGGGGTATTCCCGCCGGCAGCGGTTCACGGACCCACACCACCTCGCAGGGCGCGTCCAGCCGCAAGGGCCCGACGCCGAAGCCGCTCACCACCCGGGCTCCGGGCACCACACGCGAGGAATCAGTGCGGACGCGCAGGCCCGCACGCCGCTGCAACTCCCAGGACAGGATGCCGGCGGCAACCCGCTGGTAGACGCGCAGGCCGTTGCCGAGGTGGACCTCCTCCAGCACCGTCGCATAGCCAGCCGGCGTGGACCCGTGCTCCGTGCCGCCGATGCAGGGGTAGTTGAGGACGCTGCATGCCGTGCGCTTGGCCTTCAAAGGTTCCCGCCTCTGCTCCCTGCCAGGCGGGCCCACCCGAGCTGCTCCTGCTGCTTCCTGCTCAGGCCAGCCACCACCAGGTCGTAGGAGTCCTCCACCATGTCCCGGACCATGTCATCCGGTAACGCCCCATCCAAGCGGACGCCGTTCCAGTGCGTTTTGTTCATGTGCCATGCACCGGTGATTTCCGGGTGCGCCGCGCGGAGCTGAACGGCCAGGTTCGGCTCGCATTTGAGGTTCACGTAAAAGTCCCTGGCGTCCATCGACGACAGGGCAAAGAGCTTGGCCTCGTGCCGGGCCCCGCCGGTCACACTTGCCCGGATCTTGAATACGGCAGTCTCCGGCCCGAACGGGTAATCCTCGTACGCTCCGGGGAACGAAAGGCAGATTTTCCTCAGCGCGTCGGGGTCCATAAAGTCAGCCTATAAAGCAGGCCCCTGCGGTGCTAGTCTGCGAGGATGTCACACGATCAGGGGATACCTGTTCTGGACCTGAGCACCGCGCGGCAGCCCTACGGGTCTTTCAGTCCGGAATTCATTGAACAGCTGCGGTACGCCACCCATAACGTCGGCTTCTTCCAAATCACCGGCTACGGTGCCGCCCCGGGCCAGCCCGAGCAGCTCCTGGACGTCATCCAGCGCTTCTTCAACCTGCCCCTGGAGGAACGGATGAAGCTGGACAACCGCCTGTCGCCCCACTTCCGGGGATACACCCGGATGGGCACCGAGGTGACCCAGGGCAGGGCTGACGCGCGCGAACAAATCGACTACTCTCCCGAGCGTGAGCCGGTCAGGGACTATCCGGCCGACCAGCCGTACTGGCTGCTGCAGGGTCCGAACCTGTGGCCGGACGAGGCCTTTCCCGAGCTCAAGCCTGCGGCGATGGCGTGGGCCGAGCTGATGTCCACGGTTGGAATGGAGCTCCTTCGTGCCATCGCTGTTTCCCTGGAACTGCCCGAGGACTACTTCGACGAGCCCTTCCGCGATTCACCTGCCTGGATGGGCAAACTGGTGCATTACGTCGGCGGCGTGGTCGAGGCAGCCGGCGACCAAGGAGTCGGCTCCCATGCGGACTACGGATTCGTCACGCTCCTCCTGCAGGACCAGGTAGGCGGGCTGGAGGTCCAGCCCCCCGGCGTGACGGAGTGGCTGCCTGTGGAGCCTATCCCGGGCGCCTTGGTGGTAAACCTCGGCGAGATGCTGGAAGTGGCAACGGAGGGATACCTGGCGGCCACCATCCACCGGGTGCAGGCGCCACCCCCGGGCGTGGACAGGTACTCCGTCCCGTTCTTCTGGTCTCCCCGGCTGGACGCGGTGATCGATCCTGTCCCGCTGCCGCCCGAGTTGAAGGCCGAAGCGAGGGGCATTTCAGACGATCCCGCGAACCCGCTCCTGGCCTCGTACGGGATGAACATGCTCAAGGGCAGGATGCGTGCCCACCCGGATGTCACTGAGCGGCACCATCCCGAACTTCTGACCCGCTAACCGGCGGGGGCCGTCAGAGGTTGTATTTCCAGGCCTGCTGGGCCGGGCACGTGTCCATCACTACATCCAGCCCGGCCGCCTTGGCCCGCTCCGCCGCAGCCTCATCAATGACTCCCAACTGTAGCCACACCGCCTTCGCCCCCACGGCGATCGCCTGGTCCACGACCTCCCCCACCTTCTGGGAGTTCACAAAGCAATCCACGACGTCGATGGGGTGCTTCTCTGCGGGAATGTCACCAAGGCTCCGGTAGCCGGCCTCTCCGTGAACCGGCTCTCCCGGCAGGTTGACGGGGATGATCTCCATACCCAGGCGGTCCCGGATGAAAAGCGAAGTATCGTAGGCGGCGCGCCACTCATTGGTGGTGAGGCCCACGATGGCCCACCGCCCCTTGGTGCGCATCAGGCGTTCGACAACGGCAGGATCATTTTTGTGCCCCATACGCCTAGCCTACGTGGCCGGGAGGGCACGCTGGCCAACGTACTCCCCCTGTTGCGGCTACCGGCTGAACTTCTGCAGCCATTTCGCACCGGGCACTGCATGTGCAGCTGCCCCGGCGGCGTCCACACCCTGCCGAAGGACTTCCGGCACGGAGCCCGGCCCTGCCCCTGGCGCCGCTCCAGCCACGTGGTTGGCCTCCTCGTCCGGGGCACCTGCGCCTCCCTGACCAACCGCCTGCTCCGGGAGCCCGCCGACAGGGGTCTCCTTTTCGTCCCGGGCAGCTGCGGCGCCGGGCTTCCCGGATTCGGTGGCAGCGTCCTTCCCGCCCCTTTGGCCCTCCCCGTTTCCCTGCTTCCCTTGCCCGGGTATGTTCGGTGCGGGTATTTCCGGGGTGCGGCGTGCGGCAGAGGCATCATCCGCGGCGGGAGCGGCCGCGGGGGTGCCACCGCCAGTGGTGGCGATTTCTTCGGTGGCCCCGGTGGCCCCGGGTTCCGGTGCACCGTGTACCGCTGCATCCGGATCGAGTCCGTCCACGTCATCCAGCGACGGCCTGGACAGAGGGACGTCCCGCGCGGGAAGGCTCCAGGCGGGAGTCCAGTCTTCAAGCAGGTGCTGGATGGAGGGGCTTCCGGAGCGACCGGGGACGGCGGAACTGGCCGCTACCCCACCTACGCCAAGTCCCATGCCTGCTATCAGGGCAAGGCCCACGACGGTCGGCCGGTGTGCCCGGAGCCGACGGCGCCCGGCCAGTTCGTCGGGTCCGCTTTCCGTTAGTCCGCCAATCGCATCCGACTCACCAGTGGAGGTGCCGGGTTCCGTCAAGAGGACGGCAAGACTTCCGGATGGGGCCGGTGCGGGCAGGGACGCCAGCGACCCCAGGGCAAGAAGGGCGGCGCGAAGTTGGGGGTCCTTGCCGTATCCGGCGTCGAGGAGCATGTCCTCAACAGTGTCCGGCAGGTGATTGGTTTGCATCATGGCCTCAGGTACTCCTTCACTGCCGAAAGTTCCCGGAGTCTTCCCAGTGCCCGCCGCTGAAGCTGCTTTACCGCGCCGGCGGTCTTGTCCATGGTTTCCGCCGTCTGATCAACGGTGAGTCCGGCGACGAGGCGAAGGGACAGGACGTCGCGCTGGTCCTGCGGCAGCCCGTTCAACAGGCCCAGGACCTCGCTGGGCGAAATACGTTCGAGGGCGTCGGTCTCGGCGGAAGAATCTTCACGCTGGTCCAACTCGGGTTGGAAGGGCAATTTGGCCGGTGTGCGGCTTTGGCGCCGGTGATCGTCCACCATCCGCGCGTGTGCGACGGAGAAGATAAAAGTACGGAGTCCTGCAGGGCCGCCATGGATGGTGTCGAGCCGTGGCAGGACGGAGAGGAACACCTCCTGCATGGCCGCCTCCGGATCCTCGACGCCCCGGGCCGTGAGGTAGCCCAGGACTTGTGATGCATAGGTCCGGTAGACAGTGCTGAAGACGGAGGCCCCGGCGGCTTGGTCCCGCAGGGTCCCGTCTGTGAGGGCATCAGTCACGGACGTAGTGCTTTCAGTCAAGAGGGGTTCCGGAGCGGAAGAGGCCTACTCCAAGGGGGAATGCCTTTTCCCCGCATCACTTTACCCCTCAGTAACCACTGTCCGGATCCAGCCACACATACGCTGTGGCAAGTTTTAGCAGCTGCCCCTGCAGCCGGAAAGTGAAAGTGCCGGCCTGGAACGTGATGGGGGACAAGTTCCAGACCGGCGCTACATAGGGGTAATCGCCTAAGGCCTGCAAAGGGTTACGGCCTGCAGCAGAAATTTCAAAAGAAACTTTTACCGGTACCTTCAACGGGCAACTGCGGTAGTCCAGCGGGGCTTGGTTCCCTGCCCGCGAAGTCCCTTTGCGAGGATGAACGTGTGCACGGCGGGAGCGCGCCGGTCCTCACAATCGGCCGGCGCCGCTCCCAGCGCCACAGGCGCCGCTCCCAGTGCCGCAGGGGCCGCCATGGGCGCCGGACGAGCAACAGCGCCGGCCGGGCAAAGGTCGGTGACCAGCCCTGTGCCGGCGCACTCGCGGACGGCGGCAATACCGGCAGCGAGGGCTGCTTTGTCCTCAAAGGGGCCGGAGACAGCCATCACTGCGCCATCCGGGGCCAGCAGCCGAAACCTGAAAAACGAATCCTGGTCAACGAACGCTTCGAATACTCCGGCCATAACAAATCCTTTCGTTCTGCGGATCCCGTCCTCCTGCTGCTCCTGTCGGGCGGCGTCGTAGCCCCCGCCAGTGGCGAGCGCATGGCTGGCCCCTTAACCCGCGGCTGTGGTGAAACGATCGGCGATCAGGTCACCGGTGTACAAAGAGTGTCCCGGCCCTGCCTGCAGTCTCACAAGGCCTGCCCCGTAAACCCTGTGTAAATTGCGCAAGGCCAGCCCAACAACAGCGGCGGGCCACCTTCGACTTGAGTTCTAGCGGTCGTTGCAACACCCATAGATTTTGGGAGTTGCAACGACCGTGCCGCATTTAAGCGATGTTTCAGCGGAGTCCCGGAAGTACACGAGATCGACTGTCCAGCAGAGGGAAGAGTTCTTCCGGGTCTTTGACCGACTTGGAAGTGCGACATTGGCCGCGGCAGAACTGGGTTTGAACCGGAACAGCTGCTATCAGTGGCTCCGAAAGGCTGGCCTCACTTCCGCGAACACCGCATCAGCCCGGCAGGCAGCCAGAGCCAAATACACGCCCGAACAGAAACGGGAGTTCTTGTCCGTTCTCGAGCGGGAAGGGAGCGTGACTGTTGCCGCAGCTGAGATCAGCCTGAATGTAAACACCGCATTCCGCTGGGCACGCGAGGCGGGCATTTCCAGCCAACCGGTGAGTCATCGCAGGCGGGTGGAGTACCTACGCTTACGGGATCAAGGCCTGAGCCGGCGCGATGCGGTCAAGGCTCTGGGCGTTCCCCGCAGCAGTGCCCGGGAGTGGGAGCTTGGGGTGAGGAAATCCGGTGGTCGACGCATTTATCCAGCTGGACAGAGAATGCACTACAACCATGATGTGGATTCTTCGACACTTCCTGCCATCCCCGACAAAAGGCAGCAGACCCGGCCTGTATCGATCTCGGTGCTTGAACGGCCCATTGACCCGAGGTTTCTGTCTCTGCAAGAACGCGAAACCATCCGGGACCTGAACGCCGCTGGGGCCTCGCTGCGTTCAATCGCGGCAGTGTTGCAGCGATCGCCGTCGACCGTTAGCCGGGAAATCGCCCGTAACGGCCACCCGGGCGTTGGTTACCAGCCGTATGCCGCGCAACGTCAAGCTGCCTCACGCCGCGCCCGGCCCAAGACCGCGAAACTGGCTGGTGAATCGGACTTGAGCAACTACGTGAAAGAGAAACTGCTCCTACGCTGGTCTCCAGAGCAGATCAGCCACACGCTGGTCGAAGATTTCCCCGAACTGCCGGAGATGCGTGTGTGCCCAGAGACGATCTATCAAGCCCTCTACGTCCAGGCCCGAGGCGGACTCAAACGCGAAGTCCAGGCAGCCCTGCGCACCGGCCGGACCCGCCGCAAACCCCATAACACCGGCGAACAGCGAATCTCCCGCTTCACGGATCCCATGGTCATGATCTCCGAACGACCGCCCGAGGTCGAGGACCGTGCCGTCCCCGGCCACTGGGAAGGCGACCTGATCACCGGGACACTAAACCAGTCCGCCATCGCAACCCTGGTTGAACGCACCACCCGGTACGTGATGCTCGTGCACCTGCCCGCAGACCACACCGCTGAAACCGTCCGCGATGGCCTCGTCAAGACCATGGCCACCCTGCCAGCACACCTGCGCGGCTCACTGACCTGGGACCAAGGCGCCGAAATGGCCGGACACCGATCCTTCACCCTGGCCACCGACATGCCCGTCTACTTCTGCGACCCCGCAAGCCCCTGGCAACGCGGCTCGAACGAGAACACCAACGGGCTGCTGCGCCAGTACTTCCCCAATGGCACCGACCTGTCCGCCTACGGGCCCGAAGACCTCGAGCACGTCGCGCAGGAACTCAACGGCCGCCCACGCAAAACGCTCGGCTGGAAAACCCCAGCCGAGCGTTTACGTGATTTACTACTAACCACCTAACCAGCAGGTGTTGCAACGACCCCTAGAAACCGCCCGAAAGGTGGCCCGCCGCCGTCGTAATTCCTGGCGCGTCAGTCGTTGATGAGGTCGTTTACCACAATGGTCTGGTCCCGGTCCGGTCCAACGCCGATGGCGGAGAAGCGCGTCCCGGACAGCTTCTCCAGGGCCAGGACGTAGTTTCGTGCATTCTCCGGCAGGTCCGCCAGCGTCCGCGCACCGGTGATGTCCTCTGTCCAGCCCTCGAAGTATTCGAAGATCGGCACTGCATGGTGGAACTCGGTCTGCGTCATGGGCATCTCGTCATGGCGTACGCCGTCCACGTCATAGGCCACGCACACCGGGATCTGCTCGATGCCAGTGAGGACGTCCAGCTTGGTCACGAAGTAGTCCGTGAAGCCGTTGACGCGTGAGGCGTGGCGGGCCAGGACGGCGTCGTACCAGCCGCAGCGGCGCGGCCTGCCGGTGTTGACCCCAAACTCGCCACCGGTTTTCTGCAGGTAGACGCCCATCTCGTCGAAGAGTTCCGTGGGGAACGGGCCGGCGCCAACACGAGTGGTGTAGGCCTTGATGATGCCGATGGAGCGGGAAATGCGGGTTGGCCCGATGCCCGAACCCACGGAGGCGCCGCCGGCCGTGGGGTTGGAGGAGGTGACGAACGGGTAGGTTCCGTGGTCCACGTCCAGGAAGGTAGCCTGGCCGCCTTCCATCAGGACTACCTTGCCCTCGTCCAGGGCGGAGTTCAGGACCAGGGTGCTGTCGATGACCAGCGGACGGAGCCGGTCGGCGAAGGACAGGAAGTACTCCACGATCTCATCCACCAGCACACCGCGGCGGTTGTAGACCTTGACCAGGAGTTCGTTCTTCTGGCGCAGTGAACCTTCCACCTTCTGGCGGAGAATTGACTCGTCAAACACGTCCTGGACGCGGATGCCCAGGCGGGCCACCTTGTCCATGTACGCGGGGCCGATGCCGCGTCCGGTGGTTCCGATGGCGCGGCTGCCGAGGAAGCGCTCCGTCACCTTGTCCAGCACCTGGTGATAGGGAGCAACAAGGTGTGCGTTCGCGGAAACGCGAAGCTTGGAGGTGTCCGCACCGCGGGCTTCGAGGCCTTCGATCTCCTGGAACAGCGCCTCGAGGTTAACAACGCAGCCGTTGCCGATAATGGGGACCGCGTTGGGGCTGAGGATGCCTGCCGGAAGCAGCTTGAGTTCGTATTTTTCACCGCCTACGACGACGGTGTGCCCGGCGTTGTTGCCGCCGTTGGGCTTGACGACATAGTCAACGCGGCCGCCCAGCAGGTCGGTCGCCTTGCCTTTTCCTTCGTCGCCCCATTGGGCTCCTACGATCACAATTGCTGGCATGGGATCCTCCCCCATTCGTTCGGGCTGCCCGGGCCGGGCCACTTCGTGGCTCGCCTGGTGGAGCGCCGTTCATGAGAATGCCCCGAATGGACCGGCCTTCGCTGGTCCGCGGGGCGGCACAGCGACGCAAGAGTTCCGGGGCTCTTACCACCCAAGTTTAGCCGATGAGGGACTTTGTCCACTCGCTGGACCGCCGCGGTCCTTCTTGCAGGGTAAAGGACTCCTGCAGGGCGAAGGACCGCGGCGGACTGTCAGCAGCGGTGCTACTCGTCGTCGGCTTCCTCACCGGGCCGGGAGGTCTGGGTGGCCAGGCTGTCCCAGAAGGAGGTGTCGGCGTCGGCGATTGATCCGTCAGCGATCGCAGCGGCGGTGGCAGTCAGGGTGGTGACGGTCTGCTTGATCAGGTATCCGTTGCTCCGCAGCCCCAGGGCGTAGCCGTCCAGGTAGTGGTCGGACATGCCGCGCATCTCAAACAGGAGTGTCGCGATCCCGTATTCCACGGCGATCCCGTTGCGGCTGATCGTCTCGGCGCTGCCGCCCACATATTTGCCGAGGTGGCCCCAGCCGGTGGAGTCGACGTTGTGGAACACGACGGCGCCCAGCTGCTTGGACTTTTCGACAACTGCGGGATCGGCGTTCGGCGTGGTGGGGTACAGGATGGACCCGGAGACCAGCTTGCCGTCGCGTTCGCTGCGGGTGCCTTGGTGGTGCAGGTCGATCATGTAGTCGATCCGGTACTTGCGCATCACGTTGTTGTGCAGCGCCTGCGTTTCCGGCTGGAGCTTGGCTACGTGGTCGCGGTTGAGGTCCACCTCTTCGGCGTTGTACCGCGTCATGTTGCGGTCCCCCTTGGCCAGGTAATCATCCAGCGGGAAGTTCACGTCCCCCATGGCGCCGTCCGCGTTGAGCATGGGAACGATGAGGATGTTCGCGCCGTCGAGAACGCCTGCGGACTTGCCGGTGCCCAGGTGCTTGACGAATTCCAGCGCGCCCTCGGTGGTGAGCTGCTCGTTGCCGTGCTGCTGCGTCAGGTAGAGAATGGTGGGCTTGGCCGGATCCGTCATGTATTTGACCAGGTGGATGTCCCGGCCCTTCACGGTCTGGCCGATGACCTCCAGTTCCATGGCGCCCTGGCGGGCGTCCTGGTCCTTGAGGAAGGAGACCATCTGCTCGTACGTGGCAAGCTTCGATGTGGTGATCTGGCCGTCGCCGTCATAGTTGGGGCCTTCGCCCACGGCCATCGCCGGTGCCGGCGCGGCCACTGCTGCCAGTGCCAAGGCTCCGGAAACTGCCAAAGTCCTGAAGGTTGCCAGGGTTTTTCTCACAGGGCGTTACCTCTTTCGAATGCATCAGCTGGGGCCAGCCCGCAATGTCCCCCATGTGGGCTGTGACAAAAGCCAACCAACCTGGACCAATCCTGTCAATGGATATGACAATGATCTGCAGTCAGTTATCACGTTCTGAAACGTGGGTTTCCGGCCCTGGTTTTGGGCGGCACCGCCCGGAGTTCCGCCCGACATAATCCGCAAGCCGATTTGCTCCCGGGCGTACCGGTGCATTTAAGTGAGAGAACCCATCCGGAGCGGCCGAGAGACCTGGATCGATGACGCCGCAGCAACCCACATAGCGCAGGTACGTCCTGCCTGCGAAGGTGCTACTGCCAGGACCGATGGAAAGGAATTCCAGCATGTCCCTGAACACTGACCACATCCGCGTCACCCACGCCGGATCATTGCCCCGTACCCCAGAACTTATTGCCGCCAACGCCGCACGCGAAGCGGACCCTGCCGACGTAGAGGGCTATAACGAACTGCTCACCGCTTCCGTGGTGGACCTGGTCCAGCGCCAGGAAAGTCTGGGCATTGATATCCCCAACGACGGCGAATACGGGCACGCGATGTCCGCTGCTGTGGACTACGGCGCCTGGTGGTCCTACTCCTTCGCGCGCATGGGCGGGCTGGAACTGGACAACGACGCCAAGTGGGCGGTTGAACCGAAGGAATCCACCCCGGGCAACGTCCAGCTGACCGGCTTCATCCACCGCCGCGACCGCACCAACTTTGCCGAGGCCTACAACGATCCCACCAGCGGCATCTTCACCGGTGGCCCCAAGCCGTTCCCCAAGGTCACCGGACCGCTCGTCTACACAGGCCAGGACGCCGTCGCCTCCGACATCGCTAACCTGAAGGCAGGCCTGGCCGCCACCGGACTGAAGGACGGGTTCGTCGCGGCCCTCTCCCCCGGCAGCGCGTCCCGCATCACCAACGAGTACTACGCCACGGAGGAGGAGTACATCTATGCCTTCGCCGACGCGCTTCGCGAAGAGTACAAGGCCATCATCGACGCCGGCCTGATCCTTCAGATCGACGATCCCTCCATCGCCGAGAACTGGGACCAGATCAGCCCCGAGCCGAGCGTGGCCGACTACCTCAAGTTCACCCAGATCCGCGTGGAGGCCCTGAACTACGCCCTCCGCGGCCTTCCCGAAGAGCAGGTCCGCTTCCACCTCTGCTGGGGTTCTTGGCACGGCCCGCACACCACCGACCTTCCCCTTGCGGACCTGGTGGACACCATGCTGCAGATCAACGCCGGGGGCTATTCCTTCGAGGCTGCCAACGTCCGCCACGAGCACGAGTGGCGGGTCTGGGAGGACACCAGGCTCCCCGAGGGCAAGGTCATCATCCCCGGTATCGTCTCGCACGCCACCAATGTGGTGGAGCACCCGGACCTGGTGGCGGACCGGATCGTACGGTTCGCAGATGTTGTGGGCCGTGAGAACGTCACCGCCTCCACCGACTGCGGCCTGGGCGGCAGGGTCCATCCGCAGATCGCCTTCGCGAAGCTGGAAGCCCTGGGAGAGGGTGCGCGCCGGGCCACCAAGCGGCTCTGGTAGCCACCGGACAATAAACGCTGAACTCGCCGGTTCCGTGCCCTTTTGGATTTGGGTGCACGGGACCGGCGTTTCGTTTCGCGGGGCTTGCTAAACTGGTAAAGGCCGACCAGGAATCGGTCCGCCCCATTTCAACCACTTCGGATTGCTGCGCCATCGTGCGCCCATTTTCGCGGTGGCAGCAACACCAATCCCCGCAGGAGACCCAGCACTACATGACAGCCCTGGCACCCGAAACCTTCCATGAGCAGCTTCTGAACCGCCGCTACGAACCCAATGTTGCAGCCGTCAACGAACTGTGCGATTCCCTGCAGGACACCAAGCCCGGCACCATCGTGCCCTACGTGGACCCCATGCACGACGTCGACGAATGCCGCATCATCAGCCTGTACTCGAACATCGGTGAGGCCGACCCGTCCGGTTTCATCACCGCCGGCGACCACGACGCCGCCACCCGGATGCTGGGGATCCAGTGGAAGCTGGGACTGCGGCCGGAGTTCGTTATGCCCTGGAACGTCCACCCCTGGCATGTCGCCGGAGAGGCCAACGGGAAATTCACGCCCGACCAGATTTCCGCGGGCCTCAAGCCTTTGCTGAAGTTTCTGGCACTCGTTCCGCGCGCCTCGGTGATCGTGGCACACGGCACGGAGGCCAACCGCCTGGCCAACCTGCTGCTGAAGACCGAAGTGCCGCTGCTCTGGCGCCGCGGCCTGAAGACCTACAAGGTGCGTTCCCTCAGCGGCCGCGCTTTCGCCGGGTCGCCTGCCCGCCAGGAGGAGTACCTCGAGGACATGCGCGTGGCCTACGCCGACGCGATGGCCCGGACGGGCCTGCAGAAATCCAGCTAGTTCCCCATCGGAAGCCTTAAAGTTCGACGACGGCCGGTCACCTTTTCAAAAAGGTGACCGGCCGTCGTCGGCCTAAGGGGCCTCCGCCGCCCGGGTTCCCTGGCTGAGCGCAGCGAAGCGAGGGAGGCGGTGGGGATCGTCCAGCCGAATCCGGCTATCGGAGAGGGCGGAAAGCGACCCCGCGTTGTATTACTTGCTTTCGATGGCTGCCTTCGCCGTGGGGTCCGAATCGTTCAGGAACTTCTCGATCCGTTCCGGCTCCTCCGCCTCGCCGATCGCGGCGGCAGCGCGCCCCAGCGAGTACAGCGCCCGCAGGAAGCCGCGGTTGGGCTCGTGCTCCCACGGGATGGGGCCAACGCCCCGCCAGCCGTTGCGGCGCAGCGAGTCCAGCCCGCGGTGGTAGCCCACCCGCGAGTAGGCGTAGGAATCGATGGTTCGCCCCTCAGCCCAGGCCTCTTCGGCCAGCACGGCCCACAGCAGCGAGGATGTGGGGTGCTTTTCCACCAGGTCCAGGGCTTCCTGGCCTGCTTCCAGCTGCTGGTAGACCTCGGTCTCGGCAGGCAGGAGCGTGGGCTCGGGGCCCATCAGGTTCTTGCGGAACTCGTCCGACATCTAGAAAGTCTTTCCGGCCGAACCGAGCTGCTTCGTGGCTTCCACCACGCGGGCTGCCAGGCCGGCTTCAGCGGAGGCACCCCAGACGCGGGGATCGTAGGTCTTTTTGTTGCCCACTTCACCGTCGACCTTCAGGACACCGTCGTAGTTGCGGAACATGTGGTCCGCCACCGGACGCGTGTAGGCGTACTGGGTGTCGGTGTCGATGTTCATCTTGATGGTGCCGTAGGAAACAGCGTCGGCGATTTCCTGGTCCGAGGAGCCGGAACCGCCGTGGAACACGAGGTCGAACGGGCTGTCCTTGCCAATCTTGGCGCCCACCTGGGCCTGGATGTCCTTGAGGATCTCCGGGCGCAGCTTAACACCGCCGGGCTTGTAGACGCCGTGGACGTTGCCGAAGGTCAGAGCGGTGATGTAGCGGCCGTTCTCGCCGGCGCCAAGTGCATCAATGGTGGCCAGGGCGTCCTCGACGGTGGTGTAAAGCTTCTCGTTGATCTCGTTCTCAACACCGTCCTCTTCGCCGCCCACGGTGCCGATCTCGACCTCAAGGATCATCTTCGCGGCCGCGGTGCGCTCCAGCAGCTCCCGGGCGATACGCAGGTTTTCCTGCAGGGTCTCAGCGGAGCCGTCCCACATGTGGGAGTTGAACAACGGGTTGCGGCCGGCCTTGACCTCAGCCTCGGACGCTGCGAGCAGGGGCAGCACAAAACCGTCCAGCTTGTCCTTGGGGCAGTGGTCCGTGTGCAGGGCGATGTTGACGTTGTAGTTCTTCGCCACTTCACGGGCGAAGGCGGCGAAGCCCAGGGAGCCTGCAACCATATCCTTCGTGGAGGCACCGGACCAGTAGGCCGCACCGCCGGTGGAGACCTGAACGATGCCGTCCGACTCAGCTTCCGCGAAGCCGCGCAGGGCTGCGTTCAGCGTCTGCGAGGACGTGACGTTCACAGCCGGGAACGCGAATCCACCCGCCTTCGCGCGGTCGATCATCTCGGAGTAGATCTCTGGGGTTGCAATGGGCATGCTGACTCCTATGCTGAGGTTCGTCGGTGGGCTGGTAACCCTGGAGTACCGCTTACGGCTAGCACCATCCTAGCCATTACCGCGCAAAGAGTGTTCCGGGTTACGCCGCACCCTTACCTCGCACGTCCCAGCCGAGCTGGCACTTAATGGCAATGGCGGGGCTCGCAATTGCCCTTATCTGTCATTTCGGCTCCAGCCCTTGCTTTGTAGCGCCCGCCTGACCTTCTGCACGACGGCGGGGCGCTCGCCTTCGAGGTGCTGCTTGCAAATCCGGACTTCCATCCAGCCCTGTGAGGCGGTCATGTCCTGCCGACGGATATCCCTGAGGTACTGCTCCGCGCCGCCATGGTGTTCACCGTCATACTGAAGTGCAATCTTCCATTGTGGGTAGGCTGCGTCCGGCCAAAGGACAGGAACTCCACGCTGGTCCAACAGCACGTGGTTCAGGAGCGGTTCCGGTAGCCCGGCATCAATGAGCAGCAGGCGCATCCGGGTCTCGGGTGCAGAATCCGATCCCACTCGAATCAGGTCAAGCGCTCCGCGGGCAGTGCGAACGCCCCTCATCCCGGGATGCTGACCGATGATGCCGCGCAACTCTTCGATACTGCAGATGGCCTCCTTTGAGCGTGGGAACGCGGATCCATGGGAGCAGACGAGATAGTCGCCCACCGCCACCAGTTCCGCCACTTCAAGCATGGAAGCCAAGTCCAGCCAGGTCCGCGCAGGCGAGGTGAGCCGGACGTCGTCGTACTCCGTCACCTCATCCGGGAGGAAAGTCAACAGGTGCCCTACGACGTTGGCACGACGCGGGAAGCTGAAACCGCGGCGCCGGGCGAGGTGGATCCGCCAGTCACCGGTCCATCGGGCTGGCAACGGCACGCCCCAAACGTGCGCGGCCGACAATGACGCCAGGATCGACGTGTCGTCAAGGTCAGTGTAGGCCCGCAATGCCAGCGGCCCCGTGGCTTCAGACTTTGCCGGCACCCGGATTCCCCGTGAAACAGTCACCAGGTCCTTCGCCGCCGTGCGCGTACGCGTGACCCCGGCCTTGTCGGAAGCCCGGAGGGAAAAGGAACCGTTGGTCAAGTGAGGTGGAAGGGCTGCCCTGCGCATCCCCCATTCTCGCCCGGTAGGACTGGCCGGAAGGAGTTATCCACATCCCACGCATCAAGAACACAGCGAGATGGCATTTAACGGCAATCCGGGGCGCCAGCTTTGCCGTTAAATGCCATTTCGCGCACCCTACACGTGCTGGTTGAACACGTGCCGGCGTACCCAGGCGTGCATGGCGATTGCGGCTGCCGAGGCCGCATTGATGGACCTGGTGGACCCGAACTGCTCGATGGACAGGGTGGCGAGGGCGGCCTCATGCACCTCGGGGGTCAGCCCTGGGCCTTCCTGGCCAAACACCAGCACGCAGTCCTTGGGCAGTTCGTAGGTTTCGAGCGGAACGGAGTCCGGGAAGATGTCGATCCCGATGATCGCCAGCCCCTCCCCCTGCGCCCAGGCCACAAAATCCTCCACGGTGGGGTGGTGGCGGACATGCTGGTAGCGGTCGGTGACCATCGCGCCCCGGCGGTTCCACCGCCGTCGTCCGATGATGTGCACCTCCTTGGCGAGGAAAGCATTCGCTGTGCGCACCACCGTGCCGATGTTGAGGTCGTGCTGCCAGTTTTCGATCGCGACGTGGAAGTTGTGCCGCCGGGAGTCCAGCTCCGCCACGATCGCGTCATGCTTCCAGTAGCGGTACTTGTCCAGCACATTGCGGCGGTCGCCGTCCGCCAGGAGGTCAGGGTCCCAGTGGTCACCCTCCGGCAGCTCGCCTTCCCAGGGTCCGACGCCGACTTCCGGCTTTTCGCCCGGCCCCTCCGGGGGTGCCTCTCCGGATGCTGCTGGCGGTTCGGACGTCATACCGGGCGTTTGGTTCACCCCTCAACACTAGACTGGACCTTTCGGGCTTTCATCACCGGCGGAGGTAGGCATGGCAGAAGCGGACAAGGTTAAAGGGTCACCTTCGGTGTACCGCAGCGGGCAGGACATCGAGTGCTGGCTGACGGACATGGACGGCGTCCTGGTCCACGAAAACCAGGCGGTGCCCGGCGCCGCCGAGCTGATCCAGCGGTGGGTGGACACGTCCAAGCGCTTCCTGGTGCTCACCAACAACTCCATCTTCACCCCGCGCGACCTTGCCGCGCGGCTGCGTGCCTCCGGGCTGGAGGTTCCGGAGGAGAACATCTGGACATCAGCCCTGGCCACCGCCCAGTTCCTCAAGAACCAGGTGGAGGGTTCCGGTTCCGGGAACCGCGCCTACACCATCGGTGAGGCAGGACTGACGACGGCGCTGCACGAGGCCGGCTTCATTCTCACCGACCAGGACCCGGACTTTGTGGTGCTCGGCGAGACGCGCACGTATTCCTTCGAGGCCATCACCACCGCCATCCGTCTTATCCTGGCCGGGGCACGGTTCATCGCCACGAACCCTGACGCCACCGGACCATCCAAGGACGGACCCCTACCGGCTACCGGCGCCATCGCAGCCCTCATCACCAAGGCAACGGACCGGGAACCCTACATTGTGGGCAAACCCAACCCGATGATGTTCCGCTCCGCCATGAACCAGATTGACGCGCACTCCGAGACCACCGCCATGATCGGGGACCGGATGGACACGGACATCGTTGCGGGCATGGAAGCAGGGCTGCACACCGTCCTGGTGCTCAGCGGGATCACCCAGCGCGAAGAGATCGGCTCGTACCCGTTCCGACCCAACCAGGTGTTGAACTCCGTGGCGGACCTGAAGAACCAGATCTAGGTCCGGCGCTAGAAGACCGTCACCCGGGATCCTCCCCGGGGCAACGGGAAGTTCTCGTCCAGGAGCTCGTCCAGGATGGGCCGGTAGATGTTTGGGTTCCAGCCGGGGCTGGCGTGGGCGGGGGCGGCCCCTTCGGTCTGAAGCCCGCTGGAAACCATGTTCGCCTTGAACGCCACCGCCCATGCCTCCACCGCCGTCTGGTAACGCACGGTGCGGTCGCGGGGGTTGCCGATGTAGGCCATTTTGGCTCCGCCTATTTTGTCCGTGAACCGGGTCCCATCGAAGTGGTAGATGTAGGCAGACTCCGACTGGACGAGCAGGCTGGACGGTGCGATCGGCGACAGCTGTTCGAGCGTCTGGTCAAGGATCTGCCGCCAGCTCCGTTCATCCTTATGGATGACCCGCTCCCCCAGTTCATAGCCACCGCGGAGGGCGGACGGGAACCGAAAACCTCTTTCGTACAGGAACACCACGCCGTCGAACCAGCTTTGGTCCAGGACGTCGTGCTTGCTGTACGGGCTGGAGTCCAGGACGATGAATTGCACCTCCAGCCCATGGAGCTCCCGCAGCCGGGCGGCTACCTGGGTGGCCACCATTCCACCGAAACTGTGCCCGTAGAAAAACAGCTTGGTGAGCTTTTGGGCACGGACGTACTCGATGACGGCGATAACAACCTCATCAATGTCCAGGCCCAGGTTGGAATAGCCGATGGCGGCGAGCCTGGCGCGCTTGTTCAACGCGCCACGAAGGGAGTTGAGGATCCACTGCGCCTCTTCCCAGCTGGTTTTATAGCCGGGGAACAAGAACCAGCTGGCGTCCGGATAGTACTCATCAGCGAAATCGTCCGGAACAGCCAGGACCCGGTTCACCTGGCGGGCAGACTGCACCTGCCGCGTGAGCAGCATGTCTGCGGCTAGCAGGCCTGACAGGCCTGCTCCCGCCAGGAATCCCCGGCGGGAAAACTGTTTCAGGGCAGCAGCATCCTGCAGCAGCCGGACTCCATAAGCCCCGCGCCGGTCCTGCGGATAAACTTCCCCCTCATATGGCACACCCCTACCGTAGGCACACCGGAAGACACCGTCGCAAGAAGCCGCCGGTAACCTTTCAGTGACGCCGTGTCAGCTGGCAGCCTGTCCTTCCGCTGCCGCAACCGGGGCTGCGGTGTCCTGCTGGCGGCGCAGCATCTCCTGCCCGATGTCGTCGTACCGGGCCAGCAGGTCAGACCCCGGGAAAGATGCAGGGTTGTCCAAAAGGGTGAAGAGGGTGTCACTGGCGAGCAGCAGTTCCTCATCCGAGTACTCCTGCAGCGCGCGGCCGCACAGCACCTCGAGCCCGGTCAGATCCAACGGCGGGATCCCGGCTTCACCGGGGGCGGCAGCCGGGTAGCCAAGGGCGCTGATGTCTGCAACGGCGCCGGCCGGAAAGCCGTCGAGGATTGTCAGTGGTTGCCCGGCGGAGCCCGAAGCTGCAGCCCATTCGTTCCCGGCGGGCGAAAGATCAAGGGAAACCCCTGCGCCGGAAATCCCGGTCAGGCTCCCGGTGTCGATGGCGTTGAGGTCACTGCGCAGGCCCGCCAGTGCCGAGGACTCCACCAAGGCAGCGCGGGAAAGCTCCACCCGGATGTGGGAACGGATCCCCATCCTCCTGATGCGGCGGATGATCTGGACAAGACCCGGCCGGGAGTCCTGGTTGAGGCTCCCGCGGACATCAATGCAAACAATGTCGGCAGGGACATCAAGGTTAACGAGGGCGTTTAGTGCGCGGTCCATAGGTACTCCAAAAAAGGGTGTCTATGGCCGACGGCTCAACCTCGGTAAGCGTAACCTCCAGCACGAGCCACGCACAAGCCGTTCGTCACGCGGTCTGGTCGGCCTGCCGCTTCCCTGGTTCCTGGTAATGCGTGCGCGTCCCCGCGCCTCCTACGGAGTCCACCAATGATTTGGCGATATCGCGCAGCTTGGTGTTGCTGTTGCTGGAGGCTTCGGTGAGGATGTTGACCGCTGCCTCCTGGCTGCACCTGTTCTGTGCCATCACAATGCCGATGGCGATGTCGATGATGGTCCGGGACTCCAGGGTTGCCCGGAGATTTGCGGCGCTGTCCGTATGCAGCGAGAACCTCACTGCGAGCCTGAGCGCCTGCGAAATTTCCCTTGTATAGCCACGGGCCTTTGCGGTGGCACGCTCATCGAATTTATGGGGGACGTCGGAGTACAGGTTCAGTGCAGCCTTCGCCTCGCCCTGCAGGTTGAAAGGCAGCGACAGTACTGACCGCAGCCCGTGCGAGGCCACTGCTGACGCGTAGTCCGGTCCCCAGCGGTCCTCCTCGAACAGGTCCGGAACATGGACTTCGCGTTCCTCTTCCGCCGCAGTGAGGCAGGGGCCCTGGGACAAGGAGTACTGGATTTCGTCCACTTCCCGGGCGGAGTCGCTGCTCCAGCCAATCGTCGCCGCCTTGCGGTCCCGGAGCAGGGTGATGCCGCAGAGTGCGTCATCGCCGTCGCCGGCCACCTGATGCGCGGAGAACCGCGCCAGTTCGTTCAGGAAGGCCTCGAAGTCGGCACTTTCCAGAATGAGGTTCTGGATCTGGTCGGTCGCGCTCAAGGGCTGTTGAGGGGGGAGCATCGTGCACGTTCTCCGTACGGGAAATTAAGGGGATAACGCAAATGATAAGCCAGCCCTACGTCCCGCTCCAACACCGGAGCCCGGGCACAGGGCGCCCGGGCTCCTCAACGACGGGGACTAGGAAAGCCCGAGCTCGTCCTTGCCGAAGGCAAAAAGGTACGGAACCCCGGTCTCCGCTTCGATTTTTTCCTTGGCGCCGGTGTCCCGGTCCACAATGACGGCGACAGCCACAACATTGCCCCCGGCCTTGCGGACGCCTTCCACTGCCGTCAGCGCCGAACCGCCCGTGGTGGAGGTGTCCTCGAGGACCAGCACTTTGCGGCCCTCCACGGACGGGCCCTCAACCTGGCGGCCCATGCCGTAGGACTTCTGGGCTTTGCGGACCACAAACGCGTCAACATTCCGGCCGGCGTCGACGGCGGCGTGCATCACCGCGGTCCCCACGGGGTCGGCCCCCATGGTGAGTCCGCCCGCGCACTCGAAGTCGATTCCGGCGTCGTCCGCCAGCGCCAGCATGACCTGGCCCACGAGCTTGGAGGCCTCGTGGTGCAGCGTGATGCGGCGGAGGTCAATGTAGTAATCGGCTTCCGCTCCGCTGGACAGGATTACCTTGCCGCGGACCACGGCGAGTTCCTTGATCAGTTCCAGCAGGCGGGCTCGGGCGGCTGCAGCGTCTACTGCAGTGTCACTGGGGGAAGTCATGGACTCCAGTTTAGTGGGGGCGTGCCGGTGTGGATGCTTGAGGCGGACTGACAGGCCTGACTAGGCTGGACCACATGCGCGAACTCCAGGCCAGCATCATCGAAGAAATGGGCGTTCAGCCCCGGATCGACCCCGCCGGGGAGGTGCGCAAGCGCGTCACATTCCTGAAGGACTACCTGAAGGCCACCCACACCAAGGGCTTCGTCCTGGGTATTTCAGGCGGACTGGACTCGTCCTTGGCCGGAAAACTGGCCCAACTGGCCGTCGAGGAGCTCGAAGCCGAGGGTGTGGACGCCAACTTCGTGGCCGTGCGGCTGCCGTACGGCGTCCAGCACGACGAGGAAGATGCCCAGGCCGCCCTGGACTTCATCCAGCCCAAGACCGAGTGGACCTTCAACATCTCGGCCGCCGTGGACGGCTTCGAGGACGAGTTCGAGAAGACCGTGGGCTCGGAAATCTCCGACTTCCACAAAGGCAATACCAAGGCACGCACCCGCATGATCGCGCAGTATGCGCTGGCTGGCGAACACAACTACCTGGTGGTCGGCACGGATCACGGCGCGGAGTCCGTCACCGGCTTCTTCACCAAGTACGGTGACGGCGGCGCCGACATCCTTCCGCTGTTCGGCCTGAACAAACGGCAAAACCGGGCCCTGCTGGCCGAGCTCGGCGCGCCCGCCCGCGTCTGGGAAAAGGTGCCCACCGCGGACCTGCTGGACGACAAGCCGGGCCGCACGGATGAGGACGAACTGGGCCTGAGCTACGACCAGATCGACGATTACCTGGAAGGCCGGGACGTTCCCGAATCCGTGGCTGGGCTGATCGAGGAGAAGTACCTGCGCACCCGGCACAAGCGCACCGTGCCCGTCACCATCTTTGATACCTGGTGGAAGCACCAGGGCCCGGAAGAGCCGCGCGCAGGGCTGTAGGAATCCAGCCGGGAATTCAGCTCAGGGCCGCTGAATTCCCCAGTTTTGCCAAGCACGACGGCGCGCCGCACCGGAAAGGGCGGCGCGCCGTCGTCGTTCCCCGGCAAACATGGGGAGACTCAGCGGGGCCGGCCGCCCTTCCCGTCGCCGCCCAGCTGCTGGGTGATGCGGTGCGCCTCGGCCATCAGGAGACTGCCCAGCTCTTCCTGCCGCTCGGGCTTGAAGCGCGGCTCGATGCCCGTGAGGGAAAGCGCCCAGGCGGGCCTGCCGGACGCATCGAATACCGCGGCGCCCATCCCCCAGCTGCCTTCCAGGACCAGCCCCGGGTTCACCGAGTAGCCCGCCAACCTGGTCTGTGCGAGGTTGGCCCGGACGCGTTCCTCCGTATGCGCCGCAGCGAAAGCACCTGCGTGTTCCGCCCACCCCTTTAGCAGCTCCTCCTGCTCGGCCTCGGGCAGGAACGCCATGATCGCAGTGCCCGCGGAGGCCACACCGAGGGGGAACCGGACGCCCTCGTGCAGCACAAAGGACCGGACCGGGAAGCTCCCCTCCTCGCGCAGCAGGCACACGGTCTCGGAACCGCGGCGGATGGAGAAGAAGGCACTCTCGCCGGTGGCCTCGGCCAGCCTGCGGAGGCTTGGCCGGGCAATGTCCTCCAGCGGAAACCGCGCAGCTGCCACCGACCCCATGAGGAGCATCTCGGGGCCCAGCACCCACTTCCCGCTGCCGGCATCGTGATCCAGCAACCCCTCCGATGCGAGGGAGGTGAGGAGCCGGTGGACGGTGGGCCTTGTGAGACCGGATTCCTTCACCAGCACGGACAACGGCATCCCTTCCGAACTGCGCCCCACGAGCCGCAGCAGCCTGGCAATGCGGCTGACTACCTGGGCTCCCTGCACTGGCGAATTAGTCATTTTCCTCCTTCGGCATCCACAATGTGGACTCCTCGAATGATACCGTCCACACTGTAAAAACTGACTTCAAACCGGAATTTTCACTGCTTGACAGCCCCTCCGCGCCGCCCGTAGTGTCCCTTCTCAAGCCCCGCGTCCACAAGATGGACCACCACCGCGGGATTCTCAATGAGGAGGCGCCATGTCCAAACTTCAGCCAGCAGCCACCGACGCCCTGGCGGGGGCACTGCAGGACGGCATCACCATCGCCGTCGGCGGATTCGGCCTGAGCGGAATTCCCGCGGACCTGATCGAGGCCGTTCGCGACTCCGGCGTCAAGGACCTGACAGTGGTCTCCAACAACATGGGGGTGGACGGCAAGGGCCTGGGCATCCTGATCGAGGCTGGCCAGGTCCGCAAAGTCATCGCCAGCTACGTGGGCGAAAACAAGCTCTTCGCCGAGCAGTACCTGGCCGGCAACCTGGAGGTGGAGTTCACCCCGCAGGGCACCCTGGCGGAGCGCCTCCGAGCCGGCGGCGCCGGCATCCCCGCTTTCTACACCAAAACCGGCGTGGGCACCCTGGTTGCCGAAGGCAAGCCGCACGAGGTGTTCGACGGCGAGACGTACGTCCGCGAGCGCGCCATCAGGGCCGACGTCGCGCTGGTCCATGCGCACACCGCAGACACGGACGGAAACCTGATTTACCGCTACACCGCCCGGAACTTCAACCCGGTGGTCGCAACCGCCGGCCTCCTGACCATCGCGGAGGCCGAGGTAATCGTGGAACCGGGCCAACTGGATCCCAACCACATCGTCACGCCGGGCGTGTTCGTCCAGCGCCTCGTCCAGGCCAGGGACCGGGTCAAGGACATCGAGCAGCGCACCGTCCGGCAGCGCCCCATTGCCGTGCAAACCGAAGCCCTGACCGTCTGAGCGACCAACGATACAAAGGAGACCCCCATGGCCTGGACCAGGGATGAAATGGCTGCCATCGCAGCCGAAGAACTGAACGACGGCGACTACGTCAACCTGGGCATCGGGATTCCCACGTTGGTGGCCAACAATTTGCCCGATGGCGTCCGGGTTGTGCTGCAGAGCGAAAACGGGCTGCTGGGCATGGGACCGTTCCCCTACGAGGGCGAGGAGGACGCCGACCTCATCAACGCCGGCAAACAGACCGTCACCGTGCTGCCCGGCGGAAGCATCTTCGACTCCGCCACATCATTCGGCATGATCCGTGGCGGCCACGTCAAAGTGGCCATCCTGGGGGCCATGCAGGTTTCCGGGAACGGGGACCTCGCCAACTGGACCATCCCCGGCAAGATGGTCAAGGGCATGGGCGGCGCCATGGACCTCGTGGCAGGGACACCGCGCGTGGTGGTTCTCACCGAGCACAACGCCAAGGACGGCAGCGCCAAGATCGTGCGGCAGTGCACGCTTCCCCTCACCGGCCTTGCCGTGGTGGACCGGATCATCAGTGACCTCGCGGTCTTCGACCTCGCGAAGAATGAGCAAAAAGCGGGCGACGGCGGGCGGCAGCTCACGCTGACCCGCCTCGCCCCGGGGGTCACCGTGGAGGAAATCCGGGAAAAGACGGAGGCCGAATTCACCGTGGCCCTGGACGGGCCTGCGACGCCAGCCGATGCCCTGGAAGGACCAACGGCATGAGCCTGCAGGAACAGTTCGGCAAGGATGTCCTGCTGACCGGCTGGGGGCACAGCCGCTTCGGTAAGCTGACGGAGGAAACCCTGGAGTCCCTGATCGTCCAGGTTGCCACCGAGGCCATCGCGAACGCCGGGATCGAGCCCGGCCGGATCGATGAAATCTACCTCGGCCAGTTTAACTCCGGGATGATGCCGCTGGCCTTCCCGTCATCACTTGCCCTGCAGGTTTCGGAAGACCTGGCAAACGTGCCCGCCACCCGGGTGGAGAATGCCTGTGCCTCCGGTTCCGCGGCGTTTCAGCAGGGCACCAAGTCCCTGCTGGCGGGCACGGCGAAGACAGTGCTGGTGATCGGCGCGGAAAAGATGACCCATGCGGGCGCCGACGTGGTGGGCGCAGGCCTGCTGGGCGCCGACTATGACATGGCGGGCAAAGCCTCCACCACAGGCTTCACGGGCCTCTTTGCCGAGGTGGCCAAGCACTACGGGAAGCGCTACGACGCCGACGGAAAACTGGGCGACGTCCTGGGCAGCATCGCCGCCAAGAACCACCGCAACGGCGTGGACAACCCCTACGCCCAGCTGCGCAAGGACCTGGGCGAAGACTTCTGCCGCACGGTCTCGGACAAGAACCCGATGGTCGCCGATCCGCTGCGCCGCACTGACTGCTCTCCCGTGTCCGACGGCGCCGCCGCCGTTGTGCTGTCCAGCTCCCCGACGGGCGGCGTCACTGCACCCGTGCGGCTGGCAGGGTTCGGCCACGCCAACGACTTTTTCCCCGCCTCCCGCCGGGACCCGGTTGCCTTCAACGCCACCCGGGTGTCCTGGCAGCGCGCGCTGGCCATGGCCGGCGTCGGGCTGGAGGGCCTGGACTTCGCGGAAGTGCACGACTGCTTCACTATCGCCGAACTGCTGATGTACGAGGCGATGGGCCTGACGGAACCGGGCCAGGGCGCCCGCGCAATCGAGGAGGGCTGGGTGTACAAGGACGGCAAACTGCCCGTCAACGTCTCCGGCGGCCTCAAGGCCAAGGGCCATCCCGTGGGAGCCACGGGAGTATCCCAGCACGTCATCGCCGCCATGCAGTTGACCGGGACGGCGGGCGGCATGCAGCTCGCCAGCCCCCGCCGGGCCGCGGTCCAGAACATGGGCGGCGTGGGCATCGCCAACTACGTCAGCGTCCTCGAGGCTGTGTAGGCGCCGAACCTCCCCACCTTCGAGGTACGACGGCGGCGTGCCGCGCCAAAAGTGCCGCGCGCCGTCGTACTTTTCCGGCAAAGGTGGGGAAACCCAGCGGCGGGCTGCGGCTGAAATCAACCCCGGACGCGAAGCAAGGCAGCGATCTCCGCGAAGCCCATCCGTTCGGCGTTCTGCAGCGCTGTCCTTCCCTGCGAATCCCTGATGTTGGGGTCGGCCCCCGCCGCCAGGAGAAGCCGGACCACTTCCTGCTGCCTGGGCCCGCCGTTGTTGAGCAGGATGGCCTCCTGCATGGCGGTCCAGCCAAGGTTGTTGACATGATTGACCGGGACACCAGCATCGATCAGGATCTGCACCGTCTCCACGTGGCCATGTTCGCTGGCCGGGATGAGGGCTGTCCCGCCGTACCGGTTGGCGCTGGCGACGTCTGCCCCGGCAGCCAACGTCAGCCGGAGCACCTCATTGAATCCTTCGGCGCCCGCGTAGAGGAAGGCCGAATCCTGGATGGCGTCCTTGGCGTTCACATTGGCCCCGCGGGCAATCAGCTGGCTGACCAGGGGCACGTTGTTGGCTTTGGCTGCGGCTACGAGTTCCTGGTCAAGCTGCGCCTGCGCTTCCGGGGAGAGCGCAGGCGGCGTGGTCGCCGGTGCGGTTGCCGGCGCGGGGGACGTTGGGGATAAAACCCGGTCCCCCGCGGGCGGCTGGGCGTCCGGGGTGGCCAGGACCGACGGCGGTGGGGACGCCGGCTGCTGCTCGCCAGGGCCCGCCTGGCACGCAGCCAGGCTTAGCATCAGAAACAAGGCCCCGAACCACCTCATGCGCTTAGCCTACTTAGCGGCACCGGCGGTCGCGATGGCATCCGCACCCGCCGCAGCACAGGCCTCATCCAGCGCGCCATCGGGAGCGCCGCCGACGCCGATGCCCGCTACCGAAACCCCGTTCACCTTCAGCGGGACGCCGCCGGCAAGGAAGAGCGTGCCCGGGAGGTCGGCGATGCTGGGGCCGGTTCCGTTGATCCGTTTGGCCAGTTCACTGGTGGGGGTTCCGAAGGCGGCGGCAGTGTAGGCCTTCTGCTGTGCGGCTTCAATGGTGTGCTCGGCCGCGTTGTCACCTCGAAGCAGCGCCTGCACAGTCCCGAAGCGGTCCACAAGTGCCACCGTCACAAAGGGAAGCTTGTCAGCCTGGCATTTGGCCAGCGCCGCTTCCACGGCCTCGGCTGAGGCGCCAACCGAAATTCGGTTCTGCTGCACCACGTTCTCGGGGACGGGCTGGATGTCGACAGCAGGGACCGCAGCGGGAGCGGAACCGGCGCCGGCATTTGCGGCAACCGTCACTCCGGCGGTGAGGGCAAGCGCGCTGGCGGCTGCGGCGGCAAGAACTTTCGTGGACTTCTTCATGCTGTTTCCTTTGCTCGGAGCTCCACCTTCGGAGCGGGGTTCGTTTCATCCCCAATCCTTCCGGGGCTCCGGCTGCCTGCCATCGGGCCTTTGGCTGTACCGTCCTGCTCCGATGGGCCAGCCGTATCAGCCAAAAGGCTGAGAGACTGTGCAAGGGCGGGGGCAATAGCATGGTGGGTAGCATTCCCCACCGGAACCGGACCTCCCATGCCTACCCAAGCCAGCCCCGCCCCGGCCGCACCCGTCCCAGGCCCGACCGCTGCCGGCGGGACAGGCCCGCACGGCACCAGCGCGTCCATCAGCAACGCAGCCCGCTTCGGCAGCATTAACGCCGCAGTTCATCTTGGCTTCGCTGTCCTGCTGGTCGCGTCCCTGGTGAGGTACGTGATGCGGCATAGCCCTGCCGACAATGTTTTCGTCCTGGGACTGGCTGCGGCCGCCTGCCTGCTGTACTTCGCCGTCGCCATCCTCGCATCGCGCGGGAAGCCCGGGGCGCCGTGGGTATTCACCCTGGTTGCAGTGTGGGCGGTCCTGGTCATCGCGGCGCCGAGCTTTGCCTGGTGCTCCTTCGCACTCTTCTTCCTGTGCCGCAGTGCACTGAGCGGCGCGGCCGCCTACGCAGCGGCCGGAGCCACCGCTGCTGCCACCGCGGCAGGGCTGTTCCGGTTAAGTGGCGGCACTGACCTTGCCATGCTCCTCGGCCCGCTCGCCGTGGGTCTGATGCTGACCTTGATCTACGACAGGATCCAGCACGACGCCGAGGAACAGCGCCGCCTGCACGCGGAAATCTTCCTCGCCCAAGGGCAGCTGGCGGCCAGCGAGCGCCGGGCAGGAACAATCGCCGAACGGGAGCGTGTCTCCAGGGAAATCCACGACACCGTGACCCAGGGTCTGGCCAGCAGCCTGCTCCTGCTGGAAGCAGCCGACAGGGCATGGCCCAGCCCTTCAGCCCACGCCGATCTCGGCCAGGCCACCGCATTGCTGCGGGGCAACCTGTCCGAGACCCGCAGCCTGGTCCATGAACTCGCCTCCCCCGGACTGGACGCGTCGCCCCTGCCTGAGGCCCTGCTTTTCGCGGCCAGGCAGTACGTCCCGGATGCCAGGCTCCTGGTCACCGGTGACCAGCGGCCCGTGCCGCCGGATGTGCGCCACGCCCTCCTCCGGGTGGTCCAAAGCGCAGCATCAAACATCAAGCTTCACGCGGGCGCCGCTACGGCCACGCTCACCCTCGGCTACCTTCCGGACGCCGTTACTTTGGACATTCACGACGACGGCGCCGGCTTCGATCCCGCGGCGGCAGCACCGCCGTCGGACGCTGGCGGGTACGGTCTGCGCGCCATGCGGCAGCGGGTGGAGCAGTTAGGCGGCGTTTTCTCGGTGGAAAGCGAACCCGGCCACGGGACCATCGTCGCGGCCCAGCTGCCCGCACCGGCGGAGCCGGGAAGCAAGGAAGAGCCCGCATGAGCCCCATAACAGTGCTGCTGGTGGACGACCACCTGGTGGTGAGAAGCGGTCTGCGCGCCCTGCTGGGCACCCAACCCGACATCGCCGTCGTCGCCGAGGCTGCGTCCGGGCAGGAAGCGCTGCAACGCCTGGAACAGGACGCCGTCGCGGTAGTGGTGATGGATCTGGCGATGGGCGCAGGCATGGACGGGATCGAAGCCATCCGGCGGATCCGCGAGCGCAACAAAGGTCAGGCGATCCTGGTGTTCACCACCTACGACTCCGATGCGGATATCGTCAGGGCAGTGGACGCCGGAGCGATGGGATACCTGCTGAAGGACGCCGCACCTGATGAAATTTTCGCGGCCATCCGCGGGGCGGTCCAAGGCAAGAGCGTCATGAGCGCACCCGTGGCCTCCCGGCTATTCCAGCAGCTGCGCAATCCCGACGAAATCCTCACTCCGCGCGAGGCCGAACTGCTCAGCCTCCTCACGCAGGGCCTCAGCAACCGGGAACTTGGACAGCGGCTTTTCATCTCGGAGGCCACCGTTAAGACCCACCTCGCCCACATCTACGCCAAGCTGGGAGTGGAAACCAGGGCCGCTGCCATTGCCACCGCAATCCGCCGCGAGGGCATGCGCTGACAACACTTAAATGTCGTTACCCTTGCAAGGTTGGCGCCAGCCCCGTACGTTGGGGGTGCGGGGGACGTTCTCCGCGCACCTCGGGCCGGTGGCCCGGGGAGAGAATCAGAGTCACACGAAGGAATGCAGCCATGGCAACAGGCACAGTTAAATGGTTCAACGCCGAAAAGGGTTTTGGCTTCATTGCCCCCGATGACGGGTCCGCTGACGTTTTCGCCCACTACTCCGCAATCGCCAGCAGCGGATACCGCTCACTCGATGAGAACCAGAAGGTTGAATTCGATGTGACCCAGGGTCCCAAGGGCCCGCAGGCAGAGAACATCCGCCCGCTCTAAGGCTTCGGCTTGCCTCCTGCGCCTGCAGGAGGAACCACGCCACGGCAGCGGCCTCCCTAACCTGGTTGGAGGGGCCGCTGTTTTGTGTTCCCAGTGCCCGGGCCCGCCCACGGCGAGGACTTCCTGTCCCCTCTCCCTAACCCTGGGCGGGTGCTGGGACAATTGAACTATGACCGGACAGCACCCGGATGACAAGGTTCCGGGCAACGACCCCCCGAAGGATCCGTGGGAAGAGTTTGACAGGCTTCCGCCTGCCGCGCCCGACCGCGTACCCGGACAGCCCGGCGGGGAGCCCCAGGGGTTCGGTTTTCGAACCGGAGTCCGCAGTGCCCGTGTCGCCGTCGGCTTTGCCGTCTACACCCTGGTGCTGGGAACAGCGCTCGCTCTTGCGGGCTGTATCGTTTTTGTTGCCGAAAAACAGTGGCTGCTTGTGGCACTGATGGTCCTCATCGAGGCAGTTTTTATCTTCGCCTTCACGCGTCTCGTCGCCCAAGCCCGTGCCCGCGCGCCCCGCACCCGCACCCGCCCAATGCGTCACAGAAATCCGGAAAAACCTGCTTGACCTTGACGCTGCGTCAAACCTTACGCTCGGAGCATGGAAGCAACCGAAGCCCAAAGAGGCGCGGACTGGTCTATCCAGGACGTTGCCAAAATGGCAGGCACAACAAGCCGGACCCTCCGGCACTACGACGACATCGGGCTGCTGAAGCCCAGCCGCGTGGGGACTAACGGCTACCGCTATTACGACGGCGGAGCGCTCGTGCAGCTGCAGCGGATCCTCCTGCTCCGGGCACTCGGGCTGGGGCTGCCAACCATCGCCGAGGTCTTCCAGCAGGAGACAGACGCTGTCAAAGCGCTGACCGGCCACCTGGCCTGGCTCCGGCAGGAGCAGGAGCGGCTGGCCCGCCAGGTTCTGGCCGTACAAGAAACAATCGAAACAGTGAAACTGGGAGGCGAGCTCATGGCCGAAAAGATGTTTGATGGCTTCGACCACACACAGTACAAGGACGAAGTGGAGGAACGCTGGGGCAAGGATGCCTACGCCAAAAGCGACGCCTGGTGGCGGGGCATGGGAACGGAGCAGAAACAGGAGTGGAAGTCCAGCGCCGAAAAGCTGGGCAACGACTGGATCGTGGCGTCCGGATCAGGTCTCGCCGCTGACAGCCCCGAGGCGCAGGACCTGGCGCGGCGCCACGTCGCATGGTTGACGTCCATCCCCGGCACTCCCGCTTCGGAAAGCGGCGGGGACGTTAAGGGGTACGTCGTGGGGCTGGCGGAGATGTACGTCGCCGATGCCCGGTTCGCGGCCAACTACGGCGGCGAAGCGGGTGCCGGCTTCGTACGGGATGCGCTGCGGGCCTACGCGGAAAGGAACCTTTAGGAGCTACTGCCGGCACGACGGCGGGGTGCGGCCAGGGAAGCCCGGTACGGCTCCGGGCAGTCAGCCCAGCCGCTTCCGCAAGGCGACGGCGGCGCCCGCCAGAACAGCAGCGCCCGCTACGGTCCGCTGCGCCGTCCGCCGTCGGCCGTGCCAGCCGCCCGTGGTGGAAGCCCTTCCGATGGATTGCGACTCCTGATGAAGGTTGCCGGGAGTCTCAGGAGCGGTCTGCCGCCGGGAGAGCTGGCGGCGGTCCACCTGGCGGGCAGCGGCCGCTTCCACGGCGCCCGGGGTGAACTTGTGCTGCAGGACCAGGAGACGGCCTGCCAGTCCTCCCGCTACCATTTCCCGGCGCGGGTGGGCGGCGAGCTTCACCACGGCTTTTGCCACCCGCTGCGGCGTGTAAACGGGGGGCATGGCCATCGGGCGGCGGCCCGTGAAGTTGGCTGCGTTCTGGTAGAACGGCGTATCAATGGTGGCCGGGAGGACCGTGCACACGTCCACCCCGGTGACGCCTTCCCGGGCCAGTTCCGAGCGCAGGCTGATGCTGAGGGCCCGCACCGCGGCCTTGGAGATGGAATACGCGGCGGAGTACGGCAGCGGGGTTTCCGCCACGATGGATGAAACATTGATCAGGGTGCCCCAGCCTTGGGCTGTCTGGCGGGTCAGCGCTGCCCTGGCGCCATTGACGTAGCCGGTGATGTTGACATCCAGGACCCGCTGGAAGTCCTTCGGAGGAATCTCGGTCAGCAAACCGAAAACGCCGACTGCTGCATTGTTGACCCATACGTCCAGGTGGCCGAACTCCTCGACGGCACGGGATGCCAGTTCCTCCACCTTGTCCGCATCGGTTACGTCGGTGGGGACGGCGATGGCCTTCGCGCCCCGTTTCCTGCATGCTGCAGCCACGGCTTCCAGGGAATCTGCTCCCCGCGCAGCCAGGACCAGCCGGGCGCCCTTGGTCGCGAAGCGCAGGGCGATAGCCCTGCCGATCCCGCTGGACGCGCCAGTGATCACCACAACCGGGTTCTTGGCAAGCATTCCGCCTCCCCTTTCCAACGAACATCCGGAAATCAACACTAAGCAGGCTTAGTGTTTGATGCTACCGAGCACGGGCCGGCGGAACAACGGTCCAGGTCCGGCTGGGATAAAAGATAAGGGGGAGCCTCAGATAAACGCGGATTTCCCGGTGACAGCCCTTCCCACGATGAGCGAGTTGATCTCATACGTGCCTTCGTAGGTGTAAAGGATTTCGGCGTCACCGAACAGCTTGCCCATTTCATAATCGCTGCTGATGCCATTGCCGCCCAGCAGTGCACGGCCCATGGCCACCGAGGCGCGTGCCAACCGGGTAATGGTGGCTTTGGCCATGGCCGCCTGAGCCATCTCCAGCTTCCCTTCCTCCTGGATGCGGGCCAACTGCACCATTAGCGCCAAGGATGCGGAGGCGTTGCCCAGGATGTCCGCCAGTTGCTGCTGGACCAGCTGGAACCGGGCCAGCTCCCTGCCGAACTGCCGCCTGTCCAGGGCATAGGCACGGGCGACGTCGAAAGCACCCAGCTGGATGCCGGCACCTTGCCAGCCAACCCAGGCACGGGAGTCCCGGAGCAGCTCATTGGCGCGTGAAAAGCTGGTGGCCCCGGGCAGGAGGTTGGCGGCAGGAATCCGCACGTCCTCCAGAACGATGTCCGCGTTCTGCATGATCCGCAGGCCGATCTTGTGGGAGATCTTGGTGGCCGCATACCCGGGACGGTCCGTCTCCACGATGAAACCCTTGATTTCACCGTCGGCCTCGTCCCGCGCCCACACGAGGGCGAAATCGGCGATGGTCCCGGCCCCGATCCAGCGCTTGGCACCGTTGAGGACCCAGGCATCGCCGTCCAGCATGGCTGAGGTTTCCAGCCCGCCGGCGATGTCCGAGCCGTGCTCCGGCTCTGTCAGCGCGAAGGCTCCGAGGTGGCGGAAGGTTTTCAGGCCAGGCAGCCACCGGGCCTTTTGCTCCTCGGAGCCCAGTTGGCTGATCATCCCGAGAATCAGCTCATTGTGGATCCCGGCCAGTGCGGACAGGGAGACATCAGCCCTGGCGAGTTCCACGTACATGAGGCCCTTGAACAGGGTGGAGCTGCCGTCCAGCTGGAGGGCGCCGAGGCCGTGCTTTCCCATGTCCGCCAGCAGGCCAAAGGGGAACTCCTCGCGGTTCCAGTACTCAATGGAGGGCTGCCGGACGGAGGTCTGCAGGAAGTGGCGGATGCTGGAGTACCTGTCACGCTCAGCCGGCTGCAGGAGCTCCACGATATACATCAAGTCCGCGTCCTTGAAGGGCGGCGCTCCTGCATCATCTATTGGGGGCTGCATTGCCGACCACCCCCTGCACCTGACCGCTCCAGGAAAACCATTGGATGTCCTAGTATATTGCACAGGTCCATCACTGACGTGAGATACATCACCTGGCGAAAGGCTGGCTGTGGGCACTCCGCTATCCCGTGATCCCATCGCAGATGCGCGCCGCAACTGGGAGGAGCACGGCTGGGCGGACGTCGCCGCCCCGATGGCCGCCATCACCGCCATCATGCGGACCCAGCAGATCCTGCTGGCCAGGATCGAACTCACCCTTAAGCCCTTCGGGTTGACCTTCGCCCGCTATGAGCTGCTCGCGCTGCTGAGCTTCGCACGGAACGGGTCCCTTCCCATGAAGAAGGCGAGCACCCTCCTCCAGGTCCACCCGACCTCCATCACCAACGCTGTGGACCGGCTCCAGGCTGCTGGGCTGGTGCGCCGCTCGCCGCACCCTACGGACGGCCGCACCACGCTGGTTGAGCTCACCGCCGAGGGCCGCATCCTGGCGAAACGTTCGACGGCGGCACTCAACACCGGGGTATTCAGTGATCCCGGGTTTGGGCGGGATGACGTGGATCAGTTGATCCGGATCCTGCGGGACTTCCGGCGGGATGCCGGCGACTTCATCGACTCCTGATCAGGCCCCTCAATTGTTCCGGACCGAAATTCCGCACTGCCCGATCAGCGCGGCGACTTTTTGCGCCTGATGCGCCTGACCACGAGAAGCACCACAGTGACGCCCACGGCGGCATAAACGGCGTAGTTCAGGAACCGCGAATATTCCTCGATGATCTTGTACTGGGTGCCCACCAGGTAGCCCAGCCCCAGGAGCGCCCCGTTCCACAGTCCGCTGCCCGCGACGGTGTAGAGGCTGAAGGTTCCAAGGTGCATTGCAGAAGCCCCGGCAGGAAGGGAGATCAGGCTCCGCACTCCCGGGAGCAACCTGCCGAAAAAGATGGACGACCGTCCATGACGGCGGAACCAGCCGGCCGCGTGCTCAAAGTCCTCGCGGTCCACCAGCGGCAGCTTGGATAAGCCGCGGATGGAACGCTCAAGCCCAAGCTTGGCGCCCAGCCAGTACAGGAACAGTGCCCCCAGGTAGGCTCCCAGCGTGCTGGTGACGAATACGAGGAACAGGTTCAGGGTGCCTTGCCTTGCCAGGTAGCCGGCCATGGGCAAAATTACCTCGCTGGGGATGGGCGGCACCACGGTTTCAGCAAGGGTGAAGAGCCCCACTCCCCATTCACCCAACTGCTCGATGCCCCGGGCAGCTATGCCTACCAGCCCGGTGAGGTTATCAGTCGAGCCGCCTGCGTCCGCCGCCGTTCCCCACATACAACTCCCCCGTCTGCGTCCACGTCTGGTCTGCCCTGTCTAGCTTACGCACCTGAGCGAAGGCTGGACCGGGATTCAGGCCGGCTTGGCCCTGACATGCATCCGCTCACCCTGTGTGCCGAAAAGGCTGAGGAATTCCACGGGCTTGCCGTCCGCGCGCCCGAACCAGTGCGGCACCCGGGTATCGAACTCCGCCGCTTCCCCAGGCCCGAGCACGAGGTCCTGGCTGCCGAGAATCATTCGGAGTCTCCCGTTGAGCACGTACAACCACTCGTAGCCCTCGTGCACCTTCGGACTGGGCTCTTCAAGCGGCCCGGCGGGCAGGATGTGTTTATAAGCCTGGATGCCGCCCGGCTTCCTGGTGAGCGGAATGATCGTCATTCCCCTTGCCTTGATGGGACGCAGGTGGACCCGCGGATCCCCGGTGGCAGGAGCACCCACCAGTTCATCGAGCGGCACCTGGTGGGCTTTGGCCAGCGGCAGGAGAAGCTCGAGGTTGGGCCGGCGCTGGCCGGACTCCAGCCGGGACAGCGTGCTGACCGAGATCCTGGTGGCCTCCGCCAATGCTGACAAGGTGATGTCCCGCGTGAGACGGAGTGCCCGCAGCCTCGGTCCGACAGCCGCCAGGACATCGTCCAGTTGTTCATCCATGGATTCATCTTGCCACTTCAGCAAAAGCCTTTGCCAGCCTGAGGAGCGGCACCAGATCATTGGACTATGACGAAATCCAAGGAATCAATGTCCGATGTCCTGATAATCGGCGGCGGCGCAGCTGGCCTGAGCGCCGCGCAGATGCTGGGGCGCAGCCGCCGCTCCGTGGTGGTGGTGGACAACGCTGAACCACGCAACGCCCCCGCGGAGGGAGTCCATGGCTTCCTGTCCCGCGACGGCATCAAGCCCGCCGATTTCCTCGCCCTCGGCCGGGGTGAGGCCGGGAGCTACGGTGCGGCCATCGTCCGCGGCACGGTGGCGGCCGCGCGCGGCAACGTGGAGCAGGGCTTCGAAGTAACGCTCGACGACGGCTCGCGGCTGAGCGGCCGCCGGCTCCTGGTCGCCACGGGCCTGGTCGATGAACTGCCGGGCGTTCACGGGCTCCGGGAACGCTGGGGCAAGGACGTGCTGCACTGCCCGTTCTGCCACGGCTGGGAGGTGCGCGACCAGGCGATTGGGATCCTGGGGAACGGACCGTGGTCCGTGCACCAGGCCCTGCTCTTCCGGCAGTGGAGCGGCAACATCACGCTGTTTCTCAACAACAGGGTTTTCCCGTCCGCCGCCGAAGCGGAACAACTGGCAGCCCGCGGAATCAAGGTGGCAGCCGGCGCCGTGGAAGCGGTGCGGGTGGAGGAGGACCGCCTGCGGGGTGTTGCCCTGGCCGGAGGACCGGAAGTTGCCGTGGAAGCCTTGGTGGTGGGCGCACGGGTCCAGGCACGGCTGGAAGCTTTCGCCGGCCTCGGACTGGCCCCGTCCGAGCACCCCACCGGAATGGGAACCTACCTCGCCACCGATGCGGATGGCGCCACGTCCGTACCGGGCGTATGGGCGGCGGGAAACGTGACGGACCTGAAGGCGCAGGTGCTTGCCTCCGCGGCAGCTGCCGCCTGGACCGCCGTCGTTATCAATAACCATCTGATGGCCGAGGAGATGGCCGCGGACCTGGCGGCCTACCGGGCGTCGCTTTCGCTTAGCGGTGCTTGAATTCGGGCTGGCGTTTTTCCGTGAACGCCGCCATGCCTTCCTTCTGGTCCTCGGTGGCGAAAAGGGAGTGGAACAGCCGGCGCTCAAACAGGACACCCTGGGCCAACCCGGTTTCGAAGGCGGCATTCACGGCCTCTTTCGCCACCATTGCCACCGGCTTGGACTTGGCGGCGATGACCTCGGCGGCCTTAATTGCCTCGTCTACAACATCCTCAGCAGGCACCACCCGGGACACCAGGCCGCAGCGGTCAGCTTCCTCTGCCCCGATGAATCTGCCGGTGAGGATCAGGTCCATGGCCTTGGCCTTGCCCACGGCGCGGGTGAGCCGCTGGGATCCACCCATGCCCGGCAGTACGCCCAGGTTGATCTCCGGCTGGCCGAACTTCGCGTTGTCCCCGGCGATGATGAGATCGCACATCATCGCCAGCTCGCAGCCCCCGCCCAGGGCGAATCCCGAGACTGCGGCGATCGTGGGTATGCGGAGCCTCGTGAAGTCCTCCCAGCCGCGGAACCAGTCGGCGGCGTACATGTCCATGTAACCCTGGGCCGCCATTTCCTTGATGTCAGCCCCGGCGGCGAAGGCCTTACCCGATCCGGTGATGACCACTGCCCCCACACCGGGATCGGCATCCATGGCCCGGACGGCGGACACGAGTTCCTCCATGGTGGCCTTATTCAGGGCGTTCAGCGCCTGCGGCCGGTTCAACGTCACCAGACCCACCCGGCCCCGCTGTTCCACGAGGATGTTCGTGTACTCCGTCATTCCGGGCTCCCGTCGTCCTTCGCTGCCTGATGTGATGCCTGTGGTCGGGGTGGAACGCCGCCTGCCGGGTTTCCGGAGGCCGCCGGGTTTACTGATGCGGGAAGGTCCGCCGGATCGTCCCAGGTGTCCGACTTGTCCCGGGTGGTGTCCGACTTATCCCGGATGTCCGTGATGATCGCGGAGAAATCCCGGCCGGCACCGCCTTCTGCGGCAAACGTATCGTAAATCTCGGCAGCCAGCGGTCCAACACGGGCTGCCACTCCCGTGCTGCGCAGTGCGTTGACGGCAAGATTGAGATCCTTCGCCATCAGTGCTCCGGCGAAGCCGGGCTGGTAATCGCGGTTCGCCGGGCTGGTGGGGACGGGACCGGGTACGGGGCAGTTCGTGGTGAGGGCCCAGCATTGACCCGATGCTGCCGAGGCCACGTCAAACAGCGCCTGGTGGCTCAGGCCCAGCTTCTCCCCCAGCACAAAGGCCTCGCTGACGGCAATCATCGAGGCCCCCAGGATCAGGTTGTTGCAGATCTTGGCTGCCTGCCCTGCGCCATGGGCGCCGCAGTGGACCACGCGTTTGCCCATCACGTCCAGCAGCGGACGCACTGCCTCGAAGTCCGGCTCGTCGCCGCCGACCATAAACGTCAGCGTGCCGGCTTCGGCGCCCACCACTCCGCCTGAGACCGGGGCATCCACTGAGCGGTGGCCCGCGTCAACAGCCAGCGTCGCTGCTTCCCGGGCTTCGTCCACGTTGATGGTGGAACAGTCCAGGAACATCGTCCCGGGGGCAGCCACCGCCAGCAGGCCGGGGCCGCCATCCACGCCCAGGTAAGCATCGAGCACGTGCCGGCCGCTGGGGAACATGGTGAGGACCACGTCTGCGCCGGATACTGCCTCGACAGCGCTGGCTGCCACCGGAACACCATTTGTGCGGGCCGCTTCAAGGGCTGCGGGCACGACGTCGAAGCCGGCTACTGTGTACCCCGCGTTGACCAGGTTCACCGCCATGGGTCCGCCCATGTGGCCCAGGCCCAGGAAGGCAACCGTGTACTTCTCAGGCATGGTCCGTCTCCTTCAACTGCAGATCCAGTTCCCCGCTGCCCAGCGGCTCAAAAAAATGGTCCACCTGCTCCGGCGCCACGTCGGCCAGGGTGGGCGGCCGCCAGCGGGGCGTTCGGTCCTTGTCCACCACCTGTGCCCTGATGCCTTCCCGGAAGTCGGGCGCTTCCAGGAAACGCAAACCCACCCGGTACTCCTGTGCCAGGGCCTCATCCAGGGTGCGGCCCTTCACGCGGCGGAGGGAAGCCAGCGTGACCTTCACCGCCGTGGGCGACTTCGCTTCGATAGTGTCCGCGGCAATTCGTGCCGCTTCGCCGCCGTCGCCGTCAAAGCTCCGGAGGCGCCGGACAATCTCCTCGGCGTCATCGGAGGTGTAACACTTGTCAATCCAGTCACGCTGCTCCTCAAGGGCCGAGGGCGGAGGCGCCTCACTGTAACGGCCGACGGCGGCTTCCGCGGCTTCACTTTCCAGCGTCGCTAGCAGGTCCTCGAGCCTGTCCGAGGGGACGAAGTGGTCGGCTAATCCAAGGTGCAGGGCATCCGCCCCGCTCAGGTGGGCGCCGGTCAGCGCCGCGTGGGTTCCCGCCTCCCCCGGTGCGCGGGACAGCAGAAGGGTCCCGCCGACGTCGGGCGCGAAACCAATAGTGGTCTCCGGCATGCCCATCCGGGTCCGGTCTGTCACCACCCGGACCGAACCGTGCGCGGAAATCCCCACACCACCGCCCAGAACCAGGCCATCCATCAAGGCCACATATGGCTTGGGGTAGCGGGCGATCAGGGAATTAACCCGGTACTCGGCTTGCCAAAAGTCCGCCGTCAGCCTGCCGCCTGCCAGCATGTCCTCATAGATGGCCACAATGTCGCCCCCGGCACACAGCCCACGGTCACCGGCGCCGCGCACCAGGACCGTGGCAACGCCGTCGTCGTACGCCCATGCGGTGAGCTGCTCGAGCAGCGCATCCACCATTCCCGCGGTCAACGCGTTAACCGCCTGGGGCCGGTTGAGAGTCATGACCCCCAGCCGGCCGCGGCGCTCAAAGTGCACCTCGGCCTGGTTGTCCGCAGCCGGCTTCAGGCTGTCCGTCATCAGCTTCCTTCCGGCATCACGAAGCTGGCCCCGTGCCGTATGCCTGAGGGCCACCGTGTGGTGACTGTCTTGGTCTTGGTGTAGAAACGGAAGGCGTCTGCGCCGTGCTGGTTCAGGTCGCCGAACCCCGACGCCTTCCAGCCGCCGAACGTGTAGTACGCGATCGGCACCGGGATGGGGACGTTGATGCCCACCATGCCCACATCCACGCGCGCGGCGAAATCGCGGGCTGCGTCCCCGTCGCGGGTGAAGATGGCCACGCCGTTGCCGAACTCGTTGCTGCTGCACAGCTGGAGCGCCTCATCGTAGTCGGACGCCCGCACCACGCTGAGGACCGGACCGAAGATCTCTTGCCGGTAAATGCCCATATCCGGCGTCACGTGGTCAAACAGCGTTGGCCCCACCCAGAAACCGTCCTCATAGCCTTCCACGGTGAGGCCCCGGCCGTCCGCCAGGAGCGTTGCGCCCTCGTCCAGTCCCGCCTGGATCAAGCCTTCAATACGTTCCTTGGAGGAAGCAGCCACCACGGGACCGAAGTCCGCGTCCTGGTCGAAACTGTGGCCCACTTTCAGGCCCTTCACGCGTTCCTGGAGTTTGGCGACCAGCCGGTCAGCGGTTTCCTGCCCTACCGGCACGGCCACTGAAACGGCCATGCAACGCTCCCCCGCGGAGCCGTACCCGGCACCGATGAGGGCGTCGGCAGCCTGGTCAAGGTCCGCGTCCGGCATCACCACCATGTGGTTCTTTGCGCCGCCGAAGCACTGCGCCCGCTTGCCGTGGGCGGCCGCCGTGGCATAGATGTACTGGGCAACAGGGGTGGAGCCCACAAACCCGATGGCCTTGACCCGGGGATCCTCCAAGAGGGCGTCCACCGCCTCTTTGTCGCCGTTGACCACGTTGAACACGCCATCCGGCACGCCTGCTTCGGAGTACAGTTCGGCCAGGCGGAGCGGCACGGAGGGGTCCCGCTCAGAGGGCTTGAGGATGAACGCATTGCCCGCGGCCAGGGCCGGTCCGGATTTCCAGAGCGGAATCATGGCGGGAAAGTTGAACGGCGTGATCCCGGCCACCACCCCGAGGGGCTGGCGCAGCGAATGGATGTCTATTCCGGGTCCGGCCTCGGTGGAAAACTCTCCCTTGAGCAGGTGGGGCGCGCCGGCGGCGAACTCCACCACTTCCAGGCCGCGCTGGATGTCACCCCTGGCGTCAGCGAGGGTCTTCCCGTGTTCCGAGGACAGCAGCCGCGCCAGTCCGTCCATGTCCCGGTTGGCCAGGTCCACGAACCGGTGCAGGATCCGGCCACGGCGCTGGGAGTTCATGGCCGCCCAGTCCTCCTGGGCCTTTTCCGCGACAGCAACAGCGTTGGCCACCTCGTCCCGGCCGGCTAAGGGTACACGGGCCTGGACAGCACCAGTGCAGGGGTCAAAGACGTCGCCGAAGCGACCTGAGCTGCCGGCTGCATGGTGCCCGCCGACGTAGTGGGAAAGCTCGCGCACCATGGCCGGAAGCTCCTTCGCATGTGACCCAGGTCATTTCTGGTTGCGAATATACTCGGACTTCCTACTGAACTCCACCGGGCCGGGATCATCCCGGATGCGCGTGCCGGGAGCTTGCCCGGGGCCTTGCCGGAGCTTTACTTGGCCTTTACCCGCGGTGGCGCGGCCACGGTAAGTTAGGAACTGTGAAGATTGCTACCTGGAATGTGAATTCGCTCCGAGCCCGTGCCGACCGTGTGGAGGCCTGGCTGCAGCGCAGCGACTGTGACGTCCTGGCCATTCAGGAAACCAAGTGCAAAGACGAAAACTTTCCGTGGGAACTGTTTGAGCGGATGGGCTACGAAGTGGCCCACTTCGGCGTGAACCAGTGGAACGGCGTGGCTATCGCGTCCCGGGTGGGGCTCGACGATGTTGAGCGGACGTTCCTTGACCAGCCCGCGTTCGGCAAGGCCGGCACGGATCCCGTGCAGGAAGCCCGGGCCATGGCTGCAACCTGCGGCGGCGTCCGGATCTGGAGCCTCTACGTCCCCAACGGGCGCTCGCTGGACGACGAACACATGCCGTACAAGCTCAAGTGGCTGGAAAGCCTCAAAACGCATGCGCAGGGACTTATCACGCAGGACCCCCAGGCACAGGTCGCGCTGATGGGGGACTGGAACATTGCTCCCTTCGACGACGACGTGTGGGACATCGACCTGTTCGTCAACAACCGGTACACCCACGTCAGCCCGCCGGAGCGCGAGGCGTTCCACGCTTTCGAATCCGCAGGCTTCACCGATGTGGTGCGCCCGTACACCCCCGGCCCCGGCGTCTACACGTACTGGGATTACACCCAGCTGCGCTTTCCCAAGAAGGAGGGCATGCGGATCGACTTCGTGCTGGCCTCCCCCGCCCTGGCTGCACGGGTGACCGGCGCGTCAATCGACCGCGAGGAGCGCAAGGGCAAGGGCGCGTCGGACCATGCACCCGTGCTGGTGGAACTGGCAGACTGATGACATCGTCCTGGACCCATTCAAGGAGGCCGTGATGACGGGAAACCTCTATCGGGGCCAGGCAGGCCTCCCGTTCTCCTCGACGCTTCGCGTCTACGAGCCCCTGGACGCCTTTCCCGAGGAGCAGCGGAAAGCCATCGTCGCCGCCGGGGCGCAGACTGCCTCGCGTGCCGCCGTCGAAAACGCGGAGCTGCTGGCTTCGCTGGGACGGATTACCCGCTCGGGCGGTGACCCGTTTCCCACCGGGCGGACCGACCTGGTGCGGGTCACCACGGCCCCGGCTCCCGGCGGAACCACGTCCGACGACGGTGCTGACGCAGAGCATGAGCTGCTATACTGTCCCAGCCAGCTGGTCTTGCGGGCGGGCTTGGCGGCGAACGCGCTGATGGAAGGCATCCACGGCCCGCTGGCTGAACTGCTGATCCCCGAGCAGCAGCGGGACAAGCACCAGGAGCGGATCGACCAGGTGAAGGCGCGTGACGGGTCCACCCGGGTGCACACGCGGGCGTCCACCTGGGGAATCCCCTTCAGCTGGTTTTCCCTGTTTATGGACTCGGACCACAAAGACGTGGTGGAGGCTTCCGGCCGGATCCTCACGGTCCGGGTGTGGGCACCCATTACGGAAGCCCTGGAGCGCGCCCGTTACGCCGTGGCCAACCTGGCACTGGCGGCACCGGATCTGGACATGCTGGACGATCTGGCCCAGCTCACCGAGTGGCTGGAACTCTTCCATATGAACTCAATGGTGGAGCTGGACTACGGAGCTGTTGCCGACAAGGTGTACCCGGACGATTCACCCATGGACATCAGGCTTGGGATTGAATGCCTGGCCGAGGGCGACATGACGGGCGCCGCTGCAGCGTACCGCCGGCTTGCGTCCCGATGGATCCCCATCCGGCAACTGGCCCGCGCCTCCTGAAGCTGTCCCTAGGCCTGCGGCGCTGGGACTGGGGCAGTTAGGACTGGGGCGGCGCGGTCGTCCTTCTGACGATCAATTCATGGGGCGCGACGGCGGACTGCACCGCTCCTGCCTCACCGTCCAGTTCGTCGAGGAGCATCTTGGTGGCCAGCTCAGCCTGTTCGTCAGGCCGCTGCCCCACGGTGGTCAGGCCGATGGCGTCAGCAAAATCGTGGTTGTCGATGCCTACGACGGAAAGTTCCTGCGGCACGAGGACGCCGAGCCGGGATGCTTCAAAAATGACGCCCATGGCCATCTCGTCCGACGCACAGAAGATGGCTGTCGGCTTGTCTCCCGGCTTGGACCAGAGCCGGCGGAAGGCCTCCTGCCCACTGCGGACGGTGAAGTCCCCCCACTCGTCCCATTCCGGGCGGGTGGGCAGGCCGGCCGCCGTCATCACGTCCTTGAAGGCGAGGATCCGGACGCGGGGAACATCGAAGTTCAGGTCTGTCTCGTCGTCGCCGTGCAGCAGGGCGATGTCCCGGTGGCCCAGGTCGATCAGGTGCCGGACGGCGGTGGACGCGGCGGCGTAGTCGTCAATGCCGATGTAGGCGCACTCCTCGACGTGGCCGCCCACGACCACCAGCGGGATGTCGATCTTTTGCAGGTGGTCCAGTTCGTCATGGGACAGCGCCATACACAGGACCAGCAGGGCGTCGATCTGCTTGTAGACCATAGTCTTGCTGAAGAGCCGCTCACGGTTGCTGCCATGGCCGCCCAGGTTGAACAGCGAAAGATTGTAGTTCCGGGCGTGGAGTTCCCGGTCCGCGCCTTCGATGGCTTTGGAAAAGAACCACCGGCTCACGAAGGGCGCCAGCACGCCGATGGTTTTGGTCCGGCCGGTGGCCAGGCCTGAGGCGGAACTCGAGGCCACGTAGCCCAGGTTCCCGGCTACCTCAAGAATCTTTTGCCGTGTTGCCGGTGACACCCGGGGCAGTCCCCGGACCGCCCGCGAGACCGTGGCTGTGGAGACGCCCGCGGCTGCCGCTACGTCTTCGATGCTGACGCCGCTATGGCCGCCTCGTTGAGACCTTTCACTTGTGCGTGCCACGGTGTCCCCTCATGTACTCCCTGCAGGCATCCGCCCTGCTTCGCGCGATACCTAGGTCATAGTATTTTGATCGCCGGCCCGCGTCTGTTGTGTTACCTCACCGGATGCCGGGCGGCAGCGGAAGCAACCGGGTGTACTACCTCCGGTCCGGCAGCCGCCGCCGCAGCCGCACCATTCCATAGAGTGCCAACAGCGTAGCCAAAAGGCCCAGGGCCCAGCCGAGTGCCGGCTGCGCCGTTACTTCCATCCAAACGGTGACGACGAGCAGCACCATTGCCCAGAAGCCGAGGAACCCGATGATGATGTCAAAGTCTTCACCGGACCTCATCCGGCGGCGGTCGCTTCCCGCCCCCGTGGACCGGGGGCGGGAAAGGCCGTCTGTCACTTGACCGCACCTGCCGTGAGACCGGCAACGATCTTGCGCTGGAAGACCAGCACCAGAATCACCAAAGGAATGGTGACAATCGTTCCCGCCGCCATGATGGCCGTATACGGGATCTGGTTCGGCTGAGCGCCCGCAAAGCTGGCGATGGCAACAGTCACGGGTTTCGTTGCCTCATTCGACAACTGGCTGGCAATCAGGAACTCATTCCAGGAGGAGATGAACGCCAGGATCGCCGTAGTGAAAATTGCCGGAGCCGCCAGGGGCATGATCACCTTCCGGAAAGCCTGGCCCTGTGTGCAGCCGTCAACACGGGCTGATTCCTCAAGCTCCCACGGCATCTCGCGGAAAAAGGAGGTCAGGGTGTAGACGGTGAGCGGCAGAACGAAGGAGATGTTCGGAATGATTAGCGCCTGGTAGGTCCCCATCCAGCCGATGTTGGTGAACAGCTGGAACAGCGGGGTGATCAGGGCGACGCCCGGGAACATGGAGGCTCCCAGGATGAAGCCCAGTACCAGGTACTTGAACCGGAAGTTCAGGCGTGCCAGGGCGTACGCCGCGAACACTCCGATCACCAGCGAGATCACCGTGACGGTAACGCCAATGAAAATACTGTTCAGCAGGGCCTGGCCGAATCTGTTGCCGAACGAGGTATCGAAGGCCGTGATGAAGTTGTCCAGCGTCACGTGGGTGGGCCAGGGCGTCGTGTCGTAGGTGAAGCCCACTTCACGGAACGCTGTCACCACCATCCAGTAAGCAGGTGCAAGGCACCAGATGAGGATGACGGCGGCGCTGATGTAGGTGCGGACGCTGGCCCACTTTTCCCGGTTCTGCGCCGTCTTGCGACCCTTGTCCTGCTGCGCCCGCAATGCCGTTGAGGCAGCCGTGGTTGTCATTTCTTCCCCTTGCCGGTGGCTCCGCTTTGCTCCACAACGTTCGCTCCCAGGAAGCGGACAAAGATGAACGCGACCAGGAAGATGATGATGAACGTGATGGTGGACAAGGCGGCTGCTGAGTTGAAGCCTTGCCTGATCTGGTTGATTACCAGGATGGACAGCGTGGTGGTGTTGTTGGCACCGCCGGTCAAAATGTACGGAAGGTCGAACATTCGCAGCGCATCCAGGGTACGGAACAGGATGGCCACCATCAGCGCCGGCTTGACGAGCGGAAGGGTGATCATCCGGAACCGCTGCCAGGCGGTGGCGCCGTCCACCTTTGCGGCTTCGTAGACCTCCGCCGGGATCATCTGCAGGCCGGCGAGGATAAGCAGCGCCATAAACGGCGTGGTCTTCCAGGTGTCAGCGATGATCACTGCCCACTTCGCGGGCCATTCGCTGCCGGTCCACAGGATGGACACGTTAAACAGCTTGTTGACGATGCCGTTGAAATCGAACATAAAGAGCCACAGCTGGGCGGTAACCGCCGTGGGGATGGCCCACGGAACCAGAACTGCCGCACGGACCAGGCCCCGGCCCTTGAACGTCCGGGCCATGATCATGGCCATCCAGAAACCGAGCACGGTTTCGAAGGCCACGGTGACCGCCGTAAAGAGGAACGTGGTGCCGGTAGCCGTCCAGAACTGGCCCCCAAGGGTACCCGGCGGACAAGCCACCGTGCCGCCCCCTGGGGCCGCACACTGCTGTCCCAGCCAGTTCACATAATTCTGGATGCCCGCAGGGCCGCCCTCGGTGAAGAGGCCGGTGACCGGGTCGAGTCCGGCATCCTTCTGAAAGGACATAATCATGGCGCTGATGATCGGGTAAACGATCACAATACCGAGCGCGATGATGGTGGGGGCAAGAAGCCACGAAGCCCACTTGCCCTGGCTGAGGATCTTGTTGTCTTCGCCTACGCCCTTGGGTCCGTGATGGACCGGGGTAGTGCCCGACGCCGGCCCTTTGACCGGCGTCGGGCCCAATTCGGTAGCCATGACTTGCTACGATCCTGCGCCAGCGGACTCGATGGACTTCTGCATGTCAGACAGCGCGTCCTTGGCCGGCTTCTCACCCTTCAGTGCAGCGTAGGCGTTTTCCTGGATGGCCTGGGTGACTGCAGGGTAGAACGGGGTTACCGGGCGGGGGACAGCGTTCTCGATGGACGTCTTCAGGACGGGCAGGTACGGCAGCTTGGCAACCAGTTCCTGGTCCTCATAGAGAGCGCCGAATACCGGAGCCAGAGAACCCTGAGTTGCGAAGAACTTCTGCTGTTCCTCTTCAACAAGGAACTTTACGAAGTCCAGGGCTGTCGCCTTGTGGTCGGAGTAGACGCTGATGGCCGCGCTGTGGCCGCCGAGGGAGGAAGCACCGGGGCCGTCCTTGCCTGGCAGGGCAGCCATTCCCAGCACGTCCTTGACCTGGGAGGAACCTTCAGTGGTGGCGAGGTTGTAAACGTAAGGCCAGTTGCGCAGGAACAGCAGCTTGCCTTCCTGGAAAGCGCGGCGGCTTTCCTCTTCCTGGTACGTGATGGCCTCAGCGGGGATGTTCCCGTTCTTGAAGGCTTCCACCAGGTTATTCAGGCCTTCTTCGGCCTCCGCAGTGTTCAGGTTCGGCTTGCCCTCATCGTTCAGCACGGAACCGCCGGCTGAGTTGATGGACTCGGAAGCGTTGACGGTAAGTCCTTCATACTGCTTGAACTGGCCCGCGTAGCAGCCAATGTTGTTCTCCTTGGCGATGGAGCACATCTGCATCATCTCGTCCCAGGTCTTGGGCGCCTCGGGAACCAGGTCCTTGCGGTAGTAGAGGATGCCGCCATCGGAGGAGACCGGAGCAGCGTACAGCGTGCCCTTGTATGAGCCGGCGTCAACTGTCGGTTTGAGCATGCCCTCGGTTTCGACGGCCATCTTGTCCTTGAGCGGCTGCAGCCAGCCCTTCGCAGCGAACTCCGCGGTCCAAACAACATCAACGCTGGCTACGTCATAGTCGGCATTCTTGGCCTGGAAATTCTGGACCAGATCGTCATGCTGCTGGTCTGCCTGGTCGGTCTGTTCCTTGAACGTGACCTTCTCGTCCGGGTGTGCCGCGTTCCACTTCTCGATCAGCGGACGCACAACGTTGCTGTTGTCCTTGCCCTGCACGTAGGTGATGGGACCCCGGCTGTCGAGGTTGGCTTCGGCGTCTCCGCCGCCGCCACCGCCCGTGGTCCCTCCACCACCTCCGCCGCCGCAGGCGGACAGGGTCAGTGCCAGGATGCCGGCGGTCGCGGCCGGAAGTAGGAATCTAGGGGTTTTCATTAGCTTGAAGCTCCTCGCTGAGTGACAAGTAAGTCGACAGTGCGCTTGCTGGGTGAGGTTGATGTGGTGACGCTCACACTAGTAAGGTTGCTGCGGGTAATGCAAGCGTTTACATCAAAAAGTTATCTGAGAGGAACCAAATGTCCAACCCGGACGTTCCTGCTGATCGCCCAGCCGCCCTGCAATGGTGGGCCGACGCCGTCGTCTACCAGATCTATCCCCGCTCCTTCGCTGACGGCAACGGCGACGGGATGGGAGATCTGCGCGGCGTCAGGAACCGGCTGCCCTACCTGCAGCAGCTGGGGGTGGACGCCATCTGGCTCTCCCCCTTCTTTAAGTCTCCGCAGGCGGACGCCGGATATGACGTGGCCGACTACCGCCAAGTGGACCCCCTCTTCGGCTCTCTCGATGATTTCGATGCAATGTTGCAGGAAGCTCACCAGCGCGGCCTGAAGGTCATCGTTGACCTCGTCCCCAACCACACCTCCGACGAACATGTGTGGTTCCAGGCGGCACTAACTTCGCCGCCCGGGTCGCCGGAGCGCGACCGCTACATCTTCCGTCCCGGCAAGGACGAAGTTCCCGGTTCCGGCGATGGAAGCCTCGCACCGAACAACTGGAAATCGATATTCGGCGGGCCTGCCTGGAGCCGGATCAACGAAGCTGACGGTTCACCCGGCGAGTGGTACCTCCACCTTTTCGACACAAAGCAGCCGGACCTGAACTGGGAGAACGCCGAGGTGCACGAGGAAATGCGCTCGGTGCTCCGCTTCTGGCTGGACCGGGGCGCGGATGGTTTCCGGGTGGACGTTGCCCACGGCCTGGTTAAAGAACCCGGCCTGCCCGATTGGGAGGGGGTGGCCGCTATGGTGGAAGGCACAGCCGAAGTGTCCAGGGAAGCAGCGCACCGCCCCGGTGACGCGCCCGGAGCCCATACCGACGCCGAGGAGCCCCACCGCGCAGTATCCCCGGTATACCCGCCCTCGCCGTTCTTTGACCAGGACGGCGTGCACGGGATCTACCGCGACTGGCACCGGGTTCTCGCCGAGTACGACGGCGACCGGATGATGGTGGCCGAAGCCTGGGTGGAGCCGGCGGAACGGCTGGCACGCTACACCCGGCAGGACGAAATGCAGCAGGCCTTCAATTTCGATTTCTTGCTCGCGGGCTGGGATGCGGGGCGTATGGCCGACTCCATTGAAGCTTCCCTGGCAGCGGCCGCTTCAGTAGGAGCTCCCTGCACCTGGGTGTTGAGCAACCACGACACCGTTCGCCACACAACGCGGTTCGGCCTCAAGGACCCCACAATGTTCCCCAAGGGCCTCGCGGCGGACGACGAGCAACCCGACGCCGCCCTGGGCCTGGCACGCGCCCGCGCCGCCACACTAATCTCTCTGGCCCTGCCCGGTTCCGCCTACCTGTACCAGGGAGAGGAGCTCGGGCTCCCCGAACACACAAGTCTCCCGGCCGGGGCGCGGCAGGACCCGACGTTCCTCCGCACCAAGGGCGCAGAAATCGGCCGTGACGGCTGCCGGGTCCCCTTGCCGTGGGCAGCGGACCTGCCGGGTTACGGCTTTGCGTCCGCCCGGGACGGGAAGGCCTCGCAGCCCTGGCTTCCCCAACCGGAGAGCTTCGGCCCGCTCGCGGCGGACCAGCAGGACGGCGTGGAAGGCTCAACGTTGGAGCTGTACCGGGCCGCCCTTGCTTTCCGTTCCGCCCGGGGCCTGGGCGCAGGCTCCGTTGCCTGGGCAGAGATCCACGCCCCGGACAGCGGACTGCTGGCCTTCGACAACGGCGGCGTCCTGGTGCTGGGCAACCTGGGGTTCGCCTCCGCCCCGGTTCCGGATGGGTATTCGGTGGTGCTCTCGAGCGGCCCTGAGCCTGCTGCAGAGTGGGCGGACATGCGGGAAGTACCCGTCGATTGCACGGTTTACCTGGCTAAAGAGTAAAAGGTGCCTAGCGGACGCGCTCGGCTCTGCTGAAGCGCGTCCGTGCGCCGGCCCCGATGTGGATCAGCACGGGAATGTTTTTTCCCACCACCGTTTCCAGCGCCGCCACCAGGCTGGTGACTTCCTCTGCGAGCAGGTGCGGGGCCACACCCTGGCGTGGCAGGAGGCGCACCTTCAAGGCGGGCGTGCCTTTGACGTCATAGGTGGTGACGGTGGCACCGGCTAAATCGGGACGGTTCGAGAGCGCATGTTTCAGCGCCTGCTCCGCCACTCCCCCGCCGATCCTCACATCGCCCGGGACGTCCCCGGGATCGTACTCGATGGCCAGAAGGTTCGCGCGGCCCTTTCCCTGCTGGGCAACCCACGCCACCATGAGTCCGATAAGCACCACCAGGGCCAGCGCCACCAGGATCCACAACCAGCTTTCGGTGCGCCCGGGAAACCTGGTCGCGTTGAAGGCCTGGTTGATTCCACTCCACACGCCCGCGGACCAGGAATGCCACCACGGGGCCACGGCCGGCACGGCGGCCAGCAACATCAGCAGAGCGCCCACGGCAAGCAGCACCAGCCCCAGGACGGCAATCAGGATCCGGTTGAGAAGGGTGGGGGTACTGTTCATGCGCCGATCACTCCCGACGGCGCCACGTTGACGCGCGCTTCAGGGGAAGGATCCAGTGCCATGGCGTCGAGCTCGCTTCGGACGGCGGCGAGCACAGCCTCCCGGTTCACGGGGACTCCGGAGGTGGGCCGTACATTCACTTCCGCCTGCCGTTGCGAGACGATCACCATGACCTGTTCCGGCGCGACGTTCGCGGCGAGCCGGGCGCGGCGTGCAAGGGATGAGGCGATCACTTCATCGTCCACCACGGCAGTACCGGCGGTGTCCGGGCCGCCACGCAGAAGGTGACGGGCCCGGCGCCCGGGCAGGACCCCATTGAGGAAAAAAACCAGTCCGATCATTGCCAGCACCGCTCCGATGGCGCCCAGGAGCAAGGGTGAAATCCCTGCGGGCAGGGCCACGAGGCGTTCAGCTGCCACCTGCGGTTCGATCAGCCAGGCAGGCTGGCCGATCGCGTGGACGGCGGCTTCGAGGAGACCGTAGGCCGCGAGCGCAATGACCAGGATGGCGGCCACTGTGGCCACCACTGCCCGTGAGGAATGCGTCTCCCGCTGCAGGATGCGCTCCATGTCCGGTCCCTGGCTCTCGATGTTCCGGCTCATTTGACGCGTCCCCCTTCGCTGATCTTTGCTCCGCTGATCCTGATGTCAACCCGGCTCAACCGAGCACCGCTGAGCTCCGTGACTGTTGCCAGGATGCGGGCCTTTGCCTTCACCGTGCGGTCCCAAATGGAGCCCCCGGCGCCCTCAACACGGGAGGGGTCAACCACCACGGCGTTCAACGGTGGAATGCTGATAGGGGTGACGAGGGACAACGCCAGCATGCCGTCGTCGTCCGTCCAGTCCGCCCGGACATCCTCCGCGTCCACGCCCAGGTATTGGGCAGCTGCGGCTTTGGCAAGGCTTGTCAGGGCCTGCGTGCTGATGCGGTTGTGGCCGCCCAGCTCCTGGCCCCGGACAGCCGGGGCTGTGGAGCTCATGAGGACGAGCGCCGGCCGATGATGGCGTCCAGGACGCCGCGAAGATCCAGTTTCCCTTCCGCGGCCCGGCCCAGGAGTGCCCCGATGGCCATAAAGAGAAGGGAAATCAGGAAGCCCCACAGGCCGAACTGCAGGGACATAAAGGCCACGAAGGCGCCCATCGCCGTGCCGGCCACGGTGAGGTTCACAGCAGGGCCTCCCTTTCAGTCGAGCCGGCAATGGTGGGCTTGACGGGAGGTGGCACATAGACGTCAGTGACTTCCACGTTGACCTCGATCACCTGGAGCCCCACGAGTTCCTCGACAGCCCGGTAAACCGCTGCGCGGACCTCATTGGCCAACGAGTGGAGGGGCGTTCCGTAACTCGCCACGAGGCTGATATCAACCGCAACCTGCGTTTCGCCGACTTCGGCACGCACGCCTGCGGCATGCTCGGAACTGCCGACGGCGTCGCGGATGGCGCCGAGCGCACGTGATGGTCCCGAACCGAGGGAGTAGACCCCTGGGACGGAACGGGCAGCAATTCCAGCTACCTTGGCGACGGCGTTCTCGGAGATTACTGTGCGGCCGGGGCCGGGCACAGGAACCGGCACTGCGCGGCTCTGGATGCCTTGGCCGGGTTGCGGGTTCTGGTATTCCATCAGGCACTCCCCCTTCTGTTGATCCCAACCCTATCCCCGCCTGCGGTTTAACGGCAGAAGGCAAGAAGTTTGCAGCAGAGAGCGACAGTGTTAAAGAAGAAAAGCACCAGTTCCGAAGAACTGATGCTTCCCAGTGGTGGCTCCGACCGGCGTCGATCCGGTGACCTTTCGATTTTCAGTCGAACGCTCTACCAACTGAGCTACAGAGCCTAGGTGACTAGTCACCATGAGAGCCGGAATTTCTTCCAACAATCAGAGCGACCCTGACGGGACTTGAACCCGCGACCTCCGCCGTGACAGGGCGGCGCGCTAACCAACTGCGCTACAGGGCCTTGCGTTTCTTGCTTCAGCAGTATCTCTACCGCTTTTTTCAAGGCTTCCAGCCTACCAGACATTTTTTGTCTGTTTGACCAGTTCCTTGCGTACCCCCAACGGGATTCGAACCCGTGCCGCCGCCGTGAAAGGGCGGTGTCCTAGGCCGCTAGACGATGGGGGCCAGAACCCGTTCGGAACAAAATAAAAGGCGTCAAGCGAGGCTTTCCGTCTTTGTCCTTTGCGTTTCTCCGAACTGGACTCTAAAACTATAGGGCCTACTCAGGAATAATCCAAAATCGGCCAAAACACCCGTCCAGAGCGGGAAGAACAGGTGAAGATGGACTGATGGACGCCGTTGCAGCACTCAACGAGATTGCCTTCTGGCTGGAGCGCGGACGCGCTGCCACCTTCAAGGTCCAGGCCTTCCGGAAAGCCGCCGGGGTGATCGCCCCGCTGGCGCCGGACGAAGTGGCAGCCCGGGTCCGGAGCGGCCGGTTGAAATCCATGAAGGGCATCGGTGACCGGACCTACCAGGTGATCCGCGATGCGGTGGAGGGCCAGGTCCCGGACTACCTCGCAGACCTCCGGGAGAAGGGTGCGCAGCCCTTGGCGTCCGGCGGGACCGCCATCCGGGAAGCCCTCCGGGGAGACCTGCACAGCCACAGCGAATGGTCCGACGGCGGGTCCCCCATTGAGCTGATGGCGGCGGCGGCCGGTGTCCTGGGCAGGGAGTACTTGGCGCTGACGGACCACTCCCCCAACCTGACGATCGCCAACGGGCTCTCAGCGGAACGCCTCCTGCAGCAGCTGGACATCGTGGCGGCTATCAACGACGGCACGCATCCCGGCTCGGACGGCCAGCATGATCATAGGGTGCGGCTGCTGACCGGCATCGAGGTGGACATCCTGGAGTCGGGAGAGCTGGACCAGGAACCGGAACTGTTGGACCGCCTGGACATCGTGGTGGCCAGCGTCCATTCGAAGCTGAGGTCGGACCGGAAGACGATGACCCGGCGCATGCTCGCGGGAATTGAGGATCCGCACACCAATGTGCTGGGACACTGCACAGGGCGCCTGGTGGAAGGATCACGGGGAACGCGGCCGCCGTCCGAATTCGATGCCAAGGAAGTGTTCGCGGCCTGCGCCGAACACAACGTCGCAGTGGAGATCAATTCGCGGCCTGAGCGCCAGGACCCGCCCGACGCACTGATCCAGCTGGCGCTGGATGCCGGCTGCCTCTTCTCCATCGACAGCGACGCTCACGCGCCGGGACAGCTGGACTTCCTGCAGTACGGCGCCGAGCGCGCAGACCGGAATGGTGTTCCGGCCGAGCGTATCGTCACCACATGGCCGGTGGAGCGGCTGCTGGAGTGGGCCGGGGCGAACTAGCCTTACTTGTACGCGATGACCTAGACGCCGGTGAATCTTTGGCAGGAACTTGGCTAGACGTGGCCGATTTCCGCCAGCCCGGGATCCGTGCCCGCGGCTAGATTGGCTTCATGACATCAGGCCCCGTCCGCACAACATCTCCCCCACCCACATCCGCATCCCGTGTCAAAGCCCTCGGCGTGACGGCGATGGCCGTCACTGTGGTCCTCTGGGCGTCGGCGTTTGTGGGGATCCGGGCGATCGGCCCCCACTTTTCCCCCGGCTCCCTGACACTGGGCAGGCTGGCGATCGCCGCCGTCGTACTGGCCCTGCTGGTCCTTCCCCAACTGTTCAAGAGCCGCCTCCTTCCCCGGGGCCGGGAGTGGTGGCCGATCCTGGCGTACGGAGTGATGTGGTTCGGCGGCTATAACGTGGCGTTGAACGCGGCGGAGCACGTGCTCGACGCAGGCACCAGCGCCCTGCTCATCAACGTCAATCCCATCCTGGTGGCGATCATGGCCGGATTCTTCCTCAAGGAGGGCTTCCCGCGGTGGTTGATCATCGGGAGCCTGGTTGCTTTCGCGGGGGTTTCGATGATCGCCGTCGGATCCGGACAGCCTTCTGCACCAGGGGAAAGTCCGACGGCGGATGTTGCCGGCGTGCTGCTGTGCCTCCTTGCCGCTGTGCTCGCCGCAGTCAGCGTCATCATTCAAAAGCCGGTGCTGCGGAAGTTTCCCGCCGCCCAGGCCACCTGGTTCGGCATCATGGTGGGCGCCCTGTGCTGCCTGCCGTTTACCGGACAGTTGGTTACCGAAGTGCAGGCTGCGCCGCCCGAAGCAACGATGGGCCTGGTTTACCTTGGGATCTTTCCGACGGCGATCGCCTTCACCACCTGGGCCTACGCGCTCTCACTGATCGAGGCGGGAAAGCTTGCAGCCACTACTTACCTGGTGCCCGGCACCACCATCCTGATCTCCTGGCTCCTCCTGGGTGAGATACCCACCGCACTGGGCCTGGTGGGCGGCCTGGTCTGCCTCGTGGGCGTCGGACTCACCCGGCGCAGGACCCGGCCCGGACGCGAAGCCAGGCAATAGGTTCTTCGCTAAAGTCGGAGTATGCCAGCCACCCTCCCACCGGGCCTGCCCATCGTCCCTGAGGGCCCCAGCGAGCCCCTTCACTTCAACGGATCCTTCAGCTTCACCATGTCCGCGGACGAATTTGAGGCGGCGGTCCAGGATGCCCTGGACAGCATCCCGGACAAATTGGCCAGGGCCATGGATAACGTGGCGGTATTCATCGAGGACGACTATGTCCCGCGGCCCGGGGAGGACCCGGACACAGTCCTGCTGGGTCTCTACGAAGGAGTGCCGCTGACCGAACGGGACTCATGGTGGGACGCCGGGTCCCTGCCCGACCGCATCACCATCTTCCGTGAACCCATTCTTGATATCTGTTCATCGCGCGAGGACGTCATCCACGAGGTGGCGGTGACGGTGGTGCACGAGATCGCCCACCACTTCGGCATCGATGATGACCGGCTGCACGAGCTTGGCTGGGGCTAGCCTTGTAGGCATGGGACACGACCACAGCCATACGCACGGCATCACCGCAACGGGCCGGCACCGCAAGCGGCTTGTGGCCGTCCTCGTCATCACGCTGGTTGTGGTCCTGGTGCAGGTGGTGGGCGCAGCCCTCTCCGATTCACTGTCGCTGCTTGCCGATGCCGGTCATATGCTCTCGGATGCGGCCGGGGTAACCATCGCCTTGCTTGCTGCCTGGATTGCAGGCAGGCCCGCAAGCGACCAGCGGACTTACGGGTACCAGCGGGCCGAAGTTCTGGCTGCCCTGGCCAATGCCTTGATCCTGATTGTCATCTCCGTGGTTATCTTCACCGAAGCGATCCGGCGCATTGGTTCCGCGCCGCAGGTGCAGACGGACATCATGCTGTTTGCCGCCATCCTGGGTGCGGCCGCCAACATCGTGTCGCTGCTTATATTGCGCGGCGCGCACCAGGAAAGCCTGAACGTCCGCGGCGCCTACCTGGAAGTCCTTGGTGACCTGCTGGGTTCCTTCGCCGTCATAGGCGCCGCCGTGGTGATCATGCTGACCGGGTTCCACCCCGCCGACACCATCGCGTCGGTGGTGATTGCCCTGTTGATCCTGCCGCGGGCATGGAGCCTGCTGCGCGACGTCGTTGATGTGCTGTTGGAAGCCAGCCCCAAGGGCGTGGAAGTCCAGATGATCCGTGAGCACATCCTCTCGGTAGAGGGCGTTTCGGATGTGCACGATATCCACATCTGGACCATCACCGCCGGCGTGCCGGTTTTTTCGGCACACGTGGTGGTGGAGGACGGAGTGCTGACCGCCCGCGGTGCAGACCAACTGCTGGACAAGCTGGTGACCTGCCTGGGCTCGCACTTCGATACCGACCACTGCACGTTCCAGCTGGAACCGGCAACACACTCCGAGCACGAGGCGCACCAGCACGCCTAGCCCTAGCCCTAGCCCTAGCCTTCGGCTATTGCACGTAGCCTCAAAGCCCTCCGCGACACGCGGGCCTTTCTTACCCGGGAGGTGGCGCAGTGTGATTTATGTTATTGATGTGACTGTTGTTGCCAAAGTGCAATACCTCACGTAGCCTCGGGACTGCTGGGGAGCAAACCAGGGGCACCGCCCTGCCGTGATCAGGACCTCCCAGCCTTATTCCTTCGAGGTTGCTGCAGATGGTTTTGACCGGATCCGGGCGCAAAGCGGCTGTGCTGTGCGCCGCCGTCGTACTTATCGGAAGCATGGCGACGCCGGCCGGGGCCCGCGCTACTCCACTGTCGCCAGCCGTCTACGTTCCTGCAGCTCCCGGGATCCCGTCCCCCGAAGACATCGCCGCGGCCAAGGCCAGCGAGGCTGCCACCGCAGACCAAGTCTCCGCCATTGAACGCATCCTGGAAGCAGCGGCGAGTTCACAGCAGGCTGCCTTTGCCGTGTCGATGCAGGCCAACAATGCCTATAGCGAGGCCCTCGTAGAGCTGCAGCAACGATCGTCAGCGGCTGCTGCCGCCTCGGCGAAGGCCACGGCGGCACAGGACCAGCAGGACAGGGCCCGGAAGCAGGTGGACAGCTGGCGGGCGACCTCTACCGCCACGGGGGCCTCAACCCCACCCTCGGCACTTTCGTCAGCGGCACCGGTGAAACCCTTCAGCAGGCGGCCACGCTGCAGGCCCTCTCGGCCGGCAGAAGCCGCACCTTTGAGGCGGCAGATGCCGCAGCCCATGCCACGCAATCATTGACCGCAGCTGCGGAAGACGCCACAAAAGCTGCCGCCGACGCGGCGATGACGGCAGAAATCCGGAAAACCGAGGCGGAAGAAGCCAACGCAGCCCAAGTCAAGGCCGTGGCCGACGCCAAGGCCCAGCGCATCGTCCTGGTGGACCAGTTGGCCCAGCTCCGGAACACCACCGTGGCCCTCGAGTCGGCACGGGTTGATGCCCTGGACCGGCAACGCGAGGAAGCCCGGCTTGCAGCGGCATTGGCAGCTGCCGAACGGGTTTCCCAGGAACAGCCGGCTGCGTCGGCAACCCGTCCTGCCGCGGCGGCAGCTGCTGCACCGGCAGCACCTGCAGTACCGGCGCCTGCAGCAGCCGCACCTGCAGCTCCGGCGCCTACGCACGTCCCCGCTCCCACTCTTCCAGCTCCCGCACCGGCCGCGCCTGCAGCACCCGCTCCCCCAGCTCCCGCGCCAGCACCTGTCCCAGCCCCGGCTCCCGCACCTGCTCCCGCACCAGCGCCGGCGCCCGCCCCCTCAACCGGGAGCGGAACCTATGAGGCCGCCATCTCGGTGGCACTCAGCAAGGCCGGCGCGCCTTACCATTACCAATGGGGCGGCACTGGCCCTTACGGTTTCGACTGCTCAGGCCTGGTGCAAACAGCGTTTGCGGCCGCCGGGAAATACCTTCCCCGCACAGCCGCCCAGCAATACGCTGCTGCTCCCGTCCACGTGCCAATCTCGCAGGCACGGCGCGGCGACCTGCTGGTATGGGGATCGCCGTCGAACTTCTACCACGTTGCCATTTACTTGGGCAACGGCCAGGTGGTGCAGGCGCTTAACCCGCAGGAGGGCATTGGCGTCACGCAACTCAGCGCGATGGCCGGCATGCAGCTCCATCCGTACGCGGCGCGGTACTGACCCCCGGGAGCAGGGCCCTTCCGACCGGCACGTCTCAGCTCAGCACGTCCTTGGTGACGAACCGCCCGTAGGCGAGCGCACCAAACACGGCCACGTACCCCGCCTGCAGCAGGGCGTTGCTGGTGAATGAGTCCCACAGCACTGGCTGACGGAGCAGGTCACCGAAACCCAGCCAGTAATGACTGAACAGCCACGGGTGCAGCCACTCCAGCTGCGGCAACTGGTCAAGGACCTGGGACACCACAGAAACCACCACGGTTGCGGCCATGGCCCCCACCGGAACCACGGTCAGGGTAGACAGGAAGAGCCCTATCGCGGAGAGCCCGGCCAGGGAAACGGCCAGGTATGCCGCGATCAGGAGGATGCGCAGTGCGGCCTCCGGCGGCTCGATCACGTCCCCGGACAACAGTGTCACCGGGCCCACCGGGAACAAGGCGGCTCCAATGGCGGCACCGGCCAAGCCCACCGTAAGGGGCGCAGCCAGGCAGAACGCCAGCGCCCCGGCGTACTTCACCAACAGCAGCCGGACACGGCCCGTGGGAGCAACCAGCAGGTACCGTAGCGTTCCCATGTTGGCCTCGCCTGCGATGGTGTCGCCTGCCACCACACCCACCGTCAGGGGCAGGAAGAGTGGAACGGACACCAGCATGGCGGTGAAGGCCACAAACAGCCCGTTCTGCGTGATGCGGTCGAGAAAAGCAGGACCCCGCCCCGGGGGGACCGCTGACGAAACCCTCACCGCCACTGCCACCAGCACCGGAATTGCGGCAAGCGCGAGCAGCAAGGCCCACGTGCGCCGCCGCCCGAACAAGACCCGCAGTTCGGACCACAGGAGTGAAAGCCCGGACCCGCGCGGTGCTGCCGCGGTCGCTGCTCCGTCGGTTCCCCTGGCCCCAAGCCGTGCGCTACTGGGCAACATCGAACCCCTCCCCCGTCAAGGCAACAAAGCGGTCCTCAAGGCTCTCCCGTTCCACCGCAAAGCCACGGACCCGGACGCCGGCCTGCACCAGGTGGGCCACTATCTCTTCAGGGGCGGGGTCGCCTGCGGCAGGCTGTCCCGACGCAGAACGCTGTCCCGGCGCGGAAAGCTGTCCCGACACGGCAAGCGCCGCCGTCACCACTCCACCGTCCGACTGCGCCGGCGCAGGCTCCGGCGCAAGGCCCAGGCGTGCCAGGACTTTCATCGCCGCCCCAGCATCCGGCGTCACGAGGCGGATGCTGGTGCTTCCGGACCGGCGCAGCTCCGGAAGCGGACCCTGGGCCACGAGCCGCCCGGCGCTCATGATGGCTGCATGCGTACAGATCTGCTCCACCTCGGCCAGCAGGTGGCTCGACACAAAAACAGTGGTCCCGTCCGCCGCGAGGGATCGGACCAGGTTCCGCACCTCCCGGGTGCCCTGCGGGTCGAGGCCGTTGGTGGGCTCATCCAGCACCAGCAGTTCGCGGGGTGACAGCAGCGCGTTGGCAATGCCCAGCCGTTGCTTCATACCCAGCGAATAGGCATGCACCCGCTTGCCCGCCGCGTGGCCCAGTCCCACCCGTTCCAGTGCCTCGTTTACCCGCTCTTTGCGCGTCGCAGGGGCGGCATGGCGGGTGGCGGCATCAAGGCGGTGCAGGTTCGCGGTCCCGGAGAGAAAGGGATAGAAGGCAGGTCCCTCCACAAGCGCCCCTACGCGCGGGAGGACGTCCTGGAATTTGCCGGGCATGTCCATGCCCAGCAGGCGGACGGTTCCCGCGGAGGCGGCAGCGAGGCCCAGCAGCATCCGGATGGTGGTTGTCTTTCCGGAGCCATTGGGTCCCAGGAACCCAAAGACGGCGCCCGAAGGCACCGCCAGATTGATGTCATTCACAGCCAACTGCTGCCCGAAGCGCTTGGTCAGCCCGCGCGTCTCGATGGTCAAGCCATACGCCCGGGCGCCGGGGCCTCCTGCGGCCCCGGTCACGGAGCTGCTGATGCGGCTTGCAGCCTCTCCGGCGGTACCATGCCCGCGAAGATCCGGCCGTCGTCGGTGAGCAGGACGTTGAACAGTGTGGTGGACAGCAGCCGCCCGCCAGGGACGGCGACGGCGGCCTGGGCCAGCAGCGGATTCCGGGACAGCAACGTATTGGCAGCTGAGGCGGCCCCTGCCTCCGCTGGGACTTCCACTACGGTTTCCCAGCCGGCGCCGTCCAGGTATGGCCGGATCTTGTCCTTGACGCTCCCTGCCGGGTCATCCGGAGTCGCGTGCGTGCCGGGACCGCCCGGGAATTCTGTGAGGGGCCCATGTTCGGGATGGCGGAACTGCAGCTCCTCCACGGTGCTGCCGGGCGGCGGGACGAAGTTGAACAGTGCCTCGTCCGGAGCTTCCAGGGACAGGCTGGTGAATCCGGCGGTGAAGGACGGCTGCGCCGCACCGCGTGCCGTCACCTCCACGGACAGCGGCATCCCAGTCGCGGCGTCGACGGCGATAGCTACCTTGCCCACGAGTGTGCCCCCGGTGCGCGGTTCAAGCAGCAGATTGTAGGCAGGACGCCCGGTGGCCTCCACGTCAGGGCCCACGGACACGGCAGTTGAACTGTCAGCTGCGGCCAGGAACTTGTCGGCAAGCTCCTGGGGAGTGGGCGGGACCGGGGCGTCCGGCTGAGGCTCCGCAAGCGGCTGGCTCCCGGTGTTGCCCGGGTGGGTCAGCGGCAGGTCCATGGCATAGGCCGGCAGGGTCAGGTGGGCGGCGGAGTTGTCCTTTGACGAGTAGAACCAGACGTCGTTGTCGCGGCGGATCACGTCCCGTTCGGCGAGCCGGTCGACTACCTGGACGCGCGCCTTGGTCCTGCCGTCCATAAAGACCCTGGCCGTGTGCTCGCCGGTGAGGAACTCCATGACTGAGGCTGCACCGCCGGCAGAGGCAGGGCCGGAGGTGGGACCTGTTGCCGGCAGTTCCGGCAACCCCAGCTCCGAGGATTGTTCGATGGTGCCCGAGAAGGTGTGCGTCCTGTTTCCGGCGAGCAGGGCGATCACTTCGGCCGGGGTCTTATCCGGCAGTGGATCCCCTGCACGTGCAGGGATGGATCCCGCCACTACCCCGGCGGCGATCAGTGCAGGCACCGCCACGGCAGGAACCCACCGCAACCAGGCGCGGTTACTGCCGCGCCTTACAACCCGGTTCAGATCCGGGGCGTTCATACTCCGGCGGTCCACACTGTCGTTCATTGTCCGGCCGTCTCCGTCCTTGGAGCCCATAGTCCAAGGGTACGCCTCCGAACCACTCCCTACACCTGCCGCCAACACCTGCGGCACAGCCCGCCGGCGGCTACTCGGGCACTACGGTTCCGGCGCCGCCGTCGACCGTTATTCTTTGTCCGGTGGCAAGCCGGGCAGTGGCTTCCGGAACCGCCACCACGGCGGGAATGCCGTATTCCCGCGCTACCACGGCACCATGCGAGTTGGGCCCGCCCATCTCCATCACCAGGCCGCCGGCCGTCAGGAACAACGGAGTCCATCCCGGATCGGTGGACGGTGCCACCAGGATTTCCCCGGGTTCGAGGTGAGCTCCGACGGGATCCAGGATGACCCGGGCCGGAGCCGTGACCACGCCCGCCGAGGCCGGGCTGCCGGAGAGCGCGCCGTCGGCAGTCGCAGCATCCGCTGCCTGCAGCACCTCGGGCTCGGTGCCGTCCGAGAGCAGGACCCTGGGAATGTGGCGCCTGCCCAGTTCACGGGCATAAGCGGCACGGCGCTCGAGGACGCGTGCGCGCAGCTTTCGCGGCTGGCCGGCGCCCTCGGGAGTGCGGCCGCCCAGTGCCTGCCGGGCTTCCTCAAAGTCCAGGAAGAAGATGTCATCCGGGCTCTCCAGCTGGCCGTCCGCTGCCAGCGCAGTTCCTACGTGGGCGAGCTGCTTCCGTACTTCAGCGAGGCCCAGGATCAGCTGGTACTTGGGCAGTTCGCGCAGCCCGGCGAAAAGCCTGGTACGGCGCAACGCGGCACGAACCAGCAGCGCGCGTGCCCTGCCGCGGCGGCGCGCCTCGGCCACCAGCCGCTCCACCTCCGCCTCTGCCTCTGCATTCGCCCGGCTGAACTGGACGTCCGGCGCCATGCCGGGATCCGTAAGGCGCAGGTAGTTGGCCAGGACTCCCAGGATGTGTTTGGGGTCATCGGACCACCTGGGCAGGCCCACATCGATTTCGGCTACGGCCCGGTGCCCGTAGCGTTCGAGGAACCGTACCAGGCCCGCGTGCAGGACCGGTGGCAGCCGCCCGGCAGCGTAGTCGGCTGCCAGCGCCGATGGCTCCAGCGTTTCCAGGGCCGCACGTGACTCGCGGTCGTCCTTCATTGCGTTTGCAAGGTGCCACAGGTCGAGGTCCATCTCCGTGGTCACGTTCTGCGGCAGGCCCCGGAGCACCTTCTGCAGGTCCACCCCACGGTCCGGTCCCAGCAGCTTTCCCGCCAGCCAAAGCATCGCGAAGCCCAACGCGGGCAGGGGCAGGATGGCCGGCACAATCGCAAAGAGCCGGCCGCCCAGGAGCCGCTCCGCGTGGTCGAGCCGTTCAGTTGGCCCGGCTCCTGCCTTGAGCTCCAGATCACCGGCGAATTCCCTGGTGAAGCGGTCCAATCGGCGCAGCGCCGCCTTTGGCCTGAACAGCGCCCGAAGCAACGACTCCGGGACGCGCGCCCGCACCGCCGCCGGCAGGATATGGCGCACCAGCCCGAGCGCAGTCCTGCGGGTTACCGCGAACCGGGGGTCGTCAAAAACTTGGCGCAACACCATGGCTGACCGGGCTTCCATCACGTCAAATATTCGTGGAAGAATCCGGCGGCCCACGCTGCTCCGGACGGGCGTGGTGAGGTCAAAGTAGATACGCTGGGCTGCCTCGGCAAACGGTGAAGGGCCGTCCCGCGGTTCCGGGACGGCGAAGCCCGCCGCCTTGGCTACTGAAGAGGCAACCAGCCTCAGTGATGCCAGCCCCATGGGCGTGAGGGGCCGGGTGAGGCCCTGAGCCAGGCTGAAGCACAGGTAGACCCTGTTTCCCGTGCCGGCTGAACGGCTCTCGGGGATCGGGTACAAGGTGGTGATGGGCCGGGACTGGGTCAGCCAGAGGGCGCCCCCGGTGTCGATGGCCCATTCGGTGTCCTGTGGGGACCCGAAGTGCCGCTCGGCCTGCCGGCCAAGAACAGCAAGCTCCAGCACCTGCCCGTCCGTAAGGCTGGAAGCCTCCGCGCCGCCGACGAGGTCCTGCAACTCCGTTCCACCGCCCGGAAGCGGCCGCACCATGACGCGCTTGTCGCCCACCTTCCGGTCCAGGATCCCGCCCTTTTCGATATCCACCACGAACTGGTCCGGATTGACGGTCCCGGAGACCACCGCTTCGCCAAGCCCCGGCGCGGCATCGATGACGGCCTCCCGCCTCCTGCCGGTCACCGGATTTGCGGTGAACATAACTCCGGCCGCTGCCGCGTCAACCATCCGCTGGATGACGACGGCGAGGGCTACCTCGTGCGGCGCGATCCCCAGTGCCGCCCGGTAAGCCACTGCCCTGTCTGTCCAAAGGGAAGCCCAACAGTTCCGCACTGCCTGGAGGACGGCGTCGATGCCTATGACATTCAGGTAGGTGTCCTGCTGGCCCGCAAAGCTCGCAAACGGAAGGTCCTCCGCCGTTGCGGAGGACCTGACGGCCACCGGAACACCTTTACCCAGCGCTGCATATGCCTGCTCCACGGCGGCAACGATCCGGGGCGGAACCGGGAGGGCACGGATCGCCTCCCGTGCCCTGCCCGCCAGTGCGGCCAGGTCGGCGGCCTGCCCGGCGGTTCCCGGCTGCAGTGCGGCCTGAAGGTTCCCCAACTCTGCGAGCACCCCGTCCCGAACGGTTCCGGTGGCTTCCCGGTATGCCTGGGTGGTCAGGCAGAAGCCATCTGGAACCGGCAGACCCGCTGCTATCAGTTCACCGAGGTTGGCGGCCTTGCCTCCCACCAGCGGAAGCATGCCGCCATCAACATGGCTGAGGCGAAGGATGAGGCCAGGGGCAGTGTTGCCGTCCGACGGGCGGGAAACCTGCCCTGCCTTTCCTGGTGGGTCGGCTGCCATCGCGACGCTCCCTGCGGCAGGATCTGCTCAGGCCGCGCCGAGGACCGGCCCGAAGCGGGCGCGGTCGGCCAGGCGCGGGTCATCACGGTCCGGAACCACCATAACGGGGCCCTTGGCATGATGGAGGACGCCATCCGACGTCGATCCCAGGAGCATGCCGGTGAAGCCGCCGCGGCCGCGGGTCCCCACCACCACCAGTTCCACGTGCCGGCTTGCTTCCACGAGCACGTCAACCGGAGAGCCGTCCGTCAGCTCTGATTCTGCGGGGAGGTTGGGGTAGTGGCTCCTCAGCCAGGCCATGCCTGCATCGAGGGTCAGCTGGATATCCGCGAAAAGCGCCTTGCGGTCCATCGGGGCAGGAACCCAGGCCAGGGAGCCGCTGTATTGCGGAACTGCGCAAACTACGTGCAGCAATGCACCCAGCCGCTCAGCCTGGTCCGCGGCTTCAAGCACGGCAACGCGTGCCTGTTCCGAGCCGTCCACGCCTACCACCACCACGTTTTCCACCCGCTGGTGCCCGGCCTTGGCCTGTTCTGCTTTCACGCGCCGGTCCTCGGTGGTTTCTCCCAGCCGGTCCGAGCAGACCAGGGGCACGGTGACCGTAGGGCACTTCGCGTGCGCCGGCAGCGCGCTGCTGACGGAGCCGAGGAGCCTTCCCACGAAGCCGCCCCGGCCACGGGTGCCGAACACCAGGAGCTCCGCTGTTTCGGACATCTCCAGCAGCACACCGGAGGCGTCGCCGTTTTCCACGGAAGCGCTGACGTCGATGTCATAGGCTGAGACTTTTTCCAGGGCCTGCTTGACCACCGCTTCGGCACCCTCGCGGATCACGGAGTCATCCACGGTGGCGTATCCGCCGTCGAGTCCCGACGCAGCGAAGATTGGCACCGAGTAAGCGGTAACGATATGCAGTGGACGACGGCGGCGCCGGGCTTCCCGGGCTGCCCACACCAACGCGCACTGGCCGTGGTCAGACCCGTCCACGCCAACAACGATCCCGTCGGGAGCGGCATGAGCGCCACCGCTGTCCCGCGCCGGGTCCGGATGCAACTCCTGTGCGCCCATTGGGCCGCCTCCTTGCGATACTGCCTGATGTTGCGGCTATTCTGCCAGAAAGCCGGCCGTTCCCCGTGCACCCGTATCGCAGCCGCCGCTGCCCAGGAAGGCCTGCTTCCATTTCTCACTATTCTCCGTCCACCGTTGCATGGCAAGCCTGTTCAGGGCAGGAAACGGCGGTTATCCACAGCCTCGGACCGGCGCTCCGGAAAGCGTGTTCACCTGCAGGGGAATGTTTACGGATTGGGCTATCCAGCGCCGCAATTCTTCTGTAGTCTTCAGGACATTGTTGGTCCGGGACGCCTACTGCCTTTTCCTGTCAGAGCTGCCCGGCAACGCACTGCGGCCGGACTTTGGGGGTAACGGGACGCGCGCGGGCGAGGACGCCCGCACCTGCCGAAGCTTCGAAGGAGGAAACTGTAGTGTCAAGCATGCCTGGGAATGCCGGGACCGAGCAGACCACCACTGTGATCATTGGCACCGGCCTGTCCGGCCTGGCCGTGGCGGCCGAGCTGCGCCGGCGCGGGGTGGACTCCATAGTGGTGGACGGACTGGACATCCTGGGCGCCGGACAACCGGCCAACACAACGTCACTGCAGCGCTGCGACGCAGCGGACTCGGCCAGCCTGCGGGAACGGAACGAGATCCTGCGGCACCTGCGCAACTATGCTGCCAGCCATGATGTGGATGTCCGCAACACCACCCGCGCCGTTCAACTGACAAAGGTGGAGGCCACGACGGGAAGTTCCGTACAGCAGTGGGAGGTTCATACACCCACCGGCATCCTGCTGGCCGACCACATTGTGCTCACCCGGTGCGCCCACAGCCAGCTGCGGCGCATGATTAACGACTTCGGCATCTCGGTGGGCCGTAACCTCGTGGCGGCGATGCGGGCCATCGGCATCTACCTGGTGGGTGTCGGCGACCTGATCACCCCCTCGCCCAAAGAGGTCCTGCGCCAGGCAAAGACTGTGGGCCAGGCCATTTCCGCAAAGGTCAACCCGGAGAACCCGGCTCCCCCTTACACCGGAAGCCTGGCGATCCTGCCCTGCTAGCGCCGGTCAGCTCTCGTCGTCCGCGCCCGCTGCGAGCCTCCGGCGGGCCAGGATGGCGAGCGCTGCAAGCAAGCCCACCGCGGCCGCGGCGAAAATGACGATGCTCCACTGGAACGGCTCACCGGAGCCGGCAGTGTCCGGCGCTGCTGTCACGCCCGGCTCAGCGGTCCCCATGCCGGGAACTGGAGCGGCCGCCGTCGGACTCGCCGCCGTAGCAGCCCCTTCGACTGCGGACGAGGCCGTGAACGTGAACGTCCCTTCGATGGGATGCGAGTCGGAGCTGACTGCCCGCCAGGCGACCGTGTACTGCCCGGCCGGGGCGCCCGCCTTGAGCTTCTGGCTGGCAACGTTGTCCACGATGTCCACCGGCCCCTCCGCCCACTCCGCGCCCGAAGCATCCTTGACGGAGAAGGATGAGCCGATACCCAACGGATTGTTGCTGAAGGTCACGGATACCTGCTCCGGCGGCACCGGCACCGTTGCGCCCTGGGCAGGGCTGCTGGATTCGGCAGCGTCATGCGCGGCGGCCGGACCGGCCGGCCCGAGGACGGCGGCAGCAAAAACAAAGGACCCGAGGACAAAGCTCAAAAGACGGCGGCGGATGGAACGCATGCTTGGACTGCTCCCTTGGTGTTGGCTTCCTAACAGACTAGGCGAAATTGACGGTTACCCCGTCGGGGCCCCAATAGGATTCAGGTATCCCCAAAGACTCCCCCGGAGGACTAATGCTTAAGCAAGGCTCTGCCCTGGACCGGTATTTTATGATCACCGAGCGCGGCTCCAACTTCTCGCGCGAGATCCGCGGCGGCTTCGCCACGTTCTTCGCCATGAGCTACATCGTGGTGCTGAATCCCCTGATCCTCTCCGTCCCGGACTCCAGCGGCAACACCCTCGGCTTCCCGGCAGTTGCGGCCGTCACGGCCTTTGTTGCCGGCATCCTCACCATCCTGATGGGAGCCTGGGCCAGGCATCCCTTCGCGCTGGCCACCGGGCTGGGCGTCAACGCCTTCGTGGCGGTCACGGTTGCCACCAGTCCGGGCCTCACGTGGCCGGACATGATGGGCCTTGTGGTCCTGTCGGGCGTCACGATGCTGATCCTGGTCCTCACTGGTTTTCGTACCGCCGTGTTCCGGGCCGTACCGGAGGGGCTCAAAACGGCGATTGTGGTGGGCATCGGGCTGTTCATTGCGTTGATCGGGCTGGTCAACGCCGGCTTTGTCCGCCGCATCCCGGACGTGGCCGGCACCACCGTTCCGGTTGGGCTGGGCTTTGAAGGCAAGCTCCTGGGCTGGCCCACTGCCGTGTTCGTTTTTGGCCTGATCCTGACCATCGCCCTGGTGGTGCGCAAGGTCAAGGGCGCCATCCTGATCGGCATCATCACGTCCACCGTCATTGCCGTGATCCTGGAAACGACACTGCGGATCGGCCCCAGCGTCCAGCCGGGCAAACCCTTCAACCCGCAGGGCTGGTCCCTGGTGGCTCCGACTTTTTCCGAATGGGCTGCCCCCGACCTGTCCCTGATCGGCAAGGCCAACCCGTTCGGCGCCTTCGAACACCTGGGCTTCGTGGCCGCCACCCTGCTGGCCTTCGTGATCCTGCTGAGCATCTTCTTCGACGCCATGGGCACCATGGTGGGCCTTGCGAACGAAGCCGGGACCGTGGATGAGCACGGCAACATTCCCGACGTCGACCGGGTCCTCCAGGTGGACGCACTCGGGGCGATAGCCGGCGGCGGCGCTTCCGTATCCTCCAACCAGATCTACGTCGAGGCCGGCGCCGGCATCGGCGAAGGCGCCCGCACCGGCATCGCCTCGATCGTAACCGGCCTGCTGTTCCTGGTGGCCATGTTCTTTACTCCGCTGATCAACCTGGTGCCCTTTGAGGCTGTTGCCCCGGCCCTGGTGGTGGTGGGCTTCATGATGGTGTCCCAGGTGGGCAAGATCGACTGGCAGGACTGGGGCATAGCGATTCCGGCCTTCCTGACCTTTACGCTGATGCCGTTCACGTACTCCATCGCCAACGGCCTGGGCGCCGGATTCATCGCGTTCGTGCTGATCCGCACTGTCCAGGGCCGGATCAGGGACATCCACCCGCTGATGTGGGCAGTGGCCGGGGCATTCCTCCTGTTCTTCGCGATCGGTCCGATCGAGGCCGTCGTAGGCATGTAGCCGGCAGGCCTGGCCTGCCGCCCTCGCACAGGCCGGGCCAGGGCGGCAGGCTAGACGGGAGTGTTGGGCGCCAGGCCTTCGTCGCCGGATACAGCGAGGGCCTTCTTCTCGCGGAGCCTGTCCAGCCGGTTCATGAGCGGCGAGGTAGTGGCACCATGGATCACGATGGACAGCGCCACCACCAGGCCCACGAAGGCCCACAGCCACTCCGCCTGGTCCGCAAACTGTCCCTTGCCCAGCGCATAGGAGAGGTAGTACAGCGAGCCGATCCCGCGGATCCCGAAGAACGAGAGGGCAATCCGCTCCCGGGGGCCGGTTTTGCCACCCAGCAGCCCCAGCCAACCAGCCAGCGGCCGGACTACCAGCAGGAACGCGAGGGCAACGAGCACTTCCACCCAACCGATCCCCTCGAGCAGCCCGCGGGCAATCGCACCGCCCAGCAGGACCAGGATCACCACCGTCAGGAGTCGCTCCAACTGCTCCACATAGGAGTGCAGCACCCGGTGGTAGCCGTGCGTGCGTTCAGCGGCGCGGATGGTAACCGCGCAGACAAAGACCGCGATGAATCCATAGCCCTCCACCATCTCAGTGACGCCATAGGCCAGGAACGTGGCCGCTAGCGCCACGAAGCCTTCAGAGTGGTTTGAGAGCCGCAGGCTTTCGGCCCGGGCCGAAAAGAATATCCTGGCCAGCACCTTGCCCGTGAGGAAGCCCAGGAGGAGCCCGACGGCGAGCCGCCACAGCACGTCCACCCCAAACCATTCAGGGAACCAGGCTGAAGGGGATGACCCGGCGATGCTGATGGCGATGGCCAGGTAGACGAAAGGAAAGGCCAGGCCGTCGTTGAGGCCGGCTTCGGACGTTAGGCCGAACCGCACCTCGTCCTCTTTGTTGGCGCCCTCCTCCTGGTCTGCCGGCTCACCCACCTGCACCTCGGACGCCAGGACGGGATCCGTGGGCGCAAGGCTGGAGGCCACCAGCAGGGCCGCGCCGAGGCCAAGCCCGAGGAACCACAGCCCCAGCAGGGTCAGCGCAATGATGCACACGGGCATGGCGATCCCCAGCAGCCGCCACGTGGTGGACCACCGTTTACGCCCCACCGGCCGGTCCAGGGCCAGCCCCGCGCCCATCAGGGAAATGATCACGCAGACTTCCGAGAGGTGCAGGACAAAGTCGGAATGCGCTACCGGGTCGGGATCGGGAAGGGTGGGAATCAGGGCGAACGCAGCAATTCCCGCGCCAAGGAAGACCATGGGCATGGAAAAGGGCACGTCGCGCAGCAGCTTGGGGAGCACCGCGGCAATGAACACCGCAAGGCCGGCGGCCGCAAACAGGATGTTGGGGGCTTCAAACACGTTGCTGTTCTCCGGCCTGGATCGTTGCGCCTGTTGGCGCGGCAAGATGGCACTTTGGTCCCGGGAAGGGATTGCTCCACCATAGCCCCTTCGGTGCCCTGGATGGATGTTGTTGCCCCGGTCCGGTCCGACTGGTGGAGTCTTGCATTCCAGACATCACGACGGCGGCGCTGCTGGTTTTAGCCGCCCGCATGCGGTGAGCTTGAGGCATGCCTGCCTCAATCCCCGCCGTCGACGTCCCGCCGAAGCCCTGGAACGGCAGGTTCGACGGTGACGGCGCCGAGCACCGCCGCTGGTGGCAGGCAGTAACCCCCTACCGGGGCGGAACTGCGCCGGCGGCCGCACCAAAGCCCGCCGTCCTGCTCGGTTTCTGCAGCGATGAAGGCGTGCGCCGGAACAAGGGCCGGACGGGAGCCGCGGCCGCCCCGGCTGCTCTGCGCGCCGCCCTCGGGCCGCTGGCACTCCACCTCGACCGCGCTGTCGCCGACGCAGGGGACGTGGTGGTTTCCGGCGGCGATCTCGAGGCCGGCCAGGAGCGCGCCGGCCAGGCAGTCACGGCAATGCTCGACGGCGGGCACCTCACCGTGGTGCTGGGCGGCGGCCACGAAACCGCGTACGCCAGCTACCTGGGCGTGGCCGGATCCGCTGCCGTACAGGAAGGCCGGCGGCTGGGCGTCCTGAACCTCGACGCCCACTTCGACCTGCGCGATGAGCCCGAACCCAGTTCCGGGACCCCGTTCCTCCAGATGGCCCGGGCAGAAGCCGCCACCGGCCGCGACTTCCGGTACGCCGTCGTCGGAATTTCCGAACCCAACAACACCCGCGCCCTCTTCGACACCGCAGAGAAGCTGGGTGTCCGGTACCTGCTCGACGAGGACTGCGGCGCGGAGCGCGTCCGGGACTTCGTGGCAGGTTTCCTTGCGGACATCGACGTCCTGTACCTGACCATCGACCTCGATGTGCTGCCGGCAGCGGTGGCCCCGGGCGTCAGCGCGCCGGCAGCGTACGGCGTGCCCCTTGCGGTCATCAGTGCCGTGTGCCGCCAGGTGGCCCGGTCCGGGAAGCTGCTGCACCTGGACGTCGCCGAGTTGAACCCCGGGTTCGATATCGATGGCAGGACCGCAAAAGTCGCCGCCCGCCTGGTAGAGACCCTGCTGCGCTGATCCTTCTGCACTGGTCCTTCCTGCACTGGTCCTTCTGCTCTGGTCCTTCTGCCCCCCCGGCTTCTTCCGCTGATCCCTCCGTCGCCGGTCATTGCGTTGCCGGGCCATTCCCGGAAAAAGTAAGTAGGCTGTCTAATATTGGACTTCTACCGGAGGAAGGGAGTAAGCGGAATGCGGCGCCGAGGAATGGTGGCGGGCCTGCTGCTGGCCGTCCTGCTGATGCTCACCGGCTGCGCAGGCAGCTTCCCCGCCGACCCCCAGGGAACCCTGGAGAAAGCACAGGGCGGCACCCTCAGGGTGGGTGCGAGCATGAACGGGGACTGGGTCCGGATCTCCGCGGACGCCGGCGGAGACGTGCGCAGCAGCGACGTCCAGGGTACGGAGGCCGACCTGGTACGGGACTTCGCGGCGCGGCTTGGCGCGGACGTCGAGTGGGTGGCCGGCACCGAGCAGGTCCTTGCCGAAGAGCTCAAGCACGGCGGGCTTGACCTGGTGATCGGTGGGCTGGATGACAAGACACCGTGGGTGACGCACGCCGGCGTGACCCGCCCCTACTCCGAATCCCGCGACGAGCGGGGGAACCTCCACAAGCACGTCATGCTGGTGCCGCTGGGCGAAAACGCCTTCCTGCTTGAGCTCGATAAGTTCCTGATGGCAGTGAAGGAGCAGCAATGACAAACGTCACCAGCCATGACACTGTCCGGTTCGGGAACACCGAACTGCCGCCGGAACAGCAGGAGGCTTTGCGCAAGGCCATCAGGGTGGAGTGGGCCACCATGGGCTTCCTGGTGGTCACCACCACGATGGTGTTCCTGGTGCTGGGCAACTCGCAGGCCATGAAGGCCGCCTGGATCGAGGACCTGCTTTCCTTCCTGCCGCCCATCTCCTTCCTGGTGGCGGCCCATGCCATCCGCAAACCTCCCTCCGAGAAGCATCCCTATGGCTACCACCGGTCCACGGGGGTGGCGCACCTGGTGGCCGCCGTCGCGCTCACGGTGATGGGCGGTTACCTCCTGGTGGAGTCCGGGCTTGGCCTGCTCAAGGCTGAGCATCCCACCATCGGGGGCATCGAGCTTTTCGGCAATACCATCTGGCTTGGCTGGCTGATGATGGCCGTCATGATCATCACTTCGGCGCCGCCTGTTTTCCTGGGCCGGGCCAAAATGAAACTCGCCGAGAAACTGCACGACAAAGTGCTCTACGCCGATGCAGACATGAACAAGGCCGACTGGATGACGGCCATAGCGGCGGTTGCCGGGGTGGCAGGAATCGGCATCGGGCTCTGGTGGGCCGACTACGCTGCCGCGCTCATCATCTCGGCCAGCATCCTGCGCGACGGCTTCAAGAACACCCGTGCCGCCGTTTCGGCCCTGATGGACAAGCGCGCCATGACGTACGACGACGGCAAGCCCCACCCGCTCGGCCGGCAACTGGATGAGTACCTCCGCAGCCTCGACTGGACGGAGGATGCCAGGTCTCGGATCCGCGATGAGGGACACGTGTTCCACGTGGAGTCCTTTGTGGTCCCGGCCGGAAAGGCCGCGCCCTCCCTCGAGCAGCTTAAAGCGGCGCGCGATGCCTGCGTGGCCATGGACTGGAAAGTGCAGGACATGGTGATCGTCCCGGTGGCCGAGCTGCCCTCCGAGTTCCTTCCCGGCCCCACGCCGGGCGGCGAGCACTGATGCGGCAGGCAGCGAGCACTAAGGCAGCGGGCGGCGAGCACTGGGGCGCGAACCTCGAGGACTAAGGCCGGCGGCCGCCGTTTACTGGCCTTTGAGGACGTAGCGCCGCTCCGGACGCCCCACCCCGTACTTCAGCCGGACCTCGAGGGATCCTTCATCATGCAGGTATTCGAGGTACCGGCGGGCGCTGACCCTGGACGTTCCCAACTGTTCGGCCACCTCGGCCGCGGACAGGTCGCCGTCGGCCGCCTTGAGCGTTGCTTCCACCAGCTTGAGTGTCTCGATGCTGCAGCCCTTGGGAAGCGGGCGCTCTGTCCGGTCCAGGCCGAACACCCGGTTCACGTCCGACTGCTCCGCCACGTCCTTGGCTGAATCCAGGCCCTGGTACGCGCTCCGGTAATGCTCCAGGCGCTCCTGCAGGTCGGACTGCGAAAACGGCTTGATCAGGTAGTGCACAATCCCGCCGCGCAAAGCCTTGCGGACGGTTTCCACCTCCCGGGCCGCGCTGATCACCAATACATCCAGCTCCGGGGCCACGTCCCGCAGCCGCTGCATCAGGTCCAGCCCATTGATGTCCGGGAGGTGGATGTCCAGCAGCACCAGATCCGGCTGCAGCCGTTCCGTTTCCAGCACGGCCTGGGCACCCGTATGGGCCACCCCCACCACCGAGAACCCGGAGGTCCGCTGGATGAACCCGGCGTGGACCTTGGCCACCATAAAGTCGTCATCAACGATCAGCACCTTGATCATGGCTGCGTTCTACCTCTTTTGAATCGTGCTGTGAAGACTGCCCCGTTGTCGTTCGCCACCGTGAGGTCGCCGCCGGAACGCCGGCAGACCACCCGTGAAAGAGCCAGGCCAAAGCCGCGGCCGTCTGCCGGTCCCGCTTCCTTGGTGGAAAACCCCTGCCGGAAGATCTCCTCCACAGCGTCGGCCGGGACACCCGGCCCTGTGTCGCGGACCGTGACGGTGACGCAGTCACTGGTGTCCTCCACCAGCACCCGGACAGTGGCGCCCGGAAGTCCGGTGACGGCGTCGAACGCGTTATCCACGAGGTTCCCCACCACAGTGGTGAGGTCCCGGGACAGGTCATCGCTGGCCTGGCGCAGCGCTGACTCGGGATCGAGCTGCAGTGCCACGCCCCGTTCGGTGGCGAGGCTGGACTTGGCGATCAGCAGGGCGGCGAGCGCCGGGTCCTGGATGCGGCTGGTCACTTCATCATTCAGCCTGGTCCGGTCCACCGTGGCTCCGTTGACGAACTGCACCACGGAATCGTATTCGCCGATCTGGATCAGGCCTGAGATAACGTGCAGCTGGTTCGCGAACTCATGGGCCTGGGCCCGCAGCGTGTCCGTGGCAGTACGGGTCGCGCCCAGCTCGCGCTCCAGCGAGGACAGCTCGGTCCGGTCCCTCAGGGTTGTGACCGAGCCGATGTCGCGGCCGCGGGAGCGGATGGGGACGCGGTTCGCCACCACCAGCCGCTCCCCCACCAGCACCAGCTGGTCGGGGTCCTGCTGCTCGCGGGTCAGGACCGCCTTGAGCGCGGGGTCCACGGGCAGGGAAGCGAGCTTCTTGCCCACGCAGTCCTGCGGCAGCCCCAGCAGTTTCCGTGCGCTGTCATTGGCCACCGTGATGCGCTCATGGGGATCCAGCGCCACCACGCCTTCCTTCAGGCCATGCACCATGGCTTCGCGGTTTTCCACCAGTCCGGTAATTTCGCTGGGCTCCATGCCCAGCGTCTGTCGTTTGACGCGGCGGGACAGCAGCAGGGATCCCGCCACACCCAGGATGCTCGCGACGCCGAGATAGGTCAGGAGGTTGGGTACGGCGTCACCCAGCCGCTCAAGGGTGGAGGGGTAGTTGCGGCTGACGGCTGCGATACCGATCATTTTTCCGGCGTCATCGAGAACGGGCACGTGGGCGGACAGGACGGCGGCGCCGCTGCCACCCACCACCCCGGTCCAGGCGCGGCCTTCCATGACCCTGCTGGGCCCAAGTTCCAGGGGGTTGCCCACAAGGCCGGGATCGGAAGCGGCCACTACCGTCCGGTCCAGCCTGGCGAGCGCCACATGCGAGGACCCCGAGACCGTCCGGACGGACTCGGCCACCGCGGGGAGGGCAGCCCCCACCCGCGGCTGCGCGTCGGGCAGCAGCGCCCGTACCGCGGGGTTGTTGCCCAGGGCTTCCGCGGCCGACAGCGCCCGGCGGCCCTCAGTGCGCTCGAAGGCGGCAGCAGACTGCGCAAGGGAGATGGCCACCACAGCTACCAGCACCGCCAGGACAATCAGCAACTGCAGCACAAGGTACTGTCCGGCGAGGGACATTCCTCTTCGTCGAGTCACTGCTCAGGTTCCTTCAGTGGTGGTCCAAGTGCCCGCGGGCACTGGTGCGCAGGAGCGCACCGCCCGTCCCTCCCGGCGTATCGGAACTATACCGCAGGGCGTGGATGAATCTGCGGGGACCGCCGTCGCGCCCGTTTCGGCGCCTTGCTGCCGGAGGCGGGGTGGGACCCCGGAAACGTGAACGCAATGAACTTAACTTTCTCTGCGTACACAAGAGTGATGGCCGTCACGGATGGACCTAGCATCGAAACACAAGGTCAGGTTCGCTGATCATCCCCGTAGAGCATGCATCACTGAGAAGAGGAACACCATGCGCCAGATCCGCGCATTGCGAGTCGCCGCCGTCGCCGCCGGCATCGCCCTGATGGCCACCGGTTGCGGTGCCACCGGCAAGAGCTCCACCGGTTCGGAAAGCTCCGGCGCCGCCGCCGGACCCATCACCGGACTGCAGATCATGGTCCCCAACACCCCGGGTGGCGGTTACGACACCACCGCCCGCGCAGCAGCCAAGGTCCTCGACGACGAGAAGATCTCCACCAACACCGAAGTCTTCAACCTCGCCGGTGCCGGCGGCACCGTGGGCCTGGCCCGCGTGGTCAACGAAAAGGGCAACGGCGACCTCGCCATGCTTATGGGCCTGGGCGTCGTGGGCGCCAGCTACACCAACAAGTCCGAGTCGAAGCTGACCGAGACCACCCCGCTGGCACGGCTGATCGAAGAGCCCGGCGCCATCATGGTCAGCAAGGATTCCCCCTACAAGACCATCGACGACCTGGTGAAGGCCTGGAAGGCCGACCCCGCTTCCATCTCCGTGGGCGGCGGCTCCTCCCCCGGTGGCCCTGACCACCTCCTGCCCATGCAGCTTGCGGGCGCCGTGGGCATCGACGCGACCAAGGTCAACTTCGTTTCCTACGACGGCGGCGGTGACCTCCTGCCGGCGATCCTCGGCAACAAGCTTGGCTTTGCCGCCTCCGGCGCGGGCGAGTTCCTGCAGCAGATCCAGTCCGGCGAAGTGCGCGTCCTGGCCACCAGCGGCGAAGAGCGGCTTGAGGGTGTGGACGCCCCCACGCTGAAGGAATCCAACATCGACCTGGTGTTCACCAACTGGCGCGGCATCGTGGCCCCTCCGGGCATCAGCGACGAGGACAAGGCATCCATGATCGCCGCCCTTGAGAAGATGCATGCAACCGAAGGCTGGAAGGAAGCACTGAAGACCCACAGCTGGTCCGACGCCTTCATCACCGGCGACGAGTTCGAAGCGTTCCTCACCGACCAGGACAAGCGGGTGGCGGACGTCCTCACCAAGCTTGGGTTGGCGTGAGCTCCCTGATTTCAGGCCTGAAAGGCCGCGCCGAGCTGGGAGTTGCACTCCTGCTCGGCGCGGCCGGCGTCCTGGTCTTCCTGGACGCCAACAGGCTGGTGACCCCGTACTCCCAGTCGGACCCGGTAGGCCCCAAGACCGTTCCGTACATCGTGGCCGGCCTACTGCTGGCCTGCGCAGTCCTGCTGGCAGTTAACGTCATCCGCGGCGGCCAGGGCGAGGCGGAAGGCGGCGAAGACGTCGACCTCACCCACCCCGCCGACTGGAAGACCGTCCTGCCCCTGGCGGGAGCCTTCATCCTGAACATCCTGCTTATCGACTGGGCCGGATGGGTCATCTCCGGCACTGTCCTTTTTTGGGGCAGCGTCCTGGCGCTGGGCAGCCGCCACTACATCCGTGACGGGCTCATCTCCGTGGCCCTGTCCCTGCTGACCTTCTACGGCTTCTACCTCGGCCTCGGCATTGCACTGCCCGCCGGACTCCTGGAAGGAATCCTCTGATGGACGTCTGGTCCTCATTGATGGACGGTTTCGCCACCGCCCTCACCCCCATGAACTTCCTCTACGCCGTGATCGGCGTACTCCTGGGCACCGCCGTCGGCGTCCTTCCGGGCCTGGGCCCGGCTATGACCGTGGCTCTGCTGCTTCCGGTCACCTACGCCCTGGAGCCCACCAGCGCCTTCATCATGTTCGCCGGCATTTACTACGGCGGCATGTATGGCGGCTCCACCACCTCCATCCTGCTCAATACCCCCGGTGAATCGTCGTCAGTGGTGACGGCGATCGAAGGCAACAAAATGGCCAAGGCCGGCCGGGCGGCGCAGGCGCTCGCGACGGCGGCAATCGGCTCATTCGTTGCCGGCACCATCGGCACCGCCCTGCTTGCCGTCTGCGCACCGATCGTGGTCGAGTTCGCCGTCAGCCTGGGTGCCCCCAGCTACTTCGCCATCATGGTCCTCGCACTGCTGGCCGTCACCGCGGTCCTGGGATCGTCCCGGCTCCGCGGCTTTGCCTCGCTGGCCCTCGGCCTCGCCATCGGCCTGGTGGGAATCGACTCCGTCACCGGCCAGCGCCGCCTGACCTTCGGCCAGCCGCTGCTGGCTGACGGCCTGGACATCGTGGTAGTGGCGGTAGCCATCTTCGCCGTGGGTGAAGCCCTGTGGGTGGCCGCCCACCTGCGCCGCACCCCGCTGCACGCCATTCCCGTGGGGCAGCCCTGGATGGGCAAGTCCGACTGGAAGCGGTCCTGGAAGCCGTGGTTGCGCGGTACCGCCTTCGGCTTCCCCTTCGGCGCCCTGCCGGCAGGCGGCGCCGAAATCCCCACATTCCTTTCATATGTGACGGAGAAGCGCCTCAGCAAACACCCCGAAGAGTTCGGCAAGGGCGCCATCGAGGGCGTCGCCGGTCCGGAAGCTGCCAACAACGCCGCCGCCGCCGGCACGCTGACCCCGATGCTGGCGCTGGGTTTGCCCACCAACGCCACGGCCGCGGTAATGCTCGCCGCCTTCACGTCCTACGGAATCCAGCCGGGCCCGCAGCTCTTCAGCAGCCAGGGTCCCCTGGTGTGGGCACTGATCGCCAGCCTGTTCATCGGCAACCTGCTGCTCCTGCTGATCAACCTGCCGCTGGCACCAATGTGGGCAAAGCTCCTGCAGCTCCCCCGGCCGTACCTGTACGCGGGCATCCTCTTCTTCGCCACGCTGGGCGCCTACTCGGTGAACCTGCAGGCGTTCGACCTGGTGCTCCTGCTGGTCCTCGGCACACTCGGCTTCATGATGCGGCGGTTCGGCCTGCCCGTCCTGCCGCTCATCCTCGGCGTGATCCTCGGCCCGCGCATCGAAGGCCAGCTCCGGAAGACCCTGCAGCTCAGCGCCGGTGACCCCGCCGGACTCTTCAGCGAGCCGATCGCCGTCGTTGTTTACATCATCGTGGGGCTCATCCTGCTGTGGCCGCTGCTCTTCAAGCTGTTCCGGCGGACACGTCCGGCGCCCGGCACCGCGGTCCCCGCCAACTCCGGCGCAACCGTCCCAAGGGAGGTCGGCGGCAGCATGAGCCACGGCAGCGTGAGCCACGGCAGCCACCGCGCCGACGGTCCGGCCGACGGCGACGGCGACGGCTAAAAGCCGTCCTGCACTTCCTCCCGGCATCAACCACCGTCCCCACGGACCCCCTAACCTCGCAAGCTCGGCCAGGGAACCCTGTCCATGTGGCCCCAGAAAAACAAAGGAGACACCATGACCATCGTGGTGGGATACGTCCCGACCCCCGAGGGCGAAGCAGCCCTGACCCAGGCCATCCACGAAGCCCGGAAGAGCAACACCACGCTGCTGGTTATCAACTCATCCAAGGGCGACGCCCTGGTGGACAACCGCTACGCCCAGGAGCCGGAGATCCAGAGCATCGAGGACCGGCTGGCCACCCAGGGCATCGACCACGTGATCAAGCAGCCGGTCCGTGGCCATGATGCCGCCGCAGAAGTCCTGGATGCCGCAGAGGAAAACAATGCCGAGCTGATCGTGATCGGGCTGCGGCGCCGTACACCGGTGGGCAAGCTCATTATGGGCAGTGTGTCGCAGCGGATCCTGCTGGAGGCCGACTGCCCGGTCCTGGCGGTTAAGGCGGGCTAGCGGGACTGCAGCTGCTCCTGCTCCCGTTGCTCAGGCTGCCCGGTCCGGGGCTGCCCTGCACGATAAAGTCCCTGGCGCTGGCGTCCCAGCCCCTCTACCTCCACCTCGACGATGTCGCCCGGTTGGAGGTAGGGGAAGCGGCCGCTTAGCGCCACCCCCTCTGGAGTCCCGGTGATGATCACATCACCGGGCTCCAGTCGCATGTACTGGCTGCAGTGGTGGACCAGGGTGGGAGCGTCGAAAATGAGTTCCGACGTCGTGGAGTCCTGCCGTGCTTCGCCGTTGACCCAGCTGCGCAGCCGAAGATTCCCGCCGTCTATGGCATCTGCCGGGACAAGCCATGGGCCCAGTGGCGTTGAATTTGGCAGCGTTTTGCCCTTGGTCCACTGGCCCGCTGCCCCTGGAAGCTGGTACTCCCGCTCGGAGAAATCGTTGGCCGTGACGTAGCCGGCGATGCAATTCCTTGCCTCGTCCACGGATTCGAGATAGCTGGCTTCCCTGCCGATCACGATGCCCAGTTCCACCTCCCAGTCGTATCTGCTGGAGTGCGGCGGAACGGGGGCGGGGTCGTAGGGGCCCGTTACCGTGTTGGTCGGTTTGAGGAACACCACGGGAATCTCGGGCGGTGCCGAGCCCGACTCGGCCGCGTGGGCCGCGTAGTTCATGCCGATGCCCACCACTGCTCCGGGGCGGGCCAGCGGAGCCCCGACGCGGAGGCCGGCTGATACCTCCAGGACAGGCAAAGTACCTGCACCCAGTGCTTTCCACACTTTGTCCAGCCCTCCCGCTGCGAGGAAGGCGCCGTCCACGTCCTGGGTAAGGGGCAACAGGCTGAAGTACTGTTCCGCTCCGTCTGGGGCTGACACCAGGACGGCTGGCTGCTCATTGCCGGCGTCCCCAAGGCGCATGATCTTCATACCGGAAATCCTTCTTTCTGGAGCCGGGCGGGATGATGGAATACCACCATGGTGGCGGAGACTGGACGGCTTCCGCCACCGCACCGATTGTGACTGCATTTTCCGCAGGTGTCCCCGGGCGCAGCGGGAAGGCCCCGACTCCCCATAGGACAGACATCTGACATTATGGCGGCCCGCCGGTAGACTAGGGAGGCCCTGGGGGACAAACCACAGAAAGTCAGTACATGTCTACAGCCACTCTGGAACGCGTTCCGGCCCCTTCCGTCGTTGTGGAAGAGCCGCAGAACCGGATCATCGACCTGGAGTTCTCCACTGCAGGCGAAATGCACGCAGGCCTGGAAGAGGCCGTTGCTGAGCTGATTGCGGTAGCTGCCAAGGACGCCTCCTGCGGAATCCTGGTGACCCGGCTGTATCCCGGCCGTTACACCATAGCGCTGGATGAATCAGTGCCGTTCGGCGAAACCTACGAGGCCATCGCAGCCTGACAGTTTGCGACGGACGCCCCTTAAACAAAAGTCCCCGCCCTGCGTCAAGCAGCGGCGGGGACTTTTTTCGTACTGCCAAGGCTGTCAGCCGCGGCGCACCTGCACGCCGTCGGACTTTAAATAGAGCTGCTTTTCCGTCGGACCAGCCGGCACAAGCCACAGGACGTTTCCGCTCTGGGACACTTCCTCCACCTCCCCGGTGGCCACCACATGCGCCTGCTTCATGATCTCGACGCGTTCCCCGGCCTGAAGAGTCCTCCAGTCGGTAACCGCGGCGGAATGGGCATTGCGCCTCGACAGGACTGCCCCACGTGCTTTCATTTGAACTTCTACCCCTTTGTATATGTTCGGCGTCACAGCCTCTTTGATGTGACTTTCACTACACCTTCAGTTCTACTACACTCCCCGTCCGCCTGATGAACGTGTCGCCGGAAATTCCATCAGGCGGACGGTTTGTGTTGTGAAGCTGAAGATTCTTCGTCCTTACGCCAGTGAGCCCACTGCGGATTCGGCGGCGCGGCGCACTTCCCCGGCTGCGACCAGGCTGTCTGCCGCCTCCAGCTCCGGCGAAAGGAAGCGGTCAGTTCCCGCCCCGTCCACCACAGCGCGAAGCGCAGCGACGACGGCCGCGCCTGCCGGTCCCGGCGTCAGCACGCCACCGGAGAGCTGGGTGCGGATGTCCAGGGCCCGGGCTGACGCCACCAGCTCGATCGCCAGGACCCGCCGCAGGTTTTCCACTGCCTTCCGCAGCTTGCGGGCCGCGTGCCAGCCCATGGAGACGTGGTCCTCCTGCATGGCCGAACTGGGGATCGAGTCCACTGATGCGGGAACGGCGAGCCGCTTGTTGTCCGATACCAGCCCCGCCTGCGTGTATTGGGCAATCATGAGCCCGGAATCGACGCCGGGGTCAGCGGCGAGGAAGGCAGGAAGACCGTGGGAACGGGCCGGATCCAGCATCCTGTCCGTTCGCCGCTCGGCGATGGAGCTCAGGTCGGCGACGGCGATGGCAAGGAAGTCCAGCACGTAGGCCACCGGAGCACCGTGGAAGTTCCCATTGGAGCTGACCCGCCCGTCGGGAAGGACCACCGGATTGTCGATGGCTGCGTCCAGTTCACGCGAAGCGACGAGGGTTGCATGGTCCAGCGTGTCCCTGACGGCACCGGCAACCTGCGGGGCGCAGCGGAGCGAATAGGCGTCCTGTACCCGCGAGTCCCCCACGCGGTGGGAGGCAACAATTGGAGAGTTGGACAGCACGCGCAGCATGTTGTCCGCGCTTGCCGCCTGGCCCGGGTGCGGGCGCAGCGCGGCGTGAAGTTCCGGCAGGAACACCTGGTCTGTGCCCAGCAGCGCCTCGACGCTCAGCGCGGCGGTGATGTCCGCCGTCGTCAGCAGCAGGCGAAGGTCCGCGATGGCCATCAGGAGCATGCCCAGCATGCCTTCCGTGCCGTTGACCAGCGCCAGCCCTTCCTTTTCGGCGAGGGTGACCGGCGCGATGCCGTGTTCGGCGAGAAGTTCGGCGACGGCGGGGCGGCCGGCCACGCCGTAAAGCTCGCCGTCGGGCCCGGCTGCTTCGCCCTCCCCCATCAGGACCAGGGCACAGTGGGACAGCGGGGCGAGGTCGCCGGAGCAGCCAAGAGAACCGAATTCGCGGACCAGGGGGGTGATGCCGGCGTTGAGCACGTCCACCATCGTCTGCAGGACCACGGGGCGGACGCCGGTGCGGCCGGAAGCGAGGGTCTTGGCGCGCAGGAACATGATCCCGCGCACCACTTCGCGTTCCACGGCGGGACCCATGCCGGCAGCGTGGCTGCGGATCAGGCTCTTCTGCAACTGCGTGCGCAGTTCGTTGGGGATGTGGCGGTTGGCCAGGGCGCCGAAGCCGGTGGAGATTCCGTACGCCGGGACGTCGCTGGCAGCAAGGTCGTCGATGTGGGCGCGGACCTTGGCCACCGTTTCGAGTGCTTCCGCAGAGATGGTGACCTTGGCGTTGTGGCGGGCGACGGCGACGACGTCCTCGGGCGTGACCCCGCTGGCCCCGAGGGTGACGGTGAGCGGTTCGTGGGTAATTGCAGTCACTGGTGTTCCTACTTCTTTGTCTCTGCGGAATCTGCCGATTCCTTCATGGGGATGCGGACGCCGCGTTCTTTGGCGACATCGAGAGCTCGGTCATAGCCGGCGTCGGCGTGGCGGATGACGCCCATGCCGGGGTCGTTGGTGAGGAGGCGCTCGAGCTTTTGGGCGGCGAGGTCGGTGCCGTCCGCCACGGAGACCTGGCCGGCGTGGATGGACCGGCCGATGCCGACGCCGCCGCCGTGGTGCAGGGATACCCAGGTGGCGCCGGAGGCGGTGTTGAGCAGCGCGTTCAGCAGCGGCCAGTCGGCGATGGCGTCCGAACCGTCTGCCATGGCCTCGGTCTCGCGGTACGGGGAGGCAACGGAGCCGGAGTCCAGGTGGTCGCGGCCGATCACGATGGGCGCCTTGACCTTGCCTTCCTTCACGAGCTGGTTGAACAGGAGCCCGGCCTTGTGGCGTTCGCCGTAGCCGAGCCAGCAGATGCGGGCGGGCAGGCCCTCGAACTCCACCCGTTCCTGGGCGGCGTCGATCCAGCGGTGCAGGTGCTTGTTCTCCGGGAAGAGTTCCTTGATGGCCTCATCAGTGACCCGGATGTCCTCGGGGTCTCCTGACAGCGCCACCCAGCGGAACGGGCCGAGGCCCTCGCAGAACAGCGGGCGGATATAGGCGGGTACGAAGCCGGGGAACTCGAACGCCCGGGTGTAGCCGCCCTTGCGGGCTTCGTCCCGGATGGAGTTGCCGTAGTCGAAGACCTCGGCGCCGGCGTCCTGGAATTCGACCATTGCCTGGACGTGCCGTGCCATCGAGGCCTGGGCCTTTTTGGTGAAGCCTTCGGGGTCTGCTTCGGCTTCGCGGTGCCACTCCTCCACCGAGATGCCCTCGGGCAGGTAGGACAAAGGATCGTGCGCGGAGGTCTGGTCGGTGACGATGTCCACCGTGAGCTCCCCGGCCTCGTGGCGGCGCAGGATTTCGGGGAACACCTCGGCCGCGTTGCCCACATAGCCCACGGACCAGCCGCGGCGCTCTTCCTTGGCCTTGAGCACCTTGGTGATGGCGGCGTCGAGATCTGTTTCCACTTCGTCGAGGTAGCGCTTGCCGGCGCGGCGGCGCAGGCGGGTTTCGTCAACATCGACGATCAGGCAGGCGCCGTCGTTCAGGGTAACAGCCAGCGGCTGGGCGCCGCCCATGCCGCCGCAGCCGCCGGTGAGGGTGAGGGTGCCGGCCAGGGTGCCGTTTTCGTCGCCGGTCAGTTTGCGGGCGATAGCAGCGAAGGTCTCGAAGGTGCCCTGCAGGATGCCCTGGGTCCCGATGTAGATCCAGGAACCAGCCGTCATTTGGCCGTACATCATCAGGCCCTCGGCCTCGAGCCGGCGGAATTCAGGCCAGTTGGCCCAGTCGCCCACCAGGTTGGAGTTGGCCAGCAGGACCCGGGGCGCCCATTCGTTGGTGCGGAACACACCCACCGGCTTGCCGGACTGGACCAGCAGGGTCTCGTCCTTTTCCATGGTTTCCAGGGTGCGGGTGATGGCGTCAAACGCGGCCCAGGACCGGACGGCGCGGCCGGTGCCGCCGTAGACCACCAGGTCATCCGGGCGCTCGGCCACCTCGGGGTCCAGGTTGTTCATCAGCATCCGCAGCGGGGCTTCGGTCTGCCAGGACTTGGCGGTGAGCTCGGTGCCGCGGGCTGCTTTGACCGGGCGGGCACCGGTGGTGAAATCGGCGGGTGCCATGGTGGCTCCTTTTCGTCTGGTGTCTGTGGTGTGAAAGAGGTTCTGTATCAACTAAAGCCCTTGGCGGGTGGGCTTTACAGGGGTTTTGACGGGGCGCTGTCCGGTATTCCAGACGCTGCTCCCCTCCCCTTGCGCCATCACTTTTGGTTCCCAAAAGCCCCGGTTGGGATCCATGGGGGATAGGGCAAAAGTGGGGAGCGGGGGAGTTACTTTCCGGGGCGGCCGTGAAGCCGGACGGACAGTTCGTCGGCTACCTTTTGGACCCGGCCGGCCAGCACCGGCCATTCCTGCGGGGGCAACTTGTCCTCGAGGAACGTCACGGCCACTGCCGCCGTCGGCCATCCCAGGTGGTCGGTGACGGCGGCGGCGATGGAGCCAAAGCCGGGTGTGACCTCACCGTGTTCGGTGGCGTAGCCGCGCTGCCGCACCTGGTCCAGGTGCGAGGACAATGCGGAGTACTTCATGATGGCGCCCTCCACCTCGTGCCGGGCAGTGAAGGCTGCGGCGTTCGGGTACAGCGCCCTCACTTGGGACTTTGGCAGAGCCGCGAGGATGGCCCGACCGCTGGCGGTGAGGTGGCTGGGGAGCCGGACGCCGACGTCGGTCACCAGGGACGGGCGGTTCTTGGCCCGCTCCTCCACGATGTAGAGCACATCCCGGCCGTGCAGCACCGCCAGGTGTGCACTTTCTCCGAGGGCATCCACGAGGGACGCCAGCAGTGGCCGGCCGAGCCGGGACAGGGGCTCCTGCCGGGAGTACGCGGAACTTAGCTCGAAGGCGCTGATGCCGAGCCCGTACCGTTGCTCCTCATGAAGGTGGAGCACAAAACCGTTTGCCTCCATAACGCCCAGCAGGTGGTAAACACTGGACCGGGGCAGGCCAAGGGAAGACGCAATTTGCGACGCCGCCATCGGCCCCCGCCGGGAGGCCAGCAGTTTCAGGATGCGCAGCGTGTTTTCGGCAGCGGGAACCTTCGACGCCACTTTTGATGCCGCCTTCGGTTCGCTGGCCGCCTGCGGCCTCGCGTCTGTAGCCAACACGGGATCCTCCTTCGTCCTCGCGGGGTCTTCCCGTCCTGTCCGGGATCCCGTACTTAAGCTTGCGCCTTTGTTGGCTCCGAGAATGCGGTCCGGGTGCCTGCGCTGTCTCAAATACCAGACATACTCACGCAAGGGGCAACTTGGGGCAATGCTTCCTCTGAGCGCACTGACCGCTGCGTCGCCAGTCAGACGGCTGGTCTGGCCGTTGGGTAGAGTCCCGCTATTGAACTGCACCGGTTTGCCGCTGCCCACCGCGATGCCACCATTGAGGCGCGGCAGGCATAAGTACCCGGGGCGCCCCGCCAAGATCGAGGCCCAGCTTCAATGGCGGCACGGTGGGCGACCCATTCCTCAGGGCTGCGTGCAGTCAGGGCCTTGCCCCGCTGTTGGCCGGCACGCCAACAGCACCCCGCTGGAGGCGGACATTCCTTCCTTGGCCGGGACATCATCACTGGACGGCAGGAAGCTGCTGGCCATGCACGGCATCGGCCCCAAGGCTGTGCGGATCCTCCAGTCAGCCGCCGTCGGGAGCGGACTCACCTACGAGGCCTGAGGTCGAGGCTTGGTTCAGTGACGGATACGCCAAAGGGGCAGGAGCCGGGGTGGCCGGATACCCTGCGGCCACCCTTGCCTTCAACGCGTCGATTCTGGCATGGAGCCGGGCCAACTCTTCGAGTATGGCCAAGTAAAACCCTTGTCCGGCAACTGCGTCGACGGAACGACCATAGGGCGAGGGCGGACTGGCGTCAGTCGCGGCACATCTCGCTGCGAGAACACTGAGTGTCCAGCGGATTAGCTCAAGAGCTTTTCTGTTTTCGGCATCCCATTCTGCCTTGCTTCCCATGCCTCCAGCGTCCCTGAGTGGACCCCCAAGATCATCCCGCTTAGTCCCTATGTGGATAAGTGGCCGCTTAGACCGTAATGACCACCTTGCCCCGCGCCCGCCCCTCGTGCAGATAGGTAATGGCGGCGGGAGCTTCAGCAAGGGAAAAGACCTTATCAACGGCGGGCTTCACGCTGCCGGCTTCAATGAGCGACGTCAGGGCTTCGAGATCCAGGTACGTTTCCTTCGTAACAAGCCCCTTTAGTTTCTGCCCGGAGAACAGTGAAGCAAAGGGAGCCACAAGGGACCGTTCAAAGCCGCCGGTCAGCTTGCCACCGCCTTCGCCTCCCACGATCACCAAGGTGCCCTTCGGCGCCAGAGCCCGGCGCAGGACGGATAGCGCTCGGTTGCCGGCCGTGTCCAGGATGACGTCGTACAGCACCCCGGAGCCGGCAATATCGGAGGTCGTGTAATCGATGACTGCATCAGCGCCAAGGGACCGGACAAGCTCCACCTTGCCGGTACTGCACACTCCAGTGACTTCTGCTCCAAAAGCCTTGGCCAGTTGTACAGCAAAGGACCCAACTCCCCCGCCGGCTCCGATGATGAGCACTTTTTGGCCCACGGTTACCTCGCTGGCATCCCGGACAGCCTGGAGGGCGGTGACGGCGGAGATGGGTGCCGCAGCCGCTTCCTCAAACGAGAGGTTCGCCGGCTTTCGGGCCACCTTGTCCTCCTTCGCGCAAACGTACTCCGCGAAGGATCCCTCGCACGTTCCATAGACCTCGTCACCAGCAGAGAAGCGGGTTACTCCCGCCCCCACGGCCTCTACAACGCCAGCCACCTCCCGGCCCCGCACAGAAATTTTGGGCTTCTTCACGCCGTAGCCGAAGAGCCGGACAAGATACGGCAGCCCGGTCATCAGATGCCACACGCCTTGGTCAACTCCGGCCGCCTTCACGCGGATCAATACCTCACCCCCGCGGGGCACCGGCGCAGCGATCTCCCGCAGCTGGAGTACGTCGGCCGCTCCATAAACGTCCTGCACGATAGCTTTCATGGTCAATCTCCTTCAGGGCTGCGGGTACTTGAACCCGTCCTCAAGCAGTTCCCGTGCGGCGTCATTCGCCGGGCTCAGCAGCGGGCCCCTCAAAGTAAGGAGAACCTGGCCGTGGAGTCAAGGGTTGAACCCCGCAGGGCGGGAAAAGCACAAAACTGTCCGTCGTCTGAGATCAAAGACACCAACGCCCCGTGAGGCTCATCACGTGGCTTCCGAAAGTGGTCTGCTGGTTAGCGGCTCCCCTCCCAAAGACGAGAAGGTATTTGTATGCAACCAGCACCCAGCCCTGCCCCGACCAAAAGTCTGGCCGGACAACAGGCGCCCGCAGCCGCCGTCGGAAACGTCCTTAACCGCGGACTGAACGTGCGCCATATCCGGTTCATGGCCCTGGGCTCGGCGATCGGAACAGGACTCTTCTACGGTTCCGCCTCCGCAATCCAGAAAGCCGGACCAGCGGTCCTGCTGGCCTACATCATTGGCGGCGCAGCAGTGTTTATGGTGATGCGGGCCCTGGGCGAAATGGCCGTGCGACATCCCGTCTCCGGCTCCTTCGGCCAGTATGCGAGCCGCTACCTTGGTCCGCTGGCAGGCTTCGTCACAGGTTGGACCTACGTCTTCGAAATGGCCATCGTCGCCATCGCGGACGTGACAGCCTTCAGTATCTACATGGGCTTCTGGTTCCCGCAGGTGGAGCGCTGGGTCTGGATCCTGGCCATCATCTTCTTCCTCGCAGCTTTGAACCTCCTCAGCGTCAAAGTCTTCGGCGAGCTGGAGTTCTGGTTTTCCCTGATCAAGGTAGTGGCCATCATCGCCATGATCGCCGGCGGCGCAGCCATAATCGCGTTCGGCTTCCAGGCCGGCGGCTCAACTGCTGCCCCTGGTCTTGGAAACCTCGTGGACCATGGCGGCTTCTTCCCGTTCGGATTCGAAGGCCTGCTGGCATCCTTCGCCGTGGTGATGTTCGCCTTTGGCGGTATCGAGACGCTGGGCATCACGGCCGGCGAGGCCGCGGACCCGAAGAAAATCATCCCCAAGGCAGTCAATACCGTCCCGGTGCGTGTCCTGCTGTTCTACGTCCTGACGCTGGGAGTGCTCATGAGCCTCTTCCCGTGGGATGAAATCGGCAGCAACGGCAGCCCCTTCGTGCAGATCTTCAGCGGGCTTGGCATCCCGGCAGCACCGCACATCCTGAACGCCGTGGTAATCACAGCGGCCCTCTCCGCCATCAACAGCGACATCTTCGGCGCCGGCCGCATCCTCTTTGGGCTCTCCCGGCAAGGTCACGCACCCGCTGCCTTCGGCAAAGTATCCCGGCACGGCGTGCCCTGGATGACTGTGGTGATGATGGCCGGGATCCTCCTGGTCGGCGTCATCCTGAACGCCGTAATTCCCGAAGACGTCTTCCTCCTCATCGCTTCGATCGCCACCTTCGCCACCGTCTGGGTGTGGGTCATGATCCTGGCCTCCCATGTGGCCATGAAGCGGGAAATCGCGCGTACCGGCCTGCCGGCGTCGGAATTCCCGTCGCCGTTGTGGCCCGCGGCGTCCCTTCTCACCATTGCGTTCATGGCGCTGGTGATCGCCGTTTTGGGCGCATTCGAGGACACCAGGATCGCGCTCTACGTTGGCGGGGCCTGGCTGGCACTTCTGGTGGTTGCCTACCGTCTGTGGGTCAAAGGTGACGGACGACGACGTGCCGACCTCGTGGACGAGACCTCGCCCCTGCCGGTGGTCGCCGCAGCCCCCGGCACCAAGTCCTAGCTGCCCGGAGGGAAGCCGGGGCGCCCAGGGCTGACCCGCTGCTGCGGGTCAGCCCTGGAACACAGCGGCCGAACGGACAGTGCTGCTACGCAGTGGCTGCAGCTGAACGGACCGCCTCAGCCAACGACGTGGCCGGGCGTCCGATCAGTTTGCGCAAGTCGCCGGAGCTCACCAGGAGGTCACCGCGGGCGATGCCCAGGTCCGAATCGGCGAGGATCTCCGCGAACGCCTCCGGCACTCCGAAGCCGGTCAACATTCCGGCGTACTCCTGCGGCGGAAGGTCCTGGTAGGAAACGTGCGTTCCGGCCGCGGCGCTGATCTCGGCCGCAAGCTCAGCCATGGTGAACGGTTCATCGCCACCCAATTCATAGATCCTGCCGGCCTGGGCGCCTGCAACCAGCACTGCGGCGGCCGCGTGGGCGTAGTCTGCGCGGGAAGCCGCGCTGACCCGCCCCTCCCCCGCGCTGCCGGCGATGGCACCCTGCGCGAGCGTGCCGGGCAGCTGGTCGGTGTAGTTCTCGAGGTACCAGCCATTGCGCAGCAGGACGAAGGGAACGCCGGATTCCTGCAGGATGGCCTCAGTGGCCTGGTGCTCGGCTGCCAGCTTCATCCCCGTGGTGTCCGCGTTCGCGATGCTGGTGTACGCCACCAGCTCAACACCCTCAACCTTCGCCGCCTCGATGACGGTACGGTGCTGCTCCACCCGCTGCCCCACCTCGCTGCCCGAGATAAGGAGCACCTTGCGGGCGCCCTTCAAGGCCTCCGCTACAGAGGCTGCATCGGCGTAGTCCATGCTCCTGACCTGGACTCCGCGTTCAGCCAGGTCTGCAATCTTTTCGATGGAACGGCCCGCGGCCACTATCTTCCCGGCGGGAACGTTCCGCTCCAGCAGGGCCTCGATGACGTGGCGGCCCAGCTGGCCGGTTGCTCCGGTGATAACGATGGTCATGATTTTCCTTCCATTCGGGGTCTGTCCAAGGAGCACAACCACCCTTTTTCCGGATTACTTCCCGAGAGAGAGTACGCACTTTCAGGTAAGGTACTTACATGTTGGTTAGTACCCCGGACCCTACCCCCTCCGCAGCACCCCTTCCGGCGGCCCTTGCCGACGGCGTCTTCCCGGCCGGTTGCCCCAGTCGAACGGTCCTTGACCACATCACCAGCAAGTGGGGCGTCCTGATCCTGCTGGCCCTGTCCGAGGGCGAGCAGCGCTGGAGCGATTTACGACGGCGGGCCGAGGGCATCAGCGAAAAGATGCTGGCCCAAACCCTCAAGACCCTGGAGCGTGATGGCCTGGTCACGCGGACGGCCCAGCCCGTCATTCCACCTCGGGTAGATTACAGCCTGACCGGGCGCGGTTATGAGCTGAGCGCCCTGCTCGTTCCGCTGGTGGCGTGGGCCTTCGAGAACGCGGACGACATCATTAATGGGCAGCCTTGACCACTGAATCGCTGTTGCGCGAGAGGCGCACCCGCCGTTCCCCTAAGTACTCAAAGAAAACCAGTATCAGCGCTTCCAAAAAGCGAGTACATGTTACTGGTGTGACGGATGTGAACAGCGCATAGCTTTGGCGTAAGGTGCCAGCCGGAATGGGAGGACCGCCCTCCACTGGGAGCGTTCCGGTTTACCTGCACCGCCAGTAGGCGGCCCGCCGCCCGCAAGGAGTTGGTACGCATGGTCAAACCTCTTGTCCAGGACCTGTCCAGCATGGGGCAGCCCGTAACCTTGGCCTCCGTCGCGGGGCGAGCGTGGAACCGCGTCGTGAAGCCCTTCGCTCCGCGGCCCCCTTACAGGATCGGTGACGCGGTGGCGGCGGACGATCCCTTTAAGGGCCGCCGCGAGGGAGTAGTTGTGTTCCTGCAGGGCTTGTCCGCGGGTGTGGACACCGCCGAAGGCGTCTTCTTCTACGACCACCGGCAACTCAAAAAGCTGGACTAGCCGCTGCTGCGGCCAGTCCAGCTGTTGGGGGATTCAGGCGCAGGCGCTGCTACCGCGCGGACCAGCCGCCGTCCATGGTGTAGCTGGCGCCGGTCACCATGCCGGCATGGTCCGAGGCCAGCCATGCCACCAGGGAGGCAACCTCCTCAGGCTCCACCAGCCGCTTGATGGCCGACTCGGTGAGCATGACCTTGGCCAGCACCTCGGACTCCGGGATGCCGTGCACCTGGGCCTGGTCCGCGAGCTGCTTTTCAACCAGGGGCGTGCGCACATATCCGGGGTTGATGCAGTTGGAGGTCACCCCGTGGTCCCCGCCTTCGAGCGCTGTGACCTTGCTCAGCCCTTCCAGGCCATGCTTTGCCGAAACATAGGCGCTCTTGAACGGCGAGGCCCGGATGCCGTGCACGGACGACAGGTTGATGATCCGGCCGAACCCGCTGGTGTACATGTGCGGCAGGGCAGCCCGGATCAGCAGGAACGGCGCCTCCAGCATCAGGGCGATGATCCGGCGGAACTCCACCGGGTCGAATTCTTCAATAGGACTGATGCGCTGGATCCCGGCGTTGTTCACCAGGATGTCGCAGTCCAGGCTCAGGGTGGCGAGCGAGTCAACGTCCAGCAGGTCAACGGCCCAGGAGGTGCCGCCCACCTCGTCGGCGAGCTCGGCGGCGCCGGCTGCGTCGACGTCGGCCACCACCACTTTCGCTCCACGGGCGGCCAGTTCCCGGACGCAGGCGGCGCCGATGCCGCTGGCGCCGCCGGTGACCAATGCCTTGCGGCCATTCAAAGTGTTTTCCATAGCAATCCCCTCGGGTGTTTCCCACTGAGTATTACTGCACAGACATGCACCTTCAATGACTAATCAAGCACCAAGTGCATGCAGAATTGCACATATGAAAGCCAACCCCGATGACTTGCTGGTACTGCTCGCGGTGTCCCGGTCAGCTAAGTACACGACGGCGGCCCAGGCCTTGGGGCTCAACCACACCACCGTTTCGCGCCGGATAGCCGCGCTGGAGAAGGCGCTCGGCGGCCGGGTCTTGGCACGCGCCACGGGAGGGTGGGAACTGACTGACCTCGGAGCCCGGGCCGTGCAGGTCGCCGAACAGGTGGAAGCGGTGGTGGGCACGCTGGGAGCGGCCGGGAAGGCGCCCGACCCGATCACCGGCGTCGTCCGCATGACGGCGACAGATGGCTTCAGCGCCTATATCGCCGCCCCTGCCGTCGCCCGGTTGCGCCGCGATCACCCCGGACTGAGCGTGGAGGTAGTGACCATGACGCGGCGGGCGCTGCAGCAGCGCTCGGGACTGGACATCGAAGTGGTGGTGGGCGAACCGCAGGTGCACCGGGCCGAGGCGGTGCGGCTGGGTGACTACATGTTGGGCATGTATGCCTCGCGCGCCTACCTGGAGGAGCACGGCACGCCCGCCACCGTAGGCGAACTCAACGAACACCCGCTGGTGTACTTCGTTGATTCCATGCTGCAGGTGGATGACCTTGACGCGCCCCGCCGCCTGGTCCCGGGGATGCGCGACGGCCTCACCTCCACCAATGTCTTTGTCCACGTGGAAGCGACCCGCGCGGGGGCTGGCATCGGTTTCCTGCCCTGCTTTATGGGCGACCTCCACGATGACCTGGTCCGCCTGCTGCCCTCAGAGATCGCCGAGCTGCTGCCGTACTGGATGGTGCTCCGGCCGGACTCGCTGCGGCGGCCTGCGGTGGCGGCGGTAGTGCACGCGCTGCGGGAACAGATGGCGGAGCACCGGGAGAAGCTGCTGGGCCGGGGTTCCGGTGATTGAGCTAATTACCGGGCGGGTCGTGCCGCACCGGTGATCCTGCCGCGAAGGCCCGTACCTGGGCGTCGTCCCACAGGTGCGCCGGGACGGCGCCGCCCAGGAGCCTGCGGGCCAGTTGGGGGTCGTCGCGGAACGGGGTATCGCTGCCGGCCATCACCATGTTTCCGTAGCGGCGGCCCTTCAGCATGGCCGGGTCGGCGATGATCATGGTGTGCTGGAAGGCGGCTGCAATGGTGGCGGCGTCCTGCCTGGCGTTCCTCAGGTCCGGCGCATCTCCGGAGTTCACCACGTACAGCCCGCCGGGGGCAAGGACCCGCTTGACGTGCTGGTTGAACTCAGCGGTAGTCAGTGGCCGCGGGGTCAGGGCACCGGCGAAAACATCCCGGATGATGAAGTCCCTGGTCTCAGCAGTCAGGGTCTCGGTGACTTCGCGGGCCTCCCCCACCCGCAGGCGGAGCAGCGGCGCCTTGGGCAGGTCGAACCAGCCGCGCACGTACTCCGCCAGCTTGCCGTCCAGCTCCACCACCACCTGCCGGGCGTCCGGATAGACAGCGTGGAAGTAGCGGGCCAGCGAGCAGGCGCCGCCGCCCAGATGGAGGCCGCGGAGCTTCGGCCTGGTTCCGGCAGTGCCCGACGGCGGCCAGCGCGACTCGATCAGCGCCGCCATCCAGCGCATGTACTCGAAGTCCAGGAACAGCGGGTCGGCGAGGTCGATGTGCGAACTCATGACGCCGTTGATCTTCAGGAGCCAGCCGGTGGAGTTGTCCTGGTCCGCGATCAGCTCGCAGTCCCCGGTGTCGACGTAGTAGATGCCTTCAACTGGCCCGCTGGGCCGGGCTCCCGCGGGGACCTCCACTACTCCTGCCACCGGGCGCAGGCCGTTCCGGCCAGCTGACCTGCCGCGTTTTGCCATTACCCGTGCCGCGCTTCAGTCATGCTTCAACCCTAATTGCTTCCGGCAGCACCGGTGCCCGCACCCTAGCTGCCCGGCACAGCCCCTTCACCTTCCCGGATCCGCTTCACCACAGCCGTGGTGGACCGTTCCGCCACATAGTCCAAGATGGCCACCCGGCCGCCGTACTCCTCCACCGCCGGCGTCTCGGCGAGCATTTCCGGGGTGTAGTCCCCGCCCTTGGCATATACCTCCGGCCGGAGCTGCCCGATGAGCGGGGCGGCAGTGGGAGTGTCGAAGACCGTTACGTAGTCCACGCAGCTCAGTGCCGCCACCACCGCCGCGCGGTCCGCCACCGCGTTGATGGGCCGGCCGGCGCCCTTGAGCTTGCGGACCGACTCGTCACTGTTGAGCGCCACCACCAGCACGTCACCCAGCTGTTTTGCCTGGTTGAGATAGCGGGTGTGGCCGCTGTGCAGCACGTCGAAGCAACCGTTGGTGAGTACGATGCGCTGGCCCTCGGCGCGGTGCAGCTCCAGCTGCCGTTGCAGTTCGTCCGCACCCAGGGCAGTGTCGGCAAAGGCCTTGAGGTACCGGCTGAGCTGGCCTGTACTGCAGACGGACGTGCCGGGCTGGTGCACCACCACATCCGCAGCGGACTGCGCAAGGTCCAGGCTCGCCGTCAAGGGCAGCCCGGCGGAGCGTGCCAGCGTCAGGGCAGCCACGAAGGTGTCGCCGGCACCGGAGGCCTGCTTTTCCGCGGCCGGGCGGGCCCACGTACGGTGCGTCACGCCGTCGGGCCTTAGCAGGACTGTGCCGTCACGGTCCAGGGTGACCACCACGGCCCCCGCGCCCGTGGCTTCCAGCAGGGCGTCCGCGTGCTTGCTCACCTCGGCAGCCCTGTCCTGGCCGTCCGGAAGGCGCAGGTCCAGCATCCGCGCCGTCTCCTGCGCGTTCGGGGTCACCAGGTCCGGGCGGAGCGGCGCCCACGGCCGGGGATCGTGCGAATCGACCACCAGCAGCGGACGGTCCCCGCCGGAAGGGGGGCCCGGGAGCGCGTCCACCAGGCTGGCCCGGACCGGGTCCGCCAGCACCCCGTTGCCGTAATCACACACCAGCACGGCGTCCTGCTGTCCGACGGCGGCACGCACGGAAGCAGCCAGCGCGGCCAGCGCCTCGGCCGGCACCGCCTTGGCGGAGTCGTCGATTCGGAGCATCACCTGCCCGCCGCTGCTGATCCGGATCTTGGTGGTGGTCACCATGTCCGCGTGGCTCTGCAGATGGCTGACATCGATGCCCGCAGCCACCAACTGGTTCCGGAGGTCCACCCCGGCGTCGTCGGTTCCGATGATGCCCGCGACGGATACCCGGGCACCGAGGGCAGCCAGGTTCATGGCGGTATTGGCGGCTCCCCCGGGAACGGATTCCCGGGTCTGCACATCCACCACAGGTGCGGGGGCTTCCCGGCAGAGCCTTTCGATGCTGCCGCTCCACCAGCCATCCAGCATGAGGTCACCGATTACCAGGATCGCCGGTTCCTCCGCGGCCAGCCGCCCTGGCAGCCATTCGGACAGCGCCCGCTGGCTGGAAAGGTCCACGCTGCCAGGCTCGGCAGGCAGGTCGCCAGGCAAGTCGCCAGGCATACCGGCAGGTTCGGCAGGCAGGTCGCCTGATGACAAACTCATGACTCGTCCTGTTCAGACACGGACTCCCCGCCGGCTGCCGCCGGGCCAGGCGCAGCAGCCGGAGGCGCCGCAATGTGCACCACTTTGACCCGGCTGAACTCGTCCAGCAATTCCGGGCCATAGCCGAAGCCCGCGCCGCTTTCGCCGCGCGGCTGGGCAGCACCGCCGGGGGCGCCGCCGAACACTTCGTTGATCTTCACCGTTCCGACCGGGAGGGCAGCGACCGCCTCCTGGATGTGGGCGATGTTGCCGCTGAGGACGGTGGCAGCCAAGCCGTACCTGCCGCTGCAGGCCAGGCGAAGGCCGTCGTCGAACGATTTCACCACCTGCACGGGGGCAACCGGTCCGAAGGTTTCCTCGGTCATGACCTGCATCCGGTCCGTGCATTCCAGCAGCACGGTGGCGGGGTAGAAGGAGCCCGGTCCTTCCGGAAGCGCGCCGCCCTCGACCGCGTGCGCGCCCTGCCTGAGGGCGTCGGTGACCTGCGCGTGGACCTCGTCCCGCATCCGCAGATCCACCAGCGGGGCCACTGTCCCGTTGCTGTTGCGCAGTGCTGCTTCGGCTTCCAACGCTGCACAGAACTCCGCGGCGATGTCCTGATGGACGTAGATCCGTTCAACGGCCACGCAGATCTGGCCGCTGTTGCTGAAGGCACCGATCGCGGCCTGCCCGGCTGCCCACAGCGGGTCCACGTCCCGGTCCACCAGCAGCGGATCATTTCCACCGTTTTCCCGGATGACGTGGGCGCCCGTCAGCGCTCCGGCCCTGGCGATCCGGGCGCCGGCCGCGCTCGAACCCACGTGCGTGATGACGTCCACCTCCGACTGGGCCAGGAGTGCACCAACTCCGGCGCCGCCCGTAATTGTCTGGAACACTCCGGGCGGAAAGGCAGGTGCCAGGACGTCGCCAAGGGCTTCACCGAGCCGCGGGCAGCGCTCACTTGGCTTATGCACTACTGTGTTGCCGGTGGCCAGCGCGGCGCCAATCAGGCCGCACGCCACCGCTACGGGATCATTCCAGGGGGTCAGCAGGACCGCCACACCGCGGGGCTCGGCCACGGTGTAATCGGAGGCGAGCCGGTTGCCGCGCAGGCTGTGGCCGCGGTGGACGGGCCCCAGCTCCGCGTACTGTTCCAGCGTGGAAACGCCTGCGCCGATGCCGGCGAGTGATTCCTCCACCGGCCGCCCCGTTTCGCTGGCGTTGAGTTCCGCGAGCTCCCGGGCTGCCGCAGCGAGGGCTTTTGCCGCAACGCGCAGTGCCGCAGCACGGTCGGCCGGCGCGGTGGCCGCCCACTCCGGCGCAGCGCTCCGGGCCACCCCTACGGCATGCGTCACCGTTTCCGGTTCGGCCTCCGGCACGGTCCAGAGGACGTCACCTGTTCGTGGGTTCCGGATGGTGATGCCGTTGCTGTCGGCGGCTTCCGAGCGTGCAGTCGTTTCTGTGGCAATGGTGGGCATGAGATTCCTCCCGTCGGTTCCGGCCTGGTGGTGGTGGCGGTTTAGGGCCAGGAGCCCTCTTCCTCGTGGCAGATCAGCATCTCGCGGACCTCACAGCCGGTGGGCTGGGACAGGGCGAAGAGGATGGCCTGCGCCACGTTGGTGGGGTCGTTGAGCCGCGAATCGTCCTGGGGCTTGTACTGTTCGGTGCGGTCGTCGAAGAAGCGCGTCTTCATGCCGCCGGGGATCATGGTGGTCACGCCGATTTCCCCGCCGGTCTCGGCCGCCAGCGCATGGCTGAATCCCACCACGCCGAACTTGGAGGCGCAGTACGCCGTTGCGTCGGCCACGGCGCGCTTGCCCAGGGTGGAAGCGACAGTCACTACCCGGCCGTGCGAGGACTTGAGGTAGGGCAGGGCTGCGCGCACCACGGACACGGTGCCCATCAGGTTCACGCCGATGACCTTCTCCCACTCCGTGGCCTCGACGTCGGCGAGCTTGCCGCAGCGGTCGATTCCTGCGGCCGTGACCACTGCTTCGAGGCCACCAAGGGATTCCGCGGCTTCGCGTACGGCGGCCTCCACGGCCTGCCGGTCCGAGACGTCCACTTCGAAGGCCTTCACGGCGGACACGTTGCTGATATCGCGGTCCAGGACCACCGGGGTGCCGCCCGCTTTCAGGACGGCGTCGACGACGGCGGCCCCCAGTCCGGAGGCACCTCCGGTAACGAGCACTCGGCCGGGGGTGTTTGATTCAGTCATGGTGTTCCTTTCAATGGGAAATACAAAACTTTGTTTGCCGGCCACGCTCCCCGAGCCACCGGCGGGTCAGCCTGGTTAGCTGACCTTCGCGAGGGCATCGGCCAGGCCGGTGGTGGAACGGGCCGGGTGGTACGGCACGGTGAGGCAACGGCCGCCCCAGCTCTCCACCAGGCCGGCCTCCGGCAGGCTGGCACCCTTGTAGTCGCCGCCTTTGACCCAGATGTCGGGGCGAAGGCGTTCGAGGGCTGCCTCCGGCGTGTCTTCGTCAAAGACCATCACGGCGTCCACGCACTCCATGGCCAGGAGCAGTTCAGCCCTGTCGTGCTGGCCAATGATGGGCCGCTCCGGACCCTTCAGCCGCCGCACGGAGTCGTCCGAGTTCAGGCAGACGATCAAGCAGTCCCCCAGCTCACGGGCGGCGGCCAGTGACCGGACGTGCCCGGCGTGCAGCAGGTCGAAGCAACCGCCGGTGGCTACTACCTTGCCGCCGTTTTCCCGCACGGCGCGGGCCAGCAGCAGGGGGTCATTGACCCGTGGCTTTGGTTGCGTGGGTTCCCCGCCGCGATCGGGAAGGGCGGACACCCCGCCGTTGGCGAGGAAATCGGCGGCGTCGTGGACGGCCAGTTCGGCGGCTTCGGCAAGATCCCGCCCGGCCAGAAGGTGGACCGCGAGGCTGGCTGCGAGCCGGTCACCGGCTCCGCAGGGGTCTCCCGCTTCCACCCGCGGCGCGGGAACAGGCTGGGGACTGTGGCCTTGCCGGCACAGGACAGCGCCCTGCTCGCCCTTGGTAACCAGGACAGCGCGGCTGCCCCAGTCCTCCAGCAGGACTGCGCCCGCCTCGGCGGCAGGATCGCCAGCGGCATCGCCCCCGGCAGCGGCATCGCCGGCAACAGCGTTTCCGCGTGACGAGTCCTCCTGCCTGCGCCGGGTTCCGTTGCGGCCTCGCAGCTGCAGGGCCTTCTGCGCCTCGGACAGGTTGGGCGTGACGACGGCGACCCCCGGCACCGGGTCCGGCCCGGCAGGATGCGGGTCCCACACGATGGGCACGTGACCGGCAAGCCGGGCCAGTAGCTCCCGGAGCTGCGGGTTGGCAGCCAGTCCCCGGCCGTAGTCGGCCACGATGATCACACCCGCCTTTTCCACCTCGCGGAGCATGGCAGGACTGACATCGGGGACGGGAGCCTTCTCGCAGCCCTGGTCGAAACGGACCACCGGATGCGATCCGGCCCGCACGCGGGTCTTCACCGGCGAAGGGTGGCCGCTCGGACCAGCCACGAGCCGCACTCCGGCGAGGTGGGCTTCAAGCTGGCGGCCGGCGTCGTCATCGCCCAGGACCGTCACCAGCGTCACTGGCCACTTGTCCTCGGCAAGCATCCGCGCCACCAGCCCAGCTCCCCCGGCACGGCGCTGGACGCCGGAAACATCAACCACGGGAACGGGCGCGTCCGGGCTCAGCCGCGTGGCCTCGCCGGACAGGTCCACGTCCAGCATCACATCACCGACAACGACGATCCTCATGCCCCAGCACCCCGCTTCTGCAGTCCATTGTTTTGCAGGCCCAGGTTCTGCAGGCCCTGCCCCTCCGTTGAGCTGTGCCTGGCCACTTCCATGTCGAAGGCGCGGCAGACCGCATGCAGGGCGATCAGGTGGCCCTCCTGGGCATTGGCATTGAGGGCGTCAATCATCACGGCCTGATCGCAGGCGTCGGCCAGCGGATTGGGGCCGGCTCCCGTGAGCGCCCAGGTGGTCACGTTCAGCCGGGAGGCAACCTCGGCGGCCCGCAGCAGGTTGGGACTCTTGCCGCTGGTGGACAGCAGGATCAGCACGTCCCCGGACCGGCCATGCGCCCGCACCTGGCGGGCGAAGACGTCGTCGTAGCCGTAATCGTTGGCGATGGCGGTTACAGCAGAGGACTCCGCGTGCAGGGAAATGGCAGAAAACGGAACCCGCTCGCCGTCGAACCTGCCCACCAGCTCCGCGGTGAGGTGCTGGGCCTCCGCTGCTGAACCGCCGTTGCCGGCGGCAAGCAGCCGTTGGCCGCGGAGCAGGCGCTGGGCCAGTTCCACACCCCAGGCCGCAAGTCGGCCGGACTGGTTCCGCAGCGAATCGAGCGCCGGTATCACGTTGTCCAGATGGATACGGACAGCGTCCACACTGTCGGGGTCCACAAAGGAGGCACCCGGCAGGACTTCGGGCAACGCGGCAGGTGCTGCCAAAGTTTGCAGGGTCTCACGCAGGGACGATTCCGCAGTCACAGTGCCGCTCCTTCCATCGGGACAACACCGGCGGCAGCCCCGGCCAGGGCCAGCTGATAGGCCTTTTCGGTTTCGGCCGCCACCCGGTCCCAGGAATACCGGGTGCGGGCACGCTTCTTGCCTGCGCTGCCAAGCTCCACCCGCAGGGTGGGGTTCGCGAGCAGCAGGGAGAGCGCCGATGCGATCGCTTCGGGGTCCCGCGGCGGCACGTGCAGGCCCGTTCCGTGGTCCACCACCGTATCCCGCAGGCCGCCCACTGCGGCAGCAACGACCGGCACACCGCAGGCCATGGCCTCCAGCGGGACGATGCCGAACGGCTCGTACCACGGTGCGCACACCACGGCGTCGGCGCTGCGGAAAATCCCGGGCATCTCACCGCGGGACACCTGGCCCTGCAGGCTCACTTGGTCGGTAACGCCAAGTTCCGCTGCCAGGTCCATGAGGCGGCGCACCTCGGGGTCGGCATGGAGCGCACCCGAGTCTCCGCCGCCGCCCACGATCAGGAGTTCGACGTCGTCAAAACCCGCCTCGCGCAGGTACGGGAGCGCCCGGATCACCAGGTCCACGCCCTTGCGCGGCACCAGGCGGCCTACCGAGAGGATGCGGTGCGTACGCTTCCTGGCCGCGACGTGACCTTCAGCGGAAAAGAAGCCAAGGTCAACGCCGCAGGGTGCGATGGAGATCTTCCCCGTGGTGATTCCCATGGCCTTGAGTTCGAAGACCTCGTCAGAGCAGGTGGCGACGATCCGGTCCGCGGAGCGCCCGACTCCGGGCTCCAGCCAACGCCGCTCCAGGGGGCTGGTGTCCTCTGCGCCCTGGTGCCGCCGCTTGACGGTGCCCAGTGCGTGGAAGGTTTGGATGACGGGGACCCGGTAGCCCTGGTCTGCCCGCCGGGCTGCGTCCAGGGCGGCAACGCCGGACATCCAGAAGTGCCCGTGCACAACGTCCGGCGGCCGCTGGCCCCAGTCCCTGGCCACGCCGTCGGCAAGTTCTCCCATGTAGGGCAGCAGTTCGTCCTTGGGGACATGGCAGGCCGGGCCGGCGTCCACATGGACCACCTCCAGGCGGCGCCCCACGCGGACCCGGGCCGGGAGCTCCGTTGCATCCCTGCGCGTATAAACCGTTACGTGGTGGCCCCGCTTGGCAAGGGCTTCGGACAGCGCGGCAACGTGCACGTTCTGCCCGCCGGCGTCCACGCCCCCCAGTGCCGCCAGCGGACTCGCGTGCTCGGAAATCATGGAGATTTTCATGGGGTCTTCCTCTCTCCCGCCGGAACAAGGATCTTCCCGTCCAGGCGTTCGTTGTCGGAGTGCCGGAGCCGGCCGCCCAGGTCCGCCAGGAGCTCATCCCAGCGGTCCTGGAATTTGCCCAGGCTGTAGCGTTCCAGTGCTGCCTCGCGGGCGGCAAGGCCCCGCCGTCGGGCTTCATCCGGATCCTTGACCAGCCGCCGCGCACAGCGGAGCAGCTCGTCAATGTCGGCGGAAACGGCGCCGGCTTCCGGCGGCACCGCCCGCGGTGCTTCGGTGGTTGCCAGGGCGACCACCGGCATCCCCAGGTGCATGGCTTCGAGCAGGGACAGGCCCAGGGAGGTCCAGCGCATGGGGTGCACATAAACGCGGCAGCGGGCCAGTTCGCGGTGCAGTTCCCGGGTCTGGAGGTCGCCGCGGGCCGTCAGCCGGGACTCGTCGATCCCGGCCGCGGCAGCCAAGCCGTCCGTCTTCATGCCGAAGACCTGCAGCGGCGCCACGGATGCGAAGGCGGGCAGCAGGTCCGTCCCGGTGACCCGGCCACGGCGGATGGGCTCGTTCACCACCACGCCCAGCTCCGGCAACTCCCCCGTATAGAGCTCCCCGGGGTCCGGGATTCCATGTTCGATCACCAGGCTGCGGGCTGATCCGTTGTCCCAGGCCAGTTTGTTGAAATGGGTGACGTGCACCAGGGGGATGGCGTGCTGGTCCGCGAGCGGATGCGGCGTGAAGGGGAAATTGCCCTTGGGGGTGTTGTGCTCAAGGTACACGGCGGGCAGGTCAACGCCGGGCCGCCGGCCCAGCAGCCGGGCAACTTCGTCAATTTCCTCGGGGCGTTGAAGAACGACGGCGTCAACGGCGCCGGCGTCCAGCGCCGCGAGGTCCACCTCCCGCACCGACGCCGGCCAATCCCTGCCGGCACGGCCAAGCCCCCAGGCACCACCTTCCGGCAGGACGGGAAGGAGGTACTCATGACGGCCGCGCACAAACGCGTCCGTCCAGGAACCGTGGACATGCCAGAGCAGGATTCTCATCTGTTGCGGGCCTTTCTACGGGTACTGACGTGGGTGCTGAAGGAGCTGACTCCGCCGATCAGGCGTTCTACGGCCGCCACTACTTCCTCAGGTGAAACGGAGTCGAGGCAGGGATGGCCCGGGACGGGGCAGACACGGGCCCTGGTCATCCGGCAGGGAGCATTCTGGTCACCGAGCAGCTCCAGCGATACCCCGTACGGCGCCCAACGGATGGCGGGCACTACCGGTGAAAAGAGGCATGCAACGGGTGTGCCCACTGCTGCCGCAAGGTGTGCGGGCCCGGTGTTGCCGGTGACCACGGCGTCGGCCCCCGCCATGACTCCCGCCAGGGTGTGCAGGTCCGTGCGCCCGCCAAGGTCAAGTGCGGACGGCCCGGCGACGGTGGCAGTCAGCGAAGTCTCCCCGGGACCGCCGGTCACCACGACGCGGTGTCCCGCGCCCTGGAGAAGTTCGACGGCGGCCGCATGGTGCAGCGGCGGCCACGCCCTGGCGGGAACGGCAGCTCCGGGGTGGACCACCACGTACGGGTCCTCACCCACCAGGTCGCGGACATTGGGGACGGACGCAATTCGGAGTTTTCCGTCATCCCCTGCCGGGAGCCGGAATCCTCCCGCCTCGGCGATGCCCAGCGCTCGTTCCGCCTCGGGCTGGTCCTCAGGAAAGTCTTCACCCGGTTTGAGCCGGACATCCAGCAGGGAGCCGGCGTAATCGGTGGAGGCGCCGGTGATTCGCTCAACACCGGCCAGCCGGAGAAGCAGGGCGAGCGGCAGGGGCGACTGGTGGAAGGAGGTAAGGATGACCGCTTCGGTGATCCTGGAATTCCGGACATACTCGATGAGCCTGTCAGCGTGCGGGCCGGTCATCTTGGGCGCGGGATTCATGATCCATGGGCTGTCCCAGCTGTAGACCTCGGCGGCGCCCGGCAGCATGCCCGCAGCGGCCTCGCCCTGCCTTCCGCACAGCATCACCACATGGTTTGGCCGGCTGCCGTCCGGGAACCGTCCATTGGCCACGGCACGTACTGCGGGTCCGGCCAGGAGGACGTCGCCCATGCTGTCCAGGCGTGCCACCAGGACGCGGCCCATCAGGGCTGCTCCGACAACAGCGATACGGCCTCGGCCAGGGTCCGGGCCACCAGCTGCGCCTCGGCCACTTCCTCGGCCCGGGTCACGGGCGTTGGTACCAGGACCCCGGTGGCTCCGGCGGCCTCTGCGGCCCGGACGTCAGCGCCGATGTCACCGATCAGCGCCGCCTGCGATGCCTGGATGCCGAGTTTCCGGCAGGCGCTGTGGACCATCCCCGGCGCAGGCTTGCGGCAGGCACAGCCGTCCTGTTCGGAATGTGGACACACCTCCCACACATCAAAGGGGCCCAGGAGCTCTTCCACCCGGGCATTGACGTCCGCCACGTTGGCGGCGGTGATCAGGCCGCGGGCGATTCCGGACTGGTTGCTGATGACGCCGGTTGCTATCCCGTCGGCACGAAGCGCGTCGAGGACTGCCTTGGCACCGGGCATTGGTGTGACCAGCCCGGGGTCGCCGTTGTAGGGCACGTCGACCACCAGGGTCCCGTCCCGGTCGAACAGGACAGCGCGGAGCTTGGAGGATACGGAGCTTCCCATATCCTCCTTGTTCCCCACTGCTGCTGCTCCTAAACAGGGGCTGCTGCTTTTCTCGCCTTTCGGTTGAATAACTCCCAGGGGTTTGAACAGGCAAGATAGGCTGTCAATGCTCCACCCGCCCCGGTCGGAGCCTGCTTCCGGGGCCCCTGGGCGGGCTATGCAGGGCTATCTGCTCCTGCCCGCGAGCCGCTCCTGCGGGCGGAAACGGTTGTCGAAGATCCTGGGCCGGCCGTACGGCTGACCGGCCCTACAGACGCCGTGGAGCCCGTTGCGCGCACCTGCTCCGGACGCACGCCGTCTCCCTGGGCACTGCTCAAGAGCCTGCGCTGGAGTTCAACGAGGACCCGGGCCAACCGGCGCGAAACCTGCATCTGCGACATCCCCAGCCGCTTCCCCAACTGAACCTGGGTTTCCTCGCAGAAGTAGCGGCGGTACAAAAGTTCCCTGTCCGCGGCATCCAGGTCCTGCATGGCCTCCCGCAGGCAGGCAAGGTCCTCAAGCCGCTCCAGCGGCGTCTCCGGGCAAGCCAGCAAATCACCGATCGAGGGAGCGTCACTGTGGACGTTCGCCGCGTCCAAGGAGTCCGGATGCATGCTGCTGGACGCCGAGATGGCTTCCTGCACGTCGGCAGCATCCGCCCCCAGCTCCGTGGCCAGTTCCGTCACGCTGGGATTCCTGCCCAAGGACTGCACCAGCTCCGGTTCCACCCGAAACATCCTGGTGCGAAGATCCTGGATGTGCCGGGGCGGCCGGACCACCCATGTCCGGTCACGCAAGTAACGCTTCAACTCCCCTGCGATGGTCGGAGCAGCATAGGCGGGGAAGCTCTCGCCTTTGGTCTGGTCGAAGCCGCGGGCGGCCTTGACCAGGCCGAGGTAGGCCACCTGGTTCAGGTCTGCCCGTTCCCGTCCCCGGGCTTCGAAGCGGGCGGCGAGGGCCTCGGCAAGGTCCAGATAACTCAGGACCAGGTCATTTTCGAAGGTCTCCCGCAACCGCCCGGCCTTGGCGGCTGAGCGGTTGTCCTTCGGTGGTTCCAGGCACGGCTCCTGGACAGGCATAGCGTCCACGGCAAGCGCGGCAAAAGATTCGGGCATTGTCGTTGGTTCCCTCGGTCTGGTTCCGAAGCCTGCGGCAAGACTTAGCCATAGGAAATCATAAGGTTGCTTATAAAACAATCCTCGGCGGCATTAGGCTCGGCATGTAAGACGAACCGCATACCCCCTGCCAAGGAGCCTTTGTCATGCGCATCGCCGTTATCGGAGCCAGCGGAAACGCAGGAACAGCACTGCTTCGGAACCTGCAGGCCCAGCTGTCCAGGAAGCCGGAAAGTCTGCAACTGAAGGGGATCAGCAGGCGCCTGCCGGACACGTCACAGCCGCCCTATGGGGGCGTGGAGTGGCACACGCTGGATGTCGGGCTGGGAAGCGACCGCCCAAAGCTTGAATCGGCGCTGGCCGGAGTGGACTCCGTTGTCCACCTGGCCTGGCAGATTCAACCAAACAGGGACCTGGACCAGCTGTACCGGACCAACGTCACTGGAACAGCGAATGTCCTGGAAGCCGCCCGGAAGGCCGGCGTCAAACAGGTCGTCTGCGCGTCATCGATCGGTGCCTACAGCAAGGCGCCCAAGGACCGGCGAACGGATGAATCCTGGCCGGCGCAGGGCATGGCGGGCTCGCATTACAGCCGGCACAAGGCGGCGCAGGAAAAACTCCTGGACGAGTTCGCGGCAGCCGAGCCGGGCATCGCCGTCGCAAGGCTCCGGCCCGGGCTTATCTTCCAGCGTGACGCGGGGAGCGAGATCGGCAGGTATTTCCTCGGACCGCTCATTCCCCGGCTCCTGCCAAGAAGACCCTGGCTTCCGCTGCTGCCCGCTCCGGACAACCTGGTTTTCCAGGCAGTCCATGCGGATGACGTAGCCGAGGCCTACTGGCGCGTGATCGACCAGCGGGCCTCCGGGGCCTTTAATATTGCAGCGGAGCCGGTACTCACACCGCAGGAACTTGCCCGGATCGTGCGGGCACAAAGGATCCTTCCCATCCCCATGGGCCTGCTCCACAAGGCGGTGGGCCTGGCCTGGCGGCTCCGGCTTATACCCACCGACTCCGGCTGGGTAGAGATGGCGGCCGGGGTACCAGTCATGGACACCGGCCGGGCCCGCCGGATCCTGGGCTGGGAGGCGAAGACTTCGGCAGTAGAGGCAGTTCTTGACGTGCTGGACGGCATAGGAACGGGGGAAGGAATCACTCCCTCCCCCGCCCTGAAACCGAGGCGCGGCACTGCACCTACGAGCTAGCTGCCGCCCCGCCCCTGGACTGCATGCCGCCAGCCAAACGGCCTAGATGCCTGAGCGCGGATTGTCGCGATCAAGGTGGGAACCGCCCTGGCCAGGGTTGGCACCATCGTTGCGGCGGTCCTCGCGGGCGCCATCACGGGCTCCCGCTCCCCGGGCGGAGTCAGCAGCGTCGCGGGCGGCATTTGCGGGGTTGGCCGCACCGCGGTTGGCGTCGCGGTCCCTCTTGACGTCGGGGTCGAGCTCGTCGGCTTTCCGCGTCCTTTCGCCCACGTCATCGCGGAGCGTCTTGGCCTCGGTGGCCTGCTGGTCCGCATGCTGGCTCAACCGTGCGGCTTCGACCTGCGCCTGCTCTGCGTCCGCCCTGGCACGTGCCGCCTTCGCTTCCCGCTCCCGGGCGTCGAGCTCCCTGTTCTCGGCCTCGCGCCGGATTTCCGCCGCCTTCTCGCGGTTCGCGTTGTCCCGCTTTTGCTGAATCGCCTTCCGGCGCCGTCCCGTTCCGAGCAGCAGCAGCACAATCAGCACCACCACAACAACGGCAATTACCACCCAAACCCACGGAGCCATTTCCAAATTACCCACCACTTCCACTTCGATGTGACCGGGCCGGCGGAAGCCATTCCGGCTGACTTTTTGGAACCGTTTATAACTCGCTTAGCAAGCGTACTTACCTTTTATTAGTAATCATGCTTATTATTTTAGGGCCAGTATCGCTGGTTCTTGATCAACAACCGGCCTTCTTGGAAAGAGAGAGCGAAGATGACAGAGAACCAATGGCCCGAGGATCCCGCTTACACGGCTCCGCCGGCCTCTACAGGAATTCCGGGCGAGCGAACCGCGAGCACTTTCCCGTCCGCCGCCACCCCCCAATATGGCGAGACCCCCACCGGCGACGCCTCCGGCTCGTCCCGCAAGGACGCAGCAAAGGAAGAAGCAGCTGATGTAGCCCGGACCGCGAAGGGTTCCGCCCAGAATGTGGCCCAGACGGCGAAGGAGGAAGTGGCCAACGTCGCTTCCGAGGCGAAGTCCAGCGCGCAGGGCCTGCTGTCCCAGGCAAAATCAGGGCTGTCCAGCCAGGCCGGCACGCAGCAGCAGAAGGCAGCCGAAGGCATCCGCACCATTTCCAGCCAGCTGCAGAGCATGGCTGACGCCCCGGACCAGCAGGGTATGGCGAGCGACCTGATCCGGCAGGCTGCGCAGCGCAGCGAGTCGGTAGCTTCCTGGCTCGAGAACAAGCAGCCAGGCGATCTGCTCGGCGAGGTCCAGAGGTTCGCCCGCAACAAGCCCGGCACCTTCCTCCTGCTTGCCGCCGGCGCCGGCGTCCTCGCAGGCCGCCTGACCCGCGGCCTCACGGCAGGCACCACCGGGACTTCATCCACGTCGGGCACTGCCGGCACTGCAGGGCTTTCCGGCCAATACTCCAGCCCCTACGGCGACCAGTACACGGGAGGATACAGCCCGGCCGGCGGAACGGTACCGCCTCCTCCGGTCCAGCTTCCCGGTCCGGCCACCACCACAGCGGGTTACGCGGGCGGCGCCACGGGTACCAGCTACCCGGACGCAGCACGTCCTGCCAGCCCGCTGGACAGCCCCCAGCTGGTGGAAGAGGAGCCCTGGTCCGGAAACCGGACAGCTGAGGACCCCCTGGGTGACCCCCGTCTTGCCGCTGATCCGCTGGATGACGATCCCCTCGCCCGCGACCGCCGTGCCGGTGGGCAGACAGGCGGGCTCTGATGAGCAGCCAGATACCGGAGCCGCCTCCGAGTGAGGCGCATGTGAAGGCGGACAACGCGTCGTTGGGTGAGTTGCTGGGTGATGTGACCCGGGACCTGTCCACGCTGATGCGCCAGGAAGTCGAACTGGCCAAGGCAGAGGCCAAGCAGTCCGCCACCAAGGCCGGCAAGGGCGCGGGCATGCTCGCCGGCGCCGGCGTCGCAGGACACTTCGTCCTGCTGTTCCTGTCCCTGGCCCTGATGTTCGCCCTGGGCGCCCTGATGCCGCTGGGCTGGGCCGCCGTGATCGTCGCCGTGATCTGGGGCATTATCGCCGCGGTCCTGGCCTCGATGGGCCGCAAGGAACTCAAACAAATCAAGGGCATCCCGCAGACCACCGAAACACTTTCCGAAATTCCCCCAACCCTAAAACCAGGTGAGGTAAACCGATGAGCGATAACCCGGACGCAATCCGCCAAGACATAGAAGCCACCCGAGCACGCCTGGGCACCAACGTGGACGCGGTCGCCGACAAGGTCACGCCAGCAAATGTCGTCCAGCGGCAGACCGACAAGGTCAAGGGCAGCGTCAAAGACGCCGTTGCAGGCGTCAAGGAGAAGGTGATGGGAGCAGCCGATTCCGCTACGTCCACAGTCGGAGACAAGGTCTCCACGGTCCAGGGCAAGGTGTCCTCCGGCACCAGCCACACCGGGGACGCCCTGCACAGCACCGGCGAATCCCTGCACGGGGCCAAGGACACTGCCGCCGCTAAGCTTTCTGACGCCGGGACCGCGATCTCCCACGCGCCGGACCAGGTCAAAGCCAAAACCCAGGGCAACCCCCTGGCCGCCGGCCTGATCGCGTTTGGCGCCGGGATGCTCGTCTCGTCCCTGATCCCGGCCAGCCAAAAGGAACGCGAAGCGGCCGACCAGCTCAAAACCGCCGCGCAGCCCTTGGCCACCCAGGTCACCGACGCAGCCAAGGACATGGTCCAGGACCTGAAGGAACCTGCCCAGGAAGCCATGGAAAGCGTCAAAACCACGGCCACCGACGGCATGCAGAACGTCAAAGCCGAAGGCCAAAGCGCCGCCACCGACGTCAAGGACCGCGCCGCCGACGCCAAAACCAACGTCCAGAACACCTAACGGGCCTGCTGCGGCACCCCAAAGGCAACAAGCACCACCTGACAGGCCGGCCCGCCAAACCGCGGAGCCGGCTTGTCAGGTATAGGCCCTGACCGAGAGGACACTCCATGGCCACTCACGACTCTTCCGAAACCAGCACTGCGAAGGCAGGGCAGGCGCCGGATCCAAACGATCCCCGGAAGCCGGACAGCCCCAAGGAATTGGACAAGCCGAACTGGAAATACATCGCCAAGAAGACCCTGCGGGAGTTTAATAAGGACCAGTGCCCGGACCTCGCGGCGGCCCTGACCTATTACGCGGTCCTGTCACTGTTTCCGGCCATCCTGGCGCTTGTGTCCCTGATAGGCCTCTTTGGTGACCCGCAGAAGACCACCGACGCGCTACTGCAGATCGTCAGGGGATTTGTCCCGGCCGAAACTGCTGACACGGTAGGCGGAGTGGTGGCAGACCTTGCCAATGCACCTGCTGCCGGCTTGACCCTGGTGATCGGCCTTGCCACCGCACTGTGGTCCGCCTCCGGGTACGTGGGCGCTTTTGGACGGGCCATGAACCGGGTCTATGAGGTGGATGAAGGCCGTGCGTTCGTCAAGCTCCGCGGGACCATGCTGGCGGTCACGCTCCTGGCTGTGGTTATTGTTGCCATCCTCGCCGGCATGCTGGTCCTCAGCGGCCCGGTAGCTGAGGCGGTTGGGGGCCTGATCGGGCTCAGTGGCGTATTCCTCACCATCTGGAACATCGCCAAGTGGCCGGTCATGATCGTGCTCATCATCGCGATCATCGCGGTCCTCTACTACGCAACCCCCAACGTCAAGCAGCCCAAGTTCAAGTGGATGAGCATGGGTTCGGGCATCGCACTGTTCGTCTTCCTGCTGGCCTCACTTGGTTTCGGGTTCTACGTAGGCAACTTCGGAAACTACAACAAGACCTACGGTGCCCTGGGTGGCGTGATCGTCATGCTGCTGTGGCTGTGGATCCTGAACATGTCGCTGCTCTTCGGTGCAGAATTCGACGCGGAAATGGAGCGGGGACGCCAGCTCCAGGCCGGCATCAAGGCGGAGGAGACCATCCAGCTGCCGCCCCGGGACACCAAGAAAAGCGAGAAGCTGCAGAAGCAGGAAGAAGAGGACATCCAGCACGGTCGTGAACTGCGTGAAAAGTACAGCGCGCAGAACGGCGAGGAAGGGGATTCCGGGGGAAACGGAGACAACGGCCAGGACGGTAATCAGGACGCAGGCCAGCCCAGGGAGCCGCATCGCGACCGGGTTCGGAACAAGCTGCGTGACCGTGGCACCAACCGGGACTGAAACTTTGGCACAATGACCGCGGCCCGCAGGCGTTAGCCGTTGTTTCCGGGGACTAGGCAGGACCTTCAAGATGGGGGAAAATTGTCTTGGAGGTCCTGTTCATGTTTCCCGGGTCAGCAAGGTGGCCCGGGGCAAAGGCGGGGCCGGCGGTGAGATGGCCTCTTCTGAGACCGAGGCCAGTCCCCCCAGTCGCCGTCGGCCCCCTCGATCCAGTGAAATTCCCGCCGTAACTGGACAAAACGATCCCTCCTGCCATACGTTCGTGATTACTCTGCTGGTTCCGCTAAGGGCCGGCAGTGCCGCTGAAGCAGAAACGGCGGCAACACGGTCGACCCCGAATGAGCGAACATGCCTGCTACACATTTTGAAGATTTTCTTGCCGAAGCAGTTGTCGCAGACAGGGAGCCTGGCTTGGGCCTCCGACGCGATGAGCTCTACGGGCTTTACACCAGCTGGTGCCTCCTCCACAAAGCACCGCTCCACGCTCCGGAAGCCCTGTGGGAGGCGCTTCAGTCCCACGGGATCAACCCGGACAGCAACAACCTGTCCATGACCGGTCCTGCCGCCGCCGACTATATCGTGGCCAGCGCGCCGGACCTGGTCTGACAATCCTCCTCAAACCTGTTGAAGCTACCCGTGGCTGGTTAGCATTGAACTTGGCCAGCGGTTATTGTCCGCCGGCCACCAGCCGAAGGGAGAATCACCATGGGTTTGGATGACAAAATCGACAACGCCGCAGAGAAAATGGGCGGCAAGGCCAAAGAGGCTACCGGTGCGGCCACCAATGACGAGGGCCTTCGTTCCGAAGGGAAAATGGACCAGGCCAAAGCGGACCTGAAACAGGCCGGCGAGAAGGTCAAGGACGCTTTCAGGAAAGAGTGAATTAAGCAAAAAGGGCCTGCTGCGGATACCGCGGCGGGCCCTTTTTCGTTGAACGGGAGCAGTGGCTAGGCCGGCTCAGTGACGGGCGTGGTGGCAGCCATGATTTCCGCGTTGACCATCCAGGCCAGCTGTTCCAGGCGCTCGATTGCAGCATGCAGCAGATCTGCGCTGGCGGGGTCCTCTTCGTCCACCTCGTCATGGACGTCCCGCATGGTCTGAACCGTCCGCTCCAGCCGGTCAGTGACGAGCTGAACGGTGTCCTTGGTAGGGGTCAGCCCCTGCGGAAACTCCTCCAGCCGGCTGCCCGCCGAGACTGTGCTGCTGCGGCCGTCGGGAAGGGCATGCAGGGCGCGCATCCGTTCTGCCGCCTGGTCCGCAAAGAGCCTCGCAGCCGCAATAATTTCGTCCAATTGCAGGTGCAGGTCACGGAAATTAGTGCCCACGAGGTTCCAGTGGGCCTGCTTCCCCTGCAGGTGCAATTCAATGAGGTCGGTGAGCACCATTTGCAAATTGCTGGCAAGGGCGGGCGACGCTTTCATCATGTTCCTCCGCTGCGGCTGCTTCCGGATGCGAATCAAACCGGACAATTACTCTAAGCATACTTAGCGGTTTTGAATCAACGGCAGGAAAACGGGGCGGACCACCGCCCTATCGAATGAGCGCGAGCGCGAAACCGTCCCAGCCTTTGGAGCCCACTGTCTGGATGACGGTGGCATCGAGCCGGGGATGCCCGCCCAAGAGCCGGAGTGCATCAACAATTCCCTGGGCGTTAACAGGATCCATGTCGGGGTCCATCACGGCCCCTTCCCAGATGGTGTTGTCCAGGACCACGGTTGTCCCAGGGCGCCCCAGGCGGATGGCCCAGTCCAGATAACGGCTGTTGTTCTCCTTATCAGCATCAATGAAGATGAAGTCAAAGGGTTCCCGGTCCTCCTCTGCCAGTGCGGCGAGGGTGTCCAGGGCCGGTCCAAGCCGGATCTCCACCTTCTGCCCCAATCCGGCAGCGTCAATGTTGGCCCACGCCACCTCCGCATGCTTGGGGAGGAATTCGCACGTCACCAGGGTGCCGTCGTCGGGCAGCCCCTGCCCCATCCAGATGGTGCTGAAGCCGGCCAGGGTGCCGATCTCCAGGATCCGGCGCGCGCCGGAGAGCTGAACCAGGAGCTTGAGGAGCTTGCCGGCGTTGGGCGCCACCTCGATGGCCGGCATGCCGGCAGCGGCGGCGGACTGCACGGCCCTGAGCACGGCGGGATCCGGATGGACCACGACGTCGGACAGGAACTTCTCCGTGGCAATCCACTCTGGCCGGGGCTTGTGCTCAAACATGGGCACAGTCTGGCACGCGCCCACGTGCGGGTCCAGAGGAACTACAGACGACGCCGGATGGGACGCGCGCGTTCAGGAACCGCCGGAGAGCGCCTCTTCCAAGCGGTCCACTTTGGCCGTCAGCTCACCGGAGTAACCGGGCCTGATGTCAGCCTTGATCACCAGGGAAACCCGGCTGCCGTAGCGGCCCACCGCTTCGGTAGCACGCTTCACAACATCGAACACCTCATCCCAATCACCCTCGATGGTGGTGAACATGGAGTCCGTTTTGTTGGGCAGTCCCGATTCCCTGACGATCTTCACGGCGGCGGCGACGGCGTCGTGAACGGAGGCGTCACCGGGCCGTGAACCTTCGCTGGGAGTACCGGACGGGGCGACAGAAAACGCAAGCAACATGTTGCCCAGTGTGCCACGGCGTCCACGCCACCTGCAGCGGGGCAGCGGGCGCCGCCGTCACAAAACCCCCTACCGTGCAGTAACGGTGAACGCCGAAGGCCCGATTGCTAACCTTTGAGCATGAGCCTCGCAGTCGCCCGCAAGCCGCTCCGCGCCGACGCAGCGCGGAACGTGGACAAGATCATCACGGCGGCGCGCCAATGCTTCCGCGAGTTCGGCCCCGACGTACCGTTGCAGACCATTGCGGCCACAGCGGGAGTGGGCCCGGCCACCCTGTTCCGCAATTTTTCCGACAAGGAGGAGCTGGTCCTGGCAGCCCTCAACAGGCAGCTGCGGCTCACCGTGGATCCGGTGGTGGACGGGGCCCTCGCAGATATCGATGCGGCCGCCGGACTGCTGCGGGTCATGGAGGCCCTCATGGCCGCCGCGAGCGATGACGCCAATCTTTTGGGAGCCGTGGCCGGCCGCCGTGAGCTGCTTACCGGCATTACCGGCTCCCTGATGGAGTCGATGGGTGTGCTGCTGGTCCGGGGGCAAGGCCAGGGAAGCCTGCGCGCGGACATCTCCATGACTGACATGTTCCGGCTGCTCGCCATGCTCATCGGGGTTGTGGACACCATGGAACCCGGGTCCGACGCCTGGCGCCGTCCGCTGGCCCTGGTGGAGGACGCCATCCGATCGGTCCGGCCCAGCCGACCGCTTCCCATCCATGTGCCGCTGCCGGCCGCTTCCCTGGCGGGCCAGCTGGCGGGTCAGCAGCCCGTCTAACCGCAGGATTCCCGCGCGCGGGAGGCCGGGTCCTCCCCATTGTGGGCCTCCAGCGGGTGCAATACACTTCAAGTGGGTTACGCAGCCAGCCTCTGTTCTTTCCAGATGGAGCCACCGATGCCACAGTTCCTGCACCTCCGGCCCTCCACGGCCGCAGCGCGATGAACAGTTCCAAACTTTTGCACTACATCAACGATCCGCGCGGCCCCGAGGAAGTCCTTCCCACACTGCCGGCGGAGGAACTCGCAAAACTGCTGGATGCCCTTTACCAGAACCTTGACACTCCCGAGCCGGAGTTCGGCGCCCAGGCCTGGTACGAGATGGCGGTTGAAGAAAGCTGTCGGCGGTCAGCAGCACCTGACGGCGCCGCCCACGGGGTAGCTTAGCCACCTACGTTCACAAACGCGGTGAGTCCCCCCGGTTCCCGCAAGCCTCCTGGCGTGCCCGGCAAGGTTAGTTGCTGTCGGCTGCTCCCCTGGCGAGGATCTCCCGGCGCACCAGGGCCTGCAGCGCGGAAACCTGGGACGCAGGGTCCACGTCCATCGCCCTTCGGAGGCTTTCGGAGAGCGCCTCCAAGTCCTCGGCAGGGACGTCGGAAACACGGGCAAAGCGGGTGAAGAAACGCTTGACGGGCAGCCCCGCGCGTCGTCCGTGATTGACGTTGGATTGAGGTTTTTTGGCCGCGTGCAGTTGATCTTCCATTGGTGCCATTCGTCAAGTCGTTGGGCCAGCTGCATAGCCGATCCCATAGTACAACTCAGCACGGGCAAGGGAAGTGATGCCTGCCACATTCGGGGGTGGGGTGATTCAGTTCCAGCCCAGCATCCGAAGCAGTGCGGCAGTTCCCGCGCCGGCGACCACCACCACGAGAAACGGTGCCCTCAGCGCCAGGGCGATCGCAGCTGCGGCCAGGGCACCCAGGCGCGCATCGGCTGCCAGCGCCTGCCCCGACGCTACGGCGTTCACCACCGTCAGGGAGGCAAGCAGCCCGATGGTCATGGTGCCTGCGACCCGCGACATCCGGGGGTCCTTCAAAAACCTGGCCGGGACAAAGTAGCCCTCCAGCTTCCAGGCGTAGGCCAAGGCACAGGCAATCAGCAGCCAGACCCAAAGACTCATGTGGCGGCCCCCGGGGTGCCGCCGTCGCTGCCACGGTGTTGCCCGCCGGGCTGGCGGTGCCCGCCCTGATGGTCCGCGCCGCGGTGGAGGTGCTCCCGGTAGGGATCCACGTCCGGCTCAAGGCCCTCGTCGCTCCGGCCGTGGCTGAACCAGCCGAGCACAGCCGCCACGACGGCGGCCACCAGGATCGGTACGCCGGCAGGAACGAACGGCACTGCCATCACCGTGGCGAGTGCGCACACCACCGCAATGGCGATCGGTTCGCGGCCCTTCAGCCGGGGCCAAAGCAGGGCCAGGAAGGCGGCCACGGCTGCCCCGTCCAGTCCCCACTGCTTGGGATCCCCCAGCCCGCTTCCGGCGAGCGCTCCCACTGCGGTGAACAGGTTCCAGAGCACGTAGATGCCGATGCCGGCCGCCCAGAAACCACGCCGCTGCTCAGCGGGATCGCTCTGGCCGGTGCTGGTGGCGGTGGATTCATCAATCGTCACCTGGGCGGCAACGTACCTGCGCCACCCCGTGGGGTGCAGCAAGGCGTTGAGCTGCATGCCATAGATGCCGTTGCGCATTCCCAGGAGCGTGGCGGCGCTCATCGCGGCGATGCCTGAGCCGCCACCGCCCACGACCCCGATAAACGCGAACTGCGAACCGCCGCTGAACAGGAGCAGGCTCAGCGCCATTGTCTGCCAGAAGTCCAGCCCGGACGTTACGGAGAGTGCGCCAAAGGATATTCCGTACAGGCCGGTGGCAACGCTGATGGAGAGCCCCACGCGCACGGCAGGGGAAGCCAGGAGTTTCACGTCCGCAAACCCAGTGCAGGCTTCCGAAGACTCCATGCCCAGAGGATCAGCGGCGCCTGAAGCGGGAGGCGCAGGGTATGCACCTTGCGCTGCAGAGCGGATCCCTCCGGGCCGTAGGCGCGGCGGAGGGCATCGGCATGGCCGGCAAGGAAGGCGATGAACATCGCGGTAAGGGCGGTTGCGGCCGCCTTGCGTGTCAACGGGACAACAATGCCGACGGCGGCAGAGAGCTCCAGCAGGCCGCTGACGGCTATCCATTCCTCCCTGGTCATCACGGCCAAGTGCCGACGGCGGTCCTGTTCCATTCCGCCGCCGAAGGCCGCTGCGGCACCGCCGGCAGAAGCTCCGGCGGAAGTGCCGGTGGGCGTATCAGTGCCGCCGGCGGCAGGACGGGCGCCGCCCGTTGCTTGCCTTTGCGTGTCCTCCCGGCAGAGGTAGTCGGGCACCACCTGGCGGAAGAAGCCGGGGTCGCGGAAATGCTTCATGGCGCTGGCCAGCAGCAGTGCGCTCATGGCTGCAGCGGAAAGGCTCTGGAGGGCCCGGCCGGACCGGGGAAAGGGCATGGCTCCACTCAACCACAAGCACCGCCGGCCATTACAACCGCCAGCCACCGTAAACCCGTCACGCACAACTCGGACCGCAGCAGCCCTGTGCGAACAGTCAGGCCCAGGCGAGGGCCGAACTCCCGTAAGGCACTGGCGGGGAGGTGTAGTCGAGGGGTTGTCCGGCCAGCAGGAGAGGTGGCAGGGCGTAGCGCAGTTCTCCGTAGGTGCTCTCCATGTTTCCCAGTTCGGGTTCCGGCAGCAGGCCTGGCTTGTCGGCGGAAGGCACGGCCGGCAGGGTGAAAAGCTCCTCTGCGGTGCGGGCCAGCGACAGCCGGGCCGACCCGCCGAAGCCGGTCTGCCGGCGCCGGGCAAGCAGCGCGATGGCCGCCGCGGCCACCCCGTACCCGGTGGCGTGGTCCAGGGCCTGAACCGGGAGCGCACCCGGCCGCCACTCGCCGTCGTTGTTCTCCGACCCGTAAAGGTGGGCGATTCCGGTGGCCGCCTGGACGATGCTGTCGAAACCGCGCAGGCCGCTCCAAGGGCCTGCTGCACCCCAGGCGTCCAGCGTGACCACGGCCAGCTCCGGCCGGGATGCGAGCAGAACCTCCGGCTCCAGGCCGAAGCGGTTAAGGGCGCCACGCCTATAACCGGTGACCACCACGTCGGCTGCCTGCAGCAACGGCTCCAGCCGATGCCTGTTCCCGGCCGCGGCAAGGTGGGCCTCGGCGCTCCTCTTGTCGAATCCGGTGTCAACGAACTGGTCGGTGATTTCGGGAAGGTGCGGCGGATCGATCCGCAGGACGTCGGCACCCAATGCCCCGAGCAGCCTGGTGGACACAGGTCCGGCGATGACGCGGGTCAGGTCCAGCACGCGCACTCCCCTGAGTGGGCGGCGCGGGTCTTCGGCGGACAGCCCCGGTTGCCCGTCTCCTGAAGCTTTTCCGTCCGCAAGGGTCCATTCGATCCATGGCCCCGCTGCTGCAGCCTGGCCCATCCCGGACTCCAGCCATTCGCTGCGGCGCCGCACCGCTGCGGCAACCCCGCCAGGGGCTTGGATGGCGGCCTCGGCTTCGAGGGACGTCATGGTGCGGAGGGCAGCGGCAAGGCCGTCTGCCGTGCCGGTTCCCAGCCCCTGCATCAGCCGCTGTTCATGGTGCGGGTAGTTGGCGTGCAGCCTGATCCAGCCGTCTTGGGTGCGCCGGAAGCCCGACAGCGGGGCGAAGCCCTGGATCTTCCGGCCGTTGATCCGCAGGTGCCCTGAGGAGTCAAAAGCGCCGGCCGTCAGGGCCGCCGTGGTCGCGAAGCGGCCCGGCGCGCCGGCGAGGAGGTTCAAGGCTGCGGCCGCAGTCCCAACGGCTCCCAGCGCGAGTCCTTCCACGTCCAGCGGGCCACCCCACCAGCTTCGGGGACCGGACCAAGGCGGCGCGCCACTGCCGGTTGCAGCCTCCGCACCACCACCCACCGCCCCCAGACTGCCGAACGCGGGCTCGAGATCCCGGAGCAGCGGAATGCTGTGGAAAAAGTTGCCCACTGTGCCTGCCTACCTTCCCTGCGGCGAAGCCACCTCAAGCTGGCTGAGCACGCGCGCCGGCACGTTGGTGGTGATCTCGTGGACGCCGAGGCCTTGGCAGAGTGCCACGTCCTGCTCGGAGTCCACGGTCCACACCCGGAAGCGCCGGCCCTGCTCCAGCCACCGCTGGATGGTCGCCGGGTGGCGGCGGACGTAGTCCACGCCCGGACCGGCGAGCGACGCTTCGCCGTGCTCCAGGATCCGCTCACCCTCCAACTGCGCGGCTTTCATCACGTTGGCAATCGCTCCGCCGGTGATCAATCCCAAACCCAATTCCTGGCGGAGCTCGCGTACGTCCACGTCATCCACCAGCTGACAGACGAACTCTGCCGGAACCGACCGGAGCAGGCGGCGCACGGACTCCGGGCTGAAGCTCATGAAGGTCACCGCCACATTGTCCACCGCTGAGCTTTTGGCGTCCCAGCCCTCGTCGCGGAGAACTTCAAGCACCCGGTCCTCCAGTTTAAGCTGGTACGGGCTGGGATGCTTCAGCTCGATGGCCAGCCCCACGGGCCGTCCGGCCCCGCGGAGGATCTCCAGCAGCTCGGGAAGAGTCAGGAACTGCTCGGACCGCGCACCGTACTCCTCGGGGATGCGCACCCCCTTCCAGGAAGAAAAGTCCAGGCGGCGGAGTTCGCGCAGCGTCCGTTCCGCCACCGGCCCGGTTCCATCCGAGGTGCGGTCCAGGTTGGCGTCGTGCAGGAGGATGACGTGCTGGTCGCGGGTAAGGTGGACGTCGCACTCCACGCCGTCCGCGCCGTCTGCCAGCGCCTGCAGGTAAGCCGCGCGGGTGTGCTCGGCAAACGCGCCACTCGAGCCCCGGTGGGCAAAGACCAAGGGCCGTTGCGGCACTGACCGGTCAGTAGTCATGGAGACACGGTAACCGACCGGGCCCGTCCTGCGGGACTAGGCTTGGCACATGCAGGTGAACTCTGAGACAACTACCCGGGAAGCACGCACCAACCAGACACCGTCCGCTCCGGCCGCACCGCCCGGCACAAAGGTCCGTGCCGCCGTCGGCCACCAGCTCAGTGCCGGTGACGCCGAAAAGGCGGCAGCGCTGCGGAAAATGAAGCTTGTGGCGCTGGGGCTGCTCGTGGCCATGGCGGTAATCTTTGTGTTCGCGTTTGCGCTGCAGAAGGAGTACCCGTGGCTCCAGTACGTGCGTGCTGCGGCTGAAGGCGGCATGGTCGGCGCGCTGGCGGACTGGTTCGCCGTCACCGCGCTGTTCAAGTACCCCATGGGCATCAAGATCCCGCACACCGCCATCATTCCGCGCCGGAAGGACCAGATCGGCGCGTCACTGGGCGAGTTCGTGGAAACCAACTTCCTGTCCGAGCAGGTGGTCCAAGACAAGCTGGCCAGCGTGAACATTGCGCGCCGGGCGGGCGAATGGCTGGCGACGCCGGCAGGTGCCGAGCGGGTGGCCAAGGAGGGTGCCGCCGTGATCCGCGGTGCGTTCAAGGTCCTTAACGACGACGACGTCCAGGCAGTCATCGAGGGCATGGTCCGCAAGCACCTGCTCACTCCGCCGTGGGGACCTCCCGTGGGCAGGATGGCCGAGCGGATCTTCCATGACGGGCACCACCACAAGCTGGTGGACCTGCTGGTGGACCGTGCGGCCGACTGGGTCAGCGAAAACCACGAAACGGTGAGCCGGCTGGTCTCGGAGCGCTCCCCCACCTGGGTACCGCAGTTCGTGGACGGGCTCGTGGGCGACAAGGTCTACATCGAATTCCTCAAATTCGTCCGGGCCGTGCAGTCCGATCCGAACCACCAGGTCCGGCAGTCCATCGACAAGTACCTGAACGACCTTGCCCAGGACCTGCAGCACGATCCGGCGATGATCGCGCGTGCCGAGGACATCAAGGCCCAGGTCCTTGGTGATCCCGAAGTCCGGGAACTCGCAACCCGGACGTGGGGAACCGTGAAGAACGCCCTGCTGGGTGCTGTTGATGATCCGCAAAGCGACCTGACCGTCAAGTTCAAGGCAGCGGTCCGTGACTTCGGCTCGCGGCTGGTCAACGACCCCGAACTCGCCGGCAAGGTCAACGCCTGGATCGGGGACGCCGCGGGCTACCTGGTGCGGACGTACCGCTCCGACATCGCCGGGGTTATCACGGATACCGTTGCCCGCTGGGATGCCGAGGAGACCTCCCAGAAGATCGAGCTCCAGGTGGGCAAGGACCTGCAGTTCATCCGGATCAACGGCACCGTGGTGGGTTCACTGGCCGGGCTCACCATCTTTACGGTGGCGCACCTGATTTTTGGGTGAGCCAGCACCTACGCGAAAGACTCCAGCTCCACACCGGCAGCCTCAAGGCCTGCCCGGACGCGTGCCGCCATCTCAACCGCCCCCGGGGTGTCGCCGTGGATGCACAGCGAATCCGGCCGTACCTGCAGCACGGTGCCGTCAAGGGCAACCACTTCGCCGTTGGTGGCCATGCGCACGGCACGCTCGACGATCGAGTCGACATCATGCAGGACGGCGCCCTCCTGCGAGCGCGGCACCAGTGTCCCGTCAGGCAGGTAGGCGCGGTCCACAAATGCTTCGATGAAGACCGGGTGGCCGGTTTCCTGGGCCTGCTTGAGGAGCTCCGAGTTGGGGAGGCCAAGGATGGGCAGGCCGGGATCGTAGGAGTTCACGGCGGCCACCACCGCGGAGGCCTGGTCCGCGTCGTGGACCAGCCGGTTGTACAGCGCGCCATGCGGCTTGACGTAGTCAACGGAGGCACCCACCGCGTGGGCGACGCCGTCGAGCGCGCCGAGCTGGTACAGCACGTCGCCGAACAACTCGTCAAAGGACATGTCCAGCGAGCGGCGGCCGAACCCGGCGAGGTCGCGGTAGCCCACGTGGGCGCCAACGGTCACGTCCAGCTCATAGGCCGCCCGGCAGCTGCCCAGCATGGTGATGGGGTCCCCGGCGTGGAAGCCGCAGGCCACGTTGGCGCTGGTGACCAGCCGGAACATCGAGGCGTCGTCCCCCATGTTCCAGGAGCCGAATGATTCGCCAAGGTCAGCGTTGAGATCCAAGGTTGTTGCCTTCCAGCGTCAGGTTGTCCGGTGCGGCTGCGTTGAGCTCGCCGGGGATGGTCTCCGGCATGGGACCAAACGCTTCCTTCGCGTTGGACACCACCGCACGGCCCATCATGAGGTTACCGGCTCCGCCCACTACTGCGCCGATGCCGAACGGCAGCGCCCGGCCGAACAGCGCCGTGCCCTGGCGTTTGAGGAGGTTCTTGAGGAAGGCTTTCTGGATCCGGGTCCGGACGGAGCCAAAGCCGGGCACGGGCATCGACTTTGACAGGACGTTGCCCCAGGCCTTGGTGGCGTTAACGCCGTTGCCCGCCGCCTGGCCGCTGAGCGTCCCGAGCAGTGCGGTGCCTTCCTCGCCCAGCATGAGGGCCATGACCATCGTGCTTGCTTTTTCCGGGTTGGTGAGGCGGATGCCGTGCAGTTCGGCCAGTGACGTGGCGTAAAGGGCCGTTGCTTCCAGGAATCCCACGGTCGCGGCGGCGGAGAGGCCGAGGGACGCCACGGTACCGACGCCGGGAACGACGGCGGTGGCGCCAACCACTGCACCGCCACCTGTGACGGCGCGGAGGTAGTCGCGTTCGATGATGTCCGCCAACTGGGCGGCGGTGGCACGCGGGTGCTTGCGCTGCAGCCGCCGGATGTAGGCCAGGACCAGCGGTCGCTGGATTTCCACCGCCCGGAGGAGCATGTTGTGGACGCCCGGCTTCGGGTTGCCGTCGGCGTCGAAGACGGCGTTATGGGCCGTTTCGTGTGCGATTCGTACTGCGGGATTGCTGCGCTTGGCCATGGTCACCTCTGTTGGTCTCGCCGGCCGCGATGGTCGCGGCCTTTCCTAATACTAAGGTTGCTTAACACTAGGCCACCGCACCCCGGACAGGCTCCGCATCTGGAGTATCTGCCCGGCTGTCCGGGGCATCCGGCCAAAGCCTAGACTTACCCTATGCCCGCCCCCAAAGCCTTGCGGCCCTTTGCCCATCGTGAGTACCGGGTACTGATTTCGGCGCTGGCCATCTCTATTTTCGGTTCCGGGATGTGGGCCGTCGCGATGGTTTACCAGGTGATCCATCTGGGCGGCGGGCCGCTGGAGTTGTCCTTTGTGGCTGCAGCCGGAAGTGTGGGCCTGGTGGCTTTTCTCCTGGCCGGCGGGATCGCTGCCGACAGGGTTCCGCAGCGCCGCCTGATCATCGCCGTGGAGGGAGCGAATCTCGCCGTCATCGCCGCCATCAGCGGGCTGGCCATTGCCGGCTGGCTGCAACTCTGGCACCTGGCTGGAGGCGCCTTCGTGCTGGGCGTCGGAGCGGCTTTCTTCTTCCCCGCGTATTCGGCCATCCTGCCGCGTATCCTCCCGCCGGAAGACCTGCTCGCAGCGAACGGCGTGGAGGGTTCCATGCGGCCGGTGCTCCAACAGGCCGCAGGTCCTGCCGTTGCGGGCGTTGTGGTGGCCGCCCTCTCGCCGTCGCATGCCGTGACGGCGGTGGCCTTCTGCCACCTTTCGGCCTTCGTTGTCCTGAACTTCCTGGGCCGGCACTCGCTGGACGCGCCCGTCAACGGGGCCGAGGACGGTTCCCCGACTGCGGGAGCCGAAAGGGGCAGGTCGTCCTTCCTTCAGGACCTGCGCGAGGGTGTCAGCTACACGCTGCGTACCCCGTGGCTGCTGTGGACCCTGGTGTGGGCATGCATCTCGGTCCTGTTCCTGATAGGCCCCATCGAGGTGCTGCTGCCGTTTGTGGTGCGTGACCAGCTGGGCGGTGATTCGCGCATGTTCGGCTTCCTCCTCGCCGTGATGGGCGTGGGCGCAGCCTTGGGTTCGCTGGTCACGGCATCATTGACGCTGCCCCGGCGCTACCTCACGGTGATGATGGTGTCCTGGGGCGCGGGCAGTTTGCCGGTGGCCGCCGTCGGGATCATGGACAGCTTCTGGATCCTCGCGGCTGCCTTGTTCATCTGGGGCGTGACCGGCAGCGTGGGCATGGTCATCTGGGGGACCCTGCTCCAGCGGCGCGTCCCGCCCCACCTTCTGGGCCGCGTTTCCAGCCTGGACTTTTTTGTGTCGCTCGCCCTCATGCCCGTGTCCATGGCCCTGGCCGGGCCGGCCGCGGAGGTCCTGCCCATCTGGCTGATCTTCCTGGTGGCCGGCCTCGTCTGCCCCGTCATGGCGGTTATCGCCATGATGGTGGCACGCATGCCCGACGACGAACTGGCCCACCCGCTGGACAGGGCTCCTGTTGCGGAACGTTCGACGGCGGCCGGAGACTACGCGGCCGGAGATTAGGCTGCCGAACGGGCTGCGGGCAGGGGCGGTCCGCAGGCGGCCCCTGCCTCCGGGGAGCCCGCGGGGTCAATGGTTGGCGCGCACCACCGGGATGCTCGCCGTCGGATGCCCGCTGGGGAACACCGTAGGTTCAGGTTCCGGCACGGGTTCAAGTGCTGCCCGGACGGGCTCCGCGCCCACGATGAGTACCTGGCCGCGGACGTCCACCTCCAGGGCATCGCCTTCCTTGACAGTCAGGGTGATGGCACCGGCGGTGAGCTCAACCAGCAGCAGGCGGCCACGGATCTTGAGGTGGAACGCCAAACCTTCCCATTCCGCGGGGAGCCGGGGATCGAAGTACGGGACCGGGCCCTGGTCCCTCAGGCCGGCGAACCCGCACACCAGGGAGCTCCACACGCCGCCGGTGGAGGCGATATGGACACCGTCGATGGTGTTCCCGTGCGTATCGTCGAGGTCGATGAACACGGCGTTCGTGAAGTGCTCAAGCGCTTCGCGGGAGTATCCCACCTCGGCCGCCATGATGCCCTGGACGCACGCGGACAGCGTTGAATCGCCCGTTGTCAGCGGATCGTAGAAGTCGAAGGCCCGCTGTTTTTCCTCCGCGGAGAAATCCTGCCACTGCAGGAACATTGCCAGGACGGTGTCCGCCTGTTTCAGGACCTGGTGGCGGTAGATGACCAGCGGGTGGAAATGCAGCAGCAGGGGGTACTTGGACCGGGGCGTGGTCCAGTCCCAGGGTTCGAGGGTCATGAAGTCGTTGTCCTGGGAGTGGACCTGCATGCGCTCGTCGAACGGCAACTGCATACGGTTCGCGGCCGCCTCCCACAGCTGCCGCTCCTCCTGGCTGATGCCGGCATGTTCCAGGGCAGCGGCAGCACGCAGGTTGAACCGCGCCATGACGTTTGTATAGAGGTTGTCGTTGACCACGGCCGTGTATTCGTCCGGCCCGGTGACGCCGTGGATATGGAAGAGCCCGTCCTTGCCGAAGAAGCCCAGCGAGATCCACATGCGAGCGGTCTCGATGAGCAGTTCCGCACCCATTCCGTCGCGGAACGCGGTGTCCCCCGTAGCCCAGACGTACCGGTTGGTGGCAAAGGCGATGGCCGCTGCAATGTGGAACTGGGCGGTACCGGCTGCATAGTAGGCGCTGGCTTCCAGTCCGTTGATGGTGCGCCACGGGAACAGCGCCCCGTCCACGCTGAGTTCCTTGGCGCGGATCTTGGCCTCGGGAAGGATGCCGTGGCGGAACTCCAGGACCTGGCGGGCCCCGTCCGGATTGGTGTAGGTCAGATACGGCAGGAGGTAGACCTCCTGGTCCCAGAAGTAATGGCCCTCGTACCCTGAACCCGTGACGCCCTTCGCCGGGATCCCGGCAACGTCCGCGCGGGCCGTTGCCTGGGCAAGCTGGAACAGGTTCCACCTGATGGCCTGCTGCAATTCGGGCTGGCCGGCCACCACGATGTCCGACGTGGCCCAGTAACCGCTGTAGTGCGCTTCGCTTTCGGCGAATATGTCACGGACGGAACGCAGGTTTCCTTCTGCCACCGCCGCCGGGTCAGTCGACGGGTCCTGGACAGCGGCGCCCGCCGAGTAGCTGACGCTCTTCTCGAGGCGGAAAGGCTCATCGGCGCCCACTGCCAGGACATAGCGCACGCTGCTGTCGTCCTGGTCCACGAGCGTGTCAAAGGGCTGATGCCCTGCTGAGGTCCAGTGGTCCACCGCGACGCCGATCCGTCGCTTGGATTCGGCGGCCTCCCAGGCCAACCGGAGGGATCCGTCAGCACCGTCGAGGCGCAGGGGCAGCAGCACGCGTCCGGCGTGGCGGCCCGCCCGGCGCGGATCGTGGACGGAGTGGTCTTCCACCGGCTGGTCCTGGCGGTTGACCACTGACGACGTGACGTCCACGGAGATATCACGGTCCGTTGCAACTTCCAGCGAGATGCCGAGGGTGCCCCGGGAAGCGAATCCGACGGCGCGTCGTTCGGTGGTGGTGACGGTGGCGCCGGAACGGCACTGCCAGGTGATCCGGCATTCGTAGACGCCGTTGGAGAAGTCAACGGACCGCCGGTAGTCCAGCACCTCGGATTCGGCCAGGCTCAGGGGTTCGCCGTCAATGACGACGTTGAAGTTGTTGGCGTCCGGGATGTACAGGATGCGCTGGCCGGTGCGGGCGAAGCCGAACGCGTTTTCGGCGTGCTTGATGTCCCAGATTTCGTGCAGGCCATTGATGAAGCTGCCCGGCAGGTCGGAGTCGGCTGCCGCCCAGTGGGCACCGCGGATCCCCAAGTGCCCGTTGCCCAGGGCAAAGAGGGTTTCCAGCGTCCCTTCGTTGCCCTGTTCGTGGCGTGTTTCCACGAGCTGCCAGGGTGTGTTGGGGAACCTTTCGCGGTCCGCGGAGATCAGAGCCATGATGTTGGGGTCCTTGTGCGAGTGGCGGTGCTGCCGGTTGGCCGGCTGGGCGTGCCGATGATGATTGTGGCAGCTGGGGGTGCTGCTTACTTCTTACTGCTTGCTTAAGTGATTCGTTGTGTTCCGGCGGCGCGATGGGGGACGCCAGCCGGTACGGTGCGGCTAGAGGAGCTCGTCGAGCTCGTTCACCACCATGGTGGCCCCGGCGTCGAGAAGTGTCTGCCGTCCGGCGCCGCGGTCCACACCAACCACGGAGTGGAATGAGCCGGCGCTTCCGGCCTGGACACCGGAGACTGCGTCCTCAACAACCACGCATTCCTCGCTGGGCAGGTCCAGCAGCCGGGCTGCGTAATCGTAGGTGGCGGGGCTCGGTTTTCCCGGCAGGCCTTCCCTGGCTGCCACCACTCCGTCCACGACCACGGGGAAGTGGCTGCTGAGGCCTGCGGCCGCCAAAACAGCGGGAGCATTGCGGGAGGAAGAGACGACGGCGACCTTCAGTCCGCGTTCCAGCGCGGCTTCAAGGAACCGCACGGAGCCCTCGAAGGGCTCGACGCCGGCACTGACGATGTCATTGAAAATCCGGTTCTTCCGGTTGCCCAGGCCCTGGACCGTAATGTTGGCGGGGTCGTCGTCCGTGGGGCCTTCCGGAAGCACGATCCCGCGCGAAGCCAGGAAGTCCCGGACGCCGTCGAAGCGCGGCTTACCGTCAATGTGGTCGAAGTAGTCGCTTTCGCTGTAGCCGGCCACCTGCGGCTGGGACGCGAGGTAGCCTTCGAACAGCTCCTGCCACGCCCGCTCGTGGACGGTGGCTGTGGGGGTCAGCACCCCGTCCAGATCGAAAAGGATGGCAGAGGCGCCGGTCCAGGCCGAGAGCTCGGCGGTGGCGTGTTCGGTAGCCGTGTTTTCAGTCATGAGCGGTGGGTTGTCCTTTCAGGACGGCGGGCAGCCTCGAGGACGGGATGCTGTGGGAGTGTGGAGGCCTCGATGCCCGGACGATCCGCAGGCGCGGCAGTCAATGGCCGGCGCGCAGGCTGAGGGTTGCCGCAGCCTTGCTGATCGTTAATACCATCATGGACGTGTTGCCCGCCACCAGACAAGCCCGTGAAGGACGGGGCAGCGACCGCGAAGGCAAGGGCGCCATGCCGTATCGGCCCGCAGTAAAACGTCCGCACCGCACTGATCTCCTTGTCCGCCCAGTTCAGGGCCGCAACAACGGCCGAAGATGAGTGTAAGCGCTTACAAATTTGGCTGGCAACTGTTTTTACGCGCCATCCTTCCTGTGACGGACTTCTCACCCAAGATGGCCCGGGGCGCCTACGCCTTCAAAGCTCCATTGGGCTTCAACACGTAATGGCGCAGGAAGGCACTCACGTCCACCATCTCGGTTTTGGACATAGCATGTCCCATCCCCGGGTAGGTCCTGGCAGTCAGGAGGGTGTTTTCCTGGAGCCACTCCTCCGTATACGCAATCGCGTCTTCGTTGATGACCAGGTCAGCCTTGTCCCGCCCCCAAAAGAACGGCGGCTTGGTATCAAAGGACTCCGTCAGGGAGAGCAACTCATTTTCGAGCACAAAACCGGAAAGCCCCACAACTGCGACGTAATCCTTGGGGTGCAGGCGCAGCAGCGTGCTGGCCATTGCCATGCCCTGCGAGTACCCCAGCAGGCTGACGCTGCTGTGCTGGCCCTTGACGCTCTTAATCCAGGCCTGGACGGCGCTGGAGGCTTTGATGACGTCTGCAAAGTCATTGGCCAGGAAGTAGTCCAGCAGGAACCAGCCGAAGTGGTCACCGATGGGCATGGGGGCCCGCAGCGCCGCGCAGGTGAATTCTGGCGGCAGGTACTCAAAAAGGCGGACCATGCGCGACTCATCAGTGCCGTAACCGTGCATCATCACCAGCAACGGAGTTCCCGCCCGCTCGTCCTCCGGCTTTGACCACACAACTGTTTCCATCGAATCAGCCTAACGAGGCAGATCGGGAAGCACTTGAAGCCGTGCCGCACCCTACAGCCACAACAGGAACGGGAACCAAAAAACACATCAGCCACAAGCGCCCCACGTCCCACCGCCACCGAATGTCCTGAGACGGTCATTGAATACGACAACTCCGGGCTGTAGCGTGACGCTTAACGGGAAGCATGCTTAGCAACCGTCAATGGGCTCAGAACGCGCCCACCAGCCACAACAAGGAGCAGTCATGAGAATCGGATCCTCCATCTTCCTCATCGCCCTCGGCGCCATCCTCGCGTGGGCGGTCGCTCCAGGCCTCATCCCCTTCGTTGACCAGGTCCTGGTTGGCTACATCCTGATGGCCGTCGGCGTGATCGGCCTCATCGCCTCACTCATCCTCGCGTCCCCGGGCCGCAGCAGGCGCATCAGCGAAAGCCGCTCCGTCGTGGACCCCAACACCGGAGAGCGCATTACCCGGAACGAAAGCCGCGACGGCAGGCTGTAACGGCGCAGAAGAATCGCCATGACCCGCCAAGCCGGGCCGGACCCCACTGTGGTCCGGCCCGGTTTTCTTTTTCGCTGAGTCGTACTTCCTTGAAGGCGCCAGACCACGGCCCTGCCACGGTCCACCGCCCCTCGCAAGGATCAAACCTGCCCCAACTTTGTTTCATGTGGATTTCCATTGACAAACCAACACAAGCAAAGATAAAGTCAAGTAACTCAACATCATGTGATGCCAGTCACGCAGCAGCGGGCGTCTCAGCATCAGAAGCAGCACCATCAACAGCCGCAGGATCAGGCTTTACGCAACGGAGGGTATGTGTTTGCCGAGGAGCGCCAGCAAAAGATCGCCGAGCTTGTAGCCGGCACCGGCCGGGTCAGCGTGACCCTCCTGGCCGAGCGCTTCCGCATCACCACCGAAACCGTCAGGCGGGACCTCGCCACCCTCGAGAACGCCGGCACCGTCCGGCGCGTGCATGGCGGGGCCGTGGCGGCAGACCGCTTCAGCACCACCGAAGAAAGCGTCAACGAACGGGCCATCCAGCGGCCCGACCAGAAGATCCGGATCGCCGAGGCTGCGCTGGCGCTCATCCCCCGCAATTCCCGGGGCAGCGTCCTCATCGACGGCGGCACCACCACGGAAGTACTGGCGGACCTGCTCTCGCGGCGCACCGCCGTCGAGCCTTTCGACGGCGGAGCACCCCGGGCGGAACTGGTTGCCATTACCCACGCGGTTCCCATTGCCGGCAAGCTTTCGAGCGTTCCCGGCATCGCCCTGGAGATCCTGGGCGGCCGGGTACGCGGCATCACCCAGGTTGCCGTGGGCCAGGCAACAGTCGACGCCGCCGGCAGGCTTCGGCCGGATATTGCCTTCATCGGCACCAACGGCATCCACCCACAATTCGGGCTCAGCACTCCCGATCCCGAAGAAGCGGCCGTCAAGGCAGCTTTTGTCCGTTCGGCCCGCAGCATTGTGGTGCTGGCCGACTCCTCCAAGCTGGACACGGAAACCCTGGTCCAGTTCGCCTCCCTGAAAGACCTGGACACCTTGATTACAGACAGCGAACCCGGCCCGGACCTTGCAGCCGCCCTGGAAGAAGCCGGCGTAGACGTGGTGATCGCATGATCGTCACCTTCACAGCCAACCCCAGCCTGGACCGCACGGTAGCCCTGCCCGGGCCCCTGCAACGCGGCGAAGTGCAGCGCGCTGTCTCCGTCAGCCAGGAATCGGGCGGCAAGGGCGTTAATGTCTCCCGCGCCCTGGTGGCCTCCGGCCTGGAGTCCGTGGCCGTCCTGCCCGGCGCGGACAGCGATCCCGTCCTGGCCGGCCTGCGCGAAAGCGGCGTCCCCTTCGTTTCCCTCCCTATCAATGAGCCGCTCCGCACCAATGTTGCGCTCACCGAGCCCGGCGGAGTCACCACCAAGATCAACGAGCCCGGACCGCTGCTTGACGCTGACCAGCAGGAAGCCCTGATGAAGCTGCTGCTCGAGAGTTCCCGCGGTGCCAGCTGGGTGGTCCTGGCCGGTTCGCTTCCCCCGGGATTCCCGGCCGACTTTTACGCCACTGTGGCCCGCCGGATCCGCTCTGCGGGGAACGGAAATGCTCCACAGATCGCCGTCGACTCCTCCGGGGCCCCGCTGGCCGCCGCCGTCTCCAGCGACGGGGCCGGCAATGGCTCGGGAAAACCGGACCTCCTTAAACCCAACGCCGAAGAACTGGCGGAACTGGCTGCTGCAGCCGGCTTCGCTTCCCCGGCCACCGCTGACGAACTGGAAGCGGACCCGGCTGCTGCCGCAGCAGCAGCCACCGCCGTCGTACGTTCCGGTGTGGGTGCTGTGCTGGCAACTCTCGGATCAAAGGGAGCTGTCCTGGTAACGGCCGGCGGCGCGTGGCTGGCCACGCATCCGCCGGTCACCGCGGTCAGTACAGTCGGTGCGGGCGATTCCGCCCTGGCCGGCTACCTGCTCGCCCACGGCCAGGGCGCCGCCCCGGCCGATTGCCTTCGTCAGGCTGTGGCCCACGGTGCCGCAGCCGCCTCCCTGCCCGGTTCCACAGTTCCGGCAGTTCACCAAACCACCCCGGATGCCGTAACCATCACGGCCCTTCGAAAGGATTGACAGTGACTCAGCTCATCACCACGGAACTGGTCGAGCTCGACCAGAACCTGGGCAACGCGCCCGAGGCGGTGATCCGGCACCTGGCAAGCAAGGTAGCTGCCGCCGGACGCGCAACAGAAGTTGAAGGCCTCTTCGCCGACGCCTATGCCCGCGAGCAGAAGACCGCCACGGGCATCCCGGGCGGCATCGCCATTCCCCACTGCCGCTCCGCCGCAGTAACGGAACCAACCCTGGCCATGGCCCGCCTCAACCCCAAGGTGGACTTCGGCGCCAAGGACGGCCCGGCGGACCTGATCTTCTTCATCGCAGCCCCGGACGGCGCGGACCAGGCGCACCTTAAGCTGCTGTCCAAGCTCGCCCGGTCCCTGATCAAAAAGGACTTCACCGCAGCCCTGCGGAACGCCTCCTCCCGCGAGGAGATCGTGGACCTGGTGGACGGCGCGCTGGCAGACAAGCCCGCGGCCCATGCGGCTGCAGCCCCGGCAGGTGCCGCTGCTGCTGCGGGCGGTACCCTGAACGCTTCCGGGCAGTCCGGAGCCTCCGCAGTGGCAGGCGCCGCTTCAGACGGCCGCGCCGCCTCGGGACCCAGGCGCCTTGTGGCCGTGACGGCGTGCCCCACCGGCATCGCCCACACCTACATGGCTGCGGATTCCCTCGTGGCCGCGGCCCAGGAAGCCGGCGTGGACCTGCAGGTGGAAACCCAGGGTTCCTCCGGCGCCAAGCCGCTGGATCCCGCCGTCATCGCCGCGGCCGATGCCGTCATCTTCGCGGTGGACGTGGACGTGCGCGGCAAGGAGCGCTTCGCCGGCAAGCCCGTCATCAACGCTCCGGTCAAGCGCGGCATTGATGAGCCCGCCAAAATGGTCCAGGAAGCCCTGGCCGCTGCGGACAACCCCAACGCCCGCCGTGTCCCGCACTTCGGTGCCGAGGAACAGGCCGAGCACGACGCCGAGGAAAAGGGCGAGCACATCGGCCAGAAGCTGAAGCGTGCCCTGCTGACCGGCGTGAGCTACATGATTCCGTTCGTCGCCGGCGGCGGCCTGCTGATCGCCCTCGGCTTCCTGCTGGGTGGCTACGACATCACCACGGTTGCGGACAAGGTGGTTGTAGAGAACAACTTCGGCAACCTGCCTGAGGGCGGCCTGACCACTTACCTCGGCGCAGTGCTGTTCAAGATCGGCGCGCTGTCCATGGGATTCCTGGTCCCTGCACTCGCCGGCTACATCGCCTACGCAATTGCCGACCGGCCAGGCATTGCACCCGGTTTCGTTGCCGGTGCAGTCTCCGGGTTCATGGGCGCCGGCTTCCTCGGCGGCATCGTCGGCGGCCTGCTCGCCGGCTACATGGCCCACCTGATCGGGACCTGGCAGGTTCCGCGGTGGCTCCGCGGCCTGATGCCCGTGGTGATCATCCCGCTGCTCGCTTCCATCTTTGCCTCCGGCCTGATGTTCCTGGTCCTCGGCGGCCCCATCGCAGGCCTCACGCTGGCCCTCAACGGGTGGCTCTCGGGCATGACCGGCGCGTCCGCCGTCGTCCTGGGAATCATCCTCGGCCTGATGATGTGCTTCGACCTGGGCGGTCCGGTCAACAAGGTGGCTTACGCCTTTGCCGTCGCCGGCCTGAGCGCCGGCAGCGCCGACAACCAGGCGCCGTGGCAGATCATGGCAACCGTGATGGCCGCCGGAATGGTCCCGCCGCTGGCGATGGCCCTGGCCACGGTTCTGGACAAGAAGCTCTTCAGCCTGGCCGAGCGCGAAAACGGCAAGGCCGCCTGGCTGCTGGGTGCGTCCTTCATCTCCGAAGGTGCCATCCCGTTCGCCGCAGCCGACCCGCTGCGGGTCATCCCCGCCAGCATGGTGGGCGGTGCGCTCACCGGCGCACTCTGCATGGCTTTCAACGTCACCTCGCAGGCACCCCACGGCGGCCTCTTCGTGTTCTTTGCCATCGGCAACCTGCTGATGTTCGTGATCTCGATCATCGCCGGAACCATTGTCAGCGCGCTGGCAGTGGTGGCACTGAAGCGTTGGGCAGCCCCCAAGAGCGCTGCTACGGTGGAGACCGTTCCAGCAACGGTCTAACCTGCCTCACCCACTACCTGTCCGGCGCTGAACGCCAGCCACCCGGAAGACAAAGGAGCAAAAATGCCAGAACGCACAGCAACCGTCGCCAGCCGCGTGGGCCTGCACGCCCGCCCCGCCGCCATCTTTGCCGAGGCAGCAGGAGAATACGACCTGGACATCACCATCGCCCGCGAAGGCGAACCGGCCGATGAGGCCATGGATGCGGCCAGCATCCTCTCCCTCATGAGCCTGGGCGCCTCACACGGGGACGTTGTAGTCCTCCGGGCCGAAGGCGACGGCGCTGACACCGCCCTTGACCACCTGGTGCAGATCCTCGAAACGGATCACGACGCCGAGTAGCAGCACAGCTGCTTAGGTAGTTACGCAGCGCGGCCGTCGTCGGACTTTCCCTCCCTGGGGGAAGTCCGACGGCGGCTGTTGCGTTTAATCACGCCCCTCCCCTACCCAAGTAAGTAGCCCTAAGTGTCGTTATGGGCTCCCATAACGACACTTAGCGCTACCCAGTTGCGTGGGGCGGGTCAGCCGCGCTCGGAGAGCCTCTTGACGTCAGCCACCAGCTTGTCCCACATGCCCTTTGAGTGCTCGGCAGCCTCCGCGCTGGCGTTGTTGTCCTGCGACAACACCAGCAGCGTGCGGCCGCCCTGGTCCTGAAGCGTCCAGGTCAGCGTGTGATAGTTTTCCGGCTTGTCTTCCTGGCCGCCCAGCGGGCTGAAGTGCGTGTAGACCAGCCTGCGGCCGGGCTCCACCTCAACGACCACCCCTTTGTCCTGGTAGTCCTTGCCCTCCCAGCTGCCACTCCAGGTGATGGGTCCGCCCACAGTCCAGTCCGTGCTGAGCTCGGTGCCGAACATAAAATCCCTGGCGGCGGCCGGGTCCGTGATGACGTCCCACACCCTGGCGGGCGGTGCTTCTACAGTGACCGAGGACGTGACGACGAAATCACCCGGCATTACCCTTGGCCTTTTTGGCGGTAAACAGCAGGTACTCCCACTCCATACGGAACGGAGTATCCCCATGGGCGTCACCAAACGACTCGGCCAGGTCCGTCAGCGCCTTATCCAACTCCTTGACCTTGTCCCCGTCCTCGGCGATGAACTTGTAGACGGAGATGGTGGGTCCGTAGTGGGACTTGAAGTAACGGACAAAGTCCTCCGGCTGGTGGAAGCTGTTGACCCCCAAGGTCTTTTTCCGGGCGTTGGTTTCGGTGATCCTGTCACCGAAGAGTTCGCGGAGGTGGTCCTCGCTCCCCCACAGCGGTGGCGGCTGGGCACCCGGTGGCGGCGGCGGGGCAAACGGCTTGAGGGTGGCGAACATCCTGCCAATGAACCCCTCAGGAGTCCAGCTCAGAAGTCCGATGGTGCCTCCGGGCTTACACACCCGCAGGAGCTCGTCGGCTGCCGGCTGGTGATGGGGCGCGAACATCACGCCGAGGCAGGACATCACGGTATCGAACTCGTCGTCGCCGAAAGGCAGCGCCTCCGCGTCCCCTTCCTGCCATTCCAGCTCCACGCCACGGTCCGCTGCCTGGTGGCGGCCGGCGTCGAACAGTTCCGGGGTGAGGTCGCTCGCCACAACCTTCGCACCCATCATGGCGGCGGGAATTGCTGCATTGCCCGCCCCCGCGGCCACGTCGAGGACCCTCTGCCGGGAGTTGATGCCGCAGGCTTCCACCAGGACGGCCCCCAGCTCCGGAAGCAATTCGCTTGCGAGCGCAGGATAGTCCCCTGACGCCCACATGGCACGGTGCTTCTGCTTGAGCGCCCGGTCCGCCTCGAGGACATCTGTTTGGTCATCCATGACTGTGCCTCTCTACTGTGATGGTTCGTCAGTGAGTGAACAGCGCGCTGCGGCCACAGCGGAGGCTGCGATGCGACTCATTGTGAACTCGACAAACTCCGCTGTAAAGAGAGCAGCTGTAAGGGAGCCAGCTGCACAAGACCGACAGAGGCAGGCAGGTGGTACAGAAGCGCCGGCTACCGAAAAGCAAGCAAGCTTAGTAGTTTCGTATTCATGGCATTAACCCCGGGAACAGACGCCGCCGGCCACGGACCCTCACGCCGGCTTGCGCGCCCTGGTGCCCGTTGCCTTGCTCGTGGTGGTTTTAGCGGCCGGTTTGGCAGTGGACTTGGCCGGGGTGGACTTCGCCGCAGTGGATTTATCCGCCGTGGACTTTGCTGTGCCGGCCTTGGCTGCAGTGGATTTTGCCGTACCCGTCTTGGCTGTACTGGTCTTCGTTGTACCGGTCTTCGCGGCCGCCGGTTTCGCAGCGCCGGACTTGCTCTCACCCGACGAGGAATCAGCGGACTTGCCGGCAGTGGCCCTCTTGCGCGCCGGCGTGGCGGCCTCTTTGTCGTCACCGGAGGCTTCGTCAGTCGAGTCCCCGCCACCCGCATCCGCAGCGGCATCAGCCCCACCCCCGCGTTTCCGGTCCAGGCTGCGTTTCAGCGCTTCCATCAGGTCGATGACTTCGCCCTTGCCGCCTTCACCGGCTTCCACGCCGAAGGTTTCCTCGGTATCCAGGGAGTCGCCCTGCTCCAGTTTGGCCTCAATGAGCTGGCGCAGCTGCACCTGGTAGTCATCGGTGAAGTGCGCGGGATCAAAGTCGGCCGCCATCGACTCCACCAGCGCCGCGGACATGTCCCGTTCCTGCGGCGAGATCTTGATGGAGGCGTCCAGGGAAGGAAAGTTGGCTTCGCGCACCTCATCAGGCCAGAGCAGGGACTGGAGCACCAGGACGTCGTCCTTGATGCGCAGGGCGCCCAGCCGGGTCTTCTCCCGCAGCGCGAACTGGACGATGGCCACCCGGTCCGTGTCCTCCAGCGCACGGCGCAGCAGCACATAGGCCTTGGGCGACTTGGAGTCCGGCTCCAGGTAATAGCTCTTCTCGAACATCATGGGTTCAAGCTGCTCGGACGGGACGAACTGCACCACTTCGATCTCGTGGCTGTTCTCGGCGGGAATGGCCTTGAGCTCGTCCTTGGACAGGATCACCGTCCGGCCGTCCTCCTCGTAGGCCTTCTCGATGTCCGAATAATCGATGACCTGGCTGCACACTTCGCACCTGCGCTGGTAGCGGATCCGCCCGCCGTCGGCATTGTGGACCTGGTGCAGACTGATGTCATGATCTTCGGTTGCGCTGTAGACCTTCACGGGCACGTTGACCAGGCCGAACGCGATGGCACCTTTCCAGATGGCTCTCATTCCCTAAGTCAACATCACGCAGCGCCGGAGGTGAAGCCCCATGGCCGCGGCTAAGGAGCGTGTCCGGGTTGCCGGCAGGGAATTGACCCTCACCAACCTGGGCAAAGTCATCTACCCGGAGACCGGCACCACCAAGGCAGACGTGCTCGCCTACTACGCGGCAGTGGCACACGTCCTGATCCCGGCTGCCGCCAACAGGCCGGCCACCAGGAAGCGGTGGGTTAGCGGCGTCGGTACTGAAGGGAACCCCGGCGAGGTGTTCTTCCAGAAGAACCTGGAGGACTCCGCTCCCGGCTGGCTGCCGCGCGCCGCCATTACCCACAAAGACCGGACCATCCACTATCCGATGGTCAACGACGCCGCTACGCTCACCTGGTTCGGCCAGATCAACTCGCTGGAAATCCACGTTCCCCAGTGGCAGGTGGACTCCCACGGCAACCAGCTCAATCCGGACCGGCTCGTCCTGGACCTGGATCCCGGCGAAGGCGCCGGCCTGGAAGAGTGCGTGGAAGTGGCCCTCTTGGCCCGCTCAATCCTCGAGGACGTGGGCCTGGATCCCGTCCCCGTGACCAGCGGCAGCAAAGGCATCCATCTCTACGCACCCCTGGACCGGAGCCAGACCTCCGATCAGATCTCGGCCTTTGCCCGCGAACTGGCACGCGCCTTGGAAGCCGACCACCCAGACCTCGCCGTCAGCGACATGAAAAAGACCCTGCGCAAGGGCAAGGTGCTGGTGGACTGGAGCCAGAACAACGCGGCCAAAACCACCATCGTGCCCTACTCGCTGCGTGGCCGTCCCACCCCGATGGTTGCCGCGCCCCGGACCTGGCAGGAAATCGGCGCTCCGGGCCTTCGCCACCTGGACTATCAGGAGGTGCTGCGGAGGGTGCAGGAAGGCAGGGAGCCCTTTGCCGCCGTCGTGAGCGCCGCCGGACAGGACTCCGAGGCACGCAACGACCATCACGACGGCGACCCCCGCCTGGGCAAGTACCGCTCCATGCGGGACCCGCAGAAAACACCGGAGCCCTTCTCCGGCGCCGCCGGCAGCGGCGATGCCTTCGTCATCCAGGAACACCACGCCAGCCGGCTCCACTTCGACCTCCGCCTCGAGCATGACGGCGTCCTGGTGTCCTGGGCCCTGCCCAAGGGGGTGCCGGAATCCGGCGGCAAAAACCACCTGGCCGTCCAGACGGAGGACCACCCGCTGGACTACCTCACTTTCCAAGGCACCATTCCCAAAGGGGAGTATGGCGCCGGTGAGATGACCATCTGGGACACCGGCACCTATGAACTGCATAAGTGGATCAATGGCAGGGAAGTCATCGTGACGCTCACCGGTTCGGAGGGTGGCGGCCTGGGCGGCACCCGGAAGTTCGCGCTGATCCATACGGGCCGGGGGCAGGGCAAGGACTCAGAAGGGCAGTGGCTGATCCACCTGATGGACAAGGACCATCCCAGCAGCCGGCAGCGTCATGCGCCGGCGCGGGATCTAGGGCCGGAAGAAGCGGAGGACGAAGCTGTTGAGGCTGCGGCCGTCGGTGAGAAGGCGGCGGACGGCGTGAAGCCGGAGCAGGAAGAGGAGCGGGAGGATGCCCAAGGGCCGGACGACGAAGCTGAAGAAGCCCCTCCGGCATCGCCTTCAGCCGCCGCTTCGGCATCACCCGAGGATTACAGCCCCATGATGGCCACCTCGGGGACAACAGCCGATCTGCAGGGCAGCAACTGGCAGTTCGAGCTCAAGTGGGACGGGGTCCGTGCCATCCTCGTTGCGGACGAGGATGCAGTGCGGATCTTCAGCCGCAACGGGAACGACGTCAGCAAGACCTACCCCGAATTCACGGACCGGAGCTGCTGGCCGCCCCGGCCGTTTGTCGCGGACGGTGAGATCATCGCCGTCGGGCCCTCAGGCAGGCCGGACTTCGGGCTGCTTCAGGGGCGCATGAAGCTCACCCGGCCCGGCGACGTCGCCAAAGCGCGCAAGGCCATCCCCGTCCGGCTGATGCTTTTTGACCTTTTGTACGACGCCGGCACGGACCTTCGCAGGCTGCCCCTCGCCAAGCGGCGCCACCGGCTGGAAGAGTTCTTCAGCCCGTCGGACTGCCCGGTGGATATTTCCACTGTGCTCGAAGACCGGGTGGAGCACATCCTGGAAAGCGCGCAGGAACTGGGCCTCGAGGGCGTGATGGCGAAGCGCACGGACAGCCGCTACGTCAGCGGGCAACGGACGCGGACCTGGATCAAGCTCAAGCTCGACCAGACCCAGGAGGTGGTGGTGGGCGGCTGGCGGCCGGGCAAGGGCGCCCGCCAGGACTCGGTGGGCTCGCTGCTGGTGGGCATCCCGGAGGGACGCAACCTGCGCTACGTGGGCCGGGTGGGCAGCGGTTTCAGTTTCCGCGAGCTGACGGAACTCCGTCAGACCGTGGACCGCCTCGCCAGGAAAACCTCCCCGTTCCAGGAGGTCCCCCGCGAGGATGCGGCGGACGCGCACTGGGTAGCCCCTCAGCTGGTGGGTGAAGTGACGTACAGCGAATGGACCGGGACGGGACGGCTTCGGCATCCGGTGTGGCGCGGTTGGCGGCTGGACAAGGAGCCGGCGGACGTTGTGGACGAAGCCTGACAGCCGCAGGAGAGCCCCCTGCTTGCGCAGGGGGCTCTCCTTATGGTTGCGGCTTGGTGGGGGTTGTTAGCCGATCAGGGTGGTGATGAGCCGGAAGGACAGGGCGAAGATGGCGATGAGGCCGATGGCTCCGAAGAGGTTCTGCCACCATTTGTTGCGAAGGTCTCCCATGACGGCGGTTTTGTTGGCCATGGTGACGATCAAGACTCCGAGCAGGGGTGCGATGAGGACAGTCAGGGACTGGGCGATGACGATCAGGCCGACGGGGGAAGACTGGAATGAGAGGGTAATGATCAGGCCGAAGGCCAGGATCATTGCGGTGAAGATGCGTGCTGCAGGGGACCCTGCCTTGGCGCCGCGTCCGACGGCGTCGGAGAGCATGGTGCCGCCGGCGGTGGCGTTGGCGATCATGGAGGAGAACGCGGCTCCGGAAAGGCCGAGTGCAAAGAGCATCGCGCCGACGGGGCCTGCCAGCGGGGTGAAAATGGAGGCCAGGGCGTTGATGGTCCCGGCCTCGGCTCCGGTTTTACCGAGTACGGCTGCGGCGACCATGATGACCAGGGCCGTCATGATGCCGGGGGCGACGATGCCGGGGATGGTGTCGACGAGGGTGATGTCGCGGTAGTCGGCGCGGGTGCGGCGGTGTTCTTTGATGCCGTAGGAGGTGTAGAAGGCGGCGTTGATGGAGAAGTTGGTGCCCACGAGGGCAATGATGAGGATCTCGCTCCCGGCTGGCAGCTGCGGGACCATGCCCTCGAGGGACCGGTACCAGTCGGGCTGGGCGACGACGGTGCTGGCGATGAAGGCGATGCCCATCAGGACAACGATGACCAGGAGGGCTTTTTCGACGATGCCGTAGACGTTTTTGAAGGCCAGGACGATGCCGACGGCGATGGTGCAGACGACGGTCCAGAGGACTGGGGAGCCGCCGAAAATAAGGGAAAGTCCCAGTCCGGATCCGACGGCGTTGCCGACGGAGAACATCAGTGTGATGCCGAAGACGCCGAAGCCTGCCAGGACGCCCACCCATTTGCCGAGGTGGTCCTTGATGGACGTGATCAGGGAGGTTGGCGTTGCAATGCCGAGCCTGACGCTCATGTCGGTGAAGAAGATCATCAGGATGGTGGAGATGGCGATGACCCACACGAGGCTGTAGTCGAACCGGCTGCCGGCCTGCACGGCGGTGGTGAGGTTGCCGGGGCCAAACTGCCAGGCTCCGACGACGAAGGCCGGCCCCATGAGGGCAAGGTAGCCCAGGAAAGTCCGGTGCTTCTTTGTGGTGCCTTGGGTCGGGTTTCCTTGCTGGGTTGCCATCTGGTCTTCCGTGGTTCCGGGGTGGGTGATGGTCTTATTCTGCTCGCGCATCGGCGAGTCCTCCTTATACAGCGACACTGCTGGGGGCGTCATTGGCCCTGGGACGGAGAGTAAAAGCTGGGGCACGGGTGGCGGGCCAAGGGCCCGCCACCCGTGAGGACCCGTGATGGGTGGGGTCAGACGGCAGCGGTGGTGGTGACCTTGCCGATGTTTGCGGCGGCGAAGGCTTCCGCAATTTCGGTATCGGCGCCTTCCGGCAGGGGCAGGAGCGGGGTGCGCACTGTGGCGTGGTCCAGAATGCCGCGGTTCACGAGGCCCCACTTCAAGGCGACGGTGCCCTCCATGTGGGACCCGCGGTGGTATACGTTCTTGGTCACCGGGAGCAGCCGCTCATGAATGGCGTGGGCACGCGGGTAGTCCTGCGCCTTGCCGGCCTCGATGAGTTCGACGAGCAGTTCGGGGGCGATGTTGCCGTAGCCGACGAGCAGACCGTCGACATCGAACATTGTCGGCAGCAGGTACTCGTCATGGCAGGACAGCACCTGCAGCTCGGGGTACGCGGCGCGCAGTGCGGGGATCTCGGTGTACCACCGGCGCATGTTCCGGACCCCGTTCTTCGTGGCAAAGACGCCCTCCTGGCCGGCGATCTCCAGCTGAGTGTCGAGGTCGTAGGTCGCCTTGGTGTTGTCGGGGTACTGAAACAGGATCAGCGGCAGGCCGGACTCTTCATAGATCTCCTGGTAGCGCGACTGCGGCGCGCCATTCTGGTATCCGAAGCGCAGCCACCCGTGCGAGGGGTAGACGAGACCAGCTGACGCGCCGGCCTCGACAGCCTTCTTGGCCTCGAGGGCCGCGGTCTTGTTGCCCTCCTTCGTGATGCCCGCCACGACCGGCACACGGCCGTCGGTCGACGCCACGAACGCGCGGATAACATCCAGCTGCTCCTCTTCGGTAAGGAACGTGCCTTCGCCGGCGTGCCCCAGGACGACGAGGCTCTTCACGCCCTCGATCGATCCGAGCCACGAACCCAGACGCTGGATCGCAGCGAAGTCGACAGCGCCATCTTCGGTGAACGGGGTGACAGGTGCGGGGCTGAGTCCGCGGAGATCGAGTGTCATTGCAGCTACCTTCTTGTCTTCATTGATGGTCGGTAGTCCCGCCGGTGCTTTCTCTTCAGATGAAAACGTTTGCGGGAACGTTTTCAATATTGCAACGTGTCCCACCTCACTGTCAAGGGAACGTTTGCAAAAAGGAGGAATAGAGTGTCTGGTACGCCCCTGTTGAAGAGGAGAACCAGCATGGAACCGGCCGTCCCCGGTACGATCGTCACCCTCAAAGACGTCGCCGCGGCCAGCGGCGTGAGCATCTCAACGGCTAGCCGCGCCCTCGACGAACGCACCACTTCCCGTTCAGCGGCGGCCGCCCATGTCCGGAAAATAGCCGAGGAGCTGGGCTATCGCCGGAACTCCTTCGCCTCCAACCTGCGCCGAGGTGAGACCCGAACCCTCGGCGTGCTCGTGCCGCGGCTCAGCGACACGGTAATGGCCCTGATGTTTGAGGAACTCGAGCGGGCGGCGGCCGACCGCGGGTACTTTGCCATGGTGGCCACCAGCGGCGATGACCCCGACGACGAACGCCGGGCAGCGGAGACACTCCTGGACCGCAATGTCGACGGGCTGATCCTGGCCACTGCCCGAATCGACGACGATTTACCCAAACACCTGCGTGAACGGGGTGTGGCGCACGCGCTCGTCCTTCGCACCGACGGGGTCAGCCCCTCGGCTCTTGGTGACGATGAGGTGGGCGGATACCTGGCCGTCCGGCATCTGATCGATCTCGGGCACCGTGACATCGGGGTGGTGACCGGGCCGGTCTTTACCTCTACCGGGATGGCCCGCCTCGCCGGTGCCCGCAAAGCCCTCGAGGGTGCAGGCATCCATGCCAGGGAAGACTGGCTGATTGCCGCCGGCTATGGCATGGAAAGCGGGTTCTCCGCCGCGGAAGCTTTGCTGGCCGACGACTCCGGAAAACGACCCAGCGCGGTGTTTGCCGCCAACGACAACCTGGCCATGGGGGTTATCGCCGCCGCCCACCGCCTCGGTATCACCGTGGGAGAAGACCTTGCCCTGGTCGGCTACAACGACATACCCCTCGCCTCCCGCCTTTCAACCCCACTCTCGTCCGTGCGGGTGCCCCTGGACCAGATTGCGGGCAATGCGATTGACCTCATCGTGAACCCGGGCAAGGAACCCAGGATCCGGAAATCCCTGCCCACCCTGATACCCCGCCAGTCCAGCGGTTCACCCCGATACTCAGCACCGCAGGCACGCTAAGGGCTCCTGGTCAGAAATACTTTGGCCATTAAGCAACTTTGAATAAAAATTCTTCTCGTCATGTCGATCCGCTCCCTGCCCGTTCGACGCGATAGTAGAAGGACGAACGAGGCGTCCTCAATACGAAGGAGAAGAACCATGAAGTTCATGCTGATTATGCGCGCTACGGACGAGGCCAAGAAGGCCTACGAAACGGCGGACATCGAACAGATTATCAACGCGATGGGCGCCTACAACGAATCCCTCATGAAGGCCGGGGTGCTACTCGCCGGTGAAGGGCTCGCCGACGATATGAGCGAAGCTTTCGTTGTCGACTTTTCGGGCGAGAACCCCATTGTTACCGACGGCCCGTACGGGGAAACCCACGAACTGTTCAACGGATTCTGGATCATCCAGACCGCCAGCAAGGAAGAGGCGGTCCAGTGGGCCAGCCGCTGCCCCCTGGGCCCGGGCAACAAGCTTGAAGTCCGCCGCGTGACCGATATGAGCGACTTCGAGGACTTCTCGGACAACGAGTTCCTGCAAAAGGAAGCCGGCTGGCGCGAGGAACTCAACCAGCCCTAGCCGCATGGCAGACAAGGACCTGCCCACGCCGGCGATCCAGCGCACGCTGGACGCCGTGTGGCGGATCGAAAGCGCGCGGATCGTCGCCACGCTAGCCAAGGTGACTGGCGACGTCGGCCTGGCGGAAGACCTTGCTCAAGAAGCCCTGCTCGACGCCCTGACGCAATGGCCCGGGTCGGGCGTCCCGGATAACCCGGGCGCCTGGCTCACGGCCGTGGCCAAACGCAAGGCCGTAGACGCCTGGCGCCGCCGGGAGCGGCTAGACGAGCGCTACCGGACCATTGCCCACGACCTCAGGGAGATGACCGAGGACCAATGGCAGCCGATCCCCGATGACGTGCTCCGGCTCGTCTTCATCGCCTGCCACCCCGTGCTCTCCCGCGAGGGGCAGGTCGCCTTGACGCTGCGAACCGTTGGTGGCCTGACCACCGAGGAGATCGCACGAATGCTGCTCGTTCCCGTCGCCACCGTCCAGCAACGCATCGTACGGGCAAAGAAAACCCTGTCCGCCGCGCAGGTGCCCTTTGACACCCCCGACCCCAACGAGTGGAACGCCCGCCTGGGCGCGGTACTGGCCGTGCTGTACCTCATCTTCACCGAAGGCTATGCCGCCACAACCGGCGACCGGTGGATCCGGACCGAAGTGGCCAACGAAGCACTGCGCCTTGGCCGCGTGCTCGCCGGCCTGCTGCCGCGGGAGCCCGAAGTCCACGGACTCGTTGCGCTGATGGAGTTCCAGGCGTCCCGGTTCGCCGCGCGCGTCAACCGCGACGGCAGCCCAATTCTGCTTGCTGACCAGGACAGGTCACGCTGGGACAGGACACAGATCGGCCGTGGCGTTGCATCCCTGGCCCGTGCCGACGCGCTCGGCCGCGGAAGGGGAAACTACTGCCTGCAGGCTGCCATCGCTCAATGCCATGCAACCGCCGGCAGTGTCGAAGAAACCGACTGGAACAAGATCGTGCTGCTCTATGAAGCCCTGGGCCGCCTGGCACCAAGCCCCGTCGTCGAACTCAACCACGCCGTTGCGGTTTCCATGGCCACCGGACCTGCCGCCGCCCTGAAGATCGTGGACCGCCTTGTTGCTGAGGGCGCCCTCCGCCGCTCCCACCTGCTCCCCAGCATCCGGGGAGAGTTGCTCACCAAACTTGGGAGAACCGGCGAGGCCAAAGCCGAACTGCTGCAGGCGGCCGCACTCACCGCCAACGAACAACAAAAGGCCGTTCTGCTCGCCAAGGCGGCCAACCTCTGATCCATGGCGGGTGGGGCCCTGTGGCAGGAATGGAGTGAACCTAAATCGAGGGCGAATGCCGGACTAAGGGCCCCACGGCCGGCAAACGAATGGGGACACCGGATTTCCGGTGTCCCCATTCCTTTACGGTCTTACGGCGTTAATTTTCTCAGTGTCCTCAGGACGAGTGCGGCATCTGTGGCCGGCTGGTGCGGTGGACCGCCGTGACGGCAGCCCCCTGCCCCATCCGTCCGTGGCCGGAACCGCGTTCCTTGGGATGCCGCCGTTTCCCGTTGCCATCGGGCCACCTTTGCTGCCCGCTTGCTCCCAGGGGAGACAGTGGGGCCGGGGCGCCAGGCATGGCGGAGGCATCCATTGCCTCCGCCAGGTGGCTCGCCAGCTCCGGCGCGATGTGCTTGTTGTTTTCGTCAGCCATGTGTTCTTCCTTTCCCGCAACGCAATGAAATGAGCAACGCAATGAAATGAAGTGCAACCAATCGAGGCCAGCCAGGGCCTTTTGTGACTGTCGGAGCGGCCGGCCATACCTGGCCGCAGGCGTCCGCTACCTAAAAGAAAGTGTTCCCATGGCACAACCTTAGGGAAGCGCCGGGCACCTGTGAACCCCCTCAGGAGGGGTGGAAGGAAAAGGACGACGGCGGCACTGCCGGATCTTGGAGGAGGGCTGCGGAAGCAGTGGGCGGCGTCACTTTTTCGCGTATGAAGCGTGCAAAATGACGGCAATGGGAGCCGACAGCGAAAAAAATTCGGTGAGGAGGGTGCACGACCCCGCAGATTCCTATAACGGCGCGGGAAAAGCCGGGAAAGAAACCGTAAGGAACCGGCACGAAAACCCCCGAAAAGGGGTGATCCTACGGCATAAAGGGAGCAGGCGCCATGGCATTCGCGTAAAATTGAAGGCCTGCCCGGAGCGGGGCAGCTACAAGTCGCAAGCAAATGACCTCCACGGGAGTTGCCCAAATGCCCACAGACCGAAGCATCACCGACTCTTCCGCAGGCGTATACAACGCCTCCGGAACCAACCAAGCTACACCCCCCGGCGCCGCACCCGCGGCTGCCAGGGGACCACGCAAGCCAAAAATAATGAAGCGCCGCCGACTCAAGGAGTCGGACGTGAATGTTGTCGACCAGCCCATGCTGAAGAAAGCACTCGGCGGGACCATCGTGGGTAACACCATGGAATGGTTCGACGTCGGCGTATTCGGTTACCTGATCACCACCATGGGGCCAGTTTTCCTCCCCGAGGCCGACAAGTCCGTCCAGACGCTGTTCCTGCTGGGAACGTTCGCTGCCACCTTCATTGCCCGCCCCCTCGGCGGCGTTGTGTTCGGCTGGCTCGGCGACAAGGTGGGGCGGCAAAAAGTACTCGCCGCAACACTGATGCTCATGGCGGCAAGCACGTTCGCCGTCGGACTGCTGCCCGGCTACGCGCAGATCGGGATCTGGGCCGCTGCGCTGCTGGTGATCCTCAAGCTCGTGCAGGGCTTCTCCACCGGCGGCGAATACGCCGGCGCCACGACATTCGTGAGCGAGTACGCTCCCGATAAGCGCCGCGGGTTCTTTGCAAGCTTCCTGGACATGGGCAGCTACCTGGGCTTCGCCCTGGGTGCCGCTCTGGTTTCTGTCCTGCAGCTGACCCTGGGCCAGGCCGCCATGGAGGAATGGGGCTGGCGCATTCCGTTCCTGATCGCTGGTCCGCTGGGCCTGATCGCCATCTACTTCCGGAACAAGATCGAGGAATCCCCCCAGTTCCAGGCAACCCTGGACGCCCAGGAGTCCCTCGGCCAGCACGCGGCCGCAGCTGACACCGACGCCGCCAAGGGTCCTGTGGGAATCGTGAAGGCCTACTGGCGCTCGCTTATCGTGGCCATGATCCTTGTTGCCGCCGCCAACACCGCCGGCTACGCACTGACGTCCTACATGCCGACATACCTCACTGAGTCCAAGGGCTACGACCCCGTGCACGGAACGCTGTTGACCATCCCCGTGCTGGTCATCATGAGCCTCTGCATTCCCCTGACCGGAAAGCTGTCTGACCGGATCGGCCGCCGCCCTGTGCTTTGGATCGGTGCCATCAGCACCGTGGTGCTGGCGACCCCGGCGTTCCTGCTGATCGGCATCGGCGAGGTCTGGTCCACGCTGGCCGGCCTTTCGCTGATCGCCTTCCCGGTGACGTTCTATGTTGCGAACCTCGCCTCGGCGCTGCCGGCGCAGTTCCCGACAGCCAACAGGTACGGCGCCATGGGCATTGCCTACAACTTCGCCGTGGCCATCTTCGGGGGCACCACCCCGTTCATCGTTGCGGCCCTCATCACCGCGACCGGCGACGACATGATGCCCGCCTACTACCTGATGGGCACCTCCTTGATTGGCGCCGTGGCGATCTACTTCCTGAAGGAATCCGCCCAGCGCCCGCTGCCGGGTTCCATGCCAAGCGTGGACACCCAGGCAGAGGCCCGCGAACTGGTAGCCACCCAGGACGAGAACCCGCTGATCGACCTGGACGAGCTCCCGTTCGAAACCCAGGACATCGCGGATTCGAGTGCAGCCGACAAGGCTCCCGCCCGGGTTTAGCCAGGCAGCACCCGGCCGGGGATGCCACCCCGGGCACTCCCCCACCCGGCAGAGCTTGTAGCAACGCTCCAGGGCCCGCCCTGCGCAGCTTCCGCGGAAGCTGCGCAGGGCGGGCCTTCGCCGTCGGCGCCAACACTTCCGCGACGATGTCCATTTGTGTCCCGTGGCGCCGTGGGAAATGGCCTGGGCCCCGCAGCCGATGATACGTTCCGAGAGGCCCGGAAGGGATTTGGAAACAAGCAGGGAAGGTGCCGCATGAAGCTTCTGATGGAGCAGGTGCGCGCCCTTCACCGGCTGGAACCCGCCAACCGCGACCACTTGGCAGCCCTGCGGGTAGCCATCAGCGTTGCAGTTCCCTCGCTGCTGCTCCTGGCCGCCGGCCGCACAGATCTCATCATGTACGCCGTCTTCGGTGCGCTGACGGGCATGTACGGGCGCTCCGAGCCCCACCAGCTCCGGTTCCGGCACCAGTGCCAGGCGGCTGTAGTACTGCTCGGGGGCGTTGCGGCAGGCTTGTTCCTGTCCGTCAACCACCTTCACTCCTGGTGGCTCGTCGCCGTCGAAGCGGTGCTGGCCGGCGTGGGGTCAGTCTTTGCCGACCGGGTGCGGCTCAAGCCCAACGGGCCCTTCTTTGGCATCCTCGCACTGGGGGCCTGCGCCTCGGTACCTCCGGCGGTTCCCTGGCAGGTGGCCTTCCTCATCGCCGCAGGGTCCGCCGCCTTCTCCACACTGGTAGGTTTCGGGGGCTGGATCCGAAGCAGGTCCTGGCAGCGGGGCGCCGTCCGGAACGTTCCCGGGGTGCACCCCGCCGGCCGGGGTGAGTTGTTGGTACACGCTGCCCGGTACGTTTTGGCGGTAGGCGCTGCCGGCACCGTCGGCGTCCTGTCCGGCAGCGACCACCCGCACTGGGCCATGGCCGCCGCGGCGGTACCCCTCGCCGGGGCCGACCTCCCCAGCAGCGTCCGGCGCGGAATCCACCGCATCGTGGGGACATTCCTCGGTCTGGCGGTCACCGCCGTCGTTATCCTCCCCGGCCCCTGGTCCCTGGCCGGGCTGTTCCCGGGCCGGCAGGCCGTGATGCTTGCCCTCCTGGTGATTCTCTTCCAGTTCACTACCGAGCTGTTTATGGCCCGCCACTACGGCCTGGCCATGGTTTCCTTTACGCCGGTCATCCTGCTGATTACCCAGCTCGCCGCGCCCATCGACCCCGCCGTGCTGATCCTGGAGCACGGCGTCGAGACGCTGGCAGGAGCACTGGTGGGCATCGCGGTGGTGGTGGCTGTCCGTCGGTCCGGGACCCGCAGCCCGCGGGCATTGCTTGGGCTCGGGCCCCTATTTCGGCTTACGCGGCGGGCCCGCCACTAGCTTTGCCGGCGCCAGCCTGGCTACCGCCGCCACTGTCTTGTACCGCTTGGACGGGATGGAAACCGCCTTGCCCCGCTCGTTGTCCGCCAGGCCGTCCCGCACCACCCGGTCCGCGTGCAGCCAGGCCCACGACGGCGCTACGGACTTGTCCATGCCCATCCGGTCGTGGAACTCCGTATGCGTAAAGCCAGGGCATACGGCGGTGACCTTAATGCCCCGCTGGCGGTAGGCAAGGTTCGCCCACCGGCTGAAGCTGACCAGCCACGCCTTGGCCGCGGAGTAGGTTCCGCGCGGGAGGAAAGCGGCGATGCTGGCCACATTGATGATCCGGCCACCGCCGCGTTCCAGCATGCCTTTCAGCGCAGCATGGGTGAGCTCCATGGCCGTCTCGCCGTGCAGCTTCAGGTGCTTTTTCTCCTCCGAGATGGGGTTGTCCTCGAAGTTGTGCAGCAACCCGATCCCGGCGTTGTTGACCAGGATGCCCACCGGCCGCTGCGGATCGGATAGGCGTCCGACGACGGCTGCCACGCCGGCGTCGTCGGTCAGGTCGGCGGGCAGCACCTCAGCCGTGATCCCGTAACGCCGTTCCAGGCCCGCCGCGGTTTCCTCGAGGCGGGCCCGGTTCCGCGCCACCAGCACCAGGTTGCAGCCCTGGGCGGCAAGCTGGCGCGCGAATTCGGAGCCCAGTCCTGCACTGGCACCGGTGATCAGGGCTGTTGTTCCGGAGGAGTCTGCAGTCATGCTGCAAGCCTAACGATCACCTGATGGCTTGTGGCTGCAGTGTCCCGGCTGCATTCTCCGGCCTTGCCGTTCCCGGTGCTATTTTCCGGCGAACCTCGCCAGCGGGTTCACCAGGCGCCCGGCCATCTGCAGGCCACCGGATGGGTCTGCCAGATCCAGCATGTGCTGGTTGTTGCGCAACTGGAGCCTGTTGAGGCAGGACAGTTCAAAGTCCGGCGCGAAGAGGTCATGCCGGGCGAACTGGTCTGCGAGTTCGGGGTGCTGGGCCTGGTAGTCCTGGATGGCGGCGGCGGCCGTCCGCCAGAACTCCTCCTGGCTGAGCTTGCCGTCCTCTGCCAGGAGCGCAGCCAGGAAGCGGAAGATGCAGTCGAAGATGTCCGTGAAGATGGCCAGCACCTTCTCGCCGTCCGGGATGGCTGCCTTGATCCGCGACACCTCTTCGGGCAGGTCCAGCCTGTCGCCCATCACCACAATTTCCTCGGCGATGTCCTTCATGATGGCGCGGACCGGCACCCCGTCCTCGAGGACAAGGATCACGTTCTCGCCGTGCGGCATAAACGCCAGTTCGTACTGGTACAGGCAGTGCACCAGTGGAACCAGGTAGGCCTCGAAGTAGTGCCGCAACCAGTCCTGCGCGGCCAGTCCGGAACGCTCGATAAGGGCTGAGGCCATCGGCCTGCCCTCGGCATCCACGTGCAGGAGGTACGCCATGGTGGCCAGCTGCTGCCCGTCCTTCAAGAGCGGCAGCGGGCTCTCGCGCCACAGCGCCGAGAGCATCTTCCGGTAGGGCGAACCGTTCGCGGACCCGGCCTCGTAGTTCCTGTTGTGGTAACCGATGGCGGCGGTTTCACCGATCATGGTGAAACCGCGTGCCTGGAGTGCACCGTCCGACTCGATCAGGTTCCGCAGCCAGTCGTTGATGGCCGGCGTGGCCTTCATGTACTGCGGCGACAGGCCGCGCATGAACCCCATATTCAGTACGGACATGGCGGTCTTGACGTAGTGGCGCGCCGGCGCGCTGGCGTTGAAGAACGTCCGGATCGATTGCTGCGCCTGGTAGATGTCCGTGCCGGTGCCCAGCTGGACGATGCGCTGCCGGGCGATTTCCGCCGCGAACGTGACAGTGAGCTTGTTCTCCCACTGCCACGGATGCACGGGCATCAGGAAGTACTGGTCCGGGTCCAGCCCCTGGACCTGCAGTTCGGCGTCGAAACTGCCCAACAAGGGCCCGAGCTCGGCGTCCAGGTGGGCCCGGTAGTCCAGCCCGGCAGAGAATGTGAAAACGGCGTGGCTGCGGTGGACGGCGATCCACTCCAGCTGGACCGGGGCGCCGGTCTCGGGAGCGAACGCCCGGTAGTCACCGATCCCGAAGCCCAGGCGTCCATTGTTGGCAACAAAGCACGGATGCCCCTCTGTCATGCTCCGCTCAATGGCCTGGAAGTCGGCGGCCCGGTCCACGCCGCCGGTAACTCCGGCCGCGAGTTCGGCGGCCGACGGCTGGCCGGCCCACTGCTTGTAGGCATGGCTTGCCAGGGTGCTGCTGACCTCCTCGAGATACACCGGGAGCATCTGGAGGTTGATGCCCAAGGTGCGGTGGAAAGCCGTGATGAAGTCCAGCACGTCCAGCGGCATTTCGGCGCCGTCCTGGAAGCAGCGGATGGAAGCGGCGTCGATGGACCAGTGGTCGAGTTCGAGGACCCTGGCCGTGAACCGGTACTCCTGCGTGCCGTCGTCGCTGCACACCCGGTAGCTGCCGGTCCCGGCAACAGCGCCGGCAACCCCGTTGGCGCCGGCGTCGGGACACCGCTCCGGGGCAATAATCCGTTCGTGCGAAAACTCGGCGAGCGCCTTGCGGAGCAGGTGCCGGTTGGCGTTGTCCCACCGGTCGCCGGTGAGGTGCGGTACGGCAGTGTTGGTGCCGGCAGCGTTCGCCGACGAGGGTGGGCCGGCGCTGACAGCGGGGGCGGCGGGGTCGAGATGGATGGTCACAGTGAGGCTCCCTGTGGGACGGGTTTGGAAAGAGTGTCGAGTGCGGTGCGGGCGGCCAGGTAGTCGTCGCGGCTGCAGAAGCTCAGCAGCGCGTCCTTGTCGGGAAGGGTCACGACGCCGGCGGGCTGGAAGCCCAGCCGTTCGTTCAGGGCGTGGATCTTCGTGTTCCGCGCATCAGGTTCCACCACGATGCGGTCCACCCCGGGCTTGGCAAAGAGCCGGTCAAGGACGGCGTCCATCACGGCGGCGGTGTAACCAGGCCGGGGTCCTTCCGACGGCGGCGCCACCAGCAGATGCATCCCCAGGTCGCCGGGCAGGACGGGGTAGACCGCCGCCAGCGGCGATGACGCGGGAAGGTACTCCTCCATCAGGAAGGCGGGGACGCCGCCGTCGAGCCCCAGCAGCGCGTGGTGGTGTCCGCTGGCCTGGATCTTGGCGTATTCCGCCACTACGTCGTCAACCCCGGCGGACAGCATGCCCCAGAACGAGGCGTACGGCTGGGTCACCCAGCTGTGCAGGAGCGGCGCGTCGGCCTTCGCGTCGAGGCAGCGGAATGTGAACCTCATGCCGGCACCCCTGTCCTGGTTTCAACGTCAGAGCGCGCGCCCATGCCGGCGGGTGACCCGAATTGCTGGAAGGCGATACTGCGCTCCACCGGGTAGACCTCGCGGCCGGTGATTTCCCGGAGGATGCAGGAGTTGCGGTACGCGCCCATTCCCAGGTCCGGGGTGACGAATCCGTGCGTGTGCAGTTCGGCGTTCTGGACGAAAATCTCCCCCGCTTCGACGCCGGTGCTGTAGTTGCGGTCCACGGCGAACCTTCCTGCGCTGTCCCGGGCTATGCGGTCCTGGATACCGGCCAGGAAGCCAGGTTCCTGGTAACCGTAGCCGGTGGCGAGCACCACGGCTTCGCTGTCCAGCGTGTAGGACGTCCCTTGCTCGCCGTGCTGGAGGTGCAGGATGTGGGTACCGGTTTCCGGATCCCACTGGGCAGCGGTCAGTGACGAGTGGGTCAGCAGCTGCGTGTCCACCATCCCGGAGATGCTCCTGGTGTAGAGCAAGTCGTAGATGGCGTCGATGAGATCGGAGTTAATGCCTTTGTAGAGGTTCTTCTGGGTCTTGTTGAGGTGGTCGCGCTGGTGCGGAGGGAGGCTGTGGAAGTAGTCAACGTACTCGGGAGAGGTCATCTCCAGGGTCAGTTTGGTGTATTCCAGCGGGAAGAACCGGCCGGAGCGGGTGACCCAGTTCAGCTGGTAGCCGTGCGTCTCCGATTCCTGGAGCAGTTCATAGTAGATCTCGGCTGCGCTTTGGCCGCTGCCCAGGATGGTGATGCTGCGGTGCTGCTGCAGTTCCGCCTTCCGCGCCAGGTAGTCCGCGTTGTGGAAGGCCACGCCACCGCGTCCTGCTGCGGCAGCGGCAACGATGTCCGCCGCGGCCTCCGGCACGTACGGGGAGGTGCCGGTGCCCAGCACCAGCCGCCGCGCCAGCAGCACCTCAGGCCCTTCGGGACCGGACACGGAAAGCCGGTACAGGCCGTCGTCGTGCACGACATCCAGCACAGCTGTGCCAAAACGCACGGAGGGCAGCTGCCCTGCCACCCACTGGCAATACTGGTTGTACTCCGCGCGCAGGGGGTAGAAGTTCTCCCGGATGTAGAAGCGGTACAACCTGCCCGTCTGCTTGAGGAAGTTCAAAAACGAGTAGGGCGAGGTGGGGTCTGCCAGGGTGACGAGGTCGGCCATAAAGGGAACCTGGAGGTGGGCGGGTTCCAGCATCATTCCGGGGTGCCAGTCAAAGGACGCCCGCTGTTCCAGGAAGATCCCGTCCACGCCCTCCACCGGCTCGCTCAGTGCGGCCAGTCCCAGGTTGAAAGGCCCGACGCCGATGGCAGCAAAGTCGTAAATCCTGCGGTTGTCCGGGGTGCTCATGCGGATACCTCGTTCTGCAGCAGCCCAGCGCCGGTACGGCGGAGGAGGTCGATGATGCCGGCGATGTCCTCCAGCGTGGCCTCGGCGTTGAGGAGCGTGAACTTCAGGTAGTGCCGGCCGCCCACTTTGGTCCCGGCAACCACTGCTTCGCCTGAGGCGAAGGCGGCGGCACGGATGGCGGGGTTGAGGGCGTCAGCCGCGTCTTCGGAGAGCCGTCCGCCGCCTTCCAGCCTTGGCCGGTACCGGAAGACCAGGGTGCTGAGCTGCGGCCGTGCGGCGAGTTCGAAGTCGTCCTCGGTGGCGAGGCGGGAGCCCACGCGGGCGGCAAGGTCGATGGCTTCGTCGAACAGGGCGCCGATCGCGTCCGCACCCATGATCCGCAGGGTGAGCCACAGCTTCAGTGCGTCGAACCGGCGGGTGGTCTGGATGCTCTTGTCCACCTGGTTGGGGATCTCGGCGAGCGCAGCACTTTCCGGGTTCAGGTAGTCGGCGTAGTAGGTGATGTGGCGCAGCATTGCCGACTCGCGGACCAGGAGGGCGCTCGAGCTGACCGGCTGGAAGAAGGTCTTGTGGAAGTCGACGGTGACGGAGTCCGCGAGGCGCGTTCCGTCCAGCAGGTGGCGGTAGCGGCCGGACACCATCAAGCCGCCGCCGTATGCTGCATCGATGTGGAACCAGGCGCCGTAGGCCCGGGCCAGGGCGGCGAGGTCTGCGAGCGGGTCAACCGCGCCGAAGTCGGTGGTTCCCGCGGTGGCGACAACTGCCATGGGTGAGAGGCCGGCGTCGCGCGCTTCCGCCATGGCCTCGGCAAGGGCAGCAGGATCCATGCGGTGGTCGGGGGTGCAGGGAACGGTGATGACGGCGTCGAAGCCCAGGCCCAGCATGGAGGCTGACTTCTGGATACTGAAATGGCTGTCCTCGGACGTGAAGATCCGCAGCGTGTCCAGAAGCGCCGGAAGGCGGAGGTTGCTTCTCGACGGGTCCTGGCGGAGGCCAGCCACGGCGTGGTTGCGGGCGATCAGCAGGGCCTGGAGGTTGGACTGGCTGCCGCCGGAGGTGAAGATGCCGTCCGCGTTATCCCCGAGGTGCAGCCGCTCTGCTGCCCAGTCGATGAGGCGGCGTTCGATCATGGTGGCACCGGCGCTCTGGTCCCAGGTGTCCAGCGATGAGTTCACGGCAGACAGGATGGCTTCTCCCACCAGCGCCGGAATGACCACGGGGCAGTTGAGGTGCGCTGCGTACTTCGCGTCGTGGAAGTAGATGGCGTCGCGCAGGTACACGTCTTCGAGTTCCTGCAGTGCCGCCGCTGTGTCCTGCAGGGGCGTTGCGAGGTCCACCGCGTCAACCCGGGCTTTCATCTGGGAAGGCCCGACGCCGGTGAACGGCCGGGTGGTGCGTTCCAGTTTGGTGGCCACGGCCGTGACGCCCTGCAGCACCTGCGCCACATAGCGGGGCGAGTTGCGGGCGTTGAAGAGATGGTTTGTGGCGCCCAGGGCGAGCTCTACGCGGGACCCGAAGTCCTGGCCGGGGGCCTGCTGTTGATTACGGGGGTCATCCACGTGTAACTCGTCAAGGCGGGGCATCAGCGGCACTGGTCTTCCTTCGGTCGGCGTTTCCGGCTAGTTGCAAAGGTAAGACTTACTTAGGACAGCCTTTTAAGCAAACTTTTGTGATGTATTTGTCCCGCGGGTTCCGGTTCGCCCGTATTTTTTGCCGACGAGGCCGTCATTGACTGGCGGCGCGAGCTATGCGTCCTGCAAAATGGCCCCCTTGGGAGGGCTGCGCATGACAAGACGGGCGTCGACTCCCGGGCCAGGGTCGGCGTACCGGCAAACGGGCAGTGCAGAAATCCATAGGGGGAAACATGGAACAGCCAGGAAATGCGATCGAGTTCCGGGAAGTGGACCGGGACGGAAACCCGGTATCGGAGGCGGCCCGGTTCGGAGCGGGGGATTATCCCGGCGACCGCTCCGCCGCCGCCATGAACCCGTTCATTGTGATTCTGTGGCTGCTCGCCATCGTCCTGATGGGGGGCGGAGCCCTGCTCTTCCTCAGCGCGAACTCCATGATGGGCCCCACCAGCTCAGGGATGCCGGCGTCTTTCCTGATGTTCACCTTCGCCCCTTACGCGATCATCACGGGCCTGGCCGCTGCCATCTGCCTGCTGTTTTGGCACGCGTGGCAGTGGCAGCGCCGGCGCGGCTAGGACGCCCCGCTTCCCGCGCCCTGGAAACCGGCGTCGGCTAGCGAAGGCGACGGCGGACGGGCGCGGCCCGTGCGCTGGATCACAAGCTGATTTGCCCAACTATTAGTAAGCATGCTTAGGTTATGGGGTAAGTGAACCTCCGCAAGCAGTCGCGGCGGGGCTGCCAACGCCGGCAGTACCGTGAAGAAGCCCAAGGACGAACATCATGACCAGCGTTACGAAAGATCAGCCAGTGGCTCCTGCGGAGCCCGAAGCAGGAGCAGAAGCGTTATGGAGCTCCACCCTCCCCGTAGACGTGGGGCTGCTGGTCACCCTGAACTCAAGAATGCACTGCCGCGCCCCGATGCAGCTGGTGGATCCGGCTGCGCTGCCCCTGTACCAGCCCGTTCACGTTGACGGGGCAAACGTCATTCCCGTCGGCGCCGGCACCTCACCAGCCACCGTGGAGACGTACCGCTGTGCCTGCGGTTTCACCATTGATGTCCCGGCTGCCAGCATGCACGCGCTGGCCAGCTGACCAGAAGAAGTCAGCGGACGGGAATCTCCAGCTGATGCACAACGAGCTGGGCAGCCGGGCGCCCGTTGAGGTACGGGCGCCCGCCAAGCCAGCAAACCCGGAAGGCTAATGGACTGCGGCGGTCCTCGCGGCCTCCACCGCACGCCGGGTATCTTCCAGCACCAGGTCCGCGTTGATGGCCGCCGCCGCTTTCAGTCCGGCGGCAGCCGCCGTCATCACCTGGGCCGATACGTCCGTGGCGTTGCCGGCGGCCCAGACCCCGGGGCAGGATGTCAGCCCCGACTCATCGGTAGCCAGCCGCGTCCCCGGCCCTTCTTCCAGGCCATCCGGTTCCAGGCCGAGGGCCTGGAGCATGTTGGCCTTGCTGATGGTGGCCGGGCTGACCACCAGCACCTCCAGCGGTACCGCTGATCCGTCGTCGAGTGTGACCCCCGTGAGTTTGTCGTCCTGGACCACCAGGCCGCGGACCCGGCCGTCCACCACGTTGACGGACCGCGCTTGCAGCTGTTCCGCCTGGCCCGGGCTGAGGGCCAGTTCGCCATTGAGCAGGAGGGTCACGTCCGGGGTCCATTGCCGGAACGTCAGAGCCTGCAGGACGGCGTGGGCATCAGAAGCAAGCACCCCCACCGGCTGGTTCCTGATCTCCCAGCCGTGGCAGTAAGGGCAGTAGAGCACGTCCCTGCCCCAGCGCTCCGTTAATCCCGGCAGGTCGGGAAGCTCATCCTCGATTCCTGAGGTGATCAACAGCCGGCGGGCTGTGCAGGTTGTGCCGTTGTCGAGCGAGAGCACGAAGTTGTCCCCGTCCCGCCTGGCGGACTTCACGTAACCGGGGCGGCTTTCCCCGCCGTAGTGCTTGAGTTCTTCGCCGCCCGCGGCAAGCAGCGCCTTGGGGCTCATTCCCTCCCTGGTCAGGAAGCCATGTACTCCTTCTGCCCGCAGGTTCCGCTGCCCGCCGGCATCGATTACCACTACGGAGCGCAGCGCCCTGGCCAGGGCAACACCTGCACTCAGCCCCGCCGGTCCCCCGCCGATGACGGCAACGTCGAATGGTTGTTCTTGGTGATTCATCCAGGATTCCTTCCCCGGTTGCGATGCTCCCTTGGAGGGGCGCGCATATGACTGCGTGCGCCCCTCTGCAAGACCGCGCACAGAAAAGGTACCCGGGGCTGCGGCACAATAACGCGCAGGCCGGATTCCCGCGAAGAAGGATATTTATAGCGTTTGGAGTGGCCGGTTCGCTAAGCTCCCGAACCGTTCCTTGCCGGGACTTCCGGCCAGTCGACGCACTGCTCGTAGCCCTCGTGCTTGCGAAGGTAGGCAGCAATGAACGGGCAGTGCGGGATGATCCGCTTTCCTGCTGCCACGACGTCATCGAGTGCAAAATGGGCCAGGACCTTGCCCAACCCCTGGCCTTCGAAGTCCGGTGACGTTTCAGTATGGCTGAAGTCGATATGGCCGGGCAGGTCCTGGTAGAAGGACTGGACGGCGAGCTTGCCGCCCACGTGCAGCTCATAGCGGTGATGCGCGTCATTGCGCCTCAGTGAGACATCGGGGGCGAACTTATCCTCGGTTGACATCGTATTCTCGGTCATGATTCGACACTGGCACTACTTCAGCCCGCTGGCAATGCCCCGGCGTACCCTTCAATATCTTGGGGTTCAGGAGAATCCACGGGAGTTAAACCAAGGGAGGCCAGGATCATAGCTTGATCCTGGCCTCCCCCTCCCGGAGTCTTTGGCCCCTGCAGGGCCAATTCAACCTTGCATGGCGGGACAAGAACTCCTGGGAACGTCAGCGCGTGAGCATCCCCAGGGCCGTTGTGGCGAAGCTGCCCGCGGAGGTGTTCCAGTGGCCCAAGAGCCCCTGCAGGTTCTCGCCGTCGGACCGGTGGCCCGGCAGCTGCTCCTGCAGGGTGGCGAGCACGCCGGCGCGGAGCTCGGTGTTGAAATTGACCTTGCCGACGTTCATGGACGCCGCCTTCACCAGCTCGTCGGCAGGGATTCCGGAGGCCCCGTGCAGGACCAGCGGAATGTGCGTCCGCACCGCGATGTCCTGCAGGACGTCCCAGCGCAGCTGCGGCTCGCCCTTGTACTTGCCGTGGACGTTCCCGACGGCGACCGCCAGCAGTTCCGCGCCGGTCCGGGACACGAAGTCCTCCACCTGGGCCGAATCCGTCAGCCCGGCCACGGCCACGCCGGACTGGTCCGCACCAAAGGCCCGGTCCTCGTCTCCGGCGAGCCCCCCCAGTTCGGCTTCCAGCGGTACATCGGGGCCAAGCAGCGCCCGGGCCGCAACAACCAGTGCGATGTTGTCCTCGTAGGGAAGGGACGAACCGTCGGCGAGGACGGAATCCGCCCCTGCCGAGACGGCGTCGGCCATCACCTGAAGGTCCGTTGCGTGGTCAAGCTGCACTGCTACGGGCACCGACGCTGCGTCCGCCAGGCCCCGGAGGGCCCCGATGAGGCGCAGGCCGTTGGAGGTGGCGGCCGTCTTGGGTGCCACGAGGAGGATGACGCCCCGGCCGGACTCCTCCGCCGCGGCCACCACGGCCAGTGCAGTGGTGAAGTCGTAGCAGGTGAAGGCTGGGACGGCGGAACCCTGTTGAAGGGCGGAGGTGACCAGGTGGTCGAGTCGGGTGCGCATCAGACGCCCAGGCCTCCTACCAGGATCCAGGCCACGAAGGTCAGCGCGAAGCCGGCCAGGCCCAGGATGGTGGTGAGGACGGTCCAGGTCTTCAGGCCGTCGGAGACGGTGAGGCCGTAGTAGCGCACCACGGTCCAGAACCCGGCGTCGGTGACGTGGGACAGGCCCAGCGAACCGAAGCCGATGGCGATGACGATCACCGCGATCTGGGCCGGAGTGTAGCCGCCTTCCATCACGGCGGAGGTCAGGAGGCCGGTGGTGGTGACGATGGCAACGGTTGCCGAGCCCTGTGCGGCTCGAAGGGCCAGGGAGATCACGAAGGCCAGGGCGATGACGGGCAGGCCCAGGTGGTCCAGGGTCTGGGACAGGGCGGCGCCGATGCCGGACGTGCGAAGGACTTCACCGAACACACCGCCGGCGGCGACCACCATCAGGATGGAGGCGATGGGAGGCAGGGCGCCTTCGAAGATTTCGCCGGTTTCCTTCAGCGACCAGTTGCGGCGTACCGCAAGCAGGAAGAACGACAGGGCGACGGCGACCAGGAGCGCGAAGAACGGGTTGCCGATGAACGCGGCCAGGCCGTACCACGAGTTGTCCTTGGGGATGGTGAGGGTGCCCAGTGTGCCGAGCAGGATCTGCACGATGGGTGCGGCGATGAGGAAGATGATCAGGCCCGGGCGCGGCGGTGCGATGGCGGCGGCGCCGGGGCCGTCGTGGCCTACCTTGACCAGGGAGTCAGAGCCGAATTCGTCGACCTGCGCCTTGACCGACGGGAGGAGTTCATACTCCTTGCGGTTCATGATGCTGGCCACCCAGTAGGAGAGGAAGCCCAGGGGAACACAGATGGCCAGGGAGATCAGGGTGATGAGTCCGATGTCGGCGCCGAAGACACCGGCGCCTGCCACGATGCCGGGGTGCGGCGGGACGGCCACGTGGATGGCGAGCATGATCCCGGCCATGGGCAGGCCGAACTTGACCGGATGCACGTTGGCAATCTTCGCGAAGGCGTAGACGATGGGCACCAGCACGATGATGCCGACTTCGAAGAACACGGGGATGGCCACCAGGAAGCCGACGGCGGTCAGCGCCACGGCCACCCGCTTGGCGCCGAGCTTGTCGGTGAAGTGGGCGGCCAGCGACTGCACGCCGCCGGACACCTCGATCATGCGGCCCAGGACGGCGCCGAGAGCGATCAGCAGTGCCACTTTGCCCATGGTGCTGCCCACGCCGTTGGCAACAACGGTGAAGACGTCCTTGAGCGGGATCTGCGCGGTGACAGCCACCATGATGCTGACGGTGAGCAGGGCAACGAAGGCCTGGATCTTGAAGCGGATGATCATTACCAGCAGCACGGCGATGCCGAGCGCGGCGATGGTCAGCAGCAGCGGAGTGCCGAGGTCCACTGCGGGTTTGATGGCTGGAGCGTCAGCCGCCCGCACAATCAGCGGGTTCATCAGATGGTTCACTTTGGGTGTCTCCTTTGACGAGCCAGTCTTCCAGAAGACGGGCAATCAGGCGCCGGTTTTTTCACTAAGGGCAAAGCTGGGGTACGGCGACGGCGGAGGGGGGACCGCCGTCGTCGTACGTTTTCGGGAAGGCGGCTTGCTACTTGGTCCGCTTAGCGGGGGCAACAACCTTGATGACGGCGGAATCATCCGCCGCGGCCAGGCCCTGGGCCTGGCCCAGGAGGTAGAGCTGCTCCGCGGCTGCAGCAACGGGGGCTGCCAGGCCGGCGGCGCGGGTGGCTTTGCCCACGATGCCCATGTCCTTGACGAAGATGTCCAGGCGGCTCAGCACCTCGGCGCCTTCCTCGTTGTAGGCCTCCAGGATGCGGGGGCCGCGGTTGGACAGCATGAACGAGCCGGCGGCACCGGCTTCGAGGGCGGCAAGGGTCTTGGCCTGGTCCAGTCCCAAGGCGTCGGCGAGGGCCATGGCCTCAGCGGCGGCGGCAATGTGGACGCCGCACAGGAGCTGGTTGACGGTTTTGAGGGCCTGGCCGTCACCGGGCTTGTCGCCCACAACGGTCAGGGTGGAAGCGAGCAGTTCAAGGGCGGGGTTCGCCTTTTCGCGGGCTTCGGGGGAAGCGCCGACGACGATCAGCAGGTCGCCTTCGCCGGCACGTTTGGGCCCGCCGGACAGCGGCGCGTCAACGAGCTCAACGCCGTATTCCGCCAGCTTGGCGACGGTCGCCGGGATGGCCTCGGTGCCTACCGTGCTGCCGAGGATGACGACGGCGCCCGGCTCGAGCACAGAGGCCACGCCGTTCTCCCCGAAGAGGACATCGTTGAGCTGCTCGCCGTTGCGGACGGCCAGGAGCACTGCGTCGGCACCCTTCGCGGCTTCGCGGGCTGTGGCGAAGGTGGCAATGCCTGCTTCTTTGGCGAGCTTGAGGCGGGGTTCTGCGATATCGAAGCCGTGGACAGTCAGCTGCGAGGCCAGGCGGGTTGCCATGGGCAGGCCCATGGCGCCAAGGCCCAGGACGGTGACGGTGTAGTTGCTGGTCATGGTGTTCTCCTTGAAATTTGCTGGGCCCACGCCGGCGAGGGCAAGGGGCCGTGGAGCCGCTCCGGCGAGGGCCCCGACCCGAGCTTGCGAGGGTTGGGAGCCGGTGCGGACTTGCGAGGGTTGGGAGCCGGTGGGGACTAGAAGGTGTTGCTGAGCTTGCGGGTGACGTCGGCGAGGGACTGGTCGTCGCCCACGTTGCCGGCGAAGACGATGTACGGGATGCCCTTGGCTGGGCCGTCCACCGGCTCCCAGAGCGAGACGATGCCCGGCAGCATGGGGCCGCGGACGATCGCGTGGCGGATTTCGAGGCCGTGCGCGGCAACATCGGAGGACGTAATGCCGCCCTTGGCGATGACGAACCGCGGCGGGAAGGTCTTGAGGGTCCGGTTCACCACGGCGACGACGGCGGCCGAGACCGTGCGTGCGATCCGCAGGCTTTCGGCGGGGTCGTCGGTCTTGATGAGCAGCCGGCTGGTGTGGACGATGACGTCGCCGCCGCGGAGGGCGTCGACGACGGTGTCCACGGTCTGGTCCAGGTGGGCATCAGCTTCCGCACCGAGGAGCTTTTCGACGTCGATCTCGACGATCCGGGCGGCACTGTGCTGTTCGGTCAGGGCCTTGAGCTGCCGGGTGGTGACGCCTACATGGGAACCGACGACGATGAGCCCGCCGGCCTCGGACGGGGTGTTGCCGGCGTAGGCTTCGGCGCCGCTCAGTTCGGTGCGGATTTCCTGGCCGATCCGTGCACGGCCGAACGGGGGGCCAACGCGGTAGAGCAGCTTCTTGCCGCGCCGCTCGGTTTCTTCCAGCCCGAGGGACAGCGCCCGAAGGTCATTTTCGGTGACGATGTCAGCCACGATCGGGGTGGAGTCGGTGGCTGCTTCGATGGCATCGGCGATCGCTGTGGCGCTGATCTTCGCACCTTCTGCCGCATCTACGGCCGAGGCGCCGGCGCGGATGATGTTCAAGTCCAGGACGATCACCGAGTCCGCGCTGAAGCGGCCCTGGGATTTTTCCTGGACGTAGTCGGCCATCACGGAGGTGGTGAAGCCGAAGGTGGCGTCCTTGGCGAACTCAGTGTCGGAGACCGGGGTGAGCGTTCCGGCCGCGTCGCCCGTGCCGCGCATGTAGTGGACGCCGCCGATGGTGACGCGCCCGGCGTCGGGGAAGGCCGGGACCAGCACTATGCCGTCGGTCTTTTCCCCGCTGACCTCCGCAACCGTGGCGGCAATGACGTCCGGCTCCAGCGGGTAGTGGCCCCGGAGGGTGGAGTCACTGCGGCTGACAAACCCGAGCCGCAGGGTATCCGGTGACCCGGCAGCGGCGAGGGCGTTGCGGACCACTTCCTCGTTGCGGGCGGCTGCCTCGGCCGGGTCCAGGCTGCGGGTGTTGGTGAGGACGTAGACGGCGGGCTTGGCCTGGCCAAAGGCCCAGATGAAGTCCTCCACCTCCCACTGGGTGAGTACGGGCAGATCTGCCACGGACTGCGTTCCGGTGGGGTCGTCGTCGAGCACTACCAGGACACGCGGGGTTTCCGCGTTGGAGGCAGCCAGCGTGCTGGCCACCAGTTCGGCGGGAATCCGGACCTCGGCCGGGTAAGCGGCCAGAACGTCTGCTTCAAGCGTCACAGTGCACTCCGTTGTGTATGAATCCGGGCGGATCCGATGTAAAGGTATCTGTAAGATGTCTGACATCTTGCATTTGCACACCAGTGTGGCATAGGACATAAAGACGCGCAAGTAGACTTGTCTGACAAATCCACGAACGGTATCGACGGGGGCAGCATGGCAAGGAAGTCGCTGGTAGGCCAGGTGGCGGATGAACTCCTGGACCGCATCATCGCAGGCGAATTTCCACCGGGCGCCACTGTTCCGGGCGAGCACGAACTCAGCGCCGCGCACGAAGTGAGCCGGATGACCGTCCGCGAGGCAATGAAAACCCTTGAGGCGCAGCGGATCCTCAGCGTCGAGCGCGGCCGCGGCACTTTTGTGAACCCGCTCAACCGGTGGGCCTCCCTCGAGGCGGTGCTGCGTGCAGCGTCCGAGGGCAAGAATGAAGAGGAGGCTTCAGTCCAGCTGATCGAACTCCGCCGCATGCTGGAGACCGGTGCGTGCGAACTCGCGGCTGGGCGCATCAGCGACGCCGATATCCAGTCCCTCTACGGCTACGTGGCCGCCATGCGCGCCGCCCACGAGGTGAACGACGTCGCCGCTTTCGTAGAAGCGGACCTGGCGTTCCACGACCTGATCCTGCATTCCTCCGAGAACGTCTTTGTGGCCGTTCTCTTCGAGCCGCTCCACCGGGTCCTGGAAAAGAGGCGGACCGAAACGTCAGCCGTGCCCGAGATCCAGGTGCACGCTATCGGCCACCACCAAAACATTGCCGAAGCGCTGGAATCCCGCGATGCTGCACGCTCCCGGGAGGCAATGGACGCCCACATGCAGCAGACCCTGGACGACCTCAAGAACCTGGTGCTCGAGGCAAAGTAATTGCTGGCTTAGCGCGCCGGCGGGGCCGTTGTTCCCCGGACCACGAGTTCGGTCGCTACCTCGAGGGCCGTGGGAACGGCGGCGCCGGACTGGTCCTGCTGCTCCGTCAACATCCCCACTGCCATGGAAGCAAGCTGTGCCAGCGGCTGCCGGACCGTGGTGAGCGGCGGCGACGTCAACGCGGCCTGCGCGATATCGTCAAAGCCCACAATGCTCAGGTCTTCGGGAACGTGGAGCGAGCGCTGGCCGGCCGCGTTCATCACGCCCAGGGCCTGCAGGTCGCTGCCCGTAAAGATGGCGGTGGGCGGCTGGGACAGATCCAGCAGCTCCCCGCCCAGCCGCATTCCCGACTCGATACTGAAGTCGCCGTCCTGCACGAGCTCCGGCAGGACGGGCAGCCCGGCCTCGTGAAGCGCAGCTGCGTAGGCTGCGTAGCGGGCACGGCCGTGCCCGGGACTGTGCTTGCGGCCGGTGATGATGCCAATCCTGCGATGGCCCTGGCCCAGCAGGTGGCTCACTGCGGCCAGGGCACCGGAGAACGACGCCGGGCTGACGCTGGGTATCGCCAGCCCTTCGGTTCCTTCGGGGTCGATGGCGACGGCAGGAATCTTCAGCGTCCGAAGTGTAGTAACGAGGCGCGAATCCTTCCGCGGCGCCAGCAGCAGCACTCCATCGAGCCGGTTGACGGACGGCTCGCGCAGCTTCCGCCAGCGCTCCGCCGTCGCGTGCTCAGCGCGTGCATAGGCAACGGCATACCCCAGCCGGTCCGCGGCCGCCTCCACTCCCGCCATGGTCTCCAGGACCCAGGGAGAGTCGAAGTTGTTAACCACCAGCTGCAGGACTCCCGGCTGGGTGACCGACGCGGCGCGCTTCGAGTAGTCAAGCTCCTCGAGTGCCTGCTGAACCCTGGCGCGGGTGGCCTCGGAGACGTGGGTCCGGCCGTTGAGCACCTTGGACACCGTAGGCACGGAGACGCCTGCTGCGGCCGCGACGTCAGCAATTTTGGGACGCGGAGTGGCGGTCACAGGGGCGGTCCTCGGAGTCATCTAGTTACGGCGGCGAATTGCGGGGCGGTGGGACGCCGGGCTGGCGCAACGTCCACACGCACGGGTCCCACGATAACATTGCCGCCCTCTTCCGAACCCAGTGGTGAAGCCGCGAAGAGGCCCAGCTCCGCGCCGATCCACTGGCCTTTCGCTACGTCGAAGTTCCAGCCCTGCACTTCCCACGGTTCCCCGGGTCCGGAGCGCCAGGCAAAGGTTGACCGGGGCGTGCCGTCAGTTCGGATCTGCAGTTCTATCCGGGAACCCGGCAGGACACGTTGCCTGCCCAGCCGCTGCTCGTGGGGCCCCTCTCCCCCGGTGCCATCACCAAGGACATAGCCTTCAGCTGTCCTGACGATGCCCAGCCAGGCGTATTTCAGCCCCAGCACCACCACGCCTGCGCGGGTTCCCACCGGGACGTCCTGCAGCTCGAGCGAGGTGGTGAACGTGGATGGCGTTCCGGGCAGGATTTGCCCGAGCAGGTTCGGAAGCTCGCGCAGGTTTACCGGATCGTTGGCCTTGGGCTTGAGGACGAGGTGCCCAACCCCGCACTGGTGCGCCCAGTCATCCTGCGAATTCGCCTGCCAGTGCCACTGCGGCCCCAACCGCGGTGACGAGAAGTCGTCGCTGGCCGGCGGTGCAATGTTTTCCGCGGCAGTACCCGCGGGGTAGGGATGGGTCATCACAGGGGTTCCCGGTCCGCCGTCGGGATTCCGGACTCCCATCCAGGGCCAGCCATCCTCGCCCCACCCCATGGGCTGCAGGTGCACCACCCGGCCGTAGGGTCCGCGGTCCTGGAAGTGCAGGAACCAGTCCTCGCCCCGGGGACTGGTGACCCAGGCGCCCTGGTGGGGTCCGTTGACCTCGGTATGTCCCTGCTCAAGGACGCGCCGCTCCTCGTAGGGCCCGAACGGGGACCTGGACCGGAATACCGACTGCCAGCCGGTGGCCACCCCGCCCGCCGGGGCGAAGATCCAGTACCAGCCGTCCCTCTTGTAGAACTTGGGACCTTCCAGGGTGCTGTAGCCCGGGAGGTCGGCCCCGTTGATCACATGCGTGCCGTGGTCCAGCAACCTGCTGGCGTCCGGGCTCATGCGGTGGACGGTGAGCCGGTTCTTCACGCCCACCCGGCTTTGGGCCCAGCCGTGCACCAGGTAGGCCTGGCCGTCGTCGTCCCACAAGGGGCAGGGATCGATGAGCCCGCGGCCGGGATACAGGAGGTGCGGAGTGGTCCATGGGCCCTCAGCCTTTTCGGCGCTCAAGACGAAGATGCCATGATCCGGATCCGGGTAGAAGATCCAGAAGCGCCCGTTGTGGTGCCGGAGTGAGGGAGCCCAAACACCGCTGCCGTGGCGCACCAGCGAGTAGTGGCTGGTCTGGGGGAGCTCGGTGAGGGCGTGACCGGCATGCTCCCAATCCACGAGGTTCCGCGAGCGCAGGACCGGCAGGCCGGGGACGCGGTTGAAGCTGGAGGCGATGAGGTAGTAGACGCCGTCCACCTGCACCGCATCCGGGTCCGGCCAGTCGGCGTTAAGGATCGGGTTGCGGTAGGCGGGAGCGGGGATCCGGGTAGTCATGATGTCCTGTCGGGAGAGCTGGGGCTTACGAGGGGGTGCTGGCTTAGGAGGTCCAAGGCTTGGGCGGCGGTGGACACCTGGCCGTCGTGGATAACGGCGTGCAGTGCAAGTTTGAGCGGGTTGCTGTGGTCCACGATGGCGGGTTCCGCCCATGCCACGGCCGGTCCGGCGCCAAGGTAGCCTTCGGCCCGAATGAACCACGGAAGCAGTTGGCCGGGCTCTTGTGCGAGCACAACACTGACTGGTCCGCCATCGATCACCATGCCGATCGAAAGCCAGGGCGAGAGTGAACCGTGGGCAGCATCGGCACCGCTGCCGGCGTTGGACATGACAAGCGGCGCGCTGCTGCCGTGGGGAAAGCGCCAAAAGATGCCGCCGTATCCGGCACCCTTCCGTCCTTTCACGGCCGACGACGATACCTCCAGCCGCTGCACGCCTGCCGCGGGGACAATCACCGAGGACAGCGAAAGGCCCCACGTCCCGGGTGCCGTGTGGGGAAAGTACCGGATGCGACGCTGCTCGACGGCGAGTTCCCCACCGTCCTTGGACAACCAGGAGACGTTGCCGGATGCTTCCTCCGGCGTTGACTGCCAGGCTCGCGGAAGCTGCCTTCCGTAGTTGGCCAGGAGCATGGGTCCATTGCCGGCCGTATAGGTTGACCCGCCCCAGAAATTGGTTCCGTTGACGTCGGAGAAGGCGATGGAAAGGCCAAGGTGGTGCCGGTGGTCAGCCGGTTCAGCATCGGTGACAACCGCGCCGGCCGCTGAACGTACCGGGTGCAGGTAGGGCCGGGGCGCAAGGTTGGCCGGCTGTCGAAGAGCAGTGTTGTGGACGGCGGAAGGGTGTTCCCGCCGGGTTGGACCCGGCGCTTCAGCGGGTTGGGTGTAGTGGGCCACGCCGACCTCCAGTAGGGGCAGTTCAAGGGATGTGGGGTTCAGCATAACCAGATCAGAAAGAGTCGGCAAGAAGTATGGAAACTTTCCGCTTTCTATTGCGTTGCGGTTTCAAAATTGTGTTGACAGTCACAGTTGGTATTTGCTAGAAATCGTTTACCGAGTTTTGGTTTTGGTCACTTTGGCCGTCTGAGGCTGGATCTTTTCGGAGATTCCGCTGCTGCACAACACAGAAACTTTCTGAGCTATTTCACGATTAGAGGCCCGCTAGCAGTGGGCAACCCTAGAGAGGCGTCATTCAATGATGAAGACTGTCAGCACCCCTATCTCCCGCAGGTTGGTCCTGGGCGCAGCCGTTACGGCCGCCGGCCTGGCGCTGAGCGGCTGTGGTGGAGGTTCGGCACCTGCTGCCGGTGGCGGCGGCAACGTGGAGTTGAACTTCGTCTATTGGGGTGACTCCAACCGGGCCAAGATGACGGACGCGGCAATCAAGATCTTCGAGGAGAAGAACCCCGGCATCACTGTCAAGAGCGAATACCAGGACAGCGGCCCCTACGCCGACAAACTGGCTACCCGCTTCGCCGGCGGAAACCCGCCTGACGTCCTGAACATGGCCAACCGCACTCTCCTTGAGTACGCACAGCGGGGCACCCTCGCCGACCTGAAATCCTTCCCGGAGATCGACCTGAAGGACATCCCCGCCACAATCCAAAGCCGCGGCGAGGTTGACGGAAAACTGTACGGCCTGGCCACCGGAGTCAACCTCATCGGCATGGTGGTGAACAAAACCATTACCGACCAGGCCGGAGTCACCATTCCGGATGACAAGACCTGGAGCTGGGAAGACTATGCAAAGTTCGCCACCGAGATCACGCAGAAAACCGGCGGCAAAATCTACGGTGCCGGCTATGACGTAGCCACCGAGACGGGTCCCATCCTCCTCGCAAGGCAGCGTGGTGAGGACTTCTACACCAAAGACAACAAGCTCGGTGTCAGCGAAGAGACCATACGCGACTGGTTCCAGTACAGCGTTGACCTCCGGGCCGCAGGAGGCTACCCGCCAGCAGGGTTCTTCGAGCAGATCGGCGGCTCCCCCGCCCAGTCGTACCTGGCCAAGGGCACCGTCGCCTCCCAGATCATCCCGATCAACAACTACAAGGGATACAACGAGGCCGCCGGCGGAAACGTGGTCCTGCTGCGCATGCCGGGCGAAACCACCGAAAAGCGCCGCGGATACTCGGCCGATCCCAGCATGCTGTGGTCCATTGCCGCGAAGTCCAAGCACCCGAAGGAAGCGGCGAAGCTGCTGAACTTCCTGATTAACGACGTCGACGGCGCCGCGGAGACGCTGACCCAGCGCGGCGTTCCCATCAACCCCGAAGTGACAAAGGCCATAATGCCCAAGCTCGGCGAAGACGACACAAAGTTTGTGCAAATGGTCGCCGACATCCAGAAGGACGACCTCGCCCCGGCCTACGTCTATCCCAAGGGCGCAAGTGTCGTCGCGGACACTCTCAAGCAGCTGGCAACAGAAGTCGAGTTTGGCCGCGTCACCCCTGCCGATGCAGCAAAAACCTTCCTCGAGAAGAGCAATGCAGCCATCAACAAGTAGCCGGCCCACGTCCAGATTTTTCGTTACGCAGATAGGAGCCTGACGCATGTCAGTGCTGACCAAGCAAACCTCCGGCGCGGCCGCCACCCTGGCCGCGCCGGGCGGGAAACCCAGCCGTGCACGCGGCAAGCGCACCAATCAGCGTTCCGGTTACCTCTTCCTGCTGCCGTGGTTCATCGGCATGCTGTTTACGATCATCCCGTTCTTCGCCTCCCTTTACCTCGCGTTTACGGACTACAACCTGTTCACAGAGCCGAACTTCGTGGGACTGGCAAACTTCCAGGCAATGTTCGAGGACCCGAGGCTCCTGCAGTCGCTGAAGGTCACATTCATCTACACCTTCGTTTCCGTGCCCATCTCCCTGGCCGTGGCCCTCCTGATAGCCCTGGTACTGAATCGCGGCCTGCAAGGCCTGGCAATTTACCGGTCCGTTTACTATTTGCCGTCCCTGCTCGGTGGAAGCGTCGCGATTGTGATGCTCTGGCGCTACATCTTCGGCAATGATGGAATCGTCAACGGCTTCCTGGGTCTCCTCGGGATCCAGGGCCCGGCATGGGTCACGGACCCTGAGTTCGCGTTGAGCACCCTGATCGTTTTGAACGTGTGGACATTTGGTTCGCCGATGGTAATTTTCCTCGCCGGCCTGCGCCAGGTGCCGGCCATGTACTACGAGGCCGCCTCCATCGACGGAGCGTCCCGGTGGCGGCAGTTCCGGAGCATCACCCTGCCGTTGATCAGCCCCATCATCTTCTTCAACCTCATCATGCAGCTGATCGGATCCTTCCAGACCTTTACCCAGGGCTACGTGATGAGCGGCGGCACCGGCGGACCGGCGGATTCCACGCTGTTCTACAACCTGTACCTGTACCAGAAGGGCTTCACGGAGTTCGAGATGGGGTATGCCTCGGCCATGGCATGGCTGCTGTTGATGATCATTGCGATTTTCACGGCCATCAACTTCATTGCATCCAAGTTCTGGGTCTTCTACGACAATTAAGGCACCGCTATGGCTCTCCTCGAACTACCCCTCAAGAACAAGCAAAAGAAGGACGTTCCCGCAGAGGACGCGCTCACCGGGACCACCGGTACACGCTTCTCACGGCACCTGATCCTGTGCCTGGTTGGCCTGGTGATGCTGTACCCGCTGTTGTGGCTCGTCTCCAGCTCGTTCAAGCCCAGCAACGACATCTTCCGGCAGCTCGGACTATGGCCGGAAAACTGGGACTTCAGCAACTACGAGCAGGGCTGGACGGCGCTGAACCAGCCCTTCCACGTCTACTTGATCAACTCCCTGATCGTGGTGGTCTTCTCCATCGTGGGCAACATCTTCTCCTGCGCCCTGGCTGCCTACGCCTTCGCCCGGATGGAGTTCACCGGCCGGAAGCTCTTTTTCGCCCTGATGCTGGGAACCCTGATGCTGCCGGGCCACGTGCTCCTGGTGCCGCAGTACATCATCTTCTCGCAACTGGGATGGCTGGATACCTACCTGCCCCTGATCGTGCCGAACTTCATGGCAACGAACGCATTCTTCATCTTCCTTATGGTTCAGTTCATGAAGGCCCTCCCCAAGGAGCTGGACGACGCCGCCCAGATCGACGGGTGCGGCCCCTTCCGGACGTTCCTGCGCGTCATCCTGCCGCTGTGTGTTCCGGCGATGGCCACCACGGCCATCTTTACGTTCATCTCCACCTGGAACGAGTTCTTTGGCCCCCTGCTCTACATCCAGAACCAGGACCTGTACACAGTACCGCTGGCGCTACGGGCCTTTATGGATTCCGAAGGCCAAAGCATGTGGGGGCCAATGTTCGCCATGTCCGTCGTATCCATCGCACCCATCATCGGTTTCTTCATCGCCGGCCAGAAATACCTCATCAACGGAATCGCCACCACCGGGCTGAAGTAGCCCAGGGCTGCAAGCAACAGCAACCACCTTCTCCGTACGCATCGTCACTGAACATCCGCGCTCAACCCGGTTTTTTGCGGCCGGCGCAGGTTCAATGGGCAGATGAGGTCCGGGCAGGCCCGATACCTCCGGAGCCAGGGACGCGGCCTCCTCCGCTGATTCGTCAGGCGCTGGGCCGTTCCTTATCCGGGAACGGCCCAACGGCACGTCCGGAAGGCCGGGTGAATAAAGGCTGGTCAAGGCTCCGGAAGTGCCACTAGTCTTCAAGGACCGCCCGCAACCGGGAGCACCGTTGATCACGAGGAGCGAAGTTGTCCAACCACACGTACAGCATTTCTGAAATTGTCGGCACGTCGGATCAGGGAGTGGACGACGCCGTCCGGAACGGAATCGCCAAGGCATCGCAGACCCTCCGCAACCTTGACTGGTTCGAGGTCAAGGAAATCCGGGGCCACCTGGAAGAGGGCAAAATCGCTGACTGGCAGGTCACCATGAAGCTCGGTTTCCGGCTGGAAGAACAGTAATCAAGCCAACTGGCCCGCAGCCAGCGTCGCGAAGAACCTTTTTCGCGACGCCGCCTGCGGGCCAGTTTGGGTTTTAACTACAGGCTAATTAGCCGAAACTGCACCTGCCGAGCGCCGTCGCCACACGGTGGGGACGCCGTCGAACGCCGGGAACACGTGACCTTCGAAGAAGGACAGGACCGTGTGCGGGTCCTGGTCCGGGCTCCAGAGGCCGGACACCGGGCAATGCGAACCCGTTGCGGTAGAGGGAGCACCGACGGCGGCAGCAGCCTGGCGTTCCTTAAGCAGGGCGATGCGTTTCATCTTTGAGACCATCCTTGGAGTAAGAACTTGTTCCTCCAGCCTAGGAAGGCTTCGTCTCCGGCCCAATGGGCTCGTGGCCAGAATCCGCCCGTCCGGCTGGCCAAATGTACAGCGGCGGCGGCACAGGCAGCCGCTAGTTGCCGCCTTCCGCAACGGCTGCCGGGGCACCTGCCACGGAGTTACGCGGCTGCTCCGCATTCGCCACCGCGCCAAGGCTGCCCAGCAAGGCAAGGGCATCGGCCGACGGCGACCCCGGCCGGGCGGAATAGACCCTGAGCGTCTGGTCGGGGTCCTCCGGGAGGACAAGGTTCTCGAAGTTCAGTTCCAGGTCCCCCACGGCGGGATGGCGCAGGCGGACGGTCCCTGCCGACCTGGTGGCCACCCGGTGTCCCGCCCACCATTGCCGGAAATGCTCGCTGTTGACGGCCAGTTCCCCCACGAGCTGGTTGGCCTGGGCGTCGTTTGGATGCCGGCCCACGTCGAGGCGAAGGGCCCCGGCGGCTTCGGCAGCCACTGTCTTCCAGTCGCGGAACAGCTCCCGGGCTGTGGGCTCGAGGATGAGCCAGCGGGTCAGGTTCCTTTCCGCCACCGGGAGCGCCGGAAAATCGGTGAAGAGCTGGAAAGCCAGACGATTTCCGGCCAGCACGTCGTTCCGGCGCCCCAGCACCATCGCCGGAACGTCGCCCACCGCTTCCATGAGGTGGCGAAGTGTCGGCCGGACCGCCTGCGCCGCTTGCCCGGCTGGCCGCGGGTTCGCAGCGCAGTTCTCCAGGAGATCCATCATGTGCTCATGCTCGCTGCTGCTGAGGCGGAGCGCCCGGGACACGGCGTCCAGCACTGTGCGCGAGGGGTGGATGTTCCGGCCCTGTTCCAGGCGGACGTAGTAATCGGTACTGACTCCCGCCAGCCTTGCCACTTCCTCGCGCCGAAGTCCGGGCACCCTCCGGGCCCCGGAGGTGGGCCCTGCCCCTGCATCCTCGGGGCTCAGCCGGGACCGCATGGCTTTGAGGAATTTTCCGAACTCGGCACTTTGACCCATGCAAACCATTGTGACCCGCGCTGTCCGGCATCTTCTACAACGAAGGTAGGACTGGCAGTCCTAGGAAAAATAAGATCAGCCTTGCTTACTGACATCGGAGCCAAAAGTGCATAGGCTCAGTAACGAGCCAGCGGAAACCGCTTTCTCGGCATCGAGCCACCGGCACCCACACCCGCACCTTCCAAGGAGCCCCACTATGTCAGAGCTGACACTGAACAACGGCGTCACCATCCCACAGCTTGGTTTCGGTGTTTTCCAGGTACCGCCGGAAGACACCCAGCGGACTGTGGAGGACGCGCTCGAGGCCGGATATCGCCACATTGACACCGCTGCCGCCTACCGCAACGAGGCCGGCGTCGGAGCTGCCATCGCGGCCACCGGCATCCCCCGCGAGGACATCTTTGTGACCACCAAGCTCCGGAACGGCGAGCAGGACCGGGCACAGGAAGCGTTCCAGAACAGCCGTTTAGCGCTGGGCCTGGACTACGTCGACCTGTACCTCATCCACTGGCCGGTGCCCTCGCAGGGGCTGTATGTCCAGGCCTGGAAGGAGATGGAGCGGCTGTACGAAAACAACCAGATCCGCGCCATCGGAGTGTCGAACTTCCTTGCCGACCACTTGGACGACCTGCTGGAGTCCGCGGAAATTGTCCCGGCCGTGAACCAGATTGAGCTCCACCCCAGCTACCAGCAGGCGGAACTGGCGGACAAGTGCCGGCGCCTGGGAATCGCCGTGGAAGCCTACAGCCCGCTGGGACGGGGCGCCGACCTGAACGGTAATGCCGTCACAGCCATCGCCAACGCCCACAACGCCACCACCGCCCAGGTGGTGCTCGCCTGGCAGTTGGCGGCCGGAAACATCGTGATCCCCAAGTCCAGCAAGGCGGCCCGGATCCGGGAAAATTTCGCCGCCTCAGCCCTCACCCTTTCCGACGAGGAGCTGGCCGCGATCACCGCCCTCGAGTCAGGAGCGCGCCTCGGGTCAGACCCCGCTGTCGCCTCCTTCACCCAGATGTAGCCCAGCCGGCTGCAGCCCACCCAGCTGCACCCCACCCAGCTGCAGCAAGGGCCCGACAGGCTCTGCCACGAAAGGATTCACCCATGCAGTACACCCATCTTGGCCGTTCCGGCCTGAAGGTTTCCCGTCTTTGCCTGGGCACCATGAACTTTGGCCCGCAGACAGAGGAGGCGGATGCCCACAGCATTATGGACTCCGCACTGGACCACGGCATTAACTTTTTTGACACTGCCAACGTGTATGGCGGAGCCGGGCACCGCGGCTGGACCGAAGAGATCATCGGCCGCTGGTTTGCCAAGGGCGGCGAGCGCCGCGAGCACACGGTGCTGGCCACAAAGCTTTACGGAACCATGACGGACCGGCCCAATGAGTCAAAGCTGTCTGCGCTGAACATCCGCCGCGCACTGGACGCGAGCCTGAAGCGCCTGCAGACGGACTACATCGACATCTACCAGTTCCACCACATCGACCGGGACACCCCGTGGGACGAGATCTGGCAGGCCATCGAAGTTGCGGTCCAGCAGGGCAAAATCCTGTATTCGGGCAGCAGCAACTTCGCCGGCTGGCACATCGCCCAGGCGCAGGAGGCCGCGCGGCGGCGCAACTACACGGGCCTGGTCAGCGAGCAGTCCATCTACAACCTCTTTATGCGCCAGGTGGAGCTGGAAGTTATCCCGGCAGCCCAGCAATACGGGCTGGGGCTCATCCCTTGGTCCCCGCTGCAGGGCGGACTGCTGGGCGGGGTGCTGAAGAAGGAACGGCAGGGCGTCCGCCGGACCGAGGGCCGGGCAGCCGAGACTTTGAAGAAGCACCAGGACCAGATCCAGCAGTACGAGGACTTCGCGGAGGAACTGGGCCAGGAGCCCGGCGACGTCGCCCTCGCCTGGCTGCTGCACCAGCCCGCCGTTACGGCGCCCATCATCGGGCCCAGGACCCAGGAACAGCTCGACGCCGCCATCCGCGCTTCAAACGTCACCCTCGACGCCGATGCGCTCAAGCGGCTCGACGACATCTTCCCCGGCCACCGGACCGCGCCGGAAGACTACGCGTGGTGAACCCACTCGTTCGCGAAGCCGATACGGTGGCGCCAAGGAGCATTCTCTTTATCGGCGGCACCGGGGTCATCAGCGCGACGGCGGCCGAACGCGCCGTCGCGCTGGGGCACCGGCTGACAATCCTCAACCGGGGCCGGTCCACGAGGCCGGTCCCGGAAGGGGTGGAGACGTTGCGCGCGGACGTTCGGGACGTCTCCGCAGTCCGGGAAGCGCTGGCGGGACGCGAGTTCGATGCTGTCGCAGACTTCATCACCTACAAGCCGGACCAGGCCAAGGCCAGTCTCGACCTGTTCGCCGGCCGCACTGGCCAGTATGTGTTCATCAGCTCCGCGTCCGCGTACCAAAAGCCGCCAACGCGCCTGCCCATCCGCGAGTCCACGCCGCTGAAAAATCCGTTTTGGCAGTACTCGCGGGACAAGATTGCCTGCGAGGAGCTGTTCTACGAGGCGTACCGGGAACAGGACTTCCCGCTGACCGTGGTGCGACCCTCGCATACCTACGACCGCACCAAGATCGCCATGGTGGGTGGCTGGACCGACATCCACCGGATGCGTGCCGGGCTGCCGGTCATGGTGCATGGTGACGGCACCTCGCTCTGGACCCTCACCCACAGCAGGGACTTCGCCAAGGCCTTCGTGGGACTGCTGGGCCGGCCCCAGGCGATTGGCGAAAGCTACACCATCACCTCTAATGAATACCTGCCCTGGAACCAGATCTACCAGCTGTTTGCCCGGGCGGCAGGCGTGCCGGAGCCGGAGCTGGTGCACGTGGCTTCTGAAACCATTGCTGCGCACAGTGACGAACTTGGACCCAACCTGCTGGGCGACCGCTCCCACTCTGTAATTTTCGACAACACCAAGATCAAGTCCCTGGTGCCGGACTACTGCGCCACCATCCCGTTTGCTGACGGAGCCCGGGAAATTGTGGACTGGTACGACGCCAACCCCGGACTACAGGTTGTTAACCAGCAGTTTATGGACCTCAGTGACCGGTTGACCGACTGGGCCCGCCGCGGCGCCTGACCCTCCATGAGGCCTCGCCCGGCTTTTCCGGGGCGGGGCTTCTACAACGTTCTAAATAGCCGCTTTCCGAGCGCGCCGCAAGGGCTTGTTTAACCTATCACGCACCACTAGGTTACTGGGGAAGCGTTTTCCCAATCTCAAATTGAAAGGATTCACCGATGAATCCGAGCAGGAACTCTGCCCGCCTCCTTTCAGCAGGTGCTTTGGGCCTTGCCCTCACCTTCGGCTGCCTCTCCGCCCCGGCATCCGCCGTCGAACGTTCCCCCAAGCCCGGCACCCCCGGCGTCCAGCTTGACCACCTTGACCGCGGCCTGGTGGCCGCCAAAACTTCCGAGGGTGTCTTCCTGAGCTGGCGCCTCCTGGGGCACGAAGCTACCGGATCCTCGGCTACGGGCCTTACCGGCACGGACTTCAACGTTTACCGTGACGGCCAGAAGCTGGCCACGGTCACGGACAGCACCAACTTCCTCGACCCCGCTGGGACAACCGCGTCGGGATACCAGGTGCGGGCCGTCGTCGGCGGCGTTGAACTCGACCGCAGCGCCACCGCCACCTCCTGGGGCGGCAACTTCAAGGACATCCCGCTCAAGAAGCCCGCCGACGGCGTCACCCCCACGGGCCAGGCGTACACATACGCCGCGAACGACGCGTCGATCGGCGATGTGGACGGCGACGGCCAGTACGAGTTCATCGTCAAGTGGGATCCCAACAACTCCAAGGACGTCTCCCAGGTGGGCTACACCGGGAACACCTACGTGGACACGTACAAGGCTGACGGCACCCTCCTCCACCGGATCGACCTCGGCGTGAACATCCGCTCGGGCGCCCACTACACCCAGCTCCTGGTCAACGATTTCGACGGCGACGGCCGCGCGGAGATGATGATGAAGACCGCCCCGGGAGCCAAGAGCACCAACTTCAACGCCGACGGAAGCGTTGCCTCTTCAGCCTTCATCACGCTGCTGCAGTCCGACATCAACGCCGGCTACGCCAATACTGACGACTACCGGATGAGCGCCGCGGACTACTACCAGCACATGGTGAAGACGTTCCAGGGCTGGACCGAACATCCGGAAGTGAAGGCCGGCAACTGGCCAGCCACCCTGGAGGAAGCGTTTGGGATCGCCCCGAAGTACCAGTACCCCCTGTCCCAGGCGGACGCCGAGGCCCTGGCCGACTACTTCATGGACGTTTACGCGCCCTCCCGGAGCGCCCGGAACAACCTGCGCGGCTTCGAGGGCTTCATCGTCTCCGGCCCGGAGTACCTCACCGTCTTTGAGGGCGCCACCGGCAAGGAGTTGAAGACGGTCGCCTACGAGCCCGGCAGGCACGACGACGGCCTGATGTGGGGCGATTACGCCATGGCCCGCATCGAACCTGGCAACCGCGTGGACCGGTTCCTCGCCGGCGTCGCTTACCTGGACGGCAAGAAGCCGGCAGCCGTGTTCGCCCGTGGCTACTACACGCGCAGCACGCTGGCTGCCTACACCTGGGACGGCTCCAACCTCTCCCCCGTATGGAACGTGGACTCCGGCTGGACCCCCATGACCAACCCGTTCAACGACGGCCTGCACGGACGTAACGGCACGGACCCCGAGTTTGGGACGCTCACCACGCAGGGCTTCCACTCCCTGAGTGCCTCGGACGTGGACGGCGACGGCAAGCAGGAGATCGTCTACGGCTCCGCCACGATCGACGACGACGGGTCGCTTCTCTACAGCTCCTTCGACACCATGCCGACCGGCAGCGCAACGCCAGGCGAGGAAGCCCGCCTGGGCCACGGCGACGCCATGCACGTCACCGACATTGACCCCGCCCGTCCGGGCAAGGAGATCTTCAGCGTGCACGAGGGCGGCACCTTTGCCCCCTACGGCTATGCAATGCGCGACGCCGCCACCGGGGAGGTCCTGTTCGGCGCCTACTCCGGCAAGGACACCGGCCGCGGCATGATCGGCGACGTGGACAAGACCGTCCCGGGCATCGAGAACTGGGCCATCGGCATGCAGTCGGCCGACGGCCGCAAGCTCTCTTCCACGGGACCCGGCACCAACATGAGTATCAAATGGGCCGCGGACATGACCACACAGCTCGTCAACGGCACCGCCGAGCAGACGCCGAGCATTGATGACTGGAAGCACGGCCGGCTCCTGACCGCGACAGGCACCCGCACGAACAACGGCACCAAGGGCAACCCGAGCTTGGTGGCGGACGTAGTGGGTGACTGGCGGGAAGAACTGCTGGTAAGGACCGCGGACAGCTCGGCCCTGCGGATGTACCTCAGCACCGAAGTAACCAACCACAAGCTCTACACGCTGATGCACGATCCCCAGTACCGCGCAGAAGTTGCCCGGCAGAACACCTCCTACAACCAGCCCTCCTACACGGACTTCTACCTCGCCTCCGACATGGACTTCGCTGACGTGCCCCTGCGGGCGGCATGGCTGCCCGGCAGCGTGAAGGCGCTGCAGCACGTACTGGAAGACCTGGTGGAGTCAGGGGACGTGGCAGGGCCGGTAGGCAGCCAGCTGACGGCGAGCATCCAGCAGGCGGCGAAGGCGGTTGCGGACGGCAACGCCGCCAAGGCCGCTCAGGCACTGCAGCGCTTCGTGGACTTCCTGGGCCAGCACAAGGGCCCGGACAAGGTATCCGACACCGCCCGCGTGGCCCTGACCTACAACACCGAAAACATCCTGCGGGCCTTCGAGGGCTAGGACGGGCAGCACATAAGGGAGAGACTGTTGCAATGACACGTGCACCGCTGATCAAGCTCAACGACGGCTACTCAATTCCGCAGGTGGGTCTTGGCACCTGGCCGCTGGACGACGATCAGGCGGCCACCGCCGTCGTGCAGTCCTTGGGAGCCGGGTACAGGCACATCGATACTGCCGTGAAGTACGGCAACGAACGGGGTGTGGGCAACGGTATCCGGGCCAGCGGCGTGGACCGGGAGGAGTTGTACATCACCACCAAGGTTGATGGCCAGTTCCAGGGCAACGACCGCGCAGTGGAGGGGCTGGAGGGTGCGCTGAAGCGGCTGGGACTTGATTATGTGGACCTGTTCCTGATCCATTGGCCGCTCCCTCAGCGGAATGAGTACGTTTCCACCTGGAAGACCTTCGAGCGGCTGCAGGCTGAGGGCAAGGTCCGCTCCATCGGGGTGTCCAACTTCAAGCCGGCCCACTTGGAGCGGCTGATGGCGGAGACAGAGGTAGTGCCCGCGGTGAACCAGATCCAGTTGAATCCCGCCATCACCCGCACGGCGGAACGTGAGTTCCATGACAAGCATGGGATTGTGACCCAGTCCTACAGCCCGCTGGGAGGGGATGGCGCCGGCCTGTTGGGCGCGCCCATCCTGTCGCAACTGGCCGAAAAGCATGGCAAAACGCCCGGCCAACTGGTCCTTCGGTGGCATGTCCAGAACGGAATTGTCACAGTTCCTAAAACGGCGAATCCGGAGCGTATGCGGGAGAACCTGGACATCTTTGATTTCACCCTGGATGCGCAGGATCTAGCGGAATTGGCCATCCTCGACGAGGGGCCCAACGCGGGCAACGATTCGGACGTCACGGGCCACTAATCAGCCCTGAAATGCGGCTTTTCTTGAAATCGGGGTTGGCAAATAGATAGTAAGCATGATTACTATTGAGGCAGAAGGATGAAGTGCCTCCGGGATCCGGAGGCCTCCTTTACTTAGGAAGAGGAACAAAAAATGGGATTTATTGCATTTCTAATTCTCGGACTTATTGCTGGTGCGATCGCTAAGGCGATCCTCCCGGGCCACCAGGGTGGCGGCTGGATCATCACCCTCGTCCTGGGCGTCGTTGGAGCACTCCTCGGCGGCTGGATTGGCGGAATGCTCTTCGGCACCGGTCTGCAGGAGTTCTTCTCCCTGCAGACGTGGCTGCTGGCCATCGGCGGTGCGCTCATCGTGCTGCTGGTGTACGGCATGATCACCAAGCGTGGTGCGCGCCGCTAACTAGCGGGCAAGCCAGGAAACCGGCCTGGGGACAACATCCCCAGGCCGGTTTTCACTTTCCCCGGCCTACTGGCCGGAATGGAAAACTTCTCATGAAGCAGGAGTTCACAGTGAAGAACAAACTTCTTTTAGGTGTTGGAATTGCCGCCGGATACGTGCTCGGATCGCGGTCCGGCCGGGCTGCGTACGACAAGCTCAAGGCCAGGGCAGCCGGCGTCTGGGACAGCAAGCCTGTGCAGGACAAGGTCTCCGTGGCAACGGAGGTCCTTAAGGAAAAAGCCCCGGAGGTTGCGGATCAGCTGACTGAGGCGGCCCGCCGCGCAGGCACCGTCATCGGCTCCGCGATGCACCGCAACGGCTCGTCCGGGGACAGTAAGTCCTCAACGTCCGACGACGCCACTACGGCAGGTACTTCCGCCGGCGCGGCTGGGACTACTGGAACCTCGGGTGGTTTTGGTGCTACCGGCACCGCTGCAACTACGGATACGCTCGGCACTTCGGCCACTCTGGGGACAACTGGCGTAACCGGGACAACCAGTGCCGCCGGGACATCCGGTGCCGCCGGGACGTCCGGCACACTCAGTGACTCGGAGCTCGGTGAGGACCACATCCCCGCGCACAGCACGCACCCCGAGACGCACAACCTGGGAACAACCGGCGACGAACCGGACTCCAAGGCGTAGTCACGCCCTCGCGCATCACGTGCACTGCCTTTGTCCTCCCTGTGACATGAGGCCGCAGCGTTGATGTGCTACAACTGAATGGTTTTGCTGGCCGTCGCGATCCTTGGGGGACGCGGCGGCCAGCGGCGTCTCCCCGGCCGACGGATCTCAGCTATCCGGACGCCCCGGGTTTTCCACATAGCGTCTTTTGCGGGCAGTTTTGTCGGTGGTCTTTGGCAGAGTTGTCCTATGGAAGCCATTGGGGATCAGCTTGAGGAGTTCGGCGGTTCTACTGCTGTGCTCACTCGGGCTGGTGGCACTTCCTCGCGTGGCTCAGTGGCGTCCGACGGCGACTCGCGCCCAAGTTTCGCGGGCCAGCTACGTGCCGTTCCCAGCCAGGCCGCGCACGGCGAGGGTGAATCCCCTGCTGCAGGATTGCCTCCGGCTGACAACCCGCCCGGTGCAGGTGACCCCCTTGCTGCAGGATTGCCTCCGGCTGACAACCCGCCCGGTGCAGGTGAATCCCTTGCTGCAGGATTGCCTCCGGCTGACAACCCGCCCGGTGCAGGTGAATCCGTTGTCGCGGGATTGCCTCCGGCTGACAGCCCATCCGGTTCAGGTGAATTCCTTACCGCGGAGCCGCTCCCGGTTGACAACCCGTCCGGTGCTCATGGGCTGCTTAGCCTAAGCGCGATCGGCGGGTTCCTGGCTGCTGCCGCTGCTGCTGCCCCCACGATTCTTGCGGCCGCCGACTACGTTGAGGCCGCCGATTATGCCGGGCACGTGGAGGACCTCTCCCGGTCCGTGGAGTACCTGCAGATCCTCTCCGCCGGGACAGTGGACCGCACCCGCACACACGCCATTGCCGCCGCTAACGCCGCCCGAGCCGGCCGCTCCCGTGCCGGCAAGAGCTGGGTCACCGGCTGGGACAACGGCGCCGAAACCCCGAACGAAACAGACGCCGCCTGGCCCGAAGAACCGGCGCCAAGTGATTTAACTGCCGTTGGCTCAGAAGCCAGCGGTTCAACGACCAGCTATACAGTGGCCAGTAGTTCGGTGGCCACCGGTTCAATAACCAGCTACGCAGTGGCTAGCGATACGGCGGCCAGTTGTTCTGAGGCCGACGGCGTCCGGAGCCCGATCGAGTCAGACCGTCCCGGCCGGGTCGTTACCTCACCGGCCGATGACGGGTGCGCGAACACTGCAGAGTTCCTGCGGCTGCGGTTGCGGATCGGCAAGAGCGAAGCCCACCGCCGGCTTGCCCTCGCAGCGGACATCCTCCCCACCACCACCCTCACCGGCGACATCATCCCAGCCACCCGCGAACACCTCGCCGCAGCCCTCTCACCCACACCTGCACCTGCCGGCACCGTCGGGGACAGCGAGGATGGGGGCGAGGACACCGCTGACACCGGCGACGAAACGCCAGCAGCCTGGGCTGCTGCCAGTCCTGTGGTCTCTTCCCGGGCCGGGACCATCATCAGTCTGACCCTGAACCGGCTCCGCCACCTCGTCACACCCGAACGGCTGGTCCTGATCGAGGAAAACCTCACCAGCACAGCCGCCACCGCCGACCCGGACTTCCTTGCCCGCGTCGCCCGCCGCTGGGCCGACACCATCGACGCCGACGGCACCGAACCCAGCGAAGAAGCCCTCCGCCACAGCCAAGGCGCCTTCATCCGCAAACCCCGCCACGGCCTGCACCACATCGAAATCTTCGCCACCACCGACCAGTACGAACACCTCCTCACCGTCATGAACACCGCCACCAACCCCCGCACCACCACAGCAACAGGAACAGACACAGGCACCGGCACAGGCACAAGTGCTGATGCTGGGACCGGCACAGGCGCTGACGCTGGTATCGACACCGGCACAGGCATTGGCGCTGGTGCTGTCACCGGCCCGGAGCCCTGGCGGGACGGCGACGTGGACCTGGACCGGCGCACCAGACCCCAGAAACAACTCGAGGGACTCATCGGCGCCGTCAAAACCGCCCTGGCCACCAACACCCTGCCCGCCACCGGCGGCAACCGCCCCCAGATCATCGCCACCATCAACTACCAGGACCTCCTCCCCCACCCCGAAGGCAATCCCTCAAAAACCGGCACCGGGACCGGGAACTTCGCCTTCACCGGCCCCGTCGCCGCCGCCACAATCCGCAAAATCGCCTGCGACGCCGACATCATCCCCGTCCTCCTCGGCACCCACAGCGAAATCCTGGACCTCGGCCGCAAAACCCGGCTCTTCAGCCCAGCCCAACGCCAAGCCCTCACCGCTCGCGACCAAGGCTGCACCTTCCCCAACTGCACCATCCCCGCCCCCTGGTGCGAAGCCCACCACATCACCTACTGGTCCAAAGGCGGCCCCACCAACGTCGACAACGGCGCACTCCTGTGCTCAGGCCACCACCACCTGATCCACAAAGAACAATGGACCATCACCTTCATCAACGGCACCCCCTGGTTCACACCCCCAAAACACCTCGACCCACACCAAAAACCCCAACAAAACACCTACTTCAAACCACCACCCCCACCAACACCCCGGGACTGAGTGTGGCTCCTGGGCGTGCGAAGTCAGCCAAGCCGACAATCAACCCGTCTATGCCACTTCCCCTCTGACGCTGAGGCCGTAGACACTGCAGGATTGGCTGCACGAGTGTCGGCCGCAAATGCAAGAAAAGTTCGCCTACGAGGATTGCCGACGAAGACGCAGGAACCCGGAACTATGGCCGTGGAACGCCAACCACAACCGTGCCGTCGAGCTCGTCAGAGTGGACAGTCCGTGCCGCAAACCCCGCAGCAGCCATGATTGAGGCAGTTCCAGCCGCTTGGTGCTCGCTGGTTTCGATGACGAGATGGCCAGTCGGATGCAGCCATTCTGTTGCTTCCCGGATCACCCGCCGGTGCAGGTCCAGCCCATCGGGACCACCGTCGAGCGAGATCTGCTTCTCGTAGATCCTCGCTTCGGGCGGCATGGTGGGCAGAACGCTTGTGGGCACGTAGGGAGCGTTCACCACAATGAGCTGAACCCGTCGCTTGAGCCCGAAAGGAAGTGCAGCATACAAGTCACCTTGATGGACGTGCCCGCCCACCTTTGACACGTTAAGTCGGGCACACTCCACGGCAGCTGGATCGATATCGGCCGAGTGCAGCTCCGTTTGAGACACCTGGGAAGCGACTCCTACCCCCACTGCCCCCGATCCGCAGCAGAGATCAACAACGACGGCAGATGCCTGGGACGCGAGTTGTGTGCAGCTGTCCTGCAGGAGCGATGCAGCTTCCGAGACGAGCAGTTCGGTGCGTCGTCGCGGCACAAAAACACCTGGGTCAATGGCGATCCGGAGTCCGCAGAATTCCGCCCAGCCAACAATGCATTCGAGTGGTTCCCCCAATACGCGGCGCTTCACCCACTCGAAAAGCTCAGCGGAGGAGGAAGCTTCAGCCAAAAGCAGCTGGGCCTCGTCTTCGGCGAAGACACAGCCAGCTCCGCGCAGCACGGGTACAAGGTGGTCAAAGGTGAGCGCAGCAGCAGGTGATTCAGCAGCCGGCATAAACGCCTTTCGGTAATCAGGTGGACACCCCGCTCTTTACCGGCCCAAAGGCCCGAACGGCACAGTGAAGAGTCACCCGAAACTGGCGGCGCAGGATCGGATTTACCTCCTTGGAGACCGCTCGAGTCCAATGCTAATCCGCAATTCCAGGGATTGGAGGGCTTTTCTTGGCAGGATGGAGTTATGACTTCCCCTGCCCCGCACTCCCTCATTTGGACCGGCACCTACACCCCCGACGGCGGCGGACGCGCGGAGGGGATCGGAGCGTTGTCCGCCCGCCCTGACGGCTCGCTCGAATGGCTGGGGACGGCCGTCAGGACTGACTCGCCGTCGTTCGTTGCTGTTCACCCGACATTGCCCGTGGTGTACGGAGTGGCGGAGCAGCGCAAGATAGTCAGGGCTTTCCGCCACATAGGAGATTTCGGGCTGGAGCCGCTTGGTGACCCGCAGCGCTCTGGAGAAGCGACCTGCCATGTTGCGGTTGACCCGCAGGGGCGCTTCCTCACCGCCACTTGTTGGGGCGATGGCCAGGTCCTGCTCTACGAACTGGACTCCGACGGCGGCATCACGGCGCGTTTCCCGGCACTGCCTTCGGTGGATCCGCACGCCAGCCAGACTCCGGGCGAGCCCCGGCAGAGCCGCGCCCACGCAAGCCTGATGCTGCAGGACGGGCGGATTATGACGACGGATCTGGGCCACGACACCCTCCGGATCTGGAATTATGTGCCCGGATCCGGATTAGTGGCCGATCACGAGGTGGCCCTCCCCTTCGGGTGCGGCCCGCGCCACCTGGTGCAGCATTCCAGCGGCAACGTTTTTGTGGTTTCTGAATACTCGGTTGAAGTCTTCGTTGTCAGGCCGGAAGCCGGGACATTCGAACTCGTCTTCCGGGGCCCGGCCACTTCCGGCGGTAGTCTGCCTGACGATTCCGCCGCAGAAATTACCCTTGGCCAGGAGGGCAGGCACGTCTATGTGGGAGTGCGCGGCTCAAACCTGGTAAGCGTGCTGGAGGTCGGCTCCGGCGGGACGGAACTCGTGCCGGTCCAGGACTTTCCGAGCGGAGGAAACTGGCCACGGCATCACCTGGTCAGAGGCCGCTGGCTCCACGTGGCCCACGAACGGTCGGACAATGTAGCCACTTTTGAACTGGACCCCGCGACGGGCTTGCCCGGGCCTTTGCTCCACAACCTGGAGACGCCCTCCCCCACAGCCTTGGTGCCTGCAGGATAAGCTTCGGCCGGGACGAATGCCTAGCTTCGTACCGCGTGGCCGAGGCTGGTGATGAGCCTACGGACGGCGTCCTCCGCAGTGGGCGGAGGCCCGAAGACCTCACTCTGGCGGGTGGTGTCAGCCACGTACCGGCCAGTCTGGAACCACGAGATCATTGCTGCCAGGTCCTTGGCCATGGGGTTGACCGGCCCCATCACCCGCCCTGCGGCCCGCAGGAGTCCAACCGGAACCGACCGGACCCGGATCTCTCCGCCCGTCAGCCGCTCGGCGATGTCAGCGAACTCCTGCATGGAGATGGGCCTGTCCCAACCGATATCAATGTGTTGGCCCTCCACGCCAGGAGCATCGACTGCGGCGGCCAGGTACCCGGCCACGTCCGGTGTGAGCACAAACGTCAGCGGGATTCCTGCCGAGCCGAACCACATCACCTTGTGTTTGCTGACCGGGTCACCGCCAAAGCGCGTCACCTGGTCCAGGAAAGCTCCGGGCCGCAGCGCCACAAAGGGGACGCCCAAAGCCTGGAGGCGGTCCTCCATGAGCCTTTTGTGCCAGAAATGCGGGACACGGGGTGTCTGGTCGCAGGTCAGGATACTGGTGAGCACAAACCTGCGGATGCCGGTACGTTTCGCCGCCTCAGCGAGGTTCGAATTGCCCACAGTGTCGGTTGCCGGGGTGTCCCCTTTTCGGTGCCTGGTGTAACCGGCGGCCGTCGTGACAACCGCGTCCGCGCTGGCCATGGCGCGCACCAACGATTCCTGATCCATCATGTCCCCACGGGCAATCTCAACACCTGCCGATTCCAGCCGGGAGGCATCCGAGCCGGGGCGCACCAAGGCACGCACCTGCTTGCCCCGGTTCAACAGTTCCGTCACCACCTGGCCGCCGAGCATGCCGGTGCCGCCTACTACCAGTACTGGTCCCTCACCCATCGTGCTCTCCTGACTGTTGACTTAGCCGCGCAGGGCCTCCTCCACCGCCGCCAGCAGGGAATTGAACCGTGCATTGGCGGGAAGATCATCGAGGAACACCGGCTTGCCGTCGGGCCCGCCGAGCGGTACCTGCCAGTTTGGATACAGTGCTTCCGTGGTGCCGGGCTGGTTCTGGACCCGCCGCTCCCCCACGGCATCCACCAGGGCAACACCGAGCAGTACCGACGGCGCCTGCGCCAGCAGCAGGTGCAGCGCCTCAATGGTCCGCTCTTCGCTGGCCCCCGAAGCGCCGGAAGCATCATCAGGAAGATAGCCTCGCTCCCGCACCAGGGCAAGCATCTTCTCCAGGGAGGCATTGTGCTCCGCCCGTTCCTCCGCCTCGGAGCGTTCAAGGAGGCCCAGGCCGCTGCGCAGCGCCACATGGTCGCCGGCGAGGTATCCGGCGGTGGGCGGGAGGTCGTGGGTGTTCACGCTGGCGAGGGCCTGCGTGCGGTACTTTTCGGGCGCGAGGGGCGAATCGCCGTCGTACTCGAACCAAAGGATGGACGTCCCCAGGATGCCGCGGGCGGCAAGGTAGTCGCGGACCCAAGGCTCGAAAGTTCCCAGGTCCTCGCCGATCACCACCGCCCCGGCACGCTGCGCCTCGAGGGCGAGGATACCGATCAGCGCTTCATGGTCGTAGCGCACATAGGCGCCGTCGCCCGGGGCATTTCCGGAGGGAATCCACCAGAGCCGGAAAAGGCCCAGGATGTGGTCCACTCGGACTCCGCCGGCGTGGCGCAGCACGGTGGCCAGCATGTTGCGGAACGGGATGTAGCCGGCCTCGGCGAGCCAGGCAGGGTGCCACGGCGGCTGGCCCCAGTCCTGGCCCTGCTGGTTGTACATGTCCGGCGGCGCGCCCACGCTGGTGTTGGGAGCCAGGACGTCGCGGAGCGTCCACGCGTCGGCGCTGCTGTGGTCCACTCCCACCGCCAGGTCGTGGACGACGCCGAGCCGCATCCCCGACCGAAGCGCTGCCCGCTGTGCGTTTTCAAGCTGTTCGTCGCAGATCCACTGCAGCCAGCGGTAGAAACCGATCCTGTCCGCAAGCCTTTCCCGAAGCGCCTCGGTCTGCGGCGTACCAAGAGCGCTGGCGGGGTCCGACCAGAAGGGGTCGCCGGCCGGAAGATCCTCGCGGATGGCGGACCAGAGGGCAAAATCGTCCAGCCCGCTGCCGGAGATGCGGCAAAAATCGTCGAAAGCAGCCTGCCGGGCCGGGGACCGGCGGGCGTGGTAGAGCATTTCCAAGGCCTGGAGCTTTGCGGCGTAGACGGAATCGCGATCCAGCCGGGCGCCCTCCTTGTTCAGGGCAGCCACTTCCTCGTGGAGCTTCTCCACCGCTGCGCGTTTGCGCGGTTTGAGGTAGGCCAGTTCGGGAATTGCCTCGATACGGATGTACAGCGGGTTGAAGAACCGCCGGGTGGACGGCGAATACGGCGATGGCTGCACGGGCGGAACCGGCTCGGCAGCGTGCAACGGATTGACCAAAATGTAGTCTGCGCCATGGGCCGCACTCAGCGCGCCAAGGTCGGCCAGGTCGGAGAAGTCGCCGATGCCCCAGGACCGCTTGGAGCGAACGGAGTACAGCTGGGTAGCCAGTCCCCAGCCGCGGCGCTCTTCCAGTGGTGCGGCTGTGGTCAGCCTGGCGGGCACCACCACCAGGGTTGTGGACGCGGTGGCGCCTTCGGATTCGGCGTGCAGGGTATGCCAGCCCAGCGGCAGGTCCTGGGGAAGGGCGAAGGTGGCACGTCCGGTGGACACGCCGTCCACATCACGCGGCTGCACCCAAAGGTCCTGCTGGACGGCATCCCGTGACCCGGCACCGCCTTCGAGCGTGATGCTTACCTGGGCTGTAGCCCCGTCCCTCAGATGGACCGGAACCTGCGCCGGCTCGCCCTGCTGGATAACGACGGCGGGGGGCAGCATCCGCCGCCACGGCGCCAGTTCCGCTTCCACGAGTGCCGCCTCGATGAGCTGGTTGGTGTGGGCCTGCACCCCCAGGGACGCCAGGACTTTGATCAGCGTTTCTTCGGCAACACTGTGGGGCAGCCCGTCCCAGCCCTGGAAGGAGGTTCCCACGCCATGGGCGTCCGCCAACCGCTGGAGGAGGTGCGGGTCCACAGCCCCGGCGGCAGCTTCGCGGGCAGCGGTTGGACGGCCTGGCGGGTCCGCGGGCATCCGCGATTGCTGTGGGTGCTGCTGGTCTGAAGCCGTCATGCGTGTCCGCCTCGTCTGGTGTGATGTGGCCCGAACTTACAGTGCTGCTTGTTGTACCGGGCGCCTGCACCCCCGCGCACAACCGTTGGTTCAGATTATTGCAGGGCGGCGCAGAGGCGAAACCCGGAACGCCCCGAGAGAGTGGCTCAGGGCTCGAAGTGGGTGCTGACCGCGCCGAGCCCACCCGGGTCAGGATGTCCGCCGCGGGATGGTCAAGGCATCTTCACACTCCCGTACCGCCCGAAACGCTCCATAAAACGTCATACCCGGCTCCCTCCGTTACTTCCCAAGTCGAAAAGAGAAGCACTGAGGCGCAAACCCGCCGGGGCGCGGCTGATCTGTGTAGCCTCGTGACGATCGAGGGCGCGCATTGGAAGCAACGTGCCGGAAAAAATCGGAGGAGACCGGAGATGAGCCTCAGCGAACTGCGGGTGTTCGGGCGATCGGGCACCCCTATCAGCCCGCTGACTTTGGGCACCATGAACTTCGGCGAAGGACCCGGTGGAGCTCCCGGCGCGCCGACCGGAGCGGAGGAAAGCATCCGGATCATTCTTTCCGCGCTGGACGCCGGCATCACCGCCATAGACACCGCGGATGTCTACTCGCAGGGGGAATCGGAGCAGGTGGTGGGGCGCGCCCTGCGGGGCCGCCGTGACGATGTCTTCCTCGCCACCAAGTTCCACGGCCAGATGAGCCCCAATCCGGCCCACGCCGGCAACTCCCGGCGCTGGATCACCCAGGCAGTGGAGGGCAGCCTGCGCCGCCTGCAGACTGACCGGATTGACCTGTACCAGGCGCACCGGCCGGACTACAACACCGATGTCCTGGAAACCATCACCACCCTCAATGACCTGATCCGGCAAGGAAAGATCCTCTACTACGGCACCTCCGTGTTCACGCCGGCGCAGTTGGTGGAGGCACAGTGGCTCGCCACCACCAACCACCTGATCCCGCCGCTGGGAAACCAGGTGCCGTACTCCATGCTGGTGCGCGCCAACGAGCGGGACGTCTTCCCCATAGCCCAGCAGTATGGCCTCGGCGTATTGGCGTACGGCCCGCTGGCGGGCGGCTGGCTGTCTGGCAGCTTTGTGCTGGAGTCCGGAAAGGCACCCACCCGCGTGCACTCCCTTCCCGGCCGCTACGACATCTCCGGCCCGTCCAGCGAGCGCAAACTGCACGCGGCGGATGCCCTGGCACGGCTGGCGGACAAGCTGGAGCTCTCCCTGGTGGACCTGGCCGTCGGTTTCGCCCTGGCACATCCGGCCGTCAGCAGCGTGATTATCGGGCCCCGCAGCGAAGAACATCTTGCGGCATATCTGCGGGCGGCTGAGGTCAGGCTGGGTGAGACGGTCCTGGACGCGATCGATGACGTTGTGCCGCCGGGCACCAACTTCGTGGAGCGGGACGCCGGAGCCATCGTTCCCTCGCTTGAGTTCGCAGAACTCCGACGGCGTTAGGCCCCTCCCGCCGTCGTCCTGCCTCCTGCAGTCGTCCTGCCTCCTGCTGCCGGGGCCGCTGCTGCAGGGGCTCCTACACCTTGCGGTACGGCGTGAAGCGATGAGGCTCCGCAACCGGGCGGGGCGAACCCTTGACTCAACAGGACAAGAATCCTACGGTCGATATCGATACTCCCGACTTAGATTTCAAAGGCGTCCAATGCCAATGTCCGAAGAGGAGCGGAGGCTCCTCAAGGAGCTGGAGCTCGGGCTGATAGCCGACGATCCCCACCTGGCCATGGAACTGCTGTCCGGCTACCCCTCACGCCGGTTCAGCACAGGCTTCTACTACGGTTCAGCTGCGGGCGTGCTCGGCCTTGTGCTCTTCATCGCCGGTGTCAGCGGCCAGGTCATTGGTACAGCTGTCTCCGGGTTGCTGCTGATGGCCTTGGGGTGCTGCCTCGCGCTGAACAAGCATCCCCTCGGGCGCCGCCGTCGCCGTGGGCAGCCTACGTAGCCCTGCTTTGTTTCGCTGTTGGTGCCCCTGCGGTGAAGCACGTGGGACCAGGAAGAACACGCCCGCAAGGACGGCGGCGGCTCCGATCCAGCCCGCCGCCGGCAGACGTTCTCCCACCACCAGGACGGCCAATGCCGCTGCCACCACAGTCTCCACCAGGGAAATGCCGGTGGCGGTGCTGGCGCGCACCCGTGCCAGGCCCCACCCGAACAGTACGTACCCGGCAAACATCGGCACGAGCGCCATGTACGCCCCGACGGCGAAGTTCGTCCAGGACTCCACGAGCGGGCGGCCGGTGAAAACGAGGACGGGCATCAGCAGCACACCGCCCACCCCAAACACTGTTCCCATGGTGGCCCGCGAAGACACGCCAGCGCCGATGAGGCGATGGGCAGCCCACGAGTACAGGGCGTAAGTGGTCCCTGCGACCAGGCCCAGGGCTATTCCCGCCGGGCTCGCCCAGGACGTGCTCACCCAGGACTCCGCTGCGGGACCTCCGCCGCCGTCGTCAGGCCGGTGCCCCGCAAACGACAACAACACGGCGCCGCCGACGGCAATCAGCGCCCCGATCATCCAACGCCGGGTAAGCGGCTTGTGGTCGACAACGCGTTCGATGACCGCCGCTGCGATTGGGGCGGAGCCGATGGACACCACAGTTCCCACTGCCACGCCGGCAAGATGCATAGAGGTGTAGAAGGCCAGGGGATACACCGCCACCGCCAAAGCCCCAAGGCACACCAGGGGCCATCGCTCCACCAGGCGCCGCCACTGTGTCCTGATCGGATGCGCCGCGTAAAGAGCCTGCAGCAACCCGCCAACTCCCATCGCCACCGCACCGATGGCCAGCGGGCTGACCGTCGGCGCAAAGGTGGCAGCGGTTCCCGTGGTGCCCCACAGCACCGATGCGGCGAGCACAAAAACTGCACCCCACAACGGACCGGACGCGAAGCCGGCCGGAGCCGTCACAGCCCGTCCAGCATCTGCGCGGCGATGGTTCGGCCTTCAAGCAGCCGGGCGTCCCCGCCTTCGAGCCCTGCACGGACCATGGCGCCTTCCAGGAGGAAGGCCAGATGGCCGGCCAGCCTCATACGCCGTTCCTCCTGGTCCGGGAGGAGCTCCGCCAGATGCGCGGCGAGGAGGGCCTCAACTTCTTCCTTGTGCCGCCGGACCGCCATCTGGCCCGGGCTGCCTGCCGGCAGTTCGGCCGCTGCGTTCAGCAGCCCGCACCCCCGGAATCCATGTTCGTACGCGAAGTGGGCATGATCCAGGTAGGCGTCAAAGACGGCCAGCACGCGCTCCCTCGGTGCGTCCGCGCGGTCAACGCGCGTCCGGTAGAGGCCAAGCCATTCCTCGTGCCGGGCCTCCAGGTAGGCGCCCACCAGGTCCGACTTGGACGCGAAGTTGTTGTACAGGCTCTTTTTTGCCACCCCTGCCTCGGCTGTGATGGCATCGATGCCCGTGGCTCCGACCCCTTGCGCGTAGAAGAGCCGGGCCGCTGCCGAAAGCAACAGCTCGCGGGCAGACTTCTTTGGTGACACAGAGGCAGCAGACGGCGGCACTGGCATTCCTTTTGGCTAGGCAGGCAGTAGGTACACCAGTCTACCTACTGCCTTGCCCGCCTTTCTTCCAAACCTCCCGCCCCGCAGGAAGGGTTCGGCAAAGGGCGTACCCTGAAGGCGCCTGGCTTCCTGGGGAATGGCACAACCGAGGCCGAGAGGGCGAGGTGCTGAGGGGTGACGATGGGACCAATGGACGGGCGCCTGGCGCTGGTGACTGGCGCGACGGGCGGGTTGGGCAAAGCCGTCGCCTCCGGCCTGGCCCGCGAGGGAGCCGCCGTCGTCGTCGTCGGACGCTCCCTGGCCCGGGCGGAGGCAGCGATGGCTGGCATAGGAGCGCTGGTTCCGGATGCCAGGCTTGAACCCCTGGCCTGTGACCTGTCTGCCCAGTCCTCGATCCGGCGGGCGGCGTCCGATTTCCTGTCCCGCCACGACAGGCTGGATGTGCTTGTCAACGCCGCAGGGGTCTTCCGCAAGGAACGCCATGTCACACCGGACGGGCTGGAACTGACCTTCGCCACGAATGTGGTGGCCTACTTCCTGCTGACCGATCTGCTGCTGGACGCCCTCAAGCGCGCGGGCACTCAGGAGAAGGCAAATACCGGAACCGCAGGCAGGTCCGGCCCGGCTGGGTCTCCGTCTGCGGCTGGGTCTCCGGCAAGAATTGTGAATGTGGCTTCACGGTACGGCAACACCACACTCGACTTCGACGACCTCCAGACGGCGAAGGGCAAGTACAGCTACCTTCGGTCCACGCCGCCCACAATGCTTGCCCGCGTCCTCTTGACGCAGGAGTTCGCCGAGCGCCTGCGCGGCACGGGCGTGGTGGCGAACGCCGTCCATCCCGGCCTCGTCAAGAACACTGCGCTGCTGCAGGACGTTGGAGGCCCATTCCGCTGGGTCACCAACACCTTCGGCGCCCCGGCCGAGAAGGCGGCAGACACCGCCGTCTGGCTTGCCACCTCACCTGATACAGCGGAAGTTTCGGGAAAGCTTTGGGCAAAGCGGAAGGAGCTCCCGACGCCGGGCATGGGCTCGGATCCCGAAGCCCGCCGGCGCCTATGGGAGGCGTGCTCCCGTCTCACCGGACTCTAGTATTGCCCTCCAGGAACTGACGCTCCGGGCGGTTATCAAGGGGCGCCCTTTCGTCATGCTCCCGCGCGGGAGTTGAGGGTGTCCCTGATCCCGTTCAGCGCCGGGTCGCGCAGCGACATGAAGGCCGGCTTCAGCAGTGGCTGGATGATCTTCGCCGGTCCTTTGATGCTGAACTCCGCCGTGTACTTGACCACGGAACCCGCACCGTTGGAGCTCACATCGATCGAGTCAAAAGCCGTGACCGTCTTGTTCTCGCCGCGGAGTTTGATGTGGTTTTCCGTTAACTCGATGACCTCGTACTCGAGGGTCTGGCGTTTGCCCCGGAACTCCGACTCGGCGTGGTACCGGTGCCCCACAGCCACAGGACCCGGGGTCAGCTTGTCCATCACCGGGGTGCTGGGATCCCACTCGCTCGTGTTTTCGAAGTCCCGCATGTAGGCAAAGGCCAACTCGGCGGGCAACGCGGTTTCCACACTTCCGGTGACTGTAATCATCACCCCAGTGTAGGAACCGTGTGGCGGGAAGCCCACCCCTTCACATGCCTGCCTACCAGGACCTGCTTCCTTGCCGCGGCCCTGAGAGTTGCGCCGCCGCCATCTTGAAACAGAGCTTCCCGCCAAGCTCCATGGGCCGGATCCACACCTCGTAACCCTCTGCGGCAGCATAAAGGGCCCTGCCTCCTCCTGCATCGGCAGCCAGCCACAAGGCAGACGAATCCGCCATGGCATCATCCACAACGCCGGTGCGCACAATTTCGAAATCCTTGCGGACCTCCACCGGTGTTCCGATCAGCCGGCTCCAGTCATGGTAGCGATACGGCTTCATCGCGTTGCCTTAAACCTTGCCGGTCAGCAGGCTTCGAAATCCGTGAGGACCTTGACCTTGCCCGCTGAAGCCGAATCCGGGTCAAACGTGTAGCCGATCCATTCCCTTGCCAGCCTGCGCGCAAGTTCCACGCCCACCACGCGCTGGCCCATGGTAAGGACCTGGCAGTCGTTGGACAGGACCGAACGCTCCACGGAAAACGAGTCATGGGCGGCCGTGGCGCGGATGCCCTCCACCTTGTTAGCGGCGATGGCAACACCAATTCCCGTGCCGCAGAAAAGGATGGCACGGTCAGCGGCACCATCCCGGATCATCTCGCCGGCCGCGATCCCTACATAGGGGTAGGGCTTAGTAAAGTCGTCCGGCGAATCGGTGCGATTAACTCCGATGTCGATGACCTCACTGACCCGGGGATCCTGGCGGAGGTCTTCCAGCACCCTGTCCTTGTAGTCAACACCTGCCTCGTCCGCGCCCACGATGAGCCGCAGTCCAGCAGTTTGCCTTCCAGCGTTCATGCCTGTACTCCAACCGTTTCACGTGCCGATATTGCGGGAACTGCCGTCAGATGGGGACCCATGACAGTGAAGATCATGGCTAGGGACGTCGCCCCCGGGTCGGCGGTACCCAAACTCTTTGCAGCAAGCGGCCTGGCCCGGCCTTTCAGTGGAAGAAGCTGCGCCGTGGCTTCGGCGGCGGCTGTCGCTTCGCCGGCGGCCTCTTGCCATGCCCGGTCAGGCTTCTCCCCTTCTGCCACCAGGCGGTCGAAGGTTGAGGCGAACGGCAGCAGCGCGTCCACCATGGTCTTGTCACCGCTTTCGGCCTTGCCCAGCTGCACAATCCGGTCCGCGAATGCATTAACAGCAGCGCCCAGCTCCTGGGCATCGGGAACAGAACCGTTGCCTACCGTTTCCGCGAAGGCACGCAGTCCGGTTCCCCACAGGACACCGGACGTTCCCCCTGCCTTGTCGGCCCAGGCATCACCGGCGGCTGCCAGCACGTCTCCAGCTCCGGATCCTTGCCCCAGAGCTGTGTAACCGGCAGCCACGGCGGCGTCAATCCCGCGCACCATCCCGCGCCCGTGGTCGCCGTCGCCGGCTATAGCGTCCATCTTGCCCAGCCGCTCCTCGGCGTCGTGCAGCAAGGACTTGGCAGCGTTCAAGGCAGCAACGCAGGCAGTCGCGTACTGCCGGGACCCCTCCGTGGCGACGAACGCGGCAGCGGCCGCATCGGCGCCGGACGTTCCCTCCACCAGCAGTGTCCCGGCATCCCGGAATGTGTTCCCGCGGCGGTATGCGGGGGTCTCGGCCGGAGCAACCCACAACTGTTCCAGTTCGTCATCGAGCCAGGTGATAGTGAGCGAAGCGCCCGCCATGTCCAAACTGGTGACCAGTTCTCCAACTTCAGGCATCACCAGGGCGTAGCCGGCGGCGCGCAGCAAAGGCGCCACCGTGCCCCACAGGACGAAGAGCTCTTCATGCTTGGTGGATCCCAGGCCGTTCAGGATGACCGCTATCCGCTGGCCGGTATCCTGCGGGGCCTCGGCGAGGAGCCGGGACACCAGTTCCTGGCCCAGTTCCTTCGCAGACGGCAGGTCCGTGTCATGCAGGCCGGGCTCGCCATGAATGCCCAGGCCCAGGCCCATTTGCCCGTCCGGCAGGGTGAACAGCGGCGCCTCGGCGCCCGGGAAGGTGCAGCCGGCGAAGGCACTGCCGATCGTGCGGGTCAGGGCGTTGGCCTTGCGGCCCAAGCGGACCACCTCGGCCAGGCTTGCACCGCTTTCAGCCGCGGCGCCCATGATCTTAAAGACTGTGAAGTCCCCAGCGATCCCCCGGCGTTTGCTTGCCTCCGACGGCGGGGCGCTGGCGATGTCGTCAGTGACCAGCACGTTCTCCACGGCGATGCCTTCGGCAGCCAGCCGTTCACTGGCCATGCCGAAGTTCATCACGTCGCCGGCGTAGTTGCCGTAGGTGAAGACAACGCCGGCGCCGGACTCCGCCGCTTTTGCCACGGAATATGCCTGCTGGGCGGAGGGCGAGGTGAAGATATTGCCCACCACAGCCCCGTCTGCAAATCCGGATCCGATTAGTCCGGCGAACGCGGGGTAGTGGCCGGACCCGCCGCCGGCCAGCACCGCAACTTTGGGGTGTGCAGGGCGGTATCGACGGACGGCCCCGCCGGGGACCTGGCGGACGAGGTCGGAGTGGATGTCGCAGAAGCCCGCCAGGGCCTCCTCGGCGAAATCTGAGGGGTCATTGAATATTTTGGTCATGATGGTCTCTCTGCCGAAGTCTTGGTGGCGGTGGGCCGCTGGCGGCTGACGTTAGTGGAGGTGGCTTCCGCCGTTGATGTCGATGGTGGTGCCGGTCAGGTAGGCGGAGTCCTCGGAGGACAGGAAGGTGATCACGGCGGCGACTTCCTCGGTGGTGGCGTTGCGGCCCAAGGGGATGCCGGCGTTGATGGCGGCTTCCTGTTCCTCTGTGCTGCCCACGCGGATGTTGGTGTCCACGGCACCAGGTGTGATGGCGTTGACGGTCACGCCGGTGGTGCCGAGTTCACGGGCGAGGGCTTTGGTGAGGCCGAGGATTGCCGCTTTGGCTGCCGAGTACGGAACCTTGCCGAAGACGCCGCCGCCGCGCTGAGCGGACACGGAGGACATGTTGACGATCCGGCCCCAGCCGTTGCTGATCATGTCCGGCAGGAACGCCTTGGTCACCAGGTAGGTACCGGTGGCGTTGACGTCCATCACCTTGTGCCACAGCTCAAGGGTGGTCTCCAGGAATGGTACCGGCGAGGTGATGCCGGCGATGTTGGCCAGGGCACCGACCGGCGGCAGGTTGCCGGCGGCGACCTCGGCGGCGACGGCGGCTTGTGCGGCCGTGACGGAGGCTTCGTTGGCGACGTCGATCTCGTGGCCGAAGGCGGGGACGTTGAATTCATTGCCGATGTCGGCGGCGACTTTGGCGGACTTCTCGCCGTCCAGGTCGAGGATCACCACAGCCCAGCCTTCATTGGCGTAGCGGCGGGCGGTGGTGATACCGATGCCCCGGTCCGAGGTTGCTCCGGTGAGGACTGCGGTGCGCTGGATGGTGCTCATGATGCTCCTTGGTGATCGATCAGGTGGTGGTGAAGAATTCGTTCAGATGAGGTCGGTGATAAAGCTGGCTGCCTTGGCGGTGGCCGCCGGGCGTTCGTCGTGCGTGACGTCCCGGGTTTCCAGCTCGAGTGAGAAGTGCCCGGCGTAACCGTCCGCGGCCAACCGCTTCAGCCCTCCGGCGAAGTCCGCGATGCCGTTGCCGATGCCCAGGTTGATGTTTCCCGGCACGGCGTCACGCAGGTGGACGTGGGTGATCCGGCCGGCGTGCCGGTCGAGGTAGGCCTGGAGGTCCTCCCCGGCGGCCACGATGTGGCTGAAATCCATGACGATTCCAACGCTCGATCCTGCCAGCCGGTCAGCCAGCAGTCCCGCGCGTTCCAAGTTCCAGCAGAACCTCAGGAAGTGCAGTGATTCGGTCCAGAGTTCGACGCCGAATTCAGCCGCGCGCTCGCTTGCCCTGATCAGCTGGCCGGCGATGGCGTTTAGGTCCTCCTCCACGCTGCGGACCGGATTGTGGTCCAGCGCGCCACACGGCAGGACCAGCGCCTTCGCGCCGGTATTCGCCGCCAGGGTGAGGAGGGCGTCAAGGTGCCGCTGCCGCGCTGCGCGCCCGTCGCCGTCGAGCACCGCATTAAGGTCCCCTATATCGCCGTTCACGGAGCGCACGCGGAGGCCGGAAGCATTTACTTCAGCGGAAACAGCAGCGACGGCGGGCTGGTCCAGGTAGTACGGGACATGGTCGCAGACGCCCGGCAGGGCGCCCAGATCGATTTCCTCGAAACCCAGTCCGCCCATCGTCCGCAGTGCGGTGCCGAGCTCCTGGTGGCGGAAGCTGATGGATGAGCACCCGAGTCTGGAATGGAACATCATTGATCCCTTGCTTTTGGCTGGCCCGGCTCGCACCAGCGGTGGTGATGGACACCACACTAACGGTCTTACTGTTAACAGTCAACCTCCAACATTGACTGTTGACATTGGGCATGACCAGCATCACACTGGGTCTATCATTTGTTAACCGTCGACAGCGGCTCGCCCCCTAGCCGCTCTCCGAAAGGGAACCAACCATGAGCAATGAAGCTCTGAAAATGCGCGGCCACGTGCACGGCACCAAGGACGCCAAGCGCGTCGCCATTGGCTCCGGTGTGGGCGCAGTCATCGAGACGTATGACTTCATCGGTTTTGGCACCGCCGCCGCACTCTACTTCGGGACCGCTTTCTTCCCCACAGGCGATCCCGTCACCGGCACGCTGGCCGCGTTCGCCACCCTCGGCGTCGGCTTCGCCGCCCGCCCCCTCGGCGGCATCATCGGCGGGCACCTCGGAGACAAGGTGGGACGGAAGCCCGTCCTGGTCGCCTCCCTGATCCTCATGGGCGTGGCCACGTTCCTGATCGGCCTCCTGCCCACGTACGAGCAGGTCGGCCTCCTTGCACCCGCACTGCTGGTCTTCGTCCGGGTGGTTCAAGGCCTGGCCTTCGGCGCCGAATGGGGCGGCGCCATCCTGATGAGCTACGAGCACGCGCCGTGGAAGTCCAAGGGCAAATACACCGGCATCGTGCAGGCCGGCTTCCCTGTCGGTCTTCTCCTGGCCAACTTGGTTTTCCTGGTCAGCGTGAACCTGGGTGGTGAGCTCGCGTGGCGCGTTCCCTTCCTCGCCAGCATCGTGCTCGTTGTTGTCGGCCTGATCATCCGCTCCAAGGTGCCCGAGTCCCCCGTCTTCGACGAGGTCAAGGACAGCGGCTCCATCGTCAAGAACCCGATCATCGAGGTCATCAAGACCGACTGGCGCAGCATTGTCCGCGGCATCGGCCTCCGCATCGCCGAGACTGCCGGCTACGCTGTCTCCGTCACCTACATGATTTCCTACCTCCACACCCAGCAGCTGGCAGACAAGACCGAAACCCTCGTTGCCCTCTGCATCGCCTCGTTCATTGGGATTTTCGCCACCATGGCGTGGGCACGGCTTACGGACAGGATCGGCCGCCGGCCGCTCTACATCTGGTCTACCGCTTTCGCCGCCCTGTTCGGCATTCCCATGTTCCTGCTGGTGAACACTGGTATGTTCATCTTCGTCATCGCCACCATCGTCATCTCCTACGCTGTCTGCCAGAACTCCCTGGCCGGTGCACAGGGCCCGTGGTTCCCGGAACTGTTCCAAGCCAAGACCCGCTCCTCCGGCGCCTCATTGGCCTACCAGATTTCGGCCATGGTCTCCGGATTCACGCCCTTCGTCACCACGCTGCTGTTCGTGGCCCTGGGCTGGATGGGCCCGGCGCTGCTCTTCAGCTTCTACGCCGCCATCGGCCTCTGGGCCGCAGTCGTCACCCGGGAAACCTGGGGCAAGCGCGAACGCCAGCTGGCTGACGAAGCCACCAAAAGCACCCCGCAGATCGTAAACGCCTAATGACCACCACAGAAGAAGCCCAATTGACTGCCACTATGGAAACCCCCGCCGCCCCCACCACCTCACGCGTTGCCAATGTTTCCGCCGCCGCCTACCGGATCCGGCACCACGCCCTGAACATGGGCGAGGTCCAGGGGCAGGGCTATGTAGGCCAGGCCCTGGGCGCTGCGGACATGCTGGCCACGGTGTACGGCGACCAGCTCCGCTTCAAGGCCGAGGATCCGCACTGGGAGGCACGGGACAGGTTCCTGCTCTCCACCGGCCATTACGCCATCGGCCACTACGCGGCCCTCGCCGAAGCCGGGATTGTCCCGGTGGAGGAACTGGAAACCTATGGCTCGGACGATTCCCGGCTGCCGATGTCCGGGATGTCCACCTACACCCCCGGCATGGAAATCTCCGGCGGTTCCCTGGGCCACGGCCTGACCATCGCCGTCGGCATGGCCCTGGGCCTGCGCTACCAGGGCTCCGGCGCCCGGGTTTTCAACTTCCTTTCGGACGGCGAACTGGATGAGGGGTCCACCTGGGAAGCTGCCATGGGCGCCCACCATCACCAGCTGGGCAATCTGACCGCCATGGTGGACATCAACGCCCTGCAGGCCGACGGTAAGACGGACACCGTGCTGCGCACCGAACCGGTCACGGAGAAGTGGGAATCGTTCGGCTGGTACACCCAGCGCGTCGACGGGAACGACGTCGCCGCGCTGCTGGAAGCGTTCGACAACGCAGCCGCCCAAGCCGCCGCCGTCGGGCGTCCTTCCGTCATCCTCTGCGACACGAAGGTAGGCCGGGGCGTTCCCCTGCTGGAGAACCGTGAAAAGGCGCACTTCATGCGCATCGAAGAACACGAATGGCAGACCTGCCGCGAGCAGCTCACCGCCGGTTACGAAGGAAAGGCTTCAGCATGAGCACCACCACCACGGCCGCGTCGGCACCTGCAGCCACAACAACAGCCTCAAAGCCCAAGCTGAAGACCTCGGCCATGATCGCGTCTTTCGCCGACCCTGGTCAGAAGACTTCCTCGGCACCGTTCGGGCACGCGCTGGTGAAGGCCGCACAGGAGAACGACAAGATCGTGGGCCTCACCGCTGACCTGGGCAAGTACACAGACATGCACATCTTCGCCAAGGCCTTCCCGGAGCGCTTCTTCCAAATGGGCATGGCGGAGCAGCTGCTCTTCGGAGCGGCCGCCGGGCTGGCGGAAACGGGGCTGGTGCCGTTCGCGTCCACCTACTCGGTGTTCGCGGCACGCCGTGCCTACGACTTCCTGTGCCTGGATGCTGCAGAACCGAACCTGAACGTCAACATCGTCGGCGGCCTGCCCGGCCTGACCACCGGATACGGCCCCAGCCACCAGGCCACCGAGGACATGGCAATTTTCCGCGGCATGCCCAACCTGACCATCGTTGACCCCTGCGACTCGATCGACATCGAGCAGGCAGTCCCACAGCTGGCCGCCAGCGATGGACCCACCTACCTGCGCCTTCTGCGCGGCAACGTCCCCACCGTCCTGGACGAGTACGACTACACGTTCGAACTCGGCAAGGCCAAGGTGCTGCGCGGGGGCAACGACGTGGTGTTTATCTCCTCCGGCCTGATGACCATGCGCGCCCTGCAGGCAGCCAAGGCCCTGGCCGCACATAACGTGGACGTCGCCGTCGTGCACACCCCCACCATCAAACCGTTCGACGCCGCCACCGTGCTGGCCGAGATCAACACCGACCGCCTGGCCGTGACGCTGGAGAACCACTCTGTGGTGGGCGGTCTGTTCGAAACAGTGGCGTCCGCCGTCGTCACCGCGGGCGTTGGCAAGCGCGTGGTCCCGGTGGCACTGCCGGATCAGTTCCTCGACGCCGGGGCGCTGCCCACCCTCCACGACCGCTACGGCCTTGCCGTGGACCGCATCGTGGCAAAGGTGCTCGCTGAGCTCGGATAACGGGCACTTCGGAAATACAGAAAGCACGGCATCGGTCCCGGCCGGAGCCGTGCTTTCTGCCGTACCATCGAAACTACGACTGTAAACAGTCGACTTACAACATTGAGGACTAAGACCTTGGCTGGACTGACCGCCCCTCTGCTGGGACTGGAAAAGAAAAGCCTGCGTGAGCAGGCGCTCGCGGCGCTGCGGACCGCCATCACCAGCGGCGAGCTGGAGCCCGGGCGGCATCTCGTGGAAACCGAGCTGTCGGAGATGCTGCAGATCAGCCGGGGAACACTCCGTGAAGCGCTCCGCCAGCTTGAGCAGGAAGGCCTGCTGTCCGCAGGTCCCCGCGGCAGGCTCTCAGTACGGCACCTGGATGAGAAGGAGATCCGGGATATCTACGCCGTGCGCGCCGCCCTGGAGTCCCTCGCTGCCCGGACACTCTGTGAACTGCCGGACCGGCAGCACGTTATCACCTCCCTGCGGTCAGCCACCGACGCCATGAAAGCCGCAGAAAAGGAAGGCCTGCAGCGACGGGTCGAATCGGACCTGGAGTTCCACCGTACGCTCTGCCGGCTCACTGGCAACGAAACCCTCCTGCACACTTGGGAGTCGCTGGAAGGATCCATCCGGATGTCCATCATGTTTGCCGGGCTGGAAAAAGGCGTCAAGAACATGAGTGTGGATCGGCATAACGACATTGTGGCGGCCATTGAAACAGGCGACGCATCACTCGCCCGGAAGACCATCCGCGCGCACATGGACACCGCCGCAGCCAACCTCGTGGCCTGAGGCACAGGCTTCAGAAGCCGCGCCGTCATTGTCATCCCGGTCCCGGGAATCCCTTTGAGTTGTGAACCGTTAACTGAATGTGCGGCTGAAAAGGCCGCAACCGTTAACGAGGGATTGAATGAACGCGAAGTTTGTATCAGTTGAAGACGACGCCGGGAAGGTCACCCGCTACGCCCGTCATGCCAATGGCGGCGGCCTCATCGCTCCCGGTGCCACAGCGGCTGAAAGTTCACACATCGGCCCGATGACCTATGTGGAGTACGGCGCCCGGATCGGCTCGGGTTGCCGGATTGGCCACGGCAGCTGGATCGACCGCGATGCCACCATCGGCGACCGGGCAGTCATCGGTGACGGTGTGCGAATAGGCCGGGGCACGGTGATCGGAAACCGCGTGCACATCGGCAGCCACTCACGCATTGGCTCCAGCGTCCTCATCGAACACGGAGTGCACCTGCACGCGGACAGCAGGGTTCCCGACGGCGGGCAGGTGCCGCTGGCTTCGAAAGCAGGTGTGCCGGAGCGTGCCAAGAGTCGAGCGCATAGGAAGGGCAGGGGCCGGATGGCGGCCTGACCGGCTGGCCGGGTTGTTGCCTGTCCACGAGCGTCGCCTGACCGCCTGGCCGGGCTGTTTGGTGTCCACGAGCGCCTGCCGGTTTGACGCCTGCCTCCTTAGTGCTGCCCGTCGGCCCCTGCTTCGCACCTTCTTAGTGCCGGGAACTGCTGCACCCGCCCCTTGAGAGCAGCCGCAGCCCAGACGGCCAGCAGTAGTGCCACCAGCAGCAGGCCGGCATGGCCCATGTCGACGGATCCTAGCCACGCGGTCAGGGGGTCCTCCAGCGCGAAGGCGGCGTTGACGAAGCCGCCCAGCGTGATCACTGCGATGAACAGCGCTGACACCGCCGAGATACCGGTCACGAGGGCGTTGAAACCGAGCTTCCGCTGCGGGTCATCAAGCGCCGACCTGTACAGCCGCATCATGGCCATCCCGTTCAGGGAGTCGCACAGGGTCATGGCAGCGGTGAACGCCAGCGGCAGTGCCAGCAGGGCGATGGGCGGCACCCCGGCCAGGGATGCCGCCGTCGTCATCATCAGCAGCCCGATGGTGGTGGCTGTGTCAAAGCCCAGCCCAAACAGGAAGCCGATCACGTAGATGTTGCGTGGCCGCCGCACACGGGCCAGCGGCCGGGCAAGCAGCCTGGCCACCACTCCCGTCGGTTCAAGGTCTTCGGGATCAAGCACCGCTCCTGTCCGCGCCCGTCGGTAGGCCTGCGCGGAGCGGGCGAACGCCGAGCCGTTGAAAAGGCCCAGAGCCAGCAAGAAGAACCCGGAAACGCCGCTGCCGATCAGCCCGAGCACCAGGTTGCCGGTTGATCCTTCCTGCATAAACTCCCCCACGGCGGTGGCGCCGGCGATAACCAGCACGCCGGCCAGCGTCACCACCGAGCTGTGCCCAAGGCTGAAGGCGAAGCCAACGCTCACCGGGTCCTGGCGGTTCGCCACGAATTTGCGGGTGGAATTGTCAATGGCCGCAAGGTGGTCCCAGTCGTAGCTGTGCTTCACGCCCGCGAGGTAGGCCGTCAGGACCAGTCCCCCGGTGAGGACCTGGGCGCCCATTCCCCCTGCATGGCCTGTGAGCAGGAGTACGACGGCGGCGGCGTGCAGCGCGGTCACCGCACCGAACATCCACAGCAGCCGGGTCCGCAGCGGCAAGGCGTCCCGTCTCCGGTAGAGGGTGGTGATGTTCGCGATGGCTGTCATCAGTGCTTCCTCAGGTTCAGCGGTTCCTGCCCGTGCCACCGCTCCCGAAGGAGGGAGGTGCAGGCGCCCAGAAGTAGGTTCAGTTCCCCGGTGCTGTTGGACAGCGAGCGCAGGACCAGCCCCGTGGTCCCTGCGATGCTGCGCGTCAACGAGATGCCAGTCAGCGCGTCGCGGGCAGTTGCTATGTCGTTCAGCTCATCGGCGAGCGCCTGGTCCACCCGCGGGTCCACAACGATCAGTGAACCAAGGTGGCTGAAGCCCTCCATAAACCCCACCCCGGTGACATCAGCCGACGGCGGCCGGATGAGCAGGTTGTCCAGCGCCAGGAGTTGGGTGCCCCCTGGCGTCTCCACCCGGATCTCGTTGCGCAGCCGGATTTCCTCGTACCGGAAGGAGGCCCCGTCCGGCGACCAGCCAGGAGTCACCACTTCAGCCATGACCAGCGAGGACGACGGCTGGAGAGTTACGTGCGTCCGTTGCCGGTAGCTGGCCTCCCGGTAGGCAATGAGTTGGTCGGGCATCAACTCAAACCGCGCCCCCTCCCCCAGCCGAACAACCATCCGCTGCTCAGCAAAAGACCCAGGAGTCCGATAGACCTTCGTAGCCGACTGCGTGGTCAACAACAGATCAGCGCCCGCTTCAACTTCAACATCCAAAACAAAGAGATCCGCCCCAAGATAAGCGCCGCCAGGATTAACAACGACATAGCAAACCTGCCCGGAGTCATCAAGGTAGTGCGGCCGCAACACTCTGAGGGCGCCCTGATGGTACTGATGTGCGGCCACGGACCGCTGACCGCGCAAGGCGACCCGAAGCTCCAGCCGGCCTATCTCGGGCCGATCAGCGGACGCGGGTGATAGGGGCCGCGGCGTGGCGGGCACCGCGAAGCGGGCACGGCCCCTATCACCCGCGGTCGCAGGCCCAGGTGAGATGCCCGCCTTGGGCAACGCGTCCGCCGTCGTGGTCATGACGCGAGGTCAAGCATCAGGACGTCGCGCCTCACCCATTCGATTACGGCTTCGAGCCCTTCGTCGGTCTTGAGGTTCGTGAAGCAGAACGGTTTGTTTCCGCGGAACTCCTTGGAATCCCGTTCCATGACGGCGAGGTCCGCTCCGACGTGGGGGGCGAGGTCGGTTTTGTTGATGATGAAGAGGTCGGACTTGATCATGCCTTGGCCGGCTTTGCGGGGGATCTTTTCGCCCTGGGCTACGTCGATGATGTAGATGGAGAAGTCCACGAGTTCGGGGCTGAAGGTGGCGGAGAGGTTGTCGCCGCCGGATTCGACGAAGATCACCTGCAGGTCCGGGTGCCGGGCTTTGAGTTCTTCGATGGCGGCGGTATTCATGGAGGTGTCTTCGCGGATGGCGGTGTGTGGGCAGCCGCCGGTTTCGACGCCGATGATCCGGTCCACGGGGAGGATGCCGTTGGCGGCCAGGATTTTGGCATCCTCGATGGTGTAGATGTCGTTGGTGATGGCGGCCATGGAGATGTCACCGCTCATGTGCCGGGTGAGCCGCTCCACGAGCTGGGTTTTGCCGGCACCCACGGGTCCGCCGATGCCGATCTTGATAGGTTCCGTCATTCTGTCCTCCTGAGTAAAAAGCGCAGTTAGCTCATGAACATCCGGGCACGTTGGTGCTCGTGCCGCATTTGTGAAATTTCCAGTCCCGGGGTGACGGCACCAAAGTCGTCCCACGCCAGGTGAGGGACCCGTTGGACGGCGGCAGCGACGTCGTCGGCCGCTTGCCGCAGCAGCCGCTGGCCGGCGTTCTGGCCCAGCGGGATGGCGCGGACGGCGTTCTGCGTCAGTGACGTGACGGCGGCGAAAAGATAGGCGGCGAGCGCCTCCTGCAGCGGCACGCCGAGGGAGCGGGCGACGACGGCGAACGCCAGTGGCTGATGCCCGGCGGCAAGGCCTCCGCTCACCAGGTCCCGGTACAGCCCCAGCACCGCCGAGGGAAAGACCTCGCCCCCAATCTCCAGCAACCGGAGCCCCATTTTGACGGAAGCCTCCCGAACCTGCCGAGGAAGCAGCGAAGCCGACAAGAGTTCATCCAACTCCCCGACATCAACCCCCTCATAAAGAAACCGGATGGCCAACCCATCAGAGTAAGAAAGCGACTGCGAGATAAACGCGGACAACCAAGCCCCAAAAGAAGCCTCATCAGCGATCACACCAGCATCGACATACGTCTCGAAACCAAGAGAGTGCGCAAAGGCACCAGTAGGAAGAGCCGAGTCAACGAGTTGCTGAAGCGCCAGTTGGTAGCTCATGACGAGAACCTCGACGAGTGGTGACCTTTTGGATCGGCGGAGGCGGGAGATAGGGGCCGCGGCGTGGTGGGCACCGCGAAGCGGGCACGGCCCCTATCTCCCGCCGAAGCCCCCAAGGCGCACCCGGCGGCCGAAGGCGAGGAACTAGTGCGAGTGTTCAGCATGGCGGAAGGGCACAGGCATGACGCGTTCCTGGCGGGAGTAGGGCACGGCTGTGTGGCGAAGGTAGTCCTCGACGGTGTGGTCGTAGGCGCACACCATGACGTCAGCCCCATATTCGGAAGCAGAGTCGAAGAACTGTGCCTGAAGGTGCCGGTTGCCGAGGGAGTGGGCCACGACGCCCATTTCGTGTATGGTCCTGGGCGCGATCACCAGGACGTCGGTGGGGAGCACGGATACAACGATCATGTTGGAGCCGGCCACGTGCAGGATGTCGCCGTCGCGCAAGTCACCGGAGCCGGACGGCAGCCGGATGCCGATCTCCTTGCCATGGTCGGTGGTGGCGCGCTGGATTCGTTTGACGAGCTGGGCGCTGGGGAGCACCACTTTCTCCCGGTGCAGGTCGGCGTAGGCGTGCGGGTCCGGCAGTTCGTGCAGGTTGCCGAGGACTTTTTCGATGATCACGTCGGGCTCCGGGGGTTGAAGTTAGAAGAGGAAGTAGCGCTGGGTCATGGGCAGCACGTCGGACGGCTCGCAGGTGACGTCCTCGCCGTCGACCGTTACCTGGTACGTTTCCGGGTCCACCTGGATGTCCGGGGTGGCGTCGTTGTATTTCAGGTCGGCCTTGGTCAGCGTCCGGATTCCCGAGACGGGCCGGATGACCTTTTCCAGGCCCAGTTCGTGGGGGACGCCGGCGTTGATCGCTGCCTGGGACAGGAACGTGATGGAGGACTGCTGCAGGGCTTTGCCGAACGCTGCGAACATTGGCCGCATGGTCCGCGGCTGCGGCGTGGGAATGGAGGCGTTCGCGTCGCCCATCAGCGCGTAGGCGATCTGGCCGCCCTTGAGTACGAGTTCCGGCTTGACGCCGAAGAAGGCCGGGTCCCACAGCACCAGGTCCGCGAATTTGCCCACTTCCACCGAGCCCACCGAGTCCGCAATCCCCTGCGCGATCGCGGGGTTGATCGTGTATTTGGCCACGTAGCGCTTGAGGCGGAAGTTGTCGCTGCCCGAACCCAAACCCGACGCTGAGCCGTGGATACCGACAGCGCTGTCCCCACGGGGGTCCTCCAGCACGCCGCGCTGCTTCTTCATCTTGTCCGCCACCTGCCAGGTGCGGGTGATCACCTCGCCCACCCGGCCCATTGCCTGCGAGTCGGAGGAGGTGATGGAGAAAATGCCGAGGTCCTGCAGGACGTCCTCGGCCGCGATGGTCTCGGCCCGGATGCGGGAATCGGCGAAGGCTACATCCTCGGGAATGTCGGGGTTGAGGTGGTGGCAGACCATCAGCATGTCGAGGTGCTCTTCGATGGTGTTGCGCGTGTACGGCAGCGTGGGGTTGGTGGACGCCGGCAGGACGTTGGGCATCCCGGCGATCTTGATGATATCCGGGGCGTGCCCGCCGCCGGCACCTTCGGTGTGGAAGGTGTGGATGACGCGGCCGTTGATGGCCCGGATGGTGTCCTCCACAAAGCCGCACTCGTTCAGGGTGTCGGTGTGGATGGCAACCTGCACGTCGTATTCGTCGGCGACGGTCAGGGCTGTGTCGATCGACGAGGTGGTGGATCCCCAGTCCTCGTGGACCTTCAGCCCGATGGCTCCGGCGCGGATCTGCTCCGCCAAGGGTTCGACGGCGGACGCATGGCCCTTGCCGAAGAGTCCGATGTTCATGGGGAAGCCCTCGGCCGCCTGGAGCATCCGCTGGATGTGCCACTTTCCGGGCGTCACCGTGGTGGCTTTGGTGCCTTCGGCCGGGCCGGTGCCGCCGCCGATCATGGTGGTGATGCCGCTGGTCAGTGCCGCGGGGATCTGGTCCGGGGAGATGAAGTGGATGTGGGTGTCCACTCCCCCGGCGGTGAGGATCTTGCGCTCGCCGGCGATGATTTCGGTGCTGGCACCGATGACGATGTCCACGCCGTCGGTGATCTGCGGGTTGCCGGCCTTGCCGATTTTGAAGATATGGCCGTCCCTGATCGCCACATCGGCCTTGTAGATGCCGGTGTAGTCCAAAATCACGGCGTTGGTGATGACGGTGTCCGGCACACCGCCGCCGGAACCAACACCGCCGTCGTCAAGACCGTCGGAACCAACACCGCCGGAATCAACACCGTCCCGTGTCACCTGGCCGTTCTGGCCCATGCCGTCGCGGATCACCTTGCCGCCTCCGAACACCACTTCCTCGCCGTAAACGGTGAGGTCCTTCTCGATCTCAAGGAACAGGTCGGTATCCGCCAGCCGGATGGCGTCACCCGTCGTTGGGCCGTACAAGTCGGCGTACTGCCGGCGGGAAATCTCGAAACTCACTTGGCGTCCTCCTTCTTTTCGGACTGCCCGTCTGGGATCCCCACGCCGTCTGCCAGTGGCCCATTGACAGCGTTGCCCAGCCCGTATACTTCCCGGCTGCCGGCCAGTTCGATCAGCCGCACGTTCCGTGAGTCCCCCGGCTCAAACCGGGCCGCTGTGCCGGCCGGAATGTCCAGCCGCCGGCCATAGGCGGCTTCGCGGTCGAAGGTCAGGGCCGCGTTGGCTTCGGCGAAGTGGAAGTGCGAACCCACCTGGACGGGGCGGTCACCGGTGTTAACCACGACGACGTCTCTTGCCTCCCGCCCGGCGTTCGCCCTCACAGGCTCGGGCCGAAGGACGTACTCTCCTGGAATCATGGCCTGCCCTTCAGCGGATGGGATCGTGGACGGTGACGAGTTTGGTGCCGTCCGGAAAGGTTGCCTCGATCTGGACGTCGTGGATCATCTCGGGCACGCTCTCCATCACGTCCTCGCGGCGCAGAAGTGTGGTGCCGTAGCTCATGAGGTCCGCGACGGTGCGGCCGTCGCGGGCGCCCTCCACCAGTTCGTAGCTGATGATGGCCACGGCCTCGGGGTAGTTGAGCTTGAGTCCGCGGGCCTGGCGCCGCCGGGCGAGGTCGGCGGCCACCACGATCAGAAGCTTTTCCTGCTCACGTGGCATCAGATGCATTAGGGTCCCTTCAACGGGCGGCGGACGGCGTGGGACCCACAGTAGGTGGCAGACGTTTCCGCCACGTTTCAGGTTTGTTATGCCCGGCTCTCACCCGCTCTATCGCGCGTCCGCCTCCGCCAACGCGCTGAATCTCCCCAGGTTTCAGCGCCGGAAAGGCGATGACGACGGCGTTTCGCCGGGACACGCCGTCGTCCGTCCCCAAACGTGGGGAGACTCAGCGGGAAGGGGGGGCGGCTTAGCGGCCTACTTTGCCTCACTGAGCCTGGCCAGGATCTCGTCGCTGGACTGGACGGGCTGGCGGTAACTGGTGGAGAGAATGCGCAGCATGTCCTTGGCGTCCTGGTTGTCCTCCGAAGCCATGGCATCCTTCGCATAAGTGACCCGGATGTTGTGGGCGAACGCATCTGCGCCGGTCTGGGCGATGCAGTTGTGCGTTGACACTCCTGCCAGCACCACCTCGTCGGCGCCCCAGTTCCGCAGCCGGGACAACAGATTGGTACCAATGAAGGCGCTGTCACGCGTTTTGTTCAGCTGTGGCAGGCCGTCGATGGCCAGCCCCGGCACCGCCTGGGTCTGCTCGCTGCCGCGGAAAATGAAGCCCTGGTCATCGTCAAGCATGTTCAGCGTCCAGGTGGATTTGTCCCGCTCATGCTCGGTACCCACCATCAACGCCTTGTGCCCGCTGGCTTTGAAGGCCTCGAGCAACCTGTTGCAGGATGCGACCAGCCGCTCCTGCTGCACTGCCAGTTCCGGCGCCTCGAAGTAGGCGTTCTGCATGTCGATGACAAGTAGTGCAATCATGTGGGCACCTTTCCCTCGTTGAGCTCTGCCGGAAAGGTACCCTGTGGCCTGCGGAGCGAAACCCTAGGGTGCGGATTCACGGACCTTCAGCTGGAACGCAGCCTCCACATGCACGCCCTGGCCGGCCTTCTCCTGCCCCTCAATGCGGTCGAGCAGCAGGGCAATGGAACGGTGGGCGATCTCATCCATACCCGGGGAGACGGTGGTGAGGGAGGGCGAGGCGAACCGGGCCTCGTCAATGTCGTCGAAGCCTGCCACGGCCACCTCTTCGGGCACCTGGATGCCGCGGATCAGCAGTTCGTGCATGGCTCCGAGCGCGAGAACGTCATTCAGGCCGAACACGGCGTCAAACTCCACGCCCTTTTCCAGGAGTCCGGCCACGGCGGCCGCGCCATTGTCCCGGCGCCACTCGCACGGTGCGATCAGTGCCGGATCAAACGGGACCCCCGCCTGCTCCAGCGCTTTGCGGTAGCCGTTGAGGCGCAGGCCGGGACTCCCGGTGGACTCCTCCGGGCGGGCGCCGATCACGGCGATCCGACGACGGCCGGCGGCCAGGAGGTGGGCGGTCAGGGCAGCGGCGGCTTCCTCATTCTTCATGGTGACGAGGTCGAACCGGGGATCCAGGATGTGTTCACCCAGCATGACCAGGGGTTTCTGGCCCACGCGGGCTGCGACGGCATCGGCGTCAATGATCAGCGGCGTAAACAGCAGGCCGTCCGTCAACTGCCGGAACGGCCCCTGCAGGGCGTTCAGTTCCACCTCCGAAACAGCGTCCGACTGCTCCACCAGCACCCGGTAGCCCCGCTGTGAGGCGGCCTTCATCAGTCGGGAGGCGAGTTCCGCGTAGTAGGGCGCGGAGAGGTCGGACAGGACCAGGCCCAGCATGCGTGTCTTGCCGGAGCGGAGGCTGCGGGCCGTCAGGTTGGCTTCATACCCAAGTTCGGCGATGGCGTCCTGGACCCGCTGCTTGGTGGCGGGACGGATGAACTCGTAGTTGTTCAGGACGTTGGACACCGTCTTGAGCGAGACACCGGCCGCCCTCGCTACATCGTTCATGGTGACCGCCATCGTGGCTCCTTCGTGTGCTTCCGCCTGTCCCTGGCATACATCGTTGCAGACGATGCCCTCCGAACGGGAACCGGCCGCTGCGCTAGGGGCAGGACGAGCCCTTCAGTCTTTCGCTTTGGCTGCCTTCGCCGCGGCCTTGGCAGCCTGCTTGCTGGCCCGCACTTTGGAGAGGGACTCCGTATCCACGATGTCGGCGACCGAAAGATAGGCCCCTTCCTCGCCATAGTGCCCGGCGGCTTCGCGCCAGCCGCTCGCTTGGAGGCCGCACTGTTTGCCGAGGAGGGCCAGGAAGATTTTGGCTTTCTGCTCGCCGAAACCGGGCAAGGCCTTCAGGCGGCGCAGCACCTCCTGGCCGTCCGGGTTGTCCTTGGTCCAGATGGCGGTGGCATCGCCGTCCCACTCGCTCTGCACGGTTTCGGCGAGCGCCTGCACGCGTGCGGCCATCGAACCCGGAAAGCGGTGGACGGCGGGCCGTTCCTTGAACATCTCGACGAAGGCCTGCGGGTCCTGGGAGGCGATGGCCTCAGGCTTCATGGACCCGATCCTGGTCCTGATTTTCTCGGGCCCGGCGAACGCCGATTCCATGGTCACCTGCTGGTCCAGCAGCATGCCCGTCAGCAGTGCGAAGGCGTCCTCACTCAACAACTTATCCGCGGCGGGGTCCCCCGTGATGTGCAGTTCCATGCCGTCCATCCTCCCAGAGCTGGGCAGGTGCGTCAGCCGCCGTTGTTATGCCGGCCCCCTGAGCTGAAGTTTTTGCCCAGTGACGCAGGCTTCGCCGCCTTCATGCGTGCGTAACTGGACCGAAACCCGCTGGAGTTCAGGCGCCGACAGCCAGCCGGATCATGGACCAGGACACGGCCGGCAGCTCGCCGGTGAGCCGGCCCCCGTCGGCCTTGACGGAGACGTTCTCCGACGGCAGGACGGAGGTGGAATCATCAGCGGTTGCCTGCCAGTAAGGGTCCTTGTTGGCGTAGGTGACTGCCTCAACCACACGCACGTTGCCCAGGCCGGACACCACGGCGTCCAGTCCCAGCGCGTCCGTAGTCGAGCGGTTGACGGCGAACACCACGGCTTCGCCCTTCTCCGCATCATAGGTTGCGACGGCGGACACCGCGGCGAAGTCCTTCGTCTTGCCGCCGCTGACCAGCGGGGACTCGACGGCGAGCTGCAGCACTGTTCCGGAGGCGTGGCGGGACGTCAGCGCGAACGGGTGGAAGGTGGTCTGCTTCCACGCGCGGCCGCCGGGCTCGGTCATGATCGGGGCGATCACGTTGACCAGCTGCGCCAGACTGGCGGAGTGGACGCGGTCGGTGTTCTTGAGCAGCGTGACCAGGAGGTCGCCGACGACGACGGCGTCCGCCACTGTGTAGGTGTCCTCGAGCAGGACGGGGGCCACCGGCCAGTCCTTGCCGGTGGGAGGCCGCGATTCGTCCCGGGTCATGTGCCACACGTTCCATTCGTCGAAGGAAATGTTCACCTGCCTGGCGGACTTCTTCACCGACTTCACATGGTCGATGTGGCTCACGATGTCATGGATGAACGCCTGCATCCGATGGCCGGCGGAGAGGAATTCCTGCAGGTCGCCGAAGTCCTCGAAGTACTGGTGCGCCGAGATCAGGTCCACCAGTTCGTAGGTCTCGGAGAGGACCACGCGCTCCCATTCGCCGAAGGTGCTCATGGTGGGGCCGGAGCTGCCGCAGGCGACGAGTTCCAGGTCGGGTTCGATCATGCGCATGCCGCGGGCGGTGTCGGCAGCGAGCCGGCCGTACTCCTGGGCGCTTTTGTGCCCGATCTGCCAGGGTCCGTCCATCTCGTTACCGAGGCACCACATCTTGATGCCATAGCTGTTTTCCGCGCCGTTTGCCCTGCGCTGGTCCGAAAAGGCGGTGCCGCCGTCGATGTTGCAGTACTCCAGCAGGTCGAGCGCTTCCTGCGTGCCGCGGGTGCCCAGGTTCACTGCCATCATGGTTTCGACGCCGGCTTTGGCTGACCATTTGGCGAACTCGTCCACCCCCACCAGGTTGGGGTCCGTGGAGTGCCACGCGAGGTCCAGGCGGACCGGGCGCTTGTCGGCGGGGCCAACGCCGTCCTCCCAGCGGTAGCCGGACACAAAGTTGCCGCCCGGATAGCGGACAGTAGAAACGCCCAGTTCCCGTGTCAGCTCCAGCACGTCCCCCCGGAAGCCGTCTTCATCGGCAGTGCGGTGCTCCGGCTCGAAGATGCCGGTGTAAACACAGCGTCCCAGGTGCTCCACAAAGGCACCGAAAGTGCGGCGGCGGACTGGTCCCACGACAAAGGCGGGGTCCATGGTGATTTTTGCTGTGGCTGGTCCTGCCTGGCTGGGCGCGGTGGGGCCAACGGGTTCTGCTGCTGCCACGAAAACGTCCTCGTTCCTGGTTCTCTTCTTATCTACAACGTTATAGAAATATTCTTTGCGGTCCTGCATCAGGAGTCAAGCCCGGTACTGCGGCCTGCTGCCGGAACGCGCCCCGGCTGCCCACGGCCAGCAAGGGTCACGAATCCGCGAAGACACTCAGAGACAGGAACCGCAGACTAGAAACCAAGTAGTACCTAATTTCAAAGACAAGTACCGGCTACGCGTTCTCCCGGGACGGCCACGAACTAGGTTTTTCACAGAGACAATTCGTGTTCTGGCTCACGATGGGGGTGTGAGACACCATGCATGCGAGATACGCTAACTCCGATTTCCCGGCCCGAAGGGCGCGGGCACTAAGCGGGGCCGGCGACGAGGAGGCCTTTGAGACCAAGGCCTCTCCCCCAGCCGTCGCCGGCCCTCTCATTTCCCCGCCGGGCACAGGCCACCGCCGCCAGCGGGCTGCCGTTGCGGCAAATGGCTCACACGGAAATGCACTGGGCCATACCGCACCCGCACCGCAGGGGCAGCCATGGACAGGGCCTTCCGGGTCGGGGAAGCCGGACGGGATCCTGTTGGACCTGATGACAGGCGCGGAGACACTGCACGACTCCCTTGAACTGCTGGCGGCTGCATCTGCCCGCGCCGTTGTCGGCACCGCGGGCCTGGTCATCGAATGTGGCGTGGTGGTGCACCAGCCCAAGAGGACTCCGGCCATCACCGGCACATCACCGGAAGTCATCCGCCTGCTCGAGTGGGAACAGAAAGCGGGCGAAGGGCCTGTCAGCGAGGTCCTGTCAGGGGAGCAACACGTGGCCGTGCTGCAAAGAAGCGGAGACTTCCGCTGGCCGCGGTATTGCAGCCAGTTGCAGTCGGCAGATCTCGGCAGCGTCCTTGGCATCAGGCTCCGCTTGGACCAGGGCGCCGGGGAGGTGCGGGACGATGGCACACCGGCGTCCGAGGCCACCGCAGTCCTGGCGTTTTTCGCCCAGGATGCCAAGGCATTTCCCCTGCAGGTGATTTCAGAGGCCCGCTCATTCGCAGGACTTGCGGCCAAGAGCCTGCACATGGCCCTTGACCTGCACACCGCGAGGTCCACCGCGGCGGATCTGCGTCTGGCATTGGACAGCCGCACGTCCATTAACGTTGCGTGCGGCGTGATCATGGCCCAGAACGGGTGTTCCTACCATGAGGCCTTCTCAATCCTGGCCAAGGCGTCAAGCCACCGGAACATCAAGGTCCGCCGGGTGGCAGAGGACATCCTCGACCGGCTGCCTGAAGGACCTCCCCGCGCGCACTTCGGCCACTAGCGCGCACTGCGGCCATTAGGAAGACCTGCACAAGGGGCACAAGCCCCGGGCGTAGCAGCCCCGGAAGCAGGGCTTCCGGGGCTGCTTTCAGGAGGGGTTGGCTAGATTCCGCCGGCCAGCCTGTAATACGCGGCGTTCCAGTTCAGGTCCTTCTTGAACTGGCGGATGGTGGTGTCCTCGTCGATGGTGAGCAGTTCGGTTTTGGCGATTTCCGCGAAGTCCTCGAACACGTCCATGCCCACCTGTGTGGACAGCACGGTGTGGTGCGCTGCGCCGGCCGTGAGCCACGCTGCCGCGGAGGTGGCAAAATCCGGCTTGGGCTGCCACAGGGCGCGGGCCACGGGAAGGTTGGGCAGGGGCTGGTCCAGGGGAACCACGTCGACGGCGTTGGCCACCAGCCGGAAGCGGTCCCGCATGTCGGACAAGGCGACGACGACGCCCGGGGAGGGATCGGCGTCGAACACCAGGCGCACGGGGTCTTCCTTGCCGCCGATGCCCAGCGGATGGATTTCCAGGCGCGGCTTGCCGGCCGTCAGGGAGGGGCAGACCTCCAGCATGTGGGCGCCCAGGATCTTTTCGGCTCCGGGTTCCAGGTGGTAGGTGTAATCCTCCATCAGGGAGGCGCCGCCGGGCAGGCCGGCACCCATGACCTTCGCTGCGCGGACCAGGATGGCGGTCTTCCAGTCGCCCTCGGCGCCAAAGCCGTAGCCGGCCGCCATCAGCCGCTGCACGGCCAGGCCGGGGAGCTGGCGGAGTGCTCCAAGGTCCTCAAAGGACGTGGTGAACGCGGCCGAGCCGTTGGCTTCCAGGAAGCTGCGCAGGCCCAGTTCGATCCTCGCTCCGTAGCGGAGTGCATCGTGGCGGGCGGCCCCGGCGCGGAGCTCCGGAACCACGTCGTAAAGTTCCTCGTACTCGGCAACCAAGGCGTCGACGTCGGCCTCCGCGGCACCGTGCACGGCTTCGGCGAGCTCGTTGACGGACCACGTGTTCACGGCGACGCCGAAGCGCAGCTCAGCTTCGGTCTTGTCGCCCTCGGTGACGGCAACGTTTCGCATGTTGTCGCCGAAGCGGGTCAGCTTCAGGGTCCGGACGGCGGCCCAGCCGGCGGCGGCCCGCTGCCAGGAACCCACCTGGCGGGCGACCTCGGGATTGGAAACGTGTCCGACGACGGTCTTGCGGGCGATGCCCAGGCGGGACTGGATGTATCCGAACTCGCGGTCGCCGTGGGCAGCCTGGTTCAGGTTCATGAAGTCGAAGTCGATATCCGCCCAGGGCAGGTCCCGGTTGGCCTGGGTGTGCAGGTGCAGCAGCGGCTTGCGCAGCAGGTCCAGGCCCTGGATCCACATCTTCGCCGGTGAGAACGTATGCATCCATGCCGTGACGCCGATGACGGAATCGTCCGAGTTGGCCTCCAGGGCGGTGCGGCGGATGGCATCGGAGTCGGTCAGGACCGGCTTCCAGACGATGCGCACCGGCACTGAGGAGGAGGCGTTTAACTGATTGGCGATTTCCTGGGACTGGGCTGCCACCTGTTTGAGGACGTCCTCGCCGTAGAGGTGCTGGCTGCCCGTGAGGAACCAGACCTCGTAACCGTCCAGGGAAGTGTTTGCTGCGGTGCTCATGGGATCTCCTTCGGGAGTAAGTCTTCGGTTGTCCAGTGAAGCCCGGCCGTTACTGGCCGTAGACGTTCTGATAGCGGGCGTAGAGGGAGTCGATGTGGCTTTGGTCAATGGGGAGGGGCTCGCCCAGTTGCCGCGCGATATGGACGGTGCGGGCCACTTCCTCACACATCACGGCGGCCTTCACCGCAGATTTCGCGTCCTTGCCGATGGTGAACGGACCGTGGTTCTGCATCAGCACCGCCGGGGAATTGGAGTTCTTCAGCGTCTCCACGATCCCGTGGCCGATCGAATCATCGCCAATCAGGGCGAATGGCCCCACCGGGATGGACCCGCCAAATTCGTCGCTCATCATGGTCAGGACGCACGGAATCGCCTCACCGCGGGCCGCCCATGCCGTGGCGTAGGTGGAGTGTGTGTGCACCACCCCGCCCACCTCGGGCATGTGCCGGTAGACGTAAGCATGGGCTGCAGTATCCGACGACGGCGACAGCGCCGGGTTGCCCCACTCACCTGTTGCGTCCCCATCCACGGGCACCCCGTAGAGGTCCGTCACCACCATCTGCTCCGGCGTCAGGTCCTGGTAGGAAACGCCCGAGGGCTTGATAACCATCAGCTCATGGTCCGGGACCCGGGCGGAGACGTTGCCCGCCGTCCAGACCACCAGTTCGTAGCGCGTCAGCTCGGCGTGCAGGGCACAGACTTCCTCCCGGACGCGGGAGATCGTGTCCAGAATGCTCATGCCGGCACCTCCGCGACGGCCTCGGAAGCGACCGCGGCGGGAGCCAAAAGCGAACCGGCGGCCCTCCTCTGGATGGCCTTGAGCCTGTGCATCACATCGTTGCTGCCACGGCCGAAGTAATCGTGCAGGGCTTTGTACTCCTGGAAGAGTTCCTCGTAGGCGGCCACGTTTCCGGGAATCGGCGTGTATACCTCGCCGGGTTCGGAGCCCATGGCAGCAGCCGCTTCGCGGATATTCGCGTATTTCCCCGCAGCGACGGCGGCATGGATGGCTGAGCCAAGGGCCGGGCCCTGGGCTGAACCGATTGTTGAGAGCCGCAGGTTGGTGGCGTCCGCATAGATCTGCATGAGGAGCGGGTTCTTGAGCAGGCCGCCGGCCACGATGAATTCCTTCACCGGAACTCCGGAGTCGCGGAACGCGTCCACGATGGTCCTGGTGCCAAAGGCGGTGGCTTCCAGCAGGGCCCGGTAGGTATCCTCCGGGCGGGTGGCAAGGGTTTGGCCCACCACGATGCCGGACAACTCATGGTCCACCAGGACCGAGCGGTTTCCCGAGTGCCAGTCCAGGGCGATGAGTCCGTGCTCGCCGATGCCCTGCCGGGATGCGAGTTCGGTGAGGTATTCGTGGATTCCCAGGCCGGCAGCTTCGGCTGCCTGGTGGTACTCCGGCGGCACGCCGTACTTGGTGAACCAGGCGAAGATGTCACCGACGCCGGACTGGCCGGCTTCGTAGCCCCAGAGTCCGTCCACGATGCCGCCGTCCACCACCCCGCACATGCCGGGCACTTCGCGCAGTTCCGTGCCGCTCATGACGTGGCAGGTGGAGGTGCCCATGATGGCCACCAGCTGCCCCGGGTCCACGGCCCTGGCAGCTGGAGCAGTGACGTGGGCATCCACGTTGCCCACCGCCACGGCGACGCCTTCGGGCAGGCCGGTCCAGGCAGCAGCCTCGGCGGTGAGGTAACCGGCGGCATCACCCAGGCGGCCGATGGTGTGCTCGAGCTTGCTGCTGACGAAGTCTTTGAACTGCGGGTTCAGGGCCGCAAGGAAGTCCTCGGACGGGTACCTGCCGTCCTGGTAAATGCCCTTGTAACCGGCGGTGCAGGCGTTCCGGACGTACTGGCCGCACAGCTGCCAGACGATCCAGTCCGCAGCTTCAACCCAGTGGTCCATCTCGGCGTAGGCCTCGGGGTCCTCCTCCAGGAGCTGCAGGCCTTTGGCGAACTCCCATTCCGAGGAAATCAGCCCGCCGTAGCGTGGCAGCCACTCCTCACCCCGTTCGGCTGCCAGCCGGTTGATCCGGTCGGCCTGGCCCTGCGCTGCGTGGTGGCGCCAAAGCTTCACATAGGCATGGGGCCGGTTTTCGAATCCCGGGAGCTCATTGAGCGGGGTGCCGTCCGCCTTGACCGGCACCATGGTGCAGGCGGTGAAGTCCGTGGCAATACCGACGACGGCGGCGGGGTCTATCCCTGCCTCGGCCACCGCGGCCGGTACTGCAATGCGCAGGACGTCGCGGTAGTCGTTCGGCACCTGCAGAGCCCAATCCCCCGGAAGCCTTGCGCCCGGTCCCCCTGAACCGCCAGCTATGTCCGCCGGAAGGGCGTCCGTGACCACTGCGTGCGGGTACTCAAACACGCCGCTGCCAAGCTCCTTGCCGTCCCGGACGCGGACCACCACGGCCCGGCCCGAAAGCGTTCCGTAGTCCACACCGATGACGTAGCTGTCCGTGTCAACGTTGACGTCCATAAAAACTTCCTCCAATAGCTGCCGCAGCTTTGCGACCCTTCAATTGTGAGCGCTAACAAACGCCCCTGTCAATGCCCACGCCCTTCTCCGTGCATGAACCGTCAGACGTCGGCAGCGGCGAAGTGTGGGACGCTGCCCAAAGGGGTAAGGACAGAATCAACGGCAATCCAACCGGAAAGGAGCTCAGTGGACGAGGCGAGACCAAAGGCCCCCTACGCCTCCGGCGCCTGGCTGGCCGGCCCACTCTCGACCGGCTTCGGACTCGCAGCCCACCTGGCAGCCGGAGGTCCCGCACCGGGCCTTCTCATCCTTGTGGCACTCGCCGCGCTGCTGGGCATGGCGGCAGCGATCCTGGGGCGTTTCCCGCTGCCGGGCTGGGCGCTGCTGCTCCTTTGCGCAGTGGCACAGCAACTGCTTCATCTCGGGTTCTCGGTATTTTCCGGCGGCTCCGGAACCGGGCTGTCCTTGCACGGCCACGGCGGAATTAGCCAGGACGTGCCACCGGCGGGTGGTGAAGTGGCTGCCCCCGCCGGCCATTCACTCCACTTGATGCTCCATCTGCATATGGCCGCGGCGCTGGCAGCGTACGCGGCCATCAATTACTTGCCCCGGCTTGCCGCCTGGGCCCGCCGCATCTCCACGGGCCGCCAAAATTCCCGCGCAGCTTAGGAGCCGCGCAGCTTAGGAGCCGGCCCAACCGCCGGCACGAGCAGCAATGCGCTGCGGCGAGGTCCGGCCGTAGCCGCCGCCATCCGTGCCCCCAGTACGTGCCAGGCTTCGGCCCTCCCGCAGGCAGTGATGCAGACCGGGACACCGCTTTCGGCACGGCGAAGCAAAAGCTAACGCCTCGGCGCTGCGGCGCTTTCCCGGCGTACCAGCTCCGGAGTTACCACCGTGGAGCTGGTCGCGGCGCCCGCCTCTATCTCCTTCAGCATGGCCTCCATGCAGCGCCTGCCGAGCTCGGCGAAGTCCTGCCGCACCGTGGTGAGCGGCGGGGTGAAGTAGCTGGACTCCGGCTGATCGTCGAAACCCACCACGGAGACGTCGTCGGGCACCCGGACGCCCGCCTCATTGAAGGCGCGCAGTACGCCCAGGGCCATCTGATCATTACCCACAAACACGGCCGTTGCCCTTCCTTCGGCCGCCAGGTGCCGCCCGATCGCGTAGCCGCTCCCCGCGCTCCAGTCGCCTTCCCACAGCAGGTCATCCGGAAGGCCCGCATGCTGGAGGGCTGTGCGCCAGCCCTCAGTTCGCGCTGCGCTGTCGATCCAGTGCGCCGGTCCGGCAACGTGGCCGATCCGGCTGTGTCCGAGCTCGATGAGATGCCCGACGGCAATCTCCGCGCCGTGTTTCTGGTCCACCATCACACCAGTGACGGCCTCGTTGCCCGGGGAGCCAACAGCCACCACTGGAACGCCGGGGTTAAACTCCTCCAGGATCCGCAGGGTTTCCGTATGCGGCACCAGGACGGCGATCCCGTCCACCGCCTGGTCCAGAAAGTGCCGCAGCGCATCGAAGATCGCGTCCCTGCCCACTGAACGCAATGCGGCGATGCTGACGAAATAGCCGGCGTCCCGGGCGGCCTGCTCCACCCCCAGCATAGTGTTGGCCGGGCCGTACTGGGAGAGTTCGCTTCCCAGCACACCGATGGTCTGCGAGCGCCTCGTCACCAGGCTTCGCGCTGCGGTGTTGCGCCGATAGCCCAGCTCCGCGATGGCCGCCTCAACCTTTTCGCGGGTCGTTTTGCTGACGTTGGGGTGCCCGTTGATCACCCTGGATACGGTCTGATGTGAGACGCCAGCAAGTTCGGCTACGTCCTCAAGGCGCGGCAGCCGCCCGGCGCTGCTTTTTGTCATGTCCCCATTGTGCCGGTTGCCGCAAGCAGGAAATCCCCCTGCAGCCTCGGGAAGGCCAGCTGCCGGGATGTCCGTTCTTTGGCTGGAAGGGTGGGTGCCGTGGGGGCCAAACCTACGACCGACAGATTAGTAGCAAGACCTATCCGACGCCGTTGGCGACTTCAAAAGGCACGACCAGAACGCCCGAGGCGGTGGAGTTGCGGCCGTACTTGTCATTGCAATCGGCGCGCAGGAACAGGTTGTGCCTGCCATTGGCCAGCTGCGTGGTGTCAATACTGATCGGGGCATCGTACTCCCCGGGCGCCTGGCGGATGACTCTACCGGGATTGTTGTTATGGAAATCCGGGTCGACGCGGATTTCATGGGCAGTGACGTGCGGGTCGCGCGCTTGGCCGTGCCAAACCATCTTGACAGCGGGTGACCAGGTGCCGCTGACGGGAGTATTTGGAAGTGGAACGGTCAGAAGGTCGGCTTCACAATAGCCGCCCACGGCCAGATTGCCGCCGGGCGCTGAGTACCAGCCCTTACCGCGCAAATACGGATCGCGGGAGACGTCGCTAACAGTGCGGGTAGGCGAAAGATCAACAAAATACTGGAAATTGAGGTTGGCGGTCATTCGGGCTGTTGTTGTGTTGCCGCCCGCAGTAGGGTCCTTGACGTCTGAGAAGAAGCGCAAGCGCGTTTCTTTGAGGCCATCTGTCGGGAAAATGGATGGGTCGACCGTAACCTGGCCCCAGCGGGTGCACGTACCCAGGGTGGGACAGGTCCAGCCTGTTTGGAAGAGCTTGGACTGCGGCTTTTCGATCGACTTGTCTTTCATGACCACCGACACATACGGCGCAGAGGTACTGCCGGTATAGACCTCCTGGGCACCAGGATCATGAATCACCATTCGGACATCGAGCGTAAATGGGCCGGTCATGGTTTCCCGTTCGGGAATACAAGCTCCCACGTGGATATGGCCGTGGTTCGTGCCGGCCGGACTCGCGCCCTCGGTGGGCAACCACCAGGACTGGGCATCAACGAAGTGCCGCTTTTCGGGATAACCGTCGCAGGTGGTGGGGTTAGGCGTTGCGGCCGAGGCCGGAGGGGCGCCCAGTGCGGTCCCGGCGATGAGAATTAGGGCCACCACGGTGCGCGTGATGTTCGTCGGTGTTTGATGCATAACTGCTCCGTTCGAAATTTCTTGTGGCGGTCGCTGCCCGGCGGGCCCTGAGTGCATGCCATCCGCATCGCGGGCAGACCGCTCGTTACGCTGAAGCTTTCGGCATCCCGTGGCTTATGACTGCGATGGCCAGCCTCCACCTCCCTGAAGGGTGGAACCCAACACGGGGTGGTGACCGATCCGCCTGCACGTCCGCTGCTGCCCGCGCATCCGCCCAAACGACTGGAGATGCCATCGGAGGGCTGAACCGTTGGTGAAGAGACGGCCCAGTGATGCTGTATTTCTGTTGCAGACCGTTTGGACTGTCAGGGAACCCAGTACACGTCCGTGGACTGGTTCTCCATGTCTCCTCGACTACACAGTGCACGGCTCCGGTTAGGCCGCCCGGCTTGTCAGCACCTGTTTGGAAGGATTCCGCAACTGCTTCGATATCGGGACTATTTCCACCCATAGTGTGGGTGATCAGGTTCCCCCTTTTCGGTTCCTTTCGTGCGATGGGGATCCGGGATGCGAAGACATCGGATGGGGTAGCATCCGGCCTGGTGACGCTGCCTTGTCAGCACCCCTGGGCATGGGCGGGCGCGCAGGAGGGCAGGGAAGGACCGGGGGGCGGGTTAGCCCCCAGCCCGTGGGCACATGAATCGCCCTGCCCACAAAACGTGTTCCCGGTCCGGCATGGCCTGGCATCGGTTGTGCCGTAAAGGCAGGCAATGCTTCAGTAATTAGGGGTGCAGCCACGGCAAGGAACATCCCGGCGAACGGTCGGACACGCGCCTGGCGGGTTGTTCAAGGCGGTTCATTGGGACACAGTACGTCCTCACAGCCTTGAGCGGAAGAGCCCGGGGCGACTCAAAAAACCGCTTATAACTGCGTCCCCGGTGAAAGCCCTGGGTTTCCGGGTTAGTGGGTTTCCGCCGGCTTGGGCCCTTAAAACACAAGCAGGCCAGAGGCTCACTGCCTCTGACCTGCGTAAACGGTGGGCCCTGTGGGGCTCGAACCCACGACCCACGGATTAAAAGTCCGATGCTCTACCAACTGAGCTAAAGGCCCCAACCGGGCTGCTTCGACACACTGTGCCCGGCCAGCCCGGCCCATCCATTTCTGGACGTTAATACTCTAACCCATGGTCACGGCACCATTTGCACGCACGCCCGTCCCGCCGTCGGGCCCTGCCCCGGCGGACGCCGGCAATCTTCGGATGCTCGATTTCCCGCGGGGCACAGGAGTAGCGTGGGGGGCATGAGCGAGCAAACAGGTTCCAGTCATTACGGCGGCGCCAACCGGCACCACAAGCCGAAACCGTTCGCGCCCATCGACTTTGAACCCTTCGCCGGCGGCGCGGACCCCGCCCGCGTGTCCGAAGCGGCGCACCTCGCTGCCCAGGCGCTGGTCCGCCACGGACGTGACAGCGATGACCCCGTGGTGACCGAGCGGCTGGTCAAGCTTGCGGACGAGCAGGGCTTGGAGGCCATCGCGGAGATGTGGGCTGAGAGCCCCGCCCGTTCCCTTCCCGGCGCGCTGTGGCGGTTGTATGCCCTGCGCGCGGCTACAGTCCAGGACCCGGAGCGCATTTCGGTGTACTTCCGCGCGGGCAAGGACACCGCACAGGTTTCCAACGTGGTGGCCGGCGCCGCCGAGCCTCCCGGCGCGGACGAGATGAAGGTGATGGCGGATGCCATCCTTTCGGGCGCGTTCGACGGCGAGTTCGACGTCGCGTTGGAGCGTTCCGCAGCTTTCTGCCGCGTTGTAGCGCTCGGGCAGGCAACTCTCGCCGACGGTGCCGAGCACGGCAATGAGGCGCATGCAAGCAAGCTCACCCGCAATTCCCACCAGTTGGTCAAAACCGCCGAAGACCTTGAGCACGCCGCCAACGCGTGGCGCCTGGGCGAACTCGACTGACCCGAGACCCCGGTTCTGTCAATGTTGACTTGGGCCAACCAACGTAGAACACTGAAACTGGTGCCGAGCCGCGAAACCCCCGGGCTTCAACATTTAGCCGCCTAGAGCGGCCTACCGCCGAGAGGCGTATCCGGTTCGGCACCATTTTTCTGCCCGGTTACTGGTCCCTGATTTTCCGTTTGCCCATTTCAGGGGTGCAGTCACAGGCCGGTAGAGTTGGCGTCAGTTGCGCGTCGGGGTCACGTCACACGGCAGGCAACTCCCGCCCTGTACTTATCCCGGAGACCGGTAACTACGTGAAGCTGCGCCTTTTTCCCCAGGAGCCCGCCGGGCTGAACCTCTTATCCCAGATGGCGCAGCAAATCGTGCTGGCCAGCGCCACCTTGGCCGAGATCCTCGGCGTCCCCGCAGCCGAGCACGGCAGGCTCGTGGAGGACATGCACAACCACGAGGCCAAGTCCGCCGAGCTGCATTTCGCCCTCCTGACCCATATGCGCACCAGCTTCGTTAACCCGTTGCCCCGGGAAGACATGTACGCCCTGTCCCGCTACCTCAACGAGGCCATTGAAAAGCTGGATGCCGCCGCGGAACTGGTGGCGCTGTACCACTTGGAAAGGCTGCCCAAGCGGGCTGCGGACCAGCTGGAAATCATCAGCCGGCAGGCCGAGCTGACGGTGGATGCCATGCGCCGGCTCGACAACCTCGATGACCTCGAGGATTACTGGATCGAAATCCTCCGGCTGGCCAAACGGGCAGAACGGACCCACCGGGTGTGGGTGGCTGACATGATCAGCGACATGAAGTGGGCGCAGTATTCACGCAACCGGGACATTGCCGACCAACTGGTGGACGTCACCAAGGACATGCGGCGCGTCGCCACGCAGGTAGGCAGCATCATCGTCAAGGAATCCTGAAGTGACAGCAGTCATTTTCGGTGCGGTGGTACTCCTGGCGGCCGTGTTCGCCTTCGTCAACGGCTTCCGTGACGTCTCCACCTCGGTTGCCCTTGCCGTGCGCACCCGGGCACTGACGCCCAGCGTGGCCGTGCTGCTGGCAGCCTTCTTCAACTTCCTCGGCGCCCTCTTGAGTGCGCTCCTCGCCGTCGCCGTCAGCCAGACCTGGATCAGCCTTCCCGCCGGCACCGACGGCCTCACCATACTGCTCGCCGGCTTGGGCAGCGCGGTCGCCTGGGGCATCCTGCTGTGGTGGCGGGGCATTCCGGCCTCTTCCACGCACGCTTTGGTGGGAGGCCTTGCCGGGGCAGGACTTGCCAGCCTCGCGGTGGGCGGCATGGGCGTGGGCGGGGTGGACCGCTCCCTGCTGTTCCAGGTTGTCCTGCCACTGGTGCTGTCGCCGCTGGTGGCCTACAGCGGCGCCTTCCTCCTGGTTTACCCGGCCACCTGGGCTGCCCGCTACACACAGCCCAACGTGGTGAACCAGCGATTCAGGCGCAGCCAGTCCATAGCAGCCGGCGCGGTGGCGTTCGGACATGGCCTCCAGGACGGGCAACGGATCAGTGCAGTTCTGCTCCTCGCCCTGCTGGCATCGGGATTTTCCGACGGCGGCAGCATCCCGGTGTGGGTGGCCCTGCTGTCGGCGGTGATGATCACCGCCGGTACGCTTTTTGGCGGTTGGCGGATCTCCCACACCATCGGCTACAAGATCACCAAGATTGATCCGTTGCGGGGCTCGGTGGCGCAGATCGTCAGCGCGGTCATGCTGTTCGTGGGTGCCATTGGCCTGCAGTGGCCGCTTTCCACCACCCACACCGTTACCTCAGCCGTTCTCGGCGCCGGTGAGAACCAGCATTTTTCGGTGACCAACCGGAAGCTGGTGATCCGCATCGTGGCGCTCTGGGTCCTGACGCCGGCCGCAACGGCGGCCCTCGCTTTTGTGTTGGCGCTGGCTCTTTCACCGCTGCCTGGATAAGCGTCCGGGAAGGCGAATCCGGGTGAACGCGTCCCCGTGAGCCCGGCAACTCCTGCTGCCCTATACAGGCGGACCTGTGTGACGTAGATTCGAAAGTACGCCCCGACACGCTGCTGCCGGGGCCGACATCCGCCGCCGGGTGCAGGCCGCGGACAAACGCCGCTGCAGCATATCGGCGGCCTGGATGCACATTGTGTGGAAAAGAGCAGGCATCGTGGCTAACTCGAATCCCCGGCACTCCCTGCCCCAGCCACGGCATATGGAATGCGAAATCTGTGGAACGGAACTTCACCTGACAATCCACGCCATCATGGCGATGGGTGCGGCCAACGGTGACCTCGTCACCGTTTCCTACACCTGCAATGACTGCCGCCGGTTCCACGAACACCTGGCGTACGCGTCGGATGTGGCCGCTGCCCTGCACCAGGTGCGCTGGATGGCCAAAGTCATCATGTTCGGTGATGAGTACATCCACTGCGGCTTTCCCATGGAGGAAGCCGAGTTCGAAATCGAGCGCCTTTGCTACCGCACCAGCACCGGCAGTGGCGGCCTCAGCGCAGTCTCACTCCCCACCAGGGTCCTGCGCTGCCGGTGCGGTTTCCAGCTGGAAGTGCCGGAATAACCGCATCCGCGCGACGGGCGCCGTTCACTGCAGTGTTTATCCGAAGCGGCCGGAGACGTAGTCCTCCGTTGCCTTCTGCGTGGGATTGCTGAAGATGGTGTGGGTGTCACCGATCTCGATCAGTTTGCCCGGCTTGCCGGTGCCCGCGATGTTGAAGAAGGCCGTGCGGTTCGAAACGCGGGCCGCCTGCTGCATGTTGTGGGTCACGATCACCACGGTGTACTGGTCCTTGAGCTCGTTGATGAGGTCCTCAATGGCCAGGGTGGAGATGGGGTCAAGGGCGGAACAGGGCTCGTCCATCAGGATCACCTGCGGTTCCACGGCGATGGCCCGTGCAATGCAGAGGCGCTGCTGCTGGCCGCCGGAGAGACCGGAACCGGGCTTGTCCAGCCTGTCCTTGACCTCGTTCCAAAGGTTTGCGCCCTTCAGCGAGCGTTCCACCAGGACGTCGGCCTCGCCCTTGGAGATCTTTTTGTTGTTCAGCTTCACGCCGGCCAGCACGTTGTCCCGGATGGACATGGTGGGGAACGGGTTGGGCCGCTGGAATACCATGCCGATCTGGGAGCGGACGGTAACAGGGTCCACACCGGGACCGTACAGGTTGTCGCCGTCGAGCAGGACCTCGCCCTCCACACGGGCGCCGGGAAGTACTTCGTGCATCCGGTTCAGGGTCCGCAGGAAGGTGGACTTTCCGCAGCCGGACGGACCAATGAACGCGGTGACGGACTTGGCCTCAATGTTGATGGTGACGTCCTCCACGGCAAGGAAATCGCCGTAGTACACGTTCAGGTCCTTGACGTCGATGCGCTTAGACATGGTGTTCCTTCACTAACTGGGTATGAATTGAAGTGTATGGTCCGGCCCAAAGGACCGGAAGGAGCAGGCAGGCCCTCAGCGGCCTGTCTTGGGGGCGAAGATCCTGGCGATGAGCCGGGCGCCCAGGTTGAGGATCATCACCAGGATGATCAGCACCAGGGCTGCTCCCCACGCCCGCTGTGACGACGGGTCAGGGTTGGCCGGCGAGGTGGGGTTCAGGATCTGGGTGTAGATGAATGTGGGCAGCGAGGCCATCCAGCCGCTGAACACGTTGGAGTTGATGCTGGTGGCAAAGCCCGCGGTGACCAGGATGGGTGCGGTCTCGCCGATGACTCTGGCGATGGCGAGGGTAACGCCGGACGCGATGCCGGAGATCGCCGTCGGGATGACCACCTTGATGATGGTCCGCCACTTGCGAACGCCCAGGGCGTACGCGGCTTCGCGCAGTTCGTTGGGCACAATCTTCAGCATCTCCTCGCTGGACCGCACCACCACGGGGATCATCAGGACTGAAAGGGCGACGGCGGCAACGGCGCCGGTCTTGGTGCCGGGGCCGACTACGGCAAAAAAGAAGGCTGCCGAGAAGAGGCCGGCCACGATGGACGGAATGCCTGTCATCACGTCGACGAAGAACGTGATGGCGCGTGCCACCCGGCCGTCGTTGCCATACTCCACCAGGTAAATGGCGGTCAGCAGGCCAACCGGAACCGAGATGACTGTTGCCAGCAGGGTGATCTGCACAGTGCCCAGGAGTGCGTGGTAGATGCCGCCCAGGACGGGTGCGCCGTCTTCCACCGCCCTGTTGTCGTAAACGCCGGTTACGCCGTTCATGGACGTGCTGAGGAACCCGGGGGTCAGGAGTCCGGGCACGCCGTTGACCAGCACGGTCCAGATCACCGAGAAAAGCGGGAGCAGTGCCACCAGGAAGGATCCCACCACCAGGCAGGTGGCGAGCTTGTCCTTCGCCTTGCGGGAACCTTCGACGGCGGCGCTCCAGGACACCAGGCCGATGGCGAACAGGATCGCGGAGACAATGCCCCAGCCGAACGGATTGAAACCGATCAGGGCCAGGATCGCGGCGCCGGCAATCAGTGCGGCGGCGAGGACGGCATAGGGGGCGTACTTTGGCAGCTGGCCCTTGGTCAGCGCCGAGCGCTTGCTGCGGACGGGAGTAAGCGTGGAGGTCATTTAGTTGGCTCCCGAAAATTCTTTGTGCCGGGTGATGATCCAGCGCGCGATCATGTTCACGGCGAGGGTGATGACGAACAGGACCAGGCCGGCGGCGATCAGCGTGCTGACCTTGAGTCCGCTGGCCTCGGGGAAGTTCAGGGCAATCTCGGCCGCGATGGTCTGGTTGCCGGACTGGATCAGGCTCGCCGTCAGGGCACCGGAGGACAGCACCAGGGCTACGGCCATGGTTTCACCCAGCGCGCGGCCCAGCCCCAGCATGATGGCGCTGATGATGCCCGGCCGCGCGAAGGGCAGGACTGACATCTTGATCATTTCCCAGCGGGTGGCACCCAGGGCGAGTGCGGCTTCCTCGTGCAGTTTGGGGGTCTGCAGGAAGATCTCGCGGGACAGGGACGTGATGATGGGCAGCACCATAACGGAGAGGACGATGCCGGCAGTAAGGATGGTCTTGCCGGTGGCCGAAGCCGGGCCCTGGAAGATGGGCAACCAGCCCATGTTTTCCGCAAGCCAGTTGTAGGCCGGGGAGATTTCCTTGGCTAGGAACGCTGCACCCCAGGCGCCGTAGATGACCGAGGGGATGGCAGCGAGCAGGTCTACGACGTATCCCAGCCCTGATGCGAGGCCGCGCGGGGCGAAGTGCGAGATAAACAATGCGACGCCGATGGCGATGGGTGTGGCGATGACCAGGGCGATGACCGCGGCGATGAGCGTGCCGATGACGATCGGCCAGATGTAGGCGAAGAAGCCTTTGCCGCCCTGGATGTCGGCAGCCGGTGCGGTCAGCGCAGGGATGGCCTGAACCACCAGGAAGAGTGCGACTCCGAAGAGGACGGCGAGGATGAGGCATCCGGCGGCCAGCGCGGCACCCGAAAAGATTTTGTCCCCGGCGCGGCCGGGGCCCTGGGTGCTGGTCAGGGAGGTGGCGGTCATTCGACGGCCCTTCGATCGTGGTGGTACTGGGAATGGAAAGGGTGGCTTCCAAAGCCAAGTTCCCCGCACTGCCTCTCGGCAGGCGGGGAACCCGGATTCGGAGCAGTTATTAGGACTTGACCTTGATGGACTCGATGGCCGCGGTGGCCTTCTCTGCCAGGGCCGGGGTAAGCGGGGCGGACTTTGCGGAATCCGCGGCGGCCTGCTGGCCCTCCTCGGAAACTACATAGTTTTCGAAAGCCTTGACGAGGTCAACGGTTTCCTGCTTGTCGTAGGCGCTGCAGACCACGTGGTAAGAAACCAGGACCACCGGGTAAGCGCCGGAAGCGGTGGTCTTCCGGTCCAGCTTGATGGCGACGTCGGTGCTGGCGCGGCCTTCAACAGGGTTGCCTGCTTCGACGGCCTTCGCGGCTGCTTCGGCGGAGATCTTGACGAATTCCCCGCCCACCTTGATGGCCGCGGTGCCGAGCTTGCCGCCCACTGCGGAGTCATCCGCGTAAGTCACGGCGCCGGGGGTGTCGGTGACGGTTTTGACAACACCGGAGGTGCCCTTGGCGTTCTCGCCCTGCAGGGTTGCAGGCCAGACGCCGGAGGACGGGTCGGTCCAGACCTCAGGCGCTGCGGAGGCCAGGTAGTCCGTGAAGTTGGTGGTGGTGCCGGAGTCATCCGAACGGTTCACCGGGGTGACCTTGAGGTCCGGCAGGGTGACGCCGTCGTTCAGGGCAGCGATGGCGGGATCGTTCCAAGTGGTGATTTGGCCGCGGAAGATCTTGGCCACGGTGGCGGCGTCAAGCTTCAGCTCGGTGATGCCGGGGAGGTTGAAGGCCACGGCGATCGGTGAGATGTAGACGGGGATGTTGATGGCGCCGTCGGGACCGCAGACTGCCTTCGAGCTCTCGAGCTCTTCGTCCTTCAGGTAGGCGTCGGAACCGGCGAACTGGGCCGAGCCGTCAACGATCGCCTTGCGGCCGGCGCCGGAGCCGTCCGGGGAGTACTGCACGGTGGCGCCCTGGTTGGCGGCAGCGAAACCGGCCTTCCAGGCGTCCATTGCTGCGCCGGTGGAGGATGCGCCGATGCCGGTGAGTGTGCCGGTCACCTTGGTGCCAGAAGTCTGGGTGCCGGCGGGAGCGGTGCCCGTGGCGTTGTCTGAACCGCAGGAGGTAAGCGCGAGTGCGCCGGCTGCGAGAACAGCGATAGCCGCGTGGCGGCCGAAGCGGAGTGCCTTCACTAGATGTACCCCTTCCAGGGTTATTCAGGTGCGGGCAGGGACGGAGAACCCTGCGGCGCGATGCGTACGTTCTGTACCTTTACCGAAGGTATGGGCCGCAGGTAACAGGATGGGCTGTCCAAAGTGAACGGAACATTAACGACGGCGGGATAATGGCCTACAAGTGCCGGGTTCCCATTGCGCAGATCACATGTCCGGCCGTAGTGCGCGGCAGCAAAAATAAGGCACGTCCAGCAAATAGACTGGAACGCATGGCTTCGGCAGCAGGACTTTCAGCAGGCAGGCGGTTCCTGCATGGCCGTATCCGCACTGGGCTCATCCGCAGCCGGAATTCCTTGGTTCCGGCAATCCAGATGACTGTCTGCGCCGTAGGTGCGTACGCGTTCGCGGAGTATGTGCTGGGGCACTCCGGGCCGTTGTTCGCCGCCACCTCATCGCTGATCGCCTTGGGTTTTTCCCGGGAACCGCGTCTGCGGCGGGTAGTGGAGGTGGGCCTCGGCTGCACCATCGGCATTGCCGTAGGTGATCTGCTCCTGCACTGGCTGGGCGGCGGAATCTGGCAGGCCGCCGTCGTCCTTCTTTTCTCCATCCTGCTGGCCCGCTTCCTCGACAGCGGCACCATCTTCACCACCCAACTTGGGCTGCAGTCGCTCCTGGTTGTGTTGCTGCCCGCGCCGGCAGGCGGGCCGTTTACGCGGAGCATTGATGCAGTGGTGGGCGGCCTCTGCGCGCTGCTGGTCACCATCCTCATCCCCAAGGATCCCCGGCGGGAGCCCCGCAAGGACGTCCAGAAGCTCCTGCACGAGCTGGCCGAGGTGCTGCGCGAGTGCGGCGACGCCCTGGTCAACAGCGATTCCACCCAGGCCTGGCACGCCCTCATCCGGGGACGGAACTGCCAGCCGCTGGTTGACGGCATGCGCCAGTCCCTCCGCGCTTCCGGGGAGGTAGCCACCCTTGCGCCGGCCTACAGACGGCACCGGGAAGAGCTCGACCAGCTCAAACAGTCGCTGGACTTCATTGACCTGGCGCTAAGGAACAGCCGCGTCTTCGCGCGCCGGCTTACCAGCGCCATCAACCACGCGGCGCTTTCCGACGAGGCGACGGAGAACATCGCGGAGGTGCTGCAGGAGACCGCTGCCGCCATCGACGAGCTTTCGCTGGGCCTGGCGGAAACGCACGACGGCGTCCGCCGCGCCCACCTGCGCACCGCCCGGCGGGACTTGAGCGAGATAGCCCTGCGCCTGCATCCCAAGCTGCTGGAGGTGCAGAGGCTCGAAGGCGAGACTGTGGTGATGCTCTACCGCCCGCTGATGGTGGACCTGCTGGAGGCCACCGGGATGGACGCGCGCGAAGCCCGGGATGTGCTGCCGGCGCTTTAACTCCCGGTGGTTGGGGACGAAACCCCGTCGTTCCGGTAGCGCAGCCCCAGCTGCTGCCGTGCTTCGTCCAGCAGCTCCATCACCTGCACGGTTTCGCTCCAGGGCATCAGTGGGCTCTCCTGGAGGCCGGCACGGATGCAGCGTGCCGTTTCGCGCAGTTCGTGAATGAACCCTTCTGTGGCCTCGGCAAACTCCTCCACCCGGATGCTGCCGTCCAAACCACAAATTTCCAGCATGCGCGGGTTGTACAGCGGGGAGCCGGTCCTGATCCAGCCGGTGGTTCCGCTGATGGTGGCGGTGCCTGGTCCGGCTGCCTGGAGGGAGGAGGTCAGCTGCGCTGCAGCCCCTTCCGGGTAGTCAAGGGCAATGGTGTTCTGGACGTCCACGCCATCCTGGTTCAGGTGGCCTTTCGCCGCGAGCCCGGTGGGGAAACCGAGGGCGGCGATGGCCCAGGTTAACGGGTAAACGGCAAGGTCCAGCAGTGCTCCCCCGCCGGCGGCCGGATCCCACAGCCTGTCTGCAGGGTCGTAGGCAGCAGGAAAGCCCAGATCGGCCTGGACCCAGCGGACCACTCCGATCTGCCCGCCGTCAATCAGCTCCAGGACGCGCCGGGTTGCCGGCAGGAACCGGGTCCAAACGGCCTCCATCAGGAACAGCCCCCGTTCGCCGGCCAACCCGACCAGCTCCCGGGCCTCCCGGGCGTTGATGGTGAGCGGTTTTTCGCACAGCACATGCTTTCCGGCGTCGAGGGCTGCACGGGCGACTTCGAAGTGCTGGGCGTGCGGCGTGGCTATGTACACGACGTCCACCAGGGGGTCGGCAAACAACTGCTGGTATCCGGTTCCGGAAGGACCGTCGTGGTAACTGGCCGCAAAGCCGTGCTCCGTGGCGAACGCCTCCGCCGCACCCTTGCTGCGCGAACTTACCGCGTATAGCTCGGCGTCTTCAAGGCAGGCGAGGTCACGGGTGACCCGGTGCGCGATGCGTCCTGTTGCCACAACACCCCAGCGCAGGACGCGCTGACCGTTGCCGGTCGTGTTCTCCCCCGGCGTGCCCATCAGGCTGACTCACGGATCACGAGCGACGTGGGAATCTGCGTGACCCGTTCGGTGTCCTTGCCCTCGATCAGGTCCACCAGGATTTCGGCCATCTTCTTTCCCATCTCGATAATCGGATGGTGCACGGTAGTGAGCTGTGGGTCCACCGACGTAGCGAACGAATCGTCGTCGAAGCCCACCACGGCCACGTCCTGGGGAATCCGGAGCCCGCGCTCCTGGAGCACGGTGTAGGCACCGGCGGCCATTTGGTCGTTGGCCACGAACAGGCCGTCCACCGGACGCCCGTTGCCCAGCAGCCGGCGCATCGCTTTCGCCCCCGAAGCAAGGGTGAAGTCCCCGTACTCCACAAGGGAATCGTCGAGCCCGGCCTCGGCCATGGCCGTTCTCCAGCCGTTGAGGCGGTCTATGCCCGGGGGCATGTCCTGGGGGCCGGCGATAGTGGCGATATTCGTCCGCCCGCCTTTGATCAGGACCTGTGTTGCACCTGCCGCTGCAGCTTCATTGTCAACGTCCACGTAGTAGCTGGCACCTTCTCCCAGCGGCCTGCCGGCAAACACCATGGGAATGTAATCACTCAGGTGGGTCCAGGACCTGTCGCCCGCGTGGTGGGACACCACCAGCGCACCCGCCACGTTGCCGCCGAGCAGGAATGCCCTGGTCTTCTCGGGCTTGGCCTCCGAGGCAATGACCATGTTCAGGGTGTAGTCCGTCTCCGCAAGATACAGTGCCACCCCTTGGACGACTGACGCGAAGAAGGGATCCGCGAACACCTTCGAGGTGGATTCCGGCACGATGAGCGTCACGGAGTTGGGCCGCCTGCTGGCAAGGGACCGGGCGGCGCGGTTTGGCGTGTAGTTTACGGCGAGGATGGCCTGCCGCACTTTGGCGGCAATGTCCTCGTCCACGCTGGGAACGTCATTGACCACCCGCGAGACGGTGGCGCGGGAGACGCCGGCCAGCGCTGCCACCATTTCAAGGGTGGGCGTTGGCCGGCTTCCGCTGGTGTCTTGCTTCACAATCTTCGCTCCGTGATCTAGCCGGCACTGGGCCGGGGATTTCAGTTTAGGCGGGCAGGGATGCAGCGAGCCGGGAAGCGTTGCGCTTTGCAGCGGCAATCAGTTCCGCATAGGCCCTCCCGCTGTCCTTGACGGTCCTTTCCAGCGTGCCGTAGTCCACGCGGACAATTCCAAAGCGTTTTCCGTAGCCCCAGGACCATTCAAAGTTGTCCAGCAGTGACCAGACGAAGTAGCCGCGGACGTCGGCGCCCTGGTCGATGGCCTCACCCACGGCAGCCACGTGCTCCAGGATGAACCCGGTACGCTCTTCGTCGTGGACCGCACCGTCGGCGCTGACGGTGTCCTCGTACGCGGCCCCGTTCTCCGTGATGTAAAGCGGCGGCAGTGTTGGGTACTCCTCCCCCAGCCGGACCAGGAGTTTGCGCAGCCCGTCCGGGTTCACTTCCCAGCCCATCGCAGTCCGGGGCAGGCCGCGGCTGGGAAACGCAATGTCCTCCGACCCGATCCAGGGCGAAGCGGAGGTGCGGTCCGCTCCGCCGGAGTGGCCGTCGCTTCCGGCGTCGTCCGCGTGGCCGCTGATCAGGTCGTCGTGGTAGTGGTTCACCCCAAGGAAGTCCAGCGTCGTGCCGATGATCTCCAGGTCCCCGGGCACGATAACGTCCTGCAGGCCGAACGAAGCAAAATCCCGCAGGGAGTCTTCCGGGTAGTTTCCCCGCAGGATCGGGTCGAGGAAGATCCGGTTCTGCAGTGAATCAAACCGGCGGGCTGCGTCCAGGTCCACCGGGTCCTGGCTGTCCCGTGGAATGGAATTGCTCAGGTTGAGGGTGATGCCCAGCTGCTGGGCACCGCGGCTGCGCAGCGCATTCACCGCCAGCCCGTGGGCCAGGTGCTGGTGGTGCACGGCAGCGATTGTTGCGGCCGGCTCCTGCCGCCCGGGAGCATGGACCCCGGACCCGTAGCCCAGGAGGGAAGAACAAAACGGCTCGTTGAAGGTGGTCCAGTGACGGATCCTGTCCCCCAGCGCCGAGTACACATCGTTTGCGTAGTCCACAAACCGGTATGCGGTGTCCCGGTTGGCCCAGCCGCCCTTTTCCTCGAGGGCCTGCGGCAGGTCCCAGTGATAGAGGGTTAGCCATGGCAGGATCCCTGCTTCAAGAAGTTCATCCACCAGCCGGGAGTAGAAGTCCAGTCCCTCGCGGTTGACGGCTCTGTCCCCGGGACGCACCCGCGCCCAGCTGGTGGAAAACCGGTAGGAGTCCAGTCCCAGCTCCTTCATCAGCCGGACGTCCTGGGGCATCCGGTGGTAGTGGTCCACTGCCTGCTCAAGGTTGTCGCCCTGCGCAACGGCGCCGGGGATCCGGGCGAAGTGGTCCCAGATGGAATCTTCCTTGCCGCCTTCATGGCCGGCGCCCTCTATTTGCGCGGCCGCCGTCGCCGATCCCCAGATAAAGCCGTCGGGCCATTGCCTCGTATACGTCGGGTGCTCCATTAGCCCTTCACTGCTCCTTGCATGATTCCTGAGATGAGTTGTTTGCCGGCCAGCACAAAGAGCACCAGCAGCGGGAGTGTTGCCAGGACCGCTCCGGCGAGGACCACGGAGTAGTCCACGTAGCGGGCGGACTGCAGTTGGCTGAGCGCCGTCTGCAAAGTGGGGTTGCCGGCGTCGAGCACCAGCAGGGGCCAGAGGAAATCGGTCCAGGCTGTCATGAACGTAAAAAGACCCAGGATGGCCATGGCGGGCCGGGCTGCGGGGATGGCCACGTGCCAGAAGGTGGAGATCATGTTGGCCCCGTCCATCCTGGCGGACTCGATGAGTTCATCCGGTATCACGTCCACGAGGTACTGCCGCATGAAAAATACGCCGAACGCCGTCACCAGCGTGGGCACCACCACAGCACCGATCTCCCCGGTCCATCCCAGTGTGCGCATCACCATAAAGAGCGGGATGATGCCCAGCTGGGTGGGGATGGCCATGGTGGCCACGACCATGAGCATCAACCCGTTCCGGCCCTTGAAGCGCAGTTTGGCGAAGGCGTAGCCGGCGAGGGTTGAGAAGCCTACAACCGAGACGGTGATGATGCAGGAAATGAGGACGCTGTTGCCGAGGGCGAGCCAGAAGGGAATGGTGTCGAAGACCTCGCCCACGTTGGTCCAGAAGTTTCCGCCCGGCAGCAGCGGCGGCCAGGTCTCGCCGAGTGCCTCATTGGACCGGCTGCCGATAACGGCGGACCACCACAGCGGATAGGCCGAGGACAGCAGGAAGGCGAGGAGCAGGCCGTAGGTCAGGAATCCCGGCTTTTCCCCGGAGCCGAAAAGGCGTTTCCGCAACCTTGCCGGGCGGGCGGGCCTGTTGTTTGGGGACGGGGCTGCAGCAGGCGCAGTGGAGACGCCTTCGATGGTGCTCATCGCTTGGTCCTTTCAACGTGTTTCCGCGCAGCTCTGCGGGCTGCCCGTGAGGGCTTGGCGGCGTCGGCCGTGGCGATCCGCCGCGAGATCAGGTAGTTGATGACGCCGAACAGCACGATGATGAGGAAGAGCAGCCAGGCGATGGTGGATGCCTTGCCGAAGTTCTGGCGCTGGAAGGCCATCTCCCAGAGGTACAGGACTGTGGTCTGGAACTGCCGCTGGGAGCCGCCTGCTGTGGCGGGATCAAAGAGGCGCGGTTCGGTGAAGATTTGCAGGCCGCCGATGGTGGAGGTGATGACCACAAACACCATGGTGGGCCGGATGCTGGGCAGGGTGATGCTGAAGAACCGGCGGACCGCTCCGGCGCCGTCCAAAGCTGCGGATTCGTAGAGGTCCCGGGGAACGGCCTGCATTGCGGCCAGCAGGATCAGGGCGTTGTAGCCGGTCCAGCGCCAGTTCACCATAGTGGCGATGGCGATGTGGCTGGGCAGTGTTTCGCTCTTCCACATCACGGGGTCCAGGCCGAAGTTGCCCAGCACGTTGTTGATCAGGCCGTACTGCTCGCCGAACATGTTGGTGAAGATCATGGCCACCGCCACGGGCGTCACGATGTAGGGCAGGAGAACGCTCATCCGCCAGAAAGTCCTGGCCCGCAGGTTCTGGTCCAGCATGGCTGCCAGGAAAAGCGCAACGGCAAGCTGCGGGATGGCGGAGAGCAGGAAGATGCTCACCGTGTTGAACAGGGAGTTCCAGAAGAAGCGGTCCTGCAGGACCTCTACGAAGTTCTGCAGGCCCACGAAGTCGCCCTGGCCCTTGAGCAGGTGCCAGTCGAAGAGGCTGACCACGAACGTGTACACCAGCGGGAACAGTCCCACCAGGGCGAAGAGGATAAAGAACGGGGCGATGTACAGGTATGGCGATGCTTTGACGTCGAAGACGGCGAGGCGCTGCCTGAAGGTGGGTTTTGGTTTGATGGCCGGGGGTTTCGCGGGGCGGTTCAGGGTGGTTGTCATTGGGCTCTTGCCCTCCATCGGGGGGCCTCCCGTCGGGGAGGCCCCACAGCGGGTGGTGCTAGTTGTTTACGACCAGGTCGTTGAGGAGGGTCAGCGCTTCGGACCAGGCCTTGTCAGCGTCGGCGGTGCCGGCGTCGAGCATTTTCAGCGCGGGGCCGAAGACGTTCTCCTGGATCACGGAGTCATCGGGCCCCTTGAACTGGGCCACTACGCCCTTGGCGCGGTTTGCAAGGATGACGCCGGTGGGGGCGTTGTTGAAGAGCACGTTGGGGGTGGCGTCCGCAACGAGCTTTTCCTGCGCCTTGAGGGTGCTGGGGAAATTGTTCGCTGCAGCTGACTGCTTGACCTGCTGCTCCGGTGCGGTCAGCCAGGCGGCCAGCTTGGCGGCTTCGGCCGGGTGCTCGGAGGTCTTGGGCACTGAGAGGAAAGCTCCGCCCCAGTTCGAGGCCCCGCCCGGGAAGACGTCGGCGAAGTCCCAGCCGCTGTCAGCGCCGCCGCCGGCTGATTCCAGCTGGCCCTTGATGGTGCCGAGCATCCAGCCCGGGCAGACGAAGGTGGCGAAGGAGCCGTCAGTGAACGCTTTGCCGTTGCCCCAGTCCCATTGGGTCTGGTTGGCGGACAGTCCGGAGGCTGTGCCGGCGGCCAGCATCTCGAACTTGGCCTTCATCTCGGAGTTGCCGTCGATGTTCAGCTCGCCGTCCTTGATGTAGTAGCCCTCCTCCATCTGGTTCACCATGGAGTTCCAGACGAAACCGGACTGGTCGTACCAGGCCTTTCCGGTGGCCGCTTTGTACTGCTCGCCAAGCTTGAAGTAGTTTTCCCAGGTGGCGTCCTCGCCGCCGAAGAGCTTCGCTACGGATTCGCGGTCCTTCGGCAGTCCGGCTGCCTCGAAGAGCTTGCCGTTGTAGCAGAGGCCCTGGGGTCCGATGTCCGTTCCGTACCCGATGACACGGCCGTCCGGGTCCGTGCCCTGCTTGAACTTCCAGTCCACCCAGTTGTCCTTGATGTCCGCTGCCCCGTGCTCGTTGAGGTCCACGAACTGGTCCGAGACCTCCATGATGGATCCGAGCCAGCCTTCCTCGATGGCCACTACGTCGCTGAGGCCGGAGCCGGCCGCGAGCTTGGTGAAGGCGTCGGTGCGGGCGTTGGCTCCGCGGTCGATGTTGGTGGCTTTGATTTTGATTCCCGGGTTGGCCTGCTCGTATTCACCGTAGAGATCGTCGTAGCCGAACGTTCCGAAGGTGGTGACCGTGAGTTCCACGGGGTTGTCTGCGCTTGCTGCCTGTTCTGAACTGCCACTGCAGCCGGTGGCCATCAGGGCCAGGGCTGCTGCGCCCGCGATGGCGGCCGCGGTATGTCGACGTGCGAATTTCAAGGTCACTCCTTTGTGGGGGAACTACCGGCGCTGAGAGAGCGCTCTCTGGCAAGTCCCTCAACTGTAAGCGTGACGGGTATCACTGTCAAGAGAGCGCTCTCTCGGGCGCGAAACGGCGCGGGTCACAGGCAAGTGCTCGCTCGCCACGTTTGCGTGCATCACTGCCGGGCGGGGAATGTCAGGGCCCGCCGCTAGGGTTGAAGCCATGGCTACAAAGACTTCCCGGGCATCCAAGGCGCCCGCCTACAAGTGCGCCGAATGCGGCTGGACCGCCGTCAAGTGGGTGGGCCGGTGCGGCGAGTGCCAGGCGTGGGGCACCGTGGAGGAAACCGGCACCGCAGTGGCACGTACGACGGCGGCCACAACAGTCTTGGAGCCCGCGCGCCGGATCGCCGAGGTGGACGCCACCACTGCCGCCTACCTGCCAACGGGCGTTGACGAACTGGACCGGGTGCTGGGCGGTGGCCTGGTCCCGGGTGCCGTCATCCTGCTCGCCGGCGAGCCCGGCGTCGGCAAGTCCACGCTGCTGCTTGACGTAGCGGCGAAGTTTGCCCGGACGGCGCAGGACGTCCTGTACGTGACCGGCGAGGAATCTGCAGCGCAGGTGAAGTTGCGTGCCGAGCGGATCGACGCTGTGGCTGAGTCGCTGTACCTCTCCGCGGAAACGGATTTAGGCCAGGCCCTCGGGCAGGTGGAGAAGATTGAGCCGCGGCTGCTGATCGTGGACTCGGTACAAACCCTCAGCAGCGCCGATGTTGACGGCAGCGCCGGCGGCGTCTCGCAGGTCCGGGAAGTGGCAGCGTCCATCATTGCCGCGGCCAAACGGCGGAACATGACCACCCTGCTGGTGGGGCACGTGACCAAGGACGGCTCCATCGCCGGTCCGCGGCTGCTGGAGCACCTGGTGGACGTGGTGTGCCAGTTTGAGGGCGAGCGGCATTCCCGGCTCCGGCTGCTCCGGGCCGTCAAGAACCGCTACGGTCCCACCGACGACGTCGGCTGCTTCGACCTGAACGAGAACGGGATTGAGGGCCTCGCCGATCCCAGCGGGCTCTTTGTCAGCCGCACCAAGGATCCCGTGTCGGGCACATGCATCACCGTAACCATGGAAGGACGGCGCCCGCTGCTGGCCGAGGTGCAGTCGCTGCTCGCCGAGAGCGCCAACTCCCAGCCGCGGCGGGCTACCAGCGGCCTGGACAGTTCGCGGGTCTCCATGCTGCTGGCCGTGCTGCAGCAGCGCGCGGGTACCCTGCTGCACAAGGATGATTCCTACGTGGCCACGGTAGGCGGAGTAAAGCTGAGCGAACCCGCCACGGACCTCGCTGTTGCCCTTGCCGTGGCTTCAGCCAAGGCCCGCAAGCCGTTGCCGATCCGGCTGGTTGCCTTCGGCGAGGTGGGTCTGGCCGGCGAGGTCCGCCCTGTCCCCGGCATCAACCAGCGCATCCAGGAGGCCCACCGGCTGGGATTCACCCACGCCGTCGTTCCGGCAAGCCATACCGGCCCGGGCCCTGTTCCGGCCGGCTTCTCGGTCCGGGAAGTGGAGCACTTGACGGAGGCCCTGAGTCTGCTGATCGGATGAGGCAGCTGGTTGGCCACGTCTGTGGGCCGAGAGGCTCAGCCTTGGGCAGGTCCTCTAGCCGTGCTGCGGCAAGGAATCCGGATCGTCCCGGTGGGCATTAAAAGAGCCACCCGGAAACGTCGCTGCGCAGCGCCAGCAGCGGGCCTCCGGTGGCACTCACATTTCCGGTGGGAACGTAGTACCCGCGCCCGTTTCCCGGACCGCCCGCCGCGCGGTCCAGGGCATCCAGCAGGTGCCTCGGCAGGTGGCCCTGCGGGCCAAGGCTGCGAAGCTCATCAAGTTCTTCCGGCGTCAGCCGCCCCAAAACCTCAGCAATATTGGCCATGTCGGGTCCCTTCGAGCAAAGTGCCTGAAGGAATAACCTAAAGCAGTGCTGTGAACTGCGGGTTAACGCCTGACGGCGAATTAGCTTCTTTCAAAATACCGCTGAAAAGGGAGGACACATGCCGGTTCGAAGTGCAGGAATCCTTCTGTACAGGCGGGGCACAACACCAGGGGCCGCCGCAGGTCAACAGCCAGACGACGCACCCGGCGTTCCCCCGGAACTGGAGGTGTGGATCGCCCACATGGGCGGACCGTTCTGGGCCCGTAAGGACGCGCACGCCTGGTCCATTCCGAAAGGTGAGTACACGGAGGACGAGGATCCACTGGCGGCCGCACTTCGCGAATTCGCCGAGGAAATGGGAACTCCCGCACCGGCCGCCGACTACCTTCACCTCGGGGAATTTCGCCAACCGTCCCGAAAGATCATCACCGTCTACACGGCGGAGCGGGACTTCCTGCCCGAACGTATCGTCAGCAATACCTTCCCCCTGGAGTGGCCCAAGGGGTCCGGCACGATCCAGCACTACCCGGAAATTGACGACGCCCGCTGGTTTCCCCTGCCCGAGGCGAGGCTCAAGTTGGTGAAAGGCCAACTGCCGGTCCTTGATGCCCTTGCCGAACGCGTCCGGCAGTCGCCGTGACAGCCTGGACCCGATCTCCGACGCAGGAAAGCCGGAGACCCCGCGGGATCTCCGGCTTTCCTTGTCTACGGATCCATGACCCAAGACCGAAATCAGGCTGCGGCGTCGTCCCGTTGCCCTAAGGCGTTGGCCGAAGCAATCTTGACCACGGTCACGTCATCGTTGCAGCACAGCATGGTCCTGCCGGCTCCGTCGTCCCGGATCATCCAAAAGACGCTGCGGTCCGCCGCGATCATGTCGATGATTCCGGAGATGGGGCCGCGGCCGTTGCTGTGGACCTCGATGTGGTCCCTGCGGCAGAGCTTCGACCAGTCAGGGACAGGTGCGACGTTTACCGTTCCCCGGCGGGCCGGTTTGTGGATGTACATGGTGCCTTCCCAAGGGGCTCGCTGCTAGAAGTTTCCGCCGTCGGCCTTGACCGCGAGCACCGGCCGGTCCGCCTGCATCAGGATGCGCTGCGCGTGGCTGCCCAGGATGAACTTTCCCACCTGGGTGCGGTGCCGGAGGCCTATGACGATCAGGGATGCATTGGCGTCCCGGGCCACATCCAGGAATTCGTCGGCGAGGTCATGCTGGTAGGGCGGCTGGATGACACTCGCCTGGACACCGGCCTCGGTGGCCCGCCGGGCAGCCTGCTCCAGGAGATCCTCCGGTGCCACCGACTTGTCCACCAGTGCGCCTTCCCTGGCGGAGTTGACGATCAGGAGATCCTCATTCCGCAGGCGGGCTTCGGCGATGCCGGCCTTGAGGGCGGCTTCTCCCGCGGGTGTTGGAACGAATCCGACGACGATGCTCATACTTTCTCCTTGATGTCCGGTTTGGCGGCGGGTGCAGTAACGGGTGACTTGCGCTTGGCGATGGAGGTGCGGATAACCGGCAGCACTGCCACCAGGACAAAAACGACCAGCAGCGTGGCCGAAATGGGACGGCCGAAGAAGCCGAGGGAGTCGCCGCCGAACATCAGCAGCGAGCGGCGCATGCTGCTTTCCAGCAGTTCGCCCAGCACGAAGGCGAGCACCAGGGGACCCGGTTCGAAGCCGAACTTCTTCATCAGGTAGCCGATGATGCCGAAGACCACCACGAGAGTCACGTCGAACATGCTGTTGTTGATGGTGTAGGCGCCCAACAGCGTGATCAGGGCCGTGACGGGCGCCAGGATTGCAGCCCGTACGCGGAGGATCTTCACGAAGATTCCCACCAGCGGCAGGCTCATGATCAGCAACAGGATGTTGCCGATGTACATCGAGTTCACCACGCCCCAGAAGAGCTCCGGGTCCTGTTCCACCAATTGCGGTCCGGGGGTCACACCCTGGATCAGCAGGGCACCGAACATCAGCGCCATGGTGGCGTTGGCCGGGATGCCCAGGGTCAGCAGCGGAATGAATGAGGAGGTTGCGGCGGCGTTGTTGGCGGTTTCCGGTCCCGCCACGCCTTCCGGCGCGCCCTTGCCGAAGCGTTCGGGCTGCTTGGCCCGTTTCTTCTCCATGGCGTAGGAGGCCATGGAGGCAATGGTGGCGCCGCCGCCGGGGAGGATTCCCAGGAAGAAGCCAAGAACGGATCCCCGGCCGATTGCCCCGGAGGCCTGCTTGAGGTCCTTCCGGGAGGGCCAGACGTTCGTTACTTTCGACGGCGCCTTGGCGGCACGGTGCCGTTCCTCGAGGTTGTAGAGGATCTCGCCCAGGCCGAAGATGCCCATGGCGATCGGCACGAAATCGATGCCGTCGGCGAGCGGCAGGCTGCCGAACGTGAAGCGGCTGGCGCCGGTAAAGATGTCCCGGCCAACCGTGGCGAGCAGGAGCCCCAGGGCAGCGGCGATGAGCGCCTTGGCTTTGGACCCGCTGCTGATCGTGGCGACGAGGAGGATTCCGAGCATCGCCAGTGCGGTGTATTCCGGCGGGCCGAAGTCCAGGGCGAAGCTCGCCACGATGGGGGCGAGGAATGTGAGGCCGATAATGGCCGCTGTGCCTCCCACAAAGGATCCGATGGACGCAAGGCCCAGGGCCGTTCCGGCCCTTCCCTGTTTTGCCATCTGGTAACCGTCGAAGACAGTAACCACCGAGGACGCCTCACCCGGCAGGCGCAGGAGCACGGAGGTGATCGTTCCGCCATACTGCGCGCCGTAGAAGATGCCCGCCAGCATAATGATGGCGGTCACGGGTTCCACGTTGTACGTAAGCGGAAGCAGGATGGCGATGGTTGCCGCGGGCCCCAGTCCGGGCAGCACGCCGACCATCATGCCGATCACGACGCCGAGAAGGCAGTACAGGAGGTTTGTCGGCTCCAGGACAACCGCAAATCCGTTAATAACGGGATTCAGAAAATCCACGGGGGTCTCCTAGAAGAGGTGGGGAATGGAGGTGTTCAATGCCAGGACGAAAATGGCATAAAAACCAATAACGACGCTCACGCTGACCACAACGGTGGAGCGCCAGGTTTCGCCGCCCAGGAAACGCATCCAGATGACGCACAGCACCAGGGCCGGCAGCTCAAAGCCGATCAGCGGCATCAGGGCCACCATGGCAACGAGGGTTACCAAGCCGGTCAGCGGCGCGGTGGACATCCGCGTGAACTTCTCGGCGTCCCGGTTGTGGCGGCCGGCAACCAATTGGAACAGTCCCAGGGCAACCATGACGCAGCTGATGATGAACGGCCAAAGGCCGGGCTGCGGGGCTGACGGCGTCCCCAGCCCCATCACCATTGAAAGAATGGCCGCACCAATGCCCACTCCGAGAACCACCAATGACGATGCAGCGTTCGCAAGGGCGCCGGCGGCCGGAGGCTTTTCTTCCTCCCATTGAGCTGCCAGTTGCTCGGGCGTCAGGTCATCCGGAACTTCATCGGGGAAGGCATGGTGGGCGTCCCCGCCGGGGGCAGCGATGTTACTGCTGCCCCCCGCGGGTCCTGCAGGAGTTCCTTTCACAGGAATCACTTATTTCCACTCAGGCTGATGTCGTACTTCTCCACCAGTTCCTTGTACTTCGCTGCGTATCCCTTCCATTCCGTCACAACTTCTTCACCGGAAATCTCTTTCGGAGTCAGCGAGTTCTTCTTGTTGAACTCCTTGTAGGCGTCAGACTTGAACGACTCCTGGAACGCGGCGAGCAACTTGTCCTTGACTTCCTGCGGGGTTCCCTTCGGGGCAGCCACTGCGCGGTACTGGGCTACCGGGACGTCGTAGCCCGCTTCCTTTGCCGTGGGCGTATCGGGAAGGAAGCTGGTGCGGTCCTCCGAGAAGACCAGCAGCGGGGCAACTTTTCCGGCCTGGATCTGCGGCATCGCCTCGCCGAGCTGGATGGTGGCGAGCTCAACCTGGTTGCCGAGGACTGCCGTCAGGGCCGGCTTGCCGCTGTCAAAGGGGATGTCCGTGCCTTTGACGTCAGCCTGCTTGAAGAGCACGGTCTGTGCCAGCTGGCTTCCCGTGCCCACTCCGGTGGTGCCGAAGGTGACGTTGCGTCCTGCTGCGGTCACGTCCTTGAAGGTCTTGAAGCCGGACTCGGCGCTGGCTACGAGCACGTAATCGTCCTGGGACAAACCGGCGATGATGTCCAGGTCGTCAATGTTCACGGCTTCATCGGCGCTGACTGCCAGGGGGGTGATGGTGATCAGGGAAGCGTTGAGCAGGACCAGCTCCTGGCCATCAGCGGGCTTGCCGGCCACTTCCTTGGTAGCCAGGGCGCCGTTGGCGCCGGGCTTGTTGACCACGGGCATCGGCTGGCCGAGGGTCTTGGAAGCACCTTCGGCGAGGGCACGGGCGATCAGGTCTGTACTGCCGCCGGCAGCCTGGCCCACCGAGAGGTTGACGGGGCCGGTCGGGTACTTGGCGGAATCGGGCGTGCTGCCCCCGGCGACGTTGCCGCACGCCGTCAGCGCCAACAATGTAACGGCGGATGCCGCTCCGAGAATCGTGCGGCGTGTTGGGAAGTGCTTCATTGGAACTCCTAGTTGGCACGGCGGGCGTTGGGGCCCGAACAATCTGTGAAGCGGGTCACCCCGTTCGCTTTGTCGAGTGTAGGGAGTGGTTATGATGCATGTCTAAGCCCAAATCTGCATCATTTGATACCTGGAAGGCATCATGTTTACTTTCGACCAGCTGGCGGGCTTCATCGCCGTAGCTGAAGAACTCCATTTTGGACGGGCGGCCGAAAGGCTGAACATGACGCAGCCCCCGCTGAGCCGGCAGATCCAGAAGCTGGAGAAGATCGTGGGAGCGGAACTACTGGTGCGGGACAACCGGAAAGTGGAGCTTACGCATGCTGGGCGGACCTTCCTGGAGGAGGCGCGCCGCCTCATGGCCCTTGCAGAGCGGGCACCGGTCACAGCCCGCCGTATCGCCTCGGGACGCTCGGGCGTCCTGCGGATCGGCTTCACGGCAGCCAGCGGTTTCAGCATCCTGGGCCCGCTGCTGGAAGAGGTCTCGGGAATCCTGCCGGACGTGGACATCGACCTGCAGGAGCTGGTGACCCGCGAGCAGCTCAACGGCCTGCTGACGGGCGAACTCGACCTTGGCTTCGCCCGCCCGCCCTTCGACAGCGAAACCTTCGATTCCCACTTGCTCTACCGCGAATCCATGGTGCTGGCCGTTCCATCCGGGCACCCCCTGACCCTGCTCGGACGGGATATCACGGCCGAGGACTTTCGGGATGAGCCCCTGATTATGCACTCCCCCACCCAGGCCCGCTATTTCTATGACCTGGTGGTCCGCATGCTGCCGGTCCGGCACACCAACGTGGTCCACACCGTGAGCCAGATCCTCACCATGGTCTCGCTTGTCGCCGCAAAACGCGGGCTGGCCTTCGTTCCCCATTCGGCCACCCTCCTGGGTATCAAAGGCGTGGAATTCCTGCCCCTGGAGGCGGGCAGGGGGGAACATGTGGAACTGCATGCCCTGTGGAACCGGAGGATCACTAATCCTGCATTGGCCCGCCTCCTCCGGGGCCTGGAGTTTGCCATGGAGTAGAAGCGCCGATCATGCAGCGAAGGTATCAATACATACAAAAATGCACTTAGACAGGCATTACGTCCTCTGCCTAACCTGAACAGGAACCCAACACCAGCCGTCATCGTAGGCGCTCACCCGGAGGACAACATCGTGGCAAAGTACACCCCGCAGGAATTGGCAAACACCCTGAAAGACGGCCTGCTGTCGTTCCCGGTGACGTCCTTTGACTCCCAACTGCAGTTCGACGAGGAGAACTACCGGAAGCACCTTGCCTGGCAGGCAAGCTTCCCGGTGGCCGGCCTGTTCGCAGCCGGCGGCACGGGTGAGGGCTTTTCCCTCACTCCGGCCGAATCAGCGCGTGTGGTCCGCACCGCCGTCGAGGAAGTTGGCAGCCAGGTGCCGGTCCTGGCATCGGCCGGCGGATCCACGGCGCAGGCCATCGAGAATGCCCAGGCCGCGGAAGCGGCAGGCGCCGACGGCCTCCTGCTGCTGCCGCCGTACCTGACCGAAGCCGACCAGGCCGGCCTGATCGACCACGTGAGCGCAATCTGCAGCGCAACCTCGCTGGGTGTCATCATCTACAACCGCGCCAACGCCATCTACAAGGACACCACCGTTGCCACCCTGGCCGACCGCCACGAAAACCTCATCGGTTTCAAGGACGGCGTGGGCGACCTCGAACACGACGCCCGCGTTTACGCCAAGCTTGGCGACCGCCTCTTCTACCTGGGCGGCCTTCCCACCGCGGAAACCTTCGCCCTCCCCCTGCTGCAGCTGGGCATGAGCACCTACTCCAGCGCCATGTACAACTTCGTCCCGCAATTCGCCCTGGACTTCTACCAGGACGTGCGCAACAACGACCGCGCCGCCGTCAACAAGAAGCTCAACGACTTCGTAATCCCCTACCTGGACATCCGTGACCGCGTGAAGGGCTACTCCGTCTCCATCGTCAAGGGCGGCCTGGACGCGATCGGCCGTTCCGCAGGCCCGGTCCGTCCCCCGCTGCAGAACCTCGCCGAGCAGGACCTTGCCGACCTCAAGGCCCTCATCGCCCGCGTATCCTGACCCCTGATCCACCTTTTCCCAGGAGGAACCACCGTGACCCTTACCGGACACTCCCTGATCGCCGGACAGACCGTCGTCGGCGACGGCAAGACTGCCTTCGGCTTCAACCCGGCAACCAATGAACAGCTCGATCCCGCGTACTCCCTCATCACGGAAGAGCAGCTGAAGCTGGCCACCGCCGCGGCCGCGGACGCCTACCCGTCCTTCTCCACCTTGGACCCGGAAACCCACGCCGGGTTCCTGGAAGCCATCGCGGACAACATCGAGGCCATCGGCGAGGAACTCATCGTACGCGCCGGCCAGGAAACCGGCCTGCCCGCCGCCCGCCTGCAGGGCGAGCGCGCCCGCACCACCGGCCAGCTGCGGCTCTTCGCCGCCGTTGTCCGCCAGGGTGACTACCGCGGTGTCCGGGTGGACCCCGCCATCCCGGACCGCACCCCCCTGCCCCGGGCGGACATCCGCCAGCGCCAGATCCCGCTCGGCCCGGTAGCCGTTTTCGGGGCCAGCAACTTCCCGCTGGCCTTCTCGACGGCGGGCGGAGACACCGCCTCGGCCCTCGCCGCAGGCTGCCCTGTCATCTTCAAAGCCCACAACGCGCACCCCGGCACCGGTGAATTGGTGGGGCATGCAGTAGTCAAGGCCGTCAAGGACTGCGGCCTGCACCCGGGCGTGTTCTCCCTGGTCTACGGGCCGGGAGCCAGCATCGGCCAGGCCCTCGTGGCGGACCCACACATCAAGGCCGTCGGTTTCACCGGGTCCCAGACTGCCGGCATCGCCCTGATGAAGACCGCGGCTGCCAGGCCCGAGCCGATCCCGGTCTACGCTGAGATGTCCTCCCTGAACCCGGTCTTCGTGTTCGAAGGCGCCCTTAAGGGCTCCACCGAACAGATCAAGGCCCTGGCCCAGCAGTACGTCACCGCTGTCACCGGCAGCTCGGGCCAGCTCTGCACCTCCCCCGGGCTGCTCTTCGCCCCGGCAGGTGAGGCGGGGGACAAACTTGCTGCCGCCGTCGGCCGCGCTGTTTCCGCCTGCTCCGGGCAGACCATGCTCACCGAAGGCATCGCGGGGTCCTGGAACGCCGGAACTGAAGCACTTGGCAGCGCAGCAGGTGTTGACCTCATTGGCAAGGGCCTGGAAGGTATCACCAAGAACGCCCCGGCTCCCACGATCTTCGGCACCCAGGTCCGCGACTTCGTCACCAACCACGTCCTGCACGAGGAAATCTTCGGCGCCGCCTCCCTGGTCATCCGCTACGGCAGCACCGACGAACTCCTTGACGCCGTCGCCCGCCTCGAAGGCCAGCTCACCGCATCGCTGCAGCTCACCGAAGAGGACTACCCGACGGCGGCGCCCCTGATCCCGGCCCTCGAGCAGAAGGTGGGCCGCATCATCGTCAACGGCTGGCCCACCGGCGTCGAGGTGGGCCACGCCATGGTCCACGGCGGCCCCTTCCCCGCCACCTCCGACTCCCGCACCACCTCCGTCGGCACGCTCGCGATCAACCGGTTCCTCCGGCCGGTCGCCTACCAGAACATCCCCCAGGAACTCCTCCCGGCACCCCTGCAGGACGCCAACCCCTGGCACCTGAACCGCAGGATCGACGGCGTTGTGGAAGCCGCCGAAGCACAGAAAGCAGGAATTAACGCATGACCTCCCAGCCAAGCATTGCCCGGGTCGAAGTTGTCCCGGTAGCCGGGCACGACAGCATGCTCATGAACCTCAGCGGCGCCCATGGCCCGTTCTTCACCCGCAACATTGTGATCATCACCGATTCGGACGGCCGGACCGGCCTGGGTGAAGTTCCCGGCGGCGAGAAGATCCGCACCACCATCGAGGAAGCCGGTGCCCTGATCGCCGGCAAGCCGGTGGCCCGCTACCGCTCGCTTTTGCGCGAAATCGCGGCCGAGTTCGCTGACCGCGACGCCGGCGGCCGGGGCCTGCAGACCTTTGACCTGCGCACCACCGTCCACGCCGTCACCGCCGTCGAATCCGCGCTGTTGGACCTGCACGGGCAGTACCTCGGCGTTCCCGTCGCGGAACTGCTGGGCGATGGCCAGCAGCGCAGCTCGGTGCCGATGCTCGGATATCTCTTCTTTGTGGGGGACCACAAGCGGACGGACCTGCCCTACCTCGTGGAGGACGCACCTGCGGATCGCTGGGAGGAACTCCGCCGGCAGGAAGCCATGACGCCCGAAGCCGTGGTGGCCCTGGCCGAGGCCGCCCAGGAACGGTACGGCTTCAGCGACTTCAAGCTCAAGGGCGGCGTGCTGTCCGGCGACGACGAAGTGGACGTGGTCACTGCCCTCGCCAAGCGCTTCCCCGACGCCAGGGTGACACTGGACCCTAACGGCGGCTGGCTGCTGGACGAAGCCATCCGGCTGGGCAAGCGGATGCAGGGCGTTGTTGCCTACGCCGAGGACCCTTGCGGTGCAGAAGGCCGGTTCTCGGGCCGGGAAGTCATGGCGGAATTCCGCCGGGCCACCGGACTGAAGACTGCTACGAACATGATCGCCACGGACTGGCGGGAAATGTCGCACGCCATCCGCAGCAACGCCGTGGACATCCCGCTGGCTGATCCGCACTTCTGGACCATGCACGGTTCGGTGCGGGTGGCCCAGATATGCCACGAGTTCGGCCTCACCTGGGGCTCGCACTCTAACAACCACTTCGACATCTCCCTGGCCATGTTCACCCACACCGGCGCCGCTGCGCCTGGCGAAATCACGGCGCTGGACACGCACTGGATCTGGCAGGACGGCCAGGGACTCACCAAAGAACCCCTGCAGATCAAGGGCGGCGCCATCGAGGTTCCGGCCGCCCCCGGCCTCGGCATCGAACTCGACCGCGAAGCCCTGGACAAGGCACACCAGCTGTACCTGGAACAGGGCCTGAACGCCCGCGACGACAGCATCGGCATGCAGTACTACATCGAAGGCTGGTCCTTCGATCCGAAGCGGCCCTGCCTGGTCCGCTAGCACTGTTCGGTAACACTGCCCGCTGGCAGTTTCCGCCGGCATTGGCCGGCAGCACCGTCCGGCTGCAGTGACGGGCAGCACTTTTCGGTAAAGTAGTGGGGTCGCCGTGGCGCGCCCCACTACTTTCCTGTGCCCCCCGTACTTCGGGCCCCGCTGCGGCCTGCGCCATCTATCCAAAGGAAATACATTCAATGAAGTCTGTAGACAACGCTGTCTCGGACGTGGCGACAGCCACGAAGAAGTTCTTCAAGCGCGTCCTGCCCATCATGCTGGTCATGCTGGTCTGCAACCAGCTGAACCGGTCCAACATCGGCTACGCCCAGGACCACCTCCAGGCGGATGTCGGCATCGGCGCGGCGGCCTACGGATTCGGCGCGGGCCTGTTCTTTATCGCCTACGCCATTTTTGAGCTTCCCAGCAACGTGATGATGGAAAAGTACGGCGCCAAGGTCTGGCTAACCCGCATCATGATCAGCTGGGGCATCGTCTCCTTCCTGATGGCGTTCGTGCAGAACGAAACCATGTTCTATGTCCTGCGCTTCCTGCTCGGCGCTGCGGAGGCCGGCTTCTTCCCCGCCGTCATCTTCTACTTCGCCCGCTGGGTCCCGGCGGGCCAGCGCGGCAAGGCCACCGCCATCTTCATCGCCGGCTCCTCCATCGCCGCGGCGATCTCCGGCCCCATCGCCGGTATGCTGCTGAGCCTTCACGGGGTCCTGGGGCTGCGCGGCTGGCAGTGGCTCTTTGGCTTCGAAGGCGCCCTCTCCGTCGTGGTGGGCATGGCCGTCTTCTTCGTCCTGGACGCCAAAATCAAGGACGCCAAGTGGCTCACCGCTACTGAAAAGCACGCCCTGTCCCAGGCCATCAGCGACGAGGACGCACAGCACTCCAACACCGGCGCCGGTAAGGTCAACCGCTGGAAGATGCTGCTCAACCCGCAGATCCTGCTGCTGTGCGGCATCTACTTCTCGGTGCAGCTGTCCATCTACGCCAACACGTTCTGGCTCCCCAGCATCATCAAGCAGATCCCCGGCACCACGGACCTGACCGTGGGCTTCCTGTCCTCCATCCCGTGGATTTGCGCCGTCTTCGCCATGTACTTTGCGGCCAAGCTGCAGGACAAGGCCAAGTCCAAGCGCCCGCTGCTGGTGGTTGCCCTGCTGGTCGCAGCCGTGGGCACGTTCGCCGCGGCCATCGCATCTCCGGTCATGGCCCTGGTCTTCCTGGCCATCGCGGCCATGGGCTTCAAGAGCGCCTCACCCCTGTTCTGGACCATCCCGCAGTCCGGCCTACACCCGATGATCCTGGCCCCGGCCATCGCCATCATCAATTCGCTCGGAAACCTGGGCGGCTTCGTGGCCCCCTTCGGCTTCGGCATCATCAAGGAGCAGACCGGCAGCGTTATCCCCGGCCTGTTCGCGCTGGCCGCCGCCTCCACCATCGCTGCCGGGATGGTGTACTTCCTGAAAGAGCGCCGAACCGATGGTGCTCCAGAGCAGGTTGCGGAAGCCGCCGTGCAGGAGCCGGTCGGCAGCCGCGCCTGACGGGCCGTACGACGGCGGCGCAAGCCGCCGCTGGGGCATAGGTCGCCGCGGCTGACGAACCTCCGCAACAAGGACCTCCGCAACAAGGACCTCAGGGCGGGCTCGCAAGAATTGTTCAACAATCTCTTGCGCGGCCCGCCCTCTGGTCGTTAAGCTGGCTGAAGACCCTGTGACTGCAGTCACTGCATCCCCTTGCCCCCGGCAGGAGCCGACCATGACCATCCCCGCAAACCCGCCCGCCGTCGTACTCCCGGACAACCCGGCCGCACTGTCCCCCGCCCAGGCCCGCGCCCTATTCCGGGCCGGGCTGGTGACTCCCACGTCGGGGTGGAGTGCGGGCTACACGCAGGCCAACCTGATGATCGTTCCGAAGGCCCAGGCCTTCGATGTCCTGCTGTTCGCCCAGCGGAACCCCAAGCCGTGCCCCGTCCTGGGCGTGCTTGAGGCCGGCGAGACCAGCAGCGCCCTGCTTGCCGGCGGTGACATCCGGACCGACGTGCCGAAGTACGCCGTCTACGAAAACGGCGTGAAGGTGGACGAGCCAACGGACATCACGGGCTACTGGCGGGATGACCTGGTGACCTTCATCGTGGGCTGCAGCTTCACTTTCGAGGCCGCGCTGCAGGAAGGCGGCATCCGGATTGCGCACATCGACCAGGGCGTCAACGTGCCGATGTACCGGACCTCCGTGCGCTGCGAACCGGCCGGCGCCCTGGCCGGGCCACTGGTGGTGTCCATGCGGCCGGTCCCGGCCTCCCAGGTGGCCGACGCCGTCCGCATCACGTCCCGCTACCCCGCCGTCCATGGCGCTCCGGTCCACGTGGGCAACCCGTCGGAGATTGGCATCGCGGATCTGTCCGGCCCCGATTTCGGCGACGCCGTCCGGATTCCGGAGGGGCACATTCCGGTGTTCTGGGCGTGCGGGGTGACGCCGCAGGCGATGGTGATGGAATCCCGGCCGGCACTGGCCATCGGGCACGCGCCGGGGCACATGCTCATTACGGACGCCCGGGACAGCTCGTACCTGGTGCCCTAGGCACTGCAGAGGCCAGGCAGCTTAGGCAGGATCCACGGCGGCCGGACCGGCCGGCACAGCGCCGATGTGCACCAGCAGCTCATGCTCGGCCGTATCCAGGTAGCGCCGCAGCTCGGCGGCTGCCTCCTCGCGCTGCCCTGCACGGATCTGCTCCACCAGGGCGACGTTCCGGTCCACGTAGTGGCTGTGGAAGTCAGGCGTGGTGGCCATCGCATGGAAAACAAGGCGCATCTCCGCGAGCACCTTTTCCATCAGCTCAGACAATGATGCGCTCCCGGACAGAGCCACTAAGGCCTTGTGCAGTTCCTGGTTGGCGTCGGCCATGTCGGGCACCGAGCCGGCAGCCTTGGCGGCCTGCGCCCTGGCAACAATGGCCTCCAGGTGTTCCAGCGCCCCGGGCGGCATCTCACCCCACTGGACGGCGGCCGGCTCAATCAGCCGCCGCACCCGGTAAATCTCCCGCACATCCTCCGCTCCGGGAGCGGCAACGTAGACCCCCCGGTTGGGGATCCGCTGCACCATCGACTCCGCCGCCAGGACCGTAAAGGCCTCGCGCAGGGTATTCCGAGAAACGCCGAGGGCTTCGGAGAGCTTCTGCTCGGACAGTTTGGTCCCCGGCGGAAGCTCGCCGGCCGAAATCCGGGAACGGAGCACGCCGGCTACCCACGCCCCCGTGTGGGCGTGCGCTGCCTGGCCGCCGTCGGCGATCCCTTGGAGTACTGCGTTCATGGGCATCGTTCCAAACTATCGAAAGATTGACGTTCCCTCGGTGACCTACGTGATGCGGCCGAGGAGCTCACCGCGGACGACGGCGGTGCCCGGCTCGTGCAGGCCCCGCGCCAGGGTGCCGCTGCGGTGGGCGGGCACCACGGTTTCCATCTTCATCGCCTCGAGAACGGCAACAGGCTGGCCGGCCTCAACGTGTGCGCCATCCCCGGCGACCCATTTCACCAGGGAACCTGACATTGGCGAGGCAAGTTCGGCGTCGTCCTCTTCCTCGGCCAACGCCGAGGAGTGGCCTGCGCCGCCCCCTCCGCTGAGCAGGGCTTCGTACAGTTTCGCCGGCAGTCCGAGCTGCACGGCCTTGCCGTCCAGCTCCACCGTGAAGGTCCTGCGGGCGGCACCGGGCTGGGTGCGGGCAATCTCAGGAGAGGCCGCCAGCTGCTCGGCGAATTCATTTTCGATCCAGGTGGTGTGCACGCCCAGCCCTTCCTCGGCTGTGAAGGCGGGATGGCGGACCACGGCACGGTGGAACGGCAGGACGGTGGGCAGCCCCACAATCCGCATCTCCTCGAGCGCAGCCGCGGCGCGGCGGAGCGCCTGCGGCCGGTCCTCGCCGTGGACGATCAGCTTGGCGAGCAGGGAATCGTACTCGCCCGGGACCACAGAGCCGGACCGGACACCGGAGTCAACGCGGATGCCCGCGCCGGTGGGCGGTTCAAAAGCCTCAACCGTCCCCGGCCCGGGGAGGAAGCCGCGGGCCGGATCCTCGGCATTGAGCCGGAACTCGATGGCGTGGCCCCGCGGCTCGGGGTCGGCCGTGATCGCAAGGACTCCGCCGGCGGCGATGCGGAACTGCTCGCGGACCAGGTCCACTCCTGACGTTTCTTCGGTAACCGGATGCTCTACCTGCAGGCGGGTGTTGACCTCCAGGAAGGAGATGATCCCGTCCTTCCCCACCAGGAACTCGACCGTCCCGGCGCCGTGGTAATCCGCTTCACGGCAGATTGCCTTGGCGGACTCATGGATCAGCGAGCGCTGTTCGGGTGTGAGGAACGGTGCGGGGGCTTCCTCCACGAGCTTCTGGTTGCGGCGCTGCAACGAGCAGTCGCGGGTTCCCAGCACCACCACGTTGCCGTGCGTATCGGCCAGGACCTGCGCTTCCACGTGCCGGGGCTGGTCCAGGAACCGTTCGACGAAGCACTCGCCGCGGCCGAACGCCACGGTGGATTCGCGGACCGCCGATTCGAAGGCGTCTTCCACGTCCTCCATCCGCCGCGCCACTTTCAACCCGCGGCCGCCGCCGCCGAACGCGGCCTTGATGGCCACCGGCAAACCGTATTCCCGGGCGAAGGCCAGCACTTCCTCGGCATTGGCCACAGGTCCGTCGCTACCGGGCACGAGCGGCGCGCCGGCCCGGACGGCAATCTCCCGGGCGGTCACCTTGTTGCCCAGGGCCCGAATCGAGTCGGGCGACGGCCCCACCCAGGCCAGGCCGGCGTTGATGACAGCCTCGGCAAAGTCTGCATTTTCCGAGAGGAAGCCGTAGCCGGGGTGGATCGCGTCCGCGCCTGAGCGCCGGGCGGCGTCCAGCAGCTTGGCGATGTCCAGGTACGTTTCGGCGCTGGAAGTGCCGCCCAAAGCGTATGCCTCGTCAGCGAGCCGGACGTGCAGGCTGTCGGCATCCGGGTCGGAGTAAACGGCCACGGACTCGAGCCCGGAGTCCGAGCACGCCCGGGCAATCCGCACTGCGATTTCGCCGCGGTTGGCAATCAGGACTTTTTTCATGGCTGGCTTCCTTCAGACGCGGTGGCGCTTATACCTGATTCACGGGAGGTTTCCTGGCGGGCTGCTGTTTGGTCAACAACTTTCTGGTCAACAGGGGCCAGGGTGCGGGGGTCCACAATGCTGAACTGCACGTGATGCCCGGGCGGCAGCTGGGCAGCCAGGGGCAGGTCTTCAGGCACGACGACGGCAATCACCGGGTAGCCGCCAGTCACCGGATGGTCGGCCAGGAACAGGACCGGGTGCCCGTTGGGCGGCATCTGCAGTGCCCCGGGCACCGTTCCTTCACTGGGCAGTTCGCCGTCCCGGGCGCGTGCCAGGGCGCGGCCCTCCTCCGGTGGGGCGAGCCGGACACCGATCCGGTTGGACTGCTCGGTGACCAGCCACTGCTGGCCGGTGAAGAGGTCGATGGCCTCGGCGTCGAACCAGTCGTTACGGGGGCCCAGGGTCACCCGCAAGGTGGTGGTTGATGACCCGTCTTCCAGCACGCCGTCCTCCGGTATTCCCACCGGCCGGACTCCTGTTACCGGGGCGACGGGCAGGAAAGCGCCGGCCGCCAGCGGGGCGGGTCCGATGCCGGACATCGAATCGCTGGAACGGCTGCCCAGGACCGGGGGAACATCGAAGCCGCCGCGCACGGCCAGGTAGCTCCGAACTCCCGCGCTTGGCGGACCTATGGTGAGTGTCTCGCGGTCGAGCAGGGCAAAGGGCGTGTGCATGGCCGGGTGCCGCAGGAGCGTCCGGGATTCGTCGCGGATTTCAAGGACTGCCGGAGCACCGGCAACAGCCAGCACCTGGTCGCCATCTGCCCGCACGGTGAGGCCGCCGAGGAGGTTTTCGACGACGGCGGCGTCCGGTCCATTGCCTGCCAGCCGGTTGGCCTGGCGGACGGAGCGCTGGTCGGCGGCGCCGGACACGGAGACTCCGAGGTCCCCGAAGCCGGGCCGGCCCAGGTCCTGCAGCAGGGACTGCAGCCCCGGGGCCTGGACGGTGAGCCCGGGCCCGGATGCTGTGTTTTCGGGAGCAGCAGGCTTTGCCTCTTCAGCTGAGGGCACTGCCACAGTCTCCCGCACGGCCACGTAGCGGACGGTATCGCCGGGGCGGACCAGCGCCGGGGACTCCCGGCCCAGGTCCCACATCATGGCGCTGGTGTGGCCCAGGAGCTGCCACCCGCCGGGCGACTGCCGCGGGTAGACGGCGGAGAAGGCCCCGCCGAGAGCCACCGAACCGGCGGGCACTGCCGTGCGGGGTGAACTGCGCCGCGGCACATTGAGCGAGTCGTTCTCGCCCACCAAATAGGTGAAGCCCGGGGCAAAGCCGCCGAACGCCCCGGTCCACGCCTGCCCGGTGTGGGCGGCAATCACGCCATTTGCACCCAGTCCGGTCAGCCGGCCCACCTCGGCGAGGTCCTCGCCGTCGTACACCACTTCGATGGTGACCTCGTTGCCGGTGCCGTGGTCGCGGGCGGTCAGGTCAAGGTGCGGGATGAGTTCCCGGGCGGCCCCGGTGTGGAACCGCGAATCGAATTTGACCAGCACAGTGGCTGCGCCGGCGATGGCGTCCAGCTGGCCGGGAAGGGGCTCGGCCTCCAGCCGGTGATGCAGCGCGAGCACCGACGCGAGGTCGGTCAGTTCAACGAGGACGGCGCGGGGGCCGGCCCAGCGCAGTCCAACGATGCTCATACAAAGCTCCGGACGGTGACGCCGGCGTCCTCAAGCCCGGTCCGCACGGCTCCGGCCATGGCAACCGCCCCCGGGGTGTCGCCGTGGACGCAGATGCTGTCCGCCTGGACCTGCAGCACGGATCCGCCGCGGGCAATGATCGTTCCCTCGGTGGCCAGCCGGACCATGTTTTGGGTGATGGCGTTGTGGTCGTGCAGCACAGCGCCTTCCTCGCGGCGGGACACCAGGGTTCCGTCGGGGTTGTAGGCCCGGTCCGCGAAGGCTTCGGAGAGCGATGTAAGGCCCCGCGCCGCGGCCTTCTTCCCTGCTACTGCGCCCGGCAGGAGCAGCAGCGGCAGGTCCGGGTTGAACGCATGTACCGCGTCCACCACGGCCTGGGCGTGGACTTCGTGGTGCACGATGGTGTTGTAGAGGGCGCCGTGGGGCTTGACGTACTTGACCTCGGCGCCGGCCGCGCGGGCGAGGGCCTGCAGCGCGCCGAGCTGGTACAGGACATCATCGGCAAGTTCGGCGGCTGAGCAGTCCAGGAACCGGCGGCCGAAGCCGGCCAGGTCGCGGTAACCCACGTGCGCGCCGATGGTGACGCCGGCAGCTACCGCGTCCCGGCAGGTGCGGGCGATGGTGGAGGGATCACCGGCGTGGAAGCCGCAGGCAACGTTGGCGCTGGTCACGTGGCGGAAGACGGCGGCATCGTCGCCCATGGTCCAGTTGCCGAAGGATTCCCCGACGTCGCTGTTCAAATCGATGAAAGGCATGTGACCCTCGTCTCAGGTTGGATTCTTCATCCATCATGCCTCAAGGATCTACATTGTTCAACAATCTTTTGGCCCGAATTCGGGCAGGGCATCCCCGCGACGCTGCCCGCTCCCTGTGCCCGCCGGGCTACTCGCCCGTGATCACCAGTGCAACGCTGTGGCCGCCGAAGCCGAACGCATTCACCAAGCCGGCACGGGGGTTCCCGGAGGGCAGTGCATGGGCGGCCTCGGTGATCACGTTCAGGTCCACTTCGGGGTCCTGGGCCTCCACGTTGAGGGTGCCCGGAAGCTGGCCGGTGCGCAGGGCTTCAATGACCACGACGGCTGCCAGCGCGCCGGCGCCGCCCAGCAGGTGGCCGGTGTGCCCCTTGGTGGAGGTCACGGGCACGTCGGCGCCGAAGATCGCATTGATGGCCTGGCCCTCAAGCCGGTCCCCCACCGGGGTGGACGTTGCATGGGCGTGGACGAAGCCGATGTCCCCCGGCTCCATGCCGGCCGATTCCAGCGCCTTCTGCATCACGCGCCGCTGCATGGCGGGGTCCGCCGCCACAATGTCGTTCGCGTCGGAGGTTACTGCCCCACCGGCCACGGCTCCCAGCACCAAAGCGCCGCGGGCGCGCGCGTGCTCTTCGCTTTCAAGCACCACCACGCCGGCGCCTTCCGCGAGCACAAAGCCGTCCCTACCGCCGTCGAACGGGCGCGAGGCCCGCTGCGGATCATCGGAGCGGGTGGACAGTGCGCGGATCTGGGAGAAACCGGTGATCACCAGGTCATTCACCGAGGCGTCAACGCCGCCGGCGATGACGACGTCGGCGGCGCCGGAGCGGATCATCTCGGCTGCCTGGACAATCGCCTCGGCGCCGGACGCGCAGGCGCTGACGGGGGTGCGGGCGCCGCCGCGGGCGCCGAGGTCGATGGACACCCAGGCTGCCGGGCCGTTGACCATGAGGCGGGTCAGCGTGTGGGGCGAGACCTTGCGGGGACCGGATTCGGCCAAGGTCCGGTCCTGTTCCAGCGTGGAGCCAAGGCCGCCGTAGGCGGACCCGATGACCACGGCGAAGCGCTCGGGATCCACCTCGGGGGCACCGGCCTGCTTCCACGCTTCCCGGGCGGCGATGAGCGCAAGCTGGCCGCAGCGGTCCATGCGCTTCATCTCGCGGGTGCTCAGGTGCTCCGAAAGATCGGCGGGCGCCTGGCCGGCGATCTTGACGGGCAGCTGCTCGGCCCAGGTCTCTTCCAGGGCGGCGATGCCGGACTGCCCGGCCAGGAGGGCCGTCCAGGTTTCGGCCACAGATGCGCCGAGCGGATTGATGGTGCCGGCGCCCGTGATCAGCGCACGGGGTTGAACTGCGTTCACGGTTCCTACTTTGCGGGGTTGTGGGTGCCGATGGGCACCAAGGTGAGGTCGGGGTGGTTTTTTTCGATCCGCCGCAGCGCCCAGACGTCGTTGAACAGCGCGAGGTATTCGCCGTCGGACCGCAGCAGCACCTCGGCGCCCGGCACGTTCGCGAGCGCGGGCATGGCATCCGCCGTCGAGATCCTGGCGATGGAGTAGGGCAGGCGCTCCAGGCGCATGGGGGCGCTGAAGTCGTGCGCCATCCGATCCTCCACCACCTCGAACTGCATGGGGCCGACGGCGGCCAGCACCGGCGCCTGGTCTCCGCGGACATCGGAGCGGAGCACCTGGATAACGCCCTCGTGCTCAAGCTGCTCGATGCCGCGGCGGAACTGCTTGAACTTGCTGGGGTCCTTGGAACGCGCAACCTGGAAGTGCTCGGGCGCGAACAGCGGGATGGCGGGGTATTCCACCGGATCCTCAAGGAAGAGGCTGTCCCCCACGCGCAGGGAAGACGCGTTGACCAGGCCCACCACGTCGCCGGGGTACGCCTCGTCGATCACTTCGCGCTCCCGGCCGAAAACCTGCTGCGCGTACTTGGTGGCGAAGGACTTCCCGGTGCGGGTCTGGGTGACCACCATGCCGCGCTCGAACACGCCCGAACAGACGCGGATGAAGGCGACGTGGTCGCGGTGTGCCTTGTTCATGCCGGCCTGGACCTTGAACACGAATCCGGAGAACGGCGATGCCACCGGCCGCAGGCTGCCGTCCACGTCCGGCCGCGGGGCTGCCGGCGGGGCGAAGTCAACCAGCGCGTCCAGCAGTTCCTTGACACCGAAGTTAAGCGCGGCGGAGCTGAACAGGATGGGGGTGGCCTTGCCGGCGTGGAAGCTTTCGACGTCGAACTCGAGGTTCGATTCGATTACCAGGCCGGCCTCGTCCACGGCGTCCGACCAGTTGCTGCCCTGGCTCTCCGCCGCTTCCTCGGGGGTGAAGTATTCGGTGAGGGCGATCTGAGCGCCGGCGTTGTTGCGCTGGAAGCGGGCGAAACGGTCGTTTCGGAGGTCCCACACGCCGCGGAAGTCGCCGGAGATGCCCACCGCCCAGGTCAGGGGCATGGGTTGCAGTCCGGTGCGCTCGGTGATTTCGTCCATCAGGGCCAGCGCGTCCAGGCCCGGGCGGTCCCACTTGTTGATGACGGTGATGATGGGCAGGTTCCGCTGCTTGCAGACCTCGAACAGCTTCATGGTCTGGGTTTCCAGGCCCTTCGCTGCGTCCACCAGCATCACGGCGCAGTCCACGGCGGCGAGCACCCTGTAGGTGTCCTCGGAGAAGTCAGCGTGGCCGGGAGTGTCCAGGAGGTTGATGACGGTGTCCCGGTAGGAGAACTGCAGCGCCGCGGAGCTGATGGAGATGCCGCGGTCCTTTTCCATCTGCATCCAGTCCGAGACGGTTTCCTTGCGGTTGGCCTTGCCGCTGGAGGCACCGGCGGTGCCGATCACCTTGGCATGCAGGGCCAGCGCCTCAGTCAGCGTGGACTTGCCGGCGTCGGGGTGGGAAATGACAGCAAAGGTCCGACGCCGGCCCGCCTCTTTGTGAATCTCCGAGATCCGGGCGGGGGTGAGGACATCTTGGGACACGGTGCTACTTTCGCTGCGGTTTGGGCTGCCCCTGGCATTGGACAGGCTTCAGGGGAGGCGGGCTGGCGGACAGCCAAGTTCCAAGTTTATCGCAGCTTGGAGCCCCACCACGGGCTCTGCTTAACACCCGCGAAACCCCAGCTTCAAAACCGTGAAATGAGTGCGAGCTACCGTGACGGCATGATGACGCCCGGCAACTTCCCTACGCCCTCCGAAAGATCTGAAGCCGTGGACCGCACTTCCTATCCAGCCAAACTGTTTTTCGATCCCTTTGCGGGCGCTTCACCCGTCACCGGGCAGGGCCATGGCTCCGCACGCGACGCAGACCGCTCGGCAGTGGAGGAGCCCCGGCCCCGGAAGAAAGTTGTTGTGGACGAAAAGGTCCGTCGCGCGGCTTCTTTAGGCAGGGTCAGCAGGGACCTCGAACGGATGCTGCGCGGGCAGGCACGCTGAGTCCGTCTGCACTGTCTTTGACTGCTTTGGAGCGGGAAAGTGCCACCCCGCCACCCGCCGTCGAACGCGTTCCTGCACCCCTTCCCGACGTTCCCTCATGGGGTACTTTAGGGCTTGCCCGTGCGGAATCAGGCGTTTCTTACCCCTATCATTGAGCTTGCGGGAAATGAGTACTTTTTGATCCTGCCGGCCAAGCGGTAAAGCCGGCATTCCTGCGGGCAAAGGCCCGCAACTGTGAAGGGAAACACCTGATGGCGCGGAGCCCCGAAGAATCTCTGAGGGCAACTCTGGGCAGAGTGGCACCCGGAACCCCGCTCCGCGACGGCCTTGAGCGCATCCTCCGGGGACGTACCGGCGCCCTTATTGTGCTTGGCTACGACCGGACCATCGACTCCATCTGCTCCGGCGGTTTCGACATCGGCATCGACTTCTCCCCCACCCGCCTGCGGGAGCTCGCCAAGATGGACGGTGCCATCATCTGCGACAAGGACGCCGGCAACATCCTCCGCGCCGCAGTACAGCTGGTCCCGGACTCCAGCATCGAAACCCAGGAGTCCGGCACCCGCCACCGAACAGCCGAGCGTGTTGCCATCCAGACCGGTGTGCCTGTCATCTCCGTCAGCCAGTCCATGCAGATCATTGCCCTGTACGTCAACGGCCTCCGGCACGTCCTGGAAGGTTCGGAAAAGGTCCTGGCGCGTGCCAACCAGGCCCTGGCCACTTTGGAGCGCTACCGCTCGCGCCTGGACCAGGTCACCAGCTCGCTGTCCGCTTTGGAGATCGAAGCGATGGTGACGGTGCGGGATGTGGCCGTCACCCTGCAGCGCCAGGAGATGGTCCGCCGCATTTCCGAGGAGATCTCGCAGTACGTCCTGGAACTGGGCGAAGACGGCCGCCTCCTCTCCCTCCAGCTCGATGAGCTCACCGTCGGCCGCGGCCCCGGAAGCGACGTCATCATCCGCGACTACGCCTCGCCCAACGCTTCCCCCGAAGACATTGAGAAGGCGGTCAGCGCCCTGGTGAACCTGGGGCCCACCGAGCTGATCGACCTCGGGAAGATTTCGGGAATTGTCGGCTTCGCGGGCGGCGAGGCAAACCTGGACGCCGTGGTGCAGCCGCGCGGTTACCGGCTGCTCTCGGGGCTGAAGGCAGTTCCGAAGGCCGTCGCGGACCGGCTGGTGGACCACTTCGGCGGGCTGCAGTTCCTGATGGCAGCCACCATCGATGACCTCATGACCGTGGACGGGATCGGCGACCAGCGCGCCCGCACTGTACGGGAAGGCCTGAGTCGGATGGCAGAAGCAAGCCTCCTGGACCGCTTCCTCTAGGAGCCTGGCAGGATGCGTCAGGTCAGCTGGAAAACTGCCTTGGGGCTCGCTTTGGAGCCAAGCTTCGCCGTGAAAATGTAGTACGCCCCGCCGCCCCCGGGTTTGGCTTCCACGGGCTGGCAGCCTTCAACGCTGCGGTTCCGGGACCACGGGAAGTTGGCGGTTTCGCTGGCGCCGGGAGCGATGGTTTTCACTAGGTCTTCACTCTTGGCCTGGCAGTCCCGGGACGAAAAGATGCGGTCCGGGCCGCTCGTCACCAGGAACTCCATCTGCGAGGTTCCGATGTTGACCTCGCATGGCATCGTGCCGCCGTTGGTTACCTTGAGCGTGAGCATCGGTTTTTCTTCCGGCCCGTAGGCGGCCTTGTCCGTGGACGCTGAGACCGTCACAAGATTCTGGTTGCAGGAAGGGGTTGCCGATGGCGTGGGCGTGGGTTCCGGGGCCGGGGCCGACGGCGACGGCGACGGCTGCGTGGAGGGATCAGCGGACGCAGTTGCGCCGGCACCGTCCGTGGACGACGCCTGCTCGGAATCGCCGCTGAAGGCGCCGGCCAGGGCGAAGCTTCCGGCAATCAAGGCGATCACCGTCAGCAGCGCCGCACCGAGGAACAGCCGGCGCCGGCGGTACACGGCGGGGCTGGGCTTGCGGACGGTGCTGGAACCTGATGCAGTCGCCCTGCCACGTGATGAATCGTCTTGCCTGCCCATCCTTCTAGGCTAGAGAACGGGCGCGGATCTGCTCCGCCACCACGCCGCCACCCGGCCAACGCTCTGGTCACATCGGGTTTCCAGCCCGGCAAGCGGATCAATTACAGTGTTGGGATCGACACTCAAGCCTCCACCACCGCTTCGCCTGCCCGCTTTCCTGCCGGGGCGGAACTGCAGACGCTGCATGGCCGGATCAACAGGTGGTTTGCGGAAATTGCCCGGGACCTCCCCTGGCGGAAGCCGGAATGTTCACCCTGGGGCGTGCTGGTCAGCGAAATCATGCTGCAGCAAACCCCCGTGGTCCGGGTGCTGCCAGTCTGGCAGGAGTGGCTGGCTCGCTGGCCCACACCGGCCGGCCTCGCGGGCGAACCTGCGGGAGAGGCGGTCCGTTCCTGGGGCCGGCTGGGCTACCCGCGCCGGGCCCTGCGGCTGCACGCAGCAGCAGTGGCTATCGTCCAGGACCACGGCGGCAAAGTCCCGGACAACTATGCTGAACTGCTGGCGCTGCCCGGGGTGGGCAGTTATACGGCGGCAGCCGTCGCCGCCTTCGCCTACGGACGCCGCGAAACGGTGGTGGACACCAACATCAGGCGGGTCCACGCCAGACTTGTTACCGGGACTGCGCTTCCCGCCCCGGCACTGACGGCCGCGGAAATGCGGCTCGCCGCCCGGCTCCTTCCGGACGACGACGATACATCCGTGCGCTGGAACGCTGCGGTGATGGAGCTGGGGGCGCTGATCTGCACAGCCCGGGCACCCAAGTGCGGCGACTGCCCGGTCAGGAACTCCTGCGCGTGGCGGGCAGCCGGCGAGCCGCCGCCGTCGTACGTTCCCAAGGGCCAGGCCTGGCACGGCACTGATCGCCAGGTCCGCGGAGCCGTGCTGGCCGTGCTGCGCGAGGCCGATGCGCCGGTGCCGCCGGAGATGTTCGAGCGGGAGCCGGCCGACCTTGGCTTCGCGCCGGAGGGGATTGGTGTGCCGCTGGGGGCCCTGCATAGGTTGAATTCTGCTCCTGAACAGCTGGAACGGGCCCTGGCAGGTCTGCTCGTCGACGGCCTCGCGGAGCTGCACGGGGGCGGGTACCGGCTTCCCGCCTGAGTGGTGTGGGCGGCAGCGTAACGATGTTTGCATCACTTCGCCGCTCACGCCAGGGAGGGAGCACCACGGCCGTACCCTGAAGTATGGGCAAGCGCGGGCTGCTTTTAGCGCTGATCACGACGGCGGGACTCGCCTCTGCGTGCGGCCCCGGCCCCGGCGCGGTTCCCTGCCCGGCCATCGCACAGGCAACGGCCGTTTCCGTCACGGTGTCAGCCAACTACGCACCTCAGGTGTCAGCGCTGCACGTGAGCGCCTGCCAGGACGGCGCGTGCAAGGAATCCGATGTGGAACTGCATCCGGGAAGCGCCTCCATCGACCAGGGCTGCACTCCGGACGGGGTCTGCTCCGCCACCGCCTCCCCCGACGGAACGAAATTCGCCAACCTGTTCCTGGAGACCCTCACCGAATCACCCATGACGGTAACAGCATCGGCAACTGCCCCGGACGGATCGCCACTGCCCGCGCACACCTTGGACTTCCGCCCCAGGGGCGACTATCCGTTTGGTGAGCAGTGCGGCAGGTTCATCACCGCATCAGTGCTGCTCGACGCCGATGGCCTGCACGAGCAGGCCTGGCGCTAGAACAACGCCGGCTGGCTGAAGCTCTCCTCGGTTGTGCCATCGCCAGGGCCTCCCGCAACCCCTGGCTCGGGCCGCCACTCGAAGCCCAGCTCCGCGAGGAGTTCCTCAACGGACAGCTGCCCCTCCAGCACTTCGATATCCGGGGAGTTGTCTTCAAGGTGGAGCCGTTCCATGGCATCGAGCATATTCGCAGGAACCCGCTGCGGCGTTGGGAACACACCGCCCGATCTTCATTCGGATAGTCCAGGCAACTACGGTTCGCCGAAGCCGGCCTGCACTAGGCCGCCCACGTAGTTCACCGCCCGTTCTGCGTCCGCTCCCCGCGCTTCCACGTGCAGGACAGAGCCCTTGCCGGCCGCCAGCGTCATAAGTGCAGTCATGGAGGCGCCGTCAACCCCGTTGACCTGCACCTCGGCATCCAGCGAAGACAGCCCGCCGGCGATCTTTGCCGCGGGGCGCGCGTGCATACCCGCCTGGTTTACGAGCTCAAAGTCCCCGGTGTAATCGGGACCGGAACCGGTGACAGGGCCTTCCCCGGCCTCCTGCAGACCGGGGCTTCCGGCCTGCCGGGCGGGGCCGCCCACAGCTTCCGCCGCCCGTTTGACCGCCTGGACGTCACCGCCGCCCTGCGCAGCCACGGCGGCGGCCACGAGTCCCTCTACCAGGGGCGCGTCTGCCAGCAGTATCCCGGACCCGTTCTCCGCAAACTCCAGTGCGGACTCTGCAGTCATTACGGCAGAACCAAGATCAGCCAGGATAACCGCTCCATCACCGCTGGCCACCTTGTCCAGCGCAGCCAGGACCTTCTCCAGGCTGGTACCGATCCTGCCGTCCATGGTGCCGCCCGCTGCCAGAAGAACGACGTCGGGCGCCATCTGCGCGGCAAGCTCCACAGCGCCGTCGGCGATTTTGTCGCTGTGTGAGACCACCACGATGTTGACGGTCATGCAGCCGCCTTCACGGCGGCGCGGAGAATCAGCGCACTGGAAGCGGCGCCGGGGTCGCGGTGCCCGGCGCTTCGCTCCCCGAGGTAGCTTGCGCGTCCCTTCCGTGCTATCAGCGGGTCGGTGGCCACCGCTCCGGCTTCGGCGGCCTCCGCTGCCGCGACCAGGACACTCAAGGCATCCAGGCTGTTGTCTGCGGCAGCCACACTGGCTGCCTCGGCCGCCGGCGTCCAGGCATCAACCATGGTTTTGTCCCCCGGTTCCGCCTTTCCGCGGGCCACTATCCCGTCACGCGCGGCAGCCAGGGCACCGGCCCAGGCGGCAGGAGCGATCTCCGGAGAGTCGCCGAGGGACGTGGCCGCCCGCAGGAACGCCGTTCCGTACAGCGGGCCCGCGGCGCCGCCCACCTTGGACATCAGGGTCATGGCGGTCAGCTTCAGCGCAGCACCGGGCGTTTCCGGCGGGGTTTCGGACAGTTTGTCCAAAACAGCCTGGAAACCGCGGTCCATGTTTTCGCCGTGATCGGAGTCCCCGATGGCCCGGTCCAGCTCAATCAGCTCCACCCTGTGCTCCGCCATCGCCTGCGCGCACAGGGTCAGCCACTTCACCGTCCAATTCACGTCCAGAACCATAGCTACACGCCCCAGCGCAGTGCGGCCGTGTGGACCGGCGCGTCCCACAGTTCGGTAAGTTCGTCGTCCAACCGCAACACCGAGATGGAGCAGCCCTGCATCTCGAGGGCGGTGATGTAGTTTCCCACCAGGGACCGCTCCACGGTGGCTCCACTATCCGCGAGCACCTGCGCGGCCCGCCGGTAGACAATGTACAGCTCGCTTAGGGGGGTGCCGCCCATTCCGTTCACGAACAGCAGCACCCTGTCCCCGGAGCTGATTCCCAGGTCGGCCAGCACGGGTCCCAACAGGCGGTCGGTGATACCGTCAGCGTTTTCCATAGCTATACGGTGCCTGCCCGGCTCACCATGGATTCCGATGCCGATCTCGATTTCATCGTCGGCCAGGTCGAAGCTGGGCGAGCCCGCATGGGGTACTGTGCAGGCGCTCAGCGCAACGCCCATGGTGCGGACGTTGCTGTTGACCCGTTCGCCGATGGCAGCCACAGCGTCCAGGCCGTCCCCACGCTCGGCGGCCGCTCCGGCGATCTTCTCCACCAGCACCGTACCGCCCACTCCACGCCGGCCTGCCGTGTACAGCGAATCCTCCACCGCAACGTCGTCGTTCACCAGGACCGTGCGGACATTGACCCCTTCCGCCTCGGCGAGCTCGGCTGCCGTTTCGAAGTTGAGGACGTCGCCGGTGTAGTTCTTCACGATGTGCACGACGCCGGCGCCCGAGTTAACGGTGAGCGTCGCCGGGAGGATCTGGTCCGGCGTGGGCGAGGTGAACACCGCTCCCGGCACGGCGGCGTCGAGCATCCCGTGCCCCACGAAGCCGGCGTGAAGCGGCTCGTGGCCGCTGCCGCCGCCCGAGACGAGGCCTACTTTCCCACTGACAGGCGCCTCATTGCGCGTGATGAAGGTGGGGTCTGTGCTGACGGTGACGAGGTCTGCATGGGCTTGGCCGAAGCCCTGCACAGATTCGTCAACTACCAACTTCGGATCGTTGATGAGCTTTTTCACGTGGTACTCCTGGTCTGCTTCCTGGAGGATGACATTCCTGACCCTACTACCGGGCAGCAAGGGGGCGGTAGGGCTGCCGTACCCCGGATATAGAAAAGGGACAGCCCCCAATGACTGTCCCTTTCCTTGGGCCCCCCATCCCGGCCTCAGCCAGTTTATCCATCAAACTGAGTAAAAGAAAGTGCTGTTCAGACGGCTTTTCGCACCTACTTCAGGTGGTTTCAAAACAAAGGCGTGGCCGCGCCTGGAACGGGTTCTCGGCTTCCAGTTCCGCTTTGGCACTGCGTTCGGTAGACGCCGTGTCGATGCCGCTGGGACAAGGCGGGCAACCAGCAGGGCCAGGATGCCTGCTAAAGAAGGAAAGGTGGCGTTTCCGGGAGGAGAAGATCCCCGCGAGTCATCCATGAAGCCAAGCACCGGGAGGCCGGCTTTGCTGGAACTCATACCGAAGGACTTGCGTCAGAGGACCTTGATCATGCGGGTGTTGCCAAGCGTGTTTGGCTTCACCCGCGCCAGGTCCAGGAACTCGGCCACACCTTCGTCATGGGAACGGAGCAACTCCGAATACACCACGGGATCCACGGCTGACTGGTCTGCCATCACCTCGAAGCCGTGGCGCTTGAAAAAGTCCACTTCGAAAGTAAGGCAGAACACCCGGGCGACGCCCAGGGCGCGCGCTTCCTCAAGGAGGCTCTCCACCAGCACATGCCCTACGCCTCTCCCCCGCCAGTCCTCGGAGGCGGCCAGGGTCCGCACTTCGGCCAGGTCCTCCCACATCACGTGCAGTGCACCGCAGCCAATAACCTGCCCATCGGAGGACTCGGCGATCCGAAACTCCTGCAGGCTTTCGTAGTAGGCCACCGTCTCCTTGGCCATCAGAATCCGTTGTTCTGCCAGCGGCGCCACCAATCTCTTGATGGCGGATACATCACCAGTGCGCGCAGGACGGATATGGAAGGAGTCAGTCACAGGAGCAATCCTAGTTCGACGGTGCAGAACCGCCGGCCAACCGAACGCCTGCTTCGGATTTCTGGTAAGGGGCAAGCCGGCGCCGCCAGCCAGACATTTGCCGGTGGCGGAGCGGAGATGACCAGCAGCCGTGATTCGTCATGAGCTCGTCGAGTCGAAGCTCTGCTTATGCTCGGGCGCTGGATTTGGCCGTGACTGCGCAGGGTTCTGAGGTGTGCCGCTATTGCGTTTGCGCAGGTGAGCGGCGACCAAGCAGTGTTTCGGATGTTACCCCCGTCACGCCGATGGGCAACGACGCCCAACTCCGGAGGAAAAATGGCCATAGGCTCCCCCACGCTCACCGAAAATCCCTTAGAGCAGAACGAGAAACGCGGCCTTAGAAGGTCTATGGAAGCCCGACACCTGGTCATGATCGCCATGGGAGGTGTTATAGGGTCAGGCCTGTTCCTCAGCTCCGGTTACACCATTGCACAGGCAGGTCCACTGGGTGCAATCATCGCCTACCTCATCGGCGCAGCCGTGGTCTACATGGTGATGGCATGCCTGGGCGAACTGGCTGTTGCTTATCCGGTATCCGGCGCCTTCCACATCTACGCGGCGAGGTCGATTGGTCCTGCCACCGGCTTTGCCACCGCTTGGCTTTACTGGCTCTGCTGGGCAGTCGCGCTGGGCTCGGAGTTCACCGCAGCGGGCCTTTTGATGCAGCGTTGGTTTCCGGAGGTGGATGTTTGGATCTGGTGCCTTGTTTTTGCGTCCATCCTGTTCACACTGAATGCGATCTCCTCGCGGGTCTTTGGTGAATCGGAGTTCTGGTTCGCGCTGATAAAGGTCGCTGCCGTAATCGGTCTGATTGTCCTGGGCGGTGCAGCCCTGTTCGGCTTCCATCCCCTTGCTGAAAACGGCTACCCGTTCCTGGGCGAAAACCTCGATACGCCGCAGGGCTTGTTCCCCAATGGAATTACCGGCGTACTCATCACCACCCTTGCTGTCTTTTACGCATTCTCAGGTTCAGAACTTATTGGCGTGGCCGCCGGAGAAACTGCCAATCCCGCCGCCAACATTCCCAAGGCGATGCGGACCACCGTTATTCGCCTGCTCATTTTCTTCGTTGGTGCCATTACGGTCATTGCCTGCACCGTTCCCTATGCGGAAACCTCACTGGAGGCGAGTCCCTTTGTCACCGTCTTCTCGCAGCTGGGCATTCCCTACGCCGCCGACGTCATGAATTTCGTCATCATCACCGCCCTTTTGTCGGCAGGAAACTGCGGCCTGTTTTCCTGCGCGCGGATGCTTTTCTCCCTTGCGGACGAGGGACATGCACCGAAGGCACTCGGGAAACTGACAAAACGGGGAATTCCGCTTCTCGCCTTGTGCGTCAGCATGCTGGGCGGCCTGGCCTCCCTGATCAGCAGCGTGGTGGCCCCCACCACCGTCTACCTGGTCCTGGTGTCCATCGCCGGGTTTGCCACGGTTGGCGTCTGGATGTCCATTACCGCTTCGCACTTTTTCCACCGGCGGAGTTTCCTGCGCTCAGGAGGCCGCACTGCAGATCTTGCCTACAAGGCACCGCTGTTTCCCCTGCTGCCCATCGCAGCGTTCATCCTCTGCCTCATCTCGCTGATAGGCATCGGCTTCGATCCCACCCAGGCCACCGCCCTCTACTTCGGCATCCCCTTCGTAGGTGCCTGCTACGCCTACTTCCACTACAAGTACGGCCGCCACCAAAAGGGCCAGCCGAAGGACCAGGACGCAAAACAGGAAACACTAGACGCCCCCTAACCCCCAAACCGTAAAGCCGCCCTAACGAGGCGCGAGAGTCTGCGACGCTCGCGTGCGCTAGGGCAACTTCGGGCAAGAGGCGAAGGAGGCTGGGACATTTATGTAGCTTGCTTGAGGGCCCACGCTGGCAGGGTTCCCTGGCCGAGCTTGCGAGGCTAGGGGGCCAGTGGGGATGAAGGAGCAGCAAGCGGTAAATGTCCCAGCCTCCGAGCCGAAGGTGACTAGAGTCCCAGATCAGCAGGCAAGGGCACATCCTGGTCCAGGACGTTCCGGGCCAGGAAGTGCTCCACGACGCCGTACCAGACCTTCGCGTGCTGTGGCTGGAGGACCCAGTGGTTCTCGTCGGGGAAGTACAGGAACCGGTGCGGGGTCCGGCCGTCCTGGTCCGCGGCGAGCTGTGACTTGGACAGCAGTTCGTACCAGAGGCGCAGGCCCTCGCCGATCGGGACGCGGTAGTCCTTATCACCGTGGATCACCAGCATCGGGGTGCTGATCTTTTCCACGTGAAGATGCGGCGAGTTCTCCAGCGCCATCTCCTCAGTCATTTCCTTCAGCCAGTATTGCGAGGCGTCCGTGGTGGGGCCGAACTGGTCCAGTGCCCAGAGGCTGGCATGGGTCACAATGGCTTTAAACCGGTCGGTCTGCCCCGCGACCCAGTTGGCCATGTAGCCGCCGAAGGAGCCGCCCATGGCCGCGGTACGGTCCGCGTCGATATCCGGCCGGTCGACGGCGGCATCAGTCACCGCCATGAGGTCGGTGAACGGGCCCTTACCCCATTCGCCCCAGCCCCGCTGGATGTGGTTCTGGCCGTAGCCGGTGGAGAGGGCGGGATCGGGCAGGAGCACCGCGTACCCCTTCGCTGTCAGCAGCCAGGGGTTCCAGCGCCAGGTCCAGGCGTTCCAGGACCCCAGCGGTCCACCGTGGATCCACAGCAGCATCGGCGCCGGGGAGCCCGCGGACGCGCCCTCGGGCAGCGCAAGATAGGCCGGGACGCGCGAGCCGTCCGCCGCCGTCGCCGCAATCCGTTCAAGCTTGCCGGGGCGCGTGGGCCTTTCCGCCGGTGCGGGCAACCTGGTTGTCTCGCCCGTTTGCAGATCGATCCGTACGGCTTCGGGCGGGAATTCATAGGAACTGCGCAGGGCGTAGGCGCTACGCCCCTCAGGCGAAACCACGACGTCGGTGTAGGCCGCCGCGTCCTGTGTCACCCGGGTGACACTCCCTTCAGCGGCAGACACCAGAACGCTGATCCGGAAAATTGGCGACGCGCCGTCGTCGTCCGCGGTGACCAGGAGGGCGGAGCCGTCGGGCAGCCACGTTGCCGGCTTGGCCCAGCGGTCCCAGTCGTGCGCGAGAGGGGTCAGCTGCCCCGTGCCGGACGTGGAAGCGTCGGAGACATCCAGGAGGTGCAGCTTTACCTGCGGTGCCTGGCGTGGAGTGGTGTCGCTTTCGCTGACTACCACCAGGGTATTGCCGTCGGGGCTGACCGGGCCGGGGAAGTAGCTCATGCCCTCGTGGTCCAGGAGCACCCGAGTGTTTCCGGAGGCCACGTCAACGGCCACCAGGACGGAGCGGCTGTCCGCCTTGGCCAGCGGCTTGGTGTAGCTCGCATAGATGGTCCGGCCGTCGGGGCTGGCAGCAGTTTCCGCCTCCCGTAGCCGCGGACCTGCATCCGGAGTGAGGTTCCGGAGTGTCAACGGCGAGGTGGCATCCACAGTGGCGGGTTTGCCAAGATCCTTTTCTTTTCCGGGCTCGACGGCGAAGATCCGCGGCTGCCCGGGCCCCAGGTCGGCATCCCAATACCGCACCGGATACTCGCTGTGCAGGATGGCGGAGACTTTGTTGTCCTTGCGCGACTTTCGCCGCTCGGCGTCGTCATCTTCGTCCCGCGAGCCTGCCAGGACTTCCGCTACGACGAACGTGGCATCCGCTGCCTTGGCTGTCATCACAGCACCGACGCCGCCGGGCCGGTTCAGCACCACGCGGGCTTCGCCGCCGTCGGCGGGCAGGAGCCACAGTGCGTTGACGGGGTCGCCCTCGGGGCTGTCCGGATCGGGCCGGGCTGAGGTGAAGTAGACGTCACCGTTGACCGCAAACGCCGCTCCGGCCTCGCCCTTGGCGCTGCGCGTAATACGGCGCGCCTGCTTCTGCCCTGCAGGATCGAGCTCCCACAGGGCGGTACCAAATTCGGTTCCCTTGCCGTTCAGGGTGGCCACGGTGGTAACCAGCCGCCGGCCGTCAGGGCTCATCGCCAGCCCACTAACCCGCGGGATGGACAGGTAATGGTCAAGATCATGAAAAGGGGTCAAAGGTTGCTCGTCCGGGATCGCCGGATTCAGAATAGCCATGCCCCCGATTCAACCCGAATTGTGCCCCGCATCACAATCTCGACGCTCCCCTGTGTGCGTTTCCGTGGCTGGGTCCGCTCCGGCCCCAGTCAAAGGCTTTTCGTAAGACCGGCCCCGCCCCGCTTGAACGGTGTTGGGCAACAACGGTTATACGGGTCAAAGCCGCTTGTGCCGCCATCCAATGCCTGCAGAGGGTTGGGGCGCACGAGGTGCCGGACATCAGGCATTTATGTAGGCGCCGTCAAAGCGAGGAACGAGCAGGCGCCGGGAAATGTCTGATGGTCGGCGCCGAACCCAGCCACGGAGCGACCCAACCACGCCCCGAACGGAAACCCTAAGTAGACGGGGGAAAGCGAAAGCCCCGCCTGCTCTGGGAGCGGGCGGGGCCTTCGGGTGATGCTTTAGACGCTCGGAGCGATTTCCGGGATGCGCGGCTTGGCGTTGCCGGCGAAGGTGAACTTGGCGTCGTCACCGTCGCCTTCCACGTCTACTACGACAATGTCGCCGGCGTGGATCTCGCCGAACAGGATCTTCTCGGAGAGCTGGTCCTCGATCTCGCGCTGGATGGTGCGGCGCAACGGCCGGGCACCCATGGCGGGGTCGTAACCGCGGGTTGCGAGGAGCACCTTGGCGGCGGGCGTGAGCTCGATGCCCATGTCCTTGTCCTTGAGGCGCTTCTCGAGCCGGGTGACGAAGAGGTCCACGATCTCGATGATCTCGTCCTGGGTGAGCTGCGGGAACACCACAACGTCATCCACACGGTTCAGGAACTCGGGGCGGAAGTGCTGCTTGAGCTCTTCAGTGACACGGGCACGCATGCGGTTGTAGCCGGTCTGCGTGTCGGTGCCGGACTGGAAGCCGGTGGCAACACTCTTGGAAATGTCCCGGGTACCGAGGTTGGTGGTCATGATGATCACGGTGTTCTTGAAGTCCACCACACGGCCCTGGGAGTCGGTCAGGCGGCCGTCTTCCAGGATCTGCAGGAGCGAGTTGAACAGGTCCGCGTGGGCCTTTTCCACTTCGTCGAACAGCACTACGGAGAACGGACGACGCCGGACCTTCTCGGTCAGCTGGCCGCCCTCCTCGTAGCCCACGTAGCCCGGAGGGGCACCGAAGAGCCGCGAGACGGTGTGCTTCTCGGAGTACTCGGACATGTCCAGGGTGATGAGGGCGTCCTCTTCACCGAACAGGAACTCCGCGAGTGCCTTGGCCAGCTCGGTCTTGCCGACGCCGGTGGGGCCGGCGAAGATGAACGAGCCACCGGGACGCTTGGGGTCCTTGAGCCCTGCACGGGTACGGCGGATTGCCTGGGACAGCGCCTTGATGGCTTCGTTCTGGCCGACGACGCGCTTGTGCAGTTCGTCTTCCATCTTCAGCAGACGCGAGGACTCTTCCTCGGTCAGCTTGAACACGGGGATACCGGTGGAGTTGGCCAGCACCTCGGCGATGAGATCCTCATCCACCTCGGAGATGTCGTCCATGCCGCCGGACTTCCAGTGCCGTTCCTTCTCCGCGCGCTCGGTGATCATCTTCTGCTCCTTGTCACGGAGCGAAGCTGCACCTTCGAAGTCCTGCGCGTCAATCGCGGACTCCTTTTCCATCTTCAGCTTGGCGATGCGCTCGTCCATGGCCTTGAGCTCCGGCGGAGCGGTCATGCGGCGGATGCGCAGCCGTGCGCCTGCCTCGTCGATCAGGTCGATCGCCTTGTCCGGCAGGAAGCGGTCCGAGATGTAACGCTCGGCGAGGCTGGCAGCGGAGGCCAGTGCGCCGTCGGTGATGGTGACGCGGTGGTGCGCCTCGTAGCGGTCACGCAGGCCCTTGAGGATCTCGATGGCGTGCGCCACGGAGGGTTCCTTGACCTGGATCGGCTGGAAGCGGCGCTCCAGGGCGGCATCCTTCTCAATGTGCTTGCGGTACTCGTCCAGCGTGGTGGCACCGATGGTCTGCAGTTCACCGCGGGCCAGCATGGGCTTCAGGATGGACGCAGCATCGATGGCGCCTTCGGCGGCACCGGCACCAACGAGGGTGTGGATCTCGTCGATGAAGAGGATGATGTCGCCGCGGGTGCGGATTTCCTTGAGGACCTTCTTCAGGCGCTCTTCGAAGTCGCCGCGGTAACGGGAGCCTGCCACCAGGGACCCAAGGTCCAGGGTGTAGAGCTGCTTGTCCCGAATGGTTTCCGGGACGTCGCCGCGGACAATCGCCTGGGCCAGGCCTTCGACGACGGCCGTCTTGCCGACGCCCGGCTCACCGATCAGCACCGGGTTGTTCTTGGTGCGGCGGGAGAGGACCTGCATGACGCGTTCCATCTCCTGCTCGCGCCCGATGACGGGGTCCAGCTTGTTCTCGCGTGCAGCCTGGGTCAGGTTGCGGCCAAACTGGTCCAGGACAACAGAACCGGCCGGGGCACCTTCAGGCTGGCCCGACCCGACGCCGGCGCCGGTGGTTTCCTTGCCCTGGTAGCCCGACAGGAGCTGGATGACCTGCTGGCGGACCCGGTTGAGGTCCGCGCCGAGCTTGACCAGCACCTGGGCAGCAACACCCTCACCCTCGCGGATGAGGCCCAGCAGGATGTGCTCCGTGCCGATGTAGTTGTGGCCCAACTGGAGGGCTTCGCGCAGCGAGAGCTCCAGCACCTTCTTGGCACGGGGGGTGAAGGGGATGTGACCGGACGGCGCCTGCTGGCCCTGCCCGATGATCTCCTGCACCTGCTCGCGAACGCCGTCGAGCGAAATGCTCAAGGACTCAAGAGCTTTGGCGGCAACGCCCTCACCCTCATGGATCAGACCCAAGAGGATGTGTTCGGTACCAATGTAATTGTGGTTCAGCATGCGTGCCTCTTCTTGGGCAAGCACAACTACGCGACGGGCACGGTCCGTAAATCGCTCAAACATTTCGCCACACTCCTAGCTACGACGTACTTTGATGCTACGTGGCCCGCCGGGACTTGTGGAGCGTGTTCGCCACGGGGGAAACCGCACCCGGACCGGGAATACCGGCCGCCATCACTTTGCAGCACCAACCGGCTCCTTCCGGGAGCAGCTGAAGAGCCCATTCCCGGGCGCTGTCCGCGGCAACGGCAGGCCGACGCTGCGGGTCCTGGCCCGCGGCGCGCGCACTCCCAGCCACGCCCGGGCGGGACCGCAGTTATTCCGTACCGAGCCGCGCATTCCAGGTTTGGTAACCGAAAAAGCCCTGCCTCCCGAACCGGGATGCAGGGCTTTTGCGAACTGAGGCCGTAACTAGGAATTGGCCTTTTGGTACGCTTCCTGGATTTCGGCCTGAATTCGGCCGCGGCTGTTAACGGTATAGCCGTTTTCCCGAGCCCATTGGCGTATCTGTGCTGAATCGTGGCTGCGGCCTCCACTCGGAGCTTTGGTCCGGGTGGCCCGGCCGCTGCTCCCGGAAGCCTTACGCGCGGCGCCAATAAACCGCTCCAGTGAAGAACGGAGTTCAGCGGCATTGGCCGCCGAGAGATCAATCTCGTAGTTGACCCCGTCAAGGCCAAACTTAACATTCTCGTCTGCGGATCCCCCATCCAAATCATCAACGAGGATGATGTTTACTTTCTGTGCCATTTAAGGTCTTCCTCTTGGAAAGGGTTCAGTTTTCAGAAAAGCAGGATGTTTCCCTAAAAGTATGACTCTTTTTATGGCAACGCGTCAAAGCGTCAAATGGTTCCTGGGGATAAAAGGGGGAAACCGGGGGTTTATCTATTCGATTCCGGCTCAGGCCGGTCCCCCGGTGCCGCCGCACGCGCTTCGGCTTCTGCCTGCGCCTGTGCTTCTGCCTGCCGTTCGGATTTGTCCGCATTAAAAATCGACTTCATGGCGAACCAAAAGAGCAGGCCCACTACCAGTGAGGGCAGGAGCACAGCAACGTATTCCATGATTAGTGTCCTTCAGGCTTCAGCAGCGGGAAGAGGATGGTTTCACGGATACCGGCGCCGGTAAACAGCATCACGAGGCGGTCGATTCCGAGGCCGATACCGCCCATAGGCGGGGCACCGTATTCGAGGGCGCGCAGGAAGTCCTCATCCAATTGCATGGCCTCGTCATCACCGGCAGCGGCATGGCGCGACTGCTCGGTGAGCCGCTCGCGCTGAATAACGGGGTCAATCAGCTCCGAAAAAGCAGTGCCACGCTCCATGCCCCCGATAATCAGGTCCCAGGCCTCGATCAGCCGGCCGTCCTCCCGGTGCGGGCGGGCCAGCGGCTGGGCAGAGGGCGGATAGTCGTAAACAAAGGTGGGGTTCAGCAGGGTGGGCTCCACGATTTCGCCAAACAGTTCCACGGCCAGCTTCTCCGCGTCCCACTTCGGATCAACCTTGACCTCGTGCTTTTCGGCGATTTCGCGCAGTACCTCCAGCGAAGTCTCCGGCGTGACTTCCTGGCCAACGGCGTCGGACAGGCCCGGGTAGACGGAAACCCATGCCCAGTCGCCGTCGAGGTTGATCTCCCCTGCTTCGGTCTGGAGGACGCGGCCGGCACCCACGGCGTCGGCGGCGTCGAGGATGATCTCCTTGATGCGCTGCGCCATAACGAACTGGTCCGCCCACGCCTCGTAGCACTCAAGGGTGGTGAATTCCGGGCTGTGGGTGGAGTCCACACCCTCATTGCGGAACACGCGGCCCATGTCGTAGACGCGGTCGATGCCACCCACCACGGCGCGCTTGAGGTAAAGCTCGGTGGCGATGCGCAGGGTCATCTTCTGGTCGAAGGCGTTCATGTGGGTCTCGAACGGGCGCGCCAGCGCACCGCCATGGACCAGATTAAGGATGGGGGTTTCAACTTCCACGTAGTTGTGGCGGAAGAGAGTCTCGCGGATAGAGCGCGTGATGGCCGCGCGGGTGTACACCATTTCGCGGGCTTCATCGCGGACCATCAGGTCCACGTAGCGCTGGCGGACGCGGGTTTCCTCATTCAGCTCCGCGTGGAGTACGGGCAGCGGCCGGAGCGCCTTGGAGGCCATGGACCAGGACTCCGCCATAACGGAAAGCTCGCCGCGGCGGGAGGAGATGACCTCACCCTTGATGAACACGTGGTCGCCGAGGTCAACCAGCGCCTTCCAGTCGGCTAGCGCTTCCTCGCCGACGTTGGCGAGGCTGAGCATTGCCTGCAGGCGCGTGCCCTTGCCGTCGGTGCCGCCCTCCTGGAGGGTGGCGAAGCACAGCTTTCCGGTGTTGCGCACGAACACCACGCGGCCGGTGACGCCTACGATGTCGCCCGTGGTGTCGTCCGCCTGGAGGTGGGCGTACTTTTCGCGGATCTCGGAGAGCGAGTGCGTCCGCTCCACACCCACCGGGTACGCCTCGGCGCCGCGCTCGATCAGTTTGGCGCGCTTCTCCATGCGGATCCGCATCTGCTCGCTGGCATCGAGCGGCTCTGGGGAGTTCTTGGGCGAGGGGGTGTTTTGGGAAGTCACAATCATCAAGTTTACCGGGAGTTGGGCAGGCCCCGCTTCCCAGCCAGCAGCGGGCCCCCGCCTAGGATGGGGTGGTGAAAGAACAGGTCCTTCCAACGCACGACGGCGGCCGCCTGGCCTTATACAGTTACGGCACCGAGGATGCGCCGGGAGACCGCCGGGTGCTCCTGATCGGCGGCGCGTTCCTGACTGCCCTGATTTACCGGCCCTTTTCCGTTGCACTGGCCAAGGGCCTGGGCGAGGGGTGGGCCGTTGACGTCTACGACCGCCGCGGACGCGGAAGCTCCTCCGAGCAACCGGACGGCTATTCGATGGCCACGGAGATCGCCGATGTCCGTGCCGTCTTGGACGCCACCGGCGCCCGGAATATCCTCGGCCACAGCCTGGGCGGCTCGGTGGCCCTGAACGCCGTGCAGGAGTTCACCGGAACCTCCTACGTGCCGGACAAGCTGGCCGTGTACGACGCGGCCGTCAATATCGATGGCAGCATCGACACCGGCTGGCTTGACGGGTTCGAGAACGCCGTGGACAGCGGCAAGGTGGGCCACGCCCTCGCGCACATGAAAAAGGCCACAAGCCCCGGTTCGGCGATGGCGAAGATCCCCGAGCCCGTGCTCGCCGGGCTGATGGCCCTGTTGTCCCGGACGAAGGTCAACAGGATGTTCCGCGAGGTGATGCCCAGCGGCGTCGGTGAGCTGCGGGCCGCCTACAACGAGGCGGACCACGCCAGGGATTTCAGCGTGTTGCCCGCCAACACCCATTTCATGGCCGGCGGCAAGAGCCCGAGCTATTACAAGGCCACGGCGGAGCGGTTGCACGCAGCCGTCCCCGGCAGCACCTATGAGCTCTCCCCCAAGGGCTTCCACGGTTCCATCCCCGCGGCAGTGAACGAACTGGTCTCCGACATTTCCGAATACTTCAAGGGCTAGGCGCCACGGCTGAATCCGGCCAGCGCCGCGTCCCCCAGGTTCTGCCACACGCTTCGCACCTCCTGCTGCTCCGCCCCGCCTTCCGGCCCGTTCCGGTCCGCCAGCCAATCGCCATAACGGGTGATGTCTTCGCCGCGGGCAGCCGCGACAGCATCACAGGCAAATCCAACAGCCCTGGAACCGTCCGAAAGTTCAACCGACCCGAGCAGCATGGGTTCCGGGAGGGAAGCCAGGAAAGAGCCCAGCCCCGCTTCGGACAACAGCCACCGCTCCCCCACCAGCTCCGCGCCGCCGTCGTCCGAGCGGTACACGCCCGGCTTGGGCGGCACGGTGTCGAGGGATACCATGCGGTAGCGGGCGGCGGTACGTACCGGGCCGTCCCAGGCAGCACCGAGTTCCTCCAGTTGCGGCGCCAGCGGCTGGCCCTTGCGGTGCGCGCCCACCACCACCAGGGGTACGGTGACGGCCCCGGCAGCTACGGGCCAGGGGAATGACGACGCCGCCGGGCCCGCAGACTGCCCGGCTGCCGGTGCGGCGCCGTCGGCGAAGAGTGCCGGAACGGCCGGGGTTGCCTCCAGCAGGCGCGCGATGTCGGCGGCAACAGCATCGTCGAAGGTCCTGCCCACCACGGTCACCCCGAACTGCGCACCGTCCACGTCACCGGCAGGCACAGCCACCGCGCACAGGTCGAACAGGTTGCAGAAGTTCGTGTACGTGCCCATCAATGAGTTCACGCCGACAGGGTCAGCCGCCACCTCGGCAAGGGTGGGGTGGAAGGGGGCAGTGGGGATCAGCAGGGCGTCGAAACCTTCCAGCTGTGCCATCGCCTTTCGCTTCAATACTTCCAGCTTGGCGGTGTCGTTGACGTAGCGATGCGCGGGCACCGTGCCCGCTGCCCGGATGATGCGTTCCACCGTGGGATCGATGCCCGCCTGGGTGTGCGCACCGGCGTCGGCCTTGTCAAGGAAATCACCGACGGCGGCATAGCGCTCAGCTACCAGCGCGCCGTCGTACAAGAGCCGGGCTGCCTCGAGGAAGGCGCCAAACTCAATGGCTTCCGTGTCCACTCCCACGTCCCGCAGCCGGTTAATGCTCCGATGGAATTCGGAGGCCCAGGCCTCCGGCAGTCCCGGCAGGGTTGCGGGGTAGGCCACCCGCGGCCTATCCGGCGCAGCCAGGTGGATGTCCGCCGGCCAGGCCCGGACTCCCCCCGCCATCACACCCATGGCAAGCTCGGCAGTGGACAGGTGGCGGGCGAAAATGGTGACGGCGTCCCAGGACCGGCAGGCAGGCACCACCCCATCCGTGGAGACGACATGCAGCGTCGGTTTGATGCCCACGATACCCTGCAGCCCGGCGGGCACGCGGCCTGATCCTGCCGTGTCGGTGCCAATGGCGATATCCACCAGCCCCAAGGCCACGGCAACTGCGGAGCCGGAGCTGGAGCCGCCGGAGATAAAGTCCGGGCGGCGGGAATCGCGGACCGCACCGTGCGGGCTTCGGGTACCAACAAGGCCTGTCGCAAACTGGTCAAGGTTGGTGGCCCCCAGGACGAGGGCACCGGCGGCACGGAGGCGGGCCACTGCTTCGGCGTCCTTCTCCGGCTGGTAGGCGAAGCCGGGGCATGCCGCCGTCGTCGGGATCCCTGCGACGTCAACGTTGTTTTTGACGGCGAGCAGGAGCCCGGCGAGCGGCAGGTCAGTGCCACCGGCAACGGCCGTGTCTATGTCCGCAGCTTCGGCCAGCAGTTCGTCTGCACCGCGGAGGGTGATCCAGATTTCGGGGCGGTCCACTGCCGCCAATCCGGCGAGGGCGGCCTGGACCCGTTTGGTGGCAGCGCCGATGGTTGCTTTGCTCATACTGCTGCCTCTTCCAGTTCCGGTGCTTCCAGCCCCTGTGTTTCCCGGTCAGCGTCCGGAGTTGCGGGCGCGGGTTCGGCATCCACGCCGCCGAGGACTACCACTGCTTCGCCCGCAATCACCTGCGAGCCCGCAGTCGGCAGGACCTGCAGGACCACGCCGTCGCACGGCGCTTCAAGCACGGTTTCCATCTTCATGGCCTCCAGGGACACCAGCGGCTGGCCCTGCGCCACCCGGTCCCCGGCCGCCACATCCACTTTCCAAACGCTTGCAGCAAACGGTGCGGAGACGAGGGCTCCGCCCTCGGGGACGACTACCTCGTCTGCCACCGGTGACACAACGGCGGCAAGCGCGTCCGCGCGGTCGAACTCCCCGGCGTCGGCCCAGGCCTGCCGCTCGACGGCGAACGCCGTGCCTTGTTTCTCGCGGAACGCCGTGATGGACTCGCGGTTTTCCTCGAGGAACACGTCGTGTTCGGCCAGCGAGAACGTGCCGTCCTCGATCTCCACACCCCGGCCCCTGCCGGCGGCCATGTCGGCCCGCAGGTCCAAGAGTTCCTCCGGGCTGACCGGGTACCAGGAGATCCGGTCGAAGAAGCGGAGCAGCCATGGTGAGCCTGGCTCAAAGGGGGCAGAGTCCGCGTAGCGCGACCAAACCTGCGTGGTGCGGCCCACGAACTGGTAGCCGCCCGGTCCTTCCATACCGTAGATGCACATGTAGGCGCCGCCGATGCCCACCGCGTTCTCCGGCGTCCAGGTGCGGGCCGGGTTGTATTTGGTGGTGATCAGGCGGTGGCGCGGATCAAGTGGGGTGGCCACCGGGGCGCCCAGGTAGACGTCGCCGAGGCCCAGGACCAGGTATTCGGCGTTGAAAACGGTGTCGAAGACGTCGTTGACGGATTCCAGGCCGTTGATCCGCCGGATGAACTCGATGTTCCAAGGGCACCAGGGGGCGTCATCACGGACACCTGCCATGTAGCGTTCGATCGCTTCACGGGTGGCGGGATCGTCCCAGGAGAGCGGCAACCGGACGGTGCGGCTGGGAACCACCAGCTCCGAACTCGCCGGCAGTGCGGACTCAACTTCCCGGACAATGTCCAGCAGGCGCTTCGTGGACAGAACGGACGGATCCACCTTGACCTGCAGGGAGCGGATACCCGGGGTAAGGTCCACGATTCCCGGCACGCGGAGCTGCTCGAGGTGCTGGTGCAGGGCGTGCACCCGGGCCCGGAGCCCAAGGTCCAGGACCATCTCGCCATATTCGACCAGCAGGTTGTCATCCCCGGAGCGGCGGTAGGTGACCGCCGGCCTTCCCGAGCCTTCCGGCACACGGCCCAGCACGCCGTCGTCGCCATCCCCCCGCGCCGTGCGGGCAGCGGGCGCGGATCCCGGAGTAACGGTAGAGATGTCCGCCGACCAGCCGGCGTCCCCAGGCAGCACCAGCTGCCGGCCCGGACCAAGGTCCTTGGCCGACGGCGCCTGGCTCACCCGGACGGGTACGAACCGGACCTTGTCGCCGGGCCGAAGCTGGCCGAGCTTCCAGCGGTCGGCGGTCACCACGGTGACCGGGCAGACGAACCCGCCCAGGCTGGGACCGTCAGGACCGAGCAGGATGGGTGTGTCCCCGGTGAAGTCCAGGGCTCCCACCGAGTACGCGGTGTCGTGGATGTTAGACGGGTGCAGGCCCGCCTCGCCGCCGTCGGTCCGTGCCCAGCGCGGCTTGGGGCCGATGAGGCGGACACCGGTGCGGGCGGAATTGAAGTGGACCTCGTAGTCGGAGGCGTAGAGCTCCTCGATGTCCTCGCGCTGGAAGAACTCCGGTGCGCCGTGCGGCCCTTCCACCACGGTCAGTTCCCAGGCGGAGGTCAAAGCCGGCCGGCTGTCCAGCGGTACGGCCGCTACCGGCGCTTCTTCAGCATTTGCGGCTCCAGAGACGGCCGGGGCAACTGCGCGGAGCACGTCGCCGGAGCGGAGGACCCGTCCGGCGTGGCCGCCGAACTGGCCCAGGGTGAAGGTGGAGGCGCTGCCCAGGTATTGCGGGATGTCCAGGCCGCCCTGGAACAGGATGTAGCCGCGGAGCCCGTTGCCGCCGGCGGTGCCGACGTCGAGCGTTCCGCCCGCAGGGATTGTGACAGATGCCCAGGTGGGCACCTCCGTCCCGTCCACTGTCACTGTTACCTCGGCGCCGGTGACGCAGACGGTGGTGCGGTGTGTGAAGGTCAGGCTGGGGCCGGTCATGGTGAATTCCAGGCCGGGAGCACCCTCCGCATTGCCCAGGGCGGTGTTGCCGAGCCGGAATGACAGGTCGTCCATGGGACCGCTGGGTGGTACACCGATCTGCCAGAGCCCGGTCCTGCCGGGCCAGTCCTGCACGCTTGTCTGCAGGCCCGGCCGGCCCACGGTGATGCGCGGCTCCGGGTCCCCTACGTTGTCCAGGGTGCTGGTGGAATGCTGTACGGCCCGGACCACGTCCAGCCCCGTGGCCGCGCGGAGCATCCCGAGGTTGGTCTCGATCCCGTCGATGCGGGTTCCGGCGAGCGCGGCGGCGAGCCGGTCGAGGGCTTCGGCGCGGTCCGTCCCGGTGGTGATGACCTTGCCCAGGAGCGGATCGTAGTTGGTGGAAACCTCGGTGCCGGTCTCGGCCCAGGCGTCCACGCGGACGTCCCCGGACGCGGGGTAGACGGCGTTGGTTATGGTGCCGGCGCTGGGCTGGAAGCCTCGGGCAGGGTCCTCGGCGTAAACGCGTGCTTCCACCGCGTGGCCCGACACCGGCAGGCTGTCCGGTACTTCCGCCAGGACCGTTGCGGCCTCGCTGCCGCCCTGGGCCAAGCGGAGCATCCACTCCACGAGGTCCACACCGGTGACGGCTTCAGTGACAGGGTGCTCTACTTGCAGCCGGGCGTTCACTTCAAGGAAGGAAGCCTCGCGGCGGACCGGATCGTAGACAAATTCGACCGTTCCGGCGGAGCGGTAGTTGAGGGATGCGCAAAGGGCGCGGGAGCTGCGGTGAAGTTCCTCGCGCAAATCCTCCGGGAGGTCCGGTGCGGGCGCCTCTTCGAGGACCTTCTGGTGGCGGCGCTGGAGGGAACAGTCACGGTCACCGAGGCTGACTACGCGGCCTTCGCCGTCGCCGAAAATCTGGACCTCAACGTGCCGGGCGTTTTCGACGTACCGCTCAGCGAACACGCCGGCGGTGCCGAAGCTGGCGCCGGCCAGGCGGGCCACGCGCGGAAAGCTTTCCACGAGTTCAGCTACCGTGCGGCAGACCGTCATGCCGATTCCGCCGCCACCGCCGGTGGCCTTGAGCATCAGCGGGAAGCCAATCGCGGCGGCTGCGGCAACGGCGTCGTCAACGTCGGCCAGCAGCCCGGACCCGGCGATCATGGGCACTCCCGCTGCGCGTGCGGCATCCCTGGCGGTGTGCTTGGTGCCGAAGATCCGCAGCTGTTCGGCGGTGGGTCCCACAAAGACCAAGTCCACGGCCTCGACGGCCTCTGCGAAGGCGGCGTCCTCGGACAGGAAGCCGTAGCCGGGGTGGATGGCGCCGGCGCCGGTGGATTTGGCCGCCGCGAGCAGCGCATCGATGCGGAGGTAGGACTCCTTCGCCGGCGCCGGACCCAGGAGCACAGCTTCGTCCGCCAGCCGGACGTGCTTGGCGCCGCGGTCCGCGTCGGAGAACACGGCCACAGTACGCAGTCCCAGTTTGCGGGCGGACTCGATGATGCGGCAGGCGATTTCGCCTCGGTTGGCAATCAGGAGGGTGTCAAACGTGTTCACTGGGCTGCCTCCGGCCGGGTGACGATCATACGGACAGGGGTGGGGTTGAAGCCGTTGCACGGGTTGTTGATCTGCGGGCAGTTGGATACCAGCACCAGGGTGTCCACCTCTGCCCGCAGGGCCACGCGCTTTCCGGGGGCGGACAGTCCGTCGACAATTCCCAGGGCGCCGTCCGGGTCCACCGGAACATTCATGAACCAGTTGATGTTGGACACCAGGTCCCGCTTCCCGAGCCCCCAGCGTGAGCCCTCGATCAGGAAGTTCTCGACGCAGGCGTGCTGTTCGCGGGTGTGCTGGCCGTAGCGGAGGGTGTTGGATTCCTGGGAGCAGGCTCCGCCGATGGTGTCGTGGACGCCCACCTCGTCTGCCACGACGGTCATGAGGGGCAGCCCGGTTTCCGCCCGCAGGACGGAACCGGTGGTCAGGACGATGGACTGCTGCCGGGCGATGGTGACGGCGGCTGAGTAGCGGACGGTGGTGTCACCCGCCGCATACAGCAGGCAGTCCACGGCCTGGTTGCCTTCCAGGTCCACGATGGTCAGCACGTCTCCGGCAGCCACCACGGCGGACCAGGGGCCGCGGGCTTCGACGAATTCGTCAAGGACCACTGCGCCCGGTGTGAGGGCAATGTTTCGTGCGTCCGCGCTGGGATCGGTGTAGGTGGCGGTGTTCATCGGGCGTTCCTTGCGGTCAGGTCGTGTTCGGTGTTGTGCAGTGCCTGCAGGTGTTCCGGAGCCAGGGTGCCGGTGAGGGTGCCCGCTTCCAGCGCCGCAAGGTCCTGCGGGGCGTGCCAGGCAATGATGTCGACGGCGGTGCCGGCGAAGTCTGCGCGCGGGTCCAGCGGGTGTGCGGTGTTGGCAAGGACCAGCACAGAGTCCATCTGGAGCAGGAGTTCGACGGCGGCGCCCGGGCCGGCGCTTCCGGTGAAGGTGATGCGGCCGGAGGGGTCAACGCTGATGCCCTTGAACAGGGACAGCGAGGGTGCCACGTCGCGGGGACCCAGGCCGCTCTTCAAGGCGCCAAGGGTGAGCAGTTCGCGGGCTGCCGGGGTTGCGCTGTGGGCGGTTCCTGCGCCGTACCGGACCATGTTGCCTTCCAGGGTGGTGGCCCCGGTCAGGGCATCGTGCCGGGTCGAGGTGTCGGTGACGATCGTGGCCATCAGCCGGCCGGCGTCAGAGAGGAGCGGGTGGCCGGCACCGGGGTAGGCCTGCCAGGGGACCTTCACGGTGTCGGCTATGTTGAGCCGCTCGTGCAGGGCACCGGCGCGGTAGAGGAGGGCGTGCACACAGGCATCACCGGAGGTGTCCGTGAGCCTGATCCGGGTGCCGCGGGCCAGGTTCATTGTGGTGTAGCGGCCGAAGGCCAGGGATTCGGCCCAGGTGAGGTTTGCGATTGCGGCATCGGCCAGGCCGGCTGTGAGCCGGGCCGGGGCAGAAGCAGCCGGCACGGAGCGCATGGTCTCGACGGTCCTGCCGTGCTGCTCCCTCGCATGGGCCCGGGCGCCTGCGGTGGTGGCCGTACCGGCTGCTGGATTTTCGGTTACTTGTGTCATGTCAATCCTGTGTTGGTCCGCGTGGTTGTTTTCGAAGCTGTTGTTGGCCAAGCCTGTGAAGTTGTGGCTCAGGCGTTGGTTGCCAGGTTCCTGCGCCGGACCCAGAGTCCTAGGAGCAGGACCACCGCCACCATGAGCGGTGCTGAGTAGAGGAGGATGCCGTTTTCGCCGGTGGGGTCGTAGACCTCGGGCCGGGGCCAGGCGAGATTGACCACCATCAGCGCTCCGTAAAGGACGGCGAGGATGTTGACGGGCAGTCCCCAGCGGCCGAGTGAGAACAGTCCTGCGGGCATGGTCTGTCCCACCCGGTTCCAGTCGCCCCGGAGCCTGTTGAGCAGCTGCGGCACGGTGACCAGGAGGTAGGCGATGTAGACCATCACGATGCAGACGCTGCAGAGGGTGGTGAACAAGGCTGCGTTGCCCACGTTGATGGCCAGCACACCAACGGCCAGGGCGCCGATGACGATCGAGGGCCACATGGGCGTACCGCGGGTGGGGTGGACGGAGGACAGCAGTGCAGAGGCGGGCAGTTTGCCGTCCCGGGCCATGGAGAACACCAGGCGGGAACCGGCTGTCTGGATGGCCAGGGTGCAGACAAAGATGGCGATGGCCACGTCCACCAGCAGGACTTTGCCCCAGAAGGTGCCCAGGACTGCGGTGAGGACGTAGGGCAGGCCTTCGGTGGCGAGCCGGCCGTCGTCAAGGCTTGGTGCAGCCATCAGGGCGGTGATGATCATCAGCGCTCCGCCGATTCCGGAGATGAGCAGGGCCGAAAGGATGGTGCGCGGAGCGGTACGGCGGGGGTCCTTGGTCTCCTCGGACAGTTCGCCGGCGGAGTTGAAGCCCACCATGACATAGGCGGCCATCAGTCCGGATACCAGGAAGGCTCCGACGGCCCCGAGGTCTGAGCCCTGGAGCGCGGTGGTGTCCGCGACGACCTCCGGCCCGCGCTGCGCGGCGCTGATGAGTGCGAGGATGACGGCCACAACGCCGACGATTTCGCAGGTGACGCCGACGGAGTTGACGTGGGCCATGAGCTTGACGCCGAGGGAATTGATGATGGTGGTGGCCACGAGGAGCACTGCCCCCAGGATGACTGCGTTGGCGGCACCGGTCACGGTATTCAGCGCCGGGTCACCGCCCACTATCTGGAACCCGTCCCAGAGCTGGGGTAACACCACCTGCAGTGCGATCGCGGCGGCGGCCGCGGTGACCACCTGGGCGATGGCCATGAACCAGCCGGCGAACCAGCCCACGCCCTCGCCACCCACGCGGCGTGCCCACTGGTACACGGCCCCTGAGAGCGGGTAGCGGGCCGCGAGTTCCGCGAAGTTCAGGGCCACAAGCAACTGGCCCACCAGCACCACCGGCCAGGTCCAGAAGAAGGCCGGCCCGGCGAACGAGTAGCCAAAGGCGAACAGCTGGAAGATGGTGGTCAGGATGGACACGAAGGAAAAACCGGCGGCGAATGAAGCGTAGCGGCCGAGTTTCCGGTGAAGCGTGGGCTCGTAGCCAAGGGACGTCAGGTCCGCATCGTCCGCATGGACGGTGGGAAGAACGGTTGAAGTCATCGGATTCTCCGGGGGCTGGAACGGCGTTGGGGTGGAGCCTTCCGGTAGTGCAGCACTCGGCCGATGGCTGCGGAATACCGGTCACTTGATAGTTTTCCAGCGTGATGTCCCCAAAGAGTTTCGCCTCTGTAAAAGGCACATAGACATCTTGTTTCGGCTTTATTTCCGTCCCCTCACCTCCAGCTGGAGCGCTGAAAGGGGCGGGATGGGGGTGCAAGAATGAGGCGATGACTTCAGCCGGACCAGGGAGACCCCGCAGCCAACAGCCCTCCAGGCCGGGCGCCACCGCCCGTGACGAAATCCTGGACGCTGCGGCCGAGCTTTTCACCAGCCAGGGGTTCGCCAACACGTCCACCCGCTCCATCGCTGATGCCGTGGGGATCAGGCAGTCATCCCTCTATCACCACTTCAAAACCAAGGACGACATCCTTGAGGACCTGCTGGAGGGCACCGTGCTGGGCGGGCTGCAGTTTGCGCGCGCGGTGGCGGCCCTGCCGCCAAGCAAGGCTCCGGCCGGAAGCCGGCTCCACGCCGTCGCGCTCTACGATGGAACGCAATTGTGCAGCGCCCGCTGGAACCTCGGGGTCCTCTACCTCCTGCCTGAGGCCCGCAGCGCGCGCTTTGCCCGTTTCCTGGCGGACCGGCAGGAGCTGCGCAACCTGTACAGGGAACTGGGGGCATCGCTGTCCCCCACCCACCCTGACGTCGCGTCAGGAGCCGACCCGGGCGACCTTGCCTTCCGCCTGGTCGAATCCCTGATCAGTCTTCGGGCAGACGGAATGGCAACACCCGGCTCGCCCCTGCAGGCGGCAGATGCCGCACTCATCCTCTGCGGGCTGGGCAATGAACTGGCCGCCATCCGCGGGCAAAGCGCGGTAATCATCAAAAGCCTCGGCTGACAGTGTTGGTGCGGCTCCCGGTTGCGGGCAGGCCGACATGGTGCCTGTGTTCAGATTGCTCAGCTAGGCTCGGAACATGACGCGTGAGAACATCAGGACCCCCGACGGCGGCACGCTGGAGCTCTTCTCCACCGGCGCGGAATTCGCTTCCGCCGGCTCGGGCGTTGTTATTGTCCCGCCTTCCATGGTGACCGCCGCGGACTATACAAAGTTCGCGCAGAAGCTCAGCGCAGCGCTGGGCCGCCCGGTCCACACCTTCAACCGCCGCGGCCGGGGTTCCTCATCGCCCCAGCCGGAGGATTACACCCTGGATGTGGACATCCGGGACCTGTCAACGGTCATGAAGCACACGTCCAGCACGGATGTGTTCGGGCACAGCTTCGGCGGGGCGGTTGCCCTTCACGCCGCCCGTACGCTGCCGGTGGAACGGCTTGCTGTCTATGATCCCGCCGTGTCTGTGAACCACAGCGTCAAAGCGGACTGGACCGCAGAGTACGAGCGCGCCGCCGCTGCCGGGGATGACGACCGCGCCCTCGCCGTCCTGCAGCGCGGGCTTGAAGCCGGCGGTGCGTTCTCGTCCCGCATGCCGCTTTCCATGCTGACCCTGGCCAACAAGCTGACCGCCGGGACGACAGAGGGCAAGCAGCAGCGCGAGATGATGAGGACCGGTGTCCGGGAAATCAAGGCGATCATCGCCGCGGACATGCCGGCAGAGCCGTTCCTGGAGCTTCCGCTGGAGACCCTGATCGTGGTGGGCGAAAAGAGCCCGGCCTACTTCGGGGTGGCCTGCGGCCAGATCCACGACGTCCTCTCAGGCTCCAGCTACACCATCCTGCCCGGCCACGGCCACGACGGTGTCATCAAGGCGCCGGACAGGCTGATCAAGGAACTCGCAGACTTTTACGCCGGCTGACCCAAGCAAGTAGCGCAGAGTGTCGTTTTGAGGGTTCAAAACGACTGTGAGGATTGGGGTGGCTGGTCCGGGACTGGCTGGCAGAGTTGGTACTGGCCGTTCCGCGCTGTGGTCGTGACTCACAAAACGATTGGCCCCCTCAGGGTGCCGTTCAAGTGACTTGTCCGTCTGCGGGGTGGGCCGGCCGGTACCTTCCCGGCCCACTTTGGTGACTTGATCAGAAGGTTGCCCGCCCCCTCTAGGGGGGCGTGGCTCGTCACAGTGCTGTTCCGAAGTGACCTCTACCCGGGCTGGTACCGGCCGCGTGCGGCCCTGACCGTATCCGCGAATAGAGGAAGTGCCAGAACCGCTATGTCTATCGTTGCTCATTCCTACCCGTTTGTCGTGGGAGTCGATACCCACGCGAAAAAACATGTCTACGCGATCATCGATCCCGCAACCGGGCAACTGCTTCAGACCCGGGATTTCCCCACGACCGGTGCTGGTATCAACCGGGCCATTGCCTGGGTGGCCCGCCTAACCGGCGCCGACCTGGCCACCTTGTGGGTGATCGAGGGCGCCGCGTCCTACGGCGCCCTGCTGGCCGGTGCCGTGTGCGCGGCCGGCTACCCTGTCGCTGAAGCCGCACGGATGGATGCCCGCGCCCACCGCGGGGTAGGCAAGTCCGACCCGCTGGACGCCCACCGGATCGCCGCGGCCGTACTGCCCCTTCGCGAGCAGCAACTGCGCAGGCCACGGCTCAACGAAGGCGTCCGCGCAGCCCTGCGCATCCTGGTCTGCGCCCGTGAGTCCATGACCACCGACCGGACCCGGGCCGTGAACGCGCTCACCGCGCTGCTCCGGGTGAACGACCTTGGCCTGGACGCCCGCAAACCCCTCACCGGCACCCAGATCGCCGAGGTCGCCCGGTGGCGGGCCCGTGAAGAACACTTGGCGCTGTCCGTTGCCCGCACCGAAGCTATCCGGCTCGCCCAGCACATCAGGAAGCTCGACACGCACATCAAAACCAACAACGACCAGATCACCGAACTGGTCCAAATCAGCGAAGCCGCACCGCTGCTCCAGGAAAACGGCTTCGGCCCCGTCACGGCCGCCATCTGCCTCACCGCCTGGTCCCACCAGGGCCGCGTACGCTCCGAGGCCGCCTTCGCTTCCCTGGCCGGCGTCAACCCAATCCCGGCCTCCTCAGGCAACACCGTCCGGCACCGACTCAACCGCGGCGGCGACAGAACCCTGAACAAAGCCCTGCACAGAGTCGCGGTCAGCAGAATGGCCTTTGATACCAAAACCACTGCCTACGTCGAGAAACGACAAGCCGAAGGACGGACCAAAAGGGAAATCCGGCGGTGCATCAAACGCTACCTCGCCCGCCAGATCTACCGAACCCTCAACGCGACAAAGACGGACCCCTCCACGGCTTGACGAACTATAGAAGGGTCACTTAGCGCTACCTGGTTGGGTCAGTGGGCGCCGTGGCCCGGGCCGGCACCTTCGGTCTTGCGCATCATCGCTGAAAGTACGACGGCGGTGAGGGCTATGACCGTTGCCGTCAGGAAGGCGGCGCTCATCCCGGCGACGAGGCCCGACGCCGCGGAAACAACGGCGAAGATGGACACCAGCAGGGCGGTGCCGGCGGCGCCGGCCACCTGCTGGGTGGTGCTCATGATGGCGGACCCGTGCGAGTAGAGGTGCGGCGGAAGCGGGTTCAGTCCGGTGGTGAACGCCGGGGTGAAGAGCAGTGCCAACCCGAAACTCAGCCCCACGTGAAGGGTGACGATCCAGGCCACGGAGGTGCCGGCGTCGAGCATTGAGAACTGCCAGAGAGCCAGCACCATGAGGACGGAGCCGGTGATGGTGAGCGGCAACGGCCCCACTTTGTCGAACAGCCGGCCGATCACCGGTCCCAGCAGGCCCATCGCCAGGCCGCCCGGAAGGAGCGCCAGGCCGGTCTCCAGGGAGCCCAGGCCGCGAATCTCCTGCAGGTAAAGGGGCAGCAGGATGACGCCGCCAAACAGCGCCATCATGGCCACCACCATCAGCAGGACCGAAACGGTGAACATGCGGAAGTTGAACGCGCGCAGGTCAAGCAGCGGGGCTTCCGCCTTCTGCAGTTGCAACTGGCGAATGACAAAGGCCGCGAGGCCGGCAACGCCGATGACCAGAGCGGTGATCGCGACGGCGCCCGGGCCGGCCTGGCCGCCGTGGCCGCCGCCGATCTGACTCAGGCCGTAGACCAGGCCGCCGAACGCCGGGACGGTGAGGACCACGGAGAGAGCGTCCAGCTTTGTCTTTTCCGCTTCCCCGATGTTGGTCAGGTACTTTGCGCCAATGGCAAGAGCGGCGAGGGCCACGGGAAGGACGAACACAAACATAAAGCGCCAACTGAAGTGCTCAAGGATCAGGCCGGAAACCGTGGGGCCCATCGCCGGGGCCACCGAAATCGCGATGCTGACGTTGCCCATCACAGCGCCGCGCTTGGCCACCGGAACCAGGGTAAGGATGGTGGTCATCAGCAAGGGCAGCATGATGGCCGTACCGCCGGCCTGGATGATGCGGGCCAGCAGGAGCAGCTCAAAGCCGGGGGCCACGGCCGCGAGGGCGGTGCCGCCGGCAAACAGACCCATGGCCAGCATAAACACGGCCCTCGTTGAAAGGCTCTGCAGGATGAACCCGGTGGTGGGAATGACCACGGCCATGGTGAGCATAAATCCGGTGGACAGCCACTGGACGGTGGGCGCGTCCACCTGGAGTTCCACCATGAGCCGCTGCAGGGCGACGTTCATGATGGTCTCGTTGAGGATCACCACAAACGTCGCCACCAGCAGGGTGCTGATAATGGTCACCGATTCTCGGGACATCTTCTCCGGTGCGGCGCGCTTGGTTCCTGCAGCTTGAACGGACTGGCCGCTGGCGTTCGGAGAAACTTCGGTAGACATGGGTGTTCCCTCAGGGAGTTGCGGAAGTGGTGCGCGATCAGCGTCGCTGCAGACTCCAACACTCTACCGGCTGGAGTAATTCCCCTTCGCGGGAAGTTTTCCTGCATCCCTGAGGGAACAGCGCGGACTCAGAAGGGCGGCAAGGCGGGCCAATCAGGCCCGCGGGCCCGCGCCCGGCCCGGAGGTCAGGCGGTCTGGCCGGCGTGCTGGCCCTCTGAAATCTCCTCCACCAGTTTGCCGTTGAAGGCCGGGAGGTCATCGGGGTTGCGGCTGGTGACCACGCTGGCAAGAGTGCTCAGCGACTGGCACGGAGGCAGGCCGTCAGCTGCTGTGGTGCTCGATCAGCCAGACGGCCATCTGCTGCGCACGTTTGGCGGCTTGTAGGTCGCCCTCCAAGGCTTGCAGGATGGCGCCCTTCATCAGGACCAATAATGAATAGGCGAACTCCTCGGGGCGCACCAGGCCCGCCTCTTCGGCCGCCGCCTGGATGTGGCCGCGCATCTTTGTCAGGTAACTGATGCTGGCCTGCCCCAGCGGATGGCCGGGGCCCATCTCCAGCAGGACTTTGGCAAAGGAGCAGCCCTCGAAGTCCTCGCGCTGGAACCATTCCCCGAACACATCAAAAATCGCCAGCAGCTGCTCCCGGGGAGTGCTGTGCCGGCGTAGTGCCTCCGACAGGATCAGATCCATGGTCCACTGCTTGTCACGCTGTTCCAGGAAAGCCAGGACCAGCAAGTCCTTGGACGGGAAGTGACGGTAGAAGGTCGCCTTCGCCACCCCCGACCGCTCAATCAGCTCATTAACGCCAACGTCGCGGACCCCGCGCCGCGAGAAAAGCTCGTAGGCAACGGACATGATCCGGGCAACGGATTTGGCGGTCGCGGTCTCCGGGACGGGCGCTTCGGCGACCATGGGTGAAGGAGCCACTGCGGAAGGCGTGGCTGAAGATTCCCGGTCCACCGCCCCGGTCGATGGCAGCTCCGCTTTTGCGTCCATAACATCTCCAGTTTACCGCCGCCGGGGAAGACAGACCGGTCTGCCCCCCTGTAAAGTTTCTTTTAGCGCAGTGCTTACGACGCCGCAGAGGCCCCGGCCACTTCGGATTGGTGCAAGGAGGCCCCTATGTCAGCAGAGCGGATGTTCCAGAGCGTACCGTCGGACCCGGACGCCTGGATGGCCAGCGATACGCCGGCCGAGATCCGCCAGTTCGCCATCGAGTCGCTGCGGTGGCAGGCCCAGGAAATCATCGACGAAGTGCTGCGCAGGGAAGAACCCGGCGAGGAGCTTGCCAGGGCCAGGCTCCGGCGCTGCGTCGCCAGATATCCGGGCAGGCCGGAACGCGCGCTCCTTGAACAGTTGATGGCGAACCGGGAGCTCCCGGGCATCTAGCCTCCAGGCCGACGGCCCCGTCGCCCGGTCGCTAGGAGCTGAGCGGCATATTGTCGATCAACCGCACCGGCCCCACCTTGGCCGCGATGAGCGCAAGGGCCTCGCCCCGGAACGGCGTCTCGCGGCAGTTCTCGGCCAGCGGTTCCAGGGTGGCAGGGTCAACCACGTCGAAGTAGTCCAAACCCACCAGCGGCTGGGATTCCACCATCGCCTGCACTGACTCGAGATCAAGTGGTTCCCGCGCCTTCGCCCGCTCCTCAAGCAGCCGCAGTGCGCGGAACAGCACCAGCGCCGCCTCGCGCTCTTCCCCGGACAGGAAGCGGTTGCGGCTGGAAAGAGCCAGCCCGTCCGCGGCACGCACAGTCGGCACTCCCACAATTTCGACCGGGAAGTCCAGGTCAGCGACCATCCGCCGGACCAGTGCCAGCTGCTGGGCGTCCTTCTGGCCGAAGTAGGCGCGGTAGGCGGGCAGGCCCCCCTCCTCCATGGCGGACGCGGGCAGCCCTGCCCCCGGGGTTCCGTAGTGCAGCAGCTTGGCCACCACCGTCAGGGCGCCGTCGAAGTGGCCCGGCCGCGAAGCGCCCTCCCATTTCTCTCCAATCGCTCCCGATGTGATGCGTACCAGCGGCGCACCGCCCGGGTACACCTCGTCCACCGATGGGGCAAAAACGAGGTCAACACCCTGCTCTTCGAGCAGTGCAAGATCGGCGTCAAGCGTCCGGGGGTAGCGGTCCAGGTCAACGGCGTCGCCGAACTGCAGCGGGTTGACGAAGATGGTGGCCACCACAACGTCGTTTTGTTCGACGGCGGTACGGGCCAGGGCGGCGTGCCCCTCGTGCAGCGCGCCCATGGTGGGCACCAGGCCCTGGGACGTTCCATGTTTGGACGCCAGCAGCCGCGCGCTCCCGGCGTGCAGGTCAGCAACAGTAGTGACAAGTTTGATGGGCATCTTTAGTCTTCCTCCGGTTCCAGGGCCTTGCGCAGCTCCCGCAGCTGGTCAGGTTTCAGCAGCCCGCGCCCCTCGGCGCGCAGGGCCGTGGCGCGCGCCATCGCCAGGTACGCCGCCAGCACGTCCCCCTGCCCGCCGCCGTCGAACTCCCGCAACGCCTCGGCGTGCGCCTTGACTGTTCCCGTGTCGCCGCGGGCAACGGGTCCGGTAAGGGCGGACTCCCCGGAGGCCAGCGCGTTTTCCAGCGTTGCCCGCAACAGCGGACCCAGCATCCGCTCGGGGGCCTCCACTCCCACCTCACTGAGCAGTTCGGAAGCCTGCGCCACAAGGGTGACGAGATGGTTGGAACTATGCGCCAGAGCGGCGTGGTACAGCGTCCTGTCCGCCTCGGCGATGGCCACCGGCTCCGCGCCCATCTCCACTACCAGCGCCTGCGCGATGGGCAGCATGGCCGCATCCGCGGTGACGCCGAAGGTGCAGTCCAGCAGGCGGGTCAGGTCAAGGCTCATCCCGGTAAAGGTCATCGCCGGATGCAGGGCCAGCGGGACGGCCCCCGCAGCGCGCACCGGATGGAGCACCCCCACCCCAAAGCGGCCGGACGTGTGGGCGACCAGTTGGCCCGGCTGCCACGCACCCAGTTTCGCGAGGCCGTCCACCAGGCCCGGCAGGGCGTCGTCGGGTACTGCCAGCAGCACCAGCTCGGCACGCTCGACGATTTCCTGGACTTCCAGGACGGGCACGCCGGGCAGCAGCGTCGCGGCCCGTTCACGGCTTGCGTCAGAAACCGCTGAGACTCCGACGACGGCGTGTTCGGCCGCGCGCAGGGCGGCGCCCAGCACGGCGCCAACCTTTCCGGCGCCCACGATTCCGACGCCGAGGCGTCCGGGTTTAGCCATGCTGCTGGCCTTCCTGTGTTGGGACGGGGGTGTCGGCGGGGCGGGTTTGGGCGGGCTCAACCACCGGGGCTACCTGCCGAAGCCACTGTTCAGTGGTTTGCCGCTTCCGGGCCAACCGGGCACGGGCCGACTGTTCGTCGAAGAGCGCCAAGGCCTGCTCCACTGCCGCCTGGCGAAGGCGCGGGATGACCGGGCCCGCAGTGGTGTGCAGCACCAGGTCAGCTACCCGGAACCGGCGCGCCAGCGGGCCCTGGTGCAATGCCATGGACTGGGTCCGCTGGTGCGGTACCACCACAAGTTCCCGCCACCAGCGGCCTGAGCGGATCAGCAGTGCGGTGTCCGTGGCCGTGAACCCGTTCCGCCGCCATCCCAGCGGCGCCAGGAGGCGGGCCCGGCGCGGAGTGGTGACGAATCCGCCGTCGGCATCCAGCCCGTGGAGCCCGGCACCGAACACGGCCGCGGGCTGCGGCGTGCCGGGGTCCGGCAGCACCAGCGCGAGGATCGACATCACGTCGTCGAGCCTGCCCACCGGCAGGAGCGTGGTGCGTGCCGAGCCCTCGCCGGCGCTTTCGATGATGCCGTAGCCGGCGACGTTGACCGAGATCCGGTACCAGCCAAGCGCCCGCCAAAGCGGCGGCTGGACAACTTTCAAAGCCTGGATCCGGCCGGGCGGAAGTGTCTGGGCCTGGGTATCCAGCAGTCCGTAGCGCAGCCGGATACCATCTGGCGAGATGGCAGCGGTGAAGTTGTACCCCTTGTTGAACAACCCCCAGTAGCTGGCCGCCAGGCCGAGGGCAGCGGGGATCAGGTAGAAGTAGAAGGCTGCATTGCCTGTGACGGACGTCAGAATGACGGACGCCGCAGCGCCCAGCACCACAAAGACGCTCTGCTCGCTGAGCAGCAGGGAACCGACAAGGCGCGACGGCGGCACGGCCAGTACCGGATATTCCGGCGCCTCGGGTGCCGGCTCCTCCGGGCGGGAAGGATCCACGGCCACGCCGGCGGCCCGCGCCAGGATGGTGGCCCGGAGCTGCCGGGCGTCGTCCATCTTCAGGTAGGCCAGCCGGACGGCGGACTCCCCCGCGTCGGCCACCTCGAACTTGAGCTCGGCCAGGCCGAAGATCCGGGCCAGCAGGGGCTGCACGATATCGATGGCCTGGACGCGGTCCAGCCGCGCCTGGCGCTGCTGCCGGAAAATGAAGCCGGAGTTGACCCTGACGTAGCCGCCAGCCACCTGGTACTTGGTGAAGTACCAGGTGAGGATAAAGCCCAGCACCGCGATGAGCAGCATCACTGCTCCCGCGGCCAGCAGGAACGGTGCCCGGCCGGCGAATTCATCCTCAAGGATGGGCCGGCCCTGCAGCGCGCGCTCAAAGACGTCCCGGCCGACGAAGAAGCCGATGGCCGCAAGGGCCACCCAGCCGCGCACGAAGGGAGAGGCGGGGTGCACCCGCAGCCACTCGCCGTCGGCCGCGGCGCCGGGCAAAGGGTTCGGCGCAGCGCTTTCGGAAGGCCGGGCTGTGGCAGGACCGCCAGCCTCCGGATACGGCCCCTCTGCCGTCACAGTCCTGCCAGCCTGGCTTCGCCGCGGGCAGCGAGCTGCTCACGCAGCCGCGCGCCCTCCGCCGCGGGCAGCCCGGGAATCTGGGCATTCGTTCCGGGCGAGGCGGTGTGCAGCTTGAGGGTGCACAGGCCAAGTCCGCGTTCCACGGGCCCTACGCCAATGTCCACGTACTGCATCCTGCCGTAAGGGACGGCCATGGTGCGCTGGAAAAAGATGCCGGTCCTGACCAGCAGGTCGTCGTCCCGTTCGGCGTACCCGATGGCCCGCACCTGGCGTGGGATCAGCACCAGCCGCCAGATGGCAAGGACGAACGCTACAGAGGGGACGGTAACGGCCAGCCAGAGCGGCGGCCAGGCCCAGGCGTCCAGGAGGACAAGCACCAGGGGCAGGGACAGGACGAGCACGGTGATGAAGTTCCCCAGCGCCCACTGCACCAGCCGGACAGTGACGTATTTGGGTGACACCCGCTGCCAGACGATGCCCGGCGGGTCAATCGCCTCGGTATGCATATTCGCCTTCCCCTGCGGCTTCTCCACGGACCGCACGGCCAGGTTTGCCGTCGGCGCCGTTGGTGTCGCTGTCCTCCGGCGGGATCTTGCAGAACCGTTCGACCAGCAAGCCCACCACGATCATCACCAGTCCGCCGCCGGCCATCGCCAGCGCCAGCCAGGTGATGCCCTGGTTGCTGCGCAGGCTCCAGATCCGCAGCTGGTCCAGGAAGATCCCCACGTGCCAGCCGAGCAGGACAGTCCCGGCATAGGCGCAGGCCTGCGCCAGTACCAGCGTGCGGGCTGCGAGGAGCGGGTCGAGCAGCTTTTTCTTTTTCGTGCTGTTGGGCCTGTTGCTGTTGCGCCACTTCAGGACCCGGATGCCCAGGATCAGGGTGATGGCAACAATGACGCCCATGGTGGCCAGTGCCGTGAGCGGCAGGACCGGCGTGGCTATGCTGTAACGGCTAGTCACCACAGTGGCAGACCAGCCGGCGACGGCCAGGATGAAGCCGATGAGCAGGAGGCGCAGCGGATTGATGGGTTTCATCGCTCCTCCACCGCCCCCGCAGTGGGCAGGCCGTCAAAGTCGCCGAAGCCGTCGAACGGGGCGAGGTCGCCAAAATCCTCCGCCCGCGAAGCCAAGGTGCTGATCCGTTCGCCGTCCAGGGTGGCAGCCGGCTCAATGAGCGACCACGGGTAAAGAACGAAGGCCCGGGTGGCGGCGCGGGGATGCGGCAGGGTAAGGACCGGATCATCGCTGCGGAGGTCGCCGTAGGTGATGATATCGACGTCGAGCGTGCGCGGCCCCCAGCGCACCTCCCGCACGCGGTGGTGCTTGTTTTCCACGGACTGGCAGTGTTCCAGCAGCTCGTGCGGCGTGAGGTTGGTTTCCACGGTGACGACCATGTTCAGGAAGTCCGGCTGGCCGGGCGGTCCGCCGACGGCCTTGGTCTGGACTATGGGTGACACGGCGAGGAGGCGGATCTCGGGCGGATCGACGAGGTCCGCCACCGCCTCGGTCAGTGTTTCGTTGCGTTCGCCCAGGTTGCTGCCCAGGGCCAGGACCACTTTCGAATAACCGGCGTTCATACTCTTTCCCCCTGAACTGGCCGCTCCCCGTTGTTCCGGGCACGGTGGACACTGACAGCCACGTCCCCGAAGGGCACCTCGATGGGCGCCTGGGGTTTGTGCACGGTGACGTCCACGGCCTGGAGCCCGAATTCGGCCAGCAGGCCTTCCGCGATCCGGACAGCCAGTGCCTCGATCAGGTTCAGCGGCTCCCCCGATATCCACTCGGTAATACGCTGGGCCACCTCGCCGTAGTGCGCGGTGTCCCGGACGTCATCGGATGCCGCCGCCTTGGCGAAATCCAGATAAAGCACCGTGTCCACAACAAAGGGCTGGCCCTCGCGGCGTTCAAAATCAAAGACGCCGTGATGGCCGACGGCGGTGACGCCGGTCAGCGTAATCCTGTCCATGGCTGGGCCTACTGGCTGGTTCTTGGGGCGGCCATGCGCGCGGCAACCTTGACGGCGTCCAGGCTGGGACCGACGTCGTGCACGCGCACGGCCCATGCACCGCTGTAGGCGCTGATGGCAGTAATTGCCGCGGTGGCGGCATCCCGCTCCTGCGGGGCAGCCGACTTGCCGGCCACCGTCAGCAGGGTGCCGAGGAACCGCTTGCGGGAGGCCCCCACGAGGATCCGGTGGCCCAGGCTTTCCAGCTGGTCCAGGTTCTGCAGGAGCTCCCAGTTCTGGGCGTCATTCTTCGCAAACCCCAGGCCGGGATCGATAATGATCTGTTCCCGGCTGACCCCGGCGGCGTAGAGCTTGTCCCGCACTCCGGCCAGTTCGGCCACCACTTCCCCGGCAACGTCCTTGTACTCTGCCAGGGAGTTCATGGTGCGGGCGTCACCGCGGCGGTGGGTAAGGATGTAGGGGGCCTTGGAGGACGCCGCGAGCTCGGCCATCTCCGGTTCCATGCTGAGGCCGGAGACGTCGTTGATGATGGCGGCGCCGGCTTCAAGGGCGGCGGCAGCCGTGGACGCGCGGACGGTGTCGATGCTCACAAGGGCACCGGCTTTCACCAGCGCCTCGATCACGGGGATCACGCGCTGCTGTTCTTCTTCGGGGCTGACGTCCTCCGCGCCGGGACGCGTGGATTCCCCGCCGACGTCGATGATGTCCGCGCCGGCGTAGAACATCCGCAGGCCTGCTGCTATGGCGGTATCCGCCGTCGCGTGTTCGCCGCCGTCGCTGAAGGAGTCCGGGGTGACGTTGACGATGCCCATTACGAGGGTCCGGTCAGTGGGCAGGTCTTCAAACCGGGCCACCGGCCGCGGTTTGCGCAGGATGGGCAGCGGCGAGGTTGCGGGGCCGGTTCCCGGCGCTGCAGCTAGTGAATCCATGGTCTGATGGTTACCTTCCGAGGATGAGGCTCATGGCTTCGGCACGGGTGGCCGGGTCATGAAGCTGCCCGCGGACCGCACTGGTGACGGTCTTTGCTCCGGGCTTGCGGATACCGCGCATGGACATGCACATGTGTTCGCATTCAACGACGACGATCGCGCCGCGGGGCTTGAGGTGGCTGACCATCGCTTCGACGATTTCCGTGGTGAGGCGCTCCTGCACCTGGGGGCGGCGGGCGTACATGTCCACCAGCCGGGCCAGCTTGCTCAGCCCGGTCACCTTGCCGTCGTGCGAGGGGATGTAGCCTACGTGGGCCACTCCGTGGAACGGCACCAAATGGTGCTCACAGGTGGAATAGAACGGGATGTCCTTGACCAGGACGAGCTCCTCATGATCAAGGTCGAAGGTGGTGGCGAGGATTTCGGCCGGGTCATGGTGCAGCCCGGCAAACATCTCGGCATAGGCCTTGCCCACCCGCTTGGGGGTGTCCACGAGGCCGGCGCGGTCCGGGTCCTCTCCGATGGCCAGGAGAATCTCACGGACCGCTGCCTCGATCCGGGGCCGGTCCACCTTCTGGTGTTTGGAGTGGTGGGCGCCGCCCTCCGCCAGGTGTACGGCGGAGGCGGGAACGTCGTCGTCGTCGAAGTGGGTCACGGTAGAAGCTTAGCCGCGAAGGGCGTCAGGCCCCGAGTCGGGGATGCCTCCCTGGAACGGGGCGTCCTCCGGGACTCCCTGCGGATGCGGCGGCTGGGCGTCCAGCGGCTCGTCCAGCCGCGCCTGCTTGGCTTCCTCCTGGGCCTCGCGCTCCGCCTTTTCCTGGCGTGATTCCACCGGGCCGGCCGTGTGCACCGGACGGGTTTCCTTGGACAGCCACACCTCGCGGAAGTCACGCTTGCGGATGTCGCGGAAGATGTCGGCGATCTCGGCCTGGTTCAGCGTTTCGCGTTCCAGCAGCTCGAGGGCCAGGCGGTCCAGGACGTCCCTGTTCTCGATGAGGATGGCGTAGGCCTCGTCATGGGCCTGGTCAATCAGCCGGCGTACTTCCTCGTCCACCACGTACGCGATCTGGTCCGAGTAGTTGCGCTCGTGCCCGGCGTCGCGGCCCAGGAACGGCTCGCCGCCGCCCTGGCCCAGGCGCACGGCGCCGACCCGTTCGCTCATGCCGTATTCGGTAACCATCTTGCGGGCGGTGCCGGTGGCTTTCTCGATGTCATTGGAGGCGCCGGTGGAGGGATCGTGGAAGACGATTTCCTCGGCGACCCGGCCGCCCATGGCGTAGGCCATCTGGTCCAGCAGCTCGTTGCGGGTCACGGAGTACTTGTCGTTCTCGGGGACCACCATCGTGTAGCCGAGCGCACGGCCGCGGGGAAGGATGGTGATCTTGGTGACCGGCGCGGAGTTCCGCAGCGCGGCTGCCACCAGGGCGTGGCCGCCTTCGTGGTATGCGGTGATCTTGCGCTCGTGTTCCTTCATCACGCGGCTGCGCTTCTGCGGGCCTGCCATGACGCGGTCAATTGCCTCGTCCAGAGCGCGGTCATCAATGAGGTTGGCGTTGGAACGGGCGGTGAGGAGGGCGGCCTCGTTGAGCACGTTGGCCAGGTCCGCGCCGGTGTAGCCGGGCGTCTTCTTTGCCACGGCCTTGAGGTCCACCCCGGGCGCCATGGGCTTGCCCTTCGCGTGAACCTGCAGGATCTGGTCACGGCCGATCAGGTCCGGCGCATCCACACCGATCTGGCGGTCAAAGCGGCCCGGACGCAGCAGCGCGGGGTCCAGCACGTCGGGACGGTTGGTGGCAGCGATCAGGATGACGTTGGTTTTGACGTCGAAGCCGTCCATTTCGACCAGCAGCTGGTTGAGGGTCTGCTCGCGTTCATCGTTGCCGCCGCCGATGCCCGCACCGCGGTGGCGGCCAACGGCGTCGATCTCGTCCACGAAGATGATGGCGGGCGAGTTGGTCTTGGCCTGCTCAAAGAGGTCGCGGACACGGGAGGCGCCCACACCAACGAACATTTCCACAAAGTCCGAGCCGGAGATGGAGAAGAAGGGAACGCCGGCTTCGCCTGCTACAGCGCGGGCAAGGAGGGTTTTACCGGTGCCAGGAGGGCCGTACAGCAGCACGCCCTTGGGGATTTTGGCGCCAACAGCCTGGAACTTGGCCGGTTCCTGGAGGAATTCCTTGATCTCCTGGAGTTCTTCCACGGCCTCGTCGGAGCCTGCCACGTCGGCGAACGTCACCTGCGGCATGTCCTTGCTGACCATCTTGGCCTTGGACTTGCCGAACTGCATGATCTTCGAGCCGCCGCCCTGCATGCGGGTCATCAGGAACCAGAACAGCGCGCCCAGGAGGATAACCGGGATGAGGAGGGAGAGCAGGCCGGAGAACCAGTTGCTTTCGATCGGCTGGTCCGTGTAGCCGCCGCTGGGGGCGGAAGCGGTGACAGCCCGGACAACGTCCTGGGCGCGGGCGTCAACGAAGAAGAACTGGACGCTCTTGCCCTTGTCCTGCCCGTCCTGCTGGTAGTTTTCCTTAAGCACCAGGTCAACGCGGTTTTCACCATCGAAAATCTTTGCCTGCTCAACGTTGTTGCCGGCAAGCAGTTCGAGGCCCTTGTCAGTATCAATCCGCGCGGCACCGCCGGGAGCCAGCGTTGCAAAAGCCACCAGGAGCATGCCGATCACGACAACGATCCAGATGCCCGGGCCTTTGAAGAAGTTCTTAGCTTTCATCTGTGTTCGGGGGCTGGCCCCGTCCCTCCTGGTAGTGCTGCACGGCGAGTAGTCTGCGCGCGTGATGGTGCTGCGTCAGCTTCTAGCTATACACCGTCCGGAGTAGATCACGCATAGTGCAGGGCAAAAGTTCCCTCTGGGCGTAGCGGCCGCCGCCACTGGCGCCGAGGGGCCTCCCTAGGCCTGGATCCGGGGCGCGGCCACCGAGCCGCGGCTCACCAGCGGGCAGTCAAGGAGGACCGGTTCCGGGACTCCCAGGTCCTGGCCCGGTGTCCCTTCCACGGTTGCGATCAGACGTTCCGCCGCCCACGCACCCATCTCATAGTGGGGCAGGGCCACGGAGGTCAGAGCGGGGTGGAGGTTGGCTGCGATCAGCTCCTGGTCGCCAAAGCCAATAACAGAGAGGTCTCCGGGGATGGACCAGCCAAGGTCCGCGGCTGCACGGTAGGCGCCCATCGCCATGGGGTCATTGCAGCAGAAGAGGGCCGACGGCGGGTTGTCGCAGTCGAGTATTCTGCGCACAGCGTCGTAGCCTCCCGCTGCATCGCAGGAGCCTGCCTCCACCGGCGCTGCCCCGCCGTCGAGCCCGGCGCTGCCGAGCGCTTCCCGGAACCCGCGAAGCCGCTCGCGTTCTGAAGGTGCGTCCGCCGTGCAGCTGATGAAACCGATGCGGGTGTGCCCGGCGGCAAGAAAGGTTTCAACGGCGGTGCGGGCGCCGCCATACTGGTCCGGCATCACCGAGGGGAGCACTCCGCCGGCGCTGACGGCATCCACGAGGACAACCGGAACCTTGCCCAGGTTGGCCGGCGCATCCACGGTCCGGTGGTTCCTGGTGGCATAAAGGATGCCGTCAACCTGCCGTTCGAGGAGCGCCTCAACGTCCGCTTCGCGGGACCGGGGACCCGCCGTCCCGGAGGTGTTGCTGACCATCAGGGTGTAGCCGCGGGACCGGGAAGCATCAACGGCGCCCGAAATGATCCGCCCGGCATACGGCGCAGTGGCAATGTCCTCGTGGACCAGTCCGAGTACACCGGTGCGCCTGCTCCGGAGGGCCTGCGCCAGCCGGTTGGGTCCGTAGCCCAGCTGCGCGGCGGCGGACCGGACCTTGTTCCGCGTTTCCGGGCTGATCCGCGCGGAGGAAACATCGTTCAGGACATGGGAGACGGTGGTGACAGACACTCCGGCGGCCAGGGCCACGTCCTTGATGCCAGCGTTGTTGCGCAAGGTGCGTGGAGCGGATCCTACTCGTAAACGTGCGGCGCGAGGGTTCCCACGAAGTCGAGGTTGCGGTACTTCTCGGCGTAGTCCAAGCCGTAGCCCACCACGAACTCATTGGGGATGTCGTAGCCCACGTACTTGACGTCGATTTCCACCTTGGCGGCGGTGGGCTTGCGGAAGGCCGTGCAGATCTCCACGGAAGCCGTGCCGCGCGATTCGAGGTTGGTCTTCAGCCAGGACAGCGTGAGCCCGGAGTCGATGATGTCCTCGACGATTAGTACGTCCTTGCCCATCAGGTCCGTGTCCAGGTCCTTCAGGATGCGGACGACGCCGGAGGACTGGGTACCGGAGCCGTACGAGGAAACAGCCATCCAGTCCATGGAAATGTGGCTGTGAAGTGCGCGGGCGAGGTCGGCCATGACCATGACTGCACCCTTGAGGACGCCCACAATGAGGATCTCGCGGCCCTCGTAATCCTTGTCGATCTGCGCGGCGAGTTCGGTGATCCGCTGCTGGATCTGCTCCTTGGTGTAGAGAACGTGCTTGAGGTCTGCCTGGACGTCGTTTGAATCCACCAATGGCTCCTGTGTAGATGCGGGGTGCGACTATTTTGCGGGCCGTTTTTGAGGCCGGAGTACTAGCTTCCCACAGCGTGCGCCTCCGCGGGGAACGGGGGCGCCGTTATCCCCGGCGGCACGCCCATCCGCCGCCGGGACACCTTCCAGCTGCGCGAGCGACAACCTGAACACGCTCACTCCCCCCGGCAGCTCAACGGGGCCTGCAGAGCCCTGCCGCCGCAGCAGCGCTTCCGCCGCCAGAAGGCGCTGGTAGCTGGGCTGCTGCCCGCCGACGTCGGCAGCAGCCTTGGCGATCACGCGGAACCTGATGGCCGGGGCCAAGGCACGCAACGCGTCCTCCGGGAGGCTCAATTCCTTGCCGTTTCGCTCCACCAGCGACGTGAAGGTGGCTTCCGCCACATCCTCCAGATAGTCGGCGTCCAGCTGCAGGATGGATGCTGTCCGGGCGAGGGATTCCGCGACGCCTGGGCCCAGTTTTTCCTCGAGATGGGGCAGCACTTCCACCCGGGTGCGTGACCGGGCGTAGGCGGGGTCCGTGTTGCTGGGATCGTGCCAGGCCTGCAGTTCCTCGACGGCGCAGATTTCCTCTGTGTCCGCCCGGCGAAGCCCCAGGAACGGCCGCAGCAGCATGCCGCGCGCAGGCCTCATGCCTGCCAGCGAACGGGTGCCCGATCCCCGGGCCAGGCCCAGTAACACCTGTTCAGCCTGGTCGTCCAGGGTGTGCCCCAACAGGATGGCGTCTGCGCCCTGGCTTCCGGCGGCCGCTGCAAGCGCTGCATGCCGGGCCTCCCGCGCGGCGGCTTCGGGCCCGAGGCCTTCCCGGGCCACTGTCACGGTCCGGACTTCCACGGGGGCGAGACCCAGTTCCTGCAGCACGCGGGCTGTTTCCGAGGCCACCTGCGCCGAACCCTCCTGCAGCTGGTGGTCCACCACCACAGCGCCCACGGTGATGGGATGGCCGTCAACGTGCCCGCGGCGGGCGAAGTAGGCGGCCACCGATGCCAGGGCAAGGGAGTCCGGGCCGCCGCTGCAGGCCACGACGACGTGCTGTGGATACCCGGCCTGGGCCAGGGCGTCCTGGAGCATTTTCCGCGCAGTGCCAACGACGGGCGACAGCCTTCCGGGCCGCCGTCGGCCGCTGCGATGGGCGGAAGGAGGGACAGATGCCGTCGGCGGGGGCACGTCAGGCAGGCCGGCTTCGGGCAATCAGAGTCCCATCCGCTCAAGCCACAGCTTGGCGTCGTGGATTTCAGGTTCCGTGGGCAGGTGGTCCGCCGACTCCCAGACCCTGTTGAAGCCTTCCATTCCAGCGACGTCCACGACGGCGCGGACGAAACGGGCGCCGTCGGAGTACTGGCGCATCTTCGCGTCCAGGCCGAGGAGGCTGCGGATGAATTTTTCGATCACGCCGCGGTCCTTGCCGCGGTCGTTGAACCGCTGCCGGATGGTCTTCACGGACGGCACGATGCTGGCGTCCACGGCGTCCATCACCACGTTGGCGTGGCCCTCGAGGAGGCTCATCACGGCGGTCAGGTGCGAGATGGCGGCCTTTTCCTCCGGGTCCTGCAGGAGGTCCAGGATGGCGCCGCGGCCGGGGGTGTTTCCGTTGCCGGTGCGGTCCTTCAGCGAGCGGGCAGCTGCGGTGGCACGCTCCATCAGGGTGTCAACGTTGCCCAGCAGGTGGACGCTGAGCTCGTCGATCTGCTCCAGCATGTGGTGCCGCAGCCAGGGGGCGGCAGCGAACTGCACCCGGTGTGTCTGCTCGTGCAGGCAAACCCACAGGCGGAAATCCTCGGGGGCGACGTTCAGTTCACGCTCCACGGACACGATATTCGGCGCTACCAGGAGCAGGCGCCCTCCTGTGGGCGCGGTGGAACTTTCGGCCAGGGCGGCAAACGGATCGTACTGGCCCAGGACCTTGCTGGACAGGAAGGCCAAAACAGCGCCCAACTGGCTGCCGGTGATGGCACCGCTGACGCTGGCCGCGGCCGGGCTCAGGTTTCCGCGCCGGCTTTCGAGCATCTTCTCCATGGCCGGCTTCAGCATCACCGCGAAGCTTTGGGTGTTGGCCTTTGCCCACGAGGCACGGTCCACCACCAGTACGTTCGAGTCCCGGAGGTCCCTTGCAGCTTCCAGCCCCGTGATCTCGTGCACGTGTTCAACGGAGGCGTCGGCAAGCCGGCGCAGGCTTTCCACGGCGTCGCCGATATCGGCCTGGTTCAGGACCGGACCGGCAGGAGCCAGCCGCGCCGCGGTGGAGGCGGCGAGATCCCAATTGATCAGGGCCGAGGCCTGGCTGGACAACGTTTGGGCTGACGACTCGCGTGCAGTGGACTCCATAGCTCCCATCAGAACACAGCAGGCTGGGGATAGTCCTTAAGTTCGCTCACCGGCGAACCTGCCCGACCATCCGCTGTCAGCCCAGCACTGACGGCCGGGGACCGCATAAGCGGTGCCGGCCGGGACCGCTTGCGCGGGGAAAGGCCGCGCAAGGTTCATCCCCGCCGCATCCCGTGTCGCGGCGGCAGTGCTAGCGGCAGCCGCAGGCCGCGAGCGCCGTCGCGGCCCGGTCCAAAGCCGCCCTGTTGCCCGCGGCGCCCGGCGTGAGCCCGTTGCCGATGAAGGAGAAGACCAGGAGCCGGCCGTCGGCGTCAACCACGTAGCCGCTGAGCGCAAGCACCGAGTTCAGGGTGCCGGTCTTGGCCCGGACCAGGCCTGCGCCCCGGGCTGTTGAATCGTCGCCGTAACGGGTGTCCAGGGTTCCGGTGACGCCGGCTACCGGAAAGCCGTCCAGCGCCGCGCGGAGCCTGCTGTCACTGCCCAAGGTAATGGCACGCACCACCTCGGCGAACTGGCGGGCTGAGACCTGGTTGCCCATGGCCAGCCCGCACACGTCCACAAGTTTCATCGCGTCCACCGGAATTCCGGCGTCGGCCAGCTGGGACAGGACGGCAGCCGTGGCACCGTCGTTGCTGCCTGGCTGGCCCGCCGCTACTGCCGCCAACCGTCCCAGTGCTTCCGCGAGGTAGTTGTCCGATTCCTGCAGCATGTGGTCCACCTGCTGCGCCACCGTTGCCGACTGCACCCCGGCCAGGACGGCGGGCCCGCCGCCTGCGCCTTCGGCCGGTTCACCCGCTGTTGGCGCCGGCTGCGGGGACCGTTCGACGGCGGCTGCCACACTCAGTCCCGCGGCCGCACCCGCCGCCCGCAGCCGGGCCGCGAATTCCCCGGCAACGGTAATCGCCGAGTCCTGCGGTCGGGGGCCAGTGGTGACGGCTGGATCGAAACGGCCGGAATTCAGAGCCAGCGGATACAGGGGGGCCACTTCCCCGGCGGCCACGTCCCCGCTCTCCCACGCCGGGTTCAGCGCAGGGCCGGTGAAGAGGGAATCGTCCACGAGGACCTTGATCTCCCCTGCGGCGCCCGCTGCTGAAAGCGCCTGGACCGTTTGGGCAGCCAGCGTAGCCAGTCCGGCATGGCCCATCACCTGGTCCCCGTTCGATTCCCCCGGCCCGAGGAGGACGTCGCCGCCCCCCACCAGCACCACCTGCCCGGCGGCCGGGCCGGCCAGCACCTTGGTGGTGAAGCGGTGCTCAGGGCCGAGCGAGCGCAAAGCCGCCACCGCGGTCAGCAGCTTCAGGTTGGACGCCGGCACCCTGCTCTCGGAACCCCCGCGGTCGAAAAGGACCTGGCCAGTGAGCGCATCCTGCACCAATCCCGTGAACGTTCCGCCGCCCTCGGTCTGCAACAGGGGTTCCAGTTGGGCGGTGACGGCGGACGCCAGGGGAACAGCAGCCGAGTCATCAAGCGGGGCAAGTCCCTGATCAGGCGCGAGTGTGGCGGGAGCCTGCTGCCATGGCGGCACCGGCGGCGCGGGGGCAGGCGGTTCGGGTCCCAGGAAACCCGGGGCAACCAGCAGGGCCGCGGGGACCGCGAGAACCACCAGCAGGGCGGTCAGCACAACCGACGGCCAGGACCCCCACAGGCCGGTGAACCCGGCCCGGACACTGTGGCGGACACGGTCAAGCCATGGTCCCGCGGCAGTTGGTTTGGTCATGCTGGTGCTGGTCCTCAAGTCCTGAAATATCCCCACAAGTTCCTGATTCCAGGGCCTCTCGCTATATCCTCAATAGTAGTCGGCGGCACGGACACTCCTTTTGGTGAGCCGTCAAGTGTGCCGCAAACCCCCTGCAATTGCCGAGGAGCATTCCATGAAGCATGACGTGACCATCGAGATCCCCAAGGGATCGCGCGTCAAGTACGAAGTTGACCACGAGACCGGCCGCGTCCGCCTGGACCGCGTCCTCTTCACCTCCATGCAGTACCCCACGCACTACGGATACTTCGAAAACACGCTCGGCGAGGACGGCGACCCGTTGGATGCACTGGTGCTCCTGCAGGACTTCGACCTGCACCCCGGCGTCATCGTTGAGTCCCGCCCCATCGGCGTTTTCAACATGACCGACGACGGCGGCGGAGACGCCAAGATCCTCTGCGTCCCCGTGGATGCCCGCTTCGACCACATCCAGGAAGTCAGCGACGTCAACGACTTCCTGATCAAGGAAATCGAGCACTTCTTCACCCGCTACAAGGACCTGGAGCCGGGCAAGTGGGTCAAGGCCGAAGGCTGGGGCGACCGCGCCGCCGCTGAAGCCGAGCTGGAAGCCTCCATCAAGCGTTACGTGCCCACCGGCCACTGACGCCAGCCGTCTCCCCTACCTCGCTTCGCTCGGTCAGGGAACCCGACGGCGTGGGCCCAGCCACAGGCCCAGCCTCCGACGGCGGGTGCCCGGCTCGCGAGAGCCGGGCACCCGCCGTCGTCGTTTAACAGGGGCCGGACGGAGCGCTCAACGGTACGGCGCCCCCTTGGCTGTCAGAAACACACCAGCAAAATGTGAAACTGTTGGTCCGTGAACGCTGCACCAATCTTCAACCCGCCCTGCGGGCCGCTTGCCGGCTGGCGGGACGGCGACGTCGTCCGGGCCACCGGCATCCCCTACGCCAGGGCCGGGCGTTTCCAGCCTCCCGTTCCGGCGCCTGACTGGGACGAACCGTTGTCCGCAACCTCCCCCGCTCCTGCCTGTCCGCAGGGGCCGGTGCCGTTCCTGGACGACGTCCTGGGCACCCGTTACGGCGAACTTCCGGGCAGCGAGGACTGCCAGAACCTCTCCATCACTATGCCCGCCGATCTTGGCCCTGGCGAGAGGCTGCCCGTGATGGTCTGGATCCATGGCGGTTCCTACACCACCGGATCCGGCGACCTCGCCATCTTCGACCCCGCGGTGCTGGTGGCCGAGAACCGGGTGGTGGTGGTCTCGGTGACTTACCGCCTGGGGCTGTTCGGCTTCCTCGCCACCCGCTCGGGCCGGCCGGGCAACCTGGGGCTGCTGGACCAACTCGAGGCGTTCCGCTGGGTGCAGCGGAACATTGCAGCCTTCGGCGGTGACCCGGGCTGTGTGACTGCCTTCGGCCAGTCGGCCGGCGGAGACGCCATCGCCCACCTCATGGCCACTCCCGAGGCGCCGTCGCTGTTCCAGCGGGCCATCATCCAGAGTGCACCGTTGGGCATATCCCGTGGCCGGGACAAAATGAACCACGCAATGGGTATCGCTGCCGAAGCCGTCACCGAGGAAACGCCGGCGATGGAAGTGGTGGAGCGGGAGGACCATGTAACCCAAGTGGCCCGAAAGTTCGGCATGCTGGCCGCCATGCCTTTCGGTACCCAGTACGGGCACGAACCGCTGCCGGAGGAAGCCGCGATAGAGGCCGCCTGGGATCGCGCCGCTCCGGGTATTGAGGTGCTGATCGGTCATACCTCGGAGGAGGCCAGGCTGTTCCTGCCGCGCAGCCCCTACCTCAGCCGGCTCGCCAAGGTTCCGGTGGCCGGGACCGCCGCGGTCCGGGCCATTGATTGGGTGGTAACCGAAACCGTCTACGGCCGGGCGGCACGGAAGTTCGCGCGGCGCCATGCCCGGGCAGGCGGAAAGGCGCACCGCTACATCCTGCACTGGCATGCACCGGGAAACATTTTCGGTGCTGCCCACACCATTGACCTGCCCCTGCTTCTCGGCAACCGCAAAACCTGGGACGGCGTGGGGCTGATCGCCGGTGCCCGCTGGGAGGACGTAAACGTAGTGGGCCGGGAACTGCGAAGCCTCTGGGCGGCTTTCGCCCGGGGCGACGGACTTGGCGAAAAGGGCGGGATTCCCGGGGCGATAACGTACCACGCCGCCTGACCAGGGGTTCCAGTCCACGCATGCGGACTTCCGGACCGGAGAGGGCTGCATAACCGGGCCAAACTCAAAGCAGGATTCAGGCGGCGCCTGCGGTGTTTCGGATGGCTCCCACCAGGATGTCCTGGCGCTGGAAGTAGGCGTTGTGGCCGGCGTCCTCAACAATCAGCAGACGGGCGCCGGGCACTGTCGCTGCGACGTACTCGGCCCCGCGGCGGATGCGCGGCCTTTCCCCGTCCCCGATCATCACCACCAGTGGGCTGGTTATTGATTCGAGTCCCTGCTGGAACCAATCCACGTCCAACGGGTCGGCGCTGAGGAACTCCCCTTGGCTCTGTTCGAGGCTGCGCGGGTGGCGGGCTGCTTCAATGGCCGTCGCAGTTGAACGGACACGAATGTAACGGGCGTAATCGCGTGGGTTCTCCTCAATCCACCGCTCCGTGAAGGAGTTCCCAACTCCCAGCCAGATCCGTTCATCAGCGTCCAGTGAGCTGAACACCTCAAACTTCTCCGGCTGGCCGAGCTGGCCCGGGGGCGGCACCACCAGCGGCCAACCCATCCCGCACACCACCAGGGCGGCGGCATCGCCTGGGTGGCGGACAGCCCAACGAAGCGCTGTCATACCTCCCATGGACTGCCCCACGATGAGGGGATTCTCCAGGCCGAGCGAGCTGATGAAGTGCTCCAACTCCGAAACCCGGTCAACGAGCGGTCCCTGGCGCGGTGAGTTCGATGACCAGCCGTGATCGTAGGTGTCGTAGGCAAGGACCCGGAAGTCCTGCTCCAGGTCAGCAATAATCGGTTCCCAGCAGGCCGCCGCCGAAGCATGCCCATGCAGCAGCACAACCGGCTGGCCGCTGCCTGAGTCGGTGTAGTGGATGTCGTTGCCGAGTACATCAAGCCATGGCATGGGGATAGTCCTTTCGGGCGTGGTTATCCGGGCGCGGGGCTAGCCGAGCTGCCAGTTCCGGATTTCCTCCGGATCCTCCCCGTGGGTGCGGGTGTGCTCGCGGGCGCGGATTCTGCGGTCCTGGAGCTCCTGCCGCAGCAGCGAGTGCTTCTCGGCAAGGCCGGGCACCCGGTCGATGGCGTCGATGGCCAGCTGGAAGCGGTCGATGCCGTTCAGCATGGCCATGTCGAACGGCGTGGTAGTGGTGCCCTCCTCCTTGTAGCCGCGCACGTGGAGGCCCTCCTGGTTGCTGCGGCGGTAGGCCAGGCGGTGGATCAGCGCCGGATAGCCGTGGTACGCGAAAATAATGGGCTTGTCAGCGGTGAAGATTCCGTCGAAATCGCGTGCCGGGAGCCCGTGCGGGTGCTCACCCTCGTCCTGGAGCCGCATCAGGTCAACCACGTTCACGACCCGGACCTTCAGCCCCGGAGCACCCAGCCGGAGCAGCTCCGCCGCGGCAACTGTCTCCACGGTGGGGACATCGCCGGCGCAGGCCAGGACGACGTCGGGCTCCTCGCCGGGGACTTCGGAGCCGGCGAACTCCCAGATTCCCAGCCCCCGCCGGCAGTGGGTTGCCGCGTCGGCCGGGCCCAGCCACGTGGGAGACGGCTGCTTTCCGCTGACCACGATGTTCACGTAGTCCGTGGATGCCAGGCAGTGCTCCATCACAGATAGCAGCGTGTTCGCATCCGGCGGCAGGTACACCCGGATGACCTCTGCCTTCTTGTTCACGGCGTGGTCGATGAAGCCAGGGTCCTGGTGTGAGAACCCGTTGTGGTCCTGCTGCCACACGTGCGAGGACAGCAGGTAGTTCAGCGACGCCACCGGCTGGCGCCACGGCAACGTGCGGTGCACCTTCAGCCACTTGGCGTGCTGGTTGAACATCGAGTCAACAATATGGATGAAGGCCTCATAGCAGCTGAAGACGCCGTGCCGGCCGGTCAGGAGGTATCCCTCCAGCCAGCCCTGGCACAGGTGTTCGCTCAGCACCTCCATCACCCTGCCGGAGCGCGCAAGGTGCTCATCGACGTCGTCAATCCGGTACTGCCACACCTTGTCCGTGACTTCATAGACGTTCTGGAGCCGGTTGGACGCTGTCTCGTCCGGGCCGAACAGCCGGAACGTTTCCATGTTCAGCCCAATGACGTCCCTCATCCAGGAGCCCAGCGTGGCCATGGGACTGACCCGCTCGCTGCCCGCCCGGACAACTTCCACGGCGTGGTCCCGGTATTCCGGCAGCTTCAGCGCCCGGCGGAGCAGGCCCCCGTTGGCGTGGGGCGTGGCGCTCATCCGGAACTCCCCGGTGGGCGCGCCCTCGGCGACGTCGGGCCGGAGCCGCCCGTCGCCGTCGAACAGTTCCTCGGGGCGGTACGACTGCAGCCACTGCTCCAGCAGCCGCAGGTGGTCTTCGTTGGTGCGTACCTCGGAGAGCGGCACCTGGTGGCTCCGCCACGTCCCTTCAACCTGCAGCCCATCCACTTCACGGGGCCCGGTCCAGCCTTTCGGCGAGCGCAGCACGATCATGGGCCAGCGGGGCGCGCCACTGTCCGCTTCATCCGTGCCTGGCTGAGGCGCACGCCTGGAGTCCTGGATGGCACGGATGCCGGCCATGCAGCTTTCCAGCGCTTCGGCGAAGTCACGGTGCGCCTGCTCCGTGTTGTCAGGGTCCTTCACGGTGACGAAGTGCGGCTCGTGGCCGTAGCCCCGCAGGAGCTGCTCCAGCTGCGCTTCGGGCATGCGCGCCAGGATGGTGGGGTTGGCGATTTTGTACCCGTTCAGGTGCAGGATGGGCAGCACGGCGCCGTCCGTGGCCGGGTCCAGGAAGTTGTGCGAATGCCAGCTTGCGGCAAGGGGCCCGGTCTCGGCTTCGCCGTCGCCAATCACGACGGCGGTCACCAGCTGGGGATTGTCCAGTACGGAGCCGTAGGCATGGGCGAGGGAGTACCCGAGTTCGCCACCCTCGCTGATGGAGCCGGGGCTTTCCGGAGCGGCGTGGCTGGGAATGCCGCCCGGATAGGAAAACTGGCGGAAGAGCTCGGCCATGCCGTCCGCGTCGTTGCCCACGTGGCCGTAGATTTCGGAGTAGGTCCCTTCCAGCCAGGCGTTGGCGACGACGGCGGGGCCGCCATGGCCGGGACCTGCCACAAAGAGCATCTCGGCGGCGTCGCGGCGGATCAGGCGGTTCAGGTGGGCGTACACAAAGTTCAGGCCCGGTGTGGTGCCCCAGTGGCCCAGCAGCCGAGACTTCGTGTGCTCGGCCTTCAGCGGTTCGCGCAGCAAGGGGTTGGAGCGGAGGTAGATCTGGCCCACCGAAAGGTAGTTGGCGGCGCGCCACCAGCGGTCCACAAGTTCGAGTTCGTCCTGCCCCATGCTGCCGGTCATAGCCATCCTCACGTCGCGTTCGCCGCCAAAAGCAGCCAAGAGTCCATCGCATCAGATGGGTCCGGGCGAGGCAACCCCGCTTGCCTGCACTCTGCTACCAACGGGTAGTCTTTGCTTCAAATGTTCACGCTGACAATCAACCAGACCGACAGCCGGCGCGATGGCGACCGGGTGCCGCAGTTGCTCAAGAACCTGCGGCACATTCCTGCGCGCCTGGATTTTGACCGGTCGGTGGAGGACGAGGTCCAAGGCATCGTGGACTGCCCGCATCAGGCCGTGGAGGCGGCGTTGATCGCGCTGCGCTCCGGTTCCTGGTACGTGGGAATCGGTGTTGGGCCTGTCAACGAGCCTTTGCCCAACCAGATCAAGGACGCCTCCGGCCACGGACTGGTGTACGCCCGGCGCGCTGTTGACCGGCTGCGGAACAGCAAGGAGCGGATTCCGGTTGCCGTGGAGGGGCCCTTGGCCGATGTCGCCCGGGATGCGGAGGCTGTGCTTCGGCTCCTGGGCCATATCGTCCGGGACCGTTCAGAAGCCGAATGGCGGGTCCTTGACCTGCTGACCCCCGGAGTCCGCGGGCAGCAGAAGGCCGTGGCCCAGGAACTGGGCATCACCACGCAGGCGGTCAGCAAAGCGGTGGCCCGGGCGCAGTGGAACGAGGAGCATGCAGCCCGTCCCGCGGCGGCCCGGCTGCTGGGACTGATCCTCGAGGTGCGCTAGCCGGCCTTTTCGTTGAAAGCCAGGGCAGCTAAAACCGGCTGCAATCAGCTCTGGCTGGCTGCCATCACCGGCTCGCCGTTGAAGTATTCGAGCTGCCATCCGTCGATCGCGTGGTGGTGCGCAAGGTTCAGTACCGCGTTGTCGATGCTCTTCAAGGTGGTTCCCACGGCCCGGCTGAGGCTCACGCGGAGCAGCGTCCCATGTGCGACGACGAGAAGCCGGCGGCCGCGGAACTCGTCGGCCAGCGCCTCCAGGGCAGCCAGTCCCCGGTCTGCTGCCTCGTCTTCGCTTTCAGCGCCCCGGAAGCCCCCGGGGATTCGCAGTGCGTCCAGTTCCGGCCCAGCCTGCATGCCCTCGGCGGGCCCAAAGCTGCGCTCGATAAGCTCCGGCACGCGGCGGACCTCGGTGAGCCCCAGCCCGGCGGCGATCAGGTCTGCGGTTTCGGCAGCACGGCTCAGCGGCGAGGACACAATGGCGTCCCATTCGTATGCGGACAGTACAGCGACGGCGTCACGCGCCTGGGCCCGGCCGACGTCGTTCAAGGGAATGTCCGTGGATCCCTGCAGCCGGCGTTCGGCGTTCCAGTCAGTCTGGCCATGGCGGATGAGGGCGAACGTCGTAAGGGTCATGCTTTCCATTCTGCCCGACGGCGGCCCACCCCGACGCCGCACGCCATCCAACCGCCGGGATCGGCTGACAGGATCAGCTGACGGCAAGAACCAGGTAAGCGACGGCGAGGACCAGCGCCACCGGTGTCATCACCGCGCGCTCCGGCTTACTCCTCGATATGGCGTTCATCAGCACACCTAGCGCGAAATACCCTGTCAGCACCCAGGCGGCCACCGACGTAACACCCTCGTTAGCCGGGAACGGCGCGATTCCCGCTTTGGCAAGGGCGACATAGCCGAAGGCGAGGTACAGGACGATGGACACCCCGCTGCCCACCCGCAGCCCGGCAGGCAGCACTCTGTGCTGACCACCCCACGCGAACCTGCCAAGGGGAGCACCGCTCATCAGGGCTGCCTGGAAAACGGCCAGGCCAGCCAGTACCGCGCAGGCGGCCCAAGCCGCCAGCTCAACCGGAAGCACCGTAAGCCCGCCGGCAGCTAGAGGAGGCTGCGCAGAACGTGGGCGGCGCCGTCGTCGAACACGGAATGGGTGACCTCGTCGGCGGCGGCAATCACTTCTTCCGGGGCCTGGCCCATCGCCACGCCCCGTCCGGCCCAGCTGAGCATCTCGATGTCGTTGCGCCCGTCTCCGACGGCCACCGTCAGGTGCGGTTCGATGCCGAGGCGGTCCCGCAGGTTTTCCAGGGCACTGGCCTTCGTGACGCCGGCAGCGGCGATATCCAGCCAGGCCGTCCAGCCCACCGAGTAGGTGACTCCGGCAAGGCCGACGTGCTCGATCGCCTCGTTGAACTCTTCCGGTGTATTTTCGGTGCTGAACACCACCACGCGCACGGCTGTGGCTTCGAGCATGGTGTGGAAGTCCACGCCGACGGCCTCGACGCCGAAGCTTGGGTCCTGGAAGCGTTCGGTGGAAAGGAAGTTTCCGTCCTCATCTTCCAGCGCGTACTTGGCTGACGGGAGCCGCTCGCGGAGCGCACGGAGGGCAGGAGCCGGATCAAAGGTGGCCTTGTGGATGACCTCGTATCCTTTTTCAAGCCCCGGGTGGAGCCGCAGCGTCACGCCGCCGTTGCAGCACACCGCGTAGCCGCGCTCTATCCCGATGTTCTCAATGATGGGGAGCATGGCGTTGAGCGACCGGCCGGTGGCAATCATGACCTCGTGCCCGGCGGCCACTACTGCCTGGGCCGCTTCGCGGACGGCCGGGGACATGTGCCCGTCGTGGTCCACCAGGGTGCCGTCCACGTCCAGGGCCACCATGAACTTCTGGTTTACGTTGTCGTTTTCGTTCTCTCGCCGGTCATCGTTGCCGGCGACTGAGGTTTCAGTCAGCGTTGTCATCCATCAAGTAGACCAGACGCTCCCCCACGCCGCTAGGACGCGCGCCACAGATTTATCGAACTGTTGGTTAACGTCCGGAGCCTGCCGCCGGGGCCGATATCCACCCCGGCGGGCAACTTTTACAGGACGGGGAGGACCTCAAGCCCACCCAGGTACTTCTGCAGGGCCTTCGGTACGTTGACCGACCCGTCCGCGTTCTGGTGGTGCTCCAGGAGAGCGACAATCCAGCGGGTGGTGGCCAGGGTTCCGTTCAGGGTGGCGACAGCGCGGGTGCCCTTGGCGACGCCGGCCTCGTTCACCACGCGCTCGCGGATGTTCAGGCGGCGGGCCTGGAAGGTGGTGCAGTTCGAGGTGGAGGTCAGCTCACGGTATGCGCCCTGGGTGGGAACCCAGGCTTCGCAGTCGTATTTCCGGGCGGCAGAGGTGCCAAGGTCGCCGGCAGCGGTGTCGATCACCCGGTACGGCAGCTCGCACTTGGCCAGCATCTCCTCTTCCCAGGCGAGCAGGCGCTGGTGCTCGGCGGCAGCCTCCTCCACCGTGGTGTAGATGAACATCTCCACCTTGTTGAACTGGTGGACGCGGATGATGCCGCGGGTGTCCTTGCCGTGCGATCCGGCTTCCCGGCGGTAGCAGGAGCTCTGCCCGGCGTAACGGATGGGGCCTGCGGAGAAATCGAGGATCTCGTCGGCGTGGTACCCCGCCAGCGCAACCTCTGAAGTACCCACAAGGTAAAGGTCATCTTCGGCCAGACGGTAGATCTCGGCGTCGTGCTTTACATCAAAGCCTGTGCCCTGCATGGTCTCGGGGCGCACGAGAGTAGGGGTGATCATCGGGACAAAACCGGCCTGAATCGCCTGGTCCATGGCCATTTGCAGGAGCGCCATCTCCAGCCGGGCACCCACGCCGCGGAGGAAGTAGAAACGCGCCCCGGACACCTTGGCGCCGCGCTCCATGTCAATTGCGCCGATCAGCTCGCCGATTTCCAGGTGGTCCCTGGGCTCAAAGTCCGGGAATTCGCGGGGCGTGCCGACGGTCTTGACCACCACGTAGTCGTCCTCGCCGCCCTCGGGGACACCGTCCTCGATGAGGTTGGGAATGGTGCGCAGCAGCTCTTCCTGCTTCAGCTGCGCTGCGTCTGCCTCCGCGGAGGCAGCCTTGACCGAGTTGGCCAGTTCCTTCACCTCGGCCAGCAGCACCTTCTTTTCGTCGCCCTTGGCCTGGGCCACCTTCTTGCCGAAGACGTTCTGCTCGGCGCGGAGGTTTTCGAAGCGGATCAGCGCCGCCCGGCGTGCCGAGTCCGCGGAGATGATCGCGTCCACCACTGATTCGTCCGCGCCGCGGGCGCGCTGGCTGGCTCGGAACTTGTCCGGGTTTTCGCTGAGGTCTTTTACGTCGATCACCACACAAGGGTATCCAATCCGCGGGAGTACGACGGCGGCCGCTGGCGCCCGGGACCGGCGCACCTCCCGCCGGGATACTGTTGGGGGACCATGAGCGACCTGATTCTCTATGTGCTGATTGCGGTGGCGCTTGCCTTCGCCGTCTCCAGCTGGTGGGGAGTACGCAGGCTCAAAGAGCTGCATGTGCGCAGCGCCGTAGGCGGGGACGCGCACGAACCGGGGCTCACTGATCAGCGCGTGGTGGTGATACTCAACCCGATCAAGGCCCGCTCGGACGAAGCCAAAGCCACGATCCAGCGCGCCTGCCTGACGGCCGGCTGGGATGAGCCGGTGTTTTACGAAACGACGGCGGAGGACCCGGGCTTCTCCCAGGTGCAGGCGGCACTGGGGCACAAGCCCGACGTCGTCCTGGTGGGCGGTGGCGACGGCACCGTCCGGGTGGTGGCTGAGTCCCTCGCGCGCACCGGCGTCGCGATGGGCCTGATCCCGCTGGGCACCGGCAACCTCCTGGCACGCAACGTGGACCTGGACGTCAACGACCTCCACGGCAACGTGCAGACAGCGCTTTTCGGCCACCAGCGGTACATTGACACAGCCCGGATGGGCATCGAGAACTCCTGGACCGGCCATTCTTCCGAGCACGCCTTCCTGGTGATCGCCGGCATCGGCATGGACGCCGAAGTCCTGGCCGACACCAACGCAGGCCTCAAAAAGACGTTCGGTTGGCTCGCCTACACAGAGGCGGGCATGCGCCACCTGCCCGGCCGGCGGAAGAAGATCTCAATTTCCCTGGACGGCAGCCCGGACCAGGTCCGGAACGTCCGCAGCATCCTTTTTGCCAACTGCGGGCTGGTTCCAGGGGGCATCGACTTCATTCCGCAGGCCATGATCGACGACGGCATGCTGGACGTGGTGGTGATGAGTCCGCGCAGTGCCATCGGCTGGCTCCTGATGTACGTAAAAATCATGTTCAAACACAGCGGCAAGCTGCCCGTCATGACCGTTTACCGGTCGGGCCGGGTCGTCATCAAGTGCCCGGAGCCGATGCCCACGCAGCTTGACGGCGACACGGCAGGCGAAGCCACCAGGGTCACGGTGCAGGTGGAGCCGCGTTCGCTATTGATCAGGGTTAAAGGGCAGGGCTCGCTGGTCTGAAGCAGCAGGTTCAGGCGTGGGCTTCCTTGTGCGCCTCCGCGGCAGCCCTGGCGGCGGCGCGGGCCTCGGACTGCTCACGGATCATGGCCTGCTCCTCTTCGAAGCGCAGGCGGTCCGCCCGGTCGGCATCATCGCCGTCCCAGTCCTGGTTGTCGGCGGTGGGGCGGGGATTGACGATCATCCCCTGGCCATCGTTGTCAGAGCTGTTGGTTCTCATGACCCGCTCCCTTCGTTAGGGGCCATCCCCAATGTGGATCAAGTAAGCATACGCATTGTCCACAGCCCGCGGAAGTGGTATGGAAGGCAATTACCTACGCTGTGGGCGAAGGGGCGGAACCGCTTCCCGATCCCCTGGGTGCGGCCGCAGCCCTTCCACCCATGCCCGCGCTGCTTCGAAGGCGCCATCAGAGGTATGCGGCTCCACCACTGCCGCCTGGTGGTCGGCCCGCGGGTAGGAGCCCAGGAAACGCGTGGCAGGGCTGATCCGGTGGAGCCCCGCCAGGGCGTCAGCGACCCGCGCGTCGCCGAGGTGGCCGTCGGCGTCGATACTGAAGAAATAATGTCCCAGGTACTGCCCGGTGGGCCGGGATTCGATCCGGCTGAGGTTCACGCCCCGGCTGGCGAATTGGTCCAGGATCTCCATCAGGGCGCCTGGACGGTCTTCCGGCAGGGGCACCACCATTGTGGTCTTGTCAGCTCCCGTGCGTTCGGTCAGCACGCCGGGCCGGCTGACCAGAATGAAGCGGGTCACGGCGCCCGGATTGTCGCCGATGTCCTCGGCAAGCGCGGTAAGTCCCGGCTGCTCCCGGGCCACCAGCGGGGCACAGATCGCAGCGTCGTAGTGCGGCTCCTCCCCCAGCAGCCCGAGGGCAGCGGCAGCGGTTGACGAGCCGGGCACGTATTCGGCTCCGGGAAGGTGGGCGTCCATCCAGAGCCGGCACTGCGCCCACGCGTGCCCGTGCGTGGACACCCGTTTGATGTCCTGCAGCCGCACCCCCGGCCGGGACACCAGCACAAAGCTGATGGGCACAAGGACTTCCCGGATGATCCGCAGTTCCTGGCCGGTGGCGATGGCGTCGAGGGTGGCGGTCACACCGCCTTCCACCGAATTTTCGATGGGCACCATGGCCGCGCCGGCCGATCCGTCCCGGACCAGGTCCAGGGCGGCGTTGACATTGGACGCCGGAATGCGGGTGGCCTGCAGGGCATCCGGCACCTGCAGCAGGGCGGCTTCAGTGAAAGTGCCCTCGGGGCCCAGGAAGGCATAGGTGGTGGCGGAACTGGGCATAGCTATTCCTTAGAAGGCATGGGATCGCACCTGGGTCGGGGGCCCGGAACGCAGAAGCTAAGTGGCGGCGTTAGAGAACCAGGGGCTTCAGCCCGTTGTCCGAAACCAGCGGCTTCCCGGCCTCCAGCCACTGGTCCATGCCGCCGGCCACGTTGATGGCCGTATAGCCTTGGCCGGTTAGCCACTGGGCCGCCCGGAAAGACCGGCCCCCGGTACGGCAAATGATGTACAGGTCCCGGTCCGGATCGAGTTCGTCCAGCCGCGAGGGCAGCTGGTCCAGGGGAATGTGGAGGGCCCCGTCCGCATGCCCGGTCACCCACTCGTAATCCTCACGCACGTCCAGGATGGCGGCATCGGCAGGGATGTCATTGACGGGGACGGTATCAAAATCACTCATGGAAAGTCCTGTCTGGCTGATCGGGTTCGCTGTTAAGCCTAGTCCCCGCGGCCCTTGCCCGCCGGGAAGAAATGCACGTTTAGAACTGCACGTTAGGCTACTCGGGAGACCCTGGGAGGAACCGTGCCAGCAGAGCAGCCCACCATTGTTGTTTGCCGCGGCACGCCAAGAAGCGTGCCCGTGGCCGAAGTCCGCAGCAAGGGCGCGTCCATCTTGGTCCGTTCCGGGGACGCAGGGGGCGCCGCTGAGGAACGCCTGGAGCCACGGTACCTTGGCTGAGCTCCACGACCTTTCCGCCGTGGCACTTCGGGACACCCTCCGGAAAGGGGAGGTCTCGTCAGCGGAAGCGGCGGCCCATTTCCTGGGCCGGATCGAACGGCACAACCCCCTGCTCGGTGCGTTCGTCACGGTAACGGCCGAGCAGGCGCTGGACGACGCCCGGGCGGCCGACTTCCTCCGGAGCAGCGGTTCGGTAGATGACCTGCCCGTCCTGCACGGCATGCCGCTCGCCTTCAAGGACCTCACGGATGTGGCCGGGGTGGTGACCACCCACGGCAGCGCGGCTCTGGACCACAAACCGGCGCCCGCCGACGCCCCGCTGGTGGCGCACCTGAAGGAGGCAGGCGTGATCTCCCTGGGTAAGACGCAGGTGCCCGAATTCGGGCTGACGGCCTACAGCGAAAACCGCGTGGCGCCGCCGTCGCGCAATCCCCATGCCTTGAGCCGGAGCTCCGGCGGCTCCTCGGGCGGAAGTGCAGCGGCGGTGGCCGCCGGACTCCTTCCGTTCGCGCCGGGCACGGACGGCGGCGGCTCCATCCGCATTCCTGCTGCCGCCTGCGGGTTGGTGGGCCTGAAGCCAGGCCGCGGCCTGGTGCCGGCCGGGGAGAGCCTGGGCGATCCCGCCCGGCTCGTGGTAGCCGGCCCCCTGGCCCGGAGCGCCGCCGACGCCGCGCTGATGATGGACGCGCTCGTCCCCTCCACTGAGTCCCCGCAGTGCGGCCGCTACCTCGCGGCTGTGGAACAGGAGCCGCCGCGGCTCCGGATCGGCGTCACTGTGGACAGCCCCTGGTCCGGCACCTTCCCGTTCACTCCGGACCAGGAGGCGCTGGACGCTTTCCGCACGGGGCAGGAGCTCCTGGAGCACGCCGGACACTCGCTCAGCGACGCCGTCATCCGCTATGACAACCGATACCCGGACGCGTTCACCACTGCGTGGACTGCCCCGGTGGGCGCAGCAAGGATCAGCCCACACCGCGAAGCGCTGCTGGCGCCGCTCACCCGGACCTTCCGGCGCCGGGCACAACAGCGAAGCACCGCAAAGCTGAATGAGGCACTGGCGCTGCTGCGGCAGTTCCAGCGGGACACCGTCACGCAGTATGCCCAGTGGGACCTGCTCCTGATGCCTGCACTGGCGCAGACCCCCCGCCCCGTGGGCTGGTTCACCGGGACAGGACACGGCGATGAACGCTGGCCCGTGAGCCAGTGGCCAGGGGATGCCGACGGCGACTACCGGAAACAGTGCGAATACGCGCCCTGGTCGTCCATGGTCAACGTCTGCGGCCTGCCCGCCGTCACCCTTCCGGTGCACTGGACAGGCGGTGCGGCGGGCACCGGGCTCCCGATGGGAATCCAGCTGGTGGGACCGATGGGCTCCGAGGGCCTCCTGCTGCGGGTTGCCCACCAGCTGGGATTCTAGCGGGCCACCACGGCTCGATAACCAGTATCCGGCGGGTCCCGGCAGGGCAGCAGCCCGCAGCACCGGGTAATGCCGGATTGCCTGCAGGGTGTCGACTCTTTAGCACATCGGGAGGACGATTAAGGGGCAGTCACGAGAAGGAGGTCTGCGATGTGCTATTCATCCAGCAAGGACTTCGGGTGGGGCGTTAAGAAGGAATCCCACCGTCAGCCTGAAGCCAAGCAGGACACCCCGGTGGAAACCCCGGAGCAGGAAGTCAAGGCGCAGGATTACTCGTTCTGGGCCTTCCCCAACTGGCGCAGGACGCCACGGCCCAGCACCCCCTCCGGTGATCGGAGCAGGGAAAGGGTCTGACATCGTGCCGGCCTGACGGAATTGCCGGTCTGACACAGTGCCGAAGTCCTTGGAAGGGCCTCCCCAAGGGGCCCTTCCGTTGCGTGACGGCCCCCGGTCAGGCAGGTCCCCGTCAGGCAGGTCCCGGTCACGCAGGTCCCGGCCCGGCAGGGGGACCGCCCGTTGGCGGAGAATGGGCTCATGCCCGCTTCCTACGTCCACGAAGCCACCCTCCGGTTCGACGCCGATACCGACGCGGCGGCGCCCGGAGCTGCAATCACGATAGCCCTGTGCGGCAGCTCGGAGCATCCCCCGCCGTGCCCGCTCGCCGCCCACCACACCGCCCTCCAACAGGAGGGACAGTCACTGAGGCTCCGGATCATCTTCGCAACCGATCCAAGGCACGAAGCCGAGGTCCGCCGTCGTATTGATTCTGCACTTGCCAACGGGTCGCAGGCGCGCCCCGACGGTACTCTGTCCCACTGGACCCTTGTGGAGACCAAAGCTGCTGAACTGACTACGGCGGAGCACGAGCACGCGCAACGAATCGCCGGCAGTTAGCAGGCGTGGCGTTGTGCCAGCGGAAACCTCCCGGCTAAAGTGGCATCATAAGCATGCTTAGCATCCTGGAAGGGGACGTGAATGAGTGCTGGACAGTACACACCGGGGACCGACGGACCACCCGAGCCGGGCGACAACGGAACGCCGGTTGACCGGACCGGTACGCCGGGGGTACCCGCCGCACGCCCCGCAGACTCTTCACCTGCCCCCACCCCTGCTGCCCCAGCGGGAGCCGGCGAACCCAAGGTGACCCGCGCCGGCGTGGTGTGGGCCGCGGTGGTGGCAGCCCTGGTGCTCCTGATCCTGCTGATTATCTTCATCCTGCAGAACCAGGACCTCGTGCTGGTCAGGTTCCTGGGCTTCGAAGGAAGCTTGCCACTGGGCATGGCACTCTTTATCGCCAGCGTCACCGGCGGAGTCCTGGTGGCCGCGGCAGGCGGCGCGCGCATCCTCCAGCTGCGTGCCAACGCCCGCCGGGCGCGGGCAACGCAGCGAAGGTAGCGCCCCGAAGCTTCATAAAGAGCAGGTAGCGCCCCAGGGCTCAGAAGCTCCCGAGGTTACGGTACTTCCCCGCCCGCGCTACCACGAGCTCGGGAACCGGGATCCCGGCAACCGACCCCAGCTCGTATTCGATGGCGCGGGCCATCCGCCGGCAGAATTCCCGGGGTTCCAGCGAGGCGTCGTCCCGCTCATCCACGATGTGGTCCACCAATCCATGGGCGTAAAGGGAAGCCACGTTCACGCCCTGCGCCTGCGCCATGGCAGGGGCGAAGGCGGTAGTGCGGTGGACAATCGCGCTGGCGCCCTCGGGAGGCAGCGGCGAGAGCCAGCTGTGCTGGGCGGCGATGGTCCTGTCCGCCGGCAGCAGCGCCAGCGCCCCTCCCCCGGCCCCCTGGCCGAGCAACACGGAGACCGACGGCGACTCCAGACCGATCAGCTCGTGCAGCGAGCGCGCAATTTCCGCTGCCAGGCCACCCTCCTCCGCTTCCTGCGAGAGGGCTGCGCCCGCGGTGTCGATGACGGTCAGCAGCGGAAGCCGCAGTTCCTCCGCGAGTTTCATGCCCCGCCGGGCCTCCCGCAGCGAGCCCGGCCCCATCCCGGCGGCGTCCTTCCGGAGTGGACGGGCGTGCCCCAGGACAATGCAGGACTGGCTTCCGAAGCGTGCCAGGGCCAGCAGCAGCCCGGGATCCTTCTCCCCCTGCCCGGTCCCGTTCAGCGGCAGGGCGTCGGTGGCACCGTATTTGAGGAGCTGCCGCAGGTCCGGCCGGCGGGGGCGCCGGGAAATCCCAATGGATGTCCACGCGTCCACGGTGGCCGGCCGGACAGCCAGCGTCTCCGGGGCTTCCGGCCGGCCGCCGCGCCTGGCGCAGAGGATATCCAGCGCCCTGCCCACCAGCTCGGCGAGATCCGCCGGCTCCACAACGCCGTCGATCAGGCCTTTGTTGAACAGATTTTCCGCAACCTGCACGTTCTCCGGAAATGCTTCGCCGTGCAGGGCCTCGTAAACCCGCGGGCCCAGGAATCCCAGGAGCGAACCAGGCTCAGCCACGTTGATGTGACCGAGGGATCCCCAGGAGGCCATCACACCGCCGGTGGTGGGGTGGCGAAGGTAGACCAGGTACGGAAGGCCGGCCTGGCGGTGGGCCCGTACGGCGCCGGTGATTTTCACCATGGACAGGAAAGCCAGCGTCCCCTCCTGCATCCGGGTGCCGCCGGACGCCGGACCGGCCAGTAGCGGCAGCCCCTCCGCGGTGGCCCGCTCGATGGCGGCCACTATCCGCTGCGCCGCGGCGTGGCCGATGGATCCCGCCAGGAACGAAAATTCGCTCACGATCACTGCAACCCGGCGCCCCTTAATGAGTCCGGCGCCCGTGATGACCGATTCGTCGGTCCCACTGCGTTCCTGTGCCCTGGCGAGGTCGCGGAAGTACTCCTCAGCCAGCGGTGGCTCCTGCGCGGGCGTATCCCAGGATACGAAGGAGCCCTCGTCCACCACTGTTTCCAGCAGTTCCGCGGCACTGAGGTGCCTGACCTTTTCCGTTGTCGGCATGCTACGCCACCTGCCCGGCAAGGGATGCCAGGCCAAGCCATTCGCGAATGGCCTGCCCGTCCGCGTCCAGCAGCGGCGGCGCGTCATGCTCGGTGACGGTGGTTTCCGCAGCATCGCCCGGGGCAAAAAACCTCAGCGGCGGGCCTGGCAGGCTGACCTTGCCGAGCAACGGGTGGTCCACATCCACAACGAGGCCCTGGGAGGCCACCTGCTCCCACGCGTACACCTCATCAAGCGAGCGCACCTTGCCTGCCGGGATCCCGGCGTCGTTCAGTTTCTGCAGCAGCTCCGCGGCGCCGTAGTTGGCAAAGACGCGTTCGACGGCGGCAATCACCCCGGCGCGGTTCCGCACCCGTTCGGCGTTGCTGGCAAAGCCGGGGGCGGCGGGGTCCAGGCCGAAGGCGGCCGCGAAGGAGGCCCACAGCTTTTCGCTGCCGACGCTGATCTGGACGCTGCCGTCCTTGCAGGCGAACAGGCCGTAGGGGGCGATGGACGGATGGTGGTTGCCCTGGGCCTGCGGCACTTCGCCCGCCACCGTGGTGCGGGTGCCCTGGAAGGCGTGGACCCCGATGAGTGATGCCAGCAGCGAGGTGCGCACCACCTGGCCATGGCCGGTCCGGTCGCGTTCAACCAGCGCCGCCAGTACGCCGAACGCCCCGTTCATGCCGGCGAGGAGGTCGGCGATGGGGACACCCACGCGCTGGGGATCGTTGGGCCCAGAACCGGTAAGAGACATCAGGCCTGCCTCGCCCTGGAGGATCTGGTCGTACCCGCTGCGCTGCGACTCGGGACCGTCATGACCGAAGCCCGTGATGGAGAGGATGACCAGCCGCGGGTTGAGCTCGTGCATGGCCGCGGTCGAGAAGCCGAGCCGGTCCATGACGCCGGGGCGGAAGTTCTCGATCACCACATCGGCCCGCTCCAGCAGCCCCCGCAGCACGGCCTGGCCGTCGGCGCTCTTCAGGTCCAGGCTGATGGATTCCTTGTTGCGGTTGCAGGACATGAAGTACGTGGACTGCAGGTCGTCCTGCGGGCCGACGAAGGGGGGACCCCAGCCGCGGGTGTCGTCCCCGGTGCCGGGGTTCTCCACCTTGATGACGCGGGCGCCCAGGTCCGCCAGCATCATGCCGGCGTGGGGACCTGCCAGGGCCCGGCTCAGGTCAACCACAAGGTGGCCGGCGAGGGGGCCTCGGGTGTTCTCGGTTCTGCTCATGCGCTGGTTCCTTTTCTCAAACAGGCAGGGAAGTGTGTGGCGGCGCCCCGGTCCGCTACAGCCAGCCGGGGACGACGAGCGCCAGCCAGGCAAGGGCGGGGCCGGCAACGATGACGATGCCGCTGTAGCCCAGGATCTTTTTGTAGAACCGGTCCTTGTCCACGCCTTCCGGGGCGTTGGCCAGTACCAGGGCCCCGTTGGTGGAGAAGGGCGAGACGTCCACGATGGTGGCTGAAACCGCCAAGGCGCAGATGACGCCGACAGCTCCAATCTCGCCCGTCGAGAGGAACGGCACTGCCAGCGGGATCAGGGCGGCGAGGATGGCGGTGGAGGAAGCGAAGGCGGAGACCACGGCGCCGATGTAGCAGATCAGCAGGGCCGCCAGCAGGGGCAGGCCCATACTCGCCACGCCTTTGGAGACAAACTCGATGGTTCCGGCTTCCTCGAGGACCCCGACGAAGGTCAGCATGCCGCAGATCAGCAGCACTGTGGACCAGCTGATCTTGTTGATGGCGCCCTTCTGGGCGGCGGGTGAGACCAGGGCCAGAACGATGGCGATGGTGATGGAGACAAACCCGACGTCCACCTTGAACCCGAGGGCGATGACGGCCAGCGCGATCAGGCCACCGATGGTCACCAGTTGCGGGAGGCGTTCTGACCGCTCCTTGGTGGCTGAGACGCCATCGCCGGCAGGGTCGCGGGGGCCGTACATGCCGGAGCCGAAGCCCTTGAAGGACACGTCGCCGGCCTTTGCACCGACGCTGACGGCCATCCGCGCTTCGGCGGCCTGCTCCACGAAGTGGCTTACCTTGGAGGACAGAAGCGCCCGCCCGCCCAGAACCGCAAAGAGCACCAGGGCGATGAGGGTGTTGAAAACGAGGCTGGACAGGAACAACGCGGTGGGGCTGAAGGCAAGATCGGTCTTGGCCAGGATGCCGTTGACGGTAACGCCGTAGACGGCGATGGGCGAGAAGCCGCCGGCCTGGGCGCCGTGGATCACCATCATGCCCATCAGCAGCGGGCTGATCTTGTACTTTCCGGCGAAGCTGAGGGCGATGGGAGCAATAATTGCGACGGCGGCGGGAGACAGTGCGCCCACGGCGGTGATGACTGCCGTGATGGCGAACATCACCCAGGGGATCAGGGCAACCCGGCTTCCCACGAGCTTGACGGCGCCGCGCACCAGGAGGTCGATGGTGCCGTTGTTCTGGGCGATGGCGAACAGGTAAGTGACGCCGACGATGGTCAGGAAAAGGCCGCCGGGGAAGTTGGCCAGAATGTCGTTGGTGGACATACCCAGCACCACGGTGCCGAGCAGGAAGGCGCCAACGAAAGCGAGGGCACCCATGTTCAGGGGCAGGACGGTGGCAAGCAGGAACATCGCCGCCAGGATGATGATCGACAAGACAGGAGCGGACATCGTTGGTCCTCCATTGGGGAAGAAAAAGTGTGACGTGAGTAACTGGCTCACTGGACTAGCCTCCTAGACAGTGAGTCTATCTGTCAATAGCACCTCCCTGTACTCTTGAAGGAACGACGACGTAGCGAGGGCTTGTGGAAAAGACATCACGGTTGGGACTGGAGCGGGTTACGCGGCCCCGGCTTTACGAACAGCTGGTGGAGCAGATCCTCGCCTATATCGAGTCTGCTCAACTGAGGCCGGGTGACCTCCTCCCCGCGGAACGGGACCTTGCCGAGCGGCTTGGCGTTTCCCGTGCGACCCTGGCCCAGGCCCTGGTGGCCCTTGAAGTCCTTGGCGTCATCGACGTGCAGCACGGCACGGGTGCGGTCCTTGCGCGCCGGCCCAGTGTTGCGTCCGTCATCAAGGGCTTGCGTGAGCACCGGAGCCGGCTGCCGGAGATTGTAGAAGCGCGCAGCACCCTGGAGGTCAAGCTTGCTGCGCTCGCCGCCATGCGGCGGACGGACGAGGACCTAAAAGCGATCGACGAGGCCCTGGACGTCATGGCCCGGGAGATCAGCGACGGCGACCGCGGCACCCACGGCGACGAGCTCTTCCACCAGGCCATCACCGAAGCTGCCCATTCCCCCGTGCTGGCCCAGCTCATGGCGTTTATCGCGGAAATGATCCTGGAAACCAGGATGGAATCGCTTGGACAGCCGGGCCGGCCCGAGCAGTCCCTTGCCTCGCACCGCAAGATCGCCGATGCCATCCGGGCGCAGGATGCGGAGGGGGCGGCGGAGGCCATGCTGGCCCATATCGAGCTCGTTTCGGATGTGGAGCTGCTCCGCTAAACGCCGCCCACCCGACCCGGAGCACGACTCCCCCCTAACGGCCAATTCCCCTTGGAGCGCGCGTGGAATAGCTCATCCGGAGGGCAATTTTGCGCCGACACGCCGGGCTGTCTGGAGCACCGGACACCCGGCCGGTCTTTTCTGTTCTTATCGGGCCGCAAACCCAGTGTGATGGAACCTACGTTTCATCACCCAAGGAGTTTTGGCCATGGCCGCAGGAAGTACAGCCGTAGAGGCACGTTCGATTGACATGATTCCGCCCGGCGAGCGCCACGGGAGCCCACGGGGGCAGTTCACACTCTGGTTTGGCGCCAACGCCCAGATCACCGCCATCGTGGACGGCGCCCTTGCCGTTGTTTTTGGTGCCGATGCCTTCTGGGCCATCGTGGGACTGCTGGTCGGCAACGTTGTGGGCGGCGCCGTCATGGCCCTGCACTCGGCCCAGGGACCCAGACTTGGCCTGCCCCAGATGATCTCCAGCCGCGCGCAGTTCGGCGTCTACGGAGCCGTCATCCCCCTGGCCCTGGTGATCCTGATGTACGTGGGTTTCGCCTCCACCGGAACAGTGCTTTCCGGCCAGGCCATCAACCTGATGCTCGGCGTGGAGGCCCCGGCTGTGGGCATCCTGATCTTTGGCGCGGCAACAGCCCTGCTCGCCATTCTCGGTTACAAGTACATCCACGCCCTGGGCCGCATCGCCACCGTGGTTGGACTGGCGGGATTCCTGTACCTGACCGTCGCCGTTGTCACGAAGTTCGACATCACCCAGGTCATGATGGTCAAGGGCTTCGAATGGCCGACGTTCCTGACCGCCATCGCCCTCGGCGCCGGCTGGCAGCTCACGTTTGGCCCCTACGTCGCCGACTACTCCCGCTACCTGCCCGCCGACACCTCCGAGCGCAAGACCTTCTGGTACACCTTTGCCGGGTCCGTGGGCGGCGCGCAGTGGGCCATGACCCTGGGCGCCATCGCCGGCGGCCTCTCCGCCGCGAAGCTTGGCGGTGACTTCCTCAAGAACCAGGTGGGCTACATGGGCGACCTCGCCGGCGGCGGCCTGATCGCCATCTTCATCTACCTGGTGATCGTCACGGGCAAACTCACGGTCAACTGCCTCAACGCCTACGGCGCCTTTATGTGCGGCGTCACCATCAGCACCGCCATCAACCGCAAGGATTCCGTGTCCAAGACCCTGCGGATCGTTTTTATCGTTGCCGTGATCAGCGCCAGCGTCCTGATAGCGCTCTTCGCCAGCAAGGACTTTTTGAACCTCTTCAAGAACTTTGTCCTGCTGCTGCTGATGGTGTTCACGCCGTGGTCCGTGATCAACCTCGTGGACTACTACAAGATCTCCCGCGACCGCCTGGACATCCCGGCGCTGTACAACCCGGACGGACGGTACGGCCGCTGGAACGCGGCCGCGCTGGCATCCTATGGAATCGGCGTCGTGGTCCAGATCCCGTTCCTGGCGCAGGCGCTGTACACGGGCCCCGTCACCAAGCTGCTGGGTGGCGCCGACATCTCCTGGCTGGTGGGGATCGCCGTCACTCTGGCCATCTACTACCCCTGGGCGAAGGCCACCAACCGTGCGCCCGCCGAATCAATCTATCCGGCGGGCCCGGCGGAGGACACGGTTTCGCTGGCGGCGGCCGGCAAAGCCTAAGAAACGAAAGATGCCCTATCACTTTTGGTCCCTAAAGCCTTGGGGACCAAAAGTGATAGGGCATCCGAGGGTTTAGAAGGTGTTCGTCGTCGTGGTGCTGGCGTATGCCAGACCGATAATGAGCAGCAGCCAAAAGGCACCGTAGCCCAGCAGGCACAGGTAGCCCAGGACCAGGCCGGTGATGGACATGCCCTTGCCGGACGGCTCCCGTTTGAGCGCCATGTGGCCCGTCACGATCGCCGCGGCCTGCGGAAGGAGCAGCCAGCCCATAATCACGGAGGCGATGCCGCACACCATGCTGGCGATGCTCAGGGTTTTGGGCTCGGCCGGCATCCCGTAATAGGCGGGCTGACCGTACGGGCTGGGAGGCTGCGCGTACGGGGCGTGTTGCGCATAAGCGCCGGCCGGCTGTCCGTAGTGATTGCCGGCGTACTGGTTCTGTGCATCGTGGCCGTACGGCGGCGGGGTGGGAACATCCGGCCCGTAGGGCGGCACGAAGCGGGGTGGTTCATAGGCCGACGGCGGCACGTTGGGTTGCGGGTCTGCGCCCGGGTAGCCGGGCCCCGGATAGTCAGGGCGCTGGGAAGGCTGGTCAGTCAAGGTTTCCCCCTAGGATGTTGATACCCAGCCTACCGCTGAAGCGCCCTCCGGAACCGGTCAATGCACTGCAAGCCTGATGGCGAGCACCAGCATCAACACGCCGATGGCCAGGTCCACCCAGCGCCAGGTGCGCGGGCTGCTCAGGACGCCCGCCAGCCTCCGAGCCCCATACCCCAAGGCGGAAAACCAGAGCACACTGCCGGTGACGGCGCCGCCTGCGAAGACCCACCGACTCCCGGCGCCCTGCTGGTTGGCAAGGCTGCCCAGCAGCACCACCGTGTCCAGGTACACGTGGGGGTTCAGGAAGGTCAGGGCGACGGCAGTGGCGACCACCGAGTGCTTGGATCGGGGCGGCTGTTCGGTCAGCGAGGAGGGCTTTAACGCCGCGATGAAGGACCGGACGGCAAACCACAGCAGGTATGCAGCCCCGCCCCAGCGCAATATCTCCAGGGCCTCCGGAAAGCGGGTGACCAGGGCTCCGATGCCGGCCGTGCCGCCGAGGATCAGCAGTGCATCTCCCGCCATGCATACGGCCACCACCACACCAACGTGTTCCCGCCGGATTCCCTGGCGCAGCACGAAGGCGTTCTGCGCCCCGATGGCCACGATCAACGCGAGGCCGGTCAGAAGCCCGGTCATCCCTACAGTCCACATGCCTCGACGCTAAAGGACCGTCACAATAAAGACAAATGACATATTCTGCGGAGTCATTAGAATAACTTCATGAACTTCGAGCATCTGAGGGCACTGACCGCCGTGGTTGACGAGGGCACGTTCGAGGCAGCGGCGGACGCGCTGCGCATCACCCCCTCAGCCGTGAGTCAGCGGATCAAGGCCCTGGAAGCCTCGGTGGGCCAGGTGCTGGTGCGCCGCCGGGTGCCGTGCACTGCCACCGACGCCGGCATGCTCTTGCTGCGCATGGCCCGCCAGGTACAGGTGCTCGAGGCCGAGACTTCGAACGCCCTGGGCGGTGGCGCGTCGTCCCGGACCCACCTGCCGGTCGCCGTCAACGCGGATTCGCTGGCCACCTGGTTCATCCCGGTCCTGGCAGAGGCTGCCGGCTGGGATGACACCACCATCGGCCTCCATGTCGAGGACCAGGGATACAGCAGCCAGCTCCTGCGGGAGGGGGAAGTGATGGGCGCAGTGACCTCTGATCCCGTCCCCGTGAGCGGCTGCCGGGTGGAGCTGCTGGGGCATATGCGCTACATCCCGGTGGCCGCCGCCGGACTGCATGGCCGGTTCACCACTCCCCAAGGCCTGGACTGGGCGGCGATGCCCGTGCTGAAATTCAATGCCAAGGACACCCTCCAGCGTCATCTGCTTGAAGCCAAAGGTATTGATCAGCTTCCGCCCACCCACACCGTTCCGTCCTCGGAAGGATTCCTTGCCGCTGTCAGGGCCGGTCTGGGGTGGGGGATGATCCCCGAACTGCAGCTCACGGAAGAGATCGTCGAAGGGTCCCTGGTCCGCCTGGAGGACAGCCACCAGGACGTTGCCCTCTACTGGCAGTCCTGGACGCTGGACTCCGAACGGCTCAACCGCTTCACGGCGGCCGTCCGGCAGGCCAGCAGCAAGCTGCTGGTTCCGGCTCACTCCGGGGCAGGCAGGGAACAGCCGCCGTCAAGGGCCAGCCGTGGGGCTAGTACCCCCAGTACGGGAGGATATAGACGGCGAAAATGACGAACGCCGCGAGCAGCGCCAGGCGTCCCGCACCCACTCCGGCGTGCTGGTGGGCCTTAACGTTCCGGCCCTGCCGCACCCCGGCTGCCTTAAGGTGGCGGCCCGCCGGATGCCGGGCGGAGCTCCCGCTCCTGGTTGAGGTGTTCCTGCCCGTTGCGGGTTTGGGGCCACCTTCGGAACGCGAATCCTCCGCCGTTCCCTGTCCAGTTGCGCCCTCGGCGGCTGGCCCACGTGGCGGCAGGGCACCCGTTGGCTGGACCACGGTCCCTGGCCGGACGTTCCGGAACGCCGTAATGCCGGCCTCCTGTTCATGCGTAAGCTGCTGGCCGAGGTGCGCGTACAGTCCCACTACCGTCTGTTGGTCCAGCACCTGCGGGAGCGACTCGATGGCCGCCACCACCCGCTGGGCACCTGCCACGGCGACATCGGAGCTTGTTACACCAAAAAGGTCCGGCTGTGCAGCCATACAGATGAGCGGACGCACCAGCCGGCGGTGCGGCGGGGCCATCACCGAGGCGACGGCGGCGCACTGGGCCAGTGCCCCTTCCACTGCCTGGGTCCGTGCGTAGCGGCCCTGCCACAACACGCCCGAGGAGACCCGGACTTCTCCTGTCCAGTTCTTGGCGTCCACCACCACCACGCCGCCCGGCCCCACCAGGACATGGTCCAGGTTGGCCTTGGGCCGGCCCGGCCAGTGGACGTCGTGCAGCACGTACCAGCCGCGCGGCACCAGTTCGCTCAGCTTCTCTGCCACCACTCGCCCGCCGACGGCGTCGGCGTCCCAGGCCTTGGTGGAACGTTCGGCCTGGTCGAGCCGGCGCTTGAGCCTGGCAACCCTTTCCGCAGCCAGCCTGGCTTGCTCCGTTGCCCCGTCCCCTGCCCCCATGGCCGCCCTGCTTCCCTTGCCGGAGGACGACGGCGGGAGGCCGCCGTCGTCCTTTGCTCACGGACATTCCGCCCGATTTTTCGAAAGTAACAGGGCGCGCGGGCGGCGGTATATAAGTACTTTGCCGCTTCGGTACTCAGGTGCCCTACTTGGTTGATGACGTTCTTCCGTCACAGGGCGGGACACAGTGGCCGGATTGTGGACGGATCGTTTTGGCTGCGGCCCGGGTCTGGCATGCTGGTGCCATGGCTAGCCGCGCGGGTACAGTTGCCCAACCCCAGGACCTTGTTGACATCACAGCGCTTCTTGACGCGTATTACGACATCACGCCGGATCTGGGTGATCCCGGCCAGCGCGTGGTGTTCGGCACCTCAGGGCACCGCGGTTCCAGCCTCAAGGGGTCCTTCAACGAGAAGCACATCGTCGCCATCACCCAGGCAATCGTGGAGTACCGTGCCGGGCAGGGCATCACCGGCCCGCTGTTCCTGGCGAAGGACACCCACGCCCTGAGCGAGCCGGCGCAGAATTCGGCGCTTGAGGTGTTGGCCGCCAACGGCGTCCAGGTCCTCATCGACGCCCGCCACGGCTACACCCCCACTCCGGCGCTGAGCCACGCCATCCTTACGTACAACAGGAACGCCGGCGCCGGCGCCCCGCAGGCTGACGGCATCGTGGTCACCCCCAGCCACAACCCGCCGGCCGACGGCGGCTTCAAATACAACCCGCCGCACGGCGGCCCCGCCGATTCCGATGCCACCGGCTGGATCGCGAACCGCGCCAATGAACTGCTCGAGAACGGTTTGCGCGGCGTCAAGCGCGTCCCGCTGGCCGACGCGCTGGCCGCTGACACCACGGGCAAGTTCGACTTCCTCAGCAGCTACGTGGACGATCTCCCCTCAGTCCTGAACCTGGACGCCGTGCGCGAGGCGGGCGTCCGCATCGGCGCCGACCCCATGGGCGGTGCGGCAGTGGACTACTGGGGCGAGATCGGCGAGCGCCACCACCTGAACCTCACCGTGGTGAACCCCAGTGTGGATCCGCAGTGGGCCTTCATGACGCTGGACTGGGACGAGAAAATCCGCATGGACTGCTCCTCGCCGGCAGCCATGGCCTCGCTGATCAAGCGGATGTCCGACGCTTCATCCTCCGGCCAGTCAGCGTTCGACATTGCCACCGGCAATGACGCCGACGCGGACCGCCACGGCATCGTAACCCCCGACGGGGGGCTGATGAACCCCAACCATTACCTTGCCGTCGCCATCGACTACCTGTACCGCAACCGCAGCGGCTGGAACCCCGGGTCGGTGGTGGGCAAGACCCTGGTGTCTTCCTCGATCATCGACCGCGTGGCGGAAAGCCTGGGCCGCAAGCTCGTGGAGGTTCCGGTCGGCTTCAAGTGGTTTGTGCCGGGGCTGCTCTCCGGTGAAGGCGCCTTCGGCGGTGAGGAATCGGCCGGCGCATCCTTCAACAAGTTGGACGGCAGCGTCTGGACCACGGACAAGGACGGCATCCTGCTGGCCCTGCTCGCCTCGGAGATCACCGCCGTCACGGGCCAGTCCCCGTCGCAGCTCTACAAGGGCCTGACGGACCAGTTCGGGGCGCCTGTTTACGCCCGCATTGACGCTGCCGCTACCCGGGAGCAGAAGTCGGCACTCGGCAAGCTGTCGCCGTCGGACGTCACGGCAACAGAGCTTGCCGGCGAGCCGATCATCGCCAAGCTCACGGAAGCCCCCGGCAACGGCGCCTCCATCGGCGGGCTCAAGGTGGTCACGGAGAACGCCTGGTTCGCCGCCCGCCCGTCCGGCACCGAGGACGTCTACAAGATCTACGCGGAGTCCTTCAAGGGCGAGGACCACCTCAAACAGGTGCAGGCGGAAGCCAAGGCCCTGGTGGACGGCGTCATCGCCTAACCGGCTGCGTCGTCCCGGCTCCACAGCCGCAGGACGCGCCGGACGGTGCGGTCACCGTCCGGCGCCATGTCCACCAGCGCGATCCGGTCAAGCACGACGGCGTCGCCCGGGTTCAGGCGCTTATCGCCGTGGTGCGAAACGTGCGGCCGGAAGCCGGACATCGTGTGGGCCGGCGTCAGGATCTTGCCGCCCAGGCTTTCGACTGCGGTGACCAGTTGCTCGTGGAGGGCCTGCAGGTCCGGCTGCGGTTGGATGAGGCTGACGGGCACAGAACCGTTCCGGCCGAACCCGGCGTCCTTCCCCACGGTGAGGCTGGCGCCCAAGGCTGCCCTGGCGTACGGTGCGGCGAGGGCCGCCGCGTGTTCGGCCGCATCGTCAGCGCCGGCGTCGAACCGTACCAGCGTGATATGCAGGGGCCAGTGTGTCCGCGGGAAAACCAGCCCGTCCGTGACAGGCTCGACAAAGGCAACCAGGATGAGGTTCCGCATCTGCCCAGTCTGCCACCGCCTCCTCAAACGCCCCATCACGTTCCGCCCATCAAACCCAAACGGAGGGGGTTAGACGGTGCGGACAACGTCCTCGTAGGCGAACTTGGGCTTGGCATCGCCCCAGGCGTCCTCGGCCGGCTGGCCGATGTTGACCACCAGGAAGCTCTTCTGGTCGCCCTCGGGGAAGAAAGCGGCGTCAATCGCGGCAAAGTCGGCGCCGGTCATGGGGCCTGCTGCAAACCCGAGCGACCGGACGGCCAGGATGAAGTAGCCGGCCTGCAGGTGGGCGTTGTTGTTGCCCGTGGCGGCAGCAAGTTCCGGGTTGGCGTCGTACATCGCCTTCGGGGCGTTGTAGCCGGGGAGGAAGTTATCCCACTGCCCGGCCCAGTCGGTGTCGTAGCTGAGGATGGCAACCAGGGGCGCGGAAGCGGTCTTGGCGCGGTTGCCCGGCATGAGGGCGTCCACCAGTTTCGCGCGGGCTTCGTCCGAGCGGACGTAGGTGACGCGCAGGGGCTGGGAGTTGAAGGCCGTGGGGCCAAACTTGGTCAACTCGTAGATGGCCTGCGCCTGCTCGTCGCTCACCTCTCCGGTGAAGGAGTTGGCGGTGCGGGCCTGGGCGAAGATGGCGTCGACGGCGGCCGAATCGATGACTGCTTCTTCGTGGGCAATGGTCATTGGCTTACCTTTCGCTGCGCCTCCCCGCTGCTGGGGCGGCCTCGTTGCTGTCCATACTTGCAACTTCAAGTAGGTGCGCCCTCTTCCCGTGACGGCAGGTGACGTTGGGCACAGCTGACCAGCACAAAAGGCGGGCGGTATTCTGGAGCAAGTTGCGATCCTCGCCCCGGCACCCCCTTTGAAAGGCCCCCTCATGAGCATGCTCGGAATCAAGTGGAAGCTGCACGGCACCGGGAAGTCCATCAAGCCGGGCCACGTGGTGGCCCCGGATGAGCGGCTGGCCTGGCCGCTGACCATCGGCGTGGGCATGCAGCACGTGGTGGCGATGTTCGGGGCCACCTTCCTGGTACCCATCATCACCGGCATGCCCCCGGCCACCACCCTGTTTTTCTCGGGCATCGGCACGTTGTTGTTCCTGGTGATCACCAAGGGCCGCGTGCCCAGCTACCTCGGCTCCAGCTTCGCGTTTATCGCCCCCATCATGGCGTCGCAGCAGCAGTTCGGCGTCCCGGGCGCCCTGGGCGGGGTGGTCCTGGCCGGTGCCGTCCTGGCCGTGGTGGGCGCCATTGTGCAGAAGTTCGGCGCGGGATGGATCAACCGCCTGATGCCGCCCATTGTCACCGGCGCCATCGTGGCTCTGATCGGCCTCAACCTTGCCCCTGCCGCGAAAAACAATTTCGACGCCGCCCCCGTCACCGCGGTGATCACGCTGGCCACCATCATCCTGGTCAGCGTCCTGTTCCGCGGCATCCTGGGCCGGCTGAGCATCCTGGTGGGCGTGGTGGTGGGCTACCTCGTGGCAATGCTCCGGGGCGAGGTGAGCTACGAAAAAATGGAGGCCGCCGCCTGGGTGGGCCTGCCGCAGTTCCAGACCCCCGAGTTCCATGTGGGCGTCCTGGGCCTGTTTGTTCCCGTGGTGCTGGTGCTGGTGGCCGAGAACATCGGCCACGTGAAGTCGGTGGCCGCAATGACGGGCCAGAACCTCGACGGCGTCTCCGGCCGTGCGTTGATGGCTGACGGCGCCGCCACCGTCCTGGCCGGCTTCGGCGGCGGTTCCGGCACCACCACCTATGCGGAGAACATCGGCGTTATGGCCGCCACCAAGGTTTATTCGACGGCGGCCTACTGGGTGGCAGGCGTCTTCGCCATCCTGTTGAGCTTCTCCCCCAAATTCGGCGAGCTCATCGCGACCGTTCCGCCGGGGGTACTGGGCGGTGCCGCCACCATGCTGTACGGCATGATCGGTATCCTGGGCGTGAAGATTTGGGTACAGAACAAGGTGAACTTCTCCAACCCCGTGAATCTGACTACTGCCGCCGTTGCCCTGATCATCGGCATCGCGGATTACACCTGGACTATCGGCGACCTGAAGTTCACGGGCATCGCCCTCGGTTCAGCCGCCGCCCTGGTCATTTACCACGGCATGAAGGCCATCGCGAAGGCCAGGGGCACGGTAGCGGAGCCCGAGACCGAGCAGGTTGGGCTGCCGCCTGCCGCCAAGGCAGCGATGAACGCAGCAGCGAAGCGCACGCCTAAGAAACGCTAGCGCCGCATCCGCTAGGCCACTTCGCCCGCTTCGTCCTCGTCTTCAGGCCTATCCCCGTCCTCCGGTACTGGCGGACGCAACGGCCCGAAACTTCCTGCCGCCTGCGCAATATCCTCCGGCGGCCCCGCCGGTGCTGTACTGGCCGGGTGGCCAGGAGGGAAGGGACCAGGGAGGCCAAGGCCGAAGACGGGTCCCGGTTGCGGCCGCTTCGCCGCCAGGGACTCCGGCCGACGCCAGAGCCGCTGGAGGACCCACGGAAACAGGTATTGCCTTGCCCAGATGAGGTCTTCCGCCCTTGCCTGCGTCCAGCCGTGGGATGGAACCGGCCGCGGCTGCAGGGCCTTGAGCGTATGCGGTACTCCCAGCGCGTCCAGGGTGGCAATGGCCACGGCCTGGTGGCCCAGCGGTGAAAGGTGAAGCCGGTCCTGGTCCCACATCCGGGCGTCGTGCAGCGCCGGCAGGCACCACAGGTCCACCATCACGGCATGGTGGCGCAGTCCGATCGTGTGGAGGTGTTCGTTGTAGATGGCCAGCCTTCCCCGGATCTGGTTAAACACGGGCGTGCTTCCCCAGTCCGGTCCGGCGAAAAGCAGGACCGTGGCGCCGGTTTCGGCCAGCAGGCCCACCGCCTGGTCCATCTTCTCGGCCAGCTTGTCGGGGTCGCCCCGGTGGAAGACAACGTCGTTTCCGCCGCCGGACATTCCGATCAGGTCCGGCTTGAGGGCCAAGGCCGGCTCCAGCTGCCCGTCCAGGATCTCCTGCAGCACCAGTCCGCGCACGGCGAGGTTCGCGTAGGCGAAGTCGTGCTGGCCGGCGCTGAGTTCCTCTGCCGCCCGGTCCGCCCAGCCACGGAGCCCGCCGATGCTGCGGGGCTCGGGGTCACCCACCCCTTCCGTGTAGGAGTCGCCAAGGGCTATGAAGCGGTGCCACGGGTGCCGTGCTCCCAATGGTCGTCCTGGCCATGTTTCCTGCTGGTCGATGGTCATGACCGCCGTCCTCTCGCCTTGGGGGAAGGATCCGCTTCGGGGGCAGCAACTGCCCCAAGCGGCTGGTCCAGCTCCGCCGGCGCCACCAGGCGGAAATCCTCAACATCCTCGAACGGCTCCCGGCGCGGCCCGGAAGGATCCCTGCCGGGGACCGGCGCAACTATGGTCAGGGCTGCGTCGCGCAAACCCAGCTCGTGGTGCGATGCCTCCCTTTGCAGGAACCTCAGGGCACCCTCGCGGGAGAGGCCGTACTCGTCCATGAGGCTGCGCACCGCCAAATCCACCAGGACCAGAGAGCTTTGGGCGACGGCGAGGCCCGCCGTTGCTTCGGCGCGCTCCGCCACCCGCACTACTACCCGCAGTGCGCGGGCAACCTGCTGGACGTAGCTCCGGATCCGGAGAAGGTCATCGCTGGTGAAGGCGTGGGGCGAGGAGGCGTAAAGGTTGATGGCGGCGCTCGTCCCGCCCTCGGCAACGATGGGCACCGACAGGAGCGACTGAACGCCGTGGCTTGCGGCCGCGCTGGCGTACCCGGGCCAGCGCCGGTCCCGGCTGACGTCGGAAAGCAGCACGAATTCGCCGCTTCGCAATGCCTCGATGACTGGTCCGTCGGCGAAGGAACACTGTTCCCGGTCCGCCTCGCGTGCCTGATCGGCGCTGGCAGCGATGGTGTGCCCCTTGCCCAGGCGGAAGAGGGTGGCTGCCCAGCCGATACCGCGGTGTTCGCCCTTAATGTCCGCCATGAAGTCATGGGTGACGTCCCAGAGGTACGTTTCGACATCTTTGCTGTCGAAAACCGGTTCCGGGGGCAATGGAAGCGGTCCCCAGCCAACCGGCCCAGCAGGTTCAGCGGCCATGTTCCCACGCCTTTGTTGAGCGCGTCGGCCTACTGCAAAACCTCGATTTTTAAAGAATACGTCCGCCGCCCCGCCGGCGGGAGGGGCAGCGGATGGAGCTGCCTCGCCTGCGGCTGCGGCGTCCCCTGCTTACGCCTGCGACTTTGCGCTGAGCACGACGTCGTAGGCCTCCACCGTGCGGTCCGTCACCGTGGTGGGGGACTCCAGGTGGACGGCTCCGGAGGGTAGGATGCCGGCGGCCCCGTACCTTTCCATGACCTGCCATTGGGCCACGACGTCCTCGCCCGCGTGGTTCATGGGAAGGCTGGTCCAGAAGGCAAAGCCGCCTGCGGTGTTCAGCGCTTCCCGCCGGTAGAGCACGCATCCCCCAAGCCAGGCCACGCGGTAGGGCACCCATTCCCCCGGGGCCAGGGAGAGGTCAGCGCTGAGATGGCTGAGGTTGGCGGCGTTGTGCAGCGGCCAGCGCTCAAATCCAGGGGCACCGGGCCGGATGCGTTCCGCCGTCACCGGCCCGTCCCATGCTTCAAAGCCGGCCGTTTGCTCCGGCCGCCTGTCATCAAGGTAGGACAAGCCCTGCGGAGCCATCCCCACAAAGCCGCAGTCCAACTCGTCCAGTGCCTGGGTGAGCCGCTCAAGGGCACCCGGTTCGAGCCAGATATCGTCATCGAGGAAGAGGCACTTCTCCGCCGTCGACTGCTCCAGCAGGAACTGGCGGTGTTCCGCCAGCCCGCGCCGTGGCAGGTGGCGGAGCAGCGTGACAGGGCGGCCCTGGGCTTCGAGGACCCGCACCATGGCCGCGGCCGCTGGATGTTCCCAGCCCGGGCCGTCAGTGGACTGGTCGCTGACCACCACCCGGAACGCAGGGTCAGCCTGCCCTGCCAGGCCCGCCAGGGTCACGGCCAGTTCTGCCGGCCGGTTGCACGTGGGAACCAGCACGTCCACTGCCACGCTGTCCGGCATCTCAACACGCCGTGCCCACTGTTCTGATGATCTCCTGCTCACAGCCTTTCCTCCTGGCGCCTGCCTCGGCCTCGATAGTCGGGTTCGCTGTGTTCTGTACCCACATCACCGCAATGTATGCCCAGAGACGGCGAAGGCCTCCGTCCCTGCCACCCAGGGAGGCAGGGACGAAGGCCTTCAGCTGCAGGTGCACGCCCCTTAGGATGCGGCACCCAACAGGTCACCCGGCGTCGAAGCTCTCGCCGCCGTCGTCATTTGGGGATTTCTCTTCGGGCAGGTCGTTGCCGCTGCCGTCCGGAATGCCGGCGGCCTCCTGCCCGGGCTCCGAGGATACCGGGGCAGACCCCTGGGAGTCGTCGTTACCTTCGTCCAGTTCAGCTTCGCCCGAGGGAAGGTCCACGTCGCGGGGTACAGGATCCTCACCGGTGCCGGACTGCGGCTCGTTCGTCCCTACGCTGCCTGGTTCACCGGCACCACCGGTCCCCGAGGCGTCGGCAGAGCCCTGGACGCCGCCCAGTTCCTGCTCAGCGGTGGGAGTGCCGTAACCGCCCGGGTCCGTTTCCGGTTGGGCGTGCTGGTTTTCCTGCGTCATGGTTCCTCCTGTTGTGCGTTGGATGAAGCTGAACTGGGGGCGCTGCTCAGAGGCCCTTGCCGCCGGTCACCGGCAGTACGGCCCCTGAGATGTAGGACCCGTCCTCCGAAGCCAGCAGGACGTAGGCCGCGGCAAGCTCGGCCGGCTGGCCCGCCCGTTCCAGCGGGGTGTCCTGGCCGAACTTGGGGAGCTTCTCCGGCCATTCAGTGGCGGGAATCAGCGGCGTCCAGATCGGTCCGGGAGCGACGGCGTTAACCCGGATGCCCTTGGGGCCAAGCTCCTGGGCAAGCGCTTTGGTGAACGCCACCTGGGCCGCCTTGGTCATGGCGTAGTCGATGAGGCCGGGCGAGGGGTTGAAGGCCTGGATGGAAGCCGTGGTGATGATCGAGGCACCGGGCTTCAAGTGGGGCACCGCCGCCCGCGCTGTCCACAGCAGCGAGTAGAGGTTCGTCTTGAACACCCGGTCGAATTCCTCCGTGGGCAGGGACTCCAGGCTTTCGCGGTTCTTCTGGTAGGCCGCGTTCAGGACCACCACGTCGAGGCGCCCGAACTCCGTCGCCGTTTCGTTGGCGATCCGGGTGCTGAACTCCTCTTCGCGGCCATCACCGGCAAAGAGGAGCACCCGCTGGCCCGCCTTACGGATCCAGTCCGCAGTGTCCTGGGCGTCCTCCTCCTCTTCCGGAAGGTAGGAGATGGCAACGTCGGCGCCCTCCCGTGCGAATGCAATGGCAGCGGCCTTGCCGATGCCCGAATCCCCACCGGTGATGAGTGCTGCCTTGCCCTGCAGCTTTCCGTGCCCTTCGTAGCTGAGTTCCCCGTGGTCCGGCTTGGGCTCCATCGGAGCCGTCAGGCCAGGCTGCTTCTGCTCCTGCTCGGGAAACGGGCCGTCATGGTAGCCGCCCCGGGGATCTTTTGGCTGGTCTGTCTGCTTTTCAGTGTCGCTCATAGTCCGCCTACTTCTGTCGGTTTCCGAGGGCCCAGCCGTGCACCGGCCCTTCGAAGCTATCCCGGCCGGAGGAGCAAAGTCCACCGTTCCGTGCGAATAATCAGTAAACTTATCAAATATGGGCCGCGGCGCAACGTTGTCCTTTTTCTGGGTACCTCGGGAGTAGAAAGGTAGCCAGGGTCTGGTGGCGCAGGAAGGAGAGGCAATGTCGGATGTGGAGGATTACACCGGCCGGACCGGCAGGAATGAGACACGCGAGGAGCAACTGGACCGCAACTGGGCGGAACTGCTGCAGGAGATGCGGGTGCTCCAGATGGGCGTCCAGATCCTCGCCGGCTTCCTGCTGACGCTGCCCTTCCAGGAGCGGTTTGAAGACCTGGATGACTTCCAGATTGTCCTCTACCTGACAAACGTGGTGATCGCCGCGCTGACCACCGCACTCATCCTCCTGCCGGTGAGCGTTCACCGGCGGCTCTTCCGGAAGCGGCTCAAGGAAACCCTGGTTGCCAGTGGTGACACCATCGCCAAGATCACCCTCGCCGGAATCGCGCTGCTGAGCGCCGGCACTGCCGCCCTGGTCTTTGACGTAACCGCGGGACGCTCGGCCGGCATCACCGCCGGCGGAGCGCTGCTGGCCGTGATGGTGGTCCTGCTGGTCTACGTCCCAATCCACTTGAATAAGCGGGCTGAAGCGGCAAGGTAGGGACCAACCCGCCTCCGGGCAGCACGGCGCCGCCCTGCGGGAACAGCCGCGCCTCCCGCGCTTTCGTCTGCAACCATTTGTCCATTTACCCAGCCACGCGGCCGGACAACCAGCCGCGGTCAACGACAGGAGAACCTTATGAAAGCACTTTTGAGAACTGCCTTGGTGGCCCTGCTGCTGCTTGCAGCACCGGCACTTTCGCTCGGTGCCGCGCACGCCTCCCCTGCCGCGGAGCGGGCGGGAACCACCGTTGCACTTTCCGCCGCATCTCCCACGCCTTCTCCCGGGGACACCGCTTCCACGGGCCCGGCCAACCCCGGAACGGGTGAGTCGGCCCAGAATGAGTCGACCCGCACCGACAACACTCCCTGGGTGATCGGCGGGATCATCCTGCTGACGCTGATCGTGATCTTCATCTGGAATCGCCGCCGGGGCAACAAGACCATCGTCTAGGTTCGGGCGCCGCCGGCGTTACACCCGGCTACGCACCTTCAAGTACCTGGCTTGTTGCCCAGGCCAGGTACTTGGCGGCGTTGGCCACTGCGTCCTCCGGGCCTGACGCGACGTCCAGCAGCTGCGCCGCAGCCACCACTCCGTGCCCGGCGAGGTCTTCGGGAGTCACCAGGATCCTGCCGGCCACCACGATGACCGGGATACCCCGCTCCCGGGCCGCGTCCGCAAGCGCAATCGGGGCTTTGCCGGTCAGCGACTGGACGTCCATGGAGCCTTCGCCAGTGATCACCAGGTCGGCTCCGGACAGCTGGTCCGCCAGGCCGGTCAGTCCCGCTACAAGCGCGAAGCCGCCTTCCAGCGCGGCGTCGGTAAAGGCAAGGAACGACGCCGGGAAGCCGCCGGCAGCGCCGGCCCCCTCGATATTGACGTCCCGGCCCGTGGCCTCGCGGAGCAAGGACGCCCAGTTGCGCAATCCGGCGTCGAGCAGTTCCACGGAGTCTTCGTCCGCCCCCTTTTGGGGGGAGAAAACGTGCGCGGCCCCCAGCGTTCCGTAAAGGGGATTACGCACGTCGACGGCGATGCGGAACTTGCTAACGGCCAGCCGGGGGTCCAGCTTGGAGGAGTCCAGCGCCACGATGTCGGCGAGTGAGCCACCGCCCAGCGGGACCACGTTTCCGGCTGAGTCCAGCGGTTTCAGGCCCAGGGCGCGCAGGGCGCCGCTGCCGCCGTCGGTCATTGCCGATCCGCCGAGCCCCAGCACGATTTCGGTGGCACCGGCGTCCAGCGCTGCTGCGATCAGCTGGCCGCAGCCGTAGCTGTGGGCCCGGAGCGCGTTCCCCGGAGTGGGCTCCATGTCCGCCAGGCCGGAAGCCTGGGCCGTTTCAATGACCGCGGTGACTTTGCCGCCGTCGTCCTTCCGGATGGCCCAGGCAGCGCCGACAGGCGCGAGGATGGGGCCGACCACCGCGTTGATCCGCTCCTCGTAGCCGGCGGCCACGGCGGCTTCCAGGGTGCCCTCGCCGCCGTCGGCGATGGGGAACTGGGTGGCTACCGCATCCGGATAAACGCGCAGCGCGCCCTCAGCAATGGCGGCAGCTGCTTCGGCAGCCGTGAGGGAACCCTTGAACTTGTCCGGAGCAATAAGAATACGCATGGGACCCATCATGCCAGCCCCGCACCGGAAAGCGCTTGCCTGCGGCGTAACACGGGCAAGCGCCTTCCTTCAGGAGGCCCAGCTGGAAGCGCCTACCCCTCGCGCCATTCGTGGCTGGTGATGTGGGAGCCGGCCTGGGGTCCCATTTGCAGCATCCCGCCGTCCACCGCCCAGGAAGCTCCGGTGACATAGCTGGAGGCCGGCGACGCGAGGAAGGCGATGACGGCAGCCACTTCCCGCGCGTCCCCCGGCCTGCCCAGCGGAACCCCGGGCCTGTCCTTCGCCGTTGGATCCTCGTCCTCCTGGCCTGTCATGGGCGTGGCTATCTCACCCGGGGCAACACTGTTGGCCGTTATGCCGTGCTCGGCGAGTTCCAGGGCCAGCGTTTTCATCAGGCCGCCCAGGCCGTGCTTGGACGCGTCATAGGCGGACGATCCCACCCTCGGCTGGAACTCGTGGACACTGGTGACCGCGATCAGCCTGCCTCCCCTGCCTGCCCGGACCATGCGCCGGGCGGCAGCCTGCAGGCAGATGAACGCTCCGTTGAGGTTGGTGTCCAGGGTTTGCATCCAGGTGTCGACGTCGAGGTCCAGGAATTTAGTGCCGTCCCCGGTCCCGGCATTGTTGACGAACACGTCCACTCCGCCAAGTTCCTCTGCCAGCTCCTCAATAACCCCACCGGCCGCCCGGAGCTCCGTGGTATCGAGCTGCCGGACCACAGCCTTCCGCCCCAGGCTGCGGATTTCTTCGGCGGTCGCTTCAGCCCCCGCCTTGTCCGAATGCCAGGTCACGCCCACATCCATGCCCGCTTTGGCGAGTGCCACGGCCGTGGCCTTGCCAATTCCGGAATCTGACGCGGTGACGATGGCGGTGGCGGGGCTGAAACCTGTGGTGTCCTGCATGGTGGCTCCTTGTGAATGATCAGGCGGGGCGGCGGAGTTCCGGCCGGGAGGGGTAACCGGAGTCTTGCGAATCGGCTCGAGCCTCCCGCACGGCCATGAGCGGGACGGCGAAGGTGACAACAGGCCTGGCTTCGGCGTCGTCAGCCGACCTGACGGTCAGGCTCCTGGTTCCCGGCGGCACCGAGGGGGCAAAAACCTGCAGGTTCCGGGAGCCGAGGGTTGCTGAACTGCGCAACGAATACTCGGTTCCAAAATGGTCCTGGAGGATGATGTTGGGCTCCGGTGCATCATCGGAGGCGAGCTGGATGTTGACCACCAGGCCCGTGGCCCAGATTTCGACCGACAGGACAGTGAATTCGGTGTTGTCCGTGACGTGCCGGCCGTACGTTGGCGGCAGCAGCATCCCGCGGAGGGAACCGGAAGGGATTAGTTCGCGCATGATTGTTCCTGTTGGGTTACGCCTGCCGACGGCGGGACGGCGCCGGAGGTTGCCCGGTGCTGGTCCTGCGGGGTGCGGCTGGGCGGATGCGGCTTAGGCGTCTTCCCGGCCGGGGTTTTCCAGCCGGAAGAAGTTGGATTGCTGGCCATCGCTGCGCTGTTCCTGATAGATGAAGTTCAGCTGGCGGGAGTCGAAGGTATCAAACCATTCCTCCCAGCTGATGTGGCGAAGCTTGTCGTTTTCGCCGCCAAAGTCGATCCGCAGCACACCGAGGTGGTCACCGTGCTCGGTACCCTCTACTGTGGCCGGAACGCCGTCGCGTTCCTCCGCCCACTGCTTGATGGCTTCATGGTGCGTGGTGACCAGGCTCCGGCCCTCGCGCTCCGGTTCGTCGTCCGTTGAGGTGACCTCCTGTGAATATTTCAGGGATTTGGATGACTCCGGACCGGTGCGGACCTTTCCGTCATCCGGGCCAGCCCCCAGGTCCTCTTCGTCCCGCTCCGCTTCAGCCTCGCGGGCCTTGCCTTTGTCCTGCGCCATGGCGGCTATCCTTTCCCCTGGAGATAACTAGTAAGTCTACTTACTATGTAGCCTCCCATTCCGCCTCCGTGTCAAGGGGCCGAGCAAGGGGCGGGGGCGGAGGAGGGTCGCACCTCCGGCCGGCGGTTGCTAGGACCGGGGGCGCAGCACCGCGTAATACCCGGGGATCAGGCTCTGTGCGGCCACGTCCGTCATTGGGTTCGTTTCGATGGCCACGGCGCCGTCCTCCAGGAGTTCCCAAGCCTCTTCGGGAAGGACACGGACCCGTTCAGCGGGTCCGAAATGGCCAGGCATGGGCAGTTCGCGGATGGCCCGCTCCAAGGGCGCCGGGATACCCCTTGTGGTTGCGCCCAGGTGCGAAACGTAGTCCACGGGGTTGCCCTGGAAGTTCGTCTCGGCAAGGAATACAGTGCCGCGCGCGCCGGCGAGGAGCCGAAGGTTTTCCACCAGCGCCACCTGGTCGTCAGGGTTCAGCACGTGGAGCACCCCGCGGATGAAGACGTTGGCGCCGCGTTCGTCCCCCAACCCGCTCGCAGCACCGGGCGCCGTCATGTCCCGCACCTCGTAACGGACGCGTCCGGCGCTGGTGCCGTCCACGCCGGATTCCGTGCGGGCACGGGCAACAGCGTGGGCGGAGACGTCCACCCCTATCACTTCAGGGAAGACACCGGCCAGGGCACGCGAGAAGCTGCCATGCCCGCATCCCACATCAACCACGGGAAGTTTCGGGTCCAGGTGGCGCACCAACACATCCCTGTATCCCAGGAATTCGTTGTCCCTGCCAGAGTCCCAGAGGACTTCGCCCCCTGCGCCGGTCACCTTGATGCCTGCCCAATACCTGTCCCACGCCACGGGCCGGTCCTTGTGCGCGGAACGGGACAGTCGGACGAGTTTGGGAATCATCAGGTACTTCTGCCAGGCAGAGCGGACTGATTTCGCTGGGGAGGACACGGATCAAATATATGGTGTGCGCCACGGTGCCCTAGCCACGCGGCCCGCTTGCGGTGCGGCGCCCGCTCCGCTATCCGTGTTTCGTCACTCTTGCGGGATGTACGCCTTCTGAGGGTTCATCCAGCCTTCATCGCCCTACAATGTACTCAACTGGGATCAAAGGGGGCATTGTGACGGCTGACATGCCGTGGGACTCGACTGTGCCTCGCACCGCTGTAGTGGCGGACCCCGACGACGGCAGGCTGGCGGTGAACGCCCAAGCACTGCGCGATGCCGGCTACGAGGTCCGCACCGCAGGGGATGCGGGCGGGCTTGCTGCCCTGCTTGACGCAAGCGAACCGTCGGTCATCGTGGTTGATACGTTGCTGTCCCGGGTGGAAACAGATGCTCCCGTCCTGGTGATGGTGGACCTGGACAGCCCGGCCGAGCTCGCAGCCATGCAGCCTCCCGGCATCCACGACTGCATAGCTAAACCTGTGCCGCCCAAGGAACTGGTGCACCGTGCCACTGCACTCATCAGGCAAGTGTCCCGGCGGGCGGCGGCCCGGCAGGAAGCCGAAGGTCTCCGGGAGCAGCTCCGGCTGGTGTCTGCTGCCGTCCGCGGCACCAATGATCCGCAGGAGATTGCCTCCCTCGTAGTGGAGGGATTCGGCCGCACGTTCAAGGCTGACCACGTCCGGCTTACCACTTTTGAGGACGAGCGGGTTCCCCCGATTACCGCTGCGTGGACCAGGCCGGGACTGGAGACGCTTCCCGCCGCAGCGCTTCCGGACCAGGACTCTGCCCGCCACACTGCGGATGTGCTCTGGGAGGCTGCTGAAACGCATTCCTTTGACGGCTCCGAAGAGGATCCGAAGACGGGTGAAGCCTCAGATACCCCTCGCGCTGCGCCGGCCGCGTCCTTACTGGCCGTGCCGATGGGTGAAGGAAGCTCCTCGCTGGGCATTATCTGGATCGTTATGCTGGACCAGCCCCGGCAGTGGTCCCGTGCCGAGCTGGGGCTGATCCAGCACGTTGCGGGCAACGCCGCCCATGGACTCATCCAAAGCCACCTCATCAGCAGCCAGCAGCAGGTTGTTAAGCAGCTTCAACAGCTCGACAAGGCCAAAACGGACTTCCTTGCCACCGTCAACCACGAGCTGAGGACGCCGTTGACGTCCATCATGGCGTACCTGGACATGATCCAGGAGAGCACTGAGCAGCCGGTCTCGCCCGAGGTCCACCAGATGCTGGACATCGTGGTGCGCAACACGGAGCGGCTCCGGATGCTGATCGAAGACATGCTGAGCGTTTCCCGCAACGGCCTGGATGACAACCTGATGCATCTCACCCCGGTGCGCCTGGGGCAGACACTGGACCTTGTTGCCGGCGCACTGCGTCCCCTCGCCCAGCTGCAAAACGTGACGATCGCGGTGGACCCGATCCCTGAAGATCCTGAGATCCTGGCCGATGAGGTACAGCTGCAGCAGGTGTTCACGAATCTGGTGTCCAACGCGATCAAGTTCACCCCCAGCGGCGGCCGGATCGAGGTGGGCAGCGAGTCCCACGCCGCGGCAGACGGGAGGCGGTGGGCCACCGTCAGCGTCGCGGACAACGGCATCGGCATCTCCAGCGAGGAAATCGACCACGTCTTCACCCGGTTCTACCGCGCCTCCAACGCCATGTCCGGGGCGATTCCGGGAACCGGCCTGGGCCTGGCCATCACCAAGGACATCGTGGCGCGCCACGGCGGCCACATCGATGTGGCTTCCACCCTTGGTGCGGGGACAACGGTCACCGTCAGCCTTCCGCTGGATGCCCACCGCAGCCAGGCGAATTGAGCAGGGGAAGGAGGACCGATGTTTGCTGATAACGACCCCCGGCTCTCCCAGCTGCTGGAAGGCATAGTCCGGCTGGCATCAGGAGACCTCAGCTCCCGTATCGAGGTATCCGAGGCCCGCGACGAGCTTGACGCCATCATTATGGGCACCAACCTGCTGGCCGAGGACCTTCAGATCATTTACGAGGAACTTGAACAGCGCGTGCAGGTGCGCACGCAACTGCTGCATGAGGCCCACCTGGAAATGCAGAAGATGGCGATGCAGGACCCGCTGACCGGCCTGGCAAACCGCTCCGCGCTCCTCGAGGCTTTGCGTGCTGCCATTGACGACGACGATTCCCACGAAGGGCCCGTCATCCTGCTGATGGACCTCGATGCCTTCAAATCAATCAATGACAGCCTGGGCCATACCGCCGGAGACCAGGTCCTGATCACGGTGGGGGAACGGATCCGCGGCGCGGTCCGTGCGACGGACGTTGTGGCACGACTTGGTGGGGACGAGTTCGCGATCGTTATGCCGGCGGTTTCCGCGGACCAGGCAGCCATTGTGGGTCACCGTATCCTTGCCGCGTTAAGCGAACCGATTGAACTGCCAGGGCGAAGCATCCGCTGTGGTGCAAGTATCGGGCTAAGTGCTGGCGGCGCCGGGCAGACGCCCGAGGACATGCTGATGGAGGCCGACGTCGCCATGTACGCCTCCAAGGCGGAGGGGCAGAACAGGCTTCATCGTTTCGAACCCGGCCTCCTGCTGGTCCGCAGGCTCCGCAGCCAGCTCGTGGAGGACCTTCGGGCTGCCATCAAGAGCGACGGCCTGACGCTGCATTACCAGCCCGTGGTGGAACTCAGCTCGGGCCGGATCGAAGGCGTTGAGGCCCTGGTCCGCTGGAACCACCCGACCCGCGGGCTCATCATGCCCGATGAGTTCATCCCCTTGGCCGAGGATGCCGGGTTGATCTCCGTGCTGGGACTGTGGGTGCTTCGTACGGCTGTGCACCAGCTGAGGCAATGGATTGACGCCGCCCTCGTGGACAGCCATTTTTCCGTCAGGATCAATATTTCAGCCACCGACCTGCAAAGCCTTCAATTCATTGAGGACGTGCGCAATGTCCTGAAAGAAACCCTCGTCCGGCCGGAACAGGTGGTCCTGGAACTGACTGAAGTGGCCATCGTCAAGGGCAACGAACTGGACCGCTACTCGCTGGGCGGGCTGCGCGGCCTTGGTGTGGGGATCGAGATTGACGACTTCGGCACCGGTTACTCCTCCATCAGCTATCTGCGGCGGCTCCCGGTGGACCGGGTGAAGGTGGACCGTTCCCTCATCACCGGCCTCGGCACCGATCCCACCCAACCGGCGCTGGTGGCGGCTGTCCTGCAACTCGTCCGCGCCTGCGGCCTGGAGGCGGTCTGGGAAGGCGTCGAGACGGCGGAGCAGGCGGAGATACTGCGCAGTTTGGGCTGCCGCAGTGCGCAGGGCTATTACTTCAGCCGCCCTGTCCCGCCTGCGCAGGTTCCGGAACTCCTGGCGGGCCAGCCGGAAAGCGCTAACCAGTAACAGAAAAGTACTGCGCTTTTTTCCACTCCGATATACGATCATCGTGCTGGGCCTGATTTTCGTCGCCGTGGATGTCGCGGCTCGTCAGCAGCACGGGACTTTAGAAGCGGTTGGAAATTGAACAACAAAGGGCCAATGGGTCATTACTTCGTCAACTGGGGGCGTAGCTAATGTCGGTTCGTGTACAAGCATGGGGAATCATTGCCGCTGTTTTGGCTGACTCGGATCCATCCGGGGCCGCTGTACGGCAGCGCCTTAGCAACAGCCTCGACGAGAATCCGGGCGTGCCCGAACGGGCTTTACTGGAGTACCTCCTCGAAACCCGGCGCAGTGACGCCAATACGGTCGAGACGCTGGAGAGCGCCCGGAAAATGCGCCTGGAATCCCCGGCCATCCCGCCGAAACTCGCTGAGCAGATTGATGCGATTCGAAGCATGTCACGCATCAGTGCTTTGCTTGACAGCCAGATGCTGATGACGGCTTTCCAGCCCATTTACGGGCTTGCGGACCAGTCTGTTGTGGGAGTGGAGGCGTTGTCCCGCTTTGTCAGCGACGACGGCGCTGCCGCGGAACTGTGGTTCGCGGAGGCGGCCGCGGTCGGCCTGGGCGCGAACCTCGAATTTGCGGCCCTGGGATCAGCTGCTGCGGCAGCCAGGGATCTTCCGCAGGACCTGTACGTTTCGTTGAACATCTCGCCCACGTCATGCCTGGACCCGCGCCTGCCGGAGCTGTTCGAGCACATTGACCTTCCCATCGGCCGGGTGGTGCTGGAACTGACGGAAACCATCAGCGATGAGGAATACCCGCAGTTCATTGCCGCCGTCAGTCCCCTGCGCGACAAGGGCCTGCGCATCGCCGTCGACGATACGCACCCGGAGGCGGGCGCGCTGAGCCGGATGGTGCACCTGCGGCCGGATTTCCTGAAGGTGGGCCGGAATGTCATCGGCGACGTCGACAAGGACGGCATTCAGAGGGCCATGACCGCCTGCCTGGTGGACTTCGCCGCGCAGCTTGGCACCACCCTGGTGGCGGAGGGCATCGAGACCGTCGGCGAACTCAAGGTCCTCACGGAACTTGGGATCAGCGCGGGCCAGGGCTACTTGCTGGGCAGGCCGTCCGTCCGGCCCCAGGACTGGACAAGGTGGAACACCCGCCTCGATGCGGACGGGCTCAAACGGCAGCTCGTTGGCCCTGAGAAGTCCGGCGGCATTACTCCCCCCAACGACTCCCCCTGAGGATCGGCTGACGCTGCGCACCGGCTGTCCCCTGGCGACCAGCGGGGCACGCTGAGGGGCGGGGCCTGACCGCCGGTCCCGCGCGGGCTATTCCTGGTTGCATCGGCCAACCCGTGGCGACCAGCGGGGCCCGCTGCGGGCTCGGGCCTGACCGCCGGTCCTGGACGTGCTAGTCCTCGTGCGCGGGCTATTCCTGGTTGCATGGGCCATTCGTAGCGGACGGCCTATTCGTCGTGCCCTTGGTCGGCGCTCATCTGGTCTTCCGCCGGAGGAGTCTCACCCGGAGGCACTCCCCCGCCGGGCTCCAGCCCCGTGACGTTGCCTGCCGCCGGGTCCGGATTTGCCGAGCCCGCGGAGTCCCGCCCGCCATGGTTGCCGGCACCCGCCTCGTTGGCGCCCGGCTGGTTTTTGCCAGGCTGGTCAGGGTTCGCGGGATCGTTTTCCGGATGGTAGCTGCTCACAATGCTCGTCCTTCCTCTGCCTGGCCGTGGTCTCCTACCCCGGCTCTGGACTAATTGTAAGCATGCTGATAATTCTGGAAGGGTAATGTTCCGGAAGTCCACGAGGGCACCGGGCACGCAATGTCAGAAGGAGCAGTCACATGGGTATCGGCGACAGCATCGGCAAGGCAGCAGAGAACGCCATGGAGGACCTGGCAGGGACAAGCAAGCCCACTGAGAAACTGCATGTCCCGGACCCCACAGACCCCAATGACGATGTGGAAGTCCATTCCTCCCTCAGCGAGGGATCCAATGCCATGGAAGCGGAGAAGCAGAAGGCTCCCGGTCTAAAGGCCGGCGCGGCTCCGGACCCGGTGTCCGAAGCGCCACTTGGCGGGGACGTCGACGAACGGGATTCCGAGCAGGACGAGGCGGGCTCGGATACCGGCGGGGCTGCCGGAACCGGGGCAACCGGGCTGACCGGCAATGCATCCGCCCCCACGGGTGGCACGGCGGGGGTTCCTCGCGACGTTCCAGGTTCGGCAGGCTTGCCGGAAGGCGACCCGGATGAGTTGCGCGCAGATCCGTCCGAAGGCGACCAGGATCCTTCTTCCACCAGCACGGGCCGGGGCTAGCTCCCGGCGCCGGGCGGCCCCGCCCACTCGCCGCGTTCCCTGAGCACCTCCCGGAGGAGGTCCGAACGGTCGGTCACAATGCCGTCCACGCCGAGTTGGAGCAGGCGGCGCATTTCCGCGGGATCATTGACTGTCCAGACGTGGACCACCAGACCCAGGGCGTGAGCGCGGCGAACGAAACCGGGCGTCACCACTTCGATCCCGCGCCGCACGGGAACCTGCAGCGCCTGGACATCGCGCAGGACCCGGCGCATGATCCAGCGGAAGACGGGTCCGGGAAGCACCCGGCCGAGCACCGTAAACAAGGCCACCGAAACCACCCCGGCCGATGAGGCAACCGGACGGCTCAGCAGCTTCAGCACCGCCCGCCGTCGCCGGTCCGAAAAGCTGGTGACCAGGATCCGGGAGTGGGCCTGGTGGCGCTCGATCGCGGCAGCCAGGCTGCGGACCGAGTTCCAGTCCTTGACATCCACATTGAGGCGGGCCCCGGGCAGCCCGGTGACCAAATCATCAAAGGTCGGGATCGGCTCGCGGCCACTGATGCGGGCGCGGGCTGCCTCAGCAGCGGTGAGGTCGGCGATGCGCCCGCTCCCGTCCGTCACCCGGTCCAAGGTGTCGTCGTGGAAGACGAGCACCACCCCGTCCGCGGTGGTGTGCACGTCAGTTTCCAGATACCGGTAGCCGAGCTCCACCGCGGCGCGGAACGCGGCCATTGAATTTTCCAGCCCCTCACGGGAAAACCCGCGGTGGGCCATGGCGACAGGCGGCTCGGGACCCGTCGCGTCCGGGTTGCTGAAGAACGGCAAACTCACTCTGCGAGCGTACCGGAGCGGAGGAGCCGCGCGGGCCGGGAGTGCCGGGCCTAATCCTCTTCGGGAAGGATCTCCACGCCGTCGCTGCAGTGCAGCAGCGTGCGGCCGCGGCCGCCGTCGAGGTTGATCCACACTGCGGCGTGGTCCCCGGTGACGGCGTCCACCAGGCCGCCGGTTTCGAAACCGGGCGTGAAGACCACACGGACGCGGTCGCCCCGGCGCAAATGCTTCCAATGCGGCGCGGGCATTGCCCTGCGCAGCGGCACATCAACAGCTTCGTGCTTGGTGTTTTTTGCCATCGTTACCCCTCGAGCCGAAGGGGAGCTCTTGGTCCCCTTGCTTCACGGTAGGGAGCGAAAGTGAACACAAGGTGAGCGTCAGCTGGAAATTCAGCGGGATCAGCTAAGTTTGACGCCCAGCGACGCCAGGCGGGCCTCCAGGATCTGGGCCACGCCGTCGTCGTCAAAGTGCGGCGCCTGCTGCCCGGCGGCGCGGATTGCCTCCGGGTGGCCGCTGGCCATCGCGTAGCCGTGGCCGGCCCAGCGGAGCATCTCGATATCGTTGGGCATGTCCCCGAACGCCACAACGTCGGCAGCGTCGATGCCCAGCGCGGCGGCGTATTCCGCCAGCGTCACGGCCTTGTTGACGCCGGGCAGGCACAACTCCAGCATGGAGACGCCGGGCGACGAGTGCGTGACGGCGGCCAGGTTTTCGACGGCGGGCCTCACCTCGGCCAGGAAGTCATCGGCTGTCCCCTCGCGGACGATCGCCAGGAACTTCACGACGGCGTCGTCCGTGGTGAGGGTTTCGGCCAGCGGCGCCGGGGTGAATTCCGAGAGCAGTTCGGAGGAGCCATTTTCGATGAAGCCGGGTTCGAGGTGGAAGCCTGTCAGGGTCTCCGCGGCGAAGAGGGCGGCCGGGCGGAGCTCCTTGATGATGCGGCGGATTTCCAGCACGGAGTCGATGGCGAGGGTGCGGGCGGACACCAGCTGTTCCGCCTCGAGGTCCCAGACCACAGCGCCGTTGGAGCAGATGACGGTTCCGGTGTGCCCCAGCTGGTCCTGCAGGGGCAGGAGCCAGCGCGGAGGACGGCCGGTGACAAAAACGAGTTCGACGCCGGCGTCCCGGCAGGCGTGGAAGGCGCGGACGGTGCGGTCACTGATCTTTCCGTCGTGCCCAAGGATCGTTCCGTCAATGTCACTTGCTACCAACCGCATCCTGCCAGTCTACGTGGCGGCCCTGCGCGCCCTGCCGCCCAGCCGGGCAGTGACCTTGGCGGCCGCAGCGGCACAGGATTCGCCGAGGGCCTTTAGCCGGTCCTGGGACACCCGGAACCGGGGCGCCGGGATCAGGACCGCAGCAACTACCTCGCCGCGGTGATCGTACACCGGTGCCGCCAGGCCCACTTCGTCGATGGAGGTTTCCCCGTAATTGATGGCCCAGCCGCGCCGGAGGTCGTCCTTCAGCCGGACCAGGTAGGCGTCCAGGCTCGACTCGTCCAAGCCGGGGTAGGTGATGGCACCGCTGCTGAGGAGGGAACGGACACGGCCTTCGGGTTCCTGCGCAAGGAACACCTGCACGGAGGCACTGAGGGCATCGTTGTACCGGGCGCCCAGCGGGGTGGTGTGCTTGATCTGGTGGTGGCTGGCGATTTGCTCGACGCAGATGGATTCGTCACCGCTCCAGACCATGAGAGCGCTGGTTTCGCCCGTCTGCTCCGACAGTTCGCGGAGCACCGGGTAGGCGACGCGCCGCTCCTCCAGTTCCGCCAGCAGGGGGCCGGCCACAGCGATCAGCCCGAGCCCGAGCCGGAAGCGGCGGGTCTCGGCGTCCCGTTCCACCAGGTGTTCCTGTTCGAAGGTGGCCAGGATGCGCGAGACGGTACTTTTGTGCAGCCCGACGCGGTTGGCGATCTCGGTGACCCCCAGGAGGGGCTCGTCCGCGGTGAAGGTGCGGAGGACGGCGATCGCGTTGACGATCACGGAGGCGCCCTTGGTGTCGCCGTTGCCTGTGGTATCGGATTCTGTTGCGCTCATGGTGTTACCCATCATTCCTTAGCGGACGCCGGAAGCGGCGCCATGATGACGCCGCTTCCGGCTTTGGCCCTGTTAGGGGTCCGGCCGCGTTCCCTGGCCGGACCTTCGAGGCCAGGGAGCGCACAGGGGATGCTAGGCGCCGATGATGTTGTGCTCGGGCCCGAACGGGAACTTGGTGATGTTCTCCGCGCCGTCCTCCCCCACCACCAGGATGTCGTGTTCGCGGTATCCGCCGGCGCCCGGCTGGCCGTCGAGGACCGTGATCATCGGTTCCATGGACACCACCATGCCCGGTTCGAGCACGGTGTCGATGTCCTCGCGGAGTTCCAGCCCGGCTTCCCGGCCGTAGTAGTGGCTCAGGACGCCGAAGGAGTGTCCGTAGCCGAAGGTGCGGTTGGCCAGCAGGCCGTAGCCCACGTAGATCTCGTTGAGCTCCGCGGCGATGTCCTTGCACACTGCGCCGGGCTTGATCAGTTCAAGGCCGCGCTTGTGGACCTCGACGTTGATGTTCCACAGTTCCAGTGAGCGGGCATCGGGTTCGCCGTAGAACAGGGTGCGCTCGAGGGCGGTGTAGTAGCCGGAGGTCATGGGGAAGCAGTTCAGGGACAGGATGTCGTGTTCCTGGATCTTCCGGGTGGTGGCCCAGTTGTGTGCGCCGTCGGTGTTGATGCCGGACTGGAACCATACCCAAGTGTCACGGATCTCGGAGTTGGGGAAGGTCCGGGCGATCTCGTGCACCATGGCCTCGGTGCCGATCAGTGCCACCTCGTACTCGGTGATCCCGGCGGTGATGGCGTTGCGGATGGCTTCGCCGCCGAGGTCGCCGATGCGGGCGCCGTGCTTGATGACCTCGATCTCTTCGGCGGACTTGATCATGCGCTGGCGCATGGCTGCCTGGGCGACGTCCACGAGGGCTGCGGACGGGAATGCGGCCTGGATCTTGTTGCGGTTGTCCAGCGGCAGCGAGTCGTCCTCGACACCGAGGCGGCGCGGGTTGATGCCGCGCGTGCGCAGGACTTCCTGGATGGCGAAGATGTAGTTGTCGCGGCGCCAGTCCGTGTAGACGATGTTGTCGCCGTAGCTCCGGCGCCAAGGCATCCCGGCGTCGATATTGGCCGTGACCGTGACGGTGTCATCCTTGGTGACCGCCATGCCGTAGGAGCGGCCGAAGGTGGTGAAAAGGAAGTCGGAGTAGTACTTGATGGAGTGGTAGCTGGTGAGGACGACGGCGTCGAGGTCCTTTTCCGCCATGATCCGGCGGAGCCCGGCGAGCCTTCGTTCGAACTCTGCATCGGAGAAGGTGAGGGTGACTTTTTCGCCGTTCTTGAGGACCTTCGTGCGCTCCAGTTCGGCGACGGTGGTTGCGTTCTCGGTGGTGGTGGTCATCGTGGTGATGCCTTTCTGTGGTGCGTTGTTCAGGTGCGGTTGGTTAGGAGGGAAGCTATTCGTGGCGCAGGGGCTCTTTGCAGGTTTCCCTGGACAGGGCCACGGCGATCAGGGAGACGACGGCGGCGGCCACCAGGTACCAGGCCGGGGCGAGGTCGCTGGCCGTGGCAGCGATGAGCAGCGTTGCCATAAACGGGGCGGTGCCGCCAAAAAGGGCGTTGGAGAGGTTGAAGCTGACCGCGAAGCCGCTGTAGCGCACGCGGGTGGGGAACATTTCCGCCAGGAAGCTGGGGAGCGTGCCGTCGTTCAGGGTGAGCATGGCCCCCAGGAGGATCTGGACCAGGACGATGACCAGGAAGTTCCCGGTTCCCAGCAGCGCGAAGGCGGGGACGGTGAGGACGATGAAGGCAACCGATGCGCTGATCAGGACTTTCTTGCGCCCGTACCGGTCCGAGAGCATGCCGGTGAGGAAGATAAAGCCGATGTAGGTAATCAGCGCGATGGTGGTGGCAAGGAATGATTCGGTTTCACCCAGGCCCAGCTCTGAGGACAGGTACGTGGGCATGTAGCTGAGGATCACGTAGAAGCCGACGGCGTTGAGCAGCACGGCCCCGACCGCTTGCAGCAGCTGCTTCCAATGGTTCCGGAAAAGGCTGGACACGGGTGCCTTGACGGCTTGGTCCTCGGCGGCCAGTTCGCGGAACACGGGGGTGTCCTCGAGCTTGGTCCGGATGTACCGGCCGATCAGGCCCATTGGGGCCGCCAGCAGGAACGGCAGCCGCCAGCCCCAGCTGTGCATCGCTTCGGTTGAGAGCAGGGTTGTCAGCAGGCCGGCAATCAGTGAGCCGAGGAGCAGGCCGGCGGCGGTGCTGGCCGGGACCACGGCGGCGTACAGGCCGCGCCTGTTGGCGGGGGCGTATTCCACGAGGAAGGCTGACGCTCCGGCGTATTCACCGGAAGCGGAGAAGCCCTGGACCACCCTGATCATCAGAAGCAGGAGGGGCGCCCAAATACCGATCGCGTCGTAGCCCGGAATCAGCGCTATGCAGAAGGTTGCTCCGGACATGATCAGGATCGAAAGGGAGAGAGCCGTCCGCCGGCCCACCTTGTCGCCGATGTGGCCCCAGACGAAACCGCCCAATGGGCGCACCAGGAATGAAATCGCAAAAAGGGCGAAGGTCAGGAGAAGCCCGGTCTGGGGATCGGACTCCGGGAAGAAGACTGTCGCGATGGTGACGGCTAGGTAACCGTAGACGGCGTAGTCGAACCACTCAACGAAGTTGCCGATGAAGCTGGCGGCGATGACCCGGCGCCGCGTTTCCTTGCTGACGGCGCTGCCTGCAAGTTCCGGTTTGTTCCGGCCCAGCGGGCCGGCGCCGGGCGTCGAGCCGGGCTGGCTGCCATTCAGCTCCGGGTCTGGGCCCCGTCCTTGGACGGGAGAGGAAGTTTCTTTAGTCATGGATCCACCCAAGTTGTTGGGGTTGCATTCAGCGCAACGCTGTTGCAATAGACTAAGCGTGATGGAGGCCACAGTCAATGGGCTGCGCTTGCAGATGAAGGGCACCATCTGATTCGCAGCGCGTGGGTCAAGCGAAGCTGGACGATAGCGCCAATGAATGGCATTTGTTGCATTAGAAGGATTTGCGTTGCGTGATGTCGCTAAACTTGGTTGCCAACAGGCAGCTGCCCCCGGGTAGTACTCGGACGTCTGGTTGACACATCGTGTGACGGCTGACATATTTCGAGTACGCGTTATGTGCAGCCTGTTGTGTAATACGCAATTTGCGAGCAGTAACAGGACGACTAGCCGCCACCCTGTCTGAGGCACGAGAATAAGAAGTCGGGCTGAACTCGGGCCGAACGAACTGCCCGGGCACCGCCCAGAGTCCCGGGACTAGGAAAGGAACAGCCCAGCTAATGGTTCATAAAGTCAAGGCAGTCATTGCCAGGGAAAAGAATGCTCCAGTGTCGGTGGAGACCATCCTGGTCCCGGACCCGGGCCCGGGCGAGGCGCTCGTGGATATCCTGACGTGCGGGGTCTGCCACACGGACCTGCACTACAAGCAGGGCGGCATCAACGATGACTTCCCCTTCCTGTTGGGCCATGAAGCCACCGGCGTGGTCAGCGCAGTAGGCCCGGACGTCACCTCTGTAGCTCCGGGTGACCGCGTGATCCTGAACTGGCGTGCTGTGTGCGGGCAGTGCCGGGCCTGTGCGAAGGGCCAGCCGCAGTACTGCTTCAACACCGCCAACGCCACGCAGAAGATGACGCTGGAGGACGGTACCGAGCTCTCCCCGGCCCTGGGCATCGGTGCGTTCGCCGAGAAAACCCTGGTCGCGGCGGGACAGTGCACCAAAGTCGACCCCGAGGTTGATGCTGCCGCCGTTGGCCTGCTCGGGTGCGGCGTGATGGCCGGCATTGGTGCCGCGATCAACACCGGGGAGGTCAAGCGCGGCGAGTCCGTGGCTGTGATCGGCTGCGGCGGCGTGGGCATCGCGGCGATCGCCGGCGCCAAACTGGCCGGCGCGACCACCATAATTGCCGTGGATATCGACGCGAACAAGGTGGAGATGGCCAAGTCCCTGGGCGCCACCCACGGCATTGACTCCAGCAAGGAAGACCCCATTGAGGCCATCCGTGCCCTGACCGGAGGCAACGGGGCCGACGTGGTGATTGACGCCGTCGGCCGTCCCGAAACCTACAAGCAGGCGTTCTACGCCCGCGACCTCGCCGGCCGGGTGGTCCTGGTGGGCGTCCCGACGCCGGAAATGCAGTTGGAACTGCCGCTGCTGGACGTCTTTGGCCGCGGCGGGTCGCTGAAGTCCTCCTGGTACGGCGACTGCCTGCCCTCGCGCGACTTCCCCATGCTGGTGAGCCATTACAAGCAGGGCAACCTGGACCTGGACGCCTTCGTCACCGAACGCATCAGCATTGACCAGGTGGAGGAAGCCTTCGCCAGGATGCATGAGGGCAAGGTCCTGCGATCGGTTGTTGAGATCCCGGCGGCGGGAGTGTCGGCATGAGCGTAAGGATCGACAATCTGGTCACCTCGGGCACGTTTTCGCTCGACGGCGGCACATGGGACGTGGACAACAACGTCTGGATCGTGGGCAACGACGAAGAATGCGTGATCATTGACTCCCCGCACGACGCCACGGCCATCATCAACCAGGTCCAGGGCCGGAAGGTCCAGGCCATCCTCCTCACCCATGCGCACAACGACCACATCGGCGCCGCGCGGGAAGTTGCGGACGCCGTGGGCGCCCCGATCTATCTGAACCCGGAGGACCTGGTCCTCTGGGAACAGGTCTACCCCGGTTCAAAGCCGGACCGGGAACTGGCCGACGGGGACGTGTTCGAGGTGGGCGGGACAACTCTGCGGGCCATCCACACGCCCGGGCACTCCCCCGGTTCCACCTGCTTCTACCTCGAAAGTGAAGGAACGGTCTTCACCGGGGACACGCTGTTCAACGGCGGCCCCGGCGCTACGGGGCGCTCCTACAGCGACTACCCCACCATCCTCGCCTCGATCCGGGAACGGCTGCTTCCGCTCCCGGCCGAAACCGTGGTCCGCACCGGACACGGCGACAACACCACCATCGGCGCCGAGCGGGAAACGCTGGCGAAGGTTTCGCAATAAATTAGCGGTCCCACCAGAACCTACGAGGCGCGCCGGGAAAGCCGGCGCGCCTCGTGGTGCCGCGAACAGGACATAAGCCCCCACAGGTCCCGAGTGCAAACCAGCAGGGCAACAGCACACGTAGCACGTAAGCCGGTAAGGAAGTTGGAACAATGAAGTTCGGTAAGCAGCCCGCCCCCGTCGCGGACATCAACGAGGACGACCTCGAAGTCCACAAGCCCAAGACCGAAGCGGCGGGCGTGAAGGCCGTCATGGTGGCGCTGGAACGCGCGGTGGCCCAGGCCGGAGTCACCCGGACGGCGCAGTCCCTGCTGCGGCTGAACCAGCGCGGCGGGTTTGACTGCCCGGGCTGCGCCTGGCCGGAGTCGGACAAGAAGCGCAAGGCGGCGGAGTTCTGCGAGAACGGCGCCAAGGCCGTGGCCGAGGAAAACACCCTCCGCACGGTCGGGGCGGAGTTTTGGGCGAAGCACTCGATCAAGGAGCTGTCGGAGAAGACGGAGTATTGGCTGGGGAACCAGGGCCGGCTGAGTGAACCGGTGGTGATCCGGCCCGGGGAGACGCACTATTCGCCGATCTCCTGGGCTGAGGCGTTCGAGCTGATCGGTGAACACGTCCGGGCCACCACGGCTGACCGGTGCGTGTTCTACACCTCGGGCCGGACCGCGAACGAGACCGCGTTTATGTACCAGCTGTTCGCCCGGGCCCTGGGCACCAACAACCTGCCGGACTGTTCCAACATGTGCCACGAATCCTCCGGCTCGGCCCTGAACCCCACCATCGGGATCGGCAAGGGCACCGTGTCACTCGATGACATCCACGACGCCGAACTGATCTTCGTGGTGGGGCAAAACCCCGGCACCAACCACCCCCGCATGCTCTCCGCGCTGAAGGAATGCAAGGACAAGGGCGGCAAGGTGGTGGCGGTGAACCCGCTGCCGGAAGCCGGGCTGTTCAACTTCAAGGACCCGCAGACCGTCTCCGGCGTCGTTGGGGGCGGCACGCCGCTGGCCGATGAATACCTGCAGATCAAGGTCGGCGGGGACCTGGCCCTGTTCCAGGCGCTCGGCCACCTGCTCCTTGAAGAGGAGGAACGGAACCCGGGTTCTGTCGTCGACCATTCCTTCATCAATGCGCAGACCGACGGGTTCGATGCCTACCGTGAAGCCCGCAAGGAGCTGGACTGGGCCGAAACGGAGAAAGCCACCGGACTGTCCCGGGACCAGATCGAAAAGGTTGCCTCCATGCTGGTGGCCTCCAAGGCCACCATCTTCTGCTGGGCGCTGGGGGTGACGCAGCAGCCGCACTCGGTGGACACCATCAAGGAAATGGTCAACGTCCTGCTGCTGCAGGGAAACTTCGGCAAGCCCGGTGCCGGCGCCTGCCCGGTCCGGGGGCACTCCAACGTCCAGGGCGACCGGACCATGGGCATCTGGGAAAAACCCAAGGAATGGCTCCTGACGGCCCTCGACACCGAGTTCGGGATTACCTCCCCGCGGCACCACGGCTACGACGCCGTCGAAGCCATGGAAGCGTTCGAACGCGACGAGGTGGATGTGTTCGTGTCCATGGGCGGGAACTTCTCCCTCGCATGTTCGGACACCGAAACCCTCGAAGCCGGGATGCAGCGGATCGGGCTGACCGTGCACATCTCCACCAAACCCAACCGCTCCCACATCGTGCACGGCCGCACCTCGCTGATCCTGCCGACCCTGGGCCGGACGGACAAGGACGACAAACACCCCAAGGGTGCGCAGTTCCTCTCCGTGGAGGACTCCATGTCCGTGGTCCACTCCACCCAGGGCCGGCTGACCCCGGTCTCCGAGCACCTGCTCGCCGAACCCGTCATCGTCGCCAGGATGGCCGAGGCGACGTTCGGCCCGGACCACCCGGTCAACTGGAAGGCCATGGCCGAGGACTACGACGTGATCCGGGACCACATCGAACGGGTCCTGCCCGGCTTCGAGGACTTCAACACCCGGGTCCGGACCAAAAACGGGTTCGTGCTGCCCAACCCGCCCCGGGACACCCGCTCCTTCAAAACCGACATCGGCCGCGGCCGGTTCACCGTCAGCCCGCTGGAATACCTCACCCCGCCCGCCGGGCACCTGGTCCTGCAGACCATCCGCAGCCACGACCAGTACAACACCACCTACTACGGCCTGGACGACCGCTACCGCGGCATCTCCGGCGGCCGCCGCGTCATCCTCATCCACCCCGACGACCTCGCCGAGCTCGGCTTCAACGACCGGGACCTCGTGGACGTCGTCAGCACCTTCCGCGGCCACGACCGCACAGCGGACAAATTCCGGCTCGTGGCCTACCCCACCGCCAAAGGCTGCGCCGCCGCGTACTTCCCCGAAGCCAACGCCCTGGTCCACAAAGAAAACGTCGCCCGCGAATCCAACACCCCCGGCTTCAAAGCCATGTTCGTCCGCTTCGTCCCGCACCTGGCGGAAGCCGCAGGGGTGGAGGCCGCCGGAGAGCTCGAGCCGGCCGCGGCGCGATAACCGCTGCTGCGCCGCTGTCCCCCAGGACTCAAAGAGCGACGGCGACATCCGGCAGGTGCCGAGTGTCGCCGTCGCTGTTTTTTCGCCTTGGATCTTCGCGCCTACACCGGGTTGTTGCCGTCAGGCTGTGCCTCGGGATCGAGGTCTTTCCCGTAGCCGCTGGCGGAAGCTAGCCCGCCCACCTGCTGGCCGGCGTTGGTTTGACCCGGCGTAAAACCGCTGTCTGGAGCACCTTGGGGTTCTCCCTCGGGCTCTGGTGCTACATCCTGCCGCAGGTGCTCGTCGTCCGGAAGGTTCTTGGAAACCTCTTCATCAGCCATCCCACCAGCCAAGCACCAGCCGCAGGCTAGGGCAAGAGGAAGTCGCCGAGGAAGTCAGACCGTTGGATGAGCGCGCAGCACTCAGGCATCGATGGTTGAGCCAGTAACGCCCAGGCACCCGTCGGTTGAGCATGACTCACCTCGGGAGGTGCGGGAACGGCGGCGGAACGACATCCGGCGACGAGTCAGGCGGGTGGGGCGTGCAGGAACCGTTGGAGTCCTTCTTCGCCTGCGGAGAGCCCAATGTAGGCAAAGTCCGGAGGATTCCCGGGGGCTTCGTGTAGCTGGCGTGGCCAGTGCGGTGGTTCCCAGTCGTGGTGTTCGGCTCGGTAGTGGCGCCCGATGGGTGAGATCCAGCCGGGTGGTTCAATTGTGGTGGCTTGGGTGGGTGTCCAGCCGGTGGCATGTTTGAGGCGGTGATGTTTGGGGCAGAGCTGCGCCAGGTTGCTGATGCCCGTATGCCCGCCATGTTGCCAGGCCTGAAGGTGGTCGGCCTCGTTGTCGAGGGATGGGTTGTTGCAGCCGGGGAAAGTGCATCTGCCGTCCCTGAGCTGCAGTGCCTTTTTCATGGCCTTGGTAAGGCTGTAGCTGGTGCGGCCGATCTCCAGCGGCGCCCCGTCCCGCGGATCCACAAGCACCCGGTAAAACGAACTCGCACCATTGGCAACCAGCTGCCGTGCCATGGAAGGCGGGATGGGTCCGTACCCGTCGAGCATCGCGGGTTCGTCGGTCAGGCCCATCAGCGAGAATACCGGCACGGTGACGAGCACCTGCGCCTGAATCGGCGACGTCCCGGCGGCGGTTCCTGCATCGGAGTCGGCGCCGTTGGTTGTGCCGCCGAGGAGCCACGCACCATACAGGTCCGCGCGTAACTGGGTGAGGGTACGGGTTTCTTTCGGGCCGTGTAGTCCCCGCGCGTCGGCGGTGAGCTTGTTCCAGCCAGCCAGCGCCTGGTCGGCGGGCAGGTAGGCGGAGAGCCAGGCCATACCGTCCTGATCGGGCCGGTATTCCACCCGCCGGTCCGCCACACCCTTGGCATGGCGTTTCTCGATGGACTCGGCGTGGTGGCGTTCCCGCCACGTCCGGGCCTTGGCTTTGAACCGATACGCCGGCATCTCCCCGATCGTTGCCGCGGCGGCCGGTTTCGGGGTGTCGGGGTCCAGGAAGTGGGCCTCCAAGGCGGCGGCCCCGGCCGGGTCCAGGGTGGCGGTCTCATCGACCATCACTCTGGCGTGCTGCCAAGAGATCGTACCCTCCTGGAGGGCTGCCAGCGTCCGGGGCAAGGAAGTAGTCAGGGCGTAGGACTGGGCCAGCAGCGCACCGGCGGCCCGGTCACTGAGGGCCAGGACGCACCCGATTTCCGCCGCGATCGCCATTTCCTGTGCCTGTACGGGCGCGTTCGGCGCAGCGGCGGCCCGCGCAGTGTCGGCGTACGTCGCTGTGGCCAATAGTCCCGATACCCGGGCCTGGACCCCGGCCCCGCCGGCGAGGATGTCGAGGCAGCCATCGGCAAGGCCGGCTAACGGATCAGCCTCCGAGAATGGCTCGGAACCCATCCCATCCGCCTCGGCATTGAGCACAGCAAGAGCGGCATTGATGTCCTCAAACGCCTTCGCCACCGCCGCTTTTCCCATGAATCAATCATGACAAGGGGGTCTGACATTACCGCCGGAAGAGGCAGGGCGCGCGGGAACCGCGGGCTGGCGGGAGCGTCTGACGTTGAGGCGGGAAGGGGCTGGTGCGCTGGGACCGGGAGCTGCGAGCGGCGCCGGGTGCGCCGGAAACCGGGGGCCGCCCGTTCGGCGACCCCCGGTTTCGATGACGCTGCGGGCTACGCCCCTGGTCTGGTTACCCCCGGAGGCGCTCCATGCCCGGATCGAACAGGGGCTCGGCAGAGACCGTGGCAGCGATGCGCTTGCCGAAGTACTCGACCTCCACCGAATCACCGACAGAGACCGAAGCCGGCAGCCAGGCGTACGCGATCGGCTTGCGCACCGAGTAGCCGTAGGCGGCGCTGGTGACGTAGCCAACCGCTTCCCCGGCCACGTACACCGGCTCCTTGCCCAGCACCAGGGACGTGCCGTCGTCGACCGTCAGGCACCGGAGCGCGCGTGTGGCCGGCTGCTCCTTACGTTCAGCAAGGGCCTCGGCACCCACAAATCCGGTCTTGTCCTTGGCGATGGAGAAGCCCAGGCCGGACTCGTAGGGCTGGTGCTCGGACGTCATGTCAGTGCCCCACAGCCGGTAGCCCTTCTCCAGCCGCATGCTGTTGAATGCCCCGCGGCCGGCCGCGACGATGCCGTGCTCCTGGCCGGCTTCGAACAGCAGGTCCCACAGCTTCAGGCCGTACTCGGCGGTGGTGTACAGCTCCCAGCCGAGCTCGCCCACGTAGGAGAGGCGCATGGCCGTGACCGGGATGCCGCCCACGGAGATTTCCTTGGTGCGGAAGTACTTCAGGCCGTCGTTGGTGAGGTCATGGGAGCTGACCTTGCCGATGACTTCACGGGCCAGCGGACCCCACAGCCCGATGCAGCAGGTGCTCCCGGTGATATCGGTGACGTGCACCCACTGGGCCGGATCGGCGGCCGACTGCCTGCGGGCCTCAACCCGGAGGTAGTCGAAGTCCACGTTGCTGTTGACGCCAAGCTGGAATTCCTCCTCTGCCAGCCGGGCGACGGTCACGTCACTGCGGATGCCGCCGTCGTGCTCGAGGAGCAGGCAATAGGTGACGGCACCCGGCTTCTTGGTGATGTTGCCCGTGCTGAGCCGGTGCAGCAGGTCCTGCGCACCGGGGCCCACAACGGACAGCCGCTTCAGCGGCGTCATGTCGTAAAGTCCGACGGCGGTGCGCGTCTTCCACGCCTCGGCCGCGGAAATGGGGGAAGAGAACATGGCGGACCATTCGTCCCGCTCCGGCGTCTGCCACTCTGCCGGCAGTTCCTTGAGCAGCCCGCGGTTGGCCTCGAACCAGTGCGGACGCTCCCAGCCGGCAGACTCGAGGAAGAACGCGCCGAGTTCCTTTTGGCGGACGTTGAACGGGCTGACGCGCAGGTCCCGCGGGGATTCCCTGGGCTGCAGGGGGTGCATCACGTCGTAGATTTCGACGAAGTTCTGCTGGGACGTTTCGCTGACGTAGGCGTCGGAGGTCTGGACCTTTTCGAAGCGGGTGAGCTCGCAGCCGTGCAGGTCCGTGCGGGACCGGCCTTCCACCAGCAGCTCAGCCATTGCCTTGGCCACGCCGGCCGAGTGCGTCACCCAGACGGCTTCGGCCACGAACAGGCCTTCGAGGTCGGGCGCCTCGCCCATGAGCGGCCCGCCGTCGGGGGTGAAGGAGAAGATGCCGTTGAAGCCGTCCTGGATCTCGGAGCTGCGCAGTGCCGGCAGCAGGTCCTGGCTGTCTTCCCAAGCGGGCAGGAAGTCTTCCAGGGTGAACTCCAGGCGGGAGGGCATGCGGTGGTCCGACATTTCCTCTGCGGAGACCTTCGGCAGGGCGGACATGTCCACGGGCATGGGGCGGTGGGCGTAGCTGCCGATGCCGATGCGGTCGCCCCATTCGCGGTAGTACAGGTCCTTGTCCTGGTAGCGCAGGATGGGTTTGCCAGCCCCGTTGGGGAGCTCGTTGACGCCCCCAAGTTCGGGCAGCGGGGTGCTGATGGCGTACTGGTGGGCCAGCGGCAGCAACGGGACTTCCAGGCCCACCATCGTGCCGAGTTCACGGCCCCAGAAACCTGCACATGACACCACGATGTCCGCCGGGATCAGTCCGTTGTCAGTTTCGACGCCGGTCACCTTGCCGCCCTCCTGGGCGATGCCGGTCACCGTGGTGGAGCCGCGGAAGGTCACGCCGAGCTCGCTCGTGCGCTCGATCAGCAGCTGCACCGCACGGGCGGCCAGGGCCAGGCCGTCGGTGGGGATGAGCAGGCCGCCCAGGACCTCGCGGCCGCCGGTGAGCTTGCCGGTGTTCAGGAGCGGGTAGATCTTTTCGCATTCGTCGGCGTCGACGATCCGGCTTTCGACGCCCCAGGAGGTCATCACGCCCATCTTGCGGTTGAGGTCGGCAAGGCGCTCGGGGGTGGTGGCCAGCTCCAGGCCGCCCACCTGGTTGAAGCAGGACTGGCCGTCCTTGCTCAGGGCCAGCAGCTTGTTCACTGTGTAAGTGGCGAATTCGGTCATGGTCCGTGACGGGTTGTTCTGGAACACCAGGCCCGGAGCGTGCGAGGTGGAGCCGCCGGCAAGTTCCAGCGGGCCCTGTTCCACCACCGTGATGTTGGTCCAGCCCCGGGTGGAAAGTTCGTCGGCAAGGTTGGTTCCGACAATGCCGGCGCCGATAATGACAACGCGTGGTGATGCGCTCATGGGTTTTGTTTCTCCTGTTTTGCGTGGCGGGCGTTGGCGTTAGCGGAAGACGACGGTGCGGGTGTTGTTGAGCAGGACCCGGTGCTGGCAGTGCCACTTGACTGCGCGGGACAGTGCCTGCGACTCGGCATCCCTGCCGACAGTGACCAGTGCATTCGGGTCCAGGCTGTGGTCCACCCGGTACACTTCCTGCTCGATGATCGGGCCCTCGTCCAAGTCTGCGGTGACGTAGTGCGCGGTGGCTCCGATGAGCTTCACGCCGCGGTCATAGGCCTGGTGGTAAGGCTTGGCCCCCTTGAACCCGGGCAGGAATGAGTGGTGGATGTTGATGGCACGGCCGCGGAGGGTCTTGCTGAGGCCGTCCGAGAGTACCTGCATGTAGCGGGCCAGGACCACCAGGTCTGCCTGGTACTCCTCGACCAGTTCCAGCAGGCGCGCTTCGGCCTGCGGCTTGGTGTCCGCGGTGACCGGGACGTGGATGAACGGCAGGCCGGCGGCTTCCGCCATGGGGCGGAGGTCCTCGTGGTTGGACACCACGACGGCGATCTCCGCACCCAGGCTGCCGGCGCGCCAGCGGAAAATCAGGTCATTGAGGCAGTGGCCGAACTTCGAGACCATTACCAGCACGCGCTGCGGGCGGCCGTCGTGGATGGCGAACTCCATGTCGAACTCATCGGCAACAGCGGCGAACTCCGTGCTGAGGCCTTCCGCGGAAACTTCCTTGTCTCCCGGAGTGAAGGCCGTGCGCAGGTAGAGCTTGCCGCTCATGTGGTCATCGAACTGCTGGTGTTCAACGATGTCGAAGCCGCGGTCAGCGAGGAATGCGGTGATGGCCCGGACGATTCCGGGGCGCTCCGGGCACGCAAGGGTGAGGACGTACTGTGCGGTGCCGGTACTGCGGACGCTGGGGACGGCGCCGACTTCGGCCGTCGCATTACCGGTCGGGCGGCCTTCGAGGACTGTGGTCATGGTCTACTCCTGGTTCTTGGCGTGGGCTTGGGTGTCAGCGGGGGACGCCGCGCAGGGGCCGCCGTCCGAACAGCGCTGATCACATTGGTGCTTGGTAACGAGGTCGAACTGGACGCCGCCGTGCTGGTCCACGCCGGTCCGGATGGCGCGCTCCACCACTGAGTCAGCCAGCCGCCGCCGCAGGGAGAGCGGATCCCGGCGCAGGTCCTTCACCAGGGCGAAGCAGAGCAGCAGCATGACCAGTACGAACGGCAGGGCGGCCACGATGGTGATGCGCTGCAGGCCGGACAGTGCCTCCGAAGGCTCGTCTCCGCCGGCCAGCATCATCACGGCGGCAACTGCCCCGGTGAGGAGGCCCCAGAAGATGACCAGGCCGCGCTTCGGGTCCGAGGATCCGTTGGAGCTCAACGACGCCATGATGATCGACGCCGAGTCGGCTCCCGTAACGAAGAAGATGGCCACCAGAACCATGGCGAGGACGATGACCGCCGCGGTGAGCCAGGCCGGCATGGACATGTTCTTCACCAGGTCGAACAGGGCTCCGTCAAAGTCGATGGACGGTGACCCGCTGGCCATGGACACAAGGCCGGCCGCGCCTGCCTTGTCCGCGTCCTCCTGGATCTTGAACGCCGTTCCGCCGAAGATGCCGAACCAGATGACACTGACGATGCTGGGTACCAGCAGGACGCCGGTGACGAACTGCCGGATGGTGCGCCCGCGGCTGATCCGGGCGATGAACATGCCCACAAAAGGCGTCCAGGACACCCACCAGGCCCAGTAGAAGATGGTCCAGCCGGACATCCAGGTGCGCAGGGCCTCGTCACCGACGGCCTCGGTGCGGGAGGACATTTCGGCCAGGTCCCTGGCGTAGTCGCCCACCGCGGCCGGTATGAGGTTCAGGATGAACAGGGTTGGCCCTGCGATGAAGACAATGAGCGCCAGGAGAACGGCCAGGACCATGTTGATGTTGGACAGCCACTGGATGCCGCGGCTGATGCCGGAAACCGCCGAGGCCACGAAACACGCGGTCAGGATGGCGACGATGGCCACCAGGACGGGAGTACCGATCTCGCCGATCCAGCCGTTGGAACTGAGGCCGCTGCCGATTTGGAGGGCGCCGAGACCCAGGGAAGCCGCCGTACCGAAGAGGGTGGCGAAGATCGCCAGGATGTTGATGAACTTGCCTACCGGCCCTTCCACCGTCCTGATGCCGAACAGCGAAGTGAAGGCCGCGGAGATCAGCTGCCGGCGGCCCAGGCGGTAGGTTCCGTAGGCCATGGCAATGCCGACGACGGCGTACATCGCCCAGGGATGCAGGGTCCAGTGGAAGATGGAGGTGGCCATGGCGGTCTGGATGGCCGCAGGGGTCCTCCCGTCCACCGTTCCGGGCGGTGGAGAGATGTAGTGGTAGAGCGGCTCGGCCACGCCGTAGAACATCAGGCCGATGCCCATGCCGGCCGCGAACATCATGGCAATCCAGGAAACAGTCCGGAACTCAGGCCTTTCCCCGTCCTTGCCGAGCGGGATGTTGCCCCATTTTCCGAGGGCCAGCCAGAGGACAAAAACGACGAACAGGGAGGCCAGGACCATAAAGAGCCAGCCGGTGTACTCCATCACCCAGTTGAGGGCGAGAGTTGAGGTGGCGGAGAGGCTGTCCCGGCCGAGGAAGCCCCAGGCCACGAAGGCCAGGGCGAGGACACCGGTGATGCCGAAGGTGGCCTTGTCCAGCGTGAGCTTACGGTTCCGCCGCTTCGCAACAGCCTGCTCGGCCTTGGTCTGGCGGAGTTCCTGCATGATCTGCTGGGTGTCCTCAGCGTCGTGTGAGTCGTGCGAGTCGTGGGAGGAAGGGGAGCTCTCCGATGCGGGAACGAGCTTGGGCTCCTCGAGCTCGTTGGGGGGTTGGGCATCCGTGCGGATGTCGCTGTTCAAAGCCATGTCAAGTCCTTTGGTTTGAATTCATGGGCTCACGCTGTACTCCGGCGTCCCCAAACCGGGTGGAAGATCGGGGCTTCCTGGCATCCAGTGATCAAGGTCAGCTTTGCTTTGACCGGGGCGCTGTTCCGTAAGGATCAACACGTCTCGCCATAAGCAACAGAGTGGCCCGAATCACAGCCAGCTGTCAAGGTTTTTCCGAAGTTTGAAGCCCTATTTCAGGGGTTTCGGCTGCGCCTTGACAGTGGGCTGGAACAGGGGTCAGGCATCAATTACCAGGTCCGTCTGCGCGGTGGAGCAGCAGGGCAGGAACTTGCCTGCAGAGATCTCCCGTGCCCGGATCCCGCCCTGGTGGTTCATTTCGATCTCCCCGGAAAGTTTGACGACCTTACAGGAGCCGCACATGCCTTCCTTGCAGTTCGCGCCAATCCTGATGCCAGCACGCTGGGCCACCTCGAGGATCCGCTCGGTGGGGTCGATCCGCACATTGATGCCGGTACGCATGAAGGACATGGTGAGGCTGCCTGTCCCCACCGTGTCGAAGCTCGAGGCATCAGGGGATCCGGCTTCCGGTTCCCCGCCCGCACTGTCGGCGGAGGGGGCGGGGCCGGGCGCCTCCGGGTCGACGATCTCCAGCGGCAGCCCCGAGGCCTGCAGGGTGCCGTCGGCGTCGTAACCAGGCTCGTAGAGGGCGAACGCGGCGGGCTGGCTTTCAAAGTAGTCCTCGGCGGATTCGGCGATATCCTCGGCGATCTCCTCCGCGAAGTCGGCTGCAAGTGCCACCTCCGCCTGGTATTCAAGGAGCGTCTGGCGGTCTCCCGAGAAGAACTCCATGTAAATGGAAGTGTCGTCGACACCGACCTTCTTGAGGAGCTCGCTGGCGGTGTTCAGGTACCCCTCAGGACCACATGCGTACACCTGGCGGCCGTTGGCGTCCGGAGCCACCTCCTCGAGCATGGCCGCCGTCAGCCTTCCGCTGAGTCCTTCCCACCCCTCCGGTACAGTGCGGTCGCCCAGGGAGTAATAGACCTTGACGCGTGAATCCACGGAGGCGATGTAGGCCAATTCCCGGTGGAAGGCAAAGCCTCCGGCATCCGAGCCGTGGTAGAGCACTACGACATCGGCGTGGCCGGGCAGGGAGTGGATGGTCCGGACCATGGACATGATGGGAGTGATGCCTGCACCGGCGGCAAGCAGGAGATATCGTGCCCGGCGGTCGGCGTCGGGCAGGTGGAATGCTCCCACCGGTCCCAGCATCTCAAGAACGGTGCCGGGTTTGACGTTCTCGTGTACCCATGGCGAGACCAGGCCCGTGGGGTCGCACTTGACGGTAATGCTGAAGGTCCATGGCTCGGTGGGCGAACTGGACAGCGAGTAGCTGCGGTCCACCGGTTCCTGGTCCTCGCCATGCACGGGAAAGGCGACGTTCACATACTGGCCCGCACGGAACGCCAGGGGCGCGCCGTCGCATCGACGGAAGACGAAGGTCATCATGGCACCGGCCTCGGGAATGGTCTCGACGCATTCGGCCATGAACTCCTGCGGATGCCATGGGCCCAATGCACGGGCTGCCCGGGCGGGTGTCTCCGTACTTCCCATCACCCTGTTCCACGGCATCTCAAGACCGCGGATACGCTGTGGTTCCTGGACTGCCGTTTCAGTGAGGAGTTCAATCATGCCAAGTGCTCCTGCACGCGCTGCACGTACCAGTTGATGAACGCCTCCACCTGGTATTCGCTCTTCATGTAGGGACCGGGCTCGTAGGCGGGGCTGCCGGCACCCTGCTGGCAGAGCTCCACGAACGCCTTGTCCTGCAGGTTCGTCTGCTTCCAGGTGTAGGTGAGCTTCTCCAGGTCATAGTCGACGCCTTCCACGGCGTCGTCAGCCACCAGCCACGTGGTGCGCACGAGGCTCTGGTGTTCGTTGATGGGGAAGACACCGAACGTGATGACATGGTCGCCGAGGAAATGGAACCAACTGTTGGGCTGCAGGTGCATCGAGCAGCGGCCAAGGCGGAAGTCGCGCAGGTCACCGAGCAGCTTCTTGGAAAGCCGGCGCCCGTCGTCGGAGAACGATTCGCCCTCTCCATCGAGTGACTCCCGTGAGATGCGGATTCCCGCGATGCGAGTGTCAAGCTGCTCGACCACCTCGTAGGGAAGGCCGTAGCGGCGGCAACGCTCCTCGAGGGAGGACTGGGCCTCCTTGTTCCGGTTCCACACCTCCTCAAGGTGGGGCGGGATCAGGCCCTCCGTCAGGCCCCAGGTGGGGAAGAGGGAGCAGGCGAGCTCAGGGTGGCCGTCGCAGTGGTAGCACTCACGGTTGTTCTCCATGACAAGCTTCCAGTTGCCCTCTTCGATGATGTTCTGCTGGTAGGCGATTTTCGTCTTCGAGAGGTCGTGGGGCGCCAGGTAGGGCTCAAAGATCTTTGCGGTCTCGTCGAAGTCCGTCGGCGGCTCATCCGCAATGCAGACAAAGATGAGTCCGGCGACCTCACGGCCGTGGGCACGCTTGAGGCCGAAGCAGCTCTTGTCGAACTTCGTTTCCCCCGGTGCGGAGGCATGGATCAAGTTGCCCTCCGGTGAGTAGGTCCAGGAGTGGTAGCCGCAGACCAGGTTTCCGGTTGACCCGGCAGCTTCGGTAAGAACGCGGGCGCCGCGGTGGCGGCATACGTTGTGCAGGACGTTCACGGCGCCGTCGTCGTTGCGCAGCACAATCAGGGAGTAGGGCCCATAGTCGACAGTGACATAGTCGCCCGGCTCCGGCAGTTCGGCGGTGCTGGCGGCAAAGATCCAGTGCCGGCCGAAAATGGCCTCCATGTCGATCTTGAAGATCGAGGAATCGGTGTAGAAGGGGGCATCGAGGGAGTAGCCGGTGCGCCGGAACTCGAACAACGCGGTAATCTCTGCCAGCTGCTCGGCAGGCAGGGATGCAGCGAGTTTTCCGCGTGAGTTGAGGGGCACGTTCACTGAAGCAGTCATGGGTTTCCTCCCGGGAGGCCTGGGTAATAGGTGTTGCGTGTGACCACGGGTGCGGGCGGCACGGCGAAGAACTTGTAGTGATGAGATTAGGGTCACAAGAGCTGCAACAAAAGCGCAAAATTTTGAAGATAACCATGCAGAATAGGTGCATGATTGATCCGAGGCTCATCACACTCCGCGTGTTCGCCCGCTGTGGCACCATAGGCGCAACCGCGGAGCTCACGGGCTATTCTCCCTCTGCCGTATCCGCTCAGTTGCGGGAGCTCCAGCGCGTGCTTGGAATGCAGCTGCTGACGAAAGACGGCCGGGGCGTGCGGCTTACCGCCACGGGACGCTTTCTCGTGGCGGGCTCGGATCCCCTCATTGCCCAGTGGGAGAGCTTGCGTGCCGCAGCCATGGAGGCCGGCGACCAGGTGCAGTCCCACTTTGGCCTCGGGGGATTCTCTACTGCAGCCGCCCAGTTGCTCGCGCCGCTGGCCGCCACCCTACGGTCAACACGCCCCCTGCTGGAGGTGCAGGTTCTTGAGGCTGATCCGGCCCGCTGCTTCGACTTGTTGATTGCGGAACGAATCGACCTGGCAGTCATTGTCGCCATGCAGTCGGGGAGTTATGGCGAGGACGATCCGCGCTTCGAGCAGAGAGTTCTGCTCGACGATCCACTGGACGTGATCATTCCCGGTGACCATCCGCTGGCGTCACGGGAAACAGCGACGCTTGAAGAGCTGGCATCGGAACCTTGGATCACGGAGGCCGCCGGTTCCACTTACCACTCACTCTTCACCGCGGCGTTCACGGCAGTCGGGCTGACACCGCAGATCGCCCATGAAGCCGTCGAATGGGAAACCCACATCGCGTTCGTGGGTGCGGGGCTGGGCGTCGGCCTGCTGCCCCGGCTGGCGCCCTTGCATGGCGCCGAAAACGTGGTTCGGCTACGCATCACCGGCAAGGCCAAACCCACGCGCCGCATTGTCGCCGCGGTGCGCAGGGGCAGCATCGCCTCACCCCTGATCCAGGAGTCGCTCGGCATCCTGCAGGTCAACGCCAACCGGATCCTCACCGCCCGGCTCGAAGAGGACCTCTGAGAGCTGCCGGCGTGGGCTGTCCTGGCATTCGGCAGCTTCCCTATCCTTGTAGGGACGCTGATGCCTTAGCGGCCGGTGTAGCCCATCTTGGCGCTGACCTGCAGGCCGCCCTGCTTCAGCGCTTCGATCAGTCCCGGGATCTCCTCCGGATCAAAGCGGAAGGCCGGGCCGGAGATGCTGATGGCCCCGATCACGGCACCCATGTGGTTGTAGACGGGAACGGCGGCCGCCGTCAGGCCGATCTCGAATTCCTCGCGCACCACCCCGTAGCCGTCGCGGGCGACGGCGAGCAACTGGTTTTCAAGTTCCTTGCGGCTGGTGATGGTCCGGGGAGTCCGCGACGGCAGGCCGGTCTCCTTCAGGATGCGGTCCCGGTCCTCGGCCGGCAGCGCGGCAAGCAGGACCTTCCCGCTCGAGGTGGCGTGCAGCGGCGTCAGGTTGCCCACCCAGTCATACGTGGCAAGCGTGGACGGGCCCATGGCCTGGTCCACGTTTACGGCGTAGTTGGAGCGCAGCACGGCGAGGTTCACCGTCTCCTTGAATTCCTCCGCAAGGGCCTCCAGGACGGGCCGGGCTTCCCGCACCAGGCTCAGCCTGCCGGGGATGGAGCTTGCCAGCCGCAGGATGCCAAAGCCCAGTTGGTACTTACCCCGTTCGCTGTTCTGGTGGACCATTTCCCTGCTGACCAGCGAGCCGAGCAGGCGCGAGACCGTGGACTTATGGATGCCCATCTCCTCGGCGATGTCACTGACGCCGGCATGGCCGTCCCGCGCCAGGATCTCCAGCACCGCAAGTGCCCGGTCCACGGACTGAACGCCGCCGTGGCCCGGATCTGCATCGACGTCGGGTTCGCGCTCACTGTTCGAAGCCATGACTAATACTCTCAAGTAGCTTGCGCAGCGTGAAATCCACCACCGGCAAAATCGGCCCTGGTCACGCTCGCAACCTACCCGCCTGGGTGCTGCAGGTGTCCCGCTCTGCTGCGCGGGCAGCAACTCCTGCATCACTGCAAAAGCCGAGGCCGGTCCGTTTTAGGCAGAGCAGGCCAAGAAGTTTTCCGTGGCCGTCCACGACGGCGAGCCGCCGCCGACCCGCTGCCTGCAGAGCCGCGGTGGCAGCCGCGGCAGGCAGTTTCGGGTCAATTGTCCGCTGACGGATCACCCCGAATGCAGTGGCCTTGGCAGTACCGCCGGCGTCCGCCGGAATATCCGAGCGCTCCAGGGTGGTGAGGAGGAGCCCGCGGGCGTCCACGATCAACGCCATATGGACGTGGTCGTCATCGAAAAGACTGCGCACTTGCTTTACGGTGCAATCCGGGGGAAGCGTCTTTGGGCATGTGACCATGACGTCTTCCACGCGCCACTGCGGACCAGTATTTTCATCCATGCGTTTTTCCGGGAATCGAACGTATGTCACACCGAACCGCTGATCACCCGGTCCCGCCCCGCGAGCAGGCCCGTCACGGCGAGAACCGCCATGACGCCCGCAGTGACGAGCAGCGGAAGAGTCCAGCCTCCGCTCACGTCGCGAAGACCGCCGAACATCACCGGCCCCGCAGCAGCCAGGCCGTAGCCGACGGACTGCGCCATGCCGGACAGTGACGCCGCCTGCGGGTAGTTCACTGTCCGCAGGCTGAACAGCGACAGGGCGATCACAATGAGACTCCCGCATCCGATTGCCCCCAGAACGACCCACAGCAATGTGAGGTCCGGTGCAAGTGCCAGCCCGAGGAACGTCACAAACATTGCCGCGCCGCTCGCGAAGGATACGAGCCGCTGATCCGAACCCCGGTGAAGTATTCCCCCGGCCATAAGGCTGGCGAACACGCTGATGAGCAGGAACACGGACAGATGGATGCCCGCAGTTGTGGCTGAAACCCCGCGGCTTTGTTCGATGGTGGGTAGCCACGCCATCAGGACGTAGAAGGCGATGGACTGCAGCCCCATAAAAGCCGTCACCTGCCAGCCCAGGGCCGAGGCCCACGGCGACCGGAAGGAAACCTCCGGCTTGGCGGCGGCCACGGTGGCTGACCCGTGCCGGCGCAGCCACGGCAGGAGCACCGCCATGGCGATAATGGCCAGTCCCACCCAGATACCCAGGGCAAGCCGCCACCCCGCCGGGGACGTTTGCGCCACGGGAACGACGACGGCGGCCCCCATCGCGGCGAAGGCGGCCTGGGTGGCGGTGTAGCTTCCGGTGAGCTGGCTGACCCGCGCGGGAAAGTCCCGCTTCACCAGCGAAGGGACCAGAACATTAAGGAACGCGATAGCCAGGCCGATCAATGCCGTACCGGCCCAAAGGAGGCCAGGCACAGGCAAGGAGCGGAGCACGATGCCCGAGGCCAGGATCAGAAGGGACATCCACAGCGCGCGATCCAGGCCCAGGCGGGTCGCGAAGCCAGGCGCCACGGGTGAGAAGACTGCGAACGCAATGAGCGGAAGGCCCGTCAGAAACCCCGCTGCAGCACTGGACAGGCCAAGGTCGCCGCTGATGTTCGACAGGACCGGTCCCACGCTGACAAAGGACACCCGAAGGTTGACTGCAATGAGCAGGACGCCGATGAAGGCGAAGCCGAACCTGACTGCGCTGTCCTGTGCGTTCCGGGTGTCAGCAGGCATTGCGAAGCATTCCATCCTTTCAAGAGTGAGAGATCGTTCCCGTTGATGCGGCGTTAGGTGATGGGGCGTTGGGGTTTTGGCTGCGAAAAGTGATAGAGCGTTTTAGGCACGGGAAGCGCTACAGCACCTTGCGGATGGTTTCCTCGAAGCTCGTGACATGGTGCAGGGCCAGCTCGCCGGCCTTGTCGGCGTCACCGGCCGCTACCGCCTTCAGCAGGTCCACATGCTCGGTGATGTGGCCGGTCACCGAGGGAACCTTGTCCAGCACCACGCACCAGATACGGGTGGCCAGGTTGTCGTAGCGGATCAGGGTGCTTTCCAGGTGCGGGTTCGCGGCCGCCTTGTAGATCAGCCGGTGCACCATCAGGTCATAGCGCATGAGGTCCCGGGACTCCCCGGACGTGGGGTCAATCCCCGCAATGGCATCGGCCACCCGCAGCAGTTCACGGCGCATGCCCTCACTCGCCCGGGCGGCCGCACGGCGGGCGGCGAGGGGCTCCAGCAGTTCCCGGATCTCCGAGACATCCGCCAGCTCCGTGAAGTCAACATTGGTGGCGAACGTTCCGCGGCGGGGATAGGAAACCACCAGGTGGTCCACCTCAAGCCGCTTAATCGCCTCCCGCACGGGAGTCCGCCCGAAGCCAAGCTCAGCCGCCAGCTGCCCGTCATTGATCGGCTCACCCGGGCGGATCTCCAGCATGATCAGCTTGTCCCGCAGCTGCCGGTACGCGGCCTCCGCCTGGGACGGAGCTTCCTCCTCCGCCGGGGTCAGAGCAAGAAGTGCATTCAAGGCGCCGCTCCGTTCTTCGATGACGTGCCAAACCGTACGCGGTAGCTTCCTGCCGCTTTCGGTCCAGCTATTGACTCTGCTGTGATCCCGATCATACCATTGACCTCACACTGATATATCAGTTACCGAACAAGTGGTATTTCAAAAGGAGCATCCGTGGTTGAGCAGTTGAACGAGCGACTTTCCGTCGTCGATCCCGAGGTCCAGCAGGCCATCACCCATGAGCTGGGCCGCCAGCAGTCCACGCTGGAAATGATCGCTTCCGAGAACTTCGCCCCGTCCGCGGTCATGGAGGCACAGGGTTCAGTCCTGACAAACAAGTACGCCGAGGGCTACCCCGGCAAGCGCTACTACGGCGGCTGCGAACACGTTGACGTTGTGGAGCAGCTCGCCATTGACCGCGTCAAGGCCCTGTTCGGCGCCGAATTCGCCAACGTCCAGCCACACTCCGGCGCCAACGCCGCCGCCATGTTCGCCCTGCTGAACCCGGGCGACACCATCATGGGCCTGAGCCTGGCCCACGGCGGACACCTGACGCACGGCATGAAGATCAACTTCTCCGGCAAGCTCTACAACGTGGTCCCCTACCACGTAAGCGAAGCAGACCTCCGCATCGATATGGCCGAGGTCGAGGCACTGGCCCTTGAACACAAGCCCAAGCTAATCGTTGCCGGCTGGTCCGCCTACTCCCGCCAGCTGGATTTCGCGGAGTTCCGCCGCATCGCCGACCTCGTGGGCGCCTACCTCATGGTGGACATGGCTCACTTCGCCGGCCTCGTGGCCGCCGGCCTGCACCCGAACCCCGTCCCCTACGCCGACGTTGTCACCACCACCACGCACAAGACCCTGGGCGGCCCGCGCGGCGGCGTCATCCTCGCCAAGGAGCCGTTCGGCAAGAAGATAAACAGCGCCGTGTTCCCCGGCCAGCAGGGCGGTCCGCTGGAGCACGTGATCGCCGCGAAGGCGGTAGCCTTCAAGCTCGCCGCCACCCCCGAATTCAAGGAACGCCAGGAACGCGTCCTGCAGGGATCCAAGCTCCTCGCCGAACGGCTCCTCCGCGACGACGTTGCCGCAGCAGGAATTTCCGTGGTCAACGGCGGCACCGACGTCCACCTGGTCCTGGTGGACCTCCGCAACTCCGAGCTGGACGGACAGCAGGCCGAAGACGCCCTGCACCGCATCGGCATCACCGTCAACCGCAACGCTGTCCCCTTCGATCCCCGCCCGCCGATGGTCTCCTCCGGACTCCGGATCGGCACTCCGGCCCTCGCCACCCGCGGCTTCGGCGCGGAGGAATTCGCAGAAGTTGCGGACATCATCGCGACGGCGCTGATCGCCTCGGCGGGCAACGGCACCTTGGCCGGGGACGACGTCGTCGAACTCCGCGCCCGCGTGACCGCCCTTGCCGACCGGTTCCCCCTCTACCCCCACCTTTCCCGGGATGACAGCGGTTCCGAGATTGCCGCCTTTGAAACAGACATGATTGGAGCAGCCCAGTGAGCACCCACCAGCTCCCCGAGCACCCGGATTTCCTCTGGCGCAACCCGGAGCCCAAGTCCTCCTACGACGCCGTGATTGTCGGCGGCGGCGGCCACGGCCTGGCCACTGCCTACTTCCTGGCGAAGAACCACGGGATGACCAACATCGCCGTCCTGGAAAAGGGCTGGCTGGCCGGCGGCAACATGGCCCGTAACACCACCATCATCCGCTCCAACTACCTCTGGGACGAGAGCGCCGCCATCTACGAGCACGCGCTCAAGCTCTGGGAGATCCTGCCCGAGGAGCTTGAGTACGACTTCCTCTTCAGCCAGCGCGGCGTCATGAACCTGGCCCACACGCTGGGCGACGTCCGCGAAAGCATGCGGCGGGTAGGCGCGAACAAGCTCAACGGTGTTGACGCGGAATGGCTTGACCCCCAGCAGGTCAAGGAACTCTGCCCCATCCTGAACATCAACGACAACATCCGCTACCCAGTCATGGGCGCCACGTACCAGCCCCGCGCCGGCATCGCCAAGCACGACCACGTGGCCTGGGCCTTCGCCCGCAAGTGCGACGAGCTGGGCGTGGACATCATCCAGAATTGCGAAGTCACCGGCTTCGTCAAGGACGGCAACCGGGTCACCGGCGTCAAGACCAACCGCGGCACCATCAACACCGAAAAGGTGGGCCTCTGCGCCGCCGGGCACAGCTCGGTCCTGGCCGAAATGGCCGGCTTCCGGCTCCCCATCCAGTCCCACCCGCTGCAGGCCCTGGTTTCCGAACTGCACGAACCCGTCCACCCCACGGTGGTGATGTCCAACCACGTGCACGTCTACGTTTCCCAGGCCCACAAGGGCGAACTGGTGATGGGCGCCGGCGTTGACTCCTACAACGGCTATGGCCAGCGCGGCTCCTTCCACGTGATCGAGCACCAGATGGCGGCCGCCGTCGAACTCTTCCCCATCTTTGCCCGGGCCCACGTGCTCCGCACTTGGGGCGGGATCGTGGACACCACCCTGGACGCCTCGCCGATCGTGGGCAACACCCCGGTGGAGAACATGTTTGTGAACTGCGGCTGGGGCACCGGCGGCTTCAAGGCCACCCCCGCAGCCGGCATGACGTTCGCCCACAACATCGCCACGGGTGCCCCGCACAGGCTGAACAAGCCGTTCGCGCTGGAGCGCTTCGAAACCGGCGCGCTGATCGACGAACACGGCGCCGCCGCCGTCGCCCACTAGCCGCCAGCGAACCTGCATTTTAGAAAGAAGACGCACATGCTGCTCATCTCCTGCCCCAACTGCGGCTCCCGCGACGAGACCGAGTTCCATTACGGCGGCCAGGCCCACGTGGCCTACCCGGAAAACCCGAACGAACTGACCGACCGCCAATGGGCCGAGTTCCTGTTCTACCGGGACAACACCAAGGGCGCCTTCGCCGAGCGCTGGCTCCACAGCACCGGCTGCCGCCAGTGGTTCAACATGCTCCGCGACACCGTGACCTACGACATCCAGGCCGTGTACCCGATGGGCATGCCCCGGCCGGACGCCGCCGGCAAGGTGACCGCCGAGAGCGGCACTGCCAGCACCGCCGCTAACAGCACCACCACGGGGACCGCCGCGCCGGACATTTCCGGAACCAGTACTTCGAAAACCAGCACCACCGCCCCGGAAGGAGCAACAAAGTGACTTCCCAGAATCCCGCGGCCCGCAACGCCCGCCTCGCCGCCGGCGGCCGCATCGACCGCACCATTTCCTGGCGTTTCACCGTGGACGGCGAGGAATTCACCGGCCACCCCGGCGACACCCTCGCCTCGGCCCTACTCGCCAACGGGCGCATCGCCGCAGGCAACTCGCTCTACGAGGACCGCCCCCGCGGCATCATGTCCGCCGGCGTGGAGGAGTCCAACGCCCTGGTCAAGGTGCAGCCGCGTTTCCCGGGCCACGTGGCCGAGTCCATGCTCCCCGCCACCACCGTCACCCTGGTGGACGGCCTGCAGGCTGAACTGCTGAGCGGCCTGGGCAAGCTTGACCCCGAGGAAGACCGCGCCGAGTACGACAAGACGTACGTCCACACCGACGTCCTGGTCATCGGCGGCGGCCCTGCCGGCCTGGCCGCTGCCCGTGAAGCCGTCCGAACCGGTGCCCGCGTGATGCTTTTGGACGACCAGCCGGAACTGGGCGGATCACTCCTTTCCGGCTCCACCGCACCGGAACTGGCGGAAACCATCGAAGGAAAGCCGGCGTTGGAATGGGTGGCCGACGTCGAAGCCGAACTCGTCTCCGCCGCCGAATCCACCGTCCTGAACCGCACCACCGCCTTCGGCGCCTACGACGCCAACTACGTCATCGCCGTCCAGAACCGCACCGACCACCTGTCCTCCCCTGCCGCTTCCGGGGTGTCCCGGCAGCGGATTTGGCACATCCGTGCCAACCAGGTGGTACTGGCCCCCGGCGCCCACGAACGCCCGCTGGTGTTCGAGAACAACGACCGGCCGGGCATCATGCTCGCCTCGGCCGTCCGCAGCTACCTCAACCGCTACGCAGTCGCCGCCGGCCAGCGCGTGGTCATCAGCACCACCAACGACAGCGCCTACGCCCTGGCCGCTGACCTGCGCGCCGCCAATGTCAAAATCGCCGCCGTGGTGGACGCCCGGCCGCAGCTCACCGAGGTGGCAGCAGTCGCCGTCGAAGCCGGCACCCGCGTGCTGATCGGCAGCGCGGTGGCCAACACGTCAGCTTCTGCCGACGGCCGCCTGGACGGCGTCACCGTCCGCAGCATTAACGACGACGGCGAGCTCACCTCGGGCATCGAACAGATCGCCTGCGACCTGTTGGCAGTCTCCGGCGGCTGGAGCCCGCTGGTCCACCTGCACTCCCAGCGGCAGGGCAAGCTGCGCTGGGACGACGAACTGGCCGCCTTTGTGCCCAGCACCGTGGTCCCCAACCAGCAGATTGTCGGCTCCGGCCGCGGCTCCTTCGCTATCGCAGACTGCCTGGCCGAGGGAATCTCCGCCGGCGCGAAGGCGGCCGTCGCAGCCGGGTTCGCGTCCGCCGTCGAACCCGCACCCCTCAGCGAGCCGAAGGCCGCCGCCCCCACCCGCCAACTGTGGCTGGTCCCCGGTGAGCAGGGCACCCCGGACGACTGGCACCACCACTTCGTGGACTTCCAGCGCGACCAGTCCGTGGCCGACGTGCTGCGCTCCACCGGAGCCGGGATGCGGTCCGTGGAGCACATCAAGCGCTACACCTCCATCAGCACCGCCAACGACCAGGGCAAGACCTCCGGCGTCAACGCGATCGGCGTCATCGCCGCCGCACTCCGGACGGCCGGCGAAGCTTCACGGGGCATCGGTGACATCGGCACCACCACCTACCGTGCACCCTTCACCCCCGTGGCGTTCGCGGCACTTGCCGGCCGCCAGCGCGGCGAGCTGTTCGACCCCGCGCGCGTCACCTCCATTCACCCGTGGCACGTGGCCAAGGGCGCCCTGTTCGAGGACGTTGGACAGTGGAAGCGGCCCTGGTACTACCCCCAGGACGGGGAGGACATGGACGCCGCGGTACTGCGCGAGTGCGCTGCCGTCCGTGACTCCGTGGGCTTTATGGACGCCACCACCCTGGGCAAGATCGAGATCCGCGGCAAGGACGCCGGTGAGTTCCTCAACCGGATCTACACCAACGCGTTCAAGAAGCTCGCACCGGGCTCCGCGCGCTATGGCGTGATGTGCATGGCGGACGGCATGATCTTCGACGACGGCGTGACCTTGCGCCTGGACGAGGACCGCTACTTCATGACCACCACCACCGGCGGCGCCGCGAAGGTGCTGGACTGGCTGGAGGAATGGCTGCAGACCGAGTGGCCGGACCTGGACGTGCACTGCACCTCGGTGACCGAACAGTGGAGCACCATTGCCGTCGTCGGGCCCAAATCCCGCGCTGTCCTGGCAAAGGTGGCACCGGAACTGGCAGCTAACGGCGGGCTGGAAGCCGAAGCCTTCCCGTTCATGACGTTCCGCGAAACCACCCTCGCCTCCGGCGTCCGCGCCCGAATCTGCCGGATCTCCTTCTCCGGCGAACTTGCCTACGAGATCAACGTGCCGTCCTGGTACGGGCTTAACACCTGGGAAGCCGTGGCAGCCGCCGGCGCCGAGTTCAACATCACCCCCTACGGCACCGAAACCATGCACGTGCTCCGCGCCGAAAAGGGCTACCCCATCGTCGGGCAGGACACGGACGGCACCGTCACCCCGCAGGACGCGGGCATGGAATGGATCGTCTCCAAGGCCAAGGAATTCATCGGCAAGCGCTCCTACTCCCGGGCCGACGCCCAGCGCGAGGACCGCAAGCACCTGGTCAGCGTGCTCCCCGTGGACGGCACGCTGCGCCTGCCCGAGGGCACGCAGCTCGTGGAAAAGGGCCGCTCCACCAACCCTGCCTACGGGCCGGTTCCGATGGAAGGCTTCGTCACCTCCAGCTACCACAGCGCCGCCCTGGGCAGGTCGTTCGGCCTGGCACTGATCAAGAACGGCCGCAACCGCATCGGCGAAACCCTGGTGGCTGCCGCCGGCGATCAACTTGTGGACGTCGTCGTCGCCGAAACCGTACTTTTTGACCCCGAAGGGACCCGCAAAGATGGCTGAAACAGCAGCACCCGCAACCTCCTACGAGAAGAACCTCTCCCTCCGTGTCAGCCCCGCAGCCCAGCTCCGGGCAGCGTTTGAAACCGGGTCCGTCCGGGGCGTCGTGGAACTGTCCGAGGTGTCCTTCCTGACCATGGTGGGCCTTCGGGTCAACCGGACCAGCGACGCCGGACAGCGCGTAGCCACCGTCACCGGCGGCCTGCCCGGGGCCTGCGGCGCCGTCAGCGGTTCCAGGGACACGTCGGTACTGTGGCTCGGGCCCGAAGAGTTCCTGGTGGTGGCACCCACCGAAGCCCATGAGTCCCTCGGCGGCGACCTGATCCAGGCACTCCGCGAAGCACTCGGCGACGGCGAGGGCCAGGTGGTGGACCTCTCCGCCAACCGCACCACCTTCGAACTCACCGGACCCCGGTCCCGCGCCGTCCTGGAAAAGGGCTGCTCCCTGGACCTGCACCCCCGCGTCCTGTCGGCCGGCACGGCGCTGTCCACCGAAATCGGCAACATCCCCGTGGTGCTGTGGAAGACCGGCGAGGAGACCTTCCGGATCTTCCCCCGCGCCTCGTTCGCCGATTTCCTGGGCCGCTGGCTCCTCGACGCCATGCGGGAGTACGCCTCCCCCGAGGTCCCCTAAATGGCCCTCAGCGTCCTGGACCTGTTCTCCGTTGGCATCGGGCCGTCGTCGTCACACACGGTCGGCCCGATGCGGGCAGCGAAGCTGTTCGCCGACGGACTCAAAGGCGACGGACACCTCAGCTCCACCAGGCGCGTGCAGGCCGAACTGTTCGGCTCGCTGGGCGCCACTGGCCGGGGCCACGGCTCGGACAAGGCCGTGGTGCTGGGCCTCAAGGGGCTGGACCCGGAAACCGTGGACACATTTACCGCGGACGACCAGGTGGCGGCCGCCGCCCTCGACGCCGAACTGTGGATTTGCGGCGACCACCGGGTGGACTTCAACTGGGACGAGGACGTGGTGCTGCACCGGCGCAAGTCCCTCCCGGCCCACCCCAACGGCATGACCTTCCGGGCGCTGGACCACACCGGGGCTGTCCTCAGCGAACGGAGCTTCTATTCGATTGGGGGCGGCTTCGTTGTTGATGGGGACGCCGATGCCGCCGACAGGGTGGTTGCCGACTCAACCGTCCTTCCCTACCCGTTCGCCAGTGCGGACGAGCTCCTGGAGATCTGCGCACGCGAAGGCATGTCCATCTCCGACGTTATGCTCGCCAACGAGCTGGTGTGGCGGACCGAAGCGGAACTCCGGGAGAAGCTGCTGGGGCTGTGGGCGGTCATGCGCGAATGCGTGGACAACGGCTGCGCCGCGGAAGGCATCCTCCCCGGCGGGCTCAACGTCCGCCGCCGCGCGCCGTCGTTATTCCAAACCCTGACGGCGGACACTGGGGTGACCGACCCGCTCCGGGCCATGGAATGGGTGAACCTGTTCGCGCTGGCCGTGAACGAGGAAAACGCCGCCGGCGGGCGCATCGTCACGGCACCCACCAACGGCGCGGCGGGCATCGTCCCGGCGGTGCTGCACTACTACGTGAAGTTCGTCCCCGGCGCCAACGACGACGGTGTAGTCCGCTTCCTGCTGGCCGCGGCCGCCGTCGGAATCCTGTTCAAGATCAACGCCTCCATTTCCGGGGCCGAGGTGGGCTGCCAGGGCGAGGTGGGTTCCGCCTGCTCCATGGCCGCCGCCGGGCTCTGCGAAGTGCTGGGCGGCACGCCTGCCCAGGTGGAAAACGCCGCCGAGGTGGGCATTGAACACAACCTCGGCCTAACGTGCGACCCGGTGGGCGGGCTCGTGCAGATCCCCTGCATCGAGCGCAACGCCATCGCCAGCGTGAAGGCCATCAACGCCGCCCGCCTTGCCCTGCACGGCGACGGCAGCCACAAGGTATCCCTCGACAAAGCCATCAAAACGATGCGCGAAACAGGAGCCGACATGAAAACCAAGTACAAGGAAACCTCCCGCGGAGGCCTTGCCGTCAACGTAATCGAGTGCTGAGCCATGACTGCCATCCAGACTGAAACCTCCCTGCCGCAGCCGGCGACCACGGTCGAGCACGTCCTCACGCTGGACTGCTCGGAATCGCCCGGCATTGTCCACGCCGTCTCCGGGTTCCTGCTGGAGCACGGCTGCGACATCATCGACAACCAGCAGTTCGGCGAGCGTTCCGAAGGGCACTTCTTTATGCGGGTGCATTTTGCGTCCGACGGCGATGCCTCCACCGCGGACACGCTCCGGGCCGCTTTTGGCCCTGTTGCGGAGCGCTTCGGGATGCGCTGGCGGCTGGAGCGGCACGGTTCCAAGCGGCGGGTGCTGATCATGGTGTCCAAGTTCGGGCACTGCCTCAACGACCTGCTGTTCCGGGCGCGCATCGGCGAACTGCCGGTGGACGTGGTGGCGGTGGTCTCCAACCACACCGACCACCAGGCACTGGTGGAATGGCACGGGATCCCCTTCTTCCACGTGCCCGTCACGGCTGCAACCAAGCCCGCTGCCGAGGCCCGGCTGCTGGAGCTGGTGGATGAGTTCGATGTGGAGCTCGTGGTCCTGGCCCGGTATATGCAGGTGCTCAGCGACAACCTGACCCGAAAGCTGGACGGGAAGGCCATCAACATCCACCACTCGTTCCTGCCCAGCTTCAAGGGCGCCAAGCCGTACCACCAGGCGTATGCCCGCGGCGTGAAGACCGTGGGCGCCACCGCGCACTACGTCAACAGCGAGCTGGACGAGGGGCCGATCATCTCGCAGCAGACCGTGGAGGTAGACCACACGTACGGGCCCGAGGACCTGGTGGCCGCCGGCCGTGACACCGAGTGCAAGGCCCTGTCCAACGCGGTGCGTTGGCACTGCGAGGGCCGGGTCATCCTGCAAGGCAGCCGGACGGTGGTGCTCCGCTAGCCCCCACGGACCCTCTCTCACTTAATTTGGCTTTTCCGGCGATCCTCTCTCACTTGACGTGGGTTTTCCCGCGACGCTCTCTCACACAACGCGGCTTTTCCGCCGACGCTCTCTCGCCTTTAGTGAGGGAGCGTCACGGGTTTAAGCGCCATTTTTCGCCATGATGCATATCCCTGTCGACGATCAGTTACCGCTGGCAAACCCTGACGCCTGCGGGTGGTCAAGCCAGCCCCTCCGAAGTGCACATTTGACGCGTTGCACTGCACCTTCGAAGCCGTCGGCAAAATCGTCCTTGTGGAAAACAAGGACCGTCCAACCGGCTGATTTGAAGGCCTTATCCCGTCGCCTGTCGCTGAGTATCTGTGCGTCGCCAAGGTGATGCCCGCCGTCGTACTGGATGGCAAGGCGACGGTGACGGTAGCCCAGATCGGCCGACGGCGACCTCGCGTCTCCCGCGCGCAATGGCACCTGAAGTTCAGGCTCGGGCAGGCCCGCGCTGACGATAGCCAGGCGGAGCAGCGATTCGGGCGCGGAGTCCGCACCCACCCGCATCAGGTCCAGCGCGTCGCGCGCCCTGACGATGCCTTGAAGATTCGGGTGGCGGCCCACGAGGGTGCGAAGCCCCGCCAAGGTGTCGTAGGGCTGGGTCCTACCCTCAAAATCCACCCGCGGGATGCGGATCAGTTCGTCACCCATGCTGACCAGATCATTGAGCGGCAGGACCCGTGCCAGATCAAGCCAAGTGCGGGACCGGGTGCTCAGGTTGATGCCGTCAACCACCTCAATCTCATCCTCAAGGGCCAGGACGGTATGCCCAAAAATGCCCTTCCGGCGCACGGACGGCAGTGCACGCGGCTTGCTGAGGTGCAGTTCCGTGGAATTTGCCAGCCACGGTGGCAGCAGTTGACAACGGAGCCGGGCCGCAGTCACGTGTGAGATCCACGCGCCGGGCGACGCAGCGGACAATGCCCTGGCGGCGCCTTCCAGATCGAAGTCCCAATCCGCCGGGCGGTAGAGACCACGACCCACGTTGACGACATCCTTGCGCCGAAGCCGGTCCAGTGTGACACCGGAAGCCCTGGCCGAACCGAAGGTAAAGGGCGCCTCAGCCAACGGCGGGGGCAGGAACTCTTGCTTTCGCATGCTGGCATTGTGCCTCGACGCGGCAGGACGCCGCAGAAGTTATCCACAGGCCTGGCGTTGGGCGTTGGTGGGTGAGAGAGCATCCCCGGAAAAGCCACGTTAAGTGAGAGAGGATCGCCGGAAAAGCCGCGTTAAGTGAGAGAGCGTCGCAGCTGGTTATTGGGGCTGGAGGGCGGCGAGGCGGGTGGCCAGGTGCAGGGCGGGAAGGCGGCCGGTTCCCCGGGGGTCGCCGCCGCAGAGGGAGAAGATCCGCTGCAAGCGCTGGTGCATGGACTGCCGCTCCACATGCAGCTCCCTTGCAGCCTGGGCGGTGTTGCAGCCGGAGTCCAGCCAGACCCGCAGCGTCTCCACCAGCTTGGACTGGCGCTGGGCGTCGTGCTCAAGGACGGCGCCGAGCTGTTGGCCCACGAAGTCGCGGCGCACGGCCTCGTCCACGGAGTGCACTGCGAACCGTTCCACAGCGAACGCCTGGGCATCAAGGACGGTGCCCTGCCCGCCTACCCCGGGTGCGGTTCGGCCGAAACTGCCACGTCCGACGTCGGCAGCCAGTTCCAGCGTGAGCCTCGCCTCGGCCAGGGACCAGGGAGCGGAGGAGATGCCCGAGGCAATCGGCCCGACGGCACTCACCGTTCCCTCCGGTACCGTCAGCGACTGCAGGCCGTCCACGATCTTTTGCCGCTCATCCTGCGCATTCCCGGATCGGAGGACCCCCAGGGCCAGCAGCTCCGCGTTGTCCGCATAACTGGCGCCGTGCTGGCCACCCGGGTCCAGGAGGTGCTCCACTTGCCGCCGGAGCTGCTGCGAAGCGGAGGAGCGCATAACCACCGCCACCACATGGGCGGAGACAGGGATGCCTGCGGCGGGAGCCAGCTCCTGCAGCCGCCAGTTCTGCTTGCCGGAATCAATGGCCCGGATCAGCGCAGCGCCGGCCATCTCCTTCAGACCGGGAGGCATCCGTTGCAGCAAGGCAAGGGCCAGGATGTCCACGGAACGGTTGCCGGCGATCCGTGCCAGGTTCACGTCGGCTTCGCCGCGCACCTGCAGTGTCAGGCGGGCAGAGGGAATCCCCCTCACGGGCACTTCAATATGGACGGCCCGCTGATGATCCCCGGGGATACCGTCCAAGGAGGCGGATGCTTCACTCTCCCCCGCAGGTTCCGCACTCGCGAGGGTAATCCCGGCGGTAGAGGTGAGCACCACGTCCGAACCCGTTGCAGCAGCCAGGACTGCAAGAATCCGGTCCAGGCTGCCTCCGTGCGCGAGTTCCACCGCCATGGCGTGGCTGGCCTGGTCGGCCTCCTGCAGCTGCGCGGCGGACTGGCTGACGAGCTGTGAGTTGATAGCCTCCATGACCGCCACAAAAGGCACCACCTTGCGAAGCTCGATCAGGGGAAGCCCGTCTTCCTCGGCAGCCGAAATCATCGAGGAAGGAATGGACGGCAGCACAGTGCCGGTCTCGATGGCGAGCGCCGCCACCCCACGCTCGGCCAGATCATGGATGTAGCCCGTGCGGCGCTCATCGGTAGCGAGCGCCAGGGCCTGGCCGCCTGTCAGCAGCAGCTCCCCGCCGCCGAGCAGCGAGGCAATGTCCAAAACCTCGCTGGAGTGGATCCACCGCAGCTGGGTTTGGGGAACCAGTCCCGCCGCCGCCCGGACCACGGGATCCGCGGCAACAACGGTGGAATGCCGTAGAACATCTTCCAATCGAACAGGCATGACACTCCGTCATGTAGAAGGGGAAAGCTCAAGACACATTGTAGATGGTGAAGGTGGCCCCCGACACATAATCTTGAAGAATCCCCATCCCCTCAACGAAGAGGCCCCGATGCAACAACAACCTACAGCCCCAGGAGCCGAGCAATCCGTTCACACGGAGGACGTCGAAGCCTGGCTCCAGCCAATTCCCGAATCCAAGCGCACGCACAAGGTCTCCGGCCAGTTCTGGATCTGGGCCGGCGCCAACCTGGCACCGATCAACTGGGTACTGGGCGCCCTCGGAATCCACCTGGGGCTGGGTTTCGCGGACACCGTGACGGTCCTGGTGCTGGGCAACCTGATCGGCATGCTGCTCTTCGGCTGCTTCGTCCTCCTCGGCCAGAAGACCGGCGCCACCGGCATGGTGCTCGCCCGGGCCGCATTCGGCAGGCGGGGGAACTACCTCCCCGCAGCCATTCAGGCGCTCCTGGTAATCGGCTGGTGCGCCGTCAACACCTGGATCATCCTGGACCTGGTCATGGCACTCTTCGGAACCCTCGGCTGGGTGGACCCTACAGCGGCCAACTACGGCTGGAAGATTGCGGTCGCAACCGGAATCATGGCCGCCCAGGTAGCCATCGCCTGGTTTGGCTACAAGGCAATTGCTGCCTTCGAAAAGTGGACTGTCCCGCCCACCATCGTCATCCTGGCCGTGATGTCTGCTGTGGCGTGGTTCGGCATGGACATCAACTGGGCTTACGCCGGTCCCGCCGGCAACATCCTCGAAGGCTCGGAGCGGATTGCAGCGATGAGCGCCGTGATGACCGCCATCGGCATCGGCTGGGGCATCACCTGGTTCACCTACGCCGCAGACTACTCCCGGTTCGTCAGCACCGAAGTGCCCAAGAAAAAGGTCTACCTGGCATCGGTGCTGGGCCAATTCATCCCCGTCGTCTGGCTCGGTGTCCTGGGCGCAAGCCTGGCCACCAACAGCGGCGAAATCGACCCCGGCAAGCTCATCGTCCAGAACTTCGGCGTCCTCGCACTGCCCGTACTGCTGATGGTGCTCCACGGCCCCATCGCCACCAACATCCTGAACATCTACACCTTCTCGGTGGCCACCCAGGCACTCGACATCACCATCAGCCGCCGCAAGCTCAACCTGTTCGTCGGCGTCTTCTCGCTCGCCGCCGTCGTCTTCTTCATCTTCCAGGAGGACTTCGCCGCAGTCCTCGACGCCTGGCTCATCGGACTCGTCGCCTGGGTGGCCGCCTGGGGCGGCGTCATGCTGGTCCACTACTTCTGGATCGACAAGCGCTGGCCCGGCAATCCGGAAAGACTGTTCGACGGCGTCGGCACCCGGCGGCTCCCCGGCGTCAACTGGGCGGGCATTACCTCCCTCCTGGTGGGCATCTTCGCCACCTGGCTGTTTATGTACGGCCTCGTCCCTGCGATGCAGGGCCCCATCGCCGTGGCTTTGGGCGGCTGGGACCTGTCCTGGCTGGCCGGCGGCCTTGCCAGCGCCACCAGCTACGCCATCCTGGGACCGAGGATGCACCGCAAATTCATCGAGTCCGGCCCGACATCTGCCCACCACCAGCTGCCCTCCGAGCTGACCGGCGCCGCCGCCCAGCCCGGGACGCCCGCCGCACTCTGAACCCGCACATTGCAGAACCGCACATTCTGAACCGCCGCACCCCGTTACGACAGGACTTCTCCGCATGACTCTTGAAGCGTTCCCCGACTCCGCCCACCCCATCACCTGGCCGCAAGGCAAGCGGGCAGCAGCGTCCTTCACGTTCGACGTCGACGCCGAATCCTGCACCATCGCCCATGATCCCAAGAGCACCCGCCGGATGTCCCTGATGACGCACCAGTCCTACGGGCCCAAGGTGGCTGTTCCCCGGCTGCTGCAGATCCTCCAGCGCCAGGACATCCGCGCCACGTTCTTTGTTCCCGGTTTCACGGCCGAGTGCTACCCGGACACGGTGCGGCGGATCGTGGACGCCGGGCACGAGGTGGCCCACCACGGCTACCTGCATGAGCCAATGCAGGGCATCGACGCCGAAACGGAGGCCCGCTACATCGACCGCGGACTGGAGGCCCTGGCGAAGGCCGCCGGAGTGGAGCCGGTGGGGTACCGGGCGCCGTGGTGGGAGCTCAACTGGCATTCGCCCGCGCTTCTGGCGGACCGCGGCTTCCTCTACGATTCGAGCCTGCTCGACGGCGACGCCCCCTACCGCTTCAGCGTCGCCCCGGGTGACACCCGGGACATCGTGGAAATCCCCGTGGACTGGGCCCTGGACGACTGGGAGCAGTACGCCTTCTACCCCGGCGTCACGGGCAGCGGTGTCATCGAAAGCCCGGCCAAGGTCCTCGAAATGTGGACGCTCGAAGCGGAGGCACACCATGCCCAGGGCAGCTGCTTTGTCCTCACCAACCATCCCTTCATCTCCGGCCGGCCCTCAAAAGCAGTGGCCCTGGAAAGGCTGATTGAAAGGGTGAAAGCAATGGACGGCATGTGGGTGGCCACCATGGAAGACATTGCGGAACACACCCGCCGGACCGTCCAGGAGGTCCACACCCACGCCCGCATCGAGGTGCCTGCCTTCCCGGACACAGGGGCACGGTTCACGCCGCCGGTGGTGCGGGAGTCCAGGCCGGCAGCCGCCGGCAGCTAAAGCCGACACAACACAAAGTGGAGTGGTACTGCGCCTTCGGGCAGGGCGCGGCACCACTCCCTTTGTTTTAAGCGGTTGCCCTTACGCCCGCGCCGACGTCCAACCCTGGGCGTGCAGTTTCTCGATGCCGTCCAGCAGCAGGTCGAGCGCGAACTCGAATTCAAACTGGTCATCACAGCCCTGCCCAACAACGGCGTCCGGATCGTGGGCGGAAGCCATGGCGATCGTCAGGACATTCGGGTAGCGCCTGGCCATCTCCTGGAGCATTGCCTGCCGGGCCGCCTCGTCCGGGTCCGCCACCGCTCCGTCCGTTGGCTCGGCCGGTTCCTGGAACAGCTCCTGGGTGAAGCCCCACATGCGGCTGCCAATGGCGTGCATGACGTGGTGGGTCAGATCCACCGAGAAGCCGCCCTCGAGAAACATTCCGATAAACGAGTCCATGTAGGCGAGGACGCCGGGCGTTTTGTTGGTGCGCGTTTCGAGGACCTGCCGGGCCCATTGATGCCGCTGAAGGACGCTCCGAGCTGAAAGGATCCTGCGCCGGACCACGTCCTTCCAGCCCAGGCCGGTGGCCGGCGGATCGATCTCGGTGATGATCACGTCGATCATGCCGTCGAGAAGCTCCTCCTTGTGGGCTACATGTTTGTACAGCGCCATGGGCACCACGTCGAGCTCCTGGGCAAGCCTGCGCATACTCAGCGGCCCGATCCCTATTTCGTCGGCAAGCGCGACGGCGGCCTGCAGCACCCTGTCGCGGTTGAGGCGCACGCGCTGCGCCGCGCCCTGCCTGCTCATGCCATTGGTCCTTCCGTTTCCTTGCACCCCTTGACCAGTGTACGGCGTACACCTACATTTGGTCCTAGAAGGTGTACGTCGTACACCTCAGCCCCAAGGGCGACCTCCTGGTCCGCTTCCGGAGGGCAAGCACGCCGGCACCAAGAGGAGCAGGACAATGCAAACCACAAGGCAAAGTGCACCGGCGAAGGCGCCCGCGGCTGTAAAGCGACGGCGACGGGAGTGGCTTGTTCCCGCCGGCCTGATCTTCCTCAGCCTCATCCCGGTGATCGCCGGCGCCGCCCGGCTGACCGAACTGACCGGTGGAGCGGCAGTGACGGAGCGCAACGCCAGGTTCTTCGACTCCCCCACACCGGTGGTAATCCATATCGTCAGTGTCACCGTCTACTCCCTGCTCGGAGCATTCCAGTTCGTTCCGTCGCTCCGCCGGCGCCGCTGGCACCGTATCGCCGGGCGAGTCCTCCTGCCGGCGGGCCTGCTCGCAGCACTGTCCGGCCTCTATATGGCGGTCTTCTACACGCTGCCGCCCAGCGACGGGCAGCTGCTGCTTGTCCTTCGGCTCGTTTTCGGCTCCGCCATGGCACTCAGCCTCATCCTGGGACTTCGCGCAGTGCTGCGCCGCGACTTCACGAAGCACGGCGGGTGGATGACCAGGGCGTACGCCATCGGCCTCGGTGCTGGAACCCAGGCCCTGATCCTCATCGTGCCCGAACTACTCGCCAGCCCGCCGGACGTTACAACGAGGGCCGTTCTGATGGGGGCCGCCTGGGTCATCAACCTCGCCGTGGCGGAGTATTTCATCCGCAGGCGCTCCCTTCCCACCCGCCAAACGTTCCCGCGCCCGCTAGTCCGGGCGACGCCGTCGTAAGCCTTGTTCTGTGTCTTCCCGAGACGTTCCTTGACGCTGCGCTACGCCCTGTTGAGCGTTCGCGACGTCCCGTGAACGCCCGCTACGGGAATGATTGTGGCGCTGCCGGGTGCTCCGTACTCTCAACTCAGCATCCCCCAGCAAAGGAACTTTCCAATGTCAGACCCCTCAAGCAAGAGTCCGGAACAGCCAAGCTCCACCCGCATCGTCGCCGGCCAGTCAGCCACTCCCAAGCGCCCCCTCGGCCTGAAGATCGGCATCGCCGCCGGCATCCTGGCCCTCGTCGGTGGCGGCGCCGCCGTCGCCTCCGCGGTCAACAACAACAACAGTGCGCCGGCAGCGGTCCAGGAGACCGCAGCTGCCGGCAACCCCGCCGCAGAACTGAAGCTCGGCTACTTCGGCAACGTCACCCACGCCCCCGCCCTCGTCGGCGTCAGCCAGGGCCACATTGCCGATGAACTCGGCGATACGAAGCTGACCACCCAGGTGTTCAACGCCGGCCCCGCCGCCATCGAGGCCCTGAACGCCGGCGCCATCGACGCCACCTACATCGGCCCGAACCCGGCCATCAACTCCTACGTCAAGAGCGCCGGCGAGTCGGTGCACATCATTGCCGGCGCAGCCGCCGGCGGCGCCCAGCTGGTGGTCAAGCCAGAGATAAACTCCCCCGCAGACCTCCAGGGCAAGACGCTCGCCTCCCCGCAGCTTGGCGGCACGCAGGACGTTGCGCTCCGGGCGTGGCTCGCTTCGCAGGGCTACAAGACCAACGTGGACGGCAGCGGCGACGTCGCCATCAACCCCACTGAAAACGCCCAGACCCTGAAGCTGTTCCAGGACGGAAAGCTCGACGGCGCGTGGCTGCCTGAGCCCTGGGCCTCCCGTTTGGTACTGACCGCCGGAGCCAAGGTGCTGGTGGATGAGAAGGACCTGTGGGACGGCTCGCTGTCCGGCAAGCCGGGCGAATTCCCCACCACCATCCTGATCGTCAGCCAGAAATTCGCCACTGACCACCCGGACACCGTGAAGGCGCTGCTGAAGGGGCACGTGAAGTCGGTGGAGTGGCTGAACAACGCGGCCGACGGCGAGAAGGCCTCTATCATCAACGCCGCTTTGAAGGAATCCGCCGGCGCCGAACTGAAGGCGGACGTGATCGACAGGTCGCTGAAGAACATCGTGTTCACCGTGGACCCGCTGGCCGGAACCTACCAGAAGCTCCTGGCCGACGGCGTCGCTGCCGGCACCACCAAGCAGGCCGACATCAACGGCATCTTCGACCTGGCCGCGCTCAACAGCGTGGCAGGCGAGAAGACTTCGGCCGCGGGGCTCGGCAAGGAGTAACCCAACCACTGGCACGCTCTCTCACTTAACGCGCCATTTTCGCTAACGCTCTCTCACTTTCCTTAAGAAAGTGAGAGAGCGTTAGTGATTTAACCCCATTTAGTGAGAGAGCGTCGCTGTGGCGGGTATCAGCGGGGCGGATAGTTGATATCAAAAAGCTCGCCTTCCCCGAATATATGAAGTGCCTCACAGTAGTTACAGGACCTGCAGCAACCTGTACCGCAGCCAGTAACCAGAAGGACTTCAACGTGGAAACTCCCCTCTCCCATCTTGCCCACCTCGAAATCACCACCCCGGACGTCGAAGCCTCGGCACGGTTCTACGAGGAAAAGTTCGGCATGCGCATCATCGACCGCGTGGACGGCAACGTCTACCTGCGCTGCTGGGGCGACTACTACCGCTACAGCCTGGTCATCACCGAAGGACCGGAAGCGTCCCTGGGCCGGATGGCCTGGCGGACCAACTCCCAGGCAGCCCTCGAAGCCGCAGCCCAGCGCATCGAAGCAACCGGCGTCCAGGGCACCTGGACCCCCGGCGGCCACGGCTTCGGCAAGGCCTACGAATTCACCGGCCCCTACGGCCACCACATGCGCCTCTTCTATGAAGTGGAAAAGTTCGTAGCCGAACCCGGCTTCGAGTCCACCTACCCGGACCGGCCCGAGCGCCGCAGCAGCCACGCCGCCGCACCCCGCTTCCTGGACCACGTCACCGTGGCGTCCTCCGATGTCCGCGGTTTCGCCAAGTGGTACAACGAGGCCCTCGGCTTCCGCGTCATGGCCTTCGTTGACCTGGACGAAGCACCCATCACCGTGTTCTCCGTGCTGACCACCAACGAAAAGTCCCACGACCTCGGCGTCGTCCTGGACACCTCCAGCCGCGCCGGCCGCGTCAACCACATCGCCTTCTGGGTGGACGCCACCGAGGACCTGCTCCGCACCGCCGACGTCATGATGGAAAACGGCACGCCGATGGAATACGGCCCCTCAATCCACGGCGTGGGCGAACAGAACTTCCTCTACTTCCGCGACCCCTCCGGCATGCGCGTCGAACTGAACTCCGGCGGCTACCGCAACTACGTCCCGGACTGGGACGCCAACACCTGGAAGCCGTCGCTGGGCTCCAACAACTTCTACAAGAACGGCGCCATGCCGCACTCCATGACCGAGTCCTTCCCGCCGGCCGAGGGCTTCACCGCCACCGAAGAAGGTGCCTCCCCCGAAATGAAGGAAGCCCTCTTGAACCCCTACGCCAAGCAGGGACGGGGCTAGAAAGATATGCCTGAAGCAACATATGCCCTCATCCGCTTCCAGGAAGCCGGCGACGGCAAGGCCCGCGCCGGCCTGCTGATCAATGACCGGGTCCTGCCACTGGACGGGGACATCAACTCCCTGATCGAGCACTGGGAAACCGCCGAAGCCCAGCTGGACACCCTCGCCGCCGCCGCCGGCCAGGACGCCAGCCTGGCACTCGCCGACGTCGAGGTCCTCGCCCCGGTGGAACCGGCCCAGGTGCTGCAGACTGGCGCGAATTACCGCAAGCACGTGATCGACCTCGCCGCAGCGCACCGCGAACCGGGCGAGGACGAGGAAGAAGTGCGCACCAAGACGGCGGCCATGATGGACAAGCGGGCAGGCCAGGGCACGCCGTACTTCTTCATCGGGCTTCCGACGGCGATCGCCTCCGCAACGGACGACCTCACCCTGCCTGCCTACTCCAAGTCCCACGACTGGGAGCTGGAACTGGCAGCGGTCATCGGCAGGACCGCGTTCCGCGTCACCCCCGAGGAAGCCCTGGACTACGTCTTCGGTTACACCATGGTCAACGACATCACCACCCGTGAATACGTCTTCCGCAAGGACATGCCGGCCATCGGCTCTGACTGGTACCGCGCCAAGAACGCCCCCGGTTTCCTGCCCACCGGTCCGCTGCTGGTGCCCGCCAAGTTCTTCGGGGACCCGCAGGACGTTCAAGTGACCTTGAAGCTTAACGGCAAGGCCATGCAGGACGAGTCCACACAGGACATGATCTTCGGGGTGGCCAAGCTGGTCAGCGAGGCCTCGCAAATCATGCCGCTCCGGCCCGGGGACCTGGTCCTCACCGGAAGCCCCGCCGGCAACGGCCAACACTGGGGCCGCCTGCTTCAAGACGGGGATGTCATGGAAGGCACCATCACGGGCCTTGGCACCCAGCTGATCCGCTGCAAGGACGAAGTTCTCGCTGAAGGCAGCAAGCAGTGACCACGCAGGACACAGCACCAACCACCGCCACCGGGGAATCAACCGATTCCCCGGTGATCCGGCGTGAGGACCCGCTGGGCAGCATCCGCGCCATGGCCGCGGCCCACAACAACTGGGGCCGCTGGGGCCAGGACGACGTCCTGGGCACCCTGAACTTCATCGACGCCGCCAAGCGCGTCGAAGCCGCGGCCCTCGTCAGGACCGGTGAGGCGTTCTCGCTGTCCCAGCCGTTCGACACCAACGGACCGCAGAAGGGCTGGCGCCGCCGCACCAACCCCGTCCACACCATGACGGACACCGGGGTGGACGCCGAACGCGGCAACCAGGGATTTCCGCACGGCTTCGGCGGTGCCGACGACGTGATCGCCATGCCGCTGCAGTGCTCCACCCAGTGGGACGGCCTGGGCCACATCTTCGACCAGGGCAAGGCCTGGAACGGCAGGGCAGCCGGCGACGTAGTCACCTCGGAGGGCGACCTGGTGACCGGCATCGAAACCGCTGCGGCCAAGATCGTCACCCGCGGCGTCCTGCTCGACGTCGGCCGTGCGCTCGGCCCGGAACTGGGAAGGAACGACGGCGAACTGCCGGACGGTTTCGCCATCACCCCCGAACACCTCCAGCGGACCATTGACCTGCAGGGGCACAGCTCAAAGGTGGGCCGCGGCGACATCGTGGTGATCCGCACCGGGCAGCACACGAGGGTCCGCCGGGACGGCTGGGGCGACTACGCCGGCGGTTCGGCACCGGGCCTGTCCTTCAGTACGGCACCGTGGCTGCACCGCTCGGAAATCGCCGGGATCGCCACCGACACCTGGGGGTTCGAAGTCCGTCCCAACGAGTTCGACGCCGCCTTCCAGCCCCTGCACCAGATCGCCATCCCCAACCTCGGCCTGTTCCTGGGCGAGATGTGGGACCCGGATGGCCTGGCTGAAGCGTGTGCGGCGGACGGCAGGTACGACTTCCTGCTCACCGCCGCGCCTCTTCCGATCACCGGTGCCGTCGGATCGCCCGTCAACCCGATCGCCGTCCGGTAGCTTCAGTTAAAACAGCAACAAAACCACCAGCAGTAACGCCGTCAATACAAAGGAGTCAGCGATGGCAGCAGTACAGAACGTCGGAATCGTCGGGGCCGGAGCCGCGGGACTGACCGCAGCCATCCTCCTGGCCGACGCCGGAATCCAGGTGGAAATCCTTGAGAAGGCGGAAGCGCCGCAGACCCTTGGATCCGGGATCACCCTGCAGGGCAACGCCCTGCGGGTCCTCCGCCAACTCGGCGTCTGGGATCAGGTCGAGGCGAAGGGCTACGGCTTCAGCACCCTGGGCCTGCGCGCCCCGGACCCCGACGGCACCGTCATCGCCCTCCTGGAGGACATCCGGACGGGCGGTGATGACCTGCCCGCCACAATGGGCATGTACCGCCCCGACCTCACCGCCATCCTCCGCGACCGGGCAGAGCAGGCAGGCGCCCGGATCAGCTACGGCAGGACAGTCACCGGCATAACGGACGACGGCGGGTCCGTCACCGTGGGCACCGCCGACGGCGCCACCGCCACCTACAACCTCCTGATTGGCGCCGACGGCCTGCACTCCGCTGTCCGCAAGGAGATCGGCATCGAGGTAGAGCCGCAGCCCACGGGCATGGGCATCTGGCGCGCCTTTGTGGAGCGCCCGGAAGAGGTGGTCCGGACGGACCTGACCTACGGCGGACCCTGCTTCATCGCCGGCTACTGCCCCACAGGCCCTGACACCATCTACGCCTACCTGGTGGAGAAGGCCCAGGAGCGCAAGCACGAGGACGGCCCCCGCATCATGGCTGAACTCGCCGCGGCCTACGGCGGCCCCTGGAACGAGATCCGCACCAACCTGGACCACAGTGCCCGCATCAACTACACCTGGTTCACCACCCACCTGGTCGACGGGTCCTGGAACCGCGGCCGCAGCGTCATCATCGGCGACGCCGCGCACAGCTGCCCGCCAACGATTGCGCAGGGTGCTGCCATGGCGATGGAGGATGCGGCTGTGCTGGCCGAGCTCCTCATCAGTGCCGACGACGTTACCGAGACGCTCTGGAAAGAGTTCACCGACCGCCGCCTGGACAGGGCAAAGGCAGTTGTCAACGCGTCCGTCCAGTTGGGCCAGTGGATGCTCGACGGCGTCCGGGATGCCAACGTGCCCGGCCTTATGCATTCAATCTCCAGCCTCGTTAAGGAACCGGCATGAGCAACGGCATAACTCAAACCCCCACCGTTGACGTCCACGCCCATATCCTGCTTCCGGCCCTGCAGCAGCTCGTGGCCGAGGCGGACCCGGAGGGCTTCGGCGCGCAGCAGGCCCTGGAGGTGCGGCGCAACGGACCCGAATCGATGGCCGCTTCGGGGCGGATGATCAAGGAGCGCTGGCCGCAGCTGACGGACCTGGACCGCCGGCTCGCGGACATGGATGCCCAAGGCGTGGACGTACAGCTGGTCTCGCCGTCGCCGTCGCACTTCTACTACTTCGCCGGCGAGGAGCTGGCCATGAAGGTGGCAAAGGCAGCGAACCGGGCTGTCCGCGAGTTCGTGGACCGCGCCCCGGAGCGGCTCAACGGGCTGGGCCTGGTCCCGCTCCAGCACCCCGCCCTGATGGTGGAAGCCCTGGAGCACGCGGTTCTGGAGTGCGGGCTGCTCGGCGTCGAAATCGGATCGTTCGCCGCCACGCCGAACGATCCGGAGCGCAGCACCGTGGAACTCTCCGACCCCCGGCTGGAGCCGTTCTGGAGCCGGGCCGAGGAGCTGGGCGCCCTGGTGTTCCTGCACCCGTTTGGCTGCTCGCTGGATGAGCGGCTGGACCGCTTCTACCTCGCCAACACCGTCTCGCAGCCCGCCGAGAACGCGGTGGCCCTGTCCCACCTGATCTTCAGCGGCGTCCTGGACCGGTACCCGGAGCTCAAGGTACTCGCGGCGCACGGCGGCGGCTACCTGCCCACCACCCTGGGCCGCTCAGACCACGCGTGGAAGGTCCGGCCTGAGGCACACGGCTGTGCCCAGCCGCCGTCGTCCTACCTGAAGAAGCTGTACTTCGACTCGCTCGTCCACAGCCCCGCTGAACTGAAGGCACTCGTCGCCGCAGCCGGTCCGGAGCAGGTACTGCTGGGCTCGGACTACCCCTTCGACATGGGCTCCGACCTTCCGGTGGACGAGATCCAGGCTGCCGCGCTCCCGGCCGACGACGAGGCACAGGTTTTGGGCGGCAACGCACGCACCCTGGGCATCACCGCAGCGGCCGCCCTGACCGCCCGACCCAACGCTTAAGGAACACTTCCATGGTCAAGATTGCACGCTGGAACCACGACGGCGGGACGCAGTCCGGCTTCGTGGACGGCGGATCCTGCTACGCCCTGCCCGGCGGCCAGGGCGTCCAGACGCTGCTGGACGCCGGTCTGGACGACACCCTGCGCGTTGCCCGGGAAACCGTAGCTTCCGCCCCTGCCGTTCCGCTGGCGGACGTCCAGCTGCTCGCCCCGCTCGAGCCCGCCACCATGCGGGACTTCGTGGCGTTCGAGGAACATGTGGAAGGCGTGCGGAAGAGCATCGACGGCGTGGCCGGCGTGGTGCCCGAGTGGTACGAGGCACCCACGTTCTACTTCACCAACCCTCATACCGTGACCGGCACGGGCGAGGTAATTGGGATTCCGGCGGGCTGTGAGGACCTGGACTTTGAGACTGAAGTGGCCGCCGTCGTCGGACGCGTCCCCGGGAGCGACGGCAGGAACCTGACCGCTGCCGAGGCGCACCGGCACATCTTCGGTTACACAATCCTCAACGACTGGTCCGCACGGGACCTGCAGCGCCGTGAAATGAAGGTCAGCCTCGGCCCCTGCAAGGGCAAGGACTTCGCCAACACCCTGGGGCCCTGGATCGTGACTGCCGACGAATTCGAGGACCGGCACGACGCCGAAGGGTTCCTGCCGATCTCCATGGCCGTCGAAGTCAATGGCGAGCCCATCGGCCAGGACCTGCTGTCCAACATGGGCTGGCCCTTCGCCGAGCTGGTGGCCTACGCCTCGCAGGACTCGGTGGTGCGGCCAGGCGACGTGCTGGGCTCCGGCACGTGCGGCAGCGGCTGCCTCGCGGAGCTGTGGGGACGGAACGGCGCGAAGACTCCCCCGCCCCTGAAGACCGGTGACGTGGTGAGGATGACGGTGGAAGGCATCGGCACCATCGAAAACACGGTGGGCGCCCGGCGCGAGGCCGTAACCCGTGTGCCTGCCCGGCCCAGGCCCCGTAACCGGGTTGCCGCTGCGGCTCCTTCCGGCGTCTAAGGTGGTTTCCCTCCAGCTTGAAGGCCGGACCGTGGTGGTCACCGGCGCAGGCCAGGGGCAGGGCGCCGCGGAAGCACGACTGCTGGCGGAGGCAGGGGCACGGGTCATTGCCACGGACCTGGCAGCGGACGCGCCAGCCGGGCTGGCTGACGTGTCCCTCGCTTCGGACGGCGAGCTGCTGTACCGGCAGCTGGACGTCATTGATGAGGGCGGTTGGTCCGGCCTCGCTTCCTGGATCCAATCCCAGGGCTGGCAGGTGGACGGGCTGGTCAACAATGCCGGAATCACCCAGCGCAGCCGGCTGCTTGAGGCATCAGTGGCTGACCTGCACAGGGTCTACGACGTGAACGTGGCGGGCAGCCTGTTGGGGATCCAGGCACTGTCTCCGCTGATGGGCAGCGGCTCATCGATCGTCAATGTTGGCTCTGCTGCCGGCCTAACCGCTCATTATCCGCTGGCGTACACCGCGAGCAAGTGGGCGCTGCGCGGGTTGTCCCAAGTGGCAGCGATGGAACTTGGACCCAGCGGCATTCGGGTGAACACCGTCCACCCGGGTTTCATCGAAACGCCTATGACGGCGGGCGCCAAACCGGAGTTCCGGCAAGCCACTCTGGAAGAGACCCCGCTGGGACGCTCCGGGAACGTGGAGGAGGTGGCCGCCGTCGTGCTCTTCCTGCTCAGCCCGCTCTCTTCGTTCGTGACCGGGGCCGAAATCCCGGTGGACGGCGGCCAGTCCGGCCACGGCGGCGCCAAGTCGGTGTCCGATGCCCTCCGCTGACTGCCCCTATACATCCCAACTAGGTAGCGCTAAGTGTCGTTTTGGAGCGTCAAAACGACACATAGCGCTACTTAGTTGGGGGGCACCGCGAGAAACTTAGCCTGGCAGCACCGCCGACCAGCCGCCGTCGACCATCAGGTTTGCACCGGTCACATACCACGCTTCATCCGACGCAAGGAACAGCGCGCAGTTGGCGACTTCTTCCGGCGCCCCAATCCGCCCCAGCGGGATGCTGCCCGCGATAGTCCGCATGGGGTGGTCCGGTGCCAGCAGGTTGCCCTCGGTGGCCGCGGTGCGGATCATTCCCGGGCTGACGGTGTTAACGCGAAGCCCATACGGAGCGCCCTCGGCCGCGAGCTGTTTGGTCATGGCCACCACGGCACCCTTCGTGGCGGTATGGGCCAGCCGGCCGTTGGTCATGGATCCGGTGACTCCCGCAGTCGACCCCACCAGTACAATGGCCGCATTCGGCACCTGGATCAGCTGCGGCCAGAAATACTTCACCGGCAGGAACACCACATCCATTTCGTGCTCCACGTTCCACTTCCAGTCGGCAAAGGTGAGCTGCTCCACCGGGGCGAAACGGGTGACCGCCGCGTTGGCATAGACGATATGGACCTGGCCGTGCTCCGCCGCGACATCCCACGCCCACCCGGCCACAGCTGCCTCATCCGTGAGATCCACCCGGCTGCTGCTCATCCGGCCCCCGGCAGCGGTGACCGCCGCAACCGTGGCCGCGGCGCCGTCGTCGTCCATGTCACAGCCCACCACCAACGCTCCTGCCCCGGCGAAGGCGAGCGCGGCCGCCCTGCCCTGGCCGCTGGCCGTTCCGGTGATGACGGCGGTCTTGCCGGCCAGGCGCTGACTGGAAGCAGGCATAAAGAGTCCTTTACGAAAGCGTGTTTCTTCGACTTTCGCAGGGACGGGCTGGCCGGGGAACGGCCCTTCGGGTCTAGGTGGTATCTGCCGCGTGGATAGACGCGGGGTTAGTCGCGGGGATGGGCTCAACCCTCTTCCGTGGCGATGACCGCAGGAGTGCCGGCGGCCGGTGCCGCGGCGTCGGCGGCCAGAGCTTGGCGACGACGGTAAATCTGGACGGCGATGGCGGTGGGGATCACGGCTAAAGCGGTGATCCGCATCCAGGGCCGGTCCAGGACGTGACCGGTGAGCGCATCCAAGGAGAAGGGTCCGGAGCCGCCGATGGTGAACGCCGCTGCTGCCAGGCCCAGCACGGCAGGGTACTCAAGGCCGCCCTCCATGGCGAAGAAGCCGTTCGGGGCGTGGACGCTGGCTGCGACGCCCATGGTGGTTGCAGCAGCGGCGCCGGCGGCCGGGGTGGCCAGACCCAGGGCCAAGGCCAGGCCGGCTCCTGCTTCACCTACGCCCGCAAGGATGGCGCTGGGCTTTGCCGGGCGGAACCCCATGGCATGCATACCTTTGCTGGTGCCTTCGACGCCTCCCCCGCCGAACCAGCCGAAAAGCTTTTGGGATCCGTGGGCGATAAGCACCCCTCCGAGACCGACCCGGAACAGGGTTTGTGCGGCGGCCGCGGCCTCAGGGCTGGTGGTTACGTTGCTCATAACGGTCCTCCTTGGGTTGTTTGAGTCGCTGCACGGCTCATTTCAGCACGAGTCTACGGCCGCGCAACCACCCCGTCACGGGGGAAATATCAACCAGGACACCGGCAACCGGCACAAGGCGCTGGCGTCAGGCGGTATCCGCCGCGTGGATAGTCACGGGGTGCGCAGTGACAGGGAAAAGTTCGTGCAGCCGTGCGCAAGAACGCTGGACCACGGAGCGAAGCCAGACGCTGGCCGGGTCCTCGGCCTGGGACGGGTGCCAGTACATGGCCTCCACCAGGGACGCCTCGGTCCCCTCCGAGAACTCCAGCACAACGATGTCCGCACCGCGCTGCGCCCGTGCCGCCAGCATCCGCGGGACCATCGCCACCAAATCGGTTCCTTCCACCAGGAGCGGCAGGGACAGGAACCCGGCCACCACGGCCGCCACGCGGCGCTGCATGCCCCGGGACTCGAACAGCTTATCGGCCGGGGTGCTGATTCCCTCGCCGAAATAGCCGACGGCGTGGGGCACCGTCGTCAGGTCCGCCAGCGTGAGCCGGGGCTGCTGAAGCAGGGGATTTCCGGCGTCGGCGATGGCCACGAAGCTGTCACGAAACACCTGCTTGCTGGCCCCCTGCATCTGGTACCCGGTGGGCCCCACGAGCAGGTCGATCTTTGAATAGTCGGCCATCTGTCCTTGGATGCCTGTGCCGGCAGTGGGGACAAAATCCACTGAAACGCCCGGGGCCTCCTCGCGCAGGATCCCGCGCAGCGGCCCCACGATCAGCGCTGCGGCATAGTCCGAGGCGGCGATGACGAACTCCCGCTCACTGGTGGCGGCGTCGAAACCGGACCGCACGCGCGTTGCCCGCTGGATGTGAAGCATCGCTTCATCAATCATCGGAACCAGGGACTGCGCAAAGGGCGTGAGGTCATAGGTGCGGCCGTTCCGCACCAGGAGTTCGTCGTCGAAATGCCGCCGCAACCTTGCCATGGCCGCGCTGGTGGCCGGTTGGCTGAGCTGGAGCCGCTCGGCCGCCCGGGAGATGTTCCGCAGTTCCAGCAGGACCTGCAGTTGGGGCAGCAGGTTGAGGTCCAGGTTCTTCACGCTCCTAAGGTTATCCGTCTGCGGATAGCGGAGCGCGTGGACCGCGTTGCCGAAAGGAGCACCTAAACCTGAGGGCGAAAAGTGTTGTCCTTCTTGCCCGCCAACGCAGTCCATCGCTGGCGCAAGGCGTAGGCGGCAGGTTTTGGCCGCCGGTCGCGGGTGAAGACTCCCTTCTTGTTGCCGTCGACCCGCCGCACCCCGTCGGAGGTCTGGAAGTCGGCGAAATTCCAGACGTGCTCACCCACCATTGCGTCGATGCGGTCGAACACGCGCTGGTACATGTCCAGGAACGCCGTCTGGTATTCCTCGCTCCACGGCTGCTCGTAGATGGAGTGCAGGCCGGTCATGGTGTCGGCGCCGTACTCGGTCATGATCATGGGTTTGCCGTAAGCAGCTTCCCAGGTCCGGAGTTCGGCTTCCAGGAGGGTCTCTGCGGTCTCCAGGTCACCGGTGTTGGTGTACCAGCCCTCGTAGCGGTTGAGCATGATGACGTCGAAGAGGTCGCCGAGCTTTTCATTGCCGATGGGGTCGAAGATCAGGTTGACGTAGCCAACAGGGCGGCTCGGATCCAGCTGGCGCGTGAGCCGGGCCAGCGGCTCGTAGTATTCGCGGGCGCCGTCTTCTGAGGCGTTGGGCTCGTTGGCGATGGACCAGAGGACCACGGAGGGGTGGTTTTTGTCCCGGTCAATCAGCTCGGTGATGGCCTGGCGGTGGTTGGCGGCGGTCTTCGCGTCGACCGCGCCTTCTTCGTAGGTCTTCTGTGGCAGGCCGCCGAAGGCAGCGGCGAACCCGTGGTTGAGTCCCACGGCGGCTGTTTCGTCGATGACCACGATGCCGTGGCGGTCGGCGTATTCCAGGAATTCTTCGGCGTAGGGGTAGTGGGATGTCCGGAAGGAGTTCGCCCCGGACCACTTCAGGAGTTCCAGGTCATTCACCATCTGGGCGTTGCTGTGGCCTTTGCCGATGGTCACGTGGTCCTCGTGCATTCCGAACCCGGTGAAGTAGAACGGCGCGCCGTTGATCAGGAACTCCGTGCCGCTCACCTCCACGGTGCGGATCCCCACCGGCAGCGAGTAGGTATCCAACAGCCTGCCGCCGTCACGGATCTCCGCTGTGAGGCTGTACAGGTAACCGGCCCCGGGCTGCCAGAGGACGACGTCGTCAATTGCCAGGGTGCCGTCGGTTCCGTTCCCCCGGACTACTTCGGCGCCTGCCGCGTCCTTGAGGATGACAGAGACGTTTTCAGTGCCGGTTCCGCCGCGTACGGCAACGCTGTAGTCGACGGTGCCGTTGTGTCCTTCGAAGCCGGTAACAACGGTGATGTCCTCGACTGTCACGGCTGGGGTGCTGTAGAGCCACACACTGCGGTGCAGGCCCGCGTAGTTGTAGAAGTCGTGGAAGTAGGTCTGCTTCCTCCGGCCGTCCTCCCCCAGAGTGATTTTGCCGGGCGGAATGGTCGCCTGGGTCAGTTCGTTGTTGACGGCGATGGTGAGGCGGAAAGCCTGGCCCGCGGTGACGTAATCGGTGATGTCTGCGCTGAACGGAACATAGCCACCCACGTGCTGGGCAACCAGGACGTCTTCGACCCACACCATGCCCTCATGCGTTGCGGAGTCCAGGCGCAGGTGGATCCGCTCCCCTGCCCAGCCGCGCGGTACCCGGACTTCGCGCTGGTACCAGACGTACCCCACGTGGTTGCGGATGGCCTTGTCCGGGAAAACGTCGTTGTAGCTGCCGGGAACGCCGATCTCCAATCCGGTGTCCAGCGGCGCCCTGAACCACTCCTCGCTGTGGCCTGACCTTTCGGTGTCCACCTTGAACCGGTACAGGCCGTCCAGATTGACCAGCTCGCGGGTTTCGTTGGCTTGGGGTTTCAGCAATTTTTTGTCCTTTTCATGTTGGAGCGCCGGGAGGCACCCGGCTCCGTTTAAGCGGAGGATTAGTGGGCAGTGGGTGCGGCAGCAGCCAGCAGGCGTCCGCTGGAGCCCCGGAGGATGAGTTCGGTATCGACATGCACCAGGGACGGCTGGTCCTCGGCTTCCCGGTCGAGCTTGTCCAGGAGGAGCGCCGCCGCGGTGGTGCCGCAGGTGGCCAATGGCGATCGGACCGTTGTCAGTGGCGGTGTGGTGAAGTCGGCCCCAAAAATGTCATCGAAGCCCACAATGCTGATGTGGTCGGGTACTACCACGCCCGCTGCCTGGAGTTCCTGCATCAGTCCGATGGCGAGAAGGTCGTTGTAGGCCAAAACTGCAGTCGCTCCGCTGGACAGGACTTCATGGGCAACCCGCCGCCCGCCGTCCACGGTTGGCTTGCCGGTTTCCAGCCGTACCGCCTCGAGCCGGGACCAGTCACAGGCCGCCTGCAGGCCTTCCCAGCGGCGAATCGACATCCATGACTGCTGCGGGCCGGCAACGTAGGCAACCTTGCGGTGTCCCTGTTCAGCCAAGGCTCGGACGGCCGCACTGATGCCGCCGTTGACGTCGGGGACCACGCAGGAGACACCTTCAACTTCACGGTTAATGACAACGAGGGGTTTGCTGGCAGCGAGCGTGCGGATGTTGTCATCGTCCATTCGGGGACTTGCCAGAATCAGTCCGTCCACGGTGGCCTGCATCCGGGTCGCTGCCTTCAGTTCGGTGGCTGGAGACTCGGCAGATTCAGCGATCATCATGGTGTACCCCCGGGTGATGGCCGTGGATTGGGCGGCGCGGATCACGTCGAAGAACGTGGGATTCGTGATGTCCGTCAGAATCAGCCCAAGAGTTTCGGTGCGGCCTGATCCCAGCGCCCGCGCAAAGGGGTTCATCTGGAACTGCAAGGATTCCGCTGCGTCCTGGATGGCCTTTTGGGTCTTCGCGCTGACGCGTCCCGGCTTGTTGAGTGCCCGCGAAACGGTGGAGGGATTGACGCCGGCAGCTTTGGCGATGTCGTAGATTGTGGGTTTCGCCCTGCTGCCCGCCCCCTCGACGGGTGTTTCTGTGGTGCTCATGCCAGGAGCGCCTGTTCGTTCTGGTGACGCTGGATCTCGAGGAGCCGGTGGCGGTCGGCGCGGCGCTTTTCCTGCCGGTCCGGGTCCGGGACAGGGGACGCGAGCAGCAGCCGCTGGGTGTAGGGGTGTTCGGGGTCGGTGGTGACGACGTCGGCGGATCCTTGTTCAACGATCTCGCCGCGGTACATCACGGCCACGCGGTGGCTGATGTGCCGGACCACGTCCAGGTCGTGCGAAACGAAGAGGTAGGAGACGCCGGTGTGGTGTTGGATCTGCAGGAACAGGTCCAGGACGCGGGCCTGGGTGGAGAGGTCCAGTGCGCTCACGGGTTCGTCGCAGACGATGAGTTTCGGTGACAGGGCCAGGGCGCGGGCGATCGCGACGCGCTGGCGCTGGCCGCCGCTGAATTCCCGGGGCAGCCGGTGGATCGCGTCCGAGGGCAGGCCCACCTGGTCCAGCAGTTCCTTCACGCGCTTCTTCGCGGCGGCGGGTGCCATGCCCTGCACGCCGAGGGGTTCGGCAAGGATGTCGCCGATTTCCAGGGCCGGGTTCAGGGAGGTGTACGGGTCCTGGAAGACCACCTGCAGGTCCCGGCTGAGGATCCGGCGTTCCTTGCGGCTGGCGCGGCTGATGTCCCTGCCCTCAAAAATGATCCTGCCCCCGGTGACAGGCGCCAGGCCGAGGACTGCCCGGCCCAGGGTGGTCTTGCCGGAGCCGGACTCGCCCACCAGGCCCAGGGTCTCGCCCTGGCGGATGCTGATGTTGATGTCCGTCAGGGCGCGGAACGGCTTGGAACGCAAGCCCTTGCCCTGGTACTCCACCACTAGGTCCTCCACACGGAGGAGTTCGTCGCGGACATTCCCCGGGGAACCGCCCGCCTTAGCAGTGGATCCGTTCATGATGCTGCTCCTTTCGGACTGGCGGATGCGAGCATGGTCATCGGTTCCTTGCCTTCGAGCATGGAATTCAGCAGCGTCTGCGTGTACTGCTCTTTCGGGTTGCGGAGGATGTCCCGGACCGAGCCCTCCTCAACGAGCCGGCCGTTCTGCATCACCACGACGCGGTCGCACAGGTCGGCCACCACGCCGAAGTTGTGGGTCACCAGGATGACGCCGACGCCGAGGCGGCGCTGCAGGTCGCGGATGAGGTCCAGGACGTCCGCCTGGACAGTCACATCCAGGGCGGTGGTGGGTTCATCGGCGATGATCAGGTCCGGTTCGCAGCTGATGGCGCCGGCGATGAGCACGCGCTGGGCCATGCCGCCGGACACTTCGTGCGGGTAGGCCTTAAATGTCCGGTCCGGGTTGACGATTCCGACGTCGGAGAGCAGCTTGAGTGCCCGCTTGCGGGCTTCGTCCTTGGAGATGCCCAGGACCCGGACCATCGGGGTGACCAGCTGGTAGCCGATGGTGAACGCCGGATCCAGGTTGCTCATGGGTTCCTGCGGGATGTAGGAGATCCGTCTGCCGCGCAGCTTGGACAGGCGGTCCTGGTTCACCCGGTCATCCTTGGGCGCCACGGTGTAGTTGCCGTCGAACTGGATGGAACCGGAGACAATGCGTGCGTTGTCGGGCAGCAGGCCAAGGATCGAGAACGCCGTCTGGGACTTGCCGGAACCGGATTCACCCACGATGCCCAGGATCTCGCCGCGGTCCACGTGGAAGGACACGTCGTCGACCACCTTCTTTATGGAACCGTCGGCCTGCGGATAGCCGACGCCGAGGTTGGTCACCTTCACGAGGTGGTGCTCTGTGCCGGTTTCGACGGCGGCTACGGGCTGACGGGACAGACGCACCCGGGCGGGTGCCGCCGTCGTGCCTTTCGCCTGTACTGCATTCTTCTTGTGGTGCCGGATCTTTTCGCCGTCTTCGAGCGCGTCGCGGATGGCGTTGCCGAGCAGGACAAGTGCTCCGATGGTGAGCGCCATGGCCAGTGCCGGCCAGACCAGCAACGTCGGCGTGAGGTACACGTTCTTGAATCCCTCGCTGAGCATCACGCCCCACGTTGCCTTGGCCGGGTCCCCCAGGCCCAGGAATTCAAGACCGGACTGGATGGCGATGGCCACACCGGCGATCGCCGCAGTCTGGATGATGATGGGAGCCCGAACCACGGAGAAAATGTGGCGGGCAATGATGCTCCCGTCCGAAAGACCGGACACGCGGGCCGCATCGACGTAGAGCTCGTTGCGGACCGACTGGACAGCTGAACGGGTGAGGCGGAAGTACGAGGGACTGATCAGGATGCCGAAAGCGATCATGGCGATCCAGACGGAAGGTCCGAAAGCTGCGCGGATGGTCAGCAGTACGATCAGGCCAGGCAAACTCATGAGGATGCTCACCACCCAGTTCGACACCGCTTCGAACCTGCCCGCGTAGTAGCCGGCAATGAGGCCGGCAGGCAAGCCGATGCCAATGGCGACGGCGGCGCACAGCAGGGCGGAGAGCAGCGTCAACCGTGCGCCGAACAGCAGGCGGCTCCACACATCACGGCCGGCGCTGTCCGTGCCAAGAATGTTGACGGAGTCCGGCGCAGCCAGGGTCTTGGCGATGTTGGCGAAGTTTTCATCGAACGGTGCCAGGACGTCGGCAAAAGCCGCCAACAGGGCCATTGCCAGCAGGATGGTCATCGCGATCAGGCCCAGCGGGTTCTTGAAGAGGCGCTTGAGCACGGTGGACCGGACCACTGTTCCGGTCTGGCCGCTGGTGCCGGTATCAGGGGTGCCCGGGACGGGTGCCAGGGCTGAGGCTTCCACGGACTCTGTCACGAGGCACGCACCTTCGGGTTGAGCCACCCGTTGAGCAGATCAACAACAAGGTTGACCACAATCACAACGGCGACGGTGTACATAACGACGCCCATCACCACGGGCTGGTCACTCTGGGCGGTGGCGGTGACGGCGAGGGGGCCCATTCCCGGGAGGGCGAAAATGGCTTCGAGGATTACGACCCCACCGAGCATCCCGATCAGCTGGAGGCTCAGAACGGTAAGGCCTGCCGGTGCTGCGCTGCGCAGCACGTGTTTGAGCAGGATTTCGCCTTCTCCAATGCCGCGGCTGCGAAGGGTGCGGACGTAGTCACGTTCCAGCTGCTTGATGACGGCACTGCGGATCTGCTGGGCGCCGCTGGTCACCCCGTTGATCAGGAGGGCGATCACCGGAAGGGTCAACGACAGTACCCAGGCGTCCGCGCCTGCGTCGGGTGAAATAGTGCTCGTGGCGGGAAAGACGCCCAGCTGGATGGCCAGGATGGTGACCAGGATGATGCCGATAACAAATCCCGGAATGGAGTCGCCAATGATCGCTCCCACCTGCACTGTCCGGTCTACCCATCCGCGCCTGACGGCAGCTGCAACGCCTGCCAGGGTGGCGATGACGGCAATCAGGATCATTGCTGCGAAAACCATAGTCATGGTGACCGGGATCCGCGTTGCAAGGGAGGCGGCCACAGGTTCAGAGGTGAACCAGGAGGACCCCAGGTCGCCTCGCAGGGTGTCCGCAAGCCAGGCGCCGTAGCGGACAACCACCGGCTGGCCGAGGCCGAGTTCGGCTTCTTTCAGTGCCACCTGCTCAGGGGTGGCCTGGTCGCCCAGGATGTTGCGGGCGATGCTGCTGCTGGAGGCGTACAGGAGGAAGAAAGTCAGGGCCGAAACAGCGAACAGGACAATGATGCCGCTGCCGAGGCGTTTGAGGATGAATGGGATCATTGCTGGTTCTCCGTCGAACTGGCGTGCTGTGACCGTGTCCGGCGGCGGCCCCTTGAGGTCGCCGCCGGACGATGGCTGGGAAGAGTGCCGCTACTTCGCGGGCGAGTAGTTGTAGATCGACGGGACAGCCTGCTGGATCTGCGGCGTCACGTTGACCTTGTCGTTGTGGTAGTACATCTGGTTGATCCGGAACAGCGGGGCAAACCAGGCTTCCTCCACGAGGTACCGGTTGACTTCCTGCGCCAGCTTGTCCGATTCTTCCCCGCCATTCTGGACGGCATCGATCTTGGCCTGCAGTTCAGGAGTGGTGTTCTTGAACGGGTTGTAGAAGGCGCTGGTTGAGGCAAGCTGGTTGACGGCTACCCAGGGTTCGCCCTGGAACAGCGAGAAGTACATGCTGGTGTACTTCTGTGCCGCGACATCGCTGGTGAAGGTCGGCCCCGACCAGGCACCGGCGTTCAGCGTGATGCCGACGTCGGCCAACTGCTGCTTGAGGACGTTGATCTGGGTTTCGAAGGCCGGCACCAACGGGACTTCCAGGACCACTCCGGACTCGTAACCGGCTTCTTTCAGCAGTGCCTTCGCTTTGGCGGGGTCGTAGGGGTATTTGTCTTCCAGCTCTTCCAGCCACGCACCGCTGTCCTTGCCGAAGGGCTGGGACGTGGGAGTTCCCTGGCCCAGCAAAACCTGGTCCAGGATGGTCTTGCGGTCGAACGCATGGTTGATTGCCTGCCGGACCCTGACGTCTTTCAGCGCCGGGTTCTTGGTACCGTCCCGGTCGAACAGGATCAGGCCCTGCCAGTCCACCTCGTTCTTCGCGAGCTTCATCTTTGCACCCTCAGCCTGCTTGCCGGTTTTCGGGTCAAGGATTGCGGCGTCCACCTGGCCGGAGACGAGGGCATTAGTACGGGCGGTTATATCAGTCAGGACTTTGTACGAGACTTTTTCGAACTTCTGCAGGTCCTTGTTCCAGTAACCTTCCCGGGCGTTGAAGACGGCCTGGGAATCCTTGACTGTGGCGGCCTTGTCCATCACGTAAGGCCCGGAACCAACAGGCTCGGTCTTGATGGCCTCGGACCCTAGGGCTTTGGGGCTGCCCATCAGGCCGGCGGCCTGGCTCAGGTAGTACTCCAGCGCCGGGTCAGGGGCGCGGAGGTTGAGCTCCACCGTGTCTGCATCCACAACCTTGACCTCGGTAACCGACGCCAGCTGCGACATCTGGGGACCGTTGGCCTTCTTGAAGTGGTCCATGTTGGCTTTGGCTGCCACAGCGTCGAACGGGGCGCCATCACTGAAGGTCACATCCGTGCGGAGATCTACGGTGAGGACAGTATTGGCGTCGTTGTACTTCCACTGCGTCGCGAGCATGGGGCTGAGCTTGCCGTCCGGTTCACGGAGCAGCAAGGAATCGTACGCGATCTGGTACGGCTGCAACCCGTTGCCCACGTGTGCCTGGGCCGGATCCCAGGAGCGGACATCCTGCAGCGCGCCGAGAGTAAGGGAGGTCACGGTCGGCTTGCCCGGGGCGGCGCTTTGCGTACTTCCGCTGCTGCTGCCGCCACATGCGGTGAGCGCCAGTGCGGCGCTGAGTGTAATGGCGGCGCTTGCTGCCGCTGTGGGACCTAACTTCATCGTTGGCTCCTAAAATCGTTGATCAGTTACCGGATCGAGAGTTTGTTGCCGCCTTTGCCATTTTCCTTGGCAACCGGTTGTCAACCTCGTTGCAATCAACAATGACCTACGTCACGTCCGAGGGGAACCTGGGAATTCGTCTAGTAGGTATTTGCGCAGCGAATAGTAGTCACGTGGACAGGCCGCCCGGTGGGCGAAACCGTTAGGGGGCTTAAACCCAGCAGGGCCTCCCGCGGCGATACTGCTGCGGGAGGCCCTGCTTCAACGCCTGGGTGGAGCTACAGCTGTCCAGCCGCCAGCCTTTTAGTGGCTGCGGGGAACCATCCGGGGCCCCCGGACCAGGACAGCCAGCAGGGCAACAGCGCACGTGATTCCCAGCCCGCCCAGGGCGAGGCTAAGGCTTCCGGTTGCCGCCGCGGCCGCGCCCAGGACGATGGGGGTCAGAAACTGGCCGATGAACAGTGTCCCGGTCCAGATGCCGGTGCCACGGCCGCGCTGCTGGAATTCAAGGCCGTTCACGGCCCAGGTCAGCAGCGTGGGCAGAAGCACACCGGTTCCCGCGCTGGCAACAACTGCCCCCGCGATAGCCAGCGGCACATTGTCCGCGATGGAGACCAGGGAGAGCCCGACGGCGGCCAAGCCGAAGGCGAGCGCCAACAGGGTGCGCGTGCCCAGCTTCGCGAGGAAGCGGAATGACATGGCCCCTGCCGCAGTTGCCAAGGAAGCGATGGCCGCGGCGAGCCCGATAAGGGCCGCGTCAGCGACGCCCAGCCCGGTGATGACGTAGGGCAGATGCACGATGAGTGCGTAAAACACGATACCGCCGAAGAGCGTCACGGCGGCCGGGGCACCGATCTGCCGCCATGGCACCGGCGTCCTTGCCGCCGTCGTGCGCTGGATCTTTGCCGGCTCCCACAGCTTGAACATCATGGGGACAACGATCACCGCGCTGACCGCGTAGAGCCAGAACGGCGTCCGCCAGCTGATGCTGCCCAAGGCGCCACCGAGGGCGAAGAACGCGGTGGCGGCGAGCGCGCTGACCATGGTCTGCAGGCCCAGGTATTTGTTCCGCTGTTCGCCGGCGTAGTAGTCCGTGATGAGCGTGGTGCAGCAGGTCATGATGGCGGCTTCCGCAATTCCGACGCCCACCCGGGACAGTGCGATGGACTCGAGCGTGTTCAGCCACAGCGGCGCCGTCCCGAACGCGGCGTAGGCGAGCATCGCGAAAACCAGCAGCTGCTTGCGGCCCACCCGGTCCGCAACGTAGCCGGCGAGCGGTGAGAAGAGCGCCACGAACAGCGCCGGCAGCGTCAGTGTGAGCGGCACCAGGATGGCGACGCCGGGTGTGTCGGCGAACGCCTGGTTCAGGGTGGGGAGGATGGGCGCCAGAAGGACGGCGCCCAGCACCGGCATGCAGCTGCCGGCAACCAGGAGGGTTGCCTGCAGCCGTCCGGCCTTCCGCGTCCCCGGGGTGCCCGGCGCCTCACTCCTGGTCCCGGTATCCGTGAGCTGAATATTCTCCATTGAATTTTCCTTAGCCTCTGATGGTCACGGAGGGTTTCAGCGCGCTTGAGGCGCCGAAAAGTGACTTCCCTCACTGTGGCAACGCTTGGGCTATCTGGGAATCATGGATTTGGGATAACAGGTATCCACGGAACGGATGGCGGGACCAAGCTGCAGCCAGGCCGGCGGTGTCCGGCGAAAATCTCCACGCAGGTCAGGCCACCAGCTCCTCGGCAACCTTCCGGGCCCCGCGCACCGCGATGGCAACACTCATCAGGGTGGGATTCATCGCCGTCGCCGTCGGAATGAGCGCATTGCCGCCCACCACCAGGTTCTCGTAGCCCCACACTCTGGACCACGGATCCGCCACCGAGGTGCCGTCGTCGTTGGCGCCGATCCGCATGGTGCCCTGGTAGTGCAGGCTGGAGCCGTTGGGCATCAACCGGGGCTCGGCAACAAAAACGCCAAGGGCCTTGCCGGCACGGCGCAGCCGATCCGTGGCCTGAGCGATCTCCGTTTCCTCCCGCTCAGTGAGCGCATAGTCGATGGTCATGTTCGGGAAGCCGCGGTAGTCCGGCTCGTTGTCGTCAAACGTGACGGCGTCCTCGTAGCGCGGGTGCTTGCGCAGGCCGTAGCCCATGTTGACGTAGCCCCAGCGGTTCTCGGAGTACGGGGTGCCCGGCTCCATGGGGAACGGCGTGGTTTCGGTGTACATCACCTGGACCGAGAAAGGGTGCTCGGGCTCGGAAAACGGGATGCGGTTCACGGCCGCCACCGGATCCGCGGAATTCAGCGCACGCCGGGCAAGCTCAGCCTTGAGGTCCTCTTCCGTGGCGAAGCGGCGCATCTTTTCGGCGTCGAGCGCCACCGTGGAGATGACCACGGGGTGTTCGGTCAGGTAGTGGCCAAGCGCCGCCGGCCGGATGCCCGAGGCCCACAGCAGCTGCGGCGAGCGGAAGGCATCGGCGGCCACCACCACGATGTCAGCTGCCACGAAAGACGTCTCCCCGGTGCGGAGGTCCTGCACCGTGACGCCGGTGACACGCTGTCCGTCCAGTTCCACGCGGCGGACCAGGGTGAGGTCGCGCAGCTCGAACTGCTTGGAGAGCGGGCTGTCCTTGTCGATCAGCGGGCCGAGGACGACGTCGGCCCCGGCCCAGCGCACGGACCCGTCAGGCTGCGGGTCCCCGGCCACCGGAAGGGTGCCCACCCCGTAGCCGTCCGGCAGCTCCGCGCCGAACTCTTCGTCCAGGAGGGACCGGATCGCCTCACCGACCTTCGAATCCGCGAAGGCGGCACTGTGGACGTGCAGCAGCTGCTTTGCGTCCTCAATCAGCCCATCCCACTCGTCATCGGCGATGAAGGGGAGCTTCTCGCTGAAGGCGGGCGACGGCGTCGCGCAGGTCCAGTGGGCACCCTGGCCCCCTACGTTGGTGGCCGCAGCCGCGGCCGGGAAGGAGTGAGCATGGGCGGAACCCGCGCCGCCGAAGTCCAGGAGGTGGGTGCCCTGGCGGGCGGTGAACATGCCCTCGGTGACGGTGCCTGCCGGAATGCCCAGCGATTCCCGGTAGGCGCCGGCCTGCGGCCCCTGCGACATTTCCCGGGCACGTGCTTTCTCGGCAGGATCGGGGATGTTGCGAACGCTCTCGCCGGGGACGTCGGTGAGTTGCGGTCCGGCTTCGAACATCATCACCCGCGCGTTCGGGACGTGCTCCAGGAGCACCCGCGCGTACGTGGAACCGATGGGTCCGCTGCCGACGATGGCAATAGTGGGGTTGGACATGATGTCTCCTTTGAAATCAGGCCGAGAGGGATTCGGAAGTGGTGTTGGGAGCGGGATCGGGTTCGTCGGAGAGGCGGCCGTGCGGAAGCAGGACCGCCGCGACAATCCCCACCGCGTAGGTGGCTGCCAGGGCAATGAAGATCGGCGTGAAAACCGAGTTGTAAATCTGTGCGACGTTGGCCTGAACTTCCGGCGCGGCTGCGTGCACCAGCTGCGGCGTCAGGGTGGAAGCATCAAGGCCTGCCGGCAAAAGAGCGGCGACGCCGAAACCGATCACTCCGCCGATGACCGCCGTCGCCACTGTGGACCCCACCTGCCGCACCAGGTTGATGGTGGCTGTGATGGTGCCGGTCTGGCTGGCCGGGGCGGCGCCCTGGACTACGGCCACGATCAGGCTCATAAACGCTCCGGTGCCCATCCCCACCACCGCCATCACCATCATGGGAACCCACAGTGGAAGGCCCGCGGGAAGCATGGCCATCACCAAAAGCCCGGCGGCCCCCATCGTGGTTCCCACGATCGGGAAAATCCGGTACTGCCCTGTCCGGCTGGCCAGCCATCCGGTCAGCAGGTTGCTGACCAGCATGCCGAACACCGTGGCGATGGGGACGAACCCGGAAACGGTGGCGGTGGTCTGGTAGGCCATCTGGAAGTACGTGGGCAGGTAAGCAGTGATGGAGAAGAGGCCGACGCCGATAATCGCCGAGAGTGCCGTGCCTGCAGCAATGGTCCGGTTGGCGAAGAAATGGAGCGGCACGATGGGTTCGGGTGCACGCCGCTCGATGAAAAAGAACGCCGCAAAGCCGGCGATGCTGACAGCGAGCGCGGCAGCGGTGGCAGCGCCCGCGCTGCGTTCGGCAGCCCAGGTAACGGCAAGCACCAGCGCCACCAGGGCGGTGGTGAAGACAGCCGCCCCGGCAACGTCGAAGTGGCGGGGCATGGGGCCGGGCTCCAGGCGGGGAACGGCGATGAGCGCCAGGCCCAGGGCCGCAGCCCCCACCGGGATGTTGATCCAGAAGACCCACTGCCAGCCCCAATAGTCGGTGATGGCACCCCCAAGGACGGGGCCAATCAGGATGGCGATGGGGAAGGCCGCGCCGATGATGGCCATGTAGCGGGGCCGCTCCCGCTGGGTGGTGACGCGGGCAATGATGGTTTGGGACATCAACTGCAGTCCGGCGGAGCTCATGCCCTGCAGGACACGCGCGGCAATAAGCCAGGCCATATCCGTGGCGAAGCCGCAGGCCAGTGAGGCGGCCAGGAACATCACCAGCGAGAAGAGGAAGATGCGGCGGGCACCCAGCACGTCACCGAGCTTGCCGAGTACAGGCAGCAGCACGGTGCTGGCGAGGGTGTAGCCCACAACAACCCAGCTCATGAGTGTCAGTGCACCCAATTCACCGGAAATGGTGGCCAGGGAAGTGGACACCACTGTGTGGTCCAGGGCCCCGAGGAAGGAGACCGAGAGCAGGGCAACAACAAGGAGACGGAGTCTCAAAGGCGAAAGTGGCATAGTGATCTACCCGAACGATCGGGCCGTCGACGCGACGTGATGTGCCTCCGGCGCACCATCACACCGGAGAACGGGTCCGGCAGGAACCCCGGCGCCGTTATCCATAATACTGCGCTTTGGTCAGAAAACAACATAAGAACGCGCGGAACAGACATGAACGCTGGACGCCGTGCCTACGCATCTAGCACTGCCCAGGTAACTGACATGTCCTGCAGCAGTTCCGCCAGGTCCGCTGCCGGCTCATCCGACAAGCAGGCGTCGATCGCCCGGCGGAGGGCCAAACGTGCTGAGGACTCATAACAGTCCGGAGCCCGCAACACCCCTTCCTCGGTGGAAGTTTCCACCCGGGTCAGGCCGGCGGGCTGGTCCACAGTCACTTCGGTCCGCACCTCACCGAGGGCAAGCACCTTGAGGAAGCCTCCGGCATGAAGACCGCCGATTGCGGTTGCCGAAAGGGTTGCGGGAACTGTCCCGCCGTTGTAGTCGCCCGAGTCCAGGAGTGCGATCCTGCTGTGAACAGTGGCAATGCTTGACTGAAGCGCCAGCGCTCCCCCGGCGAGGTGCCGCATCCAGCCGAAGCCGTCGCAGATCAGCGCACCAAGGCCTGCAGCGTGGGCTGCACACTCAACGGTGATGATCCGGGCGGGGCTGCCGCGTCTTGCCGCAACCGCAGCGGCTACAACATCGGGACGCAGCCGGGGGCGTTCAACAATCACCGGGATGTCCCCAGGCCACCGCTCCGACTCAACGGCTCCCCGCGGAAGCACAGCAGGATCCGCCAGCACCACCGCCGACGCGCCGCCGGCGCGGGCTGCCAGCATCCCCTTCCACCAGTCGCCAGTTCCGGGCACCACCGCCACCGCCCCCTCCACGGTTACTGAAAGGACAGCACTCACGGGAAGCTCCGCGACAGCCGCCGTGTAGGCGGGCAACTCTGTGACAACGCTGACCGCCTGGTCCCGGCTCATTGCTGCACCCCTTCAAGGACTTTCGCCGCAGCGGCGTCAGCCAGACCGATGGCGTACTGTGCGTCAGCCAACAGTTCGTCGTACTCCATGGGGGCATCCCCTTCAAGGAGCGAGGCCAGCAGGCGCCACTCAGCCAGGTAGCCATCCTCGTTCTCACGCGGATACTCCGTCCACAGCCCGTCGACGCTCCGCACGCGGGTGGCAGCGCTTCCGGCATGGACAAAGGCGGGCGGGAAATCCACCTCGATGCGGTCATGGGAGGTGGCGATACTCATCCGCCAGAGGGCATCCGGCCCCTCCGGAAGCATGGTGAGCGCCAACTGGACCAGGACTCCGCCGGCCCTGTACCCCACCAAGTAGCCGACCGGGGAAACGACCCGGGCGTAGACCACTTCATCGATGCCGGGCGCGATGTCCCTCACGGCAGGAAGGTCGTGAATTGCGAGGCCGGTCAGCAGCTGCCTCAGGACGCCGGCCGCCACGGCAGGGTTGCCGAGGTCCGGGCGTCCCCGTCCGGCTGCCTGGAAAGTACCGCCCTCACTTACGAGCCGGTGGTTCCTGTCATTTGGCGGAAGCGCGAGCGTTACCGAGATGGCCTGCACCTTGCCCTCAAGGGCCACCAGGTGGTGCTTGGTGCGGCCCCATGCGGCGTCGAACAGATGGTTCGTCCCCACCAGCAGGGCCACCCCTGCCTCCCGGCACGCGGAAATAACGTCCTTAGCCTCGTCCATGGTGGTGGCCAGCGGCTTTTCGCAGAAAATGGCCAGCTTGCCGGCACTGAGTGCCGCCAGGATTTGGCGGGCGTGCTCACCGGGTGGGCTGCAAATAGCCACCAGGTCAACGGCCGGGTCCGCCAGCAGGTCCGCCTCCCCCTCCGACCAGTGTGCGCCATGCCGTTCAGCCAGGCCCCGGGCGCGCCCGCTTCCCGCATCGGCTACGTGCACCACTGTGAACAGTTCCGCGAGGCGCCCCAGCACCGGCAGGTGAAGCGCCGCCACGCCGGGGCCCGCGCCAATAATCCCCACGTTCCAAGGCATCGTCGCCCTCCTTCTTCTGTCACTATTATTCATAAGTGCGGAAAGATCTGGCTATAGTGGCAGCAAACCAAGCTTTAGTGGGCTTTGATGTGTGAGAATTGTGAACTATGACGACAGAGTCCACCCTCCGCTTCGGAGCCCAGACCGATGAAGTGACGAGCCTCCTGAGGATCGTCAACCTGGTGCGGACGGGCGAGGCAACTACCCGCCCCGAAATCGGCAAGGTCACCGGGCTGGGCAGGGGCGTTGTTAGCCAGCGCGTGGATCAGGCCATCCAATTCGGTTTCCTCGGCGAGGGGGAATTCGGCGCCTCCTCCGGCGGCCGCGCACCCCGGACCCTGCGCTTTCGCGCCGAGCAGGGCCGGATCGTCATCTGCGCCCTCGGAGCGGCCCACATCAGGGTGGGTTTGACGGCGCTCGACGGCGACGTCCTGGAGCACACACACCGCACCTGGGATATCTCCAGGGGACCCGAAAAGACCATTGAGGCAGTCATGGCCCTTGTGGACGACGTGCTGAAGAAGGACTCCACAGTGCCCGTCTGGGCTGTGGTGGTCGGGCTTCCCGGCCCGGTCGATTTCACCTCCGGACAGCCCGTATCGCCTCCCATCATGCCGGGGTGGAACGGATTCGATGTCCGCACACCCTTTGAGGAACGCTTCAACGCCCCGGTGTGGGTGGATAACGACGTCAACCTTCTGGCCCTCGGCGAGCGTGCCCGCCGTCGCGAATCCTTGGCCGACCTCATCTACTGCAAGATCGGTTCCGGAATTGGTGCGGGACTGCTGTCCCAGGGCAGGATCCACCGCGGCGCCAACGGAGCCGCCGGCGACATCGGCCATGTCCGGGTCCTGGATTCCACCGCCCAATGCCGCTGCGGCAAGATCGGCTGCCTGGAAGCCGTGGCCAGTGGCTGGGCCCTGGTCAGGGATGTTGAAAAGGCCATCAAGGAGGGCGCCAACAGCTCCATGGCTCCCCTGGTGAAAAAGGGAGCCCTCACCCTCGAGGAGATCACCCTGGCCTCACAGGCCGGAGACTCGCTGGCCATTACCCTGATTCAGAAGTCCGCCCGGGTCGCGGGCGAAACCATTTCTGCCCTGGTGAACATGTTCAATCCCGGTGTCATCGTCATCGGCGGCGCCATGGGGTCGGCGGGCGAGGTCTTTTTGGCGGAGGTTCGCCAGCGGGTCTACGAACTGTCGCTGCCGTTGGCCACGCGGGATCTGACCATCACCCTTTCCGTGAACGACGAGCGCGAACCCCTTCGCGGAGGCGCCGAGCTGGCGCGCGAGCAGCTGTTCGATGTCACCTTCCCGCGCTGGTTCGCCGACGGCCGCCCCTCGCCGGAACGCGTGGCAGTTCCCGCCTAAGATCAGCTCAGGGCGCTCCCGCTCAGGCGACGTCACGGGAGACGCTGGGTACCGGCGCTTCGTCCAGGTCCAGCCGGGCCTCCAGGTGGAACGGCAGGACCAGCGGTGAACCGGGCCGTGCTTGCAAGTACGGAATCATCAGCTGAAAATCCACGGCGACGGCACGTGTCCCGCTCGACAGCTCGCGCCGGCCCGCAAGGACAAGCCTGTCCTGCACAAACCACCAGCCCCGCTCTGACTGCAGGGCACCTGAGGACACGCGCCGGGACCCGAGAATCACTGCAAGATCCTCTGCTGCCACCGGCACGCCGTCCACCTCCACAGTGAGACTGGTGACGCTGGAGAGCGGCATTGAGCGGATCCACGGGAGGCCGATGCGCAGTTCAAAGCCTTCCGGAGCAGTGGTCAACGCATCCTCGCGCAAAGCGGTTTCCAACATGGCTTCCATCCTTTATCCTGAAACTGACATAAGTTTGTCACTAAGAAGCATAAAGGGGAAGACGCTCTATGGCTCCCGAAATTCCGAGCAGCTGGACGTTGTGCGCCAGCTCCTTTAACTGGACCCCGGACGTCATTGCCGCCCGTCGGACCGCCCAGGACATCGTCACCGGAATCGCGGATTCAGTGGTGAAGACGGTCGAACTCGAGCCCGGACTGGTGTGGCGGTCCTTCCCCGTTCCCCGCGACGCCGAAGTCGATGATTTGCGGGATGCCCTGGCGGCGAAGGGCGGGTCCGTCAGCATCGTTGGCGCAAGCCTTGACGACTTCACGCCAACGGAACGCCGCCCCCTGCACCAGCGCCTGGATTTCCTGGTTCCCCAGATCCATGCCGCGCACCGCGTGGGCGCCAGCGGAATCCGGCTCCCCATCGGCCAGGCCGGCACCGAACTGCTCACGCTGGTCCAGCCACTTCTGCACGAGCTCGACCTGGTGCTGTACGAGGAAATCCAGGGGCAGCAGGCCCCCGGCAGCGCCGCCGTCGAACCTGCCCTGGAAGCGATAGACGCCCTCGGAGATGACCACGTGCGGGTGCTTGTGGACATCAGCATGCTGATGCCCGCCCTTCCCGTCACCTACCTGGAAGAACTGCGCCGCGGTGGCATGCCGCAGGACTTCCTGGGGCGCCTGGAGCATGACTGGCGGGACCCCTCCACACATGACGCCGTCACCGCCCTGCTCCGCTCAGGAAACGTGCCCCCGCGGATCCACACCCTCTTTATGAACCTGCTCATCCGTTTCGGCCGCAGTGACGCGTCGGACCTGCAGGGCATCCTCCCCCTGGTGGGCGCCTTTCACCTGAAGTTCTGGGACTTGCACGACGACGGCGGGCGGGTTTCGCAGCCGTTGCGGGACCTGGGCGCCCTGCTGCGCCGCAACGGCTTCACCGGCACACTGACCAGCGAGTGGGGCGGCCACGAGTGGCTGCAGGATAACCCCACGGAGATGACCCAGCGGCACCTGGCGGTGGCTGAGGCGGCGCTGGTTGAGGCAGCACCCGTTGCCCAAGGCGTCGGCGGTTGACCCTATTTTCGGGTTACAGAACAAACGCCCCATCACCTTATGCAGCCTCCCCCGCAACGCACCATCACCTCCCGCAACTTTTGGTGCAACGCTCCATCACCTCCCGCAACTTTTGGCGCAACGCTCCATCACCTCCGGCGGCTTTCCCGCAACGCCCCATCACCTCCTGATGAAGTCCAACTGCAGTGGTGCCGGGAAGAGTGCGCATGCTCGGAATAGCTGCAGGAGCTGATGGAGGGTGCCCCGATCTACTGCAGGAGGTGATGGCGGGCGCCCCGAATTGCTGCAGGAGCTGATGGAGCGTTTCCACCTGACAGGCAAAACAACAGAGGCCGGCCCCGGAGTTCCGGAGCCGGCCTCTGTAGTAGCCGTTGTTAAGCCGGGTGGTGCTATTTGGTGCTGAAGGCGGCGTCGAAAGCTGCCTCGGAAGGCTCGTAGCTGGAGAGCCTGCGCACAAACGCCAGAGCCTCAGGGGCACCGGCCAGGCGGTCCATGCCGGCGTCCTCCCACTCCACGGACAACGGGCCGCGGTAGCCGATGGAGTTGAGCATCCGGAACGCGTCCTCCCAGGGCACGTCGCCGTGGCCCGTGGAGATGAAGTCCCAGCCGCGCCGCGGGTCGGCCCATGCCAGGTGCGATGAGAGCCGCCCGTTGCGCCCGTTGCTGAGCCGCTTCTTCGTGTCCTTGCAGTGCACGTGGTAGATCCGGTCCTTGAAGTCCCAGAGGAACCCCACGGGATCGATGTCCTGCCACACCATGTGGCTCGGGTCCCAGTTCAGCCCGAAGGCCTCACGGTGCCCGATCGCCTCCAGCGCCCGCTGGGTGGTCCAGTAGTCGTAGGCGATCTCGGACGGGTGCACCTCATGGGCAAAGCGGACGCCCACCTCGTCGAAGACGTCCAGGATGGGGTTCCACCGGTCCGCAAAGTCCTGGTACCCGGCGTCCACCATTTTTTCCGAGGCCGGCGGGAACATGGCCACATACTTCCAGATGGACGACCCCGTAAAGCCGGTTACCGTCTTCACACCAAGCTTGGCCGCGAGCCGGGCGGTGTTCTTCATTTCCTCGGCGGCACGGCGGCGCACCCCTTCAGGGTCGCCGTCGCCCCACACGATGTCCGGCAGGATGCCGCGGTGCCGTTCGTCGATGGGGTCATCGCACACGGCCTGGCCCTTAAGGTGGTTGGCGATGGTCCACACCTTGAGGCCGTGGCGTTCCAGGATGTCCAGCTTGCCTTGGACATAGGCGTCGTCGTCCCAGCGCCAGGGGTCCAGGTGGTCTCCCCAGCACGCTATTTCGAGCCCGTCGTAGCCCCACTCGCCGGCAAGCCGCGCCACCTCCTCGAACGGCAGGTCGGCCCACTGGCCGGTGAACAAAGTAATGGGTCGTGCCATGTATTTCCCCTCCTACGAGACCTGCGCCGGGACATCGGCGGCAACGCGGGTCCAGGCTGAATCATTGTCGGAACTGCGTTCGACGGCGTCGAGCACCCGCTGGACCCTCAGCCCGTCAGCGAAGGTGGGCTGCGTGTCGGTGCCGGCCACAATGCCCTCCACGAGGTCCTTGACCTGGTGCGAGAATCCGTGCTCGTAGCCGAGCATGTGGCCAGCGGGCCACCACCCGGAGACGTAGGGGTGCTCCGCTTCGGTGACCAGGATCTTCCGGAAGCCCTGGCGGTCCGCGGGCGCCGTCCGGTCATAGAACTGGACACTGTTGAGGTCCTCGAGGTCGAACGCCAGGGCGCCCTTGTCCCCTGAGACCTCGATCTGCAGCGCGTTCTTCCGTCCGGTGGCGAAGCGCGAAGCCTCGAACGATGCCAGGGCACCCGATTCGAAGCGACCGGTGAAGATGGCGATATCGTCCACGGTCACCTTGCCCTTGCCCACACCCGCCGTGCCGGAAAGCCCGGTGCCGGAAGTGGAGTCCTCCAAAAGAGGACGCTCCTTCACGATGGTGTCGATGGTGCCGGACACCTTCTCCAGGTCCAGCCCGGTGACGAACTGGGCCAGGTCGATGGCATGGGCCCCGATGTCCCCCAGCGCACCGGAGCCGGCGTGCTCCTTCTGCAGGCGCCAGGCCAGCGGCATCTCAGGATCAACGAGCCAATCCTGCCGGTAAGAGGCACGCACCTGATTAATCGTCCCCACGGCGCCTTCAGCGATGAGGTTGCGCAGGAAAGTGACGGCCGGGACGCGGCGGTAAGTAAACCCCACCATCGCCCGAATGCCCTTTGCTGCCGCCCGCTCCGCCGCTTCGGCCATCGCTTCAGCTTCGGCCACCGTATTGGCCAGCGGCTTCTCGCACAGGACATGCTTCCCGGCTTCCAGCGCCGCGATAGCTATCTCTGCATGGGAATCACCGGGGGTGACAATGTCGACGACGTCGATATCGTCCCGGGCGATCACCTCGCGCCAGTCCGTGGCGGACTCAGCCCAGCCCCACTTGTGGGCTGCGTCCGCCACCGCTTCGGCGTTGCGGCCCACCACGACGGCCATTTCCGGTTCGGCCGGCAGGTCGAAGACGCGGGGCGCCGTCCGCCAGCCTTGGGAGTGGGCAGCACCCATAAAGCCATAACCGATCATGGCCACGCGCAGGGTTGTCATGCCAGCACGACCTTGCGCTCAACCGCCACCCGGTTTCCGACGTAGCGCATGGGCGCGATCTGCATGTAGAGCAAGCGGAGGGTGAGGATGACTTCAACGTCGATCTCCTCTCCCGCGTCGGGGATGCGGTCCAGCGGGATGATGACATCGGGCTTGTCCGCGACGAACCAGAGGGTTTCCCATTGCTCGGGCAGCTCCGCGATGGAGTAGGACTTGCCCTGCAGTTCGAAGCGGAGGGCTTCTTTGGGGATCGCCACGCCGTTCACTGTGGCCGCAACATCGTCCAAGGCGGACAGCCAGAGGCTGCGGTACCAGGGCAGTTGCACGGACACCGAAATGCCCTCGGGGTGCCTGCGGACGTCGGCGTCCTGGAACAGGGAGTTGTGAGTTGCCATGGCTTTCCTTACTTCGCAGTCTCGACCAGGGTCGGGTTGGAACCAGTTGAATCGACGGATTCTTCGATGGCGCGGCGCATCAGTGTGTGCTGCTTCTTCACCAGGTCGATGGGGTCCGATTCGCCGAGGTCGGCGAAGGCATGGCCTTCCCATTCGCTGGACAGGAAGCCCTGATAGCCGCCCTTGACGAACTGGCGCACGATGCGCGGGATGTCCATGGCGGGCTCGTTGCCGTTCTCGTCGATGTCGTAGAACTTCGCGTGCACGTGGAACATCTGCGGCATGATGTCCAGCCATTCCTCCGGCGGAACCAGTCCGTGCATGTTGAACGCCAACCGGGTGAAGGGGCCCAGCCGGGCGGGATCGAAGTTGTTTTCGCGCAGGTAGTCCTCGAACTCCTGGTTCCGCTCCTGCATGGGCAGGGGCTTGCGCCAGATGTCCTGCATGACCGCGAAGTGTTCCTCAGGCAGGCCCATCTGGGTCAGGGTGCGGAACAGCGTGGGCGACAGGCTGTGCATGGTGGAGCTGAAGTCTGCCGTGAAGCCCAGCCGGTCGCTGCCGAGCTCCTCATACATCTCGCGGATCTGGAGGATCTTGGGATCGTTCGGGCCCTGGGGCGCGTGGATCTCGTAGCCGAGCTTCTGGTCGTACTTTTCGGCCAGCGGAAGCAGCCGGCGGAGCAGTTCCTTGCCCGCGGACCGGATAACGATCTTGTTGAAGCCCAGCGTGTTGGCGGTCTTGAGCTGCCGGGCGAAGAAGTCGAACTCCTCGTCCGGCGTCATGTCCCGGTCTTTACGGCGGCCCATGTCCAGGTTGGTGCCCACGGCGCTGGGGGTCAGGCCGTAGCGGTCCATGCTGTCCCGCCACAGGCGGACGAAATCCTCGTCCACGTCCGGGTAGGTGCGCAGCATCTGGGCGATGTTGAACTCGACGCCCGGGCCGAGGCCTTCATCGGCGACGGCCTTGATCAGGGTCTCCGGGGTGTAGAGCCCGGCCGCGAATTCTGACGTGAGGGAGTAAAGAGTGATGCCAAGCTCGATGCCCGAGCCTGCGATGCCTTCTGACATGTCTTTGATTCCTTTTGTTTCAGCCGCGAACGGGCTGGGCGAGGTGGCTACTGAGGATGCGGCGGGCTTCCGTTGCGTCGGTGATCATGGCGGAACCGGCGTTGGCCGCTGCTGAACGCTGGACGGCCTGCTCGCCGCGGATGATCTCGAACGGGTCCTGCCAGTTGTTCCAGTGCCAGCCTTCGTATTCGCTGGAGATGGCACCGGAGTAGCCGTCTTCCACGAGTTGCCGGACCAGGCCGCGCACCGGCACTGAGGGCTCTTCGCCGTTTTCGTCAATGCCGAAGAACTTGCCGTGCACGTGACGGACCCACGGCATGATTTCCAGCCACGTGTCCAGCGGTGCAGGGCCGAACAGTCCCGTTCCGTTGATGCCAAAGTCGATGCCCAAGTCGGGCCGGCCGTTCCGGGCGGCGAGGCCAATGAAGGCGCCGAAACGTTCGCCGTGGACCTTTTGGTTGTTGGGCGGCCCTTCTGCATAGAAGCCGTTCCACAACTCAACCACCTGCCGGAGCAGGTCCTCTGAGGCGTCGCGTCGGCGGTAGGCCTCCAGGAGGGACGGGGCGAAGCCGGTGACCGTGGCGCCCCAGTCCGCGGTAAACCCAAGCAGCGGCGAATCGAGCTTTTCGTAGCGGTCGCGGAGTGCCAGAACGCGCTCATGGGCGCCGTGCTGGTCAGCGTGGACTTCGAGGGCCAGGGTGACGCCGTACTTTTCGGCTACCGGCAGCAGGCTTTCCATGGCGTCGGGCGTCAGCGAGATCTGCACGCGGGCGATTGGGAAGCCGAGCCGGGCGGCCACCTCGATCTGCTTGCGCATGTACTCGACGAGTTCGTCGTGGTTCATGAGCCGGTCCCGGCGGATGCCCGTGTCCACGTTGACTGCCAGCGACGTGGGGACAAGGTCCACCTCGGCCACCAGATCGCGGAACTGCCCAACGAAGTTGTCATCGATGCGGTCCGGGAAACCGCGCAGGCTGGAGAACCCGATTACCTCAAGCCCCGGGCCGAAACCCTCAGCCGCCACCTTCCGGATGAGGCCGTCGAGGTCGTACTGCCGCGCATGGGAGGCGCGGGTGAAGCTGTAAAGGGTGACGCCCTGGATCGGCGTGCCGAGGCTGGTCATCGCTGTGCCACCTTCATGGTCTTGGTGTCGTGCTCTTCGATGTGCAGCACGCCGTGGTCGGTGATGATGTAGGGGATGTAGAGCTTCAAGTCCACCCGGACCTCGTGCTCGGCGTTGTCATCCTGGACGGGAAGGTCGCCGGAAAGGACGGCGGAGTCCAGCGGAAACCACCATTCGCCCGTCTCATCCACGAGTTCTGCAAAGCTGAACGTGCGGTTGTTCATGGTCCAGCGCAGCGTGTCCTCCGGTGCGGCAACGCCGTCAACCGTCAGTGCTGCGCCGGCGATGCATGAGCCCGGAAGGGCGCGGTACCAGGGGATCCGTACTTCGACGGCGGTGCGGCCGTCCTGGGTGGTCAGTGTTCCCTGCTCGATTATGCGGTCGGCGATCATCGAGACCTCCTTGTCTGCGGCATGCCTTGCCTGCGAGTGAATGCTTTTGATTGAACGAAGGGCCGGCGCGCGGCACTTCTTCACTATTTAGTCAGTCTATTGTCTGATTTAGACATAAGTAAAGCGCTATTGATTTCTTCAGCGATTTTCCGTGCTCCACGCACGGCGAGCGCTACCGACGTCAGCGTGGGATTGCACGCCGTTGCGGTGGGGATGACGCCGTTGCCGGCCACGAAGAGGCCGGGAACCTGCCACACCTGGCTGTCCGGCGAACAGACGCTCTCGCCGTCGTCCGTTTCACCCATGCGCGTGGTGCCCTGGTAGTGCAGCGACGCACCGGGAGGCATCACAAACGGGCGCTCATCGATCGGTTCGCCCACCGCCTTCCCCAGGCGGACAATTTCCTGCCTGGCGCGGCCCAGTACCTCGTGGTCCCGCTGTGTGAGGCGGTAGTGGATGCGCATCGCTGGCATCCCGTAGGAGTCACGGGTATCGTCGTCGAACGCCACCCGGTCCTCGCGCTGCAGGTCCTTGGCGCAGAACAGGCCCAGCCCCACGATGGAGCCCGGGATAACGGGGTCATCATCGGCCAGGGGAACCGGGGAAGCATCCAGCTGCATGATCTGGCCGTGGAAGGGCGCCTCGTCCGTATAGGGGACCCAGGCCACTCCGCTCTGTTCGCTGAGCGCGCCGTTGGCAGTTGCCGGGGCGTTCTCAGGCTGGACATCGCGGAGCCTGCTCGCGAACACCACCTGCGCCTGGTCGTTGAGGTAGCGGCCCAGGGCGTCGGGCCGGATCCCGGAAGCCCACAGCAGCTGCGGCGTGCGCAGGGCGTCCGCCCCCACCACAATGTAGCGGGCTGCCACGTGATAAGTCCCGCCGTTGCGGCGGTCCTGGACTTCGATGCCGGCAGCCACGCCGTCCTCCACCAGCACACGGGTCACCAGCGATTCATCAAAGAGGCCAAACTGGGGGTTTTCGCGGGTGACCTCCCCCATCACGACGTCGGAGCCGGACCAGACGAGGCCGCCATCCTGCCGCCGGTGTACCGCAAGCGGCATGGGCTGGACGCGGTAGGTAGGCTTTCGGCCCTGATCCACTACTGTGGCCAGGCGTTCGCGGACCAGGTCCGAGAAGGGGGCACCATCGAAGGCGGAGGTGGTGACGCCCAGGAGGCGGTCCGCATCGTCAAGGAGGTCTTCCAGGTCCGGCAGGAACGGGATGCGCTCTTTGCCGCCCGGGTGGGGACAGGCAGCGGTCCAGTGGGCGGCCATGCCGCCCACGTTGCTGGACATGGCCGCGACTGGCATGCCGTCCTCGCCCGGGAAGGCGTAGCCGTCCTGCAGCAAGTAGGTTCCAGGGCGCGCGCGGCGTTCTCCGCTCTTGACGGCGCCCGGCGAGTTCACGGTTGCGGCACCGGCACCGGGGCCTTCCGACGCCCGTTGGGCCAGGCTGCGGCGGTCAGGGTCCTCGATGTTCTTCACGTGCGCCCCGGGCGGGTCGCTGACAGTGGGGCCTACTTCGAACATGGCGATAGTGGCGCCGGGGGCTTCCTCGCTGAGGATCCGCGCGTAGGCCGATGCCGTGGGGCCGCTGCCGACGATGGCGACATCAACCGCGGCGGGATACCGGTTGCTGCTCACCGCCCCGCCACCAGTTCCTGGATGCGGCGCACCGACTTTGCCGAGTCAATGGTGGGGTAGTACTCGAGGCCGATAGGGCCGGTGTAGCCGCTGTTGCGCAGGTCCGCGAACCGTGCGGGCCAGTCGATGGAACCGGAGCCGGGCTCGCCGCGGCCCGGAGCGTCGGCGACCTGCACGTACTTGATGAGGTCCCCGGCATTCGCGAGTTCTGCCGCCACATCCTCGCCCTCAACGGTGGAGTGGTAAAGGTCGTAGAGGACGCCGAAGTTGGGCGAGTTGACGCCCCTGGCGACGTAGACAGCCTCCGACGTGCGGTCCAGCAGAGCTCCAGGGTGGTCAACACGGATGTTCACCGGTTCGAGGACCAGCGTGATGCCGGAACCTTCAATGTGCGCAACGCCCGTGGTAAAGATTTCTATGAGCTCATCCAGCTGGTCCTGCCGCTTGCGGCCGCCGAAGCCGGTGCCGCTGCCTACCACGATGCGGGGGCAGCCGAGCTGGCGGGCCACTTCGACGCCGGCATCCAGTCCGGTGTAGAACGGCGCGTGGTCCTTGGGCGGGATCATGAACTGCATCCGCGGCTCTGCCAACTGGGCGGTGAGCTGGACTCCGGTTTCGTCGAGGGCTTCCTTGAGGGCGGGAATGTCCTTCCCTGTGGGGCCCCACATTTCTACAGCGTCGAATCCGGCGGCGGCTGCGGCGCGGACACGGTCGGCGGCGCTGGCGCCTGCTTCTGAGAACAAAAGGTCGATGTTGGGCGCAAGCTGGTACATGCGTGGCTCCTGGGTAGTTGAGGGTGATCAGTAGGAATGTGGGGTGGCGGCTGTGCCTGAATGGACCTGTTTTTGGGCGCAAAGGATCGCGCAGGCCGCTTGTGCTCTTTAGCCCGCGGCCGTTTCCGGGTGGGTCCGGTCAGCCTTTTAGGCCGCCGGAGAAGCCCTGGATGAAGCGCTTCTGCGCGAACAGGAACAGGGCAAGGATGGGGATCATGGACACGATGACAATGGCGAAGATTGAGTTCCACTGGGAGACCAGGGAGCCGATGTAGTAGTACATGGCCACCGGCAGGGTCTGGTTGGCGGAACCGCCCAGGAAGATCAGCGACGTGAAAAAGTCGTTCCACACGATTAGCCCGGCGAAGATGGTGACCGTTCCTGTGGCGGGAGCCATCATGGGGAACACCACCTTGGAGAAGATCTGGGACTTGCTGGCGCCGTCGATGGTTGCCGCCTCTTCATAGTCCGTGCCGAGGCCGCGGAAGAAGTTTGCGTAGAGGAAGATCGACAGCGGCAGGAGCATGCCGGTATAGAGGACGATCAGGCCCCACGCGGATCCGGTGAGCCCCAGGGCCCGTGCACCCATGTAAAGCGGGACGGCGCCGAGTTGGCCGGGAAGGATGATGGCCACCAGGAAGAGGTAGTACGCGCCCTTGCTCCAGCGGCGGGTGCTGCGGGAGATGACGTAGCCGGTGATGGAGCCGAGAGCGATGAGTCCCACGATGCTGCCCGCGGTGATGATGAGGCTGTTGACCAGGCCCATCACCACATTGGAGTTGCCGGTGGCGGTGAGGACGTCGATGAAGTTGCTGAAGTCCGGGCTCTTAGGCGGAGCCAGGGCTGAAGTGGTGAACAACTCGGTGTCCGGCTTCAGCGCAGTTGTCACCAGGAAGTAGAACGGCGTGAGGAACAGCAGGGCGAGCGCCCACAGGCCGACTTCGCGGAGCAGGGTGAGTTTGGTGTAGCGGAACATGGCTTAGTCCTCAGGGTTCGAACGCGTCAGCCGCTGCTGGATTACGGCGAAGATCAGGATGATGGCGGCGAGCACCAGGGCCAGGGCGGCACCGCCTCCGAAGTTACCGAGCGCGAACGCCTGCTTGTAGACCTGGGTGGCCAGCGTTTCGGTTGCCCCGGCGGGGCCGCCGCCGGTGAGCGCCATGATGGGATCGAAGACGCGCAATCCCTGGACGATTCCCAGCGTGGTGGCGATGGCGACGGCGGGGCGGATGGCGGGCAGCGTCACGTTGCGGAAGCGCTGCCACAGGTTGGCGCCGTCAATGGCGGCCGCCTCCTCCACTTCCGCGGGGACACCGGCCAGGCCGGCCATAAAAATCACCATGGCAAAACCGGTGGAAGACCAGACCAGCACCACCAGGACGGTCCAGACGGCCCACTGGGGGTCGGCGAGCCACGGTTTGGCCTGGTCGCCGGCGCCTATTGCCGTAAGGAAGGCATTAAGCGGACCGTCGAAGTCAAAGATGTACTTCCAGATGTACGCCGTGGCCAGCGGGCTGAGCACCACGGGCATAAAGAACAAAGTCCGGAGGATGTAGCGGGTCTTGAGGACGCGGTTCAGGCCCAGAGCGACGACCAGCCCGGCGATGTTGCCCAGGAGAACCGAGCCAAACGCCAGGAAGAGGGTGTTGGAGAGGGCTCCGACTTTCGTGGGGTCCTCGAAGATGGCCTCAAAGTTGGCCCAGCCCGTGATCTTGAACGAGCCGATGCCCGTCCAGTTGGTAAAGGCGAAGAATCCGCCGATTCCGGTTGCCACATAGTGAATGGCAAACACCAGGGCGATCCCGGGCAGGGCCCACCACCAGTGTCCGAACTCCAGGCCCCGGCCCCGGGGGCGAACGTTCTGGCCCGCCCCCGGAGTCCGCCTGCCTCGCCGGGGTGCTTCAGCTGCTTCGCTTTTCGGTTGCATCGTCGCAGTCATGGTATTCCTTGCTTGTCCCTTTGAGTGGTCGGAACGTTGATGGTGAAAAACGCTACTGGCCCCAGGCGGCGTCCATGGCCTGCAGGACCTGGTCAGGGCTCTTCTGGCCCGTGATGATGCCCTGGACCCCCGTGGCCAGTGCGTCGTAGACGGCGGAATTCGGCCACTGGCTGTTGGGCAGGGGCCCGTACTTGCCGTCCTTAATCAGGTCACCAACGTTCTTGTAGGCGCCGCCTTCGAAGTCGTACTTGTCCAGACCGGAGACCGGAAGGGCGCCGTCGATTTCCGCGAAGGCCTTGGTCTGCTCAGGTTCAGCCGCCCAAGCGAGGAAGGCTTTGGCCGCCTCCTTGTTCTTGGAGGCCGCATTGATGGAGAAGGCGTAGTTGGCGCTGGCGTAGACGAAGCTCTTGTCCGAGCTCTCGGCCGGGAGGGCGCGCACGCCGAATTCGGAGCCGGCAGCAGCGGACTGCAGCTGCTTCCAGCTCGTGGCCGGGATAAATCCTGCCAGAGCCGTACCGCTGGCTAGGCCCTTGGTGATGGCGTCAAAACCGGCACCTGCGGCGCCCTTCTGGAAGCAGCCCGCATCCTTCAGGGTGTTGACTGCTTCGAGTGCCGATTTCCAGCCCTCCGTGTCTGCGAACGTGACTTCCTTGGCCGCGCGCTTTTCGTTCCACTGGGGGTCTTCCCCGTAAACCCGGGAGGCTGCCAGTGACATGGCCGTGAGGCCTGTGTTGGGAGGCGCTGCACCGGCAAGGGCGAAGAGGGATTTCCCGGACGATTCGAGGGTTTTGCACTGCTCTTCAAGAGCCGCAAAGTCCGCGGGGAACTCGCCGGCAGCCTTAGCCGCAGTCTCGTTCGTGACCAGGGCGGACACGGTGATGGCCGTGGCCTGGCCGAAAACCTTGCCTTCCGGGCCGAAGGTGCTGGCACTCCCTTCAGGCAGGAGCTCCTTGGCGGAATCGTCCAGCGGCTCAAGGAACCCGGCCTCCGCCAGCGGAAGGATACTGCGTCCCTGGCCGCTGCCGGGCGAAGTCACCACGATGTCTGAGGCATTTCCGGCCTGGAGCTGCGTGCGAAGGGTCTGGTCGTAGGAGTCGTTGGGCTGCGGGTTGAACGTGATCTTCACGTCCGGGTTCGCCTCCATGTACTTCTCGGCGAGCACCTGGAAGGGGCTTTCGATGGTGTTGGAAGTGGCGAAGGACAGCGAAAATTCGTTCGAGCCTCCGGAGGCGTTGCTGCCGGTGGAGGCCGAGCAGCCGGTAAGGACGAGGGCGGCGATGGTGGGGACGGCGAGGGCGCCGGCCTTGAGGCCTGAGTAGCGACGGTGCTGTGTCATATCCAGCCTTTCTGACTTCGTTGTCGAAAATATCCGGGAGCCGTGACCCCGGTCACTCACCAGTATGCAGGAGATGTGCAGAAAAAGCACATAAGTATTGCAGATGCTAGACATAAGTTTCACGGGGGTCTGCGGAAGCTCGATACATTGGAGGATGTGATGCTCAACACCAGCCCTATTGATACCGCTGATACACTGGCCGGACGAAAGTTCACCGTTGAAAGATCGCCGCGCCGTGACGAATAATGTCCTGCTTTCCCGGCTCGACCTCAACCTGCTGATCTCACTGGATGCCCTCATTACCGAGCGGAGCGTGACGAGGGCGGCCGAGCGGCTCCATCTCAGCCAGCCGGCGCTGAGCGCTTCGCTGGCGCGGCTCCGGTCCCACTTCGGAGATCCCATCCTTGCCCGCCGAGGCAATGCCTATGAACTCACACCGTTCGCCCTGCGTCTGGCTGAGCACACAACAACAGCGCTGGAGGCGGCCCGGCGCGTCTTCGAGAGCCAGGCCACGTGGGAGCCCGCCGAGTCGGAGCGCGAGTTCTCCATTTACGGCTCCGATTACGGATTTACCACCGTTGGGCGCGTCGTTTCCGAGCTTGCGGCCGAGCGTGCGCCGGGCGTCCGGTTCCGGTTCATGCTGCACAATCCGATGGTGGTGGAAGATGCAGCCAACCGGCTCCGCTCCGTGGACGGCATGGTGATTCCGCACGGGTTCCTCTCCGGGCTCCCCTACCTGGACCTGTGGCGGGACAGCTGGGTGGCTGTGGTCTCTGCGTCCAATGACGCCGTCGGCGAAAAAATCACCATGGAGCACATCGCAGAACTTCCGTGGGTGATGACGTACCAGACCCGGTCAGCGTCAACATCGGCGGAACGCCAGATCATGCAGCTCGGAGTTGAGCCGCGCGTGGACGTGGTGGTGGAGAGTTTCCAGTCCTTGCCGCATTTTGTGGTGGGAACCAACCGGATCGCGCTCATCCAGGCTGCACTGATACCGTTCGCGCTGCGCGTGGGAGGGGTGCGGGTCCTCCCGCTCCCCTTCGACGCCACGCCGCTGGTGAACGCCCTGTGGTGGCATCCGGTGCACAACCGCGATTCGGAGCATGAGTGGATGCGGGGCCTGTTCAAGGAGGCTGCCGGCATCGTTGCCGCTGCGGCCGCCAAGGACGTCCCTAAAGCCCCGGCTTAGGAGCTCCCGGTTTAGATGCCTCGGTGCCCGGCCGGGTGAACGGACAGGCACCGAGGATGCACAAGTGCTGAGGAGTCAGGCTGACGCCAGTGCAGAGCGCATGCTCTTGCGGATGAGGTCATGCTGCTTGCGGACCAGCTGCAGCGGATCCACCTCGCCAAGCTCGGCGAAGGCGTGGCCCTCCCATTCGCTGGACCAGTAGCCGCGGTAGCCGCCCTCCACGAACACGCGGACGAGTTCCGGATAGTCGATGGCGGGCTCGTTGCCGTGTTCATCAATGTCGTAGAACTTGGCGTGGACGTGCATGATCTGCGGCATGATGTCTGCCCACTCCTTCGGGCTGACATGGCCATGCATGTTGAAGGCCAGGTGGGCAAAGGAACCAAGGCGGGCAGGATCGAAGTCCCGCCCGCGGAGGTAGCCGATGAACTCTTCCTGCCGCGCCCGCATCGGCGCGTCGGTGGCCCAGATGACCTGCAGCTTCTGGACTGCTTCGTCGTCGAGCCCGGCACGGCGGACGGCCCGCAGGAGCGTGGGCGACATGCTGTGCATGGTGGAGGAGAAATCGGCCACGAAGCCCAGCAGCGGTGAATCGAGTTCCGCGTAGACGTCGCGGACCTTCATGATCTCTGGGGAGTTGGGTCCCAGGGGTGCGTGGATCTCGTAGGCAAGCTTGAGTTCCAGGTCCTCGGCGAGCGGCAGCAGCCGTCGCAGCAGGGCGGGCTTGGCGCTCTGGATGCGGACCAGCGGGAAGCCGAGCTTCTTGGCGCCGCGGAAGAGCGTCTCGGTGAACTGGTATTCCTCGTCGGGGGTCATGTCCCGGTCCCGGCGCCGGCCCATGTCCAGATTGGCACCGAAGGAGCTGGCCGTGAAGCCGTGTTTGTCGAAGGCCTCCTGCCAGGAACGGGCGAAGTCATCCGAGACGTGCGGATATGTGGGCAGGACCTGGGAGGCCACGATCTCAATGCCGGGGCCGATGCCCAGCTCCGCCACACGGTTCAGCAGGCCGTCGAAGTCGTACCAGCCGGCCCGGAACTCGGCGCTGGCGGAGTACAGGGTAAGCCCGAGCGAGAAGGGATCGTCCTCGGTCTTGGCCGGAGGCGGGGTGACCGCCGTCGTCAATTCAGGAGCCGCAGCGGCCCTGTCCGTGACGGTCAGGTCGAGTGTCTGATTCACGAAGTTGGGGACGTACATGCCGGGGCCGCCGTCCTGGCCCGGGGCGATCTGCATATAAGGCAGGCGCAGCTCCCCGATGAGCTGGACGGTGTGCTGCTCGCCCAAGGCCAACGGAGTATCCCGTTTGGCGATCAGCAGGGGGTGCTCCTGCAGGTACCACAGGGTTTCGCTCTGCGCCGGCAGGTCGGCAAGCTCGTAGCGGACACCGCCGAGTTCCAGGGCCAGGTCCTCGGCAGGAACGTCCTGCCCGTCAATGGTGAGCCGCAGGCTGGAGACCGAGGAGAGCCAGAGGCTCCGGTACCACGGCAGTGTCAGGGCCAGGGCCAGGCCGTCCGGGTGGGTGCGGAGGCTCGAATCGTCAAGAAGTCCGTTTGGCATTGTCTGTTCTCTTTGCTGGGAGGAGGTAGGGGTCAGGGAAGTTCGAACGTTATGCGGCGGATGAGCGCGTGCTGGCGGCGTACCTGCTCGATGGCCCGCCATGGCGTGCGGTCGCCTTCGTATTCGCTGGAGAGGTAACCGGTGTAGCCGGCGTCTTTGAGTGCCTTGAGTACGGGCAGCCAAGGAATCTGCTGGTCCTCGAGTTGCTCGTTGATGTCGTGAAACTTCGCCTGGACGAACACCACGTACTGGGCAATCGCTGCGAAATCAGCAGGGTCTACGCCGATGCCGTCCAGGAACGCGGGCCGGGTTTCGCGGGTCTCGCCTTCGCGCAGCGGGATGGGCCGGTCCTGGAAGATTCCGGTATCGATGAGCAGGCCGAAGTTCTTGGTTCCGGTCCGTTCGATGAGGCTGATGTAGTCCTCGACAACGGGGTGCTTGATGGGCGTGGGCGAGTGGATCTCGGGGCAGATAATGATCCCCAGCTCGTGGGCGAGGTCAAGGGAGCGCTCCACCGATTCAGTCCAGATGGGGTCCGGAACCAGGTCACCGGACACCACGCCGATCTTGGGCCGGACGAACCCGAAACCCAGGCTGTGGGCCAGCCGCAGGTCGCGCTGCAGCGCCTCTGCACCCTCGGCAGCCGTCAGGCTCCGGCCCGGATGCAGCCGGGTATCGATCCAGGATCCGCAGTTCGTTGGCTCCAGGGAGTACTTCTCGAGCAGGCTGAACCAGTTGTCGATCCACGCCGGGGTGGGTTCGGGGTAGCCGGGGACGTGGCCCTCCCCGAGGATTTCCACGCCGGTGGCGCCCACGTCCGCGATGGAGGCCAACGCAGTCTCCAGGTCCATCACCGTGCCGTAGTCGCCCATGTAGCTGTAGAGGGAAACGCCGTACCGGAAGGTTCCGTCACCGCCCGCCGGGGCCAGCGTGACCGCACGGCTGACGCGGTGGATGGTGGGCTGGTGCTCGACGGGAATATAGGACATGCGCAGCCGCAGTTCAATGGTGAGCTCGTGGACGCCCTGCGGCAGGCCGCCGTCGAACGGAACGGTGACCACCGCGGCCTCCTCCAGGGGCCAGCGCACGCCGTCGCTTTCCCACAGCTGCTGCAGGGTGTAGGTCCGTTCGCCGAAGGTCCACAGCGGAACGGCAGGGCCGACGTCGACAATGCTGCCCACGCGGACCGCAATGCCGTCGATGAGCGACGCGGCCATACCGCGGTAGGAAGGCATCCGGACGCGGAACTGGAAGCCGGTCACACGACCGCCCTCGGTGACGTTGCGGAAGCCGACGGACTGGATGAGGTCTCTTTCGAGAAGCATCGTTGCTCACTCTCTCTAGGTGCGAAATCAGACTAACAGCATTCCGTCACTTTCATACCTAAGTTTGTGAGAATTACACCTAACCCTCGGTGAAAGAACCGTTCAGCTCGGCCCTGGTGGGCGGGTTGGCGCCAGGCCGGGAGACAGTAACGGCCGCCGCCTTGGCTGCGTGGGCCAGGAGTTCGGCGAGGCCCTCGGCGGGGAGTTCACGCAGGTCCTTGCGGTTCTGGGCACCGTCCAGGCCGCGGTCCACCAGTCCGGACAGCAGGGCTGCCATGAAGGAGTCACCGGCACCCACCGTGTCTGCCACCTCGACTTTGGGAGCAGGTACCTGCGCCTCGCCCTGCCGGGTTATCCCCCACGGCCCGTCCGCTCCGCGGGTGACCACCACCATGGCCGGGCCCTCGTTGCCTCCCAATTCAAGCCAGCGGCGGGCGGCGTCCAGCACATCCAGATCGGGGTAGAGCCAGGCCAGGTCCTCATCCGATGCCTTGACAACGTCCGCGAGGGACGCAAACTTCTCCGTATGGCGGCGCGCGTAGTCCACATCGGTGATGATGCTGGGCCGGCAGTTGGGATCGAAGCTGATGGTGGCGCGCGGATGGGCGTATTCGACGGCGGCCAGCACGTCGGTGGCGCCGGGTGCCAGCATCGTGGCGATGGAGCCGGTGTGCAGCAGGGTGGTCCCCTGCAGCATAAACGCCAGCCGGTCGGCGATGCCGGGAAGCTCCCAGGCGAGGTCGAACGTGTAGGTGGCGGCGCCGTCGTCGTCAATCAGGGCGGTGGCCACGCTCGTGGGGAGATCGTCCGGGCCCAGCGGAAGCATCACGGAACTGGCGCGAAGGTGCGCCGCGACGGAGTCACCGTAGGCGTCCCGGCCGTAGCGGCCGATGAACTGCACCGGGTGGTCCAGCCGGGCCAGGCCCACCGCAACATTCAGCGGGCTCCCGCCCACGTGGGCCTCGATCCCGGAGGCGCGCTGGACAACGTCGACAAGACCTTCGCCAATAACTGTGAGCATGCCCATACTCTGCCAGAGTTGAGGCGCCGGCAGCAGTTCGTGTCAGCCCAGCAGCTCGTGTACCAACTCCCGGCACTTCACATAGGCAGCAGCTTCGGGATCGATCAGTGCAAAATGGTCCCCGGGTACCGTGACCAGCTGCGCAGGCAAGGGCCCCGCTTGGCTCGCGTCAACGTACGTGCCGGACATCGCCAGCGGCACGTCCTCGTCCTCCGTCGCATGGACCGCATAAACCGGAACGTCCAGCGGGAGCGCAGCCATAGGGTCCGCGTACCGGTGCCGGCCCGGAAACTCCGACGACGGGCCGCCCAGCAGGTTGGCCACCGCACCATTGCTGAGGTTCAGCCTTTCGGCCTCTGCGAGGTTCAGCACGCCGGACTGGCTCACTACGCCGGTGATGCGGACGCGACCGGCGCCTGCCCCAACGCCGCGATGCTCAGGTTCCAACCCCAACCCGCCCAGCCGGTCCCGGCCTGCCGCCCAGACCGCCAGATGCCCGCCTGCCGAGTGGCCCAGCGCCACTACGTTGGCCAGATCCAGGGCATGGGCGGCGGCGAGCTCGCCAAGCTTGTCGATCCCAGCCAGCACGTCGGTGAAGGTATTGGGCCAGCCCCCGCCGTTTCCGGCGCGGCGGTACTCCAGGTTCCAGGCAGCCATCCCATGGGCAGCAAGGTCCTCCGCCAGCGGCTCCCCCAGCTCGGCACCGTACTGCGAGCGCCAGTAGCCGCCGTGAATCACCACCACCACGCCGCGGTGCTTAACGTCATCGCGCAGTTCAGGGAGGAACAGTTCGCCCCACTGGCTGGGGTCATCGCCGTAGTGATGCCTGTGCCGCTGCACCTGTGCGCCGTTGATGGGGTCCTCCGTCGCTATTTCCTGTGGCTGGCTGGGTACCTCTGCGCAAGCGGCGAGGCCAGCACCTGCCGCAACTGCCCCTACAAAGAAGGTCCGACGCCGGAAGCCAGTCATGAGCTGAGATTACCGTCCGCCGGGTTAGGAACAGCAGTGTTCGTATAGCGAACTTTTGTGCGTTAATTGAACATGCCTGTACTCTTGTGGGCGGAAAGTATGCCGCGAGTCACAGCCAGTTGTGGCAAAACTCTCGACCGGCCGTGCTTCCGTTCTTTTCCCTAAATCAATGAGGATTCCATGACAACTTCCCACTCCCCCCGCCCGTCACGTTGGCCGGTCTGGCTTTGCTGGCTGGCTATGGTCCTGGACGGCTTCGACCTGGTGGTGCTCGGCACCGTCATTCCCACCCTGATCAAGACCGGTGAGCTTGGCTTTGACGCGGTCGGTGCTACTTTCGTGGCCACAATTTCGCTCGTGGGCGTGGGTTTGGGAGCGCTCTTTATCGCCCCGCTCTCGGACCGTTTCGGGCGCCGGAACCTGCTGGTTGCCTGCGTGCTCTGGTTCTCGCTCTTTACCCTCGCGGTGGTGTGGGCGCCCAACGTTGCCGTATTTGGCGCCCTCCGGCTTCTGGCCGGGGCCGGACTTGGGGCATGCCTTCCGGCCGCCCTTGCCTACATGAACGACTATGCCCCGGCCGGTTCCGCGGGCAAGTCAACCACCCGCACGATGACCGGGTACCACGTCGGTGCCGTCGCCACAGCGTTCCTGGCGATGATCGTCATTCCGGACTGGCGCATCATGTTCGTCGTGGGAGGCGTTTCAGGCCTGGTCCTCCTGCCGTTCCTGTGGTTCAAACTGCCGGAGACTTTGCCGGCAGTCCGCGTTGCCGGGACGGCGGAGAAAACCGGGTTCCGGAACCTGGTGCAGAAGCCTTACCCTCTGATTGCCGCAGCGATCGGTGCGGCGTCGTTCATGGGACTGCTGCTGGTATACGGCCTGAACACGTGGCTTCCGCAGCTGATGGCTTCCGCTGGATATCCCGTTAGCGCAGGGCTTTCCCTGCTCCTTGTTTTGAATCTCGGCGCTGTTGCCGGACTCATCATCGCCGGCGTCCTGGCTGATAAGCACGGAACCAAGCGCGTCGTGTTGCTGTGGTTTGGCCTTTCGGCGGTATGCCTTGCCCTCTTGAGCATCAAGGTGGACAACGCTGTCCTGCTGAACGCCCTCGTCTTCGTCACAGGAGTGTTTGTCTTCAGTTCCCAGGTACTCGTTTACGCCTGGGTCAGCCAGCTGTTCCCGGCCCGCCTGCGCGCAACGGCACTTGGGTTCGCTGCCGGCGTCGGCCGCGTCGGCGCCATCGTGGGACCTGCCGTGACAGGCGGCCTGGTGGCCGCCGGCATCGCCTACCCGTGGGGTTTCTACGTCTTCGCAGCAGCGGGCGCCCTGGCGGTGGTTGCTCTCCTGGCGGTCCCGCAGGCCGTTGCTGCCGCCCGCAGCAACGCCACGGTCAGTTAGGGTCCGGCGCGCAAGCAATTCCTCCGGGTGGGGCCGCTCTGACGGCCCCACCCGGACGCGGGGTCAGCTCCCGGACAGGCGCGCCACGTCAAGCGCCTCCGGGTAGGCAGCCTGCGTTCCCTTGCGGGTGGTGGCCAGGGCAGCCGCTACCGACGCGAAGGCGGCGGCGCCGGCGAGCGCATCGCCGGCTGCGAGGCGGACGGCAACGGCACCGGTAAACGCATCGCCGGCCCCGGTGGTATCAACGGCCTTCACCTTCGTGGGCGCAATCCGGACCACCTGGCGGCCCTCCGGCGCCAGCGAATCCAGCACCACCGAACCCTGCGAACCAAGCGTCACCAGGACCTGCCGGATGCCCCGCTCGGCAAACCGCAACCTGACCTTTTCCCATTCCGCGTCCCATTCGGCACCGGCTGCCTCCGGCCCGGGAACCGCGGCGCCGTCCCCCAGGAACAGCGCGGCCTCGTGCGCGTTGACCAGCAGGACATCGGTGAGGGCAGTCAGCTCCTCCGGAACCTCGCCGTACGGCGAGAGGTTCAGCAGAACTGTTGCGCCGGCGTCATGCCCTGCCCGGGCCGCTGCCAGCACCGTCTCCATGCTGACTTCCAGGCAAAGACTGACGACGGCGGCGTCGTTCAGAGCGTCCGAGGCCTCCGCCACGTCCGCCGGCGACAGGGTGCCGTTGGCGCCGGCCGAAATAATGATGTTGTTCTCGCCGCTGGCATCGACGGCGATAACGGCCACGCCTGTAGGCTCGTGCGACGTCCGGACATGCCCGACGTCGACCCCCGAGCCGGCCGCGGAGGAGAGCAGCATGTCGCCGTTGGGGTCCTCCCCCACCGCGCCGACAAGACTGACGGTCCCGCCCAGCCGGCTCGCGGCGACGGCCTGGTTGGCGCTCTTGCCGCCAGGATTCACGGCGAACCCGTTGCCGTGCACCGTCTCGCCCGGGAGCGGGAGGCGTTCGCAGTAGATGGTCAGGTCGGCGTTAAGGGAGCCGACGACGACGATCCGGCCGGTCTTTCCGGCTGCGGGCTGCCCCGCCGCGCCTTGGCTGGAGTCTGAGGCGCCGGCGTTCATTCGGCCACCTCGGCTTCAACCGGCTTGGGAATCAGCAGGGAGGCAGCGAAGGCCGCCACGGTAAGGGCCAAGCCCACCACAATCACGGTGAGGTAGGACGCCTTGGCATCCCCGAGCGCGGAGGAGGCCACGAGGACGGCGGGGAGCACCAGGAAGCTGAGGCCGGCGCCGAGGTTGAAGGCGCCTGCGTTCATGCCGGGCAGGAAGCCGGGATTTCCCGCGGGCGAGAGGACAACGCCGAGTCCGTTGAGCATGATGTTGACCGTACCGGCGTACATGATGCCCAGCAAGACAGTGCCGGCAATCATCAGCGGCAGGCTGCTTAGGCCGAAGAACGCGATGATGGCCAGCGCCGCGATGCTGCCGAGGAGGCCGATGCGCAGCACCTTGGTGTAGCCCAGGACGGGAGCGAGCTTCCCGCTGAGCGGCCCCACAATCCACCCGAGCAGGGCGTACGGGGTGAGGATGATCAGCGACATTTCGGTGGGCCCGATGCCAAAGCCGTCGGCCGCCTGGACGTAGGCGGGGACGATGCCGTTGATGACGGCGAAGATGCCGGTCATGGTCAGGGTGGTGGTCAGCAGCGGCGCCCAGGTGGAGCGCTGGCGCAGGTGCACGGTTTCCACCATCGGCTGCTTCGCCCGCTTCTCCACGGTCCAGAAGGCATAGAACGCGACGGCGGACACCAGGACCAGCGCCAGGCTGAGCATCAGGGTGCCGGACGAGAAGGCGCCCACCAGTTTGGCGCCTTCGTTCAGGGCAGTCAGCAGTGCACCCACGGCAACGACGATGAAGAACACGCCCAGCCAGTCCATCCGGGTGCCGGCGGCCGGCTTGCTTTCACCGGCCAGGAAGGCGATCAGGGCGGTGGCCACCAGGGCCAGCACCACCATGAGCCAGAAGATGCTGCGGAACCCGAAGTGCTCGGCGAAGTAGCCGCCCACAAAGGAGTCGACGCCGGCTACACCGCCGTTGACGGCCGTGATGAGGCCCATCAGCGTGCCGTATTTGCGGGGGTTGCTGACGGCGGAGCGCAGCATGATCAGGCAGAGCGGAACGGTGGGGCCGCTGACGCCTTGAATGATGCGGCCAACGAACAGCCAGGTGACGTCCGGGGCGAGGGCTGCGATGACGGAGCCGACGGCCATGAGCAGCATCATGCCCACGAGGATCTTCTTGCGGCCCACGATGTCGCTCAGGCGGGGCAGGAACAGGGAGAACAGGGCGGCTGCTGTAAAGAACCAGGTTTGGGACAGGCCAATGACGGCCTGGTCCGTGTTGAGCTCCTCGCCCATGGTCACCAGGGCCGGGCTGAGCATGGAAGCGTTGAGCTGGAAGGCCACGCAGGCCGCCAGCAGGGCGACCATCAGGGCGGTGACGTTGCCGCGGGTGGCCTTGGCTTCGACGATGGTGGCAGTCATTTACTTGACGCCTCCAGCGGTGAGGTGGGCACCTTCCCGGCGTTCGGCGTCGGCCGCGTTGCCATCAGTGTTGCTCTCACCGGTGGGCGGCTCGCCGATGGCAACCAGTGCGTCGGTGAGGAGGTTCCAGAACCTTTCGTGGTCGAGGGCGACGGCGACGCTGGTGTGGCAGTCCGCCGGCGCCGGGGCGCGGAAGTCGGCCACGGTCATGCCGAGCGTCAGGCTGCCCTGCAGTTCGATGTTTACCGGCACCTTGCGGGTGCTGACGATGCTGGGGTCAATGACATAGGCAACGGCGCAGGGATCATGGACCGGCGGGGCGTCAAAGCCCTGGGCGTCCTTGTAGGTATGGGCGAAGAAGTCCATCAATTCCGTGACGAACTTCGCCGGCTTCGTGCCGATCGCGGCAATCTTTTCCACCACATCCGGGGTGGCGAGCGCCTGGTGCGTAAGGTCCAGGCCCACCATCACCACCGGCCACTTTTCGTTGAAGACGATGTGGGCGGCTTCGGGGTCGATGATGATGTTGAATTCGGCCACGGCGCTCCAGTTGCCCACGTGGTAGCCGCCGCCCATGAGGACAACTTCCTTGACGCGTTCCACGATCCGCGGTTCCTTGCGGGCCGCCATGGCGATGTTGGTCAGGCCGGCGGTGGGCACCAGGGTGACGGTGCCGGGTTCGTGGGCCATCACGGTGTCGATGATCAGGTCCACCGCGTGCCGCGGATCCAGTTCAATGGCCGACGGCGGCAGTTCCGGGCCGTCCATGCCGCTGTCCCCGTGGATGTCCGGGGCGGTTTCGATGTTGCGGACCAGGGGGCGGTCGCAGCCGGCGGCAAAGGGGACGCCGGTGATGCCGGCGATGGTGCCCACGGCGAGGGCGTTCCGGGTGACCTTCTCCAGGGTCTGGTTTCCCACCACCGTTGTAACGGCCAGCAGTTCGATGTCCGGGTTGCCGTGCGCGAGCAGCAACGCGACGGCGTCGTCATGCCCGGGATCGCAGTCAAGAATGATTTTCTTGCGGCCGGGTGCTTGCCCTTTAGAGGGCTGGGCGGAAGGTTCCACGATGATCTCCACGTCATTGGGGCCCGCACCGGGTTTACTAACCGCAGCGCGGGGAGCTAAAGCGTTCAGGAGTGATCATGGCACTGTTGGCAGCATCACGTCAAACGCTTGACGTACTCGCAGGTCAAGCGCTTGATGCCGCCAACCGCTTGAGGCTGTCGGCTTGTGGTGCAACCGTGGAACGGGCGCCTTAGGACTGGCCGCCGGCGGGCTTTCCAACCTCCGGCCCATCCTCAACTTCGAGGTGCTCGTGCTTGTGGCGCGCCTCCTGAAGGTGGTGCTCCAGCTTCTCCTCTGCGTCCCGCCGGCGCTGTCCGACGGTCCTCATTTGCTGGGTACTCGGTGCCGAGTGCGCATGCTGGTGGGGGCCGAGGTCGCGCGCGCCTCCTCCGCCTGTTTCGCTCATAAGGGCATCGTCCCACCTGGCGCACCCGCAAGGAAGGGCTGCGCCCGCCGGCTTTCAACCGACCGCAAATCGGTGGATAAGTGCACTGAAGGTGCAGTATGATGCACTAATGGATAAGAGCACCTTAGCGCTGGCAACGGCGATCGGCACCCGGGTCCGGCAGGAACGCCAGTCGCGGGGCTGGACCCTGGACCAGCTCGCAGAAGCCACGGGAGTAAGCCGCCGCATGGTCATCAACGTCGAACAGGGTGCCGCAAATCCCAGCGTGGGCACCCTGCTTCGAATCAGTGATGCCCTGGGCATCGGCTTGCCGGCGTTGGTCGACTCTCCGCGCCCCAAGCCCGTTACGGTCACCCGGAGCGGTGACGGCGCAGCCCTCTGGAGTTCTGCCTCCGGTGGCCGGGGTGTGCTGGTGGCCGGAACCGGGTCCCCCGATGTGGTTGAGCTGTGGGACTGGACCCTCGCGCCCGGCGACCTGCATGAAAGCGAAGCCCACGCTCCCGGCACCAAGGAGCTCCTCCAGGTCCGGCATGGATCCGTCACGGTTGCAATTGCCGGCGAAACCTTCGTCCTCGAGGCCGGGGACGCCGTCTCCTTCCCTGGCGACGTTGAGCACTCCTACGCCAACCCGGGCAACGAACCGGCCACGTTCTCGCTGGCGGTCTTCGAACCGGGCGTTGGCTCAGGGCACCGGCCGGAGGCCCACGCCGCGGCCCCAACAAACAAAGAAGGAAACTGAGATGCTCAAGCGAACTGTTCCGGTCCCGCCGTGGGGGCTGGCCGTCACCGCAATCCTGTCGGTCCAGCTGGGCTCAGCCCTCTCCGTGGGCCTTATCGAGGACGTAGGCCCGGCCGGCACCGCCTGGCTGCGCCTCAGCATGGGAGCGGTCATCCTGCTCGCGATCGGCCGCCCGCCACTGCGTTCCATCCGGCGTCCGGACGTACTGCCGCTGCTCGGCCTCGGGATCACCACCGGCGTGATGACCATCGGGTTCCTCGCCGCGGTGGAGCACATACCGCTCGGGACCGCCGTCGCGATTGAATTCCTGGGTCCGCTGACAGTGGCCGCCATCCGCAGCCACAACCGGAAGGCCCTCGCCTGGCCTGCGCTGGCGCTGGTGGGCGTGGTTCTGCTGACCCAGCCCTGGCAGGGCGACTTCAACCCGACCGGGGTTGCGTTCGCCGCGCTGGCGGCCGTCGCCTGGGGCTTTTACATCCTCCTCACCCAGCGGATTGGCGACCGGTTCACCGGCATCGGCGCGCTAACCCTTACCGTGCCCATCGCCGCGGTGACCGCCGCCGTCGTCGGAATTCCCCAGGCCGCCGGCCACCTCAGCCTTGACATCCTGGCCGCAGCAGCCGGCCTGGCCATCCTGCTGCCCGTGCTGCCGTTCGCGCTGGAGATGCTCGCCCTGCGCAGGATGACGCCCACCGCGTTTGGAACTTTGATGGCACTTGAGCCTGCCGTCGGCGTCCTCCTCGGACTGCTCATCCTGCACCAGCAGCCCTCTGCCATCCAGGTGGTGGGGATCCTGCTGGTGGTCCTGGCCGGGGCCGCAGCCCAGCGCGGCGGCCGGCGCCCAGCCAAGGAGCAGGCAGCGAGCCCCGCCGATCTCGACTTTGTAGGTTGAGCCCGTGTTCACTGGCTTGAGCGCCTTTCCCCTCACCCCACTGGCACGCGATGCTGTGGACGAGGCTTCGTTCGTCCGGCTGATCGAACGGCTGAACGGGGCTGGCGTTGATTCCATCACGGCGCTCGGCTCCACCGGTTCCTACGCGTACCTGAGCGGAGAGGAGCGGAACCGTGTTGCCCGGCTGGCGGTGGAGCATTCCGGTTCCACTCCGCTGATTGTTGGGATCGGAGCGCTCCGGACGTCGCAGGTGCTGGCCAACGCCGAGAACGCCGAGCTGGCCGGCGCGTCCGGCCTGCTGCTCGCGCCCATGACGTATCAGCCGCTGACGGACGACGACGTGTTCGAGCTTTTCCGGACTGTCACGGCGCACTCGTCACTGCCCGTGGTGGTCTATGACAACCCGGGGACCACCCACTTCACCTTCAGCACTGAGCTCTACGAGCGGATTGCCGCGCTGCCGCGGATCGCGTCCATCAAAATACCCGGCGTACCGGACGGGCTGGAACAGGCAGCGGCGCGGGTCCGGGAGATCCGTGCTGTTGTCCCCGCATCCGTGACCATCGGCGTCTCCGGCGATGCCAGGGCCGCCGCCGGGCTGGCCGCCGGCTGCGACGCCTGGTACTCCGTCATCGGCGGCACGTTGCCGGCCCTTGCCATGGAAATTACCAGGGCGGCCCGGGAGCGCCGGTTCGCCGACGCCTTGGCCGAGTCGGAACGGCTGGCCCCGCTGTGGGACCTGTTTGCCGAATTCGGCGGGAGCATCCGGGTTGTCGCTGCCATCGCAGAGCAGCTGGGGCTGGCGCCGGGATCCTGCCTGCCCCTGCCTGTTCGGGGGCTGAGCGGGGAACAGCGCCGGCGCGTGGCAGGGGTCATCGAGGGGCTCGGGCTGGACGGGTAAAGCTGGTTTCTGCGGGTGAACGGAAGCCGGCACAGCGCCTACTACGATCGAAGTATGGAATTCGCCGAACAGTCGCAGCAGCCCGCGCGTTCGCGGCGGATTACCGCGGCGATGGTGGCTGCCCGTGCCGGCGTCTCCACGGCCACGGTCTCGCTGGTGGCCAACGGCAAGACTGCCGGCCGCGTTTCCGAGGACAACATTTCCAAGGTCCGGGAGGCCATCGCCGAGCTCGGCTACGTGGTGGACGGCATCGGCAGTTCCCTCGCCAAGGGCGTGAGTTCCATCGTGATCCTGGTGGCGCCGGACATCTCCAACCCGTTCTTCGCCAAGGTGATTGCCGGGGTGCGGGAGTCCCTGGGCTCGCAGTACCAGCTGTTGTTGTCGGTCACCGAGGCAGGCGAGTTTCCGCAGGCCGACGACGTCCGGCGGCTGATGTCCCTGCGTCCGGCCGGGCTCCTGGTGGACGCACCCAGCGCCGGGTTCCTCGAAGACCTCGCGTCGCCGTCGCCGCTTGTGCTGCTGGACGCTCCCGGGCTGGAGGCGTACGCGCCGTCGGTGAACCTGGACGTGGCAAGCGGAGCGCGGGACTTGGCAGCCCACCTCGCGGAGGCCGGGCACCGGGAAGCGGCGTACGTGGACAGCGTTACCGGCACGGAAACGTTCGCCCTGCGGCGGAAAGCCTTCCTGGAGGAGGCTGCTGCCCGCGGCATCACCGTCGGGCCGGACCGCATCATCAGCACCACCATCGACGTCGGCACGGCGGCGGCCGCGTTCGCCGCCGCCTGGCCGACGTGGCAGCGGCAGGGGGTGACCGCCGTCGTCTGCGGTACCGATACCCACGCCTACGGGGTGCTGCAGGAGGCACGTGTGGCCGGGGTGCGGATACCCGAGGAGCTGGCGGTGGCCGGCTTTGATGATCTTCCCTATTCGGCCACGAGCAATCCGGGCCTCACCAGCGTCCATCTGCCCGCCACTCCCCTGGGCCTGAAGGCAGGGGAGCAGCTGCGCCGCCTGATGGAGGGCAAAGCGCTGGAGCGGGCCGGGGTCACGCTGGAAAGTTCCCTCGTGGTGCGCGGATCCACTGTCGCGGCGGAAGGCTGAAGGTTCCAACCGCCGCCGTTCTGTCGGTGCCCGGCCGTAAGCTGGGAATATGCCGAGTAACTGGGACAGCCTGGACCCTAGCCTGCGCGAATCTGTACAGCAGAACGTGGAGATCTATGAGCGCGTCCGGCCTGCCCTGAAACTGGTCACGCGGGATGTCCTGCTGTTGATGCGGGACATGCTGAAGGACAGCGAGGTCACTCCCCTGTTCGTCACCGGGCGCACCAAAACAGTGGAATCGTTCAAGGAGAAGATCTCCCGGATCGAGGAGCCGCTGGAGCCGGGGGGCCCGCCCGTGCTGAAGTTCCCGGACCCGTTCCGGACGCTGAATGACATGGTGGGAATCCGGGTCATCACCAAGCTGCCGGCCGAGAACGCCGCGGTGGCCAACATCATCAAACGGCAGCGGCAGCTGTTCGATTGCCGCGGGGACCGGGAGAAGGACATCGGCTCCATCGAGTCCGGTACCTACGGCTATTCCAGCCGGCACCTGATCCTGCGGAGCATCCAGAACGAGGCCGTGAAGGAGTACCAGCAGGTCTTCAACCCGGACGCGCAGCCGAACGGCAGCTATTTCTTTGAGTGCCAAATCCGCACGATTTTTGCCCATGCCTGGAGCGAGATCGAGCACGACATCCGGTTCAAGGCCGAGGACCCGCGCGCCTGGACCCCGCACTTCGACCGGCAGTTCACCGCCACTGCCGCCATGCTGGAAACGGTGGAGACTGCCTTCGCGGACCTGCACGAACGGTACGAGGAGGTCCGGGGCTTCTGGGATACCGAGGGCGAGGGCGCCGCGCCGCTGACACCCAACCGGATCCGGGATGTGTGGCGGACCCTGCTGCCGCACGTGGACCGGAAGGTGGACGACGACTGGGGCTGGGCCGCGGAGCTTCTCGCCGCGCACGGGCTCAACCAGACCATGCAGCTCGCCGGGCTGCTGAGCGCCAACCGCATCACGGAAGTCCGCAAAGCACTGGACCACCGCTACTCCCCCGGCCCGGACCGGCTGCTCGATGACCTGCTGCTGTGGCAGTACGGCACCAAACACATCGACCTCACCGCCGAGGCGGCCGACGCCGTCCCGCACCCGCGGCGCGACAGCCTCCTGCGGCGGCTCAAACAGATCGAGCGGTACCGGTTGACGAAGAAGTAGGAGTTGCGCTCGTCGAGGACTAATTAGGGGGCTCCTCACCTGTCATCACGCAATCGCCCGAGTGTATGATTTCCGAATTAGCGGAACCCGTCATCGCGGGCGGCGGGACAGGTAAAGAGGAATTCAGCCTCGTTTATAGCCCGATCAGTGAGTCTTAGGAATTTCCCCCCGACTCACCTAATGCGCTTGTGAAAATTTCCTATTGCGCGTTCCGAATAGCATATTTCAGAGTCCAATGGGCACCGGCAGATGATTTGCGGACCCCCATTGAAGGAAGTCGAGGCCTTAACAGCCTGGATTGTTGAAGCTGATATCCCTTGACGCCGTGATTTCAGGACGGCAATGAGCCGTACGGCACGCGACGAAGTAACGCGTATTTCCCTCCCTGAAACACCCCACAGTATGCGCCTGCGGTCGTTTTGGCCGGCACAAAGAGCTGCTGCCCTTTGTGGACGGCCGCATCCTCCAGGACTACTCCAGAAAGCAGGGATTGCCGATGTCGTCCCAACACCCGGCCGCCGCACCCGGCCTGTATGCCGCCCGTGGACGCCGGCGCGCGGCAGCGCTGGCGGCACTGTTGTGCGTGGCAGCGCTGCCGGTCCCCGCCGCCGCGGCCACGCAAACATCCCCGGAACCGGCTCAGGAAGAGCCCTTCCCGGCCGGGGTCAAATACCGGCCCGGGGCGCCCGGCCTCGGTGATCCCTACTTTCCGCTGGACGGCAACGGCGGCTACGACGTCGACAAGTATGTGTTGGATCTCAGCTATGATCCGCCGACCGACATGTTGGGCGGGACCGCCACGATCAAAGCCGAGGCCACGCAGGACCTCTCCGCATTCAACCTGGACCTGGACGGCCTGACGGTCCGGGGGGTGACGGTCAACGGCCATTCAGCCGAATTCACGCGCGACGCCGGCGAACTGACCGTCACTCCGCAGCGGGGTATCAAGGACGACAGCCCCTTCACGGTGAAGGTCCACTACGACGGTGTTCCGGAAACCATCACGGACCAGTACGGGCAGTCAGGGTTCTTTCACACGGATGACGGCTCCCTGGTCATCGGGGAGCCGCATGTGGCAGCCACCTGGTTCCCGGTCAACGACCATCCACTGGACAAGGCTTCCTACGTCTTCCGGATAACGGTTCCGGAAGGGCTCGAAGTCGTGGCGAATGGGCGCCTAATCGATGACCGCACCAAGGATGGCCTGACCACCTGGACGTGGGAGGCGCGCGAACCGATGGCGTCCTATCTGGCTACGGCCAGCGTGGGGCAGTGGGACTTCAACCAGTACCAGGCCGGGCGGATCAAATACCTGGATGCGCTGGACCCCGACCTCTTTGACCCGGTGGCAGCACCGCGGACCGGGGCCAATTTCGCCTGGTCCCAGGCATCGGACAGTTCCTACAAACGGCTCACCCGGACCATCACCGTCCCGGACGGCGGGGCGCAGCTGTCCTTCTGGCTGACCCGCGATACCGAGCCAAATTGGGATTTTATCTTCGTGGAGGCCCGCACCGCCGGTGCCGAAGACTGGACGACCCTGCCCGATGCCAACGGGCACACGTCCGGGCAGACAGGCTTTTCCTGCCCCAGGTGGCACACACAGCATCCCTTCCTGACGCACTACCAAACGGACGACGGCGCGGGCGGCTGCACGGACGCGGGCACCTCCGGCGCGTGGTCGGCGGCCAGCGGCGCCAGCGACGGATGGGAACAGTGGTCGGCCGACCTTGCCGGCTATGCCGGCAGCGACGTGGAAGTCTCCATCACCTATGTCAGTGACGACACCGGTCAGCTCCCCGGCGTGTTTGTCGACGATGTGGTGGTCTCCACGGGCGAGGGCAGCACCTCCTTCGAGGACGACGGCGATACCCTGGACGGCTGGACGGTCCCGGGTCCGCCGGCGGGCAGCCCGGGCAATGAGAACGACTGGATCACAACGGCTGAATCTCCCCCGGGTGTAGGGGAAAAAGTCCAGGCCTCATTCGCCAGGCAGCCGGAAATCATCAAATTCCTCGAAGGCTACTTCGGCCGGTATCCGTTCCGGGACGCCGGCGGAACCGTGGACGACCTGCGGGGGCTGGGCTTTGCCCTGGAGAACCAGACGAGGCCCATCTACGCCAGGGATATCTTCAACGACCCGGTACAGGGCGATTCATTCGTGGTGCACGAGTTGGCGCACCAGTGGGTCGGTAACAATGTCTCGGTGGAGGCCTGGCAGCATATCTGGCTCAACGAGGGATTTGCCACCCTGGCCCACTGGCTGTGGAGTGAACGCGAGGGCCTGGATACCGTCCAGGAGATTTTCGATTCCATTGCCTCCGTCCCGGCCGATAACCCGTTCTGGAGCGTCAGGATCGGCGATCCTGGCCCCGACGCGCTATTCGACGCCGCAGTCTACGACCGGGGAGCCATGACGCTGCACGCGCTGCGGCAAGCCGTCGGCGACAAGGATTTCTTCCGCATCCTGCGCGAGTGGGTACAACTCAACGCCGGCGGCAACGTGGCCACAGATGATTTCATTACCCTCGCCGAAAAGATCTCAGGCGAGGAATTGAACCCGCTTTTCGACGAGTGGCTTTTCACTGCCGGGAAACCGGCCGGTCTGGAGGCTGCAGCGGACCGAAGTGTGGCACCGCGCACTCACGATGCACCGCCGCCAGCCGGAAACCTTGAACGCAGGAACGGGGGCGGCAAGACCCGCTGATTCACTACCGGCTTCAGTGCGCAGTGGCATGGGCCATCAGGAGAGCCCAGGCGCTGCGCCCTGGATAGCTCACTGTCTCTAAAGACCCTGCGCAGATGGCCCAGTGATGCCTCGGCGGCCGCTTAGACCCGCCCCGGCACCCGCCACCCCTCCATACTGGGGAGGCGTCCGTTGCATCCCGTGAGATAACTCCTCTGGGGGACCTCCGCCGTCGAAGCCGTGCTTGATGCGCAGTCACAATTGGAATCTTCTGCTCTTTCCCTTGCATGCGCGGAAATGCCTTGACAGTGGCGCGCGTCACTCATACTCTGATTTTGGGATCCCAAAACGGGATCCCAAATGAACATCCTCTGGGCGCTCCGGAACGCCCATAAGGCGTCGCCAAGTCCGCTTCTTCGTGTCGGACCTTCGCATCCTGGACCAGAACAGCACGGGCTGCAGGTCCCGGCCGACACACACCGCACTTTTGCCCCGTTCCTGCTTTCCCCATCCGTAACTTCCCCGTGAAGGAGAAGCTGTGTCTATTCCTAATACCGAAACAGCCGCCACAGACGGCACCCTGGATCCGGCAGCCACCGATGCCCCGCAGAAGGATGGCGTGCAACGGCGCACCACCGTCCGTTGGAAGCTCTTCCTGCTGCTGCTGGTCCTGGTTGCCGTCAATTACATCGACCGTGGTTCCATTTCCGTTGCGCTCCCCATCATCCAGAAGGAATTCAATCTGGCCCCGGAACTGGTGGGCCTGCTGCTCTCCGCCTTCTTCTGGACATACGCCCTCATGCAGATCCCGGTCGGCTGGCTGATCGACCGGTTCGGGCCCCGCAAGGTCATGACCGCGTCCTGCGTCGGCTGGGGAGCCGCCACAGCGGCGTCCGGCATGGCCGGCGGGTTCCTCAGCATGTTCATCGCCCGCATGGGCATCGGCGTCACCGAGGCCGGCGTTATGCCCGCCGGCGGTAAGCTCAACGCCATCTGGATGCACAAGTCCGAACGCGGCCGCGGCGCGACAATCCTGGACGCCGGCGCACCCCTTGGTGCAGGTCTTGGCGGCATCATCATCGCCGGGCTTATTGCGTCCACCGGCAGCTGGCGCCTGGCGTTCCTGATCGCCGGTGCCGCCACCGTCCTCATGGGCCTCGCCGTCTGGTGGTACGTCCGGGACAATCCCCGCGAACACCGCGGCGTCAACGAGGCCGAGGCCGCCTACATCGAAGCGTCACACGCGGCAGAGGACGCCGAAGCGGAGCGCGACGGCAGCAAAGGCAAGCGCGCCCTGCTCCCCTACCTGAAATTCCGCTCCTTCTGGGCCATGTGCCTGGGCTGGCTGGGCTTCAACGGGGTGTTCTACGGTCTGCTCACGTGGGGCCCGCTCTACCTCTCCCAGGACAAAGGCTTTGACCTGAAGACCATCGGCTGGTCCACCTTCGTGATCTTCGGGGCAGGATTCGTTGGCGAAATCATCGGCGGCACCATCGCCGACAAGTGGCGTGCTTCCGGCGCCTCAGCCAACCGCGTCATGCGCACCCTCCTGGGCATCTCCAGCCTGGTGGTCATTGGCGGTCTCATCGGCGTCACTGTGGTTCCCGACCCCACCACAGCCGTCGTCCTGCTGTCGCTCGTGATGTTCTTCCTGCGCTGGGTTGGTCTGTTCTGGAGCATCCCATCCATCCTGGGCGGGCGCACCAATGCGGGCGTCCTGGGCGGCGCCATGAACTTCAGCGGCAACATCTCCGGGTTCGTCACACCCATCGCCGTCGGCCTGATTGTCGGGGCCACCGGTTCGTACACGTGGGCCCTGCTGTACTTCGTAGGATCCGCGATCATTATGGGTGCATCTGTCCTGACCCTGAACTACAACAAGCGGCTTCCTGTCTAAGCTGGCCACCCAAGGCAACACGCAACCCACGCCCCCGCTGCCGGGAGCGACGTCACACGAACATCCGAATGGAGCACCATGCTTACTGCAGAAGATACCCAGGACAAGGAACGCCCCCTCCGCGAGGCCGTCCGGGACACACTCCGCACCCGGATTTTCGAAGGACATTACGCTCCCGGCACGCGGCTGGTGGAACGTGACCTGGCGGCGGAATTCTCCGTCTCGAGGCTGCCCGTCCGCGAAGCACTCCGCATGCTCCGCCAGGAAGGCCTCATCAGTGACCGCGGCGCACGGGGAGCGGAAGTCAGCACGCTCAGCCCCAAAGACGTGGAGGACCTCTTCGACGTCCGCCAGTCCCTGGAAGTCCTGGCCTGCCGGCTCGCCGCCGTCAGGGCAACCGAGCAGGACCTGGCATACCTGAAGGGCCTGCTCGACGACGCCGAAGGCTTCCTCGCCAAGGGCGCCGTTCGGGAAGCCCACCGCTCAAACAGTGAGTTCCACGACGCCATCACCTCCATCGCTGACAACAACTTTCTCAAATCAGCACTGGAACCCCTTCAGGGCCGCATGCACTGGCTTTTCCGCCACGTCAGCGACCTGCCGGAACTCATCCAGGAACACCGCGAGCTGTACACCGCAATCGCCACCGGGGACCCGGACCGTGCCGCCGCACAATCCGCATCCCACATCGGCAAATACCGCGAGCAGTTCCCTGAAGACTTCGAGAAAACCGAACCCCAACTTCACCGGAAGAAATAATGCGACTCCTCGTCATCAACCCCAACATCAGCGACGATGTCACGGCCCTCATCGAATCCGAGGCCCTCCGCTCCGCGGCTCCGGGCACCCTACTGGTGGTCCGTACCGCCGGCCACGGCGTGGAATACATCGAAACCCGCTTCGAGTCCCTCATCGCCGCCGGTGCGGTAGCCGAAATCATCGCCGAACACACCCGCCCCGGCACCGACCCTGTAGACGGGGTGGTGGTAGCCGCGTTCGGCGACCCGGGCATGCCCGCCCTCAAGGAACTGACGGACATTCCGGTCATCGGCATCACCGAGGCCGCCCTCTGCGCCGCCGCACTGCAGGGCCACCGCTTCTCCATCATTGCTATCTCGGAGCGCATCAAACCCTGGTACCGCGACTGCGTGGAGCGGTTCGGCCTGCTCGGAAGGCTTGCCTCCATCAGGTCCATCAACGAAACGCTCAACGGCATCGGCTCGGTCCAGCAGGACTTCAAGGAAACCCTCCTGGCACTCTGCCGCCAGGCCGTCGCTGAGGACGGCGCCGACGTCGTCATCCTGGCAGGGGCACCCCTTGCCGGGCTGGCCCGCGAACTCAAAGGGCAGATCCCCGTCCCCGTAGTGGACGGAATCTCAGCCGGAATCCGGATGGCAGAGGCGGTGGTGGGGCTCGAATCCGGTCCGCACCGCGCAGGCGCCTTCGCTCCCCCGCCCGTCAAGGGCCGCAAGGGACTCAGTGAAAACCTCGACGCCGCCCTCTCCGCCGCCCAGAACAGCGCCGCGTCCGCTGTGCCCACCGCCTAACCACCACGCTTTCTCCAGAAGGAGGACATCGATGTCCCGCCATCCAGACCTTGTAATTGCCCACGCCACCGTCGTCAACAGCTTCGGCCGCCAAAACGCCCATATCGTGGTCCAGGACGGCCTGATCACACAGCTCCTCGACGCCTCTGAAGCCGTTCCCCGCGCCGAACGGACCATCGACGCAGGCGGGCGCCTTGTAATTCCCGGCGGCGTGGACGGCCACTGCCACGTGGCCCAGGTAACCGGACGCTTCCGCACCCTGGACGACTACCGCACCACGTCCACCGCAGCCCTGTGGGGCGGCACCACCACCATCATCGACTTCGGCATCCCCCGCGACGCCCAGGAAACCCCACTCGCAGCCGTACTGCATAAAAAAGAGCTGGCAACAGAATCACGGTGTGACGTTGCCCTGCACGGTGCTGTCATCAGCTGGGATGAAACCGTGCCCTGGCAGCTTGAGCAGCTTGCCGCCGAAGGCGTGCGTTCGGTGAAGATGTACACCACCAACCGCAGCACCACCATGGCGGACGGGGACACCATCCTGAAAGTCATGCGCGAGATGGTCCGGCTGGACGGCCTTACCTACATCCACGCCGAGCACGATCCCATCATCACCGACTGCACGGAGCAGCACGCCCAGGACGGCCGGATCGGCATCGAGCACCTGCACCGGACACGGCCAGAGCTGGCGGAAGAAGTATCCGTCAAGGAAACGCTGGCCATGGCTGAATACACGGGGGCGCCGGTCTACTTTGTCCATCAATCAACACCAGGGGCCGTGGATCTGGTGACGGAGGCACGGACCCGCGGGCAGGAGGCGTACTCCGAAACCTGCCCGCATTACGTCACGCTGGATGATTCCGTCTACGGTTCGAAATTCCCTGAGTGGTTCGCCTGCTGCCCGCCCATGCGCAACGCCGAAACAGTGGCCGCGCTGAAGGAACGCCTCGCCTCCGGGACCATCCACACCATGTCCTCGGACCATTCCTGCTACGACCTCTCGCAGAAGCGCGAGCGCACCGACGATGTCCGGGCCATGCCACACGGCCTGCCAGGTGTTGAAACCCGGATGCCAGTCACGTTTACCGCCATGACCTCAGCCGGCGCCAGCGTGGAGGACTTCGTCGAAGTTTTCTCCGCCGGACCGGCACGGATCAATGCCACCCCCGGAAAGGGCCGCATCGCCGAAGGCTTTGACGCCGATCTGGTGGTCTTCGATCCCGCCGAAGAGCGCACCGTGGTGGGCGCTGCGCTGCACATGGGCACAGACTTCTCCCCGTTCGAGGGCAAGGCACTCACCGGTTGGCCCGCCGTCGTAATTTCCGGAGGCCGAGTGGTGCTGGACGCCGAAGGCTTCCACGACCCCGGGAGTGTAGGCCGTTTCGTGCCCCGCAACGGCTTTCACCAGCACGATTCAACCGTCCCTGCCGGGGCTCCGGCCACCGCAAATCTCTAGGCCAGCGCCAAAAAAGAAACGAGAGCTTCGATGCCTTCAACAACGCGCCCCCGCCGGATCGGCATGATCGTTCCGTCATCCAACACCTGCCTTGAGCCGCAGACCTACCGAATGCTCGGCGGCCGGACCGACGTCACCGTCCATTTCACCCGGATCCCCGTCACCCGGATTGCCCTCGACAATTCCTCGAACAAGCAGTTCGACTCCGCCGTCATGCGGGACGCCGCCCGGCTGCTTGCCACGGCGGACGTGGACGTTATTGCCTGGAACGGTACCTCGGGTTCCTGGCTGGGGGCTAAGCACGACCAGGAGTTGGTGCAGGAAATTACCGACGCCACCGGCATCCCGGCCACCACGTCAACGCTGGCTTACCTCGAGGCGTTCAGAACTTTCGGCACCAAACGGATCGGTTTGTTCACCCCGTACACGGACGATGTAAACCACCAGGTGATCGACGCCTACGAGCGGGAAGGAATCGAAACTGTCGACCACCGCGCCCTGGGCTTGAGCGACAACGAGTCCTTCGCGCGCGTGACCGACGATGAGATGCGGCCCGGCTCCTGCGAACTTGCAGCGGCCAACCCCGATGCGTTGGTCTACCTGTGCACCAACCTCTACGGCGCGAACATCACAGCCGAAATCGAAGAAAGCACCGGCGTTCCCGTCCTGGACTCGGTAGCCGTCACGCTGTGGCATACCCTCAAGCTGGCTGGCGCACAACTGCTGGATCCGCGGTGGGGCAGACTGCTCGTGAACTGACTCCCACCGCACCAGCAGTTCCGGGGTGCCTGGAAGCGGTGGGATCGGTTTTTCCTATTGGACAAGTAGGCAATTCGTCTTGGACGTGATTCGGGTCACGGTGCACAGTGGGTTCAAACCCACATGACGAAAGGACGAAGATGTCCAGCAAGGTGACACCGTCTGCAGCGGCGGTCCCTCCACCGCAACGGACCGATGTTCGTGCGGCCCTGCTGGGCGGTAAGACGTTCAGGAGTTTAAGCGAGCAGAAGCTCTCTCCGCGGGAGGAGAAGTTTGAGCGGGCCCGCCAAACACTGGGATTCTTCCTGGCGCCGGCAGTCGCAATTGTTTTCGCACTTCTTCCCACCGGGATGGACCACACCCAGCAGCTGCTCGCAGCCGTTTTGCTGGGGGTCATTATCCTGTGGATCTGCGAACCGGTACCAATCCCGGTGGGCGGACTCATCGGCGTGGCCGCTGTGGTCTTGCTCGGCGTCGCACCTGCAGCTGACGTCCTGCGACCCTTTGGCTCGACAACGATCTTCACCTTTATCGGCGCCTTCATTCTGGCTGCGGCCATGCTGAAACACGGCATCGCGCAGCGGCTGGCCTTCGCTGTTTTGTCCATTGCGGGTGTCGCAAAGTCCACCTACCGGGTCATCATCGCCTTCGGCGTAATCACCTGTCTGTTGTCAGCGTTTGTCTCCAACACCGCCACCGTGGCGATGCTGATGCCCACCGCCCTGGGCATCCTGGCGGTGATCGCACAGCTCATGCAGGACCGCGGCGTGGTCAAGGCGGATTTTGACCCGCTGCGCCTGCGTGTGGGGGCGGCACTGATGCTGATGCTCGCTTATGGTGCCAGCGTCGGTGGCCTCCTGACGCCCGTCGGATCGCCCCCGAACCTGATCGGCCGCGGCCTCATCGAGGAAGCAACCGGTGTTCAGATTTCTTTCGTAGAGTGGACAGCGACTGTGGCCCCACTCTGCGTTGCAATGTTTGTTGTTCTGGCGCTCACCATGTTCCTCCTCAACAAGCCGGAGATCCGCCGAATTGAAGGCGTGGACGAGTTCATCCGGGAGCAGAAGAGCCAGCAGGGCAGAATGTCGCGGGCCGAGATTAATACCCTTGTCGCTTTCGGCCTCACCGTCACCCTCTGGCTGCTCCCTGCACTGGCCAGCCTCCTTGCCGGCCCGGACTCGGAGCTGTACACGTTTTTGGATAACCGGCTGGACGAAGGCATCGTCGCTGTCGTCGGCGCTTCCCTGCTCTTCATCCTTCCCACAAACTGGCAGGAGCGCCGCGCAACCCTTACCTGGGCCGACGCAGCCAAGATCGATTGGGGGACGATCATCCTTTTCGGTACAGGCATTATTTTCGGCGCCCTCCTCTCGTCCACCGGCCTTGCCGAAACCATCGGAAAGGCTGCCGCCGACAACCTGGGCGTCACCAGCGTCCTGGCGATCACCGCCTTCTCGGCAGTCCTGGCAATCCTCATCTCGGAGACAACCAGCAACACCGCATCTGCCGCCGTCGTTGTTCCGATCGTCATTCCGCTGTGTGCCGCCATGGGAGTGGACCCCCTCGTCCCCGCCCTGGCAGCCACATTCGCAGCATCCTTCGGCTTTATGTTGCCGGTCTCCACCCCGCAAAATGCCATTGTTTACGGCTCGGGCGCGGTTCCCATCACCCGCATGGTCCGCACAGGATTTGCCTTTGATATTCTCGGCGCCATCCTCATCATCAGTATCGTCCCGATCATGATCGGTGTGACCGGCATCGGCCAGTAGCAACAATCACTACCGCTCGCACCCGCAGTCCCACCGCGCAAAGCCACAGTCCACCGCGCGCTTTGCCCTGGAAGTGATCCTCCTGATAGGCGTAGGCTATCTGGGCCGAGGCAGCCTGGTGCTCGGGCACATAGGCGTTGCCGCCGAACCCGAGGTTGAAAACGTGGGAGGAACTGCGTGGATACGCGGAAACTGAAGTATTTCCTGGCCGTGGTCGACCACGACGGATTCAACCGGGCTGCCGAGCATCTACTGATCGCCCAGCCTTCCCTCTCGCAGACGATTGCGAGCCTGGAGAAGGACCTGGGCGTGCCGTTGTTCCACCGCATCGGCCGCCGCGCCGTCCTCAGCGAAGCGGGCAAGGAACTTGTGGGGCCGGCCAGGCTGGTGATGCGTGATCTCGATGCCGCGGCCTCGGCAGTCCAGGCTCTTCGCGGGGTCCGAAGCGGGCGGCTGGACATCATTTCCATGCCCTCCCCCGGTATTGAGCCGCTGACGTCCATGATCGCCGGCTTCACCCGGCTGCACCCTTCGGTCCGGCTGAATGTCAGTGCTGCCTTCACACCGGAAGAAGTTATCGACTCTGTCCGGTCCGGCAGCACGGAGATCGGGCTTGCCGGCTCCCCCATCCCCGTCCGGGTGCCAGGGGTCCAGGTGCTTGAGCTGGAACGCCAGCCCCTGATCCTCATCGTCAATCCCCAGGCGGACACCTTCAACCCGGGACAGTCGATCCAGCGCGAAGACCTGGGCGGCCACCGGTTGATCGTGAGCCAGCGCGGATCCCTGATGCGGTGGCTGGTAGACGATGCGCTGGCGCACGGCGTCAACACCGAAATTGTTGCCGAAGTCGCCCACCGGACTTCGATCCTGCCGCTCGTCCTCGCGGGCGTAGGCCACGCGGTGATGCCTTCATCCTGGGCTCCACTGGCCCAGAGATCAGGACTCAGGACTCTGCTCATCGAACCCGTCTCCTACCTCGAAGTTGCGGTCCTGAGCCGGAAGGAAGACCTGACGCCTGCCGCCCGGGCCTTCCTGCAAGTGGCGGAACTCCATGCTTCGCCCGGCCTGGAAGCCGCCCTGCCGCCGTCGATAGGCTGAACCTATATGCCGTATCGAATCTTGGTCTTGGACGCCCTATAGGAACAGGCCGTCTACTTGAAGAGGAAGAACAGTGTGACCCCGATTACTGGTTCACTGGCAAACACTCAACGAGGAGACTGGCACATGAGCGCCACCCAGAAATTCAAGATCGCTTCAATCCCCGCCGACGGTGTGGGCAAGGAAGTTGTTTCCGCCGGACGCCGCGTCCTGGATGCACTGGCTGAGAACTCCAACGGCAAGTTCGCCTTCGACTGGACCGAGTTCCCCTGGGGCTGCGGGTACTACGCAGAAACCGGCAAGATGATGGCCGACGATGGGCTGGAGACTCTGAAGAACTTCGACGCCATCTACTTCGGCGCCGTCGGGTGGGAAAACGTCCCGGACCACATCAGCCTCTGGGGTCTGCGCCTGAACATCACCCAGAACTTCGACCAGTGGGCCAACATCCGTCCCGTGAAGTTCCTGCCCGGTATCCAGTCCCCACTGCGGAAGGCGGACAACACCGAGCTCGACTGGGTTGTTGTCCGCGAAAACAGCGAAGGCGAGTACGCCGGCCTCGGCGGACGGAACCTGAGCGGCCGCGGCCCCGGCAACGAGGTGGCCCTGCAGACTGCCCTGTTCACCGAGAAGGGCTGTGAGCGGATCATGCGCTTCGCGTTCGATCTGGCGCGGACCCGTACCGTAAAGAAGGTTTCATCGGTCACCAAGTCCAATGCCCAGCAGTACGGCATGGTCCTCTGGGATGAAGTCTTCAACCGCGTGGCCCTGGACTACCCGGACGTGCAGACCGAAAGCGTCCTGGTGGATGCGATGAGCGCCAAGTTCATCCTCAAGCCGGAGGACCTGTCCGTGGTGGTGGCCTCCAACCTGAACGCCGACATCCTGTCCGACCTTGGTTCCGCTCTTGCCGGCAGCCTGGGCCTGGCCGCCAGCGCCAACCTGAACCCGGAGCGCCGCTTCCCGTCCATGTTCGAGCCGGTGCACGGTTCCGCTCCAGACATCGCCGGGCAGGGCATCAGCAACCCGATCGGCGCCATCGCCAGCGCCGCCCTTATGCTGGACCACTTCGGCCTGCACGACGAGGCCCGCCAGGTTGAAGCGGCGATCGAGCAGACCACCGCCGCCGGGCACCTGACCCGCGACGTCGGCGGCGACGCCAACACGGACGATGTCACCGACGCCATCGTCAAGGCCCTCACGCGCACCCTGAGCGCCGTCTAGCCCTTCTCCCAACTCAAACGTCCGACGGCGGCTGGCCACCGCCGTCGGGCGTCTTCCCTAAGTAATAAGCGGCGTCCCGAGGGCCCCGGCACAAGCTCGCCAGTGTTGGGGTGGGACCTCCGCGCCCTCCAGTTACATTCCACAATGAGGTAGGAATCATGGACCACATCACTACCGCCGGCAGCGCGCCTACAGCAGACGCGGCCCGCAAGACACCTTTGTACCGTCAACTGTATTTTTGGGTACTGACCGCAATCGTCATCGGCATTCTCGTCGGCTGGCTCGCGCCCAGCGTCGGAATCGCCATGGAACCCATCGGGACCACCTTCGTTGATGCGATGAAGATGCTCATCGGCCCCATCGTGTTCCTCACGATCGTGGGCGGCATCGCCAGCGTAGCTGACCTCAAAAAGGTCGGTATGACCGGCCTGAAAGCCCTGACCTACTTCCAGGTCGGCACCATCCTGGCCATGATCTTCGGCCTCGTCGCCATCAACATCTTCCGGTTGGGCGACGGCGTTAACGCCGACGCCGACAGCATCGAGACTTCCGAGTCCGCCGCGAAGCTGATCGACGCCGGCGCGAATCAGGAATGGTGGCAGTTCCTCACCAAAGTCATCCCTGAAAGCATGGTTGCCCCTTTCGTTGAAGGCAACATCCTGCAGATCATCTTCATCGCCGTCATCTTCGGCATCGCCCTGAACGCCATGGGCAAGGTCGGCGCACCCGTCCTGGACGGCGTGCAGCGCCTCACCGGCGTGATGTTCAAGATCCTGGGCTTCATCATGAAGGCCGCCCCCATTGGTGCTTTCGGCGCCATGGCCTACGCCGTCGGCAAGTTCGGCGTCTCGTCCCTGACCAGCATGGGCGGACTGATCGCCCTGTTCTACATCACCTCCATCCTCTTCGTGGTGATCGTGCTCGGATCCATCATGCTCTTCCTGAGGCTGAACATCTTCAAGATGATCCGCCACCTCAAAGAGGAATACATGCTCATTCTGGGCACCTCCACCGCCGAACCCGCATTGCCGGGCCTGATGCGCAAGCTCGAGCACGCCGGCGTCAAGAAGGAGACCGTGGGCCTGGTTGTCCCCACCGGCTACAGCTTCAACCTGGACGGCGCCGCTATCTACCTCTCCCTGGCTGCCCTGTACATCGCCCAAGCTACCAACACGGACCTGAGCCTTGGCGAGCAGCTGGGCCTGCTCGCCGTCATGCTCCTGACCTCCAAGGGCGCTGCAGGCGTTGCAGGCGGTGGCTTCATCGCCCTCACCGCCACCCTGACCACCATCGGGACCATCCCCGCTGCGGGCATCATGCTCATCTTCGGCATCGACAAGTTCATGTCCGAATGCCGCGCTCTGGTCAACTTCACCGGCAACGCAGTGGCCACCCTCTTCATCGCCTGGTGGGACCGCACCCTGGACGCAGACCGCGCCCGCCGGGTCTTCAACGGTGAAACTGTCGAACCCATGCCGACCGAGGACCCGATCCATCTGGACGAAGTCGTCGACATCGAGGACGATCTCACCGAGTACGGACACCACGGGCCCAAGGAGACTGTCTCCAAGCATGCAGGCCCGGTTGCCGAGCTTGCCCCCGTGGGCTCTCGCCCCACCCACTCGGAGACCGTCTAACTGACATGAGCACACCCACCGCCCCCAAGACCGTGCGGACCCTTATCGCCCCCGACAAGTTCAAGGGCAGCCTTCACAGCCAGCGAAGTAGCGCAGGCCCTGGCAACAGGGCTTCGCTCCGCCGCTGACGTCCAAGGCACGGCCGGAGCAGTTCAATGCGAACTGCTTCCCCTGGCGGACGGAGGTGACGGCAGCGTCGATGCCGCCGTCACCTCCGGCTTCACCCGCCGCAGCTACACCGTCGCCGGCCCTACTGGCCAACCAGTGCAGGCCAGCATCGCATTCGACGGCAACACCGCCGTCGTCGAGGTGGCCAACACCTGCGGACTCGGGCTGCTGCCCGAAGGAAAACTGGAGGTATTGAACTCCTCCAGCCGAGGATTCGGCGAAGCGGTCCTGTTCGCGCTCAGCCTCAACCCCGCAAAGATCGTCCTGGCACTGGGCGGCAGCGCCAGCACCGACGGCGGAATGGGCATGCTCACCGCCCTGGGCTACAGCTTCCACGACTCCGAAGGGCGCCAGCTCTACGGCAGCGGAAGAGCGTTGGGACAGATCCAGTCCGTTCACCGCACCGCGCTCCCGGAACTGCAAGAGACCGAACTTGTCGTCGCAAGCGACGTTCACAACCCCCTCCGCGGCCCCCACGGCGCACCCGCGGTCTTCGCCCCCCAGAAGGGTGCCACAGCGGAGGACGTCGCAATCCTCGATGAGAGCCTGGGGCACTTCGTGAGCAAAATGGCAGAAGCAGGTTTTGCCGACGCGGAGTCCCTGGCAGCACATGAAGGCGCCGGAAGCGCCGGCGGCATCGGCTACGCCTGCCTGCTGCTCGGTGCCAAACAGGTATCCGGAGCCGACTACTTTCTGGACCTGCTGGACTTCAACACCCGCAAGGACAGCTGCGATGTGGTGATCACCGGCGAAGGCAGCATCGACGAACAGACATTGGCGGGGAAACTGCCCGCCGCTGTTGCGCGACGGTCAGGCACCCGTCCCATCATCGCTGTCGCCGGCCGTTCCCTGCTTCCCAAGGAGCAATGGTCTGACATGGCCCTGACCCGGGTGTACACCTTGGCCGACTACACAGACCTGGACTCGTCCAAAGATCCCCACCTCTCCGCCACGCTGCTCCGACAAATCGGCAGAGACATCGGAAGGAGCTTCCTGTAACTGGACTCCAGATATTGGGGTAAGCAGAAACATCCGTCCGCGGTAACGCGGGCGGGTGTTTTCTTGTGTTGTGGGGCATCCTCGCCGGTGTGGCAGGTCGTCTTGTCAGCGCGAACCAGCGCGGCCGCGCTGAAGAGTTAGGCAGGACTAGAACATTGACAGGACAAAGTTGCACCCATAGCCTTTTAGAGCGCTCTAACGAGCATCGCGCGATCTGCATCACTGCTCGAGGCTGCGCTCGTCCCAGTGCATCAAAGAAGAAGCAAGCAGACCAGCGCACGGTTCAGAAGGAAGAAAAGATGAAACTCGGCGTCTACAACGCGATCCTGCACGATCGGTCCCTTCCTGAAGCCCTGAAGGTCATCGCCGACCTGGGCTTGACCGGGATCGAAATCAACACCGGCGGGTTCCTCCCCCCGGTCCACGTGCCCACCCTGGATGAGATCCTCACCAGTGACGCGGCGCGGGATGAGTACCTGGCCGTTTTCGAGGGAACCGGCGTGTCCATCGCCGGCCTGAACTGCAACGGCAATCCGCTGCACCCCAACCCGGAGATTGGAGAAAAGCACGCCGAGGACATCCGACGCTCCATCCGCCTTGCACGCCGGCTGGGCCAAAACCGCGTGGTCACCATGTCCGGCCTGCCCGGCGGTGAGCCCGGCGCCACTGTTCCGAACTGGATCGTCAACGCCTGGAACTCAGCCGCACTGGATGTACTGGACTACCAGTGGGAGATCGCCGCGCAGTTCTGGAAGGAGATCGACCAGCTGGCGCGCGAGCTGGACGTCAAGGTCGCCCTGGAACTGCACCCGCAGAATCTCGTCTTCAACACCGCCGATGTCCGGAAGCTGATCCACCTGACGGGTGCCACTCACGTGGGCGTGGAACTGGATGCCTCGCACCTGTTCTGGCAGCACATGGACCCCGTCGCCGTCGTCCGCGAACTGGGCCCGCTCGTGTTCCAGGCTGCCGCGAAGGACGTACGCATCAACAAGGAAAACGCTGCACTTTACGGCGTGCTGGACAACAGCTTCCGCCGGCTCTCCCCCGACGAGGACCGAACCAACCTCGGCGGCAACGAGTGGGTCAACGAATGGCCCAAAAACTCCGCCTGGGACTTCGTCGCCCTCGGCCGCGGCCACGACACCGCCTACTGGACCGAGTTCCTGCGAGCCCTCCACGAAGTGGACCCGGACATGCTGGTCAACATCGAACACGAAGACGTCTCCCTCGGCCGGGTGGAAGGCCTGCAGGAGGCCGCAAAAGTCCTCCGCGACGCCGACGCCGCCCTGCAGGTCTCGCTGCTGAGCTAGTGTCGCAAGTCGCAGCATCGCGGGTCACTTGCCTTGGTTGGAGCAAGTAGAAACCCTGCAGCGCACCCGCCGCTAAAGCGCTTCAACTATCCAAGCGCGCGCCGCCTCCCCACATGGCACCAACTCCCTGCCCAGGCGCTAGCGGCCTGGAGCGCATAGCTGCGCGTGATCATTGACACATCAGATGAGCACGCTTTACCCTTTATTGAAACGCTTCAAACGAAGCACACTTCAAGGAGGAACTGTGGTTTCTGTTGTGTCGCGGCCCAAAGTCCGCGTATTTGCTCCAGTAGTTGTATCGGTAGGAGCTCTCGCCCTTCTGCTCACGGGTTGCGGTGCTGGTGGCAGCGGAAACTCCGCCCAGGGTTCCAAGGAATTTTCTTACCTGACCAATGTGGAGAACACCACCATTCGCGGTGAGTTGGAGACCCTGAGCAAAGACCAGTGCAAGGCTGAAAACGACGCCGCGCCGCTGAAGATCGAAACAGTTCCGCAGACGGGACTGGACCAGAAGCTGCAGCTGCTGGCGGGACAAAACGCCCTGCCTGTGCAGTTCGCGGCCGGCAACGCGCCTGCCCTGACCCAGGACCTGGAAAAGTCAGGGAACATCCTCGACTTTGAGAAGGCCTTCGCTGACCTGGGCATGAGCGACGCCGTCCTGCCCGGAGCAGTGTCAACGATCAAAGCCCTTTACGGCGGCAAGCTGAACGTGCTGCCGTACCAGTACAACGTCGAAGGCGTCTGGTACAACAAGAAGCTCTTTGCTGAGAACAACATCACCGAACCCAAGACCTGGGACGAGTTCGTTGAAGCCGGCGAGAAACTGAAGGCAGCAGGCGTCACCCCGCTGTCGGCCTCCGGCGAGCAGGGCTGGCCGCTCACGCGGCTCCTCAGCGGTTACCTCTTCAGCGATCTCGGTCCGGATGCCATGAAGAAGGTTGCCGACGGTGAAGCGAAACTGACCGACCCCGAGTATGTAAAAGCCGCACAGGCCGTTGCCGACCTCGGTGCCAAGGGCTACTTCGGACAGGGCGTTGGCTCCATCGACTATGACACCGCCGCCAACCAGTTCATGAGCGGTAAAGCCGGCATGTTCTACATGGGCAGCTGGATCCTGTCGAACTTCAATGACAAGGAAGCCAACAAGATCGGCGAGGAAAACATCGGCTTCCTGCCCTTCCCCAAGGTTTCCGGCGGCGCAGGCATCGACAATCAGTACGCGGCAAACGTGGGCCTGCCGATGACCTTCAATGCCAAGAAGTACGACGACAAGGCATCAGCATGGCTAAAGTGCATCGCCGCCAACTACGGCAGCAGCGCACTGAAAAACGCCAACTCGATTTCCGGCTTCAAGCAGAACGCTCCTGTTGAGGATGTTCCCGTGCTGGTGAAGTCCACCCAGGAGACGGTCAACAACACCACCGAAAGCGTGCTCTGGTTCGAGGCGCTGTTCAGCACGAAGGCGACCACCACCAGCCAGACGAACGCGGCAGGCCTGGTCTCGGGCAGCATCGCCCCGCAGAAGTTCATGGAACTCGTCCAGAACGACCTGGACGCCAAGTAACTCTCCTGCCGGGGCCGGCCGCATCCCAACAATGCCCGGCCGGCCCCGGCGCCCCGTAACAAAACCTCCCCGATGAAAGAAGCATCATGAACAACGTCCTGGGAGACAAGAAGGCTGTCGCCATCCTGCTCGGTCCCGCACTGCTGGTCTACACGCTGGCCATGCTGATACCGGTTTTCTGGTCCCTCGGCTACACCTTCCTCTCCGGTAACGCCATCACGGGCTTCACGTTCGCCGGGCTCTCCAACTTCGAAAAGCTCTTCTCAGACCCAGCGGTCGGTGAAGCACTCTGGTTCACCGTCCGTTACGCCATCATCATCACCGCGGGCCAGGTATTCCTGGGCTACCTGCTTTCCCTGCTCTATGTCTTCGCACTCAGGCGCGGCTCCAGCCTCATCCGCACCCTGGTGTTTTTCCCCGTCGTTCTGCCCACGGTCGCCGTCGCGCTGCTGTTCCAGAAAATGTTCGAAATCGCGCCCCAGAACGGCCTGGTGAACTCGGCGCTGAACGCCGTCGGCATGGGCTCCATCGACTGGTTCGGTGACGGGACCAGGGCCTTCTGGGTCATCATCATTATGGACCTGTGGCGATCCATGGGCTTCTACGCAGTCCTCCTCTACACCGGGCTGGTGGACATCCCGGAGGACATCCTCGAGTCCGCCCGGCTCGACGGCGCCCAAGGACTGCGCCTCATCCGGCACATTGTGCTGCCGCTGTCCATGCCGGTGCTGCTGTCCTCCGTCATCTTCAGCATCAACGGCACACTAAAGGTCTTCGACTCGATCGTCGCGCTGACCAACGGCGGGCCGGGAAGTGCCACAACACCGTTGACCCTGCACATGTTCCGCACGTCATTCACCTATGGGGACTACGGCTACGGCAGCTCCATCGCCCTGCTGCTGACGATTCTCTGCCTCATCGTCACGCTCTTCATCTTCCGCTCCTCACGCCGCGACCTCACCAAGGACTGACCGACGATGACCGCTCCTGCCACGTCACCCGCCCGCACCAGCACGCGCCCAGCTGTCCCCAGCCCGCGCAGCCGGGCCAGGAACCTCAAAGCGCTGAAACGCCTGCCAATCAACCTCCTGGTCGCCCTTCTGCTGATCGTGGAAATCTACCCACTGGTCTGGCTCTTCCTGGGCTCATTCAAAACCCAGGACGAGTTCCTCAACAACCCCGTCTGGGCCCTCCCGCAGAACTTCAACTTCGGAAACTATGCCGAAGCCTGGACCACCGGCAACCTCGCAACCTATGTGGCCAACAGCCTCATCGCCACCATCCCGTCGCTCTTCCTTATTGTCCTGTTCGGTGTCGCCGCCGGCTTCGCCCTTGAAGTGCTTGTCTGGAAGGGCCGCAATACCGTCCTCCTGACCTTCCTCGCCGGCATCATGGTCCCCGGCCAGATGATCCTGCTCCCGCTCTTCTCCGCCTACTTCCAGATGGGGATCACAGGCACCCTCTGGCCGCTGATCATCACCTACACCGCCACCGGGCTCCCGCTGACGGTGTTTATGATGGCCACCTACTTCCGGGCCGTGCCCCGGGAAGTGTTCGAAGCCGCCACCCTCGACGGCGCCAGCATGGTCCGCGCCTTCTTCTCCATCGGCTTCCCCATGGTCCGGAACGCAGTCTTCACCGTGGCCCTCGTCCAGTTCTTCTTCATCTGGAACGACCTCCTCATCGCCCTGACGTTCACCAACAACGCCGACCTGAACACCATCCAGGTGGGCCTGCTGAACTTCACCGGCGAGTTCGGTGCCGTCCAGTACGGTCCGCTGTTCGCCGCTATCTGCATCAACGTCTTCGGCACGCTTGTCCTGTACCTGTTCCTCAACCAGCGGGTCATGAAGGGACTCGCGGGCGGCGCCGTCAAGGGGTAAAAGCCCGTCACCACGCCGTTTCCTGCCACGTCCGCCCGTCCAACATCCCCAGCCGCCTGCAACACCTCCAGGAGAATCACACATGTCAGCGACCGTTAAGCCGGTAACCTTCGAGCACTACCGGGAAGCCATCGGCGTTGGTAACAGCACCCCGCGAATTTCCTGGAAAACCGCGGCACCGGCCGGATGGACGCCCGCCGCGTACCAGGTCGAGACCACACGTGGCGGTGACGTCGAGCTTGGTCCCCGCGTCGATTCCGGCGAATCCGTCCTGGTTCCCTGGCCGTCCGCCCCGTTGCGTTCCGGCGAGGAAGCCAGCGTGCGCGTGCGGGTTTGGGGCCAGGACGACGCCGAGCCCAGCGGCTGGAGCGCGCCCTCCACGGTTGAAGCAGGCCTCCTTGCCCCGGAAGACTGGACCGCAACAGCCATCACCCCCGCCTGGGAAGAGGACCCGGAGTCGGACCGCCGCCCGCCGCTGCTCCGCCGGGATTTCTCGGTGCCGCGTCCGGTCAGCAAAGCCAGGCTTTACGTCACCGCCCATGGCCTCTACGAGATGGAGATCAACGGAGCCCGTGTGGGCACCGACATCCTCTCGCCCGGCTGGACCGTCTACGGGCAGCGCCTGCGCTACTACACCTACGACGTGACAGAACTGGTGCATCAGGGCGACAACGCCCTCGGAAGCTGGCTGGCTGACGGTTGGTACCGGGGGCGCATCGGCTTCCACGACGGCTACCGCAACCTCTACGGCGACAAGGTGGGCCTGCTCGCCCAGCTTCACATCACGCACGACGACGGCTCGGTCACCGTCGTGGGCAGCGACACCCACTGGAAGGCCGCCTTCGGGCCCATCGAATTCACCGGGCTCTACGAGGGCGAAACCTACGACGCGCGGCAGCTGCCATCAGGCTGGAGCCACCCGGGCTTCGACGACGCCGGCTGGAGTCCCGTCGTCGAAGTTGCCCGGGAGCCATCCACACTTGTGGCACCGGACGGGCCGCCCGTTCGCTGCACCGAGGAAGTACAACCAGCGGCGGCGTTCACCAGCCCGGCCGGCAAATTGCTGCTGGACTTCGGGCAGAACCTGGTGGGCCGCCTCCGCATCACAGTCCAAGGCAAGCCAGGGGATCAGATCACCCTGCGGCATGCGGAAGTACTCCAGGACGGCGAACTGTTCACCCGTCCGCTCCGCAGGGCCATCTCCACCGACACCTACACCATCGCCGGGGACGGACCCGAAACCTGGGAGCCGCGGTTCACCATCCACGGCTTCCGGTACGCCGAGATTGAGGGCTGGACCGGCGGCGACATCGAAGACAATGTCACAGCGCGCGTCTACCACACCGACATGGAACGGACCGGCTGGTTCGACAGCTCCAGCCCCGACCTGAACCGGCTGCACGAAAACGTTCGCTGGAGCATGCGCGGCAACTTCGTGGACATCCCCACCGACTGCCCCCAGCGCGACGAGAGGCTGGGCTGGACCGGCGACATCCAGGTCTTCGCCCCCACAGCGTCTTTCCTCTACGACTGCTCCGGAATGCTCAGCTCCTGGCTCAAGGACGTCGCCGTCGAGCAGCTGCCCGACGGCACCATTCCCTGGTATGTTCCGGTAATCCCGGGTGGGGACGAATGGACCCCCATCCGGCCCGGTGCTGTGTGGGGTGACGTTGCAGTGCTGACCCCCTGGACCATCTACGAACGCTTCGGGGACACACGGATCCTTAAGGACCAGTACGCCAGTGCCAAAGCATGGGTGGACCTGATGGACTCCAAGGCAGGGCCGTCGCACCTGTGGAACACCGGCTTCCAACTCGGTGACTGGCTGGACCCGACAGCTCCCCCGCATGATCCGACAGCTGCGAAAACGGATCCCTACCTCGTGGCGACTGCCTACTTCGCCTGGTCCGCCCTCCACCTCGGCAAGACCGCCAGCGTTCTGGGCAACACCGCGGACGAACTGCACTACACCGAACTGGGCCGGGCCGTAGCGAAGGCCTTCGCGGACGAATACATCTTCCCGACAGGCACCGTCGCCGGTGACGCCCAAACTGCCTACGCCCTCGCCATCGTCTTTGACCTCTTCCCCAGCGAAGACCAGAAGCGACGGGCGGGCGAGCGCCTCGCACAGCTCGTCGCGGAGGGTGGAAACAGGATCGCCACCGGTTTCGCCGGCACGCCGCTGATCTCCGATGCCCTCACCAACGTCGGTGCCCTCGATACGGCCTATGCCCTCCTGATGGAAAAGGAATGCCCGTCCTGGCTCTATGCCGTTGAGCAGGGCGGAACCACCATCTGGGAGCGGTGGGACGCCATGCAGCCGGATGGAACCGTCAACCCCGGCAACATGACCTCCTTCAACCACTACGCGCTCGGCGCTGTCGCGGACTGGATGCACCGCGTCGTGGCCGGCATCTCGCTGCTGGAGCCCGGTTACCGCAGGATCCTGTTCAAACCCCGCCCCGGTGGAAACCTCACGCATGCATCAGCGCAGCATGAGACACCGTATGGAAGGGCCGGTATCTCCTGGACGCTGAAGCGCGCGGGCCTGGAAGTCAGGGTCCAGGTGCCTACAGGCAGCACGGCGAGGGTGGAACTCCCGGGCCAGGAGCCGCTGGAGATCGGTCCTGGCACGTTCAACTACGTGGTGGAAACGGTGGCTTAGCGTCCAAGCGTGCTGGCGCGGGCAAACAGTGTGGGCTCCAGCATCAGGGTGCGGTGCACGTGCTGGCCGGGCTGGTTCACTTCCTCCAACAGGAGCTTTGTGGCCACCCGGCCCATCTCGTGTCCTGGCTGCCCGACGGTGGACATCGGGATGGCGCCTTCGGTGGCGAACTGGTTGTTGTCGTACCCGATCACAGCAATGTCCTGGGGAACCTTCAGTCCGTAAGTGGCGGTGAGCTCATGGATCATGCCGGCAGCCAACTGGTCCGAAGGCGCGATAATGCCGTCCGGCATCCTGCTCCGGCCACGGCTGGCCAAGTCCCCCGCGATCCGCCGGCCCTCGGGGCTGTTCAGGCTCCGGCCCATGATCACCTCGAGCGACACCATTCCCCTGGTCTCAGAGGCGGCACGCATGGCCCCCTTGCGGCGATCGTTCACAGCGTGCAGATCATCCGGTCCACCGGCGAACACCAGCCGACGGCGGCCGAGGCCAATCAGGTGCCGGGCCGCCAGGTAGCCCCCGTGTTCCTCATCAACCAGAACGCTGCAGCAGTCCGTCCGCCCGCCGGCGTAGTTGACCAGGACAATGTTGCGGCCATGGCGGCGCACCCGGTCAACTCCTTCCAGCCCCGCATCCAAAGGGGCAAGGATGATGCCGGCTACCCGCGCCTCATCAAAGATGTCCAGATACCCCTCCTGCTTCTGGAAATCCACGTCACTGTTGGCCAAAAGGAGGGAATGGCCCTGCTCAGCAGCGGCGCTTTCAGCCCCGCGGGCAATATCGACAAAGAGGGAGTTCCCCACGTCGGTCAGTACCAACCCGATGGTCCTGCTGCTTCCCGCCGCCAGCGACCGTGCCGCCGAGTTGCGGACAAAACCAAGCTCGTCAATGGCGGCCTGCACCCTCAGCCTGGTCTTCTCCGACACAATTTCCGGCTTATTCAGCACATTCGAAACAGTCCCCAGGGATACCCCCGCCACCCGTGCAACATCGTTCATGCTCGGGGCAGAATCCGCTGAGGTTTCGGCAACGCTGTGTGCTGGCACGTTCTCTCGATACTCCCTTGGCTGGTGAGGAACCCAGTTTTTCACACCTTCCTGCACGGTGGCGGCAAGGGCCTGTGCCAGAAGGCAGGGAACGGGATACGGACCAGTGCGTGAAGTCAGTTTTTTAGATGGAAAACGAAAACCATCTTGTGGGTCGGTTTTTAACTTGTTACGCTTCCAGAAGCAGGATCGAAACGATTCAAGTCTCCTGCTCCCCCACGTGACTGTGATTCAAAGGAGAGTCCCCATGAGTACCCTTGACCAAAAAGCTGCCAACCGGCACGGGTGGCGCGTGGCATTTGCCTCCGGCCTCGCCTCCTACGTCGATGCCGGAGCCATCGCCGGAACCGGAACGGCCCTGGTGATCCTGCAGGGTTCCCTCGGCCTGACGCCCGCCCAGATCGGCCAGCTCTCGGCCCTGCTGACGATCATGATCGCCGTCGGAGCACTGGTGGGCGGCCGCCTTGGCGACAGGTTCGGCCGCCGCCGGGTCTTCCTGGTGACGTTGAGCGTCTATGTAGTGGCGGCCCTGGTGCTGATGTTCTCCCCCGGGATTGCGGTGCTGTATGTTGGCTTGGCCGTGCTCGGCCTCGCAGCTGGCGCAGACCTGCCTGTGTCGATGGCGATGATCGCCGAATCGGCTCCCGAGGACAAGCGCGGAAAGATGGTGACTTTCACCCACGTGCTCTGGATGGCAGGCATCCTGGGCGTCATCATGATCAGCATCTTCTTCGGCAACGCCGGAGTGCTGGGCGCCCAGATCATCTACGGCCACCTCGCTGCTGTCGCACTGATCGCTGTCGCGCTGCGCTGGGGAATCCCGGAGTCGCGCCTCTGGTCCCAGTCGCAGAACACTCCCAGCGATGACGAGCGCGTCGACCTGCGTTCGCTGCGGGCCCTCTTCTCCCCGAAGCTCTTCGCCCCGCTGGCCGCCACAGGCCTTTTCTACGCGCTGGTCAACATCACCGCCAACACCAACGGCCAGTTCTCCACCTACCTGTTCGTGAACGTAGCCGGCGTAGACGTGGCAACTGCCTCCATGCTGGGACTCGGCATCCTGCTCCTCAGCGTGGCCGGGCTTTTCGTCATGATGCGCATCGTGGACGGCTCACGGCGCCACCGCACCTTTGTCTTCGCAGCCATCCTGGCCCTGGCAGGCCTGGCGGTCCCGCTCGTCTTCGGCGTCAGCGCCATCACGCTGGTCATCATGGGAGTATTCGGGGCGCTCGGCGGCGCGATTGCCGGTGAACCCATGTACAAGATCTGGTCCCAGGAGCTTTTCCCCACCAGCCACCGAAGCACCGCCCAGGGCATCACCATCGCCTTCGCCCGGCTCGTCGCCGCCGGCGCCGCCCTGGTCACACCGCTGATCATCGCTGCCGGCCCGGCGCTCCTTTTCCTGTTCCTCATCGTCACCTCCGGCGCGGCGTACCTCATCGGGATTTTCTGGATCTTCCGCATGCGCACATTCCTGAAGGACGACGGCGGGAAGGTCACCACCGGGAACGTTCCCCAGAACGTCACGGGCTAGCCGGAAGATCAGTGCCACCCCAACGAAGCCGACGCCGGGAAGGTTAAATTATGACGATGCAAACAGAGGCAAGCAAAGCCCCAGTCCAGGCCAAACGTGTCCGGCGGACGGGCCCGTACAAGGCAGCGGATGCACGGCGCGAGGCAATTCTTGAGACCGCCATCGAGCACTTCTCCCAGTGGGGCTACTTCAACTCCTCCATTCCCAAGATTGCCGCCGACGTCGGGCTGACGAAAGCCGGACTGATCCACCACTTCGGCAGTAAGGAGGAACTCCTCTCGGCCGTCCTCGAACTGCGCGACCAGCGGGCGGTCGAGGCCTTCTACGCAGAAGACTTCCTGAACGACCCCATACGGTACTTCCGGCAGATGGCTGCACAGACAGCCTTCAACGAGGGCCAGCCCGGGCTCACCCAAATGTTCACGGTCCTGGCAGCCGAATCGTCCAACGAAGAGCATCCCGCGCACGAATACTTCCAGCGACGCTACGCCAACATCATCGACCTCTCATCGGGAATCCTCGACAACATGGTCGCTGCCGGGGCGCTCATCCCAGGAACTGACGCCCGTCAGGTGGCCAGTGAGATTCTCGCCGTCGTGGACGGCTTCACCATCCAGTGGGCTCTGGCCAAGCCGTCCACGTCACTGCACGACAGGGTTTACGCCTACCTCGACAGACTCGCAAAGTCCATAACAACTGACGGCCGCGGACTTGCCGGCTGAGCCGCGCCGACTGCCCGGCGCAACCCCACTGCCTACGTACGGAAAGAAGCACATGACAGCACTACCCTGGTCCGCGGCAATGATTGCGCCCAATGAGGACTTCGACGGCGCCCCGCTCCTCCGCAAGGAGTTCTCCCTCGCGGGCGGCCACGGGACCCCGGTGAGGGCCACCCTCCGGGCAACATCCTTCGGCGTCTTTGAAGCCTTCCTCAACGGCGAGCGGGTCGGGGATGACGTGCTGAGCCCGGGCTGGAGCTCATATGAATGGCGGCTGCGTTACCTCACCTATGACGTGACCGGACTGCTGCAGCCCGCCAACACCCTCGGCGCCGCCTTAGGGAACGGCTGGTACCGGGGCAACCTGTCCTGGAACGGTAATTCAGCGTTTTATGGCAAAGAACTTGGCTTCTTCGGGCAGCTGGACATCGAGTTCGGGGATGGCTTCGTCCAGACAGTCAGCACTGATTCGTCGTGGCAATCCGGTCCTTCGGCAACAACCGCGAACGACATCTACAACGGGCAAACCATCGACGCCCGCCGGGCCGATACCGAATGGGCACACCCCGGCTACGACGCGCGGTCCTGGACGGGAGTCCATGCTCTCGAATTCGACACGTCACGGCTGGTGGAACCGATCGGCCCGCCCGTTGTCCGGAACGACGTGGTGAAACCCGTCAGTATCCTGACGTCACCCAGCGGCAGGACCATCGTGGATTTTGGCCAGAACCTGGTCGGCTGGCTCCGCTTCACTGTGCAGGGACAACGCGGGGACGTCATCACCCTTCGCCATGCAGAAGTGCTGGAGGACGGTGAACTTGGCGTCCGGCCACTGCGCACCGCGCAGGCCACCGACACCCTGGTCCTCTCCGGCGGACAGGACTTCTTTGAACCCACCTTCACCTTCCACGGCTTCCGCTATGCGGAGGTGAGCGGCTGGCCCGGCGACCTGACAGCGGACGCCCTGGAGGCCGTCGTCGTCCACTCAGCCCTGGAACGCACCGGACACTTCGAGTGCTCCAGCCAACCGGTCAACCAACTGCACCGGAACATCGTCTGGGGCCTGAAAGGCAACTTCCTCGACCTGCCCACCGACTGCCCCCAGCGCAACGAACGCCTGGGCTGGACCGGGGACATCTCCGTCTTCGCACCCACGGCCGGGTACCTGTATGACGTCAAGGACTTCCTGCAGGACTGGCTCCAGGACCTGGCTGCCGAGCAGAAGGCCGCTAACGGACTGGTGCCCTTCACCGTGCCGGACATCCTCAAATACGAGGAGCACCCGAAGGAATTTCCCGCCCCCGAATCCACCGCGCTGTGGAGCGAAGCCGCGGTCTGGGTGCCCTGGGCGCTCTGGGAAGCCTACGGCGACCAGGATGTTTTGCGGCGGCAATATGAGTCCATGGCCGCGCACACCCAAAGAGTCGAGGGGCTGCTCTCCGACAACGGGTTGTGGGACCAGGGCTTCCAGTTCGGTGACTGGCTGGACCCGGATGCCGACCCTGACCAGCCGTGGAACTCAAAGGCCGACAACGGCGTGGTGGCCACGGCCTGCCTCTACCGGACTGCACGGATCACAGCCCAGGCCGCCTCACTTCTGGGGCACGACGACGATGCCCGCCATTTCGAGGACCTCGCCGAACGCGTCCGTGCCGCGTTCAACACCCATTACATCGACGCGGCCGGGACCATCCTGAGCGACTGCACCACCGTGTACGCCCTGGCGCTTGCCTTCGATGTCCTCGACAGCGAGGAGAAGCGGGCTTTTGCCGGGAACCGCCTGGCCGAGCTTGTCGCCAAGAACGGCTACCGGGTGTCCACGGGATTTGCCGGCACTCCCTTCATCACCTGGGCACTCTCCGAGTCCGGGCACATCGAGGACGCCTACCGGCTGCTCCTCGAAGAGCACTGTCCGTCCTGGCTTTATCCCGTGACGATGGGAGCAACCACCGTCTGGGAACGCTGGGACTCGATGCTGCCCGACGGAACAATCAACCCAGGCGAGATGACCAGCTTCAACCACTATGCCCTCGGTGCCGTGGCCGACTGGCTCCACAAGGTTGTCGGCGGGATCCGGCCCCTCGAACCCGGCTACGCCAAGGTCCTCTTTGCACCCCGGCCGGGCCCCGGAATCGACTGGGCCAAAACATCCCTTGCCACTCCCCGCGGCACGGTGGCCAGCGAATGGCACCTGGCCCCGGAGGGAGAGCTGATACTCACCGTCACGGTACCCGACGGGGTGACGGCCGACGTCGACCTGCCATCCACACCGAGGCGGACCGTCCAGGCGGGCACCCACACGTTCACCACAACAGGCCTGGCCCTGGCAGGAGAATCAAAATGACGCACACCGCCCTCGAACCCGCGTACCTGGACGCCGGCCGGCCGATTGCGGAGCGCGTGGACGACCTGCTGGCACGCATGACCCTGGAGGAGAAGGCCGGACAGATGTTCCACGCCATCTCCTTCGGCGGGGCGGACGTCGACCCGGAAACGCAGCGCCTGATCACTGACAGCCAGATGAGCCACTTCAATGTGCACCAACTCGCTGATGCCCGCAGCGCAGCCCGCTGGCACAACCGGATGCAGGAACTGGCGTCCCGGACCCGGCTCGGGATCCCCACCACGGTGTCCACGGACCCCCGGCATGCCTTTGCCGAAAACCAGGGCGCCTCTTTTGCCGCAGGTTTCTTCTCCGCCTGGCCTGAACCCATCGGCATGGCCGCGCTCGGGGACCCGGAAACTGTGCGACGGTTCGCTGACACAGCCCGGCAGGAGTACCTCGCCGTCGGTCTCCGCGCCGCCCTGCACCCCACCGTTGACCTTGCCACGGAGCCCCGCTGGGCACGGCAGTACAGCGGCTTCGGTCAGGACCCGGAGCTGACCGGAAAGCTGGCCGCGGCCTACCTCGAAGGGTTCCAAGGCCCAACGTTGGGCAGCCAAAGTGTGGCGTGCATGACCAAGCACTTTCCTGGCGGCGGGCCCCAAAAGGACGGCGAAGACCCGCACTTCCCCTACGGCCGGGAACAGGTCTACCCCGGCGGCAGGTTCGAGGACCACCTGCTGCCCTTCCGGGACGCCATCAACGCCGGAACCAGCGCCGTTATGCCGTACTACGGCATGCCCGTCGGGCTCACCCGCAACGGGGAAGCCATCGAGGAAGTGGGCTTCGGGTTCAACCGCCAGATCATCACCGGGCTGCTGCGGGAGGAACTGGGCTACGACGGTGTGGTGTGCACCGACTGGGGCCTCCTTCACGATTCCCAGGTCTTTGGCATGACATTGCCGGCCAGGGCCTGGGGCGTGGAGCACCTCTCTGTCGAAGACCGCATGGTTAAGGTCCTCGACGCAGGCTGTGACCAGTTCGGCGGCGAGTCCTGTCCGGAAATCCTCGTAGGGCTCGTTACCGCCGGCCGCATCTCAAGCCAGCGCATCGATGAGTCGGTCCGGCGCCTGCTGCGGGTGAAGTTCGAGCTTGGGCTCTTCGAGAACCGTTACGTAGACGAGGACGCCGCGGCGGCCCTGGTGGGCAACGCGCAGTTCCGGGAGGAGGGCCTCAAGGCCCAAAGCCGGTCGGTGGTGGTCCTCAAGACCTCGGAGGGTATCGGTCCGCTTCAGTCCTCCACACGCGTCTACCTGGAGGGCATGTCAGCCGAGGCCGTTCCCTCCGGCATCACTGTTGTCGGATCGCCGGAAGAGGCGAACCTTGCCGTTGTCCGCCTTGACGCCCCTTTTGACCCGCGGAACGATCTGTTCCTTGAGGCCATGTTCCACGCCGGCGGCCTCGAGTTCGACGACGCCGTTGTGGCGCACCTGAAGGAATTGGCAGCACAGGTTCCCGTGCTCCTGGTGGCAAACCTCGACCGCCCCGCCATCCTCACGCCCCTGGAACCGCACTGCTCCGCGATACTGGCCACGTTCGGCGTGTCTGACGAAGCCCTCGCCCGGGTCCTGATGGGAACCGAGATCCCGGAAGGCAGGCTGCCGTTCGAATTGCCGCGCTCAACCGAAGCGGTCCTCGAGGGGCACAGCGATGCCCCCGGCGGGACGCGGGACCCGCTGTACGCCTACGGCCACGGGCTGCGAAGCCTTAGCCAATCCGGGGCCTGAAGTCTCTGGGGTTGCCTGGAGTTTTTGGACGAGCGCGTAGTGATAGATCCTGCCGTCGGCAGTGGAGGCCGCCCCGGGGCTCCGGGGTGAACCATTCGTGGTTCGTTGCGGCGTGCGCCCAAGCATCCGCTTCCTCCCAGTACACCTCCGATGACCCTGAGGTGCGGATGCACGTGCATGGCCACCGAGATCATCAAGGCCGCGTGCCCGGGGGCAGCCTGCTGGGCGAAGCATACGACGTCTATGCTGACGCCGTGGTTGATGCATGACGCTTTCCGGGCCATCGCAGTGGCAGCGCCCTCTACCCCGCCTTCACCGATGTCCTGCCACGCCAACGAGTACATCTGCTGTTGAAACAGGGAAAGCTCCCCGGCGTCCCGACTGGTGTGGCGAACGCGTGGACGGACGCATCTGCTTGGCCGGATGGGACTACTTGTGGTGCCGGGCCAGTGCCCGTCCCAGCCGCGCTGCTGCTTCATCCAGTTTCGGTTCAGGGACGTCCCCGTAGGCCAGGCGCAGGTGGCGGTCGGCGTCTGTGCCTGGCCCTGAGGGGAAGAAGGAGCCACGCTGGTATTCGACACCTTCCGCGCTGGCGTCGGCGGCCAGTATGTCCGGGTCGATGGTTGGGTCGGTGAGCTTGGGCCAGAGGAACAGGCCGCCGTCGGGAAGGACTGTCTCGAACGCTCCGGGCGCTTCCCGGTGCAGGGCAGCGACAAGGGTTTGGGCGCGGTTGCGGTACAAGGAGCGGGCCCGCTCCAAGGTGTCGTCGAAGATCCCCGGCTCGGAAGTGAGGAGTTCGCCGATGATTGCCTGGACCAGGGTGGAACTGTGGGAGTCCTGGCGGCCTGCCGGAGGCGCGGAGGTCCGGGATCGGCTGGAAGCTCCTGGAGGAGGCAGTTGCCCTGTCCATCGGTAGCGGCGCGCACGCGGTGGTACTGGATACCGGCCTTGAAAACGAACAAAGCCAGCTGCTCTACCGCAGGTTCGGTTTCGTCCGGCGACCCGAGCGGGAGAAACCCCGGCCCGCTCCCCTCGTGCAGCTCTTGGTCTACACCCTCACTTTGCCTCGGCCCCGCTCTCAGCCCGAGCGGCGCTCACTTCCCCCTTACGTGGCGGGCGATTGACTTCGCCACCAGTCTGGGGACGCTCGTTGTCGCCGTTAACGCACTCGCAAGCTAATCTTCAGCTGCATACATTGACCGGCGTGAGGTGACACCCGGCCCCATTCCTACTACTGGTTACGTTGACGAGTGTGCTGGTACTGCTGGGAGCCGCCGTCGTCCTCTACCGCCGGACGACGCCGTGGGCGGCCGGCGGACTGCTCTGCAGATGGTGCCCATTTCCAGGCCGGGCGGTAACTACCTGGGTACTTGGATCGTGCGCCAGGGTCGGCCTTCCGGCCACGATCAGTGCCGCGCGCTCCCATGGCCGGTCTTCAAGCAGGAAGGGAACTTCTTGTTCTTCCCACTCCCTGTGCAGGTCTTCTTCTTCCCGGCCGTCCCGTGCCAGGAGGCGACGCCGGGCTTCAAGGTTGTCGCACTGCACCCAGATCGAAGCGTCGATTAGGTTTAAGAGCGCCTGGCGTGACGCTCCGCTCCCTTCCACCCACACCACGGAACGCCCGGTTGGTATAGCTATGGCACCTGGACGTTTTCTGGCCACCCAACCGGGCGGACGGTAACAGATCGACTCGCCCTGGTGAAGCGGTTTGAGCACGCCGTCACGGAGCTCATCCGCCCAGTCAAAAAAGGAGAGATGCCACGCCACATCGTCCGTGTGCACCACATCTGAGTCCGGTACTTGAGCAAGCAGGCGCGCGACCAAAGTGGTCTTGCCTGCTCCGCTCCTTCCATCTACCGCTACTATCCACGGACGGTTGGGACGTTGACCTGCTGGCGGCACTAGCCGCCCCACCACGTCCTCCAGTGACTCGGCTTGCCACGGTCCCGCGCTGGGTTCGCCGACTTCAAGCGGCGTAGATCTCGTTCCGGCCGGACGTTCCTTTGGTTGAGTCATCATGCTTCCTTACAGTCCAGCGGTTTGCCGCAAGCCTGGCGTCACAGTGAACGATTGCACAGCCAAGGACAGCATAGAGCGAAGTTAATCAAGCTGACGGAAATCTTCGGCGTGTAATGGGCCGAATCGACGTCACCGTGAAGGTCATAGTGGGAGGATCTCTAGGATTCTTTATTTCCCGTGGATAGTCTGGGACAGGAGACCACCGTACGCGAGGGCAGTGAGAAAGTGATCGAAGCAGGTGCTGCGGTAATCGGCCGCAACAATGTCACCATACTCGGCCGTGATGATGGGCCTGTCATGATGTTTGCCCACGGTTTTGGCTGCGATCAGGCTATGTGGCGGAAGCTGCTGCCCTATTTCGTTGACGATTACCGGCTGGTGCTTTTTGATCATGTTGGTGCGGGAGACTCCGACATCACCGCCTATGACTGGGAGAAGTATGGGTCCCTGGGTGGGTACGCGTCGGACCTGCTGGAGATTTGCGCCATCCTTGAACTTGAGGACGTCATCCTGGTGGGCCATAGCGTCAGCACGATGATCGCCGTGATCGCTGCCGTGCAGGACCCCAACCTTTTCTCCCACCTGGTACTGCTGGCTCCTTCACCCCGTCATACCGACGACCCGTACGACGGCTACGTGGGCGGATTTTCGCGGGAAGACATCGAGGGCCTGCTGGCATCTTTGGACAGCAACTATTTCGCCTGGGCCGCGGCCTTGGCGCCCGTGGTTATGGGCAACCCGCAGGCGCCGGAATTAGCGGAGGACCTTCTTGTCAGCTTCTGCCGGACAAATCCGGCCATCGCACGGCACTTCGCCGGGGTAACCTTCTTTTCCGACACCCGCCCTGAACTGAAAAAGGTGCGCACCAACTGCCTGATTCTGCAGTGCTCCAATGATCGACTTGCCCCGCCGGAAGTGGGCGCCTACTTGCATAAGAATCTGGAACGCAGCACCCTGGTGCAGCTTCAGGCCACCGGGCATTGCCCCCACGTCAGCGCTCCCGAGGAAACGGCCCGGGCGATCCTGCGCTACCTCGGCACCGGCTCGTGAAACAGGAATGGCAGGTGAACTCACCGCAGACGCGGCCTCCCTCAGTCTGCTCCCCAAGCCGCACCTAGTACGGCTCTCGCTGGAACATAGCCCCGAAGGCTCCGGCCTCACCGGTGATCGGAATCGGAACGCGGCAGTGTGAGCACGTGCATCAGCAGAGCCCGCTGGGGCTGTCCTGGATGGTGGGCGACATGCCACTTCAACGCACGACGCGCGTCCGCTTCCTCGGGCGTGGTGTCGCTGAGGATTTCCTCGATGATTTCCAGGGCCTGCAGCTGCAGTTCCAACTTCAACCACTGCTCCTGGGCATCTTCCCGCAAACCAGGCAACCGCTCCGGTTCAATGCTCATGGTCCTCGCCGCCTTTGCTCCTTGTAAGAGGCTTCCCCAATGAGACGGAATTGCCGTATCCAAGCCTGCCGACGGAATATGATAAGTATACTTATGAAATGGCATGACCCAAAGAGTTTTGGGCCGGTGGCATCACTTCGGGCCCGTGAACCGACGTCAAGGAAACGGGCCTTACACCTTGTCCACGAACAGCGGAGTAGGCGCCTACCTGCGAGTCGGCCTCCCCCTACTCCCCGGTGATGCGGTGAAACCCATCCGTGCCACTTAGCTCCCCTGTAACCGCGCCCAGGTATGCGTCAGGAAGCCCGAGGCGTACCGGCGATGAGGGACTGCATCTGGGCGGCGGCATCGCTCCCCGGGGACGGGGTGTAGACGACGAGGTGCAGGTCGGGCCGGTCGGAGGGCGAGAGTTGGTGGTGTTCCAGTTGCAGGACTCCGACGGCTGGGTGGTGGAAGAGCCGCTCGCGTGATTCGAAGCCCAGGATGTCGTACCGGTCCCACCCTGCCCGGAATTCCGGGCTTGTTTCCTTGAGCCGCTCCACTTGGTAGGCCACGTCCGGGTCGCCGAGCCGCTGCCCGGTTTCGGCGCGGAATTCGGCTAGGAAGCGCTTGCTCGTGACATCCCAGTCGGGCAGCAGGTCCCGGACGTAGGGGTCGGTGAACACCAGCCACAGGAGGTTGCGGTCGGGAGCGGAAACTGTGGCGATGTTGGGGTAGAGGGCTGCGTAGGCGTTGTTCCAGCCCGCGACACTCCAGTCCGGCAACAGGGCGAATGCAGGGTTGGGGTCCAGGGCATCGAGAAGGCGCTGGATGTGGGCCGGTGCTGTGGCGGCCGCGGCGCTGCTCGGCCCGGCAGAGGCGTAGCCGCCAAGGGACAGGACGTAGTCCAACCCCGTGTCCGACAGGTGCAGGGCACGGCTGATAGCTTCCAGTACCTGGCGGGACGGGCTGACATCCCTGCCCTGCTCAAGCCAGGTGTACCAGGTGACGCTCACACCGGACAGGAACGCGACCTCCTCGCGGCGCAGGCCCCGCTCGCGCTTGCGGGCTATGGGCGGCAGGCCGTAGTCGGCGCGGACGGCCTGGTCCCTGCGGGCTCGAAGGAAAAGACCTAGTTCTTTGCGACGTCCGGAATCCTGCACCGCAAAATACTATTACTCTGGTACTCGCACTACTAGTAGCAGCGCCGTCTTCCCCCGCCCCAGCCTGCCCGGCAGGATGGTATCCATGCCCGCACTTCGCTCTAAAACAGTCACCCACGGCCGGAACATGGCCGGCGCCCGCGCACTGCTGCGCGCCTCCGGCGTCGCCAACTCGGACATCGGCAAGCCGATCATCGCCGTCGCCAACTCCTTCACCGAGTTTGTCCCGGGCCACACCCACCTCGCCCCCGTGGGCCGGATCGTGTCCGACGCGATCCTGGCCGTCGGCGCCGTGCCGCGCGAGTTCAACACCATAGCCGTGGACGACGGCATCGCAATGGGCCACAGCGGCATGCTTTACTCGCTGCCTTCACGCGACCTGATTGCCGACTCCGTGGAGTATATGGTCAACGCCCACTGCGCCGACGCGCTGGTCTGCATCTCCAACTGCGACAAGATCACCCCCGGCATGCTGATGGCCGCGCTGCGCCTGAACATCCCCACAGTGTTCGTCTCCGGCGGCCCCATGGAGGCCGGCCGCGTGACCCTGACCGACGGCTCCGTGCGCTCCCTGGACCTGGTGAACGCGATTGCCGACGCCGTGGACGAGTCCATCTCCGACGCTGACATCAACCTCATCGAAGAGAACGCCTGTCCCACCTGCGGTTCCTGCTCAGGCATGTTCACCGCCAACTCCATGAACTGCCTCACCGAGGCCATCGGCCTGTCCCTGCCGGGCAACGGCTCCGTGCTGGCCACCCACACCGCGCGCAAGGCGCTGTACGAGAAGGCCGGTGCCACCGTCGTCGAGCTGGTGAAGCGCTATTACGACGGCGACGACGCCTCCGTGCTGCCGCGCTCCATCGCAACCGCCAAGGCCTTCGACAACGCCATGGCCCTGGACATCTCCATGGGCGGCTCGACTAACACCATCCTGCACCTGCTCGCTGCAGCCCAGGAGGCGGGCGTGGACTACGGACTGGCCGAGATGGACACCAAGTCACGCCAAGTGCCCTGCCTGGCAAAGGTGGCCCCGAACGTTGCCAAGGACAAGACCTACTACATGGAGGACGTGCACCGCGCCGGCGGCATCCCCGCCCTGCTGGGCGAGCTGAACCGTGGCGGACTCCTGCACAAGGACGTCCATTCCGTGCACTCGCCAGACCTGGACGGCTGGCTGGATGACTGGGATGTCCGCGGTGGCAAAGCCACGGAAGAAGCGAGGGCCCTCTGGCACGCGGCTCCCGGCGGCGTCCGCTCCTCCACCGCGTTCTCCCAGTCGAACGAGTGGACCTCCCTGGACACCGACGCCGCGGAAGGCTGCATCCGCTCCGTTGAACACGCCTACTCCAAGGACGGCGGACTGGCCGTGCTCCGCGGGAACGTGGCCGTCGACGGAGCCGTGGTGAAGACCGCCGGCGTGGACGAGTCCATCTGGACCTTCGAAGGCCCGGCCGTTGTATGCGAGTCCCAGGACGAAGCCGTAGAAAAGATCCTGAACAAGACCGTCAAGGAAGGCGACGTAGTGGTCATCCGCTACGAAGGCCCTCGCGGCGGTCCGGGCATGCAGGAAATGCTCTACCCGACGTCGTTCCTCAAGGGCCGCGGCCTGGGCAAGAAGTGCGCCCTCATCACGGACGGCCGCTTCTCCGGCGGCACCTCCGGCCTGTCGATCGGGCACATCTCCCCGGAGGCCGCCTCCGGCGGCACGATCGCCCTGGTGGAGAACGGCGACATCATCAGCATCGACATAACCCAGCGCTCCCTCCAGCTACAGGTCCCCGACGAGGTCCTCGCCGAACGCCGCGAAAAACTGGAAGCCAACGGCGGTTACAAACCCAAAGACCGGGACCGCCAGGTTTCCGCGGCACTGCGCGCCTACGCCGCCATGGCCCTGTCCGCGGACAAGGGCGCCGTCCGCGACGTTTCCCTCCTGACGAACTAACCGCTGCCTACCCTAGAGATCCCACTGAGGCAGGCCGACGTCCTAGGATGCCAGTCAGGCAGGGCAGGATTTGATGGACAGCGCGTGCCCCGGTCCGGGAGGCTCAGGTCCCGGTTGGCCATGTTTCCATCTCTGTGGTGTCGGCGCGGATGCCGTGGAGCGGCTCCAGTGCCCGAGTTTCGTCAAGCCACATGAACGCGTCGTAGCGTCTGCCCAGGACTGTGGGGGCATAATTGCCCCATCGTTCCGCGTATGGGTTATAGACGACGCCGACTGCCCGGTGTCCCTGGGAGCGGTTGGCCCACTGGGGTGGCTGACCATCAAAGATAAACAGTGCTGACGGCATGCCCTGCAGCGCTGAATGCAGCAGGTCTTCGGTACTGCCCCGCATGGCCGGCGGGAGGTCCATAGTCTGGATTGGTCCGCCCCAGCGGTCGGAGGCGATGACGGTGCCCTGATAGCTGCCGAAACCCACCAGCACGACACCTTCTTCACCGTGCCGTTCCCGGACCAATTGCCCGACGTTCACCATGCCGTCCCGGCTCATGTCCGTCCAGCGGGCATCACCGATATGGGTGTTGTGCTCCCAGACGATCGCCTTGGCGTTGCGGCCGTGATGGGCCATCAGACGATCCAGGGTGGACACCATATGCTCATCCCGCAGGTTCCAGGACTCCTCGCCGGCACTCACCATCGCCCGGTAGTACGCTTCAGCACCGGCTGCTGTCACGGCGTTCTGTTCGGCGTTGAATCTTTCCTCGCGTGGCAGGATGTCATCAGTTGCCGCCGTCGCACGTATTTTGCCCAGCAGACGAACCACCTCCGCCTCACAGCCGGAGGGTACCAGCCGGGTGGAGAGCGCATAGGACTGTGGGTCCTCCACATGGGGTTCGAAGCAGCGGAAGGCCTGCAACGCGGTACCCACATGGTCCGGATGGTACTTTTTCAGGTAGTCCAGGGTCTCGCGCAATGAATCCCACAGGCTGTACACATCGAGGCCGTAGAACCCCACGCGTTCCTCTTCAGCACGGGTTCCGTTGAACTGCCGTAGCCACCGGCTGAACTCGACAACTTCCTGGTTCGCCCACATCCAGCTGGGCCACCGGTCAAAGGCGTACAGCACTTCCGCCGGGTCCTCCGGTGTGCCCTGCAGGTGCTTCACGCATCGGTTCACGGCGTAGCAGTCCGGCCAGTCACCCTCAACGCCGACAAAGGAAAAGCCGCGCTCCGTAATCAGGCGGCGGGTGAGGGCGGCCCGCCAGGCGTAGTAGTCGTGAGTGCCGTGGGAGGCTTCCCCAATCAGCACATAGCGTGCGTCACCAATGCGTTCCATCAGCGGGTCAAGATCTGCCTCGTCCTGCAGCGGCAGGGCGGCGTCCCTAATGACCGCAGCGTCGTCCATTGTTCTGCTCCTCTTGAAATCGCGCACCCCGGGAGGTGGCACTTGGAGTCGTGCAACAGCGTTAATCCAGAGTTGCCCTGATCAGAAGAGCCATCACTGCGCTCAGACAGCCAGGCGACTGGCGCTACGGGTAACAACTCTGGCCGTAGCGGAATGCTTCAACACAATGGGAGCCCATCATCAAGTGGGAGTAGTGGAAGCCGTTGCTTGACTAGTCTTGGCAGCAAATGATCCAGCCACCAACCTGCTTGGCAAGCATACTGTCTTACTTGCTTGTGGTGCTAGGTCCAGGTTCGCTGCATCTCGTCTCAGGGCTGCTCCATGAATTCGGCATCTCATGAGGCAGCCCTTGAACGCTCTTTGCAGGCCCCCACCTTTGCTGGTGGGGCCTACCCTTCCACCTGGGCGGCTGGACAGGAGGCGTGGAATTGCATACATTCGAAGTGGCTAGCGTCACACTATTGTGAGGCTGTCCCCCTTAGGCCGAGTGCAGGGCCCTGAGGAGTACCGCTAGAGCCTGCTGGCGGACAGATGCACACCGGGGAAAGAGAGCCGACATGGCCACCTCGCGTTTCACTTCAGTCCTTGCAGAAGCCACCGTTCCTGAATTCGACAGTGACTGCCCCCTGACCGCCGACTGCCTCTGCGGCCTGTACGTCAGATGGGGTGTCCTGCTGGGGATGGACGCAAAACCCGACATCACTTTTCGATCAGCAATGCACTGCGGCGCGGACGTTGATGACAGCCGGCTTCGGATAGTGGGCCCCGCGGCCGCGGACTATATCCTCTCCAGCTGCCCGACCGCTGCCTGATCGTATCCATACATCCGGCGGGTCAGAACAATGAACACCGGGACAGCCAAAGTGACACCCGAGGACTGAACCACCCGCCCGTCGCCCCTGCACCCTCATCCAGCAAAGGGTGCATTGCTCATAATTCAGCCATTCGGCAACCTGCGGTTGCCGGGCAGGACACGGTGATAGCCATGAAAGATTCCCTTCCCCAGGCCTATGAGCTGGCCGGAGTAACCGGGAAGATGATTAGCAGCCTCCCCACAGAGGAGGATGCTTCCAAAGCAGTGCAGTCCCTCGCGTACGTCTTGAAGGAGTCGATCGCGAGCTCGACAGGAGCCGGGGCATCGATCATTGACCCCCGGGCCCATAGCGAAAGCACCGGCGCCACCGATACTGTCGTGCTCCGGGCGGACAAACTGCAGTACGAGCTCGGCGAGGGGCCGTGCCTCAGCGCTTGGGCCGAACAGCGCCCCATCATCATTCAGGACACCCAAGAAGACGTTAGGTGGCCGAGATGGACGGCTGCGGTGGCGGATCTTCCCCTCCGTTCCGTTCTCAGCGCACCGCTGACCACTGGGGGAAGAGAAATCGGCGCCCTAAAGGTCTACTCCCCCCTTCCACTGGCATTCGATGACAACTCGGTCTTCCTGATCGAGCGGCTCGCCAGCCCAGCCGCGGTCTTGCTGCGCCATATCCGGGACCGGCAAGCTGCGCAGCGGATGAGTGAGGAACTGGCCGAGGCCTTGGCCAACAGGGACCTGGTTTCAAAAGTGTTGGGGATCCTGATTGAGCGCATGAATTTAAACTCACAAGAGGCTTTAGAGGTACTGTTGGCCCGCTCGCGTGGAGAGGGCAGACCACTCCATGATGTAGCACGCGATACCCTCCAAAGGGCCACCCGCGAGTAGGAGGCAGGCGGGGGCCTCTAAACCTCATCTTGAGCGGGCGGTCGGTTGCTGGAGAGTCGAGGGGAGAACATGCAAACAGTCGAAGAAACCATTGACGTCGAGGTACCAGTGCGAGCGGCGTATAACCAGTGGACGCAGTTCGAGTCCTTCCCCAATTTCATGTCCGGGGTGGACTCCGTAGTCCAACTCACGGACCGGACGAACCACTGGGTCGTGAACATCGGCGGAGCCAGAAGGGAATTCGACACTGAAATCATCGAACAACGTCCCGATGAGCGGATCGCCTGGCGCAGCACCGGCGGGCAGGCGCACGCCGGCGCCGTTACTTTCACGCCGCTACAGACCGGAGCGACGCGTGTATGGGTTCGCTTTGAGTGGGCACCGGAAAGTTTCACGGAGAGGGCCGGGGCCGCGCTCGGGTTCGACAACATGGAGGTCAGAGCGGACCTGCGCCGTTTCAAGGAATTCATTGAGGACAGGGGTAACGAAACCGGTGGTTGGCGCGGAGAGGTCCATTAGGACCAGCCAGGCCGGGAAGTTTGATCATGCAGCTACTGCCTTTGAAACGAAGCAAGCGGCTGTTTCCAAACCCGCAACCGAGAGGGGCTCCCCGGGGGCGGCCTCGGCGCCTCGTGTTCCCTGTGAATACGGTTGGGCAGTCATTCAAAATTCGCCACAAATTGGCGAAGCTCTGGACAACAGCGGTTGACCGAAGCTCCATGGGTCAGAAGGTTCACTCTGGCGTCAGAGCACAACGAGGCCTCAAAGTAGGAATATATGTGCTTCCCGGCTGATCGTTAGGCGATGATGAGGGTGGACGGCGACCGTACTGTGCTCGTAACAGGTGGAGCCCGAGGTATCGGCAGATCCACCACTGAACATCTCTCGGACCTCGGCTGGAATGTTGTGGCCACTTTCCACACAGGTCTCGACGAGGCCCGGGAACTCAACCGTACGCACGGCGTCGAAGTGCGCCAGGTCGATCTGACGGACCGGGCCAAGTCCCTGGACTTCGCTCGACGGATTCGTGATGAATTCTCCTTCAACGCACTGGTTAATAACGCCGGCATACTGATGAAGGAATCGATTGAGGAACTCGACTTTGAGGCGTGGGACAAGACCTTTGAGGTGAACGTCAACGCGCCGCTGATCCTGGCGCGGGAAGTAGGCCTCCAGATGCCCGCCGGAGGGAGCATCGTCAACATCGCCAGCACCGATGCGTTCATCGGATCCTTTCGCAGCATCGCTTACTCCGCCAGCAAAGCAGCCCTTCTTTCGGTCACATACAGCCTTGCCAATGTCCTTGGCCCACGTGGAATTCGAGTTAACGCAGTAACACCTGGATGGGTAGACTCCGGGATCCTGGCAGAATCCTATGAAGCTGCCTCCCATACTCCGCTTGGGCGCAACGGAAGTCCGGATGAGATCGCCAAGGCCGTAGCTTTTCTTCTAAGCAAAGAGGCATCTTTCATCACCGGCTCATCCATCGTGGTGGACGGCGGCTACTCAAAGGTCGACTACTTCATGAAGATGGAAAATGATGCCCAGGCTAAGTCGACTGAGCGCGGCAACTCCCGCCTCCCTGGCTCAACCCCTTCCCCGGCCTAACTGCCGCTGATTTCCTAGATCGCTGATAGCCGACGTTATTTAGGGCTAAATGGTTTAGCTTCCAGTGACGCTCTGTTCAGCCGATCATCCCCCGGCCTTCAAACCCCTGCAGCGACCTGAAAGGTGTCTAATAGTTCAACGCTCCAAGCTTCCACGCGTAATGCCCGCTCCTGCGCACCGACCAAAGTCATGGCGTATTGTTCCTCTTTTTCCCGGAGACTCGACGCGCTTCTACCACAGGGAAATGTTCTGCCGTTCAGGTCACTCCCTCGTTGGGCACCTGAATCAGCTGATGGCGGTCATGATGTTCCAGCCTGGGCCGACCTGGATCCGGCGGTCGTAGAGGCCGGTGCCGGTGCCGGTGTAGGTCCAGAGGATGCCGTCCCGGTCGCGGGCAGTGAGGTCAGCTTTGCCGTCGCCGTTGAGGTCGCCGGCGGCGCTGATGGCGGTCATGACGTTCCAGCCCGGGCCGACCTGGATCCGGCGGTCGTAGAGGCCGGTGCCGGTGCCGGTGTAGGTCCAGAGGATGCCGTCCCGGTCGCGGGCCGTCAGGTCAGCTTTGCCGTCACCGGTAAGGTCTCCCGCAGCGCTGATCGCGGTCATGACGTTCCAGCCCGGGCCGACTTCGATCCGGCGGTCGTAGAGGCCGGTGCCGGTGCCGGTGTAGGTCCAGAGAATGCCATTGCTGTCGCGGGCCGTCAGGTCGGCCTTGCCGTCACCGGTAAGGTCTCCCGCGGCGCTGATGGCGGTCATGACGTTCCAGCCCGGGCCGACTTCGATCCGGCGGTCGTAGAGGCCGGTGCCGGTGCCGGTGTAGGTCCAGAGAATGCCATTGCTGTCGCGGGCCGTCAGGTCAGCTTTGCCGTCACCGGTAAGGTCTCCCGCGGCGCTGATGGCGGTCATGACGTTCCAGCCCGGGCCGACTTCGATCCGGCGGTCGTAGAGGCCGGTGCCGGTGCCGGTGTAGGTCCACAAGGTCCCGTTGGTGTCGCGGGCGACGAGGTCGGACTTGCCGTCGCCGGTAAAGTCCCTTGCTGCCGGAGCGGCCGTGATGAAGGTCCATGTCCTGTCCGACGCCAAGGGGTTCCCGGCGGCATCCTTCACCCCGTCAGCGCCGCCCTTAATCGTCGCGGTGTACGTCGTACCCGCCGCCAGGTCTGCGCCCGGGTTCAACGTCGCAACGTTGCCCGTGTACGTCACAGCTGCCGGCACCGGCGTCGCGCCCGGTGTCGCCGTCGTCAACGTGAACGTGTCCGACGTGATGGTCGACTGATTCATCACCTCCGAGAACGTCCCGGTCACATTCGCGCCCACCGCCACATCCGTCACGTCAGCAGCCGGAGAGGTACCCGTCACCGTCGGAGCCGTCGTATCAGTCGGCGGGGCAGCGGCGGTGCCGTCGTAATAGTGCCAGTACCGGCTTGTGGCGTTCACATCGGCTAGCAACAGCAGACCGCTGTTGGCGGTTCCCCGCGCCGCACTGTTGAGGTTCTGCTTCGTGGATGTCACGTTGTGGACATCCTGGTCGGCGTCCACAATACGAGCCGTCTTCGTAGCGGTGAAGTTGATGTCGTTCAGCGGCGTGGATTTTTCGTAGATCGCACCTCCCGAACTGGTGCAGACACCGGCGTTCGTGATCCCAGTGCCACTCGTCTTCGGATAGGTAGCAAAGGTACGCAGCATCTGCGTGCTCTCATCGATCAGGACGATCACCCGGTTCGGGCATTCCGCCACAGTTGCGATCGTGTGCGCCGACCAGGCCGCCGTCGTGGTGTTCAATGCCAACAGCTGGATCAGCGGCTGCGTAGATGTCGTGTTCGACGTCTTGATGGCGGCGAAAACCCTTCCGCCCGAGGAGTCCAGCCACTTCAGGTTCATGTGGTCATCACCGCTGCGCTGCCCCGATACTGCGGGCTGCGCAGTGGTCCAGGCGTTGCTCGCTGCCCCATCCGTGTGGTAGCTCCAGTACATGCCGTCGGAGGCGTCACCGACCTGCCGGCTCCACATCACACCCATCTTGCCGTCGAATGCGATCAGAGCCGAGTTGTCGTCCACGGACACGTTGCTCAACGGCGCAGGATGCGCGAACGGCGTCCCCCAGGTCCTGCCGTCCGTGCCAGTGACGTTCAGATAGATCCGGTTCCCCTGCTGCCACGTCGCCCATACCCGGCCAGTGGAGTCCTTATCAATGGCCAAGGCCTCAACTCGGTGGTTATTGATCTGTGAGGCGTCCAGCAACGAGTACTTCTTCGCACCCGAGTCGTAGCTGTACCGCCGCATCGTCGTTGGGAAGTTCGGCTCGGCCGGCAGACCATCGTTGACGAACCGATAGCTCGCCACATACAACGTCGTCCCGTCCCACAACACGTCATGATGCGTGCTCGCCCGCGTGTCCGTCGCCACCCCCGTATCGACCCACGAGCTCGTCGCGGCACTGAACCGGAAGATATGAAAATTCGAGCTGGCGGTGTCCCACATGTTCCCCCACCAAGCTCCGTCGTTGAACCACAGCCCACTCGTCGCCCGCTTCGTGCCAGTCGGCGTCCCCGTCCCCGAATGCGAAGGACCCTCAACCCCAACATCACCCTCAGCAGCCGACGCTGAAACCGGCACCACGAAACCAGCCAGAGCAACAAGCAGTGCTGTCAGCAATGCATGGAGCCGCAGATTCCGCGACCCGCGTAGCCGAAGACCGGTTGAGCGACCGCCTCCCCACCTTCCGAAAAACCAGGAAGTCTTACGCATCAGCAACCGCCCCCATTCGTTAGTGCGCGACAGTAGCGCTTATCCGGTCACGGTCTGTCTCTGACCCCAGCTTCACATAGCCATTGACTCTGCCCGTGCCGTAGAGCCTATGGTCCGCCCCAGGGGGTGTCATGAGTAGCCTGTACTCGCTTTTTCCGGCAGCATTGATTCGCCCTACGTAAGTACCGGTGTTAGGGCGCAGTCCATCACATAGGTAAAGGGGTTCTGTTTACATTCTTTCGCCTCTGGTCCACGCCTTCGCGTATTTTTAGCGTCGATGTTTGGCTAACCCCATTCGGATATTCAAATCCCCTTAGGAAGAGGACATTCCACAGCAAGAATGCGGCTTGGATGTCCGGCCGATGACAGCCATCCTGTCTGAAGATGGTGACTGTATTGGCAGTTCCCCTTTCTTCGCAGGGTCCTTGGACGCCCGGATGTAAAGGATGAGCCGTCGCATCGCCCGGTCCCCGGAGCGTCAGCGTTGAACGGGGTCGCTGGCTCCAAGCAACCGCGCGATCGCGGCACGGTCGGGGGCCGCTTCCCAGTCTCCAGGCGCGGTGCAGGCGATTGCACCGCAGGCAGCGGCGGTGCGGAGACGCCCGCTTAGCGAGGCGCCGGCGAGGAGTTCGGCTAGGTAGCCAGCGACGAACGCGTCCCCGGCGCCGACCGTGTCGACGGCGTGCACGGGGAATGCGGGCTGTTCCACGGCGTGGGCATCGGCAAAGGCGTACGCGCCCTCAGCTCCGAGCTTCACGATCGCCTGTGTTGGGCCCAGCCCGATAATCGCCGCGGCCTGGGCGGCGGGATCGCGTTCGCCGGTGAGTAGTTCGGCCTCATCATCGCCTGCGAAGACGACATCGGCCCGGGCCGCGATCTCGCGGTACGCGGAGGCTGCCTTTTCGTGGGCCCAGAGCCGCGAGCGGTGATTCACGTCGAACGAGACGATAGTGCCGCCGTCGATCGCGGCGTCGATCGCGGCTTCCAGCGCAGCGCGAGGACCGGCACCAAGCGCGGCCGTGATGCCGGTGATGTGCAGGATACGAGCCTCCTGAATGCAGGCGAGGTCGAGGTGCTCAGGTGCGAGCCGGGAGCCTGCGCTGCCTGCGCGGTAGTACGAGACGGCGCTGGAGCCCACCGCCGGACGTTCCTTGAGCATGAGTGCAGTGGGTGCCGTCGGGTCGTGCGTGGCGGCGGCGTTGACACCTTCGGCGCGCAGTTGTCGCTCGATGAGGCGACCAAGGGCGTCGTCACCGAGGCGACCCATCCAGGTCACGGGGACGCCCAGGCGTGCGAGGCCGACCGCGACGTTGCTCTCGGCGCCGCCAAAACCCAGATCCATCGTCGGCACGAGCTCAAGCCGACCGATCCGGGAGGCCACAAGCAGCCCCAGAGACTCGCCGAGTGTGACGACGCTCATCGCTTGACCCCCAGGTCGGCCTCGGCCTGAAGAGCGACTGCCTCCCGAGCGGCCTCGGCGACAGCCTCGGCCCCCGCTGCGATACGCGCGGGGCCTGCAATCCAGGAGCCGCTAGCCGCGAACACGGCTGGATGCGCCAGATATTCGCCGAGATTCGCTGCGCTCACCCCTCCGCTGGGCATGAAGCTCACACCCGGGAAGACCGGTGCCAGCGCGTTAATCAGCGCGAGCCCGCCCGCGACGCCGGCGGGAAAGAGCTTAAGCCGGTCAAGGCCGAGGCGGATGCCGCGTTGTATATCGCTCGGGGTCATCACCCCGGGCAGTACCGGAACGCCCGCCGCCAGCGCGGCTTCGACAATCTCCTCGTCGAGACCTGGCGCGACGACGAACGCGGCACCGATGTCGAGCGCGCGCTGCAATTGCTCGCGGTCAAGCACAGTGCCGGCACCAACAAGCACGTCGCCGCGTGCGGCAATGCGCTTGATCGCGGCCATTCCATACTGATTACGCAACGCGACCTCGAGCACCGGCAGACCGCCCGCGACAAGACCGTCGGCGAGCACATCAGCAGCCCGGGCGTCGTCGACGGTCGCTAGAGGGACAACCCCGCTCATCGCGAACGTCACCGTGCCATCCATCCGCCATCAACAGGCAGGGTGATGCCAGTGACATAGGCGGCCGACCGGCTCGCAAGGAACACCGTCGCGCCCTTCAGGTCCTCCGCGCCACCCCAACGGCCTGCCGGGATACGATCAAGGATGGCCTGTGAGCGCTCCTCGTCCGCGCGCAGCGCCGCGGTGTTGTCGGTGGCAATGTAGCCCGGAGCGATCGCGTTCACCGTGACGCCGCGTGCGGACCACTCGTTACTCAATGCCTTCACAAGGCCGGCAATCCCCGACTTCGCCGCAGTGTACCCCGGCACATTGATGCCGCCTTGGAAACTCAACAGACTTGCAGTGAAAACGATGCGGCCGTAGCCGCGCTCGAGCATGCCGGCTGCAACTGCCTGCGTGAGTACGAACTGGTTGCGCAGGTTCACGTCGAGCACTTCGTCCCACCACTCGAGGGGATGCTCGGCCGCAGGCGATCGGCGGATAGTCCCTGCGTTGTTAACCAGGATGTCAGCGCGATCCCGTACAGCCGCCCCGAAGGCGGCGATGGCACCGCGGTCTCGGAAGTCGACGGCGTGACCTTCGAAGGATCGTCCCAGCTCACGCACGCGCGCTCCGATGGCGCCCCCGTCGGCCTCCTGGCCGGCGGACACTGCGATGATGTCAGCCCCCGCTTGCGCCAGTCCCTCTGCCATCGCAAAGCCGATGCCGCGGCGGGCGCCGGTGACGACTGCGGTCGTGCCTGTGAGATCGAATAAAACACTCATGCCCGGACCCCCTGCACGTCTACGAGAATCTTCATTGCGGACGCCGAGAGCAGCGCATCGAACGCTTCCGCTGTGCTTTCAAGGGGCACGATGCGGGTGATCAGGGCGTCGGCCGGAACGGCCCCGGAGGCGAGGAGCCCGATGGAGCGCTCGAAATCCTCGCGCTCGTAAACGCGGGCACCAAGCACTTCGAGCTCGCGCCAGAAGATGCGATGGAGATCTACGGGCACCGGCTCGGGGTGGATCGCGACGAATACCACGCGCCCGCGGGTGCGGGCGTGCCGAGTGGCGTCGAGCGCAGTTCCACGGGTACCGGCGACCTCAAAGACGACGTCGGCTCCGGTGCCGCTGGTGTGCTCTTCGACGACGGCTGCGAGGTCGTCCTCGATGGGGTCCACGACGATCGCGCCCTGCTTTGCGGCGAATGCGCGGCGGTCGCCGTCCGGCTCCGCCAGAATGACCTTGGCGCCTGCAGCGCGGGCCACGATGGCGATGAGCTGGCCGATAGGCCCACCACCAATTACGACAGCGGTCTCGCCTTGAATGAGTCGCGAGCGTCGCACATCGTGCACTGCGACAGCCAGTGGCTCGACGAGGGCGGCGTGCTCGAGCGAGACGCCTTCAGGTAGCGGAACCACGAGGGATGCGGGCACCGTCCACTGCTCCTGGAGAGCGCCTGGGGAGTCGATGCCAACGAAGTCGAGGTGCTGGCAGATGTGCTGATGGCCGGCGAGGCAGGAAGCGCACTCCCCGCACCAGCGCAGTGGCATTACCGTGACCGGCTGATCCAGCTTCAACGAGTCCACGTCCGGGCCCACCGCACTGATGACCCCGCTCATCTCGTGTCCGATCACGGCCGGCATGGCCACCCGAGTATCCATATGGCCCTGGACGATGTGCAGGTCCGTACCGCAAATCCCGTTGTATGCCACTCGGATAGTTACCTCGCCGGCCGCGGGCGGTACGGGTTCGACGCCGGCCACCTCGATCCTGTGGTCGCCGACATATCTCGCTGCTCGCAATTGCATCTCCTTTTTCGCCAGAATAAGACTATGGAACCATGTTCCACTTAAAGTTCCATCTGGTGCAACTGAGTTCTATTTGGCTATAGTAGTCTTCGATCACGCCGGTGGTGCAAGTCACACACCGTTCACAGTTACTCAACGAGGAGAAAACCATGCAGGGAAAAAGGATGCTCGGGATACTGAGCGCCGCCGCACTTACGACAATGGCATTGGCTTCATGCTCGGCTGCCGCAGGAGAAGGCGGCGGGACTGTCCTCCGCGTCGCATTCAACCAGGACATCAACCACCCGCAGGCGAAGGCCCTGCTGCAGCTCTCGGATGAGCTGAAGGCCCAAACTGACGGCCGGTATTCGCTTCAGCTTTACACGGATGCAACGCTTGGCGATCAGGCCGCCACGATTGAACAGGTGCAGTCGGGCACGATCGACTTCGCCGTAGTCGCCGGCAGCCTGCTTGAAAACTTTGAATCAGACTTCTCCGTCGTCAACCTGCCGTACCTGTACGAATCGCCAGAGCACCAAATGAGCGTCCTTAACGACCCTGGGGTTGCAGACGAGCTGTACGACACACTGGTGGACGACAACATCCAGGTGCTTACCGCATACCACGGTGGCGTCCGCAACGTTTACTCAACCGTGGGCCCGGTCACGAAGCCCGCGGACCTTGACGGCCAGAAAATCCGCGTCATTGGTTCGGACACAAATGTTCGCATGATGGAGCTGATGGGCGGCGTTGGCACGCCAATGGCCCAGGGCGAGGTTTACACAGCGATCCAGTCAGGCGTGCTTGACGGGGCAGAGAACAACGAGCTCATCTACTCTTCGCTCTCGCATGATGAAATTGCACCTTTTTACTCACGCACGGAGCATCTGATGATGCCCGACTACGTGGTGACAAGCCCCAACGTGTGGGACCGCATCTCGGAAGAGGACCGCAAGGTCTTCGAGGAACTGTTCACAGCCTCGGTCGACACCGAGCTCAAGCTGTTCGGCACCGCCGTCGATGAAGCGATCACTGCGGCCGAGAAGGCTGGCGCGAAGTTCAGCGAGGCCGATGTCAAGGCTTTCCGCGAGGCCGCGCGCCCGCTGCATGAGGACCTGGTCACGTCCGATCTCGCCAAGAAAGTTTACGATGCGATCGAGGCGGCTCGGGGCTGATGACCAGAAAGATCATGACCACAGCCCGAGCGCGGCTTGACGGCACGCTCCGCACGATCTGCGTCGCCCTGTCCGCACTGCTCGTGCTGCTGGTAACCTGGCAGGTCTTCACCCGCCTGGTACTCGGGCAGCCAAGCGCATGGTCCGAGGAAGCGGCCAGGCACACCTTCGTGTGGGTAAGCCTGATCGGAATTGCCATCGCCGTCGGCGAGAAGGCAGACGTCATCATGGACTTCCTGGTTGCACGACTGCCCGTTCCGCTTCAGCGAATCACCGACATCATCGCCCACCTCGCGACGCTCGCGTTCGTGCTTTACGTTATGGTGTTCGGCGGCATCCAGCAATCCATGCTCGCGTGGGGGCAGCGGAATCCGCTGCTACCCCTCACACAGGGTCAGCTCTACCTTGCCCTGCCTATCTCGGGTGTGCTGCTGACTATCTATCTGACCATCCACATCGTCGGTAGCTTCTCGAGCCGCTATGCCGGCCACGTAGACAACGACGAGGACCTTGAGGCGGCATCCCTGTGATTGATCCCGGCACCATCAGCGTTATTCTCATCGGCGGCCTCGCGCTGCTTCTTGCGGTCGGCGCTCCTGTTTCCGTCTCCCTCGCGCTTCCGTCCGCCCTGTGCATGCTGCTCATCGTGGACTTCCAGCGCGGCGCCATCACCGCCGCACAGCAGATGATCGGCGGCACCAACTCGTTCGCGCTGCTCGCTATCCCGTTCTTCGTTCTCGCCGGCGTCATCATGAACAACGGCGGCATCGCCGAGCGGCTCATCAACCTCGCGCGGGTGCTCGTGGGCCGCACACCGGCGCCGCTGGTGCAAACGAACGTGATAGCCAACGCGATCTTCGGCTCTGTGTCCGGCTCCGCCGTCGCCAGCGCGGCCGCGGTTGGTTCCACCATGGCTCCGATGCAGCGCCGGGCGGGCTATGACAGCGCCTTCAGCGCAGCGGCGAACATCGCCTCGGCCCCGGCCGGCATGCTGATCCCACCAAGCAATACGCTCATCGTCTACTCACTCGCCGCCGGGGGCACGTCACTTGGCGCGTTGTTCGTCGCCGGGTACATCCCGGGCATTCTGTGGGCGCTGGCCTGTGCCGCCGTCGGCTTCGCCTACGCTCGTCGGCACCCCGAGCTGCGGGGCGAGCCGTGGCCCAAGTTCTCGGACTTCCTGGTCACGCTCGGCCGAGCGGTACCGTCGCTGGGCCTGATCATCGTGGCGATCGGCGGAATCGTCGCCGGTTTCTTCACGCCGACGGAGGGTTCAGCCGTCGCCGTGATCTACTCACTGCTTCTCTCGTTTTTCTACCGCACCATCTCGTTCAAGGACCTTCCGCGAGTCCTGTTCGACGCCACACGCACCAGCGCGATCGTCATCTTCCTGATCGCGGTGTCGACAATCATGTCCTATGTCATGACCTACGCGCGCCTGCCACAGTTGATCGCCGAGTCGCTGTTTGGGTGGACCGATTCGAAGATTGTTGTGCTGCTGATTATGATGCTTGTGCTGCTATTGATCGGCATCCCGCTCGACCCGACGCCGGCGATCCTGATTTTCACGCCGATCTTCCTGCCGATTGCAGTCTCCTATGGCATCGACCCGGTCCATTTCGGAATCGTGATGGTCTTCAACCTCTCGATAGCGGTCATCTCTCCACCGTCCGCGCCCGTGCTGTTCGTCGGAGCCCAGGTCGCGAAGGTCAAACTGGAACCAGTGATCGTCAAACTGATGCCGTTCATTGTCGTGCTCATCGCGCTACTGTTCGTCATCGTCTTCGTCCCCCAGCTTTCCCTGTGGCTACCCGGCCTCATGGGTCTGCTCTAACCACTTCGGAAGGAACACCATGACCGCCATCTACGGCCCAACATCTCCCGAGCAGATCCCCGGCGCCACCCAGCAGCAACTGCGCGATCGCTACCTCATCGAGGATCTATTTATTCCCGGCAGCGTGCGAACCGTCGTCACCCACTACGATCGTGTGGTGGCGGTTGGCGCTGTGCCGACCGACGCACCCCTCGCGCTCGAGGCCGTGCCGGAAATTCGCAGTGAGCAGTTCCTCGATCACCGCGAAATCGGCATCGTCAACATTGGAGGGGCGGGTGCCGTGCGCGCCGGCGGTGAGCGTCATGTTATGCCCACCGGCGCGTGCCTGTACCTGGGCCGTGGGGTGAAGGACGTGGTGTTCGAGTCAGACGACGCCGGGACTCCCGCCCGCTTCTATGGCTTTTCGGCGCCGGCGCACGCCACCTACCCGACGGCGCTGGTCGAACCCGGGCAGGGCACGGTCCGAGAGCTCGGGGATCCGCTGACCTCGAATCGCCGCACCATCAACCAGTACATTCACGAAGACGGCGTGCGCAGCTGCCAGGTTGTCATGGGTGTCACGCAGCTACACCCCGGCAGCATGTGGAATACGATGCCGGCGCACACACACGACCGTCGCACAGAGTTTTACGTCTATTTCGATGTACCCGAGGACGCTCGCGTCGTTCACCTCATGGGGAAACCGTCCGAGACCCGTCATATGCTTGTTGGTGACGGGGGTCTGGTGCTCTCGCCGTCGTGGTCGATCCATTCGGGCGTTGGAACCTCGAACTACTCGTTCGTGTGGGCGATGGCCGGGGAGAACCAGGCCTTCGACGATATGGACGGCGTCGCGATTGCTGAAGTGAGATGAGATGATGCGGGCCATGACCAGGGAACCCAAGGAGCTCGATACAAGTCCAGCACCGTCTATGGGCGCGAGCGAGAAGACGTTGCGGGTGCTAGAGGCCGCAATCCTCTACGACCGTTTCACTGACATCGTCGAGGAGACCAAGCTGCCGAAGGCGACTGTGCACCGCATTCTCGCGACGCTGGCGGAGTTGAAGTTCCTCGCCGGCGATAGCGATCGCGGTTATCACCCTGGTCCCCGTTTCCTCGGCATTGCTGGCCGGGCCATCTCCCGGCTCGACATCTCCTTCATCGCGGAGCCGATCGTGGAGAAGCTCGTACGCGAAGTTGATTGCACGATTCACGTCGGCGTAGCCAACGATTTCGAGATGGTGTACGTCATCCGTAAGGACTCGTCAAAGCCCTATCGGATGGCCTCGCGCGTAGGGTTGCCGATGCCGATGCACTGCTCGGGCATGGGAAAAGCGGTGCTTGCGAGCTGGACGCCCGAGCAGTTGGCCCGGTTGGTAGCCGAGGTCGGTCTTCCGGCCCGCACGGACAAGACCATTACCGATCCGGAACAACTGCGTATCGAACTAGCGAAAGTGCGTGAACGCGGTTACGCGCTTGATCTCGGCGAGAATGAGCGCGGTACGGTGTGCGTCTCAGCTCCGATCCGGGACCACCTGGGCCGAGTGATGTATGGCCTGTCGATATCATCGCTTGAGCTTGAGTACCCCGGTTCCACGATTGAGCAGTTTGCGCCGCAGGCAGTCGCCGCCGCGGAGGCCATCTCCCGAGCCCTGGGTTCCCCGGTTGACCGCGTGAGCGCCTAGTGCCGTAGGTCCGCTACTCAGCCCGTAGTTCGGCTGCCAATGCCGTGACCAAGGTCTATGCGAATTGGCAGCGGCCGGTCACCCCCCCGTGATGCACAGTAACCGGCCCAAGTCGAACTCGGGTCACCTGCCAGCTGGTGACCCTAAAAGGGGCAAACTACGCGCCGAAGCCCACGGGTAACTCGCGGCCGCTTCGGCAGAGTCAAGCAGTCCGAATTCGGCCGCGAAGGCGGTCGTCCGAAGGCATCGCCATATACACCACGACCGGATACATCGGGATACCGCCTCCCCGGGACCCGTATCTGCTTCAGGTCGAGGGATCGGCCTATGGTGGCAGGAGTTTCACCACCTTCACCAGTTTCACCCGAGGAGGGTTCAGTGCAGAATCCCTTCAAGCCGACGGCCGGGGCAACGCCTCCCGAGCTGGTCGGGCGGGCCGGGCTGCTGGACGAGTTCGAGTAGGGACTCCAGCAGGGTTCCGGAGCGCCTGGGCTCTTGACCATCATCACCGGGTCCAGGGGCATCGGCAAGACCGGTCATGTTGAGGGAGCCGAAGGCATCGCCCGGAATCACGGGTGGGCCGTGATCTCCCGGACGGCCACGCCAGGCTTCCTCGCCGGGGTCGGCGACGACATGCTCCGGCTCCTTGACGAACTCGGGGACGGGCCTCCGTCCTGGAAGATCACAGCCTTCTCCGCAGCAGGATTCGGACTCACAACCCAGCTCCCCCGGAACGCGCCGTGGACTGGCGCCGGAGCGGGAACGAACTGCTTCGCCTGCTGGACGCGAAGGGCACAGGGCTCGTTATCACAAGCGACGAGATCCATGCCGTCGACAGGACGGAGATCGCCCAGCTGGCCGCCGATGTCCAGCATTTCATCCGGGACGGGCTGCCGATCAGCCTGATTTTCGCTGGCTTGCCATGAGCGGTCTCCGACCTTCTGAATGAAGGCGTTGCCACCTTCCTGCGGCGGGCTGACAGGATCAGTCTTCACGAAGCAGCCATCGCCGAAGTCACCGCCTCGTACAGCGAGCTCTTCGGCCAGGGAGGCATCAGCTTCGCCCCCGACCTCATCAACCAGGCAGCCGAAGCCACGGAAGACTATCCCTTCCTGATCCAACTGGTCGGCTACTATCTCTGGTTGAAGGCCGACAAGGCAGCATGGAAACTCAACCAGAGCAACGTTGAGCGTGGAATCGCTGCCGCCCAACGACGGAACACCCTAGTGGTCGTCGAGTCGGCACTGTCGGACACCTCGGACAGAGACCGTGAGTTCCTCGACGCGATGGCCGCACAGGACGGCCCCTCTGCCGCCGGCCAGATCGGTGCCATCCTCAAAGCCAAGCCCAACGTCGTATCCAAATACCGCAACAGGCTCATCGCCGCAGGCCTGATCGAGTCCGCCGGCTACGGCAAAGTCGACTTCGCAATCCCCGGACTCAGCCAATACCTCCGCCAGTACATTGACGGAATCACGGTTATCGGCGTTTATGACATGGCCGGGGGAGAGGTCTGAAATAGGCCTTCCGCTTATCTACCGCCCGGTAGGATGGTCAGCGTCGTCCGGATGAGGGTGGCGTTATTGGGGGAGAAGTAATGAAAGTTCCAGTCAGGCATGGGCTCGGCAGAAAAATCACGACGACGGCTGCCGCACTTGTGCTGCTGCCCGGCATCAGCGGCTGCAGCCTGTTCCCGTCGCCGCCGCCTCTGCCGGATATCGCTCCGGCGACGCCTGTGTCGGCGCTTCCGCCGGAGTGCCCCTTCGTTGGCCAGAACGACCTAACGCCGGTCCGGATCCCCCTGGGCACCCCGCGCGAGACGATCGGCAGTGTCCTGAACGCCTACAGCGGCTGGTTCAACGCCGGTTCCGAGCTGATCGCCGCCTGGAGTCCAGGCACGGCCGTCCCTGAGAGCTGTGTTGAGCGGCTCGCCGCAAGGAACGCGGAGGCCTACTCGACCACCCTGTTCACCACGCACAGCGACGTGGCCTGGCAGCAATACTTCACCTCGGTAAAGGTGATGAACCAGCAAAACCTGGCAGCGGTCCGCTCTGCCGAGTCGGAGGGCAGCGGGCGGGGGAAGTTCGAACTGTTGCAGGAGATCGATTCGAGCGCCACAGACAGCGGAACGTTCGTGAAGTTCGATGCCGTCTACCGCCCTGTAGTGGCCGGCCAGGGCAATTGGGAGGACCTGGACAAGCCGACCCGCTGGTACGTGGAACTGGTCCCGGCGGGAGAGTTCCTGGTCATCAACTACATCGAGACCAAACCCGCCGCCGGTTAGAGACTCTCCTTTATCAACCAATTTAGGTTTGGCGTAATATCCGTTATCGGCTTTGCATACAGGCGGGGGGAGGAGCCCGGGAAGGGGCTCCACGCCTGCGCAATCTGAAGAAGCCTGCTCGGACGACCTGTCTCATTGGCCCTAGTTGAATTAGTCTTTTGCGATGGCTGACATGGAATTCAAGCGACGCTTGAACGAGGTGGATGAGCTGTACAGCGAGCTCTATGAATTGCGGCAGCGAGGTGCCGATGCCGGCAAGGAAGAGATTGTCTTAGCAGAGATGCGTCTGGATAACGCCTGGCGGGATCTGTATGCGTTCATGGAGCTACCGTTGTCGCCTGACGCAGGTATCGCTGACGGTTCCGAATAACGGCCCTTCGAAACTGCGGCAGTCTACGCCGGAACCGGCCATCGATGCGTGACGGATCTTCAGCAAGACAAAGCGGTAGTCGTACATGGACAGCAGGCCAGGGACTCCGAGGGGCGGGCCTTCCCTCTTCAGGCCTCGCCGTTGTCTATCAGGGCGCCCTTGTTTTCTGTTTCCGGGAGGGCCTGGTTGGCAATCAGGTCCACGCGGTCTGCGGGGGTAATGCTGTCATCGCTTTGGATTGCGGCAACGTCGGCGGCATCCACTCCGCCAGAAGCGCTCCCGGTATCTGCTCCAAGCTTGTCGGCGGGTTGTTCATTTTTGCGGCGGGCCTCATCGAGATGATGCTCCAGCTTCTGCTCCGCTTCGCGCCGGCGCTGGCCAACAGTTCGCATTTGCTGTGTGGTAGGTGCAGCGTCCTGGTGCTGTTGCGGCGCGGGACCCCTCGGGTCGTGGTTGGGGTTGTCGCTCATAGGAGCATCGTCCCACCTGGTAAACGTCCCAGGAAGACCACGCATGGGATTAGCGGAAGCAGTGCGGAGGTGGCAGCCAGGGGTGGCTAGTGCAACTCACTTGCAGGCGGACGAGGCGTCGCGACGACTTCTTCGATCCATTCCTCCTTGGCCTTGTCATCCAGCGGCGAAGCGGCGCCGCTCGATACAGCGGCGCGACGTGCTTTGATTTTCTGGAAAACCAGTCCGCCGAGGACTGCCAAGACGGCGACGGCGAGCAGGGGTAGGAGCGCGGGTTTCGATTTTTTAGTCATCTCCGAATCCTACTTTGGCCTCAGTCTGCTCCAGGCGGGCTGCCGATGTGCGGGTGAATACCGTCCACACCGGATCCAGCCTCAGGGCGTGTCTGCTCGAGGTGCTAGCCCGCTGCCGCCGCATGCCCGCATGCCATGGAGGTCAACGAGATCGTTGAGGATGACGAAGCTTCGGTGCTGCACCTGCCCCTTCCGTCCGGGCAGGTGCCCCGAGAATGGCTTGACACCCCGCGCAGCAACTTCAGCCGTACTTACCGGCACGTACTGCGCGTGGCGGACTGACGGTCGATCGCTGTCCTTCATCCGCACTTCGTGGGCGTAGCTCTATTCGCCGGCTACGAGAACTTCGTTCCATTAGCCACTGGGCGATGACGCAGGCAGGAAGTGGCTAGGGCTTCGCACAGCAGTCTGCTTTGATGCTGCTCGAAAGTGCACTCGAAGCGGACACGTGGTGCTCAGCCCGCTGTGGTGGTGCGGCTCTTAGCCTGGAATGCCGCCCCGCGTCGGCGTTACTCAAGCGGTAGTGCGTTCTGCAGCGTCCAAAAGCACTTCCCGTAAATTCCGGGCACGGTTGAAAACGCTTCTCTGCCGGCTCGCCCCGGTCCCGTTAACCAGGATCTGTCGAATGCTTTCCTCTACCAGTGTCGTGTCTCCGGTTTCTGACAACGCCGGCCCGACGTGCTCCAGAAGGGCTTCCACACTTTCCTCAGCCGGACGGGGCCGGTTCAGCTCCGGATGGATGAGCTCATCCTCAATGCCGTACCTGCTGGCCCGCCAAGAGGCCAGGCGCAGCATTTCTGCAGGAACTGCAGGGGGCGGCTTCCCCTCCGCCCAGTCCTGAGCTGCAGTGTCCACCAAGGCGCGGATCACGGCGGCCACAGCTACGGCATGGGCAGGATCGGTGCAGACATCCGGGACGCGGATTTCGACTGTCGGATGGGCCGCCGAAATACGGGCATCGAAGTAAATCTGACCCCGGTCCAGCAGGACATTGCAGGAGAGCAGCATCTCCACAAGCTCCCGATACGCCTGTGCCGATCCGAAAATCTCGGTCGGTCCTGCTGTTGGCCACCGTCTCCACACCTGATAGCGGAAACTCGCATAGCCGGTATCCTTGCCCTGCCAAAAACACGAGTTCGCTGACAGGGCGATCAGGGTTGGCAGCCAGATCCTGATCCGGTCAAGGACAGCGGCCCCTTCATCGGGCGAGTCAACGGAGACATGCACGTGGAAACCACACATCAGTTGTTCCCTTAGTGCCAGCCCAAAACGCTCTTCCATGGCACGGTAGCGGGAAGTCCGGACCAGGTGAGGCAAAGCAGGGAGCGGTGAAGTCCCCAATGCTGCGATCCTCGCTCCAAAGACCAGGGCCTGGCGGTTGGCTTCCGCCCTGCCGTCTTTGAGGGCAGCAGCAAGATCAGGCAGGCAAGTGAAGGGGGCGGAAACCGCTTCGACCTGCTCGCTCTGTACCTCAGTCGTTAGGGTGTTTCGTTGTGTTGTCATTGAACGGCCGCCGCCCCCTCCGCTGGTGCTCGTGGCGTTCTCAGCGGACGCGGCAGCAACGAGGTTTTCACCGACCGCGGCGTGATTCCCCGTCCTGGCGTCGATGAGCAAAAACTCCTCTTCCACCCCGAAGCTTCGCATAACGCAAGTCTGCCCGGTCCCTTGCAATCCGCCAATGATTGAATCGCTGCCGATGCTCCCCCTAATTTCCTCGGGTGCTGCCAAGCATGACACCCTGCCTGGAGACGGCTGGTGCGCGATGTTGGACGCTCCCCCGAGCGCCCCTCTTGCCGTAGCTTGACGGAATATCCGTTATCGGCGTTTTAGTACACGCGGGGGACTGCCCCAAAAAAGGGCTGTTTCCTGCCATCGTTCCTGGCGTCTTTCCTCGCATGGGGGCTTAGAACTGCTTTCAGTCAGCGCCGGTTCAATTCGGCAACTTCCAGGAAGGCGGGGTCAAAAGGCGCATCGGAGCCGGTTAAGTTGGCAAACCATTCGGAGTGTTCGCCTGGTAGGTTGCGGCAGTTTCCGCCATCCGGCTTGCCCTCGGACCGCCCGGCCGGCTGCAGATGATCTTCGACTCGGGGTAGCAAACCTCATTTCGGAGGACTTCGCCACCGCAGGCTCCGATGCTTCAACTGCTCGGCCGGCCCCTCGATATGGGATCGATGTTGACCCTTAGTCGAGAGGATGGCCGTGGGCAACCCACCCCGGACAGCAGCCTTCCGCCGACCCGGCGCCGCTCCCGCGAGGGAGACCACCATGCTGGCCCCTACGACTGCCTCCGGCTAGACCTCGTTTAAACGGGAGGGGTAGCGAAAGAAGTGGCCGAGATTGAATGACGATATGACTGAGATATGGCAAGATGAAAAGGATTTTCCCAGCCAGCTCGTTTGTAAGAGGAGACCGCGTCAATGAAGACCATTCCAGCATTTAGCCTGCCCGATCAGGCCGTCGAGGGCTTTCGGGAGATCGTGGGTGAGGAAGGCGTCCTGCTGAGTGATCAGGAACGTGACACCTATCGTGATCCGTACTGGTTCCAGGCGGACCGGACGTACGACTCCTCCGCCGTCCTGTTTCCTACCTCCACTGAAGAGGTACAGGCGATCGTCAAGGTGGCCAACGACTTCGGAATTCCGCTCTGGACCTCCTCGCAGGGCCGCAATAACGGCTACGGCGGCCCGTCAGGGCGGGTCAAAGGATCGGTCCTCATCAGCTTCCGCCGAATGAATAAAGTTTTGGAAATTAATGCCGACCTGGCCTACGCCGTCGTCGAACCCGGCGTGCGCTGGATTGACCTCCACGACGCACTGAAGGAGTCCGGCAACGATGACCTGATGATCTCCGTACCGGACATCGGTTGGGGCAGCGTGGTGGGCAACTCCCTGGACAACGGCCTCACCTATCTGCCCTACGGAAGCGACTTCATGGCCCCAACCGGCATGGAGGTGGTGCTTGCCAATGGCGAACTCCTGCGAACAGGCATGGGCGCTCTCCCCGGCAACAAGTCCTGGCACCTGTACAAGCGAGGCCTCGGACCCACGCTGGATCCGCTGTTCATACAGTCCAACTACGGGATAGTGACCCGAATGGGCTACTGGCTGATGCGGCGACCGCAGGCCTATGCCCCGATGTTCCTTACCATCCCTCAGGACAGCCAGCTCGAGCGGGCCATCGACATCGTGCGCGAACTGCGCTTGGACGGGGTCATCCATGGCATGCCCACAATCCAGAACACACTGACCCTTTCGGGCCACTTTCCTGAACTGCTTGGTCAGTTCGCCGGTGCCGACGGCGTGTTTTCAGAGGATGCCCTTGAGGCTTTGGCGGAGAAGTCCGGGGTGGGCCGCTGGGGTTTGCGGCTTGCCCTCTATGGTGACGAGCCCGTAGTGGAACATCACGTCAAGCGGGTCACCGAGGCATGGAAAGAGATTGTAGGCGGCCGAGTCGACCACCACCGTACGTTCTTGCGCCACGAATGGGACGAAATCGTGGACTTCGGGGACAAGGTCCAGGCGGGCATCCCCAGCCTGGACATGCTGGACGCGATTCCGGAGAATATTGGCCACATCGGGTTCTCCCCCGTCGTACCTATGGTCGGCAGTGACGTGCGCGACGCCGTCGAGCTCATCAAGAATTTGGTCACCGAGCGGGTTGGCACCAACTTCATCTGTGCCATCTACCCGTTCAATGAGCGCAGCTGCATCGTCGTCAGCAGCCTCAGCTTCGACACCACTGACCAGGGGCAGACTGAAGCTTCAGTGGCGGCCGCCAAGATGCTCGTGGAGGAAGCAGGGAAGCTGGGCTACGGAGAGTACCGGGCGCACATCGACTTCATGGACCTTGCAGCGGACCAGTATTCCTTCAACGACCACGCCTACCGGAAGTTCTGCGAAACCATCAAGGACGCGGTCGATCCCAACGGGATCCTCTCACCGGGACGGCATGGCATCTGGCCGGCCCGTCTGCGTCAGGAAGGACAGTCATGACTGACATTTCGAACCGCGTAGCAGTAGTCACCGGCGGCGCTTCGGGAATCGGGCTGGGGATCGCCCGCCAGCTGATTGCCGAGGGCGCCCAGGTGGTCCTCGCCGATATCCAGAAGGACGCCCTGAACGCAGCGGCGGCGGACATTGGCGCGTTTCCCGTGGTGGCTGATGTGTCCGATCCTGACAGCGTGGCCTCCCTCGCGGAGTCCGCGCTGGTTGAGTTCGGGGCCGTGGACATTGTGGTCAACAACGCCGGAGTGGGTCCCATGGCGAGGATCGCGGACCTGTCATTGGCGGATTGGCGCTGGATGATCGACGTCAATCTGTACGGCGTTATTCACGGGGTGCACACTTTCCTGCCGATCCTGCAGGGAAATGAGTCCGGAGGCCATATCGTCAACACCGCGTCGATGGCCTCCTTTTCCCCGCTTCCTGGGCTGGGAGCCTATGCAGTGACGAAGTTCGGCGTGGCAGCCCTGACCGAAGTGCTGCGCGCCGAGCTGAAGGAGGAGGGGTCGAAGGTCTCAGCCACCCTGCTGGCACCGGGCACGGTGCACACCAACATCAAGGAAAGCTTGCGGAACCGCCCGGCCAGTGATGACGGCGCGCTCTTCGATACAGATATTTCCAGCGGTGAAGCGGACAAGCTGCGGTGGTTGGAACCCATCGAAGTGGGCAGGATCGTCACCCGCGCTATCCGGAACGATGATGCTTACGCGCTGACGCATCCGGAATGGTGGCCCATGGTGAACGAGCGCAACCAACTGATCAAGGCGGCCTTCGGCAAGTACGCCGGCTAGGGAGCCGCCAGCGGGCTGCTGTCGTAGAGCCCCTCCCACGGTGAGGCTAGGACAGCCTCCGGGCGGGAAGGCCAGGTGCTGGCGGGGTCAGTGCGGGCAGCCTGCGGAGGAGCGACGGACAGCTGGTCTGGCTCGGAGCCTTTGGAGATCATGGAGGTTTCCTCTTCTTCGTGGATCCATTTCTTCGTACCTAAACTGTCATACAGTATGTCAATCGTCGCAAGGGTTCGTAGCTCCCTCCTCCTTCGGACTATTCGGCCGGTAGAAATCATCGTACAATCATACGAAACCTGTGAAGGCGGCCAGCTGCCGCCAATCAGTTACGAGGAGGTAACTTGTGAGCACCCATCCGATGGGTCCCGGCATGAGCGAGTACCAGGTCAGCATCGTGAAATTTGGAACCCGTTCCACCGTCAAAAGCGATGTCTACCTGAACTTCCACGTCTACAAAGCCGCTGACGATCCCATAGACATGGACTACTTCTTCTGGGTGATCCGAAACGAGGAACGCACCGTTGTGGTGGACACAGGGTTTTCCCGGCAGGGCGGAGAAGTACGGAACCGCACGTTCCTGATCGATCCTGTTGCTGCGTTCACCGCTCTGGACTTGGCGGCGGAGGACAAGCCCCAGGTGCTGGTGACGCACGCACACTACGACCACATCGGGAATCTGGACATGTTCCCGGACTCGGAAGTCATCATGGCGCAGGCCGAACTCGACTTCTGGCTCGGGCCCTTCGCTGCCCGCAAACAGTTCAAACACAGTGTTGAAACTGCAGAGCTCGACTACTTGCGCAAGGCTCAGGAGCAGGGCAGAATCACCACTTTCGAGGAACAGGTCGAGATAGCTCCCGGCATCAAAATGTTCCGGGTAGGCGGTCATACTCCAGGCCAGTCAATTGTCACGGTGGACACCAGCGAAGGTCAGGTGCTCCTGGCCTCTGATGCCATTCACTACTACGAAGAGTACGAGCAGGACCTGCCCTTTATGTTCGTCAACAACGTGCAGGAGATGTACGCCGGCTTCGACTCCATCCGGGATCTGATGGACACCTCGGCAAGCCATCTGGTGCCTGGACACGACCCCTCCGTACTCGAACGCTTCACGCCCGTCACGAAAGGCCCGCTGGCCGGGCTGGCGGCAACCATCGGGAAGAAGGCCTCCGAATCATGAACGAACTCCGTATCGGCTTTGTCGGGCTGGGGAACATGGGCGGCCGAATGGCCACGTGCATCACGTCCTCCGGCAGGAAAGTGCTGGGCCATGACCCCGTGGAAAGCAACGTCACTGCGGCAGGAGCTGCCCCGGCCCGGGGTGCTGGCGACGTGGTGGACGGATCGGACATCATCCTGCTCTCCCTCCCCAAGAGCACGGTGGTGGAGGCAGTTATGCTCGGCCACGACGGCGTGCTGGCCCACCTGCGCGAAGGGCAGATCGTAGTGGACCTCAGTACGTCCGCTCCGGCATCCACCAGGATGATTGCCGGAAAAGTGGCCGCAGCGGGCGCCACCTATCTCGACGCCGGCATCTCCGGCGGCGCGGCCGCTGCCGAAAAAGGCGCCCTGGTGCTGATGGTGGGCGGGGATCCAGGGGAGCTTGAACGGGCCCGTCCCACGCTTGAACTGTTCTCGGCCAAAATATTCCACACCGGCGCTTCCGGTGCGGGCCACACCACCAAGCTCATCAACAACTTCCTCAATGCCATTACCCTCGCCGCCACGGCCGAAGCCATGGTCGCAGGCAAGAAGGCCGGCCTGGACCTCGAAGTGCTATTGGATGTCATCAACAACAGCTCCGGTGTCAGCTTCGCATCGCTGAACCGGTTTCCGAAGATCATCAAGGGCGACTACCTCAAGGGCGGCCTCACCAACTCCCTGATGATGAAGGACGTCCTGGCCTACGTCGAACTGGCTGGCGACCTCGGCATGGCGAGCCCCAACTCCTCCGGCCCGCTCGCGAGCTTCGGCCTGGCCAACGCTCTGGGTTACGCGGACCAGATCAGCAACACCGTGGTTGACGCCATCGGGGACGTCTCCGGTGGCGTCCGCCTGTTCGACCAAAAGGAGGAATCATGAGAATCATCAACGGCCCCGTGCAGGACGGTACGGCTGGCAAGGCAGGCTCCCAGTTCAGCGGTGTCGCTTTCCCCTATCTGACCATGGCCGCCACAGACGGCGTCACCATCAACACCGTGAACTTCACACCGGGGGCCAGGACATTCTGGCACCACCATGAGAACGGGCAGATCCTGCAGGTCCTCGCCGGCCGCGGACTCATTCAGACAGACGGCGAGGCCTCACCCCGTGTGCTCAACGCCGGGGACACCGTGTGGTGTCCGGCCGGTGAGCGCCATTGGCACGGAGCGGCTCAGGATTCCTTTATGACCCACACCGCCATCTCCCTGGGCGCCACGCATTGGGCGGAGCCGGTGGATGAGAACGACTACAACAAGCCAGCAGATCCCCGGAAGGACTAATAATGCCAAGCAATGACACCCAAGCCACCACCTACGAACAAGGACTCGCTGTACGCAAGGAGGTGCTGGGGACAGCCCATGTGGAACGCTCACTGGGCCAGGTCACTGAGTTCGGCCGTCCCATCCAGGAACTTGTCACTGAATACTGCTGGGGTGCTGTCTGGACGCGTGAAGGCCTGGACCGGCGCAGCCGCAGCCTGATTAACCTTGCGATGCTGACGGCCCTGAACCGCCCGCATGAACTGGGAGTCCACGTACGCGGCGCCATCAACAACGGGGTAACGGAACAGGAGATCCAGGAAGTCCTGATGCAGACGGCCATTTATGTGGGTGTTCCCGCAGCCCTCGAATCGTTCAGGATTGCCGAAAAGGTTCTAAATGAACTCAAAGCGGACGCCAAACCATGAATACCATCGCTTTCCTCGGGCTAGGAAACATGGGAACGCCCATGGCACGTCGCTTGGTGATGGCCGGGCACGAGGTGCGAGGGTTCGACCTCTCGCAGGAGGCCAAAACCAAACTGGCCGTTGCCGGCGGAACCAGCTGCGGCTCACCCGCCGAAGCTGTCTCCGGGGCCGGAATTGTGATCCTGATGCTGCCCAACTCCGACATCGTCGAATCCGTCATCACCGGCCCCGAGGTGCTCGCAGCCCTGAAGGACAACGCCTTGGTCATCGACATGAGTTCCAGCGAACCACTGCGGAGCAGGGCCTTGGAACTGCAACTGAACGCCAATGGGACACGGTTCATGGACGCTCCCGTCTCCGGTGGCGTGGGGGGAGCCGAGAACGGCAAACTCACCGTCATGGCAGGCGGGGCCAAAGACGATCTGGCCGAAGCCGCCCTCGTTCTTGAGACATTCGGAACTGTTAAGCACGCCGGCGAGGTTGGCGCCGGGCATGCGGCGAAGGCGCTCAACAACCTCATGTCTGCAGCCCACCTGCTGGTCAGCAGCGAGGCGATCCTGGCCGGCCAAAGCTTCGGCGTGGAACCGGAACTGCTGCTGCAGATCGTCAACGGATCCAGCGGCAAGAGCGGCTCAACAGAGAACAAGTGGCCCAACTTCATCCTTCCCGGCAGCTACGACTCGGGCTTCGCCCTGAAACTGATGCTGAAGGACATGAAGATCGCCGTGGATCTCGCACAGCAGGTCAACGCGGCGGCCCCGTTGAGCCTTGCGGCCGTCCAACTTTGGGAAGAAGCGGCAGAAGCGCTGCCGGACAACGCGGACCACACCGAAATTGCACGATGGGTGACTCACCTGTCCGGTCTGGCCTCCTGACTCCCGCCCCTCTACGGCTCCTCGCCGCCCACCGCCCTGAACCCAGAAGGAAGAACCATGGAACTGAGCCCCCGCCAGCAGGAAATTAAGCAGGACTTCATCGACGTGCGCGGCACCTGGAGCGAGTCGTGGGAAGCCATTCTTGCCCTCAGCCCGGAATTCCTGGCTGGTTACCTCTCCCTGTCTGCCGTGCCGTGGGAGAAGAACAACCTCGAAGACAAGGTCAAGGAATTCATCTACATTGCCGTGGACTGCGCCGCCACGCACATGTACCTGCCGGGGGTCCGGCAGCATGTCCGGGCGGCGCTGCGCTTGGGCGCCTCATCAGCGGAAATCATGGAAGTGGTGGAACTGGCCAGCACCTTGGGGGTACACGCCATGAACGTCGGCGTTCCGATCCTCTGCGAGGTACTGGAAGAATCCGGTACCCGTCCGGCCCGGAAGCCACTCAGCGGATACCAGGAGAAGGTGAAGTTGGAATTCACCGAAAACCGCGGCTACTGGAACAAGACGTGGGACGACACCCTGGAACTGGACCCGGAATACCTTGAGGCCTACACCGAATTCTCATCGGCGTCCTGGAAGTACGGGCCGCTGGAGCCCAAGGTCAAGGAATTCATCTACATCGCCTTCGATATCGCCGCCACCCACCTCTACGAGCGCGGAACTAAGCTGCACATGGAAAATGCCTTGCGCTACGGTGCCACGATCGAAGAAATCCTCGAAGTCATGGAGATCGCCAGCGTGATCGGCATCCACGCAGCCACCTCCGCAGCCCCGATCATTCTGGAAGAAGTGGCCTCGTTCGAAGCAGAAATGGCCGCTTCGAACGAGGCCGGCTGAACAGCTTTGCCGCTCCCCTACATGACATAACCGCCGTTGGGCGAGAGTGTCTGACCGGTGAAAAACGCTGCTTCATCGCTGGCCAGGAACAGGATGGTGTTGGCCAGTTCGTCCGCGGACGCTGCCCGTTTCAGCACCCCTAGGTTCACCACGGCGGACCTGAATTCGGGATCTGTTGGCAGCATGGGCGTGTCCGTGGCCCCCGGGGCAACCGCGTTGACGCGGATGTTGTTGCTTGCCAGAAGCGCCGCCGCCGCCCTCGTCATACCCAGCACTGCGGCTTTCGACGCAGGATAGGAAGCCGGGAGTGGGAAGTTTGCCAAGGCACCCACACTGGAGATGTTCACAATGGAACCGCCACTGCCGCCGTTCCGCCGCATGAGCTTTGCCGCGGCACGCAACGTGTAGAAGCTGCCGTAGAGGTTGACCTCGATAACACGCGCGAAGTCCTCGTCGGTAATGTCTTCGATGTCTTTAGGCGCGGCCGAAATCCCTGCTGCGTTCACCAGGACATCCAGTTGGCCATGTTTACCCTCAGCCACCTCAAAGGCCCTGTTGACCTCGGCGCTCTTGCTGACATCCCCGGCGGCAACCGTGACATTGTCCAAACCAACCAGGGCCCCGGCCGTCTTCTCGTGGTCGAGGTCGACGGCGACCACGCTGGCGCCTTCCAACACAAACCGCCGGACCGTGGCCAAGCCGATGCCAGACGCCGCTCCAGTTACCAGTGCCACCTTGTTTTGAAGGCGCATGATTGTTTCCCTTCTGTTAATGACCTGCAGCAGGACTGCCAAAACGGCGGGTTTCTCCTGTCTTCGAGAAACCCGCCGCCCTGGCAATCCTTGATGTCTACTTGGTGAAGAACTTTTCGAGGTAGTCCGCCGGCATCCAGGCCTCGCCGTCGAGGATCTCCATCGGCGAGGACGTGTCGGCGCCTGCCACCATGTAGTCGCCCAGATTGTCACTGCTGATCATGGACGGTTCGCGCGTTATGGTGCTGACGGCGGGCCCTTCACCAGCCAGCGTCCTCATGGCTACATCGAACATCACGGCCGCCTGCTGGGTTCCGTTGCCGCCAGTGCCCGACGTGTCGTAACCGCTTTCCTTGTGTGCCTTGTCCCAGTACGCCAGGGATGCTGCGGACGCACCAGCATCAACCACCTTCGGCATCGGCCGCCCGGTCTGTTCGAAGGCCGAGAAGACACCCGAGCCCATGGTGCCGATCTGGACCACAGCGTCGATCTGCTGTGGGTGGCTTGCCAGGAACTGGAGCATGGCGGACTTGGTGGCGGCGGGGACGAAGTTACCCACCACTTCGCCGACTACTTTCACGCCGGGGCATTTGTCCATAACTGCCTTGGCAGCGTCGAATCCGTACTGATCCGTGGGGATTCCCGGAATGCCGCGCACAATCACTACGTTGCCCTTGCCTCCGAGCTGCTTCATGACCTCGGCTGTGGGGTTGGCGAGGTTGAGGTAAGAATTGTCGGTGACATTGATCGCGTACTTTGACTTGATGGTGGACGAGAGTGAAATGGTGGGGATTCCCTGTTCCCCTGCCTGGTTGACAACGTCGAGCATCGCGTCGCCGGACAAAGGCGAGGTCAGGATGACGTCCACGCCTTCGCGCACCAGTTCCTGGTAGCCGCGGATCTGTTCGGCGGGAGTCATGGTGGCCGGGTCCGGAAGGATCCTCTTGACGAGTTCACCTTCCACAAGGCCCTTGGCCTTCGCCTCAGCAAAGCTCTTCTCAAGCTGGGCCACCACTGCGGCGCCAAAGGGGTTTGCCGGCGGCAGGTAGGACAGACCCACCTTGACCGGCCCGTCGGCCTTGGGCATGTCCTTCCAGACGCTGGCGAGAATGGGTTCCGGATAGCCCTTGTACGCGGATTGTACGTCGGCTGGCAGTGCCGCCACTGCGCCGTCGGGATCCTGTGCAGGAATGTCAGGAACCAACCCGCACTCACCCAGTTCCGCTTGGGAGACAGGAGTGGCAGCAGGCGCCGTAGACGCGCCGGGAGTGCTGCAAGAGCTGAGCATTAACATCAGCGGAACGGACAGCATCAGGGCAGTTTTGAATTTGGGACGCATGGGTTCCCTTTCTGTGGAGGAGGGCCAGCCGGCCTCGATGCCGGCGGGCGGATGAATCTAGACTTGGTCGCGCAGCCGGCGTTCGCGGCCGTACACGGCCATGGCTGCGAGGATGATGAGGCCGTACAGGATTTGCTGGTCGGCGCCGGTGAAGCCTTGGCCGACCAGAACAGTGGTCAGCACAGTCAACAAAAGAACGCCGACGGCGGTGCGGGTGTAGTCACCCGGTCCGCCAAAGATGGTTCCTCCGATGATGACGGCGGCGATGCTTTGGAACAGGTAGGGGTTTCCGAGGGTGGAATCGACGTTTCCCGCGAAGCCCGCGAGAAAGACACCGGCAAAAACCGACGCGACGGCGCTGAAGGCAAACACCGCTACCCACACTCTGCGGGTATTGACGTGGATTAACTGGGCGGCACGGGGGCTTGCACCCGTCGCCATCAGCCGCCGCCCGGGCACCGTCTTGTGAAGGAAGAGTGCCGCCAGGACCGTTACCGCAACCCATACCACTACCAGCGGTGGGACGGGCAACCCGAAGGTCAGGGTGATGGGGGACGTCATCTGCGAGAGCCAGACGGGTGCTCCCCCGCCAAACTTCCCCCCGGTCTGCAGCTGCGCCAAGCCCAGAGCGATGGCCCCCATGGCAAAGGAAACGATGATCGGGTGAACCATGAATCTGTGGCAGAGGTAGCCCACTATCGCACCCAGGATTGCGGCGCCGGTGAAGGCGAGGAGGACGGCAACCCCAAACGGGACGTTGTTCACGGAGGTCAGCTGCGTGACTATGATCGCGCCGGCGACGATGAACCCGGCGACGGACAGGTCGATCCCTCCGATGAGGACTACCACCGTCTGTCCGAGCGCTGCAATTCCGACGAGTGCACTGAGGATGAGGATTGACTTAATGCTGGTGGCACTGCCGAACCCGGGCAGCGTTGCGAGGCCGTAGCAGAACACGGCTACCAGGAGGACCAGCTGGACAAAGGGTAAACGCCGCTGAAGTCCTGCCAACCGCTCACGGGTACTGGTCTTGGATGCGGGGGGCAGCGCGGGAGCGGCTTGGGCCTGCGCAGAGGTGGTTGTCATTTCTTTTCCTTGGGAGAGACAGCGAGTACGGCGCTGAACACGACGGCTACGAGTAGCAGGAGGCCGTAGATGATCTGCAGCCAGATCTGCGAAACCTGCATTACGCCCAGCATGCTCTGCAGCATGTAGATGGCGGCTGCGCCAATCAATGCCCCGAGGATTCCGCCCCGGCCTCCGGCCAGTGACGTTCCACCCAGGGCGACTGCCGCGATGGCAATGAGCGTGTAGGAGGTACTGGTGCTGGCCACGGCTGAACTCACCAGTCCTGTCAGTGCCAGGCCTCCGACCGCTGCGAATGAACCGCCAAGGGCATAAGCGCTGACGCGGATGAGGTTGACGTTCAGACCGGCGGAGAAGGCGGTGATGTCGTTGCCGCCCACGGCGTACAGCATTCGCTTGTAGGGCGTGCGTGTCAGGACCACCCAGATGGCAACGGGAATGAGGATGCTCACGAGCCCTCCCGGAATTGGTCCCCATGATCCGCCGAGGTTTTCCAGCCAGGTCCCGCTGATGCTCACAGGAAGGGGCGCAAGTTTGAGGTTCACGCCGCTGATGATGAAGAACATCGACAACGTGACCACTATCGGTTGCAGCCGCAGTACTACTATCAGGAGTCCGCTCAGGGTGCCCACAGCGGCACCGACCAGCATCAGGATAGGCACGGCCACTGCTCCGCTGAGGCCCAGCGGTACCAGCCACACCCCGAAGAGAATGCTGGAGAGCGTCATGATGGGGCTGATGGACATGTCCAGTCCGCCGCGGCCGCTGATGATGGAAGGCACGCTTGCGACGGCGGCAACCGCCAGGGGGGCGAACGACGCGAGCTGGTCCGTCCAGCCGAAGTTGGGCTGGATTGACAGGTTCACCACAAGGAACAGGACCGCCAGGCTCAGCGCGAAGGCGTAGCTGTGTGCGCGAAACAGCGACCTGATGCTTCTGCGCTGCGCAGGCTGGGCTTTCTTGGCCCGCTGGCCCTGCGGCTCCCCGGCACGTTTTTCAACTGCCGAATGAGTGTTAGTTGCCACTGGATGCTCCTACTTTCTCGCCGAAAAACGCTGCAACCAAGACCTCGGGTGATAAGGCGTCACCGGTTATTTCGTCAAAGAGTTCGTTTTCGCGGAAGACTAGGACGCGGTCCATCAGCTCTACGTGCTCATCTACTTCCGTGGACAGCATCACTACCGTCATGCCTTCTTCGGCCAACCTGGAAAGCAGGCCGTAGAGGTCGCGTTTGGCGTTGACGTCGATGCCGCGGGTCGGGTCATTGAGCAGCAGGATGGAGGGATTCGAGGCGAGCCACCGGGCGATGATCACCTTTTGCTGGTTGCCGCCGCTGAGGGTGGTGATGGCATCCGAGGAGTTGCCTAGTTTGATGTTGAGGCTCTCAATGAAGGGGGCAAACCGGGTTTCACTCCGTGAGCGTGAGAACCAGCCGGCTGAGGCGTCGCTTCCCAAAGTTCCAATGGAGAAGTTCTCCAGGATGGACATCCACGGAAAGAGGGACTCCGCCCTTCTCTCCCGGGGAACGTAGGCGATGCCCAGTTTTTGGGCAGCTGCGGGAGTGGTGACGGCAGTCCGGCGGCCATCGCTGACCCTCAGAACTGTGCCGTTTCCATTCTGGCCGGTGAGCAGCTTCAGGAAAGTGTCCTGCCCGTGGCCCTCCAACCCGGCCAGACCCACAATTTCCCCGCGGCGGAAAGCCACATGGATGGGGGCGCAGCCCTGAGCGAGGACCGCGCCCTGGGTCTCCAGTACCACGGGTTGTTCCTGCGGGTCCTTGCTGTTTTTGATCCGGGCATCAGGCTGGACAAGATGATCAGAACCCGTCATCAGCCGGACCAGTTCACTCTGGTTCCATTTCCCCCGACGTAGTGTTGCCACAGTCTCCCCTGACCGCATGACAGTTATCCGGTCCCCAATTTCGTCGATCTCGTCCATGCGGTGGGTTATCAGGATCACGCCCATGCCGTTGCGGCTGAGCCGGGTGACGATATTGAAGAGGCGTGTCCTGGTGTCGAAGTCCAGCGCCGAGGTTGCCTCGTCCAGGATCAAGACATCGGGCTCTCGAAGAAGGGCCCTGGCAATGGCGCAGGCCTGGCGGTCGCTGAGTTCAAGCTCCTCAAGGCTGGCATCGAGCGACGGCGGGTTCTCCAGCAACTCCGCGAGGCAGGCCTTCGCCCGTTCCCGGCGGATCTGTGACGAATGCCCGCTCCGGAGCATGGAGTCGGTCCCGAGCCACAGATTGTCCAGGACGGACTGGGACTCAACGGCTAGAACCTCTTGAAAAACAGTCGCCACTGAACTGGCCTGCGCTCCGCCGGGCCCGGCAAAGGCCTTGTCCGCACCCCGGACGCTGATAGAGCCGCTGTCCGGGCTGTGGACACCGCTGAGGATCTTGACCAGGGTGCTCTTTCCGGAGCCGTTCTCCCCCACCAGGGCGTGGACTTCCCCGGCGTGAAGATCAAAGGTGGCACTGCGTAAAGCGGTTGTTGGACCAAAGCGTTTGGACAGGGACTGGGCGCGCAGCAGGGAGACTTTCGTCGCGCTGTCGCGGGGCGATGGTGCTTGTTCCGCCACCGACATAGGAGCTCCTCGTTGAGTTCTGGCCATATGACCGTCATGTTGTCATACAAAGGCTAGCGCGTGCTGCCCGTCACGTCTATAGAGCGAAGGTGGCGTATGGGAGAGCTAGACATAATGCGCCAGCTAGCGGAAGCGGCGGAAGAATTATCCTTGACAGGGAGATAACCGGTGGCCACTATGAGAATCTCACATGTAAGATCGTCCGACGATCTAGGCAACGTCGCCGCGTGGGAACAACGCCGTTCGAGGAGTGCATGAAGATGATTATTGTTTCGGGTGCAAGCGGAGGCTTCGGCCGGTCAACGGTGAACAAACTTTTGGAATCAGTACCTGCGGAAAACCTGATTCTGACTACCAGGACACCCTCAAAACTGAGCGAGTACGCCGCATTGGGCGCACACGTGAGGTTTGCGGACTACGACAAGCCGGAGACGCTTGAGGAGGCCTTCGCCGGCGGAGACAGCATGCTGCTGATCTCCACAGCGCGTGTTGGTTCCCGTGTTGGACAGCACCGCAGCGCTATTGATGCGGCCAATGCTGCGGGAGTGGGCAAAGTAGTGTACACCTCCATCATCGGTGCCGGTGAAGAAGCGAATCCGGCGATTGTGACCCTTGATCACCGGGCAACAGAAACTGATCTTCGGAATTCAGGGCTCCGCTGGAACGTCCTGCGGGATGCCCAGTACGCGGAAGCCCTTGCGGACATGGTCGCCCCGGTGGCCGTGGCTACCGGGGAATGGTTCGCCAGCGAGGCTGAAGGAAGGGTCGCTCTCGTTTCCCGCGATGACTGCGTGGCCTCCGCCGCTGCCATTCTGAAGGGGGCGGGCACCGACAACGCCGCCTACAACATCACCGGGCCGGAGCTCCTGTCTTACCGGGAGGTTGCGGCCATGGTCACGGAGATTTCCGGGCGTCCTGTGGCCTACAAGGTGGTATCGGATGATGAGCGCTTTGCGCAGTGGGACGCCATTGGCGTTCCCCGGACAGCCCTGGATGACATGAGCTCCTCGCCCATCCCCTGGTGCAGCGAGGACATGGTTAGTTTCGGGCGCGCCATCCGCGAGGGCTACATGGCGGATATCAGCGACTCAGTGCTGGAGCTGACCGGAACCCGGCCGACGTCCATGTATGAGGTCTTGAAGAGGTCCTCCGCCCGGTGGCCGGCGAGTGTGAGTGCCTGACCCCAGGGGCCGTATCCGCAGCACCAGATAGAGCACCAAAAAAGGTTGCCGGCCCCGGAAGGGCCGGCAACCTTTTTGCCTTGAAGGCTCTACGCTGGCCGGGCGTCCAGTGCTTGAATCCAGTTGATGACCAGTTGCGCCGTCTCGGAGGAGTTCATCTCAAAGATGAGGCCGTGGCCGTTGCCCTCAATGCCATGGTCAGGCAGGTGCATCAGTTCGGCGTCCGCGCCGAGGGCGGCAAGGAACTTAACGGTGTCGGGGCCGCCTGGGGCAGTAGGGGACGCCCCGCCCGTCACGATCTGGATGGGGGTTCCTGTTAGGCCGGGAACCTGGTAGGCCGAGGGGTTCTCTTGTAGTTCCGTCGGCGAGTCCAGCGGCGGTTCCGTGCGTAAGGCCGCATAGGTCAACCCATACGAAATAGGCCCCAGTCCGGGGAACTCCGCAAAGGGCGGTCCCATCGGTTCGACTGAAACAATTGCCCGGACCAGGTCAGGCCGCTTATTAGCTGCCATCCAGCCGCCGGGAGCACCGGCGGAATGGCTTACCAGGACTGCGGGACCGGTGAGATCCAGCAGACTGGCCAGGCGGGCGCCGTCGAGTTCCTGCGACTCCGCGAGGTCTGTCATAAAAAATCCCATGCCGGAATACACCTGCGCCATTTCAGGATCCTCCAGTTCGCGGCCCCACGGCCACTGGGTGTGCCCTACCGCCTGGGGGCCGGTGGGCGCGAAATATGCCTGCGCCGCTTCAAAGGGGAACGGTGGAGCCGCCGGCCCGAGGACGTCCGGGTGGTGCGGAGACCTGCCGTGCCCGGGCCTGTCAATGACATACACCGCGAACCCGGCCTTAACGAATTCGCTCGCCCAGCCGGGCCGCCCGTCAGGAGTCGCCAGCCAGTCAGTGCCTTGGCCGCCGCCGCCATGGATCAGAATCAGCGGGAAGGGCTGGGTGACCTCCTCCGGACTTTCCCATTCCACGAAGAGCGGCCCGCGCATTGCGGTGCCGAATGGTGTCGGAGTTTTATCGCCGGGGATCCAGAAGAGGCCCCGTTTGGTTGCCGCGCCGATGTTGGATGCGGACAGGTGAGGTGGGTTGTGAGTCGCGGTCACGGGTTGGTCCGTTCCGTGTCAGTGCTGGTTGGTGGGAATGAGTCCCAGCGTGAACTGGGTCAGGGTCCGGTAGGACGGGTCCCGCAGGAGGGGGTTGCGGTGCCCGGTGGCCTGTGCGAGATCACGGAAGAGCCGTTCAAAACGCTCTCCGTTCTTCGCTGCGCTTGAGCCAACGTGGCGGAAAAGATCACGCTCGACCGTCTCCCATACCTGCAGTATTAGTTCGCGGGCGATGCCTGCCAGCTTGAAGTCGTCCAAAAAGGTGTACGGCCGCTCACCGGAGGCGTTGGCGGCGCACAAGTCCATATGCTGTTGAGCAACGTTCATGAGGGCGGCTTCGGCAGTGGCGATCTTGGTCAGCGCGGAACCGTAGTAGCGCTGATAGTCGGGGTCCTCAAGGCGCGAAACCATGGGAGGAAGCGAGGTTTTTTTCGTCCGCATCTGGTTCTCGAACTCGTCCAGCGCGTTGTAGCCGCCGCCGATGACTGCAGCCGCAAGGGTCAGGGTGAACATCACCAGGCCCCTGCCGGAATACATGCCGTTCCCATGCAGGCTGGACCCGACGGTCCCGCCTTCCACCGGCATGTCCACCATATTGAGGTTTTCGATGAGGTAGCTGTCGGGGATAAAGCCATCTGTGAACCGGATGCTGTGCGATCCGGTTCCCTTCAGGCCCAGGGTGTCGCCCCAGTCATCGAGCTGCTCAAACTGATCACGCGGGGCAAGGAACATGGCCATTTGCGGCGCCCCGCCATCCTTGGCCGGAACCATGGCCTGGCCAAGGTAGTACGTGGAATACGGGATCCCGGAGCAATAGCCCACCACGCCGTTGAGTTTGTACCCGCCGTCCACCTTTGTGGCCGTGACCGTGGGTGCGGAGGTGGACGCGGCCCGGAAATCGCGGCGGGCAAACACCTCATCCTGGACAGCCTTGGGGAACAGCGTGGCCACCTGCAGAGCGTGGTTAGCCGACAACGCGAAACACCAGGCGGTACTCATGCAGCCGCGGGCCAGCTCTACCGTGACTCTCGCAAACGTGGGCACGTCAAGCTCAAGACCGCCGTACATCTTGGGGACATACATGTCGTACAGGCCGGAGTCCAGAAACTTCTGGTGGATGGCTTCACTGAAAAAAGTGTTTTCCTCCGCCTCGGCCTGACGCTCAATGAGTTCCGGCCGCATTGAAATGGCAACGGCGACCAAGTCGGCCGCGGTGACCCTGGACTCTTGCTTCGTCCCTTCGGACGTGACGGTAGTCAATAGATTCTCCTTTGTACCCATCAGGCCCCGCGTGAGGCCAGTCACAATGCTACAACCTCAGTTCCTGTCATACAATCACTCAATCCAAGTGTTACAAGAGTCCCGCACATATACTGCGCACGTCCCACTAAAGCTGGCCAACAATGCGGCGGGCATGTATTGTCCTACAAGAAGACAAAGCACGCCTCACGCACAATGATGAGCGAAGGATACGGATTCATATGGGACACAGTGGTCTCCGAGACAAGGTGGCTGTGGTAACCGGAGCGGCCGGTGGACTGGGACGCGCCACTGCCCTGAGGCTCTCGCAGGAGGGCGTCAAAGTGGTCGCCGTCGACCTCGACGCTCGGAAGGCGAAGGAAACAGCCGATTCACTTCCCTCCGAAGCAATCGGCCTTGGCGCCGATGTCTCCTCTGAAGATGGCGTCCAGTACTACATGGATGAGGCCACCAACGCCTTCGGACGGGTCGATTTCCATCATCTCAACGCTGGAATCGCCGGCTCGCTGAGCAACCTGGTGGACGTTCCAGTGGACGAGTGGGACAAGGTCATGGCCGTCAATCTACGGGGGCCGTTCCTCGGCGTGCGCGCAGCATTCCGGCAGTTTTTGCAAAGGGGCACAACGGGATCCATCGTGGTCACCGCCTCCATCGCAGGCCTTCGGGGCAGCAACGACCTCCTCGCTTACACCACATCAAAACACGGCGTTATCGGGTTGGTCCACGGTGCGGCGGTGTACGGTGGCCCCCTTGGTGTCCGGGTCAATGGGATTGCGCCTGGCATCGTTCCAACGTCCATCTTCGGCAAGGACGGTCAGGCCGACATGATCCGCCGCGCAGGAACCTCACCCTTACGCCGGGCGGGCACCCCGGAAGAAGTCGCTGGCTCGGTGGCTTTCCTCCTGAGCGATGACGCGAGTTACATCACCGGCGAGATTCTCTCGATCGATGGCGGGGCGAGCGTTCAGAACACCAACCGCAACGCCGGAGGGGCGGGCCTCTGGGACGTCAATGCCTTTGACAGTGAGCTGCTAGCACGGCGCGGGGTGTCCTCGAACTGAACCCGCCGCCGCCTGCCCTGCTGAGCCGCTACAGCAACCAACAAAAAAGGAACGCACTATGACTACCGTCTCTGCCAACCGCTTGACCGATGAGGCAGTGGCACGTTTCGTCGCCGCACTAGGCGAGGATGCCGTGCTGCTCGATGACGAGTCCCGCCGGCACGAGCAATACCGGGACAAGTATTGGCCGGCCGACGACGACACGTACGATTCATCGGCAGTGCTCCTCCCCGCTTCCGCGGAAGAAGTGCAAGCCATCGTTCGCATCGCCAACGACCTTGGCATACCGCTGTGGACGTCATCCACGGGACGCAACTACGGATATGGCGGAGCTTCTCCCCGGGTCAAGGGCGCGGTGGTGGTCAGCTTGACCCGCATGAACAAGGTGCTCGAAATCAACGCTGACCTGGCCTATGCCGTTGTTGAACCTGGCGTTCGCTGGTTTGATCTCTATGAAGCCCTCCAGGAGTCCGGCAACGAGGACCTCATGATCTCCATCCCGGACCTCGGCTGGGGCAGCGTGATTGGAAACTCCCTGGATAACGGCGTCACTTACCTCCCCTACGGGTCCGATTTCATGGCCCCGTGCGGTATGGAAGTGGTCCTGGCCAACGGAGAACTAATCCGCACGGGAATGGGCGCGGTGCCGGGCAATAAGACCTGGCATCTTTATAAGCGCGGGCTTGGACCAGTGTTGGACCCCTTGTTTATCCAGTCAAACTTCGGGATCGTCACCCGCATGGGTTACTGGCTGATGCGCCGGCCGGAAGCCTACGCCCCGATCTTTCTCACGGTCCCTCGGGATGAGAACCTCGAGCAGGCTATCGACATCACACGCGAGTTGAGGCTGGAGGGCACCCTGAGGGGTGTCCCCAGCATCTACAACACGGTGACCCTGGCCGCTCAGTTCCCGGAAGTAATGGGTAAGTTCGCCGGCGGCGAGGGAACGTTCTCCGACGAAACCCTGCAGAAGATGGCGGACGAAACCGGACTGGGCCGCTGGGGCATGCGGGCAGCGCTCTGGGGCGACGGGCCCGTTGTGGAACACCAGTTGGAAAAGATCCGCAAAGCCTGGGCCGCCATCCCGGGCGCAAAAGTGATTCACGAGCACACTTATGGACGTGACGAATGGGGCGAGTTCGGATCCATCCCGGACAAGGTACACGCGGGTGTTCCCAGCATCGATATGCTTGCCGCCATGCCGCCGAACATGGGCCACATCGGCTTTTCCCCGGCGATCCCGCTCGTGGGGACTGACGTCCGGGAGGCAGTGGACTTCATCGGGAAACTGATCGCTGAACGCGCGGGAGTAAACGTTGCCGGCGGGCTGCTCGTGATCAACGAACGGACCGCGTTGTACGTGATCGGCCTGAACTACGACGTCACGGACACCGTCCAGGCGAAGAAGGCCTACGACACAGTGAAGATGCTGGTGGAAGAAGCCGGCCGCCGCGGTTACGGGGAATACCGGGCGCACTTGGATTTCATGGATCTTGCAGCGGACCAGTATTCGTTCAACGACCATGCCTACCGCCGCTTCTGCGAGACCATCAAGGACGCCGTTGACCCACAGGGCATCCTCTCCCCCGGACGCCACGGGATCTGGCCGAAGTCCCTGAGGGAAACCCCTTAGGAACCAGCCCCGGGCAGCACCCCCTGGCGATCCTGAATTACCAAACCACATTGAGGTGTTTGTATTGCGCGCCGCACTGCTCAGGAAGTTCAACGTCCCCTTTTCTGTTGAAGACGTCCAGATGCTTGACCTGGACCCGTTCCGGGTCCTCATTGCCACCAAGGCGAGTCCTTTCTGTTCCACGGACGTCACCAGCTTCCACGGCAACCTCGGAAAGGCACCCCCCACTATCCTGGGACACGCCTCAGCGGGGGAGGTTATTGAAGTCGGCGCCCAGGTCCATGACATTCTCCCCGGGCAACGCGTCATAGTGCCGGGGACTCCGGAATGCGGAAGCTGCTACTACTGCAGCGCGGGACGGCCGGATCAGTGCTCGGAACTGTTTGACCTCGGCGGTGTCTATCCCGACGTCGCTACAACTTCTGACGGTCTGCTGGTCTCGGCGGCGGGCTGCGTGGGCGGTTACGCGGAACTGATGAGTGTCTCCCGAAACCAGGTCTTCCCCGTTGTGACGGACCTGCCGTACGACGTGCTCTCCCTGTTGGGCTGCGGTATCACTACTGGTGTAGGGGCCGTCCTGAATGTCGGGAAGGTCCAGCCCGGGGAGTCCGTCGTTGTAGTGGGATGCGGGCACTTGGGGTTATGGGCGGTTCAAGCGGCCAAGCTCGCGGGTGCATCACTGATCATCGCAGTGGAGCCGCACAGCTCCCGCCGGGCCCTGGCAGGCGAGCTGGGAGCAACACATGTGATCGACCCTGCGAACGAGGACGCCGCCGACGTCGTGAAGTCCCTCACTGCAGGGCGCGGTGCGGATACTGTCATCGAGGCGGCGGGAAAACCGGACGCTCAACGCCTGGCCCTTGCCCTTTCCCGCCGGGCCGGAACGGTCGTTTTCAGCGGCCTGGATCAGGCCGGCACTGAGGTGACGTTCCCGCAGATTCCGCTGGCTGTGCAGAGCCGCCAGATGCTCAGCACGCAGAACGGCAATGTCAGGATGCGCAGGGACCTCCCACGCTACATCGACCTGCTGGAGCGCGGACTGCTGGAGGCAGAGCCCATCATCACGTCACGATACGGGCTGGAGGACATCAACGTTGCGCTTCAAAGGTCGGAATCCCTCCACGACTTATCCGGCGTCTTCGTTTTCTAACACGAACTGGGCGCGCCATTGTCTCAGTGCCGGCGCCCAGTTCTATGTTTTTTAAACACGAAGTGGACGTGGCACTGTCTCAGTGCCACGCCCACTTCTGTGTGATCAGTTCATCCTTGCGCGCCGGCCTCCCGCGAAATCATTCAGAACGTCAGCGGCTGCCCGAAATGGAAGCGGGAGAGTGAGCCGAAGGTGACGTCCCACTGTGCGGCGATGTGTGTCTTGTACATGGCCGTATCGCGGTAGTACTTTTCCATCGGTGACCCGCTCTTGGCTGAGCTGGAACCTGCAGTGGTGAAGGCGAGCTCCACCGCGTCGTTGGCCAGCCTGGCCGCCTGCTGAACCACGGCGCGGAGCCGTGCATCCTGTTCAGGGGTGAACTCCTCACTCGAAGTTTCCCAGCGGCGGCCCAGTTCCGTATATTGCCGCACCCCCGCCAGAAGCAGGCATTCGGCCGAATCAGCCAGGGCCAGCAGCTGGCCAAACCATCGGTGGTACTCGGGGCTGTCGAGGCGGGCCTGGCGGGGCGGGAAACTGGCCATCCGGACTTCCATCAGCCGTTCGAACTCATCCAGTGCCGCCCACGCGGCGCCAATCTGTGTGGCCACAAGCTCGGCGTTGAAGAAGGTCATGGTCCGGCCCAGGTACATGGGGTTCTTGTGCAGCTGGTATCCGGGAGTGCCCTCAGTGCCCAGGACGTGTTCCCGGAAGTCGTAGGGGATGGCAAGGTGCCCGGCCACGAATGCGCCGTCGATTTTGACGGAGTTTGAGCTGGAGGCGCGGAGACCGATGGTCCGGTCCCCGCCCCAATCATCAAGGACAGTGTAGTCAGAGCGGGGCACCGCGAACATCTGGAGCACAGGTTGGCCGTCGTTTTCCGAAGAGAAGGTCGGCGCGACCACCAGTACGTGCGTGCTCCACATGGAACCCGAGCAATAGTCCCACGTTCCCGTCAGCCGGTAACCGCCGTCGACCTTGACCGCTTTGCCGGCGGGGATGGTCCGGCCCGGACCGATAAACGTTTCGTGGCCGAAAAGCTCTTCCTGGGCCTGTTCACCGTAGAACGAGCCGACGTGGAAGGCGTGACCGGCCCCGAGAATGAAGGACCAGCCGACGCCGGGATCCCCCCGGGAAATCTCGATTCCAACCCTGATGAAGTCGTCCAGGCCGTACTCCAGCCCTCCATACTTGCGCGGCTGAAGTATCCGATAAAACCCGGCATCGAGGAATTCCTGGTGGATCTCCTGCGAGTATCCGCCCAGCTGCTCGTGGGCGGCCTGCAGTTCGCGCAGTCGCGGCCGGAGTCCAACGGCGCGGGCCACCAGCTCGTCGGGAGTCGGATCCTGACTTCCCGCACGCCCGGGATGGGCGGGGGAATAAAGGCTTGTGGTCATAATGAGGCTCCTGTGCGTCTATGCATGGATTGTATGACGATATTATCAGAGCGCTGTGTGGCTGGGCAAGGATTGATGCCGCAGCCCACACCTACTCTCCTATTGCGTCGACCCTCAGAGGGGGTCGTCGATAGGCCTATTCACGATTGTATGATGATGATACAGTCGCCTCATGCAATGAAGCATTCGGGTGCCAGCACCCAGAAAGAGGAGTTGATCAGCCATGCCCATGGTTACCAGCGGGAAGCCAGCCCAAGCCCTGTCCACGCAACTGACCTCAGACGCCTTTCGTGACGTCATTGGCCGCTTTGCAAGCGGGGTCACCGTCATTACAACGCACAGCGGCGGCAGAGACTTCGGCTCAACTGCCAGCGCCGTGAGCTCGCTGTCGGCAGAACCGCCAATGCTGCTCATCTGCCTGAACAAGTCCTCTGCCACCGCCCACGCCGTTGCAGAGAGCGGCACCTTTGCCGTGAACGTCCTTGCGGAGGACCACATCGAACTGGCCGGACGCTTCGCCTCCAAAGTGGCCGATAAGTTCGACGGCGTAGCCACAGAGGTGGATGCCAATGGGTCCCCGTTACTGATCGGAGCCATCGCGCACCTGGTCTGCCGCGTCAGCGAACAGGTCGAGGCCGGAACCCACTACGTCTTCCTGGCCCATGCGGAAGATGCAGTGGCCTACCCCGGCCACCCCCTGGCGTATTTCCGGGGAGGTTTTGGCCGGATGCTGATGGCTCCGGAGGCCTCAGTGCTGCGGGATGTACGTGAACGCATCATCAGCAGAGGCAGCCACGTCGACGAAACCTTGGATCCGAGGCGGCTGGCCGAAGACATGGGGGTCGATTCGAACCTGCTGCACCGCGCGCTCACCGCACTGCTCGGTGAAGGGCTCCTTCGCAAGCAGGCCGGACAGTTCATCATCGCGCCGGTGCCCGAGTCCATCATTTTCGAGTCTTACGCAGCCAAACTGGCAATCGAAGTGGGTGTTGCGGAAAGCACTGTCGGGAAGGCCAGTCCGGAGCAGCTGGCAACCCTGCGCCAATACATGGAAGCGACGCTTGAGTTTGTACGGGATGACCACTTCACCGATCCCGCGGCCTGGATAGTTGCCAACGAGCGGTTCCACGAATACATGGTGGAACTCGCCGGCTCCCGCGTCCTGCTGGAGACGTACCGGCGCCTCGGCCTCCCCGGACTGAACGCCAGGACCATTAGCCGCTCCACCTACGCGACCACCGCCCTCCTGGACGACCACAGGCAGTTGGTGGAGGCCTACGAAACCGGAGACCTGGAACAGGCCCTGGCAGTCCTGCGGCAGCATGCGGACCGTCCGCGCCAGATGCGCAGCCGGGAACAAACAGTCACCGTGCCAGCTGCCGGCGAAACGTCATAAGTTCCTGCAAACTTCTTGACTCGCCGTTCAAGTTTTTCTACGATTGTATGACAGTCTGATCGTCGGCTAGGCCTGAGTCCTATTCCCCCGCTTTAGACCACAGCTTTACCTCAGCAGACAGAGACGTCGCTGGCCATCATTGAGACCAAAGGAGATAGCAATGACGTATGTCGTCGGTTCCCACCACGTAACGCTTTCGGTTGGCGGCGCCCAGGAGGATGTGGATTTTCACACCAAAGTCCTGGGCATGCGCTTCATCAAAAAGACCGTCCTCTATGACGGATCGACCCCGATTTACCACTTCTACTACTCCAACGCGAACGGCGATCCGTCCTCGGTGGTCACCACTTTTCCGTGGGCCCAAGCAGGCCTGTACGGATCCCGCGGAACCAACCAGGCCCGCGAGGTTTTCCTCTCGGTACCGTCCGGCTCCCTGGATTACTGGGACAAGCGGCTGGGACAGCACGACGTCGAAACCCAGCTGACGGAAGTCTTCGGCGAGCGTCGCGTCAACTTCCGCCACCCTTCGGGCATTGAATACGTCCTGGTGGGCAACGACGGGGACACCAGGGAGGGGTACACCGGCAACGGCGTTCCCGCTGAAAACGCCATCCACGGCATCCACGGCACAGGCATCCACGTGTATGACCAGGACCGGATGGTGGAGTTCGCACAGGACGTGTTCTCAGCTAAAGGCAACATCCAGGAAGAAGGCGACCGGGTCCGCTTCCAGGTCGGTGACGACAAGTTCGGCAACTACGTTGAGTTGACCGGCAACCGCACAGACGATCAGGGCACCTGGCGCTACGGTGCCGGCACGTACCACCACTTCGCCTGGAACCTGGACAATCTGGAGAACCAGAACCAAATCAAGTTTGAAATCGAAGGAGCAGGCTACACCGATATCTCGGAACTGAAGGACCGAACCTACTTCAAGTCGCACTATGTGCGGACACCCGGCGGGGCACTGTTTGAGCTCGCCGTGACCCACAATGAGGGCGGGTGGGACTGCGATGAATCACCTGAGGAGCTCGGTCAGGCATTCATGCTGCCGCCCTTCTTCGAGGACCAGCGCAAATCCATCATGGACCAGCTCGAACCCGTCGAGAGCTAAGCGGCCCACCCGCAGCTCACTGGCGTTCTTCTGGCCGGCAGACAATTCGCCGGCCAGGAGAATGCCCCACACCCCCCCCGAAGGACTCAATGTTGCCTCAGCATCCGCTAGCAAAGACCCCGGTCACCACTTGGGGCAGCGAGATAGGTCAGGCGCGGGCGGCGGTTATTGCCGTCCATGGCCGGGGACAGTCGCCCGCCTTTATGCGCGCCCAGGCCGAACGCCTTGATTCCACCGGAATCCGCTTCTACTCCCCCACGGCCCCGGGACAGACGTGGTACCCCAGGCCCTTCCTTGAAGCACTTGACCATAACGAACCCAATTTGTCCCGCTCCCTCGACGCCCTGGAGTCACTCGTGACGGAGGTGGAGGCGGACGGGTTTCCCCGCGATCGCATCGTTCTCTGGGGATTTTCCCAAGGGGCTTGCCTCATTTCCCATCTGGTCCTGACCAGGCCATCCCGCTACGGTGCACTCGCGCTCCTGACCGGCGGTTTTGTAGGCCCTGACATCCTTGCTGCCCGTGACGGGTCTCCGTTGGAGGGGACGCCGGCGGTGATGCGAAGTATTGAGCATGACCCGTGGGTGCCTAAGTATCGCGTGGAACAAACGGCCAACGCGCTGTCCGAGGCGGGGGCCGCCGTCGACCTCGTCATTGCGCCGGGTGATGAGCACATCATTACGGACGAGGCCATGGCCGCCGTCGACCGGCTCCTGCAAAGCATCTAGATAGGACTGACATGTCTTTGGTTTTTGAACACACCACCCTGGGACAAAGGGTGCTCTTCGGTTCAGGAAAGGCCGCCGAGAATCTCGAGGCTGAGGTGGCGCGCATCGGCCCGAACAAGGTGATGGTGATCGCCTCCGAGTTCGAGGCCCAGATCGCAGCCGCCGTTTCGCGGAAAATCGACGTGACGTTGAACTACGACGACGTCGCCCCCCACGTGCCAATCGAAAAGGCGGAAAAGGCGCGTGCTGCCGCCGTCGAGCACGGCATCGGATTGTTGGTGAGCATCGGCGGCGGGTCAACTACCGGTATGGCAAAAGCAGTAGCTATGACGCTGGACCTGCCCATCATCGCCGTACCCACGACATACGCCGGATCGGAAGCCACCAACGTCTGGGGACTGACGGAGGCATCGCGCAAAACCACGGGAGTGGATGACAAAGTCCTCCCCGTCACCGTAATTTACGACGCAGAGCTCACCGTTTCGCTGCCCGTGGACCTGTCCGTGGCCTCTGGGCTGAATGCCCTTGCTCACTGCGTTGATTCAATGTGGGGGCCGAAGGCTGATCCTATTAACCAGGCCTTGGCCGCTGAGGGCATCCGCGCCCTGAATGAGGGGCTGCCACTGGTGAAGGACTGCCCTGACGACCTTGTAGGACGGGAACTGGCCCTGTACGGCGCTTATCTCTCAGCGGTCGCGTTCGCCTCTGCCGGATCCGGGATGCACCACAAGATCTGCCATGTTCTCGGCGGCGCCTACAACCTGCCCCACGCCCAGACCCACGCAACAGTCCTGCCGTACGTCCTGGCGTTCAACGCCCCGGCAGCCCCGGAAGCAGCACGGCGCATAGCGGCAGCCTTCGGTGCCAACGACGCCACAGGGGGTCTGAACCTGCTGCGTGAGCGTCTCGACGCACCCGCGGCGCTGAAGAACCATGGCTTTGCGGAAGAAGACATTTCCGAGGCCGTAGAACTCATCCTCCCCAAGATTCCTGCCTCCAATCCTCGCGAGGTCACCAGGGAAAACCTCACATCACTGCTCCAGTCCGCCTACGCAGGTTCGGCACCAGGGCTCTAGGCCAATGATCTTCAAAGCGGCGGTACTTGAACAATTCGGCGTCCCCATGGCTGTCCACGACGTTGAAATGAAGGACCCTGCAGCGGGTGAAGTCGTGATCAGGAACACCGCCGCGCCGTTCTGTTCCACCGACTGGCTGGGATGGAAAGCAATGCGGAACAAGACGCGGCCCGTCATCTTGGGGCACACCGCCGTTGGAATAGTGGAGGGCACCGGAGCCGGGGTGACCCGCTTCAAGACCGGGGACCAGGTGCTAGTGGCAGGCACGCCCGAATGCGGCGACTGCTTCTATTGCGGCATAGCAAGGCCTGATCAGTGCAGCGCCCTGATGGACCAGCCCGAGCCGATAGTGGGTGCCAAAAGAGACGGTACGCCACTCAAGGCCGCCGGCCGTGTGGGAGCCTACGCGGAATACGTCCTAGCGAACCAGAACCAGGTGTGGACCCTTGAAAGCGACCTGCCAACCAGCCAATTGAGTCTCCTGGGCTGCGGCGTCACCACGGGGCACGGGGCTGTTTTCAACGTAGCCCAGGTAGAGGCCGGACAATCAGTAGCGGTTGTGGGGCTGGGACACCTCGGACAATGGATGGTTCAGGCAGCACGCGTCGCCGGAGCAGAACGCGTCATCGCCGTAGACATGGTTCCGGCCCGGCGCGACCTTGCCATGTCACTGGGCGCTACCCACTCCGTGGACCCTACCGCGTCTGACCCGGTGGAACAGGTACGATCCCTCACGGGTGGCCGCGGCGCCGACGTCGTGCTTGAAGCGGCGGGACCGGAACTGGCCGTCCAACAGGCAGTTCTTATGTCCCGTAGGGCGGGAACCGTTGTGCTGACGGGAGTTCAGCAGTTTCAGGCGACGGTCAGCCTGCCGCAGATGGCCATGGCGATACAAGGGCGGCGTATCCTCGCCTGCCAGAACGGACAGAGCATTCTTAGCCGGGACCTCCCGCTGTGCCTGGGCCATATGGAGAGTGGGCGCTATCAGGCTGCTGGCATCGTAAGCGCTGAATATCCGTTGTCAAAGATCAATGAGGCGATGTACGCCTCCGGGGAACTGCGAGATCTCAGCGGAGTGCTCGTCTTTTGATCAAACCCTTGCGGTTGCGTCAGTCGCCTCAGGGACCGCCCTTGAGGATTACTTAGATTCCGGGCGTGTACTTCCGGTGGTACACCAAGACGATGATAAATTGTATGACAGGGCAACATTTTTCATCGATCGCTGAGGACCCATGACCACTACATCCAACTCCTTGTCCGAGGCATGGGTATCCAGCCCCGTAGGCCGCATAGCTGCCCCACTCAGGGAACAGGTCATCGCCGCCTTAAGGGAAGCCATTCTTGATTTCCGGCTGAAGCCGGGCCAGCGGCTTGTGGAGCGTGAACTGATCGAGCAGTTGGGAGTGTCGCGGACCACTGTCCGGGAAGCACTCCGTGAACTCACTTCCGAAGGGCTGGTCACCGTAGTGCCCCAGAAGGGGGCCATTGTCACGCAACCTTCACTGGACGAGGCGCACGATCTCTATGAAGCGAGAGCGGTCCTCGAGTCCCTGCTGGTGGAACGCTTCGTTGAGAAAGCCTCAAGATCCCAGATCCTGCGCCTAAATGCAGCAGCTGAGGCTTTTGCTGAAGCCGCCGACCGTGACGAGGCTTCCGCAATCCTGGCGGCCAAGGATGTCTTTTACGATGTCTTGGTTCAAGGAGCAGGCAGCTCGGTATTTGCACAACTGACGGAGACTATCCAAGCCCGGGTGCGTGTACTCAGGGCCCAAGCCATGTCCCGCGAAGGCCACAGCCAAGCCGTGGAAGAGCTGCGGGGCATTGCCGAAGCCGTCCAGGCAGGTGATGGCAAACTTGCCGCCGAACTTTACGCGCGGCACATCCGACGGACCGAAGCCAACGCTTTGCAGAGCCTCAGGGAAGCAGAAGAAGCCAGCTAAGACTGACCACGCTTCGCCCTCCCCGATATCTTGCCACTGAAACTCACGCGGTTCATGTTCCATGACCCACGGTCACGAGACTTTTTAGGCAGCACCCGTCGACGATCTCGCCGCCCCTCTGGGCACCCAATCGCGATGCAAACCCGCGACGGGCCATACACATCGCCGTCCGGGACCTTCCGCAGGAAGCATCAGAAGCTCTACCTCCGGGCATGACACATGTACGCTTCCACCGATGATCCCGCAAGGGCACTTAACCATCACCCCAAACCTGACAGATGTCACTCCTGGCCTTCCGCAGCGACGGGTTTGATACTGCGATCCACGAAGAAGCCCAGCCGCCCCACCGCCCACACCCGGGGACAATTCCTATGGTTATCCACCGCTACTGCTTCTAAGGGAGCTACCCCAACCGCTCCCTCAATACCCAGCCGTGGATAACCCGAATTAACCCCCCAGCTGTGGACGGATCAGAGTCACCGGAGCGAGCTTGTCCAAGTTCGGTCAGGTTGACGGAATCACGGTCATCGGCGTTCAGAAATGGGGCGGGGAATCCGTTTTAGGGGTACGGAGACGTCCCCGCCTCTCAGGAGAAACAGCCGGCGGGAGCGCCACCGCCTGTTCCTGTTTTTGTGTAACTCCCAGGTGCCAGAGCTTCAAGTGCGCTGATTGGTCAGCCCGTCGGTGTGACGTGCAGTCGGTCGAAGGAAACCTGCTGGCTGTCCTTGTTCAGGACCACAACGCGTCGCGGCCGTTCTGGATGTCATCCACAGGCGGCGTCACATGCCGCAGAGCATGTGACGCCGCCTACCGCCCGAGTTACTTGAGAGCCGTGGCGTTCTCGCGGGTGTTGGTGACGGTGTGCGGGACCGTCAGGAGGGCCAGCACTGCCAGGGCGCCGGCGGCTGCGAAGATGTAGAAACCCCACGGGTAGGCGATACCGGCGGCGACCAGGCCGCCTGTCACGGCAGGTCCTGCGATGGCGCCGACGCGGCCGACGCCGGCAGCGAACCCGAGTGCGGTTGCGCGTAGGCGGGCCGGGAACAGTTGGCTGACCCAGGCGTAAACGAGTACCTGGGAACTGAAGACAAACACTCCCGTGACGAAGACGAGCGCGTTGAGCAGGATCGCGTTGTCGACTTTGATGCTCAAAAGGGCGAGGCACACCGCCGAAAGGCCGAACCACAGCAGCACGATGGGCTTGGTTCCGTGCTTGTCAGCCAGGACGCCGGCGATAATAAGTCCGGCAACGGCCCCGAGGTTCAAGACAAGGAGCAGGGAAAGCCCTGCGCTAACGGGATAACCGGCCGAAGCCATCAGCTGCGGAAGCCAGGTATTCAGGCCATATACCAGCAGCAGCCCCATGAACGACGCCGCACCGATCCCCGCGGCGACCAGGGGGTAGGGCTTCTTAGCCAGATCCCGGAACCCGGTTTTCTCCTCTGTCCTGACAGTCCTGACGGCCGGCAAGGTCTCGGGCAGTTTGAACCACAGGAACGGCAGCAGGACCAGGCCGGCAATGCCTCCCACGACGAACATAGTGCGCCAGTCCGGAATGACGATCATCGCCAGGAAGGCGGTGGCCACTGCACCGACGTGGTACCCGGTCATCGTACGGGTAGTTGATTTACCGGCGGTACCGGCCGGGGCATAGTCGTTCATGTAGGCGAGGGCGGCCGGCAGGCAGGCCCCTAGCCCGGCCCCGGCCAAAAGCCGGAAAGCACCAAAGACTGCTACGTTCGGAGCCCACACCACCGCGAGGGTGAACAGCGAGAACCAGAGCACGCATGCAATCAGGAGGTTTCGGCGCCCGAAACGGTCCGAGAGTGGGGCGATAAAGAGTGCTCCCAAACCCACGCCCACGAGGGAGATTGTGGCGACGAAAGTAGCGCCGACCGCGTCAAAGCCAAGCTCGCCCGTCTTGATCAAGGTGGGGATGACGGTGCCGAGCACCACGAGATCAAAACCGTCCAGGACCATCGCGAGCCAGCACAGCCACACCGGCCAACGTGACGGGCGGTCGGAAGGAGAAAGTGTCATGAAATCCTCATTGATTTAGGGAAAAGATTGGAAACGGCAACCGTTCAAGAGAGTGCTGTCACAGCTGGACGTGATCCACGGCATGCTTACCGCCAGTTAGAGTACAGTGCGTTCGTCTCAGGAACAAATGTTCGAAATGCGAACAGCTATCGGCGAATTGTGGCGCAGCGCCCTGTTGCGTCGGGAAGCAGCCGTCATTAGGAAGAGAAAGATGAAAGGTCCTAAGCGCCTCGCCGACGTTGCCCTGCCGCTAGGCCAGCACCATTGCAGGATCGGTACAAGATCGTCGTGTCGACGGAAATGGTTGCGCAGGAGCACCTGCGGCGCCATGATGTAGAAGGGCCGGTCGCGGCCCGATCGGGACAACCCCATGCCCACCAGCGATATATTCAAATGACAACAGGACTACACGACAGCACATCAGCCGCTCGGTTTCCGGGCTGAGCCGTGGGCGTTCTTCCACACGAGTCAGGGCATGAGGATTTAGGTGAATTCAGCCTGGATAAGGATCAGATCGTAGCCGTCGTCCCTTTGGAAAAGTCTGCGTTCCCCGACGCTAACGATGGCCCAGACGCTGTCCCCCCGTTCGGAAGTTAGGTCCACGACACCCCGTTCGAATCGGGTGCCATCCAGGCGAACTTCCACAGTGTCCCCCGGTGAGACCTTGTCCCACTGTCTGGAGTAGCCCGTTCCTTGTGTCCTTTTGGCCCGATTTCCTAGGCGGGCCTGACCGCCCAGTGGTCGCGTTGGCGATGCAATCGGTTCTTGCTGGCCGCGTTGGGCGCCTGTGTAAATGTTGTCCATGGAAAAGCTTCCTCGGTGGGTGGGTGGGGGGTGGGGGCGCCGGTGGTTGCTGGCGCCCCCGCGGTTGGCGCGGCCGGTTTAGGACTCAGTTCGATTACTCATCCGTGCATCTCCTTTGATACGGCACCAGGCAGCTGCGAGCGTGCTGCTGGGTGGCGGAATTACGGTACTTAACTTGGTTACCTTCCGTACCACTGTTCGAAGCGAATCAACGAAGGGGCGAAGTGGCCGCGGCGGGCCACTTTGCCTACCGCTGCGGCAGCCTGGACGGGAGCTTCGGTGCGACGCAGGACGGGTGCAGCTCGTGGGATCGGCGCAGCGGGACGACCACAACGGAACTAGTTCGCGGAGATGCTGGCAAGTCGCCGGTGCCGGCGTTGGCGTTGTCTGTGCGGATCCGGGATGGGGGCTGCGGCGACGAGTTTGCGGGTGTAGGGGTGTTGTGGGTTTTCGCAGACTTCGGCGCTGGGTCCGTCTTCGACGATGCGTCCCTTTTCCAGGACGATGGTGCGGTCAGCGAATTGCCGGACGACTGCGAGGTCGTGGGTGATGAAGAGGTATGAGACGCCTAACCGGTCCTGGAGTTCATCGAGCAGCTCAAGGACTGCTGCCTGGGTGGTGACGTCCAGCGCGCTGGTGGGTTCGTCGCAGACGATCACACTGGGGTCCAGGGCCAGCGCTCGGGCGATGGCGATGCGTTGCCGTTGCCCGCCACTGAAGTCGCCGGGGTAGCGGGAGGCGGCATCTGCTGGCATGTTCACCCGGTCAAGGAGCACGCGGATCCGCTCCGCTGCTTCGGCTTTCGTCGCCCGCCTGGCTGCCAGCAGGGGCTCGGCCATGATGTCCCCGATCGTAAGGGCCGGGTTCAGGGAACCGTAGGGGTTTTGGAAGATGACCTGCAATTCGGTCGCGAGCGGCCGGCGTTCCTTGTGGGTCAGCTGGCTGATCTCACGCCCCCGGAACCGCACGCTTCCTTCCGTAACGGGCGTCAGACCGAGAATTGCCTTGCCGATCGTTGACTTGCCAGACCCCGACTCCCCTACCAGGGCCAAGGTCTCTCCTTCTCCGAGCTGGAAGGACACGTCCTCGATCACCCGGTTGGCTTTTTTCCGGAAGCCAGGTTTGGAGTACTCGACGGCCAGTCCGGACACTTCCAGCAGCGGTTCCGCGGTGGTGCTGCCGTGGCGGGCAGATCCTGATGGTTCCGTGGTGGGTGTCATGAGGTTTTCTCCAGGCTCGGGGTGCTGTCGATGAGTTTGCGCGTGTATTCGTGCTGCGGCGCGTAGAACAGGTCGTCGATCTCTGCCGCCTCCACGATTCTGCCCTTGGACATCACGATGGCCCGGTCGCACAAGTCAGCGACCACTCCGAGGTCGTGGGTCACGAGAAGGATGGCCAGCCCGCGTTTGTCGCGCAGGTCGCGGAGCAGGTCCAGTATTCCGGCCTGGACCGTGACGTCAAGGGCGGTGGTGGGCTCGTCGGCGATGAGGATGTCCGGGTCTCCTGCCAGAGCCATTGCGATGACGACGCGTTGGATCATTCCGCCGGAGAGTTCGTGGGGGTACTTTTTGACGACTTCTTCCGGGTTGGGCAGCCGGACGCTGCGCAGCAGTTCCAGCGTCCGGGCCTTTACTCCGGCGGAAGGTCCGGCGCCCAGGTGGCGCAGGACTTCGCCGAGCTGGTCCCCGATGGTGAACAGTGGGTCAAGCGCGACCATCGGCTCCTGGGAGACGAGACCAATCCTGCGTCCGCGGATGGGGCGGTAGTTTTTCTCTGTGAGGTTGACGATGCTGTTCCCGTCCAGCCAGGCACCACCAGCGGTGACGCGGCCGTTTGGTGGCAGCAGACCCAGCAGTGAGAGCGCGGTGACTGTTTTGCCGCTGCCGGACTCCCCGACCAGTCCCAGGATCTCACCCTTGCCGAGGGTGAAGGAGATGGAGTCAACGACCGTGACAGCACCGGCGTTGGTGCTGAACCCGATGGTGTAGTCGCGAACATCGAGCAGCGCGCCGGGGATCTGCGGTCCTGAGGTGGGGGCCGGTGTCGTTCGGGTCAGCGGCTGGACGTCCGCCGCGGCCCGTGCTGAACGGGTGGCCTGGGGCCGGCTGGCGGAGCCTCCCTTTTTCTTCTCCGCGTTCATGTCCCGGAGGCCGTCGCCGAGTAGTCCGAACGCCAGTTTCATCAGGGCGATTAACCCGCCGGTGATGAACAGCAGGTAGCCGCTCTGCGCCATGACGGTGGCAGCCTCTCCTACCATCCCACCCCAACTGGGGGCCGGGGGTATGGTTCCGAGGCCGAGGTAGCCCAGACCGGTTTGAAGGGACAGCGCAATTCCGCCGAAGAACGAGGCCTGAACCACCAGTGGGCCCATCACTGCAGGAAGGACGTGGCGGAACATAATCCGCCCGTGCCCTAGCCCGGAGACCAGCGCCGCGGAAACGTACAATTCCTCTCTGACGGTCAGGCAGACTCCGCGGATGACGCGGATGAGGTTGCCGGCCGCAAGGAATCCGAAGGTGATCATTGATGCAGTAAGGGACTGATTGAAGATGGCGAGCACGGCCATAACGATCACAATGCTTGGCAGTGCCATCAGGATGTCGACCACTGCGCTGACGGCCCGGTCAACCAGGCCCCCAAGGTAACCGGCGACAATGCCAAGCACGACGCCGGTGACCAGGTAAATGGCGAGTGCGGTCGCGACGCCGCCAAGGGCGGGTTGCCCGCCATGGAGGAGGCGGGAGAGGACATCGCGGCCCAGCGCGTCAGTGCCGAGCAGGTGTGTTGTGGACGGGCCCTGGAGGATGGCGTAAAGATCCTGCGCGAGCGGGTCATAGGGCGCGATCAGCGGAGCGAGCACTACGGCAATGGTCACAAGTGCGAGCACGGCCAGGGAGAGTGCAGCCAGTGGCTTGGCGCGGAGCGCGGTAACGATACCTGCCAGGGGTCGGGCCGGTGATGGCGTGGCGGCGGTGGGGAGAGTCATGAGACACGAACCTTTGGGTCAATGAGGCCGTAGGCGATGTCCACGACGAAGTTGGTTATGACGACGAGGACCGTGAATGCCAGGGCCACGCCCTGGATGACGGGGATGTCGTGGCGGTTGGTGGCGTCCACTGCCAGGGTGCCGAGGCCGGGGAGGACAAAAACGTTCTCCACAACGACGGCACCTGAAATGGCGTTGACGAAGACCAGTCCGATCATGGTGGCAAAGGAAACGCTGGAGTTCCGCAGAGCGTGTTTCCAGACCAGTGAACGGTGCGGGACTCCGGAGGCGCGGAGGGTCCTGATGTAGTCCTGGCTGAGCGCGCTCATCATCCCGTCGCGCATCATTTTGGCGATGGAAGCGATGCCGTGCAGTGACAGTGCGGCGACCGGAAGGATCAGGGCCAGCGCCCAGCCCGATGGGGAGTCCTGGAACGGGACGTAACCGGTTGCCGGCAGCACGGCAAGTGTGACGGCGAAGATGGAGGTCAGGACCAGGCCGACCCAGAAGTTGGGCAGCGAGCTTCCGACCAGCGACAGTACGTCAACGGCGCGGCGAATGAAGCCGGTGCGGGTCGCGCTGAGGACGCCGAGCACCAGCCCGATCAGGGCCGCCACCACAGTCGTTGCGATCACAAGGGAAAGCGAGACGGGCAGGCGCTGGAGGAGCGTAGTGGTCACGGCATCGCCCGTGAAAATGGACGTGCCGAGGTTTCCGCTGAGGACGTTCGCGAGGTAATCCAAGTACCGCACAAGCAACGGCTCGTCCAGGCGCAGTTCCTGGCGCAGCGCAGCATATTGTTCGGGCGTGGCGTTGACCCCGAGCAGGGAAGTGGCAGGGTCGCCCGGGACGAAGGACTGAAGGACGAACGTGATGGCGGAAACGATCAGGAGCAGGGGGATGGACAACAGGAGCCGGCGTGCGGCGATTCTCAACATGGCAGGGCCTCCGTGGGTGGGTGTGGGGGCGGGGGCGCCGGTGGTTGCTGGCGCCCCCGCGGTTGGCACGGCCGGTTTAGGCTACTTGGCCGACCAGGCGGTGATGGGCAGCAGCTCTCCGGATTCTCCGATGTATTCCAGGCCGGTGACTTTGTCCTTGTTGAACATGAAGATCGCATCCACTTGGGCGATCGGCATTGCGATGGCTTCCTCGACCAGTACCTTGGACAGGTCTTTCGCTCGGTTCCCGATCTGGTCTTCGGTGGCGGTGGAGAGCTGGTTGAATGCTTCGCCCACGGCCTGGTTCTCCACCTTAAAGGGGTTGAGCACTCCGTTGGGCATGAAGCCGAACTGCGAGGTCAGGTACAGGGGTCCGCCGGCACCAAGGACCGTGGCTCCATTGTTCAGCGAGTTCAGGTCACCGACCCATTCGCCGAAGTTCGCCGCCGGCTTGAGTTCGACCTTGACGCCGATCTGCCCGAGCTGGGCGGCGATCGCCTGGACCATCTTGGTATCGGCACCGTTGAATGACTGGTAGCTCATTGGGAGTGTGAAACCGTCCGGGTAACCGGCTTTGGCCAGCAGCTCTTTTGCCTTGGCGGGATCGTACGTGTAGGTGGAGTTCAGCGCTTCGTCGTAGCCGTAGGCGGGTGTGCCCGAAGGCGTGGGCTGCTGAATGGGCGATCCGTACTTGCCATACGCGGCATTGACGATGGCCTGGCGGTCCACCGCCATATTCAGCGCCTGGCGGACCTCCTTTGACTTCAGCGCCGGAACCTTCGTTCCGTCACGGTCCAAGAGATAGACGCCGCGCCACAGGTTAGGCTTGTAGATTTCCTCGATACTCCCGCCTCCGGCGGTACCGCCGACCGTTGCATCGGCGTACATGGCATCGATCTGTTTGGTCTTCAGTGCCTGCACCTGCTGGGTCACGTTCGGGATGACCTGGACGGTGATTTCCTCGAAGTCGATGGCTTCCTGGTCGTAGAAGTTCTCGTTCTTCACATAGACGTAACGGTCACCGGACACCGTCCGCCCGGCGTCCAGAACATACTCACCGGCACCAAAGGTCTTGGAGGCCAGCTGGGCCGGATCCTTCAGGCCGGCCGGGCTGACCGGACTGCCTGCGTAGTAATTCGGGGTCAGCAGCTGGTCGATCATGGGGTTGGGCTTAGCGCTGGTAATGATGATCCGCTCCGGGCCGTCCGCTGCGAAGGACAGATCCATGAAGTACGCGCGGGTGGGGCCGGTGCCCTTTTCCTGGAAGTGCTTGAAGGTAGCGATGACCTCAGCGGACGTCAGCGGTGAGCCGTCGGCGAACTTCAGGCCCGGGCGCAGCTGAACTTCGAAGGTCTTGTTATCGGTGCCAACATATCCCCACTGCTCGGCCAGGCCCGGGACAAGCTTGCCCTCGGCGTCGAACTTAATCAGGGACTCATAAGCGGGGTCCTCAAACCAGCGGTTGGGGCTGCCGTTGGCGGCTTTGCTCGTGTCCAGGCTCAATGGAGCGGTGGCCACAGCCACGGTGAGTTTTGTGCTCCCGGCCGGGGCCTGACTGGCGCCGGTGTTGCTTCCCCCTCCGCAGGCGGTCAGGAAAAGTGTGGTGAGGAGGGCGGCCGTGCTGAGGATTGGCATCTTCTTCGATGACATGGGTAAGGCTCCTAGGTGGGAGTGGCAAGGGTGGATGCGGATGGATGGGGGGGCAGCGGGCCGGGTCACAGTGTCCCTGTGGTCAGCCGGCTCGGATAGTTCGTGCCGAAATGGAGTGTTTGGCGTGCCGGGACGGTGGTCTCGGCGTCGTAGGCCAGTGCACCGGTGTTTGGGTTGCGGTCCCAGCGGGGGTGGCAGCTGGAAGTGATCTGAACACGAAGCCTGTCCCCGGGGGCGAAAGTGTAGGCGGTGGACCACAGGCTTACTGTGAATTCGTAAACCCTTCCGGGCTCCAAAGGTGAGGGTTTCCCGCCTGGAATGAAGTTACCGGCCTCGTCGAGGCTGTCGCGCCACGACGCCCGGACGATTCCATCGGCCAGTGAATACGAGCGGCCGTTCGGAGCCACCCGGCACAACCGGACCACGAAGTCAGTGTCCGGCGCCGAGGATGAGGCGTGGAACGTTGCCGTTACCGGCCCGTAGACCGTAACTGCTTCCTCCAGCGTCTCCGTGGTGAAGGTCAGCACGTCCTCACGGCTTTCGGCCAGGAACTGGTCGGCAGGTCCGGGCATGTAGGGGCCGTAAATCATGGTGGCCCCGCCCACGGTAGGCACCGGATCGACAGGGTCGTAGACGTAGGAAGCTGTCGCCTCTGCCCCGGGGGCCTCCAGCAGCGCATCATCCTCGCCCAGATACCAGGAACGCTTCCCCGTGGGTTCGGGAAGTTCGTCGTACCCGCGCCAGGTGTTCTCGCCCATGACGAAAAGAAGCACCGGCGGGACGCATTCCAGCGCGCTCGTTTCGCCCTTGAGTGTTGCGTCGAAGAAAGCGGTGTGGATCCTGGACAGGTCCCCATGCCCCCCAACCAGACCGGCGGAGGCGGGCATGCCGAAGGAGACGTCAGCAAAGGAGCCGGAGAAGTTCGAATGGCTCCACGGGCCAACGATCAGCCGTGGGGTGATGCCATCAATTTCCTGGGCAAGGTCGTGCTGCATACGGTACTGGGCGAGCGTGCTGGGCAGAAAGATGTCGAACCAGCCGCCGATGTGCAGGGTGGCTACGGGGATGGGCTCGGCGGTGGGCTCGTCCCAGGCTGCCGCTGTGGTCCCGCCCGGGGCCTCGCCGGCGCTGGGGAGGATATGGCGCCGCACGAAGGAGCTCATACTGGGAGCGAGTGAACTGATCGGCAACGCGTCGTAAACACGCCCACTGACGAAGGCCTGGTCGAGATCGAAGAAAGCTTGCAGCTCCTTGCTCCGCCGCTCAGGATCGTCTGAGAACTCTCGGTGGAGTTCATTCAACGCCGCCGACGCATGGCCCCAGCCGATACGGCTCCCAAACTCATGCGCGCCTCCGCGGAACAGCGAGCCGTTGTTCGCATTGCCGGCAGCCGAGACACCCAGAGCCATAGCTTGCAGAGCCGACGGGCGGTGGGTGGCGGCCCGCCATTGCGTCTCCGAAAAGTAGGAACGCCCCCACATCCCTACACTGCCGTTTCCGTACGGGAGCCCAGCCGCCCACGCAACAGTCGTCGCTCCGTCGTCGGCCTCATGGATGGATGGCTCGAAGGCACCATCGGAGCCAAAGCGGCCGCGGCAGTCCTGCATCACCACAACGTAGCCGGCGGCGGCGACCGTCGTGGGGTTGAAATAGGCGGAGTTGACGGCGAGGTCGCGGCCGTACGGAGTCCGGGTGAGGAGAACCGGAAAGCGCCTGTCCGGCGAGGCCGGGCGGTACACGGTTGAGCGGAGGACGACGCCATCTGTCATGACGGTTTCGACATCGTTGTCCACGATCACTGAAAAGCGAAGCACTTTCATCCTTTGATGGGGTGGTGTCCTAAATCACTCCACAGACTGTATGCGTTATCCTCGACGCTCGTCAACACATCTGCAAAACATTTCGGATTCTGCTTGTTCCCGCGGGTTTCGACTGCCATGATGGTCCGGTGCCCCCTACCCTCACTATTGACCCCGGGACCAATACCCCGTCCGGGCAGATCCAAATCGACCTTCCGCGCCCCCAGAAGGGCGGGCACACACAGCACCTGCTCACCACGCTTTTCGGAGAAATCTGGCGGCGGAACGACCAATGGCTGCCCTCCCTGGTAATTCAGGAACTGGCGCTGGATTTGGACCTCACCCGGTCAGCCACCTCCACCGGCCTGAGCCGGCTCTCCGGCCGCGGGGTCCTGGAGCAGTCCAGCGCCGGACGCCGTTCCTTCTATCGGGTAACCCAGGCCGCGCGGGAACGGCTCGACATCGGCTTCGAGAAGATAGCCTCATTCGGAGCCCCCGGTCCGGGATGGAATGGGCGCTGGACTGTCGTCGCCTTCAGCATTCCGGAGAGCGACCGTGCCCTCCGCGAAGTTTTCCGCGCACGCCTTAAATGGCTCGGCTTCGCACCCCTTTATGGTGCCCTCTGGGTTTCACCGCACGGCAACACCCGGGAAATTGAAACCGCCTGCAACTCGTTTGGAATCACGGATTTCATGGTTTGCCACGTCGACGAGACCACCCGACTGGGGAAGGATCCCGTGACGGCGTGGGACCTCGAAGAAGCGGCCGCGCCATATCTTCCGTTCATTAATGAGTACTCACCCTGGCTGGAGCGGGTGGACGCGGGAATTTCGCCGAGGGAAGCCTTCGCCACGCGGATCGCGCTGGTGAACCAATGGCGCACCTTCCCGTGGAATGACCCCGACCTGCCGGCGGAACTGCTCCCGAACGACTGGCCGCTGCCCGCAGCCCGGCAGTTGTTCGTATCCCTGTATGACGCCCTGCTTCCAGGAACGCGCGCCCACGTCGAAACGCGCCTCCGCGCAGTGGACCCCGACCTCGTCCCGGCAATCCGAGTAGCATCCATTCCCCTGGACCAGCCATCCCATACCGCCTACTCGACGACGTAGAAATGCAGGTGCACAGCGTCCGGGTGCCTCTCCCCCGTGCCCACGATAATCCGCGAACCCAGCCACGCCCACCGTCCGGTGGAGACCATGCGCGGCGTACACCGGAAATAGATCAGCTCCGGAGCAACGACCTCTCCGCGGACCAGGCGGGCAACATCCTCCGCAGCTCCGGAACGTAGACCAAAGTTAGTGACGTAGACACGCTCGCCATCTTCGGTTTCGATGACGTACTTTGCCTCCAGTTCGGTCAGCGTCTCTGACTTCAGCAATTGGAAGTCGGCCCCAGCCGGCAGTACCGTACCCCTCAGTTCCGGGCCTTCAACCGTCCCGCCTATTATCGGGATAATCCGCCGGAAGCCGTCGGGCGTTTCCCCGACCTCGATCGGCGGGCCGACTTTGACTTTCACGGAAGCGAGATAAGACAGGGTGGGTCCCACAGGCATGATCATGGGCGTGCCTGAGAGTGCCACAGCGCTTTGCGCAGAAGGTTCTTAAGCTGGCCCGCTTCGCTTTCGGCAAGTCCTGCCAGTGCTTCAAGTTCTGCACTACGCGCTGCCGCCCCCGCTTTGACAGTGAGCATATGCCCCTCATGCGTACTGGTGACTGTCTTGGCGCGCCGGTCCTGCTTACCGGGAGTACGCTGCACCAACCCTCGTTTCTCCAACTCGTCAACCAACATGACTATCTGACTGGGGTCCAGACTCAAAAAGTCCGCCAATTCACGTTGCGTAGGCTCCAAGCCGCTGTCGGCCAGGAGCAGGACCGAGTAGGAGCGCTCCTTGAGACCAAAGTCCGCCAGCGCCCGGTTGTTTATCACCGTACTGGCAGCGTGCAACTTCGCGAGTAGAAAACCCAGGTCCTTAGTAATCGATGCGGCGACCAATTTTTCGACCGGTTCCACCTGTTGTTCATCCTGCATTCCAGCGACCATGCCCACTCCAATAAGTGAAAAAAGATGGGTGACCTCATGTGTAACCAACCTCCTGACTCAGTACACCTACGAAACCCTTTCCGCGTCAGGCCGGTGCCCCTTCTTGGCGCGCTGGATTTGTTCATAGACGTGGTGCCGCAGTTCTGCGAACCGAGGTGAGGAGCGCGTCTCGAGTTGGTCCCGCTCGTCGGGTAGGTCGATGACGATGTCCTCCTGAACCACGGTTGGGGAGCTGGAGAGGATGATGACCCGCTCGCCTAGGTAAACGGACTCATCGATGTCGTGGGTGACGAACAGGACGGTCATGCCGAGGTCCTTCCAAAGTCGGCGTACCAAGTCCTCCAGATCCGCGCGGGTCTGCGCGTCGACGGCCGCGAAGGGTTCGTCCATGAGCAGGACCTCGGGCTGATAGGCCACGGCGCGGGCGATCGCGACGCGCTGTTGCATGCCGCCGGAGAGCTGCCACGGGTAGGACTTCGGCACGTGGGATAGGCCCACGGCTTCGAGTGCATCGTCGACCCGGCGTCGGCGCTCAACCTTCGGCACCCCTGCGTTTTTCAGCGGCAATTCCACATTGTCCGCGATGCGCAGCCAAGGGAATAATGACCGGCCGTACTCCTGGAACACCACAGCCATCTTCTTTGGCGGGCCGGTGATTCGCTGCCCGTCCAGCATGACTTCACCCTCGGTGGCGGCAAGTAGCCCTGCGATGCACTTCAGCAAAGTGGTCTTGCCGGACCCGGAGGGCCCGACGAGGCACGCGAGCTCGCCGCGGGCGAGATCGAACGTCAGATTCCGAACCGCCTCGATATCGCCGCCGTCGGTGTGGTAGACCTTCTTCAGCCCGCGCACGCTCAGCAGCGCCTGCCCCAGGGGCAGGGTCCGGCCCGCCGGTGCAGGGTGCGCCCCCGATGTTGCCGACCCTGCGGGCTGGGAGATGAGGTCTTGGGCGACAAGCGTCGCGTGGGCCCCGGTGGTGCCGGTCCGTGGGCCCACCGCGCCTTTGGTGTCCTGAGTGTCAAACTGCATTTTCTACCTCTTTAAGGCCGTGGTACCAGCGCAAAACGCGCCGCTCGCACCATTGGAAGATGAAGGACATAACCACACCGATGAGGCCTAGGACCACAATGCCGGACCACATCTCGGGAATTGCGAAGGACCTCTGAAACTGCACGATCGTAAAGCCCAACCCGGACGAGGACGCGAACATTTCGGAAATGACCATCAGGATTAGACCAATCGATAGGCACTGCCGGATGCCGGCCATGATCGTCGGCGCCGCGGAGGGCAGCACCTGGTACCGGATCCGGCTCAGACCGGAAATTCCATAGGACCTCGAGGTCTCGTTCTGCACCGAATCGATCGAACGCACGCCTTCGATGGTGTTCAGCAGCACCGGCCAGATGCAGCCGGATACGATTACCGCGATCTTCATGCCGTCGTTGATGCCGACCAGTAGCATCAGCACCGGTACCAGGACCGGCGGCGGCAGGGCGCGGAAGAATTCGAAGACCGGTTCCGTTGCGGCGCGGATGGTGCGATTCAGGCCAACCAACAGGCCCGCCATAACCCCTAGTACGACCGCAGCGAGCACCCCTGCAACCAGCCGGCCGATCGAGGGCAGCACATCTGAGGTGATTCGGCCTTCCAACCATGTCGGCCCGAACGTCTTGCCCAGCTGCCCGGGCGTCGGAACGAAAAAGTTCGGCTCCCCTGATGTACCTATCCACCAGGCAGTGAACAGGATTAGTGGGAGTGCGGTCGTGTATCCGATGGTCTTGATGGTTTTCATAGAACGATCTCTCCCCGGACAGATGGATGCCAGTTCAGCACCCTCTTTTCGATTTGGCGCATGACCAGGTTAATGACCAAGCCCAGCAGCCCTGTGGCCACGATCAGTGCGTACATACCGGAGATAGCACCACCGGACTGCGCCAACGCAATCTCACGGCCGAGGCCCGGCGCACCGATGATCAGCTCGGCCGTGATGGCCAGGACCAGGGCCACGGACGCCGCCAGACGAATGCCAGTCATCAAGTACGGGAGCACGGTCGGGAACACCACGTCCTTGACCAACTGCATTCGGGAGAATCCGTAGGACTTGGCGGTCTGCATCGCGACCTGATCCACATCAGCGACCCCGTAGAGAACCTGAATCAGCACTTGCCAAAAGCACGCGTAGAGGATCAGCATCAAGGAGGACTCGATCTTGACGCCAAAAAGCAGCACCGCCAGGGGAATCAGCGCCACGGATGGAATCGGCCGAAGGAACTCGATGATGGAGTTGGTAAACCGGCGCAGGAAACCACTCATGCCAATTACCAGTCCCAGCACGCCTCCGGCGGCGACTGCCAACACAAGGCCGATACCCCACGCCAGCAGCGTCTCACCGACGGCCTCCCAAAAGCCTGCCAACCCAAAGTCACGGCCCAAAGCGATGAGCACCTCGGATGCGGGGGGAAGGTAGCGGGCCTGAACGATCCCGAGGACTGGCATGAACTCCCAGATCGCCAGGAAGGCGATGACGCCGATGAGTCCCAGCATGGACGTGGATGTGCCGCGAGACTTTTTTCGTGCGGGCCCCGGGCTGCTGGTGAGTGTCCCGGGTGTTGCCTCAACGACGCCTGGCGCGGACATCAGGAAAGCAACTTCTCAAGAACGACGTCAGTGTTGAGCATGCCGTATCTCTTCACTGACTTGGCCAGGTTTTTTCTAGCATCGTGGCCGCACTCGATGCGGTTCCGGGTTAGGACGGTCTTCGAATGTGTGGGGTACCTCATGAGTGATTTCCTTGCTCGCCGTGCGTCGAATCAGCGCTCTCGTTGACGACGGTGTCTTTTGTGTTGAAGCTGAAAGCGGAGGGATGCCCAACGATGCAGAGCGCGAGGGCATCCCCAGTGCGGTCCGGACGGCTACTTGATGAGAATCGCGTCCAGGTCCGGTTCCTTACCGACGTATTCGTACTTCGTCATGAGCGTGCCGAACTCCTTGAGCTGGTCGGTACGGATCCCCGCGGAAAACTCCTCCATGTTGAGGGAGTCAGCGGCTGGCTGGGGGATCTTGAGGTAAGCCGCCAGCGATTTCCGAACCCCGGCGTCGTCGGACTTGACGGCGTCCATCGATTCGCCCAGCGCGGTCTTGAAGGCGGCAATCGCTTCTGGATTGTCCGCAGCGTACTTGCCAGACGTGAACGCGACCATGGTGGGCAGGCCGGGAATCAGTTCCTGGTAGTTGTAGCCCAGTAGCTTGTTGTTGGTGTCCGCCAGGGCTGTGGCGACGAACGGCTCCGTCACCCAGGCGGCGTCGATATTGCCGCGTTCGAGCTGAGCAGGGGCATCCGGGAACGCGACCTCTGCAAACTTGACGGCCTTGGGGTCTCCACCGTCGCGTGCGACAGATTCCTTGATGGTTAGATCACCCATGGAGTTGACCGCGTTGACGGAGACCGACTTGCCCTCCAGATCCTTCCAGGAGTTGATGCCCGAGTCCTTTTTGACGATCACCGCGGTGACATCCTTGCCCTCGGCCTTGGCGTTCGAGAAGCCGGAGACAAACTTCATGTCCAGTCCCTTATCCACGGCCACGAAGACGGCCAAAGGATTCCCGATGCCGATGTTGATGCTGTTTGTAGACACAGCCGGAAGCATCGCGCCACCGGACGACGCGGTCTGGAACTCGACGTCCAGACCGTTCTTCTCGAAGATGCCCTTGTCAACGCCGTACTGGATGGCAGAGACCGGAGCGATCGGCAGCACACCCACCACAACTTTTGTCAGTTCGCCAGCGACTTTCTCCTCCGGCGACGCGGTGCTGCCGGAGGGCGACCCTTGCCCGCAACCGGTCAGGGCTAGGCCCACGACCGCCGTGCCCGCCAACATCCTACCGAGGTGTCTTCTCATGCTTCACTCCTTTGTGATGGGGACCGTCTGTCGGTCTTCCACTGCGGCTTGTGATCGATGCCACATCTGGAAACAATGTAACTTCAATAGTTGAGAAAATCAACACTATGCAGCTTGAGTTCATTGAAGCTGGCGCCCCTGGCCATGACGGCCGTGTCCGCGTTGCTCCTTCAGTACCTTGCCCATGGCGCGGAACAAGGTGGAACGTCCACGAGTGAATAATTGTCATATTCAACGAACCCTAGGGGGGTGGCGGCACTGACGAACGGTCTCCCCCAAGACTGCACACCCGCACCTGCACTGATCCCGCCTGCAGCGAAGCTGCGGTTGACGCCACGAGAGCTAGGCACTGCACCTCCTGGAACAGGCGAGCGAAGGTGGTGCGCCGTCAGGCGTAGCGTTTGTGGCGCACGAAGAATCGAGACCTGAGGAGTCCGCGCAGGGGACATAGCCCCAGTCAGCCCTTTGGGCGCGGTTGCTTTTGGGTGGCGCTTGTCACACCTTATTCTTGATAAGATCAATGGTTTCATTGGTTGCGCCGCCGGAAAAGGACACGTCTTGCCTCTACAGCCCGAATCCCCCAACGCAGTTTCTCCCGGTGACGGCTTGACGGCGAGCGACCTTTCCCGTGAGGTTGAGTTCCTTTTGGCTAAAGCAAGTGGAGTGTGCTCAGAGAGAGCGAATCTATTGCTCCGCGACTACGACCTCAAAGTACGTTCCTACTCGGTCCTATCTTTGGCGTGCAGCAACTCCAGTCCCTCCCAGCGCGAGCTTGCTGAATTTCTTCGCTTGGACCCCAGTCAGATAGTCGCTTTAGTAGACGATCTTGAGCGCCGGGGCGCCGTGGTGCGGCAGCCGGATCCTCAGGACCGGCGCTCTAACGTCATCGTTGCCACGGACGAGGGGCGCCGCATTTTTGATCAGGCCGCTGCAGCCACTCGCGAAGCGCGGCGAATGTCCCTCTCGGCGCTGAGTGATACGGAGATCGATGCGCTGCGCACCCTGCTCCGAAGAATCGCGTTGCACTAGGTGAACCGTTGACCGACATCAGTTCATTACCCTGACCCGGCCTTTCCCGGTGGGTCTGGATGCGCCTCCTAATGCTTAGAGTCAGAGTCTGGCTCTGAGGACGGTCGCGCCGGGGTAGGTGGGGGCGGTTTTTCATGTCGGGTGGCAATGTCCTCGCCATTGCCCAGGGCCGGACAATTCCATGACCAGCCGGTTCGTCCCGCCAAGATGATTGACATTTTCAATTATACGTACTTACATGTAACTACGAAAGCATCCCATCTGAACGAGGATGCACAGCAAGCGAGCAAAGGAGCAGCCATGAGCCTGTCAGGAAAAGTAGCGATCGTCACCGGAAGCGGACGCGGCCTCGGGCTTGCCTACGCCCGGGAACTCGCACGCCAGGGCGCCGCCGTCGTCGTCAATGACGTTGACGCGGCAGTCGCCGAGGAGGCCGTGGCGCTGATCGCATCCGAGGGTGGCCGGGCGGTTTCCGTCGTCGCGCCAGTGGGCACTACGGACGTTGCCAAGCAGCTCGTGCAGAAAGCCGTGGCGGCGTTCGGCCGGCTGGACATCCTGGTCACCAACGCCGGGATCCTGCGGGACAAGAGCCTGCTGAAGATGACCGATGAGGACTTCGACGCCGTGATTAACGTGCACCTGAAAGGCACGTTCACGTGTGTCCGTGAAGCGTTCGGCTACTTCAAGGAAAACGGCATTGCCGGCCGGATCATCACCATCGGCTCCCCCACGGGCCAGCGCGGCAACTTCGGCCAAACCAATTACGCCGCGGCCAAGGCAGGCATCGTAGGCATGGTCCGTACCTGGGCCCTGGAAATGAAAAAGGCCGGAGTCACCGTCAACACGGTCATCCCCGTCGCCGCCACCGCCATGACCAGAACCGTCCCGTACTTCCAGAAGGCCGTCGAGGCCGATGACCGCGGCGAGGCAATGCCCTCCTTCTTCCGCCACGACCTCGGCTTCGGAACGGCCGGCGACGTCGCGGGCCTGATTGCTTTCCTCGCCTCCGATGACGCTGCCGGCATCACCGGCCAAGCCATCGGCGCCGGCGGGGACCGGCTGCAGGTCTGGACTCACCCAACGGCGGCCACCACGGAATACCGCGACGGCGGCTGGAGCTACGAAGCCCTCCAGGAAAATGCTGCCACCCTCTTCAGCAAGGAGACGCTCCAGAGCTTCGGCGAGGATTTCCTCCCGCTGCCCGCCGCGCTGCAGCCCGAGCCTGCCGTTGCCCGCTGAAGATCCGCGAAGGAATTCGATATGCGCTACGAACCCGGCATCGACGCCTCGAAGATCGAGGCGGTCGACATGCACGTCCACCTGGAAGTGGACAGCTGCGGGCACGGCTCCCTCCCGCCTGCGCTCACGGAAGCGTCCGCCAAGTACTTTCAGGCTGAGGACCGTACACCCTCCCTGGACCGCATCGCGGAGGTGTACCGGGAACTGAACATGGCCGCTGTCGTCTTCACGGTGGACGCCCGCACCCAGCTCAAGCACGAACCGAACAGCATCCCCGAATTGATCGCCGGAGCCGCGCGGAACAACGATGTGTTGATTCCGTTCGGCAGCGTCGATCCGCGCACCGGAACCGACGCGATCCAGGGCGCGAAGCACCAGGCCATCGATCTCGGTGCCCGCGGCTTCAAGTTCCACCCCTCCCTGCAGGGCTTCGACCCCTCCAGCGAACGGTTCTACCCCCTGTGGGAAACCCTGCAGGAACTCGGGCTGCCCGCCATCTTCCACACCGGCCAGAACGGCATGGGGGCCGGGCTGCCCGGCGGGTTCGGCATCAAGCTGGCCTACTCGAACCCCCTGCTGCTGGACGCCGTCGCTGCAGACTTCCCTGGCCTGCAGATCATCATGGCCCACCCCTCGGTGCCTTGGCAGGACGAGGCCAACTCGATCGCCACGCATAAGGCCAACGTGTTTATCGACCTCTCCGGCTGGTCACCCAAGTACTTCCCCGAGTCCCTGGTGAAGGCCTCCAACTCCGTACTGCAGGACAAGGTGCTCTTCGGCACGGACTTCCCGCTGATCACGCCCCAGAAGTGGCTCGGAGCGTTCGCGGACCTGCCCCTCAAGGATGAGGTCCGCCCGAAGATCCTCAAAGACAATGCTGTCCGCCTGCTCGGACTGCCGGCCTAAGAGATGACACCCAATCCTCAACTCACCATTGAGACGGCGCAAGGTGTCCGCCTCTACAGCGTGTGCGACTATTTCGATGCCGAGTCACTCCTGACGGACACTGAGCGGCAGGTGTTGGGAAGGCTGCGGGAATTCCTGGATCGGGAAGCGCAGCCGCTGCTTGCCGACTACTGGGAACAGGGCGAGTTCCCCGAGCCTCTCGTGCAGCCACTGATTGATCTGGATGAACCTGCTGAGCTCACGGACGACGGGGGCGCGCGGGGAATTTACCACGGCTTCCGAAACTTCGAACTTGCCCGCACGGACGCCTCACTTGCCACCTGGTACAACGCCCAGTCCGGGCTCTTCCGCACGGCCATCCGCGTGGGCGCATCGCCTGAGCAGCAGGCCGAGTGGACGCCGAAGGTCATCGATTTTTCACTCAAGGGCGTCTTCTCGCTCACCGAGCCCGAACACGGTTCGGACATCGCCGGCGGACTATCCACCACCGCCCGCAGGGTGGGAGACTCGTGGGTCCTGGACGGTGCGAAGCGCTGGATCGGGGGTGCCGCCACGGCGGACGTCCTGGCGGTGTTTGCCCGTGACGTCGCGGACGGAGAAGTAAAGGCATTCCTGGTGGACCGCGGGGCCGACGGTGTGACGCTGGAAAAGATCCACGGAAAGACGTCGTTGCGGATAATGCAGAACGCGCACATCACGCTTGAAGGCGTCCGCGTTCCTGAGGCGATGCGGCTGCACAACGTCAACTCCTTCCGCGACGTCGCCGCCATGCTCCGGGCCATGCGCTCCGACGTGGCCTGGATTGCGACGGGAATCCAGGCCGGGGCGTTCGAGGCTGCACTCCGATACGTCAAGGAGCGCCAGCAGTTCGGCCGCCCACTGGGATCCTTCCAGCTGGTCCAGGAGAAACTGGCCCGAATGCTCGCCAACGTCACCTCAGCGCTGTCCCTGGTAGTCCGGCTGACCGAACAGCAGGCCAAGGGCATCTACCGCGACCAAGACTCCGCCCTGGCCAAAATGCAGACATCACTTCTGATGCGCGACACCGTTGCCTTGGCCCGCGAAATGGTGGGCGGCAACGGCATCACCCTGGAGACGGATGTGGCAAGGTTCCACGCCGACGCCGAGGCCGTCTACTCCTATGAAGGCACCCACGACATCAATGCCCTGATCATCGGCCGCGCCCTCACCGGCGAAAGCGCCTTCACCCGCTGACCTCAATCCCGCAGTCCTCCCGGCGGCACGGCCGCCGGACTTTTCCCTATCAATCCAACAGGAGACTCAAATGCCTAACCTCGTCGTCGACTTCGACAAACTGCTCACCCTCGCCGGAACCCACCTCGGCGCGACCGAATACCGCGAAATCACCCAGGAACAGATCAACAAGTTCGCCGACGCGACAGGGGATGACCAGTGGATCCACGTTGACCCCGAACGCGCCAAGGACGGACCCTTCGGTGCCCCCATCGCGCACGGTTTCCTCACCCTTTCCCTCATCATCCCCTTCTGGGGCGAGCTGTTTGACGTAGACGGCGTAACAACCAAGGTGAACTACGGCCTGGACAAAGTCCGCTTCACGTCCCCCGTGAAGGTGGGCTCCCGCATCCGCATGCAGGCCACCATCGCTGAAGTAACCGAAGTCAAGGGCGGCGCCCAGATCAAAGTGGCCAACACCATCGAAATCGAAGGACAGGAACGCCCCGCCGTAGTAGCCGAATTCCTCGCCCGCTTCTACAAGTAAACAAACCCCGGCCGTTGCGGGGCCTCGACGTCGAGGCCCCGCCCATCCCAGTCGCACACCTCTGCTGAGCAAAGATGTCCCACATATCGCAGCTTCAGGCCATGGACCCGGCAAGCCGGCGCAAGGAGGCACGCACCGTCATCGCCGCCAGCTACTTGGGCAGCACCCCCGTCATCGTGGCCCAGATCTTCAAGGACTCTGGCGGGAACACGAACTCCGTGGTCCTATATCTGGCCGCCATGTCCGTAATTGCAATCCTGTTCATCCTGCTGACCAGGGACCCAAAACAACGACCTCCAGACCGTACGGCTCTAACAAGCCCAGACCACCTCTAGAAAGGACCCGCCGTGGAGAACTTCGGCATCGGCTCATGGCTGCAACGGCGTCGCCCCAAATCAGGAACCAAAGCGGCCCTGATCTCCGGGGACAGCGAACTCACCTACGAGGAATTCGCAGAACGCGCCACCCGGCTGGCCAACGCCCTCCGCGACCGCGGTGTGGCTAAAGGGGACAGGGTGGCCTACCTCGGTGAAAACCACCCTGCTTTCCTGGAGACACTCTTCGCCTGCGGCCTCCTGGGAGCCATCTTCGTTCCGCTCAACACGCGGCTCGCGCCACCGGAAATCCGGTACCAGCTCCAAGACAGTGACGCCGTGGCTCTGGTACACGCCCGAAGCCTGACCGTCCTTGCCCGCCGTGGTGCAACAAATACGCACGTGCGACTACTCAGCACAGTGAACGATTCCGCTCCGCCTACCAGCGAGGCAGATGAAGTTGCTGGCCAGCTGCCAAGTGAAGAGTTCGACGAACTCGTGTCCTCCGGATCCCTTCAATTCCTCGACGAGTCTGTGGGCCTGGACGACGGGGCAATGATCCTGTACACCTCCGGTACCACCGGGCGCCCCAAAGGTGCCCTGCTCACCCACGGAAACCTCACCTGGAACTGCATCAACGTCATCGTGGACTTCGACTTCTCCTCGAACGACGTGGCGCTGATGATTTCACCGATGTTCCACGTCGCCTCACTGAGCATGGGCGTGCTCCCCACTCTCCTCAAAGGCGGCACCATCATCCTCGAATCAAGGTTTGACCCCAACCGGGTCCTTGCCCTGATCGAGCAGTACAGAGTTACGACCATGAGCGGGGTCCCGACCACCTACCAGCTCATCTGCGAACACCCCGCATGGGCAACGGCAGACCTCAGTTCGCTGAACAAACTCACTTGCGGAGGGTCCGCCATCCCGTTGCGGGTACTCGACGCGTACGAAGCCCGAGGCCTCCAGATCGGCACCGGCTACGGCATGACCGAAACCGCCCCCGGCGCAACGGTCCTCCCGGCAACAAGATCACGGGACAAGGCCGGCTCGTGCGGGCTTCAGCACTTCTTCACCGATGTCCGGATCGCTGATCCTCTGGGTGAGCCCGTCCAGCAAGGAACCGTCGGGGAAATCCACATCAAGGGCCCCAACGTCATACACGGATACTGGAACCGCCCCGATGCCACCGAAGAGTCATACGCCCCCGGCAAATGGTTCAAATCCGGGGATATGGGATTCCAGGACCAAGAGGGCTTCTACTTCGTCGCGGACAGGATCAAGGACATGATCATCTCCGGCGGAGAGAACATCTACCCGGCAGAAGTAGAGCAAGCCATCACTGAGCTGGACGCCGTCGGCAGTGTCGCGGTAATCGGGGTGCCGGACGACAAATGGGGAGAAGTGCCACGAGCGGTCATCCAGCTGCGCGACGGAGCACAATTGACCGAAGAACAGGTCAAGGCCCACCTGGACGGCAGACTGGCACGCTACAAGATCCCGAAATCTGTTGTGTTTGTCAACGAAATGCCACGGACCGCCAGCGGCAAGATCCGCAAAACTAACCTCCGCCAACACCTCGAAAGCTACGTAAACCCACCCGTCGCCAGCTCCACGTCCTGACGTAGTCCGGTTGTCTGCTCTCTCGATACCCGCCTCCAACCAGCTGAATTAACCGGCAGTATGGGCTGATCAAAGAGCGGGCCAACCAGAGGACCGTCAGTTTCAATTACCCCCAACCTGGCAAATGCCTCCTTGCCTAGACTGCAGAAGCAGTGGGAATTAGATCTCCGCTCCACCGTGAAGAAGAATGCTGCCACCGCCCACAGCCGGGGACAATTCTCATAGGTGATCCACCGCTACCGCTGCCAGGGAGCTACCCCAACGGCTCCCACTTCCAGCCCTGGATAACCCGAATTGACCCCAGTCATGGACGGATCAAAGTGCCCATCAGTTCCGGCCGGGTGATCAGCAAGCGCGGGTTTGTTCGGCTGAGGCAGGTTGACGGAAGCCCATTATCGCCTCACGGGCGTTCGAGTAGGACGAGTAGAAACAGGTGAGAGAACTCGTCTCAACGTGTTTTCGCGCGTCCAGCAAATCATCCGCGACGGGGGGGTAGGTGCGGGCTCGATAGCAGTCAGGTGAGCGAGAGAGTTAGTCCAGTTCCTGCCACTGCCCGGTCGCCGCAGACCCGAAAATCGCTGTGATGATCTTCATGGTCGTTGCTGCTGTCTCGATTGGCCATGTGGGCACGTCCTCGCCGAGGAGGTAGCGGGAGAATCGTTCCCCCTGCAGCGTGTATTGGTTTACCGGCTCGAAGGTGAAGGAACTTGTCTCGAATCCGCCGATACTGGTCGCATCGCCGATGAGAACGTGGCACTCGTGGGGTACTGCCTGGGCGAGTGGGAAGTCCATGCGCAGCCACCCGGTGGACCCGAGCACGGACAACAGCTGATGGGTCCCGCGGCCCGCCGGGCCCGCTTGGGTGGAGACGGTGATCGTCGCGTGGGCGCCGCCGTAGTCAAGGATGGCGGTCGACAGCCGATCGATTCTCATCTCAGGATCACGGTCAATTGTGGCGATGACCCTGATTGGTTCCCGCCCGAACACCATCGAGCACGCACTAATGACGTAGCCGCCCAGATCGTAAAGCGCCCCGCCGCCGAGCTCGAGTTTGTTGCGGATGTCGTTTGGGTCAAGGAACTGCATCGCCATCGTGACCTGCATCCCTCGCACGTCACCGATCGTGCCCGCCTCGAGGATTTCGGCCGTGCGTTGCCATTGCGGATGGTTCCGAAAGACGAATGCCTCCTCGATGTGCAGGCCTGTTCGATTTCGAACCTCCGTGAGGCGTTTGATCTCGGCGAGTGACAAACTGAGCGGCTTTTCGCACAGCACATGCTTGCCGGCCTCCATTGCTTTCACAGCCCACTCGCAATGCAGGTGGTTGGGCAAGGGGAGGTAGACGGCATCGATGTCCGGGTCCGCCAGCAGCTGTTCATAGGAGCCGTAAGCGGTCGGAATGCCCAGTTCGGCACACACAACGGCTGCCTTCTCGGCACTTCGCGAAGCCAGTGCAGTCAACTCAACACTTCGCGCCTGCTTCATTGCAGGCAGGGCGCGGTAACGCGCGATTGAGGCGCCACCGATCACACCCCAACGGATTTTCTCCATGGCATCTCCTTGGCTCGGTCAACACGAATTGAGATGGCGAGACCCCTCGCCGTGGCCGTGGTACCGAAGCGAGGTTCTGCATGACTTATTCACGACTTGGGATGTCAGCGGGATCGTATCCGCCGTCGAAATGCAGGTGGGTTAGGGCCCAATCGCCCGCAAGTTGTTGCACGCAACGTCCCGTTGCGCTTGGTGCCTCGACGTCGCTGTGGGGCGACGACATTCCGGCGCAGCATCTGGCTCCGTTGGGTCATGCCAGTTCCGCGAGCCTCGCGGCCATTGCCTGCAGCGCCAGGTCGTAGCCGAATACGCCCGCCCCGCAGATGACGACGTCTGCCACGGTGGAGACCAGCGAGCGGTCGTAGAGGCCGCCGCGCTGGTGGATCTGGGTCACGTGGATTTCCACGATGGGCCGTTGGATGATCTTGAGCGCGTCGAGCAAAGGAATTGAGCGGAATGACAGCCCGGCCGGGTTGATCACGACCGCCGCTTCTTCCTCGTAGGCCTGATGCAGCCAGTCGATCAACTGGTACTCGGCATTGCTCTGCTCAAACATGATGTCCAGCCCGAGTTCGGCTCCCCGTTCCCGGCAGTGCTTTTCGACCTCCGGGAGCGTGACGCTCCCGTAAAGGTGCGGTTCGCGCTTGCCCAGCATGTTCAGGTTCGGCCCGTTCAGTACGTACACAGCATTTGTCACGGCAACACTTTCCCTAGGAAGTAGGCACGGTTAGGGACTTGGACTAGGCGCTGACGGCGCATTCACCCCGCATCAGCCAAGTGAATGCGCCGCGTCTTCCACTGGACAACGCTCAGGAAGCACTCTTCGCCGGGGCTTTCTTTCCGAGATCGTTGAGGGGTGTCTTGTAGGTTTCCCGCATGAAGGCCGCCGCGACCGCTGCGATCAGTGCCGCAGCGCAGGCAAAGACAGCCACTGGCACCCAGGACTGCAGGCCCTCTCCGGCGAGTGTCGCAGCGATCGCCGGGGCGAAGCCGCCCAGGGCAAAACCGAATTGGGTTCCAACCGCCACTCCGGACATCCGCACCCGTGTGGAGAATTGCTCGTTGAAGATCGCGAACGCTGTACCCGCATAGCAGGCATAGCAAATCACCACCATCAGGATGCTGGTGATGAACAGCAGGGGCACGTTCTTTTGATTGATCGACCAGAGGAACGGCCACACCATGATCGCAACCCCGATCATGCCGATGACGTACACCGGCTTGCGGCCGACCTTGTCCGAGAGCAAACCCATTACCGGAATGGTGAACAAAGCCAGGAAATTGATCAGGATCGCCAACCAGAGGAACATGCTGCGCGACATGCCCTGTCCCGTCACGCCATAAGTCAGCGCGAATTGGCCGAAAATTGTGCTGTTCACCGACGCCAACGCGGCAAAGACGATCAGCAGGACACTTCCCGTGTAAACCTTGAACAGCACCTTCAGGGGCGCCTTCGGGACCTCGCCATGCTCCTTCTCTTCAGTGAACACGGGGCTCTCGTGCAGGCTCTTTCGAATCCACCAACCCACGGCAACCACCACCACGCTGAGCAGGAACGGGATCCGCCAACCCCAGGTGAACAGTTGCTCATCCGGCAGTGTTGCCACCACCAGGAACGCCAGGCTCGCGAGGATGTTACCGGCCTGTGTACCTGCCAGGGTAAAGCTCGAGTAAAAGGCCCGACGATTCGCCGGCGCATGCTCCAGCGCTGTGGAGCTGGCACTGGACTGCTCACCCGACACGGCCAGACCCTGCATAATCCGGCAAATCAGCAACAGGACCGGAGCCCAAATTCCGATCTGATCGTAGGTGGGCAGGATCCCGATGGCGAACGTCGCACCACCCATACCGAACAAGGTGATCGTCAGTACCCGTTTACGACCTATGGTGTCGCCCAGATGTCCAAATATGAACGACCCGATGGGACGCGCCACGTAAGCGACACCAAACGTCGCAAGCGATGCGATCGTCGCGGTGGTGGGATTCTCCGCCGGGAAGAACAGCCTCGGAAAGATCAACGCGGCGGCTGTGCCGTAAATAAAAAAATCGTAGTATTCCAAGGCGCTGCCGATCCAGCCGGAAACAGCAGCCTTTCGAGGGGTTTTGACCATCTGAGAACCGTGAGGTTCGACCACGATGTCGCTCATGTCATTCTCCATTCTGTGATGCAACCGCAGCCCCGGGTTGGGGTGCGTCTGTATTGGTTCAGGTTGGTGATTAAGTGCTGAATTGTGCTGCCGAAGCGACTACCGTGCGGCTCCGCGTTGGACTTTCCGCCAGGACGATGCAAGTTCGCTCCATAGAAGCGTGGTATCAGGGCATGGTCCGGGACGGCCAGAAATTTACGCCGATCTCACCTGGGTTGGGCAACAATCCCTATTTGGGGGGTCGTTCATGCCTAGTCAAAAAGAAACTGCCAGCCAACACGCGGATGCAACCGGAATTCAGCCACGTACGTCTCCAGGGGTCGCGGAGTACGCCAACGTGTACAGGTGCCCCTCGGCTCCGGGAGACGCCCCCATGGCCTGCCAAGCCCTAGCCTCCAGATCGCCGCACTGTAAGGATTCCAAGGCAGCGAGGTCATAGCCGCAAACGACAAGCACCCAATCAGCGAACCGGTCCGCGTTGCCGCGGATGCGCTGCTCCGTTGTGGGCGCAATATCAGGTGTTTGATGCCGAAGCAGATGGAGCCCGACCAGCCCCGGCCTCGTCCGGATATCAGCGCCCAGCCGGCGCAACGCCGCCTGGAGGTGCTCGGATTGCCCAGGAGATGGAGAGAACCGGATGGTCAGTGTGTGATGCGCGGTCACGGCCCCCTCGCTTTCGAGCACATGGCACTGGCTCCGCACCATGTTCCGGTGATGGGGCATCAGCCGCGTTGACCACGGTGTCGGCGAATTGAGGTGGGCGGCATAGGCTTGCGACGCAAGCACCTCATGGCCATCGAGCTCGTACATAACGAACATGCCCTCTCCCCCGTCGGTACTGGTCCATCGGGTTGCGCGGCGGAACCCCGGGATGGCGAGGCGTTCCGGGAAGTGCTCGTGGGCATGCCAATCCTCGAAATCCGCGCGCACTGCCGGGCCCATGTCCCACCACATCGCCAATACTGCCTCACCGAGAACTGGCACTGTTCTCTACCTCCACATCCCATTGGAAGGGAAATCTGCATCGACCAGTGCGGTCTTGGGTACACGGCGCTTATCCACTGGTTGATCCGCAGCAATGAATGGTTGGGACGGTTGGCACGAGTAGCCAGGCAAAGTATGGCCTGCTACTTTCGCGATATCACTACCGACGGCGCAAAGATCGCAGCCGAAGTCGGTGTCGACGTCATATACCTGATCACTCCGCAGCCACTCCGGAGGTGCAGCGCGCCGGGTAACTACACCTAGTGCCCGGCTTGACCTCACTCCTGAACATTCCTTCACATGAAAAGGAACCGGGCCGAAACTGGCGGCGATTCCACCAAAGTGTGAGGCGATCGAGGGTGGGTGCGTTAAGGACGGCATCTTCATATCAATGCTCTCCAGTAGGTGATGCGCAGTGTGGGTTTTGAGGGCCAGGAACGAGAGCGTGGGGAGGGGCCTGCGGTCTGTACTTGCCGTTAGGGTCTGCAGCTTGACTTGCCTGGCGTAAAATATATTTTCGATATACTGAGCTGTCAAGGGGTATCTTGTAAAGGTGTTAGCAATGAAGTCAAATACGGCGTACGAACGGGCGAGACGTGATGTCATCACAGGGGTCATCCCGGCCAACGAAGCTATGGATGAAACAGCCCTAGGCCTACGGTACGGGCTGGGCCGCACGCCGATTCGCGAGGCCCTGAAGCAATTACGCAACGACCAGTTAATTATTTGGCCAGACAGGCGCTCCCCGTACGTACCAGAAATCGGTGTAGAGCAAGTGAAGGCCCTATATGAGGCGCGGTCCATTTTCGAAACACAAATCGCAGCCCTTGCGGCCCAGCGTGCCACGGAGGAGACAGATGCCCACCTGGACCGGCTGGTGGCCGAGGAGGCACGGTTGGTCGAACAGAACCTCGCCTATGAAGCAGTGGAGGTGGATCTGCTCTTCCACCAGGGTATTGCCGAGGCAACGGGCAACCCGTTTCTGGTGGATGCGTCAACGAGGATTAACGTCTCGGCGCTACGCATCTGGTACAAAATGATTGTGTCGGTGGAGATGATCGCACAGGAGCACGCCGATGTGGTGGCCGCTCTTCGCCGCCGTGATGTGGAACAGTCAGTTGCAGCAGTTCAGCGACACATCACAAATTCTTACCAGCGGTATATCCATATGACCACTCGTACGGACCTGATGGATGCAGCAGTCGACCGTGTATCCGGCTAGCTCACCAACGAAGCGTCCCGCCACGGGACTCAGGTATGGAACAGCGAGACGTGACCCGGCATCTGAGCGATATGAACTGCATGCAGAATTACGTTTGTCAGTGCCGCACTCGAACCGTCTGGATCTGCCGCTTTCCCGAGTAGGACTAAAGGAGCATGACCGCACATGTCCCAGAGCGACTCAAACACGTTGGATCCCACCCAAAGCTGACTCACGGTTCCTTTGCCCGGTCCTCCGATCAACGGGAATTGATCCACGTCTGAACCCGAAGTCGGGTCCGCCCGCTCACAGCCGGGGACAATTCGCATAGGTTATCCACGCTACTGCTGCCAGAATGCTATCCCGACGGCCCCCGCTCGGTGGGGGCCTCTTAGCGGGAAAACCAGTCCCCCTGCCAGCCGGACCCGGACGACTGGCGTTTCGAGTAACGCGCGCTGCGTGGACAGTGCATTGGGAAAGAACTTGGTCGTGCCCCAGGACGTGGAAGCCGCCGCCCATTCCTTGCACCATTCGTGTTGATCACCTTGAAGAGAATCTTCTGTAATCGACGTCAAGCTCACCGTGCAACAGACTATAAATCTAGTTAGCGTGACGCAGCCAGTGCGCGATCTTCATACCCCCAGATGCGGCTTTTCGACCAGGAGAACCCAAGGGCCAATAGGGCTATAACTTGATGCCTCCGCACCTGGAAGCAACCTTCATCGGTCACAGGGACGATGGGACCTCCCTACAGGATCCAGCCGGCACGAAACTGTGCGCCGCCACGATCGGTATCGCGGCCAGCGAGGAAAAGAACCCCAGTACCTCGAGTGCCTTAGCACGGTCCTCCGACGTCGTCGCGACGGCGCCCGCAAAAACTGTGTCGATGGCGCAGTCTGGCGGCAGTACTCCGAGGACGCGAATGCCGGGCTGTCCCACCAGCTCGCTGAGCTGCTGGAACCCGAGCTCCACATCGCCCTGGGCGAGCAAGCGGGCAACCGGAATGCCCGGACGTGCCTGGACCATGCGTTGCTCGAGCTCTTCGCCAAGGCCCCAGTCTTCGATCATCTTCATGAGTGCGACGCCACTGGGGCCGGTCGAGTAGCCGATGCGAGCGGCATGTTGCAGAGCGGCGCGAAGGCCGGCGGCCTCGGGGAACGCGCGTGTTCTTTCGTGGGTAGCAGGCGCATTCGACATAGATGGAACGGCCACCGCGACCTGCGACAGCATGAGTGGCGTCAGCGATTCCGCAATGACATGCCCGTCTTCGGCGAGCCGCCGAAGCGCATCCAGGGCAAGGAACACCAACTCGAACTGCTCGCCTTCGCTCACGCGTCTGGCGGCATCCACGCCACCGACGGACTCGAGGTCAACGCACGGCAAACCGGAAGCTACGGCGGCCTCCGCTAGATCGGTGAGAACGTTGCGGGTAGCCATCGATGAAATCGCTCTCATGCGGCATCCTCGAAGGTCTCGGCGTCAACCTCGCGTGCTGCGGCTGCTGCATAGCGCTGGCCCGATACCGTGGAGGTTCCAATAAGGTCACCCGCGCGGTTGAGCAGCTCGGCATCAATCAAGAGGCTTGCAGCCGCCTGATTTTCGCGGAGGTGATCCAAGCGGGTCGTTCCCGGGATCGGTACTACATGCTCACCCCGCGAGAGCACCCACGCGAGTGCGAGCTGCCCAGCAGTGCAGCCGGCCTCCGCTGCCAAGGCCCGCCATTGGGGCAGCAGGGTCGCATTCGCCGGCCAATGCTCGGGTTGAAAGCGCGGCATTCCCCGCCGGATGTCCTTGGGCGCGAACTCTTCTGGGGAGTCGAAGCCATCACTGAGGAAACCCCTCGCGAGGGGCGAGAACGCCACCAGCGCGACCCCGCCCACGCGGGTCGCCTCAAGCATGCCAAGCTCGGGGTTGCGGCTCCACAGCGAATACTCGTTCTGCACCGCGGCGATTGGAGCTTCAGCCTGGGCCTCCCGCAGGCGCTGGACGGACACTTCGGAGAGTCCGATGGCACCTATCTTGCCGGCGGCCACCATCTCAGCAAGCGCACCAACGCTCTCCTGGATGGGCACCTCCCGGTCCCACCGGTGCAGGTAGTACAGGTCGATGTGGTCGACGCCGAGACGCCCGAGCGAGGCGTCAACCTGGGCGCGCAGCGTCTCAGGACGTCCATCGATCTTCTTGACGCCGTCGACCATTGCCATGCCGCACTTGCTGGCCAGCAGCACTTCGTCGCGGCGCCCGGCTATCGCCTGCCCCACCAGCTTCTCGTTGAGGCCGCCACCGTAGAGCGTGGCGGTATCGAGCATGCGTACGCCTTCGTCGAGCGCCGACCGCAGGAACGCCAGACCGTCCTCGACCGAGGGAGGGAACCCATAGGCGTGGCTCAACGACATGCAGCCGAGGCCGATTTTCGGCAGGATCACGCTAGCTGCTCCTCGAGCGCACCGAGCACCCGGTAGCAGTCTATGACCTGGCGGATCGAGGAATTCGGCTCGCGGCCCTCCCGGATCGCATTGACGAACTCGCGGTCCTGCAACTCGATGCCGTTCATGCTGACCGCCACCTTCGACACGTCGATTTGCTCGTCCTTGCCATTGAACAAATCGTCGTAGCGCGCAACGTAGGTGGCTGTGTCGCCGATATAGCGGAAGAAGGTTCCGAAGGGGCCTTCGTTGTTGAACGACAGAGACAGGGTGCAGATCGCCCCGGTCTCACTCTTGAGCTGGATCGACATGTCCATGGCGATGCCGAGCTCGGGATGGACCGGGCCTTGGATGGCGTTCGCTTGGACGATCCTGCCGGCTTGGTAGGCGAACAGGTCCACCGTGTGGGCGGCGTGGTGCCACAGCAGGTGATCGGTCCATGAGCGGGCCTCACCCTTGGCGTTCGTGTTGGTGCGGCGGAAGAAGTACGTCTGCACGTCCATCTGCTGCACATTGAATTCACCCGCGGCAATCCGGTTGTGCACGAACTGATGGGAGGGGTTGAAACGCCGGGTATGGCCGACCATCGCGACGCGATTCGACGCCTCGGCGGCAGCCAAAGTCGCCTCGGCCTCCGTAAGGGAGTCGGCGAGGGGGATCTCGACCTGCACATGCTTGCCGGCCTTGAGCACCGCCTGGGTCTGCGAGGCGTGCAGCTGCGTCGGCGTTGCAAGGATGACTGCGTCGACGTCGTCACGCTCGAGCACTGCATCGAAACCGACCACCGCGTTCGGCACGCCGTACTTTGACGCGACCGCCGCCGCCTTCTCCCGCGTTGTGCCCGTGACGACTGTAACCTCGGCGTCCGGAATCTCGGCGAGGCCATCGAGATGCTTCATGCCGAAGGCACCCGTGGCGCCGACGACCGCTATGCGGACCTTCTCACTGCTCATTTTGTATCTCCTTGATGGGTCAGCTGTTCAGGACCGGTGCCGGTGTGGCGTTCCGGGCTGTCTGAACGACGGATGGAGTGTCGGATAACGCCTGGGTGGTGCTCTCACCGCGCTTCCCTGCGCCCTGCACATCGGCCGCGACAGGGTTAGAGATGACCAAGTGCCCGACGGCCGTGTTTGACGCCGGCACGTGGTAGAACCGGTGGTCGATTGAGGGGGCCTCGCCACCGAACTGGTCATCCATTGCGCCGCGCGCGATCAGCCAGTCTACAAGCTCGATGCCTTCGGAGCCCGCCTCGTCGACGTACTCCATATGCTGCCACTCGGTCAGGCCCAGCGGATCGGCGATGAGGTGGTCGAGGAACGCGTTGTCCCACTCCTTATTGATAAGGCCAGCCCGCGGACCCTGCAGCTGGTGGCTCATGCCGCCAGTGCCCCAGATCTGAACATTGAGCTCCGGGCCGTCCCACTTGTCCAGGGCGCGGCGCAGGGCCTTGCCGAGTTCGTAGCAGCGGCGGCCAGAAGGCACCGGGTACTGCACCACGTTGACAGCCAACGGGATGACCTTGCACGGCCACTCCTTGACGTCGCCGTATACGAGCGACAGCGGCACCGTGAGACCGTGGTCCACGACCATCTCGTTGACGAGGGTGAGGTCGAAGTCGTCCTGGATGACCGACTGAGCGATGTGCGCGGCGAACTCCGGGTAGCCCTTGACCGTCGGAACCGGGCGGGGCCCGTAGCCCTCGTCGGCGACAGGGTACTCGCTCCCGGTGCCGAGCACGAACGTAGGGATGATGGAGGAGTCGAACGCGGTCGCGTGGTCGTTGTAGACGAGGATGACGACGTCCGGGGTGTTCTCCTTAGCCCACTTGCGGGTCCATTCGTAGCCGTCGAAGACCTTCTTCCAGTACGGCTCCTCGGTCTTGCCGAGGTCCATCGCGGCACCAATGGCAGGGACATGCGAGGTGAACAGCGCCGAGGTGTACTTCGCCGGGGGGTTCTCGCGCGCCGTCGCGGACTTTTGGCTCGGCATCGGAGGCGCCCAGCCGTCGAGGTCTTTGGCGCGGTTGCCTTCTGCGCGGCGCCCGCCCTCGATCATCATGTCGCGGTAGGCGGCCTCTGACATGCCTGTCATCGAGCCGGCCATCTGCTGGAAGCTCAAGCCATGGGTAGCGCCGATCTTGCTCAGGAAGTAGATGTTGCCGCCCTCTGCGATCATGGCGTTGAGGTCCATGTCGAGCACGGCTTGGCGTTGCTTCGGCGAGAGGGGCCACTCGTCGAGGTAGCCTTCGCGGTTGGCAAGGTAACGCTGGCGGTTCTCGGGCTTCATCAGGGACATCGAGAACTGGTTAAGGTGGTATCCCTTGCGGGCCATGTCGGCATCGAAGATGGTCGTGCCGGGAACCTGGTTGTAAGGCTTGTCGAGCGTCATGTCATGCTCCTTCGGGCCAGTAGAGGCGATGAGGGTTGTCCACGAGCAGGCGCCGCTGGAGCTCGGCCGTCGTCGCTATTTGGGGGATGAAGTCGACCAGCAGCCCGTCGTCGGGCATGTGGTCCTTGAGGTTAGGGTGGGGCCAGTCGGTTCCCCATAAGACGCGGTCCGGGAATTCCTCGACCACACGTCGGGCAAACGGGACCACGTCGGTGTACGCGTGCTGCTCGCCATCCAGGGCGTTGGGCCCGGTGACGCTCAGGCGTTCGGGGCAGGAGACCTTGGTCCAGACGTTCGGGTTCTCGCGCATGAAGCGCAGGAACAGCCCGAACTCGGGGCCGTTGGGGTCCTTCATCACGTCGGGCCGGCCCATGTGGTCGACGACGACGTCGGTCGGGATGCTGGAGAAGAAGTCGTAGAGGTCGGGCAGGTCCGCCGCCTCAAAGTAGACCACGACGTGCCAGCCCAGCGGCGCGATCTTCGCGACGATCTCCTCCAGCGAGTCCGTGGGGACCCGGTCCACGAGGCGCTTGACGAAGTTGAAGCGCACTCCGCGGACACCGGCCTCGTGCAGCTCGGCGAGCTGGACGTCGCTTACATCGCGCCGGACGGTCGCGACGCCGCGTGCCCGCCCGTCGCTGCGCCGCAGCGCGTCGACCAACGCACTGTTGTCGGCACCGTGGCAGGTCGCCTGGACGATCACGTTGTAGTCGAAGCCGAGGTAATCCCGCAGCCCGAAGAGCTGCTCAGCGGAGGCATCGCAAGGCGTGTACTTGCGTTCCGGCGCGTAGGGAAATTCTTCGCCTGGACCGAACACGTGGCAGTGCGCATCGACCGCTCCCGCTGGCAAATGGAACGTGGGCTTGGAAGGGCCCTCGTACCAGTCGAGCCAACCGGCCGTCTTCTCGAAGCCGCCTGTGGTGTCGCCGTGCTCCATTATCAGTTCCCCGTGTGCCACGGTCAGTTCTCCACGTACTCAAGGCCGGCGGCGGCAAGCGGCTCGCGCATGCCGTAGATGTCGAGGCCGAGTACGCCTTCGCGGAATTTTTGGCGCTTGGCCTCTTCGTTGTCTTCGCGCGCCTGGCTGGCATTAGCGACAGCGCCGACGAGTTCGCGCGGCACGACAACGACGCCGTCGACGTCTGCGACGACGACGTCGCCGGGGTTGACAAGCGCGTTTGCCACGACGACCGGGACATTTACCGACCCCAGCGTGGCCTTGACTGTGCCCTTGGCGTTGATGGCACGGGAGAACACCGGGAACTGCATCTCCTCCAGGTCCGCTACATCGCGGACACCGCCGTCGATGACCAGGCCCTTACAGCCCCGCGCTGCCAGCGAAGTGGCGAGCAGCTCGCCGAAGAATCCATCCTCGCTCTCGGTGGTGCAGCCAGCGACGATCACGTCCCCCTCCTGCACCTGTTCGGCAGCGGCGTGAAACATCCAGTTGTCGCCGGGCTGCAGGAGCACGGTAACTACAGGCCCGCAGAGCTTGGCTCCGGTGTAGACGGGGCGGATGTAGGGGCGCATGAGCCCGACGCGGCCCATCGCCTCATGGATCGTCGCGACACCGAACTTCGAGAGGCGTGCGACGTCCTCAGGAGCAGGGCGTTCAATACAAGTGTGGACAAGTCCGAGATTGTTCAATCGCATGGGGTTCCTCCTATTTAGAGCACGCGGGCGGTCAGCGCGCGGTCAACGCGCGGGTACACGCGGCGGGCATTGGATTCGAAGACCTGCACGCGCTCGGCGTCGGTCAGGTTCTCTGTGGCATCGACATACCGCTTCGTGTCGTCGAAGTAGTGGCCCGTGCGCGGGTCGATATCGCGCACCGCGCCGATCATTTCGCTGGCGAAAAGGATGTTGTCCGCGGGAATGACCTTCGTGAGTAGGTCGATCCCGGGCTGGTGGTAGACGCAGGTGTCGAAGAAGACGTTGCTCAGCAGGTGCTCTTCCAGCTCCGGCTTGCCGAGCGCCATGGCGAGGCCGCGGAATCTGCCCCAGTGGTACGGCACTGCCCCGCCGCCATGGGGGATGACGAACTTGAGCTCGGGAAAGTCGCGGAACAGGTCACCCTTAAGCAGCTGCATGAAGGCGGTCGTGTCAGCGTTCAGGTAGTGGTCTCCAGTGGTGTGGAAGACCGGTTTGCAGGACGTGCTCACGTGCACCATGGCGGGGATCTCGAACTCGACGAGCTTTTCATAGATCGGGTACCAGGACCGATCAGTCAGCGCCGGTGCCGTCCACTTGCCACCGGAAGGATCGGGATTCAGGTTGACCGTGACGGCGCCAAGCTCTTCGACGGCTCGAGTCAGTTCGTCGACAGTGGTCGCCGGGTCCGCGCCCGGCGATTGCGGCAACATGGCCCCCATCAGGAACCGGTCGGGGAAGAGTTCGCTCACCCGTGCGCACAAATCATTGCAGATGCGTGCCCACGTCATACTGACCTCAAAGTCACCGACATGATGGGCCATGAATGAGGCGCGAGGACTGAAGACCGTGACATCACTGCCGCGCTCGTCCATCAACTTGAGCTGATTTGCCGTGATGGTCTCGCGGATGTCGTCGTCGGAGATCTTCAGCTTCGCCGGATCAGGGGCTTTCCCCCGCTCCTCAGAAAAGGCCATCTGCAGGTCGCGCCAGGCGCCGAGCTGGGCCGGAGCAGTCGTGTAATGGCCGTGAATGTCGATGATCAACGAGTGTCGTCCTTGTCACTTAGAAGGCTTACGCCTAGTAATGATTGCAGGGCACGAACATGCAGTCGAATAGATATTCGCCGCGACCTCTATAGATATGATCAATAGATGGCCTTCACCGACCTCAACCAGTTGCGCACTTTCGTGGTGCTCTATGAACTGCGCAGCGTCACCGCGGTCGCCCAGCGCCTGCATGTCACGCAGCCCACCGTCAGCTATACCCTTCGCCGGCTTCGGGCACGGTTCGGCGACGAGCTGTTCCGCCGCGAGGGGCATGACATGGTGCCGACCGCCAAGGCCACGCAGCTGTTCGCCCCGCTGCACGAAGCCCTAGCGCAGATCGATGCAACCGTAAACGAGGCGGATGCCTTCGAGCCCTCTGCCTTCAGCGGCCAGCTGATGCTCGGACTCACCTCGATTGGCGAGCAGACCTTCCTTCCGCCCATAATGGGGGCCCTTGAGCGCGAAGCCTCCCGGCCGCACCTGCAGGCGGAGCGACTGGACTCGGACCAGGTCGAGGATGGGCTCACGCGAGGAACGATCGACCTCGCGATTACCGTCTCGGTGATCGACAGCTCTCAGCTGTGGCGCTCACAAGTTCGTGCCGTCGAGTACGTCGCACTCGTCTCGGGAGAGCATCCCCTGCCGTCCACCGGACCCGACATGTTTACGGGGCGCCACTTCTTGCGGGTTTCAGCACGCGGAGGGCACATCTTTCCGCTACAGGTGCTTACCGAGCACGGGCTGATGCACCAGGTTGTGCTGAGCATTGAGGATTACGCGACGGTACCGGCGGTCCTGAGTACAACAGATCTCATCGCCCTGCTGCCACGGCACGTCGCCGAGGTGTTTAGCGGGTGGTTCCCCGGCCTGCGGATCGCGGACCTTCCGTGGTCGGGCCAGAGCACCCCCGTCTCGTTGTACACGCGGCGCGAGGCCAGCCTGACACCGGCCCAACGGTGGTTCCGCTCGCTCGTTCTGCGCGCCGTTCGCGAGTAGGGCGGCTTCATTGCCTCAGCTGCGCTTGCGGCTCCAGCTGGCCTTCGCCGGCGCAAAGGGGCTGCGCACATGGATCGACCACGAAGAGTGCGGGTGGATCGTGAGGATGCAGCGCTCGTACCAGGCGTAGGCCTCTTTAGAGAGCTTGGGTAGCACGGCGTCCTTGTCGAGGTCGTCTTCCGGTCGAGGCCGCAACGCTTTCCAGACCAGCTGCACCTCGGGCGCTCCGGTCGGAACGCCACCGACGTCGATCACTGCGCGGTCCCAGGGCAGTTGCAGCCGCGGGTCTCGCCTGTACACCCAACCGCTGGGCGCCCCGTCCTCGACATTGATCTTCAGCACCCACACGTTCTTCTCAACATCGCGGACGAGCACGAGCTGCACTTCCTCGCCCCACCGGCTCTCCACGAACGGCACGAGTTCGTCTTCATCGCCCAAAGCCCACCCGTCGAATCCCGCAGGCAGACTCGCCACAAGCTGAGGCAGATCCCTGAACACCACACTCACATCCGTGTTGGAGCGGCCGCGAATCGGCTGGCCCAGCCAGCGATCCAAAGCGGCACCGCCTGAGAGCCACCAACGAACGGGCGACGCAGCGAGCAGGTCTGCGACGGCCTGTGCGGCGAGCGGCTCCCATGCCGGCTCGGCACTTGGCACAGTAGAAGGCATACATCAAGGGTACCTAAGGGTCACCCGGCATAGGTCGCGTGCAGGAGGGAGAGGTCATTACCTCCTTGTGTGGCGCTTGGACAATTATGTGGGCGTGCCGGATCAGTCGTCGCAGCCGTATGGCCCCCTGCCAACATGGCCCACACCCAAAGCTGACACGACTCTTGCCTGGCCCTCGCAACAACCGGAATTGATTACGTTTCAAAGAGAAGTCAGGTCCGCCCGCCCCCAGCCGGGGACAATTCTCATAGGTTACCCACCGCTACTGCTGCTAGGGAGCTACTCCAACGGCTCCTTCTTCCAGCCGTGGATGACCTGAATTGACCCCAGCCATGGATGGATCAGAGCCGCCACCGTTTCCGGCCGCGTGCCTAGCACGCACGGGTTTGCACGGCCGAGGCAGTTGACGGAATATCCCTTATCGGCGTTGGCTCCGGGACCTTACGCCTCCATGTCAGGCAGGTTCGAGCGTCGATGGTTATACCCACGTCATCCAAGGTGATCTGAGCATAACCAGTAACGGCACCATCACCGGCCTCTTGTCGCTGGAAGGCTTCTCGTCCGAGGTTAGTTAGCAGATGCCACGGGGGCGGCAGCCAATGTACCGGCCGTTAGCGGCCATTGTGTGGGAGTGCACTGGTAGACGCGTGTAAAAGCCCGGGTAAAGGTGGATGTGTCGCGGAATCCGCACGCGACGGCGATGGATCCCACGCTCTGGCGGGTTTGTGCCCTCGCAGCGAGGAGGGCGGTAGCGCGTTCCATGCGTCGACGCCGTACGTACGCCGCCGGCGTTTCCCCTATCGCTGTGAAGACTTCGTGGAGCTTGCGGACGGAGACGTTCTGTTCGCTGGCCAGTCGTTCAACCGAAAGGTCCGGGTCAGCGAGATATTGCCTGATGTACCCCTTCGCGGATTCCAACAAGGTCTCATCATCGCTCCACGAGTTTTGCTGGAGTCCCGCGAAAGAGCGCAGGGCGAGCGAGAGTAAATCAGTACTGATGTGCCCTAACTCAATTCGTGCACGGTCATCCATGTGGCCACGGCCAGCCATCAATCCAGCGGCATAACCGGTGAAAGCGGCCATGCCGGGGACGGATTGGTCGATTGTCCGCCCGCAAAGGTCCGTGACGAACCGGTCCTTTAGTCCCAGAAGCCGGCGTGGAACGCGAAGGACGATCAGGTCCTGCCCTGCTTGTGGCTGGTCCAACAGATAAGGATGGTTGATTTCGTAAAGGGCCGCCGTTCCAGGAACCAGAACAGCAGTCCGCCCGTGCTGCTGGACAGCCCCGGTCGACTGCAGCTGCAGCGACATGAGAATGTCGTCACCATCATTCCGGCGGGCCAAACGTTCGGGGCGCTCCACCCGCAGAGGCCCCGACTGGACCCGCGCCAGAGATACCCCGCCGGACAGGGCAACGGACTCAAGATGTGCGACGAAACCTGGTTCGGGGGCCGTGCACAGCAGCGGTACGAAGGCCCGGCTCGCTGCATCCTGCCAAGCCAGAACATCAGTAACGGTTACGTCCGTCATTGCGTCCCTCCGACTCCCAGCACGAGCACCTGTTTAAGCAGGAGAAGCCTGAACCTGCAGGAATAGTGGATGAGCCTGCAGAAATTGCCAACGTATTTAAGTGATCCCCATCATAAATTTGGAAGCACCATCCAAGCATAACGAGGAGTATTGATGAGCGAGAAGGTGCGGGTTGCTGCCGTTCAGGCCGAACCGGTTTGGCTGGACATTGACGGGACGACGGAAAAGACCGTCCACCTGATTGCCGAGGCCGCAGCCGGGGGAGCCGACTTGGTCGCGTTCCCAGAAACATGGATTCCCGGCTACCCCGTGTTCCTCTGGTCCTACCCCGTGTACGAGCAGATGCAGTTCGTAGCCCGCTACCACGCCAACTCCCCCACCATCGACGGACCCCAGATAGCCAAGATCCGGGAAGCTGCGCAGCGGCACTCGATCACCGTCATCGTGGGTTTCAGCGAAAAAGACGGCGGTTCGCTCTACATGTCTCAAGCCGTGATCGGCCCCGACGGGCAGATCATCCAGCACCGCCGGAAGCTCAAGCCCACCCATGCAGAGCGGACCCTCTTCGGGGAAGGCGACGGCAGCGACATCAAAGTCCTGGACACGCCCCTGGGTCGAATCGGGGCGCTGCAGTGCTTCGAGCACCTCCAGCCCCTGACGAAGTACGCCATGTACGCGCAGAACGAGCAGATCCACGTCGCCGGCTGGCCCTGCCTGGGGATCTTGGGCAACGTGCCGGCACTGAGCCCGGAGTCCCTCATGGCCTGCTCCCAGACTTACGCCCTCGAAGGCAGCTCCTTCGTCGTCACCGCCACCCAGATCATGTCCGATGACGGGGCCCGCAAATTCCCGACGGCCGATGGAGGACCCACGCCCGTCTATACCGGCGGCGGAGGCTACGCGCGTGTCTTCGGTCCGCACTCAGGCCTCCTCACAGAGCCCCTGGACCCCACCGAGGAAGGCATCGTCTACGCCGACATTGATCTAGCGGATATTGACCTGGCTAAGAACACTGTCGACCCTGCAGGCCATTACGCCCGGGCTGACGTCACGCGGCTGATCTTTGACGACACCCCCCGCACCCCGGTCATCCGCCGCAGCACCTTGCCCAAGGCCCCTGCTCAAACCGAGCCGGCATTCGACGCTGACATTCAGTGGGACGGAGCCTCAGAGACGGACAGGCCTGCGCACGTGTGATGTCCTAAGCACCGACAGAAGGGCGTTCTGGGAGCGGCCGCAGCAACCAGCGCACTGGCTCTCACTGTCGCCGCTGCTCCAGCGGGGCAGTCAACGCACCGGGACACGCGCTTCGCGGTCGTCCCCCTCGGGATTCAGGGCGGACCCCCGCCGGCCCGACCGGTCCGGGATCTCGACAGCTCTGGTCGTGAACGGCAGAACGTACCTGATGGACTGCGGGCGCGCTTCCCTCACCCCAGTTCGTGCGCGCAGGGCTGGACGTGGTCGCTTAGGGCGATTTCTCTGAGCCACCTGCACGCCGACCACTGCATGGATCTGGCAGCTATGCCGTCTCGGCCGCACAATTTCCCACACGGTACACGTACAAGGAACCGATCGACCTTTACGGGCCGGGCAGCGCCGGCACGCCGGCTGCTGACTTGGGTCCCGATCCAAAGTGGGCAGATCCGGACCAGCCCACGCCAGGTACGGTAGAGCTTCTGCGTCTGGTCAATCAAGCATTCAACGGCTCGGCAAACTTCTTTATTGCTGAACGATTCATTGGGAACCGGGCGGAGATGATCCGTGCGCACGAGGTCCATGTCCCCGAAGCGGCCGTGCCTCCTGGTCCAATCCGCACCCGGACACGATGCCCTTCCCCGTGATGGAGGACGAGAACGTACGGGTCACTCCAACCCTGGTTCCGCATGGAGCGGCCCATCCAGCGCTTGCCTACCGGTTTGATACCGACCACGGCAGCGTTGTCTTTTCCGGCGATACGGCGTCTCAAGCAACCTCATCCGGTTGGCACAGGGAGCTGACCTGCCGGTACACGAAGCGGTTGAGCTTGAATCCTCCGCAGTCCGCATGGGTTGGAACGAGACCACTATGAAGCACATGCGGGAAGTCCACACCGACGTGGCCGAGATCGGCCGGATCACCCAGGAGTCCGGGGTGCGCGGTGGCCCTGACCCACCTGGTGCCAGACGCCTTCGCGCACCGCGAGTGGGAACAGGCTCTGAAAAAGTCAGCCCGTAATGCCGGGTTCACGGGAGGGATACACGTATGCCAGGAGTTCCAGGACGTGCCGCTGAGCCGCCTCCTGCGCTAACCACGCAGGCAGGCTTCCCCGCGCGCAGTACATCAGCGTCTCGCGCCGGTCTCACACCATTCCGGCACGAGACGCTGACGTACTACACGGTTCCGCGATGGACGGCAGTACTGATCCGTGCTCGCATGAGCGGCCCGCCAGCAGTAGAGACCGCCCATTATCTGTCAGCTCATAATCCGTGCGGGGCGGGACCGTGGCGTACACCCTGTGGCTGATCAATCCGTCGTCCTGCTCAGGGGACGGTATTCGCACAGTTGGAGTAGACCCCAACCTGACAGCGGGAAGTGATTCCTTTGCTCTGACATGAAAATGAGGGTTGGGCGAATGGTTGCCGGCAGGGGGCGTTTTATCCAGTTTGGTGCAGGGGCTCGAGGGTGACCTGGTAACCCAGGGATTCGAGTTGTCCGATTGCGCGGGCTTTTGCCTTGGCGGGTGTGCGTTGCGTGAAGTAGTCGGCTCCGGGGTCGCGGTAGAGTTCGCCGGTGGCGAGCATGTGCCAGGCCGCGGTGAGCATGGCATGTTCGACCGCAACGAGAGCCTTAACGGGTCCGCGCCGGAAAGCGATGCGCCGGTACTTCGCTGAGAAGTATGTGCCGTTGGACCGTACCGCCGAGAGGGCCGCGATGCCCAGGGCGCCTTTGAGGTATCTGTTGCCCGGGCGGGTCTTGGTGGATTTGATCCGGCCGGCGGATTCGTTGGCTCCGGGGGACGTGCCTGCCCAGGATGCCAGCTGTTGCGGTGTCGGGAAGACCCTCATGTCGGCTCCGGTTTCGGCGATGAAGACCTCGGCGATGGTGGTGCTGAATCCCGGGATGCTGGTCAGGAGCTCCCGGGCGAGGCGAAAGGGCTCCATCGCCTCCTCGATTCTGGCGCTGAGGTCTTTGATGTCGGCGGTGTGGGCATCGATGCGGTGCAGATAGAGGGCCGCCATGTAGCGGTGATGGTCGCTGAACCGGCCGGTGAGTGCGTCGGTGAGCTCGGGGATCTTTGCACGCATCCTCCCGTGGGCCAGTTCCGCCAGTACGGCGGGGTCGTCCTCCCCTTCGATGAGTGCCTGCAGCATCAGCCGTCCCGAGAGCCCGGTGATGTCCGAGGCTACCGAGGACAGTTTGATGCACGCGTCCTCGAGCAGTTTCTCCAGGCGCTGCATTTCCCTGGTGCGTTCACGGGTGATTAGTGTCCGGGCGCGGGTCAGGTCCCGCAGCTCGCGTACCGGTGGCGGGGGCACGAAGGAGGCTCGGACCAGCCCGTGAGCGCCGAGATCGGCGAGCCAGGCCGCGTCCGAGACATCGGTTTTGCGGCCGGGGACGTTTCTGGCGTCGCGGGCGTTAACCAGGATCACGTCCAGGCCTTCGTCTTCGAGCAGGTAGTAGAAAGGGCGCCAGTAGTCGCTGGTGGCTTCCATCACGACCAGGGTCACGTGTTCGTTCAGCAGGTGGTCCCTCAGGTCCAGGATCCGCGCGGTCATCGCGGCCCAGGTCGTGACGGTGGACGTGGTGGGCCGGTTGCCGCGGCCCTGGATACGGACGCAGACCTTAGCGTCCTTCTTCGAAACATCGACACCCGCGCAGCGCGAGTGAATGACCTCCATGGTGGATCACCTTCCGAAACCGTTCGTGCGGACAAGGCGTCTGTGTTCCGGGGAGGGCGGATAAACAACAAATCTGACATACGTGCTCGAAGGCAACATTCCACCGTCCCGCGGACAAAAAGCTATGCCCTCCACCACCAAACTAGCCCACAGGCTCACCGGCACCATAGAAGCATCGGGGACGACCGAAACACACTCATCAAGTCTGCCCCGCACCATGGAACAACACCAGATATCACCGGCTCAGGTGCCCGCGACGTATATTTTCCATCCCCACGGCGGAGCGAAGCCCCTCGGGAACTAGCCCGAATTAGTTGTATGCAACCGGCCGCTATTGAGAAGGTCGGATACCGCGGGCGGAGTCCTGCGAAATCAGAGCGAAGGCCAGCTCGTCCTGCACAGCGGCGGTCGCGCGCCTTCCCGGGGATGCAAATTAGTGCGCTGTCGATCCGCGGAGGACGAGTTCGGTGGGCAACTCGTAGCGCGTGGGGCTGGCGGGCGTGCCGCGGACGGCTGCCAGGAGCAGACTGACTGCTTTTTCGCCTATTGCTTCGAGTGGTTGGCGCATTGTGGACAGCTGCGGATCGAGAAGGCGGGCGGCTCTTTCGTCATCAAAACCGACGATTTGGACGTCTTCCGGTACGGACAGTCCTGCTGCCCTGAGTGTCCGGAGCACGGGTGCAGCCATGTGGTCCATCAGCACGAACAGGGCATCGAAGTTGGGCTTGCCCTGCTTCAGTGCCTGCTCCAGACCGGCAGAATAAGTTTGGAATTCATCCGAGGATGTGGTGAAGAGCAGCCCCGGGTTTGCTGTTAGCCCTGCAGACGAAAGTGCCTCGTGGAACCCTGCGATCCTCTCTTTGACGAACCAGGAGTCGTCTGTCGGTGCTACCAGCCCCACGTTCCGGCATCCCACTGCCAGCAAGTGTTCGGTTGCCGCCCGCGCACCGGCACGGTTTGCACCGCTCACCGTAGGCGCGGTGACGTCGGCCGAAAGGTCATCGATGAAGACGGCGGGGATCCTCAGCCGGTCCAGTTCCTTTGTTATGGCCAGGTCATCCGAGGGCAGAACCAGCAGGACGCCGTCCGTGGGGACGTCGCTGAGTCCTTCGAGGACCGCAGCCGCTCCCCCATCGACGCCCCCGACGGGGTGCACAAGCAGCTGGTATCCCTCAGCGGCAGCTCCAGCCACCGCTCCCCTGATGGTGGGCTCCCACCAACCCCACGTATCATCCGGGATGATCACGCTCAGGGCTTTGAACTGGCCGGTCCGCAGTGTCCTGGCAACGACACTGGGCCTGTAGCCGAGCTCCAGGGCTGCCTGGCGGATCTTTTCCCGGGTGTCCGGTCGTACGTCAGGGTGGTTATCGCTGGACAAGGCCCTTGATGCCGTCGCCTTACTCACGCCGGCTGCCTTGGCAACGTCAGCCAGGTTGGCCCTGATCTGGCCAGTGACGGTGTTACTCAAGGGTTATCCTCCCGTGAAAACCTGCGAAACCAGTTCCGGAATCGATTCCAGAGTAGCCCAATCCCTAACCCTGGCCCAGCCCAGTGCGGGCTTTTGCGAAGACTCCTTGCCATGTTAAGGCCGCCAAAACTTGTTCTTGACACCCCTCTGCGCGGTAAGAGACCATGAATGAAATCGATTCCGGAACCGATTCCGGAGGCCCTCCAAAGGAGTAGGAAATGTCAGAAACAGATCACTCGGTGCCGCCCGCGTCGCGGGAGGCCGCAGAACCCTCGTCGGAGCGCACCGGCACGGTGGCGTTGCCGAAGGTGGGTGTTGCCTTCATCAGCGCTTATACCTTCGCGCTGTTCGGTGTGTGGATGCTCATCATGACCCCGGCGACAGTAAGTCTCGCGCTGAGGGCCTCGCAGATTGACGCGGAGGGGGCGACGGCACACTATTCGCTGATTGCCAGTGTGGGTGCGCTGATTGCGATGCTGGCGAATCCTATGTTTGGCCGCCTGAGCGACATTACACGTTCCCGGTTCGGCATGCGGCGGCCGTGGATGTTCGTCGGCGTCCTTGGCGGAGCCGTCGCGGCGGCCGTTCTTGCTGTTGCTGACAGCATCCCGATGCTGTTCCTCGGCTGGGCGCTCATGCAGTTCTTCGTCAACGCCGCGATCGCTGCACTGATCGCCATCATCGCGGACCAGGTCCCTGTGGAGCAGCGAGGGCTGCTCTCCGGTATCGCCGGGATGACCCCCGTTGCCGGCATCCTCGTCGGAACCTACTTCGTTCAGCTGGTCCCTGAGAACACGTTCGTCATCTTCATGGTGCCCGCGGCCGCCGCGCTGGCTGGTGTGCTTGCCTTCTCGCTGGTCCTGAAAGACCGGCGGTTGGATCCTGCCCAGCAGGTGGCTTTCGGTCTGGGCGCTTTTGTGGGCAGCTTCTACGTCAATCCGCGGAAGTCGCCGAGCTTCAGCTGGTTCCTGCTGAGCATGTTTCTCGTGGCCGGCGGTCTGGCCGTCATCCAGACTTACCTCTTCTTCTTTGTCCAGGACCACCTCGGCATAGCGGAGTCCGAGGTGCCGACAATTGTGTTTTACGCAGTTCTGATCATGAATGTGATCGCCCTGGTCGTCAGCCTGCTGGCCGGGGCCATTTCAGACCGCATCGGCCGGCGCCGGCCTGTCTACGCAGCGGCAGGCCTAACCCTCGCCGCAGGTTCACTCGTCATGCTCATTGCTTCCTCACTTCCGCTCTTCTTCGTCGGCGTGGCCATCGCGGGCATCGGATACGGCGTTTTCACCGGGCTCTATCTGGCCATCGCAACTGAAACCATGACCGACCCTTCGACGAACGCGCGGGATCTCGGCGTGGTGAACATCGCCTACACGCTTCCCTACTCACTCATTCCGTTGGCAGCCCCTTTGCTTCTGAGCCTGGGAGACGGCAGTAACTACGCCGCCCTCTTTATCGCAGCGGCCATCGTCTCCCTGGCCGGAATCCCGGTCATGGCCAAGGTCCGCACCCGCTAAACGCCACCTCATTTTGCAAAGGAAAAACCATTGAACTTCCCCGACAACTTCCTCTGGGGCACCGCGACCTCCGCCTACCAGATCGAAGGCGCGGCCTCCGAGGACGGCCGAGGCCCGAGCGACTGGGACGCCTTTTCCGCGAAACCTGGTGCGATCCACCGAGGTGACACCGCCAGCATTGCCTCGGACCACTACCACCGGCTGGACGAGGATCTTGACCTGCTCAGCAGGCTCGGCGTCAATGCCTACCGGTTCTCGATCTCCTGGACCCGGATTCACCCCGATGGAACAAACAAGGTCAACCAGCCCGGTCTGGACTTCTACAACCGGCTCATCGACGGACTTGTCGAACGTGGCATCACTCCCCTTGCCACCATCAACCATATGGAAGTACCGCTTGCGCTGGCAGACCAGGGAGGTTGGCTGAACCGGGACACCATCGACAGATTCTGCGAGTATGCAGACACCGTCCATGCTGCATTTTCCGACAGGATCAAGCACTGGGCAACAATGAACGAAATCGCTGTCACCACCTGGTGGGGCAACGGCACATCCTGGTTCCCACCGGCACTGAACCGCTCTGACCTCGTGCTTCCCGCCATCCATAACCAGCTGGTCGCCCACGGCAGGGCCACCCGGCACATGAGAGCAAACCAGTCGGAAGGGCACTTCGGCATCGTCGGATCCTTCTGGCCGGTCCTTCCCGCACAACAAGGACCAGAGCACGAACACGCGGCCCGCCTCTTGGATCTGCTGATCAACCGGTCAGCGCTGGACGTCCTCGTGGACGGCGAGTACCCGGCCGAGCTGCTCGAATGGCACACCAGCGTCGGAGGCGCCGACTTCATCCAGGACCGCGACCTGTCCACCATCTCCGAGCCACTGGACTACTTCGGCCTCAACTACTACGCCCCCTTCCACGTCCTCGCGGACCCGGCCGGCCCCGGCGGACAAGTAGTGCCGCCAGGCATCGGCATACGGCAAGCAGATCCCGCAGAAGCCCCAAAAACCAGTTTCGATTGGCTCATCGACCCAGAAGCGCTCCTGCCCGTTCTGCGGCAATTCCGTGACCGTTACAAACTGCCTGTCTACATCACCGAAAACGGCGCCGCATTCGATGACTACGTCTCCCCCGAAGGCCGCGTCAACGACACCGAACGCATCGACTACCTCCGCGAACACATCAACGTACTCAGCCGGGCCATTACCGAGGGCATAGACATCCGCGGATACATGGCATGGTCCCTACTGGACAACTTCGAGTGGGCCTCCGGCTACTCCAAGCGATTCGGCCTGACCTACGTCGACTACCGAACACAAACACGAATCCCCAAAGAAAGCTTCCACTGGTACCACCAGCTCATTACAGAAGCGCAGGGACGCCGCACACCCAGCAGCCTGCAAAGGACCGGCGCCTAGCAGACGCGAGGGGCCCGGACGAGCGAATAGACGCAGATCGTTCGCCTGGGCCCCAACTGCCCTGACCCTGCTCCCTTGCCCTAGCCAACTTATTACCGCACTAAGCTTCCCCGGCTTTCGCTCGTGCTGAAGGCGCCCTTGTCGGAGGAAGTCACCACCCCAAGGAAGCGATATGCAAACGCCATGTGAATTAAACGAAGCGGGCAGGTCGCAGGATGCTCCACGTCCAACAAACTCCGCGGGTATTTCCTACACCCTGACGTGGGAGTCCTCCCGCCACAGGCGGCAGGTACTCCTTGGACGGGACGACCGTCGCACGACCGAACAACCGACCATTGCTGATCAGGAAAGGCCCCTGTAAGGGCAACCATGGGGACGTCGCGGTTTGCAAACTTTTCCAGCTCCGCAAAAGACCCTCGAAGGATGTACCTTCGCGCCCCCAAGACATTCACCACGGATCGGTGACGAACAACCGATAACACCCGAAGAGTCACATCTAAGCACACCCAACCGGACACAGGGCGCGCCGGCCTAGGCCCAGAATAGGGACTTACATTTGGTTCCTCTGAGAGGCTCGACCCCGCCGCCGCCCGCAGCCGGGGACAATTCCTACGGGTCATCCACCGGTACTGCTCCTACGGGAGCTAACCCAATCGCTCCCGACTTCCAGCCGTGGATAACCCGAATTGACCTCAACTGTGGACGGAACAGGGTTCGGGTTAGCGCAACGTGTCCGAGCCTCGCAAGATCTGCCCCGCAATAGATTCGTCTTCGGCGTCGGTTTTGCCGCTACGATCTCGCGGCGACGATCCACGCCCATAATTTCATGCCTTTCTCCAGCCCCCGGAACATGATCGACATCCGCATGGAGCCTTCAAGGGAGTTCCAGGAGTGGAGCAGGGTGTCACTCCGGTCAGACCGACTCGGCATTGGTGGAACTGCATGTCAGATGGTGATCGCGTCCCTGGCGACAATTAGACGGCACCCATTGGTATCAGGTGCACGTCGGCCACTCCCGCGGGCTGTTGGCATGTCCGCATCCGGAGGTTCATCCCAACAGTGGGCATACCCTGCCTACCTGATTAATCCAACCAAGCGACTGCTCTCACGGGGGCACCATCAGCCCGGTCCAGTTTCAGCGGAAAGAAGCCGGTCCGGCACCTTGCAGGCAAATCAGTGGCACCACGCACGTTTTCGATGATGAGGCCATCGCATCCGAGCACGAGCTGATGGACAGGGAAACCAGTGCTTCCCGTTGGCTGAATGGTGTGATCGGGGTTGAGCGTGTCGAGAGCCAAGACCCGCATCCCGCGGTCCCGGAGCTTTTCGGCGGCCTCACGGGTGAGGACCGGATGATCAAAATAGACCTGGGTACCAAAATGCTTGTCCCAGCCGGTAGCGAGCAGCACGATCGGCGGGACAGTGTCTCCCGCCTGCCCCACGATCTGCTCCCACGTTATGTCCTCTCCTGCTGCCAAGCCGGGAACGTGCAGTACAAGGGTTTCGCCGATGAGTTCATCGAGCAGCACATCGGAGGTAGTGCGTCCGCCTTCGATAGTGTGGCTGGGAGCATCGAGATGGGTGCCGGTGTGTGATCCCATCCGGATACTGGTGACGGCCACCCCGTCTTCGTCCAGCGAAAGCGCGTGAGGTAGTTGTACGTCCGGATCTCCTGGAAAAACCTGCATTCCTGAGGTGACGGGATGAGTCAGGTCTATGAGTGTCACGGGCGGGTTTGTCCTGCCGAGAGCTCGGCTTCGTCCCTAATTGTCAGGTGCCTGCTTGGCCGGCCGCCGGTGCGGCGACGGTCCCTGATGGTAAGAGCAAAATAGAGCAGGAAACTGATGGCGAATGCCGGCATCGTAGCCCCCACCGGGCTTGGCCACAGGTAGGTCAGGACGTAGGAAACCAACGCCCCCACCACCCACACTGCTACTGCAGACCAGTTGACTCCCGCGGCATACCAGTAGCTGCCGCCACGCTCGCGCAAAATGTCACGGGTGTAGCTGCTGCGCTTGATGATGTAGTAATCCACAATCATGATGGCGAACACCGGTACGAAGAACGCGCTAATAACAAACAGGAAATCAGTGAATTGGTTCAGCAGCGCCATCCACGTAGATCCTAGGACCGAAATCACTCCGACCACCAGGGCCGTGGGCAGGAAGCGCAGCTTCCAGCGCGGCTGGGCGTTGACCACCGACGTAACCATGCCGTAAACCACCATGGTGTTGGTCGCCATTACCGACATGAAGATCACGATGGCCAAGGGTGTTCCAAAGGCAGCCACAATCACCGTGGGATCAAATGGCGCTGCCGGCTGGCCGGAGAGGATCACGAAACCGAGGGCCGTAACGCCCAGTGTCATGGACAGTATCGTGGACAGCGTGTATCCGATTCCCGAGCCGATTATCCCGGCCCGGCTTGACTTGGCGAAGCGGTTAAAGTCGGCGGAGAGAACGGTCCAGGAGATGGCCGTGGCAACAACGATGTCCAGCACTGTGAAGTTCGTGAAGCCCAGGGATTCGTCCACGTCCAGGGCAACGAACTCGGCGGGATTGAAGGTAGTGAAGGCCGTTACGAAGACATAGGTCATGATCGCCAGGATCACCACCGCAAGCCAGGGCTCCACCTTGGCGATGCCCTCATGGCCCAGGATCGCAAGGCAAACGACAATTGCTTGGCATAGCACTGCAAAGAGGATCGGACTGGAGAATCCGGTCACCGGTTCAAGCAGGTAATTGACGGTCACGCCCGCGAGCATGGCCTGCACCCAACTCCAGCCCATCAGGATGATGAAGTTGGCCGCGACGGGCAATAGGCTGCCCCGTGTCCCGAACGCGCCGCGGGTGATGGCCATGGTAGGCAGGCCGGTACGCGTTCCGATATTGCCAATCAGTGTCAGCACAACAGCGCCGATGACGGTGCCTAATACGATCATTGCCAGGGCCGAGGTGAAACTGACCCCTGGAACAAAAAGGGTTCCGGTCAGGAGCGTTGTGACGACGAAGTTGGCGGCGAGCCAGATCATACCGATTCGACGGGTGGACAAGGAACCGCGGATTGGCCCGAAGCCGTCCGCGTTCTGCTGGAGGTGCGCATCGAGGCGCTTGTACATGTTCATGGGGTCCTTGAAGGGAGGAGCTGAGAGGTTCCGGCTACGGCGCTGCAGCCGGGAACGGGGAAAGGTGTTCGTGCACTGCGACCAGGCTGCCATCTTCGATCCGGGCGAAGATAATCGATTCACGTTCCTTGTATGACGCCTGGCCTTCACCGGTTTCTACGGTTGTGGCTACCTCATGGACAAAGACGGCACCGCCGGGAAAAGCCGTCACCAGTGGATTGGTCGACTGGCACGTAACTACCCTCCACCCGCTGGCCAGCCACCCCTGCCACAGCTCCGCGTAATCGCTGCGGCTGCCTAATGCCGTCGGCTCACTATGGAACACGAAGGTCGCATCCTCAGCAAAAAGAGCAAAGTAGCGATCTGTATCAGTCGCAGCGAAAGCCTCCACAATGGCGGATGCTGCTGCTAGCACTTCTTCATCTGTTGGTACAACGGCAAGGCCGGATAAATGCATGTCGCATCCTAGCTAAAGGGCATACGGTTTATGTCTCAGGAGAAACTTTTGTTGAACATTAGAGTACAACGTAGTGTCAACGGTCACATACTCTGAGCGTTCTTCAAGGAAACAATCGCCGGAAACTTGGCTGGGTGGACGACTTGCTGCCCGAGGCCCACAACGTTCCTCTTGACCTAGGGGGTGTGCCACCCGCGTCCGGGGACAATTCTCAGAGGTTATCCACCGCTACTCCTGCCAGGGAGCCACCCCCAACCACTCCCAGCTACAAGCCGTGGTAATCCACATTGACCCCCAGCCCTAGTGGATGACCCTCTTGGGGAAAGCGCGCACGGCGAGATCGCAGCTTTCCCGCCGGCACCGACCTGGTCACCAGCGACAACTGGTACTTCGTCGCCAGCGGCACCACCGATAGCGACTTCCTCACCGGGGTCCGCTAGAACGGCGACAGAATCCATACCCAATCCATCGTGATGCGGTCCAAGTCATGGACCATCCGCTTCGTCCATGGCGAGCACCAGATTGCCAAATGGGAGACTACAGCCGCCGATAACCGAACGCCGCACAATCGCATTTCTGAAGGCGTGCCGTTCGCCTTCGATGCTCCGAACGCTTCACTGTGTATGCCACCTGAGGCCTCCCGTACCGATGCCCCAGATAACATACCCACCGATCGCAGCGTTCCCTCAACCCTCCATGCCGGAGTGGAGCACACCCAAAGCTGCACACGGTTCCTTTGCCCGGTCCTCCGAGCAACGGGAATTGATCCACGTTTGAACGAGAAGTCGGGTCCGCCCGCCCACAGCCGGGGACAATTCGCATAGGTCATCCACCGCTACTGCTGCCAGGGAGCTATCCCAACGGCTCCCAATCCCAGCCCTGGATGACCTGAATTGACCCCAGCCATGGACGGATCAGTGTCACCACCAGTTCCGGCCGCGTGATCAGAAAGCACGGGTTGCCCGGCCGAGGGCAAGTTGACGGAATATCCGTTATCGGCTCTTACAGCGCGGGAGTAGAAGTGGCTGCAATTGCTCGGGACAGGCCGGGGGAAGCCGAAAGAATTCCGACTGCTAGGAAGTCCTTCAGTGCGATCTCGCAGGTGTCGACCTGCCTGGGGCTTAAGGACAAGCCGAGTGTAGACCGGCTCGTCCGGCCGGCTTTGTGAAGCGAACGGTGAGAGTAGGCGTGTCAGCTTTCTCGTCGCCTCAATCACGGCATCGAATTCGTCGGAGCGGTCTTCCGTGAGCTCGTCGAACTGCCACGTGTGCTTCACGCCCAGTGAACGCTAGGACCAGTGATTCTTCGCGTACGCCGCCGATGTGGACTTCGACTCCCATCCGCGAGTGCGAATAGCGCTGCGAGGAGCCCGATGGTGCCGGAGCCGAGTACGAGGAGTTTTTGCCCGGGTAGCAGAGTTGCGGCGCACACTGCTCGGAGGGAGTTGCCGGAGGGCTCGACGGGGGCGGTGAGAATGAGGTTTTCCGGGATTTCGTACGCGAATTTGCTGGGACGAGCATAAGTGCGCGTCAGTTGCCGATCACTTGCTGCGCTTGGGTTCCCAGCCGGGTGATGCCGAGCGTCATGGTTTCGCCGCCTTACAGGAAGACCTGGGGTGACATTTCCATGCCACGCCGGGGGGCGTTCCGGTGTTGATAAGGTCGCCGGGCTCGAGCGCCAGGAACTGGCTGAGGTAATGGACGATGAAGGTTGGGCTGAAGATCCTCGTCGAGGTCGAGCCGGTCTGGCGGCGCACGCCGTCGATGTCGAGCCACATGTCCAGGTTCAGTACGTCCTCGATCTCGTCGGGTGTCACGAGGTAGGGCCCCGCGGGATTGAAAGTGGGCGCAGATTTTTCCTTTGCCCCACTGTCCGTTTCGTTCGAGCTGCCATGCCAGCTCGCTGACGTCATTGACCAGGACGTACCCGGCGATGGCAGCGACGGCTTCTGTTTCGCCAGCGAGGTAGGAGGCGCGCTGTCCGATGACGATGCCGAGTTCGACCTCCCAGTCGGTTTTCTCCGAGTTACGCGGGATGAGGACGTCGTCATTGGGGCCGATGAGCGTGTTGGGCGATTTCGTGAAGAGGATGGGCTCGCTCGGTACGGCCTGCCCGCCTCTGCGGCGTGGTCGCGGTAGTTCAGGCCAATGCAGAGAATCTGGTGGGGCCGTGCAATCGGTGCACTGAATCTGGCGTCCGTCGAGCGGCTCGCCACGCCCGTCTGCGATTCAGAAAGCCACAACGTCAGGCAGGTTCGCGATCGCGCCCGATTCGAAAAAGGCCTCGTTGAAGTCGCCGACGACGTCTGAGAGGTCAACGAAGGTGTCCTCGTCGATCAGTGCACCGTGGGTTTCAGAGCCCGCGGCTCCAAGTCGTACGAGTCTCATGTGGTTTCTTTTCTCCAGTAGGGGTGGTTGTGCTGCCCGCCATCGGTGTGGTGGCAGGCCTGAAATCCCGACATCGCCCGGAAAATGGCTCCGGACTGGTCGGTGAGGGCGTCAAGTCCTTTTTGGACTGTGGTGACTAAAGGTTGTCCTCGTGACGTCCAGGCAATCCGTACTCAACCTCTTGTTTGCCCACGGTTCAAGACTTAGTATTGATACGGTCGCATATTAAAGTGGGTGTTTGTATATACGAGCAATTCGCCGCCGGACTTCACCACGACAAACCGAACCCTTAGATGAAGACATGCTTGGGCTCAAAGGCCCCGAGTATGCCGAACGTAAAGAACAGGAGCTTTTAGCCGATGACCGTCACAGTTTCCTCTTCCCTGCGAGATGAGCTTTTCCGCAAGGGCTATGTCGTCATACCCGATGTTATTGAACCCGATGACATCATCCAGCCAGTCCGCGATGAATACGCGGGCGTCCTTGACGGACTAGCTCGCGACCTCGTCGAATCGGGTGCCATCAGCAGGAGCTACGACGACCTGCCCTTCGAGGCGCGGCTTATTCAGATTGCCAAGGAGAGCGGCTCTACACATACCCAACACTTCGACATCACTCTTCCGCAGAAATATATTGCGTTGGACACGCCAATCCACCTTGGCGAAGCTGTTTTCAAACTGCTCACCTGCCCGGCTGTACTTGATGTCGTCGAGCAAATCCTTGGCCCCGAAATCTCCGTCAACCCTGTACAGCATGTTCGCCTGAAACTGCCCGCACACGCCCTCGGGGACAACCCGGACCCAATGATGGGCAAGTCCCCTTGGCACCAGGACGGCGCCGTCGTTCTGGATGAAGCTGACGAGACCGAGATTTTGACGGTCTGGATCCCGCTGGGTGAAGCCAACGAGGAGAACGGTTGCATGCGAGTCATCCCGACCGACCGAAGCGCTGAGCTCGCCAACCACTGTCCTTCACCGGTGAAAGGAGCGCACATCCCGGACGCACAGGTGGACCCGTCGGCTGGGATAACGTTGCCGATGACGGCCGGGAGCATCCTGTTGCTGCACACCCGAACGGTTCATGATTCACTGCCAAACCGTACCGCTGATCGGCTCAGGATCAGCCTCGATCTGCGGTACCAGCCGACCGGGCAGCCGAGCGGTCGGGAGCAGTTTCCCACTTTTGTGGTCCGAAGCCAACGTCATCCCGAGTTGGTGATCACTGATCCGGCAGAGTGGATAAAGGGTTGGCTAGAGGCTCGAACCCGTCTCGCCAAGGAAGAGCTTCCCGTGTTTAACCGCTGGGATCCCAACTCACCGCTGTGCGCCTAGACCAAAACAAGGAGTGCCTGCGGAGTGGGAAGTAAGAATTCCTAAACGCAGACTCCATGTTTGGCCAGTGCCTCCTGCAGGCGGCGGGAGTGCGCGTGGCGCGCTGAGTGCTCAACGGCGTTCGCCCCTCGTGGTTCACATGAGGGATAGGTTTCGTCGACTGCAGTCCTGAACGTGCTCTACCTAGCGCGTGGCGGGCACGCGGTCGTGTGTGTCCCCCGTCAGGTAGGGGGCACACAAGGCAGGACCAACGAGAGGACGGGCGTCGAAACCACGGCGGTGGATGTTCGCACCCGTCCTTCTGCCTTTCCTGCTTTCCTCTTCGTGTTCCTGCATGGTGGCGAAGGCGTGAAGCGATCGTTCATCTGCAGCGGAGACAAATGGGTAGCGCCATCCGACACCATCACAGTGCCCTACACGTCTTGGACCTCGAGGGCAGCGTCACGTTCTACGTTGATGGACTGGAACTGGGCCGCGTGGATGAGGGGACGTCCGGATCGTATATCGGCGAACTGTTCGGCCGTGCCGGCGTGAAGGTAAGGGCGCTGCTTCTCGCAGCGGTGACGGATCGTTTCGACTGGAACTCTGTACAAGTCGGTGCTCCGCCACCCGCCGTCGATCCGTCAGGGCCTCCGCCCCGGCACGGCCCACCTGGCCCTTTCCGGCAGCGAGGTACTGGAAGTCTTCAACGAGATGACGGCACCAAGGGTATGCGGCCGTGTCCCACCCTGTTACCGGTCCTAACGCAGGCTGGCCTACTGGTCTATCTACTTGACCCGGACGGCAACCGTGTGGAACTCATACAGGCGCCACGCGGGCACAAAGGCGACTAAAACGTGTCGCCTGAAGCTGTGAGCCAGACGCTGATTGCGGAGGTCTGCTCCCGCCAAGGCGAAGGTGGGAGTCAGTCGTGAAGCGTTGCCAAGCTCAACCCCTGCTTAGTGATCAAGGTCTGGAGACGCGGACTCGTTTCCCGGGATGGGCTGGATAGTCCCCTGAGTAGTCAAACCAGGCTTCGAATCCCTGGGACCTGTCGAAGAGCTGAAATCGCTCTGCTCCGTTTTGGGCGAGCCAGAGAATGCGGTCATCCCTGGTGGCAGCGTCAACGAGGCCCACGCCGGACGCTTCTGCCATGTGGCGTATCTCGATCTCTTAGCCGATAAGGGGCTGCCATTCGTGTTGAAGGTGCAGCGGCATTTTGATTTCCGTTCTCGTGGAGGAGGAATCAGCGCAGAAAAGAGGCGGGTTCCAATTCCGCCGGGATTCATCGGCTAGGTGCGAAATCTCCGAAAGGCAGCCAATGCCCTGGACCGTCCGGCGACAATCGCGCCGATGACGAGTCTGCGGCCGTATGGTTTTCTGAGACAGCTTGATGGGAGCTTCGCTTCAGATGACTACGCCCAGAAGGAAATATGATGCCGCTTTCCGTGAGGAAGCAGTGCGGCTGGTTTTGTCCACGAACCGTTCGGTGAAGCAGGTCGCTGAGGAGATCGGGGTGAAGGAAAGCACGCTGGGGAACTGGCTTCACCGGCATCGGGAACGTCAACCAAACGCTTCTGTTGCACCTGAGGACCGGGGCCCGGTGGCGTGGGACGAGCACCAAAAGGCCTTGGCCGAGAACGCCCGGCTGAGGGCTGAGGTTGAGTTCCTGGGAAAAGTCAGCGCCTTCTTTGCCGCGAAGCAAAAGTAGAGGACTTCTACGAGTTTATCGAAGCGGAGAAGGCCAACCATTCCGTGGTGTGGCTGTGCCGGGCGCTGAAGGTCTCCCGGGCCTCGTTCTACCGGTGGCGCAACCCCGCCAGGCCCTCACCGCGCGCCGTGCGGCATGAGGACCTGACCAGTGCGGTGACCGGCCTGTACGAGAAGGAAGAGGGCCGCGCCGGGCGGGATCAGCTGACGTTGCTGCTGAACGCGGCCGGGACCAAGGTCTCGGCCCCGACCGTCGGGGCCATCATGCGTGAGAACGGCCTGCGTGCCATCCGCACCCAGGCCTGGAAACGGACCACGGTCCAGGACCCCCAGGCCAAGACCGCCCACATCGAAAACCACATGCTTGATGGCCAGGGCAAACGCGACTTCACCTCCAGCGTGCCCGGGACCCGGCTGGTCGGCGACATCACCTACCTGCGCACCGGCGAGGGCTGGCTCTACCTGGCCACCGTCATCGACCTGTTCTCCGGGATGGTCATCGGCTGGGCCATGGCCGAACACATGCGCGCCAGCCTGTGCACCGCGGCCCTGCAGATGGCCCGGAACCACGGCCGCCTCAACGAGCACTCTGTGGTCTTCCACTCCGACCGCGGCACCCAGTACACCTCCGACGAATTCCAGACCTGGTGCGGCACTCACAGGCTCACCCAGTCCATGGGCAAGGTCGGGGTCTGCTGGGACAACGCAGTTGCCGAGAACTTCTTCTCCCACCTCAAAACCGAGTTCTACCACCACCACCGCTTCGGCTCCCGGCTCGCCGCCAGGAGCGCCGTCATGGGCTACATCGAAGGCTGGTACAACCGCCGCCGGCCCAACCGCAGAGCCGGCGGCGTCCCACCAGCCACCGCCCACACCAACCACCAAGCCAGCGCCCAGAAACCCCTGGCCGCCTAACCAACAACAACAACGACCTGTCTCAAAAACTTGACGACCGCAGTCTGTGGCCCGTGGAAAGCGCACTGTTCGTCCCTTCCTCGTCGTTCCTTTCTGCACGACGATACGGATTTTCCCTCCGAAGGGGGAATAGCCGGTCGAGCGCTCCCCTACGCCTTCGCTCAGGCCCGGCATACCGAGTAATGGCGCCGGCGAACCCGGCATTGGGTTTCTTTGAAAGGGGTGATGCCACCCCTAGCTTTCCGGTAACGTCAGTCGTCCGTTGATGCGGGTGGGTACGATGAGCTCGCCGTCCCTGAGCTCGTCCGGGAGGACGTTTGCAGGGGCATCCTGGTAAGTGACTGGGCGAAGAAATCGGCGGACGGCAGTAGCGCCCACTGACGTGTGAAGCGAGTTCGTGGATGGCCAGGGGCCGCCGTGTGTCTGTGCCCAGCTGACGCTTACGCCCGTCGGAAAGTCGTTATAGATGATCCGTCCCGCTCTGGCTCGCCCCAGCTGGGTGAGCCGTTGTGCCATGTTGTCGGAGTCTTTGCCCAGATGGATGGTCATGGTCAATGAATCCGGGACCGTCGACAGTGCCGCTTCGAGCTCCACCAAGGTGCCGTAGCGGACGATGGTCGCGGAGGGGCCAAAACATTCCTCCACGATTCCTTCACGCAAGCGTCCGGCATCGATGCCGTAGATGGCTGGCGCGACCCGGAAGCCACCTCCGCTCGTGGTCGTACTCACGGCAATCCGCTCAACGTCGTCATGATCGTTCAAAGCATTTGTGACCGCAGCGTAGCTCTCGAAAATCCTGCGATTGAGCAGCGGTGCAACCGTGCTTGATGCCAACTGTTCTGCGAGGCTGGAAACCACGACGTCCCCCTCGCGCCCCTGCGGGACGAAGACGACGCCCGGTTTGGTGCACAACTGACCGGCGGAGGTAGTAACTGAAGCTGCGAGGCCTGCCCCGATGTCCGCGCCTCGTTCTGCTGCGGCATCCGGGGTGACTATTAGCGGGTTGAGGCTGCTGAGTTCGCCGTAGAAGGGAATGGGCTGCGATCGACGGCTGATTGCTTTCATGAGTGCATCGGCGCCACCCAGGGAGCCGGTGAAGCCGACTGCCTGAATGAGAGGGTGGCTGACCAGGGAAGTTCCGGCTTTTTGCCCGAAGACAATGCCGATAGTCCCTTCGGGGGCCCCGTATTCGATCGCCGCCCTGCTCATGGCTTCATAGGAAATGTTGGAAGTATGGGGGTGGGAACTGTGTGCCTTGAGAACGACGGGGCAGCCTGTCGCCAACGCTGAGGCTGTGTCCCCGCCGATAACCGAAAATGCGAAGGGGAAATTGCTCGATCCGAAGACCGCCACCGGCCCAATGGGTTGGAGCATACGGCGCAGATCCGGACGCGGACCCATGGGGGTGTCTCCCGGTGTGTCGATGGCGGCTTCGAGGTAGCTGCCTTCAAGGATGACTTCGGCGAAGAATCGCATCTGGTAGCTGGATCTCTTGAGTTCCCCGGCGAGCCGGACGGGGCCTATTCCGGTCTCTTCATCGGCGGCCTTGATGAGCGCTTCGGCGTTGCGGTCAAGGCTGTTTGCGATGGCTTGGAGAAGGAGGGCACGTCCTTTTCTGCCGATGCCCTCCAGATATGCGGCTGCCTTTTCTGCATCCTGGACGATGCGATCCACATCTTTGGGGGAGGTTTCGTCGGCGACAGGGTCAAGGGGTGCGCCGGTGTAGGGATTGGTACCTGCGATGCTGGTCATAGTCTTTGGATCCTTGGCCTTTCAGGAGACATCGGTGGACAGGAACTGTGCCTTGATACGGCCTACTCTCTGGCTAAGAGGTGCCGATGGCCCGGCATCATTGGAGGGCTGTTTTGGCGGCTGCGAATGTTAGCTCCGGGACCAGTGGGATGACGACGTGTTTCAGGTGTTTTCCTTGCCCTTTGTCCGTTCTGGTTTTTGCGGGCGGATAGCTGCGGCGGGTTGTGATCCAGGGCTTTCTGTTCGACACAGTGATTGGGAGCAATTGGGATATTTGGGGGTGGGCCAGCGCAAGAGGCGCCAGTCCATCCCGTGGTTGTTCTTTCTGTTTGAGTTGTGGAGATGGCCCTTTCATCCCAGCCGGTTACGGGAACGCGGGCAGGGTGTGTATCTGCTGTTTTCGAAAACTGCCGCTCCCTTCGGGTCTCGGCAGCTGACAGATGCCTTAGAGCTCCTGAAGTCGAGTGAGTGCCTGCATGTAGTAGTAATCCCCGTAGATCAGCGCCTCATCTACTGCAAATCCAGCTCCCAAATGCCAAATGCCGGAGGTAAGCAGGCCGTCATGGGCAGGATTACCAGCTGTGCCGCAGAGTTCCGTGAGAGCTACGAGTAACCTGACTGCGGCGGCGCGGTAGTGTTCTTTGCGCTGATCATCGGTTTGCAGGGAGGCCAGCTCGAGGAGCCCTGCAGCGGCGATGGCACCGGCAGAGGAATCCCGGCGGTTGATGTCATCAGCGTCGAAGTCCCATGGTGGGACGCCGGACTCGGGAAGATGAGCAAGGAAATAGTCTGCACACCTGCCACTCGTCGTGAGGAAGTCTTCACGGCCCGACCAGCGCGCGGCGCGCGCAAACCCATAGATCGCCCAGGCTTGGCCGCGCGTCCATGTTGAGGCGTCCCGTAGTCCCTGGTGGGTGAAGCCGCGGATGGGAGCGCCTGTTTCCGGATCAAATTCGAAGGCGTGGTACGTCGAACCGTCGGGGCGGACAAGGAACTGGGCTGAGGTCTCAGCGTGTTGGGTGGCGACACCGGCCAGCTCGGCGTGGGTGGGATCGCTGCCGGCCCAATAGAGGAGCTCCAGGTTCATCATTGCGTCGATGGTCGTCTCACCGGCACGTTCGGGGCTTCCCAACGGACCCCATGTACGCAGGAATTTTCCGTCCCGGTTAAACCGCTTCGCAAGAGTGGATGCCGCCTGCAGAGCGCCTTCGCGAAGCCATGGCTCTTCGGTGATTTGGAAGCCGGCGACGAAACTTGGAATGAAGACAAATCCGATGTCATGTGTGGTGCTGTCATTCTGCCGTTCTATAAAGCGGCGGCAGCGGTCCAGGGCAGCGTCGGCGTAGCGGCTTTCACCCGTGAGCCGTGAGGTCAGCCACAGGAGCCCAGGAGTGAAACCGACGGTCCAGCTTCCATGCGCGGGCATGAAGCCCGTGTCGTCCGGACTGATCGTCTGCCACTTGCCATCCTTCGTGGCGTAGGGAAAGTCCGTCAGCTGGCACAACTTATCGGCGTTGGCCACACATGAACTCAAAGCCGCCGACAACGATTCAGGGAGGATCAACGGTAACCTACTCTTTCTCTGGAATTTCGTCCGGGCGGGAAATGACCCCCGACTCCAGGAGCTTGTCAATATCTGCTTGCGAATACCCCAGTTCCGCGAGCAGGTCGGTGCTATGTTGGCCAACCTCTGGTGGTAGATAACGGAGTTCGGGGCTCGCTCCGGAGAAGTTGATGGGATGGTTCACAGTACGCACCCTGCCCGCACGTGGATGGTCAAACTCGCCAATGGCGTTGACATGAGCAACTGTTGGGTCAGTTTCCACGCTGGCGTAGTCATTGACCGCCGTGCACCATACACCTCCGCCTCGGAGGGTCTGAAGCAACTCGGCCATCGGTCGGTCTGCGAGCAGCGTGGCGACCACCCGGGTGATCTCACGACGATGCGTAAGTCCTTGATCGCCTGCACAGTATTGCTGGAGTTCTGGGGGTGAGCCAAGGGACGTGGAAAGCAGTCTCAGAGGAGAGAGCGACAACGCGATGTGCCCGTCCCGCACAGCGTAGATGCCGTACGGGGCTGGATGGAACATGGAGCCCATTCCCTGCTCGGGGCTTGCCAGCTGACCGCCGTTCAAGTGATAGCTCAGAGGCTCGAGCTGCAGATCCAAGGCTGCCTGGAGCATGTTTACCTGGATTTGCTGGCCGCGGCCCGTCCTTTCCTTATGCAGGAGCCCCGCCAAAATGCCCATGGCCAGCAGGCTCGCTCCATGCTGGTCTACGACGGGCGCTCCAGCGGGCAGCGGGCCAGTCTCCGCCCGTCCAGTGGCTGCGGCAAGCCCGGACATCGCCTGCAGCAACAGATCCTGGCCTGGCAAATCTCTACCGGGTCCGTCGGGCCCGTATCCCGATGCGGAAGCGTAAACGATGTCAGTTTTGATCCGCTGGACGTCTTCGAACCCCAAACCCAGGCGGTCCATCACAGCCGGCCGGAAGTTTTCCACCACGACATCGGCTGTGGCAATGAGTCGTCGTGCCGCGTCTTTGCCTGCTTCGGATTTCAAATCCAAAGCGATGCTGCGAACGTTGCGATGGGAGAGCAGGAAGAACTCACTGACCCCGTTGACGAACGTGTTTGCTCCAGACCACGAACGCTCCCAGGCCCCGGTTCCTGGCGTCTCCACTTTGATGACATCGGCACCCATGTCCGCAAGGTACTGCACGGCGACGGGGCCTAGAAGGAACTGAGTAAACGCGACGATGCGGACTCCCGACAGGATGTTCAGGGGCTTCACAGCTGTTCCCTTGAGTCGGTTGCTGCCGCTTCGAGCACTTCTTCCCGGCGCTGATCGGGGGTAGCCTTCCCGGAAGCTGTCACCCGGTTCGTCAGGACGCCCACGCCAGGGATGGAGATCCCGACCACGTCCCCATCCATCAGGGTGAACTCAGCGGGAGGCACGATGGCAGTGCCCGAAAGGAGGACGAAGCCGACCGGGAAATCAAGTGCCTGGAACACCCAATCAATTAGTTCCTCGGGCTTGCGTCTCATGCTCGACAGGCCTACACGGTCCTCGAAGACTGTCCGTCCTGCGCGCGTGACCGTCATGTGGATGGCGAGGTCCTGAAATGGCGGGGCGCACTCGACGGGAACGAGAGCCGGACCTACAGCGCAGGCTCCATGGAAGATCTTCGCCTGCGGAAGGTAAAGCGGATTTTCGGCCTCTATGCTCCTCGAGGTGACGTCGTTACCGACGGTATAGGCAACCAGGGTTCCGCGCGCGTCGACGACCATCCCCAACTCGGGTTCTGGAACGTCCCAGCCCGAGTCGGGCCTGATCCCGATGGATTCCCCCTCGCCGCAGACCCGCCAACCTGGTGATTTGAAAAAGAGTTCAGGACGGTCGGCATCATAGACGCGATCATAGACGTCGGCTGTGGTGGTCTCTTCGTTGCGGGCGGCACGCGACCTCTCGAAGGTCACCCCACTCGCCCATATCTCTTGGTTTTCGACCGGTGCCAGCAATTTTGCGGTGTCCGGGACGGGGCCGGATGAATCCATGTGCAAGGCATCTACGAGCGAGGGGCCATCCGTGGATAGCAAGTCATCAATGCTCGCCACAGGCAGCAGGTCGGTTGGCCCCTCTGTAAGCATGCCGCGGGCGATGCGGACCCCTTCTGGTGTGGAAACGCGCCAGAGCGCCTGGCCGATCACCGCTTGCCACCTTCCCCTGCGACCCCTGCAAGCTGGGACGGCTGTTGCCGCTTACGCCAGGCCAAAATGTGGTCAGCGACCGCCACAGTCTCCCCGTGCTGATTCGTCACTCGCACGTCTGCAAAGGTGCGGGACCGTTCAGCGTCAAAGCCGGTCACCTTGTAATGGACGGTTACGGTGTCGCCGAACCGAACTGCGCGGACGAACCGGACATGGTCATAGCCGTACGAGACCGCCAAACCGTCCGTGCTTTCGATGAGGCGCGTTGATCCTGTTGTCATGAACGACAAGACAAGCATGCCGTGCGCTATACGCTCCCCAAACTCGGTGCCCTCCATGGCTTGTTGGTTGACGTGGTTCTCACTGAGGTCCCCAGTGATTCCAGCGAAGAGGTAGACGTCCGATTCCGACACCGTCTTCCGGAAGAACGTCTCCTTCCCGACCAGGTCAGCGAGTGACTCGCCCATCAGGTCGACCGCCTTGTGATTTGCGGCTTGGTCCATCACACATATCTCCGTTCGTGAATGCTTCCCGTAGCGTGGCAGGGTGTACGCCCCACCGTGTTTGTCGTGCCGTCCGAATGGCCTAGCCAGGCAGGAGATTGCCCTGTTTCATCGCCAGTCGGATTGCCTCGACCTCGTCGGCTGACACCGCCAGCTGCGGCGCGCGAACCGTCGCTTCGGGGAAGATGCCGGCGAGTACCAGAGCTTCCTTCATACGGGGCCGCATGTCCCGAATCGGCGGGCCCCAGCACAGCGTCGCCAATGGCCGCAGTCGATCCCAGATCTCACGGCCCTTCGCGTAGTCACCGTCGCGGCAGGCCCGCCACATCGCAACATTGAGATCTGTGGCAATCGCGGCGAAGCCGATGAGTGCACCCTCGGCACCGAGAATCAAGTACTCGAGAATCGCTGTGTCGCTTCCTGTCAGGAGCACGATCGGGTCGGACTCGGATCGGGTCGCGGAAAGCGCTTCCCCGAAGCTGGCGGGGTCGAAGGAGGCTTCCTTCATGGCAACGACCGTTGGAATGCTGCTCAGCCGCCCCAGCGATTCGGGCCCGTAGTAGGCGCCATACGAGAGGGGCATCTGGAAGGCGATGAGTGGCGTATCCGGTACTGCATCGGCGATCTCGGCGTGGTAGGCATAAACCATCTCGGAGGAAAGCGGCTGCCCGAGGAAGGTGGGCAGTGGAGGGAAGACAACGAGTGCGTCAGCACCGGCAGAAACCTGTTCTCGCGCCAGGTTCCTCGCGGCGCGGGTAGAACCGGCCACCAATCCGCTGACGACAGGGAGCCGTCCAGCCACGCGCTCAGCAACGTGCGCCGTAACCTTAAGTTGCTCATCGACGTCAAGCGCGGCGACTTCGCTTGCCTCCATGTTGAAGGCGACCGCGGCCGGATTGCACCCGACGAGCCATTCCGTGTAACTGCCCAGGGTGTCCCAGTCGATGTCCCCTTGCCCAGTCATTGGGAGAAAAGCGGCGGGGATGATTCCTCGGAAGGCGCTCTTGTTGTATTTCAATGTGTCTCCTATGTAAACGTGTCCGTCATTGGACGAGATTCAAATATCGATGTGAGCCGCTGAAGCCGACGCGCTGAGAAATTGCAGCGGCGGCCTCCCTGATTTTCTGGTGCATGAGATCCCACTTAGCCGCGTCAGCGCGGGGCACGGGACACGAGAAGCTCACGGCCGCGACAATCCGGCCGGAAGCGTCCCGAACCGGGGCCGCGGTACAACAGAGCCCCGCCGCGATCTCTTCCCAGTCATCCGCTCCGCCGACCGCCTTGGCCTTGGCGAGAGCGGAGATCAGCTCGTCCCGTGAACTGATAGTCCGCTCGGTTACCTGCACAAGCTGTGCGGCAGGGTAAAGACTCTCCAACTCCTGTTCGGTAAGTTCAGAGAGCAAGCACTTTCCTAAGGCGGTTGCGTGCGCCGGAAGCCGTTGTCCAACGTTGGAGACGAGGCGCACCGGCTGCGTGCTGTCCCTTCGCGCGACGTAGACGACTTCCGTGCCGTTAAGAACGGCCATTTGCATGGTCTCGTCGACTTGTTCGGTCATCAAGGCGCTCACGGCATTGAATTCATCAATGTAGTCGGTCTGCGCCAAGTAGTCCTTGCAAAGCGTCAGGATCATCGGTGACAAGGAATAGTGGCCTGAGGCCGGGTCACGGTTAAGGAAGCCGTCTGCGTGCATCGTGGCGACTATGGGGTACAGACTCCCCTTTGGCATCTGCAGCGCCCTGGCAAGGTCGGCCAGGGACACGGCGCCCTTCGTCGTCGATAAGTGGCGTAGAACGCCCAGCGTTCGATGGGTCGTCTGACTGTGGTAATCGCGCTTTACGGCGCCGTTTTCGTCTGGGGAGCTCATTTTTTTACCTCAACCTGTTCAAGCCCGTCAGGGCTGATCGATGTCCCTTGTAGGACGCGATAAGTATCCCTGAGCTCCGACAGAAGTGGCAGTTGCCCCTCCCCATCCGCATTCGCCAGCAGCGCACGAACGTACGCCGGGTAAAGCAGGCGCCACTGCAGACCCAAATCCCGGGTCGTTGACCCGTCCGGGCGCAGCAGCTCTGCCCCAACTTCATCGACGACCAGAGTTGCACGGGTACCCGTTAGAACAACCCGCGGTCCAACGCAGAACGTACTGTGCTGAGTCGTGTAGCCGACATTGATCGCCGCTGAAACGCCGCCGGATGATCGGAGCACTATGTGCGCCCTGTCATCAGCTTCTCCCCTCCCTGGATGCGACGCGGTCAGGAACTGGACGGCATGATCACGGACTCCAACTGCCAATGAAAAGAGATCCACGAAGTGCGGGGCGAGGTTTCCGACAGAGCCGGCCCCGAGGACGGACTCCGTCACCGCCCATTGAGCGCCTTCCGCTATATACCGGTCAGCTGGTCCGGTGAGGTATTGCGCATGCATGTCCAGGACCTGACCCAACTGACTGATCAGCCCCGGCAGTGCGCCTGCTCGCAGAACAAGTGGAACAAACGCCCTGACCCCTGCACATTCAGCATCAGCCGTGAGCCGTTCCAGCTCTCCCAGGGATGGCGCGGCCGGTTTCTCGACCGAGAAGTTGATGGACCGACGCACGCACTCCCGTGCACTGTTCAGCATGTCCCACGGATCACCGAAGATGAACGCCAAGTCAATGTCCTGCTCGAGCAACGCCTCGCGTGAGTCGTACGGTGTCGACTGGACGATCTGGGCCACCTGATTCGCGCGATCCCAGTCGGAGTCCCACACACCTATGACATCGGCGGACTCGAAGCCGGGGAGGTACAACGGAAGATGCCAATGCGACACACCAATGATCGCGATCTTGGCAGGTCCCGCAGACCTCGCCGTCATGCCGACCACCTCTTGAAGACACCGTGTTTGTGGATCATGAGCCGGTGTGTGCCCCGCCGGTGAGGTCGATGCTCGTGCCGGTCACGTAAGCTGCGGCGTCGGACGAGAGGTAGACGGCGGCGGCTGCCACCTCATAAGGCGTTGCGAATCGTCCCAACGGAATGGCCGCTGCCCTGGCGCTCCGTGTTGCTCCGGCCACTGCACCTTGGCCCTGTTTGATCTCCTCGATCCGATCCCAGAACTCGGTGTCCACGGCGGCAGGGCAGAGCGCGTTAACGCGGATCTGGTGCCGGGCAAGGCTCACCGCGGAGGACCACGTCAGGCTCAGTACAGCGGCCTTGCTGGCTGCGTAGGGCGCAAATTCAAGGCGGCCCTCCTTTGCCGCGATGGACGCAACGTTGACGATGCACCCGCCGCTTCCACGGGCGACCATGTGCTTTGCCGCCTCTCTAAGGCACAGAAAGCTGCCCCTCGTGTTGACCGCGAAGATCTGGTCCCATTCGCTCACGGGGACGTCCAGCAGGGCACTGGTCTTGCCCAACACTCCAGCTGCGTTGACCAGAATATCGATCTGGCCGGTTTGAGCCGCCACCTCGTCCATAGACTCTCTGACGCTCTGCTCTTGGCTCACATCCGTTGCTATCGACAACGCCGTCGGGCCCCACTCTTTGGCAGTGGCTGCTGCGCCTTCGCCGTCGCGGTCCATGGCGACGACGGTCGCCCCCTCAGCGGCCAGCGCGGACCCGATTGCTGCTCCGATGCCGGCAGCGGCGCCGGTCACGACGGCGACTCGTCCGGTCAGAGGCTTGCTTTCGGTCGTGTCGGGTCGGATCCCATTGATGTCAGTCATTAGTATGTATCTCCATAGTCGCTATTTCACTGCTCCTGAAACGATTCCTCGCACGAACCAGCGCTGCATCCACACGAAGAAGATCACGATCGGGAGCATGGACAGTGTGACGTAGGCACACACGGTGGCCCACGATATGCCGATGGAATTGAGCAGTTGGTTGACCAGTTGGACCTGGACGGACTGCATCTCGGGGCTGCGGGTAAGCGCCGCGACTATGATGTAGTCGTTCCATACGAACATCACTCCAAGGACGAATATTGCTGCCAGGCCCGGCCTGATGAGCGGCCACGTGATGTGGCGGAATGCCTGGGAGCGGCTGCAGCCGTCGATCATCGCTGCGTGCTCGAGGTCTTCGGGAATGGCTTGAATGTAATTTCTCGTAAACCAAAGCGCTTGAGGAAGGAACTGCGCCGCATAGACGACGAGAACGACCAGATACGTATCAATGATGCCGGTGCGGTCCGCCATGTAGTACAGCGGCAGCAGCAGCGCAATGGCAGGAATCATGCTGGCGAGCGTCAGGCTGATGAGGAGAATGGGCTTACCTCGGAAGGGCAAGCGCGCGACGGCGTAGCCGGCGGGAAGCACTACGCCGATGGCAAGTAGCGTCGCACCGACTGAGTAGATGGCCGAATTCAGAAAGCTCTGAATCAACACAGGGTTGGTTAGTGCGGCACTGTAGGCCGCAAATGTTGGCGACTCGGGAAGGAACTGAGGCGGGAAGCTGACGGTCTGCTCGGCTGGCTTGAATGACGTCGCGACGAGCCAGAGCAACGGGGCGAGAGCAATGAACGCTATGAGGGATAGCGCTAGCGTCGGAACCAGGCGTGGCCGATTGCCGTCGACGGCTACTTTAGTCATGTTGCGTCCTTACCGTATCGGAGCATGAGGAGGCCGAACGTCACGTTTGCGAGCAAGATGAGAATCGCAACGGCCGCTCCTCCAGCGACATTTTGACCGCTGATGATGGTCTCAGTGAATACGTTCAGCGAAAGTGTTTCTGTCTTATCCAGTGGTCCTCCACCGGTTAAGACCAGCGGCAGCGTGACCATCGCAAAGAACAGCATGGCGAGGAAGGTAGCAGTCGCGGCGATAGTCGGTTTCATCAACGGTAGGGTTAGGTGCACGAAGGCTTTCCGCGAATTTGCGCCATCGAGAGCCGCAGCCTCGTATAGCTCAGAAGGCATCGACTGCAGCGCAGCGTCGAGAAGCACCATCGCGTACGGCATCGCCCACCATGACGTAATGGCAATGAGCAGCGGAAGTGCTAAATCGGGGCTTCCCAGTAGCAGCGACGGGGCGAACCCGAGCTCTTGCAAGAGGAACGTCACGGGTCCGTACGAGGGGTTCAACATCCACACCCACGCGATGGCTACTGTCGCTTGGGACAGAGCCCACGGCAGAAGAAGCACGGGCCTGAAGACATTCCTGAGCCAGCCCGCACGCTGCAGAAGCAGCGCGGTAATTAACCCGCCGGCAATGGATAACGCCAAGCTACCGAAAACATACGCCAACGTGGTAACTAACTGCTGCCAGAAAGCAGGGCTTTCAACGAGGCGTACATACTGGTCAAACCCAGCAAAGGCGCCCAGCTCAAAAAACTCCATCCTATGCAGGCTGACCCAAACCACTATCAGAATGGGGATAAGGAACACCAAAGCCACGAGCACCGCGCTAGGCAGGACCAAAGGCAGGACACGTGTCCGCCGCAAGCGGGTGGAACTCGAAGGCCGTCCGGCACCCCTCCCGCCCGGCTCGTCTTTTACCTGGTTAGCTGCGGATAGCGTCGGCATATTGGCTCATAATCTCGTTTGCGGCCGCGGCCGGTGCTTTGTTCTCCAGAATCATCCTGGTCATGGCGCTACTGACGATCTCCCCGAATTTCGGTTGTTGCAGTGAGTACGAGACGGGCGCGCCGCGCTGCACTACGAGGTCTTTCCATTCGACCAGGTTCGCGGCCTCCGGAGTCGCGAAGTAGGGGTCCTCGTACGCCGACTTCCGGGCGACAACCTCGCCGCCCTGGGCCAGAGCCGCCTGCGTCTCGGCGCTGGTCATGTGCTTAACGAACTCCCAGGCCGCATCCTTGTTCTCCGACTTGCTGTTTATCGCAAGGGCTTGACCGTAGATCGTCTGCGTCCCGTTCGCTGATGATGCTGGAGGAGGAGCCCACGCCAAGTCCTGCGCACCGGCAGCCTTGAGCGAGGAATACCGGTACAGTCCAAAATTGGCACTGATGGCACTTCCCGTCTGAAGAGCCTGATGCGTCTCCGTGAAGCCCCAGTTGAGGGCAGAGGTGTTTGACGCGTTTCGCGCAATCATTTCCTTGACTACCTCGGCGCAGTCTGCCACCGCACTCTCAGAGAAGGCCGGCTCAAGGCCGTTCTCGGCGAACAACTTGCCACCGGATGCCTGGACCAACATGGGCCCGCCAAGGAACTCCAGGAAAGCCTGGCCGGCGAAGAAACCACCGCTCGCACCGAATCCAATGGGGAATGTCATCTTCCCCCCGGCGTTGCCGGCGTTGCGCAAAACGTCCTCGAAGGTGGCCGGCGGGGCGCTAATACCGGCTTCCTTATAGGCATCCGCACGGTAGAGAAAGACCGGGATGCGGTAGTCCTGCTGCATCAAATACGTCTCGCCCGCCACCTGATTGAAGCTCTGCGGCAAGAGCCAGTCGTTACGATCGATGCCGTCACGATCAAGGTACTCGTCAAGCGGGGCGAGACCACCCTGTTTGACGAACTGCAGCGTGCTGAGGTTCTGGACCCGGAAGACGTCCGGCGTCCCGGTCTTAGCAGCGATGGCCCTGGGAACGTTCGCGCCGCCGGGGTCGACATTGACCTTGATTTCGATGTTGGGGTTCGCGTCCTGGAAGGCCTTGATCGCCTTCGTCTGGGCAGCCGCCCGAGGATCGCTCGCGCTGGCGGGATCCAGGAAAGTGTTGTAAACCACAGTTCCCCGCCCCGTGCCACCGCCGCCACCTCCGCTGCCACTGGGGCTACAGGCCGTCAGCAGTGCGGTCCCGCCTAGGGCAGCAGCCGCACTAAGAAAGGTTCGACGCTGAATTCCTTCCGACATGCTTTCCTCCGTTTGTAAACCCGAACGGGTGTATTTATATATAGACACAGTATTTTCTATCCCTCTAGCTGTCAATGCCCAAGCGCCTTAGAACTTGGGGCTCCATGTCGTTCTGAGAGCAGCTCGGTGCAGCGCGCGACGAATATGGAGTTGAGCGGGGACGGTGGCTTAAGGGCAAGTGGCTTAGGTCTTGTCGGCACTTTGCCAGTCGGGCGCCTGAATGAGCTCGACCCGATTTCCGTCTGGATCGAGTAGGTAGATCAGCAAGCCGCCTGCATTCGGGCCTGAGGTCGGCGTGACGGGTTCGGACAAGGCCCCGTACCCGAGCGCCGTCATTTTGGCGTAAACCTTGCGTACGTCTATATCGGTAAAGGCAAGGTGTGCCGTGCCCGGCTGCGCCTCTGATGGGTTGACGGCCGGTGGCGGAGACTCGACCTGGACAAGTTCCAGCCGGAAGGTTCCGTCAGCAGTGGTGAGCATCAACGCTTTGACCTGTACGTTAGGACGGCCGAAAAGTTCGCCAATGTATGGTCCCGACGTCCACGCGTCCAGATGGGTTAGTCCAAGGCCGTCCGTGTAGAACCGTGCACTGCGCTCTAGATCCATGACGTGCAAGGCAGTGTGATGATGTCGGATTGCGGTTCCCATATCGCCCACCTATGAGTTCCTAAGAGGCCTGACCAGAAACCTGGCTCGATCGCTGTCGGTGACCTCGTGCGTCAGCTCCGCACATTGAACGGAAGATGGCGTCCGGGCGCCGCTGCTCCGGCTGCTGCGCCGGGGAGAAACGTCGGCAGGAACAGCAGTCCCTGGAGCTGCAGGCGGTTGGGTAAACACGATGGACATGTCGGTGTCTCCTTGGTAGTTCAACGGCTTCGTACTTGTTCGCTTGCTCGGCTAGGAACCAGGATGCGAGCAGCTTTGAAGTATCGATATAGGGTGCGCCTTGGGGCCTGGGCAAAAGGGGTCTCCTTCTCCCGCACTAGACGAGTGTGACGGGGCCTCAGCGATCGTGAGACCCCGTCAAGGATGGTTCAAGTTCCAATCCCCAGATGCGCTCCCCCTGCCACGTCGAGAGATACTCCTGTGATGTAGCGGTTGTCGGGATCAGCTAGGAAAAGGATGGCGCGGGCGACTTCGTCGGGTTCGGCAAACCTGCGCATGGGCAATTGCGCGGCTCGCTTCGCGCGGTTGGCGGCGGCGTCCGGCCCGGAATCTTTGGCGAACTGTGCCCACATCGGCGTATTTACTGGACCTGGTGCGATGGCATTGACCGAAATGCCGTTGGGCCCAAGCAATTCAGCGAATGACCACATGATGTGCAGCACGGCCAGCTTGCTCGCGTTGTAAGGCAGGTAGTTGAGCCGTGCTTCTTTGGCCGCCACGGAGGACAGGACCACGATGGCGCCGGCCGTTCCGGACTCGAGCATCGATTTGGCTGTCTCTCGTACGATCGTGAAGGTCGCGGAGGCATTGATCCTTAGGATGGAGTCGAACTCGTCGGTTGTTGTCTCCATAATGTCGGGGGTGCTGCCGAGTACTCCCGCTGCGTGGATGAGGGCATCAAGACGGCCGTGTTTGGACGCGATGTCCTGGATAGTAGCTGCGCATTCTTGTTCCGAGGTGATATCGAGGCGGTAGAACGCCTCCAAGGGCTGGTCCTCTTTAGGGGAGCGATCAGCGCCTATGACGATCGCGCCTGCGGCTGTGAGTGCGCTGACAGCGGCATCGCCTATTCCCCCGCTCGATCCGGTTACGAGAACCACCTGGTCTTTGAGGCTCATTTGATCTTGCCGCTCTGGACGTGAGTGCACCGCGGTTCTCTTATAGTTGGAGCGTGAGTTGCTCGCTTCATATTCAATTCCTTAGTTGAAGTTGCTCGCTTTGGCCGGTCGCATTAAGTTCAGGTTTTGGTGATGCTACGGGGCGACCACGTCCTCAGCTCCGGAAGCTGCCGCCAGGACCGCATCGGCGATTTCTGTGGCGCGGAGTGCCTGGGCGAACGTGACTGCCGGGGTTTCACCTTTGCAAAACTTCAGTGCTGCCTCTGCCTGGCGAAGGAAGAGGTCAAAGGGGTCGAAGGCCTTCTCGTAGTGGTTACCGTCCCGTTCCCACACGTGCAGGGAATCGTTGGACCACAACATCCGGCCGGCGCTTGCCAGGACATCGACGCTGAAGCTCCAGTCACCTTGGTTGAGACCTCGAGGCTCCTGCCACGGCGACCAGTAGCTTTGGAGGTTAAACACCGCGCCGCCAGGAAATTCGAGGGTGGAGAGGACGTGCTCGGGTACCGGCGAACCGTACAGGCTGCTGCTGGCGCGGGTGGCCAGGACTTTCGGGGCGCCGTCGAACCAGGAGGACACTAACTCGATGGCGTGAATGCCGTTTATGACGGCGACACCGCCCTCCCTCGGGTCAGCCCGCCATGAGTCGACGCGCTGTTTATGGGCCACGGAGCGGACGGACACTGCTATCACGTCGTTATCCCTGACCCACAAAGATAGAAGTCGGGCAGCGGGATGATGGTGGAGCGTGTACCCGACCATTAGGCGCTCGTTTACGCCGTATGCCGAAACCATGACGGCGGCGCCTTCTGCATCGGCGGCCACCGGCTTTTCGCTCAGCACACGGAATCCCCTATTCAGCAGGTCTGCGCAGAGAGCCGGTTGCATGGTGGCCGGGAGGGCAACGACTACGAGGTCCAGCAGTTCGGGGCGCAGCGTTCGAGTGTTGGGCACCAAGGCTGCGCCCAACTCCTGGGCGAGAGGGACGGCGCGGTCGTCCTTTTCGACAAGGAAGAGGACATCGGCGCCGGCTGCGGTGAATGCTCTTGCGTGTCGTGATCCGGCCCAGCCGGCTGCTCCTACGATGGCGACGCGCGGAGCAGATGTCGTTGCGGTCACTATTTCGCACCAGCGGAAGTCAGCCCGGCGATGAACCAGCGTTGGAATGCGGCAAAGATGCCCAAGAAGGGTATGAAGGCGCGGACGAAGACGCCGAATGAGGCCCAGAAGTTACCGAATCCGGTTGAGATGTGGGGGACGGTGTCGTTATGGACGGTCTTCAAGCCTTCCGCTGTTGCGAGGACGGTCAGCGGTGCCGCGGCAAGGGCGACTGCAGTCAAGCTGCCTGCGGTTCTGATCATTGCATCTCTCCTTTGAGATCGGTTGCATTTCGTCGTGTAGGGAAAAAAGTACCCATTGAGATCGATTGCTGAGATCGGTTGCAATAAACATAGGATCGCTGCAGGGGGATGTCAATGGTTAGTCGGGAAAGGGCTCGCCCGGGGTGCTGGGGCTCTCGTTTCGGCCGGCTGCGCCAGAGGCAGCTGCAGGCCCCCCGAGCTGGGACTCGGTATTCGGGCGCTGAAGAGTATCTTCGAGGACGCGGGGCTTGTTGATCAACATGGCTCCTGTTATCAGCACCAAGAGCCAAACCCCGAGCATCCCGAACGACGGGAGCCAGTTGTCGCCTGCACGATGCAGGAGCCCGAAGAGCAATGGGCCCAAGCACGCCAGCGTATAACCCACCCCCTGGGCAAAGCCGGAGAGGGCACCAGAGCCTCCGGGCGTTCGTGCGCGCTTGTTGATCATCGTGAAGGCAAATGAGTAGGCTCCCTGGCCCAGTCCGGCAACGATGACCCAGATGGCGGCACTGGCCGGTGGAGCAAACATGATTCCTCCATAACCGGCAGCGAACAGGACTGCGAACAGGACTGCCAGGGGCAGCGGCCGCTGCATGCTGACGACGATCAGTGGCACAATGAGGCCGGTTGGCAGCCCAATGATCGAATAGAGCGCCAGCATCGATCCACCGGCTTCCTGGCTCAGTCCTCTGTCGACAAGAACGGTCGGAAGCCAGGTGACTGCTGCAAAAGTGTTGCTCGAGCAACCTGCGAAGACCAATGCGGCTCCCCAACCGATTGATGATTTCCAGGGCTTGATCCGGGGCGTGCGGGGTGATGATTGGATGCTGGGGGGTGGACACTTGATGCGGGTAACCCTGCGTCTGCGCGCAAGGAGGACCATCCAGGGAATGGCCGCAACGGCACTGACGCCGGCCCAGACGCCGATCGAGAATCGCCAGCCGGACAGGCCGGCCAGAGGAATGGCCAGTTGGGCAGCAAGGGCTGTACTGACGCCAAGGAGGGTCACGTGAAGGGCTGCAAGCACCCCGGCTTTATCTGAAAAGTACTTCATCAGTAAGGGCGGCATTACGACGTTCACCAAGCCCAGGCCGAGCATGGCAATCCCGGTGAGGAGCAAAAACAACGGGATTGTCCATCCCAGCGCCCGGCCGACCTGGCCCAGTGTGACCAGTACGATCGAAACCAGCAGCAGATGCTCAAGTTCAATTCGTCGTATAAGCGGCACGGCCAGGAATCCCATCAGGGCGAAGCCGGCCGTCGGCAGCATTCCAAGAACCCCTGCCGACACTGCGCTGAAGGGCAGGTCATCGCCTATCGCGGGGAGGAGCGGGGATACTGCCGAAACCGCCTGCCGGGCACTGAACGCCACCAGCAGGATCCCGATCAGCGCCGCCTTCCGGCCCCGCAGCGACTGCTTCCCCTCCGCCCCGATGTGCGGTTTCCGTTGGCGGAGGCGCAGTAGGGCGATCTCATTCACCTCCATCTTTTCGGGCTATCCGGTCTCCAAATTGCAGTGCTCGCCTGCTGGGCCCGGATCAGTCCTCAGCACGTGCCGGAGAGACGTTGCCGTTGCCGGTCAGTTGCTGTTGCCGCTGGTGGCGTGGCTTGCCCATTGCCGGCCTTCTTGTTCTTCTGTGGGCAGTCCGGAGGCGGCGAGAATCCGGTCAAGCAGCCTTTGGGTGTAGACGGCTTCGCGGCCGGAGGTCAGTGGCTGCGCCCTGTCGGCGACCCGGTCCAGGAAGTGGTGGACGGCGGCGGAGAATCCGAGAGTGGCTGTCGCCGTTGCCCAGCCGTACGCCTCGGCGCTGAGCTCCCGTGAGGTGGTGACTCCCTGGACAGTGGTCGAGACGGTTTCCGGTGCCCTGACTTCCACGGTTTTGCCGTCGCCGTAGGCGTCGAGTTTTTCGTTCCAGGCACCTGCGGTCCGGGCTGCCATGAGCACTCCGGTGTTGCCGGTGCTGAAGCGGATCATGGCTGCGACGCCGTCTTCTTCCCACGGGTCATCACCGGCGGCGTGTGCGGCCACGTCCACGGGTTCGCCGCCGCAGTACCAGCGGAGCAGGTCGACCATGTGGATGGCGTTCTCGAACGTTGCGCGGTATTCCGATCCCGGGCGGTTCTTTTGCGCGACGCAGAAGGTGGCGCCTTTCGCGCCGAACAGCTGACGGCCGGCGGTGTAGACGGGGGCATAGCGGCGGTTGAAGTCGACCATCAGGATGCGGCCGCGCTCGTCGGCCAGGTCCGCCGAACGTTCTGCCTCCTCTGTGGCCGGAGCGAGCGGCTTCTCGCAGAAGACATCGACGTCGCGGCTGAGGCACAGTTGGACTGCGTGGGCATGTTCGGATCGGGGCGTCAGGACGAAGACTGCGTCCAGGTCCTGTGAATCCAGCATGTCCTCGACCGACTTGTATGCGGAGCCGAAGCCCCAGCGTCGGACCAGGCTGCTCGGATCCTCACGGCGGGATACCAGTGCGGCCAGCTCAACGTCATCGCGCTGTACGAGTGTGGGCAGCTGGGCAATGGTTGCGATGTTTCCGGCGCCGATGACGCCGACGCGGAGGCGGTTGGTGTTCATCGGGCGTTCCTTACATGGGCGGGATCAGAGAGCATGGCGCGCAGGACGTCGGCTGATTCCCTGAATCCGTCCTCGGGCTTGGGAAGGTCTTGCCGGTGCCAGCGGTATTCAAGTTCGATGCTGAGCACGTCGTCGTAGCCGTGCTGCACCAGCCCGGCGAGGATTTGGGGCCAGGGCACGACGCCGCTTCCTACAACGCGGGACCGCACGGCCCGCTCGGAAGCGCTAACGCGCGCTGTTTCCGTTGCGCGGAAGGCGGCATTGGGATCGGTGAAGACAAGGTCCTTCACGTGCACGTGGCCGATCAGGTCACCTTGGACGGCGAGGGCCTGTTCGAACTTTTCGTCGTGGGTGAATGTCAGGTTCGCCTGATCGTACAGAACGCGGATGGCCGGGTGCGCGACTTCGCGGACCAGGGCTGCGGTTTCGGCCGCGGACTGGGTCATTGTGCCGAAGTGGTTCTCAACGCACAGCCGCACACCTGCCTGTTCAGCTTCAGGTGCAAGGGTTTGCAGCGCATCCACGAGTTTTGCCCACCGCCGGGCATGGTCGGAGTCTCCGGCATGCCAGGATCCGGCGTAGACACGAACCCGGTCAGCCCCGACCATGTGCGCGGTTTCAATGGCGCCACGGAATTCATCGACCGCGCCGCGCCACTCCACGTCATCGAGGGAGTTGATGGCTGTGGTGTATGGCGTAAGGCCTACGATCGGCACGCCTTCGCTGTCGGAAGCCTTCAACGCCTCCATCGCGGCGCGCCGGTCCCCCAGAGGCAACCCTGAGGTGTAGTCGTCCTGGTAGATGACTTCCGCGGCGTCGAGGCCGGCGGCTTTGAAGAGCGCCAGTGCTTGGGGAACCGTGTGGTCCGGGGTTCCGAGTGTGTGACCTGCAAGCCGCATCATTGGTTGTCCTTTCTGGAAGTGTTTGGAGCCGCTGCCCAGTCCGCAGGACCGACCAGCCGGGGTGGGGCGGCGACGCGGGACCGGTCGACGATCTCCATCAGCAGGCCCCAGGGGGTAAGGAAGTAGGTCCAGCGGTTGCCGGCTACGCGCGGGCTGTCGCCTGCGACTTCTTTGCGCTCACCCAGCACCCGTACCCCGGGGGTTTCCTGGAGCACGGCGATCGCTTCATCGACGTCGTCCACGACGAAGCACAGGTGGTGTCCGCCGGCATCGCAATGCCGCGGCGGGGTGTCGCGCCGGTCAGCACTGCTCCACTCGAAGAGCTCAATATTGAGGTTCGGGGGCAGGCGCAGCATGGCGAGCGTGAGTTTCGCATCTGCCGGGACGTCGAAGTTTGTGGGCATGAATTCTTCGTCCGGACCCCGCTCTGAGCGGTACAGTTCCTCGGCCCCGAGCACGTCGACGAAGAACCGGATACCCTCCTCAAGGTTGGGGACGGTCAGGCCGACGTGGTCCGTGTGCTGGAGCCCCGGCAACCGCCGCAGTGTTCCTGCCGGGGCGCCGTTACTCTGCGCGGTCATTTGCGCGGTCCTGAGGTGGAGGCACGGATCAGAAGTTCAGGTTCGAGGACGATGTGGTCCACGGAGCCGTCGATGTTCTGCTTCTCGGCCAGTTCGATGGCGATGTGTCCCATGTCGGCGATGGGTTGCCGGATGGTCGTCAGGGGAGGGTTGAACCGGGCCCCCAGGGCCAGGCCGTCGAAGCCGATGACCGACACGTCCTCCGGTACGCGCACGCCGCTTCGGCCGAGGGCCGAGATGACCGCAAAGGCCACCATGTCATTGGCCGCGATGATGGCGGTCGGCGGCTTCTCCATCTCGAGGAAATGCTCTGCCCCGCGGGTGCCCGCATCCAGATCCGACCCGCTGTCCAGCACCACAGGTGCGCTGCCGCTCTCGGCGGACAGCTCCAGATACGCGTCCATCCGGTCCTGGGCGGTGTGCGTTCCGGCGATGCCGGAAACATAGCCAATCGAAGTGTGCCCCAGTGAATGCAGGTGGTCCAGCGCGAGCATGATTCCGCGGCGGCTGTCGACGGTGACCGTTGGGACCGCATCGTCGCCTTCCAACCGGTCGATCACGACCACCTTGTGGCCAAAATCGAAGCGTTTCAGCGCCGCGGTATCGACCTTCGTGGAGGGCGCGACGATACCGAAGGGGGCATACAGGGCCTGCATGGCGATGAAGTATCCCTCAGTTTTGGCAGGGTCCCCATTGGTGACGCAGAGCAGCAGCTGGTAGCCGCGCTCGTCCGCGGCCTGAGTCATCGTCTTGGCAAGTTCGGCAAAGAACGGGTTGGTGATGTCAGGGACGATCAGCGGGATGAAGGTGCTGGTCTTTGTCCGAAGCGCCTGGGCCAGTGGACTCATCGTGTAGCCCAGCCCCTCGGCGACCCTGAGGATGTGCTCGCGGGTTTCAGTCCTTACCGCTTCCGGGCGGGAGAATGCCCGGGAGACCGTGGACCGGTGGACACCGGCGGCTTTCGCGACGACGTCGATACTCAGATCAGGCATGTTCTCTTCCTCCGTGCTGGTCGTCATAGGCCTGCCAAATGGGGCGCATGACGTCTTCGAGCTGGGCCAGCGTAGGCAAGCCCTGGAATCCATCTTCCAGCGTCCGGGCGACCCGCCGCACGAACGGATCGTAGAGAGGGTCGCTGTCCACGTCGATCCTGGCGGACTCTGTGGTCCCATCGGCTGCGGTGAAAGTAGCAGAACCATCAGAGTCAACGGAGGCGTATCCTGCCTCACCAACCGACGTGTAGCTGCAGTAGCGCTTCAGCGGCGAGCCAGGGAAGGCGTATCCGACCTCCACGATGGCTTCGCGTCCCTCCGGCGTAGTGATGATGAGGCTGGCGTGGTCCTCCACGTCTCCGCCGTGCAACGTTGACGAAAGCCGGGACTGCACACGAACCGTGGTCTCGTCACAGCCCTGCAGGAACAGGTCCACGAAGTGTGGACCCAGGTTCGCTAGGCACCCTCCGCCCGCCCTGCCCGGGTCCAGCATCCACGGATTGCCGTTATCGAGGTAGCGGGACGGCGGTCCGGCAATAAATGAGATCCGCTGATATGTCGGCCGGCCTGCTTTGGCTAGCCACCGGTCGGCGGGGCCGCCCCGCTGGATCAGCGGGACAGTGGCGGGCACACCGGCTGCCTCGGCGGCTTTGCGCACCGCAGATAGTTCGGCAAGGGACGTTCCCAGCGGCTTTTCCACCACGAACGGAATACCACGTTCGATCAGGGCATGACACTTCTCGGCCATCCCGTCATGGGGGCCAAAAACGTACGCCAGCCCAATATCAGGAAGGTCAACCAGCTTCCGCCAGTCAGCTTCCACCGGAACTCCCCAGCCATTGGCAAGCCCCCGCACGAGGGACACGTCCTCGTCACTGACGCCGACGACCTGGTGCACTTCAGCGATGGCGTTCGCGTAGAGCGGAGTGTGCCAATGGGAAGCACCAAGAATAATCGTGCGTGGTCCACTCATCTGCAGCCCCTTTGCTAAGTATGAGATCGATTGCTGAGATCGGTTGCAATAACAGTATGGATGGTGGGAGAGTTTGTCAACGACACTTCAACAGTGGCCCAGGTAACAAGGAGCATCAACACGCCTGGGCCCCGAGAAAGGCCAGCCATGTATAAGAAACTTCGCACCCTGCAGACCATCGATGAATCCGGCGCCGTCCTCATCGTCCGCCTCGAGAACGCCGACGTGGCAGAACGCGTTGCCGAAGCTGCCATCGCCGGAGGCTTCCGCGCCCTTGAAATCACACTGTCGATCCCTGGTGCTGTAGACGTGATCCGTCGGCTCTCTGCCAGGCATGGGGCCAATGGAGTAGCGATCGGCGCCGGAACGGTGCTGGACGAGCACTCGGCCTACGAGTGCATCCGCGCCGGCGCTGAATTCCTGGTCAGTCCCCAGCTGAATCCGGCGATGATCCGGACAGCGAACCGGTACCAGATACCGACGATCAGTGGGGCCTACACACCCACTGAGCTTGTTAACTCCGCCGAGGCGGGCGCTGACATCCTCAAGCTCTTCCCCACCGAGGCCGGCGGAATCCCCTATGCCAAGTCCGTACTCGCCCCGCTCGCACACCTGCCGATCATGCCGGCAGGCGGCGTAACCGTGGCGAACGTCGGCGAATGGTTCGCGGCGGGCGTAGCAGGTGTCGGTGTCGGCAGCTATGTAACAAAAGCATGGCAGCCGGACGGCGACTTTAGCCGCGTCACCAAGGCCGCCGGGGAGTTCTTGTCAGCGGTGGCAGAGGCTCGCCGATGACGGTGCCCAGCGTCTTCATTGTTATTGGCCCGGCCGGCTCAGGGAAAACGACGGTCGCGCAGAAAACAGCAAAAGAACACAACGCGGCATACCTGGACAAGGACCGGGTATGCGGCCGCTTTGTCGAGTTCGCGCTGAAGGCGACCGGACACGACCCCACCGACCGGGAATCCAACGACTACTATCGCGACAACCTGCTGCCCCTCGAGTACGAGACACTCATGGACGTCGCCGGGGCGAACCTTCGCCTGGGCCGGTCCGTCGTGCTCGACGCCCCCTTCGGAGCCTACTTCGACGAACCGGATTTTCTGACGCGCGCGGCAGAAAAGTTCCAGTGGCCACCTTCTGAGACCACGGTGGTGCGGGTGAGGGTCCCCCAGGACCTTCTGCGGGACCGGATCACCCGCCGCGGCCTGGAACGGGACCAGTGGAAACTTTCCCATTGGGATGAGTACTGGTCCGTCTACGGGAGTTTGGAATGCGCGTGGTCCGGCGTGCAGTACCTGGACTTCAACAACGAAACACCCCTTCCTGCAAATGAAACACCCCTTCCTGCAGAGGGGTGATGGCTGAACCAGAGCAGGTCAGTTCGTCGGTTCTATCCTGATAGCGCCTTACTCCCGCAGCGTGAATGGGACGGACTCCTAACCCGGTCGCGGCAGCGCGTGTGCGTACAGCGCACAAAGCGGATCACCCTCGCACGGAAGCGCAACGCCCAGAGCCTGCGAGGCGGCTCACAACAGACGTTGACAAGCCTCTTTTGTCGCCCTTACTGTTGTTGCAACCGATCTCAGCAACCGATCTCAGGAATCGATCTTATTGGCTCCGGTGAAAAGCCGGAGGACCGATTGCCTCCGGTTCAATCCCTAACCCCTCCTCAGCAAACGTGAAAATATGGAGAGTTCAATGAAGACCTCAAAAGATGCGCTCGACAGCTCGGGCCCTTCTGAATTTCCGGAAGTGCCCGAGCCGCCCCGGCGCTCCGTCAACATGGTGGCCGGCACGATCGGCCACTTTGTGGAGTGGTACGACTGGTACATCTACGGGCTGCTGGCAGCGGTGTTCGCGGGACAGATATTCCCAAGCGAGAACCCGTTCGCGTCCCTTGTCGCAGCGCTGCTCACCTACGCGGTCGGTTTTGTTATACGCCCGCTCAGCGGAATCATCATTTCGCCGCTGGCCGACCGCTACGGCCGCCGGCTCATCCTGACGCTGTCCATCTCCGGGATGGCGCTCGGCTCTCTGATCATCGGCCTCACCCCTTCATTCGCGACGATCGGCTACGCAGCACCTGTTCTCTTCCTGGTTGCACGCATCCTCCAGGGAATCTCGGCAGGCACCGAGCAGCAAAGCGCCATCGCGTTCATGGTCGAACACGCTCCCGCTAACCGGAGGGGCCTGTTCGGCTCGTTCTCCAACATGGCAAGCGGCCTCGCGACCCTCGCAGCGACCGGTTCGGCCGCGATCGTGACATCATCCTTTGCTCCCGCCGAACTCGCAGCCTGGGGTTGGCGCATCCCGTTCGTCATCGGCGGCGTCCTCGGCGTCGCCGGTCTCATCCTGCGGGCCCGCTCGGATGAGACCCCTGAGTTTGAGGCAGCTGCCCTCGTCGATCAAAAGTCCGCCTGGGCGCGCCTGAAGGACCTGCTCCGCGAACACCCGAAGGCTCTGCTCCAGGCAGCGGCACTCTCTGCCCCGGCCGTGGCCTACTACACCTGGGCCACCTTCCTCCCCACCTATGCCAAGCTGACCACCGGCCGGGACCTGTCCTCCACCCTTGCCGGAAGCGTTATCGGCCTGGCCTTGCTCGTTATCATCGTGCCGGTCTGCGGATACCTTTCCGACCGCCTCGGCCGCCGCAAGATCTTCCCCATCATCGGCGCCATCGGCATGATCGTGCTGTTCTACCCACTCCTCCTGCTGCTGAACCAGCCAGGCTTCTGGGTCTACGTTCTGGTCTCGGCATCCGGGTGGGTAGTTCTCGGTATCTGGCAGGCCGTCTACCCGACAATCCAGGCCGAACTGTTCCCGGCCTCAGTCCGGGTAGCAGGCATCGGTTTCGCACACCAGATCGTCATCGCCGTCTTCGGAGGCACCGCACCACTTATCGCCGCTGCATTCGTCGGCGCCGGACAGCCCATGTTCGTCGCGTACTACATGATCGCCATTGTCGCCCTCTCCCTCATCGTCTACTTCACGCTCCCCGAGACAGGCAGCAGGGGCCCGCGTGCCACCGTCGCACCGACAGACCCCGAAGTGCTGGAAGGCGAGCACCTGCTCTTCGATACTCCACACGGCGGGACCCAGACGAATGGTCCCAAGCCGTAGGCGTCCTTCTCCTCCACAACACTGCACATGAGGAAAGCCCTCGACCCGCTCCGGTCGAGGGCTTTCCTCTCCTTGCTGGTGCCCGCTCCCAGGGCGCGTCTCCTAAACTGTCAGCCAGATGCTGACGGCTGTAAGAACGGTTCCGCCACGGTAGGTGAGCGCGGGTTTGTCGTAGCTCATTGCCAGGGCGCAACTGCTTGAAAGCCTCGTTCCACGACGTTGCGGCCTTTGTAGTCTCTTTGTTAAATGCTGGAAGTCGCCACGGTGGGTCCACGCCGTTTACGATGACCGTCTGTTTTTAAGTTGGATTTCCGCTGGCGAAAGGTCAGCCCAGGCCAGATATGGCCGAACACGCTCATCGCACTAAGGCATTTTCGGCCCCGCCGATGAAGTCCCTTCCCCCGAAAAGCGAGATAGATCACTGAATCCGTTGCAATGAATAATGCCGGTTGCTAAGGTTGCCCTAGCGGATGAGATCGATTGCTGAGACCGATTGCTAACATCTACCCTGCCACAGTATGTCCGTACGGCTGGGGGCAGTACTTATTGACTGGCTTGCGCCCGATGCGGAACCTGCTGGCCCATCGATGGGCGACGGCATAATCGATCTGCACGCTATCCGCTCGTGGGTTGAAGCTGCGGGCCACTCGGGGGCAATCGGAGTCGAGATATTTCCGGCTGATGATTGGTGGCACCCGTGACCCAGGTGAAGTCGTCGAGATCAGCATCGAAAGATGTATCGCGGATGAAATCAAGAGGGAGAATCCCATGGAATACAGGCTGCTCGGCAATACCGGCGTCAAGGTGAGTGCGCGTTCGTTAGGGACGATGATGTTCGGCGGCGGCAACACCGATGAGAAGTCATGCAAGAGGATCCTCGACCAAGCCCTCGATGCCGGGATCAATCTTATTGACACCGCAGACCACTATGCTGACGGTCGGTCCGAGGAGATTGTTGGCCGCGCTCTAGGTTCACGTCGCCATGATGTTATTCTCTCGTCAAAAGTCCACTTCCCCGTTGGTGAAGTCGCGATCAATAATCCGATAAATAGATCGGGCAATTCCCGCTATTGGATATTCAAAGCAGTAGAGGAAAGCTTGCGGCGTTTGGGCGTTGACCACATCGATCTCCTGCACATTCACCGCCCGGATTTTCAGACTGACATTTCCGAAACGTTGCGCGCTCTCACCGATATCGTTCGGCAGGGTAAGGTGCGTTACGTCGCCAGCTCGACTTTTCCGGCGTTTCACGTAAACGAATGCGCGTGGTTGTCTGAGCAACGAGGGCTCGAGCGCTTCGTGGCGGAGCAGTTGCCGTACTCCATTCTGGTCCGGCATAACGAGCGAGATGTTTTCAAGGTGCTTTTGCAAAAGGGCATGGGGGCCATTACTTACAGCCCTCTTGCTGGCGGCTGGCTGACGGGGAAATACAAGCGTGGTGTTGCTGCGCCTGCCGATGCAAGGGCAAACACCCTGCCAGTAACGGCAGCGCGTTTCGATCCGTCCGTTGCCGAGAACCAGCGCAAATTCGACGTCATCGATAAACTCAATGTCGTCGCCGCTGAAGCGGGCATGTCACTGGCCAATATGGCCATTGCCTTCGCCGCCGAGCATCCGGCCGTCTCGTCTGTCCTGATTGGGCCGAGAACCGAGGAACAGATGACCAGTTTGTTGGAGAGTATCGATCTCCGTTTGGATGCAGCCACGCTGGACGCCATAGATGTGTGCGTAAGGCCTGGAGAAACGCTAAACCCTCTTGATCGTGCCTGGCAACCGCCATGGCTGGCCCCAGAGGCCAGACGCCGGCCCGCTCCGCAACTGGCTAGTTCCCCGGACCCAGCGAAATGAATATCGATCTGAAAGGCAAACCGGCCTTGATCACCGGTGGAAGCTGTGGATTAGGGATGGGCATCATCAGCCAAGAGAGGCTATCCGCATAGGGCACACCCCAACCTGACGTCAGGCACCAGTCCAACGAGCGTCAGAATAGGGTTCGATGTCCTGTTTAAAGACATGCCTTTCGAAAAGTCCTAGATTTCACCCTGACACTTCCCCCGTCACCCACCACTGGTAGAGCACCCCCACGCTGGGAAGTTCCGCGTTGACCATCCCGTTGGCGCAGGCGCCACTACCGAGGACCCGGATCGACGCGCGAAGGTGGACGGCCGCTAAGAAACCGCGTCACAAGAACCCCGGCGGCTTACCCGCCTGCCCAGAATTCCCGGAGTTCCGGGCGCGGGTCCTCTTCCACCCGCGGCAGCTCATCCAAAACCATCGTCGCGCGCCCCGCCGCGTAGACCGGCCAGCCGGGCAAACCAGGGGCCGCAGGCCGGCCGGTAGCCGCGAAGGCAGCCCACGCCATACTCATCATGTCGCTCAGGCCCTGCGGCGCCCTCCCCCGCGTGAGGAACTCCGCCTCAGGCTTCCCCAGCTGCCGGAACACAAAAGGAACGTCCAGTGCATGGCACGCGCCCAGCTTCCCGCCCATGGCGGGACTCCGCCACGTGAAGAGATAGGAGAAGTCCTTCCCTGGGGCGCCTTGCCGGGCATCCAACAGCCGATTGCTGGGCTGGCGGTACACGACGTCGGAAATGGCCGCTTCCAACAGCTGTTTCCCGATCGGGTCCACACCCAGAGTGCAGGCAAGGGCCCGGGTATACTCGGCCCCGCGCCCCGGCGCGCCGGCCTCCGCCAGCAACGAGGCGGCCCGGCGCTCATACGAGGGATCTGACGGGTTCTTCGGGCGCATCTCCACAGCAAAGGACCCCTCGTTCAGGTTCGTCCCGACCAGCAGGTCAACCTCAGCATTCAGGCCGTTCCGCACCGCCTCAAGCGGGGGCACCGGGAGAGACGGCGTCCCCACAGTGGGCCGGAAAGGCAGCGAAACCGCGAACGTTTCCGCCCCCACCCGTTGGTCCAGCTTCTCCTGCGCCTCAAGCAGCCGCTCCACCGGAAGCGTCAGGAGCCCCGCAGCGCTGCCGCCGTCCAGCCCGCACAGCTCCAGGAATTCGTGGCTGATGCGGGCGGAGTCCTCCGCACTGCGGTACCTTTCCGCGGTGCCGCTCTGCATAATCGCCCTGCGGAACAAGCCACTCGAAGCCGGCATTCCCAGCAGGGTACCGACGGCGGCAGCGCCCGCCGACTCCCCGAAAACCGTGACGTTCCCCGGGTCCCCGCCGAAGGCGGCGATGTTCCTCCTGACCCAGCGCAGCGCTTCAAGCTGGTCCAGGAGCGCAACATTGGAGGAGTCCGCATACTCCGGACCCAACAGCTCAGCCAAATGCAGCAAGCCCAACACACCCAGCCGGTAATTGATGGTCACCACAACGGTGCCGGTGGCACCCGCGAGACTGGCGCCGTCGTACATCCCGTCACTGCCGGAACCATACAGGTACGCGCCGCCGTGGATCCACACCATCACCGGCAACGGCCCGCCGCCCACAGCAGGCGCCCAGACGTTCAGGTTCAGGCATTCACTTTCGCTCCACACGCGGGGCTTCCGGCCCGGAGGGGCGGGGGTTTCCGGATTTTGCGGCGCCGCGGGCCCCGGCGCGGTGCAGTCGCGCACACCGGTCCAGCCCCCTGCAGGGACCGGCGGCAGGAACCGGCGCTCCCCGGCGGGTGAGCCTGCGTAAGGGATGCCGAGGAAGCGGAGAACTTCGAGGCCGGCAATGGACACAGCGGTGCCGCGGACGCTTCCCTCAGCGACGGTGACAGTGGGAGAAAGGCTCATGCCGGCAAAAACTCCTGGTGGCGTAGGGACAACTGCCAGCATCCCAGCTCCATCAGGATCAGCCACACTGGCCTTTCATCCATTGAAATGCCCACTCCTTGCCGGGGCAAGCACAAGCAATGATGGAGGTCACATTCCGGCGCAGCCGGACGACTGGAAAGAAGGAACCATGTCCCTCAGCGTGGAGGAAATGAACCAGCAGCTGCCGGTGGCCAACACCCTGCCCGGTGAAGCTGTCCCCTACTACATGGCGTCGGGCGAAGGCGCGCGGTACGAGATCAACGGCCAACTGGTCACCGTCATTGCCCGCGCGGCGGACACCGGCGGCATCTTCAGCGCCGCGTACATCTCCGGCGGCATGGGTGCGGAGTCGCCGTTCGTCAGCCACAAGGTGGAACACAAAACCCTCTATGTCTTCGACGGCATCCTTCACGTCTGGCTCCCCGGCGAAAGCCGCATCCTCACCCCCGGCGACTCGGTGGTCATCCCGCCCAACACACCCCACGCCTACCGGATGGCCAGCCACTACACGCGCTTCCTCAACTGGATGACGCCCGGCGGCGCCGAGGCCTACTACGAGCGCGTCGGCACGCCCATCGACTCCCACATCCCGCCTGTCCGCGCCGGCCACAGCGCCAGCGTCCAGGAACAGGCAGAGGTGGGTGCCGAGTTCGGCATCAGTTTCCCGGAGGTTGAGCGTGTGGAGCCGTCCTTCAAGCACGACGCCGGCCTGCCGCCCACGCAGCGCCCCTACTTCCTGAGCGCGCACGAAGGCGAGCGTCTGGTCAGTTACCAGACCATGTTCACCTACCTGTCCCGGCCCGCCAACACCGGCTCGAACTACTTCGCGGTGCACACCAAGGGCGCCAAGACGCCATACATCCCGCTGCACTTCCACGAGCAGCACACCGAGAACTTCCTGGTCACCGAAGGCCGGATGTGGCTCTACGCCAACGGCCGGGAAATGCTGCTGACCAAGGGCGACTTTGTGCATGCCCCGGCCGGCACCATCCACTCCTTCGCGCTGGACTCGCACAACACCCAGATGCTGGGCTTCCTCACGCCGTCGGTCTTCAACGGCTTCTTCGAATACTTCAACAAGCCCACCGAGGACTACATGTACACCGAGGGCGGCCAGCCCTACATGGACATGGAAGGCTTCGGCCGCGCCCAGGCCGAGATGGACCTCACCGTTGTGGGCCCGCCGCCGCAGCGCCGGATCGCCCTGGAAATCTCCTAGCCTTCCTGGAGCAAAGAATGGCCCGGGCTTCCGAAAGGAAGTCCGGGCCATCTGTTTGCAGCGTCCAGTCGCCAGCGTTGACCCTAGCCGCCGGCGAGCGCCTGCTTCACCAGTTCCCGGCCGTAGTCGTTGCCGTTGGGAGTACGCACCACCGTGTGCATGTGGAACGGCGCCGGCTCGTCGTTGCTGAGGAAAACGCCTGTGTGGTGGTCCAGTTCCAGCACCACCACGGGGCTCTGCAGCCTGAAGTAAAAGGCCTCCTGCCCCTCCCACCCGCCGATCCAGCTGAAGAAGCTCTCGCCGTAGTGCTCCTGGATCTCGCGGCGGCGGGCAGCCCTGGGTCCGTCCGGGAGGTACGCGATGAAGTCGTCCACCACCGCGTCCAGAATGGCCCGGGCTTCCGCCGGCATGTCCGCCACCAGGATGCCCTCGTAGGGGATTACCCGGTTGTCCTGGAAGCACCCGCCGAGGTGCCGCTCGTCGCCCGCGTGGATCCGGCCCTCGGGCATGGCGGGGTCCACCATGGCCTCATACATCGTGGCGTCGGCCCGCAATCCGGCAGGCAGCGCCGCCATCAGTTCGCGGGCCAGGGCGATGCGCTCCTTGAACACTGCCACCCCCTGATACGGCCCCGCGTCGATGACATCCGGCTCGGCACCCATAAACACCGGTGAAATCACCAGCTGCGTCCCGGCCACCAGGCAGTTCAACGCGGCGTGGTGGCCGAACAGCTGCCACCCCCACGGCTCCGTCTCCGACGGGTCACCATACAGCGCAAAGTTGTAGCTGTACTCGTTCATCAGCAGCGGCAGCTCCACCAGCTCACCGAGGAACCCGTTGATCCGCAGAAGGTTCCGCACCAGCTCGAAGCCTTCCGGGCTGAGTGACGCTTCCACGACGGCGAACACAGCGTCGCGCACCGGGCCCTCCAGCTCGTCGAGACGGAGCCCGGTATCGTGCTGCATGAACTCCGGGTTCGCCCAGCTTTGCCACTCGGGTGCGTCGACGGTGTAACTGAGCCGGGATGCCTGCTCGAGGGTTACGGCGTCCAAAAGCTTGCGGGCCGCTGCCACCATCCCTGCGGTGGGTGCCTCCTCCCCTGCACGCGCGGGAGCAAGCGGATACAGCCCGGGCCGGAGGACGCCGTCGTTCGTGATGCCTTTGAACGGCTGCGGATACAGCTCCTTCCAGCCCTCGATCATTGGCCCGGCGAAGGAATCCCTGGTGGCCGCCTCGGCGTACTCCCGCGCGGTCAGGCCGCGGATGTCCGCCACGCGCGGGTGGTCAGGGGCAAAAAGATAATCACGGAACGACGACGCGGACACGGGCCTTCCCTTCCTCCTCGATGTGCTGGCTCTGTTGCTCTTGCTGCCGGTCTTCCGACAGGGGCCGGCCGGCTGCCACGGCGAGGGCAGCCGCTGCAGCTTCTGCCGAGCTCCCCCGCCAGGCAACGTGTTGGTCCGGACGGACCAGCACGGCGTTGGCGCCCCACAGTTCGGACGGTTCCCTCCCGTCGTCGAAAGGTCCGACGGCGGCAAGCGCCACCGGGATGCCATTCCGGCTTCCGGCCTGCGCCACGGGAGCAAAGACCTCGTCGGCCGTCCTGCCGGCCAGCCCCGCAGCATCAACGAGCAACGTGAAGCCCTTGCCCAACAGGTCGTAGACGGACGACGTCCCATCAAGCCACGCGTGCGGAAGCAAGGCCCCTGGACTGGCCGACGGAACGTAGACCACGGGATCCTCCACCGGAACCGGCGACCCGTCCGGGACCACCACGGGCGAGTCCCCGTACGCGTAGCCAAGAACGAGGCCCAAGGAGTCGAACTCGCTCCGCTTCACGGCCAGGGCTTCGTGCGCCGCTGCCCGGGCGGCGGCGCCGGCATTGCCGCCGGCCAGAAGCGCGGGATCCGCGAAATGGTAGGCGAGCGCTTTGCCGTTGGAGGCTGCGTCGCTGATGGTACGGGCGGCCACCGGGCGGCGCTCTGCCTCGTAGCTGTCCAGCAGGTCCGCGCCTGCCCAGCCTGCCAACACGGCGGCGAGCTTCCAGGCCAGGTTGGCGGCGTCCCCCACGCAGGTATTGAAACCGTGCCCGCCCCACGGCGGATTAAGGTGCGCGGCGTCGCCCACCAGGAACACTCCCCCGTCGCGGTACTGCGGGGCCAGCAGCATGCGCGCAGTCCACGGATCGGTGGCCAGCACCTCGAAATCCACCTCGGCACCCACCAGCGAACGGACCAACGCGGCAGCCTGGCCGGTATCCACCGTCTCCTGCGGGTCCACGCCCTGGATGATGGCCCACCACGTACCGTCGAGGTCCATCGGTCCCACCATTCCCGAGGTGTCCGCGCCCACCACCCAGTACTGCACGGCCGGGTCCAGCGTGACGGCGGTGGCGAGTGCGTTGGATTTGAACAGGATGCTGATGTTGGACAGCGCGGCTGAGCCACCCTCAAGGCGGACCCCCAGGCTGCGGCGCACGGCGGAGGAAGCGCCGTCGGCTCCGATCACAAAGTCAGCTTCGATGCGGTGCCCGGTGCCGGAAGCGTCGGACAGCGCCACTGAGTAGCCGGCTCCCTCGGACAGCGTCACTGCGTAGCCAGCCCCCTGGGACGCGGAGCCTGTTGCCTCCAGCGTTTTCACGCTCCAGCCCGTCACCATCGTCACGAGTTCCGACTCCGCAACGGCAGCACGCAGCACTTCCTCGAGCACGGGCTGCGGGACCTGCTGGCCGCACTCCGGCTGGGGACCGTAGCGGCCGGGCACCAGCTGGAAGGCGTTCCGGAACCTGCGCAGTTCATGGGCACCAGGCCCGGTGAGGCCGGTACAGAAGCTGACATCCTGTGAGTAGTCCACGAGAAGCGGCGATGCGGCCCGCAGTGCATCCGCCAGCCCGAGCCTGCGCAGGTGCGTCATGGTGCGGGCGTTGGTGGTTTTGGCACGGGGACGGGCGTGGTCCACCGCATCCCGGGGTTCAACCACCAGGCTCGGGATACCGCGGGAGGCCAGGTCGAGTGCCAGGAAGAGGCCGCTGGGTCCGCCGCCGGAGATCAGGACTCGTGTCTCCGCCGGCAGCGTGTCCGGGGAGGCGAAACGATGGGTGACCATCAGGCACGGCTCCGCAGCGACAGCTGGCCCACCGGGGTGGTCAAGGTGCCGAGCTTGTCGATCTCCACCTCTACGGTGTCGCCGGGCTGGAGCAGCCACTGCGGGGTACGGGCGTAGCCCACTCCTTCGGGGGTGCCGGTGGCAATGACGTCCCCCGGGTGGAGCGTCAGGGTCTGGCTGATCAGGGCGATGATGGCCGGGACGGAGAAGATCATGTCCCGGGTGTTGCCGTTCTGGACCTCGGTGCCGTTCACCCGGGTCCGCACCTGCAGGCCGTCCCGGAGGTCCCCCACCTCGTCCCGGCTGACCAACGGGCCGAGCGGTCCGGTGAAGTCGCCGTTCTTGCCCAGCGTCCACTGGGTGGTCAGCTTCTGGGCGCGGCGGGCGGTGAGGTCATTGAAGGTGGAGTAGCCAAAGACCGATTCCGCGGCCTCGGCCTCGTCCGCGGATTCCACGCGCCGGCCGATGTACGCGGCCACTTCGCCTTCCCAGTCCAGCCCGGCTTCCCCGGCGGGCACGGGAACGGGGACGTTGCCCACGGAGAGCGACGCCGTCCAGCGGCCGAACAGCGTGGGGTACGGCGGCAGGTCCTGGTCCTTGTAGCTGCCCTCGGCAACGTGCGCCTTGTAGTTCAGCCCTACGCAGATCACGCGTGCGGAGGCGGGGACGAGCGGAACTTCGGTGACGCTGCCGCGCCCAAGCGAGGTGCCGGCGTCGGCCGTCAGGGTGACAGCCTTGTCCTGCCAGCCGGCGGGATCAGCCCAAAATTCGGAAACCGGTGCAAGCGGGAAAAGGTGCGAATCCACCAGGGCCGCGGCCCACGATTCGCCTTGGTGATGAATGCCAACAAACTGCATAAGAGGGCCTTTCAGGTCTTGCCCGGGCTGGACTGCCCGGGATGTCTTGGGTCAGGGCTTGCGCGCCTGGCGGCGGAAAAAATCGATGGTGGCGTCTGTGGCTTTTGTCGCAGCAGCGGGGTCCTCCCCCGGCAGCTGCCACATGTGGTCAGCGTCCTCAATCAGCAAAAGTTCGACGTCGGCGCCCGCGGCTTCCAGCGCCGCGGCCAGCGTGGTGGACTGGGCCGCCGGAACAAAACGGTCACCGGTGCCATGCGCCAGGAAGAACGGAGGGGCGTGATTCCCGGCGTACGAGATCGGGCTGGCAGTCGCCGCCTTTTCCGGCGCTTGGGCAGGTTGGGCGCCGAGGAGCAGTGCCTCGCGTGAACCCGGATCGTCAGCGCCGGCGAGCGCATTGGGCAGCGCTTGTTCGCCCATCCGAAGGAGGTCGGTGGGCGGATACCAGGCGGCGACCGCGGCCACGGCGTCGCTGATGCCTGTGTTGTCAGCGGCATCATCGGCATACTCCCTGGACCCGGCAGTGAGGCCCACCAGGCTGGCCAGGTGGCCCCCTGCCGAATCCCCCCAGGCGTAGATCCTGCCCGGGTCCACGTTGTAGTCCGCGGCATGCGCCCGAAGCCAGCGGACGGCCGCCTTCGCGTCCAGCAACTGGGCCGGGAAACGGGCCACCGAACTCAGCCGGTAATCGGCGGAGGCCACCACGAAACCGGCGTCCACCAGGCGCTCGATCGGGCTAAGGCGCAGGGAATCCACGTGCGGGCCGAGGGAGGACCTGCCGCCGACGCGCCAGCCGCCGCCGTGGAAGTGGACCACTGCGGGCAAAGCGCCGGACTGCTTCAGGGCCGCGGGGAGGTGGAGATCAAGCAGCAGCGGGGGTGACCCCTCGGGATGAGCGAACTCGATCCCCTTCAGAACCTTCCCTGCCGTCATCGTTGAGTCCATGTCCTACCGCGCCGTTTCTTTCATGCGCCGGGCCACCACTGTGGACCGCGTCACTACTCAACTCTGGCGCACCAAGAGTCCGCTCCGCGTGGCTGGTTTCACTGAATGAAACAGCTTCGGGACCGCCGGCAAAAGTGGTCCGCCCTTGGTCCCGCTCAACGGCCGCCGGGGTCAGGCTGCTACGACGGCCCCTGGGAGGCGGGTGCTTGCCGGTGCTTGGGAGACAGTTGGGCGGCGAGGCCGGTGAGCAGGATGCTCAGTCCCTGGTCGAGTTCGGCGGCGCCGTCGTATTCGGCGAGTACCGGTCCCAGCGTCCGAAGGTGGGGGAAGTCCTTCGCCGGCAGGCGGTGCAGGCCCAGCCGCAGGATGGCTTCGTTTTCTTCGGGGTCCACAATGTACTCCTGGAGTTCGTTGAGGATGTGTCCGTAGAGGAATCCGTAGTATGCCCGGTAGACGTGAAGGGCATCGGCGGGGGCAAAGCCTGCTTCGATCAGGAGCGCCAGGATCTGTTCCAGTGGCCGCAGCGTCCCCAGCGGCCGCATGCCCAGGGGTGTGGAGAGCGGCCGGGTGACCAACAAAGGCACCACGTTGGGGTGTCGCAGGGCCAGGAGCCGGAGGTCGTGGGCAATTCTGCGCAGCTGTGCCTGCCAATCCGGGTCGTTCGGAAAAATGGCCAGTTCGTTCAGGACCGTTTCAGCGACGCCGTCCAGCAGAGCGGCCCGGTTAGCTGCGTAGCGGTAGAGGCTCATCGGGTCCCGTTGCAGTTCCTGGCCGAGCCGCCGCATCGTCAGGGCATCGAGGCCTTCGGCGTCCACCAGCGCAAGCGCGGCGGAGAGCACGAGGTCCCTGCTCAGGCGCGCCTTGCGGGGCGTCGTTTCGTGTTGGAATTTTTCCGGGGAAGCCATGGTGAGTCCATCCTGGTCGTTGCGTCAGGCCCACCCATTTGGGAGATACGTAAGCTTGCTTATTGGGTAGTCTACGCCTAAAGTCTACGATGTAGAGAGGTTGTCGACATGATTTCAGTAGATGGATCAAAGTCTGCAAGGCCACGATGGCCGCTCGCACCGTTATCTCAGGAAAATCGATCTCAACACATTTCAGAATGAGCGCCGAAACTCGCTGATTCTGGCGCGGCCCCCGGGGACGGGTGGCCTTAGGCTCACCCCGCTATCCCAACGTTTCAGTCTGCCTACAGCACCTGCAGAGGTGCACCGGCAGTTCCTCTCAGTGCCCCGTGCAGGGTACTGGGTCTGCGCCCGCTGTAGCCGAACGGCGGACAATTGCACCTCGTTGAAAAGAGCCACCATGGCGCATTCACAGTTCGACCAGTTCCTCCAGGAAGCCACCTACCCCGACCAGGAGTCCGATTGGACTCTTGATGCGGACACCTTCTACGGCCTCTACACCAGTTGGTGCTATGTGACCCACCGGAGTCCGCAACTTGAACACGTCTTCTGGGCTGCCATGAGCCAGCGCGCCAATCCTGCTCAGTGCCTGCGCATGAAGGGACCGGCGGCTGCCGACTACATTCTGTCCAGCTACCCGGCCGTGGTTTGATCCCCACCGCCACAACCTCGAAGAGCTACATCCCCAGGTACGCCCATCAGCCGCGTGGAACACGCCCCTGGTGTGCAGGCTGCGACACTGACGCGCATCTGTTGCTTGAATCACCGGCCGTGCCGGGCCGGCTGGCAGGCATCCTCGCGGTGGCCGTCAATTGTTCCAAGTGCCGCCGGTCCCGGGTACTGGAGACCACAGCGGAGTACATGGCAGCCCTCCCACATGCTTGCCCCCGGCACGACTGTAAGGAATACCACGCAGGTGAACAGCAGGAATCCGGCCCGGACTAACGCTGGCCACCATCGAATGTGCACCAGCCGCCCTCGCCAATTTGGGTTAATAGACCCATTGGAAAACCGTATTGCAAAGGAAAACGTTGCACGCCGCGTCCGAACATCTGCCTGACACTGAATCAACGCTGTACAGCGGGCTCCTGCCCGGGCGGCGCCCGCGGCTGACGCCCAGGATCGTCACCACCAGGTCCTTGACCTCGCACGTGCATTCCCTGGCCGGCCCTACCGGATCATCAGGCCCGGTCTTTGTGCTGCTGCACGGCATCGGCATGTCCCACCGCTACTACCGGCGGCTTCAGGTCCTATTGGCCCGGCATGGGGATACCCACGCCATCGACCTGCCTGGGTTCGGCGGAACACCTATTCCGGAGCGGCAGCTCTCCATCGCCGACTACGCAGGCCACATCGCCGCAACACTTGAAAAAATGGGTGTGAGCCGTGCCGTGGTCATCGGGCACTCCATGGGCACACAGTTCGCCACCGAACTGGCGGTCCAATACCCCGACATGGTCTCCCACGTGGTCCTCCTGGGCCCGGTGGTGGACCCCGCACGCCGCACCGTACGTCAACAAACCCTGGCCCTGGGTCTTGACGGGCTGCGGGAAAGCCCCCTGCGAACTGCCATCGTTCTCAGCGACTACGCCCGCTCCGGGCTGCGCTGGTACCTCACCGAGCTTCCCGTCATGATGGCCTACGACCTGCAGGCGCAGGTGGCTCTCGTGGCCCAACCCGTCCTGGTGGTCCGCGGTTCGCGGGATCCGGTGGCCCCCAGGCCCTGGTGCGAAAAGCTGGTTGCCACCGCCCCCAACGGGCGCTTCCTGGAAATCCCGGGAACACCGCACGCAGTCCAGCAGGGCGCGGCTGCCCGCACCTCCGCCGGCATTCTGGAACTCGCCGTCAGCTAAGGCCTCGCGGACGCCAGCTCCTTCGCCAGGAAATCCAGGACGGGCTGCGCCTCCGGGCTGCCCGCGGCATGGTTGAGGTGGCCATGGAGCGCGCCCCGGGCCAGGAAAAAGGACACCGGAACACCGGCCTGCTCCAGGTTGGCGGCGAAGAGCTCCGAGGAGCCACGGACGTCGTCGTATTCACACGCAACGATGGCCGTCGGCGGCAGCCCGGACGGGTCGGCGTAGCCGGGCATGGCATACGAGGACGCCATGCTCACCGGCCCGCCCACGTAGTTTTCCGCCTGCCGCACGCAGTCTTCCGGGGTGAAGCGAAGGTGCCTGGGGAGCTCCGCCATCACGTCCTCGTCCAGTCCGCCCGCGGGCGCGGGCAATTCGGCGTGGAGGAAGGGATAGGCCAGCAGGAGCTTCGCGGGGAGCGGCTTGCTTGCGTCGATCAGGTAAAGCGCGGCGCCCACGGCCAGGTTTCCGCCGGCCCCGGCGCCGCCCATACACAGCAGATCCGGATCCAGTCCCAGTTCGGCGGCATTCCTGCGCGCCCAGAACCAGCCGGTCAAGGCGTCCTCATGGGGCACGGGGAAGTGCACGCCGTCGCGCGCCAGCCGGTAATCGACCGCCACCACCGGTGTCCCCCGAGAGGCCAGTACCCTGCCCAGGTAGTCCGACTCCGGCATGTCCAGGCTGCCGCTGACGAAGCCGCCGCCATGAAACCACACCAGCCCCGGTCCGGCCGTGGCAGCCGGCCCGCCGTAGATCCGGATGGCCACGGAACCGTGCCGGCCGTCAACCGTGACGGAGCGGCTGGGAACATCCGGACCAACCGGTCCGGCAGGGGCTTCCAGTCCCAGCGGTGCCGCAAGGTACTCGGCGAAGCCTGCGTCGGCAGCGAGCGTCCCGTGCCCGGCAGGGGCGGCTGCCCCCTGCTGCCGGGCCGTCATGGCCGGGCCAGCTTCTCCGAGAAGAAGCCGACGGCGGCCGCAAGGATGGCGTCCAGCTGGTCCTCCGCGCCGAAGAAGCAGTGGTCCCCCCCTTTGATGGTGACCACCTCGTGCTCCACGCCCGCGGCCGCGAGCGCGGCGGCCAGGAGGTCGGTCTGCGCATTCGGCACCAGCCCGTCCCTGTCGCCATGGATCAGCAGGAACGGCGGCGCGCCAGCGGTCACATAACTGACCGGGCTGGCCGCGGCCAGGAGAGCCGGATCGTTCGAGCCGCCCACCAGCATGTATTCAGGCTGCAGGGGCATTCCTGCCGGAACGGCCGCGGTCAAAGCGGGCGGAAACAGGCCCTCCGGGGTGTTCATGGGCGGGATGTCCACGAGCGAGGAGACCCCGTAGAAATCGACGACGGCGCTGATGCCGCTGGAATGCGCCTGCGCCCCGAGCCCGCCGTGCAGGTCCTCCCGGCCCCCGGTCAGGCCCAGCAGTGCCACGAGATGGCCGCCGGCGGATTCGCCCCAGGCGCCGAACCGTGCGGGATCGACGCCAAGGTCCCCTGCGTATTCCCGCAGGTACCGGACGGCCGCCTTCAGATCGTGCAGCTGCGCCGGGAACGGGGCCTCGAGGCAATGCCGGTAATCAACGGTGGCGCAGGCAATTCCTGCCTCGTTGAGCAGCCGGAACACCGAATCGGGCGCGAAGGTGGGGGGCAGCTCCCGGCGGTCACCCAGTTGGAAGGCGCCGCCATGGACCCACACCACCAGCGGCACCGGTCCGGTGGCCTGGCGCGGACACCAGATGTCCATCTTGAGCGGACGGAAGCCGATGGCCCGCGCGTACGTGACTTCGCGGTGCACAGCGGAAACGCTGGAGACGTCCTGTGGCACGCCCGGGGCGTCAAAGACCGGGAACGGCGGAACATCCACACCGCCCGGCCGGGCAGGATCCAGGGGTTCGGTTTCATAGACCTCGGTGGCTTCGTTGACACTCATGGTGCGCTCCTTACAAGCTCGGGTTGTGGGACGGTTCCGCCGCCGGCGGTGAAATGATGCTTTCCGGGTCCGACGGCGAGGGCAGGTTGACCGGGAAGGCGGACCTCGGCGGTGGTGCCGGGCGGGATGGTCGCCCGCAGCTGCAGCCCGCCGTCGTCCGTTCTCCACTGCACCTCGATCAGGCCGTGAGGTCCCTGATGCGAGGTGGCCGCGGACGTCAGCCCGGCGCCCGGGCGGGGTTCAATGATGATCCGCTCGTAACCGGCGCTGCCCGGAGCCTGCCGCAGACCGGCCGTGTAGCGGTGCAGGAAGGACACCACTGCGCCCTTGCTGTAGTGGTTCAGTGACTGGTGCGGGCTGCCGTCGGCATCGATGCCGTTCCAGAGTTCCCACATGGTGGTGGCACCGCGGTCCACCATCACCAGCCAGGACGGTTCCGAGTCCTGCATCAGCAGCTCGTACGCCAGCTCCAGTTCACCGTTGTCGGCAAGGACGGGCAGCAGGTAGGGGGTGGCCAGGAAGCCGGTTCCCACATGGGTGCCGGCGGCCCTGACCAGCGACACCAGCTGGGCCGTAACGGCGGCGCGCTGCCCCGGGCTGACGAGGTCAAAGGCAAGGGCACGCACGCAGTTGGCCTGGCTGGGCTGGGTGACCTGCCCGGCCTGGTTAAGGTATTCCGTTTCCCAGGCGCGCTGGACGTTCTCGGAGAGTCCGGCGAGCGCTGCGGCTTCCTCTGCGTGGCCCAGGATGCCGGCAATCTTCGCCATCAGGGCCGCGGTGTTCCGGTAGTAGGCGGTGGCCACAATGCCGTGGTCGGCGGAGCGGGCGGCGAACAGGTCCGGTTCCGGACCGTCCGGTTCCATCCATTCGCCCCAGTGGAAGCCGGTGTCCCAGAGGTATTTCTCGTGCGGAGCAGCTGTTGGACTGGCGGCCGCACGATCCGCGTGGCGGGAGGATTCGGCGGTGCTCGTCACGAACTCCAGCCAGCGTTTCATCGCGTCCCAGTTCTCGGCGAGGATGGCGGGATCGCCGGTGGTTAGGTACACCTCCCAGGGCACCATCACGATGGCGTCGCCCCAGCCGGCCGAGCCGTTGACGAAGGCCATGAAATCCGCGGAGGTAACGTCCGGACCGGGCGACGGCGAGATGTTGGCGATGACGCCGTTCTCCCACTGGTCGGCGCGGACGTCGTTCAACCATTTACGGGAGAACCCTGCAACGTCGAAGAGATATGCAGCAGTGGGAATGAACAGCTGCCAGTCCCCTGTCCAGCCTGCCTTTTCCCGCTGCGGGCAGTCGGTGGGAACCTCGCAGGCGTTGTCCCGGAAGCTCCACTGCACAATGTTGTAGAGCTTGTTCAGCCGCTCGTCGCTGCAGGTGAAGGTGCCCAGGGGTTCCAAATCCGTCTGGACCAGGCAGGCGGTGATGTCCTCCGGCGCGAGGTCCCCTGCAAGGCCCCGCACGGAGACGTACTGGAAGCCGTGCGTAGTATGCCGCGGTTCGAATACTTCCCCCGGAGCGCCGGACGCCGTCACCTCATTAACCTGCCCGGCGGACAGGAACTGCCCCGGGTTGCGGAAGTCGAGCGGGCGCAGGTGGTCCTGGGTCACGTCGCCGTCGGCAGCGAGCGCCTCGCCGTACACAAGGGTGACCTTCTCCCCCGGTACGCCGAGCCATGCGAGGCGCACCCAGCCATGGATGTTCTGGCCGAAGTCCACCACTTGATGGCCGCTCGTGAGACGCGTGATGGCTACCGGTGCGAGCTCCTCCACGATTCGAGTGGGTGGTGCCACGGGGCCGGTCAGGGTCTCGTAATTGCCGTTCCGGACGACGGCGGCACACCCTTGCTGTACGCCGTTTCCCTTTGCTGCCGCGCTGCCCGGCACCCGGAAGTCAACCCGCTGCCCGGCCATCAGGTCGGCGCTCAGGATCTCCGTTGGTGACACCAGCCAGGACGCATCGGTGCCGATGACCGTCCTGCTACCCCCGGACAGCATCTCCAACTGCGCCAGGAGGGCCGTGTGCGTGCCGTACATGTCGGCGTCGCGCGTGTACCCGAAGGTTCCGCGGTACCAGCCGTCAGTGAGGACGGCGCGGATGGTGTTGGTGCCGGGGCGCAGCAGCGCCGTGATGTCGTATGCCTGTACCTGCAGGGTGGTGTTGTAGCTGGTGGAGCCGGGGGCGAGCTGCTGGTCGCCCACGCGTTGTCCGTTGAGGAACAGCTCGTAGACGCCGTGCGCGGTGGCATAGGCACGGGCTGATTCCGGCGCTGGGTCCAGCATGAAGGTCTTTTCGAGGGCGTACCCGGGGCGTTTTCCGGGAGCGGGAACTGTGGGTTCCTCCGGGCCGATCCACTGTGCGGTCCAGTCGGAGGCGTGGAGGAGGCCGAGCTCCACAGGCATGGGTTCGGACCAAGCGCTTTGTGTTTCCGTGCCATCGGCGTTTGTTGTCCAGGTGCACACCTGCCAGTCGAACCGGCTGCGCGAGTCCAGCGCCGGGCCGGCATACGGCACCAGGACGTGTCCAGCAGACTCGACCCGGCCGGTGTCCCAGCCGTTGGTCGCTGTGATCCGGTAGGCAATATGCGCAATGGCTTCTGCCGGCGGAGTCCAGCTGAGGCGCGGCCGGGTGTTGGTGATGCCCATTGCCTCGCGGAGGTGCTCGACACGAAGCCGGGTGGGCGCGTGCTGGGCCAGGAGTGTTTCCCCGACGCCGGCGTCGAGACTGGTGGAGGTCATGCAGGAAGCTCCTGAACGTGGAGTAGCTGGGGTTCCAGCTTCGTTTCCGGCTGGCCGTCGTCCACACCCATCTTTCATTGGTTGGAATAGTATTGTGGTCTAGCTCACGGACTTCGGTCCGAACTCTCGACGGCGCAAGGACCCCACGCATGACTGTCCCTTTGGACACTGAAACAACCCCCGCCCGCGGGAAGCGGCCCAAGCAGGGCGAACCGGTGATCGACCGGGCGCTGAGCCTGCTCGCGGTCTTTTCCGACCGGCGTCGGGCGCTGACCCTTTCGGAACTGGCGCGCCACGCCGGGATGCCGGCACCCACAGCCCTGCGCCTGATCGCCCGGCTGGTTGCCTGGGGTGCCTTGGAACGGCTCGACGACGGCCGCTACGTCGTGGGGGTGCGCCTGTGGGAGGTTGCGTCCCTGTCGCCCCGGGGCCACGGCGTCCGTGAGATCGCACTGCCCTATCTCGAGGACCTTTTCGAGGTGACCCGCCACCATGTGCTGCTGGCCGTGCGGGACAACGAGGAGGCGGTGCTGATCGAGCGGCTCTCCTCGAAGGAAGCGACGGAAGTGGCCTACCGGGTGGGCGGGCGGGCCCCGCTGCGGTCCACCGCCGTAGGGTTGGTGCTGCTTGCCGGCGCGGACCAGCAGTTCCAGGAGGCCACGCTGCGGAAGCCGCCGGAGAACGAACCCGGCGTGGAAAACATGCCGGAAGGCCAACTGCGCCGCACCTTGTCCGATGTCCGCCGCACGGGTATTGCCATGATCCGGCGCTCGTACCCGTCAAAGACGGTATCCGTGGCCTCACCGGTTTTCGACGCGCAGGGTTCGGTGGTGGCAGCCCTGTCCATCGTGGTGCCCGACGGCTCCACCCCGCCCAACGTACTGGCCCCGGCGGTCCGTGCCACGGCGCGTGCGGTGTCCAGGAACCTGGGCCACCACGCCGAGGTCAGCCCCGACGTGCGGACCCACTCCGAGGGGTGACGCCCTCTCACTGGCGCACCTTCCCTACCTGCCGAAGAGCGGCGAACGGGAAGTCACGTGTCAGTCGTCCTTCGAGCCTGTCTGCCGGTGGGTGAGCTTGTCCAGGAGCCGGTCAACCATCCCTACACCCGGGCCCACCGTCTTGTGGAACAGCTCCGAATGCGGTGCACTCGGGTGTGGCCTGGTGGGTGCCAGCTTTTTCGCTTTCTCTACTTTTTGTCCCAAATCAACGAGTTTTTCACGCGGGATGTGAAGTCGGAGCTTGGGAAACTGTTCGGTCTCTTCGTCGCCGGCGTGATGGGTCAGTTGCGCCTCAAGCTCCTGGACCAGTTCCATGAAACCCGGGCCTGAAGGCTCCTCCTTCTCCAGCCGCTTCATGAGCTTGACGATCTCGTCGTGCTCCTTTTTGTCGTGTTCGACTTCCTCTTTACCGTTGGGCACGTGGTCTTCGATGGCGGGGTAGACGTACATTTCCTCCGCGACCGCATGGCGCATTATCTCTGCGATCAGGGTGTCCGCGAGATCCCTGCGCTGGCTTCCATCGGGCGTGCTGTGGATCTGCCCGATCAGTGCAATCATCTCCCGGTGATCGCTGGTCAGGATGTCCACGACGTCCACGTTCGTTCCGGCGGAATTGGTATCACTCATGAGCTGGCCTCCTCCTGGATCGCTTCCGGTAAGCGACGTAAGAGGGTCAAAGTACCATGCGGCACCACCACGATCCATAGGCGAAAAATGCGCTGCGCCTCCGGAAGGAATGGAATCCGGCGACGCCATCAGGAACCCCTTGACGGAGTGGCCCACTTCACATTAGATTGTTCAACAACTTCAGATTGTTTCAACAGCCTCAATCGCGAAGTGGGCATCCGGCAGCGGATGCCCCGCAGCAGTAAGACCCCGCAAAACCCAGCGTCTTCGCCCGGCAATACCGCATGCCCGGCGACGTCGGAACACCATTGCCGGCATCTTCAGCCGTACGCACTGCACCTCATCCAACTGGAGGACACCAATGGCCACTACGCCAGTACCTGCCGCCGAGCCGACAATTGCTGTCGGACGCAAGGACATGTAAAAAGCCTTCGCCGCCAGCCTTACCGGCACCGCGCTGGAGTTCTACGACTTTGCCGTCTACTCGGCGGCAGCCGCGATCGTCTTTCCCATCATCTTCTTCCCCGCCGAGGATCCCCTGACGGGCACCCTGCTCGCATTCTCCACCTACGCCGTCGGATACATCTCCCGGCCCGTGGGCGGCATCATCTTCGGCCGGCTTGGTGACGAAATCGGCCGGAAGAAGGTTCTGGTCATCACTCTGATGCTGATCGGCGTCGCAACCTTCCTGATCGGACTGCTCCCCACCTACGGAAACATCGGCATCATCGCCCCGGCCGCCCTGGTCCTCCTGCGGTTCGCGCAGGGCGTGGGTGTAGGCGGCGAGTGGGGCAGCGCCGTCCTGCTCTCCAGCGAGTTCGGTGACCCGAACCGCCGCGGATTCTGGGCCTCGGCTGCCCAGATCGGCCCGCCCGCCGGCAACCTGATGGCCAACGGCGCACTCGCCATCCTCACCCTGGTACTTTCCGAGCAGGCATTCCTTGACTTCGGCTGGCGGATCGCCTTCCTCATCTCGGCCGTCCTGGTGGCGTTCGGGCTGTGGATCCGGCTGAGGCTGGAGGACACCCCGGTGTTCAAGGCGCTCGAGGCACGCGGCGAAAAGCCCAACGCACCCATCCGGGAGGTGCTGCTCACCCAGCGGCGTCCGCTGGCCGCAGCCATCCTGAGCCGCATCGGACCGGACGTCCTGTACGCCCTGTGCACCGTCTTCACGCTGACATACGGCATCCAGAAACTCGGGTTCGACCGCGGCCAGGTACTGGTGGCAGTGATGATCGGGTCGGCACTCCAGCTCTTCACGATGCCCCTGGCCGGCGCCATCTCGGACCGCATCAACCGCCGGCTCGTGTACGGAACCGCTGCCATGGGCGCCTCGGTATGGGCCTTCGTGTTCTTCATCGTCCTGGAAGGCAAGTCACCCACGGTGCTGATCATCGGAACTGTCCTGGGACTGGTGTTCCACTCCTTTATGTACGGGCCCCAGGCCGCCTTCGTGGTGGAACAGTTCAGCCCGCGCCTGCGGTCCACCGGCAGCTCGCTGGCCTACACGTTCGCCGGCATTATCGGGGGCGCGCTGGCACCGTTCATGTTCACCCTCCTGATGGGCGCCTTCAACAGCTGGCTCCCGGTGGCCATCTACCTGACCGCCGCGTGCCTGCTCACCATGGTGGGCCTGGCCCTCGGCCGGAATTCGAACGTGGCGGAGGACGAGGAGTACCTGCTGGAAACCGCTGCCCGCTGACACTGCAGCGCCAAACCCAAAGGCCGGGGGGCCGGAACGTTCTGTTCCGGCCCCCCGGCCTTTGTGGTTGTGCCGGCTACGTCACCAACAGGCCCGCATCCACGGTAAAGCGGTGCGTACCGCCCCGAACGCTGCGGCGCTGACGGCCCGGAAGTACGACGTCGGCCTCCACTCCCCCAGGTACCGTCGCCTCGAGGTGGAGGGCGCCGGCGTCGAGCTTCCATTCGACGCGGACAGTTCCGTGCGGGGTCTTCAGCGACGTCCTGGCCCACTCGATGCCTTCGCCCGGGACAGGGGCGATCCGGACCTTGCTGTACCCCGGCGCCGCCGGGCTGATGCCGCCAACACTCCTGTGCAGCCAGTCGGCCACGGCACCCAGGGCGTAGTGGTTGAAGCTTGTCATCTCGCCGGGGTTGATGGTGCCGTCAGGAAGCATGGAATCCCAGCGTTCCCACACGGTGGTGGCGCCCATGGTTACCGGGTAGAGCCAGGATGGGCAGCCCTCTTCAAGCAGCAGGCGGTAGGCCTCCTCGCTGTGGCCGGTGTCTGTGAGGGCGCCCGTGATGAAGGGGGTGCCCGCGAAGCCGGTGGACACGCGGTAGCTGTTTTTCCGGACCAGCCCGGCGAGGCGTTCGCCGGCGAAGCTGACGTGTTCGGTGCTGGGCAGGATGCCGAAGGCAATGGCGAGCGCATAGACGGTGGTGCAATCGCTGCGGATGGTGCCGTCGGTGGCCACATAGTGCTCCAGGAACGAGGCCTGGACCTTCGCCGCCAGCTGCCCGAAGTACTCGGCGTCCTCAAGGTGTCCCAGCAGTCTTGCTGTTTTCGCGGTGATGGTGGCGGTGCGGAACATGCACGCGGTGGCCACCACACCCGTGTCCGCCTTCGCGTCCCAGGGCTTGTCCGGATCGGCGTCCGGGTCCAGCCAGTCACCGAACTGGAAGCCTTGGTCCCACAGCCCGGTGGGAGACAGCAGCCCTGCCACCCGGCGGGTGTGTGAGGTCATGGATTGGTACTGGTTCTTTAGGACCGTGTCGTCGCCGTAGGCCTCCCACAGCGCCCACGGCACCCAGACGGAAGCCTCACTCCACAGCGCGGAGGACTCCGGCGACGGGAATTCGGCAGGCTGGGGGCAGTACTTCAGCGCGTCCGGAACCGTAATGGGCACCAGTCCGTCAGCCGCTTTTTGTTCGGCGGCAAGGTCCAGGAGCCAGTCCTGCAGGAAGCCCTTGACGTCATACAGGAACGCCGCGGTGGGCGCGAAAACCGCGATGTCGCCGGTCCAGCCGAGCCGCTCGTCCCGCTGCGGGCAGTCCGTGGGGAGGTCCAGGAAGTTGCCGCGGAGCCCCCAGACGATGTTGCGGTGCAGCTGGTTCACCAGTTCGTTGGAGCACTCGAAGGTGCCGGTGCGCTCCAGCTCGGAGTGGACCACCACGGCTTCCAGCGAATCCTCGGTGAGGGTGCCGGGCCAGCCGGAAACCTCGGCGTAGCGGAAGCCGTGGAAGGTCTTGGTCGGCTCAAAGAAGTCCTCTGCGCCGGAGAGGATGAAGGTGTCCGCGGCCTTGGCGGAGCGCAGCGGGCGGACGCCCAGTTCACCGTCTTCCAGCACTTCCGCGTGCCGCACAGTGATGGCGTGCCCTGCTTCGCCCTGGACAGAAAACCGGACCCAGCCCACTAGGTTCTGGCCGAAGTCCACCAAAGTTTTGCCGCTGGGCGAGGTGAAGATTCGCTGGGGCTTGACGACGCCGGCACGCACCACCGGCGGGCCCACCGGCTCAGCCAGCCGCCCGGCGTCGAACTCCAGTGTGTGCACTCCCGCCCAAGCACCGCCAGCAGAAGCACCGGCGTCGAAACCCGGCTCGGCCCAGCCGGGCTGGTTGCGGCGGGCATCGATGGTCTGGCCGTCGTAGAGGTCGTCTGCGGTGGTGGCTGAAGGCCCGGACTGCCAGGAGGAATCCGAGGCGATGCTCTGGACGTGCCCGTCCTCGAACTCGATGTCCAGCTGCCCGAAGAAACCCAGCTGATCGCCGTAGAGGTTGGACAGGCCGTGCCAGGCCAGGCGTCCGCGGTACCAGCCGTTGCCCAGCGACACCCCGATCACAGAGGACGGCTGCACCAGGTGGGTGACGTCGTAGCTGCGGTAACGGAGCCGCCACTCATAGGAGCTCCAACCGGGGCTCAGGACATCCTCACCCACCGGAACGCCGTTGATCAGTGTCTCGTAGACCCCGAAGGCGGTGGCGCGCAGCGATGCCTTAACCATGGCACCGTGTCCTTCCGCCACCTGGAATTCCTTCCGCAGGAGCGGGGCGCCGTCGAAGTCTTCGGTCGGGGTGATCATGGCTGCGTGCCAGGGTGCCAGTGGCATGGGGTGGGAGTCCGTTCTTAGTGGCCGCCGGCGAGTGACGGCGGGGAAGGTTCAGGAGTTGAAGGTTACGAAGCGTAGTGGCAGGCGACGTCGGACCCGCCAACAGTGCGCAGGGCGGGCCGTTCGGCGGCGCAGAGGTCCGTGGCCAGCGGGCACCGAAGCCGGAAGGGGCACCCTCCGGGACCGGGGGTGGTGGCCGCTCCCGTCCGGACGCCAAGGGACTCGCGGGCCGCCCTGCGGGCTGCCTGTTCCGCGGGCCTCGGCACAGGGGACGCGGCGACAAGGGCCTGGGTGAAGGGGTGCTTGGGGTTCTCGGTGACGGCCGCGGCAGGTCCGCTTTCCATCACCTGCCCGCGGTAGAGCACCACCACGCGCTGGGCGAGGAACCGGACCACGGCGATGTCGTGGGCGATGAACAGGTAGCCCAGGCCGCGCTCGTCGCGCAGGTCGGCCAGGAGGTTCAGCACCTGCGCCTGGGTGGAGAGGTCCAGGGCGCTGACGGCTTCATCGCACACCACCAGCTTGGGATCGCAAATCAGGGCGCGGGCCACCGAAATGCGCTGGCGCTGGCCGCCCGAGAACTGGCTGGGGTACCGGTCCACCGCCTCGCGGGGCAGGCCGACGCGTTCCAGCATGTCCTCCGCGCGCTGCCGGGCTTCGGCCGCCCCAACGCCGCGGAGCCGGAGCGGCTCCGCGAGTGAGAAGCCCACCGTGTTCCGTGGGTTCAGGGAGGAGTTGGGGTCCTGGAAGACGGCCCGCAACTCCCCGCCCAAAGCCCGGCGCTGGGACGTGCCGGCGGAGGTAATGTCCTTGCCCTGGTAGGTGATGGACCCGCCCGAAACCTTCTGCAGGCCCAGGATGGCTTTGCCGATGGTGGACTTGCCCGAACCGGACTCCCCCACCAGCCCCACTGTTTCACCGGGGGCGATGCTGAAGCTGACACGGTCGACGGCGGCGGGAGCGGCGGCTGCCTTGCGGCCGCGTCCGTAGCGGACCACCAGGTCCTTGACCTCCAGCAGGGGCTGGGCGGCAGCGGGCAGTGGTGCTTCCGGGCGGACCGAGGTTGCGGTGCTCATGCGTGATCCTTTTCGGCAGTCCTGGCTTTCACCAGGTTGAGGACGTGGTGGCCGGGTACGTCGGTGGCCACCCAGTCCAGGCCTTCGACGGCGAGCTCGTCCGCCTTGACGCAGCGCACCACACCGTCGCCGGTTCCGGAGGGAAGCAGCGGGACGGGGACCATGCACGCCGAGCCGGCGAACTGGCAGCGGGCGGCGAAGCGGCAGGTGCTTGGCCAGTCCTTGGGCTGGGGAACCTGGCCGTTGATGGTGGCGAGCCGCTCGGGCATGTCAGCGGCGTGGTTGGCGTGCGGGTCCGCGGCCAGCAGGGCGAGGGTGTAGGGGTGGCGGGGGTTGTCCAGGATGTTGTCTGTCCGGCCGTTTTCCACCACCTCACCGGCGTACATCACGGCTATCTGGTCGCACAGGTCGGCCACCACGCCAAGATCATGGGTAACCATCACCACGGACATCCCGGTGTCCTTCACCAGGCTGCGCAGCAGCGACAGGATCTCGGCCTGCACAGTAACGTCAAGCGCCGTGGTGGGTTCGTCCGCCACGAGCAGGCGGGGACGGCCCGAAAGCGCGAGGGCGATGGCAACGCGCTGGGCCATGCCGCCGCTGATCTGGTGCGGGTAGGTCTTCAGGATCCGGGCGGCGTCCACGATGCCCACCTTTTCCAGCAGGCCCAGGGCTTCAACCTTCGCCTCGGCCCTGCCCATCCCGTGCAGCCGCCGGATGGCGGCGGTGAGCTGGTAGCCGACGGTGAACATCGGGTCCAGGGCGCGCATGGGTTCTTGCGAGATCAGGGCGATGTCGCGTCCGCGGATCCCTTCCATGTCCTTGTCAGTTGCGGCGGCCAGGTTTCTGCCGTTCCAGAGGATCTGGCCGCCGGTCACGGAGACCCCGGATGGCAGCAGGCCCAGGAGGGAGAGCGCGGTCATGGTTTTGCCGCAGCCGGATTCTCCCACCAGTCCCAGCACGGTGCCGGGTTCGACGTCGAAGGAGACATCGGTGACCAGGCGGACGCCGTTGCCTGCTCCCGTAGAGTCCACGCCGACGGAGAGGTTGCGGACGCTCAGCGTGTCCTTCCCGGCCGGAGCGCCGGCAGAAGGAGCAGCCGCAGCAATTGCTGCAACAGCTTTGGCGCGCTGCCGGCGTGCCGCAGCCGACGGCAGGTGGGAGGCGGTGGCGTTGGGTGCCTTGCCGAGGGCATTGCCGATGGCGTTGGCGGCCAGGACTGTCAGTGCCAGCACGGCGCCGGTGGGGACCATCAGCCAGGGGGCGTCATACACGTGCTGGGAGGCGCCCTGGATCATGCCGCCCCAGCTGGGCTGCGGGATGGGCGGACCAAAACCGATGAATGCCAGGCCGGCCTGGATGAGCATGCCGACGGCGAAGATCAGGGCCGACTGCACCACTATGGTGTTCGTCAGTCCGGGCAGCACATGCCGGAGGCTGATACCCACGGTGCTGGCGCCGTCCACCTTGGCTGCATCCACGTACAGCTGGGACTGCAGGGACTTGGCCTGGCCCAGCATCACCCGGTACATTCCTGCGGAAATCAGTACGCCGAGGATCGCCATGATCAGCGGGATGTTGGTTCCCACGGCGCCGATGACGGCCAGGATGATGACGGTGCCGGGCAGCGACATCATGATTTCGGTGACGCGGCTGATGACGTTTTCCACGCGGTCACCGGCGGCTGCCGCCAGCATCGCCAGGAGGGTTCCGAGCCCGACGGCGACAATCACCGTGATCAGTGACGTCCCCAGCGTGCCGGCTGCCGAGGCGAAGATGCGGCTGAGGATGTCGCGGCCGAGTTCATCGGTGCCGAGCCAGTGGGCGGCGGTGGGCCCGGACAGGACGGCGGTGAAGTCCTGGTCCTCGGTCTTGAAGGGAAGCCACAGCGGCGCGGTCAGCGAGGCGGCCACGAGTGCGGCCAGCCAGATGACGCCGGCGATGCTTGCCGGTGAGCTGAACAGCTTGCTGCCGGAGAATTTCCTGGCCGCGCTTTGGCGCCGGGCCTTGGGGAGGACGGCAGCCGCCGTCGGCTCCGCTGTGTCTGCAGGTGCGGGGGCAACGTTGGGGATCATGAGGCACGCAACTTCGGGTCGAGGAACTTGGTGGCGAGTTCCAGCACCAGGTTCACGGCGACCACCACAACGGTGGCGATCACCACCACGCCCTGCACGGACGGGGCGTCGTGGGTGCTGACGGAGTTCTGGACGGCCTGGCCCAGGCCAGGCATGGCGAACAGCTGCTCCGCGATGACCGAGCCGCCGAAAAGCTGGATGAACTGAAGCGCGATGCCGGCCACGATGGGGAGGCTGGCGTACCGCAGGGCATGGACGTACAGGATTTTCCAGGTGGGGGTGGCCGTGGCCCGGAGCGTCCGGATGTGTTCCTGCTGCAGTGCCTCGAGCATGGAGGCCCTGGTTTGGCGGGCGATGAACGCCGCCCCGCCCACGGCCAGGGTGATCACCGGCAGCGCCAGGGACAGCGCCCAGTCCTGCGGCGAGACCTCGAACGGAACATAGCCGGTGGCCGGAAAAACGGAGGACTGGACTGCTAGGAGGTAAACAAAGATGATGCCGATCCAGAAGGCCGGGAGGGCCACTGCCATGCCGCAGACACCGCCGATGACGCGGTCCACCATGCCGCCGCGGACGGCTGCGGTGACGCCCAGTGCAATGCCCAGGACGGCGCTGAGCAGGGTGGCACCGGCAGCGAGGGACGCGGTGACGGGAAGCCTGCTGGCCAGGTCGCCGCTGACCGAGCGGCCGTCAATGAGTGAGATTCCGAAGTCACCCTGGACTGCGGCGGCAAGCCAGCTGATGAACTGGACCAGGAGGGGATCGTTCCAGCCCAGGCGCTGGTTGACCTCGTCGATTGCTTCCTGGGTGGCGCCTGCCCCGAGGGATACGGCTCCGGGGCTGCCGGGCATTGCGTGCACCAGCAGGAATGCCAGCACCGCAACCACCAGCACGGTGGCCAGCGCCATCAGCAGGCGCTTGGTGATGAATAGTGCCATGGTGACCTCCATCGGTCAGGGCCCCGCCGGGCGGCCCTCCTCTTTAGGGAGGGCCGCCCGGCAGGAGCGGGAATTAGCTGGCCGGCTTGTAGGACGAGAGGAGCGGGTAGGCGTTGGTGCCGGCGAACTCCACCGGGGCAATCTTCTTGGTGTTGTAACCCTGGTTGGTGAGAGCCTCGTACAGCGGGATCATCCAGCCGGATTCCACCAGCCGTGTGTTCAGCTTGGTGGCTGCTGCCTTGACGGCGGCGTCGTCCTTGGCGGCAGCAAGTTCGCCGGTGGCGGCGCTGAGCTGTTCGTCCGTGGCCTTCTGCACGTTGGTGAAGCCGTTGAGGATGGCTCCGTACATCACGCCGACGGGGTTGTCCCAGTTCAGCGGTGCGTAACCGAGGGGCGTGGTGGCGACGGCGGCGAAGGCCTCATCCGTGGACGAGGACATCTTCACGTTCATGGTGATGCCGACGGCGGCGAGGTCCTTCTGGACTGCCTGCAGGTCCGTCTGGGTCTGGGCACTGGCGATGATGGTGAACTCAAAGCCGTTAGGATAGCCCGCTTCGGCCAGCAGGCTCTTGGCCTTGTCCGGGTTGTAGGCGAACGTGGTTTCAAGGTCCTTGGTGAAGCCCGCGGAGTCCTTGGGCAGCGCATTCCACGCGGGGATGTCACCCTTGTGCAGTGCGTCCACCAGGGCCTGGCGGTTGATGGCGTACTGGATGGCCTGGCGGACCTTCTCCTCGGCGAACGCAGGGGCGGTCTTGCCGATCTTGTCAAAGGAAATCATGGTGTTGACGGTGCCGCCGATCTGGGACACACCCACACCCTTGGTTTTCACGAAGTCAACGGTGGAAGAGGTCAGCATGGCCACGTCAGCCTGGCCGGACACCAACGCGTTCGCCCGGGCCTGCGGGTCCTGGACCACGCTGAAAATGACCTTGTCGAAGGCGAACTTCGCGGCCTCCGCGCTCTTGTCATTCTTTACCAGGACGTACTTGTTGCCCTTCACCGTGGAAGGATCCAGCGTGTAGGGGCCGGATCCCGCCGGAGTGGCGGCAAGGCTTGAGCTGTCCGTGACGCCGTTCTTGCCGACGATCATGCCCGTGGTGGACGCCAGGTTCTTTTCGAAGCCGGGCTGCGGCTTGGTGAACGTCAGGGCCACCTGGGTGGGGCTGACAACGTCAACGGAGGCGATCTCCTGCGCGCCGCCCGTGGTGACGGCGGAGTAGGCGCTGAGGGCGGGATCGGAGCGGCGGTCCAGGTTTGCCTTGACCAGTTCGGCGTCGAGCTTTGATCCGTCCGTAAAGGTGACGTCGTCCTTGAGCGTGAGTGTCAGGACGGTGTTGTCCGCGTTGTAGCTGAACTCCTTGGCCAGACCCGGGCCTGCCGAGCCGTCCGGCTGAAGCGTCATCAGGCTTTCGTAGAGGCCCTCGAAGAACTGCCGCTGTGCAGCCGAGACGCGCAGCGGGTCAAAGCCGAAGGATGCCGAGTCGCTGTCGATGGCGAGGGTCAGGGTGCTGGTATCCACTTTGGCGGACGCCTGGCCGGAACCGCCGCCGCAGGCGGTCAAGGACCCCAGCAGGAGCGCTCCGGCCAGAACGGCGGAGCTCGCTCGGGCGGTGGAGTTCAGAAGTTTCATATGGTGCGCCTTTGCATTCTGATGTGACAAACGGAGGGGAACGATTTGGGGGGCTGGCTGCTGGCCGGCTCCTTCCAAGCATCAGCCGGTGGCGCGCGGCGCTCACATGAGAATGTCATTCATTGAAAAAGTATTGTGGCCCCGGTCACGCGCCCGGCAAGGATTGAAAGCCAGGGCAGAGAGGCCCGGTGCGCCGTCTGCCGGCGCTGAACCGAAAGGAACCACATGACCACCGCATCAGCATTCCCGCAGGACTTCCTCTGGGGCGTCGCCAGCGCCGGGCACCAGGTGGAGGGAAACAACGTCAACAGCGACACCTGGTTCCTGGAGCACCTCCCCGGCAGCATGTTCTCCGAGCCTTCGGGTGACGCCGTGGACCACTACCACCGCTACCGCGAGGACATCGCCCTGATCGCGGGCCTGGGCTTCACCAGCTACCGCTTTTCCATCGAGTGGGCCCGCATTGAGCCCGAGGAAGGCCACTTTTCACAGGCCGAACTTGGCCACTACCGCCGCATGCTTGAGGCCTGCCTCGAGTACGGCCTCACCCCCGTGGTCACGTTCCACCACTTCACCTCCCCGCGCTGGCTCCTCACCCTCGGCGGCTGGGAAGGCTCCCGGACGGCGGAGCTCTTTGCCCGCTACTGCGACCGCGTGATGGCGCACCTGGGCGACCTCATCGGCGTCGCCTGTACATTGAATGAACCGAACCTGCCGTGGCTGCTGGAGTCCTTCGGGATCGGTGGCATCGCGCCGGAGAACCGCGGTTCCGTACCCGTGTGGGCCGCAGCCGCCGAACGGCTGGGCGTGGATGCCAGCACGGTGGCGCCGTTCCAGTTCTGCTCTACGGAGGCCGGCTTCAACGTCAAGTTGGCGGCGCACCGGGCCGCCACGGCCGCTATCAAAGCCCACCGGCCGGACCTGCTGGTGGGCTGGACCCTTGCCAACTCGGACATCCAGTCCATCGACGGCGGCCAGGAACTTGCTGACCAGGTGCGCCGCGACGTCAACGAACGCTTCCTGGAGGCTTCCCGCGGTGATGACTTTGTGGGGATCCAGACCTACGGCCGGACGGTTTACGGTCCGAACGGCCACGCGCCGGCCCCGGAAGGGGTGGCAACGAACCAGATGGGCGAGGAAATCTACCCCCAGGCCCTCGAAGTGACCATTCGGGAAGCGCACCGCATCGCCGGCATTCCGGTTATGGTGACGGAAAACGGCCTGGCCACCGAGGACGACGCGCAGCGGGTGGAGTACCTCCGCACCGCTGTGGACTGCGTGGCATCCTGCCTGGCGGACGGCATCGACATCCGCGGCTACATCGCCTGGACGGCCTTGGACAACTACGAGTGGGTGTTCGGCTACGGACCCAAGTTCGGCCTCATCGCGGTGGACCGGAAGACCCAGGAACGGACACCCAAGGAGAGCGCACGCTGGCTGGGCCGCCAGGCACAGATGCGTAACGCTGAGGCAAACGACGCAGTGGCCAGCAGGGCACCCCAGCCGGCCTGACCGCCGTCGCACGCATCAGGCTCGGAGCTAAGCACAGCTCAAACACAGCACCGGCCCCCTCAGCACCGCCGGATGGAGCGGTTGCTGAAGGGGCCGGACGGCAGTACGGATCCTGCCTAGCGTGCGTTGAGGAGGTGTTCGATGGCGAGTTGGTTGAGGCGGACGAAGGCGAAGGAGCGTTCGGCTGCTTTGTCGGCGTCGAAGTCCTCGAACGCGGTGGTGTCGTTGAGGAGGTCGGTGGCGGTTTCGCCTGCTGTGAGGGTGGTTTGGCCGAGTTCGAAGACGCCGGAGGCGGCGAGGGCTTCCTGGACCTGGGGGTCGGCGCGGAAGGCCAGGGCGCGTTCTTTCAGGAGCAGGTACATGGTCATGTTGGCTTTGGCGGATTCCCAGACGCCGTCGTAGCCGTCGGTGCGGGAGGGTTTGTAGTCGAAGTGCCGGGGGCCGTCGTAGCGGGGGCCGCCGTTGGGGAAGCCGTTTTCGAGCAGGTCCACGGTGAAGAACGCGCTGGTGAGGTCGCCGTGGCCGAAGACGAGGTCCTGGTCGTATTTGATGCCGCGCTGGCCGTTGAGGTCGATGTGGAACAGCTTGCCGGCCCACAGGGCCTGGGCAATGCCGTGGGTGAAGTTCAGCCCGGCCATCTGCTCGTGCCCGGTTTCGGGGTTCAGGCCCACGATGTCGCCGTGTTCGAGCTGGGCGATGAACGCCAGGCCGTGCCCGACGGTGGGCAGGAAAATATCGCCCCGGGGTTCGTTGGGCTTGGGCTCCAGGGCGATCCGCAGGTTGTAGCCCTTGTCCTTGATGTACGCGGCGGCGGTGTCCACACCCTCGCGCATCCGGTCCAGGGCCGCGGAAAGGTCCTTGGACCCGTCGTATTCGCTGCCCTCACGCCCGCCCCACATCACGAACGTTTCGGCGCCGAACTCGGCAGCGGAATCAATGTTGCGCAGGACCTTGGCCAGGGCAAAGCGGCGGATGGAACGGTCGTTGGAGGTGAACCCGCCGTCCTTGAACACCGGGTGGCTGAACAGGTTGGTGGTCACCATCGGGACCTTCAGCCCGGTCTCGGCCAGGGCCGCCTTGAAGTTCTTCAGGATCAGCTCCCGCTCCGAGGCCGTGGCCTCAAACGGGACCAGGTCATTGTCATGGAAGGTGATGCCGTACGCGCCCAGCTCGGCGAGCCGGTGCACCGCCTCCACCGGATCCAGCGCCGCACGGGTAGCGACACCGAACGGGTCAGCACCGGTCCAGCCAACAGTCCAAAGACCAAAAGTGAACTTGTCAGCGGGGGTCGGGGAAAGAGTCATGATGCGTCCTTGCAGTCAAAGAGTAAGGCCGGAACAGCCAATTAGTTTATGAATTGAACTATATTGTTGCAGCAGCGGTGGCGTCAAGGGAGCAGGAGGCGAAGCGCGTCAGGCGGAGTTCAGCCGCGGCGCGCAGGCTTGTCGAAGCGCCAGCCCCCAGACTGCAGTTCCGGAATGATCTGGTCCACTGCTTCCACCGTCTGGCTCCTGTCCCCGCCGCCGTCATGCAGGAGCACCACACCTCCCGGCCTGATGCCCTCCCTGATGCGGCGAACCAGTTCTGCCGTTCCCGGCGGATCCCAGTCGCCCACTACCGTGGCCCAGCCAAGGGGCTGCATGCCCATGCTTGCGGCCACCTCCGGAGTCTGTCCCCAGCTTCCGTAGGGAGCGCGGAAGTAGTCGATTTTCGCCTCCGGAACGGCCGCCCGGATAACGGCACTCGTCTCTTCAAGATCGGCCCTGATGGCCTCTGGGCTCCATTCACCCATGTTGTCGTGATGCATCGTGTGGTTGCAGAGCATATGGCCGGCGTCAGCGATCTGGCGGACGATCTCGGGGTGCTGCTTTACGTGGTCTCCCCACAGGCAGAAGGTGGCCTTGACGTGGTGCTTCTCCAGCACGGCCAGCAGCTTTGGGGTGTTAACAGGATCGGGACCGTCGTCGAAGGTCAGGCTTAGGTACTTGCCCTGGTGCCTGGTTGAATCAACGATCGCCGGGGTGGCCTGGTCCGCTTGGGCGGGAGCTGCACCGGCGAGGCCTGCCGGGACGGCAGCACCAAGTGCCAGAACGGTGGCAGCGAAAGGCAACAGCGCCTGACGCAGCAATGACGGGCGGTGTAGTGGGAAATTCATGTCTACCTCATTGGAGAGCGGAGATTTCCGGTAATTTCCGGAACGCGCTCAGCGTAGGCTCGCGCTCAGCGCCCCGTCGAGGGTGCGCCAAGAGGAATTCCGGAACAAAGGGATCAGGCGCTGCGGGGCGCGGCGGTGCTCTCCCTGGCGACAAGCCTGGTGGAAAGTTCCACGCGGGGGCTTGCAACGCCTTCGCCCTGCAGCATCCGAAGCACGGTGCGCGCGGCAAGTTTGCCCATCTCCGCCAGCGGCTGCCGGACGGTGGTCAGCGGAGGGGATGCCCAGCGGGCCTCCGGAAGGTCGTCAAAGCCAACGACACTGATGTCCTCGGGCACCCGCAGGCCCTTCTTACGCACTGCCTCATACACGCCGAGGGCCATCTGGTCGCTCGCGGCGAAAACGGCAGACGGCGGGTGTGCCAGCTCCAGCAACCTGCACCCGGCCCGGAACCCGGACTGGTAGTCGAAGTCGCCCTCCACCACCAGCACCGGATCAAAGGGGATGCCGGCCGCGTCAAGGCCCGCGCGGTAGCCGTCCAGCCGCGCCCTGCTGCACCACAGGCCAGGTGTGCCGGCCACAAATCCAATCCGCCGGTGGCCGATTCCAGTGAGGTGTTCGGTGGCACCGACCGCTCCGGTCCAGTTGGTGGCACCTATCGTGGGCACATCCAGGTCCGGCACACCGGCGGGGTCCACCACCACTGCGGGGACATGCAGGCGCTGCAACTCTGCCCGCAGGAAGGAATCCAGGTCTGTCGTGACAAGGATGGCCCCGTCACTTGCCCTGGCACTGACATTATCCAGCCACTGCCGGGTGGACGTCGGGCTGGTCTTGCGGTGGATCGCCGACACTACAGTCGAAGCCCCCGCTTCATTGGCGGCTTCCTCCACGCCACGGATGATTTCCACCGCCCAGGGGCTGTCCAAGTCATTGAAAACGAGGTCGATAAGGCCCGACCGGAGATCCGGACGGGTTCCCCGCCGCTGATAGCCGTGGTCCCGCAGCAAGGCTTCCACCCGCTCGCGGGTCCGGGCGGAAACATCACCCCTGCCGTTGAGCACGCGGGAAACGGTTGGCACTGACACCCCCGCTTCGGCGGCAATAGCCGAAATCGTGACTGCCGGGCGCTGGCTCTCGGGCACGCATTCCTCCTGGGTCGCAGCCAGTATAGGCCTTCCTGCCGCAGTGCCGGCCACGGCATTTTCAGCAAAACCCTTGACGTGCTCTCCGAAACGCTCCTAATCTACAACAACCAAGTTCCGGAAGTTTCCGGAAAGGCGCGATCGGAGTTATGTGCCCGATCGGCTCGTACTCAAAGGAGAGCTTTTAATGAAGGTTGCAAAAATGGTTGCTGCCGCTGTGATGGCGTCAGCATTTGTCCTCCCCACGGCACTGCCCGCAGTCGCCGACGGAAATGACAAGCCGCAGCCCCCTGGCCTTGCAAAGCAGGACACCCTGCGATGGGCCGCACCAAAGGGCGTCCGCATTGGCACGGCAGTTGCCGGCGGAGGCCACCACGAGACCATGCCTTACGCCAACCCTTTCACGTCCGACCAGCAGTACCGTGAGGTCCTGGCCGCAGAGTTCAGTTCCGTCTCGCCGGAGAACCAGGCGAAGTGGGAGTTCATCCACCCCCAGCGTGATCAGTACCGCTTCGCCGAGATGGACGCCATCGTCGAGTTCGCGCAGCAGAACGGCCAGGTGGTCCGCGGCCACACGCTGTTCTGGCACAGCCAGAACCCGGCCTGGCTGGAGCAGGGCAACTTCAGCAAGGACGAACTCCGTTCCATCCTGAAGGACCACATCACTACTGTTGTTGGCCGGTACGCGGGCAAGATCCAGCAGTGGGACGTCGCCAACGAGATCTTCAACGACAACGGCACGCTCCGGACCACTGACAACATCTGGATCCGGGAACTTGGCCCCGAGATCATCGCTGACGCCTTCCGGTGGGCCCACGAAGCCGATCCGAAGGCCAAGCTCTTCTTCAACGACTACGGTGTGGAAAGCATCAACCCCAAGAGCACGGCCTACGTCGGACTCATCTCGAAGCTCCTGGCCCAGGGCGTCAAGGTGGACGGCTTCGCCGTACAGGGCCACCTCAGCACGCAGTACGGTTTCCCCGGCGACCTGCAGAAGAACCTTCAGCGCTTCGACGACCTCGGCCTGGAAACCGCCGTCACGGAGATCGACGTCCGCATGAACATCGCGGCAGGGACCAAGCCGACGCAAGAGCAGTTGGCCAAGCAGGCGGACTACTACCAGCGCGCACTGGAGGCCTGCCTGAACGTTGAGGACTGCAAGTCCTTCACCATCTGGGGCTTCAACGACAAGTACTCCTGGGTGCCGGTCTTCTTCAGCGGCCAGGGCGAGGCCACAGTGATGTGGGAGGACTACACGCGCAAGCCCTCGTACTACGCACTGCAGTCCACGCTCCTCACGGCCAACCCGGGCGGAGACCAGCGCGCCGGCCACCACCCCGCCTACCAGCAGTAACAGCCACGCATAAGGATGCGGCCCGGAAGCCCATGGTTCCGGGCCGCATTGTTATGTCCTGCCGCTAGCCCTTCACAGCATGGACCCGGAAGGCAAGGGAATGCGACTGGCCTGGTTCCAGGACAGCAAGGTCCTGGCCGGAATTGAAGGCATCGGGAGGACAGCTCATGGGCTCAACAGCCAATCCCTTCCGGCCGCGCAGCTCACCCGAGTAGAGCTGCAGCCAGGGGGCATCGGTTCCGCTGGCTTCCACCACTGCGGAAAGCTTGAGGGCGGGGTTGCGCAGCGTGACGTTCCAGTTACCTCGGGGGAGGTCTGTGAAGGCGTGGTCGAGCGACTGCGAAGCCAGTATCCGGGCCTCGGCGAAGTCGAAGTCCGTACCTGCGGTATCCAGGAGGTCAGTGGGCTGGAGCTGGTGGTCAGTCAGGAGAACTTTCCCGGCCCGGAAGCTCAATTCACAGTTGTCGAGGTCCTCGCCGCCCACGGTGATGTAAGGGTGCGAGCCGCAGCCGTAAGGGGCCGCCGCCGAGCCGCAGTTGGCGACGTGAAGCTCGACCCGAAGCCCCGTGCCGGCGTCGAGCGCGTAACGCACGGAGAGGGCGAGCTGGAACGGGTAACCAGGTTCTCCGTGCAGGAGATGGGTGAGTGCCACTTCACTGTCCGAGTGCCGCTCCACCTGCCAGGCACTCCACAGCGCAAGCCCATGCAAGGCGCTGCCGGTAGAGGCCTCATTTACGGGCAGCTCATAGCGCTGGCCGGCGAACGTGTAGGCGCCACCGGCCACCCGGTTGGGCCAGGGCATCAGCACCTTCCCCGCATAGGCTGGCGGCAGTTCGTGCCCGGGGAAGGGCAGCACGATGTCCTGGCCCTGGAATGACAGGCTTACGAGTCCGGCTCCCACGCTGGCGACAGTGGCCTTATAGTCCCCCGCCTCGAGGATGATCAGCTCTCCGTTGGGCCCCGCAATGGACATGGTGTTCCTTTCAGGAAGATGCTGCCCGCGAATCAGTCGGGGCAGACGGCAGTACTTTGGCGGACAACAAGGGATGTTGCCAGGTCAAGGCGCAGGTTATTGGGCCGCTCGCCTTCCCGGAGCCGCAGGACCATGCGCGCCGCCTCTTCAGCCATTTCTATCAGGGGCTGGTGCACGGTGGTCAGCGCCGGGCTGGACCAGCGTGCCACCTGGAGGTCGTCATACCCCACAATGGACAGCTGGGCCGGGACTGAAATTCCCAGCTGGCGGGCGGCGTCCAGCACGCCGAGGGCCTGCAGGTCACTCCCGGCAAAGATGGCAGTAGGCCGCTGCTCCATCTGCAGCAGCTCAAGGGCATGTTTCCGGCCGCCGTCCACGTGGAAGTCACCGTATCTGATGAGGGTGCGGTCGAGGGGAATGCCCGCGGAGTTCAGGGCGGAGCTGTAGCCGTCGATACGGGCGAGGGAACACATCATGTCCTCAGGACCGGAGATGGCAGCGATGCGTGTATGGCCGAGTTCGATGAGGTGGCGGGTGGCCATCATGCCCCCGGCCCAGTTGGCCGAACCAACCGAAGGCACGTCGGGGGCGGGATCACCTGCCGGATCAATAATTACGAACGGGATGGAGCGGGCGTCCAGTTGCTGCCGGTACTCCTGCGGCAGATCGGAAAAGACGAGTACCACCCCGGCGGGCCGGCGTGCCATCACCCCTTCGATCCAATCCGTCCCCGGAGCATGCCTGGTGCCGCTCTCGGTGAGGATGACGCTCATGCCGTTTGCTTTTGCGACGTTCTCCACACCGCGGATGATTTCCAGCGCCCAGGCACTCTCAAGCTCATGGAAGACAAGCTCCAGGAGGGCCGATTTAGATGCGGTGGTCTTCCGGCGCTTGTAGCCATGCTCCTCGAGGAGTTCCTCAACTTTCGACCGCGTTTTACGAGAAACGTCAGAGCGTCCGTTAAGAACCTTCGAAATTGTGGACAGCGAAACGCCTGCCTCCTCTGCCAACTGGGCGAGGGTGACGCGCGCGTCTGACGATACTGGGCTGGACATGAGCACCAGCATAGCGGGAGTTCGATTGCTGCGTACTGAAAGTATTGAAGCCTTGCGCCCTCGGTGTAACGCAACTTACACTGGCAGACGTCAAATAACTTTCGATCAAAGTATCGAAACTTTCGAGAGGCGTTCGAAGATGAACAACCATGGATGGGTCGCACGCACTATTGCAGGCGGTGCGGCACTTGCCCTTGGCCTGACAATGGCGGGCTGCTCCGGCGAGTCCGGCGCGTCAAGCCGGCCCGAGAATGAACTCCACGTCGCGATGTACGGCGACGCAGGCAACGTAGTTGAACAAAAAATGATCGACGCCTTTAACGCTACCTCCGAGGTAAAGATCGTCCTCGACAAGATTCCGGGCGCGGAATATCAGTCCAAGCTGCAGACAATCATGGACACCCCCACCGCGCCGGATATCTTCTTCAACTGGGGCGGCGGCAGCATCAAGAGCTTTGTGGACGCCGACCTGGTGCTTCCACTGGATGACTTCATTAAGGAAGACCCGCAACTGAAGGACGCATTCCTGCCGTCCGTGTTTGAAACCGCGGTTATCGACGGGAAGTCCTATGGGGTTCCCATGCGCGGAACACAGCCGGTCATGCTTTTCAACAACTCCAAGGTCCTGGCTGACGCCGGCATCAGCAACCCGCCCGCCACCTGGGATGAACTGCTGGAGGACGTGAAGATCCTCAAGGACAAGGGCATCACCCCCATCGCCCTGGGCGCCGGCGACCGGTGGCCCACGCTGATGTGGTTTGAGTACCTTTACGACCGCGTCGCAGGCGAGGGCCTGTTCCAGAAGGCCCTTGAAGGGGACAGCAGCGTCTGGGAATCCGAAGAAAGCCGAAAGGCGCTTGGCATGCTCCGCGAACTGGTGGATGCAGGGGCCTTCGGCACCAACTTCGACTCCGTGAAGTTCACCGACGGCGGTTCGCCCGCCCTTCTTGCCAGCGGCAAGGCCGGTTTTGAGCTCATGGGCTCGTGGGAGTACTCCACGCAGCAGAGCAATGACGCAGCGTTCGCCGCCGATGTCCTCGGCTACAGCGAGTTCCCGAAGATCGACGGTGGAAAAGGCGACGAGGACAACCTCGTGGGCAACACGAACAACTTCTACTCGATCCACAAGAACACCCGCTATCCGGAAGCCGCCCGCGACTTCCTGAAGCTCATGTACTCGGATCAGTTCGTGCAGGAACAGGTGGCCATCGGCAACCTCCCCACCACCACCAACACGGAAAAGTTCCTCGACAAGGCTGCAGACCCCGAGTATGCCAAGTACCAGTTCAGCCTGGTGAAGGAAGCGCCGTCGTTCCAGCTTTCCTGGGACCAGGCCTACCCGCCGGAAGCAACCGTCACCATCCTCACCGCCGTCTCCCAGTTCTTCAGCGGACAAATTGATGAAGACGGCTTCATCAAGGCCATGCAGAGCCTCTAGGAAAATCATGACAACGACGCTTGCAAACCGCAGGCGCCCGGAACGTGCGGGCGGCCCCGAAAAGGGCCGTCCCGCACGTCGGGGCGGCTCCACCTCGAGCCGCCCCGGCTTTGTCTGGGCCCTTCCTGCCACCATCTTCTTTGGGCTTTTCGCGCTTGTGCCGCTTGTTGCGGTGGCGGTGCTGTCCTTCACTACGTGGAGCGGTCTCGGCGATCCCAAATTCGTGGGGCTCAAGAACTGGGAGGCTCTTTTTGAGGACCCGGTGATGCTCCAGAGCCTCTGGCTGAGCCTGGTGTTTATTGCGCTCGGCATCATCACCCAGACTCCGCTGAGCATCCTGCTGGGCGTCTGGGCGGCCGGGAACCAGAAAAACCGCGCCATCCTGAGCGCCATCTACTTCGTTCCGCTGCTGTTGTCCTCGGCGGCGATTTCCGTCCTGTGGCGCGCCCTCCTTGACCCCAACTTCGGCATCCCCGGCCAGCTGTCGTGGCTGTTTGGGGACGGCAACGTCCTCGGCACCCAGACCGGCGCCATCGCGGTGCTGATCTTCGTGGGCATGTGGCAGTTCACGCCGTTCCACACCCTGATCTACCAGGGTGCCGCCCGCCAGATCCCGCCGGTCCTGTACCAGGCTGCCTCGATCGACGGCGCCGGCACCGTTAGGCAGTTCTTCAGCATCACGCTGCCGCAGCTGAAGAACAGCATCATCACGTCGGTGATCCTCATGGTGGTCGGCGGCCTGACGACTTTTGAAACAGTCCTCATCCTGACCAACGGCGGACCGGGAACCGGCACCACCATCACCGCTTTCCACATGTACCAGGAAGCCTTCCGCAGGTTCGATTTTGGCACCGGCAGCGCGATTGCGCTGGTCCTCGTCGTGATCTCCACGGCGATCTCCTTCGCTGTGGTCCGCGTTTCCGGGTACGACAAGATGCGCAGTTCCATGGAGGGGCTCTAAATGAAAACGCGTCCGAATTACCTCGCCGGCGTCGGGGCCTTCATCTGGCTGGCCATCGTTGCTGTTCCGCTGTACGTTATGCTGTCCGCGACGTTCCAGACGCGTGCCGAGTTCGGCGACAACGGGCCGCTGTCGTTCCCCACCAGCTTCACCCTGCAGAACTACGTGGATGCCATCAGCAGCGGATTCGGCAGGTACTTCCTGAACACGGTTGTCGTCACCCTTGGTGTGGTGGGCCTCGTCCTGCTGCTGGTACCCCCGCTGAGCTATGCCATCGTGCGAAGCCAAAGCCGTGCCGCAACGGCCATCTTCCGCCTGTTCCTGCTGGGCCTGGCGATTCCGGCCCAGGCTGTCATCGTTCCGGTGTTCTACCTGATCAACACGGTGGGCCTCTATGACAACCTGCTCGGCGTCATTCTTCCGACGGCGGCCTTCGCACTCCCGATCTGCACGATCATCCTCAGCGGCACCATGCGCGACATCACGCCGGACCTTTACGAGGCCATGGCCATGGATGGCGCCTCCCCCGCCCGCGCGTTCCTGCGCCTGGTACTGCCGCTGTCCAAAGGCGGCCTGTCCACCATCGCCGTGTTCTCGGCACTCCAGGCCTGGAACGGCTTCCTCTTCCCGCTGATCCTGACGCAGTCTGAATCCACCCGTGTGGTCACCCTCGGCCTGTTCAACTTCCAAACGCAGTTCGGCATCAACATCCCCGGACTCCTGGCGGCCGTGACCCTGTCCATGGTGCCGGTACTGCTCGCCTACCTCTTCGCGCGCCGCGCGCTTGTCCAGGGCCTCATGGGCGCTGGCGGAAAGTAATCATGACAGAAACCAAAACTCACAGCGCGCCGTGGCGCGACACCGCGTCCACCCCCCAGGAGCGCGCCGACAGCCTGATTGCCGCCATGACGCTTCGGGAGAAAACCGCACAGCTCTTCGGCGTCTGGGTTGGTGCTTCCACGGAGGGCGGCGAAGTAGCCCCCCACCAGAATGAGATGAACCCGGCAGTGGATCTCGACGAGCTCCTGCCGAGCGGCCTGGGACAGCTCACCAGGCCATTCGGCACGGCCCCCGTCGACCCGGCGTTGGGCGCCCTGTCGCTCCAGCGCACCCAGCAGCGCATTGCCGCCGCCAACCGCTTCGGCATCCCGGCTTTGGTCCATGAGGAATGCCTGGCGGGCTTCGCCACCTGGCAGGCCACCGCCTACCCCGTGCCGCTGGCGTGGGGCGCCACCTTCAACGCTGAACTCATCCGCACGATGGGTGCCTCGATTGGAGCCGACATGCGCTCGGTCGGCGTGCACCAGGGCCTTGCCCCCGTCCTCGACGTGGTCCGCGATGCCCGCTGGGGCCGCGTGGAGGAGACAATCGGCGAGGACCCCTACCTGATCGGAACCCTGGCCACCGCCTACATCCAGGGTCTGGAAAGCAGCGGCATCGTCGCCACGCTTAAGCACTTCGTGGGCTACTCGGCCTCAAAGGCAGGCCGCAACCTGGCCCCCGTCTCCGTGGGCGCCCGCGAGTTGGCAGACGTCCTGCTTCCGCCCTTCGAGATGGCCATCCGGGAGTCAGGCGTGCGCTCCGTTATGCATGCCTATACCGACCTGGACGGTGTCCCTTCCGCCGCCGACGCTTCCCTGCTCACTGACCTTCTGCGCGACACGTGGGGCTTCAACGGCACGGTAGTCGCCGACTACTTCGGCATCGCCTTCCTGAAAAACCTGCACGGCGTCGCCGGGTCCCTCGGCCAGGCTGCAGCCGCCGCCCTGGCCGCCGGGGTCGACGTCGAACTTCCCACCGTGCACGCCTTCGGCGAGCACCTTCTGGCCGAAGTCGAAGCCGGCCGCGTTCCCGTCAGCCTCATCGACCGCGCCCTTCACCGGGTGCTCGTCCAGAAAATCGAGCTGGGCCTGCTGGATGAGGACTGGTCCGCCGTTCCCCCTGCCCTGCAGGACACCGGTCTGCAGAACAGTGCCGGGCTGGAGGGCAGCATCACCCTTGACACCACGGCCAACCGGAAGCTCGCCGCCCGGATTGCCGAAGAGTCGATCGTCCTGGCCAGCAACAACGGCATCCTGCCGCTGCGCAATCCCGGCCGCATCGCCGTCGTCGGACCCAACGCCGACAACACCGCGGCTTTCCTCGGCTGCTACTCCTTCCCGGCACATGTCGGCGGGCAGCACCCGGACGTTCCGGTTGGCATCGACCTGCCCACCGTGGCGCAGGCCCTGCGGGCCGAATTCCCGGACAGCCCCATCACGGTAGCGGCGGGCTGCTCCATCGACGGCCCGTCCACTGAGGGATTTGACGACGCCGTTGCTGCCGCCGGCGAAGCCGACGTCGTCATCGCGGTGATGGGTGACCGTGCCGGCCTTTTCGGCCGGGGAACAAGCGGTGAAGGCTGCGACGTGGAATCCCTGGTGCTCCCGGGCGTCCAGCAGCAGCTGCTGGACCGGCTGGTTGAAACCGGCGTCCCCGTGGTGCTGGTGCTCCTCACCGGCCGCCCCTACGCCGTGGGATCCGCCGTCGAAGGGGTCGCAGCGATCGTGCAGGCATTCTTTCCCGGCGAGGAAGGCGGGCCGGCCGTGGCGAAAATCCTCAGCGGCAGCGTCAACCCCAGCGGCCGCCTGCCGGTAAGCATTCCCGCCCGGCCGGGCGCCCAGCCTTCGTCATACCTGGCCTCTCCGCTGGCCCAGGCCAGCAGCGTTTCCAACATCGATCCTGCGGCCGCCTACCCCTTCGGCCACGGCCTCAGCTACACCACGTTCGAATGGAGCGGCCTGGAACTGGAGGGACCCTCAGCCGTCGCGGTGGATGGTGCGGCGAACGCCAGCATCACCGTCACGAACACCGGTGACCGGTCCGGCGTCGAACTCGTCCAGCTATACCTCCACGATCCGGTGGCCTCCGTGGTCCGCCCCGTGCAGAAGCTGGTGGGGTATGCCCGCGTGCCGCTGGAGGCGAAAGCGACGGCGAGGGTTTCCTTCACGGTGCCCGCCGATGTCGCATCGTTCACCGGCCGGGACGGCAAGCGGATCGTCGAGGCCGGCGAGCTGGAACTCCGCTTCGGGGCTTCCAGCGGGGATATCCGCCTGCGCGCCGGGTTCGAGCTCACGGGTGAAACCCGCATCGTTGACCACACCCGCAGGCTGCATTGCGATGTCACGGTGACACCAGGCAACTGAGAAAAGAGGCAGGCGGTCGTGCTCGTGGCACGGCCGCCTGCCTCTTTTAACCGCCTGCCCTCTCTAACCTGTCCTGCTTTCCTGGTGCAATAAATATCCTCGCAATATCACCCCTTTGCCGGCCCCGCGGGAGGGGCTGTGGAGTCACGGACAATCAGCTGGGTGGCGAGTTCCACCCGGTGGGAATCGAGGACTTCTCCCCGAACCTGGCGCAGGAGTGAGCGCAAGGCTGCGCGCCCCATTTCCTCCAGCGGCTGGGCTACGGAGCTGAGCGCCGGGATGGATTCCTCGCCCTGTTTTGTTCCGTCGAAGCCGATAAGGCTGATGTCTTCCGGGACCCGGATACCGTGGCGGCCTGCTTCGCCGAGGACACCCAGGGCGATGCTGTCGCTTCCGGCAAAGATGGCCGTTGGGCGCTGGTCGAGCTGGAGCAGCGCCTTGAGCCCGGTGATCCCGCTTTCGCGGCGGAATTTGCCGCCGGAAATGATGTACTGGGGCTCCACGGGTACGCCTTGGGCCATCAAAGCCGCCATATAGCCGTGCAGCCGCGCCTGGTTGCATTCAGCCCCCGGGATACCGCCAATGTAGGCGATGCGCCGGTGCCCCAATCCGAGCAGGTGTTCTGTCGCGGCCTTGCCGCCGGCCCAGTTGGTTGCACCTACACTCACCACATCAGCAGAGGGCGGATTGAGCGGATCGATGACAACGACGGGAATGTGGCGGCGGCGGAACGCATGCAGTTGCGCCTCGCTGAAAGCGGACGTCACCACAATCATCCCCGCCCTGCCTTGGTCCATCATGCGCTGGGCGCGCCGCTCCGGGCCGCGGGGGCTCGAAGGTGCCGGACCCGTGACGCTCAACAGAACCTCAACATCGGCAGCCGCCGCGGACTGCAGTACCCCGTTGAGAACCTCGATCATGTAGGCGGAGTCCAGCACGTCAATGACCACCTCCACGACGTTCCCTGCCTCGGCAGTGGAACGGCGCTGCAGGGGGGACTGGTACCCCGCCTGCTCCAGGGCGGCGAGTATTCGAGCCCGGGTTTCGGGCGCTACATCTTCACGCCCGTTGACTACCTTCGAAACGGTAGGCGCCGAGACACCGGCCTGCCGCGCCACGGACGCGAGCGTCGGCTTGGCCCGCTCCGGCATTTTGAGTGCCATAGGTTCGCTACCTTTCGAAAACTTTCGGGGCTTTCATTCTTCCTATGTCCCACGCTGGCGGTCAAGGGTGGGACTTTAGGCTCCCCAAGAAAGTCCGAGACAGCTATTGACCTCTACCAGTCCGGCCCTTTAGTTTAGACCGTGATCTAAATCACGTGTTCGAAATGTTTCGAAACACTACCCAAGCTCACGCCCCAACATTTGCAAAGAAGCAATTTCAGATGGAGAAGCAATGAAGCAACCCCAGACCTCCCGTCGCTCTTTCCTCGCCCTTGCTGCCCTGACTCCCTTCGCCGCCATGACGGCCACTGCCTGTGGGACGTCGGGACCGGGCACCTCCAGTGCCGGCGGGGGTGCCAGCATGTGGTACCTGTCCGGGGAACCGAACCAGACCACCATGCAAAAGGCGGTGGACGCGTTTACTTCGGCAAACCCGGACAACAAGATCGAAGTGACGTACTTCCAGAACGATGCGTACAAAACCAAGATCAAGACCGCGATTGGTGCCGGCCAGGCCCCCACCATCATCTACGGCTGGGGCGGCGGCACGCTGAAGACCTACGCCGAGGCCGGCCAGGTGGACGACCTGACCGGCTGGTTTGATGAGAACCAGGACCTGAAGGAAAAGTTCTTCCCGGCCTCCTTCGGTGCAGCCACGGTGGACGGGAAGATTTATGCACTGCCCAACCAGTATGTGGCCCCGATCGTCCTGTTCTACAACAAGGAACTGTTCGATAAGGCAGGCGTCCAGCCGCCGAAGACCTGGGACGACGTTATGTCGCTGGTGAAGACCTTCAACGGCATGGGGGTGGCACCTTTCTCGCTTGGTGGACAGTCACGCTGGACGTCCATGATGTGGCTTGAATACCTGCTGGACCGTATCGGCGGCCCTGAAGTGTTCACTGCCATCTTCGAAGGCAAGCCCAATTCCTGGCTCGATCCCGCCGTCATCGAGACCGGCACCAAAATCCAGGAACTCGTCTCGGCGGAGGGTTTCATCAAGGGTTTCTCCTCCATCGCTGCGGACTCCAACGCAGACCAGGCGCTTCTGTTCACCGGCAAGGCAGCCATGATGCTGCATGGTTCGTGGACCTACGGCGCCATGAAGAAGGGCGGCCAGAACTTCGTCCAGGACGGCAAGCTGGGCTTCGTCCAGTTCCCCACCGTCGCCGGCGGCAAGGGCGACGCCAAGAACGGCGTGGGCAACCCTGCCCAGTACATGTCGATCTCCTCAAAGGCCACCGACGCGGAGAAAGAGACGGCAAAGAAGTTCTTCAAGGAAGGCATCCTGACCGAAACGGTGGTTGATACCTACATCAATTCCGGATCCGTCCCCATTGTTAACGGCATCGAGGACAAGCTCAACACCTCGCCGGACAAGGACTTCCTGAACTTCGTCTACGACTTGGCCAAGAACGCGCCGAGCTTCCAGCAGTCGTGGGACCAGGCCCTGAGCCCCACTGCCGCCGAAGCCCTGCTGAACAACATTGACCAGCTGTTCCTGAAGTCCATCACGCCGCAGCAGTTCGCCGAGAACATGAACGGCACCCTCGGAAAATGAGCAACGCCGTCTCCACCGCCCGTACGGCTGCCGCCCCCGCCACAACCGGCGGCGGGCACAACGGGCAGCGAAACAGTGCCCTCGCCTGGCTGACACTGCCGGCGTTGTTCTTCTTCCTGGTTTTCGCCGTCGTACCGCTGGCCGGTGTCCTCATCCTGAGCTTCACCAGTTGGGATGGCATCGGTGCCATCGGGGCAGCGGGCATGGGCAACTGGTTCTCCGTGCTGGCGGACCCGGGCCTGTACAACGCCTTGGGACTGACCTTCCTGATCATGATCGCCTCCTGGCTGGTCCAGACTCCGATCAGCCTCCTCCTGGGCGTCTTTACGGCAGGAAGCCAGCGCTACCGGGCCGCCCTGGCGGTGCTGTACTTCCTGCCTTTGCTGCTCTCCTCGGCAGCAGTGGCCATCGCCTTCAAGGCCCTGCTGGACCCCAACTTCGGTTTGGCAACGGGCCTGGGCCTGCCCTTCCTGGCTCAGGACTGGCTGGGCGTCCCGCATCTTGCCCTGGGCTTGGTGATCTTCGTGATTGCCTGGCAGTTCGTGCCGTTCCATACCCTGATCTACCAGGGCGGGGTGCGGCAGATTCCCAAATCGCTCTACGAAGCGGCGGAGATCGACGGAGCGGGAACGATCAAGCAGTTCTTCCACATCACGCTCCCCCAGCTGAAGTACACCATCATCACCTCGTCCACCCTGATGGTGGTCGGATCGCTGACGTACTTCGACCTGATCTTCGTCCTCACGGGCGGCGGTCCGGGAAACTCCACGCGAATCCTGGCCCTGGACATGTACCTGCGGGGTTTCCGGGCCAACCTCATGGGTCCGGCCAGCGTCATCGCCGTCATTCTCGTACTCATCGGCCTTGCTCTTGCCTTGTTCCTCCAGCGCCTTGGAGGCAAGGACAAGCAGGGCAGCCAATTGGAAGGTATGTAGGGTGAGCACCGTCCTGAAAAGCAGCACGGAGGAAACTCCCACCGGTTCCCCGGCCAACTCCCCTGCCATCCAGCGGGGGCTCGGTTTCCGGATGAGGCGGCTGAACATCCCGGCAGGCCTCGGCGGCTGGATCTGGCTCGCCATCATCATCATCCCGGTCTACTACGTGGTCATCACCAGCCTGAAGACGCAGGAAGGCTACTTCGGCCAGAATCCGCTGGCTCTTCCCACGTCACCCACGCTGGAAAATTACAAACTGGTTCTTGAGGCCGACTTCGCGAAGTACTTCATGAACAGCACCATCGTTACGCTCGGGGCCGTCATCCCGACGGTGCTGATTTCCTTCATGGCCGCGTTTGCCATCGTTCGGGGCAAGGGCAGGTTCCTCAAGCTGGTCAATGGCATGTTCCTGATGGGTCTGGCGATCCCGCTCCAGGCAACGATCATCCCCATTTACCTGATGATCATCCGGCTCAACCTGTACGACAGCCTGCTGGCGCTCATGCTTCCCTCGATTGCCTTCGCCATCCCGCTGACGGTCCTGATCCTGTCCAATTTCATCCGCGATGTGCCGAACGAACTGTTCGAGTCGATGCGGCTGGACGGCTGCAGTGAATGGCAGACCATGTGGCGGCTTGCCCTGCCGCTGACCCGCCCTGCAATCGTGACCGTCGCCATCTACAACGGCCTGCACGTCTGGAACGGATTCCTCCTGCCGCTGGTCCTCACCCAGAGCCCCGGCCTGCGCGTCCTTCCCCTGGCTTTGTGGACCTTCCAGGGCGAGTACAGCGTCAACATCCCGGCCGTGCTCGCCTCGGTAGTGCTCAGCACGCTGCCGATCCTGGTGCTCTACGTGGTAGGCCGCCGGCAGCTGCTCAGCGGCCTCACCGCCGGCTTCAGCAAATAACACCAGGAACTTTGGAAAGGACAACTAACATGACCACCGCAAAGCCCCTGCGGGTCGGCATGGTCGGCTACGCCTTTATGGGTGCAGCCCACTCCCATGCCTGGCGCACAGCTCCACGGTTCTTTGACCTGCCGCTGCAGCCCCGGCTCACCGCGGTCGCCGGCAGGAATGCCGACGGCGTACGGGCCGCAGCAGACAAGCTCGGCTGGGAATCCGTCGAGACGGACTGGCGCCGCCTGATCGAGCGCGACGACATCGACCTGATCGATATCTGCACCCCCGGCAACACCCACGCGGACATCGCGATCGCCGCACTGGAGGCCGGCAAGCATGTGCTGTGCGAGAAGCCGCTGGCGAACTCCGTGGAGGAAGCGGAACGGATGACGCTGGCTGCGGAGACGGCGGCCAAACAGGGCATCTTCTCCATGTGCGGCTTCAGTTACCGCCGGACGCCGGCCTTGGCACTGGCTAAACGGTTCGTGGACGAGGGCAGGCTCGGCGATCTCCGGCACGTCCGGGCGCAGTATCTGCAGGACTGGCTCTCCGATGCCAACGCCCCCATGACCTGGCGGCTGGACAAGAGCAAGTCGGGGTCCGGTTCCCTCGGCGACATCGGGGCGCACAGCATCGACGCTGCCCAGTGGGTTACCGGCCAGAACATCACCGGCGTTTCGGCGCTGCTGGAAACGTTTGTCCCGGAGCGTCCGCTTGCCGGTGATCTGGTGGGGTTGGGCGGCCATGGCGACCTCAGCAGCGACGCGCCGCGCGGGAAGGTGACTGTCGACGACGCCGCCGTCTTCAGCGCAAAGTTCGACGGCGGCGCTGCCGCCACAGGCGCGATCGGTGTCTTCGAAGCCACGCGCTACGCGCTGGGCAGGAAGAACGCGATGCGCCTGGAGCTGAACGGCACCAAGGGCTCCCTTGCCTTTGATTTCGAGGACATGAACGTCCTGTCCTTCTACGACGCGGCCGGGTCCCCGGACGCCGGCTTCCGGCGGATCTTCGTCACCGAACCCGAGCACCCGTACGTGGGCAATTGGTGGCCCACCGGCCACGGCCTGGGCTACGAGCACGGCTTTACCCACCAGGTAGTGGACCTCGTCAGCGCGATCGGCGAGGGCCGCCAGCCGGAACCGTCCTTCGCGGACGCGCTGCAGGTCCAGCGGGTATTGGCTGCCGTGGAGGCCAGCGCCGCCAACTCCAGCCAGTGGCAAAAGGTTTAGGAACGTGACGGCAGGAGAAGGAACCCCCATGACACGACCAATCACGCTGTTTACCGGCCAGTGGGCCGACTTGCCGTTCGAGGAGGTGGCCCGGCTCGCCGGTGAGTGGGGCTTTGACGGGCTTGAGATCGCCTGCTGGGGCGACCACCTGAACCCGCGCCGCGCCGCGGAGGACGACAGCTACCTTCAGGGCCGGTTGGACATCCTCGAGAAGAACCATCTGAAGGTCTTCGCCATCGCCAACCACCTCACCGGCCAGGCTGTCTGTGACGATCCCATCGATGAACGCCACCAGGGCATCCTGTCCCCGGAAATCTGGGGCAACGGCGATCCGGAAGGAGTCCGCCAGCGGGCCGCCGAATCCATGAAGGACACCGCACGGGCAGCTGCCCGCCTCGGCGTCAAAACCGTCACAGGTTTCACCGGGTCCTCCATCTGGAAGGCCGTCGCCATGTTCCCGCCCGCCTCCGAGTCCATGATCGACGCCGGCTACCAGGACTTCGCGGACCGCTGGAACCCCATCCTGGACGTCTTTGACGAGGTGGGTGTCCGATTCGCCCTGGAGGTCCACCCCTCCGAAATCGCCTATGACTACTGGACCGCCAAGCGCACCCTGGAGGCCATCGGGCACCGCAAGAGCTTCGGACTGAACTTCGACCCGTCCCACTTCATCTGGCAGGACCTGGACCCGGTGATGTTCCTGCAGGACTTCGCAGAACACATCCTCCACGTCCATGTGAAGGAATCGGTCCGCCAGCTTGACGGCCGCAACGGCCGCCTCGGCTCCCACCTGGCCTGGGCTGATCCCCGGCGCGGCTGGGACTTCGTCACCGCCGGGCACGGCGACGTTCAGTGGAACCGCATCTTCAGGACCTTGAACGCCATCGGCTACGACGGCCCCACCAGCATCGAATGGGAGGACGCAGGCATGGACCGGCTCATCGGCGCACCGCAGGCACTGGCCATGGTCCAGGAACTCGCCCGGATCGCCCCGCCGGCTGCCGCCTTTGACGCAGCCTTCGCCAGCCGCTGACCCGACTCTTACCGGCCCTGACCCGCCGGCAAACCAACCAAAGGAAACCGAAATGACAGAACGCAAGAACGCCCTGGTGGTCCGTGGCGGCTGGGACGGCCACCAGCCCTACGAGGCAACCGAGCTCTTCATTCCCTACCTCCAGGACAACGGCTACGACGTCCGCGTCGAGGAATCCCCCAAGGTATACGCCGACGCCGACTACATGGCCGGGGTTGACCTGATCCTGCAGTGCATGACCATGAGCACCATCGAAAAGGACGAGTTCGCGGGGCTGCGTACAGCCGTAGAAAACGGCACGGGCCTGGCAGGCTGGCACGGCGGGATCGCCGACTCATACCGGAACAACTCCGACTACCTGCACATGATCGGCGGCCAGTTCGCCTGCCACCCAGGCAAGCACCCGAACGAACGCACCGGTGAACAGTCCGACAACTACGTGCCCTACACCGTGAACATGCTCCCCGCAGCCGCCGAGCACCCGGTCACCAAGGGCCTCACCGACTTCGACCTCGTCACCGAACAGTACTGGGTGCTCTCGGACGACTACATCGATGTCCTCGCCACCACCACCCAGAAGGTCCGGGAATGGGATCCCTGGAACCGGGAAGTCACCTCCCCCGCGATCTGGACCCGCCAATGGGGCAAGGGCCGCATCTTCGTCGCCACCCCGGGCCACCGCGTCGAAGTCCTCCAGGACACCAACGTCCGCACCATCATCGAAAGGGGCATGCTGTGGGCAAGCCGTTGAAAGTAGGAATCGTCGGCTGCGGAGCCATCATCGCGCAGTACCTAACCAGTTTCCGGAAACTCGAGGACATCCAGCTGGTGGCGGTGGCGGACCTGGACCCCGCGCGTGCCCAGGCCGTGGCGGAGCAGTACGAGGGCGCCCGGGCCGTTTCCGTTGAGTCGCTCCTCGCGGCGGACGACGTCGAACTGGTCCTGAACCTGACCATCCCGGCAGCGCACGCCGAAGTGGCGGTGAAGGCCATCGCCGCAGGCAAGAGCGTGTACGGCGAGAAACCCCTCGCCACCACAACCGGCCAGGCACGCAAAGTGCTGGACGCGGCGCGCGAGGCCGGTGTCGTCGTCGGCTGCGCCCCTGATACGGTACTGGGCACCGGCATCCAGACCGCCCGCAAAGCCATCGATGACGGACTGATCGGCGCGCCCATTTCCGCGTCCGCCACCATGGTGACGCCAGGCCACGAGCGCTGGCACCCCAACCCCGACTTCTACTACCAGCCCGGCGGCGGCCCCCTCCTGGACATGGGCCCCTACTACGTGACAGCCCTGGTAACCCTGCTGGGGCCCGTTGTCTCAGTCATGGGCGCGGCAAGCCACACCCGCAACGAGCGCACCATCGGCTCCGGACCCCGCCAGGGCGAAAAGGTCCCCGTTAATATCGATTCGCACGTCACCGGCGTCCTGGTCCACGCCTCTGGTGCGCTCTCCACTCTTTTGATGAGCTTCGACGCCGTAAAGTCCAAGTCACCGAACATCGAGATCCACGGTGAGCGCGGATCCCTGGTGGTGCCGGACCCGAACCACTTTGCTGGCGAGGTCCAGCTGTTCTCCCTGGGCGCCGAGGGCTGGGAAACCCTCCCGGTGGCCGCCGGGTACGTCGACTCCGGACGCGGCTTCGGCATCGCGGATCTTGCCGCCACGCAGCCCGGTGCGGAGCCCCGCGCAGGCGGAGCGATGGCCTTCCACGTCCTTGACGTCATGGAGTCGGTCCTCGAATCGGCCCACAGCGGCACAACGGTACGCATCAACAGCACGGTTGAGCGGCCGGCGAGCGTCGAATTGACGGTCCTGACCGAGCGTGTGGACGCGCTCCAGGCCCAGGAAGCCTCCTAGCCATGGCCTACACAGCCGAAAACTGGCCCATCACCGCGGCAATGCTGCCTTTTCCTGGCACCAACGCCCAGGGAACCCATATCAATGACGCTGATCCGTCGGCGTGGGCGGAAGCGTTCACCGAGGTCAAGGAAGCCGGGTTCGCGAATGCAGACCTGACGGACAGCTGGGTCCGTCCTGGTGACCTCAGCCGGGACCGCCTCGCGGAGTTCAAGCAGGCGGCGGAGGACGCTGGGATCGGGATCCCGGCCATCTCCGCCATCCGCCGCAGCGTCATCGAGGAGGCCAACTGGGAAGCCAACCTGGCCTACAGCCACCGGACCGTTGACGCGGCGGCGGAGTTGGGTTGCGAGGTTGTGTCCGTCGGCCTCCACCAGGCCATCACGCCGGAGCAGCAAGAGCAGCTGTGGTTCTGGACGGTCGAAGGCCACAAGGACCCGGCGGATGACAAGGAAACCTGGGGCAAGGCAGTAAGCCGTCTCCGCGAACTCGGCCGGCACGCCGCGGAGGTGGGAGTCCTGCTCTCGCTGGAGATGTATGAGGACACGTACCTGGGCACGGCGGACTCATCCGTGCGCCTTGTCCAGGACATTGGACTCCCGAACGTGGGGCTCAACCCGGATCTCGGCAACCTGATCCGGCTCCACCGGCCGGTGGAGGACTGGCGGGAGCTGGTGGCCAAGACCCTGCCGTTCTCCAACTACTGGCATATGAAGAACTACTTCCGGGACGAGGACGTGGCACGCGATATGTACGTGACCATGCCGGCACCGATGGAAAGCGGCCTCATCAATTACCGCGAGGCCTTCAAACTGGCCCTGTCCGTCGGTTTCCAGGGCATCCTCTGCACCGAGCACTACGGCGGTGATGGCCTGAGTGTGGCGGCAAGCAACCAGGACTACCTCCGCCGGCATGTGCTCCCCAAGGCAGACGGCTACGCGCTGGGCACAAGCCAGGTGGCCCAGGGGCGGCAACAGCCGGCGGCGAAACTCGCCCCCGTGTAGCCAATCCGTGTAACTGCTCAAAGGCCGCAAGCACGGCCTTCCCAACCAAGGATTCAATGAGGCAACCATGACCCAGATCTTCGACGACCCCGCAGACTTTGCGGAGGAGGCACTGGACGGCCTGGTGGCGGCCAACCGGGGTTATGTTGCCCGGGTGGACGGCGGCGTGGTCCGTTCAACCGAAGTGCCTGCCGGCCAGGTGGCCGTGGTGGTGGGCGGCGGTTCCGGGCACTACCCGGCCTTCGCCGGCCTGGTGGGGCCCGGCCTGGCAACAGGCGCCGTCTGCGGCAACATCTTTACGTCGCCGTCTGCAGGGCAGGCCTACCGGGTGGCGAAGGCGGCCAACGCCGGCGGAGGCGTGCTGTTCAGCTACGGCAACTACGCCGGCGACGTGATCCACTTCGGCGAAGCGCAGCAGAGGCTGAACGCCGAGGGCATCGAAACCCGCACCGTCCTTGTCGCCGATGATATCGCCAGCGCCCCGCTGGACCAGATCGATAAACGCCGCGGTATTGCCGGCGACCTCACGGTCTTCAAGATCGCAGGCGCCGCCGCCGAAGCGGGACTGGACCTGGACGCCGTCGAACGGCTCGCCGTCCGCGCGAACTACCGCACGCGGTCCCTCGGTGTTGCCTTTGACGGCTGCACCCTGCCGGGCGCTGCCGAACCGCTGTTTCACGTTCCGGCCGGCCAGATGTCGCTGGGCCTGGGCATCCATGGGGAACCCGGGATTTCCGAACACCCCCTGCCCACGGCTTCCGAACTTGCGGAACTGCTCGTCTCCCGGCTGCTCCAGGACAAACCCGATGTTGCCGGAAACCGTGTGGTGGCCATCCTCAACGGACTGGGCAGGGTCAAGTATGAGGAACTGTTCCTGCTGTTCGGCAAGGTGGAGAAGCTCCTCACCGCTGCAGGCCTGACCATCGTGGAGCCGGAGTGCGGCGAACTGGTCACCAGCCTGGACATGTCCGGCCTGTCCCTGACGCTGCTGTGGCTGGATGAGGAACTGGAGCGCTACTGGTCTGCCCCGGCCGATACCCCCGGATTCCGCAAGGGCAACATGGCCGGGCGGGAACGCCGGGCACGGCGCGACATAGCTGTTCAAGAGGACGTTGCTGCTGACGTGGAAGACACGACGGCGGCAGCGGCTGACCTGGGCCGGCTTGCGGCCGCGGTGCTCGCCCGGATGCAGGACACCGTCGTCGAGCATGAGACGGAGCTGGGCAGGCTGGACGCGATCGCCGGCGACGGCGACCACGGCATCGGCATGCGCCGGGGCGTGGACGCTGCGGCGGCAGCAGCCCGGGATGCCTCGGCTGGCGGGGCATCCGTGCAGCGGGTGCTCACCGCGGCCGGGGAAGCCTGGAGCGAACGTGCGGGAGGAACGTCCGGGGCGTTGTGGGGATCCGCCCTGGCGGCCGCCGGACGGAGCCTCGGTACCAAGGACGCGTACCGCTGCGGGGACGCGGCGGCCGCCGTGACCGCATTCGCGGACGCCGTCACCACCCTGGGCAAAGCGGAACCGGGCGATAAGACCATGGTGGACGCGTTGCTTCCCTTCCGGGACGCCTTCCTGGCCGCGCTCGACGCCGGGGCACCCTTGACCGGGGCGCTTGCCGCCGCGGTCACCGCCGCCCGGCAGGCAGCCGATGCCACAGCATCCCTGCGCCCGCTGAAGGGGAGGGCCCGGCCGCTGGCCGAGAAAAGCCTGGGCCACCCGGACCCCGGAGCGGTTTCCTTTGCCCTGATCGCTACACGGGTTTCTGACTACCTCGATTTTCTGGAGCAGCCCCTGCCCGATTCCCGGCTGGTCGAAACCCGGCTGACCGATTCCCGGCTTGCCGCTTCGGCCGCCGGACAGGGAGGGCAGGCATGAACGGCGCAGCACCAGGATGGCGCATCGTCATTGGCAACGACGAAGCGGGCGTCGAATACAAGGAAGCGTTGAAGGCCCTGCTCGAAGCGGACAGCCGCGTCGCGTCCGTGCTGGACGTAGGTGTCGGTGCCGGCGACACCACCGCCTACCCGCACGTCGCCGTCGACGCCGCACGCAAAGTGGCCGACGGCGGGGCTGACCGTGCCCTGCTGATTTGCGGCACCGGGCTGGGCGTGGCCATAGCGGCCAACAAGGTTCCGGGGATCCGCGCCGTCACCGCCCACGACGGCTACTCCGTTGAACGGTCCGTGCTGAGCAACAACGCGCAAGTACTCACCATGGGCCAGCGCGTAATCGGCCTGGAACTGGCCAAGAAGCTGGTCAGCGAATGGCTCGACTACCGCTTCGACGAAAACTCAGCCTCCGCCGCCAAGGTGGACGCCATCTGCTCCTACGAGCCCGAATCAACGAAGGCAGTCTGATCATGACCGAAACAGCATCCAACCCGGCCTCCGCCGGCAGCGCCCGGAAAATCGCCATCGTCGGCTCCGGCTACATGGGCGGCGGGATCGCCCAGGTCCTGGCGCTGGGCGGAGCCCACGTGGCCCTCTCCGACGTGTCCGCAGAGGTGGCCAGGAGCAATTACGACCGCCTCCTGGTGGAGTCTGACCAGTTCGTGGCCGACGGCCTGTTTCCGGCAGGAGCCACCGAAATTCTGAAACAGAACCTTTGGGCCGCCAAGGACATCGAGGAAGCCGTCGCGGACGCGGAGTTCATCGAGGAAGCGGTCCCCGAAGTCATCGCCATCAAGCACCAGACGCTGGCCCGTATCAGTGCCGCCGCCCGGCCTGACGCCATCATCGGCTCCAACACCTCCACCATCTCCATCGCCGAACTGTCCGGCCCGGTCGCCAACCCGGAACGGTTCCTCGGCGTGCACTTTTCCAACCCGTCGCCCTTCATTCCGGGAGTGGAGATCATCCCGCATGCCGGGACTTCCGCCTCCACTATCGGGGCGGTCCGCGAACTGGTCCATGCCGCCGGCAAACAGACCGCCGTGGTCAAGGACGCCACCGGCTTTGTCCTCAACCGCCTGCAGTACGCGCTCTTCCATGAGGCAGCGCAGCTGGTGGAGCAGGGCATCGCGACGGCGGACGACGTGGACACCCTGGTCCGCACCACCTTCGGGTTCCGGCTGCCGTTCTTCGGCCCGTTCGCCATCGCTGACATGGCCGGGCTGGACGTGTACAACTTCTGCTACAAGTCCCTGCAAAAGGATTTCCCGGAGCGGTTTGCCACCCCGAAAATCCTCAGTGACCTGGTGGACGCCGGAAAGCTTGGCACCAAGACCGGCGCGGGCTTCCTCAACGTCCCGGCCGAGCGGATTCCCGAGCTGATCGCCTACCGGAACAAGGCGTATGTGGCGATGCGGAAACTGCTCGACGACCTTGGGCCGGCACCCATCGGGCAATAAAGCTCACGGCAGTGCCGGCGGCAGGAAGGCCGGTCAGCGCCCGTCGTGCACCCCGGCTGCCATGGGCACCGAATGCAGGGAGCCTTCATGGCCCAGGCTGGCGTGGCAGGCAGCCGCGCGTGCCGGGACGTCGCCGTGGACGGCCGCAGTCACGGCCTCAACAACCGCGATCTGGCCGGTGGTGTCGGGGACCCCCGGGAACTGAACCGGCGGCGCTTCAACAGGCGCCGCCGTCGGCTGGTCGGTCGAACGCATCCGGATCAGCGCGATGGCGGAAATGAGGAACCAGGCCACGTTGGTCACCACCGAAGGCCAGGCACCGTGGACTGTGCCGTTGATGATGAAGGCGACGGCGCCGAACAGGTTTGCGGTCTGGAAGCCTTTGCCGGCCCTCAACCAGCCCATGGAAACGGCAAGGTAGGCACTGAGGATCGCAACCGCGCCGGCCCAGCCGGCGATTTCCCACAGCAGTTCCATGGTGTCCTTTCAAAGTGGTGCCCGGCGCCCAGAGGCTGGGCGAGGGCGTTCGTTGTGGGTTTGGAGATGTCTTTTCGCCGGACACCTTTGCTTGGAAAAATCAGGCATAGCCGGACACAGCGCCTACTCAAGCCCGTGCGGGGCGGGCACCTTATGTGTTGGTCGGCGGGATAATCGTACTCTGCCCAGGAGCTGCTCTTCCGCCCGGCGCACAGGCTGCCGCTATGGACAACTCCCCTGCGGAGTAGCACCATCTGAAAGGTGACCACCAGCCCCCTCTCCGATGCACGCCTGCGTGAGCTCCGGGACCTTCGCCGGGTCAAGGACCGCATCGACCGGGAGTATGCAGAGCCGCTGGACGTCGAATCCCTGGCCCGCGGCGTGCACATGTCGGCCGGCCACCTTAGCCGCAGGTTCAAGCTCGCCTACCAGGAATCGCCTTACAGCTACCTCATGACCCGCCGCATCGAACGGGCCATGGCGCTGCTGCGCCGCGGCGACCTTTCCGTCACGGAGGTGTGCTTCGCCGTCGGCTGCTCCTCCCTGGGCACCTTCAGCACGCGCTTCACCGAGCTGGTGGGGATGCCCCCAAGCGTCTACAAACAGGAAGCAGCGGTATCGACGGCCGGCATCCCGGCGTGCGTGGCAAAACAGGTCACCAGACCGGTCAGGAATCGAGAAGCGCAAGCACCGGAGCCGCAACTAGCATGACTGCCATGGACATCACCATCAGCTCAAGTTTCCTTCCGCACACCGATCCCGATGCCTCTTTGGCGTTCTACCGCGACGCCCTGGGCTTCGAGGTCCGCAACGACGTAGGCCGCGGCACCATGCGCTGGATCACTGTGGGCCCGGCCGGCCAGCCCGACGTTTCCATCGTCCTGCACCCGCCGGCGGTGGACCCTGGAATCACCGACGATGAACGCCGCACCATCGCGGAAATGATGGCCAAGGGCACCTACGCCACCGTCATCCTGTCCGCCCCGGACGTGGACGCCGCGTTCGCCCGGGTGGAGGCGACCGGGGCCGACGTCGTCCAGGAACCTGTCGACCAGCCCTACGGCATCCGCGACTGCGCCTTCCGCGACCCCGCAGGCAACACCGTCCGGATCAACCAGCAGCCCTGAGCTGGTTGGATTGGAACCCAACAGATGGAGACCCGATGAGCACGGACACCAGTACCGACACGAACACCGATCCCCGGACCAACGGGCTGCACGTTGCCGACACCCACGACCTCATCCGGGTGCAGGGCGCGCGGGAAAACAACCTCAAGGACGTCAGCGTTGAGCTGCCCAAGCGCCGGCTGACAGTCTTCACGGGTGTGTCCGGCTCCGGCAAGAGCTCCCTGGTGTTCGCCACCATCGCTGCAGAGTCGCAGCGGATGATCAACGAGACCTACAGCGCGTTCGTCCAGGGCTTTATGCCCTCGCTGGCCCGCCCCGAGGTGGACTTCCTGGAGGGTCTGACCACCGCGATCATCGTGGACCAGGAGCGGATGGGCGCCAACCCCCGCTCCACCGTGGGCACCGCCACCGACGCGAACGCCATGCTGCGCATCCTCTTCAGCCGGCTCGGCACCCCGTACGTCGGCCCGCCCACGGCGTACTCCTTCAACGTGCCCACCCGCAAGGCCAGCGGCGTGATGTCAACGGAGAAGAGTGACGGCCGGGTGGAGAAGGCCGTGGTGCAGCAGGCCGTCTACCTTGGCGGCATGTGCCCCCGGTGCGAGGGAATGGGTGCGGTGAGCGATATTGACCGCACAGCGCTGTACGACGACGACAAGTCCCTTAATGAGGGGGCGCTGATTGTGCCGGGCTACTCCATGGACGGCTGGTACGGGCGGCTGTTCGAAGGCATGGGCCTGCCCATGGACAAGCCGATCGCCAAATTCACCAAAAAGCAGCTGGACACGATGCTGTACGCGGAGCCCACCAAAATCAAGGTGGAGGGCGTCAACCTGACCTTTGAAGGGATCATCCCCAAGATCCAAAAGTCGATGCTGTCCAAGGACCCGGAGGCGATGCAGCCGCATGTGCGCCGGTTCGTGGAGCGGGCCGTCACATTCCAGACCTGCCCGGACTGCGAAGGGACCCGGCTGACCAGGCAGGCCCTGTCCTCGAAGATCAACGGCAAGAACATCGCAGAGCTGTGCCAGATGCAGATCAGCGACCTCGCCGGGTGGGTGCGCGACCTCAAGGACCCCTCGGTGGCTCCCCTGCTCAAGGGCCTCCAGCACCTGCTCGATTCCTTCTCCGACATTGGGCTGGGCTACCTCAGCCTCGACCGGCCGGCCGGCACCCTGTCCGGCGGCGAGGCCCAACGCACCAAGATGATCCGGCACCTCGGGTCCTCACTCACCGACGTCACGTACGTCTTCGACGAACCCACCATCGGGCTCCACCCGCACGATATCGAGCGGATGAACCAGTTGCTGCTCCAGCTGCGGGACAAGGGCAACACCGTGCTCGTGGTGGAGCACAAGCCTGAGACGATTGCCATCGCCGACCACGTCGTCGATCTTGGTCCGGGGGCCGGCACCAAAGGCGGAACGGTCTGCTTCGAGGGCACCGTCGAGGGCCTGCGCAGCAGCGATACGATCACCGGGCGGCACCTCGAAGACCGCGCGTCCCTGAAGGACGCAGTCCGGAAGGCCTCAGGCGCGATGGAAGTCCGTGGCGCGTCCACGCACAACCTCCAGGGTGTCGACGTCGATATCCCCCTGGGCGTCCTCACGGTGGTCACCGGGGTGGCCGGCTCGGGCAAGAGCTCCCTCATCCACGGTTCCGTCGCAAAGCGTGACGGTGTGGTGGTGATCGACCAGGGTGCCATCCGCGGTTCGCGGCGCAGCAACCCGGCCACCTACACGGGCCTGCTGGAGCCGATCCGCAAGGCGTTCGCGAAGGCCAACGGCGTGAAGCCGGCGCTGTTCAGCTCCAACTCCGAGGGTGCCTGCCCCACCTGCAACGGCGCCGGTGTCATCTTCACCGAGCTGGGCGTGATGGCCACGGTGGAGTCCCCGTGCGAGGACTGCGAGGGCCGCCGTTTCCAGGCTTCAGTGCTGGAGTACACGCTGGGAGGCCAGAACATCGCGGACGTGCTGGCGATGTCCGTGACGGAGGCGGCTGCATTCTTCGCCGAGGGCGAGGCCAGGACGCCGGCAGCGCGGACAGTCCTTGCGCGGCTCGAAGATGTGGGCCTGGGCTACCTCAGCCTCGGCCAGCCGCTTACCACGCTCTCCGGCGGCGAGCGCCAGCGCCTCAAGCTCGCCACCCAGATGGCCGAGAAGGGCGACGTCTATGTCCTGGATGAACCCACCACCGGCCTGCACCTGGCGGATGTGGAGAACCTGCTGGGCCTGCTGGACCGGCTGGTTGAATCGGGCAAGTCCGTGATTGTTATCGAGCACCACCAGGCTGTGATGGCGCACGCCGACTGGATCATCGACCTCGGGCCGGGAGCAGGGCACGACGGCGGTCGGATCGTTTTTGAGGGCACCCCGGCTGACCTCGTGGCTGGCGCCGCCACCCTCACCGGCAAGCACCTTGCGGCCTACGTTGGTGGATAGGCGGCATGGCGGAGACCTATAGGTACGGCGTCGAGATCCTGCACCTGCTGGTCTCGCCGGCGCACGCCTATTTCGGCCGTGCGAAGGACGGCGCAGCGGACGTGCCAACGTTGGACGCCGGGTCCGCGGAGGTGGTGGCCGGCAAGGGCATTGTGGGTGACCGCTTTTTCGGCAAAGCTGCACACATGGACGCTGCGGTGACACTGTTCGCTGTCGAGGCCCTCGAAGCCATGGCCGCGGAACTTGGCGCCGGGCCATTTAATCCGCTGGCAACCCGGCGGAACGTGATCCTCCGGGGAGCGCACCTGGCTCCCCTGCTGGGCCACGACTTCGCGCTCGAATCGGGCACTTCCATCGTCCAGTTCCATGGCGGCCGCCCGGCCCACCCCTGCTCCTGGATGAACGAGGTGCTCGCGCCGGGCGGGCATGCAGCCATGCGGGGCCGGGGCGGTATCCGCTGCCGGGCACTTTCCAGCGGCCTCCTGCACCGCGGCCCGGCGGTGCTGGTCAGCCCTGTTCCGCTGGATCCTGGGCAGGCCGGGGTGCCTTCGCTGCTGAGGCCCGGCCGGCTGCCGTAGCTAGTCCAACTGCCGTCCTAGTCCAACTTCACGCCGCGGAGCAGCAGCAGCGTCCCGCCCACCACCACGGCTGAAGCAAGGAAAACACCGCCTGCACCAAGTCCTGCCGCAACCACGCCGATGGCACTCGGCAGGACCACCTGGCCCACCCGGTTCCCGGCGAGCCTAAGGGCCAACGCCCGTCCGCGCTGCCCGGCGGGGGCCTGCGCCGAAAGCCAGGACATGGTCAGCGGCTGGCCGATGCCAAGCCCCAGCCCGAGAACGGCCATCACAACAAACAACAGCCAGGCCGGCATGGGAACCGCCGCCACGGCCAAGGCGACAGTGGACAGTGCGAGGCTCAGCACCAGGAGCCTCATGCGGCCCATCTTGCGGGACACCCGCCCCAGCAGGATCCGCGAAACCATGGAAAACACTGCACGGACAGTCAGCATGGCCCCCACTGTTGCCGCAGTGAGCCCGCGTTCAGATCCGAGCGCCGGGAGGTACACCATGGTGAGGTCCACCACGGCAAGCACGGTGGCGCTGGTGGCCAATGCGCGGGCGACGCCAGGGGTCCTGAGCAGTGAGAGTGCATTGCCGGTGTTGCCGTCAACTGCAATTGCCTTCCTTTTCGCTCCGCTGACATGTGCTGCCGCACCAAACGTGGTCACGAAGAGTGCCAGGCTCATGCACGTCGACAGGAAGAAGATCGCCTGCGTGTCGGGGCGAATGGAGGCACCACCCACGAGAGAGATCGCCAGGGGTCCGAGGGCCTGGCCCAGGGAGGCGGCGAAAGTCAGGTAACCGAAGGCTGCGTCCATGCGGGCTGGAGCAGCGTTGTTGGCCACCACGGCCTGCTGCCCAACAACGCATGCGAGTTGTCCGGCACCCAGCAGCGCGGTTCCGATCACCAAGGTGACGATTGACGAGCCCCACAGCAGCAGGAAAGCAGAACAGGCAAGAACGACGGCAGACCCGATGGCCATCAGGCGGCGCTCACCCAGGCGGTCCACCAGGCCGCCCGTCGGGACCGCGAGCAGCAAAGGAAAAACAGCATAGCTGGCTGCCAGAAGGCCCAGGGCAAACCCGGGAACATCCAGTTCAAGCGCACGGTAGGTGGCCGCGGGCCGGACCAGGAAGGTCACGGCCTGGATCAGCGCGGAATGGACCAGGAGGGAAGTTGTTGTGCGGCGTCCAAGTTCGCCGATCATGACATGCCCAGGCCGCTGCCCGAGATGGCACGCACCGCGGCATCCCGGGCGCCCATGACGTGCTCGAAAGCTATCTTCGCAGCGTTGCCTGGATCGCCGGCGGCCACGGCATCCACCAATGCCCGGTGCTGGGCCAGGGCTTGGTCACGCCGTTCCTGGGTGCTGTTGGTGAAGTGCCGGTACCGCTCCATGTGGTTCGAAACTTGGTCATGGAAACGGCGGGCCCAGGAATTTCCGGCAATCTCCGCGAGCCTGCTGTGAAGCGCCATGCCCTGCCGCATGGCGTCATCGGCGAACTCCACCACTGCAGCGTTACGTGCAAGGATGCCTCGGAGCGCTTCGATGTCAGAAGGCGTGGCCTTAATGCAGGCGTTCCGTGCCATCAGCGACTCCATGGCCGCCCGGATCTCGTACAACTCTGAAATGACTGCCTCGTCCAGCCTGGGCACCAGGACACCCCCGGTGGGCTGCTGCTCCAAGAGGTTCTCTGAGATGAGCCGCCTGATGGCCTCACGCAGCGGCGTACGGCTCACTCTCAAGGATGAAGCCATTGCAGGCTCAAAAATCCGCTCCCCCGGCTTCAGTTCAAGGCTGAGGATCTGCCGCTTGAGTTCCTCGTAAACAAAATGTGCGCCGGTGTTCCGTGCCGGTAAATCAGTCATGTTTGACCTCCGGCATTAATCATACTTGTATAGATGTATACAACCATGATCGATCCGACCGATCAGGTGTAGGGATGTGTGTTGGCACCATGTTGTTGTGCATGCACGGAGCTCTGCCCGGCTGGATGCCGTCCAGGATCTGGTGGACGGCGGCGCCGCAGCGGTGGTGGGCGATCTGGCGGACCTGGAACAGACGCGCGACGTCGCCCGGCACGTCAACGCGATCGGCCGCATGGACACCGTCATCCACAACGCGGGAGTCCTGCACAGCCCAGACATCTTCCGTAATAATGTTGTGGCCCCGTATCTCCTCACCGCGCTCATCGAACGCCCGCAGCGGCTGGTCTACCCCAGCAGCGGGATGCACCGCGGCGGACACGCCGATCTCGGCAACGCCGTCGATCCCGCTGGGTGCCCACCCGCATGGGCGGAGCGGGGGCACCTGACGACCTGCGGCTTGGCCACCTGACCCAGGAGTGGCTCGCCAGCGCGGTGGCGTTCGCGGGTGATCCGGTCCGCCCATGATGTTCAGCGGTTTGATGGTGATGAAGGCGTCCCCCACTGGTTATGGTCCCGAATGTGCCGCGCCCGGGCCCGAGCCGTCGGCCAGCGAAGCCACGCTCAAGGCAGGCGTCCCGGAACTCCGGCGTGCGGCAAGCAGGCTCTCCGAGCTACTCGAGGGCTCCGTCTACTAAAGCTTTTACCAGCCCACCGTCCTCGGCGGCGTTCCCAACGACGCAGCAAATCCTCCGCCAGGACATTTTCGGCTAAACAAGGACCCCCAACTAGAGCCGTCCTGAACGGGAGCGGTGCAAACCCGAGGCCTGCCTGCCGTCTGCCTAAAACGGCGGTGGCTCTGGCTGTTGGAGCGGATACAGGACTTTTCCGAGGTCCGTGGCTTCGGTGCTGTATTGCCGCCCCAGCGGTGAGCGCCACTCAAGGTCCCCGGAAGGGGAAGAGTGTCTGTAGCTCCACGCACCGATGGACTTCAGCGCGTGGTGCCTGCCGCAGAGCATTGCCAGGTTGCCGGGGTCAGTAGTCCCGCCGTCCTGCCACTCAATGGTATGGTCGGGCTCGCAGACACTGGCCCGGCGGGTGCATCCCGGAAACCGGCAGGTCCCGTCGCGGCACTGCAGATACCGGCGCAGCGCCTTCGGCGGACGATATGCCCGGCGCCCCACGCCCAATGCCTGCCCGGTGGTACTGTCCGTGAAGAGCAGGTGCCATGTAGGCGCCAGGGCCGCTAAACGCCGGGCCGTTGCAGCATCAAGAGGGCCATAACCTTCGAGTTCAGCCGTTCCAAGCTCAGCTTCAGCGGATACGGCACCGCCGCCGGAACCCGGCTTGCCGCCCATAACCTGCCCGACCGGAATAGTCACGACAATCTCAGGGCGGAACACCCCGGATTCCACCCCGTCAGCGCCACCCAAGAAGCGGTAGGCCAGCGCCTCGGCTCGAAACTGCGACAGCGTAGGCGAGTCCGCAGCAGTGCCGGGTCCAAGTGCAGGGCCGGGTTCAGAAGCAGCGCTGTGCCCCGGAATTTCCCTCAGCTCCGCGGCCCGCGCGCTGGCCAGCCGTGCATCACGATCGAGTCCGCTATAGATTGCCAGACCGACCTCCGCGGTCAGGAAAGCCGAGAGCGTGCACATCCCGTCCGGCTCGGCCCTGAACCACACGCCGCGCTCACTCTGGGCCGCCTCCTTGCGGGCGGTGAGGCTTTCGGGGTGAAGCTGTTCACGCAGCCGCCGCAGACAGGCACGTAATTCAGCGGGTGTGCGCCTGCGGCCGTGCCGGGTCCGCGTTCGGCGCAGCGCAATCGATGCAAACCTTTCAGCCTGCCCGGCAGGGAGGGAGCGGGCTTGTTCGACAATGATCCGGGCATGCACGTCCGAAATGTCGCCGGCCTCCACGGCCTCAAGGACCTCCCACAGGGACGTCGTCAGCTCCGCCGCATCATTGAGCAAGCGTGCAGCCGTGCCTTCCGAGAGGGCACAGGCAGTGGACACTTCGGTGACAGCAAGCGCATGGGCCTCGTCCCCGCCAAACCGTACCGGCTGGCTCTCCTGCCGCACAGGAGCTTCTTCCGCAACCGCTTCCTCGACCCGGGCAAGTGCGCCCTGCTTCATGGCAGTACCCCAGTCGATCAGCCTGTCCGCCGATTGGACCATGCGGATCGCACCGTCGGCCGTCAGGAAGGCAGGAACCGGAAAGCTCACCGTCCCGGCCAGGAGCGAATCCTCCCGGTCTGTGAACTCGACAGCCGGAACCCAGGCCTCCTCGTCAGTGACGAACGGCTGAACCTCCATGCTGCACCTCCTTCGCGGAACGATGGCGGCCCCTTACCTTTGGGACACTTTCAGGCTAGGAGTAGGGTCTGACATTTCTGCCCCACGATGGTGTGGTCGCCGCCGTCGTACTCTTTATGCAGCTCCAGTCCACCCAGGCGAGCGGCCTGGTCCAGCACCGGGTTGCCCAGGGGTGACGCCGAGCAGTCCACGCCGGCGAACTTGTCGGTACCCGACCGGGCGAACACTGGGCGGCCAGATGCTGGTGTTCGGCAGGCAGGATGTTCACGGTTAAACGGCCCGCGTCGCGCACTGGGCCCAGAAGCTGGAGCTGCGTGCCGGACTGAAGGTGACCAGGGCCGGGTCCAGCGAGAGGGAAGAGAAAGCTGGCACGTGAAGCCCGTGGGGCCGTTGTCCGTGGCCGCGGTGATGACGGTCAGCCCGGAGGCAAAGTGGCCCAGGACGTGACGCCGTAGGCAACGCGAGGTCACAGCCCGAAGCATGGAGTAACGGAAAGGTAATGTGGGCGGATGGAGATGCGCCTTGAAGTTGTACAGGTACCTGTAGCGGATGTGGACAGGTCCAAAACCTTCTACACGGAGAAGCTGGGCTTCGTCCTCGACCACGATGTGGAGCACATCCCCGGAATGCGGGTGGTCCAGCTGACGCCGCCCGGTTCGGCTGCTTCCATCGTCATCGGCACGGGAATGACCAGCATGGCGCCAGGCAGCATCGAGGGGCTGCAGCTTGTAGTACCGGACCTGGGCGCCACGCGCGCCGAACTCGTCGGCCGGGGCGCCGACATCAGTGACGTCCAGGACCTGGGCGGTGTGCAGTTTGCCTACTTCGCCGACCCTGACGGCAACCGCTGGGTTCTCCAGGGCGCCATATCCGCCGATGTCCGGGCATCACATCGTGACGGGCAGCCCGCGTGACACCGGTAAGAAAAATGGCGCGCATCTTCATCACGGGCTCGGCCGACGGGCTGGGACGGGCCACAGCGCAGTCCCTCCTGGATGACGGCCACCAGGTCATCGTGCATGTCCGTAACGCGGGCCGCCTGGACGCCGTGCAGGACCTGCTTGACCGCGGCGCGGCACAGCAAGCTCTACGTCACAGCCCTGGCCGCCGCCGTCGCCCGGCTGTGGCCCGACGTCCTCAGCAACGCCGTCGACCCCGGCTGGGTGCCCACCAGGATGGGCGGGCGCGGCGCCCCGGACGACCTCCGCCTCGGGCACCTCACGCAGGAGTGGCTCGCCACCAGCGACGACCCGGAGGCGCTCACCAGCGGTGGCTATTGGTACCACCAGCACCGGCAAAAAGCACAACCGGCCGTCCATGACGAGCGGTTCCAGAACGGGCTTCTAAAGCACCTCGCACTCGTCACCGGCGAGCACCTGGCCTAGCGCTCTTCCCAGTGATTCAGCCTCTTTTCCGCCCGGCGTTGCGGCCGTCCAAATCATTCCCCGGAGCACCGGTTCGACGCGCCCGAATGGGTCTAGTGTGGGTGGGGTCGGCACTCGCCGCGAATAGCCCTCAGGGAGGGTGCATGAACTCCACACAGTCCGGCTCAGAGCAATTTATGCAGAACCTGAAAAGCCTCGGGGGATCAGAATCAGACGTAGGCGAAGCTGCCTACGTGGTCCGCGAAGAGGACACGGTGGAGGACGTCGTCTCAGGCCTCCGGATCGAACAGCAGCAGCGTGGAAGCATTCCGAAGGGGCCGTCTATTCTCCACGCCGCGGCCGAGGTGATGGTCAGCAGGCGCAATGAACTGGACCCGGCACACCAGGCAGATGCTTCCCAGGAGGGGGAGTATCAACTGGACATCCATCTCAGCGCAGGCACCAGGACACGGGAAAGCATCCCGGAGAGGGACATCGAGGACGCCAAAATCTGGGCACGGGAGCGGATCGAAGCCCAGGGCGCCGAGTTCGGGGCCATCTATTTCCCTGCCGGCGGGGAAGGTGTACCGGGCACGGGAGCGCTGGTGTCCAGTTACGACCGATCCGTGGGGTGGTACAGGTAACCTCCGGAGCTTGCCGGGGCGTGCGGGTACGCGGCGCCTACACTTTTAGGCATGAGTGATAACAAGGAAACCATCGGCAGCCCCACCCCTGAACCGGATGCAGGCCTGAACCGGGACCCGGAAGACTGGGTAACCGGCGACGAGCCGATGACGGCAGCGCAGCGAAGCTACCTGGATACGCTGGCCCGCGAAGCAGGCGAGGAACTCCCGGCGGACCTCAGCAAAGCAGAAGCGTCCAAGCACATCGACCGGCTGCAACAACGCAGCGGACGGGTATCTGGAGACGGGCCCGGCAGCTAGCAGCGCCGGACCCGCCTAACAGGGAGAGTGGCTACCAGGCCTGGTGCTCGCGGGTCAGGCCAAAGGGGACAGCCTCGCTGAGGGCAACCGTGAACTTGTCCACGCCGTGCCGTGTCACCAGGATGCCGTGGCGCTTTTCGGCGAGCGCGTGGGCCTTGGCGGCCGTGACGGCGGCGTCGAGCTGGCTGTCCATGCTCTCGCGGTCTGCGACGGTCAGGGTCAGTGGGAAGTTGTGAGCGGTCATGGGTCTAGCCTTAGTGTTTTAGGGGTGGGACAAAACATCGGTCCGCTCCCCCAAGCTACCAACGCGGCGGGGCATCTTACTGCCCAGTACATGATGCCCTAGCATCGCCCCGCCAGCAACTTGAAAAATCAAGTAATTTAGAACCGCAGGTCAGCGGCGCGTACTCCGCCGGGCAAGCGCGGCAATTACGGGCCCCGAGGCATGGTCACTTAGAGTTGATGGGGAGTGAAGGCTGTTTTTGAACGCCTCCAATGCCCCGGAGAAGCCTCCCGGCATCACCCGTGCACCATCGCGCAACGACCTGGCTGTGCAACGACCTGACAAGGATTCCGCCATTTCCACCGACGCTTTCTTCGGCAATCTCACCCGGATCCGCAACGTCCTCCTCCCGGCACGGGCGCGGGATCGGCTGAACACCGGCCGCGGCCTGCTGGGCGGCTTTATTGTGGTGCACCTTGTCTTCCTCGTCTTCGCCGCCTCGCTCTCGCTGCGCGGCGAGGCCTTCAGCGACACCTTCATCTACCGTGACTGGGCCATGGCCGGATTCGACGAAGCCAACCTCACCGGCGGCCCCAGCCCTTGGGTCTACCCCATCCTCGCGCTGATCCCCATGGCCATCGCAGGTGTTGCCGGTCCGGCGCCGTTCTTTTTCCTGTGGGTCCTGATGACCACGGTGCTCAACGGCTGGGCCCTGCTGAAGCTCACCAGCCGGGGCCGGAACCGGCAGGCAGTCCCCGCCGGCTGGTGGTGGCTGGTCTTCACCTTCCTCATGGGCTGGCTCGGTTTCGCCCGCGTCGACGGCCTTACCGCACCGCTCGTCCTGGTGGCCCTGGCCTACGGCGTGGGCCGGCCGTTCATCGCCTCCGTCCTGCTGGCAATCGGCACCTGGGTGAAGGTCTGGCCGGCCGCCGTCATGCTGGCCCTGTTCGCCGTCGTGAAGAACCGGCTCCTGGTGGTGTTTGCCGGAATCGCGACGTCGGCAGCTGTTGTTGCCCTGGCCGCCGCGGTGGGCAGCCTTCCGAAACTCCTGAACTTCCTCACCCAGCAGGGCGACCGCGGCATGCAGCTCGAAGCCACTTTCACCACGCCCTGGCTCTGGCTGTCCGTCCTGAACATCGGCGATTCCCGCATGTACATGAACACGGACATCAACTCCATGCAGGTGGACGGCCCCGGTACCGCAGCCATGTCCGTGCTGATGCAGCCCCTCCTGATCCTGGCCGCCCTGCTGGTGGCCGGCTTGACGTTCTGGGCCCTGCACAACGGCAACCAGCACAACGGAAAACTCGGCGGCGGGGCGGACCGCACCGAACTGCTCCTGGCCGGCGCCCTGACCCTGGCCACCGCCTTCGTGGTCTTCAACAAGGTGGGCTCCCCGCAGTTCATGGTGTGGCTCGCCCCGGCAGTCGCCGTCGGGCTGGCTCACAGCTGGCGTGAATGGCGCGTCCCGGCAGCCATGCTGATCGTCATCGCCGTGGCTACGTACTTCATTTATCCCCTGTTCTACGACGCCCTCAGCCACAACAACCCGTGGATGGCCCTGGTGCTGACCATCCGCAACGTCCTCCTGGTGGTCCTGTTCCTGTGGAGCGTCCGGCGCCTCTACTCGCTGGGCAAAAAGACGCCTGCAGCCGCGCCCGCGCTGAAGGAGTCTTGAGATTTCCACGAAGTTCTTCGACCGCCTGGTCAACGCCCGCACCAAGGTCCTTCCCGGCAAAGCGGTGGACTGGTTCGCCCGCCCGTCCAGCGTGTGGTGGGGCTTCGCCGTCGTCCATCTGTACTTCCTGGGCTGGATGGCGTCCTTCTTCCTGCATGGCGATACCTTCAGCGACACTGAGCAGTACCGCCAGTGGGCCACGGACGGCTACAACCCGGAGAACCTTGACGGAAAGATCAGCCCCTGGGTGTACCCGGTGCTGGCGCAGATCCCCATCTTCCTCGCAAACGCCGCCGGGCCGGACCTGTACCTGCTCGTGTGGTTCCTGATTATCACGGCCCTCAACGCCGTCGGGCTTGCCTTCCTTACCCGCGGTCCGCGGAAGGTGAGCGGCGTCGCGCCGGCCTGGTGGTGGCTGTTTTTCACGGTCTTTATGGGCTACCTCAGCTTTGCGAGGGTGGAGGGCATCACCGCGCCCATCGTGCTGATTGCGCTGCTGTACGCGGCCCGCCGGCCCGTGGTGGCCGGGATCCTGCTCAGCATTGCCACCTGGATCAAAGTATGGCCGGCCGCCGTTCTGGCGCCCATCGTGATCGCCAGCCACAAACGGATCCCGGTGGTCCTCTCCGGAGTGGTGGTGACGGCGGTTGTTGCGCTGGGAACGTGGCTGTCCGGCGGGCTGCCGCACATCATGGACTTCCTCACCAACCAGGGCGAACGCGGCATGCAGCTGGAAGCCACCTTCTCCACGCCGTGGGTATGGCTAAGCGTCTTCAACATCGCGGGCTCCAAGATGGCGGATAACACCGCCATCAACTCCACCGAGGTCTACGGTCCGGGCGCCGGCACTGCGGCGTTCCTAATGCAGCCGCTCCTGATCCTCGCGGCGGTCGGGGCGGCCATCCTGTTGGTCCGTGCCATGAACCGCGGCGCCGAACGCGAGGAACTGTTCCTTGAGGGTTCCCTCATGATGGTCACCGCGTTCATTGTGTTCAACAAGGTGGGTTCGCCGCAGTTCATCATCTGGCTGGCGCCGGTGATCATCGCGGGCCTCACCCACGACTGGGACAGATGGAAGGTCCCGGCGGCCCTGCTGATGGGGATCGCCATGACCACCTTCGTGATCTATCCGCTGTTCTACACCCCGCTGATTCATGCCCATCCGGTAATGGCCGCCATCCTGACCACCCGCAATGTTCTCCTGGTGGTGCTGCTCTGGTGGTCCGTGCAACGGACAGCCGAGCTGGGCAGGAAGTCCCCCGCCACCGTGCCCGCCGGGGCCTGAGTCAGCGGCTTCCCAGCTGCTGCCGGTCGGGCTGCTCCGCCCTCAGGCGCCGGGCGTCACGCCGGGCGAGAAGCCAGCTCCAGCCCCGCTTCGCCAGGTCCAAGGGCTTCCCTTCGATCAGCAGTTTGCGTGTATGCACGTCGAGGAATAAAAGGTAGAACGTGAACGCCAGGGCCGTCACGAATGCCAGCGACGACGCGTCGATGGGCAGCTCAACGAAGGACCACACGGAAAGCTGGTCCTGCGCGCCGAACACCACAAAGAAGGTCACGCCCACGTAGAACGACCTGATCTGCCAGTCATCACGGATTCCGGTTACTGCCAGGAACGGCACAAACCAGAGGATGTACCAGGGCTGGATGATGGGTGACAGCATCACGACGGCCGTGAACGCGAGGGCCATCCGGCGCACGGCCCGTGAGTAGTCGCCGCGGAACATCAGCAGCAGGACCAGTCCGATGGCGGCATACTTCATGCCCGTCCGCAGCACGGTGGCGAAGGTCCCGCCGGGCAGCCCCAGCACGTTGCCCAGGAACTCGACCTGCTGTCCCAGGAAGCCTGACGGCGAGTAGCCCGTGTAGCCTGGCGTCGGGTCCATGATGGCCCAGGTCCAGCCCAGCCCCAGGTTGTAGGGGATGCCGCTGAGGGCCAGCACCCCCAAACTGATGCCCGCCGTCGCACCCCACATAAGGAACTTGCGCGGCCAGGAGGCGGCGGGACCCGCCCACATCAGGCCGATGAACGGAAGCAGGAGCACAGTGATCGGCTTGATGCCGATGGAGGCGGTGACGAGGAGGATGCCCAGCAGGTAGCGGCGCGTTGCGGCGAAGTAGACGCCCGCCACGGCGAGCCCCACCATGAGTGCGTCATTGTGCGCACTGGCGATGAAGCTGATCAGGAACAGGGGGTTGGCCACGGAGATCCACAGTGCACGGGCCCCGTTGACGCCGTGCAGTTCCGCCAGCTTTGGCACGTAGATGACGCAGAGCAGGACGCCGGCGCCGGCGAGGAGGCGGAAGAGCAGCACGGAGACGTCGGGCTGGGCGCCGGTCAGCCCGACGACGGCGCGCGCCAGCCAAAGAAAGTACGGTCCGTACGGGGTCCTGTTCTCCGCCCAGGCAGGGTCCGCCCCGAGGGAGAACCAGTTGCTGAGCGTGGAGATGCCCACCTCGTAGGGGTTTTGGCCTTCCATTACCAGCCGGCCCTGGCCTGTGTAGGCGTAGACGTCGCGGGAAAAGACAGGCACGCAGAACAGGAGGGGCAGGGACCAGGCAGAGATGGCGATGACAACGGACCGCAGGGACGATGCGCCCCAGTCAGCCAGCCGCTGTCCCAACCGCAGCCACGAACGCATCAGCACCATGGCGCCCACCGTCAGCAGGATGGTGGAAACCGTCACTCCCCAGCCTTCGGTGCGGAGGGCGATGACCACGGGCTGGCGGATCATGGGCGAGCCGTTGGCGATCCAGCCGGTGCCTATGGACCCGACGAACATCATGAGGGCGCCCAGGAACCCCTCAACGGTTGCCACGTAGGCGCGGCGCCTGGCGGGCTCGGCGACGGCGGTGGCCGGCAAGCCTGGCTGGCTTTCCGACGTCCCGAGGTCTGCACCGCCTGCCGTCATGATTGTTGGTCCCCTACTTCGTTACGGCGCTGGTTGCACCAGCGAAAAGGCCGCCCTGCAACCCGGCCATTTTACCAGCCGGGCTTCCCGCTGCTTCAGGATGACGGCCCGCAGCAAGCCACAGTTTGACAACAGGCGCAGGTAAAACTTCCTCCACTGCGCCGCGTAAAGTTGGAGAGTCCGGGCCGCGTGCACGCCGCCTGTGCCCGGCCGACTCTTCACCCCGGCCCAAGGTAGCGCCTTCCGTTCTGACCACCCACACCCTTGCGAGGGCACGTACTCCGCTGCCGCCGCCCATCCGATGCCCGATTGGAGCCGGACCATGGCTGTTTCCACCGCCGCGAACAGGGCGCCCTCGCCCCACCAACTGCAGTCCGTGCGCACCACGCTGCGCTCCCCCCGGCGGTTGAAAACCGAAGCCTTAGCCGGGCTGGTGGTGGCGCTGGCGCTCATTCCAGAAGCCATCGCGTTCTCGGTGATTGCGGGCGTGGACCCGCGGATCGGCCTCTTCGCTTCCTTCACCATGGCGGTGACCATCTCCTTCGTGGGCGGTCGGCCCGCGATGATTTCTGCCGCAACCGGAGCCGTGGCGCTCGTGATCGCTCCGCTGATGCGCAGCCACGGGCTGGATTATCTGATTGCGGCCGTCATCCTGGCCGGTGTCTTCCAGATCCTCCTCGCGGTGGCCGGCGTCACCCGGCTCATGCGTTTCATCCCGCGATCCGTCATGGTGGGTTTCGTCAACGCCCTGGCCATCCTGGTCTTTATGGCCCAGTTGCCGGAGCTGATCGGCGTCCCCTGGCTGGTCTACCCCCTCGTCGCCGCCGGCCTGGTCATCGTGGTGGGGCTGCCGAAAATTACGACGGCGGTGCCCTCACCTCTGGTTGCTATTGTGGTGCTCACCGTCGTTGCCGTCCTGGCCGGCCTTAACGTCCCCACCGTCAATGACAAGGGCCAGCTGCCCGAAAGCCTGCCGGGCTTCTTCCTTCCTGACGTCCCGCTGACGTGGGAGACTCTCCAGGTCCTGGCGCCGTTTTCGCTGTCAATGGCGCTGGTGGGACTGCTCGAATCCCTGATGACCGCCAAGCTGGTGGACGACATCACTGATACGCGTTCCAACAAAACCAGGGAATCGTGGGGGCAGGGTGTTGCCAATATTGTCACCGGGTTCCTTGGCGGGATGGGCGGCTGCGCGGTAATCGGGCAGACGATGATCAACGTCAAGGGCTCCGGGGCGCGGAGCCGTGTATCCACCTTCCTGGCCGGCGTGTTCCTGTTGGTCCTCGTGGTGGTGCTGGGTGATGTGGTGGGCCTCATCCCCATGGCAGCCCTGGTTGCGGTAATGATCTTTGTCTCCGCCATCACCTTCGAATGGCACTCCATCGCCCCGCGGACCCTGCGGCGGATGCCCAAGTCGGAAACCGCCGTCATGCTGATCACGGTGGGTGTGGTGGTCGCGACGCACAACCTGGCCATCGGTGTCGGCGTCGGAGTGCTGGCCGCAATGGCCATGTTCGCCCGGCGGGTGGCGCACTTTGTCACCGTTGAGCGGACGGTGCTTGAGATCAACGGCGAGAATGTTGCCACGTACACCGTGGACGGCGAGTTGTTCTTTGCCTCGTCGAACGACCTTTACATGCAGTTCGAGTACGCCCTGGACGCCGAGCCGGAGATCAGCCGGGTGGTGGTGGACCTGCACGCCTCGCATCTTTGGGATGCCTCCACCATCGCCGTGCTGGACGCCGTGACCGAGAAGTACCGCCGCCACGGCCGGGAGGTGGAACTGCTGGGCCTGAACTCGGCCAGCGTTCAGATGCGCGAGCGGCTGGCCGGAAAGCTCAACACCGGCGGCTGACGGCCAGGGCACCGTCGGCCGCGTTAGCTCATCCGGTCGCTGCGGGCAGTCCGGTTCCTGCCCAGTGATTTGGCCGTGTATAAGGCGGCGTCTGCGGTAGCGATGAGGTGGTCCACGTCCCTGGTGCCGTCGTCGTACACCGAAATCCCGTAACTGACGGTCGGCATCTCCATTCCGTCCCCCAATGGTGCCGCCGCCAGGCGCCGGCTGATCTCCTCAGCGATCGTTTCAGCCCGTTCTGCGCTGGTACCCGGCAAAAGAAGGACAAACTCCTCCCCGCCGTACCGGCCCACAAGGTCAGTGGAGCGGACTGTCGCCGTGCAGGCGTCCGCGAAGGCTTGGAGGGCGAGGTCCCCGGCGGCGTGGCCGTAGGTGTCGTTGACGGATTTGAAGTGGTCCAGGTCGGCCAGGATGAGGGTGCCGGAACCCCGGGTGACGGCACGATCGGCCAACTGTTCGGCAGCGAGGTCCATAAAGGCCTTGCGGTTGAGGAGCCCGGTGAGGTCATCCCGGGAAGCGACCACCCGCAGGGCCCTGGTCTGCTGTTCGCTGCTTAACGCGGCCATGCTGAACGAAACCACCACCAGCAGCACCATTGTCACCAGCGTGGTGACGGCGGAACCGAAGACGGTGACGAAGGTAGGGCCGTTCTGGCCCTCCACAACAAACGCCAACCAGCGGAAGAAGTAGAAGACTGCGAATCCTCCGGCGGATACGGCCATGGGAATCCGGACACGCGAATAGCCTGGCTCCAGGCGCCACAGCTCGCGGGCCGCCAGCCCTATGGTGGCACCCATCGCGGCGAGAAACACGGGCCCGCCGGACCACGTGTTGGTGGCCGGGTTGTCCACCACGGACGCGACCAGGGTAAGCAGCGGGATGCCGGTGAACGCCCAGTTAGGCGGCGGCACCGTGCGCAGCGAACGGGCGCCTGCCCACACTGCCACCCCGCCGTGCACCAGCAGCACGTTGCCCGCCGGGTTGGCCCAGATCTGGTGGGCCGTCCCGTCCAGCAGGTAACAGGCAGAGCCGGTGAGGAAGAAGATAAGGGCCAGGCACCACCAGCCGCTGTACGGCGAGCGTGTGGTCCGATACGCGGAGAAGTAGAAGAGGAGCACCAGAACCAGTGCCATCAGGCCAAACGCGATTCTCAGCGTGGCGGTATCCAGAACCATGTAACCGAAGTCCCCCCGATGGCCGAAAAGCGCGCTGACCCCCAGTATTGCATCGGTCCGGGAGCCTGTCAGGCTACCCGCACAGCCTTTTCCAGGGGTTAGGGTTGTCAGAGAGCCCGCAGGACCACCGAAAGGCAAAACCCATGCTTCTTCTCTTCGGTTTCAAGACAGTGCTTAAGGCGCTCCCCGGCAAGCCGGCCACCTGCCAGTACTGCCGCTCGTTCGTCCACCACCATCTCGAGGAGCGGGCCACCAAGTTCACCTTGTTCTTCATTCCGGTGTTCACTACGTCGCGGTCCTACCAGATCACCTGCACGAACTGCGGCTACGTCTCCAAAATCTCTGCACGGGAGAAGCGGGCACTGGAACTCCAGCGCTAGGAGTCTGTTTGTTCCAGGCGGTGGTTCCTGCCGGACGCTTATCGTTCCCCTTACAGGTCCCGCACCGATCTCCGCCGTCTCCACAGGTAGAACACCACGAGCAAAATTGCCAAGATAAGCGCAACAGCAATCACGAGGGCTGTCGTGTCGTTCCCCTGGGCCGTTCCGGTGTTGCTCGGACCTCCCGGAGGAGGCGGTGAGGATTCGGCCGGAGTTGCCGTTCCGGTTGGCGCGGGTGTCGGTCCGGTCGGGGCATCAGTAGGGGAGGACTGCTGCCCCGGGGCAACTCCCGGTGAGGCAGCCGCGACCGGAACCACCGCGGCTCCGAAGCCTCCGTAGGCAATGGCCGCAGCAGGAATACAGAACATGCTTCCAACAAAGGCAACAAGTACGGCCGCCCTTATCAACGTCATCCGCATTATTCCTCCTCCGTGACCAACTGACGCTCTGGGCCGCCGGCACTCGGAGCATCAGGGGCAGAGCACCACACCCCTCATTGTGAACCCGGCCCTGAGCGCTGTCCATGATTAGCGAAAACCAAACCCGGACCCTCCCAACCAGGGCCTGGCAGTTGCACCAAATTTTCGTCCAGCGGCGGACGCGGCATCTTCAACTACACTCTGGTGGATCCCGCCGCCCGCAGCTACAGTAGGACCGGATGGGCACCGTCCACGTCAGGTGATGGCCGGCCTGAAGCCATGCAGCTCAAACAGCGGGACTCGATACCAGTCCCCGCTTGTCGGGAAAGGGAGGTGTTTTCGATGACTGTCACAGCCGTGCGCCCAACGCGCTCCGCACCCATCATCCAGACCCTTCCCCTGTACCGCACCGGCCCCGCCTGAGCTCTCCGCGGAGCGCCTGGCACCACGCCCGACGGCGGCCGGCAGGCAGGGGGCATCCCTTGAGGTATCACAGTGAATACATCTTCAGGCAGCGCCCTGGACAGCATCAGCACGTCAAGCACCAACACTTCAAGCATCGCCACTTCAACCAGCAACGGTCCGCTCCTGTACGGCTACACCCCGGCCGTCGCCCAACACTTCCAAGACCATGCCCTCCCGGAGGCAACCGGGCCGGGACGGGTGGTCCGCGTGGACCGCAACCTGCTGCTGGTGGCGGCGGGTGCGGATCTCCTGCACTTGCCCTATCCGCTGACGGGTGAAACTGCCGTCACCGGTGACTGGGTCTGGATCGGACCCAACCGGGCCGGGGAGCGCCAGATCCTGGGCGTCCTTCCGCGCCGCTCGGAGCTCAGCCGCAAGCGTGCCTTCGAGGACTCCTCCGCGGCGCAGGTCCTGGCCGCGAACATGGACGTGGTGGGCGTGGTGGTGCCGGTGGACCGGCCGCTGACGCACAACCGGCTGGAGCGCACCCTCGTGGCGGCGTGGGACTCCGGCGCCATTCCCCTGGTGATCATCACCAAGGCGGACCTCGCCGAGGTGGCGGACGACGTCGTCGGGAAAGTCATGGTACAGGCGGCGGGCGTGGACGTGGTAACGACGTCTGCGGAAAGCGGTGACGGCATCGACGAGCTGCTGGCGCACATTCCGGCGGGCGGCACCATCGTCCTCCTGGGCCCATCGGGCGCCGGAAAGTCCACGCTCATCAACGCGCTGGCGGGCCGCGACGTCCAGGATACCGGGGAGGTGCGCGCCGGCGACTTCAAGGGCAAACACACCACCACGTCGCGGGAACTGGTGCCGCTTCCGAACGGGAGGGTCCTGATGGACACGCCCGGCGTTCGCGGCTTCGGACTTTTCGACGCCGAGGACGGCATCGGCGAGATGTTCGGCGACGTGGAAGCACTGGCGGATCAGTGCAGGTTTGCGGACTGCGCCCACCAGGGCGAGCCCGGCTGCGCCGTGCAGCAGGCCATTGCCGACGGCGTGCTGGAGGAACGCCGCTGGCACAACTACCTGAAGCTGCAGCGCGAACTGGCCGCCTTGGCCCGCCGAAGCGACGCCGCGGCGCAGCGCGCCTACCAGCGGGAGTGGCACCAGAAGGTGGTGTCCGCCGGGAAGTCACAGCGGTGGGCCGAGCGGGAGACCGCTGAGCGCAGGGAGCGGTCGGGCCGAAAGCGGCGCTGAGGGGTCGGGGGGCCGCAGGCGGCCCCCCGACGCCCGGAAGCGGTTGAGTCGATTCAACGTTGTAAAATTGCAGGTACTGGCCTGCGGGCCGCGGCAGGAGCAGGGGGACAGGGATGGCGGCAACTCTTCACGACGTGGCCCGCGTGGCGGGAGTGTCCTTCAAGACCGTCTCCAACGTGATCAACAACCACCCCCATGTCCGGGACACTACCCGCGCCAAGGTGGAGAAGGCCATCGAAGAGTTGGGCTACCGGCCCAACCTGACCGCCCGCAGCCTGCGTTCCGGGCACACCGGAGCCATCACCCTGGCGCTGCCTCAGTTGCGCCTTCCCTATTTCGCGGAACTTGCCGACGCCGTGATCGAAGCTGCCGCGAAACGCGGCCTGGTGGTGCTCATCGAACAGACCGGCGCGGACCGCAACCGCGAACTTGAGGTGATGGCCAGCCCGCGGCTTAAAATGTCCGACGGCCTGCTCTTTAGCCCCTTGGCCCTGGGCCAGGAAGATGCGGACCTGATCAAGGCTGACGTGCCGATTGTCCTCCTCGGCGAGCGCATCTTCGGCAGTTCTTCAGACCACGTCACCATGCAGAACGTTCCGGCAGCACGGGCCGCTACCGAGCACCTGCTGGACCTCGGCAGGAAACGCATTGCCGTCGTCGGCGCCCATGAGGGCGAGGTCATCGGCTCGGCGGGCCTCCGCCTGCGGGGGTACCGGGAGGCCCTTGAGGCCCGGGGGATCCCGTACGACGACGGGATCGTCGCCTGTGTGGTGGACTGGCACCGGTCCAACGGCGCCGCAGCGATGCACGACCTCCTGGACCGCGGGGTGTCCTTCGACGCCGTCTTCGGCCTCAACGACACCCTTGCCCAGGGCGCCGTGCGTGTCCTGCAGGAAGCAGGTTACCGGGTCCCGGACGACGTCGCCGTGATCGGCTTCGATGATTTGGACGAAACCCGCTACACCCTCCCCACGCTGAGCACTGTTGATCCCGGCCGCACGGAGATCGCCGAAACTGCCATCACCATGTTGCTGGAGCGGATCAAGGAGCCCGCCGGAACGCCGCCGCGGGAGATCGAGACGGCGTTCCGCGTAGTGACCCGTGAATCAACTGTGGGCAGCGCGGCGGTTGGTGCCGCGTAGGTCCTATTTCCAACGCGCTGCAGGCCAGCCGTCCGTCCACTCCAGCTCGGCGAGCCCCAGGCGGAAGGCGCCGTCGAGTTCCTCCGCGTAGTAGTGGAACGCGAGCGTAGTGCCGGAAACGGACTGCCCGCCCGGCCCCACGCGCCCGCCGTCGGATGCCAGGAGGGGCGTGCCGCCGCCGTCGAGCAGTCCCTTACCCTCGGCGTCCACATAGGGTCCGGCGATGTTCTCAGCCCTGCCGACAGCGATGTTGTACGTACTCTCGAGCCCCTGGCAGCAGAAATCGCGGGAGAAGAACAGGTAATACTTGCCGTCGTGCGGCAGGATGTATGGCGCCTCGATCGCATTCGGCGGTGCTTTCCGGTCCGCGATCGTCACCGGTTCTTCCGTCCCCGCCCGAAGGCCAGTGGGCCACTCGAGTTCCACCAGCTGCAGTCCGGTCCAGAAGGAACCGAAGGACATCCACGGAGTGCCGTTTTCGTCTTCCGCGATGCCGGCGTCGATGGCGTTGAACCTCTCCCCCTTGGAGGAGACCACCTGCCCCTGGTCCACCCACTTGTAGTCCGGGTCGGCAGGGTCAAGGGTGGTGTTCGTGGCCAGTGCGATCACCGAGAGGTTCTTCCCGAACGTGGACGCGGAGTAGTAGAGGTACCAGGTCCCCTCGTGCTCGTACAGCTCCGGCGCCCAGAGGTTGTCCACGCCCGGCACCGCTTCCTTGAGCCAGGCGGGTTTCGCCGGCCACACCTCGCCGGCGTACTCCCAGTTCACGCCGTCGCCTGAGCGCCGCACCTGGATGTTGCCGTCCGCCACCTGCCCGTTCCCGGTCGAGTAGATGAACCAGGGTTCACCGTCCTCCCCCTTGACCAGCGCGGGATCGTGCGTGAAGAAGTCACCACGAAGTTCGGCGGCCGGTCCTGCCTCTGGCGCAGGCGCCGCTGCGCCGCATCCAGTCAGGACAAGGACGACGGCGGCCAGCACCGCCGCCAGCCGCGCCGCTGTCCATCGAACAGCAGGGCGGCCGGCAGCGGGCCTTTTTGGCTGGGTCACGTCAGCCAAGCGCGACGGCGGACCAGGACACCGGCGGAAGCGTCACGGTGAGCGTGCCCTCGTCCAGGACGGCGCCGTCGAGCTGCTTCAGGCCCACGCGGTTCTGGTCCTGAAGGGTGTTCTTGGCGTAAACGTCCTCATCGTGCAGGGTCACGGCCTCGGTGATCGTCTTCGCGTTGAGTTCGGAGACGTTGATCGTCACGTCGATGGCCTCGGTCAGGCTGCGGTTGACCAGGAAGACGGCCGATTCTCCGGTAGCGGCATCGGTGGTTGCCACTGAGTCCACCAGCGGGGCCTCACCGTAGACCGCCGTCGTGTAGGTTCCGGCCTCGATCCTGGGGCGGAGCACTTCGCCTTTCGCGAGGCGGGACGTGACGGAGAACGGGAAGAAGGTGGTCTGCCGCCAGGTGTCACCGCCCGGTTCGGTCATGATGGGGGCGATCACGTTGACCAGCTGGGCGAGGGATGCGGCGGCAACCCGGTCGTGGTTCTTCAGGAGCGTCATCAGCAGGTTGCCGAACACCACGGCGTCGGCCACGGAGTAGGTGTCCTCGAGCTGGCGCGGCGCGTGCGTCCATTCCTCGTTGACCTCGTCGGAAGCCTGGTGCTCGTCCAGGTACCAGATGTTCCACTCGTCGAAGGAGAGCTGGATGGTCTTTTTGCTCTTGAGCTTGTGCTTGACGTGGTCTGCGGTGGCCACCACGGTCTCGATGAAGTACTGCATGTCCAGCGAGGACGCCAGGTAGGAGCCGAGGTCGCCGTTGCGCTCCTGGTAGTAGGCATGGCAGGAGATGTAGTCCACGTAGTTGTAACTGTGCTCCAGGACTACCCGCTCCCACTCACCGAACGTGGGCATGGAGGATCCGGAGGAGCCGCAGACTACGAGTTCGAGGTTCTTGTCGGCGGTCTTCATGGCGGAGGCGGTGCGGGCCGCGAGCTTTCCGTAATCCTCGGCGGACATGTGCCCGATCTGCCAGGGACCGTCCATCTCGTTACCAAGGCACCACATGGTGATGTTATAGGGATCCTTGGTGCCGTTGGCGATGCGCTGCTCGCTGAGTGCGGTCCCCGAGGGATGGTTGGTGTATTCCAGCAGGTCGAGGGCGGCTTCGATGCCGCGGGTTCCAAGGTTCACGGCCATCATCAGCTCCGAGCCGGTGAGCTTGCACCAGCGGGCGAACTCATCCAGACCCACCTGGTTGGACTCGAGCGAGTGCCAGGCGAGGTCACGCCGGACCGGGCGCTGGTGGCGCGGGCCAACGCCGTCCTCCCAGCGGTAGCCGGAGACGAAGTTGCCGCCCGGGTAGCGGATGGTGCTCGAGCCCAGCTCCTTGACCAGTTCGATGACGTCCAGCCGGAAGCCGTCCTCGTTGGCAGTGGGATGCTCCGGCTCGTAGATGCCGTCGTAGACACAGCGGCCCAGGTGCTCCACGAAGGACCCGAAGATGCGGCGGCTGACAGGTGCCACAACAGCGGCCCTGTCGATAGTGACGACGGTGGGTGCCACAACGGCCAGTTCCGTTTGGTCGGCAGCGGCTGAGGTGATGGTCATTGGTGTGTTCCTGTTCTGTATAACGTTGTAGATATTGGGAAGTAGGAAGGGGCGGGTGGTCAGGGGGTTCTAGGCGGGGGAACCGGCGGGTTCAAGCGCGGCGAGCCGTTTCCCCACCAGCCAACCGGAGAGCAGCAGGGGAACCGACGCCCCCACAAGGGGCACCAGCACCGTCAGCCCGGAAAAAGCGACGGCGGCGGCCGCCAGGGTGACCAGCATGGACAGGCTCATCACCGGCGAGACCAGCGGCAGCACAAAGGCCGTCCGCCACGTCCTCGCCGCCTTGTCCCGATAGCGGCTGCACAGGGCAACCGCGGTTGCCGCGGCAGCCACCGTTACCAGGGCGGCAACCGTTGAAAGCGCCAGGAGGACAGCGTGCGTGGCAGGCGGGATCGCGGGCCCGGCCGGTCCCAGCAGCACCAGGAAGTCCAGGAGGAGTACGCCTCCGGCTATCCAAAAGACACTTCCCACCCGGTTGGCGTGCCAGAACTGGAAGCGGTAGGCCGTGACGAAGTCCCGGAGCAGCGTGTCCCCGGCCGCTCCGCGGCGCAGCCTGCCCAGGACTGAGGTGGCGGCGACGGCCGCGGGGAAGACCCCCAGGACCACCAGCCCGGCCAGGACTCCGGCCACAAACAGCACGTTGACCAGGACCAGCCGGCTTGCGAAACGGAGCCAGTCCATCAAACGTCCGGCCCATCCCAGGGGAGCATCATTCATCGCGGTGCATCCCGGGTTCCGGACCAGGCCACGCCGTGCTGGTCTATGCCGCTGAAGGACAAGGCAGTCCGGCCCCCGGCCCAGTCCCAGGAACCGAAAACTACTGCGTCAAGCTCAACGGCATCTTCTGGCCCGGGGGTGGCGGTCCGGAGCCGGATGTGGGCTGGCGCACCGGAGGAAACAGCGCAGCCGCCGGTGGTGCTTTCGAGTTCCCTGGCCACAGCCCTGACAAGGTCTGTGGACTCAGGAGCGAAACGGAGAACCTGCCAGGTTCCTGCCACCGGAACAGGTGAGGGGAGCGTTTCACGTTGCACTCCGGCGAAGGGCTGGGGCGAGACCACAGGCCAGCCAGCCGCGGTAAAGAAGACCCGCCGGAGCTGGACCACGTGTTGGCTCGGGTCCGCGGCGAAGCGGACGTGATGGACCGCGAAATACTCCATGCCGTGCGGACCCGCCTGGGTGAGGACTGAATTGTGGCCGGGGGCCAGCCACCCGGTGCCGCCGTCGAACTGGTAACTGCCCAGCAGCTTGGTTCCCACAGCCGCGGGAGGGGCGTCCATGTCCGTCATGTCCGTGCCACGGAAGTCGCGGTAGGGACCGGTGATGGAGTCCGCTACGCCCACACGCATGTTGTAGGTATTGAAGAGGGAATCGTAGGAGCAAAAGAGGACGTAGCGGTTTTCCTCAGGCCGGTACAGGACAAAGGCGCCTTCCACCGCCCCCTCCACGGACTTCGCCCGGCGGGCGATGACTGATCCGAGATCACCCTCCACCAGCGGCAGCCCAGTGTTCCGGTCCAGCGGGAGGATGTAGATGCCGGAGAAGAAGGACCCGTAGGTCAGCCAGGGGAGGCCATCGGCATCAAAGGTTACTGCCGCGTCTATGGCGTTTTGGGAATGTTCGCCTTTCCTCGTTGCCACCGCCAGGCCGCGGTCCTCCCACGGGCCGGCCGGTGATGGTGCAACGGCAAGCCCGATGGCGGAGGTGTTGGAGCCGAAGGTCGACGCCGAGTAGTACATATGCCATTCGCCGTTCGGCCAGCGGACCACGTCGGGCGCCCACAACCCCCGCGCCCCGGACCATTGCGCAGCCGCTTCCGGCACGCCGTCAAAAGCTGTTCCGGTGTACGTCCACTCCACCAGGTCCGCGGAGGTCCTGATATGTACTCCTGCCGGTATATCTTCCGAGTTGGCGACGGCGTCAGTGGAAAACATGTAATAGGTGCCGTCATCGTCCCGCACTACGGTGGGATCGTGGGCGTGGCGGGCTCCCCAGGAGGAAGGCTCCCGGCGGGCCCCTGCAGGGAGCGGAAGCAGCTCGCGGGAAACGTCAAGATCGATAGCCACGGTTCAGCCCTTGGAGCCGGAGAGCGCGATGGATTCGATGATCTGGCGCTGGAACACCACGAAGACGATCAGTACCGGCAGGAGCGCCACGAAAGATGCGGCCATGATCAGCGGGTAGTCCGTCTGGATGGCGTACTGGGCGTTGAAGTTGGCAATGACCAGCTGCAGCGTCTGGGTACCCGGCGAGTTCAAGTAGATGATCGGGGCGAGGTAGTCGTTCCACATCGCCATGAACCAGAGGATGAACTGGGCGGCGAGGGCCGGGCGGATGGCCGGCAGGATGAGGGTCCAGAAGATCTGCAGGTAGGAGGCACCATCGATCCTGGCTGCTTCGACGATGGAGTCCGGGATGCTGTTCAGGAACTGGCGCAGGAAGAAGATCATGATGATGTTGCCGAAGAGTCCCGGCACGATCAGCGGCAGCAGCGTATCCACCCAGCCGATGCTGGCGAAGATGGTGAACTGCGGAATCATCAGGGTGGGGAACGGGATCATGAGCCCGGACAGGAGTCCCAGGAACAGGACGTTCTTGAAGGGCATCCGCATCTTGGCGAAGGCAAAGGCCGCGAGCGCGGAGGTCAGCGAGCCCACGATGGTCACCGAGCATGCCACGATCAGGCTGTTCTGGATGCCGGTAAGGAGCGGGCCGGCAGTCCAGATGCGGGCGTAGTTCTCCCACACGAACGGATCCGGGATCCACTGCGGCGGAAGCTCAAAGACGCCGTCCTTGGTCTTGAGCGAGGTGGAGAACGTCCAGGCGAGCGGGGCGATCATCACGATGGCACCGACGCTGAGGATCAACGTGGTAAGGATGTTTCCCAGGCGGAGCGTGTCCTTGGCGGACCGGCTGCCGCCGGTTGCCCGCGAAGCGGAAGAGCGTGAACCCCCGGTGCCGCCAGGAATTTCCTGGCTCGGTTCCAGTGGTGGAGTGGTGATGACATTCTGTGCGGACATGGCTGCCTGCCTCAATCGATCGAGAACTGGTTGCGGCGGTTGAGCCGGAACTGGATGAAGGTGATGGCGAAGACCAGCAGTCCCAGGACCACGGACATGGCCGATGCGTAGCCCATCTGGAGGTTATCGAACGCCTTCTGCCAGATGTACCAAACGATGGAAGCCGACTGGAATTCAGGGCCGCCGGTGGGGGTCATGATGTTGATCTCCACGAAGATCTGGGATCCTCCGATGATGCTGGTGACGATGAGGAAGAAGGTGACCGGCCGGACCATGGGAATGGTGATGTGCCGGAACTGCTGCCAGGCGGTGGCGCCGTCGAGCGCGGCTGCTTCATAGAGATAGCGGGGAACCGACTGGAGGGCGGCCAGGTAAAGCAGCATGGAGTATCCCAGGCCCTTCCAGATGGCCATGATGATGAGCGCCGGCTTGACTGTCTGGGTGTCCTGCAGCCAGTTGGGGCCGTCGATCCCCACCAGGGCAAGGCCTTGGTTGATGAGGCCGAAGTCGCCGTTGAAGGCCCACTGCCAGAGGATGGCGACGGCGGCGATCGAGGAGATCACGGGCAGGTAGTAGACGGTGCGGAAGAACGTGGTTCCGCGCATCTTGCGGTTCATGGCCAGGGCCAGGCCCAGTGAGATGACCAGGCCGATCGGAATGCCGATCATCATGTACAGCGTGTTCCAGAGCGACTGCAGGAAGTAGCGGTCGCCGAACATCTTTGTGTAGTTGTCCAGGCCCTTGAAGACCGGCGCCGAGATGCCATTCCAGTTCGTGAACGATGCATAGACAGAGAAAAGGAGCGGGAAGAGCGTAAAGAGGAGGAACCCGATCACCGGTATGGCAACAAATGCAAGGGCGGCCTGGTGTTCCTTCCGGTGAAGCCGCGAGCGGCGGGTGATGGTTGACATCGCTGGATCCTCTTTGATTCGTGATGGTGGTGCTGAAGGGAAAAGTGCACCGGAAACGTGCGTGGGGCCGGGTGCCGCGGCCGCGCTGGACGCAGCCGCGGCACCTGGGTTGTTGGGGCTGTTTCAGCCCTGTCAATTACGGCGTTAGTTGCCGGATTGCTGGTTTGCGGAGTCCAGGAATTCCTGCATCCTGGGCTGTGCTTCCTTCAGGTAGTCCGCCGCCGTCTGCTTGCCGTCCAAAACAGGCTGAATGTTGGTGAAGAGTTCGTCGTACCACTCAGCGTTGAAGGTATTGCCGCCTGGCAGCGCCCGGCCGTAGTCCTTCACGATTTCGAGGAACTCGGCCTTGTTGGCCGGCTTGGTGGTGGTGTCCGCGGCCCAGGTCTCGGCCATGTCCTTCAGGTTGGGGATCTGGATTCCGGCGTCCACCAAGCTCTGCTGGGCTTCCTTGTTGGCGGTGAGGTATTCCACCAGCTTTACAGCTTCTTCGGGGTACTTCGTGCTTTCCGAGACAGCGACGCCGAGGGTACCGATCCAGCTGGCCGTCTTGCCGCTGTCTCCGGCCGGGTAAGGAATAACGTCCCATTCAAAGCCCAGCTTCTGGTAGGTGGAGAGATCCCAGGGGGCGATGGGGAAGAACCCGATTTCGCCCTTCATCCAGCGCTGGTAGGTGTCCAAGGTCTGGGCTTCAGCCACCGAAGGTGTCACACCGTGGACATTCTGCAGGTCGGCAAACCACTGCAGCGATTCAGCAAACTCCGGGGTGTCCACCGTAACCTTGGTGCGGTCCTCGTTGAGCCAGTCCCCGCCGTTGGACCAGACAAACGGCTGCAGGTTCCACTGGACGTTCAGGCCGGTGCCCCACTGGTCCAGGGTGCCGTCGCCGTTGGTGTCCGCCGTCAGCTTCTTGGCAGCTGCCACGAACTCGTCGAAGGTGTACGGCTTGTCCTTGTCCGGCAGCGGAATCCCGGCCTTCTCCAGCATCGTCTTGTTGTAGCCGAAGGAGAACGGGCCCACGTCCTTGGGCAGGGCGTAGATGGCACCCTCCCCCACCCTCTTCCCGTCGTAGCGGTAGCTGTCGACGCCGTACTCCCAGATGTTCTCCAGGTCGATGGTGTCGGAGCCTTCCACGTATTCGGTGATGTCCTTGACGATGCCGTTCTGCACGTAGGCCTGGACGTCGCCGGGTCCGATGTAGAACACATCCGGGACCTGCTTGCCGGCAATCGCGGCCTTCAGCTTCGTAGCGTACTGGTCAGCGGTGGTTACGATAATGTCCACGTCCACACCGTTGGCCGCTTCGAACTGCTCCACGGCCTTTTCATAGGCCTTCTTCTCGTCTTCACCTCCGCGGAACATAAACGTGAGCTTCTTTTCGCCGCCGGCGTCCCCGCCGGTGGGGGCGGAGCAACCGCCGAGCATAAGGCCGGCGGCGGTAAAGAGCGCCAGGGTTGCGGCCATGGGACGTGACTTCATCATCACGCAGTCCTTCCGGGTTGGGTGGAGCAACAAGTGTATTGGCTGAGCTGAGCGGTACCGGACCCCGCACGCCGCGGTAGCGGAGCGTCTTTGCGAGGTTCTTTGCAACGTTGTAAGAAACCATCACACAGCAGCAGATGAATCGTCAAGGGTTGGAAAACGAATGTCCCCAGCTCGGGGCGGCGACTGCTTGACGTGATCCAGGTCGCATGCCATATTTCCATTACAACGTTGCAAGATTTCTTTCCCCCGCTGCGGCCCGGTGCCGCACCCACTTCCCGGAAGGAAGCCCACCGCTTCGCGCACCGCGCCGTCCTGGAGCCGCTTGCCGGCGGCAGGGACCAGCTGGACGGACTGCACGCCAACACCCAGATCCCCAAGGTAGTTGGTTACGCCCGGCTCGCCGCCGCCAGCCACCGGGCATACGAGCGCGCCAGCTCCAGCTTCTGGGACTCGGTGGTCCTGCGCCGCTCCGTTTCCGTCGGCGGAAACAGCGTGCGGGAACACTTCCATCCATCAGCCGACTTCACGCCCATGATCCTTGATGCCCAAGGTCCTGAAACCTGCAACACCTACAACATTCTGAAGCTGGCCAAGCTGCGCTTTGAACACGTGGGCGACCCCGCCGCCGTCGACTTTTATGAACGGGCAACCTACAACCACATCCTGTCCTCCCAGCACCCCCGCCGCGGCGGATTTGTGTACTTCACACCCATGCGCCCCCGGCATTACCGCGTCTATTCACGGGCGCAGGAGTCGATGTGGTGCTGCGTCGGCTCGGGGCTGGAAAACCATGCCCGTTACGGTGAACTGATCTACAGCCGCAGCGGGAACGAACTGCTGGTCAACCTCTACATCCCCTCGACCCTCGACTGGGCGGATAAGGGCCTGCAGGTCAGGCTCGAAACGGACTTCCCGCACTCTGACGAGGCAACGCTGCACGTCACAGCGCACTCCCCCGTCGAGGCCACCATCAGCCTGAGGCGTCCGGGATGGGCAACCGCATTTGAGGTCGACGGCGGGGCCGCGCCGGCGAGCGCCGGCCACGTCAGCATCAGCCGTACCTGGCAGGGCGATTCCGCCGTCCGGATCCGGCTCACCCCCGGCTTTCGAACCGAAGGCCTGCCGGACGGTTCGCCCTGGGTCTCATTCCTTTACGGCCCCGTGGTGCTGGCGTCGCGGGCGGGAACGGAAGGCGTACCCGGGTTCGAGGCAGCAGACGAACGGATGGGGCACGTGGCCTCAGGGCCCTTGCTGCCGCTTGCCGGAACCCCCGTGGTTCCCAACGCCACCTCCATCCGGCTTCGGGACAGAGCCACGTTATCGGCGGAGCTGTCCGTAACCGACGCCGACGGCCAACCCGGCACCGTTGTCCTGGAACCGTTCCACGCCATTCACGACGAGCGGTACACCGTGTACTGGCCCTCCGGTGAGCCCCGCGAGCGGCGGGAGGGGCTGCTTAAACTGGACCGGGCCGCCGTCGTGCAGGGGGAAATGGTGGATGGCGTCACCGCCGGGGAGCAACAGCCGGAGGCGGACCATGGCTTCAGTGGTGAAGGCACCAGAGCCGGGGGCGGCGAGGGCATCCACTGGCGCAACGCAACCGGGTGGTTCTCCTACGTCCTTAACGATCCGGACGCCCGCGCCGGCCTGCTGCGGGTCTGCTTCCGCCCGAACGAAAACCGCTGCCATCAGCTGAGCCTGAACGGCTTGCCTCTGGGCGAACCTCTCCGTCTGGCGCAGGAGGGCGGGGAGGTGCTGAGCGATTTTGACATCAGTGATGCCCGGCGGGCTGCATCCCTTGGCGGCGGACTCGTCTTCACCGTCACGGCGCTGCCCGGCATGAGGACAGGGGATCTCCTGTCCGTCCAACTCCTTGCACCACCCGGCCCGTAACTTCCGGGCACGCGGTCATAAACGGGCGGTCAAAGCTCCGGGGCGTGCTCCTCGGGCAGTGCGCCCTCGCCTTCCGGGTGCCGCTTCAGGTTGAGCAGCGCCAATGCCAGGCCGCCCCATACCGTGAGGATGGCAATGATCATCATGGTGATTGCAATCGGTGTCACCGTGCCGTCTCCTCTTCTTCCTCGTCCAGCATGGATTGGTACTCCGGGTCATCATGCGCTTTGGAATTACGACTCCATGGAATGAAGGTCAGGACCAGCGCCATGACCACCAGCGCGCCGGCCATGCCCCAGCCGAACAGGCCCACAAACCACTCGGGATAACCCTCGTAGGTGGTGGAGATCTTGCTGATGAATTCGCTGGACACCATGTAGATCAACGCGAGCGGCACCACACCGGCCACGAGTACCATCCACGTCCGGCGCATCTTGATCGTTGAGGTGTGACTAAGGTGCGCTGACAACAGCGGCAGCTTGCGCAGGAACCATGCCAGCACCACCACGGTCACCAGCGCGCCCAGCGTAATGCCAAAGCTGTTGACGAACGCGTCGGAGGTGTCAAGGAGGTACAGGCCCGTCGCCGTGGGGAACAGGGCCAGGGACACTGCCGCGACGAGCACGCTGACCACCATGGAAGCCTTGATCCGGCCCCAGCCGAGCTTGTCCTGGACAGCCGCAACGATAACCTCCAGTACCGAGATCAGCGAGGTGACTCCCGCGAACACCAGGGATCCGAAGAACAGCACACCCATGACGGCCCCGAACGGAGCCTGCGAAACAATGGTCGGGAACGCGACGAATGCCAGGCCGATGCCCTGCGTCACCACATCGTTGACGCCGGCCCCCGCGGCCTGGGCCATGAAGCCCAGGGCGGCAAACACGCCGATGCCGGCCAAGATTTCAAAGCCCGAATTCGCGAAGGCAACCACCATGCCGGAACCAGTGAGGTCCGTCCTGCGCTTCAGGTAGGAAGAATAGGTGACCATGATGCCGTAGCCCACGGATAGCGAGAAAAAGATGTGGCCGTAGGCCGCCGCCCAGACGGACGGATCGGCCAGCGCGGACCAATCGGGGGTGAAGAACGCGTTGAGACCCTCAGCGGCACCTGGCAGGAACAACGATTGGACCACCAGCAGCACAAACATCACCACCAGCAGCGGGAGCAGGATGGAGTTTGCGCGGGAGATGCCCTTACGGATCCCGGCCACCATGATGAGGATGACGGCTATCCAGACCAGCAGCAGGGGAAAGAACACAGACGGCACGTAGGTGAAGCCGACTCCCGGCGCCTCGGCTACCCTGAGGAAGCTCCCGAAAAAGTAGCCCTCGGCGTCGTCGCCCCATGCCTCCGTGAAGGAAAAGATTGTGTACATCAGGGACCACGCGATGATCACCGCGTAATAGGCCGCGATAACAAAGCAGACCAGGACCTGCCACCACCCCAGCGGCTCAGCGACCCGGTGGAGCCTGCGGTAGGCCAGCGGAGCGGAGCCCCGGAATTTATGGCCCACGGCGTAGTCGAGGAACAGCAGCGGGATGCCTGCCGTCAGCAAGGCCACGAGGTACGGGATGAGGAAAGCACCGCCGCCGTTGTCATAGGCGATGTAGGGGAACCGCCAGATGTTGCCCAGTCCCACGGCTGAGCCGATGGCGGACAGGATGAAGAGCCGGCGCGTGGAAAAGGTCTCGCGCTTCGCTGGCGTGGCCGTGCCGGCCCCGCGCGAGCTCTCGGCGGCAGCGCTGCTCATGCCGCCCCGCCCCCGATGCTTGGCCAGGCTTTAACAACGCCGCGCGCGCTGCGGCAGTACTGTGTCCGGTTCATGTGAAGCTCTCTCTCGCGTAGAGGTGAGTGTCCGGTGCAGAGCTATCCGGGGACTTTACTGCGGATGCCACCCCTCCGGGAAGTCCCTGTGCACGTCCCGCCCCGGGAGGGGGCACGGATTCGGGACTTGTGTCCTGCCCCGGTAGTAGGGTTCCGTCATGGACATCATCCTGGTACCCGGTTTCTGGTTGGACGCCTCATCCTGGGAGGAGGTGACGCCTGCCCTGGAGGCCGCCGGCCACCGGACCCATCCGCTCACGCTTCCCGGGCTCGAGTCCGTGGATGCGAGCCGTACCGGGATCGGCCTCCGCGATCATGTCGAGGCCGTGGTTGCCGCCCTCGATGCCCTGGAAGGAAGGGTTGTGCTCGTGGGGCATTCCGGCGGTGGCGCCATCATCCACGGCGCCCTTGATGCCCGGCCCAATCGGGTAGAGCGTGCCATCTATGTGGACAGCGGCCCCCTCGGCGAAGGGGGCGTCATCAACGATGAACTGCCGGCCGACGGCGACGACGTGCCGCTTCCGCCGTGGGAGGGCTTCGAAGACGCCGACCTTGTAGATCTGGACGAGGGGATTCGCGAAGCCTTCCGTGCACGGGCCATCCCCCAGCCGAAAGGCGTCGCCTACGATCAGCAGCACCTAAGTGACGAGCGCCGCTACGACGTACCGGCCACCATCATCGCCTGCGAGTTTCCGTCCTCCACGCTGAAGGAATGGATTGACGGCGGCCACCCCTTCGTTGCGGAGCTGGCCCGGATGCGCGACGTCGAGTACGTGGACCTCCCCACCGGGCACTGGCCCCAGTTCACCAAGCCCGGAGAACTGGCCAGCGCCATCCAAGCGGCGGTGGAGCGGACGCGGTAGCCCGTCGTCGTCATTGTCGCCCCGCCGCTGTAGACTCGGAGTATCGAACATATATTCGAATAAGGGTGTGTTGTGGGCGTTATTATCGGTCCCCGCGTGATAGATGCGGGGCTCTCTTTACAGCTGGCCTGGGTGTCCCCAGTGCCCGTTGCTGCCGGCTATCCCTCGCCTGCGCAGGACTACTTCGACGGCCGGATAGACCTGAACGAGCACTTGATCAAGGACATCACCAGCACGTTTGTGGTCCGGGTTACCGGCGACTCGATGGAGCGCGCGGGCATCAGCGACGGCGATGAACTCATCGTCAACAGGGCCCTTGAACCGAGGGACGGCTGCGTGGTGATCGCCGTCCTGGACGGGGAGCTGACGGTCAAGCGGCTCCGCATCACCGCCACGGGCGTGGTGCTCCAGGCGGAAAACCCGAAGTACCCGGACATCAAGGTGCCGGCTCTTAGTGAGCTGACCATTTGGGGTGTGGCCACCCGGTGCCTGCACCATGTCTAAGGGATACCCGTGACCCGGCCAGCCATCATGCGGCAGATGCCCGAGATCGCCCATGTGGACGTCAACTGCTTCTATGCCAGCGCCGAACGCGCCTTTGACCCCTCCCTGGAGGGAAAGCCGCTGATCGTCCTGTCCAACAATGACGGCTGCGCCGTCACGCGCTCACCGGAAGCGAAGGCCCTTGGCATCGGAGTCGGCGAGCCCTGGTTCAAGCTCGCACCGCGGGCCAAGGAATGGGGACTGATCGCGAAGTCCAGCAACTACGAACTCTATGGAGACATCAGCGCCCGCGTGATGGAACTGCTGGGACGCTACTCCGCCTGGCTGGAGGTCTACAGCATCGACGAGGCGTTCCTGGGAGTCAAAGGTACCCCGGACCACCTGCTGGAACTCGGCCGGACCATCAAGGCAGCGGCAGCCCGGAACGTGGGTGTCCCCGTCTGTGTGGGCATCGCCCGCACCAAAACCCTGGCCAAGCTGGCCAACCAGTGGGCCAAGCACAATCCGGCGTTCAAGGGTGTCTGCCGCTGGGATTCCGTACCCATGCAGCAGCAGGAGGCACTGATGGCCAGGCTTTCCGTGATTGAGGTCTGGGGCGTGGCAACCAGAATCACCAAACGCCTTAACGCCATGGGCATCCACTTCATCCTGGACCTCCAGCGTGCAGACCCCGTCCGGATCCGCGAGCGCTTCTCGGTGGTGATGATGCGGACCGTCCTGGAACTGCAGGGAACACCCTGCATCCCCATGGAGGAAGCCCGGGTTGGCCGGGACCAGCTGATCTTCTCCCGCTCGTTTTCCACGCCCATCACCACGGCCCACGACGTGCGGCAGGTTCTCAGCGTTTACGCCCAGATGGCGAGCGGCCGACTGGCCAAGCACAACCTGCAGGCGAAACTCCTTACGGCGTTTGCGGGAACGTCCCACTTCAACGCGCAGGAAACGGCCTTTCCCTCCGTGTGCGTTCCGCTTCCCATGCCGACGGCGGACCCGGTCATCCTTACCAAAGCCGCCCACGCGCTGCTGCCCGCCATCATCGACGGCACCAGGTACGCCCGCGCCGGCATCATGGTTACGGACCTGCGGCCCAGCGGGAACCAGAAACCGCTGGAGCCCTTTGAGAACCCGCACGAGGAAAGGCACATCGGCCCGCTGCTGGAGGACATCACCCGCCGCTATGGCCGCGGCTCCATCGGCCTGGGCCACGCCGGGATCCGCGGCGGCCCGGACTGGACCATGAAGCGGGACATGCGCTCCCCCCGGTACACCACGCACTGGGACGAGCTCCCGCTCGTCAAGGCAGCCTAGCTGCCCTAATGCAGTGTGACCCGGGGAAGCGCCCCCACCACGCCCTACGCTTCGTCCTCCACGCTGACCGGATCCTCAATCAGCAGTGCCGTGCCCTGGAACGCGCCGAGCTCAATGAAGAAACTGTGGAGGTCATCCACCTGGCCCACGGTCTCCTCGGTGAACAGGTCCTGGACCTGCGCGCCGGACTCCAAGTGCGTGGAGTGGACGCTGCCGGTGATGCTTTCACCGGAGAAGTTCAGGACGGTCACCTGGATCTGCCCTGACGCGAGGCGGTGCACCATCACCAGCAGGCCGCGGTGGGAAACGTCCGGGACGTCCAGGAGCAGGCTGGTGGCAATTCCCCATTCCTCCCGGACCTTGAGAATTTTCTGGAGCCTGCGGGCGAAGGACTGGTCGTCCTTGAGCTGCTCGGGCAGCGGCCCGTAGAGGCTGCGTGCCCGGGGCATCCCGGAAGCCGAGACGGTGGCTTCTGCGTTGGTACCCATCAGGTCGTGCGCGCCCCGGTTGATCCACCGGGTATCGCCCTGGGCCGTGAGCTCGCTGACCTGTGCCCGGTCCAGCGTTGTCATGCCTACCATGTCCCAGCCGGAAAGCGCGAAGACTCCGGGCTGAAGCGCGTTGTACATTGCCAGCAGCAGGTGGGCTTCCCGCACCGTCCCGACCTGCTCGGCAGTCAGCGAGGAAATGTCCTTGATGCCCAGGGCAGCGGTGATGACGCTGACCGTGGTGCAGGCAATGCCGTTAGTGGTGAAGGTCGCGTTGTACGGCCCGTTTTCGCCCGTGAGCTTGTTCCGGAGCGTGTCCTGAACATGTTCGGTCAGCTCGGCGCCGGTCAGCTCGGAACCAGCCAACTCGAAGACGTCGTCCTTGTGCCGGGTGGCAAAGTGCACCAACTCGTAGGTCAGCTCATCGTGGTTCTGCAGCGCGTGCACCAGTGACGCCTGGTCCACGCCGATCTCCATCGCCAACCGCAGGGTCAGCCGCAGGAACTCCGTGTCCTGGGTGACTAGGGCATAGTGGTAGCCAGGCCGCGTGATGAAGTCATAGGACAGGTCCGGGCCGGTTTCGGAGGTCGCCTTGATGTCATCGATGGTGAGGTTAAGTTCCTGGAACGAGAAGCCTCCCACCTTGCGCACCATGCTGCCGATCAGCTGGTTCGCTGCTTCAGAAAGCGGATGGCCTTCGGACCAGCCAGGCTGTTCCTCCGCGCTCTTTTCGACGCCAAGGAAGCCGTTGGCATCCAGGCGCAGCGCGCCGGTACCCAGGTCCAGGAGCGAATGCAGTGCGTCGCCTACCACCAGGCGCATGCCGGAGAAAGTTGGGTCCAGCCAGTTGATGGAGGGCTGCCCGGCTTTGAAGTAGTGCAGGTACACCCAGCGGCGCTTCTGGCCGGTGGTGTCCACAATGGCCCGGGTGGCGCTCCAGTTTGTTTCCTTCACGCCGGGTTCGTAGAAGATAACGCGCTGCAGCCTGCCGATGATGTATCCGGCCTTTTGCAGGGCCTGCTCGGCATCAGGGCTGATGTTGACCGAGTCCTCGCCCGGCGGAACATCGGGCAGCAGGTGCCAGTCCGATTCGGGAATGTCGATCATGTGGTAGATGCCGGGGTAATCCCGGTAGTTCATTTCGGCCAGGCGGAAGTCTGCGCCCTTGCCGGTGTGCCCGGGGACGATGTCATCGATGATGGTGCCGTCGTGTTCGCCGGCAACCTCGCACATCCGGCGGAACTCGTCTTCGGAACCGAACAGCGGATCAATGGCCATGCTGATGCGGTCAAAGTGCCCATCCACGCTGGGCGTTTCGGCCCACCCCTGCAGCCCGCCGGCCTTTTTAACCGGTCCTGTATGGATGGCCCTGATGCCGATCTCGCGGAACGTCTTCCACAGTTCCGGATCCCCGAGCGCCCCCAGGAACGATTGTCCCGGCGTCGTCATGAAAGAGAGCGGGTAGGCAGTGAACCACACCGAGGCGCGTTCGACCGCGGCCCGCGGGTTGGGGTGCGCGAAGGAGTGCTGCCACATGCTCGCCTGCCCCGACAGTTGCCGGGCGAGGACGTTGGCATCGCCGAGCATCGCCTGGTTCCTCAGCCACTCCACATAGGTTTTGTTGAGTCCGTCGAGTTCCAGTGACGGCGCGTTGGCAAAGTACTGCCGGCGCCGGGCCACGGGCCGCAGCGCTTTGGGCCGTGCAGGATAGAACTTTTCATCGAAGGTGATTTCCGGCGCTTCCGGGGCCTCCAGGAGCTCTGCAGCTTCCGCCGCCTCCGCTTCCGTCACACCGCCGGTGTCCCCCGCTAGCTCTGCTGCATCATCCTCAGAGACGCTGGCGGTAGCTTTTCCCAGTTCAGACACTGAGTTCCTCCCTCAACTCGACTGCATTCCACTCTGCCATGATTCAACCGCCGGCCGAACGGCGCCGGTCCAAGAATTTCCGGTGAGCGACGGCTCAATGAGTCCGTACCCGCGGGAACCGGTAGAAATGCACGTGGTGAGGCAGAACCTCGACCTGCAACGCCGGCCCTGCGCAACAGTGTGAAATGTGCGCGAGCGCCTGTCCGTTTTACAACGATAGAAAGAGTTAAGGCAACAGCACTGAAATGACCGCGTGAAACGACCCCGTGGCTGGGGCGGCCGCCTTGACATGCTGATTGTGAGCGCTGACAGTTGAGTGAGCCGCCACCCATCCCCATCGGAAAGCTGATTCATTGAAGAACTGGGCAGGAAACCTCGAATACTCCTCTGCGACTGTGGAACGGCCGGAATCGGTGGCGGAACTGGCACGGATTGTGGAACGGGCCGCCCGGGTCAAGGCCTTGGGATCGCGCCACTCCTTCAACCGTGTGGGCGACACTGACGGCGTGCACGTCCTGCTCGATGCCCTGCCCCAGCAGATCACTCTGGACCGGGAACGCAACACTGTGAGGGTCAGCGGCGGCGTCAGCTACGGTGCCCTGTGCCGCACTCTCGAGCAGTCGGGTGCAGCCATCCACAACCTCGCGTCACTTCCCCACATTTCGGTTGCAGGCGCAGTGCAGACGGGAACCCATGGATCCGGGGTGAACAATCCCTCATTGGCCGCGGCTGTACAGTCCATCGACCTGGTGCGGCCGTCGGGCGAAAGCGTCACGCTGTCCCGGGAAGACGGGGACGAGTTCGCGGCCAGCGTGGTGGGCCTGGGCGCCCTCGGGATCGTCACCGGCCTTGAACTGGCCGTGCAGCCCAGCTTTCAGATGCGCCAGCGCGTGCTGGAGGACCTGCCGTGGGATCGGGCACTGGCAGCGTTCCCGGAACTGATGTCCAGCGCCTACAGCGTCAGCCTCTTCACGAACTACGCCGGCGACACCATCAGTCAGGTGTGGCTTAAAGCGCTTGGCTCGGAGCCCCCGCTGACCGAACTGTTCGGCGCCACCGCGGCGCTGCGCCCTCGGCACCCGCTGCCGGACATGTCCGCGGAAAACTGCACCCTCCAGCTTGATGAGCCGGGGCAGTGGCTGGACCGGCTGCCCCACTTCCGTCACGAGTTCACCCCCAGCAAGGGCGAGGAACTGCAGAGCGAATTCATCCTCCCGCTGGAGCACGGGCCCGCAGCACTGCAGGCGGTCCGCAGCCTGGCGGCCAAGCTCGCGCCCCTGCTGTTTGTCTCGGAAGTCCGCACCGGCGCCGCGGACGGCTTCTGGCTGAGCCCCTTCTACCAGCAGCAGAGCGTGGCCCTGCACTTCACCTGGAAGCCGCTGCAGGCTGAGGTCGAAGCCCTCCTTCCGGAACTCGAGGACCTGCTCCGGCCCTTTGGCGCCCGCCCGCACTGGGGCAAGCTTTTCTCCCCAGGCGGACATGATTGGGAGACGCTCTACCCTCGCTTCGCCGGGTTCCGGTCCCTGGCCTCTTCCCACGATCCGGAGGGCAAGTTCCGCAACGGACTGCTGGACTCCATCCTGGGTGTCCCCGCAGCGAGCGGCCGGTAAGGGAATAGGGTCGCGAGTGCGGCTGAGGCCGCGAGCCAAGGCGTTCGACGGCGGGTGCCACCCGCCGTCGGACGCCCCAGTCGAGTACAGGTCGCTCCAGCCGGCAGGCGGGCGCGCGCCCAGAAACGTGGTCACAACGTCCTGCACCGCGGACAAGTTCCGGATGGTTGACCGCCAAGTGCAGCGCGACCGCACCGCCGACGCTGAAGCCGAAAACATCAACCTCGCGGACGTCCAGGTGTCCAAGGAGCCCGATGACATCGGCCGTCGGGCTGCAGTAACGGCGGAACGTCAGCATGCCGGATTGTTAGGCTGTACCCATGAACCGTCCCCTTGCCACCCTGTCCGCTGTCCCCCTGTTGCTGCTGCTTGCCGGCTGCGGCGCCGTAGAGGAAGCTGCGGGGAACGCAGCCAGCGATGCCGCCTCGAAGGTGGCCACCGCTGCCGCGGACGAAGTGAACCGGCAAATCTGCGCGGTAATCCAGGACGGAATGGTCAGCGCGGAGGACAAGCGGGTGCTCGGAGGGTTGGTCTCGGCCGCCCGTACTGCCGGTGTCCCGGCGGAAATTACGACGCCGCTGGGCCAGATCGCTGAGGCTGGAGACCAGGTGCCGGCCGAGTCGGTCCAGGCCCTGAAAGATGCTTGCACGGCGTAAGGCCATTCCCTTTTATTGCCCCCTTTTGGCCACCGCATCCTGGTGCTACGGTGAAATGACGAACTAGTAAGCCTGTGATACTAAATTCACGGAGCGAAGGAGATCGTCATGGCTGAACGCGGCAATACCAAACACGGTCCAAACCTGGACGACCAGATGAAACACGAAGCCCAGGGCGTGGTCCACGGAATCCAACCGCCCCACGCGGAGGAATGGCGCGAAACCGAGCCGTTCCCCGACGATACGGATCCTGCTGAAATCCAGGAAGCCCTCAATCCTGTAGCTTCCCCGGACTCCATCAGCGATGAGGAGGACGACCAGTGACCGGCAGCTTGAAGGAATACGCCGAGCTGTACCGGCTGGCAGGCCCTTGGTGTACGGCATACGTCGACGCTGGAACGGGCACTGTAGACACCTTGGAAGCGTCGGATGTCAGGCCCGGGAACATCCGGGCCACGCTGGAGGCCGCAGGCGCGTCCCCAGCTGACCTTGATGCCATGGAACAGGCCCTGCAGCCGGAGGCGGGGGTACCTGCCCCTGTTTCCAGGTTTGTCCTGGTACATCAGGGCAAGGCGGAGCTCAATGAGGTCCTGCCGGGAGACCGTGTGGGGGCGGAGCGGGTTTCGGTGGATCCGATTCCTGACCTCCTGCCGCTCGTCAAGCACCGTCCCGAGGAATTTCCCTATGTTGTGGCCGAAGTGAGCCGCGAACACGGTGAGATCCGGCTGCACTATGCCGGCACAGGCTCTCCTGCCAGCACCCAGGAGGTGCAGGGAGAGAGTGAGCACGTCAGCAAGTTCCAGGGCGGCGGCTGGGCCCACCTCCGATTCCAGCACCACACAGAGGATGTATGGCGCCGCAACGCGGACCAGATGGCCGAAGAAATTGACCGTGTGGTGAGCAGCAGCGGTGCCCGGCTGGTGGTTCTCGCAGGAGACATCCACGCCCGCAGGCTGGTGCAGGAGCAACTTTCCAAGGCCAGCCAGGCGCTGGTGTCAGTCATTGATTCCCACACCCATACGGCCGGAGCGGATTCCGCCCTCCTTGAGGACCAGGTCAACCAGCGGGTGGCGGAACAGTGGGCTGCCGAACAGCAGGAGATCATGGAGCGGCTGGCCATGCAGGAGGGCCAGGCCAACCCGGAGTCCGCCACCGGAATCGGCGCTGTGGTGCACGCGCTGCAGCAGGCGCAGGTTGAAGTCCTGATCCTGGACGAGGCAGCCCTTTCCGAACGGACCCTGCTCGCGTTCGACGCTGAACCCTGGGTTGCTACCGCCGAGGAGGAGTCCCTTGGAGCAAACATCCTGGGTAAGGTTCCGGCGCCGGCGGCACTGTTGCGGGCTGCTGCCCTGACCGACGCGCGGGTTCTCCTGGTCCCCGGCCCCGTCCTGCCGGAAGGTGTGGACGTGGCCGCCCTGCTCCGCTGGCCCACCGGCCCGGCGGTGCCGTCGTCCTAAACCAACCAACACAAGCGACCGGAAGGTGAATCATGGCAACTTCGAATGAAAGCCAGGACCGTGGTCCCGGTGGCGCCATTATCCCGGAAGAGGATGCGCTGCCGAATCCCACGCGGACGGGCCACGGCAAGATGCCGGAAAACATAGACGACGACGTGTACGAAGCAGCAGCCGAACAGGAGCGGGTGGCGGCGGGCCTCGCCGATTATGCGCCCAGTGACGTTCCGCCGGCTACCGATCCATTGCCGCCTGAAGCATCAGAGGCTGCGGATTTCGCCCAGCGCGGCCTGCTGGATGACAACGACGCAACCGGGAACCAGGAAAACAACAAGTAGATCGCCAGCGACAGGAGGGGCAGGGCCATGTGGCCCTGCCCCTCCTGCTATGTCGTTTTACTGACGCATCTTCACTGGTGCGGCTGGTCCAACCCGCGCAGCCCGGCCCCGCGGCCCCCATGGGGGCGGCGCACGTTCCTGTGCTCAGGAGCAACAAAGGGAACCACCTCCGGATCCCGGGTAGCCGGCAAAGCCCGAACGAATTTCGAAAGTTCCTCGTGCAGGACCTTCCAGGCAATATTGGGATCGTCGGGATACGCATCGCTTTCCGCCTGCCGCGCCGCATCCAGGGCAGCCTTGCCGGCTTCGGTCAGCTCGACCTTAAACTGCCGGCGGTCTGCCGACTGCCGGGTCCTGCTGATATGCCCTGATGCTTCGAGCCTGGTGAGCACCCTGCCCAAGGTCTGGCTCTGCACGCGGACCACTTCCGCAAGCTGCTCCTGGTTCAGGGGTCCGGCAGCCAGCCCCTCCAGTGCGATCACGGCGGCCCGGGTCAACCCAAGGGGCGCCAGAGCGTCATCCTGACGCCTTTGGACCAGCCGCGCCGCCAGCGTTATAAGGCGGTAGCTGTTCCGTGCATCCGGATCGAGGTTGCTGGTCATCGGCCGCGGCCTTCCTGTAGGTGGCGAAGTTCGGGTGTCCTCACCCCTTCATGCGTCGCTACCTACCTACAATAAGCATGCTTAGCATCCTATTCGCAAGTAGGCTTACTATTCAGCCCCAAAACGTCCCTGCGCCTCCTTGCACAAACGCTCCGCAGCGGACATTTCCAAACACACCCCCTTGCAAAGCAAATGGGAAGTGTGCTTAGTATCTAAGTAGTAACCATGCTTACTAACTACAGCCAGCACTGCTGGTTCTTGATCGCCAGCTGACCCTTCTTTCGAAAGAGAGCATGATGACAGAGAACCAATGGCCCCAGACGCCCAACCCTGCTATCACGGACCCGTATGGCGCCTCAGAGGTTGGTGCTGAAGACACCTACACCACCCCGGGTACACCGGACTCCGGCGCCAGTTCCAAAAAGCAGGCCGCCAAGGAAGAGGCTTCGAACGTGGCCGGCCAGGCCGCGACCGCAGCACAAGGTGTCGCCCAGACGGCCAAGGAGGAAGCGGCCAACGTTGCTTCCGAGGCAAAGTCCAGCGCGCAAGACCTGCTGTCCCAGGCAAAATCAGGACTGTCCAGCCAGGCCGGAACACAGCAGCAGAAGGCTGCCGAAGGCATCCGCACCATTTCCAGCCAGCTGCAGAGCATGGCCGAGGCCCCGGACCAGCAGGGCATCGCCAGCGACCTGATCCGCCAGGCTGCCCAGCGCAGCGAATCCGTGGCTTCATGGCTTGAGAACAAGGAGCCGGGCGATCTGCTCGGCGAGGTCCAGAGGTTCGCCCGCAACAAGCCCGGTACCTTCCTCCTGCTTGCCGCAGGCGCAGGCGTCCTCGCAGGCCGCCTGACCCGCGGCCTCACCGCCGGCGCCACTGGGTCACAGAACGCAGTACCGGCCGCGCCATCGCAGCGCGCCGTGCAGCCCCAGCCGGTTGCACCCCTCCACCAGGAGACGGTTTATGCCGCAGGCACCGACGATCTGTTCAAGGAGCCGGTAGTCGGCACGCGTGGACCGGTATCCACCTCAACCCTGCCGTCGGGAACCGCGGAGGACTCTCCCCTCAGGTTCGAGGATGACCCCTACCGCGATGAGGACGGCAGCTACCACGCTGCAGACGGCACATACCGGTCGACGGAAGGACGCCAGCTGTGAGTAGTTCTATTCCGGAACCGCCTCCGAGTGAGGCGCATGTGAAGGCGGACAACGCGTCGTTGGGTGAGTTGCTGGGTGATGTGACCCGGGACCTTTCCACGCTGATGCGTCAGGAAGTCGAATTGGCCAAGGCAGAGGCCAAGCAGTCCGCCACCAAGGCCGGCAAGGGCGCGGGCATGCTCGGCGGCGCCGGCGTCGCAGGGCACTTCGTGCTGGTGTTCCTGTCCCTGGCGCTGATGTTCGCCCTGGGCGCCCTGATGCCGCTGGGCTGGGCCGCCGTGATCGTCGCCGTGATCTGGGGCATTATCGCCGCGGTCCTGGCCTCGATGGGCCGCAAGGAACTCAAGCAAATCAAGGGCATCCCGCAGACCACCGAAACACTCTCCGAAATTCCCCCAACCCTAAAACCAGGTGAGGTAAACCGATGAGCGATAACCCGGACGCAATCCGCCAAGACATTGAAGAAACCCGAGCACGCCTGGGTACCAACGTGGACGCGGTCGCGGACAAGGTCACGCCGTCCAACATCGTCCACCGCCAGACCGACAAGGTCAAAGACGCCGTAACCGGGGTGAAGGAGAAAATCATGGGAGCAGCAGACAACGCCACTACCCGGGTCCAGGACAAGGTCTCTTCCGGCACCGGGCACACCAGCGGTGCCCTGCACAGCACCGGGGAGTCCCTGCACGGGGCCAAGGACACCGCCGCTGCAAAACTCAGTGGCGCCGGTGAAAACGTCTCAGCCAAACTCAACGACGCCGGAACCGCGATCTCGCACGCACCGGACCAGGTCAAAGCCAAAACCCAGGGCAACCCCCTGGCCGCGGGCCTGATCGCGTTCGGCGCCGGGATGCTCGTCTCGTCCCTGATCCCGGCCAGCCAGAAGGAACGCGAAGCGGCCGACCAGCTCAAGACCGCCGCGCAGCCCCTGGCCACCCAGGTCACCGACGCAGCCAAGGACATGGTCCAGGACCTGAAGGAACCTGCCCTGGAAGCTGTGGACAACGTCAAAGCCACCGCCACCGACGCCGCCCAGAACGTCAAAGCCGAAGGCCAAAGCGCCGCCACCGACGTCAAGGACCGCGCCGCCGACGCCAAAACCAACGTCCAAAACACCTAACAACGTTTAGGCACAGAAGGGCCGGCTCCGCAGGGAGCCGGCCCTTCCGTCGTCCTGGGTGTGAAAAGCGCAGCTATATCTGGCCCGCGGCCAGGTCTGCTTCCGCCTCGGGATTCACACTGGGACTTTCCTCCACAGTCAGCGAGGGCTTTGGTTCTTCCTCCGAAGTCTTCAGGGACCGCCATACGCCTACCCCGGCGCCGGCCATAAGCAGGAGTCCGGCGATCCACCACAACGTCCGCGCCGCCCTGCGCGCAGCCGGAACGGGGGCCGTGACGTTGGCGGCGGCTTGCGGCCCCATTCTCCGTATGCGTTCCTGAACCTGCGGGGTGAGTGTCTCCACGCCGCTGGCAAGCTCGTCAGCCAGCCGACGTAAAAGCGCCTGAAGGCGCGGTGAGGCGCTTTCAATGCCCGTATCCAGCCCCGCTACCGCTCTTTGCAGGGCAGCCTGCACCCCGGGCGTGGCCCATTCCCTGCCCTTGGCCAAATGGGGCAGAAGGCTTTCGATAAGACGGTGGACTTGCTCGGTTTCAGCTACTTGTGCGGCAGTGCGCATGGGTGCCTCCTATGTGCGTTGGGTGCCCTTAGCCTACGGTGGGCAGCACGAGAGAAATAGATAGCGGATCTTCCCTAAGAAACTTTTGGTCGATGTTTGGCTGCCAGGGCGGCCAGGTCGCGAATCAGCCGCTGCACCTCATGTTCCCGGCCCCCGGACGGCGGAGTTAGTCGTACTGCGCGGGGCCTTGCCAACGGGTTCTTGGGTGGAGTGGGAACAGGAGTGATCTTTGGCGGGGCAACGGTACGTGCTTCCGTTGCCGCGGGCGGAATATCTATGCTCATACGTCTCCCCTGACGTCGCTTCTTGCTGCCCTGTAAAGACACTTTAGAAAGCCAGAGGGCCAGGCGGAAGCATGTTTGGCCACCATCTGGATTATTGCGTCGATCTTGAGCTTTGCTCCATCAGGGAAGCCTGGCCGAAATCGGACAGGGCAAGCGTGCAACCCCGGAAAGAAAGATGCGCTGCGGTTAGCGCTTGCCCTTCTTGCGGGACCCTTTGCCCCGGCCCTTGTCCGGATTGGGGGCGTACCGCTGGGCTACCTTGGGCGCCTTCTTGGTTCCGCTGCCGCGCCGGTCGGGCTTGGGTTCCTTCTTCGGCTTGACGGGCTGGGCGGAGGGCTGCCGGGAGCTCTGGGCGGTACGCCCCCGGACGATCCCAATGAATTCCTCGATGACCTCGTCGGTGGAATCGGCAGGCCAGGCAACAGCTATTTCGGTAGCAGGCGCCCCGGTGAGCCGCCGCGCCACTGTGTCCTTGACGTTGAAATGACGGGCCACGGACATGGGCAGGATCACCAGGCCCGCTCCAGTGGCCACCACCTGCAGCGCAGCCTCGGGGCCGCCCAGCGCAGCCACGTCCAGGAAGGCCTCCTGCGCCAGGTCGGCCAGCGCCACTTCCTCGAACACTGAGATCTCATGGCCCTTGGGGGCAACCACCACGGGCTGCTCCTCATACAGCGGAATCACGCTGAGGCCCTCGCGCTCCACCGGAAGGCGGACGAAGCTGAGGTCTGCGGAACCGTCACGCAGCACCTGGACCTGCGCGCCGTCGTCGGACATAAACGCCTGCAGCGGAATGTCCAGCACCCGTTCTTCCCACCGGCGGATCCACTTGCCGGGCGTCACACCCGCCACGTAGGCGACGCGCAGCGTGCGGGGGGCGTCCGGCTCAGCCGGGGCGGAAGGCCCTGCGGGACCGGCGTCTGTCTGGGGGGCGTTGTCGGTGGGCACGTCTTCACAGTACCGTCCGCCCGGATACCCTTGAAGCATGACCTCTGCAAACTCCCAGTCCATGAAGCCGGCCACCGTTGCCAAGAAACTTGGCATCTACCTGCCCGCAACACCGCAGGAGTTCCAGGATTCAACCATCACCCGCGCCGAGTTCGCCGAACTCCAGGCCAACCCGCCGGAGTGGCTCGCCGAACTTCGGCGCAACGGTCCGCACCCCCGTCCCGTAGTGGCCCAGAAGTTGAACGTTTCCATCAGCGGCCTGGCCCGCGGCGGCATTGAGGAAGCGCTGACGACGGCGGAAATCACCGCACTGCTGCAGGCTCCCCCCGCGTGGCTGGTCAGTGAGCGCGCCACCCACGCCGCTGTCCGGGCCGAAGCCCAGCGGGTGAAGGAAGAGTCCGCGAAGAAGGAAGCCAAGCGGGCCCGCGCCCAGGCCGAGTAATCGGCGGGGCTTCTAGCCTGGGCTTAGGGGCAAGTCAGTCCTGGTGAAGTTGGATGTAATTGCCGCACCCGTCGTCGAACACTGCGCTGATCCCGGAGGGGTCTTTTGCCGGCTCCCCGCGGAAGGCCACTCCGGTTCCCGTGAGCCTCTCGTACTCCGCCTGCACGTCCGGGACGCCAAAGACAATTGCAGGCATGCCGGCCTTGTACAGGCCGTTCATGTAGTCCGCAGCAATCGGGTTGTCGCTGGGTTCCAGCAGCAGGCCAACTGATCCTGCCTCCGAGCCGGGGTCCTTGATGATGTACAGGTTGTACTCCGGCATGGCCATCAGCGTTTCGAAGCCAAGCGTCTCCGTATAGAAGGTATGGGCGGCAGCGGGGTCCTGGACGTGGATGCTGCACATTTTGAGTCTCATGGTCCCAAGGTACGTGCAGTCCCCCTGCCCGGAAAGCCCGCCCTTGCCCTGCTCCGCCGGTGCCTTGGCCATTGACCCCGGCATGGGAAGGCGCTGGAATGGTAGGAGCAGCCCGGCCTTCCCGCCGGGCCTGCGGACGTGGAGGTGCAAGGTGGCAGCCATCGCAGAATCCCTGTTCCAGGGGGCGTGGGTCCTTCTACTGTGCGGATCCGTGCTGGTAATCAGCGTTGCGGCCACGGTTTTCCAGGTCCGACGGCGTGCCCTCGCCGCAGCGGGCGCGGAGCCTGAGCGTTCGGACCAGTTGTTCTGGGACCTGTTCCTGGGCGCGGCTGTAGCCCTTCCCGCCCTGCTCATCCCCGCTCTGACCTCCGCCTGGGCAGGGCTCTTGCTCGCATGCGCGGCCGTCGCTTCCGGTGTCGCTGCATACCGGGGCACCCCGCGGATAGTGGGATGGCTGTCCGCCCGGCGGCAGCGCCGGGAGTACCTGCCCCTGCACACCGCTGCGCAGGCTGAACACACTGTGCTGCTGGAGCGCTGGCGCCGGTACGAACTGGATCCCGCGTATTGCATCGACTACCCCACAATGACCGACGTCCGGCTGCCCCAGACCGCTGCCGTGATCAAGGCCATGCGCGAGGCCGAGCAGCTTCGGGCGGCCGGGCACCAAGGCTACCCGCCCGCCGTCGAACGCTTCGGCCGTGCCCTCGCCGACGCCGAACGCGCGGCCGGAATCCCTGCCGGCGGGCACTGAACTACCCGGCCCGCGCATTAACCGCTGTGTCACTGCCGTTGGAATCCGGCGGCGGAGCCCCGTAGCATCCGAGGATGGAGCCTCAACAAACACAAAGCCGTGACCGGTTCGGCAGGCGGCTGGAGGACCGGGAAGTCTGGCGCCAGGCCACCACGCTGGACGCGGCGGGTGAACTGACGGCCAGATGGCTCGAGGGCAAGAGCGAGTATCAGGCCGCCACGTTCACTGCCACGTACGACGCTGAAACCGCAGCCATCGCCTCCGCCCTCGCTTCCCTGAACAGGAGCGGGTTCTTCACCAAGGAATCGCAGCCCGGCCTGAGTTCCAACGGCATCGCCCAGCGCCAGTACGTCACCGGCTTTTGCAGTGCAGAAGCTGCCGCGGAACTCCTGGCTCTTTCCACCCGCTCCGAACTGGTTACGGTGGTGCATGCCCCGGGCGAGTCCAGCAGCGCCGCCATTCCGGTCACGCTGGACCGCGGCGAGGTGGTGACGGTCCTGGGGTCCAGCGAAAACCCCGTGACGGAGGAGCAGATCCAGGACTGGGCCGATGAGACCAACGAAACGCTGGCGCTCCTGCTCGCGGACTCCTGGTACGTGGAGATCCTCGATCCGTCCTGGGGCCGGGACGACGTGCTGCTGCCCGCCGCCCTCGGCGCCCTCAGCCGGTCGTAGGGCCTAGAGCTCTACTGTGCCGCTTTCACCCACGCTCATCCGGCTGTGGGTGACCTTGGACTTGACCCACTGGAACACGGTTGCGGCGGTTCCGCCCGGGCTGGTCCAGTATTCGGCGGAGTCGGAATCGATGCGGAGCAGGCATACCTCAGGGGTGTCCGGACCGTCCGGGAACCACGCTTCAACGGCCTGGTTCCACATGCTGCGGATTTTTTCCCGGTCGGTTACTACCTCAGCGGTTCCTGCAACGGAAACCCATTCGGTCTTCTTGCCGAAGGACACGTTGACGCGCGGGTCAGCCCGGACGTGCGCCACCTGCGACGTGCCCAGGCCGGTGAAGAACCACATGTCGCCGTCGTCCTTGACATCCTGGACCGCCAGCGGCCGGCTAACGAGGGCGCCTTCCTCGTTGATGGTGGTCAACATTCCGATGCGGGAATCGTTAATAATGTCCGTGACCTTGCTGATGCTCTCGGTGTCAGTCATATTTCACCTCGTTCGTCTGCATGCGGGGACGCTCCCCATCCGCCAGCCTATTAGTAAGCATGCTTAGATTCCACCCGGTGGCCCCTTTTTGCCTCCGGCCGCCGCGTGTCCGGCCTAGGCAGGCACCGCTACCCTTGCTGCTTCGCAGATGCGTTCTGCGGTGCGGCGGCCCATCCGGATGGCACCGTCAACGTGCTGGTAGCCTTCCGCAGCCAGATCCGAGGAGGACCAGTAGATGGGCCCGACGTTGGCGTGCTGGTCCTTGCCGTAGCGGTGGAGACCGCCGAGGTCGTAGCTGGAGGCGTAGGCGCCGCGGGTCCACTCCTCCGAACCCCAGTCCGACTCGTAGTAAACCTCGGGCTCCAGCGCCTCTGCGCCCAGGAAGCCGGCAATGGACTCCAGCACCGAGCGCTTGCGTTCTTCGGCGCTCAACGCAAAGACGGCGTCGGCCTTTTCATCCGAAATGAAGCCCACCAGGGTTCCCCGGGCGTCCCCGAAGTTGGTGTTGTCGTACACCTCCTGGACCAGGGACCCGGCGCCGAAGCAGGTGCCGGACAGTCCGGAGTTCCGCCAGAACGGCCGGCTGTAGACGGCGTGGACCTTGATGACCAGGCCCAGTGACTGGTGCTGGTGCATCTGGTGCTGGCGGCGGGGCAGCGGCGGGTTGAACGAGACGCAGGAATAGAGGTTGGGCGGCACGGCCATGATCACGAACCGGGCGTTTACAGTGGCCCGTTCCGAGACGACGCTGACGCGGTGCCCGCCGTCGGCGTCCGGCTCCCAGTTGATGGTGCGCACCGGGGAGTCAAGGACGACGTCGTCCCCCAGCTCCTGCGCGATCAGCAGGGACACCTGCTGCATGCCGCCCACCACGCGCCGGTCCAGGATGAAGTCCTCGTCCGTGAGGTGGGTGAAGGACCCGGCGGAGGCGGCCATCAGCACTGCCTGCAGGGCGGAGAACGCGTGGGCGGGCTTGGTGAGCATGCCGCCGGCGATGAACAGGCCGATGTTGTTGCAGGCTTCCTCGTTGGCCGAGTACTGCCGCAGCCAGTGGTGGAAGGAGATGGTGTCCAGCTCACGCGCTTTCGGATGCGCCCACGGCTCCACGGCGCCGATCTCGGCGGCCAGCCCGTCCAGCAACCCGATCAGCTTGTCCATCTCGGCTTCCGTCTCCGGATCCACGGGGAACGAGTCACCTGTATAGCGGACCGGAACTCCGTCGGCTCCGATATACATCGAGTCGCCTTCGCGGTACCGGGGGTACGTCTCCAGTCCGAGTTCTTCGAGTAGTTCCAGGAGCACGGTCTGGTCCGGCGAGACCCACTGGCCACCGATCTCCAGCATGGCTCCGTCGACGGTGTCGGTCCAGGTGCGGCCGCCGACACGGTCGCGCGCCTCAAGCACGGCAACGGTGAGGCCGGCCTTCTTCAGTTCACGGGCTGCGGTAAGTCCGGACGGCCCGGCTCCGACGACCACGACGTCGCGGTTCAGGTTCAGCATGTTGTCCTCTCTTGGGTCCCCGCAGTGATGCGGAACACTAAATGAATGCCATTCATTTATTAGAACTATAGCGGCTCCCCGCACGGACCGGAAGTCCCGGATGGAATAATGCAATGCTGGAGACCACCAGAGAAAGGCCAGTCATGCCGGCAGTACCAGCCGTACAGGGACGCTCCGCCGGAAAACCCGGCGGCGCCAGGAGGCGGGCGGGCCGGCCCTCTGCCGCCCTGCTGGGCAAAGCCGGGATTACGGCGGCGGCGCTGGAGCTGATCAGCCGCAAGGGCTATGACGGACTCACCATGGCGGGCCTGGCCAAGGAACTGGACGTGGCGCCGTCGGCCCTTTACAACCACGTTGCCGCGAAACGGGACGTCCTGCTCCTGGTGGAGGACCACCTCACCTCGCTGGTGGATGTGTCGGATTTTGGCGTGGCACCGTGGGAGGATGCCGTCCGCAGTTGGGCGTGGAGCTACCGCAACGTCTTCGCCGAGCACACCCCGCTGATTCCGGTCATCGCCGTCCTTCCGGTGACGGATGCGCCGCAGACACTGGCGATGTACGAGACCGTGAGCAAGGGCTTTCTCGACGCCGGCTTCCCCCAGGACCGTGTGGTGTCCTCCATCGTGGCGCTCGAGTCCTTCATCTTCGGCTCCGCGTACGACGTCACGGCACCGGAGGACATTTTCGATTCCGGTTCCATGGCCGGCACCACGCCGAACTTCACCGCCGCGGTCCGGAGCGCCGCTGCCCGCAGCGCTGCTGACGGGCCGGTGCGGCCGGCTGACGCGGCCTTTGAGCTTGGACTCGAGGCGCTGATTTCAGGGCTGGGTGCCCTGCGGGGCTGATTGCCCCCTAGTCTTCGGCAGCGGCCAGCTGGCCACAGGCGCCGTCGATCTCCTTGCCGCGCGTGTCGCGCAGGGTGCAGGGCACACCCGCGGCGCGGAGCCGCGCAATGAATTCCTGCTCCACCGGCTTGTCAGAGGCGGTCCAGATGGAGCCGGGGGTCGGGTTGAGCGGGATCGGGTTCACGTGCACCCAGCCGCGGCCGCGCTGGTTGAGCTTCTTGCCCAGCAGGTCCGCACGCCAGGGGTGGTCGTTCATGTCCTTGATCAGCGCGTACTCGATGCTGACGCGGCGGCCCGTCTTGCGGTAGTAGTCGTAAGCCGCGTCGAGCGCCTCGTCCACCTTCCAGCGGTTGTTGACCGGGATCAGCTCGTCACGGAGCTCGTCGTCGGGAGCATGCAGGGACAGCGCGAAGGTGACCGGCAGGTCCTCGTCCGCAAGCTTCCGGATGGCGGGGACAAGGCCCACCGTCGAGACCGTGATGTTCCGGGCGGACATGCCCAGGCCCTCAGGCGCGGGATCAATAAAGCGGTGAAGCGCGGCCATGACACGCTTGTAGTTGGCCAGCGGCTCCCCCATGCCCATAAACACGATGTTGGTAACCCGCTCGTCGTCGTGCTCCTGGGGGCCCAGCCCACCGGCTGCTATCACCCGGTTCGCAGCGACCACCTGGTCAACGATCTCAGCAGTGGACATGTTGCGGGTCAACCCGGCCTGGCCGGTGGCGCAGAACGGGCAGTTCATGCCACAGCCGGCCTGGGAGGAGATGCAGAGAGTGATGCGGCCGGGGTAGCGCATCAGCACGGACTCGACCAGCGCGCCGTCGAACAGCCGCCAGAGGAACTTGATGGTGTCCCCCTTGTCGCTGCGCTGGCGGCGGACCTCGGTGAGCAGCGGCGGGAACATCTGGGAGACGAGTTCCTCCCGGCCGGCCTTGGGCAGGTCGCTCATGGCTTCCGGGTCAACGGTCCAGTGCTGGAAGTAGTGGGTGGAAAGCTGTTTCGCCCGGAAGGCGGGGAGGCCAAGCTCCTTCATCTTCGCGCCGCGCTCGGCCAGGCTGAGGTCAGCCAGATGCGTGGGGGGCTGCTTCACCCGCGGTGACGCGAACTGGAGCAGCGGCCGGCCCTCGACGGTACGCGCCTGCTCCCAGCCTTCGGCAGTCGGGCGGACCTGCGGGCGCGTGCTCTCCGGGGCCTCTTGACGGGCGCGCACGGGAGCTTCGGAGGAAGGAGTGGGGGAAGTCATCCCTTCTATTGTCCCATGCCTTGCTATCGCTGAAAAAGGGCCTCCGCACTGTCCGGCCCAGGGGGAATCCCGCAGCGCCTTACCTGTAGTGCTCAGCCAGCCTCGCCAGGCCGTCATCAAGGGAAACAGCGGGCGCCCAGTTGAGCAGTTCCCGGGTCTCGCGCTGGTCGAACCAGTGGGCGGTGGAGAGCTGCTCGGCGAGGAACCTGGTCATCGGCGGCTCCTCTTTCCGCCCCGTCCAGGTCCAGAGATTCTCCACCACCGCTCCGGCCGCCCGCGCCACCGCACCCGGCACAGTCCACGACGGCGCGGGGACGCCTCCTGCAGCACAGATGCCGGCCAGCAACTCACCGACCGGGCGGGGCTCACCGTTGCTGACCACCAGGGCCCGGCCATGGACGCGTTCCATGCGGTGCAAGGCTGCGACGATTGCCGCGGCGGCGTTGTCCACGTAGGTGGTGTCGATCAGGGCCGCACCTGCATCGAGCAGCGGCAGGCGGCCGCGGCTGGCGCGTGCAAGCACGCGTTCCACCAGCTGGGTGTCCCCCGGGCCCCAGACGATGTGCGGGCGCACCGCCGCGACCCGGAAGTCCGGTGCGTCCGCTGCCAGTGCCAGCAGCTCCGCCTCGGCCTTGGTGCGGGAGTAGTCGCCGTGCGCGTGCTGCGGGTCTGCCGGCTCCGCACCCTGCCCGGCGATGGCGGCACCGGAATTGGCCACGGACGGGGAGGACACAAACACTACGTCCCGCGCCCCGGCCGCACGGGCGGCATGGAGCAGGCGGCGGGTCCCTTCGACGTTCACCTCATCGAACTCAGATGCCCGGCCCGTGAAGGAAACCTTCGCGGCCAGGTGGATGACTCCTTCGGCACCTTCCACTGCCCGCCGGAGCGCTTCACCATCCGTGACGGACCCGGAGAAGTCCGTGGCGCCGTCGACCCCTGATGGACGGCGCTGGAAGGCGACCACGTCATGGCCCTGGCGCACCAGCAACCGGGCCACTTCTCCCCCGAGCAGCCCGCTGGCGCCGGTGACGAGGACCCTCATGGCTTTCCCGGCCTGCCGCCTGCCAGCACCCGTGAAGCCCAGCGGGACAACCGGCTTCTGTCGATCTTGGCGTTGTGCCGGATGTCGGTGGGCTGCTCGGGGACGACAAGCACCGCGGAGACCTGGACGCCGGCCTCAAGGGCGGCCTTACGGACGCTGCTGGCGAGATGGGGCTCTGCCAGTCCGGCTTTACGGGCCGGAGGTACGGTCTCGACGACGGCGACCACGGCCTGGGTGCCTGCCGGTCCGACGCCGGTGATCGCCGCCAGCCGCACGCCATCCAGGCGTTCGATGGCCTGTTCGGCGCCCACTGGCGTCACCACGGCAGCGGGCGCCGTCACCACGTGGGCGAGACGCCCCTCCACCCAGAGCCGGCCGGCGGCGTCGAAGTGCCCCACATCGCCGGTGCGGTGCCATCCGGGCAGGCTGGCACTCTCCTGCTGGGTCAGCCAGAGCCTGTCGTAGGCTTCCTTGACGTGCGGGGCGCAAACCAGGATTTCGCCGGTGATGCCCGGCTCGGTCGCAGGAATGGATCCGGGTGCGGTTCCGTCCGCGGCCAGTGGGAGGACGGCCACCCGGGCGCGGTGCACCAGCCGTCCCACGCACACACCATTGCCCGCACCCGCCACGGCGGCGGGAGTCTCAGCACCGGCGGCAGCGTCGGCGTCGGCGGCCTGAATCTCCTCCAAGCTGATGTCGGTGACCGGCAGCGCTTCCGTCATCCCGTACGGGGTGTGCAGGGAGGCCTTGGGCATAAGCCGCTGGACCTCTGCCAGCAACGGTTCCGGGACGGGCGCGCCGGCGGAGAGCAGCAGCTCAACACGCTCCAGCGCCTCATGCCCCGCCGCGCTCACACCATCCTGTGTGGCGAGGACGTTGCGCAAAGCCGCCGGTGAAGCGAACACCACTGTGGCGGCTATGGCCGCGGCCGCGTCGGCGAGCGCAGTGGCCGTCAGGGTGCGGGGGGCGGTGACGTCCATGGCCGGTGTCACCGACACCGCGCCGAGCGCTGGTCCCAGCAGGGCAAACGGAGCGAAGCCCGCCACCAGCCGGGCACCGGAACGGATCCCGAAGGTTGCGGCCACCGTGTCCCGCATCGCGGCCAGCCGCCCATGCGTGTAGAGCACGCCCTTGGCCGGGCCGGTGGAGCCGGACGTGAACAGTACGGCGGCCGGGGCATCCGGATCCACGCTGTCCGCCGGCGGCTCGGGGCTGCGTCGGGCTCCGGAACGGGACAGCGCATCGAGGGAGGCCTCCACTTCCAGCAGCCGGCGGCGGGCGGCCGGAAGGTCCCGGACGCTGATCCGCCGCCCCGGCCAGCCGAGCACCGCGGCCGCCGCGAGCGCCTTCTCGATGCCGATGAGGAAGTCTGGGGTGGCGCCCTTCACGGCACGGCTCAGGCCCCTGGTTCCCAGTCCGGCGTCGGCCACCACCACCACGGCACCGAGCCGCAGGCAGGCGTAGAGGGTGACGGTCAGGTCCACCCCGGGCGGAACCATCAGGCTCACCCGGCTGCCACTCTCCACACCGGCTTCCCGCAACCCCGCGGCGAGATCCAGGATGTTCCGGTCCAGCTGCTGCCAGCTGAGCGAGCGGGCAACCGTACCGTCCGGCGCCATTTCCGCGACGGCGGTATCTCCTCCCGCGGGTCCTGCCGCCTGCTCGCCGAGCTGGTCCCACAGGGGCCGGAATTCCGACGGCGCCGGCCCGGCCGCATCGTCGAGCCCATGGCTGCCGGGCGTTGTTGCTTCCGCTGCCGGAGACTCACTTCCGCTGCCACCAAAGTCAGCGGCGAGCCACTGGAACACCGGGCTGGCAATATCCCGGTCTTCCGCCACGAGATGCCCGGCGCCCTCGAAGCGGTGCACCTCCGCCTGCGGAAGCCTGCTGATGAGGTCCTTGAGGTACCGGTCCGAAAAAATGGGATCCCGCGGGCCCCAGAGCATCAGCGCCGGGACGGTCAGTCCGCGCAACCCTTCCGCCACGCTGCTGAGCGCGGGAAAGCTGAGATGGGATGCGTCCACGGGAATATCGGCAACAAAATTCCCTACCCCGGCCCGGCGGTTGGCTCCGCGGTAAGGGGCCATGTAGGCCTCCCGGACGTCCACCGGCAGCGGCGGGTTTGCCAGCGAGTGGGTAACCCGCAGGAAGGCGTCCGACGTCGTTGTTCCCCACTTGTGCACGGCGGGGTGCAGGGCAAGCCGCAGGGCTGGCGGGATTTTTGCACCGGAAGGCTGGTGGACGGCCGTGTTGGTCAGCACCACCCCCGTGACGTGCTGCGGATGGGCAAGGGCCCAGCCCAAGCTGATCACGCCACCCCAGTCGTGGCCTACCGTAACCAGCGGCCCCTTCAGGCCCAGTGCATCCGTCAGGTCACCCAGGTCGTTGATCCGGTCGGCCAGGCGCCGGAAGGTGCCGGTGCGCTCTGAGTAACCCATGTCCAGTTGGTCCACCGCCACAACGCGCCAGGGATGGGCCGGATCCGACCCCGCAGCCAGCAGCGTGCGCCACAGATAGGACCAGGTGGGGTTGCCGTGCACGCACAGCAGGGTACCGGCGGGAGCCAGGCCGAGGCGGGAAAGCTGGGCACCGTTGTCCAGCACATGCCAACGTCGTATTGTGCCTGGCGCGTCGACGCCGGAAGTGGACGCCACCTGAATCTCGCGCGACCATTCCGGGCGGACCCCGGGCCAATCGGAGGCTACCAAATGATTTCCATCATGGCGGTGTTCAGCCCGGATCCGACGCCCATGCAGAGCACCCGGTTCCCGGCTTCAAGGGATTGTGCTTCTGCCGCGAGGGTCATGGGGAGGGAAGCCGGCCCCACATTGCCCCAGTGCGGGAACGTGATGGGCACCTTTGCCGGGTCAAGGTCGATGGCGTCGATGATGGCCTGCGTGTAAGCATTGCTCACCTGATGCGTGACATAGCGGTCCATGGCGGTCCAGTCCCACTCCGGCCGGGCTTCGTGCCAGGCGTCGACGACGAGCTGGAGACCGCCGTCGAGCAGGCCCTTCGTGTCGGTGGCCATGCCGTCAATGCCGCCCACGCACAACTCATGGTGCTCGGTGCCGGCGCGCATCACACCGCCGACAATCCGGTGGGCGCCGGGGTGCTGGTCTGCGGGACCCAGGACTGCGGCAGCAGCTCCGGAACCCAGGGTGAGTGTGGCAAACTCCCGGTTGAAGTCCTCGCGCGTGGTCTCGGGCCGCTGGAGACGGGCCAGCGTGGCCTCCTGTGTGGCCTCGGCATCCTCGGCGTTGACGATCATGGCGTACTTAATCTGGCCGGAGTCGATCATGTTGGCCGCCAACGTCAGGCCGTTCACGAAGCCGAGGCACGCGTTGGCCAGGTCAAAGTTCATTGCTGATGACGGCAGGCCGAGTCCGTGGTGGATCTTCACCGCCACGGACGGTTCGAGATTTCGCCGCGTCACCGAGGTGTTGATCAGCAGGCCGATGTCGGAGGCTTCGACGCCGGCCTCGGCGAGGGCCTTTGCGCCCGCTTCGGCGGCAGCATCATCGAACGACGTCCCGGCGGCCCACCATCGGCGGTGCGTTACGCCGGCAACACGCTCAAGCAGCCGGGGCGGGAACTTCAGTCGCTGCAGGGTCGAAGCCAGCCTGCGGTCGAAATCGGTAGAACTCACGATCCTCGGAGCCTCGACACTGCTCACGGAGAGCAGCGCGGTGTTGCTGTGCCGGAAGGTTGCATTCCCTGCCAATTCAAGCCCCTGTTCGTTTCCGTCCTGCGTTTACGCGGTGACTGTACCCATAAGCGCAAGTCCAAAAGCACACTCAGAGTCTGCCCTGACCATACCGTTAGCCCACTGAACTCAAAACATTAATGATAAGCAGGCTTAGGATAGGGTATAGCCGCATGGCCCGGCCGCCAACCGGAAGAGAAAACATCAGGGGTTTTTCGGGGGGCTGGATCGCCCCCCGAAAGCGGGATATAGGCTTTGCCGATGACCACTCCGGACGCAAGGCCGCAGACAGTTTCGGTGCAGGGGGCGGAGCTGGCCGTCTTTGAGTACGGTCCACCCCCGGGGCGGAATGTCCCCACACTGCTACTCGTCCATGGCTACCCGGACGACCACCGCGTCTACCTTCCGCTCATCGACCAGCTTTCGAAGACCCACCGCATCATCGCTTACGACACCCGCAATGCGGGCAAGTCCCGCGTCGACGAACAGCGAGGCGACTTTTCGCTCCCGAGGCTCGTGGACGATCTGTACGCCGTACTGGCGGCAACGCGGGCTGCGCCTGTTCACCTCGTAGGCCACGACTGGGGATCCATTCAGGCATGGGCGGCCATCCAGGACCCAAGGGCCGCGGGACGTATTATCCGGTTCACCAGCATTTCGGGACCTGACCTGCGGCATGTCGCCTGGTGGACGCGGCAAAAGCTACGGAGCCCGCGGGGCTGGTCGCAGCTCGCGGGGCAACTCTTGCGCAGCCTTTACGTTGGAGCTTTCCAGGTCCCCGGACTGCCCGAAGCGGCCTGGCGCCTCCTCACCGGACACTACGAGAAGGCGAGAAAGCGCCGGGTGGGTGACAACCCTATCCGCGGTCTCACTCTCTACCGCGAAAACTTCCCCTTCAAGGACAACCAGCTACCGCTTCGCGTATCGATCCCCGTGCAGGTGGTGGTCCCCGACAAAGATCCGTTCCTCTCTCCACACCTCACTGACGGCCTGGAAAACTGGGCATCCCAGCTCACCATCACCCACGTGAAGGCTGGTCACTGGTGGCCCGAAACACACGCATCCGACCTCGCCGCACTCCTGCGGACCGGGGACGCCACATAAAGGCAGAAAGGTAGTTGTAATACAAGTTTGACGCTTGTAGAATAAGCGGGTGGGCGAAGGAGCCCAGCGCCGCCCAAAGGAGAACCTGTGAGTACCGTCGATCTGATCCGCCACGTCAAGCTGTCCACCGCCCGGCTCCCCCTCGCTGTTCCCATCAGCGACGCCAAAGTCTTCACGGGCCGGCAGAAGCCCATGACTGAGGTGGTCTTCCTCTTCGCCGAGATCACCACGGAACTGGGACACACCGGCGTCGGCTTCAGTTACTCCAAGCGTGCCGGCGGCCCGGCCCAGTACGCGCACGCCAAGGAGGTAGCCGAGGGCATCATCGGCGAGGATCCCAACGACATCGCGAAGATCTACACCAAACTGCTGTGGGCGGGCGCCTCGGTGGGCCGTTCCGGCGTCGCCACCCAGGCCCTGGCCGCCATCGACATCGCCCTCTACGACCTCAAAGCCAAACGGGCCGGGCTGCCGCTGGCCAAGTTCCTGGGCTCCTACCGTGACTCGGTGCAGACCTACAACACCTCCGGCGGCTTCCTTAACGCCACCCTTGACGAGGTAAAGGCCCGCGCCACCCAGTCCCTTGAGGAGGGCATCGGCGGCATCAAGATCAAGGTCGGCCTCCCGGACAGCAAGGAGGACCTGCGCCGTGTTGCCGGCATCCGCGAACACATCGGCTGGGACGTTCCGCTGATGGTGGACGCAAACCAGCAGTGGGACCGCGCCACCGCCCTGCGGATGGGACGCCAGCTCGAAGAGTTCAACCTCATCTGGATTGAAGAGCCCCTGGATGCCTACGACTTCGAGGGCCATGCGCACCTCGCCCAGGTCCTGGACACCCCCATCGCCACCGGAGAAATGCTTGCCTCCGTGGCCGAACACAAGGGCCTCATCAATGCCAACAGCTGCGACATCATCCAGCCCGATGCACCGCGGGTAGGGGGCATCACGCAGTTCCTTCGGCTGGCCGCGCTTGCGGACGAGCGGGGCCTGGGCCTGGCCCCGCACTTCGCCATGGAAATCCACCTGCACCTGGCCGCGGCCTACCCGCGCGAGCCCTGGGTTGAGCACTTCGACTGGCTTGATCCGCTGTTCAACGAGCGGCTCGAGACCAAAAACGGCCGGATGATTGTTCCGGACCGCCCCGGCCTGGGCGTCACGCTGAGCGACCAGGCACGCGCCTGGACCACCGATTCCGTGGAGTTCGGCGCGTAACCTTGTTGCCATGAGCCGGAACCTCACCGCGGACCTCGCCGCTGACCTTCGCACCCGCATTGTCGACGGCGTTATCCAGCCGGGTGAGAAGCTCCCCAGTGAAAACACGCTCATCAGCGATTTCGGCGTAAGCCGGACCGTGGTGCGGGCTGCTCTCACCCGGCTCCAGGCGGAGGGACTGGTTGAAACCGAACGGGGGCGGGGCAGCTTCGCCCTGACCCCCCCGGCGGACGGGCCCCAGACAGGACCGGGCGCCCGTCCGGTCGCAACCATGGAGGACCGGCTGCACATGCTGGAATTCCGGATGGGGGTGGAGACAGAAGCTGCGGCACTTGCCGCCCGGAACCATACCGAGCGGCAGCTCAGGGCTGTCACGGCGGCACTTGAGGAGTTCACAGCAAGTGCCGGCCATCCTGCGCATGCCATGAAGTCCGACTTCGAGTTCCACCGGGCCGTAGCCGCGGCTTCCGGCAACCCCTACTACTCGGACTGCCTGGCTGCACTCGGCCAGACCATGATCGCGATGCCGCGGACCCGGCTGATGACGGACGCGGAACACTATGCGCGCGACCACTTTGACCAAGTAATCCAGGAGCACCGCTCCATCTCGGACGCCATCGCGGATGGCGACGAGGCCGCCGCCGCAGCCGCCATGCGCAGCCACCTGGCCAACTCCCGACGCCGGTTCAAGGCTTCCGCCCGGCCGTAGTCCGGGCCTGTCCAGCCTCCGCGTGCGTCCGGTTCCGCCGAGGCCAACCCATACAGTTAACCAAAAGCAAAAGAGCCCCGGTCCATTGACCGGGGCTCTTCCATTTGCGTGCGCGAGGGGGGATTTGAACCCCCACACCCTTTCGGATACTGGCACCTGAAGCCAGCGCGTCTGCCGTTCCGCCACTCGCGCGCAACTTCCTTCACGAATCCCGGCCCGTTTCCGGAACCGCAACCCTGTGAAAGCAGCGAGATCAAGCATAACGGACTTTGGCGGGAAATTACCAATCGGGGCACCTGGCCCCCTGCAACCGCCCACAAACGCCTGCAGGGAACCACGACGGATCCGGCCAACACTGCGGGCAGCAGGGCGCCCCAGACAGTCCAGAATCGAACTTTTGGCAGCGCCCGGCCGTTGTGGATTAAGGTCATTCACAGGCCCGCCCAGTAGTATCGGATGTAGGAGTGGCTGCTGCATGCAGGCACACCGGCGGCTTGAGAACAGCACTGCAAGTGAACTTACGGAACGAAAACTGCCCCGCAGCCGGGGGGAAAGGAGAAGAACCATGGGTCTGCTGGACAAAGTCGAGCGCGGCATCGAAAAGGCCGTCCGCGGCGTCTTCTCCACCGGCTCGCGGGCACAGGTTGAACCTGTCGAAATCGCCAGCAGGCTTCGCCGGGAAGTGGACCACAAGTCCCTTACCGTCGCCGCCGGACGCACCTTGGTACCCAACGTTTTTGATGTCCAGCTCAGCGATGATGACTTCAAGCGCGCCCAGGAATGGGGCACCCCGCTGGCCGAAGAACTCTGCGACGTTGTTATCAACCACGTCCGCAGCCAGGGCTACACCCTGCAGGGCTCGGTGCGGATCTCCTTCCGCCGTGATGCCGAGCTCCGCGCGGGCGACTTCGAAATCATCTCCTCAACGGAAAAATCCAAGGCCGCTCCCGGCGGTACTCCGCCGCGTCCCAACCTGCCTGCCGCGCCCAGCCGCCAACCGGTCCGCCTGCAGCCGGTCCTGGACATCGACGGCCAGCGGTACTCGCTTAACGCCCCGTCCATCGTGCTGGGCAGGTCCTCCGAAGCCGACATCCTGGTCGAAGACACCGGTGTTTCCCGCCGCCACCTCGAAATCCGGACCGCCAACGGCGTCACCACTGCGGTGGACATGGGCTCCACCAACGGCAGCTACGTGAACGGGCATAAGGTCTCGGGAAGCACCGAACTCACTGACGGCTCCACCATCACCATGGGACGGACAAAGATCATCTTCCGCCTGCTTCCGGCCAGCCCTGGTGGCTCCGCATGAGTGAACTCACCATCACCGCCCTGCGGTTCGGTTTCCTGCTGCTCCTCTGGGTGCTGATCTTCAGCATCGTCTCCACCATGCGCCACGACCTCATGGTGGGCCGCAAGGCCGCTGCAGGCGCCCCGACGGCACGGCAGGTCCGCAAGAATCCCGAACTGGCCGAAGCACCGCCGCAGCCCGTGAAGCAGCAGGCCCGGCAACTGGTGGTCGTCGAAGGCCCGCTCAAGGGACGAACCCTTCCGCTGGCCGCGAGCCCCATCCTGCTGGGCCGCGCCCAGGAGGCCACCCTGGTCCTGGAGGACGACTACGCCTCCGGCCGTCACGCGAGACTGTTTCCGCAGGGCAGCCGCTGGTTCATCGAGGACCTTGGATCGACCAACGGCACCTACCTGGCTGACCAGCAGCTAACCCGTGCCCTGCCCGTGGAGCCTGGCGTACCCGTGAGAATCGGCAAGACGGTCATTGAATTGAGGCCATAGCCATGGCCGCCCCGGAAAACCCCGCACCCGGCCCCAAGCCGGTGGAGCGGCCCCTCATCATGCGCTTCGCGGCGAGATCCGACGTCGGCAAAATCCGCTCCAAAAATGACGATTCAGCTTACGCAGGTCGCCACCTGGCCGTCGTCGCCGACGGCATGGGTGGGCACGCGGGCGGCGACGTGGCCTCCGCCGCCACTGTTCTGGACATGATCCACCTGGACCGGGGCGACTACACCGGGGATGCCGGTACCACCCTGGCCGATGAAATCCAGACCGCAAATTCCCTGCTCTCGGAACTTGTGCATGTCAACCCCAAGCTGGCCGGGATGGGCACCACCGTCACGGCGCTCCTGCTTGCCGAGGGAAAACTGCACTTTGCCCATATCGGTGATTCCCGGGCGTATCGTCTGCGTGACGGCGAGTTCGAGCAGGTCAGTATCGACCACACATTTGTGCAGCGGCTTATCGACGAGGGGCGGCTCCGGCCCGAGGAAGCCGAAACGCATCCCCACAAAAACGTGCTGATGCGCGTTTTGGGCGACGTGGACGCCAGCCCTGAACTCGACCTGGACACTCTGGACGTGAAGCCAGGCGAACGCTGGCTGCTCTGCTCGGACGGCCTCAACTACGTTGCCGGGCACGCAGTTGAACGGACCGTGCGCGAGACCAAGGACCTTCGCGAGTGTGTGGAGACCCTCGTGGAGCTCACCCTCGAGGCCGGCTCACCGGACAACGTCACCGTTGTCATGGTGGAAATCGTTGAAGAAACGCCCGACGACGTCAGTACGGCCGCCGTGGACGTCGTCTCCCATGAAGTCACCAAGGCAGCTGCCGTGGCGAAGACCGCCAGTTCCGTGGCCGCCGGGGCACCGGATGCGGTGAACAGCCCAAAGCCTGCTGCCGCTGATCCGGCACCTGCGGCAGCAAATGCCGCAAAGAACGCCGAATCCGGCAGGGGCCCTGCGGAAGCCGTGCCGGCCAGCGGCACCGGCAGCCCGGATGCCCCTGAGGCGGGAGCCACTGACCCGCACCTCGGCGAGCACCTCTCCGCCGAAGTCCTCCGCGACGAACTGGCCTCACGCCCGCACGAACTGGTGGGCGCAGCAGCCGCAGCTGCGGAGTCCGGCTCCATCCCCACCATCGCCGGCCGAACCGTCGCACGGCGCGCCGCTACCCTCCTCACCCACAAGGCTGAACCACCAGCCGGTGAATCCGATGACAACGTCGTGCCCCTCAAGCCACGGCGGTGGCTCACCTGGTCCATCGCCGCATCCGTGCTGGTGCTCCTGACCATCGCGCTCTGGCTTGGGTACGCCTGGACCCAAACCCGTTACTACGTCGGCGAGTTCGATTCCCGCGTCGCCATCTTCAACGGCGTCTCCCAGCGCCTGGGACCCATCCAGCTCTCCAGCCTGGAGACAGTAACCGAGATCCGGATGGATGCACTTCCGCCGTTCTCGCAGCAACGCGTGCGCCAAACGGTACCTGCGCAGGACCTCTACGACGCCCAGCGCATCGTGAAAAACCTCGAACTGACCGGAAGCACATCGCCTGAAGACGAGTGCGTGCCGCCTTCAGCTTCCCCGGGAGCGTCGGCGTCACCAACCGCTCCGGCCACTCCAACCGACACCACCACCGCTACCGCCCCGGCGGCACCGGCACCTGACGCCTCCTCGACCCCTGTGAGCCCGTCCCCCACACCCAGTCCCACAGTCACCTGCGAGGTGGGCCAATGAGCCAGCTCAGTACCACACCCAGACCCCGCCGCAACGTGGAACTCGCGTTGCTCCTGCTGGCCCTCGCGGTCGGCATCGGAGCCAACATGCTGGTGGGGGTGGACCAGGAGAAGGCCTTCGACTCGGACTTCTGGTTCCAGTCGAGCCTGCTCGCTGTGGCCGCCCTGGTGTTCCACGGCGTGCTCCGGTTCCGCGCGAAATATGCAGATCCGGTAATACTTCCCCTGGTGGTGGCCCTGAACGGGATTGGCCTGGCCATGATCCACCGGCTGGATGCGCCCGGAGACGATACCGGCAACAACCAGCTCCGGTGGACCCTGATCGCCATGGCCGTCGCCATCGCCGTCATCTGGTTCCTGAAGGACCACCGCATCCTCCGCAGGTTTACCTTTATTTCGCTGGCCGCCAGCGCCCTGCTGCTGGTGCTCCCTCTGATTCCCGGCATCAGCGCCGGAGAAATCCTGGGTGCCCGCGTATGGATCCGGCTTGGGCCCATGACCTTCCAGCCGGGCGAAGTCGCCAAAATCACCCTCGCCATATTCTTCGCTGGGTATCTTTCCTCAAACCGGGACCTGATTCTGCTCGCAGGCCGAAAAATCGGCCCGCTGCAGTTTCCCCGGTTCAAGGACATGGGTCCCATGATCACCGCCTGGCTGGTGAGCATCGGCGTGCTCATCTTCCAGCGCGACCTCGGCTCATCCGTGCTCTTCTTCGGCCTGTTCATCGTCATGATCTACGTGGCAACCAGCCGCATCAGCTGGGTGGTGATCGGCCTTGCCCTGATCCTCGGTGGCGGATTTGCGGCGTCTCGGGTCTTTTCCCACGTGGAACTGCGCATCAGCGGCTGGTTGAACGCCTTTACACCGGAGGTGTACGACCGGGCTCCCGGTGGCAGCCACCAGATCGTGCAGGGACTCTTCGGCATGGCCAACGGCGGCCTCGTAGGCACGGGCCTGGGCCAGGGCCGCCCTGACCTGGTTCCGTTCGCCAACAGCGACATGATCATCGCCTCCCTCGGCGAGGAACTTGGCCTGATCGGACTCTTTGCCATCGTCCTGATGTACCTGCTGCTCTTCACCCGCGGGTTCCGGGCGGCTTTGGGCACCCGCGATGCGTTTGGCAAACTCCTCGCCTGCGGCCTGTCCTTCGCTGTGGCGCTGCAGTGCTTCGTGGTCATCGGCGGCGTCACCCGGCTCATTCCGCTGACCGGACTGACCACGCCGTTCCTGGCTGCCGGTGGTTCCTCGCTGCTGGCCAACTGGATCATCGTTGGCCTGCTCCTGATGATTTCCCACACCGCGCGGGGCCCGGTGGACACCACACCCCTGCCACCTGCAAAGGGTGCCGAATCCACGGGCATTGATACTCCTACCGAGGCGGTGAAGCACCTGTGAACCAGGCAATACGGCATTCATGGGTAGCGGCGATTGCCATGTTCGCACTCATCTTCGGTGCCATCAGCTACGTCCAGGTCATTGGCGCTGAAGAGCTCGAGGCCAACCCCTGGAACCAGCGCGCCATCCTGCAGGATTACTGCAATGACCGCGGCGCCATCGTTGTGGCCGGTTCACCGGTGGCCGAATCCGTGGAGAGCGGTTCGGAGACCTGCGCGTTCCAGCGGACCTACACGCAACCGGAGCTGTACGCGGGAATCACGGGGTACTTCTCCCAAAACTACGGTGCAACCGGCCTGGAGCAGGCCATGGGCGAGCAGTTGGCCGGCAATTCGGACCAACTGTTCCTGGACCGGGTGGGCCAGCTCTTCCTGGGCAACCAGCCAAAGGGCGCATCGGTGGAACTCACCATCGATCCGGAGATCCAACAACTTGCCTACGATCTCATCCCGGAAGGGCAGCGCGGTTCAATCGTGGTCACCAACCCCAAGACCGGCGCGATCCTGGCCATGGTGTCCAAACCCTCCTACAACCCCAACCTGGTGGCCACCCAGAACCCCACTGAGGAGTCAGCCAACATCAACGAGCTCGTCAAGGTTCCCGGCATCAACCTGAACCCGAACGTCAGCGGACCCACGGGTGAACTGCTCGCCCCGGGTTCGGTCTTCAAGCTCGTGGATACGGCCGCCGCCCTTGCCTCCGGGAAGTACAACAAGGATAGCGAGCTTCCCAACCCGGCTGAAATGCCCTTCGACGGCATCCAGTACAGGCTGCCCAACTACGCAGGCGGCAACTGCTATACCCGGGACACCGCGGACTTTGCCTTCGCGCTGCAGCAATCCTGCAACACCCCGTTCGCCAGCATCGCCCTGGACCTGGGACGCGATGCGATCGCGGAGCAGGCCAGGAAGTTCGGCTATGGCGAGGACCTGGGGGACCAGCTCAAGCTCGGCTATGCCCGGGGCAGTGGGTTCCCGGACGACCTGGATGCGCCGGGACTCGCGCAGTCAGCCATCGGACAGCGGGACGTCCGGGCCACGCCCCTGCAGGTGGCCATGATGACCGCTGCCATCGCCAATGACGGGGTGCAGATGAGGCCGAACCTCGTCAAGACCCTGCGTTCCCCGGACCTTCGCGTCATCGACGAACCTCAGCCTGAACAGCTGCGCACCTCAACCACCCCGGAGATCGCCAACCAGATCACGGAGTGGATGACCAGTGCGGTCAGCCAGGGCATCGCCAACAGGGCAGCCGTTCCGGGAGTCCAGGTGGCTGGCAAAACCGGAACTGCGGAGTTGGGCAATGGCGTGAACAACTCCTGGTTCACCGGTTTTGCCCCGGCAAACAACCCGCAGGTGGGGGTCACGATTGTCATGGAGGGCGTAGACATCACCACCGGCGCACAGCTAACCAGTCCGAACGCGAAGAAGATTTTTGAGGCGGTGTTGAATAAGTGAGGCCTACTACCGGAATCACCCTCGGCGGCAGATTCCAGCTGACTACGCGGATCGCGATCGGCGGCATGGGGGAAGTCTGGAAAGCCAAAGACCTCGTCCTGGGCCGCATCGTCGCCATCAAAGTCCTGAAAGAGGAATACACGGGGGACCCCGGCTTCCTTCAGCGGTTCCGCGCAGAGGCCCGCCACACCGCCCTGCTCAACCACGTGGGCATCGCCAACGTCTTCGACTACGGCGAGGAAGAGGGCTCCGCCTACCTGGTGATGGAACTCGTTCCCGGCCAGCCCCTGAGCAGCATCATTGAGCACGAGCAGGTGCTGTCCCCGGACCGCACCCTGTCCATCATCGCCCAGACCGCCCGGGCGCTCTCTGTTGCCCATGCCCAGGGCCTGGTGCACCGCGACGTGAAGCCCGGCAACCTCCTGATCACCCCCGATGGCCGGGTGAAGGTCACCGACTTCGGCATCGCCCGCCTCGCCGACCAGGTCCCGCTCACGCAGACCGGCCAGGTGATGGGAACGGCGCAGTACCTGGCACCTGAGCAGGCCACCGGCCAGACGGCCACAGGATCCTCGGACATCTACTCGCTGGGCGTCATCGGTTACGAATGCCTTGCCGGGCACCGGCCATTCTCCGGCGAGTCCCAGATCGCCATTGCACTGGCCCAGGTCAACGACGCTCCGCCGCCCCTTCCCGAGTCGCTGCCCGCCCCGGTGCGGGCCCTCCTGATGTCCATGCTGGCCAAAGATCCCAAGAACCGTCCGGCCAACGCCATCAAGCTTGCCGAAGCTGCCGAGGCCATCCGGAACGGCGACATCAGTGCTGCCCGCGCCGCCGTCCCGGGCATGTTCCTGTTTGACGCTGACACTGGTCCCATCACGGCCCCGGTGGACACCGCAACTGCCCCCACCGGTGTCATTGGCGCGCAGCGGGACACGTCCCCCACTCCTACGTCTGCCTTGCCGGTGCTCGGTGCCGGTGCTGCCGGCGCCGCGGCGGGAATCGCGGCCGGTGCCGCGGGTTCATCGGCAGCCGATGGCGCTGAGCCGCAGGGAACCCTGGCCCGTGCCAATGCACTCGCTGCCGAGCGGAATTGGTTGCCGGAAGAAACAACGTACGACGACGAGCCCGCCGACGAGCCCGAACGCCGCCGCCGCAGCCCCTGGACCTGGCCGTTGATCGCCCTGATCCTGCTGCTCCTGTTCGCGCTGGTTGGTTTCTTCCTCAACCAGAGGGGAATCCTGTTTCCGTCGGGTGACGCCACGTCAACGACCGCTCCCAGCAGCACGGCGCCCAGCAGCGCGACACCCACCCTGACAACGCAGCCGGCCACACCCACCCCGACCCGCACCACGCCGGCAGTCATCACGCCGCCGGCGCCGGAAACAGTGAACGTGATTCCTGAGGCTTACCTGGGCAAGGACTACCGGACAGTTCAGTCGCAGCTTTCAGCTCTGAACCTGGACGTCACCGTCCAGCCACAGGTCGATGCAAACTCAACACCCAACACTGTTATCGGCTTGTCGCGTTCGGGTCTGGTGGAAGTCGGTTCGCCGGTGACGGTTACGTATGCAGCAGCACCGCCTGCCCCCACAACAGCCTCGCCGGCGCCGACGCCGACGCCGACGCGGGCGCCCACCACCTCCTCCGCGGCAGCACCGACAGCACAGTCGTCCCTCCCGGGCTGCGCCGCCGGCCAGCTGCCCGGACTGCCGCCCACCTGCCAGCCGTAACGCCAGGACAGCCAATGAACGAGCCAGCGCGCACACCATTGCACCGGGAGGACAGCCTTCCGGTGAATCGCCAACGCGTTCTCAGCGGACGGTACGAGGTGGGCAACCTCATCGGCCGGGGAGGGATGGCGGACGTCCACCGGGGCCTCGACACCCGGCTGGGGCGGACCGTGGCCATCAAGCTGCTTCGCGCGGACCTTGCCCGCGATCCCCAGTTCCAGGCGCGCTTCAAGCGGGAAGCGCAGGCCGTGGCTGCGCTGAACCACCCTTCCATCGTGGCCATTTACGATACGGGCGAGCATCTGGTCCACGACGGTTCGGATGACAACGTCCGGGTGCCGTACATCGTGATGGAATTCGTTGAGGGCAAAACCATCCGGGATCTTATCCGGGCCAATGACGTCACCATCGACCAGGCCATCGACTACTGCCTGGGCGTCCTCGGAGCCCTTGAGTACAGCCATAAGGCCGGGATTGTGCACCGGGACATCAAGCCAGCCAACGTGATGTATTGCGAAAGCACCGATTCGGTGAAGGTCATGGACTTCGGCATTGCGCGTGCCATCGCCGATTCCTCGGCCACCATGACCCAGACGCAGGCCGTGGTGGGCACTGCACAGTACCTCTCGCCCGAACAGGCCCGCGGCGAAACAGTGGATGCCCGCAGCGACCTCTACTCCGCCGCCTGCCTGCTGTACGAAATGCTGGCCTCCCGCCCGCCATTCGTCGGCGACAGCCCCGTGTCCGTGGCTTACCAGCACGTGCGTGAAATCCCGGCACCGGCCAGCAGCCTGAACCCCAACGTTTCGCCTGCCCTGGATACCGTGCTTGCCAAGGCACTGCAGAAGAACCGCGGTGACAGGTTCCAGGACGCCGCCGCTTTCCAGCGTGCCCTGCGGGCCGCCAGGGCCGGCATCCCGGTAACGGCAGTATCCCCCTCCGAGGCCCCCACCGATCCGAACGACCACGTCCCAATGTCGTCCGCCGCCCCCGCGACCGAAGCTTTCGCGGTTACGCGCACCGGCTTCCTGGACGACGCCCCTACCGGCCGTCTCGCTGCCGTAAGCGCACTGGAGGACGACGGCGGCCTCCTCGCTCCCGGTGCCTACGAACCTTCCACAGGGAACGGGTTGCCCCTGGGCCTGCCTCCGGAACGCGAGCGGACCGCACGTCAGAAGTCCCGGCGTCGTGCATGGATCACCACCCTGGTGATCTTTACCGTCCTGGTCCTGGCCGGGGGCGGACTGTGGCTGTACAGCATTGTGAACCGCCCGGCACCGCCGCCGCCGAAGGTTTCGATTCCCGGGGTAGCCACGATGACTGAGTCCGCTGCCCTGCAGGAGCTCTACGGCGCAGACCTCGAGCCCCGGATCGTCCGGGCACAACACGACACGGTGCCCAAGGGCACCGCCATCGGAACGGATCCGGCGTCCGGGGTCGCCGTAGATCCCGGAACCGAAGTGGTCCTGAACATCTCCGACGGGCCAAGCGCCGTCACGATTCCCGACAGCCTACCGGGTAAAACTGAAGCCGCGGCCCGGGACATGCTGCGCCAAATCGGCCTGGTAGGCGCCCCCTCAACCACCACCGCCAACAGCGCCACCGTGCCGGCCGGCATCGTGATCACCACGAGCCCGGCACCGGGGCAAAGCGTGGGCATCGGCACCAGCGTTGAGCTGGTGGTGTCCACGGGAAAGGTGGCAGTGCCCGAACTGCGCGGACGGACCAGGGAAGAAGCAGAAGCAGCGCTGAAGGAACTGGGCCTGGTACCCGCCGTGGTTGAGGCGGAGAACGCGCAAGTGGAACCGGGCAGGGTCACGGCTCAGAGCGACGCCGTGAATGCCGCAGTGGAGCAGGGCAAGACGGTCACCGTTGTGGTGGCCAAGGCGCCGCCTCCACCGCCGTCACCCACCGCCACACCAACGCCGACGCCAACACCGACATCCACCAAGAAGGATGACGACTGAACGGCAGGGAGAAAGCAGGTCAGTGCTGGATGAGCGGGCTCAGCTTGGCTGCCCGCGCAGCCGCACCCTTCATGCCCAAAGACTCGAGCCAGTTCCCCAGCATCTGGTAGCCGCCTTCCGTCAGCACGGATTCCGGGTGGAACTGAACACCGCACAAGGGTGCGGTCCGGTGCTGGAGTCCCATCACCACTCCTGACGCGGTTTCCGCCGTGACTTCCAGGACGTCGGGCAGCGTGTCCCGCACGGCCGCGAGGGAGTGGTAGCGGGTGGCCGTGACAGGGGAGGGGAGCCCGGAAAAGACACTGGTTCCGATGTGCTCCACCAGCGAGGTCTTCCCGTGCATGAGCTCGGGGGCATGGGTAACCTTGCCGCCGAAGGCCTCCGCCAGCGCCTGGTGTCCCAGGCACACGCCGAACATGGGCACGCTGTTCTCACCGCACCATTTGATGAGTTCTATGCAGATCCCGGCCTCAGCCGGGTTGCCCGGGCCGGGTGAAATCAGCACGCCGTCGCGGGTGCCTGCCAGTTCAATGGCCTCCGCCAGAGTGACGTCGTCGTTGCGGACCACTGTGGTCTCGGCGCCAAGTTCCTGGAGGTAGCCCACCAGGGTGTAAACGAAGCTGTCGTAGTTATCCACCACGAGGATTTTGGTTGTGGTCATGGCTGGCTTGCTGAACCAATCGTTGAGTCGGTGAATTGGGTGTACTCGGACATCCAGGGGAAAAGGAACTGCACCATCAATACCAGTGCGGCGGCGACGAGCACCAGCGACGTGGCGATCCGCAGCCACAAAGGCCCCGGAAGATGGCGGAAGATCCAGCCGTACATGCTCATCCCCTTCCAATCGCAGTGGCCACCTGCGCCGCGATTTCAGCGGGGGGACCGGCTGATGCTGGACGCCAACTGTCCAGCAGCGCATAGGCGATGATGCGTTCTTCCGCCCCGAAACGGGGGTTGCAGCTGGTCATGGTGAGGAAGCTTTCCGTGGGGGTGACGCCCGGAAGAGTGGGCACAGGCTCCAGGACGTCCGTGCGCGACGGCATCACGATCTGGTTGTTGCGGAAGACATACACGTAGTAGCCGTCCTTGGTCTGGACGTAAATCCTGTCCCCGGGAACCAGGGTGTGGATATTGTCCAGGACTGCGCCGTGGGTCTGGCGGTGCCCGGCAACAGCGAAATTGCCCACCGCTCCCGGCATGGCCGTGTTGGTGTAGTGTCCCAATCCCAGCGTGTCCAGGACGTCACTGGTGGTTCCCTGGACGATGGGCCGGGTGTAGCTTTCGCCGAACCGGGGGATGTACATGATCCCAATGGTGCCGGCGTGGCCGGGGGCTGCCGCAACCACAGGGGGACCGAAGTCTTCAGCAACTGCCGGCACGTCCGGGGCGACGGCTGGAGGCGCAGCTTCGAGGTCCTGGGCAAACTCCCTGATGACTTCGCTCTGCTTCGCGTCGGACTCCACATTTGTCCACCACAGTTGCCAGGCGACGAAGAGAAGAAGGATGATCCCGGCTGTAATGAGCAGCTCACCCACAACGAGGACTGCCCCGCGCAGAATGGCGACGCCGGCAGCCGGCGCAGCGGCAGGCCGCGCCTTTTCCTGCAGTACCACGGGTTCTCCTCCCGGCGGTTGCGATGGGCATTGGTGACCCATGACTACGGCTAGAATTGGCTGCTAGTAAGAATCCAGATTTGACCAAGATCGCGCAGACCGCTGGCAACTTCCTTCTTGCAGGATATCAAGCCCGGAACGCCGAGCTTGCCTCAGCCCGCCAAGGAGCACCAGTGCCCGAGTCAAAGCCTCGCAAGAAGACCGCCAGCACCCCCCAGCAGGCTTCGTCGCAGTCCTATAAGCCCAACCCCGTCTGGTTCAAGCCGGTCATGTTTGGCCTGATGATAATCGGCCTCTTCTGGATCATCACGTTCTACATCAGCGAGGGCCAGCTTCCGGTCGCGGCATGGGAATCGTGGAACATCGTGGCCGGCTTCGGCATCGCGATCATCGGCTTCCTCATGACCACCCGGTGGCGCTCGTAGTCCCTGCCGGCAGACCAGCCGTGGACGGCGCAGTGGTAGGCGAGGACGGCCTGGCCCGGCCGGCGTGGGCTTCCACAGACCCGCTCCTGCGCGACTATTACGACAATGAGTGGGGCCTTCCTGTCACCGATGAACAGGGGCTCTACGAGCGCATCTGCCTGGAGGGCTTCCAGGCGGGGCTTTCCTGGGCCACCATCCTCCGGAAGCGCCCAGCTTTCCGCGCCGCCTTCGCCGGCTTCAATCCTGATGCGGTAGCCCTGTTCACCGAGGCCGACATCGACCGGCTTCTGCTGGACGCCGGCATCGTCAGGAACCGGTTGAAGATCCGCTCCGCTGTGACAAATGCCCAGGCCACCCTGGCGCTGCGCAAGGAGGGGGGCCTGGTGGACTTCATCTGGCAGTTCAAGCCGACCGATACGCCCCGCCCCGCAGTCCACACCGACATCCCCACCCAGTCCGTGGAGTCGGTTGCCCTGTCCAAGGCCTTGCGGAAGAAGGGCTTTTCCTTCGTCGGTCCCACCACTATGTTCGCCCTCATGGAGGCCATCGGCATGGTGGACACCCACCTCTTGGGCAGCCACCGCCGCGGATCTTCCGGAATCTGGCCGGGGTCCCGCGCTTAGCTGCAGGGTTTTCCCCAACTGTTGGGAAAGTTATCCACACTGTTGAAAACGTGGGAGCGCCGGAAAAATGCGGGCTGTTCGACCGCCCGGCAGCGTGAAACCACCAATCATGCCATCCGGATGCGGTTATTAACAGTGTGGAAGACCTGTGGATAAACCGACCTGCGCGCCTTGCTTCAGCGGTCGCGGCGGACGGGGTGGTGGCTGGTGATGGATATCCGATTGAAGGCGTTCATGGTGATCGCCAGCCAACTGACGATTGAGAATTCCTCGTCCGAGAGATGCTCGCGGGCGAACGCTTCCTCGTGGGCCTGCGCATGGTGGCCCGGTAACTCCGTGATACTTTCGGCCAATGCAAGGGCAGCCCGTTCCTTCTCGGTGAAGAGGGCCGTATCACGCCAGGCAGGGAGCACCGCCAGGCGCTGTCCGCTCTCACCCGCCTGCAGCGCGTCCCTGACGTGCAGGTCCAGGCAGTAGGCACAGCCATTGAGCTGCGATATCCGGACCTGCAGGAGTTCCACGGTCCTTTGGTCCAGCCCCGCCGCTTCGGCGGCTTCCCGCACTTTGAGCCCCAGCCCGTTGAGCGCCCGCCAGAGGACCGGATGCTGCTTGTCGAGGAAGATGTGCTGCGTGGTGGCGCTCAATAGGTTCTCCTGGTCGGACGGCGCGGGCAGGGCACCAAGTGGCAGACCACCTGTGTTGAAGCTGCGGGCTGGCACTAGCTTCATCTATCCGGGCGGGGTTGTCCACTTACCAACACCGCGATACCCACAACTTATCCACAGCTGTGGAAACTGTGGAAGCTACAGCACGGTTGCTGCTCCTCTCGTACCGCCATGTGGGTAACTACGGAAGTCCCATGACAACGGTGTGACTTATTAACACTGTGCAAAAGCCTGTTGAAAGACGTTGGTGGAAGCCCGGGTACACGCCGTCTCGGACCATCTTCCACTGTTTTATCCACAGATCCACAGTTTTTTGCCGGTTTGTCCACTTACGCACAGCACTATCCCCAAGACTTATCCACAGGTGTGGATTGTGCTGCCTCCTGCTGAAGCAGATGCGCGGTGCTTCGCGGGAAAGTAGCTTTCCCGGGACGAACTACAGACGTGTAAGTTACCAACACTGTGGATAAGCCCTGTGGATAAGGAAAGGCCCCGACATTGGTTATGTCGGGGCCTTCTTCAGAATGAGGTCGTCTCCACCCTTCGGGCGGCTTTGCTTGGGAGCTACATCGAAATTCTCACCCAGCTGGCCACAGCCAGCAGTACCAGGACCGCTAGCAGGCCCGCTGCCTGGATGAGGCCCTGCCGCGGCCCCCGGGGAGTGTATGCAAGCACTGCCGCGCAAAGAGCGCCCGTTATGAGGCCGCCAAGGTGCGCCTGCCAGGCGATCTGGGGGATCAGGAATCCAATGACGCCGTTGATCGCAATCAGCACCCAGAGCTGGCGGGTGTCGCCGCCGCGCTGGCGCTGCACCAGCAGCATGGCGCCGAAGAGGCCGAAGATGGCACCCGAGGCACCAACAACCCCCACCAGTCCCTGCCCCGGTACCAGCACGGGATTCAGGAGCAGGTAACCAACGGAACCGCCCAAGGCCGAGATCAGGTACAGCGCCAAGAACCGGGCCCGGCCCAAAAGTGGTTCCAGGGCCTGGCCGAAGATCCACAGCGTGTACATGTTCAGAGCGATGTGCAGGACCGAATCCGGTGAATGCAGGAAGGCTGCCGTGAGCATGCGCCAGGGCTCGAACGCCCCGTATTCAGGCGTGGCGAACACGTTGTTGTAGGCGAACTGCTCGTAGACCACCTGGCCGGGAACCACCCACTGGAGAACGTACACCAGCGCACACAGGGCGATAATCCCGTACGTCACCACCGGCTTGCCCGACGCCACGGCACCGCCGTAGACGGTCCGGACCTCCGGCGTCGTCCGCTTTGTCTCGTTGACGCAGTCAACGCATTGGAATCCGACGGCGGCCGCCCGCTGGCAGTCCGGACAGGCGGGGCGCCCGCACCGCTGGCAGCGGACGTAGGATGGCCGGTCCGGATGCCGCGGGCACACCGGAACCTGCGCGGACGGCTCAGCCGACGGAATTCCGTAACTCATGGGTGGGGATTACAGCTGTTCGATGTCGATGCTGTTGATGGTGACGTCCTCCACCGGGCGGTCGCCCATACCGGTACGGACGCCCTCGATGGCGTCCACAACCTTCTTGGATTCCTCGTCCGCCACTTCACCGAAGATGCTGTGCTTGCCCTGAAGCCAGTCAGTGGGGATGGTGGTGATGAAGAACTGTGAACCGTTGGTGCCCTTGCCCATCTGGATGCCGGCATTGGCCATGGCCAGCTTGTAGGGCTGGTTGAAGCTGAGCTCGGGGTGGATCTCGTCGTCGAAGCGGTAACCGGGACCGCCCGTGCCGCGGCCCAGGGGATCGCCGGCCTGGATCATGAAGTCCTTGATGATGCGGTGGAAGATGGTGCCGTTGTACAGCGGCGTGCCCGTCTTTTCCTCGCCCGTCTCCGGGTGGGTCCAGGTCTGCTCGCCGGTGGCGAGGCCAACGAAGTTTTTGACCGTCTTGGGCGCGTGGTTGCCGAAGAGGTTGACGACGATGTCGCCAAGGCTGGTGTGGATGGTTGCTTTTGCGGTTGCGATTGCAGTCATAGGCCCCATTCTTTCACGGCGGTCCGGGGTGGGGTTGGCCGTTGCATCAGTTCCGCGCTGGGTGAAATCAACCTAAATCCGCGCCAGAGAATAGCCGGTGAAGACCAAGCCACGTAGGCTAACCCCAGACCGTCACATTAATTCGGGAGGTAGTTGTGAAGAAATCGGATCGTATTGCCCGTGACCTTGAGCTGTCAGTCATCGGCGCCATGGAGAATGCCAAAGACTGGGCGTCCCCCCGCGTGGAAGCAGCTGTGGACCTTCTGCAGCACAGTCTGGATACTGCATCTCCCAAAATCCAGGAGAGCCTGAAGAGTGCTGCACACAAGGCTGCAGATGGAGTGGCCACCGTGACGCCGCGCATCCAGGACAGCCTGGCCCAGCTCGCTCCGCGGATCAACGACGCAGTGGATGGTGCTTCACCGCGGCTGCATGAGGCCCTGGACAGGGCCACCCCCGTCATCCTCAACGCCCGCGACCGGGTAGTGGTGGAATATCTGCCCCGCCTGTCCGATCAGATCGGCACCGCGTCAGGCGTTGTGCACCGCACCCTTGAAAATACGCCCGCACGCGTGGACGCCGTTGCCCAGAAGCTTGGCGACGTAGGAATCATCCACGCCCTCCAGGAGCAGGCCCTGGCTACCGGAACACAACTTAGGGCAGCTGCGACTCAAGGTGGCCGGACGGCAACCGTTCAGCTCGCGGAGCCCGAGGTACCGAAAAAGCGCGGCTGGCTGGTCTTCGGTGTCATCGCGGCCGCCGTAGCCGCCGGCGTGGCAGCGTGGAAAGCCTCCAAGCCCGTCGAGGACCCGTGGAAGACGCCGTCGCCGGTTGCAGGAACGGGCACCCCGGCACCGGTTCCGGCCACCACTGTGAACGAGGTCCCGGAAGCAACCACCGGCTCCGCCTCCGAGGTGGCCGAGGCTGCCAAGGATACTGCCGGAGACACCGCTGACAAGGCAAAGCACGTGGCTGAGGACGTTTCCAGCAGCACGGCTCCAGTCGTCATCGACACAAAGACTGACACCAAGAACAGCGCATCAAGCAGCAGCGAAGCGGGCAAGGGCAGCATTTAGTCCCGGCAGTCCGGATGTCCAGTGAGGGGTCCTGCCTTTGTGGCGGGGCCCCTCATTCGTCTCCGGCCACGGCCGCCCTCCCGGGTGGCGCATCTGATCGGTGCTAGATTTGGACTGATGTCAGCCGATCAATCCTCTGAGGATGCCTTGAACGACGCAGCAGAACTGCCCCGCGTGTCCATTGTTATCCCGGCATACAACGAGGAGAGCGTGATCCGGCAGTGCCTTATAGCTGCCATCTATCAGTCCGTTCCCGCCCACGAGATCATCGTGGTGGACAATCTGTCAAAGGACCGGACCGCGGACATTGTGCGCCAGATGCAGCTCGAGTATCCGGAAAGCCCCATCATCCTGCTCAGCCAGGACAGCGAACAGGGCCTTATTCCCACCCGGAACTTCGGCCTGGACAACGCGACCGGGGACATCCTGGGCCGCATTGACGCCGACTCCGTGGTGGAGCCGGACTGGGTGGAACAGGTGCAGCGGGCCTTCCTGGACGAGTCAGTCCAGGCGGCCACCGGTCCGGTGGTCTACTACGACATGCCAATGCGCCGCTTTGGCCTGAAAGCCGATGACAAAATGCGCCAGCTTATGCTGAAGCTGGCCAAACACCAGTACCACTTCCTGTTCGGCTCCAATATGGCCCTGCGTTCCTCAGCCTGGCAAATCATCCGGTCCGAGACCTGCCGCGATGAGAAGGACGAGATGCATGAGGACATTGACCTGTCCCTGCATCTGGCGGACCACGACCTGAAGATCAGTTACTGCCCGCAGATGGTCTCCGGCATGTCGGCCCGCCGGCTTGAGGACTCACCGCGGGACTACCGCTTCTACGTCACCCGGTTTGACCGTACCTACAAGGCCCATAACGTCAAGAAGATGGCCCTCAAGGCACCCATGGTGGTGTTCTTCTCGGTGTATTTCCCGGCCAAACTCCTCCGCGCCATCCACACGGTTAATACGGCCCAACCGGTCCGCCGCGGCGGACAGTAGGATCCATCCACCTCTTGTAATGAAACAGGGTCAGTCCGTGCCCAGTTCCGCCAGGGGACGCTCCGGCGGCCCATCGGCACTGCCTGTTCCCGTAGCAGGCTTCCGCCACCCCGGCCTTCCGGACTTTTGGCCGAGGACGACGACGGCGAGTCCCACCAGGATGAGCGCCAGTCCGGCGTAGGTGCCGGCAGGGAGCACCTCCTGCAGGAAAAACGCTGCGAGGAGGGCGGCGCCGGGGATCTCCAGCAGGATGATCATCGACACCAACAGCGGGCTCATGGTGGCCAGCAGATGGTTGAACGCTGTGTGCCCGATGAGCTGCGCGCAGACCGTGATGGCTGCGATGCCCAGCCAGCCGGCCGCTTCGAAGCCCACCAGCGGCTGGCCGCCCAGCAGGGCCAGCAAGGCCACCAGCGCAGCGCACATGCCGTAGCACAGCGTGGTGTAGGTTCCGGTGGTCATGCTTTGCCTCGCTTTGCCTCCCGCCAGCGTGTACAGCCCGGCAAGGGCTCCGCCGACCACCGCCAGGAGGTCCCCCAGCAGGGCTTGGGGTGACGTTCCCAGGTCGAAGCCGGTAATGGCCATCACGCCGGCAAAGGCCAGGCCCAGTCCGGCAAGCACCTGCCACCGGTGCCTGGTACCCCGGAAAAGCTGGAAGACGGCAATCCACCCCGACTGGAGGCAGACCAGGGCTGTGGCTGCTGCAACGGACGTCAGCTGCAGTGACGTGATGAAACAGGCAAAGTGCAGGGCCAGTGCGACGGCGGCCAGCACCGACCAGCGGAACTCCACCTTGGTGACCCTGCGGAACTGGGCTGGATCCCGAGTGAGGGTAGGGGTCGCCATGACCGCAGCGCCGATGGCATTGCGCCAGAAGGCTATGGCCAGCGCGCTGACGCTGGTTGCGCCCAGCGTGGCGGCTATCAGCGGGCCCGACGATGCAACGCCAAGCACCCCCAGGGCCGCAAGAAAGAAGTTCACTGTCCAACCCTAATGTCGGGTACCACGGGGCAAAGCAAAAGTCCCGGCCAGCGTTTCCGCTGACCGGGACTTCCTTATGGTGGAGGCACGGGGACTCGAACCCCGAACCCCCTGCTTGCAAAGCAGGTGCGCTACCAATTGCGCCATGCCCCCATAAGAAGCAACCCGTCCATCATACCCTAGAACCTTGGGGCTGCTGACCAGTCCCGGGTCCGGGCGTCCGGCCTAGTCAACCGAGTCGGTTGACTTGCTCCAGACAGTTTTCCGGGCTTCGGATTCCTGTGCTTTCCGGTAGACCAGGACGCCTGCGATTGCGGCTGCCAGTACAAGCAACTTCTTCACATGCTCCCCGTTCCGGTTCGGCCGCAGTGATGCGAACCAAACCTCCACTTGAACCTGCACAGGTTCCGTGGGCGTACCAGGACTTGAACCTGGGACCTCTTCGTTATCAGCGAAGCGCTCTAACCGCCTGAGCTATACGCCCCGATGCCTCATCGGGCCGAGACATGACTTTACAGCACATCCCGGCCCGATCTCAAATCGGGCGCTTTCACCGGCGATTGGCCGGTGAAAGCAGGATCCTAATCGTCGGTGAGGGTGACGCCGATGCCGCCCACCAGGGTGGCAGCGATGTTATACAGAACGGCAGACAGCATGGAGAGCGCGGTCAGCAGGACCACGTTCACCACGGCAATGATCGTGGCGAATGACGCCACCTGGCCGAGGCTGGCCACCTTCTTCAACTCGAAGCCGCCGCCCTCAGAGCCGGCCAGCGTGCCCAGCAGGCTGTCCACCTGGTCAAAGATGCCCGTAAGGTCCAGGACGGTCCACAGGACGATGGCCGCGACCACGGTGACGATCCCCAGCGCCACCGACAGCAGGAACGCCATCTTCAGGACGGACCAGGGGTCCACCTTGCTGACCAGCAGCCGGGCACGCCTGACCTTGGCCTTCGGCGCCGGCTTCACCAATCCGGGAGTTCCCGCGGCAGGACGCTGGCCCTGTGCGGGACCTCCTTGAGCGGGGCGCTGGCCGGGCTGGCCCTGTAGAGGCCGCTGACCTTGTACGGGACTTCCCGGGGCCGTGCGCGGGACCGGCTGTCCCGTCGTCGGACGCTCGCCCTGGGCGGGGCGCTGGCCGGGAACAGACGGGCGCTGGCCGGGAGCAGCTGCGGGAGCGGCCGGCCGCTGCTGGGGACGAACAGGAGCGTTCACGCGGGGTGCAGCCGAGGGCCGGCTTCCCTCGGGAACAGAAGTGTTCGGCTTGGGAAATGAGTCCGGATTACTCACTCGTTACCTCCGTGTTGTCTTCGTTCGGCTCAGCGTCGCCCGAGGCGTCCTCTGACTCAACGGCCGGTGATTCTTCTGCCACTGCTGACTCTGCGGCTTCCTCCGGGGAACCGCCATCTTCAGCCAACGTTACGTCATCCTCAAGCGATTCCTCGCCCTCGAGACCGCGTTCGCTGTTGCGCGCCACCTCGATAATCCGGTCATTTTTGTCCGGCTTGGCGAAGATGACACCCATGGTGTCGCGTCCCTTGGCCGGGACACCGGCAACCGAGGAACGGACAACCTTGCCGCCCTCCATGACCACCAGGACCTCGTCCTCTTCCTGGACAATCAGCGCCCCCACCAGGTCGCCGCGTCCTTCTGCCAGTTTGGCAACCTTGATGCCCAGGCCGCCGCGGCCCTGGAGCCGGTATTCCTCAACAGCAGTGCGTTTGGCGTAGCCGCCGTCCGTCACGATGAACACGAAGGAACCGTCGGTCACGACGTTGGCCGCCAGCAGTTCGTCCTCCTCGCGGAACTTCATTCCGGTGACGCCGGAGGTTGCCCGGCCCATGGGGCGGAGGGCGTCCTCCGTGGCGGTGAACCGGATGGACTGGCCCTTGCGGGACACGAGCAGCAGGTCGTCGGTTTCCGATACCAGCTGGGCGGACACCAGTTCGTCCCCGTCGCGGAGGTTGATGGCGATCACACCCGCGGAGCGGTTGGTGTCGTAGTCCTCCAGCCGCGTCTTCTTGACCAGGCCCCGCTTGGTGGCGAGAACCAGGTACGGCGCCTGTTGGTAGTCCTTCAGGTCCAGGACCTGGGCGATGTGCTCGTCCGGCTGGAACGCCATCAGGTTGGCCACGTGCTG